>NZ_FXUW01000001.1:1312500-6342500 GCF_900182715.1 Streptomyces sp. Ag82_O1-12 | reverse complement strand
TTCCTCCGGGCTTCCCTTCGGTCTTGCGTTTCCGACTCTATCAGATCTTTCCGATCCGATTTCCTCGGTGCTTTCCAGGTTCCCGCTTCCGCGTTTCCCTTTCCGGCGGTTCCGACTTTATCAGAAGTTCTGAGTCGGATTTCCCTCCCCGGCCGGGCATGGTTCCTGGTGCCTAAGTTGGCCCGGGTGCCCCGTCGGGAGGAGTTGTAAACCTACTGGAGCGGGGCGCCTCGATGCAAATCGAGGCGCCCCGCTCCCAGTTGGCGCTTGCTCCGGCCCGACGGACCGTCAGACCTCCACCACCACAGGCAGGATCATCGGACGGCGCCGGTAGGTGTCCGAGACCCACTTGCCCAGCGTGCGGCGTACGAGCTGCTGAAGCTGGTGGGGTTCGACCACGCCGTCCTGCGCGGAGCGTTCGAGCACCTCCGTGATCCGGGGGACCACGTCGGCGAAGGCGGAGTCCTCGATACCGGAGCCGCGGGCCTGGATGTGCGGGCCGCCGGTGATCTTCCCGGTGGACGAGTCGATGACGAGGAAGACCGAGATGATGCCCTCGTCGCCGAGGATCCTGCGGTCCTTCAGCGCCGGCTCGCCGACGTCACCGACCGAGAGGCCGTCGACGTAGACGTATCCGGCCTGGACCTTGCCGGAGATCTTGGCCTTGCCCTCGACGAGGTCGACGGCGACGCCGTCCTCGGCGATGACGATGCGGTCGTGCGGGACGCCGGTCAGGGCGCCCAGCTCGGCGTTGGCCCGCAGGTGCCGCCATTCACCGTGCACCGGCATCAGGTTCTTCGGGCGGCAGATGTTGTAGAAGTACAGCAGCTCGCCCGCGGAGGCGTGACCGGAGACGTGGACCTTGGCGTTGCCCTTGTGGACCACGTTGGCGCCCCAGCGGGTGAGGCCGTTGATCACGCGGTAGACCGCGTTCTCGTTGCCGGGGATCAGGGACGACGCGAGGATCACCGTGTCACCCTGGACGATGCGGATCTGGTGGTCGCGGTTGGCCATGCGGGACAGGGCCGCCATCGGTTCGCCCTGGGAGCCCGTGCAGACCAGGACCACCTCACTGTCCGGGAGGTCGTCGAGCGTCTTGACGTCCACGACCAGGCCCGGGGGGACCTTCAGATAGCCCAGGTCACGCGCGATGCCCATGTTGCGGACCATGGAGCGGCCGACGAAGGCGACGCGACGGCCGTACTCGTGCGCCGCGTCCAGGATCTGCTGGATGCGGTGCACGTGGCTGGCGAAGCTCGCGACGATGATGCGCTTGCGGGCGCCGGCGAAGACCTGGCGCAGGACGTTGGAGATCTCCCGCTCCGGCGGGACGAACCCCGGCACCTCGGCGTTCGTCGAGTCCGAGAGGAGGAGGTCGATACCTTCCTCGCTCAGACGTGCGAATGCGTGCAGGTCCGTGAGGCGGCTGTCCAGCGGGAGCTGGTCCATCTTGAAGTCACCGGTGTGGACCGCCATGCCCGCGGGCGTGCGGATGGCCACGGCCAGCGCGTCCGGGATGGAGTGGTTGACGGCGATGAACTCGCAGTCGAAGGGACCGATGCGCTCACGGTGCCCCTCCGTCACCTCGAGGGTGTAGGGGCGGATGCGGTGCTCCTGGAGCTTGGCCTCGATGAGGGCGAGGGTCAGCTTGGAGCCGATCAGCGGGATGTCCGGCTTCTCGCGCAGGAGGAAGGGAACACCGCCGATGTGGTCCTCGTGCCCGTGCGTGAGCACGATGCCCTCGATGTCGTCGAGGCGGTCCCTGATGGACGAGAAGTCCGGCAGGATCAGGTCGATGCCGGGCTGCTCCTCCTCGGGGAAGAGCACGCCGCAGTCGACGATGAGAAGGCGGCCGCCGAATTCGAAGACCGTCATGTTGCGGCCGATTTCGCCGAGGCCGCCGAGCGGGGTGACGCGCAGGCCGCCTTCGGGGAGTGGCGGGGGCGTGCGGAGTTCGGGATGCGGATGACTCAAAAGACTCTCCTCACCACGCACGCCACGTACCGGTGGGGCACGTGGCGCGCGTGACGTTCGTGCAGAAGCAGTTGTCTGTGTGGGGTGCGCGGGCACCGGTGGCCCGCTTATTCAGTTGTGAAGCAGGTGCGCGGGGGTCCGCGCGAAGTCTGATGTCAGAGCTGTACCCCGCCCGCGGCAAGATCGATCTTGAGTTGCTCGATCTCCTCGGGCGCGCACTCGACCATGGGCGCACGCAGGGGCCCGCTGGGCAGCCCCTGAAGGGCGAGCGCCGCCTTGGTGGTCATGACGCCCTGCGTGCGGAACATACCCGTGTAGACGGCGAGCAGTCGCTGGTGGATCTCGGTGGCCTTCTGGACGTCGCCCGAGGTGTACGCCTCGACCAGGGCGCGCAGCTCGGGAGTGACGACGTGGCCGACGACCGAGACGAAGCCGACCGCGCCGACCGAGAGCAGGGGCAGGTTCAGCATGTCGTCGCCGGAGTACCAGGCGAGGCCGGAGCGGGCGATGGCCCAGCTGGCGCGGCCGAGGTCGCCCTTGGCGTCCTTGTTGGCGACGATCCGCGGGTGCTCTGCCAGGCGGACGAGCGTCTCGGTGTTGATCGGGACGCCGCTGCGGCCGGGGATGTCGTAGAGCATCACCGGAAGGCCGGTGGTGTCGGCGACGGCCGTGAAGTGCCGGTAGAGGCCTTCCTGCGGGGGCTTGTTGTAGTACGGGGTCACGACGAGCAGGCCGTGAGCGCCGGTGCGCTCCGCCGCCCGGGCGAGTTCCATGCTGTGGTGGGTGTCGTTGGTACCGACTCCGGCCACCACGTGGGCACGGTCTCCGACCGCCTCCAGGACCGCCCGTACGAGATCCGTTTTCTCCGCGTCGCTGGTGGTCGGGGACTCGCCGGTGGTGCCGTTGATGACCAGGCCGTCGTTGCCTGCGTCCACCAGGTGGGCGGCGAGCCGCTGCGCGCCGTCGAGGTCGAGTGCGCCGTCCGCCGTGAAGGGCGTGACCATGGCGGTGAGGACCCGCCCGAAGGGGGTCTGCGGAGTCGAGGTCGGAGCCATGGGTTACACGCTACTCGTTGCTCAGGACCGGGTCTGCCCATGGGGCAGGCGACAAGTCGTGACAAAGGTGGAGCCCGGCACTGCCTGCTCGGGGGTTCAAGCAGTGCCGGACCCGTTTGATCAGGCTAGATGAACTTCTCTAAATGCCGCAATACGGACACTTCGCGCGGCTGAACCGTACATCTGTACCTGACCGGGTGATCTGGGCCGCGTTACGGCGCCACGCGTCCGTTTCCGTTGAAGGCCGCGTAGGTGAGCGGCATGAGGCGGGACCACTCGGCCTCCATCTTCTCGCCGACCATCTCGATCTCGCGCTGCGGGAAGGACGGGACCTTGGCCAGCTCGTGCTGGGTGCGCAGGCCGAGGAAGTGCATCAGCGAGCGGGCGTTGCAGGTGGCGTACATCGAGGAGTACAGGCCGACCGGGAGGACCGAACGGGCTACCTCGCGGGCGACGCCGGCGGCGAGCATCTCCTGGTAGGCCTCGTACGCCTGCCGGTACGAGTCCTCCATGACACGGCCGGTCAGCTCCTGCTGGGCCTGGGTGCCCTCGACGAAGACGTACTTGCCCGGGCGGCCCTCCTGGACCAGCTTGCGGGACTCGTCGGGGACGTAGAAGACGGGCTGGAGCTCGCGGTAGCGGCCGCTCTCCTCGTTGTACGACCAGCCGACGCGGTGCCGCATGAACTCGCGGAAGACGAAGATCGGGGCGCTGATGAGGAAGGTCATCGAGTTGTGCTCGAAGGGGCTGCCGTGCCGGTCCCGCATCAGGTAGTTGATCAGGCCCTTGGAACGCTCGGGGTCCTTCTTCAGCTCGTCCAGC
This sequence comes from Streptomyces sp. Ag82_O1-12, assembly GCF_900182715.1. Classification (NCBI taxonomy): domain Bacteria; kingdom Bacillati; phylum Actinomycetota; class Actinomycetes; order Kitasatosporales; family Streptomycetaceae; genus Streptomyces; species Streptomyces sp. Ag82_O1-12. Next base: position 6,338,649 of record NZ_FXUW01000001.1, on the reverse strand, counting down.
GACTGCTCGCCGAGGGTCGAGACGCGGGCGGCGAAGAGGACGTCCGCGTCGGACGCGGTGTGCTTGACCAGCTCGACGGTGACGTCGCTGCGGTAGCTGGGTTTGAGGTCGTCGGCGGGGGTGTCGGTCACGGTTGGCAGGGCCTTCCCATCTCGTCGTGTGGCGACGCCACTCTACGGCCCGGCCGATTCGGTGCGATCGGTGGCGTGCCGCAATGAAGTTGGTGAAACAGGGCACCTCTGAGGGAGTTCGTTCGTCTTACTGACGAAAGTGATCCGTTCCACCCCTGAAGGAGAAGTACCCCTGATGTTCGGTCGGCGTGAACCCGTACCGTTTGCCTTCGTCGCCGAGGCCGACAGGTTCCGCAGCAATGTCACTCCCCCGCCGCGCGAGCGGTCGTCCGTCGGTCAGATGGCCGGCCGTTGGCTGCTGGGACTCACCATCGTGGCGGGGCTCGTGGGGTCCCTGGTCATCGGGACGCCCGCGCTGTCGCCCGGCAAGACGGCTGATCAGCCTCAGCAGTCGCAGGCGTCCGAGAAGCGCTGAACCGCACCGCTGCGGCGGTGACTCCATCCGGCCCCCCGCCAGTGGTGACCGGGCAGACAGATCGGTAGCCTCACCGGGCACAGCCCACGCATGGATCGAGTGAGGACCGCCCGTGCCCCTGCCCTTCCTGACGGCCGACCGTGTTTTCGAGGCGGCGGACGACGTTCCGTTGCCCTACGACGACCGTGACCGCTGGCGGCGGCCGTACCGGCCCGGGCCCTGGCGCGTGGGCGTCGCGGCGCTCACGCTGCTGCTCGCCTCGTTCGTGCTGTTCGCGGCCGTCATCATCGCCGTGACGGCCGAACTGACCTCGGCCGCCGTGGTGTTCGCGCTCGCGCTGCTCGTCATCGCCGCGGCGCTGCGGCTGCTGCGCATGGGCGTGTGGGTCAGCGCGCGCGGGCTGCGGCACGTGGGTTTCCTCACGACGCGTACGGCGTCCTGGGAGCAGGTCGTCTCCGTGCGTACGGTGCAGCAGCCGGTGCGCTGGCTGGCGCTGCCCCGGACCGTGCAGGGGCAGGCGCTGCTGCTCGGGCGCCAGGGTCAGGACGCTGCCACCCCGACGCCGTTGATGACGACGCACAACGCGGACTTCCTGGGCCGCACGGAGGCCTTCGACCGGGCGGCGGACGCGGTGGAGGCGTGGGCCGAGGAGTACGGCCCGCGCTGACGTCCTCGATCTCATGACGGCGGGGCCCGACCGTTCTCACGGTCGGGCCCCGCCGTCATGAGTGGGCCGCGGTTCAGGCAGCTTCGGACTGCTTGCCGTCGTGCAGGGCGATCGCGTGCTGCATCGCCTTGCGGGCGCGCGGGGTGTCGCGGGCGTCGTGGTAGGCGACGGCGAGGCGGAACCAGGTGCGCCAGTCGTCGGGGGCGTCCTCCGTCTCGGCCTTGCGCTTGGCGAAGACCTCGTCGGCCGAGTCGCGGTCGATGCGGCCGCTGGGGGTGCGCCGCAGTTCGTCGACGGGCAGCCCGCCCTCGGCGTCGAGTTCGGCGGCGAGTTGATTGGCCCTGCGGGCGAACTGGGTGTTCTTCCACAGGAACCACAGGCCGATGACCGGCAGGATCAGCACGGCGACACCGAAGGTGACGGTGAGGGGCGTGCCGGTCTCGATGAGCAGGACGCCACGGCTGCCGACCAGGACGAAGTAGACGACCAGGACGGCGGCGGTGACGGCGTAGGTGAGCTTCGCGCGCATGACGGTCAGAGGCTCAGTTCAGGTCCAGGAAGTGTTCCAGGCCGAACGTCAGGCCCGGGGTGCTCACCACGCGGCGGGCGCCGAGCAGGATGCCCGGCATGAAGCTGCTGTGGTGGAGCGAGTCGTGGCGGATGGTCAGCGTCTCGCCCTCGCCGCCCAGCAGGACCTCCTGGTGAGCCAGCAGGCCGCGCAGGCGGACGGAGTGCACGGGGATGCCGTCGACGTCCGCGCCTCGCGCGCCGTCCAGGGCCGTCTCCGTGGCGTCCGGTGCCGGGGCGGCACCCGCCTCGGCACGAGCCGACGCGATGAGCTGGGCGGTGCGCGTGGCGGTGCCCGACGGGGCGTCGACCTTCTTCGGGTGGTGGAGCTCGATGACCTCCACCGACTCGAAGTACGGTGCCGCGATCTGCGCGAACTTCATGTTCAGTACGGCCCCGATGGAGAAGTTCGGCGCGATGAGCACGCCCGTCCCGGGTGCGGCGGACAGCCAGCCGTTCAGCTGGGCGAGGCGCTCGTCGGTCCAGCCGGTGGTGCCGACGACCGCGTGGATGCCGTGGCCGACGCAGAACTCGAGGTTGGCCATGACCGAGTCGGGCGTGGTCAGCTCGACCGCGACCTGTGCGCCGGATTCGGTCAGCGTCTCCAGCGTGTCGCCCCGGCCGAGGGCGGCGACCAGTTCCATGTCCTCGGCGGCTTCGACGGCTCGTACGGCTTCCGAGCCGATCCGGCCCTTGGCGCCGAGGACCGCCACGCGCAGCTTGCTCATCTCTTGTGCTTCCTTCACCAGGGGGATTGTCAGGCGACGGCGTCGTTCAGGCGGGCCGCCTGCTTGTCCTTCAGCGGGCCGATGACCGACAGGGAGGGCCGCCGTCCCAGGATCTCGCGGGCCACCTCGCGGACGTCGTCCGGGGTGACCGACGCGATCCGGGACAGCATGTCGTCGACGGACATCTGCTCGCCCCAGCACAGCTCGCTCTTGCCGATACGGTTCATCAGCGCGCCGGTGTCCTCCAGGCCGAGAACCGTGGACCCCTGGAGCTGACCGATCGCACGCCCTATCTCGTCGTCCGAGAGGCCGTGCTCGGCGACCTGGTCGAGTTCGTCGCGGCAGATCTTCAGCACGTCGTGCACCTGCGAGGGCCGGCAGCCGGCGTAGACGCCGAACAGGCCGCAGTCGGCGAAGCCCGAGGTGTACGAGTACACGCTGTAGGCGAGGCCGCGCTTCTCGCGGACCTCCTGGAAGAGGCGGGAGGACATGCCGCCGCCCAGGGCGGTGTTCAGCACGCCCAGGGCCCAGCGCCGCTCGTCCGTGCGGGCCAGGCCCGGCATGCCGAGCACGACGTGCGCCTGCTCGGTCTTGCGGTCGATCAGCTCGACGCGGCCCGCGGTGCGCAGGGCACGCGTACCGCTGCGCGGGGCGACGGGGTCGGCGGCGAGGTCGGCGAAGGCGCCGGCCTTCTCGAAGGCGGCTCGGACCTGCCGGACGACCTTGGCGTGGTCGATGTTGCCGGCGCAGGCGACGACCAGATGGGTGGGGTCGTAGTGCTTCTTGTAGAAGCGGCGGATGCGATCGGCGGTGAGGGCGTTGACCGTGTCGACCGTGCCGAGGACCGGGCGGCCGAGGGGGTTGTCGCCGAACATCGTGTGCGCGAACAGGTCGTGCACGCAGTCGCCCGGGTCGTCCTCGGTCATGGCGATCTCTTCGAGGATGGCGCCCCGCTCGACGTTGACGTCGTCCTCGCGGATGAGCGAGCCGGTCAGCATGTCGCAGACGACGTCGATGGCCAGCGGCAGGTCGTTGTCGAGCACGCGTGCGTAGTAGCACGTGTACTCCTTCGCCGTGAACGCGTTCATCTCGCCGCCGACCGCGTCGAGCGCGGCGGAGATGTCCAGGGCCGACCTGCGGCTGGTGCCCTTGAAGAGCAGGTGCTCCAGGTAGTGGGTGGCGCCGTTCAGGGCCGGGGTCTCGTCGCGGGAGCCGACGTGCGCCCAGATGCCGAAGGTCGCGGAGCGGACCGAGGGCAGGGTTTCAGTGACGATGCGCAGGCCGCCGGGGAGGGTGGTCTTGCGGACCGTGCCGATGCCGTTCTCGCCCTTGATGAGGGTTTGGGTACGGGCGACGGCCCGCGCCTCCGAAGAGGTGCGGGCCGTCGCCTTGGAGCGCTGGGACGTCACTTGTCGGCGTCGTCCTTCTTCTCGTCCGAGCCTTCCTCGCCCTCGATCACGGGGATCAGGGAGAGCTTGCCGCGGGAATCGATCTCGGCGATCTCGACCTGGACCTTGTGGCCCACACCGAGGACGTCCTCGACGTTCTCCACGCGCTTGCCGCCGGCGAGCTTGCGGATCTGCGAGATGTGCAGCAGACCGTCCTTGCCCGGGAGCAGCGACACGAACGCGCCGAAGGTGGTCGTCTTGACGACCGTACCCAGGTAGCGCTCGCCGACCTCCGGCATGGTCGGGTTGGCGATGCCGTTGATCGTGGTGCGGGCGGCCTCGGCGGACGGTCCGTCGACCGCGCCGATGTAGATCGTGCCGTCGTCCTCGATCGTGATGTCGGCGCCGGTGTCCTCCTGGATCTGGTTGATCATCTTGCCCTTGGGGCCGATGACCTCGCCGATCTTGTCCACGGGGATCTTGACGGTGATGATCCGCGGGGCGTTCGGGGACATCTCGTCCGGCGTGTCGATCGCTTCCATCATCACGTCGAGGATGTGGAGGCGGGCGTCACGGGCCTGCTTGAGGGCCGCGGCCAGGACGGAGGCCGGGATGCCGTCCAGCTTGGTGTCGAGCTGGAGGGCGGTCACGAACTCCTTGGTGCCGGCGACCTTGAAGTCCATGTCGCCGAAGGCGTCCTCCGCACCGAGGATGTCGGTGAGGGTGACGTAGTGCGTCTCGCCCTCGATCTCCTGGGAGATCAGGCCCATGGCGATACCGGCGACGGGGGCCTTCAGCGGCACACCGGCGTTCAGCAGCGACATGGTGGAGGCGCAGACCGAGCCCATGGACGTCGAGCCGTTGGAGCTCAGCGCCTCGGAGACCTGGCGGATCGCGTAGGGGAACTCCTCGCGCGTCGGCAGGACCGGCACGAGGGCGCGCTCGGCGAGGGCGCCGTGGCCGATCTCGCGGCGCTTCGGGGAACCGACGCGGCCCGTCTCACCGGTGGAGTAGGGCGGGAAGTTGTAGTTGTGCATGTAGCGCTTGCGGGTCACCGGGGAGAGGGTGTCCAGCTGCTGCTCCATGCGGAGCATGTTCAGGGTGGTGACGCCCAGGATCTGGGTCTCGCCACGCTCGAACACGGCGGAACCGTGGACCCGCGGGATGGCCTCGACCTCGGCGGCCAGGGTGCGGATGTCGGTGACACCGCGGCCGTCGATGCGCTTCTTCTCCTTGATGACGCGCTCACGGACCAGGGTCTTGGTCAGCGAGCGGTACGCGGCGGAGATCTCCTTCTCGCGGCCCTCGAACTCCGGGAGGAGCTTCTCGGCGGCGAGCGCCTTGACGCGGTCCAGCTCGGACTCGCGCTCCTGCTTGCCGGCGATGGTCAGCGCGGAGGCGAGCTCCGGCTTGACGGCGGCGGTGAGGGCCTCGAGAACGTCGTCCTGGTAGTCCAGGAAGATCGGGAACTCGCCGGTCGGCTTGGCGGCCTTGGCGGCGAGGTCCGACTGGGCCTTGCAGAGCACCTTGATGAAGGGCTTCGAGGCGTCCAGACCGGCGGCGACGACCTCTTCGGTCGGCGCCTCGGCGCCGCCCTCGACCAGCTTGATGGTCTTCTCGGTGGCCTCGGCCTCGACCATCATGATCGCGACGTCGCCGTCCTCCAGGACGCGGCCCGCGACGACCATGTCGAACGCGGCGTCCTCGAGCTCGGTGTGCGTCGGGAAGGCCACCCACTGGCCGTTGATCAGCGCGACGCGGACGCCGCCGATCGGGCCGGAGAAGGGCAGGCCGGCCAGCTGCGTGGACGCGGACGCGGCGTTGATCGCGACGACGTCGTACAGGTGGTCGGGGTTGAGCGCCATGATCGTGGCGACGACCTGGATCTCGTTGCGCAGGCCCTTCTTGAAGGAGGGGCGCAGCGGGCGGTCGATCAGGCGGCAGGTGAGGATCGCGTCCTCGGAGGGGCGGCCCTCACGGCGGAAGAAGCTGCCGGGGATCTTGCCGGCGGCGTACATCCGCTCCTCGACGTCCACCGTGAGGGGGAAGAAGTCGAGCTGGTCCTTGGGGTTCTTGGAGGCGGTGGTGGCCGACAGCACCATGGTGTCGTCGTCCAGGTACGCCACGGCGGAGCCGGCGGCCTGCTTGGCCAGGCGGCCCGTCTCGAAGCGGATGGTGCGGGTGCCGAAGGTGCCGTTGTCGATGACGGCCTCGGCGTAGTGGGTCTCGTTCTCCACTAGCGTTATCTCCTCGTCTTCGTCCCGTCGCTGCCCGTGTGGCAGGGGGACGGTTGCGGAGAAGCGCTCCGGGCTGTGCGGGCCGGTCTTCGATCGAAGCACCCGGGTTTCACTTGCCCCGGGGGCCACTACCGAGGACCGGCGGCGGCTAGGTGCGCCTCTCCTCTACTTGTGGTGCTGCGTCGTCCGTATTGCGTTGTGCTACCACACTACAAAGCAGTGGTGACACTCCGCACGTACAGCAAAGGGAGCGGTCCCCTTTCCTTCGGGAACCGCTCCCCTCACGGCGTCTTACTTGGCGCCCGCCGCACCGCGGCGGATGCCGAGGCGGTCGACCAGCGCACGGAAGCGCTGGATGTCCTTCTTCGCCAGGTACTGGAGAAGGCGGCGGCGCTGACCCACCAGGATCAGCAGACCACGACGGGAGTGGTGGTCGTGCTTGTGGGTCTTGAGGTGCTCGGTCAGGTCCGAGATGCGGCGCGAGAGCATGGCGACCTGGACCTCGGGGGAGCCGGTGTCGCCCTCCTTCTGGCCGAACTCGGTGATGATCTGCTTCTTCGTAGCGGCGTCGAGCGGCACGCGTACTCCTCGTGGTCTGTGATGGGCCACCGAGTGCCCCCGGTCTGTGTCTCGGGGGAGCTTCCGTTACTCGGGAGGCGGGGATCCGCTGAGCGCGGCCTCCAGAGCGGCGCTCCGGGGGTGCGTACACAAACGGCCGTCGACCAGCGTACCAGGTGGCCGGGGCCCCCTTTGCCCTGGTCTCCGAAGCTCCCGGCCGGAGCGGACGGGGCCACTAGGGTGAGCAGATTCGGATCGTTCGTACGTCGGGAAGGGGTCGCTGCGGCATGGCGGAGACGGCTGAGGAGATCAAGGCACGCAAGGAGCGGGAGCGGGACGAGCTATACGCCCTCGACATCTCCGGTGTCGAGTGGCACAGCGCGCCGGGCACCGAGGGCCACGAGGAGCGGGTCGAGATCGCCTACCTGCCCGAGGGGGCCGTGGCGATGCGGTCGTCGCTCGACCCGGACACGGTGCTGCGCTACACGGAGGCGGAGTGGCGGGCGTTCGTGCTGGGGGCGCGGGACGGGGAGTTCGATCTTGAGTCCTCGCCCCGCGGGGGAGGGCCTGCTCCGGAGTGACGGGTGGGCACGGGAGCCTTACCGGGTCGTCGGACACTCCCCGACGACCCGGTCATCGAGCCGGCGAGCCCCTGTGCGGCGCTGCCTCGTGGCGGTCGGCGACCTGTCCGAGCGAGCGGGAAACGGGTTCCACGACGGCCCTGCGGCGCCGCTCCCCCGCTGGACGGCGACCGGCGCCCCGCAGCGTCGTTCGACGCTTCCCGTAGGTGTGGTGGATTCGCCGCCCGGATGGACCGGGTGAACGCGGAGGGCAGCAGGGCGGGGCTCAGCTGGTCATCGAGCGGACTGCCGAGTACACGTCGAACACCGCCAGGGTCAGCGGCACCAGGGTCAGCAGCACGAAGCCCTCGGCGATCTCCAGGAAGCGTCCCCAGAACGGGGTGAGGCCGCCGCGCGAGACGATCAAACCGATCGCCGTGACGAGCGCGGCCGTCGCGGCGATAGCCGCGACGAGCCACATGGTCCGGAGGTCGAGGTCGCTGCGGTCGCCCGTGAGGGCCTCGCGGACGGCCGAGTGCGGCGGATTGAGTGCCAGCCCCAGGCCGAGCAGCACGAGAGAGGCGAGACCGGCGGCCAGGACGGGGGCCACCTGGCCGGTGTACCGGAAGAGATGGGCGCGCATCAGCATGGCCAGGCCGGTCGCCAGGGCCAGGAGCTGCGCCCAGACGTTCTCGGAGAACCCGAGGACCGCCGAGGAACCGACGGCGAGCAGCGCGCAGCCGCCCACCAGGCCGACCAAAAGTTCGTGTCCACGCCGCGCCTGGGCGGCGACCCGCTCGGCGTCGACCGGCTCCTGGGGGGCGGGGTCTGTGTCGTACGCGCTGCGCGGGGCCGTGTTCGGGGTGTCGAAGCCGATCGGGAGCCGGGCGAAGCGCATCGACAGCCCCGGCAGGAAGGCCAGGCCTCCGACGGCGATCGGGGCGCACAGGGCGGCGATCTCGGAAGGCGTCCAATCGGCGAGGATCGCCGCGAACACGGCGATCAGGCTGATGGCGGAGGCGACGACGAAGCCGACGAACGGACCGTCCCCGCTCGGCGAGCACAGGGTGAGCAGGACCGAGGCCAGGAGCACCGCCGCGCAGGCGAGGAGGAACTGGAGCCGGCCGATGCCCTGTCCGTCGGCGAGGGGCAGGAGACCCGAGCCGGCCACGCCGACGTTGGGGAGGGCGCCGAGCCCCAGGGCGATGGCCGAGGCCCGGTCGTCGTAGACGCGGGCGCGCACGCAGGCCAGGACGACCAGGAGGACACCGGCGACGCCGGCGAGGATGCCGGGCAGGCTGTTCATGTCGTGCAGCGGGTCGCCCATCCAGGCCACGAAGGCCAGCAGGACAGGCAGTACGCCTCCCCCGACGAGACCTGCCGCGCGCGTCAGGTCGCCGCTCCACAAGGTGCGCTCGCTGGTCACGGCTGAGGCGACCGCCTCGGAGACGTCGTCGAAGACGGCGGGTGGCAGCGACTCGGAGAACGGGCGCAGCGCGAGGAGTTCGCCGTCGAGGATGCGCTGGGCGGCGAAGGAACGGGCACTGTCGAGGACAGTGCCGTCCCGGCGGACCAGGTGGTAGCCGACGGGCGCGCCCTCGGCGGGACTTTGCCGGGTGAGAGTGAGGATCTCCGGATACAGGTCGGCGACCGGGATGTCGTCGGGCAGCGCCACGTCGATCCGGCTGTCGGGCGCGACGATGGTGACGCGGCAGAAACCGAGACCCGTGCCCGCCCCGGCGGGACTTCCGGTACCGGGTCCCCTTCCGGTGGCTGCCGCGGAGGCCGTCATGCTCACCTGCTGCTCCCCCTCAGTGATGATTTTTTACCTACGGTACGGACGTCCTGCGTGGTTTCCCGTCCCCTGTGACCGATCGTGCGGCGAGGTCGCGGGAACACCCTCGGTGCCGGTCGCCGGGCTTCCGCGGGCGGCGGGATGTGACGCAATGCCCCGTTCACTCCGGCTCAAGTCCCGTGTGCCGACGCGAACTTCCGGCACCCTATCGCCCTTGCGTCCGCGGGAATCAGTAGGATCGCGCGGCGGCCTGCGTCCGCCTGACACGGGGCGGCGGACGGACTCTCGGGCTGGTCAAGGGAATGGATGCCAGTGAGCCACATCGTCGTGAAGCGCCCGCCTCGGGTGCTGCCGTCCGAAGTGTCCACGCAGGACATCATCCTGCAGCCTCCACCGGAACTTCCGCGAGGCCACCGGGAGAGCGTGCTGATGCAACTCCTGCCGACGTTGGGCATGGGTGGCTCGGTGGTCTTCTTCTTCACGAGCGGGCAGCCGTTCATGAGGATCATGGGCATGGTCATGATCGCCTCGACCATCGCCATGTCCGTCGCGATGGTGATCCGCTTCCGCCGCGGCTCCCAGGGGGAGTTGGCGGACATGCGCCGCGACTACCTGAGCTACCTGGCACAGACCCGGCGCACGGCCGTCGACACGGCGAAGACACAGCGTGACGCGCAGTACTTCCTTCACCCCTCCCCCGAACAGCTGTGGGCCCTGGTCGCCGAGGGCAGCCGGGTGTGGGAACGACGCTCCGGCGACGAGGACTTCGCCCAGGTCCGCATCGGCCTCGGCGCGCAGGCCCTCGCCAGGGCCCTCGTCGCCCCAGAAACCGCCCCGGTCGAGCAGTTGGAGCCGCTGACCGCGGGTGCGATGCAGCGCTTCCTCTCCGTCCACAGCACCCTGGACGACCTGCCGATGGCGGTCTCGTTGCGTGCCTTCTACCACGTCACGATCAGCGGCGACCCGCGGTCCGTACGGTCCTCCGCCCGGGCCATCACCGGTTCACTGGCCGCACTGCACTCCCCGGACGATCTGCTCATCGTCGTGGCGGCGGGACGCGAGGCCCTGCCCCACTGGGAGTGGGCCAAGTGGCTGCCGCACGTCCAAGCGCCCGGCGCCGTGGACGGGGCGGGCAGCCGCAGACTGATCGACAGCGACACCCGCGAACTGGAGAACCTGCTCGCCACCCGGCTGACCGGCCGCCCGCGCTTCCACCCGAACGCGGCGCCCCTGCCGGAGGAACCCCACATCGTCGTCGTACTCGACGGCCTCACCCTGCCGCCGGACTCGGTCCTGGCCAATCCCGAAGGGCTCCAGGGCGTTACCGTCCTCGAGGTGGTTCCCGGCGACCTCATCACGGGCGGCGGCGAACTCTCCATCGTCGTACAACCCGAAGCGCTGCACCTGGAATCGGGACACGGCGTCGTCTACGAAGGAACCCCCGACGTCCTCTCCTACGAGTCCGCCGAAGCCCTCGCCCGGCAGCTGGCCCCGCTGCGGATGGCCTCAGGCGGTGACGACGACGAACCACTTCTCGCCAACCTGGAGTTCACCGATCTGCTGAACCTCGGTGACGCGGCGTCCGTCGACACCCAGCGCACCTGGCGGCCGCGGTCGCTGGCGGAGCGGCTGCGGGTGCCGATCGGGGTCGGCGAGGACGGGCGCCCCGTGATGCTGGACCTCAAGGAGGCCGCACAGGAGGGCATGGGCCCACACGGCCTGTGCGTCGGTGCCACCGGCTCCGGCAAGTCGGAGCTGCTGCGCACGCTGGTACTGGGCCTCGCGGTCACCCATTCGTCGGAGACGCTGAACTTCGTCCTCGCGGACTTCAAGGGCGGCGCGACTTTCGCCGGCATGGCGCAGATGCCCCACGTGGCGGCCGTCATCACCAACCTCGCGGACGACCTCACTCTGGTCGACCGCATGGGCGACTCCATCCGCGGCGAACTCAACCGCCGCCAGGAGATGCTGCGCGACGCGGGCAACTACGCCAACATCCACGACTACGAGAAGGCCCGCGCGGCCGGTGCCGCCCTGCAGCCCATTCCGTCGCTGGTACTGGTCATCGACGAGTTCAGTGAGCTGCTGACGGCCAAGCCCGACTTCATCGAGATGTTCGTGCAGATCGGCCGCATCGGCCGGTCGCTCGGCGTGCATCTGCTGCTGGCGTCGCAGCGCCTGGAGGAAGGCCGCCTGCGCGGTCTGGAGACCTACCTGTCGTACCGAGTCGGTCTGCGCACCTTCTCCGCCGCCGAGTCCCGCGCGGCGATCGGCGTACCGGACGCCTATGAGCTGCCGAACGTCCCCGGCTCCGGCCTTCTCAAATTCGGTACGGACGAAATGGTGCGCTTCAAAGCGGCCTACGTCTCCGGCGTGTACCGCTCGGGCACGCAGCGCACCGCGCTGAGCGGCGGCCCGCTGCCGATGAACCGGCGGCCGGTGCTGTTCACGGCGGCCGAGGTGCCGGTGCAGTACATGGCCGTGCCACAACAGCGCCCTTCGGCTTCGGACGGTCCGGAGGTCGACGACGCGCTCGCCGACACCGTGCTCGACGTGATCGTGCGCCGACTGGAGGCCCAGGGCCCGGCGGCACACCAGGTGTGGCTGCCGCCGCTGGACAGTCCGCCGCCGCTCGACGGACTCCTTCCCGGCCTCACAGCGGTACAGGGCCGCGGCCTCACACAGCCGGGCTACGAAGGCGCCGGCCGCCTGGTCGTACCGGCGGGCCTGGTGGACAAGCCCTACGAGCAGCGCCGCGACCCGCTCTGGGTCGACTTCTCCGGCGCGGCCGGCCACATGCAGATCATCGGCGGCCCGCAGTCCGGCAAGTCGACGCTGCTGCGCACCCTGATCTCGGCGTTCGCACTCACACACACGCCGTACGAAGTGCAGTTCTACGGACTCGACTTCGGCGGCGGCGGCATGGCGGCGGTGGCCGGCCTGCCGCACGTGGGCGGGGTCGCCTCACGCCTGGATCCGGAGCGCGTCCGGCGCACGGTGGCCGAGGTGTACGGCGTGCTGAACCGTCGCGAGGAGTACTTCCGCTCCGCGGGCATCGCTTCGATGGCGGACTTCCGGGCCAGGCGGGCCCGGGGTGACATCCCGGTCACGGATCAGCCCTGGGGCGACGTGTTCCTGGTCATCGACGGCTGGGGCAACTTCCGCGCGGACTACGAGGCGATGGACCAGGTGATCCACGACATCGCGGCCCGCGGTCTCGGCTACGGCATCCACCTGATCCTGACGGCCTCACGCTCGATGGAGGTCAGGGCCAACCTCAAGGACCACCTGATGAACCGCCTGGAGCTGCGGCTCGGCGACACGATGGACTCCGAACTGGACCGCAAGGTGGCCGCGAACGTCCCGGCGGGGGTGCCCGGCCGCGGACAGGCGCCGCAGAAGCTGCACTTCATGGCGGCGGTGCCGCGCATAGACGGTCTCACCTCCGACACGGACCTGGCGGACGCCACGGCCGCCCTCGCCACCGAGGTCTCCCGGCACTGGCAGGCCCCCGGCGCACCCGAAGTCCGTCTGCTGCCACGCGAGTTCCCGGCCGATCAGCTTCCTCCGGGCGATCGTTTCCCACGCCGCGGCGTCGCTTTCGCCCTCGACGAGGACAACCTCGAACCGGTCTTCGTGGACTTCGAGCAGGACCCGTTCTTCCTCGTCTTCGGCGAGAGCGAGTCGGGCAAGTCGAATCTGCTGCGGTTGCTGATCCAGCAGCTGACGCAGCGGTACTCGGGCGACGAGGCGAAGCTGTTCGTCATCGACAACCGGCGCTCACTGCTGGAGGTGACGCCGTCGTCGCACCTCGCCGAATACATCCCCATGTCCAACTCCATGGACCACCACATGGCCGCCCTCGCCGACCTGATGAAGCGCCGCACACCGACAGCCGACGTCACCGCCCAGCAGCTGCGGGACCGGAGCTGGTGGCGCGGACCCACGGTGTACGTCGTCATCGACGACTACGACCTCGTGGCCACGTCGAGCGGAAACCCGCTGGCGGGACTGACGGAACTCCTGCCGTTCGCCCGGGATGTGGGGGTGCGGTTCATCATCGCGCGGTCGACGGCGGGTGCGGGGCGGGCGTCCTACGAGGCGTTCATGCAGCGGGTGAAGGAACTGGGCGCGCAGGGTGTGGTGCTGGCCGGCGATCCGGGTGAGGGGGATCTGCTGGGCGGGGTTCGGCCGCGGCCCATGCCTGCGGGGCGGGGGGTCTTTGTGTCTCGGCGGAGGGGGAAGCCGTTGGTGCAGGTCGGGGTGTGTCCGGGAGGGGCGTTTTGATGGTCGATGAATGCTGGTGAGAAAACAATGACCATTCTTATACGTCGGGCAACTCTGTTTGGTGTTATACCCCTGGTGCTTATTCTGGTCGGCGGCTACATCTGGTACCAGATGAGTGACACCGGCAAGGGCTGGCGTTACAAGGACAAGCTGGCAACGTATTGCGACGGTTTGATCCCGTACGACGAGTCTGCCGCCTTCACCGGCCTCAACACAGAGATCGGCCTGGCTCGCGACGAGCACCATCGTTTCGGTGACGGCAGATTCAACTCCTGCCGAGTGTCCGACATGACGATGACTATCGGCCTGATCGCTCACGACGCGGTCAATTCCAGGCAGGACAAATTTGAGATGCTCGACACCTTGCGTTCGAGTGCCTCGGATACCCCTCCCAAGCCCCTCGGTGGCGGCTGGCAAGGGTATACGGATCTACGTAATACCGGTGTTGTACTACCTTGCAACAACAAGCCCGCATCCGTCGTCGTATCCATCGCCGGGGATGAGTCGCATGAAAATCCGCGCGAAGCCCGCAAGGTGGGGGAGCTCGCAGCCGCTGCCGCGCGAAATGCATCCGCTTACTGGTCGTGCAAGACGAAGTTCGGCAGTCGGATCCCTTCGATATCTGGGCTGGCGACGGAAAAATACCCGTCCTCCGCCACGGGCACATGCAAAGGAATTCGCATAACTGGGTACGAGAGCATGCACATCGACTGGATCAAGGAAAGCCAGGCTTCCGGCACCACCCCACTGGAGATGTGCACGTTGGGGGAGTTTGGGGCAAATTCCGAACGCCTGTACGTGCTGGAAGCTGCGTTCGGCCCCTACGCCCAGCGCTTGCGGTCGGCGACCGATGAACCGGGAGCAATGAACGCGAACACCGGACTCGGGCTTGACATGGCATGGGCGACCGCTGCTTGCCCCGGCTCCGCACGGGCGATCTTTAGTGTCTACGCAACGGAATACGCCGATCCACGGAAGGCCTTCCTAATCAAGTCACTGCGCGCATTCGCCGAGCGCTCGGCCGCACGCCACGGCTGCACGGACCTAAGACTACCGCGCTGATTAGAAAGGCTAGCCGCTTTTAGGTAGCGCAAGGAGTGCACGCTCCCCTGGCGCTCCTTCACGAAATCCCACTAGCGTCTGGGAGACTCGATTCAGTGACCGTCGCCATCGCACCGCCTTGCCCGTCATCGCGCGGTCTACGGCTGGTGCGGTGCGAACTTCGTACGGGGCGCTCATACAGGCAGTCACTGATTCGGGCCCACAATGGGTCGTCCTAAGCGTTGTCCCGTAACTGCGGGTCATCCCCGATAGCAGCCTGCCTGCGGCGGTCAGCCGAAGAGGAGCTCAGCGCCTTTGTCCAAGCAATACTTCATGACGGTGACCAGTTGGCGGGTGTCGTCGACGCGTCGCTGGAGAACGGGGTCGCTGTCCTCAGGGTGGAACTGATCGATGATCGCCTCCAGCCTGGGCAGCATGACTGCGCATTGAGTGGTCGTGAGAGAGCCGTCGTCGTCCGGATGGTCGAGCAGCGGTGTCAGCGTGGTGGAGATACTGCTCCACGCGCGGTCTCCGCCGAATCCGTTCATCTCAGCAAGGGTGAATCCCTCTACGTCGGCCAGCCACTCCCTGAACATGTGGAAGCTGGTGTAGGACCAGGAGACGTCAGGGCTGGTCACGTCGCCGTCTCCGGGGAAGAGCATGAGCCCCATCCTGTCCTCCTTGCTTGCCCAGCGCCCAGGATCAGTCGCAGGGAGAGGTGTCTGCAACTGAAATGATCCGCTGCATGGCTGGTGTGATCACGACGTCGGAGCCCTCGTGGATAGCCCCGTTCACCGGGCTGAGCCCGCGGCAGTTTGGCAAGCTGATCACCGCGCTGCGACGTGAGCGCGCGGACCCGGTACGTAAGGGCAGACCGTGGAATCTGCCTCTGGAGGACCGGGTCCTGCTGGTTGCCGCGTATTGGCGAACGAACCTCACCCTGCGGCAATTGGCGCCATTGTTCGAGGTGTCGAAGTCGGCCGCGGACCGCATCATCGACCACCTCGGCCCGCCGCTCGCGCTCCAGCAACGCAGACGGTTCCGCGAAGGCACCGTGCTGATCGTGGACGGCACCCTGGTGCCCACCCGGGACCATGCCGTCGCCGAGCAGTCAAAGAATTACCGGTACTCCACCAACCACCAGCTCGTCATCGACGCCGACACCCGGTTCGTCGTCGCTGTCGGTCGGCCGGTCGCGAGCAACCGAAACGATTGCAAGGCGTGGGAACTGTCCGGTGCGAAGGACGCTGTCGGCCTTAGCGCAGTGATCGCGGACGGCGGCTACCGCGATACCGGCTTGGTCATCCCACACCGCCGCGAACGCGGCCATGTCGAACTCCCGGCCTGGAAAGAGGAACACAACCGTTCGCACCGCAAGGTCCGAGCCCGCGTCGAGCACACCTTCGCCCGCTTGAAGACCTGGACGATCCTCCTCGACTGCCGCCTGGAAGGCGACGGCGTCCACCAAGCCATGCTCGGCATCGCCCGCCTTTACAACCTCACCATCACCGGCTGAGCCGAGAGCAGGCAGGTCAGCGAGCATGACCGTGATCAATTGCGGGACAACGCTTAGCCGACGACTCTTGTGAAAAATTCGATGCCGAGAGGGGTTCAGTCGCGGCCAATGCCTGCAGGACGGGAGTCGTCGTGTCTCGGCGACGGGGGGAAGCCCTTTCTGCAGGTGATAGTTTGCGGACGCACCTCCGAGCCGCAGGGGCAGGGTGACCCCTGCCGCCCATCGGCTCACCCACCCGAAGCCGTGCTCCTTGGACTTATCGGGCAGCTGACCCCGGGCGGGCGATGGAGCGGGACGACGGCGCGGTGGCCGGGTGGGGCAAGGAGGTGTGGCCCTGCGCGGAAGACTCGCGGCGGCCCGTGGAGCCTGGCTCGTCTTCGAGGACGAAGCCGGATTCTCTATGACGCCGCCGCAGGCGAAGACCTGGTCACAGCGCGGCCAGACACCGGTGGTGCGGGTCCGCGGCCGTTCCCGCAGACGGATCTCCATCATCGCCCTGACCTGCTACAAACCAGGCCACCGGTCCCTACCGCCCTCGCACAGACGACGGCCGCCGCGACGGTCGCAAGACCTTCTCCTGGCGCGACTACCGAGACCTGCTGATCGCTGCCTACCAGCTAGCTCGGCGGCCCGATCGTGCTGATCTGGGACAACCTGAACGTCACAAGGCCGCTGGCCTCCGGGAGTTCGCCGCCTCCCGGGACTGGCGGACCATCTACTACCTGCCGCCCTACGCACCCGACCTCAACCCCGTCGAAGGGATCTAGTGCTGTGACCGCATAGGTTCACCGGGTTGGCGTCCTGCCGCTGTGCGATTGTTCAAGGAGTGTTCGCGGTCGCCCAGGAGCGGAACAGGGCGAGGGCTTCGGTGAGATTGCCGGGGCCGCATCTGGCGTGAAAGGTCTTCTCGGAAGTCCATGCCCAAACCCAGTCGTGAGCACTGCGGTTGACGTCCTGGCGGGGGTATTCGTGTTGCTCCAGGTCCGTCTCCTCCAGGTCGATGGTGACGGTCCAGCCGGGGTTGTCGAGCGTGGCGATCTTCAGGCCCCACTCGTGCTCCCAGTCCTCGTTGCACTGTGCGGCGTACCAGTGCTGCAGCCAAGCAAGGACATCTTCCGAATCGCTCATGACAGGGGATGCTAGTAGTGCTCTGACCATAGGTTGGCCGGGTCGCTCAGGCCACGGTGGCGAGTGGTCGTCCGCCCCAGCGGATGCCCTTCTCGCTGCGGATGCGGGCGCGTTCCTTGCGTTCGGCGGCCAGGACCTCGCGGTGGCGGGCGTTGGCGTTGCGCCAGCGGAGGTAGGCGTGCAGGGCTCGGGTCTGCACGGTGTGGTTGGGGTGGTTCGAGTTGGCGATCGTGAACTGCCGCAGCGGTCCGAAGTGCGCTTCGATGGGGTTCGCCCACGAAGCGTAGGTCGGGGTGAAGCACAGCTCGACCTTATGTTTCTTCGCCCAGCGGCGGATGTCGGCACCCTTGTGGGCAGACAGGTTGTCCAGGATCACGTAGATCGGGGCGCCGTCGGGCCGGGCAGCGCGGATCGATTTCAGCGCGGCCAGCGTGTTCACGGCTCCCTTCTTGCGGCGGTTGACGCCCCATAGGCGGTCGTCGCCGACCGAATAGCAGCCGTGGAAGTACCGGACTCCGTGGGTGCGGTGGTAGGTGGCCGGCACCCGGTCGGGATGCTTCCGTTTCGCCCAGCCCGAGCCAGCGGTGGGCCGGATCCCCAGCGGGCCGAATTCGTCGAAGGCGAAGACCCGGTCCGGGAAGCGGTCCACCACTTCCTCGATACGGTCCAGCTTCGCCTCACGGTCGGGGTCCGGGGACTCCTTCCAGGTCTTGGTGCGCTGGAAGGTCACGCCGCGGCGGGCGAGCAGGGACCGTAATGCCTCGCGGCCGATGCGGATCACCCGGCCGTGCACTTTGCGCAGGTAGGCGACCAGCTTGCGCAGCGACCAGCGGGTGAATGGCTGGCCGAGCTTGACCGGGCGGGTGGTAGCCGTCGCGATGACGAAGTCCTCGTCGTCATCGCTGAGTTGGCGGGGACGGCCTCCCGCCCACTGAGGGTCCAGGCAGGCCAGGCCGATCTCGTTGAAGCGGTGGATCACGTCCCGGACGGTGTCCTCGTCGGCTTGGACCAGCTGGGCGATCACCGGCACCCGGTTCCCGCCGGCCGAGGCCAGCAGCAGCATCGCGCGCCGGTAACGCACCGAACTGGTGCTGCCCCGGCGCACGATCTGCTGCAGCTTCTGCCCTTCCTGGTCGGTCAGTCTGCGCACCCGGACGGGCTCGGCCACTGCGCCTCCAACGGTCGGATCGGACGTCACCGCACATCCAACCGCTAGAACCGCCGAACCGGCGGACCTATGCGGTCACAGCACTAGCTGTATTGATCACGAGCGTTGTTAACGGTGGCCGGGCTTGATCATGGCGAAGGCCTCCGTGTGTGGTGGAGGTGTCGAATCTTCACCGCACGGAGGCCTTCTTGTCCCACCGTAATGCCCGGCTGACCGTTCACGGCAGGCGGCTGTTGGTCGAACGTGTCCGCTCCGGCCGTCCCGTCGCCCATGTCGCCGCCGACATGGGCATCTCCCGTCCCACAGTCCACAAGTGGATCCGGCGGTGGCGGTCCGAGGGCGAGAGCGGACTCATCGACCGTTCCAGCCGTCCCCGCAGGACACCGCACCGCACCGCATCCTCCACCGAGGCGCATGTCTGCAGGCTGCGGCAGGACCGCAAACTCGGCCCGGCACGCATCGGACCGATCCTGGGCCTGCCCGCCTCCACCGTGCACCGCATCCTCACCCGCCATGGCCTGAACCGGCTGGCCTTCCTGGACCGGCCCACCGGCCAGGTCATCCGCCGCTACGAACGTGAGCGGCCCGGCGAACTGGTCCACGTGGATGTCAAGAAGCTCGGCCGCATCCCCGACGGCGGCGGCCACAAGGTCCTGGGCCGACAAGCCGGCCGGGCCATCCGACGAGGCTTACGGCACATCCAGTACCGCAGCGACCTCATAGACGGCTGCCTCGCCGAGACCGGCCTGACCATCCGACCCGCCTGAACAACAACGCGACAGAGCGAGTTCACCCCCAGGCCGGTACAGGCCGGTGGGGGCTGTTGTCCGGCTGCGCAGGGCACTCGGTTCGGCGGCAGCGAGACGGGTAGGCCGGAGAAGACATCGCTGCTTCAAGGGGGAATTCAACGGTGCTGTCACTCCTGGTCTCGATTCTTGCTGTTCTCGTCTCGCTGGGGTCACTGGGCATCTCGTACACGGCCGGCCGCCGGTCTCACATGCCAGTCCTGCAGTTCATGTGGGAAGGCGGGCAAGACGGTTCTGTGGAGCCGAAGTGGTGGCTGGTCAACGTCGGCACCGGCCCGGCCACGAACATCGTTGTGGCCCAGACCGAGCGAACCTCACTTACACGTGGCCTGAACGCAGAGCGGTGGTTCAACCCCGTACTCGTCCCCTCAATCCCAGTCAACGGCAAGCTGGCCCTGACGTGGCTCGGAGGAACCATGGGCCTGGCATGCGGGCTCGGTGCCAGCTACACGGACGTTGAGAGGTACTTCTACACGACCAAGTGCGGCGATGACGTCTCCATGTTCCTTGTCGGACTCCACCTCCCGAGGTGGCCGCTGCTTAGTCTGAATGGCAGCAAGGCCGTCAAGACCTGGTGGGGTGTGGAAGACCTGTCAGGCTCCCCGTGGTCAGCCGTCAGCGAGCAGCACGTCCGCAGGCGCCGCTGGCTCCCCTCGCGCTTCGGCATCAGCCGCCGCCTCGGAGGATGGGCTGACCCGGTCCACTCCTACCAACCGCACTGACTTTGGGGGGCTCATCAACTCGACGACGTCTCGGGGCACATCTTCCGGCTGCAGTAGCGCGGCTACCGCGTGATCGAGACTGGTCTGAGGCGGTTATCCCATACCTTCTCGGTGGTTGACGCCGATGTGCCCCTGCCCCGTCGACCGTCCAGAACTGAGACTGAGTGAACATGCTTGCTGCTGCGGCAAGCTTCCACCCCCTCTCCAGTTCTGTACACCACCACGAGCCGACCGACATCACGAGTTCAAGTTCAGTAACAGCCCTCTCGCGTACTCCAGAGATGTCGACGCGATCGCCGAGAAATCAACTCTGGAGAGTATCTGCTAGTTTGTGGATCGTGCAGTCGTTCGCTTTGGAGCGGGATAGCACCTACGACTCACTCACGCAACTACGCCAGCCCTCAGACGATGGCCGCAACGGTTTACTAGCAGTCAGACCGACTCACCCATCAACGTCCAAATCATCTGGGATGTTCGGCTCATTGGTGCATGCCAGCTCATCCCGCAGCGTGCGAGCCAGTTTGACGGCCAGCTGCCGGTGGAACGCCTTCGAGACCCTCGGGGGATCCGGAGCGCTGACCCTGGCTTCGAGAAGCACTTGTTCCTGCCCACTTGCGCCCTTGATGGCACAACGGAAAACGAGGTCGACGTCCCCGCCCACACCGGAGGGGTCAGCAACGTAGACATCTGCGGTTGCGCGTTGCCAGCGTTCGGCGTTGGCCTGCACGGACTTCAGGGAATTTGCTGCCCAGGTCGCCATCGCAGTAAATCGGCCATTGCCCGAGATTCCGCAGATCTCGTATTCCTTGAATCCCCTGAGTTTGTCATAAGGGTCGATCGCTTCCTGCGTCAGACTCTTCTTGAGCTGGTCAACAGAAATAGGACTGTTGGAGAACCTGAGATCGTCGGAATCAAGGATAGCCCGCATAGACTCCACGTTCTTGGCTCCGAACAGCGCGTTACAGGCCTTCCACTGCGTCGGGTACTTTTCGCTTAGAGGCTGCCCATCCGAGCAACCTGTCGACAATGCTAGCATCGCCATAGCTCCACACCAGGAAATCCGGGTCAAGGATTTCACGATGCCACCTTCTCATTGTTAGAGATAACTGTCTTCCCAGCCAAGTAGGACTGTTCGATCTCATTGATGAGATCGGTGGCCTCCTTGTTGCTCATGCCGGTAGCTTGGGCAAATTGAAGAATAGGCTGAGTGGCTGCCCGCTCGCCGATCTTCTCCACGTCCTGCACGGCTTGAAGCGCCTGAGGGTCGTTCGTGTACTCGTGGTCCTTCAGGTACTCCAACGTGTGGTTGCCATATGCGGTACTGACAGCGGATCCGGCGGACTCCATGACCAACGGAACCGCGGTGGCGGCCACGACGCCTGCTGCCGGGCCTAGCAGTATCGCGGCACCGGCCGTCGCTGCCACCGTGGCTCCTCCGCTGACGAGCGACTTGCGCCATTCTCCGTTCTGCTCTTGCAGCATCTGCTGAGCCTCTTCCGGATCCTTGAATTCCTCGCGAATCCCATGAGATCGCGATTCATCGAGAATTCCATGCACTTTCGCAGCATTTTGGGCAAACGCAATGCCACGATCCTCGTCGGTCTCAAACGCCACGAGGCCACTCGCCATAAAGAGCTGCTGAGCTGAGGTCAGTGACTTATATCCGTCCTCGTCGCCGGCCACCAGCATCATGAAGTTCCGCGCTTTCTGCTCGTCGAAGGACGTTCGCGTCGATCCGTCGCTGCTGTTCTCGAAGAGCGCGTCTCGTCCCAGCGCGTCGCCTGAGCCACCGAAATCCATGATTGAATAGTTGAGGTCGTCGATGTACGACGCGCCCATCTTCGCCAGACTGTCCTTCATTACCTCAGGTGGCGGTCCTTCCTCGGAGGCGACGTTGTAGCGGTTGATGACCTGCTTCATAATCTCGGCCGTATCGCTGTCCCGATGTAGCTCCGGTGGGTCCGCGTCCCAAGCGTCGCCTGTGACCGCAGCCTCCAACGCGTGCCCGAGGGCGTCAGGGCCCATTGCCCGTGCATGCTGCGCTTCGTCACTTCCGGGGTGTACGAGGCTGTCAGGAGCCCACTCAAAGTCCTTGCCGTTCAGAACGTCGAAGTAGTCATAACCGAGTGTGCCGTCCTTGTCGACCGTGCCGTCCTTCTTGAACACGGTCGGCTCGTCGGTGAAGAACCTTTTTGCGGCCTCCGGACTATGCCCGAGCCCTTCCAGTACGCTCGTGAGCGGGTCATAGCCCGCGCCGTTCTTTCCTGACGGGTTGTACCCCCAGTCGAGGTCGGCCCCTCCCGTCACCGGCTTGTTGTTCATGAAGAAGTCGGGATCTTTGCGGTGCAGTTGAACAACGTGCTCCGCGATGGGGTTAATGAACTCTGCATCGTAGTTCCCGTATCGCAGTAGCCCCCCGAGGATTTGGTATCCATAGGGCGAGTTCGGGGCTCCCGGATAGATCTCAATTGGCCGAGTTCCCAGCTTTCTGAATTCTTCTCCCCAACTCGCCGAAAGGCGCGGATCATTGTCCGGGTCGGTCGCTGTGGCGAGTGCGTTGCCCATGTTGCGCTGAAGCTGTCTGGTCAGGGCCAACCGCTCCTTATTGTCACTGCCCTGCGTACCTTCGAGAGCCATACGACCATAGAAGTCCAAAGTCTCCTCGGGCCCCCCAAGAGACTTGTAGAAGGCCGTGCTGAAGTTTGCGTCCTTCGCGTTCCACTTCATGATGGAATTCAATTCGGTGAACTGCTTGTCAGTCATCTTCGGACCAAGCTTCGCCAGCTCCGCCGCCCGCTCAGACTGAGCGTCGTCTAGGGATTTGTACGAGCTGTGCCCGGCGTTGTGCGGATCGCTGCCGTGACTCTTGCGGAGTGCGCGGGCCACCGACGCATCGATCTCTGTGGCGTGGGCGATGAGCCGGTTAATGCGACTCTCCAACTCCTGCTTGGCATCGAGTTGGTCCTGGGTGCGCTCGTCGGTGTCGCCCCGGATGTGCTGGAAGTAGCAGCGAACCTTACCGTCGCCGATGTCCTCGACCCGGACCCCGAGGGTCGGGGCATCAGCCTGGACCGCGGTTTTGATCTGCCTTTGAAGGGAGGCAAGTTCTGCGTGGGCGTCGTTCAGGACCTGATAGATGCTGTTCGCCTCGGCGTGGAGGTCTGCAATCTCCTTCGTCGTCTTGGTGACGAAGCCCCGTGTCACTGTGGCGTTCGCACCAGCCCACCGGGCCTTTTCCGACTTGGCCTTCATTCCCCTGCGCGCGCTCTGCGCTGCGGTCTTGAGCTTGTCGACGGCACTCTTCCAGTCTGAGACGGCGGTGGCCAGCTTGCCCAGGTCCACCTCAACCAGATCCATGTACTTGACGGCCACCGGACTGCTCCTACTTGAAGTATTTGCTGAGCTCTGACACTGACTCAGCCAAACCGTCTCGGCTGCGCAGTACAGCCGCAATCTTGGCGTCGTCCTCGGCGTGCAGCTTCTTGCTGTAATCGAGGTGATTGGAGATGTGCGCGCACGCCTGGAGCACCGCCTTGGACTGGGATGTCCAGACATCGACCGTCAGCTCCAGAGCGCTGCCCATCGCGAAACCATGCGCCTTCAGGGAGGCGGCGGCCTGCATCGTCGATCCGGTCCCATCCTTGTTCATGCCCGCGCCGGCGATGTCCGTCCCGGTGCGAAGGTCCTCGTAGAGGGTGAACGCGTCATGGCCGACGGCGCCGAGGTCATCCTGGTTGACCACCAGATCACCAGCAACACGACTCCCGCCTCCTCCGCCACCATCCGCAGCGAGCTGGTTGAGTTGCATGCCTGTCGATCCACTCTCAGCCACGTCGGCCTTGAGCTGCTCCCACTCGTCCCAGGCCATTCCCTCGCACCCTCCCTTGATTTGCGCTGACGCGTCAGTCCCGATAGCGACTGATCGCGGAGTCTTCTTACACCTGCCTCAACTTACCAACCGATTCGACGACTTAAGCAGTCGAACGTCAACCCGCATCACTGCTTCACACTTATACAGAGCCGCACGACACCGCGCTGAACGCAACAAGTGAGCTTCTCTCCTCTCGCCATGAAGAAATGGGGCTGATCAATGCAATACAGGGTGGGCACCTCCCGTGCGTGCCCACCCTGACTTTGCAGACTGTGCGCTACTACTGGAAGTAGCTGGCGCCCTTCAGGTCGCCACCTCGGTAGTCACCGCCGGCGGTGTGGACCCGCTGTGAGATGTTGACCAGCGCCTGGTGGATGCCCCGCGCGTGTGTGTCCCACTGCTTGGACTTCTTCTGGAACTCCTCGTACGCCTCGCCGCCCCAGCCCGAGGACACGTTGAGCACGGCCTGCTTCAGGGCCTCGAGGTCCTCCTCGAGCTTCTTTGCCTGATTGCCGAGCTCGGTGGCGAGCGCATCCATGGTGCCGTAGGTGACGGCGAGTTCGTCGTAGTGGGCTCCGGACATGTTTCCCTCGTTTCTGTGCAGATTTCAGCCGGGCTGCGCAGCCCGGACCACGGTGCGGCTCGCTGCCGCCGATGGCTCGTCAGTAGCCTCAGTAGCTGTTGAGCGCCGAAGTCTTGCCACCGAGATCGTCCACCGAGATCTGCTTGAGGTCGGCTTCGATCTGGTCTTCGAGGTTGCGCTTGTCGGTCTTGTTCAGGTTGATGCCCTCGAGGAAGTCGTCGAGCATCTTGCCGATCGCGACCATGTGCTGGTTGATCTCCGTCTGCTTCGTGTTGAACGCCTGGGCGCCCTGTCCCCTCCAGGCCTTCTCGATCATGTCGATCGTGCCCTGCAGCTTCGCGAGCGATCCCCTGATGTTGTCGTACCGATCGACGACCTCGGTCTGAAGCCTCTGTACGTCGCCTTCATTAAGCTTGCGGTCGACCATTTCGGCACTCCCCTTCGTAAGAGCTCTGGTTCGTTTCCTAGCGCGTCATCGCGCCGGAGAGGTCGTGTGTGACCGGTTGACCCGCGTGAGTCGTCATGCCTTTCGCCGCGAGCGGATCACCGCGAAGGCGCCGCCCCCGATCACCAGGGCCGCCCCTGCGGCTCCAAGAGCGACCCACGTCGTGGTGTTGTCGGACGACTCCGAGGTCGATCCTGCCGCCGAAGTCTGGCCGCCAGAAGGGTTCTTGGGGGCCTGTGACGAGGTTGATGCGGGAGCGGAGGGTGAGGCGGTGACGCCCGTGACGCCGGTTCCGTTTTCGAAGCTGAGGGGGTCGGTGGCGGCCGACCCCGGGTTGATGTCGCTGTTCTCCAGCACCTTGCGGGGGCGGACTGCGCCGTAACCGAGGTAGTTGCTCCGCTCGCCCTTCGCCCAGGTGCGGCCAGCCGTATCGATCATGGTGCGCAGGACCTGGTTGGCCGTCCAGTTGGGGTGGGCGGACCAGATGAGGGCAGCGGAGGCCGAGGCGATGGCAGTTGCCAGACTTGTTCCATCTCCGTCGTTGCAATACGAGCGGAACGTTGCGTCGCACCAATAGGGCACGTTGAGGCCTGGCGCCGCCAAATCGACATAGTTTCCGTGCTCCGAGAACTTACCGACTTTCCCCTTCGCATCCGCGGCAGCTACCCCGACGACATAAGGATATGCGGCCGGATAGCCGATAAAGTTTTTGGATTCAGCGTCATTTCCAGTGCCTGCGAACATCAACTTCCCCTTGGACTGGGCGTACTTGACGGCCTCTTCCTCGTCTGGGTCCATGATGTCTCCGGCGAATGACATGCTGATGATCTGGGCATCACTATCGGCGGCAGCCCTGATCGCATCCTCGACCGATGGCGTTTTCCTTTTGTCGGTGGCGTTCTTAACACCCTTGACGAGCACCCGATAAGGGACAATTTTCGCGCCGGGTGCTAGGCCCTTCAAGCCGCCGCCTGCGCCGGTCCCGGCAATCAACTCCGCCATGCTGGTTCCGTGGCCATCGTAATCCGAGGTGGCGTTATACGAGACCGCTGCAGGCACCACGTCTCCTAGCACCTGACCCTTGAGGGAAGACGTGTGTGGATTTACGCCAGTGTCCAAAACAGCAACCTTGACACCCTTGCCAGTGCTGATCTTCCACATCGCGTCAGCGTTCATTGCGTCCAAGTACCACTGCTTCGACTGAACGTCTGCGGCGACCGCACTCGGAGCCAGCCCCGAAGACATGATTGCGAAAACACCGAGTGCCGCAAACGCGGTGGACACCCGTCTTCCGGCACGTCCTGCGAAGAACGCCGTCAATTCGCCACGTGGGCCGGTCCCTGTCATGCCTCTGTAGGTCCTCGCTCTGATCAGTCAGTCACTGGTGGCGTGTTGCGTCGCGGGGTCTCCGGTTGAGGGTCACCCTCACGATCCCTGCGGTTCGTGTTTCGTCGGTTTCCTGTGCGGCCGTGCGGCACGCCTGCACCGCCACCGGCCGGTCCACCGCTTCTCCCTGTTGGGGTTTGTCCTTTGGGCGTGCCGACGACGCCGTCGGGATTGCCCGCGGAGGCACGGGCAGTCCGGCCCGGACGAGCGCCAGGGGTAGAGTTCGGCGCTCCGATCACTCCGCGCTGCCCGATCTGCCCGGCGGGCGCACGAGAGCCGGTGTTGCCGCCGGCGCCGACGACCGTACCGCGCGGGACCTTGGAACTGGTCGCCCCTTGAGGACCCGTGGCGGGTCTTCCGCCGACAACTCCATTACCGCGCGCAGCACCTGTTGAACTCGCACTGCTCGCGCGGTCGCTCGCCGGTCCTCCGACAGTGCGTGGCATTCCGCCAGAGACGCCTCGCCCCATGGGGGAAGCGCTGCCACCGCGAGCACCTGACTGCCCCGTGGTGGTGGCACGCCCCATCGGGCCTGTGGTGCCGCGACCGCCGACGGTGCCGCTCGGAGTGCCTGTACGGCCCTGAGCCGAGATCGGGGCCCTGTTGCCGTTGGCTCCGCTGAAGCCTGAGGTGCGGCCGACCGGCCCACTGGGGGCGGGAGGAACTGTGCCGTAGGGAAAGGGAGGGACTGTCCCTCCGCTTCCGCCAATGGGACCAGTCATCGTCGGCGCCACACTGGTCGTCGGCCTTGCGGTTTCCTGAGGCGACAGAGTGCCAACGCTGTCGATCTTAGTACCGACGTCCCCATCAGAGGTGATAGGCAAGTCATCTACCGGCTTGAGCGGCGCGGTAGTGCCTCCTGAAGGTGAGTGGCTCGACACCGTACTCGACGCGTCCTGTCCGGCCACTACTGACTCACGAACACTCCCGAGTCCACCGTTGCCTTGCACTTCATCGCCCATGATGATGGGGGTTTCGTAACCTGGCTGCGGCTTAGGCACCCCCACATCCGGCATAGGCTCGAACGTAGGCGGCTCCTGCGCCGCCATGATCTCTTCCGACACCGCGTAGAAGGACGCCAGTCGGTTCATCTGGTTGATCGCCTCTTGGCGGTCCTTCTCGGCCTTGACCGCAGCCGCATACTCCGCGTTGCTTTCGGTTTGCTTAGGCGTCGGAATGTCCGCGACCGCCTTGGGGTCCTCTCGGGTGTCGCGGGGCGGCATGGCGCTGCGGACGGAGGCGAGGCCCGTGGCCGCTGCCGTGATCTGGGTGCCGGCGGCGTCGGCGAAGGCGGCGAGTTTGCGGGCGTGGATGACGAGATTGGCGCCCCATTTGCGGAAGGCCTCGCCCGACTCGCCTTCCCAGTCGACCCGGGTGATGTGGCCTTCGAGTTCCTCGGCGGCGTCTTCGATGGCGGTCTGGGCGTTCAGCAGGGCAGTGCCCGCAAGTTCCAAGTCCTCTGGTTTTGCGGACTCGACCATGTCGATCATGGCGTTCAGGGCGTGACCCTCGAAGTTCGTCTTGCCGAAGACACGGGGGACCTTCCAGCCGAAGGGGAGGAATTGGGCCACCCCCGTCGCGCCGCTCACCATGTCGATGGCGCTGACCTGCGCCGTGGCCTGCTCCTTCTCCGCCTGGTGTGATTCCTGGGGCTTCTGCTTGTCGCTCACTAGTAGGTGACCGTCCGCTCGTCATTGCTCTTCGGCGCGGACGCGCCCTGCTTCGCAGCCTCCGCCGCTTCCCTCTCCCGCTTCGCTTCGTAGTGCTGGCGGCCGATTTCAGTCTTGATCTCCCAGAACCGCCGCCGCTCCTCCTCGTCGATGTTGCTGAAGTTTCCGCCCGCGCCCATGACGGCGATCTGCATCGCCTCGATCTGAAGGCCCAGGTTCTTGGAGAGCGCGGTGAGGCGTTCGTGGACGCGTTCGTACTGGCTGTGAAGGCCCTTGGCCTCGGCGAAGCCGCCTGAGCCGCTGAAAGAGACCTCGGAGAGGGCGTGCGCCGCGATCTTCTGGGGGCTGCCGGGTGAGCCCTCGAATGTGGAGAGCACGGCATCGACACGCTTCTTGAAGGTCCCCAGCGCCTCCAAGCCGACCTTGAATCCCTCCGCAGGCAGCATGCCTTCCCTCCCCGTTCCCCGTTTGTAAAGTCGTTGAGGTGCACAGGCGATCACTCGACCGGCACACTCGATCACCACTGTAGTCAACGTGTGAGACGCGACCAACTGAACTTCGTGGTATGCGAGTTACAAGATGGACGGGATCGGGCCGCCTCGCGAAGTCAGCAACCGCCCTCACGCGTCGTCACCGCGAAGTCATACGAAGGGACCGTCACCGTCCCCTGACCTCCCCCGATTCCCGGCGGCTCATAGTCCCCGTCCTTCGACCGGGTGCGTGTGACCTGCATGCAGAAGGCCGAGTCACCGCCGGTGACGGTGTAACGCGCCTCGGAGGGCGTGTTCGAGTCGGAGGGTGTCGCGTTCACGCCGTACTGCGGGGCGTCGCCGCCGCCGTGCTCGACGACTTCCTGCTCGATTTTTGTCGCGTATTCGTCGATCCAGCCGGTGTCGTCGTCCTCGGCATAGATGTCGCCGAAACCGGAACTGCCGTCCAAGGCGTCCGTGGCGCCCTGTACCGCAGTCGTCAACTCGGCGTCGTCCCAAGTCGTGTCGTCGGAGACTCCGAATCCCTGCACAGACAGGTAGATGCCGATGCCGGCCAGGGCGACGAACACGACGCGAGCGGCGACGAAGGAGGCATCGGAGAGTTCTTCGGCCGATGGGTTGACGCCGGTGCGCCACGCCCGGACACGGTCCGCCTTGACGCAGGCCATGGCCAGCAGCACGGCGGACAGGATGAGGCCGATGACATTCAGTTCGGTCAGCGCGTCCATGATCCGCTCTCCCCCCGTCGCTTCTGCCTGCGTCGCGCGTCCCGGAGCGCCACCGCCGTGCCGCCCATCCCCGCGACGAGGACCACCGAGCCCACGGCCACGTAGGTGGCGAGGCGGGCGTTGCGTTCCTCGGCGGTTTCACCGATCTGGAACTTGGCCGGGGTGGGGGCTTCGGGTTTGCCCAGGCCTGCCTGGGGGTCAGGGGACTCTATGGGGTGTTCGTCCTGCGTCAGAGCTCGTACGGGGTCGACCACTCCCCAGCCAACCAGACGGTCGTGGCCGACGGTGGTGCGCTCCGCGGTCTGTTCGATCTGGGCGACGATCTGCCGGGCCGTCCAGTCGCGGTGTTTCGCCTTGATCAGCGCCGCGAGGCCGGCGACGTACGGCGCCGAGAAGCTCGTACCGTTGTCGGAGCAGTGGCCGCCCTTGGGGACGGTGGAGATCATGTCGACACCGGGGGCCGCGACGCCGACGAACTCGCCGGACTGGGAGAAGGCGGCGCGCTCGTTGTTGCGATCCGAGGCGGCGACGGCGAGTACGCCCTCGTAGGAAGCCGGGTAGGTCTTCTTGACGTTGCCGCCGAGGCCGTCGTTGCCCGCCGAGGCCACGACCACGATCCCCTTGTTCAGGGCCTGGTCGATCGCCAGCTTCAGATGGGACGTCGACGTCATCGGCTTTGTGGTGTCCTGGGAGATGTTGATGACGTCGGCCCCGGCCTGGACGGCGTGGCGGATCGCATCGGTCAGGGTGCCGACGTCGCCGTTGCCCTCCGCGTCGTTCTGCTGGATCGGGATGATCGTCGCGTCGGGGGCCAGGCCCACGAACCCGGTGCCCTTTGCGGGGCGGGCCGCGATGATGCCGGCGACCTTGGTGCCGTGGCCGACGGTGTCCGTGGTGCCGTTCTCCTTGCCCCGCTCGATCGGGTTGCCGTCGTCGTCCTTGAGGTTCTTGGGCAGGAAGTTGCGGCCGCTCTTCGCGTCGACCGCGTCGGTGAGTTGGGGATTCGTCACGTCGACGCCGGTGTCGATCACCGCCACTCGCATGCCCTTGCCCGTGGACTGGCTCCACAGCTCGTCCAGGAGGACGCGCTGCAGGGACCAGGGGCGGCCCGGGTACTTGCCGTTGGGGAACTCGCACTGGTCCGAGTACGGCAGGTCGGCCGCCGTCGCCGGGGGCGCGAGGACGACAGGGGCGGTCGTGAGCAGGGTCGCCGCCGTCACCGCGGTCGCCCTGCGGACGAAGGAGGGCACGTGTGGCATGTCCGGACCCCTCAGGAACCCTGCGGCTGGCGTGCCGCCGTCGTCGACAGGCGTGGGCCGGTGGGCAGGAACTCCGACCAGGCGACGGGAATCGGCGCGGGGTCCACGTCCTTGTAGCCGAGCCGGGTCTGGGCCTGCTGGGCCTCCTGCTGGGCCTGCCGGCGGTCCTTGGCCGTCGTTCCGATGCCGGCGTCGTCCGCGCCGCTGTCGGCGTTGGACTGCAGGACGTAGCGCAGGCCGGTGTCGGTGACGAGGAAGACGGGGCCGGCCTTGGTCTCCCTGCCCTGGAACTGGCGGTAGAGCTGGCCGGAGCCGGGCGTGACGTAGGCGCTGGAGGAGCCGGTGGGGAGCTTGGCCGGGAAGTCCGTGCCGGCCCAGGTGCTCAGGGTCGTGGCGCCCGAGCCGGCGTCGACGCCGCGCAGGACGTTGCAGACGGTGCCGCGGCTTCCCGCGGTGCCGGAGGCATCGTTGACGGGCTGGGGGTCCTCGGTGGGCCAGCGGTGCTCGGTGCCGAACGGCTTGCCGGGGACGATCGCACCCGGGCTCATGTCCTTGGCTGCACCGGCCTGGCCGAGGGAGGCCAGGTCCTCGCTGAACAGCAGGAGTTGGGCGATGAAGGCCGAGACGGGGGCGATCCGGTTGGGCAACACCACGTAGTACTGGTCGCTGTTGAGGTCGGACGCCTTGAGGACCATGCCGACCTTGTTGGTCTTGTCGTCCAGTTGGCCTGGGGCGTCGGCCGCGACACCGATCTGATCGGGGATCTTCGGGAAGGAGATCGGGTCGCCGGTGTGCAGGGTTTCCAGCCACTCACGGGAGACCTTCTGCGGCTTGCGTCCGGAGCCGACGACGGCGCGCAGCAGCAGTTCGTTGCTCTTGTCGATGGGGTAAGAGCGTCCGCTCGCGTCCACTACGTAGTGGTTCCCGTCCGGGGCCACGACGTAGAGCAGTTGCCCGCCCGTCAGTTTCTCACCCTTGCCTTCGGTCGCCTTCACGTCGCGGGAAGCGAGGACCAGGGCCGCCTTCTGGATGGACTCGCCGCCCGCGCTGCGGCGTTCGCAGACCGCCCAGCGCTTCTCGCCGCCCGCCTCGGACGCCGAGGGGAGACGGTCGGGCGCGTACGGGATGCCGATGGTGGCTCCGTGGGGGATCTTGCCGTTGTCGAGGACGGATTCGGCGACGGTCACCACATCGCCCTGGCCTTCGTTGAGGAGCAGCTTCGCGGAGGCCATGTTGAGGACCGGGTGCAGCTGGACCTGTTTGCCGGTCTTCAGGACGACGTAGCGCGTGGTCGAGTCGCTGGCGACGATCACCTTGGCGTTGGGTTCGTCCCAGCCCTTGGGGGCGGTGGGCTTGAACATGCCCCAGGCCCCGAAGACGGCCATGACGACCACACCTACGATGGCCCCGGGGACGACCGCGCGCAGTGGACGAGGCGCCCCCTCCTCCGAACCGTCGGGCGACGACTGCAGGAAGGCCGCGAGCATGCGGCGCTTCGCGAAGGTGTAGGCATTGAGCTGGTCGCGCCGAGATGCCATCTCTGCTTGTCTCTCCCCGTGTTCACATGTGCCGCGCTCGCCTGATGTGTCATGGCCGACCGCCCCGGTGTCAGAGCGGCCCCCTACTATGCCTGGTATCCGCGGGGACTTGTGGAGCGGGTAGGGTGCCCGGGCCTTCACGGGCATGGTGCGGTGCTGAGACACCTGCGAGTCGTCAGCAGAACGGGGGGGATGGAGTGATGGCTTCCGGATCGCGCGCCCGGTCTCGTGACCGATCACGGGCACGGGGTGCATCGGTGTCCGGGCAGGGACCGGCACAGCGGCCGGCCTCGCCGGGCGCGCTCCAGTCCAGGGTGCGTTCGGGTCAGGTCGGGGCGTTCCGGTTGCAACGCCTTGTCCTGTTCGAGGTCGCGGTGGCCATTCTGCTCGTCGGATGGGTGATCGATCCCGTGGCCGTGGTGCCTGCGGCCGTCCTCGCCGGCTGTCTGGTGCTGCTTTCCTTCCTCCGTCGTCGCGGGCGTTCCCTGCCCGAGTGGTTGGCCACGGCCCAGGCGTTGCGTGCGAGGCAGCGGCGGGCCGCGAGTACGCCGATACCGGAGGGCACGGAGCCGGGGCTGGCGCCGGCCGTGGAGTGCGACCCGAGTCTGCGGACGTACACGTACAGCGGCCGCGACCGCCGACCCGTCGGAATCGTCGGGGACGGTACGTTCGTCACCGCGGTGCTGCATGTCGAGGCCGATGCCACCGCGCTGCGGGCCGAGCGGAACAAACAGCCGTTGCCGCTCTCTCTGGTGCGCGACGCCTTGGATGTGGACGGTATCCGGCTGGAGTCGGCGCAGGTCGTGCTCCACACCCAGCCCGCGCCGGCGATCCATCTGCCCCGGCAGTCCGTGGCAGTCGCCAACTACGCCCCCCTGCAGGAGCAGACGGGTGCGCCGGCCGTACGCATCACGTGGATCGCGTTGAAACTCGATCCGGAACTGTGCGCGGAAGCGGTGGCCGCGCGCGGGGGCGGCTTGGTCGGAGCGCAGAAGTGTGTCGTGCGTGCCGCCGATCATCTCGCGAGCCGACTCACCGGATCCGGATTCCGGGCGACCCTCCTCGACGAGGAGCAGCTGACCTCCGCCATCGCCACGTCGGCCTGTGCCAACCCGCTGGTGACGGCGGAGGCCGGGCGGACGGACACGCGGGAGCGGCGGACCGAGGAGTCGGGCCGGAACTGGCGCTGCGACAACCGCAGACACACCACATATTGGATCAATCGGTGGCCCGCCCTGGGTGGGGAGAGGGCGCCGTCGCTGCCGCAGCTCGTCGCTCTGGTGACGGCCGTCCCCACCCTCGCCACCACCTTCAGCCTCACGCTCAGGCGGGGGGAGCGGAAGGAGGTGTCCGTCTGCGGGCACCTGCGGGTGACCGGGCGCAGCGACGACGAACTCGTCGCCGCCCGGCGCGCGGTGCAGGCTGCGGCCCGGCACACAGGCATGGGGCTCTCCCGACTCGACCGGGAACAGGTGCCCGGCATGCTCGCCACTCTGCCCCTCGGAGGTGCCCGGTGACGGCGACGACCCCGCGCGTGGGACAGGCGGCGGCCACCGGACGGGGCGAGCCGCAGTCCTCTGCCCCCGAGCGGGCGCGTGAACTACTGCGCCGCGGCTTCGGATTGATCGGCCCGAGACACCCTCGGCACTCCGTGACCGTCGACCAACTGGACACCCTGGCCCTTCCCGTCGCCGACGACGGCGTCGTCATCGGCGTGGACGCGGAGAACCGGCCCGCCGTACTCGGGCTCAATCGGCCGCTGCCGTACGACGTCGTGCTCATCGGCGGGCTGTGGACCGTGCAGGTCATCGCGCTCAGGGCGGCGGCAACAGGGACGCGGGTCGCCGTGGAGACGGCGCGGGCGCAGGTCTGGATGCCGATGGTGCACGCCATGGGGGGCGGTCAGAACGGGATGGCCGTGTACGACGTCGGGCGGGTGCCGCCGCTGGGTGCCTCGGCCGGTACGCCGGTGCTGGTGGTGCGGGACTGCGGGATGCGGCCACCTCGCGGTCGCGTGGTCTCCGGGCCCTGGCAGTCGGTGCTGACCCTGTTGCCCTACGTCAGCCCGGTCGCTCCGCGGCTCGTGCGGCAGGCGCGGCTGGTCGGGATTCAGAGGGTGTCGCCCGACGAGGCCACGGAACTGGGCCGCACGATGGCGCTCACCCGGGCCGAAACGGACTCCCTGCCGGGGCTCTCCGACGGCCTCACCCTGTGGTGTACCGACCGCGATCGGCAATACGTGATGACACAGCCCACGGACGCGGAGACCGGGTTGTTGGGTACGCCACGTCGGATGGACTGACGGGCCTGGCAGCGAAACCGTTCACAGCACCCGGTTTGTCGACTGTTGCGTCGGCAATTGCGTCGCATTTGCCTGGTTTTCGTGGTCCAGCGTGCCTGTGGAGGGGCAGACGGGCCTGCCGGGCCGCGGCGTGTGGTGATTAGGCTGGGACAGGGATCGACGTCGTACCGCGTGGAGCAGGCGTCGGCGTCCCAGGGGCAAGCGGGGGAGCCTGTGGAGCGGACGACCTCGGACGACCTCTGACACGCCGCAACCGACTTCGCACGACGTCGGACGACAAGCAAGGGTCGCCCCAGCACGGCATGAGGGTGCTCGACCACACCAGGAGGAACACTGTGAGCAGCGATCGGGACGGGAACCGCGGGGGCTGGGCGACACCCGGCGATGACCAGCCCGACGCGGAGTCCGCAGCAGAGATGACGGGCGAGTTCACCATCGACTACGCGCCGCCCGCCTGGTACACGCAGAACGCCTCGGGGAGTTCGTCCTCGGGGCAGGGGACGTCCGAGGACTCCAATGCTTCGGGGGCTGCCGGAGGGCCCGGGGGTTCCGGGGCGCCCGGAGGCTCCGGAATGCCGAAGGGGCCGGTGCCGCCGCTGCCCGGGCTGACTCCGCCGCCGCATGCCAATCCGTCCGGTGGAGCCTCGGCCTTCCCGGCGCAGAGTCCCGCTCAGGGACCGGCCTCGGCGTCGCAGCCTGCTCCGGCGCCCGGTGTGCCCTTCACGCCGCCCGCGCCGCCGCCCGCTCCGGGTGCTCCGTTCACGCCCCCGCCGCCCGCGCCGGGTGCGCCCTTCACTCCGCCGGCCGCCGGAGGGCCGACCGGTTTGCCCAGGTTGCCGATGGGGAGCGGTTTCGAGCCGCAGGCGTCGCAGCAGGCGCAGCCCGAGGCGCCCCAGGCGGGTCCGGCCTCTCCCACGGCTGTGCCGAACATTCCCGTGGGTGGGTATCAGGCGCAGTGGACGCCGCCGACTCCGCCGGAGACGGCCCCAGCTGCTCCTGCTCCCGAGGCGGCCCCGGCTGCTCCGGAGGTGGCTCCTGCCGCTCCGCACGCTCCCGAGGCTCCGGCCACTCCTCCTGCCACTCCTCCCTCCGCCTCCGGGACTCACGAGGCTCCGGCTGTGGCTGCCGGTGCGGCAGAGCCGTCGGCCGGTGATCTGGAGAGCGGCGCCACCATGCGCTTCTCCGCCGTCGCCCTGAAGCGGGAGATCGAGGAGCGGGCCGCCGCGGAGGCGGTTTCCACGCCCGACGTGCCCGGTACTCCCGACGCCGGCGACAGCTTCGACGCCCCCGGGGTGCCGGCTGTCGAGGACAAGGGTGACATCGAGGCGGACGAGGCCGCCGACGAGGCCGGCAGCGCTGTCCGCGCGGATGACACGGAGGACCACGGCCCTGACGCGGAGGCCGACGACGCCTCTGACGGGGTTTCGGCCTCCGACGGGGTCTCGGAGTACGCGCTGGACGCGGACGCCTTCGCAGACGTGCCGTCGGCCGAGGAGGCCGAGCCGGAGGAGACGCGGCCGGAGGGCGAAGACGTGGCGCCCGTGGTTGT
The DNA here is from genome assembly GCF_900182715.1 of Streptomyces sp. Ag82_O1-12. Classification (NCBI taxonomy): domain Bacteria; kingdom Bacillati; phylum Actinomycetota; class Actinomycetes; order Kitasatosporales; family Streptomycetaceae; genus Streptomyces; species Streptomyces sp. Ag82_O1-12. The sequence continues at coordinate 6,303,113 of NZ_FXUW01000001.1, read as the reverse complement.
CGAGCCGCCTGCCCTGGCAGCCGACGACAGGGAGTCCGAAGACGCCGCCAGCCAGGACGGGGCGCCCGCCGACGACGCCCGTACGGAAGAAGCCGAAGACAAGGACGCCGAGGCGGAGAACACCGCGCTCGAGGACGCCCCGTCGGAGGCCGCCGAACCCGAGGACGTCCGGCCCGAGCCCGAGGATGCGGTGCTGGCCGGCGCCGAACCCCCACGCGAGGACGCAGCCGCTGCTCCTGAGGAGCCCTCCGACGCGGCCACCGCCGACCTCGCGTCCTCGGAGGGCGAGCCGGAGGACGCCGTACCACCGCAGACCACGCCGTCCGACTCGGTTCCCCCGCTCCCGCAGGGTGTACCGCCGCTGCCGCCGTCGTACCAGCCGGCGGCCCCGGCGCCCGCGCACCAGTGGCCCGTGCAGCCCCAGCCGGAGGCTCGGCCGTCCGATGCGCAGGTGCCGGCGCAGGGTCAGCCGCCGGTGCCGCCGCAGCCGTCGGTACCCGCCCAGCAGCCGCCGTTCCAGCCCCAGGCGCCGCAGCCCGCGCCTGCCGCGTGGAACCAGCAGCCCGCATCGACTCCTCCGAACCAGCCGCCCGCCCAGCCCGCACCGCAGCCCGGCGGCTACGGCTTCCCGCACCACCCCGGAGCACAGCCCTCGTCCGCGCCGAACGCCCAGGGCGGCTACGGCTTCCCCTACCCCGGCGCCCCGGCCCCGGCCGCACAGCCCCCGGCCCAGCAGCCGGACGGCCCGCACGCGCCCCCCGCGCAGGGCGGCTACGGCTTCCCGCAGCAGGGCGCACCCGCCCCGGCAGCCCAGCAGCCCCCGGCCGCGCAGCCCGTCACACCGCCCGCCCCCGCGCCGGCCGCGCAGGCCGGTTACGGCTTCCCGCAGCCGGGCGCCCCCGCCCCACAGGCCGGCTACGGATTCCCCCACCCGGGTACCCCTGATGCCCCGGGCGGCTACGGCTTCCCCCAGCCGGGCGCCCAGCAGCCCCAGCCCCACCCCGGCGTGCCCCCGCAGGCCCAGCCCCAGCCCCAGCCCGAGGCCCAGCCCCCGCACGCCGGGCAGCCTGGGCAGCCCGGGCAGCAGCCAGGTCACCCCGGCCAGCCCCAGCAGCCCGTCGACCCCCGTACCGGTGCCGCCTGGCCGCAGCCCATGCAGCACGACCAGCGGCAGCCCACCAACCCCGGGGCCGCGCCGCTCGGTTACACCGCTGCCGTGGAGCTGTCGTCCGACCGGCTGCTCAACAGCAAGAAGCAGAAGGCGAAGAGCAGCCGTCCGGCGGCCGGTGGCGGACGGTTCAAGATCGGCGGCAAGAAGGAGGAGGCCGAGCGGCAGCGCAAGCTCGACCTGATCCGTACGCCCGTGCTGTCCTGCTACCGGATCGCCGTGATCAGCCTCAAGGGCGGTGTCGGCAAGACGACCACGACCACCGCGCTGGGCTCGACGCTCGCCACCGAGCGGCAGGACAAGATCCTCGCGATCGACGCCAACCCGGACGCGGGCACGCTCGGGCGCCGGGTGCGGCGGGAGACCGGGGCGACCATCCGTGACCTCGTCCAGGCGATTCCGTACCTCAACTCGTACATGGACATCCGGCGGTTCACGTCCCAGGCCTCGTCCGGTCTGGAGATCATCGCCAACGACGTCGACCCGGCGGTCTCCACGACCTTCAACGACGAGGACTACCGGCGCGCGATCGACGTGCTGGGCAAGCAGTACCCGGTGATCCTCACCGACTCCGGCACCGGTCTGCTGTACAGCGCCATGCGCGGTGTGCTGGACCTCGCCGACCAGCTCATCATCATCTCGACGCCGTCCGTGGACGGGGCGAGCAGTGCGAGCACGACGCTGGACTGGCTGTCCGCGCACGGGTACGCCGACCTCGTCTCGCGGTCCATCACGGTCATCTCCGGGGTCCGCGAGACCGGCAAGATGATCAAGGTCGATGACATCGTGACGCACTTCGAGACGCGCTGCCGTGGCGTCATCGTCGTGCCGTTCGACGAGCATCTCTCCGCCGGTGCCGAGGTCGACCTCGACATGATGCGGCCGAAGGTGCGGGAGGCGTACTTCAACCTCGCGGCCATGGTCGCAGAGGACTTCGTCCGTCATCAGCAGGCGCACGGTCTGTGGACCTCGGACGGCAACCCGCCGCCGGTCGCGGCCCCGCCGATGCCCGGCCAGGCGGCCATGCCCGGCCAGCCGTACGCCCAGCCGGAACAGCCTGCCTATCCCGGTCAGCAGCCGGCTCCCGGCCAGCCGGGCCCGTATCCGCAGCAGCCCCAGCAGCCGCAGCCCGGCCAGCCGTACGCCCAGCCGGGTCAGCCGTACCCGCAGCCCGGCGAGCCCTACGCCCAGCCGGGTCAGCCCCCGGCCCAGCCCGGCCAGCCGTACCCGCAGGCCGCGGCCCAGCCGCCCTATCCGCAGCCCTGGCAGCCGGGACAGCCGGAGCAGCCCGCTCAGCACGCCGGGCAGCCGGCGGCCCACCCCGGACCGCCGTACCCGCAGCCCGGACAGCCCCCGGCCGCTCCCCCGCAGCCGGGCTACGGCTACCCCCAGCCCGGCCAGCCGGGTCAGCCCGGCCACCCGGCCCAGCCCGACGGGCAGACCCCGCCGCCCCCGCCTCCGACGCAGTAATCACCTCACCCGATCGGCCCCTTCTCAGGGGCCGATCCCCGCCCGGCCCGCGCCGTTCCGACTCGGCGCGGGCCTCGGCGCGTTCAGGGGCGAAATTCCGTTGCCAGGCCCTGGCCAGGGGCGCGTCAGTGGTCTCCACCAATGGGTGCGAAAAGCTCGCCAATTCGTTATTTCCGCAGGCCACAAGGGGTGAACGCGCCGTTGACGGGTGGAGACGGCCGCTGGTACACACACATCACGCATCTGACAGCTGATCAACCCGTCCTTCCCGTCCGAGCGATGACGCGAGGTCCGACCATGGGCACGAACGATCAGAAACGCAGCCTCCCGCACGGCCTCCGGCTCGTCGCCCTGGCCGGGGCCGCCGCGCTCACCCTCACCGCCGGTCTCGCGACCCCGCTCGACCCGGCTCCCCAGCAGGCCCGGGCGGCCGACGACGGCAAGAAGGTGCTGACCGTCGCCGTGGCGCAGAGCGTGGACTCGCTCAGCCCGTTCCTGGCGGTCCGGCTGCTCAGCACGAGCATTCACCGGCTCATGTACGAGTACCTGACCAACTACGACCCCAAGGACAACCACGCCATCCCGGGCCTGGCCACCAAGTGGGAGCCGTCGCCGGACAAGCTGACGTGGACGTACACGATCCGCGCCAACTCCACATGGTCGGACGGCGAGCAGGCCACCGCCGAGGACGCGGCGTGGACCTTCAACAAGATGATGACCGACACCGGCGCGGCCACGGCGAACGGCAGCTACGTCGGGAACTTCCGGAAGGTGACGGCACCGAGCCCCACGAAGCTGGTCATCGAGCTGAAGAAACCGCAGGCCACGATGGCCGCGCTGGACGTGCCGATCGTGCCGAAGCACGTGTGGGAGAAGGTCTCGGACTTCTCCGAGTTCAACAACGACAAGAGCTTCCCCGTCGTGGGGAACGGGCCGTTCGTGCTCAGCGGCTACAAGGCCGACAGCTATGTCCGGCTCAAGGCCAACAAGGACTTCTGGCGCGGGTCGCCGAAGTTCGACGAGCTGGTCTTCCGCTACTACAAGGACCAGGACGCGGCCGTGTCGGCGCTGCGCAAGGGCGAGGTGTCCTTCGTCGCCGGGTCCCCCTCCCTGACACCCGCTCAGGCGGAGTCGTTGAAGGGCGCGGACGACATCCAGGTGAACGACGCCCCCGGCCGCCGCTTCTACGCCCTCGCCACCAACCCCGGAGCGAAGGCGAAGAACGGCAAGAAGTTCGGCGACGGCCACCCCTCCCTGCTGGACCAGCGGGTGCGCAACGCGCTGTTCCGCGCCGTGGACCGCGAGGCCATCATCGACAAGGTGTTCCGGGGCCACGCCGTCGAGGGTGAGGGCTACATCCCGCCGCGCTTCCAGGACTATTTCTGGAAGCCCTCCGCGGACCGGGAACTGGCATACGACCCGGCCGAGGCCGCCCGGCTGCTCGACCAGGCGGGGTACAAGAAGAACGGCGACGGCAAACGCGTCGGCAAGGACGGCAAGCCGATCACCTACCGCGTGCTGTGTCACGCCACCGACCCCAACGACAAGGCGGTCGGCAAGTACCTCCAGGAGTGGTGGGGCAAGCTCGGCATCGGCGTGCAGCTGAACTGCCTGGACAACGTGACCGACCCGTGGCTGGCCGGCAAGTACGACCTGGCGTTCGACGGCTGGTCGGTCAATCCCGACCCCGACTTCGTGCTGTCCATCCACACCTGCGGCGCGCTCCCGGCAACCCCGAAGGACACGGGTGCGACGGACAACTTCATCTGCGACAAGAAGTACGACGAGCTCTACGCCCGGCAGCTCACCGAGTACGACCCCGCCAAACGGGCGGACATCGTCAAGCAGATGGAGTCGCGGCTGTACGACCTCGGGTACATGAACGTCATGGCGTATCCGAACGCGGTCGAGGCCTTCCGGACGGACCAGATCAAGTCGATCACGACCATGCCGGCGAAGGCGGGCAACATCTACGGCCAGGACGGCTACTGGAGCTGGTGGTCGGCGGTGCCCGCGGACTCCGGATCCTCCGACAACGCGTCGTCGACGGGGGTCGTGGTCGGGATCGTCGCGGCTGTCGTGATCCTGGGCGGGCTCGGCGCCTTCGCGGCGATGCGGCGGCGGGCCACCGCCGAGGAACGCGAGTAGGGCGGCGAGCGGGTACTCATGACCGCTGACGCGACCCCCGCGCTGGTCGAGGACAAGCAGAGGGCGGCCGGGCCGCGGGTACGCAAGAGCTCCGCGTACCCGCGGTATCTGGCGGGCAAGGTGGCCGGTGCCGCCGTCTCGCTGCTGGCCGTGCTCGTGACCAGCTTCTTCCTCTTCCGGCTGATCCCCGGCGACCCGGTGAAGACCATGACGGGCGGCCGTCAGGTGTCGGCGGAGCAGCTGGCCGCCTACCGCGAGGAGTTCGGGCTCGACCTGCCCCTGTGGCGGCAGTTCACGGACTACTGCGGCAAGGCGCTCACGGGCGACTTCGGGACGTCCTACCAGTTCCGCGCCCCCGTGGTCGACAAGATCACCGAGGCGCTGCCGAACACCCTGCTGCTCACCGGGACCGCGTTCGTCCTCTACACGGCGCTGGGCATCTTCCTCGGCACCCGGTCGGCCTGGCGGCACGGCAAGCTCGGCGACCGTCTCAACACGGGCCTCGCGCTGACGCTGTACTCCATCCCGTCCTTCTGGCTCGGGCTGCTGCTGATCATCGTGCTGTCGGTGGGCATCGGCCCGCTGCCCGGCATGTTCCCGACCGGTGGCATGGAGTCGGGCGGCGAGGAGGGCTTCGCGTACGTCCTGGACGTGGCGCATCATCTGGTGCTTCCGGTGGTGACGCTGGTGGCCGTGGAGTACGGGCAGACCCTGCTGGTCACACGGTCGGCGCTGCTGGACGAGATGGGCAGCGACTATCTGACGACCGCGCGGGCCAAGGGGCTGCGCGACGACCTCGTACGTCGTCGGCACGCCGTGCCGAACGCGCTGCTGCCGACCGTGACGCTGATCTTCATCAACCTCGGCCGGACGGTGGCGGGCGTGATCCTCGTGGAGACGGTGTTCTCCTGGCCCGGCCTCGGCGGGCTGTTCTACCAGGCGCTGAGCGTGCCCGACCTGCCGCTCGTGCAGGGGTTGTTCTTCGTGTTCGCCGCCGCGGTGATCCTGATGAACACCCTCGCCGACCTGGTCTATCCGCTGCTGGACCCCCGGGTGGCCCGATGACGACGACCGAGACGGCCCCCGGCCCGCGCGCCCTGGCCCGGCAGCGCCGCCGGGCGTCCGTCGCCCGCTTCTGGCGGCAGTACCGCTCCGAACGGGCGGGGCTGTACGGCCTGACGGTGCTCGCGCTGTGCGCGCTGCTGGCGCTGTTCGCACCGCTGTTCGTCGGCTCCGACGTGAGCAGCGTGACCGGCGCTCCGGGGCGCCCGATGCAGAGTCCGAGCGCCGAGTTCCCGCTCGGCACCGATCAGTTCGGGCGTGACCTGCTGGGCCTGGTGATCTGGGGTTCGCGGGTGTCGCTGCTGGTCGGGCTGCTCGCCGCCGTGCTGTCGGTGGCGATCGGCACCCTGATCGGGGTGACGGCGGGGCACTTCAAGGGCTGGTACGCGACGGTGATGATGCGGATCACCGACTGGTTCCTGGTCATGCCGACGCTGGTGCTCGCGATCGCCCTGGCGACCGTGATGTCCCGCTCGCTGACCACGACCGTCGTGGCGATCGGCGTCACCACCTGGCCGACCACGGCCCGGCTGGTGCGCGCCCAGACCCTCGCGGTGGAGACCCGGCCGTACATCGAGCGGGCGCAGGCGCTCGGCGGCGGCCACTGGCACGTCATGTCCCGGCACGTCCTGCCGAACGTGATGCCGCTGGTGCTGGCCCAGACGACCCTGATCATCTCCTCGGCCATCCTCGCGGAGGCGACGCTCGCCTTCCTCGGCCTGGGCGACCCCACGGTCGTGTCGTGGGGCGGGCTGCTCCAGGACGCGCGCGAGGCGGGCGCGGTCAGTGCCGGGGACTGGTGGTACCTGGTGCCGCCGGGCATCGCCATCGCCGTGGTGGCTTTGGCGTTCACGCTGTGCGGCCGGGCCGTGGAGGCCGTCCTCAACCCCAGGCTGGGGGTGTCGCGTTGAGTCTGCTCGACGTCAGGAACCTGACCGTGACGTACGCGGGCGGGGCGGCCGCCGTGCGCGGGGTGGACCTGCGCCTGGATGCGGGCCAGAAGCTCGGTCTCGCCGGGGAGTCCGGCTGCGGCAAGTCCACGCTGGCGCTGGCCCTGCTGCGGCTGCTGCCGGCCGGGGCGCGGATCACCGGGGAGGTGCTCCTCGACGGTGAGGACGTGCTGACCATGAAGTGGGGCCGGGTCCGGGCGGTCCGCTGGGCCGGGGCGTCCATCGTCTTCCAGGGCGCGATGCACTCCCTCAACGCCGTGCACCGCGTCGGCGACCAGATCGCCGAGCCGATCCTGCTGCACCGGAAGGCCACGGCGGCCGGGGCGAAGAAGAAGACCGGGGAACTGCTGGAGCAGGTCGGTCTGCCGGCCGCCCGCGCCGACGCCTACCCGCATGAGCTGTCCGGGGGCCAGCGCCAGCGCGTCATGATCGCCATGGCCCTGGCCTGCGATCCGCGGCTCGTCATCGCGGACGAGCCGACGACCGCGCTCGACGTGATGATCCAGGCCCAGATCCTCCGGCTCATCGAGCAGCTGGTCGCGGACCAGGACCTCGGCCTGGTCATGATCAGCCACGACCTCGCCGTCCTCGCCGACACCTGCGACCGGCTCGCGGTGATGTACGCGGGCCGGGTGGTCGAGGAGGGCCCGGCCCGGCTGGTGTACGAGGACGCGCGGCACCCCTACGCCAGGGCTCTGTCGGCCGCGTTCCCGCGCATCGGCGACCCGGCGTCCCGGTTCGCCCCGCGGGGGCTGGCGGGCGACCCGCCGGACCCGGCGGCGCTGCCGTCGGGCTGCACGTTCCATCCGCGCTGCCCGGTGGCGCTGGAGTCGTGCCCCGAGGAGGACCCGGTGCTGCGGGCCGCGGGGCCGGAGCGGCGGGCCGCGTGTGTGCTGGTCGGACCACCGGGAGCCGGAGCGGAAGCCGCCGACGAACCGGCGGCGACCGAGCCCGCGGCCCCTGAGAGCGGATCGGCCGACGAACCTGCGACCCCCGCGAACGGCCAGGCCGACGAACCGGAGACCCTTGAGGAAGCGAGGCCCGGCACGCCATGACCCTCTCCCCCACGGCCCCCGAGGTCACCACGGCGCCCCTGCTCAGCGCCCAGGGCCTCCGCGTCACCTTCCCCGGCCGGCACGGCGGCCCCCGGGCCCGCGCGGTGGACGGCGTCGACCTCGACATCCGCCGAGGCGAGATCGTCGCCCTGGTCGGCGAGTCCGGCTGCGGCAAGACGACCCTGGCCCGCAGCCTGCTCGGGCTGGTCGAGCCGACGGCGGGCCGGGTCACCTTCGACGGCCGCCCGCTGGACTACTCCGGCCGGTCCCTGAAGGCCTACCGCAAACGCGTCCAGCTGGTCCTCCAGGACCCGAGCGGCTCGCTCAACCCCCGCCACACGGTGTACGACGCGGTCGCCGAGGGCCTGCGCATCCACCGCTACGGCGGCGACGAACGCACTGCGGTCGCCGATGCCCTGTCCCGGGCCGGCCTGCGCCCCCCGGAGCGTTTCTTCCTGCGCTACCCGCACGAACTGTCCGGCGGGCAGCGCCAGCGGGTCGTCATCGCGGGCGCGCTCGTCCTGGAACCCGAACTCCTCGTCGCCGACGAGCCGGTGGCGTCCCTCGACGCCTCGGTACGCGGCGAGATCCTCGCCCTGCTGCTGCGCCTGCGCACCGAACTGGGCCTGTCCGCGCTGGTCGTCACGCACGACCTGGGCCTGGCGTGGAACATCGCCGACCGGGTCGCCGTGATGTACCTGGGCCGGATCGTGGAGACGGGGGCGGTGGAGCAGGTCCTCACGGCACCGCGTCATCCGTACACGCAGGCCCTGCTGTCCGTGCTCCCGGAGGCTCCCGGCGCCCCGGTGATCCTCACGGGCGAGCCCCCCGACCCGTCGCGCGTGCCGTCCGGCTGCCGCTTCCACGCCCGCTGCCAGATCCTGGCCAGTGGAGAGGCGGACCGGGCGGGCGTGTCGGACGCGTGCAGGGGCCTGGACTTGCCGGTGCTGAGCGGCGGCGGAGAATCACAGGTGGCCTGTCACTGGGCAGCTGCGTACGCGCCCCAAAGGGGCGCGGGGAACTGCGCGACAAGCCCCCACCCACCCGCAGACGGCCCACAAGGAGACTAGGCAGCCCCCTCGGCCGCTACCAACTCCGCGCACTTCTCCACGTCCTGCCCCATCTGAACCAGCAGCGCGTCCAGGGTGTCGAACTTCGCCTGCCCCCGCACGAACGCCAAGAAGTCGACCGCGACGTGCAACCCGTACAGATCGAGCCCCACCCGGTCGATGGCGTACGCCTCCACCGTGCGCTCGGTCCCCTCGAACTGTGGGTTCGTCCCCACGGAGATCGCCGCCGGCATCGCCTCCCCCTGGGCGTGCAGCCAGCCGGCGTACACACCGTCGGCCGGGATGGCCGTGTGCGGCAGCGTCTCGACGTTGGCGGTGGGGAAGCCCAGTTCGCGACCGCGCTGGGCGCCCCGGACGACGACGCCCTCGACCCGGTGCGGGCGGCCCAGGATCTCCGCCGCGCCCTCGACGTCGCCCTCGGCGACCAGCCGCCGCGTCAGCGTGGAGGAGAACGGCTCGCCGCCGCCCGCCTCACCCGTCACGTACAGGTCGACGACCTCGACCTCGAAGTCGTAGGTCTTGCCCTGCGTGGACAGGAACTCCACGTTCCCGGCGGCCTTGTGGCCGAAGCGGAAGTTGGGGCCCTCGACGACCGCCTTGGCGTGCAGCTTGTCGACGAGGACCTTGACGACGAAGTCGGCCGGGGACAGCTTCGAGAACTCGGTCGTGAAGGGGAGGATGAGCACCGCGTCCACGCCGAGGCCGGCCATGAGTTCGGCGCGGCGGTGGTGCGGGGCGAGCAGCGGAGGGTGGCTGCCCGGGCGGACGACCTCGCTGGGGTGCGGGTCGAAGGTGACGACCACGGCGGGCACGCCCAGCTCCCGGGCGCGGTCCACGGCATGCCGGATGATCAGCTGGTGCCCGCGGTGCACTCCGTCGTAGGAGCCGATGGTGACGACGCTGCGTCCCCAGTCCTGGGGGATGTCCTCCAAGCCACGCCAGCGCTGCACTGTGCCTGCTCCTTGTCGAAAGCTCGTCGAACTCGTGTCCGGTCGTTGTTCGTGATTGCCTCGTGCGCAGGTCTAAGGGTGCCATGCCGGGTGCCTCCCGCCGGCATCGGCATGGGGGCTGTGACAGGGCGCACGACACCGTACTGCGGCCCGGCGCCCGGGAGGCCGGTCAGGCGGGGACGCCCGCGCCCGCCAGGTTCTCGATCATCCGGTGGGAACTGGGCCCGACCAGGGCCGCCCACTCCTCGGGCGCGCCGGTGAGCCAGGCGGCCGTGCGGGCGGCGAAGCCGGGCACGTGCCGGCCCAGGTCGACCAGGGCGCGGTCGAAGCGTGTGGCGCCCTCCGGGGTGCGTACGAGGAGCAGTCCGATGCGGTGGACGAGGTCGCGCAGGTCGTCGCCGCCGTTGCGGGCGGCGGCGTTCAGCAGCGCGTCCAGGACGTCGGTGTCGTGTTCCCGGGCGAGGAGCGCGTCGCGCAGTTCGCGGCGCAGCGGACGCGAGGCGGGCACGCCGGGCGGGCTCAGGATGCCGGCGAGGGCGCAGCGCAGCCGTACCGGGCCGTCCTCCAGCAGGCCGGTGACCAGCGGCAGGAGCACGGGCCGGGCGGCGGGGCCGCGGTCGAGGCGCTGGTCCGCGTAGGCGGCCACCTGCCCGGCGAGTTCCGGCCGCTGCCGCGCGGCCCGGCACACCAGCGCGGCGACCCGTCGGGCCAGGCCGGGCGGGGTGGCGTCGGCCAGGGCCCGTAGCGCCTCCTCCGCGTCGGGCCGCTCCAGCCGGGCCGCGAAGGCTCCGAGGACCGGCTCGGGGTCGGTCAGGAGGGCTCCGGCCAGCGCGTCCGGTGAGAACCGCGGGTCGCCCGCCGCGAAGTGCTCCAGCGCCCGGGGGAGGTAGCGGGCCCGGGTGTGGGGGTCCTGGACGAGGAGGGCGAGGGCGCCGCCGTGCGGGGCGCGGTCGGCGGGGCGGGCGAGCAGGGTGAGGGCGGCGTAGCGCAGGAGGGCACGGTCGCCTGCGGTGCTCACGTGCGGTGCGACGCGCAGTCCGTGCGCCACCGCCGCGCTCCGCCGGGCGGGCCGCTCGTCGCGGGCCCACCGGTCGACGGCCCGGCACACCGCCGACGGTTCCTCCTCGGTCAGGACGGCGAGCAGTTCGTCGGCCCTCGGGTGCGCACGCTCGACGAGGACGTCCGTCAGCTCGTCCAGGGCGCCGTGGCGGTGGGTGTGCAGCAGTGCCTGGGCGGCGGTGGCGACGGTCGCGTGCGGGGTGGCGGGCAGCGGTTGTTCGTCGTCGAACCAGCGGGCCAGCTGCGGTTGCACGGCGGTGGGGTCGGCGGCGAGGAGTGCGGCGACGGCGTCCAGGAAGCGGGGCCCGGCCTCGCACGGGGGTCGGTCGGCGTGGACCAGCCGCCGCAGCAGGGCGCAGCGCGTCTCCTCGGGCAGGCGCAGGCCGGTCCAGAAGGCGGGCCCGAGCTCTTCCGGCACGGGCCGCTCCTGGCGCCGCCAGGCCACGATCCGGTCGGCGAGCAGCCGCAGCACCTCCGCGTAGGGCGCCGCGTCGGGCAGGGCCGACAGCGTCCCGGTGAGCAGCCGGGCGGCCCACCAGGAGCGTGGATCGGCGTCCAGGGCGTGCACCAGGTCGGCCAGGCGGGAGGCCGGCCGACCGGCGCCGTGCTGGCGGGCGAGGCAGAGCAGGGCCTGGACGACCGGCCCGATGCGGTGGTGCGGCACGGGGTCGCACTGCGCGTCCTCGCCGCGGTGGACGAGGACGTGCAGGGCGTCGTCGAGGTCGAGGTGCGTGCCCTGGAGCCAGTCGGCGAACCCTTCGTGCGCGAAGCGGTATCCGGCTCCGGCGGGCACGAGCAGGCCCTCGGCGAGCGCGGCCGACGCCCAGCCCGGGCAGCCGCCGAGCCGCGCCGGGGCGGGCCCCCACGGGAACACCTCCTCGAACGCCTCCCGGTCGAGGTCCCCCGACCCCGGGCCGAGGCCGCGCCGGGCGGCCTCGTGCACCTGTCCGGCGACCTTGGCGGCAAGCCGGCGTACGGCCGTGCCGTGCAGGCCGCTGCCGGCGGCCAGCCGGGTGGCGATGCGCAGGGACACCAGGTCCAGGTAGGCCGTGAAGACGTCGTGCCGGTCGATCGCGGCCCTTTCCGGGGGCGCGGAGCCGGCCGCCAGGACCTCGGCGAGGAGACCGAGGGCCTGGGGATTGCGGGCATCGGCCGGGACGAGGGCGTGATCGGGGATGCCGAGGCTCCGGCGCGCCTCCCGGGCCTCGTCCTCGGTGAGGTCGCCGAGCCGCACACACTGGTCCGCGGGGAAGGGCGCGGTCTCCCAGTACTCCGTCCGGCACGCCACCATCAGCCGGCTTCCCGTTTCCCGCAGCCACCGCGCGGTCTCCTCCGCCCAGTCGGTCATCCGGCGGGCCAGGGCCGGTGGCATCTCCTCGGGGCCGTCGAGCAGAAGCAGCAGGGGGCGGCCCAGGGAGCGGGCGAGGTGGGCGAGGCGCTCGGGCGTGATGTCGCCGAGGTCGGCGCAGGCGGAGGCGGCCGCCACGGCGGGGGCTGCGCGGTCCAGCGCCCGGCGGGCCGCGTCCGCCACCGACGCGTCGCCGTCCCGCAGTTCGCAGCCGCGCAGCCACAGCGTGGGCTGCGCGGCTCGCCGGCGCCGCGCGGCGAGCGCGGCGAGCTCCGTCGTCCGGCCGCTGCCCGGTGGTCCGACGAGGCCGAGCACGGCCGACGGGCCTTCCATGAACGCGGTGAACTCGGCTGCCACGGCAGCCCGTTCGACCGGTGGCGGGACGCCGGGGCCGTCGGGCGGGCCCTCCAGCGCCAGCGAGGCGCCGGTCAGCTCCAGCACCCCGGCCGGATTGAGGTCCGCGCCGTACGCGGGGACCGTCGCCGCGTTCTCGGCGAGCAGCTCGCCCAGCGGTCCCGCAGCTCCCGGGATCCGGGCTCGCAGCGGTACGGCGAACCCGACGTCGCGGTGGTCGGAGCTGAGCGCGGTGCCGAGGACCGCGACGACGGCACCGGTCCCGGCGTCGAGCACCGGGCCGCCGGCCGCTCCGCCGCCCAGCCGCAGCGCGTCCCGCCCTGCTGTGCCGACGGCCACCTCCAGCACGTCGTCGAGGCGGTGGAAACGGTCCGTGGCCGCGTACGTCACGGTGGCCGGGCCCAGTACCCGCGCCTCGCGCCAGCCACCGGCGGCGATCCGGACGTAGGCGCCGGTCCCGGTCCCCTCCCGCACGGTGACGGGCAGCGGAGGCACTCCGAGTCCCTCGGTCCGGACGAGGGCCAGGTCCAGCGCGGGCAGCGGGGTGACCGCGTCGGCGGACACCACCCGGCGGCGGTCCCCGGCGCCGTGCAGGACGAGCCGGGGCAGGCCGTCGACGGCCTCGTGGCTGGTGATCAGCGTGCCGTGGTGGTCGGCCAGGAAGCCGGTGCCGCGGGGGCGGCCGGCCAGGTCGTGGATCCGGACGAGGGCGTCCGCAGGGACCGCCCCGTCCTCGGTTCCCGCTGTTCCGGGGCGGTCCGGGGAGCCTTGTGGACTGTCGTCCGTCTCCCGTGACCCGTTCCGCGACGCCATCGTCGAGCCTCCCCGCCGTACACCCGTGCCCTTGTGTTCGACAGTAGGGGCGGGATGATCAGCGGGACAGATCGCTCTGCGAAAGCGCCCCCTTCCGCTCCCCCGGTTCACTCCGAGCGCCTGCACGGACGGGTGAAGGAGAGGGGGCGGCTGGATACACCCTAGGGGTGGGGGAACCGAGGGGGACCGTGGAGCGGCGGCAGTGGAGGTACCCCGTGGCCGCCGCTCCACGGGCGGACACCCGGCCCCCCGTTTCCTCCGTCAGGCGAAGACGGCCAGGCTCTTGGCCTTGCCCCGCTGCTCCTCGACGAGCGCGAGGAAGCGGCCCTCGGGGTCGAAGACGGCGACGGGGCCGGCGCCCGCGTACGTCTCGGGCATCTCCAGCCGCACACCGTTGGTGAGCAGCTTGGCCCGCCGGGCGTCGACGTTCCAGCGGGGGAACGCGGCCGTGGCGGCCTCGGCGATGGGCATCACGGTCAGCTCCTGCTGGAGCTGGTCGAGCGTGCGGGCCGCGTCCAGCTTGTAGGGGCCGACGCGAGTGCGGCGCAGGGCGGTGAGGTGACCGCCCACGCCCAGGCCGGCGCCCAGGTCACGGGCCAGGGCCCGAATGTAGGTGCCGGAGGAGCAGACGACCGAGACGACCAGGTCGAGTACGGCCGTGCCGTCGTCGGCGACGGCGTCGCGGACGTCGTGCACGCCGAAGGAGGAGACCGTGACGGGCCGGGCCGGGATCTCGAACTCCTCGCCCTCGCGCGCCCGCTTGTAGGACCGCACGCCCTTGATCTTGATGGCGCTGACCTTGGACGGCACCTGCATGATCTCGCCGGTCAGCTCGGCGATGCCGGCGTCGATCGCGTCGCGGGTGATCTTGGAGGCGTCCGTGGCGGAGGTGATCTCCCCCTCGGCGTCGTCCGTCAGGGTGTTCTGCCCGAGCCGGATGGTGCCCAGGTACTCCTTCTCGGTCAGCGCGAGGTGGCCGAGGAGCTTGGTGGCCCGCTCGACGCCGAGGACGAGGACGCCCGTCGCCATCGGGTCGAGGGTGCCTGCGTGCCCGACGCGTCGCGTCCTGGCGATGCCGCGCATCTTGGCGACGACGTCGTGCGAAGTGAAGCCCGACGGCTTGTCGACGATGACAAGGCCGTCGGGCGTGGTGTGCTTCTGGGTCATTCGGCGCTGTCGTCCGTCTCGTCGTCCTCTTCGGGCTTGCGGTACGGGTCGGCCTCGCCGGCGTACTTGGCGCCCGCGGACGCCTCGCGCACCTTCTCGTCGGACTGGCGCGCCTTGTCGAGGAGGTCCTCGATGGTGCGCGCGTTGTCCGGGAGGGCGTCCATGACGAAGGCCAGGGTCGGCGTGAACTTCACACCGGCGGCCCGGCCCACCTCGGAGCGCAGGATGCCCTTGGCGCTCTCCAGGCCGGCGGCGGCCTCCGCGCGCTCCTCGTCGTCCCCGTACACCGTGTAGAAGACGGTCGCCTCCCTGAGGTCACCCGTGACCCGGGTGTCCGTGATGGTGACGTGCGAGCCGAGCCGCGGGTCCTTGATCCCGCGCTGCAGCTTCTGGGCCACCACCTCTCGGATGAGGTCCGCCAGCCTCTTAGCCCGCGCGTTGTCGGCCACTGGTCCGTCTCCTTAAGTGCTTACTCGTTGCTTCAGTCTTCGTCGCTGTGGAGCCTGCGTCGAACCGAGAGCAGTTCGACCTCGGGCCGCCCGGCGACGAGCCGCTCACAGCGGTCCAGTACGTCGGTGAGGTGTCCCGGCTCCCCCGAGACCACCGCGAGCCCGATCTCGGCCCTGCGATGGAGGTCTTGGTTCCCCGTCTCCGCCGCACTCACCCCGTACTTGCGCTGGAGTTCGGCCACGATCGGGCGGACGAGAGAGCGTTTTTCCTTGAGCGAGTGGACGTCGCCGAGGAGCAGATCGAAGGACAGAGTCCCCACGTACATGTGTGTATCCGGATGTCCCGCCGGTTCGGGGTACGGGCGCCATGCTTCGACGCGAATACGGGAACCGTACACGCAACGGCCGGGGCCGATCGACGGAATAAGTCCCGTCGATCGGCCCCGATCGTGGCTCAGGTCAGACGCGCGGCTTCTCGCGCATCTCGTACGTCGCGATGACGTCGTCGACCTTGATGTCGTTGAAGTTGCCGAGGTTGATACCGCCCTCGAACCCTTCGCGGATCTCGGTGACGTCGTCCTTGAAGCGACGCAGACCCTCGATGTTGAGGCTCTCCGCGACCACCTTGCCGTCGCGGATGAGGCGCGCCTTGGTGTTGCGCTTGACCTCGCCGGAGCGGATGAGAACACCCGCGATGTTGCCCAGCTTGGACGACTTGAAGACCTCGCGGATCTCCGCCGTACCGAGCTCGACCTCTTCGTACTCCGGCTTGAGCATGCCCTTGAGGGCCGCCTCGATCTCCTCGATCGCCTGGTAGATGACCGAGTAGTACCGGACGTCGACACCCTCGCGCTCGGCCATCTGCTGCGCACGCCCGGCGGCGCGCACGTTGAAGCCGATGACGATGGCGTCGGAGCCCATGGCCAGGTCGATGTCGGACTCCGTGACCGCACCGACACCACGGTGCAGGACGCGGATGTCGACCTCTTCGCCGACGTCCAGCTGGAGCAGCGAGGACTCGAGCGCCTCGACGGATCCGGAAGCGTCACCCTTGATGATCAGGTTCAGCTGCTGGACCTCGCCGGCCTTCAGCACCTTGTCCAGGTCCTCCAGCGACACGCGGCGCGTGCGCTTGGCGAACGCGGCGTTCCGCTCGCGGGCGGCGCGCTTCTCGGCGATCTGACGGGCCGTACGGTCCTCGTCCACCACCAGGAAGTTGTCGCCCGCACCCGGGACGTTGGTCAGGCCGAGGACCTGAACCGGCGTCGACGGGCCGGCCTCGGCAACGCTGTTGCCGTTGTCGTCGTGCATCGCCCGGACTCGGCCGTACGCGTCGCCGACCACCATGGTGTCGCCGACTCGCAGGGTGCCGCGCTGGACGAGGACCGTCGACACGGCGCCACGGCCGCGGTCGAGGCGGGACTCGATCGAGATGCCCTGCGCGTCCTGGTGCGGGTTGGCCCGCAGGTCGAGCGAGGCGTCGGCCGTGAGGACCACGGCCTCCAGCAGGGAGTCGATGTGCAGACCCTGCTTGGCGGAGATGTCGACGAACATCGTTTCGCCGCCGTACTCCTCGGCCACCAGGCCGTACTCGGTCAGCTGACCGCGCACCTTGGTCGGGTCGGCGCCCTCGACGTCGATCTTGTTGACCGCGACGACGATCGGGACCTCGGCCGCCTTGGCGTGGTTGAGCGCCTCGACCGTCTGCGGCATGACGCCGTCGTTGGCCGCGACGACGAGGATCGCGATGTCCGTCGACCGCGCACCACGGGCACGCATGGCGGTGAACGCCTCGTGACCCGGGGTGTCGATGAAGGTGATCTTGCGCTCTTCTTCGTTGACCTCGGTCGCGACCTGGTAGGCACCGATGTGCTGGGTGATGCCGCCGGCCTCGCCCGCGATGACGTTCGTCTTGCGGATGGCGTCGAGGAGCCGGGTCTTACCGTGGTCGACGTGACCCATGACGGTGACGACGGGCGGGCGGACCATCAGGTCCTCCTCGTCGCCCTCGTCCTCGCCGAACTCGATGTCGAAGGACTCGAGGAGCTCGCGGTCCTCCTCCTCCGGGCTGACGATCTGAACCGTGTAGTTCATCTCGTCGGCGAGGAGCTGCAGCGTCTCGTCGGAGACGGACTGCGTGGCCGTGACCATCTCGCCGAGGTTCATCATGACCGCGACGAGCGACGCCGGGTTGGCGTTGATCTTCTCCGCGAAGTCGGTGAGCGAGGCACCGCGCGACAGGCGAACAGTCTCGCCGTTGCCGCGAGGCAGCATCACACCGCCGACCGACGGGGCCTGCATGGCCTCGTACTCCTGGCGCCTCTGCCGCTTCGACTTGCGACCACGACGCGCGGGACCGCCGGGACGGCCGAAGGCACCCTGCGTGCCACCACGGCCACCGGGACCGCCGGGACGACCACCGAAGCCGGGACGGCCACCGCCGCCGGGACCACCGGGACGACCGGCGAAACCGCCGCCACCGCCACCGGGACCACCGGGACGACCGGCGAAACCGCCACCGCCGCCACCGGGACGACCGGCGAAGCCGCCGCCACCCGGGCGACCGCCGCCGCCACCGGGACGACCGCCGCCACCGGGACCGCGGCCGCCGGGGCCACCGCCGCCGGGACGCGGGCCGGCAGCAGGACGCTGCGGCATCATGCCGGGGTTCGGACGCGCACCGCCGGGACCGCCGCCGGGACGCGGGCCGCCGCCCTGCGGGCGGGGCATGCCGCCCGGGGTCGGACGCGCGCCGCCCGGAGCCTGCGGACGAGGACCGCCGCCGGCACCCTGCGGACGGGGACCGCCCTGACCCTGGCCCTGCGGACGCGGGGCACCGCCGGGGGCACCGGGGCCGCCCGGACGCGGGGCGCCGCCCGGACGGGGCGCCTGCGGGCGCGCCATGCCGGTGGAGCCACCAGAGGTGAACGGGTTGTTGCCCGGACGGGGACCCGCCGGACGGGCACCGGGACGCGGGGCGCCGCCACCCGGACGCGGAGCGCCGGGACGGTCGCCACGCTCACCACGGCCCTGGCCGCCCTGACCGCCCTGGCGCGGAGCACCCGGACGCGGCGACTGGCCGGCCGGACGCGGGGCGCCCGGACGCGAGCCGGAGCCCTGACCCTGGCCCTGGCCCTGCCCCTGAGAGGCGGCCGGGGCGGCGGGCGCCGACGGGGGCGCCGTGAACTCGGGCGCGGTCGGAGCCGGGGACGCCGGGGCGGGCCGCGGCGCGGGCTTGGGGCCCGGGGTGGGACGGGGGCCGGGAGTGGCCGGCGCGGCCGGAGCCGCGGGCTTCTCGGCCGCTGCCGGCTTCGGGGCCGGCGGGCGCGGGGCGGCCGGACGGGCAGCCTGCGCGGGAGAGGGGGCGCCCGGCTTCGCCGGGGCAGCCTTGCGGGCAGGGGCGGGCTTGCCGCCTCCGCTGCCCTGCTGGAGGGCGTCCGTCAGCTTGCGTACAACAGGCGCTTCGATCGTCGAAGACGCCGAACGGACGAATTCACCGAGTTCCTGGAGCTTGGCCATGACGACCTTGCTCTCGACGCCGAACTCCTTGGCGAGTTCGTAGACCCGGACCTTAGCCACTTCGCTCCTTTGAGGTCCGGGTTGCGTCCGGACCGTCGCTAGTTCATGGGCGTACTCATCGCGTACTCATCGAGTGCTCATCGCAATCTCGACCTGCTTTCGACTCGCGAGGTACCTAGCCGCACGGGGTTCCGTACGGCACGTCTTACCGTGTTGCCTGCTCGGCAACTGTCGTCTGCTCGACGTATCGGCGCAACGCCTTTGTGTCGAGCGGTCCCGGGACGCGCAGTGCCCTCGGGAACGCTCGGCGGCGTACCGCCTGGTCGAGACAGACCGGAGCGGGGTGAACGTACGCACCCCGGCCGGGCAGCGTACCGCTTGGATCAGGAACGCATGCGTCCTTGATCGTCACGATCCGCAACAGCTCGGTCTTGGCCGCTCGCTCCCGACACCCCACACAGGTGCGTTCAGGGCATGCTCGGGCGCGCGTCCGGCCAGACACCTTTAAGTCTACCTCCCCGTGCGCGCCTCACCCCTTTGGGGCAGGATTCGAACAGTTGGCGCGCATGAACCTGTCGTGATCTGAACGGCCCGCGGCTTGGATCTATTCCTCGGAGCCGTTCCCGGCCGGTTCCGTGTCCGGGCGGATGTCGATCCGCCAGCCGGTCAGCCGGGCCGCGAGACGGGCGTTCTGCCCCTCCTTGCCGATGGCCAGGGAGAGCTGGTAGTCGGGCACGGTCACCCGGGCCGACCTGGTCGCCATGTCCACGATCTCCACCTTGGAGACACGGGCCGGGGACAGCGCGTTCGCCACCATGTCGCCCGGGTCCTCCGACCAGTCGACGATGTCGATCTTCTCACCGTTCAGCTCGCCCATGACGTTGCGTACCCGGCCGCCCATGGGGCCGATGCAGGCGCCCTTGGCGTTCAGACCGGAGCGGGTGGACCGTACGGCGATCTTCGTGCGGTGACCGGCCTCACGGGCGATCGCGGCGATCTCCACCGAGCCGTCGGCGATCTCCGGCACCTCCAGGGCGAAGAGCTTCTTCACCAGGTTGGGGTGCGTGCGCGACAGGGTGACGGAGGGCCCGCGGACGCCCTTGGCCACCCGGACGACGTAGGAGCGCAGGCGCATGCCGTGCGGGTAGGTCTCCCCCGGCACCTGCTCCTGCACCGGCAGGATGGCCTCGAGCTTGCCGATGTCGACGAGCACGTTCTTCGGGTCGCGGCCCTGCTGGACCACGCCGGTGACGATGTCGCCCTCACGGCCGGCGTACTCGCCGAGCGTCGCGTCGTCCTCGGCGTCGCGCAGGCGCTGCAGGATGACCTGCTTGGCCGTGGTGGCGGCGATACGGCCGAAGCCGGACGGGGTGTCGTCGAACTCGCGGGCCTCCTGGCCCTCCTCGAGGTCGTCGGGGTCCTCCTTCGCCCACACGGTCACATGGCCGGTCTCCCGGTTGAGCTCCACGCGCGCGTGGCGGCGGCTTCCCTCGGTGCGGTGGTAGGCGATGAGGAGGGCCGACTCGATCGCCTCGACCAGCAGGGAGAAGGAGATCTCCTTCTCCCGAACCAAGCCCCGCAGGGCGCTCATGTCGATGTCCACGGCTACGCCTCCTCTTCCTTCTTGTTGTCCTTGCGGCTGAACTCGACCTGGACACGCGCCCGGACGATGTCGTCGAAGGCGATTCTGCGCGCGGTGGCCTTGCGGCCCTTCACTCCGGGCACCTCGGTGTCGACACCCTCGTCGTCGACCTTCAGGATCCTGGCGACCAACTCGCCGCCCTCGGACAGCTGGAACTTCACCAGCCGGTCCGTGGCGCGGACGTAGTGCCGGTGTTCCGTGAGGGGGCGCTCAGCGCCCGGGGTGCCCACCTCGAGGGTGTACTCGCCCTCGCCCATCGCGTTCGTCTCGTCGAGCTTCGCCGAGAGCGCGCGGCTCACATCGGCGATCAGATCCAGGTCGGCGCCCGTGTCCGAGTCGACGACCACGCGCAGCACACGCTTGCGTCCGACGGAGTCCACTTCGATCTCTTCGAGGTCCAGGCCCTGAGAGGTGACGAGGGGCTCCAGCAGCTCTCGCAGCCTCTCGCTCTGGGTGGTGCTCATCCGGGTGACTCCTCGGCCGCGTGTGCTGTTGTGGGATGGGGCGCGTGTCTGGTCAAAGGGTATCCGGTCGCGGGGAGTGTTGCCGTCCACCCGGTCACGAACGGTGCCGCTGAGTGATGCCGGGCGGAGGCACGGGTACCGTGATCACGGGCATGCAGCCCTTGCACTCCCTTCCTTCTCGCATGTTTCTCGAAACGAGCCCCCGAGGACGTCTGACGTGCCCTTTCCCTCATCGCCGCGTGCCCGCTCGGGGCCGCGCAGAAGGAGTCTGCTCGCCGTCGCCCCGGCGGCCCTCGCCCTGACGGGCTGCACCGGCGGGGACTCCGGCGGACCGGCCGGCGAGGACTCGTCGGCGGACCGGGCACGCGCGCGGGCGGCCCGGGACAGCGAGGGCCTGGTGGAGCGCTACGACGCGGTGATCGCCGCCCGTCCGGGGCTCGCGGGCCGGCTGGGGCCGCTGCGCGAGGAGGTCGTACGGCACGCGCGGGCGTTCGGCGGTGGCCGGAAAGCATCGCCCTCGGCGTCCTCTTCCCCCTCTCCTTCGGTGACCTCGCCGGCCTCGGCCTCCCCGTCCGCGGCCGTGCCGGGGAACGACAAGGACGCCCTCGCCGGGCTGGCCGCGGCGGAGCGGGAACTCGCCGACCGGCGGACCAAGGCGCTCGGCGAGGTCCCGGGTGAGCTGGCACGCCTGCTGGCGTCGGTGGCGGCGGCCGGGGCCGCGCACGTGTATCTGCTGACGGAGGGTGAGGCGTGAGCGAGGAGAAGGACCGGGAGCTGCGCGCCCTGCAGGCGGCGCTGGCGGCCGAGCACGCGGCGGTGTACGGCTACGGCATCGTCGGCGGGAGGATCGGCGACGGGCAGCGCACCGAGGCACGCACGGCGTACGACGCGCACCGGGCGCGCAGGGATGCGCTGGTGCGCGAGGTGAAGGACCTGGGGGGCCGGCCGGTGGCCGCGTCCGCCGGTTACGCGCTGCCCTTCCAGGTGCCGGACTCGGCGGCGGCCGTGCGGCTCGCGGCCGAGCTGGAGGACCGGGTGGCGGGGGTGTACTCCGACCTGGTGCGCGCGGCGGGCGGCGGGCGGCGGACGCTGGCCGCCGAGGCGCTGCGGGAGGCGGCGGTGCGGGCGGTGCGCTGGCGCGGCGAGAGCGTAGCCTTCCCTGGGCTCGCCGAGCGGGCCGGCACGGCCCCGCCCTCGGCGGCGCCGACGGCGTGACCCGGGCCGGGCACGCACCGCGGACAGCACGAAGGGAACGACTCGCGCATGGTTTTCGAACCGCCGAAGCGTCTGGTCAGGGCGCTCGGTGAGACGGCGCCGGACGGTGACGACTGGCTGGAGAAGCTGCCCGAGGCGGCGCAGCAGGCCGTCGCGCTACGCGAGTTGACCGTGGAGCGGGTGCAGGTGCCCGGCGGGCGCAGCAGCCTGGTCGTCCTGGTGCGGGCCGCCGACGGGACGCCCGCCGTGCTCAAGCTGGCGCCGGGCCGGGCCCGCCCGGAGGCCGAGCGGGCCGCGCTGGCGCACTGGGCGGGGCGCGGTGCCGTGCAGCTGCTGGAACCCTTCTCCGCGGAGGGGGTCCTGCTGCTGGAGCGGCTGCATCCGGACGTGTCGGTGCGGTCGCTGCCGGAGGCCAAGGCGTTGCTGGAGGCGGCGGGGACGCTGCGGCGGCTGTGGGTGGAGCCCCCCGCCGACGTCCCCTTCGAGACCGTGGCCGACCGGACCGGGCGGCAGGCCGAGGCGATGCGGGCACGGGCCCAGGCCGACCCCGAGGTGGCCCCGCTGGTCGACCTGGCGCTCGCGGCGCGCGAGGAGCTGCTGGCCGCGCCGCCCGAACACCGGCTGCTGCACGGCACGTTCCGGCAGAGCAAGGTGCTCGGCGCGGAGCGGATGCCGTGGCTGGCCGTGGGGCCCGACCCGGTGGTCGGCGAGTGCGCCTTCGATCTGGCCCGGCTGGTCCGGGACCGGGTGGAGGACCTGATCGCCCAGCCGTCCGGCGCGGCCACCACCCGGCGCCGGGTGAAGCGGCTGGCCGAGTCCCTGGACGTGGACCAGGAGCGGCTGCGGGGCTGGACCCTGTTCAGGGCCGTGGAGTCGGGCGTGCGGGCGGGGCGGGTCGGACGGCCGCGCGACGCGGAGCTGCTGCTGGAGTTCGCGAGCTGGCTGTAGGGCGTCGGGGAGCCCGGCTGCCGCGCCCGGAACCGCCGGCCGGGACGTCGTCCTCGCGTACCGGGCGGACTGATTTCGGCCAGTCCGCCCGGCCCTGTCGGTGCTGTGCCGTGCGGCGTCGGTGCTACGCCGTGAGGCGGGCGACGGCCTCCTCGACCGTCAGCTCCTCGCGCTCGCCGGTGCGGCGGTCCTTCAGCTCCACCACGCCGTCGGCCGCGCGTCGGCCGGCCACGAGGATCTTCGGTACGCCGATCAGCTCGGAGTCCGTGAACTTGACGCCCGGGGAGACGCCGGGGCGGTCGTCGACCAGGACCCGGACACCGGCGGCGGCCAGCTTCCCGGAGATGTCGAGGGCCAGCTCGGTCTGCAGGGCCTTGCCGGCGGCGACCACGTGGACGTCGGCCGGGGCGACCTCGGCGGGCCAGCACAGGCCCTTGTCGTCGGCGCTCTGCTCGGCCAGGGCGGCCACCGCGCGGGAGACGCCGATGCCGTAGGAGCCCATGGTGACGCGGACCGGCTTGCCGTTCTGGCCGAGGACGTCGAGCTTGAGGGCGTCGGCGTACTTGCGGCCCAGCTGGAAGATGTGGCCGATCTCGATGGCGCGGTCGAGGACGAGGCCCGTGCCGCACTTGGGGCAGGGGTCGCCCTCCTGCACGACGACGACGTCGACGTAGGCGTCGACCTCGAAGTCACGGCCCGCGACGACGTTCCTGGTGTGCGTGCCGGCCTTGTTGGCGCCGGTGATCCAGGCCGTGCCCGGGGCGACCCGCGGGTCGGCGATGTACGTGACCTTCTCCAGGCCCCGCGGGCCGACGTAGCCGCGGACCAGGTCGGGGCGGGCCGCGAAGTCCGTCTCGGTGACCAGTTCGACGGTGGCCGGGGCGAAGTGCGCCTCGACCTTGTCGATGTCGACCTCGCGGTCGCCGGGGACGCCGACGGCGACGATCTCGCCGTCGACCTTCACGAGGAGGTTCTTCAGCGTGGCCGAGGCCGGGACGCCGAGGGAGGCGGCGAGGGTCTCGATGGTGGGGGTGTCGGGGGTCGGGATGTCCTCGGCGGCCGGCACGTCCGAGGCGTCGACGGACGTCAACTCGTACGTGATCGCCTCGGTGTTGGCGGCGAAGTCGCAGTTCGGGCAGTCGGCGAAGGTGTCCTCGCCGGCCTCGGCCGGGGCGAGGAACTCCTCGGACTTGGAGCCGCCCATGGCGCCGGCCGTCGCGGCGCAGATGCGGTAGTCGAGGCCGAGGCGCGCGAAGATCTTCTGGTAGGCCTCACGGTGCAGGGCGTAGGACTTGGCGAGGCCCTCGTCCTCGGTGTCGAAGGAGTAGGAGTCCTTCATCAGGAACTCGCGGCCGCGCAGGATGCCGGCGCGGGGGCGGGCCTCGTCGCGGTACTTGTTCTGGATCTGGTAGAGGATGACGGGCAGGTCCTTGTAGGAGGACGCCTGGTCCTTCACCAGGAGGGTGAAGATCTCCTCGTGGGTGGGGCCGAGGAGGTAGTCGCCGCCCCGGCGGTCCTGGAGGCGGAACAGCTCGGGGCCGTACTCCTCCCAGCGGCCGGTGGCCTCGTAGGGCTCGCGCGGCAGGATGGCGGGGAGCAGGACCTCCTGGGCGCCGACGGCGTCCATCTCCTCACGGACGATCCGCTCGACGTTGGCCAGCACCTTCTTGCCGAGGGGCAGCCAGCTCCAGATGCCGGCGGCGGTACGGCGTACGTAGCCGGCGCGGACGAGGAGCTTGTGGCTGAGGACCTCGGCGTCGGCCGGGTCGTCGCGCAACGTCTTCGCCAACAACTGGGACATGCGCTGGACCGGTGCGTTCGCCATGGTTCCTCTGCTCCTGCTGCGTGTAGGTGATGGCAGGAGGTTATCCGGGGGGTGCGCGGGGGTGGAAATCGGTTATCCGCGGCGCAGGGGCAGAGGGGCACCCATGACGGCGTACGGCTTCGGCGCGCTCGGGAAGAGGACCTGGCGGGCCAGGTCCTGGTAGCCGAGGGAGCGGTACAGCGCGCGAGCGGGGCTGTCGGTGTCGATCGCGGAGAGGATCGAGCGGGGTTCGGCGGCGCCGTCGGTGATCGTGGTGATCAGGGAGCGTCCGAGGCCGCGGTTCTGGTACGCGGGGTGGACGTGCAGTTCGGTGATCACGAAGGAGTCGTCGAGCCAGTGGTCGTGGCGCAGGGCCCGGAGGTAGGGCTCGACGACGGTGGACCACCAGTGGGTGCGGTCGTTGGGCATGCCGTAGACGAAGCCGACGAGGGTGCCGTCGGCTGTGGCGCCGAGCGCCCTCGCCCCCGGGTAGGTCAGGTGGCGGAGGACGATCTGGCGGCGGACGGCTACCTCGTCCGGGCCTAGGCCGAAGGCCACGGCTTGGATGGCCAGCGCCTCGTCTACGTGGGCGGAGAGGTCGAGCGGGCCGATCACCAGGTCCATGCGGGGAGCCTACAGGGGGGTTTCGGTTGTCACCCGGGTGCCGGCTGTCTTCGGCTGAGCGCGCCCACGCGGCACAGGCGCACGTCGCATACAGCCCCGCGCCCCTGGGGGCATTTCAGAACAGGACGCTCATGAAAGCTCCCACTTCCTGGAAGCCCACCCTCTGGTACGTCCTCCTGGCCGCGGTGTTGAAGTCGTTGACGTACAGGCTCACGACCGGGGCGACGTCGGCGAGGGCGTAGCGCAGGACCGCCGCCATGCCGGGGGCCGCCAGGCCGGTGCCGCGGTACTCGGGGGCCACCCACACGCCCTGGATCTGGCAGGCGCGGTCCGTCGCGGCGCCGATCTCGGCCTTGAAGGCGACCTTGCCGTCCGCGTCGAAACGGGCGAAGGCGCGGCCGGAGCCGACGAGTTCGGCGACGCGGGCCTGGTAGAGCAGGCCGCCGTCACCGGCCAGCGGGGAGACGCCGACCTCCTCGGTGAACATCGCCACGCACGCCGGCATGATCGTTTCCATCTCGTCCTTGCGGACGCGGCGGACGTAGGGGTCCGGGGTGATGTCGGCCGGGAGGTGGTCGGCGACCATGAGCGGCTGGTGGCGGCGGACCTCGCGGGCCGGGCCCCAGTGGGGTTCCAGCAGCCGCCACAGGTCGGAGGTGGCGCCGGAGGGGCCGACGATGGAGGAGCAGCGGCGGCCGGCCCGGCGGGCACGGTCGGCGAAGGCGCGGACGGCGCGCGGGCCGGCGCAGATCGGGACCAGGTTGGCGCCGGCGTAACAGAGGGACGTGAGTATGCCGTCCTCGTACCAGCCCCACATCTCACCGCCGAGCCGCCACGGGTCGAGTCCGGCGATCTGCACGCGGGACGTCACGAAGGCGTTCGCGACCGGCTCGCGGTCGAGGACGTCGAGCGCGGCGTCCAGGTCGCTCGGTTCGAGGACCCGTGAGGTCGTCTGGGTCAACACGTGCGGGGGCCTCACACACTGGGGGCGGCTGGTCCCCGCACTATAGCTGCGCTGCTTGGGCGGGGCGCCTTCGAGCTCGGGGGTACTGGTCCGTGGGCGGCTGCGGGACTTTCCGTGGCTGGGTGCGGGACTTTCCGTGGCTGGGTGCGCGGTTCCCCGCGCCCCCGAGAAAGCCCGCCCCCGCCCACAGCGTGGAGAGGCTCAGCCCGCGACCGCCACCGACGGTTCGCCCGAGGTCACGCCGTCCGCCTCCATCTGCTCGGCCAGCTTCATGGCCTCTTCGATGAGGGTTTCCACGATCTTGGACTCGGGGACGGTCTTGATGACCTCGCCCTTGACGAAGATCTGGCCCTTGCCGTTGCCGGAGGCGACGCCGAGGTCGGCCTCGCGGGCCTCGCCGGGGCCGTTCACGACGCAGCCCATGACGGCGACGCGGAGCGGGACCTCCATGCCGGTGAGGCCGGCCGTGACCTCTTCGGCCAGCTTGTAGACGTCGACCTGGGCGCGGCCGCAGGAGGGGCAGGAGACGATTTCGAGGCCGCGCTCCTTGAGGTTCAGGGACTCCAGGATCTGGATGCCGACCTTGACCTCCTCGGCGGGGGGCGCCGAGAGCGAGACGCGGATCGTGTCGCCGATGCCCTGCGAGAGCAGCGCGCCGAAGGCGACCGCCGACTTGATCGTGCCCTGGAAGGCCGGGCCCGCCTCGGTGACGCCGAGGTGCAGCGGGTAGTCGCACTGGGCGGCGAGCTGCTTGTAGGCCTCGATCATGACGACCGGGTCGTTGTGCTTGACGGAGATCTTGATGTCGCGGAAGTCGTGCTCCTCGAAGAGCGACGCCTCCCACAGGGCCGACTCCACCAGGGCCTCGGGGGTCGCCTTGCCGTACTTCTGGAGCAGGCGCCGGTCGAGGGAACCGGCGTTGACGCCGATGCGGATCGGGGTGCCGTGGTCCCGGGCCGCCTTGGCGATCTCCTTGACCTTGTCGTCGAACTGCTTGATGTTGCCGGGGTTGACGCGGACGGCCGCGCAGCCGGCCTCGATCGCGGCGAAGACGTACTTCGGCTGGAAGTGGATGTCGGCGATGACCGGGATCTGCGACTTGCGGGCGATGGTCGCGAGGGCGTCGGCGTCGTCCTGCGTCGGGCAGGCGACGCGGACGATCTGGCAGCCGGAGGCCGTGAGTTCGGCGATCTGCTGGAGCGTCGCGCCGATGTCGGAGGTGCGCGTCGTGGTCATCGACTGCACCGAGACAGGGGCGTCTCCGCCGACGGCCACGGATCCGACCTGGATCTGGCGGCTCTTCCGGCGCTCGGCGAGCTTGGTCGGAACGGACGGCATGCCGAGAGAAATCGCAGTCATCTGCTGTGCAACCCCAAGTCGTGGATCAAGGTCCGGTCCCGTGAGCAGCGGGCTCCGAGCTTCGAGATTACGGCACATGCCTCGGCGCGGGCACATCCCACCCACCGTGCCACTCGATGGGAGGCGGCCCGGCGAAAAGCCTGCCGGGCCGCCGTGAACGCCGTATGACTAGGAGATTTTCACCGGGTTGACCACGTCTGCGATCAACACGAGGATCGTGAAGCAGATGAAGATCCCCGCGACGACGTAGGCGACCGGCATGAGCTTCGCCACGTCGAAGGGGCCCGGGTCCGGCCGGCGCAGCACCCTGGCGAGGTTGCGGCGCAGCGACTCCCACATAGCGCCCGCGATGTGACCGCCGTCGAGCGGCAGCAGCGGGAGCATGTTGAACAGGAACAGCGAGAGGTTGAAGCCGGCGACCAGCATCAGGGCCATGGCCAGCTGCTGGGTGGGCGGGATGTCGAGGGTGAAGATCTCACCGCCGACGCGGGCCGCGCCGACCACGCCCATCGGGGAGTCGGCCTCGCGCTCAGCACCGTCGAAGGCCGCGTTCCACAGCGCCGGGACCTTGCCGGGGAGGGCTGCCAGGGAGTCGACGGCCTCGCCGATCCGGTCGCTCATCCAGGTCACCGAGTCGCCGAAGTCCTGCTTGACCACGCCGGTGGCGGCGCTGAAGCCGAGGAAACCGGCCTGGACGTACTGGCCCTCGACGATCTGGCCGGAGGAGTCCTTCTTGGCGACCTGGTTCGTGGCGATCTTCGCGTGCAGGGTGACGTCCTGGCCGCCCCGCTCGACGACGATCGGCACCTCCCTGCCGGGGGTGGCGCGGATCAGGTCCGACAGCTTGTTCCAGTCGTCGGTCTTCACCCCGTTGAAGGAGACGATCTTGTCGCCCGCCTTGAGGCCCGCCGCGGCGGCGGGGGCGGCCGGGTCACCCTTCTCGCACTTGTCCCGGTTCTCGTTCTGCGCGATGACGCACTGGGAGACCGAGCTGACCGTGGTGGTCTGCTGGGTGATGCCGAAGCCCATCAGGACGGTGAGGAACAGCGCCACCGCGAGGACCAGGTTCATGAAGGGGCCCGCGAACATCACGATCACGCGCTTCCAGGGGGCGCGCGTGTAGAACATGCGGTTCTCGTCGCCCGGCTTGAGCTCCTCGTAGGCGGCGGTGCGGGCGTCCTCGATCATGCCGCGCCACGGGGAGGTGGAGCGGGCCTCCATCCGGCCGTCGGGACCGGGCGGAAACATGCCGATCATGCGGATGTAGCCGCCGAACGGGATGGCCTTGATGCCGTACTCCGTCTCGCCCTTGTTGCGCGAGAAGATCGTGGGGCCGAAGCCGACCATGTACTGCGGTACGCGGATGCCGAAGAGCTTGGCGGTGGACAGGTGCCCCAGCTCGTGCCACGCGATCGAGGCGAGCAGGCCGACCGCGAAGAGGACTATGCCGAGGATGAACATCAGGGTCGTCATGCACGGGCCTCCGCCGTCTGTGCCGCCAGTTCCCGGGCCCGGGTCCGCGCCCAGGTCTCCGCTTCGAGGACGTCCGACACGGTGAGTGAGGTTCCCGTACGCGGGGTGCCGTGCTCCTCGACCACCCGGGTGACGGTGTCCATGATCCCGTTGAAGGGCAGTGCGCCCTGGCGGAACGCCTCGACGCACTCCTCGTTCGCCGCATTGAACACCGCCGGGGCGGTGCCCGCGAGCTCGCCCACGTGCCGGGCGAGGTTCACCGAGGGGAAGGCCTCGTTGTCGAGCGGGAAGAACTCCCAGGTCGAGGCCTTGCTCCAGTCGAAGGTGGGCGCCGCGTCCGGCACGCGCTCGGGCCAGCCGAGGCCGATGGCGATGGGCCCGCGCATGTCGGGCGGGGTCGCCTGGGCCAGTGTCGATCCATCCGTGAACTCAACCATCGAGTGGACATACGACTGGGGATGCACGACCACCTCAATGCGGTCGAAGGGAATGTCGTAGAGGAGGTGTGCCTCGATGACCTCCAGGCCCTTGTTGACGAGGGTCGCGGAGTTGATCGTGATGACCGGGCCCATGGCCCAGGTGGGGTGCGCGAGGGCGTCCTCGACGGTGACGCCCGCGAGCTCGGCCTTCGTACGGCCGCGGAAGGGGCCGCCGGAGGCGGTGACGACCAGCTTGCGGACATCGGCGCGGGTGCCGGCGGCCAGGGCCTGGAAGAGGGCGGCGTGCTCGGAGTCGACCGGGATGATCTGCCCGGGCTTGGCGAGGGCCTTGACCAGCGGGCCGCCGACGATGAGCGACTCCTTGTTGGCGAGCGCGAGGGTGCGGCCCGCCTCCAGGGCGGCGAGGGTCGGGGCGAGTCCGATGGAGCCGGTGATGCCGTTCAGGACGGTGTGGCAGTCGGAGGCCGCGAGCTGTGTGGCCGCGTCCGGGCCGGTGAGGAGCTCGGGGAGCGGCTCGCTCGCGCCGTACTGCGCGGTGAGCGTTTCGCGCAGGGCGGGTACGACGTCCTCGCGGGCCACCGCGACCGTGCGCACGCGCAGCCGGTACGCCTGCTCGGCGAGGAGCGCGACCCGGCCGCCGTTGGCGGACAGGCCGGTGACCCGGAACCGGTCCGGGTTGCGCAGCACGAGGTCGATGGCCTGGGTGCCGATGGACCCGGTGGAGCCGAGGATCACCACGTCCTTCGGGCCACTTCCCGCTACGGGGTCGTAGACGAGGTGGGGGTCGGCGAGGGGGGCTGGACTGTCGCTCATTGCTCCATTGTTGCCGTAAGGCCGGTGTGTGAGGACAGCGCATCCCCCTCCTGGGGGCGCGCGCCATGACGGTGCACGCCCCCAGGGGGGCCGGGTCTACCTGATGGGCCGGTGGACGTTCTCCCGCTGCGAGGGTCCCGGTGTCGCGTCCGCGATCCAGGGGCCGTCGTCCGACGGGTCGACGATGCCCTGCTCCAGCCACTCGTACGTGCCGGACAGGACGCCCTTGACGACCTTGCGGTCGAGGTCGTCGGTGTTGGCCCACAGGCGGTTGAAGAGCTCTTCGATCCGGATGCGGGCCTGGCGGCAGAAGACGTCGGCGAGCTGGTAGGCCTCGCGGCCGTGGTCGCCCTGGCTGCGCAGGAGTTCGGCCCGGACGCAGGACGCGCTCATGGCGAACAGCTCGGCGCCGATGTCGACGATCCGGCCGAGGAAGCCCTGCTTGGACTCCATCCGGCCCTGCCAGCGGGACATGGCGTAGAAGGTGGAGCGGGCGAGCTTGCGGGCGGTGCGCTCGACGTAGCGCAGGTGTCCGGAGAGGTCCACCTCGCGTTTGAACTCGCCGTAGGAGGTGGGGAGCTGGCCCGGGCCCGCGACCAGCTTGGGGAGCCACTTGGCGTAGAAGGCCCCCGCGTTCGCGCCCGCCTTCGCCTTGTCGCCGAGGGACTTCTCGGGGTCGATGAGGTCGCCGGCGACCGAGAGGTGGGCGTCGACGGCCTCGCGCGCGATCAGCAGGTGCATGATCTCGGTGGAGCCCTCGAAGATGCGGTTGATGCGCAGGTCGCGCAGGAGCTGCTCGGCGGGGACGCCGCGCTCACCGCGGGCCCGCAGGGAGTCGGCCGTCTCGAAGCCGCGGCCGCCGCGGATCTGGACGAGTTCGTCGGCCATCGTCCAGGCCATCTCGGAGGCGTACAGCTTGGCGAGGGCGCCTTCGATGCGGATGTCGTTGCGGTCCTCGTCGGCCATCTGCGAGGCCAGGTCCGTCACGGCCTCCAGGGCGAAGGTGGTGGCCGCGATGAAGGAGATCTTGGAGCCGACCGCCTCGTGGTGCGCGACGGGCTTGCCCCACTGCTCGCGGGCCGCCGTCCACTCCCGGGCGATCTTCAGGCACCACTTGCCGGCCGCGACGCAGGAGGCCGGCAGGGAGAGCCGCCCGGTGTTGAGCGTGGTCAGGGCGATCTTCAGGCCCTGGCCCTCCTCGCCGACGCGGTTGGCGGCGGGGACGCGGACCTGGTGGAAGCGGGTGACGCCGTTCTCGATGCCGCGCAGGCCCATGAAGGCGTTGCGGTTCTCGACGGTGACGCCCGGCGAGTTCGTCTCCACGACGAAGGCCGTGATGCCGCCGCGGTGGCCCTCGCTCTTCGGGACCCGGGCCATGACGACCAGCAGGTCGGCGACGACGCCGTTGGTGGTCCACAGCTTCACGCCGTCGAGGACGTAGTCGTCGCCGTCCGGGATCGCGGTGGTGGCGAGGCGGGCCGGATCGGAGCCGACGTCGGGCTCGGTGAGCAGGAACGCGCTGATGTCCGTGCGGGCGCAGCGCGGCAGGAAGCGCTCCCGCTGCTCCTGGGTGCCGAACAGTTTCAGGGGCTGGGGCACGCCGATCGACTGGTGCGCGGAGAGCAGCACGCCGATCGCGGGGCTGGCGGAACCGGCCAGGGAGAGCGCCTTGTTGTAGTACACCTGCCCGAGGCCGAGCCCGCCGTACTTGGTGTCGATCTTCATGCCGAAGGCGCCGAGCTCCTTCAGACCATCGATCACCTCGTCGGGGATGCGGGCCTCGCGCTCGATGAGGCCCCCGTCGACCTTCGTCTCGACGAAGTCGCGGAGCTTGGCGAGGAACTCCTCGCCACGCTGGGCCAGCTCTTCGTCCGGGAGGGGGTGGGGGTGGATGAGGTCGAGCCGGAAGCGGCCGAGGAACAGCTCCTTGGCGAAGCTGGGCTTGCGCCAGTGCTGTTCCCGGGCGGCCTCCGCCACCTCACGGGCCTCCCGCTCGGTGACGGCGGGACGGGAAGAGGGGGTGGTGGAAGCGGACATGAGGGGCACCTCGCCGCAACTAGAAGATGGAGGACCGTTTCGTTACCGACCAGTGCTACTGGATCGTTGGTACCCGAATCCGGACGCTCCCACCAGTCCTCGCGCGTCCGTTCAGCCGAAGGGGGCCCGGAACGCCCGGCACTTGTCGCACGCCCGACGACGGTGTTGCATCGAGGTGCCGTAACAGGGGAGGAGTCCTGCCCTGAGAGCGCTCCGGGAAATCGGCATCGAAGCGCTTCGACAACCTATGGACACCCACTCCTGCTGGAGCTACTGTCGAACCACCCTCCCCCACCCTTATCAGCTACGCGCACTGTCGAAGCGCTTCACAAGAGCTTGGAGAGCTGGATGGTCACCCTCGCCGAGGTCGCCCAGCACGCCGGAGTCTCGGCGAGCACGGTGAGCTATGTCCTCAGCGGCAAGCGGTCCATCTCCGCGAACACCCGGCAGCGGGTCGAGCAGAGCATCCGCGAGCTCGGGTACCACCCGAACGCCGGGGCCCGCGCCCTGGCCAGCAGCAAGTCGAACATCATCGCGCTGATGGTCCCGCTGCGCACGGACATGTACGTGCCGGTGATGATGGAGATCGCCATCGCCGTGGCCACCTCCGCCCGCGCCCACGGGTACGACGTGCTGCTGCTCACCGGTGAGGAGGGGCCCGACGCCGTGCGCCGCGTGGCGGGCAGCGGGCTCGCCGACGGGATGATCCTGATGGACGTCGAGCTCGACGACGAGCGGCTGCCGCTGCTGCGCGCGACGGACCAGCCGTCCGTGCTGATCGGGCTGCCCGCCGACACCGCGGGTCTGACCTGCGTCGATCTGGACTTCCGGGCGACGGGCGCGCTGTGCGTGGAGCACCTGGCCAAGCAGGGGCACCAGGACATCGCCGTCATCGGGGAGGCGCCCGCCGTCTACGAGCGGCACACCGGTTTCGCCGAACGCACCCTCGACGGACTCAGGACCCGTTCGCGGGAGCTGGGCGTGCGGCTGCTGCACCGGCCGTGCGAGGGCGGGTACGACGCGATGGCCGTGACGCTCGCCCGGATCCTCGACGAACGTCCGGACACCTCGGGGCTCATCGTGCAGAACGAGTCGGCGGTCGAGCCGCTGCTCGCGGTGCTGCGCCAGCAGGGCCGGGCCGTGCCGGAGGACGTGTCGGTGGTCGCGATCTGCCCCGACCAGGTCGCGATGCAGGCCTCGGTGCGGCTCACGTCGGTGGCCATCCCCGCGCAGGAGATGGGCCGGCACGCCGTGGACCACCTGGTCGCCAAGCTCGAGGGACGCGGCAGCGACGAGGTCGTGCTGCTCGCGCCCGAGCTGACGGTACGGGGCAGTACGGGGCCGGCGCCGAGCCGGTCGTAGTCACTCCCCGCCGTAGAACAGCGCCCCTTCCGGGGCACCCCCATGTCTGCATCCGCACAGGAGCCCGCCTCGTGAATCAACCTGCTGAAACCCAGCCCCAGGTGAGTTTGGCGCAGTCCTCCCCGACCGTCGGCACGTTCCGCGAGCGGGACGGCGCGCTGGAGTGGAGCGGCCGCCAGGAGACCGTCCGGATCGAGCCCTGGGGTCCGGACGCGGTCCGGGTGCGTGCCCGGCTCGGCGGCCCCGTCCTCGAAGGGCTGCCGGGCGCCCTGCTCGACGAGGCTCCCGCGACGGCGGCCACGGTGAAGATCGAGGACGGCCGGGGACTGCTGACCGTCGGCGCGCTCACCGTCGAGGTGAGCGCCGAGGGTCTGATCCGCTTCCTGCGCACGGAGGACTCCGCCGAGATCCTCGCCGAGGACCGCGCCCACTTCTGGTGGCCCGGCTCCCGCCTCTACACGGCCGTCGGCAACGGCCACCACCGCCTGGAGCAGCGCTTCGCCGCCTACGACGACGAGAAGCTGTACGGCCTCGGCCAGCACCAGCACGGGCGCCTGGACCAGAAGGGCCTGGTGCTGGACCTGATCCAGCGCAACGCCGAGGTCGGCATCCCGGTGCTGACCTCCAGCCGCGGCTACACCCTGCTGTGGAACAACCCGGCGATCGGCCGCGTGGAGCTGGCGCACAACGGCACCCGCTGGGTGGCCGACTCGGCCCGGCAGATCGACTACTGGATCACGGCGGGCGACCCGGCCGGCGGCCAGCGCCGCTACAGCGCGGTGACCGGCCGCAGCCCGATGCTGCCTCAGTGGGCGGCGGGCTTCTGGCAGTGCAAGCTGCGCTACCGCACCCAGGACGAACTGATGGCGGTCGCCCGGGAGTACAAGCGGCGGGGGCTGCCCATCTCGGCGATCGTCTGCGACTTCTTCCACTGGACGCACCTCGGCGACTGGAAGTTCGACCCGAAGGAGTGGCCCGACCCGGCGGCGATGGTGCGGGAGCTGGAGGAGCTCGGCATCAAGCTGGTGGTGAGCGTCTGGCCGTCGGTGTCGCCCCTGAGCGAGAACCACCCGGTCCTGGAGCAGCGCGGCTGGTTCATCGGCACCCAGTACGGCCCGATGGCGCACGCCGACTGGCCCGACAAGGAGGTCGCCTCCACGGTCCAGGTGGCCTTCTACGACGCCACCAACCCGGACGCCCGGGAGTTCGTGTGGTCGAGGGTGAAGGAGAACTACCTCGACCCGTACGGCATCACGGCGTTCTGGCTGGACGCGTGCGAGCCGGAGCTGAAGCCGGGCTTCCAGGAGAACCTGCGCTACTGGGCGGGCCCGGGCCTGGAGGTCGGCAACGCCTACCCGGCGGAGAACGCCCGCACCTTCTACGAGGGCCTGGCCGCCACCGGCGAGGAGGAGATCGTCACCCTCAACCGCTCGGCCTGGGCGGGCAGTCAGCGCTACGGCGCCGCCCTGTGGTCCGGTGACATCGGCACCGACTTCCCGACCCTGCGCCGCCAGATCGCGGCCGGACTCAACACGGCCCTGTCGGGCATCCCGTGGTGGAACACCGACATCGGCGGCTTCCACGGCGGCGACCCGGACGACCCGGCCTACCGGGAGGTGATGGTCCGCTGGTTCCAGTTCGGCGCGCTGTCCCCGCTGATGCGGCTGCACGGCTTCCGCGACCCGGGCATGCCGCTGGGCCCGGAGATGACCGGCGGCCCGAACGAGGTGTGGTCGTACGGCGAGGAGGCCGGGGCGATCCTGGAGCGGTACCTGCGCCTGCGCGAGCGGCTGAAGCCGTATGTGCTGGACGTGATGCGGGCGGCCCACGAGGAGGGCCTGCCGGTGATGCGGCCGCTGTTCCTGGAGTTCCCGGACGACCCGGCGGCCTGGTCGGTCGACGACTCCTATCTGTTCGGCCCGGACCTGCTGGTCGCGCCGGTGCTGACGGCCGGCGCCACCGCCCGTACGGCGTACTTGCCGGCGGGGGCGTCCTGGACGGACGCGTGGACGGATGAGACGTACGAGGGCGGCCGGGCCGTGACGGTCGACGCCCCGCTGGACCGCATCCCGCTGTTCCTGCGGGACGGGGCACGGCTGCCTGTAGCGGAGTAGCCGTGTCGAGGGGGGGTGGCCGGATCGATGGAGGTCTTCCGGCCACCCCCTTTCGCTCGATCGGCCACCTTCCGTTCAGTGCGGGCGAGGTGCAGGGGGTAGTTTTCCGCGTGTCCTCGACTCCGCTCGCCCTCACCCTCGCCGGCAGCGGCGGCGGGCGATCACGGCCGGGCGCCGGGTGGGGCGGGGCACGGATCTGTTCGCGCCGCGCTCGACCCGACCGGCATCGGCGCCACCTGGCTGGGTCTGCCGAGCCGGGCCATGACGCGGGTGCTCGCGGCCCGGGCCGCCATCCCCGCGCAGCAGTTGGTGGACGCCCCGTACTCCTGGCTCGGCTCCGATCCCGCGACCGGCGTCCCGAAGCTCTTCGCGGCCGTCGGCGCCCGGTGGACCGAGGCCGACGCGGCCCGGCTCCCCGCGGCGGTCGCCCGCCCCGAGGGCGCCCGCGAGCACACCTACGACCTGACCCGCTACGGCCTGACCCGCGACGAGGTCGAGTCGGCCTTCGCGGACCACAACGTGCTGCGGGCCGAGGTCGACCGCGCCTGACGGCGCGGCCGGCCCCGGCCCCGCGACGGGTCAGCTGCTGCTGACCGTCAGGTTGTTGGTGGTGAAGTTCAGCCCGCCGGACGACGAGGTGATCTCGTAGCCGAACTGCACGTCACCGATCGTCTCGTTGCCCATCCACTTCTTGGTGTCCTTGATCCACTTCAGGATCGGCAGGATGTTCACGTTTCCGGAGCTGGAGTTGGAGGTGCGGATGAACGAGAACACCTCGTTGGCGCCGTTGGTGCCCTTGAAGACGTTCCAGGAGTGGCCGCCGAGGCTGACGCTGCCCTGCGAGGAGCCGATCGGGCCGACGGGTCCGGTCTTGTTGACCCAGAGCATGATCTCGTAGTCGTGGTCGGTGTCCCAGATGTCGTACGACGTGTTGTACGCGCCGGACGACGGGACGCTGACGTTGTAGTTGCTGGAGAGCGAGCCCAGCGAGGTGATCGACTTGTTGATCGCCTTCGTCTGGTTCGGGTAGGACTTGATGCCGCCGGTGTTGGGGTGGTTGGCCCAGACGCCCCAATTGGTGCCCGAGTTGGCCCAGATGCACTGGCTGCCGGCGCCGCCGCCCCAGATGTTGTTGTAGAGCGTGTAGCCGTTGAGGTTGGTCTGGGCCCACTGGTCGCAGGAGTTCCAGACGGCGGCGGAGGCGGGGGCTGAGGCGAGGCCGACGGTGGCGCCGAGGGCCAGGGCGGGGGCCAGCAGGGCCTTGGTGACCCTGCTCAGCGTGCGTGATGCCATGGTGTCCCTTCCATGGGGTGGGGGGATGGGGGAACTACCACGTCCTCAGGGTGAGAACGTGGTCTTCTCCGGCGACCAGGTGGAGGGATTCTGCGCCGGAGGAAGTCCGCAGTTCGACGCGGTGGGTGCGGCCGGGCCTGATGACGACGACGGCGCCGTCCCGCGTCCAGGTGAGGTCGAGCTCCGCCCCGAACCGGGTGCGCACCCCGCGCAGGGCGCCCTCGGGGTACGCCGACGGCAGCGCGGGCAGCAGGACCAGCCGGTCGGGGGTCGACTGGACGAGCATCTCGATCAGTACGGCGGGCAGGGTGTGCGCGGCGTCGGCGTTGTAGACGTCGCGGGCGGGGTAGTGCGCGCTCATGAGGGAGGCGTGGAAGAAGTCGCCGTCCAAAACCTGGCCGAGGGCGTGGGCGACGCGGTCCGCGTCCCGGAGCCGGGCCGCGACGAGGGCGTGGTGCAGATGGCCGTGCGCGGAGTCGTTCTCGGCGCCGCGCAGTTCGAGGGCCCGGTGTGCGGCGTCGGCCAGTTCGGGGGTGTCGTAGGGGGTGATCTCGTCGAGCGGCCAGACGCCGTAGAGGTGGCTGAGGTGGCGGTGGTCGTAGGAGTCGGTGAGGCCGGGCCAGGCCCATTCGGCCAGGGCGCCGTCCTCGTTGATCCGGTGCGGCGGGAGCCGGTCGGCGAGGGCGTTCCAGCGGTCGGCGTCGGGGCCCGGGTGGTAGGCGGCGGCCGTGCGCAGGGCGTGGCGGGCCGCTGAGAGGTCCATGGCGGCGTTGATCGTGCCCCAGCTCGCATCCGCGGGCCGGTTCTCGGGTGAGTAGGACGGGACGACGACGAGGTGGCCGTTCTCGTCCGTCCTGGTGAGGAAGTCCTCGTAGAACAGGGCGACTTCGGCGAGGGCGGCGGCGGTGCGGGGGTCGCGGGTGCCGTGGGTCTCGTCGTGGTCGACGAGCGGCTTGAGCAGCCAGTCGGCGCCGGCGGTCCACAGGTGCAGCGGGTACTCGCGGTTGAAGTGGTAGGAGTGGCCGGACTCGCCGTCGGAGTGGGCGGGGGCGACGACGCCCCGGGTGCCGAAGATCGCGCGGGCGTTGTCGCGCCAGTCGGGGAGCAGCCGTTGGATCAGATTCGCGTGTGCCTCGGTGACCTCGGGGAGGGCTGCGGCGGCGGCCGAGGCGGTCTGGAGGTTGAGGTTGGCGTCGTTGGTGAAGGCGCCGGACCAGGCGGTGTTCCAGTCGCCGGTCCACAGTCCGGTCAGGCGGGGCGGGAAGAGTCCGCTCGCGGAGAGCAGGTGGTAGCGCCCGGCGGCGAAGAGGCGTTCCAGCAGGGCGGCGCTGCGCGGCTGCTTGAGCAGCTCCGATCCCGGCAGGGACCGTTCGGCGGGGTCGGCGGCCAGATCGAGGGTGACGCGCTCGTAGGCGGTGCGGTGCAGGGCGGTGTGGCGTTCGAGGAGTTCGTCGTAGGCGGCCGGCAGGTCGCGCAGGGCACGGCCCTCGGCGACCACGTCGAGCTCGCCGGTGTGCCGGTGCACCCGGGTGAGGAGCAGCACGGACCGGGCGCCCTCGATGCGCACGCCCGGGGGCACCAGGGTGGTCGTGCCGCCGGTGACGGTGACCTGGGTGACGCCGGTGCAGGCCAGGTCGCTGTCCGGGTAGCGGGCGCGCAGGCTGAGCAGGGCGCCCTCGGGGGTGAGGACGGCTCCGTGGCCGATGCCCAGTCGGGCGGGGGCGCCGGGCAGCCGGGGGTCGAGCTCGATGTCGAGGCTGAGGCCGGGTCCGGTGAGGTGCTGGACGATCACGTCGTCGGCGCGGGAGACGAAGACGCGGCCGGCCCGGCCGGCACAGGTCGTGCTCACCACTCCGGTGGTGAAGTCGACGTCCCGGTGGTAGTCGTGGCCGCCGTCCTCGGGCCGGTGGTCGTGGCCGCCGGCCTCGGGCCGGTCCAGGCGGACCTGGAAAGCCGGGTGGAAGGGCTGCACCCACTGGAGGGGGCGCCCGTCCGTGAAGTCCTCGGCGGCGGTCGTGTCGCCGGCCAGGAGACGGTCCTGGAGTCCGGGCAGGTCACCGGCGAGTTGCGGCGGGCGGGGGTCACGGCCACCCGGCCGTACCAGAGTGTGGTGGGTGACGACGACCCGCTCGGCGTGCGGATCACCGAACGCCAGGGCGCCGTGCCGGCCGTTGCCGCTGAGGAAGGCGTCCTCCCAGCGGGCGGCCGGGTGCGGCTCCCAGGTGCCGTGGACGGGGGCGGAGTCGGTCATGGCCGCAGCACCGCCGCCTCGTAGCGGCCGAGGGTGACCCGGTCGGTGACGTCCGTCCCGGACAGCAGGTCGCGGTGGGTGCCGGGCACCTCGACGGTCACCGGCTCGCGGCCGTGGTTGAGCACGAACAGCACCTCGCCCCGCCGCACGGCCTCCACCTGCTCGGGAAGATCGTCGAGCACCGGCCGGACGCCCACACCGGCCGCGATCGAGTCCAGCAGGTCGCGCAGCGCCTCGGGCTCCAAAAGGGTGGAGACGTACCAGGCCCGGCCCTTGCGCAGGAGGGCGGGCAGGCCGTCGAGTTCGCCGCCCTGGTAGGGGACGGTCTCGTCGGCGGTGCCGTCCGGCTCCAGTTCCTCGGACCACAGGGTGCCCCGGAAGCCTTCGCAGGCGACCGTCTCCCCCGCGTCCAGCGGCCACCACTCGTGCAGCGTGCGGATGCCGAACAGCTCGCGCAGCCGGGCGTCCATGCCGCCGGGGCGGACGCGGTCGTCCTCGTCCGCGACACCGGTGAGGAAGCCGCAGACGAGGGTGCCGCCGCCCCGTGCGTAGGCCAGGAGGTTGTCGATGGCCGCGTCGGTGAGCGCGTACAGCTGGGGCACGACGACCATCGAGTACGGCGTCAGGTCGTGCTCGGG
The DNA here is from genome assembly GCF_900182715.1 of Streptomyces sp. Ag82_O1-12. Lineage (NCBI taxonomy): Bacteria > Bacillati > Actinomycetota > Actinomycetes > Kitasatosporales > Streptomycetaceae > Streptomyces > Streptomyces sp. Ag82_O1-12. The sequence continues at coordinate 6,263,090 of NZ_FXUW01000001.1, read as the reverse complement.
GTGGGCGAAGTCGGTGGTGAGGTGCGCCTGCCACAGAGCCCGGTGCCAGGCGCGCAGGACGTCCGGGTACTCCACCAGGCTGGACAGGCGGCCGTCCTGGGCACCGGCCCACCAGGCGTGCCAGTCGTGCAGGACGGCGACGTTCGCGGTGAGGTGCCGGCCGGTCACCTCGGGGGCGATCCGCTCCAGGTCGGCGCCCAGCCTCTTGACCTCCTGGTACGTCCGGCCCTCCTCCCCGGCGTGGCTGACCATGCCGGAGTGGAACTTCTCCGCGCCCTGCCGGGACTGCCGCCACTGGAAGTAGCAGACGGCGTCGGCTCCCCGGGCCACGGCCTGGAGCGACCAGAGCCGGTTGAGACCGCGCGGCTTGGGGTGGTTCACGCCCCGCCAGTTGACCGGCCCGGCCGCCTGCTCCATCAGCATCCAGGGCCCGCGCGCCTGGGAGCGGGTCATGTCCTGGACCAGGGCGCCGTTCTGGGCGCCGAGGGGGTCGCGCGGGTCGGGGTAGAGGTCGACGGAGACGACGTCCTCCTCCTCGGCCCAGCGCCAGGCGTCCTGTCCGAACCACAGCGGCATGAAGTTGCTGGTGACCGGCAGATGCGGGGTGTGCCGCCGGACGATGTCCCGCTCGGCGGTGTAGCACTCCAGGAGCATGTCCGAGGTGAAGCGGCGGAAGTCCAGGACCTGTCCGGGGTTGCGCATGTAGTGGGGCAGGCGGGGCGGCAGGATGCCGTCCCAGGTGTCGTAGCCCTGGCTCCAGAAGGCCGTGCCCCAGGCCTCGTTGAGGGCGTCGAGCGAGCCGTACCGCTCGCGCAGCCACCGCCGGAAGGAGGCGGCGGCCTCGTCGCCGTGGTCGAAGGTGCAGTACTCGTTGTTGATGTGCCACATCGTCAGGGCCGGGTGGTCGCCGTAGCGGGCGGCCAGGTCCTCGGTGATGGCGGCGGCGTAGCGCCGGTAGGTGGCGCTGGAGTGCGAGAAGTGCTGCCGGCCGCCCCACCACTCGGTGCGGCCGTCCTCGGTGACGGGCAGGGTGTCGGGGTGCAGCCGGCCCATCCAGGGCGGGGGCGAGGAGGTCGGGGTGGCGAGGACGACGCCGATGCCGGCCGCGTGCATCAGGTCCATCAGCGTGTCCAGCCAGCCGAACTCCCGGGCTCCCGGCTCGGGTTCCAGCTTCGACCAGGAGAAGACGCCGAGGGTGACCGAGTTGACGCCGGCGGCCTTCATCAGCCGGACGTCCTCGTGCCAGGTCTCCTCGGGCCACTGCTCCGGGTTGTAGTCGCCGCCGAAGAGGAGCCGGCCCCGGGTGGCGTCGCTCAGGCCGGGGCGGGTCCCCCCGGGCATCAGACGGGCTCCCCGTACTGCACGCCGCGCCCGTTGGTGGCGATGTAGACCCGGCCGTACACACGCGGGTCACCGGTGATGGCGGCGCCGATCCAGCCCCACTGGTGACGGTCGTCGTTGATCCGGGTCCAGGTCTTCGCCTCGTCGTCGGAGCGGTACACGGCGGTGATCGTCTCGGTCGAGCCGACCAGGTAGATCGCCGGGTAGGAGGCGCCCTCGGCGGCCTTGCCGAAGCCGAGGGTGTACGAGGCCCAGCAGCTGCTCACCTTGCTGAAGGTCGTGCCGCCGTCGGTCGAGCGGTACAGCCCGTTCCACTTCAGGCTCAGCCACAGGTCGCCGGAGCGCCCGGGCGCCGCGACCAGCTGGAACTCGGTGTCGCCCGAGTTCAGGCCGGTGGCCCGCGCGGTGAAGGTCTTGCCGCCGTCGCTGCTGGCGTGGAGCGTTCCGGTGGTGGTGTCGAAGGCGTAGAAGCGCGTGGGGTCGGCCGGGTCCGCGACCGGGGCGGCTCCCTTGGGGAAGGAGGCGATCTCGGACCAGGTGGCGCCGTTGTCCGCCGAGCGGTAGCCCGGGTTGCTCGTGCCGAAGGACCACAGCAGCACGCTGCCGTCGGCGTTGGTGGCGATCGGCCCCGGCGCGGACTTGGCGACGGCCGGCTGGGCTTCGAAGGGCGCCCAGGTCTTGCCACCGTCGTTCGAGAAGGCGCCGTTGCCGTTGTCCCCCCACCCGGCCCGTACGACGTACGACGGCTTCGCCGCGGCCAGCGAGAGTCCGGTCGCCGAGCCGAACACCGGGTTCGACGCCATCCCGCGCGAGGGCGACGCCGTGAGCCGCTCGTGGTACATCACGCCGACGTCCCCGGACCCGCTGAGCAGGTGCGCCCGCCCGGTCGGCGGTGAGATCAGCTGGCGTATGGACGCCTCCTCCACACCGCGGATCTGCGGGGCCCAGTGCCTCAGGTCACGGGTGCCGTAGAGGGTGGCGCCGGTGCCGTAGACGACGTGCCGGGAGTCGTACGGGTCGAGTCCGACGGCCTGGATCCACCAGCCGAACTTGGGCTTGTCGGCGCCGAAGGTGAGGTAGGGCGTCTCGGAGACGTCGAGGACGGCCTTGTCCTTCAGTGACGTCCAGGTGCGGCCGCCGTCGGTGGTGCGGTACAGGGTGTCGATGAGCGACCAGCGGTTGTTGGTGGAGACGACGACGGTTCCCGGGTGGCGGGCGTCGACGGCGACGCCGCCGTAGCCGAAGGAGTCGGTCCCGCCGTCGCTCGTCGCCCCGCCGGGCTTCACCGGCGTCACCTCGGTCCATTTCCCGCTGGTCGTCCGCAGCTTGTGCACGCTGCCGTCGGACTGTCCGTTGGGCCCGGGGGCGTCGGCGTACGTCACGTACAGCTCGCGTGTGTGCCGGTCGTACGCGGCCCGGATCGGCACCTTGGCGGCGGCGCCGGTGGGCTGCCCGGGGACGGCCTCCCAGGCCGTACCGTCGGACGTGCGGTACAGGTTGGGCTTGCCGGCGGTGCCGTCGGAGTCGCCCCAGCCGGCGTAGACGCTGCGCCCGGCGGCGACCAGGAGTGTGATGCCCTGGCCGGTGGCGCTGGGGGCGGCCGGGAAGCTCACGGCCTTCCAGGTGGCGCCCCGGTCGGTCGACTTGAGCAGCCCGTCGTGCCGGGTGCCGAGCCACAGGGTGTCGCTGTCCCGGGGATCGACCAGCAGCCGCTCACCGCAGCCGCGGCCGTCCTCGTTGGCCCCGAGCTTGACGGTCAGGTCGGTGCGCTTCCAGGTCGCGCCCCGGTCCTCCGAGCGCAGCACGGCCCCGTTTCCGGCCCAGGACTGCGCGTAGGTACCGAGGGAGAGGTACACGCGGTCGGGATGCGCCGGGTCGACGGCCATGGCCTCCACACCGAGCAGGTTCCAGTCGTCCCAGCCGAGGTGGTCCGTCAGCGGGATCCACCGGTCGGTACGGTCGTCCCAGCGGTAGGCGCCGCCGATGTCGGTACGCAGGTAGGCGAGCCCGCGCACGGAGGGGTGGAACAGCACGCCGGTGATGAATCCGGTGCCGCCCTGGACCGCGTTGCGCCAGCGGTATCCGCCCGCCGCGGGAGTGGCCGCGGCGTGTGCCCGCCCTTGGGTCAGCGGCAGGGAGACGGCCGCCGCGGCGGCAGCGGTCCCGGCCAGCACGGAACGTCTGCTGAGGTGAAACGCGCTCATGACATACCTCGGTTCTTGCACCAGGGGGAGACGTGGGAGCCCCTTCAGGGGCGCGGGGAACTGCGCGAACAGCCACAACGCGGCCGCGGACGGAACAGGACGCAAAGCCCTACGACGAGACCCGGAAGGAGGGCATCACCCCTTGACGGCCCCCGTGAGCATGCCCTTCTTGAAGTGCTTCTGGACGAAGGGCGAGATCACAGCCACCGGCAGAAGGGCCATCACCATCACGGCCATCTGGATGGCCAGCGCGGAAATCTGCCCGGTCTTGATCGCCTGACTCACCCCGACCGGCGCTTCCTGCTTCTGGACCAGCTGGATCATGACGTTCTGCAGCGGCATCATGTCCTGGTCGCTCAGATAGATCGAGGCGTTGAACCAGGCGCTCCAGTAGCCGACCGCGTAGAACAACGTGATCACCGCGATGACGGCCCGCGAGAGCGGAATGACGATCTGCCAGAGGATCCGCCAGTCCCCCGCCCCGTCGATACGCGCACTGTCGACGAGCTCCGGCGAGATGCCCATGAAGAACGCGCGCAGCACCAGGATGTTGAAGACGCTCACCGCACTCGGCAGGATCAGCGCGAGATACGTGTCGGTCAGCCCGAGCGACTGCACCAGCAGGTACGTCGGAATGAGCCCGGCCCCGAAGAACATCGTCGCGAGCAGGGTCATCAGCAGCCAGCGGTGGCCGAGCGAGCCGCTCCTGGACAGCCCGTACGCCGCGAGGACCGACACCGCCATGGAGAACAGGGTGCCGGCCAGCGTGACGCACACGCTGACGATCGCCGCCCGGGTCACCTGCCCGCCGCTCAGCAGCTCCTGGTAGGCCACGAACGTGATGCCCTTCGGGATCAGCACCAGACCGCCGGCCTCGGTGATGGTCTGCTTCGAGGACAGGCTGGTGACGATGACGATCCACAGGGGGAACAGGACGGCCAGACAGGCGGCGGCCAGGACGATGCCCTTGCCCGCGACCCCGGCCCTACTGGGCTCGTCCTCCCAGGCCGGCCTCGGCGGAGCCTCCCACCAGCGGGGTTCGCGCGCCGCCTCGTCCAGGGCGGCCTTGTCGATGACGGCGGTCACTTCTTGTACACCCCCTGCTCGCCCATGAAGTGGGCCACCTTGTTCGCGGCGAGGACGAGCGCCACACTCACCAGGCCCTTGATGAGGCCGGCCGCCGCGGCGTAGCTGAAGTCCTGGTTGCGGACGCCGTTCCACCACACATAGGTGTCGAGGACCTCCGCGGCCCCTGGTCCCACCGCGTCGCGTTGCAGCAGGATCTGCTCGAAGCCGACGGTCAGGGCGTCACCGACCCGCAGCACCAGCAGCAGGGCGATCACGGGCCGTAGCGCGGGCAGCGTGACGTGCCACATCCGGCGCCAGCGCCCGGCCCCGTCCATGGCCGCCGCCTCGTAGAGGTCGGGGCTCACGGAGGCGAGCGCCGCGAGGAAGACGATGATGCCCCAGCCGGCGTCCTTCCAGACGCCCTCCGCCGTCACCAGGAACTTGAAGATCCCGGGGTCGGTCATGATGTCGAAGCCCTCGTGGCCGTGCTGGCGCAGGGTCTGCGCGATGATGCCCGCGCCGCCGAAGATCTGCTGGAAGACGGTGATGACCAGCACCCACGAGAAGAAGTGCGGCAAGTAGAGGATCGCCTGCGACACCGCACGAATCCGGGGCCTGATCACGCTGTTGATGACCAGCGCGAGCGCGATCGGAACAGGGAAGAACAGCACCAGCTGGAGGGAGAACAGCACGAGCGTGTTCTGCACGGCGTCCCAGAACGCCGAGTCCGCGAAGATCCGCTGGAACTGCTCGAAGCCCACCCAGGGGCTGTGCAGCATCGCGACGAAACCGTTGTCGCTGACGTACGGGTCGTACTCCTGGAAGGCGACGACGTTGCCCAGGATCGGTACGTAGTTGAAGACCAGGACCAGCAGGACGGCCGGCAAGGTCATCAGGATCAGGGTGCGGTCCCGGCGGAACCGCAGTCGGAGGCTCAGTTTGCCGGAGCGCTTCTTCTCCGGACGGCCCCCGGCGGGAGCGTCTGTCGCTCGGGGGTCCGCCTCACTCGTGGTCGCCTCGGCCCTGCTGCGAGGCACCGTGCTGTTGGACACGGATTTCTCCTTGCCTCAGCGCCGGGTCACTGCGCGGAACCGTTGGTGTCGTGCAGCTTCTGGTACCAGTCCCGCAGCTTGTCGCCGCCCTGCTTCTTCCAGTCGGAGACGGCCTGCTGCACGTCACTGATCTTCTTGCGGCCGCGGACGACGTCGTCCTCCAGCTGCTCGAAGTCGTTGGAGAGGTTGGTGTAGCGGGCGGGCTCGGTGATCTGCAGGCCCCAGAAGGTCGACTTCTTGGTGAAGGCGCCCATCCGCTGCTGCCACTCCACCTGCTCCTTCGCGATGTCCGGCAGGTCCGGGTGCGCGATGGTCGGGGCGGGGCTGGCGAGCATCACATAGGCGTTGATGACCTCCTGGTTGCCCTTGTCGTTCTTGGTGGGCACCCCGTCCTTGACGGTGTAGTGCGTGCCCTCCACCCCGTAGTTGGTGAGCATGTACTCCTTGGTGCCGTACGGGGCGGCGGTGACGTTGGCGGCGGCCAGGACGTCCTCGACGACGGACTTGGACGCACGCTTGTTGACGAAGGCGAAGATGCCCGCCGGCGATCCGGCCCACAACGTGGGGTCACCGCCGTCGGCGCCGAAGATGTCCATGCCGGAGATGCGGAAGTCGGACTTCTGGCCCGCCTGCTCGGCCATCTTGCCCCACCAGTCCGAGATGTTCTGGTTGTACATCAGGACCTGGCCGGCGGTGAACCGGTCACCGGCGGTGCCCTGGACCGCCTTCGCGTCGGGGTGGACGACGCCCGCCGCGTACAGCTTGCGCGTCCACTCCAGCGCCTCGAGGTACTCCTCGGTCTCGACCCGGTAGATCATCTTGCCGTCGGTCAGGTTCCAGCCGAGCGGTTTCTCGCTGCCGGAGAGCACGCCGAAGAACTCGAAGGCGGCCCACTTCATGTCGTCGCAGGCCCACACCTTGGCCTTCGGCCGGGTGATCTCCTTGGCCAGGGCGATGAACTCGTCCGGGGACTTCGGGAGGTCGTAGCCTTCCTTGTCGAAGACGTCCTTGCGGTAGAAGGGCACGATGCCGGGGACGGAGGGGGCGGGCTGCGGCAGGCCGCGCAGCTTGCCGCCGAAGATCGAGTACTGCCAGGCGCCGCTCGGAATGGCGGCGAGGTTCGGGTACTTCTTGATCGCGTCCCCGGACAGATACGGGCCGAGGTCGGCGAACTTGCTGATGATGGCGCTGGGTATCTTGCCGCCCATGTTCCAGCTGGGGATGACCACCACGTCCGGCAGGTCGCTGGAGGCGAGCACCGCGCCCAGCTTCTCGTCGTAGGTGTTGCCGTCCTGGTTCTGCCACCTGATGTCGACGCCGATCAGGTCGTTCATCGTCGTGTAGTAGGGGTTGTCGCCCTTCGGCGGTGTGCCCCAGAACGGCGACATGATCTTGATGCGGCTGCCCTTGCCGAGCTTCTTCGGCACCGAGGTCTTCAGGTCGGCCAGGGCGAGCTTCTTGGTGAAGCCCATCGCCGAGCCGTTCTTGGCCGGGATGTCCGGCGTCACCACGTTGCTCGCGACGTAGGCCGGCAGCAGCTTCTTGGCGCTCTTGCCGGAGGTCGTGCCGTCCTTCGATCCACTGTCCGAACCGCCGCAGGCGGCCAACAGCGGCACCCCTCCCGCCACGGCTGCGGTGGCGACCGCCGTGGAGGCGAGGAAACTTCTCCGGCTAGGTCCGGAGGAGGCGGAGGCGGCGTTCGTCATTGCGTCAACCCTTCATGGCGCACCAGGACACCCGGCGGAGGGCCGTCGGCTGCGGTGTCTCGAGTGGAACTGGCTGAGCCGAAGCGATACTCCGACGCGTGACGCGGAATGTGCACCACCGGGTGGCGGACCTCACAGTCGAAGCGCTTCGATGTTGCTGCGAGGTTAAGTGAACACCCAGGGGTGCACAAGGGGCGATTCCAAGATTCCTCCGAGGTGTTCCCCAGCACCGGCGGCTCTTTCGAGGCGTTGGAATGCCGCCCATAGGACGGAGTTGTTGCGCCGGGGTGTCTTGACACCCACCCCGGTGCCGATCGAGCATCGAAGCGCTTCGAAAGCGCCTCGCCGCTCCATCGCAAAGGGATTCCCACGTGACCGCACACACGCCGCCCATGCCGCCGTTCCGCGATCCGCGCCTGCCGTTCGCGAAGCGGATCGACGACCTCCTGTCGCGGCTCACGCTGGAGGAGAAGACCGCGTTCCTGCACCAGTTCGCGCCGGCCGTCGAACGGCTCGGCGTCGCCGCCTTCCGCACCGGCCAGGAGGCCCTGCACGGCGTGGCGTGGATGGGCCCCGCGACAGTGTTCCCGCAGGCGGTCGGCCTCGGTGCCACCTGGAACCCGGAGCTGGTGCGGCGCGTCGGCGACGCGGTGTCCCGGGAGGTCCGCGCGATGCGCGCCAAGGACGACCGGGTCGGCCTGAACGTCTGGGCCCCGACGGTCAACCTGCTGCGCCACCCGCTGTGGGGCCGCAACGAGGAGGGCTACTCGGAGGACCCGAAGCTCACCTCGGCGATCGCCACGGCCTACACGCACGGTCTGCGCGGCGACCACCCCACCTACTGGCGCACCGCCCCGGTGCTGAAGCACTGGCTGGCCCACAACAACGAGACGGACCGCTCCACGACGTCGAGCTCGGTGCGACCGCGTGTGCTGCACGAGTACGACCTGCGGGCCTTCCGCGACACCGTCGAGGCGGGCGCGGTGGCCGGGGTGATGCCGGCCTACAACCTGGTCAACGGCCGCCCCAACCACGTCTCCCCGTATCTGTCCGAGCATCTGCGGACCTGGGCGGAGGAGGATCTGCTGGTCTGCTCGGACGCGGGGGCGCCGAGCAACCTGGTCGACTCCGAGCACTACTTCGAGACCCACGAGGAGGCCACCGCCGCCTCCCTCGTCGCGGGTGTCGACAGCTTCACCGACCACGGCACGGACTCCTCGCAGATGACCGGGCGGCTGCGCGGCGCCCTGGAGCGCGGCCTGCTGACCGAGGCCGATGTCGACACGGCCGTCCGCCGCCAGCTCTCGGTCCGTTTCCGGCTCGGCGAGTTCGACCCGGAGTACGACCCGCACGACACCACCAGCGAGTTCGACACACCGGCGCACCGCGCCCTCGCCCAGGAGGCGGCCGAGCAGGCGATCGTGCTGCTCAAGAACGACGGGGTGCTGCCGCTCGCCCCGGACACCCGCGTCGCGGTGGTCGGGCTGCTCGCCGACGAGTGCAAGCTCGACTGGTACAGCGGCACTCTCATCCACCGCTCGACCCCGCTGGAGGGCCTGTACGAGCGGTTCGGCGCGGAGCGCGTGGAGTTCGCGGAGGGCGTGGACCGGGTCCGGCTGAAGACCTCCGCGGGTGCGTTCCTGCACGTGCCGGCGGCCGAGGGGGCCGCAGACGAGGTGCGCGGCGCCGAGGGCGCGCTGGACCCGGCGCTGCTCGCGGGCCGCACCGACCTGCCCGCGCTCACGACCGACGCCGCCGGCACCGAGCTGGCGCTGGTCGACTGGGGCGAGGGTGTCCTGACCCTGCGCGCCCCCGACGGCCGCTACCTCTCGGTCGCCGACGACGGCTGCCTCCGCGCCTCCGCCGACCAGCCGGGCGGCTGGATCGTGCAGGAGACGTTCCGCCTGGAACCGCACGGGGACGGGCACCTCCTGAAGCACCTGGGGACGGGTCGGCACGTGTGTGTCTCCGCCGACGGCGTGAAGGTTGCCGACGAAGATCCCGAGGTCTTCGAGCTGGTCGTCGTCGAGCGTGGCGAGGAGGCGGTGGCGCGGGCCGCCGCCGCGGCCGACGTCGTCGTGGTGGTCGCGGGCAACGACCCGCACATCAACGGCCGCGAGACCGAGGACCGTACGACCCTGCGCCTGCCCGGGCAGCAGGAGCGGCTGCTGCGGGCGGCCCGCGCGGCGAACCCGGCCACCGTGCTGGCGCTGGTCGCCGCCTACCCGTACGCCGTCGACCCCGCCGAGCTCCCGGCGGTGCTGTGGACCGCGCACGGCGGCCAGGCGGCCGGCACCGCCCTGGCCCGCGTCCTGGCCGGTGACGTCTCCCCCGCCGGCCGCCTCCCGCAGACCTGGTACGCCGACGACGCCGACCTGCCCGGCCTCCTCGACTACGACGTGATCGGCGCCCGCCAGACGTACCTGTACTTCGAGGGCACGCCCCTGTTCCCCTTCGGGCACGGCCTGTCGTACGCCTCTTTCGCGTACGGCGACCTGACGGCCCGGGTCGAGGACGGGGCGGTGCGGGTCTCCTTCTCGGTCACCAACACCGGTGACGTGACGGCCGACGAGGTGGCCCAGCTCTACACCAGGGCCGTCGGCGCGTCGGTGCCGCGTCCGCGCCGCGAGCTGCTGGACCACCGCCGTGTCACGCTCGCCCCGGGGGCGACGGCCGAGCTGGGCTTCGACGTCCCGCTGACCGCGTTCGCGTTCTGGGACGTCGCCCAGGACCGGTGGCGCGTGGAACCGGGCGGATACGAGCTGCTGGCCGGGGCGTCCAGCGAGGACGTCCGGCTGCGGACGACGGTCACGCTCGACGGCGAGCCGACCCTGCCGCGCGCGGTCCTCGCAGGCGGCCTGGCCGCGGCCGGGTTCGACGAGCAGCGGGGCATCGCGATCGTCGACCGGACGAAGGTCTCGGGCGACGCGGTGACGCCGTCGGGCCCGGAGACGGGCGAACTGGTCTACCGCGCCTGCGACTTCGGCCGGGGGGTCTGCGAGGTGACGGTGGAGGTGGCCGGCGAGGGCGCGGTCGAGCTGTCCCTCGACGGCGGCCCGGCGCTCGCGGTGCTGTCGCCCGCCTCACCGGCCCCGGGTCCGTACGACTACGTGTCCCTCAGCGCGTCCATCGCCGCCGCGGGCGTCCACGACGTGTGTCTCAGACTGCGCGGCCCGCTGCGGCTCGCGCATGTCGGCTTCTCCGGTTGAGGGTCCGGAGCAGGCCGGCACAAAGAAGGGGCCCGGCACCGGAAGGCATCGGTGCCGGGCCTCTTCACAGAGCTTATATGAAAATGGTTTCCATAAGCCAGAGGGTGGGGCGGAGGTGGGTCAGAGGTCGATGCCGGTCAGCACCAGCACCCGCTCGTACGTGTAGTCCTCCATGGCGAACCGCACGCCCTCGCGGCCCACGCCGGACTGCTTGACGCCGCCGTACGGCATCTGGTCGGCGCGGTAGGACGGCACGTCGCCGATGACCACGCCGCCGACCTCGAGGGCGCGGTGGGCGCGGAAGGCGGTCTGGAGGTCGTGGGTGAACACGCCTGCCTGGAGGCCGTACTTGGAGTCGTTGACGGCGGCGAAGGCGGCGGCCTCGTCGTCCGCCTTCTGCACGGTCAGCACCGGACCGAAGACCTCCTCGCAGGAGATCGTCACGTCGCCCGGGACCTCGGCCAGGACGGTCGGCGCGTAGGAGGCGCCGTCGCGCTTGCCACCGGTGAGCAGCTGCGCCCCGGCGTCCACGGCCTCCTGGACCCACGCCTCGACGCGCTGCGCGGCGTCCTCGCTGACCAGCGGGCCGACGTCGGTCCTGTCGTCGCTCGGGTCGCCGGTGACCTGGGCCTCGACGGCGGCGACGATGCGCGGCAGCAGCCGGTCGTACACCGAGGCGTCGGCGATGACCCGCTGCACGGAGATGCAGGACTGGCCGCCCTGGTAGTTGGAGAAGGTGGCGATGCGGTTCGCCGCCCGGTCCAAATCCTCGTCGCTCGCCCAGTCGGCGAGGACGACGGCCGCGCCGTTGCCGCCCAGCTCCAGGGTGCAGTGCTTGCGCGGCACCGAGTCCATGATCGCGTAGCCGACCTTCTCGGAGCCCGTGAAGGAGATGACGGGCAGGCGCTCGTCCCGCACCAGGGCCGGCATCTTGTCGTTGGCGACCGGCAGGATGCTCCAGGAGCCGGCGGGCAGCTCGGTCTCGGCCAGCAGGTCGCCGATGATCAGGCCGGACAGCGGGGTCGCCGGGGCCGGCTTGAGGATGATCGGGGCACCGGCGGCGATGGCCGGGGCGATCTTGTGGGCGCAGAGGTTCAGCGGGAAGTTGAACGGCGCGATGCCGAGCACGACGCCCTTCGGGAAGCGGCGGGTGAGCGCGAGCCGGCCCTGGCCGCCGAGGTCGGTGTCGAGGCGCTGGGCCTCGCCGCCGTTGAACCGCCGGGCCTCCTCGGCCGCGAACCGGAACACGGACACGGCCCGGCCGACCTCGCCGCGGGCCCACTTCAGGGGCTTGCCGTTCTCGGCGGAGATCAGCCGCGCGATCTCCTCGGTGCGCTCGACGAGGCGCTTGCTGACGTGGTCGAGGGCGGCGGCCCGCACGTGGGCGGGGGTGGCGGCGAACTCGTCCAGGACCGCGTGCGCGGCGGCCACGGCCTCCTCGACCTGCGCGTCGGTCGGCAGGCTCACCGTGCCGACGAGCCGCCCGTCCCAGGGGGAGGTGACGTCGAAGGTGTCCTCGCCGGTGGCCTGGCGGCCGGCGAGCCAGAAGGCGTGGGTGGAGGTCATGTGGGTTCCGGCCCTTCGGCGTTGGGGGTGATCCTGTGCTACCGGACCAACGGTAGGCGCGAGGTGGCCGAAGGGCGTTTGTCCGAGCCGTAGCAGTGCGGGACGCGGACACTCCGGTTTGGCTACTCGGTACTGCTCGCCTTGAGGGCCAGCCACAGCTCCATCCGGACGTCCGGGTCGTCCAGGGACCGGCCGAGGATCTCCTCGACCCGGCGCATGCGGTAGCGCAGGGTGTGCCGGTGGACGCCGAGGTCCGCCGCCGCCGCGTCCCACTGGCCGTGCTTGGAAAGCCAGGCGCGCAGGGACGCCACGAGGTCGCCGCGGCCCGTGGCGTCGTGCTCGTACAGCGGCCGCAGCATGCCGTCGGCGAAGGCCCGTACGGCGTCGTCCGCGAGCAGCGGCAGCACCGATCCGGCCGCCATCCGCTCGTGCTCCACGAGGACGCGTCCGCGCCGCCGCGCCACCGACAGCGCCTGCTCGGCCTGCTTGTAGGCGGCGGACGAGGCGATCGGCCCGGCCGGTGCCGACAGGCCCACGACCAGTTCGCCCTCCTCGCCGCCCGGCACCTTCTCGCGTATCCCGGCCCGGGCCGCCTCCAGGGCGGCCGCGTACTCCCCGCAGGCCGCGGCGGCGGCACCGCCGTCCGCCGCCAGCACCACCAGCCGCTCCCCCTCCGGCACCACCAGCACGGCCTCGCCCGCCCGGGCCGCCGCGGACTCCACGACGTCGGCGAGCACCGCGAGGGGGTCGCCGGGGTCGGCCGCGGCGAGCGCGGCGGCCGAGGGCCGCTCGACGGGCGGAGCGCCCTTGCGCGCCCCGGCCCGGGCCAGCGCGGCCGACGCCGACACCGGCACCCGCTCCGCGACCATCATCCGGAACGGCGCGTCCAGCAGCTCGCCGTACAGGTCCCCGGCGACCGCGCGCGCGTGGTCCGGCTCCCCGGCCAGCAGCATGCGCAGCACCGCCGCGCCGACCCGCTGCTCGGCCGCCTGGAGGGACCGTGAGCGTTCCGTGGTCAGGGTCAGCAGGGCGATGGCCGAGTGGACGGCGTAGCGCTCCGCGGTGCCCGGGGCGGCGGCCGTGCCCACGGCGAGGGCCGCCCGGGGGCGCCGGCCGGTGCCGATGGTGTGCAGCTCGACCCGGTCCTCGTTCTCCGGTCCGCCGACCACACAGGAGGCGGGCGCGGGGCGGTCCCGCAGCTTCTGCACGTCACCGGTGAGGCGCGCGGCGCGCCGCCCGGCCCACTCCGGTGCCGTGGCGACGACCGCGCCCGAGGCGTCGTACAGCGCCGCCCAGCCGTCGACCTGCGAGGCCAGCGCGGCCAGCAGCCCCTCCGGGCCGCCGCTCTGGGCCTGCCGGGTCAGCTCGCGCTGGGCGGCGAACCCGGCGGTGACGGCCCGGTACTGGTCGGCGGCGATCGCGGCGGACACGGCCTTGCTGATGGCGAGGAACGGCGTGCGGCGCGGCACCTCCAGCAGCGGCAGCCCCTCCTCGTCGGCCGCGTCGACGAGGGCCTTGGGCGTCTCGTCGTAGTTGACGCCGACGGCGAAACCGAGCCCGACCACCCCGGCCCCGGCCAGCCGCCGGACGTAGCGGCGCATGGCCTCCGGGTCCTCGGCGTCCAGCTTCAGCGCGGTGATCAGCAGCAGTTCCCCGCCCTCCATGTAGGGCACGGGGTCGGCGAGCTCGCTGACGTGCGCCCAGCGCACCGGCACGTCGAGGCGGTCTTCGCCCGCCCGCACGGTCAGCTTCAGCGCGGAGTGGTGGACGAGCGAGGCGAGCGTCGGGGGCATGAGGCCTTCTGCGTCGGGGCTGTGAGATCGCTGTGGTCATTTGGCCGCCGCGTATGAACGACCTGTGACGATTCTGCCTCACCGTACGGTCCCCGCGTACCCCGCTGTCGGGAAGGGCTCAGCCCCGCAGATCCACCAGCAGCGGAGGCGCGTGCTCGCCCTTGACGTCGGTCAGCGACAGCACCGCGTGCCCCGCCGGCACGGCGTGCGCCAGCTCGGAGGCGGACCAGCGCTCGCGCTCGACCTGCCGCACGGTCACCGCCCGCGCGGTCGGGGCCTTGCCGGTGATCACCCGGCGCAGCATGTGCACGGCCTTGCCCGCCGGGGTCTCCGCGATGATCTGCCGGTCGGTGACATCGCGGGCCTCGGTCCACTCCTTGCCCCACACCTCGGCGAAGTCCTGCCCGTCCCACGGGGTGAGTCCCGACAGCGCCATCCGGCAGCCGGTCGCGCCGAGCAGCGGCCCGCGCAGCGGCCGGGCCACGTCGTCCAGGGTGCGCAGGGTGAGCACGACCCCGGCGTTGCCGGACCGCAGCCGCTGGATGCCGCGCACGGCCTCGGGCGTCACCACCCCGGTCGCGTCGTCCAGCAGCAGGCAGGCGAACAGCGACCGGTCCTCGCGTACCGCGACACTGGCCGTGAACTGCGCGAGCACGAGCCGGGCCAGCATCTTGGAGGCATCGGCGTGCCCGCGCTGGGGCAGGTCGATGCGCACCCGCACCGGGTGGTCGAGGGCCTTGAGCGTGAAGGGCCGGGACTGCCCGGAGGTGTCGAAGAACCCGGCGAAGGCGGGCCGGTCGAGCAGCGCGACGCGATCGCCCAGCACCCCGCCGACGTCCCCCGGCTGCCCCATCTGCCGCTCCCGGGCGTCGAGCTCCCGCAGCAGCGACTCCTGCCCGGTCTCCTGGAGCCCCTGCCGCAGCGCGGCGAACGGCCCCGGCGCGCCGTCCAGCAGCTGCCGCAGCTCCGGTACGGAGGGGAAACGCCCGTGCACGGCCCGGAACGGCCCGAGCAGCTGGGCGAGGACGGTGGTGGAACGGCGGCTGTCGCTGCCGGGGTGCGGGTCGGCGAGGTCCCCGACGAGCGCCTCGGCGAGCACGGCCGCGGCCTCGTCCGGGTCGGTGGTGCCGCCGTACAGGTCGAGGTCGTACTCGGACTCCTGGTTCCCGATCCGTACGACCACGTCATAGGCGTCGGCCGGTCCGAGCCCCGCGCCGGCCGCCCCCACGACGACCACGGCGGCCCGCCCGGCGAGGGCGTGCAGGCAGAGCGACTCGGCGAGCGGACGGACGACGGTGCCGGTCTTGCCGGATCCGGCGGGGCCGACGGCGACGAGCGAGGTGCCGAGCAGCTCGGGCCCGAGGGCCAGTCCGGTGCCGCGGTAGGCGTACGGGTTGCGGGCGTCGTCGACGGTGGTCCCGAGCCGCACCTGTCCGGTGACGAGGTCGTGCCGGGCGAGCCGGGCGGGCAGGTCGCGCTCCCCGGAGGGGTGGAGGCACGCGGCGGCACCGTCCTTGAGCACCGCGCCGCTGAAGGTGGCGAGGCTGTGCCGTCCAGTGCGCACGCCCTGCCAGGCCCGCAGGATCCGGGCGTGGTCGACGTCGCGCATCAGTCCGGAACGGGCCTCGGCGGCGAGGCGCTCGGCGGCGTCCGGGGCCCCGGCGGCCCGCAGTTCGTTCCACTGGGCCGGGTCGTCCTCGGGGGCCGTGCGGTCCTCCTGGGCCTCCGGCCGGCGGAAGCGGGGGGTGACGAAGCGGCGCCACACCTCGCCCCAGCGGCCGAGCCGGGCCGCCCCGATCATGATCCCCAGGGCGACGAGCAGCTCGTAGCCCTGGTAGACGATGAACGTCCCGGTCTCCCCGAGGTCGCTGTCGCCACCCCTCCAGGCGTCGGGAACGATCAGGTCGAAGGGCACCCACCACCAGGTGCCGAGGTACCCGTTCTGCAGCAGCGACCAGACCAGCCATCCCACGAGGAAGGCGATCAGCGCCCCGCTCAGCAGCTGCCGGGTGGGGATCTCCTCGGGTTCCTCCGCGGGCCGCGGCCGGTGCCCGAACCGCCACACGCCCGGCGCGGCGTCGGGGCGCGGCGCCCGCAGCCAGCCGAGGAACGCCGACCCGTCCGGCAGCGGCGGCGTCGCCGGTGCCCGGGGCGGCCGGGGAGGCATCGCGGGCACCTCCGGCGGCCCCGCCGGGCGCGGCACGGGACTCGCATGCGTACCCCGCGCGTCCTGCGTCCCGTCGCTGTCCATCGCCCTTGCCCCCTGACCAGCCGCTCCGTCCACCATCAGCGAGCCAATCTAACGCCCTCCCCTGGGGAGTTCACCGCTTACGCGGCCGGGACGTGGGCACCGGGCCACTTGACGGCCATGTCCACCCCGGACAAGGCGCCCCGCCGACAACGCCCACATGGAGCATGCCCACCCCCCTTCCTCCGCCCTAGCCTGCGAGAAAAGAAGCCAAGCGTCCGTACAGACCCTCCGCACCACCCCAGGAGCCCCGCATGACCGCACTTCCGCAGGAGCGCCGCGTCGTCACCGCCATTCCCGGCCCGAAGTCGCAGGAGCTTCAGGCCCGCCGTACCGCCGCGGTCGCGCAGGGCGTGGGGTCCGTGCTGCCCGTGTTCACGGCGCGTGCCGGTGGCGGGATCATCGAGGACGTCGACGGCAACCGGCTGATCGACTTCGGGTCGGGCATCGCCGTGACGTCCGTGGGCGCCTCCGCCGAGGCCGTCGTACGGCGGGCGTCGGCGCAGCTCGCCGACTTCACCCACACCTGTTTCATGGTCACGCCCTACGAGGGCTACGTCGAGGTCGCCGAGGCGCTCGCCGAGCTGACCCCCGGTGGCCACGCCAAGAAGAGCGCCCTGTTCAACTCCGGCGCCGAGGCCGTCGAGAACGCCGTGAAGATCGCGCGGGCGTACACCAAGCGGCAGGCCGTCGTGGTGTTCGACCACGGCTACCACGGGCGCACCAACCTGACGATGGCGCTGACCGCGAAGAACATGCCGTACAAGCACGGCTTCGGGCCGTTCGCGCCCGAGGTCTACCGGGTGCCGGTGGCGTACGGCTACCGCTGGCCGACCGGGCCCGAGAACGCCGGCCCCGAGGCCGCCGCGCAGGCCATCGACCAGATCAGCAAGCAGGTCGGTGCGGAGAACGTCGCCGCGATCATCATCGAGCCGGTGCTCGGCGAGGGCGGCTTCATCGAGCCGGCCAAGGGGTTCCTGCCGGCGATCAGCAAGTTCGCCGAGGACAACGGCATCGTGTTCGTCGCCGACGAGATCCAGTCGGGCTTCTGCCGCACGGGCCAGTGGTTCGCGTGTGAGGACGAGGGCATCGTCCCGGACCTCATCACGACGGCGAAGGGCATCGCGGGCGGTCTGCCGCTCGCGGCCGTCACCGGTCGCGCCGAGATCATGGACGCCGCGCACGCCGGCGGCCTGGGCGGCACCTACGGCGGCAACCCGGTCGCCTGCGCGGGTGCGCTCGGTTCGATCGAGACGATGAAGGAGCTCGACCTCAACGCCAAGGCGAAGAACATCGAGGCGATCATGAAGGCCCGCCTCGGCGCCATGGCCGAGAAGTTCGAGATCATCGGCGACATCCGGGGCCGCGGCGCCATGATCGCCATCGAGCTGGTCAAGGACCGCGCCACCAAGGAGCCGAACCCGGAGGCGACCGCCGCGCTCGCCAAGGCGTGCCACGCCGAGGGCCTGCTGGTCCTGACCTGTGGCACCTACGGCAACGTGCTCCGCTTCCTGCCCCCGCTGGTCATCGGGGACGACCTGCTGAACGAGGGCCTCGACATCATCGAGCAGGCGTTCTCCCGCGTCTGAGCCTGCGGCGCGCGCATCTGAGCCGGCCTCCGGGCAGGTGAGCCGCCCCGGTTCCGTTACCGGGGCGGCGAGCGGCAGAGCGTGTGAAGAAGGTGTGCGAGGTGGATGACAGGGGGTCCTGCGGCCTGTCCCGCGCCCCCGCCCTGTCGTAGGTTCTACCCAGATGAGAGATACACCCCGCCCACAGGGGACTGTGGGTGACATCAGGCCGGGGCCTCCCCAGCTTCGACCTGGTCGTGCCCTCGCGCACACAACCGGAGCCTGAGGCTCTGGATCTCCTCACCGATCGGACAGTCGCTCGCCCCAAACCCCCCGGGGCGCGCGACGTTCCGGTCCGACGGCCGCCCCGGAACCACCCCCCCTGTTCCGGGGCGGCCGACCTCCATCTATGCGCCCCCTCGCGACGCCCGGTCAGGCCTTCCCGGCCGGCGCGGGCTCCGGGCGGTGAATCCCCCGCGGGCGGTAGCCCAGGACGTCGGCCAGGCCGAGAACGTCCGCGAGCAGCCAGCCGATCGCGAGCCACATCTCCGTGCCCTGGAGACCGGGTTCACGTCCCGGGCCGGTTCCGGCCGCCGTCGGGCCGAAGCCGAAGCCCTGGCCGGGGTGCCAACGGCGCAGGGCGGCGGTGAGCTGCTGTGCCGCCCAGGAGCGGACCTCTTCGCGGCGGTGACCGGTCTGCCGGGCGCAGAGCCACAGGGGGTGGATCACGTCCAGCACGTTGCAGGCGTTCTCCCGGCCGGGTGCGAAGTGGCGGGGGTCGCGGGCGTGGTCCAGGACGGTGTCGATGACGCGCTCCGCGTACGGCACGGGCAGGTCGAACTGGGCGAAGGAACCGCGGGTGAGCCGGTAGTAGCCGTTGACCATCTGCAGGCGTCCGGCCTGCCGGGTGGGTGCGCCCCACATCCCGGTCCACGGATCGGCGTGGATGTGCAGCCAGCCGAACAGCGCCTCCAGCGCGCCGGGCGCCGCCGCCTCACCTCCGGCGCGCAGGTTCCAGTGCGCGGCGGTGGCCCAGGAGTCGACCCACGCCCCGGCGTGCCAGGCACGGTCGGTCCAGGGCAGTGCGCCGAGCTGCCGGACCAGCCGGTCGGCCGTCGTGGTCCGCACCGCGTGGACCGGGTGGGCGAAGGAGCTGCCGAGCAGGTCGAGCGCGTAGCCCACGCACAGCACGTGATAGGCCGGGGCGCCGTCCGGCACCCCGGCGGGGCCCGGGAGCGGGGCGGGGGCGCCGTACTCGGGGACCAGGCCGGTGGCGGGGTCCTGCAACGCCCTGAGCCGCTGCACGTGTTCGGGGGCGGGCAGGTGCGGCGGTACGTCCCCGAGGAGCAGGTCGGCGATCTCGACGGCGTCGCAGTGGGCCCGGACGGTCGGCTCGGTGCCGGGCCGGTCGGCGTAGCGGCCGGTGTCCGGGTGCCAGGAGCGGTCCAGCAGGTCGGTCGCCTGGGCCCGGGCGGTGTCGGCGAACTCCCGTAGCTCCTCGGCGAGGTCTTCGGGGGCCGGCCGGGTGCTTCGCTCCGCGCGGCTCGCGCCGGTCGCGGAGGCGGCGTGCCGGGTTGCCCGCCGCCACCGACCACGCGGGCAGGTCCTTCGTGACGGTCGCTCCCGCGCCGATGACGCAGTGGTCGCCGATGGTGACCCCGTCCACGACGACCACGTGCGAGCCGATCCACACGTCGTCGCCGACCGTGATCCCCCGGCTGGTGACTGGCTGCTGATGGACCGGCAGGTCGGGTGCGGAGCCGTGGTTGAAGCCGAGCAGCGAGCTGTGGGCGCCGATGCGCACCCCGTCCCCGAGGGTCACGGTCCCGCGCACCACCGTGAAGGGGTTGACGGTGCAGTCGGCGCCCGTGCGTATGGCGTCGGTGACGTAGGCGTGGGCCGCGATGTACGAGCGGTCGCCCAGGTGCAGGACGTCCGGATGGACGGCGGCCGTCTCGGCCACGAAGCAGCCTTCGCCCAGGCGCACCTCCCCGGGCCCGGCGAGCAGCCGCCGCTGCCGCTGCTCCTGTGCGGCGCGTTGCTCCTCGGAGGCCTGTCCGGCGAAGAGCCAGGGGCAGTGGTCGAAGAGGCCGGCGTCGTGGGACGGCTGGTTCACGTGATCCTCCGCGGGGGCCGCTGATCGGCGTCTGTGCTCGTGCCAAGCTGTGCCCCATGCCGATCTCCGCGAACCAGGAACGCGCCACGCTCCCGGGTTCCGTCGCCCTCCTGCCCGCCCTTCCGGCCTTCCTGTTCGCCCTGATCACCTGGCAGGTCGACGACGACGGCCCGCTCGTCCGGCTCGACGAGCGGCTCAGCCGCGTCCTGGTGAACCCGGACCGTTGCTCGGAACTCCTCGCCGACCTCGGCGACATCCCGGTCGCGGTCCCGGTCCTCGCGGTCGCGCTGGGGTACGTCGCCGTACGCGGGCGCCGCGCCGGAGCGGACCGCTGGTGGCTCCCCGTCGCAGCGGCAGCCCTGCTCATGGCCCTGGTCCCGGCGCTGGTCGTGCCGCTGAAGGCGCTGACGGCCCGCCCGGGCACCCCGGCCGAACCGCCCGGCACCGGCTACTACCCGTCGGGCCACACCGCGACGGCCGCCGTCGCCTACGGCTCCGCGACCCTGCTCCTGCTCCCCTGGCTGCGCACGGCCCTGGCCCGCCGCGCCCTGATCATCCTGTGCGCTGCCCTGGTCCTCGGCGCGAGCTACGGCCTGGTCCGCCGCGGCTACCACTGGCCGCTGGACGTGGTGGGCAGTTGGTGTCTGTGCGCGGTGCTGCTCGGGTCGCTGTGGCTGTTCCTCCGGCGGACGACGGCGCCGGACCGACCGCGGCGTCCGGACCTGGAACCCGACCCACACGACAGGCCCTAACCGTCGTTCTCCGTCGCCAGGCCCGCCGCCGCCTCGTGCATCGCCAGTTCCAGCAGGGCCGGGTCCGTCAGCATGCCCGAGCCGTCCGGAGGGACCAGCCAGCGCACGCCGCCGGGTGAGGAGCGGCCCGGGTACGGCACGACGATCCAGGTGCCGGCGCCCGCCGTGCGGATGCCCGTGCCCAGCCAGCGGGCCGCGGTGCCCGGCGGCACGAAGAACCCCATGCGGGCGTCACCGAAGTCGACGAGCACGGGGCCCGGCCGGTCGAGGACGCGGGTGAGCACGTCGAGCGTGGCGTACCCGAGTGCGCCGGGCAGGATGAGCACGTCCCAGGCGCTGCCGGCGGGCAGCAGCGCGACCCCGAGCGGGTTGCGCTCCCACTCCCAGCGGCAGGCCTCGGGATCGGGTGCGACGGATGCGAGCCACTCGACCGCCGTCTTCGCACCGGTCATCGTCAAAGACCCCCTTCTCTCTCACGTATCCCCCGGACGCGCGGGGCGTCCGAGGGGCATCACGAGGGAGAAGGGGGTGTACCCCGGTCATTACGCGGGTTCCGGCACCTCGTTGGAGTGAACCGGATCACACCCGGTCGGTCAGCTGTCGAATCCCAGCCCCAAGCGGTCCATCGTGCGCAGCCACAGGTTGCGGCGGCCGCCCTGGGCGTCCGCGCGGGCCAGTGACCACTTGGTGAGGGCGATGCCCGTCCAGGCGAAGGGCTCCGGCGGGAAGGGCAGGGGCTTCTTGCGGACCATCTGTAGTTCCGTGCGTTCCGTGCGCTCGCCGGACAGCAGGTCCAGCATCACCTCGGCGCCGAAGCGGGTGGCCCCGACCCCGAGGCCGGTGTACCCGGCCGCGTACGCCACCTTGCTCTGGTGGGCGGTGCCGAAGAACGCCGAGAAGCGGGAGCAGGTGTCGATCGCGCCGCCCCAGGCGTGGCTGAAGCGGACGCCCTCCAGCTGCGGGAAGCAGGCGAAGAAGTGCCCGGCGAGCTTGGCGTAGGTCTCGGGGCGGTCGTCGTACTCGGCGCGGACGCGGCCGCCGTAGGGGTAGATCGCGTCGTAGCCGCCCCACAGGATCCGGTTGTCGGCGGACAGCCGGAAGTAGTGGAACTGGTTGGCGCTGTCGCCGAGGCCCTGGCGGTTCTTCCAGCCGATCGAGTCGAGCTGCTCGGGCGTGAGCGGCTCGGTCATCAGGGCGTAGTCGTAGACCGGGACGGTGTACGAGCGGACGCGTCTGACCAGGTTCGGGAAGATGTTGGTGCCGAGGGCGACCCGGCGGGCGCGGATCCGGCCGTAGGGGGTGGTCACGGCCATGCCGGGCCCGTACGGCTTCAGGGTCAGGGCGGGGGTGTTCTCGTAGACGCGCACGCCCAGTTGCACGCACGCCCGCTTCAGGCCCCAGGCGAGCTTCGCCGGGTGCAGCATGGCGACGCCCCTGCGGTCCCACAGGCCCGCCTGGAAGGTGGGTGAGTTCACCTGCTCCCGTACGGCGTCGGCGTCCAGGAACTCGACGCCGTCGGCCAGGCCCCGGCGGACCGTCTCCTCGTGCCACTCGCGCAGTTCGCGCGCCTGGTAGGGCTCGGTGGCGACGTCGATCTCGCCGGTGCGCTCGAAGTCGCAGTCGAGGGAGTGCCGGGCGAGGGCCGCCTCGATCTCGTCGAGGTTGCTCTCGCCCATCCGCTGGAGCGTGTGGATCTCGTCGGGCCAGCGGGTGAGGCCGTTGGGCAGGCCGTGGGTGAGGGAGGCGGCGCAGAATCCGCCGTTGCGGCCGGAGGCGGCCCAGCCCACCTCGCGGCCCTCCACCAGCACCACGTCCCGCTGCGGGTCGCGCTCCTTGGCGATCAGCGCCGTCCACAGGCCGCTGTAGCCGCCTCCGACGACCAGCAGGTCGCAGGTCTCGGAGGTGGTGAGGGCGGGTTCGGGACGGGGCCGGCCGGGGTCGTCCAGCCAGTACGGGACCGGCTGCACGTCGGAAAGCGAACGGGTCCACTGATTCATGGCGCTCGGGGCCATGATGTCAACTCCCTACGGGGTTATGCCTTCTGCCTGTTGCGGCGGTTTCCGGCAACCATGGAAACCAGGACGAACAGTACGGCGACGACGAACATGGTCGTGCCGATGACATTGATCTGAACGGGCGTTCCGCGCTGCGCCGAACCCCAGACGAACATGGGGAAGGTGACGGTCGAGCCCGCGTTGAAATTGGTGATGATGAAATCGTCGAAGGAGAGCGCGAAGGCGAGCAGCGCACCCGCGGCGATTCCCGGTGCGGCGATCGGCAGGGTCACCCGGACGAAGGTCTGGAACGGGCCCGCGTACAGGTCCCGTGCCGCCTCCTCCAGTTTTGGATCCATCGACATCACGCGCGCCTTGACGGCCGTGACCACGAAACTCAGGCAGAACATGATGTGCGCGATGAGAATCGTCCAGAAGCCCAGCTGGGCGCCCATGTTGAGGAACAGGGTGAGCAGCGAGGCGGCCATGACGACCTCGGGCATCGCCATCGGCAGGAAGATCAGCGAGTTCACGGCGCCGCGGGCGCGGAACCGGTAGCGGACCAGGGCGAAGGCGATCAGGGTGCCGAGGAGGGTGGCGCCGAGTGTCGCCCAGACGGCGATCTGGAGGCTGAGGGACAGTGACCCGCACAGCCCGGAGACACCGCACGGGTCCTTCCAGGCGTCCAGGGAGAACTGCTGCCATTCGTAGTTGAAGCGCCCCTTCGGTTTGTTGAAGGAGAACACCGTCACGACGACGTTCGGCAGCAGCAGATAGCCGAGGGTCAGCAGTCCCGCCAGGACGACGAGATTTCTCTTGAGCCAGTTGACGAAGGGCATTTAAACCAGATCCTCCGTCCCGGACCTGCGGATGTAGAGGGTGACCATGAGCAGAATGGCCGCCATGAGGATGAAGGAGAGCGCCGCGGCCGTCGGATAGTCGAGGACTCTCAGGAACTGCGTCTGGATGACGTTTCCGACCATGCGGGTGTCGGTGGAGCCGAGCAGATCGGCGTTCACGTAGTCACCGGCCGCCGGGATGAAGGTCAGCAGCGTGCCGGAGACGACACCCGGCATCGACAGCGGGAAGGTGACCTTGCGGAACGTCGTCCAGGGCCGGGCGTAGAGGTCTCCCGCGGCCTCGTGGAGACGTCCGTCGATGCGCTCCAGCGAGGTGTAGAGCGGCAGGATCATGAACGGCAGGAAGTTGTACGTCAGGCCGCACACCACCGCGAGCGGGGTGGCCAGGACGCGGTCTCCGGCGGTCATGCCGAGCCAGTCGGTGACGTCCAGGACGTGCAGCGTGTTGAGCGCGCCCACGACCGGTCCGCCGTCCGCGAGGATCGTCTTCCAGGCGAGGGTGCGGATCAGGAAGCTGGTGAAGAACGGCGCGATCACCAGGATCATGATCAGGTTCTTCCAGCGGCCGGCGCGGAAGGCGATCAGATACGCCAGCGGGTAGCCGAGCAGCAGGCACAGGATCGTCGCCGTGCCCGCGTAGAGCACGGAGCGGACGAACTGCGGCCAGTACGCGGACAGCGCGTCCCAGTACGTGGCGAAGTGCCAGGTGACCTTGTAGCCCTCTTCCAGGGACCCCGTCTGCACGGACGTGGAGGCCTGGTAGATCATCGGCAGCGCGAAGAAGACGACCAGCCACAGGATGCCGGGCAGCAGCAGCCAGTACGGCGTGAAGCGGCCCCGGCGCTTGGGGGGCTTCGGCTCGGGCGCTTGCGGCGCGAGGGGTGGTGGCGCCTCGGTGAGTGTCGACATCAGGCCGCCTCTTCCACTCCGGCGTCGGCGTCCTGAGCGGCGTCCAGGCCGAAGGTGTGGGCCGGGTTCCAGTGCAGGACGACCTCGGCGCCGGGCACCAGGCGGGGGTCGCGGTCGATGTTCTGGGCGTAGACCTCGAAGTCGGAGCAGACCGGGCTGTCGACGACGTACTGCGTGGAGACGCCGATGAAACTGGAGTCGGCGATCCGGCCCGTGATGCGGTTGCGGCCCTCGGGTATCTCGCCGGCGTCGTCCGCGTGGGTGAGGGAGATCTTCTCGGGGCGCACACCGACCAGCACCTTCCCGCCGGTCGTCGCGGAGGCGGAACATCGCGCCTCGGGCAGGACGAGCTTGCCGCCGCCGGCCTTCAGCACGATCTCCTCACCGCTCTTGGAATCGACCTCGGCCTCGATGAAGTTGGAGGTGCCGAGGAAGTTCGCGACGAACGTGGTGCGCGGGTTCTCGTAGAGGTCGGTCGGCGCGCCCAGTTGCTCGACGCGGCCCGCGTTCATCACGGCGACCGTGTCGGCCATGGTCATGGCCTCCTCCTGGTCGTGGGTGACGTGGACGAAGGTGATGCCGACCTCGGTCTGGATGCGCTTGAGCTCCAGCTGCATCTGGCGGCGCAGCTTGAGGTCGAGGGCGCCGAGCGGCTCGTCGAGCAGGAGCACCTTGGGGTGGTTGATCAGCGCGCGGGCGACGGCGACGCGCTGCTGCTGGCCGCCGGAGAGCTGATGCGGCTTCTTGCGGGCCTGCTCGCCGAGCTGGACGAGCTCGAGCATCTCGTCGACCTGCTTCTTCACCGACTTCCATCCGCGCCGGCGCAGGCCGAAGGCGACGTTCTCGAAGATGTCGAGGTGCGGGAAGAGGGCGTAGGACTGGAAGACCGTGTTCACCGGCCGCTTGTACGGCGGGAGGGCGGTCACGTCCTGATCGCCGAGGAAGACGGTGCCGGCGGAGGGCTCCTCCAGGCCGGCGATCATGCGCAGGGTGGTGGTCTTGCCGCAGCCGGAGGCGCCGAGCAGGGCGAAGAAGGAGCCCTGCGGCACGGTCAGGTCGAGCGGGTGGACGGCGGTGAAGGAGCCGTAGGTCTTGGCTATGCCCGTGAGGCGGACGTCGCCGCCGGGGTCCGTCTTGTTCGTCATGGTGGTCACGCCCCCGTCAGCTTCGCGAACTTCGCTTCGAACTCGGTCTCTTCCTTCGAGCTCAGCGAGCGGAAGGCGTGGGACTTGGCGGCCATGGCCTTGTCGGGAATGATCAGCGGGTTGTTCGCCGCGTCCTCGTCGATCTTCGCGAGTTCGGTCTTCACGCCGTCGACGGGACACACGTAGTTGATGTACGCGGCGAGTTCGGCGGCGGGCTTCGGCTCGTAGTAGAAGTCGATGAGCCGTTCGGCGTTGGTCTTGTGCCGGGCCTTGTTGGGGATCAGCAGGTTGTCGGTCGACGTCACGTAGCCGCTGTCCGGGATGAGGAAGTCGATGTCGGGGCTGTCCGCCTTGAGCTGGACGACGTCACCGGCCCAGGCGACACAGGCCGCGAAGTCGCCGCTGGTCAGGTCGGAGGTGTAGTCGTTGCCGGTGAAGCGGCGGATCTGGCCCTTGTCGACGGCCTTCTGGAGGCGGGCGATGGCCGCGTCGTAGTCGTCGGCGGTGAAGTCGGCCGGGTCCTTGCCCATGTCGAGCAGCGTCATGCCGACGCTGTCGCGCATCTCCGACAGGAAACCGACCCGGCCCTTGAGCTTGGGGTTGTCCAGCAGGTCGGATATCGACTTCACCTCGACGCCGTCGAGGGCCTTCTTGTTGTACGCGATGACGGTCGAGATGCCCTGCCAGACGTACGAGTAGGCGCGGCCCGGGTCCCAGTCGGGGCTGCGGAACTGGGCCGACAGGTTGGCGTAGGCGTGCGGCAGGTTGCTGGGGTCGAGCTTCTGCACCCAGCCGAGGCGGATGAGGCGGGCGGCCAGCCAGTCGGTGAGGACGATCAGGTCGCGGCCGGTGTCCTGGCCCGCGGCGAGCTGCGGCTTGATCTTGCCGAAGAACTCGTTGTTGTCGTTGATGTCCTCGCTGTACTTGACCTTGATGCCGGTCCGCTCGGCGAACTGGTCCAGGGTCGGGTGGTGCTTTGCGCTGTCGTCGACGTCCATGTACTCGGTCCAGTTGGAGAAGTTCACCGTCTTCTCCTTGGCCGAGTGGTCCTCTGCCGAGACGCCGCCCTTCGACTGGCCGGCCGCCGGGATGCCGCAGGCACTCAGCGTCCCCAGTCCGCCGGCCGCGAGCGCCCCGCCCGTCGAGGCGCGCAACAGGGACCGCCGGGTGAGGGAGGCCCTGCCGTTGGTGAAACTGCGCCTCATGGCGGCCCTTTGAGCCGCGGACAGGCGGTCGGGCTCGTACTGCTCCATGCGCGTGGTGCCCTTTCGGAGGGTGGACGGCCGTTGGTCAGGCGGCCTGCATACGGCTAGGGGGCTTCTGATGGATATCCGTGGAAGCTGCGGAGATCCATCAGGAGCTCCCTCGGTCCCCGAACACGGTGCGGTGCCAGTCCTTGGCGGCCACCGCGGTGTTGTCGAACATGACGTGTTTGATCTGGGTGTACTCCTCGAACGAGTACGCGGACATGTCCTTGCCGTAGCCGGAGGACTTGTAGCCGCCGTGCGGCATCTCGCTGATGATCGGGATGTGGTCGTTGACCCACACACAGCCCGCCTTGATCTCGCGCGTGGCGCGGTTGGCCCGGTACACGTCCCGGCTCCACGCGGAGGCGGCCAGGCCGTACGGGGTGTCGTTGGCGAGCGCGATGCCCTCGTCGTCGGTGTCGAACGGCAGCACGACCAGGACCGGTCCGAAGATCTCCGACTGGACGACCTCACTGTCCTGGGCGGCGTCGGCGATCAGGGTGGGCCGGTAGTAGGCGCCCTTGGCGAGCTCCCCCTCGGGCACCTCGCCGCCGGTCACCACGCGCGCGTAGGCCCGCGCCCGGTCCACGAATCCGGCGACGCGGTCCCGCTGCGCGTGCGAGACCAGCGGCCCGAGGTCGGTGCCGGCGGCGAAGGGGTCGCCGAGCCGGACCGTCTCCATGAGCGCCGCGGTCCGCTCCACGAAGGCCTCGTAGAGCGGCCGCTGCACGTACGCGCGCGTGGCGGCCGTGCAGTCCTGCCCGGTGTTGATCAGGGAGCCCGCGACCGCGCCCTGGGCGGCGGCCTCCAGGTCGGCGTCGTCGAAGACCACGAAGGGCGCCTTGCCGCCGAGCTCCAGGTGGAGGCGCTTGACGGTGGCGGTGGCGACCTCGGCGACGCGCTTGCCGACGGCGGTGGAGCCGGTGAAGGACGTCATGACCACGTCCGGGTGGCCGACGAGGTGCTCTCCGGCCACCCCGCCGGTGCCCGTGACGATGTTGATCACACCGTCCGGGATCCCGGCGTCCGTGGCCGCCTGGGCGAAGAGCAGCGAGGTCAGCGGAGTGAGTTCGGCGGGCTTCAGGACGATGGTGTTGCCCGCGGCGATCGCCGGGAGGATCTTCCAGGCGGCCATCTGGAGGGGGTAGTTCCAGGGTGCGATCGACCCGACGACCCCGATGGGCTCGCGCCGGACGTACGAGGTGTGGTCGCCGGAGTACTCACCGGCGGACTGCCCCTGCAGATGCCGTGCGGCACCGGCGAAGAAGGCGGCGTTGTCGATGGTCCCGGGGACGTCGAACTCGCGGGTCAGCTTCAGCGGCTTGCCGCACTGGAGCGACTCGGCGCGGGCGAAGTCCTCGGCGCGGTCGGCCAGCACCGCGGCGAACCGGTGCAGGGCGTCGGACCGCTCTCCCGGGGTGGTTCCGGCCCAGCCGGGGAAGGCCGCGCGGGCGGCGGCGACGGCCCGGTCGACGTCTGCCGTGCCCGCCAGTTCGTAGGTGAGGACCTCCTCGCCCGACGCCGGGTCGACGACCGCGTGCGTGCGGCCGGAGGTGCCCCTGGTCAGACGCCCCGCGATGAACTGCGCGCCCTCCGCGAAGCGCTCCTCGGCCGGAAATCGGTCCGGGGTGGCATTGCCCGGGTTGTGCATGTCGCTCTCCTCCGTGTCCCCTCATGGGGCCGGCGTGGCTCAGGCTCGATTTGAGTGCCGATCCTGACAGAGGTATGCCACTCCAACAAGTGATTCCGTTGTTGATTTTTGGTTACGCGACGGAATCTGTCGACCAGGTGTCGAGTTCCCCGCGAAAAGGCAGGACGCTGTGTCAGTGGTGCGTGCCAGACTCGCGTGCATGGAGAAGATCACGGGGGCGGTCGGCTCGCAGGAGGCCCTGATCAGGGCGGTCCGCGAGGGGGCCAGGGTCAGGTATCTGCACTTCTGGGGGCACCGGCCGCGGCCGGACGGCCGGATCGGGGCGAGCTGTCTGAGCCAGTGGTGGCCGGCGCCGTTCACCGTGGACGGCGTGTCCTACGCGACGGCGGAGCACTGGATGATGGCCGGCAAGGCCCGGCTCTTCGGGGACGCGGCGGCGGAGCGTGCCGTGCTGGCCGCGGAGCATCCCGCCGAGGCGAAGAAGGCCGGGCGGCTGGTGCGCGGGTTCGACGAGGCGGTGTGGGCCCGGGAGCGGTTCCGGATCGTCGTGGAGGGCAGCGTCCACAAGTTCGGCGCGCACCCCGAGCTGCTGGGGTACCTGCTGGGCACAGGCGACCGGGTGCTCGTGGAGGCGAGCCCCGTGGACCGGGTGTGGGGCATCGGGCTGGCCGCGGACGACGAGGCGGCGGCCGACCCCGAGCGGTGGCGGGGGCCGAATCTGCTGGGCTTCGCGCTGATGGAGGCGCGGGCGCGGCTGCGGGCGGGAGCATGAGCAAGGGGCCGGTCCCGAGGACCGGCCCCTTGTGAAGCTCCGGGAGCCGCGTCAGGACGCCGCGCCGAGACCGCCCATGATGCTGGCGAACAGCAGGAAGCCCAGCAGCGGAAGGATCACGGTGGCGATGATGCCGCAGACCAGGCCCGCGGTCGCCGCGCCCTTGTTCGTGGCCTCACCGCGGGTGGCCCTGCCACGGCCGATGGCACCGAAGATGATCGCGAGAATCCCCAGGATCACGCCGAAGAACCACATGATGAACGTGACGCTGCACACCACGCCGATGATGCCCAGCACCAGTCCCGTGGTGCCCATGCCGTTGCTGGGCTGCGCGGGCATCCCGTAACCGGGCGCCTGCGGGTAGCCCACGGGCGGCGCGGCCGGGTAGCCGGGGCTGCCCTGGGGGTAGCCGTAGCCCGGGCCGGGCTGCTGCGGATAGCCGTATCCCGGGGTCGGCTGCTGCGGCGGCTGGGCCGGTGGGCCGAAACCACCCGGGGGCGGGTTGGTGTTGGACATGGACGAACTCCCCTCCGTTGTCAGACCAAGGCATCGTAATGGCCAACTCGGCCGTGCAGAGCCCCGGTTTCAGCGGTGGGACGCTGCGGTGGCCACCGGGCCGAGGGTCCCGTAGTACGGGTCGTCGTCGTAGCTGTCGCTGTTGATCGCGGCCGTGATGCCGACGGCGATCAGCACGATCACCGCGATGCCGAGGATGATCCCGATGATGCCCATGATCAGACCGGCCTGGGCCTGCCCGTGGTTGGTGGCCACTCCGGCCTCGGCGCGCTTGCGGCCCTTGATGCCGAAGACGATGGCGAGGATGCCGGTGACCAGGGAGACCACGCCGTAGAGGCAGAAGAGGGTGCAGGAGACGATGCCGAGCACCATCGCGGCGATACCCAGGCCGTTCTGGGGCGCCGGGGGCATGCCGGGCCAGCCGTAGCCGGACTGGGGGTAGCCCGGGTAGCCGTAGCCGCCGGGCGCTCCCGGACCGGTGGGGGCCACCGGCGGGGGCGGGACGGCGCCGGTACCGGTGCCGGACGGATCGTACTGGGGCGTGCCGGTGGGCGGGGTGAAGCCCGGCATCGAGGTGACCGTGGCCTGGTCGTGCACGGACGGCGGCCCCGCCGTGGGGTGCTGGTGCTTGTCGAGTGAGGGCGTGGGCTCCGGGGGCGCCCACGGGTCGTGGCCGGCGCCTCCGCCTCCGTCGGGCTGCGTCGCGTCCGTCATCCTGTTCCCCCCTGGGTCGATCGTGTGGTCATGCTACGGGGCGGTCCGGTGCATGCCACAGCGCGGGTGCGCGGGGGCCGGTCGCGCCCACGCGGAGCCGTCCGCCGACAGCGTCCCGCGCCCCTGAAAAGAAGGGCGCCGGACCGCGGCATACGATGAATCGCGAGTCATCGATCAGCCGATCACCCGCGCCCCGCCCGCCTCACGCCGGCAGCGGCGCCGTTCCGGGGAGGAACCCTTGACCGAGCACCTCGTCGACCCCCGCGCCCCACGCGACCTGAAGGCCTTCATCGCCGGACTGCCCAAGGCCGAACTGCATGTGCACCACGTGGGATCCGCCTCCCCCCGGATCGTCTCCGAGCTGGCCGCGCGGCACCCCGACTCGAAGGTGCCGACCGACCCCGAGGCGCTCGCCGACTACTTCACCTTCACCGACTTCGCGCACTTCATCGACGTGTACCTGTCGGTCGTGGATCTGATCCGCACCCCGGAGGACGTCCGGCTGCTGACCTACGAGGTGGCCCGGGACCTGGCCCGGCAGCAGGTGCGGTACGCCGAGCTGACCATCACGCCCTTCTCGTCCACCCGGCGCGGCATCGACGAGCGGGCCTTCATGGACGCCATCGAGGACGCCCGCAAGGCCGCCGAGGCCGAGTTCGGGACCGTGCTTCGCTGGTGCTTCGACATCCCCGGCGAGGCGGGGCTGGAGGCCGCCGAGGAGACGACCCGGCTCGCCACCGACGACCGGCTGCGCCCGCAGGGCCTGGTCTCCTTCGGTCTCGGCGGACCCGAAGTCGGTGTGGAGCGGCCGCAGTTCAAGCCGTACTTCGACCGGGCGATCGCCGCGGGGCTGCACTCCGTACCGCACGCCGGGGAGACGACCGGCCCGCAGACGGTGTGGGACGCGCTGACCCATCTGCGGGCCGAGCGCATCGGGCACGGCACCAGCTCCGCGCAGGACCCGAAGCTGCTCGCGCACCTCGCCGAGCACCGGATCCCGCTGGAGGTGTGCCCGACCTCGAACATCGCCACCCGCGCGGTGCGCACCCTCGACGAGCACCCGATCAAGGAGTTCGTGCGGGCCGGGGTCCTCGTCACCGTCAACTCCGACGACCCGCCCATGTTCGGCACGACCCTCGAGAACGAGTACGCGGTCGCCGCCCGGCTGCTCGACCTCGACGAGCGGGGCCTGGCCGAGCTGGCGAAGAACGCCGTCGAGGCGTCCTTCCTGGACGCGGCGGGCAGGACGCGGATCACCGGCGAGATCGACACGTACACCGCGCAGTGGCTCGCCCGGTGACGCCCTCCCCCGTCGCCGTGGCCCACCGGGGCGACCCCTACCGCGTCCGCGAGAACACCGTCGCCTCGCTGCGGTCCGCCCTGCGCCGGGGCGCGGACGCGGTGGAGATCGACGTACGGCTCACCCGGGACGGTGTGCCGGTGCTGCTGCACGACGCGACGCTGAAGCGCCTGTGGGAGCACGAACGGCCGGTGAACGCGCTGTCCTTCGAGGAGGTGCGCGGGCTGACCGGCGGCGGGGTGCCGGCCCTGGCCGAGGCACTGGCCGCGACCGGCGGGCACCGGGTGATGATCGACCTGCCCGGGTCGCCCGACGTACGGGCGGTGCGCCGGATCATGGGCGTGGTGGAGGAGGCGGGGGCGGCGGAGCGCGTCTACTACTGCGCGGGCGCCGACGCCATGCTCGCCGTGCGCGCGGCGGATCCGGGCGCCGAGATCGCCCTCACCTGGACGACGCTGGCCCCGCCGCGGCCCGTCCTGCTGGCGGCGGTCCGCCCCCGCTGGCTCAACTACCGCTTCTCCCTGGTGGACCGCCCCCTCGCCGAGCGCGTGCACCGGGACGGGTATCTGGTGTCCGTCTGGACCCCAGACACCCGCCGCTCCATGCGCCGGCTGCTGGAGGCGGGCGTGGACTCGGTCACCACGAACCGCGTCGACGTGCTGTGCGCTACACGCGCGAGCGCTGCGGCACCGTCGCCGGATCGGCAGGGGTCTCACGCGTGACGTACTGCGGCACCGGCGCGCTGTCCGTGCCGGTGTCGCGGACGAGTCCGTAGCGCAGGGCGCCCCGGTCGGGGCCCGTGTCGATGTCCTCGACCACGGCGTCCCGGTTCGACGGGAAGACGGTGAGGCCGTAGTCGCAGCCCCGTTCGTTCTGGGTGAGGGTGACGCTGCCGTCGAGGTAGAAGTACTCGTTCTGCCACATCTGCTGGGTGCCGGGCGGGAGGACGGCGTAGCCGATGCTCGGGCCGCCCATCCCGGTGGCGTAGCCGTTCGGGGCGCCGGGCAGCGGGTCGTCCATCCGCCGCCAGCCGCCGGACGCCACGTGGAACAGCCTGCCCTTCAGGCCGGTCCAGGACGGCATGACCAGCGCGCCGGGCCGGGACCCGGGCGAGATCTGCCAGCGGACCAGGACGTAGCCCCGGCCGGTGAGGGTCACGCTGTCGCCGCGGTGCTGCATGACGGCCTTCGGGCCGCCGGTGCTGGTGATGCCGGACTCGGGGCGGCGCGGCAGGGCGGCGGGCCGGGCGTTCGGGTCGGGTGCGCGGTCGACGGCGTCGACGACCGTGCCGTACGGGTCGGCCTTCTTCGCCGCCGTCGGTGAGGACTTGGGGGTCGGGGCGGGCGGGGCGGAGGTGCGCGGCGGTGCGGAGCCGGCCGTGGGCGTGACCGCGGCCCAGGGCGGCGGTGCGGAGCCGGCCGTGGGGGCGATCGCTGCCCGGGGCGGCGGGGCGTCCGGCGGCTGGGTGACGACGTAGGCGCCGCCCGCGATGATCGTCGCGCCCGCCGTCATCGCGACGGCCGGTTTGGTGAGCGAGCCGAGCAGCTTGGCGGACCAGCCGGCCGAGGTGGCGGCCGCCGCTGTCTTGCCGCCGAGGGCGAGCGACAGGGTGAAGCCGACGGGCAGCGGGACCAGAGCGATGCCGACCAGGAGGCGTTCGGCCGGGACGACCGCCTCGCGGGTGCCGCCGCAGTAGCCGCAGCCGCGCAGGTGCCGGGCCAGCCGCTTGCGCCACACCGAGTCGGGCCGGCCGTTCCAGCGGCCGGTCACCTCCCGCAGGTCGGGGCAGGCGCCGTCCAGGGCGCGGACGATGCCGCGCGAGGTCTCCAGGCGCTCCTTCATCCGCTGGACGCGCACGGCGGCGTGCTGCCGGGTGATGCCCAGGGCGGCGGCCAGTTCGCGCCGGGTCAGTTCGCCCGCGACCTCCAGCCACCACAGCGACAGCAGGTGCCGGTCCTCGTCGTCGAGCCATCGCACCGCCTCGGCGACCTCGCGCCGCTGCCCCTCCAACTGGAGTCGCAACACGGTCAGTTCGGCGAAATCCGAGGCCGTTGCCTCCTCCAGCCGGTCCGGGGTCCTCCGCCGGGCCCGGTCGCGGATCTGCCGCATGGCGATCGCCACCAGCCAGGACCGGAAGCTGTCCGGGTCGCGCAGGGAGCCGAGGTTGCCGACCGCGCGCAGCATGGTCTCCTGCACGACGTCGTCGACGTCGGCGTGCCCGCTCAGGGCCCGGCCCACGATGTTGTAGACCAGCGGCAGCCAGCCCTCGACCAGCTCGTCCAGCGCCCGCCGGTCGCCGGCCTGTGCCGCCGTGATGACGGCGCGCCAGTGCTGACTGTCCACGGTGGCCTCTCGACGCCTGGGTTCACTGATGTACCGCACGCACCCTCTCAGCCGGTCCCGGGGCCCTCGCCATGTCGGGGATCACATGGGTGGAGACGACGTGAAGGGAGGGCGATAACACTTTTTGCTTCCCAGGGGCTCGGTGGCGCGTTTCGGGTTCTGTTCGGGCGGGGCGTCAGTCCACGGCCAGTGCCTGCCCGAGCTCGGCCCGCCGCCGGATGCCCAGCTTCTTGTACGTGCTGGTCAGATGGGTCTCCACGGTGCGCCGGGCGAGGTGGAGGAGGCCGGCGATCTCCGCGTTCGTGCGGCCGTCGGCGGCCAGGCGGGCGATGCGCAGCTCGCTTGCGGTGAGGGCTCCGGAGCCGGTGCGGACGGTGGCGGCGCGGCGGGCCCCGCCTTCGCGCAGGGCCGCCTCCGCGAGGGTCCGCAGCCGGACCGCGCCCAGGCGTTCGGCCGTCAGGGCCGCTGTCCGCAGGCACTCCCGGGCCCGGGCGCGTTCCCCGGCGGCGGTGAGCTGCCGGCCCTGCGCGAGCAGCGCGGCGGCCAGCTCCCCCTGCGCGGCGGCCGGCGCGTCCGTGAGCAGTCCTACGGCCTCTTCGGCCAGGCGCAGCCCCCGGCGGCCGCCGGTGATCGTGCCGAGCACCCTGAGGGACCGGCCGACCGTGCGGGGTGTGTTCCACACCCGGGCCAGGCGCAGCTCCTCCTCGGCCAGGGCGAGCGCCTCCCGGGGGTTGCCGAGGGCCAGGCGGCACTCGGCGGCAGCGGAGCGCCACGGGGTGACGACCGGGCTGACCACGTCGCGGGCCGTCTGGCGGCGCCCGCATTCCAGGAAGTCGAGGAGCGCCCCGGCCGTGTCGCCCGCGGCGGCCCGCTGCACGCCCCGCGCGTACAGGAACCGGTTCAGCTCCCAGTTGTCAGGCGCCTCGCGCAGGTCGAAGCCGTCCGCGAGGCGCCGGGCCTCCTCGGCGCGGCCGGTCTCCACGAGGGCGATCAGCGTGGTGGCGTGCACGTTGGAGGGCCCGGCTGCTGGGGCGGGCCGTTCGGCGGGCAGCAGCGCGTACTCGCCGCGTGCGGCGGCGATGTCGGCCCGGGTGTTGAGCAGGGCCGCGTGCATCGGGTGCAGCAGGTCGGGGCGCTGGCCGGCCAGTCCGCGGTCCACGAGGCGGTCGGCCTCGTCGAGTTCGTCGGCCCACTGGGCGACCGCGGCGGCCGTGCCCAGCAGGAACGGCTCGGTCAGCGGGTGGGCCGGTTCGGCGAGCAGGGCCCGCACCTGCCGCATCGCGTCGTCCGCCGAGGTCAGTGCGGCCGTGGCCGCGTAGCGCACGAGCAGTGCCCGGGCGGCCGGGCCGACGAGTTCCGGGGAGTGCTCGGCGGTGTCGCTCAGGCAGCGGTACACGTCCTGGCGGACCGTCTGGTCCTGGTCGGAGAGCAGGGCGGACGCGCTCTGGAGCGTGGCTCCCAGGTCGGGGTGTCCGGAGAGCTGGCCGTCCACCGTGCGCAGCACCTCCACGGCGGCCCGGGTCCGGCCGCGTCCGGCCAGTGCGGTGCCGAGGGCGACGGCGGCACGCACCCGGTCCTGCGGCGTTCCGTGCAGCCGCAGCGCCTCGGTGAGCCGGGTCATCCCGGCCGAGGAGTCCCGCCCCGCGCACTCCAGGGATCCCAGCTCGGTCAGGAGCCGCTGCCGGTGGTCCTCCGGGAGCGGCTCCTGAAGGGCCCTGCGCAGGAACACGACGGCCTGGCCGGAGCGGCCGTCGCGCAGGGCGAGGGCGGTGGCGTCGCGCAGCACGGCCGGGGCCCAGGGGGCGCCCACGGGGCCGGACAGCAGCAACTGCCGGGCCACGGCCCCGGTGGGGGCGCCGCGGTGCAGCATCGCCTCGGCGGCGGCCCGGTGCACCGCGCGCCGCCGGGTGTCGGGGACGCCGGTGAGGACGGCGTCCCGCAGCAGCGGATGGGCGTACCGGGGCTGCCCGTCCGGGCCGGGGCACAGGACGCCGAGCCCGGTCATCGCGGTGAGCCAGCCCGCCACCCGGGCCGGATCGGCCCCGGCGACCTCGGCCAGCAACCCGGTCCCACCGGGGGCGCTGCCGGCCGGTTCCTGCGTGGTGCCGCCGCCGGGTGCCTCCGGTACGCCGCCGCCGGGTTCCTCCGTGGGGCCGCCACCCCGGCCTTCTTCGAGCACGGCGAGGACCCGGGCGACCTCGGCGGTGGTGGGTCCGGCGCTGTCCAGCCACCAGTGCACGGCGGCCGGGTAGGAGCCGGGGTAAAGGGCGGCGGAGGTCTCGGGGAGGGGCGGGTAGGGGGTGAGGGTGCTCGCCTCGCTGGAGGGACGGTGCCGGCCGACGGCGGGAAGCACGGCCCCGAGGTCGTCCAGGAGCGCCCTCAGCAGCAGGGGGCTGCCGGCGCCGGCCCGGGCGCAGGCGGCGATCCACTCGGGCGGGGCGTCCGGGTGCTCCGCGCGCACCAGCCGCGCCGCCGAGTCCGCGGTCAGCGGGGCCAGCGTGTGGGTGTCGACGAGGGCGGGCGACAGGGTGTGCGTGAAGCCGGGGGCCGGCGGCTCGATGTCGTACTGGCTGCGTTCGGTGACGGCCAGCAGGACCGGCAGGGGTAATCGGCCCACGTGCCGGGCCGCTTCGACGAGCCAGCGGTAGGAGGGCCCGTCGGCCAGGTGGACATCGTCCACGGCGAGCAGCAGCGGGGTGTCGTCGGCGTGCGCGTACAGGATCCGCCGGAGCAGGGCGGCCTGCTCGCGTTCGTCGCCGGCCGGGTCGGGCTTCTCGAACTCGGCCACGGAGTCCAGGAGTTGGTGGACGACGGCGAAGGGCCCGGCCGCGTAGCCCGGTGCGCAGCGTGCGCGCAGCACCCGTACGCCCTGCGCGGTGGCGTCCTCGGCGGCGGCCTCCAGGACGCTGGTCCGTCCGGTGCCGGTCGCGCCGCGGAGCAGGACGAGGCCGCCCGTTCCGGACCGTGCGCGGGCGATGCCGGCGGCCAGCAGGGCGGCGGCCTCCCGGTGTTCGCCGGGCCGGTCGGGCCGTGACCGCACGGGCCGGGGCTGCTCGCGCTGCGGATCGGGCATTCCTGCCTCCTTGGTCGGACGTGGCGTCTTCCCCCGTCGAGGACGGCCGGGGCGCGGGGCCGGTGCCGTGACAAGAACCGCGGGGTCGGATTCCGGCCCCGGCGCAACCGAACGGGGGGTCATACCCGGCCCCCGCGCGCCCGAGCGGTAGGTCATGTCCCGCCCCCTGCACGGTGGCTCGTGCTCGTGGCACGGTGGCTCGTGGTCACGGGACGGTGGTTCGTGCTCATGGCACGGTGGTTCGTGGTCACGGCACGGTGGCTCGTGCTCATGGCAGGGCGACTCGTGCTCACGGCACGGCAATACGTGCTTACGGCACAGCAATTCGCGGTCACCGCACGGCCGTTCATGGTCATCGCACGGCGGTTCGTGGTCACACCCGCCTCCCGATCTCGTGGTCGCCCTCGTGGTCCTCCACGATTGCGCTCGGCCCACCCGCCCCAGAAGGCTGAGGAGCGCACATGCGCCACCGTCCCCACGAAGGTGGCGCGCAGGCGGACATAGGGGAAACGGTTGCTCAGCTCATCGCGGACCACACGCCCCGGCACGCCCGACTCCGCGGCCCGGATACCCGTGGCGGTGCACGCCGCGGACCCGATCTCACGCGAGGGGGCGGTCAGCCAGCTGCGCCGGTTCCCGGAGATCGACCTGCGGGAGGAGACGGGGTCCGGTCCCGGCACGGTGGCCCTGCTCATCGATGACGTGCTCGACGACGCGGCGCTGACCCGGCTGCGCCGGCTCGTGCGCAGCGAGGGCGCGCGGGCGGTGCTCGTGGTGGGCGCCCTGCGGGAGACGGAACTGCTCGACGTGATCGAGTGCGGGGTCGGTGCCATCGTGTGGCGGCGGGAGGCCACGGCGACCCGACTGGTGCAGGCCGTGCTCGCGGCCGCCCGCGGCGACGGCGACCTGCCCGCCGACCTGCTCGGCCGGCTCATCAACCAGGTGGGCACCCTGCACCGCGGCGCTGCCGGCCGTACCGGCGCCCCGGTCTCGGGGATGACACCGCGTGAGGTGGACGTGCTGCGCCTGGTCGCCGAGGGGTTCGACACCGGTGAGATCGCCAGCAAGCTGTCCTACTCCGAACGCACCGTCAAGAACGTGATGCACGGGCTGACCACCCGACTGCACCTGCGCAACCGGGCGCACGCCGTGGCGCATGCCCTGCGGGAAGGCTACATCTGACCGAACGGGCATCCGGATCCGCCCCCACGGGCAGCGCCCTCTGCCCCGCCGCCGTCCCCGGCGTTCCTGCGGGCCCGGGGTCACGGAGGGCAGGATCGCGGAGGGCGACAGGTGACGGGCGGGACGAGCGGGGCGGAAGCGGGAGCGCAGCGGTGATGCACCAGGGACGAGCGGGTCGACGGTGATCCACGAGGTGGACGAGGTCCTCAAGAGCCTGCTGAGCGGCGGTGCGCTGGCCGGCTCCGGCATCGACATCGCCCTGGACGCCCCGACCCGGGACTGGGCCGCCCGCCGCAACGCGCCCACGGTCAACGCCTACCTCTACGACATCCGTGAGGACGTCAACCGCCGCCAGCGGGGACAGCTCCCGGTCCGGGACGAGCGGGACATCGTCGTCAAGCGCCGTCAGCCGCCGCGCTGGTTCCGGCTGTCGTACCTGGTGACGGCCTGGACGAAGCAACCCCAGGACGAGCACCGGCTGCTGTCCGCCGTGCTGGCCACACTCATCCCGCGCGAGTTGCTGCCACCCTCCGAACTCCCGGGGTCGCTGGCCGCGTTGGGCATGACGATCCCGGTGTCGGTGGCCGGTATCCAGACCGAGTCGCGCTCCCTCGCGGAGATCTGGTCCGCGCTCGGCGGCGAACTCAAGCCGTCCCTGGACCTGGTGATCACCGCGCCCTTCCCGGCCTACCCCGAGTACGACGCCGGGCCGCCCGTCACCGAGGGCGCCGCTGTACGGATGAGCGGCCTGGACGGCACGCCCGGCACGGAGGAACGCGCGCACAGCCCCCGGCAGGTGGCGGCGGCCGAGGAGGCCCGCAGGAGAGCCCGGCGCATCACGGGACGGGGACGGAGACCGGCGCCGTGACCACCCGGACCTCCGAGACGGCCCCCGCCACCGCCCTCCTCACCCGCCTGACCGAACTGCGGCACCGGGCCGCCCTGCTGGTCGAGCACCGGTCGGCCGACGACCCCACGGCCGGCGACCCGCTGCGCGGCCTGTACCTGTCGGACGAGGCCGTACGGCATCTGCTGCGCCCGCCCGAGCCGCTGCCGCTCGGCTGCCCCGACCCGGACGGTCCGCCCGGCGACCGGCTGGCCGAGCTGTCCGCCCGGCTCGGCCTGACCGAGCTGGACAGCGCGCTGCTCCTGATCGCCCTCGCCCCGGACCTGGACCGGGGTTTCGAGCCGCTGTACGGCTACCTCAACGACGACGTCAGCAGGCGGCGGGCCACCGTGGCCCTCGCCCTCGACCTGTGCGGCGTCCCCGTCCACCTGGCCGAGGCCCGGGCCCGGCTGCGTCCCACGGCCCCGCTGACCACGCTCGGGCTGCTCACCGTGGAGGAGCCCGAACGGCCCTTCCTCAGCCGCTCCCTGCGGGTGCCGGACCGGCTCGTGGCGCATCTCCTCGGCGACGACACCCCTGACGCGGCACTCGCCGGGCACCTCCATCCGCTGCCGCACACCGGCCCCGGCGACGACGGGGAGTTCACCCGCTTCACCGGCCTGCTGGCCGCCCGCCTCACCACCGGGACACCCCTCACCGCGTACGTCCGGGAGCGCCACGAGGGCGACGGGCTCCCCGGCGTCACCACCGCCCTGCGGAGCGCGGGCGTCCCGGCCGTACGGTTCTCGGGCCCCGAGGACCGGGTCCCGGATCTGCTGCGCGAGGCCCGGCTGGGCGGACTCGCGGTCGTCGTCACCGGGCTCCCGGATCAACCCGGTGCGCTGCTCCGGCAGTTGACCGCGGCGGACGACGTGCCCGTGCTGGTCACCGGAACGCGCCCGTACGACCCCGGGTGGTGCGACGGGGACCCGCTGGTCCTGGACGCTCCCCCGCGGCGTGCGGGTGCGGTGCGGGCCTGGGCGGCCGCCCTCGGCGGGGAGCCGGAGTTCGACCTGGCCGAAACCGTCGCCCCGTATCGCCTCGCCGGTGACCACATCACCCGTGCCGCCCGTGCGGCCCGTGACCTCGCGGCGTTCGAGAACGTCCCGCTCTCCCCCGCCCATCTGCGTCTCGCCGCCCGCCGGCAGTCCGCCTCCGGTCTTGAGCGGCACGCCCGGCGGATCCGGCCCGCCGTCGACTGGCGGGACCTCGTCCTGCCCGAGGGGCCTCTGTCCCAGCTGCGGGAGCTCTCCCTGCGCGCCCGCCATCGCGACCGGGTCCTCGGTGACTGGCGGCTCAGCGCCGGCGGCGGCCGGGGCCGGGGTGTCCTCGGCCTGTTCGCGGGCGACTCCGGCACCGGCAAGACGCTCTCGGCGGAGGTGGTGGCGGCCGATCTCGGCCTCGATCTGTACGTCGTCCAGCTGTCGTCCGTTGTGGACAAGTACGTCGGGGAGACCGAGAAGAACCTCGAACGCATCTTCACCGAGGCCGACCGCACCGACGCGGTCCTGCTCTTCGACGAGGCCGACGCCGTGTTCGGCAAGCGGTCCGAGGTGAAGGGCGCGCACGACCGGTACGCCAACCTGGAGAGCTCCTACCTGCTCCAGCGGCTGGAGTCCTTCGACGGCATCGCGCTGCTCACCACCAACCTGCGCGCCAACATCGACGAGGCGTTCACCCGGCGCCTGGACCTGGTGGTCGACTTCCCGTTCCCGGACGCCGGGCAGCGCCTCGCCCTGTGGCGGCACAGCCTGTCGCACGTGCCCGGCGGGGACGCCATCGAACCGGGCCCGGTGGCCCAGGACTTCGAGCTGGCGGGCGGCTCCATCCGCAGCGCCGTGGTGACCGCCGCGTACCTGGCCGCCGGGCGCGGGGGGAAGGTCACGGCGGGCGACCTCCTGGAGGGCGCCCGCCGCGAGTACCGCAAGGCCGGCCGCCTGGTGCCGGGGGAAGGCACCTGGTAGCCGCCCCGCGGCGTCAGCTCTCTGACGGCTTCACGATGTCCCATTCCTGGTCGTCCGTGTTGGAGCAGTCGAAGAGAGTCAGGTTGGCGCCCTCGCCCCCGGTGCTGTAGCCGGCCACGTCCAGGCACTTGTTGTTGCTGGCGAAGTTGCGGATCCAGTAGGCGCCGCTCGGCTGCTTGTCGATCCACCACAGCTGGTTGTCGCGGGTCGTGCCGTCACAGGTGTACTTGGTGATCGGGGACCGCACGGCAGCCGCCCCGTAGTCGGGCAGGTCCACGCAGAGCTGCTGCTCCTTGACGTTGCGGATCAGGAAGAGCGCGTGGCCGCCCGGCCCCTTGTCCGGTTCCGTCACCTCGAGGTTCCACCGCTGGGTGCCCTGCGGGGACTCGTTGCACGTGTACTGATGCGGGCGGCCGTCGTCCTTGTCGGCGCCCGGCAGGCCGACGCACATCTTGGTGGTGGTGTTGCGCAGCAGGATGTTCTCCGCCGGCACCACGGGCTTGGGCGGCTTCTTGGTCTGCTTGGGCTCGCCGCCTCCGCCGCCCCCGCCGCCCTCCGGCTGCTGCGGAGTCGGCGACGGTGGCGGCGGGGCCGAGGTGAGGGCGGGGGTGGGGGTCGGTGACGGCGCGAGCGTGCTGCCCGCCTCGACGGCGGCCCCGGGGTTGGCCTTGCTGACGACGGCGGGCTTGTAGGTGATCCACAGCATGAGGAACGTGAACGCGAGGGCGAACAGGATCCCGAAGCAGGTCGCCAGCCATCGCGGCAGGAACCCCCGCTGGACGAACGTCCCCTCCACGGGCAGCGGTTCGGCGCCCGAGCGCTGGACCGTGAGGGTGTAGGGCCGCTGCTCCTTCGAACCGAACCAGATGATGTTCTTCGGCTTGAGCGTGGCCTTGACGAACGCGGCCCGGCCCGGCTCGATCTGCACGTTGCCCGGCTGGAGGTCGTAGGACAGCTCGTCGCCGTTGTCGCTGCCGCCGAGGGACGCGGTGAGCCTGGTGTTGCCCACGTTGTCGACCGCGAGCCGGGGCCGCCCGCGCAGCCGCCCCTTGACCGTGGGCGGCACCAGTTCCGCCCGCACCTCCGTGAACGGGGTGATGGTCAGGTTCCCCTCGGGGACGGTCGTCGCCTCGGGGTGCTCGGTCGGCGTGATGCGCACCGCGTACGGGTTGGGTCCCGCGGTGGCGTCGGGGGTGCGCGGCGGGGCGAACGTCAGCTCCACCGTGCCGGTCGTGCCGGGGTAGAGGCGCAGGGTCGCCGGTTCGACCGTCGTCCAGGGGGCGACGGGCCCGACCGGTTCGAAGCGGTATTCGTCGACGACGTCGCCGGTGTTGCGCAGGCGCAGCCGGACGCGCGTCACGCTGCCCGGATCGACGGTCGCGGACGCGGGTTCCAGGGATGTCCACAGGCTCACTGTCGCGACGCTAGCCGGGGGCCGACGGCGCGTCAGGAAGCGTCGGGGCACGATGACATGACCGAACGGGCCATTGCCCGGGGCCGTCAGGTCCGGGGCGTCTGCTCCCCGGTCGCCGTGAGGATGAACTGGGCGTAGGAGTCGGCGTTCATGAGGGCGCGCCGGCCCAGGGCGTACCAGTTGGCCTGCTTGGGCCGGAACGTCTGCTCGTCCTTGCCGGTGAACTCCTTGGGGTCGCGCACCTTGCGCCGGTCCAGCACCGAGGGCTCCATCGCCGCCGTCACCTCCGCGTCCGCCGTGGCCAGGAAGTCGTCCTCCTTCACCTCCTCGAAGTACGGGCTGTACTGGAAGTCGAGGGTGCCGGCGAACCGGTGGGTGGCCTCGTGGACGATGTACCAGGCGTTCTGGCCGCGCTCCAGCAGGTGGATGGGGCCGGAGCGCTCCAGCATCGGCGGCAGTTCCTCGCTGGTCTTGCGGTGGCCGAGGTTGAACAGGCCCGCGAGGTTCTCGGACAGGTTCCCGTCGACCCAGGCGGTGGCGTTGCCCGGGACGCCGGGCACTCCGCTGCCGACCAGGGCGATCTGCGCGCCCTGGGCGTTGAGCCCGGCCTGGATGCGCCGGACGACCTCGATGATGTGCGGCAGGAAGGCCCCGAGCTGCTGGGCCGGCACGCTGCGGAACAGCGGGAAGCCCGACTGAAGGGCGGCCAGCAGCGGACCGCCGGGGGTGTCGCCGGCCGCCTTCAGCAGCTGGAGCGCCGTGGCGATGCGGTGTTTGGCCTCGGCGACCGCGCGGCCGGTGCCCGTGGTGAGGCGGGCGAGATCGCGTTCCGGGATGCTGCCCTTGGTGGAGAACGCGACGTTCTCACTGCTGTGGAGCTGTTCGGTTGCGTCGTCGTAGCGGTCACCGGGGCGGGGCTTGCGCCGGGGGTCCAGGCCCAGGTCGCCGGAGGTCTTGAGGGTCGCGGGGTCGTCACCGCTGCGCCACCGGTAGTGGGGGCGTTCGCGCTCGTCCTGGACGCTGGCGCCCTGGTCGAACGTCCACACCGTGCGCTGCACCGTCCCCGCCCGCGGCACACCGCCGGCCTGTCCTGCGGTGCCCTCGTCCGGTGACCGCTGCACGGCCGGGACCGGCCCGTTCATCACCCGCCGGGCGTTGTCCACCGCGTGCCGTTCACCCGAGTCGTTCTCTTCCGAGACCCGCACTCCGGCGCCGTTGTCCGTGCCGGGGACGGGGCCGGTCATCTGGTCCTGGTAGTGGGTGAGTTCGTGCGCCCAGTCCTCCTTGGTCAGCGGCGCGCCCTCGACGATGTGGGCCCCGGAGGTGTACGCCTTGGCGCCCAGTTCCGCCGCCGACTCCTGGGCGAGGGGCCCCTTGTGCACGCGTACGCCGCTGAAGTCGGCTCCGCCGAACCGGGCCTCCATCTCGGTCCGCAGCCCGGCGTCCATGCCCTGCCCCGGGCTGTTCAGCACGTCGTGCACCAGGGCGCGGCGCTGCACGGAGGGGGTGTGCCCGCAGGTCCCGTCGTGCTCGTGCCGCTCCTGTTCGACGGCACGGGTCACGGCCGCGTTGCCCGCCATGCGCTGCAGGTCCAGCATCCGGTGGGCCGGCGCGCCGGGGGCGTCCGCCCGGCGGTCGTCCCGGCCGGCGGCCCGCCCGCCCCGTGTTCCGTGTGCGTGCACGGCGTTCCCCTCGATGATCTGCTCCCGACCCGTCAGCTGTACCCGCCCGCGCGGTGACACGGGAGGTCCGGGAGGGCAGACGCGGGGGCAGAGCCGCCCTGCCGGGGTCCGGGGGCGCCTTCGGTCCTGTCCTCGCGGGCAACGGGATT
Organism: Streptomyces sp. Ag82_O1-12; assembly: GCF_900182715.1. NCBI lineage: Bacteria > Bacillati > Actinomycetota > Actinomycetes > Kitasatosporales > Streptomycetaceae > Streptomyces > Streptomyces sp. Ag82_O1-12. The sequence continues at coordinate 6,218,666 of NZ_FXUW01000001.1, read as the reverse complement.
GCCCCCGCTCCGGCACCGGAGGCCGTTTCGGTGGCGGTCGGGCGCGCGCGAGGGTGAGTGGTGTTCGTGTCTCGTACCCCGAGGAGAGCAGAGCATGCCGTCCTACCTGTCGCCCGGCGTCTACGTCGAGGAGGTGGCCAGCGGCTCGCGCCCGATCGAGGGGGTGGGGACGTCGGTGGCTGCCTTCGTGGGGCTCGCGCCGACCGGTCCCCTGAACGAGCCGACGCTGGTGACCAACTGGACGCAGTACGTGGCGGCCTTCGGTGAGTTCACCGACGGGTACTACCTCGCGCACTCCGTCTACGGCTTCTTCAACAACGGTGGTTCCGCCGCGTACGTCGTCCGCGTGGGCGGCTCCCCCGAGGGCGCTCCCGTCGACGCGGAGCGGGGCCCCGCCGCCGTCACCGGCCGTTCGAACGCCCCGGCCGCGCTGCCGGCGGGCGAGCCGAAGCAGCTCGGCACGTTCTCCGTCACCGCCGTGGCACAGGGCGACCTGAGCGTCGAGGTCGCGGACCCCGAGGGCGAGGGCCCCGCAGAGCGGTTCAGGCTGATCGTGAAGGACGACGGCAAGCCGGTCGAGACGTTCGACGTGACCGCCAAGAAGGGCGGCCGCAACTACGTCGTCACGCAGGTCAAGGAGCGCTCCAAGCTCATCACCGTCGCCGAGGCCGCGCCGGCCGCGCAGCTGGCCCGCCCGGACAACCAGACGGTGGCCCTGGCGGCCCCGGCTCCCGCGCCCGCCGCCGCCCCCGCCGAGCGCGCGGACACCTCGCAGCCGGGCCCGGCCCAGTACCTCGGCGACTCCGCCGACCGCACGGGCTTCGGCGGTCTGGAGGCGGTCGACGAGATCTCCATGGTCGCGGTGCCCGACCTGATGGCCGCCTACCAGCGCGGCTCGATCGACCTGGAGGCCGTCAAGGCGGTCCAGCTCGGGCTGATCGCGCACTGCGAGCTGATGGGCGACCGGGTCGCCGTCATCGACCCGCCGCCGGGCCTGAACGCCCGCCAGATCCGCGTCTGGCGCCAGGAGACCGCCGGGTACGACTCCAAGTACGCGGCCCTGTACTACCCCTGGATCAAGACCTTCGACCCGTCCGGCGGCCACACCCGGCTGATTCCGCCGAGCGGCCACGTCGCCGGCATCTGGGCGCGCAGCGACGCCGAGCGCGGCGTGCACAAGGCGCCCGCCAACGAGGTCGTCCGCGGTGCGGTGGACCTGGAGACCCAGATCACCCGCGGCGAGCAGGACCTGCTCAACCCCATCGGGGTCAACTGCATCCGCGCCTTCCCGGGCCGCGGCATCCGCGTCTGGGGCGCCCGCACCCTGTCCTCCGACCCGGCCTGGCGCTACCTCAACATCCGCCGGTACTTCAACTACCTGGAGGAGTCGATCCTGATCGGCACCCAGTGGGTGGTGTTCGAACCGAACGACCACAACCTGTGGGCCCGGATCCGCCGCAACATCTCGGCGTTCCTGGTCAACGAGTGGCGCAGCGGGGCGCTCTTCGGGCAGCGGCCCGAGGAGGCGTACTACGTCAAGTGCGACGAGGAGACCAACCCGCCCGAGTCGGTCGACGTCGGCCGGGTCGTCTGCGAGATCGGCATCGCCCCGGTCAAGCCCGCCGAGTTCGTGATCTTCCGGCTGGCCCAGTTCTCCAGCGGCAACGGGGAGCTGGAGGAGTAACCGCCCCCGGCCCCCGGCCCCGCCCTCTCGTACCCCCCTCACGACCTCTGTCACAAGGACATCCCACACATGAGTCTCCAGCCGGGTGACGCCCTCACCTCACACAACTTCGGCCTCCAGATCGACGGTGTGATGGTCGAGTACCTCGCCGAGGTCAGCGGCCTCACCCTCGAGCAGGACGTCATCACCTACCAGCAGAACACCGCGCAGGGCAGGTCCGGTGTGGCCCTGCTGCCGGGCGTGCAGAAGAACGGGCAGTGCACCGTCGTGCGCGGCATGACCCAGTCGGCGTCGTTCACCCAGTGGATCAACGACTCCATCGCCGGCCGGATGGCCACGGCCCGCAAGAACGCGTCGATCATCATGATGGACTTCGAGGACAACCCGGTGAAGCGGTACAACCTGCGCAACGCCTGGTGCAGCAAGATCGACACGAGCACGGTGAAGGCCGGCGAGGCGGCCGCCCTCACGGAGACCGTCACGATCGTGTTCGAAGAACTGGTCATCGAGTAATGCGGCGTACGGCTGCGAGGGCGGGCGGGGCCGCGGGCGTTCCGGAGGCACCGGGCGCCGCGGAGCCCGGGCCGGAACAGGTCCCGGACTCGGCCGCCCCCGCGCAGGCCCCGCTCCTCCCGCAGGACCACCTGCGCACCGAGTTCCCCTTCCAGCTGCCGCGCGGCTACGTCGACGACTCGGGCACCGTCCACCGGGACGGCGTCATGCGCCTGTCGACGGCGAGGGACGAACTGGTCCCGCTGCGGGACGTCCGCGTCCAGGAGAACCCGGCGTACCTGTCGGTGGTGCTGCTGGGCCGGGTCATCACCCGGCTCGGCACGCTGCCGATGGTCCACGACGGGATCGTGGAGAACATGTTCGCCTCCGACCTGGCGTTCCTTCAGGACTTCTACCGACAGATCAACGCGGAGGGGCACACCCGCGCGGCCGTGCGGTGCCCCCACTGCACGGAGCACTTCGAGGTGGAACTCGGCGGGAGCCGCCTGGGGGAATCGTGACGTACGCGACCGACCGGCTGCACGAGGAGATCGCGTACGTCGCCTACCACTTCCACTGGAGCATGGACGAGATCCTGGACCTGGAACACCACGACCGCCGCCGCTTCACCAACGAGATCGCGTCCTTGGTGACGCGTGCCGGGTCGGAGGGCTGAGGGATGGGGTTCCTGGGGCGGTTGCGGGGGCGCGGGAACGGGACGGAGGCCTCCGGCTCCGGTGGCGGCGAGGTGGTGTCGTCCGGGGGTGAGGTGGTCGCCGGGGCTGCGGAGCGGCCCGATGCCGGTACGGGTGTGTCGGGCGCGGGGGCGGATGCCGGTACGGGTGTATCGACCGTGGGGGCGGATGCCGGCCCTGTGGTGACGGCCTCCTGGTCAGGGCTGCCGCCGATCCGGCGTGCGCTGGCTTCGGGGCGGGAGTCCGGGGTCGCGGACGCGGGCTTCGGCGGGCGGTTGCCGACGTGGCAGAACCCGTCGTTCATGGGCATGGCGTCCCACGCGGTCCTGGACGGGCAGTCCAGTGCCCTACTGGGCGACGCACCGCACCCGACCTCGGGCCGCCCGGTGTCGGGCCTAGAACGCCGCGGGGGTGCGCTGCCGTTGGTGCCGTTGGTGCCTTCGGTGCCGTCGGCGGGTTCGGAGCCGGTACCGCAGCGGTCACCGGCGGTGCCGTTGCGTGCGCTTGCGCCCAGGGAGCCTGGGGTTGCCGGGGGACGTGGGGTTGCCGGAGCCGTGGCGGACGCTGCCCGGGGTGGTCTCGGGGGCACCGGAAACGGGCCCGTGGTGCAGAGGGTGGCCAGTGGCGCGCAGGGTGGTCGCCGGGGTGTGGAGAACGGCCCTGCCGGGCGGCAGACGCGTGGCGGCACGCCGGGCGGCCCCCCGGGCACGGGGAACGGACCGGTGGCGCAGCGGACGGCCAATGGCGCGCAGGGGGGTCGAAGGGGCGCCGACAACGGCCCTGCCGGGCAGCGGGCGCGTGGTGGCACACCGGGCGGTCCTGCGGGCACCGGAAACGGGCCCGTGGTGCAGAGGGTGGCCAGTGGCGCGCAGGGTGGTCGCCGGGGTGTGGAGAACGGCCCTGCCGGGCGGCAGACGCGTGGCGGCACGCCGGGCGGCCCCCCGGGCGCCGGGAACGGGCCGGTGGTGCAGCGGGCGGCCAGTGGTACGCCGACTGCGTCCGTTGCCTCGTCGCCGGGGGCGGTGAGTGGGGTGAGGCCATCCCCCCTGGCCGCTTCCACCGGCCGTGGCACGGCCGCGACTCCCAGCAGTGGCGTGCCCGCTGACACCGGCCGTGACGCGGTGCCTTCCACCGACGGTGGCGTTGTGCCTTCCACCGGCGGTAGCGCGGCGCCCTCCACTGGCCGTGGCGTTGCGCCTTCCACCGGCCGTAGCGCGGCGCCCTCCCCCGGCCGTGACGTCGCGCCCTCCACCGACCATGGCACTGGCCCGGTCACCCGGCCGGGCCCCTCGCCCGCCCCGACCGGCACGCCGTCGGCCGCGCCGCCCACCGCTGCTGCCGCCGGTGCCGCGCGCTCGGGCCGGGCCCTGAGCGCTTCGACGCCCGTGGTCAGGCCCATCCCCGCGGCTGCGCCGAGCTCCCCGGCCGCCGACCCCGCGCACCCCGGCCGCGAGAGGGGTGTGAGCGCCACGCCGCCCACAGTCACGCCCTCCCCCTCGGCCGCGCCACGATCCCCCGCCGCCACGCCCGAGCTCCCGGGCCGGCGGACGAGTGGCTCGACATCTCCTGCTCCCGACTCAGCGCTGGGAACCCACTCGGCGTCGCCGCGCACCGCGTCCGACGGCACTGCTGCCGCGCCGTCCGCATCCGGACTTCGAATCACCCCGGTGCCGACGAACCAGCCGCCCCGGTCGGGGTCGTTGACGAGGACGTCGGCGGCCGCGACTCCGGTACAGCGACGGACGCTGCCGACGGCACGTGGAGCGGGCAGGCCCTCCGAGAGCGGCAAGGCGGGTCGGCCTCCGGCGACAACTGACGGCGGACAAGCGCAAGTTCCCACCACCCCGATGGCCGCATCGCCCGAGTCGCACACCATCGCCCCGGCTTCGACCAGCCGACCCGCCGACCCCACACCGGAGTTGAGCGCCTCCGGCCCGACCGAGGACGTAAAGATCCCGCCAACGGCCCCGGCGCCGAGCAGCCCTACGGCAGCACAGCCCCGCATCGCGACCAGGCCCCAGAGCGCGCGATCCGACTCCCAGGTGCCGGTGCAGCGCACGCCCTCCCGGCCCGACGGCAACTCGGCCGCACAGCCCGGCATCCCCGCGACCGACCCCGGCGGGAGCCCCCGAACGACGCCGCCCGGCTCCCCTCAAACTTCGGTACAGCGCACACCCCGCCCGGCAACACCGCCCAGCACCCCCGCACCCGAGCCCGAGCCCGACCGGAACCTCCCCACCACGGCACCCGTCTCCCCTGACGTCTCGGTGCAGCGGTCGCCCCTCCCACCCACCGGCAGCAACTCCGCGGCGCAGCCCAACACCCCGGAGCCCCGATCCGGCGGCGTCCCGGCACAGCGTGCGACCGCGGTCCGGCGCGACGCGGTGCGCGACCACGGCCGAAGCACACCCGGGAACGGCCACGTGCCGTCGGCTCCGGCCCCCTCCGGCCCCACGGCCGCGACCCCGGGGTTCAACACGCACGCCGACAACCACCCGCCCGCTACGGAAGCCCCCGCACAGCCACTCGCCGGCCCGGCCAAGCCCACAGACCCGGCCGGACCGCAACGCCCCACGGCAGGACCCGCCCAGCAACCCCCCGGCGGGCCCACGTCTCCGCCCCCGACCGAAATGCCCCGCCCCGCCCCCGGCAACCCCGCGCACGCGAACACCCCCTCACCCTCCGCCAGGACAGCGCGCGCAACCCCCGACGTCCCCAGTGGACTCCCCGCCGTCCAGCGCAGCCCGGCCGCCTCCGGCCCGTCGCCCCACAACCCGGCCATCACCAGCCGTACGACGCCCGACAGCCCCAGCTCCGCACTCACCCGCACCACCGGCAGCGGTGCGGCGCCCAGCCCTGCACCGCGGCCCGGCGAGCAACCCCACAGCACGACACCCCGAGCCGTCAGAGCACCTCACACCCAGAGCACCCCCGCCACTCCCCAACGGGTGACGGTCAAGCCCGCCAAGCCGGTGCCCCCGGTCTCGGCCACGCCACCCAAGCCCACACCCCCGGCCGCCACACCCTCGGTCCAGCGCAGCACCACCCCCACCCCCCTCGCCTCGGCCTCGGCGCCCCTCTCACCGAACGGCCCACCCCCACCACTCCCCCTCCCCCCTCACGCAACCTCGACGCCAACTCGCCCACCCCCCGCCGCTTCCCCCTCGGCGCCCCCGTACCGACCACCCCCACCCACGCGCCCCCGCTGCCCGCAGACGCCCCACCCCACCCGGCACCCCAACCCTCCGTGCAAAGCGCCCCGGCCCCACAACCCCCCTCCACGCCCCTCCCCGTCGTCCAGACCCTCTTCCGCAAGAAGCCCAAACCCGCACCCGAAGCCGCGCCCCCCTCAGCCACGGGCGCCCTCGCCGCGGCCGCCGCAGCCACGGTCGCCACCACCCTCACCAACCGAACCGCGCCACAGCCCGCCGACCGCTCCGGCCCCCCACCCCCCTACACACCCCCGGCCGACCCACCGCCCCCGCCCGCCTACACGGAAGTCCCCACCGGCTCCTTCGACCCCCGTGAGCTGACCGACTTCCAGCTGGACGAACTCGTGCACCGCATCATCGGCCGCATCACCCGCCTGATCCGCACGGAACTGCGCCTGGACCGCGAACGCATCGGCCGGCTCCGCGACCCCCGCCACTGACCGGTCACCCGCCCCGGAACGCACGACAAGAAACGACAGAAAGGCCCACCCGCGATGTCCCGCCAGGATCCGGGCTCCACCATCTGGTTCACCCTCAGCATCGACGGCGAGAGCCTCGGCTACTTCAACGGATGCGAAGGGCTGTCCTCGCAGGTGGAGATCGAGCAGCGCCAGGAAGGCGGCAACAACGGCTTCGTCTGGCAGCTGCCGACCCGCGTGTCGTTCTCGACGATCCGGCTGACCCGGCCGCTCACCCCGGACACCACCAAGGTCGCCAAGTGGATCTCGTCGCTGCAGACCGGCATCAAGCGGCCCACCGCCCAGATCGCGGCGCTGCGCGCCGACGGGTCGGAGGTCGCGCGGTGGGGCCTCATCGACGTGCTGCCGGTGAGCTGGACCGGACCCACCCTCGACCCGGCCAACCCGGCCGTGGCGACCGAGGTGCTGGAGATCACCCACCACGGGTTCACGGACTGAGCGAGGGGAGGACGGGACACCATGGCCAAGGGCAGCAAGAGGGGCGCGGGCAAGAGCCTCATCCGCGCCACGCTCGCCATTCACGAACCGCCGAAGGGCAAGAGCAGGACGCCCGGCGGGATCATCAAGACGTTCGACTTCGACTTCAACCCGGCGCAGCTGTCGCTGAGCCGCCGCGCCCAGTGGAAGGCGACCCCGGCGCAGACCGAACGGGTCGGCCCGCTCCCGGAGTTCATGGGGGCGGAGCCGCGCGAGATGGCCGTCGAGATCTTCCTCGACTCCTCCGACGAGCCGACCAGCAACTCCGTGATGAAGAAGGTCGACTCGCTGCTCGCCTGCTGCGAGGTGACGACGAAGAGCATCGCCGCCAAGCAGCCCTCGCCGCCGTGGGTCGTCTTCCAGTGGGGGTCGTTCTCGACGGCCCGGTTCACGGCGTACGTCAGCTCCGTGTCGGCCGACTACACGCTGTTCTCGACGACGGGCGTGCCCATCCGCGCCACCTGCCGGGTGCAGCTGCACGAGATCCCGATGAAGACCAAGGGGCAGAACCCGACCTCGGGTGCGCTCACCGCGCAGCGCGTGCACCGGGTCGTGGCGGGCGACTCGCTCCAGTCGCTGGCCTGGCGGGAGTACGGCAACGCGGCCGCCTGGCGTTCCATCGCCGAGGCCAACGGCATCGACGACCCGTCGCGGCTGCCGACGGGTGTCGAACTCGTGCTGCCGGCCACCGAGGAGGTGCGTTCCTGATGGTGCAGTCCTCGTTCGTCAGCGTCGTCGACGTGAAGATCGGCGGCGCCCCGCTGCCGCCCGAGTTCGTCCCGGACCTGGTGGAGAGCTACGTCGACCAGGGGGTCGGCGTCCCGGCCGCGTTCCGGCTGACGTTCCGCGACCCGTACCGGCTGCTGCTGGGCAAGCTGGGCATCACCTTCGGCACCGAGGTGGTGTTCGCGCCGGTGGCCGACGGCGAGGGCGCCGCCGATCCGCTGCTGACCGGCGAGGTCACGGGTCTGGAGGCCGACTACGACGGCACCGGCAGCTACACCGTCGTGCGCGGCTACGACTTCGGGCACCGCCTGCTGCGCCAGCGCCGGGTGGCGGCGTACCGCAACCAGAGCGCCTCGGACATCGCCCGCAAGCTCGCCGGCAAGGACGGCGTGCCGATCGGGAAGATCGAGTCGACGAAGACGGTGTACGAGTTCATCAGCCAGTCCAACGTCACCGACTGGGACTTCCTCGCGCGGCTCGCCGACGAGAACGAGATGGCCATGTCGGTGGACGCGGACGGCACGTTCCAGTTCGTGCGGCCCAAGTCGGCCTCCGGGGCGCCCTCCCCGAACACCGACGGCGACAAGAGCCCGTTCGTCCTCCAGGGCGGGCACGACATCCTGCGCCTGCGGGCCGCGGTGACGGCCGCCGACCAGGTGGCCAAGGTCGAGTCGCGGGGGTGGGACGTGACCACCAAGAAGAAGCTGACCGCCACCGCGCCCGCGACCGGCAATCCCGGCATCACCATCGGCACCACCCCGGGCGCGGCGGCGGGGAAGTTCAAGGCCGCGACGCTCGTGGAGACGGGCACGCCCTACGACAAGCAGAGCGAGGTGAAGTTCGCGGCCGACGCCCTCGCCGACGACGTCACCGGCTCGTTCGCCGAGCTGGAGGTCGTCGCGCGCGGAAACCCCAAGCTGCGCCCGGGAGTTCCGGTCGCGCTGGCGGACGTGGGCGTGCCCTTCGAGGGCAAGTACACCGTCACCTCGGTGCGGCACGACTTCGGCGACGGCAGGCACTACGAGGCGTGGGTGACGGTCAGCGGACGGCAGTGGCGCTCACTGTTCGGGCTGGCCTCGGGCGGAACGCCCGCCGCGCCCCGGCTGCCCGGCGTGGCCAACGCGCTCGTCACCGACGTGAACGACCCGCTCAAGCAGGGGCGGGTGCGGCTGCAGTTCCCGTGGCTGGACGACACGTACGTCAGCGACTGGACGCGGACCGTGCAACTGGGTGGTCTGGGCGGCGGCGGGGTGTTCCCGATGGACGTCAACGACGAGGTGCTGGTCGCGTTCGACCGGGGCGCCCTGGACCATCCGTTCGTGATCGGCGGGCTCTACAACGGGCGGGACAAGCCGACGGCCGTCGGTGACGTGCCGCTGCACGACACCGTCCGCAAGAAGGCGAGCCGGCACACCGTCTCCGACCGGGACGGCAACCGGATGGACCTGCTCAGCCAGAAGACGGGCCTGCGCAAGCAGGGCGTCCGGCTCGTGTCCGGCGACAAGCAGCTGACCATCAACCTGGACCGGACGAAGACCGAGATCACCGTGGACAGCAAGGGCTCGGTGACGATCAAGGGCAGCCGCTCGGTGTCGGTCGAGGCGGGCGGCGATCTCTCGCTGAGCGCCCGGCGCAGTCTCAGCATCAAGAGCGGCGGGCCTCTGACCATCCAGGGCGGCGGTCTGGTGAACGTGCGGGCCGCCGGGGCGATCAGCGTGAACGCGCTCGGCGCTCTGAACCTGGACGCGAAGGGCATCGCGAACCTCACCGGCGGCGGCACCGTGCAGATCAACTCCCTCGTCAACACGACGATCAAGGCCCCGACCACGCTCATCGGATCGAAGGTGTTCGGCGTCACCACCATCCCCGTCCCGATGCCGATCCCATGACCGTGACGGTGACTGTGCCTGTGACTCTGACCAGGAAAGACAGGGTGTGCTTCTGATGGCCGAGCAGTTCGTCGGCTCCGGCTGGTCGTTCCCGCTGCGCATCGGGCCGACCGGCGGGATCGCCCTGGTCAGCGGGGAGCGGGAGGTCGAGGAGGCGATCCGTCTGGTGCTGTCGACCGCGCCGGGCGAGCGGCCGATGCGGCCGGACTTCGGCTGCGCGATCCACGACCTGGTGTTCGCGCCGGTCAACGAGCAGACCGCGGGCCGCATCCAGCACGAGGTGTACGTCAGCCTGGACCGCTGGGAGCCGCGCATCGAGGTCGACGACGTCGAGGTCACCGCCGGCGGAGACCAGAGCGTGCTCTACATCGACGTCCGCTACTCCATCCGCGGCACCAACAACCCGCGCAGCCTGGTCTTCCCGTTCTACGTCATTCCGTCCCACGAGGAGCCCGACGCCCCCGGCGCGGGCACCGCCCCCGAAAGCGACCGCTGATGGCCCTGCCCTCCCCCAACCTCGACGACCGCCGCTTCCAGCAGTTCGTCGACGACGCCAAGCGCTACATCCAGCAGCGCGCCCCGGAGTGGACCGACCACAACGTCTCCGACCCGGGCGTCACCCTCGTCGAGACGGTGGCCCACATGGCCGACCAGATCGTCTACCGGCTGAACAGGGTGCCGGAGAAGAACCATCTGGCGTTCCTGGACCTCGTCGGGATCACCCTGTTCCCGCCGTCCGCGGCCCGCACGGACATGACGTTCTGGCTGTCGGCGCCGCAGGAGGAGCCGGTGCGGGTGCAGGTCGGCACGGAGGTCGCGACGCTGCGCACCGAGAGCGAGGAGGCGGTCGTCTTCGCCACCGAGCGCGAACTGACGGTCGTGCCCTGCGCGTTGCGCCATCTGCTGGTGCAGCACCGGGGCGAGCCGGTGGTCGACCGGACGCACGACCTCGCCGAGGAGGACAAGGACCTGCTGTGCTTCGCCGAGTCGCCCGGCCCCGGTGACGCCATGCTGCTGGGCCTGACGGCGGCGGTGCCGCACTGCGCGGTCGCCCTGGACCTGGACAGCCGGGTGGACGGGGTCGGCGTGGACCCGCGCCAGCCGCCGCTGGTGTGGGAGGCGTGGACCGCGGACGGCTGGCAGCCCTGCGAGGTGGACCGGGACGGCACCGGCGGCCTCAACCGGCCCGGCGAGGTCGTCCTGCACGTCCCCGGCGGGCACGTGCTGTCCCGCAACGCCGGCCAGGAGGCGGGCTGGCTGCGCTGCCGCGTCACCGACCCCCTGCCCGACCAGCCCTTCTACACGACCTCGCCCACCGTGCGGGCCGCCGAGGCGTTCACGATCGGCGGCACCACCGGCGCCGTGCACGCGGAGACGGTGTACGACGAGGCGCTCGGCGAGTCCACCGGGCTGCCGGGGCAGCGGCTGCGGCTGGCGCACGCGCCGGTGGTCGGCGACGATCCGCCGGTGCTGTTGCAGACCGCCGAGCACGACGGCTGGACGGACTGGCGGGTCGTTCCGAACTTCGCGTCCTCCGGGGAGCGGGACCGGCACATCACCCTCGACGCCACGACCGGCGAGATCGCCTTCGGCCCGGCCGTGCGCGAACCCGACGGCTCCCTGCGGCAGTACGGGAGGGTCGCTCCCAAGGGCGCACCCGTGCGGGCCCGCCGCTACCGCACGGGCGGGGGCCGCGCGGGCAACGTGGCGCGCGGCGCGGTGCGGATCCTGCGCACCTCCATCCCGTACGTCTCCGAGGTCGTCAACCGCGAGGCCGCGCGCGGAGGTGTGGACGGGGAGACGGTGCAGGAGGCGAAGGTCCGGGCGCCGATCACGCTGCGCGCTCAGGAGCGGGCCGTGACCCTGCGCGACTACGAGGAGCTGGCCCGCCGCGCCGCCCCGGAGACGGCACGCATCACCTGCCTGGAGGGCAAGGAGGGCGAGCACGGGGCCTACGCGGTACGCGTCCTGGTCGTGCCGCAGGCCGTGCCCGACCCGGGCGGGCGGCTGCGCTTCGAGCAACTGGTGCCCGGTGACGCCCTGTTGGACCGCATCACCCGGCACCTGGACGAACGGCGCCTGATCGGCACCCGGTTGGCGGTGGGCCCGCCCTACTACCAGGGCGTCACGGTCGTGGCCACGGTGCACGCCTTCCGCGGCGTGGACACCGACCGGGTGCGCCGGCAGGCGCACGACGCCCTGTACCGGCACCTCGATCCGCTGACCGGCGGTGCGGACGGCACGGGCTGGCCGTTCGGGCGCCCCGTCCAGGCCGGGGAGGTGTTCGCGGTGCTGCAGCGCGTGCCGGGGGTCGAACTGGTCGACGAGGTGACCCTGCACCCCGCCGACCCGCTCACCGGCAAACGCGGCGAGCCCACGGACCGGATCGACCTGTCGGCGCCGTCGCTGGTGTTCTCCTTCGACCACCGCGTCCGGGTGATCGGGGACGGATCGTGAGGGGCCGGTTCTCGAAGGGAAGCAGCGCATGAGGGGCTCCATCGACGGCCTCGGATCCTCCGCGCCGATCGGCGGGATGCTGCCGGCCGTGTTCGCCGACGACGACCTGGCCCAGCGGTTCGTGGGCGGGCTCGACGACGTGGTCGCGCCGATCCTGAGCGTGCTGGACTGTCTCGACACCTACTTCCGCCCGTCCCTCGCCCCGCTCGACTTCACCCAGTGGCTGGGCAGTTGGGTCGGTGCGGAGACCGAGGGCGACGAACCCGAGCCGCTGCTGCGGGCCGCCGTGGCCGCCGCCGCGTATCTGCACCGCATCCGCGGCACCCGGAGCGGCCTGTCCGAGGCGGTCCGGCTGGCGTTCGGCGTGGAACCCGAGATCACGGAGAGCGGCGGCGCGTCGTGGAACGCCCGCCCGCTGGGCCCCTTCCCCGGCGACCCGCGCCCCCACCTCCACGTCCACCTGCGTCTGCCCGCACCCACCACCGCGGACCGGCACCGCCTGGACACCCTCGTGTCCGCCGCCCGGCCCGCCCACATGCCCTACACCGTCCAGGTGACCGCCACCCCCGAGAGGACCCCGCACCCATGACGACCCCCCAGAACTGCGCCGACTGCGGCACCCGCGCGCAACCGGGCCAGTCGTTCTGCGACGCGTGCGGGTCGGTACTGAGCTGGACGGACGGCGCCGCCCGCACCGCCGGGAACACCGGCCCCGACGGCGCCGCCCGCGGCTCGGGATCCGCCCGTGCCGCCGATGCGGCCGGTGGCTCGTCAGGCGCGGCAGGCACCACGCCGCCCCCGGCCCCCGCACCCGCTACACCTGCGAGCGCATCCGCACCCACCACACCCGCATCCGCACCCACCACACCCGCGCCCGCAACCGCCGCACCCGCGTCCGCCGACGCCCGCCCCGGCTGGGACGCCTTCTCCCGCCCGGACGGAGGTACGGGCCTCCCCCAGACCTCCCGGGACCGCACAGGGGCGAGCGACACAGCGCACACCACGGCGAGCCGCACCACCGCTCCACCCGTTTCCGGCACCATGGAAGAAGCGCCCGTCCGAGCCGCACAGGGCCCGGAACAAGGCACCGCCCCCGAGCGGACCGCGGACCACCACCCGGGGCCGCCCGATGGAACGCCCCACCCGCACACCGCCTCGCACCCGGCCGCCGACGACACCGCCCCGACTCAGCCCGTCCCCCCGGCCACCCACGCCCCGGACCCCTCCACCACCCAGGGCATCAACACCCGGGCCCGCAGGCTCCTCGTCCCGGTCACCGACGCCGAACCCCACCCCGCCGCGGAACCCTCCGTCGCCCCCGTCCTGCCCGGCCGCCCCGCCCCCCAGCGCCCCGAGGCCGTCCGGGCCCCCGGCGAGGAGCACGGGATCGACGGCGGCACCGCGTGCCCCTGGTGTGCCACGCGCAACCGCCCGGAGCGGCACTTCTGTGCCCGGTGCGCGATGCCCATGGCCGGTGACGGACCCGCCCCGGTCCAGCTCCCCTGGTGGCGGCGGCTCGGCCCGTTCGGCAGCCGGGAGACGCCCTGGGCGGGCGACCGTCCCCGGCTGCGCCGCACCTTCGACCGCGTCCTGTCCTGGCTGGGCATCGCGATCGTGCTGGCCCTGCTGATCGCGCTGGTGGTCAACATCCCGCAGGGCATCCAGGCCACCCGGGACCACTTCGCCAAGCGCGCCCCGGTCTCCCCGGACCGCTACAGCGCCTCGCGTTCCTACCCGGGCCACAAGCCCGAGCTGGTCTTCGACAAGCTGAACGACACCTGGTGGGGCCCGGGCGTGTCCGAGTCGGCTCAGGGCCAGTACATAGAGGCCCGCTTCGACGAGCCCACCCGGCTGCTGGACCTGGTCATCACGCCGGGCACGTCCACGCGCGCCGACCAGCTCTCCAAGTCGGCACTGCCGCACCGCCTCACGGCCACCGTCACCGGCAAGGACGGCCGGACCACCACCCGCAGCCTGACCCTCGACCAGGGAGCGGGCCCGCAGCGGCGCGCCTTCCGCGTCGGCGAGGTGACCGCCGTCCGCTTCACCATCGATTCCGCCTACGGCACCTCGGCGAAGAAGCAGGTCGCCATCGCGGAGATCGAGTTCTTCGGCCCGTCCAGCGCGAACAACACCTGAGCGCACGGCGGCCCCGGACGGATCCTGCCGTCCGGGGCCGCTCGCTCGTTCGTGTCCGGCGCGCTCACGCGTCCAGCGACGTCATCACGTGCTTGATCCGCGTGTAGTCGTCGAAGCCGTAGCCCGAGAGGTCCTTGCCGTAGCCGGACTTCTTGAATCCGCCGTGCGGCATCTCGGCGACCAGCGGGATGTGGGTGTTGATCCACACGCAGCCGAAGTCGAGCTTCTTGGACATCCGCATGGCGCGGCCGTGGTCCTTGGTCCACACGGAGGAGGCGAGCGCGTACTCGACGCCGTTGGCCCACTCGACGGCCTGCTCCTCGTCGGAGAAGGACTGCACGGTGATGACCGGGCCGAAGACCTCGTTCTGGATGATCTCGTCGGTCTGCTTCAGGCCCGAGACGACGGTCGGCGCGTAGAAGTAGCCCTTGTCGCCGACCCGCTTGCCGCCGGCCTCCACGCGCGCGTGCGCGGGCAGCCGGTCGATGAAGCCCTCGACCTGCTTGAGCTGGTTGGGGTTGTTGAGCGGGCCGAACAGCACGTCCTCGTCGTCCGGCTGCCCGGTCTTCGTCTCGGAGGCGGCCTTGGCCAGCGCGGAGACGAACTCGTCGTGGATGGACTCGTGGACGAGCACGCGGGTGGCGGCGGTGCAGTCCTGGCCGGCGTTGAAGTAGCCGGCGACCGAGATGTCCTCGACGGCCTTGGCGATGTCGGTGTCCTCGAAGACCACGACCGGGGCCTTGCCGCCCAGCTCCAGGTGGACGCGCTTGACGTCCTTGGCGGCGGACTCGGCGACCTGGATGCCGGCGCGCACGGAACCGGTGATGGAGGCCATCGCCGGGGTGTCGTGCTCGACCATCAGGCGGCCGGTGTCGCGGTCGCCGCAGATGACGTTGAAGACGCCCTTGGGGACGATCGAGCCGATGATCTCGGCCATGAGGACCGTCGAGGCCGGAGTCGTGTCCGACGGCTTCAGGACGACGGTGTTGCCCGCCGCGATCGCCGGGGCGAACTTCCACACGGCCATCATCATCGGGTAGTTCCACGGCGCGACCTGCGCGCAGACGCCGACCGGCTCCCGGCGCACGATGGAGGTCAGGCCCTCCATGTACTCACCGGCCGAGCGACCCTCCAGCATCCGCGCCGCACCCGCGAAGAAGCGGATCTGGTCGACCATCGGCGGGATCTCCTCGGAGCGGGTCAGCCCGGTCGGCTTGCCCGTGTTCTCCACCTCGGCCGCGATCAGCTCCTCGGCGCGCTCCTCGAAGGCGTCCGCGATCTTCAGCAGGGCCTTCTGGCGCTCGGCGGGCGTGGTGTCGCGCCAGCCGGGAAAGGCCTCGGCGGCCGCCGCCATCGCGGCGTCCACGTCCGCCTGCCCGGACAGCGGAGCGGTCGCGTACGCCTCACCCGTCGCGGGATTGACCACCTCGGTGGTCCGTCCGTCGGCGGCGTCCCGGAACTCACCGCCGATGTAGTTGCGCAGACGACGAAGCTCGGTGCTCACTGCCGGCCCTCCAGTTCGGATGTCCAGTACTTGAGACACCCACCCTAGTCGGCCGACCCACGTTTTCAACACCCCCAATCCCTTCGATCGTGCGGAATTCGCAGGACTCGGGGACTCAAACAACGGATTTCATCGATCCAGGCTTGCGGAAGTGTCGAGACCTCGTGCACAGTGACCTCGTGGCCAGTCGAAGCGCAGAACAGAAGGGCTCGCGGGAGTCCCGCGAGCCCTCCCGCGAGTCCAGGAACGGCAGCTCGCCGCAGCTGGACGCCGTCTCCCTCGCCATCATCGAGCAGCTCCAGGAGGACGGCCGCCGGCCGTACGCCGCCATCGGCAAGGCCGTGGGCCTGTCGGAGGCGGCCGTGCGCCAGCGCGTCCAGAAGCTGCTCGACCAGGGCGTGATGCAGATCGTCGCCGTCACGGACCCGCTCACCGTGGGCTTCCGCAGACAGGCGATGGTCGGCGTCAACGTCGAGGGCGACGTGGAGTCGGTCGCGGACGCGCTGTCGGCCATGTCCGAATGCGAGTACGTGGTGATGACCGCAGGCTCCTTCGACCTGATGGTGGAGATCGTCTGCGAGGACGACGACCACCTTCTGGACGTCATCAACAAACGCATACGGGCGGTGCCCGGAGTGCGCTCCACCGAGAGCTTCGTCTACCTCAAGCTCAAGAAGCAGACCTACATGTGGGGAACCCGATAATCGTGAGGACCCGATAGCCGTGAGCAAGGACCTCTCCCAGACCGCGTACGACCACCTGTGGATGCACTTCACGCGCATGTCGTCGTACGAGAAGGCCCCCGTTCCCACCATCGTCCGGGGCGAGGGCACGTACATCTACGACGACAAGGGCAAGCGCTACCTGGACGGCCTCGCCGGCCTCTTCGTGGTGCAGGCCGGGCACGGCCGGGTCGAGCTCGCCGAGACCGCCTTCAAGCAGGCGCAGGAGCTCGCGTTCTTCCCGGTGTGGTCCTACGCCCATCCCAAGGCCGTCGAGCTGGCCGAGCGCCTCGCCGGGCACGCGCCGGGCGACCTGAACAAGGTCTTCTTCACCACCGGCGGCGGTGAGGCGGTGGAGACCGCCTGGAAGCTCGCCAAGCAGTACTTCAAGCTGGTCGGCAAGCCCACCAAGCACAAGGTGATCTCCCGCGCGGTGGCCTACCACGGCACTCCGCAGGGCGCCCTGTCCATCACCGGCCTGCCGGCCCTGAAGGCCCCCTTCGAGCCGCTGGTCCCGGGCGCGCACAAGGTCCCGAACACCAACATCTACCGGGCCCCGATCCACGGCGACGACCCCGAGGCCTACGGCCGCTGGGCCGCCGACCAGATCGAGCAGCAGATCCTCTTCGAGGGCCCGGACACCGTCGCCGCGGTCTTCCTGGAGCCGGTGCAGAACGCCGGCGGCTGCTTCCCGCCCCCGCCCGGCTACTTCCAGCGGGTCCGCGAGATCTGCGACCAGTACGACGTGCTGCTCGTCTCGGACGAGGTCATCTGCGCCTTCGGCCGCCTGGGCACGTACTTCGCCTGCGACAAGTTCGACTACGTGCCGGACATGATCACCTGCGCCAAGGGCATGACCTCGGGCTACTCCCCGATCGGCGCGTGCATCATCTCCGACCGCCTGGCCGAGCCGTTCTACAAGGGCGACAACACCTTCCTGCACGGCTACACCTTCGGCGGCCACCCGGTCTCCGCGGCCGTGGGCCTGGCCAACCTCGACCTGTTCGAGCGCGAGAACCTCAACCAGCACGTCCTGGACAACGAGGGCAACTTCCGCTCCACGCTGGAGAAGCTGCACGACCTGCCGATCGTCGGCGACGTCCGCGGCAACGGCTTCTTCTACGGCATCGAGCTGGTGAAGGACAAGAACACCAAGGAGTCCTTCAACGACGAGGAGACCGAGCGCGTCCTGTACGGCTTCCTCTCCAAGGCGCTGTACGACAACGGCCTGTACTGCCGGGCCGACGACCGCGGCGACCCGGTCGTCCAGCTGGCCCCGCCGCTGATCTCGGACCAGTCGACGTTCGACGAGATCGAGCAGATCCTGCGCGCCACCCTCACGGAGGCGTGGACGAAGCTCTGACGCCCGTCGTTCAGATCGTCTTCCTGGATGATCAACACCGGCCCCGGTGCCGCCCGTTCGAGTGAGAAACGGCGGCCCGGGGCCGCGTGCTGTCCGGCGTCCCGCCGCCTTCTGCCTAGCGTGCCCAGTGACCGATCGGCCCTGCCTTCGTTCCCCCGCACGGGGGATGGCACGGGAACTACGGATCTGAACCGAGGTGTACGCGCATGGAGGCCCCGCCGGACAACGACGTGCTCTGGGCACGCGCCCTGCACTTCCAGCACGACGACGGCTCGCCCGCGCTCTGCGGCGTCTCGCTCGGCGTGCGCGAGGGCGAGATCCTCGCCATCGGCGGCCCGCGCGGCAGCGGCAAGACGACCCTGCTGCGGTGCCTGTCCGGCCTGGTGCCCGTGCGGCGCGGCGAGGTCTGGTTCAACAGCGTGCCCGTGCACACCATGGGTCCGCTCACCCGCGAGCGGCTGCGCCGCGACCGCTTCGGCTGGATCGACCCGGCCCCCTCCCTGGTCCCGGAGCTCAACGCCTGGGAGAACGCCGCCCTGCCCCTGATGCTGCGGGGCACCAGCCGGCGCCGCGCCAAGACGGCGGCCCTGGAGTGGCTGGAGCGCCTGGACGTCGGCGACAGCGCCCGCAAACGGCCGCACCAGCTGGTGCAGGCCGAGCGGCAGCGGGTCTGCATCGCCCGCGCCCTCGCCCCCGCGCCGTCGGTGCTGTTCGCCGACGAGCCCACGGCACCCCTGCACCGCGCCGACCGCGCCCATGTGCTGCGCACCCTCACCACGGCGGCCCGCTCCCACCGCATCACCGTCGTCCTGGCCACCCATGACGCGGAGACCGCGGCCCTCGCCGACCGCACGGTGTCACTGCTGGACGGGCGGCGCGTGCAGACGGTGCACCTGCCGCCGGTCGCCGAGCCCCGCGAGCCGGAAGGCCGGGCCGCGTGCTCGCTCTCCGTCTGACCCGCGGCGCCCACCCCGCCGTCCAGCTGCGCCGCCTGTCGGTCGCGGCGGCCTCGGCGGGCACGGCCTTCCTGCTGCTCTGCGCCCTGGGCTACGCGCTGGGCCACCCCGGCTCCCCCGGCACCGCCCTGCTGCGGCTGGCCTGGTGTGCGGCCCCGCTGGCCGCCACGGTGTACTTCGCGGTCGCCGTGGCCCGTACCGACCCCGGCACCAAGCCCCGCGCGGGCCTCTCGGCGATCGGTCTCGGCCCGGTGCGCATGATGGTCGTCTCGGCGACGACGACGGCCCTGTCCTGCACGCTGGGCGCGATGCTGGCCCTGCTCGTCTTCCTGCACCTGCGGGGCGACCTGACGGGCATGCCCTTCGACGGTGCGGCTGCCGAGTCCCTCGCCGCGGACCGCCCCCTGCCGCTGCCGGGCGCCCTGACCCTGCTGGCGCTCGTGCCCGTCGGCGCGTCGGTGGCGGTGGCGGTGGCCCTGCGTCCGTACGAGGCGAGGGCTGCCGGGCCCCGGGCGGCCCGGTTGTACGGTCGCTTCGGCGCGTACCGGCGCACCAGCACCCGCGAGACCTTCGGGGCGTACGGCCGGTTCGGCCGGCAGATCATCCGGCCCGCGAACGGCCGCGGCGCCGAGCCCGCCGCGACGAGTGGCGCCGAGCCCGCCACGAAGAGCGGTCCGCCCGCGGCCCGGGCCGGTGGATCCGCACCGGCGGCGGTCACGGGGCCCGGAGTTGCCGTGAGCGCGGTCGCGGACCCGCCGGTCCAGCCGCCCGGCCACATGCTCGAGGGCCCGGCTCAGCCGGGCGCCCCGGAGACGGTCGCCGGGGACCCGACCGGGCGCCCCTCAGCCCCTTACCCGGCCTCGCCGGCAGCGGCAGGCGCGCACGGAGCGGCCGGCGATCCCGGTCAGTGGCCCAGCCCGCGCGCCGCGGCGCCGGACACGCCCGGCGCCATCAGCCCCGCCGGGGCCCTGGCCGGGCACCCGGGCCGGCGCGAGGCGGACTCCGACGCCCCCGACGACTCCGCGGCCCCCGAAGCGGCGCTGCCGGACACCATCGCCGCCCCCTCCGGTCTCCCCTGGGGGATCACCGTGCTGGCCGCGGGCCTCGCCGTGGAGAGCTACACGAGCCGTACCTCCCCGACGCCGCCCGACCTCTCCTTCTCCGGTGCCTCCCCGGGCGTGATGGCGGGCTGGGCGCTCGCCGCCGTCGGCCTGGCCCTGGCCGGTCCCGGCCTGACCCACCTGTGCGGACGGCTGCTGCAGGCGGCCCGCCCCGGTGCTCTGCGGCTGCTGGCCGGCCGCATCCTCATGGCGGAGTCCGTCCGCATCGGACGTCCCCTGGGCGTCGTCTGCGCGGTCCTGTCCGCCGCGTGGGCCATGGCGCTGCTGCACGCCCCGGACGGGCTCTCGCTCGGCCCGCTCACCACCCTCGGCGTGCTCCTCGTGACCGGCTGCACGACGGCGACGCTCCTGACTGCCGCCGTCGAGGCCCGGCAGGCCCGCGCCGGCACCACGGCCGCACTGCTGCGCCTCGGCGCCCCCGCCACGATGCTGCGCAGTGCCGCCGCTCTGCGCGCCGTCGCGCTGCTCGCCCTGTTCGGTCCGCTCACCCTGACGGTCGCGGAACTGGCGGCGCTGCCCCTGGCGCGCTGAGCCCCGCGCCTCCGCTGGAAAACTCGTACGAAAAGAATCTCCGTACGGCGATGAGTTCCGGACCGGCCCCCGGTCTGTCCCCGCGTAACGACACGGACTTGATGGGAGCGACCTCGCATGTACCAGCAGATGATCTTCGTGAACCTGTGCACCGGCGACCTCGACGCCTCGAAGAAGTTCTTCACGGAGCTGGGCTTCACGATCAACGAGCAGTTCAGCGACGACACGACCGCCTCGGTGGTGATCAGCGAGACCATCGTGGTCATGGTGCACACCAAGGAGAAGTACCTCCAGTTCACCAAGAAGGAGGTCGCGGACTCGACGAAGACCAGCGAGGTGCTGATCGCGCTGAGCTCCGAGAGCCGCGAGAAGGTCGACGAACTGGTCGAGAAGGCGGTCGCGGCGGGCGGTTCCGTCTCGGGCGAGACCCAGGACCACGGCTTCATGTACGGCCGCGCCTTCGACGACGTGGACGGCCACACCTTCGAGGTCGTGTGGATGGACCCCGCGGCCGTCCAGGGCTGAGGTGCGCTGTGCCAGCATGGGCGGGTGCAGACGATGCCCGCCCATGCGGCCCACCATGACGACCGTGAGATAGAGACCCTCGAGGAGTTCGACGCGACCGTCTCGGCGCGCGGCACCCTCGCCGGACACCGCGTCCAGGCCGTCGACCTGACGGACCGTACGCGCGAGCTGCTCACCACGGACACCGCGGGCGCGGTCTTCCTCGGCTGCGCGATGCGCGAGGAGGCGGACGCGAAGGTCCGGGCCGACGGCGCCCTGGTCTTCCCGCCGGTCCCGGACCTGCCCTTCGACCCGTACCGCGGCCTGGTCTACTCCCCGGACGAACTCTTCGCGTCGCTGGCCGAGGGCTACGAGGCCACGCCCGACGCCCTCGCCTACGCCTGGTTCCAGCGCACCAAGGCCGACCGCGACATCTACGCGTCCATGCTGCGCTCGGTCCACGACGACTCCGTCTCGGACGCGCTCGACGAACTCCTGTCCGGAGCCCGGGTCGTGGGCGTCATGGGCGGCCACGCGATGGCCCGCGGCACCGAGGAGTACGCCGGCGCCGCGCGGCTCGGCCGGGAGCTGGCCCGCGCCGGCTTCACGATCGCCACCGGTGGCGGCCCGGGCGCCATGGAAGCGGCCAACCTCGGCGCGTACGCCGCCCCCTTCGACGACGAGATGCTCACCGAGTCGCTCGAACTCCTCGGCAAGGCACCGCACTTCACCCCGTCGATCACCCCGTGGGCCTCGGCCGCCTTCGAGATACGCACCCGCTGGCCCCAGGGCGGCCGCTCGGTGGGCATCCCGACCTGGTTCTACGGCCACGAGCCGCCGAACGCCTTCGCCTCCCACATCGCCAAGTACTTCGCCAACGCCACCCGCGAGGACGGCCTGCTGGCCAGGTCCAACGCGGGTGTGGTGTTCCTGCCGGGCGCCGCGGGGACGCTTCAGGAGATCTTCGACAACGCGACGCCCAACTACTACGAGTCGCGCGGCGAGCCGACGCCCATGGTGCTGGTGAACCGCGCGCACTGGACGGAGAAGCTGCCCGCGTGGCCGCTGCTCCGGTCGCTGGCGGCAGGTCGCTCGATGGAGGCCCGGATCGCGTTGGTGGACCGGATCGAGGAGGCGCCGGAGGCCTTGAAACGTCTCGGCGGTTAATAAGAAGGCAAAGCAAGTGCTTGCAACCTGCATATGCGTTGACACTACTTATGCGGCGCTTATAGACCTGTGAGCCTCACGGTAGTGCTGATGTTCAGTCAACACCGCCTCAGCCCCCCGCTTTAGCAATCCTGTAAAGGACAAACGTGGCAGTTCTGTCCGTATCCCGCCGCGCACGTGCCGTGCGCGTCCTCGGTGTCGTCTCCGCCTCGGCCGCGCTCGCGCTCGGTACCGCGGGCCACGCCCTCGCCTGCAACATCAGCGAGTTCTCCGCCGAGGCGAAGTGCGATGGTGACAAGGGCGTCATCACCGTCACCGACGTCGACCCCGCCGGCGTCCCGGCCACGGTCACCGTGTACCTGGAGAACAACGGCGCCGACGTGAAGAAGATCGGCGAGCAGGAGGTGAAGGGCTCGCGCGAAGGCACCACCATCACCTTCGCCGACGACTGGAAGCCGAACGCCGAGTACCGCATCCACGTCAAGGCCGACCGCTACGTGGACGAGGACATCAAGCCGAACCTCGTCACCCCGGCCACGGCCTGCAAGAAGGAGGAGGAGCCCCCGGCTTCGACTCCCCCGGCGACGCCGACCCCGTCGGCCTCCCCCTCCAAGCCGGCGGAGGAGACCGAGACCCCCGCTCCGGAGCCGTCGGAGAGCCAGAGCACCTCGCCGGCGGGCAACGCGCCCGCTCCGGCCGGTGACTCCAACCTCGCCGAGACCGGCGCCAACTCCAACACCGGCCTGATCGCCGGCATCGCGGCGGCCCTGGTCGTCGTCGGTGGCGGCGCGGTGTTCTTCGGCATGCGCCGTCGCGGCGCCAACAGCGACAGCTGACGCCCGCGCACACCGTGTCGTGGCCCGTCCCCCACCAGGGGGCGGGCCACGTCCCGTCTCACCCGAACGTCGCCCGCTCCAGCCAGAACTCCAGCAGCTCCCGCTCGCCCAGACCTCCAGCTCCGGCGCGTCCAGCGGCAGTCGGCGGTAGAACGCCAGCAGGACGGAGGTGAGCGGCCCGCGCAGCGCCACGGACCTCAACAGGCCGACCTGGTGGGCGATTTCGTCGCAGTAGCGGTCATGTGCGAGTAACGGCGTCATGCCCCGCACCCCAGGCGGCGGACGGTCAGCCGAGCACCACGATTTCGGCCGCGTCGAACTCCACGCCGACCTCGTCCCCGGTCTCCGGCGCGTCCCGCAGCGCGCACGCCGCCTCCAGGCGCGGGGCGTCCGGGGGCTGGAGGTGCACGGCGACATGGGTGCCCCGGAAGGTGCGCGCGGCCACGGTGCAGCGCAGGCCCGCGTCGGCGGGCACCAGGCGCACCCCGGCGGGCCGCACCAGCAGGGTGCGGGTGCCCTGCGGGGCGTCCTCCGGCACCGGCACCTTGCCCCACGGCGTGTCCGCGGCCTCGGCCCCCACCGTCGCCTCGACCACGTTCTCGAAGCCGAGGAAGCGGGCGACGAACGCGTCGGCGGGCCGCTGCCACACCTCGAGGGGCGTACCGGACTGGGCGATCCGCCCGTCCCGCATCACCACGACCCGGTCGGCCAGCGCGAAGGCCTCCCCCTGGTCGTGCGTCACGGCGAGCACGGTCGTGCCCAACCGGCCGAACAGTTCCCTTAGTTCGACGACCAGCCGCTCCCGCAGCGACCGGTCTAGCTGCCCGAGCGGCTCGTCCAGCATCAGCAGCCGGGGGCTCGGCGCGAGGGCCCGGGCCAGCGCCACCCGCTGCTGCTCCCCGCCGGACAGCGCGGCGACGGCCCGGCGGCCCGCGCCCGGCAACCCCACGAGGTCGAGCAACTCCTGCACCCGCTCGGCCTGTCGCCGCTTCGGCTCGCCGTGCATCCGCAGCCCGAAGGCCACATTGCCGCCCACGTCCCGCTGCGGGAACAGCTGGTGGTCCTGGAACATCAGCCCGACTCCGCGCCGGTGCGCCGGCAGACCCGCCTGGTCGTGTCCGTCGAGCATCACCCGCCCGGAGTCGAGGGGTTGCAGCCCGGCGACCGCCCGCAGCAGGGTCGACTTGCCGCTGCCGCTGGGGCCGAGCACGCACACGATCTCGTGCTCGGCGACCTCCAGATCGACGGCGTCCAGCACGGCCCGGCCGCCGAAACGGACCGTCGCCTCCCGCAGGGCCAGCAGCATCAGAACTCCCCCGTCCGGTCCGTGCGGAGCCTCTCCAGCACCAGCAGGGCCACGGCGCACACCACCATCAGAATCGTCGAAAGGGCCATCGCCTGGCCGTAGTTGATGTCCCCGGGCCGCCCGAGCAGCCGGGCCACGGCCACCGGCAGCGTCGGCCGGTCAGGCCGTGCGATGAACACCGTCGCCCCGAACTCCCCGAGCGACACGGCGAAGGCGAACCCGGCGGCGATCAGCAGCGCCCGCCGCACCATCGGCAGGTCCACCTCCCGCCACACCCGCCAGGGTGAGGCCCCGAGCACCGAGGCCGCCTCCCGCAGCCGCACGTCCACGGCCCGCAGCACGGGCAGCATGGTCCGTACGACGAACGGCACACCCACCAGCGCCTGCGCGAGCGGCACGAGGATCCACGAGGACCGCAGATCCAGCGGCGGCTCGTCGAGGGAGATCAGGAACCCGAAGCCGACGGTCACCGCGGACACCCCGAGCGGCAGCATCAGCAGCGCGTCGAAGCCGCGCACGAAGCGTCCGGCGTCCCGGCGGGTGAGCGCGATGGCGGCGAGCGAGCCGATCAGCACGGCGATGAGCGTGGCGGCGACGGCGTAGGACAGGGAGTTGCCGATCGCCTCGATCGGCGGGACCAGGAACAATCCCCCGTCCTCGCTGGTCAGAGCCCGGTAGTAGCCGAAGCCCGGCGTGTCCAGGGACCGCTGCACCAACACGGCCAGCGGCAGCACCAGCAGCACGGCGACGGTGACGAGCACCCCGCCGAGCAGCGCCCACTGCCCCGCTCCGCGCGGCCGGCGCGCGGTCACGGACGCGTCCACCAGCCGCAGCGCGGTCTCCCGCCGCCGCACCGTCCAGGCGTGCACGGCGAGGATCGCGCCCACCGCGACGAACTGGATCAGCGTCAGCACGGCCGCGGTCGACAGGTCGAAGATCTCCGAGGTCTGCCGGTAGATCTCCACCTCCAGGGTGGAGAAGGTGGGCCCGCCGAGGATCTGCACGACACCGAAGCTGGTGAAGGTGAACAGGAAGACCATCAGCGCGGCGGCGGCCACGGCCGGGGCGAGGGCGGGCAGGGTGACCTGCCGCCAGGCCTTCAGCTGGGACGCCCCGAGCATCCGCGCGGCCTCCTCCTGCCGCGGGTCGAGCTGCGCCCAGAGCCCGCCGACGGTCCGGACGACGACCGCGTAGTTGAAGAAGACGTGCGCGAGCAGGATCGCCCACACCGTGGTGTCCAGGCGTACGCCCCACAGCTCGTCGAGCAGCCCGCCCCGGCCGACCAGAGCGAGGAACGCCGTACCGACGACCACCGTCGGCAGCACGAACGGGACGGTGACGACCGCCCGCAGGGCCTGCTTGCCCGGGAAGTCGAAGCGCGCGAAGACGTACGCGCCGGGGAGCGCGACGAGCAGCGTGAGCGCGGTGGAGACCAGCGCCTGCCAGGTGGTGAACCACAGGACGTGCCGAACGTCGGACTGGGCGAGCACCTCCCCGATCCGCCCGAGGTGCCAGGTCCCGCCGGTCTTCAGGCCGCGCGCGACGATCGCGGCGACGGGGTAGGCGAAGAAGACCGCGAAGAACGCGACGGGCGCGGCCAGCAGGCCGAACCGCGCCGCCGCGCCTCGCCGCCGGGCGGCTACTTCAGTACGAGTGAGGTCCACGACTTGACCCACTGGTCACGGTGGTCGGCGATCTTCGCCGGGTCCATGGTCTCCGGGTCCTTCGCCTGCGGCCCGTACGTCACGAACTCCGGCGGCACCTGGGCGCCCTCGGTCACCGGGTACACGAACATGTTCAGCGGCATGTCCTCCTGGAACCTCTTGCTGACGAGGAAGTCCAGGAGGGCCTTGCCACCCTTGGTGTTCCTGGCGTTGCCGAGCAGCCCCGCGTACTCGACCTGCCGGAAGCAGGTGCCCTCGGCGACGCCGGTGGGTGCCGTGCTCGGCTTCGGGTCGGCGAAGACGACCTCGGCGGGCGGCGAGGAGGCGTACGACACGACGAGCGGCCGGTCGCCCTTGGCCTTCTTGCCGCCGGCCGAGCCGGAGAACTCCTCGTTGTAGGCCTGCTCCCAGCCGTCGACGACCTTCACGCCGTTGGCCTTGAGCTTCTTCCAGTAGCCCTCCCAGCCGGTGCCGCCGTACTTGGCGGCGGTGCCGAGCAGGAAACCGAGGCCGGGTGAGGAGGCGGAGGCGTTCTCGGTCACCAGCAGGTTCTTGTACTGGGGCTTGACCAGGTCGTCGAAGCTCTTCGGCGGTTCCAGCTCGTGGTCGGCGAAGTACTTCTTGTCGTAGTTGACGCAGATGTCGCCGGTGTCGACGGGCGTGACCCGGTGCTTGTCCCGGTCGACGCGGTACTCGGCCTTGATCGTGTCGGAGCCCTTCGGCTCGTACGACTGGAACAGCCCGTTGTCGAGCGCCCGCGAGAGCAGCGTGTTGTCGACGCCGAAGAAGACGTCGCCCTGCGGGTTGTCCTTGGTCAGGATGGCCTTGTTCACGGCCTGCCCGGCGTCGCCGTCCTTCAGGACGTCGACCTTGTAGCCGGACTGCTTCTCGAAGGCCGCGAGGACGTCCTTGGACACCGCCCACGAGTCGTGGCTGACGAGCGTCACGGTCTTGGAGTCACCGGACCCCTGACCGCCGTCGGACGATCCGCACGCGGCGAGCGTGCCGGCCATGCCGAGCCCGACCACGACAGCCGTCAGCCGCTTCTTCTTGTTGCTCACTGGATTCCTCCTGGAGTGACCAGGAGAAGACGCGGCCCTGCCCGGGACTTCCGTGGTCCCGGGCAGGGCGCAACAGCTCGAGTGGTGACCGATCTCCCTACCCAGAATGACCTGGGCCAGGTTCGGAGGGTCTGCGGCCGTGTGCCGCACTCTCAGCGCTGTGGCGCTCCCCTGTCGGAATATGCAGATGTCGAATACGAGGGTGCCGATATGAAGATGTGCTTACGACGGTCAGACTACCGTTCGGTGGCCGCGAGCTGACCACACGCCCCGTCGATCTCCTGACCACGGGTGTCCCGGATCGTCACCGGCACACCATGGGCGGCGATGGCCTCCACGAACGCCTTCTCGTCCTCGGGCCGGGATGCGGTCCACTTCGACCCGGGCGTCGGGTTCAGCGGAATGAGGTTGACGTGCACGGGCCTGCCCTTGAGCATCCGGCCGAGCCGGTCACCACGCCAGGCCTGGTCGTTGATGTCCCGGATCAGCGCGTACTCGATGGACAGCCGCCGCCCGGACTTCGCGCTGTACTCGAAGCCGGCGTCCAGCACCTCACGGACCTTCCAGCGCGTGTTCACCGGCACGAGGGTGTCGCGCAGCTCGTCGTCGGGCGCGTGCAGCGAGATCGCGAGGCGGCACTTGAAGCCCTCGTCGGAGAACCGGTGGATGGCCGGGACGAGCCCGACCGTCGAGACGGTGATGCCGCGCTGCGAGAGGCCCACCCCGTCGGGCTCGGGGTCGGTGAGCCGCCGGATGGCGCCGGCGACCCGGTTGTAGTTGGCGAGCGGCTCGCCCATGCCCATGAAGACGATGTTGCTGAGCCGCGCCGGGCCTCCGGGCACCTCCCCGTCCCGCAGCGCCCGCATGCCGTCCACGATCTGGTGCACGATCTCGGCGGTGGAGAGATTCCGGTCCAGTCCCGCCTGCCCGGTCGCACAGAACGGGCAGTTCATCCCACACCCGGCCTGCGAGCTGATGCACATGGTCACCCGGTCCGGGTAGCGCATCAGCACGGACTCGACGAGCGTCCCGTCGAACAGCCGCCACAGCGTCTTGCGTGTGGTGCCCTGGTCGGTCGACAGATGCCGCACGACGGTCATCAGCTCGGGCAGCAACGCCTCCCGCAGCTTCCCCCGGGCACCGGCCGGAATGTCCGTCCACTGCTCCGGATCATGCGCGTACCGCGCGAAGTAGTGCTGCGAGAGCTGCTTGGCACGAAACGGCTTCTCCCCGACAGCGGCTACGGCCTCCTTGCGCTCGGCAGGAGTGAGATCGGCAAGATGCCGCGGCGGCTTCTTGGCTCCGCGGGGGGCTACGAAAGTGAGTTCTCCGGGTGCAGGCATAACCCATCCAGTGTGGCAGATCATCGCCGGGAGCCCAGGCCGGAGCGGGGTGGGGGTGGTCACCTGCGGGTGCCGTCTGTCAGCTTTGGTCGGCCTCGGACGGCCCAGGGACGGCCCAGGGCCTCGGCGGCCGCGGCCACAAGGGAAACATTTCAGTACGCCTAAAACCCGTGCACGTCGAGCACCTGCTACACCTATGCTGTTTACCATGGGAGCTGCGAGCACTTTTCGGTGGGTGGATGCAACATTTCCAGATACCTACGTCGATGGCTCCGGTCGGGCCGGAATGAGCACCGAGGAGGTTGATTTCAAAGACCGCGCCGAGTCATCGCATGCGCATGCAGACTACAGGATCAAGAACCACCAGAATGCGTACGACAGAATCGATGCCATACTCGCACTTAAGCGGTCAATGGAGACCCGCTTGAATCATCTGGATTCGCTGTACGGATTCAAGCAATACCCGGAGCACAAGAGACTCGGATGGATGGGACTTCTAGAGCAATGGGGTGTCATCCGCAAACGCATGTTGCAGCGAATGAGGCAGCTACGCAATGCCGTTGAGCATGACGGGGCAGAGCCACCAAGCCTCGATGAGTGCGAAGACTATGCCGAGGTGACGTGGTGGTTCCTACGAGGAACATCGCCACTCTTGGCGCCGCTCGACATGATTGACTACAACGGCGCTGGCCACGGATCCGTAACCTACTCTTACAATCCGCTGGAAATCAAGCTGTGGATTGACTTGGCGCCAGAAATGGTCTCAGATTCACCACAGGCAGGTTGGGCGAAGATAAAAATTGCACCGAAGGAATTGAGGAAAGGGAAGAGGAATAGGCTGTTGACGGAGGAGTCCGCCCCCTCCGACCTGTGCAGTATCGAGGGAATCGTCGCGGACCCCGAGTCCGCCTATCCATTCTTGCGGAACGCATTTCTCCAACTGTTGTGAACATGAGATCAAACCCACGTCAACTCGCGAAACGCCAACATCCACCACTCACCCCAGCTCCCATCCCGTCTGCCGTCGACCCACACACCGTGGAGCGGGCGTGGTCCCTGGCGTCCAGGTGGAGCGCGCCACTGTACGAACGACCTGGACGCCAGGGACCACGTCTGCTCGGCTCTGCCTGGGTCGACGGCAGGCGGGATGGGAGCTCCCCGCGCACGCCACTACTCGGCCGGCACTCGCGGACGGCGCCCCCGCCATCTCGGAGCCTGAGCGCCCCCGCCGGAGGCATGCTTTGAGCGTTGCCGCGCTCCGCGGTCTCTACTCATGACCCGGCCTGTTTCACATGTGGGCGCGCGTCGGCGCAGCCCGCCGGAGCGGGCCGAAGGCAGGAGCGGCGGCGGAGCGGAGCCGGGAAGCGCGCCCGGCGGAGCGGAGCGCAGCCGGGGCTTGATGAGGTAGAGAAACTCGTAACAGCTCGGGCGTGGCCGGTCGGGGCAGGAGCATCCCTCGCGGCGAGAGTGCCTGCCTGGCGCCGAGTTGATGTCAGGTGGAAGCCTTGCCAGTGGTGGTGAGGAGCCGACTGGTGAAGCCTTCGTGGCAGAGCCGCTCGAACGCCTGACGTACGTCCTCCGGCACCGGCTGGCTGATCATGAACCCTTGCTCCGGGTAGATCAGCAAGCGCTGAAGCGCGCCCACAAGCATGTCGATGACCAGCCGTTCATCCCCGATGGAATCGACGTAGTCGTCGAACGTCATCGGGGTCGAGGCGCTTACCACCTCGACCTCCGGCCAGAGCTTGCGCGCCGTCGCGTACGAGCGCCTCTCCTCATACGGCTTGCTGATCAGGAGCACGGAGGACACCTCGACTCCGGCCTCTTCGAGCAGAGCTTTGGACAAGCGGATGTTCTCGCCGGTGTTGCGAGCGTGCTGTTCTACCAGCACCGCGGAGGTGGGAACGCCGAGTTCAAGAGCCCGCTCGCGGTAGTGGACTGCTTCACCCCTCGGCATGCGCTCTCGAGTCGTGGGGCTGGTGGCTCCCGTGAACACAAGCAGTGGGGCCATGCCTCGCCTGTACAGCTCCACTGCCGTATCGGCCACACCCAGGTCGTGGCTGCCCAGGCCGATCGCGACAGAACACGGCCGTGGGGTGTGGCCCATCTGGTGGTAGTCCCACAGGCGTCGTGCGTCGGCCCGTGCCTGTGTCGAGATCATTACTGTCCCTTCTCGCCCTTCGCTGAGTCCGGAACCTTGAAGTCGTACTCCCAGGCGAAGCGCGAAGCCGCGTGAACACCGATGGCGAACTCGACCACTGTGTCAGATGCCGTGTAGGTCGTTCGATGCAGCTCGACGACCGGTTCACCCGGCGGTAGTTGCAGGAGCTTCGCCTCGTCGGACGTGGCGGCCCGGGCAAAGAGCCTTTCCTTCATGTGGTCGATCTCGTACCCGGCGTCGTACAGCACCCGGAAGCCGCCGCCCTTGCCGGCCGGTCCCGGAGTCGGGTCCACCAGCCGGGTGCCCTCGACATGCTCGGGTCGGTAGTAGCTGGTCAGGGTGTGCGTCGGCTGGTCGCCTTCCTTCACAAGTCGCGCGCGCGCGTACACCTCCGCTCCTTCAGGCAGGCCGTGTGCAGCTGCGACTGCTGGCGGGGCCTCGATGAGGCTGACTGTCTGGGACTGCTCGTTCCGGCGGTAGCTGCGCCCGGAGGCCACGCGATCCGCGATGAACGCGACCTCGTCGCCGTCTCGCCACTTGGCCTTGTCGTACCGGGCGATTCCGAGCCGCTTGAGCGGAACCTGTTGCCGTACGACGGTGCCGTGCCCCCGAGACGAGGTCACCAGGCCCTCGGCCTCAAGAGCCTTGTAGGCCGCATGGACGGTGGACTTTGAGCCCACACCCTCTGCGACTAGCTCCCTGATCTGCGGAAGGTGCTGGCCTGGCGCGTACTCGCCCCTCTTGATCTGCTCAGCCAGCTTGTCCGCCAGCTCTCGCCACTTGGGCGTCATCGCGTGACTCCTCTCTTCGAAAGCCAGTCAAACACAGTCCCAGGACTGTTGACAGTCCCGGGACTGGGTGTCACTGTTTCCTCAGCCGCTCGCAGTCCCAGGACTGCGAACCGGAGGGGCTTCTTTGGGCTGCTCCAAACACATCGACTCAGGGAGTGCTTCATGCCGTCGTTCAAGATCGACGTTTCCACCGCTGTGGTGTTCGTGGCCACCGCCCCGACGCCGAAGCTTGTCAACCAGAAGACCGGAGAGCGCGCCGTGGACCGGGAGACCGGTGCAGGCCTGTCGACCGTGGGCCTGCTGGTCTCGGACGAGGGGGAGGGCAACCTCTACCAGGTCACGATCCCGGAGACGGGTATCCCGGAGGGCCTGGCGCCGGGGCTGCCGGTGAAGGTGATCGGCTTGAAGGCCCGTGACTGGGAGAACGAGTTCAACGGCCAGAAGCGGCACGGCATCTCGTTCCGCGCGGTCGCGATCACCCCGGCGGCCTGACCATGACCGACCTGACGATGTGGCTGGAGGCCACGGGAGCCTTAGCGGGCGCCGGTGGTCTCGGCTACGCGAAGGTACGCGCCCCGCGCGTGTACTGGGCGCTGGTCGGCATGCCGGTCACTTGGGGCCGCTTCCTCCTCTCGTACCGCTCGACCATGGACGTGTGCGGGCTGACGGTGCAGCCCTCGGGTCTGCGGGCGTTCATGACGCGCAACGTCGCCCGCCGCGAGGTGCAGCCGGTTCCGCCGAAGATCCGCCGGGTTCGGGGCACCTCGACCGGCCTGCGGGTCACCCTGCGGCTCCCGGCCGGTCTGGAACCCGCCGACCTGATCGCCACCTCGGAACGGCTGCGCCACGCCTGGGGCGTGCACTCGGTGACCGTGGTGGAGACCAAGCCGGGATATGTCGAGCTGCGCATGACCGGCTATGACGTACTGCGCCGGGTGCGGATGCCGCGTAAGGCACGTCCCCACGACATGGTCGTGCCGGTCGCACTGCGGGAGGACGGGACTGCCTTCGAGCGGGACTACCGGAAGGCGCCGATGGCGCTCACCCTGGGCGCGAACCACTCGGGCAAGTCGATGTATCAGCGCAACCTGATCAAGGGGCTCGCCCAACTGCCGGTGGCTCTGGTCGGCATCGACTGCAAGCGCGGGGTGGAACAGACCGCCTACGGCCCTCGCCTGTCGGCACTGGCCACCACTCCGGACGAATCCGCCTCGCTGCTGGCTGTCCTGGTGGCGGAGATGGAAAACCGCTTCGACGTGCTGAAGGGGCACGGCGTCTCCGACTTGTGGGAGCTACCCGCCGAGCTCCGGCCGGTGCCGGTCGTCGTCCTGGTGGACGAGGTGGCAGAGCTGTTCCTGATCTCCTCCAAGAAGGATGAGGAACGCCGCGAGCGAATCGTCACCGCGCTGATCCGACTGGCGCAGATGGCCCGCGCCGTCGGCATCTACCTGGAGATCTGCGGGCAGCGCTTCGGTTCCGACCTGGGCAAGGGCGCCACCATGCTCCGTGCCCAGCTCACCGGCCGGGTGGTGCACCGGGTCAACGACAAGCAGACCGCCGAGATGGGTCTGAACGACGTGGCACCCGACGCGGTCGCGGTCGCCAGCCTCATCCCGATGGAACGCCCTGGGACGGCAGTCGCGGCGGACGCCTCCGGTGGCTGGTCGAAAATCCGCACCCCCGACACGTCTCGCGACGAGGTGGCAGCGGTCTGCCGGACCTTCGCTCACCTGGCCCCGGACTTCCCTGCCCTCGAACCCTTCCGCCCCTACGTGCCCGCCGATGTGCCGGCCGTTGGCCCCTCGCTGGTCAAGGCCCGACCGGTCACTGACTGATCCCCGAAGGGAGGTGTCCTCCATGCCTCGCTCGATCCGTCCGGACGCCGTCTTGGTCCAGGCCGTCATCGCCGGTGCGCTGTCCTTCGCCCACCTGCACGACCTGGCCGCAGCCGCCGGACAGACCGGCTGGAAAGCCTGGGCCTATCCCGTCTCCGTGGACTTGCTGCTTGTCGCTGCCTGGCGTCGGCTGCGCACGGCCCGCCGGGACCGCTCGGCCTGGATCTGGTTCGTCATCGCGCTGTTCGCCTCGCTCGGCGCGAACGTCGCCACCGCCGGGCTCCTCGACCTCGACGCCGTGCCCGCCTGGCTGTGCATCCTCGTCGCTGGCTGGCCCGCCCTGGCGTTCCTGGGCGGAACGCTCCTGGTGCACTCGCCCACCGAAACGACCGCTCCGCCCGAGCAGCTGGTGAACGACGAACCCGCCGCACCGGAGGTCGAGATGCACCGCACCGACGAACCCGACCCCGATCCCGAGACGGCTCCCGTATCGGCACCGGAGCTGACGGCCGCACCGCCGAAGCCGCCTACCAGCACGCCAGCGGTCCCGGTCGCCCTGCTCGATCACGCCCGGAAGATCGCTGACGCACACCGGGCCTCCACCGGCTCACCGATGCCCGCGGCTGACCTGTCCGCCCGGCTCGGCCTGCCCACTCCGATGACCGACGCGATCACCGCCGAACTCCAACTCACCTGACCAGGAGGGAGAACACCCATGAGCGCTTACCGCCGCTTCCGCGACCGCCTCCGCATCGGCCCCGTCCAGGTCGCCACGTACTACGACGCCCGGGGCCGCGACATGCACACGGCTGCCTGCACCGCCCCCGGCTGTGGCTTCTCCGCCGACTACACCAGCCGCGCCGCCGCCGAACTCGCCGCCCGCACTCACCGCTGCAAGGCCTGACAGGAGACCGCCATGGACGTTCCGCTCTGGCTCGCGCTGCTCGTCGTCGGCTTCCTCGGCATCAAGCTCGTCCGGCCGCCGTGGTGGCTGGTCGCCGTGCTCCTCCTCGGCGGCTACCTCGTCGCGGACAGCATCCTCGGCCCTGCCGTCGGCGCGGTCGTCAAGTAACCCACGAAGGGACACCGCCTGTGTTCACCCCGAAGTACCCGTCCCAGGACACCGCTCCGGCCGTCGCCGCCGACATGCCGGCACCCACCGCCCCCGCCCCGACTCCGGTCGCCCCGGCCTCGAACCGGCCGACCGTCCAGCTCACCCCGGGCAGCGCGCTCGCCCTCGCCGCGGGCGGTGGTGCCGTGGTCCTGGTCGTCGGTGCCGTCCTGGTCTCGATGCTCCTGGCCGTGGCCATCACCGGCATCTCGGTCGCCGTGGTCGCAGTCGTCCTGCGCCTGCTGCTCAAGGACCTCGACAAGCAGCGCTGACGGCCCCCGGAGCGGCCTCGGTCGCCAAACTTCCGCCGCTCCGGGCGCCTGCACCACTTCCAGATCCAACGGACCCGAAAGGGAAGCCTCATCATGCCCCAGTACGCCCCGGCCAAGCGCGTCTGCCGCGTCTGCGACGGCTTCGCCGCTGCTGTGATCACCACCGGAGCCCGCCACCGCGACGGCACCCGCGCCACACTCCGTGTCTTCTGCCCGGCCTGCAAGGGCACCGGCCACGCCGCTCCCGCCACGGCTCCCGCGCTCCACCGCGTCGGGAGGTGAAACGTACGTGACTGACACCGCCACCATGGCGGGCCTGGACCCGGCCACCCTCGCCGACGTGCTGAGGGTGGCCGGGTCCGATGGCTTCGACCGCATCCAAGACCAGATCCGCCGTACCGGCGGCTGCTCCGACCCGATCCACCTGCAGGGCTCCACCGTCACCCGCGACGCGTTCACCGGGCAGGTGCTGCATTCCTACTCCACCGACGCTGAGCCCGGCGGCCGTCTCAGGGTCGCCTGCGGCAACCGCCGCGCCTCGCGCTGCCCGTCCTGCGCCTGGACCTACGCGGGCGACACCTACCACCTGATCCGCGCTGGGCTGGTTGGGGACCCTGCCAAGGGAACTCCGGAAACGATCCGCGATCACCCGCGAGTCTTCGCGACCCTCACCGCGCCGTCGTTCGGCCGGGTCCATAACCGGCCCGGCAACCGGCCGTGCGCCTGCGGCATCCGCCACCAGGAGGACGCGCCTGAACTCGGCACGGCCCTGGATCCGGCGACGTACGACTACGCGGGCGCGGTGCTGTGGAACAACCACGCTTCCGAGCTGTGGCGCTACTTCACGATCTACCTGCGCCGAGAGATCGCCCGCCGCGCTGGCCTGACCCAGAAAGCTGCCCATGAACAATCCCGCGTCTCCTTCGGCAAGGTCGCGGAGTACCAGAAGCGCGGGGCCGTGCACTTCCACGCCGTGATTCGCTTCGACGGACCCGAGGGCCCCGACTCCCCGCCTCCGGCCTGGGCCACCCTCGACCTGCTCACCGACGCCATCCACGCCGCCGCTAACCGCGTCACGGTCGACGTACCGCCTGCCGGAGAGCAGCCAGCCCGCACCCTTCGCTGGGGCACCCAACTCGACGTACAGCCCATCGGAGCCTTCGGAAACGGCGAAGACATCACCGAACAGGCGGTCGCCTCCTACGTCGCCAAGTACGCCACCAAGGCCGCTGAGACCACGGGCACCGTGGATCGCCGCATCGGCAACAAAGAGGCCCTGGTCCTACTCGAAGTCCCTGACCACCCCGCCCGGTTGATCGCGGCCTGCCTCGACCTCCACGCGCTCTACCCGGACCGAAAGCTGCGGGACTGGGCCCACATGCTCGGCTTCCGCGGCCACTTCTCCAGCAAGTCCCGCCGCTACTCCACCACCCTCGGTGCCCTGCGACAGGTCCGCGCCGACTACCGCGCCGCCCAGCAACGCGAAGCCCTCGGCCTACCCGACCCCAACGACACCCCAGAGGCAACCGTCCTTGTCCTCGCTCACTGGTCCTATGCCGGTCACGGCCACACCCCCGGCGAGTCCTGGCTTGCCGCCAATATCCGCCGCGACATCCAGCACAACCGAGAGATCGCCCGCGAGGAACTACCCGGCCAGCTCACCGGCGAAAGGGAGTGGTGATATGGCCTCCGCTCTGCCGACCCGCTTCCTGACGCCCGAGGACCTGGTCGAGATGTTCGAGCTGCCCAGCGTCGAGACGGTCTACCAGTGGCGCCGAAAGCGCACCGGCCCCCGCGGTTTCCGCGTCGGTCGGCACCTGCGCTTCGACCCGAACGACGTACGGGCCTGGGTGGACTCCCAGCTTGGGGAGGCTGCCTGATGGCCGGACACATCCAAGACCGCTGGTACAAGACCGAACCGGGTCCGGACGACAAGCCGGTGAGGGTCAAGACCGACCGCTACGGCCACGGACTCCGCTACCGGGCCCGGTACGTCGGCCCGGACGGCACAGAGAAGAGCAAGTCCTTCCCAGACCGCCAGAAGCGCCGGGCGGAAGAGTGGCTGGCCGAGACGGCTGCCGACATGTCCCGTGGTCAGTACGTGGACCCCAGGGCAGCGCAGACCACCTTTCAGCAGTACGCGGAGCGCTGGATCACCGGGCAGACCACCGACCTGAACACGCGCATCGGTGTGGAGACCCGGCTTCGGCTGCACGCCTTCCCACGTATCGGGGCTCGACCGCTCGGGTCTTTCCGCCCGGTCCACATCCGCGAGTTCGTGCGCGACCTGGAGAACGGTCCGATGGGCGGCACCTACGCCCGCAACATCTACGCCAACGTCCGCGCTGTGCTGTCGGCCGCCGTGGATGACGGCTTCCTCGCCCGGAACCCGTGCTCGGCAGCGTCAGTGCGTCCGCCCGCCGTCTCGACTGCCCGGGTCGTGCCCTGGCTCCCCTCGCAGGTACGGGCGGTCCGCGACGCCCTACCCGAGCGCTACCGAGCCATGGTCGACGTCGGCAGCGGCTGCGGCCTCCGCCAGGGCGAGATCATCGGTCTGGCCCAAGACACCCTGCAGCTCGACGGCGACACCCTTCGGGTCACCGCTCAGGTCAAGCTGATCCGGGGCGTCGCCGTCTTCGCTCCACCCAAGGGAAACAAGGAACGGGACGTACCGCTGCCGTCCTCGGTCGCCTCCGCCTTGCGGCAGCACATCAAGAATCACCCGCCCGTAGCAATCAAGCTGCCGTGGGGCAGGCCTGACGGCCCGCTCACCGAACGGCGCCTGATCTTCACCAACACGGCTGACGGAATCGTCTGGCGAAGCAACTTCAACATCCAGGAATGGAAGCCCGCCCTCGCGGCCGCCGGCCTCATCCCGACGCCCGAACCCGGCAAGCCGTACGCCTCCGCTCGGCAGCACGGTATGCATGCTCTGCGCCACTTCTACGCCTCGGTCCTCCTGGACGCGGGCGAGAGCATCAAGGCCGTGAGCGAGTACCTCGGGCACTCCGATCCGGCGATGACGCTGCGCGTGTACGCCCACCTGATGCCCAGCAGCACCGAGCGCGCCCGCCGGGCCCTGGATGGCGTCTTCGGCACGGCCCAGGAGCCCTGACGGCCCAGGGACGGCCCAGCGGGCACAAGACGGCCCCCTACTGGCGACAACTTCGCTGGTAGGGGGCTTCTTCATGCCCGGAGCACATCAGTTCTCCGGGTGCAGGCATAACCCTCCCAGTGTCGCAGATCCAATCGGGTGACTCGGGGCCGCCGCTCGCGACGACTGCCGGGACGGGTGGGATGACGCGCCCGCCTGGAAGGATGGCGCCGACCATCACACGAAATGGGGGTTGAGCATGCTCGTGCTCATGCTGTCGGTCGTCGTCCTGCTCGTCATCGGCGGCTGCGTCTGCGTGTTCTGGGCAGCCCGGGGTGACGCCCCGCGCTGGGCACGTGGTGTGGCCATGGCGACGCTGCTCGGGAGCGAACTGGCCCGCAGCGCGAGCCGGAACTCGCGCTCACGGAAGAGCGGCGGGGACGAGTAGTCGTCCGGCGGAACTGATCCACCCGACCTGTTCGACGGCCGGGCCCCACCCGGCGGAACCGGGTGTTCCTGCCGTAGTACCGGGCACGCGCGAGGGATGACCTCCTTCTACGCGGCACCGGTGCAGCTCGCAGAGAAGTGGCAAGGCCCCCCGTGGTTCAAGTGGGCGTTCCTGGGCGTATGGGCGCTCTGCGGAGTGTTCGTGCTGTTCAAGCTGCGGCAGAACGGCTGGAAGTTCCCCCGGCGGCGGTGAGGGAAGCGGCCCGCGCCGCCGGGGGAACCTGACGTCCTACCCGCCCGTGTGCTCCAGCCGGTCCTTGAGGAGCTGCTCGTTGCGCGGGAGTTCCTTGCGGACCTGGGGGCGTACGACGAGCGGGACCAGGACCTTGCCCATGCCGTGGCCCTCGAAGTCGATGTCGATCGTGACATGGGAGCGGCGGCCCTCGTCATAGGGCTCGACCTCGCCGTGCACCTGTGCCCGCACGGGGCCGTCGACGCCGCGCATGCCCCAGCTGTGCGGCGGGTCGTACTCGGTGACCTCCATGGTCATCGGCATGACGCGACGGCCGATATGCCGGGCCACCCGGACCTTGCTGCCGATGCCGACGGGCCCCTCGTCCAAGCGCTCCGCGGACACGGCGCTCAACTGCCACTCCGGCATGTGACCGGCGTCTGTGACGTACTGGTAGACCTCCTCGGGACGGCGGTCGACGTCGATGCTCTCTCGGATGATGGCCATGATGGCCTCCTTTGGGAGGTACATCTGAATCGTCCCACTTCGGCCGCTCAGGGTCTCCCCGAGACGTCGGAGAGCCCCCGCCCGGTCGGGCAGGGGCTCTCCGGCAGGGCCGGTCGGATCAGCCTGATCCCACGAACAGCACGAGCAGCAGCCACACCACCGGAGCCGTGGGCAGCAGCGAATCGAGCCGGTCCATGATGCCGCCGTGGCCGGGCAGCAGCGTGCCCATGTCCTTGATGCCGAGGTCCCGCTTGATCATGGACTCGCCGAGGTCGCCGAGCGTGGCGGTGACCGCGACCGCGAGGCCCAGCACCAGGCCCTGCCACCAGGCCCCGTCGTCGATGAGGAACTGCATGCACAGCGCCCCCGCGACCATGGCGAAGGAGACCGCGCCGAGCAGGCCCTCGCGGGTCTTGCCGGGGCTGATGCGCGGGGCGAGCTTGTGCCGGCCGAACCGCCAGCCGACGGCGTAGGCCCCGGTGTCGCTGACGACCGTGAGCAGCAGGAAGGTGAGCACCCGCTGCGCCCCGTCGTCCGCGGTCAGCATCATCGCGACGAAGGTCGCCAGGAACGGCACGTAGAACGCCGCGAAGACGCCCGCGGTGACGTCCCTCAGGTAACCCTCGGGCGGTTCGGTCATGCGCCAGACCAGGACGGCCAGCGCCGTGAGCGCCATCGCCACCCACGCGCCTTCGGCGCCCCGGACGTACCCGGCGACGACCATGGCGGCACCGCCGAGCGCGAGCGGCACTAGGGGCGCCCGGATGCCCTTGCGCTCCTCAAGCCGCTTGGTCAGCTCCCACAGGCCCACCACCACGGCCACGGCCACGACACCCACGAACACGGCCTTGACGACGAACAGCGACGCGACGATCACCGCACCGAGCCCGACACCGACCCCTATCGCGGCACTCAGGTCGCGACCCGCGCTCTTCTTCGGCGGCTTGGGCGCCGGCTGCGAGGCGTCGGGCATGGGCTCCGGATTCGTGTCGCTTCGGACCGGGGTGCCGCTCAGCCGAGCAGCCCCCCGGTCGTCATCCTGGTTTCCGCCGAATTCGGTCACGTCGGGCACGATGGGCATGGGGCGAGTCTGAGGCGCTTCATACGCATCGTATGCGGGACCCGCCGGAGCGGCCCCTTGGACGTGCCCGTGGCCCGGACCCTGGACGTGCCCGTGACCATGCCCTTGGTCGGTGGGCCCCCAGTACCCGGCCTGTGGCGGCGCCCCCCAGGAAGAGTCGTTCATCAGACCTCGAGCAGCTCCGCTTCCTTGTGCTTCAGGAGCTCGTCCACCTGCGCGACGTACTTCGCGGTGGTGTCGTCGAGCTCCTTCTCCGCACGGCGGCCCTCGTCCTCGCCGACCTCGCCGTCCTTGATCAGCTTGTCGATGGCTTCCTTGGCCTTGCGGCGCACGGAGCGGATCGAGATCTTCGCGTCCTCGCCCTTGCCCTTGGCGACCTTGATGTACTCCCGGCGGCGCTCCTCGGTGAGCTCGGGGAACACCACCCGGATGATGTTGCCGTCGTTGCTCGGGTTGACGCCCAGGTCGGAGTCGCGGATCGCCTGCTCGATGTTGCGCAGCGCGCTCTTGTCGAAGGGGGTCACCACGGCCATACGCGGCTCGGGCACGGAGAACGAGGCCAGCTGGTTGATCGGCGTCGGCGCGCCGTAGTAGTCGGCCACGATCTTGTTGAACATCGCCGGGTGCGCACGGCCGGTGCGGATCGCGGCGAAGTCCTCCTTGGCGACCACGACGGCCTTCTCCATCTTCTCCTCGGCCTCGAGGAGGGTCTCTTCGATCACCACTTGCTCCTGCGTGTCTTGAGTAGGCCCGGCTGCGGTTCCATGTGGGGCGGCGGCCGGCTGCGTCGCGTCTTCTTCCTGCACGGTTCCCGACCGGCAGGACATTGTCCATCCCCCGGCCCGGCTCCGTCCCGTCCGTCCCCCGGACGGGGTTGTTCCCGGGGTGTCAGTCCCGGCTGCCGGGGTCCCCCACCAGCGTGCCGATCTTCTCACCCTTGACGGCGCGTCCGATGTTGCCCTCGGCCAGCAGCTCGAAGACCACGATCGGGAGCTTGTTGTCGCGGCACAGCGTCACGGCCGTGGCGTCGGCGACCTTCAGATCGCGCGTGATGACCTCGCCGTAGCCGAGGTGATCGAACTTCACCGCGTCCGGGTTGGTCTTGGGGTCGGAGTCGTAGACCCCGTCCACGCCGTTCTTGCCCATCAGCAGCGCCTCGGCGTCGATCTCCAGGGCGCGCTGGGCGGCGGTGGTGTCGGTGGAGAAGTACGGCATGCCCATCCCCGCGCCGAAGATGACCACGCGACCCTTCTCCAGGTGCCGCACGGCGCGCAGCGGGATGTACGGCTCGGCGACCTGGCCCATGGTGATGGCGGTCTGCACCCGGCAGTCCACGCCCACCTTCTCCAGGAAGTCCTGGAGGGCGAGGCAGTTCATGACCGTGCCGAGCATGCCCATGTAGTCGGAGCGGGCCCGGTCCATGCCACGCTGCTGGAGTTCGGCGCCGCGGAAGAAGTTGCCACCGCCGATGACGATCGCGATCTCCGCGCCGTCCCGTACGACGGCCGCGATCTCGCGGGCGATCTTGTGCACCACGTCGGGGTCGACGCCAAGGCCGCCGCCACCGGAGAAGGCCTCTCCGGACAGCTTCAGCAGAAACCGGCCGCGCACTTTGCCGTCGTCGCTCTTCTGAGCCTTGGTCGTCATGGGGGATCCCGCCTCTTTCACGTGTTGCACATACCAAGAAGGCCATTGCCGGTGGGGCGTGTTTCGCATCCCATACGGCAATGGCCTCCTCGTCAGATCTGCTGTCGTCCGCCACTCATGTGACGGCGTACGCGGACGACTGCTGTCGACCCTATAGGGGTCGGGCGTCGATCGCGGTACGGACTCAGATGCCGACCTTGATGCGCGTGAAGCGCTTCAGGGTGACACCGGCCTCGTCCAGAACCTTCTGGACCGACTTCTTGTTGTCGAGCGCGTACGGCTGGCCGAGCAGCGTGGCGTCCTTGAAGAAGCCGTTGAGGCGACCCTCGACGATCTTCGGCAGGGCGGCCTCGGGCTTGCCCTCGGCGCGGGTGGTCTCCTCGGCGACGCGGCGCTCGGACTCGACGACCTCGGCCGGCACGTCCTCCTTGGAGAGGTACTTCGGCGCGAAGGCGGCGATGTGCTGGGCGACGCCCTTGGCGATCTCGGCGTTCGGCTTGTCCAGCTCGACGAGGACACCGATCTGCGGGGGCAGGTCGGGCATCGTGCGGTGCATGTACGCCGTCACGTAACCGTCGGCGAACTGCGCGAAGCGGTCCAGGACGATCTTCTCGCCGAGGTTGGCGTTGGCCTCGTCGACGAACGCCTGGACGGTCTTGCCGGGCTCGATCTCGGAGGCGAGCAGGGCCTCGATGTCGGCCGGGGAGGTCTTGGTGACGTGCTCGGCGATGGTCTT
Source organism: Streptomyces sp. Ag82_O1-12 (assembly GCF_900182715.1). NCBI lineage: Bacteria > Bacillati > Actinomycetota > Actinomycetes > Kitasatosporales > Streptomycetaceae > Streptomyces > Streptomyces sp. Ag82_O1-12. The sequence goes on along the minus strand of NZ_FXUW01000001.1, from coordinate 6,176,424 downwards.
GGCCACGGCCTGGAACTTGTCACCCTTGGCGACGAAGTCCGTCTCGCACTTCAGCTCGACGATGACGCCGGCGGAGTTGTCGTCGGCGATGATCGAGACGACGGCCCCGTTCTCGGCGGAGCGGCCCTCGCGCTTGGCGACGCCCTTCTGGCCCTTGATGCGGAGCGCCTCGACGGCCTTCTCGACGTTGCCCTCGGCCTCGTCCAGCGCCTTCTTGCAGTCCATCATGCCGGCGCCCGTGAGCTCACGGAGCTTCTTGACGTCGGCGGCGGTGTAGTTCGCCATGAGTCTGTGAATCTCTCTCGAAGTCTGGAAGATCGAAGATCTGCGGATGCGCCCATGGAGCCGGAAGGCGCTGTCCTTCCGCTGACCTACGGGTTAACGGCGGGAGCGGACTTCACCGCGCCGAAGGCGCTGGTGGGTGCGGCCGCTCCCGCCGTCAACTCGGACTGACGGGTCAGGCCTGCTCGGCCTCGGCCGGCTTCTCGTCCTCGGCCGGCTTCTCGTCCTCGGCCGGCTTCTCGGCCTCGGCGGCCGGGGCAGCCTCAGCGGCCGGGGCAGCCTCGTCGGCCGGAGCAGCGTCCGCGGCCGGAGCGGCCTCGGCAGCCGGAGCGGCCTCGTCGGCCTTCTTCTCGCCCTCGAGCAGGTCGCGCTCCCAGGCGGCCAGCGGCTCGCCGGCGGCCTTGTCGCCCTTGCCCTCGGTGGCGACACCGCTGCGGGCGATGAGGCCCTCGGCGACGGCGTCGGCGATGACGCGGGTGAGCAGGGTGACGGAGCGGATCGCGTCGTCGTTGCCCGGGATCTTGTAGTCGACCTCGTCGGGGTCGCAGTTGGTGTCGAGGATCGCGACGACCGGGATGTTCAGCTTCCGGGCCTCGCCAACCGCGATGTGCTCCTTCTTGGTGTCCACGATCCAGACGGCGCTGGGCACCTTCTGCATCTCGCGGATACCGCCGAGGGTCTTCTCCAGCTTGGCCTTCTCGCGCGAGAGCACGAGAAGCTCCTTCTTGGTCAGACCGGACGCGGCGACGTCCTCGAAGTCGATCTGCTCGAGCTCCTTGAGACGCTGCAGACGCTTGTAGACGGTCGAGAAGTTGGTGAGCATGCCGCCCAGCCAGCGCTGGTTGACGTAGGGCATGCCGACGCGGGTGGCCTGCTCGGCGATGGCCTCCTGCGCCTGCTTCTTCGTGCCGACGAACATGACCGTGCCGCCGTGGGCGACGGTCTCCTTGACGAACTCGAAGGCGCGGTCGATGTACGACAGCGACTGGAGCAGGTCGATGATGTAGATGCCGTTGCGCTCCGTGAAGATGAAGCGCTTCATCTTCGGGTTCCAACGACGGGTCTGGTGACCGAAGTGGACGCCGCTCTCCAGCAGCTCCCGCATCGTGACGACGGCCATGGCCGTATCTCCTTGAATTTCTCGGTTGTGCCGCGGATGCCGGACGGCTTCCGCGCCTGACGCCCACTGCGCGCCGTTCCACGAGGGACCGAGGGGCGCTGATACGGGCCCGTTGCCGGGGTTCGTATCGGGGCGTGCGAAGTCGACCCGATGACTCGGGTCGCCACCAGAAGTGTACGGGACCCGTGGGGTGCCGGGTGACGCCGATGTCCACAAGCGGGCGCCCGCCCACAGCCGCGAGCGGCGACACCGGCACTCCGGAACGCTTTCCGCATGCGAGCGAACCGATGTGTGCGTGTCTGTGCACGCCTGATCCTGCTGGTGATCGTCACGGCGACGGCACTGCTGGCCCCGCCGCCACCGCTGTTCGCGGCGGGTGCGCCCCTGGCCGACGCCGGCCCGCCGGCCACCGTGCCGGCCATCGGCCGCGCCTGGCCCGTCGGCTCACGCCCCCGTGTCCTGCGGGGCTGGGAGCCCCCGGCGACGGTCTACGGCCCGGGCCACCGGGGCGTGGACCTGGCGGCCCCGGCGGGCACACCCGTTCGAGCGGTGGCCCGGGGCCGGGTCGCCTTCGCGGGCCGGGTGGCCGGCAGGGGGGTCGTATCGGTGGACCTCACCGGTACGGGCGATCCGCTCCTGCGCACGACGTACGAGCCGGTGACGGCCGCGGTCGAGGAGGGCGAGGAGGTGGAACCGGGCGAGGTGATCGGCACGGTGGACGCGAGCGGCTCGCACTGCGCGGCCACGTGCGTCCACTGGGGCCTGCGCCGCGGCGAGCGCTACGTGAACCCGCTGTCCCTCCTGCCGCCGTGGCTCCTGCACCGGGACCCGTCGAGGCTGCTGCCGCTGGCGTAGCCCACGGGTGTGCGTGCCGCTGGGGTAGTCCCGGGTGTGCGCGCCGCCGGCGTAGCCACGGGCGTGGCGCACCGCCGGCGTAGCCACGGGCGTGGCGTACCGCTGGGGCCGCGGGACCCCACTCTGCCGGGCCGCGAAACGCCACGGCCACGGCCCCGAGGTCGTCACGCCGCACACGTCGCAGGGCCAGGCCACGGCCTCGACCCGAGGCCGTCAGCCCCGCACACCCCGCAGCGCCAGGCCCACAACCTCAACCCGAAGCCGTCAGCCCCGCACACCCCGCAGCGCCATCGACACGGCCGCGTCCCTGATGGCCCCGGGCTCCTCCGCGGCTCCGAGCTCGATCCTGCGCACGGCGGCGTCCACCACGCCCTGGACCAACATCGCCGCAAGCCGGGGCTGTTCGTGTCCGAGCTCGCCCAGCGCCTCGACGATCATCGCGACCAGCCCGCCGTGCGCCGCCCGGATCTTCTCCCGGGCCCCCGCGTCGAGCTCACTCGCGGAGATCGCGACCACGGCCCGGTGCCGCCGGTCGCCGACCAGCTCCAACTGCTGCCGCACATACGCCTCGACCTTGGCCTCGGCGGTCCCGGCCCGCTCCATCGCCGCCGACACGTCCGCCGCCCAGACCGGGAAGTCGACCTCGCACAGCTCCTCGACCACGGCCGCCCGCGACCGGAAGTACTCGTAGACGGACGATCGCGCGAGGCCCGTCCGCTCGGCGAGGGCCGGGAAGGTCAGCGCCTCCGTACCGCCCTCGGACAACAAGGAACGAGCCGCGTCCAGCAGGGCGGCTCGCTGCATCGACCGGTGCTCGGCCACGGAGGCCGCTCGAATCCTTGGCACGTCAACACTCTACGGACGCGTCCCCCCGGGCGGGAGTGGCTGTCGCCGGCCCGAGGACATCCGGGCAGGTCAGCGACCGAAGCTCGCCAGTTTCGCTCTCAGCTGCAGCACCGACTTGGTGTGGATCTGGCTGACCCGGCTCTCGGTCACGCCCAGCACGTTCCCGATCTCGGCCAGGGTGAGGCCCTCGTAGTAGTACAGCGTGACCACGGTCTTCTCCCGCTCCGGCAGCGTGTTGATCGCCCGGGCCAGGAACCTCCGCAGCTCCCGGTCCTCGGCGACCTCGACGGGGTTGTCGGCGGCGGTGTCCTCCAGCGTGTCCATGACGCTGAGCCCGTCGCCGCCCTCACCGCCCCCGTGCAGCAGTTCCTCCAGGGCCACCACGTTGGCCAGCGACAACTGGCTGAACACGGCGTGCAGATCCTCGACGGCGATGCCCATCTCGGAGGCCACCTCGCCCTCGCTCGGAGTCCGCCGCAGCCGGGCCTCCAGCGTGGCGTACGCCCGCTCCACGTTGCGCGCCTTCTGCCGCACCGAGCGGGGGATCCAGTCCAGCGCCCGCAGTTCGTCGATCATCGCGCCGCGGATCCGGGTGATCGCGTACGTCTCGAACTTGATCTCCCGGTCGATGTCGAACTTCTCGATCGCGTCGATCAGCCCGAACACCCCGGAGGAGACGAAGTCCGCCTGCTCGACGTTGGACGGCAGGCCCACGCTGACCCGTCCCGCGACGTACTTCACGAGCGGCGAGTAGTGCAGGATCAGCTGCTCCCGCAGCCGCTCGTCCCCCGTCGCCTTGTACGACCGCCACAGCTCGTCGAGCGTCGAGGGAGCGGGCGGCCGCACGCTGCCACCGTCACGGGCGGCTGGGGGGATCGCCGCCCGGTCGGACCCGGAGGTGTGCTGGGGCATTCGTAGCCTTGTGCCGTTCTGCTGCGGAGTGGTGCTGCTGGGGTGGGCTGTCTGTCTGATGTCGAGTTGCCTGTCCGTGTCGGGATCCTCGTGAGCGTAGCGTGACTGCGGTGTCGCGGTGTGCGAAGAGCGGAGGCCAAGGCGGGCGCAGATACGTTCCTGAGGGCGTCCCGGCGAGGCGTGACGGTCGCCCGGTGTGATCACCGGATGGCCCCAACTGGGCGCATTTCCAAGGGTTCTCGGGGTTCCCCCGGACGGCCGAACACGCACGGTCAACCCGGTCCGCGACCGTCGCGGACCGACATCACCGCCTGGCGTGTCAACTTCCAGCCGTCGCCGTGTCGTTCGACGTAACCGAGTGCTCGGAGTTCGTACAGTCTCGCGATCGCGTCGTCCGGTGCGGTCAGTGCGGAGCGCGCGATCTCGTCGGGCCGGGCCACCCCGCGTCCCGGCAGTGCGGCGAGCACCTGCCGGGCGGCCGGTTCCAGCAGGTCCCGGGGCAGGACGGGGCCGCGCCGGTCGGGGGCCAGCTCCCCGATGTCACCGATCAGTTCGACGACGTCCGCGACGTCGGTGACCAGGGCGGCCTCCCCGCGCAGCAGATCGTGCACTCCGGCGGAGAGCCCGCTGGTGGCCGGGCCCGGCACGCCCATCGTGTGCCGGCCGAGACGCTGCGCGGCCCGCGCGGTGACCAGGGAGCCGCTGCGGTGGGCGGCCTCGACGACCACCGTGCCGCGGGTGAGGGCTGCGATCACTCTGTTCCGCAGGATGAACCGGCTCGGCGTCGGATGGTCACCGGGTGGCAACTCGCCGATCACCAGGCCTTGTTCGGCGATCCTGCCGATCAGTCGGGTGTGGCCGCGGGGGTAGGGCCGGTCGACGCCGCAGGCGAGGACGGCGACGGTGGCGCCGCCGGCTCCGAGCACTCCGCGGTGGGCGGCGCCGTCGACTCCGTAGGCGCCGCCGGACACCACGACCCAGCCGTGCTCGGCGAGGCCGGCGGCGAGGGTCGCGGCCATGTGGGCCCCGTACTCGGTGCAGGCCCGGGCGCCGACCACGGCGACGGACTTCAGCGCCCACATCCGCAGACTGGGCCGGCCGCGCACCCACAGCCCGAGGGGCCGGGCGTCCCCGAGATCGTCGAGCTGTCCGGGCCACTCCGCGTCCCCGGGAGGGACGAACCGCACCCCGGCGTCCCGGGCGGCCTCCAGATCGCGGCCCGGCCGGGCGGCCTCCGCCCTGGCCAGGAGCCCGGCCCACCGCTTCGCGCTCGCCCCCGGGAGGGCGGGCCCGCCCTCCCGCAACCGCCGCACCACGCCCCCGGCACCGAGCTCCCGCACCCACCGCCCGCCGGCCTCGTCGCCGGGCTCGAGGACCCGGGTCAGAAGCACCCTGCCGAGCAGTTCGTCGTACGGTCCGCCGCTCATGTCAGCGCCCCGATGGCCATGGGGACGCCGCGCGGCACACCGGTGCGCAGCTGGAGCGCGAGGGCGACGTCCGTGGCGTCGGGCCGGTCGTGGCCGACGAGGTCGGCGACGGTCCAGGCCACGCGCAGGACGCGATCGAGGCCGCGGGCGGTCAGGACGCCCCGCTCCAGGTTCCGCTCGGCCTGGTCCATCGCTCCGGGCACGGCGTACCAGCGGCTGCGCAGCTCACGGCCGGGCACCTCGCTGTTCGTGCACCAGGGGGTGCCCGCGAGGCGCTCCACGGCCCGCTCCCTGGCTACCCGCACCCGGTCGGCGACTGTCGCGGTCGACTCGCCCCTGGCCCCGACGGCGGTCAGCTCGGTGCGGGTGACGCGGTCCACCTCGACGCGCAGGTCGACCCGGTCCAGCAGCGGTCCGGAGAGCCTGGACTGGTAGCGGCGGATCGCCGAGGGCGGGCATTCACACAGGTCGTCCCGCTGCGAGAAGCGCCCGCACGGGCAGGGGTTGGCCGCGAGGACCATGAGGAACTTCGCCGGGAAGCGCACGACTCCCGCGCTGCGGGCGATCACGACATGCCCCGCCTCCAGCGGCTGGCGCAGGGCGTCCAGGGTGTGGCTGCTGAATTCCGGTGTTTCGTCGAGGAACAGCACCCCGCGATGGGACAGCGACACCGCCCCGGGCCGCGCGACGCCCTGGCCGCCGCCGACGAGGGCCTGCATCGTGGCCGAGTGGTGCGGGGCGCAGTAGGGCGCGACGTCGATCAGCGGCTTGCCCGGGGGCAGCAGCCCCGCCACCGAGTGGACCGCGGTGACCTCCAGCGACTCCTGCCGGCCGAGCCGGGGCAGGATGGCCGGCAGCCGCTCGGCGAGCATGGTCTTGCCGGCGCCGGGCGGCCCTTCGAGGAAGAGGTGGTGCCCGCCCGCCGCGGCGACCTCCACCGCCGTACGCGCCGAGGTCTGCCCGACGACGTCCGCCAGGTCGTGACCGTGGTCGTGCTGGGCGGCGCCCATGCTGTGCATCCCCGTGGCCGCGCCCGTGCCCGGCACGCGCAGTCCGGCGAGGAGCGGGTCCGGGCGGCCCTGCTCGTCCTGTTCCTCGTCGGGCACGGGTTCGTCCGCCAGGACGGCGATCAGCTGCCGCAGGCTGCGGACGCCCAGCACCGACACCCCGGGCACGAGGGACGCCTCGGCGGCGGCACACTCGGGCACCACCACCTGCTCATATCCCGCGTCGGCCGCTGCCAGCACCGCCGGCAGCACCCCCCGCACCGGCCGCACCCGTCCGTCCAGCCCCAGTTCGCCGATCATCACGATGTCGGCGAGGACCCGCGGGTCGACGCGCTCCGCCGCGCCGAGAACAGCCGCCGCGACGGCGAGGTCGAAGCCGCTGCCGGACTTCGGCACCGAGGCGGGGCTCAGGCCGACCGTGAGCTTCTTCTGAGGCCAGGCCGCGCCCGAGTTGACGACCGCGGCACGCACCCGGTCCTTGCTCTCCGTGAGGCTCTTGTCGGGCAGTCCCACCAGCGTGAAGGCCGCGACGCCGGGTTCGAGGTCGGCCTGGACCTCGACGACCACGCCCTCGACGCCGACCAGCGCGACCGAACACGTACGGGCGAACGCCATTCAGGCCACCCCCCGCACATGCTCGACCACGGCGGCGCCGCGGGCCGGCAGCAGGACCCCGACCACGTCGATGCGGACCCCGCCGGGCGGCGCGCCCCCATGTGTCTGGATCCACCGCTCGGCCAGGTCCCGCAGCCGCTCCGCCTTCTGCGGGGTCACGGCCGCCATCGGATGCTCGAAGGGGCCCTCCCTGCGGGTCTTCACCTCGCAGACGACCAGGACGTCCCCGTCTCTGGCCACGATGTCGATCTCGCCGGTCCGGCCGGCGCGCCAGTTGCGCTCCAGGACCGTCAGACCGGTCTCGGCCAGCCGCCGTGCGGCCAGGCTCTCCCCGTACTTCCCCATGGCACTGCGTGCCAGCTGTGCGGTCATGTCGGCACCACCTCCGGCGCCAACGATCACGCACCCTCCCCCAAGAAGTGGATCTTGGTGGGTGACTCAGCGATTGTGGACAACTCCGTCACCCACGCGAGGAACCTCAGCCGCTCGGCAGCTCCAGGTCGCTCTTGTTCAGCTCCTCGATGTTCACGTCCTTGAACGTGAGCACCCGGACCTGCTTCACGAACCGAGCCGGCCGGTACATGTCCCACACCCAGGCGTCCGCCATGGACACCTCGAAGAAGACCTCACCCTGGACCGAGTGCACCTGCATCTCGTAGTCATTGGTCAGGTAGAAGCGCCGCTCGGTCTCGATCACGTATTTGAACAGACCGACGACATCGCGGTACTCCCGGTAGAGCTTCAGCTCCATCTCGGTCTCGTACTTCTCGAGGTCCTCGGCGCTCATGGCATGTTCCCCTTCAGCCGTGCGATCCCCCCATTGTGCGCCAGTCCCGTGAGCCCCTAGACGATTTCCGGGTCAAGGATCACTGGCCTGGCCGGGGGACCTTCGTCGAGCAGCGTGCGCAGCAGCCCGGCGAGTCTGGTCGGATACACCGTCTCATGTGCCCGGCTCAGTTCCGGACACGTCCACCAGCGCGCTCCGGCGACACTGCGCCGTTCCAGCTCGGTCAGCCCGGTGGCGGCCACCGCCGTGCGGTCCGTACGGGCCAGGTAGTACCACTCGTCCTGGTCCCAGCGGCGGCCGGCGAACGGGAAGGAGCACCTCCGCCTCCACAGCACCGGGCCGAGCTCGACCCCGGTGATGCCCGTCTCCTCGGCGAGTTCCCGCACAGCGGCCTGTTCACGGGTCTCGTCGCCCTCCACACCCCCGCCGGGGGTGAACCACCAGTCGTCGGCCGGATCGTCCGGTTCGTGCCCGTGCAGCAGCAGGATGCGGTCCTGCGGGTCGAGCAGGACGACCCGGGCGACCTTGCGCAGCCCGCCCTCGTAGGTGTCCTGGCCCGCTCCCACGGCCTCAGCGGCCACCTGCGGGCTCCGCGCTCTCGCGTCGGGCCCGGGCCGCACCGGTGCGCTTGGCGATGGGCCCGTAGGCGCCTCCGCCCAGGACGAGCACCGCGCCGGCGATCACGAGGAGGGTGATCGTGCGCAGCGGACCGGGCGAGGAGAGGGCGCCGAGCGGCTCGAAGCCGGTGGGGCGCTCCAGCATGCCCTTCATCGGCCACACGACGGAGTCGACACGGGCGTCCACGGCCGAGCGCGCCACCGTGCCGCTGGCGGCGTCCGTCAGGTGGGCGGTGGAGTCCACGGAGTTGCCGCGCTCGTCACCGAGCAGGAACAGCCGGCCCTTGGGGACGGTCACGGTCGGGAAGTTGCTCATCTCGGCCGGCGTGCCCTGGGGCAGGTACGTCTCGTCGATCTCCTTGCCGTTGACCTTCAGCTTGCCGTCCTGGCAGCAGGAGACCGTGTCGCCGCCGATGGCGACCACGCGCTTGACCATCGGGGCGTTGGCCCACGTCGCGTCCTTGAAGACGACGACGTCACCGCGGCGCACCTCGCCGCCGTCGACGCGCTGCGCCAGGATCCGGTCGCCCGCGTCGATCGTCGGGGTCATCGAGCTGGTGGGCACGGTGTACGGCCGGTAGGCCACCGCTCCCCAGGCGAATCCGCCCAGGAACAGCACGAGGCCCAGCCCCACCATCAGTCCCGACAGCCGCTGCCCGAGCCGGCTCCCGACCGGGGCCGCTCCTGTGCTCCCGCTGGTGCGCGGGGTCGTGCGCATCGCGCTCTCACCACCCATGGAGCCGCACCCTACCCGTCGGTACCGGCGAAGGGCAGCCCACGCAGGAAGCCTGATCGCACCGCGAGGAAAACGCGGTGGCCCCCAGGACCGAAGATCCCGGGGGCCACCGCGTTCACAGACGGGCACATGGAGTACGTGAAGCACCCTTTCGAAGGGGGCGATCTGTCACGTCCTGGTCATCCAGACGGAGAACTCAGGGGTTCAGCCCGTTCTGGTCGAAGGTGTCGGGCACGGGCAGCGTGCCCCAGCGGTCGATCGGCCAGGCCTTCACGATGGCGCGTCCGACGACCTCCTTGACCGGGACCATGCCGTGGTACTTCTCGCCCTGGTTGTAGCGGGAGTCGCGCGAGTTCTGCCGGTGGTCGCCCATGACCCAGATGTAGCCCTGCGGCACCTTGACCTTGAACCGGCCGCCCTGGTCGTCGTTCGAGCAGGGCGTGTTGCCGGGGAAGACGTACGGCTCGTTCAGTGCCTTGCCGTTGACCTTCAGCGGACCGGTCCCGTTGCACTCGACCGTGTCCCCGCCGACCCCGATCACCCGCTTGATCAGGTCCTTCTCCTCCACCGACGGCATCAGGCCGATCCAGCTGAGGAACGTCTGCACCGCGTTGGGGTCGGGCGTCGGCTCGCCCCTGAGCCAGTTGCCGGGGTCGTGGAAGACGACGACCTCGCCGCGCTCGGGCTCGGAGCCGAACCAGGGGGTCAGCTTGTCGACCAGGACACGGTCACCCTGCTGGAGGGTGTTCTGCATCGAGTCGGAGGGGATGGAGAACGCCTGCACCAGGAAGGTCTTGATCAGCAGCGCCAGCACCAACGCGATACCGATCAGGATCGGCAGCTCCTTCCAGAAGGAGCGCGGCTTCTTCGGTGTCCGCGTCGTGCCGCCCGGTCCCTGGTCCTCGGCTGTCGTGTGCTCGCCCGTCACCCTGTCGTCCTCGGCTGCCCCGGAGTCACTCCCGGAGGTCACGGCGCTGTCCGCGGCCGGGACGGCGGATTCCGCGGGGCGTCCGCGATGCTCCTCGCCGTCGTGTCCGGACCGTGCGCCAACCGCCACATCCCCCACGCCAACTCCTCACTCTGTGCCGCCGCCTGCCCCATACACGGCGCAGGCCCACCACTCCCATAACGAGCGGGAGTTCCGCAGGGGTCGGGAGCTGGATCGTCTCGTTCGAATCGTAGGAGGCAACCCTATGCGACAGTTCGGGAGCTGCGGTCGACCCGGGGGCCGAGTCGGACACGGAAGCGTAGGTATTCGGTTCCTCCAGCATGTTCCAGTGTCCGAAGGGCCAGGCGATGACCATGGCGCGGCCCACCACCTCGCTCTCGGAGACCGTGCCCCCGTAGTCGGTGTCCTGGTGGGCGCGGGAGTCGGCGGAGTTGTTCCGGTGGTCGCCCATCACCCACAACCGCCCCTGGGGGACCGTGATGTCGAACGGCGTGTCGGACGGGGCGGCGCCGGGATACAGGTAGTCCTCGACCAGCGGGACGCCGTTGACGGTCACGCGCCCCTGCGTGTCACAGCACTTGACGCGGTCGCCGCCGACGCCGACGACGCGCTTGATGAGGTCCTTCTCGTTCTCGGACGGCAACAGGCCGATGAAGGTGAGCCCTTCCTTGACCTGCTTGATGACGACGGGGTCCGACTTCTGCGTGGTGGGCTGCTCGTCCTGGAGCCAGCCGCCGGGGTCCTTGAACACGACGACGTCCCCGCGCTGCGGCTTCGAGCCGAACCACGGGGTGAGCTTGTCGACCAGGACGCGGTCGCCGATCTGGATCGTCTGCTCCATGGAGCCGGACGGAATGACGAAGGCCTGGACGAGGAACGTCTTCAGTACGAGCGCTATCAGGACGGCGACGCCCACGAGGAGAGGGATCTCCTTGACGGCGCCGCGCCTGCGGCGCCGCTTGACCTTGCGCTGAAGCTTGCGGCGCTCGGCACGCGTACGGCCGCTTCCCGACGGGCCGGCGGCGCGCCGGGCGCCGGTGGGCAGCAGGTTCTCCGCGGGGCCCGCGGGGACGCCGCGCGGTTTGCCTCGGTTACCCATGGGCGCCCGCCTTTCCGGCGGCGGGCACGCGCGCGTAGGCGTCGGGGCGGTCCAGGCCGGTGGCGTGACCGAACGGCCAGATGATCCAGTCCGCGCGGCCGATCACGTCGCCGACGGGGATCATGCCGCCGCCCGGCGAACCGAGGTGATCGCGGGAGTCGCTGGAGTCGCCGCGGTGGTCGCCGAGGACGAAGAGGGTGCCACGGGGCACGACGACGTCGAAGGGCACGGCGGACGGGCTGTCGCCGGGGTACAGGAAGCCCGACTCGTCGACCGGCCGGCCGTTCACCTGGATTCTCCCCTCCCTGTCGCAGCAGACCACGTGGTCTCCCCCCACGCCGACAACGCGTTTGATGTAGTCCGCGGGCCCGAAGTACCCGGTCCCGTCGAACACGACGATGTCTCCCCGCTGCGGCACGGCACCGAAACGGTACGCCACCTTGTTTACGAGAACCCGGTCCCCGATCCTCAATGCCTGCTCCATGGATCCGCTGGGGATCTGGAACGGGCGCACCACGAACGTGCTGAGCAACAGCAGGAACAACAGGCAGACCAGCAGGGTGAGGGTGATCCGGCCGCCCGGGACGTGGGCAGTGAGGCGCGAGACCAACGCGAAACGCGACCGGTCCTCCGGCCCTGTGGGGTCCGAGGTCGTTCCCTCGGAGCCGGAAGGGCGGGAGGAGCGGTCGCGCTCCGTCGGCTGTGCTTCGGTGTCCATCGGAGCCAGATGCTATCCGGCCCCGACGTGAACCCCGGAGAGCGCTCAGTTCTCGCGCTTCTCCTTGATCTTCGCGGCCTTGCCGCGCAGCTCGCGCAGGTAGTACAGCTTGGCGCGGCGGACGTCACCCTTGGTGACGAGCTCGATCTTCTCCACGATCGGGGTGTGCACCGGGAAGGTGCGCTCGACGCCGACGGAGAAGGAGACCTTGCGGACCGTGAAGGTCTCGCGCACGCCGGAGCCCTGGCGACGGATCACAACGCCCTTGAACTGCTGCACACGGGAGCGGTTGCCCTCGATGACGCGGACGTGGACGTTGACGGTGTCGCCCGGGCGGAAGGCGGGGACGTCGCTGCGCAGCGACGCGGAGTCGACGGTGTCGAGCAGGTGAGACATTTCGTCTGCTTTCCTCGCTGATGCCACAGGTCATCAACGGAAACTAGGTGTTTCGGGATCAGGTGTGTGCGGGTCGGGACGGACGTCGTCTCCCCCTGTGGCAGGGGCGCACGCCGGACGGACGCACAACAGCTCGCTATTCTTCCACGCCGTCGGTCCTGCGCCAAAATCGGCCGTACGGCTCCCCCGCCGGGTCGGGTGCCCAGCCCAGGATGGAGAGCATCTCGCGGTCCTTCTTGTCGAAGGCCTTGGGGTCGCACCGCTCGATGAGGTCGGGCCGGTGGGCGGTCGTGCGCTTCAGTGCCTCGTCGCGGCGCCACCGGGCGATCTTGCCGTGGTGGCCGCTGAGCAGCACCTCGGGGATGTCCCGGCCGCGCCACTCGGGCGGCTTGGTGTAGACGGGCCCCTCCAGCAGGCTCGCCATGGCGCCGGGTGCGAAGGAGTCGTCGCGGTGGGACTCGGCGTTGCCCAGGACCCCGGGCAGCAGCCGCGCCACGGCCTCCGTGACGACCAGGACGGCCGCCTCGCCGCCGGCCAGGACGTAGTCGCCGATGGACACCTCGTGGACCGGCATCCGGGTCGCGTACTCGTCGACGACACGGCGGTCGATGCCCTCGTAGCGGGCCGGGGTGAAGATCAGCCAGGGCCGCTCGGAGAGCTGGACGGCGAGTTCCTGGGTGAAGGGACGGCCACTGGGGGTGGGGACGATGAGGGCCGGCGCCCGGGAGCCCGTCTCGTAGCCGTCGGCCAGGACGGAGTCCAGTGCGTCACCCCACGGGTCGGTCTTCATGACCATGCCGGGGCCGCCGCCGTACGGGGTGTCGTCGACGGTGTTGTGCCGGTCGTAGGTCCAGGAACGCAGGTCGTGGACGTGCACGTTCAGCTGGCCACGCGCGCGTGCCTTGCCGACGAGGGAGACGTTCAGCGGTTCCAGGTACTCGGGGAAGATCGTGACGACGTCGAGGCGCATTACGACTCTTCCTGACCGGAGGCGTCGTCCCGGCTGGAGGCGATCTCGGCGCGGTCGTCGATCAGGCCCGGCGGCGGGTTGATGACGGCCTTCTGCTCCTCGAGGTCGATCGCGGTGACGATCTCCTCGACGAAGGGGATCATCACCTCGCTGCCGTCGGGGCGCTCGACGATGAACAGGTCCTGCGAGGGCAGGTGGGAGATCTCCGTGATCCGGCCGACCTCGGTGCCGTCCGCGGTGACCACGTCGAGGTCCATGAGCTGATGGTCGTAGTACTCGTCCTCGCCCTCGGGCAGTTCCTCCGGGTCGATCTCGGCGATCAGGAGGGTGTTGCGCAGGGCCTCGGCGCCGCTGCGGTCGCTGACGCCCTCGAAGCGCAGCAGGAGGCGGCCGCTGTGGACGCGGCCCGTCTCGATGGTGAGCGGTCCCGCGGCGGCGGGATCGGTGGTGAGTACGGCGCCGGGGCCCAGCCTCAGCTCCGGCTCGTCGGTCCGTACCTCGACGGTGACCTCACCCTTGATGCCATGGGCACGGCCGATCCGTGCGACTACCAGCTGCACGTGTGCAATCTCCTGTCATACGACTGCGGGCCGGGGACGGCCCTCAGGCCTTCCCCGGCCCGAGCCGGTTGCGCGATAAGCGTCAGCGGACGTGGTCCACGTCGACGAGATCGACGCGGATGCCGCGACCGCCGATGGCGCCCACGACGGTGCGCAGGGCGCGTGCGGTGCGGCCGTTGCGACCGATCACCTTGCCGAGGTCGTCCGGGTGGACCCGGACCTCGAGCACTTGCCCGCGGCGCAGGTTGCGCGAGGCGACCTGCACATCGTCAGGGTTGTCGACGATGCCCTTCACGAGGTGCTCGAGAGCCTCCTCGAGCATGCTCAGGCCTCGGTCGAAGCGGACTCGGCGGCCGCCTCGTCCTTCTTCTCAGCCTTCTTCTTCTGGGTGATCGCCTCACCCTTGCCCTCGTCGTCGCCGCCGATGGCCTCGAACGACGGGCGCGCGGCCTTCTCGGGCTGCGTCAGCAGCGGAGCCGGGGCGGGCTCGCCCTTGAACTTCTGCCAGTCGCCGGTCTTCTTGAGGATGGCCATCACGGGCTCGGTCGGCTGGGCGCCGACACCGAGCCAGTACGCCACACGCTCGGCGTCGACCTCGATCACCGACGGGTTGTACGTCGGGTGGTACTTGCCGATCTCCTCGATGGCCCGGCCGTCACGGCGGGTCCGGGAGTCGGCGACGACGATGCGGTAGTGAGGCGAACGGATCTTGCCCAGACGCTTCAGCTTGATCTTGACTGCCACGGGAGTGGATTCTCCTGGTTTTGACGTGGTTGGGCACGGCGGAGATGCCGCGTGGGGATTTGCGGTACCCGAGTGCCCGATGGACGCGTCAGCCGGAGGCGAGAGGGTTCCTGTGCGACTGTCGAGTACAGCTAGCCATTGTGCCACACCCCGCGGGTCGCTCCGGGCCCGGGCCCCGGGGCCGCCGTGCGGGCATGCCGAGAGCGCACCCGGCGTGAGTGGGGTACGTCGGGTGCGCGTCAAACGGCCCGAGCCCTGCGCCACGGACCGGCAGCCACGAGTTGCCGGTGCGGGGCGTCAGCTCGCTACCGCTCCCACGACGTCCGGGATCCGGAACGGCTTGCCGCAGCCGCCGCAGACGATGGGGGCCTGGGCGAGGACCGACGGGACGACGCGGACGTTG
The DNA here is from genome assembly GCF_900182715.1 of Streptomyces sp. Ag82_O1-12. Classification (NCBI taxonomy): domain Bacteria; kingdom Bacillati; phylum Actinomycetota; class Actinomycetes; order Kitasatosporales; family Streptomycetaceae; genus Streptomyces; species Streptomyces sp. Ag82_O1-12. The sequence continues at coordinate 6,161,381 of NZ_FXUW01000001.1, read as the reverse complement.
CGGCCGCAGTCGCAGACGGCCTTGACGCGTACGCCGCCACCGGAGGAGCCGTGCCGGGCGGCCGGTCCCCGGAAGGTGCGGGAGGTGTCGGACGAGGTCGCGGCGGTGTGTGCCTTCAGGGCGCGCTGGAGACGCTCCATCGTCGGGCGGTAGCGCCGCTTCGCCTCGGGGGTGAGCGAGACCAGGGAGAAGCCGCTGCTGGGATGCGGTTCCTCGGGGTGGTCCAGGCCCAGCTCCTCGGCGATCGCGAGGAATCTGCGGTTGTGGTATCGGCCGGCACGGGAGGTGTCGCGGACGCCGCGCGAGGCGGCGATGCCATGGACTGCCTCATGGAGCAGTCGCTCGAAGGAGAGCTCGTGACCGCACGCGGACGACGACTCCCCGATCAGGGACTCTGGCGCGGCAAGGTCGGGCAGCTCGGGGTGGTACCGCTGAATATCGGCCCACGCCTGTGCCAGCTCTGCGGCGAGTACAGGTGGTGTCTGTGTCGTGCTCACGTAATGACAACGAGCCGGGGTGCCCCAGTGTTCCGATTCCGGGCCATCCCAAATAATTTGCACGTACCCGTCAGTTGCCTCTGATGCGTCCTGACGAGGGCGGGTGCGCAGATCTGTGGATAAGCCTCACAGCTCACCACAAGGTGGTGCGTAGTCCCGCGTACGCCCGCCCGTCTCCCGCCACCACCCGCAACGGAGGCCCTTCGGGCCACCCTCTCGATCGGCGCGTGGGACCTGTCCGCGCGCCGGGTGGGCAAGGATCCGCTGATACGCAAGAGGTGTTTCGGTCGCCTCGCGCCCCGCACGGCAAGCGCCTGCACCCCCCCGGGAAAGCGCGTGCCCCACCTCAGTAAGCGCGTGCGACGACCGCGACGTTACCGGGTGCGTCGTCGGCGTCCGGCACCGACCCGTCCTCGGCGACCAGACACCGTACGGTCACCGCGTGATCGGCGAGCTTGGACTCGCCCTCCTCGCCGAGCGCGGCCCAGGGGATGCGCGCCCAGCCGCCGGCGGTGGCCGCCTCGACGGCCTCCTCGAACGTGGAGACCTCCGTCGTACGGGACTCGCGGCGCTCGCGGGACTGCCGGAGCAGCGTCGCCTGGTCCTCCTCGAGGATCCCGGGGATCAGCCCGGCCAGAGCGTCCAGTGCCACCGGCTCCTTGCCGCCGGGGATGCGGCGGGCCAGCATCGCGGTGCCGTTCTCCAGGTCCCGCGGGCCGATCTCGATCCGGACGGGCACACCCTTGAGCTCCCAGTCGACCGCGCGGCGGCCGAACGGGATGTCGGTGCGGTCGTCGACGTGGACACGGACACCGGCCGCCTTCAGCCGGTCGCCGAGCTCACGGACCGTGGCCAGAACCGCTTCCTCGCCCTTGATCGCGAGCACGACGGCCTGGATCTGCGCCAGCCGGGGCGGGACGCGCAGCCCGTCGTCGTCGCCGTGCATCATCACCAGGGCGCCGATCATGCGGGTGGTGGAGCCCCAGGAGGTCTGCCAGACCAGTTCCTGCCGGCCCTCCTTGGACAGGTACCGGGTGTTGAAGGCCTTCGCGAAGTTCTGGCCCAGTTCGTGACTCGTGGCCATCTGCAGGGCCTTGCCGTCGCCCATCATGCCTTCGAGCGTGAGCGTGTTGATCGCGCCCGCGAACCGCTCCCGGACGGTCTTGCGGCCGGGGACGACGTCCATCGCGAGGACGTTCAGCATGAAGTCCTCGTAGACCCGCCGGTGAATGCGCGCGGCGAACGCGCGCGCCTCCTCGTGCGTGGCGTGCGCGGTGTGCCCCTCCTGCCAGAGGAACTCCGAGGTCCGCAGGAACAGGCGGGGACGCAGTTCCCAGCGCACCACGTTCGCCCACTGGTTGATGAGCAGCGGCAGGTCGCGGTGGCTCTGGACCCACTTCGAGAAGTACTCGTTGACGATCATCTCGGAGGTGGGACGGACCACGGCCGGCTCTTCGAGCTCCTTGCCGCCGCCGTGGGTGACCACGGCCAGCTCGGGCGCGAAGCCCTCGACGTGGTCCGCCTCCCTCGCGAGGTACGACTCGGGGATCAGCAGCGGGAAGTACGCGTTCTGGGTGCCCGTCTCCTTGATACGGGCGTCCATCTCCGCCTGCATCCGCTCCCACAGCCCGTATCCGTACGGTCGGATGACCATGGTGCCGCGCACCGGACCGTTGTCGGCGAGCTCCGCCTTGGTGATCAAGTCCTGGTACCAGCGCGGGAAATCGTCCGCCCGGGGGGTGAGAACGGGTGCCTTGGTCATGACGGGATGGTACGGGCCCACGTTGCCGGAATGTGAAATCTCGCCATAGGCACATGACAACTCACAAGCCCTGCCGCATTCCACTGGACGACAGGTCGAGGGGGGAGTTTCCTGGCATACGGGGGTAGTGCGAGCGCACTGTCACGGGGGCCATGGAATCGGGCAAGAGGCAACTCTCGGCGGATTGGGGCGCTTACTTATGACACCTACGCTCGTGCGGCAGCACCTGCCCCACGCGGGGGCCGTACCCCGCGTGGACCTGCGTGCACGCGCGCGTGACTGGTCCGAGATCCAGGAGCGGATGCTCGTACCGCTCTACGAGGCCGTCTACGAGCGACTGGAAGTGGGTCCCGCCACGCGGCTGCTCGGCCTCGGCTGCGGTTCCGGGCTCTCCCTGCTGATGGCCGCCGCCCGGGGAGCGTCGGTCACCGGTGTCGACGTCTCCCCCGAAAGGATGACCCTGGCGCGGGAGCGGCTGCTGCCCGAGACGCCGGGCACGCGTGCGCGGCCGGACATCCGGCTGGTCGACGGCTCTCCCCGGGACACCGCGGTGCCGGGCGCTTCGGGGTACACCCTGGTGACCGCCTTCGAACCGATCGGGTGCCTCGCGGGCGACTCGGAGGGGCTGAGCGGGCTGCTCGCGGAGGCGGCACCGCTCGCCCGGCGCGGTGCGGCCGTGGTGCTGGCCGGCTGGGGTCCGCCGGAGCGGTGTGCCACGGCGTCCGTGATGCGGGTGGCCACGAAACTGTCGGAGCCGCTGCGCCATTCGGGCAGCTGGCGTCCGGCCTGCCGCGACGACCTTGAGGACGTCGCACAGCGGGCCGGTCTCAAGCCGGACGGGTCGGGGCGGGTGGCGTGCCCCTTCGGATACGCCGACGTGGACAGCGCGGTACGTGGCCTGAAATCGACGGGACTGTTCGACGCGGCGATGACGGCGACGGACCAGGCGCAGGTGGACAAGGAGCTGACCGAGGCCCTGCATCCGCACCAGCGGCAGGACGGGACGGTGTGGATGCCGAACGTGTTCCGGTACCTGATCGCCCGGACACCCTGACGCACGCGTTTTCGATGCAGGTGTGAACAGTGTGAAGAAAGCACCATGGAGTGCTTTTGGTTTCACCAAGTGGATCATGAACACCTAATGTGATCCACCGCTCGGGGGACCTACACATCTGCATACAGGAGCTGCTGTGCCGCACCACCAGACCGCGCTGCGCCTCGTCGCGCCCGTCGCCGTCCTCGCTCTGACGCTCACCGCCTGCGGGGGCGGCGACGACACCGCCGACGCGAAGAGCACGGCCACCGCCCGGGCCAAGGCCTCGCCGTCGCCGGAGCCCACCTCCGGCGGCGGGATGGGGACCGGCGAGAGCGCGACGGGCAAGGTCGCGGAGGACCCGGGCACGGTCACCTACGAGGTCCTGGCACAGAAGGTCGACCTGGGCACCGAGGCGGAGGCGGCGAAGGCCGTCTCGGAGCCCGACAAGGTCAAGGGCAAGGTGCTGGCCGTCGCGCACCTGAAGTACACGCACCAGAGCGGGCCCGCCCTCACCGACGGTTCCGATGTGCACGACGGCACCACGGTCTTCGCCGACGGGCAGCGCGGCACCGTCCTCATCGGCGCCACCGAGGACGCGGCGGGCTGCGAGGACCCGTACGACGTCGACAGCTGGAAGCAGGGCGAGAGCCATGTCTTCTGCGAGACGTACGTGATCCCGGCGAACGCCAAGAGCGTCGAGGTCCACTGGTCCGAGGAGGACGGCGAGCCGTACATCTGGACGTTCCCGAACGGCTGACCGGCGAGCCGCCGGCACACCACTGAGGGCGCCCCCTTCATGCAAGGGGGCGCCCTCAGTGCGGTTCGGGTGGGACGTCAGCCCATGAACTTCTTGAACTCGTCGGGGAGTTCGAAGTCCTTGCCGCCCTGCTGCGGCAGTCCGAAGGCGCCGCCGCCCTCGGCCGCCGCGGCCCGGCGGGCGGCCTCCTCCTGCTCCTGCTGCTTGCGCTTCATCGGGTTGCCGGAGCGCTGCTTGCCCTTGGCCTTCTTCGGCTGCTTCTTGGTGCGGCCGGGGCCGCCGCCCATGCCGGGCATGCCCGGCATCCCGGGCATGCCGCCGCCCTGGGCCATGCGGGACATCATCTTGCGGGCCTCGAAGAACCGCTCGACCAGGTTCTTGACCGCGCTGACCTCGACACCGGAACCCCGGGCGATACGGGCGCGGCGCGAGCCGTTGATGATCGTCGGCTCCTGGCGCTCGGCCGGGGTCATCGACTTGATGATGGCGGCCGTGCGGTCGACGTCCCGCTCGTCGAGGTTGTTGATCTGGTCCTTCATCTGGCCCATGCCCGGGAGCATGCCGAGCAGCTTGGAGATGGAGCCCATCTTGCGGACCTGCTCCATCTGGGCCAGGAAGTCGTCCAGGGTGAAGTCCTGGCCCTTCTTGGACGCCAGCTTGGAGGCCATCTTCTCGGCCTCTTCCTGGCTGAACGTCTTCTCCGCCTGCTCGATCAGGGTGAGGAGGTCACCCATGTCGAGGATGCGGGAGGCCATCCGGTCAGGGTGGAACGCGTCGAAGTCGTCGAGCTTCTCGCCGTTCGACGCGAACATGATCGGCTTGCCGGTGATCTGCCGGATCGACAGGGCGGCACCACCGCGGGCGTCACCGTCGAGCTTGGAGAGCACCACGCCGTCGAAGCCGACGCCGTCGCGGAAGGCCTCGGCCGTGTTGACGGCGTCCTGGCCGATCATCGCGTCGACGACGAACAGGATCTCGTCCGGGGAGACGGCGTCGCGGATGTCCGCGGCCTGCTGCATCATCTCCTGGTCGATGCCGAGGCGGCCGGCGGTGTCCACGATCACGATGTCGTGGACCTTGGACTTGGCGTGCTCGATGGAGTCCTTGGCGACCTTGACCGGGTCACCGACGCCGTTGCCCGGCTCGGGGGCGTAGACCGCGACACCGGCGCGCTCGGCGACGACGCTGAGCTGGTTGACGGCGTTGGGGCGCTGGAGGTCACAGGCGACCAGCAGCGGCGAGTGGCCCTGCTCCTTCAGCCAGTGACCGAGCTTGCCCGCGAGGGTGGTCTTACCGGCACCCTGCAGACCCGCCAGCATGATCACGGTGGGCGGCTGCTTGGCGAAGCGCAGGCGCCGGGTCTCGCCGCCGAGGATGGTGACGAGCTCGTCGTTGACGATCTTGAGGACCTGCTGGGCGGGGTTCAGCGCCTTGCTGACCTCGGCGCCGAGGGCGCGCTCCTTGACGTTCTTGATGAACGTCCGGACGACGGGAAGCGCCACGTCCGCCTCGAGGAGCGCGATCCGGATCTCGCGCGCCGTGGCGTCGATGTCCGCCTCGGAGAGCCGTCCCTTGCCGCGCAGGTTCTTGAAGGTCGCTGAGAGGCGATCGGAAAGAGTATCGAACACGGCGCTCGCGGTCCTCAGGGTTGGTGGCTACAGGGAATCGCCCTCCAGGGTATCCCGGCGTGACACGTCGCCGGGTCGGCCTCACCCACGCAGCGTCTCCTCCAGCTTCCGCGCCACCGACGCCGCCTCGTCCCCGGGCAGCGGCGCACCCTCCGGGCCGGTCACGTAGAAGGCGTCGACGGCGTTGGCGCCGAGTGTCGAGACATGCGCGCTGCGCACCTGCACGCTCGCGTCCTCCAGGGCCCGCCCGATGCGGAACAGCAGGCCGGGGGCGTCCTGGGAGCGGACCTCGATGACCGTGGCCAGCCGGGAGGCGGCCGGGTGGACGGACACCCGGGCCGCGGGGGCGACCACGCCCCGGCGGCGCGGATAGGCCGCGTCCCGTTCGGCGAGGCGCCCGGCGATGTCCAGGGAGCCGTCCAGGGCCCGGACCAGGTCCGAGCGCAGCCGGGCGGCCTGCGGCAGCGAGCCGTACTCGGCGGCGACCCGCCAGTCCAGCAGCAGGACGGAGCCGTCGACGCCGTCCGGGAGGTACAGGGAGCGCAGCTCGGCGGTGCGGACGGTCAGCCGGTGCATGGCGAGGACACCGGCCACCGCGGGCAGCACCCCGGGCTGGTCGGGTACGGCGATGAGCAGCTCCACACCCAGCGGCTCGGGGTCGCCGGACGGCTCCTGTCCGGCGGGCGGCTCGGTCTGGGCCCGCAGCGAGAGCACCGGGCTGCCCGTCGCCGCCGCCTCCAGGGCGAGCCGCTCCTGCTCGGCGGTCGGCGCGGCCTCCTCGGGTTCCTCCGGGGCGTCGCCCGCGAGCACGGCCGAGACCCGTTTGACCAGGTCGGCGACGAGCGAGCCGCGCCAGGACGACCAGGCGGCCGGGCCGGTGGCGAGGGCGTCGGCCTCGGTGAGCGCGTGCAGCAGTTCCAGGGTGCTCTGGGAGCCGACGGCCTCGGCGACGGAGCGCACGGTGGCCGGGTCCTCCAGGTCGCGCCGGGTGGCGGTGTCGATGAGCGTGAGGTGGTGCCGTACGAGGGTGGCGACGACGGTCACGTCGTGGCGGTCGAAGCCGATCCGGGTGGCCACGTCCTTGGCGATGATCTCGCCGGCCACGGAGTGGTCGCCGGGCCAGCCCTTGCCGATGTCGTGCAGCAGCGCGGCTACCAGCAGCAGGTCGGGGCGGCTGACCCGGCGGGTGAACTCGGAGGCGCGCACCGCGGTCTCGATCAGGTGCCGGTCGACGGTCCACAGGTGTACGGCGTTGCGCTGCGGGCGGCAGCGGACCCGCTCCCAGTCGGGCAGCAGCCGGGTGATGAGCCCCTCGACCTCCAGCGCCTCCCACACCTCGATGGTGGGGCGTCCCGAGCCGAGCAGGGTGACGAGCTGTTCGCGGGCCTCGGCGGGCCAGGGTGTGGGCAGCGGGCGCACGGTGGCCGCCAGGCGCCGTACGGCGTGCAGGGAGAGGGGGAGTCCGGCCTGCGCGGCGGCGGCCGCGGCGCGCAACGGCAGCACGGGGTCGCGCTCGGGGCGCGCGGCACGGGCGAGCACCACCTCGCCGTCCTGCTCCACCACGCCCTCGGCCAGCGGGGAACGCTCGCCGGCCGGTTTCCCGCCGCCCAGCATGGCGCGCAGCCGGGGCCGCACGGCGCGTGACCGCAGGACGCGCCCCACCTCGCGCCAGGTGACGTCACTGGCGTACGAGACGAGCCGCGCGGCCTCGTAGACCTGCCGCAGCAGGGTGTCCGCGTCGAGGAGGCCGAGTTCGGCGGCCACTTGGTCCTGTTCCTGGAGGGCGAGCCGGTCGGTGGCGCGCCCGGTGGCCAGGTGCAGGGCGTCCCGGACGTCGAGGAGTCGGCGCCGGGCGTCGGCGAGACCCTCGCGCGGGGCGTCGGCGAGCCAGGAGGCGGCGACGGCCCGCAGCGCGGTGGCGTCCCGCAGCCCGCCGCGGGCCTCCTTCAGGTCGGGTTCCAGCAGGTACTGCAACTCGCCCTGGCGCTCGGCGCGTTCGGCGCACAGTTCCTGGAGTTCGGGGAGGCGCTTGGGCGCCTGGTTGCGCCAGTCGGCCAGGACGGCCGTGCGCAGCGACGCGGTGAGGCCGAGGTCGCCGGCGATGTGCCGGGCGTCCAGCAGGCCGAGCTGGACCTTGAGGTCCTCGCCGGCGGTCTTGCGGGCCTCGGCGGGCGTGCGGACGGAGTGGTCGAGGTCCAGGCCCAGGTCCCACACGGGGTACCAGAGCCGGTCGGCGAGGGCCGCGACCGCCTTGGTGTCGCCACCGTCGTGCAGCAGGAGCAGGTCGAGGTCGCTGCGCGGGGACAGCTCCCCCCGTCCGTAGCCTCCGACGGCGACGAGGGAGGCTCCGCGCAGCCCCTCGGCGCCCGCCGCGAACAGTCCGGTGAGCCAGTCGTCCGTGAGTTCGGCCAGGGCCGCACGGCGCGGCGGCCCGGACCGCGCCTCCTCGGTGAGGAGACGCAGCCGGGCCGCCGCGTAGCCGCTGGGTCCCGAGTCCTCTGCTTCCTTCTGCACGTCCGTACCCGTCACCCAGTGGCTCCTGTTCCGTTGCCTGCCTCGAGGGTCCTCAGAGCGCGTCGGGGCCGCGCTCGCCGGTCCGGACCCGTACGGCCGTGTCGACCGGGATCGACCAGACCTTGCCGTCACCGATCTTGCCGGTGCGGGCCGCCTTGACCACGACGTCGATCAGCTGCTCGGCGTCGTCGTCCTCGACCAGGACCTCGATGCGGATCTTGGGGACCAGGTCGACGGTGTACTCGGCACCCCGGTAGACCTCGGTGTGGCCCCTCTGCCGACCGTAGCCGCTGGCCTCGGTGACCGTCAGTCCGTGCACTCCGAAGGCCTGCAGGGCCTCCTTGATCTCGTCGAGCCGGTGCGGCTTCACGACGGCGGTGATGAGCTTCATGCGTCCACCTTCTTGCTCTGGGCCGCGGCGGCGGCGACGGCGGTCTTGGCGGCACCGCCACCGGCGCCGCTGAAGTCGTATGCGGTCTCGGCGTGCTCGGCCTGGTCGATGCCGGCGACCTCGTCGTCCTCGGGGACCCTCATGCCCATGGTCTTGTCGAGGATGAAGGCGAGGATCGCGGAGACCACCAGGGAGTAGGCGAGCACCGCGAAGACACCGGCGCACTGCTTCCAGAACTGGGTCAGGCCGCCGCCGTAGAAGAGGCCCTCGACGGTGGACTGGCCCTTGCCGCTGGCGAAGAGGCCGATCAGCAGGGAGCCGGCGACACCGCCGACCAGGTGGACGCCGACGACGTCCAGGGAGTCGTCGTAGCCGAACTTGTACTTCAGGCCGACGGCCATGGCGCACAGCACACCGGCGATGGCGCCGACGGCGATCGCGCCGAGCGGGGTGACCGCGCCACCGGCGGGGGTGATGGCGACCAGGCCCGCGACGGCGCCGGAGGCGGCACCCAGCGTGGTGAACGCGCCGTGGCGGATCTTCTCGTAGATCAGCCAGGCCAGCATGGCGGCGGCGGTGGCGACCTGCGTGTTGACGAACATCAGCGCGCCGACGCCGTCGTCGTTGCCGAGCCAGGAGCCGGCGTTGAAGCCGAACCAGCCGAACCACAGCAGACCGGCGCCGAGCATGACCAGCGGCAGGCTGTGCGGGCGCATCGGGTCCCTCTTGAAGCCGACGCGCTTGCCGATGACGAGGATCACGCCGAGCGCCGCGGCACCCGCGTTGATGTGCACCGCCGTACCGCCGGCGAAGTCGATGACGCCCAGCTCGAAGGCCCAGCCGCCGGCGCCCCAGACCCAGTGCGCGACCGGGAAGTAGACGACCGTGGCCCACAGGGCGATGAACAGCGCCCAGGCGCTGAACTTCACACGGTCCGCGAGGGCGCCGCTGATCAGGGCGGGCGTGATGATCGCGAACATCAGCTGGAAGACCAGGAATACGAACACCGGGATGGTGTAGCCGGGCCACAGCTCCGTCAGGCCGATGTTGCCGAGGCCGACCCAGTCGGAGTTCCAGCCGATGAGGCTGCCGGAGTCGGTGCCGAACGCCAGGGAGAAGCCGTACAGCACCCACAGGATGGTGACGATCCCGAGGCTGATGAAGCTCATCATCAGCATGTTCAGGGTGCTCTTGACGCGGACCATGCCTCCGTAGAAGAAGGCCAGACCCGGGGTCATGAGCATCACCAGGGCGGAACAGATGAGCATGAACCCTGTGTTCGCGGCAGAGAGCTTGTCTGCGGCAAGGGTGATGGCTGGTGCCATCGGCGTCTCCTCGTCATGTGTACGGCCCCGTGCGGGCGAAGCCTCGAGCGGATTGAGGGGCGGGCCGGTTATGCGCCACGAGATTGGCGCAGCGCGGTTTCGGTCGAAGCCCCTCGTTGTTTCGCGACCGTGACGAAGGCGCGTTCTGTGTTACGCGTCGATGAACTGCCGGATTGCGGGCGACCTGATCGTTATCGTGGCGCAACCTTCGGCTTTCGGACAGCCGGGGAGCACAGACCGGCCGCGGTCGGCCTTCCGATGACCTGGCATGGGGGAGCCGAGTCGGGCAGTTCGGGAGGGCCGGCCGCGGCCGGGGTTCTGGGGTGGTGCGGCTTGTCAGACCGCTTCGGCGGTCTCGGGCAGTTCGGCGGAGAGCCGCTCGGTGAGATCGACGACCTCGCCCAGGTCACCGAAGTCGCGGGCGGCGGTGTCGACCGTCTTGCGGATGCGGGTGTTCACCCGCTCGGAGCGGACCTTCTTGGCGACCTGCATGGCCTCGGTGGCGAAGACCGTGCTCCGCTCGGGCTCGCGCTGGAGGAGGTGGACCGTGGCCATGCCGATCAGGTTCAGCGCGTACGAGCGCTGGTGCTCGTCGTCCTCGGCGAAGAGCTCGACCGCCCGGTTCATCAGGGGCTCGGCCAGCGAGGCGTAGGTGGGGCTGCGCCCGGCGACGTAGGCCAGGTCGCGGTAGGAGTGGGAGTTCTCGCCGTACAGCTCGGCCTCGGAGAAGAAGCGGATCCAGTCGGGGTCCGGTTCGTCCCACTCGTCGGCCTCGGAGAAGGTGTCCTCGGCCATCCGGACCGCCCGCTTGCACTTGCCGGGCTGCCCCATGTTCGCGTAGGCGCGGGCCTCCATCGCATACAGCATCGACTGGGTGCGCGGGCTCGCGCAGTCACGGCTGCCGTACTGCGCGAGATGGATCAGCTCCAGCGCGTCGTCGGGCCGGCCGAGGTGGATCATCTGACGGCTCATGCTGGACAGCACGTAGGAGCCGAGGGGCCGGTCGCCCGCCTCCTTGGCGGCGTGCAGCGCGAGGACGAAGTACTTCTGCGCGGTCGGCTGGAGCCCGATGTCGTACGACATCCAGCCCGCCAGCTCGGCGAGTTCGGCGGCGACCTTGAACAGGCGGCGGGTGGTGGATTCCGGCTGGGGCTCCTGGAGGAGGTCGGTCACCTCGTGCAGCTGCCCGACGACCGCCTTGCGGCGCAGGCCGCCGCCGCACTGGGCGTCCCACTGCCGGAACATCACCGTCGTGGACTCCAGGAGGTCCAGCTCCGGCTTGGAGAGGCGGCCGCGGGCGCGCCCGGAGCCGCCCGAGGGCTCGTCGGCGGACCTCGGGGCCGCGGGCGAGGGGACGAGCCAGCGCTGCATGGGCTCGATGAGGGCCGGGCCCGCAGACAGCACCAGCGAGCTCCCGAGGAAGCCGCGCCGCGCCAGCATCAGGTCGCTGCGCGAGAACTCGCTGAGCAGGGCCACCGTCTGCGGGCCCGTCCAGGGCAGGTCGACGCCGGTCGCGGAGGGTGACTGGCGCGCGGTGCGCAGCCCCAGGTCCTCGACGGAGACGACGACGCCGAAGCGCTCCGAGAACAGCTCGGACAGGATCCTGGGGATCGGCTCGCGGGGGTTCTCGCCGTCGAGCCAGCGGCGCACGCGCGAGGTGTCGGTGGAGATGTGGTTGGCGCCCAACTGGCGTGCCCTGCGGTTGACCTGGCGGGCGAGCTCGCCCTTGGACCAGCCGCTGCGCACGAACCAGGAGGTGAGCAGCTCGTTCGGGCGCTTGTCAGCGTGCGTCGCGCCCGCAGCGTTCGTTCCGCTTCCGCCGTTGCCGCTCACTGGAACGCCCCCATCCCTGAGACCACTTGTCGCCGAGTGCGCCAAGCCCTATCAGCATGCCGGTTCATACGGCCGTCCGTCCGGCCCTTGTCACCCTTCGAACGGAATGACGACTTGCCTCCGGCATACCCACGAGCGCATGTGCCCCCAGGACTCGTGCACACAAAGTAATCCTACGATCACCCGTCCAGCCACGGCTCACACGGAAACGCCACCATTCGCCACCCCTTCGAATGAACTCACGTACGCCTACGCGCGATTCACTTGACACAGCACGACCAGGAGCGGGTGCAGCGACGCATTCGAGGGCGCGCGTCGTCGGGCACGCAACCCTGGGCACATCCGGGCGCTGAATGAACCGAGCACCGCCGGGAAGGCGGAAACGGAGAGTCACGCATCGCGTCCGCAGCGTAACCGCCGCTGCGTCGGACCCGTTGGAGGGGGCATGGGCTTCACGATCGGCATCAGCCGGGGCATGCGCGACATCCGCACCGGATCACGCCGCCGCAGCCGCACGTCGGACTGCACGGCGGTGGCCGAGTACACCGGACTGTGGGGCTGGGACGTGGTGCCGGGCGCCCGGGCCTCGGCGGGCGCCTGTTCCTGCGGCCATGACGACTGCCCGGCGCCGGGCGCGCACCCGCTGGACTTCGCGCCGGTGCTCGCGGCCGGGGCGACGCTGGACGACGTGACTCAGGCGTGGGGCGAGTTCCCCGGCGCCTCGGTGATGCTGCCGGTCGGCCGGGCGTTCGACGTCATCGAGGTGGCCGAGCCCGCCGGCCGCCGCGCGCTGGCCCGGCTGGAGCGCATGGGCCTGCCCGTCGGCCCGGTCGCGGCGACCCCGGACGGCCGCGCCCACTTCTTCGTCGCCCCCGGTGCCGCCGCCGACCTGCCCGGCCTGCTGTACCGCATGGGCTGGGACGACCCGGACTCCCTCGACCTGCGCGGCCTCGGCCCGGGCGCGCACATCACGGCGCCGCCCTCCGACCGCGGCGGTCTCGGCCCGGTGCGCTGGCTCCGCTCCCCCGCCCTGGACTCGGCGTCCCGCCCGCCGGAGGCCCGTCTGGTGCTGGGCACGCTCGCGTACGTGGCCCACCGGTCGCGGGCCTAGGAACGACACAGACACGTACGGCTCAGACGCACACGGCACAGACGCACACGGCGAAGCGCCCGGCCCCGACCGGATCCCGGGGGCGGGCGCTTCGCCGTGCACGTACGACTTTCGTGGGTGAATCCTCGGTGGGTGCCGAGCTCACTCTCCGATAAGGGCGTCAACGAACGCCTCCGGCTCGAACGGAGCCAGGTCGTCCGCGCCCTCGCCGAGGCCGATGAGCTTGACCGGGACGCCCAGCTCGCGCTGGACCGCGACCACGATGCCGCCCTTGGCCGTGCCGTCCAGCTTGGTCAGCACGATGCCGGTGATGTCGACGACCTCCGAGAAGACCCGGGCCTGCACCAGGCCGTTCTGGCCGGTGGTGGCGTCCAGGACGAGCAGCACCTCGTCGACGGGGGCGTGCTTCTCCACGACCCGCTTGACCTTGCCGAGCTCGTCCATGAGACCGGTCTTGGTGTGCAGGCGGCCGGCGGTGTCGATGAGCACGACGTTCGCGCCCATCTCCTTGCCCTCCTTGACCGCGTCGAAGGCGACGGACGCCGGGTCGCCGGCCTCCGGCCCGCGCACGGTGTGAGCGCCGACGCGCTCACCCCAGGTCTGGAGCTGGTCGGCGGCGGCGGCACGGAAGGTGTCGGCGGCGCCGAGGACGACGCTCTGGCCGTCGGCCACCAGGACGCGGGCGAGCTTGCCGGTGGTGGTGGTCTTGCCGGTGCCGTTGACGCCGACGACCATCACGATGCCCGGCTTGCGGTCCTCCGGCTCGGTCTTGACCGCGCGGTCCATGTCGCGGCCGACCAGCGTGATCAGTTCCTCGCGCAGCAGGGTGCGCAGTTCCTCGGGGGTGCGGGTGCCGAGCACCTTCACGCGCTCGCGGAGCCGCTCGACCAGTTCCTGGGTGGGCTGCACGCCGACGTCCGCGGTGAGCAGCGTGTCCTCGATCTCCTCCCAGGTGTCCTCGTCGAGGTGCTCGCGCGACAGCAGGGTGAGCAGGCCCTTGCCGAGGGCGTTCTGCGAGCGGGAGAGCCGGGTCCGCAGCCGGATCAGACGGCCGGCGGTGGGTTCCGGGATCTCGATCTCGGGAGCTTCGGCGGGCGGCTCCTCGACTACGACCGGAGCCGAGCCGTCCGGGAGATCCACCTCCTCTATCGTGCGCCGCGGTTCCTCCCGCGGCGTCTCGGCCTCGTCGCCGACGTGCGGCTCGGCCGGTGGGGCGGTGATGTCGGGCGCTGCGGGCGGGGGCGGGGGCAGCTGCTTCTTGCGCCGGCTGCCGACGATGAGCCCGCCGAGCGCGCCGAGCACGACCACGGCGATGACTACAGCAAGGATGACGATGTCCATAACGCGTCCAGTATCAGTCATGGGGCCCCGGGTCACCCTGCTCGCACCGCACCGGAGGGCCGGGCGCCGCCGGATCTCCACACCCCTGGATGTCTGACGCATCGTCAGCTAACGTCCCCCGGACACCCGCCGGTGGAGGGAGACGCCCCCATGCCCGTCACGGTCGTACGCTTCAACCTCGTCGCTCCCGGGGCGACCCCCGCCGAGCTCGGCGCCCGGTACCGGGCGGCCCTGGAGATGGCGGCGTACGCCGACGACCGGGGCGTGAGCACCGTGCAGACGGAGGAGCACCACGGGGCCGGGAACAACTGGCTGCCGGCCCCGTTCGCCTTCGCGGGGGCCGTCTTCGGCGCCACCCGGCGGGTCGCGGTCACCGTCTCGGCGATCATCGGCCCGCTGCACGACCCGCTGCGGCTGGCCGAGGAGATCGCCGTGCTGGACCTGCTGAGCAACGGCCGGCTGGTGACGGTCGCCGGGATCGGCTACCGGCCGGAGGAGTACGACCTCTTCGGCGTGGACTTCGCCCGGCGCGGCACGCTCCAGGACGAGCTGCTGGAGACCCTGCTGAAGGCGTGGACCGGCGAGCCCTTCTCCTACCACGGCCGCACCGTCCGCATCACCCCGCGCCCCCTCACCGACCCGCATCCGCTGCTCCTGGTGGGCGGCTCCTCCAGGGCCGCCGCCCGCCGCGCCGCGCGGCTCGGCCTGCCCTTCTTCCCCAGCGCGCACCTGCCGGAGCTGGAGGCGTACTACAAGGAGCTGCTGGTCGAGTACGGCACCGAGGGCTGGGTGATGATGCCCGCCGCCGAGACGCCGCTGCTGCACGTGGCCGAGGACCCGGACCGGGCCTGGACGCGGTACGGGCGGCATTTCCTGCATGAGGCGCGGACGTACGCCTCCTGGCAGTCGGGCGGGGTGCGCTCGGCGGTGAAGTCGGCCGCGACGACGGTCGAGGACCTGCGCGCGGAGGGCGTGTACCGGATCCTCACCCCGGAGGCGTGCGTGGCACTCGGGCTGGATTCCTACGTGCTGCATCCCCTGGCGGGCGGGATGCCGGTGGAGGAGGGGTGGCGGAGTCTGCAGCTGTTCTGCGAGCAGGTGCTGCCGCGGCTGGGGAGCTGACGAGCCCCGATATCCGGTGGTCCGCCGCGGCTGGGTGGTGTTCCACTGGCGGCATGAGCCTCTCGGTCGACGTGTTCGTGCGTGAGCCGGACGGACAGCGGCGGATCCTCGACGTCCCGGAAGGACGCGACGACTCGGCCGGGTTCGAGTCCTGGCGCCGGACGGTGTGGGGATCGGAGCCGGTGCGGGCACTGGGCGCCCGGTTCCTGCCGGTGCTCGCCGACGACGACTTGGCGATCGAGGCCGAGGAGGTCGCGGAGTTCCTGCGCGAGGTGGCGCTGCTGCGCGAGCACCTCGACGCGATCGCCGAGAGCACGCGGCGACCGCGCGGACTCGCCGAGCACCGGGCGGGGCTGGTGCGGCGGCTGCGGAACCTGGAGGTGGCCGCCCTGCACGCGCGGGTGATCGAGGGCGGCGTGCTGATCTGGTGAGACGACAGACCGCCGCCCCGGCTCGGGCAGTGGCCGAACCGGGGCGGCGGCGGGTTACGGGGAGAGGGGCAGCGGGGACTTTGGCCCTTCCCCCCGAGTCTCGGGACGGGCCTAGCCCATCTCCTCCAGGGCCTTGCCCTTCGTCTCCTTGACGAACTTCAGAACGAACGGGATGGAGAGCGCGGCGAACGCGGTGTAGATCACGTACGTCACGGAGAGGTTCCAGTCGGCCAGCGACGGGAAGCTCGCGGTGATGGCCCAGTTGGCGATCCACTGCGCGGCGGCGGCCACGCCCAGCGCGGCGGCACGGAGCCGGTTCGGGAACATCTCGCCGAGCATGACCCAGACGACCACACCCCAGGACAGGGCGAAGAACAGGACGAAGACGTGCGCGGCGATCAGCGCGATCCAGCCCTGCGCGGCCGGCAGCTTGCCGTCGACGAGGTGGTACGAGAACGCCCAGGCCTCCAGCGCCAGGCCGACGACCATGCCGACCGAGCCGATGATCGCGAGCGGCCTGCGTCCGATGCGGTCGACGAAGATCATCGCGATGACGGTGCCGACGATGTTGATGATCGACGTGGTGAAGGAGTAGAAGAACGAGTCCGCGGGGTCGACGCCGACCGACTGCCACAGCGTCGAGGAGTAGTAGAACGCGACGTTGATGCCAACGAACTGCTGGAAGACCGACAGGCCGATGCCGACCCAGACGATCGGCTTGAAGAAGAAGCTGCCGCCGAGCAGGTCCTTGAAGCTGGACTTGTGCTCGCTCTTCATGGCGCCCTCGATCTCGGCGACACGGGCGTCCAGGTCGACGTCCTTGCCCTCGACCTCGGCGAGGATCTCCCGGGCGCGCTCGTGCTTGCCGACGGAGATGAGGAAGCGCGGGGACTCGGGGATGGCGAAGGAGAGCAGCCCGTAGAGGATGGCCGGGACGACCATGACGCCGAGCATGACCTGCCAGGCCTCCAGGCCCATCAGCTTGCCGCGCTGGTCACCGCCGGCGGCGTTCAGCAGGCCCCAGTTGACCAGCTGCGACACGGCGATGCCGATGACGATCGCGGCCTGCTGGAAGGAGCCGAGCCGGCCGCGGTAGGCGGGCGGGGCGACCTCGGCGATGTAGGCCGGGCCGATCACGGAGGCCATGCCGATGGCGAAGCCGCCGACGACGCGCCAGAAGGCGAGGTCCCACAGGGCGAAGGGCAGCGCGGAGCCGACGGCGCTGACGGTGAAGAGGACCGCGGCGATCTGCATGCACCGGATGCGGCCGATGCGGTCGGCTATGCGGCCGGCGGTGGCGGCGCCGACGGCGCAGCCGATGAGGGCGATGGCGATGACCTGGGCCAGGGCTGCGGAGCCGACGTCGTAGCGGCCCCGGATGGCTTCGACGGCACCGTTGATCACGGAGCTGTCGTAGCCGAAGAGGAAACCGCCCATCGCGGCCGCCGCCGCGATGAAGATGACGTGCCCGAGATGATCGGGGTGAGCCGTCCTGGCTCCTGACTGGGGTGCCTGCGCTGTGCTGGTCACGTGTACTCCTCGGGCCACCGGCAACGCTGCCGGAGGGAATCAGCCCTTCGAGGTCCACCTCAAGGTACCTGAAGGTAAAAGGAACGTTGCCGAGACTATGCCTTCAAGTTTCGAAGTCAATAGGGCAATCACTTTGGATCTGAGGCAGGAGTGTGGTGGCTGGGTGTTCAAGTGTTGAAGACGTGAAGAGCCGCAGGTGAGACCGGTGTAGAGGGCACCTATCTAGCGGAGACGCTGGCTGATGACCTTCGACACACCGTCGCCCTGCATGGAGACGCCGTAGAGCGCGTCGGCGACCTCCATCGTGCGCTTCTGGTGGGTGATCACGATCAGCTGGGAGGCCTCCTGGAGCTCCTGCATGATCCGGATCAGCCGCTGGAGGTTGGTGTCGTCGAGGGCGGCCTCGACCTCGTCCATGACGTAGAACGGGCTCGGCCGCGCCTTGAAGATCGACACGAGCATCGCCACCGCGGTCAGCGACCGCTCCCCGCCCGAGAGCAGCGACAGCCGCTTGACCTTCTTGCCCGGCGGCCGGGCCTCGACGTCCACGCCCGTGGTGAGCATGTTGTCTGGGTCGGTCAGGATGAGCCGCCCCTCGCCACCGGGGAACAGCCGGCTGAAGACACCCTCGAACTCACGGGCCGTGTCGCGAAAGGCCTCGGTGAAGACCTGCTCGACGCGCTCGTCGACCTCCTTCACCACTTGCAGGAGGTCCGCCCGCGTCTTCTTCAGGTCCTCGAGCTGCTCGCTGAGGAACTGGTGGCGCTCCTCCAGCGCCGCGAACTCCTCCAGGGCGAGCGGGTTCACCTTGCCGAGCTGCTGGTAGGCACGCTCGGCGGCCTTGAGGCGCTTCTCCTGCTCGGCCCGGAGATACGGCCGGGGCAGGTTGCGCGGGTGCTCCGGGTCCTCCGGCAGCTCCTCGCCCTCGGCGGGGGGCGAGGGCGGCACGAGCTGGTGCGGTCCGTACTCCGCCACCAGTCCGGCCGGTTCGACACCGAGCTCCTCCAGCGCCTTGGTCTCCAGCTGCTCGATGCGCAGCCGCTTCTCGGCGCCGAGTACCTCGCCACGGTGGACCGAATCCGTCAACTTGTCGAGCTCGGCCTTGAGATCGCGCCCCTCGGTGCGGGCGCGCGCGAGTTCCTGCTCCCGGCGGGCCTTCGCGGCCTCGGCGGCGGTGCGTTCCTCGTCGGCACGGGCCAGGGAGACCTCGACGTGCGCGAGCAGCTGCCGCGCGCCCGAGCCGACGGCCTCGGCGACGGCCGCCTCGTGCCGCAGCCGGGCCCGCCGCTGTTCGGCACGCGCGCGTGCCTCGCGTTCGGCGCGGGCGGCCCGGTCGAGCGAGTCGGCCCGTCCGGCCAGACCCTTGACCCGTTCCTCGTGCGTACGCGCCTGAAGGCGGGCCTCCATCTCGGTCTGGCGGGCGTTGGCGCCGTCGGCGGCGAGCCGGTCCCGGGCGGAGGTGTCGGGCTCCTCCTCGATCGGCATCTCCTCGGCGACGGCGAGCCGCTCGGCGAGTTCCTCGACCTCTTCGAGCGCCCTGTCGAGGGCCTCCTGCGCCCGGGCCGCGGCGGCGGTGGCGCGCTCCGCCTCGCCGGTGGCCCCGCGCGCCTGGCCCGCGAGCCGCCCGAGCTGTTGGGCGACGGCGGACTTCTCCCGGTCGGCGGCCCGGCGCCGCTCCCCCAGTTCCTCGACCAGTGCGGCGGCGTCCCTGCGTCGGTCGACGGCCGCGCGCTGTGCCTCGCTGAGCTCCTCGCAGCGGACGGCGAGCTCTTCCAGCTCGGCTGCCGCCTCGTCGACGGAGGCCTGTACTTCCAGGAGGCTCGGGGCGCCGGCGGAGCCGCCGTGGGCGAAGTGGGCGCCCAGGAGGTCGCCTTCGGCGGTCACGGCAGTGAGGTCGGGGCGGGTGTAGACGAGGTCCTCGGCGTCTTCGAGGGTGCTGACGACGACGATGCCGTGCAGCAGCCGTCGCACGGCCGGCATGAGGTCGGACGGGCCGCGTACCAGGTCCGCGGCGTAGGTGTGGCGGGCGTCGGCGGGGCCGCTGTGGCTGGTCGCGTAGTTCCCCCCGCCCCTGAGGGCGTCGTCTCCTGCCAGGAGCAGGGTGGCCCTGCCCCCGTCCTGTTTGCGGAGGAGCCGGATCGCGTCGGCCGCGGATGCCGGGGACGTGACCGCGATGGCGTCCGCCGCCACCCCGAACGCGGCGGCCAGGGCGACCTCGTGGCCGGGGGTCACCGTCAGCAGCTCCGCCGCCGGGCCCAGGAGGCCGGAGAGACGGTCCTTCGCGGCCAGCAGTGTTCCGGTGCCGTCCTTGCGGCGCAGGCCCAGGGCCAGGGCCTCGTGCCGGGCCTGGGTGGCTGCGCGTTTGCGTTCCGCCGCCGTGGCGGCCTCGCGGGCGGCCGTGAGGGCGGCCTCGGCGTCGGTGAGCTGCTGCTTGGCCGACTCGTGCTCTTCGGCGAGGTCGGCGTCGCCGGCGTCGAGGCCGTCGACCTCGGCCTGGAGGGCCTCGTACTCCTCCTGGGCTGCGACGGCGCGTTCCTGCGCTTCGTCACGGGCGGCGGCCAGGCGTTCGATCTCGGCCTGGGCCGAGGCCGCGCGGGAGCGGGCGGCGTTGACCTGGCCGCTCAGCCGGGCCAGGCCCTCGCGCCGGTCGGCGATGGCGCGGGCGGCGTCCTTCAGGCGCCGTTCCTCCTGGGTCAGCGCGCGTTCCAGCTCGGCGCGGTGGGCGACCGTGTCCTCCAGGGCCCGTTCGGCCGCTTCCAGGGCCGCCTCCAGCTCGGCCTCCTGCTCGCGGATGCGGGCGGCCTCGCGCTCCATGTCCTCGGGGTCGCGGCCGCGTCGCTCCTCGGGGGGCGCGGAGGTGGCGCTCTTCACCCGGGCGTCGGCCAGCGAGATCGTGCCGCGCACCCGTTCGGCGAGCTGGGAGAGCTCGTACCAGGTCTGCTGGGCGCGCTGGAGCCGCGGCGTGAGCTGCCGGACCTCGTCCTCCAGGAGGGCCTCGCGCTGTTGCGCCTTGCGCAGATCCTGCTCGGCGGACTCCTTGCGCTCCTTCAGTGCCGCCTCGTCGGCGACCTCGGCCTTGAGAGCCTCTCGGAGCCGTACGAGATCGTCGGCCAGGAGGCGCAGGCGGGCGTCGCGCAGGTCGGCCTGGATGACGGCGGCCCTGCGGGCGACGGCGGCCTGGCGGCCGAGGGGCTTGAGCTGCCGTCTGAGCTCGTCGGTGAGGTCCTGCACGCGCGCGAGGTTGGCCTGCATCGCGTCCAGCTTGCGCAGGGCCTTCTCTTTGCGCTTGCGGTGCTTGAGGACGCCGGCGGCCTCCTCGATGAAGGCGCGGCGGCCCATGGGATCGGCATGGAGCACGGAGTCGAGCTGGCCCTGACCGACGATGACGTGCATCTCGCGGCCGATGCCGGAGTCGGAGAGGAGGTCCTGGATGTCGAGGAGGCGGCAGGTGTCGCCGTTGATCTGGTATTCGCTGCCGCCGTTGCGGAACATGATCCGCGTGATGGTGACCTCGGCGTACTCGATGGGCAGGGCCCCGTCGGAGTTGTCGATGGTCAGGGACACCTCGGCGCGGCCCAGCGGGGGGCGGCCGGTGGTGCCGGCGAAGATGACGTCCTCCATCTTGCCGCCGCGCAGCGATTTGGCGCCCTGCTCGCCCATGACCCAGCTGAGCGCGTCGACGACGTTGGACTTGCCCGAGCCGTTCGGTCCGACGACGCACGTGATCCCCGGCTCGAACCGGAGGGTGGTCGCCGAGGCGAACGACTTGAACCCGCGGAGGGTCAGGGCCTTGAGGTGCACGCCGCCGGACTCTACCGCCCGGGTTGGTCTCACTCCATGAACCCACGGTTTCGCCGTTGAACGCGCAGGGCACATCAGACGTTAAAGACGGTGAAAGGATGCGGGGGCAAGAAAGAAGGGACGCCGACAGGGCGTCCCTTGCACTTCTGACAACTAGGCGGTTGTGACGGGCGGCCCAACCACTGCTGTGCTGTTGTGGAGCGGTGCAGTGATCAGGTGAGCGCAGGCTCCGCCTGGTGTGCGTCAACGCTCTCCATGATCCTGTCGTGAGAAGCGGCAGCCGTCAGCGCTTCGTTCTCCGCCTGGATTCGTCCGAGCTCGGATTCCAGGTCCTGGACGCGCTGCTGGAGCCGTCGCATCTCGGCGAGGAGTCGCGGGTCGGAGCCGCCGACGTAACCGAGAAGCGCCTTTGCCATGATGGATGGTCCTCCACAATGCGTGACCGACCGCTGCGGTGTGGGTCGTGAGGGATTCGCACCCGCGGTTTTGGCAGGGCCTGGAGTTGTGCTGCCGTTCAGCCATGCCAAACAGCTAAGGTGCGCGGGGCTTTCAGCGTCTCACCAAAAAGTTTGACGGTCAACACGATCACGCCCCGTATTGGGGGGCGACCCGGGCACGCGCGGCCTGGAACGGCCGTACCGCGGCTTCTACGGGGCCCTCGGGGCGTGGCGATCATCCTTGCGTGTGGAGCGGGCCAAGGCAAGCGGTTCTGGCAATCACCAGCGAGTTTCCGTCCGGGACGGCCGTCTGTGGCCCGTCCGCGGGCGGCCCCGGGGGCCGTCCGGCGGGAGTGATCACCGGATGGCGAAGCCGTCGTAGCCGCCGCGAGGTGTGTCCCAGATCTCGGTGACGCCGTCCACGCGCCCGGGCGTGTCGTCACCCTGGAGCCAATCCAACAGGCCTTCACAACCCTCGCGCCCGCCCTCGGCGACCACTTGCACCCGGCCGTCGCCCAAATTGAGAGCAAAGCCACTCAGGCCGCCGATCTCCAAAGCCTTGGCCCGCGTGAACCAGCGGAAACCCACACCTTGGACGCGTCCCCGCACCCAGGCGACCAGTCGCACATCCTCGCTCATGACTGCAACCTAACCGCCCAAACTCTCTCCGGGCACTTCCTCCACTTGCGCCATGCGGTACCGTCCCCCCTCAACGAATCTCATATGAAACTCACACGATCGGGTGAGTTTGGTGTTGATCTCGAGGACGAGTCGACCGCCAGGACGAGGAAGGCCAGGACATGGGACGCCACCGACGCTCGGACGCCGGCCGCGCCGCCACGGGCCGCGCCACGGGAATCACCCACGCCGACGGCTTCGCGGGGGGCCACGATCCGCTGCACCCCGCCGCGGACGACGCCCCGACGATGGGCATCGCGCCCTATCTGAACCCGGAGGCGTACGCCGGCAGCTACGCGAAGACCGAGGCCTACCTGTTCGGGAATGAGGCGTCCGCCGCGGGAGACCGCTACGACGACACGGCCGTCTTCGCGAGCGACGGATTCGCGAGCGACGGATTCGCGAGCGACGGATTCACTCCCGACGGCGGCGCACGGCGTGCCGGTTCGCACCGCCGCCGCAAGAAGGCCGCCCGGCCGATGCGCACCGGGCTGCTCGGCGTCTCCGCCGCCGTCGCCCTCGGCACGGTCGCGGTCGCCACCGGCGCCGTGCCCGGCCTCGACAACTACAAGCTCGGCGGAGGCGGCGGGGCCGACAAGGTCCAGGCCGGGGACACGCCGACGAACACCCCGATCGAGCAGGGCGGCACCTCCGGCAGCGCCGACAGCCGGGGCGAGACGCCCACCAGCCGCGACGCCGAGCGTTCCGGCTCGCCGTCGCCGTCCGCCTCGAAGTCGTCGGCCGCGCCGACGAAGACGCCGGAGAAGCCGGAGAAGACGCGGGAGAAGCCGGAGGAGACCCCGGAGAAGAAGGCGCCGGCGGCCACTCCGAGCGAGAAGCCGGACAACACGCCCTCGCGTACGGCCACGAAGGCACCGAAGGCACCCAGCGCTTCCGCCGCCCTGTCCGGGGAGTCCTCCGCGGCGGCCCAGGTCCTCAGCCTCGTGAACGAGGAGCGGGCCAAGGTGGGCTGCAGCCCGGTCGCCGCCAACAGCGCCCTGACGGCGCTGGCCCAGAGCTACAGCGAGGACATGGCCGCGCGGGGCTTCTTCGACCACACCGACCCGGACGGCCGCACCCCCTGGGACCGGGCCGAGAAGGCCGGGATATCCAATCTCGGCGGCGAGAACATCGCCCGCGGCCAGGCCGACGCCGCGGCTGTGATGGACGCCTGGATGAACAGCCCCGGCCACCGCGCCAACATACTGAACTGCGACTTCAAGACGCTGGGCGTCGGAGTCGAGCTCGGCTCCGGCGGCCCCTGGTGGACGCAGAACTTCGGCTACTGAGCCCTGCCGACGACGCTCAGGCGGCGGCCAGGCCCTTGAGGAACACCCTGGCCGTCTCCGCCACGCGCCGGCCCAGCTGTTCGGCGGTGGCGATGTCGGCCTTGTGGACGGCGTCCGGGCCCTCGTCGGCGTTGGTCTGAGCGGCCGCGCCGGTGAAGACGCCCAGGCGGTTCAGGTCGTGCTCGGAGCCGGTGCTGCTGTTCCAGCCCGGGAGCAGGCCGAGGTTGACCCAGTGCATGCCGAGCTGCGCGGCGAGGATCTGGAAGTACTGCAGGGTGTGCAGCTTGTCGCCGCTCTTGGACGCGGAGTTGGTGAAGCCCGCGGCCAGCTTGTCCTTCCAGGCCTGGGTGGCCCAGCGCTTCGAGGTGGCCTCCGCGAAGACGTGGAAGGCGCCGGACGCGGTGCCCATGTAGGTCGGCGAGCCGAACACGATGGCGTCCGAGCGGTCCAGGACCGCCCACTGCTCCTCGGTGATCTCGTCGACCTTGATCAGATGCACCTCGGCTCCGGCCTCGACGGCACCGGTACGGACGGCCTCGGCGATCACGGCGGTGTGGCCGTAGCCGGAGTGGTAGGCGAGGGAGACGACAGGGGTGGTCACGTGAGAACTCCTGAAGTAGGCAGGTCGCTGACGATGACCACAGGAAAGCACTAACTTCTAGTTAGTGCAACCTGTCGGTTAGCGCTGTGCTGGCGTAGGCTGGGCACATGACCACCACCCAGGAGCTCACGGAGGGGCTCGACGACCTCCCGTACAACGTGTTCGCCAAGGCCTGTCCGTCGCGCGGCACGCTGGAGCACGTCATGGGCCGCTGGGGCGGCCTCACGCTCGGCGCCCTGTACGAGGGCTCGTTGCGCTTCAACGAGCTGCGCCGCCGCGTCGACGGGGTGAGCGAGAAGATGCTGTCCCAGACGCTGCACGCCCTGGAGCGCGACGGCCTCGTCCACCGCGAGGCCCAGCCGACCAACCCGCCCCGGGTGGACTACGAACTGACGCCGCTGGGGCACCAGGTGGCCGAGCGGCTGCTCGCCCTGATCCACTTCGTGGAGGGCAGCATGGACGAGGTCCTGACGGCGCGCGAGCGGTACGACTCCGCTAGGGCGTGATCCGCGGCGGCCGCTGGCACGTCGGGCAGTAGTAGCTCGACCGGTTCATCCACGGCCGCCGTCGCAGGGGCGTGCCGCAGCGCCGGCAGGGCAGGCCCTCACGGCCGTACGCGTCGAGCGACCGGTCGAAGTACCCCGACTCGCCGTTGACGTTGACGTACAGGCTGTCGAAGCTGGTGCCGCCCACCGAGAGGGCCGCGTTCATCACGTCCCGCACATGGCCCAGGAGCATCAGGGTGCGCGGGCGCGTGAAGGTGGCGGTCGGACGCTCGTAGTGGATGCGGGCGCGCCACAGGGCCTCGTCCGCGTAGATGTTGCCGACGCCGCTGATCAGCGACTGGTCCAGCAGGGCCCGCTTGATCGTGGACCGCTTGCGGCGCAGCGCCTGGTGGAAGGCCTCGTCGTCGAAGAGCTCGTCGAGCGGGTCCCGGGCGATGTGCGCGATGACGTCGGGCAGGCCGTCGGGGGTGGTCTCGTGCAGCGAGAGGCCGCCGAAGGTGCGCTGGTCGACGAAACGGAGTTCGGTGTCCAGGGGGTCCGTGAAGCGGACGCGGATGCGCAGGTGCTTCTCGTCCGGGGCCGTGTGCGGCTGCACCAGCAGCTGGCCGCTCATGCCGAGGTGGGCCAGGATCGACTGGTCCGTGTCCTCCAGGGGCAGCCACAGATACTTGCCGCGGCGGCTGGGCACGCCGATGCGGTGGCCCTTGAGTCGATGCGCGAAGTCGTCCGCGCCCGCGAGATGGCGGCGCACGGCACGCGGGTGCAGCACCTCGGCCTCGGCGACGGTCCGGTGGGCGACCCACCGCTCGAGACCGCGCCGTACGACCTCGACCTCGGGCAACTCGGGCATGGGGTCCCCCGTCACATACCTGTGGATGACGCGAGCGCCCGCCCCGGGCAGGGGCGGGCGCTCGGGTGCGCTGTGCGTGCCGCCCCCGGAGAGGGGCGGCGGCGGTCAGCCGTCGGCGGAGCCGTCGGTGACCGTCCGGGCGGCGTGAGCAGCTGCCGTCTGCGTCTCCTCGGCGGCCTTCGCCGCCTTGGCACGCTCGTCCGCGGCGGCCCGGATGGACCGCCATGCGGACTCGGCGGCCTGCTGCTCCGCCTCCTTCTTGCTGCGGCCGGTGCCGGTGCCGTACGAGACGCCTCCGACGCGGGCGGCAGCAGTGAAGGTCTTCTCATGGTCGGGGCCGGTCTCCGTGACCAGGTACTCGGGAACACCGAGCCCCTCGGTCGCGGTGAGCTCCTGGAGACTGGTCTTCCAGTCCAGGCCGGCTCCGAGGTTCGAAGACTTTTCGATCAGGGGGTCGAACAAGCGGTGCACCAGCTCCGCCGCCGCTTCCAGTCCCTGGTCGAGGTAGACCGCGCCGATCACCGCTTCCAGCGTGTCGGCGAGGATGGACGCCTTGTCCCGGCCGCCCGTGCCCTCTTCACCCCGGCCGAGCCGGATGAAGGAGCCCAGGTCGAGCCCGCGGCCCACCTCGGCGAGCGCACGCGAGTTGACCACCGCGGCCCGCAGCTTGGCCAACTGGCCTTCTGGGAGGTCGGGGTGGGTGCGGTACAGCGTGTCCGTGACCACGAGGCCGAGGACGGAGTCCCCGAGGAACTCCAGGCGCTCGTTGGTCGGCAGACCGCCGTTCTCGTATGCGTACGACCGGTGGGTCAGTGCGCGCACCAGAAGGGCGGACTCGAGCTTGTAGCCGAGCC
Source organism: Streptomyces sp. Ag82_O1-12 (assembly GCF_900182715.1). Classification (NCBI taxonomy): domain Bacteria; kingdom Bacillati; phylum Actinomycetota; class Actinomycetes; order Kitasatosporales; family Streptomycetaceae; genus Streptomyces; species Streptomyces sp. Ag82_O1-12. The sequence continues at coordinate 6,135,087 of NZ_FXUW01000001.1, read as the reverse complement.
GCCCTTCCAGAAGCGTGTGGGACGAGGCCTGGTTGTCCGCCGGAGCACTCCCGCTCGCACGGGAAGACTTGTTCTTTGGCGTGGACACAGTGCCTCTCACCAGCCGCTCAGACCTCGAGGACCTGGCGCTTGTTGTAGGTGCCGCAAGACGGGCACGCGATGTGCTGCTGCTTGGGCTCGTGGCAGCGCTCGCACGCAACCAGGGTGGGGACCGCAGCCTTCCACTGCGACCGGCGGTGGCGCGTGTTGCTGCGCGACATCTTCCGCTTCGGAACAGCCACGGCTACTTCTCCTGCTTCTCGTCGACGCCCGCTTCCGCTTCGGCGCCGCTCATCTCGTCCTTCTCGCCGTCCTTCATGGTGCCGGCGAGTCCCTGCAATGCCGCCCAACGGATGTCGACGGCGTCGTGGTGGTGGTCCGGGTCGTCCGCCAGCCGCGCGCCACACTCGGCGCACAGACCGGGGCAGTCTTCCCGGCACACCGGCTGCATCGGCAGTGCGAGCACCACCGCATCACGCAGCACGGGCTCGAGGTCGAACAAGCCGTCCTCGAGGAAGAGCCTGTCCTCGTCGTCCTCGGCGTCGTCGCCCGGTTCCGCGATCACGCGGCCCCGGTCGTCGGCGTCAGGGTACGAGAACATCTCCTGGAACTCCGCTGCGAGCTCTTGCTCGAGCGGCTCCAGACACCTTACGCACTCCCCCTCGGCCGCGGCACGGGCGGTGCCTGTGACGAGCACCCCTTCCATGACCGACTCCAGGCGGAGTTCGAGCTCCACCGGGGCGCCTTCCGGCACTCCGATGACTCCCTTGATACCGAGGTCCGTGGGAGCGTCGACCGTGCGGGTCAGGCGCTGCAGCGCACCAGGCCGCCGGCCCAGCTCGTGCGTGTCGAACACGAGGGGGTTGCGGTGGTCGAGGCGGGCGTTCAGGGCCATTCCTGCTTTCGATCTGGTGAGCTCGGGGGATGCTGCCCTTCGGTGTTCCCGGGCAGCGTTGATCGCGGACGTACGCGCGACCGAAGAGCCAGGATACTGGACCTTTCGCTGTCGGCCCAATCCGGTGCTCAGCCCTGGCCGCGACCCTGCTCGTAGGCCCGCAACTGCTCGGCGCTGATCATGCCGGTGTCGAAGAGACTGGTCTCGTCGAGGGCATACCCCTGCTGGGCGTGGTGGCCCTGCTGCTGGCCCTGCTGCTGGGCCTGGTTCGGGTCGTAGGCAGCCTGCTGGGGGTCGTAGCCCTGGTACGCGTAGGGATCGGCGTGCTGGTAGCCGTAGGGGTCCTGCTGGGCCGCGTAGGCCTGCTGCGGGTAGCCGCCGTACGGATCCTGCTGCTGGACCGGGTCGCCTCCCGCCGGGGCGTAGCCGGCGGCCGGGGCGTACGCCGGCTGTGCGTAGTCCTGCTGGTGGGCGGGTTGCCCGGCCGGGGTCTCCTGCTCGGCGAGGGCGGCCAGGTCGGCGAGGTAGTCGGCGTCGCTGGAGTGCTGGACGGTGCCCGCGTCACCCGCGAGGGCACCGAGGTCGTCGGTGGCGATGCGGCCGTGCAGTTTCTGGCGGCCGCGGCCGACGGCCTCCAGCGTCTTGGCGAGGACCGCCTCGAAGGCACCCAGCTTGACGTCGACGTACTCGTCGGCGCTGCGGCGCTGGGTCTCCGGGTCGTGGCTGCGCTCGGGGGCGTCCTCGTCCTCGTAGCCCTGCTCGTCGACGCCGGGGCCGGTGCCCAGGAGCTTCTCGCGGCCGCGGCCGACGGAGCCCAGGGTCTTGGTGAGGACGACCTCGAAGTTGGCGAGCTTGGAGTCGACGTACTCGTCGGCCTCGGCGCGGATCTCCTCGGCCTCCTGGCGGGCCTCGGCGAGGATCCGGTCGGCCTCGGCCTGGGAGCGGCGGGCGACCTCGGTGCCGGAGATCAGCGAGCCCCGCTCGGCGTGCGCGCTCTCGATGATCTGCTGGGCCTCGTGGCGGGCCTGCTCGACCATCTGCTCGCGGCCGCCGATCAGCTCCTGGGCCTGGGCGAGGGAGTCGGGCAGGGCCGCGCGCACCTCCTCCAGCAGCGCGAGCAGGTCGGCGCGGTTGACCACGCACGAGGCCGACATGGGCATGGACCTGGCGCCGGAGACCGCGGAGACGATCTCGTCGAGCTTCTTCTGCACGTCCACCGTGTGCTCGCCACTCTCTACAGATGCGTTGGAGACGGACGGGACGACTGTAAGGCCATGGGGTCCACGCCGGACACCGGGTGACGGGCAGTCAGGCCCCGACGGGACGCCAGGGGCCGGTTCAGTCCCTCCTCAGGCGCTCGGTGAGCTCACCGAGGACCTCGGCCGGGACCAGGTGGGAGACGTCGCCGCCCCAGGTCGCGACCTCCTTGACCAGGGAGGACGACAGGAAGCTGTAGGTGGGGTTGGTGGGGATGAAGAGGGTCTCCACGCCCGAGAGGCCGTTGTTCATCTGTGCCATCTGCAGCTCGTAGTCGAAGTCGCTGACCGCGCGCAGGCCCTTGACGATGGCGGGGATGTCGCGCTGCTTGCAGAAGTCGACGAGCAGGCCGTGGAAGGCCTCCACGCGGACGTTGCCGTACTCGGCGGTGACCCGGCGGATCAGGTCGATCCGCTCCTCGATCTCGAACAGGCCCTTCTTGGCCTGGTTGATCATCACCGCGACGTAGACCTCGTCATACAGCCTGGAGGCGCGGGAGATGATGTCGAGGTGTCCGTTGGTGATGGGGTCGAACGACCCGGGACAGACGGCGCGGCGCACTTGTGATCCCTCGCTCTCCGGTCCGGTCATCGTGCGTCATCGCACGTAGAGGCGGCGCGACCGTACCAAAACGTTCCCTCGCCGTAGCGACGGGCCCTCAGGGGTTCGAAGCCTGCGGGCCACCGGAATTCGCCGCCTCTGGTGCTGCGCTCCACGGTGACGAGGGCTTCCTCGGCGAGCCAGCCCTCGGTGCGGAGTGTGAGGAGGATCTCCCGAAGATCGTCGTCCGTGACGGCGTACGGGGGGTCGAGGAAGACGAGGTCGTAGGGATCGCCCGGGGGTGTCGTGCGGATGATCTGTTCCGCTTTGCCCGATCTGACTTCGGCGCCGGGGAGGCCGAGGTTCTTGACGTTCTCGCGGACCGTTCGGACGGCTTTGGCGTCGGCTTCGACGAGGAGGGTGTGTCCGGCGCCTCGGGAGAGGGCCTCCAGGCCGACGGCTCCTGATCCCGCGTAGAGGTCGAGGACGCGATCGCCGTCCAGGGGGCCGCCGAGGAGGGATCGCCAGGTGGAGAAGAGGCCTTCGCGTGCGCGGTCGGAGGTGGGGCGGGTGCCGGTGCCGGGCGGTACGGCGAGTCGACGTCCGCCGGCTGTGCCGGCGATCACGCGGGTCATCTTCGGTCCTTGGTCGTGGGCGGCTTCAGGTATCAGTGTGGCTGGTCGTGCCCTCGCGGCGGTAGCCGCATATGGATTACGCCCCGCGCCCCTGGGTGGGCGTCACTCACCCCTTTTCCAAGTACTGCTCCCTCTCCTCGTCCAAAAGGGCGTCCAATGCCGTCCGGAGCGCGGGCAGGTGGGTCAGCTCCGGGTCGGCGGCCACTACCGCCGTCGCCTCCTCTCTCGCCTCCGCGATGATCTCCTCGTCCTCGATGACGGCGAGGACCTTCAGGGAGGTCCTGGCGCCCGACTGGGCCTGGCCGAGGACGTCGCCCTCGCGGCGCTGCTCCAGGTCGATGCGGGAGAGCTCGAAGCCGTCCAGGGTGGCGGCGACCGCGCCCAGGCGCTGGCGGGCCGGGCTCGCCTCGGGCATCTCGGTGACCAGGAGGCAGAGTCCGGGGGCCGAGCCACGGCCGACGCGGCCGCGCAGCTGGTGGAGCTGGGAGACGCCGAAGCGGTCGGCGTCCATGATCACCATGGCGGTGGCGTTGGGGACGTTGACGCCGACCTCGATGACCGTCGTGGCGACCAGGACGTGGGTCTCGCCCGCGGCGAAGCGGCGCATGACGGCGTCCTTGTCGTCGGGGTGCATCCTGCCGTGCAGGGCCTCGACCCGGAGGCCTTGGAGGGGGCCCTTGACCAGCTGGTCGGCCACGTCGAGGACGGCGAGGGGCGGACGCTTCTCCGCCTCGTCCTCCGGGGACTTCTTCTTGGCGGACTTCTTGGGGTCGTCCTCCTCGTCACCGATACGGGGGCAGACCACGTACGCCTGGTGGCCGTTCTCCACCTCCTCGCGGACCCTTTCCCACGCGCGGGACAGGAAGTGGGGCTTGTCGGCGGCCGGGACCACATGGCTGGCGATCGGCGAGCGGCCGGCCGGCAGCTGGTCGAGGACGGAGGTCTCCAGGTCGCCGAAGACGGTCATGGCGACCGTGCGCGGAATGGGCGTGGCGGTCATGACCAGCAGATGCGGGGGCTGTTTGCCCTTGCCGCGCAGGGCGTCGCGCTGCTCGACGCCGAAGCGGTGCTGTTCGTCGACCACGACCAGACCCAGATCGTGGAACTGCACCTTGTCCTCGATCAGCGCGTGCGTGCCGATGACGATGCCGGCCTCGCCGGTGGTGAGGTCGAGCAGGGCGTGCCGCCGCGCGGCCGCTCCCATGGAACCGGTGAGCAGCGCGACCTTGGTGGCCTGCTCGGCCCCGCCCAGCATGCCGCCCTCGGCCAGCTCGCCCATCATCTCCACGATGGACCGGTGGTGCTGCTGCGCGAGCACTTCGGTGGGCGCGAGCATGGCGGCCTGCCCGCCCGCGTCGACCACGGCGAGCATGGCGCGCAGGGCGACCATGGTGTTGTGGGTGACCGTGAAGTTGTCGGTGACGTAGGCATGGCTGGGGTGGGCGACGCGGATGCACTGGACGGGCTTCCGCCCCACGTACTCGACCGCCCGGATGCCGCGCCGGAACGTGTTGTCCTTCGGCCTCGGACGCACGCGATCTGCTTTGCGGGTGAGCCGGAACGGGGCATACGCGTCCGGCAGCGACACCTGCACGTTGTACGCGGCTTTCTTCGGCAGGACGCGTGCCCGGCCGCCCAAAGAGCGCACGAGCCATGCGACGTCCTCCGCGAGCCGGCGTGAAGCCGAGCAAAGGGAGATGCTCAGGCCGTCGGCCTGGACGGTGCCGCCCGTGTCCAGGAGCCCTTGCAGGACGGCGAGACGGTCCTTGATCGAAGCGTTTTTGAAAGCCGGAGGGACGAACTTGTCGTGGGACGTCCTTCCCCAGAGGCCCAACTCGCGCAAGACCTGGATGACCGGATTCCGCACGCCTCCAGCACGTTGCTTGAGCTGGATCGTGTAGTCACAGTGGGACCCCTTCACCGGTACCAGCCGGCAATCAGGCGCCACTGCCGCCGCCACCGCCTCACGGGTCTCGTCGTCGATGGTGGAAAGACGGAGATTGTGCCGGAATGAACCATCCCCCAACAGCAGCCCGATCAGGTAAGGGTCGAGGGGCAGCCCGTCGTCACCGCCGAGGTCGACCGGCTGCGCAGGCGGGATGTACCACTTAGAGGACCCGTCGGCCTTGAACGTGTCGAGACGGATCTCCCGTGTTGTCATGACCTTGGAAGTCTGGCCACGGTGCCAACCACAACTCGTGCCGACGATCCAGAGATGCTCGTCGTCGCACTCGACGGAACTCCCGTCGGACAGGACCAAGCGCCACACATCGCGCTCACCCTGCGGGAAGACACCATCGATCAGCCCGATGCCTCCGTCCGGCACCACCACCTCGTCACCCACCCGCAGATCTCCCATGCGGCGGAAGCCCGAAGGTGTGAGCACCTGCGCGTCGAGGGGCTGGGCCTTGCCCGAACCGACCTCCCCCTGCAAGAGCCGGTGCATCGGATGGTCGGTGGCCAGATCGTCGAAGATCTCTCTCGAGACGCGCTGCTGGCCGTCGGTGAGGGTGAAGGGGAGGCGGGCGTCGAAGGCGGTGAGGAGGCCGTCGGGGGCCGGCTTGCGGGGGACGGCGGGGAGTTGGGCGTCCGCGTGGCGGCGGCGGGCCAGGGCGACCTGGAGGACGAAGGCCTCGTCCCACTTGAGGCGGGAGCGGGCGTCCTCGATGTCGGCCTTGGTGTGCGGGCGGTGGATCTTGAGGAGGGCTTCGGGGAGCGGGACCAGGCCGCGGCCCTCGCGCAGGGTGTCCGGGAGCGGGTCGACGGCCTCCTGGGCGGTGGGCAGCACCGTCTGGATCGCCTTGCCGATCTTCCAGGACTCGAGCTTGGCGGTGGCGGGGTAGATCGGAATCAGGGCGCCCGCCCAGGTCTCGACGGACTCCGCGGGATCGTCGGCGGTACCGCGCAGCAACTCGTAGGCCGGGTGTGCGAGTTGGAGGCGACGATTGAAGACGGAGACCTTGCCCGCGAACATCGCGCGGGTGCCCGGCAGGAGTTCCTTGTGGGGCTTGTGGACGCCCGCGCCGAAGAAGACCAGTTGGAGCCGGCCGCTGCCGTCCGTGATCGTGACCTCCAGGCGCTGGCCCTTGCCGCGCGGGGCCTTGGCGGAGGCGAAGGTGTGCAGGCGGGCGTCGGCGACCTGCGCGACCACCGTGACGTGCTCGTCCATGGGGAGGTCGGCGAGGTGGGTGAGCTGGCCGCGCTCCTCGTATCTGCGCGGGTAGTGGTGGAGGAGGTCGCCGACCGTGAGCAGGCCGAGGTGCTCGGCCATCACCTTCGCGGTGGCGGGGCCGAGCACCGACTTCAGCGGTTGTCGCAGGGGTTCTTCCAGGGCGGGCACGAGATCCATTGCACACCACGCCACTGACAATGGCTTCCAGGCCGCGGCCGGATCGCCGTAAAGATCCCGGAAACCCCTGGTCAGGCGGCTGGTTCGGGCCTTAGGATGACGCGCTCCCGGCCCTCTTTCGCGGTCACCGCCCCACCGGGACCGCCCGACCCCGCGCCGTCGCGAGTCCCCCCACCGGCGCCGTGAAGATGGACTCCCAGACCTCACAGGCATCCCAGCCCTCCCCTTCGCCCCAGTCACCTCATACGTTCCAGGTCGACCTGCGTGGTCTGGTGGACCTGCTCTCCCACCACCTCTACTCCAGTCCCAAGGTGTATCTGCGCGAGCTGCTGCAGAACGCCGTGGACGCCGTCACCGCCAGACGCGCGGACGAGCCCGGCGCCCCTGCCCGGGTGCGGCTGTACGCCGAGGGCGGCGCCCTGCGTGTCGAGGACACCGGCGTGGGGCTCAGCGAGGCGGACGTGCACAGTCTGCTGGCCACCATCGGGCGCAGTTCCAAGCGCGCCGAGGGGCTGGAGGAGGCCCGGTCCGACTTCCTGGGGCAGTTCGGCATCGGGCTGCTGGCCTGTTTCGTGGTCGCGGAGCGGATCCGCGTCGTCAGCCGCAGCGCCCGTACGCCCGGGGCGCCGCCGGTGGAGTGGACGGCGTCCGACGACGGTTCCTACACCGTGCGGACGCTGCCGGACGCCGAGCGGCCCGAACCGGGCACGACCGTGCATCTGGTGGCCCGGGCGGGGGCCGCGGAGTGGCTCGCGCCCGAGCGGGTCGCCGCGCTGGCCCGGGACTTCGGATCGCTGCTGCCGTACGACGTCCGGGTCGGCGACGAGGCGGTCACCGACCTTCCGGCGCCCTGGGACCGGCCGTATCCGGGCCCGGCCGCGCGCCGCGTCGCCCTCGCCCGGCACTGCCACGACCAGTTCGGCTTCACCCCGCTGGACACGATCGACCTGTCCGTGCCGCTGGCCGGCATCCGCGGGGTGGCGTATGTGCTGCCGTCGGCGGTGAGCCCGGCCCAGCGCGCCGGTCACCGGGTGCACCTGAAGGGCATGCTGCTGACCGAGCGGGCGGAACAACTGCTGCCCGACTGGGCGTTCTTCGTGCGCTGCGTGCTCGACACGGACAGTCTGCGCCCCACAGCGTCCCGCGAGGCGCTGTACGAGGACGAGACGCTGGCCGGGGTGCGGGAGGCGCTGGGCGAGCGGATCCAGGCCTGGCTCACGGGGCTGGCGGCCGGTGATCCGGAGCGGCTGGCCGCGTTCCTCTCGGTGCACCATCTGGGTGTGAAGTCGCTGGCCCGGCACGACCGGGAGATGCTGCGCACGATGCTGCCATGGCTGCCGTTCGAGACGACCGACGGGCGGCTGTCCCTGGAGGAGTTCGCGCAGCGGCACCCGGTGGTGCACTTCACGCGGACCGTCGAGGAGTACCGGCAGGTCGCGCCGATCGCGTCCGCGCAGGGCATCGGCGTGATCAACGGCGGCTACACCTACGACAGCGAGCTGGTGCAGGCGCTGCCGTCGGTGCGGCCGGGCACCGTGGTCGCCGAGCTGGACGCGGAGACGGTCACCGCGCATCTGGACGCGGTCGACCCGGCCGAGGAGCTGGCCCTGTCGGGCTTCCTGGCGGCGGCCCGGGCCCGGCTCGACCCGCTGGGCTGTGACGTCGTGCTGCGGGCCTTCCACCCGCTGTCCGTGCCCGCGCTGCACCTCGACGACCGGGACGCCCGGCACGAGCAGGCCCGGGCGGACGCCGAGGCGCGGGCCGACGACCTGTGGGCGGGCATTCTCGGCTCCCTGCGGGGCAGCGCCCGCGCGCGTCTGGTGCTGAACCATCTCAACCCGCTCGTGCGGCGGATCAGCGCGCTGCCCGACCCGGAGCTGATCGGCACGGCCGCGGAGTCGCTGTACGGGCAGGCCCTGCTGATGGCGCAGCGGCCGCTCAGGCCGGCCGACTCGGCGCTGCTCAACCGCGCGTTCATCGGTCTCCTGGAGTGGGCCACGCACAGCGAGGACGGTCAGGCATGAGCGAGATCACGGACTTCGACGCCCTGCGCGCGGCGATGGCGGAGAACTCCGAGCAGCCGGAGGGGCCGGCCCGCAACACGCGCGCGGAGGAGCTGCTGACGGCGGCCGAGAAGCTGAACATCCCGCTCGCCGTGATCGAGGCGCTCGGGCACCAGCTGAAGGTCTACAACTACAGCTCCGAGAAGGGGAAGATGTTCGTCCCCTTCGCGCGGCTGCTGCGCATGTGGGACGAACGGCCCGAGGACTTCGACGAGTACGAGACCCACTCGCTGCACTGGGTCTTCAAATGGGTCTCGGCCGGCATGCTCGACCAGCCGCACATCCCGCTGGCGTCGATCGAGAAGTGGCTCGGCGAGATGGAGCACCGCTACCGGCTCGCCGGGCACTCCGAGCGGGCCGTGCGAAGCGCCGAGCACAGTGTGGCCGCGCATGTCGGGGACGTGGCGCGGGCCGAGCGGGCGTACGCCGCGTGGCTGGCCGCCGACCGGGACGTCATGGCCGACTGCCACGCCTGCGAGCTGCACGGCCAGGGCTGGTGGCAGGCGGAGCAGGGGCGGGACGCCGAGGCGCTGGACCTGTGGCGGCCGGTGCTGGAGGGCGAGTACACCTGCGCCCACGAGCCGCACACGGCCCTCGCGTCCTGTCTGGTGCCGCTGTTGCGGCTGGGCCGCCTCGACGAGGCCCGGGCCTGCCATCTGCGGGGCTTCCGGCTCGTCCGGGCGATGGAGAGCATGCGCGGCGCGTACGCGGACCACGTGGAGTTCTGCGCGCTGACCGGCAACGAGGCGCGGGGGCTGGAGCTGCTCGCGGAGCGTCCGGCGTACTTCACGGACGACGGGCAGCCGCGCAGCAGGCTGGACTTCATGAGCGTGGTGGCCCTGCTCATGCACCGGCTGACCGTGCTCGGGCTGGGCGACCGGCAGGTGCCGGGTCCGGCCGGACGGGAGTGGACCGCCCGCGAACTCTCCTCGCACGCGCGCGGGGAGGCCCTCGCCCTGGCGGCGCGCTTCGACGAACGCAACGGCACAGCGCACGTGAGCGAGCGGGCACGCGCGCGTATGGCCCGGCAACCGCTGGTGGAACGGCTGCCGCTGGGCGTGCGGTCGGTACGCCCGGCTCCCCCGCCCGTTCCCGCCGCGGCTCCGGTTCCCGTCACCGGGCAGCCGGATCTGCCCGCGCTGCTGGCCGAGGCACGGCGGCTGTCGGACCACCTGCGGCCGAACGCCGTGGAGGCGTGGGCGGCGGCCGCCGAGGCCGCGGAGGGCGTCGAGCTGGACCCGCGCGACCGTGCCGAGATGGCCGACCACGAGGCGATGGCCCTCGGCCCCGAGGGGGCCGGCCTCTTCGAACGGGCCGCCGGGCTCTACGCGGAGGCGGGCGACCCGGGCGAGGCCCTGGCGGCACGCGCGCGTGGGGCGTACGTCCGTGCGCTCGCGGGTGACGTGGACGGCGCCGCCGTGGCGGTGACCGGCCTCTACGACGAGGTCCTCGCGCTGTACGCCGCCGACGGCACGGGGATACGGCAGACGGCGTCCGTCGTGATGAGCCGGGCGCGGATCCTGACGCGCCGCGCGCACGACGGTGAGGGCGACGGGGCGGTCCTCGCCGAGGCCGAGGCCGCCGTGCGGGAGGTCCTCGCACTCGTCGACGGGCGGACCGGCCAGGACGTGCGGCTGGCCGCGCGGGTCGCCGAGGCGCAGGCCATGCTCGGGGAGCTGGCGGGGCTGGCCGGGGATCTGGAGACGGCCGCGGAGCTGTTCGCGCGGGGCGCGTCGGCGTTCGTCGCGGCGGGGCTGCCGTGGTTCGCGGTGGAGTACGAGGCCCGGCTGGCCTCCCTCGCCCACCACCTCGGCGACGTGGCGGAGGCGGAACGGGCGCTGCGGGCGGCCCTGGAGCACGGCGGACAGCAGCTGGAGGCGCCCGGGCGGGCCCAGCTGCACCTCCAGCTCGGGGAGGTCGTGGGCGGCCGGGGTGACGCCGTGGAGGCAGCCGAGCATGCCCTGGAGGCCGCCCACTGGGCCGACGAGGCGGGCGAGTCGGCGACGCTGGGTGCCTGGGCGCGACAGCAGCTCGGCGGGTTCCTGCTGCGGCAGGGCCGGTGGGCCGAGGCCGCGGAGGTGTTGGAGGCGGCCCTGCCCGACCTGACCGCCGAGACGCACGGCGACGGGGCGGTCGTGCAGGCCAAGTGGTGGCTCGGTGACTGTCTGAGCGAGCTCGGCGAGCACCGCGCCGCCGCCGAACGGCGCCTGCAAGCTGCCGAGATCGCCCGGCACTGGCCCGAACAGCACGACCACGCGACCCTCGCCCATCTGGCCGGGGAGTCCCTCGGGCAGGCCGGACTGGCGGCCGAGGCGAACCGGGCCTACGCCCGCGCGGGCGACCTGTGGCGCGCGCTCGGCAACGCCCACGGCCTGATCCGCTCCCTGCGCGCCCGCGCCTGGCTGGCCCTGCGGGCGGAGGACGGGCTGGACGAGGCGCGCAGCCTGATGACGGAAGCGGTCCGGGAGTGCGAGGCGGCACGGGAAGCGGCGCCCGACGAGGACTCCCGGCAGCAGCTCGTCGCCGAACTCGGGCACACGCACGGACAGTTCGGTGACCTGCTGACCCGCTCCGCCGTCGAGGACGCCGAAGACGCCTCGGTCCGGGACCGGTTCGAGGAGGCGCTGGCCCAAGCGGTCCAGGCAGTGAGCGTGTTCGCCTCCCTCGGGGACGGCGCCCTGCACAGCCGCACCGGCGCGGAACTGGCCGCGGGCCGGCTGGAGGCCGACTTGGACCGCCCCGCCGACGCGGTGGCACGCGCGCGTGCGGTGCTGGCGGCGTACGAGGGGTACGACGGCGCGGTGACGGGCGTCGGGGGCGGCGAGGCGGTGCGGGCCCGCCGGGCGGAGGCGGAGCAACTGCTCCGCCTGTTGACGGAGCGGTCGCAGTGAGGAGGCGCCGGCCTGCCGCACGCCCCACGCGGAAGGCCCGCCCTACTCCACGCCGATGAGGAGCAGGGCCCCCTGCCGTCCGCCCCGGTAGACGACCGTGTCGACGGCGAGGTACCCCTCGCGGACCCGGCTCTCCAGGCGCCCGGCGACGGTGTCGGGGACGTCGTCGCCGAGGACCAGGGTGACCATCTCGCCCCCGGCCGAGAGCATGCGGTCCAGGACGGTCTCGGCCGTCACCGCGAGGTCCGATCCGATCACGGCCACGTCCCCGTCGATCAGGCCCAGGACGTCACCGGCCTGGCAGATGCCGGCCATCGTCCAGGACTGGCGTTCGGCGACGGTGACCTCGGCGTAGCGGGTGGCCCCGGCGGCGGAGGTCATGGACACGACGTCCTCGTCGAAGCGGCGGTCCGGCTCGTGCACGGCCAGCGCCGCGATGCCCTGGACCGCCGAGCGGGTCGGGATCAGGGCCACCCGGATGCCCTCCGTGCGGACCTGCTCGGCGGCCGCCGCGGCGGTGTGGCGCAGGTCGGCGTCGTTGGGCAGCAGCACGACCTCGCGCGCGTGGGCCCGCCGTACGGCCTGGACGAGCTCGCCGCTCGCGGGCGGCTCCCCGGGGCGGGCGAGCACGGCCGTCGCCCCGGCCTCGGCGTACAGCCCGGCCAGCCCCTCGCCGGGCACGACGGCCACGACGGCCCGCTGGGCGCGTTCCCGGGGCGGTCGCTCGGCCCCGGTGGTGTGCACGTCGCCGGCGCCGAAGTGGGTGATGCGGATGCGGTGGGGCCGCCCGGCCTCGATGCCGGCCTCGACGGCGGCGCCCGCGTCGTCGACATGGACGTGGACGTTCCACAGCCCGTCCCCGCCGACCACGACGAGGGAGTCCCCGAGAGCGTCGAGTCGCCCCCGCAGCCGCTCCACGGCCGCGTCCTCGGCCTCCAGCAGGTAGATCACCTCGAAAGCGGGCCCCTCCTGACCCGGCACGGCGGCGGCGCTGTCGGCGCACTCCCCCGGGGCGCCGTCGGCCGGGGCGTGGCCGTCGGCGAGGACCTGGCCTTCGGCCGGGTCCACGCGCGCGTGGGGAACCACGGCGGGCCCCATGCACGCGCTTGCCGCCACCGCCCGCGCCCTCTCCCCCGTGAACGTCTCCACCAGCGCCCCGAGCACCGCGACCAGTCCCCGCCCGCCGGCGTCGACCACCCCGGCGCGTTCCAGGACGGGCAGCTGGCCCGGGGTCGCGGCAAGTGCCGTGCGGGCTCCGTCGTAGGCCGCACGGGCCACGGTCCCGCAGTCGCCCTCCGCGCCGTGGGCCGCGTCGGCGGCGGCCGAGGCGACCGTGAGGACGGTGCCCTCGACGGGGTGGGCGACGGCCCGGCGGGCGGAGTCGGCCGCGTGCCGCAGGGCGAGCCGCAGGCACCGGCCGTCGGCCCGGGCGGTGTCGTCGTCGGCCAGCACCTGGGCCATGCCGCGCAGCAGCTGGGCGAGGATCGTCCCGGAGTTCCCGCGAGCGCCGATCAGGGCGCCGTGCGCCATCGCCCGGGCGGCGTCGGCGAGCGTCGGCTCTCCCGCGCCCCCGGTGTCCGTCCCCCCGGCTCCCGCGCCCCCGGCGTCCGCTCCCGCGGCTCCCGCGACCCCGATGTCCGCGCCCCCGGCACCCGCGCTCCCGGCACCCACCGCGGCTTCGGCCCCCGCCGCGTGCCCCGCGAACACCGCCTCGACCGCCGCGACCGCCGACTCCACCGTCAGATACAGATTGGTGCCGGTGTCGCCGTCCGCCACCGGATAGACGTTGATCGCGTCGATCTCCTCACGCGCCCGCCCCAGTGTCTCGAGCGCGAGACCGCACCAGGTGCGCACCGCGAGAGCATCGAAGAATGTCTGCGGCACCTGCGCCACTACGCCTCCCTGAGCTGCTGGACGTGGCTCGCAGCGTAGACCCCGGGGCGGTGCCGGCCGGAAGAGGGAGGGGCCGGGCCCCTGAGCTGCCATGGTAGTTTCGCTCTACGGGTGCAGCCGTTGTATGCTGCTCCGGTTGCCCGATCTGATCGGGCCTTCCCCCTGGCAACGCCACTCAGATTTCGACCGGCTCGTTCAGAGCCCGAGAATCTGGATCCCGGCCTGCCGGGATCAACCGTAAGTGCATCTGAAGTCTTTGGAGTGACCCGTGGCTGCCAACTGCGACGTCTGCGGCAAGGGGCCGGGCTTCGGCAACAACATCTCGCACTCGCACCGCCGTACGCCCCGTCGCTGGAACCCGAACATCCAGCGTGTGCGTACCGTGGTGGGCGGGACGCCGAAGCGCGTGAACGCTTGCACCTCGTGCATCAAGGCCGGCAAGGTCTCGCGCTGACGCTCAGCTAGCGCGCAACCACTGCTGGTTCGCTGCAAAGCCGGTCCACCTCTGGGTGGGCCGGCTCTTTGCCGTGCCTGTGAGACCTGACCGGGGTGCGGTGGCGATGCCACCGCACCCCGGTTGCTATACGTCACCGCGGAAGCGCCAGCCGTGATCCACCGGCCCGATCCCCCCGCCGAGCGCGAACCCGGCCGCGACGGCCCCCGTGACGTACTCCTTCGCCATCGCCACCGCCTCCGGCACGGACCGCCCCTTGGCGAGCCCGGAGGCGATCGCCGAGGCGAGCGTACAGCCGGTGCCGTGGGTGTGGCGGTTGTCGTGCCGCGGCGCCCGCAGCCAGTGCTCCTCGGAGCCGTCGGTGAGCAGATCGACGGCGTCCCCGGGCAGGTGTCCGCCCTTGATCAGCACCCAGCGCGGCCCGTACTCCAGCACGGCCGCCGCGGCCCGGCGCATCTCCCGCTCCGACTCGACCCGCACTCCGGTGATCTGGGCCACCTCGTCGAGGTTCGGCGTGGCGACCGTCGCCACCGGAAGCAGCTTCGAACGGACCGAGTCCAGCGCGGAGGCGGCGAGCAGGGCGTCGCCGTGCTTGGAGACGCCGACCGGGTCGACGACCGCCGGGGCGTCCGTCCCCGCGATCAACTCGGCGACCGCCTCCACGAGTTCCGCGGAGGCCAGCATCCCGGTCTTGACCGCTTGGACGCCGATGTCGTCGACGACACTGCGGTACTGGGCCCGTACGGCCTCCACGGGCAGTTCCCAAGCCCCCTGCACGCCGAGGGAGTTCTGCGCGGTCACCGCCGTCACGACGCTCATGCCGTGCACGCCGAGGGCGAGCATGGTCTTGAGGTCGGCCTGGATGCCCGCGCCTCCGCCGGAGTCGGAGCCCGCCACCGTGAGGACGCCCGGGATCATGACTCTATGTCCCCGAAGTGGTCCCAGCCGCCCTTGCTGGTCCACGGCGCCCCGTCGACCGTCACCTGGGGCAGCGCCGAGGGGTTGAGCACCTCGCCGATGACCTTCCAGCGGGCGGGCAGCTTCACGTCCGGCGGGAACGTCGCCACGATCGCGTGGTCCTCTCCCCCGGTCAGCACCCACTGCATGGGGTCGACGCCGACGGCCTGCCCGATGTCGTTCATCTGGGACGGGATGTCGATCGCGCCGGAGCGGATGTCGATCCGCACCTTGCTCGCCTCGGCGATGTGCCCCAGGTCCGCGATCAGCCCGTCGCTGACGTCGCACATCGCGGTCGCCCCGAGCCCGGCGGCGGCGGGACCCGCGTGGTACGGCGGCTCGGGCCGCCGGTGCGCCTCCACGAACGCCCGCGGCGAGCGGAACCCCCGGGACAGCACCGCGTACCCGGCGGCCGACCAGCCCAGCCAGCCGGTCACCGCGACGAGGTCGCCGGGCTGGGCGCCCGCCCGCGTCACCGGCTCCTGGTTGCGCAGATCGCCGAGCGCGGTGATCGACACCATGATCGAGTCACCGCGTACGACGTCACCGCCGACCACGGCGGCGCCCGCCACCTGGCATTCGTCGCGCAGGCCGTCCATCAGCTCGCTCGGCCAGGCCACCGGCAGCTCGGCCGGGACGACCAGACCGAGCAGCAGCGCGGTCGGTACGGCGCCCATGGCGGCGATGTCGGCGAGGTTCTGCGCGGCCGCCTTGCGGCCCACGTCGTAGGCCGTCGACCAGTCCCGCCGGAAGTGCCGGCCCTCCACCAGGATGTCCGTGCTTGCCACGACCCTGCGGTCGGGCGCTGCCACCACGGCGGCGTCGTCGCCGGGGCCGACCCGGACCGCCGGGGTGGTGGTCAGACGGGAGGTGAGCTCCCTGATGAGCCCGAACTCACCGAGCTCACCAACAGTGCCCTTCATTGCCCTTTCTCCCCTTCTGTCCCTGTCCGTGCCCGGTCGCGAGGCATCTCGGTCCTCGCTACGGTCGAAGTGACCGTGACGTTCTGCCGGACCTGCGCCCCGGCGCGCACATCCCGGTCCCCGCAGGTCTCCCCGCGGCGAGCGGCGACGCGATACCGTGGCGTTCCTTTTCCCCACATGATCCTCGTGGCCGCCCTGGAGGTTCCGTGGTACAGGCGTACATCCTGATCCAGACCGAGGTCGGGAAGGCCTCGGTCGTCGCCGAGACGATCAGCAAGATCCCTGGGATCATCCAGGCCGAGGACGTGACGGGACCCTACGACGTCATCGTGCGGGCCCAGGCCGACACCGTCGACGATCTCGGCCGCATGGTGGTCGCCAAGGTCCAGCAGGTGGACGGCATCACCCGCACCCTGACCTGCCCGGTCGTCCATCTGTAGCCCCCGTCTACCCTGTGCCGGTGAACTTCTTCCGTCACCGGCACCGTTGTGTCTTCCGCGTGTTCCGCCTGCCCGCTGTCGCGCTGTTGATCACTGTTGCGGGCTGCTCCTCAGCAGACGACAGCGCGTCGGCGGCGGTTCCCAGTCCGGACGCGAAGGTCGCGGAACTGTGCCGGAACCTGGACAAGGTACTGCCCGCGAAGGTGGACGGTGAGCGCCGTGCGGATCCCGAGCCCGCGTCGGCGCTGACGGCGGGCTGGGGCAGCCCGGCGATCATACTTCGCTGCGGTGTGCCGCAGCCGCCGAAGATGGTCGACCCGAAGGTGGCGGACGGGCGGGATCCGGATGCGGTCGCCGGGGGTGTGAACGGCGTCGACTGGCTGATGGAGAGCGAGGGCGGCGGCGGGTACCGGTTCACCACCGCCAACCGCGAGGCGTACGTCGAGGTCCGGGCGCCGAAGGGCGCGGACAGCTCGGGTGTGCTGATCGATCTGGCTGAGGCCGTGAAGAAGGCGATCCCCGAGGGGATCGCCTCCTGAGCGCCGGGCGTCGATGATTCAGCGCAGGCCCGTCGACCTGCGCAGTGCCGCCTGCACCAGCAGGTCGATCAGCTCCGGGTAGCTCACCCCGCTCGCCTGCCACATCTGCGGGTACATCGAGATGGGCGTGAAGCCGGGCATCGTGTTGATCTCGTTGATCACGAACTCGCCGTCCTCGGTGAGGAAGAAGTCCGCGCGGACCAGGCCCTCGCAGGACGCCGCGTCGAACGCGTCGACCGCCAGGCGCTGAACCTCGGCCGTCTCCTGCGGGGTGAGGGGCGCCGGGACGAGCCCCGGGGTGGAGTCGATGTACTTGGCCTCGAAGTCGTAGTACGCGTGCGTCTCGGGCGAGGGGATCTCGGCGGGGAGGGAGGCCCTGGGGCCGTCCTCGAACTCCAGGACACCGCACTCGATCTCGCGGCCGCGCAGCGCGGCCTCCACGAGGATCTTCGGGTCGTGCCGCTGGGCCTCGGCGATGGCCTCGTCGAGACCGGAGAGGTCGTCGACCTTGGTGATGCCGATCGACGAACCGGCCCGCGAGGGCTTCACGAACAACGGCCAGCCGTGCTCGCCGGCGAAGTCGACGATCTTCTTGCGGGAAGCAGCCTGGTCCTGCTCCCACTCACGCGGCCGGACCACCACGTACGGGCCGACCTTCAGCCCGAACGAGGTGAACACCCGCTTCATGTACTCCTTGTCCTGGCCCACGGCCGAGGCGAGCACACCCGAACCCACGTACGGGACGCCGGAGAGCTCCAGGAGCCCTTGGAGGGTGCCGTCCTCGCCGTAGGGGCCGTGCAGCACCGGGAAGACCACGTCGACCTCGCCGAGCGCCTTGGGGACCGATCCCGGCTCGCTGTAGACGACTTCGCGGCTGGCGGGGTCGACCGGGAGGATCACCGCTCCCTCGGCCGACTCGGCGAGCAGGTCGACGCTCGGCGGGCGCCGGTCGACGATCGCCATCCGCTCCGGTTCGTCCGCCGTGAGCGCCCAACGCCCGTCCTGGGTGATGCCGATCGGCAGGACGTCGTACTTCGTCCGGTCGATGGCCTTGAGGACGGCGCCGGCGGTGACCACGGAGATCCCGTGTTCGGAGCTGCGCCCGCCGAACACGACGGCCACACGCGGCTTGCGAGGCGGCTGCTCGGGGCTCTGGGGGAGGTTCTCGGTGCTCATATCGGGTTGAGAGTACCCGTTGGTAGGGCCACTGGTAAGCGCCGTCGGCCTCGCGTCGCTCAGCGTCGTTCGGGCTTCGCGCTGCGCGACATCAGCTCCTTGAGCGCCACCACCGGGGGCTTGCCCTCGTGCACGATCCCGACGACCGTCTCCGTGATCGGCATGTCGACGCCGTGCCGGCGGGCCAGATCGAGCACCGACTCGCAGGACTTGACGCCCTCGGCGGTCTGCTTGGTGACCGCGATGGTCTCCTGGAGGGTCATGCCCTTGCCGAGGTTGGTGCCGAAGGTGTGGTTGCGCGACAGCGGCGAGGAGCAGGTGGCCACCAGGTCGCCGAGGCCCGCGAGTCCGGAGAAAGTCAGCGGATCGGCGCCGAGCGCCATGCCGAGCCGGGTGGTCTCGGCGAGGCCGCGGGTGATGAGGGAGCCCTTGGCGTTGTCGCCGAGGCCCATGCCGTCCGCGATGCCGACGGCGAGGCCGATGACGTTCTTCACGGCTCCGCCCAGTTCGCAACCCACCACGTCCGTATTGGTGTACGGGCGGAAGTACGGCGTGTGGCAGGCGGCCTGGAGCCGCTGGGCGACGACCTCGTCGGTGCAGGCGACCACGGCCGCGGCCGGCATCCGCGCGGCGATCTCCCGGGCCAGATTGGGCCCCGTCACCACGGCGATCCGGTCCGGGCCGACCTTGGCGACGTCGTCGATGACCTCGCTCATCCGCATCGCGGAGCCGAGTTCCACGCCCTTCATCAGCGACACCAGGACCGTGTCCGGGGCCAGCAGCGGGCTCCACTCGGCGAGGTTGCCGCGCAGGGTCTGCGAGGGCACCGACAGGACCGTGAAGTCGGCGTCCGCGGCGGCCTCGGCGGGATCGGCGGTGGCCCGTACGTTCTCCGGGAGCTCGACGCCCGGGAAGTAGTCGGGATTGGTCCGCGTGGAGTTGATCGCCTCCACGACCTCGGGGCGGCGCGCCCACAGGGTGACCTCGCACCCCGCGTCGGCGAGCACCATGCCGAAGGCGGTACCCCACGAACCGGCGCTCAGGACCGCCGCCTTGACCGGCTTGCTCACTTGCCCAGCCCCTCTTCCTGCACGGTCTGTCCGGACTTCTGGTGCGTCTGCGTCTGGGTGCGGCGCCGCTGCTCGATCCGCTCCCTGCGCGGGTCGTACGGCGTCTCCGGCGCCTTCTCGCCGCGGATCAGCTCCAGCTGTTCGGTGACGGCGGCCATGATGACCTCCGTGGCCTCCTTCAGCAGCTCCGCGGTCATGTCCCGGTCGTAGAACCGCGCGAGGTCCACGGGCGGCCCGGCGAGCACGCGGTGCGTCTTGCGCGGCAGCAGATGCGGCTTCTTCGCGTACGGCGGCAGCAACTCGTTGCAGCCCCACTGCGCGACGGGGATCACCGGGCACTTGGTCTGCAGGGCGACGCGTGCGGCCCCGGTCTTGCCGGTCATGGGCCAGCCGTCCGGGTCGCGGGTGAGGGTGCCCTCGGGATAGAAGGCGACACATTCCCCCCGGTCCACGGCGTCGATCGCGGCCCGGAAGGCGCTCAGCGCGTCCGTGCTCTCGCGGTAGACGGGGATCTGCCCGGTGCCCCGCATCGCGGCTCCGACGAATCCCTTCTTGAAAAGCCCGCTCTTCGCGAGGAATCGCGGGACGCGCCCGGTGTTGTACTGAAAGTGCGCGTAAGCGAAGGGATCGATGTGCGAATTGTGGTTCACCGCGGTGATAAATCCACCCTCTGCCGGAATGTGCTCCATTCCACGCCAGTCCCGCCTGAGCAGAACCACCAGCGGCGGTTTGCAGATCACCGCGGCGAAGCGGTACCAGAAGCCGATTCTGCGGCGGGGCACGCGGACACCTTCCTCTTGGGCCTGAAGCCGGGGCCACGGGGGGCCGCACAAGTGTCGCCCCAGGCCGCCGGTCTGTCGAGAACACCGTACGCCCCGGCACGCCACCCGCCCGAGGCCCCGGGTGACAATGAGCGCGACAAGAGGAGGACGGAACACCCGTGCAGTGGACCCTGGTCGTACCCCTGAAGCCCCTGGCCCGGGCCAAGAGCAGGCTTGCGGACACCGCGGACGACGGGCTGCGGCCGGACCTGGCCCTGGCCTTCGCCCAGGACACGGTGACGGCCGCGCTGGCCTGCCCGGCGGTAGGGGATGTGGCAGTCGTCACGGACGACGCCCGGGCGGGCCGGGAGCTGGCCGCACTGGGCGCCGCGATCATCGCCGACGAACCGGGCGGCGGCCTCAACGCCGCCCTCGCACACGCGACGCGGGTCGTACGGTCCGCGCGCCCGGCCCGGGCGGTGGCCGCACTCAACGCCGATCTGCCGGCCCTGCGCCCCGCGGAATTGTCCCGGGTACTCGATGCCGCCGCCGAATTCCCGCGCGCATTTCTCCCGGACTCCGCCGCAATCGGCACGACCTTGCTGGCCGCCACCCCGGGCCGCGAATTGCGCCCGGCCTTCGGCACGGATTCCCGGGCCCGGCACCGCGCCTCCGGGGCGGTGGAACTGCCCCTGACCGCGGTGGATTCCGTTCGCCAGGACGTGGACACCGGAGATGACCTGCGCAGCGCGCTGGCCCTGGGGGTCGGCCCTCATACGGCCGCGGCCGCCGCGCGGTTGCTGATTCCCGGGCAGTAGGCTGCGGCCATGCAGGCGACCGCGTACACGTACGACCCCGAAAGCCGCAGCGGGCAGGTGCTCCTGGACGACGGCACCCCGGTGCCCTTCGACGCGGCCGCGTTCGACGCGGGGGGCCTCAGGCTGCTGCGCCCGGGCCAGCGGGTCCGCATCGAGGTGGAGGGCGCGAAGGACGCGCTCCGGATCACCCTGGTGACCCTGCAGACCCTCTGATCAGGGGCTGAACACGCCGCGGGCCGGACTCCGTGCGGAGTCCGGCCCGGCGCGTGAGTACCCCAGCGCCCTTACTTCTTGCGGGCGGTGGTCTTCTTGGCGGTGGTCTTGCGCGCCGTCGACTTCTTGGCGGGCGCCTTCTTGGCCGTGGCCTTCTTCGCCGGGGCCTTCTTCGCGGTCGTCTTCTTCGCGGCGGTGGTCTTCGACGTCGCCGTGGTCTTCTTGGCGGGCGCCTTCTTCGCCGTGGTCTTCTTCGCGGCCGCGGTCTTGGTGGTGGCCTTCTTCGCCGTGGTCTTCTTGGCGGTGGTCTTCTTCGCGGCGGCCGACTTCGTGGTCGCCTTCTTCGCGGCGGCCTTCTTGACCGTCGCGCCGGCACCGCCGGTCAGGCTGCCTTTGGGCGCCTTCTTGACGGAGACCTCGCCGCCACGCGGGAGCTTCTTCGAGCCGCTGACCAGGTCCTTGAAGCCCTGACCGGCGCGGAAGCGCGGAACGGAGGTCTTCTTGACCCGAACCCGCTCGCCCGTCTGGGGGTTACGGGCGTACCGGGCCGGGCGGTCGACCTTCTCGAACGAACCGAAGCCGGTGACCGAGACCCGCTCACCCGAGACGACCGCGCGGACGATGGCGTCCAGTACATGGTCGACAGCGTCGGCGGCCTGCTGACGGCCGCCCATCTTGTCGGCAATCGCTTCTACGAGCTGCGCCTTGTTCACGTCTTCCCCTTCGGAGACATCGCCAGAACGAAAGTGTTCAAGCTTTTTCGCACGTTAGGCAGATATATACCGCAAATCAAACACGAAACGGGCTTATCACCCTTGTGCCGCAACGAACTCGACAGGTGTCGAAGGGTTCAGCGTTCCTCGTCGGGGAGACGTCCCTCGTCGAGGTCCGCGGTGAACCGCTCCAGCCGTCTTGCCGCGTCGGCGAGATCGTGTTTGGCCGCGGCCGTAATGACCAGCAGCTTCCGGGTCAGCGCCATCCGTACGCCCTCCGGGACTTGCAGTGCGCGCACTCTTGTGTGCGCTTCCTTGAGTTGGTCCGCGACTGCCGCATAGAGCTCGAGTTGGCCGTCGTGTCCCATGCACAGATTGTGCCATCTGGGGCGAGTTGTCGCCTGCGCAGGGGACAACTGCCGCCTCCGACGGCCCTCCCAGCACCTGTGGAAGTCACGGCTGTACCCCTCGCGTACCCCGGCAACCACCTGCTTAACGTGGGAAGTTGGCAGCTGAACAGCGGGTGGGCAGGGCCGTTCGGGTGCAGACACGGCTGTACCCCCGATCGGGCTGATCGGGGGTACAGAGGGGGTGTTGCGGTGGCCGAAAGTCGCCTTGTTCTCAGGCGGCCGGTCGTGCCCGGGTCAGACCGGGAGCGTCCGCGGCTTGAACGTGGGGCGCTTCGCCTCGTACGCGGAGATGTCCGCCTCGTTCTGCAGGGTGATCGAGATGTCGTCGAGGCCGTTCAGCAGCCGCCAGCGGGAGTTCTCGTCCAGCTCGAAGGAGGCGGTGACGCCCTCGGCGCGCACCTCGCGGCTCTCCAGGTCGACGGTGACCTCGGCCTGCGGGTCCTTCTCGGTGAGCTCCCACAGCGCGTCCACGGTCTCCTGCTCCAGTACCACCGTGAGCAGGCCGTTCTTGAGCGAGTTGCCGCGGAAGATGTCGGCGAAGCGGGACGAGATCACGGCCTTGAAGCCGTAGTTCTGCAGCGCCCAGACGGCGTGCTCACGGGAGGAGCCGGTGCCGAAGTCGGGGCCGGCGACCAGGACGGTCGCGCCCTGCCGCTCGCTCTGGTTGAGCACGAACGTCTCGTCCTTGCGCCAGGCCTCGAACAGCCCGTCCTCGAACCCGTCGCGCGTGACCTTCTTGAGCCAGTGGGCGGGGATGATCTGGTCGGTGTCGACGTTGCTGCGGCGCAGCGGGACGGCCCGGCCGGTGTGGGTGGTGAAGGCTTCCATGGCTGATCAGACTCCAGCGGGCGTGGGGGCGTCGGCGGACAGGTCGGCCGGGGAGGCCAGGTGGCCCAGGACGGCGGTGGCGGCCGCGACCTGCGGGGAGACCAGGTGGGTGCGGCCACCCTTGCCCTGCCGGCCCTCGAAGTTGCGGTTGGAGGTGGACGCGGAGCGCTCACCCGGGGCCAGCTGGTCGGGGTTCATGCCCAGACACATCGAGCAGCCCGCGTGCCGCCACTCGGCGCCGGCCTCCTTGAAGACCACGTCCAGACCCTCGGAGACGGCCTGCAGACCGACCCGCGCGGAGCCCGGGACGACCAGCATCCGTACGCCGTCGGCGACTTTGCGGCCCTTGACGAGCTCGGCGGCGGCGCGCAGGTCCTCGATGCGGCCGTTGGTGCAGGAGCCTACGAAGACGGTGTCCACCTTGATGGAGCGCAGCGGCTGACCGGCCTCCAACCCCATGTACTCCAGGGCCTTTTCGGCGGCGAAGCGCTCCGAAGCGTCTTCGTACGAAGCGGGGTCGGGGACGGACGCCGAAAGCGGTGCGCCCTGGCCCGGGTTGGTGCCCCAGGTGACGAACGGCGCCAGCTCGGCGGCGTCGATGACGACCTCGGCGTCGAACTCGGCGTCGTCGTCCGTCCTGAGCGTCTTCCAGTACGCGACGGCGGCGTCCCACTCCTCGCCCTCGGGGGCGTGCGGGCGGCCCTCGAGGTAGGCGAAGGTGGTCTCGTCCGGGGCGATCATGCCCGCGCGGGCGCCGGCCTCGATCGACATGTTGCAGATGGTCATGCGGGCTTCCATCGAGAGCTTCTCGATGGCCTCGCCGCGGTACTCCAGGACGTAGCCCTGGCCGCCGCCGGTGCCGATCTTCGCGATGATCGCCAGGATCAGGTCCTTGGCGGTGACGCCGTCGGGCAGTTCACCGTCGACCGTGATCGCCATGGTCTTCGGGCGGGACATCGGCAGCGTCTGGGTGGCCAGCACGTGCTCCACCTGGGAGGTGCCGATGCCGAACGCCAGCGCGCCGAAGGCGCCGTGCGTGGAGGTGTGGGAGTCACCGCACACGACGGTGGTGCCCGGCTGGGTCAGGCCCAGCTGCGGGCCCACGACGTGCACGACACCCTGCTCGACGTCGCCCAGCGGGTGCAGGCGCACCCCGAAGTCGGCGGCGTTCTTGCGCAGCGTCTCCAGCTGCACCCGCGAGACCGGGTCCGCGATGGGCTTGTCGATGTCGAGGGTCGGGGTGTTGTGGTCCTCGGTGGCGATGGTGAGGTCCAGACGCCGCACGGTCCGGCCGGTCTTGCGCAGACCGTCGAACGCCTGCGGGCTGGTCACCTCGTGCAGCAGGTGCAGATCGATGAAGAGAAGGTCGGGCTCGCCCTCCGCGCGCCGGACGACGTGGTCGTCCCAGACTTTCTCCGCGAGTGTCCTACCCATCGCTGTTCCCTCCGGCCGACGACGATCCGCCGACCCAACTAGAGATCTTGAGGAGGCGGTGCCCGTACCCCTGATCCCGGGCACGCACCACCAGGCCCTTATGTCACGGGCCGTTGTGACTTCGTGATTCCAGGGTGGCGCGTTCCACGGAAATTTGAACTTGCGTTTCACAGAGTGAGACGCAAGTATCGTTTCATGGACAACAGTAGCGGCGTCGGCGTTCTGGACAAGGCGGCCCTCGTCCTGAGCGCTCTGGAGTCCGGTCCGGCCACCCTCGCGGGTCTGGTCGGTGCTACCGGACTGGCACGACCCACGGCCCACCGCCTGGCCGTGGCCCTGGAACACCACCGCATGGTGGCGCGCGACATGCAGGGCCGTTTCATTCTCGGCCCACGCCTGGCAGAGCTTGCCGCGGCCGCGGGTGAGGACCGCCTCCTCGCCACCGCCGGCCCGGTGCTCACGCACCTTCGTGACATCACGGGCGAGAGCGCGCAGCTCTATCGCCGCCAGGGCGACATGCGCATCTGCGTCGCCGCGGCGGAGCGTCTGTCCGGACTGCGGGACACCGTCCCGGTCGGTTCGACGCTCACGATGAAGGCCGGCTCCTCGGCGCAGATCCTGATGGCCTGGGAGGAGCCGGAGCGGCTGCACCGCGGTTTGCAGGGGGCGCGCTTCACGGCGACGGCGCTGTCGGGTGTGCGCCGGCGGGGCTGGGCGCAGTCGATCGGTGAGCGGGAGCCGGGCGTCGCGTCCGTGTCCGCGCCGGTGCGGGGGCCGTCGAACCGTGTGGTTGCCGCGGTGTCCGTGTCCGGGCCGATCGAGCGGTTGACGCGTCACCCGGGGCGTATGCATGCGCAGGCTGTGATCGATGCGGCGGGGCGTCTCTCCGAGGCGCTGCGGCGCACCGGCTGAGCGACGGAGCGTTTCGGGGGAGGCCGGCCTCAACGCCGCGGCAGGCCTTCCCGATCACGCGCCACGGTGCACGGACGGTTTGATCGTCGCGTACGGGCCGATAGGGGTTGCTCGCGCAGTTCCCGCGCCCCGACAGGGGGCAAGCACGCATGAGGCCCCTCACCGAAGTGAGGGGCCTCATGTGCTGTGTACCCCCGACCGGATTCGAACCGGCGCTACCGCCTTGAGAGGGCGGCGTGCTAGGCCGCTACACAACGGGGGCATGGAGCCTGCGTTTCCGCAGGTCCGAGCTGGTCTACCTGGACTCGAACCAAGACTAACTGAACCAGAATCAGTCGTGCTGCCAATTACACCATAGACCAATGTGGTTTAGACCAGTCAGTACCCCCGACCGGATTCGAACCGGCGCTACCGCCTTGAGAGGGCGGCGTGCTAGGCCGCTACACAACGGGGGCCCTAGCAGTCCCGAGATGATCGTCAATCGCTCGGAACAGTACCCCCGACCGGATTCGAACCGGCGCTACTGCCTTGAGAGGGCAGCGTGCTAGGCCGCTACACAACGGGGGCGATGCAGATGAGCTCTGCGAGCTGGCCTACCTGGACTCGAACCAAGACTAACTGAACCAGAATCAGTCGTGCTGCCAATTACACCATAGGCCACTGGAACGCAAGCCCCGGAGGGATCTTGTTCTAGTAGTGCGCCTGGGGTTCCGGCCTTCCGGCCCGCTCCCGCGGCGCAGGAAGAACATTACCCGAAGGTGGACGGGGCTCCAAAACGAGTATCCGAGCCCAGCAGGGACGGCAGTTCGGCGAGGGAGGCGATGCGGTGCGGCCCGACGGGCGGGTCGATCGTGGCGTACAGACCGCCTCGGTCGATCCACACCGACAGCAGTCCGGCGTCGGCGGCGCCCCGCCCGTCGATCTCCGGGTGGTCGCCGACGTAGGCGACCTGGTGCGGCGGCAGTCCGAGGAACTCGCAGGCCGCGAGGAACGCCCCGGCCTCCGGCTTGGAGATGCCGAGCTCGGCCGCGCACAGGATGGTCTCGAAGCGGTCGTGGAGGCCGAGGGCGCGCAGTTTGCGGTCCTGGACGTGCAGGCTGGAGTTGGAGAGCACGGCGTGCCGGTGGCTGGCGGAGAGGGCGTCGAGGACGGGCAGGACGTCCGGGAAGAGGGCCCAGACCGCCTCGTAGTGGGTGACGTACCGCTGGAACCACGCGTCGGCCTCGGCGTCGGTGAGGTCCCGGTCCAGGAACACCCGTACGCGGTCGCGCCGCTGGTCCTGGAAGGTGGCCTCGCCTGCCGAGAAGCGGGCCCATTGCAGGTGGGTGATCTCCCGCCATTGGTCGATGGCCTGCTCGACGCTGTCGTAGCGGTCGAGCAGGCCCTCGGCCGTGAGGTGGGCGCGCATGCCGAGGCGGTCGGCGGTGGTGTAGTCGAAGAGGGTGTCGTCGACGTCCCAGACCACGGCTTGGATGCTCATGTTCCGACCGTACCCACCACGGAATGCTCTCAGCCCAGGGTCCTGGTGCCGGAGAGCGGGAGGTCCGGGCCCTCCCGTGGAACTGCCGGTCAGCGTGCGGACGATCTTGCCCGAGGCGTTCGAGGGTCAGGGTGGTGAACTCCGGGTCACGGGTGGGCGGACACGGCGAGGGCGGCGCCCGAACCGGACGCCGCCCTCGCGGTGTGATGCCGTGCGCCTACGCGGCCAGCTTCGCCAGCGCCGCGTCGATCCGGGCCAGGGTGGTCTCCTTGCCCAGGACCTCCAGGGACTCGAACAGCGGCAGACCGACCGTGCGGCCGGTGACGGCGACGCGGACGGGGGCCTGGGCCTTGCCGAGCTTGAGGCCGTGAGCCTCACCGGCGGCCAGGACGGCCTCCTTCAGCGACTCGGCGGAGGTCCAGTCGGCGGCCTCCAGCTTCTCGCGGGCCGTGCGCAGCAGGGCGTCCGAGCCCTCCTTCATCGCCTTGGTCCAGGAGGCCTCGTCCTCGGCCGGCTCCGCCAGGAACAGGAAGTCGACGTTGTCGGTGATCTCGGAGAGGACCTTGAGGCGGGTCTGCGCGTGCGGCGCGATGGCCTGCCACTTCGCCTCGTCGAAGGCCTCCGGGGCCCAGGGGGCGAACGGCGCCTGGAGCCAGGGGCGGCAGCGCTCGGTGAAGTCCTTCACGTCCAGCAGGCGGATGTGGTCGCCGTTGATGGCCTCGCACTTCTTCAGGTCGAAGCGGGCCGGGTTGGGCTGCACGTCGGAGATCTCGAACGCCGCGACCATCTCGGCGACCGAGAAGACGTCCTGGTCGGCCGAGAGGGACCAGCCGAGGAGGGAGAGGTAGTTGAGCAGGCCCTCGGGGAGGAAGCCGCGCTCCCGGTAGAGGTTGAGGGAGGACTGCGGGTCACGCTTGGAGAGCTTCTTGTTGCCCTCGCCCATCACGTACGGCAGGTGGCCGAAGGACGGGATCTCCTTGGCGACGCCCAGCTCGATCAGCGCCTTGTACAGGGCGATCTGGCGCGGGGTGGAGGAGAGCAGGTCCTCGCCGCGCAGGACGTGGGTGATCTCCATCAGGGCGTCGTCGACCGGGTTGACCAGCGTGTACAGCGGGGCGCCGTTGGCGCGGACGATGCCGTAGTCCGGGACGTTCTCCGGGGTGAACGTCAGCTCGCCGCGGACCAGGTCGGTGAAGGTGATCGTCTCGTCGGGCATCCGGAAGCGGACGATCGGCTCGCGGCCCTGGGCCTGGTACTCCTCGACCTGGGCGGCGGTCAGCTCGCGGCAGTGACCGTCGTAGCCGGAGGGCTTGCCGGCGGCGCGGGCGGCCTCGCGGCGGGTGTCCAGCTCGTCCTGGGAGCAGTAGCAGCGGTAGGCGTGACCGGCGTCGAGCAGCTTCTGCGCGACCTCCTTGTAGAGGTCCATGCGCTGCGACTGGCGGTACGGCGCGTGCGGGCCGCCGACCTCGGGGCCCTCGTCCCAGTCGAAGCCCAGCCAGCGCATCGAGTCGAGCAGCTGGGTGTACGACTCCTCGGAGTCGCGGGCCGCGTCGGTGTCCTCGATGCGGAAGACCAGGGTGCCCTGGTGGTGCTTGGCGAACGCCCAGTTGAACAGGGCGGTGCGGACCAGGCCCACGTGGGGGTTACCGGTGGGCGAGGGACAGAAACGGACGCGTACTGGAGTGCCGGATGCGCTAGCCACGCTTGACAACCTTGTTGGTGAGAGTGCCGATGCCTTCGATGGTGACGGCGACCTCGTCGCCGACGTTCAGGGGGCCGACCCCAGCCGGGGTGCCCGTGAGGATCACGTCGCCGGGGAGCAGCGTCATGGCCTCGGAGATGTTGACGATCAGGTCCTCGACGGAGTGGATCATCTCGCTGGTCCGGCCCAGCTGACGCTGCTGGCCGTTGACGGTGAGCTGGATGGTGAGGTCGCTCGCGTCGAGGTCCGTCTCCACCCAGGGGCCGAGCGGGCAGGAGCTGTCGAAGCCCTTGGCCCGGGCCCACTGCTTCTCGCGCCGCTGCACGTCGCGGGCGGTGATGTCGTTGGCGCAGGTGTAGCCGAAGATCACGTCCTTGACGCGCTCGCGCGGGACCTCACGGCACATCCGGCCGATCACCACGGCCAGCTCGGCCTCGTGGTGCACCTCCTCGGAGAAGGAGGGGTACTGGATCTCGTCGCCGGGGCCGATCACCGAGGTGGACGGCTTGAAGAAGGCGAAGGGGGCGTCGGGGACCTCGTTGCCCAGCTCCTTCGCGTGCTCGGCGTAGTTGCGGCCGAAGGCGACGACCTTGTTGGGGAGCACCGGCGGCAGCAGCCTGACCTTGCTCACGGGCACCTTGGTGCCGGAGAGCTCGAAGTCCGCGAACGGGATGCCCTTGATGATGTCCAGGACGAGTTCGTCCTGCTTGTCGCCCTCGATGGCGCCGAAGGCGACGTTCCCGTCGATGGAGAACCTGGCGATGCGCACGGGATGCTTGGCCCCTTGACTGAACGGCTGGAGTCTGACGGTCCAGGCTAACGCGGGGAGGTGTCCCCGCCCCGCGCATTATGAAGGGGCGCCCCGCCGCGGGGGGCGCCCCTGGAAAATCCGTGTCCCGCCGCCATGAGCATCCGGCGGCCGGCACGCGTACTTGCTGGTGTCACTCCGCGGCCGCGGCGGCCGCGACGGGGATCTCCATGAGGATGGTGCGCTTGGGGTTTGCGGTCTGGGCCGGCAGGTCGACGGGGTGCTCCGGCTGCTCCGGCGTCCGCAGTTCGTCGGCGTCTTCCAGGTGTGCCAGCGTCGTGCGTCGCGGGTTGGCGATCTTGTGGAACATCGTCGTCGTCTTCACTGTTTACTTGACCCTGTCCTGTGGAGGGCGCCGGCCGGGGTGTGAACCCCCGTACGGGCGCGGGTTGTCGGTTGTGCCATCGATGTAAAGCGTCAGGCTAAACATCCGATTCCCCGGCCCGGTCGCGCAGGGGCCATGATCAGCGTGTGAGTTTCCTCACGAATCAGAGGGCGAAACGGTCAATCCGGACTCACACCCCACCCCAACGAAACGGACATTGGCGCACTGAAGCCATCATTCCGCTGCTGATCATGGCGACTGGGACACCCGGCCCGACTCGTCGACTCGCGGGATTTCGCCCGAAATGGGCGAACTCGCTTTCTACGACCGGTGATCCGGCCCTCACGTGGTGTCACCTACATCACGGCTCGGCCTACGGGCCTTGTTGGAGATCCTGTGCTGTGCTGGAATCTCACGGACCGCCGCAGGATCGACCCGGCGCACAGGGGGCGCACAGACGCGCCGAGCGGCGGTGCGAAAGGGGAGCCAGCGCCGGTCACTCACGACCACCACGGGGGCGTTTTTCAGGGCGTCCCCAGAACGCCGACACCGTGCCCCGCCGTTCAGGCGACGGGGTGCCTGGTCCAGAGGTTGCGACGCTAGTGCAGGGACGTTTCAAGAGGGATGGCAGCGCTTCGGCGGAGCCGGAGCCGCGCGGCGGGACTGGCCCCATGAATGGCGGC
Organism: Streptomyces sp. Ag82_O1-12; assembly: GCF_900182715.1. Classification (NCBI taxonomy): domain Bacteria; kingdom Bacillati; phylum Actinomycetota; class Actinomycetes; order Kitasatosporales; family Streptomycetaceae; genus Streptomyces; species Streptomyces sp. Ag82_O1-12. The sequence goes on along the minus strand of NZ_FXUW01000001.1, from coordinate 6,104,879 downwards.
TCCTCGCCCCAGCACGCCCAGAACCAGGGCCCTGCCGGTGACGGCGGCGAGCGCTCCGGGCCGACCGCTTCCGGTTCCGCGAGCCCGTCCAAGGGCCTGAAGCCGCCGACGGGCCCGGTGGGCCCCGGTCCGCGAATAGCCCTGCGGAACTGGCGCATCTCCACCCGCCTGGTGTCGCTGCTCGCGCTCCCGGTGGTCGCGGCCACGTCGCTGGGCGCGCTGCGCATCAACGACTCCATGGACAACATCCAGCAGCTGGACAACATGAAGCTGCTGACGGATCTGACCAAGCAGGCCACCGAGCTGTCGGCCGCGCTCCAGGAGGAGCGCGACCAGTCGGCCGGCCCGCTCGCGCACGGCGGCAAGGCCACGGACTTCACGGTCAAGGGACTTCGCGAGAAGACCGACCGGGCGAGGAAGAACTTCCTCGACAGCTCCGAGGCGATCGACAGCACCAGCAAGGACGGCAACCTCAAGGGCGTCCGCGAGTACCTCGTGCAGCTCGCCGGCGAGCTGGGCGACCTGGAGCAGATCCGCAAGGGCGCCTACGCCTCCGAGGACAACTCCACGCAGACGATCGAGGCGTACCACCGTCTGATCGAGAACCTGATCGACCTCTCCCAGGACATGGCCGAGGCGACCAGCAACCCGGACATGATCCAGCGCACGCGTGCGCTCGCGGCGTTCTCCTCCGCCAAGGAGTACTCCTCGATCCAGCGCGCGGCCCTCGCGGCGGCACTGCCCGCGAGCAACACCACGACCGGCAAGCTCTCGCCCAACGACCGGCTCTACGCCGAGTCCGCCCTGGAGAGCCAGAACTCCGAGATCCGCAGCTTCAAGAGCATCTACGGCGAGGACTCCGCCGCCGAGCTGCTCAAGCCGATCGAGGACGGCGGCAACTCGACGATCAAGGCGACCGACACCTACGCGGGTCGCGCCCTGGTCTCCGCGAGCGGTCTCGCCCAGCAGGACAAGCGGTCCTACCGCGACTGGCTGGACGACAGCTCCACCAAGATCCAGCAGATGAAGAACATCGAGCACACGCTGCTCGAGGAGATGGAGCAGAAGGCCCGCGAGCTGCGCAGCGCCACCGAGCGCGACGCGATCATCTCCGGTGCCCTGATCCTCATCGTGCTCGGTGTGTCGCTGGTCGGCGCCTTCGTCGTGGCGCGGTCCATGATCCGCTCGCTGCGCCGCCTGGAGGACACCGCGACCAAGGTCGCCTCCGACCGTCTGCCCGAGCTGGTCAAGCAGCTGTCCGAGTCCGACCCGCAGGACGTCGACACGTCCGTGGAGTCGGTCGGCGTGCACTCCCGGGACGAGATCGGCCGAGTGGCCGCGGCCTTCGACGACGTGCACCGCGAGGCGGTCCGCCTCGCCGCCGAGCAGGCCCTGCTGCGGGGCAACGTCAACGCGATGTTCACCAACCTCTCGCGCCGCTCCCAGGGTCTGATCCAGCGCCAGCTGTCGCTGATCTCCGAGCTGGAGTCCCGCGAGGCCGACCCGGACCAGCTGTCCTCGCTGTTCAAGCTCGACCACCTCGCGACGCGCATGCGCCGTAACGGTGAGAACCTCCTCGTCCTCGCGGGTGAGGAGCCCGGCCGCCGCTGGACCCGTCCGGTGCCGCTGGTCGACGTGCTCCGCGCCGCCGCGTCCGAGGTGGAGCAGTACGAGCGCATCGAGCTGGCCTCGGTGCCGACCACCGAAGTGGCCGGCCGCGTGGTCAACGACCTCGTGCACCTGCTCGCCGAGCTGCTGGAGAACGCGACGTCGTTCTCCTCGCCGCAGACCAAGGTCAAGGTCACCGGTCACGCGCTGCCCGACGGCCGTGTGCTGATCGAGATCCACGACACCGGTATCGGCCTGTCGCCGGAGGACCTGGCGGCGATCAACGAGCGGCTCGCCTCTCCCCCGACGGTGGACGTCTCCGTCTCCCGCCGCATGGGTCTGTTCGTGGTCGGCCGGCTGTCCCAGCGGCACGGCATCCGCATCCAGCTGCGCCCGTCCGACTCCGGTGGTACGACCGCGCTGGTCATGCTGCCCGTCGACGTCGCCCAGGGCGGCCGCAAGCCCCAGCCCAAGCAGCCCGGTCAGCCGCCGGTCGGTGGCGGCGGTCCCGCCGCCGCGCAGGCCGCCGCCGGTGCGGCCGCGGCCCGGCGTGCCGCCGGTGCCGGCCAGGGCGCCGGTGCCCTCGGGGCCGGCGCGTCCGGTGGTGCCTTCGGTGGCGGTGCTCTCGGGGCCGGTGCCTCCGGCGGTGGCCGGCTCGGTCCCGGTCAGAGCCCGCGGGCCGCGCTGCCCGGACGGGACGCGGACGGTGGCCGTCCGGGAGCGCCCGGCGGTGCGCGCGGACCGCAGGGTCCCGGCCCGTCGCCGTTCGAGCAGGGCGGCCCCTCGCAGGGCCGTCCGGCTCAGGGCGGTGCCGGTGCGTTCGGTCAGCAGGCGCCGGGCGCCCCGCAGGGCCAGCAGGCGCCGGGCGCCCCGCAGGGTCTGCAGGCCGCAGGCACCAACGGGCCGCAGGGCCAGGACGCCTTCGGCGGTGGCCGGAGCCGGAAGAAGCAGGGCGGCAACGCCGAGCAGGGCGAGGGCCGCAGGCCGCAGCTGCCGCCGCGCGGTGGTCCGCGGGCCGAGCTGCCCGGCGGCGACGCCCAGCCGCGCGTGCCGAGCTGGAGCGACGAGAACGCTCAGCCGCCGGTGCCGCGCGCCTCGCTGGACGCCCCTCGCGGCCACGAGGAGCCGGACGTCTCCCGCACCTCGTCCCTCCCGCGCGTCGACGACCGGCAGGGCCCGGGCGCGACGACCGAGATGCCGGCCGTGCCGCGTGACGACCGGCAGGGTCTCGGCTCGCCGGCCGACTTCGGCGCCGCTCAGCAGGCGGACCCGTTCGGCCCCGGCGCGAACGCTCCGCAGGGCCAGGGCCCGTTCGTCCGCCCGGACGTCTTCGGCACCCCGGGCGGCCGCCCGGACCCGTCGTCCACGTCGGGCCAGTACCCGGCGCAGCAGTCCTACGACAACGGCACCACGGGTCAGTACCCGGCCCCGCAGTCCTACGACAACGGCTCGACCGGCCAGTACCCGGCTCCGCGCCAGGACAACGGCTCCACGGGCCAGTACCCGGCGCCCCGCCAGGACAACGGCTCCGGGCGGCCCACCCTCCCCGGTCCGGCCACGCAGGCCGACCCGGCGGGCACGGGCCAGTTCGAGCGGCCGCAGCCCAACGGTGGCCGGGGCCCGGCCGACTTCGGTGCCCCGCGTCCGCCCGCCCCGCAGACCCGCCCGGTCCGGCAGGAGCCCGAGGCCCTGCCGCCGGCGTCCGGTCCCGGCGACGGTCGTACGCCGCTGTACGACACGCTGGAGACCAACTGGTTCCACGGCCAGCAGGAGCAGCAGCAGCCGCCGCAGAACAACGGCTCCGCTCCGGCCGCCCCGCAGCAGCCGCAGGGACCCACCGGTCCGCAGCGGTCCGCCCCCGCCGGCTGGCGTACCTCGCCGAACGACGATCTCGTCCGCCAGGCCGAGCGAGTCCGCCAGCCCGCCGCGGGTGGTGTCACCACCTCCGGCCTGCCGCGCCGGGTGCCCCGGGCGAACCTCGTCCCGGGCACGGCTCAGCAGCAAACCCACCAGAGCGGTCCGCAGATCTCGCGTGCGCCCGATGACGTGCGCGGCCGGCTGACCAATCTCCGTCGGGGAATCGCACAGGGTCGTCAGGCCGGGTCCACCCAGACCGGCAGCCACCCACGGCCCACTCACCAGCAGGAGCGTTAGTTGAGTCCGATGAGCCAGGCGGCACAGAATCTCAACTGGTTGATCACCAACTTCGTGGACAACACCCCCGGGGTGTCCCACACCGTCGTCGTGTCCGCCGACGGTCTCCTCCTGGCGCTGTCCGAGGGCTTCCCGCGCGACCGCGCCGACCAGCTCGCGGCCGTCGCCTCGGGCCTGACGTCGCTGACGGCAGGCGCCTCCCGGATCTTCGAGGGCGGTGACGTGGCGCAGACGGTCGTGGAGATGGAGCGGGGGTTCCTCTTCCTGATGTCCGTCTCGGACGGCTCGTCCCTGGCCGTACTGGCGCACCCCGAGTGCGACATCGGCCTCGTCGGCTACGAGATGGCGCTCCTGGTCGACCGCGCGGGCGCGGTCCTCACCCCGGACCTGCGAGCTGAGCTCCAAGGCAGTCTGCTCCACTGATCGGCCCCGGCACCACCCGTCTCACCACATCACCGTCCGGCCGCCACACACCCCACACAGGCCCCGTCAGACGGCTTGCTGACCGACTTGCTGTCCCGCCCGGAGGACCCATGACCCCGCCCACCGCCTCTCATGATCCGTACGCGGAGCCGTACGAGGACGAGGGCGACCAGCCGCTGGTACGGCCGTACGCCATGACCGGTGGCCGGACCCGGCCGCGCTACCAGCTGGCCATCGAGGCACTGATCAGCACGACCGCGGACCCCGCCGCGCTGATGGGACTGCTCCCGGAGCACCAGCGGATCTGCCACCTGTGCCGTGAGGTGAAGTCGGTGGCCGAGGTCTCGGCGCTGCTCAACATGCCGCTGGGTGTGGCCCGGATCCTGGTCGCGGACCTCGCCGAGGCCGGTCTCGTCGCGATCCACCAGCCGGGCGGCGACGACGCCACCGGCGCACCGGACGTGACACTGCTCGAAAGGGTGCTCAGTGGACTTCGCAAGCTCTGACGCGGGGCGGTCCACCACCTCCGCGAAGATAGTGGTGGCCGGCGGCTTCGGCGTGGGCAAGACCACGTTCGTGGGTGCCGTCTCGGAAATCAACCCGCTGCGCACCGAGGCCGTGATGACGTCCGCTTCGGCCGGCATCGACGACCTCACCCACACCGGGGACAAGACCACCACCACGGTGGCCATGGACTTCGGCCGTATCACCCTGGACCAGGACCTGATCCTGTACCTCTTCGGTACGCCCGGTCAGGACCGCTTCTGGTTCATGTGGGACGACCTGGTGCGCGGCGCCATCGGCGCGGTGGTGCTCGTGGACACCCGGCGCCTGGCCGACTGCTTCCCGGCCGTCGACTACTTCGAGAACTCGGGTCTGCCGTTCGTCGTCGCGCTGAACGGCTTCGACGGGCAGCAGCCCTACCAGCCCGAAGAGGTGCGCGAGGCGCTGCAGATCGGGCCGGACACCCCGATCATCACCACCGACGCCCGGCACCGGTCCGACGCGAAGAGTGCCCTGATCACGCTGGTCGAGCACGCTTTGATGGCACGGCTGAGGTAGCACCCAATTCAGAAGTGCCATACGGCAGTTGTCGTAGATACACCGGAGCCGACTGTGTCCTTTGACACGGTCGGCCAAGGTGTTCATAACGTTTCGGCAGAGGAATCGAGTGGTACGGCCACTCGTCGCGCACATCCGGTCTCGCTGCGCTCACAATCGCCCCGCCTTTTGGCGGGGCTCGCTCTTTATGACCGTTTTATCTGGGGCTTACATCATGTCGATTCCCCGCCTCGGACTGTTTGGAAGAGCGCAGGTCGTCGTGCTGGAATGCCTGAACTGCCCAATAGTCAATGACGTACTCGTCCATCGAGTCGTGTTGGGCTCTGAACACTGCGGCACAACGTTGGTGCCGACCGCCGAGAGGTTGTTGGTCGAGTGAGGCGAAGCAAGAACAGTCCCGAGCCGTCGGCCCGGGGCAACTTCACCCCGCCGCCGCGCACAGCGGCGCCCGCCCCCGTGCCCGGTTCGGAACCGTCGGCCGCGCCCGCCGAGAGCGGCGGCCGTCTCTCCCCGCGCAACTGGCGCGTGGCGACCCGGCTCAACGCGATCCTGCTCATACCCGTGGTGGTCGGCCTCGTCATGGGCGGCTTCCAGGTGAAGAGCTCGATCGACACCTGGCAGGAGGCCGAGGACGCGGAGAACACCGCGCGCCTGGTCCGCGCCTCGCTGCTCTACGCCAACGCCCTCTACATCGAACGTGACGCCTCGGCCGCGCCTCTGCTGAAGGGCAGCGCCCAGAACGCCCAGGACAAGGCGACCGTCACCCAGGTCCGCAAGGCCACCGACGAGGCGGCCGACGCCTTCGACGCCGCGGCGCAGAACATGCCGGCCAAGCCCGGCCTGGAGCGCCGGCTGGATCTCTTCCGCAAGGCGGAGCCCAAGCTGGCCACCCTGCGCCAGGTCGCCTACACCTCCAAGCTCAAGGGCGTCCAGACCGAAGAGGGCTACGTCGAGATCGCCCACCCGCTGACGGAGTTCGCCAACGAGCTCGGCCTCGGCACCGGCAACATCACCAGCTACGGCCGGACCGTGTACGCCATCGAGCTGACCAAGGCGGCCCTGTCGCTGCAGCGGTCCATCGGCATGCACATCCTGGTCAAGCCGGGCCCTGACGACGGCAACCTCGCCAGCCAGCGCATCGCCCTCTCCTCGTACGCCTACCTCGAGCGCATCGCCGTGCAGGAGTACATCGGCGGTGGCACCCAGCAGGACGCGGACAAGCTCAAGACCGCCGAGGCCAAGATCAAGGCCGACGGTGCCGCGATGGCCCGTGAGGCCAAGGGCAAGAACCCGGACTACGTGCCGCCGCCCGCCAACCCGACGACGATGATCTCGGCCGTGGCGACGTTGCCGAGCACGGACCCGAGCGCCCGTGCCGCACTCGCCGAGAAGGGCGTCACCGCCGAGAACTGGTGGGCGGTCAACACCCTCAAGTTCAACGCGTACGAGAAGATCGAGACGGACATGGCCGACAAGGCCGTGAGCGAAGCGTCCGACATCGCCGACGACGCCCAGCGTGACGCGTACATCACCGGTGCCGCCGTCGTGGTCGCCCTGCTCCTGGCGTTCATCCTGGCCGGCGCGGTCGCCCGCCAGATGAGCCGCTCGATGCGCCAGCTGCGCAACGCCGCCTTCGGCATCGCCGAGCAGCGTCTGCCGATGCTGGTCGACCAGCTCTCCCGCACCGACCCCGGCCGCGTCGACACCCGTGTCCAGGCCATCCCGATCTCCACCACGGACGAGATCGGCGAAGTCGCCCGCGCCTTCGACCAGGTCCACCGCGAGGCCGTCCGGCTCGCCGCCGAGCAGGCCCTGCTGCGGGGCAACATCAACGCGATCTTCACCAACCTCTCGCGCCGCAACCAGTCGCTGATCGAGGGCCAGCTGACCCTGATCACCGACCTGGAGAACAACGAGGCCGACCCGGACCAGCTGGAGAACCTCTTCAAGCTGGACCACCTGGCGACCCGTATGCGCCGCAACGGCGAGAACCTCCTGGTCCTCGCCGGCGAGGAGCCCGGCCGCCGCTGGGACCAGCCGGTCCCGCTGGTCGACGTGCTGCGCGCCGCCTCCTCCGAGGTGGAGCAGTACGAGCGCATCGAGCTCTCCGGCGTGCCGGAGGCCGAGATCCACGGCCGCGCCGTGACCGACCTCGTGCACCTGCTCGCCGAGCTGCTGGAGAACGCGACGACGTTCTCCTCCCCGCAGACCAAGGTGCGCGTGACCGCGACCCGTCTCCCCGACGGCCGCGTGATGGTCGAGATCCACGACAAGGGCATCGGCCTGACCGCCGAGGACTTCGCGGACATCAACCACAAGCTGGCCAACCCGCCGACCGTGGACGCCGCGATCTCGCAGCGCATGGGCCTCTTCGTGGTCGGCCGGCTGTCCGACCGGCACGGCATCCGCGTCCAGCTGCGCCCCTCGGGCGAGCAGGCCGGCACCACCTCGCTGGTCATGCTGCCGGACGCGATCACCCACGGTGGTGGTGGCGAGCAGCACGTGGACCGCGACGAGTTCACCGTCTCGCAGATCATCCCGGAGCAGAACTTCGGCGGCGGCGGCGAGAACTTCAACCAGCAGCCCATGCGCACGGCCGCGGAGCTCGGCTTCGACGACAGCCGCTACTCCGACGTCCCCGACGACATACGCGAGCTGGACCCCGTCGGCCGCTCCCTGATGCGCGAGGAGCGCCGGGCGGCCCTGGAGGCCCAGTCGCACGAGCAGCCCGCTCTGCCCGGTCAGAGCGGCCCGCAGCACGACCAGGCGACCGGGTACCGCGACGGGTACAACGGGCAGCAGGGCTACGACGCCGGACAGGCCTACGACACCGGCCAGAACGGCTACCCGGAGCAGCAGCAGTCCGCGTACGACCGTCAGGCGCCGTACGAGCAGCAGCAGCCCTCGTACGACGAGCAGCGGCACACGGCGTACGAGGAGCCGCAGCGCTCCGCGTACGACGAGCAGTACTACGCGCCCAACGGCGGTCTGCCGCAGAACGACACCTTCTCGCCGAACGGCGGCTACCCGGAGCCCTCCTATGCGGAGCCGGCCCAGGAGGAGCCCTCGGCACCGAACTCGGGCGGGCAGAGCGGTTTCGCCGCGTTCGAGCAGCGGCGTCACCAGGATGACTGGCCGCAGCAGGACGGTTACCAGAACGGCTACCCGAGCCAGTACCCTTCTCAGGCCCCGGAAACGGAATCTGCGCAGGCCGCTGACGCGAGTGAGCAGGACCGCGTAGGCTTCGACCGTCCGGGACCGACCCAGTCCGCCGCCCCGTCGCTCACCGACGCCGGGCTTCCCCGCCGCGGAGCCACCGCGAGCGGTGCGAACGGCACGGGAGGCGCGCGGCACATGAGCCAGGAGCCTCCGGCCTCCACCCCGGAGAGCAACGGCGACAGCGACTGGCGCTCGGCCAACGACGAGCGGTGGCAGCAGGCCTCGCAGCTCCGGAAGCCGAAGGCCGGCGGGGTCACCTCCTCCGGTCTGCCGAGGCGGGTACCCAAGGCCAACCTGATCGAGGGTGCCGCCGAGAACACCCCCCAGGGAGGCCCCCAGGTCTCCCGTGCTCCGGAGGACGTCCGGGGCAGGCTGAGCAACCTGCGTCGGGGCGTCCAGCGCGGACGCAGCGCAGGCAGTGAAACGAACGGCCAGGGCTTCGGTCCTGACAGCACCTACAACCAGGAGCGTTAGTGTGAGCCCGATGAGCCAGGCGGCACAGAACCTGAACTGGTTGATCACCAACTTCGTGGACAACACCCCGGGGGTGTCCCACACGGTGGTGGTCTCCGCCGACGGACTCCTTCTGGCGATGTCCGAAGGGTTCCCCCGCGACCGCGCCGACCAGCTCGCGGCCGTCGCCTCCGGTCTGACGTCTCTGACGGCAGGCGCCTCCCGGATCTTCGAGGGAGGCGCGGTGAACCAGACGGTTGTGGAGATGGAGCGGGGATTCCTCTTCATCATGTCCGTATCCGACGGCTCCTCGCTCGCCGTCCTCGCACATCCGGAGGCGGACATCGGCCTCATCGGGTACGAGATGGCACTGCTGGTCGACCGAGCCGGTACGGTCCTGACACCGGACCTTCGTGCAGAGCTCCAGGGGAGCCTGCTCAACTAACAGACGGACGGTGCGTTTTGGCGTCCCGTGGCCGTAAGGTTTCGGGACGCGGCTCCACAGCGATGGGTGCCAGGCACAGTCGGAGGAGGAGAAAGTGGCAACACCCCCAGGCGGTTCGTCTTCGGGCAACTGGTCGTACGGCCCTGCCCAGGGCCAGGGCGACGGTGGTCAGAACCCGAACCGTTACAACTTCCCCTCCGCACCGAGCCACCGGCAGCCGTACGCGCCGCAGGGCCCCGGCCCTTCGCCGTACGACCAGCCGCCGGCCCCGCGCATCCAGCCCGTGCAGCCGCAACGCCGCACCCCCGAGCCGTCGCCCGCCGGGGGGTCGAACAACCCGCTGGTGCGTCCGTACGCCATGACCGGCGGCCGGACCCGCCCGCGCTACCAGCTCGCCATCGAGGCGCTGGTGCACACCACTGCGCAGCCGCACCAGATGCAGGGCCAGTTGCCCGAGCATCAGCGGATCTGCAACCTCTGCCGGGAAATCAAGTCGGTCGCCGAGATCTCGGCGCTCCTCACGATCCCTCTCGGCGTGGCCAGGATCCTCGTCGCCGACTTGGCGGAGGCGGGACTGGTCGCCATCCATCAGCCCGGCGGCGACGAGAACGCCGGCGGCCAGCCAGACGTGACACTGCTCGAAAGGGTGCTCAGTGGACTTCGCAAGCTCTAGCGGAGGGCCTTCCCGCTCCACCACGTCCGCGAAGATCGTGGTGGCTGGCGGCTTCGGCGTGGGCAAGACCACGTTCGTGGGTGCCGTCTCGGAGATCAACCCGCTGCGCACCGAGGCCGTGATGACGTCCGCTTCGGCCGGCATCGACGACCTCACCCACACCGGGGACAAGACCACCACCACGGTGGCCATGGACTTCGGCCGTATCACCCTGGACCAGGACCTGATCCTGTACCTCTTCGGTACGCCCGGTCAGGACCGCTTCTGGTTCATGTGGGACGACCTGGTGCGCGGCGCCATCGGCGCGATCGTGCTGGTCGACACGAGGAGGCTCGCCGACTGCTTCCCCGCCGTCGACTACTTCGAGAACTCGGGCCTGCCGTTCGTGATCGCGCTGAACGGCTTCGACGGCCAGCAGCCGTACACGCCGGACGAGGTCCGGGAAGCCCTCCAGATCGGGCCGGACACCCCGATCATCACCACCGACGCCCGCCACCGGGCCGACGCGAAGTCGGCGCTGATCACGCTGGTGGAGCACGCTCTGATGGCGCGCCTGCGGTAATCGCCCCGTGCGCCTTGCGGCCCCCGTTCCTCCTGTGGGAGGAGTGGGGGCCGCAGTGTTGTCCTGGGAGGGGGCGCGGTGAGCGCGGAGGCAGCGGCATTACGGCTGGGCACGACCGTGGCGAAGACGGCGGCCGACATCTGGCTGGGCGGCAGACGGCGGCAGCAGGAGCGGCAGCTGTCGCTGACGGAGCTGGTGCGGCTGCGGGTGCCCGGGCTACGGCTCCAGCGGAGCGTGGAGCGGCAGTTCGGGCAGATCACCGACGCCGTGTTCGACCGGCTGGAGCCGTATCTGGAACACGAGTTCCGCGGGCTGGACGAGGCCGGGCGGCAGGCCGTGATCGACGCGGTGTGCGACACGTTCGCGCGGGCGGACCTGTCGGACGAGGCCGTGTTCGCGGCGGACGCCCAACCGGCGGAGCTGATCCGGCGTCTCACCGGCTCGGTGCCCGCCCCGGTGGGGCTGAGTGAGGCGGAGAGCCGGCTCTACCAGATGCTCTTCGCCGAGTGCGTCGAGTACTACGTACGGATCGTGCGGAGCCTGCCCGTCTTCGAGGAACGGGCGGCGGCCGAACTCCTGGCCCGGACGGCGACGCTCGGCACCGAGGTGGCCCGGCTCCTGGAGCGGCTTCCGGACCGCTCCCTGCTCGCGCCGGAGGGCACGGACCGGGACACGGCGTTCCGGCGCCGGTACCTGGAGCTGATCAGCCGTGACCTGGACGAGGTGGAGCTGTTCCGGCGTACGTCGGACCGGGCGGCGGGTCCACGGGTGCGGTTGTCGGTGGCGTACGTGAGCCTGCGGGCCACCGGCGACGACGGGTCCCGGCATCGGGCCGTCCGCTCCCTGTCACGGCTGCGGCCCGACATGAGCGACTGGGAGGAGACCGGGGGCGAGAGCTCCGGGGTGCGGGTCGAGACCGGGCTCAGCGGTGCCTCGCGGGTGCTGCTGCGCGGCGAGGCGGGTTCGGGCAAGACGACCCTGCTGCGCTGGCTGGCCGTGACGGCCTCGCGGGGTGCCTTCTCCGGGGAGCTGGCCGACTGGAACGGCCTGACGCCCGTCCTGGTCAAGTTGCGGGAGTACAGCGGCCGCACCCCTCCGGCTCCCGACGCGATGCTCGACGGGGTCGCCGGGCCCCTCACCGGCATCATGCCGAAGGGCTGGGTGGAGCGGCAGCTCGACTCGGGCCGGGCCCTGCTGCTGATCGACGGCGTGGACGAGCTTCTCGACCGGGAGCGCCGGGCGGTCCGGGACTGGCTGCGCAAGCTCCTGGTGGCGTACGACGGGGTCCGCGTGGTGGTCACCTCCCGACCGGCGGCAGCCGGCGCGGACTGGCTGCGCGGGGAGGACTTCACCGCGATGCACCTGGACCGCATGAGCCCGCCGGACCTGGCGGCCTTCGTACGGCAGTGGCACCAGGCGGTACGGGAGCTGGGCGAGGACCTGCCGTGTCCCGTGGACGACCTTCCCCTGTACGAGCAGTCCCTGCTGACCAGCCTGAAGGACCGCCCGCACCTCCAGTCGCTGGCGGGCACGCCCCTGCTGGCCGCGATGCTCTGCGCCATGCACCTCAACCGGGGCCGTCAACTGCCGCGCGACCGGATGGAGTTGTATCGGAACGCGCTGCACACCCTGGTCCACGACCGGGATGCCGACCGGAACGTGCCGAGCGCGGTGGACAGCAAACTGAGCCTCAGCGACAAGCTCGTCATCCTGCGGGATCTGGCCTGGCGGCTGTCGGACAACAACCGCAGTGAGATCCCGGTGGAGCAGGCCGCCGTGCACGTCGGCGCGAAGCTGCGGGCGATGCGGCACCTGGACGGCATGGAGGGCGGACAGGTCCTGGACCAGCTGCGCCACCGGTCCGGCATCCTCCGCTCCCCCGCCGAGGCCCGCCTGGACTTCGTGCACCGCACCTTCCAGGAGTACCTCGCCTCGTCGGAGGCGGCCGAGGAGGACCGGATGGGCAACCTCGTCGAGCGGGCTCATCTGGATCTGTGGCGGGAGACGGTCATCATGGCCGCGGGCCACGCGAACGCGCGGCAGCGGGAGGAGCTGCTGGGCGGGATCCTCGACCGGGCGGACCGGGAGCCCAGGCATGCGCGGGTGCTGCGGCTGCTGGCGGCGTCGTGCCAGGAGACGCTGCCGGTGGTCCCCGACGGCTTGGCGGGGCGGCTGGAGGACGCCGTTTCCTGTCTCCTGCCCGCACGACGTCCGACGGATCCGCCCGCGCTGGCGGCGGTGGGGTCGAGCTTGTTGCGGAGGTTGCCTCGGTCTCTGAGCGAGCTGACGGAGAAGGCTGCGGCTCAGACGGTGCGGACGGTGGCGTTGATCGGCGGGGGTGAGGCGCTGGGGTTGTTGGCGCGATATGCGCAGGACACGCGGGAGGGGGTGGTCGAGGCGCTCATCGAGGCGTGGGGGTACTTCGACGCCGACACTTATGCCGACCGGGTCTTGGCGGGCATGCCGCTCAAGGGTCGAAGGGTCGGCATCACCCACTCCGGACAGTGGCGGGCCATCGGCCGTCTGCCCGCCGTAGACACCCTGTGGGTCAGTCACCTCGTCACGGATCTCACGGCCCTCGGCGGGCTGCACCCGCTGGAGGAGCTCACCCTGGTCTCCCTGCACGGCGAGGTCGACGTGTCGCCGCTCGGCGCCCAACTCTCACTGACCGAACTGGGGCTGAACGGCGGGGCGGCGCTGAGGAACATCGATGTCCTGGGGGAGCTCCCTGCTCTGGACACTCTCTACCTCGGGTGCGCGCCGGACCTTCGCGAGCTGCGTCTGGCGCCGACACTGACCTACCTGGGCCTGCTGAACGTCGGTACCTCCCTCGATCTCTCTCCCCTCCAGCACGACCGGATCAGATGGCTGGGGCTGCTCGCCAGGAAGACCTGTCTGCCTCAGGGCGTCGGTGCCCTCTCCGCGCTGACCGGCCTCAGAAGCCTGTTCCTGACGCATATCGACGTGGCCGCCTGGATGGAGGCGGGATCGTTCCCGCCGGCCGACCTGACGTATCTGAACATGAGCGCGTGCACCCTCCCTGACGACCCCACGGCCCTCGACGTCCCCGGCGTTCGCGTCGTCGTCCGCTAGCACCACACCACGGCCCCGCCCTCCCGAAGGAGGACGGGGCCGAAAGGGCGTGAACGGTCAGCGCCAGCTGTGCGGGGCCCTGAAGCCCGGCTCGCGTTCCAGGCGGCGCCAGCCCGCCTTGATGCGGCCGCGGTGGGCCGGGGTCGGGTCCGTGGGGCGGGCGGCGGCGCGGGCCAGGAGGATGGCCGTGATGGCGGCGACTTCCTCGGGCTCGGCGTGGCCCTTCTCGACGCGGATGTCAGGCGATTCCATGGGTGTCAGTCTCCGTGAGGAAGATGTCCGCAGGGTTACTGCGGCGGGTTGCCGTGCTTGCGGGACGGCAGGTCCGCGTGCTTGGTCTGGAGCATGGCGAGGGACTTGATCAGCACCTCGCGGGTCTCGGCGGGGTCGATGACGTCGTCGACCAGGCCGCGCTCGGCCGCGTAGTAGGGGTGCATCAGCTCGGACTTGTACTCCTTGACCATGCGGGCCCGCATGGCCTCGGGGTCCTCGGCCTCGGCGATCTGACGGCGGAAGATGACGTTGGCCGCACCCTCCGCGCCCATGACCGCGATCTCGTTGGTCGGCCAGGCGTAGGTGAGGTCCGCACCGATGGACTGGCTGTCCATGACGATGTACGCACCTCCGTAAGCCTTGCGCAGGATCAGGGAGATCCTCGGCACGGTCGCGTTGCAGTAGGCGTAGAGGAGCTTCGCGCCGTGGCGGATGATGCCACCGTGCTCCTGGTCGACGCCCGGGAGGAAGCCGGGGACGTCCAGAAGAGTGATGATCGGGATGTTGAACGCATCGCACATCTGCACGAAGCGGGCCGCCTTCTCGGAGGCCTCGATGTCCAGCACACCCGCCAGGGCCTGCGGCTGGTTCGCCACGATGCCGACGACCTGGCCGTCCATCCGGCCGAGCGCGCAGATGATGTTGCGGGCCCAGCGCTCGTGGACCTCGAGGTACTCGCCGTCGTCGACGATCTCCTCGATGACCTTGGCCATGTCGTACGGCCGGTTGCCGTCCGCCGGGACCAGGTCCAGGAGGACGTCCGAGCGGCGGTCGGCCGCGTCCGAGGGCTCGGTGCGGGGCGGGTTCTCGCGGTTGTTCTGCGGGAGCAGCGAGAGGAGGTAGCGGACCTCGGAGATGCAGGTCTCTTCGTCGTCGTAGGCGAAGTGGCAGACACCGGACGTCTCGGCGTGCACGTCGGCGCCGCCCAGGCCGTTCTGCGTGATCTCCTCGCCGGTGACCGCCTTGACGACGTCGGGGCCGGTGATGAACATCTGCGAGGTCTCGCGGACCATGAAGACGAAGTCGGTGAGGGCGGGGCTGTAGGCCGCGCCGCCGGCGCACGGGCCGAGCATCACCGAGATCTGCGGGATCACGCCCGAGGCCTTGGTGTTGCGCTGGAAGATGCCGCCGTAGCCGGCGAGCGCCGACACGCCCTCCTGGATGCGGGCGCCGGCGCCGTCGTTCAGCGACACCAGCGGGGCACCGGCCGCGATGGCCATGTCCATGATCTTGTGGATCTTCGTGGCGTGGGCCTCGCCCAGGGCGCCGCCGAAGATGCGGAAGTCGTGGGCGTAGACGAAGACCGTGCGACCCTCCACCGTGCCCCAGCCGGTGATCACACCGTCGGTGTACGGCTTCTTGGCGTCCAGGCCGAAGCCGGTCGCCCGGTGCCGACGCAGCTGCTCGACCTCCCGGAAGGACTCCGGGTCGAGGAGGAGCTCGATGCGCTCCCGCGCGGTCAGCTTGCCCTTGGCGTGCTGCGCCTCGGTCGCCTTCTCGCTCGGTCCCGCCATCGCCTGCGCACGGATCTCGTGCAGTTCGGCCACGCGTCCGCGCGCGTCGGTCGGCTCACCCGGCGCCTCATCCAAAACGGTCATGTAGTGACCTTACGAAGCCGACCGCGGAATGCGAGCCGTCGACTCCTCACAGTCTCCGGCGTGTTTTCCTGGTACCCCTGAACAGAACCGTGGCGCGGTTGAGCCTTTCCGACTGCTCAGGGGGCGTGTCGCTTGTAGGGGTCACACAAAGGGCTCAGACGAGAGTCACCTCACAGACGTGGGTGGCGCATACCTCCCCCGGGGTGACGCGCACGCGCAGCCGGCGGCCTGTGGAGAGCACCTCGACCGTCTCGTCCGCCCGGTCGACCCGGCGGACCGGGTGGTCCCAGACGATCTCCAGCGGTTCGCCCGTACGGGGCGGTTCGCTCACGCAGAGGGTAGCGGTACGGCCCCGGCGGACGACCAGCACGCTCGCGCCGCCGGAGGCGGAGAGCGGACCCGCCGTCCCCGCCTGCCAGAACGAGACGGCCGTGCAGCCGAGGGAGGGCACGGTGACCGCCTGGCGGACGGCGTCGTTGGCGAGGACCGACATCCAGTGGCGGTCGGCGGCGCGGCGCGCGACCGCGTGCCGGGACGCCCCCGGCATGAGGACGTAGGTGTACGTGGCGTCCTCGGGGTCGGTGCCGTGGTCGAGCCAGAGGGTCTGCCAGCGGCGGCTGCGCCGCTCCGGTGTGCTGCCGGTGTTGATGTCGGACCAGGCGCCGGTGCGGTCCTCGCGCAGCGCCTTCGGCTCGCGGCCGAACAGGACCCAGCCGCCGTGGTCCTCCAGGTGGGCCCAGTGCGGGCCCTTGACGAAGCGCGGGGTGCCTGATGTGCCGAGGTTGCGGTTGTCGATGACGGTCTCGACCGGGACGCCGTCGGAGCAGGTGATCCCGGCGCCCAGGCAGATCACCGCGTCCTCGACGCAGAACCAGGACTTGCGGGCTTCGAGGGTGGAGCCGAGGCCTTTGAGGTGCTGGCCGAGGGCCGCGTAGGTGCCGTCGGTGGTGCCGCCGACCCAGCGCGCGTCCGGGCGGGCCGTGCCCCACTCGCCGCCCTCGCGGTCGGCGAGCCGTTTGGTGGAGACGGTGGTGCCGGGCAGGCGGTACCAGTCGACGGTCGGCCAGAACCAGTCCGTGTACTGCTCGCCGGTGCCTTCGGCCCACCAGCTGACCATGCCCGCGCCGGTGTGCCAGCCGCGGGGGTTCTCGCCGTTGCCGCACTCGTAGTGGGCGATGCGGTCGCTGGCCATGGCGATGTTCACGGTGAAGCCGGGGCCGCGGTGGACGGCGCGGTCCATGGCGGCGAAGAGGTGATGCCCGGGGGGTTCGGGCGCGGCCGGGGCGGGTGAGGCCGCGACGGCGTGCAGCCGGGCCAGGTCCGCGACGCCGAACTGGGGTGCCGTCAGGATCGGGCTCACGGTGTCGCGTTCGATCCAGCCCTTGACGCGGGCGTGCCAGCGCTCGCGCTCCCCGGCGCTCGCACCGGCCGCGAGCAGGGCGATCGCGGCGACGAGCTGCCCGCCGTGGAAGTGGTCGCTGCGCAGGACCTTGCGGTCGTCGGTGCTGAGGTAACCGCGGCTGATGGCCCGGCCGTTGACGCTGTCCATGACGAGTCCGTCGTGGATGAGCGGCGCGTAGGCACGCTCGACGCTGTCGAGGACGATCTGCCGGTTCGGGTCGGTGACCTCCCAGGCGGATCCGGCGAGCAGGGCGAAGAGGCGGCCGAGGCCGTCGAGCATGACCTGGCCGTAGGTGCCCGAGTAGGCGACCCAGGTGTGCTGGACGAAGGAGCCGTCGGCGTAGAGGCCGTCGCCCCTGGTGACGTACGGGAAGACCGGGGAGAGGGCGTCCCGGGCGAGGGCGATCTTTGCGGGGTCGCGGCCGAGGATGCCGCGCAGGGCCACGGAACGGCACAGGTCGACGCGGTTGGCGCCGGTGGAGGTGCCGCTGTAGTCGCCGAGGGCCGAGTCGGGGACGAAGTGGTCGACGGCGGCGCAGGCGGCACGGACGCGGGCCTCCCCCAACTCCTCGTACAAGGCGGCCGTGATATCCATCAGCAGGCGGGGGCTGCCGATCTGCCACTCCCACCAGTTGCCGTAGCGGGTGGTGGAGGGGTTGTAGACGGTGGCGCAGAGGTGGTCGAGGCCGCGCAGGATGCCGGTCAGGAGGGCGGGGTCGGCGGTGGAGCCGGTGCCCTGCTGGACGTAGGCCTGGGTCATGGTCCACAACCGGCCGTAGCTGAGGGTGATGCCGGCCGGCGGGTCGAAGGGGTGCCCGGGCCAGAGGGAGTCCGCCGCCGGGGTCATGCTCGCGCGCAGGTCCCGGGCGAGCGCGCCGGTCTCGGCGAGCCGGGTGGCGTAGGGCTCGGCCGTGGGGTCGTAGCCGGTGCCGAGGGAGATTTCGAGCCAGCGGCGGCGGAGGGTGTCGTACGGATCGCCCGACGCGTCGCCACCCCGGCCGGCCGGTGCCGCGCCCCCGGTCGCCGCGAGGGCGGCGGCCACCAGCATCAGGGCGCGCCGGCTGAGCCGGAGCGGGGCGGCTGCCCCGGCCGCACGGCGGGGAAAGAGGCGACGCTGGGGAGTCATGCCCATGCCCTACCCCGGGGAGAGGCTCACCTGAACGATGGATTCGGCCGGAGTGACCGGAACGGGGGAACGGCCGGGGCGGCCAGACCCGGCCATTCTCAACGGAGCGGGGACCGTCGGGGGCAGTGGAACCGGGAACGGCCGGAGAAGCCGGAGCCGAAGCCGACCGAGACGGCCCGAACCAGGAACCGCCCGGGCCACCCGCGCGGGGGTCCGCCGACGTCAGCCACCCGACCAGGCCCGACCGAAGCCGGTCCCCCCGACCAGGCCCGGCCGAAGTAGGTCACCCCGACGGGGCCCGCCCCGCATGGGTCAGCCGAACCGCGCACCGCCGACAGCCCACCCCAACAGACCCGCTCAACGGGAGCCACCCCGACCGAGCACGGCCCACATGCGTCAGCCGAAACCCGCACCTCCGACCCAGGCCACCCCAACGGCAACCGCCGGACGGCAGCCACCCGACCAGGCCCGGCCGGCGTCACCCCAACGGGCCCGGCCGCCGCGGTCGCCCTGGGGGGCACGGCCGCCGCGGTCACCCTGACCGGACACGGCCGCCGCGGTCACCCTGACCGGACACGGCCGCCGCGGTCACCCTGACCGGACACCGCCCCCGTTGGTCAGCCGAAGCGGTTCAGCAGGCGGCGGTACAGGCCCGGGGCGAGGCCACGGACCCGGCCCGGGACGGTCAGCCAGGTGGGGATGTAGGCCTCGTCGCGGTTCTGCCGGACGGCGTCCCAGATCGTGCCGGCGACGCAGCCGGGCGACAGGAGACCGGCCCGGGCGCCGTCGTAGGGCCTGCCGCGGCGGGTGTGGAAGGCCGTGTCGACGGCGCCGGGCACGACGAAGGTCACGCCCACGCCCGTGCCGCGCAGTTCCTGGCGCAGCGCCTCGGCGAAGGCGGCCAGTCCGGCCTTGGCGGCGGAGTACACCGCCTGCTCCCGCAGGCCCACGCACCCCGCGACCGCACCCAGCAGCACCACGCGCCCCCGCCCGGCCGCGATCATGGTGGGCAGCACCTCGCGCACGAGGTGGAGCGTGGCGTTGAGGTCCAGGGTCAGGACGCGGTCGATGTCGGTGTGCGGCATGGCGGTGAAGGGGCCCGTCCAGCCCATGCCCGCCCCGGCGACCAGGACGTCGATCCGGCCGGTGGTGTGCAGCGCGGACTGGGCGAGCAGGCGCGGACCGCCCGGGGCGGCGAGGTCGGCTGGCAGCACGACGGCCGAGGTGCCGGAGGCCGTCTGCTCCAGGCGGTGCCGGTCGCGTCCGTTCAGCAGCAATTGCCAGCCGTCCGTCGCGAAACGCCGTGCCGTGGCGGCTCCGATGCCCGAGGAGGCGCCGGTGACCAGGGCCACGCGCCGGTCGAGTCGCCGCGGCGGCCCGTACTGGTTCACCCGGGCGGGGACGGGGGCCGTGGCGCGGCGGGGGGTGGGGTCCGCCGGTGGGTCGTAGGCCGAGCCGGAGCCGGTGAGTGTCACGAGTCGCTCTCCCCTGCGCTGTGCGTCCGCCGTGGTCTCGTCTGTCTCCATACGCTCACTGGAAACGGAACCCCGTCTCGTCGGACCCCGCCACCGCACGGATGGCCGCCGGGGCCCCGCGTGGAGGCCCCGGCGGGCCCCCGCCTGTGGGGACGCCCGCATACGGGGCCACTGCGCACCGCCACCGGCAGAACCACCCGCGCGGGCCGCGCGATTGCTCCAAGCGGGGGTACGCGAAGGGGCGCGGGAGATGACCGAGGGGGAGGTCCAGGAGGGGGCGCGGGAGTCCCGGGAGGGGTGCGGCGGAAGGCGTCGGGGACACACTCGTCGAAGATGTTGAACATTGAACGGAATAGGTCTACGGTGGGTCGCGTTGGAGTAGTTAAAGATTCAACTTCACACGCAGGAGGCGTACCCCCATGAGCATCTTCAGCCGCAACGACACCCGGACCGCCGCCGCCACCGGTACCGCCGTGAGCCCCGAGCTGGCCGCCCTCACCGGCGACTACACGATCGACCCCGCGCACTCGACGATCGGCTTCGTCGCCCGGCACGCCATGGTCACCAACGTCAAGGGTGGCTTCCAGGACTTCACCGGCACGCTCCACCTCGACGGCACCGACCCGTCGCGGTCGACGGCCTCGCTGGACGTCATGATGGACAGCATCGACACGGGCAACGCGGACCGTGACGGCCACCTCAAGAGCGCGGACTTCTTCAAGGCGGACGAGTTCCCGGCCATGACGTTCCGCTCCACCAAGGCGGAGGCGCTCGGCGGTGACGACTACCGGATCACCGGCGATCTGACGATCCTCGGCACCACCCGCCCGCTCGCCATCGACCTCGAGTTCAACGGCGCCGCGAAGGACCCCTTCGGCAACGAGCGCGTCGGCTTCGAGGGCAAGGCGGAGATCCTGCGCTCCGAGTGGGGCCTGACCTGGAACGCCGCGCTGGAGACGGGCGGCGTCCTCGTCTCCGACAAGATCAAGCTCAACTTCGACATCTCGGCCATCAGGAACGCGTGAGCCCCGCGGGGCCGGCCCGGTGACATCGCCCGGGCCGGTCTGGCCGGTTCCCGCCCCTTGTGCGAAGACTCCCGGCGTTCCCATAATCCAGCAGCAATATTTTGACCAGTCCATGCCAGCACATGGACGTTCTTTTTGCCCTCGCTGCTGTCATGCGCTCGTCAATCTGATGCTTCGGTTGCACCTCCCCAGTCAACCCCCCACGGAAGGCATCACGTTGAAGAGACTTCTCACGGCTCTCAAGAGATGCGCGGCCCTCGGCGCCGCCGCGCTCGCGATCGCCAGCCTTCAGCCCCTCTCCGCCGCCCAGGCCGCCCCCTCGCCCGTCGTCGGCGGGACTCGGGCCGCACAGGGCGAGTTCCCGTTCATGGTCCGGCTCTCCATGGGCTGTGGCGGGGCGCTCTACACCCAGCAGATCGTGCTCACGGCCGCGCACTGCGTGGGCGCCTCCGGCAACAACACGAGCATCACCGCCACCGCGGGAGTCGTCGACCTCCAGTCGACCAGCGGCCGGGTCCAGGTCCGCTCCACCAAGGTGCTGCGCGCCCCCGGCTACAACGGCACCGGCAAGGACTGGGCGCTGATCAAGCTCGCCCAGCCCATCAACCTGCCGACCCTGAAGATCGCCACCACCACGCAGTACAACACCGGTGACTTCACCATCGCCGGGTGGGGCGCGAACCGTGAGGGCGGCTCCCAGCAGCGCTACCTCCTGAAGGCGACCGTGCCGTTCGTCAGCGACGCCGCGTGCAAGGCCTACGGCGGTCTCTACAGCGATCTCGTCGCGAACGAGGAGATCTGCGCCGGCTTCGACGCGGGCGGGGTCGACACCTGCCAGGGCGACTCCGGCGGCCCGATGTTCCGCAAGGACAACGCCGGCGCCTGGATCCAGGTCGGCATCGTCAGCTGGGGCGAGGGCTGCGCCCGTCCCGAGGCACCCGGCGTCTACACGGAGGTCTCCACGTTCGCCTCCGCCATCGCGTCGGCGGCGTCGACCCTCTGACCCACGGCTTCAGGGCCCGGCACCGAGGGGTGCCGGGCCCGTTCCTCGGCGAGTGCGACGGCCTCCGCCCTGTGCGCTCAGCCTGCCTCCGGCTCCCGTGCCTCCCAGCGTCGCCACCGCCGCCGCCACCCGCGCGGCCCTGCTCCCCGCCGTCCGGGCGCTGTTTGTGACAGGTCGTAGTGGCTCCACCCCGGCAAGGACGGTTTCCGTCCGCTAGGCCAGCAGCGCGCGAGCGTGTTCGCGGGCCTGGGCGATGGCGTCCGGGAAGACGTCCAGGCCGTGGGCGACCAGGGCGCCCTCGTGCAGGAGCATCAGCGTCCGGGCCGTGGCGTCGGCCGTCTCGGGTGCGATCTCCGAGGCGAGATCCGTGAACAGGGCGAGCATCCACCGCTTCTGACCGGTGATGATCGGGCGGGCCGGATGGGCGGGGTCGCCGATCTCCGCGTGAGCGTTGACCATGCTGCATCCCCTGGGGCTGAACTCCTCCGCCCATGCGCGCGAGGCGTCGAACACCGCCAGGACGCGCTCGCCCGGGGCCGGTCCCGCCGCGTCGAGGCGCTCGGCGAGGAAGGCCCGCCAGCGCTCGTCGCGGTCCGCGAGGTACTCCACGACGATCTGCTCCTTGGAGCCGAACCGGTCGTAGAGCGTCTTCTTCGTGACCCCGGCCTCGGCGGAGATGAGGTCGACGCCGACGGCATGGATGCCGCGCTCGTAGAAGAGCCTGGCGGCGGCGGCCAGGACGCGGCGGGCGGCGGGCGTCATCGTGATCCGGCGCGGGTTCGGCGCGGTGGTATCCATGACACCGACTATACCGATCTGTATAGTGAGCGGAACGAGTAAACCGATCTGTCTACTGGTTGTGATGTCGTGACCATCCTCCTGTCCCTCGCCTTCGTCCTGTGCTGGAGCTCCGGCTTCATCGGGGCCAAGCTCGGCGCCGGCGGCGCGTCCGCGCTCACGGTCCTGATGTGGCGGTTCCTGCCGCTGGCCGTCGTCCTCGTCGCCGTCGCCGTCGTCATGCGATCGGCCTGGCGCGGGCTCACCGCCCGGGACCTCGCCCGGCAGGCCGTGGTCGGCGTGCTGTCGCAGAGCGGCTATCTGCTCAGCGTCTACTACGCCATCCAGCTCGGTGTCTCCAGCGGTACGACGGCCCTCATCGACGGGGTCCAGCCCCTGGTCGCCGGGGCCCTCGCGGGGCCGCTGCTCGGGCAGTACGTCTCGGGCCGGCAGTGGCTCGGTCTGGGCCTCGGGCTGAGCGGTGTCGCCGTGGTCACGCTGGCCGACGCGGCGGCGGGCGGCGGCGTGGCCTGGTGGGCGTACGCCATCCCCCTGCTCGGCATGCTGTCCCTGGTCGCCGCGACGTTCCTGGAGAGCCGGGACCGCTCGCGGGTCGCCCCGTCGGTGTCACTGACCGTCCACTGCGTCACGAGCGCGGTCCTCTTCTCGGTGCTGGCCCTCGGCACCGGGACGGCCGCTCCACCCGCGCGGGGGGACTTCTGGGTGGCGGTCGCCTGGCTCGTGGGGCTGTCCACGTTCGGCGGGTACGGGCTGTACTGGCTCATCCTGAAGCGCTCCGGCGTCACCGAGGTCAACACGCTGATGTTCCTGATGGCCCCGGTCACCGCGGTCTGGGGCGCGCTGATGTTCGGTGAGCCGTTCGGCGTGCAGACCGCTCTCGGCCTGACCGTCTGCCTCGTGGCGGTCGCCGTCGTCCATCGCGGTGCCGGCCGGAAGGGCACGAGCCTGACCGCCGCCCGGTCGGAGCCGGAGGAAAACCGGTGGACCCGGTCCCCCGGCTCCAGCTAGCGTGCGGTCCATGTCCGGCCCCGAAGCGTCCAGAGTGTGGCCACCGGCTCTCCGGTGGCTGTTCGTGACGCCGATGCCGGGCCGCTGAGGCCGCCCGCTCCGCTCCGCTGCCGGTTTGCCGTCCGACCTGTCGTGTCCGACGTCGACTTCCGGTGCGGAGTTCTTCATGCCGTTCGCTCTCTTTCTGCTGGGCCTTGCCGTGTTCGCGCAAGGCACGTCCGAGTTCATGCTGTCCGGGCTGGTGCCGGACATCGCGCGGGATCTGGGGGTGTCCGTCCCCGCGGCGGGCGCCCTGACCTCGGCCTTCGCGGCCGGGATGGTCGTGGGGGCGCCGCTCGTGGCGGGGCTCGCGCGGCGCTGGCCCCGGCGGGGCGCGCTGCTGGCGTTCCTCGTCGTCTTTCTCGCCGTCCACGTCGTCGGCGCGCTCACCGGCAGCTTCGGCGTCCTGCTCGCCACCCGGGTGGTGGGGGCGTTCGCCAACGCCGGGTTCCTCGCGGTCGCCCTGGTCGCCGCCGTGGGCATGGTCCCGGGCGACGCGAAGGGGCGGGCGACGTCCACGCTGCTGGGCGGGGTGACGCTGGCGTGTGTGGCCGGGGTGCCGGCCGGGGCCGTGCTGGGTGAACTGTGGGGCTGGCGTACGGCGTTCTGGGCCGTGGCGCTGGTGTCGCTGCCCGCGCTGGTCGCGGTGGCGCGGTCCGTGCCGGGCGGTGCGGCCGGGGGCCCGCCGCCCGCGTTGCGCGGTGAACTGCGGTCGCTGCGCGATCCCCGGTTGCTCGTCACCCTTCTGCTGGGCGCCCTCGTGAACGGCGCGACGTTCTGCACCTTCACGTATCTCGCTCCGCTGGTCACCGGGGTGTCCGGGCTGGGGGACTCCTGGGTCCCGGGGGTCCTGGCCCTGTTCGGGGCCGGGGCGTTCGCGGGGGTGACCGCCGCGGGGCGCTTCGCCGACCGGCACCCCGGGCCGGTGCTCGCCGGCGGGGGCCTGGCGCTGGGCGCGGGCTGGTGCGCCCTGGCCCTCGGTGCCGGGCACCCCGTCCTGACCCTCGCGCTTGTCTTCGCCCAGGGCGCCCTGTCCTTCGGCGTCGGCTCCACGCTGATCGCCCGTGCGCTGTACGCGGCGCAGGACGCGCCCACCCTGGCCGGAGGCTTCGCGACGGCGGCGCTCAACGTGGGCGCGGCGGTGGGCCCTTGGGCCGGAGGCGCGGTGATCGACGCGGGGTTCGGGTACCGGGCGCCGGTGTGGGTCAGCGCGGGCCTGGTGGCCCTGGCCTTCGTGGTCGCCGGGACGACGCTGCGACGGCGGGAGCAGCGGTCCGCGGGGCAGGAGATGCCGCTACGACGCTGAGTCCGTGGGCCGTGGAACTCGGGGCCCGGTCAGTCCGGTCCGAGCCTCGAGCGCGGTCAGCCCGGGCCAAGAGCCCAGCGTGCCGTACTGCTCGGAGCCGGGTCAGAACCCACCCCCGAAGTCCCCGCCGCCGCCGAAGTCCCCTCCCCCGAAGCCTCCGCCGAAGTCGCCGCCGAAGTCGCCGGAGTTGAAGTCCGCGCCGGAGACGTCGCCGCCCTCGTAGCCGCCGAAGTCGCCGTAACCGGAGCCGTAGTCGGCCGCGTAGGCGGGGGTGGCCATCATGCTGCCGAGCATGGTGCCGACGAGGAGGCCGGGCAGGAGGCCGCCGCCGAAGTAGCCGCCGGCCCAGGGGCCGTACGCCGGTCCGGCCTCCCAGTAGGGGCGGCGGCCGTAGTCGGTGTCGACCTCTCGGATCGCCGGGTCGCGGCCCTCGGCCAGGCGCCTTTCGTCAGCCGCGCAGACCGGGACCTCGCGGGCGGTGCCGGTCGGGGGCGTCCACGTGGCGTCGGCGACCGAGGGGCCGTGGCGCGGGTCGAAGAAGCAGGGCGGGCGGCGCTCCGGCAGGGCTCCGCCCTCGCGGCGGGCCGAGAGCCGGGCCAGGGAGAACCGGCCGTCCTCCACGGCCTGGGTGACGGCCCGGACGTCCTCCGGTTTCGTCGCGGCCGCCATCAGGGACTTGGCCTGGTCGTAGCAGTCCAGGGCACGCTCGTAGTCGGCGCGCATCGCGTCGTCCGCGCCCGGTTCCGAGGGATGGAAGTCGAGCCGGTCGAGTTCCTCGCCGAACGCGGTGATGTCCTCGTCGACGACCACCCGCAGCTTCTCCAGCGCGGCCCGCTGCTCCTCCTCGTGGCGGCGCCGGTTGCGGCGGACCACGGCGTACGCGCCCGCGCCGCCGACCGCGACCAGGGCGCCGATCGTGATCAGGCCGCCGACCGGCACGTCGGTGCCCGAGCCGTCGCTCCAGCTGCTCGGCGCCGAACCGCCCACGTTGCGCAGGGCGTCATCGACGAAGTCGTTCAGCTGGGCCTTGGTGTCGCCCGCGTCCTGCACGGCCGTGACCAGGTTGGACACCGACTGCCGGCTCATCACGGAGCTGTCGGCGCGGGCGTCGAACCGGTCGCCGAGCCGGATGCCGTACAGGCCGGTGACGCCGGTCTCGGTGCGGAGGTTCCGGAAGAGGTCCTGCGTGGGGTAACCGGCCGGGAGGACGGCCACGAAGACGGGCTTGTCGGCGTCCTTGATCTTGTCGGCGAGCGCCTGCGCGTCCGACGCCGCGAGCTGCCCGGAGGCGGCCGGATCGACGTAGACGGGGCTCTCACGCAGTTGCCGGGCGACCTCGGAGAGGCCGGTGGCAGCGTGCGCGCCCGGCACACCGGCCAGCAGCACCGCCAGTACGGCGGCGAACGGCACGATCAGCAGACGTACCACGGTACGCACCAGTGCGGCCCTCATATGTTCGAAGCTACCCGAAATGCCACAGAAAGGGTTATCCGTCGAGCCGGGGATTTGTCGAGGCGGCTGCGCCTAGGATGCCTCTGGCCATCCAGGAGGGGCGGGAACAGGGACATGTTCGGACGACGTAGAGCTGCGGACATGACGGTGTCCGAACTGACCGAGCTGGACCGGTCGCGCACGCGGGCCGACCTGCTGTGGGAGCTGTTCCGGCACGCCGAGGCGGAGGTGACGTCGGCGATCGGCTGGTATCTGGCACGGCGCCGGGGGCCGTCGCTGTGGTCGCGTTCGCTGCGGGCGCTCGCCACGCTGCTGGGCGTCGTCGGCACGATCACGCCGCTGGTGCACGCGGCCTCGCCCACGACCGTGCAGCCCGAGTGGGGTTTCGTGTTCCTGGCCGGCGGGGCGGGGTGCGTGCTCTTCGACCGGATCTTCGGGTTCTCGGCGTCCTGGACCCGCTACATCCGTGCCGAACTGGCGCTGCAGCAGATCCTCAAGAAGGCGCAGTCCGACTGGGCGCAGGCGTTCCTGAGGACCACCGACTCCCCCAGCGACAAGGAGCAGGCGGCTCTGCTCGGGGTGATCGAGCGGCTGCGGACCGACGCGCAACGGATCATCGAGGACGAGGGCACGGCGTGGGTCGGCTATCTGGCCGACGGCGTCGAGGAGCTGACCCGCTCCACCAGCACCGCCACCGGCCAGCGCTCCCACACCGCGGGCCTGTTCCGCCTCGACCGGACTCCCGGCCGCGACCGGGGCGGCGAGGTCCCGGTGCCGCGGTCGCGGGACACGGCGATGTGAACCGCGCCCGGGGACGCGGCCCCGGGACACGGCGGTGGGACTCTGTCCCTGGGCCGTGGCCCGGCCGACCCCGGGGCTACTCCGCCGGAGCGACCCCCGCGCGCAGCAGCCCGTAGGTGTACGCGTCCTCCAGGGCCTGCCAGCTCGCGGCGATGACGTTCTCGGCGACGCCGACCGTCGACCACTCGCCCGTGCCGTCGGACGTGGAGATCAGCACGCGGGTCGTGGAGTTGGTGCCGTGCTTGCCCTCCAGGATGCGGACCTTGTAGTCCACCAGCTCCAGCTTGGCGAGCTGGGGGTAGATCTTCTCCAGGCCCACGCGCAGGGAGCGGTCCAGGGCGTTGACCGGGCCGTTGCCCTCTGCGGTGGCGACGATGCGCTCGCCCTTGGCCCACAGCTTGACCGTGGCCTCGTTGGCGTGGGAGCCGTCGGGCCGGTCCTCGACGATGGCGCGCCAGGACTCGACCTCGAAGTAGCGCAGCGGCCCGCCCTGGACCTCGGCGCGCAGGAGGAGTTCGAAGCTCGCGTCGGCCGCCTCGTAGGTGTAGCCCTTGAGCTCGCGCTCCTTCACCCGCTCGACCACCCGGCCGACCAGTTCGCGGTCGCCGCCGAGGTCGACGCCGAGTTCCTTGCCCTTGAGCTCGATGGAGGCGCGTCCGGCCATGTCGGACACCAGCATGCGCATGGTGTTGCCGACCAGCTCGGGGTCGATGTGCTGGTAGAGGTCCGGGTCGACCTTGATCGCGGAGGCGTGCAGTCCGGCCTTGTGGGCGAAGGCGGAGAGCCCGACGTAGGGCTGGTGCGTGGAGGGGGTGAGGTTGACGACCTCGGCGATGGCGTGCGAGATGCGGGTCATCTCGCGCAGGTGCCCCTCGGGCAGGACCTGCTTGCCGTACTTGAGCTCCAGGGCCGCCACCACCGGGAACAGGTTGGCGTTTCCCACGCGTTCGCCGTAGCCGTTGGCCGTGCACTGCACATGGGTCGCGCCCGCGTCGACGGCGGCCAGGGTGTTGGCGACCGCGCAGCCCGTGTCGTCCTGGGCGTGGATGCCGAGCCGGGCGCCGGTGTCGGCGAGGACCGTGGCGACGACGGCCTGGATCTGGGCCGGGAGGAAGCCGCCGTTGGTGTCGCACAGGACGACGACGTCCGCGCCCGCCTCCGACGCCGTGCGGACGACCGCCTTGGCGTACTCGGGGTTGGCGCGGTAGCCGTCGAAGAAGTGCTCGCAGTCGATGAAGACCCGGCGGCCCTGCTCCTTGAGGTAGGACACGGAGTCGCGGACCATCGCCAGGTTCTCGTCCAGGGTGGTGCGCAGCGCGAGCTCGACATGGCGGTCGTGTGACTTGGCGACCAGCGTGATCACCGGCGCGCCGGACTCCAGGAGCGCCCTGACCTGCGGGTCCTGGTCGGCGGTGGTGCCGGCGCGGCGGGTGGCGCCGAACGCGACGAGCTGGGCGTGCCGGAAGTCGATCTCCTGCTGGGCGCGGGCGAAGAACTCGGTGTCCCGGGGGTTGGCGCCCGGCCAGCCGCCCTCGATGAAGCCCACGCCGAAGTCGTCCAGGTGCCGTGCGATGGCCAGCTTGTCGGCGACGGTGAGGTTGATGCCCTCCCGCTGGGCGCCGTCGCGCAGGGTGGTGTCGAAGACGTGGAACGAATCGTCGAGCTCGCTGGTTTCGGTCATGGTCTCAAGGCTCCTGAGGATGGGATCTCGGTCGTACCGGAATGACCGGCTCCACCGCCCTCACATACTCCCTCGCGCTCTCGCCTCCGGCTGTGGGTGGGCCAGAAATGCGAAAAACCTCTCGCGGGTGCGAGAGGTCTGCGCGCGGGTCGAGGACGACGGTGTCCGCCCGTACCTGGTCGTACGTGGCGGTCACTGCGGACCGGCGCGCCTGCTGCCAATAATCATGGCGAACGAGAGCACGGAGGCAGTCTGGCACACCCCTCGCGCTTCGCTCACCGCCGTCTCAGGATGCGGTCGGTCACCTCGGGTGACGGACGTGGACGTGCGCGGTGTCGTAGGTGTCGCCGGGCACGAGGTCGGGTGAGGAACGGGCGAAGGCGACCGTGCGGCCGCTGCGTAGTTCAGCCCTCCGCGAGGAGGCTGTCGGCGAGGAACTCGCGCACGTGAAGCAGGATCTGCGCCCGGTCGGTGCCGCGCAGGCCGATCGCCACATGGATGGAGAAGCCGTCCAGCAGCGCGCGCAGGCGGGCGGCGAACCGGTCCGGGTCGACGCGCCGGAACTCCCCGCGCGAGCTGCCCTCGGCGAGCAGCGCGACCAGGTCGCGGTGCCAGGCGCCCTCGATGGCGGCCTGCCGGTCGCGGGCGTCGGCGTCGGCGTTCTGCGAGCGGTTCCAGACCTCCAGCCACAGCGTCCAGTGCGGGTCGCGGTGGCCGTCGGGGACGTACAGGTCGACGAAGGCGTCGAGGCGTTCGCGGGCGGGCGCGGTCCGGGTCAGCAGCCGGCCGCGCTCGGCTCCGAGGCGGCCCTCGCTCCACTCCAGGGTGCGCAGCAGCAGTTCGTCCTTGGAGCCGAAGTAGTAGAGCAGATGGCCGCTGCTCATGCCGACCTCGCGGCCGAGCGCGGCCATGGTGAGCTTCTCCAGGCCGCGCTCGGCGATCATCTCCATGGCCGCGGCGAGGACGTCCTCGCGGGGCGGGGCCTGCCGTCGCCCTCCGGCCATGTGCACTCCTAGGTCCTCGGTTGCTGCTGCGTGACGCAGTGGATGCCGCCACCGCCCGCGAAGATCGTACGGGCGTCGACCAGCGTCACGGTGCGCTCGGGGAACAGGCGGCGGAAGATGCCGGCGGCGATCTCGTCGCGCGGGTCGTCGAAGCCGCACAGGACCACGCCGCCGTTGCAGAGGTAGTGGTTGATGTAGGAGTAGTCGGCCCAGTGGCCATCGGCCTCCAGGACGGTCGGGGCGGGGACCTCGACGACCTCCAGACGCCGCCCCCGCGCGTCGGTCTGGGACCTGAGCAGGCCGATGACCTCCCGGCTCACCTCGTGGTCGGGGTGGGCGGGGTCGGGCTGGGAGTGGGCCACGACGACGCCCGGGCGGGCGAAGGCCGCGACGATGTCGACGTGGCCGAGGGTGCCGAAGCCGTGGGGAGGGTAGTCGCCGGTCAGACCGCGCGGCAGCCAGATCGCCTTGCGGGTGCCGAGCTGGGCGTGGATCTCGGCCTCGACCTGCTCGCGGGACCAGCCCGGGTTGCGCTCCGGGCCGAGCTGGACGGTCTCGGTCAGCAGGACCGTGCCCTCGCCGTCGACATGGATCGCCCCGCCCTCGTTGACGAGCTTCGAGGCGTACGTCCGTGCCCCGGCGAGCTCGGCGACGTGTGCGGCGACCTTCGCGTCGTGCTCCCAGCGGGCCCACTCCTGGGCGCCCCAGCCGTTGAACGTCCAGTCGACGGCGCCCAGTTCCCCCCTGCCGTTGGTCAGGAAGGTGGGGCCGATGTCGCGCATCCAGGCGTCGTCCAGGTCCCGCTCGACCGTGTCGATGCCCTCGCCCAGCAGCGCACGCGCGTCGGCCGAGCTGCCGGGCCCGCACACCACCGTCACCGGCTCGAAGCGGCGTACGGCGCGGGCGACCGCGGCCCAGGCGACCCGGGCGGCGGCCAGTTCGCCGGGGTCGTCGAAGGTCTCGTTCGGGCCCGGCCAGGCCATCCAGGTCCGCTCGTGCGGAACCCACTCGGCGGGCATGCGGAAGCCGTCGGCGGCTGCGGACATCGTTGATCCTCAGAGGAAGTAGAGACGGTTGAGGGAGACGGACTCGGCGGGTTCGGAGTGCAGTGGCTCGCCGTCGAGGGTGACCAGACCGGTGCGCTGGTCGACGTCGACCGCTCCGGTACGGGAGTTGAGGCGCAGGTCGGCCGGGCCGATGCCGCGGGTGCCGCGCACGGCGACCCTGCGGCGCCGGGTCGGCATGGTGTCGTGGCCCTGGTCGAGCGCGGCCTGCGCGACGAACGCCACCGATATCTCGGCCGGTGTCGCCCCGTGCGCGCCGAACTGCGGTCCGAGGACGAGCGGTTCGCAGGTGTCGGTCGCGGCGCCCGGGTCGCCGACCACGCCGTACGCCGGGAAGCCGGCCTTCAGCACCAGTTGCGGTTTGGCGCCGAAGTACTCGGGCCGCCACAGCACGATGTCGGCGAGCTTGCCGGTCTCGATGGACCCGACCTCGTGGGAAAGCCCGTGCGCGAGGGCCGGGTTGATGGTCAGCTTGGCCATATAGCGCAGGACGCGCTCGTTGTCGTGCTCGTCGTCGGGGGCGCCGAACTCGGCCTTCATCTTCCCGGCCATGGCGAACGTACGGCGGACCGTCTCGCCCGCGCGTCCCATGCCCTGCGCGTCCGACGAGGTGATGCCGATCGCGCCCAGGTCGTGCAGGACGTCCTCGGCGCCCATCGTGCCCGACCGGATGCGGTCGCGGGCCATGGCGGCGTCGCCGGGCAGGTCGGTCTTGAGGTCGTGCACCGAGACGATCATGCCGTAGTGCTCGGCGACGGCGTCCCGGCCGAAGGGCAGGGTCGGGTTGGTGGAGGAACCGATGACGTTCGGCACGCCCGCCATCTTCAGGACGTTGGGGACGTGCCCGCCGCCGCAGCCCTCGATGTGGAAGGCGTGGATGGTCCGGCCCTCCAGCACGCGCAGGGTGTCCTCCACGGACAGGCACTCGTTCAGCCCGTCGCTGTGCAGCGCGACCTGGACGTCGTGCTCCTCGGCGACGCGCAGGGCGGTGTCCAGGGCGCGGGTGTGTGCGCCCATGTCCTCATGCACCTTGAACCCCGAGGCGCCGCCCTCGGCGAGGGCCTCGATCAGGGGCGCCTCGTGGGACGACGAACCGCGGCCCAGGAAGCCGATGTTGACCGGCCAGGCGTCGAAGGCGCCGAACGCGTGCCGCAGCGCCCAGGGCGAGTTGACGCCGACGCCCCACACCGGCCCGAACTCCTGCCCGATGACCGTGGTGACGCCGGAGGCGAGCGACGCCTCCATGATGCGCGGCGACAGCAGGTGGACGTGGGTGTCGACGGCCCCGGCGGTGGCGATCAGGCCCTCGCCGGAGACGATCGAGGTGCCCGTCCCGACGACGACGTCGACCCCGTCGAGGGTGTCGGGATTGCCGGCCCGCCCGATCGAGCAGATCCGGCCCTCGCGGATGCCGATGGACACCTTGCGGATGCCCTGCACGGCGTCGATCACCACGACGTTGCTGACCACGACGTCACAGGTCTCCCGGACCGCTGCCGCCTTCAGGTGCAGCCCGTCGCGGGCGGTCTTGCCGAACCCGGCGAGGAACTCGTCGCCCCGGCGCTGGGAGTCGGACTCGACCTTGACGACGAGACCCGAGTCACCGAGCCGGATGCGGTCACCGGCGCGGGGGCCGTGCGTGGCGGCGTACTCGTGCGGGGTGAGGCGGCGCGCCTCGGCGGGGTGGCCTCCTGGGCGGCTCATCGCTCGACCTCCTGATCAGGTGCTGTTTCCGGTACGCCGAGGTAGCCGCAGGCGGCGGCCCGCCTCAGGGCCTCCTCCTTGGCGCCCGGCGCGTCCAGCGGCCCGTCGACGAGCCCGGCGAACCCGATGGCGATCCGCTCGCCCCCGATCGGCACCAGCCCGACCTCGGCGCTCTCCCCCGGCCCGAACCGGACGGACGACCCCGCGGGCACGGCGAGCCGCATGCCGTAGGCCCGGCCGCGGTCGAAGTCGAGCCGCGGGTTGGCCTCGAAGAAGTGGAAGTGGGAGGTCACCGAGACGGGCACGGTCGCGGTGTTGGTGACCGTGAGCCGCTCGGCCGGCTCGGGCTCGGCATCCTCCGGGCCGGGCAGCAGCGCGCCCGGGGCGTCCGGCCCCGAGCCGCCTCCGATGGGGTCGGAGACGACCGCGAGCCGCGAGCCGTCGTCGAAGACGGCCTCGACGTGCACCTCGGTGACGACGTCGGCGACACCGGGCAGCACGTCGCCGGGCCCGAGGACGGACCGGGCGGCCTCGACGGCCTCCGCGAGCCTCCTGCCGTCCCGGGCGGCCTCGCACACCGTGTCGGCGATGAGCGCGGTCGCCTCGGGGACGTTGAGCCTCAGCCCCCTGGCCCTGCGGGCGCGGGCGAGCTCGGCGGCGCCGAAGAGCAGCAGCCGGTCGCGTTCGGTCGGGGTCAGCCGCATGTCACTCCCTCCGTTTAGAGCATCACTCTAAACATGAAATTCCCTGGACCGAAAGGTTGACGGTGAGGCAATGCGCACATCACATTGAACGTCGCTCTAACCAAGGGAGACCAACATGCCGATCGAACAGCGCGGAGTCGACACCATCCCGGAGGAGGAGCGCACCAGCGGGCCGCGCGACCTCGTGTCGATCCTGCTCGGCTCCAACCTCTGTCTGGGCGTGATCGTCTTCGGCTGGCTGCCGCCGTCCTTCGGCCTGGACTGGTGGTCGTCGGTCAGCGCGGTGCTCGCGGGCACGGTGGTGGGCGTGCTGTTCACGGCCCCGCTGGCACTGGTCTCGCTGCGTACCGGCACCAACCTGTCGACCTCCTCCGGCGCCCAGTTCGGGGTCCGCGGGCGGCTGGTCGGCTCGGTGGTCGGGCTGCTGCTGGCCCTCGGCTACACCGCGCTGACCGTGTGGATCGGCGGGGACGTGATGGTCAGCGTCCTGGGCCGGCTGGCCGGTCTGCCGCAGGGCGGGGCGTCCTACGGCATCGTCTACGGGCTGCTCGCCGCGGCCACCGTCGCCGGGGCGGTGTACGGCTACCGGGTGCTGCTCGCGATGTCACGGGTGCTGGCGTTCGGTATGACGGCCCTGCTGGCGCTGGGCGTGATCGCCTACGCCCCCGGTTTCACCACCAGCGCGCTCCCGGGGGCCGGCGGCTATCTGCTGGGCGGCTACTGGCCGACCTGGCTGCTCGCGGCCGTGGCCGCCGGGCTGTCCGGGCCGGTCGCGTTCATCACGCTCCTCGGCGACTACACCCGCTACATCTCCCCGGCCCGCCACTCCTCCCGGCGGGTGCTGCACGCGACCTGGCTGGGGCTGCTGCTGGGCCTGCTGGTGCCGCAGCTCTTCGGCACGTTCACGGCGTACGCGGCCGGGGCGGCCCTCGACTACGCGGGCCCGCTGGTCGACGCGGCCCCGTCCTGGTACCTCGTCCCCCTCCTCCTGGCGGCCTCGGCCGGCTCGGTCGGCAACGCGGGGCTGATGCTGTACTCGATGGGCCTCGACCTGGACGCGATCCTGCCGCGCGCCTCCCGGGCCCGGGCGACGTACGTGGTCGCGGCCGTCGCCACGGCCTGTGTCTTCGCCGGGCACTACTACTCGACCGCGCAGGACGCGATGACGTCCTTCGTGCTGCTCCTGACCGCCATCGGCACGCCGTGGGCGGTCATCACCCTCATCGGCTTCGCCCGCTGCGGCGGGGTCTACGACGCGGACGCCCTCCAGGTCTTCAACCGCCGCGCCCGGGGCGGCGTCTACTGGTACCGCTCCGGCTGGAACGTCCCGGCGACCCTCTCCTGGGCGGCCGGAGCGACGGTGGGTGTCCTGGCGGTGTCCCTGCCGTCGTACGAGGGTCCGCTGCTGGCGCTGACCGGCGGTGTGGACTGCGGTTTCCTGCTGTCGGGGGTGGTGGGAGGGGTGACGTACGCACTGACGGCCCCGGGCTCGCCCGCGGAGGAGCAGGGGGCCGACGAGGCGACGCCCGGCTCGTCCGTGGAGGGGCCCGGGGCTGATGAAGCGACGCCCGGCTCGTCCGTGGAGGGGCCCGGGGCCGACGAGGCGACGCCCGGCTCCTCCGGGGAGGAGCCCGGGGCCGGTGAAGCGCCGCCCGCTTCCCGCCCGATCGATTCGCGCCCCGCGTCTTGATTGCCGAGGGCGTCGTACTCGTCCCTGCTCCAGCTGACCGGCGGCTTCATGCGGGCAGGAGCCCGGCTCCTTGGCCGACCGGCTTCGACGCGGGCAGGAGCCCGGCTCTCCGGCCGACCGGCCTCGACGCGGCCGACGGCCCGACTTCCTGGCCGACCGATTCGAGGCGGCCGGTGAATCGCCATCCTGGCCGACCGATTCGAGGCGGCCAGGCGGACCGGCTTCCTAACCGGCCGATTCGACACGACCGACGGCCCGGCTTCTTGGCCGGCCGATTCGACACGGGCAAGGGCCTGGCTTCCTGCCCGACCAACTCGACACGACCGACGGCCCGGCCTCCTAACCGACCGCTTCGGGTGGTGGGTGGGCATAGGCCGGGGGCCGGGGGCGGAGCCCCCGGGGGCCAGGGGGGCCTCAGCCCAGGCGGTGCATCCAACCGTGGGCGTCCGAGGCCGTACCCCGCTGAATATCAAGCAGCGCCTGGCGCAGTCGCAGCGTGACCTCGCCCGGCTCTCCCCCGCTCTGCTTCCACTCCGCTCCGGCCCGCTTCACCGTACCGACCGGAGTGATCACCGCGGCCGTACCGCAGGCGAAGACCTCCGTCAGCGACCCGTTCTCCGAGTCCCGCTGCCACTGGTCGACCGAGACCCGGCCCTCCTCGGCCTCGTACCCGAGGTCACGGGCGACGGCGAGCAGGGAGTCACGCGTGACGCCCTCCAGGATCGACCCGGTCAGCGACGGCGTGACGATCTTGTCTCCGTACACGAAGTACAGGTTCATGCCGCCCAGCTCCTCGACCCACGTGTGCTCCACGGCGTCGAGGTAGCAGACCTGGTCGCAGCCCTTCGTCGCGGCCTCGGCCTGCGCGAGCAGGGACGCCGCGTAGTTGCCGCCCGTCTTCGCGTCGCCCATGCCGCCGGGGACGGCACGGACGCGGTCCTCGGAGACCCAGATGGACACCGGCTTCACACCACCGGGGAAGTACGCCCCGGCCGGGGAGGCGATCACCAGGAACAGGTACTCGTTGGCCGGCTTCACACCCAGCCCGACCTCGGTGGCGATCATGAACGGGCGCAGGTAGAGGGACTCCTCGCCGCCGTGCGCCGGCACCCACGCCTTGTCCTGCTTCACCAGGGCGTCGCACGCCTCGATGAACGTCTCGACCGGCAGCTCGGGCATCGCGAGCCGGCGGGCGGAACGCTGGAAACGCTCGGCGTTCTTCTCGGGGCGGAAGGTGGCGACGGATCCGTCGGGCTGGCGGTAGGCCTTCAGGCCCTCGAAGATCTCCTGCGCGTAGTGCAGGACCGTGGTGGCGGGGTCGAGGGAGATCGGCGCGTACGGCACGAGCTGGCCGTCGTGCCAGCCGCGACCTTCCGTCCACTTGATCGTCACCATGTGGTCGGTGAAGTGGCGGCCGAACCCGGGGTTGGAAAGGATCCCCTCGCGTTCCGCGTCGGAGAGCGGGTGAGCGGAGGGCTTGAGCTCGATCGTGGGCGTCGTCATGGGTTGCTGTCCTTCACCGGTTGTAGTGACGGGCCGCGCTCGGTACTGCTCTGATGGTGACCAGTGCTAGGACGTCCGAGCATTCCCTCATTCCGCGGCCTCGCGTTCGATTATCGCCCGGGGGCGGCGGCGGAAGGAACGGGGTGATTGCGGCCCGGTGGTCGATGGTGGCACCCGGCGGGAACATGCGAAAGCCGCCGGGCGCTGATGCGACCCGGCGGCTTGCGGTGAGCAGCGGCGGGTCAGCCGGCTACGCGTACGGCGAGCGCGTCGCCGATCTCCGAGGTGGAGCGGGCGGGCTTGCCGGTACGCTCCGACAGGTCGGCGGCGACCGCCTCGTCGATGCGGGCGGCCTCGGCCTCGTAGCCGAGGTGGCGCAGGAGCAGCGCGACGGACAGCACGGTGGCGGTCGGGTCGGCCTTGCCCTGGCCCGCGATGTCCGGGGCCGAGCCGTGCACGGGCTCGAACATCGAGGGGAAGTCGCCGGAGGGGTTGATGTTCCCGCTCGCGGCGACGCCGATGCCGCCGGAGACGGCCGCGGCGAGGTCGGTGACGATGTCGCCGAAGAGGTTGTCGGTGACGATCACGTCGAAGCGCTCGGGCTGCGTGACGAGGTAGATCGTCGCCGCGTCCACGTGCATGTACTCGGTGGTGACCTCGGGGAACTCCTCGGCCACCTTGTTGAAGACGTTCGTCCACAGGTGACCGGCGAAGGTCAGCACGTTGTTCTTGTGGATCAGCGCGAGCTTCTTGCGGGGGCGGGCCTGGGCCCGGGCGAAGGCGTCGCGGACCACGCGCTCGACACCGAAGGCCGTGTTGACGGACACCTCGGTGGCGACCTCGTGCTCGGTGCCCTTGCGGATCGTGCCGCCGTTGCCGGTGTACGGGCCCTCGGTGCCCTCGCGGACCACGACGAAGTCGATCTCCGGCTCGCCTGCGAGCGGGGTGGCGACACCCGGGAGGAGCTTCGACGGACGCAGGTTGACGTGGTGGTCGAAGGCGAAGCGGAGCTTGAGCAGGAAGCCGCGCTCCAGGACCCCGGACGGCACGGACGGGTCGCCGATCGCGCCGAGCAGAATGGCGTCGTGCCGCTTCAGGGCGTCGAGGTCGGCGTCGGTGAGGGTCTCACCGGTGGCGTGGTAGCGCCGGGCGCCGAAGTCGTACTCCTCGGTCTCCAGCTTCACATCCTGCGGAAGGACGGCGGAGAGGACCTTCAGGCCTTCGGCCACGACCTCCTGGCCGATGCCGTCACCGGGAATCACTGCGAGATTGATGCTGCGAGACATGCGGGCACCCTACTCCTCGTCCCATGGGATGACACACGGTGTCCGTGATGCGGACAGGCGGGAAGCACCCGACCGGGGGACGGCACGCGTCCGTAGGGTGCCGTTCACCCGTATGTGGTGCGGCCGTTGGCCTCTGCTGGGAAGTTCACTTCCCATGGAGATCCCCCACTTCGGCATCCCGCACGAGCTCGCCGGCCGGATGAGCATGGCGGAGCAGCACGAGTACCTGCGGACCCGGCTGTCGCGGCGGCGCACCCTGGTGACGGCGGGCGCGGTGGCGAGCGGGCTGCTGACCGGCTGCTCCGGTTCCGGTTCCGGTTCCCGTTCCGGGCAGGCCGGTGCCACGGCGACCGGCGGGCCGTCGCCGAGCACGTCGAAGGCACCCGGTTCCCTCATCACCCCCTTCGGCCGCCATCTCGCCTTCGGCGCCGACCCCAGGACGCAGATGCGGATCTCCTGGCAGGTGCCGCTCGCGGTGAAGAAGCCGTACGTCCGGGTGGGCCTGCGCCCCGACGACCTCGGCCGCAAGATCGAGGCGGAGCTGCGCGACCTGCACACCCCGGAGCTGAAGGGCATCCGGGCGGCGGTCGACCAGTACTACCTGCACGCCGCGCTGGACGGCCTGCGCCCGGACACGACGTACTACTACGGCGTCGGCCACGAGGGCTTCGATCCGGCCTCCCCGCGGCACCGGTCGACGATCACGTCCTTCCGCACGGCACCGGCGAGCCCGCCCGAGCGGTTCGTGTTCACCGCGTTCGGCGACCAGGGCGTCGGTGACGAGGCGGCCCTCAACGACCGTACGCTGCTGCGCCGCAAGCCCGCCTTCCATCTGCACGCCGGTGACATCTGCTACGCCGATCCGACCGGCAAGGGCAAGGAGTCGGACGTCTTCGACGCGGGCCAGTGGGACCGTTTCCTGAAGCAGACCGAGCCGGTGGCCAGGTCGGTGCCGTGGATGGTGACGACCGGCAACCACGACATGGAGGCCTGGTACTCACCCGACGGCTACGGCGGCCAGGTCGCCCGCTTCTCCCTGCCGGACAGCGGCTTCGACGCGCGTACGGCACCGGGCGTGTACGCCTTCACGTACGGCAACGTGGGCGTGGTCGCGCTCGACGCGAACGACGTGTCGTACGAGATCCCCGCCAACTTCGGTTACACGCAGGGGCGGCAGACGAAGTGGCTGGACGGCAAGCTCGGCGAGCTGCGGTCCTCGAAGGACGTCGACTTCGTCGTCGTCTTCTTCCATCACTGCGCGTACTCGACGTCCACGCACGCCTCGGACGGCGGGGTGCGCGCCGAGTGGCTGCCGCTGTTCGCCCGGCACGAGGTGGACCTGGTGATCAACGGGCACAACCACGTCTACGAGCGGACGGACGCCATCCGGGGCGGCGAGGTGGGCCGGCCGGTGCCGGTCGGCGGGACGACGGATCCACGGCGGGACGGGATCGTGTACGTCACCGCGGGCGGGGGCGGCAAGGAGCTGTACGGCTTCCCCGACGGCGTGAAGGAGAGCTACGAGGGGAACGCCGCCGACCACGAGCCGGTCAGCACGTTCCGGTGGACGAAGTCCCGGGACACCAAGGCGGAGTCGGCGCACTGGTCACGGGTGCGCTACCGCGGTTTCTCGTTCCTCTCGGTGGAGGCGGTCAGCGGCGCCAGGCCGCGACTGAAGGTGTCGGCGCTGGCGTCGAGCGGTGAGCGGATCGACCACTTCGAGGTGCGGCGCGGGGCGTGAGGCCCCGCACCGCGCCTCGTCGGGCGGCTCCCGGTCCTGTTGCGGTGCGCGGCTCAGTGGCCGCTGGATCCGCCGTTGTCCCTGCGGTCTAGGGCGCGCTGGAGCGCGGCGGTGGCGTTCTTCCGGTCGGACTCGGTCGTACGGGAGACGTGACGGACTCGGCGGCGGACGGTCGTCTCGGCCATGGGAAATCGACTCCTTCGACAGCACGGAGTGCACAGGGAGGGTTACGAGACGCCGGAAGGGGCGGGGAGCGGTGCCGCAGGGGTTGCCTGCACGGGGCCCGGCTCACGACCGCCATTCGCTTGGTCGAGCGAGACGTTCGGCTCCTACAAAGCTAAGGGAGTGCGGAGCGTCTGTCTCCACAATTACTCGGACTTCCTACTATCTGAGACGGTGGACTGGGTCACACCGTGCTGACCTGCGGTGATTTCTAGAGCACGTCGCCGTCGCGCCAGTCGAAGAGCAGTGCGTGTGCGGGGTCGAGCGCACCGGCGAGGGCCGGCCGGACATAGGTGCTGTCCTCTTCGTCCGGCAGGCGGATGTCGCCCTCCCGCGGGCTGAGGGCGTGCACCTCACCGCTCCACAGCCGCCAGCCACGGGAGGTGTAGAGCCGGGCGCCGTCCGCACTGGCGGACAGGGCACCGAGGTCGTAGGCGCGCTCGACGACGCGTTCCAGTTCGCCCATGACCCGCCCGCCGAGGCCGCCGCGGCGGGCGTCGGCGCGCACGGCGACGTTCTCGACGTACCCGGCCCGCAGCCACCGCCCGCGGTGCCGCACCCGGCGCATCACGACCGCCCCGTGCGCGGCGAGCCCGGAGTCGTCGTGCACGAGGGCATGCATGCCGCCGAGGCCGTGGTCCCAGTCCTCGTCGCCGAAGTCGCCGTCGAAAGCGGCGTCCAGGAGGGCCCGTACGGCCTCGAGGTCGGCGGGGGCGAGGTCGGCGGTGTGGGCGGTGCGCACGCGGAGGGTCATCGGCCCAGTATGCGAACGGGCCGGGTGGCTCTCGACCGGTTATCCGAGCCCGAGGCCCGCCGCCACCGCCTCCCGGAAGCCGCGGGGGTCCTCCACCCACGGCAGGTGACCGGCCTCCGGCAGCACCACGCGTGTCACGCGCGGCAACGCCCGCTCCAGCGAGTCCACCGCCGAGCGCGGGCGGATGTCCCGTGCGCCGTCGACGATGAGCGCGGGCACGTCGAGGGCCTCGCAGGCGGCGTAAAGGCCCGGCGTGCCGCAGACCTTCCTCGCCTCGACGTTCAGCTGCTTGTTGCACGCGGCGTTGATGCCGAACCAGGGGTCGGCCATCCGTTCGGCGTGTTGCGTCGACCGGTCGGCGTCCGGGAACTCGGCTGACCAGTGGAGGACCGCCCATTCCCGCTCCTGGGCCTGGTCACGCCCCGGCGTGTCGGCCAGCTCCCGCCAGCGGGCCAGACGTTCGGGCCGCTCCCCGAGCCGGGCCGACTGGTTCTCCTCGTACGCGCCGTGCCAGTCGGTGTCCGGACCGATGCCCGTACCGCTGACGTAGATCAGCGTGCCGACGTTGTCCGGGTGCGCCAGGGCGTGGTGCAGCGCCAGTTGCGCGCCCCAGGAGTGGCCGAGCAGCGCCGTCCTGTCCAGCTCGAAGTGCCGTCGTACGGCGTCGAGATCGGCCACGAAGCGCTCCACCGTCCACGGCCCGTCGCAGGGCTGTGAGCGCCCGCAGCCGCGCTGGTCCCAGCGGATCACCGTGGCCAGGTCGCCGAGCAGTGCGGCGACGTCGTCGAACATGTCCCACAGTCCGGGCCCGCCGTGGCACAGCACCAGGGGGGTGGCCCCCCGGCCCGAGCGCTGGGCCCACAGCCGTACGCCGTCCTCGGTGGTCACGGTCTCAGTCTTCGTCATGGCGCCAGTGTTTCCGCCGGACATGCCGACGGGCCAGGTCTTCACGACCTGGCCCGTCGGTGCACGCCGGGTGTCAGCCCATGTGCGGGTACGTGTAGTCGGTCGGCGGGACCAGCGTCTCCTTGATGGCGCGGGTCAGGGTCCAGCGCATCAGGTTCTGCGGGGCGCCGGCCTTGTCGTTGGTGCCGGAGGCGCGGCCGCCGCCGAAGGGCTGCTGGCCGACGACGGCGCCGGTCGACTTGTCGTTGATGTAGAAGTTGCCGGCCGCGTAGCGGAGCTTGTCGGCCGTGTGGGCCGCCGCCGCGCGGTCGTTCGCGATGACCGAGCCGGTCAGGGCGTAGTCGGAGACGGACTCCATCTGGGTCAGCATCTCGTCGTACTTGTCGTCCTCGTAGACGTGCACGGCGATGATCGGGCCGAAGTACTCGGTGCGGAAGACCTCGTTCTCCGGGTCGGTGCACTCGATGACGGTCGGGCGGACGAACCAGCCCACGGAGTCGTCGTAGGTGCCGCCCGCGACGATCGTGCAGGAGGCGTCCTCCTTGGCGCGGTCGATGGCGGCCTTGTTCTTGGCGAAGGCACGCTCGTCGATGACGGCGCCGATGAAGTTCGACAGGTCGGTGACGTCACCCATCTTGATGCCGTCGACCTCGGCGGCCAGCTCCTCCTTGAAACCGGAGTTCCAGATCGAGGCGGGGATGTACGCCCGGGAGGTGGCGCTGCACTTCTGGCCCTGGAACTCGAAGGCGCCGCGGGTGAACGCCGTCTTCAGGATCGCCGGGTCGGCCGACGGGTGGGCGACGAGGAAGTCCTTGCCGCCGGTCTCGCCGACGAGGCGCGGGTAGGTGCGGTACTTCTCGATGTTGTTGCCGACCGTCTTCCACAGGTACTGGAAGGTGGGGGTCGAGCCGGTGAAGTGGATGCCGGCGAGGTCG
The DNA here is from genome assembly GCF_900182715.1 of Streptomyces sp. Ag82_O1-12. Classification (NCBI taxonomy): domain Bacteria; kingdom Bacillati; phylum Actinomycetota; class Actinomycetes; order Kitasatosporales; family Streptomycetaceae; genus Streptomyces; species Streptomyces sp. Ag82_O1-12. The sequence goes on along the minus strand of NZ_FXUW01000001.1, from coordinate 6,062,688 downwards.
CGGTGCTCCAGGGCGACCTTGGAGACCTCGATGCCGTCACCGGTGACGAGGTTGATGACGCCCTTGGGCAGGCCGGCCTCCTCCAGCAGCTGCATCAGCAGCACGGCGGCGTGGGTCTGCGTCGGGGACGGCTTCCAGACGACGACGTTGCCCATCAGGGCGGGGGCCGTCGGGAGGTTGCCCGCGATGGCGGTGAAGTTGAACGGCGTGATCGCGTAGACGAAGCCCTCGAGCGGACGGTGGTCCAGACGGTTCCAGACGCCCGGGGAGTTCGCCGGGGGCTGCTCGGCGAGGAGGTTGCGGGCGTAGGAGACGTTGAACCGCCAGAAGTCGATCAGCTCGCAGGGCGTGTCGATCTCGGCCTGCTGGGCGGTCTTGGACTGGCCGAGCATGGTGGAGGCGGCGAGCGTCTCGCGCCAGGGGCCGGACAGCAGCTCGGCGGCGCGCAGGATGATCGCCGCGCGGTCGTCGAAGGACATCGCACGCCAGGCGGGCGCGGCGGCCAGGGCCGCGTCGATGGCGTCCTGGGCGTCCGCCTGCGTGGCGTTGCGGTACGTACCGAGCACGGCCTGGTGGTTGTGCGGCTGGACGACCTGGAAGGCCTCGCCGCCGCCCATCCGCTTCTCGCCGCCGATGGTGCAGGGCAGGTCGACGGGGTTGTCGGCCAGCTCCTTCAGCCGGGCCTCCAGCCGGGCGCGCTCGGGCGAGCCGGGGGCGTAGCCGTGCACCGGCTCGTTGACGGGGGTGGGGACCTGGGTCACAGCGTCCATGTTTTCCGTAACTCCTTACTGAGCGGTGATTCGGTATCGGCCCTTGACGGGCTCTCGGCCCCTCGCAGGGCTCTCGGCCCTCGCAGGGCTGTCAGCCCTTGGTGAGCATGCTCCGGGCGAAGAAGCGCAGGTTGGCCGGCTTCTCCGCGAGACGGCGCATGAAGTAGCCGTACCAGTCGGTGCCGTACGCGGTGTAGACGCGCATCCGGTGGCCCTCGGCGGCCAGCCGGTGGTGCTCCTCGGTGCGGATGCCGTAGAGCATCTGGAACTCGTACTCGTCGAGCTTGCGCCCGGCCTGGTGGGCGAGTTCCTGGCCGATCGCGATCAGGCGCGGGTCGTGGGACCCGATCATCGGGTACCCCTCCCCCTCCATCAGCGTCCGCAGAATACGGACGTATGCCCGGTCGGTCTCGTGTTTGTCCTGGTACGCGACCGACGCGGGCTCCTTGTACGCGCCCTTGACCAGACGGACCCGGCTGCCGCTCCCGGCCAGGCGGCGGGCATCGGCCTCGGTGCGGAAGAGGTACGCCTGGATGACGCAGCCGGTCTGCGGGAAGTCCTTCCGCAGCTCCTCGTGAATGGCGAACATCGAGTCGAGGGTGGTGTGGTCCTCGGCGTCGAGCGTGACCGTGGTGCCGATCTCGGCGGCGGCCTCGACGACCGGGCGAACGTTGCTCAGGGCCAGCTCGTGGCCGCCCTCCAGCGCCTGACCGAACATCGACAGTTTCACCGACATCTCGGCACGGGTGCCGAGCTCCAGCGGCTTGAGGCGGTCGACGAGCTCCAGGTAGGCGTCCCGGGCGGCGGCGGCCTGCGCGGGGTTGGTGATGTCCTCGCCGACGACGTCCATCGTCAGTTCGAGGCCGTGATCGGCGAGCTCCCGGACGACGGGGACGATGTCGTCGACGTCCTCGCCCGGGATGAAGCGGTCGACGACCTGCTTGGTCACCGGTGCCGCCGAGATCAGGCGTCGCATCCGGTCGCTGCGGGACGCGGCGAGAATCACGGGACCCAGCACGGGGCACCTCCAGAGCACAAGCAACGTGAAGGCCGGACCCCTCGCGGATGGCGCGTCGGGTACGGCACGGAGAACCACCGTGAAACCTAAGGATCCCTCCGATCGTCGGCCATCGACAGCTGTCACGCATCCGTGCCGCAGATCTCAGACAGATGTATGAAGGGGTCCGGGAAGTGCGCGACAATGCCCGGGTGACGTCGGAACACAGGGGCGACTACGAGGAGCTGGTCGACGAGATCTCGGAGCTGCTCGGCGCGCCCGCGACGCTGGAGAACCGGGACTTCGAGCTGATCGCCTTCGGTGCCTACGACAGTGAGGGCGACCTCGATCCGTCGGCCCTGGACCCGGTGCGCACCCGCTCGATCCTCACCCGCCGCTCGACGGCGGCGGTCCGGGCGTGGTTCGAGGGCTTCGGCATCACCCGTGCGACGGGCCCGGTCCGCATCCCCCCGACACCGGAGGCCGGGGTCTACCGGGGCCGGATCTGTCTCCCCGTCCGCCACCGGGGCGTGGTGCACGGCTACATCTGGCTCCTGGACGACGATCCCGGCCCGAGCGAACGCCAGCTCACCGCCGCCATGGGGGTCACGGCCCGCATCGGCGCCCTGCTCGCGGACGAGGCCCAGCACGGCGCCGACCTCAGCCGCGAACTGAGGGCGGTCCTCACGGCCGAGCGCGGCTGGCAGAGCGACATGGCCGTCGCCGAGCTCCGCACCGCCCTCGGCCCCCGCGCCGACGGCCTCCACGCCCTGATGTGCGTCGCCCCGTGGCCCTCGGCCGACCCGGACGACGCCCCGTCGGTCCGCGCGGTCCCCGGCGCGACGGCTCTGTGCACGCTGCCGTGGGGCGCGACGGCCCAGTGCCTGGCGCTCCTGATCCGCCTGCGCTCCCCGGACGTCCTCACCCCGGCGACGACGGCGGCGGGGCGGCTGCTGGAGCGGGCGCGAGGGGGAAGCGGCGCGGGGAGCGCGGCTGCCCGGGGGGCGGGCGGCAGCGGTCCGCCGAGCGCCGCCTCCCGGGGAGCGGGCGGCAGCGGCCAGGGCGGAAACGCCACCGGCGGCACGGACGGATCCCCCACGGGCACGGCGGGTGCGACGGGCACAGCGGGCACGGCGCGCGGAACAGGCACGGCGGGCCGAGCGAGTACGGCGAGCGGAACAGGCGCAGCCGGCTCCGGCGCCGGTGCCGCCATCCCCCGGCCGCCGACCTCCAGCCCCGGCGTCAGCACCCCCCGCTCCGGCCCCGCCGCCGGTGCCGCCACCCCCCGCTCCGGCCCCGCCGCCGGTGTCGCCACCCCCCGCTCCGGCCTCGCCGACCTGGCGACCGCATGGGCAGAGGCGTCGGCGGCGGCCCGGGCGGCACTGGCCGAGGCGCGGTTCGGGCCGGTCGCGCAGTGGGCGTCGATCGGGCCGTTCCGGCTGCTCACGGCCCTGCCCCCGGAGGTCGCCCACGACCCCGTCGCCCGCACGCTGCTCGCCCCGGTCCACCACGAACTCGCCCGGACCGCCGAGGTCTTCCTCGACTGCGCCGGGCAGGCCGCCCGGGCCGCCGCCGAGCTGGGCATCCACCGCCAGACCCTGTACTACCGGCTGTCCCGCATCGAGAAGCTCACCGGACTCGACCTGGACGACGGAGAGGACCGTCTGCTGCTGCACATGGCCCTCAAGGCACACCGACTGTGAGGACGGCCCGTTCATGCCCCTGCTGCTGCTCGACCTCGACAACACCCTGATCGACCGGGACGCCGCCTACCGCGCCGCACTGCTGGACTTCCTGGCCGAGCACGAGCTGCCCGAGGGCGACATCGACTGGCTCATGACCGTCGACGCCAGTGGCTACACGCCCCGCCCGGAGGTCGCCCGCGCCATGCACGGGCGGTACGGCGACCGTGTCCCCCGGGACGCGGTCCGGGCCCTGCTCGAACGGGGCGCGGCCGACCGTGTCGTACTGTCCGCGCCCGTCCGCACCGCCCTCCAGAAGGCCACCGCCGCCGGCTGGGCCCTCGCCATCGTCACCAACGGCCGAACCTCCCAGCAGGAGAGGAAGATCCGCACGACCGGCCTCGACGCGCTGACCCACGGCTGGGCCGTCTCCGAGGCCGTCGGCCACAAGAAGCCCGCGCCGGAGATCTTCCACGCCGCTGCCGGAGCTGTCGGCGCCACACTGGAGGGCGCCTGGGTGATCGGCGACTCCCCGCACGCCGACATCGCCGGCGCGGCCGGCATCGGCGCCCGCAGCGTCTGGGTATCGGCGGGCCGCTCCTGGACCGGGACGGCACCCGCCCCCACCCGGACCGCCCCCGACGCCGCGTCCGCCATCGACTCGGTCGTCGGCACGCCCGGGTGAGGCGTCACTTCCCCTCAGCCGCCTCGATCACTCGGCGGAGCCCCGCTGTGAGCTGCTCGGCCTCCGGAGCGTGCTCCGGGTCGAAGGTCCACTGGGCCATCAGGCCCATCATCATGGTCAGGTAGAAGTACCCGACGGTGTCCACCTGCTCGTCCGTCACGTCGGCTTCATGCCCGCCGAGGAAGAGGGGCAGGATGCCGCGCGCCCCCTCGCGCTGGGCCCGTGCGAGATGCTCCCGCACCTCCGGCAGCTGGTCCCCCATGGCCACGATCTCCAGGCTGAGCCGCCACATCGAGCCGGGCTCCCGCATGGTCCCGATGATGTTCGCCCAGACGTCGGTGAAACGCTCCATCGACCCCGGCTCCCCGCGCAGCTCACCGCCGCCCTCGAAGGCGTCGGACATGCCCTCCACCATCTCCACGTACGCCTGCGCCAGCAGCGCGTCCTTAGAGCCGTAGTGGTAGCCGATCGAGGCCAGGTTGGTCCCCGACTCCTTGACGATGTCGCGCGCCGTCGTGCGCAGGAAGCCCTTCGCCAGCAGGCAGCGCTTGGCGCCCTCCAGCAGATCCTCACGGTGTCCCATGGCCCGCCACCCTATCTCTCGATCCAGACGAACGTATTAAACAAGCGTACTAGACAATCGTTTAGGACGCTCGTACAGTCCTGCCCATGACGACGAACCCGCACCCTCCCGCCCTCGCCGGCCGCCGCGAATGGACGGCCCTCGGCGTGCTGATGCTCCCGCTGCTGCTGGTCTCGATGGACGTCTCCGTCCTCTACTTCGCGATCCCCGCGATCAGCGCCGACCTGGAACCGAGTGCCACCCAGCAGCTGTGGATCTTCGACATCTACGGCTTCGTGCTGGCCGGCCTGCTGATGACCATGGGCTCGCTCGGCGACCGCATCGGCCGCCGCAGGCTCCTGCTGATCGGCGCCGCCGCCTTCGGCACGGCCTCCCTGGTCGCGGCCTACGCCACCAGCGCCGAGACCCTCATCGCCGCTCGCGCGGTCCTCGGCATCGGCGGCGCGACGCTGATGCCGTCGACGATGGCGCTCGTGCGCACGATGTTCACCGACCCCGCGCAGCGCACCAAGGCGATCGGTCTCTGGTCGGGTGTGATGACGGCCGGCATCGCGCTCGGCTCGGTGATGAGCGGGGTGCTCGTCGAGCACTTCTGGTGGGGCTCGGTCTTCCTGGTCAACCTGCCCGCGATGGTGCTGCTCCTGCTGCTCGGCCCGGTCCTGCTGCCCGAGTCGCGCAACCCGCACCCCGGCCGCTTCGACCTGCTGAGCGTCCCCCTGTCGATGGCGGCGGTGCTCCCCGTGATCTACGGCCTGAAGGAACTCGCCTCCGAGGGCTGGAACGTGCGGTACGCGATGTCGGTGACCGTCGGCCTGCTCTTCGCCGCGCTGTTCGTCCACCGCCAGCGCACGGCGGCCTCCCCGCTGATCTCGCCTCAGCTGTTCCGGGGCCGCGGATTCAGCCCGGCCGTCGTCCTCAATCTCGTGGCCGCCTTCGGCATGATGGGCTCGGCCTACTTCACGACCCAGTACATCCAGTCGGTCCTGGACAACAGCCCCCTGGAGGCGGCGCTGTGGAGCCTGCTGCCGTCGGTGCCCATCGGACTCGCGGCCCCGGTCGGCGCCCACCTCGTGCAGCGGGGCGTTCCCCGCGCGTACGTCGTCTGCGGAGGCTTCGCGGTCTCGTCGTGCGGCTACGTGATGCTGGCTCTGGTCGGCACCGACTCCCTGTGGCTGCTGCTGGCCGCGTGCGCCGTGCTGGCCTGCGGCATCGTCACCGTCATGTCCCAGGTGGCCGACCTGGCGCTGAGCTCGGCGCCGGTGGAGAAGGCGGGCGCGGCGTCGTCCCTGCTGGAGACCGGCACGGAGTTCGGCGGCGCGCTGAGCATGGCGTTCCTCGGCTCCATCGGCACGGCCGTCTACCGCCACGAGATCCCGGAAACGGCACCCGCCGCGGCCCGCGAGACCCTGGGCGGCGCCCTGGCCGTGGCCGACCGGCTCCCGGGGCGCGCGGGAGACGCCCTGGCGACGGCGGCACGCGAGGCCTTCACCAGCGGCATGCACACGGCGGCGGTCACGGGCGCGGTGCTGCTGGCCGGTGCGGCGGCAGCGGCGGCGGTGACCCTGCGGCGGCCGCGGGTACGCGAAAACGCCGGACAGGCTGATCAGCTCAGCCCGTCCGGCGTGTGAGGACGAGCCCGTTCCGGGTGAACGGGGTTCCCGGGGGGCGAGCCCCCCGGGGAAGTCAGGCCAGGTTGACGGAGCGAGCCGAGGTCGCCCCGATCTCCGCGGCCACCTCGGCCAGCACGGGCGCGGTCACCGTGTCGTCCACGGTCAGCACCGCCAGCGCCTCGCCACCGGCCACCGCCCGCGACACCTGCATGCCGGCGATGTTGAGGCCCGCCTCGCCGAGGATGCGGCCCACCGTGCCGACGACACCGGGGCGGTCCTCGTACTTCAGCACGATCATGTGGTCGGCGAGCGCGAGGTCCACGTCGTAGTCACCGACCGCGACGATCTTCTGGAGGTGCTTGGGGCCGGCCAGCGTGCCGGACACCGACACCTCCTCGCCGTCGGCGAGGGTGCCGCGCACCGTGACGACGTTGCGGTGCTCGGTCGCCTCGGAGCTGGTGGTGAGACGCACCTCGACGCCGCGCTCCTGCGCGAACAGCGGGGCGTTGACGTACGACACCGTCTCGTCGACGACGTCCTCGAAGACACCCTTGAGCGCGGACAGCTCCAGCACCTTCACGTCGTGCTGGGTGATCTCGCCGTAGACCTCGACGTCGAGACGGACGGCGACCTCACCGGCGAGCGCGGTGAAGATCCGGCCCAGGCGCTCGGCGAGCGGCAGGCCCGGCTTGACGTCCTCGGCGATGACACCGCCCTGCACGTTCACCGCGTCCGGCACGAGCTCACCGGCGAGGGCGAGCCGCACGGAACGGGCGACGGCGATACCGGCCTTCTCCTGCGCCTCGTCGGTGGAGGCGCCCAGGTGCGGGGTGCAGACGACCTGGTCGAACTCGAACAGCGGGGAGTCCGTGCAGGGCTCCTTCGCGTAGACGTCGAGACCGGCACCGGCGACCCGGCCCTCCTTGAGGGCGGAGTACAGCGCTTCCTCGTCGACGATCCCGCCGCGCGCGGCGTTGACGATCCGCACGCTCGGCTTGACCTTGCGCAGGGCCTCGTCGCCGATCAGGCCGACCGTCTCGGGGGTCTTGGGCAGGTGGACGGTGATGAAGTCCGAGACCTCGAGCAGTTCGTCCAGCGACAGCACCTTGACGCCCATCTGCGCGGCGCGGGCGGGCTGGATGTAGGGGTCGTAGGCGACGACCTTCATGCCGAACCCGGACATGCGCTGGGCGACGAGCGCGCCGATGCGCCCGAGGCCGACGACACCGAGGGTCTTCTCGGCCAGCTCCACGCCCGTGTACTTGCTGCGCTTCCACTCGCCGTTCTTCAGCGCGGCGTTGGCCTGCGGGATGTGGCGGGCGGTGGCGACGAGCAGACCGCAGGCCAGCTCGGCGGCGGTCACGATGTTGGAGGTCGGGGCGTTGACGACCATCACGCCGGCCTTGGTGGCGGCGGAGACGTCCACGTTGTCCAGGCCGACGCCGGCTCGCGCGACGACCTTCAGCTTCTTCGCGGCGGCGATCGCCTCGGCGTCGACCTTGGTGGCCGAGCGGACCAGGATCGCGTCCACATCGGCGATGGCCGGGAGCAGCTCGGCTCGGTCCGCGCCGTTGCAGTGCCGGATCTCGAAGTCCGGGCCCAGGGCGTCGACGGTGGCGGGCGACAGCTCTTCAGCGATGAGTACGACGGGTTTCGAGCTCACGTGAGTCCTCACAAGTCCAGTGCTGCGGACGGCCGTCCCGACGGCCGCAGGCGGTGGAGGGGTGGAGCGGCGCCGGAGAAGTTCGGGTGCGTTCCCGCGGCGTTCGGTGCGTGCTCTCGGCGTGCCTGCTGGAGGTCCTCGTAGCGGAGCTACCAGGGCCTTCGGCCGGTGCGGCGAGAGTGCGTGCCGGGCGGCGTGGGGGCGTGCCTGCACTTCTCCGGTGTCGCTTGGCCGCGTTGGAGACGCACGACGCTGTGGGCCTGACGCGTATGTGTGCAGCAGTCTAGTGGCGCATAGGGCGTCGTCTTGTGCCGCTGCGGAAGGATCACCCGTCCGTGGCCGGACGGGATGGACAACGCCTCACTAGCCGACGTTACCCGGGGTTCGCCGAAGGGGCCGGAGCGGGTTAGCTCCGGCCCCTCGGGCAGGCGGCTTACGCCTCCTCGTCGACCCAGCTCATGAGCTTGCGCAGCTCCTTGCCGGTGGTCTCCAGCAGGTGCTCGGAGTCCTGCTTCTTGTACTCGTTGTACTTCTTCAGGCCGCCGTGGTACTCGTCCATCCACTGCTGCGCGAAGGTGCCGTCCTGGATCTCGGCGAGGACCTTCTTCATCTCGGCCTTGGTGGCGTCCGTGATGATCCGCGGGCCGGTGACGTAGTCGCCCCACTCGGCGGTCTCGGAGATCGACCAGCGCATCTTCTCCAGGCCGCCCTCGTACATGAGGTCCACGATCAGCTTCAGCTCGTGCAGGCACTCGAAGTAGGCGATCTCCGGCTGGTAGCCGGCCTCGGTCAGGGTCTCGAAGCCCGCCTTGACCAGCGCCGCGGTGCCACCGCAGAGAACGGCCTGCTCACCGAACAGGTCGGTCTCGGTCTCCTCGGTGAAGGTCGTCTTGATGACGCCGGCGCGGGTGCCGCCGATGCCCTTCGCGTACGACAGGGCCAGCGCGAAGCCGTTGCCCGTGGCGTCCTGCTCGACGGCGGCGATGCAGGGAACGCCGCGGCCCTCCTCGTACTGGCGGCGGACCAGGTGGCCCGGGCCCTTCGGGGCGACCATGCAGACGTCGACGCCGGCCGGGGGCTTGATGAAGCCGTAGCGGATGTTCAGGCCGTGGCCGAAGAACAGCGCGTCGCCGTCCTTCAGGTTGTCCTTGATGTGCTTCTCGTAGACCTCGGCCTGGATCGGGTCCGGGACGAGGATCATGATGACGTCGGCCTCGGCGGCGGCCTCCGACGGGCTCACCACGCGCAGGCCCTGCTCCTCGGCCTTGGCCTTGGACTTGGAGCCCTCGTGCAGACCGACGCGGACGTCGACACCCGAGTCACGGAGCGACAGCGCGTGGGCGTGGCCCTGGCTGCCGTACCCGATGACCGCGACCTTGCGGCCCTGGATGATGGACAGGTCGGCGTCGGCGTCGTAGAACAGCTCGGCCACTTTGGGTTCTCTCCTCGGGAGTGCAGGTGTTGCGTCCCACCGTATGACGGGGGGCGGAAGGGAAGTCTCAGGGTCTCGGAATACGGGCGGCCGACGGCGCGCCGACCGCCCGTTTCGGGTCTTACGCCGACCGGTCCAGGGCGCGCAGCGACCGGTCCGTGATGGATCGGGCACCACGGCCGATCGCGATCGTGCCGGACTGGACGAGCTCCTTGATGCCGTACGGCTCCAGCATCTTGAGCATCGCGGTCAGCTTCTCGCCGGATCCGGTGGCCTCGATGGTGACGGCCTCCGGGGAGACGTCGACGGTCTTGGCGCGGAACAGCTGGACGATCTCGACGATCTGGGAGCGCGTCTCGTTGTCGGCGCGCACCTTCACCAGGACGAGTTCGCGCTGCACCGCCTGGGCCGGCTCCAGCTCGACGATCTTCAGCACGTTGACGAGCTTGTTGAGCTGCTTGGTGACCTGCTCCAGCGGCAGGTCCTCCACGCCGACGACGATGGTGATGCGGGAGATGTCGGGGTGCTCGGTGACGCCCACCGCGAGCGAGTCGATGTTGAAGCCGCGGCGGGAGAACAGGGCGGCGATCCGGGCGAGGATGCCGGGGGTGTTCTCCACCAGGACGGAGAGCGTGTGCTTGGACATGATCTGCTTCCTCTGCTTGCTGGTCCCGACGGCTCTCAGTCGTCTTCGTTGTCGCCGAAGTCGGGGCGGACGTCCCGGGCGGCCATGATCTCGTCGTTGGAGGTGCCGGCGGCGACCATCGGCCAGACCATCGCGTCCTGGTGGACGATGAAGTCGACGACGACCGGGCGGTCGTTGATGGAGTTCGCCTCCTCGATGACCTTGTCGAGGTCGTCCGGGGACTCGCAGCGGATGGCGTAGCAGCCCATGGCCTCCGACAGCTTCACGAAGTCGGGGACGCGGGTGCCGCGGGCCTGCGGGTTCACGTCGTCCGGACCGGAGTGCAGCACCGTGTTGGAGTACCGCTGGTTGTAGAAGAGGGTCTGCCACTGGCGGACCATCCCGAGGGCGCCGTTGTTGATGACGGCGACCTTGATCGGGATGTTGTTCAGGGCGCAGGTGGTGAGCTCCTGGTTGGTCATCTGGAAGCAGCCGTCGCCGTCGATCGCCCAGACGGCCCGCTCGGGCGCTCCGGCCTTGGCGCCCATGGCGGCCGGGACGGCGTAGCCCATGGTTCCGGCGCCGCCGGAGTTCAGCCAGGTGGCCGGCTTGTCGTACTCGATGAAGTGGGCGGCCCACATCTGGTGCTGGCCGACGCCCGCCGCGAAGATCGTGCCCTCGGGGGCGAGCTGTCCGACGCGCTCGATGACCTGCTGCGGGGAGAGCGAGCCGTCCTCGGGCTGGTCGTAGCCGAGCGGGTAGGTGTCGCGCCAGCGGCTCAGGTCCTTCCACCAGGCGCTGTAGTCGCCCTGGTGGCCCTCGCTGTGCTCCTTCTGGACGGCCTGGATCAGGTCGGCGATGACCTCGCGGGCGTCACCGACGATCGGCACGTCGGCGGCGCGGTTCTTGCCGATCTCGGCCGGGTCGATGTCCGCGTGGACGATCTTGGCGAACGGCGCGAAGCTGTCCAGCTTGCCGGTGACGCGGTCGTCGAAGCGGGCGCCGAGGGCGACGATCAGGTCGGCCTTCTGCAGCGCGGTGACGGCGGTGACCGCACCGTGCATGCCCGGCATTCCCACGTGCAGCGGGTGGCTGTCGGGGAATGCGCCGAGCGCCATCAGGGTGGTGGTGACGGGCGCTCCGGTGAGCTCGGCGAGAACCTTGAGCTCGGCGGTGGCGTGTGCCTTGAGGACACCGCCGCCGACGTAGAGGACGGGCCGCTTGGCGGAGGTGATCAGCTTGGCGGCCTCGCGGATCTGCTTGGCGTGCGGCTTGGTCACCGGGCGGTAGCCGGGCAGGTCCATGGTGGGCGGCCAGGAGAAGGTGGTCTTCGCCTGGAGGGCGTCCTTGGCGATGTCGACCAGGACCGGGCCGGGGCGGCCGGTGGAGGCGATGTGGAACGCCTGGGCGATGATCCGCGGGATGTCCTCGGCCTTGGTGACGAGGAAGTTGTGCTTGGTGATCGGCATGGTGATGCCGACGATGTCCGCCTCCTGGAAGGCGTCCGTGCCGATCGCCTTGGCCGCCACCTGGCCGGTGATCGCGACCATCGGCACGGAGTCCATGTGCGCGTCGGCGATCGGGGTGACCAGGTTGGTGGCGCCGGGCCCGGAGGTGGCCATGCAGACGCCGACCTTGCCGGTGGCCTGCGCGTAGCCGGTGGCGGCGTGACCGGCGCCCTGCTCGTGCCGGACCAGGACGTGGCGCACCCTGGTGGAGTCCATCAGCGGGTCGTAGGCCGGGAGGATCGCACCGCCGGGAATGCCGAATACCGTGTCGGCGCCGACCTCCTCGAGAGAGCGGATGAGGGACTGCGCGCCCGTCACCTGCTCGGGGGCGGAGTGTCCTCCGGATCGGGGCCGGGGCTGCGGGTGGTGGGCCCCGGTGGCCTGCTCGGTCATCGGCATTCTCTTCTCAGATGCTGAGGGTTTATGCGAGGTTTGTACGGTCTTCGACTGCTGCACGAAGGGTGCCTGTGCAACAAAAAACCCCTCGTGCCATAAGGCAAGCGAGGGGAGCGCGCCGGGTGGGTTCGCTGAGCGGTCGAGGCTCAGCGTCAGCCGACGCGCTTTCCAAGTACGAGAATTCGGGTGCGCATGGCACTGACCCTCCCCCCGGCACGCACTCACTGTCAAGTGGGTGGGACGGGAGTCTCATTATGTGAGCGCAGGACCGTACCGCCTCCGATGACGGCGGACACACCCGAGCTGTACAGCCGCGGGGAGCTGCCCGCGAACGCCGGTTCGACCGGCCCGTTCGGCACCGGATAGTGACCGGCGGCGAGTGCCCGGCGCAGCCGGTACTCGTCGAGCGGCCCGGAGAAGGCCATGCCCTGTCCGTGCGTGCAGCCCATCGCGCGCAGGGCGATGACCTGCTCGGGCAGGTCCACCCCCTCGGCCACGGACTTCAGCCCGAGATCGCCCGCGATGCGCAGCAGCCCGCTGGTGATCTTGTGCAGGCGGGCGGACTCGACGACGCCCTCGACCAGACCGCGGTCGAGCTTCAGGACGTCGACGGGGAGGCGTCTGAGGGCCGTGATCGCCGCGAAGCCGCTGCCGAACCCGTCGAGCGCGATCCGTACGCCGACCCGCCGCAGGGCGCCCAGGCGCCGCTCCAGCTCGTCCAGCGAGACCCTCGGGTCGGCGTCCGACAGCTCGATGATCAGCGCCCCGGGCGGCAGCCCGTGCCGCGTGAGCAGCGCCTCGATCGTGCCGCGCGGCATCGAGCGGTCCAGCAGTCTGCGGGCGCTCATCCGCACGACGACCGGCACGGACAGCCCGGTGGCGTGCCGCTCGGCGGCCTGCTCGACGGCCTCCTCGATCATCCAGCGGCCCAGCTCGGCGGTCTTGTCGCTGTCCTCGGCCACCCGCAGGAACTCCGCCGGGGTGAAGAGCACCCCTTGCGAGGAGCGCCAGCGCGCCTGCGCGGACACCGACGTGATCCGGCCATCCTCCAGGGACACCACCGGCTGGTGCAGCAGGGCGAACTCCCCGTCGTGCAGGGCGGCCCGCAGGCGGGTGGCGAGCTCGGCCTTGCGGACGACGTCCTGCTGCATCTGCGGCTTGTACAGCTCGACGCGCCCCTTGCCGCCGGCCTTGGCGCGGTACATCGCCAGGTCGGCGTTGCGCAGCAGTTCGCCGGCACCGAGGCCGGATTCCGCGAAGGCCACGCCGATGGAGGCGTTGACACGGACATCGTTGCCGTCGATGAGGTAGGGCTGGGACAGCGTCGTCCTGAGCCGGTCGGCGAGCTCCAGTATGTGCCGCTCCCGGGCCTCCCGGTCCCGGGTGTTGTCCCCGGCGATCAGGGCCGCGAACTCGTCGCCGCCGAGCCGTGAGGCGGTGTCGCCGTGCCGGACGGAGTCCTGGAGCCTGCGGGCGGCCTGAACGAGCAGTTCGTCCCCGGCCTGGTGCCCGATGGTGTCGTTGACGGCCTTGAAGCCGTCGAGATCGATGAACAGCACGGCCGTGTTGCGCAGGGCCATGCCCCGGTCGGAGGCGCGGCGGCCCGAGAGGGCGTGCTGGACGCGCTTGGTGAACAGGGCGCGGTTGGGCAGGTCCGTGAGCGGGTCGTGCTCGGCGTTGTGCTGCAACTGGGCCTGGAGCCGCACCCGTTCGGTCACGTCGCGGCTGTTGAAGATGAGGCCGCCGTGATGGCGGTTGACGGTCGACTCGACGTTCAGCCAGCCCCCGTCGCCCGAGCGGAAGCGGCACTCGATGCGTGTGGTGGGTTCCTCGACCGGGTTGGCGGCGAGGAACCTGCGCACCTCGTGCACGACGCAGCCCAGGTCCTCGGGGTGGATGAGGTTGGCCAGTTCCGTACCCACCAGCTCCTCCGCCGAGCGGCCGTACACACCGGCGGCGGCCGGGGAGACGTATCTCAGGACGCCGCTGGGTGCGGCGATCATGATGACGTCGCTGGAGCCCTGCACCAGGGAGCGGAAGTGGTTCTCCTTCTGCGCCAGTTCCTGAGTGAGGGTGATGTTGTCGAGCAGCATGATCCCCTGGCGCACGACGAGCGCGAGCACCACCGTGCCCCCGGTCAGCAGGACCACGCGGTCGACACTGCGGCCGTTGAGGACGTTGTAGAGGATCCCCAGCGTGCACACCGCGGCCGCGAGATACGGCGTGAGGGCGGCCAGGGAGCCGGCGATGGGCCGGGTGGCCGGGTACCGGCTGTGCTCGGCGCCGGGCAGGGGCGCCTGGTGGTCGGGTCCGCCGCGCTGCCCCGGCACGTGCTCGTGCACCACGCGGGTACGGCCCGTGCCGGCGTGCCGGTCGGGGCCGTGCCGGTCGCCCTCCGAACGAGGCGCGGCCCAGGGGGCGTACGCCAGGAGCAGCGAGCCCGCGAACCAGCCCGCGTCGAGCAGCTGGCCGGAGCGGTAGTCGTAGTGCATGAGCGGCGAGGTGAACAGGGCGTCGCACATCACGGTCAGCGCGAGGGCGCCGATGGCGGTGTTGACCGCGGTGCGGTTCACCGCGGACCGCCTGAAGTGCAGGGCGAGCACCATGCTGACCAGCGCGATGTCGAGGAGTGGATACGCCAGCGACAGCGCGATGTGCGCCACGCCGGGGCCTTCCGACTTCGCGGCCTGGGCGAGGGCGAGGCTCCATGCCAGCGTCAGGAGCGAGCCGCCGATCAGCCAGGCGTCGAGCCCCAGGCAGACCCAGCCGGCCTTGGTCACCGGCCGCTTGGCGAGCACGAGCAGCCCGACGATCGCGGGTGGCGCGAAGCAGAGGAAGAACAGGTCGGCGTAGCTGGGGCTGGGCACGGGCAGTCCGAGGACCACCTCGTACCACCCCCAGACCAGGTTGCCGAGCGAGGCCATGGCGGAGGAGAGGCCGAACAGCAGCCAGGCGGGTCGAAAGCGGGTGCGGCGGCTGCGGGCGTAGAGGAAGCACGAGACGGCGGCGGTGCCGGCGGCGGCGCTCAGCCCGAAGTCGCCCATGAACAGGGCCACTTCGTACGAGCCCCAGCCGAGCGCGGCACCGACGGCGTATCCCGCGCAGGACAGGGCGAGGACGAGTTGGAGGGCCAGGCCCGGCCGGTGGCCGGGGGCCGGCGTGCGAGGCAGCAGCGCGCCCCGGGACGGAGGCTGTGCCCGCAGCGCTCCGTCCAGCGTGGGGGTGGGGGGCGCGGTCACCGGGCCCTCCCGGTCCGCGCCGCTCCCGGTTCCCGCGGGTCCCGGTGGACCGGCTGGTCATGCCTTCTGCGGCTGCCGGGCCTGCGGTGGTGAAGGCTGAATTCGGTGGGGTGTTCGCTGTGGTGGGTGTGGTGGCCGACGTGATCGGCGTGCTGACCGCGTCTGCCCGCGGTCGTCCGCCCGGGTCGCCGCCGGCAGCCCCGCCCCGTCGGATCGCTCGTCCAAAGGCCGTGCATCGCCTGTCGCCCCCCTCACAGTCCGAACTGTCCGTCCCCAGCGCCGAACGGTCCCCGGCGCAGCCCCTGTCGGGACGATACACCAGTCTCGTCACTCAGGGACATAGGTTCTCTACGCTCCGTAACGATCAACAGATATATGAGTACCCACCGCACCCGAAGGATTGCGGACGGTACTCGAAGGTCTCTCAGTCGGTTGATGCACCCGTCGTGAGGATCACGTTGCGGAGCGGCTCCCGGTTCACATAACGGTTCAACTGGTCCACCAGGAGCCGCTTGGCGCGCGGAAGGAACGCGGAGGTGGGTCCGCCGACGTGGGGGCTGATGAGTACCCCCGGCGCACGCCACAGGGGGTGTTCGCGCGCCAGCGGCTCCGGGTCGGTGACGTCGAGGGCGGCGGTGATGCGGCCGGTCTCCAACTCGGCGAGCAGGGCCTTGGTGTCGACGACCGGGCCGCGGGCGACGTTGACGAGGAGCGCGCCGTCCTTCATCCGGGACAGGAAGTCGGCTCCGGCCAGGCCACGGGTGGTCGCGTTGAGCGGGGTGGACAGGATGACGACGTCCGCCTCCGGCAGCAGCGTGGGGAGTTCGGTGAGCGGATGCACCGGACCGCGCGCCGTGGTGCGCTCGGAGCGCGCGACGCGCGCCACCCGCGCCACCTCGAACGGAACGAGCCGGTCCTCGATGGCCTCGCCGATCGAGCCGTATCCCACGATGAGGACGTTCTTGTCGGCGAGCGCGGGGCGGAACCCGCCGAGCCACTCCCCCCGGTCCTGCGCGCGAACGAAGTCGGGGATCCCGCGCAGCGAGGCCAGGATCAGCGCGAGGGTGAGCTCGCCGGTGCTGGCCTCGTGCACCCCGCGCGCATTGCACAGCCGCACGCCCGCCGGCAGCTGCCCGAGGCCCGGCTCGACGTGGTCGATCCCGGCGGAGAGGGTCTGCACGACCTGCACGTTGCTCATCCGCCCCAGGGGACGCACGCACAGCGGACTGGGCTTCATGTAAGGGACGACGTAGAAGGCGCAGTCGGCCGGGTCCGCGGGGAACTCCTCCGCGCCGTTCCAGAAGCGGTAGTCCGGGCCCTCGGGGAGTCCCTCGATCTCGTCCGGCGGGATGGGCAGCCACACGTCAGCAGTCATGCTCTGGAGGCTATGTCAGGAGCGTGCGACGGCAGAGGTTAGGTTGGGGTGGCTCGAACAGGGAGGGTCACGACCAGGTGGAGCGCAGGACGATCGGCGCGGCGGCGCTCGCGGTGGGGGCCGTCGGACTTGGGTGCATGCCGATGAGCTGGGCCTACAGCGCGTCGAGGCGGCGCGGCGACGAGTCGCTCAGGGCGGTGCACCGGGCGCTCGACCTGGGTGCGTCCCTGCTGGACACGGCCGACATGTACGGCCCCTTCACCAACGAGCTGCTGCTGGGGCGGGCGTTGAAGGAGCGGCGGTCCGACGCGTTCGTGTCGACGAAGGTCGGGCTGCTCGTGGGCGACCAGCACATCGTCGCCAACGGCCGCCCCGGGTATGTGAAGCGCGCCTGTGACGCGTCGCTGCGCCGGCTCCAGACGGACGTCATCGATCTCTATCAGCTGCACCGGGCCGACCCCGAGGTGCCGGTCGAGGAGACCTGGGGCGCGATGGCGGAGCTCGTCCAGGCCGGGAAGGTACGGGCGCTGGGCCTGTGCGCGGTGGGCGCGCGGGCCGGCCGCCGGTCCGGGGCCCGGCCCCACGACGGAACGATCCGGCAGCTGGAGCGGGTGCAGCAGGTCTTCCCGGTGAGCGCGGTCCAGGCGGAGCTGTCGGTGTGGTCGCCGGAGGCGCTGGAGACCCTGCTGCCCTGGTGCCGGACGCGGGGCGTCGGTTTCCTCGCCGCGATGCCGCTCGGCAACGGCTTCCTGACCGGCAGGCTGCGGCCCGGCGCCGGCTTCGAGGCGGACGACCCGCGTGCCCGGCACCCCCGCTTCACGGCCGAGATGATGGCCGCGAACCAGCCGGTCGTCGTGGGTCTGCGCCGCGTCGCCCGCCGGCACGGCACGGACGTCACGCCCGGACAGGTGGCCCTCGCGTGGGTGCTGGCCCAGGGCCCGCACGTGGTCCCGGTCCCGGGCACGAAGCAGGAGCGCTGGGTCACGGAGAACACGGCCGCGACGGCGGTGCGCCTGACCCCCGACGATCTCAAGGAGATAGCCGGGCTGCCGCCGGCCCAGGGGTCCTGGGACTGACCGCGCACCGGGCGGTGGCGGAGCCGGAGCGGTCCGGTGTGCCGGTGCGGGTGATCACGCAGAACGTGGACGGGCTGCACCAGCTCGCCGGGATGCCCGCCCGCAGGGTGTTCGCCCCCGTTCCGCCTCCGGTGTGTTTCGGGCAAACCCCGTCCTTCCCGGTCCGACGTTCGGTGATCGGGAACCTGGGAGCCGCCGGCGGTGTATGACAGGGAGAGGACCCGCCCCGTCGAAGGGACCATGATCGTGCGACGTCGAGCCGTCCCGGCCGTGCTGGCCGCCGCCGCGCTCCTGCTGACGGCCGGCTGTTCCTCCGACAGCGCAGGCTCGTCCGGCGAGCGGACGAGCGCCTCCCCGAGCCGTACGGCACCCGGGTCGTCCGCGCCGCCGGGGCAGGCCGCCGAGCAGACGCCTCCGGCCAAGGGGGCGGTGAAGGTGGTCCGCACCGTCGCCGAGGGCCTGGAGTCCCCCTGGGGGCTCGCTCCGCTGCCGGGCGGCGGCCTGCTCGTCTCCTCCCGGGACGACGGGACGATCGTCCGGGTCGACGAGAAGACCGGCAAGAAGACCGAACTGGGCGAGGTGCCGGGGGTCTCGGCGGCCGGCGAGGGCGGCCTCCTCGGGATCGCCCTGTCCCCCGACTACGCCTCGGACCACATGGTCTACGCCTACTTCACCTCGGCCTCCGACAACCGCATCGTCCGCATGATCTACGACGAGCAGAAGCCGGCCGGCGAGCAGCTCGGCGCGCCCGACACGATCTACAAGGGCATCCCCAAGGGCTTCATCCACAACGGCGGCCGCATCCAGTTCGGCCCCGACAAGATGCTCTTCGTGGGCACGGGCGAGAGCGGCGACACCGGTCTGTCCCAGGACAAGGACTCCGTGGGCGGCAAGATCCTGCGCCTGACGCCGGAGGGCGAGCCGGCGCCGGGCAACCCCTTCCCGGACTCGCCGGTGTACTCGTACGGCCACCGCAACGTGCAGGGCCTGGCCTGGGACGGCAAGCAGCGGCTGTTCGCCTCGGAGTTCGGGCAGGACACCTGGGACGAGCTCAACGCGATCAAGCCGGGCGACAACTACGGCTGGCCGGAGGCCGAGGGCCGGTCCGGCGACAAGCGGTTCCACAACCCGGTCGACCAGTGGACGACGGCGGAGGCCTCCCCCAGCGGCATCGCCTACGCCGAGGGCTCGATCTGGATGGCGGGCCTGCGCGGCAAGCGGCTCTGGCGCATCCCGCTGAACGGCACGAAGGCCTCGGCCGAACCGCAGGCCTTCCTGGAGGGCGAGTACGGCCGGCTGCGCACGGTGGTGCCGGCGGGCGGCGACCGGCTGTGGCTGGTGACCAGCAACACGGACGGCCGGGGCAGCCCGAAGGCCGGGGACGACCGGATCCTGGAACTGCGGGTGACGTAGAAGCCCCCTAGCTGCCGGGGTTGTCCTGCTCCTCGTCGGGCGGGCGTACGACGACCTTTCCGGACGCGAGGTCTATCGGTCCGCGTCCGGGATCGCCGTCCCCGACGTCCACACGGGTCAGTTCCAGGCGGTTCTGCTCGTCGCGGGTGTGCTTGCGCCCGGGCGAGAACAGCTCCTCGAACATGTTGAACAACGGGTGCCTCCCTGGGCCGCGGGCTTCACGTCGTCCGCGACGTCCCTTACAGCGTATGCCTCAGGCCGCCGGACCGGGCATGAGCATTTCGGCCGGGAACAGCCCCAGCCGGTGCGCCACCGCCGCCGCCTCGCCCCGCCCGGAGACGCCGAGCTTCCCCAGGATGTTGGAGACGTGCACGCTCGCGGTCTTCGGGGAGATGAACAGCTCCTGGGCGATGCGGCGGTTGGTGTGGCCGGCGGTGACCAGGCGCAGGACGTCCCGTTCCCGGCTGGTGAGACCGAGGGCCTCGGCGGGGTCGGCCGGTGCGGGGCCGGGCTGCGTGGCGGGCGTGAGCGGGAGGCGGGCGCGCCGGCCGAGCGCGGTGGCGGCGTCGGCGAGCGGCCGGGCGCCGAGGTGGCGGGCGACGGTGTGGGCGAGGCGGAGCAGCTCCGTGGCGCGCTCCCGCTCGTCCCCGCCGGCGCACGTCAGCAGGGACTCGGCCAGGCGGTACCGGACGCGGGCGAGGTCATAGGGCCGGCTCAGGGGCTCGAAGGCGGTGACCACCTCCGACCAGGTGTCCGGGGTGCTCCGGCCCTCGGCGCGGTGGAGTTCGGCGCGGACCCACTGCTCGTGGGCGAGCCAGACGGGGGCGTGGGTGGTGAGGCGCTTGACGGTGGAGCGTATGCCGTCCAGGACCTGCTCGCGGCCGTCGCGCGCGGCGGGCAGCGCCCGGGCGTCGGCCTCGGCGGTGGCCGCCTGGAGCAGCAGCGGCCAGGCGTAGCGCTGGGTGCCGAGCGGGAAGCCGGATTCCAGGGTGCGGGCCAGTTCGGCGCGGGCGTCGGCCAGGCGGCCTTCGGCGGCGGCGAGCGCCATGGTGAGCCAGGAGATCGGCAGGTCGTGCTGCGGCATGGGGTCGTGCGGGCCGTAGGCGGCGCGGCCCTGGGCGAGGTACCGGGCCGCCTCGGGCACCTGCCCGCGCGTGAGCGCCAGGTAGGCCAGGCAGTTGGCGCCGGACCCGTGCGGACCAGCCGTCTGGCCGCGTCGCTGGGCGTTGCCCGCGGCCTCGGCGGCCTCGTCCCAGCGGCCGAGGGAGATGAGCGACTCGGCGAGGTTGCTCCAGATCCAGGCCTCGGCGTCCCGCAGGCCCATCGTCTCCGTGAGCCGCAGGCCCTCGCGCAGGATGCCGACGGATTCCTCGGAGCGGCCGACACCTTCGAGAACAGAGGGCAGGTTCACATGGCTGCGGCCCACGATCGCCGCGAGGCCACGGGCGACCACCTCGTCCCTGACGTCGTACATGTGGCCGAGCCCGGCGTCGATCTGCCCGGCGTCGACCATGAGCCCGCCGAGGGTGAGCCGGGCGTTGGACTCGATGTCGTCGGCGCCGACCATGCGCGCGTACTCGACGGCCCGCTCGGCGGCTGCCAGGGCGTCCGGGCCCGGTTCGTGCAGCATCGACCAGTGGGCGGCCGTGGCCAGCACCTCCGCGTGCACCTCGGACGGCGGCAGACCACGGACCAGTTCCTGGGCGGTGGCGATCTCCTTCCAGCCGTCGCCCCGGGCCAGTCCCTGCACCAGCCGGGAGCGCTGAATCCAGAACCAGGCCGCACGCAGGGGGTCGTGCTCGTCCTCCAGCAGGTGCAGCGCCCGCTTGGTGATCTTCAGGGCGCGTTCCCGCTCCCCGCAGAGCCGTCCGGCGACGGCCGCCTCGGCCAGCAGATCCAGGTAGCGCAGCGCGGTGGTGGCCGGGTCGCAGCCGCAGGGCGGATAGACCTCGGCGTAGTCCACCGGGCGCAGGGTCCGGCGGACGGCGTCGGGGGCGGCGTCCCACAGTTCCATCGCCCGTTCCAGGAGGCGGAGTTGCTCGGAGTAGGCGTGGCGGCGGCGGGCCTCGACGGAGGCTTCGAGGACGGCGGGCAGGGCCTTGGCGGCGTCGTGGGCGTGGTACCAGTAGCTGGCCAGGCGGGTCGCCCGCTGGTCGGCGGGGACGAGGGCCGGGTCGCTCTCCAGGACTTCGGCGTAGCGGCGGTTGAGGCGGGAGCGTTCGCCGGGGAGCAGGTCGTCGCTGACGGCCTCGCGGACCAGGGAGTGGCGGAAGCGGTAGCCGTCGCCGCCGGGCGCGGGGGCGAGGATGTTCGCGTTCACGGCGCCCCGCAGCGCCTCGATGAGATCGTCCTCGGCGAGCCGGGCGACGGCTGCCAGCAGCCGGTACTCGACGGTGGAGCCGCCCTCGGCGACGATGCGGGCGACCTGCTGGGCGGGCTCCGGCAGTCCTTCCACACGGACGAGCAGCAGGTCGCGCAGGGAGTCGGTCAGGCCGGTGCGGCAGCCCTCGTGGGCGGCGACGGCGAGCTCCTCGACGAAGAAGGCGTTGCCGTCGGAGCGTTCGAAGATCGCGTCGACCCGTTCCGGCTCGGGCTCGTGGGCGAGGATCCCGGTGACCTGGCGGCCCACCTCGTCGCGGTTGAAGCGGGCGAGTTCCAGGCGGCGGATCGTGCGGAGCCGGTCGAGTTCGGCGAGCAGGGGGCGCAGCGGGTGGCGGCGGTGGATGTCGTCGGAGCGGTACGTGGCGAGGACGACGAGGCGGCCGGTGCGCAGGGTGCGCAGGAGGTAGGAGAGGAGGTGGCGGGTGGAGGCGTCGGCCCAGTGCAGGTCCTCCAGGGCGAGGACGACGGTGTGCTCGGCGGTGACGCGCTCCAGCAGGCGTGCGGTGAGCTCGAAGAGGCGGGCCATGCCGTCCTCGTCGTGCCGCCCGGCTCGGGACTCGCCCAGCTCGGGCAGCAGCCGGGCCAGTTCCTCCTCCTGGCCGGCGGCCGCAGCGGCCAGCTCGCCGGGGAGTTCGCGGCGCAGGGCGCGCAGGGCGGTGGAGAAGGGGGCGAAGGGCAGTCCGTCGGCGCCGATCTCCACGCAGCCGCCGAGTGCGACCACCGCCCCGCGGTGGCGGGCGGCGGCGGCGAACTCCTCGACGAGGCGGGTCTTGCCGACTCCGGCCTCCCCGCCGATGAGCAGTGCCTGCGGCTCGCCCTCGCGGGCGCGGACGAGCGCGTCGTGCAGCGTGCCCAGTTCCTCGGCACGGCCGACGAACACGGGGCTCACGGACCTGGTCTCCACGGCCCCGAGCATCGCATGCGGGTCCGACGGCACGGCACCGGTTTTCCGCCGAACGGCGGGAGCAGCGGCCGCCGTTCCTGTGCGAACGACGGCCGCTGCTCCCGTGACGGCCACGCGGGCGGCCGGTCCCGCCCCGGTGTTCACGCGGTCCGGGCGGATCGCGGCCGGCGGAAGCGGCGGCTATGGCTCTCGTGCTCGGCGGAGTCCTGGCCGGCTTCGTGGCGGGCCGCGCGGCGGGCCCGGGCGGCTTCGCGGACCAGGCGCTCGTGGTCGGCACGGCGGATGAGGTCGTCGGTGCGCAGCTGCTGGAGCTCGTACTCGTACATGGTGTGTCCTTGAGGAGAGGCGGTCCCGGAGTGTTTCTCCGTGATGACCTCACTCTCGTCTCCCAGGTGGGGCCGCCACATCGGGAGAGTTCCGCATCTTCGGCCGCGCGGGGGGCCTTAGACGCGGCTGAGGGGCCTCAGGCGCTCCGTAAGGTGCTCACGGAACGCCTAAGACCCCTCAGGACCTGCGGGCTCTCAGCTCGCGGACGGCAGTCCGAGCAGGATGCCGGTGTACTTGAGGACGGCCAGGAACAGGCCGATGACGCCGAGCGCGACTCCCGCCCAGGCGACGGACTTGATCCAGGGGGCCTGGATCCGGCCCGGCGTGCCGAACGCGGGCCGGGCGAGCGTCACGACGCCGACGACCAGCGCGATCAGCGCGAACAGGCCGCCCCACAGGGCGGTGGTCTGCCAGGCGTCGCCGTAGACCGCCTGGATCTGCTGGGCCACGCCCGCGTTCTGCGCGGTCTCCAGCTGGCCGACGAGGTTCTGGCGCGCGGAGGCCACGGTGCCGATCCAGCTGCCGGTGAGCGAGACGACGCCCAGTGCGGCGGAGACGACGGCGGCGGCGCCCTGTCCGACGCCGGAGGGGGCCGCCTCCTCCTTGGTCTGCAAGTCGTCGGCCGTGGCCGGGACCTCGGTCTCGGGCACCTCGTCGGACTTGGTGGTGTCCACCGCCTTCTCGTCGGTCGTGGCCTTGGTGGCCTCGGTCTCGTCCACTGCGTTCGTAGCCATGTCTCGCACCGTAGGGTCGCTGTCTGAGAAGTCTCTTAATGATCGTTGTGAGCGGCACGCGCGCGTGCGGCGCGCCACTCGGGCGCCAGCACCGACCAGACTTCGAGATCGTGCCGTACGCCACCATAGGGGTGTGCCTCGCGCCGCACACCGTCCCGGGTCATGCCGAGCCGCCGTGCCACGTTCAGGCTCGGCTGGTTGCCGGAGGCGGCGACCCACTCGACGCGGTGGATGCCCCGCTGCTCGACGGCCCAGTCGATGAGGACCCGCATCGCGCGCGTGACCAGGCCCCGGCCCGTCGCGGCCGGCTCCAGCCAGCAGCCGACCTCGCAGTTGCCGGTCGCCGCGTCGAAGTTCAGGAACAGCACTCCGCCCACCAGCGTGCCCTCCAGCCACAGGCCGTGCAGGGAGCCCGTGTCGGCGGCGCGCAGGTCGGCGTAGCGCTGGAGCTTGGCGCGGGCCGAGAGCAGGTCCGTCTCGGTCGTGCCGAACGGGATGTACTGCCCGATGAACTCCCGCCCCCGCTCCAGGTGCGCCAGGAACTCCCCGGCGTGCCAGGGCTCCAGGGGCCTCAGCTCGGCGTCGTCACCCAGGGATATCGCGTACATCCCGCTGCCGCTCCTCCTCCGCAAAGACGTCCGCCACCTCGGCGTCCGTCGCGGCGGCCAGCCTCTCATGGGCGGCACGGCTCTCGGGCGGCTCGATGCTGATGCGCGGCATGCGCTTGTCCAGCCAGCGGGGCAGCCACCAGTTGGCGCCGCCGAGCAAATGCATGAGGGCGGGGACGAGGAGCGTACGCAGGACGAAGGCGTCGAGGGCGACGGCGGCGGCCAGGGCGATGCCGAACATGGCGATCACGCGGTCGCCGCTGAGGACGAAGGCCAGGAAGACGGAGATCATGATGACCGCCGCCGAGTTGATCACCCGGCTGGTCTCGGCGAGGCCGACGCGCACGGCCCGCCGGTTGTCGCCGGTCTCCAGCCACTCCTCGTACATCCGGCTGACCAGGAAGACCTGGTAGTCCATGGAGAGGCCGAAGAGCACCGACACCATGATCACGGGCAGGAAGGGTTCGATGGGCCCCGCGCTGCCGAGGCCGAGCAGTTCGCTGCCCCAGCCCCACTGGAAGATCGCGACCACGACTCCGAAGGCGGAGGCCACGGCGGCGACGTTCATCGCGGCGGCCTTCAGCGGGATGCCGACGGACCGGAAGGCCAGCAGGAGCAGCAGACAGCCCAGGCCGATGACGGCCCCGACGAAGACCGGCAGCTTGGAGACGATGACGTCGGCGAAGTCGTCGTAGCCGGCCGTCATGCCGCCCACCTGCACATCGAGCGAGGTGCCCGACTCGGCGCGCGGCAGCACCTCGCCGCGCAGCCGGTCGACGAGGTCGCTGGTGTGCTGCGACTGCGGGGAGGACTCCGGGACGACGGTGAGGTAGGCGGTGTGGCCGCCGGAGTCGAAGGTCACTGGGGTCACCGAGGCGACGCCGTCGGTGGCGCGCAGGGTGCCGTCGAGGTTGTCCAGGGCCAGCTTGTCGTCGGCTCCGTCGACCTTGGTGACGAGGGTGAGCGGGCCGTTCACGCCCGGGCCGAAGCCGTCGGCGAGCAGGTCGTAGGCCTGGCGGGTGGTGGCGGTCTTCGGGCCGTTGCCCTGGTCGGAGGTGCCCAGGTGCAGGGAGAAGGTGGGCAGTGCGAGGACGCCCATGACGACCAGGGCGACCGCGCCGAGCACCTTGGGGTGGCGTTCCACGAAGGCCGACCAGCGGGCCGCGAAGCCGGTGGGCAGCTCGGGTTCGGGCCCGTGCTCCGCGAGGCGGCGGCGCTCGCGGCGGCTGAGCGCGCGCATGCCTATGAGGGACAGCAGGGCGGGCAGCAGGGTCACGGAGGCGGCGACGGTGAGGATGACGGTGAGGCTCGCCGCTATGGCGACGCCGTTGAGGAAGCTCAGCCGCAGGATCAGCATGCCGAGCAGAGCGATGCACACGGTCGCGCCCGCGAAGACGACGGCCCGTCCGGTGGTCGCGACGGCGTTCGTGGCCGCCTCGGCGACGGACAACCCGCGTTTCAGCCCGCGCCGGTGTCTGGTGACGATGAACAGCGCGTAGTCGATGCCGACGCCGAGCCCGATGAGCATGCCCAGCATGGGGGCGAAGTCGGCGACGGTCATGGCGTGCCCGAGCAGCACGATCCCGGCGTAGGCGGTGCCGACGCCGACCAGGGCGGTGGCGATGGGCAGCAGGGACGCGGCGAGCGAGCCGAAGGCGAGGAACAGCAC
This sequence comes from Streptomyces sp. Ag82_O1-12, assembly GCF_900182715.1. Taxonomy (NCBI): domain Bacteria; kingdom Bacillati; phylum Actinomycetota; class Actinomycetes; order Kitasatosporales; family Streptomycetaceae; genus Streptomyces; species Streptomyces sp. Ag82_O1-12. Next base: position 6,037,010 of record NZ_FXUW01000001.1, on the reverse strand, counting down.
CGCGGCGGCGACGATCACGCCGACGATCTCGGCGACGTGCCCGCCGGAGGACTCGGTGAGCGCGACGGCGCTGCCGCCCAGCTCCACCTGGAGCCCGTCGGTCTCGGCGCTCTTCGCGGTGTCGACGACGGCCTTCGCCTGGCTCCTGGCGATGTTCTCGGCCTGGTCGTCGAAGGTGACCGAGGCGTACGCGGTGTGGCCGTCCTCGCTGACGCGGCCCGTGCCGGGTCCGCCGTACGGGCTGGTGACCGAGGCCACGCCGGGAAGGTTCTCGATCCGGTCCAGGGTGCGGGTCATCGTCTGCTCGACGTCGGCGGCGCGGACGCTGCCGGACGTGGTGTGCCAGACGACGGTGTCGCTGTCGCCGCCGAGCCGCGGGAAGCCCTCGTGCAGCAGCTCGGAGGCGCGGCCGGACTCGGTACCGGGGACCTGGTAGTCGTTGGAGTACGTGGTGCCGGCGACGGCGGCACCCGCGGCGACACCCGCGAACGCGAGGAGCCACAGCATGACGCTGAGCAGACGGCGCTGAACACACCAGCGGGCGAGGGCTGCCACGAAACGTGCTCCCGGGTTTGCCTTGTGTGGATCTTTGACCGGGAACAGTCGTACATGAACTGAACAGCCAGCAAAGAACGCATGAGCAATGCGCTGCCACTCTTACAAACGAACGAGATCATTTGTCGGTTTCGTGGGCTTATTCACAGCGGCCGGTCTCAGTCGAACTGGTCCCCCAGCGCCATCGCCATCACGCCCGCGATCAGCAGCCACAGGGCTCTGCGGGTGCGCCCGCGGGAGCCCAGCACGGCCGCGGCGGCACACACGGCGGCCCCGCCGGCGTACGCGGCCGGGACGAGTGCCGGTGCGGAGCGGATGAGGCGGAGCAGCGCCGCGGTGAGACCGGCCAGGGTCAGCGCGGCGCCGGTGCCCGCAGCCGTCCAGCGGGCCCGGCGCGCGTCCTCCAGGAGGTCGTCGGGCTCGTCCAGGAGGTCGCCGGACTCGTCCAGGAAGTCGCCGGACTCGTCCAGGAGGTCGCCGGACTCGTCCAGGAGGTCGTGGGACTCGTCCTGGTCGGCTGGCGCCTCCGAGTCCGCTGTCTCTGGACCGGTGTCGGAATCAGGACGTCCATGCATGGCCGAGACGGTAGCGCGCCGGGCGCGGAAAACCGGGTGCGGGGCCGCCGGGCCGGCTGTTAGCGTCCGTCGGTCCGAGACCCGCCCGCGGCCTCCCGCCGCCCGGCCGAAGCAGGTGCGTTGTTTGACGGTCCGACCGAGCTCCTCCGCATCCCCGTTCTTCCTCAAGGACTCAAGGAGCCCGTTCACCGATGTCGGACATCACTTCCCGGACCTCGAACGACCCCCTCACTGACCGAGTGAGCCACCCCGGCTACCCCCGCAGCAACGGCTACGACGCCCGCTGGACCATCGACAACCAGATGGGCCCGCACGCGCTGTGGCTGCTGGAGTGGCTGGCCCCCGCCCTGGGGCTCGACACCCTGAGCCCCGGCTCCCGGGTGCTCGACCTGGGCTGCGGCCGCGCCATGACGTCGATCTTCCTCGCCGAGGAGTACGACGTCCAGGTCGTCGCCGCCGACCTGTGGATCAAGCCCGACGACAACGCCGGGCGCATCGCCGAGGCGGGTGTCGCCGACCGGGTCCTGCCCGTGTTCGCCGAGGCCCATGACCTGCCGTTCGGCGAGGGCACCTTCGACGCGATCGTCTCGATCGACGCCTACCAGTACTTCGGCACCAACGACCTGTACCTGCCCACTCTGACCCGGCTGCTGAAGCCGGGCGGGCGGATCGGTGCCGTGATGCCGGCGCTGCGGGAGGAGCCGGAGGGCGACGAGCCGCCGGCACACCTGAAGGAGTACTGGGAGAAGGATCCCGGCTTCTGGGCCTTCCACTCCCCCGCCTGGTGGCGGCGGCTGTGGGCCCGCAGCGGGGCCGTCGAGGTCGAGACGGCCGACTGGCTCGACGACGGCTGGCGCGACTGGCTGCTGTGGAGCGAGGTGTGTGCCGAGGAGAGCCGGAGCGAGTTCATGGCCGACATGGCCCGCTGGTCGGTCGAGCTGCTGCACGCCGACGTGGAGCACGTCCTGGGCTTCACCCGGGTCGTCGGCCGCCGCGTGTGAGTGACGAGGGGGGGGACGCACCGTCTCCGGTGCGTCCCCCCCCTCGTCGGGTCCGCTGCGGTCAGCCCTCGCTGACGCCCAGCTTCTCCAGGATCAGTTCCTTGACGCGGGCCGCGTCGGCCTGGCCGCGGGTGGCCTTCATGACCGCACCGACCAGCGCACCGGCCGCGGCCACCTTGCCGCCGCGGATCTTGTCCGCGACGCCCGGGTTGCCGGCGATGGCCTCCTCGACGGCGGTGGTGAGGGCGCCCTCGTCGGAGACGACCTTCAGACCCCGCTTGTCGACGACCTCGTCCGGGGTGCCCTCGCCCGCGAGGACGCCCTCGATGACCTGCCGGGCCAGCTTGTCGTTCAGGTCGCCCTTCGCGACGAGCTCGGTGACCCGGGCGACCTGCGCCGGCGTGATCGCCAGCTCGTCGAGCGCGGTGCCCGACTCGTTGGCGCTGCGGGCCAGCTCGCCCATCCACCACTTGCGAGCGGAGGCGGCGTCGGCCCCGGCCTCGATCGTGGCGACGATGGGCTCCAGCGCACCGGCGTTGAGGATGGCCTGCATGTCGGTGGCGCTGATGCCCCACTCCTCGCGGAGCCGGCTGCGGCGGACCAGCGGCAGCTCGGGCAGCCCGGCCCGGATCTCCTCGACCCACTCGCGGGACGGGGCCACGGGGACGAGGTCGGGCTCCGGGAAGTACCGGTAGTCCTCGGCCTCCTCCTTCACCCGGCCCGAGGTCGTCGACCCCGTGTCCTCGTGGAAGTGACGGGTCTCCTGGATGATCGTGCCGCCCGAGGACAGCACGGCCGCGTGCCGCTGGATCTCGAAGCGGGCCGCGCGCTCCACGGACCGCAGCGAGTTGACGTTCTTCGTCTCCGAGCGGGTACCGAACTTCTCGGTGCCGTTCGGGCGCAGCGACAGGTTCACGTCGCAGCGCATCTGGCCCATCTCCATGCGGGCCTCGGAGACGCCGAGCGCCTTGATGAGCTCGCGCAGCTCACGGACGTAGGCCCGTGCGACCTCGGGGGCACGCTCGCCGGCGCCCTCGATCGGCTTGGTGACGATCTCGATGAGGGGGATGCCGGCGCGGTTGTAGTCCAGCAGCGAGTGCGAGGCGCCGTGGATGCGGCCGGTGGCGCCGCCGACGTGCGTCGACTTGCCGGTGTCCTCCTCCATGTGGGCGCGCTCGATCTCCACGCGGAAGGTCTCGCCGTCCTCCAGCTGCACGTCGAGGTAGCCGTTGAAGGCGATGGGCTCGTCGTACTGGGAGGTCTGGAAGTTCTTCGGCATGTCCGGATAGAAGTAGTTCTTCCGGGCGAAGCGGCACCACTCGGCGATCTCGCAGTTCAGCGCGAGGCCGATCTTGATCGCGGACTCGACGCCGGTCGCGTTGACGACCGGGAGAGCGCCGGGCATGCCGAGGCAGACCGGGCAGGTCTGCGTGTTGGCGTCCTGGCCGAGGGCGGTCGAGCAGCCGCAGAACATCTTAGTCTTGGTGCCGAGTTCGACATGGACCTCGAGGCCCATGACGGGGTCGTACGACGCGAGTGCGTCCTCGTACGACACCAGGTCGATCGTGGTGGTCACGGTGAGTACTTCCCTCTCAGCCCAACAGGACGTCGTCGTCGCCCAGCTGCTTCAGCTCGCGGTAGAGAATGGCCAGGTTGGTGACGACCGCGGCTCCGGTCACGACGGCGTCGAGCAGCCGCAGCGTGTCGTTGTCTCCGCGGGCCTTCTTGATCTGCTTGTAGACACCGACGGCGCCGAACGCCGACGTGGCCATCGAGATGTACAGACCGGACTTGGACTTCTTGAAGCCCTTGGCCTTGGACAGTGCGCTCACAGCGACGGAGCCTCCTCGATCAGCGGGTGGCCCCACTTTTCCACGAAGGCGGCCTCGACGGCGGCACCCACCTTGTACAGGCGGTCGTCCTTCATGACGGGGGCGATGATCTGCAGGCCGACCGGGAGGTTGTCCTCCGGGGCGAGACCGCACGGCAGCGACATGGCCGCGTTGCCCGCCAGGTTGGTCGGGATGGTGCACAGGTCGGCGAGGTACATCGCCATCGGGTCGTCGGCACGCTCCCCGATCGGGAAGGCGGTGGTCGGGGTCGTCGGGGAGACGATCACGTCGACCTGCTCGAACGCCGTGTCGAAGTCCTGCTTGATGAGCGTGCGGACCTTCTGGGCGCTGCCGTAGTAGGCGTCGTAGTAACCGCTCGACAGGGCGTACGTGCCGAGCATGATGCGGCGCTTGACCTCGGGGCCGAAACCGGCCTCGCGGGTGAGGGAGGTGACCTCCTCGGCGGAGTGCGTGCCGTCGTCGCCGGTCCGCAGGCCGTAGCGCAGGCCGTCGAAGCGGGCGAGGTTGGAGGAGCACTCCGAGGGCGCGATCAGGTAGTACGCCGACAGCGCCAGGTCGAAGGACGGGCAGTCCAGCTCGACGATCTCGGCGCCCAGTTCCTTCAGCAGCTCGACGGACTCGTCGAAGCGCTGGATGACGCCGGCCTGGTAGCCCTCGCCGCGGAACTGCTTGACGACGCCGACGCGCATGCCCTCGACGCTGCCGTTGCGGGCGGCCTCGACGACCGCCGGGACGGGCTCGTCGATGGAGGTCGAGTCGAGCGGGTCGTGCCCGGCGATGACCTCGTGCAGCAGCGCCGCGTCCAGGACCGTGCGGGCGCAGGGTCCGCCCTGGTCGAGGGAGCTGGAGAAGGCGACCATGCCGTAGCGGGAGACCGCGCCGTACGTCGGCTTCACACCGACCGTGCCGGTGACGGAGGCCGGCTGGCGGATGGAGCCGCCGGTGTCGGTGCCGATGGCGAGCGGGGCCTGGAAGGAGGCGAGCGCGGCGGACGAACCGCCGCCGGAGCCGCCGGGGATCTTGGTGAGGTCCCAGGGGTTGCCGGTCGGGCCGTAGGCGCTGTTCTCGGTGGAGGACCCCATGGCGAACTCGTCCATGTTGGTCTTGCCGAGGATCACGACGTCGGCGGCCTTGAGCCGCTTGGTGAGCGTCGCGTCGTACGGCGGGATCCAGCCCTCGAGGATCTTCGATCCGACGGTGGTCGGGATCCCCTCGGTGGTGAAGATGTCCTTCAACGCGAGGGGCACGCCGGCCAGCGGGCCGAGCTTCTCGCCCTTGGCGCGCTTGTCGTCCACGGCGCGGGCCTGGGCGAGGGCGCCCTCGCGGTCGACGTGCAGGAAGGCGTGCACCTTCTCGTCGACGGCCTCGATGCGGGCGAGGTGGGCCTCGGTGACCTGCACCGCGGTGAGCTCGCCGGAGGCGATCTTCGCGGCGGTCTCGGCGGCCGTGAGCTTGATGATGTCCGTCATGGCTGTTAGTCCTCCCCCAGGATCTGCGGCACCTTGAAACGCTGCTGCTCCTGGGCCGGGGCGCCGGAGAGCGCCTGCTCGGGGGTGAGCGACGGACGGACCTCGTCCGCCCGCATGACGTTCGTCAGCGGGAGCGGGTGCGAGGTCGGCGGTACGTCTTGGTCGGCGACCTCACTGACGCGTGCGACCGCGCCGATGATGTCGTCCAGCTGTCCCGCGAAGTGCTCGAGCTCTTCGGGCTTCAGCTCCAGACGCGCCAGCCGGGCGAGGTGGGCGACCTCCTCGCGCGTGATGCCAGGCATGCAGCGATCCTCTGGGGTGAGTGAATGTGGTTTGGCCCAATCCTATGGGGCGGGGGGCCGTGCCCGTGAAACGGTTTGCCGCCCCGGAGGCTCTCGGGCCCTCTCAGACCGCGAAGAGCAGTCCGGCGACGGCCAGCACGACGACGGCGGTGGCGAAGTGGATTCCGAAGGCGACCGCCTTCGTGCCGCCGTTGCGCAGCACGATCAGGGTGTCGCCGAGCGGCACGAGCGCCACGGCGAGCATGAACCAGGCCTCGGCTCCGGCCCCCGCGAAGGCGAGCAGCGCCAGGCCGACCAGCCCGAGGGTGCCGTCCCGCAGGCCCTTGATCGTCAGGTAGGCCCCGGCATCGCCGCCGGGGTCGGCCGGGACGCCGTAGCCGGCGGCCGCGGAGCCGGGCTGGAACAGGAACCGGTAGCCGAGGAACAGGCAGAACAGATTGAGCACGACGGCCAGGGTGTACGCGGTCACAGTCATGGCTCTCTCCGATGTCTGGGCTTCTAGCAGCGCTAGGAATGGGAGCGAAGCTAGCAGAGCGTCGACAGGAACGCTAGCGCTGCTAGAATTCCGGCATGACGATCCAGACGCGCCGGGAGCGCGAACGAGCGGAGCGCGAGCGGCTGATCGTGACGGCCGCACGGGAACTGGCGGAGGCGGAGGGCTGGGACGCGGTGACCACGCGCCGGCTCGCCGAGGAGATCGAGTACAGCCAGCCGGTCCTCTACAGCCACTTCAAGGGCAAGGGCGCGATCATGGCGGCGGTGGCGGTGCAGGGCTGCGCGGATCTGGCCGACGAGCTGCGGGCGGCGCGCACGGCGGCCGGGAGCGCCCGCGAGGCGCTCGCGGCGGTGGGCGGCGCGTACACCGCCTTCGCCCGGCGGCGGCCCGCGCTCTACGACGTGATCTTCACGCTCGCCGTTGACCTGCCCTTCGCCACCCTCGAGGCGCCGCCCGCCCTCCAGGACGCCTTCGGCGAACTGCTCCAGGCCGTCCTGCCGATCGCGGCCGACGGCGAGGACACGGGCTTGCTGACGGAGACGTACTGGGCCGGGCTGCACGGCCTGGTGACCCTGATGCGCAGCGGCCGGCTGCCCGAGGAGGCACACGAGCGGCGACTGGCGCTGCTGATCGGCCACTTCGTGCCGCCCGGCACGAACTGAGCGCTCGCCCGAGGGCGAGGCCGAGGGCGAGGGAAGTGGAGGCCGAGGCCGACACCGAGGCCGAGGCCGAGGCCGACACCGACACCGACACCGAGGCCTAAGCCGACACCGAGGCCGAAGCCGAAGGAAGTGAGCGGCCGGGCGAGTGGAACAGGAGGTGCGGTTACTCGTCGGCCGTCGCGGCGGGGAGCGCGGCGCGTGGGCGCTGCCAGCCCCGGGGCCCCCGCGCCCGCAGCCACGCCGTGGTCTCCTCCGGGGGCATCGCCGCCGCGACCAGCCAGCCCTGGACGGCGTCGCAGCCGAGGTCGCGAAGGCGCTCCCAGGTCTCGTCGTCCTCGACGCCCTCGGCGACGACGAGCAGGCCGAGGGAGTGCGCGAGGTCGACCGTGCAGCGCACGATCTCCGCGTCCTCGGTGTCGACCGCGAGCCGGGCCACGAACGAACGGTCGATCTTCAGCTCGCTGACCGGGAGCCGGCGCAGGTGCACGAGCGAGGAGTAGCCCGTGCCGAAGTCGTCGAGGGACATCTTCACGCCGTGCGCGGTCAGTTGGTTGAGGGTGTCGGCGGCGCGCTGCGGGTCCTCCAGCAGGACGTGCTCCGTGATCTCCAGTTGGAGCGCTCCCGCCGGGACGCCGTGCCGGGCCAGCCGGGCGGCGACGGAGCCGGCGAAGCCGGGGGTGTGCACATCGCGCGGGGAGACGTTCACCGCGACCGGGACGAACAGGCCCTGCTCCCGCCAGTGCGCGACCTGGCCGAGCGCCGTCTCCAGGACGTACTCGGTGAGGTGGGGCATCAGGCCCGAGGACTCGGCGATCGCTATGAACTCGTCCGGCGGCACCTTGCCCCGCTCGGGGTGCACCCAGCGGACCAGGGCCTCCAGGCCCGCCACCTGACCGTCGAAGCGGACCTTGGGCTGGTAGTGCAGATGCACCTCGTGCGCGTCCAGGGCGCGGCGCAGATCCCCCAGCAGGCCGAGACGGTCGGGGGTGTTGGAGTCGCGCTTGGACTCGTAGACCTCGACGCCGGTGCGGTCCCGCTTCGCCTGGTACATCGCCACGTCCGCCCGCCGCAGCAGCCCTTCGGCGTCCAGGGCGTGGTCGGGGAAGACGGCGACTCCGGCGCTGGCCTCCAGGACGAGGGTGAGGCCGTCGAGGTCGAGGGGGGAACTGAGGGCGGCGACGAGGTTGCGGGCGACCCGGGTCGCGGAGGTCGTGGAGTCGGCGACGGGCAGTAAGACGGCGAACTCGTCCCCGCCGAGCCGGGCGGCCTCCGCGCCGCGCGGCAGCGCCACCCGCAGCCGGTCGGCGATCTGCAGCAGCAGCCGGTCACCGGCGAGATGACCGAGCGTGTCGTTGACCGACCGGAACCGGTCGAGGTCGATCAGCATCAGGGCGGCGCGGGCGTTGATCCGCTCCGCGTCGTCCAGCGCGGTCCAGATGCGCTCCAGCAGCCACTGGCGATTGGGCAGACCGGTCAGCGGGTCGCGCAGCTGCTCCTCCGCCCGGGCCCGGGCGATCCACAGGGTGGAGTCCAGGGCGATCAGCGGAATGGAGAACAGCGGCAGCAGGATCGGCTTGGCCACGGCGACCACGCAGATCAGCGGCGCGATCCCCAGCAGCGCGACCGCGACCAGGCCTTGTCTGACCAGTGCGGTGCGGGCGACGGTGGGCAGTCCGGGGCGCGGGGCGTGCAGGTACCAGAGCAGGACGCGGGTGACCATCAGGTAGGCGACGGCGACCAGGGCCACCTGGAGTGCGGTGGCGAGGGTCCAGGCGGCGGGCTCCGCCGGGGACTCGACGGACGGCACGGTGCCGAAGACGCCCAGCACGAGCGCGCCGGCGCCGATGCCGAGGAGGTCGACCGCGCCGTGCAGCACACCTTGGCGCCAGCGGTTGCGGCGGGCTACGCCGACCAGCACGACGACCGTGAGGCTGACCATGCCGGCCGGAACCCAGCCGTGGAGCAGCAGGACCGCGAGGGTGAGGGCGGCGCCCGAGCCGGTGCCGCCCCACCAGCGGGAGCGGCCCAGCATGACGAGGTGGCCGACGATGATGCCGGTCAGCACGGCCAGCGACCAGCCGGCCGTGCCCGCCGGGAAGAGCGCGTGGCCGTCGGTGAAGGCGCGGTAGAAGCCCGCGCCCAGGACGAACCCAGCCGCCGCGACGACGGCCGCGGGCAGCGCGGGCCAGGACTGGTGCCGTTCCCCGTCAGCGTCGTCCGCGCCGGTGAGCCCGGGCGGGTGTTCGGTGATCGGCTGTGCTCCGGCGCCGTCCGTGGCGCGTCCCGCACCGCCACGTCCGTCCGGGGTGTACTGTCCGACGGCGCGCACCTCCGTACCCGGACGCCCCGCCGGCCGCACGGCCTCACGGACTGCACGCCATGTGCCCGCCATGCGGCGCAGGCGCAGCCGTGAGCCCGGCACGGCGCTCTCGGTCGGTTCCATTCCCGTCCCTCTCACAGCCGGCGGTGCCCACGCCCCGCGGCCCGGTGCCCGACAACCCTCAACGGCCCGCGCCCGAAAACCCTTCCCCGCGCTCTGTGCGAGCACGACGATGCCCCGACCGCAGCTGGGCACGGCAGGCGCACCTCTCAACAGTAGGCCGCAGAAGGCTTCCAGGGGCAGCGGTCGCCGACGGTTGCCCGAATGCGCCCCGGCCACCCGTATGCATCTGGTATGCGCCGAACGGGTGGCCTTCAACCGCTACTCCTCGGCCGAAAGGGCGACTTCGGCCGCCGCGTCCGGTCCCTGCTCCAGCAGGACGCCGAAACCGTCCTCGTTGAGAACCGGAACCTTCAGCTGCATCGCCTTGTCGTACTTCGACCCGGGGCTGTCACCCACCACGACGAACGACGTCTTCTTCGACACCGAGCCGGTCACCTTCGCTCCGCGGCTCTGCAGCGCCTCCTTGGCGCCGTCCCGCGTGAAGTGGTCGAGGGTGCCGGTGACGACGACGGTGAGGCCTTCGAGGGGGCGCGGTCCCTCGTCCTCGCCGGTGCTCTCGGCCTCCATGCGGACGCCTGCGGCCTTCCACTTGCGGATGATGTCGCGGTGCCAGTCCTCGGCGAACCACTGCTTCAGGGAGGCGGCGATGGTGGGCCCGACGCCCTCGGTGACCGCCAGCTCCTCCTCGGTGGCCTGGTCGATGCGCTCGATCGAGCGGAACTCGCGGGCCAGCGCCTCGGCCGCCACGGGGCCGACGTGACGGATCGACAGGCTGGTGATGACCCGGGCGAGCGGGCGCTCCTTGGCCGCCGCGATGTTCTCCAGCATGGCGACCGCGTTCTTGCGGGGCTCGCCCTGCTGGTTGGCGAAGATCGTGGCGACCTTCTCCTCGCCGGTCTTCGGGTCGCGCTTGGGCAGCCCGCTGTCCGGGTCGAGGACGTAGGCCTTGATGGGCAGCAGCTGCTCGATGGTGAGGTCGAACAGGTCGCCCTCGTCGACCAGCGGCGGGGTCTTCGGCTCCAGCGGGGCGGTGAGGGCCGCCGCCGCCACATATCCGAAGTGCTCGATGTCCAGCGCCTTGCGGCCCGCCAGGTAGAACAGGCGCTCGCGCAACTGGGCCGGGCAGGTGCGGGCGTTCGGGCAGCGCAGGTCGACGTCGCCCTCCTTCATCGGCCGCAGCGCCGTACCGCACTCGGGGCACTCGCTCGGCATCACGAACTCGCGCTCGCTGCCGTCGCGCAGGTCGGCGACCGGGCCGAGGATCTCCGGGATGACGTCACCGGCCTTGCGCAGCACGACCGTGTCCCCGATGAGGACGCCCTTGGCCTTGACCACGTCCTGGTTGTGGAGCGTGGCGAACTCGACCTCGGAGCCCGCGACCGTGACCGGTTCGACCTGGGCGTAGGGGGTGACCCGGCCGGTGCGGCCCACGCCCACGCGGATGTTGACGAGCTTGGTGTTGACCTCCTCCGGCGCGTACTTGTACGCGATGGCCCAGCGCGGGGCGCGCGAGGTGGAGCCGAGGCGGCCCTGGAGGGGGATCTGGTCGAGCTTGACGACGACGCCGTCGATCTCCCACTCCACGGAGTGGCGGTTCTCGCCGAAGTACGCGATGAACTCCCGGATGCCGTCGAGGCCGTCGACCACCCGGTTGTGGCCGGAAGTGGGCAGGCCCCAGGTCTTCAGCAGGTCGTAGGCCTGGGAGAGGCGGGTCAGGCCGGTGAAGCCCTCCAGGGCGCCGATGCCGTGGACCACCATGTGCAGGGGGCGGGTGGCGGTGACGCGCGGGTCCTTCTGGCGCAGTGAACCGGCCGCCGCGTTGCGCGGGTTGGCGAAGGGCTTGTCGCCGGCCTCGACCAGACGGGCGTTGAGCTCCTGGAACTTCTCCATCGGGAAGTAGACCTCGCCGCGGATCTCCACGAGGTCCGGGACGCGGTCGCCCTTGAGGCGCTCCGGAATCTCGGCGATCGTCCGGACGTTCGGCGTGATGTCCTCGCCGGTGCGGCCGTCGCCGCGGGTCGCCGCGCGGGTGAGGCGGCCGTGCTCGTAGGTGAGGTTCACGGCGAGGCCGTCGACCTTGAGCTCGCACAGGAAGTGGTAGTCCTGCTCGCCCAGTTCCCTGGCGATGCGCTCCGTCCAGGCGGCCATCTCCTCGTCGTTGAACGTGTTGTCGAGGGAGAGCATGCGCTGGCGGTGCTCGACCGCCGTGAACTCCGTCTCGTAGGAGCCGGAGACCTTCTGGGTCGGCGAGTCCGGGGTGCGCAGCTCCGGGTACTCCTCCTCCAGCGCCTCCAGGGAACGCAGCAGCTGGTCGAACTCCGCGTCGCTGACGACGGGAGCGTCCTTCACGTAGTAGCGGAAGCGGTGCTCCTCGATCTGCTCCGCGAGGCGCGCGTGCTTCTCCCGTGCCTCTGCGGGCACCGTCGTCGTCTCCGCTTGCTTGTCGCCGGCCACCGTGTCGTCCTCCCGTTACTCTGGGTTGTCCGCGAGGGATCTCGCCGCCCGGGCGCAGTGCGCGAGAGCCGTGCGCGCGTACCCCGGGGAGGCCCCCGCGAGTCCGCACGCCGGGGTGACCGTGACCGCCTCCGCGAGAAGCCCCGGAGACAGCCCCAGCCTGCGCCACAGCGTCCTGACACCCATGACGCTACCGGCAGGGTCTGACAATGGTCCCTCCGCGGACGGGACGACACCGGTGAAGAGCCGGGTGCCGCCCTCCACGGCCTCTCCGATCGCCTCGTCGTCACGCTCGGTGAGCAGCGAGAAATCGAAGGAGACGGCGGCCGCGCCCGCCCGGCGGAGCAGCGCGAACGGCACGTCGGGAGCGCAGGAGTGGACCACGACCGGGCCGTCGGTGTGCGTTGCGACGAGGTCGCGCAGCGTCTGCTCGACGAGCTGCCGGTCGACGGCCCGGTGGGTGCGGTAGCCGCTGGCGCTCTTCACCTGCCCGCGCAGGACGGCGGTGAGGGAGGGCTCGTCGAGCTGGAGGACGAGCTGCGCGCGGGGGATCCGCCGCCGCACCTCGGCGAGATGCAGCCGCAGCCCCTCGGCGAGGGAGGCGGCGAGGTCGCGGCAGGCCCCCGGGTCGGAGAGGGCGACCTCGCCGCCCCGCAGCTCCAGGTTGGCCGCGAGGGTCCAGGGGCCGACGGCCTGGACCTTCAGCGGCCCGTCGTACTCCTGCGTGTGCTCCTCCAGCGCGTCGAGGTCCTCGCGGAGCCAGGAACGGGCTCGCTTGGTGTCCCGCCCCGGCCGGTCCCCGAGGCGCCATCCGCTGGGCTCCACGCGCGCGTACAGCTCGACGAGCAGGCCGGCGGTCCGACCGATCATGTCCGCGCCGGGTCCCCGGGCGGGCAGTTCGGGCAGGAAGGGGAAGTCCTCGAAGGTGCCGGTGACGGTTTTGGCTGCCTCTCGGGCGTCGCCGCCCGGCATGGATCCCACGCCGGTGGCCGCGCCGAACCTGAACTGGCTGTTTTCGCTCACCGGAGAAGCCTACGCAGGGGGTTCACCGGGGTCAGCCGCCCGGGCGCACCGTCAGGTCGTTGACCTCCGCGTCCCGGGGCAGGTCCAGGGCCATGACGATCGTCGTGGCGACCGACTCCGGGTCGATCCACCGCGCGGCGTCGTACTCCTTGCCCTCCTGCTGGTGGACCTTGGCCTGCATGGGGCTGGCCGTGCGGCCGGGGTAGACCGAGGTGACGCGGACCCCGCCCGCGTGCTCCTCGTGGCGCAGGGAGTCGGCGAGCGCCTTCAGGCCGTGCTTGGAGGCGGCGTACGCGGACCAGTCGGCGTGGGCGTTGAGGCCGGCGCCGGAGTTGACGAAGAGCACGTGGCCGCGGGCGGCGCGCAGTTGGGGAAGGAAGTGTCGGGTCAGTTCGGCCGGGGCGATCAGGTTGACGTTGAGCTGGTGGCGCCAGGCCTTCGGGGTGAGCTCGCCGACCGGGCCGAGGTCCACGACGCCGGCGATGTGCAGCAGCGAGTCCACCCGGTCCGGCAGCGACTGGTGGGAGAAGGCCCAGGAGAGCTTGTCGGGGTCGGCGAGGTCGCCGACCAGGGTCCGCGCCCCGGGGAACTCGGCCGCCAGCTCCTTCGCTCGGCCCGCGTCGCGCGCGTGCAGCACGAGCTCGTCCCCGCGCGCGTGCAGGCGGCGGGCCACGGCCGCGCCGATGCCGGAGCCGGCTCCGGTGATCACATGAGTAGCCATGCCCGCCATGCTCGCATCAGAACCGGATCATGCGACGCCCCGGCTCTCCTCCAGGTACGCCAGGGCGCCCACCGGCTCCTCGGCGAAGAACACCAGGTCGGTGAGCGGCCGGGGCAGGAAGCCCTCGGCGTCCATGCGGCGGAACTGCTCCTTGAGACCGTCGTAGAAGCCGGCCGTGTTGAGCAGGACCACCGGCTTGTCGGTGTGCCCGTGCTTCTTCAGTTCCAGGATCTCGGTGGCCTCGTCGAGCGTGCCCGTGCCGCCGACCATGATCACCACGGCGTCGGCCCTCTCCAGGAGCAGCCTCTTGCGCTCGGCGAGGTCCTTGGCGATGACCATCTCGTCGACGCCCGGGCGGGCCTTGGCCGCGAGGAACTGAACGGAGACGCCGGCCAGCCGGCCGCCCGCCTCCTGCACTCCGTCGGCGACCACCTTCATCAGGCCGACGTCGGAGCCGCCCCACACGAGCGTGTGGCCGCCCTTGCCCAGCAGCTTGGCGAACTCCCGCGCGGGGCGGGTGTAGCGCTCGTCGAGGTCGGCGGCGGACAGGAAGACACAGATGTTCATGAACCCACCGTACGGGCCCGGTCCGCCGTGACGGTGACCCGCATTTTGGACTGCCGGTGGGGCAGGCGCTCCCAGTCGTCCATGAAGCGGGCGTCCAGGCCGTGCTCGGCCGCGAGCTCGGTCAGGGTCCGCGTCCGGTAGTAGAAGTCCTCGTGCAGGACCTGATGCTCCTCGCCCTCGGTGCGGTCGAAGGTGAAGTCGAAGAATCCGCCGGGCGCGAGGATCCGGCCGACGTGGGCGAAGCACTCCTCGATGACGTGCGGCGGTGAGTGCGAGAAGACGCTGTGCGCGTGCACGACGTCGAAGTGGGCGTCGGGCAGGAAGGCGAAGGTGAGGTCGTCGGCGAGCGCCAGGTAGGGCAGTTTGGGCTGGAGCTTCTCGGCGACGAGGGTGTCCTGTGCGGCGAGCAGGATGTGCGGCGAGATGTCGATGCCGTAGTAGTGCCCGGTGTCGAGGTGGTCGATGAACAGGCGCCCGGCACGCAGGTTGCCGCAGCCGATCTCCAGCATCCGGTGCTGCGGCCGCAGGCCGTGGCCCACCAGGTAGTCGAACTGCATGCGGCCGATCCGCGCCCACTGCTCGCGCGAGGGGTTGTGCCCGACCGCCGCCTCGGTGCTGCGGGCCGCGTCCGAGGCCATGACGGCCCGGTAGTAGGCGATGTGGTCGGGGTGGCGCAGCCGCAGCCAGGCGTCCCGCACCGCGCGCCGGGCGTGCGCGGGCACCCGCTCCGGGTGGCGCAGCGCGTACCGGACCTGGTGGAGCAGACGGGAGCGGTTTCCGGCCGGTTCCGTGGCGCGCATCGGGGCCTCCTGCGGCGAGGGAAGAACTCCGCTTCAGCCTGCGCTGTACCTCAGGAGTCAGCTACCCGAGGAGGGGCGATCGTGACCAGAGGGCATCGCATCACCATCGAGCGCGGCGGCGGGCACGTGCGCGTGGTGCACGACGGGCAGGTGCTGGCGGAGAGCGACCGGGCGCTGGTGTTGCGCGAGACGGGCTGTCCCGAGCGGTACTACATCCCGCCCGAGGACGTGCGCCTGGACCTGCTGACGCCGTCCGGTACGCAGACGTACTGCCCGTTCAAGGGCACCGCCTCCTACTGGTCGCGACCGGACGCGGCGGACCTCGTCTGGGCGTATCCGGACCCCAAGCCGGACGTCGCCGAGATCAAGGACCACCTGTGTTTCTACGAAGTGGAAGTGTTCTGATCGGCTGACGCGCCGCACGCTTCACCGATGAACACCGCGGCGTGCGGCAGTCTGCATGAGCATGGACAAGAAGACCCTTTCGCGCGACGGCACCCGCATCGCCTACGAGAGCACCGGCCGCGGTCCCGCGGTCGTCCTGGTGAGCGGCGCGATGTCGACGGGCGGCACCCTGGCGCCGCTCGCCGTGTCGCTCTCGGAGCGTTTCCAGACCGTGGTGTACGACCGCCGGGGCCGCGGCGACAGCGCGGACACCGCGCCGTACGCCGTGGAGCGTGAGGTCGAGGACCTGGCCGCGGTGATCGAGGCGGTGGGCGGCGAAGCGCACCTGTACGGCATCTCCTCGGGCGGGGCATTGGCCCTGGAGGCGGCGGCGAGCGGGCTGCCGGTGCGGCGCGTGGCGGTCTACGAGACGCCGTTCGCGATGTCCGAGGAGGGCGCCGAGGAGCGGGCGCGGTACACCGAGCGGCTGACGGAGGCACTCGGCGAGGGGCGGCGCGGGGACGCGGTCGAACTGTTCCTGCGGCTGGCGGGCCTAGCCGAGGGGATGATCCAGGGCGCCCGCCAGTCCCCCATGTGGGCCGGCATGGAGGCGATGGCGTCGAGCCTCGCCTACGACGACGCCGTGATGCGCGACGGCCGGGTGCCCCGCTCCCGGCTGGGCTCGGTCGGCGTCCCCGTCCTCGCGGCGGCGGGCGACGAGAGCCCCGCGTGGCTGCGCGAGGCGGCCCGGGCCATCGCGGACTCGGTCCCCGAGGGCACGTACCGCGCGCTCCAGGGGCAGACGCACATGGTCGAGCCGAACGTGCTGGCGCCGGTGCTGACGGAGTTCTTCAGCCGGGACTGAACCGGGGGCGCGGGACCACGCGCGCGTGGAGCCCGCCCCCGGGTCCCGCGGCGGGATCAGGTCCCGGTGCTCGTGGCGGGACCGGGTCCCGGTGCTCGTGGCGGGATCAGGCCCCGGTGCTCGTGGCGGGATCGGGTACCGGGTCCAGCGGCGGGATCAGGCCACGCCCGCCGTCGCCCGGGTCGTCGACGCGATGGTCGCCGAGCCCACCACGCGCGTGCCGTCGTACAGCACGATCGCCTGGCCGGGGGCGACGCCGCGGACGGGCTCGGTGAAGGTGACCTCGAGGGTGCCGTCGACGACGTGGGCGGTCACCTCGGTCTCGCCGCCGTGGGCGCGCAGCTGGGCCGTGTAGGTGCCGGGGCCGGTGGGGGCGGCGCCGCACCAGCGGGGCTTGACGGCGGTCAGGGCGCCGACGTCCAGTGCGGACGCCGGGCCGACGGTCACCGTGTTGTCCACCGGCGAGATGTCGAGGACGTAGCGCGGCTTGCCGTCGGCGGCGGGGGTGCCGATGCGCAGGCCCTTGCGCTGGCCGATGGTGAAGCCGTACGCGCCCTCGTGCGTGCCGAGCTTGGCGCCGGACTCGTCGACGATGTCGCCTTCGGAGCGGCCGAGCCGGTCCGCGAGGAAGCCCTGGGTGTCGCCGTCGGCGATGAAGCAGATGTCGTGCGAGTCGGGCTTCTTGGCCACGGCCAGGCCCCTGCGCTCGGCCTCCGCGCGGATCTCGTCCTTGGTGGTGAGGGTGTCGCCGAGCGGGAACATCGCGTGCGCGAGCTGCCGGTCGTCCAGCACGCCGAGGACGTAGGACTGGTCCTTGGCCATGTCGGAGGCGCGGTGCAGTTCGCGGGTGCCGTCCTCGCGGACGATCACCTGGGCGTAGTGGCCCGTGCAGACGGCGTCGAAGCCCAGCGCGAGCGCCTTGTCGAGGAGGGCGGCGAACTTGATCTTCTCGTTGCAGCGCAGGCACGGGTTGGGGGTGCGGCCGGCCTCGTACTCGGCGACGAAGTCCTCGACGACGTCCTCGCGGAAGCGGTCGGCGAGGTCCCACACGTAGAACGGGATGCCGATGACGTCCGCGGCCCGGCGGGCGTCGCGTGAGTCCTCGATGGTGCAGCAGCCGCGCGCGCCCGTCCGGAAGGATTGGGGGTTGGCGGAGAGCGCGAGGTGGACGCCGGTCACGTCGTGGCCCGCTTCGGCCGCGCGGGCGGCGGCGACGGCGGAGTCGACTCCGCCGGACATGGCGGCCAGGACGCGGAGGGGGCGGGGGCGCTGCGGGGTGTCAGTCATAACCCTTCCAGGGTACGGGGACGCGGGAACCAGGGCCGCCGGGTATCCGTTGACGATCACATGGGAGAGCGGAAGGCTTCGAAGGACGGCGACCGGAAGGTCGGCCGCCGCGCGCTGCTGATCGGCGGGACGGTGGCCGCGGCGGGCTCCGCCGTGCTCGCCCGGGACGAGCTGGCGCGCCTGTGGTGGCGCACTCCGGGCGTCGAAAAGCCGCGCAAGGAGGGCGAGGTCGACTACGCGGGTGCGCGCTGGGTGGCGGCGTCGGACGCGAACTGGCGGCGCGCGGACCGCCCCGACGACTACGGCATAGACATGGTCGTGGTGCATGTCACACAGGGCAGCTTCGACAGCGCGGTGAAGGCCTTCCAGGACCCGGGGCACAAGGCGGCGGCGCACTACATCGTCCGGCAGGACGGTCGTGTCACGCAGATGATCCGCGAGCTGGACGTGGCCTACCACGCGGGCAACCGCGACTACAACGAACGCAGTGTCGGCATCGAGCACGAGGGTTTCGTGGAACGCCCGCAGGACCTCACGGACGAGATGTACGAGGCCTCGGCCCGTCTGACGGCCCGGATCTGCGCCCGCTACGACATACCCGTCGACCGCGAGCACATCATCGGTCACGTGGAGGTCCCGGGCACGGACCACACGGACCCGGGGCGGCACTGGGACTGGGAGAAGTACATGCGCCTGGTACGACGGGCGCGTACGAGACCGGCCTGATCCGACGGGCGCCTACGACACCGGCCTGATCCGACGAGTGCCTACGACACCGGCCTGACGACACGGGCCCGTTCGCGACGCGCCCCGCCCCCGCCCCCGCCCCGGCAGGCTCAGGTCAGTCCCGCCGCCCTCGCCCGCTCCACCGCAGGGCCGATGGCCTTCGCCAGGGCCTCTATGTCGGCCTCGGTGGAGGTGTGGCCCAGGGAGAAGCGCAGGGTGCCGCGGGCCAGGTCGGGGTCCGTGCCGGTGGCGAGGAGGACATGGCTGGGCTGGGCGACGCCGGCGGTGCAGGCGGAGCCGGTGGAGCACTCGATGCCCTGGGCGTCGAGCAGGAGCAGCAGGGAGTCGCCCTCGCAGCCGGGGAAGGTGAAGTGCGCATTGGCCGGAAGACGGCCCTCCGGGTCCGGGTCGCCACCGAGGATCGCGTCCGGGACGGCCGAACGGACCGCGCTGACGAGGGCGTCGCGCAGCGCGCCGATCTCGCGGGCGAACCACTCGCGCTGCTCGGCGGCCAGGCGCCCGGCGACGGCGAAGGAGGCGATGGCGGGCACGTCGAGGGTGCCGGAGCGCACGTGGCGCTCCTGGCCGCCGCCGTGCAGGACCGGTACGGGGGTGTGCTCACGGCCGAGGATCAGCGCGCCGATGCCGTAGGGGCCGCCGATCTTGTGGCCGGACACGGTCATCGCGGCGAGGCCGGAGGCGGCGAAGTCCACGGGGACTTGGCCGAAGGCCTGGACGGCGTCCGCGTGCAGGGGGACGGCGAACTCGGCTGCCACGTCGGCGAGTTCACGGACGGGGAGGATCGTCCCGATCTCGTTGTTCGCCCACATGACGGTGGCGAGGGCCACGTCGTCGGGGTTGCGGGCGATCGCCTCGCGCAGGGCGTCCGGGTGGACGCGGCCGTGGGAGTCGACCGGCAGGTACTCGATGGTGGCGCCCTCGTGTTCGCCGAGCCAGTGCACGGCGTCGAGGACCGCGTGGTGCTCGACGGGGCTGGCGAGGACGCGGGTGCGGGCCGGGTCGGCGTCGCGGCGTGACCAGTAAAGGCCCTTGACGGCCAGGTTGTCGGCCTCCGTGCCGCCCGAGGTGAAGACGACCTCGCTGGGGCGGGCGCCGAGGGCTTCGGCGAGGGTCTCGCGGGCCTCCTCGACGGTGCGGCGGGCCTGCCTGCCGGATGCGTGGAGAGAGGACGCGTTGCCGGTGGCACCCAGCTGGGCGGTGAGTGCCTCTGCCGCCTCCGGGAGCATCGGGGTGGTCGCGGCGTGGTCGAGGTAAGCCATGGTGAGCCCGATTCTACGGCTCCCCTTCGACCGGCCTCAGATCAAGGCTGGCCGAACGTGAACCGCCGTGCGGCGCGGCGACGGCCCGTCGTCCCCGGGCCCGGCCGCGGCGTACCGGCGGACGGCTGTCCGACGACGGCTCAGAAGCTCCAGGAGATGGTGCTGTCGAACTCCATGAAGGCCGCGAGGACCAGCAGGTCGGCGACGCCCAGGCCCAGGCCCAGCAGTGCGCGTCCGCGGCGTTCGGTGCCGCGCCACAGGGCGACGCTCGCCAGCACGATGGCGATCGGGCCGAGGAAGAGGTTGAGCACGAGCAGGCCGAGCAGGCCGAGGATGAAGGACGCGACGGCCATGCCGTCGGTGTCACGGATACCGGTGCGGCGCGAGGCCGGAGCGGTGAGCTGCATGATGATCGACTCCCGAAGTCGGATCGGAGGGACGGTGGACGGCGTCGGTGTCAGTGGGCCTGGGTGTGGCGCCGGCGACCGCGCTCGCGGAGCGCGAAGATGCCGAGCCAGACGGCGATGACGGCGCCGACGGCGACGGAGAAGGTGAGCGGCGCGTGCGCGACGGTGCCCAGGACGACACCCAGCAGCAGGAGCGCGGCGACGATGAACAGCACGGGTAACAGCCCCCAAGGTTTCGGTGAACGGTTGTAGTTACAGTTGTTCACTGACTTCCCAGTCTAACGCCTCTCATGACTTTCCAATTCCAGAGAACAGTTGTTAACTGCATGGTATGAGTCACACCCTCGGCATCCGGCAGGCCCAGAAGCAGAAGACCCGGCAGGCGCTCCTGGACGCGGCCCTGGTGCTGCTCGAGGAGCAGAGCCTGAGCAGCCTGGGACTGCGCGAGGTCACCCGCGCCGTCGGTGTCGCCCCGACCGCCTTCTACCGCCACTTCCGCTCCACGGCGGATCTGGGCGTGGCCCTGGTCGAGGAGGCGCTGGGCAGCCTGCACCCGATGATCCGGACGACGGTGTCCACGACGGGCGACCGCGAGGAACGCGTCACGCGCACCATCGACCTGATCGCCCGTCACGTCGACGGGTACCCCGCCCATGTCCGCTTCATCGCCCGTGAACGACATGGCGGAGTTCAGCCGGTCCGGGAGGCGATACGGGAGCAACTCTCCCGGTTCGCCCAGGAGGTCAAGGACGAACTGGCCAAGGACCCGGTGTCCGAGGGCTGGAGCGAGGACGACCTGCTGATGCTCGCGCATCTCTACGTCGACCAGATGCTGAGCACGGCGTCACTGTTCCTGGAGGCCCTCGAAGGGCCGGAGGAGGAGCGCCCGGAGCGGACCCGGCAGGTCGCACAGCTGGCGGCCCGCCAGATGCGGCTGATCGGCCTCGGCCGCCATCACTGGCTGAATTGACACCCTGGGCCGCCATCACTGGATCGACACCCTCGGCCGCCATCACTCTGGCTGGATCGACACCCCCGTACGCCGGATCCACTCTCGTGAGAACGCGCAGGGGCGGCGCGCCCGTTCGCCGGACGCGCCGCCCCTGCCGTACCCCGGGCGAACCCCCGGGCCTGCACTGCGCCTACTGCTCCTTCTGCGACTGCTGGGGCTGCTGCCCCTGCCCCTGCCCGCCCGCGGCCTGACCGCCGCCGCCCGGGCCGCCACAGCCGCCGCCCTGCCCCCCGCCGGGACCGCCCTGGCCGCCCTGCCCGCCTCCCGGCGCGCCGCTGGGCATTCCCGAAGGGGCCCCGGACGGTGCGCCCGTGGGCTTGGCTCCCGCGGAGGCGGCACCCGAGGGAGCTCCGGAGGGTGCGCCGGACGGAGCGCCGGAAGGGGCGCCGGAAGGGGCACCCGAGGCCGCCCCCGACGGAGTCCGGCAGGCCTGCTGCTGCCCGGACCCGCCGCCGCTGTTCGAGGACGACGAGGAGTCACCCGACCCGCAGGCCGCCAGGGCCAGGGGCGAGAGCGCCAGCAGGGCCACGACGGGAAGGAGACGCGCACGCTTCATGAGAAACAACTCCAGGGAGGGTGAGGAAGTCCTGAGGCGTGAACTCAACCAACCCCACTTAGGCCTCCCTTGGGGCCGTCCTATGACCTGCCTGTCAACGAGGCAAAGTTCAGCCCAGCCGGGCCCGCGCCAGCTGCCGGGACTGCGCGACCAGCCGGTCCGCGCTGTCCCACACCTCGGCGTCCTCCTCCAGGAAGCCGCCGGCGAGGTTGCGTGTGGTGATCGACACCCGCAGCGGGCCCGGCGCCGGGCGGCAGCGGACGTGCACGGTCAGCTCGACGGTGGGCACCCAGCCCTTGAGCCCGATCTCGAAGGCGGTCGGCGGCAGCGCGTCCACCGCGAGCAGCAGGGAGAGCGGGTCGGGGTCGCGTCCGTCCGCGAGGCCGAACCAGGCGCGCATCTCGCCCTTGCCGGAGGGCTGTCCGAGGGCCCAGCCCAGGGTCGACGGGTCGAGCTTGAGCATCAGCCGGTCGGCGATGGCCGAGCTGCCGTCGACCGGGGCGGGTCCGTCCTCCGGGCCGAAGCAGTGCTCCAGCGGCGGGATCGCGGGCGGCCGGGCGGTCGTACGGACGTCGTCGGGCAGGGTGTCCAGGTCGCCGTAGGAGGCGAGGACGCGGATGCGTTCCACCTCGCGGCCCTCGTCGTCGTACTGGAAGAGGGAGGCCTGACCGGTCGACAGGGTGCGGCCGGTGCGGACGACGTCCGTGCGGACGACCGCGGGGCCGGGCTGGGACGCGGTCAGGTAGTGCGCCGAGATCGTGAAGGGGTCGGCGTGCGGCAGGGCGTCCGCGAGGGCGCGACCCAGGACGGCCAGCAGGTAGCCGCCGTTGACGGCGCTGATGATCGTCCAGCCGGCGGAGAGGTCGATGTCGTAGACGCCCGGCGCGCGGCGGGTGAGCGCGGTGTCGCGGTCGAACTCGCTGTCGCCGATCATGGCCCGGGCGGCCGGGGCGGTGGCTGCTTCTGGCATGGCTGAACAGTACAAGAACTAACTACTAAGCGGTAGCTTTTCTGTTCCGGGCCAGAGTCATGCCTTGGTGAGACACGGGCAATTTCTCGGTAAGTGTCCGACTCGTCCGTAAACCCCGGGGCTCGATGCGTCCTCTACCGGGGCATGAGCCTCACCGGGACACCGTTCCTCTGCACGCTGGTCGTACTGTCCGTCGCCGCCCTCGTCCTGCCGCTGGTCCTCTGGTCACGCATCCGCGGTCCCCGGGTCCTGCGTGCCGCGGCCCGGGCGCTGATGCTGCTGTTCGCCCAGGGGACGGCCGTGGCCCTGGTCTTCACGCTGGTCAACAACGCCAACAACCTGTACGACAACTGGGCCGACCTGCTCGGCACCGGCGACCACGTGGAGCAGGCGGCCGATCTGGGCGCCGACGGCACCGGCGGGATCGCGCTCAAGCGGCTGCCCAGGGTGCGGCAGGCCTTCGAGCCGGCCACCGGGCCCGGGATGGGCGCGGCCGGCGGGGTGCGGGTGACCCAGCTCAGGGGCCGGGTGTCGGGGGTGAACGCGGAGGTCTACGTCTGGCTGCCGCCGCAGTACGGCGAGCCGGCCTACCGGCACCACAGGTTCCCGGTGGTGGAGCTGCTGCCCGGCTACCCCGGCTCGGCGAAGGCATGGTTCGGCTCGCTGCACGCGCACGAGCAACTGCTGCCGCTGATGCGGAGCGGGCAGGTCGCCCCGTTCATCCTGGTCGCACCCCGCACCAACCTGCTGGCCGGCGTGGACACCGGCTGCGCCAACATCCCGGGCACCGTCAACGCCGACACCTGGCTGAGCGTCGACGTGCCGACGATGGTCACGGACACCTTCCGCGCCCAGTCCGCCCCGCGGGGCTGGGCCGTCGCCGGCTACTCCGCCGGGGCGCACTGCGCGGCCCGGCTCGCCGTCGCCCACCCCGACCGCTACCGGGCCGCCGTCAGCCTGTCCGGCTACAACGACCCGATCGGCGAACGCGACTCCCTCACCGCGCAGAGCCCCGCCCTGCGCGCCGCGAACAACCCCTACCTGATGCTGCGCCGGTCACCCGCCCCGCCGCGGATCGCGCTGTACCTCTCCGGCCAGCCGCACGACGGCTACGAGGCCGCCGTGGCCCTGGAGCAGACCGCGAAGGCCCCGACGACCGTGCACGTCGTGTACATCCCGAAGAGCGCGGGCGGCCACAACATGGCGCTGTGGCGGCCGCAGGTGGTGCCGGTGTTCCGGTGGCTGACCCAGGAGATGGGCGCCCGCCCCGTCACGGCAGGACGGGCTGCTCCTCCTCGCTCACCGTCGACCGGCGGTGCCAGGCCCGCGGAGCTCGCCAGTGGTACCGCATCGCGAGCAGGCGCAGTACGAAGGCGGTGATCACCGCGAGACCGCTGGTGAGCGGGTTGACGACGTCGTAGCGGATGCACAGGGCGATCAGCGCGGAGCCGACGATCGCGGGGACCGCGTACAGGTCGCGGTCCCAGCGCAGCAGCGAGGGCACCTCGTTGGCGAGGACGTCCCGCAGCACACCGCCGCCCACGGCGGTGGTCAGCCCGAGTCCGGCCGAGGCGGTCAGGCCCAGCCCGTACTCGTACGCCTTGATCGTGCCGGCGACGCAGAACAGGCCGAGGCCGGCCGCGTCGAAGACGTTCACCGCGCCCTGGATGCGCTCCACCTGGGGGTGCAGGAAGAAGACCAGGAGGGTGGCGAGCAGCGGGGTGAGGAAGTACCCCAGGTCCGTGAAGGCCGCGGGCGGCACGGCCCCGATGACCAGGTCCCGGAACAGCCCTCCGCCCAGCGCGGTGACCTCGGCGAGGACGGCCATGCCGAACACGTCGAAGTTCTTCCGCACGGCCAGCAGGGCGCCGGAGATCGCGAAGACGAAGATGCCGATCAGGTCGAGCGTGTGCTGGACGGACGGGCTGAAGAGTTGCTGGAGCACCCGGTCATTTTCACCCACGAGTGAGCCCCCGCCCTGATGTGCGAGGGCGGGGGCTCGGGCGGATTCACTTCCGGCCCCGCGGACTCACTTCTCCACAGACGCGGCGTCGCTCCCCGGGGTCTTCTCCACGTTGTTCTCCGCGGCCGCCTCGTGCGCCGACGACAGCAGCTTGGTGTCCTGCGGCTGCTGGTCCGCGAAGTTCTCCGGGTGGTGACAGGCGACCTGCTGTCCGGCCCGCAGCTCCTTGAGCGGCGGCTCGGTCGTCTTGCAGATCTCCGTCGCCTTCCAGCACCGGGTGTGGAAGCGGCAGCCGCTCGGCGGGGCGATCGGCGAGGGCACGTCGCCCTTGAGCAGGATGCGCTCGCTCTTGGCGCCCCGGCGCTTCGGGTCCGGAACCGGCACGGCCGACAGCAGGGCCTTGGAGTACGGGTGCATCGGAGACTTGTACAGCTGGTCGCGTTCGGCCAGCTCGACGATCTTGCCGAGGTACATCACCGCGATCCGGTCCGAGACGTGCCGGACGACCGACAGGTCGTGCGCGATGATCACGTACGTCAGGCCCAGCTCGTCCTGGAGGTCGTCGAGCAGGTTCACCACCTGCGCCTGGATCGACACGTCCAGCGCGGAGACCGGCTCGTCCGCCACGACCAGCTTGGGGTTGAGGGCGAGCGCGCGGGCGATGCCGATGCGCTGGCGCTGGCCGCCGGAGAACTCGTGCGGGTAGCGGTTGTAGTGCTCGGGGTTGAGGCCGACCACCGACAGCAGCCGCTGGACCTCCTTCTTCACACCGCCCTCGGGCTCGACGCCCTGGAGCCGGAAGGGGGCGCCGACGATCGTGCCGATCGTGTGGCGGGGGTTCAGCGAGGAGTACGGGTCCTGGAAGATCATCTGCACGTCGCGGCGCATGGGGCGCAGCTCGCCGGTCTTCAGGTGCGTGATGTCCTGGCCCTCGAACTCGACCGAGCCGCCGGTCGGTTCCAGCAGCCGGGTGATCAGCCGGCCCATGGTGGACTTGCCGCAGCCCGACTCGCCGACGACGCCGAGCGTCTCGCCCCTGCGCACCTCGAAGTCGATACCGTCGACGGCACGCACCGCGCCGGTCTGCCGCTGGAGCAGGCCCTTGCGGATCGGGAAGTGCTTCTGAAGGCCGGTCACCTTCAGCAGGACCTCGCCGTCGGCGGTGGTGCCCTTGGTGAGGGTGCTCCCGCTGGTGTCCGGTGTGCTCACCGTTTTGTCGTCGCTCACAGCTTCGGC
The DNA here is from genome assembly GCF_900182715.1 of Streptomyces sp. Ag82_O1-12. Taxonomy (NCBI): domain Bacteria; kingdom Bacillati; phylum Actinomycetota; class Actinomycetes; order Kitasatosporales; family Streptomycetaceae; genus Streptomyces; species Streptomyces sp. Ag82_O1-12. Next base: position 6,011,403 of record NZ_FXUW01000001.1, on the reverse strand, counting down.
GCAATCTCTTCGGTCCAGATACGCTCCCGCTGCTCCTGCGTCATGTGGCAGGCGGCCCAGTGCGAGCCGCCGACCTCGGTCAGCTCGGGGCGGACCGTGCGGGTGACGTTGTCCTTCGGGACGTCCGCGTACGGGCAGCGCGGGTTGAAGGCGCAGCCGGACGGGAGGTTGATGAGGGAGGGCGGCGCACCCTTGATCGGGATGAGCCGGTCCGTCTCCTCGCGGTCCATGCGCGGCATCGAGCCGAGCAGGCCCCAGGTGTAGGGGTGGCGGGGCTGGGAGAACACGTCCTCGGCGGGACCGCGCTCCACGCACCGGCCGCCGTACATGACCAGCAGGTCGTCGGCCATCTCGGCGACCACGCCCAGGTCGTGGGTGATCATGATGACCGCGGAGCCGAACTCCTTCTGCAGATCGTGGATCAGGTCCAGGATCTGCGCCTGCACGGTGACGTCCAGGGCGGTGGTCGGCTCGTCGGCGATGAGCAGCTCGGGGTTGTTCACCAGCGCCATGGCGATCATGGCGCGCTGGCGCATACCGCCGGAGAACTCGTGCGGGTAGCCGTCGATGCGCTTGGCGGGCTCGGGGATGCCGACCCGGTCGAGCATCTCGATCGCCCGCTGCCTGGCGACCTTCTTGCTGACGTCGTTGTGGACGCGGTACGCCTCGACGATCTGCTGCCCCACCGTGTAGTAGGGGTGCATCGCCGACAGCGGGTCCTGGAAGATCATGGCCATCTTCCGGCCCCGCAGCCGCCGTACCTCGTCGGGATCGGCCCCGATCAGCTCCTGGCCGTCGAGCCAGACCTCGCCGGAGACCTTGGCGCGGGCCGAGCGGTGCAGGCCCATCACGCCGAGCGAGGTGACCGACTTGCCCGAGCCGGACTCGCCCACGATGCCCAGGGTCTTGCCCTTGCGCACGTCGAAGCTGACGCCGTCGACGGACTTGACCAGGCCGTCGTCGGTGTCGAAGTGGATGCGCAGATCACGGACGGACAGGAACACGTCGTCCGGGACGGACGCTGCGGTGGTGTCCGGTTCGCCGAGCGCGGCTTTGTCGAGCTTGCTCACGAGTACCTCACCCGGGGGTCGATGGCGGCGTACACCAGGTCGACGATCAGATTGCAGAAGACGATGAAGAACGCAGCGACCAGGGTCACGCCCATCACGATGGGCAGGTCGTTGTCCTTGATGGCCTGGACGGAGTAGGCGCCGATGCCCTGGAGGGAGAACACGGTCTCGGTGAGCACCGCGGTGCCGACCAGGGTGCCGAAGTCCATGCCGAAGATGGTGACGATCGGGGTGAGCGCGGAGCGCAGGCCGTGCTTGGCCACGACCGTGGTCTCCTTGAGACCCTTGGCCCTGGCCGTTCTGATGTAGTCCTCGCTCATCGTCTCCAGCATGCCCGCCCGGGTGAGCCGGGCGTAGAGCGCGGAGAAGAGGAACGCGAGGCTGATCCAGGGCAGCATCAGGTGCCAGGCCCATTCGGCGGGGTTCTCCGTGAACGGGACGTAGTCGATGCTCTCCCAGACCGGGATCTCGTAGACGAAGAGCGCGAGCAGGATCTGGCCGGTGAAGAAGATCGGGAGCGAGACGCCGGCGAGCGCGATGAACATGGCGGCGCGGTCGATCGGCTTGCCCTTGCGCAGTGCCGAGATGACACCGGTCGTCACACCGGAGACCAGCCAGATCACCGCGGCACCGATGGCCAGCGAGAAGGAGACCGGGATCCGCTGCTCCAACTGCGGCCACACCTCGATGTGGCTCTTGAAGGAGTACCCGAAGCAGGGTGCGCCGCAGTGCGTCGCGTCGGGACCGAACTTGTAGTCGGCACCCACCACGAGGCCCTTGATGAACTCCCAGTACTGGACGTAGACCGGCTGGTCGAGCCCCAGGTTTTCCTTGATCGCGGCGACGGAGGCGGGGTTCGCGTCCTTGCCGACGTACTGGGTGGCCAACTGGTCGGCCGTCTGTCCCCCGATGCGGGGGACCAGGAAGAAGATGGCGAAGGTGACTGCGCTGACCACCAGCAGCAACAGCACTGCGCCCATGACGCGTCGGAGGATGTACGCAGCCACAGCTGTACGGCCCCGGGTGGCCGCGGCGGGGTCGTCCGCCGCGGCCACCCGGTGCCTTCACCTGCCTTTCGAAAGGATCCGGCCTGCTGAATTACTTCGAGGAGCTCATCAGCAGGTAGTCGTACATGCCGAGGTAGGCCTGCGTGACCGTGACGTTCGTCGCGGACGTCGGCCGGAGCAGCAGGTTCTTGCGGTAGACCAGCGGGACGACCGAGGCGTTGTCGAGGACCATCTTGTCGATGTCACCCCAGGCCTTGGTGCGGGCCGCGTCGTCGGTGTTGGCGATCGCGTCCGTCAGGGCCTTGTTGATCTTCGGGTCGTCCAGCTCCATCAGGTTGTTGCCGCCCGAGGGCTTGATGGCCGAGCCGTTGACGATCTGGTCGAGGAAGCCGTAGCCGGTCGGCCAGTCGGCACCCCACGCCATCGAGAGCATGCCGAGCTTGTTGTCGTGGACGTAGCTCGGGACACCGGCGAAGTTCGAGAAGTACTTGCCGGAGGGGAACTGCTTGATCTCGATGTTGATGCCGATCTTCTTCAGCGACGCCTGGATGGCGGTCGCCGCGGCGATCTCGGCGGGGCGGTCGGAGCGGGCCGTCAGGATCGTGTTGAAGCCGTTGGGCTTGCCGCACGCCTTCAGGGCCGCCTTGGCCTTGGCCACGTCACCCTTGTGACCGTCGGTCGCGTAAGTGTCGAACTTGGTGTAGCCGTTCACCGACGGCGGCAGCAGCGTGGTCGCCACGTCGCCCTTCGGTGTACCGCCCATGGCGTCGAGCACCGACTGCTTGTCGAGGCCCCACTGAACGGCCTTGCGGCAGTCGGCGTTGTCGAACGGCTTCACGTTCACGTTGAGCGCGATGTACTGCGTGGCGCCCGCGTAGGAGCTGTCCGTCTGGTTGGCGTACTTGCCGCGCAGCACCTTCGGCTGGGTCTGCGGCTGCACACCCGTGCCGGCCGCGTCAGCCGTGATCTTGTCGGAGAGCAGGTTGTTGTCGACCGTGACCGGGTTGACCTTGAACTTGATCGTGATCTTGTCCGGCAGGGCCTTGCGGACCGGGTCCGTCTTGGCGTCCCACTGCTTGTTGCGCACGAGGGTGGCGCCGCGGCCCTCCTCGTAGGACTGGAACTGGTACGGGCCGGAGGACTGGATGGCCTGCACGTACTTCGCACCGGTGTCCTTCGCCTGCGGCACGGGGGCCGTCTGCGAGAACGTCGCCAGGTAGTCGAAGTCGGCGAACGGCTGCTTCAGCTTGAAGACGATCGTCCGGTCGTCCGGCGTCTCGATGGACTTCAGGCCCTCGGCGGACTTGTCCTTGTACGGGCCCTTGTACTTGTCGCCGCCCTCAAGGTACGCCTTGAAGTACGTCGGGCCGTTGGACAGTGCCTCGGGCGCGAAGTTGGAGCGCTCGATGGCGTACTTGACGTCCTTGGACGTCACCGGGGTGCCGTCCTGGAACTTCACACCCGCACGCAGCTTGTACGTCCAGGTCTTGGCGTCCGGGCTGGACTTGCCGAGTCCTTCGGCGAGGTCCGGCACGACCTCCAGGCCCGCCTTGCCCGCCGCCGGCTTGAACGTGGTGAGCGTCCTGCCGTAGAGGCGGGAGAAGTTCTGGACCCAGCCGTAGTACGTGTTGCCCGGGTCGAGGGAGTCCGGCACGTCCGAGTGCTCGTACGTGGCCGTCCCTCCCTTCTTGTCCGACGCGTTGACGATCGAGTTCAGCGCGGCGTCCTTCTTGCCGCTGCCTCCCCCGTCGTTGTCGTCACCGCCGCCGCCGCACGCGGCAGCACCCAGCGACAGTGCCAGGACCGACGCAACGCCGGCGGTCACCCTTCTCGTCTTCACCTGAGGAAGCCCCCTCATTCGATGGATCACTTGCTGCGAGGGTCGAGGGCGTCACGCAGCCCGTCACCCAGCAGGTTGAAGGCCAGGACGGTGATGAAGATCGCCAGTCCGGGCACGAACATGTACTGCGGATCAGCTGTGTAGAGATCCACAGCGTTGCTGAGCATGCCGCCCCAGGAAGCCTGCGGCGGAGCGATACCGACGCCGAGGAAGCTCAGCGCGGCCTCGAACAGGATGTTCGTCGGGATGATCAGCGTCGAGTAGACGAGGATCGGTGCGACGAGGTTCGGGAGCAGTTCCCGGAACAGGACGTACGGGCCGCGTGCCCCGAGGCTCGTGGCGGCCTCGATGAACTCCCGCTTGCGCAGGGTCATCGTCTGGGCGCGCACGATGCGGCCGATGTACGGCCAGCTGAAGAAGCCGATCACGAAGATCAGCACGCTGATGCGCAGGGACAGTCCTTCGAGGCCGAAGAACCCGTCCTGCACGGAGGCGGAGATCGAGATGGCGAACAGCAGCAGGGGGAAGGCCAGGAACGTGTCCATGAGCCTGCTGATCACGCTGTCGATCCAGCCGCCGTAGTACCCGGCGACGACACCGAGCACGGTGCCGATGCACACGGACAGCAGCGTGGCGCCGCCCGCGACCAGGAGGGAGACCCAGGAGCCGTCGATGATGCGGGCGAGCATGTCCCGGCCGTACTGGGGGTCCACGCCGAGCGGGTGGTCCCAACTCATTCCTCCCCAGCCGCCCTTGGGGGCGAGCAGCGCGGGGTCGATGAGGTCCTGGTTGAACTTGTTGGGATCGAGGTTGAAGATCCACTGGATCGGCTTGGAGAACACCGCCATCAGCACGAGCAGGATGACGACGACGCCTCCCGCCATCGCCACCTTGTCCCGCTTGAAGCGCATCCAGGCGATCTGGGTGAGCGAGCGCCCTTCGATCTGGCTCTTCTTGACCCCGGAGAGCACGGCCTCGGGCTGTGCTCCGGCTTCCGCCCCGGTGGTCTCGATCGGTGCGGTCACGGTGCGATTGACCCCTCTCGGGCCGGCGATCGCCGAGCCCCTGGCTGCCGCTGTAGCGGTTTTGTTTGTCTCGTACACAAGACCGACCCGGCCCGTGTCTTGCGGGGAGTCTTCAACGCTTTGGCGATCTGTTGCCAGACTTGGCGGTGAAAGGATGCGTAAACGTGATGCTGTCTGCGGGGTTCCGTTATCCGGACAACGGGTAGCGGGGGTCGGACGCGCCAAGATAGGGGCATTTTAGGACACCCAGGCTCTTTTCGCCCCTATCTACGCGCGGAGAGCTGAGCGGTTGTCGCGTTCGAAGGGTGATGCGCGAGGGGCTCCGGGGGCGACTTCGAGCCGGTCAGTACCGGCCCTGCGCGGGAGGGTATCCGTAGCCGGAGACCGGGGCCTGGACGGGGGCGGTGGCGTGGGCCTCGCGGTCGTAGAACGGGCGGGCCTTCGCACGCAGCCACATGGCCACCGGGTCGTGCTCGTCGGACATGGCGACGGTCGACACGGGAAGCCCGTCCGGCACGGCGCCGAGGGACTGCTGCATCATCGCGCGTACGGAGTCCACGGCCGGCGGCGAGGTGTCGTACACATCCAGTCCGATGGCGAGGTACGGCGCCCCGAGCGCGGGCTGCACCCAGGCCCGGCGCAGCGAGCGGACGGCGGGGGTGCGGTGGGCGTTCTGCGCGAGCAGGGCGTAGAACTGCGGGACCTCGATGGCGGGTTCGGACAGCCGCAGGGGGCCGGCGGGCTGGCGGTCCAGGCCCGTGGCGATTCTGCGCAGGTCGAGCCAGGGGATGCCGACGCCGCCGCCGGGGGCGTGCGGGTTGAGCCAGAGGCCGTAGTGGTCGGGGTAGAGGGCGCGGGCGACGTCGACACCGTCGACCACCTCGTAGGAACGGTTCCAGCCGCTGGCGGAGAGTTCCTGGGCGGAGGTCACGCAGGGGGCGTAGCCGCAGCCGTCGACGTCCATCTTTCCGTACTGGGCGTCGGGAGAGCCGGCTTGCCCGTGCCACAGGAGCATCCAGATCTGGCCGCTGTGCGGGGTCGCGAGCGCGCGCAGGAGTGCCTCGTAGGCGTCGTAACGCCCGGGCGTGACCTGGCGCAGCATGTGCTCGACCTGTCCGGCCGCGGCCGTGCCGCTCGCGCTCACCTTTACCGCCCCTTCGTACAACGCCTCGACGGTGCCCTAGCTTAAGCCCGCGCGAGAGGTCGGAGCCTGGGGTCGTATCGCGGCCGCGGGTCGTGGGTGGTTCTCGCGCGGTTCCCCGCGCCCCTGGGGTACTGGCCTACCGCTGGAAAAAGGGCCGGACCCGGTCCCGCATCCACGCTCCCACCGGGTCCTCCGTCACGTCCAGCAGGACGAGGTTGACCGGCCAGGGGGCCGGGACCGCGGTGACGGCCCGGGTGAGGGCGTCCAGGGGGAGGGCGCGCAGGTCGCCTTCCCACTGGGAGAGTTCGACGCCTACGAACATCACCGGGTCGGCGGTCTCGATCGCGGCGAGGCAGCGGCGGGCCGTGACGACGACGCCGGTCGCCTCGAACTCGGCGGAGGCGGCGGCGAGGAAGTCCACCGGGTCGTCCTGCCAGTCGGGCTCGAAGAGGCGGACCCGGCCGCCGCTCGCGGGACCGTCCAGCGGCGTCCGGCCGGCCCGGCACAGCTCGGCCACGGCGGGCGGCGGGAGCGGGATGCCCACCACACCGCCCGGGTTGACGGCTATGCCGGCGTGCGGGGGCAGGCCGCGGGCGAACTCCACGGCGGGCGCGATGGTGTACGACATGTGGGAGCCGACGACCTGGCGGAACTGCTCCTCGGAGCTGAACACCGGCACGAACGCCTGGCCGTCGATCTCGATGCCGGGCAGGTCGAGGGGGCCGCTGTGCGGGCCGCCGCCGCTGGGCAGCGGGATCCACACGAAGCTCCGGCCGAGCACTTCGACGATCCGCCCGCCGGCCGCCGGTCCGGCGCCGAGGGAGGCCGAGAGCACCTCCTCCAACTCGTTGCCGGGCCAACCGCCGTGCGGGTGGGTCTGCGTCTGCGCCGGAAAGTCCGCGGAGAAGTCCGCCGGGATGTCCATCTGCCTACCGCCTGCCTGGAACCACTGCTGTGGCTCAAAAGGCTAACGGCTGACGGGACGCCGGGGGCATCGGGAACAGGACCGGTGTACGACGGCGCGGGCTCAGCCCGTGAAGCCGATTCTGTGCAGGGTGTTCGCCGTGTCCCGGTCGGCGAGGACGGCCGAGCCGCAGCCGGCGGGGAGGTCGCCGCGCTCCACCGCGCGCAGGAGACGGTTGCCGGCCACGCGGTGGCGCAGGAACGCGTAGCGCGAGACGCCGCGGCCGCGGTCGCGCTGACCGGCCAGGGCCTGCTCGGGCGTGACGTCGAGGAGGAGCAGGTGGAGCGTGCCGCCCCGGCGGCGGGCCTCGCGGGCGAGCCAGCGGCGGACCCAGGCCTGGGCGCCGCAGTCGTGCACGACGACGGCCTCCCCGGTGCGCAGGGCGCGGCGCAGCCCGGCGTAGTGGGCGAGGCGGACGAGCGGGCGGTAGAGCGCGTACGGCAGGGCGCGCGGCATGCGGCGCTCCCAGCGGTCGCGGGTGTCCTGGGAGTCGATGCGCCGGCCCGGGACGGTGCGCCGCATCAGCGTGGACTTGCCGCTGCCGGGCAGGCCCGTGACCACGACGAGGTCGCGGGGGCCGAACAGCAGCGCGTGCGGGCCGCCCCCGGGACGGTCGCGCAGGTCGCGGACGACCGGCGCCGGCGCCGGGGCGCGGACCGCCCGGACCGGAGCGGCGGCCGGCTGCTCGGGCAGCGCGATGCCCGTCGTCGCGTACGCGGTGGTCCTGTTCACCGTGATCGTCCTCCCCTGGGGCCAGGTACGGAGTCCCATCCCCGCCGAGTGTAAAGAGAAGGTAATGCGGCAGGCCTCTCATTTACGTTCTCGTCCTGCAACAGGGCTGCTACAGGTCGCTGTGCCCGGCGCGCGGGACTCGTGCACTCCCTGTGAAAGGTCCCCCTGCCGCGCCGGAAGGATGCGTGCAATGATGTGCGCGCCAACTGCATACCGGCCGTTTGAATCCGCGCGGGAGAGTTCCCAGCACCGCAAGAGCTGGGGCGCCGAAGGAGCAAGTCCCTCCCTTGAATCTCTCAGGCCCCGTTACCGCGCGGGCGAGGCACATCTGAAAAGCGGGCCGCCTCCTGTCCTCGACGGGACGCGGCTCCACCCAAGGTGCAAGCCATGGACCCGTGCGGTCATGGCGAACCTCTCAGGTTCCGATGACAGATGGGGAGGAACGACCTCGCCCTCCCCCACGCTCGGCTTCGCCCGCGCGGGAGGGACCCCCATTTGCCTTGGGAGACGACCGACCGTGAGCAGTACAGGAGAACTCCGTCACACCGCGCTCGATGCCCTGCATCGTTCGCTCGGCGCGACGATGACCGACTTCGCCGGCTGGGACATGCCCCTGCGCTACGGCTCCGAGCGCGACGAGCACCTCGCCGTGCGCACGAAGGCCGGCCTCTTCGACCTCTCCCACATGGGCGAGATCACCGTCACCGGGCCGCAGGCCGCCGCGCTGCTGGACTTCGCCCTGGTGGGCAACATCGGCGGCGTGAAGCCGGGCCGGGCCCGCTACACCATGATCTGCCGGGCCGACGGCGGCATCCTGGACGACCTGATCGTCTACCGGCTGGGCGAGACCGAGTACATGGTCGTCGCCAACGCCTCCAACGCCCAGGTGGTGCTGGACGCGCTGACCGAGCGCGCCGCCGGCTTCGACGCCGAGGTGCGCGACGACCGGGACGCCTACGCGCTGATCGCCGTGCAGGGCCCGGAGTCCCCCGGCATCCTCAAGTCCCTCACGGACGCCGACCTCGACGGCCTGAAGTACTACGCCGGGCTGCCCGGCACGGTCGCGGGCGTCCCGGCCCTGATCGCCCGGACCGGCTACACCGGCGAGGACGGCTTCGAGCTCTTCGTGAAGCCCGAGCACGCCGTCGAGCTGTGGCAGGCCCTGACCAAGGCCGGCGAGGGCGCCGGCCTCGTCCCGTGCGGGCTGTCCTGCCGCGACACGCTGCGCCTGGAGGCGGGCATGCCGCTGTACGGGCACGAGCTGACGACCTCCCTCACGCCCTTCGACGCCGGGCTCGGCCGGGTGGTGAAGTTCGAGAAGGAGGGCGACTTCGTGGGCCGCGAGGCCCTGCGCGAGGCCGCCGCCCGCGCCGAGCAGAATCCGCCGCGGGTCCTGGTCGGCCTGATCGCCGAGGGCCGCCGGGTCCCGCGCGCCGGGTACGCCGTCGTCGCCGGCGGCGAGGTGATCGGCGAGGTCACCTCCGGCGCCCCCTCCCCCACCCTCGGCAAGCCGATCGCGATCGCGTACGTCGACCCCGCGCACGCCGCGCCCGGCACGAGCGGCGTGGGTGTGGACATCCGGGGCAGTCACGAGCCGTACGAGGTCGTGGCGCTGCCGTTCTACAAGCGCCAGAAGTAGACACTGGCCGAAGGGCCGCGGCAGCGACCCCGTGCCCGTCGTCCCAGCTCACCAGCAGTCCCCCCTTTCACAGCACTCCCGCGCGTACAGGAGAATCCAGGCCATGAGCAACCCCAAAGAGCTGCGCTACAGCAAGGAGCACGAGTGGCTGTCGGCCGCCGAGGACGGCGTCTCGACGGTCGGCATCACGGAGCACGCGGCCAACGCGCTCGGCGATGTCGTGTTCGTCCAGCTTCCCGAGGTGGGTGACTCCGTGTCCGCCGGCGAGACCTGCGGCGAGCTGGAGTCGACCAAGTCGGTGTCCGACCTGTACTCCCCCGTCTCCGGTGAGATCACCGAGGTCAACGAGGACGTCGTGAACGACCCGGCGCTGGTGAACTCGGCCCCCTTCGAGGGCGGCTGGCTGTTCAAGGTGCGGGTCACGGACGAGCCGGGCGACCTGCTCTCCGCCGACGAGTACACCGCGTTCTCCGCGGGCTGAGGAGTCGTATGTCCGTCCTGAACACACCCCTGCACGAGCTCGACCCGGCGGTCGCCGCCGCGGTCGACGCCGAGCTGCACCGCCAGCAGTCCACGCTGGAGATGATCGCCTCGGAGAACTTCGCTCCGGTCGCGGTCATGGAGGCGCAAGGCTCGGTCCTCACCAACAAGTACGCCGAGGGCTACCCCGGCCGCCGCTACTACGGCGGCTGCGAGCACGTCGACGTGGTCGAGCAGATCGCGATCGACCGCGTCAAGGAACTGTTCGGCGCCGAGCACGCCAACGTCCAGCCGCACTCGGGCGCCCAGGCCAACGCCGCCGCGATGTTCGCGCTGCTCAAGCCGGGCGACACCATCATGGGTCTGAACCTCGCGCACGGCGGGCACCTGACCCACGGCATGAAGATCAACTTCTCCGGCAAGCTCTACGACGTCGTCGCCTACCACGTGGGCGAGGACGGCCGGGTGGACATGGCCGAGGTCGAGCGGCTGGCCAAGGAGTCCAAGCCGAAGCTGATCGTCGCCGGCTGGTCGGCCTACCCGCGGCAGATGGACTTCGCCGCGTTCCGCCGGATCGCGGACGAGGTCGGCGCGTACCTGATGGTCGACATGGCCCACTTCGCCGGGCTGGTCGCGGCCGGGCTGCACCCGAACCCGGTGCCGCACGCGCACGTGGTCACCACCACGACCCACAAGACCCTCGGCGGCCCGCGCGGCGGTGTGATCCTCTCCACGGCCGAACTGGCCAAGAAGATCAACTCCGCCGTCTTCCCCGGTCAGCAGGGCGGTCCGCTGGAGCACGTGATCGCGGCCAAGGCGGTCTCCTTCAAGGTCGCCGCCTCGGAGGACTTCAAGGAGCGCCAGCGCCGTACGCTGGAGGGTGCCCGCATCCTGGCCGAGCGTCTGGTGAAGGACGACGTCCGGGCCGTGGGTGTGGACGTCCTGTCCGGCGGCACGGACGTGCACCTGGTCCTGGTCGACCTGCGCCACTCGGAGCTGGACGGCCAGCAGGCCGAGGACCGCCTCCACGAGGTGGGCATCACGGTCAACCGGAACGCGATCCCGAACGACCCGCGTCCGCCGATGGTGACGTCCGGTCTGCGGATCGGCACGCCGGCGCTGGCGACCCGGGGCTTCGCAGCCGAGGACTTCGCGGAGGTCGCGGACGTCATCGCCGAGGCGCTGAAGCCGTCCTACGACGCGGAGGCCCTCAAGGCCCGGGTGAAGGCCCTGGCCGACAAGCACCCGCTGTACCCGGCTCTGAACGCGTAACGAAGAAACCTTTCGGGCGCCGCGCCCGCCACCAGCGGACGCGGCGCCCACCCCCTCTGCACCACCCATGTAGTCAGGAGTTCCCCCGTGGCCATCTCGGTCTTCGACCTGTTCTCGATCGGCATCGGCCCGTCCAGTTCCCACACCGTCGGCCCGATGCGGGCGGCCCGGATGTTCGCCCGGCGGCTGCGCAACGAGGAGCTGCTGGCCCCGACCGCACAGGTCCGCGCGGAGCTGTACGGCTCGCTGGGCGCGACCGGCCACGGCCACGGCACGCCCAAGGCGGTGCTGCTCGGCCTGGAGGGCGACTCGCCGCGCACGGTCGACGTGTCGAGCGCGGACGAGCGGGTGGAGGCGATCAGGACCGACGGGCGGCTGAACCTGCTCGGCGAGCACGACATCGCGTTCTCCTACGACGACGACATGGTCCTGCACCGCCGCAAAACGCTGCCGTATCACGCCAACGGCATGACCCTGTGGGCGTACGACGCCTCGGGCGCCGAACTGCTGACGAAGACGTACTACTCGGTCGGCGGCGGCTTCGTCGTCGACGAGGACGCGGTCGGGGCGGACCGCATCAAGCTCGACGACACCGTGCTGAAGTACCCCTTCCGCACGGGTGACGAGCTGCTGCGCCTGACCGAGGAGACGGGTCTGTCCATCTCCGCGCTGATGCTGGAGAACGAGCGGGCCTGGCGCACCGAGGAGGAGATCCGCGAGGGCCTGCTGGAGATCTGGCAGGTGATGCGGGACTGCGTGGCGCGCGGACTGTCCCAGGAGGGCATCCTGCCGGGCGGCCTCAAGGTGCGCCGCCGGGCCGCGAACACCGCGCGCAAGCTCCGCACCGAGGGCGACCCGCTGGCCCTCGCCATGGAGTGGATCACCCTCTACGCCATGGCGGTCAACGAGGAGAACGCCGCGGGCGGACGGGTCGTCACCGCCCCCACCAACGGCGCCGCCGGCATCATCCCGGCGGTCCTGCACTACTACGTCAACTTCGTGCCGGGCGCCGACGAGGAGGGTGTGGTCCGCTTCCTGCTCGCCGCGGGCGCGATCGGCATGCTCTTCAAGGAGAACGCCTCCATCTCCGGCGCCGAGGTCGGCTGCCAGGGCGAGGTCGGTTCCGCCTGCTCCATGGCCGCCGGCGCCCTGGCCGAGGTCCTCGGCGGCTCGCCCGAGCAGGTCGAGAACGCCGCCGAGATCGGCATGGAGCACAACCTCGGCCTCACCTGCGATCCTGTGGGCGGCCTGGTCCAGATCCCCTGCATCGAACGCAACGGCATGGCCGCGGTCAAGGCCGTCACGGCCGCCCGCATGGCGATGCGCGGCGACGGCTCGCACAAGGTGTCCCTGGACAAGGTCATCAAGACGATGAAGGACACCGGCGCGGACATGTCGGTGAAGTACAAGGAGACGGCCCGGGGCGGGCTGGCGGTGAACATCATCGAGTGCTGAGCCCGGGACAGGGTGTGTCTCGCCATGCGAGACGTCCATACCGGAAATCAAGACGGCTGACATCGTTGCAGTACCCATGTTTCACACATGAAAGACCGAACGATGCCCGCACCAGCCACCGGTTCAGCCCCCACGCCCGTCAACCCGAGGTCGCGCGTCCTCGTCGCCAGCCTCATCGGCACGACGATCGAGTTCTACGACTTCTACATCTACGCGACCGCCGCGGTGCTCGTCTTCCCCCAGCTGTTCTTCCCGAGCAGCGACCCGACCACCGCGCTGCTGTCGTCCTTCGCGGTCTTCGGCGCCGCGATGGTCGCCCGTCCGATCGGCGCCGTCGTCTTCGGGCACCTCGGTGACCGGCTCGGCCGCAAGAAGACGCTCGTCGTCTCGCTGCTGACCATGGGCATCGCCACGTTCCTCATCGGCGTCCTGCCCACTTACGCGCAAGCCGGCTGGCTGGCCACCGCGCTGCTCGTGCTGATGCGGCTCGCGCAGGGCTTCGCGCTCGGCGGCGAGTGGAGCGGTGCCGCCCTGGTCGCGACGGAGAACGCCCCCAGCGGCAAGCGCGCCCTGTACGGCACCTTCCCGCAGCTGGGCGCCCCGCTCGGCTTCATCATCGGCAACGGCCTGTTCCTGGGTATGGGCGCGCTCCTGCCGTCCGCGGCCGGTGCCGACCCCTCGCAGCCCTCGGAGGCCTTCGTCAGCTGGGGCTGGCGTGTCCCGTTCCTGTTCTCCGCCGTGATGGTCGCGATCGGCCTGTGGGTGCGCTCCCGGCTCGTCGAGTCGGCGGTCTTCGCCAGGACCCGCGAGTCCGGCGGGGTGCGGCGGCTGCCGCTCGCCACGGTGGTGCGCAGCCACGGGAAGCAGTTGGTCCTGGGCACCTTCATCATGCTGGCGACCTACGTGCTCTTCTACCTGATGACCACGTTCTCGCTCAGCTACGGACGGACCGCGAAGGACGCCGCCGTCCCCGGACTGGGGTACGGCTACACGACGTTCGTGCTCATGATGATCTTCGGCGTGCTGTTCTTCGCCGCGTTCACCCTGGTCTCCGGTCCGCTCGCGGACCGGTACGGGCGGCGCGCCACCCTGATCTGGATCACCGCCGCGATCGTGGTCTTCGGGCTGGTCTGGGTGCCGCTGATCGAGCTGGGCACCCTGGGCGTGGTGCTGTGGCTGGTGCTCGGCTTCACCCTGATGGGCATGACCTTCGGCCCCATGGGCGCGCTGCTGCCGGAGCTCTTTCCGACGAGCGTGCGCTACACCGGCTCCGGCATCGCGTACAACGTCAGCTCGATCCTCGGGGCGGCGGTCGCCCCGTTCATCGCGGTGGCGCTGTGGGAGACCGGGGACGGCTCACCGTGGCTGGTCGGTGTCTACCTCTCGGCGATGGCGGTGCTGACGCTGATCGCGCTCCTGCTCGGCAAGGAGACCAAGGACGTCTCCCTGGACGACCGGGACGCCGTCGCCGACGACCCGGCCCGCGCCCCGGCCGGCTCCCCCGCCCCCTGAAACCGACCGTCAAACCGACCGGCGCTCACCACCGCCGGGCCGCGAGCCTCCTCGCGCCCGGCGTACGGCCGCCCTCGCGGGGCATAACAACAACCCCTGACCCAAGGGAACTTCAGCCCCACCCGCACCAGAGGGAGCCCCCATGCTGCGCGGCATCGACGTGAGCGCCTACCAGTCCTCCTCCTACGGCACCGACGGCCTCTCCTTCGTCTTCGTCAAGGCGACGGAGGGCCGTTCCTACGTCAATCCGAAACTCGCCGCCCAGACCAGACGAGCCCGTGACGCCGGGCTGGTCGTCGGCTTCTACCACTTCCTGTGGCCCGGCAACCTGACCGCCCAGGCCGAGTACTTCGTGAGCAAGGCCCCCGAGCGGGCGGGCGACATCCTCGCCGTCGACTGGGAGAACACCAGCAACGGGACGCACGCGAGCAACGCCGAGAAGGACCTGTTCATCAGGAAGCTGAAGGACCTTCGGCCGAACCATCAGGTGGTGCTCTACTGCAACCGCCACTTCTGGCTCAACGTCGACACCACCTCCTATGCGGGAGACGCCCTGTGGATCGCCGACTACGTGAGCGCGGGCAAGCCCCGCATCAAGGCCAAGTGGCGCTTCCACCAGTACACCGACGACCCGCTCGACAAGAACGTGGCCGACTTCGAGAGCAAGGCGGCGCTGCGGAAGTGGGCGGAGGACGCCTGATCTAACCGCTGAACTCCGGCGTGCGCTCCGGGGTCGCCTCCGCCAGGGCCTTCGTGACCGCCTCGGCGCCGCCGCGCAGGCCGTAGACCGGGGTGCCGGGCTGCTGGCGCCAGGAGTCGTCGATGCCGCCCGCGTCGACGGTGTCGAAGCCGAGGGCGTCGATCAGGTCCCGTACCGTGCGCTTGGCCGTCTCGTCGTCGCCGGCCACCGGGAGGGCCATGCGGCCGGGGTCGCCGGCGGGGAGCGGGCGGTCCAGGATGTCCTGGGCGTAGGTGCCGTTGAAGGCCTTGACGACCGGGTGGCCGATCCGGCGTTCCGTCCAGCGGCTCTCGGTGAGGCCGTCGTCCTCGATCTCCGCGATCCTGCCGTCGCGCTGCCGCGGGTAGTAGTTGCCGGTGTCGATGACCGCGACGCCGTCCGCCGCGCCGTCGAGCAGGCCGGAGGGAAGGTCCGGGACGGCCTTCAGCGGAACGGTGACGACGACGACCTCGGCGCCCCGGGCCGCCTCCCCGGCCGTCACGGGCGTCGCGCCGGTCTCCTCCGCCAGGGCCGTGAGCGTCTCGGGGCCGCGGGAGTTGGCGACGGCGACGTCGTGCCCGAGGGCGGTGAGCCGCCGGGTCAGGTTGCCGCCGATGTTGCCCGCTCCGATGATGCCGATCTTCATGTCCTCGCCTCGTCCTTCCGGAGATGAACAGCGCCGCGTGAAGCCTTCGTGACCAGGGTCAACCTCGGGGGCGGGTGGGCTATTCCGGTCCCGGAAGGGTCTCCGTCCGGGCATGACGAGGGGCCCGGTCCGAGGATCGTGGACCGGGCCCCTTCGTGCCGCACGGGCGAGCCGGAGGCCTACTTGTTCAGGTAGGCCCAGAACTCGTCGAAGCTCAGCTGCTTGTCGCCGTCGAGGTCGCGGGTCTTGATGACGACCTCGGCGACCGACTCGGTGACGTTCCAGTCACCCGACTTGGCCAGGGCGCTCTTGAACTCGGCAGCGGTGATGAATCCGTCACCGTCCGTATCGATCCGCTCGAACTGCTTGCGTGCTTCCTCGATGTCCGCCACCGATCCGCCCCTCATCTCGTGCTGTGCTTCCTGCTGACGCAGGTCTGACGGAGGTCAGATTAACCGGCCGTGTGTGCCTCCAGCGCGGCGGCACCGGGCGCCCGGGGGTGGTGTGCGACCGCGGCCAGCGCGGGAGGCGTCCCGGTGGCGCGCGCAGGGCCTCGGTGCCCGCGGGCCCTGGCCCCGACCCGCAGCACCGAGTCGAACGCGCTGACAGGTCCGGAGCCTCGCTCACCGTCCGTCAGGCGGTCTGCCCACGGCGGGGCAACCAGGACGGGGTGTCGCCCGTCGGCCACGTGCTGTCCTTCTTCTCTCCGAGCCGCTGCGGGCAGATCTGGTCTCCGGGCGAGTGGGTCCGGCCGTGCAGGTCGCCGAGCCGGTCGAGCAGTTGGCCTCGGACGCGGGTGAGGTCGTCGATGCGCTGCTGGATCACGGCGAGCCGCTGCTCGAACACGGCGATCTTGGCGCCGGGGTCGACACAGCTGTGGTCGCTCAGCAACTCGTCGCGCAGGCAGCCGTCGATGAGCAGCAGATCGTCCGTGGTCAGCCCGGCGGCCAGAAGCAGCCGGATGTTCTCCACGACCCGCACCGCTTCCGGCCCGTAGGTGCGGTAGCCGTTGGAGGAGCGCTCGGGGTGCAGCAGTCCGTGCTCCTCGTAGTACCGCAGTGCCCGGGTGGTGGTGGCGGTGGCGTGCGCGAGTTCCCCGATGCGCATGGTGCTCCTTTCTGTTGCCGGTCAGACGGTACTCTCGGCCGCCTTCGGCGTTTCCACGGCCGGGCCGGTCGCTTCAGGCTCGGCCCCGGGACTACGGCGCCGCTCTCCGGCCGCCTCGACGAGGGCGAACACCAGCGCGAGCACGGCGACCCCGCCGCCGACCGCGGGCAGCCAACCCAGTGGGGCCCCCGTCGCGATGACCCGGCCGCCGAGCCAGCCGCCCAGCGCCGTACCGAGGTTGAACGCCGAGCTCTGCACGGTCAGAGCCAGCGTGCGGGCCTGCTGCGAGGCAACGTTGAGCAGCCGCGTGTTCACCGCCGGCATGACCGCGTAGTAGGCGGCGCCGAAGAGGAAGAGGAACCCGACCACCGGCGTCTTGAACGACGTGGTCGCGCCCAAGAGGAGCAGGGAGCCGGCCAGAGCGGCCACGCAGACGGACACGGCACCGAGCACCGAGCGGTCGGTCAGCCGGCCACCGATGAGGTTGCCGACCGTGCCGCCGATGCCGAACAGCAGCAACAGCGGGGTGACCGCCGACTCCCCGAAACCGACGGCGTCGGTGAGCAGGGGCGTGACGTAGGTGTACGCCGTGAAGGAGGCGGCGGCGCACAGCGCGGTGATGCCGGTGACGATCTGCACGCGACGGTCGCCGAGGACCCGCAGTTCCGCCAGCCGCCCTCGGTCCTCGTCCGCGGAGATGCCGGGCGTGTTGGGCGCGAGCGCCGCGACGGGCACGGCGACCGCGAGAGTGAGCGCGGCGACCGCCCAGAAGGTGGCGCGCCAGCTCAACCACTGTCCGAGGGCGGTGCCGATGGGCAGTCCCGCGATCATCGCCAGGCTGAAGCCCAGCGAGACCCGGGCCACCGCCATGCCCCGCTTGTGCGGCGGCACGACGTCGGCCGCGATACCGAAGAAGAGCGGCATCAGGGCGGAGTGGGCGAGCGCGGCGATGATCCTTCCGATGGCCAGCGGCCAGAACGAGGTTGCCGCGGCGGACACCACGTTGCCGAGGACGTAGGTGATCATCAGCGCGATCAGCAGGTGTCGGCGCCGCGCCCGTCCGGTGGTCAGGGCGAGGACCGGGCCGCCGATGACCACCGTCATGGCGAAGGAGCTGACGAGGAGGCCCGCGGTGGACAGCGAGACGCCCGCGTCGGCGGCGATGTCGGGCAGCAGACCCGCGATCATGATCTCGCCGGTGCCCAGAGTGAACGAGCACAGGGTCAGGACGGCCAGAGCCCAGGCGGAGCCCCGTTCGGTGGAGGGCTTCTGTGAGGTGTGCATGAGCGGCAGCATCAACCTTGACGTCTGGGTGAAGGTCAAGTCGCGACCGGGAGCGGTTCAGGAGTGGCCGCGTGCGCCGCACGGGGTCCTCGCATCGGGCGCCACCTCGAAGGCGACGGACGCGGTGAAACAGAGGCGCTCGTACTGCCGGGCCGTGACCAACAGGTGGTCCGGGTCGGCGGGGTCGGCCTCGGTGTCGACCCAGCAGGGGGCGTCGAACTCGACGTACCGGTGGAAGCGGGTGGTCATCCCCGTGGTGCGGACCGGACGGGGCCGCAAGGCCACGTGGGCGGCTTGGCGGGCGGCGTCGAGCAGCACCATCCCTGGAACATGGTCGACCGGGTCGTCGAAGAGTACGGGGTGTCCCGTGTCGACGCGCAGCAGATGGCGTCCCGCGACGTTCATGGGTGACAGGACGACGTCGTCCGGCCCGGGCCGGCCCGCCTCGTGCGCCGGCAGGGCGGCGGGTGGGGCCGGAAGTCGCTCCACGGCTCGGGCGATGTCGGCGTACTCGCCACGTAGCCGGCGGTAGACGCCCGGGGTCCGGATGGTGAAGCGTGGAGTCGAAATGGACCCGGTTCATACGGGACATGTTGATGACGACCTCGACTTCTGAATGGAAGACGAAGTCCTCGAAGCAATGTCCACCGCCTCTGATGCTGATGCGCTTGCCACGGTTCACCGCGTCCTGCACCATCTCGACGACCTGACGCGTCGTGGGCAGCACGATCTGCTCCGGAGGGGCGACCGAGCGCTGGTTCAGGCCGGATATCAGGTCGGCGTAGCGCGCATCGCCCGGGTGGACGGAAACCGGACTCGGCCCGGCGGCCGCAGCTTCCCGGGCCGCCGCGGCAGGTGCCGGCAGCAGTCCGGCACCTGCCGCCGCACCGGCCGTCGAGGGCAGCGCCCGGCGGCGGCTGAAGGAACTCATGCGAGAAATACCCCCGTTCGCTTGCAGATCTCGCTGGGTGATTCCCGAGGAACTCGGAACAGCGCCTCGGACCGGGACAAATACCAGATCCATCCCGTCGATACGGCTCTCGCATCACTCGTTTCACTCATACGCGGAGTGCAAGAATTCGGAGGTGTTCAGCATGGACTACGGGGTGCGGCTTGCGCGTTCCGCGTCTGGTCGCCGCCCGTTGATGCAATCCGGGGAAAGATTCCACGCAGCCGGCGAGGCGCCGGTTCGACGGCGGCGGCAGACGCCGCTCACCGGAACACGCCCGTGTGGCCGAGCGAGTAGCGGCCGGGCTGCGGGTAGACCGCGAGGCCGTGCGGGCCGCTGCCGACCGGGATCCGGGCGAGCTGGATGCCGGTGCGGGTGTCGACGGCGTACACCTCGGCGTCGTAGCGGCCGGACAGCCACAGCACCTTGCCGTCGGCGGAGACGCCGCCCATGTCGGGACTGCCGCCGTCGGGCAGCTTCCACTTCTTGGTCAGCCTGCCCTGGGTGAAGTCGAAGACCGAGATGGTGCCCTCGCCGCGGTTGGTCACGTACATCTCGCGGGAGTCGCGGCTGACATAGAGGCCGTGGCAGCCCTTGCCGGTGGGCATCAGGGTGGGCTCGGTGAACCTGTCGCCGTCCAGGACCCACATGCCGTGGGCCATCATGTCCGCGATGTAGAACCTCTTGCCGTCGGGTGAGACCTTCACGTCCTGCGGCATGGCGCCCTCGAACGGCAGCCGCTGCTGCCCGACGACCTCCATCTTCTCGGTGTCGACCTTGAGCAGCTCGCCGCTGAACTCGCAGGAGACGATGAAGTAGCGGCCGTCGAGGGAGAAGTCGGCGTGGTTGACGCCGTAGCAGGAGACCGGGACGGTCTTCCTCACCTTCATGGTGTGCGGGTCGCGGAAGACCAGCTCGCGGTCGAGGGAGGCCATGACGACGGCGTACCGGCCGTTGGGCGTGAAGTAGAGGTTGTAGGGGTCGTGGACCTCGACGTCCTTGCCCGCCTTGCCGGTCTTCGGGTCGATCGGGGTGAGGGTGTGGCCGCGGTCGTTGTTGACCCAGAGCGTCTTCAGGTCCCAGGAGGGCACGACGTGCTGGGGCTGCCGGCCCACCCGGATCGTCTCGGTGACCTCGTAGGTCTTCGGGTCGATGACGGTGACCGTGTCGGACTCGGTGTTGGGGACGTAGACCCGGGACGGGAAGCCCTTGACCACGGGGGACAGCTTGTTGGGGCGGTCGGCGGCGTACACGTCCTCGGGGTCCAGGACGGGCGGCATGCCCGGCAGCCCCTTCACGGGCTTCTTCTCGGGCGGGGCGGGCACGGCGGCCTTGGTGGCGCGCGCCTCGGAGGCCCGTTCCCCGCTCCCGGTGCCGCAGGCGGAGAGGACGGCGAGGGCCGCACCCGCGACCAGGGCGCTCTTCACGAGATGGCGGTGCATTGCACCATTTAATGGGCGTCTCGGAGGGAAACCGGTGATTCGTCCGTCCGGCGACCGGGTGAGGCATCCGGCACGCTCAGCGGTCGGCGACCCGCATCTCGAACCACGTCGTCTTGCCCCGGGGCAGCAGATCGACCCCCCAGCGGTCGGCCAGCTTGTCGACGAGGAAGAGGCCCCGGCCGCTGATGTCCGTCTCCTGGACCGGCATCAGGCACGGCAGCCCGCGGGAGGGGTCGCGGACCTCGACGCGGATCCAGCCGCGGCGCCGGTGCAGGCGCAGACCGAAGACACGGGCGCCGGTGTGGCGTACGGCGTTGCCGACCAGTTCGGAGACGAGCAGGACCGCGTCCTCGGTGGTCTTGGGGGTGAGCCCCCAGTGGCGCAGGACCACGACCTGGGTGAGGCGTCTCGCGGTGGCCGCGGACTCGGGGCGGGACGGCAGTGGAACCTCTGCCTCCGTCGGGTTGCCGTACAACTCGAGCGCCTTCAGCGCGTGTTCGTCCTCGACGGTCGGCGACCAGCGCGCCGCGGCCGCATGTGCGTGTCCCCGCGGCTGTCCCATACCCTCCAGCCCCGCCATGCCCCCATCATGGCCGCCCGGGGCGCCCGGCGGGGCCGTTCCCGGGGAATACACCCCGGGGAACAGGGGGTGAACCGGCGGACGTCCGTCATATGCCGGCGGCACTTCGGAGCCTCGGGCACCCCGTCCGACCTGCTGCAACGTCTCATTCCGGGGCAATCGACGGACTCTTCCGTTCCGGCACGCTTAAGGCTGCCTTAAGGTTGCCATAAACCGCCCCATCGAGGGACCCAGGGTCAGACACCGTGTCAATTGCAAGCCCCTGGAGGGATGTTCAGAGGAACTTCGCCTTGCCCGGGCCCTCCTCGACGAAGCTGCGCATCCCGCGCTCGCGGTCCTCGGTGGCGAACAGACCCGCGAACCAGTTCCGTTCGACCGCGAGGCCGGTGTCGATGTCCGTCTCCAGGCCCGTGTCGATCGACTCCTTCGCGGCGCGCAGCGCGAGCGCCGGGCCCTGGGCGAGCTTCGCGGCCCAGGCGTGCGCCTGCGCGTACACCTCGTCGGCGGGGACGACCCGGTCCACCAGGCCGATCTCGCGGGCCTCGTCGGCCTTCACCATGCGGCCCGTGAAGATGAGGTCCTTGGCCTTGGAGGGGCCGACCAGACGGGCCAGGCGCTGGGTGCCGCCGGCGCCGGGGATCAGGCCGAGCAGGATCTCCGGCTGGCCGAGCTTGGCGTTCTCGCCGGCGATGCGGAAGTCCGCGCACAGGGCGAGTTCGCAACCGCCGCCGAGCGCGTACCCCGTCACGGCCGCGACGACGGGCTTGGGGATCCGGGCCACCGCCGTGAACGAGTCCTGGAGGGCGCGGGCGCGCAGGACCATCGCGGTGTGGTCCATCGCCTGCATCTCCTTGATGTCCGCGCCGGCCGCGAACACCTTCTCGCCGCCGTAGAGCACCACGGCCCTGACGTCCTCGCGACGCGTGGCCTCCTCGGCCAGTTCCTTCAGCCGGTCCTGCGTGGCGATGTCCAGCGCGTTCATGGGCGGGCGGTCGAGACGGATCGTGCCGACGCCTTCAGCGACTTCGAGAGAGACGGTCATAGGCAGCAGGTTAACGGGGGCTAACGGGATCGGGGGCGGTGCGGTGGGTCACATCGGCCGGGGGTCCGGGGGTTGCCCCCGGGCAGGCACAGCACGGGGGCCAACGGGATCGAGGGCGGTGCGGTGGGTCACCGGCCAGGGGCCCGGGGGTTGCCCCCGGGCAGGCACAGCACGGGGGCCAACGGGATCGAGGGCGGTGCGGTGGGTCACCGGCCGGGGGCCCGGAGGTTGCCCCCGGGCAGGCACAGCACGGGGGCCAACGGGCAGGGCCCCGGTGCGGTCCGCCACACCGGGGCCCTCTTGTCAGCAGCGGAGAACTACTGCTTCCACTTCTCCCACGACATGTTCCAGCCGTTCAGCCCGTTGTCCGGGTCGACGGTCCGGTCCTCGGAGTTCTTGACGACCACCACGTCGCCGACCATCGAGTGGTTGAAGAACCACGCGGCCGGCACCTTCTTGTCCCAGCCGCCGCGCACGTCGCGCAGGCCGATGCAGCCGTGGCTGGCGTTGTAGTCGCCGAAGGCGCCGCTCGCCCAGTAGTTGCCGTGCAGGAAGGTTCCGGAGGTGGTCAGGCGGACGGCGTGCGGGACGTCCTTGATGTCGTACTCGCCGCCGTAGCCGACCGTCTCGCCGTTCATCCGGGTCACCGTCAGCATCTCGCTGATGACCATCTGGCCGTTCCAGGTCTCCATGCCGGGCTGGCCGGTGGTGACGGGGATGGTCTTGATGGTCTTGCCGTCCTGCATGACCTTCATCGTGAGCTTCTTGGCGTCGACGACGGAGACCTGGTTGCGGCCGATGGTGAACTTCACCGTCTTGTCCTGCTCGCCGTAGACACCGGAGCGTCCCTCGACGCCGTCGAGGTTCAGGTCGACGGTCACCTTGGTGCCGGGCTTCCAGTACTTCTCGGGGCGGAAGTCGAGACGGTCGTTGCCGAACCAGTGGCCCTCGACGTCGACGGCCGGTTCCGTCTTGACGCGGATGGCCTTCTCGACGTCCTCCGGGTTGGTGATGCCCCGGTCGAAGCGGATGGAGAACGGCATCCCGACGCCGACCTTGGAGCCGTCCTCGGGGGTGAACGTGCCGGTGAAGGTGTTCTGAGGGGTCAGCGTGGTGAAGCCGGCGTCCTCGGCGGCCGTGCGGCCCTCGGAGTCCTTGGCGACCGCGTGGACCGTGTACTTGGTGGCGCCGGCCAGGTGGGTGGACGGCGTCCAGCCGGCGCCGTCCTTGGATATCGCGCCGTCGACCTTGTTGCCCTTGGCGTCCTTGACCACGACCTCGGTCAGCTTCCCCTGCTCGGCGGTCACCTTCAGCGCACCGCTCGTGTCGACGGCCGTGGCGCCGTCCTTGGGGGTGATGCCGACGACCGCCTCGGACTGCTCGCTCTGCGCGGCGCCCGAGTCCTTGCCCTTGCCGTCGCCCGCGGAACCGGAGCCGGTCCCCCCGCCGCCGCACGCCGTCACGGCGAGGAGCAGCACGCCGATCGCCGACGCGAGCATTCCGTTCCTGCGTCCAACCGACGCCCCCGATATCGGTCGCCCGTTCACGTCTTTCTCCCCTCCCAGGGCCTGGTCAGGCCCGCACCCCGCGCGATCCCCCGCGCGTCGGCGAATAGTAACCACAGGGTGCACGGCACCGGCGGCCCGCGATTGTCACTGTTCGGTCCCAACAGATCGCCGGCTCAACCCGCCCCTCTGTCGGGCTACTTCACCGAACTGCCCGCCTTCCATGCATTCCAGTCCATATTCCAGCCTCCGAGCCCATTGTCGGGAGAGACCTTTTTGTCATTGCTGTTGACGACCTCGACGACGTCCCCGATGAGGCTGCGGTCGAAGAACCAGCCGGCCGGGGTGTCCGAGCTGCCGCCCTTCACATCGCGCAGTCCGATGCAGCCGTGGCTGACGTTGGTGCGGCCGAAAACGCTGCGGTGCGCCCAGTAGTTGCCGTGCAGGAAGGTCCCGGAATCGGTCAGGCGCATGGCGTGCGGGACGTCCGGGATGTCGTACTCGCCTTTGCCGTCGCGCTTCTTGAAGCCGACCGTGGCGCCGTTCATCCGGGTCACGTCGAGCATCTCGGTCACCACCATCGTGCCGTTGTACGTGGTGTTGCCGGGGGCCCCGGCCGTGACGGGCACCGTGGCGAGGGGCTCGCCGTCGCGCCGGACCTCCATGGAGTGCGCGGCGGCGTCGACGATGGAGACCTGGCTGCGGCCCACGGTGAAGGAGAACGTCTTGTGCTGGAGACCGTAGACGCCGGGCGCGCCCTCGACGTCGCGCAGGTTCAGGGCGACGGTGACCTGGGTGCCGGGTTTCCAGTAGTCCTCGGGGCGGAAGTCGAGGCGGCTCCGGCCGAACCAGTGCGGGCGGATCTCGACGGCCGGGCGGGCGGTGACCCGGACCGCGCGTTCGACGGCGGCCCGGTCGGCGATCTGCCGGTTGAACTCCAGTGAGACGATCATGCCGGTGCCGACCGTGGCGCGGTTCTCCGGGGCGACGTAGCCGATGAAGCGTTCCTCCGGGACGTAGGTGGTGAAGGTGGTGTGCCGGGCGGAGCGGCGTCCGCCGCCGTCCACGGCCACGGCGTCGATCGTGTACTTGGCGGCCAGCGCGAGCCGTTCGTCGTCGGGTTCCCAGGTCAGGCCGTCGGCGGAGAGATGCCCGGGCACCGGGGACTCCTGCGCGTCCTGCGACCTGACGACCTTCACCTTCTCCAGCCGGCCGTCGGGCACGCGCACCCGCAGCTTCTTCCCGGGGCGCACTCCCCTGCTGCCGTCGTCGGGCGAGACCTTGATGACGTCCTCGGGCGCCGGGGGCGCGCCGAACGCCCCGGCGATCCCTCCCGCGTCGTCCGAGGTACAGCCCGTGGCCCCGGCGAGGAGCCCTGCCCATGTCACTACGGCGGCCAGCGCGGCCCTCGCGCGCCGCGCGCGCCCTTGTACGTGCCTCACGCGGTGCCCAACGACCGGCCGTGTCCCCGGGAAACGACCATGCCCGCCCCCGGGGAAACGTGAGTGCGACCCACGCTCTGGGCAGAACAGTGGGGAGGACGACGCGCAGGGGAGCCGCGACCCGGGCCGCAGCACCGGCCGCACCCCTCTGTCCCCCGTCGTTCCATGAGCCGGTGGGAGGCTGACAGGTGTCCAGCGCAGCCGAGCAGGAGGCGGTGGCCGGTCGTCAGGCCACCGGGAACGGGCGCCAGGCCGCCGCCGTGAACGGCGCACGGCGGGCCGCGCCGCCGCCCACCGTGCCCGCGTGGCCGGGCGCGCCGACACCGCTGGGCGCCCGGTTCCGGGTCGGCCCGGACGGGGTGGCGGGCACCAACTTCGCGTTGTGGGCGGGCGGGGCCGAGGGCGTCGAGCTGTGCCTGTTCGACGAGACGGGCAAGGAGTCGCGGGTCCGGCTCGCCGAGCTGACGCACGAGATCTGGCACGGCTTCGTCCCCGGTGTGCTGCCCGGGCAGCGCTACGGCTACCGGGTGCACGGCCGCTGGGACCCGTGGACCGGCGCCCGCTGGAACCCGGCGAAGCTGCTCCTCGACCCCTACGCCCGTGCGGTCGACGGTGACTTCAGCCTGCCGCCGGAGGTGTACGGGCACGTCCCCGACTGGCCGCAGCAGCATGTCGCCGACACCGTGCGCGACGACCGGGACTCCGCGCCGCACGTCCCGAAGGGCGTCGTCGTGCACGATGACGACGACTGGGCCGACGACCGCCGCCCGAAGACGCCGTGGGCGGACTCGGTGATCTACGAGCTGCACGTCAAGGGCTTCACGCGACTCCACCCGGGCATCCCCGAGGAGCTGCGCGGCACCTACGCCGGCCTCGCGCACCCGGCGGCGATCGAGCACCTGGTGAAGCTGGGCGTGACGGCGGTGGAGCTGCTGCCGGTGCACCAGTTCGCCCACGAGGACCACCTGCTGCGCAGAGGCCTGAAGAACTACTGGGGCTACAACTCCATCGGCTACTTCGCCCCGCACGCGGCGTACGCGGCCTCCGGGACGACCGGGCAGCAGGTCGGCGAGTTCAAGCGGATGGTGCGCGCCCTGCACGCGGCCGGGATCGAGGTCATCCTCGACGTGGTCTACAACCACACCGCGGAGGCGGGCGAACTGGGTCCGACGCTGTCCCTCAAGGGCATCGACAACCGCGGCTACTACCGCCTCCAGGACGACGCCCGCCGCTACGCCGACTACACCGGCTGCGGCAACACCCTGCACGTGGTCCAGCCGCACGTGCTGCGTCTGATCACGGACTCGCTGCGGTACTGGGTGACCGAGATGGGCGTGGACGGCTTCCGCTTCGACCTCGCGGCGGCGCTGGCCCGCTCCATGCACGACGTCGACATGCTCTCCCCGTTCCTCGCGGTCATCGCCCAGGACCCGGTGCTGCGCCGGGTGAAACTGATCGCCGAGCCGTGGGACGTGGGCTCCGGCGGCTACCAGGTGGGGGCGTTCCCGCCGCTGTGGACGGAGTGGAACGACCGGTACCGCAACGCCGTGCGGGACTTCTGGCGGCACGCGCTGCCGGACGTACGGGAGATGGGCTACCGCCTGTCGGGCTCCAGCGATCTGTACGCCTGGGGCGGGCGCAGGCCGTACGCGTCCGTCAACTTCATCACCGCGCACGACGGGTTCACCCTGCGCGACCTGGTGAGCTACGAGCGCAAGCACAACGAGGCCAACGGCGAGGGCAACCGGGACGGCACGGACGACAACCGGGCCTGGAACGGCGGCGCCGAGGGCGAGACGGACGACGAGGACGTACGCGCGCTCAGGCGGCGGCAGCTCAGGAACCTCCTGACCACCCTGCTGCTGTCGACGGGCGTGCCCATGCTGGTCGCGGGCGACGAACTGGGCCGCACCCAGCGCGGCAGCAACAACGCCTACTGCCAGGACAACGAGATCAGCTGGCTGGACTGGGAGCTGCTGGAGGATCCCGGCTGGCAGGCCCTGTTCGCGCTGACCTCCCGGCTGATCGCGCTGCGCCACCGCCACCCGGTGCTCCGGCGCCGGGCGTTCTTCTCCGGCCGGGCGCAGACCGCCGACGGGCTGCGCGACCTGGCCTGGTTCACGTCCCGGGGCACGGAGATGACGGAGCAGGACTGGTACGCGCCCGCCGCCGCGCTGGGCATGTATCTGTCCGGCCGGGACATCCCGGGCCGTGACGAGCGCGGGGAGCAGATCCTCGACGACAGTTTCCTGGCCGTGCTGCACGCGGGCGAGGGGCCGGTGGACTTCCGGTTGCCGGGGCCGCCCTGGGCCGAGCGGTACGAGGTCGTCGTCGACACGAGCCTGGAGGAGCAGGACCGGGCGCCGGGTGTGGAGCACCGGGCGGGGACGGAGATCACGATGCCGGCCCGGGCGGTGCTGCTGCTGCGGGTGGCGGGCTGAGGCATCGTTGCGCCGGTCGGCCGGAAGGGTGACGCCGGGAATCGTTGCGGCTCGTTGCGGGTCCGTGAACGCGGCGGGGATCTTCTTGACCCCGCCGTAGGACCGCTGGCAGCGTCCTTGCGGAGCCGCAGCTTCTCTCCCTCACCCCTTCTCGGACTCTCCAGGACTTCCGCATGCCCGAAATATCCCGTCGTGCCCTCGGTGCTCTCGTCGGCGGTGGTGCCGTGGGTGCCGTCGCCGGTACGGCCGGTGCCGCCGAGGCGGTTGCCACCGAACGCCCCTTCCGGGCCCGTCCCGGCGCCGCATCCGGACAGCGCCCCAACGTCCTCGTCATCCTGGGCGACGACCTCGGCTGGGCCGACCTGTCCTCCTACGGCGCCCCGCACATCAGAACGCCGAACCTGGACCGGCTGGCCCGCCAGGGGGTGCGCTTCACGGACGCCTACTCGGGCTCCTCGACCTGCTCCCCGACCCGGTTCAGCCTGTACACCGGCCGTTACCCGGGCCGGACGAAGGGCGGGCTGGCCGAGCCGATCGCCGACCGGTCCCAGGGCCTGGACCCGAACCACCCGACCCTCGCCTCCCTGCTGAAGAAGGCGGGTTACGCCACCGCGCTCATCGGCAAGTGGCACTGCGGCTGGCTGCCCGACTTCAGCCCCACCAAGTCGGGCTGGGACGAGTTCTTCGGGAACTTCGGGGGCGTGCTGGAGTACTACTCCAAGCTCGGCCAGCTCGGCGAGTACGACCTCTACGAGGGCGACGCCGAGTACAAGGACCTGAGGTACTACACGACCGTCCTCACCGAGCGGGCCGTGGAATACGTACGCCGGGACCACGACCGCCCCTGGCTGCTCAACCTCAACTTCACCACCCCGCACTGGCCCTGGCTCGCCGAGGGCGACGAGGAGACCGCCGCCGACATCGCGGCGAAGATCAGGGCGGCGAAGAGCCAGGCCGAGATCAGCAAGGCGCTGAACCACTACGACGGCGGCTCGGTCGCGAAGTACACGCAGATGGTGCAGAGCCTGGATGCGGCCGTCGGCGAGGTGCTCGCCGCGCTGCGCCGCTCGGGGCAGGAGGAGAACACCCTTGTGCTGTTCGCCAGCGACAACGGCGGAGAGCGCTGGTCATACCTGTGGCCGCTCAGCGGCGGCAAGTTCTCCCTCCAGGAGGGCGGCATCCGGGTGCCCGCGATACTGCGCTGGCCGGCCCGCGTCGACGGCCACCAGGTCAGTCACACGCCGCACTTCTCCCCCGACTGGACCGCGACCCTGCTGGAGGTGGCCGGCGCCCGGCCCGACCCGGCGTATCCACTGGACGGGAGCAGCCTTGCCGGGTACCTGCTGCGGGGCGAGGAGCCGCCCGAACGGGACCTGTTCTGGAGGGTGCGGGGCAACCGGGCGCTCAGGCGCGGCGACTGGAAGTACTACCGGGACGCCAAGGGCACCGACCACCTGTACAACCTCGCCGAGGACCAGCGCGAGCAGGCCGATCTCGCCCCGGACCGGCCGGAGTTGCTGGCCGAGCTGAAGTCCGCCTGGGAGAAGACCGACCGGACCCTGCTGCCCTACCCGGCCTAGACCGGACCCGGCCTAGGGCCCGTCGTTTGGATCACGCCGCAGACGCGGGGTCTGGCACGCACATCTGCCGCGTTGTCGTCGGTTGCCGACGCTCCGCGTCGACGCCCTCCTCCGTCTTGCAGCTGCACGCACCAGACCCCGCTCACCGGCATCGACCCGCACCGTCAGTTTCCTGCGGCCTGATCCAAACGACAGGCCCTAGCCGAGGATCCCCCGGTCGTAGGCCACCGCCACCGCCGCCGCGCGGTCCTTGACGCCGAGCTTGGCGTAGAGGTGGGTGAGGTGGGTCTTCACGGTCGCCTCGCTGATGAACAGTTCGCGGGCGATCTCGCGGTTGGAGGTGCCCTTGGCCACCAGGGCGAGGACCTCGCGTTCGCGGGCGGAGAGCGGCTCGTTGCCGGGGGCCCGGGGTGAGCGGACCGCGCAGACCAGGCGGGAGGCCACCGCCGGGGAGAGGACCGTACGGCCCTCCGAGGCCGCCCGTACCGCGGTGAACAGCTCCTCGCGCGGGGCGTCCTTGAGGAGGTAGCCCGTCGCGCCCGCCTCGATCGCGGGGAGGGTGTCGGAGTCGGTGTCGTAGGTGGTGAGGACCAGGACCTGGGCGCGGGCGCCGGTTCGGCCGAGTTCGCGGATGGCGTCCACTCCCCCGCCGCCAGGCATGCGCAGGTCCATCAGGACCACGTCCGGGTCGAGTCCCGCGGCGAGCGCGACCGCCTCCACGCCGTTCGACGCCTCGCCGAGGACGCGGAAGCCCGGCGCGGACTCGAACATGCCGCGCAGGCCGTCCCGGACGACGGGGTGGTCGTCGACGATCAGCAGGGTGATCGGGGCTTCCCCCGTCGTGGCGTCCTCAGTCATGGCGGACCAACGGTACGCGAGCCGACACCGCCGTACCGTGGCCCGGTTCGGATTCGACGGTGAGGGAGCCGGCGATGCGTTCGGCGCGGGCGCACATGCCGGGCAGGCCGAAACCGCCGGTGCCGCTGCGTGCGGGGACGGCGAGCGGGTCGAAGCCGCTGCCGTCGTCGCGGATGTCGAGGATGACCTCGTCGCCGAGGAAGGACAGGGTGACCCCGACGCGGCGCGCGGCCGCGTGCCGGGAGATGTTGGAGAGCGCCTCCTGGACGATCCGCAACAGCGTCGCCGCGACCTCCTCGTGGAGTTGCTCGGTGGTACCGGTGACCGTGAACTCCGCGCGCACACCCGTCCGTTCGCCCCACTCGGTGACCGTCTTCTTGAGGGCCTCCGGCAGTCCGGCGTCGGCCAGCGCCACGGGGGCGAGGTTGTGCACGGAGCGGCGGGCCTCGCCGAGGCTGTGCCGGGCCAGGTCCGAGGCGCGTTCGAGGTGCGTGCGGGCGGTGGCCAGATCGGAGGCGTTCGCGACGACCTGGAGCTGGGCGATGATCCCGGTCAGGCCCTGGGCGATGGTGTCGTGGATCTCGGCGGCCAGCCGCCGGCGTTCGTCGGCGACGCCCGCTTCCCGCGCCTGGAGGAGGAGTTGGGCGTGAAGGGCGGCGTTCTCGTCGAGGGCCTGCTGCAGAGCCGTGTTGGTGCGTTCGAGTGCGGTGATGGTGACGGCCCGCTCACGGGAACGCTGCTCCTCCTGCCGGCTGATGCGGCCGACCACCGTCAGCAGGCCGAAGTTGGCGGCCAGCAGCACGCCGAACAGCAGCCACTGGACCGGGCCTTCGATCGGCATCCCACCGGACTGCGAGCCCGCCACCACGACGACGGTGGCGAGCAGGCCGAGCCACTGCCGGCGCCGTCCGGCGATCAGTTCGTCGCTGTCGAAGTAGCCGGTGGACGCGTAGAACCCGAAGAACGGGTTCAGCCACGTGAGGACGAAGGAGATCGCCCAGCGCAGGACGTAGTAGACGGTCCCGCGCGGGGACGGGGTCCGCCGGCCGCGGCGGGGCCCGTGCCACAGCTGGAGCAGCACCGCGGCGACGATCAGCGCGCCGCCCGCGTACCACTCGGCCGGCACCATCAGCTCGTGCGAGGCCACCGAGAGAACGGCGGACACGGCGAGCAGCCCGTAGACGCCCCAGGTGTGGAACTGGTTCTGCCGGTGCTCGATCTGATCGTCCGCCGCGGTCATTCCGCCAGTGTGCACGGCTCGCCGCCTACTCCCAGCGGAACCAGCGCGAGGCGCCGACCGTCAGCAGCGCGGTCCAGGCCACCAGTACCCCGAGGTGGCCCCAGCCCGGGCCGTCCCCCGCCGCGGCCCGGTTCAGGGCCTCGGCCGCGGCGCCGAAGGGCGTGAAGCCGACGGAGCGGGCCAGCGCGTCCGGCATGGTCTGCACCGGCATCCACACACCCGCGCAGAACATGGCCGGGAAGAAGACAGCCGACCCGATCGCACCCGCGATCTTCGTCGACCGGGACAGCGCCGAGATCACCGAACCCAGCGCGAGGGCGGCCAGGACGGCCAGGAGCAGGGCGAGGGCGTATCCGAAGCCCTGCCGCGGCAGTCGTACGCCGAAGGCGAGCCGGCCGACCGTCAGGGCGAGCAGCGCCGACACCACGGCGGCCCCTCCGTACAGCAGCATCTGCGCCGACAGCAGGGCGGCGGGCCGGACCGGTGTCGTGGACATCCGGCGCAGGATGCCGCGCTCGCGGTAGCCGGTGAGGGTCTGCGGCATCCCCTGGATCCCGGCCATGATCAGCCCGAGCAGCACGCTCACCGGGACGTACCCGTCGACCGGGCGCAGCCCGCCGAAGTCCGGGTCGGCCTCCCGGAAGGACGGGATCGAGCCGAGGATCACCAGGAGCAGGGTCGGGAAGAGCAGGACCCAGAAGAGGATTCCGGGCTCCCGGCGGAAGAGGCGGATCTCGCTCTTCAGCACGGCGGTGTTGACGAGGGCGGTACTCATGCCGCCGCCTCCTTCGTGAGGTCGAGGAACGCGTCGTCCAGCGTGGCGTCGGTGACCCGGAGCTGGTGGGCCGTTACGTGGGTGCGGGCGAGGAGGGTGATGACGGCGTTGACGGTCTCGTCGGTGCCGGACAGGAGCAGGCGGCCGTCCCTGTGCTCGACCGACGCGAGCGCGGGGAGCGCGTCGAGCTCACGCTCGTCCAAGGGCGCGGACGGAGTGAAGCTGATGACGGTGGAGCCCGCCGAGCGGCGGATCAGACCGGCCGGGCTGTCCAGGGCGGCCACCCGGCCCTTGTCGATCACGGCGATCCGGTCGCACAGCCGCTGCGCCTCCTCCATGAAGTGCGTGACGAGCAGCACGGTCACCCCGTTCGCACGGATGTCCTCGATCAGCTCCCAGGTGTCGCGGCGGGCGCGCGGGTCGAGTCCGGTGGTCAGTTCGTCCAGCACGACGGCTCTCGGGTTGCCCACCAGGGCGAGCGCGATGAACAGCCTTTGCTTCTGGCCGCCGGAGAGTTTGGCGAACCGGGTGCCGAGCTTGGCGGTCAGACCGAGGCGTTCGGCGAGGGGTCGCCAGTCCAGCGGGCTCGGGTAGAAGGCGCTGTACAGCTCCAGCGCCTCGCGGACGGTGAGCTTGGCCTGGAGTTCGCTCTCCTGGAGTTGCGCGCCGAGCACGCGGCGGGTGGCCTCGTGCTCGGTGACGGGGTCGAGCCCGGCGACCCGGACCCGGCCGGAGTCGGGAACGCGCAGCCCCTCGACGCACTCCACGGTGGTGGTCTTCCCCGCGCCGTTCGGGCCGAGGATCCCGAAGATCTCCCCTTCCTCCACGGCGAAGGAGACACCGTCGACGACGGGGCGGCCCGCGTAACTCTTGCGCAGCTCGGTGACTTCGATGACAGGTGCGGTCGGCATACGAAGAAGGGTCCCGGTGAGGCGGAGTCCGGCGCATCGGCCGTCGCGCTCGAACGGACATCAACCGATCGGCTGATGCGGCGGTACGACCCGGGCGGTGACGCCGTAAGGCCCCGCCGGAGGCGCAGACGAACCCGCCGGTTGGCGCCGTCCGGCCCGGCCGGTTGGCGCCGTCCGGCCCGTCGAACATTCCCCCAAGCTCTCGGCTTCGCTCGAGCAGGGAGGTACCCCCAGGTCGTAGGACCAACGACCGATTCCGGTCCGGCGGAAACTCGGTGGGCAGTGTCAGTGGCGATCCGTAGGCTCGCTGCTGATGGCCACGACACCCGCCCCCGCCCAGGACCGTCCGACCGTACGCACGCTGCTGCGCCTGTGGCCGTATGTGCGGCCCGTGCGGGCGCGGCTGTCCAGTGCCGCGTGCGTCGCGATAATCGCCTCCTGCGTGGGCCTGGTCATCCCGCTCGTCCTGAAGTGGATGGTGGACGGACCGATCGCCCACCGCGACCCGGCCGGGGTGTGGCTCGGCGCGCTGTACCTGCTGCTGCTCGGCTTCACGGAGGCCCTGCTGTTCGGGCTGCGGCGGTTGCTGGTCGCCCGTCCACTCTCGCACGTCGAGGCGTCCATGCGGGCGGACCTGTACCGGCACCTCCAGCGGCTGCCGGTGGCCTTCCACGACCGCTGGGCCTCGGGGCAGCTGCTGTCCCGGGCGACGACGGACCTGATGCTGCTGCGTCAATTCCTCGCCTTCCCGCTGACGTTCCTCCTGGTCAACGGGGTGACGATCGTCGTGGGCGTGGTCATCATGCTGCTCCAGGACTGGACCCTCGGGCTGGTCATCCTCGGGCCCGCCATCCCCCTCATGGTCACCTGCATGGTCTTCGAGAAGCGCTACGCCAAGGTCGCCCGGCGTGCGCAGGACCAGGTCGGCGACCTGACGACGGTCGTCGAGGAGAGCGTGCTGGGCATCCGCATCATCAAGGGCTTCGGCCGGCACCGCAGCCAGGCGCGGGCGTTCCGGGACCTGTCGAAGACCCTGCGCGGCACGGAACTGCGCAAGGCGCGGCTGCTGGCGACGATCTGGGGCGTCATCGTGACGCTGCCGGAGGTCGCGATCGGGGCGGCGCTGGTGGTGGGGGTCGTCCAGGTGGCCGACGGTGCCCTGTCGGCGGGGACGCTGGTGGCGTTCCTGTCGACGGCGCTGGCGCTGCGGTGGCCGGTGGAGTCGATCGGGTTCCTGCTGGCGATGAGCCAGGAGGCGGCGACGGCGACGGAGCGGTACTTCGAGGTCATGGACGAGGAGGTGGAGGACGCCACCACCGCACCGGGCACCGGCACCGGCTCGGACTCCGCCACCGGCACCGGGCACGCCGGGGACAGGGGGCTGCGCTTCCACGACGTCCGCTTCCGCTACCCCGACGCTCCGGCCGACGCCCCGCCCGTCCTCCAGCACGTCGACCTGCACATCCGGCCGGGCGAGTCCATGGCCCTGGTCGGCGCCACCGGCAGCGGCAAGACCACCCTCACCGCCCTCATCCCCCGCCTCTACGAGCTGACTTCGGGTCGCATCACGCTCGACGGCGTCGACATCACGGAGCTGTCCAGACAAGCGCTGCGTGCCAAGGTCGCCGTGGCCTTCGAGGAGCCCACGCTGTTCTCGGCCACGGTCGGCGACAACGTTCTCATGGGGGCGGCGGACAGCGCCGGAACAGCCGACCTGGAGCGGGCGCTGGCCGTCGCCCAGGCCGACTTCGTGCACGCCCTGCCCCAGGGGACGGACACCCAGGTGGGCGAGCAGGGCCTCAGCCTCTCCGGTGGCCAGCGCCAGCGCCTCGCGCTCGCCCGGGCCGTCGTCGGGCAGCCGGACTTCCTCGTCCTGGACGACCCGCTGTCGGCCCTGGACGTGCACACCGAGGCCGCCGTCGAGGCCGCCCTCCGGCAGGTCCTCGCGGACACCACCGCCCTGATCGTGGCGCACCGCCCGTCGACCGTGCTGCTCGCCGACCGCGTCGCCCTGCTGTCCGGCGGCCGGATCGCCGCGGTCGGCACCCACCACGAACTGCTGCGTACGAACGCCGAGTACGCGCATCTGATGTCAGGGGAAGAGGAGGGCGCACGATGACGGCGGCCACCAGCGCACCGGCCGGCAACAAACCCGACGACCAACCGGACGGCCGACCCGACGGCCGGACCGACGACCGCCCCCCGGCCACGGGCGACCCCTTCGACCGGGACGTCCTGCCCACCCCGCCGGGCGCCACGGGAACCCTGCTGCGCTCCCTGCTCGCGCCGCTGAAGGCCCGGGTCACGGTCACGACGCTCCTGCTGCTGCTCCAGCAGGCGGTCGTGCAGGCGGGCCCGCTGCTCGTGGCGTACGCCATCGACCGTGCCGTACCGGCGTTCCGGGCGCAGGACCACGGGCCGTTGATCGCGGTGGGCGTCGGCTATCTGGTGTGCGCGCTGGCCGCGGGCGGGCTGCAGTTCGCCTTTGTCGCCGCCGCGGCCCGGGTCAGCCAGGACGTGCTGCTGGACCTGCGCGGCCGGATCTTCCGCCACGCGCAGGCGCTGAGCGTCGACTTCCACGAGCGCTACACCTCGGGCCGGCTCATCTCCCGCTCCACGACCGACGTGGAGTCGCTGCGGGAACTGCTGGACGAGGGCCTCCAGGAACTCGTGACGGTCGTCCTGTCCTTCGTCTACATCTCGGCGATGCTGCTCTGGCTCGACCTGGGCCTCGGGGGCGTGGCGGTGGCGTCCCTCGTGCCGCTCTACGCGCTGGTGCGGTGGTACCAGCGGCGGGCCGGGCGAGTGTACCGGGACCGGTCGAGCGCCATCGCCGCCGTCATCGTCAAGTTCGTCGAGACGATGAACGGCATCCGGCCGGTGCGCGCCTTCCGCCGCGAGGCCGCCAACGACACGGACTTCGGCGCCCTCAACCGGCGGCACGAGCGGACCAACGGGGACGCGCTGCTGGAGATGGCCCGCTACGTCACCGGCTCGCGGCTGGTCGCCAACACGGCGGTCGCGGCGATCGTGCTGTGGGGCGCCTACCGGGTCGCGGACGGCACGCTGGCCCTCGGTGTGCTGGCCGCGGCCGTGCTGTACCTGCGGCGGCTGTACGACCCCATCGACCGGCTCGGGATGTTCCTCAACTCCTACCAGTCGGCGGCGGCCTCCCTGGAGAAGATCGCCGGACTGCTCGCCCAGACCCCCTCGGTCCCCGAGCCGGCCACGCCCCGGCAGCTCCCCCCGCTCGAGAGCGAACACCCCGGCCGCGCGGTGGTCTTCGACGGCGTCCGGTTCGGCTACCGCACCGGCGGCGAGGTGCTGCCCACGTTCGACCTCACCCTCCCCGCCGGACAGACCGTCGCGGTCGTGGGCTCCACGGGCGCCGGCAAGTCGACGCTGGCCAAGCTGCTGGCCCGGTTCTACGACCCCTCCGGCGGCCGGGTGCTGCTGGACGGCGTCGACCTGCGCGACCTCGCCGTGCCCGAGCTGCGGCGCGGGGTGGTCATGGTGACGCAGGAGTCGTTCCTGTTCTCCGGGACGGTCGCCGACAACATCGCGATCGGCCGCCCGGACGCCACCCGCGAGGAGATCGAGCAGGCGGCGAAGGAGATCGGCGCGCACGACTTCATCAGCACCCTGCCCGACGGCTACGACACCGACGTCCGCAAGCGGGGCGGCCGCATCTCCGCCGGGCAGCGGCAACTGGTGGCGTTCGCCCGGGCGTTGCTGGCCGACCCGGCGGTGCTCATCCTCGACGAGGCGACCAGCTCGCTGGACGTCCCCGGCGAGCGTGCGGTGCAACGGGCCATGACGACGGTGCTGAAGGGCCGTACGGCGGTGGTCATCGCGCACCGGCTGTCGACCGTCGAGATCGCGGACCGGGTCCTGGTGATGGAGCACGGACGGATCGTGGAGGACGGCGGACCGGCCGAACTCATCGAGGGCACGGGCAGGTTCGCGGACCTGCACCGAGCGTGGCGGGACAGTCTGGCGTAGGGCGACGGCGGCAGAGGGCGGGCGGATGATCGACGCGTACGAGGACCCCGGCACACCGGACCACCGGGGCGGCGCCCGGTACCTGTGGTGGCTGGTCACCCGGCAGCCGGGGCGGTGCGCCGCGGGGGCGGTGTTCGGCACGGTGTGGATGGTGCTGCTGGCGGCGACGCCGTACCTGATGTCCCTGGCGATCGACGACGGCCTGGAGCCCGGGGACATGAGCGCGCTGACGCTCTGGAGCGGCGCGCTGTTCGCGGTGGGCGCCTTCAACGCCTGGCTGAGCATCATGCGGCACCGCACCATGACCCGGGTCCGCATGGACGCCAACTTC
The DNA here is from genome assembly GCF_900182715.1 of Streptomyces sp. Ag82_O1-12. NCBI lineage: Bacteria > Bacillati > Actinomycetota > Actinomycetes > Kitasatosporales > Streptomycetaceae > Streptomyces > Streptomyces sp. Ag82_O1-12. The sequence continues at coordinate 5,974,410 of NZ_FXUW01000001.1, read as the reverse complement.
CGGACGGTGAAGGTGGTCGTCGGACAGGCGGTCCGGCTCGGCGCCTCGCTGCGCCGTCAGGCGGGCGCCGGTGAGGTCGTCACGATCGGCGTGGGCGACGTGCAGACGGTCAGCCAGTCGCTGACGGTCGTGGGGCCCGGGATCGGCGCGGTCGTCGGGTACCTGGTGATCGCCGTGCTGCTGGTGTCGGTCTCGGGGGTCGTCGCGCTGGTCGTGCTGCTGGGCATTCCGGTGCTCGCCCTGCTGGTCGGGCCGCTGCTCGGCCGGTTGCAGGGGTCGGAGGCGGAGTACCGCGAGCGGCAGGGGGTGCTGACGGCGCGGATCGGCGACCTCGCCGGCGGCCTGCGGGTCCTCGCCGGCCTGGGCGGCAGGCAACTGGTGGCGGACGCCTTCCGGCGGGACTCGGGGCGGTTGCGTGAGCAGGGGTACCGGGTGGGGGCGGTGACCAGTTGGGTGCAGGCGCTGGGAATCGGACTGCCGAGCCTGTTCCTCGCGGTCGTGACGTGGCTGGCGGCCCGGCTCGCGGCGCAGGGCGACATCACCGTGGGCCAACTGGTGTCCGTCTACGGCTACGTGGCGGTGCTGGTGTGGCCGGTGGCCTTCCTGGTCGAGTGCGGCTACCAGGTCAGCCGGGGCGTGGTGTGCGCACGCCGGGTCGTGCGGTTCCTGCGTCTGGAACCGACGGCCGACTCGGGGACCCTGGACGCCCCGTCCGAGCCGTCTGCCCTGTACGACCCCGAGTCGGGCGTACGCATCCTGCCGGGACGCCTGACGGCCCTGGTGGCGGAGCACCCCTCGGACGCCACGACGGTGGTGGACCGCCTGGGCCGCTACGCCCCGTCGGGCGTGACGTGGGGCGACACCCGCCTGGACGACATCGCCCTGAACCAGGTCCGGGCCCGCATCCTGGTGGCCGACCACGAGGCGGACCTGTTCGCGGGCTCCCTCCAGGACATGATCAGCCCCTCTCCCACACACGCCGAACACTCCGAAGCGGCAACCCGACAGGCACTCCACACAGCTGCCGCGGAAGACATCGTCCAAGCCCTCCCCCAAGGCCTCGACACCCCCATGGACGCCCAGGCCCGCAACCTCAGCGGTGGCCAACGCCAACGCATCCGCCTGGCCAGAGCCCTCCTCACCGACCCGGAGATCCTCCTGGCCGTCGAGCCCACCTCCGCCCTGGACGCCCACACCGAAGCCACCGTCGCCACCAGGCTGAGGAAGGCGAGGGAAGGCCGCACCACGGTCGTGACCACCACCTCCCCCCTCGTCCTGGACCGTACGGACACCGTCCACTACCTCAAGGACGGCAAGGTCGAAGCCACCGGCACCCACCACGAACTGCTCGCCACCACCCCCGGCTACCAGGCCCTCGTCGCGAGGGACACCGAGGAGGCCCTGGGATGAACCGCGCACACCTGCCGGTCGCCGAACGGGCCGACGTCCGGCGCGCCCTGCGCAGTCTCGTCCGGGCCGACGCCCGCGCCTTCGGTGTCGTCCTCGGCCTGAACGCGCTCGCGGCCGCGGCCGGACTGGCCGGGCCGTGGCTGCTGGGCCGGATGATCGACGACGTGCGGGCCGGGCACGGAACGGCGGCCGTGGACCGGCTGGCCCTGCTCCTGCTGCTGTCCGCCCTCGCGCAGGTGCTGCTCGCGCGCTGGGCCCGGTACGTGGGGCACCGCTTCGGGGAGCGGACCCTGGCCCGGGTGCGGGAGCGGTTCGTGGACCGGGCGCTGACACTGCCCGCGTCGGTGGTGGAACGGGCCGGCACCGGTGACCTGACGGCACGCGGCACGGCGGACGTGACGACGGTCGGCAACACCCTGCGGGACGCGGGTCCCGTCCTGCTGGTCAACCTGGTCCAGGCGCTGTTCCTGATCGTCGCGGTGTTCCTGATGGACCCGCTGCTCGGCGCCCTCGCGGTGCTGACGCTGACGCCGATCTGGATCGCGCTGCGCTGGTATCTCCGCCGGGCCCGGGACGGGTACCTCGCCGAGGGCGCCGCCACCTCCGACGTGGCGGAGATCGTGGCGTCGACGGCGGCCGGGGCACGCACGGTGGAGGCCTTCGGGCTCCGGGAGCAGCGCACGGCCGCGAGCCGGGACGCCCTGGAGGCCTCCCGCCGCACCCGCTTCTACACGCTGTTCCTGCGCTCGGTGTTCTTCCCGGTGATGGAGACGTCGTACGTCCTCCCGGTGGCCGGAGTGCTGGTGATCGGCGGCGCACTGCACGCGTCCGGCTCGATGAGCCTCGGAGCGGTGGTGGCGGCGACGCTGTATCTGCACCAGCTGAGCGCGCCCCTGGACGAGGTCCTGGTGCGGATCGAGCAACTCCAGTCCGGCGGCGCCTCCTTCGCCCGGGTGGAAGGGCTCGCCCGGGCCCCGCGAGCCCCCGGTGAGGGCGACTGTCCGGATCCCGACGGCGACCGGATCGACGTCACCGGGGTGCGCTACGCGTACGACGGAGGCGTCGAGGTGCTGCGCGACGTCGATCTGACGGTGCGGCCCGGGGAGCGGCTCGCCCTGGTCGGGCCGTCCGGCGCCGGCAAGACCACGCTGAGCCGGCTGATGGCGGGCATCGATGCGCCGACCGCGGGCTCGGTGACGGTCGGCGGTGTGCCGGTAGTCGGGCTGGGACCGGAGCGATTGCGCCGCCAGGTCGTCCTGGTCACCCAGGAGCACCACGTGTTCCTCGGCTCGGTCCGCGACAACCTGCGGATCGCCGAACCGTCGGCCTCGGACGAGGAGTTGTGGGACGCGCTGGCGGTGGTGGGCGCCGACGCGTGGGTGCGGAAGCTGCCGCAAGGGCTGGACACCCCGCTGGGGCAGGGCGGTTGCCGTACCGACGGTTCGCGGGCCCAGCAACTCGCCCTGGCCCGGGTGGTGCTGGCGGACCCGCACACGCTGATCCTCGACGAGGCGACCGCGTTGCTCGACCCGACGACCGCCCGGCACACCGAGCGGGCCCTGGCCGCCGTCCTCGAAGGGCGCACCGTCATCGCCGTCGCACACCGGCTGCACACCGCGCACGACGCCGACCGCGTGGCGGTGATGGAGGACGGCCGACTGACCGAACTCGGCACGCACGACGAGCTGGTGGCGGCCGACGGTGCCTACGCGGCACTGTGGCACTCCTGGCACGGGGATCTGCCCGAGGACAGCGCAGCGCCCGCCTAGCGGATCCGCCGAGGACGACACGGCGCCCACCTAGCGGATCCGCCCGGGGACAGTGCGGCGCCCACCTGGCAACGTGTCCGTATAGCGAACATGAACTTCCGGACAACGAACCGTTTCCGGCCATACTTTTGACGCGGTCCTGACAGAAAGCGCGCTCCCCTGCCACGCTTCCCACGACTGCTCCACAGGAACCCCACAGCAACACCTCCACCTCCCCAGGCCGGGCGACCCCCGGTCCCGCAGAAGGAGTCAGTGTTGAGAAGCAGTTCCTCACGAAGAGGCACCTCCCACAGACGCACTCCCCACACCCCCCGCCGCACCGCGGCCGTGGCCCTCTTCGGCGTCGCCGCGCTGATGGCCGCCGCCGTCCAGGGCGGCACCGCCGTCGCGGCACCCGAGAAGACGCCGCCGGCCGCCAGCAAGGCGAACCCCGGCTCGGAATCGGTCAAGCTCAGCCCCGCCCAGCGCGCCGAGCTGATCCGCAAGGCCGAGGCGGGCAAGGCGCAGACCGCCCGAGACCTGGGCCTCGGCGCCAAGGAGAAGCTGGTCGTCCGTGACGTCGTGAAGGACGCCGACGGCACGGTCCACACCCGCTACGAGCGCACCTACGACGGCCTGCCCGTCCTCGGCGGCGACCTCGTCGTCAAGGCCGCCAAGTCCGGTGCGACGAAGGCGGTCGTCAAGGCGACCCGCGCCGCCATCAAGCCGGCCACCACCACCGCGGCGGTCTCCGCCGCCAAGGCGCAGAAGCAGGCACTGGCCGCGGCGAAGGCGGACGACACCAAGAGCGCCGACGTCGACAAGGCCCCGCGCAAGGTGATCTGGGCCGCGAGCGGCAAGCCGGTCCTCGCCTACGAGACCGTCGTCGGCGGCCTCCAGAAGGACGGCACCCCGAACGAGCTGCACGTCGTCACCGACGCGGCCACGGGCGCCAAGCTCTACGAGTACCAGGGCATCGAGACCGGCACCGGCAACACCACCTACAGCGGCACGGTGACGCTCGGCACCACGCAGTCGGGGTCGACGTACAACCTCACCGACGGCGCGCGCGGCGGCCACAAGACGTACAACCTCAACCGCGGCACCTCGGGCACCGGCACGCTGTTCTCCGGTCCCGACGACGTGTGGGGCAACGGCAGCCCGTCCAACGCCGAGACGGCGGGCGCGGACGCCCACTACGGCGCCGCGCTGACGTGGGACTACTACAAGAACGTGCACGGCCGTTCGGGCATCAAGGGCGACGGCGTCGGCGCCTACTCCCGGGTCCACTACGGCAACAACTACGTCAACGCCTTCTGGTCCGACAGCTGCTTCTGCATGACCTACGGCGACGGCTCGGGCAACACGCACCCGCTCACGGCCATCGACGTGGCCGGCCACGAGATGACCCACGGCGTCACGTCCAACACCGCGGGCCTCGTCTACAGCGGCGAGTCCGGCGGCCTGAACGAGGCCACCTCCGACATCTTCGGATCGACGGTCGAGTTCTACGCGAACAACTCCTCCGACGTCGGTGACTACCTCATCGGCGAGGAGATCGACATCAACGGCGACGGCTCGCCGCTGCGCTACATGGACAAGCCGAGCAAGGACGGCGCGTCCAAGGACAGCTGGTACTCGGGCATCGGCTCGATCGACGTGCACTACTCGTCGGGCCCCGCGAACCACTTCTTCTACCTGCTCTCCGAGGGCAGTGGCACCAAGACCATCAACGGTGTCACGTACAACTCGCCCACCTCGGACGGCCTTCCGGTCACCGGTATCGGCCGGGACAAGGCGGAGAAGATCTGGTTCCGCGCGCTCACCACGAAGTTCACCTCGAACACCAACTACGCGGGCGCCCGCACCGGCACCCTCGCAGCCACCGGTGAGCTCTACGGCACGGACAGCGCCGAGTACAAGGCGGTCCAGGACGCGTGGGCGGGCATCAGCGTCGGCGAGCGCTCCGGCGGCGGGGGCGGCGGCGGCACGTCCTTCGAGAACACGGCCGACGTGGCGATCCCGGACCGGGGCGCGGCGGTCACCTCCTCGGTCACCGTCTCCGGCCGGACGGGCAACGCGCCGTCCAACCTCCAGGTCGCGGTGGACATCGTCCACACCTACATCGGTGACCTCAAGGTGGAGCTGGTCGCCCCCGACGGCACGGCGTACACGCTGAAGGGGTACGGCACCGGCGGCAGCGCCGACAACATCAACACCACGTACACGGTGAACGCCTCCTCCGAGGTGGCCAACGGCGTGTGGAAGCTGCGGGTGCAGGACAACGCGGCCGCCGACACCGGCTACATCAACAGCTGGAAGCTGACGTTCCCGTAGACCGGTAGATCCGTAGGCCGGTAGATCCGTAGACCGGTAGATCCGCGGGCCCGTAGGGCCTCAGAGTCAGGGCGCCGCCCCGGTGGGTTCGAATCCCCCGGGGCGGCGTCCGTTTCACCTGCCCTCGCGTACATCTGGCCGTCGAGTTCCGGCCAACATCACGCCTCTCTCCTGACATGTACGCGTCTCTAGTGCCACTCTTCCCCCACCCGCACAGCACCGAAGCACTTCCCCCACATCGAGGAGCTCGTGTGTCCACCTCTGTCTACGCGCGTCAAAAGCGCGCCACGCTCGCCATCGCCACCGCCGTCGCCGCCGGCGCCCTGCTCACCACCGGTCTGACCTCCGGCAGCAGCGCCGCCGCGGACTCCGCGAGCAAGCCGGCCCTCGCCGCGGCCCCCGCCCCGCTCTCCGCGCCCGCCCGCACCGCGCTCATCCAGGAGCAGCAGGCGGACGCCACGAAGACGGCCGACGAGATAGGCCTCGGTGCCCAGGAGAAGCTGGTCGTCCGTGACGTCGTGAAGGACGCCGACGGCTCGGTCCACACCCGCTACGAGCGCACCTACGCGGGCCTGCCGGTCCTCGGCGGCGACCTCGTCGTGCACGAGTCGAAGTCCGGCGCGGCCAAGGGCGTCACCAGAGCCACCAAGGCGGCCCTGAAGGTCGCCTCGCTCAAGCCCGAGGTCACCGCCGCCAAGGCGGAGAAGCAGGCCGTGACCCTCGCCAAGGCGGCCGGCTCGGCCAAGACCGAGGCGAGTTCCGCTCCCCGCAAGGTGATCTGGGCCGCCAGCGGCAAGCCGGTCCTCGCCTACGAGACCGTCGTCGGCGGCCTCCAGGAGGACGGCACCCCGAACGAACTGCACGTCGTCACCGACGCCGCCACCGGCAAGAAGCTCTACGAGTACCAGGCCATCGAGACCGGCACCGGCAACACCACCTACAGCGGCCAGGTCACCCTCAGCACCACCAAGTCCGGGTCGACGTACAACCTGACGGACGGCACCCGCGGCGGCCACAAGACGTACAACCTCAACCGCGGCACCTCCGGCACCGGCACCCTCTTCTCCGGCTCCGACGACGTGTGGGGCACCGGCAGCCCGTCCAACGCCGAGACCGCCGCCGCCGACGCCCACTACGGAGCCCAGATCACCTGGGACTTCTACAAGAGCGCCTTCGGCCGCAACGGCATCCGGGGCGACGGCAAGGCCGCCTACTCGCGCGTCCACTACGGCAACAGCTACGTCAACGCCTTCTGGTCCGACAGCTGCTTCTGCATGACCTACGGCGACGGCTCGGGCAACACCAACCCGCTGACCTCGCTCGACGTGGCCGCGCACGAGATGAGCCACGGTCTGACCTCGGCCACGGCGGGCCTGAACTACAGCGGCGAGTCCGGCGGCCTGAACGAGGCCACCAGCGACATCTTCGGCGCGGGCGCCGAGTTCTTCGCGGGCAACTCCTCCGACAAGGGTGACTACCTCATCGGCGAGGAGATCGACATCAACGGCGACGGCTCGCCGCTGCGCTACATGGACAAGCCCAGCAAGGACGGCGCGTCCAAGGACAGCTGGTCCTCCAGCCTCGGCAGCGTGGACGTCCACTACTCCTCCGGTCCCGCCAACCACTTCTTCTACCTGCTGTCCGAGGGCAGCGGCTCGAAGACGATCAACGGCGTGACCTACAACTCGCCCACGTCCAACGGCTCCACGGTCACCGGCATCGGCCGCACCAAGGCGCTGCAGATCTGGTACAAGGCGCTGACGACGTACATGACGTCGACGACCAAGTACGCGCAGGCCCGCACCGCGACCCTGAACGCGGCCTCGGCGCTGTACGGCGCGTCCAGCACCGAGTACAAGGCGGTCGCGTCCGCCTGGTCGGCCGTGAACGTCGGCTGACCGATCCACGCCCCTGGGCGGTACCCGGACCCGAGGCGGGTCCGGGTACCGCCCTACTCTTGGGACCGTGTCTTCTACGGATTCGCAGGACTTCACCTACGCCGATGTCGGCGCCACTCGTGACCAGGGTTTCTGCCCTCCGGGCTTCCACCGCATGAACGTCCGCACCCGCCTCGGCGAGGGCGAGGAGGTCTTCCGACGGGCCTCGGAGGCCGTCCTCACCTGGGAGATGCACCGGTCGATGGGCGTCGGCCTCGACGCGAGCGCGGAGCGAGCCGCCCCCGGCGTCGACGTCACCGTCACCCTCGCCGGCATGATCAAGGCCCCCTGCCGCGTGGTCTGGACGGTCGAGGAACCCCGCCGCGCCGGCTGGGCCTACGGCACGCTGCCCGGCCACCCGGAGACCGGCGAGGAGTCGTTCATCGTGGACCGCACGGGAGACGGCACGGTGTGGCTGACGGTGAACGCCTTCAGCCGGGCCGCCAAATGGTACGCAAAGGCGGGCGGCCCGGCGACCAGGGGTTTCCAGCACGCGTACGCCCGCAGGTGCGGCAGCGTCCTACGGAACCTCGCGACGCAGGGTGGCGAGCCGACCTAGGGGCGTGGGGCCGTATCGATGTGCGGCTCCGCCGCGTCGGCGCGACCGGCCCCCACGCACCCGCACACGGTGAACTACCGCATCAACAGCCCCGCAGCCGCCACCAGCTCCTCGGAAGGCCCGGCCACCAGCCCCAACTCCGCGCTCGAAGCCAACAGCCGATGCGCGGGAAGGATCCGCACCGTGTATCCGAAAGGCCCGGTGCGATCCAGCGACAAGGGCCCCTCGTACACCCAGCGCCCCTCCTGATCGGCGGAGCCCACCGGCTTCAGGGGAACCACCGTCGCGTCACCGATCCGGTCCTCCTCGTCCACCCGACCCGAGACGACCTGCACCTCCACGTCGTCCGGCCCGAGTTCCCCGAGCCCGACCAGCACCCGAAGCCCCAGCGTCGTGCCGAGCTCCGCCAGCGCGGCCACCACGGACGTCTCCACATGGTCGACCGTGACACCCGGCCAGGCCGCCCGCACCCGCCCCTTCCACTCGGCGAGCTCCCGTGCCGACTCCGGCACGAGCGAGCGGTGGGCGAGCGCCGCCGGAGCGTAGAGCCGCTCGACGTACTCGCGGACCATCCGCCCCGCCAGCACCTTCGGCCCGAGCAGGCTCAGCGTGTGCCGGACCATCTCGATCCACCGGTCGGGCAGCCCGCTGCGCCCGCGCTCGTAGAAGCGGGGCGTCACCCGCTGCTCCAGCAGGTCGTACAGCGCCGCGGCCTCTATGTCGTCACGATGATCGGGATCCGTCCCCGCCCCGTCCGCCGTCGGGATGGCCCAGCCGAAGTCCGGCTGGAACCACTCGTCCCACCAGCCGTCGAGGACGGACAGGTTGAGACAGCCGTTGAGCGCGGCCTTCATCCCGGACGTGCCGCAGGCCTCCAGCGGCCTGAGCGGGTTGTTGAGCCAGATGTCGCAGCCGGGGTAGAGCTTCTGCGCCATCGCCATGCCGTAGTCCGGCAGGAACACGATCCGGTGCCGCACCCGCGGGTCGTCCGCGAACCGCACCAGCTCCTGCACCAGCCGCTTCCCGCCGTCGTCCGCGGGGTGCGCCTTGCCCGCCACGACGATCTGGACCGGCCGCTCGGGGTGCAGCAGCAGGTCCATCAGCCGGTCCCGGTCGCGCAGCATCAGCGTCAGGCGCTTGTACGAGGGGACGCGCCGGGCGAAGCCGATGGTGAGGACGTCCGGGTCGAGGACGCCGTCGATCCAGCCCAGCTCGGCCGTGTGTGCGCCGCGCTGCCGCCAGGAGGCCCGCAGCCGCTCGCGCACCTCGGTCACGAGCTGCTCGCGCAGCACCCGCCGGAGGTCGAAGATGTCCTGGTCGGGGAGGTCGGCCACCGTGTCCCAGCGGTCCGAGCCGCCGACGGTCAGCGCCTCCTCGGCGCGCTGGACGCCGATCTGGCGGGCGCCGAGCCGGAACACCTCGGGGGCGACCCAGGTGGGCGCGTGCACCCCGTTGGTCACGGACGTGATCGGCACCTCGTCGGCGTCGAAACCGGGCCACAGGCCGGCGAACATCTCACGGCTGACGTTGCCGTGCAGCAGGGAGACCCCGTTGGCGCGCTGGGCCAGGCGCAGGCCCATCACGGCCATGTTGAAGAGGTTGGGCTCCCCGCCGGGGTAGGTCTCCATGCCGAGCCGCAGGATGCGGTCGACGTCGATGCGGGGCAGCTCGGCGTCGGGGCCGAAGTGGCGGGCGACCAGCTCGCGGTCGAAGCGGTCGATGCCGGCCGGGACGGGCGTGTGGGTGGTGAAGACGGTCCCGGCGCGCACCGACTCCAGCGCGGAGTCGAAGTCCAGCCCGCCGGCGCAGAGCTCGGCGATGCGCTCCAGGCCGAGGAACCCGGCGTGCCCCTCGTTGGTGTGGAACACCTCCGGCGCGGGGTGGCCGGTCAGCCGGCAGTACGTCCGTACCGCCCGGACACCTCCTATGCCGAGGAGCATCTCCTGGAGCAGCCGGTGCTCGCTGCCGCCGCCGTAGAGCCGGTCGGTCACGCCGCGCTCGCCGAGGTCGTTCTCCTCGACGTCGGAGTCCAGCATCAGCAGCGGGACCCGGCCGACCTGCGCGAGCCAGATCCGGGCGTGCAGCTGCCTGCCGCCGGGCAGAGCGAGGGCGACCTGGGCGGGGGTGCCGTCGGGCTCCTCCAGCTGGACGACGGGCAGCTCGTTCGGGTCGAGGACCGGGTAGTGCTCCTGCTGCCAGCCGTCCCGGGAGAGGGTCTGGCGGAAGTAGCCGTGCCGGTAGAGCAGACCGACGCCGATCAGCGGGACGCCGAGGTCGCTGGCCGCCTTGAGGTGGTCGCCGGCCAGGATGCCGAGGCCGCCGGAGTACTGGGGCAGGGCGGCCGTGATGCCGAACTCGGGTGAGAAGTAGGCGATCGCGGCGGGCAGTTCCTCGGGCTGGGTCTGGTACCAGCGCTCGCCGGTCGTGTAGTCGCGCAGATCGCCCGCGACCGCGGCGAGGCGGTCCAGGAACGAGCGGTCCCCGGCGAGCTCCGCCAGCCGCGCGGGCGGCACGCTGCCGAGCAGCCGGACGGGGTCGCCGCCCGAGGCGGCCCACCGCTCGGGGTCGACCGACCGGAACAGGTCACGGGTCTCCGCGTGCCACGACCAGCGCAGGTTGCGGGCCAGATCGCTGAGCGGCCGGAGGGGTTCGGGGAGAACGGGTCGGACGGTGAATCGACGGATCGCCTTCACGGGTTCCACCTCGGCGCGTTCGCTGGATTTCGCAGGGCTTCGACGACGTCTCCTCCGACAGTACCGGCGTCGGCGCCCCCGCCGCTGAGGCTCCGCCACCCGACCCCCGATCGGCCTGAACAGCACCATCCGCGGATATGGCCGATTCCGCACCCATAGGCGTCCTTGTGGTGCTTCACACGCCACGAGAGGCTGCCTCTGGCGTACCGGCCCGCGCCCGCCGCACGCGGCTGCGCGCGGCAGCCGTACGCCGAGTCGAGGAGGGGAACTCGGACCATGGCTCGGACGCGCGAGCGGCGTCTGCGCCGGGCGGGGGGCCTGACGGCGGCGATCTGCGCCGCGGCGTTTTCGGCCACCACCCTGCCCGCGCACGCCGTACCGGAGGGGCGGATACTCGGCGCCGGATCACCCGGCTCCGTGCACGGAAGTTACCTGGTGACACTGAAGGAGGGCACGCGGGCCCGGTCGGCGGCCGGAAAGCACCTCGCCGAAGAGTACGGGGCGGAGATCAGCCACACCTACGGCACGGTCCTGAACGGCTACGCGGTGCGGGCCGGCGGGAGACAGGCCGCGCGGCTGGCCGCCGACCCCCGGGTCGCCTCGGTCGTCCAGGACACCCGCGTGCGGCTCGACGGCGCCCAGAGGAACCCGCCGTCCTGGGGGCTCGACCGGGTCGACCAGCACAAGCCGCCGCTGGACCGGAGCTACACCTGGCCACGGTCGGCCGGCGCGGGGGTGACGGTGTACGTGATCGACACCGGCGTCCGCACCACCCACGAGGACTTCGCCGGCCGGGCGGGCCACGGCTGGGACTTCGTGGGGAACGACCGGGTCGCCTCGGACGCCAACGGCCACGGCACCCACGTCGCCGGCACGGTCGCCGGGACGTCCTTCGGCGTCGCGAAGCGGGCCCGGATCGTCTCCGTGCGCGTTCTCGACGCCGCGGGCGGGGGCACCACGGCCCGGGTGATCGCCGGGATCGACTGGGTGACCCGGCACGCGAGGAAGCCCGCGGTCGCCAACCTCAGCCTGGGCGGCCCGCGCAACGACCGGCTGGACGCCGCCGTGCGCGCCTCGATCGCCTCCGGCGTCACCTACACGGTCGCCGCGGGCAACGACGGCAGGCCGGCCGGCCTGTACTCCCCGGGCGGCGTCAAGCAGGCCGTCACGGTCGGCGCGACCGACCGCGGGGATACAAAACCGGCCTTCTCCAACCACGGTCCGGCCCTCGATCTGTTCGCCCCGGGCGTCGATATCACCTCCGCGTCAGCCGTGAGCGACACGGCGCGGGCCACCTTTTCGGGTACTTCGATGGCGTCCCCGCACGCCGCGGGCGCGGCCGCGCTGTATTTGGCCGATCATCCGAAAGCGACTCCGGCCCAGGTCGGGGCGGTCCTGACCAGCACGGCGGCGGCCGGGAAGGTCTCCGGCCGGGGTATCGGTTCGCCGGACAAATTACTGCGGGTGCCGCGCGCGTAGGGCGAAGGAGCAGCCATGCCAGAGGGCCGGCCTCGTCCGTCGCGGACGCGGCCGGTCTTGTGTGTCGACATACGCGTGAGTAGTTAACAAAGTGCCGGATTGCTCACCCGAATAGGGTGGGAAGGCTCCTGCGGGTACCCCTCTCAGGAGCACCACGCAGGACCCACCTCCCCACAGACATCCGCCTACCCACGTTGACGCGGACAGGAGCGGTCATGCCCGCCAAGCACCATTCGCCAGCACCCCCCAACCGCCGCACCACCGGGGCGCGCGCACCCGGCGGCGAAGCACGCCCCGCGCGCCCGGCCGACGCCGGTCCACCGGCCTCGCCACCACCCCCCGATCACGACGCGACCGCCGTGGGGCGCATACCCGTACTGGACGTCCGCCCGGTGGTCCAGCGGGGCCGCCGGCCGGCCAAGGCCGTCACCGGCGAGACCTTCGAGATCTCGGCGACCGTGTTCCGGGAGGGGCACGACGCGGTGGCCGCCAATGCCGTCCTGAGGGATCCCGAGGGCCGTCCGGGCCCGTGGACGCCGATGCGCGAGCTCGCCCCGGGGACGGACCGGTGGGGTGCGACGGTCACCGCCGGGGAACCCGGCCTGTGGACGTTCACCGTCGAGGCCTGGGGGGACCCGGTCGGTACCTGGCGTCACCACGCCGAGATCAAGATCCCGGCGGGCATGGACACGGACGTCGTCCTGGAGGAGGGCGCGCGTCTGTACGAGCGGGCGGCCGCGGGTGTGCCCGAGGAGGAGGGACTGCGCGACGTGATCCTCACCGCCGTCGACGCCCTGCGGGACGAGGACCGCCCCGCGGCGGCTCGTCTGGCGGCGGCGCTGACGCCGGAGGTGGACGCGGTCCTGGAGCGGCATCCGTTGCGGGACCTGGTCACCAGCAGTGAGCCGCTGCCGCTCCTCGTGGAGCGGGAGCGGGCCCTGTACGGCTCGTGGTACGAGTTCTTCCCGCGCTCGGAGGGCACCCGTGAGCAGCCCCACGGCACCTTCCGCACGGCCGCCCGGCGGTTGCCGGCGATCGCGGCGATGGGGTTCGACGTGGTCTACCTGCCGCCGATCCACCCCATCGGCACGACCTTCCGCAAGGGCAGGAACAACACCCTCTCCCCCGGCCCGGACGATGTCGGTGTGCCGTGGGCGATCGGTTCGCCGGAGGGCGGGCACGACGCCGTGCACCCCGCTCTGGGCAGCCTGGAGGACTTCGTCTGGTTCGTCGGGCGGGCGCGGGAGCTGGGCATGGAGGTGGCGCTGGACTTCGCGCTGCAGTGCTCACCGGACCACCCCTGGGTGCACAAGCACCCGGAGTGGTTCCACCACCGCCCCGACGGCACCATCGCCTACGCGGAGAACCCGCCGAAGAAGTACCAGGACATCTACCCCATCGCCTTCGACGCCGACATGGACGGCCTGGTGGCGGAGACGGTGCGGGTGCTGCGGCACTGGATGGACGCCGGGGTGCGGATCTTCCGGGTGGACAATCCGCACACCAAGCCGGTGGTGTTCTGGGAGCGGGTCATCGGCGAGGTCAACCGCACCGACCCCGATGTGATCTTCCTGGCCGAGGCCTTCACCCGGCCGGCGATGATGCACACCCTGGCCCAGATCGGCTTCCAGCAGTCCTACACCTACTTCACCTGGCGCAACTCCAAAGAGGAGCTGACCGAGTACCTGACGGAGCTGTCGGGTGAGGCCGCCTCCTACATGCGGCCCAACTTCTTCCCCAACACCCCCGACATCCTGCACGCCTACCTCCAGCACGGCGGCCGTCCCGCCTTCGAGGTCCGGGCCGTGCTCGCCGCGACGCTGTCACCGTCCTGGGGCATCTACTCCGGCTACGAACTGTGCGAGAACACCCCGCTGCGCGAGGGCAGCGAGGAGTACCTCGACTCGGAGAAGTACCAGCTCCGCCACCGCGACTGGGCGGCCGCCGAACGCGAGGGCCGCAGCATCGCCCCGCTGCTCACCCGCCTCAACACCATCCGCCGGGAGAACCCCGCCCTCCGGCAGCTGCGCGACCTCCACTTCCACCACGCCGACCAGGAGGCGGTGATCGCCTACTCGAAGCGGAAGGGTTCGAACACGGTTCTGGTGGTCGCCAACCTCGACCCCCACCACACCCAGGAGGCCACGGTCTCGTTGGACATGCCGCAACTCGGCCTGGACTGGCACGAGTCGGTGCCGGTGCGCGACGAGCTCACCGGCGAGACCTACCACTGGGGCAGGGCCAACTATGTGCGCCTCGAACCGGGCCACCGGGCCGCGCACGTCTTCACGGTCCTGCGACCGTCCACCCCGGAGATCGGAGGGTCACCCACAACATGATCGTCAACGAACCCGTTCCGGACACCTTCGAGGACACCCCTGCCAGGGACCGTGACCCGGAGTGGTTCAAGCGTGCCGTCTTCTACGAGGTGCTCGTCCGCTCCTTCCAGGACAGCAACGGCGACGGTGTCGGCGACCTCAAGGGCCTGACCGCGAAACTGGACTACCTCCAGTGGCTCGGCGTCGACTGCCTGTGGCTGCCGCCGTTCTTCAAGTCCCCCCTGCGCGACGGCGGCTACGACGTCTCCGACTACACCGCCGTACTGCCCGAGTTCGGCGACCTGGCCGACTTCGTGGAGTTCGTCGACGCCGCCCACCAGCGCGGCATGCGCGTGATCATCGACTTCGTCATGAACCACACCAGCGACCAGCACCCCTGGTTCCAGGAGTCGCGCAAGGACCCCGACGGTCCCTACGGCGACTACTACGTGTGGGCCGACGACGACAAGCAGTTTCCGGGCGCGCGGATCATCTTCGTCGACACCGAGGCCTCGAACTGGACCTACGACCCGGTCCGCAAGCAGTACTACTGGCATCGCTTCTTCTCCCACCAGCCGGACCTCAACTACGAGAACCCGGCCGTGCAGGAGGAGATGATCTCCGCGCTGAAGTTCTGGCTGGACCTGGGCATCGACGGGTTCCGGCTGGACGCGGTGCCGTACCTGTACCAGCAGGAGGGCACGAACTGCGAGAACCTCCCGGAGACGCACGACTTCCTGAAGCGGGTGCGCAAGGAGATCGACGCGCAGTACCCGGACACCGTGCTGCTGGCCGAGGCCAACCAGTGGCCCGAGGACGTCGTCGACTACTTCGGCGACTACCCGAGCGGTGGCGACGAGTGCCACATGGCGTTCCACTTCCCGGTCATGCCGCGCATCTTCATGGCCGTGCGGCGGGAGTCGCGCTACCCGGTCTCCGAGATCCTGGCCAAGACCCCGGCGATCCCGTCGAACTGCCAGTGGGGCATCTTCCTGCGCAACCACGACGAGCTGACGCTCGAGATGGTCACGGACGAAGAGCGCGACTACATGTGGGCCGAGTACGCCAAGGACCCGCGCATGCGCGCCAACATCGGCATCCGCCGCAGGCTCGCTCCCCTGCTGGACAACGACCGCAACCAGATCGAGCTGTTCACGGCCCTGCTGCTGTCGCTGCCGGGCTCGCCGATCCTGTACTACGGCGACGAGATCGGCATGGGCGACAACATCTGGCTCGGCGACCGGGACGCGGTGCGCACGCCGATGCAGTGGACGCCCGACCGCAACGCGGGGTTCTCCTCGTGCGACCCGGGACGGCTGTTCCTGCCCACGATCATGGACCCGGTCTACGGCTACCAGGTCACGAGCGTCGAGGCGTCCATGGCCTCGCCGTCCTCGCTGCTGCACTGGACCCGCCGCATGATCGAGATCCGCAAGCAGAACCCGGCCTTCGGGCTCGGGTCGTACACCGAGCTGCCCTCGTCCAACCCCGCTGTGCTGGCGTTCCTGCGGGAGTACGAGGACGACCTGGTGCTGTGCGTGAACAACTTCTCGCGGTTCGCGCAGCCCACCGAGCTGGACCTGAGCGCCTTCGAGGGGCGGCACCCGGTGGAGCTGTTCGGCGGGGTGCGCTTCCCGGCCATCGGCGAGCTGCCGTACCTGCTGACCCTCGGGGGCCACGGGTTCTACTGGTTCAGGCTCCGCAAGGAAACCATGTGAGGCCTGAAAAGGCCTGTTGAGGCCTGACCCGCGGGGCGGGCCGCAAACCCCGGCGGCGGGGCGTTTCCTCCGCCCCGCCCGGGGCACGCATCAGTAACACCCGCCCACCCGCGTGAGCCGGAGGGGCGCCGTCCGGGGCCGGTTGCAGGCACCCGGAGGCGCACCAAGAATGGGTGAAAGGACGCGACGCCATGTCGGAAGACGTCACACGCACCGTCACCACCCCGCCCGGCCTCCTTGCCTCCCTCGACCCGTTGCTGCGGGAGTGGCTGCCGCGGCAGCGCTGGTTCGCGGGCAAGGGGCGGCCGGTCACCGGGTTCACGCTGGTCGAGGCCACCGAGCTGCTTCCGGCCACGTCCCATCTGGGCCTGTACCACCTGCTCGTCCGCGCCCATCAGCCCGTCGTGCCCTCCCACGGGTCGCCCGGCCACCCCGGCGACTGCTACCAGCTGCTGATAGGCGTGCGCGAGGCGCTGCCGCCTCGGCTGGCGCCCGCGCTCATCGGACACGTACCGACGGGGCCGCTGGCCGGCCGGACCGTCTACGACGCCCTGCACGACACCCGGCCCGCCGAGCTGCTCCTGGAGGCGCTGCGCACCCAGGCCCGGATCGGCAGGCTCCGCTTCGAACGGGACCCCGGCCAGGACATCCGCTCCGGTCTCGTGCCGCGCGTGGTGACCGCCGAGCAGTCCAACTCGTCGATCGTCTACGGAGATACGTTCATCCTGAAGCTGCTCCGGCGGATCGTGCCCGGGGTCAACCCCGATCTGGAACTGCCGCTCGCGCTGGCCCGCGAGGGCTGCCCCAGGGTGCCCGCGCCGACGGCCTGGATGGTCGCGGACATCTCCCCCGCGGCGGACCCGGTCGTCCCGTCGGGTGCGGCGGACCCGGCGGGCCAGCCGTACGTCCTCGGGGTGCTGCAGCCGTTCCTTCAGGGGGCCTCCGACGGCTGGGAACTGGCGCTGCGCGAGCTGGCCAAGGGCGAGGACTTCGGCGCCGCGGCGCGGGCACTGGGGCGGGCCACCGCCGAGGTGCACACCGCGCTGGCCCGGGCGGTGCCGACCGTCACGCTCGGTCACATGCAGCTCCAGCTCATGGTCGACGGGATGATCGAGCGGCTGGACGCGGCCGTCCAGGCGGTGGCCGCGCTGCGGCCGTACGCCGACGGGCTGCGCTCCGCGTTCACCGCGCTGGGTGATCTGGCCGCCGAGGGCCGTACGTGGACCGCGCAGCGGGTGCACGGCGATCTGCACCTCGGGCAGTGCCTGCGTTCGCCGTCCGGCGAGTGGTGGCTGATCGACTTCGAGGGCGAGCCGGCCCGGCCGCTGGCCGAGCGGCGCATGCCGCAGCCGGCCGTGCGGGACGTCGCCGGCATGCTGCGGTCCTTCGACTACGCGGCGCGCTCGGCCGACCCTCCCCAGCCGTACTGGGCCGAGACCTGCCGCTCCGCGTACTGCGCCGGCTACGCGGAGGCCTCCGGCCGCGACCCGCGCACCGACCCGGTGCTGCTGCGGGCCTACGAGACCGACAAGGCGATCTACGAGGTGGTGTACGAGGCCCGGCACCGCCCCGACTGGCTGCCGGTGCCCCTGGCCGCCATAGACCGGCTCGCCTCGACCGGCCACCTGACCTGACCGACCACCCCTCGCCCTGGAGGCTCCGCCCGTGACCCCCCGCCCTGAGTCCAGCGGTTCGCGCCCCAAGGGGACCGCCGGGGAGAAGATCCCCGAGCAGCCCACGGCCGCCCAGCAGAAGAGCGCCGCGAAGAAGACGGCGGTGCCCAAACAGGCAGCGGCGAAGAAGGCGGCCCCGGCGAAGGCGACCGCCAAGAAGGCCGCAGCCGCACAGACCACCGTCGGCAAGACGGTGGCCAAGAAGGCGGCGACGAAGAAGGCCGCAGCCGAGAAGACGGCGGTCGAGCAGCCCGCGGCCGGGACCGCGGCGGCGAAGAAGACCGCCGCGAAGAAGACCGCCGCGAAGAAGTCGGCAGCCAAGAAGGCCACGACGGTCAAGGCGACGGCGGCCAAGACCACTGCCGTGAAGGCCGCGGCCTCGAAGTCCACGGCCGCGGAAACCGTAGCCGGCAAGGCCCAGGCCGCGACATCCCCTGCGGCGAAGACCACCGCGAAGAAGGCCCCGGCCAAGAAGGCCGGCACCGCCGAACGCGCCGCTGCCACGACCACGGCCGCCGAGGCCGTCGCGAAGAAGGCCACCCCCGCCAAGGCCACCGCCAAGAAGATCGCCGCCAAGAAGGCCACCGCGGCGAAGACCGCCACCGCCAAGAAGACCGGCACCGCCAAGAGCACGGTCGCCAAGAGCCCCGCGAAGAAGACCACCGCCGGCAAGGCGCCCGCGGGCGAGGCCGTCGCGAAGAGGAGCGCGGTCAAGAAGGCCCCGGCCCGAAAAGCCCCTGCTCGGAGGGTTCCCGCCGGGCGGGCCCCCGCCGGGGACGCCGGTTTTGCCCAGGTCGTTCCGCCGGAGATGGAGGTCGCCGTCTCGCCCGCCGTCGACGCGGTGGACCGCGAGCGGCTGCTCGCCGGCACGCACCACGCCCCGCACTCCGTGCTCGGCGCGCACCCCGTGCCCGGCGGCATCGCCTTCCGGGCGCTGCGTCCGTACGCCCTGTCGGTGACCGTCGTCTCCGGGGAACTGCGGGCCGAGCTGCACAACGACGGGGAGGGGTTCTTCTCGGGGCTGCTGCCGCTGCGGGAGGTCCCGGCCTACCGGCTGGTCGTGGAGTACGAGGGGACGGTCCTGGAGACCGAGGACGCGTACCGCTTCCTGCCCACGCTGGGCGACCTCGACCTGCATCTGATCGGCGAGGGCCGGCACGAGGAGCTGTGGACGGCGCTGGGCGCCCACCCGACGACCCACCAGGGCGTGACCGGCACCCGGTTCGCGGTGTGGGCGCCGAACGCACAGGGCGTGCGCGTGACCGGCACGTTCAACTTCTGGGACGGCGCCGGGCACATCATGCGGTCGCTGGGCTCGTCCGGCGTGTGGGAGCTGTTCCTGCCGGACGTCGGCGAGGGCGAGCTGTACAAGTTCGAGATCACGCGCCAGGACGGCTCGAAGACGCTGCGCGCCGACCCGCTGGCCCGCCGCACGGAGGTGCCGCCCGCGACCTCGTCGGTCATCACCTCCTCCGCGTACGAGTGGGGCGACGCCGAGTGGCTGGCCCGGCGCGCCGAGGTCCCCGCGCACGAGGCGCCGCTCTCGGTGTACGAGATCCATCTGCCGTCCTGGCGACCTGGGTTGACGTACCGTCAGCTCGCCGAGCAGCTCCCGGGGTATGTGAAGAACCTGGGCTTCACGCACGTCGAGCTGATGCCGGTCGCGGAGCATCCGTTCGGCGGCTCCTGGGGCTATCAGGTGACCGGCTTCTACGCACCGACGGCCCGGCTGGGCACGCCGGACGACTTCCGGTACCTGGTCGACTCACTGCACCGGGCCGGTATCGGCGTCCTCATGGACTGGGTGCCCGCGCACTTCCCGCGCGACGACTGGGCACTGGCCGAGTTCGACGGCAGGCCCCTGTACGAGCACGAGGATCCGCTGCGGGCCGCACACCCCGACTGGGGCACGCTGGAGTTCGACTTCGGGCGCAACGAGGTGCGCAACTTCCTCGTGGCCAACGCCGTGTACTGGTGCGAGGAGTTCCACATCGACGGCCTGCGGGTGGACGCCGTCGCCTCGATGCTCTACCTGGACTACTCGCGTGAGCCGGGCCAGTGGACGCCCAACGAGCACGGCGGGCGGGAGAACCTGGACGCGGTGGCGTTCCTCCAGGAGATGAACGCGACGCTCTACCGCAGGGTGCCCGGCGTGGTCACCATCGCCGAGGAGTCCACCGCCTGGGACGGTGTCACCCGCGCCACCCACCACAAGGGCCCGAGCGGCTTCGGCGGGCTCGGTTTCGGGCTGAAGTGGAACATGGGCTGGATGCACGATTCGTTGCAGTACATGAGCCACGAGCCGGTGCACCGCAAGTACCACCACGGCGAGCTGACGTTCTCGATGGTGTACGCGTACAGCGAGAACTACGTGCTGCCGATCTCCCACGACGAGGTCGTGCACGGCAAGCGGTCCCTGGTGTCGAAGATGCCGGGCGACTGGTGGCAGCAGCGTGCCGGGGTGCGGTCCTACCTCGGCTACATGTGGGCTCATCCGGGCAAGCAACTGCTGTTCATGGGCCAGGAGTTCGCCCAGGGCGCCGAGTGGTCGGAGGCGCACGGGCCGGACTGGTGGCTGCTGGACCCGGGGTACGGGGCGGAGCCCGACCACCGGGGTGTGCGGGACCTGGTCCGCGACCTGAACACCGTCTACCGGGCGACCCCGGCGCTGTGGCGGCTGGACACGGACCCGGCCGGTTTCGAGTGGATCGTCGGGGACGCCGCCGACGACAACGTCCTCGCGTTCCTGCGGCTGGACCCGGAGGGCGTCCCGGTGCTGGCGGTGTCCAACTTCGCGCCGGTCACCCGCCAGGACTACCGCCTGGGCGTTCCCGACGACGTTCCCGCCTGGCACGAGGCGCTCAACACCGACGCGGCCCGCTACGGCGGCAGCGACGTCATCAACCCCGATCCGGTCAAGCCCGAACCCCAGTCCTGGCACGGCCGCCCGGCCAGCATCCGCCTGACCCTGCCGCCCCTGGCGACGGTGTGGCTGCGGCCGGCCTGAGGGCCGGGAAGCGAGAAGCGACAGGGAGCTCAGCGTTTTCGGGGGCGGCTCATGCCGCCGCTCCCGTCAGCGTGTGCGCGATGTGGTCGGCGAGCGGGAACAGCCAGTCGTCCCGCGCGTTGCCGAGCAGGTGGTCGCCGTGCGGCACCGACAGGTGGGTGCCGTGCGGTGCCAGGCGGGCGAGCGGCTCGCCGTTGGTCACGCCGGGGATGACGTCCCGGCCGCCGTCCACGACCAGCAGGGGTGCCGTGATGCGCGGTGCCAGGTCGGTCAGATCCACCCGGCGGGCGAAGGCGCGGGCGGCGTCGGCCCCTCCGGCCCGCTCGGTCATGATGTCCCTTACGGGCCGGGGCAGTTCCGTCCAGTCGAGGCGGAAGGGGCCGCTGACGGTGGCGACGGCCACCACGCGCGGCTCCAGTGCCGCCGTCCGCGCCGCGTAGTAGCCGCCCAGGCTGAGACCGACGAGCCCGGCGCGAGTGACACCGAGGGCGTCGAGGACCCGGCCGACGACCTGCTCGTAGTCCGGCGTGAGCGTGGTCGTGGCCGTGAGGGCGCCCTGGCCCGGGCCGTCCATCGCGTAGACCGCGAGCCCCCTGGCCAGCAGCGCGGACGCCAGGCCTAGGAACTCCTCCTTGGCCGAGTCCAGGCCGGGCACGACGACGACCGTGCCGGGGGCGTCCGTGGGGCCGCGCAGCCAGCCGGTGAAGCCCTCGCCGTCGACGCGCCGTGCGTCGGGCTCCAGCACGGTCAGCGCCCGGCTCAGGGCCCGGTCCGCCCGGGCGGCGGCCCGGTTCGCCTCCGTCTGCGGCGCGAGCGTGGCGAGGTGGTACCACCGGGCCGCCATCAGGAGGTGTTCACCCGCGGAGACGGACGATCCGGCCCGTTCCGCGCGCTCGACGCAGGCGTCTGCGGCGCGGGAGAGGGACGGTCCCCAGTCGGCGACGGAGGTGAGGCCGGCGGTGACGCGCCGGTACTCGTGGGGGTCGACGCCCGCGCCGGTGGCGCGCGTCCACTGGGCGGTTACGAACTCGGGGGCGTTCATCGGTTTCCTCCCGTCAGCAGGACGGCCTTGCCGCGGATCCGGCGCTCGCGCAGGTCGACCAGGGTGTCGGCGGTGTCCGTCCAGTCGGCGATCCGGCCGATCTCCGGGTGCAGCCGCTCCTGTTCCACCAGGCGCACCAATGTCCTGAGGTCGGGGCCGTAGGGGGCGCCCGCGTAGTGGAAGTGCTGGAGGGTGACGCGCTCGGGCCCGGCGAGGAGTTCGAAGAAGTCGAGGGTCGCCGGGGTGCGGCTCGCCTGGCCGAACCAGATGACCAGGCCGCCCGGGCGGGCCTTGGAGAGGGCCACGGGCAGGTCCGGTCCGCCCGTGGATTCCAGTACGACGTCGAACGGCCCCTGGGCCGCCGCCACCTCGTGCACCACCTCGGCGCCCAGTTCCGCCAGCCGTTGGCCGCGCTCCGGTGTGGCCGTCACCGCGGTCGGCTCGGCCCCGGCGGCGACGGCCAGTTCGGTGACGTAGTGGCCGACCCCGCCCGAGGCGCCGGTCAGCAGCATCCGTGTGCCGGCCAGGGGGCCCGCGGTGCGCAGCAGGCGCAGAGCGGTGAGGCCGGCGAGGGGCAGGGCCGCCGCCCGGACGCTGTCGACGCCGTCCGGGAGCGGCGCGAGGGAGTGCGTGGGCACCGCCGCGTACTCGGCCCAGCCGCCGTGCGGCGGGTGTCCGGCCACGCGGGCGCCGATGGCGGGGCCCGACCCGTCGGCAGCGGCCTGCACCACGAGCCCCGCGACGTCCTTGCCGGGGAGCAGCC
Organism: Streptomyces sp. Ag82_O1-12; assembly: GCF_900182715.1. NCBI lineage: Bacteria > Bacillati > Actinomycetota > Actinomycetes > Kitasatosporales > Streptomycetaceae > Streptomyces > Streptomyces sp. Ag82_O1-12. Next base: position 5,951,726 of record NZ_FXUW01000001.1, on the reverse strand, counting down.
CCGGGCGGGGGTGTTCGAGGAGGAACGTCTCGCCCCGGTTCGGTGCGAACGCCTCGACCTTGACCAGTGCCTCGTCCGGTGCCGGGACGGGCGGGGGAACCTCGGCGAAGGCGACCGGGCGGGCCGCCTCCCCCGTGGGAATCAGTCTTCGCATGCCGGCCATGCAACCCCGGCGGCCGCCCGGTGATCCAACAACGAACGAGCAGGGCTGACAACTTTTGGTTGTCGCCTAGGGTGGGGAGCCATGGATCTCGACATGGCGCAGGTACGGGCCTTCGTACGCGCCGCCGAGGAACTGCACTTCGGACGGGCCGCCGGCACGCTCGGCCTGTCCCAGCAGGCGTTGTCGAAGCGGATCGCGCGGCTCGAATCGCTGCTCGGCACCGCGTTGTTCCGGCGCGGGGGCGGGGCGGTCGGCCTCACGGAGGCGGGGCGGCGTTTCCTCGCCCCGGCCCGGCAGGCCCTGGCCGCGGCCGAGTCGGCGATCGCTGCCGCCGTCGGACCGGACCGCCCCCTGCGGCTGGACGTCTGGGGGCACCTCTACGCGCCGATGCGGACCCTGGCCCAGGTCGCAGGGCATGCCGGGGATCTGACGCCGGGGCACGGACGTGATCTGCCGTCGGTGACGGCGGCCCTGCTGCGCGGTGACATCGACGCGGCCTTCGGCCGGGTCCACCCCCCGTTGCACGCCGGGCTGGCCCACCGGCTGGTGCGACTGGAGCCGGTGGACGCGGTGCTCGGCGCGGACCATCCGCTCGCCTCCGAACCGGCGCTCCGACCGGACCAGTTGGCCGGCAGCGTGCTGTGGGCGCCCGGTGCTCTGGACCGGCTCGACTTCCTGCACCGGTTCGCCCACCGCTTCGGCATCCCCACCACGGCCACGACCCTCAACCTGGGCCTCGCCCACTTCCTCGCCGAGGTGGCGGAGGACCCGCGACGGTTCTCGCTGCTGCCCGCCGACGTCCCCCTGCCGGACGTGCCGGGCCTGCGCAGCGTCCCGCTGGTCGACCCCACGCCGCTCTACGCCTGGTCTCTGCTGTGGCGCACCGGCAGCGGGCACCCGGGGCTGCACACCCTGACCACCGCCTTCGCCGCGCAGGCGGGGCGGAGCCGATGGCTGGAGTACGACCCGGTGCGCGACTGGCTGCCCGAGCCCCCCGGCAACCCGACGGCGGGCACGCCGGGTTGAGACCCTCCTTAGCCGGGGCGGGGGTCGTCGCGAGGGCGCTTGCCGGGCGGCCCGAGCCGTAGCCGGTACAGCTGATGCGCGTGCGGCGGCGACGACGGTGGCGTGGGGTGCGGCGGCCGTGTGCGCGCTGGGGCTCTCCGCCGTACTGGCGTCGGAGCACGCGTTCGGTGACGGGGCGGACTCGGTCCCGGCCCCGGCCTGCCGCGAGGGCTTCGGCGAGGCCAAGTGGGAGGAGCTGCCCCGTCACCGGTCCTCGTACCGGCCGCTGCGCTTCGACGGCGTCCGCGACGGCGGCTCCGTCTGCTCCGGTGACCCCGACCACGGCTGGAGGAACGCGACGAGCGCCGCACTCGCCCTGGCCGCCGCCCTGCGGGGTCCGAGCTCGTTCCTGCGGCGGGCGGGCCCCGTACCCGGCCGGGTGCGGGGCCGCTCCGCTACGCGAAGGCGTCCGCCAGGGGCTTCGGCAGCTCGCCGGTGTGGAGCACGCCCAGCCGCTGGGTGGCCCGGGTCAGGGCCACGTACAGATCGCTGGTGCCGTACCGGCCGGGTTCGACCACGAGGACGGAGTCGAACTCCAGGCCCTTGGCCTGGCGTGGGTCGAGCAGGACCACCGTCTGTGTGAGGTCGGGTTCGGCGCCCGCCGTCACACCGTCCAGGCGGGCCGCGAGGGAGCGGTGGAGGTCGCGCGGCGCGATCACCGCGAGCCGCCCCTCGGCCGGGGTGAGTTCCCCGACCGCCTTGGCGACGGCGCCCGAAAGGTCGTCGGTGGCGCGTGCCCAGGGCCGTACGCCCGTGGAGCGGACCGAGCTGGGCGGCTCGAACTCCGGTTGCTCGGCGCGCACCACGGCCGCAGCGACGTCCATGATCTCGGCCGGGGTGCGGTAGTTCACGCCCAGCCGGGTGTGCTCCCAGCGGTCCTCGACGTACGGCGCGAGGATGCCCGACCAGGAACCGACCCCGGCCGCCTCCGCCGTCTGGGCCGGGTCGCCGACCAGGGTCATCGAGCGGGTCGGGCTGCGCCGCATCAGCAACCGCCACGCCATCGGCGACAGTTCCTGCGCCTCGTCGACGATGATGTGCCCGAACGCCCAGGTGCGGTCGGCGGCGGCGCGTTCGGCGGCACTGCGGTGGTCGTCCTCCTCGTGCCGCTCGGCGAACCGCTCGGCGTCGATGATGTCGTGCGCGGACAGCACCTCGGAGCCCTCGGGGTCGCCCTCCTCCTTGTCCTCGAACTCGTAGGTCCGGGACGCGTACGACACCTCCAGCACGCCCTGCGCGTAGGCGATCTGCTCCTCCCGCTCGCGTGCTGCGCGCTCCCGGGCCAGCCGGTCGTCGTCGCCGAGGAGTTCGGCGGCCTCGTCGAGCAGCGGCACGTCCGCGACCGTCCAGCGCCGGGTCACCGGGCGGCGTACGGCCTCGGCGTCCTCGGCGGGCAGGAACTCCTCGGGTGCGGCGAGGAAGTCGGCGACGAGCCGCTGCGGGGTGAGCACCGGCCAGAGCTGGTCGATCGCGGACCAGACGTCGGGGTTCTCGGCGAGGTCGTCGCGGATCTGGGTGATGTCGCTGGGGTCGAGCAGGCTGGACCCGTCGAAGGGGTCGGTGCCGATCCGCTCGGCGTACAGGTCGGTCAGGGCGTTGAGGATGTGGCCCTCGAAGTGCTCGCGGGCGGCGTTGTGCGGCAGCTTGGCGGCGCGGGTGCGCTCGCGGGCGACGCCGACCAGGCCGTCGTCGAGCATGAGGACCTCGCGGTCGTGCTCGATGGCGATCACCGGGTCGGGCAGCGCCTGCCGGCCGCGGACGACCTCGGCGAGGACGTCGGCCATGTCGGCCCGGCCCTTCACCGCCGCGGCCTGAGGCGTGTCGGCCGCGCTCGCCTTCACCCCGGGGAACAGCTCGCCCACCGTCGCGAGGAGCACACCGGTCTCGCCGAGGGAGGGCAGCACCTCGCCGATGTAGCCGAGGAACGCCGGATTGGGCCCGACGATCAGCACGGCCCGCTTGGCGAGCAGTTCCCGGTGCTCGTAGAGCAGATAGGCGGCGCGGTGCAGGGCGACCGCCGTCTTGCCGGTGCCCGGGCCGCCCTCCACGACCATGACGCCGCGGTGCGGGGCGCGGATGATGCGGTCCTGGTCGGCCTGGATGGTCTGCACGATGTCGCTCATGCGGCCGGTGCGCGCGGAGTTGAGGGCGGCGAGCAGCACGGCGTCGCCCGTCGGGTCCTCGTGGCCGGTGCGGGTCGCGTCGCCGAGGTCGAGGATCTCGTCGTGCAGATGGGTGACCCGGCGGCCGTCGGTGGCGATGTGCCGCCGGCGCCTGAGGCCCATCGGGGTGTGGCCGGTGGCCAGGTAGAAGGGGCGGGCCACGTCGGCACGCCAGTCGATGAGGACGGGCGTGCGCTCCGCGTCGTCGGTGCGCAGGCCGATGCGGCCGATGCGATGCGTGACGCCCGAGGTGAGGTCGATCCGGCCGAAGCACAGGGAGCCGTCCACCGCGTTCAGCGCGGCGAGCAGCCCGGAGCGCTCGGCCACGAGGATGTCCCGCTCGAGTCTGGCCTGCATGGGGGTGTTGCCCTGCGCGAGCGCGTCCGTGACGGAGGTCTCGGCGTCGCCGCGCAGCGCGTCCACGCGCGCGTACAACCCGTCGATGAATTCCTGTTCCTGTCGCAATTCATCGTCCGGAAATTCGGTGTTTGACAATTCCGCTCCCGCCCGGATATACTGTGCTCACTGAACTTCGCTGTGACTTCAACGGACTTCAATCCACTTGAAGTCACGAACAAACAAATATACGCAAGGAAATCCCCCGAGCGCAATTGCTCGGGGGATTTCCTGTATCCGGGCCGCGCTCGGGCCGCCGCTCACAGCACGTCGGCGAGCTCCTCCAGCAGCCGTCGCTTCGCCCGGGCTCCCACCATCGACTTCACGGGCTCGCCGCCGCGGAACACCATGAAGGTCGGCATGGACAGGACCTTGTAGGCGTTGGTCGTCATCGGGTTGGAGTCGACGTCCAGCTGCACGACCTTCAGCCGGTCGCCCTCCTCGGAGGCGAGGGCCTTGAGCACCGGGCCCATCTGCCGGCAGGGCGGGCACCAGTCGGCGGTGAACTCCACCAGTACCGGCAGCTCCGCGCCGATCACCTCCGCCTCGAAGTCCGCGTCCGTCACATCGGTCACGCCGGTCACCATGTGTCCCCTCCCAGCTCGCACACGGGTTCCGGACCACCCGGAACCTCCGCCTCGGCGGCCAGCTCGGCCCGGGCCAGCTGCCGCGCGACCGTGTCCCGGACGGTGGTCAGCTCACCGATCAGGGACTCCAGCTCGCCCAGCTTGCGCCGGTAGACCGCGAGCGACGCCGGGCAGGAGTCGCCCTCGGGGTGCCCGGCGCGCAGGCACTCCACGAAGGGCCGCGTCTCCTCCAGGTCGAACCCGAAGTCCTGGAGCGTCCTGATCTGCCGCAGCAGCCGCAGATCGCTCTCGTCGTAGGTCCGGTATCCGTTGCCCGTGCGCCGCGCGGGCAGCAGCCCCCGCGACTCGTAGTACCGCAGCGTTCGCGTCGTGGTCCCGGCCCGTGCGGCCAGCTCGCCGATTCGCATGCGGTCGAACGTAATCCTTGACCCCGGCGTCAAGGCAACAGCGGTTTGCGCTCCACCGGGGAGGTCAGCACGATCGACGTCGTGGTGCGGCCGAGCACGGAGACGCCCTCCAGGACGTCCTCCAGGTGGACGGTGTCGCGGACGGCGACCTTGAGGATCCAGCAGTCCTCCCCGACCACGTGGTGCACCTCGGTGATCTCGGGGCGCTCGATCAGCTCCAGGGTCCTGGGGTGCTTGAGGGTGTAGCCGCCGTGCGGGTTCACGCGGATGAACGCCTGGATGCCGTAGCCGAGCCGGGCCGGCACGACGTGGGCGCCGTAGCCGCTGATCACCCCCGCCGCCTCCAGACGCCGCACCCGCTCGGTGACGGCCGCGGGGCTGAGCCTGACCCGGCGGCCGAGTTCGCTGAGCTTGATCCGGCCCTCGGTCTGCAACAGCTGGAGGATCTGCCGGTCCAGCGTGTCGAAGGCCGCCGATGTTTCGTCGGCGGTGGTGCGCAACTGCCGTGGTTCTTTCGGCGCGGACGCCTGAACTCCCATGGTTCCCCCTTCAGAGCGCGGATGTACGCCGGGAGAATTATGACCATGGAAAAGGCCCTGGAAGTCCTGGTCATCGGCGGGAACCGTTACGTCGGAAAGCGTCTGCTCGCACGGCTGCTCGCCGCGGGCCACCGCGTCACCGTGCTGAACCGGGGGTCCTCCCCGCCGCCCGCCGGGGTGGACCACCTGCGCGCCGACCGGGACGACGAAAGGTCGCTGACCGGCGCGCTCGGCTCGCGCTCCTTCGACGTCGTCGTCGACCAGGTCTGCTACACCCCGCGCCAGGCCGCGATCGCCCACCGCGTCTTCTCCGGGCGCACCCGCCGCTATGTGATGACCTCGACGGTCGAGGTGTACGAGTACGAGGACTCCCCCGCCCTCGTGCGCGAGGAGGCCGTCGACCCGGCCACCGTCACCGTCGACCTCGAACTCCCCTGGGACGACCCCGCGTTCCTGGAGGCCCACTACGGGGAGGGCAAGCGGCAGGCCGAGGCGGTCTTCGCCGCCGGGGGCGCGGCGCTGCCGTACACGGCGGTGCGGGTGGCCCATGTGCTGGGCGGGGACGACGACTTCACGGGCAGGCTGGCCCACTACGCCGAGCGGATAGGCACCGGCGAGCCGATCGCCGTGCCGGCGGTGAACCGGCCGGCCACCTACGTGTACGTCGAGGAGATCGCCGGCTTCCTGGCCTGGGCGGCGGGCGAGGACTTCACCGGCCCGGTGAACGCGGCCTCCTCCGGGGCGCTGAGCACCGAGGAGCTGTGCGCGGCGGTGGCCGCTCATGTCCCCGGCGGCCGGGCCGCGTTCCGGCCCGTGGAGGTCGGGGAGGTCTCGCCGTTCTCCTTCCGCCGCTCCTACGGCATGGACAACACCCGGGCCGCCCGGCTCGGCTTCACCTTCGGCGAGGCCCGGCAGTGGCTGCCGCGTGCCGTCGCCGAGACGCTCGGGAAGGCCGGCTGACATGCGCTACAGGACACTCGGCGGGTTGCGGGTGAGTGCGGTCGGGCTCGGCGCGATGCCGCTGTCCATCGAGGGCCGACCGGACGAGGAACGCGCCCTGGCCACCGTGCACGCCGCTCTCGACGCGGGGGTGACCCTGCTGGACACGGCGGACTCGTACCATCTGCCGGGCGCGGAGCCCGGGCACAACGAGCGCTTGGTGGCCCGCGCCCTGGAGACCTACGGCGGTGACACCTCCGATGTCCTGGTGGCGACGAAGGGCGGCCGCGGCCGCCCGCCGGGCGGCGACTGGACCGTGAACGGCTCCCGCCGCCACCTCAAGGCCGCCGCCGAGGCGTCGCGCGAGCGGCTGGGCGTGGAGGCGATCGGCCTCTACCACCTGCACAAGCCCGACCCCACGGTGCCCTTCGAGGAGTCGGTCGGCGCGCTGCGCGAGCTGCTCGACGCGGGCACGATCCGGCTGGCCGGGGTGTCCAACGCGGACGCGGGCCAGATCCGCCGGGCGCGCGAGATCCTCGGCGACCGGCTGGTGTCGGTGCAGAACCGGTACTCTCCCGCCGTCCGGGACAGTGAGCCGGAGCTGCGGCTGTGCGCGGACCTGGGGCTGGCGTTCCTGCCGTGGAGCCCGCTGGGCGGACTGTCCCGCAGCTCCCTGGACGGGCCGCCGCGCACGGAGGGGGCGGAGCGCTTCGCCGCGTTCCACGCGGTGGCGGCGGAGCGCGGCGTCAGCCCCCAACAGGTCGCCCTGGCCTGGCTGCTGGCCCGATCCCCCACGATCGTTCCGATCCCGGGGGCGAGCCGACCGCACACGATCAGAGACTCGGCAGCCGCGGCGGACCTGCTGCTCACCGCGGAGGAGACGGCCCGCTTGGACGAGGCGACCGGGAGTGGTGCGCATCCGGCGCCGGTCACGAAGGCGTAGTCGTCCCTACTGCCGGGGGAAGCCGCAGACAGCCAACGCGGCGGACCTGTACGGCTGGACGACGCGGCCGGGGCGGCGCGCGTTCGGCGCCGGTCACCAACACGGCGTCTTCCGGCCGCCGGAGGGGCGAGCGGCCGCAGACGGTCACGGCCTCGGCCACCGCGGCGGACGTGTCCGGCTGGACGACGTGCCCGGCTGGATGACGCGGCCGGGCCGGACCACGCCGGCGCCGGACAGGCACGCGGCGCCGGGCACGCGGCGCCGGGCACGCGGCGCCCGCCGCCCATCGGCGGTGGCGCCGCTCTCGTGACAGGTCGTGGGCCGCCGGGTGCGCAAGTCCCGCCTGCCCGGAGGCGAACGGCGGGACTGCGTGGAGACGGGGGACATGGTGGACACGGCCTAGCGGGCCCCGGCGGACTCCAGTTCCTTGTTCTCGTCCGCAGGCTCCTCCAGCGTCTTCTCCTTGCCCGGCAGGAGCAGCGCCACCAGCACCGTGCCGATGCCCAGGATCACGGCCCCGATCAGGCTGGTGTGGGCGACCGCGTCGGAGAACGAGGAGCCGACCGCGTCGGCCATCTGCCGGGCGCCGCCCCCGAGTTGCTCGGCCTGGGCCCGGAGCCGTTCGGCCTGCTGGGGGTCGCTGGTGTGCGCGGCCTGCTCGGCGAGCTGCCGGGCCTTGTCGCCGATGCCCTGGGCGACGGCGTACCCGGCCCCGACGGAGTCCTGGGCGGTGGACAGGGAGGAGGCGGGGAGCTTGCTGCCGGCCGTGGCGTCCGAGAGGTGGCCGGAGTACGACGTCGCCAGCAGCGAGCCCAGGATGGCGATGCCCAGCGATCCGCCGAGCTCCAGCGACGTGTCGTTCACCGCGCCGCCGACGCCCAGCTCGGACTCCGGGAACGCGCCCATGATCGCGTCCGTGCAGGGCGAGAGCGCGAGTCCGATCGAGAGGCCGAGGACGACCAGGGGCGCGACGAAGTCGCCGTACGACGAACCGGCGTCGACCTGGGTGAGCAGCGCCAGGGCCGCCGTGCCGCCGACCATGCCGGCCGTGACGGTCCACTTCATGCCGACCCGGGGCGTGAGGAAGCCGGTGAGGGCCGCCCCCACGAAGACCGCGCCCGCCAGCGGCAGCATGCGCAGGCCCGTGTCCAGGGCGTCGTAGCCGAGGACGAACTGGAGGTGCTGCGTCAGGTAGTAGAAGGCGCCGAAGACCGCCAGGAAGAACAGGGCGACGGCGAGGTTGGAGCCGGCGAAGCCGCGGTTGGTGAAGCGGCGGACGTCGAGCAGCGGGCGCGGGTGGCGCAGCTCCCAGAGGACGAACGCGACGAGCCCGGCTCCGGCGACGACCGCCGCCGTGACGGCCTTGACGCCCCAGCCGAAGTGCGGCCCCTCGATGATCATGTAGACCAGCGCGGCGATCCACACCACCGACAGCAGTCCGCCGCCGTAGTCGATGCGCCCGCGGTCCGCGGCCTTGGACGGCGGTACGAGGACGAAGGCGCCGAGGATGGCGAGGATCGCGATGGGGACGTTGATGAGGAACGTCGAGGACCAGCCGTGGTCCGCGAGCAGCGCGCCGGCGACGAGCGGTCCGGCCGCGATGGCGAGGCCGGCCGTGGCGGTCCACAGGGTGATGGCCTTGGCCCGTTCGGCGCGCGGGAAGGTCGAGGCGAGGAGGGACAGCGTGGCGGGCATGATCATCGCGGCGCCGGCGCCCATCACGGCCCGTGCGGCGATGACCGTCGTGGAGCTGTCGGCGAGGTACCCGAAGACGGAGCCGCCCGCGAACACGACCAGCCCGAGGACGAGCGCGCCCCGGCGGCTGTACTTGTCGCCTATCGCGCCGAGCAGCAGCATCAGCGCGGCGTAGGGGACGGTGTAGCCGTCGATCACCCACTGCAGGTCGGCGCTGTTCAGGCCGAGGTCCGCGGTCATGTCGGGCGCGGCGACGGTGAGGGCGGTGTTGGCCATCACGATGATCAGCAGGCTGAGGCAGAGCACGAGGAGCGCCCACCAGCGGCGTGCGTAGGGGCGGTCCATCCTCTCGGTCGGTTCGTTCATGACGAGTCGCATGGCAGGGGTTGCCTTCCCGGCTTGAGTTGCACATGGCTGTGCATTTACACAACGATGTGCAATCTACGCCGTTGCACAGCACTGTGCAACCCGATCCGGGAGGGGGCACAATGACCTCCATGACCACGGGTACCAGCCGCGCCGACGCCAACCGCCGCCGCATCCTCGACGTCGCCCTCGCCGAGCTGCTGCGCGACCCCGATGCGTCCATGGACCAGATCGCACGGGCCGCGGGCGTCGTACGGCGGACGGTGTACGGGCACTTCCCGAACCGCGAGGCGCTCATCAGCACGCTCGTCGACGAGGCCGTGGAGGCGCTGTCGGCCGCGCACGCGGCGGGCCGCGAGGACGTGCGGGACCCGGCGGAGGCGGTCGCGCGCTCGGTGCTGGCGGTGTGGGCGATCGCCGACCGCTACCGGCTGCTGGTCGCGCTCGCCCAGCGCACGGTCACCATGCAGGGCATCCGGGAGCGGCTCGCCCCGGTCCGCCAGGCGAGCATCGGGCTGCTGCAGCGCGGGCTGGACGAGGACGTCTTCAGCTCACCGCTGCCGGCTCCGGCCCTGGCGTACGTGCACGAACAGATGCTGTTCGCGGTGATGGAGGCGGTGAACGACGGCCTGCTGGCAGCACGAGAGGCGGGCCGCTGCGCCGCGGTCACCGTACTGACCGCGGCGGGCGTGCCCGCCTCGAAGGCCACCGAGCTGGTGGCGAAGCTGAACGCTTGATCTGTCTGTGGTCTGTGAACCGGGCGGCTGAGCGACGGGGGGGACACCCAGCCGCCCGGATTCCATGGGGGGCGGCGCGGCCTCAGGCCTTCGCCAGCTCCTTCTCGCCGCCCTGCTCGGGAACCTCGACGTGGTCCTCGGACGGGCCGTCGTGGCCGTCGTCCAGCAGGGTCTTCTCGTCGAAGGGCAGCTGACCGGCGAGGACCTGGTTCACGCGGTCCTTGTCGATCTCCTTGGTCCAGGTGCCGATCAGCACCGTGGCGACGGCGTTGCCCGCGAAGTTGGTCAGGGCGCGGGCCTCGCTCATGAAGCGGTCGATGCCGACGATGAGGCCGATGCCGTCCACCAGGGCCGGCTTGTGCGACTGCAGGCCACCGGCCAGGGTAGCGAGGCCGGCGCCGGTGACACCGGCGGCGCCCTTGGAGGCGACCAGCAGGAAGAGCAGCAACGGGATCTGCTCACCGAGCGACATCGGCGTACCCATGGCGTCGGCGATGAACAGCGAGGCCATGGTCATGTAGATCATGGTGCCGTCGAGGTTGAAGGAGTAGCCGGTCGGGACGGTGATGCCGACCACCGGCTTGCTGACGCCCAGGTGCTCCATCTTCGCGATGAGTCGCGGCAGCGCGGACTCGGACGAGGACGTGGACAGGATCAGCAGGAACTCCCGGCCCAGGTACTTGAACAGCGTGAAGATGTTCAGGCCGGAGACGGCGCGCAGCAGGGCGCCGAGCACGATGAAGACGAAGAGGAAACAGGTCACGTAGAAGCCGAGCATCAGCACGGCGAGGCTCTTGAGCGCTTCCACGCCCGCGGAGCCGGTGACGGCGGCGATGGCGCCGAAGGCACCGATCGGGGCGGCCCACATGACCATCGCGAGGATGCGGAAGACGAGCCGCTGGATGTGCTCGATGCCGCGCAGGATCGGCTGGCCGGCCGAGCCCATGCCCTGCAGGGCGAAACCGGCGAGCAGGGCGATCAGCAGGGTCTGCAGGACCGACTCGTTGGTGAACGCCGACACGATCGTGGTCGGGATGATGCCGAGCAGGAACTCCGTGGTGTTCTTCGCCTCGGCGTCGATCTGCGCGTGACCGGCGTCCTTGACCGCGTCGGTCACCGCGAGGCCGGTGCCCGGCTCCAGGATGTTGCCGACGACCAGGCCGATAGCCAGCGCGACCAGCGACATCACCATGAAGTAGCCCAGGGCGATACCGCCGACGGCACCGACCTTGGCGGCCTTCCGTACCGAGCCGATGCCCAGCACGATCGTGCAGAAGATGATCGGCGAGATCATCATCTTGATCAGGGCCACGAACCCCGTGCCGATCGGCTTCAGCTCTTGCGCGAATTCCGGTGCGGACAGACCCACCGCGATACCGGCGGCGACCGCGATGATCACCGCGATGTAGAGGTAGTGCGTGCGGTCCCGCTTGGGCTTGCGTGCGGTAGGTGCCGTATCGGCTGCGCTGGTCACGGCGGCCCTCCTTGACGACGTCGTCGGCATCACCGGCGTGCGGCTCACGTCCGGGGGAAAGGGAGCGGGGGCTCCCGGAGATGCTATTAGGGAATGCCGTGACTATGTCCTGCTCTGTGAGCGCGGTCACCCTTCCGTTCATTTAGTTCACAATCAGCCAAGGGGCAGACTGACGACATGCGCTTCTCCGTCCCCGGCCCCCGCAGCCTGGCAGGCCAGCTCTTCGCCATGCAGGCCGTACTGATAGCGGTCGTCGTGGCCGGATATGCGCTGTTCTCCTACGTCAGCGACCGCAGCCAGGCCGAGGAGTCCGCGACGCGCCAGGCCAGGGCGGTGGCGCGCTCGGTGGCCGATTCCCCGTCCGTGCTGGCGGCGACCCGCACCGCCGACCCGACCGCCGAGCTCCAGCCGTACGCGCTGAAGGTCATGCGGGACACCGAGGTCGACTTCATCACGATCATGGATCCGCGGGGCACCCGCTGGACGCACCCCGACCCCCGGCAGATCGGCCAGACCTTCCAGGGGCACACCGAGCGGGCCCTGAAGGGCGAGACCTTCACCGAGACCTACACCGGCACGCTCGGCCCGTCGGTCCGCGCCGTCACCCCGATCCAGGACGGCAGCAGGGTGGTCGGCCTCGTCAGCGCGGGGATCCGGGTCGAGCAGATCACCCAGCGGGTCCAGGACCAGCTCACGGCCCTGCTCGGCGTCGCGGCCGGGGCGCTGGCGCTGGGCGCGGTCGGCACGTACGTCGTCAACGCCCGGTTGCGCCGCCACACCCACGGCATGAACGCGACCGAGCTCAGCCGGATGCACGACTACCATCAGGCCGCCCTGCACGCCGTGCGGGAGGGGCTGCTGATGCTGGACGGGCAGTACCGTGTGGCGCTGATCAACGACGGAGGTCGGGAGTTGCTCGGCGTGGCCGGGGACGCGGTGGGCAGGTCGGTGGCGGAGCTGGGGCTGCCGGCCCCGCTGACGGGTGCCCTGCTCGCCTCGGAGCCCCGGGTCGACGAGGTGCATCTGACGGCGTCCCGGGTCCTGGTGATCAACACCTCGCCGGTGTCGGGCGGTGAACGGCGCGGTACGGTCGTCACCCTGCGCGATGTCACCGAACTCCAATCCCTGATGGGCGAGTTGGACTCCGAGCGGGGTTTCACACAGGCGCTGCGCTCACAGGCGCACGAAGCGGCGAACCGGCTGCACACGGTCGTCTCGCTGATCGAGCTGGGCCGGGCGGAGGAAGCGGTGGAGTTCGCGACGGCCGAGCTGGAGCTGGCGCAGGCACTGACCGACCAGGTCGTGGCGGCGGTGAGCGAGCCGGTGCTGGCGGCGCTGCTGCTGGGCAAGACGGCCCAGGCGAACGAGCGGGGCGTGGAGCTGATGGTGTCGGAGGACAGCAGCCTGGACGACGGCCTGCTGCCCGCGACCCTGCCGGCGCGGGACCTGGTGACCATCCTCGGCAACCTGATCGACAACGCCGTGGACGCGGCGCAGGGCAGCACCCGGGCCCGGGTGACGGTGGCCGCGTACACCAGGAACTCCGGCGACGCCCCGGAGCTGGTGCTGCGGGTCTCGGACACGGGCCCGGGCGTGGACCCCGAGCACGCCGAGGCGGTCTTCCAGCGCGGCTTCTCGACGAAGCCGGCCGGCCCGGGCGGCCGGGGTCTCGGGCTGGCACTGGTCCGGCAGGCGGCCCAGCGGCACGAGGGCTCCCTGACGGTGGCGGAGGCCGACGGGGGCGGGGCGGAGTTCGAGGTACGGCTGCCGTTGCGGGAGCCGGAAACGGTGGCCGGGGGCGTGCCCTCCGGGGCCCCGGCGGCCAGAGGCGCTGGAGGCGACGCATGACGAGCAGCGAGAAGGCCATCCGCGTCCTGGTCGTGGAGGACGATCCGGTCGCCGCCGACGCGCACGTCCTGTACGTCGGCCGGGTGCCGGGATTCGTGGCCGTGGGCAAGGCGCACACGGGCGCGGAGGCCCGCCGGGCCCTGGAACGCACCCCGGTGGACCTCCTCCTGCTCGACCTGCACCTGCCTGACGTGCACGGGCTGCAACTGGCCCGGTCCCTCAGGACGGCCGGCCATCACGCGGACGTCATAGCGGTGACGTCGGCCCGCGACCTGGCCGTCGTGCGCGAGGGCGTCTCGCTCGGGGTCGTGCAGTACGTCCTGAAGCCGTTCACCTTCGCGACCCTGCGCGACCGCCTGGTGCGCTACGCCGAGTTCCACGCGGCGGTCGGCGAGGCGAGCGGCCAGGACGAGGTGGACCGGGCGCTCGCGGCCCTGCGCGCACCGGGCCCGGCCGCGCTGCCCAAGGGGCTCAGCGCGCCGACGCTGGAGCGGGTGACGGTCGCCCTGCGCGACAGCGCGGAGGGCCTCACTGCCGCCGGCGTCGCGGAATCCGTGGGCATCTCCCGCATCACGGCCCGCCGTTACCTGGAGCATCTGGTCGACGCGGGCCGGGCGGCACGCCGCCCGCAGTACGGCACGGTGGGGCGGCCGGAGTTGCAGTACCGCTGGGTCACGGGCCAGTGACGGTTCATCAGCGACCGGTCAAACCCCCGCACACGCATTGACCTGACTAGACCACTCAACTTAGGTTCACGACGCAGCCGTCCCGGCCACAACGAAGTGCGCCCGTAGGAGGTCGTTGCCGTGCGCCCCACCGCCGCCCTCACACCCCTCGTCGCCCTGGCCCTCGCCGCAACCACGCTCACCGCCTGCGGGGGCGGATCCGGCAGCGACCCGGACACCGTGAAGGTCTCCTTCAAACAGTCCACGGACAACTCCATCAAGGTGATGGACACCTATCTCGCGGACATCAAGAAGCAGTTCGAGAAGGCCCACCCCGGCAAGAAGGTCGAACTCGTCCCGATCAAGGCCCCGGACTCGGAGTACTACACCAAGCTCCAGCAGATGCTCCGCTCCCCCAAGACCGCCCCCGACCTGGTCTACGAGGACACGTTCCTCATCAACTCGGACATCACCAGCGGCTATCTGAAGCCCCTCGACCCCTACCTCGCCAAGTGGCCGGACTGGAACAAGTTCATCGACACGGCGAAGGCGGCGGCCAAGGGCGAGGACGGCAAGACGTACGGCGTCCCCGACGGCACCGACACCCGCGGCCTGTGGTTCAACAAGGACATCTTCGCGAAGGCCGGCCTGCCCGCCGACTGGCAGCCGAAGACCTGGAACGACGTCCTCACCGCCGCCCGCACCATCAAGAAGAAGGTCCCCGACGTCATCCCGCTCAACGCCTACACCGGCAAACCGGTCGGTGAGGCGGCCACCATGCAGACCTTCGAGATGCTGCTCTACGGCACGGGCGACGGCGGCACGGATCCCCTCTACGACAAGACCTCCAAGAAGTGGATCGCCGGCGGCCGCAACTTCGAGGACGCCCTGTCCTTCGTCGAGACGGTCTACAAGGAGAAGCTCGGCCCGGACGTCTCGGACGCCCTCGACCCGAACGTCATGACCCGGGTCCGCGGCGAGTGGCTCCCGCAGGGCAAGCTGGCCATCGCCCTCGACGGCTCCTGGCTCCCCCAGGACTGGCTGCCCGGCAGCGGCCACGCGTGGCCCGAGTGGTCGAAGACACTGGGCCTGGCGGCCATGCCCACGCAGAACGGGCAGGCGCCCGGCAAGGTGAGCATGTCCGGCGGCTGGACCTGGTCGATCCCGGCCAAGGCGGGCAACCCGGACCTGGCCTTCGAGTTCGTCAAGACGATGCAGACCAAGGCCAACGCGCAGAAGTGGTACGTCGCCAACTCGGGCATCGCGGTCCGCGAGGACGTCGCCGAGGACCCCGCCTACGTCGACGCCCAGCCCGGCATCAAGTTCTTCACGGACCTGGTGTCGACGACGCACTACCGCCCCGCCTACCCGGCCTACCCCAAGGTCTCCACGGCCATCCAGGAGGCGATGGAGGGCGTGACCACGGGCGACACGTCGGTGGAGGAGGCGACGGGCTCGTACACGGACGCGCTGAAGGACGCGACGGACAACCAGGTGGTCGAGCGGTGAGCGAGGACCTCCGGGCATGACCGCCACGGCACCCCACCCCCGGCCGACCAAAACCCCCGACGCCTCCCGCCCGGCACGCGGCCCCCGCCTGCCGGTGCGGATCCTCCCCCTCACCCCCGCGATCGTCCTCCTGCTCCTCTTCCTCGCGGGCCCCATCGCCTACTGCGTCTCCATCGCCTTCACCGACCTCGAGCTCACCGGCCAGGCCCAGGAGTCGTTCGTCGGCTTCGACAACTTCACCCGGGCCTTCGGCGACGAGGCGTTCCTCAACGCCGTATGGCTGACCCTGGTGTTCACCGTCCTGTCCTCCCTGATCGGACAGAACACGCTCGGCCTCGCCCTGGCGGCGCTGATGCAGCGCGCGTCGAAGCCGGTCCGCACCCTCACCGGCGGCATCGTGGTCACTGCGTGGGTCCTGCCGGAGGTCGTCGCCGGCTTCCTCCTCTACGCCTTCTTCCGTCGCGAGGGCACCCTGAACGCCATCCTGGACTGGCTGCACCTGCCCTCCCAGAACTGGCTGTTCACCCTCCCCATCCTGGCGGTGTCCTTCGCCAACGTCTGGCGCGGTACGGCCTTCTCGATGCTGGTCTACTCGGCCGCGCTGAACGAGATCCCCAAGGAGATCACCGAGGCGGCGGAGGTCGACGGAGCCGGAGGCCTGCGCCGCATGTGGCACATCACGCTCCCCATGATCCGCCGCTCCATCGGCACGAACCTGATGCTCAACACCCTCCAGACCCTCTCCGTCTTCGGCCTGATCTGGGTGATGACGAGGGGCGGCCCGGGCGGCAGGTCTCAGACGCTGCCGCTCTTCATGTACGAACAGGCCTTCCAGAACAGCCTGATCGGCTACGGCACGGCGGTCGCCCTGCTCCTGCTCCTGGTCGGCTCGCTCTTCTCCCTCATCTACCTGCGCCTGCTGCGAACGGAGGTCTGACGCGCATGGCCTCCCGCCGCACGACACGCCGCCTGGCCGCGGACGCGGGCCTCCTCGTGGTCGCCGCGGCCTTCGTCCTCCCCCTCGCCTGGGTGATCCTCTCGGCCCTGGACCCCCACGCGAACCTGAGGGTGAAGACCCCCGACGGCCTGACCCTGCACAACTTCGACGCGATACTCACCCCCGAGATCACCTTCACGCCGCTCCTCAACAGCCTGATCCTGTGCGGCGGCGCGACCCTGCTGACGGTGGTCTGCGCGGCCCTGGCCGCCTATCCCCTCTCGCGCTTCCGCTCCCGCTTCAACCGCCCCTTCCTCCTCACGATCCTCTTCGCCACGAGCCTGCCCATCACCGCGATCATGGTTCCGGTCTACGCGCTCTTCGTGCAGGTGAACCTGATCGACACCATGCAGGGCACGATCTTCTTCTTCGCCGCGTCCCAACTCCCCTTCGCCATCTGGCTGATGAAGAACTTCATGGACGGCGTACCGAAGGAACTGGAGGAGGCCGCCTGGACCGACGGCGCCTCTGCCTTCCAGTCCCTGCTCCGCATCGTCCTCCCCCTCATGGGCCCGGGCGTGTCCGTCGTGACGGTCTTCTCCTTCGTCATGATGTGGGGCAACTTCTTCGTCCCCTTCATGCTCCTGCTCACCCCCGACCAGATGCCGGCCTCGGTCAGCATCAACGACTTCTTCGGCAACCGCGGCATGGTGGCGTACGGCCAGCTGGCAGCGTTCTCCATCGTCTACTCGACCCCGGTGATCCTCCTGTACGTCCTCATAGCCCGCCGCCTCGGAGGAGGCTTCGCCCTGGGAGGCGCGGTCAAGGGCTGAACAGCACGACTGCCAAGGCCGGGTGGGCCCGCAGCCCGGCGGGACGGGGTGCCTCCCCCAAGCTCTCGGCTTCGCTCGAGCAGGGGGGACCCCCACGCCCACCCGTGCCGCCCCCAGCGGCACGCATGCCCGCAGCTGGGGCGGCCCGCACCCGCGTACGGCGAGAAGGGGCCGTGTCGGGGGGTGTCCGCCCGCAGCGGTTGGCGCGTCAACGCCAGTCAGTCGGTATGGCACCCCATCGCGCCGTTCCGAGGACGGACACCCCCCGGCGCGGCCCCGACCCACACCCACCGCGAAGGCAAAACGAACGCGCACCCCGCCCCCCGCACAGCCCGCCGCAGGCGTCACCGCACGAGACACGGCCGCTTCGCATCGAACGACCACCCCGGCACGAGATACCGCATCCCCACCGCGTCATCCCGCGCCCCCAACGCCTTCTCCCGGTACAGCTCATGCGCCGCCAGCAACCGCTCCATGTCCACCCGCACCCCCAGCCCCGGCGCATCCGGAACCGCGACCTCTCCCCCCACGATCCGCGGCGGCTCGACGGTCAGCCGCTCCAGCCCCTCCTGCCAGATCCAGTGCGTGTCCAGCGCGTTGTACTCCCCCGGCGCCGCCGCCCCGCAGTGCGTCACCATCGCCAGCGAGATGTCGAAGTGGTTGTTGGAGTGACACCCCCACGTCAGCCCCATCGCCTCACACAACTGCGCCACCCGCACCGACCCCTGCATCGTCCAGAAGTGCGGATCGGCCAGCGGAATGGACACCGACTGCAGAGCCAGCGCATGAGCCAGCTGACGCCAGTCCGTCGCGATCATGTTCGTCGCGGTCGGCAACCCCGTGGCCCGCCGGAACTCCGCCAGCACCTCCCGCCCCGAATACCCGCCCTCCGCCCCGCACGGATCCTCGGCGTACGCGAGCGTCCCCACCAACGGCCGGCACAGCTCGACAGCCTCCCGCAGCGACCACGCCCCGTTCGGATCGAGCGTGACCCGCGCCTCCGGGAAGCGCCGCTTCAGCGCCCGGACCGCGGCGACCTCCTCGGCCCCCTCCAGCACACCCCCCTTGAGCTTGAAGTCCCGGAACCCGTACAGCGCGTACGCCGCCTCGGCCTGCCGCACGATCGCCTCGGCCGACAACGCCTCCTCGTGCCGCACCCGGTACCACTCCACGGAAGAGCCGGGCTCCCGCACGTACTCCAGATCCGTCCGGTCCGGGTCACCCACGTAGAACAGATAGCCCATCACCCGTACGGAATCCCGCTGCTGCCCGTCCCCCAGCAGCGCCGCCACCGGCACGTCGAGGTGCTGCCCCAGCAGGTCCAGCAGCGCCGACTCGACCGCCGTCACCGTGTGCACCGTGGTCCGCAGGTCGAACGTCTGCGCACCCCGCCCGCCCGCGTCCCGGTCGGCGAACCGCTCCCCGATCTCGCGCAGCACCCGCTTGTAGTCGCCGACCTTCGCCCCGACGACGACAGGCTCCGCGTCCCGCAGCGTCCGCGTGATCTTCTCCCCGCCGGGCACCTCCCCCAGCCCGGTCCGCCCCTCGGAGTCGGTGAGCACGACGACGTTGCGGGTGAAGTACGGCCCGTGCGCGCCGGAGAGATTCAGCTCCATGCTGTCCCGCCCGGCGACGGGATAGACGGCGAACGCCGTGACGGTCGGCTGCTTCCCGATGTTCATCAACTGCCCCTTCTCGAAGATCCGGTTCACAGACTCAGCGCGTCGAGCACCCACTCGACGACCAGCACCCCGCCCAGCCCGAGCACGGCCAGCACCGTCGTATAGGACGTCCGCACCTTGATCGCCTCGATGACCGACAGGTTGAAGTACTCCTTGAACAGCCAGAACCCGGGGTCGTTCACGTGCGAGAACGCGATGGAGCCGCAGGCGACGGCCAGCACCATCACCTCCGGGTGGGCCCCGCTCCCGGCGAGCAGCGGCAGCACGACACCGGAGGCGGTGACGACCGCCACCGTCGCCGAGCCGAGCGCGATGCGCAGGATGACCGCGACGAGCCAGGCGAGCACGATCGGCGAGATGGACCAGCCGTCCGTGGCGTCCTTGATGTAGTCGGAGATACCGCCCTCGACCAGCACGTTCTTGAACGCTCCGCCCGCGCCGATGACCAGCAGGATCATCGCCATCGCCTGGGCCGCCGACGTACAGGACGCTCCCACGTCGCTCAGGCTGCGCCCGATCCGCGGCCCGAAGGCCCACACCGCCAGGCACAGCGTCAGCAGCAGCGCGATCGGCGCCGACCCGATGAACGCGACGGCGTGCAGCAGGGGGCTCTCGCCCGACGTGGCCATGTCGGTCACCGCGGCGGCCACGATCAGCACGACGGGGAAGAGCGCCACGAACAGGGACCAGCCGAGACCGGGCATCTCCTCGTCGGTGAACTCGCGTTCGCTGACCAGGCCCTTGGGGATGGACGGCGACAGCCGCGCGACGAACGGGAGCCGGGGCCAGGTCAGGGCGATGAGCGCGCCGACGGGCACGGCGATGAACAGGCCGTAGAACAGGGTCAGTCCGACGGAGGCGTGGAAGGCCGCGGCGACGGCGGTGGGGCCGGGGTGCGGCGGCAGGAAGCTGTGCATGGTGGACAGCGCGATGGACATCGGCAGGCCGACCCACAGCAGCTTCGCTCCGGTGACCCTGACCAGCGTGAACGCGATGGGCACGATGATGATGAACGCGACCTCGTAGAACATGGTCACGCCGATCAGCATGGACGTGACCACCATGGCGACCTGGACCCAGCGCGGCCCGAAGGCATCGAGGAGCTTGCCGGCTATGCGCTGGGCGGCGCCCGAGTCCCCCATCACACGGCCCACCATCGCGCCGAGCCCGATGGTCAGCATGGTGTCGCCGATCTGGTCCCCGATGCCCTCGGAGAGGACGTCCGGGATGGTCGCCACGGGGATGCCCTGCACGAGCGCGACCCCCACCGCCACGAGCAGCAGGGCCGCGAAGCCGTTCAGTCTCAGCCTGGTCATGAGGAGCAGGAGGATCAGGACGCTGATCCCTACGACGAGCAGAGGCAAGGCAGTTCCCCTTTGAACCGATGACCCATCCCTGGGAGGCCGTCTCTCTATGGAGACGGCGTCCACGTATGAAGATGGAGGCTAAGTGGGTGAACGGATCAGGGTCAATGGGTCGGACGATCACGCCTCGACACCTCGACAGGTTCACCGCACCCCGAAGCGCCGGGCGAGCCCCACTCGCCGCACACACGGGAGCGCCACGCGAGGCCACGCTCGCCCCACACACCGAAGCGCCCGACGAGACCCCACTCGCCCCACACACCGCAGCGCCAAGCGAGACCCCGCCCGCCCCACACACCGGAGCGCCCGGCGAGACCTGCTCGCCGGGCGCTCCGTTCCGTCGGCCACATCTTCCCCGAGGGGGTCAGCCGGCCGTCCCCTCCGGCAATACGCCGGCCCGGAACGGCTCGACCCCCTCCAGCCTCCGCACCCGCGTCGGCTCGATCAGCAGCATCACCCGGCGCTCGCCGGGCAGCAGCCACGGGTACCGGTCCTCACCGAGGTACTTCCGCGCCAGCCGGTCCATCGCCCGTTCCGCGACCTCCCCCTCCACGAACCGCACGACCTTTCCGCGGATCTCGGCACGGTCGTACGGGTTCGCCGGGTCATGGTGTGACAGCGAAACGTACGGATTGCGCCGCAGGTTCTCCTCCTTCACCCGCCCCATCGAGGTGTTGACCATGACGTACTCCCCTTCGACGTCCGCCCACATGGGCGACACCTGGGGCGCCCCGTCCACCCCCACCGTCGCGAGATGCCAGAAGTTCGGCGCGAGGAGACGCTCGCGAATATGCCCGTTGAGCTTGCCGTTCACGTGAGTCACTGCCTTTCCGGGCCCGTGATCATCGGGCCCGGCGCCATCCTCGCCCCGCCCGGACCGCCGCCGACAGGCGATCTTCAGCCCCGGTCGAACCCGCCGGTAGCCGTAGGTTCGTACAATCCGTGATCCTGGCCGAACAGACCGTAGTCAGCCCACTCCCGCCGCCCTAGCTTGTGGGCCGTGCGCCGACCTTCAGCCCGACCGAGCCAGCCCCCGCCTCCTCCACCCCAGTCCGCCCCCACGGCCCCGCCCTTCAACGCCCCGGCCGCCCGCCGGCTGCGCGCGGCCCTCGGCATGGCCCCCGAGCACGTCGCCCACGGCATGCGCGTCTCGTACGGGCACCCCCACGTCACCCCGGACCACGTGATGGCCTGGGAACGGGGAGCAGCCGCCCCGACCAACTCCGAACTCACCGCGCTCGCGGGCGTGCTGTGGTGCTCGCCCGCCGAACTCATCGGCAGACCTCGCACTCTGCGCGAACACCGCATCGCCCGCTGCCTCGCCCCCGAGGACGTGGCCCGGGCCGTGGGGCACGACGTGCTCGCGTATCTGCGCATGGAGGAGACCGACTCCTGGCGCGGCACGGACCGCCAGTCCGCCGCCCTGGCCGATCTGCTCGGGCTCGGCCTGCCCGACCTCGTCACGGTCACGGGCCGCGACGGCAGACTCGGCGAGCTGCTGCGCAGCGCCGCCACCACCCGCTGGCAGGCCTATGTCCGCCCGGTGGCCAAACTCGTGCCCCTGGACCGGCGGTTGTTGGAGGATGCCCTGCGGGGCCTGCACGAGGACTACCAGGGGCACATGGCGGCCACTCTGAGCTGGGGCGGCGGCAGCGGTGACGCGGGCGGTGCCGGCCAGGACTTCCTCGACCGGATCGTGGAGCACTTCTGGATGAAGCTCCAGGACGACCCCGACCTGGAGGCCGGATAGAAGACCGACCCCTGCAAGCCCCTGAGGCCCTGAGCCCCTGAAGCCCTTAGAAGACCGACTCGGCCTCGTCCATGCGGTCCTTCGGCACCGTCTTCAGCTCGGTCACGGCCTCCGCGAGCGGCACCATCACGATCTCCGTCCCGCGCAGGGCGGTCATCCTGCCGAACTGCTCCTGGTGCGCGGCCTCCACCGCGTGCCAGCCGAACCGCGTGGCGAGCACCCGGTCGTAGGCGGTCGGCACACCGCCGCGCTGGACGTGGCCGAGGATGACCGGCTTGGCCTCCTTGCCGAGGCGCCGCTCCAGCTCGTGGGCGAGGGCGGTGCCGATGCCCTGGAAGCGCTCGTGGCCGAACTTGTCTATGGCGCCCTTGACGTAGTCCATGGAGCCGTCGGCGGGGTGGGCGCCCTCGGCGACGCAGACGACCGCGAACTTCTTGCCGCGGGAGAACCGCTCCTCGACCATCTTCACGAGGTCGGCCGGGTCGAACGGCCGCTCCGGCAGGCAGATCCCGTGCGCGCCGGCCGCCATGCCGGACTCCAGGGCGATCCAGCCCGCGTGCCGGCCCATGACCTCCACCACCATCACCCGCTGGTGGGACTCGGCGGTGGTCTTCAGCCGGTCCATCGCCTCGGTGGCGACGCCCACGGCGGTGTCGAAGCCGAAGGTGCGGTCCGTGGAGGAGATGTCGTTGTCGATCGTCTTCGGGACACCCACGACGGGCAGGCCGGCGTCGCTCAGCATGCGCGCGGCCGTCAGCGTGCCCTCGCCGCCGATCGGGATGAGCGCGTCGATGCCGAACTCGTGGATCATGTCGGAGGCGTTCTCGCAGGCCTCGCGCAGCCGGTCGCGCTCCAGCCGGGACGACCCGAGGATGGTGCCGCCGCGGGCCAGGATGCCGCTGACTGACTCCAGGTCGAGGCTGCGGTAGCGGCCGTCGAGCAGGCCGGCGTAGCCGTCCTCGAAGCCGATGACCTCGTCGCCGTAGTTGTCGACCGCCCGGTGCACGACCGACCGGATCACGGCGTTCAGGCCGGGGCAGTCGCCGCCTGCGGTGAGAACTCCGATACGCATCGTGCTGTGTCTCCTGCTCGCTGTTGACACCGGTGAGCCACTGCCGATTGTTTCACGCTCCACAGCCCGTCGCGGAACCCCTGCTCTGACGGGCGCCTTATCTAGCGGCAGAGGTATTGTCAAGAGGGTTCTGCTCACCTCGGTGGGCGATTTTTGTGCCCCTGGCTGGAAAGCAGTGGGTGTGAGGCCTGCCCCCCAATCGAGACGAAACGGAGAGCGCGCGTGACCCGCAGCGTGTACGTGACCGGCATCGACCGCGGCGACGGACGCCAGGTCGTCGAACTGGGGGTCATGGAGCTCCTCACCCGGCAGGTCGACCGGGTCGGTGTCTTCCGTCCCCTGGTCCACGACGGACCCGACCGCCTCTTCGAGCTGCTGCGCGCCCGCTACCGGCTCACCCAGGACCCGGCGACCGTCTACGGCATGGACTACCACGAGGCGTCCGCCCTCCAGGCCGAGGCCGGGACCGACGAGCTGGTGTCCACCCTCGTCGACCGCTTCCACCTGGTCGCGCGGGACTACGACGTCGTCCTGGTCCTCGGCACCGACTACGCCGACACGCAGCTGCCGGACGAGCTGTCGCTCAACGCCCGGCTGGCGAACGAGTTCGGCGCGTCCGTGATCCCGGTCGTCGGCGGCCGCAAGCAGACCGTCGAGGCCGTGCTCGCCGAGACGCGCAACGCCTACCGCGCCTACGACACCCTGGGCTGCGACGTCCTGGCCATGGTCGCCAACCGGGTGGCCCGCGAGGACCGCGACGAGATCGCCGGCCAGCTCGACTCCCGGCTGCCCGTGCCCTGTTACGTCCTGCCGGACGAGCCCGCGCTGTCCGCGCCGACCGTCTCGCAGATCGGCCACGCCCTCGGCGCCAAGGTGGTGCTGGGCGACGACTCCGGGCTCGCCCGGGACGTGCTCGGCTTCGTCTTCGGCGGCGCCATGCTGCCGAACTTCCTGGGCGCCCTGACCCCGGGCTGCCTCGTGGTCACCCCGGGCGACCGCGCCGACCTGGTCGTCGGTTCGCTCGCCGCGCACAGCGCCGGCACCCCGCCGATAGCGGGTGTGCTGCTCACCCTGGACGAGGTGCCCGGCGAGCACATACTCACCCTCGCCGACCGCCTCGCCCCCGGCACCCCGGTGCTGTCGGTGGCCGGCACCAGCTTCCCCACCGCCGAGCAGCTGTTCTCCCTGGAGGGCAAGCTGAACGCGGCCACCCCGCGCAAGGCCGAGCGGGCCCTCGGCCTGTTCGAGCGCTACGCCGACACCGTCGACCTCGCGCGCCGCGTCTCCGCGCCGAGCAGCGACCGCGTCACGCCGATGATGTTCGAGCACAAGCTGCTGGAGCAGGCCCGCTCCGACCTGCGCCGGGTCGTCCTGCCCGAGGGCACCGAGGAACGCGTGCTGCACGCCGCCGAGGTACTGCTGCGCCGGGGCGTGTGCGAACTGACGCTGCTCGGCCCGGTCGACCTGATCCGCAAGAAGGCCGCCGATCTGGGCGTCGACCTCGGCGAGTCCCAGCTGATCGACCCGGCCGCCTCCGAACTGCGCGACACCTTCGCCGAGAAGTACGCGGACCTGCGCGCCCACCGCGGCGTCACCGTGGAGCTGGCGTACGACGTCGTCTCCGACGTGAACTACTTCGGCACGCTGATGGTCCAGGAGGGCCTCGCCGACGGCATGGTGTCGGGCTCGGTGCACTCCACGGCCGCGACCATCCGCCCGGCGTTCGAGATCATCAAGACGAAGCCGGACGCCGACATCGTCTCGTCCGTCTTCTTCATGTGCCTGGCCGACAAGGTCCTCGTCTACGGCGACTGCGCGGTCAACCCGGACCCGAACGCCGAGCAGCTCGCGGACATCGCCATCCAGTCGGCGACCACGGCCGAGCAGTTCGGTGTGGAGCCGCGGATCGCGATGCTGTCGTACTCCACCGGCACCTCGGGTTCCGGCGCCGACGTCGACAAGGTGCGCGAGGCCACCGAGCTGGTCCGCGCGCGCCGGCCCGACCTGAAGATCGAGGGCCCGATCCAGTACGACGCCGCGGTGGAGCCGTCGGTCGCGGCGACCAAGCTGCCCGGCTCCGAGGTCGCCGGGCAGGCGAGCGTGCTGATCTTCCCCGACCTGAATACCGGCAACAACACCTACAAGGCCGTGCAGCGCTCGGCCGGCGCGATCGCCGTCGGCCCCGTGCTCCAGGGTCTGCGCAAGCCGGTCAACGACCTGTCCCGGGGCGCCCTGGTCTCCGACATCGTGAACACCGTCGCGATCACGGCGATCCAGGCCCAGATGCCCGCCCCGTCCCCGAGCGAGAAGGCGACCGCCCAGTGAGCCCCACCCGTGTCCTCGTCCTCAACTCCGGCTCCTCGTCGGTGAAGTACCAACTGCTCGACATGCGCGACAGCAGCCGGCTCGCGGTGGGCCTGGTCGAGCGCATCGGCGAGCAGACGTCCCGGCTGAAGCACACCCCGGCCGGCGGCGAGAGCCGGGAGCGCGGTGGTGCGATCGCCGACCACGACGCCGCCCTGAAGGCCGTCGCCGAGGAGCTCGCCAAGGACGGCCTGGGCCTGGACTCGCCCGAACTGGCCGCGATCGGGCACCGGGTGGTGCACGGCGGGAAGTTCTTCACCGAGCCGACCGTCATCGACGAGGCCGTGCTCGCCGAGATCGAGCGGCTCATCCCGGTGGCCCCGCTGCACAACCCCGCCAACCTCACCGGGATCCGCACGGCCCAGGTGCTGCGCCCGGACCTGCCGCAGGTCGCCGTGTTCGACACCGCGTTCCACACGACCATGCCGGAGTCGGCCGCCCGCTACGCGATCGACGTGAAGACCGCCGACGAGCACCGCGTGCGGCGCTACGGCTTCCACGGCACCTCGCACGCCTACGTCTCCCGGGCCACCGCCGAGCTGCTGGGCAAGGACCCCGCCGAGACGAACGTCATCGTGCTGCACCTGGGCAACGGGGCGTCCGCCTCGGCCGTACGGGGCGGTCGCTGCGTGGACACCTCCATGGGGCTGACGCCTTTGGAGGGGCTCGTGATGGGTACGCGCTCGGGAGACATGGACCCGGCCGTCATCTTCCATTTGATGCGTGTTGGTGGAATGTCCGCCGACGAGATCGACACTCTTCTCAACAAGAAGAGCGGCCTGATCGGTCTGTGCGGTGACAACGACATGAGGGAGATCCGCCGCCGCGTCGACGAGGGCGACGAGCAGGCGGAGCTGGCGTTCGACATCTACATTCACCGGCTGAAGAAGTACATCGGCGCCTATTACGCCGTACTCGGGCGGGTGGACGCGGTCGCCTTCACGGCCGGTGTCGGCGAGAACGCGGCTCCCGTGCGGGCGGCCGCCCTGGCGGGGCTGGAGGAGCTGGGCCTGGCGGTGGACGGCGAGCGCAACGCCGTACGCGGCGACGAGGCGCGGCTGATCTCGCCCGAGGGCGCCCGGGTCGCGGTGGCGGTGGTACCTACTGACGAGGAATTGGAGATCGCGACACAGACCTACGCGCTGGTAATTGGTTCGGGGAATCACACCTGAGCGGCCTGCCGCCCTTTTGCATTTTCCGCCAGACGGAATATTCCGTTGCGAAACAAACCGATAGGATCGCGCCCATGCGCCGTTCGAAAATCGTCTGTACTCTCGGCCCTGCGGTCGACTCCCACGATCAGCTTGTCGCGTTGATCGAAGCCGGCATGAACGTGGCCCGCTTCAACTTCAGCCACGGCAGCCACGCCGAGCACCAGGGCCGGTACGACCGGGTCCGTGCCGCCGCCAAGGAGACCGGCCGGGCCATCGGGGTCCTCGCCGACCTCCAGGGCCCGAAGATCCGTCTGGAGACCTTCGCCGAGGGTCCCGTGGAGCTGGTGCGCGGTGACGAGTTCACCATCACCACCGAGGACGTCCCGGGCGACAAGACGATCTGCGGGACGACCTACAAGGGCCTGCCCGGCGATGTCACCAAGGGCGACCAGGTCCTCATCAACGACGGCAACGTCGAGCTGAAGGTCACCGAGGTCGAGGGCCCCAAGGTCAAGACGATCGTCATCGAGGGCGGCGTCATCTCCGACCACAAGGGCATCAACCTGCCCGGCGCGGCCGTCAACGTGCCCGCCCTGTCCGAGAAGGACATCGAGGACCTCCGCTTCGCCCTCCGGATGGGTTGCGACCTGGTCGCGCTGTCCTTCGTCCGGGACGCCAAGGACGTCCAGGACGTGCACCGCATCATGGACGAGGAGGGCCGCCGCGTCCCCGTCATCGCCAAGGTGGAGAAGCCGCAGGCGGTGCAGAACATGGAGGACGTCGTGATGGCGTTCGACGGTGTGATGGTCGCCCGCGGTGACCTGGCCGTCGAGTACCCGCTCGAGAAGGTCCCCATGGTGCAGAAGCGCCTGATCGAGCTGTGCCGGCGCAACGCCAAGCCGGTGATCGTGGCGACCCAGATGATGGAGTCGATGATCACCAACTCCCGTCCGACCCGCGCCGAGGCCTCCGACGTGGCCAACGCGATCCTGGACGGCGCCGACGCGGTCATGCTGTCCGCCGAGTCGAGCGTGGGCGCGTACCCGATCGAGACCGTGAAGACGATGTCGAAGATCGTCGCCGCGGCCGAGCAGGAGCTGATGTCCAAGGGCCTGCAGCCGCTGGTGCCGGGCAAGAAGCCGCGCACGCAGGGCGGTTCGGTGGCCCGGGCCGCGTGCGAGATCGCCGACTTCCTCGGCGGCCGGGGCCTGGTGGCCTTCACGCAGTCCGGCGACACCGCCCGCCGTCTCTCGCGCTACCGCGCGGTGCAGCCGATCATCGCCTTCACCACCGACGAGGGCACCCGCAACCAGATGGCGCTGAGCTGGGGCGTGGAGCCGTACGTGGTGCCGTTCGTGAACAGCACCGACGAGATGGTCGACCTCGTCGAGCAGGAGCTGGTGAAGCTGAACCGCTTCAACGACGGCGACATCGTGGTCATCACCGCCGGTTCGCCCCCCGGCGTGCCCGGCACCACCAACATGGTGCGGGTCCACCACCTGGGCGAGGCCAAGGGCTGATCCGTCAGGGGCCGTGAAGGCCCCTGGACGGCACCGAGGGCGCCCCCTGGATTCCAGGGGGCGCCCCTGCCCCTCGATGTGTGCGGCTCCCGAACGGGCTCTGAGGGGCGCTCAGTCGGTGACGAAGTTGTGCAGCCCCGGCACGTGCAGGGTCCCGCCGAACTGGCCGGCCTGCTGGACCTTCACGTTGGTGAAGTAGATCAGCGGGATGTTCAGCGGCGGCGGGTGCTCCGGGTCGAACGTGATCGGTATCAACCCGAGCAGGTTGCCGGAGATGCTCTCCGTGTACATCACGGTGTCGCCGTCGCGGATCGTGGACGTCGAGCCCTTGGCCGCCTGCACGTGGTAGGTCTTGCCGGCCTGCTTGTCCTGGACGGTCTGGTG
Source organism: Streptomyces sp. Ag82_O1-12 (assembly GCF_900182715.1). NCBI lineage: Bacteria > Bacillati > Actinomycetota > Actinomycetes > Kitasatosporales > Streptomycetaceae > Streptomyces > Streptomyces sp. Ag82_O1-12. The sequence continues at coordinate 5,923,171 of NZ_FXUW01000001.1, read as the reverse complement.
CAGGTCGCCGATGTCGGTGCCGCCGGATATGACGTACTTCAGCACCTTCTTGACGGTGCCGTTGGCGGTCCGCACCTCGACGACGCCCTTGTAGTCGGCGCCCTTCAGCGTCAGCGAGCTGGCGTTGAGGAACCACGGGTCGTCCGGCAGCGGCACCTTGTTGTCGACGCCGCCCTCGGCCTCGGTGGCGGCCGGGCAGTCGTCGGCGTCCGTGGTGGCGCTCGGGGAGGGGCTGGGCGAGGCGGTGGCCTCCTTCGCCTTCTCCGCCGCGTCCTCGGCCGCCTTCTCGACGGCCTTGGTGGTGTCCTGCGCCGTCTTGCCGGTGTCCTTCACCGTGTCGGACGCCTTGCCGGTGGTGTCCTTGACGGTGTCCTCGACCGCGCCGGTGGCCTTGTCCGTGGTGTCCTTCACGGCGTCCGAGGCGTCCTCGGCCGGCTTCTCGGTGCTCTGCGACGCCGAGGGGGTCGGGGCGGGGCTCGCCTCGTCCTTGTCCCCGTCCTTTCCGCCGTTGAAGATGCCGCCGATCGCGTCGCCGATGTCCTCCAGGATGTTGCCGCCGCTCTCGGACGGCGAGGGGGACGGGGTGGCGGCCGCGTCGTCGCCGCCGGTGGCGGGCGCGCTCGTGGACGGGGTCGGCTTCGGCTCGGCCTTGTCGCCGGAACCTGAATCCGACGAAGAGGAGCCGCCGTTGTTCGCGTCCGTACCACCCGAGGGGGACGGCTTCGGGGCGGTGCCGCCCTGGTCGTCCTTCTCGTCGGTCGCGCCGTCGCTCGCCGAGGGGGACGGCGTGGGCGAGGCGGACTCGTCGCCCTTGGACTCCTTGTCGGAGTCCTCCAGGGCCGCCACACAGTCCTTGTACTCGTCCGCCGTCAGGCTCTTGGAGGTCGGCGCAGCCGGGGTGTCGCTGTCGGCTATGGCGAGCGTCGACGTGAAGCCCATGCCCATGAGCACCGCCGTCGGCATCGCCGCCATGGCTATCGCCTTGCCGGCCGGCCTGTTGAACCTGGTGAACAGCGGCTTCTTGGGTGCCGCGTGGCGCGGCCCGGTTCTCACACGGGACGCCTCCACATCAGCCCCGTGGGTCACCTCGTCAGCCGGCACTGTGCCTCCCGTTCGCCCCGTTGGCCGGGTTCGTTCCTGACAGATCGTTCGGCTCGTCCACCCCGCCCACGGGCCGGAGCACCGTGGTGTCGTGGTCCGTGGCCTCGGGAGTCCCGCCCGTGCCGGTGCTGGCCATCGCGGCGGACTGTCCCGCGGGACGTGCGCCCGGCGCCCAGGCCACGGCCATCGCCCCGCCCACGAGGGCGAGGAGGAAGCCGATGAGGAAGCCGCCGAGGTTGGACACGGGAATGGACACCAGCGCCAGCAGGATCGCCGCGACTCCCGCGAAGACGCGGACGTGCTTCTGGAACCAGAGGCTCACGCCCAGTACGACGAGCAGCACGCCGATGATCAGGGACCCGGCACCCGCGGTGGTCGCCATCGCCAGCGTCAGGTGACCGATCTGGAGGTTCGCGTACGGGAAGTAGGCGATGGGCAGTCCGCTGAGAAGAACCAACAGCCCGGCCCAGAACGGCCGCTCACCCCGCCAGGCGCGGAACTGCTGCCTCCGGACGGTGAACTGGCCGGTGGCGGCAGGAGTCTCGGCGCTCATGGAAAAACAGCTCCCTGGTACAGCGTTGCTGTGGTGGTGATGTGGGCCCCGCGTGAAGGCGCGGCCGGAAGGTGGACGGGCGGGGGCGCCACCGGCTCCCCCGCCCGTCATCGAGTGCTTAGTAGCACTCCTTGACACCTGTCGACAGCGACATCTTCAGGCCGCTGAGCTTGAAGGTTCCGGCGGTGGTCGCCCACGCCGTCTGCTTCACGTCGGTCAGGGTCGCCCTGTCCGCCTGCTGCGCGAAGCCGTACGGGTTGGCCGACTCGCCCTTCCGCATGGCCGGACCCTTGTTGGCGTCCTTGGCCGCCACACCGATGTCGATGTTCTCGAACGTCGCATCGGCGCTGAGGTCGGCGACGTCGATGTAGAGGTTCTGGGCCTCCACCGGCTTCGCACCCTGACCCGCACGCAGGATCAGGCTGACGTTCCCGAGCACCGGAATGTTCGGGGTGACGACCGACTGGCACAGGTTCTTGATCGTCGCCTGCTTGAACGACGAGACGGCGACCGGGTGAACGGCCTTCTTGCCGTCCATCGTGTATCCCTCATCGAGGGCGCCGTACTGCGAGAAGCCCTCTCCGACGAGCTGGTCGGTCGAGACCTTGAACGACTGCCCGGAGACACTGAACGACGCGGCGAGAGCGCCCTGCGCGAGGGCGACACCTATCGCAGCCGTGGCGGCGACGCTGGGCACCATCACCACAGCGAACCGCTTCCATCTGGTCCCGCCACGCACCTGGGACTCCATATTTCCTCCTTCTCGGACGTACATCTCCTGCCCTGGCTCGCCCCGATTGGCGGCTCAGCCGGGCAGGGATGGGAGAAGTGCTACGTCCTCGGGAAGGAGAGCGCCTGCACTCGGCGGCGCATCCGCGCCCGAATCACCGGCGATCACCCCCGAGCGACAACCACTGGTCGCGCCTGACACGCATCACGCACAACCCTGCTGGACAGGCTTCGCCGGAAGGGCGAAGACCCCCCTGTCCAAGAGCCGGCGCCACTGCCGCCGGCTCTGCTCGGTGGGGACCCAGGTTGTCCCGCGACCCAACCGGCTGCCGGGGTACGGGAATGGACCGAGCGTGGCCGATCGTGGTGCATTCTCGCCGCCCGCACAAGGGGGTTCGTTACCGGCTAGTAACGGCCGGATAACCGAACAACGACCCATCGGTCTCGGTCGGCCACGCAGGGTGCTGCCGGGGGGCGGTGCAAAGCTGTTGATCGATGGACAGAATCCGACAGATCAACGCCCATGACTTACTCGTAGTAACAGCGGCCGCGATTACCAAGTTTTGGTAAAACGCGGCCGCGGTGACCCTCTGTGGTCGAACTTTTCACGCGGGCACCACCAGCCCGCGCGTTTAACGACTGGTCAGAACAGGGCGCGCGCCAGGGCCCGGCGTGCCGCGATCACGCGAGGATCATCGGGCCCGACGACCTCGAACAGCTCCACCAGCCGCATCCGCACGGTGTCCCGGTCGTCACCCACCGTGCGCCCCACGGTCTCGATGAGCCGGCCGAAGGCGTCCTCGACATGGCCGCCCACCAGATCCAGGTCGGCGGCGGCGATCTGCGCCTGCACGTCGGCCGGCTTGTCGGCCGCGTCCCGGCGTACCTGCTGCGGGTCGACGCCCTGCACCCGCTGGAGCAACCCGGCCTGCGCGAGACCCAGTTTGGCCTCCTCGTTGCCCGGGTCCTCGTTGAGCACGTTCTTGTACGCCTGGACGGCACCGGCCAGGTCGCCCGAGTCCAGCGCCTGCACGGCGGCCTCGAGGAGCCCGTCGTACGGACCGGCCGGCTGCTCGGGAGCCGCCGGGGCGCCGCCCGGCGCGGCCTCGGGGTCGACGGTGAGACCGGTCAGACCGAAGCGCTGCTCGCCGACCTGCACCAGCTGGTCCAGGGTCTGGCGGATCTGCGCCTCGCCCGCCGCCCCCTGGAAGAGCGGCAGCGCCTGCCCCGCGACGACCGCGAACACCGCGGGGATTCCCTGGATGCCGAACTGCTGCATCAGCATCTGGTTGGCGTCGACGTCGACCTTGGCGAGCAGGAATCGGCCGTTGTGCTCGACGGCCAACCGCTCCAGGACCGGGCTGAGCTGCTTGCAGGGCTCACACCACTCGGCCCAGAAGTCGATGACGACGGGCACTTCGGCGGAACGCTGCAGGACGTCCCGCTCGAACCCCGCCTCGTCGACGTCGATGACGAGATCGGCCGGGGAGATCGCCCCCGTCCCGCCGCCCTCCCGGGCTGCTTGCGCGCGCGCCTGCTCCGCCTTCGCCTTGGCCTCCTGGGCCGCCTTCACCGCGGCGAGGTCGACGACTCCGCTCATGGACATGTTCCGTGGCTGCATGCGCCTATCCTCCCCCGTCCTGCGCGCGCGTGTGAAAAACGGTGTGAAAGCCGGGCCGGTCCGTGCCCTTCGGCGCCGGGTCCCCACCCCACGCCGCGTGTGCCAAGGCCCGTGTACGTCCATCACGAGCTTTCGCTACGAGTCGTAGCGTAATGCCATGCCGGGGTGCCGGGACACCACCCCCCGGTGATCTCCCTCACGGCCGCACAGGAACCGCCGGTTTATGGTCGTGCGATGCAGAGCCGCAGCCCAGCCAGCCGCACCGGGCGTCCGCGCAGCGCCACGGCGGACGCCGCGATCCTGGCCGCGACGCGTGAGGCTCTCGTGGAACTGGGCTGGTCCAAGCTCACCCTGGGAGACGTCGCGACGCGGGCCGGGGTTGCGAAAACCACGCTCTACCGCCGCTGGGCGGGCAAGAACGAACTGGTCGTCGACGCCGTCGCGGAACTCTTCGACGCGCTGGAACTCCCCGACCGCGGCTCCCTGGCCGCCGACATCGAGGGTGTGGTCCTGCAATTCGCCACGATCCTGGCTCTCCCGGAGGCGAAGAGCGGCCTGATGGCGGTGGTGGCGGAAGCCACCCGCGACGAGGCCCTGCGGGAGCGCATCCGGGCATCGGTCGTCGACCGCCAGAAGCGCCTGGTCGTGGAGGGCCGCGCGCGGGCCCAGGCCCGGGGTGAACTCCCCGCGGAGCCGGACCCCGGCTCGTCCGCCCGCACGGTGGACCTGATCTTCGACATGGTGGCGGGTGCGGTGGTCCACCGCACCCTGGTGAGCGCGGAGCCTGCGGACGAGGAATGGGTCCGCGGCTTCACCAGGGTGCTCCTGCACGGGCTGGGCGACTAGCGCCGGACGGACGGACGGGCTGGGCGACCAGCGCCCGCCAGATGGACGGGCGCGCGGGTCAGAACCCCGCGGGCTCCGTGTAGACCCCCCACTCGTCCCGCAGCACGCCGCAGATCTCGCCGAGCGTGGCCTCCGCCCGTACCGCGTCCAGCATCGGCTCGATCATGTTGGCGCCGCTGCGGGCGGCGGCCAGCATGGCGTCGAGCGCGGTGCGTACCGCGGCGTCGTCACGGGCCGCCTTGCGCCCGCCCAGCGTCCGGACCTGCTCGCGCTCCACCTCGTGACTGACCCGCAGGATCTCCAGGTCCCCGGTGACCGACCCGTCGTGACAGTTCACGCCGACGACCCGCTTGTCGCCCTTCTCCAGGGCCCGCTGGTAGCGGAACGCCGACTCGGCGATCTCTCCGGTGAACCAGCCGTCCTCGATCCCGCGCAGGATCCCGGAGGTGATCGGGCCGATGGGGTGCTGCCCGTCGGGGTGCGCCCGCAGCCCGCGCTCCTTGATCTGCTCGAAGATCTTCTCCGCGTCCGCCTCGATCCGGTCGGTCAGCTGCTCGATGTACCAGGAACCGCCCAGCGGGTCGGCCACGTTGGCGACGCCGGTCTCCTCCATCAGCACCTGCTGGGTGCGCAGCGCGATCTCCGCCGCCTGCTCGCTCGGCAGGGCGAGGGTCTCGTCGAGGGCGTTGGTGTGCAGCGAGTTCGTCCCGCCGAGCACGGCCGCCAGCGCCTCCACGGCCGTCCGTACGACGTTGTTGTACGGCTGCTGCGCGGTGAGGGAGACACCGGCGGTCTGCGTGTGGAAGCGGAGCCACTGGGCCTTCTCGGACTTGGCGCCGTAGACGTCGCGCATCCAGCGGGCCCAGATGCGCCGGGCCGCGCGGAACTTGGCGATCTCCTCGAAGAAGTCGACGTGCGCGTCGAAGAAGAAGGACAGGCCGGGGGCGAAGACGTCCACGTCCAGCCCGCGCGACAGGCCCAGCTCGACGTACCCGAAGCCGTCCGCCAGCGTGTACGCCAGCTCCTGCGCGGCCGTCGCCCCGGCCTCGCGGATGTGATAGCCGGAGACGGACAGCGGCTTGTACGCGGGGATGCCGGCCGCGCAGTGCTCCATGAGGTCGCCGATGAGCCGCAGGTGCGGCTCGGGCTGGAAGAGCCACTCCTTCTGGGCGATGTACTCCTTGAAGATGTCCGTCTGGAGCGTGCCGTTGAGGACGGACGGGTCGACGCCCTGCCGCTCGGCGGCGACGAGGTACATGCAGAAGACGGGGACGGCCGGGCCGCTGATGGTCATCGACGTCGTGACGTCGCCCAGCGGGATGTCCTTGAACAGGACCTCCATGTCGGCGGCCGAGTCGATGGCGACGCCGCAGTGCCCGACCTCGCCGAGCGCGCGCGGGTCGTCGGAGTCGCGGCCCATGAGCGTCGGCATGTCGAAGGCGACGGAGAGCCCGCCTCCGCCGTTGCGGAGGATCATCTTGTAGCGCTCGTTGGTCTGCTCGGCGTTGCCGAACCCGGCGAACTGCCGGATGGTCCACGTCCGCCCTCGGTAGCCGGTCGCGTACAGGCCGCGGGTGAAGGGGTACTCCCCGGGCCAGCCGATCCGGTCGAACCCGTCGTAGGCGTCACCGGGCCGCGGCCCGTACACCGGCTCCACGGGGTCGCCGGAGAGCGTGGTGAAGTCGGCCTCGCGCTTGCGAGCGGCGTCGTACCGGGCCTGCCAGCGGCGGCGGCCCTCCTCGATGGCGTCAGCGTCCATACCCCCGAATTTACTTGGACGTCCTAGTAAATGTCGATGGCTGACGGGAGTGACCTGGCGAACGGGTGAGAACGACCGCCGCACGCACACGTGCGACGGTCCCGGAACGCGCCTGGCTAGGCCTTGACGGGCGCGGGCGCGTCCTCGGCGAGCCTGCCCTCCAGCTCGTGGCTGATCCGGCGCTCCACGAAGAACGCGGCCGTGGGGATCGTGCCGGCCAGCAGCACCCACAACTGCTTCTTGACCGGCCACTTCGCCTTGGAGCCGAGGTCGAAGGCGAAAATCAGGTAGACGACGTACAACCAGCCGTGCGCGATGCTGACCACCTGCGTGAAGTCAGCGGCGCCGCCCAGATCGAGGACGTACTTGCCGATCATGCCGAGGGTCAGGGCGACGAGCAGCACACCGGTGACGTAGGCCATGACCCGGTAGCGGGTCAGCACGCTCTTCTTCATGCCGTCGAGCGTAACGACCCGTTCCGGGGGATCTTGCCCCGGGTCACTCCTCCTCGAAGTCACCCGCCGAGACGCGCAGCGGCCGCAGCATCGCGAAGATCTCCGCGCACTCCTCGGCGTCGTACGTCCCGAGCCCGAAGTCCATCGCCATCAGGTCGCGGGTGGCCGACTCGACGACCTCACGGCCCTTGTCGGTGATGCTGGCGAGGGTGCCGCGGCCGTCGTTCGGGTTGGGCCGCTTGGCGACCAGACCCGACCTCACCAGCCGGTCCACGGTGTTCGTCACGGACGTGGGGTGCACCATGAGCCGCTCACCGATCTTGGACATCGGCAGCTCGCCGGACTTGGAGAAGGTGAGCAGCACCAGCGCCTCGTAGCGCGCGAACGTCAGCCCGTACGGCCTGACCACCGCGTCGACCTCGCCCAGCAGGATCTGCTGAGCGCGCATGATCGAGGTGATCGCGGCCATGGACGGCACGTTTCCCCAGCGCTGCTTCCAGCGTTCGTCGGCGCGCGCGATCGGATCGAAGGAGAGACTGAGCGGCTTCGGCACGAACCCGACCTTACCGGCCGGTCACATGGCGGTCAGCCTTGTCTCGCCCTTCGGGCGGGCCACCACCGGGTCGCTGCGCCAGGGCCGCTGTCGTCATCTACTCGGCGAGGTGCCGCTCCACCGTCTCCACCTTGGACGTGAGGCCGTCCGTCACGCCGGGGCGGATGTCCGCCTTGAGGACGAGGGAGACCCGGGGGGCCCGGCGCTCGACCGCGGCGACCGCGCGCCGGACGACGTCCATGACCTCGTCCCACTCCCCTTCGACGGACGTGAACATCGCGTCGGTGCGGTTCGGCAGGCCCGACTCGCGCACCACCCGCACGGCGTCGGCGACGTACTCCCCCACGTCCTCACCGACCCCGAGCGGCGTCACGGAAAAGGCGACGATCACGCGCCCACCACGCCTTCCTTGCGGGCGCGGGACGCGATGACCGCGTCCTCGGCCTCACGCCGCAGCATGCGCTCGGCGAAGAACCCGCCGGTCGGCAGCACCGAGAGGACGAAGTACAGCGCGGCGGTCTTCAGCGACCACTTCGCCCGGTTCCACGCGTCGGCCCAGAAGATGACGTACAGGACGAAGAGCACCCCGTGCACCATGCCCATCACCGGCACGGCGTTGAAGTCCGTGGTCCGCTTCAGCACCGAGCAGACCAGCAGGAGGAGGAAGGAGATCGCCTCGGGGGCCGAGACCAGGCGGAGGCGGCGGATGGCGGTGGCGGTCTTGAGGTCCACGGGTCACCTTCGGTGGGAGAGAAACAGTTTGTGAACACGCGCACAAGCGTCGGGCCCATTGTGGCAAACCGCCTCGGCATCCGGCCCCTAGGGGTGCGGTCAGGGACGTTCTCCACCCACGGGCCCTGTCCCAGCGGCCCGGCCTGCGGCTACCTTCCAGTCGTGGCGATGTTCCGACTTCAGAGCAGCAAGGTGCTCGCCGTCGACATGACCGGGGATGCCGTGAAAGCGAAGAACGGCTCGATGGTCGCGTACGACGGCGAGATGGCCTTCAAGAAGCTCAGCGGCGGCGGCGAGGGCATCCGGGGCATGGTGACCCGGCGGCTGACCGGTGAGCAGATGACGTTGATGGAGGTGAAGGGGCGCGGAACCTGCTGGTTCGCGGACCGCGCCTCCGAGATCAACCTGGTCAGCATCCAGGGCGACAAGCTGTACGTCGAGTCGAGCAACCTGCTCGCGACCGACGGCGGGCTGCGCACGGGCACGGAGTTCACGGGCCTGCGCGGCGCGTCGCAGGGCAACGGACTGTTCACGACGACCGTCGAGGGCCACGGCCAGGCGGCGATCATGTCGGACGGCCCGGCGGTGGTGCTGCGGGTGAGCGCGCAGTACCCGCTGACCGTCGACCCGGGGGCGTACGTGGCGCACCAGGGGAATCTGCGGCAGTCCTTCCAGTCCGGTGTGACGTTCCGCACGCTGCTCGGGGAGGGCGGCGGCGAGGCCTTCCAGATGCGGTTCGAGGGGGACGGGCTGGTGTACGTGCAGCCGAGCGAGCGGAACACGATCGCGGGAGACGTGTGAGATGGCCTTCCGGGAGATCAACGGGAAGATGGTCGAGGCGACGGTCGCGCCGGGGCAGCGGCTGTTCAGTCAGCGCGGCGCGATGCTCGCGTACCAGGGCGAGGTGTCGTTCACGCCCAACATGGCGGGCGGCCAGGGCGGGGTCATGTCGATGATCGGCCGCCGGGTGGCGAACGAGGACACCCCCCTGATGTCCGTCGAGGGCAGCGGCACGGTCCTCTTCGGGCACGGCGGGCACCACATCCAGGTGATCCGGCTCTCCGGCGACACGCTGTACGTGGAGGCGGACCGCCTCCTGGCCTTCGAGGGCACGCTCCAGCAGGGCACGATGTTCCTGGGCGCGCAGGGCGGAGTCATGGGCATGGTGCGGGGCCAGGTCAGCGGCCAGGGGCTGTTCACGACGACGCTGAAGGGCCACGGGGCCGTCGCGGTCATGGCGCACGGCGGCGTCATCGAGATCCCGATCAGCCCGCAGCGGCCGGTCCATGTGGACCCGCAGGCCTACGTCGCCCACCACGGCGACGTCCGCAACAAGCTGTCCACGGCGCTCGGCTGGCGGGACATGGTGGGCCGCGGCTCGGGCGAGGCCTTCCAGCTGGAGCTCAGCGGAAGCGGTGCGGTGTACGTCCAGGCGTCGGAGGAGAAGCTGTGAGCACCTACGGAACCCCGGGCACCGGCCCCGTGGTCCTCGACCCGGCGACGCTGCCGGCGGACGACAACGTCAACGCGTACACCTTCTGTGTGGAGCTCAAGGGGAGCCAGTGGTTCCTGCAGAAGGGGAAGATGATCGCCTACTACGGCTCGATCGACTTCAACGGCGTCGGACACGGCCGGCTGGACCGTCTCGTGCGCACGTCGTTCCATTCGCCACTGCACGCGAGCGACTGGGTCGTGGCGGAGGGCTCGGGCAAGATGCTCCTCGCCGACCGGGCCTTCGACGTCAATTCGTACGACCTCGAGGACGGCAACCTGACCATTCGCTCCGGCAACCTGCTTGCTTTTCAGCCAACTCTGTCACTGAAGCAATCAATCGTGCCGGGTTTTCTGACCCTCATCGGAACCGGAAAGTTCGTGGCCGCGTCGAACGGACCGGTGGTGTTCATGGAACCCCCGATCAGGGTCGACCCCCAGGCCCTGGTCGGCTGGGCCGACTGCCCCTCTCCGTGCCACCACTACGACCACGGGTACATGACCGGCGTCATGGGCGGTCTACGTGCGCTGACGGGCCTGGGCGGGGCCTCCGGCGAGGAGCACCAGTTCGAGTTCGTGGGCGCCGGGACGGTGCTGCTCCAGTCGTCCGAGACCCTGATGGCCGAGCAGGCCACGGGGACCGTTCCGCACCAGGCCGGCGTGCCCGGCGGCGGGGCGCACAGCCCCCAGGCGGGGCAGTCCGGCGTACCGCGCCTTCCCGGACAGCTGGGGGACCTCCAGCGTCGCTTCGGGCTGTGAGCGGTAGTCTGCGGAGTGTGACATCGAACGTCTGCGCACAGCTGTTCGCCAGGCGTGCGCGGTCACACGCCACCCCTCACTAGTTCGCCTTTCAACATTTTAGGTAGACTTCATTCATGGAGACCGAGACGGCCACCCGCTGGCTGACCGATGCGGAGCAGTGCGCTTGGCGCACCCACCTGGAGGTCAACAGGCTGTTGACGTACCAGCTCGAGAAGGACCTGCAGCCGTTCGGCCTGACAATGAACGACTACGAGATCCTGGTGAATCTCTCCGAGTCCGAGGGCCAGAGGATGCGGATGAGCGACCTCGCTTCCGCCACCCTCCAGTCCAAGAGCCGCCTCTCGCACCAGATCACGCGCATGGAGAACGGGAACCTGGTCCGGCGGGAGAACTGCGAGTCGGACCGCCGGGGGCTCTACGCGGTCCTGACCGACCACGGGATGACGACGATGCAGAAGGTCGCGCCCCACCATGTGGCGTCCGTGCGCAGGCACTTCATCGACCTGCTGTCCCCCGAGGCCCTGACCGAGCTCGACAAGGCCCTCAAGCCCATCGCGGAGCACCTGCGCGGCCAGCGCGGGCGCCCGTAACCGCAGCCCCCGCTGCCAGCCCCGCTAGACGAGCGGCAGGCGGAGTTCGAACAGGGCTCCGCCTGCGGGCCCCCGTCCGGCCGTGAGCGTGCCGCCGTGCCGGACGGCCACGTCGCGGGCGATGGCGAGCCCCAACCCGGCTCCGCCGTCGTCGCGGCTGCGGGCCGCGTCCAGCCGGACGAACCGTTCGAAGATCCTCTCCCGGTCGTCCTCGGGCACCCCGTCACCGTCGTCGGCCACCCCGACCACGGCCCGGTCGCCCTCGCGCCGCACGTTCACGGTCACGGCCGACCGGGCGTGCCGCTGGGCGTTGTCGAGCAGATTGGCGAGCACCCTCCCCAACTGCCCCCGCGATCCGGCCACCTCCACCGCCTCCGCGTCCACGGTCACACCCGTCCGCCCCTCGGCCGCCTCCCGGGCCAGCCCGGCGAGGTCGACCCGCGCGTCGCCCAGCCGCTCCCCCGCGTCCAGCCGGGCGAGCAGCAGCAGGTCGGCGGCCAGCCGTTGCAGCCGGACGGTGTCCTCCACGGCCCCGTCCAGATCCAGCAGCTCGGGATGCGCGGCGGCCACCTCCAACTGCGTCCGCAGCGAAGCGATGGGGCTGCGCAGCTCATGTGAGGCGTCGGCGACGAACCGCCGCTGCCGCTCCACGGACGTCTCCAGCGCCGCGAGCGTCTCGTTGGTGGTGCTGGCGAGCCGGGCGATCTCGTCGTGCGTGTCCGGCTCCGGAACGCGCCGCGCGAGGTCTTCGGACCGGGTGATCGCGGCCATCTCGCGCCGGATCCCCTCCACGGGCCGCAGGGCCCGCCGGGTGACCAGCCAGGTCACGGCCGCGACGACACCGAGCAGCAGCGGGAACCCGATCAGCATCACCGTCAGCGCGGTCCGTACGGCCCCGTGTTCGGCGGCCAGCGGGGAACCGGCGTAGACCTTGAGGTGCCCCCGGTCGTGGGTCTCCACCTCGACGGCGGCGAACCGGTAGTCCTCCGCGTCCCCGTCGATGGTCGCCGACCCGTTGCTGAAGACGCTCTCCCCCGAGATCTCACCGGCTTCGAGGGGATCGCCCGCGTCGTCGGAGTCGTCATCGTCCTCCCCGGTGGGCTTCGCCGCCGGCCGCGGCTTCACCTGCCCGCTGTCGGTCCCGCTGATCTTCTCCAGATCCTCACTGGCCGCGACCAGCCGGCCGTGCTCGTCCAGGACCTGCACGGGCCCGTCGTCGCCGTCCAGCCCCGAGAGCTTGTCGTAGGGCGTCCCGGCGGCGAGCTCGGAGGCGACCGCCCGCGCGGAGCGCTCCGCCTCGGTACCGGCCTCGCCGATCAGGTTGGACCGCAGGGACAGCAGCACGGCGGCCCCGGCGGCGACGAGCGCCACCGCGACGACCAGCGTCGCCCCCAGCGTGGCCCGCGCCCGGACGGACCCGAACAGCCGCCTCACGGCGACGTCTCCAGCCGGTAGCCGGCCCCGCGCACGGTCCGGATCAGCCCCGCCCGCAGCTTCCGCCGCAGCGTGCTGACGTACACCTCGACGATGTTCGGATCGCCCTCGTAGGCGAAGTCCCAGACGTGCTCCAGGATCTCGGACTTGGACACCACCTCGCCGGCCCGCAGCACGAGATGCTCCAGCACGGAGAACTCCTTGGCGGTGAGGGTGATCTCGTCCTCGCCCAGGAAGACCCGCCGGGCCGCGGTGTCCACCTTCAGATCCCCGTGCACATGCACGGGCGAGGCCCCCGCGCCCTGCCCGCGCCGCCGCAGCAGCGCCTTGACCCGGGCGACGAGCACGACGTACGAGAACGGCTTGGTCAGATAGTCGTCCGCGCCGGTGTCGAGCCCCTCGGCCTCGTCGTACTCGCCGTCCTTGGCGGTCAGCATCAGGATCGGCACGTCGTGCCCGGCGGCGCGCAGGGCCGCGCAGACCCGGTAGCCGTTGAGGCCGGGCAGCATGATGTCGAGGATGACCAGGTCGTACGTGCCCTCCGAGGCCTGGTACAGCCCCTCCCGTCCGTCGTGGACGACGTCCACGGCGTACCCCTCGGCCGTCAGGCCCCTGGCGAGCGACAGGGCCAGCCGCTTCTCGTCCTCCACGATCAACAGGCGCATGGGTAAAGAGTCGCAAAGCCAACCTGAAGATCCCTTCAGGGGGCTTCAGGTTCCTCTCAGCCTCCGTCAGCCAGAGTCGAAGACGTCGAAAACGAAACGACTCGGGAGGAATCCGCATGAAGCGCAACATCGTGATCGCCGCTGTGACCGCCGCCGCTCTGATCGGAGGCGGGACGGCCACGGCCCTCGCGACCACGGGAGACGACCAGGGCTCGGCGCGGCAGGCGGCCACCACCCAGCCGTCGAACGACGACGTCCGGGACGACGACGGCGACCGGGACGACGACGCCGAGAAGACCGTGTCGGCGGACGTCACGGCGTCCGAGGCCATCGCCTCCGCGCTGAAGCACACCTCGGGCACGGTGGTCTCCGCCGAGCTGGACGATGAGGACGACAGCGACAAGGTCGTCTGGACGGTCGACGTCCTGTCGGGCGACAACACCTGGCACACCGTGAGCGTCGACCCGGCGAACGGCAAGGTCCTCGGCTCGCACATCGACGACGAGGACGACACGGCGCAGGTGCGGGCGGCGCTGAAGGGCTCGTCGGTGACGGCCGAGCAGGCGGCTAAGGCTGCCGCCGGCAAGGGCGTGGTGACGTCCGTGGACCTCGACGACGACGGCAAGAACAAGTCCTGGGAGGCCGAGACGCGCAAGTCCGGCGGCGCCGAGCAGGACTGGAAGATCGACCTGGCCACCGGCAAGATCACGGCGGACCGATCGGATGACGCGGAGAACGACTGACGGGACTGTGTGCCGGGGTGGCGCCGGGCTGTTCGGCCCGACGCCACCCCTGCCCGCCCCGCGCAGGCCTCAGTCGCCCTGTCCGGCACCGCACGCGACCGCTCCCACCAAGGCCACCGCACCCGCCACCGCGAAACACGCGGCCAGCGGCAGGCGCTCCACCAGCAGCCCCACCGCCGCGGCTCCGGCCGCGGCGCCGGCGTTCACGGCGGTGTTGATCCAGGCTCCGGCCTGCGTGCGGGTCCCCGGCGCCGCGGTTTCGTCAGCGATGAGGTACGCCGTCGTCAGCGCCGGTGCGATGAACAGGCCGGCACAGGTGACCGCCACGGTGAGGGTGCCGATGCCGGGGGCGAGACCAGCGGCGGCCAGGGTCACGCCCAGGCCGGCCGCGAGAAGGGGGAGCCGGACCCGGGCCGGCGCACGCCAGGCGACTGCGCCGTTCAGCAGACCGCCCACAGCGCTGCCCGCCGCCAACGCCGCGAGCACCCAGGCGACGGTTTCGTCCCCGTGGTGCCGCTGGGCGGCGTAGGCGACGACCAGGAGTTCGACGGCGCTCAGTGCCAGGCCGACACCGGCGATGACGACGACCGGTCGCAGCAGCGCGCGGCTCAGGACCGAAACGCCCCGGGTACGGCGGGGCGTCCGGCCCGGAAGGGGGCGTACCGAGGCCACCGCCGGTGACGTGACGAAGGCGAGGGTTCCGGCCGCCATGAGCCCCGCACTCAGCAGAACACCGGCGGCCGGGGAGGCGAGGCCCACCACCACGCCCACCGCGAGCGGTCCGGTGACGTACAGCAGTTCCTCGGCGACAGCGTCCAGGCTGTACGCCCGCTGCAGCAGCTGCCGGTCAACGGTGAGTTCGGCCCACACCGTGCGCATGGTGGGTCCGAGCGGGGGCTGGCAGGCGCCCGCGGCGGCGGCGGTGACGGCGAGGACCGCCGGGGACACGCCCGGACGCAGGCAGACCACCGCCAGAGCACACAGCAGGCCGGCGTAGAGCAGGGCCAAGGGAAGCAGGGCGCGGCGGGACCCGTGCCGGTCGACCAGGGCCGCCCGGTACGGCGACAGCAGGACTCCGGCTGCGCCGAACAGCGCCATGACGGAGCCGGCCACGGCGTACGACCCGGAGGCGCGGGTCAGGCTCAGCATCAGAGCGATGGAGACGGTGCCGTACGACATCCGGCCGACGAGGGCGGCCAGGAAGGTGCGGCGTGCATGGGGGAGGCGCAGAACGGCGGCGTACGAGGGCCGCGCGAGGGATGTGGACACGCGTGAGGTTCCTCAACGGGAGGCAACGAGGGGACGCCGGAGCGCCGCGACGACCACAGCCGCTGCTGCTCGTCGATCGCGGGCTGGGCGGGCCCTATGCCAAGAGGAGGAACACGCCGATCAAGGTATCAACGCACCGGGCCACCGGCCACGGTGTTTTCCGCCATGCCGGATCAGCCCTTCGTGAGCCCCGCGACCAGTTCGTCCGCCGCCCGGTAGGGGTCGAGGTCACCGGCGATGATCCGCTCGGCGAGCGCGTCGAGCCGGCGATCCCCGTGCAGGTCCCCGATCCGCTCCCGCAGCGCCGTCACCGCGATCGTCTCGACCTCCCGCGACGCCCGGGACAGACGCCGCTCCGCGAGCACACCCCGCTCCTCCATCCAGGCCCGGTGCTTCTCCAGCGCCTCGACGACCTCGTCTACGCCCTCGCCCCGCGCGGCGACCGTCTTCACGATCGGCGGACGCCAGTCACCCGGCCCCCGGGACTCCCCCAGCCCCAGCATGTGGTTCAGCTCGCGAGCCGTCGCGTCCGCCCCGTCCCGGTCCGCCTTGTTCACGACGTACACGTCGCCGATCTCCAGGATCCCGGCCTTGGCCGCCTGGATCCCGTCGCCCATCCCCGGCGCCAGCAGCACCACGGACGTGTCCGCCTGCGAGGCGATCTCCACCTCGGACTGTCCCACCCCCACCGTCTCGACCAGGATCACGTCGCAGCCGGCGGCGTCCAGCACCCGGATCGCCTGCGGAGCCGACCAGGCCAGCCCGCCCAGATGCCCGCGCGTGGCCATCGACCTGATGTACACACCCGGGTCGGACGCGTGCTCCGACATCCGCACCCGGTCCCCGAGCAGCGCACCGCCCGAGAACGGGGACGACGGGTCGACGGCGAGCACGCCGACCCGCTTGTCCTGCTTGCGGTACGCGGTGACCAGCGCCGAGGTCGACGTCGACTTGCCGACCCCGGGCGACCCGGTCAGTCCCACCACGTACGCCCCGCCCGTCAGCGGCGCCAGCGCCGCCATGACCTCCCGCAGCTGCGGGGACGCCCCCTCCACCAGGGAGATCAGCCGGGCCACGGCCCGCGGCCGGCCTTCCCTGGCCTGGGCCACCAGGGTGGAGACGTCCTGCATCACAGCTCCGTTCAGATAAGGGACGTACCGAGAAGGGACGTACCGGGACTCAGGCCTTGGGCACGCGCACGATCAGCGCGTCACCCTGCCCACCACCACCGCACAGCGCGGCCGCACCCACGCCACCGCCGCGCCGCTTCAGCTCCAGCGCGAGATGCAGCACGAGACGCGCACCGGACATCCCGATCGGGTGACCCAGGGCAATCGCACCACCGTTGACATTCACCTTTTCGGTGGACACGCCGAGGTCCTTCATGGACTGAACGGCCACGGCGGCGAACGCCTCGTTGATCTCGATGAGGTCGAGGTCCGAGACCTCCAGGCCCTCCTTCTTCAGCGCGTGCAGGATCGCGTTGGACGGCTGCGACTGCAGCGAGTTGTCCGGCCCGGCCACGTTCCCGTGCGAGCCGATCTCGGCGATCCACTCCAGGCCGAGCTCCTGCGCCTTGGCCTTGCTCATCACGACGACGGCGGCGGCACCGTCGGAGATCTGCGAGGCGGAACCGGCCGTGATCGTGCCGTCCTTGGCGAACGCCGGACGCAGCTTCCCGAGCGACTCCGCGGTCGTGTCACCGCGGATCCCCTCGTCCTTGCTGAACAGCACCGGGTCGCCCTTGCGCTGCGGGATCTCGACGGGCGTGATCTCGGCCTCGAACAGGCCGTTCTTCTGTGCCGCCGCGGCCCGCTGGTGCGACAGCGCGGCGATCTCGTCCTGCTCGGGCCGCGCGATGCCCAGGCGGGTGTTGTGCTTCTCCGTGGACTCGCCCATGGCGACGCCCTCGAAGGAGTCGGTCAGACCGTCGTAGGCCATGGCGTCGATCATCTCGACGGCGCCGTACTTGAAGCCCTCACGGGACTTCGGCAGCAGGTGCGGCGCGTTGGTCATGGACTCCTGGCCACCGGCCACGACCACGTCGAACTCACCCGCACGGATGAGCTGGTCGGCGAGCGCGATGGCGTCGAGGCCCGACAGACACACCTTGTTGATGGTCAGCGCCGGCACGTTCATCGGGATGCCGGCCTTGACCGCGGCCTGGCGGGCCGGGATCTGCCCCGCCCCGGCCTGGAGCACCTGGCCCATGATCACGTACTGCACCTGGTCGCCGCCGATCCCCGCACGGTCGAGGGCGGCCTTGATCGCGAAGCCGCCGAGGTCGGCTCCGGAGAAGGACTTGAGCGAACCGAGCAACCGGCCCATGGGCGTACGCGCGCCCGCGACGATCACCGAGCTGTTCGCTTCGGAAGTTCCAGAAGACATGAGCTGCGATCCCCTTACCGGCTGCACAGCCGAGGAGTGAACGAGGGTTTACTTCGAATGTACTGAGTGGCACTCCGTGCCGTCATCGGGCCGTCGGTGTGATCGCGCGCACGTTGCGTAACCACCTCGGGGGCGCTGCACTGAATCCATGCTGACGCGAATCGACCACATCGGAATCGCCTGTTTCGACCTCGACAAGACCGTCGAGTTCTACCGTGCCACCTACGGCTTCGAGGTGTTCCACTCCGAGGTCAACGAGGAGCAGGGCGTGCGCGAGGCCATGCTCAAGATCAACGAGACGTCCGACGGCGGCGCCTCCTACCTGCAGCTCCTGGAACCGACCCGGGAGGACTCCACCGTCGCGAAGTGGCTGGCGAAGAACGGTGAGGGCGTCCACCACATCGCTTTCGGTACGGCAGATGTCGACGGTGACGCCGAGGAGATCAAGGGCAAGGGCGTACGCGTGCTGTACGAAGAGCCGCGAGTCGGTTCCATGGGGTCACGGATCACCTTCCTGCACCCCAAGGACTGTCATGGCGTACTGACAGAACTGGTCACTTCGGCGCCTGTTGAGTCACCTGAGCACTGACCCTCGTACATAGGGGCCGGTAGGGTTGGGGGCGGTCGCCGCTCAGTCCAGGGTGACCGCGGTCCCGCCGTGCGACGGCAGGACCACCGGGGTCCGGGTTTCGGGGGACGAGCGTCGGGGCAGCAGCCTCTGCTCCGCCGATGATCTGACACCATTCCCCGGGGGCCCCGTTCGGCGGATGGACGGAGCTCGTTCGGAAAGAGTTGCGACCAGGGGACGGATGGGACCGCGCAGTGCGGGGCTACGAGAGCCAGGAGCGAGAGCCGGCGGCTGACGTCGACCACCTCTCTCGGTTCGAAGCCGAGATGAAGCGGCTGAAGACCGAACGGGAAAAGGCGATCCAGCACGCCGAGGACCTCGGCTACCAGGTCGAGGTGCTGCGCGCCAAGTTGCACGAGGCGCGGCGCACCATCATGTCCCGGCCCTCCTTCGAGGGGGGCGACATCGGCTGGCAGGCCGAGCAGTTGCTGCGCAACGCGCAGGTGCAGGCCGACCAGATCCGCGCGGACGCCGACCGGGAGCTGAGCGAGGCCCGGGCCCAGACCCAGCGGATCCTCCAGGAGCACGCCGAGCAGGCGGCCCGGCTCCAGGCCGAGCTGCACCAGGAGGCGGTGACCCGCCGCCAGCAGCTGGACCAGGAGTTGTCCGAGCGCCGCCAGACGGTCGAGTCGCACGTCAACGAGAACGTGGCGTGGGCCGAGCAGCTGCGGGCCCGCACCGAGCAGCAGGCGCGCCGGCTGCTCGAGGAGTCCCGGGCCGAGGCCGAGCAGGCCCTGGCCACCGCCCGCGCGGAGGCCGAGCGGCTGTCGACCGAGGCCCGGCAGCGGCTGACGGGCGCGGCCGAGGAGGCCCGGGCCGAGGCCGAGCAGATCCTGCGCCGCGCCCGCACGGACGCCGAGCGCCTGCTCAACGCCGCCTCCAACCAGGCCCAGGAGGCCACCGACCACGCCGAGCAGCTGCGCACGTCCAGCGCCTCGGAGTCGGAGTCCGCGCGCCGCGAGGCCCAGGAGCTGAGCAAGGCCGCCGAGCAGCGGATGGCCGAGGCCGAGGAGGCGCTGCGCAAGGCGCAGACCGAGTCGGAGAAGCTGGTCGCGGAGGCCGAGGAGGCCGCCGCCAAGGCCCTGGCGAGCGCGGAGTCCGCGAACGAGACGCGGACACGCACCGCCAAGGAGCAGGTCGCCCGGCTGGTCGAGGAGGCCACGAAGGAGGCCGAGAACACCAAGTCCGAGGCCGAGCAGCTCGTCGCGGACGCCAAGGCCGAGGCCGAGAAGATCGTCGCGGAGGCCGCCGAGAAGGCCCGCACGCTCACCGCCGAGGAGACCGCGACCCAGCTGTCCAAGGCGGCCAGGACCGCCGAGGAGGTCCTCGACAAGGCGTCGGAGGACGCCAAGAAGACCACCAAGGCCGCGGCCGAGGAGGCCGAGCGGATCCGCTCGGAGGCCGAGGCCGAGGCGGACCGGCTGCGGGCCGAGGCGCACGACATCGCCGAGCAGCTCAAGGGCGCGGCGAAGGACGACACCAAGGAGTACCGCGCCAAGACGGTCGAGCTGCAGGAGGAGGCCCGCCGGCTGCGCGGCGAGGCCGAGCAGCTGCGGGCGGACGCGGTCGACGAGGGCGAGAAGATCCGCGCCGAGGCCCGCAAGGAGGCCGTGGCGCAGATCGAGGAGGCGGCGAAGTCCGCCGAGGAGCTGCTCGCCAAGGCCAAGGCGGACGCGGACGAGCTGCGCACGACGGCCCAGGCGGACAGCGAGAAGGTCCGCACCGAGGCCATCGAGCGGGCGACGACCCTGCGCCGGCAGGCCGAGGAGACCCTTCAGCGCACCCGGCAGGAGGCCGAGCGGCACCGCGAGGAGGTCGTCGAGCAGGCGGAGGCGCTCAAGGAGGACGCCGAGCGCGCGGCGCGGGAACTGCACGAGGAGACCGAGCGGGCCATGGAGGCCCGTCGGGCGGAGGCCGCCGAGGAGCTGACGCGGCTCCAGCGGGAGGCCGAGGAGCGGCTGACGGCCGCCGAGCAGGCGCTGTCGGACGCACGGGAGGAGGCCGCGCGGATCCGCCGCGAGGCCGCCGAGGAGAACGAGCGGCTGCGCGCCGAGGCCGCGGAGCGGATCCGTACGCTCCAGCAGCAGGCCGAGGCGGAGGCCGAGCGGCTGCGTGACGAGGCCGCGTCGGACGCGTCCGCGTCGCGCGCCGAGGGCGAGGCCGTCGCCGTACGGCTGCGCTCGGAGGCGGCGAACGAGGCCGAGCGGCTGAAGTCGGAGGCGCAGGAGAGCGCCGACCGGATGCGCGCGGAGGCGCAGGCCGCTGCCGAGCGGCTCGGCACGGAGGCCTCGGAGACGCTGGCCGCCGCACAGGAGGAGGCCAACCGGCGCCGCCGCGAGGCCGAGGAACTCCTCGGCAGCGCCCGGCAGGAAGCCGACCAGGAGCGCGAGCGGGCGCGCGAGCAGAGCGAGGAGCTGCTGGCCTCGGCGCGCAAGCGCGTGGAGGACGCGCAGACCGAGGCCGTACGGCTGGTCGAGGAGGCCGACCGGCGCGCCACGGAGATGGTGTCGGCGGCCGAGCAGCACGCCCAGCAGGTCCGGGACTCCGTCGCGGGGCTGCACGAGCAGGCCCAGGAGGAGATCACCGGCCTGCGCAGCGCCGCCGAGCACGCGGCGGACCGTACGCGCCGGGAGGCCCAGGAGGAGGCGGACCGGGTCCGCACCGACGCCTACGCCGAGCGGGAGCGGGCGAGCGAGGACGCGGGCCGGCTGCGGCGCGAGGCGCACGAGGAGACCGAGGCCGCCAAGGCGCTCGCCGAGCGGACGATGTCCGAGGCGATCTCGGAGGCGGAGCGGATCCGCACGGACGTCGCCGAGCACGCCCAGCGGGTGCGCACGGAGGCGTCGGACGCGATCGCCGAGGCCGAGCAGAGTGCCTCGCGTACCCGGGCGGACGCCCGGGAGGACGCCAACCGCATCCGGTCGGACGCGGCGACGCAGGCGGACACCCTCATCACCGAGGCGCGTAACGAGGCGGAGCGGCTCACGACGGAGACGGTCCAGGAGACCGACCGGCTGCGCATGGACACGGTCGCCGAGGCCGAGCGGGTCCGTACGGAGGCGATCTCCGAGGCCGAGCGGGTCCGCTCCGAGGCGGCCGCCGAGGCCGAGCGGGTGCGCGCGGAGTCGGTCGCCAAGGCCGAGCAGCTGGTCGGGGAGGCCACCGGCGAGGCGGAGCGGCTGCGGGCCGAGGCCGCCGAGACGGTCGGTTCGGCGCAGCAGCACGCGGAGCGGGTCCGCAGCGAGGCCGCGCGCGTCAAGACCGACGCGGAGGCGGAGGCGGAGCGGCTCGTCACCAGCGCGCGCGAGGAGGCCGACCGCACGCTGGACGAGGTCCGCAAGGACGCCAACAAGCGGCGCTCCGAGGCGGCCGAGCAGGTCGACAAGCTCATCACGGAGACCACGGCCGAGGCGGACAAGCTGCTGACCGAGGCGCAGCAGCAGGCGCACAAGACCACCGCGGAGGCCGAGTCGCGGGCGGACACCATGGTGGGCGCGGCCCGCAAGGAGGCCGACCGGCTCGTCTCCGAGGCGACGGTCGAGGGCAACTCCCGGGTGGAGAAGGCCCGTACGGACGCCGACGAGCTGCTGGTCGGCGCGCGCCGGGACGCCACGCAGATCAGGGAGCGTGCCGAGGAACTGCGCGACCGCATCACCTCGGAGATCGAGGAGCTGCACGAGCGGGCACGCCGTGAGTCGGCCGAGGCGATGAAGTCGGCGGGCGACCGCTGCGACGCGCTCGTCAAGGCGGCCGAGGAGCAGCTGGCGAAGGCGCAGGCGAAGGCCAAGGAGATCGTCTCGGAGGCCAACTCCGAGGCGGGCAAGGTCCGTATCGCCGCGGTGAAGAAGGCGGAGGGGCTGCTCAAGGAGGCCGAGCAGAAGAAGTCCACGCTGGTGCGGGAGGCCGAGGAGCTCAAGGCCGAGGCGATCCGCGAGGCCAAGCGCACGGTCGAGGAGGGCAAGCGCGAGCTGGAGGTCCTGGTCCGTCGCCGCGAGGACATCAACGCCGAGATCTCCCGTGTCCAGGACGTCCTGGAGGCGTTGGAGTCCTTCGAGGCCCCCGCCGCGGGCAAGGACAACGGAGTCAAGGCCGGCGCGACGGTCGGCGCACCCCGTTCGGGTGGCAAGTCCTCGGAAAGCTAGCGAAACGGGGCGAATCCGGTGTGTGCTGGGGCCTTTGGCCAAGTCTTTGGCAAGCGGTCCCGGGGATAGCCACTCAAAAGGGGTGTCATTTTCCAGATCAAACGCGCATCCGCTCGATGACACACCGTTTCGGCCCCTAGGATTCCACCTATCACCTCACCGGTCTCATTCGACAGGAACCCCATGAGCGACACTTCCCCCTACGGCTTCGAGCTTGTGCGGCGTGGGTACGACCGCGCTCAGGTGGACGAACGTATCTCCAAGCTCGTCTCCGACCGTGACAGCGCTCTCGCCCGCATCACCGCTCTGGAAAAGCGCATCGAAGAGCTCCACCTCGAGACGCAGAACGCCCAGGCCCAGATCACCGACGCCGAGCCGTCGTACGCGGGTCTCGGTGCGCGCGTGGAGAAGATCCTCCGCCTCGCCGAGGAAGAGGCGAAGGACCTGCGCGAGGAGGCCCGGCGCGCGGCCGAGCAGCACCGCGAGCTCGCCGAGTCGGCGGCCCAGCAGGTGCGCAACGACGCCGAGTCGTACTCGGCGGAGCGCAAGGCGAAGGCCGAGGACGAGGGCCTGCGGATCGTCGAGAAGGCCAAGAGTGACGCCTCCCAGCTGCGCTCCGAGGCGCAGAAGGACGCGCAGTCCAAGCGTGAGGAGGCGGACGCCCTCTTCGAGGAGACCCGTGCGAAGGCCGCGCAGGCCGCCGCCGACTTCGAGACGAACCTCGCCAAGCGCCGCGAGCAGTCCGAGCGCGACCTGGCCTCCCGTCAGGCCAAGGCCGAGAAGCGCCTGGCCGAGATCGAGCACCGCGCCGAGCAGCTGCGCCTGGAGGCCGAGAAGCTGCGCACGGACGCCGAGCGCCGCGCCCGTCAGACGGTGGAGACGGCCCAGCGCCAGGCCGAGGACATCGTGGCCGACGCCAACGCCAAGGCCGACCGCATCCGTTCCGAATCCGAGCGGGAGCTCGCGGCCCTCACCAACCGCCGCGACAGCATCAACGCCCAGCTGACGAACGTCCGCGAGATGCTCGCGACGCTCACGGGCGCCGCGGTGGCCGCCGCCGGTACGCCGGCCGAGGACGAGCCGATCTCCCGTGGGGTTCCGGCGCAGCAGTCCCGGTAACAGTCCGGTGCACGGAGTCTGAATCTCCGGCAAAGCCCTCTGCCGCTCGGGTGGCAGAGGGCTTTGTCACGTTCTAGCGTGGCGGCATGATTGAGCTCGAGGGGCTGACCAAGCGGTACGGCGAGAAGGTCGCGGTCAACAACCTGTCCTTCACCGTCAGACCGGGCATCGTCACCGGCTTCCTCGGGCCCAACGGCGCGGGCAAGTCCACCACCATGCGGATGATTCTGGGGCTCGACCACCCGACCGCCGGCGACGTCCGTATCGACGGCAAGCACTACCAGCAGCTCAAGGACCCGCTGACGTACATCGGCGCCCTGCTGGAGGCCAAGGCCTGGCACGGTGGGCGCACCGCCTACAACCATCTGCTGTGCCTCGCGCAGAGCAACGGCATTCCGCGCAGCCGGGTGCGGGACGTGCTGGAGACGGTCGGGCTGACGGCGGTCGCGAAGAAGAAGACCAAGGGCTTCTCGATGGGCATGGGGCAGCGGCTGGGCATCGCGGCCGCGCTGCTCGGCGATCCGCGGATCCTGATGTTCGACGAGCCGGTCAACGGCCTCGACCCCGAGGGCATCCACTGGATCCGCACCCTGATGAAATCGCTCGCCTCGCAGGGCCGGACCGTGTTCGTCTCCTCCCACCTGATGAGCGAGATGGCCCTGACGGCCGAACACCTCGTCGTCATCGGGCAGGGCCGGCTGCTCGCGGACACCTCCATGGCGGACTTCATCGACCGCAACTCACGCAGTTACGTCCGCGTTCGCAGTCCGCAGCGGGAGCGGCTGCTCGATGTGCTGCACCAGGCCGGGATCGTGGCCGTGGAGAGCGGCGACGGGGTGCTGGAGGTGGACGGTGGCAAGGCCGAGCACATCGGTGAGCTGGCGGCCCAGCATCGCATCACGCTGCATGAGCTGAGCCCGCAACAGGCCTCGCTGGAAGAGGCGTTCATGCAGCTGACGGCGGAGTCGGTGGAGTACCACGCACACAGCGGAACGAGTCCGGCGAGCCCCGAGCCGCCGCGGCAACAGTGGGGCGACGGCTGGAAGAGGGGCTGAGCATGGCGGTGACACAGGTCGTACGGTCGGAGTGGACCAAGATCCGGTCGGTGGCGTCCACGGTGTGGACACTCTCGCTGGTGGTGGTCGTGACGGTCGCTCTCGGCATGCTGATCTCGGCGCTGTCGAAGAACGAGTTCGACTCGATGAACACGCAGGACCGGGCGGAGTTCGACCCGACGTTCATCAGCTTCGCGGGGATGAGTCTCGGTCAGCTCGCGATGATCGTCTTCGGTGTGCTGGTCGTGTCGAACGAGTACAGCACCGGCATGATCCGCACCTCGCTGGCCGCTGTGCCGCAGCGCGGCTCCTTCCTGTTCAGCAAGATCGCGGTCGCCAGTGGGCTGGCCCTGCTGGTCGGTCTCGTCACCAGCTTCGCCGCCTTCTTCCTGGGGCAGGCGATGCTGGGCTCGCACCGGGCGGAGATCGGCGACCCGGGGGTGCTGCGGGCCGTGCTCGGCGGGGGCCTCTACATGGCGCTGATCGCGATGTTCTCCATGGGCGTCGCCGCGATGCTGCGCTCGCCGATGCTCTCGCTGGGCATCCTGATGCCGTTCTTCTTCCTGATCTCCAACATCCTGGGCAACGTCGACGCGACGAAGAAGGTCGGCCGGTTTCTCCCCGACCAGGCCGGCAGCAAGATCATGCAGGTGGTCACGCCGATCGACGACGACACCCCGTACGGACCGTGGGGCGGCCTCGGGATCATGGGGCTGTGGGTGCTGGCGGTGCTGATCGGCGGCTACGTGCTGCTGAAGAAGCGCGACGCCTAGAGGGACGGACTCGGCCGACCTTTTACCTCCTCTTGGGCGGAACCGTCAGCGCCTCGATATCCTCCTAACCCTTACGGGGGCGTGTGCCCCGCTGTCCTGAACCTTGCGATGGGTGCGGAGCATGATCGAAGCAGTCGGCCTGACGAAGCGCTACGGCGACAAGACCGCTGTGCACAACCTTTCCTTCCAGGTGCGGCCCGGAGCCGTCACCGGCTTCCTCGGGCCGAACGGTTCGGGCAAGTCGACGACGATGCGGATGATCCTCGGCCTGGACAATCCGACCGCCGGGCAGGTGACGATCGGCGGCTATCCGTACCGCAGGCTGCCCAACGCCGCCCGCCAGGTCGGCGCCCTGCTGGACGCCAAGGCGGTGCACGGCGGCCGCTCGGCCCGCAACCACCTGCTGTCCCTCGCCCAGCTGTCGGGCATCCCGGCCCGGCGCGTGGACGAGGTGCTCGGGGTCGTCGGTCTGCAGGACGTGGCCAAGAAGCGGTCCAAGGGCTTCTCCCTCGGCATGGGGCAGCGGCTCGGCATCGCCGCGGCGCTGCTCGGCGACCCGCAGGTGCTGCTGTTCGACGAGCCGGTCAACGGCCTCGACCCCGAGGGCATCCACTGGGTCCGCAACCTGATGAAGGCGCTGGCGGCGGAGGGCCGTACGGTCTTCGTCTCCTCCCACCTGATGAGCGAGATGGCGCTGACCGCCGACCACCTCATCGTCATCGGGCGCGGCCAGTTGCTCTCCGACATGAGCGTGACCGACTTCATCTCGGCGAACTCCGCGGACTTCGCGCGCGTACGCACGCCCGACACCGAGCCGCAGCAGCGCGAGAAGCTGTCGGCCGCGCTCACCGAGTCGGGCGGGCACGTCATGCCCGAGCAGGACGGCGCGCTGCGGGTGACCGGCTTGCCCCTCCCCCGCATCAGCGACATCGCGCACACCGCCGACGTACGGCTGTGGGAGCTGTCACCGCACCAGGCCTCCCTGGAGGAGGCGTACATGCGGATGACGCAGGGCGCCGTCGACTACCGCTCGACGATCGACCAGAAGGAAGGCCTCCAGCAGCCGCTGCCGCCCGGCGCGCAGCCGCCGATGCCGGTGCCCGGACAGGGCCAGCCGGGCTGGTACGCCCCGCCGCCGCCCCAGCAGGACGGCCGGCCGTTCCCCGCGCCGCCGCAGGGCGCACCGGGCGGCGCACCGGGCCAGGCTCCGGCGGGCCCGTACGGCGCCCCGGGGGCTCACGGCGCGCCCAGCGCTCCCAGTGCCACTCCGAGCGCCCCTGGCGCCCCCGGCGCGGGAACGCCCAACCCGTACGCCCAGCCCGCGCCCCAGGCGCCGCAGGGCACCGCGCAGCCCGCGCCGCAGCCCTCCGCGGGCCAGTCCGCCCCGGCGCCCGCCGCGCCCGCACCGCAGGCGCCCGCGGCCCCCGCCGCCCAGCCCGCCGCCCCGACCTCCGACCTGACCAAGCCCGAGGACGCCCGATGAGCAGCCCCCAGTCCCAGATGCCGCAGGCCGCGCCAGCCTGGCAGGCGGCTCCCGGTTCCGCCCCGCACCCCGGCGGCCCCAACGGCCCCGGCTACACCTCACCGATCCCGGTCGTGCGCACGCACCTCGGCAACGCCATCGCCTCCGAGTGGACGAAGATCAGGTCGGTGCGCTCCACGATGTGGACGCTCGGCGTGTTCGTCCTGCTCGTCGTCGGCATCGGTCTGCTGACCGGCATCGTGGTGTCGAGCTCGAGCTCCACCTCGGACCTGTCCGGGCAGAACGCGCTGTCCCTCGGCTTCTTCGGGCTGCTGCTCGGCAGCATGTGCATCATCACGCTCGGCGTGCTGACGACGGCCTCGGAGTACGGCACGGGCATGATCCGCACCACGATGGTCGCGTGCCCGAGCCGCGGACGCGTGCTGACGGCGAAGGCCATCGTGTTCTTCCTGGTCGCGTTCGTGGTGACGCTGGTGGCCGGCTCCCTCGTCGCCTTCCTGCACGTGGCCATGCTGGAGGGCAACGGCGCCAAGGACCCCACCGGCGGTGAGTGGTTGAAGGGCACGGTCGGCATTTCGCTCTACATCGCGCTGCTCGGCCTGCTCTCGCTCCTCGTCGGCTCGATCATCCGGCACTCGGCCGGCGCCATCACGATCATGATCGGCGCCGTGCTGGCCCCGCTGGTGATCGCGCTGTTCATGTTCTCGGAGTCGCTGCAGGGCGTGCGCGATGCCCTGTTCGAGTACTCGATCCCGAACCAGCTCAGCGTCTTCTACGCCAACTCCCTCGGCCAGTCCGGCCCGTCCGGCTGGGACCCGCTGTGGATCATCCTCGGCGCCACGGCCGTCGCGTTCGCCGGCGCCTACGCGCTGCAGGAGAAGCGGGACGTCTGAGTCGCGTCAGAACCTCGGCGCGTTACGGGACCGCTGCACCCCCGGGGTGCGGCGGTCCCGCGCGTTCCAGCAGGCCTTGTGCCAGTGTCTGCGGTCGTCGACGCCCGTGTGCTCGGCCCAGGCCACCACGTGCGGCACCCCGTCCGGGATCATCTGGTCGCAGCCGGGGCAGCGGTACGACTTGCCCTGCGCGCTCGCGCCGGCCACGTGCCGCACGCTCCAGTTCTCGCCCTGCCAGTGCTCCGAGGACTGCCAGCCGCCGTAGCGGCCGGGACGGTCGTCCTCGACGCTCCGGCCGGATTCAGCGGCGCCCTTGGGCCGATTGCGACGCGGGGACACGGGACACCTCTCGGGGCTATACAGGAAGCACGGGCCGCGTCCAGCCTACGCGGCGCGCACGCGGGTACGCGTACGGAACCAATCGCCATATGTCCCTCGCGGGCTCGGCGGGCTCACCCCGGGTGCCCTCCCCTTGCTCCTGGCGGAACGCCCCATTCTGCAGACAATCCGCAAAACGCTCCGCCCGGCCGTGTCCTCGGCACGTGTCGGACGGTTATGCGCTGTGGGGGAGCTCCGTGTCGGAGCCAAGGAAGCAGGAAAGCATGCGCGTTGGAAGTTTCGTGTTGGCGGCCCAGTTCCCCGGACAGGGCGAGGGAGAGGCGCTGCACCGCGCGGTCCGCTCGGCCGAGGTGGCCGAGGAGGCCGGGCTCGACACGGTCTGGCTGGCCGAGCACCACTTCGTGCCGTACGGCACGTGCCCGTCGGCCATCACCCTGGCCGCCTTACTGCTGGGCCGCACCCGCCGCATCCGGGTCGGCACGGCGGTCAGTGTGCTGCCCACCGTCCACCCCGTGGCCCTCGGCGAACAGGCCGCGCTGCTGCACCACACGAGCGGCGGCCGTTTCACGCTCGGCGTCGGGCGCGGCGGCCCCTGGGTCGACCTGGAGGTGTTCGGCGCGGGGCTGGAGGCGTACGAGAAGGGGTTCCCGGAGTCCCTGGAGCTTCTGGTGCGGTGGCTGCGCGAGTCGTCCGTGGCGGCCGACGGGGAGCGCTTCCGTTTCCGTGAAGTCCCGGTGGTGCCGCGGCCGTCGGAGGCCCTGACGGAGGCCGGGGGGCCCGAGGTCGTCGTGGCCTGCACCTCGCCCGCGAGCGTGCGGCTCGCCGCCGAGCGGGGTCTGTCGATGCTGCTCGGGATGCACGTGGGGGACGAGGAGAAGGCCGAGATGGTCGCGCTGTGGCGGCAGCACGCGCGGGCCTGCGGCCGGTCCCCGGAGGAGATCCTGGGCGCGTCCCATGTCTCGGCCGGCGTCTGCCAGATCGGGGACCGGCGGGTCGACGCGGCGGAGACGCTGATGAAGGCGATGCCGGGCTGGTTGAAGCAGGGCCTGGAGGCGCATGTCACGGTCGACGGGCGCACGCGCCGGATGCGCGACCCGCTGGCGTACACCGAACTGCTCTGCGGACTGCACCCGGTGGGTACTCCGCGGCTGTGCGCGGACCGGCTGGCGGCGACCAGCGAGCGGACGGGCATCTCCCGCTTCGCGCTGCTCGTCGAGGGCTCCGGGGACCTGGCGGCGACCGAGGAGAACGTGCGGCGGCTGGGCGCCGAGGTGCTCCCCCAACTCGTCTGAGGGCATGGTGGATTCCTGGGGCTTGCCGCTCCGGTACAGAACTGCACCTCCCGCGTACGGAGCGGCAAGCAGTGGCGCCGCGTCAGCAGTCCCTGAACTCGGGTGACTGGTTCAGCACCTGACTGCGGACCGAGGTGAAGCGGCCCAGCTTCTCGTCGACCGAGGAGTCAAGCGGGAACACGGCCACCCGGTGGCAGTTCTGGAAGGCCAGGCGCACACCGAAGTGCCGTTGCAGCGCGCCGCGTATCGCGTCACTCGCAAGCGCACGCAGCAGCTGACCGCGTGCCTGCTCGTCCGGCGGGGGCGTCTGGTTGTCGGCGAACGCGCCGCCGTCCACCTTCAGCTGGGCCACCAGTGAGCTGATCATCTCCCACGCATAGGGCAGGGAGGTCCGGACGCAGTCGACGAATTCCGCTTCGTCGACCTCGCCTCGCTCGGCCTGTTCGAGTAGGGCCGGTGAGACGTCGAGCGACATGAGTTCTCCTCTCGCACCCCCGACGAGCAGGGGTTGCCGGACAGATAGGGGAGTTCGCGACACCGGACACGCTGCGTACACGCACCGCGACCTCCCGTTCATACGGTAAGCACCGTACGGTGACCGCACCAGGAAAATGCGCAGATGAGACACTCCCGCTGAGCACACCATGCTCACAATCGGCCATTACCGAACACGTGTTTTCCAGGGCGAATCGCGTGGACAGGTGCCCGTCGAGTAGCGTTGCCGACCATGCGTCTCGTCATTGCCCGCTGCTCCGTGGACTACGCCGGGCGGCTCACCGCCCACCTTCCCTCGGCCCCGCGCCTGATCCTGGTGAAGGCGGACGGCAGCGTCTCGATCCACGCCGACGACCGGGCCTACAAGCCTCTGAACTGGATGTCGCCGCCCTGCACGTTGAAGGAGGGCACCGGCGAACAGGAGGGCGTCTGGACCGTCGTCAACAAGGCGGGCGAGAAGCTCATCATCACGATGGAGGAAGTCCTCCACGACTCCTCGCACGAACTGGGCGTCGATCCCGGCCTGATCAAGGACGGCGTGGAAGCGCACCTCCAGGAGCTGCTCGCCGACCGCATCGAGACACTCGGCGACGGCTACACGCTGATCCGCCGCGAGTACCCGACGGCCATCGGGCCGGTCGACATCCTGTGCCGGGACGCCGACGGCAAGACCGTCGCGGTGGAGATCAAGCGGCGCGGTGAGATCGACGGCGTGGAGCAGCTCACGCGCTATCTGGAACTGCTGAACCGCGATCCCCATCTCGCCCCGGTGCGCGGTGTCTTCGCGGCCCAGGAGATCAAGCCCCAGGCCCGCGTCCTCGCGACCGACCGCGGCATCGGCTGCCAGGTCCTCGACTACAACGCGCTGCGGGGCATCGAGGACGACAAGCTGCGGCTGTTCTGACAGCCCCTACGACGAAGTACAGGGCCGGGTCCGCGGAACGGACCCGGCCCTGTTCGTGTGCAGGGGTGTCAGATCACCGTCTCCGGGCTGCTCGGCGTGCCGGTGCTGCTCTGCGGCGCGCTCGCCGAGGTGCTCGTGGGAGCGCTGGGCGCCGGGCCGCTGGCCGAGTCGGAGGTGGACGGGCTGGTCGTCGGCGGCTCCGAGGTGGGCGGCTCGGATGTCGGCGGCTCCGAGGTGGGCGGCTCGGACGTCGGCGGCTTCGACGTCGGCGGCTTGGAGGTCGGCGGCTTCGACGTCGCCGGCGGCTTGGACGTGGGCGGCTTCGAGGACGTCGGCGGCTTCGACGGCGACGCCGAAGCGCTCGGGTCCTGCGAACCGCTCGGCGAGTTCGTCGGTGTCGGGTCGTCCGACGTGCCGAGTGTGCCGTCGGGGCCCGGGTCCGTCGGGCGCGGGGCCGGCTCGCCGTTGTCACCGTCGCCGTCGTTCGCCGGCCGGTCGGCGCCGAGGCTGCCGTCGTTGATGTCCTGGCTGGCCGAAGGGTTGACGCCGACCTGGTCGGCCGGCGGGTTCGCGTCGTTGTCGGAGGTCGCGCCGAGCGTCACCACCGTGCCCAGGACGGCCACGAGCAGGGCACCGGCGCCGGCGGCCACGAGGTTGCGCCGGGCGAGGCCCTTGAGGCCGCCGCGGGCCCCCCGCGAGGGCGCGGGCGAGCTGCGGTGGGTGACCAGGGTCGGGGAGGGCGGCTTCTGGAGCGTCGGGAAGGCCGCCGGAACTCCGCCGGGCGGGGACGCCGACTCCTCGTCACGGGTGTCGGGCACCTCCTCCCCGGCGGTCGGCCCGAGCCCGATGGGTGTGCCCGAGCGGTCGGCGACCAGGGCGAGGGCGCGGCGGCCGGCGACGGTGCCGCGCTTGTCGGCGAGGGCGCCGCGCAGGCCGATGGAGGCCTCCAGTTCGGCACGGGCCCGGTCGAGCTGTCCCCCGCACAGGGCGAGGACGCCGAGCTCGTGGTGGAAGTAGGCCTCTTCGCCGACGTCCCCGGCGAGCCGGGCGGCCTCGGCGCCGGAGCGCAGGGCGCGCTCCCACGCGCTCCAGTGCAGTCCGGCGGCGAACGCGGGGGCGGCGGTGCGGGCCAGGTGCACGGCCGCGCTCTCCTCGCCCTCGGCGGGCGGCCGGGTGGCGGGTCCGAGGAGGGCCAGGGCGGCGAGGACCGCGTCGGCCTCGGCGCACACCCGCTCGGGGGTGACCGAGGGGTGCCCGGCCCACCAGGAGTAGTGCTGGGCGGCGCTGCGGGCGCCGGCTGCGGCCTCGTCGGCGTACCCGGCGGCCTCCAGCTGGGCCGGGACGCCGGCCGCGAGGCGGTAGCGGGAGCCGACCGGGGAGACCAGGCCGCAGGCGGCCAGTTCACCGAGGGCGGCGTCCGCGTGGGTGTCGCCGACCAGGGCGGGCAGATGCGCCTGGTGCGGGACCTCGCCGCCGAGGGCGACGGCGAACCGCAGGGTGGCGCGGGCGGAGGCGCTCAGCCGGGAGGCGAGCAGCGGCGCGGGCGCGGCGGCCTCGCCGAGCGCGGGCAGCGGCACGTCGTCGCCGAGGTCGTAGGCCTCGGCGGGGTCGGCCGGGGGCGCGGCCTCGAAGACACCGAACTCGTCGACGGCGCCGGTGCCGGCGCGCAGCCGGTCGCGCTGCCGGAGCAGGGCACCGGCCTGGACGAAGCGCAGCGGCAGGCCCTCGGACTCGAACCAGAGGTCGCCCGCCCAGTTGGACTCGTCCTCGGTGAGGGTCCGGCCCACGGCGTGTTCCAGCAGGTCGAGGCCGGCGGCGCGCTCCAGTCCGCCGAGGAGGACCTCCTCGACGCCGGCGCCGGCGGAGGGGGCGGGCACGTCCGGGGTGACGCCGAGCAGGAAGGCGCACTCGGGGGTGGCCTCCAGCAGCTCGTCGAGCGCGGCGCCGCCGAACTCCAGGTCGTCGAGGACGACGACCGCGCCGATCTCCCGCACGTGGGTGAGCAGCTCGTCCCGGTCCGGGCGGTGCAGGGGGGCGCTGTACACCGCGTGGAACAGGTCGTACAGCAGGTCGCCGGAGGTGCGTCCGAAGCCGTTGAGGCGGACGACGCCGTCGGGGGCGAGGTCGAAGCAGTCCTCGGCGACGAGGTCGAGCAGGCGGGTGCGGCCGGAGCCGGGCGCGCCGATGAGGCGGGTGGAGCGGCCGCGGGCGAGCAGGCGCACCAGGCGCTCGCGTTCGTCCTGGCGGGCCAGCAGCGGCAGGGCCGGCACCGCGGGGCCGGGCGGAACGGGCGGGCGGGCCGCCCGCTCGGCCTCGGCGCGTTCGGCAGCGGTGAGCTTGACGGGCCGGGCGGGCCGTTCGGTGGGCGGGCAGGCCTCTATCTCGCTGCCGTCGACGGGGTTGACGGTCAGCAGGAAGTCGCCGGTGACGAGCTGCACGGTGCGGGCGAGCGCCGGCGCGTGCTGCGCGAAGTCGGGTGTGAGGGATTCCCTGGGAGGGCGCTGGCGCGGCGCGGGGCCGTCACCGTCGTGGCCGTACTCCTCGGGTCCCTGGTTGTCAGGATCCATAGGTCAAGCCCCCCAAAAGCGTGTGTGTGCTTGGAAAAGCCCCTCCCGGCCTTGCTGCACACCGCGCTGTCGCTTCTGGTCCGGTCCCGCTCGAAGGGTGTCAAGGCAGCGGGCAGCCGAACCCTAAACCTTCGCACAGTATCTACGACAGTCCGGGGTACCGCGGCGTCCGTAACGTCACGGTCTCGTGAGGATTGTGCGCGTCGCACGATTCGGCGACGTGCGTCCGGGTCTCCCCGGTCGCCCGGCTCACACCCGCCGGAGGCGTCACACGCGGGGAAGGGTCTCCACCCCGATGCCGCCCTCGATCGCCAGGATCCGGTGCAGGCGGGTGGCCACCAGCAGGCGCTGCATCTGCGGCGGTACTCCGCGCAGCACCAGGCGGCGGCCGCAGCGGCCGGCCCGCCGGTGGGCTCCCATGATCACGCCCAGTCCGGTGGCGTCCCAGGAGTCCAGTTCGGACAGGTCCAGCACCAGGTCTCCGACTCCGTCGTCGACGGCCGAGTGCAGGACCGTACGGGCGTCCGCCGCGCTCCGGACGTCGAGGCGGCCCCCGACGACCAGCTCGGCGTGGTCGCCCCTGATGTACATATGCGCTCCCCGTGCGTGCGAATCGTGCTCCGCGTTCTGATGTGGGTGATGCAACCTCTGACTGTGTGGAGGTGTCAGAGGTTGCTTCTTGTAAGCGAACCGATACCGAATTCACCCTGGCGTGTGACGGGCCCGGGGCATGTGCGGTTTCAGTGCTTGTAGAAGCCCTGCCCGCTCTTGCGTCCGATGTCACCGGCGTCAACCATCCGGCGCATCGACTCGGGGGCCGCGAACTTCTCGTCCTGGGACTCGGTGTAGATGTTGTTCGTGGCGTGCAGCAGGATGTCGACGCCCGTCAGGTCCGCCGTCGCCAGCGGGCCCATGGCGTGACCGAAGCCCAGCTTGCAGGCGAGGTCGATGTCCTCGGCGCTCGCCACGCCCGACTCCTGCAGCTTCGCGGCCTCGACGACCAGGGCGCAGATGAGACGGGTCGTCACGAAGCCGGCGACGTCGCGGTTGACGACGATGCAGGTCTTGCCGACCGACTCGGCGAACTCCCGGGCCCTGGCGAGGGTTTCGTCGCTGGTCTTGTAGCCGCGGACGAGTTCGCACAGCTGCATCATCGGCACCGGCGAGAAGAAGTGCGTGCCGACGACCCGTTCCGGGCGCTCCGTCGCCGCCGCGATCTTGGTGATCGGGATGGCGGAGGTGTTGGAGGCGAGGACCGCGTCGTCCTTCACGATCTTGTCGAGCGCACGGAAGATCTCGTGCTTGACCTCGAGCTTCTCGAAGACGGCCTCGACGACGACGTCCGCGTCGGCCGCGGCGTCCAGGTCGGTGGTCGCGGTGATGCGGGCCAGGGCGGCGTCGGCGTCGTGCGCCTCCAGCTTGCCCTTGGCGACGAACTTGTCGTACGACGCCTTGATGCCGTCGGTGCCCCGCGTCAGTGCCTCGTCGGTGACGTCCCGCAGGACCACCTCCCAGCCCGCCTGTGCGGAGACCTGGGCGATGCCGGATCCCATGAGGCCGGCTCCGATGACGGCGAGCTTCCGTGCCACTGTGCGACTCCCCTGACGCGCTGCTTATGTCTGCTTCCCGGCCGGACACTAGCGCTCGTGAGGGGCTGTGTGACCAGTAAGTAATGCGCGTCACGTCTCACATGACGGACATCACACCGGGAGGGGTCACGCGGCGCCTCGTACGGCGTAGTTGAGCACCTTCTCGCTCAACAGCTCCTCGATGTCGTCGAGAACGACGAGCATCTCCCGTGACACTTCGTCCGGGTTGCGCCCCTTGACCATCTCGCGGCCGATCGCGACGAAAAGGGTGCCGTGGACCCAGCAGATCTGACCGGCGATCAGCCCGGGCAGCGGGTCGCCGGCGGTGGCGCCGGTCTCCTCGCGGAGAGTCGCCTCCAGGTGGTCCTGGAGCTCCTGCTGGATGCTCCACAGCCGGGAGCGCAGCGGTGGTGCCTCTTCGATGCAGCGCATGAAACGGTCGTAGCCCTCGATGAGGCCCACACGGGGCGAGACGGCCTCGATCTCGGCGCGCAGCTCGCGCAGTACCGCCCGGGCGGCCGACTCCCCCGCGTCCCGGCCGCGCACCCAGCGCGAGAGCCGGTCGACGACCCCCTGGGAGCGGTCGAAGAAGAGGTCTTCCTTGGCCGGGAAGTAGTTGTAGACGGTGTTCACGGAGACGTCGGCCGCGTCCGCCACGTCGGCGATCGTCACCGTCACGAACCCGTGCTCCAGGAAGAGCCCGGTGGCGATGTCCGAGATGCGCTGCCTGGTCTCGCGCTTCTTCCGTTCCCTGAGCCCCTCAGCCATGTCCGAATCCTAGCTTCCCTGGGGGCTCTGAAAACTTGGGGTCATTGCAAACTTTAAGAGGCTCTGTTTTTCTGGGGTCATGGCAATCATCAGTACGGCCGGGCTGGCCCGTACCTTCCTGACCAAGAACGGCCCCGTGGAGGCCGTCCGCTCGATCGACCTGACCGTCCGCGAGGGCGAGATCCTCGGCTTCCTCGGGCCGAACGGGGCCGGCAAGACGACGACCCTGCGGATGCTGACGACCCTGCTGGCACCGACCGGCGGCGCCGCCACCGTCGCGGGATGCGACCTGGCGACGGACGCGGCCGGGGTGCGGCGGGCCTGCGGCTACGTGGCGCAGTCCGGCGGGGTCGATCCGCAGATCAGCGTGCGGGAGGAACTGGTCACCCAGGGGCGGCTGTACCGGCTGACCAGGGCGCAGGCCGTCGAGCGCGCCGGGGAACTGGCCCGCGACCTGGACCTCACCGGGCTCCTCGACCGCAAGTGCGGCGCGCTCTCCGGCGGTCAGCGGCGGCGGCTGGACATCGCGATGGCGCTCACCCACCGCCCGAAGGTGCTGTTCCTGGACGAGCCGACGACCGGTCTCGACCCCGGCAGCCGTGCCGACCTGTGGGATTTGGTGCGCCGGCTGCGCGACGAGCACGGCACGACGGTCTTTCTGACCACGCACTACCTCGACGAGGCCGACGCCCTGTCCGACCGGCTGGTCGTCGTGGACCACGGCGTGGTCGTCGCCGAGGGCACCCCGAGCGCGCTGAAGCTGCGCTACGGCGGCTCCCTCGACGCCTCGCTCCAGGAGACGTTCCTCGCCATCACAGGCCGCAGCGCCGCGCCGGCCGACGCCGCCCCCGTAGCCGTATAGGAGTCCCGGAATGCTGCTGCACGACACCGCCCTCGTCTACGGGCGCTACCTCCGCCAGTCACTGCGCTCGCGCTTCGCGCTGCTCTTCGGCGTGCTCATGCCGCTGCTGTACCTGCTGTTCTTCGGCCCGCTGCTCACGGACCTGCCGCTCGGCGCGACAGGCAGCTCCTGGCAGGTGCTCGTCCCCGGGCTGCTGCTCCAACTCGGCCTGTTCGGGGCGTCCTTCGCGGGCTTCTCGATCATCATCGAGAAGGGCCACGGCGTGGTCGAGCGCATGCGCGTCACCCCGGTCAGCAGGCTGGCCCTGCTGCTCGGCCGGGTGCTGCGGGACGCCACGGTGTTCGTCTTCCAGGCCGTGCTGCTGGTGCTGGCGGCGGTGGTGATGGGCCTGCGGGCACCCCTGGCCGGGGTGCTGATCGGCTTCGCCTTCGTCGCCCTGCTCACGCTCTCGCTGGCCGCCCTGTCGTACGCGCTGGCGATGAGGATGGAGACCCCGCAGAGCTTCGGCCCGGCGATCAACGCGCTGACCATGCCGTCCATGCTGCTGTCGGGCCTGATGCTGCCGATGACCCTGGGACCGGCCTGGCTGGACGCCCTCTCGCACCTCATGCCGTTCCGCTATCTGGTGGACGCGGTGCGGGACGCGTTCGTCGGCAGCTACGCCACACCCCACATGCTCTACGGCGCGCTGGTGGCCGTCGGTCTCACGGCGCTGTCCGTGACAGTGGGCACACGCGTGTTCCGAACCGCCTGAGCGAAACTACGCTGGCCACATGGTCAATCTGACGCGCATCTACACCAGGACCGGCGACCAGGGCACCACCGCCCTCGGCGACATGAGCCGGGTCGCCAAGACCGACCTGCGGATCTCCGCGTACGCCGACGCCAACGAGGCGAACG
Organism: Streptomyces sp. Ag82_O1-12; assembly: GCF_900182715.1. Classification (NCBI taxonomy): domain Bacteria; kingdom Bacillati; phylum Actinomycetota; class Actinomycetes; order Kitasatosporales; family Streptomycetaceae; genus Streptomyces; species Streptomyces sp. Ag82_O1-12. The sequence continues at coordinate 5,885,671 of NZ_FXUW01000001.1, read as the reverse complement.
CGGCGATCGGCACGGCCATCGCGCTGGGCGGCCTGGACGAGGAGATCGTCACGGTCCTCACCCGCGTCCAGAACGACCTCTTCGACGTGGGCGCGGACCTGTCGACGCCGGTGGTGGAGAACCCGGAGTTCCCGCCCCTGCGGGTCGAGCAGTTCTACATCGACAAGCTGGAGGCGGACTGCGACCGCTTCCTGGCCGAGGTCGAGAAGCTCCGCTCCTTCATCCTCCCCGGCGGCACCGCCGGCGCGGCCCTGCTCCACCAGGCCTGCACGGTCGTACGCCGGGCCGAACGCTCGACGTGGGCGGCGCTGGAGGTCCACGCCGAGGTGATGAACCCCCTGACGGCGACCTACCTCAACCGCCTGTCCGACCTCCTGTTCATCCTCGCGAGGACGGCGAACAAGGAGGTCGGGGACGTGCTGTGGGTGCCGGGCGGGGAGCGGTAGAAGCGCCCCGAAGGGGGCGCGGGGCTGATTCGATATGCGGCTCCGCCGCGTGGGCGCGACCGGCCACGACGGACCTGCACGCGGCAGGCGGCACTCAGGGCCCCCGGCGTGCCGCCTGCCACAGACCCGCCGCGGCGAGCGCACCGCCCACGCACATCAGCACCACCCCCGTCTTCGTCAGGGTCACCAGGGGCACGTCCACGTCACCGGCGAACAGCCACAGCCCCAGGCCCGTTGCGAAGGTGACGATGCCCTCCTGGAGATTCCGGCGCCCCCGGCTCATCGGCGCACCCCTTCCTCTTCCTTCTCCAGTGACACCTCGGGCTGCCCAGCTGGGGCCCGCCGCGGCCAGATCGCATAGCTCAGCGCGATCAGGCCGTGGATCCCGGCCGTGCGCCAGGCCACCCAGCGCCAGCTCTCCAGAGGGGTGACGCGGCTCGGGTCGTCGACGTACCAGATGGCCAGCTGGAGCAGCACGGTCGCGACGACGGCGGCGGTCAGCGTGCCCAGCCAGATCGCGCCTTCGTGGCGCGCCCGGGCCATGCCGTAGCGCGGGGGTTTCGGCGGGGGCGGGGCGCCGCCGAGCCGGTGGGCCGCGTGGCCGTCGAGCCACTTCACGGTGCGGTGGCCGTGACCGACGGTGTAGCCGATGTACAGCGCGGCCAGACCGTGCGCCCAGTTCGGCTCCGCGCCGTTCTTCAGGTCCAGCGCGGTGGCGATCAGCAGGACGACCTCCAGGAGCGGCTCGCACAGCAGCAGCGCCAGGCCCGTGCGCCGCATCTTCAGCAGGTAACGGGTGGCCAGTCCGGCGGCCAGCAGCACCCAGAAGCCGATCTCGCAGGCGGCGATCAAGGCGACGATCACGGTTCGCTCCTCTCGGTCACCCTTCCAGGCTCCCGGTCGGCGCGGCCGGAATCGTCGTCGCGACTGACGAACCCGCGGTACATCGAAAGATGCAGTCGGGGACCCTCCCCGGGGATCACGCGATGCGGGTGGCGGCCGTGTTGGATGGTGGCATGGCCGTACGACTCCCCCGCCCACGCCGTTTCGACGTGTACGTCGCCCTGGGCAGTCTGCTCGGCGGGCTGCTGCTGTGGGCGCTCGGTCTGGCCACCCGCCTGGCCACCGAGGTGTACGTGCTGCTGCCCGGCCGCTGGCCGGTGCTGCTGCCGCTGTTCGTCATGGCCGGCTGCGAGCTGCTGCGGCGGACGTCCCCGCGCACCGCCCTGATCGTCGGCACCGCCGCGATCGTCCTGGACGTCTTCACCCAGGGCAACCTGGTCACGATCCTGATGTACACGGACCTGATGTACGCGGCCGTCCTGTACGGCCCGCCCGCCTCGGCCCACCGCATCCCCCGGATCACCGGGTTGCTCACCGTGGCCGGAGCCGTCGTGCCGTTCGCGGTCTGGCGTGAGCCCGAGGCGCTGCTGATCGGCGTGGTCACCGGCATCGTGGCGTTCGGACCGGCCGCCACCGGACTGATCGTCCGCAATCACCGTGACGCCGCCGTGGCGGCCCGGCTGCGCGCCGAACAGACCGCGCTGCTCGCCGAGATGGACCGCACCCAGGCCGTCACCGCCGAACGGGCCCGGATGGCACGCGAGCTGCACGACATGGTCGCCAACCACCTGTCCGCGATCGCCATCCATTCCACCGCCGCCCTCTCCCTGGAGGATCCGAAGACCTCCCAGAAGGCGCTGGTGGTCATCCGCGAGAACAGCGTGGCGGGACTCGCGGAGATGCGGCGGCTGATCGGGATCCTCCGGGACGACAGCGGCGACACCGAGCCCGTCGCCGCACCCACCCTCGACGGACTGGGCACGCTGGTCGACAACGCGCGTACCAACGGCCTGGACGTCACCCTCGAAGCCGCACAGGGCAAGGTTCCGGCGCCGGTCGAGCTCGCCGCCTACCGCATCGTCCAGGAGTCCCTGACGAACGCCCTCAAGCACGCCGGCCCCGGCCGCGTCGCGGTGTGCCTCGGCCGCCGCGACGGCGTGCTGACCGTCCGGATCACCAGTCCCTACGGCGACCGGGACGGGCCGGGCGCCCCCGGCTCGGGCGCCGGTCTGGTCGGCATGCGGGAGCGCGCCGCGCTGCTCGACGGCACCTTCGAGGCGGGCCCCGAGGACTCGCCCGACGGCAAGATCTGGGCCGTACGCGCCACCCTCCCCGTGCACGACACCGTCGAAGGAGACACCGCATGATCCGCGTCCTGGTCGCCGAGGACCAGTCCGCCGTCCGCGCCGGCCTGGTCCTGATCCTGGGCAGCGCGCCCGACATCGAGGTGGTCGGCGAGGCCGCGGACGGCGAGCAGGCGGTGGCGCTGGCCCGGGAGCTGCGGCCGGACCTGGTGCTGATGGACGTTCAGATGCCACGCCTGGACGGGGTGTCGGCGACCCGGCAGGTCGTCGCGGAGCGGCTCGCCGACGTGCTGGTGCTGACCACGTTCGACCTCGACGAGTACGTCTTCGGGGCGCTGCGGGCGGGCGCGTCGGGTTTCCTGCTGAAGAACACCGAGGCGAGGGAGCTGCTGGAGGCGGTGCGGACGGTCGCGCGCGGGGAGGGGCTGATCGCCCCGGCGGTCACGCGGCGGCTGATCGCGGAGTTCGCCGCGAAGCCCGCCCGCGGGCCGGCGGCCGATCCGGCCGTGCTGGACCGGCTCACCCGGCGCGAACGCGAGGTGCTGGCCTGCCTGGGCGAGGGCCTGTCCAACGCGGGCGTCGCGGAGCGGCTGGACATGGCCGAGGCGACCGTGAAGACCCATGTCAGCCGGTTGCTGGGGAAGCTGGAGCTGCGCAGTCGTGTACAAGCGGCGGTGCTGGCTCAGGAGTTGGGGATCTGACCCGCTCGGGGGCCGTGGTGGTCCAGACCTATTGACCGGTGGTCCAGACCTTCCTATTCTCACCGCACCATGAGTGGGCGTGAGGCTCAGTCACGCCCCCACAACTCCATCAAGGAGGCGCAGCATGCGCTTCAGACACAGAGCCGCGGCAGGGTTCGCGACCCTGTTGCTCCCGCTGGCCGGCCTCGTCGGCCTGGCGAGCCCTGCCCAGGCCGCGACGTCCGCCACCGCTTCCTACGCCAAGACCCAGGACTGGGGCTCCGGCTTCGAGGGCAAGTGGACGGTGAAGAACACCGGCACCACGACCCTCAGTTCCTGGACCGTCGAGTGGGACTTCCCCTCCGGCACCTCCGTCACCTCCGCCTGGGACGCCGACGTCACCTCCTCCGGCACCCACTGGACCGCGAAGAACAAGTCCTGGAACGGCACCCTCGCCCCCGGCGCCTCCCTCTCCTTCGGCTTCAACGGCAGCGGCACCGGCTCCCCCGCGAACTGCAAGCTCAACGGCGGCAGTTGCGACGGCGGCACCACGGAACCCGGCGACAGCGCGCCGAGCGCCCCGGGCACCCCGACCGCCTCGGACATCACCAACACCTCGGTGAAGCTGTCCTGGTCCGCCGCCACCGACGACAAGGGCGTCAAGAACTACGACGTCCTGCGCGACGGCGCCAAGGTCGCGACCGTGACGGGCACCTCGTACACCAACACCGGCCTCACCGCCGGAACCGACTACTCCTACTCCGTCCAGGCCCGTGACACCGCCGACCAGACCGGCCCGGTCAGCGGCGCCGTCCGGGTCCGCACCACCGGCGGCACCACCGAGCCGCCCACCGGCGACAAGGTCAAGCTCGGCTACTTCACCGAGTGGGGCGTCTACGGCCGCAACTACCACGTCAAGAACCTGGTGACCTCGGGCACGGCGTCGAAGATCACCCACATCAACTACGCCTTCGGCAACGTCAAGAACGGGCAGTGCACCGTCGACGACACCTACGCCGCCTACGACAAGGCCTACACGGCCGACCAGTCCGTCAGCGGCACCGCCGACACCTGGGACCAGCCGCTGCGCGGAAACTTCAACCAGCTGCGCCAGCTGAAGGCCAAGTACCCGCACATCAAGGTGCTGTACTCCTTCGGCGGCTGGACCTACTCCGGCGGCTTCGGCCAGGCCGCGGCCAACGCCGCCGCGTTCGCCAAGTCCTGCAAGGCCGTCGTGGAGGACCCGCGCTGGGCCGACGTCTTCGACGGCATCGACATCGACTGGGAGTACCCGAACGCCTGCGGGCTGAGCTGCGACACCTCCGGCCCCGCCGCCTTCAGGAACCTGATGTCGGCGCTGCGCGCCGAGTTCGGCCCGAACTACCTGGTCACCGCGGCCATCACCGCCGACGGCTCCTCCGGCGGCAAGATCGACGCGGCCGACTACGGCGGCGCCGCCCAGCACCTCGACTGGTACAACGTGATGACGTACGACTACTTCGGCGCCTTCGACAAGGACGGCCCGACCGCCCCGCACTCCCCGCTCACGTCCTACCCGGGGATCCCGCAGGCGGGCTTCAACTCGGCCGACGCGATCGCCAAGCTGAAGGCGAAGGGCGTCCCCGCGAAGAAGCTGCTCCTCGGCATCGGGTTCTACGGCCGCGGCTGGACCGGCGTCACCCAGTCCGCCCCGGGCGGATCGGCGACCGGCGCGGCTCCGGGCACGTACGAGGCGGGCATCGAGGACTACAAGGTCCTGAAGAACTCCTGCCCGGCCACCGGCACCATCGCGGGCACGGCGTACGCGCACTGCGGCAGCAACTGGTGGTCGTACGACACCCCGGCCACGATCGCGGGCAAGATGAGCTGGGCCAAGAACCAGGGTCTGGGCGGCGCGTTCTTCTGGGAGTTCAGCGGTGACACCGCGAACGGAGAGCTGGCGACCGCGATCGACAGCGGCCTGAAGTAGGCCGCGTCACAGAGAAGTTCGAAGGGTCTTGGACTCTAGGCGACATTGACGCTCCCCCAGACTTCGTCCGGGGGGACCCCCACCCAGCGGGTGAACGTGGCTACGCCACGTTCACCCGCTGTCCGGGCGGGGCTGCCTCAAGCCACGCGAGGAAACCGGTCAGCGCGTCTTCGCTCATCGCGAGTTCGAGACGCGTGCCCCGGTGCAGACAGGCCAGGATCACATGGTCGGAGAGCAGCGCCAGCTCCTCCTCGCCATCCGGGACGCGGCGGCCGGCCACCTCGATCGCGGAACGCTCCAGGACGCGGCGCGGACGCGGCGAGTACGAGAAGACGCGGTACCACTCGACCCGGTCGCCGTTGTAGCGGGCCACCCCGTACGCCCAGCCCTTGCCGTTGGTGTCACCCTCGGCAGGGGCGTCCCAGCGCAGGCTGGCGTCGAACGTGCCGCCCGACCGCTGGATCAGCCGGCGGCGCAGCCCGAAGACGAACAGGCCCACCACCACGAGGGCCACCACGATTCCGCACACAGTCAGAGCGAGGACCATCGACACCGACCTCCTCGTCTCCTAGGTAACGGAACGTAAAAATCACCCACATCCGCCTCAGCCGCGGCTGGGTCCGGATCTCTCCGGTACCCAGCCGCGGCTGAGTGACGTCATCACACGGCGGATGGGGTCAGCGCGCCGCCGTGGCAGCCCGCAGACGGACGTCCGCGCGGCGCTGGGCGTCCGCGTCGTCCTCCGCCTTCGCACGCTCGAGCTCCTGCTCCGCGCGCTGGACATCGATCTCGTCCGACAGCTCGGCGACCTCCGCCAGGAGTGAGAGCTTGTCGTCCGCGAACGAGATGAATCCGCCGTGCACAGCGGCGACGACCGTCCCGCCCTCGCTCGTACGGATGGTCACCGGGCCCGACTCCAGCACACCGAGCAGCGGCTGGTGACCGGGCATGACGCCGATGTCGCCGGACGTGGTGCGCGCGACGACCAGGGTGGCCTGGCCGGACCAGACCTCACGGTCGGCCGCGACCAACGCGACGTGCAGCTCAGCAGCCAAGAGTGGCTCCTCGGGTCACCACCCGGCGGGAGTGCCGGGTGTTGGTTACAAGTCTAGTAGGCGTGACAGAGGGGGCGGGACGAACCCCGCCCCCTCCGACGAGCACGGGGCTCAGGAGACGCCGAGCTCCTTGGCGTTGCTCTTCAGGTCCTCGAGACCACCGCACATGAAGAACGCCTGCTCCGGGAAGTGGTCGTACTCGCCGTCGCAGATCGCGTTGAACGCGGCGATCGACTCGTCCAGCGGCACGTCCGAACCGTCCACGCCCGTGAACTGCTTGGCGGCGTGGGTGTTCTGGGACAGGAAGCGCTCCACGCGACGGGCACGGTGGACGACGAGCTTGTCCTCCTCGCCGAGCTCGTCGATACCGAGGATCGCGATGATGTCCTGCAGGTCCTTGTACTTCTGCAGGATGTTCTTCACGCGCATCGCGGCGTTGTAGTGCTCCGCCGAGATGTACCGCGGGTCGAGGATGCGGGACGTCGAGTCCAGCGGGTCCACGGCCGGGTAGATGCCCTTCTCGGAGATCGGACGGGAGAGAACCGTCGTCGCGTCGAGGTGGGCGAAGGTGGTGGCCGGGGCCGGGTCGGTCAGGTCGTCCGCGGGGACGTAGATCGCCTGCATCGAGGTGATCGAGTGACCACGGGTCGAGGTGATGCGCTCCTGGAGGGTGCCCATCTCGTCGGCCAGGTTCGGCTGGTAGCCCACCGCGGAGGGCATACGGCCGAGCAGGGTCGACACCTCGGAACCGGCCTGGGTGAAGCGGAAGATGTTGTCGATGAAGAACAGCACGTCCTGCTTCTGGACGTCACGGAAGTACTCCGCCATCGTCAGGCCGGCCAGGGCCACGCGCAGACGGGTGCCCGGGGGCTCGTCCATCTGACCGAAGACCAGGGCGGTCTTGTCCAGAACGCCGGACTCTTCCATCTCCGCGATGAGGTCGTTGCCCTCACGGGTGCGCTCGCCGACGCCCGCGAAGACGGAGACGCCCTCGTGGAGGTTGGCGACACGCATGATCATTTCCTGGATCAGCACGGTCTTGCCGACACCGGCACCACCGAACAGACCGATCTTGCCGCCCTTGACGTACGGGGTGAGCAGGTCGACGACCTTCAGGCCCGTCTCGAACATCTCGGTCTTCGACTCGAGCTGGTCGAACGCGGGGGCCTTGCGGTGGATGGACCAGCGCTCGCCCTCGTGGACCTCGTCGCTGTTCAGCACCTCACCGAGGGTGTTGAACACCTTGCCCTTGGTGAAGTCGCCGACGGGGACGGTGATGCCCGCGCCGGTGTCGGTCACCGGGGCCTGGCGGACCAGACCGTCGGTGGGCTGCATGGAAATGGCGCGGACCAGGCCGTCACCCAGGTGCTGGGCGACCTCCAGGGTCAGCGTCTTCTTCTCGCCCGCGAGCGCCGGGTCGGCGACCTCGACGTGCAGGGCGTTGTAGATCTCCGGCATCGCGTCGACGGGGAACTCCACGTCGACGACCGGGCCGATGACCCGCGCGACGCGGCCCGTCGCCGTGGCCGTCTCAACAGTGGTGGTCATTTATCGGTCACTCCCCGCGGTCGCGTCGGCCAGGGCACTCGCGCCACCGACGATCTCGCTGATTTCCTGGGTGATTTCGGCCTGGCGGGCCTGGTTGGCAAGCCGGGTGAGCGTCTCGATGAGCTCTCCGGCGTTGTCGGTGGCCGACTTCATCGCGCGCCGCGTGGCGGCGTGCTTGGAGGCGGCCGACTGGAGCAGCGCGTTGTAGATGCGGCTCTCGACGTAGCGCGGCAGCAGGGCGTCGAGGACGTCCTCCGCCGAGGGCTCGAAGTCGAACAGCGGGAGGATCTCGCCCTTGCCGGGCTTGGCCTCCTCGGCGACCTCGTCGAGGCTGAGCGGCAGCAGCCGGGCCTCGATCGCCGTCTGCGTCATCATCGACACGAACTCGGTGTAGACGATGTGGAGCTCGTCCACGCCGCCCTCGGCCGTCTCCGTCTCGATCGCCTCGATCAGCGGGGCCGCGACCTTCTTGGCGTCCGCGTACGACGGCTCGTCGGTGAAGCCCGTGAACGTCTCCGCGATCTTGCGCTCGCGGAAGTTGTAGTGGGCGACACCGCGGCGGCCGACGATGTAGCTGACGACCTCCTTGCCCTCGGCCTCCAGCTTCGCCGTGAGCTTCTCCGCGGCCTTGATGGCGTTGGAGTTGAAGGCGCCGGCCAGCCCGCGGTCGCTCGTGAGGAGCAGGACCGCGGCGCGGGTCGGGTTCTCCGGCTCAGTCGTGAGCGGGTGCTTGGTGTTGGATCCGCCGGCGACCGCCGTGACCGCCCGGGTGAGCTCGGTCGCGTACGGCGTGGAGGCCGCCACCTTGCGCTGCGCCTTGACGACGCGCGAGGCGGCGATCATCTCCATCGCCTTGGTGATCTTCTTGGTCGCGGTGACGGATCGGATGCGACGCTTGTAGACCCGGAGCTGGGCTCCCATGAGTCAGGTCCCTTCCGTCGTCACTTACCGGCAGCCGGGGTGTCCTCGCCGAGCAGCTTGCCGTCGGCGGTCTCGAACTGCTTCTTGAACTCCACGATGGCGTCGGCGACGGCCTGAAGGGTGTCGTCCGACATCTTGCCGCCCTCGCGGATGGAGGTCATCAGGCCCTGCTCCTTGCGGTGCAGGTACTCCAGCAGCTCCTTCTCGAAGCGCCGGATGTCGACGACGGGGACGTCGTCCATCTTGCCGGTGGTGCCGGCCCAGACAGAGACGACCTGGTCCTCGGTGGCCATCGGCTGGTACTGCGCCTGCTTCAGCAGCTCGACCATGCGCTGACCACGCTCGAGCTGCGCCTTGGACGCGGCGTCCAGGTCGGAACCGAAGGCGGCGAACGCCTCCAGCTCACGGAACTGGGCGAGGTCCACGCGCAGCCGGCCGGAGACCTGCTTCATCGCCTTGTGCTGGGCGGAACCACCGACACGGGAGACGGAGATACCGACGTTCAGCGCGGGGCGCTGACCGGCGTTGAACAGGTCCGACTCCAGGAAGCACTGGCCGTCGGTGATGGAGATGACGTTGGTCGGGATGAACGCCGAGACGTCGTTGGCCTTCGTCTCGACGATCGGCAGACCGGTCATCGAGCCGGCACCCATCTCGTCGGAGAGCTTGGCGCAGCGCTCCAGCAGACGGGAGTGCAGGTAGAAGACGTCACCCGGGTAGGCCTCACGACCCGGCGGGCGGCGCAGCAGCAGCGACACGGCGCGGTAGGCGTCGGCCTGCTTCGACAGGTCGTCGAAGATGATCAGGACGTGCTTGCCCTGGTACATCCAGTGCTGGCCGATGGCCGAACCGGTGTACGGCGCCAGGTACTTGAAGCCGGCCGGGTCGGACGCCGGGGCGGCGACGATGGTCGTGTACTCCAGCGCGCCGGCCTCCTCCAGAGCGCCGCGCACGCCGGCGATGGTGGAGCCCTTCTGGCCGATGGCGACGTAGATGCAGCGGACCTGCTTGTTCGGGTCGCCCGAGCGCCAGTTGTCGCGCTGGTTGATGATCGTGTCGACGGCCAGGGCGGTCTTGCCGGTCTGGCGGTCACCGATGATCAGCTGACGCTGGCCACGGCCGATCGGGGTCATCGCGTCGACGGCCTTGTAGCCCGTCTCCATCGGCTCGTGCACCGACTTGCGGACCATGACGCCCGGGGCCTGCAGCTCCAGGGCGCGGCGGTCCTCGGTCTCGATCTCGCCGAGGCCGTCGATCGGGTTGCCGAGGGGGTCCACCACGCGGCCGAGGTAGCCCTCGCCCACCGCAACGGAGAGAACCTCACCGGTACGGGAGACCGGCTGACCCTCCTCGATGCCGCTGAACTCGCCGAGGACGACGCAGCCGATCTCGCGCTCCTCGAGGTTGAGGGCGAGGCCGAGGCTGCCGTCCTCGAACTTCAGCAGCTCGTTGGCCATGACCGAGGGCAGACCCTCGACCTTCGCGATACCGTCGCCGGCGAAGGTGACCGTACCGACCTCCTCGCGCGAGGCCGCGTCCGGCTTGTACGCCTGGACGAAGTTCTCCAGCGCGTCCCGGATCTCCTCCGGCCGGATCGTGAGCTCCGCCATCTGGGTTCCCTGCTCTCCTTGTTGGGCCCGAAGTTTCACTTTGGGGGTCTGGGGGCGACCCCCAGGATTCTTCTGCACGGCCCAACCAGGGCCGTCGTAAGTACGTTGTGCCTATTGAGTTGCTGCTCAGCCGGCGAGCCGGCGGCTGGCGTCCTCGATGCGGTCCACCAGAGCGCCGTTGATGACCTCGTCACCGACCTGCACCCGGATTCCGCCGAGGACCTCGGGGTCCACGTCCAGGTTGAGGTGCATCGTGCGGCCGTAGAGCTTCGCGAGGGCGGCGCCCAGGCGCTGCTTCTGCGGGTCGCTCAGCGGTACCGCCGAGGTGACGATGGCCACCATGCGGTCCCGGCGATCGGCGGCGAGCTTGGACAGGGACTCGAGTCCCGACTCCAGGCTACGTCCCCGCGGCGCGGTCACAAGGCGCGTGACCAGACGCTCGGTGGCCGACTGCGCCCGGCCGCCGAGGAGGCTGCGCAGCAGCTCGCCCTTGGCCGAGGTGGTGGCCTTGCGGTCGGTCAGCGCGGCGCGCAGTTCGGTGCTGCCGGAGACGATCCGGCCGAACCGGAACAGCTCGTCCTCGACGTCGTCGAGCTTGCCCGCCTGCTGGGCGGCCGTGAGGTCGGCGGTGTCGGCCAGCTCCTCCAGCGCGTCCACCAGGTCGCGGGACTGCGACCAGCGGGAGCGCACCATGCCGGCCACCAGGTCGGCGGCGGGGCCGCTGACCTGGGTGCCGAGCAGACGCTGGGCCAGCTCTGCCTTGGCCTCTGCGGCCTGCGCCGGGTCGGTGAGGACCCGACGCAGCGACACCTCGCGGTCGAGCAGCGCGGTGACGGCGGCCAGCTCGTCGGCGAGCGAAGCCGCGTTCACGGACGTGGAGTCCGTCAGCGCGTCGAGACGCTCACGTGCGGCTGCCAGGGCCTCGCGGCTCGCTCCGTTCATCGCCCGGCCTCGGCCTTCTCCTCGAGCTCGTCGAGGAACCGGTCGATCACGCGGCTCTGGCGGGCGTGGTCCTCGAGGGACTCCCCGACGAGCTTGCCGGCCAGGTCGGTGGCGAGCTTGCCGACGTCCTGGCGCAGCGCGGAAGCGGCGGCCTTGCGGTCGGCCTCGATCTGGGAGTGGCCGGCGGCGACGATCTCCTCGCGCTGACGCTGGCCCTCGGCCCGCATCTCGGCGATGAGCGTGGCACCCTGCTCCTGCGCCTCCTGGCGCAGGCGCGCGGCCTCGTGCCGGGCCTCGGCGAGCTGTGCCTTGTACTGCTCAAGGACGCTCTGGGCCTCGACCTTCATGGTCTCGGCCTCTTCGATACCGCCTTCGATCGCCGCGCGGCGCTCCTCCAGAACCTTGTTGATGTTCGGAAGCAGCTTCTTCCAGAAGAAGAAGAACACGATGGCGAAGGCGATGGTGCCGATGAGCAGCTCGGGGCCCGGAGGAATAAGCGGGTTCTGCTTCTCCTCGGCCGCCAGCTGCACCAGGTTGGCGATCACATCAGTGCCTTCCGTTGAAAGGTTTCGATCGTCCCGAACGTCTCTTAGTAGACGAACGGCATGACGATGCCGATGAGGGCGAGCGCCTCACAGAACGCGAAACCGAGGATCTGGTTGGCACGGATCAGACCGGCCGCCTCGGGCTGGCGGGCCAGGGCCTGGGTGCCGTTGCCGAAGATGATGCCGACGCCGACGCCGGGGCCGATGGCGGCAAGGCCGTAACCGATGGAGCCGAGGTTGCCTTCGACGGCGGCGAGGGTCTCAAGGGCAGCCATGCTGAATCTTCCTTCTCTTTCAGGACCGATGGGGGTTGGCCACCGGACGTTCTGGGGGCTGAGAGTGGTGGGGGCTCAGTGATGCTCGGCGAGAGCGCCCTGGACGTACGTGCAGGCGAGGAGTACGAAGACGTACGCCTGGACGGCCTGCACGAAAAGCTCGAAGACGATCATGACCGTGGCCATGACGAAGGAGACACCGGCCGCCGGGACCATCCAGCTGTTCAGCAGGTACCAGGACGCGACGGTGAACATGACCAGCATCAGGTGACCGGCGAACATGTTGGCGAACAGTCGCACCGCGTGCGTGAACGGGCGGACGAGCAGGTTCGAGAAGAACTCGATGACCATCACGAGCGGCAGCACCGGGCCGAGCGACTTGTCGTAGCCGGTGACGTTCTTGAAGAACCCGACGAAGCCGTGCCGCTTGAAGGTCAGTCCGACCCACGTCACGTACACCACCGCGGCCAGGACGGCCGGGTAGGCGATGATCGACGACACCGGGAACTGCGCGAGCGGGATCACGGACCAGATGTTCATGATCCAGATGAAGAAGAACAGCGAGACCATCAGGGGGACGTACTTCTCGCCCTCCTTCTTGCCGAGGGTCTCGTAGACGATGCCGCGGCGGACGAAGTCGTAGCCGGCCTCGCCGACCATCTGCAGCTTGCCCGGCACCACCTTGGCCTTGCCGAAGGCCGCCCAGAAGAAGCCGATGACAACGATGGTGGTGATGATGGCGAGCAGCATCACCTTGTTGAACTCGTACCCCCCGACGGTGCCAATCGGCTTGAAGAGGAACGAGTGCAGGCCCGGAGCCGGAAAACCACACCCGTTGTCGGACATGATCCGACAGCTCCAGTCAAAGGCGAGCTGGGTCTGGTCAGCACTCACCACGGGCTCCTTCGGCGTGACGCATGGGTACGGCAACCTCGTTGTGTCGGCGCGGCACGGAGCCGCGGTTCGGCACGGGACTGGTGTTACGGATGTGGGGGCGGCTGGGGGGCATCTCGCCTCGCGATGGAGCAGGCGTCAGCTCAGATGCCCGCGCCCGCGATGCCGCAGTTGGCACCGGACGATAGCAGGAGATCTCATGCCTCTTTATCCCGGCCCTATCCCTCACGACGAGTGCCCCGACTTTTCGGGCTTCTCGCCCTTCGTCGAATCGGGCTCAACGTAAAGGATCTTGGCCTTCATGTGGGCACGCGTCTGTGCGGCGATCCAGGCGAGGGTGCCGACAACGAGCGTGATGGCAAAGGCCTTTGGATTGAACAGCGTCGTGTTCTTGAACGCGGCGACGAAGACGAACAGCAGCAGAATCTGCGCCGCGTAGAGCATGAGGCCCATCGCCTGGAACAGGTGCGGAAGCGATTTGGCAGTGCGCTGCAAGACATAGAGGCCGATCCCCATGAAGAGGATCACAATGAGTGTCGCGACGACCGCCCCGATCGCTCCCTTGCCGCCGGCGACCACACCACTGACGACGGCGGCAACAGCACCGACGGCGGCCGTGGGCACGGCAGCCTGGGCCAGGATCCGGGCGTCATTGGACGGCATGGCGGCAACTCCGCTTTCGCAGGGGGCAGGGGTGTCGTCATGGACGAGCGTAGTCCCGGGCTGAGTGGAGACCTCACACCAATGGACCGTCGCACTGCGGTCCGTCGGCTCTATCCGGGGGTTCTCGTGAACCGTATCACAAACTATTTGATGCAGTCTTTACCTGGCGGTGTGCGGACTGTCACACATGAGAGTGAAGCTGCGCGTCTGAGCGAGAACAGCGCCGACATGTCTGGTATTGGGATGCTTCGCACCCCCATCGCCACCCCACGAGTTGGCAATGCTCTAGTCAGATTCTTACCTTGTCCCCGCCCTGCGCCGGTCGGCCAGACGCGAACGGGGGCCGATGGCGGTCGCCCCGTTGACGCCGGCGACCCCGGACACCACGGGAGTGCGGTTCTCGGTCCCGGCCGGGGCGGGCTGGTCCGCCGTCGACGCCGGGGTGGAGGCCTCGGGTGAGAGGGCCGCGACCGCGCCGCGGCGCCGGTAGCGCGGCGGCACGAAGTGCTCCATCCAGCGCGGAGCGCGCGGCGTGAAGCGCGGCAGCAGAAGCAGGAGCAGCCCGATCGCGCTCAGGAACACCACACCCAGCACGATCCACATGGACGCCGAGTTGACCGAGTAGGCGAGCGCGCCGAAGGCGATCAGCGCCGACCAGAAGTACATGATCAGCACCGCGCGGCTGTGCGAGTGGCCGATCTCCAGCAGCCGGTGGTGCAGGTGGCCGCGGTCGGCGGCGAACGGGGACTGGCCGCGCCAGGTGCGGCGCACGATCGCCAGGATCAGGTCGGCGGCCGGCACCGCGATGATCGTCAGCGGCAGCAGCAGCGGGATGTAGACGGGGACCGTCTGGTGCACGGCCTCCTTCTCGGAGCCCACGTACAGGTTGAGCGCGTCCGGGTCGACCTGCCCCGTGATGGAGATCGCGCCGGCGGCCAGGACCAGGCCGATCAGCATCGAGCCCGAGTCGCCCATGAAGATCCGCGCCGGGTGCATGTTGTGCGGCAGGAAGCCCAGGCACATGCCCATCAGGATCGCCGAGAAGAGGGTGGCCGGGGCGGCGGCCTCGATGCCGTACGAGTACCAGATGCGGTAGGCGTACAGGAAGAACGCCGTTGCCGCGATGCAGACCATGCCCGCCGCGAGGCCGTCCAGGCCGTCGACGAAGTTGACCGCGTTGATGGTGATGACGACCAGCGCGACCGTGAGCAGGGTGCCCTGCCACTGGGTGAGCGCGACCGAGCCGACGCCCGGGATCGGCAGCCACAGGATCGTCAGACCCTGCACGACCATCACGCCCGCGGCGATCATCTGGCCACCCAGCTTGATCAGGGCGTCGATCTCGAACTTGTCGTCCAGCACCCCGATCAGCCAGATCAGGGCCGCTCCGGACAGCAGCGCCCGGGGTTCGTTCGACGTCTCGAAGACCTGGTTGAGGTTGGTCAGGTGATCGGCGACCAGCAGGCCCGCGCACAGGCCGAAGAACATCGCGATACCGCCGAGGCGCGGAGTGGGCTCCCGGTGCACGTCACGTGCCCGGATCTCCGGCATCGCTCCGGCCACGATCGCGAACTTCCGTACCGGCGCTGTCAGCAGATACGTCACCGCGGCCGTGATGCAGAGCGTCAGGAGGTATTCACGCACGGGCTTCCCCACAGGTCTCGCTGGCCATCTCAGCCCCACACCCTAGCGATGCGCGCATATGAGTGGGGACTTCCGGGTAGCGACGATGGTTGCACGAGTGGCGGTGCACCCTGATGCGCTTACCCCGACTCAAGCGGGATACGGCGGAAATCCACCGGCCAGCTCCCGCACATCTTCACGGGCTCTCGAGGTCTCCGTCACGCCCCGCAGCACCCCCGTGAGCAGCTCGGCGATGCGGACCATCTCCGCCTCACCCATACCCTGCGTGGTGATCGCGGCCGTGCCGAGCCTGAGTCCCCGGGCGTCGGCGTGCGGAAGCGCACAACAGTCCATGACCAGGCCCGCCGCGGCCAGCCGGCCCCGGGCGGTGCGCCCGTCGACGCCGAGCGGCGCCGGGTCGGCCGTGATCAGATGGGTGTCCGTGCCGCCCGTGGTGACGACCAGGCCCGCCGCGGCCAGCCGGGCCGCCAGAACCCGCGCATTCGCCACCACCTGATGGGCGTACGCGGCGAACGCCGGTGTTGCCGCCTCCCCGAACGCGACCGCCTTGGCGGCGATGGTGTGCATCTGCGCACCACCCTGTGTGAAAGGGAACACAGCCCGGTCGACCCGCTCGGCCAGCTCCGCGCGGCACAGGATCACACCGCCGCGCGGGCCGCGCAGCACCTTGTGGGTGGTCCCGCAGACGATGTCCGCGTACGGCACCGGATTCGGGGCCGCTCCCCCGGCGACGAGGCCGAGGGGGTGCGCGGCGTCCGCGATGAGGTACGCGCCCACCTCGTCGGCGACCTCGCGGAAGAAGGCGTAGTCGACATGGCGCGGGTAGGCGATCGAGCCGCACACGATCGCCTTGGGCCGGCGTGTGCGGGCCAGCGTGCGCACCTGCTCGTGGTCGATGAACCCGGACTCGGCCTCCACGCCGTATCCGACGAAGTCGAACCAGCGGCCGGAGAAGTTGGCGGGTGAGCCGTGGGTGAGATGCCCGCCGTAGGGCAGGCCGAGCGCGAGGACGGTGTCGCCGGGGCGGAGCAGCGCGGCGTAGGCGGCGAGCACCGCCGAAGAGCCCGAGTGTGCCTGGACGTTGGCGTGGTCGGCGCCGAACAGCGCCCTGGCCCGGTCGACCGCGACGCGTTCGGCGACGTCGACGATCTCGCAGCCGCCGTGGTGCCGCGCCCCCGGGTAGCCCTCGGCGTACTTGTTGGCCAGCGGGGAGCCGAGCGCGGCCAGCACGGCCGGGGACGTGAAGTTCTCGGCGGCGATCAGCTGGAGCGTCGTCGACTGCCGCTCCCGCTCCCCGAGCAGGATGTCGGCGAGCTCGGGGTCCTGGCGGCGCAGGACGTCGGCCTCGATGGCAGGGGTGACCGTCATGGTGGGCTCCGGGCGTCGACGGTGACACGTACGACCAATGTAGGCCCGGGGCCTGCGGAGCGCTCGGCTGTTACGTCTTTGCGGGGACGCCGGTGAGGGCCGTGACGACCGGATCGAGTGCCTGGTGTATCTCGTCCCCGATGGAACGGAAGAACGTCAGGGGCGCGCCGTAGGGGTCGTAGACCTCGTCCGCCTCGGCGGTCGGCGCGAGCAGCCACCCGCGTAGAGCGGCCGCGGCGCGGACCAGGGCACGCGCGCGGAAGACCACGCCCTCCTCCAGGGGCGGCAGGGTCGCCGGGTCGATGGCCTTGACCAGGCGGGTGAACTCCTTGAGCGTGAAGGTGCGCAAGCCCGCCGAGTGCCCCATGGAGATGACCTGCGCCCGGTGGTCCCGGGTGGCGGTCAGCACCAGGTCGGCGCGGATCACGTGCTCGTCGAGGAGCTCACGCCCGGTGAAGCCGGAGGCGTCCGCGCCGAAGTCGGCCAGGACGGTCTCCGCGTGGGACTCCATGGGCGCGCCCTCGTGGCCCCAGGTGCCGGCGCTCTCCACGATCAGCCCCCCACCCAGGATCCCGAGCCGCTCCCGCACGGCATGGCGGGTCAGCCGCTCGGTGATGGGCGAGCGGCACACGTTGCCGGTGCTGACGTGGAGGATGCGGAAGCTGTCGCGCGGAAGTCCCACGAAGGTCGTCGTGATCTCCGCCGCGCTTTCCCCGTTGCCTATGCCACGCCCCGATCCAGGGGCCGTCAATTCGCCACCTCGAGGTCGGGTACGACCTTTCGCAGCTCGTCCGCCGAGATGGCCCCCGCGCGCAGCAGCAGCGGCACCTCACGGGTCACGTCGACGATCGACGACGGCACGATGCCGGGGGTCGGGCCCCCGTCGAGGTAGACGGAGACGGAGTCGCCGAGCATCTCCTGCGCGGCGTCGCAGTCCTCCGGCGCCGGGTGGCCGGTCAGGTTGGCGGAGGAGACGGCCATGGGACCGACCTCGGTGAGCAGCTCGATGGCGACCGGGTGCAGCGGCATGCGCACGGCGACCGTGCCACGGGTGTCCCCGAGGTCCCACTGGAGGGACGGCTGGTGCCGGGCGACGAGCGTCAGCGCGCCCGGCCAGAAGGCGTCGACCAGCTCCCAGGCCAGCTCGGAGAAGTCCGTGACCAGGCCGTGCAGCGTGTTCGGGGAGCCGATGAGGACGGGGGTGGGCATGTTGCGGCCCCGGCCCTTCGCGTCCAGCAGGTCGGCGACCGCCTCCGAGGAGAACGCGTCCGCGCCGATGCCGTACACCGTGTCCGTCGGCAGCACCACGAGCTCGCCACGGCGGACGGCGGACGCTGCCTCGCGCAGACCGGTCACACGGTCGGTCGCGTCGTTGGTGTCGTATCGCCGTGCCATCTTTAGCTGGCCTCCTCGTACACGTGCTGCTGGGATGAAGTCCGCGAAGAGCGCGGGGTGCCCGGTGTGCTCACGGCAGCGCCTTGCGGGCCGTGGCGAAACGCGGGCGGTTGTTGAGGTCCGGGTGGTCGGCCGCGTCGGCCCAGCCCCGCTCCTCGGTGAAGATCCACGGCACCTGGCCGCCCTGGGTGTCCGCGTGCTCGACGACGACCACACCGCCCGGGCGCAGCAGCCGGTGCGCGGTGCGTTCCAGGCCGCGGATGAGGTCCAGGCCGTCCTCGCCGGAGAAGAGGGCCATGTCGGGGTCGTAGTCCCGCGCCTCGGGGGCGACGTACTCCCACTCGGTGAGCGGGATGTACGGCGGATTGGTGATGACCAGGTCGACCTGGCCGTCCAGGTCGGGGAAGGCGGTGAGGGCGTTGCCCTGCCGCAGGTCGACCCTGGACCCCTCGACGTTCTTGCGGGTCCACTTGAGGGCGTCCTCGGACAGCTCCACGGCGTGCACGCGCGAGCGCGGCACCTCCTGGGCGAGGGCCAGCGCGATGGCGCCGGAGCCGGTGCACAGGTCGACGATGCACGGCTCGACGACGTCCATGGCCCGTACGGCGTCTATGGCCCAGCCGACCACGGACTCCGTCTCGGGCCGCGGCACGAACACCCCGGGCCCGACCTGGAGTTCCAGGTAGCGGAAGTAGGCGCGCCCGGTGATGTGCTGGAGCGGTTCGCGGGCCTCGCGGCGGGCGATGACCTCCCAGTAGCGGGCGTCGAAGTCGGAGTCCTTGACGGAGTGCAGCTCGCCGCGCTTGACGCCGTGCACGAACGCGGCGAGCTCCTCCGCGTCGGTACGCGGCGAGGGCACGCCGGCGTCGGCGAGCCGCTGGGTGGCCTGGGCCACCTCCGCGAGCAGCAGGTTCACGCAAGTCCTCCGTATTACTCGTACGTGATCACTCGTACGTGCTTGTGCCTGCCCTACGCGGCCGCCAGCTTCGCCGCGGAGTCCGCGTCGACGCAGGCCTGGATCACCGCGTCGAGGTCGCCGTCCAGGACCTGGTCCAGGTTGTACGCCTTGAAGCCGACGCGGTGGTCCGAGAGGCGGTTCTCCGGGAAGTTGTACGTGCGGATCTTCTCGGAGCGGTCGACGGTGCGGACCTGGCTGCGGCGGGCGTCGGCGGCCTCCTTCTCCGCTTCCTCCTGCGCCGCTGCGAGCAGCCTGGAGCGCAGGATACGCAGCGCCTGCTCCTTGTTCTGCAGCTGGCTCTTCTCGTTCTGGCACGAGGCGACGACTCCGGTGGGAAGGTGCGTGATGCGCACGGCGGAGTCGGTGGTGTTGACGGACTGTCCGCCGGGCCCGGAGGACCGGTAGACGTCGATGCGGAGATCGTTCGGATTGATCTCGACGTCGACCTCCTCGGCCTCGGGCGTGACGAGCACACCGGCCGCGGAGGTGTGGATACGGCCCTGGGACTCCGTCGCGGGCACGCGCTGCACGCGGTGCACGCCGCCCTCGTACTTCATCCGCGCCCAGACGCCCTGGCCGGGCTCGGTGGCCCCCTGGCCGCCCTTGGTCTTCACGGCGACCTGGACGTCCTTGTAGCCGCCCAGCTCGGACTCGGTGGCGTCGATGATCTCGGTCTTCCAGCCGACGCGCTCCGCGTAGCGCAGGTACATGCGCAGCAGGTCGCCGGCGAACAGCGCCGACTCGTCACCGCCCGCGCCCGCCTTGATCTCGAGGATGACGTCCTTGTCGTCGCTGGGGTCGCGCGGGACGAGCAGGAGGCGCAGCTTCTCGGTGAGCTCCTCGCGCTGCTGCTCCAGCTCCTTGACCTCGGCGGCGAAGTCGGGGTCGTCGGCGGCCAGTTCGCGCGCGGTCCCGATGTCGTCGCCCGTCTGCGTCCAGGAGCGGTAGGTGGCGACGATGGGGGTGAGCTCGGCGTAACGCTTGTTCAGCTTGCGCGCGTTGGCCTGGTCGGCGTGGACCGACGGGTCGGCGAGCTTCTTCTCCAGGTCGGCGTGCTCGGCGACGAGTTCCTCGACGGCCTCGAACATCTTGGGCTCCTGTGTACGGACGGGGGTGAAGGGCGGGCGACCAAAAACGCCGGTCCCGGCGCGCCCGGTGGAGGGGGCGCGTCCGTGGACCGGCGGAATGGGGCTCGCTACTTCTTGGAGCCGGCGGCCTTGCCGAAGCGGGCCTCGAAGCGGGCCACACGGCCACCGGTGTCGAGGATCTTCTGCTTGCCCGTGTAGAACGGGTGGCACTCGGAGCAGACATCGGCGCGGATCGCGCCGGACTCGATGGTGCTCCGGGTGGTGAACGACGCGCCACAGGTGCAGCTGACCTGCGTCTCGACGTACTCGGGGTGGATGTCGCGCTTCAAGGTGTCTCCTAGGTTCGGGAGGGCGCCGGGTCGCTGACGCGGGGTGCGGGAGCGTGAACCGGAGCCGACGTACCAGTCTGCCAGGACTGGGGCCTACTCCCAAAACCGGGGGTTGTTGTGATCTATTCCCCGCGGGCCGGCCCCGCCCCTCACGGGGCGGTCACGACACCCTTGGCCTCGCCTGTCGCCGATCCCGACGTCGCCGACTTCGGGATCGGCTTGTCGTTCTCCAGTGCCTTCCAGATCTGGTCGGCCTTCTTCTCCTGGAGGAGGACGCGGTTGGGGTCGGCCGGGTCGTAGGCCACCGGCATCGTGATCATGTGCATGTTGGACGGGCTGATGCCCTTGAGTCCGTTCGCGAAGGACGCGAGCTTGTTGACCGAGCCGAGGTGGGAGTCGGCCGTCACCGTGTTGGTCGCGGTTTCCGCGAGGTCGAGCAGCTTCTTCGGGTTCGAGAAGACGCCGACGTCCTTGATCTGGTTGACCAGGGCCTTGATGAAGGCCTGCTGGAGCTGGATGCGGCCCAGGTCGGAGCCGTCGCCGACGCCGTGTCTGGTGCGGACCAGGCCGAGGGCCTGCTTGCCGTCGAGCGTGTGGGTGCCGGCCTTCAGCTTCAGGTGGCTGTCGGGGTCGTCGATGCTCTTGGTCGTGGTGATCTCGACGCCGCCGAGGTCGTCGATGAGCTTCTGGAAGCCCGCGAAGTCGACCTCGAGGTAGTGGTCCATGCGCAGGTCGGTGATCGACTCGACGGTCTTCACGGCGCAGGCGGCCCCGCCGGTGGAGTACGCGGAGTTGAACATCGCGTTCCGCGCGGCGGGGTGCTCGTTGCCCTTGGTGTCCGTGCACGAGGGGCGGTCGATGAGGGTGTCGCGCGGGATGGAGACCACGCTCGCCTTCTTGTGGCCCTTGTAGACGTGCACGATCATCGCCGTGTCGGAGCGGGCGCTGCCGTCGTCGGTGCCGCCGCCGAGCTTCTTGTTGCCGCCGGCGCGGGTGTCCGAGCCGAGGACCAGGATGTTCTCCGAGCCGTTGTCGGCCTTCTTGGGCCGGTCCGAGCCGAGGGCCTGGTCGATGTCGACGCTCTTGAGGTTGCCGTTGAGCTTGAAGTACAGGTACCCGGCGCCGGCGCCGCCCACCACGACGATGCCCGCGGCGGTCCAGGCCGTGATCATCAAGCCCTTGCGTCGCCGCTGGGGCTTGCGGCGCTTGCCCTTGCCGCGGTGACGTGCTCCGTCGGTGCCGGTATCGCCCGGTATACCCGGGCCCGGTGTGCTCTCGGCAGACATGTACTCCTCAGCTCTTCTACGGTCGGTTACCCCCTGCGGTCAGTGCCAGGCGTGGCCGGAGAAGACCCTTCCTCGCACTATCGTCGCCCCGCCTGGTCAGACGGGGAAACTCGGGAAAGGGTTGCACAACGGACTGTGCCCACCGCGTGCGGCGGTGGGCACAGTCCGTGTTCGTCACAGCGGGGTGAGCCTCGCTCACCTGCGGTTTCAGCCGAAGATGTCGTACTGCTTGAAATCGGTGCCGACGGACTTCCTTGTGGCAAAGATCTCGCTCGTCCCCTTGCCGGTACCCGCGTACAGGTAGAGCGTGCCCCCGGGGGTGCGGGCCAGGAAGTCGGCCTTCCCGTCGCCGGTGACGTCGCCGGGCGCGTCGAAGGCGTTGTAGCCGCCCCACGTGCGCACCTTGACGCGGGCCGAGAAGGCGCCCGAGCCGGCCTTGCCGGTGCCCTTGTAGAGGTAGAGGTAGCTGCCCGACGTGCTGCGGGCGATCAGGTCGGTCTTGCCGTCCCCGTTGAAGTCGCCCTTGCCGCGCACGGAGTTGTACTGGTTCCAGCCGGAGCCGACCTTCACACGGGACGCGAAGGTGCCGTTGCCCTTGCCCGGGTAGATCCACAGGACGCCCGCGGAGTCGACCGAGAGCAGGTCGGGCAGGTAGTCGCCGGTGACGTCACCGGGGGTGACGATCCGGGTGCGGGTCTTCCAGTTGTCGGCGATCTGCTTGGTGGTGCCCGTACGGCCGGAAGCCCAGAAGACGTCGCCGTCGCTGCTGCGCCGGTAGACGAGGTCCTGGTAACCGTCGCGGTCGAGGTCCGTCTGCAGGACGACGTTCACGCCGTTCCAGTTGCCCCAGGACTGGCGGGCGGCGAACGACGTGCCCTTGGAGTCCTTGGAGTACCCGGTCTTGGTGGAGGCGTTGCGCACCCACAGGTCGGCCTTGCTGTCGCCGCTGAGGTTGGCGTCGTCGACGCGCGGGTAGGCGGCGCCGACGTACGTGCCGACCTTGCTGAAGACGCTGTAGGCGCCCTTGGCGACGCAGTCGGTGACGCCCCAGGACACGACACCGACGATCCGGTTGTTCACGACCAGGGGACCGCCGGAGTCGCCGTTGCACGCGGAGACGGTGCCGGCGTCGCTGCCGGTCGCCGGCTTGCCCGCGCAGACCATGTGGCCCTTGACGAAGTCCCTGCCGTACGCGCCGGAGCAGGTCGTGTCGGACTGCATGGGCAGCGTGGCGGTCTTCAGCGTCTCGGAGATGTCGTCACTGGTGGAGCTCGTGCGGCCCCAGCCGTAGACCTTGGCGCTGGCCCCGGCCTTGTACGACGCGGTGTCACCGGACGTGGTCATGCGGATCGGCGTGGCCTTGACCGCTGTGTCGAGCGTCAGTAGCGCGATGTCGTTGTCGATGGTCGTCGCGTTGTACGACGGGTGGTTCCACTGCCGCCAGACCGCCGTGGCGGTACCGCCGTGCAGGTCGGTGCCGTTGTCCGAGGGCAGCTTGGAAGTGCCGGTGACGACGGCGCCGTTGGCGTTCCAGTTGTAGCCCTTGACGCAGTGCGCGGCGGTGAGGATCTTCGTCGGCGCGACGACGGCGCCGCCGCAGAAGAAGCCGATGTCGTCGCCGGTGC
This sequence comes from Streptomyces sp. Ag82_O1-12, assembly GCF_900182715.1. NCBI lineage: Bacteria > Bacillati > Actinomycetota > Actinomycetes > Kitasatosporales > Streptomycetaceae > Streptomyces > Streptomyces sp. Ag82_O1-12. The sequence continues at coordinate 5,862,283 of NZ_FXUW01000001.1, read as the reverse complement.
TGGAGGTGCCCCGGTCGTCGTAGTAGTGGAGCTGCGCCATCCACGGGGCCGTGCTGATGGTGGTCTCGTTGCCGCCGATGACCTTCGGGTCGATGCTGCCGGCGACGGTGCCCGCGGTGAGCGCGGCCTTGCTCGTCTTGCCGGCGACGTCGTCACCGGCCATGGCGCCCGCGACGCGCTTCTCCAGCTCGGCGGACGACGGCGAGTCGGCGGCGGGCCTGACCTTCGGCTGCGGCAGCGGGGTGGCCGCACCGGCGGAGGTCGTCAGCAGCGCGCCGGCTACGGCGGCGGCGACACCGGCCGCGGCGACGGGCAGTGCTATCCGTATCCGGCGTCTGTGCCGACCGCCCCCGGGCATGGGTGTACCCACGAATGTCCCCCCTCGGGATCACAAGTTCGAAGAGAGCGTGATCCTACCTGCACACGAACACCACAGAGGGCCGCCCCCTGTTCGGGGAACGGCCCTCTTGTGCGGTCCTTACTCGGTCGACCTGCCTCAGTCGCCGTTACCCGGCGTCGGGGTGGTCTTCTGGATCTGCATCAGGAACTCGGCGTTCGACTTCGTCTGCTTCATCTTGTCGAGAAGCAGCTCCACCGCCTGCTGCTGGTCGAGCGCGTGCAGCACCCGGCGCAGCTTCCAGACGATGGCGAGCTCGTCGTTGGCGAGCAGGATCTCTTCCTTGCGGGTGCCGGACGCGTCGACGTCCACCGCCGGGAAGATGCGCTTGTCGGCGAGCTTCCGGTCGAGCTTCAGCTCGGCGTTGCCGGTGCCCTTGAACTCCTCGAAGATCACCTCGTCCATGCGGGACCCGGTGTCCACCAGGGCGGTGGCGAGGATCGTCAGCGAGCCGCCGTCCTCGATGTTGCGGGCCGCACCGAAGAAGCGCTTCGGCGGGTACAGCGCCGTCGAGTCGACACCACCGGACAGGATGCGGCCGGAGGCCGGGGCGGCGAGGTTGTACGCGCGGCCCAGACGGGTGATCGAGTCGAGCAGGACGACCACGTCGTGACCCAGCTCCACCAGGCGCTTGGCGCGCTCGATGGCCAGCTCGGCGACGGTGGTGTGGTCCTCGGCCGGGCGGTCGAAGGTCGAGGAGATGACCTCGCCCTTCACCGACCGCTGCATGTCGGTGACCTCTTCCGGACGCTCGTCGACGAGGACGACCATCAGGTGGCACTCGGGGTTGTTGTGGGTGATCGCGTTGGCGATCGCCTGCATGATCATGGTCTTGCCGGTCTTCGGCGGGGCCACGATCAGACCACGCTGGCCCTTACCGATCGGCGCGACGAGGTCGATGATGCGGGTGGTGAGGACGCCCGGGTCCGTCTCCAGACGCAGCCGGTCCTGCGGGTACAGCGGCGTCAGCTTGTTGAACTCCGGCCGCCCGCGGCCCGATTCGGGCGCCATGCCGTTGACGGAGTCGAGCCGCACCAGCGCGTTGAACTTCTCGCGCCGCTCGCCGTCCTTGGGCTGGCGCACGGCACCGGTGACGTGGTCGCCCTTGCGCAGGCCGTTCTTGCGGACCTGGGCGAGGGAGACGTACACGTCGTTCGGTCCGGGCAGGTAGCCCGACGTGCGGATGAACGCGTAGTTGTCGAGGATGTCCAGGATGCCCGCGACGGGGATCAGGACGTCGTCCTCGGTGATCTGCGGCTCCTGGACGTCGTCACGGCCGCGACGGCCCCGGCGGTCGCGGTAGCGCCCGCGACGGCCACGCCGGCCGCCCTCGAAGTCGTCGTCGTCCTGCTGCTGCTGGCCACGGTCCTGACGGCCGCCGCCGCCCTGGCTCTGCTGCTGGCCGCGCTGGCCGCCGCCCTGCTGGTCGTCGCCCTTGCCGCCGCGGCGGTCCCGGTCGCGGTCCCGGCCACGATCCCGGTCCCGGTCCCGGTCCCGGCCACGGTCACGGCGGCGGCCCTCGCCGCCGTCACCGGCGTCGGACTTGGCGTCGTTGCCCTGGGACTGCTGCTGCGACTGCGCGGACGCCTCGGCCTTGGTGTCGTTCTTCGCCTCGGCGACGATGGTCTCCGCGGCAGCGGAAGCCGGGGCTCCGGCTTCGGCGGTGGCCCGGCGACGGCGGCGCTCGGGCGCCTCGTCTCCCCCGTCGCGGGAGGGGCCGCCGGCCGGCTGGCCGGGGATCTCGATCTGCTGCTGGGCCACGGCCTTGTCGGCCTTGTCCGCGGGGGCCTGGGAGGCCTCCTTCGCGTCCGCCTTCTTGTCCGTCTTCTCGGCGTTGTCGCCCGTACGGGTCCGCGAGGTGGCGCGGCGCTTGGGCTTGGTCTCGGCGGGCGCGTCGGCCTTCGCGGCCGGAGCGGCGCCGCCGGACCCCTGCGCCTCCTTGATGACCTCGATCAGCTGGCTCTTGCGCATCCGCGCGGTGCCCCTGATGCCGAGGCCGGATGCGACCTGCTGCAGTTCGGCCAGCACCATGCCCTCGAGGCCGGTACCGCGGCGCCGCCGGGAGCCGGCACCGGTGGCAGGCGCGGAGGCGTCCGTGGCGGGCGCGGCAGCGGTCTCCTCGACACGTGCGCCCATCAGATCGGTGGTGTCGCTCACGAAGGGTCCTTCCCTGGAGCGGACGTCGGCCTGTCTGGCTCGGCGACCGGTTGTGCTGTCCGACTTCGGTCCGTGTGGTGTGAACCGTGCCGGGGCGGTGGTCCGCCTAAGCGGCGGAGGAATCTGGTGATGGCGCTTCCTTGAGGCGTGGCACCCAGTGTCAGTGTCACGCGGCGTGGTCGCACCGGTTCCGGAGCATGCCCTGCGCCCCGCTCAGTGCCCTTGTACGGCGTACGGTCCGACGTACAGAACACAGTGCGGTTTGGGGGGCTCCCGGAAGAATGTCTGTCCCGGACGGGGACACAAGGCACCTCGCCATGGTGGGGTCGGGTGCAGACTTGAGGTTAACACTACCGGATCCAACAAACATTCCCCCTCTCGAAATCCGGCAACCGCGCCGTTCAGATATCACCGGAGGCGGCGAGCGGCAGCACGCTCGCGCCCTGCTGATCGAGGCGCAGCCGGTTCGCGGCCCAGTCCGCGCCCGCCAGGGCCTCGACCTTGTCCGCGGTCTCCGCGTCGGCCAGGGCCATGACCGTGGGTCCGGCCCCGGAGATCACCGCGGGGATGCCGTCGCCCCGCAGCCGCTCCACCAGTGCCACGCTCTCGGGCATGGCCGGTGCGCGGTACTCCTGGTGCAGACGGTCCTCGGTGGCGGGCAGCAGCAGTTCGGGGCGGCGCGTCATGGCTTCGACGAGCAGGGCGGCCCGGCCCGCGTTGGTGGCCGCGTCGACGTGCGGGACGGTGCGCGGGAGCAGGCCGCGCGCCGTCTCGGTCAGGACCGGCTTCCCGGGGACGAAAACCACCGGAACGATGGAATCGGCGGGGTCCATCCTGATCGCGCGGGCGGCGCCGGCCTCCATCCAGGACAGCGTGAAGCCGCCGAGCAGGCACGCCGCGACGTTGTCGGGGTGGCCCTCGATCTCGGTGGCGAGCTCCAGCAGCGCCGTGTCGTCGAGCTTGGCGTCGGCCCCTATGGTGACGGCGCGGGCGGCGACGATCCCGGCGCAGATGGCGGCCGAGGAGGAGCCGAGGCCCCGGCCGTGCGGAATGCGGTTGGCGCAGACGATCTCCAGACCGCGAGGCTGTCCGCCCAGCAGGTCGAAGGCGGTGCGCAGGGAACGCACGAGAAGGTGCTGCTCGTCGCGCGGGAGCGTCTCGCTTCCCTCACCCGCGATGTCGATGTGCAGCCCGGAGTCGGCCACCCGGACGACCACGTCGTCGTACAAGCCCAGCGCGAGGCCGAGGGCGTCGAAGCCCGGGCCGAGGTTGGCGCTGGTGGCGGGGACGCGCACCCGGACGGCGGCGGCGCGGAACGCTGGACCGGCCATCGCTCGATGACTCTCCTTGAGCTGCGGTGATTGTCGAATGACGTTCAGTGGACATTCGATGGCGTACGAGAACCCGGGGGGCCGCCGCCGACCGCGATGGCCGGCCGCTGCCCCGGCCGCATGACGGCGCGGCACCGCGCTCCATGCGGAGGCATATGCGGCGGGCGGGTTCAGTACAGCCTATCGAAGGAAGGTTCTGTGGCGACATAGGGCGCACAGGAGGCGCACGATGCGTGTCGTAAGCCCCCTGTGCACCCCCCGTGGGGAACGCCTCAGGGCAAGCGCCGTCTTGCGCCGGACCGTGTCCGGCGTTGCACCGGCGCTCGGTGCGTCGCCGCAGGTCAGGCCAGGCCGAGGCGCTCCGCGGCGGCCGCCGCGTCGACGGGCACGGTGACCGGCTGCGGGGCACCGGCGACGGCCCAGTCGGGGTCCTTCAGCCCGTTGCCGGTGACCGTGCACACGATCCGCTGCCCCGGGTCGACCTTGCCCTGCTCGGCGGCCTTCAGCAGACCGGCGACGGACGCGGCGGACGCCGGCTCGACGAAGACTCCCTCCTGCGACGCCAACAGCCGGTAGGCGCGCAGAATCTCACGGTCCGTCACCTCATCGATGGAGCCGCCCGACTCGTCCCGCGCGGCGAGCGCGAACTGCCAGGAGGCCGGGTTGCCGATGCGGATGGCCGTGGCGATGGTCGAGGGGTCCTTGACGACCTCGCCGCGCACGATCGGGGCGCTGCCGGAGGCCTGGAAGCCCCACATCCGCGGCCTGCGGGTCGCCACGCCGTCGGCGGCGTACTCCGTGTAGCCCTTCCAATAGGCCGTGATGTTGCCCGCGTTGCCGACCGGCAGGACGTGGATGTCGGGCGCGTCGCCGAGCATGTCCACGATCTCGAAGGCCGCCGTCTTCTGACCCTCGATACGTACCGGGTTGACCGAATTGACCAGCGAGACGGGGTAGTTGTCGCTCAGGCCGCGGGCGAGCGTGAGGCAGTCGTCGAAGTTGCCGTCGACCTGGAGGATCTTCGCGCCGTGCACGAGGGCCTGGCCCATCTTGCCGAGCGCGATCTTGCCCTGCGGCACGAGCACGGCACACACCATCCCGGCCCGCACGGCGTACGCGGCGGCGGAGGCCGACGTGTTGCCGGTGGAGGCGCAGATGACGGCCTTCGCGCCCTCCTCCTTGGCCCGGGTGATGGCCATGGTCATGCCGCGGTCCTTGAAGGACCCGGTCGGGTTCGCGCCCTCGACCTTGAGGTGGACCTCGCAGCCCGTGCGCTCGGAGAGCACCTGCGCGGGCACGAGGGGCGTACCGCCCTCGCGGAGCGTCACGACCGACGTGCTGTCGGAGACGGGCAGCCGGTCCCGGTACTCCTCGATGATTCCGCGCCACTGGTGGGTCATTGCTGGTTACTCTCCTTCAACCCGCATGATGCTTGCGACACCACGCACGGTGTCGAGCTTGCGCAACGCCTCGACGGTCCCGGTGAGGGCCGCGTCGGACGCACGGTGCGTGACGACGACGAGGGAGGCCTCGCCGTCCTTCCCCGACTGGCGAACCGTATCGATCGAGACTCCGTGCTCGGCGAAGACGGTCGCGACCTGGGCGAGAACACCCGGTTTGTCAGCCACGTCGAGGCTGATGTGGTACCGCGTGACGACGTCGCCCATCGGGGACACCGGCAGCGCGGCGTAGGCGGAAGCGCCTGGTCCGGTCGCGCCGCCGATCCGGTTGCGGCAGACGGCGACGAGGTCGCCGAGCACGGCGGAGGCGGTGGGGGAACCGCCCGCTCCGGGGCCGTAGAACATGAGCTGCCCGGCGGCGTCGGACTCGACGAACACGGCGTTGTAGGCGCCGCGGACGGAGGCCAGCGGGTGGCTCAGCGGGATCATGGCCGGGTGCACGCGGGCGGTGACGGACGCCCCGTCCTCGGCCCGCTCGCAGATGGCGAGCAGTTTGATGGTGCAGCCCATCTCCTTCGCGGAGGCGAAGTCGGCCGCGGTCACCTCGGCCATGCCCTCGCGGTAGACGTCGTCGAGGCGCACGCGCGTGTGGAAGGCGATGCCGGCGAGGATCGCGGCCTTGGCGGCGGCGTCGAAGCCCTCGACGTCGGCGGTCGGGTCGGCCTCCGCGTAGCCCAGCGCGGTGGCCTCGTCGAGGGCCTCCTGGTAGCCGGCGCCGGTGGAGTCCATCTTGTCGAGGATGAAGTTCGTCGTGCCGTTGACGATGCCCATCACCCGGTTGATCTTGTCGCCGGCGAGGGACTCGCGCAGCGGCCGCAGCAGCGGGATGGCACCGGCGACGGCGGCCTCGTAATAGAGGTCCTTGCCGTGCTGCTCGGCGACGGCGTGCAGGGCGGCGCCGTCCTGGGCGAGCAGCGCCTTGTTGGCGGAGACGACGGAGGCGCCGTGCTCGAAAGCGGTGGTGATGAGGCCGCGCGCGGGCTCGATGCCGCCGATGACCTCGACCACGACGTCGATGTCGCCGCGTTTGACGAGGGCGGTGGCGTCGGTGGTGACGAGCTCGGGGGCGATGCCCTCGCGCACCCGGTCGGGGCGGCGTACGGCCACCCCCGCGAGCTCCACCGGGGCCCCGATCCGGGCCGTGAGGTCGTCGGCGTGCGTCGTCATGATGCGCGCCACCTCTGAGCCGACCACTCCACAGCCCAGCAGCGCCACCTTCAGCGGACGCGTACGCATCATCCGACCTCGTTTCCTCTTTACCGTCTACGGTGGAACCAGTCTCACTCACCGGACGGGAGTTTCTGCCCCCGGTCCGGATCGTGAGACGTCTATTTCATTTCCGCGAGGGCGGCGGACAGGAGATCTTCCGCCACCCGCGTGCTTCGGCTTTCGGCCTTCTGCCGTTCAGCCGACGTCGAGACGCAGCAGGTCCTCCTCCGTCTCGCGGCGGACGATCACCCGCGCCTCACCGCCGTCGACGGCGACGACCGGCGGTCGCAGCACGTGGTTGTAGTTGCTGGCCATGGACCGGCAGTAGGCACCCGTCGCGGGGACGGCGATGAGGTCACCCGGTGCCAGGTCGGCCGGCAGGAACGCGTCCTTGACCACGATGTCCCCGCTCTCGCAGTGCTTGCCGACGACACGGGCCAGCATCGGCTCGGCGTCGGAGGTGCGCGAGACCAGAGCGACGCTGTACTCCGCGTCGTACAGCGCGGTGCGGATGTTATCCGACATGCCGCCGTCGACCGAGACGTACGTCCGCAGCCCGTCGAGGGGCTTGATGGTGCCGACCTCGTAGAGCGTGAAGGCGGTCGGCCCGACGATGGCCCGCCCCGGCTCGACGGAGATGCGCGGCGTGCGCAGCTTGGCCGCGTCGCACTCCCTCGTGACGATCTCGGTGAGCGCCTTGGCGATCTCGTGCGGCTCGCGGGGGTCGTCGTCGCTGGTGTACGCGATGCCGAGCCCGCCGCCGAGGTCGATCTCGGGCAGCTCGACGCCGTGCTCGTCGCGGACGGCCTTCAGCAGCGAGACGACCCGGTGCGCGGCCACCTCGAACCCGGACATGTCGAAGATCTGCGACCCGATGTGGCTGTGGATGCCGACGAGCTCCAGCCCGTCGAGCTGCAGGGCCCGGCGTACGGCCTCGGCGGCCTGCCCGCCGGCCAGCGGGATGCCGAACTTCTGGTCCTCGTGGGCCGTGGCGATGAACTCGTGGGTGTGGGCCTCGACGCCGACGGTGATGCGGATGAGGACCTTCTGCCGCTTGCCGAGGCTCTGCGCGATGTGGGCGACGCGGACGATCTCCTGGAACGAGTCGAGGACGATGTGCCCGACCCCGGCCTCGACGGCCCGGGTGATCTCGCCGACCGACTTGTTGTTGCCGTGGAAGGCGATGCGGTCGGCGGGCATGCCGGCGGAGAGGGCGGTGGCCAGCTCGCCGCCCGAGCAGACGTCGACGTTCAGCCCCTCCTCGTCGAGCCAGCGCACCACGGCGCGGGAGAGGAACGCCTTGCCGGCGTAGAACACGTCGGCTTCGGCCCCGAAGGCGGTACGCCAGGCTCGCGCGCGGGCCCGGAAGTCCGCCTCGTCCAGGACGTAGGCGGGGGTGCCGTACTCCTCGGCGAGCCGGGTGACGGGGATGCCGCCGACGGTCACGACTCCGTCCTCGTCACGCGTCACGGTCTGGGCCCACACCTTGGGGTCCAGCGCGTTGAGGTCGGCGGGCGGGGCGGAGTAGTGGCCCTCGGGGAGGACATCGGCGTGACGGGGCCCGGCGGGGTGTGCGGAACGGCTCATGATCTGTTCGTGTCTCTCAGAGGTGGTCGGGAGCGTCGATGCCGAGCAGGGACAGGCCGCCGGCCAGCACCGTCCCGACGGCTTCGGCGAGCGCGAGCCGGGCACGGTGGGCGGCCGAGGGTTTCTCCTCACCGAGGGGCAGCACGGCGGGGAGCAGGGGCATCGCGGCATCGGCGACGGCGAGGAGGTGCCGGGCCAGGCGGTCGGGGGTGTGATGCGTGGCGGTGGCGGCGAGGACGCGGGGGTGGTCGCCGATGAGGGCGGTCAGCGCGTCGGCTTCGCTCACGGGACCGGGCTCGGGGTGGAAGCCGAGGTCGGCGGCGTTGCGCAGGAGGGCCCGGGTGCGGGCGTGGGCGTACCGGACGCGGAAGAGGGGGTTGCCCTCCCGCTGGACGAGGTGGTCGCCGGGGATCCGGGGCCGGTCGTGGGCGGCGGGGTGCAGCAGCGCCCAGCGGGCGGCGTCGCGGCCGAGGGGCAGGGGGTCGGCGGGGGCGGGGACGGGGGCGACACGGACGTAGGTGTCGGCGACACGGACGTAGGTGTCGGCGGTGCGAACGTGCGTGTCGGCGGTGCGAACGTGCGTGTCGGCGGTGCGAACGTGCCTGTCGGCGGTGCGAACGTGCCTGTCGGCGGTGCGAACGTGCGTGTCGGCGGTGCGGGGGCCCGGGGTGGTGACGTCGGCCCCGAGGACGGACTGCCACTCCGGGGCGGGCCGGCCCTCGCACTCGACGCGGACGTAGGCCCCCTGGCTGCGCAGCACCCGGCTCACGGCGTCCGCGACCACGACGGCACGCACCTCTGCCGGACACGAGATCCCGACGGCGGTCCCGCTGAAGCCGGTCGTCGCGTGCCCGTAGCGCAACCCGCGCCGCAGGACCTCCTCGACGAGGTCGGCGGAGGCGGTGCCGCGCAGGCTGAAGTTGAGGAAGCCGGGCCCGGTGACGACGACGTCGGTGAACCGCTGCTCGTCGAGGAGCCGGGCGCGCAGGATCTCGGCGACACGCTGCGGCGGCTGCCCGGCGGGGCGGGCCAACTGGAGGGCGACGTTCGTGGCGTAGTCGCCACACCCGCCCGGCCCCGGCGGAGCGACCACGGCCCGCTCCGGAACGGTCACGCTGAGCTCACCCTCGTCGACAGCGCGGCGCACGGCGTGCAGCACGGTGCGGGAGAGCTCGACGGGGGTCACGGGACAAGCGTATGGGAGGGAGGGGGTGGGTATGCGAGCCGGTTTCCGTACGGTCCCGGGATGTGGACGGGGGGCGGGGGTGGACGGGGGGCGGGGGTGGACGGGGGCGGGGTGGACAGGGGCGGGGTGGACGGGGGGGTGGCTTGTCCGGGGATCCGGTCCGGTCGCGGTCGCGGCGCCTGTTGAGGGCGGGCTGGTCCGGGAAGGCGACAGGGCGCCTGCCGAGGGCGGGCTGCGGCGAGGGCCGGTGCTCGGGCCACTCCCCCTATGACTGCGGATACGGTTACGGCGCGGCGTGGGCTACGGATACGGCTGCCACTACGGCACGGCGGGGGACTACGGTTGCGGCTACGGCACGGCGGGGGACTACGGCTGCGGCTACGGCACGGCGGGTTGATCCACTTCCTTCACCGGGGCGGCATCACCACCGGCGTCGGGGCTGCCACCGCGCTCCCGGCCCCCGCCCCGGGCCCGCTCGACCAACTGGCGCACTATCCGCACCAGTTCGGCCGGCTCGAAGGGCTTGGAGAGAAAGGCGTCGACGCCCACTTCGAGCCCGGCCTCGATCTCGGGATGACCGCAGGCGCTGACGATGGCGAGGGGCATGTCGCGGGTACGGGGATCGGCCCGCAGCCGGGCGGCGGTCCTGAGCCCGTCCAGCCGCGGCATGACGACGTCGAGGGTCACAACATCGGGCCGCACCTGATGAACGACATCAAGACACTCGGCACCATCGGCCGCGGTCACGACCTCCAGCCCCTCCAGCTCGAGGTTGACCCTGATCAACTGCCGGATGACCTTGTTGTCGTCCACAACAAGCACCCGGCCCGACACGCCTGGCACAACTCGAGAGTAGGTCGACCCCGGCCATCGCGTCCGGGTTTTCCCCACTTCCACCCCGCACGAGCGACTCACACCCCCGCCCCCGACAGCGGAAACCCGTTCATGACCACACCGAGGGAGCTGGTAGTGTTCTACCCGTCGCCGCGAGCAACGCGACGAACACGCCCCCGTAGCTCAGGGGATAGAGCAACGGCCTCCGGAGCCGTGTGCGCAGGTTCGAATCCTGCCGGGGGCACCTTGGATTAGGTGCCCAAAGACCCCGTCATCAGCGGAAACGCTGAGTGCGGGGTCTTCGCGTATGTGCAGGCGTATGCGGCCCGGAGCGGCCGTATGTCGGGGGCTGTGGACGAGGCGTGGACGGGATCTTGAGACATCGCCGCAGGTGAGGTCCAAGAGAAGGCGACGCTCGCGCTAAGGCCAGACCCAGGTACATGTCGTCGCGCCACCGGGGCTACCAACGGCGCCTATGAGTGCTGCCAGCGCCCAGGGGTTCTCTTATGGATCTAGACGAACGACGAGGCCGGAGTCAGAGACGGGCTGACCTGCGTCGTACCGTCCCATCCAATCGTTGGTCCGGTCGTCCCGTCGACTGACGCGTATTGGGTGTACCTGAGCCGCGAATACCGTTCACAGAGTCATGGCGAGCAGGCCGAGGAAGAGGGGCTTGTCGATGGGCACCGCTACTATCCGGGATGCCTCACGGGATGACGAGTGGAGTCAGGGATGGGCGACGTGAACGAATCAGCGGTCAAGCGGAAGTTGGGTATCCCGAACTGGCGGAACCTGTCCAAGGACAAGGTGCTCAAGTTCGCGGCAGCGATGCCCGAGATGGCCACCGAGGCGCGGCTCAAGCTCATCGAGCAGTTCCCTGCATTCAAGGACCTGGGCAAGGCCAACATCGATGCAGTCGCAGAGGCCCACAGGTCCACTCTCGCAGCCAACGAGAACAGTCAGAACCACTTCTACAAGGCTGCACAGGACCAGCGGGACGCTCTGCAGGCCGACCTCGCTCGGGACGACCTCACCGAGGCACAGCGGGAGTCCCTCCACGACCGCTTCGAACGAAACGTGGGGCGGGTATTCGAGAAGGACAGCGAGAGCAAGCAGTTCCAGGGGGCGGGGATGAAGCTGGTAGCAGCCACCGGTGTAGCCGCCCTCGCGCTGAGCGTGGCGTTCGTCGGCGGCAGAGTCGCTGGAGTGAGCGAGGACGGTTCCGAGGAATCCCAGTAGAACTGTTATCGGCCCGTTACGAAACGAAGCATTGGCGCGGGTAGGGCCGGAACGAGGGAGGCCCCAGGCGGCATGCCTGGGGCCTCGGTGTCGGTACAGGTTGTCTCACTCGTACTCGCGGAGCAGGTCCTCGATACGCCGGTTCGCAACGTCCTGCCGTCCGTCGAGGCACTTCGCGTAGCGGGTCAGCAGGACCTCGACACTGTTGCCGGCGCGCTCGGCCACCTCTGTCGGGTCGACGCCGGCGTTGAGCCATGTCGACAGCGCCGAGTGCCGGAGGTCGTACGGCCGACTCGCGAGCGGCGAGGCCGCGACGGCCGGCGGAAGCGCGAGGAGCCGGGCCTCCTGCCACACGCGGTAGTAGGTCAAGGCCCGCGCACGGCGCGGGCGCGCGCCGCCTCTGCGGCGCGGCCTGCCTCCTGTCTGCGCCCCGGCTGGCCGCGCCCGGCGGCGCGCTCGGCGGCGCGCTCGGCGGCTGCGGTCATGAAGGTGGGACACCCTCTGTGGCTGGGGCGGTCGGCTCCACGGCTTTAGGCAGCCACTTTGGGGCGAGCCTCTAAGATCATGGCCCCAACGTCGTGCTTTAACGGGCAGGTCCACAGACTGCCCGACGAGCCGGAAGCTTACGGGGCCATGATCACTCGCCCCAAAGCAGCTCCGTAAGTTGTTCGGTGGCCCGGGAGGGCCGGATGTGGCTTCAAAGCAGCTTGCCGACCGTGGCTCGGCTGGAGTGGCCGTCCGGTCCTCCGGGGCGCCCTGGTCGCTGATTGAAATGCGCGGAATGGGTCGCTGCTTACGGAGCTGACGACGGGGTGTCCTTCGGGCCGACGGAACGAACTCGGCTGCGGGAGGGACGCGTGAACAAACAGCGGGCCCGGATATGGGTTGGTATCGACGCGGGCAAGGGCCATCACTGGGCCGCAGTGGTCGACGAGACCGGCGCGACCCTGTGGTCGAAGAAGATCGAAAACGACGAGTCGGCGATCCTGACCGCGCTCGGCGAGATCTTGGACCTGGCCGACGAGGTGCACTGGGCGGTAGACATCTCCAGCAGGTCCTCAGCCCTGCTGCTGGCGCTGCTGGCAGCCCATGGCCAAAGGGCTGTCTACGTGCCCGGCCGCACCGTCAACCGCATGACCGGCGCCTACCGGGGTGAGGCCAAAACCGATGCCCGCGACGCCTATGTCATCGCCGAAACCGCCCGGCACCGCCGGGACTTCACCCTGCTCGACGTGCCCGCGCAGCTGGCCGCCGACCTCGCACTCCTCACCGCGCACCGCACCGACCTGATCACTGACCGGGTGCGGACGGTCAACCGGCTCCGCGATGTGCTCACCGGCATGTTCCCCGCCCTGGAGCGAGCCTTCGACTACTCGGCCCGCAAAGGCGCACGGGTGCTGCTGACCGGATACCAGACCCCGGCCGCCCTCCGCCGACGCGGCTTGTCCCGCCTGACCGCCTGGCTGACCAATCGAGGAGTCCGCGACCCGGAGAGCGTGGCCACCGCGGCCTTGGAAGCGGCCCAGGCCCAGCAGACCGCACTGCCCGGCGAGGACACCGCCGCACAGATCGTCGCCGACCTGGCCACACAGATCCTGGACCTGGACGACCGACTGCGACGACTCGACCGGCAGATCCGCGGCACCTTCCGCACTCACCCACAGGCCGAGATCATCGAGTCCCTGCCCGGCATGGGGCCCATCCTCGGAGCCGAATTCGTCGTCGCCGCAGGAGACCTGACCTCCTACACCGACGCTGGCCACCTCGCGTCAGCCGCCGGACTCGTCCCCGTCCCACGCGATTCCGGCCGCCGCACCGGCAACCTGCACCGCCCCAAGCGCTACAGCCGCCGCCTGCGCAGAGTCTTCTACCTCTCCGCGCAGACCAGCATCGTCCGAGACGGCCCGAACCGGGACTACTACCTCAAGAAACACGGCGAAGGCTGCAAACACGTCCAGGCCGTCATCGCCCTCGCACGACGCCGCACCAGCGTGATGTGGGCTCTCCTGCGCGACAACCGATCCTTCACCCCCGCCCCGCCCACGCAGACCGCTTGAATCAACTCGACGTCACACACATGGCAGCGTGGTTGAGGCCGGTGGGGGTGCAGCGAGACACACGCGCGCCTGACCGGTCGACGTGCCCGCCATCCTGGCTGGCTTTCGTCGGCTGAGGCACAAACGATGTCCGAGGCCAGGGGCCACCCGCACTACTGGCGAGCGCCCACGGCCTCGACTCGGTCATTTGAAACTCCACCGACCTCGTGGCTTTGTCCTGGGCTTCGCGCTGCCCGGCTCGTAGCTACTCAGCGCGCCCCTGGTTGCGGCTAGACCTGCGGTGCAGGACAAGCGAGGCGCCGGCACCAGCCACGACGGCGAAGACGGCGCCGCCGTAGTTGTCCTGAACGAGGACGCCAGCGGCAATCACGGTGCCGATGACGAGAGGTAAGCCAGTGGTCATGCTGTTCTTCTTCACGAGAGCCTCTCCTCAGAAGTGTCTGCGGTGGAAAGCACTACGGAGATGGACAGGTCGTCCATACCAATGCACGCGGCATGATCTCAGGTTCGCCGATGCCGGACCAGGCCGATCACGTTCGACGACGCGCTGCTGGTGTGCTGATCAGCCAGACAGAGCGGAACTCCTCGTAGGCGAACTGAGGGACCGGGGGCCCTGCCAGGGGTTCGGCGACCCTGGCCCCTGACGTGCCTGGTCAGATGGCTTGCGGCGGGGAACAACGGGGAGCGTCGGCGAACCATGCGACTCAGGGCCAGGTCAGAGGATGAATCTGCCGCCTGGCCCTGATCGTGTTCACGGGCTCCGATCAGTCCCCGTGGCTTGACTCAGTCATTGAAACTCCAGCCCAAAGCCGCTCCGCCGACCTTTAAGATACCCAGATGCCAAGATCTGCATCGAAAACAGCGCCAAGCGTCTTCTTCAAATTCGCATGAGCGATAGCCATGCCAACAACAGACGGGACACTGTTCCTGAGCACGGTACTCGTCCAAATGTCCAGGTACTCAGACATGCCCGGAACCTGAGCAACCAACTCCTTCTCGATTTCATCATCTGGGACCGGATTTTCTTGCAGCAGCTGCTTCAATTCAGCCTTGGCGTCTACCATTCCTTGCTCGGCAAGCACTACATCGAGATGCCTCTCACTCACAGCATTCACCTGCAGGAGAGAGTTATCGCGAATGCACGGAATCAAGAGGGGCGTGTCGACATACTTCTCCACGTTCGGCGACGACCCGACACCGAATCCTCTACAAAATAGTCCAGGGTAGCTAGCGCGAAGCACGGATGGGAACTGCCGCTCCGAGAGAGGTTCAATACGCGTGACCCCGCTATCTGCCAGGTATTGAACGTCTGCGTTCGACGCCCTCAAACCCGTCAGAATCGGCGAGAGGTGGCGTTCCAGGGTTCCGTACAATACTCTCGGGCTCGGAGGGAAACCGACATCAACCGAAACACTCAGAAATAGTGCAGTGATCAGCTTGACATGTCGATACGAAAGTTTACCGGCCGAGGTGATGGCTTCCGTTAGAACCAGTTGTTGAAGATCTCGATCGGTACTCTCGGTTCGCTTGACGAGCATTTCGACAAGCACTTCTCCCAAATCCGGATCTCCGGACTTGGCGAACGCTGACTGCGCATCGAGCATCGAAGACTGAACACCAGGATCTTTAGCATTCTCTAGTGCAGCAGGACTTCGCTCCTGGATCTCCCGAAGGTAATTTACCATCAACTCTTCGACTCTATCTCTCGCTTCCTCGTAAGCTGCTTGAGAGAGCCTCGACAGATTGTTTTCAACGTAATTCGAGACAACCGCCAGGACGTCATCGTAGCCGAGACCAAAATTGGCTATCGCGGCCTGGATATTCTGCGAGTTATCGCCCGAGCGCTGCTTCTGCCACCATGCCACCGGATCAACTCCAGTATCAGAATTTGTTATTGTCGCCAATGTTCATATTTCCACCAGATTGGTAGTTCTTCGAGTTGTCACCACTTCGCTGGGACTGATGCAGTCGGGGAAGTTGCGACTGGCCGGGCGGCCGAATTGCGTTCCGCGCATTAATCATGCTCCAAACGGATGCCACTAGGCCCGCAAGGCCGATGATCATACCGAGAATTCCTGACACTTGGTCAGCCTTCTCTAGCCCGATCTGCGCCATGTAGATGCCAAGCCCCAGACAGGCCACCCCGAACAGTGTTGCCCCCACCCACACAGCGATGCGTTGCGCTTGAGTCATGTGGCGATTGTCAGGGCCGGAGGCGCGCTGTGCTAGCCATTTGCATGATGGATCAGAACGTGCTATTAGCAAATTTATGCCGCGCTGCTTGGCACCCGCCGCCGCAAGACCCACGTACACGTCGGAGAGTTGCAGCGCCCGCAACAGTGATCCCGCAGGTCACGGCCACCGATGATTAGCCGTGGCTGTACAGAAGCGGCATGGACCGCAGTCGACCGACAGCACGCACAAGACCACGGCTGACCGGCCGAGTGGGACCTGAGCGACCTACCCGCCGTGATTCGCACCGAGGGGCAGCGTGAGTGTCTAACTGCGTGACGACGCCGACGAACAACGGCGGACGAGCGCGAACGTCTGCGGACCCTCAGCGCAGGTGAGAGCCACACCAGCGCAAGGGAGCACCCCCGCCCAAGTTGCTTCGGGACGAAGAGGTCATAGACCCCACTGCTCAGTAAGGCCGAGGAATCTCGTGCTGCTGCAGTGCGTCCTCGTAGCGCTTCAGTAGAACATCCAGGCCCCCGAGGAGCAGGCCGGCTGAGTCCCGCGCCTCGGCCAGGTCGCCCCGCCCACACGCTTCCATCACCTGGGCCAGGTCACTACGAAGTATGTGAAGGGAGTCGCCCTGCATCAGCACACCCGGGAACCTCCGACCGGGCAGGCGAACCACAGCGTCGTTGCCACCATCAGTGAACAGCTCTGCCTCAACGCGCTCCGTCACACCATCCAACCTGACATCACCAGCTGACATCAACGACGGCGTACACAGGCACCCTTGAGTGACCGAACGCGCAGGGCGAACGAGGGCGTCGAGGCTCCAGGGTGGCCGATGGAGCGAACTCCTAAAGCGGTGCTCTGGCATTAAAGGGAGCCGCCGGCCATCTGTGCGTTGAGCACCCTCCGTGCCGTCTCATCGTCACGCCCGCCGCAGGCAACGCGCCACTCGGGCTCTGCTCGTTCGAGAAGCCTGGCCGCCTCGGACTAGTGCCGGCGCCTCTCCCAGCCGCAGACCCGCCCGGACCTACTTTCAGCCAACTCGGCGCTGTTGAGCGTACAGAAATCCATTCCTGGGTATTGATGCCGATCTGCGGAAGACCGGTCGGCGAACCTGGGGGGCGTCAATGCGTGTTTCCGAATACTACAAGCTGGGTCGAACGCAGCCGACTCTCGACTTCGTTGATGTGGATGTCGAAAAAGACACGCCCGTTTATATCGATCCGAGCACGCTCAAAAATCTTCCAGATGAGTGGTCAAGTCAGTGTCACACTATGCTTTCGACCTTCTTTCATAGTGTGGTAGACGCAATCAACGCTGGCGACCAGGACCGGCTCCGTGAGCTCCTTGTTCGATTGCAGGAGCCGAACGAGACACACTTCGGTCTGTCAAAAGGGAAATCGCGCGGTCGAGGCCTAGGCCCCTATCTCGTGCAACGCATTACCAACAACCTAGTGGTGAGCCGAGCTGCGGAGACTGGCTTGCTTGAGGACCTGGAGGATACTGCACTCTTCATAGAAGGAATCGGTAAAGACATCATCTCCGATGTGACCACGAACATCATTCGCGGGATGCTGATCTCGTACACGCAGTCAATGGCCTCGATTTATGGCATGGAACTGCAAGACGGCGTGTACAGCGGACTTGTCTGGAATCACTCAACTTGCGAGTGGGAGGAGGGAAATACTCGCATGCTGCTACCAGGAAGTCCCTTGCTCTTGGTGCCCAAGGTGATCGTCCGCCACGACCTGCATTTGACCAAGGAGGAGTACTTTAGGAACCATTTGGCGCCGACCCTGCAAGACGAGGAGCTCGACAAGCCAGGCAGCAAGCTCGTACAAACCGCTAAGACTGGGCGAAAATATGTAACCAAGATGGATGTCGAAAAGGAGTACGGTGGCGACAAAGAAAAGATGGTGGACCTGACGTTGACGCGCTCTCAAGTTCTCCACGCCTATAAGGAGGAGAAGCGCAAGAAGCCATCCCGTCCTCTCGATCACGATGAGCTGAGCGCTGCCACGGGGACCAAACCTGTCAGCTATCGGAACCTTCTGAACGACGTGCTTGACACGCCACCCGGTGCCGAGAATGCCACTACTTACCATCACAGGGTGCACGCACTCCTTAGTGCGGTCTTCTACCCTTGGCTGACCTACCCGGTTGTCGAACATCCCTTGGATCAATCCCGAAAGCGAGTTGATATCACATACACAAATAACGCAACTGAAGGGTTTTTCGGATGGATAACACGACAAGGTCATCCGAGCTCGCACATTTTCGTAGAATGCAAGAATTATCACTCCGAGCTCGGGAATCCCGAGTTAGATCAGCTTTGCGGCAGGTTCTCGCCACTACGCGGAAAGGTGGGACTGCTGCTATGCCGGTCCCTCACGGATAAGGACCACTTCCTTCAGCGCTGCAGGGATACAGCGCTTAGTCGCCATGAGTTCGTGCTCCTTCTAGACGACAGCGATCTTTCAGATCTCGTCGATGAGGTCATCACAGCACAAAGCCCTGCCGACTCGAATAAGATCGATGACGAAGACCAGGAGCAACCCTACCCAGGGGAGTTCCGACTGCTTTTTGAACGCTTCCGTAAACTCGTTAGCTGATCCTTGCTTGCTGGACTGGCGTTCTTCTGAAGCGCGGCACCCTTTAGCGGCGCACAACAGGGAACAAGCCCGAGCGTCTGGGCCGCTCCATGGTGTTGCTGAGCCAGCTGGTTAGCGCCGCCGTTCCGTGGACCATCCGTGGCCCGAAGCAGAACGCTCAGCCATCGCCAGGGCCCGTGACCAGCTGAAACACGTGGGATAAAAGCGGCCTCCGGAGCCGTGTGCGCAGGTTCGAATCCTGCCGGGGGCACCTTGGATTAAGGTGCCCAAAGACCCCGCCATCAGCGCTTTCGCTGAGACGGGGTCTTCGTGTGTGTGCAGGCGTGTGCCGGTCGGAGCGGCTGTATGTCGAGAGCTGTGGACTATCCGTGGACTAGCTACAGGGCAGGAATCCGCAGGTCAGGCCCGGAAAACGCCGAGGCCCCCGGACCGTAGTCCAGGGGCCATCATGCCGCAGGTGCGCGTGTCGGAGGTGTATCGGGATCATGTCCCGTCGCCGGGCTCGTCCTCCTGCTGCCAGGCCCGCGGCCAGTTGCCAGAAGGGGGAGGCGGCCCTGAGATATCAAGATCACGTCGCGCAAGGGCATAGAAGGCGTCACGCGCTCGGCTCACCTGCTGCACGGCCCTTGTCCATCCCGCAGGATCATCTTTCAGACCGCGCGCGTACAGCTCAACGTTCCAAACCGCTTCGTGCCACTTACGTGCCGCCCCTATCGTTTCTGCGTCGCCGATCAGCAGCACAGATTCCCACTCGGCCGCACGCCGTACTTCATTCTCGGCTAGCTGCGTCATGCCCTGTTCGGAATCCAACGGGTCCACTGCATGCGGAAACCCTCTTGCCGCCCCCATGCGCTGTGCAACGCTCAGATGCTGCTTCAAGATGTTGGCGTAGGACGCATACGCGTCCAGCCTCTTTTCATCCCACCGCTCGGCCCTGCCTCGTCGCCACCGGCTCCGCTCCGTGATGCTCGTTGCCACGAAGGAACTCGCGGCTCCAACTACTACACCCAGCAAAGCTGGCAACTGCTCCCACAACTCCAATTCCCCCTAGCCTGACTCAATCAGTCGGGGACACAGTGCCGCACTCGGGGACTCCGGGCCAGGTGGCAGGCCTAGATCAGACACGCGCTGCGAGTGCCACAGCAATCCTCTGCCACGCTTTCCTTCGCCACTTGAGGACGAGTCCAGCGCGGAACCCTCCATCCGCTTGCCTGTCCCAGACAAGATCACTGTTTGTCCTGGCCCACACCGCCGCGTCCACGAACCGGGAGAGCAAGGGTGGTAGCTCGGCGTCCTTCTTCTTGTCCTCGTCCATCAACTCTTCCCCCGCTTGCGAAAGATCGGCACCTTGACGATCTGAATGTCCGTACGTCTCTCGGCCTCCTGCTCTCGGCCGCGCTCGCACTCTAGAACACGACGGACCGGACCCGCTGACGATTCGAGCAGTTCCGCTTCACCGCGGACTTGTTCACGACGACGAGCTGGCTGTCCTCTTGGCCGGCGAGCGGAGCCTAGTAGCGGGCCTCGCTGGGCCGTGTCGACGGACAGCCCGATCGCGGCGTGTTCGTCGCCCCACGGCCCCCGCCACTTCCCCGGCCCCACGATCCGTCTCAGATTCCGTCTCATTCACCGCCGTTCGCGGCCGTTCAGGCGGGACCGAAGCCGGTAGCGGCTCTCATGCTCGGCCGCCCATGAACGCAGGTGAACGGAGCTGTACGCGGAACTGCGAGGCACCAACACAGTTGGAAAGCGTGTTGTTCCTGGGCACCTGGCTGACGCCGACTCCAGGAGGAGAACAGGAGCTACTCATCGATTCCCTTGACCAGCTCAAGTCTGGAGCCCAAGAACTCACCGCACCCAATGGCGTTCCTCAGGTCTCCGAAATCCGCGCCTCTCACATTGATCTCCGTGACCGATGCCAGGAACACATCAACGTACTCCAATTTCGCCTCGGTCAGATCGGTCCGCGCCAGCGTTGCCATGCGCAGGGTTGCATGCGTGAGTGTCGCACGCGGCAGCCTGGCGTCCGTGAGTATCGCCCCGGCCATGAAGGCCCTCGTGAGGTCGGCCTCGCCCAAAGAGGCCTCGTTCAGCAATGCTTCCCGCAAGTTGACCTCCGTCAGCCTCGCGCCCGACAGGTCTGCTCGCGTAAGCACCGCCGCGCTCAGGTCGGCCTTCGTCAGCGTGCTTCCAGCCAGCTTGGCTTTGGTGAGGTTTGCTTGACGGAGGTCGGCGCCTGCAAGGTGGAGGCCGCGGAGGTCGAGAGTTTCGCTTGGGTCAACGTGAATGCGCAATTTGGTTCGTGCAAGGGCGGTGAGGGCCGCTTGCACATCTGCTTCGGGCCGATGGGGCAAGGGATCGACGTCAAGGCGGGGGGTGGGTCCGGGCTCCAGGGCGACTTCAGGTGCCTGGCGCCGGATGAAGCGGCCGAGAGCGCGCGCAGTGTTGGTAGCGGTTTGTTCAGGTGCCTCTTGGGTGATTTGTTCAAGTTCGTGAATGCTGGCAATACGTACATCTATGTCCGGTGAAGAGTTGAGCCGTTCAAGGTTCTTTGTCCAGCGATCCGTGATCTGTCCGTGGCGGGTAAGCCGGTAGGTGCGTGCGGTGTAGAGCACTGTGATGGTCGCGCCGAGGGCAGCAACGAAAGCAACGATAGCGGTGCGGAGCCCAGTTACAAGCGTGGCGGATCCGCCGGCGAGTGCTTTACGGTCGAGATACCCTGCGTCTAGGACGTAGGGACCCTGCCAGATCAGCCAGGGCAATCCGGTGAGCAGGACCAATGTGCCAACCGAGATTAGGGCGATCGTGGACCGCCGGCGGAGACGAATCAGTCGTCGCGTGCGCAGTTGGCGCCGCTCCAACTTGGTCATCATCCGCCGCTCGAAGCGCCTCGCCTGGGACCTGTTGAGGACCCGGAAGGCATACCAGAGTCTTTCCTCCATGCCCAGTAGATGCCCACCGGGTCCCGGCCGGTTGCGACTCCGCACCGGATACGCGCAGGCGCACGACCTGCTCCTCGACGGCGGCCGGGGCGCGGCCAGGCTGGTGGTGCGGGCGGCTGGAGCGGTCCTGCATCCCGGCAGGCCTGTGCTTGCGGTAGCGGCCTGCCCAGCGTGCTGCGGTGGTGTGGCTGACCTGGAAGCGTTCCGCGGCCCACCGCAGCGGCCGTCCGTCGTCGACGACACACCGGGCCAGACGCAGCCTGCCGGTCGCGGTCAGCGGGGCGTTACGGTGGAACAACGAGGGCCTCCTGGGAGCCGGTTGTAGATATCGCAATCCACACCGAACCCAGAGGCCCTCGCCTCGTTCAAGGACCACACAAGGCGTGTCGCCCGTCACCAACGTCCCGGGACAGCACACCTAGCCCTTCTTGACGCAGTCCTGAACCCCGAGTGGGAAGGCCGCCGTCACTCCTTCGCCGACGAATGGTCCGAGACGGAGTCGGTGGCCTCGATGCGAAACGGGGCGGGCGACGAATACTCGATCGTCTTCTCCCCCGCCGGTGTCTATGTGCGGGGGTTCGATCACGAATCGCCCATGAGCCCCTACGCAGAGGACGGGCCATGGCCCGGAGTGCTGGACGAGGTTCCTGAGGTCTTCCGGAGGTACGTCGAGGAGCCGGCGTTCTCCGACGAGGACGGGATGCCTCTCGTCACCGCCTGTATGTGGCAAAGGACGGGTGACGACGGCTGGACGGCGGGAACGATCGATTTTCCCGAATCGGCGACGGAGAACCCGGATGGTGCCCGGTACCTCTTCCAACTGCTGGTGGATCGCTCGCCGGAGGCGTTTCAGCGATGGGCTGAGGACTACTACGAGGTCCCGGTGGACCTGGAAGCGGTTCGTCACGTCTTCTCCTCCGGCCCGTTGACCGAAGCAGTCGTCCGCGCGTTGAACCCGGAAACCGGCTTGGCGGATCTCGCGGAGGACGTGGGCGTGATCGGCTGCCCGGCGAGCTGAGGAACGGAGCGACGACGATGCCGTCAGTTGCTTACGCATCTCTGGCCAGGCATCGGTGGCTCGCGGGCGACGAGCTGGTACCTGTGCGCGTCGTGTCGTCGACCGACGAAGTCGCCTACGACCGGCGCGTCCTCGACGCGCTCGGCGGCCCGGCCGGCCTCGGCGACGTCGACGCAGGACCGGCTGACCGGCCCAGCCGCCTCACAGCCCCGTCGCTCCGTCGAGGCGTTCGCGGAGTAGGTCGGCGTGGCCGTTGTGGCGGGCGTATTCGGCGATCATGTGGGAGAGGACGGCGCGGACCGAGACGGGGTCTCCGGTCAGTTTGTGGGGCACGGTTCGGTCCAGGGACGGCTCCGTGGCGACGATCTCGCGGGAGCGGGCGCACTCCGCCCGCCATGCGGTGAAGGCCTCCGCGACGTCGCCCTCCACCTCGCGGAAGTCCCGGCCGGGGTCTTCGGGTGAGTGGTACAGAAGCGGAACGTCCTCCTGGGCCCACTGGATCCTGAACCACCAGCGCTCGACGTCGGCCAGGTGGCGGAGGAGACCGTGCAGGCTCAGTTCCGACGGTGCGACGCTCCTCTCCGACAGCCGCTCAGGGGCGATGCCGGAGCACTTGAGCTCGAACGTCGTCCGGTGGAAGTCCAGTTGTGCTGTCAGGACGTGGCGTTCGTCGCCGTGGAGGGAGGGCAGCGAGCGGTCGCCGCCCTCCCACAGCGGGGGGAGGGTCGGGGCGGGCATCTCGATCTCCGGATGTTCTGAAACCTCGGTCACGTCACGACAGTCCCAGAGGGCGCTGACACCGCGATGACAGCGCCCCCGGCCGGGAGCCGACGTCGAGTCAGTGGCGGCGGGCCGTCAGGGCTGTCGTGAGGTCGGACAGACCGCTGCGGGCGTGGGGAGCGAGGTCCAGAGGGTCGAGAAGGTCCCAGGCCGCCTCGATCAAGCGGTCGGCCTCGGCCCGGGCCCACTGCCGGCCCCCGGCGGACTCGATGAGCTCGGCCATGAGGAGGACCTCGGTGTCGGTCAGGTCACCGGGCATCGCGTAGAGGCGCGCGAGTCGGGCCGACTCCGCCGTGCCGGCCCGCAAAGCCGCCACCACCGGGGCGCTCTTCTTGCGGGCTCGCAGATCACTGCCGACGGGCTTGCCGGTCAGCACCGGGTCGCCCCAGATGCCCAGGTCGTCGTCGACCAGCTGGAAGGCCACCCCGATCTGCATGCCGAAGCGACCGAAGCGGTCCGTCCAGTCCGGGGGTGCCGATGCGTACCGGGCGCCCATGCGGCAGGCGCACGCCAGCAGCGCCCCGGTCTTTCCGCCGAGCATGGCCAGGGAGTCCTCGATGCCGATCCCCTGCTCGCGTTCGAAGCGCAGGTCCTGCTCCTGGCCGATCGCCAGGTGGCGCAGGGTCCGGGCGAGGTCGGCCACCGCCGGGGCGGTCGCCGGGTGACGGCTGGTACCGAGCACCTCGAAACCGAGGGCGATGAGCGCGTCACCGGCGAGCAGCGCCAGCGGTACCCCGAACCGAGCCCATACCGTCGGCCGGTGCCGTCGTGCGTGGTCACCGTCCATGATGTCGTCGTGGATCAAGGAGGCGTTGTGCAGGAGCTCGATCGCCGAAGCGGCGGAGAGCACGTCCTCGGGTGAGCCGCCCGCCGCTTCGGTGCACAGCAGGGAAAAGGCAGGGCGGACGAGTTTGCCGCCGTTGCCGCGGATGGGGGTGCCGTCCGCGTCGCACAGGCCGAGCTGGTAACCGCAGATCCGGCTGAGTTCGTCTCCGAGCGTCGCGATCTGCTCCCGCAGCAGCGGCGGGAGGAGGGACCGCGCCTGGGTGACGCCCGCGTCGAGGACGGGTGTGAGGGCCGGGGTCGTCGTCATCGCTGCTCTCCCGGGCTGCCGGAAGCCCCGTCCACCAGGGCGAGTTCCAGATAGTCGACCGTTTCCGGGCCGGCGTCGGCGGCGTCGCGGTAGCGCCGGGTTCTCGCGGACCAGTCGAAGTTCCCGCGCATCCAGGAGCGCATTCCGGCGAAGTACGGCTCAAGCAGTCCGGTGTGCCCGGGCAGGGCCCGCAGCGCCTCCTCTTCCCACCTGGTGAACGCGTCGACCTCGTCGGTGATCAGGGCGGTGACCCGGTCGACGGCCTGGTCGGTGGTCAGCGCGTGGGCGTGCCGTACGACGGTGACCAGGTTGTGGTATTCGCCGAGCGCGGTCTCCTTGTCCAGCGAGTACACGTCGTTGGTCCAGCAGACCACGTCGCAAGCCGCGCGCAGGGCCCGGGCGAACGGTTCGCTGTCGTACACGTCCGTAGGCAGGTCGATCCCCTCGACGACCTCGATCAGGTCCATGCAGACGTAGATCGCTCCCGTGTGCCTGCGGTTCTCCACGTAGGAGGGGACGTCGGGGATCGTGCCCCGCGCCCGGTTGTCCGCCTCCCAGCGGGCCGCGAGACCACCGGTGATCACATGGTCGACGAACCGGGCGCGCCACCGGGGTGACGCCTCGGTCCGCTGCCACAGGTCGGCGAGTGAGGTGACGATGGACGGTGCCCGCGCGGGCAGGGCGTCTCCGTCGCCGGTGAGGACCTCGAAGATCTGGGACATCAGCTCGCCGGTCCTGAGCGGGTCCTTGCCGAGGACCCCGTCGTCGAGCTGGTCGTCCAGGAGGAAGAGCCAGGCGAACCAGTCGGCGATCAGGCACAATCCCCGCTGGTCGGCCGTGGGGTAGGTGGCTGCGGCGAACGAGCCGAAGTCGGCCCGGTCGAACCGTTCCCGCGCCGTGGTGGTGCCGATCAGGCCGTGCCGCTCCGTCCACTCGTGCAGATGTGAGACGGCGGCGGCCACATGGGAGTTCAGCTCGGGCGGCAGGTGGCGGAACGCGCGGTGGAGTCCCTCCGGGGACCCGGGGCCGGCGCTCACCGGCGTTCCAGGCGCAGCAGTACGTCGTGCTTCGGTCGCAGCGTCACCAGCTGCTCCATGCCCACCGAGGGGCGCCCTTCCGGCAGCCGCAGACGGTACTTCTGCACGATCATGGCGGCGATGATGACGAGTTCGGTCAGGGCGAAGTGCTTGCCGATGCAGATGCGCGGGCCGGCGCCGAACGGCATGTACGCGCTCTTCGGCCGGGCGGCGATGGCCTCGGGGGTGAAGCGCTCCGGGTCGAACCGTTCCGGGTCGGGCCAGAAGTCCCTGTGGCGGTGCATGGTGTAGAAGTTGATGTAGATCCCGCTGTTGGGCTCGATGGCGAAGTCGCCCATGGTGTCCGGCCCCACGGCGCGGCGCATGGTCTGCCAGGCCGGGCCGCGCAGGCGCAGTGTCTCGTCGAGGACCATGCGCGTGTACTTCAGCCGCGCCACGGCGGCGAAGTCCGGCTTCCCGCCGTCCAGTACCTCTGCCACCTCGTCGTGCATGCGCTCCTGGATCTCGGGGTGCCGGGCGATCAGGTAGAGCAGGAAGGACGCCGCGCCGGTGGTGGTCTCGTAGCCGCCGACCATGATGTTGACCACCTCGTGCTGCAGCTGGACCTTGTCCATGTGGTGGCCGGTGTCCTCGTCGATGGCGTCGGCGAGGATGCCCAGCAGGTTGGGGCTGGTGTCGCCGTGGGCGTCGCGCTGCTCGATCATGTCGGCCACGAAGTTGTGCAGGTTCTCGATCAGTTGGCGCAGCCTGAGATGGCTCGGGGTCGGCCAGTGCAGCGGTGGGAAGGGGAAGCGGAAGAAGTTCCCCATGATGTGGTTCGCGTAGATGAAGTCCTGCTCGATGGCCTCGGTGGTGGGGCCGACATCGGCGCCGAAGAGGTTCCGCGTCACGATGCGCAGGGCGGTGTGGCCGACGTCCGGCACCACCGGCACCACGTCGCCGTCCTGGTACCGGTGTTCCCACCGCTGGAGCATGGCGTCGGTTTCGTCGCTCATCGTGTCGGCGAAGGCCGCGATCTTCGGCCGGTGGAACGACGGTTGCATGAGGCGACGCTGACGGTGCCAGGACTCGCCGCCGACCGCGCCGATCAGTCCGTTGCGCAGGACCGGACGCACCGTCCGGTAGAGGAAGTTCTCCTTGTCGTAGTTCTCCCTGTTCTCGATGAGGACGCGCTGCACGTGGTCGGGGTGGTTGAGCATGACCAGCGAATTGCCGAGCAGGCGCAGCCGGAAGACGTCGCCGTGCTTGTGGATCGCGCGGTTGAGGAACGCCACCTGGTCCTTGCGGATCGCGCGGAGCCCGGCCAGCTGGTCCCTGAGACCGAGGTTGGGGACCGCTCGGGTGCCGCTCCCGGATGAGATGGCGCCGGTGCGGCCCGGTGCGCCTGGATCAGCAGGTCGGATCGGGCTGGAAGATGCGGGCATGCGTCTCCTCGGTGTCCTCATCGGGGGGTGCGGCCGCGAGATCGGCCGTGGCCGTTGTCGTCCGCAGCCATCCTGCGTCGGGGCGCTGACGGGCCGCTGATAAGGCGGTCCGGTGGCCGTGGGGCCGTGGGTTGGGCTGTCGGGCGGGGTAGCGCGGGTATGGCGGTCCGGGGGCCGTGGGGCCGGGGGACGGCAGCGGCCGGTCGAGGTGGCCCAGGCGCCTCTCCCGAAGCGGAACCTGTGTCAGCCGGTTGTCAGTGGCCGGCTGTTGCAATGGAGCCGTATCCGCACGGTGCCGAACTCGGTCGGCAGGCGGCGAGCAGGAGGCTCTGGATGTCCTGGACGGAATGCAGCGAATCCCGGCCGTTCGCCGCGAAGCGGCTGGTCTGCTTCCCGCATGCCGGCGGATCGTCGTACTTCTTCCGGGACTGGCGCAAGGGGCTGCCCGAGTTCGAGGTGCACGCGGTCTGCTATCCGGGCCGGGCCGACCGGTTCGGGGAACCCACGGCCACCGACCTGGTGGCGATGGCCGGTGAGATCGCCGAGGCCGTCAAACCGCTTCTGGATCGGCCCACGGTGCTGTTCGGGCACAGCATGGGCGCGGCGGTGGCGTACGAGACCGCCAGGGCTCTGGAGGCCGATGGGGTCCGGCCGGCGCACCTGTTCGTGTCAGGTGCCCCCGCGAGCAACCTGGTCCGCTCCGATGCCCGGGCGGCCGGGGCGAACGAGGAGAGCGTCATCGCAGCGCTCACGGCCCTGGGCGGCACCGATGCCGAGTTGCTGGATCACCCGATGTTCCGTGAGCTGATCCTGCCCTACATCCAGGCCGATTTCCGGCTGCTGGGGAGCTATGAACACCGCCCCGGCGCACTGCTCGGCTGCCCCGTCACGGCGGTGGCCGGGGCGGACGACCCCCGGGTGACACCGGAGCAGGTGGCCCGGTGGGCGAGCGTGACCGAGGGGGCCTTCCGTCAGTGGACGGTGCCCGGCGGGCATTTCTATCTGACGGACGCGCCACCGTACGAGCTGGTCCGGGAGGCGCATCTGGCGCCACCGTACGAGCCGGTCCGGGAGGCGCACCTCGCGCGGGACGAGACGCGAAGCCGGTAGTCGCGGGCGGTAGACCGACGACGGCGGTGTTCCGGCCGGCCTCGTTCCGACATCGATCACTGGGGGACGTACGTGCAGGCGAGAAATGGCAGACGGCTGATCGCGGCCGTGATGGTCGTGGTGCCCCTGGCGGTGATCGTGTGGGCGGCGCTGACGGTCTTCACGGCGGCGTCTCCCGGCCGGGAGGCGTTGCACGAGACGGCACGGATCGACAAGGGAGGGCACTTCTTCTTCGCCGTCGCGGCCATCCTGCTCGCTGCCGTGTCGGGCGGCTGGCTGGCCGACCGGCTCGGACAGCCGCGGGTGATCGGCGAGATCTGTGCGGGACTGGCCATGGGGCCGACCCTGCTGGGACGGTTCGCGCCGGGGGCGAAGGACTGGCTGTTCCCGGCCGACTCGCTGCCGATGCTGGACGGGCTGGCTCAAGTGGGCCTGGTGTTCTTCATGTTCGGGGTGGGGCGGGAACTGGGCGGGATGCCGCTGCGAGGCGTCGGACCGCAGATGCTGCTGGTGAGCCAGGCCTCCCTGTTGATTCCGTTCGCCGCCGGGACCGTCGCGGCCGTGCCCCTCGTCGACGACTTCACGGGCTCGGCAGGCGACCCGATGGCCTTCGTGCTGTTCGTCGGGTGCGCGCTGAGCGTGACGGCGCTGCCCGTGCTGGCCCGGATCCTCACCGATCTGCGGCTCACCCACACCCGTCAGGGGCAGTTGAGCCTGTTCGCCTCAGCGCTCGGTGACGGCGCGGTGTGGCTGGTGCTCACCGGGATCCTGGCGGTGGTGCACGGGACCAGCCCGACGGGGGTGCTGTGGAACGCTCTGTTCGTCGTCATGCTCACGGTCGTCTTCCTCGGTCCGCTGCGCGGCGGACTGGCCCGCTGGGGCCGCTCCCGGGCAGCCTCCGGTGAGGCCGCCGGAGGCGATGCCACGATCATGATCCTGCTGGCCGGGGGTGTCGCCGCCACGGCCACTCTCACCTCGGTCGTCGGCGTGCACCAGTTGATCGGGGCGCTGCTGGCGGGGCTGGCCTGGCCGTCGGGCAACGCCCGGCTGGCCCGGGTGGCGGAGCGGCTGTCCAGCACGTCGAGGACCGTGCTGCTGCCGTTCTTCTTCTTCGGGTTCGGTCTCACCATCGATCTCGGGTCGTTGCGCTTCGACCGGGCCAGTGTGCTGGCCCTCTCCAGCCTGCTCGTCCTGGCCGTCGTCACCAAGGTGTGCGGGCCCGCGCTGAGTGCCGTCCTCACCGGCATGCGCCCGCGGCCGGCCCTCATCCTGGGCGTGCTGCTCAATGCCCGCGGCCTGACCGAACTGGTCATCCTGCAGATCGGCTACCAGGCGGGGGTCATCGACGAGCGGTTGCTCGGCATCCTCACCATCGTCGCGCTGGGCACGACGATCGTCACGCGGCCGCTGCTGCGGCTGCTCGGGCCGGAGGCTCTCGAGCCCGCGGCCGCGCCCGCACCCGCGCCCGACGCGGACGAGCACGTCGGGGCGGGCGCGCGGACTGTGCCGACGCACTCCCCCCTGCCCCGGTAGGACTCATACGACAGGCGGCCCGCATGATCGACGAGATACTTCCCGCGGCCGTCTCGGGCGGCGAGTCCTTCGGGGACGCTGCGGACGGGTGGCTCTTCCCCGAGGAGGACGCGGCCCTGGGAGAGGTCGGCGAGGCGCGCCGACGGGAGTACACGACGGTGCGTCACTGCGCACGGCGGGCGCTGGGCGGGCTGGGGATCGCACCCGCGCCGCTGCCGCCGGGCGCGGGCGGCGCCCCCCGGTGGCCCGAGGGGGTCGTCGGCAGCATGACCCACTGCGCGGGGTACCGGGCGGCGGTCGCGGCACGCCGGTCCGATGTCCGCACCCTCGGTATCGACGCGGAGCCCCATGCCCCGCTGCCCGAGGGGGTGTTGGGGTTCATCGCACTGCCCGAGGAACTCTCGCAGGTCGCCCACCTCACCCGCCGGTCTCCCGAAGTGCACTGGGACCGGCTGCTGTTCTGCGCCAAGGAAGCCGTGTACAAGGCGTGGTTCCCCGCGACGCACACCTGGCTCGGCTTCGACGGGGCGGTCATCTCACCGGCCCCCGAGGGCACCTTCCATGCCCGGGTTCTTGCTCCGGAGGCCCAACAGGGCCGCGCCCCTTCAGAGTTCGCCGGTCGGTGGACTGTGCGGAACGGTCTGGTGCTGGCCAGCGCGCTGCTCCCCGGAGAGGTTTGACTGCACTTCTGGCATGTGTAAGATTTGACTTACACATACAGTCCGATGCGCTGGGAGGTGGGCGTTGACCAGCGAGGAGCTCCTCGCCTTACTCTCCGCCGTTGGCCATACCCAGAGGCTCCGGGCCATCGCAGGCCTTGCCGACGGCCGTATGTACGTCAGTGAACTGGCCCGGCAGCTGGGCATGTCCCGTCCCCTGCTGTACATGCATCTCGAGCGTCTGGAGAAGGCCGGCCTGGTCGCCGGCCACCTGGAACTCTCCGACGACGGCAAGGCTCTGAAGTACTTCGAGCTGGTGCCGTTCGATCTGCACCTCAACGTGCAGACGATTCTGGACGCCCTGCAGGCGGACGAGCAGCAGGCAGGCGCAGCGGACGGGCCTGTGGATGAGGAAGGTTAGAACGTTATGAGGGGGACCCGGACATGACCGGCGCCATTGTCGCCATCGCCATCGTCTTGATCGTCGTCGGAGGCATCACGGCGGCGGTGGTCTCGCACTTCAGACTGCAGCGCCACCGGGCCGACGCCGTGGCGATGGCCTCGTACCGCAAGCTCGCCGAAGAGGCCGTCGCCCACCAGGAGGTGCTGCGGAGCGAGCTGGCAGAGCTGAAGGCCCGGGTGAGCTCGATCGACGACATGCTCCGGAGGATCGAGTGAGCAGGGCTGTCCTCAGCCGTCTGCGCCCTCCGGCCTCTCTGATCAGACTTCCGTGGTCCGCCGCCCCCTGGCTGGCCGTCGGCTACCTCGCGAGCTACCCCCTGGTCGGAGGTGCCCTGTTCGCCGTGTCGACGGCCGCCGCCGTGAGCGGCGTGGTGCTGAGCCAGTTCACGGTGACGCTGCCGCTGATCATCGGCTCGGTGTGGGTGGTCAGGAGCTGTGCGCAGGTCGAGCGGGGCCGCGCCACGCTCGTCGACCGGCCGATCCCCTACCGGTACAGCGAGGTCACCGAGGCCGGTCTGCCCGCGCACCTCGTGACCCGCTGCACCGATCCGGCGTTCGCCCGCGACTGCGCCTACCTCATACTTCTCTTCCCCCCACTGCTGATCCTGGACCTCTTCGCGCTGCTCGTCTGGCTGGTGTCCCTCGGCTGCGTCACGCTGCCCCTGTGGTACTGGGCCGTGGAGGTCTCCGGCGGCCCCATGGGCCCGGACGGCGCGCTCGGCCGGCTCCACACCCTGCCCGGGGCGGTGGTCCTGGCGGTCGTCGCCCTCGCCCTGCTTCCCTTCGCCGCGCGGCTCCTCTTGGCCACCGCCCGGCTGCACCTGACTGTGGCCCAGGCGGTACTCCGCCCGCCTCGCGACCCTCTCGCGCAGGCCAAGGGCGTGCTCGGCGGCCCCGGTCCCCTCTCCACCCTGCCGGGCGCCCGTCGCGCCGGCGCCCTCACAGAACCCACAGAGAACGGGGAATCCCATGAACCGAACACAGGCCGGGTTATCTGACGCCGTCGTCCAACTGGACTCGGTGCACAAGGTCTACGGCGGCGGCAAGAACAAGGTGGCCGCTCTCGACGGCGTCAGCATCAGTCTGCACAGGGGCACCTTCACCGCGGTGATGGGACCTTCCGGCTCCGGCAAGAGCACCTTCCTGCACTGCGCCGCGGGACTGGACCGGCCGACGTCCGGCTCCGTCCGGCTCGACGGCGTGGAACTGGCCGGGCTCAAGGAAAAGGCCCTGACCAAACTGCGGCGCGAGCGCGTCGGCTTCGTCTTCCAGGCGTTCAACCTGATGCCCGCGCTGAACGTACGGGACAACGTCACCCTGCCCCTGCGCCTGGCGGGACACCGCCCCAAGGCCGCCGAGGTCGACGAGGTCATCGAGCGCGTCGGCCTCGCCTCCCGGCAGAAGCACCGTCCCGGCGAACTCTCCGGCGGCCAGCAGCAGCGCGTGGCCATCGCCCGCGCACTCGTCACCCGTCCCGCCGTGGTCTTCGGCGACGAACCGACCGGAGCCCTGGACACCCGGACCGCTCGCGAGGTCCTCGGGCTGCTGCGCGAGGCCGTCCAGTGGTCCGGACAGACCATCGTGATGGTCACCCACGACCCGATGGCCGCCGCACACGCGGATCGCACCCTCTTCCTCGCCGACGGCAGGATCGTCGACGCGCTGGAGCGTCCCACCGCCGACATGGTCGCCGAGCGCATGACCCACCTCGGCGCCTGGGCCGAGGAGCGCACGGCGACCGAGGGACAGTACGGAGCGGCCCGGTGATCGGGCTCGCGCTGCGCTCCCTGAAGTTCCACAAGGGGGGCTTCGTCGCGTCGTTCATCGCGCTCTTCTTCGGCGCCACCATCGTGATCGCGTGCGGTGGGCTGCTGGAGACCGGCGTGCGGGGACTGGCCGAGCCGCAGCGGCTGCGGGCCGCACCGATCGTCCTCACCGGGGACCAGGGCTACCCCGAATCCAACAAGGTCTTCCGCGAGCGGGTCCGGCTCTCCACCGCCGACGTGTCCAAGGCCGCGGCCGTGCCGGGCGTCCAGGCGGCCGTGCCGGACCTCTCCATCCCCGCCGTTCTCGCCCCGGCCGGCGGCAAGGGCACCGTCCCCGCCACCGGTCACGGCTGGGACTCCGCCCGGCTCGGGTCGTATCGCCTGGTCCAGGGCGGCGCACCGGAGGCCGCGGGCCAGGTCGTGCTCGATGCGCGGCTCGCCGCCCGCACGGGGGCGAAGGCCGGCGACCGGGTCACGCTCGGCCTCGACGGCACCCTGGCCACCTACCGGGTGACCGGGCTGGTCAGCGGACCGGGCGAGGCCGGGACGCTGTTCCTCGCGGACGGCGACGCCGCCCGGCACGCCCCGCAGCAGGACAAGGTCGACTCCATCGGCATCCTCACCCGCCCCGGCGCCGACA
This sequence comes from Streptomyces sp. Ag82_O1-12, assembly GCF_900182715.1. Classification (NCBI taxonomy): domain Bacteria; kingdom Bacillati; phylum Actinomycetota; class Actinomycetes; order Kitasatosporales; family Streptomycetaceae; genus Streptomyces; species Streptomyces sp. Ag82_O1-12. The sequence goes on along the minus strand of NZ_FXUW01000001.1, from coordinate 5,829,566 downwards.
CCGACGAGGTGCGGGCCGCGCTCGCCGACGCCTTCGCGGACGCCCCGGTCTCGGTGCTGACCGGTGGCGAACGGGGCCGTGCCGAGTTCCCCGAGGTCGTGACCGAGGGCAAGAACCTCGTGTCCCTGTCGGCCGTGTTCGGCGCCATGTCCGTGATGGTCACGGTGTTCGTGGTGGCCAGCACGCTTGGCCTGTCGCTTCAGCAGCGCCAGCGTCAGATGGCCCTGCTGCGCGCGATCGGCTCGACGCCCGGCCAGGTCCGGCGGATGGTGCTCGCCGAGACGTTCACCATCGCCGTGTTCGCCACCGCACTGGCCTGCGTGCCCGGACCGCGTCTGGGGCAGTGGCTGCTCGGCCGGTTCGTGGACGCGGGTGTGGTGCCCGACGTGCTGATCCACCGTGCCGGCGGAGTCCCCATGATCGTGGGCGCCGGGGCAGGGCTGGTGACCGCGCTCGGTGCGGCCTGGATCGCGGCCCGCGCCGCCGCCCGGACCCGCCCGACCGAGGCGCTGGCCGAGGCGTCCCTTCAGCGTCGCCGGCTCAACTGGATCCGGCTGCTCTTCGCCGTGCTCTGCCTGGCCGGCGGCACCGTCCTCGCGGCCGTCACGGCGAACCTCGACGGCCCGACGGCGAGCAGCACGGCCTCGCCGGCCGCGATGCTGTGGACCGCCGGCTTCGGCCTGCTGGGTCCCAACCTGAGCAGGCTGATGACGGCCCTGTTGCACTGGCCGCTGCGCGCGGTCACCGGCTTCTCGGGTCAACTGGCCCTGCTCAACGCCAAGGCCGGGGCAGCCCGGCTGGCCGGAGCGGTCATGCCGGTCATGCTCGCCACCGGTCTGGCCACCGCCCTGATCTACCTGCAGACGACCCAGAACCAGGGCGCCCAGCAGGCGTTCGAGGACAACCTCCGGGCCGACCTCGTACTCACCTCGGTGACCGGCGGGATGCCCGCGTCCCTGGCCGGCGACATCGGCAAGGAGCCGGGCGTGGCGGCCGCCTCCGCCTATGTGCCGAGCTCCGGCTTCCTGGAGCCGTCCAAGGCCGAGATGGCGGAGTACGACGGCAAGGGCCGCAGGCCCAAGGGTGACCGCGTGCAGATCACCGGAGTCACCGGGACGGGCATCGAGCGCACCACGGCGATCCGTACGGTGAGCGGCAGCCTCGCCGATCTGACCGGCGACACCGTGGCCCTGCCCGAGTCCTCCGCCGGGGGACACCGGATCGGTGAGCGGATCCCCATGCGCATGGGCGACGGCACCGTGGTCGAACCCCGCCTGGTGGCGACGGTCGGGAACCAGCGCGGATACGGTGCGGCGCTGATGCCCGCCGCCGTGGTGGCCGCGCACACCACCGACGGCGCGGTGCCGCAGATCCTGGTCGCGGCGGACCCCGCCATCGGCGCGGACCGGCTCGCCGCCGAACTCACCGGTGCCGGCGCCCCGTCACCCGGACTGCGCGCGGCCGACCGGGCCGAGCTGGTCAGCGCGTCGGCCGAGCAGAACGACACCCAGACCTGGGTGGCGTACCTCCTGGTCGCCATGGTCGTCGGATACTCGGTCATCGCCCTGGTGAACTCTTTGGTGATGGCGACCGGCGAACGGCGCCGCGAGTTCACCCTGCAGCGTCTGGTCGGCGCCACCCGGGGCCAGGTGATGCGGATGATGACGGTGGAGGCGCTGCTGACCGCTCTGGCCGGTCTGGCACTCGGCATGCTCGTCGCCGTACTGACGCTGGTTCCGCTGAGCCAGGCCGTGCTCGCCCGGTCGGTGCCCTCCGGGCCGCCGTCGATCCTGCTGGCCGTCGCCGGTGCGGCACTCGTCCTGACGGTCGGGACGACGCTGCTGACCGCCCGCGTGGCGCTGCGCACCCAGCCCTCCGCGGCCATCGGCAGTCGCGACTGAACTGAAACTCCGACCGGTTTCCACGGGGTCTACCAGCGTATTTCGCCCACCACTTAACAACGTGGTGGGCGAAGTCTTGTCAATCGTACGCTCGCTCTTATGGCGTTGAAGCCCATCGGAAGCCGTCCCGTCGCAGAAATTGGAGTTTCTCGATGCTGAACAGAGTCGTGATCGTAGGAGGTGGTACGGCCGGCTGGATGACGGCGTCGTACCTGAAAGCGGCCTTCGGGGACCGGATCGACATCACCCTCGTCGAATCCGGAAAGGTCGGCGCCATCGGCGTCGGAGAAGCCACGTTCAGCGACATCCGGCACTTCTTCGAGTTTCTCGGTCTGAAGGAATCGGACTGGATGCCCGCGTGCAATGCCACGTACAAGCTCGCGGTGCGCTTCGAGAACTGGCGCAAGCCGGGTCACCACTTCTACCACCCGTTCGAGCACATGCAGTCGGTCGACGGCTTCCCGCTGGCGGAGTGGTGGCTGAAGAACGGCCGCAGCGACCGGTTCGACTCGGACTGCTTCGTGATGGCCAACATCTGCGACGCCGAGCGCAGCCCCCGCCACCTCGACGGCCGCATGCTGGCGCAGCCGTTCGACGAGAACGCCGAAGAACCCCGTGGCCTGACGATGTCGGAGCACCAGGGCAAGACCCAGTTCCCCTACGCCTACCACTTCGAGGCCGCGCTGCTGGCGAAGTACCTCACCACCTACACGGTGGAACGCGGCGCGAAGCACATCATCGACGAGGTCAAGGACGTCAAGCTCGACGAGCGCGGCTGGATCAGCAGCGTGGTGACCGCCGAGCACGGCGAGCTGACGGGCGACCTGTTCATCGACTGCACGGGCTTCCGCGGGGTGCTGCTCAACAAGGCCCTGGAGGAGCCCTTCATCTCCTTCCAGAACACCCTGCCGAACGACAGCGCGGTCGCCCTCCAGGTGCCCCAGGACATGGAGGCCCGGGGGATCCGGCCCTGCACCACCGCCACCGCGCAGGAGGCGGGCTGGACCTGGACCATCCCGCTCTACGGCCGCATCGGCACCGGGTACGTCTACGCGAGCGACTATCTGTCCGCCGACGAGGCCGAGCGCACGCTGCGCGAGTTCGTGGGGCCGAGCGCGGCCGACGCCGAAGCCAACCACATCAAGATGCGCATCGGCCGCACCAGCCGGTCCTGGGTGAACAACTGTGTCGGCATAGGCCTGACCAGCGGCTTCGTCGAGCCGCTGGAGTCGACCGGCATCTTCTTCATCCACCACGCCGCCGAGCAGCTGGTGAAGCACTTCCCCGGGCCGGACTGGAGCCCGGTGCAGCGCGACAACTACAACAGCGCCGTCGCCCATGTGATGGACGGTGTCCGTGAGTTCTTGGCCCTGCACTACGCCGCCGCCGGGCGCAACGACACGCGGTACTGGAAGGACACCAAGACCCGGGAGCTGCCCGAAGGGCTGGCCGAGCGCATCGAGCGCTGGAAGCACCAGCTCCCGGACAGCGAGACGATCTACCCCTACTACCACGGGCTGCCGGCGTACTCCTACATGTGCGTCCTGCTCGGGATGGGCGGCATCGACGTCAAGCCGTCCCCGGCCCTCTCGCTCGCCGACGACAGCGCGGCGCAGAAGGCGTTCCAGTCCGTGCACGACCGGGCGGCGGGGCTCATCGGGCAGCTCCCGACGCAGTACGAGTACTTCACGCACATGCGCCGTTGAGCACGCGGGCGCCGCGGCGGCTCGAACGGCCGCCGCGGCGCCGCGTCCGTCGCCCCAGGGAGCCTCACCCCGTGACCGAACTCATCCGACTCGACCAACCCGCGCGACCCGCCGCCGCCCGCCCGTGGTCCGTGGCCGACGGCCAGCGCGCCATGATGAGCGGCTTCCCCACCGGGGTCGCCGTGCTCACCACCACCGACCACGACGGCACCCCCCACGGCATGACCATCTCCTCGGTGTGCAGCGTCTCGCTGGACCCTCCCGTCCTGCTGGTCTGTCTCCGGATCGGCAGCCCCACGCTGCGGGCCGTCCTGAACACCGGCCGCTTCGCGGTGAACCTGCTGCACGGTGCCGGCCGGCCCATCGCCGAGCTCTTCGCGTCGGGCGCGCCCGACCGTTTCGACCGCGTGCGCTGGGAGCACGACACGAGCGACCCGTACGCGGCCGGTCCCCATCTGCTGCACGACACGCATGCCATCGCGGACTGCGAAGTCAGCGACGAGCACCGCAAGGGAGACCATCTCGTGGTCTTCGGCAGCGTCCTGCGCGTCACCCCGTTCCCGGACCGGCAGCCGCTGGTCTACGGCAAGCGGGAGTACCGGGTGTGGCCGGTGGGACCGGACCTCCCCGAGCCGGCGACGTCGCCCGCGTGAGAACGGGCGCCCCCCGCGCCTCCGGCGAGCCACCTCCCGACCGTCGTTGCCCCTGCGTCCCACGAGGCTGAATCCCATGACCCCCTCCGCGTCATCCCACCCCACCACCATCAGGACGGTGCTGGCCTGGCACCGCCCGCTCTCGGTCAACGTCGTCCTCATGGCCGCGCTCGTCCTCGTCGCGACGGTCGGTTTGTTCGTCGACGACCGGGTGCTGCTGAACGAATCGGTCTGGGTCAAACCGTGGAAATTCGGCTTCGCCTTCGCCGCCTACTCAGCGACGCTGGCGTGGCTGCTCACGAAACTGACCAAGGCCAGACGGTTCGGCTGGTGGTTCGGTACCGCGTTCGCCGTCTTCGGGACCTTCGACGTGGCGGCGATCGCGCTCGCCGCGGCCCGCGGAACCTTCAGCCACTACAACGCGCAGGAGGACGTGTTCAACCGGCTGGTGCAGACGGTGTTCGAGTACGGAGTGCCGCCCCTGCTGCTGTCGAACCTCGTCATCGGGGTGCTGGTCCTGGTGCAGCGCACCGGTGACCGGGCCCTGTCGTGGGCGCTGCGCGCCGGGCTCGCCCTGTCCACGGTGGGCATGGCGGTCGCGCTGATGCTGATCCCGCTGAGCGACGTCGGGGAGGGGCACACGGTCGGCGACGCCAACGGTGACCAGGTGCCGATGTCCGCCGGCCACGGCATCGGCGACCCGGACGGCACCGGGATGCCGCTCACGAACTGGAGCACGACCGGTGGCGACCTGCGGGTGCCGCACTTCATCGGACTGCACGGCATCCACGTGCTGCTGGCCGTGGTGCTGACGCTGGCCGCGCTGGCCCCGCGCCACGTCTGGCTGCGCGACGAGCGGGTGCGTACGGGACTCGTCGGCGCCGTGGCGCTCGGCTACGGCGGACTGCTCGCGGTCACCACCTGGCAGGCGGCGCGCGGACAGTCGCTGGTGCACCCCGACTCCTCGACGCTGCTGGCCCTTGCGGGCGTCGCCCTCGTGACCGTGGCCGCCGGCCTGGCGGCGGTCGTGAGCGGACGCCGCCGCACGGCACGGGCCCGGCGGGAACTCGCCGCCGCGGCGTGACGCGGCGGACCCGAGGCGCGAAGAGGGCTCCCGGACGTCCGGGAGCCCTCTTCGCGCCTCGGGCGAGCCCGCGTGGAGCGTTCCCGGCATGACGAGACCGCCCGGCGGCCGGCCGGGCGGTCCTGTCACGCTTCGTCTGTGCCGGCACCGTCGCGGACCCGTGCGCACGCGCGGTTTGGGTCCGCGACCGGGCAGCGGAGTCGGCCGCTGCCGCGGCTACTTCAGCATCAGGTGGCGCTGCGGAGTCGAGACGGCCCTGCCGTCCAGAAGGGCCATCCCGAGCGGGGTCACCGAGTGCAGGACGGTGTTGCGCACCCGCCGCGTGGTGATGAGGCCGGACTCGCGCAGGATCGCGGCGTGCTGACTGGCGCACGGCGCCGAGACGCCGAGCCGGTCGGCGAGCTGGGAGGTGGTGCGCGACGCCCGCAGCTCGCGCAGGGCCGCCGCCCTGGTCTGGCCTACCAGGGCGGCCAGACCCTGAGAGGGGAGAGTGGTGTCGTCCCACAGGAGGGCGGACTGCTCGGCGCTGGGCGGCGCGGAGAAGACCAGGACGGCCTGGCCGCGCTCCTCGTCGGTGCGCAGGAGCCGGGCGGGGCGGTGGGCGAGGAACACCGACGGGCAGAGCACCAGGCCCTTTCCGTCGAGGTGTACGTCGCCGTCGGGGCCGTCGTGCAGTTCCAGCACCTGGCCGTCCCAGGCTGCTCTTCGGCCCAGGCCGGCGAGCAGCTGCTCGATGCCGCCCGCCATGACCATGCGGCCCCGGGCGTCGCACTCGGCCTCGCAGTGGGCCAGTACCCGGCCCCAGTACGGGGCGACCGCGGCCCGCCAGAAATCGCCCGGGGTCGTCGCGGACGCCGTCTGGGTTCCGGATTTGGCACGCAGTCGCGTATAGACCTGACGCTGCCATTTTGCGTACAGCGGGCTGACTCCACGGGTGAACAATTCCCGGGCCAGTCGCGCCTCGATTTCCGGTCCCGCGGTGGACTGAAGTCGGGTGCGTGCGAGATCGGCTGTCGTGAAATGAATCCTTTGCAAGATATACCCCCGTTTTGTGCACGACATCAAGTCATGCGTCCGCCCCCACCGGTGAGGCGATGGGGGAAAGGAATGACGCGTCCGGGTGCGGCCCGAGTCAGCTCGAGCGGCCGGTGATCCTGGCGAAGGCGTCGTCAAGTGTGGGGCGCCGCACGGCGAAATCCACGACGGTCACGCCTGCTTTTTCCAAGGCCGTCGCGGCCGCGGCGATACTGCCCATTCCGGCCTCGAGCGGCAGGGAGATGACGCCCTCGTCCAGATCCACGGACGGATCGTCGGTGGTATGGGTCCGCAGGGCGTCGAGGGCGTCGGTGATCGCACCCTCGCCCGCGACCCGGACCTCCAGCCGGTCCGGTCCGACGGACCGCTTCAGCTCGGTGGGAGTGCCCTCGGCGACGACCCGTCCGGTGTCGACGACGGCGACCCGGTCCGCGAGGAAGTCCGCCTCGTCCAGGTACTGGGTGGTCAGCAGGACGGTCATGCCCTCCGCCACCAGACCGCGCACGGCGGTCCACAGGTCCATGCGGCTCACCGGGTCGAGGCCGGTGGTCGGTTCGTCGAGGAACAGCACGGCGGGCGAGGCGACGAGGCAGGCCGCGAGGTCGAGCCGGCGCCGCATGCCGCCGGAGTAGGTCTTCAGAGGCCGGTCGGCGGCGCCGGTCAGGTCGAACTGATCCAGCAGCTCCTCGGCGCGGCGGCGGGCGCCACGACGGCCGAGGTGCAGCAGCACACCGATGAGGGTGAGGTTCTCACGGCCGGTGAGCAGGCCGTCCACGGCCGCGTACTGGCCGGCCAGGCCGATCCGCCGGCGGACCTCCGCCGGCCGGCGGACGACATCGAAGCCGGCCACCTCGGCGTGGCCGCTGTCCGGTGCCAGCAGGGTGCTGAGAATGCGTACGGTGGTGGTCTTGCCTGCGCCGTTCGGGCCGAGCAGCCCGAGGACGGTGCCCTCCGCGACGCTGAGGTCGACGCCGCTGAGGGCCTCATGGTCCTTGAATCGCTTGCCCAGGCCCTCGGCCCGGATCGCGGTTTCCACGTCTGCCGGCCGCGTCGGCGGGTCAGACGCCGAGGCCCGCGGCGGGCTCGCGGAGGCTTCTGGGCCGCATGTCGGTCCAGTGCTCCTCCACGTGGGCCAGAGCGGTCTCCCGGGAGCTCTCCCCCAGGGCCACGTTCCAGCCACCGGGCACGGCGGCGAAGGAGGGCCATACGCTGTACTGGCCCTCGTCGTTGACGAGTACGAGGAACGTGCCGTCCTGGTCGTCGAAGGGGTTGGTCACGTCGCGCTCTCCAAATCTGGGATGCCTGTGGGGGGAGGGCCGTGGCGGGCCCCGATACGACCATGGTGTCGAGGCCCGCTGACACGGCACTGACCGCGTCCTGAAAGCGCGCGTCAGGCGGGCGCGGCCGCCCGGCGGGCCTCCACGAAACGCACGACGTGGTTCACGGTGCGGAAGTTCTCGATGTCGAGGTCCGTCGGATGCACCGTGATGCCGAAGGTCCGCTCGACCCACATGACGAGCTGCACGGCGAACAGCGAGCTGACGCTGCCCGTGGCGAAGATGTCGTGGTCGTCGCCGAGTTCGCCGTCCTGGACGTGCTCGCCGATGAACTGGCGCACGCTCTTGACGATGTCGTCTGTCATCAGGCCCCTGCCTTCTTCCCGGTCTCGACCGGCTCGTACGAATAGAAACCCTGACCGCTCTTGCGGCCGTGGCAGCCCGCGGCGACCAGCTTCCGAAGCAGCGGCGCGGGGGCGAACTTGGGGTCGTTGAAGTTGTCCAGGAGGACCTCCAGCGAGTACATGACGGTGTCCAGGCCGATCAGGTCCGCGGTCTCCAGCGGGCCCATCTGGTGGCCGAGGCACTGCCGGAAGAGACGGTCGATGTCGCGGGCCTGCGCCACGTTGTCCTGCAGCAGGAGGATCGCCTCGTTGACGCTGAGCATCGCGACACGGTTGGTGACGAAGCCCGAGGAGTCCTCGACCACCACGATGTCCTGGCCGGCCGTGCGGAACAGCCCGCGCGTGATCTCGATCGTCTCCGGCGAGGTGTGGAAGCCCCGGATCACCTCCACGAGCTTCTTCAACGGCACCGGGTTCATCAGATGCGTGCCGACCACGCGGTCCGCACGGCCGGTGACCGAGGCCATCCGGGTGATGGGGATGGCCGAGGTGTTCACCCCGAACACGCAGTGCTCCGGGGCCACCGCGTCCATCTCGCGGTACAGCGCGGCCTTGATGTCCCAGTTCTCCGTCACGTTCTCCACGACGAAGTCGGCGTCGGCGAGGCCGTCGAGACCGGTGCGGAACTCGATCCGGGAGAGGATCTCCTCGGGGGTGCTCCTGCCCAGGTCGCGGTCGAGCATCGCGTAGAGCCGGGCGTTCTCCCCGATCAGGTCGCGGGCGCGGGACAGCGCGGCGTCGGTGGTGTCAACGAGCACCACGGAGAGGCCCGCCGCCGCGAAGGCGTGGGCACCCCCGATGCCCATCGTGCCGGCGCCCAGGACGGCCACGCGCCGGATCTGGCTGGTCACAGTCATCGTATTCCCTTGCCCGGTTGTGGTGTGGTGCGGCACCGCTCGGCAAGCGGGGCCGGCCAGTCGGCGACGTCCCATCCGTACTGGCAGAGCACGGCGTAGGTGAACCGCTCCAGGCCGAATCCGACGCAGGCGGAGTACACCGTCGCGCCGTCGGGGCCCTTGATGCCGAAGGCGTCGCCGAAGTGCTTCTCGTGCAGATTGAAGGAGCCGATGGAGATGCTGTCCCCGGGGGCGACGTCCAGGTGGAGCTCGTGCTTGAGTTCCAGCAGACGTTGCGAGGAGACCTGGGCCGCGGTGGCCGCTCCCGCGAAGAACGGGTCGCTCGCCACCTCGCACCGGCCGGCCAGGTCGAGCTCTTCGACCAGCTCGACGGCGCGCCGACGGAACCGGTCGCGGGCCTCGCGGACGAACTCGGCCGTACCGAGGAAGACGGTCTCGCGGATGGTGAAGTCGGAGAGCCGCTCCAGCGTCCGGTGGTAGCGGGACTCGTGCCGGAAGGAGCCGCCCTTGGCGGTCACCACGGTGTTCTCGTCGGGCAGGACGGTCCCGGCGAACTGGTCGAAGGTGTGGTAGCACATGGTGGGCGGCAGGCACCTGTCCACCGGTGCGCAGCGGTGCAGCACCCGGTCGCCGATGGTCTCCCGCGCCCCCACCTCCTCGGCGAAGGTCCGGTAGGTGTCGACGTCTCCGTCGAGCCGGGCGGCGAACATCATGTGCTGCGGGAAGGACGAGAGATAGCCACTGCGGTGCAGCGCGGTGACCGGCAGCAGGGTGGGGTAGCGGTACTCGTGGGCCCCGAACTCCTCGCGGATGATGTCGCGCAGCAGGCCGTCGAGGGCGTCGAGCGCTGCCAGTGCCGGGGCGCCGAGCGCCACCTGCCCGGGCCCGATCTCGTGCACCACACCGTCCGCCAGCAGCCCGGCGAAGGTGTCGGGGCGCGGAGCGCGGTCGGTGGCGGACCGCCACAGCACCTTGGGTGGGGTGGGCAGTTGAGGGCGCACCTCGGTGTCGACGACGTGGCGGAGCTTCTTGCCCAGGGCCTCGGCGTCGACCGGGTGCGAGGTGCTCACCAGGACGGCGTCGACCGCGCCGCCGTCGCCGGGGACGAGTTCGAAGCCGATGATGGCCTCGGAGATGTAGTAGACGCGCCGGTTCAGCTCGTCCAGGTGTGCGCCCGAGACCGGTTCGTCCAGGGCGAGTTCGTAGGAGTGCATGTCGGCCTCTCGTCCCTATGCAGCCGTCGGCAGGCCCATGAGGCCGGCGATGATGGACCGCTGGATGTCCGAGGTGCCGCCGTAGATCGTGCCCGCGAGCACGTCCCGCACCTCCCGCTCGATGCCGAGCTCCTCGGTGTAGCCGCGGGCGCCGTGGATCTGCATGGCGTCGAGCGCGGTGGTCTTCAGGCCCTCGCTGACGTAGAGCTTCAGCATGGACGCCTCCTGCATCGCGAGACGGCCCTGGGAGCGCAGCCAGCCCACCTTGTAGAGCATCAGCCGGGCCAGCTCCAGACGGACCCGCATGTCGGCGACCCGGTGGGAGACGGACTGGAACGCCCCGATGGGACGGCCGAACTGGCGGCGGCGCGCGGCGTAGGCGGCGCAGCGGTCCGTGAGCCGGCTCATCACGCCGACCTGGCTGGCGAACATGAAGCCGCGCTCCCACTCCATGGTGGAGGTGAACAGCTGATACCCGGCGCCCTCGGCGCCCAGGCGCTGGTCCTCGCCGATCACACAGCCGTCGAAGGTGATCTCCCCCATCAGCGTGCCGCGCAGCCCCGCCTTGGGGATGTCACGGGCCGTCAGTCCGGCGGTGGTGGCCGGTACGACGAAGGCGGACAGGGCGCGCTGCGGCGCCACGTCGTCCCCGCCGGTGCGGGCGAACACGATGAACAGGTCGGCGCGCGGGCCGTTGCTGATGAACTTCTTCGTCCCGTTCAGCACGTAGCCGTCACCGTCGCGGACGGCGGTGGTGGTGAGGGAGAGCATGTCGGAGCCGGTGTCGGGTTCCGACAGGGCGTGGGCGCCGACCAGTGAGCCGTCGCAGAGCGCGGGCAACCAGCGGTGGCGCTGCTCCTCGGTGCCGTGGTCGGCGATGTAGACGGCGCAGGCGAAGAGGTGGTTGTTGATCGCGAAGACCAGTCCGTTGTCGACACAGCCTTCACCCAGCGCCTCGTAGGCCATGATCGCGGTCAGCGGGTCCAGACCGCCGCCGCCGTACTCCTTCTTGATCGGCCAGCCCAGTACGCCGAAGTCGGCGCAGGCCTTCCAGCCGGCCTCGTCGAACGTGGCCTCCCGGTCGTGTTCGGCCGCCCGGGCGCCGAGGTCGTCGCGGGCGAACCGGACGACCTTCTCGCGCAGCGCCTGCTGCTCTGGCGTGGGTGCGAAATCCATCAGTCTTCTCCGTGGTCGGGGAGCGAGGTCCAAAGCGGTGGGTGGCTCACACCTCCCACAAGGTCACCGCCCATGCGGCCACCGGGCTGTTGTTGAGCACGAGCACCAGGTCGCCCTGGTCGAGTTCGCCGCTCGCCAGCAGGGCGTCGAGGTTCAGCACCACGTCGGCGGCGCCCAGGTGGCCGTACTCGGCGAGGTGCCGGCCGCACACGGGGTGGATGGGCAGGCCGAGCAGCGAGGTGTAGAAGTCGTACGCGGAGGCGGTGACGTTCTGCATCAGGGTGGTCTTGACCCGGTCCCGGCTCACCCCGGCGTCCGCGAGCACCTGCTCCACCATCGCGCCGAGCCGGCGCGAGCTGAGGGTGGCGAGCTGGAAGCGGTAGCGCGACGTGTCCTGGCACACCTCGCGCCACTCGTACCAGGGCGTTTCCTTGTACTCGACGCGGAACAGGTCGTTGAAGCTGCCGTCGGCCTGCTGGCGATGTGCCCGCAGGACCGGCCGGCCGCCGCGGACCATGGTCATGGCGAACGCGCCGTCTCCGACGACGGTGACCGGGAAGCGGATCCGGTCGACGCCGGTGGGCCGGCTGGCGTGCGCGATGACGATCTGCTCACGGCCGGGGTCGGCGACCAGGAGGTCTCGGGCCAGGGCCCAGGCGGTGCTGGATCCGGTGCAGCCGAGCCCCTCGACGGTGAACGGGAACGCGGAGTCCAGCTTCGCCTCGCTCTGCACGCGGCAGGCGTCCGAGCCCAGCAGCACATCGGGGGCCCGCGGCGCCACCACCAGCAGGGCGTCCGGCTCCCCCGGATGCGCCTCGAACAGTTCCCGGCAGGCCCGCGCGGCGAGGGGTGCCTGCTCGGTCTCCTCGAAGACGCCGACGGTCCGCACCCCGCTGCCCCGGGCGAACTCCGCGGCGGCGGCGTCCAGCATCGCGAACTCGGGGAGGCTCTCGACCGCCACCCGGGTCTCGGGCAGCACGCAGTGGATGGCGCCGATGCCGATGTCCGTGGCGCTGCTCATACGGCGCTCCCCTCGACGGCCCGCTCGGCGGTGAGGGACACCGGCAGTCCGCTGTAGCCGTTGACGAAGTTGGAGTAGAGGCGCTGGGGCGGGCCCTCCAGCCGGATGTCGGCCACCTGGGCGCGCAGCGCGTCGAGCATCGCGTTCACATGGACCCGGCCGAGGAAGGCACCGAGGCAGAAGTGCGGGCCGTGGCCGAAGGCGACGTGCTTGTTGGGCGTGCGGGCCAGGTCGAAGACGTCCGGGTCGGTGAAGACGGTCTCGTCGAAGTTCGCCGAGCTGTTCCAGAGGCTGACCACGTCGCCGGCCCTGATGGTGTGCTCGCGCAGCGGTACGTCCACCAGGGCCCGGCGGCCGAAGTGCATGGCGGGGGTGGTCCAGCGCAGCACCTCCTCGGTGGCGCTGTCCACGTCGACGGTGCCGGTCTTCAGCGCCTTCCACTGCTCGGGGTGTTCGGCGAGGGCGATCAGGCCGCCGGCCGAGGACATCCGGCTGGACTCGTCGCCGCCCAGGATCAGGCTGTAGCAGTTGAAGACGATCTCGTCCTCGCTCAGCGGCTCACCGTCGACGGTGGCCGTGGCGAGGGCGCTGATCACGTCGTCGCCCGGGTGGCGGCGACGGCGCGCGGCCAGGTCGGAGAAGTAGAGCAGGATCTCGTTGCGGGCGAGCAGTTCCTCCATCTCGCTGTCGTCGGCGCTGTGCCGGGAGAGCGTCATGGTGTTCCAGGCGACGAGTTGCTCGCGGTCCTCCAGCGGGATGTCCATCAGGTCGCCGATGGTGTTGATGGGGATGTGGTCGGCCACGTCGGCGACGAAGTCCAGCCGACCGCGGTCGAGGGTCTCGGCGACCAGGGCCCGGGTGCGCCGGTGCACGCCCTCCACCACGGGCTCCAGCACCCGGGGGGAGAAGGACTTGAGCATCAGGTTGCGGATCTCCCGGTGCCGGGTGCCGTCGGTGACGGCCAGCATCTTGCGCGAGGCGGAGTCCTCGCCCTGGAGGAGGGTCGCGAGGACGTTGCCCCGCTCGGAGGTGAATCGCTTGTTGTCGCGGTAGAGGGTGACCACGTCGTCGTAGGTGGAGATCACCCAGAATCCGGGGCCCCGCCCGGTGGGCCGGTGCCGGAAGACGGGCTGCTCGGTGCGGAACCTGCGCCACAGGGCGGGCATGTCCACGTCGAGGAAGGTCTGCGGATCGGTGAGGTCCACCGTGGTCAGGTCGTCCACGGTCTGCCGTGGTTGGGTGGTCATGTGCGTATCTCCAGGGATCAGGCGCCCGCGGTGCGAAAGCGGCGGAGGCTCACCAGTGAGCAGAGGGCGAGGAGCAGGCCCAGGGACACCGCGGCCACCAGCCAGGGGTGGTCGGCGGGGTAGCTGCCGCCGGTGCTCGCGGGGTTGCCCCACAGCCGGCGACAGCACGCGATCACGGCGCTCACCGGATTCCACTCCGCGACCGGCCGGATCAGTGACGGGATGTTCTGCGGGGCCAGGAACGCGTTGGACAGGAAGGGCAGGACGATCACCACGAAGGGCGTGATCACACTGATCGTCTCCACGTTGCGCAGGGTCAGCGCGAACAGCACGCCCAGCCACAGCATCGCGTAGACGAACACGGCGATCAGTGCGAAACCGGCCAGCACCGGCAGCGGACCGGCGTGCGGGCGCCAGCCGAGCAGCAGTCCGGCCGCGGTGACGACGGCCAGGCCCAACAGCCCCACCAGGAGGTCGGCGAGGGTGTGGCCGAAGAGCACCGCGGAGCGGCTGATCGGCAGCGAGCGGAACCGGTCGGTCATGCCGCCGTGCAGGTCCAGCGCGACCGAGATGGCGGTGGGCCCCACGCAGGCCAGGGCCACCTGGACGGCGCCGCCGGCGAAGACGTACTCCCCGTACGTCCCTCCCGCCGGCAGCGTGATGGAGTCCCGGAACAGGTAGCCGAGCATCACCATGCTCACCAGTGGGCTGAGCGCCACGCCGAGCACCCGGGCGGGGGCCCGCCGCAGGTGCCGCAGGCGGCGGCCGGTCACCGCGGCGACCTCCGTGAGGAGGGCCGCCGCGGGGGCGGGCCGGGGGGCGACGGCGGCCGTCATGACCGCCCGCCGTGCTTCTCGGTGTTCCCGGGGTTCTCGGCGTGCAGGCGCGCCAGTTCGGCGGTGACGGCCGGGCCGATCTCCCGCAGGGGCCCGTCGCTCATCATCTCGTCGTGGGTGCAGGCGAGATGACGGACGTCCATCGGCCCGTCGAAGACGGGCTTCCACAGCCCGACCTTGTTCGCCTGCTCGCCGTCGGAGAGCGGGGACTCGGAGACGAAGAGCTGCATCCGCCCGTCATAACGTCCGGGCGCGTATCGGGACTTCAGCGTCTGGTGATGGGCCATCAGGTCGACCATCGCCGCCATCCGCCGCTCCCCCATCCGCGCCAGCGGGCTGTTGTCGCGGCGCAGGGTCTCGAAGATGTCGTGGACGGTCAGGTCCCGGTCGCCGAACTCGGAGCGGTGGTGTCCGATGCCCTCCAGCAGCCAGGCGTAGAGCGACTGTTCCTCGCGGTCGTCCGGCACTCCGGTGCGCGGGTAGGCGTCGAGAACGGAGAGCACTCCGACCTCCTCGCCGGCGGCCCGCAGCTGCACGGCCATCTCGTAGACGATGGTGCCGCCGAAGGACCAGCCGAGCAGGTGGTACGGGCCCGTGGGCCGGACCTTCTTGATCATCCGGATGTAGTCGGTGGCCATCTCCTCGATCGACCCGGGCAGCGGCGCGAAGTCCACCACGCAGGGGGCCTGGATGCCGTAGATCGGGTGCTCGGCGCCGATGTGCCGGGCGAGCGGCAGATACGGCAGGCTGAAACCGACACCGCTGTGCACGCAGAACACCGGCGGCAGACTGCCGGTCGGCCGGATGCACAGCATGGCGCTGAACGGGTCGGCCAGGTCGGGCTCCGCCGGGGGGGCGAGCGCCCGGGACATCACCTCCGCGCCGCTGTGGTGCTCCGGTCCGGCGGTGTCCGTGTCCGGGCCGCCGCGGCAGACCTCCGCGAGTTCCGCCACGCTCTGGTGCACGAAGACATCGGCGACGGTGACCTCGAGGCCCGCCTTGCGTGCCGCGCTGACCAGCAGCAGGGACTTCATGCTGTCCATGCCGGCGTCGAAGACGCTCTGCTCGACCCCGATCCGGGACAGCCCCAGCACCTCGGTGACGATGTCGTGCAGCGCGGACTCGGTCGCGTCGCGCGGTGCGGTCCCGGTCGTGACCCGCGCCGTTTCCGGAGCGGGCAGCGCGGTCCGGTCCACCCGGCCGTCCGCGGTCAGCGGGAGGGCGTCGAGCACCACGAACACCGAGGGCACCATGTACGGGGCGAGCGCGGCACCCGCGGCCCCGGCGAGCGCGGCGGTGTCCACCACGGCCCCTTCGGCGGGCTGCACGTACGCCACCAGCCGGACGTCTCCGGGCCGGTCCTCACGGGCCACCACGGCGGCCCGGCCCACCGCGGCCTGCGACGCCAGCACCGACTCGATCTCGCGTGGGCCGACCCGGAAGCCGCGCACACGCACCTGGTCGTCCGAGCGGCCCACGTGCCGCAGAGCGCCGTCCGCGCCCCACTTCACCAAATCGCCGGTGCGGAACATCCGGGAGCCGGGCGGGCCGTAGGGGCACGCGACGAACCGCTCGGCGGTCGCGGCGGCGGCGCCGGCGTAGCCGCGGGCCAGGCCGTCGCCGGCGAGGTACAGCTCGCCGGTCACGCCGGGTCCGACCGGCCCCAGCCACGGATCCAGCACGTAGGCCCGTACGTTGCCGATCGGCCGGCCCAGCGGCAGGAGGCCGGTCCCGCTGTCCTCACCGGGCTCGATCGTCCGGCTCAGAGCACCGACCGTGGCCTCCGTCGGCCCGAATTCGGTCACCACCCGCGCCCGTGGATGGACTGCGCGCCAGGCGTCCAGCCGGTCGGCCGGCACGGGCTCGTCGGCGAGGACCAGTTCCCCGGTCGGCGAGCAGCCGTCGGGCAGCGCGCCCAGCAGCGCGAGGTGGCTCGGCGTGCCCTTGAGGAACGCGGCTCCGGCCCGTGCCGTCGCGTCGTCCTCGGCGAGTTCGGCCAGGCGCACCGTGCCGCCGGAGACCAGCGGCAGGAACAGACCGGTGACCGAGACGTCGAAGGACAGCGGGGTGGCCAGCAGGGCGGTCTCGCCACCGCAGCGGTAGGTTTCCCGGGCCCAGCTCAGGTAGTTGACCACGGCCCGGTGCTCGACGACGACGCCCCTGGGGCTGCCGCCCGCGGCGGCGGTGTGGATGACGTAGGCCGGGTGCGCGGGGCGCAGGGGCCGCGGACGGTCGGCGTCGTCGATCCGTGCCGCCGACGCGGCGGTCACAGCCGGGCCGTCCAGCACCACCGGGGTCGTTCCGGTGGCCAGCATCCGCCGGGCGAGGCCGCTGGTGGTGACCACCCTGAGCGGCGTGGTCCCGGCGAACATCCGCTTGACGCGCTCGACGGGTTCGTCGGCCTCGACGGGGAGGTAGGCAGCCCCGGTCTTCAGCACGCCGAGCACCGCGACGACCGCGTCCGGCGAGCGGGGCAGCGCGAGTGCCACGACCTGCTCCGGGCCGGCGCCTGCCTCGATCAGGTGCCGGGCGAGCTGATTGGAGCGGGCGTCGAGCTCGGCATAGGTGAGGGAGCCCGACTCGGCCAGGACCGCCGTGGCGTCGGGGGTGCGCGCCGCCTGCGCGGTGAACAGCTCGGGCAGGGTGCTGCCGGGCACGTCACGGGCGGTGTCGTTCCACTCGGTGAGGACCCGGGCTCGCTCGTCCTCGCCCAGCACGTCCAGCGCGCTGAGCCGGGCGTCCGGGTCGGCGGCCACGGCGCGCAGGAGCCGTACGAATCCGTCCGCGATGCGCTCGGCGGTGGCCCGGGTGAACAGGTCGGTGCTGAAACCGAGCAGGCCCCGCATGGAGCCGTCCTCGGGCCACTCCAGCAGCTGGAGGGCGAGGTCGACCTTGATCCGGCCGGACTCGACGAACGTGGGGCGCACCGTCAGGCCGGGCAGCACCAGGGGCGCGTCCTCGTTGTTCTGAAGCGTCAGCAGCACCTGGAACAGGGGGTGCCGGGCCAGCGAACGCGGTGGGTTCAGCGCGTCCACGATCTGCTCGAAGGGCACGTCCTGACGGGAGTAGGCGGCCAGATCGGTCTCCCGGATCCGGGCCAGCAGTTCGGTGAAGGACGGATCGCCCGCGGTGTCGGTGCGCAGTACCAGGGAGTTGACGAAGAAGCCGACCAGATCGCCCAGGGCGTCGTCGGTGCGGCCCGCCACCGAGGTGCCCACCGGGATGTCCGTGCCGGCGCCGAGCCGGGTGAGCAGGGCGGCGAATGCCGCTTGCAGCACCATGAACTCGGTGGCGCCGGCCTGCCGGGCGAGGGCCACCAGCGTGGCGTAGAGCTCGGCGTCCAGGTCGAACATGACCTCGCCGCCGGCGTGGCCGCTGACGGCGGGCCGGGGGAAGTCGGCGGGCAGGGCCAGTTCGTCGGGCAGCCCGGCCAGTGTCTCCTTCCAGTACGCCAGCTGCCCCGAGACGTGGCTGTCGGGGTCGTCGGCGGAGCCGAGCAGCTCCCGCTCCCAGAGCGCGTAGTCGGCGTACTGCACCGGCAGGGGCGCCCAGTCGGGGGCCCGGCCGGCGCACCGGGCGCGGTAGGCGGCGGACAGGTCGCCCAGCAGCGGTGCCATCGACCAGCCGTCGAAGGCGATGTGGTGGAAGACCAGCAGCAGTACGTGTTCGTCCTTGCCGAGGCTGAACAGACGTACCCGCAGGGGTGTCTCGCGGGTCAGGTCGAAGCCGAGGTCGTACTCGGCGGCGAGGGCGGCGTCCAGGGCGTCCTCGGACAGGGCCTGCACCTTCAGCTCCGGGCTGCCGTCGGCGGCGTCCAGCACCCGTAGCGACGGCGTGCCGTCGGCTTCCGGGATCACGGTGCGCAGCACCTCGTGCCGGGTCGCCACGTCCCGCAGTGCCGCCCTCAGGGCGTGGGCGTCGAGCCGTCCGGTGAGCCGGAAGGTCATGGGCGAGTTGTAGGTGCCGGTGGAACGCCCCTCGCGACGGTTGAGGAACCACAGCCGCTGCTGGGCGAAGGACAGCGGCCGGCGGGTGCCCGCGGCGGCCGGTGCCAGGGCCGGCCGGGCCGCTTCGGCGGTGTCCAGCTGCCCGGCCAGGGCGGCCACGGTGCGCGCCTCGAACAGCGCCCGGATGGGCAGTTCCACGCCCAGCGCGGTACGGGCCCGGCTGACCAGCCGGGTCGCCAGCAGCGAGTGGCCCCCGATGTCGAAGAAGTCGTCGTCGATGCTGACCCGGTCCAGACCGAGCACGTCGGCGAAGAGACTGCAGAGGATGTCCTCCACGGGGTTGCGGGGCTCCCGTCCCCGCGACGCCGTGTGCGCGCTCGGCTCGGGCAGCGCCTTGCGGTCGAGCTTGCCCTGGGGGGTCAGGGGCAGCTCGGGCAGGGCCACGACAGCGGCGGGGACCATGTAGTCGGGCAGTTCGGCGGCCAGCCGCTCGCGCAGCCCCTCGGTGACGGCGTCCTCGTCCGTGAGGACGACGTACGCCAGCAGCCGCCGGTCCCCGCCGTCGTCCTCCCGCACGGTGACCGCGGCCTGGGCCACGCCCTCCTGGGCGAGCAGGACGGAGGAGATCTCGCCCAGCTCGATACGGAAACCGCGCAGCTGGACCTGGTCGTCGGCCCGGCCCACGTAGTCCAGTTCACCGTCGCCGCGCCGGCGCACCAGGTCGCCGGTGCGGTACATCCGCTCGCCGGGGGCGCCGTACGGGTCGGCCACGAACCGCTGGGCGGTGAGGCCCGGGCGGCCCAGATAGCCACGGGCGAGTCCGCCGGAGACGTACAGCTCGCCGGTCACGCCGACCGGGGCCGGCAGCAGGGCCGCGTCCAGGACGTACGCACGGTGTGCGGAGGTCGGGCGGCCGATGGGCGGCCGGCCGGTCCCGGTCAGGGGGCCGGCGACCGTCGAACTGACCACGGCCTCGGTCGGGCCGTAGCCGTTGTACAGCCGCACGCTCGGCGCCCAGCGTTCGACGGTCTCGGCGGGAACGGCCTCACCGGCGACCGCGAGGCGCAGATCGGCGGGCAGCGTGCTGTCCTCGGGCAGTCCGCCGACCACCACCGGCGGCAGACCGGCCAGATTGACACGCGCCTTGTTGATGAGGTCGACCAGCGGCCGGCCGGGCGTACGGCACTCCTCGTCGGCGATCACCAGCGTGCCGCCGTTGAGCAGCGCCAGCATGATCTCCCAGACCGACGCGTCGAAGCTGAACGAGGCGAACTGCAGCACCCGGGTGTCGCTGTCCAGCCCGAACCGCTCCACCAGGCTCGCGACCATCCCCAGCAGCCCCTGGTGCGCCACGGAGACGCCCTTGGGCCGCCCGGTGGATCCGGAGGTGTAGATGACGTAGGCGAGGTGGCGGGCGTCCAGGGGGGCCCGGCGCTCGGCGTCGGTGACGTCGTGGGCGTCGTACCGCGCCGGCCCGTCCGCGGCGTCCGCGGCGAGGGTGAGGACGGCCGCCTGCGTGGGGGGAAGGACGGCCGCGATCTCGGGCGTGGTCAGTACGGCGGCCGGGCGGGCGTCGTCCAGCATGTACGCGATGCGGTCCGCGGGGTAGGCCGAGTCGACCGGGAGGTAGCCGGCGCCCGCCTTGAGGACCGCGAGCGCGGCCACGACCATCGTGGCCGAGCGCGGCAGCGCCACCGCGACCAGGTCCTCGGGGCCCACGCCGCGGTCGATCAGCAGGCGGGCCAGTCGGTTGGCCCGGGCGTTGAGCTCCGCGTAGGTCAATTCCTCGTGGCCGTCGACGATCGCGACGGCATGCGGCGCGCGGGCCGCGTGCTCCTCGAAGAGCTCGGTCGCGGGGCGCGACGCGGGCGCCGCCGCCCGGCCGGCCCAGGTGCCGAGCAGGAGCGCGCGCTCGTCCTCGCTCAACGCGTCCACGGTGCTCAGGCGTGCGCCCGGCGCGGCGACGAGCTCTTCCAGGACGTGGACGAAGCGGCTCACGATCCCCTCGACGTCGCGGGCGTCGAAGACGTCGCCGCGGTACTGCGCCTCCAGCCGCAGCCGGTCGCCGGGGAACACGCCGAGCGCGAGCGGGTACTCGGCGATCACCCGGGCCTGCCAGTCGAGCATCTTCAGTCCGGGAAGGTGCTCACCGATGCGGTCCAGCACACCGGTCGGATAGTTGTGGAAGCTCACCACCGTGTCGAACAGCTCGCCCGTTCCCGCGAGTTGCTGCACCTCGGCCAGCCCCAGGTGCTGGTGCGGTTCGAGGGCGAGCTGGCGGGATTGGACGTCGACCAGCATCTCCTCCAGCGTGGTCTGCGGTGCCAGGTTCACCCGCACGGGCAGGGTGTGCATGAAGGAGCCCACCATCTGCTCCACGCCGGGCAGTTCGGCGGGGCGCCCGGAGACGACCGCGCCGAAGGTGACGTCCCGGCGGCCGGTCAGCCGGCCGAGGGCCACCGCCCAGGCGCCCTGCGCGACGGTGTTCATCGTCAGGCCGCGCGTGTGGGCCCACGAGGTCAGCGCCCGTGTCAGGTCCTCGGGCAGCTCCATGGTCCAGGTCTCGGGCAGCGACTCGACGCGGTCGCGGTCGGCGGGGCCGAGCCGGGTGGGCTCGTCCAGTCCGGCCAGTTCCTGCCGCCACGCGGTCCGCGCGGCCTCCTTGTCCTGCGCTCCCGCCCACTGGAGATAGCCGCGCACCGAGGCGACCGGCGGCAGCGCCGAGGTGTCCGCGCCGTTGGACCACAGCGTGACCAGCTCGTGGGCCAGGACCGCCGACAGGGACCAGCCGTCCACCAGGATGTGATGGGCGGTCCACACCACGCGGTGGCGCCGCGGTCCCAGGGTGTGGACGGTGAACCGGGTCAGCGGGGCCTCGGCGACGTCGAACCGGCGCAGCCACTCCTCGTCGGTCAGCCGGACCGACTCCTCCTCGCGGCTGTCCGCCGCGACGTCGGTGAGGTCGATCTCGTGCCAGGGCACCTCGACCGATCCGGGGATCAGCTGCACCGGGTCGCCGACGGCCCGGTCACGGAAGCAGGCCCGCAGGGCGTCGTTGCGCTCCAGCAGTGCCGCCACCGCGCGCCGCAGCGCGCCCTTGTCCAGTGGCCCTTCGATGTCCATGAGGACCTGAAGGGTGTAGGCGTCCATCCCGTGCCGGTCGAACTCCGCCTGGAAGAGCAGGCCGCGCTGCAGCGGGGACAGCGGCAGGATGTCGGTCAGGTCCCCGGCCTCACGCTCGTAGGCTTCGATCTCCGCCTGGCCGACGGTGACCAGCGGGAATTCGGAGGGCGTACGGCCGCCCGCACCGGGCCGCCCGGCGTGTTCGGCCAGCAGGCGCAGGGCGCGGAACCAGCCCTCGGCCAGCTCCCGGACATCCTCCTCGGTCAGCAGGGCGCCGGCGTAGGTCCAGGTCGCCGACAGAACCGGTCCCCCGGGGCGGTCCTCGGTGACCGAGACGACCTCGACGAGGTGGCGCAGCGGGGTGTCCGGGTGGGCGCTCTGGCCGGACGCGCCGGACTCCATGTGCCAGGCCTCGCCCGTGCCGGCGGTGAACCTGCCCAGGTAGTTGAAGCCGATCTGGGGTATCGGCTGCCGGGCGAGCACGCGGGCGGTCTGCGGGTTGACATGCCGCAGCAGGCCGTGACCGAGGCCGTTGCCCGGCACCGCGCGCAGCTGCTCCTTGACGCGCTTGAGCGCCGTGCCGCACCTCGCGCCGGCGTCGGCGGCCCCGTTCCAGTCCAGGGCGCCGACGTCCAGGGCGACCGGGTAGACGCTGGTGAACCAGCCGACGGTACGGGAGAGGTCCGGCTCGCCGGTGATCGGTTCGCGGCCGTGCCCCTCCAGCTCGACGACCGCCGGGGCGGCGGGGGCGCCGCGCCGTCGGGCCCGGTCGGCCAGTGCCAGCGCCAGGCCGGTCAGCAGGACCTCGTCCACTTCGGCGTGGAAGGCCGCCGGAACGGTGGTGAGGAGTGCGGCGGTCTGGTCGGCGGGCAGCTCGACGGTGATCGCGCCGGCGCTCGCGTGAGTGTCGCGGGCCGGGTCGGGGGCGCGGGTGCCGAGCATCGGCTCGCCGGTGCCCGACTGCTCGGTCCACCAGGCGAGTTCACCCGCCCGCCGTGCGGTCCGGGCCTCCTGCGACAGGGCCTGCGCCCAGCCGCGGTAGGAGGTGGCGACCGGGTCGAGCCGCACCGGGCGGCCCGTCGTCACCTGGTTCCACGCCGCTTCCAGGTCGGGCAGCAGGATGCGCCAGGAGACGCCGTCCACGGCCAGGTGGTGGATCACGATCAGCAGGCGCCCGGGCCGTTCCGGGCCGGCGTCGAGGAGCACGGCCTGCACCATCACGCCGTCCTCCGGCCGCAACCGGCCTCGGGCCGCGGCGAGTTCGGCGGGCAGCGGATCGGCGGGAGCGTCGCGGACGTCGACCCGGGTGAGGGCGTCCGCAGCGGACACGGCGCCGGCCGGCAGCGTCTCGAGGGACCAGAGCCCCGGGGCCGGGACGGACAGTCGCATCCGCAGGGTGTCGTGCGTGTCCAGCAGCGCCTGGAGGGCGGTCGTGAGCCGTTCGGTGTCGGTTCCGGCCGGTACGGCGACCGTCACGTACTGGCTGAACTCCCGCGCGGCGGCCGGGTGTCCGGCGAGTTCCTCGCGGAGCTGGTCCACGATCGGGGTGGGCTCGATCTCGCCGACGCCGTCCCGGGCCGCTGTGGGGGTCCGGTCCTCGACGGGCTGCGCGGCCGCCGCGATGGCCGCCGGTGTCCGGTGCAGGAAGACGTCGCGGGACGTGATGGTCAGCCCGGCCTTGCGGGCCCGGCTGACCACCTGGATGGAGCTGATGCTGTCGCCGCCGAGGGCGAAGAAGCTGTCGTCCGGACCGACCGAGGGCAGTCCGAGCACCTCGGCCAGCACCTGGCCGATGATCTGCTCGGCGTGGCTGCGCGGGGCCTCGGGCGTGGCGGAAGCGGCGGCCGGAGCGGCGAAGTCGGGCACCGGAAGGGCCTTGCGGTCCACCTTGCCGTGGGCCGTGAGCGGCAGCCGGTCCAGGGCCACCAGAGCGGCCGGCACCATGTAGCCGGGCAGGACGCGGGCGAGTCCGTCACGGACCGCCTCGGCGCTCGGCGTCTGCTGTCCGGTGCGCTCCCCCGCGGTGTTCTCCGCGTTCCGCTCGGTGTTCTCCGCGTTCCGCTCGGGCACGTAGTAGCCGGTCAGCCGCTTGTGGCCGGCCTGGTCCGCGTCGGCGGTCACGACCGCGTCCGAGACGCCGGGCAGAGCGCGCAGGGCCGCCTCGACCTCGCCCAGCTCGATCCGGTGGCCACGGATCTTGACCTGGTGGTCGCGGCGCTCGATGAAGTCCAGTTGGCCGTCGGCGCGCAGCACCACCCGGTCACCCGTCCGGTACATACGCGCGCCCCGGCCGGCGAACGGGTCGGGCACGAAGGTGGTGGCCGTACGGCCCGGGTCGGCGAGGTAGCCGCGGCCCACGCCGGCACCGCCGATGAAGAGCTCGCCCGGCACTCCCTGCGGCACCGGCCGCAGTTCGTCGCCCAGGACGTAGAGACGGGTGTTGCGCAGCGGCCGGCCGATCGGCACGTACGCGCCGTCGACGGGGTCGCCGTGGCGGACGTAGGCGTGCGTCACGTCGTCCGAGCACTCGGTGGGGCCGTACATGTTGACCAGCGGGATCGCCGGGTAGCGGAGGAACCAGCGGTCGCACAGCTCGGGGGCGAGCGCCTCTCCGTTGGAGATCATCCAGCGCAGACCGGGCAGCCGCGGGGCACTGCCGGTGGTGTCCCAGGCGTCGAGGGTGGCCCGCAGCAGCGAGGGGACAACCTCCAGGACCGTCAGGCCCTCGTCGCCGATGACGCCGAACAGGGCGTCCGGGTCGGCCGCGGTCTCCCGGCTCACGACGCGGATGCGCCCGCCGACCAGCAGGGTGGTCAGCGTCTGCCACACCGTGATGTCGAAGGTGACCGGCGCGTTGTGCACCAGGCTGTCGGCTCGGGTCAGGGACAGTTCCTCGACCTTGGCGAGCAGGTGGTTGATCATGCCGCCGCGCTGCACCATCGCGCCCTTGGGCTTGCCCGTGGATCCGGAGGTGAAGATGACGTACGCAAGGTCGGCGGGACCGCCGATGACCGGCGGCAGGTCCTGCGGTGCGTCCTCGGCGCCGTCCAGGACCAGCAGCCCGAGGCCCGGTCCGGCCTCGGCCGCCAGCCGTTGAGCCAGTTCCCGGTTGGCCGTGTCGGCCACCAGGCAGGTCGCCGAACTGTCGGCGAGCAGCGCGGTCAGCCGGGCGTGCGGCGAGCGCGCGTCGAGCGGCAGGAAGGCACGGCCCGCGCCCAGCACGCCGAGTTCGGCGGTCACGAAGTCCCGTCCGGGCTCGACCAGCAGGGCCACCACACCGGTGCCGGTGAGTCGTCGGGACAGCGCGCCCGCCCGACCGGTCAGCTGGGCGTAGGTCAGGCTGCCCGCGTCGTCGGTGACGGCCACGGCGTCCGGGCGCTCGGCGGCCCGGGCACGGACCCGCTCGACGACCCCCAGATACGGTTCGGGCCGCTCGGGGCCGGTGAGCACGGGGACGAGCCGCGCCTGCTCGCCGGGCGTCAGCAGGTCCAGCGCACCGAGCCGGTCGTCGGCGCCGGCGGTCACGAAACGGTCGAGCCAGGCGATGAACCGCTCGAGGTGGCCACGGGCCTCGGCACGGTCGTAGCGGCTCTCGTTGGCGCTGAGGTCGATGCCGACGCCTGCCGTGCCCTTGTCGGCGACGGTGAACTCCAGGTCGTCCACCAGACCGGTGGACGGGCTCTGCAGCACGGCCTCGCAGGGCCCGATGGTCAGCTTCTCGATCTGCGGCATCATGTTCAGGAACGGGCCGAACGGACGCCGGTCGTCGCTGGCCAGCCCCATCCCGCGCCGCACCTTGCTGACCCGGTACCGCTGGTGCTTGAGGGCGCCGGTGATCTCCTTGTGGGCGGCGGCGAGCAGCTCGCTCCGGGTCGTGCGCGGACCGATCCGCAGCCGCAGCGGCAGGTAGTTGACGACCATGCCGGGGATGTTCTGCAGGGTGCCGCCGACCCGTGCGGTGACCGGCAGCGACAGCATGACCTCGTCCGTCGCGGTCAGCCGCTGGGTGTAGGCGCCGAGCGCGGCGACGAGGACGGTCTGCCAGGTCACCCGGGCGTCCCAGGCCACGGTACGCAGCCGGTCGGCCAGTTCGTCGTCGAGTACGGTCCCCTCGCGAAGGAACGACTGGGCCGGTTCGGCGTCCCGGCGGGCCAGGGTCACCGGTTCCGGGGCGTCGCTGAAGTGGTCCTCCCAGTAGGCCCGGTCGCGCTCCTGGCGGGGAGAGCCTCCGTAGGCCGCCTCCGCTTCGATCAGCGTGCTCAGCGAGGCGAAGCGCCCTTCGTCGAGCGAGGTGCCGGCGGTCATGGCCTCGTAGATGGCGGACAGCCGCTGCCAGTAGATGACGTAGCTGAAGCCGTCGGACACCAGGTGGTGGTTGAGCAGACAGAAGATCGTTCGGTCCGGCTCCAGCGTGAACACGCTGAGGCGGAACAGGGGTGTGTGGCCGCCCACGGTGAAGGGCACCAACAGATCGGCCCGGATGAGGTCGCCCGCGGCGGTCTCGGGGTCGGGGGCGGCGCTGACGTCGGTGACGGTCAGCGGCAGCCCGGCGATGTCCTCGACGACCTGGCGGGGCTCCCCGTCCACCTCGAAGAAGCGGACCCGCAGGCACTCCGACTCCTCGGCGAGCCGGGCCAGCGCGGCCGTGAACCGCTCACGGTCCAGCGGGCCCCGGATGTCCCAGTAGATCGCGGTGTTGTACGTGGCACCACCGCCGGTGAGCTTCTCGTCGAACCAGATGTCCTTCTGGCCAGCGGTGAGCGGCAAGCCGGCCGTCGGCACACGAGTCATTGCATTCCCCTCGGAAAGGTTCACCAGGTCCACGCAGCCGTCCCGGCCGTCGCAGCGCCTTCAGCGCTCGCGGCTCACTCCAGTGGGGGCCACTCATGAAGCGCCGCCCCTCCGTTCCGGCTGGCGGAACGGAGGGGCCGGCGATGTTCTAGATGGTGGTCGAGCACGCTGACAGCGCACTGACCGAGACCTGACGGTCAGCCGCAACCGCCGGCGTGGCCGTCGTCGGCCGAGCGGCCGACGCCCACCGCACCGGCGGTGGCGGGGGCCAGGGACGCCGCCGAGGGCGCCCGGGTGCGCAGGTGTTCCACGAAGGCGTCCATCCGGTCGAGCCCCCAGAAGCGGGTGAACCCCTGCACGAAGAACGGCACCCCGAACACACCGTCCGTGCATACGTCCATCAGGATGTCCGCGCCGCGCTCGCGCAGCTCGGGGTCCGCCTCGGCCCGGGAGATCACCTCGGGGTGGATCCCCAGTTCGCAGCCGATGTCCGCGATGGTGGCCGGGTCGCAGATGTTGCGCCCCTCGCCGAACCGGGCGCGGTAGACCGCGGCGATGTAGTCGTGCCCCCGGCCCTCCCGGGCCGCCACCAGGTAACCCAGGTGCGGCACTTCCCAGACCGGGTCGACGTCCACCGGCCAGTTCACGGTGATGCCGCGGGCCTTGGTGATCCGGCCGACGTCCTGGAGGACGTACCGGTTCTTCTCCCTCGACATCTCCGAGTACGGGAACCGTCCGCCGCGTTCGCGCAGCATCCGCGCGCTGAGGTCGTCCGGTTCGAAGAACGGCAGCCACTCCAGCCGTTCCACCAGGTCCTTGTGGTGCTCCATCAGGTCCTGGTAGGCGAGCCAGGAGTACGGGCTGCGCAGTGAGAAGTAGAAGCGCGGGGTCTTGTTCTTGGGCATGCTGCTCCTTGCCGGGTCAGGTGTCCTGCCTGGTCAGACGACGAGGCCGCCGTCGACGCCGAAGACCTGTCCGGTGACGTAGGCGGCCCGGTCGGAGGCCAGGAACGACACCAGGTCCGCCACCTCGCCGGGGCGGCCCAAGCGGCCGAGGGGGATGCGCTCGGTCATCGTCCGGGTGTGCTCGGGCGCGAGCCCGGAGAGCATGTCGGTGTCGATGAAGCCCGGCGCCACGGCGTTGACGCGCACCCCGTAGCGCCCGGACTCCTTGGCCAGCGCCTTGGTGAAGCCGATGATCCCGGCCTTGGACGCCGAGTAATTGGTCTGGGTCGCGTTGCCGTATACGCCCGCGACCGACGACATCGTGACGACGGTGCCCGCCCGGCGCTTCATCATGGAGAAGACGGCGGCCTTGCACAGGTGGTAGGTGCCGTCCAGGTTGGTGCGCAGGACGGCGTCCCAGTCCTCCTCGGGCAGCATCACGAGCGGGTTGTCGCGGACGATGCCCGCGCAGGAGACCGCCGCGTGCAGCGGGCCGAGAGCGTCCTCCGTGGCCCGTACGAAGTCCCGCACCGCCCGGGCGTCGGCGACGTCGACGCGGGCGGTGAACACGGCGGCACCCTCCTTTTCGGCCTCCTGGGCCGCCGACTGCGCGGCCTCCTCGTCGGACCGGTAGCAGAACGCGACGTCGAAGCCGTCCCGCGCGAGTTGCGTGACCACGTGCCGCCCGATGCCCCGGGAGCCCCCGGTCACCAGCGCCACCCTGCGGGCGTTCGTCTCCACTCAGTTCTCCTCGTTCGTCGCGGCGGCGAGCAGCGCGCAGCCGACCGTGCCGTCCCGGTCGACCGCCGTCACGAGGGCGAGCGCGCCGGGTGGGGTTTCCTCGTCGTCGAGCACCGACAGCACCGCCGCGAGTTGCAGGCTCGCGGTCGCGGCCGAGGTGTCGCCCAGCAGTGCGCGGTTGCCGAGCGGGGCGGGCGCGGTCGGGCCGAGCACCGCCCTGATCGCGGCCTCCTCGACGCCGGCCAGGCTTCCGCCGGTGTCCGCCACCGCCACCACACGCACGTCGTCGGCGCGGGCGCCGACCTGCTTCAGGGCGCCGCGGACGCACTCCGCCAGGGCCTCCTGGGCGTCACCCGGTTCGGCGAAGGCACGGAATCCGGTGGTCAGCAGACGGGCTCGCACCGGCCGGCCGGCGGCCCGGGCGTCCTCTTCGGTCTCCAACAGGAACACCGCGGCGCCCTCGCCCAGCGGGGACGTCCGGTCGTCGTCGTCCCGGCCGTGCCATTCCAGCCAAGCCCGCTGCACGGAGTACTCCTCGGCCGCGCCGCACAGCACCCGCGCGCAGTGGCCGCCGCGGTGCAGCCGCGTGGCGTAGCTCAGTGCGGTCAGCCCGGTCAGACGGCCGCCGGCGATGGTGGTGTTGGGTCCTTTGATGCCGTGCCAGATGGCGCTCTGTCCGGCGGCCCGGTTCATCACCGTGTTCGGGAAGCGGGCCGGGTCGACGTGGTACGGGCGCTCCCCCTCCAGCGAGTCGCGCGTGAAATCCATGATGCTCTGCACGCTGCCCGAGCCGGTGCCCAGCACCAGCCCGGTCTCCTCGGGCCGTGAGGTCAGCTCCGGTCCGCCGTCGGCCAGCAGGAGGCCGACGGCGGTCACCGCGAGGGCGGTGACCCGGTCCATGGTGCGGGTGCCCTTGCGGCCGATGTGTTCGGTGACGTCGAAGTCCGGTACCGGCGCGCCCTCGGTGAACGGTCCCGGGTGGGTCGCCGGGTCGAGGGCGCCGATCGCGCCGCGGCCGGCCCGGATCCCGGTGCGGAAGGCCTCGCTGCCCACTCCGTACGGGGACACCGCCGACCATGTGGAGAAGACCAGTTCGGACATCAGGCGGCCTCCCGGTGCCGGCCCAGGATGAGCACGGCGTTGTTGCCCGCGAAGGCGAGCGCGTTGTTCTGCACCACGGACAGTTCGGCGGTCCGCGCCTCATTGGGCACGCAGTCGAGACCGCAGTCCGGGTCGGTCTCCCGGTGGTTGATGGTGGGCGGGATGAAACCCTCGGCGATGGCCAGGGCGCAGGCGGCCGAGCCCAGGGCACTCGCCGCGCCCATGCTGTGGCCGACCATCGACTTGATGGAGACGGTGGGCGGCGGGGTGTCGAAGACCTGGCGGATGGCGCCCGCCTCGGTGACGTCGTTGGCCTTGGTGCCCGTACCGTGGGCCGAGATGAAGTCGACGTCCGCCGTGCTGATTCCGGCGTTGCGGTGGGCCAGTGCCATGCAGCGGGCGAGGCTGTCCTGGTCGGGCGCGACGGGGTGGTGGGCGTCGCAGGTGAGCCCGTACCCGAGGATCTCGGCGTAGATGCGGGCGCCTCGGGCCCGGGCGGAGTCCAGGCTCTCCATCATGAGGATGCCCGCGCCCTCGCCGGTGAGGATGCCCTTGCGGTCCCGGTCGAAGGGCTGGCACACCTCGGGGGCGATGGTGCCCAGCCGGTAGAAGCCGGCGAAGGTCTTGCGGCACACGGCGTCGGCCCCGCCGCACAGGGCCACGTCGACGTCGCCGGCCCGGATGGCGTCGTAGCCGCTGCCGATGGCGTAGTTGCCGGCTGCGCAGGCGGTGGGGATGGTCAGGGCCTCGACGTCGGTCAGCCCGAGCTCGCGGACGATGCTCGAGGACAGTCGGGCGGCGTGGGCCCGGCGTACCACCCCGGGGGTGAGGTGCTCCGGGCCCTTGTCCAGCTGTTCGCCGACCAGCAGGTCGAGGTCGCGGGACTCGGCGTCCGTGGTGCCGACGGACACCATGGACCGCCGGCCGCGCAGTGCCTCCGGGTCGATCCCCGCGTCGGCGACGGCCATGTTGGCCGCCGCCACGGAGAACTGGGTCGCCCGGCCCAGTTCGTCCGGTTCCCAGGTGCGGATCCATTCCGCCGGGTCGAAGTCGGTGACCTCGCACCCGTAGGAGTGCGCGAAGCCGGTGGTGTCGAAGGCCGTGATGGGTTTGGCCCCGCTGCGTCCGGCCCGCAGACCGGCCAGGAACTCCTCGACGCCGAGGCCGATGCTGGTGACCAGGCCGAGTCCGGTGATCACCACCCGGCGCGGCCGCTGATCTGTGTCGTACACCCTGTACTCCAGTCCCTCACGCCCGGCCCGGGCGGCCCCCGGCCGGACAGCGCCGGCTACTTGGCGGCCACGGCCTCGTCGACGACGGTGACCACGGCATCGAGGTTGACCATGCGGGGCAGCACGCTCTGGTCGAGGTCGATCCCGTACGTCCGCTCGAGGGTGGAGAGGATCTCGATGGCGCCCATCGAGTCGGCCTCGTGATCCTCCTTGAACCGGCTGTTGCCGGTCATGTCGGACGGTTCGATCTCGAGGATGTCGCAGATGATGCCCTTGATCTGGGCATGCCGTTCGGCGCTGGTGGCTGCTGTAGTCATGCCACGATGCTGGAGCACGCGGCTGACAGGGCACTGACCGTGAACTGACGTGGGCGCGCGAGGGGTTGTGAGACGGCTCAGCCCGAGCCGGAGCCTTCCTTCGGGGCATCCGTCAGGAAGCGCCGGACCTCGTGGAAGTCCTCGGGGTGGTCGACCATCCACGACCAGAAGCGCGGGATGGTGCGGGCGTAGTCGCAGTAGTAACGGCGCAGGTTGTCCACCAGGGTCGCCAGGGTTCCCCGGCTGAGCGACCCGGTGCGCCACACCAACAGCATTTCGCACATGTGGGCGTTGGCGACCGGGACGAGCGAGACGTCCTTGGTGGCACCGGTCGGCACCGTCAGCGCGGCCACCGAGGCCTCGCGGACCCAGCTCATCGCCTCGTGGTGCCCGCGCACCCGGTGCGCGGGGGCGGGCAGGCCGTCGACGAGGTCGGCGAAGGCCGCCTCCTCGTGGTCGTGGAACCAGTGGCTGCGCGCGTAGCGCACCCACTCCAGGGACCGCACCTCGGCCGGGCCGACGAGGTCCTGCCCGGACAGAGGGTGGCCGGGCGGCACCGCCAGCCACACCGGCTCGCGGACCACGACCTCCGTGCTGAGCGGAAGCCTTCTGACCTCGGCCGACTGACGGTCGGGCGGACTGGGTACCACCGCCAGGGTGAGCAGCCCTTCGGCAACCGCGCTCATCGCCTCGGCCGGATCCACGGTCTCGGTCTGCACCTCCACGGAGGGCAGGCACGCGGTGATCGCGCCCTTGAGGGTGGGCGGCGTCCACTCGACGTTCCCGACGCGCAGGGTCTCCATGCTCTGGGCGGCCGCCTCGGCGATGAGGTCGTCACCGCGCCGGGCGAGGTCGACGAGCATCGGGATCAGTCGTTCGCCGAGGGGCGTGGGCACCACACCGCTGTGCGAGCGCACGAACAGCTCCCCGCCGAACTCGCGTTCCAGGCGGCGCAGCTGAGAGGAAAGGGCGGGTTGGGGAAGATTCAGCAGGGTCGCGGCCGACGATATGCTCCCGGCATTTGCGATGGCGGCTACGAGTCGGGCATGCCGTAACTCGACGCGCATTGCAGACCCACGCTCCCCCGGACACGCACCACCACGCGTCACGCCTGATTGCAGGGGCAACGCGCTGACCACCGTAACACCACGGTAATTGAACCATGATGATCGCGAGGTGTCGGGGAATTATCGCTTCCGCTCGCCGGAGGACTGGTCAGCCGGTCAACCGGTCAACATGAGAGATCCGTGGGGCCTTCCGAGGACGTCGTCCTGGTGGAGGATCGCTTCGTACACCGTGTGCAGCGAACGCCCCGGCTCCACACCGAGGTCGTCGGCCAGGCGTCTTCGGGCCTGGTGGAAGACGTCGAGCGCCTCGGACTGCCGGCCGTCGCGGTACAGAGCCATCATCAGCAGTTCACTGAGGCGCTCCCGGCCGGGGTGCTCGGTGGCCAACTGGCGCAGTTCCGGCACCGGTACGCGTTCCGCGCCGACCGCCAGCTTCGCGGTGACCCAGTCCTCGTACGCCGTGAGCCGACGCTCCTCCAGTCGCACGGACGCCGTCCGGCAGCGGAACCCCTCGCTCACGTCCAGCAGGGCCGTGCCTCGCCACATGCCCAGGGCCTCCTCCAGCACGTGCACCGCCGCCGCGGGACCCCTGCCGACCAGGGACGCCCCCTCGTCCGCGAGGGCCGCGAAGCGGTGCGCGTCGACCGAGGCGGGCTCGACGTCCAGCAGATAGCCGGTGCCGACGGTGCGGACGAGGTCCCTGCCCTCCCTCCCGGTCACGGCCGCGAGCAGTTTGCGCAGCCGGGTCACATTGGCCTGCAGGGCGTTCTTCGCGTTGGCGATTCGCTCGTCACCCCACAGCTCGTCCACGAGTTGGTCGAACGGAACGGGCTGGGCCGGGGCCAGGGCAAGCAGGGCGAGCACCGAGCTCACCCGCTTTGATGTCACCCCCCAGCTCCGTGTTCCTCTGGTGAGCAAAAGTGGTCCAAGTATATGGATCTCCATGATTCAAAACCCCCGTCGTTGTGTGATCACATCCTCGCCCGCCCCGATGCCGCTGAGAAATATCAGACTCCCGGGTTCGCCATACCTGGCCGATATGACGGGGGAATCGGCCATTCCGGAATGTTTTTCCGAGCCAACATGGTGCTGGGCCGTTCACCTGGTGAACGGCCCAGCACCTGGCCTTCCCGGGGGAATAGAAGGCCGTTCGCGCGGCTGCCGGTGAAGGCAGCCGTGGCTCATACGCGCCCGGATGCGCGCGCTCGGTTGGAAGAGGCCTGCACGGAAGCCGTCAGTCCGGTCTGCTTCGACTGGGCCGCCCGCACCCCTCGGGACGGCCACCAGCTCGCGTCGCCCAACAGGGTCAGGGCGGACGGCAGGATCATGATCCGCACGATGAAGGCGTCGAGCAGGACCGCGGCGGCGAGGACGAAGCCCATCTGCTTCATCTCGACCAGGGTGAGGAAGACGAAGCTGGCGAAGACCGTGACCATGACCACGGCCGCGCTCGTCACCACGCCCGCGGAGCTGCCGATCCCGTCCAGCACGGCCTTGCGGGTGGGAACACCGCGCAGCGCGGCCTCCCTGATCCGGCTGACCACGAACACCTGGTAGTCCATCGACAGCCCGAAGAGGATGACGAACAGGAACAGCGGCACCCGGGCCCCGATCGCTCCGGTGGAGTGGAAGTCGAGGATGCCCTCCGCCCAATGCCCCTGGAAGACCAGGACCAGCAGGCCGAAGGCGGACGCCGCCGAGAGCAGGTTGAGCGCGGTGCCGAGCAGACCGATGACCACCGACCTGAAGGCCAGCACCGTCACCGCGAACGTCACCAGCAGCAGGAAGCCGACGACCAGCGGCAGCTTGGAGTTCTGGTGGTCCAGATAGTCGGCGTCACGGGCGATGTCACCGGTGACGTAGGCCTCGGCACCGGGCACCTTCTCCACGGTCGCGGGCAGCAGGTCGTCACGGACGCGGTCGAGCGACTGCAGCGCCTGAGGTGAACTGGGCTTGAACGGCACGGAGAGCGTCAGGCTGGTGATCCTCCGGTCGCTGGAGGAGACCGGGTCGGCGACGGTGCCCCGGGCGAACATCGGGTCCGCCTGGGCCCGCCGGCCCAGGTCCCGCATCGCCCGCACCACCTGGGGTGAGCGGTCCGCGTCGGCGCGCACGACCACCTGGTGCTGGACGAGCCTCTCCGGGAAGGCGCCGGTCAGCCGGTCATAGGTCTGCACGGCGGGGATGTCCCGGGAGAAGGTGTCCCGGCCCAGCACGCTCAGTTTCAGGTCGAGGGCGGGCGCCGCCAGACCCAGCATGACGAGCACCGAGACCAGCAGGGTGATCCCGGGACGCCGGGTCGCGGGCCGCAGCAGCGCGTTCCACACCGTGCTCGTCCCGCCCTGGCCCCCGGCCCTCTTGCCGCGGGCCGCGCGGCGGGCCCTGCGGCGCTCGGACCGGGCACCCAGCTTGGCCAGCAGCGCGGGCAGCACGGTCAGCGAACTGGCCATGGCGACCGTGACGACGATGATGGCGCCGGTGGCCAGCGAGGAGAAGATGACATCGGTGGCGAGGTACAGCGTCGCGGTCGAGACGATCACGGCCAGACCGGAGACCACGATGGCCCGGCCGGCAGTGGCCGCGGCCAGTTCCACTACGGCCTGGGAGTCGAGCTGCCCACCGGCCCGCGCCCGTTCCTCGCGGTCCCGCTTGAGGTAGAAGAGCGAGTAGTCGACGCCGACGGCCAGGCCGATCAGCAGGATGATGTTGTTGCCGACGCCGGCGTCCGGCAGTGCGTGCGAGGCGAGGGCGGACAGGCCCATGGCGGCGGCGATGGAGGAGAGCGCCAGCAGGACCGGGACACCGGCCGCGATCACCGAACCGAAGGCGATCATCAGCGTGATGATCGTGACCGGCAGGGTGAGCATCTCGGAGAAGGCCAGGTCGTCGCTGCGCTGCTCGTCGAGGCCCTTGCTCATCGACGGGCCGCCGGTCTCCGCCACCCGCAGGCCGGGGTGGGCTTTCTGCACGGCCTCGGTCTGCTCGACCAGCGGGCCGACCTTCTTGCGCGCGGCGAGTTCCTCACCCGCCATGACGACCTCGACCATCAGGACCTTGCCGTTCCGGGAGAGGACCGGCTTCTCCACCCGGTCGACCTCCGGAAGCCGCTTCATCCGTGCGGTGACATCCGCGGCGGCGGCCCGGGCCGCGGACACGTCCAGCGTGCCGGACCGGGAGTCGATGACGATCTGCTCGACCGGCCGACGCTGCAGGCCGCCCTCCGTCGCGATCGCCTCCGCCTTCCCGGCCTTGCCGACCCGGTAGTCCTCGGTGGTGGCGCTGTTGGTCCCGGCGGCGGCCGACGCTCCGAGGCACAGGGCGACGAAGACGAACCAGCCGACGATGGCGCGCCAGGGGTGGGCCGCGCTCCAACTCGCCACCCGAACGGTGACCGAGCGTTTCTCCACTGTCTCCAGCCCCTTACTCACGTCGACTATCTCTTCTACATGTAAGTCTGAGCTTACAGGCGTAAGAGCGTGTGTCGTCAATCGGTGTTCGGGTCATCTGGGGCCTGGCGGACGGCAGTTGGTCCACATCCGGCCATTCGACACGGACCCCGCTCCCCGATTTCGGGGAGCGGGGTCCGTGGGGACATCCGAAGAGCCAGGTCAGCAGCTGCCGGGAGCTTGGCGCAGAAGCAACTACCGGCCGAAGGGGCCTTCTTGGGGCCCACCGCCTACGGGGCGCGGCCCTTCGGGTCGCTCACCGGCGCCCGCGTTCGGCTCGGTCGCCACCGGAGAGACCGTGGTGAACGAGGCGTTCTCGTGGGCGACGCGACCGTCGGCACCGGACGGAGCGGCTCCCGCCCACCGGTCGCACAGGGCGACCCGGACCAGTGCCATGGCCCGGTCGAGGGCCTCGACGACCGTCTTGCGGCTTTCTCCGACGGCGACGACGTACCCGATCCGCCCGTACGCGTCCGTGGGCGGAGCCACCCGCGTCCCCGCTGCGGCGGTGACAGTCACACGCTCCACCCCGGGAACCGCCCGGGCCTCCTCCAGCCCGGTCACGCCCTCCAGCACTCCCGGCTCGTCCGGCAGGATGAACTGGATGCCGGCGTGCCGCGTGCAGCCGTCGGGGAGCAGCGGTGTCGTTCCGGCGGCGTGGGCCACCTGGGCAGCGAGCAGATCGACACCGGTCGCGAGGCGGTACAGCTCGGGTATCAGACCGCCCGCGAGCCTCGGGTTGATCTCGACGACGGCACTGCCCGTCGCGGTCCGCTTCACCTCGGTGTGACTGGGGCCGCGGCCCAGGCCCGTCGCCCGCAGCGCCGCCGACACCGTCCCGGTCATCTCCCGCGCCGCCTCGGCCGGCAGGTCGGCGGGCACGAGGTGCCGGGACTCCACGAAGTGGGGTGCGCCGGTCACGGTCTTCTCGGTGATGCCGATCAGATGGTGCACGCCGTCGATCCCGAACATCTCCACGCTGTACTCCGGCGCATCCAGATACTGCTCGACCAGGGCCCGGCCCGCCATGGGCTGACCGCGCCCGTTGGTGGTGCGGGCGGTGATCTCCCCGGCCAGTTCGGCGGCCTGCTGCGCCGAGTCGCAGCGGCGGACCCGCGTCGATCCGGAGTCGTCGACCGGCTTGACCACACAGGGAGTACCGAGGCGCTCCGCCGCGGCCGCGGCGGACGGACCGTCCTGGACGACCTCGAACCGCGGCTGCCCGATCCCGGCCCGCTCCAGCGTCTCGCGCAGCCGTCCCTTGTCCCGGCAGCCGGCGATCGCCTCGGCGCCCTCCGCGGGCAGGCCCACCGCGGTGGCCAGCCCGGCCGCTGCCGCCAGATAGAACTCGCTCGTGGTGGAGACCCCGGCGATACAGCCCGGTTCGAACGCCTTGGTCACGGCCCGGACCAGCGCGTCGGGGTCGTCGGTGTCACCGTCCACGACCGTCGCGCCGGTCTCGGCCAGCCCCTTGTACCGCGTGGAGTCGCCGGTCACCAGCACCGGCTCGTAGCCGGCCTCCGCCGCGATCCGCAGCGCCAGCATTCCGGTGCCGGTGGTATTGGACTCCACGAAGACGAAGGCCGGGCGCGGGGCGTCCGCGCGGTTGCGGCGGAACGACCAGCTGTGGACCTCGGCTCCGTCGAGCACCTGTCGCGGCACCGAGGCCACCGGCAGGCGCTGCAACTCCTTCTCGGCCCAGTGCGCGTCGCTGTGCACGGTGTCGGCGTAACGGTCACCGCGGTCCGGGAAGATCCCGACGACGGTCGTACCCGGCGCGGCCCGCGCGGCCATGGCCTCCAGAACCCGGTACACCGAACCGGACGTGTTGCCCGCGAACAGCTTCTCCGTGCGGGCCAGTTCACGAGTGGCACCGAAGGCCTCGCGGTCGTTGAGCCAGTGGACCTCGTCGATCAGGGCGTGGTCGAGGTTCTTCGGGTGCAGGCTGTTGCCCAGCCCGCTCTGCAGCCGCTGGGGCCGGTCGGGCTGGCCGAAGAGCACACTGCCGACGCAGTCCACCCCGACCACGTACAGCTCCGGCAGCGACTCCCGCAGCACCCGTGAGGTGCCGCACAGGGATCCGCCACTGCCCACGGCGCCGACCAGGACGTCCACCGTGCCGAGGTCGGCGAGCAGTTCGTGCGCCAAGTGCCGGTAGGCGGCCGGATTCTGCGGGTTCTCGTACTGCCGCGGCCAGAAGGCCCCCGGGTTGGCGTCCATGATCTCCCGCAGCCGGGTCAGCCGGGCCCCCTGCCAGCCGTGGGCGTCCATCGCGGACACCACGTGCACCTCGCAGCCCAGAGCCTCCAGCTTGGCGAGCGTCGTCCGGTCGATCCGGGGGTCGGTGACGATGTGCACCGGGTGGCCGAGGGCGGTGCCCACCAGCGCGACTCCGAGGGCCATCGTGCCCGAGGAGCTCTCCACGATCGGGGCGCCCTCGGCCAGCGCACCGGTGGCCCGCGCCTCGGTGATGATCTGCCGTGCCACCCTGTCCTTCATCGCGAAAAGGTTGTTCATCTCGAGTTTCGCGTAGACCCGGACATCCCGGTCGGCCCCCGGCCGCAGACGTACCAGCGGGGTGTTGCCGATGGCCTCGATCACGTTCTGGCTCAGCATGTGCGCTCTCTCTTCCCATCCCTGCGCCGGGCCGGCGAAGCGCCGGAGTTCATCGGTCGAAGCTCAAGGTCCGGTACACCGTGACATTTCCGACGAGTTCGGAACACGCGCTCGCGGCGTCCACCAGCCGCTGCGGATACGAGGGTTCGGCCGTGTCGAGGAGCACCCCCAGGCACGTCCCGCTGTGGCCGACCACCACACCGAGCCCGCCCACCTGACGACAGGTGTCGATCATGGCCTCGAGCTTCTTCTTGGGGCGCAGCACCTGGTTCATCAGGGCGCTGCGCGTGGCCACTTCGCCCACCTCGGCGAGGTCCGCGCCGGACACCGCCGTGGCCATCCGCTCCAGCAGCCGCGCGTATTCCGCGCGGTCCGCCGCGGAGAACGGCTTCGGAATGCGGTTGAAGGCGATCGTGTCGATCTCGCCGCCCTCGTCGGCACCCACCACCGTCATCGACGGCAGGGACCCCAGCTCACTGTGGAGTGCCACCCGGCGGTGGTAGAACGCCACGATGCCCGGGTAGAGCACCCCGTCGGTCGGCTCGATCCGCGCCAGCAGCGACTCGATACGCCGGGGTGGCATCGGTTCGCCCAGGGCGTTGGCCACCGCGCGTGCCGTCGCCACCAGGTCGGCGGACGAGCTGGCCAGTCCCTTCCCCTCGGTCAGGGTGCTCTCGATGGTCAGCAGCCCGCCCATCGGTGTCGCCGAGGACTCCATGATCATCCCGGCGAGCCGCAGCGCCTTGCGCTTGTGGGCGGGCCGGACCTCCAGCGCGTCGGTGCCGGGCATGCCGTGGAAGGTCACCCGGGACCACCGGGCGATGGGCAGCGTGACCAGGAAGTCGCCGTTCTCCTCGGGAAGCATCCCCTGGAGCAGCTCGCCGAACGTGCCCGACGCGGTGCTCATCCCGGTCACCGCGGCGAACGGCACCGGGGAGCGCTCCGGGGCATCCGGCCCCAGGACGGCGTCGGGTGACCTCACCACTCCTGCCGTCCCTCAGGCCCGGCGAGCAGCCGGTCGACCTCGGCCGCCGCCGCGTCGATGCCGGCCCGTCGGCCGTGCCAGCTCTTCTCCAGCGCGTCGAACGCCGTCTCCTGGTCGGTGAGCAGGGAGCGGACGGCGTCCGGACTCGCCGAGCCGTCCGACCGCTTCGCCGTCAGCGCGCCGGGCACGCTCATCGACTCCGCGAGCAGGTCCGCGGCGTTCTGCGCCGTGTGTCCCTCCGCGGCCAGCACGGCGTCGAGCAGGGCGCCGTCGGGTTCCGCCGGAGACAGGCCGCGTTCGACGGCCTGGACGATGTAACGCCCGGCGGCCACCTGGGCGGTGCGCCAGGGAACCCCGGCTCGCAGGGTCAGCAGGTTGGCGAGCGTGAACCCGCCCAGGTATTCGCTCTCGCAGGCCTCGCGCATCCGGTCCTCGCGGAAACGCAGGTTGTCCAACACCGCGCCGAACAGCCGCAGGACCGACCCGACGGTGTCGAAGGCGGCGGGCACCCCGGCACTGGCCTCCTTGGAGATCTCGACGGAGTTGCTGTACGGGGTGGAGCGCTGCCCGGTCGCGATGGCCGTGTAGGCGGCGCCGAGATGGGCCGTACGCGCCCGGATCCGCTCCAGCACCGGGAAGTTCTTCTTCTGCGGCATCGCGGAGGAGATGCCCGACCAGTGGTCCGGCAGGTCGACGAAGCCGTAGCCGGCGCCGCCCCAGGTCATCAGGTCGGTGACGAAGCGGCTCAGCGTGACGCCCAGCAGCGAGAACTCCGCGCAGGCCTCCAGCGCCCAGTCGCGCTGGGCCACCGCCCGAAGCGCATGGGTACGGACCTCGGTGAAGCCCAGCAGCGCGGCCATCCGGGCCCGGTCCCAGGGCAGTTCCTGGCCCGCCATCGCCCCCGCGCCCATCGGTGAGGCGTCGGCGGTCCGGTACACCGACTCCAGCCGCTCCAGGGTGTGCAGCACCTGGTCGCACAGTGCCGCGAAGTAGAACGCGGGGCTGATCACCTGCGCCGGCTGCATATGGGTGTAGCCGGGCATCACCAGGCCGGCACCGCGCCGGGCCGTCCGCAGCGCGGTGCGGCCGAACGCGATCAGCTGTTCGGCGCACTCCAGCAGCCGCGCCCGGCCCTGCATCTGCTGGGCCGCGGCCTGGAGGTCGTTACGGCTGCGATCGACGTGCCACGCGGGCGGTACCGCGGTCAGCCCCCGGGCGACGTGCCGCTCCAGGGTGAAGGCGATGTCGCTCATGCTCTCCCCGGCCTCCCGGGTGACGGCCTCGGGCGTGACCCGGTCGAGCAGGTCGGCGACGGCGCCGACCTGGGCGCCGTCCAGCAGGCCGAGCCGGCGGTACTCCAGCAGCAGCACCTTCTCCAGCTGGACGTACCAGGGCAGCAGGGCGTCGATCTCGAAGCGGAGTTGCGGCTCGAGCACCTCGGCGCGCAGCAGCGCGTCGGGGCCGGCGGCGATCCGCCCGGTCAGCCCGCCGGCCCCACGGGAACCGGCGGTCGTCACAGGGTCGTTGGGCATGCGTTTCCTCACGTGGACGAAGGGGCGGTTCGGTTCAGCGCGGTGAGCACCGCGTCTTTCGCGTCGGCCGCCCGCGTGCGCGGGGAGTGCGCTGCGCCACCGGGGGTCCGGCGGTGCGACACCTCGTCGGACAGGAGCCGCCAGTCCCACGGGCCGCACCCCTGGTCCCCGGCCGGGTCGGCCGAGGAGCCCTCGGCGCTGACGAGCTCGATGCCCGCCTTGACCCGGTGGGCGGCCGGACGCTGCCGGGCGGCCAGCAGGAAGTCCCCGGCCGAGCGGACGTCGTGACGGTAGGCGGGCCCGAGCAGCCGGGCCCGCTCGGGCTTGAGCCCGTCGAACTCGACGTACGAGCCCTCGCGCAGGAGGGTGGCGGCGACCTCCTGGTCGCTCATGGCGTTGGCGCGGTCCATCCGGGCCCGCACCTCGGCCGGCCAGTCCGGGGCGGCGCCGCCGACGAAGACCCGGCGGGGGGCAAGCGGGCCGTCCTCCAGCAGCCGGGCCAGGGCGAGCGCGTGCGCCGCGCCCTCCCGCTGGCCCCACAGCACGAGCGGTACGCCGGTCAGCCCGCCCAGTTCCCGCGCCACGCGGCGCGCGACCTCGGCCACCTCCGCCAGATCCCCCGTGCCGGGGACGAAGTCGTGTCCGGGCAGCTCGACGCCGTACACCTCGATACCGCATGGGGCCAGTTCCCGGGCCAGGGCGAGAAAGTTGACGGCATTGCCGCCCGCGCCGGGGAAGCAGACCAGACGGCTCTCGGGCACGGTCCGGCCGGGAAGCGCACCGGTCAGCGGGCGGAGCAGTCCGGCACCCGGCCCGTGGAGGTCCGCTCCCCGGCCGGCGTCGACGGCCGCGGCGAGATCGGCCAGCACGGGGTGGGTGACGATCTGGGTCAGTGAGACGAGCCGGTCCAGCTTGACGACGAGCCAGGCGGCCGCGAGCGAGGTGCCCCCGAGCGCGAAGAAGTTGTCCGCCGGCCCGATGCTCTGCAGCGGGACGTTGAGGGCCTCCGCCCAGGCCATCGCGAGGCGCCGCTCGGTGGGCGTGGTGGGCGCCGTGCTGGGCACGTCGGCGTGCCCGAGCGTGCCGGCCAGTTCGGTGAGCACCTTCCGGTCCACCTTGCCGTTCTCGTTGACCGGCAGGGCGTCGAGCCAGTGGAAGTGGGCGGGGATCATGTAGTCCGGCAGATGGCGGGAC
This sequence comes from Streptomyces sp. Ag82_O1-12, assembly GCF_900182715.1. NCBI lineage: Bacteria > Bacillati > Actinomycetota > Actinomycetes > Kitasatosporales > Streptomycetaceae > Streptomyces > Streptomyces sp. Ag82_O1-12. The sequence continues at coordinate 5,788,119 of NZ_FXUW01000001.1, read as the reverse complement.
AGGGCGCCTCGGACCCGGCCGGCGTCGCGGCGGACCGTGCCGGCCAGGAAGGCCACCAGCACCCGGTGTCTCTCGCCCGCGCCCGAGGCGACGACCACCGCGTCCTTCACGTCGTCGAGGGCCATGAGCCGGTTCTCGATCTCCCCGGTCTCGACCCGGAAGCCGCGGATCCTGACCTGCTGGTCGCGCCGGCCGAGGAACTGAAGCCGGCCCCCGGGGAGCCAGCGCCCGAAGTCGCCCGTCCGGTACATCCGCTGTCCCGGACGGAACGGATCGGGCACGAACGCCGCCCGGGTCCGCTCGGGGTCGTTGACGTAGCCACGGCCGACGGCGACGCCGGAGAAGACGATCTCTCCGGTCGCGCCGAGCGGTGCCAGCCCGCCCTGCTCGTCCAGGACGTAGCCGTGCACGTTGCGTCGCATCCGGCCGAGCGTGACGAGTCGGTCCTCGGGCGGCCGGTCGTAGAACGCGTGCATGGTGTCGTCGGAGACCTCGGTCGCGCCGTACGCGTTGACGACCCGGATGTCCGGGCGGCACGCGAACCATCGGTGCAGCAGCCGCGGTTTCAGTTCCTCACCCGTGACGGAGACGGCGCGCAGGACGCCGAGATCGCGAGGGCCTCGTTCCAGGGCCGTGACCAGCGCGTCGAAGTAGGAGGGGACGAACTGGGCGACGGAGACCCGCGACGCGGTCAGTTCCGTGACGAAGCGGTCGACGTCCAGGAGCACGTCGGTGTCCACGATGCGTGCGCTGCCGCCCGTCAGCAAGGGGGCGACCAGCTGCCACAGTGAGATGTCGAGGGACGGGGCGGCCGTCTGTGCCACCACGTCGCCGGGGCCGAGTCGCAGGTCCGCCACCTTCATCAGCAGGTGGTTCAGCAGTCCCGCGTGCTCGCACATCACACCCTTCGGCGAGCCGGTGGACCCGGAGGTGAAGTAGATGTAGGCGAGCCCGCGCGGCGCGAGCGGCCGGCCCGGGTTGCCGACGCCGTCCGCCCCGGTCACGCCGTCGCCGGCTCCGGCGCACAGGGCCGCGGCGTCGATCGACCGGCGGTCCCTGTCCCTGTCCCTGTCCCTGTCCCTGTCCCTGTCCCTGTCCCTGTCCCTGTCCCTGTCGATGGTGGCCGCACCGGCGCCGAGGACGAACCCGCAGCCGGCGCCGTCGAGTTGCGCGGCGATCCGGGCGGCGGGGAAGTCGGGCTGCACCGGCAGGTAGCAGCCGCCCGCCTTGAGCACGCCGATGGTGGCCGCCGCCCATTCCAGGCCGCGCTCCATGACGACGGCCACCACGTCCTCGTCCCGGAGCCCTTCCGCCAGCAGCGCATGGGCGATCCGGTTGGCGCTCACGTTGAGACGCTCGTAGGTCCATGACCGGCTGCCGTGCGAAACCGCGACGGCGTGCGGGGCCGACCGGACCTGTTCCTCGAACCGCTCGACGAACAGCCGCCCGTCGAAGGGCTCCGACTCGCCCGCCAGCCCGTAGATCTGCGTGCGCCGTTCGTCCTCGGTGAGCAGGCTCCGCTCCCCCGCCGGTGCCCCGGGATGGGCGGCGAGCAACTCCAGGGCACGGCCGTGGTAGCCGGTGATCCGGGTCAGGTGCTCCTCGGACATGACGTCCGAACGGGACCGGGCCCGCACGATGACCCGGTCCGTGTGCACGTGGATGCTCACCCACAACGGCGGCGGGCCCGCCGCCGCCGGACCCTTCCCGGACAGGTCCAGCACGGACTCGTGCTGGAGCACGGGGGTGCCGTGCGCCGCCGGGGGGCGCCGACTCGCCTCCGCCGTCTGCCGGATCAGGTCGTGCCAGCTGCGGCGCAGCACGCCCCGGATACCCAGCGGGCGGGGTGCGGCCGGATCGCCCCCGGCGGGCACATGTCCCGTGACCGGGTTCTGGTCGGAGGTCAGCGCCGCGACCACTCTCAGGTGCGCGGCCAGCAGCACGGTGTCCAAGGGGACGGCGCAGCGAGCGGCCACCGTGCGCAGCCGCGCGGTCAGTTCGGGGGGCAGAACGAGTTCGGCGGCCACTGCGGTCCGCGCACCCGTCTGGTCCGCGGTCCACCGCGGGACGCGTACGGCCGTCGTTGCGACGTCCCCCGAAGCGGGCTCGTCCGTCGTCCCGGCCGGGGCTGAGCAGCCCGGAGTCTTCGCCACGTGATCGCCAACCTACCGAGGAATGGACGGAGAAATGTGTTGTTCGCATCGCCTTCGTGACCATGCTGAAGACACGCACTGACAGGGCACTGACGTACCGCCACCGCGGTCCCGCGGCCGGCCACGGCGGGCGCAGCCTGCGGATTCGCGCCGGGGCGCGCCCCGCCCCGGGCGTTCACGTGGAAGTTTTCGCCGCTGCTTAAGGACGTGTTCCGCGCCCCGCCGGGCCGCTTATCGTCCCGTCACAGCCTGACGGTCAGGGAGGAAGACACAACGATGAATGCTCTCGACGACATCGTCAGGGGCGTGCGCGAGGACATGGCGTCGCGCCGCGAGCTGATGCCCGAGGCGGACCTGCGAGCGCGGGCCCTGGCCCGCGGCGCGGGGCGGGACTGCGTGCCGCTGCTGCGCGGTGGCCCGCGGGTCCGGGTCATCGCGGAGGTGAAGCGCGCCAGCCCTTCGCGGGGGCCGCTCGCCGGCATCCGTGACCCGGCGGCCCTCGCCGCCGACTACGCGGCAGGAGGCGCGTCCGCGGTCAGCGTCCTGACCGAGGAGCGCCGCTTCGGCGGTTCCCTGGCGGATCTGGAGGCCGTCGGCGCCCGTGTCGACGTCCCCGTGCTGCGCAAGGACTTCGTGGTGGACCCCTATCAGGTGTGGGAGGCGCGTGCGTACGGCGCCGACATGGTCCTGCTGATCGTCGCCGCGCTGGGCCGCGCTCAGCTGGCCGAACTCGTCGCACTGGCACGGGAGGTGGGGCTGACTCCGCTGGTGGAGGTGCACGACGAGGCCGAGGTGGAGCGGGCGGTGGAGTCCGGCGCCACGGTGATCGGCGTCAACGCCCGTGATCTGACGACGCTGGCGGTGGAGCGCGGCACCTTCGCACGAGTCGCGCCGCACATCCCCGAAGGCCTGGTGCGGATCGCCGAGTCCGGTGTCCGCGGACCCGGGGACATGGCCGCGTACGCCAGGGCGGGCGCGGACGCGGTCCTCGTGGGAGAGGCCCTGGTCACCCGGGGCGACCCCCGCGCGGCGGTGGCCGGCCTCCTGGCCGCGTCGCGCGTCTGAGCGGGTCGGGGGAGGCGCGGGTGTGCCCCCGTGTTCGTCCGGCACGTGCTCCCCAGGTGCCGGGCGGGGCGCGCGGGTGCCCGGGCCTCCCCGAGGCTCCTCGGGCGCGCGGCGCGGCCGGGAGACCGGCCGAACGCCGGCGGCCGGCCTCATCCGTGGGGCAGGGCCGCCGCCTGCGCCCGCTTGGTCGTGACGGCCGCCCAGCGCTCCAGTACGGCCGCCGCCGCCCCCGAGTCCACCGACTCCGCCGCCCGCTCCACGCCGTCCGCCAGCTTCTCCGTGACCGGTCGTCCGTCGCCCCGCAGCAGCGCTGCGGCACCGGCCGCCGCCGAAAGCAGCACCGCGTCGCGCACCGGTCCACGCCGACCGGCGAGGACGTCACGCGCCACCCGGGCGTTGTGCGCCCGGTCGCCGCCGGCCAGAGCACCGGGAGCGGCGAGCCCGATGCCGATGTCCCGCGGGTCGAAGGTCTCCCTGTGCACCCCCGTGTCCGTGACCGACCAGATCGTGGAGGTAGTGGTGACCGTGAGTTCGTCCATTCCGTCGTCGCCCCGGAACACGAGTCCGGACGACCCGCGCCGGGCAAGGACCCCGGCCAGCAGCGGAGCGAGCCGCGCGTCGGCCACCCCGATCGCCGTGCCGGTGGGCGAGGCCGGGTTGAGCAGCGGGCCCAGGGCGTTGAAGACCGTGCGTACCCCGAGTTCGCGGCGCGGCCCGGCCGCGTACCGCATGGCGGGGTGGAACGCGGGCGCGAAGCAGAACGTGATGCCGGTCTCCTCGGCGACGGCGGCGATGTCGTCCGCGGGCAGCTCCAGCGTCACCCCCAGCTCCTCCAGGAGGTCCGCCGATCCGCAGGCGGAGGACGCGGACCGGTTGCCGTGCTTGACGACCCGGAGACCGGCCCCGGCCGCCACGATCGCCGACATCGTGGAGATGTTGACGCTGTTCGAGCCGTCCCCGCCGGTGCCCACGATGTCCACCGAGGGACCCGGCACGTCGAGCGGCACCGCATGCCGCCGCATGGCGCGGACCAGGCCGTCGATCTCCTCGACGGTCTCGCCCTTCGCCCGCAGCGCCACCAGGAACCCGGCCAGCCGGACCGGCCCCGCGACACCGGACATCACCTGGTCCATCGCCCACTCGGTTTCCCCCGCGGGCACGTTCTTCAGGTCGAGCAGTGAATTCAGCAATGCGGGCCAACTGAACGTCTGCGGTCCGGCGGTCACGTGAATTCTCCTCGAAAGTCTGCGGGGTGAACAGAACGTCGATCGGTGCGGCCAGTTTCCCGTCCGGCGCGCTCCCGGACCAGACCAGTGCCGGGCTGGAGATGCGGTCCAATTCAGAAGGAGAGAAAGGCCATGTCCCTCCATATGGCGGTGGAAGTCGTCCGGGATTCCGAGGTGTCCCTGACCGCGCAGATACAGCGCTTCATCAAGGGCGAGATAGCGGCGGGCAGTCTGCACGCGGGCACCCGGCTGCCGTCCAGCCGCCGTCTCGCGGACGACCTTGACGTCTCGCGCAGCGTGGTCGTGGAGGCGTACGGCCAGCTCGTCGCCGAGGGGTACCTGGAGGCGGTCCAGGGGGCCGGCACCCGCGTCGTCGGACACCTGGCCACCCAGCCGGTCGTGCCGGCGCTTCTCCGGGAGGACCGGGTGCCCGGCGCCCGCTGGGACCTGCGGCCCGGTGGCGGCAATCTGCCCGACTTCCCGCGCCGGGAATGGCTCTCCTGCTACGAGCGCGCCCTGCGGTCGGCCGCACCCTCGGCGCACGCCTACCCGCCCCTGGCCGGAGCCCCCGGGCTGCGCCTCGAACTCGCCCAGTACCTGGGGCGGGCACGCGGTGTACGGGCCACGGCCGAGGGGCTGGCCGTGGTGGGCGGGTTCTCCCAGGCGCTCGGCCTGCTGTGCGGAGTGCTGCGCCGGGACGGTGTGGACGCGATCGGCGTGGAGGACCCGGGCCACCCCGGGCAGCGGCAGTTCCTCCTGGAGCGCGGTGTGCGGCCGGTGCCGCTGCCGGTCGACGAGGCGGGCCTCGATGTGACGGCGCTGGCCGCGACGGGGCTGCGCGCCGTGCTGGTCACCCCCGCGCACCAGTTCCCGACCGGCGTGACGCTGAGCCCGGACCGTCGCGAGCACCTCGTACGCTGGGCCCGGGACGTCGGCGGTCTGATCGTCGAGGACGACTACGACGGTGGCCTGTGGTACGAACCCGGCCCCCGGCCGCTGGCGCTGCAACGGCTGGCACCCGACCACGTCGTCTACGCGGGCACGGCGAGCAAACTGCTCGCCCCGGGGCTGCGGCTCGGCTGGCTCGCCGCGCCTCCCGGCCTGCTGGACCGGCTGCTGCGCGAGCGCGCCCGGCACGACCTGGGCACGGAGTCGCTCACCCAGCTGGCCTTCGCCGAACTGCTGCGCGGCGGGCTGTTCGACCGCCATCTGCGGCGGCTCAACGCCCGGGCGCGCACCCGCAGGCACGCCCTCGAGGAGGCGGTCCGCCGGCACCTGCCCGACGCGGAGGTACTCGGCCGGGCGGCGGGGCTGCACGCGTACGTCCGGCTGCCGCGGCACACCGACGAGACGGCCCTGGTGGCCGGGGCGCTGCTGCGCTCCGTCGTCGTCCGCGGCGGCGCAGCCTTCCACGCCCGCCCACGAGGGGGCGCGCCCGCGCTCGTCGTGGGCCACGCGCATCTGCCGCGCTCGGGCATCACCGAGGCCGTCCGTGTGCTGGCGCGCGTCAGATCCCGCTGAGCGGCCGCTCCCGGCTGAGCTCGTCCGCGGCCATGGCGAGGAAGTTGTCCAGCAGGGTCAGGCCCCCGGTGGTCATCACGGATTCGGGGTGGAACTGGACACCCTCCACGGGCAGGGTGCGGTGCCGCAGCCCCATCACGTATCCGTGGTCGAGGGCGACGGCCGTGGTCATCAGGTCCTCCGGCAGCGGTTCGGCGACCACGAGGGAGTGGTACCGGGTGGCGTTCAGGGTGTACCCGAGTCCGGCGAACAGGCCCGTGCCGTCGTGCCGCACGGTGCTGATCCGCCCGTGCATCACCTGGTCGGCGACCTCGATCCGCCCTCCGTGGGCCAAGGCGATGGCCTGGTGCCCCAGGCAGACGCCGAGCAACGGCACCCGGCCGGCGAACTCGTGCACCAGTTCCACGTGGCCCGACTCGGCCGGATGCCCGGGGCCGGGCCCGAGGACCACGGCATCCGGTTCGTACCCGGCGAGTTCGTCGACGGTGCGGGTCAGTGAACGCACCACCCGCGTCTGCGCGCCGAGATGACACAGATACCGGTCGATGACGTGCACGAAGCTGTCGTAGGCGTCGATCAGCAGGACCTTCATCGCAGTTCCTCCCCGGTGAGGGCCCAGTGGGCGGCGCCCATCTTCGCCAGTGTCTCCCGCCATTCCGACTCGGGATCCGACTCCGCCACCATCCCGGCCGAACTCTGAGTCGAGTACGTGGTCCCGTCGTACTCGATCGAACGGATGCACAGGGCGAGTTCGCTCCAGCCGCGCACGTCCACCAGCCCCACGGCGCCCGCGTAGCTGCCCCGGGCCTCCTGCTCGAAGCCGTCGATGATCTCCATGGCCCGTACCTTCGGCGCGCCGGTCATCGTCCCGGCGGGGAACGTCGCGCGCACCGCGTCCCAGGTGTCCATGGCCTCGTCGAGGTGCCCGGTGACCGTGGAGACCAGGTGGAACACGTGCGAATAGGACTCCACGGCCATCAGCCGGTCCACGGGCAGGGTGCCGGGGCGGCTCACCCGCCCGATGTCGTTGCGGCACAGGTCGACCAGCATGATGTGTTCGGCGCGCTCCTTGGTGCTCTCGCGCATCTCCTTGACGCGCCGCGCGTTCTCCTCCTCGTCCGGGCCCCGGCGCGCGGTGCCGGCGATGGGACGCATCTCGATCTCGTCGCCCTCGATCCGGAAGTACAGCTCGGGGCTGGCACCGATGAGCTGCCGGCCGGCGCGGGGCATCAGGTACATGTACGGCGAGGGGTTGCGTCCGCGCAGCCGCCGGTACACGTCGACGGGGGCCAGTTCGGTGCGTACGTCGATGCGGTGGCCGATCTGGATCTGGTAGATGTCCCCGATCCGGATGTGCTCCAGGCATCGGCGGGCCCACGACAGGAACGACTCGCGGCTGACGGTGTCGTGCACGGACGCCGGGGTGGGAGCGGGCGGCACGGCGCCGGTGGCGGCCGGCTCGTGCGCGGCCCGTGCGGCCAGGTCCGGCAGGGACGGGACATCCGGTGCGCGGTCCCCGAACGCCCGGCTCTCGGCCGCGAGATGACGCACCGTGGCGGTGGTCAGGTCGTACCACACGGTGTCACGGAAGAGCGTGAGCGTGATGTCGGGGCCGTTCGCCCGCTTCGTGCGGGGAGGCAGCGTCTCCATGTGCCAGACGGACTCGTAGGCGAGTGAGGTCAGGAAGCCGAAGGCGTACGACGTCTGCGGCGTCCGGGTCTCCACGTCGAAGACCTGCTGTGCCAGGGGCAGCAGACGCCAGAGGGCGTCGGGGCCGGTCATGCGCAGCCTGCGGGGACCCGCTCCGGCTGAGGGCGCCGGATCCTCGGGGAGCAGCCCCGCCTCCTCGGCGGCCCGGGCCAGGGCGGACGCCACAGCGGGCACGCCGTCGATCTCCACATGCTCCGCGAAGACCCGGATCTCGGCGAGGCGCCCGGCACCGACGACGGCGGAACGGCGGTCGGGAGCGGCGCCGGCCCTGCTCTCCAGGAGGAAGACGTCCTCGGGCCCCGATACGTCGAGCAGTCGCTCGTACAACTCCAAAGGGTCGTGGTGCGGTAATTCGGCGGCGGCGACCCGCACTTCGATCCGGTCCTGCGGCGGCATGGTGAACCCCCCATGAATTCGGCGTCGTCGACTGGATGACGATCGCGCTCGATGCCGTCAGAAAATCAGGCACCTCGAATCCTGAGCCAGACCAATTGCCGACCGCTGTGGCGGACCACTTCGGAATCGCTTGACCCCCGGGATGGGATTGAGTTGAGCTGAGCCGGTTCTTCGACCCGGAAAGGGAGGTGCGATGAGCAATTCACCCGCCGATGCGTGGCGCCGGTCACCGGCGGCGCAGCAGCCGGACTGGCCCGACACCACCGAACTGCGTTCCGTGACGGCCCACCTGTCCGCCGCTCCGCCGCTCGTCCTGGCATCCGAATGCGATCTGCTGCGGCACAAGATGGCGGCCGTGGCCCGCGGGGAGGCCGTGCTGCTGCAGGGCGGGGACTGCGCCGAGACCTTCGGCGGTCTCAGCGCCGACGACATCCACGGAAAGATCAAGACACTGCTGCAGATGGCGGTCGTCCTGACCCACGCCACCGCCCTGCCCGTCGTCAAGATCGGCAGGATGGCGGGGCAGTACGCCAAGCCGCGCTCCAGCCCGGTGGAGCGGCGGGGCACGGTGGAGCTGCCCTCCTACCGGGGCGACGCCGTCAACACGGTGGAGTTCACCGCCGAGGGCCGTCGGCCCGACCCCTGGCGGATGCGACGGATGTACGAAAGCTCGGCGACCACCCTGAACCTGGTCCGGGCTCTGACCAAAGGCGGGTTCGCCGACCTGCGCCAGGTGCACGCCTGGAACCGGGGCTTCGTGACGACCGCCGAGGCCGGGGAGCGCTATGAGGCACTCGCCGACGAGATCGAGCGCAGCCTCGCCTTCATGGACGCGTGCGGTGTCGACACCAGCGAGCTGTCCACCGCGGAGTTCTTCGTCGGGCACGAGGGTCTGCTGCTGGACTACGAAACGGCGCTGACCCGTCCCGGGCCGGACGACGGACGCCCCTACGCCACCAGCGGGCACCTGCTCTGGATCGGTGAGCGCACCCGGGACCTGGACGGGGCGCATGTGGAGTACTTCTCCCGTATCGCCAACCCCGTCGCGGTCAAGCTCGGCCCCACCGCGACCCCCGACGAGGTCCTCGGACTCATCGACCGCCTCGATCCCCGGCGCGAGCCGGGCCGGCTCACCTTTGTGGTCCGGGCCGGAGCCGAGCGCATCCGTGACGTGCTGCCGACCCTGGTGGAGAAGGTGACGGCCGAGGGCGCTCCGGTGTGCTGGGTCAGCGACCCGATGCACGGCAACACCGTCGTCGCGCCCAGCGGTCACAAGACCCGCCTCTTCGAGTCCGTCGTCGACGAGGTCCGCGGCTTCGTGGAGGTGCACCGGTCGCTGGGCACCCACCCCGGCGGCGTGCACGTCGAACTCACCGGGGACGACGTCACCGAGTGCCTGGGGGGCGGCAACGCCGTCCTGGAGGAGAACCTGCACCGCCGCTACGAGACGGCCTGCGATCCCCGGCTGAACCACACCCAGTCCCTCGAACTGGCCTTCCTGCTCGCGGAGATGTACCGGCCCTTCACGCGCCCGGTGGACGCCCGGACGGCGTGAACGCGTCGCTCTTCCGCATCACGCCCGGTGCCCGGACGATGAAAGCCCGGGACGACGCTCCGCACGATCGCCCGGAGCGGGCAGACAGCTCCGGCCTCACCCGGTACGGGTGAGGCGCGAAGGGTGGAGAATCACCACTTTCGCCCCGTACGCACCATTGTTCTACCGTGGAGAGGAACGACGCTGCTCACCCCCTCACCGATCATCGAGGTGACGGTCATGACGGAGACCACTCAGCGCAGGAGCACAGCGGGCAGGCAGGACGGGGCGACATCGCAGGGCGGGAAGGGTGCTCCCGGCACCCGTGGGAGCACCGCCATCGCGGACACGGTCGTCGCGAAGATCGCGGGCATGGCGGCCCGGGAGATTCCCGAGGTGTACACCCTCGGCGGAGGAATGACCAGGGCCTTCGGGGCCGTGCGTCAGCGGGTGCCGGGCGGGGGCGGAGGGGTCACCCAGGGGGTGAAGGTGGAGGTCGGCGAACGCCAGGCCGCTGTAGATCTGGACGTGGTCGTCGAGTACGGCGCCGCCATCGCCGACACCGCAGCGGACATCCGGACCAACGTCGTCAACGCGGTGGAGCGGATGACCGGTCTGGAGGTCGTGGAGGTCAACATCGCCGTCGGCGACGTCCATCTGCCGGACGAGGAGGAGGACGGGTCCGAGCAGCAGGAGGGCAGGCGGGTGACCTGACCCGAGGGGTTTGGTTCAGCAGGCCCTTCGGGTCCTTCAGCCCCTTCAGGTCCTTCATCAGGTCTCGGCTTTGGGGGCGGCGGGCAACGGGCCGTGTGGTGCCCGCCGCCCTCCCCGAGCGCCCTCGCCGGGTGCCCGCCGCCCCCAAGCACCCTCTCCGGGTGCCCGGGGCTCCCGGCCGCCCTCGCCGTCCCGTATCGGCACCGGGCCGGCCCCACCCGGCCCCTGTTACGCCGAGCGCTTGCGCGACGTCGACTTCTTCGCCGGTGTCTTCTTCGCGGCGCTCTTCGACGCCGTCTTCTTCGTCGTCCCCTGGCCCTGACCCGACTTTGACGTCGACTTCTTCGCCGCCGTCGTCTTCTTGGCCGCTGTCTTCTTCGCCGTGGACGTCGACTTCTTGCCGCCGGTCTGCTTGGGGGCCGCCCGGGCCGTCTTGCGCTGTGGGAGCGACTTGACCTCGGCGTGCTCGGCGTCCTCGCCCCGGGACTCGCGGGCCGCGCGGACGCTGCTCTCCAGGGCCGCCATCAGGTCCAGGACCTTGCCTCCCGTGGCCGGTTCCGGGGATTGGGGCGGGGCCTCGCCGGCGGCCTTCGCGGCGATGACCTCCTCCACGGCCTCGCGGTACTCGTCGTGCAGGTCCTCCAGGTCGACCTCGCCCAGGGTGTCCATCAGCGCGTCCGCCAGGTCCAGTTCCTGGTCACGGACGGTCACGTCGGTGTCGGGGGCCAGACCCTCGGGGGCCCGGACCTCGTCCGGCCACAGCAGGCCGTGCATGGCGATGGCCTCGCCGACGACCCTGAGCATGCCCAGGCGTTCCCTGCCACGCAGGGCGAACTTGGCGATCGCCACCTTGTTGCTGCGCTTCAGCGCCTCGCGCAGCAGGGTGTACGGCTTCGCCGCGGGGGCGCCGCTCGCCTGGAGGTAGTACGCCGCGTCCATCTGGAGCGGGTCGATCCGGTCGGCCGGGACGAAGGCGACGATCTCGATCGTCTTGGCGGTCGGGATGGGCAGGCTCGACAGGTCCTCGTCGGTGATCGGGATGATCGTGCCGTCCGCGTCCTCGTAGCCCTTGCCGATCTCCCCCTGGGTGACCTCCCGGTCCTCCAGTTCGCAGAACTTGCGGTAACGGATGCGGCCGCCGTCCTCGGTGTGGATCTGGCGGAAGGAGATCGAGTGGCTCTCGGTGGCATTCACCAGCTTGATCGGAATGCTGACCAGGCCGAACGAGATGGCGCCGTTCCAGATGGATCTCACGTGCAGCACCCTTCCGGTCACGCTCGGGAGTGTTCGTCACGGTTTGCGTGGGATTCTTATCGTATGGCGCCTATCACAGTGGTGGAGGGCCGACGGCTCGCTCTCAGCAATCTGGAGAAGGTGCTGTATCCCGCCACCGGCTTCACCAAGGGCGAGGTGCTGCACTACTACGCGACCGTCGCCGAGGTCCTGTTGCCCCATCTGCGTGATCGGGCGGTGTCCTTCCTGCGGTATCCGGACGGACCGGAGGGGCAGGTGTTCTTCACGAAGAACGTGCCTCCGGGTACGCCCGACTGGGTCACCACCGCCGAGGTGCCACGGGTCGAGGGACCCTCACGGATGGTCCTGGTTCAGGATCTGCCGAGCCTGATGTGGTCGGCGAATCTCGTGACCGAGTTCCACACGCACCAGTGGCTCGTCGACACTCCGGACGAGGCCGACCGGATCGTGTTCGACCTCGATCCGGGGGCGCCGGCGAGCATCGTCCAGTGCTGCGAGGTCGCGCTGTGGTTGCGGGAACGGCTCGCGCGCGACGGCCTCGAGACCTACGCCAAGACCTCCGGCTCGAAGGGGCTCCATCTGCTCGCCGCCGTGCGCGGGGCGTCCTCCGAGCGGGTCTCCGAGTACGCCAAGGCACTCGCCGTCGAGGCCGAGAAGGCCATGCCCCGGCTCGCGCTCCACCGGATGACCAGGAGCCTGCGTCCGGGGAAGGTCTTCGTCGACTGGAGCCAGAACGCCGCCCGCAAGACGACGGCGACCCCGTACACCCTGCGGGCCCGCCCGGAACCGACCGTCTCGGCCCCGGTGACCTGGGACGAGATCGAGGAGTGCCGCGAGCCCGGCCGGCTGGACTTCCACGCCGCCGACATCGCCCCGAGGATCCAGGACTACGGCGACCTGCTCGCTCCGCTGCTGGACACGGATGCGGCCGGATCGCTGCCGTAACCCGCGACGGTCGGAGGATTCGCGACGGGCCTCGCATCAGGCGCGCGTGCCGCGTCCGGCCCCGGCAGACAGCTGCCGTGCCCCGCCGCACCGCCCCCGGCGGTCAGGCTCCACGTCCCGACCGGCCCGGACCGCGTCTCACACCCGCGCCCACGTGTTCCGGTCGCGGGCCATCGCGTGCAGCGCCTCCACGTCCGCCGGTTTCAGGACGCCGCCCCGCTGGGACAGGCCCTCCACCTCCGTGGACGTCAGGACGTGGACCTCCCTTGGGGCCGTGGTGATCGACACCGCCGCCGGGTCCACCAGGGCGAGGACCGGGCGGACCTCCGCGGTCAGGGCGTAGGAGGCGCGGTCGGCGTCGGAGCGGACGCGGCGCAGGAGGGGGTACGGGTCGCGACGACCGAGGGTGATCACGGGATCGGTGATCCGGACGCGCTGCCTGCGGGCGTGGAGGGTGTGCACGGCGTAGAGGCCGCCGGGGCCGATCAGCAGGTGATGGATGCGGTCGCCGCCGGGGAGCGGCACGGAGTGCAGGGCGTGCCAGCCCGCGCCGTCGAGGCGGTCCAGGGCGTCGCCGACCGTCTGCTCGGCCGTCAGGGCCCTGCGGCGCGGGTCGGGGCGCAGCCGGTGCGTGGGGCCGGGATCGCGGTCGAGGGCGACGAGGAGGGCCTCGCCGGGGCGGTTGGGGGCCAGGTCGTCGTCGGGGTGGAGGGCGAGGCGGGACAGTTCGGCGGGGGTCGGCACCGGGGGCGGTCCCACCGTCACGGGGCCGGTGATGAAGGGCCCGAGCGCCCGCAGGACGTCGTCCTCGCGGTCCTGGCCGAGCAGGTTCACCCGTGCCGCCTCACGGTCGTACCAGGCGATGTTCCTGCCGTCCGGGAGGCAGACGTAGAGCCGCTCCCGGCCGTGCCGCCAGGTCGGTATGACGCGCAGTCCGTTCATGCACCATCACCCCAGTCCATGGGAACAGGCGGGGTGCTGCGGGGGCAAGAACCCGGCTACCTTTGAGAGAAGTTGGGCCTGCCCGCGGACCCTCGGGCGGTAGTGGTGGGGAGGCGCCGTTGCGTACCCGCAGTAAACCCGACGTACCCGCTCCGGAGACTCCGTGGAGCGAGGTCGTCCACGGGCTCTGGATGGGCGGTCACGAGTACACGGGGGCCTTGGGCCACCTGGAGTTCGCCGTCGTACGGAACGAGTTCGATCTCGTGCAGACGCTGCTGCGGCTGCCGGGGCACGGGCCCGATCCGGGCGTCCGGCACCATGTGTGGCCGATCCCCGACGGGCCGCTGGACGGGACGCAGCTCGCCGGTGTGATCCGGCTGGCCGAGGCCGCGTGCGAGGCGCTGGGCGAGGGCCGCAGGGTCCTGGTCCGCTGTTACCACGGGTACAACCGCTCCGGTCTCGTCGTCGCGCACGCGCTGATGCGCCAGGGCAACTCCGCCGAGGAGGCGATCCGGCTGATCCGGGCCCGGCGCTCGCCCTGGGCGCTGCACAACGACCTGTTCGTCGACTACCTGCGGGCCGGGCTGGCCACGGCGCGGCTGCTGGAGGAACTCGCCGAGTAGCACGGCACGGGTACGGCTGTGCGCGTACGGCCGCCCTCTCGCGCAAATGGGACTTCCCTACGAATAAGGTGTACGCGGCCGACAGGTGCACGCCACCGACGGTCGCGTCCCCCATGTGCCCGCCGTGTGATCACCATGAAACGCCAGGAGTGCAGTGCCCCTCAGCCGCCCCGGACAGGCCGCCCGTCGCCTCGCCGTCGTCGCCCTCCTGCTGGCCGCCGCCGTGGGCTGCGGGGACGCCGGCGGGCTGGAGGGCGCGGGGTCGACCTCTACGGCGGAGGGTCCGGCCCGGCTCTGGCCGGAGCTGACGCCGGCGTCCAGCCCGGCCTTCGAGATCGGCGAGGTGAACACCGAGGTGATCAAGGGGGTGAAGGTGCCCGGCGACGACATCCGCCGGGTGGACCCGGTCTCCATCGTCCGGGCCGAGATCGCCCGGAACCCGGGTGACTACGACGGCGCCAAGGCCCCCTACCGCGACACGAAGCGCGAGATGGCCGACTGCGCGAAGGGCCCGGGGCACGGGAAGTGCCCGGTGCTCACGCCGTACTACCGGGATCTGACCGGCGACGGGCGCGACGACCTGACGCTGGGCTTCCCGCTGCTGCCCGGCAAGACGACCGCGGTCCGCGTCTACACCGTCGAGAAGCACCGGCTGGTGCAGGTGATGGGATGGGAGGACGCACTGAGCGGGGTCGAGCTGGCCGGGCGTTCCCTGGTGATCCGCTCGCCGTCGGAGGTCGCGGGCTACGAGTACCGCCTGCAGTGGACCTGGGACCGGGACCAGCGGGCCATGCTCCTCACCCATGACGAGATGCTGCGCACCGGCCCGCGCAAGCACTCCCGGCACCCGTCGGCCTCGGCCTCCTCCCTCACCGGATCCTCTTCCGGATCCCCCTCCGGCTCCCCTACCGGAACCCCCACCGTCTCCCCGTCCGGATCCCCCGCCGCCTCCCCGTCCCTCTCCCCCTCGGCGAGTGGCGGATGAGACCGGTACTCCCCCAGTGGTCCGGGACGCTGGCCGTGAAAGCAGCCGTCTTCATCGCGGTGATGTGCTGCGCGCTGGCGGCCCTGCTCGGCGTCCTGGTGCATGTGCAGGTGACGAACCAGACCGTCGGCCAGGCCCGTGACCAGGCGTTGCAGCGGCTGACGCAGGCGACGGAGCGGTACGAGGCCGGGGACACCCTGTGGCGGGGCGCCGGGGTGGACCCGCCGGAGCTGCCGCGGGAGCTGCGGGACCTGGCGGTGGCCGGCGACCGCGGCACGATGGTCGCCGACCGCGCGGGACGCCCCACCATGTGGGCGGCGGGTCCGGTCGACGGCGAGCGGGCGCTGGCCGTCGCGGTCGACTACTCCCAGCAGGCCCGCACGATCGAGGGCCTCGACCGGGCGATCCTGTGGTCGTCGGGCCTGGCGATCGGGGCGACGCTGCTGGTCGGCGCGTTCGCGGTGACGCGGGTGACGCGGCGGCTGCACACCACGGCGCTGGTGGCCCGGCGGATCAGCGCGGGCGACCTGGACGCGCGCGTGAACGACCCCCGCACGGGCCCGCGCACCAAGGCCGGCCCGCCGGACGAGGTGGCCGCGGTCGCCGCCGCCCTGGACTCCATGGCGGCCTCGCTCCAGGGCAAGCTGCTCGCCGAGCAGCGGTTCACGGCGGATGTCGCGCATGAGCTGCGCACGCCGCTGACGGGGCTGCACGCGGCGGCCGAACTGCTTCCACCGGGCCGTCCGACGGAGCTGGTCCGGGACCGGGTGGCGGCGCTGCGCACCCTCACCGAGGACCTGCTGGAGATCTCCCGGCTGGACACCGGCCGGGAGCGGGTGGAGCTGGACACCGAGCAACTCGGGCCGCTGGCCGAGCGGGCGGTGCGGGCGGCGGGGAGCGACACGGAGGTCAGGGTCGTACGGGACGTGGCCGTGGAGACGGACCGGCGGCGGCTGGAGCGGGTGCTGGGCAATCTCGTGGCGAACGCGCACAAGCACGGACGGGGGCCGGTGGTCTTGACCGTGGACGGCCCGGTCGTGACCGTTCGCGACCACGGGGACGGGTTCCCGGAGTACCTCGTCGCGCACGGGCCGCAGCGGTTCCGGACGGAGGGCGGTACGCGGGGGCACGGGCTGGGGCTGACGATCGCGCGGGGGCAGGCCGAGGTGCTGGGGGCACGGCTTGAGTTCGCGAACGCGCCGGACGGCGGGGCGGTGGCCACGCTGGAACTCGCGGCGGAGTGAGCGCCCGGGGCGCGTCCTCCTATGGCCCAGCGTGAAGGGCGGCACCCTCTGGGCGCTCCTAATGTGGCGATTAGTCAGCTTCGGCATCTTCGCCCCCACATGGAGGTAACCCCCATGTCCCTGCGCACCCGTCTCTCCATAGCCACCGTCGCCGGGCTCCTCGCCGCAGCGGCCACCATCACGCCCGCCGCGGCGCTCGACGACTGGGACCCGAGCGGTGGGAACGGCACCAGCCGCCAGGACCCGAACGGCGGGAACGGCGGCAACGGCAACGGCAACCAGGGCCAGAACAGCTGGAACGGCGGCTCCGGCGGCAACGGCGGCGGAGGCAACGGCAACCAGGACCCGAACAGCTGGAACGGCGGCAGCAACAACCACAACAACAACGACTCGAGCCTCTACCGCGGCGTCGTCACCGCGGACACCCTGGCGCTGCGCAGCGCCCCCAACCGCGGTTCGCAGATCATCCGCTACGCCCACCGGGGCGACGAAGTCAAGATCTTCTGCAAGACGGGCGGCGAGACCGTACAGGGCAATCCGCTCTGGTACCTGCTGACGGACGGCACGTGGGCCTGGGGCGCGGCCCGGTACATCGACAACGTCGGCCCCGCGCCACGCTGGTGCTGACACTCCGTCACCCAGAGGCACACAAGACGGATGGTTTGGGTAGGTTCCGGACATGAGCAAGGCCGGAATCACCGTGGCGACGGCGGACCCGCCCGCGCCCGCCGTCCGCCGCCTCCCCCGGCGCCGGGGCATCGAACTCGCCCTCATCGTGCTGGCCGTCCTGCTGTCGGTGTACGGCTACTGCGCCGTGGGCCTCGCCCGGCACGGAGCGCTGCCCCCCGGCGCCGCCGGCTACGGCGCCGGCCTCGGCGTCCTGGCGCTCCTGGCCCACCTGGCGGTACGCCTGCGGGCCCCGTACGCCGACCCCCTGCTCCTGCCCATCGGGGTGCTGCTGAACGGGCTGGGGCTGGTGCTGATCTACCGGCTCGACCTGGAGACCCCGGGCGACCGGGCGGCACCGGCCCAGCTGGTGTGGTCGACCCTGGGCGTGGCGTCGTTCATCCTGGTCGTCCTGCTGCTGCGCGACCACCGGGTGCTCCAGCGCTACACGTATGTCTGCGTGGTCGCGGCGCTGATCCTGCTCACGCTGCCGATCCTGTTCCCGGCGGTGAACGGGGCCCGCATCTGGATCCGGATCGCCGGGTTCTCCATCCAGCCGGGCGAGTTCGCGAAGGTGCTGCTTGCGGTGTTCTTCGCCGCGTACCTGGCGGCGAACCGCAACGCCCTCGCGTACACCGGCCGCCGCATCTGGAAGCTCCAGCTTCCCACCGGCCGGGTCCTCGGCCCGATCGTCGCCGTCTGGCTGGTGAGCGTCGGCGTGCTGGTCCTGGAGCGCGACCTCGGCACGTCGCTGCTGTTCTTCGGCCTGTTCGTGGCCCTCCTCTACGTCGCCACCGGCCGCACCGGCTGGATCGCGGTCGGCCTGCTGCTGGCCGCGCTGGGGGCGGTCGCCGTCGGCCGGCTGGAGCCGCACGTGCACAGCAGGATCGAGACCTGGCTGCACCCCTTCGCCTCCATCGAGGCGGGCGAGGGCGCGAACCAGCTCGCCCAGTCGCTGTTCGCCTTCGCGGAGGGCGGCATGCTCGGCACGGGTCTCGGGCTCGGCCACTCCTTCCTCATCGGCTTCGCCGTGAAGTCGGACTTCATCCTGGCCACCGCGGGCGAGGAACTCGGCCTGGCCGGCATCGCCGCCGTCTTCCTCCTCTACGGCCTGCTGGTGGAGCGCGGCTTTCGCGCGGGCCTCGCGCAGCGCGAGCCCTTCGGCCGGCTGCTCGCGGTCGGCCTGGCCTCGCTGGTGGCGCTCCAGGTGTTCGTGATCGCGGGCGGGGTGACCGGGCTGATCCCGCTGACCGGCATGGCGATGCCGTTCCTCGCGCAGGGCGGCTCGTCGGTGGTCACCAACTGGGCGATCGTGGCGCTGCTGGTGCGGGTGAGCGACTCGGCCCGGCGGAGTTACGACGGGCAGGACGCCCGGTGACCCGGCACATCCGGCACGCCGGGTACTTCTGCGCCCTGCTGCTGGTGGCCCTGCTGCTGAACGCCGCCCGG
Source organism: Streptomyces sp. Ag82_O1-12 (assembly GCF_900182715.1). Classification (NCBI taxonomy): domain Bacteria; kingdom Bacillati; phylum Actinomycetota; class Actinomycetes; order Kitasatosporales; family Streptomycetaceae; genus Streptomyces; species Streptomyces sp. Ag82_O1-12. The sequence continues at coordinate 5,769,692 of NZ_FXUW01000001.1, read as the reverse complement.
GTCCAGGTCGTCCAGGCCCCGTCGTACGACCGGAACCCGGGCAACCGGCGCCCCGACATCACCCGCTACGAGCAGCCCCGCGGGGACATCGTGGTCGGCGGGCGGCCCGTCACCGGCTCCCGGGACACCCGCGAGCACCTCCGCTACGAACGGACCTACACGGACGGCCCGATATACGCCCCGGTCACCGGCTTCGCCTCCCAGCTGTACGGGACGACGCTCCTGGAGAACAGCGAGGACGGCGTGCTGTCCGGCGCGGATCCGATGCTCGCGCCGTTCCCGCTGTGGAACGACTTCACGCGGGCGCGCAACCCCGGCGGAGACGTCGTCACGACACTCCACCCCGCCGCCCAGGAGGCCGCGTACGAGGGGCTCGCGGGCCACAAGGGGGCGGTCGCGGCGCTGGAGCCGTCGACCGGCCGGATCCTGGCCCTGGTGTCCGCCCCGTCCTACGACCCCCAGCCGCTGTCGGGCAACGGCTCGGCGGCGGCCCGGGCCTGGTCGCGGCTCACCGCCGACAAGGACCGCCCGATGCTCAACCGGGCGGTGCGGCAGACGTATCCACCGGGCTCGACCTTCAAGGTCGTCACGGCGGCCGCCGCGCTGGACGCCGGTGTGGTCACCGACATCGAGGCGCCGACCGACACCCCCGACCCCTACCGCCTGCCCGGGACGCGCACCCGCCTCACGAACTCGTCGAAGGGCTGTGCGAACGCCTCCGTCCGGGAGGCCTTCACGTTCTCCTGCAACACGGTGTTCGCCAAGCTCGGTGTGGAGGTGGGTGCGGCGGACATGACGGCCACGGCGCACGCCTTCGGCTTCGGCAACGGGGCGCTGAGGGTCCCCTTCCCGGTGGCCCGGTCCACCTTCGACACCAGCCTCGACCAGGCGCAGCTGGCCCTGTCGTCGATCGGCCAGTACAACACCCGCGCGACACCGCTGCAGATGGCGATGGTCGCTGCGGCGGTGGCCAACGGCGGCCAGGTGCGGGACCCCTACCTGGTGGAGCGCACGACCCGGCCGGGCGGCAGCACCCTGGCGACGGCCGGCTCGCGGGCGATCCGCCAGGCGATGTACCCGTCCACGGCCGTCCGGCTGCGGGCGATGATGCGGGACGTGGTGGAGAACGGCACCGGCCGCAACGCCGCCATCCGCGGCGCCAAGGTCGGCGGCAAGACCGGTACCGCCCAGCACGGTCTCGGCAACTCCGGTACGCCGTACGCCTGGTTCGTCTCCTGGGCGCAGGGCGATCGCGATCTGGCGCCGCGGGTGGCGGTCGCGGTCGTGGTGGAGGACGCGGAGACGGACCGCGGGCACATCAGCGGGGGCGGTGACGCGGCGCCGATCGCCCGGGCGGTGATGGAAGCGGTGCTGAAGTCCCCTGAGCAGCCGTCCGGTTGACGCGACCCGCAACGGCCGCCCGGTTGCTGAGACGGGGCTACCGGGACCGGGGGCGCCCGACCTACCGTTCGGTTCATGACTGAGCCCGCGTACGAACTCGCCCAGGTCAACCTCGGCCGCCTCAAGGCCCCCTTGGACTCACCGCAGTTGAAGGACTTCGTCGACAACCTCGACCCGGTGAACGCGGACGCGGACGGGGCCGACGGTTTCGTCTGGCGCCTCCAGGGCGAGGGCGGCGACGACGCCACGGACGTGCCCGTCTTCGGCGACTCCTGGCTGATCATCAACATGTCGGTGTGGCGCGACACGCACGCCCTGACCGCGTACATGTATCAGGGCCGGCACCGGGAGATGCTCGCCCGTCGCCGCGAGTGGTTCGAACGCGTCCAGGAGGCCATGGTCGCCCTCTGGTGGGTCCCGGCCGGCCACCGCCCCACGGTCGCCGAGGCGGAGTCCCGCGTGCTGCACCTGCGCACGCACGGCCCGACACCATACGCCTTCACCCTGCGGACCTCGTTCCCGCCCCAGGGGGCGACGCCGCTGCTCGGCGAGGTACCGGAGGGCCTGGGCTGCGCCCTCTGACGGCCCCTCAACCAGCCGCCCGACCTGCGTCGATCGCCCCCGTCACCTCCGCCACCCGCGCCTTCTCCTCCGCCGCGAGGCGCTCGGCGTCGAGCTTCTCGGCGGCGTGCCCGCAGGCTCACACGAGGTAGACACCGGGTCAACAAGTAGTGCGCGGGGGATTGACGAGCTTGCTGACAGGCAGTCTCATAAGAGGAACAGTGACGTGTGCACAACGAGGTGGGCAGCCATGACGACCCTGACGGAAGCCGACGCGCTCGACGGCCTGCGCGATGCCCTCGGCCTGCTCAAGGACCGGGAGCAGGTGGCCCAACGGCTGCTCGACTCCTCCGCCAAGCACTCCTTCGATCCGGACAAGGAGCTGGACTGGGACGCGCCCTTCGAGGAGGGCAAGTGGTTCTGGCCCCCGGAGCTGGTCTCGCTCTACGACACCCCGCTCTGGAAACGCATGGGCGAGGAACAGCGCATCCTGCTCTCCCAGCACGAGGCCGCGGCCCTCGCCTCCCTGGGCATCTGGTTCGAGATCATCCTGATGCAGCTGCTGGTCCGGCACATCTACGACAAGGCGGCGACGAGCGCCCATGTGCGCTACGCACTCACGGAGATCGAGGACGAGTGCCGCCACTCCAAGATGTTCGCCCGCCTGATCTCCCACGGTGACACGCCCTGGTACCCGGTCAGCCGAGCCCACCAGCACCTGGGCCGCCTGTTCAAGACCATCTCCACCACCCCCGGCTCCTTCACCGCCACCCTCCTCGGCGAGGAGGTCCTCGACTGGATGCAGCGCCTGACCTTCCCCGACGAGCGTGTCCAGACCCTGGTCCGCGGTGTCACCCGTATCCACGTCGTGGAGGAGGCCCGCCACGTCCGCTACGCCCGTGAGGAACTCCGCCGCCAGATGGTGACGGCCCCCAAGTGGTCCCAGGAGTTCACCCGCGTCACCTCCGGCGAGTTCGCCCGCGTCTTCTCGGTGGCCTTCGTGAACCCGGACGTCTACACCAACGTGGGCCTCGACAAACGAGAGGCCCTCGCCCAGGTCCGCGCGAGCGGCCACCGCCGGGAGGTCATGCAGAACGGCTCCAAGCGTCTGACCGACTTCCTCGACGACATCGGTGTGCTCCGAGGCGTCGGACGCCGCCTGTGGAAGTCGTCGGGGCTGCTGGCGTAGCGGCCCCGACTCCGTCATGTCCATGCAGGGTGACTACTGTCCTTCGAGACGCAGTCACCCTCCGTGGCCCTGAAGGAGATCAGCACCGCATGTCCCCCCACACCACCCGCCGGCAAGACCGCCGCCATCGGTGCCACGACCGCCCTCGCCCTGACGGCGTGCGGCGGTGGCACCGGCTCGGACGACGACAAGGCCGCCGCCGACAAGCCGCAGGGAGTGGTCAGCCAGGCGGAGGCCAGGAAGATCGCCGACTTTACCGACCTCAATAGCATCCGGATCGACTCTGACCTGTCTTGATACGTCACGAAGATGTTCGTGACGTGCCGGGCTATCTTCGCCTGCGCTTCGATGAACCTCGGGTTCTCCGCCGAGATGTTCGCCGCCCGGACCGGCACGCGGATCTCCGTTGTGGCACTGCCCTGGTCCGGGACCATCACCTCCTTGGCCAGGTCTCCGGGTCCCCGGGCCGCGCCGATCAGCGCTTCCTCGGGCGTGAGCCGCAAGGCCCAGTCGCTCATGTCGAAGGTGTTGGTAGGCCAGTGCGGCCTCGGGCTCCTGCTCGGTCAGCTCCGGATCGTTGAACCAGGTAGTCCGGTGCACTGAACGCCACCAGCGCTCGCGCGCGAACGCCCTCGGTGACTCGCTGACCTGGGCCGGTATCCCTCTGGCCCAGACGGGTACGAGTACTGAGGTGATCGCTGCGGGCCAGGGCATGGCCGAACTGACCCCGAAGGCCGCTCGGATCACCGCCGTCGACTTCCAGCACGTGGACGCGCGTTAGGCGCTCCCGCACCCGCGTACGGCGAGAAGGGGCCGTGTCGGGGGTGTCCGCCCGCAGCGGTTGGCGCGTCAACGGGGAGCGAGTCGGTACGCAACCCCATCGCGTCGTTCCGAGGACGGACACCCCCCGGCGCGGCCCCGACCCACACTCCACGCACGCGAAGCGCACGCGCACCCCCACCCGGCGGTCAGGCAAAGCAAACCGGCACCCCCGCCGGCGTGAAAGCAAGCCCCCCGCCACCGCTACGCAGCCCCCCGGCCCCCGATTACGCTGCGAGGCATGACACCAGCCGCCCCCACCCCCGCCTACCGGCGACTCAGCGTCGAGGAACGCCGCAGTCAGCTGCTCACCTCCGCGCTGAGCCTCTTCGCCCACCGCGCCCCGGAGGAGGTGTCCCTCGACGACGTGGCGGAGGCGGCCGGAGTCTCGCGCCCCCTGGTGTACCGGTACTTCCCGGGCGGCAAGCAACAGCTCTACGAGGCCGCCCTGCGCTCCGCCGCCGACGAGCTCCAGCACTGCTTCGACGAACCCCGCGTAGGCCCCCTCCTCCCCCGCCTGTCCCGCGCCCTCGACCGCTACCTCACCTTCGTCGACGAGCACCACGCCGGCTTCAGCGCCCTCCTCCAGGGCGGCAGCGTCGTGGAGACGTCCCGCACCACCGCCATCGTCGACGGCGTCCGCCGCGTCGCCGCCGAGCACATCCTCAACCACCTCGGCGTCACCGGCCCCGGCCCACGCCTGCGCATGACCATCCGCATGTGGATCACCGCCGTGGAGGCGTCGTCGCTCATCTGGCTCGACGAGGACAAGCAGCCGCCCGCCGAGGAACTCCGCGACTGGCTCGTCGAGCAGTTCGTGGCGATGCTGACGGTGACCGCCCGCCGCGACCCGCAGACCGACGCCCTGGTCCTGGCGCTCGCCGAGGATGTCTGACACTGATCCCGTGAAGAGCGAAGACACCCCCTTCGAGGGCGGCCCCATGGACGGCAGAGTCCTGCCCGTCCTCGTCGGCATCACCGGCCACCCGCCCAAGACGTACCGCATCCCCGTCCCGGCCCCCGACGGCGGACCGGACACCGTGCTCGTCTACCGCCGCGTCCCCCGGGGCCCGGGCAAGGTCGGCCTGTCCAACCGCTGGAAGTACGAGTACGCCCCGGAGGGCGTCCCACCACGCCGGCTCAACTGGCCGTGGTCGAAGCCAGACGCCACGCCGCCCGGCAAGCCGGACGACGCCGACGGGTGACCCCGTTGCGCCGAACCGCGCACACCCACCGCGCGCACCGCACGCGCACGCCTGATCCTCACGTTGTCCGGCGGCACCACGCCGCCCCCGCAACGGAGGTGATGGCATGTCAGGAAAGCTTCTGCGTCTGGTCTGCATCGCGGCGACGGCGGCCGGAACCGTCCTGGCCCCTGTCCCAGCCAGGGCAGTCCCCGAGCCGGACACGGCACAGCACGACACGGAGGAGCGCGGTACGGAAGACCGCGATACGGAAGCGCGCGACATCGCCCCGCTCCTGACAGGTCTTCAGAAGCTGTACAGGAAGGCCGAGGAGGCCACCGAGGCCTACAACGGCACCGAGGAGAAACTGAAGAAGCAGCGCGCCGAGACCGACCGCCTGGACCGCGCCCTCGCCCGCGCCCGGCTCTCCCTGCACGACAGCCGGGGCGCGGCCGGCCGGCTGGCCCGGCAGCAGTACCAGAGCAGCACCGACATCTCCCCGTACGTACGTCTGCTGCTGGCCCGGGACCCACAGCACGCGATCGAGCAGGGCCATGTGATCGGCCGGCTCGCCCAGGAACGGGCCGACACCATCGGCCGGCTGACCGGCGACGAACGCACGGCCCGCGAACTGGCCCGTAAGGCCCGCACGGCCCTCGACCGGCAGCTCACCCTCACCGAGCGGCGCAAGAAGGAACGGGACGAGATCCGCGCCCGCCTCCGCGAGGTCGAGGAACTGCTCGCCTCCCTGAGCAGCGAGCAGCTCACCGACCTGGCCGAGTTCGAGCAGAAGGGCATCGCGAAAGCGCAGAAGGAGTTCATGGCGTCGGGCGCACTGGGCGACGAGGACGAAGTCAACGAAGACGAAGTCGCCGAGGACACCGAAGACGCCGAGGACAACGGCAAGAACAGGGCCGACCGCGGAAGCACCACCACCGTCCGCACTCCCACCCCCTCCGCCGAGGGCCACCGCGCCGTGCGCTACGCCGTGCGGCAGCTCGGCAAGCCGTACGAGTGGGGCGCCGAGGGCCCGAGGACATACGACTGCTCGGGCCTGACCTCACAGGCCTGGGCCGAGGCGGGGACGCCCATCCCCCGGACCAGCCAGGAGCAGTGGAAGCGGTTGGAGCGGATCCCCCTGGACGAGCTGCGTCCGGGCGACCTGGTCGTGTACTTCCCGAAGGCCACGCACGTCGCGCTGTACCTCGGGGACGGCATGGTCGTCCAGGCTCCCCGGCCGGGCGCGAAGGTGAAGGTGTCACCGATCGTGGCCAACCCGGTCCTCGGTGCCGTACGACCGGACCCGGGCGGGGAGCCCCTGCGGCGTTACGAGCCGCCGAAGCTCCCCAAGGGCGCCACGGACGGGTCGGACGAGGGCTACGAGGGCGACGGGGGTTACGCGGCGCCCGCGCCGGACACTTCGGCCAGGTAGGCCCCGGTCTTCTCCGGGTCGTAGAAGAAGTTCTCGAAGTCGGACGGGTCGTTGAAGCCGTTGGCGAAGCGGTCGGCGACCGGCTGGAGCTCGCCGGCGGCGCCGATGAGGTTCAGGATGTGCTCCGGCGGCGGCGCGAGCATCGCGTTGGTCCACTTGGTGACGTGCTGGGCGGTGTTCCAGTAGCGGTCGAAGGTGGCCCGCATCCACTCCTCGTCGAACGGCTTGTCGCCGTGCTCGGTGATCGAGGAGAGGTAGGCGGCGGCGCACTTGGACGCCGAGTTGGAGCCCTGCCCGGTGATCGGGTCGTTCGCGACGACGACGTCCGCCACGCCCAGCACGAGTCCGCCGCCGGGGAGGCGGCCGATCGGGTTGCGGACGGTGGGGGCGTAGCGCCCGGCCAGCGTGCCGCCGGCGTCGGTCAGTTCGACCTTGGTGGCCCGCGCGTACTCCCAGGGGACGTACCGCTCCATGAGTTCCAGGGTCAGGGAGAGGTGCTCCGCGGGGTCCTTGACGCCGTTGAAGGCGTCGAGCGGGCCGCCGGGTATGCCCTCCCAGAACAGGATGTCGGCGCGGCCGGAGGTGGTCAGGGTCGGCATGACGAACAGCTCGCCGACACCCGGCACGAGGTTGCAGCGGACCGCTTCGGTGCCGGGGTGCTCGGGGCGCGGGCCGAGGCCGTGAACGTACGCCACGGCCAGCGCGCGCTGCGGCTCGCTGTACGGGGAGCGCTCCGCGTCGCGGCCGAACATCTGGACCAGTTCGCCCTTGCCGGCCGCGACGAGCACCAGGTCGTAGGTGCGGGAGAAGTAGTCGAGGTCGCCGACGGCCGCGCCGTGGATGACGAGCTGCCCGCCGCGCTGGGCGAACGTCTCCATCCAGCCGGCCATCTTCACGCGCTGGTCGACGGACTGCGCGTAGCCGTCGAGCCTGCCCAGCCAGTCGATGGCGCGGGCGGAGGGGCCTTCGGCCCAGGATCCGGGGGCGGCGACCGAGACGCCGATTCCATCGATCTTCGGGGCCTGGGACTCCCAGAAGTTCAGCTGGAGATCGCGCTCGTGCTGCAGGGCCGTGTGGAACATGCACTGCGTCGACATGACCCGGCCGGTGCGGATCTCGTCCGCCGTCCGGTTGGACATCAGGGTGACCTCGTAGCCCTGTGACTGGAGGCCGAGGGCGATCTGGAGCCCGGACTGACCGGCTCCGACGACGAGTATCTTCCGCATGCGGGCTGTCCTCTACTCGGGGGTTTCGTCGAGCGCGTGGCCCACGAGGGCCAGGAGGGTCTCGATCACGGAGATCCGGCGACGCGCGTCCATGATCATGACAGGTATGTGTTGCGGGATGGTCAAGGCCTCCCGCACGTCCTCCGGCTCGAACAGCTCGCTGCCTTCGAAGTGGTTGACGGCGACCACGTACGGCAGTCCGGAGCTCTCGAAGTAGTCCAGGACCGGGAAGCAGTCCTTCAGGCGGCGGGTGTCGGCGAGGACGACGGCGCCGATCGCGCCGCGCACGATGTCGTCCCACATGAACCAGAACCGCTGCTGGCCCGGCGTGCCGAACAGGTAGAGCACCAGGTCGTCGTCGAGCGTGATGCGCCCGAAGTCCATGGCGACCGTGGTGGTGGTCTTGCCCGGTGTGGCGGTGAGGTCGTCGGTCGCCTCGCTCGCCTCGGTCATCAGCGCCTCGGTCTGCAGGGGCGTGATCTCCGAAACGGCGGTGACCAGCGTGGTCTTGCCCACGCCGAAGCCGCCCGCCACCACGATCTTCGTGGCGATGGGGGCCCGGGTGCGGTCCGTCTCCCAGGCGTGCATGCTGTCGTCCGGCTGGACGAACGGGGAGGAACCAGAGACGCCGTGAGCGGCGTCAGAGACGACGGAGTCCACTCAGCACCCTTTCCAGCAGAGCCCGGTCCGGGCGGCCCGTGCCATGGCCGGTGCCCGTTCCGTACACACGGATCTTTCCCTGATCCGCGAGGTCGCTCAGGAGCACGCGGACCACGCCGAGCGGCATCTTCAGCAGCGCGGCGATCTCGGCCACCGTACGCATCCGGCGGCACAGTTCGACGATGGCCCGCAGCTCCGGCATGACGCGGGTGGAGAGGTTGCCGTTCGTCAGTTCCTTGCGCTCCTCCGGGGCGTCGAGCGCGGCCGTGCTCGCCACGAACGTCTCCACGAGGAGGACGTGGCCGAAGCGGGTGCGGCCGCCGGTGAGCGAGTAGGGGCGGACCCGGGCGGGTTTGCGGTCACCGCCGCGGACCGGGAGGTGATGCTTCGGCGTGCTGCTCATCGGGCACTCCCCGTCGTCTGGGAATCCTCCAGGGATTTACGGAGCTCGCTGCGGAGTTCCGGCGTCAGGACGTGACCGGCGCGGCCGACGAACAGGGCCATGTGGTACGCCACCACGCTCATGTCGCAGTCCGCGGAGCCGTGGACGCCGAGCAGCGAGCCGTCGCTGATCGACATCACGAACAGGCTGCCCTCGTCCATGGCGATCATCGTGTGCCGGACCCCGCCGAAGTCCATCAGCTTGGCGGCGCCGACGGTGAGGCTGCCGATGCCGGAGACGATCGTCGCCAGGTCGGCCGCGGAGCCGCGCGGGCCCGTACGCCGGGTCCCGCGGACCTGAAGGGCTTCCCTCGCCTGCTTGTTGCGGTGGTCGTCGGAGGAGAGCAGGAGCAGTCCGTCGGACGAGACGACCGCGACCGAGAGGATGCCGGGGACCTCCTCGACGAGGTTGGTCAACAGCCAGTGCAGGTTGCGGGCCTCACTGCTCAGTCCGATCAGTCCGAAGGTACTGGGAGCGGTCAACTGCTTGCCTCCTCGACTGTGCCCCCCGTGGCTTCTTCGGGTACAGCTGGTCCTGCTGCGCCGGTGGCCGGCCGCTGGTGCGAGGCCGTCCTGTCGGCGATCTCCGCCTCCACGTCGCGGTAGCCGGCCTGGGCGCCCTGGCGGAACCCGCCGAGTCGGCGGCGCAGGGCGTCGGCGTCGACGGAGCCGCTGCGCTGGCGCGGGGCGGTGGTCGGTGCAGTGATCTTCGGAGTGCGCTTGGGGAGGCCCTTGTCGGTGACCCGGTCCTCCTCCTCGTCGGGCGCCCGCTCGTGCTCGCGGCTGTCCCCCTCGCCCGCGTCCGGGCCGCCCGTACGGGTCACGTCTGCGTCCACGGCCAACCCGTGCGGCCCGACCTCGGAGCCGGCCGGGTTCGATCCCCCCGGCTGCGCCGGAATCCACAGCTCCATGGTGGTTTCCGCGGGGGACTCCAACGGGGCGGCGTGCGTCACGTGGTCGGCGGCGGCATCCGGGTCGGCGTCCGCGACCGGACCAGTGGGCGTCACCGGGTCGGCGTCAACGGGCCCGACCGAGTCGGCGTGCGTGGCCGAGGTGGCCGAGGCGTCGGGGTCGGCGGGCGGCATCGGCCCGGCGGGCGTCTCGGGGTCGGCGGGCGGCATCGGCCCGGCGGGCGTCTCGGGGTCGGCGGGCGGCATCGGCCCGGCGGGCGTCTCCGGGTCGGCGGGCACGGCCCGTTCAGCGGGCCCAACCGGGTCGGCGTACGTCCCCGGGGCGGTGTACGCATCCGTGTCGACGTGCTCCGCCCGGGCCGCAAGGGCGTCCGTGGCGGCGGCGCCCGCCGGTGCGGCCTGTGCGGCCTGTGCGGCCTGTGCGGCCTGTGCGGCCCCGTCGGCGGGCGCCGCCGAGTCGGTTTCTCCGACCGGGTCGGCAGACATCGCCGGGTCGGCCGGCGCAGGCTGCCCGGCGGGCACCGCCCCCGGGTCGACGGGCGTCGCCCCCGGGTCGGCAGGCGTTCCCGGATCGGCCTCGGTGGTGTCCGCCGCCTCGTCCTGCCGTACCGCCACCGCCTTCTCCGCCAGGGCCACCAGCGGGTCGTCGCCGGTCGCGCGGCCGGGCAGGACGTTGGAGTTGGCCTCGGCGTCGGCGCCCGGGAAGGAGTAGGAGTGGGCCGTGCCGGCGAGAGGGCCGGAGGCCGGGACAGTGACGGGCGGGGCGGCGGCGAACAGCGTGCGCGGCAGGACGACGACCGCCGCGACACCGCCCTGCTTCTGCTCGCGCAGCTGGACGCGCACACCGTGGCGGTGGGCGAGCCGGGCGACGACGTACAGGCCGAGGCCGAGACCGTCCTCGCCCTCCTGGTCGTAGGGCGCCTCGGGGTCGAAGTCGGCGAGGCGGGAGTTGAGACGCTCCAGCCGGTCCTCGGTCATGCCGATGCCCTCGTCCTGGACGGAGAGCATGACCTCGCCGTTCTCCAGCAGCCAGCCGGAGATCTCGACGGGCAGGTCGGGCGGGGAGAACGAGGTGGCGTTCTCCATGAGTTCGGCCAGCAGGTGGGAGAGGTCGTCCGCGGCGAACCCGGCGATGTGCGCGTGCGGCGGCAGCGCGGCGATCCGGACCCGCTCGTACCGCTCGATCTCGCTGACCGCGGCACGGACGACGTCCACCAGCGGCACCGGCCCGGCGGCGTGCTGGACGTGCTCGGTACCGGCGAGGACCAGCAGGTTCTCGCTGTGCCGGCGCATGACCGTGGCGAAGTGGTCGAGCTTGAACAGCGTGGCGAGCCGGTCCGGGTCCTGCTCGCGCTCCTCCAGGTTCTCGATGACGGCGAGCTGCCGCTCGACGAGACCCAGGGTGCGCAGGGCGAGGTTGACGAACGTCCCGCCGATGGCCGTGCGCAGCCGCTCCAGCTGGGCGGCGGACTCGGCGAGTTCGCCGCGCAGTTCCTCGCGCGCGTCGGCCATCTTCTGGCGCTGGCCGACCAGGTGCTTGCGGTCGGACTCCAGCGTGGTGATCCGGTCGGTGAGGGCGGCGGCGTGCGCGTGCAGGGCGTTGACGGAGCGGACGGCCTGGGCGAACTCGTCGTTGCGGCCGGTGAACTTCACCGGCTCCTCGGCCGCCGGGTCGTCGGCCTCGGCGAGGCGCTTGGACCCCAGGCGCAGGACCGCGAGCGGGCGGGTGAGGCTGCGGGCCATGCCTGTGGCGACACCGACGGCGAGGAGCATGAGGGCGCCGAGGACGGCGATGCGGATCTCCAGCGCGGTGACGTCGTCGTCGCGCAGCGCCTCGAGGTCCTTGGTGCGCCGGTCGTAGAGGGCCGACTCCACGCCGCGCATCAGGTCGACGCGGGCGGACAGGGCCGCGTCGAGCTTCTTGGGGCTGGCGGTGAGATCGCTGCGGGAGAGCGTCGGCTGGTCGGTCAGGGTGGCGAGGTACTTGTCGGCGGAGTTGACCTCGGTGCCGGTGACCGTGGAGTCGAAGGAGGCGCGGGCCGGCTTGGGCGCGGTGCCGCGGAAGTCGGCGAGCGCCGCGTCGGAGCGCAGCCGGGCCTGCTGGGCGGCGGCGCTGAGGGCGTCGCGCTGCCGGGTGTCGGCGTCCGAGGAGGTGGAGGTCCCGGTCGGCAGGCCGGTGACGGGGTCGACGACCGTCCCGGTGCCGCGCGGCACGCTGAGCGCGGCGAGCAGCAGCCCGCGGGCCGCGGCGGCCTGCTGGACGGCCGAGTCCAGTTCGGCCAGGGCGTATCCGCCCTCGCCCGCGCGCGGCGGCGTCTGCTGCGCCAGCTGCTCGGCGAGGCCGTGGAGTTCGGTGATGGCGGTGGAGTACGCCTGGTGCGCTTCGAGGGCGCTGCTCTTGCCGGTGAGTGCCGCCCGGCGCACGGCCGCTATGCCGTCGAGGTCCGAGCGGAGCGAGTCGGGCGTGTCGGTGTCGGCCCTCAGTTCCTCGACCTGCCGGTCCACGCGGGCGCTGCGCTGCTCGGAGGGTGCCTTGGACTTGGGGCGCCCGGCCGCGATGTAGGAGGTGACGTCGTCACGCTCGTCGGCGAGGGAGTGCGCGAGGGCGAGGGCGCCCTGCGTCTGCTCCGCGAGCGTCACCAGTTCCTGGGAGTCGTGGAGTTGTCCGGAGGCCGCGAGGACGGACGGCGTGCCCGCACCGGCGATGGCCGCGGCGACCACGGCCACGGCGACGATCAGCCGGTTGCGTACGTGCGTGGGGCGACCCTTGCCGGTGGACGGCGTCGGCTCGGCTCCCTGAACGGGGGCCTTCTGCTTGCCTGTGCGACGAGGCCGCGTCTTCTGCACCGGTGCTCGCATTCCTGACTCGTGAACCCTTGGGCCCGGATGACGCTCCGTCAACTGGTGCGTACTCCCGGTACACTTCCCGACCCTCCCAGCGCCGGTGGGCAGCGCACGCGCATCACCTGACCCGCCACCCGAAGGAGTGAACCCCGGACGGGAGTTGAGAGGCAAGTTCCGCCGGCCTTTGCAGCGGCCTTGCGCGGCACGCCGGTTGGACGACGGCGACGGCCGGTGGCAGTATTCGCCACCACGCCTTCCCGGAACAAATCATTCCATCCCAAACCTGGCGTCCGACCTGCGCGACCGCGCCGGTCCGGCAGTCATTGCCGGTCTTTTGCGGACACCGTGAAGGGCTCGTGCAGACTGGCTGGATGCGTACTGAACTCGCCTCGGAGCCGGGAGACGCCGACCGCCCCAACGAGGACTTCGCCGGTGTCGGACTACCCGCCTCGGGACAGGGCGGTTCGGTCGTCGTCCTGGACGGGGTCACACCACCGAAGACCGGGACGGGCTGTCTGCATTCCGTCCCCTGGTTCACGGCGCGCCTCGGTGGAGCACTGACCGAACTGACCGTTTCACTCTCGGATGTTCCCCTGATCGACGCCTTGTCCCGTGCCATCGCGCGTACCTCCGAGGCACACGCCGCAACCTGTGACCTTTCTCACCCTCGAACTCCCCAGGCCACGGTGGTCGCCGCCCGATGGAATCCGGACACGGTGGAGTACCTGGTCCTGTCGGACTCGGCTCTTCTGCTGGAGTCCCCAGACGGCGTGGTGACCCCCGTCCTCGACGACCGTCTGGCCCTGCTCCCCCGCTCGGCGCTGGCGACGGACGCGCAGGTGGACGCCACGCTCCGGAACGTGGAGGGCGGCTTCTTCACGGCGGCGGCCGACCCCTCGGTGGCGGCCCGGGCGGTGACCGGGTCGGTGCCCCGCGGTCAGGTACGTGCCCTGGCCGCGCTGACGGACGGGGCGACCCGCTGGGTCGAGCGGTTCGAGGAGGGCGACTGGACGGACTGCTTCCACCTGGTCCGCAAGGAGGGTCCCCAGGCACTGGTGGACCGCGTCCGGGCTCTGGAGAGGTCGGACGCCGCGGTGACCTTCCTGGGCCGGAGCAAGCGTCACGACGACGCGACGGCCGTGTACGTCGAGTTCTAGGGCCTGATCCACACGACAGGCCCTGGACGCTCGCCCGGCCTACTTCTCCATACCGCGGTTGAGCTGGTTCAGCAGCCGGGCCAGTTCCGTGACCTCGCGGGAGTCCCAGTCGGCCAGGCGGCCGGCGTAGCGGGCGCGGCGGGCCTCCCGGACCCGGCGGACGCGGTCGTGCCCCTCCTGGGTGAGGGCGACGAGCCAGGCGCGTCCGTCGGCGGGGTCGGGCTCACGCGCGACCAGCCCGAGGTCCTCCAGGGCGCGCAGCTGGCGGGACATCGTCGCCTTGCCGACCCCGATGTAGGCGGCGAGCTCGGTGGCCCGCTGCTTCCCGCACTCGTCCAGCCGGACGAGCAGGCCGTACGCGGACGACTCCAGGTCGGGGTGGACCTCGCGGGCCATCTCGCCCTGACTGGCCCGGGCCCGCCGCAGCAGCACGGTCAGCTCGCGCTCCAGCGCCAGGAAGGCAGGCTGGTCCACACCGCTTCCGGCCAGACCGGCGTCCCGGTGTCCGTCGTCGTTGCCGCCCTCGTGCACGTCAGCCCCTGCCTCGGTCGTCGCCCGGTCGTGAGAGTTCCGGTACCTGGATTTTCCGCCACCTGCCGTGATCACCGCAGTTCGGCAAGTATTCCGCAGGTCAGGGCGTCCGTGTCCACAGGGCCACCACATGGTGAAGGCCCGGGCCTCCCACACGGGAACCCGGGCCTCCCCTGTCCGGTCACGCCCGTCACGCCGCGACCGGAACCTCCGGCTCGGCGCCCGCGGTGGCGGGCGCGAGCGCCAGCTCCAGAACCTGGCGGACGTCGGTGACGGCGTGGACGTCGAGCTTGTCCAGCACCTCCGCCGGGACGTCGTCCAGGTCGGGCTCGTTGCGCTTGGGGATGATCACCGTGGTGACACCGGCCCGGTGCGCGGCGAGCAGCTTCTGCTTCACACCGCCGATCGGCAGGACCCGCCCGGTGAGCGAGACCTCGCCGGTCATCGCCACGTCGGTGCGGACCAGCCGGCCGGAGAGCAGGGACGCGAGGGCGGTGGTCATCGTGATGCCGGCACTCGGGCCGTCCTTGGGGACCGCGCCCGCCGGGAAGTGGATGTGCACGCCCCGGTCCTTGAGATCGCCCACCGGCAGCTCCAGCTCGGCGCCGCGGGAGCGCAGGAAGCTGAGCGCGATCTGCGCGGACTCCTTCATCACGTCGCCCAGCTGACCGGTCAGGGTCAGCCCGGCCGCGCCCGTCTCCGGGTCGGCCAGCGACGCCTCGACGAACAGCACGTCACCGCCGGCCCCGGTCACCGCGAGCCCGGTCGCCACGCCCGGCACGGACGTCCGCCGCTCGGCCGGGTCCTGGGCGGACTCGGGCACGTGGTGCGGTCGGCCGATCAGGTCGCGCAGGTCTTCGTCCCGGACGGTGAAGGGCAGCTTCCGCTCGCCCAGTTCGTGCTGGGCGGCGACCTTGCGCAGCAGCCGCGCGACGGACCGCTCCAGGGTGCGCACGCCCGCCTCGCGCGTGTACTCACCGGCGAGCTTGCGCAGCGCGCCCTCGTCGATGGTCACCTCGTCCTTGCCGAGTCCGGCCCGCTCCAGCTGGCGCGGGAGCAGGTGGTCACGGGCGATGACGACCTTCTCGTCCTCGGTGTAGCCGTCCAGGCGGACGATCTCCATCCGGTCGGCGAGCGCCTCCGGGATCGCCTCCAACACGTTGGCGGTCGCGAGGAAGACGACGTCCGACAGGTCCAGCTCGACCTCCAGGTAGTGGTCCCGGAAGGTGTGGTTCTGCGCCGGGTCGAGGACTTCGAGGAGGGCGGCGGCCGGGTCGCCCCGGAAGTCCGAGCCCACCTTGTCGATCTCGTCGAGGAGCACGACCGGGTTCATCGACCCGGCCTCCTTGATGGCCCGGACGACCCGGCCCGGCAGGGCTCCGACGTACGTACGCCGGTGGCCGCGGATCTCGGCCTCGTCGCGGACGCCGCCGAGGGCGACGCGCACGAACGTGCGGCCCATGGCGTGGGCGACGGACTCGCCGAGGCTGGTCTTGCCGACGCCGGGCGGCCCGACGAGCGCGAGCACGGCACCGCCGCGCCGCCCGCCGACCACGCCGAGGCCCCGGTCGTCACGCCGCTTGCGCACCGCCAGGTACTCGGTGATCCGCTCCTTCACGTCCTCGAGACCGGAGTGCTCCGCGTCCAGGACCGCCTTGGCGCCCCGGATGTCGTACGCGTCCTCGGTGCGCTCGTTCCACGGCATCTCCAGGACCGTGTCGAGCCAGGTGCGGATCCAGGAGCCCTCGGGCGACTGGTCGGAGGACCGCTCCAGCTTGTCGACCTCCTTGAGTGCGGCCTCGCGGACCTTCTCGGGCAGGTCGGCGGCCTCCACGCGCGTGCGGTAGTCGTCGGACTCCTCGCCCTCCTGCTCGCCGCCCAGCTCGCGCAGCTCCTTGCGGACGGCTTCCAGCTGACGCCGCAGCAGGAACTCGCGCTGCTGCTTGTCGACGCCCTCCTGGACGTCCTTGGCGATGGACTCGGCCACGTCCTGCTCGGCGAGGTGGTCGCGCAGCTGCTGGGTGGCGAGCTTCAACCGGGCCACCGGGTCGGCGGTCTCCAGCAGCTCGACCTTCTGGTCGGTGGTCAGGAACGGCGAGTAGCCGGAGTTGTCGGCCAGCGCCGAGACGTCGTCGATGGCCTGCACCCGGTCGACGACCTGCCAGGCGCCGCGCTTGCGCAGCCAGGCGGTGGCGAGGGCCTTGTACTCCTTGACCAGTTCGGCGAGATGACCGGGCAGGGGCTCCGGCACGGTCTCGTCGACGCTGGTGCCCTCGACCCAGAGGGCGGCACCGGGACCGGTGGTCCCCGCGCCGATGCGCACCCGGCTCCGGCCGCGGATCAGGGCGCCCGGATCGCCGTCGGCCAGCCGGCCGACCTGCTCGACGGTGCCGAGGACACCGGTGTTCGCGTAGGTCCCGTCGATGCGTGGCACCAGGAGTACCCGGGGCTTTCCGGGTGTTGTCCGGGCAGCGGCCTGAGCGGCCTCCACCGCGGCACGGACCTCGGAGTCGCTCAGGTCCAGCGGGACCACCATGCCGGGCAGCACGACCTCGCCGTCGAGCGGCAGCACGGGCAGGGTGAGCGGTGTGGACGTCGAAGCCATGATCTCCCCTTCGGCAGTCAAGTTGAGCTATGCCGACTCAATGCTTGAGCGGGTCCGGATGTTCCCCCCTCGCTGTTCGCTGTCAGCGATCACTCATGACGCCGGGAACGGGAGGACGCGTAGGCTCCGGGATGTAAGAGCCACTAGGGCTAATCAGCCGTTACAGGGGGCGGGCGTGGACGAGACCGTGCAGGCATGGGTGAACGGGTGGGTCGTGTCTCGCGGGGCGGCTCCGCCCGTGACCGAGCCATGGGGCTGGACCATCGACATGGGGACGTACGGGCACGTCACGCGGCATGTGTTCGGCGCGACGGACGAGGGTCTCGACGAGACGACCGTGCGCAAGGTGGCCGGGGCGGTGACCGGGCAGGGCGTGTGGCTGAAGGCGTTCCGGGATCCGTCGGTGGTCGCCGGCTGGCTGGACGACGGCTGGTGGATCGACCCCGAGCCCGGCTTCCTGATGAGGGTTCCGCTGGCGCCGGACGGCGCTCCGGCCGCCCCCGAGGGCTACCGGCTGCGCGAGTGGTCGCGCGGCGGGGTGACCCGCGTGATGGTGGCCGCGCCGGACGGGTCCCTGGCGGCACGCGGCCAGATCGCCCCGACGGGCGTGACCGCCGTCGTCGACCAGGTCGAGACGGCCCCCGGCCATCGCCGCAAGGGTCTGGGCAGCGTCGTCATGCGGACGCTGCAGAACGCCGCCGTCCACCAGGGGGCGCGGACCGGCGTCCTGGCCGGCACTCCCGCGGGGCGAGGGCTCTACGAGGCACTCGGCTGGGAGGTGGCGGCCCTGCTGACCAGCGCGAAGCACGACCCGCCGACCTCCGCTCGGGCCTGAGGGGCCCGGCGGTCAGACCCTGGCCGGGCGAGAGCGGGCCGCATACGAGCGCCGGACCACCGGCCAGGTCACGAGCCCGACACCCAGGGCGATGAGGTGCCCCCAGTTCGTCATCGGGTCGGCGAAGGCGAGCAGGTCCTGGAGCAGCATCCACCCGAAGCCGGCCAGCAGCGGCAGGCGCAGCCACAGCGGCAGCAGACCGGCCAGGGCGCCGATGCCCGCGGCGACACCGAAGCTGACGCCGTAGTCGAGGCGGTGCAGGGAGCTGTCGGGAAGATGCCCGGCCAGCACCGCGAGCCCTACGGGCACCTCGGTCGCGAGGGTGGCGAGGACATGCCCGAGCAGGAAGACCCCGGCCGTGCGCAGGCCCCCGATCCGCCGTTCCAGCGCGGTCAGCACCAGCACGAAGGCGATGGCGAACGGCGAGGTCACCCCGCCGGCGACCCACAGCGCGCTGCCGATCAGCACCAGCTCCGGCGTGCGCACCAGGTGCGCCATGTCCGTACTGGAGCCCTGGAGCAGGGCGTGCACCAGGGCCGGGTCCGCGTACGCGGCGATCAGCGAGGTGAGGCAGAGGAGCGTCGCGTAGCCGAAGGTGAACGGCGTGCCCGTGGGGGTGGGCAGCAGCAGCCAGGGGCGGAGCGTCCGGGAACGGGGCACTGCCGCCGGGGCGGGCTCCCCTGCTCCCGCGACCGCCGTTCCCTTGGGGCTCCGCTGCCGCGGCATCCCGTCGAGCAGCCCGGACACGTCGGAGAGGGGCGCGTCCACCGGCGGGGGTGTGGCCGGCTCGCGGGGCGGCGCGGTGCGTTCCAAAACGGGCACTCCTTCCGTCATGTCCCAGCCTTCGCTCCCGACACCGCACTGTCTGTGACCTGCGCCACGCGGAAGCCGATTCACAGCAACCCGAAAGCCCCGTCCCGCGTCCTCCCTCGGGCCCTCGGGCCCTCGGCGAATTGACGGGCGCCACTGCGCCCACTCCTGCCAGGATGCCCCCATGCCTAGCTCGTACGACATTCCCGAGGTCCTGGACCGTCGCGAGGGCCCGCACGGTGAGGTGGTGCTGCGGCGGCACGGCGACCAGCTGGAGATCATCGCCAACGGCTGTTTCCTGATGGACACCTCCGACGGCCGCTCGGAGCGGCTGCTGGTCGACGCCGCCCTGGACGCCCTGGACGGCCGGGACCGCCCCCACGTCCTGATCGGCGGACTCGGCGTGGGCTTCTCCCTCGCGCACGCCGCGGCGGACCAGCGCTGGGGACGGATCACGGTGGTGGAACGCGAGCACGCGATCGTCGAATGGCATCGCGACGGCCCGCTCTCGGCGCTCTCCGCCCCGGCCCTGGCGGACCCCCGCGCGAAAATCGTCGAGGCCGATCTCGTCGCACACGTCAATGAGACATCCGACACGTACGACGCCCTGTGCCTCGACATCGACAACGGACCCGACTGGACCGTCACCGAGGGCAACGGAAATCTCTACCGGGAAGCCGGACTGGCAAGCTGTGCGCGGGTGTTGAGACCTGGTGGGGTTCTCGCCGTCTGGTCCGCCCAACCGTCTGCCGAATTCGAGGAAACCTTGCGGAATGCCGGGTTCCAGCGGGTGCGTACCGAAGAGATCCCGGTTGCCCGGGGCGTTCCGGACGTCGTGCATCTCGGCATCCGCCCTGGATAGCAAAGGCGTGCTGACTCCCCGTACGCTGCTCCTCTGACGCCGATCATTCAAGCGTCAATCGCAACCATGCGCAGGCATAGCCAGTCAGAAGGAATCACCCCACTGATTCCGGGAAAGCACACCCCAGGGGCGGGCGATGGAGCAGACACAGACCTCCCACAACGGTTCGGCGACGGCTACTCCGGGCGCACAGCGCCGGGTCCTGGTGGTCGAGGACGACGCGACGATCGTGGACGCCATCGCGACCCGCCTGCGGGCCGAGGGATTCCTCGTGCAAACGGCGGGTGACGGTCCGGCCGCGGTCGACACGGCCGAGGCGTGGCAGCCCGACCTGCTGATTCTCGACATCATGCTGCCCGGCTTCGACGGCCTTGAGGTCTGCCGGCGCGTGCAGGCCGCCCGCCCGGTGCCGGTGATGATGCTCACCGCGCGCGACGACGAGACCGACATGCTGGTCGGGCTCGGCGTCGGTGCCGACGACTACATGACCAAGCCCTTCTCGATGCGGGAGCTGGCGGCGCGCGTGCACGTCCTGCTGCGCCGGGTGGAGCGGGCCGCCATCGCGGCGGCCACCCCCCGCTCCGGCATCCTGCGCCTCGGCGAGCTGGAGATCGACCACGCGCAGCGCCGGGTCCGGGTGCGCAGCGAGGACGTTCACCTGACGCCCACCGAGTTCGACCTGCTGGTGTGCCTGGCGAACACCCCGCGTGCGGTGCTCTCCCGTGAG
The DNA here is from genome assembly GCF_900182715.1 of Streptomyces sp. Ag82_O1-12. NCBI lineage: Bacteria > Bacillati > Actinomycetota > Actinomycetes > Kitasatosporales > Streptomycetaceae > Streptomyces > Streptomyces sp. Ag82_O1-12. The sequence goes on along the minus strand of NZ_FXUW01000001.1, from coordinate 5,749,497 downwards.
CAGCTGCTCGCCGAGGTCTGGGACTGGGCGGACGCCTCCGGCACCCGCACGGTCGACAGCCACATCAAGGCGCTCCGCCGGAAGATCGGCGCCGAGCGGATCCGCACGGTGCACGGCGTCGGTTACGCCCTGGAGACCCCGACTCCATGAGCGGTGGGCCGGCCGGACGGAGAATCCCCGGGGAGCCGGATCCCTGGGGCGGGGTGAGCCCGTTCTCGATCAAGACCAAGCTGGGCGCGCTCGTCGTCATCTCGGTGCTGATCACCACGGGCCTGTCGGTGATCGCGGTGCACACCAAGACGGAACTGCGCTTCATCACGGTCTTCTCGATGATCGCCACACTTCTCATTACGCAGTTCGTGGCCCATTCACTCACCGCACCGCTGGACGAGATGACCGCGGTGGCCCGCTCCATCTCCCAGGGCGACTACACCCGCCGCACGCGGGAGAACCGCCGTGACGAGCTGGGCGACCTGGCCGTGACGATCAACGCCATGGCCGACGAGCTGGAGGCCCAGGACAGCCAGCGCAAGGAACTCGTGGCGAATGTCTCGCACGAGCTGCGCACGCCCATCGCGGGTCTGCGCGCGGTGCTGGAGAACATCGTCGACGGGGTCACGCAGGCCGACCCGGAGACGATGCGCACGGCGCTGAAGCAGACCGAGCGCCTCGGGCGGCTGGTGGAGACGCTGCTGGACCTGTCCCGCCTGGACAACGGCGTCGTACCGCTGAAACAGCGGCGGTTCGAGGTGTGGCCCTATCTGTCCGGCGTGCTCAAGGAGGCCAACATGGTCGCCTCCGTGCGCGCGGGCATCGCGACCGGCTCGGGCAGTCACACCCGTACGGACGTCCATCTGCACCTCGACGTCCATCCACCGGAGTTGACCGCGCACGCCGACCCGGAGCGCATCCACCAGGTCGTCGCCAACCTCATCGACAACGCGGTCAAGCACAGCCCCCCGCACGGCCGGGTGACGGTCAAGGCGCGGCGCGGTGCCCTGCCGGAGTCGCTGGAGCTGGAAGTTCTGGACGAGGGGCCCGGCATTCCGAAGTCCGAATGGCACCGCGTCTTCGAGCGGTTCAACCGCGGCAGCGCCAAGCGGCCGCAGGGGCCGGGCAGTGACGGCGGCACGGGACTCGGTCTGGCGATCGCCCGCTGGGCGGTGGACCTGCACGGGGGCCGGATCGGAGTGGCCGAATCCGAGCGGGGTTGCCGGATTCTTGTCACTCTTCCGGGACTGTCATCTCTGCCAAATTGACGTAAAGTTCGAAGCGGAGTCACAAGATCCACGGGCGTCCGCGCTGACGGACACGTGTGATCAGGCACAGGCCCGCGCCATCGGCGCCCGGGGCCGTGCCCCGCTCTTCCCTCCTGAAGCGGAACCACGCTTGTTTCCCGCCATTTCAAGCCCCGAAACACAGTTCCAGATGTGACTTGCACGACGTTGCACGGGCCCGACCTGACCTTCCCCCTCGAGGGGGCGTAGCCTTGATTCCCGCTGTCCATCATCTTGTGAAGCGGAAGAGGGCGGTTGCCGCCGTGTCGCCACAGTCCCCCAGTAACTCGAGCATCTCGACCGACACCGACCAAGCGGGGAAGAACCCTGCCGCGTCGTTCGGTGCCAACGAGTGGCTCGTCGACGAGATCTATCAGCAGTACCTCCAGGACCCGAATTCGGTAGACCGAGCCTGGTGGGACTTCTTCGCCGACTACAAGCCAGGGGCGGCCGCCGCCCCGGCTCCGGCGGGTACCGCGGCCGCGGGGGCCGCGGGGACCACCACCGCTCAGGCGGCCGCTCCGGCCGCTCCCGCCCAGGCCCCCGCCCCGGCGGCCGAGAAGCCCGCCGCCGCACCGGCTCCCGCCCCGGCTCCGGCCCAGGCGAAGCCCGCCGCACAGGCACCGGCCCAGGCCCCCGCTCCGGCGCAGGCCGCCCCGGCCACGAAGCCGGCCGCCACGCCGGCCGCCAAGCCGGCCGCCGCGAAGAAGGCCGAGCCCGCCGGTGAGGCCCCCTCGGGCCCCGAGCAGATCGTCCTGCGCGGCCCCGCCGCCGCGGTCGCGAAGAACATGAACGCCTCCCTGGAGGTGCCCACGGCCACGTCCGTGCGCGCGGTCCCGGTGAAGCTGCTCTTCGACAACCGCATCGTCATCAACAACCACCTGAAGCGCGCCCGGGGCGGGAAGATCTCCTTCACGCACCTGATCGGCTACGCGATGGTGCAGGCCATCAAGGCCATGCCGTCGATGAACTACTCCTTCGCGGAGAAGGACGGCAAGCCGACCCTGGTCAAGCCGGAGCACGTCAACTTCGGCCTCGCGATCGACCTGGTCAAGCCCAACGGCGACCGCCAGCTCGTGGTCGCGGGCATCAAGAAGGCCGAGACGCTGAACTTCTTCGAGTTCTGGCAGGCCTACGAGGACATCGTCCGCCGCGCCCGCGACGGCAAGCTGGGCATGGACGACTTCACCGGTGTGACGGTCTCCCTGACCAACCCCGGCGGCCTCGGCACCGTGCACTCCGTGCCGCGTCTGATGCCCGGCCAGTCGGTGATCATGGGCGTCGGCTCCATGGACTACCCGGCCGAGTTCCAGGGCACGTCCCAGGACACGCTGAACAAGCTCGGCATCTCGAAGGTCATGACGCTCACGTCGACCTACGACCACCGGGTCATCCAGGGCGCCGCCTCCGGCGAGTTCCTGCGGATCGTCGCGAACCTCCTCCTCGGTGAGAACGGCTTCTACGACGACATCTTCGAGGCGCTGCGCATCCCCTACGAGCCGGTCCGCTGGCTCAAGGACATCGACGCGTCGCACGACGACGACGTCACGAAGGCCGCCCGCGTCTTCGAGCTGATCCACTCCTACCGGGTCCGCGGCCACGTCATGGCCGACACCGACCCGCTGGAGTACCAGCAGCGCAAGCACCCCGACCTGGACATCACCGAGCACGGCCTCACGCTCTGGGACCTGGAGCGCGAGTTCGCCGTCGGCGGCTTCGCCGGCAAGTCGATGATGAAGCTGCGCGACATCCTCGGCGTCCTGCGCGACTCGTACTGCCGCACCACCGGCATCGAGTTCATGCACATCCAGGACCCGAAGCAGCGCAAGTGGATCCAGGACCGCGTGGAGCGCCCGCACACCAAGCCGGAGCGCGAGGAGCAGCTGCGTATCCTGCGCCGGCTGAACGCGGCGGAGGCCTTCGAGACCTTCCTGCAGACGAAGTACGTCGGCCAGAAGCGCTTCAGCCTGGAGGGCGGCGAGTCCGTCATCCCGCTGCTGGACGCGGTGCTGGACTCGGCCGCCGAGTCCCGCCTGGACGAGGTCGTCGTCGGCATGGCCCACCGCGGCCGCCTGAACGTCCTCGCCAACATCGTCGGCAAGTCGTACGCGCAGATCTTCCGCGAGTTCGAGGGCAACCTCGACCCGAAGTCGATGCACGGCTCCGGCGACGTGAAGTACCACCTGGGCGCCGAGGGCACCTTCACCGGTCTCGACGGCGAGCAGATCGCGGTCTCCCTGGTCGCGAACCCCTCGCACCTGGAGGCGGTGGACCCGGTCCTGGAGGGCGTCTCGCGCGCCAAGCAGGACATCATCAACAAGGGCGGCACGGACTTCACCGTCCTGCCGGTGGCGATCCACGGCGACGCGGCCTTCGCGGGCCAGGGCGTGGTGGCCGAGACCCTGAACATGTCGCAGCTGCGCGGCTACCGCACCGGCGGCACGGTCCACATCGTCATCAACAACCAGGTCGGCTTCACCGCGGCCCCCGAGTCCTCGCGTTCCTCCATGTACGCGACGGACGTGGCTCGCATGATCGAGGCCCCGATCTTCCACGTGAACGGCGACGACCCGGAGGCCGTGGTCCGTGTGGCCCGTCTGGCCTTCGAGTTCCGCCAGGCGTTCAACAAGGACGTGGTGATCGACCTCATCTGCTACCGCCGTCGCGGTCACAACGAGTCGGACAACCCGGCCTTCACCCAGCCGCTGATGTACGACCTGATCGACAAGAAGCGCTCGGTGCGCAAGCTCTACACCGAGTCCCTCATCGGTCGCGGCGACATCACCCTGGAAGAGGCCGAGCAGGCGCTCCAGGACTACCAGGGCCAGCTGGAGAAGGTCTTCACGGAGGTCCGTGAGGCCACGTCCCAGCCGGGCACGATCGAGTCCACGGACCCGCAGGCCGAGTTCCCGGTCGCCGTGAACACCGCGGTGACCACGGAGGTCGTCAAGCGGATCGCCGAGTCCCAGGTCAACATCCCCGACCACATCACCGTCCACCCGCGTCTGCTGCCGCAGTTGCAGCGCCGGGCGTCGATGGTCGAGGACGGCACCATCGACTGGGGCATGGGCGAGACCCTCGCGGTCGGTTCCCTCCTGCTGGAGGGCGTCCCGGTCCGCCTGGCCGGCCAGGACTCGCAGCGCGGTACGTTCGGCCAGCGCCACGCGGTCATCATCGACCGCAGCACCGGCGAGGAGTACACGCCGCTGCAGTACCTCTCCGAGGACCAGGCGCGGCTCAACGTCTACAACTCCCTCCTCTCCGAGTACGCGGCGATGGGCTTCGAGTATGGCTACTCGCTGGCCCGCCCCGAGGCGCTCGTGATGTGGGAGGCGCAGTTCGGCGACTTCGTCAATGGCGCGCAGACGGTCGTGGACGAGTTCATCTCGTCGGCCGAGCAGAAGTGGGCGCAGACCTCCGGTGTCGTCCTGCTCCTGCCGCACGGCTACGAGGGCCAGGGCCCGGACCACTCCTCGGCCCGCCCGGAGCGCTTCCTCCAGATGTGCGCGCAGAACAACATGACGGTCGCCATGCCGACGTCGCCGTCGAACTACTTCCACCTCCTGCGGTGGCAGGTGCACAACCCGCACCACAAGCCGCTGGTGGTCTTCACGCCGAAGTCGATGCTGCGCCTGAAGGCGGCGGCGGCCAAGGCGGAGGAGTTCACGACGGGCCAGTTCCAGCCGGTCATCGGCGACGCGTCGGTGGACGCGGCCGCGGTCAAGAAGGTCGTCTTCTGCGCCGGCAAGGTCTACTACGACCTCGAGGCCGAGCGTCAGAAGCGCGGCGTGACGGACACGGCGATCATCCGCATCGAGCGCCTGTACCCGCTGCCGGGTGCCGAGCTCCAGGCGGAGATCAAGAAGTACCCGAACGCCGAGAAGTACCTGTGGGTCCAGGAGGAGCCGGCGAACCAGGGTGCCTGGCCGTTCATCGCGCTCAACCTGATCGACCACCTGGACCTGGCGGTCGGCGCGGACGTCCCGCACGGCGAGCGGCTGCGGCGCATCTCCCGCCCGCACGGCTCGTCCCCGGCGGTGGGTTCCGCGAAGCGGCACCAGGCGGAGCAGGAGCAGCTGGTGCGTGAGGTGTTCGAGGCGTAAGTCGCCCTCGCGCGTCGTGTACGGCCGGGCCGCATCCCCGCTTCGGGGGTGCGGCCCGGCCGTTTGCGCGCACTTATCCTTGGGGGCATGTACTTCACGGACCGTGGCATCGAGGAACTGGAGAAGCGGCGCGGCGAGGAGGAAGTCACCTTCGAGTGGCTCGCCGAGCAGCTGCGGACGTTCGTCGATCTCAATCCCGACTTCGAGGTACCGGTGGAGCGGCTGGCCACGTGGCTGGCCCGGCTGGACGACGAGGACGACGAGTAGGGGACGAGTCGGGGACTCGCCGGCGTCGGTTGTCCGACGCGGCGGCGAGCCGGGGGCGAGTCGGCGACGGTCGTCCGACGCGGCGGCGAGCCGGGGGCGAGCCGGGGACGGTCGTCCGACGCGGCGACGAGTCGGGGACGCGGTGCCGTCGACCGTCCCACACGGCGACGAGTAGATCCGGTCTCTCGCCCCCCCGACCGGACGCGTCAGTCGCGGGGATGTGTGAGGGCGTAGGTCAGCCCCAGTGCGCCGTGCGCGAGGAGCAGAGCTCCGGCCGTGACCCAGCCGCCACCCCGTCGCCGCAGGCCCTGTACCAGGAGCGGCAGGCCCGCCGCCACCTGCGCCAAGGCCAGGGCGCGGGCCCTGGGGCCGCCCGTCCAGGGCATCCAGGGACCGAGCCGGCTGTGGTTCACGGTGTCGCGTTCCGCGACCGCCTCGCGCCAGCCCGGCCACTCGACGGGCAGGCTGTCCGGCTGTCCGGCGGCGGCCTCCAGGAGGCGCTCGGCGGGTTCGCCCGGGACGAGTTCGGCGGGCAGGGCGACACCCACGCCCGCGAGGACCGCGAGCAGGCCGCGCAGGCGGGCGCGGGCGTGGGCCGCCGAGTCGGGGGTGGTCAGCCGGTCGAGGGCCTGCACGTCCAGGACGGGGTCGAGGCCCAGGCGGGCGGCGAACGCGCGCATCGCCTCGCCCTCGCCGACCGGAACGCCGCTCGCGAGCCACACGAAGCCGACCGGGCGGCGGAAGCCGGACGCGAAGATGAACCCCGCGTGGTCAGGGTCCCACCAGAGGGCGAGGACAGGCCAGGGCGCGCCGACGGCGAGAGCCGTGGTCCACCCTGTGACCACCCGGTCGACGGGCTCGGCACCGTCCCGCCAGGGCCTGCCCTCGGGGACGAGAACGCTCCATTCGTCGCCCGCGCGCGTGAGCCGCATCGGCTCGCGCAACAGGTGGGCGACGGGGGCGACGGACGCGGGCGCCGCCCGGCACAGCAGCAGCGCCCCAGACGCGGGACCGGTGCGGTCAGCTTCCGTCGGCATACTCACACGCTAGGGCGAATCACCTGATTCTGAGCACTTTTGTCCGCCCACTCCTCCCCAGAACGGGTGTCTTGACTTTCCCGGACCGCGATATATCGTGAATACGAGAGGACGCGATATGGCGCGTCGAAGCGGGGAGGTCTGCACCATGTCCGAGTGGTCCGTCACGGAACCGAGCAAGCTCACCTTCGACGAGCCCGTGAGCGATCTGCACGTACGCCTCGTCAACGGAACGGTGAACGTCGTGGGCACCGACGAAGGTTCCGCCCGCCTGGAGATCTCCGAGATCGAGGGACCACCCCTGGTGGTGACCCAGCGGGACGGCGTCCTGACGGTGGCCTACGAGGACCTGCCCTGGAAGGGCTTCCTCAAGTGGCTGGACCGCAAGGGCTGGCGCCGCAGCGCGGTGGTCTCCCTGGCCGTCCCGGCCGGCACCCGCGTGGAGGTGGGCGTGGTCGGCGCGGCCGCCGTGGTCTCCGGGATCCAGGGCCCGGCGGTGGTGAAGGGCGTCACCGGCGACACGACGCTCGTGGGCCTCTCCGGCCCGGTGCGAGCCGACACGGTCTCCGGCAGCCTGGAGGCCCAGGACGTGACCGGCGACCTGCGGTTCAACTCGGTCTCCGGTGACCTCACGGTGGTCGAGGGCTCCGGGCCGTCCGTGCGGGCGGATTCGGTCAGCGGCTCGATGATCGTCGACCTCGACCCGAACGGCCCGACGGACGTCCGGCTGACCAGCGTCTCGGGCGAGATCGCGATCCGGCTGCCGTACCCGGCGGACGCGGAGGTCGAGGCCAACACGGCGAGCGGCTCCGTCTCCAACGCCTTCGACGGCCTGCGGGTGCACGGCCAGTGGGGCGCCCACAAGATCACGGGCCGCCTCGGCGCGGGCACCGGCAAACTGCGGGCCACCACCGTCTCCGGCTCGATCGCCCTGCTGCGCCGGCCCGCCGGGGAGGACGACCCCGATGGGCGAGAGGACATCCCGCCCGCCGCCGGCGGCGCGTCGGCAGCCCCGGGGAGCGGCCCTCAGGGCGGCTCGGGAGACAATTCCGTCTCCGGCCCGGGCGATGCCCCCACCACCACCTCGGCCGACGGCACGACCGACAAGAAGGTGCTCTGACATGCCCCCCGTCTTCGCCCACGGCCGCCTCCGCCTCTACCTGCTCAAGCTGCTGGACGAGGCCCCCCGCCACGGCTACGAGGTGATCCGCCTCCTCGAAGAGCGCTTCCAGGGGCTGTACGCACCATCGGCGGGCACGGTCTACCCGCGCCTGTCCAAGCTGGAGGCCGAAGGCCTGGTCACCCACACCACCGAGGGCGGCCGCAAGGTCTACTCGATCACGGACGCGGGCCGCGCCGAGCTGGCCGACCGCAGCGGCGAGCTGGCCGATCTGGAGCTGGAGATCCGGGAGTCGGTCGCGGAACTGGCCGCGGAGATCCAGGCCGACGTGCGCGGAGCCGCCGGCGACCTGCGCCGCGAGATGCGCGCCGCGGCCACCGAGGCCCGCCGGGACACCGGCACCAGGGCCGACGGCACGACAGGCACCCCCTACAGCGACTTCTCGCAGCACGGCGACAAGGAGGCCTGGCGCATCGCCAAGGAGGAGATGCGCCGCGCCCGGCAGGAGTGGAAGGAACAGGCCCGGCGCGCCAAGGACGAGAGCCGCCGCGCCCGCGAGGACGCCCAGCGCGCCCGCCGCCAGGCGAAGGAGGCCCAGGAGCAGGCCCGGGTCCAGGCCCAGGAGCAGGTGCAGCGCATCACCCGCCGCGTCCAGGAGCAGGTGCAGGACCACTTCGCCCGCGGCGACTGGCCGACGGGCCTGCGCGAGGGCTTGAGTGAACTGGTCAAGGAGGTGGGCGAGTTCGGAAAGGACTACGGCAAGGACTTCGGCAAGGACCTCGGCTTCGACTGGACCGGCACGGCCAGGCCCGCCCCCGAGCCGGCACCCTCAGAGCCCTCGGAGGGCTTCCCAGCCGCCTACGAACCGGCCTGGGCGCACGAGGACGCCGCGGACTCCACCGGCGACCCCGCCCGCGACCTGGACCGTCTGCTCGACCGCTTCCGGGACGACATCCGTGACACGGCCCGCGACCACGGCGTCACCCCCGACCAGTTGCGCGACGCCCGCCACCACCTGTCGACGGCGGCGGCCCACATAGGAGCACTGCTGCGCACGCAGAAGAAGTAGACGCCCCCCAGGGGCCCCGGCCCTGCCCTTCACCCGGCCTTGGCCTCGCCACCACTGCCGTACAGCACCCGCACCAGGGACTCGTACGTCACCCCGTGGTCGGCGAGGACCTCGGCCGGCACCCCGGGGCGGAGCGTCAGGGCCAGCAGGAGGTGCTCGTCCCCGATGTGCCGGTCCCGCTGGGCGAGAGCGACCCGCAAGGAGCGCTCCAGCACCTCCTTGGCACCCCGACCGAAGGAGACCCGCCCCGGCCACCGCCCCTTGCCCTTCCGGTCGCAGGTCAGGGCGCCGACCCCGTGCGCCTCCTCCACCCGGGCGACGATCTCCTCCACGTCGATCCCCATCCCGGCGAGCGCGTCGGTCTCGGCCTGGGTCAGCCCGGCCCGCCGCCGCGCCTCACGCAGCGCCTCCCGCACGGACTCCCGCCGCTCGTCGAGCCCGAGAGCGACGAGCGCGAAGGACCCCCGACCGCCCTCCCGGTCGAGCAGCGCCAGCAGCAGATGCTCCGGCTCCACGACCTGCCCGCCCTGACCACCCCCGTCCACCTGCGCGTACGCGCTCTTCACCACTTCGCGGGCGTCTTTCGTGAACCGCTCGAACATCAATGCCTCCCGTACTTCTTGTGCACGGCCTGCCTGCTCACACCGAGTTCGGTGGCGATCTCCTGCCACGACCAGCCCTGATTGCGCGCATTGCGCACCTGTACGGCTTCCAACTGCTCCAGCAGCCGACGCAGCGCGGCGACGGCCCGTAGGCCGACCCGTGGATCACGGTCACCCGCACGCTCGGCCAGATCGGTCGCTTCGGTCATGCAGTCAACCTACGTTGACATATAACGTTCGTCAACCATAGTTGACAAACGCAACGGCCGGCCCACTCCGGACCGACCGTCAACGCACCTCGTGCATGCTCAGGGATTCGTCAGAACGACCTTCCCGAACTGCTCACCCGAAGCCAGCCGTTCGAAGCCCTCCCGCGCCCGGTCCATCGGCATCACCTCGTCGATGACGGGCCGCACCCCGGTGGTGGCACAGAACGCGAGCAGGTCCTCCAGCTCGTCCTTGGTGCCCATGGTGGACCCGACGACCTTGAGCTCCAGGAAGAAGATCCGGGTCAGCTCGGCGTGGGAGGGCCGGTCGCCACTGGTGGCACCGGAGATGACCAGCGTGCCGCCCGGCTTCAGCGACTTCACGGAATGGGACCAGGTGGCCGCCCCGACGGTCTCGATCACCGCGTCGACCCGCTGCGGCAGCCGCGCCCCGGACTCCAGCGCCTCCACGGCCCCGAGCTCCAGGGCCCGCTTCCGCTTGGCCTCGTCCCGGCTGGTGGCGAAGACCCTGAGCCCCGCGGCCTTCCCCAGCACGATCGCCGCCGTGGCGACACCACCACCGGCACCCTGTACCAGCACGGAGTCCCCGGGCCGTACCCCCGCGTTGGTGAACAGCATCCGATACGCGGTCAGCCACGCCGTAGGCAGACAGGCCGCTTCCTCGAAGGAGAGCTCCTTGGGCTTGGGCAGGATGTTCCAGGTCGGCACGGCGACGCGCTCGGCGAAGGTGCCCTGGTAGCGCTCGGTGAGGATGGACCGGGGTTCCTTCGGGCCGACCCCGTGCCCGCTCTGTCCGATCACGGAGTGCAGGACGACTTCGTTGCCGTCCTCGTCGACGCCGGCGGCGTCACAGCCGAGGATCATCGGCAGCTTGTCCTCTGCGAGGCCCACGCCACGCAGGGACCAGAGGTCGTGGTGGTTGAGGGAGGCGGCCTTGACCGTGACGGTACTCCAGCCGGGACGGGCCTCGGGAGCGGGACGCTCTCCCAACTCCAGGCCGGACAGCGGCTGGTCGCGGTCGATTCGGGCGGCGTAGACAGCGAACATGACCTTGACGATAGGTTCCCCGAGGAACCGAAGGAACCATCCACCCCTGTGAGACACGCCCTCTTGCCAGGTGGGCACCGGTGTTGCTGGGGCCGCCGCCTGCGACGCGAAGCCGGACCCGCCCGCACCCGCGTACGGCGGGAAGGGGCCGGGTCGGCGGGTGTCCGCCCGCAGCGGTTGTCGCGTCAACGAACAGTCAGTCGGTACACAACCCCATCGCGCCGTTCCGAGGACGGACACCCCCCGGCGCGGCCCCGACCCGCACCCGACGCGAAGGCGAAGCGAGCGCCACCCCCACCCACAAGCGCCACCCGAACAGCCCCACGCAACGCGAAAATGTGACCCCGCCCGATCCCGGACGGGGGCCACATCACACCGACGTCAGGTCGGCCTCAGCGCCGCGCCACACCCTCGGCCCGAGCAGCCGCCGCCACCGCGGCCGTGACCGCCGGCGCGACCCGCTCGTCGAACGGCGACGGAATGACGTAGTCGGCGGCGAGATCGTCCCCGACCACAGCGGCCAGCGCCTCCGCGGCGGCCAGCTTCATCCCCTCGGTGATCCGGGAGGCCCGCACCTGCAGCGCCCCCGCGAAGATCCCCGGGAACGCCAGCACGTTGTTGATCTGGTTCGGGAAGTCCGACCGCCCGGTCGCGACGACCGCCGCGTACTTGTGCGCGACCTCGGGATGCACCTCGGGGTTCGGGTTCGCCATGGCGAAGACGAACGCACCCTTGGCCATCGTCGCCACCGCGGACTCCGCGACGGTGCCACCGGAGACGCCGATGAACACATCGGCCCCCTCCAGCGCCGCTTCCAGCGACCCGGTGATCCCGGCCTTGTTCGTGAAGCCGGCCAGCTCCTGCTTCACCGGAGTGAGGTCGTCCCGGTCCGCCGACACGACACCCTTGCGGTCGGCCACCGCGACATCCCCGATCCCGGCCTCGACCAGCATCTTGGCGATGGCGACACCCGCCGCACCGGCGCCGGAGATGACGGCCCGCAGCTCCCCCAGCGCCCGCCCGCTCAGCCGCGCGGCGTTCCGCAGGGCGGCCAGCGTCACCACGGCGGTTCCGTGCTGGTCGTCGTGGAAGACCGGGATGTCCAGCCGCTCCTGGAGCTTGCGCTCGACCTCGAAGCACCGGGGCGCCGAGATGTCCTCCAGGTTGACGCCGCCGAACGACGGCGCGAGCCGCACCACGGTCTCGACGATCTCGTCGACGTCCGTGCAGGCCAGGGCGATCGGAACCGCGTCCACGCCACCGAACTGCTTGAACAGAATCGCCTTGCCCTCCATCACCGGGAGGGAGGCCTCGGGCCCGATGTCACCGAGGCCCAGCACGGCCGTACCGTCCGTCACGACGGCCACGACCGACGACTTCCACGTGTAATCGTGCACGAGCTCCGGCTGCTCCGCGATCGCGCTGCACACCTTCGCGACGCCGGGCGTGTACGCCAGGGACAGGTCGTCCTTGTCACGGACCGGCACCGTGGCCTGCACAGCCATCTTGCCGCCGCGGTGCAGCGCGAACGCCGGGTCGAAGGAGTCGAGGGGCTCCGCACTGCCCTCGTGCTCCATATCGCCGGTCTTGCTCTCGCTGCGAGGATTGACGATCTCCGCTGCCACTTCGTTTTACCCCTTAAATCTTCATTGTTTTGAGGGTGGCCACTCCTGGTGAGGGGTGGGCGGGCACCGCGTAGGCCCATGTCGTGCTTGTACGTGTATACGTACGGGCGCGTACGCGACGGGCGCGCCGCACACGCGCCCTGAGCCCCGGATGAGGGGTGTAAAGACCCTTCTTACCGGACGGACGGCATCGGGGACGAGTCCATAACGCGAAGGTCACATGACGCCGCCCTGACGCTTCATCCAAAACCGGGACAAGACCTGGACAAACCAGCCACAACCACTCAAGCATCGGCGAAGCCTGCGGCCCCCGTATGGAAATCCCGGGATTTACCGAAGATCTTCCGGCCGGAAGGGGTGATTCCTGTAGAAGGTCCGGCCGTGATGTACCGGAGTGGTGCGGTTCGGGGGTCGCCCGTTATCCGATTTTGACATGGCTGGCCCCCAGAATGGCGCAGTCCGAATGGCAAGATGCCGTAATCACACGAGGTCGCGACACTCGAAGAGGTGTGCTCTCGTCGACCCACGGCACTGCCGAACCCTTCGGCATGCCGCGGCCGTGCCGAACCCATCGGTGGCGGCCCGCCCCATCGGCAACTCCACCCATCCGCCGGAGGAACCCACCATGACCGCAAGCTCCACCCGTCGTACGACCGCCGCGCACTCTCGGCTAGCAGCGGTCGGTGCGATCGCGGTCGCAGGCGCGCTGATGCTCACCGGATGCGGTGACCAGACCAAGGACACCGGCTCCGGCGACACCGCGGCCTCGGCCCCGCTCGCCGACAAGCTGCCGCAGGCCATCCGCGACAAGGGCGTCATCAAGGTCGGCTCCGACATCGCCTACGCCCCGGTCGAGTTCAAGGACAGCTCCGGCAAGGTCGTCGGCATCGACCCGGACCTCGCCGCCGCCATGGGCAAGCAGCTCGGGGTCGACTTCCAGTTCGAGAACGGCACGTTCGACACGCTGATCACGGGTCTGCGCTCCAAGCGGTACGACATCGCCATGTCCGCGATGACCGACACCAAGGACCGCCAGGAGGGCATCGACTCCGACACCGGCAAGAAGGTCGGCGAGGGCGTCGACTTCGTGGACTACTTCACCGCCGGTGTCTCGATCTACACCAAGAAGGGCGACGACCAGGGCATCAAGACCTGGTCGGACCTGTGCGGCAAGAAGATCGTGCTGCAGCGCGGCACGGTCTCCGAGGACCTCGCCAAGGCGGAGTCGAAGAAGTGCCCGGCCGGCAAGAAGATCGCCATCGAGCCCTTCGACAACGACCAGCAGGCCCAGACCCGTCTGCGCGCGGGCGGCGCCGACGCCGGCTCGTCCGACTTCCCGGTCGCCGCGTACGCGGTGAAGACCTCCGGTGGCGGCAAGGACTTCCAGCTGGTCGGCGAGCAGGTCGAGGCCGCCCCGTACGGCATCGCGGTCGCCAAGAACCAGACGGAGCTGCGGGACGCCCTCAAGGCTGCACTCGACGCGCTCGTCAAGAACGGCGAGTACGAGAAGATCATGAAGAAGTGGGGCGTCACGGACGGCTCCATCGACGCGGCCACCATCAACGGCGGCAAGTGACCGCAGCACAGCGGCACTGAAAGGCAACACCCGTGACTGTTGACATCGACAAGACTCCGGCCGACACGCCCCCGGCCGGGCCGGAGGCCATCAAGGCCATCCCGGTCCGGCACTACGGGCGGTACGTATCCGCCGTCGTCGCCATCGCCCTGCTGGTCGGGGTCGTCTACGCGTTCTCCCAGGGCAAGATCAACTGGGGCGCGATCCCGGACTACTTCTTCGACGACCGCATCCTGGACGGCGTCGGCAAGACGCTCCTGCTGACCGTGCTGTCCATGGTGATCGGCATCGTCGGCGGCGTCATGCTCGCCGTGATGCGCCTGTCGAAGAACCCGGTGACCTCGTCGATCGCCTGGTTCTACATCTGGTTCTTCCGCGGCACCCCGGTCCTGGTCCAGCTGATCGTCTGGTTCAACCTCGGCCTGGTCTTCGAGTACATCAACCTCGGGCCGTTCTACAAGGACGAGTGGTCGGACTTCATGACCCCGTTCCTGACGGCGCTGCTGGGCCTCGGCCTGAACGAGGCCGCGTACATGGCGGAGATCTGCCGGGCCGGTCTGCTCTCGGTCGACGAGGGCCAGACGGAGGCGTCGCACGCGCTGGGCATGAGCCACTCCAAGACGCTTCGCCGGATCGTCATCCCGCAGGCGATGCGCGTGATCGTGCCGCCGACGGGCAACGAGGTCATCAACATGCTGAAGACGACCTCGCTGGTCTCGGTCGTCCAGTATCCGGAGCTGCTGCGCGCGGCTCAGGACATCGGCCAGACCTCCGGTGCGCCGGCCGAGATGCTGTTCCTGGCGGCGGCCTGGTACCTGCTGATGACGTCGGTCTTCAGCATCGGCCAGTACTACCTGGAGCGGTACTACGCGCGTGGTTCGAGCCGGTCGCTGCCGGCCACCCCGTTCCAGAAGATCAAGGCGAACCTGCTGTCCCTGTCCAACCGCTCGGCGTCGACGGGAGGCACCGCATGACCGCCATGGTCAAGGCCGAGGGCGTTCACAAGTCCTTCGGTCCCGTAGAGGTCCTCAAGGGGATCGACCTGGAGGTGAAGTCCGGCGAGGTGTTCTGCCTCATCGGCCCCTCCGGCTCCGGCAAGTCGACCTTCCTGAGGTGCATCAACCACCTGGAGAAGATCAACGCCGGCCGTCTGTACGTCGACGGCGATCTGGTCGGCTACCGGCAGAAGGGCGACAAGCTCTACGAGCTGAAGGACAGCGAGGTCGCGGTCAAGCGCCGGGACATCGGCATGGTCTTCCAGCGTTTCAACCTGTTCCCGCACATGACGTCCGTGGAGAACGTCATGGAGGCGCCGGTCCAGGTCAAGGGCGTGAGCAGGGGCAAGGCCCGCGAGCGTGCCCTGGAGCTGCTGGACCGGGTGGGCCTGGCCGACAAGGCGGGCAACTACCCCTCCCAGCTCTCCGGCGGTCAGCAGCAGCGCGTCGCCATCGCCCGGGCGCTGGCCATGGACCCGAAGCTGATGCTGTTCGACGAGCCGACCTCGGCACTGGACCCGGAGCTGGTGGGTGACGTCCTGGACGTCATGCGCGACCTGGCGGAGTCCGGCATGACGATGATCGTCGTCACCCACGAGATGGGCTTCGCCCGCGAGGTGGGTGACAGCCTGGTCTTCATGGACGGCGGTGTGGTGGTCGAATCCGGTCACCCGCGCGAGGTGCTGACGAACCCGCAGCACGAGCGGACGAAGTCGTTCCTGTCCAAGGTGCTCTGACGGTACGCACGGCGAGGGGGCGGTACGGGAATTCCGTACCGCCCCCTCGCCCGTCCTACTTCAGGGCCAGCAGCAGGGTGTCCGAGGGGGAGCACCACACCGGCCTGGCCTCGCCGAATCCCTTGTCGCGCAGCACGCGCGCGTGCCACTGGACCGAGGGCATGTCGCCGTCGGCGTGCTCGCCGTAGATCTCGTAGCGCCGGGCGGTGGGCCCGGCGAGAACCGGGTCCTTCGCCGCGAGCTGCCACCACTCGGCCCAGTCGGGGATGCCGTCCCGCTTGGCCTGATCCATGCGAGTGTGCCGCTGCGCGCGCTCCGCCGCGTTGATCCGGGGCGTCGTCTCGTCGATCATGTGATCCGCGTTCATGAAGACACCGCCGGCGCGGACGAGTCCCGCGACCTGGCCGTAGAGGTCCGCGAGGGGTTCCCGGTGCAGCCAGTGCAGGGCCGTCGCGGTCAGGACGGCGTCGTACGCCTCGTACGGCAGCTTCGCCGGCCAGTCGGGGTCCTTGAGGTCGGCGGTGACGAGACGGACCCGGTCGTCGCCCGCGAAGGTGCCCTCGGCGATGGCGAGGAGCGCCGGGTCGAGGTCGACGCCGGTGCTGGTGGCTTCGGGGAAGCGGGCGAGCAGCCGGGCGGTGATGCTGCCCGTGCCGCAGGCGAGGTCGAGGACGCGCGGGGCGCTGCCCACGCAGGCCTCGACCATGTCGAGCATGATCCGGAACCGTTCCTCGCGGTCGGGCAGGTACCACTCCTGCTGCCGGTCCCAGCTCTCCTGCCAGGCGTGCCAGTCGGTGGTGGCCGTCGTGATGTCGGCGTCCGTCATCGAGCCCCTCCCTCGTAATACCCTGGAAGCACCATCAGCTGTTACAAGTGCACGCCCCCGACGATAAAGCCCCTCCGTAAGGACTACAAGTGGAACTGGCCTATTACTCGGACTACGCCGTGCGCCTCGTCAACACCGAGGAACCGGCCCGGGGCAAGGACGCCCTGACGTCGGTCGAGGCCGTCCGCGATCTGTTCGGGCCCAGCCAGTCTGCGGCCCGCCGCGCCACCGACGCGGACGTGACCCGCTTCCGCGCGGTCCGGGCCCGGCTGCGCGCGGTCTTCGAGGCCGCCGACTCGGGCGACGAGAGGCTCGCCGTCGACCTGCTGAACTCGCTGCTGCTGGAGTTCCCGGTGAGCCCGCAGATCTCGGGGCACGACTTCCGTGACGACGACGGCCGCCCCCTGTGGCACATGCACCTGGCGGACCACCCGTCGAACGCCACCGCGGGCTACGCGGCGATCGCGGCGATGGGCCTGGCGTTCCACCTGACCGAGCACGGCGCGGACCGCCTCGGCCTGTGCGAGGCCGCGCCCTGCCGCAACGCCTACCTCGACACCTCCACCAACCGCTCCCGGCGCTACTGCTCCGACCGCTGCGCGACCCGGGCCAACGTGGCGGCCTACCGCGCCCGCAAACGCCTGGAGGCCGCCCGGCCCGACCTGCCCGAGAAGACGGGCCTGGCCGCCGACAGCGCCCAGCCGAGCAGCGCCCAGGGCGACCGCCGGTCCGACCTGCGCGGCCGGTAGCGGAACCGGACCCGCCCCAGCACCAGGTCGTCGGGCACGACGCCGTAGTCGGTGCTGTCGCCGCCGGCGTACGCGTTGTCCCCGAGCACCCACCAGCCGCTCTCGCGCCGCTGGGCGACCCGCTTGACGACCAGCAGGTCCTGCTGGAAGGGGTGCCGCAGCACGACGACGTCTCCTGGCCTGACCCGGGCCCCGTAGTGCACCAGGAGCCGGTCCCCGTGGTACAGCGTGGGCACCATGGACGGCCCGGTGACCTCGGCCACCCCGAAGGGCGGGGCCGGCCTCCCCCGCTCGGACTCCTGCGACAGCTCCGGCATCACCCGGCACCTCCCCGGTTCTTCCTCCACCAGTCTCAGTCTCACCCCGGACTTTTGTCCTAAGCCCATGGGGGCACCCGCGTAAAGCCGTCCCTCACGGAGTAATGTCCCCTGTGAGAAGACGATCACGAGGAAGGAATGCTCCATGCTTTCCCGCCTGTTTGCCCCCAAGGTCAAGGTCAGTGCCCACTGCGACCTTCCCTGCGGTGTGTACGACCCCGCCCAGGCCCGCATCGAGGCGGAGTCGGTGAAGGCCGTGCAGGAGAAGATGGCCGCCAACGACGACCCGCACTTCCAGACGCGCGCCACCGTCATCAAGGAGCAGCGCGCCGAGCTCGCGAAGCACCACGTCTCGGTGCTCTGGAGCGACTACTTCAAGCCCCCGCACTTCGAGAAGTACCCGGAGCTGCACCAGCTGGTCAACGACGCCCTGAAGGCCCTCTCGGCCGCCAAGGGCTCGACCGACCCGGCGACCGGTCAGAAGGCGCTGGACTACATCGCCCAGATCGACAAGATCTTCTGGGAGACCAAGAAGGCCTGATCGCCTTCGTACGGCGAAGGGGCCCGACCGCGAACCGGTCGGGCCCCTTCGCCGTACGCGCTGTCAGTGCAACCGAGGGACGATCAGGTAGATCCCGTACGCCACCACGGCCGCGCAGGCGAGGAAGCACAGGGTGGTCTGCCCGAGGCCGAGGGCAAAGGTGCCACCCTGCTGCGCGCGGGCGCCCTCCAGGCGGGCGAGGCCGAGGACGCCGAGGGCGAAGACGACGACCACGGCGACCGTGACGCCGACACTCACCGTGGCGACCTCGCCGAGACGGTCCAGCCCAGATGCATGTCCTGCTCCCGTCGCTCAGGCGGCCGCGCCGACCTTGGCCGGCGGCTCGGTGCGGATGCTGACCTCGTGTGCGTCGTTGACGTTGTGCGCGTGCACCGGGTTGCGGCGCGAGATGACCACGATGCCGGCCGCGAGGGCCGCGCCGACCAGCGCGACGACCGCCGTGCCGAGGTCCCCGCCGTGCTGCACGACGGAGGCGGCCAGAGCCCCCACCAGCGCGGCGGCGGGCAGCGTGACCATCCAGGCGACCGCCATCCGGCCCGCGACACCCCAGCGGACCTCCGCGAGCCGTCGGCCGAGTCCCGCGCCGAGGATGCTGCCCGAGGCCACCTGCGTGGTGGACAGGGCGAATCCGAGGTGGGCGGAGGTCAGGATGACGGTCGTGGAGGCGGTCTCGGCGGCGAAGCCCTGCGGCGACTGGATCTCGGTGAGGCCCTTGCCC
Source organism: Streptomyces sp. Ag82_O1-12 (assembly GCF_900182715.1). Taxonomy (NCBI): domain Bacteria; kingdom Bacillati; phylum Actinomycetota; class Actinomycetes; order Kitasatosporales; family Streptomycetaceae; genus Streptomyces; species Streptomyces sp. Ag82_O1-12. The sequence goes on along the minus strand of NZ_FXUW01000001.1, from coordinate 5,730,643 downwards.
ATGGTGCGGATGATCCGCCAGCCGCCCAGGTAGGTGCCCAGGCCGATGGCGAGGCCCGCGGACGCGATGACCCACAGCGGCGGGCCGGCGTGGTGGCCGAGCGCACCGGCCGAGATCAGGGTGAGGGTGATGACGCCCATGGTCTTCTGCGCGTCGTTCGTGCCGTGGGCCAGGGAGACCAGCGAGGCTGAGGCGATCTGGCCGATGCGGAACCCCTTGGTGACGGAGTCCCCGCGGGCCCGGTCGGTGAGCCGGTAGGCGAGGCAGGTGGCGAGCAGCGCGGCGACACCGGCCACGATCGGCGAGGCCACCGCGGGCACCAGCACCTTCTCCACGACCTTCTCGAAGTTGACGCCCTGGCTGCCCGCTCCGACCCACACCGCCCCGATCAGACCGCCGAACAGGGCGTGCGAGGAACTCGAGGGCAGGCCGACCAGCCAGGTCAGCAGATTCCACAGGATCGCGCCGACCAGCCCCGCGAAGATCATGCCCGGGGAGACGAGGGTGTCGTCCACGATGCCGCCCGAGATGGTCTTGGCGACCTCCGTGGACAGGAAGGCACCGACAACGTTGAGGACACCGCTGATCAGGACCGCTGTTCGGGGTGCGAGCGCACCGGTGGCGATGGACGTGGCCATCGCGTTCGCCGTGTCGTGGAATCCGTTGGTGAAGTCGAAGGCGAGAGCCGTGACGATGACGACCGCCACGAGGAACGTGATGTGGTCCATTGCTGAATGCAAACAAGCGCAGACCAATGGACGGGGAACGGTGTGGCAAGGGCAGGTCAAGGTTCACGCAGGTGGCGGTGGCGCACCCCTCTACGATCGCGCCCATGAGGATCAGCTGGACGTACGCCTTCATCGACCGCCCGCGTGAGGCCTTCGACGCCGCCTGCGACTTCTGGACGGCCGTCACGGACACCCGCCTGTCCGAACTGCGCGGGGAGCATGACGAGTTCGTCACCCTGCTGCCCGACGACGCCGACGCGTGCCTGAAGGTGCAGGCGGTCGGTCCGGGTTCCGGCGGTGCGCACATCGACTTCTGTGTGGACGACGTACCGGAGTTCGCCGCCACGGCGGTGCGGCTCGGTGCGGGCGTGGTGGCCGATCTGGGGTCGCTCGTCGTGCTGCGCTCGCCCGGCGGGCAGTTGTTCTGCGCGGACCCGTGGCGTGGGCAGTCGTCGCGGCCGGGTGTGGTGCGGGGCAGCCGGCTCGACCAGGTGTGCCTGGACGTCCCGGCCCCGGCCTTCGACAGGGAAGTCTCCTTCTGGAGCGCGCTGCTCGACGGCTGGGAGTCGCGGCCGGGCTCCCGTGCGGAGTTCCACGTGGTCGAGCCGCCGCCCGGCCTGCCGGTCCGTCTGCTCCTGCAACGCCTCGACGAAAAACGCCCGGCCTCCGCCCACCTCGACCTCGCCTGCGCGGACGTCCCGGCGACCCGGGCACGGCACGAGGAACTCGGAGCCGCCTTCGTGGCCGCCTTCCCCGGCTGGACGGTCATGCGCGACCCGGCGGGCGGCACATACTGCCTGACGGCCCGCGACCCGGCGACGGGCGGGCTGCGTGGCTAGGGTGTGATGGCGTACGCGCAGCCCTTGGGCGTCGGGCAAGGCGGCAGATCCTGCGCTTCCCCGGGGTCCGTCCGCTCCCAGACGTACGGGCCCCGTGGCTCCGTCGAGTCCTGCATCCAGAGCGTCAGCCCGCCCGCTACGGCCACGGCCAGCACCCACACCACCACCACAAGACGCCACACGGTGCGGCGCCGCTCCCCCGGTATGCCCATGTCGTACACGCTAGTCGCCCAGCCGCGCCGCCCGGGAGCGGAGATAGCGCTGCTCGGGCAGGCTGAGGGTCTGCGCGGCCGCCGACTCGTAGGCGGCCCGGGCGGCTTCGGGCTCGCCCGCGCGCTCCAGGAGATGGCCTCGTACGGCGTCCAAGCGGTGGCCCTTCAACTCGTCGGCCAGGGAATCCACTTCGGCCAGGCCCGCGCGCGGACCGTGGACCATGGCGACGGCGACGGCTCGATTGAGGCGCTCGACCGGGCCGGGGACCAGGCCGACGAGTACGTCGTACAGGCCGAGGATCTCGGCCCAGTCGGTCGCCTCGGGCGAGGATGCCTCGTCGTGCACGGCGGCGATCGCCGCCCGCAGTTGGAACGGCCCCGGCCGACCCCGCGACAGGGCCCGGGTGATGAGCGCGACGCCCTCCTCGATCGCGGCGCCGTCCCAGCGGTCGCGGTCCTGCTCGTCGAGGGGGATCAGCTCGCCGTGCGGGCCGCTGCGCGCCTCGCGCCGGGCGTCGGTGAGCAGCATCAGCGCGAGCAGACCGGTCACCTCGCAGTCGCCGGGCAGCAGTCGGTGGACCGTGCGGGTCAGCCGCACGGCCTCGCCCGCGAGGTCGCGGCGTTGCAGGGTGGCGCCGGAGGTGGCCGTGTAGCCCTCGTTGAAGATCAGGTAGAGGGTCTGCAGGACGGACGGCAGCCGTTGTTCCCAGCGGTCCGGGCGGCCGAAGCGCACGCCCCGCACCTTCTGCTTGGCCCGGCTGACGCGCTGCGCCATCGTCGTCTCCGGGACGAGGCAGGCCCGGGCGATCTCCGCCGTGGTCAGCCCGCCCACGGCGCGCAGCGTGAGCGCGATCTGCGCGGGCGGCGACAGGTCCGGGTGGCAGCACAGGAACAGCAGCGAGAGCGTGTCGTCCTCGCGGGGTGCCCGCTCCCCGGGCGGCGGCGCCGTGAAGGCGTCGCGGGGCGTGAGCGCGGCCGCCCGCTCCTCGCGCTGACGACGGGCCTGATCGCTGCGCAGGGCGTCGGTGAGCCGCCGCGAGGCGACCTTGATCAGCCAGCCGCGCGGATTGCCGGGCACACCCGTTTCGGGCCACTGGCCCGCGGCCGCGAGCAGCGCCTCCTGTACGGCGTCCTCGGCGGCGTCGAAGTGCCCGTACCGTCTGACCAGCGCGCCGAGGACCTGCGGCGCGTTGTCGCGCAGCAGGTCCTCGATCTCGGGTGTGCTTCGCACCAGCGTGTCCGTCGGCGTCGGGCGGTTCGTCAGATGTCCCCGGAACCGTCCATGATCGGGCGGATCACGACCGGGTAGTCGGGCGCGCCGGCCGGCTGGGGGCAGCGGGCGACGCGGTCGGCGATCTCCGTGACCCGCTCCAGGCTCTCGCACTCCAGGACCCAGTAGCCGGCCAGCAGCTCCTTGGTCTCGCTGTACGGCCCGTCGGTGATCACTGCCTTGCCGTCGTCACCGAGGGTGACGTGCCGGGTCTGTGCCGGCTCGGCCAGGCCCTGCCCGTCGACGAACTCGCCGCTCTCGGACAGGTCGTCGTTGATCGCGCCCATGTAGGCGAACATGGTCTGCAGCTCCTCCTCGCTCCAGGCCGGGGAGTCCGCCGACGCCTTGCCGCGCATGGCTTCGTAGTCCGCCTGTGTGCCCTGCACCATGACCAGGTACTTCATCAGTCCGCTCCTTCGGCTCTCACCGCCCTGATGGGCGGTTCTTCACAGGGGACGTCGGAGCCGGGCCGCGCATCTCGACACGGGCTCAGGAGTTTTTCGCGGCGGTTTCTCCCGGGGTTGGTTCGGCCGGGCTCGTGACAGGTGGGGCGGTGGCGCCGGCGGGCCGGTCGCCGTCCGGGGGCCGAGCGCCCTGGCCCCCGTCAGCACCATCACCGCTGTCGCCGTGGCCGCTGTCGCCGTGGCCGGTATCGCCGTGGCCGGTATCGCCGTGGCCGCTGTCGCCGTGGCCGGGATCGCCGTCGGCGGCGCCTTCCGCGTCGTAGGCCCCGCACTCGGGCCCGCCACCCAGAGCGGCACCCATGCGCCCAGCGTCTTGTGGCGCCGTACGACTGTTTCCACTGACTGTCCGCAGGCCGGACAGACGTGTTGTTCGCTGCCCATGACCTCAGAGTAGGCCGGTCGGAAGCTCAGCGCTTCCTGCTGTACGTGCGCACCAGCGCGCCGTTGCCGAACGTGCGCACCGACTCCAGGGTGAAGTCCGCGATCGTGACGCCGGAGCCGAACATCGGCATGCCCGCGCCGTACACCATCGGGTAGGTCTTGATGACGAGCTCGTCGACCTCATCGAGCAGTTCACCGGCGACCGTGGATCCGCCGCACAGGTAGATGCCGAACTCGCCCTCCTCCGCCTTCAGTTCGCGGACCTTCCCGACCAGGTCGTCCGCGATGATCTCGACGTTCGGGTCCGGCGACTCCGTCAGGGTGCTGGAGGCGACGTATTCGCGCAGGTGGGCATAGGGGCTGGTGATGCCTTCCTTCAGGGCGAGGTCGTAGCTGCCCCGCCCCTGGATGATCGTGTCGAACCGCTTGTTCGGCAGGTCGTCCATGCCGAGGGCCCGGCGGCCATGCGTGGGCACCGCCTCGGGGTACTCCTGCCGGAAGAACTCGATGAACTCCTCGTCGACGAAGCGGATCATCGCCGTCCCGTCGCCGCTCGGGTCGCCGATGAAGCCGTCGATGGAGCAGGCGATGTAGTACGTGAGCTTTCGCAAGCCGGTCTCTTTTCGTAGGGTGTCGATGCAACGACTTCATTTGTAGTACTCCTGCTGTAGTGGTTGCAAGGACTTTAGGTGAACCGTCGAAAGTGGGAGAAAGGATTCCGCATGGTCAGCAATCCCGGGCGCCGGGCCGCGCTCGTCGACGCCGGTGTCGAGGTGCTCGCGCGCGAGGGGGCGCGCGGGCTGACGTTCCGCGCGGTGGACGCGGAGGCCGGCGTGCCCGTGGGCACCGCCTCCAACTACTTCACCGGACGCGCCGACCTGCTCCGCCAGATCGACACCCGGCTGCACGTACGGCTCGCGCCCGACCCCGACGTGGTCGCCGACCTGATGACCCGGCCGAGGGACCGTTCGCTGGTCACGGCCTTCATGCACGACCTCATGGCCCGAGCGACCCGCGACCGCACGGGCTACCTCGCCCTCATGGAGCTACGCCTTGAGGCCACCCGGCGACCCGAACTGCTCGCCTCGTACTCCAAGTCGGTGCGCGGGGACCTGGAGGAGGCCATGGAGTTCCACCGCACGGCCGGGCTGCCCGGCGGGGACGAGTCCGTCGCCGTGCTGTACCTGGCCATGCTCGGGCTGCTCCTGGAGCATCTGACGCTGCCGGGCGTGCTGGACGGCGCCCTGCCCGGGGTGGGCGTGCCGGACGGGCTGGTGGAGCGGATCGTCGCGACGGTGCTGCCGGAGGAGGGCCGGGCGGGCGAGGCGAGCGGGGCCTAGAGCCGGTTGCGAGGGAAGCCGCCCGGGGGGCTGTTGCGGGGCGGGGCCGGTGGCGGGGCCATGGACTGTGTCGGGGGCAGGGCCGGGGGCTTTGCGGGCACAGCCTAGGCGGTCAGATGCGGCCTGGGTTCGCGCCACATGGGCCACATCGTCGGGCCGTCCGGCAGGTCGAGGGCCGGTCCCGCGGGTTCGAAGCCGAGGCGCTCGTAGAGCGCGCGGCTGCGGGCGTTACTGGCCTCCAGGTAGGCGGGCAGGCCCTCGCGGTCGCAGCGGTCGAGGACGGCCTCGATGAGCGCGGTACCCAGTCCCTCGCCCTGGCGGCCGGGTGCCACACCGATCATCCACAGGTACTCGTGGGCTCGCCCGGCGGGGTGGACGGCGGCCGTCAGCCGGCCGATCGCCTCGATGCGCTCGTTGTCCGGGTCGACGGCCTCGCGTACCTGCGCCGGGCCTTCGTCGTCTCCGGCGTCGCCTTCGCCATGGTCCTCGTCGGCGGGCACGGGAAGCCACAGCGCACAGGCCGAGCCGTCCTCCGTGACATCGATGCGGCCCGCCGCGAGCACGATGTCGGTGAAGGCGGCCATGAGCGCGGGGTGCTTGGCACGGCGGTCCGCCGCGCCCGGGAAGACCCAGCCGCTCACGGGGTCGTCCTGGAACGCGTCGTCCAGAAGCCGGACGATCAGCTCCCTGTCCCCTTCACCCGCCGTCCGGATGGCCACACCCATGCCCCGCCCCTTCGCTCGACCCGACGGGCGTTGATCGTAGGGGCGTCGGCCCTCGCGGAGGGATGCGAGCAGGATCTTGGCGAGATTCAGTCGAACGTTTGCCCAAACCCGACGGATCCGTAGGGAGCCGGCAGGGGAAGGGGGCGGGCCCCGCACACCGTGGGGCAGTGCGGGGCCCGCCGACCGGAGGCCGGAGGCCGTGCGGGGTCAGGAGCCGCACGGCCCCGGCGCTCCGGGGTCTTGCCCTTCGGTCACCCGAAGGTCGTCACAGATGCCGGCGATCGGCGGCCTGCCATGGCCGGTCGTCGACTGCTGCCGGCCGACCGGCACCGCCCGCCGTCAACTGGTCCGCCGTGTCACGAACTCAGCGAGCGCCAGCAGATCGCCCGCCGCCTCCGGGTCCGGCACCGCTCGGGCCAGCTGCTGCATCGCCCGGGCCATCCGGTCGGCCGCCTGGCCCTGCGCCCAGTCGCGGCCGCCCGCGCGCTCCACGGTCAGGGCGATGTGGTCCAGGTCCCCCTTGTCGCCGGGTCGTGCGTACAGTTCGGCGAGTTCGGCCGCCGCCGGGGTGCCGGAGGCGAAGGCCGCCACCACCGGCAGCGACTTCTTCCGGGCGGCCAGGTCGGCACCGACGGGCTTTCCGGTGCGGCTCGGGTCACCCCATATGCCGATGACGTCGTCGATGAGCTGGAAGGCGAGCCCGGCTTCCCGGCCGAACGCGTCCAGCGCCGCCACTTCCTCGTCCGAGGCGCCCGCGTACAGCCCACCGATCGCGCAGGCGCTTCCGAGCAGGGCGCCCGTCTTGGCCTCCGCCATGGCGAGCACCTCGTCGAGCGTGACCTCCGCGGGGGCGCACCGCTCCAGGGCCGTGTCCGCGTGCTGCCCCGCGCACAGTTCGATGACGCAGTCCGCGAGCCGGGCGGCGGCGGCCCGGGACCCCGGGTGCCGGTCCTGGGCGAGCAGCCGCAGGGCCAACGCCTGGAGGGTGTCCCCGGCGAGGATGGCGTCGGCGTCGCCGAACACGGTCCACGCGGTGGGGCGGTGGCGGCGGGTGGCGTCCCGGTCCATCACGTCGTCGTGCAACAGCGTGAAGTTGTGGACCAGTTCCACCGCGGCGGCGGCCCGGGCCGCCCCTGCCCGCGCCTCGGGTCCGCCGAGGGCGGCCGCCGCGGCCAGGACCAGCGCGGGCCGGATCGCCTTGCCGGAGCCGCCCTCCGCCGGACTGCCGTCGGACTGCTCCCAGCCGAAGTGGTAGAGCGCGATCCGCCGCATCGGGCCGGGCAGCGAGCCGAGCGCGGCCCGCAGCACCGGATCGACCTCCGCCCGGGCCCGCTCCAGCAGCATGACCGCCTCGTGCCCTTCGGCCGGAGCGGTCCCGCCGTCCCGCTGCGTCCCGATGGGCCCCCGCCTTTCCGGTGCCCCGGCCTTCTGCCCGGGCTCGGTGCCGCGCCGCCCGCTGGGTGCGGGCAGCGTCGTCTCCGTCCTGGACTCCGTGAGGGACTCACTCATGGGACCACCTCGGAGAATGAGCGGACGGTGGCGCTTCCGCTGCCGCTGGGCGCGTACCCCGAGGATGTACCCGCCCTGACGGGCGGGGACACGGCCGGCGTACCGCAAGTGTCACCGCCAGCGGCCGATCTCGACGTTCTCCAGGACGCCGAGCGCGTCCGGTACCAGCACCGCGGCGGAGTAGTAGGCCGTGACCAGGTATTTGATGATGGCCTGTTCGTTGATGCCCATGAAGCGCACCGACAGGCTCGGCTCGATCTCGTCCGGGATGCCCGAGGCGCGCAGACCGATGACGCCCTGGTCGGCCTCGCCGGTACGCAGGGCGATGATCGACGTCGTCCGGGCGTCCGAGACCGGGATCTTGTTGCACGGGAAGATCGGCACCCCGCGCCAGGTCGGGATGCGGTTGCCGGCCATGTCGATGGTCTCGGGGACCAGTCCGCGCTTGTTGAGCTCACGGCCGAACGCGGAGATGGCGCGCGGGTGGGCGAGGAGCATCTTGGTGCCGCGGCGCCTGCTGAGCAGCTCGTCCAAGTCGTCCGGGCCGGGTACGCCGTCATGCGGCTGGATCCGCTGGTCGTACTCGCAGTTGTGCAGGAGCCCGAAGTCGCGGTTGTTGACGAGCTCGTGCTCCTGGCGCTCCTTCAGCGCCTCGACCGTCAGCCGGATCTGCTGCTCGGTCTGGTTCATGGGCTGGTTGTACAGGTCGGCCACGCGCGAGTGGATGCGCAGCACGGTCTGGGCGACGCTCAGTTCGTACTCACGGGGCCGGGCCTCGTAGTCGACGAAGGTGTGCGGGATGTCCGGCTCGCCGGAGTGGCCGGCGGAGAGGTCGATCTCCTTCTCGCCGTACTTGTTGGAGCGCTGCGAGGGGATCGAGCGGCGCTGCGCGAGGTGTTCGCGCAGGGTGTCCGAGCGCTCCGCGATCTGCGCGAACTCCTGGCGGGGCAGCACCAGCACGGTGCACGCGGTGAGGGCGCGGGCCGTGTACTCCCAGATCGCGTCCTCGTTCAGCAGGGCGTCCTCGCCGAAGTAGGCGCCGTCGGCGAGGACTCCGAGGGACTCGTCGTCGCCGTACGGGCCCGTGCCGACCTTCTCCACCCTGCCGTGCGCGAGGAGGTACACCTCTTCGGACGGGCTGCCGAACGAGGCGATCACGTCGCCCGCCGGGACCTCGCGCTGCTCGCAGCGGCGAGCGATCTCGAAGAGCACCTCCTCGTCCTCGTAGGACCGCAGCGCCGGCAGCTCGCCGAGCTCCGCGGGGATGATCTCGACCCGGTCGCCGGTCTTCACGAACGTCAGACGGCCGTCTCCCACGGCGAACGTCAGCCGCCGGTTCACCCGGTACGTACCACCCTGGATGTCGACCCACGGCAGCATCCGCAGCAGCCAGCGGGAGCTGATCTCCTGCATCTGTGGCACGGACTTGGTCGTGGTGGCCAGGTTCCGCGCGGCCGCCGTGCCGAGACTCTGCTGCGGCTTGGTCTGCTCCGTGCGGACCTCTTCGCCTACCGACATAGAGAACTGCCCTCCCGGTTGTGACCGACGCCCATATGCCTCGGGCATCGATGTGCACGGGCAAGCCTTCCCCACTCAACGCGCTGGTGCTATTACCCGAAAGAGCGGGAATGGATCTTTGCGATGCTGGGCAGGGGGGCCGTCACGGCGATCGAAAACGCCCGGGTCCGGCCCTCGGATCCGGGCGCCCTGGCGTGGAGCGCGGCGTCAGCCCCGAGCCCCGCGCTTTCCCACTCCCGGGTGACAATGGGCCGGTGACCAGCCCCGACACTCCCGGAATCGCCGCGCTGCGCCCCCGGCTGCCGTCGCCGGTGCAGGAGATCGTGGACAGCCGGTTCGAGCGACGGGGCGTGCGGCTGTTGCTGAAACGGGACGATCTCATCCACCCGGAGCTGATCGGCAACAAGTTGCGCAAGCTCGCTCCGAATCTGACCGCGGCGGCCGGCCGTACCGTCGTCACCTTCGGCGGTGCCTGGTCCAACCACCTGCGCGCCACGGCCGCGGCAGGCCGGCTGCTCGGCATTCCCACCGTCGGGGTCGTCCGCGGCGACGAGCTGGCCGGCCGGCCCCTCAACCCCTCGCTGGCCCGCTGCACGGCCGACGGCATGCGACTGCACTTCGTCGACAGGGCGACCTATCGAGGCAAATCCGAGCCGCGGACGCTGGCCGGCATCCTGCGCGCGGCGGACGCGGAGGAGGCGTACGTCGTCCCCGAGGGCGGCAGCAACACCGAGGCCGTACGCGGTTGCCGGGCGCTCGGCGCCGAACTGCGTGGCCGGGCCGAGGTCGTCGCCGTGGCCTGCGGCACCGGTGGCACACTCGCGGGGCTGGCGGCCGGTCTCGCTCCCGGCGAGCGGGCCTTGGGCGTCCCGGTGCTCAGGGGCGGCTTCCTGACCGCCGAGACGGAAGCCCTGCAGCGTGCGGCTTTCGGCGGCAGGCGCGGCACCTGGAACCTGGACGAACGCTTCCACTGCGGCGGCTACGCGCGCGTGCCCGCCGAGCTCGACGCCTTCGCGGCGGACTTCGAGCACCGGCACGGCCTGCCCGTCGAACGCCTGTATGTGGCCAAGCTGCTGTACGGGCTCGTCACCCTGGCCGCAGAAGGCGCCTTCCCGCGCGGGACGGCGGTGGCGGCGGTGATCACCGGGCGCCCCTTCCCCTGAGAGGTCGCGTGTCCCGGGCCGCGCCCGTCGTCACGCGACCTCCCGGAAGGCCGCCGCCTCCTCCAGGTCCAGCCTGCGCAGCAGGGTCCGCAGCATCTCGTCGTCGATGTAGCGGCCGTCCCGGAGCTTGACGAACACCTCACGCTCGGCGCTGATCATCTCCCTCGACAGCCGCCGGTAGGTGTCGTCGACGGACTCCCCGGTGACCGGGTTGGCCTGCCCGAGCCGCTCCCAGACGGCGTTGCGGCGGCGCTCCAGGACGATGCGCAGCCGGTCGGCGAGCGGGGCGGGCAGGGCGTTGCGCTCGTCGGCGAGGAGCTCGTCCAGGCGCCGCTCCGCGGCCCGGGAGGCCTGCGCCTGGGCGTTGGCCTCGGCGAGCGTCTCGGTCTGCGCGTCCCGCCCGGGGAACTTCAGCAGCCGGATCAGCGGGGGCAGGGTCAGGCCCTGCACGACCAGGGTCCCGATGACCGTCGTGAAGGTCAGGAAGAGGATGAGGTTGCGCTGCGGGAAGGGCTCCTCGCCGTCGTGCATGGTGAGGGGGATCGAGAAGGCGATGGCCAGGGAGACCACGCCCCGCATCCCGGCCCACGCGATGACGAACGGACCCTTCCAGGTCGGGTTCTGCTCCCGTTCCCGCACCCGGGCCGACAGCAGCCGCGGCAGGAAGGTGGCCGGGTACACCCAGAGGAACCGGGTCACGACGACGACCAGGAAGACGGCGATCGCGTACCAGGCGGCGTCGACGCCCTCGTACTCCCCGAGCCCCCTGAGGACGACCGGCAGCTGCAGTCCGATCAGCGCGAACACCGTCGACTCCAGGACGAAGGCGACCATCTTCCAGACCGCCTCCTCCTGGAGGCGCGTCGCGAAGTCGACCTCCCACGCGCGGTGCCCCAGGTAGAGCGCGACGACCACGACCGCGAGGACGCCGGAGGCATGCACCTGCTCGGCGACCGCGTACGCGACGAACGGGATCAGCAGGGAGAGCGTGTTCTGCGGCAGCGCCTCCTTCACGTGCGTGCGCAGCCAGTGGATCGGGGCCATCAGCAGCAGGCCGACCACGACGCCGCCGACCGCCGCGAGCAGGAACTCGCCGATTCCCCCGACCCAGGTCGCGCCCTCGCCGACGGCTGCGGCCAGCGCCACCCGGTAGGCGGTGATCGCGGTCGCGTCGTTCAGCAGGGACTCGCCCTGGAGGATCGTGGTGATCCGCGACGGCAGCCCGACCCGGCGGGCCACCGCCGTCGCCGCGACCGCGTCCGGGGGCGCCACCACCGCCCCGAAGACCAGCGCCGCGGTCAGCGGCATGCCCGGCACGATCACGTACAGGGCCCAGCCGACGGCGAAGGTCGCGAACAGCACGTACCCGACCGACAGCATCGCGACCGGCCGCAGCTGCGCCCGCAGGTCGAGGTAGGAGCTGTCGGTGGCCGCCGTGTGCAGCAGCGGGGGCAGGATGAGCGGCAGGACGACGTGCGGGTCGAGCGTGTACTCGGGCACCCCCGGGACGTAGCTGACCGCCAGTGCCACGGCCACCAGCAGCAACGGCGCCGGCACCGGGGTACGCCGCGCCGCTGCGGCGATCGCGGCGCTGCCCGCCACGAGCAGCAGCAGTGGCATCACGTCCATCGTTCTCGCCCGCCCTCATTTTCGACGCGGTCTTCCGCCCGACCGTCGTAACCTGGCAATCATGAAACAGTGCACGCACGCCGACGCGCTGCCGCACCCCGAACCCGGCCCGCTCAGCGAGACGTGTCCGGAGTGCCTGGCGGAGGGCATGGATCCGGTGCAACTACGGCTGTGTCTGAGCTGCGGTCACGTCGGCTGCTGCGACTCCTCGCCAGGACGGCACGCGGCGGAGCATCATAAGGAGTCCGGCCATCCCGTGATGCGGACCCACGAGCCCGGGGAGACCTGGCGTTGGTGCTTCGTCGACCATGTCCTGGTGTGACGCGACAGGACCCCGACGGCGGACGGTTCGACCGTCTGACGTCTGGGTACGTCAACCCGGCGCGCGCTCTTCCCATTTGGGCCCGCCCAACCCCTAGACACGGAGCGTATCCACAGGTTTACTGTGAGTGACGACAAGGGGTTGGGGTCCCGGGGACAGGACCGTCGAGAGCGCGATAGCGTCACCGCTGAACCACGTATCGCGTTATCCCGAGGGGCGACTCTCGGCCCTGAAACGCTTGTACCACCATGGAGGTGAGGGTGTCCCAGATCGCAGGCGAGCCCGCGACCCAGGACTTCGTGGAAGTCCGGCTGCCGGCCGCGGGTGCCTACCTGTCGGTGCTGCGTACGGCCACGGCCGGTCTCGCGGCCCGTTTGGACTTCACCCTCGACGAGATCGAGGACCTGCGCATCGCGGTGGACGAGGCCTGCGCGATCCTGCTTCAGCAGGCCGTGCCCGGCTCGGTGCTCAGCTGTGTCTTCCGCCTCGTCGACGACTCACTCGAGGTCACCGTCTCGGCGCCGACCACCGATGGCCATGCCCCGTCACGGGACACCTTCGCCTGGACGGTCCTGTCCGCCCTCGCGGGCAAGGTCTCCTCTGCCGTGGACAAGGACAAAACCGTTTCGATCAGCCTCTACAAACAGCGCGGCGCGGGACCCGGGCCGGCGTGAGGAGCGAGGACGGGCCGGTGCGGGACGAAGAGCGCGGCACACGAGAGCTGCCGGCCGAGGGCACGGGCACGAACGGCCCGAGCGGTGCCCGGCGCATGGCGGACGGCATCGACGGCATCCCCGAGCAGGCCCGACCGCATCCCGAGGACGACTCCGTGGAGGCCGTCCTCCCGGGCGGCGGGCGGCTGGACCGGGACGGTGCCGTGCGGAGCGCGCCTCCGGGCGGGGGGATCGCCGCATCCCCGGCCCAGGGGGGTCCCCCCACCCGCGCGAAGTCGAGGGTGGCGGAGGAGGCGAGCGCTCGGGGAAGGGCGACGGGCGGGACGATGAGCGAGCACGAGCGGAACTCCGAGGATCAGGCGCCGCGCGCACACCACGCGCAAGGTGGGCATCACGGCTCTCCGGACCGCAGCGGTGCGCGCGAGATGTTCCTCAAGCTGCGCACGCTGGACAGCGGCAGCCCCGAGTACGCGGAGCTGCGCAACCAGCTGGTCCGGATGCATCTGCCCCTCGTGGAGCATCTCGCGCGCCGCTTCCGCAACCGCGGCGAGCCGCTGGACGACCTCACCCAGGTCGCCACGATCGGCCTGATCAAGTCGGTCGACCGATTCGACCCGGACCGCGGCGTGGAGTTCTCCACGTACGCGACTCCCACGGTCGTGGGCGAGATCAAGCGGCACTTCCGCGACAAGGGCTGGGCGGTGCGCGTGCCGCGCCGGCTGCAGGAGCTGCGCCTGGCGCTGACCACGGCCACGGCCGAGCTCTCGCAGCTGCACGGCCGCTCCCCCACGGTCCACGAGCTCGCCGAGAAGCTGGCGATCTCCGAGGAGGAGGTCCTGGAGGGCCTGGAGTCCGCCAACGCGTACTCCACGCTGTCCCTGGACGTCCCCGACACCGACGACGAGTCCCCGGCGGTCGCCGACACCCTCGGCGCGGAGGACGAGGCGCTGGAGGGCGTGGAGTACCGGGAGTCGCTCAAGCCGCTGCTGGAGGATCTCCCGCCGCGCGAGAAGCGGATCCTGCTGTTGCGGTTCTTCGGCAACATGACCCAGTCGCAGATCGCGCAGGAGGTCGGCATCTCCCAGATGCACGTCTCCAGGCTGCTGGCGCGCACGCTCGCACAGCTGCGGGAGAAGCTCCTCGTCGAGGAGTGACGGCTACTTCTCCAGGTTGCCGGGCCCGCGGATCCCGAGGGCCCGGGTCGTCTCGGGGTTCACCAGCAGCACGAGCGACGCGACGGCCACGACCGCGAGGGCGATCCCGGCCGGAATGGCCATGCTGTCGGCCTGCAACAGGTTGTAGGCCACCGGCAGCGCCATGAGCTGGGTGATGACGGCAGGGCCGCGGCTCCAACTGCGGCAGCCGAGCAGCCCGCGGGCGGCGAGCAGCGGAAGCAGCGCGAGCACGACCAGCGTGATGCCTCCGGTCACGGCCTGCTGCCGGTCGTCCGGATGCCCGGTGAGGCCGAGGACGAGGATCCACACGCCGCCGACGACCAGCGCGAGCCCTTCCAGCGCGGCCAGCAGCGCCGCATACGTCAGACGCCGGGGGCGGGGACCGGTGGTTTCCTCGATGGTGGGGGTCTGCTCACTGCTCACCCCTGAAGAGTAGCCCCCGCCGTACACGCCCCCCGTGGCCCGGTTCACCCCCGTCCTCTTACCTGATCCCTACCTCGGTATGGGCCCGGTACCACCCAGTAGGTACGCTGCCACTCATGCGTGCACTTCTCGTGGTCAACCCGGCGGCAACCACCACAAGTGCGCGCACGCGCGACGTGCTGATCCACGCGCTGGCCAGCGAGATGAAGCTGGAGGCGGTCACCACGGAGTACCGCGGCCACGCGCGCGACCTGGGCCGGCACGCGGCCGACAGTGATGACATCGACCTGGTGGTGGCCCTCGGCGGCGACGGCACGGTCAACGAAGTGGTCAACGGCCTCCTGCACGCCGGCCCCGCCCCGGAGCGTCTGCCCGGACTCGCCGTGGTCCCGGGCGGCTCCACCAACGTCTTCGCCCGCGCCCTGGGCCTGCCCAACGACGCCGTGGAAGCCACCGGCGCCCTGCTGGACGCCCTGCGCGACGGCAGCGAGCGAACCGTCGGCCTGGGCCTGACCTCGGGCACGCCGGGCACGGAGGACGAGGCGGTGCCGTCCCGCTGGTTCACCTTCAACGCGGGGCTCGGCTTCGACGCTGGTGTGGTGGGCCGTGTGGAGCAGCATCGCGAGCGCGGCAGGAAATCCACACACGCTCTCTACGTGCGCCAGGTGATGCGTCAGCTCCTGGGCGAGCCGAACCGCCGCAACGGCACGATCACGCTGGAGCGGGCCGGCGAGGACCCGATCACCGATCTGGTGCTGTCCATAGTCTCGAACACCTCGCCATGGACGTTTCTGGGCAATCGCCCGATCTACGCGGCACCTAAAGCCTCGTTCGATACCGGGCTCGATCTCTTCGGTCTCAGCCGCCTGTCGACCGCGGCGGTTGCCCGGTATGGCACCCAGTTGCTCACTTCGTCCCCCGAGCGTGGACCCCACGGCAAGCACGCCACCTCTCTGCACGACTTGACAGAGTTCACCTTGCATTCGAAGGTCCCGCTCCCCCTCCAGATGGACGGCGACCACCTGGGGCTGCGAACAAGCGTGACGTTCACAGGCGTACGCCGTGCACTGCGTGTGATTGTGTGAGCAGAACTGGCTAAAGTCCTTTCACTCGAACGTTTAGGCCAGGATCCACCCCATGGAAGTACGGCTGTGACCTAGTCGACACCGAAGAATCAAAAAAAACTTTCCAGAAGGGGTTGTATCCGCCGCTGAGGTTTGCGAGTCTCTACGTGGCGATCGAGACGGCCCGCAACACCGGCCTCCACTGATCACCAGAACCCCTCTTCAATCCACAGGACCTTCGCCGGGGAACCGGGCAGTCGGCCCTTCACTTGTTGAGGGATTCGTGAAAGCGTTCACATTCACAAGCAACCCTGCACGTAATACCAAGGAGAGGTAGCAGCCATGGACTGGCGTCACAACGCCGTTTGCCGCGAGGAAGACCCCGAGCTCTTCTTCCCCATCGGCAACACCGGTCCTGCGCTGCTGCAGATCGAGGAAGCCAAGGCCGTCTGCCGTCGCTGCCCGGTTATGGAGCAGTGTCTGCAGTGGGCGCTCGAGTCCGGCCAGGACTCCGGCGTCTGGGGTGGTCTCAGCGAGGACGAGCGTCGCGCCATGAAGCGCCGCGCCGCCCGCAACCGGGCTCGTCAGGCCTCCGCCTGACAACCCACCCCTGCTGACAGCCTGAGCTTGGCGGCGCGTGTGCCTTACGGCATTACTTCGTAGACAGCGAGTACGCATCTCCCGCCCCCGAGCCGCAGCGCGCAGTTCCCCCGATGCGCTTAGTTAAGCAGCAACGAGCTTTAGCCCCGGGCCACTTGGTGGCCCGGGGCTCATTGCTTTTACCGGACCCCTTTGCAAAGACTCCGGCTTCCGCTACTTCGGCGACGGCACCGGGATGTCGAGGATCACGCGGGTGCCGCGCTCCGGAGCCGGGACCATGTCGAAGGTGCCGCCCAACTCGCCCTCCACCAGGGTCCGCACAATCTGCAGGCCGAGATTGCCGGCGGTGTGCGGATCGAACCCCTCGGGCAGACCGACCCCGTCGTCCTGGACCGTGACCAGCAGTCGGGCCTCCTTGGACGTGCCCCCGCGGACCGCCGAGACCTCGACCGTGCCGGTGTCGCCCTCACGGAAGCCGTGCTCCAGTGCGTTCTGCAGCACCTCGGTCAGCACCATCGACAGCGGGGTGGCCACCTCGGCGTCGAGAATGCCGAAGCGGCCGGTGCGCCGGCCCGCGACCTTGCCCGGGGAGATCTCCGCGACCATGGCCAGCACACGGTCGGCGATGTCGTCGAACTCCACCCGCTCGTCCAGGTTCTGGGAGAGCGTCTCGTGCACGATCGCAATCGATCCGACGCGCCGCACCGCCTCTTCGAGGGCCTCGCGCCCGCGGTCGGACTCGATGCGCCGGGCCTGGAGGCGGAGCAGCGCCGCCACCGTCTGGAGGTTGTTCTTGACGCGGTGGTGGATCTCCCGGATCGTCGCGTCCTTGGTGATCAACTCGCGCTCACGCCGACGCAGTTCGGTGACGTCGCGGAGCAGCACGAGGGAACCGATGCGGGTGCCCTTCGGCTTGAGCGGGATCGCACGGAACTGGATGACCCCGTCACTGGCCTCGATCTCGAACTCGCGCGGCGCCCAGCCGCTGGCGACCTTGGCGAGCGCCTCGTCCACCGGGCCCCGCGTCGGGGCGAGTTCGGCGGTGGTCTTGCCCAGGTGCTGGCCGACGAGGTCGGAGGCGAGGCCCATCCGGTGGTAGGCGGACAGGGCGTTCGGGGAGGCGTACTGGACGATGGCGTCGGCGTCGAGCCGGATCAGGCCGTCGCCCACCCGGGGCGAGGCGTCCATGTCGAGCTGCTGGTTCGCGAACGGGAAGGACCCGGCGGCGATCATCTGCGCCAGGTCGGAGGCGCTCTGCAGATAGGTGAGTTCCAGGCGGCTCGGGGTACGCACGGTGAGGAGGTTGGTGTTGCGGGCGATGACGCCGAGGACGCGCCCCTCTCGCCGTACGGGGATCGACTCGACCCGGACGGGAACCTCCTCGCGCCACTCGGGGTCCCCCTCGCGCACGATGCGTCCCTCGTCGAGGGCGGCGTCCAGCATCGGCCGTCGGCCGCGCGGCACGAGGTGGCCCACCATGTCGTCCTGGTACGAGGTCGGGCCGGTGTTGGGCCGCATCTGGGCGACCGAGACGTACCGGGTGCCGTCGCTGGTGGGAACCCACAGGACCAGGTCGGCGAAGGAGAGGTCGGAGAGCAGCTGCCACTCCGAGACCAGCAGGTGCAGCCACTCGAGGTCGGTGTCGTCGAGCGCGGTGTGCTGGCGTACGAGTTCGTTCATGGAGGGCACGTCTGCGAGCGTACCCGGGGGTTCGTACGGCCCTGAAACACCCGCGGGCCGCGGCGCCTGAGAGGGACCCTCAACCCTCCCGGCACCGCAGCCCGGAGCAGCATCGGCCGTGGGGTGTGCGGTCCCGGTCGGCCGAAGGATGAGGAGCCGGGGCAGTCAGGGCAGAGAGCCTCGGTTCCTCGATCCGTCCTCCTGTGCGGGGAAGACGGAGGCTGGTGCGCGTTGCACACGCGCTCTCGTCACGCATTGTGGACTAGACCACTTGCAGGTGTCCATGCGTGGGAGGCTGTTCGTTGTTGTCATTTCCGCGACACGTCGGACGCACCGGCGTCCAGCAGGCAGCCTAACCCGTGTGGGTTCTTGTGCGGGGCCAGATCGACAGGGCAATTTCCGCGACCGCCTCCAGTTCCTCCCGGCTCGCCCCGTCGCGCGCCTGTTGTGACATGCCCTGGATCATCGCTCCGGTGTGCCGGGCCAGCGCGGCGGCGTCGGTGGCCGGCGGCAGCTCGCCGGCGGCGACGTCGGCCCTGATACGGGTTTCGAACGCGGCGATGTTGGCGTTGCGGCGGTCCCGCAGCGACTGCTCCACCTCGGGGGTCGAGCAGTTCGCGGCGGCGTGGACGACGAGGCAGCCGTGGGGGTGGCCGGGTTCGGTGTACGCGGTGGCGGCCTCGCGCAGGATGCGCTCGACGGCGGCCCGAGCGGTGGGCTCCTCGGCGAGGGCGCGGCCGGTGAAGGATCCGTGCCCGGCGCCGTACACGCGGACGACCTCTTCGAAGAGCGACCGCTTGTCGCCGAAGGCGGCGTAGAGGCTGGGGGCGCCGATGTCCATGACGCGGGTGAGGTCGGAGACGGACGTGGCCTCGTAGCCGTGCTCCCAGAAGGCGAGGAGGGCCTTCTCCAGCGCGGTCTCGCGATCGAAGGAGCGGGGGCGGCCGCGGGGCCTGGCCCTGGCCTTGCCGTCCCCGGCGGCCCTCACGCTCGCGGCTTCAGGCCCCTTCGAGGCCTTGGCGGTTCCGTCATCGTTCACCATGGGGTGCATTTTATAGCGGGCACTAGAGAAATGTCCGCGGGCTGTTGTACGGTCATTTATGTAGCGACCGCTAGAGAAATGAGAAGGGGGCGCCACCATGGGCGTACTCACGGGCAGGACCGCACTCGTCACGGGGGCGAGCAGGGGCATCGGACGCGGGATCGCCGAGCGGCTCTGGGACGCGACGGTGCGCGGGTCGCGGTGCACTACGGCAGGAACGAAACGGCGGCGAAGGAGACGGTCTCGGCGATCGAGAGCGCCGGGGGCTCGGCGTTCGCGGTGGGTGTGGAGCTGGGAGTGCCGGGTGACGCCGAGGCGCTGTGGGCGGAGTTCGACCGGCACGCGGACGGGCTGGACATCCTGGTGAACAACGCGGCGATCGGCAACACGCGGCCGATCGGGCAACTGGAGGAGCGGGAGTACGACGAGGTCTTCGCGGTGAACGTGAAGGCACCGTTCTTCATCCTCAAGCAGGGCATGACGCGCCTGCGGGACGGCGGCCGGGTCGTCAACATCTCGTCGGGGCTGGCCCGCACGGCTGTGATGCCGGACAACGTGGCCTATGCGATGACGAAGGGCGCGCTGGACGTCTTGTCCCGGGACCTGTCCAAGGTACTGGGGCACCGGGGCATCACGGTCAACTCGGTGGCCCCGGGGATCATCGACACGGACAACACCGCGGAGCTGCTGCGCGGCACCCCCGACGGCTGGGCGAAGGCCTCGGCGATATCGGCACTGGGCGGGGTGGGCGAGCCCGCCGAGGTCGCCGACGTGGTGGCGTTCCTGGTGT
The DNA here is from genome assembly GCF_900182715.1 of Streptomyces sp. Ag82_O1-12. NCBI lineage: Bacteria > Bacillati > Actinomycetota > Actinomycetes > Kitasatosporales > Streptomycetaceae > Streptomyces > Streptomyces sp. Ag82_O1-12. The sequence goes on along the minus strand of NZ_FXUW01000001.1, from coordinate 5,711,095 downwards.
CGGACGGGGGGCGTTGGGTGACGGGCAGTTGGGTGGATGTGACGGGGGGATCTCTTACGTAGCCGGGGCGGCCGGGCGGTGGGGGCGGGTGGAGTGGGGGAATGCGTGGGCCTCACTGGCCGCGGTGACCCGACCGCCTTGCACGTGGCCGGCCAGGTCTCCCCCGCCGACCGCGACGACGTTCGCGGACTCCCCGCCTTCAGCGGGTCTCCGTCACCTTCGCCAACGCCCGCGGCGCGTCCGGATCCTGCCCCCGGGCGATGGTGACCTCGTAGGCCAGGAGCTGGAGGGGGATGATCTCCAGCACGGGCTGGACCTCCTCGGCCACGTCGCCGGTGGGCATGACGAAACCGGCCGACGCCTGCTCGACCTGGTGCCCGGGGCCGATGACGACGAGGTCGGCGCCACGGCCGCGCAGCCGGTCCAGGACGGGCTGGAGCGCTTCGCCGCCCTTGCCGTGGGTGACCACGGCGATGACCGGGGAGACGTTGTCGACCATGGCGAGCGGTCCGTGCAGCAGGTCCGCGCCGGAGTAGGAGAGGGCGGGGATGTAGCTGGTCTCCATCAGCTTGAGGGCGGCCTCCTTGGCCGTGGGGTAGCCGTAGCCGCGGGAAGTGATCACCATGCGCTCGGCGAAGCGGTAGCGGGCGGCGAGGGTGCGCACCTCGTCCTGCCGGGCGAGCAACTGCTCGGCGAGGTCCGGCAACACCTGCGCGGGTGCGCCGTCGCCGCCGCGCAGGCCCTCGACGAAGAGGTAGAGCGCGAGAAGGGAGGCGGTGTAGGTCTTGGTCGCGGGGAGGGCCTTCTCCGGTCCGGCCAGGATGTCGATGTGGTGCTCGGAGACGTCGGCGAGCGGTGAGTCCGGGTTGTTGGTGACGGCCAGCGTGATCGCCCCGGCCTCGCGGGCGGCCCGGGTCGAGGCGACCAGGTCCGGGGAGCCGCCGGACTGGCTGACGGTGACGACGAGGACGTCGGTGAGGTCCGGCCGGGCGCCGTAGGCCGTGGTGGTGGACATCGAGGTGAGCCCGCAGGGCAGGCCCAGCCGGATCTCCAGGAGGTACTTGGCGTAGAGGGCGGCGTTGTCGGAGGTGCCGCGGGCGGTCAGCAGGACGAAGCGGGGTGCGCGGGCGGCGATCCGCCGGGCCACATCCTGGATGGCGGGGGCGCCCTCGGACAGGATCCGTCGCAGTACGGCGGGCTGTTCCGCCATTTCACGGGCCATGGTCCGGCCCGGGAGTTCGCTGAGGGGGTCCGGTGTGGCGGCGGCTGTCATGGCGGCTTCCTTCCGGGGCGGGTGGCTGCAAACCCCATTCCACTCCCCCGGGCCGCGCGGCGCCCGCCCGGGAGGCCGTCATCCTGCTTCCGTATCCCCGCGTATCCCGCGCGGAGCGGCGCTGTTCACCGTGTGGTGGCCCGGTCGGCACGGCAGCGCTGCCCGCGTGGAAGCAGCGGTGTTCACCCTGGGAGGGACAGAGGCGCTCTGTTAGATTGGTCTAAACCACCACACGACCCCTCCCGGGTCCAGTCCCAGTTGAGCACTCCTCTCAGATCGGCAGGCCCAGCGTGGAAGTTGTCATCGTTCCGGACGCCAAGGCGGGCGGCGAGCTCATTGCCGAGGCCATGGCCAAGCTGCTCCGGCGCAAGCCGGGCGCCCTGCTCGGTGTGGCCACCGGCTCGACGCCGCTTCCCGTGTACGAGGCGCTGGCGGCGAAGGTGCGCTCCGGTGCCGCGGACGTCGGGCGGGCTCGGATCGCGCAGCTCGACGAGTACGTGGGGCTGCCGGCAGAACATCCGGAGTCCTACCGCTCGGTGCTGCGCCGTGAGGTGCTGGAGCCGCTCGGGATAGGGATGGACCAGTTCACGGGCCCGGACGGCACGGCGGATGACGTTCAGGGGGCGTGCGAGGCCTACGACAAGGCGCTGTCGGACGCCGGGGGTGTGGACCTTCAGCTCCTCGGGATCGGGACGGACGGGCACATAGGCTTCAACGAGCCGTGCTCCTCGCTGGCCTCACGGACGCGGATCAAGACACTGACCGAGCAGACCCGGATCGACAACGCGCGCTTCTTCGACGGCGACATCGACCAGGTGCCTCACCACGTGATCACGCAGGGCATCGGCACCATCCTGGAGGCCAGGCATCTGGTGCTGCTCGCCACCGGTGAGGGCAAGGCGGACGCCGTCGCTGCGACAGTGGAAGGGCCGATCGCCGCGGTGTGCCCCGCGTCCGCCCTCCAGCTCCACCCGCACGCGACCGTCGTCGTCGACGAGGCCGCCGCGTCGAAGCTGAAGCTGGCGGACTACTTCCGGCACACGTACCTCAACAAGCCGGAGTGGCAGGGGATCTGAGGCCTCTCACAGGCCGCCGGTCCCGCCGCGAGCTCCCGCGCCCCGGGTGTGGTGGGTACCGGCGCGATGCTCGCCAACCGGCACCCGGCAGCCGGCAGCCGGCAGCCGGCAGCGGCGCGCTTCCCCGCCGCCTGATCCGGGCGAAAGGCCGTCCGTCGAGGGTCCCGGCCGCCCAGAGCCCCGACCGCCCAGAGCCCTGGTAGCCGAGAGCCCCAGCGGCCAAGGCCCCCGGCTCCAGCACATTCGTCGTCATCGACCGGCTCGTCCTGGGCGCGCAGGCCCGCCGCCCACAGGGGCATCACCCAGTGGACGACGAGGACGGCGATGAGCAGGGGTGCGGCGTAGGCCTTGGGGGCGTCGACGGCGGTCCCGCCCGTGATCAGCAGGCTGACCGCCGCCGCGGCCAGGAGCAGGGTCGTCACGCGGTGGGACCGGGCCAGGACGCGGCTGCGTTCCGCCGACTGACGCTCGTCCAATGCGCGCTCGCGCAGTTCCAGCGGGCCTCGGGTGGCACCGTTGATCACGCCGGTGGCGACGGTCCAGGGCAGTAGCAGCACCGCCGTCACGGCCATGGCCCACAGTGGCTCGCCCTCGGCGAGGAAGAAGTGGGTCATCAGACCGCCGATGGCCACGGTGAGGGTGACGTGGGCGGTGACGGCCAGGCGGCGTGCCGCCGTGGCGTACCAGGTCGCTGCGCGGCGGTCGTTCATCAGCCGCAGCATGCTCCATTCGTAGCGGGTCAGGGTGTCGTCGTCATGGCTGGTTCCTCCCGTAGACCTCGTCCGTGAGCGGGCGGAACGGTTCGAGGGAGAACAGGGCCTCGACCGGCAGGCCGAAGAACGTGGAGATCTTCAGCGCCAGGTCGAGGCTCGGGATTCGGGTACGGGGCGGCTGGTCGGGCCCCGGGGGGCGTTCCAGGAGGGGCCCGAGCGCCGGGACCAGCTCGCGTCGCGCCCGTCAGGAGGTCCGCGTGATGCCCCTCCCAGGCCTCGGCTCACCCCCCAGTTCCGCTGGTCGGGCCCCGGGTGGCGTTCCTGGAGGGGGCCGAGCGCCGGGACCAGCTCGCGTCGCGCCCGTCAGGACGGTCCGCGTGATGGCCCTCCCAGGCCTCGGCTCACCCCCCAGTCCCCAGTTCTCACAGCCCCGGAACCCCGGTGATCACCTCGGCCGCGGCCCGGCCGCAGACGCGGGCCGCGCCGTGGGTGGCGATGTGCAGGGCGCCTCGGGGGGTGGCTTGGGGGACGCCCATTTCGACGACGACCGAGTCGGGGCGCGCCGCCAGCAGGGCGTCGAGGGCCGCGGCCATCCAGGGGTGGCGGTGTTCGTCGCGGACGACGGCGACGATGCGGCGCGGGCCGGCCGCCTGGAGTGCCGCCCGGCCCGCGTTCTCCCCCGCCTCGTTCTCCGGGCCGTCCCCGGCGGAGAAGCTGCCCGTCACCGTGCCCGGCAGGAGGTGGATGAGCTCGGCGGCGACGCCCCACGGGGTCTCGTCGCCCACGGCGATGTTGGCTACGGGCGTGAGGGCGGCGACGTAGGGCGGTTCGGTGAGGGGCTCGAAGGTGTCGGGGCTGCCGAGGCCCGGCGCGGCGGTCACGGTGAGGGCGCGGCGGGCGGCGTGCAGGCCGATCTCGGTGCCGTGGGTGCTCTCGGCAGGGCTGCCCGCCGCGCCTGCCCAGCGGGCCAGTGCCCGGACCCGGTCGGCGGCCTCCGCGAGGCGTTCCTCGGGGAGTTCGCCCGCCCGCACGGCTCCGACCAGGGCATCCCTCAGTCGCAGGACGGTCGCGTCGTCGGCGAGGCCGCCGCCCACGCAAATCGCGTCGGCGCCCGCGGCGATGGCGAGGACGCTGCCGCGTTCGATGCCGTAGGTGCCGGCGATGGCCCGCATCTCCATGCCGTCGGTGACGATGAGGCCGTCGTAGCCGAGCTCGTCGCGGAGGAGGCCGGTGAGGATGCGGCGGGAGAGGGTGGCCGGGCGGTCCGGGTCCAGGGCGGGGACCAGGATGTGGGCGCTCATGACGGCCCGGGTGCCGGCGGCGATGGCGGCGCGGAAGGGGACCAGTTCGCGTTCGGCCAGCACCTCGGCGGAGACGCCGATGCGCGGCAGGGCGTGGTGGGAGTCGACGGCCGTGTCGCCGTGGCCCGGGAAGTGCTTGGTGCAGGCGGCGACACCGGCGGACTGCAGGCCGGTCACATAGGCGGCGGTGTGCCGGGCGGCCAGTTCGGTGTCGGCGCCGAAGGAGCGGACACCGATGACCGGGTTGCGCGGGTCGGAGTTGACGTCGGCGGACGGGGCCCAGTTGAGGTTGACGCCGCAGGAGGCGAGGCGTCGGCCCAGTTCGTGGGCGACCTGGTGGGTCAGCTCCACGTCGTCCACCGCGCCGAGCGCGTGGTTGCCCGGGAAGGAGGAGCCGCTGCGCACCTCCAGGCGGGTCACGTCGCCGCCCTCCTCGTCGATCGCGACGAGGACATCGTCGCGCTCGGCCCGCAGCTGGGCGGTCAGCGCGGCCAGTTGGCCGGGAGAGGCGATGTTGCGGCCGAACAGTCCGACGGAGGCGAGGCCCTCACCGAGCCGGCGCAGCAGCCAGTCGGGGGCGGTGGTGCCGGTGAAGCCGGGCTGGAGGACGGTGAGGGCGTCGCGGGTGAGCGTGTCGGTGCCGCTGGCGAGTGTCGTCATCGGGTGAGGTCATCCCTTCACTGCGCCCGCGGTCAGGCCCGCGGCCATCTTGCGCTGGACGAGGAGGAAGAGGGCGACGATCGGCACGGCCATCATCGTGGCGCCGGCCATCATCGGGGCGTATTCGGTGCCGTGTTTGGTGGTGAAGTTGCCGAGCCAGACGGTCGCGGTCTGGTTCTTCTGGCTGAGCAGCATCAGGGCGTAGAGGTACTCGTTCCAGGCCTGGATGAAGCCGTAGACCGAGGTGGCGACCATGCCGGGGGCCAGGAGGGGGAAGACGACCCGGAGGAAGGCGCCCGTGCGGGAGCAGCCGTCGACCATGGCCGCCTCCTCCAGTTCCTTCGGGATGTTGACGATGAAGCCCCTCAGCGTCCACACGGTGAACGGGAGGATGAACGTCAGGTACGTGATGATGAGGCCGGTCAGCCGGTCGTACTGGCCCAGGTCGTTGAGCAGCAGGAACACCGGGATGATCATGGCGACCAGCGGCACCATCTGGACCGCGAGGATGCCCACGATCACGATTTTGCGGCCCCGGAAGGCGAACCGGGAGATGGCGAGCGCGGCCAGCAGCCCGACGACCATGCCGATGACGACCACGGCCAGCGACACCACCAGGCTGCGGCCCACCGGACCCCAGAAGCCGGCGATGTCCAGCGCCCGGCCGAAGTTGTCGAAGGTGAGGCCGGTCGGCAGCAGGCTCGGGTCCGCGTCGATGGCGTCCTTGGCGGGCTTGAACGCCGTGTTGAGCATCCAGTAGAGCGGAAATCCTGCGACGACGAAGACGAGGAGGCCGACGAGGTTCCAGCCCAGCCGCGACTTGCGGCGGCCGGCTCCGGCGAGTGTGCTCATTCGACCTCTCCGATCTTCAGCATCTGCCGCATGTAGACGGTGACCACGCCGAGCAGCAGCAGGACGGTGATCAGTGCGATGGCCGAGCCCTGGGCGTAGTCGTTGACCACGAACGCCCGGTCGTAGGAGTAGGTGTTGAGGACCTGGAACTCCGGCTCGGGGTGGCCGCCCCGCATGACGAACACCTGGGGAAAGACGCCCATGTCCCAGATGACCGACAGGGTCGTGAGCATCACGATGATCGGCTTGAGGACGGGCAGGGTGACGTAGCGGAAGACGCCCCAGGAGCCGGCGCCGTCCAGGCGGGCGGCCTCCTCCAGCTCCTTGGGGACCTGGGTGAGACCGGCGCTGAGGGTGATCACCACGAACGGCACGGCTCCCCAGATCACCAGCAGCATGATCACGGCCAGTCCCTCGGGGCCGCTCGCGAACCAGTTGTGGCCGATCATCTCGACGCCGGGCAGCTTGCTGAGCAGCGCGTTGAAGACGCCGTAGTCGGAGTCGAAGAGCCACTTGAAGACCGTGGTGGCGACGATCACCGGCATGCCCCAGCTGGCCACCAGCACGATGTTGATGAGCATCTTCAGCCAGCCGGACACCCGCTGGAGCAGCAGGGCGAGGGCCATGCCGATCACCATCGTGAAGACGACGGCGCCGGCGGCGAAGACGACCGTGCGCAGGACGACGGCCCAGAACTCGCCGTCGCCCAGCACCTTGGCGAAGTTGTCGAACCCGACCGTCTCGGCCGGCTGGAAGCCCCACAGCTGGGACTGGCCGAACTTCTGGAAGGACAGGGTGACCAGGCGGGCCAGCGGATAGCCCATGACCAGGGCGAGGATCAGCAGGCAGGGCGCGAGCAGCAGCCAGGGGGCCAAGGCCCCGCCCGACGTGCGCTGCCCGCGGGGCCGCCGGTCCTTCGGGGGCGGCGGTGGTGCCTGCCGCGGTGGCGGCACCTTGGCGGGGGTGGTGGTGTCTGCGGCACTCATCGCGCGCTCCTCGGCGGTCCCTCAGGTCTTGACGGCGGCGGGGCTCCGCAGGCCAGGGAGCCCCGCGCGCAGGTCACTTGGTGTTGATGACCTTGTCGATCGCGGCGTCCGCGTCCTTGGCGGCGGCCTCGACGGACTTCTTGCCGGTGCCGATGCTCTGCAGCATGGTCTGAAGGATCTGCGCCTTCTCGACCTGGCCCCAGCCGGGGGCCATCGGGACGAACCAGTTGGACTCGGCCGCGGTGGCGGGGACCGCCGTCTTCGGGTCGTTCTTGAGCGTCGCGAGGTCGGTCTTGTTGTTGGGCAGGTTGCCCTTGGCCATCAGGCCCTTCTGCCCGGAGGAGCCGGTGAGCGCGTTGATCCACTCGGCGGCCAGGGCCTGCGCGTCGGACTTCACCGGCACGGCGAGGTCGGAGCCGCCCAGGAAGACGGGCATGTTCTTGCCGGAGGGGCCGGGCATCACGAAGTTCTCGAGGTTGCCCTTGAGCTTGCCGGTCTTGTCGTTCTTGGGGTCCTCGGCGGTGGCGCCCTCCCAGGCGGCGGCGAAGATCATGGCGGTCTTGCCCTGGCCGTAGACGATGTAACGGTCGGACTCGTCCTTGGTCTTGTCGCCGTGCATGTACGAGTCGACGACGTTCTTGAACTCGGTGAGGCCCTTGAGGGACTCGGGCGAGGAGAGGGAGGCCTTCCACTGGCCGCCGGACTCGGTGGCGATGGCGCCGCCGGCGTCGTAGACGAAGGACATGGCCGCGTACCAGTCGCGGGTGGGCTGGTACCAGGCGTTGTACTTGTCGCCCTGCTTCTTCTGGATCTTGTCCAGGGCGGCGGTGAGCTCCTTGTACGTCTTGGGCGTCGACTTCACCCCGACGGAAGCCGCCACGTCCTTGCGCCAGTTGGCGACGCGGCCACCGGCGTAGTACGGGACGCCGTAGGCCTTGCCCTCGTAGGTGACGGAGGCCTTGAGGCCGTCCAGCCAGGCGTCGGAGTGGTCGAACTCGGCCTGGTCGAGAGGGGCGAAGGCGCCCTTGACCATGTAGCCGAGCATCTCGGTGTTGCCCATCTCGACCACGTCGGGGGCCTTGTCCGTGGCGAGGACGGCGTCGAGCTTGGCGTTCTTGTCGGGCCAGCCGTAGTACTCGTGGTTGATCTTGACGCCGGGGTGCTTCTTCTTCACCGCGGCGTCGGCGGCCTTCACCAGCTCCGGCCAGTTGTTCTGCGCGTCGACGGTGAGCCAGACGGTCAGCTCCTTGGCGTCCGCGCCCTTGTCGGAACCCCCGCCGCCCTCGCCGCCGCACGCCGCGATGGAGACCATCATGCCCGCGATACCGATCGCGGCTGTCAGCTTGCGCTTCACGCCACCCTCCTCAGGGATCCCACAACCCCCCTGGCTCCCCGCAGTGAACGTGGGGCCGGGCCTGGACCAATGGTGTAGACCAGTACGGGGAGCTTGGACCAGACCAGAAGGCCTGTCAAGGGTCGTACTACAGCCCTGACCAGCTGTTATGCGACCTACATATGCAGGAACCTTTAAGTAAGAAGCCAGCGAAAACCCCGACGGACCCGGCATACTGCGGGTAGACCACAGTGATTGGTGGACTAGACCAAAAGAGGCGCCGACGGTATACAAGTGGGATCGTGTCGGCAGACCCAGCCGGGAAGGCGGAGCATGAGCACCGACGTCAGCAGTGCGGAGAACGAGAACGGGGTGCCCGTCCGGACCGCGCGCGTGCCCAAGTACTACCGCCTGAAGAAGCACCTGCTCGACATGACGGAGACCCAGGCGCCCGGCACGCCGGTCCCGCCCGAGCGCACCCTGGCGGCGGAGTTCGACACCTCGCGCACCACCGTGCGCCAGGCGCTCCAGGAACTGGTCGTCGAGGGCCGGCTGGAGCGCATCCAGGGCAAGGGCACGTTCGTCGCCAAGCCCAAGGTCTCGCAGGCGCTGCAACTGACCTCGTACACCGAGGACATGCGGGCCCAGGGCCTCGAGCCCACCTCACAACTGCTGGACATCGGCTACATCACCGCCGACGACCGCTTGGCCGGCCTGCTCGACATCACGCCCGGCGGACGCGTACTGCGCATCGAGCGGCTGCGCATGGCCAACGGCGAGCCGATGGCCATCGAGACCACGCACCTCAGCGCGAAGCGCTTCCCGGCGCTGCGGCGCTCGCTGGTGAAGTACACGTCCCTCTACACGGCGCTGGCGGAGGTCTACGACGTCCATCTCGCGGAGGCCGAGGAGACCATCGAGACGTCCCTGGCCACCCCGCGCGAGGCCGGTCTGCTCGGCACGGACGTGGGGCTGCCGATGCTGATGCTCTCCCGGCACTCGCTGGACCGGGGCGGCCAGCCTGTGGAGTGGGTGCGGTCGGTCTACCGGGGCGACCGGTACAAGTTCGTGGCGCGGCTGAAGCGGCCCGCCGACTAGGGGCTGCCGCCCCGCGACGTCGGCATGATCCACACGACAGCCCCCAGGGGCACCCGCGCCCGCTTCCGTCACTGCTGAGGCCTGATTTCGGTTGGGTACCGCATTGCGGACGAGGGGTTCCGCTATGGGCACGCCCTGACCTAGATTGCCTGCGCATTACACAGGTGATCACCAAGGGGACGGAGCCGCCTGATGTCGCAAGCCCCAGAAGCCAGTGGAGGGCCGGTGGTGACGCCCATGCGCGTCGTCATCGCCGTCTGCCTCATAGCGCCGTTCGTGGCCATGCTGTGGGTCGGCTCGTACGCCAAGACCGACCCGGCCTTCATCGGGATCCCGTTCTTCTACTGGTACCAGATGGCGTGGGTGCTCATCTCCACCGCCCTGACGATGACCGCCTACAAGCTGTGGCAGCGCGACCAGCGCGCCCGCTCGGCCGCGAAGGGCGGTGCGTCGCGGTGAAGGACGGCGTGAACGGCGTCGCGCTCGGCGTCTTCATCTTCTTCTTCCTGGCCGTGACGGTCATGGGCTTCCTGGCCGCGCGCTGGCGCAAGGCCGAGAACGAGCAGAGCCTGGACGAATGGGGCCTGGGCGGCCGCTCGTTCGGCACCTGGATCACCTGGTTCCTGCTCGGCGGCGACCTGTACACGGCGTACACCTTCGTCGCCGTCCCGGCGGCGATCTACGCGGCGGGCGCGGCCGGCTTCTTCGCCGTGCCGTACACGATCCTGGTCTACCCGCTGATCTTCACCTTCCTGCCCCGCCTGTGGTCGGTGTCCCACAAGCACGGCTATGTCACGACGTCCGACTTCGTGCGCGGCCGCTTCGGCTCGAAGGGCCTGTCGCTGGCGGTGGCCGTGACCGGCATCCTGGCGACGATGCCGTACATCGCGCTCCAGCTGGTCGGCATCCAGGCCGTGCTGGACGTGATGGGCGTCGGCGGCGGTGAGAACACCAACTGGTTCATCAAGGACCTGCCGCTGCTGATCGCGTTCGGCGTGCTGGCGGCGTACACGTACTCCTCGGGTCTGCGGGCCCCCGCGCTCATCGCGTTCGTGAAGGACACGCTGATCTACATCGTCATCGCGGTGGCGATCATCTACATCCCGATCAAGCTGGGCGGCTTCGACGACATCTTCGCCAAGGCCACTGAGGCGTACAGCCAGACCAACCCGGCGACGGGCGCGCCGCGCGGTGCGCTGACACCGGCCGAGCCGGGCCAGTGGACGTACGCCACGCTGGCGTTGGGCTCCGCCCTGGCGCTGTTCATGTACCCGCACTCGATCACGGCGACGCTGTCCTCGAAGAGCCGTGAGGTGATCCGCCGCAACACCACGATCCTGCCGCTGTACTCGCTGATGCTGGGGCTGCTGGCGCTGCTCGGGTTCATGGCGATCGCGGCCGGCATCAAGGTGCAGAACGGGCAGCTTGCGATTCCGCAGCTGTTCGAGACGATGTTCCCGGACTGGTTCGCGGGCGTGGCGTTCGCGGCGATCGGCATCGGCGCGCTGGTGCCCGCGGCCATCATGTCCATCGCGGCCGCGAATCTCTTCACCCGCAACATCTACAAGGACTTCATCAAGCCGGACGCCACTCCGGCGCAGGAGACCAAGGTCTCCAAGCTGGTCTCCCTGCTGGTGAAGGTCGGCGCGCTGGCCTTCGTCCTCACCATGGACAAGACGGTCGCCATCAACTTCCAGCTCCTGGGCGGTATCTGGATCCTGCAGACCTTCCCGGCCCTGGTCGGCGGCCTGTTCACCCGCTGGTTCCACCGCTGGGCGCTGCTCGCGGGCTGGGCGGTCGGCATGATCTACGGCACCGTCGCCGCGTACGGCGTCGCCTCCCCGACGCAGAAGCACTTCGGCGGCTCCGCGAAGGAGATCCCGGGCATCGGCGAGATCGGCTACATCGGCCTCACTGCGTTCGTGCTGAACGTGGTGGTGACGGTGGTCCTGACCTTCGTCCTGAAGGCCCTGAAGGCCCCCGACGGCATCGACGAGACCAAGCCGGAGGACTACACGGCGGACGCGGGCGACCCCGGGGTCCAGGTGGAGCTTCCGCCTGCGACCGCCGGATCCGCGCACTGATTCCAGGGTTTCGACCCACAGCGAACACCCCGCAGCGGGCCGTCGTGACCAAGCGTCACGGCGGCCCGCTGTCACGTAGAGCTGACGCTCCGACACCACCGCGACACAACATCTGGGGGTGCCGACCGAGCCCGGCACAAGATGTATGCTCATGCTCGCTGTCGCCGCAGGGGAATCCGGTGTGAATCCGGAACTGTCCCGCAACGGTGTACCCATGCCCATATAGGCGCATGGGATTCAGTCCGAGGACCTGTCGACAGCGCACCCGGCCACCCGGCCGGTGTGCCCTGACGTCCGGGCCTCGTGGAATGGGCCGGTGGACGCGACGCCGCGTGCGCTCGTGTGCTGCCGCCTGCCCTCGACGAGGCCCCCGTGCCGAGCGAGGGAGAGCCCCACGTGACCATCGCGCCAGCCGAACCGGTCTCAGCCGCCGAGGAGGAGCACGACGCTCCCGGTACCGCGCTGCTGCGGATCCTGACCGAGCTGACCGCCGACCTCCCCGACGCCGACCCCGGCCGGGTCGCCGCCGCCGCGCTGCGCGGCCGGTCCGCCGCCGCGGACGAAGCGGAGTTGCGGGAGCTGGCGACGGAGGCCGCGGCCGGTCTGATCTCCGAGGACCCCGCCTACTCCCGGCTGGCCGCCCGGCTGCTGACCATCGGCATCCGCGAGGAGGCCGCCTCGCAGGGCGTCACGTCCTTCACCGAGTCCGTGGCGGTGGGCCACGGCGAGGGCCTCATCGCCGACCGCACCGCCGAGTTCGTCCGGCTGCACGCGGCCCGGCTCGACGCCCTGATCGACACCGGCGCCGACGACCGCTTCGGCTACTTCGGCCTGCGCACGCTGCACAGCCGCTACCTGCTCCGGCACCCGATCACCCGCAAGGTCGTCGAGACGCCCCAGCACTTCATGCTGCGGGTGGCGAGCGGCCTCGCCGAGGACGACACCACACGCGCGCTGGACGAGGTCGCGGCTCTCTACAGCCTCATGAGCCGCCTGGACTACCTCCCCTCCTCCCCCACCCTCTTCAACTCGGGCACCCGGCACCCGCAGATGTCGTCCTGCTACCTCCTCGACTCCCCCAAGGACGAGCTGGACTCCATCTACGACCGGTACCACCAGGTGGCCCGGCTGTCGAAGCACGCCGGGGGCATCGGAGTCGCCTACTCCCGCATCCGCGCCCGCGGTTCGCTGATCCGCGGCACCAACGGGCACTCCAACGGCATCGTCCCGTTCCTGAAGACCCTCGACGCCTCGGTCGCCGCGGTGAACCAGGGCGGCCGCCGCAAGGGCGCCGCCGCGGTCTATCTGGAGACCTGGCACTCCGACATCGAGGAGTTCCTGGAGCTGCGCGACAACACCGGCGAGGACGCCCGCCGCACGCACAACCTGAACCTGGCGCACTGGGTGCCGGACGAGTTCATGCGGCGCGTGAACGCCGACGCGCAGTGGTCGCTGTTCTCCCCTTCGGACGTGCCCGAGCTGGTCGACCTGTGGGGCGAGGAGTTCGACGCCGCGTACCGGGCGGCCGAGGCGAAGGGCCTGGCGAGGAAGACCCTGCCCGCCCGTGAGCTGTACGGCCGCATGATGCGCACCCTCGCGCAGACCGGCAACGGCTGGATGACCTTCAAGGACGCCGCCAACCGCACCGCCAACCAGACGGCCGAGCCGGGCCACGTCGTCCACTCCTCCAACCTCTGCACGGAGATCCTGGAGGTCACCAGCGACGGGGAGACGGCGGTCTGCAACCTGGGCTCGGTCAACCTGAGTTCCTTTGTCGACACCTCGACCGGCGACCTGGACTGGGAGCGGCTGGACGAGACCGTCCGCACGGCCGTGACCTTCCTCGACCGGGTCGTCGACATCAACTTCTACCCGACCGAGCAGGCGGGCCGCTCCAACGCCCGCTGGCGCCCGGTCGGCCTCGGCGCGATGGGCCTCCAGGACGTCTTCTTCAAGCTGCGCCTGCCCTTCGACTCGCCCGAGGCCAAGGCGCTGTCCACCCGCATCGCCGAGCGGATCATGCTGGCCGCGTACGAGGCCTCCGCCGACCTGGCCGAGCGCCCCCAAGCACCTGCGACAAGCTCCGGTGCAGGGGGGACCCCCATCGGCCCGCTGCCGGCCTGGGAGAAGACCCGTACGGCCCGGGGCGTGCTGCACCCCGACCACTACGACGTGGAGGTGACCTGGCCCGAACGCTGGGCGGCTCTGCGGGAGCGCATCGCCACGACCGGCATGCGCAACTCCCTGCTCCTCGCGATCGCCCCCACGGCCACCATCGCATCGATCGCGGGCGTGTACGAGTGCATCGAGCCGCAGGTGTCCAACCTGTTCAAGCGCGAGACGCTCTCGGGCGAGTTCCTCCAGGTCAACTCCTACCTGGTGGACGAGCTGAAGCGGCTCGGCGTGTGGGACGCCCGCAGCCGGGAGGCCCTGCGCGAGGCCAGCGGCTCGGTGCAGGACTTCGCCTGGATCCCCGAGGACGTGCGCGCCCTCTACCGCACGGCGTGGGAGATCCCGCAGCGCGGTCTGATCGACATGGCGGCGGCCAGGACCCCGTTCCTGGACCAGTCCCAGTCCCTGAACCTGTTCCTGGAGACGCCGACCATCGGCAAGCTCTCCTCGATGTACGCCTACGCCTGGAAGTCCGGGCTGAAGACGACGTACTACCTGCGCTCGCGCCCGGCGACCCGCATCGCCCGCGCCGCCCAGGCCACCGTCCCCGCGCAGGCCACCCCGGACCCCGAAGCGGTCGCCTGCTCCCTGGAAAACCCCGAGTCCTGCGAGGCCTGCCAGTAATGAGCACCCAGAACCTTCTCGACCCCGGCTTCGAGCTCACCCTGCGCCCCATGCGCTACCCGGACTTCTACGAGCGCTACCGGGACGCCATCAAGAACACCTGGACCGTGGAGGAGGTCGACCTCCACTCGGACGTCACCGACCTCGCCAAGCTGTCACCGGCGGAGCAGCACCTGATCGGCCGGCTGGTCGCCTTCTTCGCCACGGGCGACTCGATCGTCGCGAACAACCTGGTGCTGACGCTGTACAAGCACATCAACTCCCCCGAGGCGCGGCTGTATCTGAGCCGTCAGCTCTTCGAGGAGGCTGTGCACGTCCAGTTCTATCTGACGCTGCTCGACACCTATCTGCCCGACCCGGAGGACCGCGCGGCGGCCTTCTCGGCCGTGGAGAACATCCCGTCCATCCGCGAGAAGGCGTCGTTCTGCTTCAAGTGGATGGACTCGGTGGACAAGCTGGACCGGCTGGAGACCCGGGCCGACCGCCGCCGGTTCCTGCTCAACCTGATCTGCTTCGCGGCGTGCATCGAGGGCCTGTTCTTCTACGGCGCCTTCGCGTACGTCTACTGGTTCCGCAGCCGGGGCCTGCTGCACGGCCTGGCCACCGGCACCAACTGGGTGTTCCGCGACGAGACGATGCACATGTCCTTCGCCTTCGACGTGGTCGACACCGTCCGCAAGGAGGAGCCGGAGCTGTTCGACGACCGGCTCCAGCAGGAGGTGACGGACATGCTCCGGGAGGCCGTCGAGGCCGAGCTGCAGTTCGCGCGCGACCTGTGCGGTGACGGCCTGCCGGGCATGAACACCGAGTCGATGCGGCAGTACCTGGAGTGCGTCGCCGACCAGCGGCTCACCCGCCTCGGCTTCGCTCCGGTCTACGGCTCGGAGAACCCCTTCTCCTTCATGGAGCTCCAGGGGGTTCAGGAGTTGACCAACTTCTTCGAGCGACGGCCCTCCGCGTACCAGGTGGCGGTGGAGGGCACCGTCGACCTGGACGAGGACTTCTGAGCCGGAAGCTCTCCGCGGGCCTCCTGAGCCTCCCGGATCTGCCGGTCGATGCGCCTCTCGCGCACCAGGCCGATCACGGACGGGAGGATCAGGAGGACCAGGATCCCGAGTGTGGCGGTCAGTCCGATCAGTGCTTCGATCTGGTTCGTGTTCATGGACACCACTGTCGCGCCGGTTGCTCCTTACCGTCAGTGGCAGTACTGCCGTAGACCCTCGAATTACTGCCAACGGCGAGGCACACTGGATCCATGCTGCAGAACGTGGCCGTCGCCCTCCTCGACGGCGTGAACCCCTTCGAACTCGGTGTGGTGTGCGAAGTCTTCGGCACGGACCGGAGCGACGAAGGCCTGCCGGTCTACGACTTCGCGGTCGCCTCGGCCGAGGGCCCGGTGCTGCGGATGAACTCGGGCTTCTCACTCCAGGTGGAGCACGGCCTGGAGCGGCTGGAGACGGCCGATCTGATCGCCGTGCCGGCGGGGCACAGCTATGCGTCCCGGGACTTCCCGCCGGAGCTGCTGGACGCGCTGCGCCGCGCGGTCGACCGCGGGGCGCGCGTGCTGAGCGTGTGCTCCGGTGTCTTCGTGCTGGCCGCGGCCGGGCTGCTGGACGGCCGCCGGTGCGCCACGCACTGGAAGCACGCGAAGGACCTCGCCCGGCAGTACCCGCACGTGGCCGTCGAGCCGGACGTGCTCTACGTCGACGAGGATCCGGTGATCACCTCAGCGGGCACGGCCGCCGGCATCGATGCCTGCCTCCACCTGGTGCGCAAGGAGCAGGGCACCGAGGTCGCCAACAAGATCGCCCGGCGGATGGTGGTGCCGCCGCACCGCGACGGCGGCCAGGCCCAGTACATCGAGCGCCCGCTCCCCGACGCCGAGGGCGACACGATCGGCGACGTGCTGGCGTGGATGGAGCGCCATCTCGACGAGGAGGTCACCGTCGAGCAGCTCGCCGTCCACGCCCACATGTCCCCGCGCACCTTCGCCCGCCGTTTCCAGCAGGAGACCGGGACCACTCCCTACCGCTGGATCCTGCGCCAGCGCGTGCTGCTGGCCCAGCGGCTGCTGGAGGCGACGGACGAGACCATGGACGCGATCGCCGGCCGCACGGGGTTCGGCAACGCGGCCACACTGCGCCACCACTTCGTCCGCGCCGTGGGGACGACCCCGAACGCCTACCGGCGGACGTTCAGGGGTCCCGAGGCGGCCTGAGCCCGGGGGCCCTCACCTCGCCACCGGCCGTACCCGCAGGTCGTGCGGCCGCAGCGTGATACCGACGCGGGTGGCGTCCTTCGACCCCGCCACCTGCTCGAAGCGGTACCGGGTGGCCAGCGCCGCCGTGACCAGCGTCAGCTGGGCCATCGAGAAGTGGTCGCTCGGGCACTTGCGGTTGCCGACGCTGAAGGGGCTCATGGCGTGCTTCGGGATGTCCTGGACCCGGTCCGGAAGCCAGCGGTCGGGGTCGAACTCCAGGTGCCGCTCGTACGACTTCGGGTCGCGCTGGATCGCGTACGGGCTGTAGATGATGTCCGCCCCGGACGGAATACTGTAGCCACCGAGTTCCGTGTCCCGCACCGCCCGACGGGTCAGAATCCAGACGGCCGGGCTCAAACGCATGGACTCGACGACGACATTGTTGGTGTGCCTGAGTCCTCGGACGTCTGCGAATGCCACCGGCCTCCCACCGGTGACGGCTTGCACTTCGTCATGCACCCGGTCGGCGTGTTCGGGATGCTCCGCGAGCATATGCAACAGCCACATGATCGTGGAGGCGATGGTTTCGCTCCCGGGGGTGAGGATCGCGACGACCTGATCGTGGATCTCCTGTTCCCCGATCGGGTCGCCATTCTCGTCCTTCGCCTCCAGCAATGCCGTCAGCAAATCGTCCGGCTTTTGACCGGATGCCCGGCGCTCGGCGACGATCTCGTCGACGAGGAGATGCAAATCGGCCAATGCCCGGTTGAATTCGCGATTGGCCGGGAGCGGCAGGTTGTAGAGCGGTCCGAGCGGGACCACCATCCGCCGGTACATGCCACGGAAGACGGTGGCGAGGGCGACGCACAGCCGCTCCGCCCGCTCGTCCATGTACTCGCCGCGCAGCAGACAGCGGGCCGCGATGCGCACGGCCACCCGGAAGGACTCGGACGTGCAGTCGATCGTCTCGCCGGGCTTCCAGCGCTCGGTGAGCGCGTGTGCCTCCTCCTCCATGATCGGGCCGTAGCCGGGGATCGCGTCGAGCCGGAAGGCGGGCTGGATGGTGCGCCGCTGGCGCCGGTGGCGCGGGCCGTTGGCCGTGGCCACGCCCTCCTTGCCGAGCAGGCCCTCCAGGGACTCCCACAGCGGTCCGGCGATGATGAAGTCGTTGCTCAGCGCCAGGGCGCCGGTCAGGGACGGGGCGGTGACCGCGTACACCGTCTTCGGCCCGAGCTTCAGCCGCACGACGTCGCCGTGCTCGCGCAGCCGGGACATGAAGGCCAGCGGGTCGCGGGCCAGCTTCCAGCCGTGCCCGAGCACGGGGACACCTCCGCCCGCCCGGGGCGGTTCCCGCGGCTCGATGGCCGGCGGGGTTTCGGGCTGCGCAGACTCGACGGTCATTTCTCACCTGCCGCTTCGTTGTTGACGTACGGGGGCGTGGACCGGTCGTCCCAGCTGTCGACCATGTACCGGCCGGACTCGTGGTGGAACCAGTAGACGGAGCTGAACCAGTTCCGCATGTTGCTCAGGCAGGCCCGCACGGCGGCGCTCAGTTCCTTTCCCCGCACGGATCCGTCGGCGAGGTCGTCGGCGAACTTCAGGGCTTCCTGCTCGACGTCGAGGAAATCGGTGATGCTTTTCTCGACTCGGCACCTGACTTCCACGACGGCCTGTTCCAGGGTCAGCCCCTCATGGGTGATGAGACTGATTCCGAGATTGTGCACCTCATCGCCCGCGATTTCCTTCGGGAGTGAGCACAGGTCGTTGTACCAGGCGGCGAATTCCTGGCTCAGCAGCGCCGCCCGCAGATACGCCGGGTGTTTCCGGACGGCCTCGGGGAGTTCACAGCCGGCGGTCGGCTCCAGCAGGTCCGTCCATATCCAGTGCGCGAAGGTGAGCCGACGCAGTTGCAGGTATTCCTCGACCGTCGGGACGATTCCCCGGGTGCGGTTGTGGAACTCCCGGTCGTACGCGTCGATCACCGCGTGGAAGTGCCGGGCGAACCGGAGGTTCCACGTCTGGGGCAGGAACCTGTACAGCCGCAGCACGCTGTCCGCGAACCCGGCGACCAGTGGGTCCTCGTGGTGCAGGTGCTCCCCGGGGGAGTCGAGGGCCGCGTGCAGCCGGTCCTTCAGCCGCCGCCAGGCGACAGGACGGCCGTGCACGATGTCGCGGTCGTGACGGTCGTCCCAGACGAAGAACCACGCGCTGTAGTCGGCGATCGCCTGCATGACCTCGTCGGAGGCGCCGATGTAGTACCCGGCCATGAGGTCGGTGTAGCAAAGGCCGTCGGCATATTCCTCCACCTTGTCCGCCGGCATGAGCCGCTTTTCGAGCAGCCAGGCCCGGGTCTTCTCCTGGCACTTCGGCCAATACGGGTGGAGTTGCCGGGGAAACTCCTCCTCGATCACCGGGAGGGAGAGCGATGGTGGAACTGCGATCGCCCCCGGTGTCGATGTGGTGCCGTGTGACAAAGCGTGCACGAACTAACCCCTCTCAGCCGCCAGTTGGCGCGGGCGCCCCTCCCTTCATGCCGGGCGTGCGCCGTTGCATACCCCGCTCATCCCATTCAGCACTACAACTGACCGTTCTGGGAACGCATTTGCTTCATTCACTCCCCCACAGTGCCGGGAACCTCCCGTTGTGTGGCTAGCGGCGGATCATCTGGCGAGCAGAAGCGATCGAACGTGCGACGGACAGGCGAACGGCACAGCCGAACGGCGCCTGTTCAGGGTGGGAAACCCGAACAGACGCCGTGTGCCTGGTGAGGCTGGGGTCTCAGTCGTTGGCCACGACCGGGTAGCGGGGCTCGTTCTCGGCCATCTGCCGCAGGGCGTCCTTGCGTTCGCGCTTGGAGAGCCGGTCGATGTACAGGTAGCCGTACAGGTGGTCCGTCTCGTGCTGCAAACACCGTGCGAAGTATCCGGTGCCGCGCACCTTGATCGGGTTGCCCTTCTCGTCCTGCCCGGTCACCTCGGCGTAGTCGGGCCGGGCGAGCGGCGCGTACGCCGTGGGCACCGACAGGCAGCCCTCGTTGCTGTCGTCCAGGCGGCGCTTGTCGGCGGGCAGCTCGACGAGCTTGGGGTTGCAGACGACGCCGGTGTGCCGGACGCCCTCGTCGTCGGGGCAGTCGTAGACGAAGACCTTCGCGTCGACGCCGATCTGGTTGGCGGCGAGGCCCACGCCCTCGGCGGTGCGCTGGCTGGCGAACATGTCCGCGACGAGCTGCTGGAACTCGTCTCCGAAGTCGGTGACGTCCTTGCACTCCTTGTGCAGCACCGGGTTCCCGACGACCGTGATCGGCCGCGAGGTCCCCCGCTCCCGCCAGGCAGCCTCGCGCTCCTCGCAGTCCTCCGTGTCGATCACGTACCCCTCGTCATCGACGGGGAGCACGCCCGCGCGCTGCTGATCGGTGTCCTGCTGAGCCATGACGTCCGTACGCCTTCCTGAACAAATCCAACCCGGGATGCTGATACAGGGTACGGGGAAGGAGCCCCGTCAGGGGCGCGGGGAACTGCGCGAACGACCACAACGGCGCTGCACCCGGCAACGCCGCTAACAGACCTCTTCCAGATCTCGCCAGTCCCGGGAATCAGGGCTGTCGGCCACCCACCCGTCCAGCAACCCCCTCACCAGCGCAGCCGGCGCGGCCAACCCGCACTCCCGCTCGGGAACCCACAGCTGCCCGTCCGTCCGGTGCCCCAGCGGCCCGGGATGCCCCGGCTCACTGTGATCGTGCGGATCGAGATGCTCCCCGTCGCCCTCGTCCGAGGGCATCCGGGACTCCGAGCACATCCGGCACAGCAACCGCACCGACGAGGACCAGTCCTCCGCGGCGAACCCGGCGTCCGCGGCCAGCTGCTCCAGTGCGTCCCGGTCCGCCTCCGTCGCCGCCTCCAGCAGCACCACCCACGTCGGCACGGGCGACGGCGCCCACAGCTCGATCTCGTCGAACACCGGGTACGTGTGCCCGGCGGCGGTCGTGCGCTCCCCGTGCGGCACCCCGTCGTGCAGGACGACCTCTCCCCAGCGCCGCCCGGACGACGGCAGCGGGATGGACAGCACCTCGATCCGCGCGGGATCCAGCCGCCGCCCCCACACGACCTCGGCCTCCCCCTCCGGGGACAGCCGTACGGCCGCGCTGCCGAGATCCATGCCGAGGGGTTCACCGGAGTCGTTGGCCGCCCCCGGCACCCGCAGCCCGTAGGCCTGCCAGGCACGCCGGGCCAGCGGCCAGTCCTGGAGCGCGGTCGCGGCGATGCCGACGTTCCACCAGTCGGGCGCGCCGGTGTCCCGGTCGAGCAGCGCCACGGCCCTGAGTCCGGCCGCCCGCGCCTGCTCCCAGTCGTGCCGGAACTTGTGCAGCAGCGCGAGGTTGAACCAGGACTCGGAAAGCCAGGGCTCCAGATCGGCGGCACGTGTCAACAGTGCGCCCGCGTCCTCGTACCGGCCGTCGCCGATGAGGGTGAACGCGCGGTCCGTGGCCTGCCGCCAGGAGGCGGAGGGCCGGTGCCGTCCCTTGCCGAAGATCCTCACGATTCCCGCCTGCCAGTTCCGTGCGGTGGGCTGGCCGTAGCTGTGTTTCGAGCCCCCGGACACCTTCTCCTTCGCATCCAACCACGTACGGCCTCGAGGGCGCTCATTACCCATGGGTTACCCAGCCACGGGCAGGGTCAGACTGCTCCTTGCCAGTACGCGGGCCAGTGATTCCACCACCTCCGGGGCGTACGTCCCGGCGGTGGCGAGCCGGAGTTCCTCCAGCGCCGTCAGCGGCCCGCCGGGCCCTCCTTCCCGGGACTTCTCCTCGTACGCGTTCACGGCCCGGACGATTTGCGCGGCGAGCGGCTGCTCGGCGTAGGGGTCGGCCTGCCGTTCCACGACGACGGCCACCGCCTCGTCGACGCCCGTCTGCCGGACGACGGCTCCGCCGAGCAGGGCGATCCGCCGCTGCTCCGCCGCGGGCAGCGCGGCGGTGGCGCCCGACGGAACGGGGTCGACGAGGCTCAGCTGGCCGATGTCGTGCATGAGCGCGGCGTACTCCAGCACGCCGAGCTCGGGCTCGGTCAGCCCCAGGTCACGCCCCACCGCCTTGCTGACCACGGCGACGCGCCGGGCATGCCCGGCCGGGGTGTATCCGGCGACCTCGGTGGCCCGGGCGAGGGAGGCGATGGTCTGCCGGTAGGTCGCCCGGACGGCGGCGTACCGGCGGAACGCCATCTGGGCGAGCAGCAGCGGCACGGAGAAGACGGGCAGCGCCCACAGCCCCACCACGGCGACCGCCAGCGCCATCACCGCCCCGGTCGCGATGACGGCGGAGCCGATGCCGTACACGGCCCGCAGCTCGTCCCGCAGCACCGGCCCGAAGGGCCAGCCGGTGCGAGTGTGAGCCAGGGCGGCGGCGAACACCGCGTCGCACAGCGCGGTCAGGGACAGCAGCGCGAGGAGCAGCAGGGCGTAGGCGGGACCGCCCCAGTCGTCGAACATGCCCCGGTTGTACGGGGGCTGGAAGCACACGGCGACGAATCCGACGGTGAGCACGCGGCGCGCCAGGTGGTCGAGGGTGGGCCCCTGCCCGCGTGCGACGTGCGGGACGCTGCCGAGCAGGGAGGCGGCCAGCACGACGGCGACGACCTGGGCGGGGCCGTGGTGGGTGGCCCGTCCGCCGGCTTCCCCGAGCAGGGCGTAGGAGAGGGCCGCGGCGGCCCCGAGGGGCGCCGGTTCCCGGACCCGGGCGCCGTTGCGGCGGGTGAGCTCACCGACGGTGACGAGGACGCCGAAGGCGAGGGCGACCCGGGGTTCGTCCAGGCCGTGGACGAAGGTGACGGCGAGGGAGCCGGTCGCGAAGAGGGCGGCGCAGGCGTGGACGAGAGTGAGGAGCGGTGGCGGCCGGTACGCCCTCATCGGTGCGCTCCCGGGCGGCCGGCCAGGCGGGTGCCGGGCGGGGGCACGCGGGACGGGCGGGTCTCCTCGTCGTCGGCGGTCACGGCGGGGTGCCATCCCGTGCGCCCGACGGCCTCGACGAGCGCCGCGACCATCACCGGGTCGAACTGGCTGCCCGCGCACCGCTCCAGCTCCGCCAGGGCCACGGAGACGGGCCGGGCCCTGCTGTAGCTGCGGGTGGAGGTCATGGCGTCGAAGGCGTCCGCGACGGCCACGACCCGCGCCGACTCGGGGATCTGACGGCCCACCAGGCCGTAGGGGTAGCCGCTGCCGTCGAGCCGCTCGTGATGGTGCAGCACGGCGGCGCGGGCCTCGCCGAGGAAGCCGATGCCGCGCACCATCTCGTGCCCGTACTCCGGGTGCAGCTCGATCACCCGCCGCTCCTCGGGTGTCAGCGGCCCGTCCTTCCTGAGCAGCCGGGTGGGCACGCCCAGCTTGCCCACGTCGTGCAGGATCCCGGCGAAACGGAGCACCTCCACGCGTTCGTCGGCCATGCCCAGCTCGCGCGCGATCATCATGGAGGCCTGCCCGACGCGCTCGCTGTGCCCGCGGGTGTACCCGTCCTTGATGTCGACGGCCTGCACCAGCGCCCGGATGGTCGCCTGATGGGCGGCGCGTTCCCGGTGGTACTGCGCGAACGCCCACCACGAGACACACATGGGCAGCAGGACGAGCAGCGCGGAGACGGGCCCGTAGGGGCTGCGCCACAGGACGGCCATCATCAGCCCCGGCGAGGCCGTGCACGGCGATCGGTGCGAGCGAGCGGGCCACCAGGCCGCGCCAGGCCCGCCGCAGCGGCACCCGCTCCGCCACGGCCAGGATGCCGCCGTCCAGCAGCGCGAGCACCAGGCAGAACGCCAGCACGGCCGCTCCGGCCGGACCGAGGGCGTACGGGACGTCGCCCGCGGCGACCGCGTCCTGCCCGCCGAGCAGCCGGTGCACCTCGGCCGCGGCCCGCACCCCGAGGACGAGCTGTGCGGCCCGCCAGACACGTCGCAGCGCCACGGGCCGCTGCGCGACCTGCGAGAGCAGTGCGCCGGGCACGACCACCAGCGCCGCGGCGGGCGCCGGCAACAGGAAGGCGCCGGCGAGCAGTACGGGGTAGAAGGTCCCGGCCGGGTGGGAGATCCCCACGAACCGGGACCGGGCCACGCGCTCGCACCCCGCGTACAGCGCCGCGAGCAGCGCGGCCGCCCACCAGGGCGTGCGGACGCCCGGCAGTGGCAGCAGGCAGAGCAGTGCGGCCATGGCGGCACAGGCGATGTAGACACGTGCCCGTGCCGGTACCGCTTCCATGAGCCCCTCCCCCGGCCATGTCCGTCAGGCATCGGAGCCTAGGGCGGCGGCAGGGGGGTTCGTGGGGCGATAACCCTCGGATTAGCACGTTCGAGTGACGTGTTCGAGGGTGACTACCCGCGGCAGACGCGGGGTAGTTGAAACGCGCAGGAGTGTCAGGACTCCTGGGGCGTGGCGGGCGAGGCCGTGACGTCCTGGTCGGGGACGGCCTGGCCGGAGCGGATCAGCTCGATCCGCCCCATGACCTTGTCCCGCAGGTCGCCCGGCACGTCGTCATGCCCGCAGCAGCGCTTGACGAGCTTCTTCACGGCTTGCTCGAGCCCGTACTTCTCGAGGCAGGGCGAGCACTCCTCGAAGTGGTGCTCGAACTTCACGCAGTCCGAGTCCGGCATCTCACGGTCGAGGAACTCGTAGAGATGATCGAGGATTTCGCTGCAATCCGTCTCGTGCGGCTCTCCGCAGCTCATGACCCCGAGCCTTTCGCTTCGTTCGACTCTCCGGCACCGGCCGGGACCATCCCGCGGTCACGGGCGTAGTCCTCCAGCATGCCGCGCAGCTGACGGCGGCCCCGGTGCAGCCGGGACATCACCGTACCGATGGGTGTCCCCATGATGTCGGCGATCTCCTTGTAGGCAAAGCCCTCGACGTCCGCGAGATACACGGCGATGCGGAACTCCTCGGGGATCGCCTGGAGCGCCTGCTTCACGTCCGAGTCGGGCAGGTGGTCGAGCGCCTGCGACTCCGCGGAGCGCAAGCCCGTCGACATGTGCGACTCGGCGCGGGCGAGCTGCCAGTCCTCGATCTCCTCGGCCGCGGAGCGCTGAGGTTCGCGCTGCTTCTTGCGGTACGAGTTGATGAAGGTGTTGGTGAGGATCCGGTACAGCCACGCCTTGAGGTTGGTGCCCTCGCGGAACTGGTGGAAGGACGCGTACGCCTTGGCATACGTCTCCTGCACCAGGTCCTCGGCGTCGGCCGGGTTGCGCGTCATGCGCAGCGCGGCCGAGTACATCTGGTCGAGGAACTCGAGCGCGTCCCGCTCGAAGCGCGCATTGCGCTCCGCGGCCGTCTCCGCGCCCGTGCCGCCCTGGCCCTCGGGCTGCTCCGCCTGGCCGTTTTCGGTCCCTGCGTCGGTCCCTGTGACCGGACCCACCTCCTCGCGTGTTCTCGTGAGACCGAGACCGGTCTCACCCGAATCGGAGGATAGACGACGATCCGGTCCGCCCGCCGCCCGAACAGGGGCGGTCCTGGCCGCGTGCAGCACCGTCCAGTCCAGGTCGGCGCGGCTGCTGCGGGGCGGGCAGATGGTCGAACCCATGCGGCGGACTCCCTCTCCTACGACGTCGGCGCTGGTCTCCAGCACGTACGTCCCGCACAACAGTGACCGCCGCCCCGGCATTCCCGAGGCTTTACCCGAGTGACCCGGTCCACTCCACGACCGCGTCCGTGATGACCGCCACGGCCTCGTCCTGCGAGATGTCGGCACGTTTCGGCACGGCGAAGCCATGATCCCCGTACGGGATCTCCACGAGCGCGTACGTCCCCTCGGGGAACTCCGCCGGCTTGCCGAACGGGTCGTTGCCGCCCTGCACGACCAGGGTGGGCACCCCGGAACCCAGCAGCTCGTCGGCGCGGGACTTCTCCGGCTTGCCCGGGGGGTGGAGCGGGAAGCTGAGCGCGAGCACGGCGTGGGCGCCCAGCTCGGTCGCGGTGCGGCAGGCCACCCGGGCCCCGGCGCTGCGTCCGCCGGAGACCACCGGCAGCCCGGACTTCGCCAGCGCGGGCCAGATGCCGCGCCAGCCGGCGTCCAGGGTCCTCGGCGCGGGCGCCAGCTTCTTCCCGGCCACCCGCCAGGGCTGCTCCACCCGGGCGACGGTCACACCGTGGGCGGGCAGGACCTCGGCCAGGGCCGTCAGGTCGCGGGCCTCGATGCCGCCGCCCGCGCCGTGGCTGACGGCGAGGACCAGCCGGGCCTGCTTCGCCTCGTGCCAGGTGATACGGGCGGTTCCGGCGTCGGTCTCGACGGTCTCGGTGGTCGTGCTGGTCGCCTTCGTCACATGCGTCACATCAGAAGAGTGTGCCCTCTTCGGGCCCCTCCAGCTCCTTCAGCAGCTCCGGCCCGTTGTTGCGGACGTTGCTGACGGCCGTGGCGACCGGGTAGGCGCGCATCAGCCCGGCGGGCGGCGGGGCGAGCAGCTCGCGCAGGTCGTCGGCGTCCGTGCGGGACGGGTCCAGCCAGGCGTCCCAGCGGTCGGGCGTCAGCATCAGCGGCATCCGGGGGTGGATCTCGGCGAGCGCCCGCGGCCCGTCGGCCGGGGACACCGCGAGCGGGCTCTGCTCGGCCTCCGTGGTGATGACCGAGCACGTCACCCACCAGGCCTGCGGGTGGTCGTCCGGCAGCGTCTTGTCCCGCCAGAACTCGTACAGCCCGGCCATGGCGAAGACCGACCCGTCGGCCGGTGTCACGAAGTAGGGCTGCTTGCGGGGCCGCTTCTTCTTGCCCTCGACCTCCAGCTCGCGCTCCTGGGAGCCGGTGACCCACTCGTAGTAGCCGTCGGCGGGAAGGATGCAGCGCCGGGAGGTGAAGGCGCGGCGGTAGGAGGGCTTCTCGTGGACGGTCTCCGCGCGGGCGTTGATCATGCGGGCGCCGCCCTCGGGGGTCTTCGACCAGGACGGGACGAGTCCCCACTTCAGCGTGCGCAGCTGCCGAACCGGGCGCGGGTCGTCCGCGTCTTTCAGGGGGCGGTCCAGGACGGCGTAGACCTCTTTGGTGGGCGCCACGTTGTAGTCCGGCGCGAGGGTCTCCTCGGGCTCCCACTTCTCGATCTCGAAGATTCCTGCGAGATCCTCTGGCCTACGACTCGCCGAATACCGTCCGCACATACGTGCCACACTGCCAGATCCCATCCGCCCACAGGGAGCCAACGCCGCACATGGACAGCACCGCAACCGCCTCGCTCGCCTCCCTCTGGGACGAGGTGTCCGGCACGCAGCCCGACCCCGACCTGTGGGTGGTGATCGCGACCCTGGGCGCCGCGCTCGCCGTGGTGATCCCGCACGGCCTGTGGCGCATCTCCCGCAACGCCATCACCATCGCCCACGAGGGCGGCCACGGGCTCGTGGCCCTGCTGACCGGCCGCACCCTCACCGGCATACGCCTGCACTCGGACACCAGCGGCCTGACCGTCAGCCGCGGCAAGCCGCACGGCATCGGCATGATCCTGACCGCCGCCGCGGGCTACACCGCCCCGCCCCTGCTGGGCCTGGGCGGGGCGGCCCTGCTGGGCGGCGGCCGCATCACCCTCCTGCTGTGGCTGGCCACGGCCCTGCTCCTGGCCATGCTCGTGATGATCCGCAACGCCTACGGCGCCCTGACCATGCTCGTCACCGGCGGTCTGTTCGTGCTGGTGTCCTGGCTGGCCGGGCCTCAGGTCCAGGCGGCGTTCGCGTACGCGGTGGTGTGGTTCCTGCTGATCGGCGGAGTCCGCCCGGCCTTCGAACTCCAGGCGAAGCGGGCGCGGGGCGGGGCGGGCGACTCGGACGCGGACCAGTTGTCGCGGCTGACGCACGTACCGGCGGGGCTGTGGTTCTTCCTCTTCCACGCGGTGTCGTTGTGCTCGCTGATCGGCGGCGGGCGCTGGCTGCTGGAGATGTGACAGCCGGCCCGAGGGGCGCGTGGCCCCCGCGGTGTGCGGCCTCACCACGCGGGCGCGACCGGCGCCGACGGCGCCGCACTCGGAAGTCGGCTGGCTTATAAAGTGGGGCCATGGCCCCGAACACCGCAGACACCGCCCTCTGGCCCGCCCCGCACGCGAGCGGAGCCGTCGACGCGACGGTCCACGTGCCCGGGTCCAAGTCGGTCACCAACCGTGCCCTGGTCCTCGCCTCCCTCGCCTCCGAGCCCGGCTGGCTGCGCCGCCCCCTGCGCTCCCGGGACACCCTGCTGATGGCCGGGGCACTGCGCGCGATGGGCATCGAGATCGAGGAAGGCGTGGGCCCCGACGGCACCGGCGAGGCCTGGCGGGTGATCCCCACGGGCCTGCGCGGCCCGGCCACGGTCGACGTCGGCAACGCCGGCACGGTGATGCGGTTCCTGCCGCCGGTCTCCACGCTCGCCGACGGCTCCGTCCGGTTCGACGGCGACCCCCGCTCCTACGAGCGTCCGCTGAACGGCGTCATCGACGCGCTGCGTCAGCTCGGTGCCCGGATCGACGACGACGGTCGCGGCGCCCTGCCGATGACCGTGCACGGCAACGGCGCCCTCGAAGGCGGCACAGTCACCGTGGACGCCTCCTCCTCGTCCCAGTTCGTGAGCGCCCTGCTGCTGTCCGGGCCGCGCTTCAACCAGGGCGTCGAGGTCCGCCACACCGGCGCCACGCTGCCCTCCATGCCGCACATCCGCATGACCGTCGACATGCTGCGCGCGGTCGGCGCCCAGGTGGACACGCCCGAGTCGGGCGGCGAGCCGAACGTGTGGCGGGTCTCGCCGGGGGCCCTGCTCGGCCGGGACCTGGTCATCGAGCCGGACCTGTCGAACGCCCAGCCGTTCCTCGCGGCGGCCCTGGTGACCGGCGGCAAGGTCGTCGTCCCGGACTGGCCCTCCCGCACCACGCAGCCCGGTGACCGGCTGCGCGAGATCTTCACCGAGATGGGCGGCTCCTGCGAACTGACCGAGTACGGGCTGGTGTTCACCGGCTCCGGCTCGATCCACGGCATCGACGTCGACCTGGGCGAGGTCGGCGAGCTGACGCCGGGCATCGCGGCGGTCGCGGCCCTCGCGGACTCCCCGTCGACCCTGCGCGGCGTAGCCCATCTGCGGCTGCACGAGACGGACCGGCTGGCCGCGCTGACCAAGGAGATCAACGAACTCGGCGGCGACGTCACAGAGACCGCCGACGGTCTGCACATCCGCCCGCGCCGACTGCACGGCGGGATCTTCCACACCTACGACGACCACCGCATGGCCACGGCCGGCGCGATCATCGGACTCGCGGTGGAGGGCGTGCAGATCGAGAACGTGGCGACCACGGCCAAGACCCTGCCCGACTTCCCCGATCTGTGGACCGGGATGCTCGGGGCGTAGGACGCGGGGATAAGGTCATGCGCCGCTACGGCAAGCACACCGACGAGGACGACATCCGCACCCGTCCGGGCCGCCGGAACACCCGGCCCCGGACGAACATCCGCCCCAAACACGAGGACGCCGCCGAGGGCCTGGTCCTCACCGTCGACCGGGGCCGCCTGACCTGCCTCGTCGGGGACCGTGTGGTCCTGGCGATGAAGGCCCGCGAGCTCGGCCGCAAGGCCGCGGTCGTCGGCGACCGGGTGGCCATCGTGGGCGACCTGACGGGCAAGAAGGACTCACTCGCGAGGATCGTGCGCATCGAGGAACGCACCTCCGTCCTGCGCCGCACGGCGGACGACGACGATCCCTACGAGCGCGTGGTCGTGGCCAACGCCGACCAGCTGGCCGTCGTCACCGCCCTGGCCGACCCGGAGCCCCGCCCCCGGCTGATCGACCGCTGCCTGGTCGCGGCCTACGCCGGCGGCCTGGAGCCGCTGCTGGTCCTGACCAAGTCGGACCTCGCCCCGCCCGACGAGCTGCTGGAGCTGTACGGCCACCTCGACATCCCCTACGTCGTGACCAGCCGCGAGGAACTGCAGAGCGGCACCGCCCTCGCCCGCGTGCGCGAGCAGCTCGACGGCAAGATCACCGCGTTCGTCGGACACTCCGGCGTCGGCAAGACGACTCTGGTCAACTCGCTGGTGCCGGAGGACCAGCGGCGTACGACCGGGCACGTGAACGCGGTGACGGGCCGCGGGCGCCACACCACCACCTCGGCGTTGGCGCTGCCGCTGTCGGGCAACAACGGCTGGGTCATCGACACACCGGGCCTGCGGTCCTTCGGGCTGCACCACGTGGACCCGTCCCAGGTCATCCACGCCTTCCCCGATCTGGAGCCCGGCACCGAGGGCTGCCCGCGCGCGTGCAGCCACGACGAGCCGGACTGCGCGCTGGACGCGTGGGTGGCCGAGGGACACGCGGATCCGGCGCGGCTGTACTCGCTGCGCCGGATGCTGTCCACGCGCGAGCGCAAGGAAGGCGACTGACCTCCGCGTTGTTTGTCCTGGCGGGCGGACGGTAAGTGCATAATCGCACCCAAGCCGGACCCAAGCCTGGCCACTGCCTGACGAGCGCGACGAAACTGACGAAGCGGTCACTGAACGTGGGATACGGGAGGACGACTCATGGCGTGGCTGCTGGTCATCGTGGCCGGGATGCTCGAGACCGGCTTCGCGGTGTGTCTGAAGCTGTCGCACGGCTTCACCCGGCTGTGGCCGACGGTCGCGTTCTGCGTCTTCGCCCTCGGCAGCTTCGGACTGCTGACCCTGGCGCTGAGACGGCTCGACGTGGGTCCCGCGTACGCGGTGTGGACCGGCATCGGGGCGGCGGGTACGGCCATCTACGGCATGATCTTCCTGGGCGACCTGGTGTCCACACTGAAGATCGTGTCGATCAGTTTCGTCATCATCGGTGTGATCGGGCTGCAGTTGTCGGGGTCGGCACACTGACGCTCCGTCACCCCGTCTGCCGTTGAAGGGCGCTGCGGACCAGATCGGCGACGCCGCCCTCGCCGGGTGGCGCGGCCACGCACGACAGGGCGAGCCGGACGGCGAGTTCGCAGGAGCGGGCCAGGTCGGCGGAGTCGGACGTGGCCGTGCCGGGGGCGGCCAGGAGGCCGACGGCCCGGTCGCGGACGAGGGCGACGAAGTCGCCGGGTGAGGGCAGCGGCCCGTCGGCGCGGCGCTGGGCCGGCACGGCGGAGGCGGACTGCACGGCCGCCAGGGCCGGGGCGGGCAGCCGCTCGCTCCAGCAGCCGGTGAGCATGGCGCGGACGAGGAGGTTCTCCCGGGCCGCTGAAGCGGTCCACTCGGCGGTGGCCGCGAGCCGGTCGCGGGGATCGCTGTGCCCGGCGAGAGCGCGGTCCACCCCGGCGAGAAATCCGTCGGCCTCTCTCCTGACGAGCGCCCGGGCGAGACCGTCCTTGCTGCCGAACTCGTTGTACAGCGTCTGCCGGGACACTCCGGCCGCCGCGGCCACGTCCACCATCCGTACGGCGGACCACGGCCGGCGCACGAGCGCCGTGTACGCGGCGTCCAGTAGAGATTCCCGCGCTGCAGGCATCTTCGCCTCCCCTTGGGGCGAGCGGTCTGCGCCCAGATTTGACGCGCGTGGAACCACTGTCAAGGGTTCGCGAGCGCGCTTGGGGGCGCGTTTCGGCCTTGTCGCGCGGGGCATCGGCCCGGGGGCTACTTCGGGTCGTCGTTGAACTTCGCGGCCGACCAGAAGTAGCCGAGTACCGCGAGGCCGAGGCACCAGGCGAGGGCGAGCCATCCGTTGTGGCCGATCCCGGTGCCGAGCAGCAGGCCGCGCAGGGTCTCGATGGCCGGGGTGAAGGGCTGGTACTCGGCGATCGGCTGGAACCAGCCCGGCATCGCGTCGAGCGGGACGAAGGTGCTGGACAGCAGCGGCAGCAGGATCAGGGGCATCGCGTTGTTGCCGGCGGCCTCGGCGTTGGGGCTGACCAGGCCCATGCCGACCGCGATCCAGGTGAGCGCGGTCGCGAACAGCACGAGCAGTCCGAAGGCCGCGAGCCACTCCAGGACGGTGGCGTCGGTGGAGCGGAATCCGATGGCCACACCGACGGCGCCGACGAGCATCACGCTGATGACCGCCTGCAGCACGCTGCCGACGACGTGCCCGATGAGGACCGAGCCGCGGTGGATGGCCATGGTCCGGAAGCGGGCGATGATGCCCTCGGTCATGTCGTTGGAGACGGAGACCGCGGTGCCGATCGTGGTGCTGCCGATGGTCATCAGCAGCAGGCCGGGGACGACGAAGGCGATGTACGCGGAGCGGTCCGGACCGCCACCGCCGATGCCCGCACTCATGGTGTCGCCGAAGATGTAGACGAAGAGCAGCAACAGCATGATCGGTGTAAGCAGCAGGTTCAGGGTGAGGGACGGGTAGCGCCGGGCGTGCAACAGGTTGCGGCGCAGCATGGTGGCCGAGTCGCGCACGGCGAACGAGAGGGAAGTCATCGGGCCGTCTCCTTGGGCTGGTCGGTGTTGCCCGTCAGGGCGAAGAACACGTCGTCGAGGTCGGGGGTGTGCACGGTCAGTTCGTCCGCTTCGACACCTGCGGTGTCGAGACGGTCGAGGATGGCGCGCAGCGCGCGCTGGCTGCCGTCGCTGGGGAGTTGGAGGGCGAGGGCTTCGTCGTCGCGGGTGATGTCGCCGAGGGCGGTGGCGGCGTTCCGGTAGGCGGTGGGGTCGGTGAAGCGGAGCCGGACGTGTCCGCCGGGGACGATCCGTTTGAGTTCCTCGGCGGTGCCTTCGGCGGCGAGGATGCCGTGGTGGAGGACGGCGATGCGGTCGGCGAGTTCGTCGGCTTCC
Source organism: Streptomyces sp. Ag82_O1-12 (assembly GCF_900182715.1). Taxonomy (NCBI): domain Bacteria; kingdom Bacillati; phylum Actinomycetota; class Actinomycetes; order Kitasatosporales; family Streptomycetaceae; genus Streptomyces; species Streptomyces sp. Ag82_O1-12. The sequence continues at coordinate 5,679,033 of NZ_FXUW01000001.1, read as the reverse complement.
TCCAGGTACTGGGTGGTGAGGAAGACGGTGACGCCGGTGGTGACGAGGTCGCGGATGATCCGCCACATGGTGTGGCGGGCGCGGGGGTCGAGGCCGGTGGTGGGTTCGTCGAGGAAGATGATCCTGGGGTCGCCGACCAGGGTCATGGCGATGTCGAGGCGGCGTTTCATGCCGCCGGAGTAGGTGGAGGCGGGCTTCTTCGCGGCGTCGGTGAGGTCGAAGCGCTCCAGCAGCTCGGCGGCGACGCGGCGTCCCTCGCGTTTGGGCAGGTGGTGCAGGTCCGCCATGAGGAGCATGTTCTCCTCGCCGGTGATCAGGCCGTCGACCGCGGAGAACTGACCGGTCACCCCGATCGCGGCGCGTATGGCCTGCGGGTCGGCGGTGAGGTCGTGGCCGCCGACCCGGATCTCGCCGCTGGTCGGGTCCGGCGAGATGAGGGTGGAGAGGATCTTCACGGCGGTGGTCTTGCCGGCGCCGTTCGGACCGAGGAGGGAGAAGATCGTTCCTTCCGGGACGGCCAGGTCGACGCCGTCCAGGACGGCCTTGTCACCGTAGGACTTCCGCAGTCCGTTCGCCGCGATGGCCAGATCGGTCATGAGAGGTACTCCTCAGGAGGGGCGGCGGGTTTCTAGAGGCTGCGGGCGGTGATGTCGCCCTGGGCGGTGGTCGCGTGGATGGCCAGGTCGGCGGCGGCGCCGTCGGCGTTCTTGAGGGCGTTGTGGATCCGGCCGTGGCCGGTGCCGGCGTCGAGGGAGGCGGAGACGCCGTGGGCGGCGGCTACGGTGATGTCGCCCTGCTCGGTGCGCAGCGCGACGGTGCCGGATGCGGCCTCGGCGATGCGGAGGTCGCCCTTCTGGGTGCTGATCTCGGCGGGGCCGCCCAGACGGCCGACGGTGATGTCGCCGGCGAGCAGGGTGAGGCGGGCGCTGCCGGTCTCGTCGAGCTTGACCGTGCCCTGGGCCGCGTCGAAGACGACGTCGCCGAGCCGTCCGACGCCGCGCAGGTCTGCGGCGGCGCCCTTGGCCTGGACGCGGGATCCTGCGGGCAGTTGGACGGTGACCTCGACGGATCCGCTGTGGCCGAGGATGCGGTTCTTGGCCGCGGGGGCCTCGATCCGCAGGACGCCGTCGTGGTGGGCGATCTCGATGTGCTGCGCCGCCTTGATGTCGCGGCTCCTGGCGGGGTCCGCGGGCAGGACCTCGACGGTGGTGTCGGTCCGGTCGGCGGCGATGAGGCGGATGCGTCCGGCGGGGATGTCCAGGACGGCCGAGACGGGGGCGGGGCTGTCGAACCTCTGCATCGTTGCTCTCCTTGGTCTGGCTTCGTTCCGTCGTTTCCAACGATGGAAAAGCTACGTTGCATTCACACAGCAGGCAACAACGTCGTTGCACAAGAAGTCAGTCATCGCAGCTCAAAGCCGAGATTTCATTGCAACGACCTTGCCGCCTAACGCAACAACACCACTCAGCCCGTTGCAATGAAATGAAGATGAACGCTATGGTGCGGACATCACGCACGACGAAGGAGGCCGCGATGCCGGGAGGCAGACTCACTCAGCAGGAGCGCCAGCAGATCGCGCTGGGACTGGCCGACGGCCTCGCCTACGCGGAGATCGCCCGGCGCCTGGACCGCCCGACCTCGACGATCACCCGCGAGGTCATGCGCAACGGCGGCCCCACGGCCTACCGCGCCGACCTGGCCCATCGCGCCACGGAACGCCGTACCCGCCGCAAACAGGCCGCGCCACGGGACCCGAAGGCGCTCCCGCAGACCGACGGACGGGACGCCGAGGCCGTGCGCGAGTACGAGGAGACGTTCACCACCGTCATGATGGGGTCGGGTATGCCGAAGATGATGTCCCGCGTGATGGCCTGCCTCTGCATGACCGACTCGGGCAGCCTCACGGCCTCCGAACTGGCCCAGCGCCTCCAGGTCAGCCCGGCCTCGGTGTCCAAGGCGGTCGCGTACCTCGACAGCCAGGGTTTCGTCCGCCGGGAGGCCGATCAGGGCCGCCGGGAGCGCTACGTCGTCGACGACGACATCTGGTACCGGTCGATGCTGGCCAGCGCACAGGCCATCGCCAGGGTCGTCGACACCGCACGGCAGGGCGTCGGCATCCTCGGCCCCGGCACTCCGGCCGGCGCACGCCTCGAGAACGTCGCCCGTTTCCTCGACTTCGTCTCCGAGAGCTCCGCCCGCGCCGCGGAGCAGGCACGCGACATCCTCCACACCAAGCCCGCGACCGCTTCCGACTCCCCCACAAACCCCCTGTAGCCCCACCGCCACCTCGGCAGATAGGTTCGTTGCATGCCCGACTACCTCGACGACCTGCGTCTCGCCCACGTCCTCGCCGACGCCGCCGACGCCGCGACGATGGACCGGTTCAAGGCCCTCGACCTCAAGGTCGAGACCAAACCGGACATGACTCCGGTGAGCGAGGCGGACAAGGCCGCGGAGGAACTCATCCGCGGCCACCTCGGGCGCGCCCGCCCCAGAGACGCGATCCTCGGCGAGGAGTACGGCGTCGAGGGCACCGGCCCTCGCCGCTGGGTGATCGACCCGATCGACGGCACCAAGAACTACGTGCGCGGCGTTCCCGTCTGGGCCACGCTCATCTCGCTGATGGAGGCCGGCGAGGGCGGCTTCCAGCCCGTCGTCGGCGTCGTGTCCGCCCCCGCCCTCAACCGTCGCTGGTGGGCCGCGAAGGGCCATGGCGCGTTCTCCGGCCGCAGCCTCACCAAGGCCTCCCGGTTGCAGGTCTCCCGCGTCTCCAAACTCTCCGACGCCTCCTTCTCGTACTCCTCGCTGAGCGGCTGGGAGGAGCAGGGCCGCCTGGACGGCTTCCTGGACCTGACCCGCGAGGTATGGCGCACACGCGCGTACGGCGACTTCTGGCCGTACATGATGGTCGCGGAAGGCGCCGTCGACATGTGCGCCGAGCCGGAACTGTCCCTGTGGGACATGGCCGCCACCGCCATCGTCGTCACCGAGGCGGGCGGCACCTTCACCGGCCTCGACGCCCGCCCGGGCCCCCACAGCGGCAACGCGGCCGCGTCGAACGGCCTGCTGCACGACGAGTTGCTCGGGTATCTCAATCAGCGCTACTGAGCCCCCCGTTGTTACCGAGCGCCCCCTTGTTGACCCTCCCTTTGCCTGCCACCCTGAGAGTCCCCCCACTTGTGAATTTGTGAAATCCTGAACGAACGGTGGGGAGACTCCCAGGAGGTGGCTGCATCCATGCTCGTCCGTGACGCCATGACCACTGTCGTCCTCACCATCGGCCCGACCCACACCCTGCGCCAGGCCGCGGCGCTGATGTCCGCGCGCAAGGTCGGGGCGGCCGTCGTCCACGACCCCGACGCCGGCATCGGCATCCTCACCGAACGCGACATCCTCAACTCCGTGGGCCTCGGCCAGGACCCGGACGCGGAACGCACCCACGCCCACACCACCAACGACGTCGTGTTCGCCGCGCCGGCCTGGACCCTGGAGGAGGCGGCGGCCGCCATGGCGCACGGCGGCTTCCGGCACCTCATCGTGCTGGACGGCGGCGAACCCGCCGGCATCGTCTCGGTCCGCGACATCATCCGCTGCTGGGCACCGGCACCACAGCGGGTTCCGGCGTAACCACGCGGACGGGCCGGACCCCCGAAGAGGGCCCGGCCCGTCCGCCACCGCAAGCGATCCAGCGCCGGAGTTCAGCCGCGCAGGGCCTGGACCGCGACCTCCAGCCGCTTGCCGTAGTCTCCGTCGGCCCGACGGAAGTTGTCGATCGCCCGCTCGACGATGTCGTCGCGCGAGACCTTGGCGATGAAGCCGGCCAGGTTGGCGACCAGGCGCTCCTTCTCGTCCTCGCTCATCAGACGGTAGAGATCGCCCGCCTGCACGAAGTCGTCGTCCTCGGCGTGCACCGGAGCGGGGTGGTTGCCCGTCGCGCCGCTCACGGCCGTGGCGGACCACAGCGGACGGTCCGTCTGGGACGGGCCGCCGAAGCTGTTCGGCTCGTAGTTCTTCGCACCCGCGTGCCGGCCGTCGTAGAGGTACCCGTCCCGGGAGTTGGTGCGCGCCACGGTGGCGTGCGGCCGGTTCACCGGCAGGTGGTCGGCGTTGATGCCGACCCGGTATCGGTGGGCGTCGCCGTAGGCGAAGAGACGGCCCTGAAGCATCTTGTCCGGGGAGGGGCCGATGCCCGGCACGAAGTGGGCGGGGCTGAAGATCGACTGCTCGACCTCGGCGAAGACGTTCTCCGGGTTGCGATTGAGCTCCAGCCTGCCGATCTCGACGACCGGGTAGTCCGCGTGCGGCCAGACCTTCGTCAGGTCGAACGGGTTGAAGCGGTAGGTCGCCGCCTCGGCCACCGGCATGATCTGCACGCCGACGGTCCAGGTCGGGTACTCACCGCGCTCGATGGACCGGCGAAGGTCACGCTGGTGGGAGTCGGGGTCCTCGCCGGCGAGCCGGGCCGCCGCCTCGGCCGTCAGGTTCTTGATCCCCTGGTCCGTCTTGAAGTGGTACTTCACCCAGAAGGCCTCGCCGGCCTCGTTGCTCCACTGGAAGGTGTGCGAGCCGAAGCCGTCCATGTGGCGGTACGAGGCGGGGATACCGCGGTCACCGAACAGCCAGGTCACCTGGTGCGTGGACTCGGGCGACAGGCTCCAGAAGTCCCAGACGTTGTCCGCCTCCGTGGAGCCCGTGTAGGGGTCGCGCTTCTGGGTGTGGATGAAGTCCGGGAACTTGACGGCGTCCTTGATGAAGAACACCGGGGTGTTGTTGCCGACGAGGTCGTAGTTGCCCTCCTCGGTGTAGAACTTCAGCGCGAAGCCACGCGGGTCGCGGACCGCGTCCGCCGCCCCCAAATTGCCCGCCACCGTCGAGAAGCGCAGGAAGACCTCGGTCTGCTTGCCGATCCCGGAGAGGAAGGCGGCCTGCGTGTACGGGGTGACGTCGGCGGTCACCGTGAAGGTGCCGTACGCACCCGCGCCGCGGGCGTGGACGACACGCTCCGGGATGCGCTCACGGTTGAAATGGGCCAGCTTCTCCAGCAGCAGCTGGTCCTGGACGAGCACCGGGCCGCCGACGCCGGCGGTCTCGCTGTTCTGGTTGTCGGCGACCGGAGCCCCGGCCTCCGTCGTAAGCGGTCCCTGCGTCACGTGCGCCTCCTGCACCGTTCCTGACCAGTCCTGTCCACCGGCCAAAGCCGTTCTCGATCCTACAATAGACAATGTCTAAAGCAAGTGAGACTCTAAGACGAGTGGAACTCTAAACTCACACCTGTTCGGGACCTGGTCCCCTTAGCTGTTAGGCTGGTGGCCATGAGTGACCTTCTGGAACGCCTGCGCGGACGCGGATGGCGAATGACCGCGCAGCGGCGCGTCGTGGCCGAGGTCCTCGACGGCGAACACGTCCATCTGACGGCCGACGAGGTCCATGCCCGGGCCGTCGCCAAGCTGCCCGAGATCTCCCGGGCGACCGTGTACAACACGCTGGGTGAGCTCGTGACCCTCGGCGAGGTGCTGGAGGTCTCCACCGACCAGCGCGCCAAGCGGTACGACCCGAACGCCCACCAGCCGCACCACCACCTGGTCTGCGCCCAGTGCGGCGCGATCCGGGACGTCCACCCGGTCGGCAACCCACTGGCGGACCTCCCCGACACCGAGCGCTTCGGCTTCACGGTCTCGGACGTCGAGGTGACCTACCGCGGCGTCTGCCCGAACTGCGCGGCCGCCTAGCCCCCCACGAACGCGCGAGAGCCCCGGCACTGATGGGTGCCGGGGCTCTCTGCTGCCATGCTGCATGACGCCGCCGCAAAACACCGAGGGCCGGAACCCTTTCGGATTCCGGCCCTCGGCCTTCAGTAGCGGGGACAGGATTTGAACCTGCGACCTCTGGGTTATGAGCCCAGCGAGCTACCGAGCTGCTCCACCCCGCGTCGTTGAATGCAACGTTACGTCACCGCGGAGGGCGGATGCAAATCCATTGCCCGGCTGCACCCCGGCCCCACCCACAACACGCCCCACCACCTCACGCGGACAGCTCCTGCCGCAGCGCGTCCCTCAGCCGCTCCGCCCGCTCGGTGACGGACGCCGGCCCCAGCGACACGGCCCGGTCGGCCCACCGCTGGCCCTCCGCCAGCTCACCCCGACGCGCGTAGACCAGGGCCAGCCGCAACGCCGCCCGCCCGTGCCCCGCGTCGGCGGCGCGCGTCCACCAGACCGCAGCCTCGGGCTCGCTCCCCTCCCGGGCCAGCAGCAGCCCGAGATTGAACGCGCCGTTGCGGGACCCGGCCTCGGCCGCCTCCCGGTACCAGCGAGCCGCCTCGACGACGTCGCCCCGGGCCGCCGCCAGCATGCCGACCCGCACCTGCGCCCGCCGATGCCCCTGGGAGGCCGCCCGCTCGTACCACTCCTCGCACTCGCTCCGCCGGTGCACCGGCTCCCCGAGCTCGTGCGCGGGCTCCGGCGGCCGCCGTGCGTCGAGCACGGTCGCCAGCCGGTACGCGGCCTCGGCGCTCCCGCCCCCGGCCGCACACCGCAGATGCCGCTCGGCCTCCTGCTCGTCGCCGTCCCGCAGCCTCGCCATGCCGACCTGGAGCGCCGCCTCGGTGTGTCCGGCGGCAGCGGCCCGCTCGTACCAGCGCAGCGCGGCCTGCTCCTCGCCCCGCCCGGCGTGCAGGATGCCGAGGTTGAAGGCGGCGTCCACGCTCCCGGCCTCCGCGGCCTTGGAGAACCACGGCTCCGCGCCCGTCTCGTCGCCGCCCCGCAGCAGCAGGATCGCCAGCGCGTTGGCGGCCTCCCGGTGCCCGGCGTAGGCCGCGCGCCGGTACCACTGCTCGGCCTGCGGGGTGCGCCCCTGCTCGGCGCAGAGCAGACCGAGGTTGTACGCGCCGTTCACGTCGCCCGCGTCCATCGCGGCGCGGTACCACCGCTCGGCGGTCTGGGTCTCGCCCCGCTCGGCGTGCAGCGCGCCCAGCGCGTTCGCCGCGTTGCCGTCGCCGTCCTGAGCGGCCCGCAGCCACCACACGGCGGCGTTCTCGGTGTCGCCCGCGTCGCGCAGCAGGAAGCCGAGCGCGCAGGCGGCCCGCGCCTCGCCGTCCTTGGCGGACGTCAGGTACCAGCGCCCGGCCTCCTTGAGCTCGCCGCGCCGCTCCAGGATCGTCCCGAGGTGCAGCGCGGCCCGCCGGTGACCGCGCGCGGCGGCCTGGCGGTACCACTGCTCGGCCTCCTCGGACGCCTGGACACCGTTGTCATCGTCGGCTTCCCGCGTCGTCCTGCGGTCCAGCGTCCGCGCCAGCCGGTACGCCGCCTCCCGGTGACCGCGCTCGGCCGCGACCCGCATCCACTGCTCGGCCGCGGCGTCCCCGCGGTGCTCCAGCAGGTCGGCGAGCGCGTAGGCGCCCAGCGTGTGCCCCTGCTCGGCGGACTGGCGCAGCCAGTACTCGGCGGCAGGCTCGTCACCGCGCTCGCGGTGGTGCCGGCCGAGGGCGTGCGCGGCCGCCGTGGATCCGGCGACGGCGGCGATCCGCCACCATCCGGCGGCCTCGTCGGCGTACCCCCGCTGGTGAAGGAGGACTCCCAGGTTGTTGGCCGCCGCCCGGTCGCCCGCGGCGGTGGCGGCACGCAGATGAGGCTCGGCACCGTCGAGATCGCCACGGCGCAGCAGCATGGCCCCGAGGACACTCATCGCTTCGACATCGCCGGCCTCGGCGGCCAGCCGCTGACGCAGCTCCTCGGCCGCCTCGTCGGCGATCTCCCCGGTCTCGTCCGGGGTCTCGGTGTCCTCCCGGCTGGAAGGCTGCACAAAACGCCCTGTCTCGAACAGAGTTGCCTTGTCCCCCATAACGTCCATCGTCGCACCACCTGCAACCTGGGTACACCTCGTATACCGCAGCCAGTGAGGTCACTTCAGCGTTTTGTCGACATGCCCACAGAGAGACAAGTCAAACACAGATCGGCCAACTCCCCCCGGCGGCGCGGCCACAGCCTGCGCCAGCACATGCGTTCACACATCACGAAGGCCCGGATTCCTGTGTGGAATCCGGGCCTTCAGTGTCGCTCTGTCACTCGGACATTGCGATTTCAGTAGCGGGGACAGGATTTGAACCTGCGACCTCTGGGTTATGAGCCCAGCGAGCTACCGAGCTGCTCCACCCCGCGCCGTTGTGTTCACAACCGTATCACGGCGCGGGGTGGGCATCTGACCAGGCCAGGGCCCTAGCTGCTCGGCTTCGGGCTGGGGCTGCCGCTCGCCTTGTCGCCGGGCTTGCTCTCGCCGCCCCCGGCGCCGCCCGTGCGGCTCGCCTCGGACTGCGCGTCCTCGGCCCGCCGCAGGGCGTCCTCGAGGTCGTTCTGAGCCTTGCCGTACGCCTCCCAGTCGTTCTTCTTCAGGGCCTCCTGGCCCGCGTCGAACGCCTTCTGGGCGTCCTCCAGGGCCTGTTGGACCGTCGGGTTGTCGGACGTCGGCGGTGGCGTCGTGTCGCCCTCGTCCGGTGGCTCGGTGGTCGGGCCGTCCGCTCCGAAGACCTTGTTGAGGGCCTCGTCGAGGGTGTTCTCGAAGGCGGTCTGGCCTCCGTAGGTGACCAGCACCTTGCGCAGCAGCGGGTACTTCAGTCCGCCACCGCGTACGTAGACCGGCTCCACGTACAGCAGTCCGCCGTCGAGCGGCACCGTCAGCAGGTTGCCGTACTCGACCTCGGAGTCGCCGCCTCTCAGGAGCCTGATGGACTCGGCGATGTCCTCTTGCGAGTTGAACTGGCTCTGGACCTGCTTGGGTCCGTTGACCGTGGTGTTCGTCGGCAGTTTCAGGATTCTGATCTTGCCGTAGTCACTGGTGCCCGCCTCCGCGTCGACCGCCATGAACGCACTGAGGTTGTCCCGGCCGTTGGGCGTGAGGGTCGTCGTCAGCGAGAAGGCCTGCGCCTTCTGGTCGGGCATCTTCATGCTCAGGTAGTACGGCGGCACCGCACTGCCCGACCGGTTCGTCGGGTCGTCCGGCACCTGCCACACCTCGCTGCCACTGAGGAACGTCGTGGCGTCCTTCACGTGGTAGCGGGTGAGCAGTTCCCGCTGGACCTTGAACAGGTCCTGCGGGTAGCGCAGGTGGTCCATCAGGTCCTTGGAGATGTCGCTCTTGGGCTCCACCGTGTTCGGGAAGGCCTTCATCCAGGTCTTCAGAACCGGGTCCTTGGTGTCCCACTGGTAGAGCTTGACCTCGCCGGTGTACGCGTCGACGGTCGCCTTCACCGAGTTGCGGATGTAGTTGACCTGGTTCTGCTGGGCGACCACCGCGCGGTTGTCGTTGGTGGCGGTCAGCGAGTCGGCCGTCGTGTCACCGAGGGTCGTGCGCGAGGAGTACGGGTATCCGTTGGTCGTCGTGTACGCGTCGACGATCCACTGGATCCGGTGGTTCACCACCGCCGGGTAGGCGTCGCCGTCGATGGTCAGCCAGGGGGCGACGGCCTCGACGCGCTCCTTGGGCGTGCGGTTGTACAGGATCCGCGAACCGTCGCCGATGGCACCGGAGTACAGGATCTGCGGTTCGCCGAACGCCACCGCGTACGCGGCCCGGTTGACCGGGTTGGAGAGGTTGACCCCGCTGTCGCCCTTGTAGCTGGTGGTCTTCTCACCGTTGTCGTCGGAGTAGTCGATCTCCTTCTGGGGACCGCCGACGATCGAGTACGTGGTGGTCTTCTCGCCGTAGTAGACCCGCTGTTCGTACGTGCCGAGGTCGCCCTCGGACGGGAGGTCGGACTCCGTGAAGTTCGGCCGGCCCTGGGCGTCGGCGCTGGTGCCCTCGGCGGCGACCACTCCGTATCCGTGGGTGTAACGGAAGTGGTTGTTGATCCAGTTCTTCTTCGGGATGCCCGCGAGGTTCAGCTCACGCAGACCGATGACCGTGTCCTGGTCCTTGCCGTCCTTGGCGTAACGGTCCACGTCCAGGTTGTCCGGGAACGCGTAGTAGTTCCTGATCTGCTGGAGCTGCTGGAACGTCGGCGAGACGATGTTCGGGTCCATGATCCGGATGCTCGCCGTGGAGGGAACGTCGTCGCGCAGAGTCGACTTGTCCTCGGTCTTGCTCGTGCCCAAGTAGTCGGTGACCTTCGTGCCGTCGATGCCGTACGCCTGGCGCGTGGCCTCGAGGTTCTTCTCGACGTACGGCGCTTCCTTCGCCTGCTCGTTCGGCTGGACCTGGAACTTCTGCACGATGGCCGGGTAGAGACCGCCGATGAGGATCGCGGAGAGCACCATCAAGCCGAAGCCGATCACGGGCAGCTGCCAGGTGCGCCGCCAGATGGTGGCGAAGAACAGCAGTGCGCAGATGACGGCGATGCAGAACAGGATGGTCTTCGCCGGCAGGTAGGCGTTGGCGTCGACGTACCTCAGGCCCGTCCAGTTGTCGGTCGCCCTGAAGTCGCTGGACTTCACCGCGAGTCCGTAGCGGTCGAGCCAGTACGCCACCGCCTTGAGGGCCACGAAGATGCCGATGAGCACCGACAGGTGCCCGGTGGCCGCGGCCGTGGCGCGGGCGCCGGGGCTGGTGACGCGCAGGCCGCCGTACAGGTAGTGCGTGAGCGCGGCGGCGATCACGGACAGGATCGCGGCGGCGAAGCCGAAGCCGAGCAGGAACCGGTACCAGGGCAGATCGAAGGCGTAGAAGGAGACGTCCAGCTTGAACTGGGGGTCCTTCTGGCCGAAGGGCACGCCGTTGACCCACATCAGCCATGTGCGCCACTGGCCGGAGGCGGAGGCTCCGGCGATCAGGCCCACCAGGGCGGTGATCCCGAACAGCAGCCACTTCTTGTAGGGCGCGATGCCCATCCGGTAGCGGTCGAGGTTCTGCTGCTCCATCGACATGGCGCTCAGCGGCGGCCGCAGCCGGTGCGCCAGCCAGATGTTGAAGCCGACGGCGAGGGCCATGAGCACGCCGAAGACGAAGAAGAGCCCGATCTTGGTCCACAGGGTGGTGGTGAAGACCGAGGAGTAGTTCACCGAGCGGTACCAGAGCCAGTCCGTCCAAAAGCCCGCGAACATGGTGAACGCCATGCCGAGAACGGCCAGGACGCCCAGCGTCATGAGCAGGGTCCGGACACGCCGGGACGGGCGGCCCACTCTGATCCGCGGCCCCGAAGGGCCTCCGCCGCGGTCCGGCATCTGGAAAGCCAAGGTGCGCACCTCGAAGTTCGCTGTTGATTCGTCAGGTCCGCGTCTTCACGGACCGTGCGTGGCCCCCGTGATCGTGGGCCCCCACCTATGCAACTTACTCACCGTTTACTCGGTTCCCGATTCCGGTCAGGAACGAGAGAGGATTGTGACCATGTCCAACACTCCCATGGCTGCCAACCCGCTCACCCGGGCCGTTCTCGAGATCGACGAGTACGTCTCCGGCCTCGGCTGGGACCAGCCAGCCCGCCTTTTCGCCCTCGTCGACACCGCACGGCTGAGGGCCGAACAGCCCTCGCTCGCGGACCGGCTCGGCCTGGGGGACGCGCCGGAGAATTCCGGCCTCACCCCGATCGAGCAGGATGAAGTTCCAACGGGCAAGCCGCTCGACGAGTTCCTCGCCACCATCGCCTGGCCCGACGCGGTGGTCGGCTGCGCCCTCGCCGTGGAGCGTCTGATGCTGCCGCCGTCCGCGGAGGCCCAGGTTCCCAAGGGCCTGAGCGAGGCCGCGCTCACGAAGTGGGTGGCGGAACACCCGGACCGCCAGGAGGTCCGCATGACGGTCGCGGTCCTGCGCGACGGCACGCGCGAGTCGGCCCTGCGGCTGCGCGAGAAGGACTCCCCGACCGAGGTTCTGACCGGTTCCGACCTGGTCCCGGGCCTGGCGGAGGCGCTGGCGGCGACGTTCGAGGAGTAGCCCCTGACGACTGTGGGGTCCGGCTTTCCGGGCCCCTGGTCCCTTGGGCCGCTGGGCCGCTGGGCCGCTGGGCCGCTGGGCCGCTAACGCCCTGGTGCCTCGGTCCCGGCCTACTTACCGCACTTCGGCAGATCCGCGGTGTCGCCGCTGCGGATGTCCTTGAGAGCGCCGAGGGCGTCCTTGATGGTGCCCACCTTGACCAGGGTGAGGCCGTCGGGGGTGTCCTTGGCGGCGGCCGCGCAGTTGTCGGCGGGCGTCAGGAAGTACTGCGCGCCCTTGGCCCGCGCGCCCACGGTCTTCATCTCGATGCCGCCGATCGGCCCGACCTTGCCGGCGTCGTCGATCGTGCCGGTGCCGGCCACGAACCTGCCACCGGTCAGGCTGCCCGGGGTGAGCTTGTCGTAGATGCCGAGCGCGAACATCAGCCCGGCGCTCGGTCCGCCGACGTCGGCGAGCTTGATGTCGATGGTGAACGGGAACGTGTGGTCGGTTCCCGCGGAGATCCCCACGATGGCCCGCTTCTCACCGGTGTCGTCGGACGTCGTGGTGGTCATCGTGATGTCCTGCGTCTTGGTTGGCGTCCGCTTCTCCTTCTCCGCGGCGACCTGCTCCTTGGCCGGCACGATCGTGAAGCGGACCTCCTGGCCCGGCTTGTGCTTCGTGACGAGCTTCGCGACGTCGGCCGGCTCCTTCACCGCCGTACCGTCGACGGCCTTGATCACGTCCCCCGCGTGCAGCTTGCCCTCCGCCGGGGACCCCTTGACGACCGTCGAGACGATCACCCAGGACTTCACCGGAACGTCCAGCTGCTTCAGGGCGGCGACCTTGGCGCTCTCCTGGGACTGGCTGAACTCCTCGGCGTTCTCCTGGGTGGACTGCTCCTCGGTCTTGCCGTCCGGGTAGAGCGTCTCGTGCGGGACGACCTTGTTGTCGTGCGCGAGCCAGCCGTAGACGGCCTCGACCAGGTTCATCCGGTAGTCGGCGCTCGTGACCCGAACCGTGGTCATGTTCAGGTGGCCACTGGTCGCGTACGTCTTCTTGTCCGCGATCTGCAGCACCGGCTCACCGTCGTGATCGCCCAGAGTGTTCACCGTCGGCCCCGGGGACATCTCCGCGTAGGGCACGGGAATGAACACTCCCGCGCACAGGAGCGCGATCAGCATCAGGGTGGAGGCGAGCATCGTCGCGGTGCGGCGTGGCATGACTCGACAGTACGGGACGGTCCTGTCAGCGCACCGTCAGGGCCGCCCGTCCGGGGCGACCCTGAGCTCCACCACGCTTGTGACCTGCTGTTTCCTGGCCCGTCAGGCACCGGGCCGGGGCTTCTCCATGGCCTCCCGGAAGCGGGCGTAGCCGATGAGCTCCGGGCCGTCGTTGCGGGCCTTGCGGGTCCGGTTGGCCCAACTGCCCCAGAGCCCCGCGCCGATGGCAGCCACAAGCGGAATCAGCAACCAGGCGAGCGCCGCCATGCCGACCTCCAACCCCTTTGAGCATCCGCAACTGACTGATCAGCAGATTAACGATCCGCAGTGACAACGCTCACGCCGGGGGTGCGGTTACGCAACCGGAAGAAGGCCCCCGAGATCAGCAGGCGCCGACCCGCCCTCCCGTCACCCGACCACCACCCCTCAACGACAGCGCTACGCGCCGACCCGCCCTCCCGTCACCCGACCACCACCCCTCAACGACAGCGCTACGCGCCGACCCATTCATTGGTTCCGTCGGAGAACTTCTGGTGCTTCCAGATGGGCACCTCGTGCTTGAGGTCGTCGATCAGCTTCCGGCAGGCCTCGAAGGCCTCCCCGCGATGCGGGCAGGAGACGGCGACGACCACGGCGAGATCCCCGACCCGGAGGTCCCCCACGCGGTGCACGGCCGCCAAGGCCCGCACCGGGAACTCGGCGGTGACCTTCTCGGCGATCCGCCGCATCTCGGCCTCGGCGCTGGGGTGGCACGAATACCCCAGTTCGTCGACGTCGGCACCCCCGTCGTGGTTGCGCACGGTTCCCACGAAGAGCGCAATGCCGCCGGCGGCGTCGTCCCCGACGGCCCGGAACACCTCGTCCAGGGAGAGGGCCGAGTCCCGGATCCCAATCAGCTTGATCGGGTCGTGCGCGGCCTGCTCACCGGGGTGATCGTTCGTGGTTGCCATGTGTCCATCGTGCCGCACGCGACCGACAGCGCGGAATAGAGTTATCGACCGGCACGCGCGCGTACGCGTTTGGAGTCTCCTACAGCGGCCTCCTGCTTCGGCCCCTGCATGGGTGGCCCCTGCATGGCCGTCCCTCAGATCCGCCGCCGGGCCTTCCGCGCCCGCCGCACCACCGCCGCCGCGCCCAGCAGCGCCACCGTCGCACCCGCGGCACCCGCGGCCGTGGCGTCCTTGCGGCCCAGCCGCCGTCCGGCGACCGTGTGCCGGCCGGACACCTCCTCCAGGAGTTCCGCCAGCACCTCCTCGTTGGTGTGCTGCGGCCGCCACCCGGCGTCGTGCAGCCGGCTGCCGCTCACCACCCAGGGGTACATCGTGTACGCCAGGTCCCCGGCCGGGGACGGCGTGAGCCCGATCCGGTGCAGGCGCGCCGCCGCCCCCAGGGCCACCGCCGACGGCAGCTCCATGCGCCGGATCCCGCTGAGCTCCTCGACCTCCTCCTGCTCCAGCCAGCCGTCGCACCCGACGGTCAGTTCCCCGTCGACCTTCTCCAGGACGGCGTACTCCAGCGCGCTGCACAGGTCCTCGACGTGGCAGAACTGCCACGCGGGCCGCGACGCGGCGACGACGAGGAGCCGGGGAGACTCGAAGTACCTGGTCAGCGCGGTGTCCGTGCCGCCGACCAGCACGGCCGGCCGGACCACGGTGACATTGAGCCCCGGGTGCGCCCGGGGCGCCCGGCGCGCCAGCCGTTCGATCTCCAGCAGGTCGCCGACTCCGGTCGCCTCCGCCGTGGCGCGCAGCTCGGCGTCCTCGGACAGCGGCAGCTCGTTGTCGGGCAGCGCCCCGTAGACCATCGCCGAGGTGCAGAGCACGACCCGGTGCACTCCGGCCGCCGCGGCAGCCGTCAGGACGGTCTGCGTCCCTCGTACGTTGTAGGCCGTTCGGGCGGCTGCGTCGGTCTCAAGGTCGAGATCCAGCGCCAGGTGCACCACCACGTCGGCCCCGCGCAGCTTGTCGGCGATGGCCGGATCCCGTACGTCCAGGATGTGCCACTGCGCCGCCGTGCACTCGCCGCGCCGCTCGTCGATGGCGAGGACCTGCTTGACCTCGTCGGATGCGGCGAGCTGCTCCGTGAGCAGGGCTCCTACACCGTACGCGGCGCCGGTCACCGCTACGACGGGTCCGCGCGCCGCGGGACTCGCGGAACTGGTTGACTGGTTTCGCGCTGCGCGAACCTGCGGATCTGGGGAACTCACCGGGCGTCTCCAGCGGTTGTCTTCAGTACGAGCGCGTCCGACGCGTGCGTACCAGGTGGCATCCATCCTGCCGCAGGCCGTCAGTCGGCGAAGCACCGAGGCCCGATCCGCCCCAGGTGTCTACGCTGGGTGGTGTTGTCGGGCAGCCGTGCCGCCGGAAAGAACCGGCGGCCCTACCAGCCGAGGAATCCCGTGAGTGACACCCCATTCGGATTCGGCCTTCCGCCGGAGGAGCCGGACGACGGCGACGAGGGCAAGAAGAAGGACCAGCAGAGCGGTGGTGGTCAGGGACCGGCCAACCCGTTCGGTTTTGGCGGCCTGCCCGGAGCCGGAGGCTTCGGCGAAGGCCCCGGTGGCCCCGGCGGCCCCGGTGCGGACAATCCGTTCGCAGCCATGTTCGGGTCGCTGAACCCCACCGACCTGGGCGCCGCGTTCCAGCAGCTGGGCCAGATGCTCTCCTACGAGGGCGGCCCGGTGAACTGGGACATGGCCAAGCAGATCGCCCGCCAGACGGTCTCCCAAGGCAGCCCTGACGGCACCAAGGACGCCAGCGTCGGCCCCGCCGACCGCAAGGGCGTCGAGGAAGCCGTCCGCCTGGCCGACCTGTGGCTCGACGATGCCACGTCGCTGCCCTCCGGCGCCGCCTCCGCGGTGGCCTGGAGCCGCGCGGAGTGGGTCGAGGCGACCCTGCCCGCCTGGAAGGAGCTCGTCGACCCGGTCGCCGAGCGCGTCGGCACCGCCATGGGCGACGTCCTGCCGGAAGAGATGCAGGCCATGGCCGGCCCGCTGATCGGCATGATGCGCTCGATGGGCGGCGCCATGTTCGGCACGCAGATCGGTCAGGCGGTCGGCGTGCTCGCGGGCGAGGTCGTCGGCTCGTCCGACATCGGTCTGCCGCTCGCTCCGGCCGGCAAGGCCGCGCTGCTGCCGGTGAACATCGAGACGTTCGGCAAGGACCTCAGCGTTCCCCAGGAGGAGGTGCGGCTGTATCTCGCCCTACGCGAGGCCGCCCACCAGCGCCTCTTCGCGCACGTGCCGTGGCTGCGCTCGCATCTGTTCGGCGCGGTCGACGGGTACGCCCGCGGGATCAAGGTCGACACGGCCAAGCTCGAGGACGTGGTCGGCCAGTTCGACCCGCAGAACCCCGAGCAGCTGCAGGAAGCCCTCCAGCAGGGCATGTTCCAGCCGGAGGACACGCCCGAGCAGAAGGCCGCCCTGGCCCGCCTGGAGACGGCTCTGGCGCTCGTGGAGGGCTGGGTGGACGCGGTGGTCCACGCCGCCGCGAAACCCCGCCTGGCATCCGCCGACGCCCTGCGCGAGACGCTGCGCCGCCGCCGCGCCTCGGGCGGTCCTGCCGAGCAGACGTTCGCCACGCTGATCGGCCTGGAGCTGCGCCCGCGCCGTCTGCGGGACGCCTCCCGTCTGTGGGCCTCGCTCACGGACGCCCGCGGTGTCGACGGCCGGGACGCCCTGTGGCACCACCCGGACATGCTGCCCACGGCGACCGACCTGGACGACCCGGACGGCTTCGTGCACCGCGAGCAGATCGATTTCTCCGAGCTGGACAAGATGCTCGGCGAGGCGGCGGACAAGCCCGACCTGAAGAAGAAGGACGAGGGCGGGGCCGACGACGAGAGCAAGGACGACGACGCCGGGTGAGCCTGTACGACGACGCGGTCCTCGTACTGAAGGGGTACGAGGACCAGACGGAGCTGCGCCAGGCCTATCTGGACCACCTGACGGAGCACCCCGACGGCCTGTGGAAGGCCTGCCACGCGGGTCACATCACGGCGAGCGCCCTGGTGATCGACCCCGAGGGCGACCGGGTGCTGCTGACCCTGCACAGGAAGCTGCGGATGTGGCTGCAGATGGGCGGCCACTGCGAGCCCGGCGACGCCTCCCTGGCGGACGCGGCGCTGCGTGAGGCGACGGAGGAGTCCGGCGTCCCGGGCCTCTCCCTGCTGACCGGCGGCCCGGTGCGCCTGGACCGGCATCCGATCCCGCCGCCATGCCACTGCCACTTCGACGTCCAGTACGCGGTCGTGGCGCCCCCGGACGCCGCGCACGCGATCAGTGACGAGTCGCTCGACGTGCGCTGGTTCGGGTACGACGAGGTGGCCGAGGTGGCGGACGAGTCGGTCGCGCAGTTGCTGGCGGCGACTCGCGCGAGGCTCGGGGCCTGAACATCGGTAAGGGGCGACCGCTCTTGCGGCCGCCCCTTACATGTCGATCCTGGCGGGCGAGGCGCGCCCCGTCAGGGGCACGGGGATCCGCGCGAGCGAGCCCGGACGGCCCGCGGCCTGAACGAGACCGCACAGCCCCGAACCCGAATAGGCCGAACCCGCGGAGCGCTCAGCTCCAGACGTTGCCCTGGTTCTGCCCCCGCGCTCCCTGCTGGCCCATGCCGTACTGCGCGGCGAGGCCCGAGCCGATCTGGGCGTTCTGCGGCGGCAGCAGTTCACTCGGCTGGACGAGCGCGAAGCCAGTGCCCATGAAGCTCAGCTCCCAGCCCTCGCCGGT
The DNA here is from genome assembly GCF_900182715.1 of Streptomyces sp. Ag82_O1-12. Lineage (NCBI taxonomy): Bacteria > Bacillati > Actinomycetota > Actinomycetes > Kitasatosporales > Streptomycetaceae > Streptomyces > Streptomyces sp. Ag82_O1-12. Next base: position 5,661,252 of record NZ_FXUW01000001.1, on the reverse strand, counting down.
GCTGCCGCGCCGCCGCCACACCCCGGAGGAGTGCGTCTGGGCCTGCATCTGCACCCGCAGGCTCGTCGACCAGGCGACGATCGCGTCGGCGTCGCAGTTGACGTACTTGTCGGGCGTCACCTGCAGCGCCAGCGGCATGCCGGAGGTCATCAGGGCGACCTTGCCCCGGCCGGTGATGTTGAGCTGGTACTTCCCGGAGCCGGAGATGCCGTACAGGCTGTCCACGGCGATGACCTCGTGGTGCAGAGAGGAGTCCATCGCCAGTACGTAGCTGCTGTCGACGGTGAGGCCGTCCTGGTCCACCTCCATGACGTGGACGTGCTGCTTGAGGTTGGCGAGGTAGACCGTGCCCTGCCCGTGGCAGCGCATCAGGTCCAGGCCCTCTCCGGTCTGCGCACGCGCGCGTGACTGCTGGTTGCTCTGGAACTCGGCGTCGAACTCGACGAGACCCTGGTAGGCGACCATCGTGCCCTTGCGGGCCAGGATGTCGTCGTGGCCCTCCAGGGCGACGCGCAGCATCTGCTTGTTCTGCAGGCTCCAGCGTTCCTGGGTCTGCTGCTCGTTGTAGGCGAAAATCGGGCTCTGCATGGCGTGTGGCTCCCCCTCAGCCCCGGACCCGGAGGCGGTCGGTGCTGTCCTCGCTGGGCTGGACGACGACGATGCCCTGACCGGAGAAGGCCATCTGGTAGGCCTCGCCGCTGCCGCGGCCGATCAGCGACTGGGCCCGGAAACTGCGCTTGCCCTTCACCTTGAGGTTCGGGGACCAGGCGACGAGCGCGTCGGGGTCGACGTACGTCTCGTCCTCGCCGCCTCCGCAGTCGACGACGATGGGCTTGCCCCGGGAGGTCAGCGCGACCCAGCCCTGCCCGGAGATCTTGGTGTTCCACAGTCCCTGCCCGGCGAACTTCGCCAGGCCCTTGACCCGCTCCACGCCCCACGTGAGGTGGGCGTCGAAGGCGAGCAGGTTGGTGGCGTTGACGGAGATGCCGTCGCCGTTGAGGTTGATCACGACGACGTTCGCCCCGTAGTCGGCCAGGTAGAGCAGGCCGTCGCCGGAGCACTTCATCAAGGGCGCGCCCTCGCCGGTCATCCAGTCCTTGGCGATCTGGCGCACGGCCGGCGGGTTCGGCTCGTACTGGACGAACCCTTCGTAGGCGACCATCGACCCCACGCGCGCGAGGAGGTCGTTTCCGGTCTGCATGGCGACCTTCAGCATGTGGTTGCCGTGGTTCTCCATGCGGGCGGTGACGGGTGCGGGAGCGTGGCCCGCGAGCTGCTGTGTCATGACGGGCTCCCTCAGACCTCGTACGGCTGGACGACGATGAAATTGCCGGGCGCTCCCCGGAACTGGAGGTTCACGCTCTCCCCCGTGTCACCGGGGTAGGCGTTGCGGCGCATCCGCACCTGGCTGGAGACGACGACCTGGGCGGCCGCCGACCAGGCGACCACGGCGTTGCAGTCGGCGAACGTGGTCGGCGTGACGGGCAGCACCACGGGAGTGCCGTGTGTCTTCACGACGATGGTGCCGGTGCCCTGGAACTGCATGGTGAACAGTGCGCCGCCGGGGATGCCGTGGCCCTCGATGCGGCGGACCTCGTAGGTGAGGCTCTCGTCGAACGCGAGGACGTTCTCGGCGGAGACGCAGACGGCGTCGCCCTGCAACTCCAGGGGGTGCAGCATGGTCGAGTTCTCGGCGAGGAACACCTGTCCCTGGCCAGTGCAGCGCATCAGCTGCATCTCCTGGCCGGTCGCGTTGCCCACGATCCGGCCGGCGAACCCGGCACCCTTGTAGCTGAAGTCGACCTTGCCCTGGTAGAGCACCATGCTGCCCTGTCGGGCCAGCACCGGCTGTCCGCCGATGCCGAGGTCGACGCGGACGAGCTTCTTGTTCTGCTGCGTCCAGCGCTGCCCCGTGGGGGTCTCCTTGAACTGCTGGAGCGCGCCGGACACACCGGGGCCCTGGGGAGCACCTTGAGGGGCACCCTGTGGGACGCCCTGCGGGGCTCCGTAGGGGGCCTGCCCGAACGGGGGCTGCTGCTGTCCGTAGCCGGGGGGCGGGGTGGGCTGGCCGTAGCCGGGCGGCGGGGCCGGGGCTTGGGGCGCCTGAGGCTGGCCGTAACCGGGAGGCGGCGGGGCCGTCTGGCCGGGGACCTGGCCGTACTGCGGCGGCTGCTGGCCCGGCTGGCCGTACGGCGCGGGCGCCGGGGCCGGAGGCGGCACCTGAGAGCCACCCGGCGGAGTGTGCAACGGCGCGACGATGGTCGGGGCGGCGTGCACCTGGGGCGCGGGCGCCGGGGCGGGAGGCTGGGTGGAGCCGGGCGGGGGCGCGAAGCCCTGGGCGGCCGGCTGGGGCGCGGGCGCCGGAGGCGCAGCTGGGGCGGGGGCCGGAGTGCCCGGAACGCCGAACGCGGGCGGGGCGAAGCCCGGGGCCGCTCCCGCCTGCGGCTGCTGCGGGGCGGGCGCGGGCGTCTCCTCCTCGGCCACCTCACCGCCGAAGTTCTTCAGCAGCGCGTCCAGACCACCGTCGAAGCCCTGCCCGACGGCCGCGAACCGCCAGACGTCCTTCAGATAGAAGTCGCCCAGCATCACGGCCCGTTCGGTGGAGAACTCCGAGCCGTTGAAGGAGTAGCGCGCCACCTCCTCGCCGCCCGCGACGATGCGGATGTAGCCGGAGGCGATCTGCGACATCTGGCCGGCGCCGTCGATCGTCGCCGTGAAGGACAGCTTCTGGATCTGCGACGGGATCCGGTCGAGCGTCACGCGGAAGGACTCCGTGTCGCCCGCCTGGGCGCCCAGGAGCTGAATGGACTCCTCGGGGGACTTCGGCTGGTTGAAGAAGACGAAGTACCGGTCGTCCGAGAGCCGTTCATCGGCGTCGAGGCCGAAGCAGCTGATGTCGAAGCTCAGTCCGGGGCCGGCGATCTGTACACCTACGTACAGATCCGTGCCCGCGGTGAGGTCACTGATCCTGGCCTTGTGGCCGCGTTGGAATTCCCTGGCCATGCGTAACGACCGTCCCCCATCCGAACGTGATTGCGTCGCGCCAGGCTAACGGCAAACTCGGACACCGGACGAGGCCGGTACAGAGCCGGTACAGAACGGCCGCTCGGTGGTATCGGCTGTTCGCTCGCGGAAAGCGGCCGGTCACCCCGCCGGATTCTCGCCCCGCGCGCCGGGCACGTGGGGCAACCGCTCGGCGGCGACCACGCCTTCGAGGTATCCCCGGGCCCGCTCGGTGCGCGGATAGGCCGTGAGGAGTTCCCAGAAGCGTGGTCCGTGTCCAGGGACGAGCAGATGGGCGAGTTCGTGGAGGAGGACGTAGTCGACGACGTACTCGGGCATGCCCTGGAGGCGGTGCGAGAGGCGGATGCTGCCCTCGGCGGGGGTGCAGGATCCCCAGCGCGTGTTCTGGTTGGTCACCCAGCGCACCGACGCGGGCCGGGCCCGTCCGCCGAAGTACTGCTCCGACAGGCGCCGGGCCCGCTCGGCCAGCTCGGCGTCGCCGAGGGCCCGCTTGCTCTCCTGGGCGGCCAGCTTGTCGAGCATGACGTTCACCCAGCGCTGCTCCTCCGCCTCGGACATGCGGGCGGGGATGAGCACCACGGTGCGATCGCCCTCGCGGTACGCGGAGACCGTTCTGCGTCGGCGGGCGCTCCTGCGGACCTCGATCGCGCTCGCCCCCGAGCCGCTCGGCGGCTGGCTCGTCGTGCTGCGGTGTGGCGTTCCGGCGCGGTGCAGTGGGTCGGCGGGCACGCCCCGACGTTACCCGCTGCACACGGGGAAGTCCCGACTCCGGGACGGTTCGGTGCCGCCACCCCCACCGGCCGCCGGATTTGTACGACGAATACCCACGCCTGTGGACAACTTTCGGCAGCCGGCGGCGGGGTTGGGCATGCTGGATCCCGTCGGCGAAGCGATGGCGGGGTCGGTCCGGGACCAGGGGCCGGCCGTTTCCGCGCCCGGGTTCGGCCTGCGCCGGGCACGCCCGTGCCCGGGTCGGGGCTGGGCAGGGGCCCTGCTTGCGACCGGCCTCGGCATGACCTGCCCGGGCCCGCATCCTCGCTCCGCCGACATACGGGGACGATCTACGGCATACGGGGGCCTGTCATGCATCCGATGGTGAAACCCGCGCTCAGGCGCGGCTGGCGCGACCTCAACACCGTGCAGTTCGGGATGACACCGGCGCATGCGATGGCTCTCGGCCCGATGGACCTGGCGACGGGCAGCTTCCTCGACCTGCTGAACGGCACGCGGGGGCTGGAGCTCCTGCGCGAGGAGGGACGCCGCATGGACCTGCCCGACGGTCATGTCGACGGGCTGGTGCGGGGGCTCGCCCGGGCCGGGCTGCTGGACGACGCCCGGGGCGGCGGGCCGGCCGCCGACGCCCTGCGGAAGAAGAAGGAGGTCCTCGACCGGCTGCGCCCCGACCTGGCCTCCCTGTCCCTGACGACCTCGGCCCCCGGGGACGCGATCGGGCAGCTGGCGGCCCGGCGCTCGCAGCGCGTGCAGGTGCGGGGCGCGGGCCGGGTGGGTGCCGTGCTGGCCTCGCTCCTGGCCGGGGCCGGCGTGGGCGAGGTGGACGTGCTCGACGGTGGCCGTGTGGAGCCGTGGGACGTCGCGCCGGGCGGCCTTCCCGCGGAGTCCGTCGGCGACCGCAGGGACGAGTCGGCCCGCCGTGCCGTGCGCCGGGCGGCCCCGGACCGGCCGCGGCGCCGCGCGACGGCTCAGGCATCCCCAGGGGCGGGAGACCCGGGATTCTCGCTGGTGATCATCGCCCCGCGGGACGATGTCGCCGTGCACGCGCCGGACCCGGTCGCCGCCGAGCCGCTGATGGCTTCCGGGACACCCCATCTGTACGGCGGTGTCGTGGAGGGCACCGGCGTGGTCGGCCCTCTCGTGCTGCCCGGGGAGACGAGCTGCGCGGGGTGTCTGCAGGAGGGCCGAACCGACCGGGACCCGGCCTGGCCGCGCCTGGTCGCCCAGTGGCGCTCCGGCAGGCAGCGGCAGGTCAGGCCCTGCGATCTGACGCTGGCCACGACCGTGGCCGGCCTGGCGGCCGCCCACGCACTCGCCTTTCTGGACGGCCAAGTCCCCTCCAGTGCGGGGTCACGCTGGGAGGTCTCCGTCCCCGGTCTCCGCTGGCATGCGCGGTCGATCCGGGCGCATCCGGAATGCCCGTGCGCGGCGGTGGAGAGAGGAAAAGGGGAGCACGTCTCGGAGGACGGGGAGTCGCACGAGACAATGGCGGTGCAACGGCCGTCGGAGCAGTGCCGTGAGGCAGAGGCGGAGCGGCCGGCTGGGACTTGGAGGGCGCATGTCTGATCTTCCCCGGAAGGCGGTTACCCGGACCGCCAAGCTCGCCGCGCTCCCGCTCGGCATCGCCGGGCGGGCGACCTGGGGATTCGGAAAGCGGATCGTCGGTGAATCCGCCGAGCTCGTCGGCCGTGAACTCCAACAGCGCACGGCTGACCAACTGTTCAAGGTGCTCGGTGAGCTCAAGGGCGGGGCGATGAAGTTCGGCCAGGCCCTGTCCGTCTTCGAGTCCGCGCTCCCCGAGGAGGTGGCCGGCCCCTACCGGGCCGCGCTGACCAAGCTCCAGGAGGCCGCGCCGCCCATGCCGACCCGTACCGTGCACGCGGTGCTGGAGGAGCGGCTCGGCGAGGGCTGGCACGAGCTGTTCCTGGAGTTCGAGGACAAGCCCGCAGCGGCGGCCTCGATCGGCCAGGTCCACAGGGGGGTGTGGCACGACGGCCGCGAGATCGCGGTCAAGGTGCAGTACCCGGGCGCCGGTGAAGCGCTGCTGTCGGATCTGAACCAGCTGAGCCGCTTCTCCCGGCTGCTCGGTCCGCTGATCCCCGGCATGGACATCAAGCCGCTGATCGCGGAGCTGAAGGACCGCGTCTCGGAGGAGCTGGACTACGGTCTGGAGGCCCAGGCCCAGCAGGTCCACGCGGAGGAGTTCACGGACGACCCGGACGTGGTCGTGCCGCAGGTGGTTCACCAGTCCGACCAGGTCCTGGTCACCGAGTGGATGGACGGCATCCCGCTGTCGGAGATCATCTCGGACGGCACCCAGGAGCAGCGCGACCGTGCCGGTCAGCTCCTGGCCCGTTTCCTTTTCTCCGGCCCCGCCCGCACGGGGCTGCTGCACGCCGACCCCCACCCGGGCAACTTCCGGCTCCTGCCCGGCGGCCCGGAGGGCGAGGACGACTGGCGCCTCGGCGTCCTGGACTTCGGCACGGTCGACCGGCTCCCCGGCGGCCTGCCCGCCACCATCGGTGAGTCCCTGCGAATGACCCTCGACGGGGAGGCCGAGGCGGTCTACGAGCTGCTGCGCGTGGAAGGGTTCGTCAAGGAGACGATAGAGCTGGACCCGGACGCCGTCATGGACTACCTGCTGCCGATCATCGAGCCGGCCCAGGTCGAGGAGTTCACCTTCACCCGGGGCTGGATGCGCAGCCAGGCGGCCCGGGTCGCCGACCCCCGCTCCCCCGCCTACCAGCTCGGCAAGCAGCTCAACCTGCCCCCGTCCTATCTGCTGATCCACCGGGTGACGCTGAGCACCATCGGGGTGCTGTGCCAGCTCGGGGCGACAGTGCGACTGCGCGAGGAGCTCGAGGAGTGGTTGCCGGGGTTCGTCCCGGAGGACCCCGCGGACGGCGAGGAGGCGGCGGAGGCGTGAGTCCGGGCCGGGCGCGTCACCACCAGTCCGAGTCCAGGCGCCCCTCGATGGACCTGAGGTTTTCCCTGGAGCAGGTCTCGCAGTAGTGGCGGCGGGCGCCGTCCTCCACGGAGTAGGTCCAGGTGAGCGGCGGACCGTCGGTCAGGAGCTCGGCGGAGGTGCCGCAGCGGGCACAGACAACGCGCCGCGGCTGCGCGGCGGAGCCGTCGTCACTGCCTCCTGAGGGACTCGTCACCTGGCGACGATAACTCCGCACCGGGCGACACGGTGGAACAACGCCCCCCGGGGGCGCCGCCCCGGCGCGAAGGCGACGACGCCTCGGGCTCGGTGGACGCCGCGCACCCTCCTGTACAACGCACCACGGGGGTCGGTCCGTTCGGTACGGACCGGCCCCCGTGGTGAGAGTTCGGCGGAGGCAGCCCGGGCTCATGGGCCGGGCTGTCCCCTCGTCAGGTGCGGCGGGTTACTGCATGACCGCCATGGCGAGCGCCCGGCGGGCACGCAGCGAAGCGCGCTCCGCCCTGCGCTGCATCCGGCGGGCGGCCATCAGGCGCACGGCCTGTCGATCCCGCTCCGCCTCCTGCAGTCGCTCGCGCATATGCGCGCGAGCCATGGCTTCTGGGATGAGTTGCATCTCTCGGGTCCTGTTCTGACGCGAGTCCTTCGCGCCGCTGATGGTGAAGTCTTGGTTCGCGGAGCCTGCGGGCTCGTAAGTGGACGGCTTCATCGGGGCCTGCTTCTGGGGGTCGTGCGTGAGGGGGCGATCGATCGTTCCTGTGGTGTTCATGCCGTGACCGGGTTCTTGCGCGGGCGGCCACGCGGCCGCTTCCGGGCGACGACGACACCCTGGACGAACAGCTCGCCACCCCAGACGCCCCAGGGCTCACGCCGCTCCTTGGCGCCGGCGAGGCAGGCCTCCACCAGCGGGCAGGTACGGCAGAGGGACTTGGCGTACTCGACGTCCGCGGGCGACTCCGCGAAGAAGACCTCCGGGTCGTAGGAACGGCACGGGACGGGTACGCCGAGGTTCTCGATGGCGTCGTCGAGCGCGGTGAGCGCCGTGAGCGGGGTCAAGGTGGGGTCCTCCGTGGAGCCGGGCTTGGGGATCGTGGAAGGCGGTACGGACGGGGCGTGCGCTTCGAGTTGCACGGTTCGTCTTCCTCGTCTGTTCGTTCCGGCCTGTTGGCCGGGGGGTGGTGGTACCGGGTTCTTTTCTTGTCCCGAGGCTCCTTCGCTCCGTCATCCCTGTTCAGGGACAAACAGAAGGGCCGCGGATCCCGGATGGGGTTCCGCGGCCCTGAAGGCGCCGGCCTGATCTGCGATCAGGCTGGATCACTCCAGGGTTCTGGCCCACGGAAGGCCCACATCTGGTGGTGCTGCGTCGTCTGCTTCCGGAATCCGGCACCGGTTGCCGTAAAGGCATAGGCCTGTGCCTGTGCCTCTACTGCCGCTTCCAGTGCCTTGGTCGGTCGCTCATTGCGCTCGCGGACGGGAAGGCCCGCGGGAGCAACGGAGGAGGACGCCGGACGGATGGCACGAATGCCGGACAGACCGGTGCCCAGGTTCGAAACGCCGAGCATGCACGCGGAGACGGCCGAGCGATCGGTCATTTTCACGATGCTGACGGAGCTGGTGTTGATGCTGATCACTGGACTCGCCTCCTCTCGGCGTCTCGGGGGGACTGGACGAACCAGTCCTGCGGATATGCAAGTACAACACGGAATCAGCGCCTCCGAGAAGGCCGCTGCTCTCGTGCCTAAGAACCTATGGGGATTGCTGGGGCATGCGCAAACTATTTTTTCGACGAGTTCGTGTCAGTCCTGATCTGTGCTCTCGGCGAGTGACTGGCCTGCGCAGATGGCCAGTACGTCGGCCCCGTAGCGGGTGAGCTTGCGCATCCCGACGCCCGGGATGCGGGCGAGCTCGCGCTCGTCGTCGGGGGCGGACTCGGCGATCGCCATCAGGGTGCGGTCCGTGAACACGCAGAAGGCGGGCTGGCCGCTGCTGCGTGCCTGGTCGGCGCGCCACTCGCGCAGCCGCTCGTAGAGGCCCTCGTTCATGTCGGAGGGGCAGTCGTCGCAGCGCATCAGCTTCATCTCGCCCGGGTCGGTCAGCGTGCGGCCGCAGACTCGGCAGCGGGCGGGAACTCGCTGGGCCCGTCTCGGGGCGGACTCCCTGGTTCCGGGGATTCCGCGCTCGATTCCGCCCGCTCCGCCCGCGCTGGTGCGGCCCGTGGTGGGCGTCGAGCCGGGGCGCAGTCCGTCGAGGAAGCGGCTGGGGCGGCGGTTGGGGCGGCCCCCGGGTGAGCGGGCCAGCGCCCAGGAGACGCGGAGATGTTCGCGCGCGCGGGTCACACCGACATAGAGGAGGCGGCGCTCCTCCTCGATCTGTTCATCGGTCTTCGCGTAGGTGATCGGCATCATGCCCTCGGCCACGCCGACCAGGAAGACGACGTCCCACTCCAGGCCCTTGGCCGAGTGCAGGGAGGCGAGAGTGACGCCCTGCACGGTGGGGGCGTGCTGGGCGTTCGCCCGTTCGTCGAGTTCGGCGACGAGGTCGGCCAGAGTGGCGCCCGATTTGGCGGCGGCGAAGTCCTGGGCGAGGTTCACCAGGGCGGCCAGGGACTCCCAGCGCTCTCGCACGGCGCCGGAGCCGGCCGGCGGTTGCGTCGTCCAGCCCTCTCCCGACAGCACGGCACGCACCTGGGAGGGGAGGTCGACGACGTCGTCGAGGAGGGAGTCGTTACCGCCGAAGCGAGCCGCGCCGCGCAGGGCGATGCCTGCCTTGCGCACCTCCGGGCGGTCGAAGAACCGCTCGGCGCCGCGCAGCTGGTAGGGCACTCCGGCGTCGGCCAGGGCCTGCTCGTACGTCTCGGACTGCGCGTTCGTACGGAAGAGGATCGCGATCTCGGAGGCCGGGACCCCCGAGTCGATGAGCTCGCGGATCCGGCGGGCCGCGCCTTCCGCCTCGGCGGGCTCGTCGGTGTACTCGGCGTAGACGGGCTCGGGCCCCGCCGGGCGCTGGGAGACGAGCTCCAGGCGGTGGTCGGCGGCCCGGCCCCGGGCCTGGGCGAGCAGGCCGTTGGCCAGGTGGACGACCTGGGGGGTGGAGCGGTAGTCGCGGACCAGTTTGACGACCGTGGCACCGGGGTGGCGGGTGCGGAAGTCGAGCAGATGGTCCGGGGTCGCCCCCGTGAAGGAGTAGATCGTCTGGCTGGCGTCCCCGACCACGCACAGGCTGTCGCGCTCGCCCAGCCACAGTTCGAGCAGGCGCTGCTGGAGAGGGCTGACGTCCTGGTACTCGTCGACCACGAAGTGCTGGTACTGGGCGCGAATCTGCCCGGCGATGTCGTGCCGGTCCTGCAGGACGGCCACGGTCAGCAGCAGCACGTCCTCGAAGTCGATGACGGACCGCTCGCGCTTGACGTTCTCGTAGGCGGCGTAGAGCTGGGCGATCTCGGCGGGGTCGCGGGGCGACTCGCGGCCGGCCTTGGCTGCGGCGGGCGCGTAGTCGGCGGGGACGGTCTGGGTGACCTTGGACCATTCGATCTCGGCGGTGACGTCCCGCAGCTCGCCCCGGTCGAGACGGATCCGGCAGGCGGCGGCCGCGTCGGCGACGAGCTGGATCTTGCGGTCGACGAGCCGGGGCATGGAGCCGCCGATCGCTTTCGGCCAGAAGTACTGGAGCTGACGCAGGGCGGCCGAGTGGAACGTTCGGGCCTGGACGCCCGCGGCGCCGAGCTGGCGCAGCCGGCCGCGCATCTCTCCGGCTGCGCGGTTGGTGAAGGTGACGGCGAGGACGCTGGAGGGGTGCAGGATGCCGGCGCGCACTCCGTAGGCGATGCGGTGGGTGATCGCCCGGGTCTTGCCCGTGCCCGCGCCCGCCAGGACGCACACCGGACCGTGCAGGGCCGTCGCCACCTCGCGCTGCTCGGGGTCGAGCCCTTCGAGCACCGCGTCGGCGGAGTCCGGTACCTGTGGGAACAGGGAGGAGTGCGTTGCTGCTGTCACACGGCCATGCTGCCAGGTCGCGCGAGACGGCCGCGCAGGTTGTCCACAGGCGGGCACTGATAGTCGTACCAATGCGGCAGGCATCACGTCGGGGCGGACCCGGGGCACGGGAATGGTGGACCTTTCACATACGTTCTGTCACTGCGACCACCCGCCCCGAGCCAACGAAGGAGCACGAGACACATGCTGGGCACTGTGACGATGTACAGCACCACGTGGTGCGGCTACTGCCGCCGGCTGAAGAGCCAGATGGACCGCGAGGGCATCGCGTACACCGAGATCAACATCGAGCAGGACCCGGAGTCCGCCGCGTTCGTGGAGAAGGCGAATGGCGGAAACCAGACGGTGCCCACCGTCCTGTTCCCGGACGGCTCGACGCTCACGAACCCGTCGCTGGCGCAGGTGAAGCAGAAGATCGGCGCCTAGGGCCGCGTGCTCGTGCGGGGAAGGCGGCTCCTGAGGCAGCTCAGGGGCCGCCTTCTCGTGGTCGGTCCCACACCATGACGTAGCGCCACAGCAGCGTGCGGCGGACGGTGCAGCCGGGCAGGAGTCGGTGGAGCAGCCGCCGGATCTCCGCCCAGGACATGTGCACGTCTTCCATGGGCATGCCGGCGGGGCCGTGCTTGCCGCCGTTCCGACGGGCGTGCAGCAGGCTCGCGGGCACGCCGCACGCGCTGATGAGCCAGTCCAGGGGCGTCCGGTTGGCGGCCATGCCGACGATCACCAGACGACCGCCGGGTGCGGTGAGCCGGGCGAGGCGGGTGACCGCCTCCGCGAACGGCGCGTGGTGCACCACGGCGACCGCACTGACGAAGTCGAACGCACTCTCCGGCAGCGCCCCGTCGGCGAGGTAGTCGGCCTCCAGGTAGGTGACGTTGCCGGGCACGCGCGCGTGCCCGCGAGCACGTTCGATCATCTGCGCGGAGCGGTCGACGCCCGTGACCGATGCCGACCGTTCCGCCAGCTTGCGGGCGAGCAGCCCGTCGCCGCAGCCCACGTCCAGGGCCGTGCGGCAGCCGTCCGGGACGGCTGCCAGCACGGCCGGATGGTGATGGACGTTGTGGTTCCAGTACGGGTCGGTCACCGGCGGCGTCAGGCGAAGTTCCGCGTCGGGAGCGGCTTGCCGTACCAGAGCTCGATCAGGCGGGCCGCGATCGAGATGCCGTAGGGCGGGAGCACCTCGCCGGACTCGAAGGCGGCGTGCAGCTCCTCGCGGGAGAACCAGCGGGCCTCGTGGATCTCGTCGCCGTCGACCTCGATCTCGGTCGAGGTGGCGCGGGCCATGAAGCCCAGCATGAGGCTGGACGGGAAGGGCCAGGGCTGACTGGCGACGTACTCGACCTGGCCGACGCTGATGCCGACCTCCTCGAGGACCTCACGGCGCACCGACTGCTCGATCGACTCACCGGGCTCGACGAAGCCGGCCAGCGTCGAGAAGCGGCCCTCGGGCCAGTGGACCTGGCGGCCGAGCAGGACGCGGTCGTCCTCGTCGGTCACGGCCATGATCACGGCGGGGTCCGTGCGCGGGTAGTGCTCCGCGCCGCAGGCCGGGCAGCGGCGGATGTGGCCGGCGGCGGCGATGACGGTGCGCTCACCGCAACGCGAGCAGAAGCGATGCGTGCGCTGCCAGTTCTCCAGGCCCACCGCGTGCACCATCAGGCCCACGTCGCGGGCCGACAGCAGCGCGCCCGCCTCGCGCAGACCCGCCGGGCGCGCGGACTGGTCCATGCGCCCGGGCAGGGAGTCCTTCTGCAGGGCGAAGTAGCTGACGCCGTCCTCGTCGTTGCCGAGGAAGTAGCGGTGTGCCTCGGTGAGAGGGGCCTCGAAGGACGGGGTCATGACGAGTTCGGTGCGCCCGTCCGCCGTCTCGTCGATGAGGACCTGTCCGCCGGAGACGACGAAGCAGCGCGTCGTCGGGTGGCTCCACGCCGCCGCGAGCCAGGCCTCGTCGAGCCGGTGGTGAGCGGCCCGGTCGATGCCGCTCGGGGCGGTGAGCGAGATGGGGCGGTCGGCGTTGGGGTCGGTCCAGGTGGTCACGGGTGCTTCCAACTCCCCGGTGGAACGGTCGGGTTCGGCGTGCGGTTCAGTGGGACGTACGGCGGGAGGCGACCGGGTCCGGCGGGCTCGGGGTGCGGGGCGGCGCCTCCAGTGTGCCCCGCGCCTGTGCCCGGCCCGGACGGAACGGTGGGCTCAGGGTGCATGGCGCCAGTTCTCGGCGAGGTCACCCCACAGGTACGCGGTGGCCTCGACGCCCTTGAGGAGGAGGTCGAGTTCGACTTTCTCGTTCGGAGCGTGCCAGCCGTCCGAGGGGACGGAGATTCCCAGGAACAGCACCGGGGCACCGAGGACGTCCTGGAGGTCCGCCGCAGGTCCGGAGCCGCCCTCGCGCGTGAAGCGGACCGGCTTCTCGAAGGCCCGGCCCATGGCGCGGGTGACCGACTCCAGAGCCGGGTGGTCCAGCGGCGTCAGGCACGGGCGCGTGGCCCCGCTGAACGTGATGTCGCAGCGGATCCCCGGCGGCACCTGCTGCTGGGCCCAGTCGCGGACGGCCTTCTCCACATGGCCGGGGTCCTGGCCCGCCACCAGGCGGAAGGACAGCTTCACCAGGGCGGAGGCGGGGATGATCGTCTTGCTGCCGGGGCCCTGGTAGCCGCCGCCGATGCCGTTGACCTCCGCGGTGGGGCGGGCCCAGATCCGCTCCAGGGTGGTGTAGCCGGCCTCCCCCTGGGCGGCGTACGACTTGGCCGTGCGCAGCCACTGCTGCTCGTCGAAGGGCAGTTCGGCGAGGAGTTCGCGCTCGCGGTCGGTGAGTTCGACCACGCCGTCGTAGAAGCCGGGGATCGCCACGCGTGCGTGCTCGTCGTGCAGGGCGGCGACCAGGCGGGCGGCGGCCGTCGCCGGGTTGGGCACCGCGCCGCCGAAGGATCCGGAGTGGATGTCCTGGCCGGGGCCGTGCAGGCGTATCTCGCACTCGGCGAGGCCGCGCATGCCGGTGCAGACCGTCGGGGTGTCCTCGGACCACATGCCGGTGTCGGAGACGATCACGGTGTCGGCGGCGAGCCGCTCGGCGTGCTGCTCGACCAGGGCCCGGAAGTGCGGGGAGCCGGACTCCTCCTCGCCCTCGACGATCAGTTTGAGGTGCACGGCCGGGGTGCTGCGGCCGGTGGCGGCGAGGTGGGCGCGGACGCCGAGGGTGTGGAAGAACACCTGACCCTTGTCGTCGGCCGCCCCGCGCGCGTAGAGGCGGTTCCCGCGCACGACCGGCTCGAAGGGCTCGCTGTCCCAGCCGTCCTCCCGGGCGGCGGGCTGCACGTCGTGGTGGCCGTAGACCAGGACCGTGGGCGCCTGCGGGTCGTCACAGGGCCATTCGGCGAAGACGGCGGGCGCACCCGGGGTCTGCCAGACCTCGGCCGTCGGGAAGCCGGTCTCCTTCAGCTTGGCGGCGAGCCAGTCGGCGCTGCGTCGTACGTCGGGCGCGTGGTCCGGCTGGGCGGACACCGACGGGATGCGCAGCCACTCGGCGAGGTCGTCGAGGAAGGCGGCGCGGTGCTGCTGGATGTACGTACGGACGACGCTGTCCGGGGTCTGGCTCATGGTCACGAGCCTATCGGCCCGCACCGACGTCCTCGGAGTGCGGTTCCTCACCGGGCGGCTCCTCGCTCAGCAGCCGCTCCAGTGCGGCGCGGTCCGGCAGGCCGTCGGGGCGGACGATCTCGCCGCTGCGTACGTACAGGAACGCGGCCGTGACGGACTCCGGGGGAACGCCCTGCTGCTCGGCCCACGCGATGCGGTAGACGGCGAGCTGGAGGGGGTCCGCGGTGCGTGCGCGGTGGGTCTTCCAGTCGACGATCTCGTAGGTCGCGCCCTCACCGTCGCCCACCTTGTAGACGGCGTCGATGCGGCCCCGTACGACGCGGCCGGCGAGGGCGAGCTGGAAGGGGGCCTCCACCCGGTAGGGCGTGCGGTGCGCGTACTCGGTCTGCTCGAAGGCCTCCTTGAGGGCCTCCAGGTCCCGTTCGTCAGAGATCTCCGCTTCGCTGCCGGGCAGTTCCTCCGGCTCCAGCATGGGCAGCGTCAGCTCTTCGAAACGGGCCTCGACCCAGGCGTGGAAGCGGGTGCCGCGGCGGGCGGCCGGCTGGGGCGGCCGGGGCATGGGGCGGGCCAGGTCCTGGGCGAGGCCGTCCGGGTCGGCGGCCAGGAGCAGCAGCTGGGAGGCCGTGAGGGACGTGGGCAGGGGGACCTCGGTGACGCTGTCGCGGGCGCGCAGGAGCTCGCCGGTGAGGGCGTCGAGGTCGCGGTCCCAGGAGGCGATGGTGCGGGCTTCCTCCGGGGTGAGGTGCGGCCTGGGGTGTCGCCGCGGGATCTGGGGTTCCGGTGGTCCCGCCTGGTGGGGGACCGTGGGGCGGTCCGCCGCCGTCTGTGCGTGCCGGTCCGCCGCCGACCGTGCGTGCCCGTCCGTCGCTGACCGTGCGTCGCCGTCCGCCGGCGGCCCCGCTGCGTCCGTGAAGGCATCTCCGTCGGGGGCGTCTTCAACGGAGGCCGATGCGTCTTTCGCGGAGGCCGACGCGTCGAGGGCGTCGTCGTGGAAGGGGTCTTCGTCGAAGTCGAACGGGTCCGGTTCGTCGTAGGGAGGCTCGTCGTCCTCGGGGGGCGGCGGCCACTCCGGGTCGTCGAGGGCGTCCGGGTCGTGCGCGGCCGCGGGATGCCCGGCCTCCTCGGACGCGAGGTCCTCCAGGTGGGCCAGGACGGTCTCGGCTGCGGCGCGGCGGCGGG
Organism: Streptomyces sp. Ag82_O1-12; assembly: GCF_900182715.1. Classification (NCBI taxonomy): domain Bacteria; kingdom Bacillati; phylum Actinomycetota; class Actinomycetes; order Kitasatosporales; family Streptomycetaceae; genus Streptomyces; species Streptomyces sp. Ag82_O1-12. The sequence goes on along the minus strand of NZ_FXUW01000001.1, from coordinate 5,645,787 downwards.
CCAGGGCCGCCTCGTCCAGGGGCAGGGGCCACACCTGGTCGGCCGCCGTCTGGTGCAGGGCCGGGTTTTCCTCGTCCTCGGCGGGTTCCTCCGCCCAGGCCTCGATCTCGCCGTACCCGGCTTCGCAGTGCTCGTAGAGGGCCTGGAGGAACGCGGACGGCCCCCGGCGCTTCTTCTGAGTGGGCCCCCACCAGTGGCCGGAGCCCAGGAGGAGGGAGCGGGGGCGGGTGAAGGTGACGTAGCCGAGGCGGAGTTCCTCGGTGTGCTGGTGGTCCTTCATGGCCTCGTGGAAGGCCTTCAGGCCCTTGGCGTCCCAGGACGTCACGTCGGGCAGGGTGTCGGCGTCGCCGCGCAGCTCGTGCGGCAGGACCTTGCCCTGGGAGGTCCACTTCTCGCGGCCCTGGCTGCTGGGGAAGGTGCCGGTGACCAGGCCGGGGACGACCACGACGTCCCACTCCAGGCCCTTGGACTTGTGGGCGGTGAGCACCTTGACGGTGTTCTCGCCGCCGGGGAGGGCGTTGTCGAGGCCCTTCTCGTACTGGGCCGCGGTGCGCAGGAAGCCGAGGAAGGCGAGCAGGGACGCCTCGTTGTCGCCGGCGGCGAAGGATGCGGCGACGTCCAGGAAGTTGGACAGGGTCTCGCGGCGGCGGGCGGCCAGGGCGTGCGGGGACGCCGACAGCTCCACTTCCAGGCCGGTGACGGCGAGGACGCGGTGCAGGACGTCCATCAGCGGGTCGGCCAGGGAGCGGCGCAGCTCGCGCAGTTCGGTGGCCAGCCGGGCGAAGCGCACGCGCGCGTCGGGCGAGAACGGCAGTCCGTCGTCGTCCCCGCGGCCGTCCAGTGGTGTTTCCAGGAACGTGTCGAGGGCGTCCGCGAGGGAGATCACCTCGGACGGGTCGACCCCTTCGACGGCTTCGGCGAGGCGGCGGTCCTGGTCGTCGTCGTCCGCCACGCGCGCGTGGGCCACGAGGAGCCGGGCGCGCCTCCCCAGGAGGGCGAGGTCGCGCGGGCCGATGCGCCAGCGCGGGCCGGTGAGCAGGCGCACCAGGGCGGCGTTGGCGCCGGGGTCCTGGAGGACCTCGCAGACAGCGACGAGGTCGGCGATCTCGGGCAGGTGCAGCAGCCCGGACAGGCCGACGACCTCGACCGGGATGTCCCGGGCGACCAGGGCGCCCTGGATCTCGGCGAAGTCGGTCGCGGTGCGGCACAGGACGGCGATCTCACCGGGCGCGGTTCCGGTCCGGACGAGGTGGGCCACGGAGTCGGCGGCCCAGTCGATCTCCTCGGCGTGGGTGGGCAGCAGAGCGCAGCGGACCATGCCGTCGCGTTCGGCGCCGGGGGCCGGGCGGAGAGCCTCCACGCCCGCGTGGAGGGCGCGCAGGGGCTCCGCCAGACCGTTGGCGAGGTCGAGGAGGCGGCCGCCGCTGCGGCGGTTCTCGCTGAGGGCCTGGCGGGTCGCGGGCCGGCCGTCGGCGTGGGCGAAGTGCTCGGGGAAGTCGTCGAGGTTGGCGACGGAGGCGCCGCGCCAGCCGTAGATCGCCTGGCAGGGGTCGCCGACGGCGGTGACGGGGTGGCCGGTGCCCTCGCCGAACAGGCCGGCCAGGAGGACGCGTTGGGCGACCGACGTGTCCTGGTACTCGTCGAGCAGGACCACGCGGAACTCGTCGCGCAGGACCTGGCCCACTTCGGGGGTCCCGGCGAGCCGGGCCGACAGGGCGATCTGGTCGCCGAAGTCGAGCAGGTCCCGCTCGCGCTTGGCGGTCCGGTAGCGGGTGACCAACTCGGCGAGCTCGCGTCGGGCGGCCGCGGCGTCGGGGACCTTGCGCAGGTCGGCGTTGCTGAGCTTGGCGCCTCGCAGGGTCAGCAGCAGTTCGGCGTCGTAGGCGCGCAGTGCCTCCGGGCGCACGAGGTGCTCGGCGAGTTCGGAGTCGAGGGCGAGGAGGTCGCCGACGAGGTCCGGGAAGGAACGGGTCAGGGCCGGGTAGGGCCCGGGGGCCTCGCGCAGGACACGCGCGGCGAGCTGGAAGCGGGTGGCGTCGGCGAGCAGCCGGGACGTCGGCTCGAGACCGATGCGCAGGCCGTGGTCGGTCAGCAGACGGCCCGCGAACGCGTGGTACGTGGAGATCACCGGCTCGCCCGGCGGGTTGTCCGGGTCGATGGCGTCCGGGTCGGTGACGCCGGCCTTGACCAGCGCCTTGCGGACGCGCTCGGCGAGTTCGGCGGCGGCCTTGTTGGTGAAGGTGAGGCCGAGCACCTGCTCGGGGGCGACCTGGCCGGTGCCGACCAGCCACACCACGCGTGCCGCCATCACCGTCGTCTTGCCCGAGCCGGCTCCGGCCACGATCACCTGCGGGGCGGGCGGCGCGGTGATGCAGGCCGTCTGCTCCGGGGTGAACGGGATGCCGAGGAGCTCCTTGAGCTGTTCGGGATCGGAGATACGGGCGGGCACATCGAAAGGCTAGCGGCGGCCACTGACAGCGGTGGCCGGACCGGCCGCCGGAGGAAGAAGAAGCGCAGGTCAGCACGCGTGGTGCGATAGCTCACTCCACGACCGCTGACTCCAAGAGTGCTGACTCCAGGACTGCTGACGCCACGACCGCTGACTCCAGGACTTCTCACTCCACGACATGACGCCCCTCCTGCCGCGCGCTGCACGAGGCTCGGAACGCGCAGTGCGTACAGTGCTGCCCGGCGGTCGGCGTGAACCTCTCGTCGAGGACCTTGCCGGCGGCGGTGGCGAGCAGGTCGCCGACCCACTCCCCCTCCAGCGGCTCCTGGGCCTGCACCTTGGGCAGGCTCTCGCCGCCGTCGCGCTTGACCGCCCCTTGCCGGAGGTGGACGAGTTCGGCGCCGCCCGGCTCGGGGCGTACGCCGTCGAAGGCCTCGTCGACGGCGCCCTCGCGGACGGCCAGCTGGTAGACGGCGAGCTGTGGGTGGCGCTCCACCTCCTTGGAACTGGGCGCCTGCTTGCCGGTCTTGAAGTCGACCACGTAGGCGCGGCCGTCGCCGTCCGCCTCGACCCGGTCCATCTGGCCGCGGATGCGCACCTGGTAGTCGCCCGCTTCGAGGGTGACGTCGAAGTCGTGCTCGCTGGCCACCGGGGTCCGCCCGGTGCGGTTCGTCACGTGCCACTGCAGGAACCGTTCGAGCGCCACGCGCGCGTTGTCCTTCTCCTGGGCCGACTTCCACGGCGCGTCGAAGGCCAGCGCGTTCCACACGGAGTCGAGGCGTTCCATGAGGACGGTGAGGTCGGCCGGGGTGTGCCCGGAGGCGACCTCGTCGGCGAGGACGTGCACCACGTTGCCGAAGCCCTGGGCGACGGTCGCGGGCGCGTCGGCCTTCACCTCACGGCCGAGGAACCACTGGAGGGCGCAGGTGTTCGCCAGTTGGTCGAGGGCGCTGCCGGAGAGCACCACGGGCTGGTCGCGGTCGCGCAGCGGCACCTTGGACTCGGTCGGCTCGAACATGCCCCACCAGCGGTAGGGGTGGGCGGACGGCACCAGGGGACGGCCGTCCTCGTCGGCGAGGGCGGCGAGCCGGGCCAGGCGGCGGGCGGCGGCCTCCCGGAGGGCGTCGGAGACGCGCGGGTCGACCGTGGTGGCGCGCAGTTCGGCGACGAGCGCGGCGACGGACAGCGGTCGGCGGGGGCGTCCGGTGACGTCCTTGGGTTCGACGCCGAGTTCGGTCAGGAAGCGCGAGGGCTGGTCGCCGTCGTCCGCGGGGGCCTTGACCGCGGTGACGACGAGACGTTCACGCGCGCGTGTGGCGGCCACGTAGAAGAGGCGGCGCTCCTCGGCGAGCAGCGCGCCCGGGGTGAGGGGTTCGGCGAGTCCGTCGCGGCCGATGCGGTCGGCCTCCAGGAGGGAGCCGCGGCGGCGCAGGTCCGGCCACAGACCCTCCTGGACGCCCGCGACGACCACGAGGCGCCACTCCAGTCCCTTGGAGCGGTGCGCGGTCATCAGGCGGACGGCGGCGGGGCGTACGGCTCGCCTGGTGAGGGTGTCGGCGGCGATGTCCTCGGCGTCGATCTCCGCCAGGAAGTTCAGGGTGCCCCGGCCTCCGGTGCGTTCCTCGGCGCGGGCGGCGGTGGCGAACAGGGCGCAGACGGCGTCCAGGTCGCGGTCCGCGTTGCGCCCGGCGGCGCCGCCCCGGCGGGCTGCCCGCTCCAGGCGCGTGGGCCATGGAGTGCCTTCCCACAGGTCCCACAGCGCTTCCTCGGCCGTGCCGCCGCCGGCGAGGCGTTCGCGGGCCTTGTGCAGCAGCGCGCCGAGGCGCTGGGCGCCACGCGCGTACGTGGGGTCGTGAACGGCGAGGCGCTCCGGCTCGGCGAGCGCCTGGGCGAGCAGCACGTCGGAGGGCGGTGGCAGCGGGTTGCCGGCGGCCCTCTCCTCGTCGCGCAGGGCGCGGCCGAGGCGGCGCAGGTCGGCGGCGTCCATGCTCGCGAGGGGCGAGGTCAGGAGGGTGAGGGCGGTTTCGGTGTCGAGCCAGCAGGTGTCCTGCGGCGCGGCGGGAACGTCCTCGGAGGAGGGCCCTGTGGCCTCGGACTCCCCAGATCGAACGTCCCCGAAAGCGGGCTCCCCGGCCTCTAGCTCCCTAGGCCGAACGCTCCCGGAGGCGGACTCCCCGGCGTCGGACTCCCGCGGCTCGGGAGATCCCGCCTCCGCCACCGCCACCGCCCGCAGTGCCGTCAGCAGCGGCGCCACCGCCGGTTCGTGCCGCAGTGGCACGTCGTCACCGTCGACGTCCACGGGGACGCCCGCCGCCGTGAGGGCGCGGCGGACCGTCGGGATGGTGCGGGAGCCGGCGCGCACCAGGACGGCCATGTCGCTCCAGGGAACGCCGTCCTCCAGGTGGGCCCTGCGGAGGATGTCGGCGATGTTGTCCAGCTCCGTCCCGGACGTCGGGTAGGTGTACGCCTCGACGCGGCCGCCGTCCCGTACGGGGGCGAGTTCGCGGTGGGCGCGCACCTTCTCGGCGGGCAGGCGGGTCAGCGGCATGCGCTGGGTGAGCAGCCGGGTGGCGGCCAGCAGGCCGGCGCCGGAGCGGCGGGACGTGCGCAGCACGGAGACGGGGGCCGGGCGGCCGTCCGCGCGGGGGAAGGCGTGCGGGAAGTCCAGGATGCCGTTGACGTCGGCGCCGCGGAACGCGTAGATCGACTGGTCGGGGTCGCCGAAGGCCACGAGCGTGCGGCCACCGCCGGCCAGGGCGTCCAGCAGTCGTACCTGAGCGGGATCCGTGTCCTGGTACTCGTCGACGTAGACGGCGTCGTACCGGGCGGCGAGCCACGCCGCGACCTCGGAGCGGCGGGCGAGGAGCACCGCGCGGTGGACGAGTTCCGCGTAGTCGATCACGCCCTGCAGGTCGAGCACGTCGAGGTACTCGGCGAGGAAGGCGGCCGCGGCGCGCCAGTCGGGCCGTCCCGTGCGGCGGGCGAAGGCGTCCAGGGCATCGGGGCCGAGGCCCAGTTCACGGCTGCGGGCGAGGACCGCACGGACCTCGTCGGCGAAACCGCGGGTGGTCAGGCAGGCGCGCAGCTCATCGGGCCAGCGCACATGAGCGAGTCCGAGCCGTTCCAGATCGACCTGGCCCGCGAGCAGCTCCCGTACCGAGACGTCCTGCTCGGGACCGGACAGCAGGCGCAGCGGTTCGACGAACAGTTCGCTGTCCTGGTGGGCGCGGACCAGGGCGTAGCAGAACGAGTGGAAGGTGGTCGCCTGCGGGGCGCGGGCCGCGCCGGCCCGCCGGGCCATGCGGTCGCGCAGCTCGACGGCGGCCTTGCGGCTGAACGTGAGCACCAGGATGCGCTCGGGGTCCACGCCCCGGGCGACGCGTTCGGCCACGGACTCGACGAGCGTGGTGGTCTTGCCGGTGCCCGGACCCGCGAGGACGAGCAGCGGGCCCCGCGTGTGGTCAACCACGGAGCGCTGCGAGGCGTCCAGAAGAGGGGGGTCCACCCGAGCAGGAGGGGTACGTACCAGTCGGTAAGCGCCACGGCTCCCCCGCCGCACCCGGGGGTGCGGCAGGCCGCTGGTGAAGGAAGAGGAGCTCACGTGGTTCGCCGGTTCTGGTGGAAGTGCTGGTTGGCGGGCCACCGCGAGTGGCGGGCGGTGACCGCGGGGTGACGGGGGCACGCGCAGCAGACGCTACGCCGACGGGCGAGGCGGAAGCAGGGCTTCCCCTTCTTCCCGCCGGCCGCTCTCGGCACTCCTGGCACTCATGCCCCTCGCCTCACGAACGTACGTCATGCCCCCGGTGTGCCCCGATTCCCCCGTACGGATCACGGGTCACACGACAGGCCGTCCGATGGCGGAAGCTGTCAGGTGTGACCCTCCGCGCGATCGCCGCCGTCCCACCGCGCCCGTCTCATGTCGATGCGCGGCAGGTGGCCCTCGGCGGCGCGGCTCGCCTCCTTCAGGGGCGTGCCCTCCGCCCGGTAGTGGCCGAGCGCCCGCTGTTCGTGCCCGGGCAGCAGGACGCCGTCCGCGCGGACGACCCGCCACCAGGGAGCGGCTCCCCCGTAGAGCGCCATCACACGGCCCACCTGCCGCGGGCCCCCCTGCTCCAGCCACTCGGCGACGTCCCCGTAGGTCATGACTCGACCCGGCGGAATCAGTTCGGCGACGTCGAGGACCTGCTCGGCGTACTCCGGCAGCGCTCGCGCGGGCCCGTCCTCGTACCGGCCCCCCTCAGGGCTCTGCTCACTCATCCGCCCCATCCTGCCCCACCCCACCGACAACGGACCGGGCGTGCTCCGGAGCGTTTTCGTCACCCGGCAGGGGCACATCGGGCAGACTGTCCGCCCCCGCATGTGCACCCTGATTGCCCCGTGTGCCGGTGCGGCATGCCACCATCGTGCGGGCGGTGATCGGTGATACGAGACCAAGAAGAGACGATGAAGCAGCAGGGCGCGCACCCCGAGGACACGGAGGGCACCTCTGACGCTTCGTCGCGCCCGGGCACTGCGCACGACGGTCCGAAGGGAGCCGCGAAGAAGTCCAGGGCGGCCGCCCAGGAGCCCGACTTCGCCCACATCGACGAGGTGGAGGGCGACGAACCGCTGCTCCCCGCGCGCGTGCACCGCCCGTCCGACCTGATGCGCCTGCTGGTGGGCGTGCTCGCGGTCGCGGTCCTGATCGGGATCGCCGCTTTCGCGCACGGCACCACCTCGGGCCTCGAACAGGACATCAACAAGGGCACCGGGCAGGCACCCGACCTCCTCATCAAGATCGCGGGACTGGCCTCCAGCATCGCGATCCTGTTGGTACCGGTCGCCTTCGCCATCGAGCGGCTGATCAAGCGGGACGGGCTGCGCATCGCCGACGGCGTGCTCGCGGCGGTCCTCGCGCACGGTGTGACCCTCGCCACGGACCTGTGGGTGGCCCGCGCCGCCCCCGATTCGATCCAGGAGGCGCTCACCCAGCCCTCCCCCGGCGATATCCACGCACTGACCGATCCCGTGCACGGATATCTGGCCCCGGTCATCGCCTACATGACGGCCGTCGGCATGTCGCGCAGACCGAGATGGCGCGCGGTGCTGTGGGTCGTGCTGCTCCTCGACGCCTTCTCGATGCTCGTCACCGGGTACACGACCCCGTTCTCGATCATTCTGACCGTGCTGATCGGCTGGACCGTGGCCTACGGGACCCTGTACGCGGTCGGCTCGCCCAACGTCCGGCCCACCGGGCAGACGCTCATGGCCGGCCTGCGGACCGTCGGGTTCCGCCCGGTCAGCGCCTCACGCGAGGACACCTCGGACAACCCGGACACCGGGGACCGGGGCCGCCGTTACTTCGTCACGCTGGAGGACGGCCCGCCGCTGGACGTGACGGTGGTCGACCGGGAGCAGCAGGCCCAGGGCTTCTTCTACCGCACCTGGCGCAACCTGACCCTGCGCGGCTTCGCCACCCGCAGCAGCCTCCAGTCGCTGCGCCAGGCCCTGGAGCAGGAGGCCCTGCTGGCGTACGCGGCCATCGCGGCCGGGGCCAACGCGCCCAAGCTGATCGCCACCTCCGAGCTCGGCCCCGACGCGGTGATGCTCGTCTACGAGCACAGCGGCGGGCGCACCCTCGACTCGCTGTCGGACGACGAGATCACCGACGACCTGCTGCGCGACACCTGGCGCCAGGTGAAGGCCCTGCAGTCGCGGCGCATCGCGCATCGCAGGCTGGTGGGCGACGCGATCCTGGTGGATCGTTCCGGCAAGGTGATCCTCACCGACTTGCGCGTCGGCGAGATCGCGGCCGGCGATCTGCTGCTGCGCATGGACACCTCCCAGCTGCTGGTGACCCTCGGTCTGCGCGTCGGCGCCGAGCGCACGGTGGCCTCGGCGGTGGGGGTGCTCGGCCCCGACGCGGTGGCGGACTGTCTGCCGATGCTCCAGCCCATCGCGCTGAGCCGCTCCACGCGCGCGACGCTGCGCAGACTGGCCCGCGAACGGGCACAGCGCGAACGCGAGGCGGTCCTGGAGGCGTCCCGGCAGGCCAAGCAGGCCCGCCTGGAAGAGAACGCGGAGGACGCGCCCGTCGTCCTGGAAAAGCCCGACAAGAAGGCCGTACGGGCGGAGCAGCGGGCCGAGAAGCGGGCGATCGACGAGGCCCTGGAGGAGGCGCGCGAGGAGGACCTCCTCACGCAGATCCGGCACGCGGTGCTGCGGATCAGGCCGCAGGCGCCCGTCGAGCCGGCCCGGCTGGAGCGGGTGCGGCCGCGCACGCTGATCAGTTTCATCGCCGGCGCGATCGGCGCGTACTTCCTGCTGACGCAGCTCACGCACATCGAGTTCGGGCCGCTCATCGCCAACGCCGAGTGGGGCTGGGTCGCCGCGGCCGTACTGTTCTCGATGTGCAGCTACGTCGCGGCGGCGATGGCGCTGCTGGGGTTCGTGCCCGAGCGGGTGCCGTTCGTGCGGACCGTGGCGGCGCAGGTCGCCGGGTCGTTCGTGAAGATCGTCGCCCCGGCGGCGGTGGGCGGGGTCGCCCTGAACACGCGCTTCCTGCAGCGCGCGGGAGTGCGGCCGGGGCTCGCGGTGGCGAGTGTGGGCGCCTCGCAGTTGTTCGGGCTCGGCTGCCACATCCTGATGCTGCTGTCCTTCGGCTATCTGACCGGCACCGAGAAGACGCCGTCCCTGTCGCCCTCCCGGACGGTCATCGCCGGGCTGCTCACGGTGGCCGTACTGGTGCTCGTGGTGACGTCGGTGCCGTTCCTGCGCAAGTTCGTCGTCACGCGCGTGCGGTCGCTGTTCGCGGGTGTCGTGCCGCGCATGCTCGATGTGCTCCAGCGGCCGCAGAAGCTGGTCACCGGCATCGGCGGCATGCTGCTGCTGACCGCCTGCTTCGTCATGTGCCTGGACGCGTCGATCCGCGCGTTCGGCGACGAGTCCACGTCGATCAGCATCGCCAGCGTCGCCGTCGTCTTCCTCGCGGGCAACGCCCTGGGGTCCGCGGCGCCGACGCCGGGCGGTGTGGGCGCGGTCGAGGCGACCCTGACGGTCGGTCTGATCGCCGTCGGGCTGCCGAAGGAGGTCGCGGCGCCGGCGGTCCTGCTGTTCCGCCTGCTGACGCTGTGGCTGCCGGTGCTGCCGGGCTGGCTTGCCTTCAACCATCTCTCGCGCAAGCAGGCCCTCTGACACGACCGGGTGGGAAGCAGAGCCTCCCCTGCCCCTCCTACCTCATACGGCACGCGTCCCGCGCGCCCCGTTCGCTGCCGCCGCAGGATGGAACCATGCCATCCCTCCTCCGGCTGCGCGCCGCCGCCCTGACCGCCTCCGCCGTGCTGTTGTCCACCGTGCTGGCGGGTTGCAGCGACGACGCCAAGGCCGAGGACCTCACGCGGCAGGACTTGAGCTGGAAGGCCTGCCCGGCCCCGGACGCGGCCCAGGGCGGAGGCACCTCGCCCTCCCCCCTGCCGGACGACGGTGAGTGGCAGTGCGCGACCATGAAGGCCCCGCTCGACTGGAACGACCCGAAGGGCGACACGATCGGCCTGGAGCTGATCCGGGTCAGGACGACCGGCACGGAGAACGCCCGCATCGGCTCGCTCATCTTCAACTTCGGCGGCCCCGGCGGCTCGGGCGTCACCTCGCTGCCCGCCTTCGCGGAGGGCTACGAGAAGCTGCGCACCCGCTACGACCTGGTCAGCTTCGACCCACGCGGGGTCGGCCGCAGCGACCCCGTGCTCTGCGAGAACGACCAGCAGCTCGACGCCTACTTCCAGCAGGACGCCACCCCCGACGACGCCGCCGAGCGGACGCAGCTCGTGGACAACACCAAGGAGTTCAACAACGCCTGCGAGGACAACTCGGAGAAGGTCCTGCCGCACGTGCGCACCACCGACGCGGCCCGCGACCTGGACCTGATGCGCCAGGTCCTCGGCGACGACAAGCTGTACTACTTCGGCATCTCCTACGGCACCGAGCTGGGCGGCGTCTACGCTCATCTGTTCCCGAAGCGGGTCGGCAGAGCCCTGTTCGACGCCGTCGTCGACCCGACGCAGGACTCCGAGCAGGGGTCGCTGGGGCAGGCCAAGGGCTTCCAGCTCGCACTCGACAACTTCGCCGAGGACTGCGTGTCACAGGCCGAGGAGTGCCCGATCGGCGACAGCGCCCAGGACGTGAAGGACCGTATCGCCAGACTGCTCGACGAGCTCGACCGCACTCCGATCCAGGGGATCTTCCCGCGCCAGCTGACCCAGACCGCGGCGACCAGCGGCATCGCACAGGCGCTGTACTCGAAGGACTTCTGGGAGTACCTCACCGAGGGCCTGGAGAATGCGTACGACGGCGACGGCAGGATCCTGCTGTCGCTGGCCGACTCGATGAACGGGCGCAGCGAGAACGGCGAGTACAGCAACATCACCCCCGCCAACGTCGCCATCAACTGCGCCGACGACAAACCCCGCTACGACACGGCCTACGTCGAGCGGAAGCTGCCCGAGTTCCGGGCCGCGTCCGACCTGTTCGGCGACTACCTGGCGTGGTCCATGCTCAGCTGCACCGACTGGGCCGTGGCGGGGGCCGCCGAACACCCGGACGTCAGCGCTCCGGGCTCGGCGCCCATCCTGGTCGTCGGCAACACCGGCGACCCGGCCACGCCGTACGAGGGCGCGCGGGCCATGGTGAACGCGCTGGGCAAGGGCGTCGGCGTCGAGCTGACGTACCGGGGTCAGGGGCATGGCGCCTACGACAGCAAGAACAAGTGCGTGCAGGGGGCGGTGAACGGCTATCTGCTGGACGGGAAGGTGCCGCCGGCGGGGACCGTCTGCTCCTGACACCTGCAATGGTCCCGACGAACGCGCAGGTCAGAAGGTTATCCACAGGCTGAAACGGTCGGAGCCGGATCTGCCTACCATGGCCTGACCGCCATCCGCGGCACGGAGCGGACGGCCTGCGAGGGGGGATGGGCAATGACGCGCTTGGTTCGGTGGACCGCTCTGGCGGCCGCCTCGGTGATGCTGACCGCCGGCTGCAGCGGCGGTTCGTCCGAGGACGACAAGAGCGGGCTCTCCTGGGGCCGTTGCAAGGCCACCGCCGACGGCCCCGCGCCGAGCAGCGAATGGCAGTGCGCGACGGTGAAGGTGCCGCTGGACTGGTCGAAGCCGGATGGCGAGACGATCGGCCTGGGTCTGATCCGCGCCAAGGCCCGCGGCGACGACCGCCTCGGTTCGCTGCTGTTCAACTTCGGCGGCCCGGGCGCCTCGGGCGTGTCCATGATGCCGTCGTACGCCCCGACCGTCTCCTCGCTCCGCGAGCGGTACGACCTGGTGAGCTGGGACCCGCGCGGTGTGGGCGCCAGCGAGGGTGTGCGCTGCCGCGGCGACAAGGAGATCCAGGCCGCCGAGTCGGTGGACGTCACCCCGGACACCCCCGCCGAGGAGAAGGCGTACTTCGAGGACGCCGCCGACTTCGGCAAGGGCTGCCAGAAGGACGCCGGGAAACTGATGGCCCACGTCTCGACCGCCGACTCGGCCCGCGACATGGACCGCATCCGCGAGGTCCTCGACGACGACAGGATGAACTACTTCGGCATCTCCTACGGCACCGAACTGGGCGGCACCTATGCCCACCTCTTCCCGAAGAAGGTGGGGCGCGTGACGCTGGACGCGGTCGTCGACCCCACCGCCGACACCGTGGGCCACGCCCAGAACCAGGCCAGGGGCTTCCAGCGCGCGCTGAACGGCTACCTCAGGTCCACGGGCCAGGACCCCGAGGACGGCACGCGCAAGATCGCGGACCTGCTCCAGCGCATCGACACCCGCCCCCTGGCGACCGGGGCGCCGGGGCGGAAGCTGACCCAGACCCTCGCGGTCACCGGCATCATCCTGCCGCTGTACAGCAAGGACAGCTGGCCGACCCTGACGAGCGCCCTGAAGGCGGCGGAGGAAGGCGACGGCTCGGAGTTGCTGGTCCTCGCCGACCGCTACAACGAACGCGATCCGTCGGGGCGCTACGGCACGACGACCCACTCCCAGCGGGTCATATCGTGCCTGGACGACAGGCAGCGGCCGACGGTGGCCGAGACGAAGAAGCGGCTGCCTCAATTCGAGCGGATCTCCCCGGTCTTCGGGACCTTCCTCGGCTGGGACACGGCCGGCTGGTGCCACGACTGGCCGGTGCCCGGACAGCACGACACCCCGGAGGTGAGCGCCCCCGACGCGGCACCGGTCCTGGTCGTCGGCAACACCGGCGACCCGGCCACGCCCTACGAGGGCGCGCTGAGGATGGCCGGCGAGCTGGGCAAGGGCGTCGGGGTGCTGCTCACCTGGCGGGGCGAGGGGCATGGCGCCTACGGCAGTGGGAGCGACTGCGTGGACTCCGCGGTGGACGCGTACCTGCTGGACGGCTCGGTGCCGAAGGACGGCAAGGTCTGCTCATGACGACGGCGGGGGCTTCGCGCACTCGTGGTGCGCGAAGCCCCCGCCGGGAGGCCGGATACGGCTCAGTGGACCGGCTCGGCCCAGTACACCGGTATGGCTCAGTACACCGGCTTGGACGGCTCGATCTGGTTGACCCAGCCGATCACGCCACCGCCGACGTGCACGGCGTCCGAGAAGCCCGCGGACTTCAGGACCGCGAGGACTTCCGCACTGCGGACACCCGTCTTGCAATGCAGGACGATCTTCTTGTCCTGCGGGAGGCTCTCCAGGGCGGTGCCCATGAGGAACTCGTTCTTCGGGATCAGCCGGGCGCCCGGGATGGAGACGATCTCGTACTCGTTCGGCTCGCGGACGTCGATGATGTCGATGCTCTCGCCGTCGTCGATCCACTCCTTGAGCTGCTTGGGAGTGATCGTGGAGTCGGCGGCCGCCGCCTGGGCCTCTTCGGAGACGACGCCGCAGAAGGCCTCGTAGTCGATGAGCTCGGTGACGGTCGGGTTCTCGCCGCAGACCGCGCAGTTCGGGTCCTTGCGGACCTTGACCTGGCGGTACTGCATCTCCAGGGCGTCATAGATCATCAGCCGGCCGACCAGCGGGTCGCCGATGCCGGCGAGGAGCTTGATGGCCTCGTTGACCTGGATGGAGCCGATGGACGCGCAGAGCACGCCCAGGACGCCGCCCTCGGCGCAGGAGGGGACCATGCCGGGGGGCGGGGGCTCGGGGTAGAGGCAGCGGTAGCAGGGACCGTGCTCGGACCAGAAGACGGACGCCTGGCCGTCGAAGCGGTAGATCGAGCCCCAGACGTACGGCTTGTTCAGCAGCACGCAGGCGTCGTTGACCAGGTAGCGGGTCGCGAAGTTGTCCGTACCGTCGACGATCAGGTCGTACTGGCTGAAGATGTCCATCACGTTGTCGGCCTCGAGCCGCTCCTCGTGAAGGATCACGTTCACGTACGGGTTGATGCCCTTGACGCTGTCGCGGGCGGACTCGGCCTTCGGGCGGCCGATGTCGGCCTGGCTGTGGATGATCTGGCGCTGCAGGTTCGACTCGTCGACCTCGTCGAACTCCACGATGCCGAGGGTGCCGACGCCCGCGGCGGCCAGGTACATCAGCGCCGGCGAGCCCAGGCCGCCGGCGCCCACACACAGCACCTTGGCGTTCTTCAGCCGCTTCTGCCCGTCCATCCCCACGTCGGGGATGATCAGGTGGCGGGAGTACCTGCGGACCTCGTCTACGGTGAGCTCGGAAGCCGGCTCGACCAGGGGTGGCAGCGACACGGGGACTCCGTTGGTCGGTCAATCACTACGGTTGTTCTCCCCGTAACAGTGCCATGCCCTTTTTCATTCCGAGACACCTGTTCCGATACGCGAGACGAATTCGTCCCAGTAGCCGGGCATGGCCTCCCAGGGATCGGTGCGGCCGCCGCGATCCGTGTGGTCGGTGATCCAGACCGTCGCGGCGCCCTGCCAGCGGGCGATGCTCAGCGCCTCGGCCAGGTGCGGGTGGGGCACGCCGTGGACGAAGTGGCAGAAGCGCTCGGGCGCATGGTCGGCGGTCCACTCGGCCACCTGCGACCAGCGGTAGTCGCTCCAGGGTCCGGAGAAGGTGACCAGTTGGTCGGCGAGTTCGATGTAGCCGGGGTGCGGGTGGATGCCGTGGCCGAGGACGATGTGGGCAGCGTCACGGATCACCCGCAGCGTGGCGACCGTGCGGCGGACCTCGGGCAGCCCGGCGTGGTCGGCCGGGCAGCGCTCCAGGAGGAAGCCGTCGACCTGGTACCAGTCGACGAACCGGTGGGCGTCCGAGATCAGCTCGCCGAAGTTGCGGGTGCCGTACCGGGTGTCGAGGTGGCCGAGGACGCGGATGCCCGCGTTGCGCAGCCGGCCGGCCGCCTCCAGGCAGTGCGGGTCGGGGCGGGCGCCGGGGCCGTCGGCCACGTTGAGGACCACCCAGTGCAGCGGGGTGCCGGGGCGGGTCAGCTCACCCCACTCGGTGGGGGCGAGGAGGGGGTGCGCATAGCCGGGAACGCCGACGCCGGGGCGCAGTTCCGTGTCCGAGGTGCGCTGCCGGGATCTGGTCAGATGCGGCATGCCGCCTCCATCCAGATGTCGGCGAGGGACTCCTCCAGCCCGATCCGGGGACGCCAGCCGAGCCGGTCGCGCGCGGTGCGCACGTCGGCCTGCTGCCAGCTGCCGCAGCCGTCGGGGTACGGGTACGCGACGGGGGCCGCGTGGTCCGGGTCGGGGCGGGGGTGGCCGATGGCCGTGCGCAGGGCGCCGGGCGGTCCGTCGAGTTCGTGGAGGGCGCCGCCGTATCCGGCGACGCGGGCGAGGACGGCGGCGGCGTCGCGCAGGCGCACGGCGCGGCCGGAGCCGATGTTGATGACGCCCTGCGCTGCGGAGAGTGAGGCGGCGTGGACGGCGCGGGCCACGTCGCGGACGTCGACGAAGTCGCGCTGCGCGCCGAGGCCGCCGAGTTTCAGCTCGCCGTCCCCGGACTGCATGGCCCGGCGCATGGCCTCGGCGAGACGGCCCAGCGGGGAGCCGGCGGGGGTGCCGGGTCCGGCCGGTGAGAAGACCCGCAGGACGACGGCGTCCAGGCCGGAGCCGAGGACCAGTTCGGTGGCGGCGAGTTTGCTGACGCCGTACGGGCCGCCGGGCCGGGGCACGGCGTCCTCGGGGGTGGAAGAGCCGGGCTGGCTCGGGCCGTACTCAGCGCTGCAGCCGATCTGCACCAGCCGGGCCCCGCAGCCGCTGCGCCGCAGGGCCTCGCAGACGGTGGCGACGGCGACGGTGTTGTGGCGGGTGAGCTCGCGGGCACCGCCGCGGGTGGCGCCCGCGCAGTTGACGACGACGCCCGGGTGGACCGCGTCGAGGAAGCGGGTGAGGGCGCCGGGGCTGCCGGAGGCGAGGTCGAAGCGGACGTCGGCGTCGTCACCGCGGCCGAGGGCGGTGAGCTGCACGGCCGGGTCGGCGAGCAGGCGGTCGGCGACGAAGCGCCCGATGTAGCCGTTGGCTCCGATCAGCAGGACTCTCATCGCACGGCTCCCCATGTCGCCGGGGTTCCTGGGTGGGTGATCATGCGGGTTCTCCTCGATGCGGAAAGGAAGGGACGGGACGGGTGCTGCCTGCGGCGGTGGGGCCGGTGTCCGCGGCGCTCACCGCGCGGGCTCCGGCGGTGCGTGGGCCGAGGCTCGGGTGAGTTTGCGGGTCGTGTGGACCAGGAGGGCCAGCGCCGCAGCTCCGCAGGTGAGGGTGGGGACGCTGTCGGCACCCCAGGTGGTGACGAGGATTTCGACGGGCGTGGCCAGGAAGCCGACACCAGGGAGGCGGGAGGCGAAGACCGTGGCGAGGGCGGCCGCCTCGACCGTGGCCGCCGCGGTGAGGACCATGGCGGGGGCGTAGGTGAAGCCGTGCGTGGTGAGGAGGCGGGCCAGGAAGAGGAGGGCGCCCAGGGCGAGGACCTGGGCGTAGGCCGCGGGCTCGCCGAGGGCCGCGCGGCTGAGGGTGAGCAAGGCCGCCAGGGCGCCCAGGTAGAGGGCGACCACGCCGAGCAGGAGGGGGCGTACGGCGGCGGCGAAGTCCTCCAGGCCCCGGCTGGCCGCGAGTTTGCGGCGTGCTCGGGCGGTGAGGAGGTGCGCGGTCCAGGCGGCGGGTGCGCAGGCCAGGGCGAGGGCCAGGGCCGGGGCGGCGGTGAGGGGCCAGGCACCGTCGGCCGTGCCGGTGGGCAGGGTGTCGGGGCCTCCGGTGAGTGCGTTGTCGAGCAGGCCGTCGCCCAGGAGGGAGTAGGCGACGAGCCACAGGGTCCACGGGGTGGTCCTGCCGGAGGCCGCGCCGGGCCGCGGCCCGGGCCGGTCCGTGTCGGTCCTGCTCAGGGGCCCTCGACGCAAGGCCGCATGGAGGGCCAGGGCCACGGCGAGGGCCCCGGCTGCCGCCGCGAACAGACGCGACTGCCCCTGGGTGAGGTGCACGGCGGCGATGGCGGCGGCGCACAGCGCCCCGGGCAGGAGGGTCAGCAGAACCCAGTCGGCGCGCACGCGGGGAGCGGCGGGCGGGGCGGGCAGGGGTGTGTCTCCGTCCCGGGAGACGCGCGCGTACATCTCCTCGGCGAGGGAGAAGACGTCCCGGTGCCGAAAGCGGGCGGCGGTCCGCTCGGTGATGCCGTGCGCCTCCAGTCCGGCGGCGATCTCGAGGGGGTCCACCGCGCGCTCGCAGAGCTCCCGGTGACGATGCATCAGCGCCTTGACCGGATCGGCGGCGCCGCGCCGCGGGGTGGGGGTGGCGCGGTCGGCGGCCGACTCCGGCTTCCCAAACCCCGCGCCGTCAAAGGCAGACTCCGGCTGCCCAGGCCCCGCGCTGTCAAAGGCAGACCCCGGCTGCCCGGACCTCGTGCGGTCACGGGCTGAGCCGGTCGGGGTTCCCGGTCGGCCCAGTTCGTCCAGGCCGCTCATCGCGCTCCCTCCGGGGCGGGGACGGGAGTGGTGGCGCGTACGGGCCTGCCCGCCGCCCAGCCGGGGCCGCCGCGGGTGGCGAGGCGGGGTGACGCGGTGGTCCAGCGGACGGCCACGTGCGCCTCGGCGGGAACCGAGAACGGCAGCGGCTCCCCCGCTCCGTCGAGGACGACCCGGCGGACGGGCGCACGCGAGACGATCTCCAGGTAAATGCCGTGAAATGCCTTGATGTTCTGCTCGACCGTGAACAGTTCGAGGGCACGGGCGCGAGCGGCGGCGCCCAGGCGCGCACGGCGCTCGGGGTCACGCAGCAGCGCCACGCACGCCTCGGCGAGCGCCCTCGGATTGCGCGGCGGTACGACGAGCCCGGTGCCGCCGATCACCTCCACGACCGCGCCGACGTCCGTCGACACCGTCGCACGCCCGCAGAGCATGGCCTCGGCGAGGCCGACGGGGAAGCCCTCGACGACGCTGGAGAGGACGCTCACGGCACCCGAGGCGTAGGCGTCGGCGGCGACCGGGAGGTCAGGGCCGCCGATGTCCTCGAAGGACACCGGGTTGTCGCCGGCGGCGTGCGGGCCGGCGGCCTCGTCGGGGAAGAGCTGGGCGGCCAGTGTCCTGCAGTGTCCGAGGTAGGCCGCACCCTCGGGGCCGGCGGGGGCGCCGACGATACGCAGGCGCGTCTTCGGCTGCCGCTTGCGCACCTCCGCGAAGGCGTGCAGCAGTGAGACCAGGTCCTTGGCGGGCTCGACGCGGCCGACCCAGACGAGCGTGTCCGGGTCGGCGCAGTCCGGGGACTCGCCCACCTCGGCGAAGGGCCGGGCGTTAATGCCGGGATGGACCGTGCGGAGCTTCTCGCGGTCGGCGCCGCAGCGCTCCTGCCAGCGGCGGGTGTGGGTGTTGCCGGCGGTGACGACCTCGGCCCGCCCATAGGCCTCGGCCGCGAGCCGGCCCTGGAAGGCGGCCAGCAGGGACCGTACGGCGGGTGGGGCGTCCGGGGTGGTGAGGTAGTGCGTCCGCAGGCGCACGCCGTACTCGGTGACCATCAGGGGTACGCCGGTGAAGTGCCGGGCCAGCAGGCCGGGCAGGACGGCCGTGCCGCCGGACGCGGCGTGGCAGAGGTCGACCGCGCCGAGCCCGTCGTCCTCGTACCAGTCGAGGGAGAGGGGGCGCAGGGCGCGTTCCAGATGGGCGGCGACGGCGAGCAGATCCGGTACGCGCGCCTCGCGCGCGGCGCGATGGGCGCCGGGCGCGCGACAGGCGCGTTCCAGGGTGCGTACGGCGGCCTCGGAGCGGAGGGCTCCCGCCAGTCCGCCCTCGTCGCGGGCGAGTTCGGCGAGCCCGTACAGAGCGTTGGCGAAACGGTCCGCCTCGGAGGCCGACGCCCCTTCGGAGAGGCTCCTGACCGCACCCGAGGCGCCCTCGGGGACCCCACACAGCACGGCGGCCAGTTCCCCGAAGTACTCGGTGAACCGCCGACGTGCGCGGCGCCCGAGCACCACCTCGTCGTCCTCGGCCATCCACAGCGGGGCGGTGCGCACCCGGCTGACGTTCGGCGGCAGCGGGATCCAGCCCTCGTCCTCCTGGTGCTCGCTGCGACTGAGCGCGTAGACGTCGAACTCGTGCTGGGCGAGTCCGTGCACCAGCCGGTCGCACCAGAGCCTGGCGTCACCGCTCACATACGGATAGCCACCCTCCGTAAGCAGTCCGATGCGCACGAGTGCACCCCCGATCTCCCGTATGGGGAGCCGCCGTTGTCCGGCGGCTCGCAGCGGGACGAACGTATGCGGACAAGGCGGTGGTGCGACGGACGGTTGTCCGTCGCACCACCAAAAGGGGTGAACGGTCGTAACTTTCCTGTGCGGGTCGCGTTCTGTCGCGCTAGGAGATCAAGCGGACACGGATCGTCATGCCGCGGCCAAGTCCCGCGTCCGCGGCATCTCTCCGCGGCCGACTCCCGATGTCGCGCCCTGCGTCATGCCCGGGCCAACGCCTGACGCCGCGTCACGCCGCCGCCAACGCCTGACGCCGCGCCCCGCGTCACGCCGCCGCCAACTCCCGTCGCCGCGCCCGGCGTCGCGCCGCCGCCTCCGGGTCCAGCGCCGGTACCGCGGCGAGCAATTGCCTGGTGTAGGGGTCGCGTGGCGACTCGTACACCTCCTCCACGGGCCCTTCCTCGACGATCCGGCCGCGCCGCATCACCGCGACCCGGTCACTGACCTGGCGCACGACGGCCAGGTCGTGCGCCACGAAGACCAGCGCGAGCCCGAGTTCGCGCTGCAACTCCCCCAGCAGGTCGACCACATGCGCCTGGGTGGTGACGTCGAGGGCCGAGACCGGTTCGTCGCAGACGATGACGCGCGGGTCAGCCGCGAGGGCACGGGCGATACCGACGCGCTGGCGCTGCCCGCCGCTGAACTCATGGGGATAGCGGTCGTAATGCGCCGCTTCGAGCCCCACGCGCTCCAGCAGTTCGCCCACGCGCTCCCGGATGCGCCCCTCCTGCCGCTCACCCCGTGCGCGCAGCGGGTCGGCGATGGACTCGCCCACGCTGCGGCGGGGGTTGAGGGAGGAGACCGGGTCCTGGAAGACCATCTGCACGGCCGGGTTCACCCCGGGGTGCGGACGGCCCTCGAAGGCCAGCGCTCCGGCCGTCGGCTCCAGCAGCCCGACGAGCATGCGCCCGAGGGTCGTCTTGCCGCTGCCGCTCTCGCCGACGACGCCGAGGGTCTCGCCGCGGCGCAGGGTCAGCGACACGTCGTCCACGGCCGTGACCGCCCGTTTCCCGCGCCCGAACGCGCGCCTGAGGCCGGTCGCCTCCAGGACGACCTCCTCGGGGTCCGCCGAGGCCTTCCGCGGCGCGTCCAGCCGTGGGACCGCGGCCAGCAGCTCCCGGGTGTACGGCTCGGCCGGTGCGCCCAGCACGCCGGCGACCGGGCCGTGCTCGACCGCCCGGCCGTGCCGCATCACCAGCACCTCGTCGACGCTCTCGGCGGCGACGCCCACGTCGTGCGTGACGAGCAGCAGGCCCATGCCGGTCTCCTCGCGCAGGGTGTGGAGCAGGTCGAGGACCTGGGCCTGGACCGTCACGTCGAGGGCGGTCGTCGGCTCGTCGGCGATCAGCAGCCGGGGCTCGCACGCGAGCGCCATGGCGATCAGGGCGCGCTGGCGCATGCCGCCGCTGAACTCGTGCGGCCGGGACCGGGACCGCCGGGCCGCGTCCGGGATGCCCACCCGGTCCAGGACCTCCACGGCACGCGCGCGTGCCGCCCGCCGGGACGTGCGCGCGTGCACGCGGTACACCTCGGCGATCTGGTCGCCGATCGCGTAGTACGGGTCGAGGGAGGACAGCGGATCCTGGAACACCATGGCGGCCCGTCCGCCGCGCAGCAGCCGCAACTCCTCGTCGGAGGCGCGCTGCACGTCGGTGCCGGCCACCTCGACCGAGCCATCGACCCGCGCGCCTGTGCCGCGGTGCAGTCCGAGCAGCGCGGACGCCACGGTCGACTTGCCGGAGCCGGACTCGCCGACCAGGGCCAGGGCGGCGCCCTCCTCCAGGCGGAAGGAGAGTCCGTCGACGGCGCGCAGTGCGCCGAACTCCACGCGGAGACCGGTCACGTCGACCAGGCTCATGTCAGCACCACCCGTCGGTCGGCCACCGCGTACAGGACGTCCGCGACGGCGTTGGCGAGGACCACGAAGAATCCGATGACCAGGACCATGCCGACCACGACCGGCAGGTCGACGACGTTGACGGCATGGACGAGTTCCTGTCCGATGCCGGGCAGGCCGAACAGGGTCTCGGTGAGCACCGCGCCGCCGATGGCCGATCCGACGTTGTTGGCGTTCAGCGCGATGACCGGGGCGAACGCCCCTCGCAGTGCGTGCTTTCCGACGATCGACCGTTCGCCGACGCCGTAGGCGCGGAACGTGCGGATGTGGTCCTCGGCCAGGGTCTCCAGCATCGAGGCCCGGGTCAGCCGGGCGAACGCGGCGGCCTCGATGAGGGCGAGCGACAGCCAGGGCAGCAGCAGGTTCCACGCCCACTGCTCGGGGTCGTCGGTGAGGGCGACGTACTGGGGGAAGGGCAGCAGCCGCAGTTCCCCGCAGACGACGATCATCAGGACCAGGCCGATGACGAAGACCGGGGTGGCCGTGCCGGCGAGGGTGAGGCCGGTCAGCACCCGCTCGGAGAACCGGCCGCGTCGCCAGGCGGAGAGCACGCCCGTGCCGACCCCGAGGATCAGCCACAGCACCATCGCGCCGGCCACCAGGGACAGACTGACCGGGAGCTTGGCCCAGATCAGCTGGGTGACCTGCTGGTCGCTCTGGTACGACAGGCCGAGGCAGGGTGCGGAGCAGTGCTGCACGGACGTTCCCGTCGAGTAGTCCTGTCCGGCGACGAGGCCTTGGAGGAAGTGCCCGTAGCGCACGAACAGCGGGTCGTCCAGGTTCAGTTGCCGGGCCACCTGATGCACCTGTTCGGGTGAACAGCGCGGGCCGCAGGTGATCTGGGCGACGTTGCCGGGGGTCGCGTAGAAGACGACGTAGACGATCACCGAGATGGCGAGCAGGGTGGCCACGGCGGCGACGGTGCGGTGCAGGACGAAGCTGGTGAACCCGTTCACGCCGTGCCTCCCTCGGTCGCCTTCGACTCCCGCCTGCGTCCCGTGCCGACGCGCAGCCGGGAGGCCGCGCGGGGGTCGAGGGCGGTGCGGACGCCGTCGCCGAGGACGGTGAGGGCGAGCACTGTGACGAACAGGGCGCCCGCGGGCAGCAGCAGGTACTGCGGGGCGGCCTGGTACCAGACGTCGGCGGCGGTGAGCATCTGTCCCCAGGAGGGCGTCGGCGGTTTCACACCGACGCCGAGGAAGGAGAGCGCGGCCTCGACGGTGATGTTCGTCGGGACGAGCAGGGCGGCGTAGGTGATGACGGGTGCGGCGATTCCGGGCAGGAGTTCGCGGCGGGCGATGCTCCAGGTGCCCCAGCCGCTGAGCCGGGCCGCGGAGACGTGGTCGAGCTCCTTGAGGGTGAGGGTCTGGGCGCGCACGATCCGGGCGATGTTGCCCCAGCCGATCAGGCCGATGACCAGCGCGACGAGCACGGGCCGCGGGAAGCTCGACGGCACGATCGCGAGCAGTGCCAGCGACATGATCATGAGCGGCATCGCGACGATGATGTCCGTGAACCGGCTCAGCAGTTGATCAACCCCTCGCCTGCCGAGCGCGGCCGCGACACCCAGGGTGATCCCGATGACGACCTGCACGACGGTCGCGGCCAAGGCGACGCCCAGAGACACGCGCGCGCCGTACACCAGCCGCGCGAACAGGTCCCGGCCGGTCTGCGGTTCGACGCCGAACCAGTGGTCGGCGCCGGCTCCGCCGAGGGAGCCGATGGGCACGCCGCCGCGCGCGGAGTCCACGAGGGACGGGTGGTAGGTGGTCGGGTCCTGGCCCTCGACGGCGGTGAGCAGCGGCGCGGCGAGCGCGACCAGGACGAGCAGCGCGACGACTCCGGCCGCGACGAGGGCGGCGCGCTGCGTGCGCAGCCGCCGCCAGAACTGACGGGCCCCCGAGGCGGCCGGGACGGCAGGGTCCGTCACGGCCGCCTCGGCGGTGAGAAGTGCCTCACTCACGGCGTCACTTCACCGCGACCTGTGAGATGTCCAGCACACCGGTCCAGTCGCTGATCACGACGTTCTTGATGTCCTTGCCGACCAGTCGCTTGTAGACGGGGTGGAACAGCGGCACGGTCAGGGCCTGCTCGCCGATCTTCTTGTCCAGTGCGCCCCACCGCTTGGCGGCCTGGTCAAGATCGGTCAACTTGTTGATCGCGTCGATCTCCGCATTGACCGCCTTGTCGTTCAACAGGCCCGTGTTGAAGTTCGCGCCGTCCTTGACGATCTGCCGGCCGTCGAAGATCGGGGCGAGGAACGGACCGCCGGAGGGCCAGTCGGCACCCCAGTGGGCGAGGAAGAAGCCGGGCTCGGTCTTCACGTTGTGGATCTTGTCGGAGTAGTCGTTCTCCTCCAGACCCTGGAGCTTGACGGTGATGCCGGCCTTCTTGAGGGCGTCCTGGATGGCGGTCGCGATCTCGGGGCTGGTCTCGAAGTCCTTGGCGTTGGAGTGCGTCAGCGTGACGGTGAGGCCCTTCGCGTACCCGGCCTCCTTCAGCAGCGCCTTGGCCTTGGCCGGGTCGCCGGCCTTGCCCGCCGGGAAGAGGTCGTACGGCGTGTAGCCGAAGGACTTCTGGTCGGGCAGGAAGGTGGTGGCGGGCTCGGCCAGGGCGGAACCGCCCGCGGCGTTCACCACGGACGACCGGTCGATGGCGTACGAGATGGCCTGCCGCACCTTGGCGTCGTCGAACGGCTTGGTCTTCGGGTTGAACGCGATGTAGTTGGTGTAGCCGAAGTGCCCGGTGCCGACGCGCGAGGCGAGGTCCTTGTCGCCGGTGACCTTGGCCAGTTCTGCCGGGCCGAGGTTGGTGTCCGTGGTGACGGCGGCGGCGTCCGCTCCCTGGGACGCGGACAGCCGCTGGTTGATCACGGACGAGTCGATCCCGGACCGTACGTCGATCTTGTCGGGGTAGGCCTTGCGCTCGGCGTCGGTCGTGGCGGACCAGTGCGTGTTGCGCTCCAGGACCAGCCGCTCGCCGTCGTTCTCGTTCCGCACGACCTTGTACGGCCCCGAGGAGACCGGGTGCTCCTCGTACTTGGTGCCCGTGTCCTTGCTCTTCGGGACGGGGGTGAACTGCGTCT
This sequence comes from Streptomyces sp. Ag82_O1-12, assembly GCF_900182715.1. Lineage (NCBI taxonomy): Bacteria > Bacillati > Actinomycetota > Actinomycetes > Kitasatosporales > Streptomycetaceae > Streptomyces > Streptomyces sp. Ag82_O1-12. Next base: position 5,621,713 of record NZ_FXUW01000001.1, on the reverse strand, counting down.
GCGTGGCGAGGTAGGGGAACTCGCCCTCGGGCTTGTTCAGGTGGAAGACGATGGTCCGCTCGTCCGGCGTCTCGATCGCGTCGAGGCCCTTCTTGTCCTTGTACGGCCCCTGGTAGTCGGCGGCCCCGGTCAGCCAGTCCCGCAGGTAGGGTGCGCCGCCCGACAGCTCGGGGGCGAAGGAGCGCTCGATGCCGTACTTGATGTCGGCCGAGGTGATCGGGGTGCCGTCCTCGTACTTCAGGCCCTTCTTCAGGGTGTACGTCCACTCGGTCGCGTCCTTGTTGGGACGCCCGGTGTCGGTGGCGAGGTCGGGGACGACCTTCGCGCCGGCGGCGCCGTTCTCGCGGTTGCGGGTGGTGAGGGTGCGGAAGACCAGGGACGGGACGTTGCCGCCGCCGGAGGTGTACAGCCGGGCCGGGTCGAAGTCCTGGTGGGGACCCGCGTTCAGGACCGTGAGGGTGCCGCCCTTGTGGGGCGTGGAGTCGCCGCCGGCGCCCTTGGCATCGTTGTCCTTCGGCCCGCAGGCGGCGGCGCCCGCTGCCAGGACCAGGCTGACGGATGCCGCGGCCACGCGGCGCGCTCTGACGGACGGTTGGCGCATCGGAATGACGACCTCTCGGAAGGGCGCCTCGGAATCACGGATCACGGACTACGGATCACAGATCTCGGATCGCGAGACGAAATGACGAAGGGTGAGACGAAAGAAGACAGACGTCTGCCCGGCGCCGGGTCGTCGAAAGGGCCGCGACAGGGTCACGGGGAGGGTCAGCGACGCGCGCCGGGGGCGGGCGTCAGCAACAGTGAATGTCGGCCACGCAGAGCGGGGTCACGCCGATGAGCGCCAGCTCGATGGCGGCGCGAAGGGAGACGTGACGGGGCGACATGCCCAGAAATATGAACGAACTTTCCGAGCATGTCAACGCGAGCCGCGCCACACCGGCTGTGACGCCTGTCAACTCCCGGGATAGGGCCAGGCGTTGGCGCGGCAGTGGATTCCGTCGTGGTCGAGGAACTTGGTCTGCTGCTGCATGACCGGCGCGAGGTCGCCGTCCTTGTCGCAGGTGACGTGGCCGAAGCCGAGGCGGTGGCCGACCTCGTGGTTGATCAGCATCTGCCGGTAGGCGTGGATCTTGGCGTCGCCGTAGGTCTCCGAGCCCTGCGCCCACCGGTAGGCGTTGATCATCACGCGCTCGGTCGCGGCCGAGTCGCAGGAGACGTTGTCCTCGGTGGTGTCCAGACCCGACTTGGCGCACCAGTCGGCGGTCGTGCCGGGGCTGGCGAGCGTGATCACGAAGTCGGGCTTGCCGGAGTGGATGCGCTCGAAGGTCCGCGCGCCGTTGTGGGCCCAGCTGCGCTGGTCGTTGAGCGTCTTCTGCACGGCCTCGGCGAACAGCGCGCCGTCCAGCCCGAGCCCCTGCTCCACGTCCACGCGGTAGGTGAACTTCTGCCCGGCGCCCGGTGCCTTGGCGATGCCGGGGACGGCGTCGAACTTCCCGGAGGCCTTGAGCTTGGCGCCGAGCGGGTACGTCCGGCCCATCTTCTCGTCGTACGTCAGCGGGGTGACCTCGGGGGCGGGTGCCCGGCCGTCCGCGCGGGACGCGCCGTCCCGGGCGTCGCGGGCCCGGTCGGGGGCGGACTGCGACTGCGCGCCGCCGCCGGGGTCGTCGGCGACCTGGCCGGCGACGATGACGGCCAGCACCGTGGTGACGGCGGCGGCCGCGATGCCGGTGAAGGCGCGGCCCTTGCCGCCCCTGCCCGGAACGGGCGTGCCGGTGGGCCCCGCGTCGTCGTGACCATCGGACCCGGAGTCGGCCGGGGTGCCGACGGTCCAGTCCGTGACGGAGGCGTAGGCGTCCGCGGCGTGCGCGGAGGCGGGCGTACGGGGCGCGAAGACGTCGTCCTCCTCATGGAAGGCGTCGAGGTAGTCCTGCCGCGGCCCGGGCACGGAGGCCCGGCGCTGCCGCGGTATGGGAACACCGACACCGGCGGACCCCCCGCCATTCCCCCTCAACTCGCCCCAGCCGCCCCCGGCTTCACGCTGCTCGGGATGCCCGCCACGCGCTTGCGGAAAGCCGTGCGCGGGAGTTCCGTCGGGCAGCCGGGGAACGCCCTGCGCGGGAGTCCCGTCCGGCAACCGCGCAACGCCGCGTGCCGGAGTCCCGTCGGCCGGCCTCGGAACGCCGCGTGGCGGAGTCCCGCCGGGCATGCGCGGAACACCCCGCGCCGGTGTGCCGTCGGCAAGGCGGGGCACCCCCTGCACCGGTGTGCCGTCGGGCAGGCGCGGGAGGCCCTGGGCCGGTGTGCCGTCCGGGTGCCAGCCGTCGGGCAGACGCGGCATGCCGGGCGGCGGCGTGCCCTGGGGCCGCGTGCCGTCCGTCGGTACGGGCCGCGGCCCCGGCGTCCGGCGCTGGCCCTGCGGCGGCCAGCCGCCCTGCGGTGCGCCGGGCGGTGCGGTCCGGGCGCCCCGGCCGGCGTCCGGCGCCTGGCCCTGGCCCGGCCGCTGACCCTGCGCGGACCCGGCCCCACCGTCCCGTTCTGCTGTTGTGTCCGCGCTGTCGCCCTTGGCGACCGGCCCGCGGCGGCTGTGGCGTCCCACGTCGCGCCTCAGCCCCCCATGCTCTCGTCGGTGCCTTGTCTGTCGACGGCGTCGCCCCCGGCTCCCGCCCGGTCGGCCCGCCTCGCGCGCTGCGCGCCCAACTCTCCCGCATCTTCGAGGAGTTCACGAAACGCCATGGCCACGGTCTCGGGATACTCCATCATCGCCACATGGCCCGCATCGGGCAACGTCACCAGTCGGGAGTCCCGGAAGGCGCGGGCCGCCTTCCGGGCCATGCGGAAGCCGACGAGCTGGTCACGGCCGCCGTAGACGAGGAGGGTCGGGGCGAGAACCCGTTCGGCCTGGCGCCACAGCCCCTGCTGGCCGCCCAGCGTGTAGGCGTTGACGATCCCGCGCGCCGAGCGCGCCATCGCGTCCCAGAAGTACGGCAGCCGCAGCCGCCGCTCCATCTCCTGCACGGCGTTGCGGAATCCTTCCGGCGTCACCCGCCCGGGATCCCCGTAACACAGCGCCATCACGCCGCGGACTCGCTGTTCCGCCGTCCACTCCCGGGTGATCCGCGTGAAGAGCAGGGCGACGCCCGGCACCGCCAGCAGCCCCGTGGGCACGGCGGCGCGCTGCACTCGGATTTCCGGCAGAGCGGGCGACACAAGCGTGAGCGTACGGACCAGATCGGGCCGGACCGCGGCGACACGGGTGGCGACGGCGCCGCCGAGCGAGTTCCCGAACAGGTGCACGGGGCCGCGGCCGGAGGCGTCGAGGTATCGGATGACCGCGCGCGCGTGCCCCGTGATGGAGTAGTTGCCGTCGTCCGGTGGCGGCGAGTCGCCGAAGCCCGGCAGGTCGAGGGCCTCGCCGTCCACCTCACCGTCCAGCAGCGCCATCAGAGCCGACCAGTTCTGCGAGGAACCGCCCAGCCCGTGCACGTACAGCGCGGGCGGCAGATCCTCGCGCGCGGGTGGTCTCGACCGGACCGTCAGGGTGACCCCGGGCAGCTCGACCGACCGCAGGCGCTCGCCCTCCGCGACCCGGACGGTCCCCACCTTCGGCAGCACATTGGCGGGCGGCACGAACGGCAGCTCGGTCGAAGACATGCGGCAATGTTACGAGACGATCACGCAGTGACTCATGTGTTCGCCTGTGTTCGCCGTCACAGGAATCGGCCAGTTGGGGTGCCGGAAAGGGAGGCACCCGGGCGCGCATGGGTAGCAGTCAACGGGATGAGCACCGCGTCACGGCCCGGACGCGGATCGCATAGCGTCCGGATCGGGTGTCTCCTAGGCTCGTAGGGAGGGCACCCGCGTGTAGCCCCTGCATTCCCAGGGACATTCGTAGGAAGGGAGCCCAGCATGGCCGTAGACCCCACCGACCCGGAGACGTTCGAGGACGAGGACGCGCCCGAGGCGCAGGAGTTCGACGTCGAGGCCCCCGAGGTCGACGCGGCCGAGCAGCAGGCGGATCTCGCGCCGGACCGCGACGACCCGCTGACCGGCGTCGACCCGGACCGCGCCAACGAGGCCGATCTGGCGGAGCAGGCCCGGATCGTCTCGCTCGACGAGGACGACTACCGGTGAGATTCGCCGCCGACGGGCGACGAACAGCTCCACCGAACAGGAAGAAGGCAGCATTTGCCCGCTCTGACCCTGTTTAAAACTTTCGCAACCGCTTTCGCAACCGTCCGGTCCGTGAAATTCTGCGCTCTCACCGCGCACACCACGGTTACTGAAAAGTACGATGGCGACGCGGCCAGATCCGCACGTGGACGACTATGGGAGGCGGCGTGACAGCCATCGAGCAGACAGAGGCGGTTCGCCCGCGGGGCACACGCCTGCCGCGCCGTGCCCGACGCAACCAGCTCCTGGGCGCCGCCCAGGAGGTGTTCGTGGCCCAGGGCTACCACGCGGCCGCGATGGACGACATCGCGGAGCGCGCGGGCGTCAGCAAGCCGGTGCTCTACCAGCACTTCCCGGGCAAGCTCGACCTCTATCTCGCGCTGCTGGACCAGCACTGCGAGTCGCTCATCCAGTCCGTACGGAACGCGCTCGCGTCGACGACCGACAACAAGCAGCGCGTCCGGGCGACGATGGACGCCTACTTCGCCTACGTCGAGGACGACGGCGGCGCGTTCCGCCTGGTCTTCGAGTCGGACCTGACCAACGAGCCCGCCGTGCGCGAGCGCGTCGACAAGGTCACGAACGAGTGCGCGGAGGCGATCTGCGACGTCATCGCCGAGGACACCGGCCTGTCGCGCGCGGAGTCGATGCTGCTCGCCTCGGGCATGGGCGGCCTCGCCCAGGTGGTGGCGCGGTCCTGGCTGCACAGCGACCGCAGCGTGCCCCGCGACCAGGCCGTGCAGCTGCTCACCTCGCTGGCGTGGCGCGGCATCGCCGGCTTCCCGCTGCACGGCATGGACCAGCCGCAGCACTGACGGCACTCGCTGACGGCACTTTGTTCCCGCCCGATGTTCGCTCGTGGCGTTCTCGGGCGGAGCATGTACGTCCCCTCACCGGGCTAATGTGTGCTGCGTACGGCGCGGAAGGTCGCGCACATCACTGACCGTCGGAGGGACATAGCCGTGGAGGTCAAGATCGGCGTGCAGCACGCGCCCCGCGAGATCGTTCTGGAGAGCGGTCAGACTGCCGAGGAGGTCGAGCGCGTGGTCGCCGAGGCGCTGGCCGGTAAGTCGCAGCTGCTGAGCCTCGTGGACGAGCACGGCCGCAAGCTCCTCGTCCCGGCCGACCGTCTCGCGTACGTCGAGATCGGTGAGCCGGCCCCGCGCAAGGTGGGCTTCGGCGCGCTGTAGCGCATGCGCGGAGCGGGGCGGGACGGCTTCGGCCGACCCGCCCCGTTTGCATGTCTGCCGCGTTCGCGCGGCCCGCCTCCGCTTGCACGGCTGCCCCCGTTCGCACGGCTGCCCCCGCTACCCCCGTTTGCGTCGCCCTCTCTCGGACACCCCTCCCGCGTAGCCCTCGGCTTCCCCTTGCGGCGCACCGGTTCCTCCACGGATGGAGCACAACTCGCCCACAGGGGTGGATTGGATTCCGCAGGTCAGGGGTAAGACGGGCTACGACCGATTTGGGCAGGCCGGCCATGTGGGAGGGACCCCGACATGCTCCTGGAAGCGCTGAGTTCCGCGATCCTCGGCCTCGCTCTGGCGTGGGCGGCGACCCAACGCCTGCCGCACCGTCTCCCGGCCCGCTCCATGGTCCTGTCGACCGGCGTCGCCGGTGCCCTCTTCGGGGCCTTCGTCATGCACAGCGCGCTGGACGCGGGGCACGTGCTGATCGTCCTGCTCGGCGCGGTCATCGTCTCCGTGGCCTCGCTGTCGCTGCTGCTGCGCCCCGCGGGAAGACTGCGCCGCCGATCGGCGACCGCGTGACGGGCCGCCGATGGTGGCGCTTGTGACGGTGTGGATCGGCCGGATCGGCCGGACGGCGGAGGGCTAGGCGGCCAGACCCAGTGCGGCCATCCGCTTGGTGTGGGCCTCGGTGATCCGCGAGAACATCTTGCCGACCTCGGCGAGGTCGAAGCCGTCCGCTACACCGCCCACCAGCATGGTCGACAGCGCGTCCCGGTCGGCGACCACCCGCTGGGACTGCGACAGGGCCTCGCCCATCAGCCGCCGCGCCCACAGCGCGAGCCGCCCGCCGACGCGCGGATCGGCGTCGATCGCCGCCCGCACCTTCTCCACGGCGAAGCCGCCGTGCCCCGTGTCGTCGAGCACGGCCAGCACCAGATCGCGGGAGTCGGAGTCCAGCCGGGCGGCGACCTCGCGGTAGAAGTCACTGGCGATGGAGTCGCCGACGTAGGCCTTGACCAGTCCCTCCAGCCAGTCCGAGGGGGCCGTCTGCTTGTGGAACCCGTCGTACGCGGCGACGAACGGCTCCATCGCCCGCGTCGGCTCCTCCCCGATCTCGGCGAGCCGGTCGTGCAGCCTCTCGAAGTGGTGGAACTCCGCCGACGCCATCTTCGCCAGCTCCGCCTTGTCCGCCAGCGTCGGCGCCAGTTTGGCGTCCTCCGCGAGCCGCTCGAACGCCGCCAGCTCCCCGTACGCGAGCGCACCGAGCAGGTCCACGACCGCGGCGCGGTACTGCGGGTCGGCGGAGGCCGTCGCCCAGTCCCGGGCGGCGACTGAGGTGGGTTCGGCGGCGGCGGTGTCCGAGGCGTTCTCAGGCTTGTCAGAGCTCGTCATGAAGCGCACAATAGCCCGCCCGCCGGGAGGCGTAAGGTCCTGGTCAATCACTGTGACGACGACTACGTGACCGAATCGGCCATCGCATGTGCGCGAATCCGGGGTATGGTGGTAATGCGCCTGCTGGTACGTCGACGTACCTCGACAGGCCGCACGTATGAGGATGCCCGGTCGGTGGCCCGATCGGCTCCGACCCGACAGCCCTCCCCGGCCGTCCGCCACAGTGCGTACGAGACCCGGAGGGGGACACCCTCAGCGGCACGAGCGCTAGAGCGTCGGCGCGGTCCCGTGCTCTACGGCCCGCCCGTAGGCAGCCGACGTCCCCGGCACGGTCTGACACGACCCCGCGCTCGCCTCGCGCCGCCCACACAGAAGAGGCAGCACCCTGACTACGTTCCGAGAGCTCGGAATCCTCCCCGAGACCGCCGAGGCCCTTGAGGCCGTCGGCATCATGACCCCCTTCCCCATCCAGGAGATGACGCTTCCCGTCGCCCTTTCGGGCAAGGACGTCATCGGCCAGGCCAAGACCGGCACCGGCAAGACGCTGGGCTTCGGCCTCCCGCTCCTCGAGCGCGTCACCGTCCCCGCCGACGTCGAGGCCGGGCGCGCCGAGCCCGAGGACCTCACCGACGCCCCGCAGGCACTCATCGTCGTCCCCACGCGCGAGCTGTGCACGCAGGTCACCAACGACCTGCAGACCGCGGGCAAGGCACGCAACGTGCGCGTCCTCGCCATCTACGGCGGCCGGGCCTACGAGCCCCAGGTCGAGGCCCTGAAGAAGGGCATCGACGTGGTCGTCGGCACCCCGGGCCGGCTGCTCGACCTCGCCGGGCAGAAGAAGCTGAACCTGAAGCACGTGAAGTGCCTGGTCCTCGACGAGGCCGACGAGATGCTCGACCTGGGCTTCCTGCCCGACGTCGAGAAGATCATCAACATGCTGCCGGTGCGGCGTCAGACGATGCTGTTCTCCGCCACCATGCCGGGCGCGGTCATCGGCCTGGCCCGCCGTTACATGTCGCAGCCCACGCACATCTCCGCCACCTCGCCGGACGACGCGGGCGCGACGGTCGCGAACACGAAGCAGTTCATCTACCGCGCGCACAACATGGACAAGCCCGAGATGGTGGCGCGCATACTGCAGGCCGACGGCCGGGGACTGGTCATGGTCTTCTGCCGCACCAAGCGCACGGCGGCCGACCTGGCCGACCAGCTCAAGCAGCGCGGCTTCGCCTCCGGCGCGGTCCACGGCGACCTCGGCCAGGGCGCCCGCGAGCAGGCCCTGCGCGCCTTCCGCAACGGCAAGGTGGACGTGCTCGTCTGCACCGACGTCGCCGCCCGCGGCATCGACGTCGAGGGCGTGACACACGTCATCAACTACCAGTCGCCGGAAGAGGAGAAGACGTACCTGCACCGCATCGGCCGGACCGGCCGCGCGGGCGCGAAGGGTACGGCGATCACCCTGGTCGACTGGGACGACATCCCGCGCTGGCAGCTGATCAACAAGGCGCTGGACCTGGGCTTCAGCGACCCGCCGGAGACGTACTCCACCTCTCCGCACTTTTACACCGACCTCGGCATCCCCGAGGGCACGAAGGGCGTCCTGCCGCGCTCGGAGCGTACGCGCGCCGGGCTGGACGCGGAGGAGCTCGAGGACCTGGGCGAGCCGGGCGGCCGCGGACCGCGCGGGCGCGGCGGCCGGAGTGGCCGCGGCGACCGGGACGAGTCCCGTTCGGGCGACCGCGAGCGGGCGTCGCGTACGCCGCGTCGCCGCCGCCGTACCCGTGGCGGGGCCGCGGTGGACGGGGCGCCGGAGTCCACCGGCACCACGGCACCCGGCACCACCGCGCCCGGCACCACCGCGTCCGGTACCACCGCGCCCGGCACCACCGCCACCGGCGGTGCCGCCGAGGCGGACGCCGTGACCGCTCCGCGCACTCCGCGTCGCCGCCGCCGTACCCGCGGCGGAGCGCAGTCCGAGCAGGCTCAGGTCGCTGCGGTCGAGTCCGCCGCGTCCGAGCAGGCCGAGACCGCCGTCGCCACGGCGGAGGGCACGGCCGCGGAAGCCGCCGAGACCGCTGCGAAGCCGCGCCGGCGCCGCACCCGCCGGTCGGAGACGTCGGCGGTGGCGACCGAGGCCGCGGCGACGCCTGCGGTGCAGGCCGAGGCGTCCCCGGTGACGCCGTCGGCCGTGGAGCCGGCGACCCTCGCGGAAGCCCCGACCGCCGCGGAGACGGCGCTGCCCGAGGCAGCCGCCGCCCAGCCGCGCCGCCGCACCCGCAAGACCGCGGCGTCCGCAGCCGAGGTCGCGATCGACACGGCCGAGGGAACCACCGAGTCCACGCCGGAGCCGACGGAGACGAAGCCGCGTCGCACCCGCAAGACGGCCGCGAAGGCCGAGGCGAGCATCGACACGGCGGAGGCGACCGAGGCCAAGCCGCGCCGCGCCCGCAAGGCAGCCGCCGCGGTGGAGGACACCGCCGCCGAGACGGCCGAGGCGAAGCCCCGGCGTACGCGCAAGGCGACGGCAGCGACGGCAGCGGCCGAGACCGCGGTCGACACGGCGGAGGCCACCGAGGCCAAGCCGCGCCGCCGCACCCGCAAGGCCGCCGAGAGCGCCGGGACGGCGGGCACGGCCACGGTCGAGGCCGGCGAGGCCGCGGAGGCCAAGCCGCGTCGCACCCGTAAGGCCGCCACCTCGGCGGAGGTCGCCGTCGACACGGCCGAGGGCACGGAGGCCAAGCCGCGCCGCCGCACCCGCAAGGCCGCCGAGGCCGCCGCCCCTGCCGTCGCCGAGATCCCGGCCCAGACGGTTCAGGAGCCGGAGGCCGCCGAGGCCAAGCCGCGCCGGACGCGGAAGACGGTCGCCGCTGCCCCGGACGCGGAGGCCGCCGAGGCCAAGCCGCGCCGGACGCGCAAGACCGCCACCTCGGCGGAGGCCGCCGTCGACACGGCCGAGGGCACGGAGGCCAAGCCGCGCCGCCGCACCCGCAAGGCCGCCGAGGCCGCCCCTGCCGTCGCCGAGATCCCCGCACAGGCGGATCAGGAGCCGGAGGCCGCCACCAAGCCGCGCCGTACGCGCAAGGCGACCACGGCCGCCACGGCTGCGACGGCTGACGCTTCGGAAGACGCGGCGGAGGCGAAGCCCAGGGTCCGCCGCACCCGCAAGGCCGCTGCCACCGCGGAGCCCACAGAGGGCTGACCCACCCACCCCTCTGCGACGGCCCGGCCCCCCTCACGGGGAGCCGGGCCGTCGGCGTTCCCCAGGACACGGCGCCCGACCCCGCCGAGTCGCCTGGACACGGCGCCGGCCCCCGCCGATCCCGACCGGGTCGCAAGGCCCAACCCCGCCCGGGCACAGCCCCAGCCCCCGCTGACCCCACCAGGCGCACAGCGCCGGTCCCCGTTGATCCCCACCCGGGACATAGGGCCCGACCCCGCCAAGTCGCCCGGGCACAGCCCCAGCCCCCCGCCGCACAGCACCACTCCCCGCCGCCCCACCCAGGGACACAACACCCCGCAGAGTCCCGCTCAGGGCAGGCGCGCCACCCCCACCCCCGACCGCTACCCTCGCCCCGTGACCAGCCACCCCGCCTTCCCCCCGCCCCCGGGCGCCCGCGCCTACCCGCTGCGCACCACACGCGGCGAGTTCGCCGTCGTCGACTCGTCGCCGTCGCCGGAGGCGGGTGTGCGGGAGCGGGGAGTCGTCCTGATGCTGCCCGGATTCACCGGCAGCAAGGAGGACTTCAGGCTGCTCCACGAGCCGCTCGCACAGCGGGGGTACCGGGTCGTCGCCGTGGACGGGCGGGGGCAGCACGAGTCGGGCGGCCCGCTGGAGGACGAGTCCGCCTACGCCCAGCGGGAACTCGCGCGGGACGTGCTCGCGCAGGCCGAGGCACTCGGCGGGCCCGTGCACCTCGTGGGGCATTCGCTCGGCGGGCAGATCGCCCGTGCGGCCGTGCTGCTCGACCACTCCCCGTTCGTCTCGTTCACCCTGATCTCGTCCGGCCCGGCGGAGATCTCCGTCTCCCAGCAGCAGCGCGTGAAGCTGCTGCGGGACGCGCTCGCCGTGCTGTCGATGGCGGAGGTGTGGGAGGCCATCCAGGCCATGGGACCGCCGGAGGAAGTCGGCGGGCCCGCCCGCGGTCTCGGCGACCAGGACCAGCTTCGCCGCCGCTGGCTGGGCCACAGCCCTGCCCAACTCCTGGCGACCGGGCGTCAGTTGTGCACCGAGCCGGACCGCGTGGCCGAACTCGCCGCGATCCCGCTGCCCTTCCACGTCCTGTCGGGCGCGCACGACGACACCTGGCCGGTGGCGATCCTGGACGACATGGCCCAGCGGCTGGACGCGCGCCGCACGGTCATCACCGGAGCCGAGCACTCCCCCAACGCCGACCAGCCGCTCCCGACGGCCCGCGCCCTCGCCGACTTCTGGGACGGCCTCGGTCGGATGTAGTCACCTGACCGACGTCCAGACCGGTCCGGACCACCCCAAACCACTCCGGACCACTCCTGACCGTTCCGGACCACTCCGGACCGCTCCCGCCTAGTACTGCGTCCGCAGATGCTCCCAGAAGCCGTCACGCAGCGCCCGTCTGAGATCCGCCTTGCCCCTCAGCGAGTACTGCAGCAGGCCCTCCGCCTCCACGAGCAGGTCCTGGTCCACTGACCCGGGCAGGTACGGATGCCCGGGCAGCAGCTCCACCAGCGTGTCCCGGCCGCGTGCCGACAGCCACTTCGCCGCGATCTGCGCGCCCACGAACCGCACGTCCTCACGGGTGGGCCGGTTCGCGGTCGTCTCGTAGCCGGGGGCGGTGCGACGGGAGACGTACGGCTTGAAGAAGTCCAGGTCGAAGGTGCGCTGGCTGTCGACCTCCCACAGGAGGGGCTCGGCCTGGTTGCGGCCCTCCGGCGCCTCGATGCCCCAGAGGTGGACCCGGGCGCCGTAGCCCTGGGCCGCCTCCACCGCCGAGACCAGGTCCTCGTCGCCGCCGAGCAGGGCCGCGTCGCTGATGGCGCGGTGCCGGGCGAGGGACTCCAGGTCGGAGCGGATGAGCGAGTCGACGCCCTTCTGCTGATTGTTGGCGTTGAGGTTGCCGAGGCGCACCTTGACGTCCGGAAGTTCCGCGATGGTCTGCTGCTCGGCCGTGTGGATGCGGCGCCGGGCACCGTCGTACCAGTAGACGCGCAGCAGCCGGCTGTCCGCGAAGATCGTGCGGGCCCGGTCGATGAGCGCGTCGATCAGACCTTCGGCGTCCAGGTCGAAGGCGCGGCGGTCCTCGGTTCCGGCGACGAGGCGTCCCGCGGCCGCGTACAGATACCCGGCATCGACGAAGATCGCGTGGGTCGAGGGCGTCTTCGCCACCTCGGCGAGCATGCGCTGGAGCAGCTCGTTGGTGCGGTCGATGCGGGCGTGGAGGGCCGCGAGGTCGTCGTTCATCACCCCCATTGTCCCGGCGGTCACGCTGCGAACACAACTGGTCCCGGTCGGTCCCGTAACAACACTCTTACAGCTCATTAATTAGCCGTTCGAAAAATTTCCTTAGCGTAGGGAATGTTTGACCCCTGCATCCCTGTTGACCCATATGGAACACCGGGCACGGACCTGGTGGGCCGCACACCCAAGTAGTTCTCCTCAGGAGGATGACCAGACGAAGGGAGAAGCCCTTGCGCTTCGAAATCATGCGACTCGACGACGTCGACGGCACAGCTGTGGACTCGACCGTTGTGGACGCCGCCTCCGTCAACCGCATCGTTCAGCAGGCGGCCGCCATCGGGCAGCGCCTCTGGATCCGCCCGGCCGAGACCACGGCCTCATAACGCGCGCAGCTCTCCCACACTTCGCAGCCCCCGCCCGGCATCGGCCGTGCGGGGGCTCCGCTGTTGCGGACGTGCCTGGTCGGGGGCGTACTGGCTGAGGGGGCACGGCGCGAACCAGAACAGGACGGTGGAGCATGTCGGTGACGGACCGGTCGCACCAGGAGCTGCACCAGCAGGCCACCGACGAGGCCGCGCGGCGCTACGAGAACTCGGCCGCGGAACGCGAGCGGGTCGAGGGCCGGCTGGCGGCCGGCGTGCGGTTCCCGGACTCCCCGGACGCGCTGGCGGTGCGCGCGGACCGGATCCTCGACCGGGGCGGTCTGTCGCCCTCGGCGGTGGTGGCCGACATCCACCGCGAGGCCATGGACCTGCCGGACGCCAACGAGCGGATCATCGACCTGTCCAACGAGCTCCAGGCCTGGAGCTTCCTGCCGCGCGGGGTCAGGGCCGGGGCCACGGTCGCCCGGATCACCCTGCGGCGCGACGGCCGGGAGCTGCCGCACGGCACCGGTTTCCTGGTCTCGCCGCGGCTGCTCATGACGAACCACCACGTCCTGCCCGACGAGGCCTTCGCCCGCACCTGCTTCGCCGAGTTCAACGCCCAGGTCACGGCCGACAACCTGCCCGACACCGTCGTCCGGATGGAGCTCGACCCCGGGGCGTTCTTCGCCGCGGACCAGCGGCTCGACTTCGCCCTGGTGGCGGTGGAGCCCGCCCAGGACGGCCCCGCCCCGGGTGAGATCTTCGGCTGGAACCGGCTGAGCGTGCAGATCGGCAAGCTGGTGCTCGGCGAGAAGGTGAACATCATCGGCCATCCCTCGGGGCGGCTGAAGGAGATCGCGCTGCGGGACAACGCGGTGCTGGTCCGCCTGGACGACTTCGTCCATTACACGAACGACACCGAAACGGGGAACTCCGGCTCCCCCGTCTTCAACGACCAGTGGGAGGTCGTGGCGCTGCACCACAGCGGCGTGCCGAAGAAGGACGACCAGGGCCGCGTCCTGCGCAAGGACGGCCGGCCCTGGCAGCAGGGCGACGGCGACGACGCCATCGAGTGGGTCGCCAACGAGGGCGTCCGGATCAGCTCGATCCTGAAGCACCTGGCCGGGCTGGACCTCGACCCGGCTCGGCGTGCCCTGCTGACCGAGATGGGCCCGGACGCCGGCCTGGACCAGGCCATGGCCACCGCACCGGCCGTCCCCGCGGCGGCTCCCGGGGCACAGCCCCAGCGGACGAGCGCGGTACCGGGCGTCACCACCCCGCCGGTCCCGGGGGTCCCGGTGACGGTCCCGATGACCGGGAGCGAGACCGGGACCCAGCGGCCCAGGGTCGGACTCCGGGCCCGCAGCACCGCCTTCGGCGGCCGTCAGCACCTGGTCTTCCTGCACGGCCGGGACCAGCAGGAGAACTTCCCCGACGAGCTCCGCCGGTCCTGGACGGCCGGCCTGAACCGCGGACTCACCCTCGCTTCCCTGCCCACGCTGGACCCGGAGGACGTGTGGTTCCCGTTCTACGGCACGAGACTGCACGACCTCGTGAGCGGCAGGGAGAGCACGGTGGAGCCCGTCGGTCTCGACCGGGTGAGCGCCGCCGCTGCCGCCGAGGTGTTCGCCGCGGAGTCCCCCACGGGCTCCTACGAGCAGCTGCTCTACGAGGCGGCCGCCCGGGCCGGCATGCCCCGGAACGGGCCGGCGACCACGGAGGGGTTCGGTTCGGGCCTGGTCGGGGCGCTGCACCGGCCGCTGAGCTGGCTGGCCGCCCGGTCCGACCTGGACGAGTGGACCATCGCCACGTTCCTGCGGGACGTCGACCTGTACCTCGGCGACAGCGCCGTGCGGCAGACGGTGCTGGACACCGTCATGGAGACGATGCCGACCAGCGGCGAGCTGGTGCTGGTCACGCACAGCCTGGGCACGGTCGTGGGCATGGACCTCCTGACCCGGCTCCCGGACGGCCTCGACCCCGTCCTGCTGGTCACCGCGGGCAGTCCGCTCGGCCTGGACGGCGTCAACGAACGGCTCCTCACCCGAGGCCCGCACCAGCCGCCCCGGGTGCGTGACTGGGTGAACGTCTGGTGCCCCACCGACGCGGTGGCCATCGGCTGTCCCCTGGAGGACGAACGGTGGGGGAAGCTCAGCCAGCCGCCCGTCTCCAACGGCCGCGACCGCGCGCACAAGATCGAGGAGTACCTCGGCCACCCCGAGGCGGCCCAGGAGATCGGCGGCGTCCTGAGGCCCTGACGGGGATCGTCAGCTCCCCTGGATCACCTGTGTGACGCCGTTGATGATCTGCTGCACGGCGATCGCGGAGAGCATCATGCCGGCGAGGCGGGTCACCAGGACCACACCGCCGTCCTTGATGATCCGGATGATCACCAGCGAGTAGCGCATCACCATCCACAGCACGACGTGGATGGCGAGGATCGCCATCCAGACGGACACCTGCGTGGCGACGCTGTGGGCCTTCTGCACGGCGAGGATGACCGACACGATCGCGCCGGGCCCGGCCAGCAGCGGCATGCCCAGCGGTACGAGGGCGACGTTCACGTCCTTGGTCTGCTTCGGCTCGTCGGTCTTCCCGGTGAGCAGATCCAGCGCGATCAGCAGAAGGAGCAGACCGCCCGCGATCATCAGCGCGGGCACGGACACGTGCAGATAGTCGAGGATCTGGTGCCCGAGGAGCCCGAACACGGTGATCACCCCACCGGCGACACAGACGGCCTGGAAGGCCATCCGCTTCTGCACCTTGCCGGGCCGGCCGGCGGTGAGCGCGAGGAAGATCGGTGTGATCCCGGGGGGATCCATGATGACGAAGAGGGTCAGGAACAGGGAGCCGAAGACGGCGAGGTCGAACATGAGTGAGCCTTGCGCAGGGGGCCGCCGCCGGGGGCAGGCGTCGCGCGGTGCGGAACGCCTGGGCGCAGCGGGCAGCGCCGGGTGAGAGAAATGGAAACGGGCGTACAACGGCCCTGAGGACCCACGGGCGCCCCGCAGGCCTGAAGACCTACAGCGACCAAGAGACCTACGAGACCTGCGGGGCCTGCGGGACCTACGGGACCTACGGGACCTACGGGAGAGATCTCAGACGGCCCCGCCGGCCCCCGGCACGGGAAACGCCCCGAAGGCCCGCCGGGTGATCTCCCCGTAGACCTCGGGATCCGTCGTGTACTCCCCGAGCACGCACGTCTTGCGACTGCCGTGGTAGTCCGACGACCCGGTCACGAGGAGCCCGAGCTCCTTGGCCAGCCCCCGCAGCCGCGCCCGGGTGTCCGCGTCGTGGTCCATGTGGTCGACCTCGATGCCGTCCAGCCCGGCCGCGGCCATCTCGGCGATGGCGGCCTCCGGCACCGTGAGCCCTCGCTTGCTCGCCCCGGGGTGCGCGAACACCGCGACCCCGCCGGCGCCCTTGATCAGCCGGATCGCCTCGAAGGGGTCGGTCTCGTGCTTCTCCACGAAGACCCGGCCTCCGTCGGCGAGCCAGTCCTGCGTGAAGGCGTCGTTCACGGTGGGCACGACACCCAGCTCGACGAGCGCGCTCGCCACGTGCGGGCGTCCGACGGACCCCTCACCGGCGATCCGCGCCACCTGCTCCCACGTCACCGGCACGCCCAGCTCCTGGAGCTTGGCGATCATCCCCTGGGCGCGCGGCACCCGGTCGTCCCGGACCAGCTCCCGCTCGGCGAGCAGCGCCGGCTCCTCGGCGTCGAAGAGGTAGGCCAGCATGTGCATGCTGATCCCGTCGATCCGGCAGGAGAGCTCGGCCCCGGTGACCAACGTGACGCCCTCGGGCAGCGCGGCGATCGCCTCGGCATGCCCGCGGGTGGTGTCGTGATCGGTGAGTGCGACGACGTCGAGCCCGGTCACAGCGGCTTTCCGCACCAGCTCGGCGGGCGAGTCCGTGCCGTCGGAAGCGGTGGAGTGGGTGTGCAGATCGATACGCACGACACGAGCTCCAGACACAGACGGCACGAACAGGGCTGCACAAGGATAACCGCATTTTCAACGCCCGATGTCATACCTGAACGCGGCATGCGCCCCCTACAGCCCCGTGGGCGCTACGGCTGAAGCAAGCGCGGTGACAACGCCCCGCACGGCACCAGCTCCACCTCCGCCCCCGCCTCCCGGAGATCCGCCAGCACCAGTTCGTCGTACATCAGCAGCCCGGACTGCTCGGGCCACACGACGGCCCACAGCCACATCCCGAGCGCCTCCCCCGCGAACACCGCCCGGTCCTCCGGCGCCCCGGCCACGTGCCACAGCGGCGTGGGACGCCCGGCGGCCAGCACCTTCGCCTGGGGCGGCTTCTCGACGTTCATGTGCGGCCCCGGGTCGGGACCGTCCATGCCCGCGTACCGCGCCCCGAGGCCGACCCCGAGTTCCTCGGCCACCAGGATCATTTCACCCATGCCGCCGAGCGGCCCGGGGCCCGTGCAGGCGACGGCGGTCGCACGGCCGCCCGTGCGGTCGTCCCCCGCGCAGGCCACACCCGTGAACAGCCATCCCACCGGCAACGGCCACGGCATCCACAGCGGCACCTGAGTGCGGTGCACCACGACGTTGAGGGCGTCGACGCTGGGCGGTATCACGGGCTGCACCGGATGAACGGTGCCGTGCACATCGCACTGCCACGAGTCGGAGAAGAGGCCGGGAGCCCTGACCCGGCCACCGCACTTCGGGCAACTGGGTTCGCCCCTCATAGGGCCCCACGGTCCTACCCCCGCCCCGCCGCGTCAAGGACGATCACCCATCCGGACGGAACCCCTTCACCAGGCACGTTAGATGTAGCTTGCATTAATTAGCTCGTCTAACTTAGTATGTGTATATACCAACTATCTACGTCTCGGGAAAGGGAGCAAGCAATGGACCCCTTCGACGCCGGAGCGGGCGGCCTCCTGAAGCAGCCCAAGTCGGTGTGGGCCACCGCCGGAGCATCGGTCGTCGCCTTCATGGGCATCGGGCTCGTCGACCCGATCCTGCCGTCCATCGCCCAGGGCCTGAACGCCACGGCGAGCCAGGTCTCCCTGCTCTTCACCTCGTACTTCCTCATCACCGCCGTCGCGATGCTGGTCACCGGCTTCGTCTCCAGCCGGATCGGCGGGAAGAAGACGCTGCTGCTCGGCCTCGCGTTCGTCGTGGTGTTCGCCGGGCTCGCGGGCACCTCCGGATCCGTCGGCGAACTGGTGGGCTTCCGGGCCGGATGGGGCCTCGGCAACGCGCTGTTCGTCTCGACGGCCCTCGCGGTCATCGTCGGCGCGGCGGCCGGCGGCAGCGCCGCGGCGATCCTGCTGTACGAGTCGGCCCTCGGCCTCGGCATGGCCTGCGGCCCGCTGCTGGGCGCCCTGCTCGGCGACGCCAGCTGGCGCTACCCGTTCTTCGGCACGGCGTTCCTGATGGCCGTCGGCTTCCTGTGCATCACGGTGTTCCTGAAGGAGCAGCCGAAGCCGGTCCGCAAGACCTCGCTGCTCGACCCGCTCAAGGCCCTCGGCCACGGCGGCCTCGCCTCCGCGGCGGTCTCGGCGTTCTTCTACAACTACACGTTCTTCACCGTGCTGGCCTTCACGCCGTTCGTGCTGAACATGACCCCGTACAAGTCGGGTGCGGTGTTCTTCGCCTGGGGTGTGCTGCTCGCCGTCTTCTCGGTGATCGTGGCGCCCCGGCTCCAGAAGCGGTTCGGTTCGCTGAAGGTGCTCGGCGGTTCGCTGGTCCTGCTCGCGGCCGACGTGCTGGTACTCGGTTACGGCTCCCACACGACCGCCGTCGTCTGCACGATCCTCTCCGGCGCCTTCATCGGCGTGAACAACACCGTCTACACCGAGCTGGCCCTCGGCGTCTCGGACGCGCCCCGGCCGGTGGCGAGCGCGGGCTACAACTTCGTGCGCTGGTTCGCCGCGGCGGCCGCCCCGTTCTTCGCGCCGAAGATCGAGGAGTGGACCGACATCCACATCCCGTTCGTGGTGGCCGCGGTCACCGCGGTCGCGGGCGCGGTCGTGGTCGTCGTCCGGCGCAAGGCCCTCACGCACGAGGCCGAGGAGCTGGAGCCGAAGCACGCGACCGAGGACGGTGTCACCGTGTTCGCCAACTGACGCCGCACAGCCTGGGGTTGGTGAGCTTGCTCACTCCAGCGGGACGGACTTCCGGGACGGATCCCGGAGGTCCGTCCCCTGGTTCAGCCACCGCTCCTGAAGCGCCTGCGCGCCGTGCACCCGCTTCCAGGCGGCCTCGTTCGGGGTCATCGGCAGCAGCGGCAGGAACCGCACGGGGTCGAGGGGCTCGTCCAGCTCCAGGTCCTCCACCAGGCCGCCCGGCTCGGCGACCAGGACCGAGGTGAACGGAGCGCCGGGCCACAGCGGCTCACCGACGTCGAGAGAGGCACCGGGAGCCACGACCAGGCCCTCCACCTGCGGAGAAGCGGCGAGCACGGCGAGCGGCCGGAGCACCTTGTCGGTGTCGGCGATCCCGGAACGGACCGAGAGCACCAGCTCGGCGCGCGGGCCCTTGACCGGGTCGGCGACCACCGACGTGGGGTCCGACATGGGGTGCGCGGACATGCCGAGCGAGGCGTAGCGGGCGACGCCGCCCTCCTGAAAGCGGAGCACCTCGATGCGGTCCGTGCCGAGGAAGGTGACCGCCGCGCGCGCGTCCGGTTCGCCCAGCGCGGTGCGCAACCGGGCTTCGACCAGAGGAAGAACATCTGCCATGCGGCGAGCATAGAACTCGCCAGTAGCGGGCAAAGGAGCACCTTGACAGTTGTGTCGGCTGCTACTCTTGCCCGGTGGTTCGGGGCAGCACGCAGAAGCGTCGCGATCAAGCCCCGACGCCGAAGGAACTCCCTTACGAGGGACCGGCCGGAGGAGGTGGGGCTGCAATGGATCGAAGTCGACCGTGCAGTAGCACCACGCTCTTCGCGCCGCCGATGTAGCTGCTTCTGTCTCTGGCTGCCACCTCTCGCACTCGCTTCACCGCGGAAGAGCGCTTCGTTTCGCTTTGCCTGATCTGCCTCAGTAGCTGAATCAGTAACGAAACCGGCCACCGCGACGGTGCGGTGCTCCCCGCTTTGTGGACGTGCCAAACATCCGTAGTCACTACGTCCTCATTCCGGGTGGTTCCACCCGTCGCCGGCGCCGTTCGTTGCCTGCCCGCGAAGGAGCCCGCCATGTCGATGATCCGCGACCTGCGCGCAGCAGTCGTCCGTCCGTCCCGTGTGTCGCTGCGCAAGGACGGCGGGACGTACGACGCCACCCGCAGCCCCGCGGCCGCCTCGGCCGTCGTCGACTGCGCCGTCTACCGGGACGGTCGCCGCATCGAGACCGAGACCGCCCTGACCCCGCACGAGGCGGTGCGCCTGGTGCGCCGCGACGGGGGCTTCGTGTGGATCGGCCTGCACGAGCCCACGGAGGCCGAATTCTCCGGCATCGCCAGTGAGTTCGGGCTGCACCCGCTGGCCGTGGAGGACGCCGTCCAGGCCCACCAGCGGCCCAAGCTGGAGCGCTACGACGACTCCCTCTTCACGGTCTTCAAGACCATCCACTACGTCGAGCACGACCAGCTCGACGCCAACAGCGAGGTCGTCGAGTCCGGCGAGGTGATGTGCTTCACCGGACGGGACTTCTTCATCACCGTCCGGCACGGCGGGCAGGGCTCCCTGCGGGCCCTCAGGCACCGCCTCCAGGACGACCCCGAGCTGCTCGCCAAGGGCCCCTCGGCCGTGCTGCACGCCATCGCGGACCACGTCGTCGACGGGTACATCGCCGTCGCCGACGCGGTGCAGGACGACATCGACGAGGTCGAGACCGAGGTCTTCTCCCCTGGCCGCAAGGGCTCGCCGCGCGGTTCGGACGCCGGCCGGATCTACCAACTCAAGCGCGAGGTGCTGGAGTTCAAGCGGGCCGTGTCGCCGCTGCTGCGGCCCATGCAGCTGCTGAGCGAGCGGCCGATGCGGTTGATCGACCCCGACATCCAGAAGTACTTCCGGGACGTCGCCGACCACCTGGCCCGCGTCCAGGAGCAGGTCCTCGGCTTCGACGAGCTGCTCAACTCCATCCTCCAGGCCAACCTCGCGCAGGCGTCCGTCGCCCAGAACGAGGACATGCGGAAGATCACCTCCTGGGCCGCGATCATCGCCGTGCCGACGATGGTGTGCGGCGTGTACGGCATGAACTTCGACCACATGCCCGAGCTGCACTGGCGGTACGGCTACCCGGTGATCATGGGCTTCACGGTCGTCGTCTGTCTCGGCATCCACCGCACCCTGAAGCGGAACGGCTGGCTGTGAGCAGCCTGGTTAGGCTGAGCCCCATGACAAGCGAGCTGCTCGACCAGGCCCTCGTCGAGGAGGCCACGAAGAAGTCCGGCCTCGTCTGGGTCCAGGGCCCCGACGGCCCGGCGCGTGCGCTGTGGCACGTGTGGCACGAGGGTGCCGCGTGCCTGGTCGGCGACGGGCCGGGCGAGCAGCCGCTGCCGGGGCTTGCCGACGGCGCCGAGGCGAAGGTGACGGTCCGCAGCAAGGACAAGGGCGGCCGGCTGGTCACCTGGACGGCGCGGGTCGCCGAGCTCGCGCCGGGCTCCGAAGCGTGGGACGCGACGGTCGCCGAACTCAAGGGCAAACGGCTGAACGCGCCCGACGGCGAGGCCATGCCCGGGCGCTGGGCCCGCGAGTGCCGCGTGCTGCGCCTGGAGCCGACCGGGGCGACGACGCCGCTGCCCGACGACTCCCTGTCCGAGCCGCCCCTGCCGTCCCCGGCGCTCACCCGCCGGCCGGTCCCGGCGGGTCTGCCCCGCCTGCTGCTGAAGAAGCGCAAACGGGGCTGACGGCCTACGACGCCGGCAGCTGCTTGCCGTAGTCCACCGTCTCGTTCCTCTCCGGCTCCCTGAGGGAGAAGTCCTCGCCCCAGCCGGAGAACGTGAGGGTGCCCGCCCCGCCGGCCCGCTCCAGGCGCAGCGGGTACGGCTTGCCCTCCAGGGAGACCTCCAGGGTCCCGCCGGAGCCCTTGTCACCGGTGACGCGGATGGTGCGGACGCCCGCCTCCTCGTCGTGGCCGTCCGTCGCGAGCGTCCCGTGCAGGGTCAGCAGACTGTCGAGGAGGAGACCCTTGTCCGTGAAACCGCTGAACTTCTTGTACGAGGGATCGCCCTGCGGCACCTTCACGTACTTGCCGCCGAGCTTGGAGGCCGCCGCCGCGTCCCCCTTGCCGCTCCCGCCCTTGCCGTCGCCGTGAGTCCAGAACTCGGCGTCCGCCTTGACGTAGAGCTGCTCGCCGATGCGCAGCAGCTTGAAGGTCGCGCCCTCGGAGGTGACCGAACCGTCGCCGCCGTCGTCCTTCAGCCGCACGTCGAGCGCGTAGGTCCGCCCACCGCTGACGACGTTGCCGTGCATCCGGACCGCCCCGGCGGATTCGGCGGCCGACCGGGTCTTGCCCTGGATCTTGGCGGCGGGGAGTCGGCCGACCCCGTTGGTGCCCTCGTTCGGATCCTCCGCGCAGCCGGTGAGCACCGTTCCCGTCACGAGCAGCGCGCACATCGCGCTCGCGAGTGCGGCACCGCGGCCACGGTTCTGGCGAATCGGAGTCACAGGTGGGGCTGCCTCTCTGACGGGAGACCTGAACGGCGTACCGCAGGGTACCGGGGTCGTACGGGCAGATCGGAGCCAGTCCGTCCGGACCGCCCGCCGACGCGTCACCGATCGGGACGGGCTAGCCTGAAGCCCACCCGAGCGGGCAATTCGGAAGACACAGGCACAAGGAAAATCACTCACACAGCCACCACGAACCACCCCGCACGAAAAGGAGCCGCGGCCATGGCAGCGGGCGCCCCCCGGATCTTCGTATCGCACCTCCAAGGTGTCGCCGTCTTCGACCCAGCCGGCGACCAGGTGGGGCGGGTGCGCGATCTGGTCGTCATGCTGCGGGTGGGACAGCGGCCCCCGAGGCTGCTCGGCCTCGTCGTCGAACTCGCCACCCGCCGCCGCATCTTCCTGCCGATGACCCGGGTCACCGCCATTCAGTCCGGCCAGATCATCACCACCGGCGTGCTCAACGTCCGGCGCTTCGAGCAGCGCCCCACCGAGCGGCTGGTCTTCGGGGAGCTGCTGGACCGGCGGGTGACGCTCAACGAGACCGGCGAGGACGTCACGGTCCTCGACCTGTCGGTGCATCAGCTGCCGGCCCGCCGGGAGTGGGAGATCGACCGGGTCTTCGTCCGCAAGGGCAGGAAGGGCAGTGCCTTCCGGCGGGCCAAGGGCGAGGCGCTGACCGTCGAGTGGACCGCCGTCACCGGGTTCTCCCTGGAGGAGCAGGGGCAGGGCGCCGAGAGCCTGCTCGCCACCTTCGAGCAGCTGCGCCCCGCCGACCTGGCCAACGTCCTGCACCACCTCTCCCCCAAGCGCCGGGCCGAGGTCGCCGCCGCCCTCGACGACGACCGGCTCGCCGATGTGCTGGAGGAGCTGCCGGAGGACGACCAGATCGAGATCCTCGGCAAGCTGAAGGAGGAGCGCGCCGCCGACGTCCTGGAGGCCATGGACCCGGACGACGCGGCCGACCTGCTGGGCGAGCTGCCCACGGACGACCAGGAGCGGCTGCTGAGCCTGATGCAGCCCGGCGACGCGGCCGACATGCGCCGCCTGATGTCGTACGAGGACCGCACGGCGGGCGGTCTGATGACCACCGAGCCGATCGTGCTGCGCCCGGACGCCACCGTCGCCGACGCCCTGGCCCGCGTCCGCAACGCCGACCTCTCCCCCGCCCTGGCCGCCCAGGTCTACGTCTGCCGGCCACCCGACGAGACCCCGACCGGCAAGTACCTGGGCACGGTTCACTTCCAGCGCCTGCTGCGCGAACCACCGCCCTCCCTGGTCAGCTCCATCCTGGACAACGACCTTCAGCCGCTCGACCCGGAGGCGGACCTGCCCGCCATCGCCGGCTTCTTCGCCACGTACGACATGGTCGCGGCGCCCGTCGTCGACGAGGCCGGCGCGCTGCTGGGCGCGGTGACCGTGGACGACGTGCTCGACCACATGCTCCCGGAGGACTGGCGGGAGACGGAGTTCCACCTGGACGAGGAGGTGGCCACCGATGGCTCCTGAGCGCGAGAGCCTGCGCGACCGCACACCCCCGGCGGGTGCCACGGCCGCCTCCCGGCCGCGCACCACCCGTCTCGACCAGCCGCTCCCGCGCCGGCGCCGGTTCCTGCCCGAGTACGACCCGGAGGCCTTCGGCCGGCTGTCGGAGCGCATCGCGCGCTTCCTGGGCACCGGGCGGTTCATCGTCTGGATGACGGTCGTCATCATCGTGTGGGTGGCGTGGAACATCTTCGCGCCGAGCGGCCTGCGCTTCGACGAGTACCCGTTCATCTTCCTGACCCTGATGCTGTCCCTCCAGGCCTCCTACGCCGCCCCGCTGATCCTGCTCGCGCAGAACCGGCAGGACGACCGCGACCGGGTCAACCTGGAGCAGGACCGCAAGCAGAACGAGCGGTCGATCGCGGACACCGAGTACCTGACCCGGGAGATCGCCGCCCTGCGCATCGGCCTGGGCGAGGTCGCCACCCGCGACTGGATCCGCTCGGAGCTGCAGGACACGATCAAGGAGATGGAGGAACGGCAGAACGGCCACCGCCACGACCCCGTCGTATTCCCGGCGGAACGGTCACGGGGACGTGACGCAGACGACCGCTGAGACGCTTTCCTACGCACCGGTACAGCGCCGTACCATCGTCCTATGGCTACGGAAGACGCGGTGCGCGAGGCACTGGCGACGGTGAACGACCCCGAGATCCACAAGCCCATCACCGAACTCGGGATGGTCAAGTCGGTGGAGATCGGCGCGGACGGGGCGGTCGCGGTCACCGTCTACCTCACGGTCTCGGGCTGCCCGATGCGGGAGACGATCACGCAGCGCGTGACCGACGCGGTCTCCGCGGTCGAGGGCGTCACCAGCGTCGACGTCACGCTCGACGTGATGAGCGACGAGCAGCGCAAGGAGCTGGCGTCCGCCCTGCGCGGCGGCCAGACCGAGCGGGAGGTCCCCTTCGCCAAGCCCGGCAGCCTGACCCGCGTCTACGCGGTCGCCTCCGGCAAGGGCGGCGTCGGCAAGTCCTCGGTGACGGTCAACCTGGCGGCCGCGATGGCGGCCGACGGCCTCAAGGTCGGTGTCGTCGACGCCGACATCTACGGCCACTCCGTGCCGCGCATGCTGGGCGCCGACGGCCGTCCCACCCAGGTCGAGAACATGATCATGCCGCCGTCGGCGAACGGCGTGAAGGTCATCTCGATCGGCATGTTCACCCCGGGCAACGCCCCGGTCGTCTGGCGCGGCCCGATGCTCCACCGCGCCCTGCAGCAGTTCCTCGCGGACGTCTACTGGGGCGACCTGGACGTGCTGCTGCTGGACCTGCCGCCCGGCACCGGCGACATCGCGATCTCCGTGGCCCAGCTGGTCCCGAACGCCGAGATCCTGGTCGTGACGACCCCGCAGCAGGCGGCGGCCGAGGTCGCCGAGCGCGCGGGCTCCATCGCCGTCCAGACCCACCAGAAGATCGTCGGCGTGGTCGAGAACATGTCCGGCCTGCCCTGCCCGCACTGCGACGAGATGGTCGACGTCTTCGGCACGGGCGGCGGCCAGACGGTCGCCGACGGCCTGACCCGCACGACCGGCGCGAACGTCCCGGTCCTCGGCAGCATCCCGATCGACGTCCGCCTGCGTGAGGGCGGCGACGACGGCAAGCCGGTCGTCCTGTCGGATCCGGACTCCCCGGCGGGCTCGGCCCTGCGCGCGATCGCGGGCAAACTGGGAGGACGGCAGCGGGGCCTGTCGGGCCTGTCGCTCGGTATCACTCCGAGGAACAAGTTCTGAACTGACCCAGGGGCGCGGGGAACTGCGCGATCGGCCACCGACGACCCGCAGCCGCCCGCACACGACACCGCCCACGGCGAAGGGGCGCCGACAACCGGCGCCCCTCACCTCACGCGTACGAGGCGATGTCCTTCACCACGGCGAAGCCGAGCCCATACGCGCTCATGCCCCTGCCGTACGCCCCGACGTGAACCCCCGACGAGGTGGACCCGGCCAGCACCCACCCGAACTCGGACTCCCGGTAGTGGAACGCCGTCGGCACCCCGTCCACGGGAAGCGACAGCGTCGACCAGTCGTCGCCCTCCAGGTCGTCCGCCAGCACCCACGCCGTCTCGGTCTGCTGCTCCAGCCAGTCGTCCCGCAGCGTGTGGTCCATCTGCCCGGGCCAGGTGAAGGACAGCAGCCCCACCCCCGCGAGCCACGCCGCGGAGGACACCGACGTGGCCTCCAGGAGCCCCGTTCCGTCCGCCGTGCGCCGTGAGGGGTTCGCCGCCACGGTCACGACGACCGCGAACTTCTCCTTGGAATCCTGATCGCCACCGGCCGCGTGCTCGTTGCGCACGGTGGGTTCGTCCCCGTGGCCGATCGACCCGTGTTCCACGGCCCCGTCGGCCGTCGTACCGACCTGCATCAGCCGGCGCGGTCCCGTGAAGGCCTCGTCGAGGCCGTACCACGGGAAGGGCGCACGCAGGTAGTCGTCGACCGTACGCCGGGCGGAGGGGAGCTGTTGTCCACCCTCCGCGGCCGGCGTCTGCGCGACTGCCCGACTCGTCGTCTCCATGTGCCCGGACGCCTCCTCGCTCTAGTCGGACCGGAACGGCCCGCCCCCCTTCGGGCGTACTCGTCACGGTCCGCACAACAACTCGGCAGCATAGCCACACCGCTGCGAGCAGCAGGGAAACCGCCCGGCGCGTGGGCCGCACGGGCGCCCGGTTCAGGCCGTAGACAGCCCGACCGGAGTATGAAACGCGTCACGCGCGTGGGGGCGCACGCCCCTGAGCGTGTCGCTCAGGTGGCGTCCGCGTCGAACGGCGGCCGGTCGTCCGGATCGGGCGTCTCCGGCTTCTTCGTCATGTCGATGCGGCCACCCGGGGAACCGGCGGCGCCGGCGGACGACGCGGACGAGGTGTCGGAGTCACGGCTGTGGACGGCGTCGGTGACCTCGGCCATCTCCTTCTTCAGGTCGAAGCCGTTGCGGATCTCCTTGAGCCCCAGGTCCTCGTTGTCCAGCTGCTTGCGGATGAACGTCTTGGGGTTGAGGTCCTCGAACTCGAAGTCCTTGAACTCCGGGCCCAGTTCCTCCCGGATGTCGTTCTTCGCGCTCTCCGAGAACTCACGGATCTTCCGGATCGTGCGCGTCACGTCCTGGATGACCTTGGGGAGCTTGTCCGGACCGAAGACGAGCACGGCGAGGACGATGAGCGTCACCAGCTCGAGTGGTCCTATGTCATTGAACACCTGAAGCTCCTTGCGATGTCCTCGGTCCTCGGTCCTCGGCCCTCGTGGTCGGTGCGGGTCTTGCCGTGGTCCGGGCCGGATCCACGGTACCCGGCGATCCCGTGCGACCGGTACTGTCCCGGGACCTCCGAGTGCGGGAGGTGGGAGCGCTTTCCCGATTGTTTGCCTTGTTGGCCCCTTGTGGGGCCTGTTGAGGCGGGTTGGCGAGTCCCGGGCGTCATGTCTCAGCCACCGGACGATCCGAGGACGAGCGAGACCTTCCGCTCCTTGCCGCCGCGCTCGACGGTCAGCTCCAGCCGGTCGCCGGGGCGGCGCGCACGGGTCTTGACGATCAGTTCCTCACCGGAGTGCACCCGCCGGCCGTCGACCTCCGTGATGACGTCGCCCGACGTGAGCCCGGCCTTGGCGCCCGGGCCGCCCGCGGTGACCGGCGCTCCGCCCTCGCTGCCCTCGGTCGCGACACGCGCGCCGTCGCCCGAGTAGTCCATGTCCAGGGTGATGCCGATGACCGGGTGGGTCGCCTTGCCGGTGTTGATCAGCTCTTCCGCGACGCGTTTGCCCTGGTTGATGGGTATGGCGAAGCCGAGGCCTATCGAACCGGACCGGCTGCTGTCCTGTGTGGAGCCGCTGTCCGCCGAGCGAATGGCCGAGTTGATGCCGATGACCCGGGCCCGGGTGTCGAGCAGGGGCCCGCCGGAGTTGCCGGGGTTGATGGGCGCGTCGGTCTGGAGGGCGTCGACGTACGACACGTCGCTGCCGTCGCCCTTGTCTCCGCCGGCGGTGATGGGCCGCTGCTTGGCGCTGATGATGCCGGAGGTGACCGTGCCGGCCAGGTCGAAGGGGGCGCCGATGGCCACGACCGGGTCGCCGACCTGCACATTGTCCGAGTTGCCGAGGGGGAGCGGGGTGAGTCCGCTGACGCCCTTCACCTTCACGACGGCGAGGTCGTAGCCGCTGTCCCGCCCGACGACCTCGGCCTGAGCGGTCTGCCCGCCGTTGAAGGTCACGGTGATCTCGCCGCCCGAGTCGCCGGGCTGCACGACGTGGTTGTTGGTGAGGATGTGCCCGCGGGTGTCGAGCACGAAGCCGGTGCCCGTGCCCTGCTCGCCGGAGCCGCTGACATGCAGGGTGACCACGCTGGGCAGGGCCCGCCCGGCGATCCCGGCCACACTGTCCGCGTCCCGCGCGGCGGCCTCTTTCCCGGCCTGCGGCAGCTCGACCGACCCCACACCCCCGTTGCGCTCCAGATACGTCCCTACGACGCCGCCGAAGCCCCCGGAGACGAGCGCGAGCAGCACGGCTCCGAGCACCAGGGACTTCTTGCCGCGCTTGCGCCGCTGCTCCGTGCTGAGGACGGCGGCGCCGTTCTGCTGGAGAGGTCCGTGTCCCCCTGCGGCAGCGGGAGCCGCCCAGGGGTCGTAGCGCTGCCAGGGGTCGGAGGCAGGGGCGGGTGCCGGAGGTTCGGCGTAGACCGGAGCGGCCGACAGGGGCGCGGGGGCGCCGGAGACTCCAGGGGCTCCAGGCGGCGGCATCTCGGTCGGCACGGTCGGGTTGCCCGGCACGGTCGGCTGCCCCGGTATCGCCACGCCCTGCACCGGGGTGGGCGGGGTCGGCGGGTGCTGGACGGGAGGGGCCGGGTGCTGGACGGGCGGGGCCGGTGCCCAGGGGCCGGGTTCGCCGTAGGGCGGGGTGCTGTACGGGTCGGGGTCGTGCAGCGGCTTCGGAGCTCCCTCGGCCGGCGTGGCGGGTGAGGCGGACGGCGCGGCGGAGGCGACCGGGGCATCCTGTTCGGCCTCCCGGGCGGCGGGGACCGAGACGGCGGCCTCCGCAGGTGCCTCGCCGGAGGCGGTCGAGGCGGCGGCAGGCACCGCCTCGGGACGCCTCAGCTCGTAGTCGCCGTCCGCGTCGGTCCGAGCCGCCGGACGGGCCAGCTCGAAGTCGCCGTCACGGTCGGTGGGGTCCGCAGGGGCCGTCGCCGGCTCCCGCGCCCCGCCCGTACCGTCCGGGTCCTCCGAAAGGTCCTGCGGCCGTGGACGGCTCCACCACTTCGCCTTCGTGGGCTTCCCCTCGTTCATGCTCTCCCCACAGCCGCGGCACGGCTCGTCGCGGTGGCCGCAGTTCGTCGAATCGGCGCCCGGCCACACACCTCGGCGGCGGGCGACAACCCCCGGATTCAATCAGGTTCGCGGGCCGCCGCGCAGAGGCCGGTCAGTGAGCCGTGCGCGAGGGGGCGGAGGAAGAGGGGGACGAGGCCGGGTCGGGCGGGGGCACGGCGAACAGGGGGGCCGCCATCTCGGGGACCGACGACCACGAGGTCAGGGCGGCCGGTGTCGCCACTTCGAGCGGTCGTATCAGCGGGGACATGACCGCGGCACCGGCCATCACCGGGGCGGTCAGCGCGTGCAGCGCCTGGTGCCGGGTGGCGGACGGCATGCCGGGCAGGAGCGGGGCGGACACCTCGGTCGGGGCGACCGAGGCGTGGCCGAGCGTGTTCTGGCCGTGCACCTGCCCGAGCAGCGGCGCCGTGCGGCGGCGCTGGGATTCGGGCGGGGTCGCGGCGCCGGTGCCCTGGGTGCGCATCGGTGTCACGTTGCTCCCCGTGCCCTGGCCGCCGCGGGCCTCGGTGTCGATCGGGGTGACCGTGGTGACGCCGCCCAGCGCGATCGCGGCCAGGGAGACCGCGCCGGCGGCCGCGAACGCGAACCGCAGCCGCGAGGAGGACCGGTCGCCGTCGTGCCGGCCGACGTCGTGGATGCGGAAACCCCTCTCCGAGGGGAGGCCGCGGTGGCCGGAGGGCAGAGCGCCGGAGTCGGAGGGGAGGCTCCGGTCTCCCGGAGTGGCGGGCAGCACAGGCAGGTGCGGCCGGGACGGGGCGTACCCGAACTCGAACCGCTCACCGCGCTTCACGCCGAAGGCGCCGGACGATCCGAACCGTCCGGACAGGCCTCCGGGCAGCCCTCCTCCGCCCGGCGGTGTGACATCACCGTCCGGGCCGCCGCCCGCGGGTAGTCCCTGCAGGCGGGCCAGGAAACTCTCGGACGGGGGCGGCGGGGCCGCCTCCGCGAAGACGTTCTTCAGCCGGCGCTGTGCGTCCACTTCCGCCTTGCACTTCGGGCAGGTGGCCACGTGCGCCAGTACGCGCTCACGCGCGTCATGACCGAGCTCTCCGTCCACCAGGGCGGAGAGTCGGTCTCCCAGATGCTGCTCTGCGAGGTGACCCTCGGAGGCTTTCGGCCGAGATCCGCTCACGCGCTCGCGCCCCCTCCTCCCAGGGCCGGAACACGGGGCACGTAGGAGCGCCGCTCGGCACGCGCCTCCGGGGAGCGGTGCGCGAGGGCCTTGCGCAGCTGCGAACGCCCACGGTGGATCCGCGAGCGGACCGTGCCGAGCTTCACGCCGAGGGTCGCGGCGATCTCCTCGTACGACAGCCCTTCGATGTCGCACAGGACGACCGCGGCGCGGAACTCGGGGGCGAGGGTGTCGAGGGCCTGCTGGACGTCCGCGTCGAAGTGCGCGTCGTTGAAGAGCTGCTGCGGCGTGGGCTCCTTGCTGGGCAGGCGCTCGGCCGCGTCCTCGCCGAGCGCGTCGAAGCGGATGCGCTGCTTGCGGCGGACCATGTCCAGGAACAGGTTCGTGGTGATGCGGTGCAGCCAGCCCTCGAAGGTGCCCGGTGTGTAGGTCGACAGGGAGCGGAAGACGCGGACGAAGACCTCCTGCGTGAGGTCCTCCGCGTCGTGCTGGTTGCCGGTCAGACGGTAGGCGAGCCGGTAGACCCGGCCGCTGTGCGTGCTGACGATCTCCTCCCACGTGGGCGGAGTCCACGCCTGCCCGTCCGCGTCGGTGGTGAAGGTCGCGGTCTGGGCGAAGTCAGCGGCGTGACTGTGGTCAGCAGCGGTGTCGTTCACAGATGTCGGCCTGCCCGCCGATCCGAGGAAGCGCCGCAGCACTCCTCCGCGATCCACAGGCGCAGCCGCACCTCCCCTGTCAGCTCTGGTGGTGTCCAGTGGAGCCCCTACCATAGCCACCTCGCCCGTTAGGACCGGATAAGCGGTTTTACGAGACTTTGATGTGGGTGGATACCCCTCGTACTGCTGCGTCGGCAGTTGCTCGCCGATCTGATCCACCGCCCGCCCCCCCGTCCCGACCCGCGCCAGTTGCTCATCCCTTTAAACGACCGGTCCCATCTGCGAGTTCCCGTGCCCAACGGATACAGTCACGCCCAGGCATTCACGGGGACAGGAGAGGGTCATTACCGGCAACCGGCAGACGAGCTGGGCGTTCGCCGACGCCTATGTCGCCGAGGACGAAGCGCTGCACTGGGCCCGGGACCGCGCCCGTGAGGCAGGGCTGCGCTCGGTGACGCCCGGCACGGGCGCCGCGCTGCGGTTGCTGGCCGCGTCGGTCGACGCGAAGGCCGTCGCGGAGATCGGCACCGGCTGCGGCGTCTCCGGGATCCACCTCCTGCACGGTATGCGGCCCGACGGCGTCCTGACGACCGTGGACCCCGAGCCCGAGCACCAGCAGTTCGCCCGGCAGGCCTTCCGGGCCTCGGGCTTCGCCAGCAACCGGGCCCGCTTCATCCCGGGCCGCGCCCTGGACGTGCTGCCGCGCCTCGCGGACGCCGGCTACGACCTGGTCTTCTGCGACGGTGACCGCCTGGAGGTCATGGACTACCTCGCTGAATCGTTGCGTCTGCTGCGCACCGGCGGGCTGGTCGTCTTCGAGGGCGCCTTCGCCAACGGCCGGACGGTCGACTCCGGACCGCAGCCCACCGAGGTGCTGCGGCTGCGGGAGCTGCTGCGCGCGGTGCGCGAGAGCCAGGAGCTGGTGCCGTCCCTGCTGCCGGTGGGCGACGGGCTGCTGTGCGCGGTGAAACGCTAGCCGGATCGCTCGCTCGTCAGGAGGATCGCTCGTCAGCCGGATCGTGCGTTAGCCGGGCGGGAGGCGGGGCAGGCGAGTGTCGTCGGGGAGAAAACAGCCGCCCCGGCACCACATGTGATGCCGGGGCAACTGAAGGGGTATGGTCGCTTGCGCGTCAGCCGACGACCTTCTTGAGGGCGTCGCCGAGCGCGTCGGCCTCGTCCGGGGTCAGCTCGACGACGAGCCGACCGCCGCCTTCGAGCGGAACGCGCATGACGATGCCCCGCCCCTCCTTGGTCACCTCGAGCGGGCCATCACCCGTTCGCGGCTTCATGGCCGCCATGCTCGTTCCCCTTCCTGAAACCCAGCTCATCGTCAAAGCCGACGGCCCCTGAGAAGGGCACACGTGCGGCCCTTGTGGCAGGACACGCGACACCGGCATCGAACACATTGCTTCCAAGCCATTATCCCGCATCGCAGGACCCGATGACCAACATCAGTAGGCATCGCTTGGGCAACGCACGCGAGCAAAACCACTCAATTCGGCGATGAGACTGCGATACTCCGCCACCGCACACACGTCCGCCGAACGAATCCGGGCGAGAATTCTTTGACGCAGGTCACACGTCCGGTCCGGTTCCCCGTCGGTGATCTCCGTCATGCTGTCCTGCAGACCCGGGGGCGTACCGGCCGGTACGCCCCCGATCCGCGACTCGGAGGGGATACGCCATGACCGACACCGTGCTCTACGAGGTGAGCGACGGACTCGCGACGATCACGCTGAACCGCCCGGAGGCGATGAACGCGCTGAACGTGGCGGCCAAGGTCGCCCTGCGGGAGGCGGTCGAGGCGGCGGCGGGCGACGGCGCCGTACGGGCGGTGCTGCTGACAGCCGCCGGTGACCGGGCGTTCTGCGTCGGGCAGGACCTCAAGGAGCACATCGGGCTGCTGGTCCAGGACCGGGAGACCGGCTCCGGCCAGACCATGAGCACCGTGCGGGAGCACTACAACCCGATCGTGCGGGCGCTGGCCGGTGCGGCGAAGCCGGTCGTCGCGGCGGTGAACGGCGTGGCGGCCGGGGCGGGCTTCGGTTTCGCGCTCGCCGCGGACTACCGGATCGTGGCGGACACGGCGTCGTTCAACACCTCGTTCGCCGGCGTGGCCCTGACCGCGGACTCGGGGATCTCCTGGACCCTGCCGAGGGTCGTCGGACCGGGACGCGCCACCGACCTGCTGCTCTTCCCGCGCAGCATCAGCGCGCAGGAGGCGTACGAGCTGGGTGTCGCGAACCGGCTGGTGCCCGCCGGCGAGCTGCGCGCGGAGGCCGAGAAGGTGGCGCGGGCGCTGGCCGAGGGTCCGACGGTGGCGCTGGCCGCGCTGAAGGAGTCGGTGGCCTTCGGACTGACGCACTCCTTGGAGGAGACCCTGGAGAAGGAGGACGAGCTCCAGACCAGGGCGGGCTCCTCCGAAGACCACGCGATCGCGGTCCAGGCCTTCGTCAACAAGGAGAAGCCGAAGTATCTGGGCCGGTGAGCCCGGAACTCCAGCGCCGTCGGGGAGCTGCGGGACCTATGTCACCGGCCGCGCCCACGCGGAGCCGCCAGGGCCTGTCGTTTGGATCGGGTCGCAGACACGGGCCCGCGCCCCTACGGGGTGCTTCTGACGACGCAGGCTTCCAGGTGATCGTCCACCAGGCCGCACGCCTGCATCAGCGCGTACGCCGTCGTCGGCCCGACGAACCGCAGGCCCCGCTTCTTCAGCGCCTTGGACAGCGCTGTCGACTCGGGGGTGACCGGCGGGACGTCGGAGAGGGTCTTCGGGACCGGGCGGCCGGCGGGGTCGGGGGCGTGGGACCAGATCAGCTCGTCCAGTTCGCCCGGGGCCCATTCGGCAAGCGCACGCGCGTTGGCGAGGGTCGCGTCGATCTTGGCGCGGTTGCGGATGATGCCGGCGTCGGCCAGCAGCCGCTCGCGGTCCTCGTCGGTGAAGGCGGCCACCGAGGCGATCTTGAAGTCGGCGAAGGCGGCGCGGAAGCCGGGGCGGCGGCGCAGGATCGTGATCCAGGACAGGCCGGACTGGAAGGCCTCCAGGCTGAGCCGCTCGAACAGCGCGTCGTCACCGTGGACCGGGCGGCCCCACTCCTCGTCGTGGTACGCCACGTACTCCGGGGCGGACAGGGCCCAGGGGCAGCGCAGCGCGCCGTCCGGGCCGGCCAGGGCGGTGCCGTCGCTCACGGCCGGTCCTCCTGCCGCTTGTCCATGGACACGTGGTGCTCCCCGGAGGCGTGCACCGGCCCGTGGGCGGCGGCCGACCGGGCACCGGCCAGGGCCGACTCCAGGTCGGCGATGCGGGCGTCGCGCTCGGCGAGCTCGGCGCCCAGGCGGCCGAGGGCGTCGTCCACGTCCGCCATGCGGTAGCCGCGGGCGGCGAGCGGGAAGCGCAGGCCCTCCACGTCCGCGCGGTCGACCGGGCGGTCCGGGGGCAGCGGGTCCCGCAGCCGCTCGGGGGCGGCCTCGGGCAGCGGGCCGTTCTCGCCGCCGCCCACCACGGCGAGGGTCACCGCGCCGACCACGACGGCGAGCGCGACGACCAGGAACAGGAACATAACCATCGCGGGGCCCCCACGGTCGGATGGATCGGACTCCCCGGGAGTCCACCGAGTCGGATGTTGTCAGGCTCCGATCGTGCCATGCGAGTCCGACAGTTAGGGTCGCAGGCGGCGGAAGACGGGACGCAACAGGAAAGGTCACAGGGGATGCTCAGGCTGGGCAGGCGGGAATTCGGGACGCACGAGCCGGTGATCATGGCGATCGTGAACCGCACCCCGGACTCCTTCTACGACCAGGGCGCCACCTTCCGCGACGAGCCGGCCCTCGCGCGCGTGGAGCAGGCCGTGGCCGAGGGCGCCGCGATCATCGACATCGGCGGGGTCAAGGCGGGGCCGGGCGAGGAGGTCACGGCCGAGGAGGAGGCCCGGCGGACGGTCGGGTTCGTCCGGGAGGTGCGGCGGCGGTTCCCGGACGTGATCATCAGCGTGGACACCTGGCGGGCGGAGGTCGGCGAGGCCGTGTGCGAGGCCGGGGCCGATCTGCTGAACGACGCGTGGGGCGGGGTCGATCCCGGGCTGGCCGAGGTCGCCGCACGTCACGGGGTGGGGCTGGTGTGCACCCACGCCGGCGGGGCGGAGCCGCGGACGCGGCCGCACCGCATCGAGTACGACGACGTCATGGCGGACATCCTGGACGTGACGGTCGGGCTGGCCGAACGGGCGCTCGCGCTGGGCGTGCCACGGGAGTCGATCATGATCGACCCGGGTCATGACTTCGGGAAGAACACACGGCACAGCCTGGAGGCGACGCGGCGGCTGGACGAGATGGTCGCCACCGGGTGGCCGGTGCTGGTGTCGCTGTCCAACAAGGACTTCGTCGGGGAGACGCTGGACCGGCCCGTGAAGGAACGGGTCGTGGGGACGCTGGCGACGACGGCGGTGTCCGCGTGGCTGGGGGCGCAGGTGTACCGGGTGCACGAGGTCGCCGAGACACGGCAGGTGCTGGACATGGTGGCGACGATCGCCGGGCGTCGGGCCCCTGCCGTAGCGCGGCGCGGGTTGGCCTGACCGAGGTGCCAGGGGGCTCCGCCCCCTGGATTCCCGGCCTGCGCCCCGCCACGGGGCCTAGCGGCCCGCCTCCTTCGACACCAGCGCCACCGCCTCGTCCACGTCGTCCGTCACGTGGAACAGCAGCAGGTCCTTCTCCGCCGCCTTGCCCTGGGCGATCACCGTGTCGCGGAGCCAGTCGACCAGGCCGCCCCAGTAGTCGCTGCCGAAGAGGACGATCGGGAAGCGCGTCACCTTCTGGGTCTGGACCAGCGTGAGGGCCTCGAAGAGCTCGTCGAGGGTGCCGAGTCCGCCGGGCAGGACGACGAAGCCCTGGGCGTACTTGACGAACATCATCTTCCGGACGAAGAAGTAGCGGAAGTTCAGGCCGATGTCGACGTACGGGTTCAGGCCCTGCTCGAACGGCAGCTCGATGCCGAGGCCGACCGACATGCCCTTCGCCTCGAGGGCGCCCTTGTTGGCCGCCTCCATCGCGCCCGGGCCGCCTCCGGTGATGACGGCGAAGCCCGCGTCGACCAGGCCCTGTCCCAGCCGCACGCCCGCCTCGTACTCGGGCGAGTCCGCCGGGGTCCGGGCCGAGCCGAACACGCTGATCGCGGGCGGGAGTTCGGCGAGCGTGCCGAAGCCCTCGATGAACTCCGACTGGATGCGCAGCACGCGCCAGGGGTCGGTATGGACCCAGTCGGAAGGGGCTCGCTCGTCCAGCAGCCGCTGGTCGGTGGTGCTGGCCTGCACCTGGTCCCGCCTCTGGAGGACCGGGCCCAGGCGCTTCTCCTCCGGCGGCTGCTTCTTCCCCTCGGGGTTGCCGGTCGCCATGTGCGCTCCCTCCGTCGTGCCTGTCTTTCCACCTCAGCGTAGATCTACGCGGGTTACGAACGAGGGACGTGAGCATGTCCGCGATGAAGCGCCGTAAACCCGTCGGCGTGCCGGCGGGGTCAGGCGGTCAGCCAGTTCCGCAGGCGCTCCTCGCCCGCGAGGATCTTGGCGATCTCCACGCGCTCGTCCCGCTTGTGCGCCAAGTGGGGATTGCCGGGGCCGTAGTTGACCGCCGGAACGCCGAGCGCCGAGAAGCGGGAGACGTCCGTCCAGCCGTACTTCGGCATCGGGGTGCCGCCGACCGCCTCGATGAACGCCTTGGCCGCGGGGTGGGACAGACCGGGCATCGCCGCGCCGCTGTGGTCGACGACCTCGAACTCCTCCACCCCGCAGTCCGCGAAGACCTCACGGACGTGGGCGATCGCCTCCTCGGGCGTGCGGTCGGGCGCGTAGCGGAAGTTGACGGTGACGACGCACTCGTCGGGGATGACGTTGCCGGCCACTCCCCCGCCGATGCCGACGGCGTTCAGGCCCTCGCGGTACTCCAGGCCGTCGATGACCGGCCAACGCGGTTCGTAGGAGGCCAGGCGGGCGAGGATCGGGGCGGCGGCGTGGATCGCGTTGGAGCCCATCCAGCCGCGTGCCGAGTGGGCCCGCTCGCCCGTGGTC
Organism: Streptomyces sp. Ag82_O1-12; assembly: GCF_900182715.1. Lineage (NCBI taxonomy): Bacteria > Bacillati > Actinomycetota > Actinomycetes > Kitasatosporales > Streptomycetaceae > Streptomyces > Streptomyces sp. Ag82_O1-12. The sequence goes on along the minus strand of NZ_FXUW01000001.1, from coordinate 5,584,884 downwards.
TTCAGCAGGACCCGCAGCGTGCCCTGGCAGCCGCCCTCGACCTGGCCGTCCGACGGCTCCAGGAGCACCGCGAAGTCGCCCTGAAGCCACTCGGGGTGCGTCTCGGAGACGTGCTTGAGACCGTTCAGCTCCGCGGCGACCTCCTCGTTGTCGTAGAAGACGAAGGTCAGGTCGCGGTTGGGGGCGGGGACCGTGGCCGCGATGCGCAGCTGGACCGCGACGCCGGACTTCATGTCGCAGGTGCCGCAGCCCCACAGGACGCCGTCCTCGTCGAGCCGGGAGGGGACGTTGTCCGCCACGGGGACGGTGTCGATGTGGCCGGCCAGGATCACCCGCTGCGAGCGGCCGAGGTTCGTGCGGGCCACGACGTTGTTGCCGTACCGGTCGACCGTCAGGTGGGGCAGCGCGCGCAGCGCGGTCTCGATCGCGTCCGCGAGGGGCTTCTCGGTGCCGCTCTCGGAACGGAAGTCGACGAGCCGGGCGGTGAGCTCCGCGGCGTCCAGCGTGAGGTCAAGCGAGGTGTCGGCCATGCCGTCGACCCTAACGCGCCCTGCCCGGGCCTCACTGTCCACACCCGGCTCATGCCACTCCGTACTCTCCAGTACCTTGTACGGCGTGCCAGAGCCGTCCTCTCCCCAGCGTCGTGGCCGCCTCTTCCGATGCGGAGCCGCCTTCATGGCCCTGCTCGCGGTCGCCGGTTACCTCGTCGTGCAGTACATCACCGGGGGCTCGGGTGGACCGGGCTGCAAGGTGGTCTCCGGCAAGGGCGACGGCGCGTCGTACGAGTTCACGCCCGAGCAGGCGGTGAACGCGGCGACGATCACCGCCGTGGGGACCGCGCGCGGGCTGCCCGAGCGGGCCGTGACCATCGCGCTGGCGACCGCGCTTCAGGAATCCGCCCTGCGCAACATCAAGCACGGTGACCGGGACTCCCTCGGCCTGTTCCAGCAGCGGCCCTCGCAGGGCTGGGGAACGCCGAAGGAGATCATGGACCCGACGTACTCGGCCGGTGAGTTCTACGACCACCTGGTCAAGGTGCCCGGCTACACCCGGCTGCCGCTCACCGTCGCCGCGCAGCGTGTGCAGCGCAGCGGATTCCCGCAGGCCTACGCCAAGCACGAGCCGGACGCCGCGCTGCTCGCCGCGGCCCTCACCGGGCAGTCGGCGGCCACGCTGACCTGCGAGGGCCGCCCCGCCGCGACCCGGGCCTCGGGTCCGGACGGGGTGCGGGCCGCGCTCGTGCGGGACTTCGGGCGCGATGTGCTGGAGCCGGCCGGTGCCGAGGTGAACCGCGGTGCGTCGACGGCCACGCCCGCGCCGTCCCCGAGCGCCGGGGACGGCGGCCGGACCGTGACCCTGCCGGTGACCGCCGACACCAGCGCGGCGACCGGGCGGAGCCTGGACCAACGGGGCTGGCAGCTGGCGCACTGGGCCGTGTCCAACGCCTCCGAGCTGCACATCGCGCGCGTCACCTACGCGGGGCGCGAGTGGGTCGCCGGGAACACCGCCAGCCAGTGGCGGGAGCCCACGGCGAAGGGCACCGCCGGCGCGGAACGGGACGCGGACGCGGTCCGTGTCGTCACGATGGGCTAGATCGCGCACGGGTGCGGGGAGTCACCCGAGGGGGTTACCCGAGCGGTCCCGCGGCGACGGTGTGCGCAGGTTTTCGCACCCGCACCCGAGAATCCGCGAAATCCCTTGCGAGCACAGGGCTGGAAGGATTCGGCAGGGTTTCCCCCGGAGGCCCCTTTGACCGTTTTTATCCGCAACCGATAATGCGACGCATTGCCAACTCTTTACGTTGCGGCGCCGCAACCTTCGCGGGCTTCGAGCGGTAGTCACTGCGTCCGAGCCGGGGTGATCCACAGCCAGTCGATCAACTGCCGGACCCGGTCGGACACTTCACGAAGCTCACTGTTCTCTCCCGTCGAAGGAGCACCATGTCCCTCCCCCTGACCCGCCGTATCGCCCGTGCCGCGCTGATCGTCGCTGCGGGAGCGGCTGCCGGGGTCGGTGCGGCCGGCTCCGCCAGCGCGGCCCCCGAGCTGCCCGCCACCCCGAACCTCGGTGGCCTGACCGCCCTGGACGGGGCCAACGTCGGCAACACCGTCGACGGCGCGGCGCAGAAGGTCACCGAGTCCGCGGGTGACACCGGCGGCAAGACCGTCGAGAAGGCGGTGCCGGCCGCGGGCAAGACCGGCGGCAAGGCGGTCAAGAAGACCACGCCCGTGGCGCAGAAGGCGGCCGGTGACGCGGCGGGCTCCGCCGGGCAGCTCGTCGGCGACACGGCCGGTTCGGCCAAGGGCGGCCTGCCGACGGACTCCCTCACCAAGGGCGGCGTGCCGTCCGCGGACTCCCTGCCGGTGAAGAGCCTGCCGGTCGGCTGACACGGCGGCGTTGTGACGCCGAAGGGGTCCGGGGAGCTTTCCCCGGACCCCTTCGGTGTGCTCGGCCGCGGTCACAGCCGCTGTACGGCCGCCGCCACCCTCTCGTCCGTGGCCGTCAGCGCCACGCGCACGAACTCCGCGCCCGCCGGGCCGTAGAAGTCGCCGGGGGCCACGAGGATGCCGCGCTTGGCGAGGTGGTCCACCGTGTCCCAGCAGGACTCGCCCCGGGTGGCCCACAGGTAGAGGCTGGCCTCGCTGTGCTCGATGCGGAAGCCGTGGGTGACCAGGGCCTCGCGCAGCAGCTCGCGACGGGACACGTAGCGCTCGCGCTGGACGCGCACGTGGTCGTCGTCGCCGAGGGCCGCGATCACCGCCGCCTGCGTCGGAGCCGACGTCATCATGCCGCCGTGCTTGCGGATCTCCAGGAGCGGGCCGAGGACCGCCGGGTCACCGGCCAGGAAGGCCGCGCGGTAGCCGGCGAGGTTGGAGCGCTTGGAGAGGGAGTGGACGGCGACGATGCCGTCGTACGAGCCGCCGTTGACGTCCGGGTGCAGCACCGAGACCGGGTCGGCCTCCCAGCCCAGCTCCAGGTAGCACTCGTCGGAGAAGAGCAGGATGCCGTGCGAGCGGGCCCAGGCGACGATCCGGGTCAGCTCCTCCTTGGCGAGGACCTTGCCCGTGGGGTTCGACGGGGAGTTCAGCCAGAGGAGCTTCAGACCCTCGGGGTCCAGCTCCGTCGGGTCGTCGTAGGCCTCGTGGTCGGCGCGTGCCAGGCGGGCGCCGACCTCGTACGTCGGGTAGGCCAGGCGCGGGTAGGCCACCCGGTCGCCGGGGCCGAGGCCCAGCTGGGTGGGGAGCCAGGCCACGAGCTCCTTGGAGCCGACGATCGGCAGCACGTGGCGGTGGGTGACCTCCCGGGCGCCGAGGCGGCGCTCGACCCAGCCGGTGATCGCGTCGCGCAGCTCGGGTGTGCCCCAGACGGTCGGATAACCCGGCGAGTCGGCCGCGGCCACCAGCGCCTTCTGGATCAGCTCGGGCACCGGGTCGACCGGGGTGCCGACGGACAGGTCGACGATGCCGTCCGGATGGGCGGCGGCCGTGGCCTTGTACGGGGTCAGCTTGTCCCAGGGGAAGGCGGGGAGGCGGTCGGAGACTGCGGACACGGGTTCGGGCTCACTTTCTGGCACGTACGAGCCGGTCACGGCAAACGCCTCGGCCCCGTACGGCGATCAGCGGGCTGATCGGGCCGTACGGGACCGAGGCGGCACGGAGTGCGGGCCGCTCTTACTGGTTCTGCGGCGGCAGCGCGGCGACGAAGGGGTGGTCGCGCTCGATCAGCCCCAGCTTGCTGGCTCCGCCGGGCGAACCGAGCTCGTCGAAGAACTCGACGTTCGCCTTGTAGTAGTCCTTCCACTCCTCGGGAGTGTCGTCCTCGTAGAAGATCGCCTCGACCGGGCAGACCGGCTCACAGGCACCACAGTCGACGCATTCGTCCGGGTGGATGTACAAGGACCGCTGGCCCTCGTAGATGCAGTCGACCGGGCACTCCTCGATGCACGCCTTGTCCTTGACGTCGACACAAGGCTGCGCGATGACGTAGGTCACGCTGTCGTTCCTCCTCGATAGGGCGCTGGCGGGCCTCCTCAGGCTCCGCCGCCTGGCGCGCGGGAGCGCGGCGTCGTCGATGCCCGCCCCTAGTATCTCCGTTCCTGGGCATGATCCGAACAGGAGGGGTGAACTGACCTGTGGAAATCTCTGCCGCCGGGCGACTCGAGGTCCGTATCACCACTGCTGACGTGGGCAAACGGGTCTCCGTGCGGAGCTTGATCGAACATGATGCTCCGGGTGAGAAGTTCACCGACACGGTCGGTGTTCTCACATCATGGGACAACGGTGTGCTGCTGATCACACGCAAGAGTGGCGAGAGCGTCCGTATCGCGGAATCGGCGCTGGTCGCGGGCAAGACCGTGCCCGCCGCCCCGGCGCGTCGCCGCGGCCCCGCCGCCTCCTACGAGGAGCTGGCCCGGGTCGCCGCGCGCGCCTGGCGGCCCGTCGAGAGCGAGCGGCTCGGCGGGTGGGAGCTGCGGGCCGCGTCGGGGTTCACGCGGCGGGCCAACTCGGTGCTGCCGCTGGGCGCGCCGGACGCGCCGCTCGACGAGGCCCTGGACGCCGTGCGGCGGTGGTACGGCGAGCGCGGACTGCCCGCCTACGTCCAGACCGCTACGGGTGCCGAGGGCACGCAGGAGCTGCTCTGCGCCGAGCTGGAGCGACGGGGCTGGGTGCGGGAGGTGACCGCCGAGCTGTGGATCGGGCCGCTGGCGCCGATCGCCGACCGGGGTGATCCGGCGGAGGTGGTGCTGTCCCGGCAGGCCGGTGAGGGGTGGCTGGCCCGGTACCAGCGCAAGGGCGTGAGCGAGGTGGCCCTGCGCGTTCTGGAGAGCGGGCCGTCCGTGTGGTTCGCGACCGTGCCCGGGGAGAGCGCGCAGGCGCCTCCCGCCGCCATCGGGCGGTGTGTCGTCGACGGGCGGTGGGCCGGTTTCGCCGCCGTCGAGGTCGACCCGGCGCTGCGGCGGCGCGGTCTTGCCACGGCCGTGATGGCCGCGCTGGCCCGTCAGGCGCTCGACGAGGGCGCGTCGGCCGCGTGGCTCCAGGTCGAGGCCGAGAACGCGGCAGCGCGGGCGCTGTACGCCGGGATGGGCTTCACGGCGCACCACGCCTACCACCACTACCGGGCGCCGGAGGGCGCCGCAGCGGCCGGTAACCGATCGTCGTGAGAGGGCACGAGCCAGTCATGCGTCCCCCGTTTCCCCCGTCCCCCGAGCGCTCCGCCGAGCTGCGACGGCGGTTCGCCGAAGAGGCCCGGTCCGAGCGGCCCGATCTGTCGACGCTGTGCCTGCTGGTGGGCGCGGAGGCGGACGGGAAGCTGGACGAAGCCGGCCTGGACGCCGCGCAGGTCGAGCTGGACCGGCTGGCCGGGCTGCTGCCGTACCGGCCCGGCGGGCCGCGGGCGTGGGCGGTCGCCCTGCGGGAGCTGCTCGGTGAGCGCATGGGGTTCCACGGCACCCCCGCCGACTACCAGCGGCTGGAGTCCTCGCTGCTGCACGAGGTGCTGGTGCGGCGCAGGGGGCTGCCGATCCTGCTGTCGGTGGTGTGGCTGGAGGTGGCCCGGCGAGCCGGAGCCCCGGTGTACGGGGTGGCCCTGCCGGGGCACTTCGTGGTCGGGTTCGGGCCCGACGAGGGGCAGGTGCTCGCGGACCCGTTCGACGGCGGGCGGGTGCTGACGGGGGCGGACGCGGAGTTGCTGGTGGCCGGGGCGACGGGGTCGGGGATCGATCCGTCGATGCTGCGGCCGGCGGATCCGCTGGATGTGGTGCTGCGGATCCTGAACAACGTGCGGGCGTGGGCGGCGGCCCGGCCCGAGCGGTCGGATGTCTCGCTGTGGGCGGTCGAGTTGTCGCTGCTGTTGCCCTCGCATCCGGCCCGGTTGCGGTACGAGCGGGCGCAGTTGCTGGTGCAGCGGGGGGAGTTCGTGGCCGGGGCCTCGGAGCTGGAGGCCTACGCGGAGGTGGTGAAGGCCGTGGATGAGGCCGCGGCCGAGCGGGTGCGGGGGGAGGCTTTTGCGGCCAGGGCGATGCTCAACTGACGCCTTCTCGCCATGGGGCTCGTGTGGCCTCGCGTGTGCGCGTGCGTGGGACTGCTTCGCGCAGTTCCCCGCGCCCCTAAAAGCTTTACAACCAGCCCTTCTCCCGTGCCACCCGGACCGCCTCTACTCGGTTTCTCACCGCCAGCTTCTGGATGGCTGTGCTGAGGTAGTTGCGGACGGTGCCCTGGGAGAGGTGCAGGGCCGCGGCCAGTTCGGCGTTGGTGGAGCCGTCGGCGGCGGCCCGGAGGACCTCTCGCTCCCGGTCCGTCAGCGGGTTGGCGCCCTCCGCCAGGGCCGCTGCCGCCAGGGTCGGGTCGATGACGCGTTCGCCGGTGAGGACCGTGCGGATCGCCTCGGCGAGCTGTGCGGCGGGGGCGTCCTTGACCAGGAAGGCGTCGGCGCCGGACTCCATGGCGCTGCGCAGGTAGCCGGGGCGGCCGAAGGTGGTGAGGATGACCAGCTTCACGGCCGGGAGCTCCGCGTGCAGGCGGGCCGCGGCCTCTATGCCCGTGGCGCCGGGCATCTCGATGTCCAGGAGAGCCACGTCCACGGCGTGTGCGCGGGCCGCCTGAAGGACCTCGTCGCCGCGGGCCACCTGGGCGACGACCTCGATGTCCTCCTCCAGGCCGAGCAGGGCGGCCAGGGCCTCGCGGACCATCGACTGGTCCTCGGCGAGCAGGACCTTGATCGTGCGGCTCATGCCGGGGATCCTACGTCCGCCGGTCCGGCCGCCGGCACGCGGGCGACCAGGCGGAAGCCGGACTTGAGCGGGCCCGCCTCCAGGGTGCCGCCGACCTTGGTGAGGCGTTCGGTGAGGCCCGCGAGACCGTTGCCCTGGCCGGTGCCCGCGCCGCCCGAGCCGTCGTCCTCGACGGTGAGTTCCAGCACCGGGCCGTCCAGGGTCTGACGGCGCAGCAGCTCGACCGTGCAGCGTCGGGCGCCGCTGTGCCGTACGACGTTGGTGACCGCCTCGCGCAGCGCCCAGGCGAGGGCCGACTCGCTCTCCTCGGGCACACCGTCGAGGTCGGGTTCTTCGGGGAGCGCGGCGGTGACGCCGGCCGCGGTCAGGGCGACCCGGGCGCCGGCGAGTTCGCCGTGCAGGCGGGGGCGGCGGTAGCCGGTGACGGCCTCGCGCACGTCGACGAGGGCCTGGCGGCTGACCTGCTCGATGTCGGCGACCTGCTGGGCCGCCTCGTCGGGCCGGCCGGGCAGCATCCGCCCGGCCAGCTCGCTCTTGAGGGTGATCAGGGACAGGGAGTGGCCGAGCAGGTCGTGCAGGTCTCTGGCCAGCCGCAGGCGCTCCTCGTTGGCGGCGAGCTGGGCGACGGTGGCGCGGGCCTCGCGCAGGGCGATGGTCGTCCGGACGAGTTCGCGTACGCCGGTCATCGCGAAGCCGCCGAGCAGGGCCGGGATGAGCAGCGAGGCCAGGTAGGAGTGCCCGCCCGGCACGGCGAACGCCACGGCGGTGAGCAGCGCGCAGGCGCCCGGGATCGTCCAGCGGGCCATGCGCAGCGGCAGGGCCGCGCCGGACGCGATCGAGACGTACACGAACAGCACCAGCCACTCGCGGCCCAGGGTGAGGGCGAGGAGCGTGGACTGGGCCGCGAGGACGCCGAGCGAGCCGAGCACCAGGCCGTTGCGCTCGCCGCGGCCGGTGCGGAAGACCAGCACCATGTACCAGGCCACGAACGCGGCCAGGCCGAGCCAGCCGAGGATCCGCACGCCCGTGCTGTGACCGCCGTGCAGCAGGTCGGAGACGGGTGCGCCGAGGTAGACCAGCCAGATGCCGGTCCACAGCGACTTCACGACCCGCTGCTTGCGGTTGACCGGGCGCTGCCCGATGCCGAACCCGACGCCGCTCACGCCTTCAGGGTGTCCTTCCGGTACAGCCAGGCCGCGCCGCCCGCGAACAGGACGAACGACACCACGAGGACGGCGAGGTCCTGGACGTGCGGGACCCGGCTCTGCTCGATGGCCTGTCCCAGGGCAGCGTACGCGTGCGTGGGCAGCCACTTCGCGATCTCCTGGAGCCAGTCCGGGAAGGTCGTCGTGGGCATCCACAGACCGCCGAGCATGGACAGACCGAAGTAGGTGATCATCGTGATCGGGCGGACCGCGTCACCGCTGGCCAGGTAACCGAGGGCGACCCCGAGCGCCGCGAAGACGAGGCTGCCGGCCCAGATCGCGCCGGTGAGCGCGAGCCACTGCCAGGCGTCCAGGCGGACGTCCTTCACACCCGCCGCGACGGCGAAGACGATGACGATGGACGGCAGGCTGACGACGGCGGCGCTGGCGGTCTTGGCGAGGACGTAACCGCGGCCCGGCAGCGTGGTCAGGCGCAGTTGCCGCACCCAGCCGCCTTCGCGCTCCTTGGCGATGCGCTCGCTGTTGCCCACGAGGACGGCCGTCAGGGCGCCGAAGGACGCCATGGAGACCATCATGTAGGTCGGGAGGGTCAGGCCGCTGCCGGGGACCTTCGTGGTGCTGTCGGCGTTGCCCGCGATGATCAGGAACAGCAGGGACGGGTAGATCACGGAGAAGAACAGGAACTTGCGGTTGCGCAGGGCGCGGGCGAGTTCCAGTTTGATCAGGCTGTTCACTTCGACTTCGCCTCCTCGGCGGTGGTGATGGCGACGAAGGCCTGCTCCAGGCCGAGCCCGGCGACTTCGAGGTTGCGGGGGTAGACGCCGAGGCCGTACAGGGCGTGGACGGTGGCGTCGGCGTCGGAGGACTGGATGCGCACGGTCCGGCCGGAGATGTCGATCCCGGTCAGGAAGGGCAGGGCGCGCAGGGCGGGTTCGTCGAGGGCGCCCTCCACGTCGAAGGAGACCCGTCGGGCGCCCGCCTTGGCCTTGATCTCGGCGGCCGTGCCGTCGGCGAGGAGCCGGCCGCGGTGCAGCACGAGGACCCGGTCGGCGACGGCGTCCGCCTCTTCGAGGTAGTGGGTGGCGAAGAGGACGGTCCGGCCCTGGTCGGCCTGCTCGCGCATGGTGGCCCAGAAGGCCTGGCGGGTGGTGACGTCCATGCCGGTGGTGGGCTCGTCCAGCACGATGAGGTCGCTGTCGCCGGCGGTCGCGAGGGCGAAGCGGACGCGCTGGGCCTGGCCGCCGGAAAGCTTGTTGACCTTGCGGTCGGCGATCTGCGCGATGCCCGCCCGGGACAGCACCTCGGAGGGCCGGTGCGGCTTCGGATGCAGATCGCAGGCGAGCCGGACGAGTTCGGCGACCGTGACCTCGTCCATGAGGCCGCCGCTCTGCAACATGGCGCCCACGCGCCCGGCGACGATGGCGTCCCGGGGGCTGGTGCCGAAGAGCCGGACCGTGCCGCTGTCGGGCTTCTTGAGGCCGAGCAGCAGGTCGAGGGTGGTGGACTTGCCGGCACCGTTGGGACCGAGCAGGGCCACGGTCTCCCCCGGCCTGAGGTCGAGGGTCAGCCCGTCCACGGCCCGGACGGCGTCGTACGCCTTGCTCACCTGGTCGAACGCGACCACCGAGGCTGTCGTTGTCATACGGACATCGTGGCTTCGGGGATGGGGGCGGAGGCAGTGTCGGGCGTCCGGAGTGCCGCATGACGGTTGTCATGTCTGCGGAGTGACGACGAGAGCCCCCGCCCTCATCGGGCGGGGGCTCTCGTGCGGGCGGGTGGCCGGAGGTCAGTTCGGCTTGGTGTCGATGACTCCGACGCGTTCCGCGGACGTCTTGCCGCGCAGGGCCTTGCGCAGCGCCGTGACGACGTCCTGCGGGAGGACGTCCCGCTTGCCGCTGGCGCCCTCGATCTGCACGCCCTCGAAGGTCGTGCCGTACGCCTCCTGGAGCGCCTTGAGGTTGTAGGTGTCCACGAGCTTGCCGTCGACGGCCTTGAAGCTGAGGATCTTCGGCAGGGACAGCGAGCCGAACGGAATGCTGTGCGCCGCGTCGGTCTGCACGATGGCCTTGGCCGACATCGCGGGCTGCGCGAAGTCCTTCAGGACCCGGTCGACCTCGGCGTTCGAGATCGTCGGCCGGCGGGTGGTGGTCGGGAGGTTCACCGTGCCGGCCGTGCCGGTCTCCACCTGGGTGCGGTAGGCCTCCTCCACCGCCTTCGTCGACTTGGCGAGGTCGACGCCCTTGCCGGTCTTGCCGTACACGGGGACGGCCTTGCCGCCCTTGAACTCGATCGTGCCGTCGGTCGTCGCGCCGGAGCCGCCCGCCGCGGCCTCCAGGGAGGCGTGCAGCTTCTCCTCGTCGACGGGCATGACCGGGGTGACGACACGGTGGTTGCCGAACAGGGAGCCGATCACGGAGACCGGGTTGTAGTCGCTCTTGGCCGCCGCGTCGGCCGTGGCGTCCATGTCGAACTGCAGGCCCGCGTTGTCCGGGTCGAGGGCGACGGTCTTGCCGCCCAGCGACAGCTTCAGCTCGTTGCCGGCGTTCTTGTCGAAGGCCTCGTCGAGCTTCCTGACCGCGCCGTCGCGGGTGGTGCCGCCGATGTCGACGCCGAGCACGGTGGTGCCCTTGGGCACGTCGGTGCGGTTCATCAGCAGCCCGGCGCCGTAGACGCCACCGGCGAGGACGACCACGCCGACGGCCAGCAGCACGAGCTTGTTGCGGCCCTTCTTCTTCGGCGCCTTGGAGGAGCTCGCCGGGGGCGGCGACACCGGATCGGGCAGCTTCGGCGCCGCGTGGGGCACCGGGCCGTCACCGGGCGCGCCCGGGCCGAACGGCGAGGCGGCGCCGGACGGTACGACGGGGATGCCGCTGGTGACCGTGTGCCCGGAGACGTTGTCGTGCCGGGGGCCGTAGCCCTGGCCGTCCGGCGGTTCGGGGGCCGGCTTCTGCGGGGTCAGGATGGCGGTGTCGTCGCTCATGCCGCCGCCGGGGCCGGGGCCTGCCGCGCCGGGAGCGTGGGTGCCGCCCTGGGCACCCGGGCCCGCGGGGCCGCCGGGGGCACCCGGGCCACCGGGGCCGCCGCCTATGGCTCCGGGGCCTCCCGGCCGGCCGGGGGCGTTGAAGGCGCCGGGGCCGCCGGGGCGACCGGGGTCGCTGAAGGACTCGGGGGCTCCGGGCCTGCCCGGGTCGCCGAAGCCGTCAGGGCCGCTACGGCCATCGGGGCCGCCGGGTACGTCGAAGGCACCGGGGCCGGCCGGGCCGCCCGGCTCGTTGTCGAAGCCGCCGGGGCCACCGGGTGCGCCCGGACCTCCGGGCGCGTTAAAGCCGCCCGGCCTTCCGGGACCGCCCTGCTCGTCGTAGCCGGCGCCTGCCGGCGGCACCATGGGGCCGTCACCGGTGACCGGTCCGCCCGTCGGGCCGGCCGGGCCCCGGGAGCCGGGGCCGGGCGTGCCGAAGCCGTCCGGGGCGCTCGGGCCACCGGGCTGACCGCCGTAACCGGCCTGCCCGTTCTGCCCGTCGCGGCCGTTCTCCGAGAAGTACGGCAGGTCGTCACGGCGCGGTTCGCCGCCGCCGGGGCCGGGACGCGAACCGTTGCCCAGCGGGCCCGCCGCCAGGGCCTCGGTGACGTCGAAGGAGCCGGTGCCGCCGCCGTGCCCGGGTGCGACGGGGCCGCCGGTCGCACCGCCCGGGAGCCCGGCACCGTTCGTACCCCCGGACCGGGAGCCGCCCGGCGCGCCCATGGAGCCGACCACGCCTCCGGGCCGCCCGGCACCCGGCCGCGCACCGCCGGACGCACCGGCAGCGGGACCGCCCGCGCCGGAGCCGCCCGGCGCCGGACGCGAACCGCCCGGCAGCCCGGCCCCGTTGGTGGAGCCGCTGCCCGGACCGCCCTTGCCTCCGCCCGACTTGCGGGGGGCGAACCAGTCGCTGGCCGGCTTGTCGTCGCCCTGCTGTGCGGGATCGGCGGGGGGCTCGACCGTGCCCGGGCCCGCGCCCGTGGACGGGGCGGTGCCCGGCGCCGTCGACGCCTCACCGTGCGTGTCGGTGTCGGCCGGGCCCTCCGCCTCCGCGACGGGCTTGCGCACCACCACGGGCGGAATGGGCCGCGACCCGGGGATGTTGATCCGGATCCGGGTCGTCAGCGTGGTCTCGGTCTTGCGTTCCTCCGGCCGCGTGGCGGAACGGCCCGCGTCCGTACCCGCGTCGGAGACCGTCGGGGTCCCGTACGGCGGCGTACCCGACGGGTAGGCGGCTCCACCGCGCCCGTTGGGCCCGGAGGACGGAGTGTCAGTTTCACGACTCAAGGCAGGTTCTCCCGGTTGGCTCCGCCGCCCGACACAACCTCACGCGGGCAGCTCGGCGGCGCGCACCACCATACTGGCCACTTCTCGCCCGTATCCCGTGACCGCCGGGAAACCCACACCGGATCCCCCATGCCACGTCACGGCGAAGTGGTACGTCACTTGGCAAGTCGGACGGGACCGCCGTCCGGTTGCCGCCTCGGGGCGAGGGTGGCGCAGATCACAGCCACGGCGATGCCTCCGAGCAGGTAGAGGTAGGAGCCGCTCCCCGCGGCGAAGAGGAAGTCGCCCTCGGGGCGGCTGGCGGTGAGCAGGACGACCGCGAGCATCCAGCCCGCGGCGGCCGCGACGCCCCCGGCCCGGCCGCGCAGGACGCGCGTGGCACCGAGGACGGCTCCGGCCTCACCGGCCAGGGCGAGCAGCAGCCCGCCCGGGAACCACCCGGGCTGCACCAGGGCCCCGGCCACGCCGACCAGGGCGCCGAGCGCGAAGAATCCGAGGCAGGCGCCGACGCGTCCGGCGGTGGGCGGGCGCATCGGCTGGGCGAGCATCGACGTGCGGTCGCTCATGAGGCCTCCCCGACACCGGCGAAGAGGTCCGTCTCCGGTTCCCCGGAGCCCCGCTCGCCCCGCACCAGTTCGTAGTACTCGGTGGTGAGGATCGGCTGGGCGAGTTCGTTGGACAGCACGAAGTACGGCTCGGCCACGGTGATCTGGGTGGCGTGGGCGCGCATCGCGGCGGCCTTGGCGGCGGCGTGGGCGGAGCCGTCGACCACGGTGGTGATCCGCTCCTCGGGCACGACACCCGGGACGTCGTCGACCTCGGCCGCCTTGGCGAAGGGCGTGCCGGGCAGGTCCTCCCGGAGCCGCGCGAAGGACTCCTCCACAACGGGCCGGGGGACCCGGTTCCAGTAGACCTTGGGGATGGGCACACCGGCGTCGGCGGACAGTTCCGCGGCGCGCATGGCGACCCGGTGGGCCTGGATGTGGTCGGGGTGGCCGTAGCCGCCGTGGTCGTCGTAGGTGACGAGGACCTGGGGGCGCACCTCCCGGATCACCTCGACGAGGTGTGCGGCGGCCTCGTCGACGTCGGCCTGCCAGAAGCAGCCGGGGTCGTCGTTGTCGGGCAGGCCCATCATCCCGGAGTCGCTGTAGCGGCCGGCGCCGCCGAGCAGGCGGAAGTCCCGGACGCCGAGCTTGGCCATGGCGGCGGTGAGCTCAGCGCGGCGGTGCTGGCCCAGGGCGGCGCCCGTCAGGTGCGCGAGCTCGGGCGGGATGACCTCGCCGCGCTCACCGAGGGTGCAGGTGACCAGGGTGACGTGGGCACCCTCGGCCGCGTACCGGGCCATGGTCGCGCCGTTGTTGATCGACTCGTCGTCCGGGTGCGCGTGCACCAGCAGCAGACGCCGGGAGGGCAGTTCCGTCATGGGACCACCCTATGAGGCACCGGAGGGCTGTTCACCCGTGCCCAGGCACTCGACGCCGGAGGTGGCCGAAGCGGCCCTCTCGGATTCCGGGATCAGGCCCTTCACTGATCCGCCTCTTCCGCGCCGTCGTCCTGGTAGCGCGGCAGGCCGCTCGTAGAGATGGTCCACTCACCGATGGTGACGTCCTCGCCGTAGACGAAGTTCTTGCGCACCGCGTAGCGGGGGCCCTCAGGGGTGGAGTGGATGTCGGTGAAGACGGCACCGCTGCCGGTACGGGGGTCGAAGATCACGTAGATCGGGATGCCGAGCAGCGGGTAGTCGCGCATCTTGCCCACCCAGTCGTTCTCCGGGTTGGACCGGGAGACGATCTCGATGGCGGCGACGACCGTACGGGGGTCGACGGAGCCTTCGACGTCGAGATCGGCCCAGGCGATCACCATCACATCCGGGTGCCGCATGATGCCCTCGGGTACGTCTTCCACGTCGGGTGTGCCGTTGTGGGCCAGCAACTCGTCCGGCATGACCTTCTCCAGACGGCGGCTGACGTGCGCGGCCGTGACCTCGTGCGGTCCCCCCGGCGACATCATGTCGTGCACGATCCCTTCCTTGGTGACTTCGAACTTCCCGGGGAGGGTGTCGCCCATCGACTGCACGACATCCCTCATGGCCCGGTACAGATGGGAGCCGTCCCGCCGCGCGTTGCCGGATGCGATGGTCATGGCGCTCGCTCCTCGTCGTCTGTGCCCAGGGGCAAGGATCGTCACGTTCATGCTAGGCGGCCTCCTCGTGGTCGGAGCGGCAGTCGCGGCAGCGGCCGGGACGGACAGCGCGGAACCCGCGGTCGCAGCCGTCGCAGTTCTGCATCGGGTGTCGTACAGGTGACGGCGGGTCGACGGCCGGTGCCCGGAACGGGGCCGGGGGCGGAAGCAGGGCGGCGAGACGGTGGGCCAGGAAGGCGGCGGGCCGTCGTATGCCCTCGGGCGGCAGGTCGGCGGTCAGGGCGCGGCGTAGGGCGGCGGGACTGACGTCCCGTTCTCCTCGCGGACCTCCGTCGCCACGATCCCTGCCTGCTCCTCTCCGCCGACGACACGGCCCACCTCGCCCCCGGTGTCGCCGCCTGGCTGGTGCTTGTTGCCGAGGAGGTGGAGCGGTTCATCTCCGCACGTGTGGCCCGCAAGAGCGTCTTCGAACGGAACCCTGCACCGGAACTCAGTTTCGTCCTGGAGGAGTGGACACTTCGGCGGCCGCTGGGCGGGAAGACAAGGCTGCGTCAGCAACTGGAACACCTGTTGGAAGTAGGACAGTTGCGGCACGTCGAGCTACAAGTGATGCCGATGGACCGCGAGGAGCACGCCGGTCTGGCAGGCGGCATCGAGGTGCTGAAGTTCGAGGACGGCTCGATGGTGGGACGCTCACCGGCAGTGGCTGACGGCCGACCGGTCTCCGAGCCCAGGCAGCTCCGTATCCTGGAACTCCGGCATGGCATCATCCGGGCGCAGGCCCTCACGCCGCGTGAGTCCGCCTCATTCATCGAGAAACTGCTGGGGGAGACATGAGCCGAAAGACCTCGTTCGAGGACGCCTCCGACCTGGCGTGGTTCAAGAGCAGCTACAGCAGCGGCAGTGAGGGCGACTCGTGCGTGGAGCTCGCCACCGAGCCCGGCACCGTCCACGTCCGTGACTCGAAGAACGTCGAAGGTCCTCGCCTGGCCTTCGCCCCCGCCGCGTGGGCCGACTTCGTGCCGTACGCGGTCGGGTCCTGAAACGCACGAGGCAGGCACCCCGGCCGGATCCCGGGTCTCGCCCGAAGCCCGGCCGGAGGCGCGACGCTCAGAACTTGATGCTGCCGATCATGCCCGCGATGTTCGTCGTCAGCTCGTTGATCGTGGGAGCGACGGTCGAGGAGGCGAGGTAGAAGCCGAGCAGCATGCAGACGATCGCATGCCCCGCCTTCAGTCCCGACTTCTTGACGAGCAGGAAGACGATGATCGCCAGCAGCACCACCGCCGAAATCGAGAGTGCCACGGCGGCTCACCTCCAAAGATCCACAAGGGCGCGGGGGGTCGGACTATGGGGGCATCAAATCCGTACAGCAGCCAGCAGGTTCATACCCACTATGCGACATTGATCATAACTATCCCTCCGCGCGCATCGATCGGCGCACGGCCGCACAAGGGGGCGCATGGCCAATATGGTCAGGGCATGACGACCGAGCCTCACTCCTTCCCCCGACGGCACGCCCGTACCCAGCGCTTCACGCTCGGCGCGCCGCGTTCGTTCACCGTGGCGCCCGACGGTTCACGTGTCGTGTTTTTGCGCTCCGGTTCCGGTACGGACCGGGCGAATTCGCTCTGGGTCCTCGACACGGAGGAGGGCGGGGAGCGCGTCGCCGCCGACCCGGGCGCCCTGCTGGGCGGTGCCTCGGAGGACCTCTCGCCCGAGGAGCGGGCCCGGCGCGAGCGCAGCCGCGAGGGCGGGGCCGGCATCGTCGGGTACGCCACCGACACGGCCGTCGAGCTGGCGTCTTTCGCCTTGTCAGGGCGGCTTTTCGCGGCCGAGCTGCGGGCCGGGACGGCGCGTCGGCTGCCCACGCCCGGACCGGTGATCGACCCGCGCCCGTCGCCCGACGGGCGGCACGTCGCGTACGTCGCGCAGGGGGCCCTGCGGGTGGTGGGCGCCGAGGGGGAGGGCGACCGGGCGCTCGCCGAGCCGGAGTCGGAGAATGTCTCATATGGACTGGCCGAGTTCATCGCGGCCGAGGAGATGGGGCGCTCCCGGGGCTTCTGGTGGGCTCCGGAGTCGGACCGGCTGCTCATGGCGCGGGTGGACGACACGTCGGTGCGACGGTGGTGGATCGCCGACCCCGCGCATCCGGAACGGGAGCCGCAGCGGGTGCCGTATCCGGCGGCGGGCACGGGCAACGCGGAGGTGCGGCTGTTCGTGATCGGCCTGGACGGGCCGCGCACGGAGGTCGCCTGGGACCGGAAGCGCTACCCGTACGTGGCGCATGTCCACTGGTCAGCGGCGGGTGCGCCGCTGCTGCTCGTACAGGCGCGCGACCAGCGCAGTCAGCTGATCCTGGCCGTGGATCCGGACACCGGCGCGACGCGGATGGTGCACGCCGACGAAGATCGAACATGGCTTGATCTTTTCCCCGGAGTGCCGTGCTGGAGCCCGTCGGGACAGCTGGTGCGGATCGCGGACGAGGGCGGTGCGCGGGTCCTGGCGGTCGGGGAACGGCCGCTCACGGGAGCGCAGTTGCACGTCCGGGCCGTGCTGGACGTCTCCGAGCACGACGTGCTGGTCTCGGCGTCCGCGGGCGCGGAGGCGGCCGGGGAGGCGGAGACGGGCCAGGTGCACGTGTACCGGGTGAACGAGCTGGGTGTGGAGCGGGTGTCGCAGGAGCCGGGCGTGCACGCGGCGGTGCGGGCCGGGGCGGTGACGGTTCTGGTCTCGGCGACGCTGAATCGGCCAGGTTCTCTGGTGCGGGTCCTGCGCGACGGAAAACCGACCAGGACTGTCCCCTCGTACGCCGAAGATCCCGGTATGTCCCCCCGCGTGACACTCGCCGAGGGGGGCGCACGGCGTGTCCCGTGCGCCGTGCTTATGCCTCGGGACTACGACGGTGACACCCCGCTGCCGGTGCTCATGGACCCCTATGGAGGGCCTCACGGCCAGCGGGTGGTCGCCGCGCACAACGCCCACCTCACGTCGCAGTGGTTCGCGGACCAGGGCTTCGCGGTCGTGGTCGCGGACGGCCGGGGCACCCCGGGCCGCTCCCCCGCCTGGGAGAAGGCGATCCACCACGACTTCACGCTGTCGCTGGACGACCAGGTGGACGCGCTGGAGGACCTCGCGAAGCGCCACCCCCTGGACCTGTCCCGGGTGGCGATCCGCGGCTGGTCCTTCGGCGGCTGGCTGGCGGGCCTGGCGGTGCTGCGCCGCCCTGACGTCTTCCACGCGGGCATCGCGGGCGCGCCGGTGACCGACTGGAGCCTGTACGACACCCACTACACGGAGCGCTACCTGGGCACGCCGGCGGAGCACCCGGAGTCGTACGCGAAGAGCTCCCTGGTCACTCCCGACGGACTGTCCTCCCCCGCCGAGCCGCACCGCCCGCTGATGATCGTGCACGGCCTCGCCGACGACAACGTCGTGGTCGCCCACGCCCTGCGCCTGTCCTCGGCCCTGCTCGCCGCAGGCCGCCCCCACGAGGTGCTGCCGCTGTCCGGCGTCACCCACATCACCCCGCAGGAACAGGTCGCCGAGAACCTGCTCCTCCTCCAGGTCGACTTCCTGAAGCGCTCCCTGGGCATCACACCCGCCTGAACACGGCGGCGGGCCGGAACGCCTCACAGCGCCCCGGCCCGCTTACGGCACCCGCACGGCCGTACGCCCACCAGCGTGACGCGTCCGTATATCGGAACCGGGTCGACGAAGTTGCCTGCGTGTTAACGCAGTTGGCGGGGGTTTGCGGGGGTGTGTGCCTCGGACGCATGCGGTCGGGCCCGGCCGCGCTCATCGCCGGCGACTGCTCGACCAGGATCCTCGAACGCCGGTTCCCGGCACCCCGTTGGAGGGATGCCGGGAACCGGTACGGACGTCGGAGCGGCGGGTCAGGCCGCGTGGACCACGTCCTTCTCCTCTGCGAAGTGGCAGGCCGACTCGTGGGCCGCCGGGGTGTCCTCGCCCTGGAAACGCTCGGGGATGGCCAGGAGGGGCACCTCCTGGGCGCACTTGTCCTGGGCCTTCCAGCAGCGGGTGCGGAAGCGGCAGCCCGAGGGCGGGTTGGCCGGGGACGGGACGTCGCCGGTGAGGATGATCCGCTCGCGGCCCTCGCGGGACTCGGGGTCGGGGACCGGGACGGCCGACAGCAGCGCCTGGGTGTAGGGGTGCGTCGGGTGGTCGTAGATCTCCGTGTCCGAGCCGATCTCGGCCATCTTGCCGAGGTACATCACACCCACGCGGTCCGAGATGTGCCGGACGATCGACAGGTCGTGCGCGATGAAGAGATACGAGAGGTTGAACTCGTTCTGCAGCTTCTCCATCAGGTTGATGACCTGCGCCTGGACGGACACGTCCAGCGCGGAGACCGGCTCGTCGCAGATGATGATCTCGGGGTTCAGGGCCAGGCCTCGGGCGATGCCGATGCGCTGGCGCTGACCGCCCGAGAACTGGTGCGGGTAGCGGTTGATGTACTCGGGGTTGAGGCCGACGACGTCCAGGAGGTCCTGGACCTTGCGGCGGCGGTCGCCCTTCGGCGCCACCTCGGGGTGGATCTCGAAGGTCTCCCCGATGATGTCGCCCACCGTCATACGGGGGTTGAGCGAGGTGTACGGGTCCTGGAACACCATCTGGATGTTCCGGCGGACCGCCTTCAGCGCGCGCCCGGACAGCTTGGTGATGTCCTGGCCCTTGTAGAAGATCTCGCCCGCGGTCGCCTTCTCCAGCATCATCAGCAGCTTGGCGACGGTGGACTTGCCACAGCCGGACTCGCCCACGATGCCGAGCGTCTCACCCTGGTAGAGGTCGAAGGAGACCCCGTCCACGGCCTTGACCGCGCCGATCTGACGCTTGAACAGGATGCCCTGGGTCAGCGGGAAGTGCTTGACCAGGTTGCGCACCTGAAGGATCGGCTCACCGCGCTCGACCGGCGCCTCGATGGCGGCCACGGCCTCCGCATCGGTGGCGGCCTCGATCGTCTCGACCTCGGTGACGTTGGGGGTGGCGTCCATGGACTCGTCCGTCTTGTCCAGCTCAGCCATGGATCGTCTCCTTCCAGAAGTGGCACGCGCTGCCGCGGCCGGGCAGCTCGCCGCCATCGCGCTCGGTGACCGGGTGCAGCAGCGGGACGTCCGTACGGCAGACGTCCTGTGCCTGCGGGCACCGTGGGTTGAAGGCGCAACCGGACGGGATACGCGTCAGGTTGGGCGGCAGGCCCTTGATCGCGTACAGGTCCTGGCCCTTCTGGTCCAGGCGCGGGATCGACTCCAGCAGACCCTTGGTGTAGGGGTGCGCGGGCCGCTTGTACAGCTCGTGCACGGGCGCGGTCTCCACGATCCGGCCCGCGTACATCACGGCGATCTTGTCCGCGACGTCGGCGACCACGCCGAGGTCGTGGGTGATCAGGATCAGGCCCATGTTGTACTCGCGCTGGAGCTCCGCGAGCAGGTCCATCACCTGGGCCTGGACCGTCACGTCGAGGGCCGTCGTCGGCTCGTCGGCGATGATCAGGTCCGGCTCCAGGGCGAGCGCCATCGCGATCATGATGCGCTGGCGCATACCGCCGGAGAACTGGTGCGGGTAGTCGCCGACGCGCTCCTTGGCGGCCGGGATCTTCACGCGGTCCATCAGCTCGATGGCCTTGGCCTTGGCGTCCTTCTTGCTCAGGCCCTGGTGGACACGGAACATCTCGCCGAGCTGGTAGCCGACGGACAGCACCGGGTTCAGCGCGGACAGCGCGTCCTGGAAGATCATGGCGATCTTCCTGCCGCGGACCTTGCGCCGGGCCTCGTTGGACATGGTGAGCATGTCCTCGCCGCGGTACAGGATCTGCCCCTGCGGGATCCGCCCGGGCGGCATGTCGAGAATGCCCATGATCGCCTGCGCGGTCACGGACTTGCCGGAGCCGGACTCGCCGAGCACGGCGAGGGTCTCGCCGGAGCTCACGGTGTAGTTGACGCCGTTGACGGCCTTGGCCACACCGTCACGGGTGTGGAACTCGACGTGCAGGTCGCGCACTTCGAGCAGGGGAACGTCACCCTCGGCCGCGCCGCGCGGCTCGGGGACGTTCCTGGTCTTGTCGATGGTGGTCACGTACGCCCTCCTCAGCGCAGCTTCGGGTCAAGGGCGTCGCGCACCGCGTCGCCGAGCATGATGAACGCGAAGACCGTGAGGCTGAGCATGCCCGCCGGGAACAGCAGCGTGTGCGGGTTGTCCCGGATCACCTTGCTGCCCTCGGAGATGTCGATGCCCCACGAGATCGTCGGGTCACTGAGGCCGAGGCCGAGGAACGACAGCGTCGCCTCAGCCGAGATGTAACCGCCGAGGGCGATCGTGGCCACGACGATGGTCGGCGCGACGGCGTTCGGCATCACGTGGCGGAACAGGATCCGCGGGGTGCCGGCGCCGAGCGCCCGGGCCGCCGTCACGTAGTCCGCCTGCTTGGCCGTGATCACCGAGCTGCGCATGACGCGGGCGATCGAGGTCCAGCCCAGGAAGGCCAGGGCCAGGATGACCACGTAGACCTTGCGCTCGGTGAAGGCGTTCAGGACGACCATCGTGCCGAGCAGGAACGGCAGGCCGAAGAAGATGTCGACGATCCGGGAGATCACCGAGTCGATCCAGCCGCCGAAGTAACCCGCCAGCATGCCGAGCAGACCGCCGAGCAGCGTCACGGCCGCGGTGACGCAGACGCCGACGAGGATCGAGGCTCGGGTGCCGTGGATGACACGCGAGTAGATCGAGCGGCCCTGCTGGTCGTAGCCGAACCAGTCGGGCTGGAAGAAGTGCCCCAGCTCCGGCTTGCCCAGGTAGTGGTGGACGAGGTCGCCGTCACGCGGGTCGACGCTGGTGAACCAGCCGGGGAACGCGGCGATCACGAGCAGCATGACCAGCAGCACCGAGGAGATCCAGAACATGGGCCGGTGGCGCAGGTCGTACCAGGCGTCGCCCCACAGGGAGCGGGGCTTGTCGCTCTTCTGCGTGCTCTCCTTGCCGGGTGCGTCGGCGGCCGGCGGGGCGATGGCGTCCACGGCCGCCGCGTCGGTGGTCTGGGCCTTGGTCACGTCAGGCATACCGGATCCTCGGGTCCAGGACCGCGTACAGCAGGTCGATGAGCAGGTTGATCAGGAGGATGACGAGGACGAGGACCGTCACCACACCCGTGACCGTCGAGCCCTCGCTCGTCTGGATCGCCCTGTAGAGGAGGTTGCCGACACCCTGGATGTTGAAGATGCCCTCGGTGATGACCGCGCCGCCGATGAAGCCGCCGACGTCGGTGCCGACGAAGGTGACGACGGGGATCAGCGAGTTGCGCAGCAGGTGGACACCGATGATGCGGCGCCGGGGCAGGCCCTTGGCGAGCGCGGTGCGGATGTAGTCGGCCCGCAGGTTCTCGGCGAAGGTCGTCCGGGTCAGCCGGGCCACATAGGCCATCGACAGCATGGCCAGGACGAACGCAGGCAGGAACAACTGCGAGTAGCTCGTGGAGTCCTGGACGTTGGGCGGCAGCCAGCCGAGCTCGTCGGCGAAGATGAACCGGGCGATGAAGCCGAGCACGAACACCGGGATGGAGATCACCGTCAGGGTGAAGACCAGCACGCCGGAGTCGGCGGCCTTACCGGCCCGCAGACCGGCCCACGCGCCGAGCCCCACACCGATGATGATCTCGATGGTGATGGCGAGCAGCGTCAGCCGCAGCGTCACCGGGAAGGCGTCGGCCATCAGGTCGGCGACCGGACGTCCGGCGAGGTTGTTGCCGAAGTCTCCTTGAACGAGCTTCAGCATGTAGTGGAAGTACTGCTCGAGGACGGGCTTGTCGAAGCCGTACTCGCGCTTGATCTGCGCGATCTGTGCGGGATCGGGAGCCTTGTCCCCGTAGATGGCCCGGACCGGGTCGCCCGGCAGGATGTGGACCATCAGAAAGATCAACAGAGTTGTCCCGATGAAGATCGGGATCATCTGGAGCAGTCGCCTGGCGGCGTAGCGCCCCATCTTGCGCCTCCATGCCGTGAGGGGTCGGCGAGGCCTGCGCACTCATCTACCGCAGGTGAGGGGGGTGAGGTGGAGGCCTGTGCCTACGGACCGGCGCCGCCGCTCCCCTTGTGCGGGAGAGGCGGCACCGGCCTGCGGTCGTCTGGTTACTTCTGCTTGACCTGGATGGTGTCGAAGATCGGGTCACCGTCCTGGCCGTACTCGATCTTGCCGAGGATGTTCTTGGACTGACCGCTGTTGACCTTGTAGAACCAGAGCGGAATCGCCGGCATGTCCTTGGCGAGGAGCTGCTCCGCGTTCTGGTACAGCTTCACGGTCTCGTCGATCGAGCTGGCCTTGTCCGCCTCGGAGCTCAGCTTGTCGAACTCCTTGTTGGCGTAACCGCTGGTGTTACCGGCCGCCTTGCTGCCGTACAGGTCGCGCATGAAGTTCGAGTTGACCGGGTAGTCGAGCACCCAGCCACCGCGGTACATGGACTTGACCTGGTCCTTGTCACGGGCGTCGAGGTCGGCCTGGAAGGTCGGCTTCGGGTCGCCGGTGCACTCCACGCCGGTGGACTTGCGGATCGAGTTGCAGACCGCGTCGACCCAGGGCTTGTGGTCCTGGTCGGCGTTGTACTGGATCTGGATCTTGTTGCCCGGGACGCCGCCACCCTCCTGGATGAGCTTCTTGGCCTGGGCCGGGTCGAACTTGACGATGTCGCCGAGCGCGCCCTTCTTGTAGCCGAGGACGCCCGGGGCGACGTAGGAGTCGGCCGGGGTACGCGTGCCCTGGAGGACGGTCTTGGTGATCGTCTGGCGGTCGATCGCCATGGACAGACCCTGGATGACCTTGGGGTCGATGTCCTTGAACTGCTTGGTGTAGAACGCCGGGACGATCGACTGGACGGCCGAGTACGGCTCGTCGATGGCGCGGTCGCCGAGGTCCGACTTGTAGTTCGTCAGCGCGGTGGTCGGGACCTGCTCGATCCAGTCCACGTTGTCCGAGCGCAGGTCCGAGTACGCGGCGTCGGCGGTCGTGTAGTTCTTGAAGTCGATGCCGCCGTTCTTGGCGACGTTCGGGCCCTTGTAGCCCGCGAACTTGCGGACCTTGATGAGCTTGTTGTGCTCCCAGGACACGAACTTGTACGGGCCGTTGCCGACCGGCTTCTGGCCGAAGCCCTTCGGGTCCTTGAAGAAGGCCTCGGGCAGCGGCGCCCACACGTCGTAGCCCAGCTTGTACGCGAAGTACGAGACCGGCTGCGTCAGCTTGATCGTGAAGGTGTTGTCGTCGACGACCTTCAGACCCGACATCTTGTCGCTCTTCGGGTCACCCTTCTCCGGGTGCACGTCCTCGAAGCCGACGATGTCCGCGAACCAGCTGGAGTTGGTCTGGTTGTTCTTGATGTTGGCGGACCAGTTCCAGGAGTCCACGTAGGACTTCGCGGTGACCGGGGTGCCGTCGTGGAACTTCCAGCCCGGCTTGAGCTTGACGGTCCACTCCGACGAGTCCTTGTTCGGCGTGACCGACTCGGCGTTGACGTACTCGAGCTTGCCGGTGCCGGGCTCGTAGTCGACCAGGCCGGCGAAGATCGTGCGCAGGACACGGCTGCCCTGGCTCTCCTTGGCGTTGGCCGGCTGGAGCGGGTTCTGCGGTTCGCTCAGCTGCGCAGTGACGATGCCGTTCGGGTCGGCCTTCCCCTTGTTCATGTCGTCGCCGGCACTGTCGTCGCCGCCGCCGCAGGCGGTGGCGGCCAGGGCGACGACTATCGCCCCCGCGACCCACTTGGCGCTCTTGGCACCGCGCATGGGTTCCTCCTATGAAGTCATTGGTTCACCGCGAAGGGAGCACACGGCACATCACGGCCCCCGCCCGTCGCCGGTGCCGGAATTCGTCGAGTGCCCCCGCGCTCGTGAGTCGCGCCGCTGCCGGCTACTGACCCGTACATCCGAGCTCTACGCGCCTAACTATCTGCCAAACGCCAGGACCGAACCACACTCTCGAGGTCTCGGTTCGATCACAGCTCTCGCCTACATCTTCCAAAATCCGGACAAAGGGTTTGGTGAAAGATCCCTGCGAAACGGACTTGTTACACATCTATCGGTGTCGGCTGTCCGCATTCCGGACACGAGAGTGAGATAAACCGCTTGCGACGTACCGTGGGTCCCGTGCAGGGTGCCACCGGAGTCTGTCGCGCGCTCAAGAAGCTTGTGCGGCAAGGCCGTTACACGTTCCCCGGGGTCGGGGAGGCGTGGCGCTTCCGGAGCAGGGTAGTGGGAGAAAACCGCCCCTGACGGCTGTCACCGGCAAATCGAGGGTTTTCCCTAACCCTCCCCTTCGCGTTCCCCCTCCTTTACACAACGGCACCGGGCACCCCGCTCCTGCGGGGTGCCCGGTGCCGTTGGTGAAGTGCGTCAGCCGTGCTTGGCGCGGCTCGCGGCGCGGGCGCGCTCGCGGCCGTCCAGGTTCACCTTGCGGATGCGCACGGCCTCCGGGGTGACCTCGACGCACTCGTCGTCCCGGCAGAACTCCAGGGACTGCTCCAGCGACAGCTTGCGCGGCGGGACGATCGCCTCGAACGAGTCGGCCGAGGAGGACCGCATGTTCGTGAGCTTCTTCTCCTTGGTGATGTTGACGTCCATGTCGTCGGAGCGCGAGTTCTCGCCGACGATCATGCCCTCGTACACCTCGGTGCCCGGGTCCACGAACAGCACACCGCGCTCCTGGAGGTTCGTCATCGCGAAGGCGGTGACGGCACCGGAGCGGTCGGCGACCAGCGAACCGTTGTTACGGGTCTGCAGGGTGCCGAACCAGGGCTCGAAGCCCTCGTGGATGGAGTGGCCGATGCCGGTTCCGCGGGTCTGGGTCAGGAACTCGGTCCGGAACCCGATGAGACCGCGGGACGGCACCACGAACTCCATGCGGACCCAGCCCGAGCCGTGGTTCGACATGTTGTCCATGCGGCCCTTGCGGACTCCCATGAGCTGCGTGACCGCGCCCATGTGCTCCTCGGGCACGTCGATCGTCATGCGCTCGACCGGCTCGTACGTCTTGCCGTCGACGTCCTTGGTGACGACCTGCGGCTTGCCGATGGTCAGCTCGAAGCCCTCACGGCGCATCTGCTCGACCAGGATGGCCAGCGCCAGCTCACCGCGGCCCTGCACCTCCCAGGCGTCGGGGCGCTCGGTGTCGAGCACGCGGAGGCTGACGTTACCGATCAGCTCGCGGTCGAGGCGGTCCTTGACCTGGCGGGCGGTGACCTTGCGGTCCTTGACCGCCGCCTTGTTGTCGGCGCCCTTGCCGGTGGCGCCACGGCCGACCAGCGGGGAGGTGTTGGTACCGATGACCATGGAGATCGCGGGCTCGTCGACCGTGATCAGCGGCAGCGCGACCGGGTTCTCCGGGTCGGCCAGGGTCTCGCCGATCATGATGTCCGGGATACCGGCGACCGCGCAGATGTCACCGGGGCCGGCCATCTCCGCCGGCTTGCGGGTGAGCGCCTCGGTCATCATCAGCTCGGAGATGCGGACGTTGCTGACGGACCCGTCGCGCTTCATCCACGCGACCGTCTGGCCCTTGCGCAGCTCGCCCTGCTCGACGCGGAGCAGCGCGATACGGCCGAGGAAGTTGTCGGCGTCCAGGTTGGTGACGTGGGCCTGGAGCGGGGCGGCCTCGTCGTACGTCGGGGCCGGGATGTGCTCCAGGATCGTGGAGAAGAACGGCTCCAGGCTGGTGGAGTCGGCGGGGACCGTGCCGTTGTCGGGCTTGGTCAGCGAGGCGATGCCGTCGCGGCCGCAGGCGTAGACGATCGGGAACTCGATCTGCTCCTCGTCGGCGTCCAGGTCGAGGAAGAGGTCGTACGTCTCGTTGACGACCTCGTCGATCCGGGAGTCCGGGCGGTCCGTCTTGTTGATGCACAGGATGACGGGCAGCCGCTGCTGGAGCGCCTTGCGCAGCACGAAGCGGGTCTGCGGGAGCGGGCCCTCGGAGGCGTCCACGAGCAGGACGACACCGTCGACCATCGACAGACCGCGCTCGACCTCGCCGCCGAAGTCGGCGTGACCGGGGGTGTCGATGATGTTGATGGTGATGACGTCCCCCCCGTCCTTCGGGTGGTACTTCACCGCCGTGTTCTTGGCCAGGATCGTGATGCCCTTCTCACGCTCCAGGTCGTTCGAGTCCATCATGCGGTCGTCGACGCCTTCGAGCTGGTGCGCGGCGAAGGCGCCGGCCTGCTTCAGCATGCCGTCGACGATGGTGGTCTTGCCGTGGTCGACGTGGGCGACGATAGCGACGTTGCGGATGTCGTGGCGCGTGGCCATAAAAGGCGTACTCCCGGAGTGGTGAGGAATGCCCTGCGCGTACGTCGGTGGTGCGCGGGCCCTGCCGGGCTCAACATGCCACGGCCTCACCCCATGGTACGGGGCCCCGGACGATGGGGTGAGCCGGGCTATGTCGACGCAGGTCAGGACCTGTTTCAGGGAGCTGCTCAGGCGCAGGAGCGCCGGGCGACCTCCCGGGCGAGGGCCGAGTCGGGGCGCTCGTCGCAGTCGGTGATGCCGGAGATGTCGACCGTCCAGTTCCGGGCGTGGCCCGAGACCGTCCTGCCGTCCGGGCAGGTGTAGCGGAAGTCCGCCGACACTTCCCGCACACCGGCGTACTGGACGAATTCTCCGGCCGCGTGGGGCGTGACACGGTCGTCGTCGAGGTCGGGGGCCGGGAGCCGGACGTCGGTGAACGACCAGGTGTCGCCGCCCGCCTCGGCCAGGGTGCGCGCGTCGGAGTCGATCTCGCCGATCTTCCTGCCGAGCGAGAAGAGGATCTCCGCGGGGGACGGGGCCGGCCCGTCGGCGCGTACCGAGGGTTTGGGGGTGTACACCCGCCGCATCCGGTTCCGCAGGCTGCCGTCGCCCTCTTCGAGCCGCTCGGACTCGGAGACGCCGGTCAGTCGGTCCCTCTTCGTGACGTGGGACCAGGTGAACGTGCCGCCCGCGCAGGCCTTCGCCACGGCCTTGCCGCCCTTGCCGCCCTTACTGTCCCCGTCGCCGCCCGCGTCCGCCGTGCAGGCCGTCAGCCCCGTGACCAACACCCCGATGACCACCCCGGCCATGCAGGCCCGCCCCACCATGTCGTGCATCCCCGGCTCCCGTCCCCCGCGTACGGACGCCCGGCGTCCGCACCATGATCGCTGCTGGCCTCATGGTGCGCACGCCGGGCGGGGAGCGGCAACGCGTTTGAGCGTTCTCAGAGCTACCGGGCGGGCGAGCCCTTGGCCGACGGGCCCGACGCGGGCTTCGCGCCCTTCTTCAGGAAGCCCATGTCCTCGTAGACCGGTGTGCCGAAGCCGAAGGCGCCGGTGTTGACCAGGTTCTTGCGGGCCGCGAGGAGCTGGGGGCGCTGGAAGAGGGGGATCGAGCCGGCCGCGGCCCAGATGCGGGAGTCGGCCTTGCGGATCAGGGAGCGGGACTCGCCCTCGTCGAGGGTGGCCACGGCCTCGTCGAAGAGCTGGTCGACCTGGTCCGTGCCGACGCGGGTGTAGTTCTGCTCGACGTTCAGCGAGCCGTCTGCGGCCGGGACGGGCTTGGCGTAGACGGGGCGGGCGTCGGTGGCGGGGTAGGCCGTGGCGGGCCAGGAGTACAGGGCGAGGTCGTACTGGCCGGAGGCGATGTGGTCCTTGAAGTAGGACTCGTCGGAGACCTTGGAGATCTCGGTGCCGATGCCGACGCGCTCCAGCATCCGGGAGATGCGGTCCGCGACCGTGCGCAGCGTCTGGGAGCCGGGCCCGGAGGGGAGCACGAAGCGCAGGGTGAGGGGCTTGCCGTTCTTGGCGAGCGGGGCGGCCTCCTGGTTCGCCGGGGCGGCCGTGCCCCGGGGGGCGTACGCGCCGGGGGCGCCGCCCTGGTGCGGGGCCTTGTACTGCTTGCCGTCCTGGGCGAGATGCCCCGCGGGGTCGGGGCCGTGGTGCGCCTTGTTGTCCTCGCCGGTGTCGTCGGCGTCGTCCTCGCCGGTGTCGTCGGCCTTCTTGCCCTCGGGGCCGGCGGCCTTCTCCTTCTTCTTCTCCTCCTTGATCGGGCCGCCGCGCACCCATCCGGCGTCCGCGAGCAGCGCCTGGGCCTCCTTGGTGTCCTGGCCGCCGAGGGCGCCGCTGTTGTCGGCGTAGTGGGCCTGGCCGGACAGGGCTAGGTGGCTGCCGACCGGGACGGCCGGCAGGCCGAGCGGCTTGAGGACGACCTGGGCCAGTTCCTTGCGGTCCAGCGCGCGGGCGACGGCCCTGCGGACGCGCTCGTCGGTGAGCGGGCCCTCGGCGCCGTTCAGGGCGAGCTGGGTGTAGGCCGGTTCCAGGGATTTGCGGACCTCGAAGCCGCCGAGGGCCTGCTGCTGCCGGGCGTACCCGACGGCGGCCTTGCGCAGCTTCTTGCGGGCGACGGTCTCCTCGTCGGCTGCGTCCTCGTCGGAGCCGTTGGCGACGGCCCAGGACTCCAGGGAGTCCGCGGCGGACCGGTCGGCGCCCGGGCCCATCAGCGGGCTGCCCGAGGCCTGGGGGCGGGCGGCGACGGTGATGCGGCGGGCCGCCGCGGGGTCGATCTCGGCCAGGTCGAGGGTGCCGGCGGCCAGCTCGGAAGCCCGCTTGTCGCGCGGGACGGTGCGCAGCACGATCTCGGAGAGCTTGGCCGGCTCGCCCCACCAGCGCGGGTTGCGGGCGAGGGTGATCTCCCCGTCCTCGCGGTCGGTCTTCTTCACCGTGAAGGGCCCGGCGGTGACCTTGAGCTTCTTGCGGGCCCCGTCGTTGAAGGAGTCCGGGGTGCCCATGACGTCCTTCGGGTACAGCGGCGAGAAGAGCGAGCGCCAGTCCGCGTAGGGGCGGCTGAAGGTGACCCTGACCTCCAGCGCGTTGTCGCCGCGCTCGATCTTCTGGATGCGGTCGTAGCCGGCGTTGCGGGCGGTCCAGTACGCGGTGTCCTTGCCGGACAGGGCGCGCCACTGGGCGGCGAAGTCGGCGGCGCCGATCTCCCGGCCGTCGCTCCAGACTGCCTGCTGGTTGAGCTTGTACAGGACGACCTGCTTGGGCTCGGTGTCGACGACCTTGGCGGACTCCAGGTAGTCGGGGTTGCGCTCCGGGCGGCCGGAGGCGTCCATGCGGAACATCGACGGCAGTACGGCCTGGGCGACGCGGGTGGTGGTGGCGTCGGCGTCCGACTGGAACGTGTTCAGCGTCTCGGGTACGGAGTCGACAGCCCAGCGCAGGGTGCCTCCGTCGGTGATCCGGTCACGGGGCGCGGGCTGGATGTCCTGCCCGGCGAGCGGCTTGCCGGACGGGTCCTCGGAACCGCATCCGGCGAGCGCGGGCACCGCGAGCACTCCCGCGGTGAGGAAGGCGACCGAGCGCGTGACCGCACGCGGGCCGACGCCGTGCTGGGACATCTGTGCTACCTCCGGGAAGCCGCGGGCGTTATGATCACTTTTGGCGGTATTTGGAGTTCATCTGATGTATGCCGCCACTGAAGAGGAAAGGGTTCGGCAACACAGGGCGACACGGCGGTCACGGGCGGGAAGCCACCCGTGCGGCCCAATGCACCGCACGGTGCACCCACACGCCTCGGCCAATCGATGCACATCCCTTCACAGCACAAGGTGTGACGCGCAACACTCGCAGGCGCATGAACGTTGCCGCCTTGGGCCACGAAGGACCCGCGGAAGTGAGGGCAAGTCATGTCCGTTCACGACGAACTGACGTCAGTCCAGCGCAGTCTCGACGAAGTGTTCCGATCGCTGGGACGCCTGGAGAAGCAGCTCGGCACCGGCGGCCTGGAGATGCGCCGCGTCCGTGTCGACGCCAACCACCTGCGCGAGAGCGTCGCCCTGCTGCGCGACGCCGCCGCGTCCCCGGCCGCGCCGACCCGCCCCGAGCTGGTCACCATCTCGGACACGCCGTACGACTCCGCCCTGTGGAGCGACTCGGACGACGAGGGGCTCGGCGCCCGGGACCGGCGCGCTCCCTGACCCGGGGAGGAGTCGAGCGCGACCGGCACCTCCCCCGAACCCGACCGGAGTCGTCACGTGGCCACTGGTACGGAACCCCCTGCCACCGAACCCAGACCTGAGAGCGGCGGTGTGCGGGGCGCCGCGCGGGCCGCGATCGCCGCCCCGCATCTGCGCACCGACCGCTGGTGGCTGGCCCCGGCCGGCACGGCCGCGGGCCTGCTCGCCTTCATCGTCTACTCGACCTGGCGGGCCTTCGCCGACGCCCATTACTACGCGGCGCCCTACGTCTCGCCCTTCTACTCCCCCTGCCTGGCGGAGCGCTGCGAGCCGATGAGGTCCGGCCCGAACTGGGAGATCTTCGGGAGCTGGTGGGGCATCTCCCCCGCGATCATCATCCTGATCTTCCCGCTCGGCTTCCGCCTGACCTGCTACTACTACCGCAAGGCCTACTACCGGGGCTTCTGGGCGTCCCCGCCGGCCTGCGCGGTGGCCGAGCCGCACAAGAAGTACAGCGGTGAGACCCGCTTCCCGCTGATCCTGCAGAACATCCACCGGTACTTCTTCTACGCCGCGCTCGTCGTCGCCGGGATCCTCACGTACGACACCGTGCTCGCCTTCCGCGACGAGACCTACGCGTGGGGCCACATGGGGCTCGGCACGCTCGTGTTCCTGGTCAACATCGTGCTGATCTGGGCGTACACGATCTCCTGCCACTCCTGCCGGCACATCGTCGGCGGCAAGCTCAAGCACTTCTCCAGGCATCCCGTGCGCTACCGGATGTGGCAGTGGGCGGGGAAGCTCAACGCCCGGCACATGCAGCTCGCCTGGGCGTCGCTGGTGAGCGTGGCGCTCGCCGACTTCTACGTCTACCTGGTCGCGTCCGGCGCCTTCGACGATCCGCGCTTCTTCTAGAGGGATGGGGCCTTATCTGATGTCCGTGGTCGACCGGCAGGAGTGGGACGTCGTCGTGGTGGGCGCGGGCGGCGCGGGCCTGCGCGCCGCCATCGAGGCCCGTGAGCGGGGCGCCCGTACGGCCGTGATCTGCAAGTCGCTGTTCGGCAAGGCGCACACGGTGATGGCCGAGGGCGGCATCGCCGCGGCGATGGCCAACGCCAACGAGAACGACTCCTGGCAGGTGCACTTCCGCGACACCATGCGCGGCGGCAAGTTCCTCAACCAGTGGCGGATGGCCGAACTGCACGCCCAGGAGGCGCCGCAGCGGGTGTGGGAGCTGGAGACCTGGGGGGCGCTGTTCGACCGCACCAAGGACGGCCGGATCTCCCAGCGCAACTTCGGCGGCCACGAGTACCCGCGCCTCGCGCACGTCGGCGACCGCACCGGCCTGGAGCTGATCCGCACGCTCCAGCAGAAGATCGTCGCGTTGCAGCAGGAGGACTTCAAGGAGACCGGCGACTACGAGTCCCGGCTGAAGGTCTTCCAGGAGTGCACGGTCACGCGCGTGCTGAAGACCGTGTCCGACAGCGGCTCCGCCGCGGGCGGCCGGGTCTCCGGGGTGTTCGCCTACGAGCGCGAGTCGGGCCGCTTCTTCGTGCTGGAGGCACCCGCCGTGGTGATCGCCACCGGCGGCATCGGCAAGTCCTTCAAGGTGACGTCGAACTCGTGGGAGTACACGGGCGACGGCCACGCGCTGGCCCTCCTCGCGGGCGCTCCCCTGCTGAACATGGAGTTCGTGCAGTTCCACCCGACCGGCATGGTCTGGCCGCCGTCGGTGAAGGGCATCCTCGTCACCGAGTCGGTGCGCGGCGACGGCGGTGTGCTGCGCAACTCCGACGGCAAGCGGTTCATGTTCGACTACATCCCCGACGTCTTCAAGGACAAGTACGCCGAGACGGAGGAGGAGGGCGACCGCTGGTACGACGACCCGGACCACAACCGCCGCCCGCCCGAACTGCTCCCCCGCGACGAGGTCGCGCGGGCCATCAACGCCGAGGTGAAGGAGGGGCGCGGCTCGCCGCACGGAGGCGTGTTCCTCGACGTGTCGACGCGGATGCCCGCCGAGGTCATCAAGCGCCGGCTGCCGTCGATGTACCACCAGTTCAAGGAGCTGGCGGACGTCGACATCACGGCCGAGGCGATGGAGGTCGGGCCCACCTGCCACTACGTGATGGGCGGGATCGCGGTCGAGTCCGACACGGCGGCGGCGCGCGGGGTGCCCGGTCTCTACGCGGCCGGTGAGGTGGCCGGCGGCATGCACGGCTCCAACCGGCTCGGCGGCAACTCCCTGTCCGACCTGCTGGTGTTCGGCCGCCGGGCCGGCTGGCACGCGGCCGAGTACGCGGCGGGGGCGGCCGGGGCGCGGCCCGTGGTGGACGACGTCCAGATCGACTCGGCGGCCGCGGAGGCGCTGCGGCCCTTCTCCGCCGAGGCGGAGATCGAGGAGCCGAAGGGCGGCCCGCCGGAGAACCCGTACACCCTGCACCAGGAACTCCAGCAGACGATGAACGACCTGGTCGGCATCATCCGCCGGGAGCCGGAGATGGAACAGGCCCTGGAGAAGCTGGCCGAGCTGCGGCTCCGGGCGCGCCGGGCCGGGGTCGAGGGGCACCGGCAGTTCAACCCGGGCTGGCACCTCGCCCTGGACCTCAGGAACATGCTGCTGGTCAGCGAGTGCGTGGCGCGCGCCGCGCTGGAGCGCACCGAGTCGCGCGGCGGGCACACCCGTGAGGACCATCCGGGGATGGACCGCACGTGGCGCCGGATCAACCTCCTGTGCGCGCTCACCGACCCGACGGGCACGCTGGCGGCGACGGACCCGGTCCGCGGCCAGATCACCCTCACCCGCGAGACCACCGAACCCGTCCGTGCCGACCTGCTCGCCCTGTTCGACAAGGAGGAGCTGGTCAAGTACCTCGCCGAAGAGGAGCTCCACGAATGAGCGGCTACACGGCCCACTTCAAGGTGTGGCGCGGCGACGTGGGCGGCGGCGGCCTGAAGGACTTCGAGGTCGAGGTCAACGACGGCGAGGTGGTGCTCGACATCATCCACCGCCTCCAGGCCACCCAGACGCCCGACCTCGCCGTGCGCTGGAACTGCAAGGCGGGCAAGTGCGGTTCGTGCTCTGCGGAGATCAACGGCCGCCCGCGGCTGATGTGCATGACGCGCATGTCGGTCTTCGACCGGGCGGAGACGATCACGGTCACGCCCCTGCGCGCCTTCCCGGTGATCCGCGACCTGGTCACCGACGTCGGCTTCAACTACACCAAGGCCAGGGAGGTCCCGGCCTTCGTGCCGCCGGAGGGGGCCGGTCCCGGCGAGTACCGGATGATGCAGGAGGACGTGGACCGCTCGCAGGAGTTCCGCAAGTGCATCGAGTGCTTCCTGTGCCAGGACACCTGCCATGTGGTCCGCGACCACGAGGAGAACAAGCAGGCGTTCGCCGGGCCGCGTTTCCTGATGCGGGTGGCGGAGCTGGACATGCACCCGCTGGACGCGGCGTCGGAGGCGGGCCTGGACCGCAAGACCACCGCCCAGGACGAACACGGCCTCGGCTACTGCAACATCACCAAGTGCTGCACGGAGGTCTGCCCCGAGGGCATCAAGATCACGGACAACGCGCTGATCCCGCTGAAGGAGCGGGCGGTCGACCGTAAGTACGACCCGCTGGTGTGGCTGGGCTCGAAGATCAGGAGGCGCTCTTCAGCAGGCTGAGTGCCTGGTGGAGGTTGTGTTCCGCGATCTCCCGCATCCGCTCCGGGTGCGGGAAGTCGCCCTCGATCAGGGTCAGCGGGCCCGAGACCAGGCCGATGTGCATCGCCAGGCGGTACAGACGCAGGCGGGCCTCGTCCAGGCCGGGGGCGCGCAGGGCGTCGTAGTGGGGGCCGAAGCGGAGCCGCAGGAAGACGTGTTCGTGCTCCACGTCGAAGTACATCAGGCCCTCGATGTCGATGAGCGCCGGATGCCCGTCGGGCGTGAGCAGGACGTGGTCGGCCCCGAGTTCGCCGTGGACGAGGGTGTGATGGTCGCGGGGCCGGACCTCGGCGGCCAGGGCCTGGATCTCCTCCTCCAGCTCCGGGCGTGCGGCGGCGGCGCGGGGGTCGCGTGCGGCGGCTTCGGCGATGCAGCGCAGGGCGCCCTCGGTGACGCGCTGCTCACAGGAGACGCCGTACGAGGAACCGCCCTTGTCGACGACGGCGACCTTCCCGAACCGGGGGCCGGTGTGGCGGTGCAGGGTGGCGAGCAGCTCGGCCATCCGCTCCATGGCCTCCGGGGCCTGCTCCGGGTCGCGGGCCAGGGCGTCCTCCAGGCTGCCTCCGGTGAGGTCCTCTACGACGGCCGCGTCCGCGGGCAGGTGCGTGTGCGTGGAGTCGGCGTACCGCAGGCGGGGAGTGCGGACACCGGCGGCTGCGAGCCGGTCGTGGGCCGCCGTGAACAGGCCGAGGCCCGTGCCGTGCGAGAAGACGTCCCGGGGGTCGGGGTCCGGCTGGTCCCAGTAGTCCTCGTCG
The DNA here is from genome assembly GCF_900182715.1 of Streptomyces sp. Ag82_O1-12. NCBI lineage: Bacteria > Bacillati > Actinomycetota > Actinomycetes > Kitasatosporales > Streptomycetaceae > Streptomyces > Streptomyces sp. Ag82_O1-12. The sequence goes on along the minus strand of NZ_FXUW01000001.1, from coordinate 5,550,120 downwards.
GCGGCCCAGACATAGGCGACGGCGGTGGAGTCGTCGTCGAGGGTGAGGCGGTAGACGCCCTTCTTGGTGCCGCCGCGCAGGCGTTCCACGCCGGTGAGGGCGCGGGACCGGCCCAGGGCGGCGCGGGCGAGGGGTGCGAGGTCGGCGGTGGTGAGGGGGCGTCGGGTCGTCGTCACCGCACCCAGTCTTCCTTGTAGGAACGCCAGTTCGCCTCGGTGGCGGCGAAATCGATGTAGAGCGCGACGCCGAAGCGGGCCCGGTCCGCGTCCGTGCGGGACAGGCCGAGGCGGACACCCCGGACCGCCGCGGGGACGGTCTCGGCGTGGCCCCAGTGGGTGAAGTTGCTCTCGTAGTAGAAGGGCAGGCCCATCAGCAGGTCGGTGGAGGGCGGGGTGACCTCCAGGGCCAGGGAGGTCTGCTGGGCGACGTAGCCGCCGTAGGTGCCCTCCAGTGGCTGCGCGGTGTCGTACGACATCACGGCGATCTGGTCGACGCGGCGGGCGACCTGGCCGAAGAACTCCTGCGACCACCACTTGGGGTGTTCGGTGAACAGGCCGAACACGGAGTGCAGGTTCGGGAGCGGGTCGATCTGGTGGGCGGCGACGGAGAGTCGGGCGTCCCGGGAACGGGTCTCGCGGCGCAGGGCGTCGAGGAGGGTGAGGTAGTCGCGGTCGCCGGACGGCATGGGCTCCAGGTCGAGGTGGACGCCCTCGTAGCCGGTGTCCAGGACCTGGCGGGCGGAGCGGACGACGGCGGAGCGGGTGTCGGGGGCCGCCAGGCGCATGCCGTCGGAGTCCTCGTCGGCCAGGACGTCACCGAGGAAGGCCTGGACGCGGACGCCGGGCATCTTCTCGTGGACGGCGTCGATGAACCAACGGGCCTTCGGGTGAACCGACTTCGGGAGTGTCCCGTCGTGCTCCAGCGGGCCCGAGTGGACGTACAGGTCGCGGATGCCGGTGTCCTTCAGCCGCCGGGCCAGGGCGTCGACGTCGGCGCCCGTCTTACGTCCGTCGACCCAGGCGTGGCCGAGCCAGAGGGCGTCGCGGTTCCTGGTGTGAGTGCCCTCCGCGAGGTCGCCCGTGTAGTTGACGCGGAGGGCTGTCAGAACGGAGAGAAGGGGGAGCAGGAGAAGCAGGGGGACTGCGATGGCCGTGCGTCTGACCCAGCGCCTGCGTCTCGTACCCCCGGCCTGGTCGGGCGCGGGATCACCCTGCGGTTGTGGGGAGTGCGCGCTCTCGGTGGCTTCCGTGCGGTCCATGCCGTCTCCCCTGTCGGTGCGGTCGATGTTGCCGGGGATGACGATCAGCACGTACGTTCGGTTGCGATCAGCCGGAGGCGTCGGACAGGTGCCTACGTGCAGATGCCCCTCCAGGGGGTGGGCGGGCGGCTTCGCCGGCAGGACGGCGATGAGTGCTTAGCCGCTCTTGTCCGCCACGCGGCAGGAGGCCGTGTTGTCCGCCTGGCGGTGGAGGGTGAGGCTGGTCAGGCCGGTGCGGGCGAAGGTCGTGAAGCGTCCACTCGGACGGGGCCTGCAGGGCACGCGGCGCGATGCCCCGGTCGCGTGCACGCGCCACCGTCCAGTAGCCGACCTCGGCGGAGGCGGCCCCGGGTACGACGTCCTCGAGGATCACGCGGCCGGCCAACAGCCCGCCCGCCGAGGCGTCGACCTCCTCGACGGCGGCATGGAGTTGAGCAGAGCCTCTCCTCTCGGTACCGGCCGGGTGCGTCGACCTCGATCCCCCGCCGGAGAACGGCAGTTCGAACCAGACCGGCTCGCCCCGGCGGGTGCCGCGGGGCCGATCGCCTCACCGGTGAACTCCCTCCGCAGGGATTCCGTAACGGCTGCCGAACCGCCGACACCCCATTCAACCCCGAACGGTTCCAGGCGGTTCGACCAGCTCTGGCGCGACAAGGACGGCAACCTCGTCATCGTCGAGGCAAAGGGTCCCAACGCGCGGCTGGACTGGCGACAGGGCAATGGCCCTCTCGACCGGCGCACGATGGTGAAGCAGGGCACCGTCGAGTACGTCCGCACGATCTGTGCCGATATGGAGCAGCGCGTCCTCCTGTCCCCCAAGGACGGTAAGTACGCGCAGGAGATCAGGGCCGCCCTCAAGAATAAGACGCTGCGGTATGTCCTGGTTCAGGCCACTGAAAACACCGGCCGGTACGCTGGGGCCGAGCTCAAGCACTTCAAGCTCTTCTAAGGAGAAACGCGTTGGTCTCGGTCATCACCCGCCACCCCTTTCCCACGGGGAATGCGGAAGAGGGCCTCGCTGTCCTTCAGGAGAATGCACAGGAACTGCTCGAGGGATTGGAGGCGGATCCGACCGGTTTGGGCGATGCCCTGAGTACGACTCTCAACCTTGCCGAGGCGCACTGCCTCATGGATCCGCGGGCAGCGATCTACCCCACGTGGGACGCCTGGGTGACCGCGATGCAGGTCGGTTCCGCCGTGTTCGCCGGCGCGATGGCGACCGAGGGGAACGTGCACTGCCGCATCGCGCACAGGGACCTCACCCTGCAGGCCACAGGTCCGCAGTGGTACGTGCACCCCGGGGCATGGCTCACGGCCTTCTACCTGGCGGTGGCGTGCCGGGAGAAGGACAGGATCACGGCGCTGTGCCGCGTTCCCCTGTCCCTGCTGCGTGAGAACGGCGCACAGTTCGAGGAGCACGACTACGCTTGGATCGACACCCTCCAAACCTATTGGCTCGGAGGCCAGGAGCTTGTTCCCAAGTTGGTCTCGGCTGTGGACGGCACCGACCCGGAGACCGTCTCCGACCCGGAAACTGTGGGCAAACTCGTTTACCCTCCGATGGAGATGTTCCACCGCTTCATCCGCAAGGATCACGAGGGCTTCAACCGTGCGCTGGCCCAGGCACTCGAACTGCACAAGCAGTACTGGAGCGAGGAGGACCGTGCCGTCAACATCGCGGGACTCGTCGCCTTGGCCCCGCTCGCCATGGTCTGCCTGGCCCACGACGCGGGAATGCCCATCGAAGTTGAATCCGACTACTTGCCTGCGGTACTGATCGGTCGCAACTGGTGCGGAGAGTTTCCCACCTGACCGGCCACTCGTGGCTCCTTCAGTCATGATGCAGACCCGGTGAGTCCAGAAGCGGTCACAGCCGGGGAGGACACTGGCCGGAGTCCAGGAATTGCTCTCGTCGGTGACGTCACCGACGAGAGCAGAGCCACTCAGAGGAAAGAAGTGGACCGCCCTCACCCTCGCGAAGTGGCGCTGCCTGACCGATCCGACGGCAGGCGAGTTCCCGGCCTGGGAAGCGTGGGTCACTGCCATGCAGGTCGGCTCCGGGCTCTTCGCCGCCGGCACCGCCACCGACGGCACCGTGCCGTGCCGGGTGGGCAACACCGGTGAGGTCAAGCACCTCCCCGCCACCGGCCCGCAGGACTACCTCCACGCGGGCAACTGGCTCACTTCCTTCTACCTGGCGGTGATCTGCCGCGAGAACGACCGGGTCCACCAACTGGCACAAGTGCCCGTCTCGTTCCTGCGGGAGTCCGGCGCGGAGTTCGACGAGTGCATCCACGCCTGGGTGGAGACCCTCCAGCACTTCTGGTCCGGGCGACAGAAGACCTGGGACACGCTGGTCACCGCGATCGACGGCACGACCCCGGAGGCGGCCACCATCGCCGGCCCGGAGCTCATGCTGAAGGTCCTGTACCCGCCGCTCGAACTCTTCCACCGCTATCTGCGCCGGGAGAACGAGCAGTTCGACGCCGCTCTTGTCGATGCCCTCACGTGGCACAAGGAGTACTGGACCGCGAACGAAGCACAGTCCCTCAGCGGCGAGGGGCTGGTCGTCCTCGGCCCGCTCGCCATCGCCTGCATGGCGTACGACGCCGACCTACCCGTCGAAGTCGAGTCGGAGTACATTCCGCGAGCTTTGCTTCGACGGTCCTGGGTGGGCGAGTACGCGACCTGACAGGTGCTGACGGTGTCCTACGGCAGGTGCCGCGCAGCGTTCGGATCGGCCGCCCGCAACGGCATCTTCACCAGCGTTCCCGACCTGTTGACGAGCAGTTCGGGGATGTCGTCCTCGTAGAACCGTACTTGGCCGATGACACCGTCGGTTCTTGCGTGGAGAGCGAGCATCTCCGCCAGCTCGACGAGTTCGGGAAGCAGCTCCGCGTGAAGCTCCTGTCGGACCGTCAGGAGCCAGTGATCGGGGCCTTGGAGAAGCCGGCCGGTCAGCAGTCCCCCGATGCGCTTCGCCGGGCCCCGGTCCGCGAGCAGGGGGACGAAGTCCGGCCGGTCCATGTCGCCGATGCCGTCGTCCGCGTTGCCGTCCGCCAAGTGCCAGTCGTCCTGCCGGTCGACCTCCAAGTGCCGGCGGAGGTGCGCGAGCACGACATCCGGTGCGGTCGGCGACAAGTCGAGGGCCAGGTCCACGGCGAACACGTCACTCATGTGGCGTGAGTTTAGGTGTGCTGTAGGGCCTCGGGGAGGCGGGACGCGCCAATCTGACGCGTGTGCCCGTGCGGCAGCAGGAGGTGGGGGCCTCGGGGCGGGCGAGGCTGCACTCCCTCTACGGGGACTCCCCGTTCGTCGCCGGCAAGGCGTTGTTCCTCGCGGAAGTGGCCGATGGCGTGCCTCGCCCACGACCACGGCTTTCCCGTCGATCCCGCGCAGCCGTTCCTGCCCGCCCATCTCCTCAACCGCCGGCGGATAGAAGAGATCACCTGACCCGCGGGCGGACAGCGGAGATGACCTGATCCGCGAGCGGACCGAGGAGATCTCATGGCCCGCGAGCGGATGGAAGAGGTCTCCTGACGGCCGTCGGTCGTGCCCGCCGGCTCGGCTAGAACAGGCTCAGCAGTGCCTCCGCCGGATCGGTGAGGCTCGTGTCGCCGCCGGGCAGGGGCAGTTCGAACCAGACCGTCTTGCCCCGCGGCGTGCGGCGGGAGCCCCACGCCGCGCTGAGGAGGCCGACCAGTTGGAGGCCGCGGCCGCCTTCGTCGGTGTCGCGGGCCCGGCGGCGGCGGGGCTGGACGAGGCCGGAGTCCCAGACCTCGCAGACCAGGGTGCGGTCGAGCAGGAGGCGCAGCCGGATCTCGCCCTCGCCGTAGCGCAGGGCGTTGGTGACCAGTTCGCTGACGAGGAGCTCCGTGGTGTCGACCAAGGGCTCCATGTCCCAGGCGAGCAGCTGGGCGCGGGCGTACTCGCGGGCCCGGCCGACGCTGCGCGGCTCGCGCGGCAGGGTCCAGTCGCCGACGGACTCCGTGGGCAGCCCCTGTACGCGGGCCATCAGCAGCGCGATGTCGTCCTCGCCGTGATGGGTGTCGAGGGTGTTGAGGACGTGGTCGCAGACGTCCTCCAGCGGCTGCCCGGGGTCGGAGAGCGCGCTGACGAAGGCCTGGAGACCTTCGTCCAGAGGGTGGTCGCGGCTTTCGACCAGGCCGTCCGTGTAGAGCGCGAGCAGGGCGCCCTCGGGGAGTTCGACCTCGACCTCCTCGAAGGGCTCCCCGCCGACGCCGAGCGGCATGCCCGGCGGCACGTCGAGCATCAGCGCCGGCTCGCCGGGTTCGACCAGGACGGGCGGCAGATGACCCGCGTTGGCGAAGGTGCAGCGCCGGGTGACGGAGTCGTAGACGGCGTAGACGCAGGTGGCGAGGTACACCTCCGAGAGGTCCGCCTCGCGGGGCCGGCGGGCGGCCCGGGTCGCCTGCTGCACCCCGCCGGGGGCGCCGAGGCCGCGGGCGATCTCGTCCAGCTGGGAGAGCACCTCGGCCGGTTCCAGGTCGAGCTGGGCCAGGGTGCGCACCGCGGTGCGCAGTTCGCCCATGGCGACGGCGGCGCGCAGGCCACGGCCCATGACGTCGCCGACGACCAGCGCGGTGCGGTGTCCGGGCAGTTCGATGACGTCGAACCAGTCGCCGCCGACCTCGCTGGGCCGGCCGGTGTTGACGTTGCCGGGCAGATAGCGGCAGGCGATGTCGAGGCCGGAGGCCTCCGGGTCGCCGGGCGGGAGCAGGGACCGTTGCAATATCAACGCGCGTTCGTGCTCCCGGCGGTAGAGGCGCGCGTTGTCGATGCAGACCGCGGCCCGCGCGGCCAGTTCCACGGCGAGCTCGCGGTCCCGGTCGCCGAACGGCTCGCTGCCCTTCGTACGGGCGAACTGCACGAGCCCGACGACCGTGTCGTGGGCGAGCATCGGGACGGCGAGCGTGGACTGCACGAGGCCGCCGTCCTCGCCCGGGACGGTCTGCGGGCGGGCCGTGCGCAGGGCGTCCGCGCAGGGCGAGTTGAACGGGTAGTGGTGGACGGCGCCGACCGAGACGGGCACGCCGGTGCCGGTGAAGGGCGCGTCGGAGACGGCACTGGCGAAGGCCACGCGGCGCAGCTCCGCGCTGCCGTCGGCGAGCCCGGGCGGGGTCTCGTCGCCGGCCAGCAGGCCCTGGTAGAGGTCGACGGTGGCGAGGTCGCAGAAGCCGGGGACGACGACGTCGAGGAGCTGCCGGGCCGTGGTCTCCAGGTCGAGGGAGTTGCCGATGCGGGCTCCGGCCTCGTTCAGCAGGGCGAGGTTGCGCCGGGCCGCGGCGGCCTCGCGGGCGGCGGCGCGGCGGGCGGTGATGTCGGTGCCGAGCCAGGCGACGCCGATGGGCCGACCCGAACCGCTGTGCACCCGGTAGAGGTTGACGGACCAGTGGCGGCGCTCGTCGGAGCCCGGCACGAAGCCGGTGACGTGCATGTCGGTGATGGAGTTGCCGGTCTCCAGGACGCGGCGCAGGGTCGCGGCGACCCGCTCGGCCTCGCCGCGCTGGAGGAAGTCGTGGACGCCCTTGCCCCGGTGGTCGTCGGGTGTGCCGCCGAAGACGGAGGCGAACCGGTGGTTGGCGCGGCGGACCCGCAGATCGGGGTCGATCAGCAGGAAGCCGAACGGGGATTGACCGAAAATGGCCTGCGAGGCGGCGAGGTCGGTCTCGATGCTGCGCAGCGTGCGGACGTCGACGACGATGCAGACGGCGGCCTTCTCACCGTCCTCGGTGCGCGTCGGCATGACGTACACCTCGGCGAGTCCCTCGCGACCGCATTCGCCCTCGGCGCCCTCGGGCGTCCGGAAGGGCACCACGCCGGTCCACTCGCGGCCGTCGAGGATCTCGGCCATCTTGCGCATGCCCCGCTCGCGGTGGCGCGGGTCGATGAAGGTCTCGATGGGGTCCATGCCGACGGCGCGGTCGGCGGAGATGCCGAAGAGGTGCTCGGCGCGCAGGCTCCACTGGTCGATCAGCCCGTCGGGCCCGATGGAGAACGACGCGACCTTGATGTAGTCGTAGATGGATCCGGGGGGACTGCTCTGCCACATGGCGTCGCCGGTCCGCATCCCGTCGGCCGCGAGCGCACCTCCCACCGCGGAGGCCAGGCCGTCGGCAGCCCTCGCCCTCGCGCCCTCCGACGGGTCCTCGGACTCCGTGGCCTTCGCTGGTATCTCGCTCACGCGAACCGTCCCCTCCAGCTCACCGCGTCCGGCACCGGTCACCGGGGGCGGCTGCCCGCAGTATCCAGCACTACGGTGCCGCACAACACGGTGTTCACGATCACAGCACGGTCCCGATGATTTTCGGTCCGGACCGTGACAACACTTCCAGTCTTCTAACCAGGGGACACGTCGTCGAACCCCCTCGGCCGGCAACCGCCACTGGCCTGAACCATTCGCTCTACAGCGGCAGGACGTACGTACACCGGATTTTCACTCCGGCACCGCGAGTTCGAACCACACGGTCTTGCCCGCGGCGCCGGGCCGGGTGCCCCAGCGGCGGGAGGAGGAGGCCACCAGATGCAGTCCGCGGCCGCTCTCGTCCTCGAGGCGGGCGGCGCGTTCGCGGGGCGGGTCCGGCAGCGGGTCGGAGACCTCGACCAGGAGGACACCACCCCGGCCCGACGGGCGTACCAGGCGCACCCCGATGGGGCCCGTGGCGTGCCGCAGGGCGTTGGTGACCAGCTCACTCACCAGCAGCGCGGCGAGGTCGGCGAGGCTGTCGAGGCCCCAGCGCCGGAGTTGGGCGCGCACGGCCTGGCGGGCGGTGCGCACGGCTCCCGGGTCGGCGGGAAAGGTCCACCCGGCGCAGTCACCTTCGGTGTCGATCACGCCGATCACTTCCCAGGCAGGAGCCCCGCCCATGTCCGGTTTCATGGGGTTAATGGCCACATACCCGATATCCGGGGTGGAGTATCGCGCGGGGCGGCGCACTGTGGCACGAAAGGCGTAGGGAGCGCCCCTACGGGCGGTGCGATGCAGGCCGCACGCCCCCGGTCGGCTTCAGGCGCCGGGCGCTTGCGGCCCGCCGGAGCCGGGGCCGTACGAGGCGAGGCCCTCCACGGCTCCCAGGTGCGCGAGGGTCTGCCGTACGGCCGGGACGTCCTGGTCGAGCCAGGGCACGTCCCAGATCTCGTCGAGGCCGAGCCAGCGCAGTTCGTCGTGGTCCTGGAGGGGTTCGGGGGCTGCGGAGCCGGGTCGCAGCCGGGCGGTCCACACATGCAGGACGTACGGCGCCCTGAGGGGCCACTCCCCCGGGACGCGCCCGCCCACCTCGGCGTCGACGCCGAGTTCCTCGCGCAACTCCCGCGCGAGCGCCGCGTCGGCCGCCTCCCCGGGCTCGACCTTGCCGCCGGGCAGCTCCCAGCGCCCGGCCAGCTCCACGGGCGCGCTGCGCCGGGCGGCCAGCAGCCGCCCGTCCTCGACCAGTGCGGCCCCCACGACGATCCGCTCACTCATGCGGGGAGCCTACGGGAGCCCCGCCGGCTGCCGGGGTCCACCGGGGTCCACCGGGGCCCTTCACGATGGTCGGTCGTGCGCCCCTCACGATGGTCGGTCGTGGACCCCTCATGAGGGTCAGTCGTGCGCCACGGCCGACCCGCTCTGACCGAGCCGCTCGACCCAGTACAGCTGTTTGTGGCCGCGACCGTCGAGGCTGTCCGCGATCTTCTGGGCCTCGGCCCGGGTCGCGTACCGGCCCACGCGGTAGCGGTTGCCGTTGTCGTCCTCTCGTATCACGAGCCAGGGAAGAGTGACCGTGCTGTCGTTCATCGCGCCCCTCCGCTTCCCGCCCGCGGCCTGTTCCGTGCCCCACCCGCCAAGGAAACCGCAATGCGCATATGCCCGACCCTACGCCTAACCTTTACGCAGCGAACACGGCTTTTCACAAAGAGGTACGCAACCAGCCAGAACGCAGGGGGCGCACGCCGACGAACGCGCCGTCGGCGCACCTCGGCGCAACCGGTCCGGGACATACCGCAGAGGTGAGCGACGACCTGCGCGAACGACGGCGGGTCGCGGGGCACGCGCCGCCCCGGCCCAGGGCCCTCCGCACGGCGACCGTGTGAGCGGGGCGCGCGGGGTGCGCGCCGCGGGGCGGATGTGAGCGTTCGCTACTTGACCGGAAGGTGGTAGGCGACCCGGTACCGGTCGGCCGGAACGACCACGTCGGCCGTCTCGACGGGGCGGCCGGAGGCGTAGAACGTGCGCTGGACGACCAGGACGACATGGCCCGGTACGCCGCCCAGGACGAGCAGCTCCTCGGCGAGGCCGGGGCGGGCGCCGACCTCCTCCGTGACGTTGTCCACGATCACGTCGATGGCGCGCATCCGCTCGACGACGCCCATGCCGCCGACCGGGCCCTCCTCCGGCAGCATCACGGGCGTACGCCCCGTGACGGTGAGGGGTTCCCAGGACGTGGAGAGCATCATCGCCTCGCCGCCCTCGCGGTAGAGGTACCGCGTGCACATGACCCGCTCGCCCGGCTCGATGCCCAGCCGCTCGGCGACCGCGACGCTCGCCTCGGACTGCTCGCTGCTGGACTCCCAGGTGCCGCGGCCCTCGCCGTCGGCCTGCTCCTGGCGGAACGGGGTGGCGCCTCCGGTCGGGCGGTAGCCGGAGCGGGAGATGCGCCGGGGCACGGGCCGCTCGCGCACATACGTCCCCGAGCCGGAGCGGCCCTCGACCAGGCCTTCCGCCATGAGCACCTTGCGGGCCTCCAGCGCGACCGTGTCCGAGACCCCGTACTCCTGGCGGATTCTGGCCTGGGAGGGGAGGCGGGTGTGCGGTGGCAGCTGACCGTCGACGATCTTCTTGCGGAGATCACCCGCGACGCGCAGGTACGCCGGCTGCTCACCGAATGTCACTGGCCGCTCCCATCAGGTTGTACAGACAGCAACAGCGTGGCAACCGTAGGTTGTGCGATGCAAGCAAAGGCCAGAGAATCACTCGATGTGATGACAGAAGGGTCCTGAGGGCTTTACGCAGGCAGTTTCTCCCCGCTATGGCCGCCGTCACACCTGCGCTTCGGAGGTGCCTCTCTCGTCCTCCCCCGAGGCGGGCGGCGTCACCCCCAGGGCGAGGGCCTTGCGCGCCGTGACGGTGGCCGGGCCGTCCACGGATCCGTACGCCTTGTCGTAGTGCGCGAAGTAGGTGTCCACGTCGCGGGCGGTGCTCGCCCCGCGCCACTCCTCCCGGGCGCCCTCCATGTCCTCGACCAGGTCGGCGAGGGGCTTGCGGGCGCCGGCCGGCCAGGAGTGCCCGCGCAGGGCCTCGATCTGCTCGCCGAGCACGTCGTGGACCTGGCCGGCCCAGGCCCGGTGGGCGGCGAGGTCGTCCTCGGGGCTCTTCTCGGGCTCCTCGTAGAGCGCCGTGTCGAGGGCGTTGGCCGTCGAGAGGAAGACGACCTGGTCGGTGTCGAGGGTGGTGGGGTCGGTGCGCAGGGAACCGGTCAGCTCGGCCTTCGCCTCGGCGCCGCCGAAGAGGCAGGTGATCGCGCGGTCGCCGAAGCGCCAGCTCACCCGGGACGGCAGCAGGTAGTACACGTCGACATCGGACGGCATCGCCCAGGTGTCCATCGCGTACTGGTCCTGGAGGGCGTAGCACTTCTCGTCGGCGATGTCGGTGGTCTTCGCGTCGCCCGGGAAGGCGCCGCCGGGCAGGGTGACGACCGCGAACACCTCGGCGTCGTGCCGGCCCTCGCACGGCACCCGGTCGACGTCGTAGGTGTCCCCCTCCAGCCCGCCGGGCGCGTCGAAGCAGTCGCCCTTGTCCAGCGACAGGACCTCGTCGCCCCGTCGCGCGCCGTCCTTGAACCCCTCCCAGACCTCGGACGCGGCGCCCGTGGACAGCACGGCCGCCCACAGCACGATCCCGACGGCCGACAGCACGGCCCCCGCGATCGCCAGCCCCCGCCCGCTCTGCCCGGACCGCCGGATCTGCCACAACGCGATCAGCCCCAGCACGAGCCCGGCGGCGGGCAGGAAGCAGAGCACGCCGAGCACGAGGGCGGCGACGGCGAGGGCGTTGACGGAGACCGGGGTGCCGTACGGCCGCCCCGCGGGGTCGTACGGGCCGTATGCCTGCGGCCCGTTGGCCGGGGGCGGGCCGTACGGGCCCGGGGGCCGCTGGTTCCCGGGGGGCGGGGGTATCGACACGGGTACGGTGCTCCTGGCTGTGGCGGTGGGCGGGTCCGTCGTACGGCTGGGCGCATCGTAGGGGGCGGAGCGACGGGGGCGGAGCGACGGGGGCGGAACGCGGTCGATGCACGCGGCGATACGGGCGGCGAACCGGTTGACGGCCCGCCGGGCGCCGGAGGTCCGCGCGGGCACGGTGTTCTCGGCGGCGGGGGTCTGGCCACTGCCGGCGCTCCGCGCGGACGGGGCGGCGGGCGTGGCCCGCGAGGAGCGGTGCTGCTCGACCCGCTCGCGGTGCGCTCCCTGCCGGTGCCCGCGTTGATGATCGGCACCGGGCCCCGGGCGTAGTGACCGAGCCCGCCGGAGCCCGGATGGGGGCGGGGCCGGTACTCCCTCCGCGCTCTGGCCCGCCGGAGCCCGGATGGGGGCGGGGCCGGTACTCCCTCCGGCTGAACCGCCGGCGGCGCCCGTGTCGTGCATCCGCCGAGGGCCCCGGACGGGAAGTGTTCGCGTCAGGGCCGGCCGTGATCCGACAGCACGGCGACGGTGTCGGAGGACGGAGGCACGACCATGACGACGGACGGGCAGCGGCTGCACTGCCTGGTCACCGGGGCGTCCGGCTACATCGGCGGACGCCTGGTGCCGGAACTGCTGCAGGAGGGCCACCGCGTCCGGTGCCTCGCCCGCTCCCCCGGCAAGCTCCGCGACCACCCCTGGGCGGCGCACACCGAGACCGTGCGGGGGGACGTCACCGACCCGGAGTCGCTCGCGTCCGCGATGCGCGGCATCGACGTCGCCTACTACCTGGTGCACGCCCTCGGCTCCGGCTCCCGCTTCGAGGACACCGACCGCGCCGCCGCCCGGATCTTCGCCGAGCAGGCCCGGACCGCCGGCGTACGGCGGATCGTCTACCTCGGCGGGCTCACGCCGCGCGGCGTCCCCGAGGAGTCGCTCTCGCCGCATCTGCGGTCCCGGGCCGAGGTGGGGCAGATCTTCCTCGACTCGCCGGTGCCCGCGACCGTGCTGCGCGCCGCCGTCGTCATCGGCTCGGGTTCGGCGTCGTTCGAGATGCTGCGCTACCTCACCGAACGCCTGCCCGTCATGGTCACCCCCAGCTGGGTGCACACCCGCACCCAGCCCATCGGGGTACGGGACGTGCTGCGCTACCTCGTCGGGTCGGCCACCATGCCGGACGACGTCGACCGGGCCTTCGACATCGGCGGGCCGGACGTCCTCACCTACCGCGACATGATGCGGCGCTACGCCGCCGTCGCCGGACTGCGGCGGCGGTTCATCGTGCCGGTCCCGGTCCTCACTCCACGGCTGTCCAGCCACTGGGTCGGCCTGGTCACCCCGGTGCCCGCCTCCCTGGCCCGGCCGCTGACCGAGTCGCTGCGGCACGAGGTCGTCTGCCACGAGCACGACATCGCCCGCTACGTGCCCGACATCCCGGGGCGGCCCCTGCCGTTCGACGAGGCGCTGGCCCTGGCGCTGCGCCGGGTGCGGGAGGCGCAGGTCTCCACGCGCTGGTCCTCCGCCTCGGTGCCCGGGGCGCCCAGCGACCCGCTGCCCACCGACCCCGACTGGGCGGGCGGCAGCCTCTACCAGGACGAACGGCAGCGGCCGGTCGACGCGTCCCGGGCCGCGCTGTGGAAGGTGGTCGAGGGCATCGGCGGCGACAACGGCTGGTACTCATCCCCGCTGGCCTGGGCGGCCCGGGGCTGGCTGGACCGGTTCGCGGGCGGGGTCGGGCTGCGCCGCGGCCGGCGGGACACCGAGCGGCTGAGGGTCGGCGACTCGCTGGACTTCTGGCGGGTCGAGGAGATCGAACCGGGTCGTCTGCTGCGGCTGCGCGCGGAGATGCGGCTGCCCGGCCTCGCCTGGCTGGAGATGTACGCCGAGACCGACGACGAGGGCCGCACCCGCTACCGGCAGCGCGCCCTGTTCCACCCGCGCGGCCTGCTGGGCCACGCCTACTGGTGGAGCGTCGCCCCGTTCCACTCCGCCGTGTTCGGCGGCATGGCGCGCAACATCGCGCGGGCGGCGGCCGAGGGCACGAGCGGACGCCGGAGCGCCTCGCGCATCCGAGGGGCCCGTGAGCGGCGAAGTGTCCGAAAGCGACGAACGCAATCCGCACCACCGCACCAGGAGTGACGCCATGACCGTCGCGGTCGTCCTGTTCACCTCGGACCTGCGTCTGCACGACCATCCGCCCCTGCACGCGGCGCTGAAGGCGGCCGACGAGGTGGTGCCCCTGTTCGTCCGCGACCCCGCCGTCCACGCCGTGGGGTTCGACGTGCCCAACCGCGCGGCGTTCCTCGCCGACTGCCTGGCCGACCTCGACTCCTCGCTGCGCCGGCGCGGCGGGCGGCTGGTCGTGCGCACCGGGCCGGTCGCCCGGGAGGTCCGCGCGGTCGCCGCCGCGTGCGGTGCCGGCGAGGTGCACATGGCCGCGGGAGTCACCGGCTTCGCCCACCGTCGTGAGGAGCGGCTGCGCGAGGAACTCGACGCGGACGGTGTCGCGCTGCGGGTGCACGACCGCGTGATCACCGCCGTCGCGCCGGGGGCCGTGACCCCCCTGGGCTCGGACCACTTCGCCGTCTTCACGCCGTACCTGCGCCGCTGGTCCAAGGAGCCGCTGCGCGACCCTCTGCCCGCCCCGCGTGCCGTGCGGGTCCCCGAGGCGGTGCGCGGCGAGGAGCTGCCGTCCCGCGCCGGGGTGGCGGACGTGTCGGCGGATCTCCCGGCGGGCGGCGAGTCGGCGGGGCGCGACAGGTTCGCACGGTGGGCGGACACCGGCCTGGCCCGCTACGAGGAACGGCACGACGACCTGGCCGGTGACGCGACCTCACGCCTGTCGCCGTACCTGCACTTCGGGGCGCTGTCGCCGGTGGAGGTGGTCCGGCGGGCCCGGGCGAAGGGCGGCACCGGGGCGGAGGCGTTCGTCCGTCAGCTGTGCTGGCGCGACTTCCACCACCAGGTCCTCGCGGCCCGGCCCGAGGCGTCGGTCCGGGACTACCGCTCCCGGGGCGACCGGTGGCGGGGCGAGGAGGACGCCGCCGAGGAGATCGCCGCGTGGCGGGAGGGACGCACCGGCTACCCGGTGGTCGACGCGGGCATGCGCCAGCTGCGCCACGAGGGCTGGATGCACAACCGGGCCCGGCTGCTGGTGGCGAGCTTCCTCACCAAGACGCTGTACGTGGACTGGCGGATCGGTGCCCGGCACTTCCTGCGGTTCCTCGTCGACGGCGACCTCGTCAACAACCAGCTGAACTGGCAGTGGGTCGCCGGCACCGGCACCGACACCCGCCCCCACCGCGTCCTCAACCCCGTCCTCCAGGGCAAGCGCTACGACCCGGACGGCGCCTACGTACGCCGCTGGGTGCCCGAACTGGCCGACATCGGCGGCGCCGCGGTGCACGAGCCCTGGCGGCTGCCGGAGGACGAGCGGGCCCGGCTGGACTATCCGGCGCCGCTGGTCGATCTCGGCGAGGGCCTAGCCCGCTTCCGGCAGGCCCGGGGCCGCGACTGAGAGCGCGGTTCACGGCCGAGGGCCCGGTTCACGGTCGAGAGCCCGCCATCCGGCGCATCCGAAACGCCTCTGTCCGGGGAAGCACTGATGTGCGGAAGACCGGAAGCGAGAAGGGGTTGCGCATGCTTGGACCGCGGCCGACGGTGGCCGGACCGGCGGAGCCGAACCACGCCCCGCTCACCGCTCCCGAGGCCACCCGCGCCATGGAGGCGGTCCTGGAGCGGGTGCTGGAGGCGCGGCTGCGGCAGGCCCGCGACACCGACGCGGTGTTCGCCGCCGACATGGCCGAGCGTCTCGCCGCGTACGTCCGGCGGGGCGGCAAGCGGCTGCGTACGGCGTTCGTGTGGTGCGGCTGGCGGGCCGCGGGCGGCTCGGGCGACGCGAGCGCGGTCCTGCGCACGGGGGCCGCCCTCGAACTGCTCCAGGCCTGCGCCCTCATCCACGACGACGTGATGGACGGCTCACCGCTGCGCCGGGGCGCCCCCGCGATGCACGTGGACTTCGCCCACGAACACCCGGCCGGCGGGTCCGCCGAGCCGCCCCACGGACACCCGGCCGACCACACCGGCGAAACCCCCCAGCCGACCCACGAACACCCCACCGACCACACCGGAGGAACCCCCGAGTCGTTCGGGGCGTCGGCGGCCGTGCTCGTGGGTGACCTGGCGCTGGCGTGGGCGGACGACCTGCTCACCGAGACGGCGCTCGCCTCGCCGCAGGGCCCGCGGCTGTTCGAGGAGTGGCGGGCCATGCGCACCGAGATGGTCGCCGGGCAGTACCGCGACCTGCGCGCGCAGGCGAGCGGCTCGTCCGGTGCCGAGGAGGCGCTGACCATCGCCGTGCTGAAGAGCGCCCGGTACACGGTCGCGCGGCCCCTGGCGCTGGGCGCGTCGCTGGCCGGGGCCGACGCTCGCACCCTGGGCGCGCTGCGAGCCGCCGGCCGGTGCGCGGGGCTGGCCTTCCAGCTGCGCGACGACCTCCTCGGCGCGTTCGGGGACCCGGCGCTGACCGGCAAACCGGCCGACGAGGACCTGCGCGCCCGCAAGCTCACCCCGCTCCTCGCCGTCGCCGTCCGGCTCGCGGAGACCACCGGCGACCGGGACGCCGCCGCCGTGCTCGCCCCCGACGCGGACGCCCGGCCCGGGCACTCCGTGGAGCGGATGCGGGCGGCGCTGGAGCGGACGGGTGCCCGGGCCGAGGTGGAGGCGAGGATCGCCGACCTGGCGGCCTCCGGGCTGCGGCATTTCGCGGCGACCGGGGCCGCCCCCGGCGTACGGCGGGAGTTCGCCACGCTGGTCGAGCGGGCCTCGGGCGTCGCCCCGCGGCAGGCGGAGGAGCTCGTATGAAGACGGTGGCGGGGCCGACGGACCATGTCGTCGTGGTGGGCGCCGGCCTGTCCGGGCTCGCCTGCGCCCTGCATCTGCTGGGCGCAGGCCGCAGGGTCACCCTCGTCGAACGGGACGACGGCCCGGGCGGAAGGGCCGGGCGGCTGCGGCTCGGCGACTACCTGGTGGACACCGGGCCCACCGTGCTGACGATGCCTCATCTGGCCGACGAGGCGTTCGCGGCCGTCGGCGAGAGCCTCGACCGGCACGTCGAGCTGCTGCCTCTGCACCCCGCCTACCGGGCGGGCTTCGCGGACGGGACCTCGCTCGACGTGCACACCGACGGCGACGCCATGGAGGCGGAGGTGCGGCGTTTCGCGGGACCGGCGGAGGCGGCGGGTTACCGCAGGCTGCGGGAGTGGCTGGAGCGGCTGTACCGGGCGCAGATGCGCCGCTTCATCGACACCAACTTCGACTCGCCGCTCCAGCTGGCGCACCCGGACCTGTTCCGGCTGGCGGCGCTCGGCGGTTTCGGGCGCCTCGACGGCGCGATCGGCCGCTTCCTCTCCGACGCCCGTCTGCGCCGCGTCTTCTCCTTCCAGGCCCTCTACGCCGGGGTGGCACCGGCCCGGGCGCTGGCGGCCTACGCGGTGATCGCCTACATGGACACCGTGGCCGGCGTCTGGTTCCCCAAGGGCGGCATGCACGCGCTGCCCCGCGCGATGGCGGACGTGGCCGCCGGGGCCGGTGCCGAACTGCGCTGGTCGGCCGAGGTGAGCGCGCTGGAACGCCCGGCGGACCGGGTGCGGGCCGTCCGCCTCGCCTCGGGCGAGCGCATCCCGTGCGACGCGGTGGTGCTGACCTGCGAACTGCCCGCCGCACACCGGCTGCTGGGCCGGGCACCCCGGCGTCCGGTACAGCTGCGGCACTCGCCGTCCGCGGTGCTCCTGCACGCGGGGACCGACCGCACCTGGCCCCACCTCGCCCACCACACCCTGTCCTTCGGCGGCGCCTGGGAGCGCACCTTCGACGAACTGACCCGCTCGGGAACGCTGATGAGCGACCCGTCCCTGCTGATCACCCGCCCGACGACGCACGACGCCTCCCTGGCGCCGCCGGGCCGCCACCTCCACTACGTCCTGGCGCCCTGCCCCAACACCGCCGTCGGCCCGTCCGCCACGGCCTGGCGCGACCTGGGCCCGCGCTACCGCGACACCCTGGTCGCCGAGCTGGAACGCCGCGGCCTCGACGGGTTCGGCGACAGCATCCAGAAGGAACAGCTGGTGACCCCCCTCGACTGGACGGCCCAGGGCCACGCGGCGGGCAGCCCCTTCTCCGTCTCCCACACCTTCGCCCAGACCGGTCCCTTCCGGCCACGCAACCTCGTCCGCGGCGTGGACAACGTGGTGCTCGCGGGCTGCGGGACCACACCCGGTGTCGGCGTACCGACCGTGCTCATCAGCGGGAAACTCGCCGCCGCCCGCGTCACCGGGGGCCGCACCCGGGCGAGCCGGCCCCCGGACCGCCGCCCGACCACCCCGACCGGAGCAGGTGCCCATGACCCGTCGTGAACTGGACGCCGCCGGGATCACCGACCCCGGCCTGCGCACCGACTACGGCGTGTGCCGGCGGCTCAACGCCCGGCACGGCCGGACCTACTTCCTGGCCACGCGCCTGCTGCCGCTGGAACGCCGTTCCGCGGTGCACGCGCTGTACGGCTTCGCCCGCTGGGCCGACGACATCGTCGACGACCTGGACCGTCGTCTGGCCCCCGACGAGCGGGACCTGCTGCTGAAGCGGCTGGAGGGCGACCTCGCGCACGCGCTGCGCACCGGCGGCGGGACCGAACCGGTGGTCCGGGCCGTGGCCGACACCGCCGACCGTTACGGCATCGAGGTGGACCTGTTCGCCGACTTCCTGGCCTCGATGCGCGCCGACCTCACCGTCACGGACTACCCGACCTACGCCGACCTGCGGGCCTACATGCACGGCTCGGCCGCGGTGATCGGCCTGCAGATGCTGCCCGTGCTCGGCACGGTCGTCCCGCGCGAGGAGGCGGCACCGCACGCGGCGGCCCTCGGCGTGGCGTTCCAGCTGACCAACTTCCTGCGGGACGTGGGCGAGGACCTCGACCGCGGTCGCGTCTACCTGCCCGCCGACCTGCTCGCCGCCCACGGCGTGGACCGTCCGCTCCTGGAGTGGAGCAGGCGCAGCGGCCGCGGCGACCCGCGCATCCGGGCGGCGCTCGTCGCCGCCGAGGCCCTGACCAGGGACGTGTACCGGGACGCGGAACCGGGCATCGCGATGCTCGACCCGCGGGTACGCCCCTGCATCAGGACCGCGTTCACGCTGTACGGCGGCATCCTCGACGCGATCGCCCGGCACGACTACACCGTGCTGCACCGCCGGGCGGTGGTACCCCGCCGACGGCGGGCGGCCACCGCCGCGGCCGGTGTCCTCGAGGTGGCTCGCGCGCGGTGGCAGGCGCCGTCCGCGGCGGACCACGCCGCACTGGAACGGAAGGGACCGGGCCGTGGCTGACCGGGCGGACAAGGCACGCTGGACCTCACCGCTGCGGCGGCGCCGCGGCCCCGGCTGGGCGGAGCAGACACCGACCTGGCGCGCGGCCCGGCCGGCGCTGATCGCCGACACCCTCACACGCGCGTCCGCCCGGCCCTCCGGCAACTGGTTCGTGGCCGGCGCCTCCCGGGAGGTTCGCCCGGGCAGCCCCTGCGGCAGGACCGTCGGCGGTGTCGAAGTGGTGCTGTGGCGCTCGCGGTCGGGCGACCTCCGGGCCGGCCCCGGGGCGTGCCCGCACCTCGGCGCACCCCTGCGGGACAGCCGGGTGGTGTGCGGCACGCTGGTGTGCCACTGGCACGGCCTGGCCCTGGACGGCACCGCGTTCGCCGACTGGCGGCCGTACCCCGCCCACGACGACGGGGTGCTGGTGTGGGTACGGCTGGACGCGGTCGGCGGTGAGGAGCCGACGGAGCGGCCCGTGGTCCCGGACCGTCCCGCACCGGGCAGCGGGGTGGACGCCGTGTACACGGCGGTCGGGCGGTGCGAACCGCAGGACGTGGTGGCCAACCGGCTCGACCCGTGGCACGGCTCCTGGTTCCACCCGTACTCCTTCGTCGATCTGACGGTCGTGAGGGAGCCGCGGGGCGACGAGGACGACCAGGGCGACGCCTTCGAGGTGGACGTCTCCTTCCGGGTGGCGGGCCGTCTGGTGGTGCCCGTACGGGCCGAGTTCGCCGCGCCGGAGCCGCGCACCGTCGTCATGCGCATCACCGGCGGCGAGGGCGCCACGTCCGTGGTGGAGACCCATGCCACGCCGCTGACCGCCGCGGACGCGCAGCGGCCGCGGACGGCCGTGATCGAGGCGGTCGTCGCCGCTTCGGACCGGCGCGGCTTCGCCCTGGCCCGGGCCGCGGCCCCCGTACTGCGCCCCCTGATGCGGCGCACCGCCGGGCGCCTGTGGCGCGACGACCTCGCCTACGCCGAGAGGCGCTGGGAGTTGCGCAGCAGCGGGCGGTTTCCCGGGTGACACGACCCCGCCGGACGGGCCTGCGCTGAGCGGCCCGGGTCCGTCCGGCGGCCCCGCGTCACCGGCGTACCCGACGCTCCGCGAGCGCGGCGAGTGCCCGCAGCACCCGGGAGCGGCCCGCTCGCGGCACGGTCCACAACACCTGGCCGCGCACACCCCACCCGGCGAGCAACGCGTTGGACGCCAGGAAGCCGGTGGTGGCGGCGCGTTCCATCAGGGCCACGGGCAGGTCGCAGCGCAGCCCGTCGCCGGCCAGCGTCAGCCATGGGTGCGGGGTCCGCACGGTGGGGCGCCGGTGGTGGGTGCCGACCGGGAAGAGCGGGCAGTCCGAGCGCCACTCGTGCCGGGCGTCGACGACGCGCGCCTCCCGGGTCTCCGGGTAGATTTGCCGCAACTGCCCGAGCAGCGCGTCCTGCACGCCCTCCCGGTCCGCGCCCGGTCCGACGGCGTAGGCGTGCAGTTCCACGACCGAACCGGTGTTCTTCGCGGCCCAGCGGGCGGCCTCGCCCTCGTAGCGTTCCAGGACGCTGATGTTGTCGAGGCCGTCGTAGCCGCTGGTGCCGAGGAAGCCGGGGCGGTCGGCGTGGACCGGCCGGTCGAGCCAGAGCCGCGAGACGAGGAACGGCGGTGCGGTGCGCAGGGCGGCGATGCCGTCGCGCCAGGGGGCGGTGCCCAGGCCGGGCGAGGCGGCGACGACCCCGCGCAGTCCCCCGGTGTCGAGGGCGAGCACCACCGCGTCGTGCCGGTCGGTGCCGGTGCCGGTGCGCACCTCGGCGCCGCCGGTGCCGACGGGCTCCACGCCGAGCACGGCCGTGCCGGTGCGGACGGTCGCGCCGAGGCGCTGGAGGTAGTCGCCGAGCGGCTCCCACAGGGCCTGGGGGAAGGGCTCGTCGGGCACGTCGAAGAGCAGCCCCTCGGAGGAGCCGAGGAAGTAGATGTGGAACATCAGCATCAGTTCGGCGGCGGACAGTTCGCGCGGGTCGGCGAAGAAGCTGCGCGAGAACACCTCGAAGGCCAGGTGGTGCGCGGCCTCGGGGAAGCGGACGCGCTCCAGGAATGCGGTCGCGCTGATCCGGTCGAAGCGCGTGTACACGTCGGGCACGCGCACGTCCGTCAGCGGCAGTGCCGCCCGCGCGTCCAGGGCGGCGAGGTCGCGGCGGCCGAAGGTGGGGCTGAGGGCGACGAAGCCGAGGGCGCTGAGGGGCGGGGTGCGCGGGACGCGGGCGAAGCTGTCGGTCAGTCCGCCGCTGTGCCTCAGGGGGTAGTCGGGCAGCGGGGTGAGGCGGCTGAGGGCGGGGTCGGTGCGCCGTAGCAGGCCGCGCAGGTTGTAGTACTGGCGGAAGAAGGCGTGGAAGCCGCGGCTCATGGTCACCTCGGTGCCGTCGGCCAGCCGGGTGGGGTGCCCGGCGAGGCGACCACCGAGGGCGTCCTCGCGTTCGTAGAGGGTCACCCGGGCGCCGCGTTCGGCCAGTCCGGTGGCCGCGGCGAGTCCGGCGATGCCGCCGCCCACCACGGCGACGGACGGCGCGTCCCCGGGCGCGAACCGGTCCCGGCCGGGCGCGGGCATCAGGACCTCGGCCTTGCGGTCCCGCCCGCGGCGGGCGGCCCCACGGGTGCTCATCGGGCGGTCTCCCCCGCCGTGGCCACGAAGGTGTGCGTGATGCCGGTCTGCCAGCCGGCGAGGGGCAGGGCCCGCGCGCCCGTGAATCCGGCGCGGGTGAGCCGCCCGGTGAACTCGGCGGCGGTGTCGAAGTCGAGCACGCTGTGCCACAGGTGCCGGTACAGGGCCCGGTCTCCGGTGAGCGTGCCCGCCGGGATGATCACCCCTTGGCACACGGCCGTCCACAGCGCCCGGTGCGCGGGCGAGCCGCCGAGGCTGTACTCGTGGACGGCGAGGCGCCCGCCCGGCCGCAGCAGGGTCCGCACCGTGCCGAGGACGCCGTCCGGGTCGGAGACGTTGCGGAACAGGTAGGCGGCGAAGACCGCGTCGAAGGGGCCTTCGCCGGTCGTCGGCAGTTCCTCGGCGCTCAGGTGGAGGAAGCGCACACCGTCGGGCCACGGCTTGGCCCGTGCCTGCCGCAGCATGCCCGCGGAGGCGTCCACCGCGGTGATCCGCGCCCGGGGTGCGGCCCGCAGCAGGGCCCGGGTGGAGGCACCGGTGCCGCAGCCGAGATCGAGCAGGTGCAGACCGGCCCCATCCCTGGGGAGCCGGAGCCGGCGGGCCGAGCGCAGCAGGTCGGTCCGGTAGCCGGGGCTGAGGCCGGTGAGGCGGTCGTAGGTGCGGGACGCGTGGTCGAAGGCGTGGGCCAGGTCGCGGTCGCGCAGCAGGGTCATCGGGGGCTCTCTCCGGTTCCTGGGGCGGGGTGGGGGCGGCGGGGCAGGAAGGGCACTTCGAGTGCGGTGCGGAGCATCGGGCCGACGGGGGTGCGCAGTCCGATGCCCCACTCCTCCCGGACCGAGGTGGCTCCGTCGAGGAAGCGCAGCAGGCGCTGAGGGGGCGTACGGCGGAACAGGCCGGTGAAGAACGCGGGGCCGTCGATCCGCCCGGTGTCCAGGGCCCGAAGCAACACCGCGTCCATGGCGAGCGCCCGGCGTCCGTGCGGTGCGGGCACGGTGCCGCGGCCGTCCCGCAGGGCGGCGGCGATGGCCCGGCTCTGGCGCTGTACGGCCGCGAAGGTGTAGCCGGTGGCGGGGCGGGTCGCACCGCCCGCCGTCCCGATGCGGAAGACGGCCGCTCCGACCCGCCTGGGGAAGCGGGCGTCGGTCATGGGGATGACGCCCTGCTCGGCCGTGTCCACGGTGAACTCGCCCAGGCGCAGCACCTCGCGGGCGTAGTGGCCGAGCGCCGCTTCGTAGGCCGCGGTGGTCAGCGGGGTCCGGGAGAACTCGGTGTACTCGACCAGCGCCTGGTCCGGGGCCAGCGGCAGGACGTAGCCGAAGGCGAGCCCGTGCCGCGGCTGGGGGACCCGGAAGTCCATGAGGTCGGCGACCGCCGGGTCGAACCGGTCGGCGCGGGTGCGCAGGAACCAGCCGCGGAAGTGCTGCAACAGCCGCGTCCGGGCCGGGGGCAGGGCGCGCAGGGGCCGCGAGTCGAACACGTACCGGGAGCGCAGCGTCAGCGTGCGGCCGTCGGCCGCGGTGCAGCGGACCTCCGCGCCGCCGGGGACGTCGCGCACGGTGTCCGCCGTCGCGCGCAGCAGCCGTCCGCCGGGCGACCGGGCCAGCCGCGCGTGCACCAGCCGTTCGAACGCCGTGGACCGCACCATGCGGTAGCGGGAGGGGGCCGGATCTACGGTGAGCGGGCTGCCGTCGGGCCCGTGCACCCGCAGCAGGGGCCAGGTGGCGGTGACCGCCTCGTCGAGATCGTCGTCGCCTCCGCCGGCAGCGTCGCCGTCACCGTGGTCCCAGTAGCACCAGGTCCGCTCCGCAGGGCGCGCGGGACCGTCCGGCGGCTCCACCACGGTCACGGTCGCCACGCCGGTCTCGACCAGCCGGTGCGCGAGGCTGAGACCGGCGGCTCCGCCCCCGACGACCACCACGTCCGACGTGCCGACGGGCCCCTGGCTCACCGGGCCCACCACGCGCCGCTCATCTCCGTACCCCGCTCCCGGCCACCCGACCGGTCGACTGTGTGTTGAGTTCCGTCACCGCTTCGGGCCGACGGCCGTGTTCGGATGCAGCCGGCCTGGGGGCATCCGACGGGACGGTTGGGTGGAGTCGGCCGGGGCGCATCCGACGGGGCTGTCGGATGGAGTCGGCCGGAGCGCATCCGACGGGGCTGTCGGATGGAGTCGGCCGGAGCGCATCCGACGGGGCTGTCGGATGGAGTCGGCCGGGGCGCATCCGACGGGGCTGTCGGATGCAGTCGACCGGAGCGCATCCCACGAGACAGTCGGATGCAGTCGACCGTGGCACATCCGACGAGACTGTCGGACACAGCCGGCCGTGGCACATCCGACAAGACTCCCGGACACAGCCGGGGGCGGCTAGCGCGACACCACCGATTCCAGAACCGCGACGGCCTCGGCCAGCCCCGTCGGACGTGGCAGGCCGGTGACGGTCCGGCCGCTCCAGCCGGGCCCGATCGTCAGGACCACCGGCTTGCGGCGGGCGCCCCGCACCCCCCACTCCATCGCGGCCACGTGCTGGGCCAGCGGCCGGCTGGCGGTCGTCCGGGACTGCGCCCACAGCCCCACCGCCGCCGGCCCGGTCCTGCGTACGGCCGTGACCAGGGACTCCACGGGCAGGGCCCCGCCGAACATCCGCACCGGCAGGCCGCGTTCGGCCAGCGCGGCGGCCAGCACCTCCAGGGGCAGCGTGTGGTTCTCCCCCGGCACGCAGGCGAGCACGATGGTCGCGCCCGGGCGGTCGGCGGCCGAGGGCGGGGCACCACGCCGCAGCGCGCCGGAGACGTGCCAGGACAGGAAGTGCTCGACCTCGACGTACTTCTCGCCCGAGCTCTCCCACTTGCGGCCGACCGCCTGGAGGGTCGGCATGATCACCTCGGTCCAGGCGGCGACCAGCCCGTGTTCGGCGATCGCGGCCTCGAGCAGTTCGTCCAGCGCGGCGGCGTCGAGGCGCAGGGCCGCGCGGGCGATGCCCTTGCACTCCTGACGGACGTCACCGAGGCGCAGTCCGCTGCCCGCGCGGCTGCGGGCGGGGGCGGACGGTCGGGGTGGCGCGTCGGCGTCCCTCCGGCCCGGGGCCGCCTCCCCCGCCTCTTCCGCGGCCGCCTCCGCGGGTGCCGGAGAAGCCCACCCGGACGGAGCCGGCTCCTGCGTCGCTTCGCCGAGCACCGTGCGCGCCGCCTCGGCGGGCGGTATTCCGGTCGCCGTCAGGGCGCACATCCGCTCCAGCCGTGCCACGTCCGTCGACGTCCACCGCCGGTGCCGGCCACCGGTGTGGGCGTCGGGGCCGAGGCCGTAGCGGCGGTCCCAGGTGCGGACGGTGGTGGGTGCGACTCCCAGCCGCCTGGCCACCTCGCCGGTGGTCAGCCCGCCGCCGGGCGGCACGCCCCCGCGTCCGCGGTCCTCGCCGTCCCGTTCGTGTGTACCCATACCTCCGACTGTACGACGCACAAACGACGCATGTTGAGATGCGTCGTTTGTGCCCCGAACACTGGCTTCGAGCGCACGGTCGCGGCTCCGCACAGCGCGACCGGTGCGGTTCGGCAGACGGCCTTCCGTCCCCGCGCGACGCACTGCAGGAGGAACCAGGCCATGATCACGAACACGCGACTCACCACCCCCGCCGCGCCCACCAGGCCCACGCCCACCGCGCCCGCCGCGCCCGCCGCGCCCACGGAGGAAACGCGGTACGAGGAGGAGCTGGCCCGTGGCCTCGTCGCCGCCGACGAGGACGCGTTCGCCGCGATCTACCGGCGCTGGGGCTCGCTCGTCCACACCATGGCCACCCGACTGCTCGGTGACACGTACGAGGCGGAGGATGTGACCCAGCAGGTCTTCCTCGGTGCCTGGCACGGCCGGGCCGGATTCCGTCCCGAACGGGGCCCGCTCGGCGCCTGGCTGGTCGGCATCACGCGCCGCAAGATCGTCGACGCGCTGGCGGCGAGGACGCGGCGGCTGACGCTGATCGACTCGGCAGGCCGCGACGCGGACACCGCCGGGCCCGACGAGGCGGCACCGGACCGCGTCCTGGACCGGGTGCTGCTGGTCGACGCCCTGGCCCGGCTGCCGCGGCACCAGCGGGAGGTGCTGTGCATGGCCTTCTACGAAGACCTGACCCAAGCGCAGATCGCGGAGCGGACCGGCATGCCCCTGGGGACGGTCAAGAGCCACGCCCGCCGCGGCCTGCACCGGCTGCGCCTGGTGCTCGAGCAGCCCCCGGTCCCCGACGCGAACCTGTAGCGGTGACGCCGTACGCGCATCCGCGACGGCCCCCACACCTGAAAACAGGACCGAGACTCCGCACCGTACGGAGTCTCCGTTCGAAGGGATGATTCCCATGACCTCTCACACCCGCCTCGCCCTCGCCGCCTCGGCCGGTGCCTGTGCCCTGGCCCTCGGCGTCTGCACGCCCGCCCTGGCCGACCAGCAGGACAAGGCCATGGTGTCCGTCTTCCACGGCATCCCCGGCATGACCGTGGACGTGTACGCCAACGGCGACGAACTGATCGGCGACTTCAAGCCCGGCACGGTGACGGACCCCAGGTCCCTCGACGCCGGGACCTACGACATCCAGATCTTCGAAGCGGGCCAGGGTCCCGACGGAACTCCGGCCCTGGAGAAGAAGATCGAGGTGCCCGAGGGTGCGAACGCCACGGTCGCCGCGCATCTGTCGGCCGACGGCACACCGGAGCTGACGGCCTTCACCAACGACGTTTCCCAGGTCGACGCGGGCAAGGCCCGTCTGACGGTCCGCCATGTCGCCGCCGCGCCCGCCGTCGACGTGCGGGCCGGCGGACAGCCGGTCTTCAGCGACCTGACCAACCCGAAGGAGGACACCGCCGAGGTCGACGCGGGCACGATCAACGCCGATGTGGTGCTCGCCGGTACGGACACCGTGGCGATCGGTCCGGCCGACCTGAAGCTCGGCGAAGGCACCAGCAACATCGTCTACGCCTGGGGCAGCGCCGACGACAAGAACCTCGCCCTGGCGACCCAGACGTTGAGCGGCATGGCGTCGTCGCCCCGTGGCGTCCCGGCGGGCGGCAGCGGTGCCGCCGTCGAGACGAACTCCTCCGACCTGGGGCCGGCTTTCGCCGCCGGGGCCGCAGCGGTCGCGGTGACCGGCGTGCTGGTGGCCCGCCGTTTCGCCCGCCGGCGTGGCTGACGGCCCGCGACGGCCGACGGGGCCGATGGTGGCGGCTGCCGCTCCGGCAGCCGCCCTCGGTTTTCCTGCCACGCCGTCGGACCCGGCCGCACTTCCGCCCGACTTCGCGGCAGCGCCACTGGCACACGCGCCGGCGGCGGCCCCGACGACACCCCCGGACACGTCGGCCCCCGGCACGGCGCAGGACCCACCGCCCCGTCGCGTGCTCACACCCCGCGCCGGTCTGGACACCCGGATCAGCCCGGTGGGCGTGACGGCCCGAGGGGACATGGCCGTCCCCGGCGACCCGTCCGTGGCCGGCTGGTGCCGCCACGGCCCCGCGCCGGGCAGTGCCCGGGGCTCGGCCGTCCTCGTCGGGCACGTCGACACCGACACCGGAGCACTCGGCGAGTTCCTGGCGCTGTACGGCATGCGGCGCGGAGACCGGGTCGAGGTGCGCCGCGCGGGGGATGAGCCGGTGACCTACCGAGTCGTCTCCCGGCTCACCGTGCCGAAGGAAGCCCTGCCCCCTTCGACGTTCCGCCGCTCCGGCCCCCCGACCCTCACCCTCATCACCTGCGCACCCCCGTACGCCCCCGAGCGGGGCGGTTACGCATCCAACCTCGTCGTCACGGCGGAACCCGTCGGGAGGACGCAGTGGCCCACGTAGAGTCCGCACACCTGGTGGAACTGGCGCTGCGCAACGCCACCCCGACCGACGCCGACGCCGAGGCCCTGCGTCACATCGAACACTGCGACCGCTGCCGCGACGAACTCGTCATGCTGACCCGGCTGGTGACGGCCGCGCGCACTGCGGAGACGGCGGACCTGCCGACCCCGCCCCCCGAGCACGTCTGGCGCCGCATCACCCGAGAAGTCTCCCGCGAGACGGGCACGCCCCCACCACGGCACTACCCGTGGCGCGACAACGGGCCCGGCTGACAGCTCTCACCTCCTCCCCTTCCGTCCGCCGCTCACAGCGGCCAGGCGGTCAGCAGATCGCCGGGGTCGTAGGCGGCATCGAGCCCCGACAGTCGACCCCGCTGCGCCAGACCGCCACGACGGGAACGGGTGCGCCGGTGAGGGCGGCCCGGTGTCGATGGCGAGCTGCCAGGTCGCGCCGGTCGAAGGGCGACTGCTCCAGCCATGTGATGGAGCCGATCTCAGCCGTGGGTATGCCATCCGGGAGCTGACAAGGGCCTGACCCCGAAAGGGCGGGTCCTGCACAGCAAGCCTTTGTGTACACATGGGACACCCGGTACCTTTGAGCACATGACGCAGCCACTGCCCATAGAGTCCATTCGCGATGTCCGGGCGCACCTCGCCGAGGTCGTGGAGCGAGCCGACCGGGATGACGTACCCACCGTGATCACCCGACGCGGCAAGCAGGTCGCCGCCGTGGTGTCCATCGAAGTGCTGCGCAAGTACCAGGAATGGGAAGAACGCGAGATCAACCGGATCATCGACGAGCGCATGGCCAATCCAGCCCCCGGCCTCCCGATCGAGGACATCATGAGGGAGACGCTGGCGCGCAGTGAGTGAGTACCGCACCGTCTTCCGGCCCGAGGCTCAGGCCGAACTCCGCAAGGTCCCGAGAGACATGGCCCTGCGCATTCTGGCGAAGCTGACCGAGTTGGAGAACGACCCCTTGGGGTTCAACACCACCGCCCTCGTCTCCCAGCCCGACCGCCGCCGCCTACGCGTGGGCGACTACCGCGTTGTCTACACGATCGACAACGGCGAACTGGTGGTGTGGGTCGTGCACGTCGGGCATCGCTCCACTGTGTACGACACCTGAGCACGCCGGACGTCGGGTCGGAAGAACCAGCACCGATCCAGCACGGGATGGACGGAGAGGCCGGACTCCCGCGAGTCCGGCCCCTCCTGACCTGTATGTTTGCCACGCCGAGTGACGTGGTGCTACTTCAGCCGCTCACACGTTGAAGCGGAACTCCACCACATCCCCGTCCTGCATCACGTACTCCTTGCCCTCCATCCGCGCCTTCCCCTTCGCGCGGGCCTCCGCCACCGAACCCGTCTCCACCAGGTCGTCGAAGGAGATGACCTCCGCCTTGATGAAGCCCTTCTGGAAGTCGGTGTGGATGACGCCGGCGGCCTCGGGGGCCGTGGCGCCCTTCTTGATGGTCCAGGCGCGGGATTCCTTGGGGCCTGCGGTCAGGTACGTCTGGAGACCCAGCGTGCGGAAGCCGACGTGGGCCAGGGTCGCGAGGCCCGGCTCCTCCTGGCCGACGGACTGGAGGAGCTCCAGCGCCTCGTCCTCGTCGAGCTCGGCGAGGTCCGCCTCCAGCTTGGCGTTGAGGAAGATCGCCTCGGCCGGGGCGACCAGGGCCCGCTGCTCGTTCTTGAAGTCCTCGTCGGTCAGCTCGTCCTCGTCGACGTTGAAGACGTAGAGGAACGGCTTGGTGGTGAGCAGGTGCAGGTCGTGCAGGAGCTCCTCGTTGCCGGAGCCCTGGACGATGCCCGCGGAGAACAGCGTGTCACCCTTCTCCAGGATCTCCTTGGCCTCCTCGACGGCCTTGACCTTCGGCGCGATGTCCTTCTTGATGCGCGACTCCTTCTGGAGGCGCGGCAGGACCTTCTCGATGGTCTGCAGGTCCGCGAGGATCAGCTCGGTGTTGATCGTCTCGATGTCGTCCTTCGGCGAGACCTTGCCGTCCACGTGCACGACGTTCTCGTCCTTGAAGGCGCGGATGACCTGGCAGATCGCGTCGGACTCGCGGATGTTCGCGAGGAACTTGTTGCCCAGGCCCTCGCCCTCGGAGGCGCCGCGCACGATGCCGGCGATGTCGACGAAGTCGACCGTGGCCGGAAGGACCCGCTGCGAGGAGAAGATCTCCGCCAGTTTCGTCAGGCGGGGGTCGGGGACGCCGACCACGCCCACGTTGGGCTCGATCGTGGCGAACGGGTAGTTGGCCGCCAGCACGTCGTTCTTGGTCAGGGCGTTGAACAGGGTCGACTTGCCGACATTCGGCAGACCGACGATTCCGATCGTGAGCGACACGTTGCGACTTCCCGTGAGTGGAGGGCCAGAGGGCCAGGGGACCGGCCGATCCACCAGTCTACGGCGTGTCCGGAACCACCCGGGCGACGTATCGAACGCTTGGCCAAGCCGTGGCCGACGGCGTGTCAGAAGGCCTATTCGGCATATTGAACGACCTAAGTTGGTGCGGTGGAGCAATACAGGACGCGATCTCCCCAGTACGGACCGCGACGGGACCGGCCCAGGCCGCCCCGGCAACCCGTGCCGTCGCAGGCGGGACGGGGGGCGGGGGGCGAGCCCGTGCGCGCGGCCCGGCCGCCGGGGCCGCGGCGCCGCCCGGTGCCGGTACGACGGCCCGCGCCCGCTCCGGCACCCGCCGCGGGAGGGCTGCCGAACCCACGGCTGACCGGCCTGGGCAGCGGGCTGTTCTGCGCGGTGGTGATGTTCCTGCTCGGCGCGCTCTGCTCGGCGCTGTTCGGGGCGTCCCTGACGGCGTACGGCGTGCTGTTCCTGCCGGTGAGTGTGCTGACCGCCCTCTGGGTGCGCCGGGGGGACCTGATGACCGCGCCCGTCGTGGTGCCGATCGCGTTCGCCGTGGGTCTGCTGCCCGTGGCCGACAGCGAGGACGGGACCGGCGGCACGCTGATGGGCCTGGTGACGGCACTCGCCACGCAGGCAGGCTGGCTGTACGGAGGCACTCTCGCCGCCGGGCTGATCGTGATCGTGCGGCGGATCCGGCTGGTGCACCGGCGGCGTACGGCAGGGGGCCGGACGCCGGTCTGACCTCTCGTGGTGCCGGGGGCGTCGGCCCAGGTCCCGTCCCGGGGGCGGGCGGGCGGCACGCTCGGATACCGCTGGTGGCCCCGTCCCCGGTCTGACCTCTCGTGGTGCCGGGGGCGCCGACCCAGGTCCCGTCCCGGGGCGGGCGGGCGGCACGCGCGGATACCGCTAGTGTCCGGCCGCCCGCATCGCCGCGCCCACGATCCCCGCGTTGTTCTGCAACTGCGCCGGGACGATCTCCGCCTTGATGCCCTCGATGTGGGGCAGGAACTTGTGGGCCTTGCGGCTGACGCCGCCGCCGATGATGAACAGCTCCGGCGAGAACAGCATCTCGACGTGGGCGAGGTACTTGGTCACTCGGTGCACCGCCCAGTGCTCCCACGTCATGTCGTGGTCCTCGCGGGCCTTGCTGGAGGCCCGCTTCTCGGCGTCGTGCCCGTCGAGCTCAAGGTGGCCCAGCTCGGTGTTGGGGACGAGCACGCCGTCGACGAAGACCGCGCTGCCGATGCCGGTGCCGAGGGTCAGCAGGATGACCGTGCCCCGGCGGTCGCGGCCGGCGCCGAAGTGCGTCTCGGCGACGCCCGCCGCGTCCGCGTCGTTGACCACCGTCACCGGCAGTCCGCCCAGCCGCTCGCCGAGCAGAGCGCGGGCGTCGGTGTCGATCCAGCTGTCGTCGACGTTCGCCGCCGTGCGGATCGTGGCTCCGTCGGTGACCACGCCGGGGAAGGTGACCCCGATCGGGCCCGTCCAGCCGAAGTGGTCGACGACCTGCTTGACGCCGTCGGCCACCGCGTCGGGCGTGGCCGGGTGCGGGGTGAGGACCTTGTGGCGCTCCTGGGCGAGGTCGCCCTTGTCCAGGTCCACCGGGGCACCCTTGATCCCGGATCCGCCGATGTCCACTCCGAAGATCTGCATGGCCCTACGTTACGACGAACGACTGACAGTCACAGGCCGGTCAGCGGTGCTGCCCGGCCTGTCCCCGATCACTCCCCGGAATTTTCACCGGTCCCTGCGCCACCGCGCTCGGCGGCCAGGGTCGCGGCCTCCTCGCGCAGGTCGCGGCGGAGCTCCTTGGGCAGGGAGAACGTGATGGACTCCTCGGCCGCCTTGACGATCTCGACGTCCTCGAAGCCGCGCGCGGAGAGGTACTCCAGGACCTGCTCGACCAGGATCTCCGGGACGGAGGCGCCCGAGGTGACGCCGACCGTGGTCACGCCCTCCAGCCAGGCCTCGTCGATCTCGTCGGCGAAGTCCACGAGGTAGGCCTCGCGGGCACCCGCGATCTTGGCGACTTCGACGAGCCGCTTGGAGTTGGAGGAGTTGCGCGAGCCGACCACGATGACCAGCTCCGACTCGGCGCCCATCTGCTTCACGGCCAGCTGGCGGTTCTGCGTGGCGTAGCAGATGTCGTCGCTGGGCGGGGAGATGAGCTGCGGGAACTTGTCCTTCAGGGCATCGACGGTCTCCATCGTCTCGTCGACGGACAGCGTGGTCTGGGAGAGCCAGACGACCTTGGACGGGTCGCGGACCTCGACCTTCGCCACATCGCCCGGGCCGTCGACGAGCTGGATGTGCTCGGGGGCCTCGCCGGAGGTGCCGATGACCTCCTCGTGGCCCTCGTGGCCGATCAGGAGGATGTCGTAGTCCTCGTTCGCGAAGCGGACGGCTTCCTTGTGGACCTTGGTGACCAGGGGGCAGGTGGCGTCGATGGTGGCGAGCTTGCCGCGCTCGGCCTCCTCGTGGACGACGGGGGCCACGCCGTGCGCGGAGAACATGACGATGTTCCCCGGGGGCACTTCCTCCGTCTGCTCGACGAAGATCGCGCCCTTCTTCTCCAGGGTCTGCACGACGTACTTGTTGTGGACGATCTCGTGCCGGACGTAGACCGGAGCGCCGTACTGCTCCAGGGCTTTCTCGACGGCGATCACGGCGCGGTCCACACCCGCGCAGTAGCCACGGGGGGCGGCGAGCAGGACACGGCGGCCAGGCGAAGCAGACATGCGTCCCATCGTAAGGCCGCGTTCGGCGGGTCAAAGATCGCGTGCGGGTGGAGTCCCCGGGAAGACTGACATCGCGCGGCGCGAGTGACGTACAGCGGGAGCGGAGGCGCGATGTCCGAGTCCGGCACACAGGCCCGTACGGCCGAGGGGGAGCCCGCGCTGCGGCGCAGCCTCGGCTTTCGTGACCTGGTCGTCTACGGGCTGCTGTTCATCGCGCCGATGGCCCCGGTGGGTGTGTTCGGCACGCTGGACGCCAAGTCGCACGGCGCGGTCGCGCTGGTCTACGTCGTCGCCACGGTCGCGATGGCGTTCACCGCGTTCAGCTACGCGCAGATGGTCCGGGTGGTCCCCCAGGCGGGTTCGGTGTTCGCCTACGCGCGTGCCGGGCTCGGGAACGGGGCCGGGTTCGTGGCGGGCTGGATGGCGATGCTCGACTACGTCCTGATCCCGGCGGTCGCCTATCTGTTCTCCGGGGTCGCGATGAACGCGCTGGTCCCGGAGGTGTCGCGGTGGGTGTGGACGGCGCTGGCGGTGGTCGTGACGACGCTGCTGAACCTGTGGGGCGTCCGGGCCGCCGCCCGGGCGGGCTTCCTGGTGCTGGCGATGGAGGTCGTGGTCCTGGTCGTGTTCGTGGTGTCGGCGGTCGTGGTGCTGGCCCGGGACGGCACCGAGCGGGACTGGCTGTCGCCGCTGACCGGGGACGGTACGCAGGGGGCGTTCGCGCTGTCGGCGGTGCTCGGTGCGGTGTCGGTGGCGGTGCTGTCGTATCTCGGCTTCGACGCGATCGCCTCCTTCGCGGAGGAGGTCACGGGCGGCTCGGCGAAGATCGCGCGGGCGCTGCTGTTCTGCCTGGCGCTGGCGGGTGTGCTGTTCATCGCGCAGACGTACCTCGTGGCGCTGCTGGAGCCGGTGTCGTCGGCGCGGCTGGCGGCGGAGCCGGGGCGGCAGGGGTCGGCGTTCTACGACGCCCTGGACGCCTCGGTGGGCACCTGGCTGCACGACCTGGTCGCGGTGAGCAAGGCGATCGGTGCGGCGTTCGCGGCGCTGGCGGGGCAGGCCGCAGCGGGCCGGCTGCTGTTCGCCATGGGACGTGACCGGCGGCTGCCGCACGTGCTGGCCCGGACGAGCGACGGGGTGCCCCGGGTGGCACTGCTGTGCGCGGCCGTGGTGACCCTGGTGGCGGCGGTGTGGGCGGCCCGCCGCGACGACGGCATGGACCAGCTGGTGTCGGTGGTCGACGTCGGCGCGCTGACGGCGTTCACGTTGCTGCACGCGAGCGTGGTGGGCTGGTTCGCGGTCAGACGCCGGGGCGGCCCGATGATCTGGTGGCGCCATGTGCTGGCACCGGTGGCGGGAGCGGCGATCACGATCGCCGTGATCGTGGAGGCGTCGGGAACGGCCCAGGTGGTGGGCGCGGTGTGGCTGGCGGTGGGGTTGGCGGTGCTGGCGGTGCAGGGAAGCCGGCGGGCGGTGCCGCCGCCGTGAGGTGCCGGTGCCGGCAGGGCGGTTGAGCCGGGTTGTCGGTGCCGCCCACTACCCTCGCGGCATGGCTGTGAACACGACTCCGGAAGCACCGCTGCCCGTCGGCGAGGTGTCGCGGCTCATCGGGGGCTGGATCGACCGGCTCGGGGCGGTGTGGGTCGAGGGGCAGATCACGCAGTTGTCGCGGCGGCCGGGCGCGGGTGTGGTGTTCCTGACACTGCGGGACCCGTCGTACGACATCTCCGTCGGCGTCACCTGCTACCGGCAGGTGTTCGACGCCGTCGCGGACGTGGTGAGCGAGGGCGCCCGGGTCGTCGTCCTCGCGAAGCCCGAGTGGTACGCCCCGCGCGGCCAGCTGTCGCTGCGGGCCGCCGAGATACGGCCCGTCGGGGTCGGTGAGCTGCTCGCACGCCTGGAGCAGCTGAAGAAGGCCCTCGCGCGCGAGGGGCTGTTCGCGGCGGAGCGCAAGAAGCCGCTGCCGTTCCTGCCGCAGCTGATCGGGCTGGTCTGCGGACGGGCCTCGGCCGCAGAGCGGGACGTCCTGGAGAACGCCCGGCACCGCTGGCCCGCCGTCCGCTTCGAGGTGCGCAACGTCGCCGTGCAGGGCGTGCACGCCGTGCCTCAGGTCGTGCAGGCCGTGAAGGAGCTCGACGCGATCGACGACGTGGACGTGATCATCGTCGCCCGGGGCGGCGGCAGCGTGGAGGACCTGCTGCCGTTCTCCGACGAGCAGCTGATCCGGACGGTCGCGCAGTGCCGTACGCCCGTGGTGTCCGCCATCGGGCACGAGCCGGACAACCCGCTGCTGGACCAGGTCGCCGACCTGCGCGCCTCCACTCCGACGGATGCCGCGAAGAAGGTCGTGCCGGACGTCGGCGAGGAGTACGAGCGGGTGCGGCAGCTGCGGAACCGGGCGCGGCGGTGTGTGGCGGCGCTGGTGGAGCGGGAGGAGCGCGGGCTGGCGCACGCGCTCGCGCGGCCGTCGATAGAGGATCCGCACCGGATGATCGACGCGCGGGCCGACCAGGTGGCGGACCTGCTCGACCGGGGCCGGCGCTGTCTGCGGCACCAGCTCGACCGCGCCGACTCGGAGCTGACGCACACGCACGCGCGCGTGGTGGCCCTCTCCCCCGCCGCGACCCTGAAGCGCGGGTACGCCGTGCTGCAGAAGGCGGACGGGCACGTGGTCCGCGATCCGGGCGAGGTGGAGGCCGGCGAGGCCCTGCGCGCGCGGGTCTCCGAGGGTGAGTTCTCCGTACGAGTGGACACATAGGGTGGGTGGATGACCAGCGAGGTTGATGAGACACCGGGTACCGGCGAGGCGCTCGGGTACGAACAGGCGCGGGACGAGCTGATCGAGGTCGTCCGGCGCCTGGAGGCGGGCGGTACGACGCTGGAGGAGTCCCTCGCGCTCTGGGAGCGCGGCGAGGAGCTGGCCAAGGTGTGCCGGCGCTGGCTGGACGGGGCCCGGGCGCGGCTGGACGCGGCGCTGGCGGAGGAGGCCGCGGAGGACGGGGACGGGGAGTAACCCACCGGGACCGTGCGGTTCGGGGTGACACACGACACGCTCACGTTAGTTGAACATTGAACTTCATTCGCGTACGGTCGAAGACGTCAGCCGATCTTCCGGACCGACCGTCGCGAGAAAGTGCCTTCATGTCCCTCGTTCTTGACCCCGCCGCCCAGGACCTGCTGTTCCGCGAGGCCCGATCCGCCAACACCTTCACCGACGAGCCGGTGACCGACGAGCAGGTGCAGGCGATCTACGACCTGGTCAAGTACGGTCCGACCGCCTTCAACCAGACGCCGCTGCGCATCACCCTGGTCCGCTCCCCCGAGGCCCGTGAGCGCCTGGTGGCGCACATGGCCGAGGGCAACCGGCCCAAGACGGCGAGCGCCCCGCTGGTGGCGATCCTCTCCGCGGACAACGAGTTCCACGAGGAGCTGCCGCACCTGTTCCCGGCCGCCCCGCAGATCAAGGACGTCTTCTTCACCGAGCGCCCGGTCCGCGAGAACGCCGCCGCGCTGAACGCCGCCCTCCAGGCCGCGTACTTCATCGTCGGTGTCCGTGCCGCCGGTCTCGCCGCCGGCCCGATGACCGGCTTCGACTTCGAGGGCGTCCGCAAGGAGTTCCTGGACGACGACCACACCCCGCTGATGGTCGTCAACATCGGCCGCCCCGGCCCGGACGCCTGGTACCCGCGCTCCCCGCGCCTGGACTTCGACCAGGTCGTCACGACGGTCTGAGCCGCCCCCGCGGACGCGCACGAGAAGGCCCCCGGCATCGATGCCGGGGGCCTTCTCGTGCGCGTTCACTTCGTCCGCAGCGCCTCGGCCATCTTCGTCAGCTGCGCGAACGACGCGGTGCCCGTCACGACCGTCGTCGAACCCTTGGTGCCCTCCAGGACCAGCGCGTCGTACCGGCCGCCCTCGTAACGGGTCCAGGTGCCGTCGCCGATCCTCTCGGTCTTCCCGGTCTCCTGAGCGCCCTGCGTCGCCTCGTCGAGGAAGACGGGGCGCCGCTGAGTGGACTGCTCGACCGCCACGTACTCCCCCTCGGGATCGTGGAAGCCGAGGTGCCAGGCGTCGAACTTGTCGCCCCGGAAGCGGACGGAGGTGGCCTTCCACGCGTCGGGCAGGCCCTGGGGCGCGGCCACGGGGTAGGAGGCCGCGCGGCGTGCCGTGAGCAGCTCGACGCGGTAGTCGACGGCCTTCACGTCGGGCGCGCTGTCGTCGTGCGGGATGAAGAGGTACACGAAGCCCGCTACGAGGATGATGATTCCCATGGAGAGGACCATGTCCCGCGCCGTCTTCTGCTTGCCGTTCTTGCCTGCCACGCCCCCATCGTCGCAGGTCCCTGCCGCGCTCATCCGTGGGGGCCCCTGCTCATTTTGGCGACTCGGAGATAGAGTCGGGCGACAACACCCTCATCCGGCCGTCGTCGTACAGAAAGGTGCGCTCCGATGACCGAGCATCATCACTTGCCGTCCGAACTCGATGTGCCCTCCGAGGCCCCCGACCGCAACCTCGCCCTGGAGCTCGTCCGGGTCACCGAGGCGGCGGCGATGGCCGCGGGCCGTTGGGTCGGGCGGGGTGACAAGAACGGCGCCGACGGTGCCGCGGTGCGCGCCATGCGCACCCTCGTCTCCACCGTCTCGATGAACGGCGTCGTCGTCATCGGCGAGGGCGAGAAGGACGAAGCCCCGATGCTGTTCAACGGGGAGCGCGTGGGCGACGGCACCGGGCCCGAGTGCGACATCGCCGTCGACCCGATCGACGGCACCACGCTGACGGCGAAGGGCATGACCAACGCGATCGCGGTGCTGGCCGCCGCCGAGCGCGGGTCCATGTTCGACCCGTCCGCCGTCTTCTACATGGACAAGCTCGTCACCGGGCCGGAGGCGGCCGACTTCGTCGACATCAACGCCCCGGTGTCGGTGAACATCCGCCGGGTCGCCAAGGCGAAGCGGTCCGCGCCGGAGGACGTGACGGTGGTGATCCTCGACCGGCCGCGGCACGAGGGCATCATCAAGGAGATCCGGGAGACCGGGGCGCGCATCAGGCTGATCTCCGACGGCGACGTGGCCGGCTCGATCCTGGCGCTGCGCGAGGGCACGGGCGTCGACCTGCTGCTCGGCATCGGCGGTACGCCGGAGGGCATCATCTCGGCCTGCGCCGTGAAGTGCCTGGGCGGCACGATCCAGGGCAAGCTGTGGCCCAAGGACGACGAGGAGCGGCAGCGGGCGATCGACGCGGGCCACGACCTCGACCGCGTGCTGATGACCGAGGACCTCGTCACCGGCGAGAACGTGTTCTTCGTGGCCACCGGCATCACCGACGGGGAGCTGCTGCGGGGTGTTCGCTACCGGGCGGAGACCGCCACGACCGACTCGATCGTGATGCGGTCGCGGTCGGGCACGGTCCGCCGGATCTCCTCCGAGCACCGGCTGAGCAAGCTGCGTGCCTACAGCGCGATCGACTTCGACAAGGGCAAGTAGCCCCCGGGCGAAGCAGGCCGGCACCCGAGCGGAGCGCCGGCACGACGAAAAGGGCGTCCCCGGTGCGGTGGGGACGCCCCTTTTCGTGGCGCGCGTCGGTGGTGCTCGTTTCGCGGTGCTGGGCCGTCAGCCTGCCGCCGCTATCTGGTCCGCCGGGCGGGCCGTCTTCTTCAGCTCCATGTCGCGGCGGCGGCG
The DNA here is from genome assembly GCF_900182715.1 of Streptomyces sp. Ag82_O1-12. NCBI lineage: Bacteria > Bacillati > Actinomycetota > Actinomycetes > Kitasatosporales > Streptomycetaceae > Streptomyces > Streptomyces sp. Ag82_O1-12. The sequence continues at coordinate 5,512,073 of NZ_FXUW01000001.1, read as the reverse complement.
CCGGGCCAGGACCACGCGGCGCTCGGCGGCGGTGAGGCCGCCCCAGACGCCGTAGGGCTCGGGCTGGAGCAGGGCGTGTTCGCGGCACTCGACCATCACCGGGCAGCGGGCACAGACCCGTTTCGCCGCTTCCTCCCGGGACAGCCGCGCGGCGGTCGGCTCCTTGGAGGGGGCGAAGAACAGTCCGGCCTCGTCACGCCGGCACACCGCCTCGGTGTGCCATGGGGCGTCTTGGTCCCTGTCTCGCGCTGGCACCCGCGGGGCCGGAACGGCAGCTACCTGCACGGACGAATGCGGCGGTTGCAGCACGGTCTACTCCTGACGACGGCTTCGCGAGCGAGAGACGATGCAGCAAGGCCTACCCGCTGTACGCGCGCCTATGCACTGAGTTCCGAACCGCCGGATTCGGGGGATTCGCGACTGTCAATGCCCCAGGTGTTTGCGCAAACTCCTGTCGACCTTGCGGTGCACCCGGTCCAGGATGTCCGCCACGACCTTGCCCCGCTTCGGCCGCGCCTCGACGCTGCCGAGGACGGCCCAGCCGTCGACGTAGACGATGGGGGCCTGCGGGTCGCCCGAGTCGAGGGTGGCCACCTCGAAGCTGCCGAGGACGCCGCCGCCCGTGCCGCGCAGCGACACGTTCTCCGGGACGCGGATGTCGACGCTGCCGAAGATCGCGAACGACTTGACCACGACCTGCTGGTGGCCGAAGAGGGCCTCGCTGAGGTCTATCTCGACACTGCCGAAGATCGCGTACGCGTGGATCCGGCGGCCCGCGCGCCAGCGGCCCTTGCGGACGGCGCTGCTGAAGACCGCGACCACGTTGTCGTCCGCGTCGATCGGGATGGCGCCGGCCGTGGGGCGCAGCGGGGCCGGGGCGTGGGCGGGGCCGGGGACCTGGCGGTGGGCCGCGGGCAGGTCCCGGATGAAGACCTCCAGCTCGCCGACGGTCTTGGCGCGCAGCACCCCCTCCACGCGCTCGGCGTGCTCGTCCGCCGTGAGGCGGCCCTCGGCCAGGGCGTCGTGCAGGATGTCGGCGATGCGGTCGCGCTCGGCGTCGGAGGCGCGGAGCTCGGAGCCGGCGGGCTCCTGCTTCTGAAGGTCCTGCTTCGAGAGGTCCACGGCAGCAGCGTACCGAAACACGATAGATCGCGACACCCCTGGTTCGCGGCCGGGTGTGACGAACTGAGCCTTACCTCACAAGCTCGCCGTCAGCGGCAGGTTCTACGCTGGTTGACGCCCGCCGACGGAAGCGGGCCGTCGTCCGCCGAGTGAGGAATGGGCTGAGATGCCTGAGTTCGCGTACACCGATCTGCTCCCCCAGGGAGAGGACACCACCCCCTACCGGCTGGTGACCTCCGAGGGTGTCTCCACGGTCGAGGGGCCGGACGGGCGGACCTTCCTCCAGGTGGAGCCGGAGGCGCTGCGCAAGCTCGCCGAGGAGGCCATCCACGACATCCAGCACTACCTGCGCCCGGCCCACCTCGCGCAGCTGCGCCGCATCATCGACGACCCCGAGGCGTCGTCCAACGACAAGTTCGTGGCGCTGGACCTGCTGAAGAACGCGAACATCGCGGCGGCGGGCGTGCTGCCGATGTGCCAGGACACGGGCACGGCGATCGTGATGGGCAAGCGCGGGCAGAACGTGCTGACGCGGGGCCGTGACGAGGAGGCCCTGAGCCGCGGCATCTACGACGCGTACAAGAACCTGAACCTGCGCTACTCGCAGATGGCCCCGCTCACCATGTGGGACGAGAAGAACACCGGCTCCAACCTCCCCGCGCAGATCGAGCTGTACGCGACCGACGGCGGCGCCTACAAGTTCCTCTTCATGGCGAAGGGCGGCGGCTCGGCCAACAAGTCGTTCCTGTACCAGGAGACGAAGGCCGTCCTGAACGAGTCCTCCATGATGAAGTTCCTGGAGGAGAAGATCCGTTCGCTGGGTACGGCGGCCTGCCCGCCGTACCACCTGGCGATCGTGGTCGGCGGCACGTCCGCCGAGTACGCGCTGAAGACCGCCAAGTACGCCTCCGCGCACTACCTGGACGAGATCCCGGCCGAGGGTTCCGAGCTCGGGCACGGCTTCCGGGACAAGGAGCTGGAGGAGAAGGTCTTCGAGCTGACACAGAAGATCGGCATCGGCGCGCAGTTCGGCGGCAAGTACTTCTGCCACGACGTGCGTGTGGTGCGCCTGCCGCGGCACGGCGCGTCCTGCCCGGTCGCCATCGCCGTGTCCTGCTCCGCCGACCGCCAGGCCGTCGCGAAGGTCACCGCCGAGGGCGTCTTCCTGGAGCAGCTGGAGACGGATCCGGCGCGGTTCCTGCCGGAGACGACCGACGAGCACCTCGACGAGTCCTCCGACGTGGTGAAGATCGACCTCAACCAGCCGATGGACACCATCCTCGCCGAGCTCACCAAGTACCCGGTGAAGACCCGCCTGTCCCTCACCGGCCCGCTGGTCGTGGCCCGCGACATCGCGCACGCCAAGATCAAGGAGCGGCTGGACGCGGGCGAGGAGATGCCGCAGTACCTGAAGGACCACCCGGTGTACTACGCCGGTCCGGCCAAGACGCCCGAGGGCTACGCGTCGGGCTCCTTCGGCCCGACCACGGCCGGCCGGATGGACTCCTACGTGGAGCAGTTCCAGGCGGCGGGCGGCTCCAAGGTGATGCTGGCCAAGGGCAACCGCAGCAAGCAGGTCACGGCCGCGTGCGACGCCCACGGCGGCTTCTACCTCGGCTCCATCGGCGGCCCGGCCGCGCGCCTCGCCCAGGACTGCATCAAGAAGGTCGAGGTCGTCGAGTACGAGGAGCTCGGCATGGAGGCCGTGTGGAAGATCGAGGTGGAGGACTTCCCGGCCTTCATCGTGGTCGACGACAAGGGCAACGACTTCTTCCAGGACCCGGCGCCGGCGCCGACGTTCACCTCGATCCCGGTGCGGGGCCCCGGCCTGGCGTAGTGCCTCGGGCGCGGCGGGAGAGAGATGCCGCTCCCGCCGCCTCACGGCTTGGTGACGCCGGCACCCGCCTCCGCCGGCTGCCCGCCCTCGCCTCCATTCCGGTACGCGGTCCCGGACTCGCCTGACGACGGCGGTGATGATTCGCCTGCACGGGGAACAGTGGTCGCGGCGCTGACGCTGTGACACGTGGAGGTGATCGTCGATGACCGACGAGCAGGACAGGACCGAGTACCGCACCGAGCACGACTCCATGGGCGAGGTGCGGGTGCCCGCGCACGCCAAGTGGCGGGCGCAGACCCAGCGGGCCGTGGAGAACTTCCCCGTCTCCGGGCAGCGCATCGAGCGCGCGCACATCGAGGCGCTGGCCCGCATCAAGGGGGCGGCGGCCAAGGTCAACGCCGAGCTGGGGGTCCTGGACAAGGACATCGCCGGGGCGATCCAGGAGGCCGCCGGGGAGGTCGCCGAGGGGAAGTGGGACGAGCACTTCCCGGTCGATGTGTTCCAGACCGGGTCCGGCACCTCGTCCAACATGAACACCAACGAGGTCATCGCCACCCTCGCGAGCGAGCGCCTGGGCAGCGGCGTGCACCCGAACGACCACGTCAACGCCTCGCAGTCGTCCAACGACGTTTTCCCCTCCTCGATCCACATCGCCGCCACGGCCGCCGTGACGCGCGACCTGGTCCCGGCGCTGGAGCACCTCGCCGCCTCTCTGGAGCGCAAGGCCGAGGAGTTCGCCGACGTCGTGAAGTCCGGGCGGACGCACCTCATGGACGCCACGCCCGTGACGCTGGGGCAGGAGTTCGGCGGGTACGCGGCCCAGGTGCGGTACGGCATCGAGCGTCTCGAGGCCTCCCTCCCCCGGCTCGCCGAACTGCCCCTCGGCGGCACGGCCGTCGGCACCGGCATCAACACCCCGCCCGGCTTCGCCGCCGCCGTGATCGAGGAGGTCGCCCGCACGACCGGGCTGCCCCTCACCGAGGCCCGGAACCATTTCGAGGCGCAGGGCGCCCGGGACGGCGTCGTCGAGACCAGCGGGCAGCTGCGCACCATCGCGGTCGGGCTGACGAAGATCGCCAACGACCTGCGCTGGATGTCCTCCGGGCCGCGCACGGGCCTGGCCGAGATCGCCCTGCCGGACCTCCAGCCCGGCTCGTCGATCATGCCGGGCAAGGTGAACCCGGTCATCCCGGAGGCCGTGCTGATGGTCGCCGCCCAGGTCGTCGGCAACGACGCCACCGTCGCCACGGCGGGCGCCGCCGGGAACTTCGAGCTCAACGTGATGCTGCCGGTCATCGCGAAAAACGTGCTGGAGTCGGTCCGGCTGCTCACCAACGTGACACGGCTGCTCGCCGACCGGACCGTCGACGGCATCACCGCGAACCGCGAGCGGGCGCGGGAGTACGCCGAGTCGTCCCCCTCCGTCGTCACGCCGCTCAACAAGTACATCGGCTACGAGGAGGCCGCGAAGGTCGCCAAGAAGGCCCTGGCCGAGCGGAAGACGATCCGTCAGGTCGTGCTGGACGGCGGCTACGTGGAACGCGGCGACCTGACCGCGGAGCAGCTCGACGAGGCCCTGGATGTCCTGCGGATGACACACCCGTGACGAGGGGACGCGTTCGTGTGCCCGGCGCGTGAACCGTGACACGCGCCGCAGCGTCGTATGCCTACGGCACCTAATATCTGTTCATGGCGGACGGTGGAGCGATGAGACGCGTGGAAACGGGTGGTGCGGCAGGCTTCTGGGCACCCGGGAGCCGGATCCTGTGGCGGTACCGGGAGAACGGCGGCACGCATGTGCACATCGCGCGCCCCGTGACCGTCGTCCGGGACGAGGCCGACCTGCTCGCCGTGTGGCTGGCGCCCGGCACCGAATGTGTGAAGCCCGTGCTCGCCGACGGCACGCCCGTGCATCTGGAGCCGCTGGAGTCGCGCTACACGCGGCCTCGGACCGTGCAGCGCGACCGGTGGTTCGGCACGGGTGTGCTGAAGCTGGCCCGGCCCGGCGAGCCCTGGTCGGTGTGGCTGTTCTGGGAGCCGGGCTGGCAGTTCAAGAACTGGTACGTGAACCTGGAGGAGCCGCTGGCCCGTTGGGCGGGCGGCGTCGACTCCGTCGACCACTTCCTGGACATCTCCGTCCATCCCGACCGCAGTTGGCACTGGCGGGACGAGGACGAGTTCGCCCAGGCCCGGCGGGACGGGCTGATGGACGACCAACAGGCGGAAAGGGTACGGGCGGCGGGCCGGGACGCGGTGGAGGTGATCCGCGCCTGGGGGCCGCCGTTCTCGGAAGGCTGGCAGCACTGGCGCCCGGATCCCTCCTGGGCTGTACCGTCACTGCCGGAGGACTGGGATCGTACGCCCGCGCATGTGTCCTCATGAGACCCTTGATGCGCCCCCGGGCAAGAAACGTAGGATCGTCCTCCGCAAGGGCGCGCGGCGGCAACTACCTGAGCACGCGCTGGGCTTGACCGATCGTCACCGAGGGGCGGCAGGACGTGAGCGAGGGGTACGAGGGCAACACCGGCGGGGCCTGCGCCACGGGCCCCAGGGGCCGTCGGACGGCCTCTGCGGGCCGCAGACGGTCCGCCGGTGGCACAGGAACAACCTCTGACCACGCGGGAATTCCGTTCCTGGGGCACGTAATCCGGGTATCGGAGTTTCGGCGGGACCACCTGCGTGCGCGGCGCGCAGCCCCGGACGGATGGATTCGACACGCGTGACGGAGCAGCCGACCTCGTTCGAACGCCCCCAGACGGGCGGCGACCCCGTGGATCCCCGCGGGGCGTTCGGGCATACCCCGACACCGGCGCGTGCGCCCGGCGCCGGCGCCTTACCGGTACAGGGCCGCCCCGGCGGCCATGTCACCGTTCCGGTCACGACGGCACACGGCGCGCCGGGCACGTCGGAGCCGGGCACCTCCACGCCGTTCGGCAAGGGCAAGGACACCGTGAGCGACCCCGCCTTCGAGCACTCCCAGCCGGGCGCCGAGCAGACCGCCGAGCGCGAGACCCCTCGGCCGCGCCCCGCCCCCGAAAGCATTCCGGTCCAGCCGGCCGACGAACAGGACCGGCCGGGGGTGAGCACCGACGGGCAGGAGCGCCGCAGCGGCCAGAGCCTGCCGCCCGGCCGGCCCACGCCCATGCGGCGGGACGGCGACCGGCTGAGGTTCGTGGGGGCCGCGACGAGGCGGATCGCCCGGGGCATCGACCTCGACGAGATCGTGATGGGGCTGTGCCGGGCCACCGTGCCCACCTTCTCCGACGCGATCCTGGTCTATCTGCGCGACCCGCTGCCCGTCGGCGACGAGCGGCCCACCGGCCCGCTGGTGCTGCGGCTGCGCCGCACCGACCGGATACCGGCGGAGCGCGACACCGAGAACGGCTTCCAGCCGGCCGCGCAGCCCGAACCGAACGAGCTGGACACGGTCGGGGCGGAGCTGTGCGAGGTGCGGCCCGGCAGCGCGCTCGCCGAGGTGCTGCGCGGGGTGCGCCCGGTGTTCACCGACGCCCCCGCGGCCCGCGCCGCACTGCCGGAACTGCTGGGTGACGGCGGCGAGTTCGCCGTGCCGGACGGGCAGCGCGCGATCCTCGCCCCGCTGCGCGGCCGGCGCCGGGTCATCGGTGCCGCCCTGTTCCTGCGCCGCCCCGAACGCATCGCGTTCGAGGCCGACGACCTCCTGGTGGCCGCGCAGCTCGCCACGCACAGCGCCCTCGGCATCGACAAGGCCGTGCTGTACGGCCGCGAGGCCTACATCGCGGACGAGCTGCAGCGCACCATGCTGCCGGAGACGCTGCCCCGCCCCACGGGCGTGCGGCTGGCCTCCCGCTATCTGCCGGCCGCGGAGACGGCCCGGGTGGGCGGCGACTGGTACGACGCGATCCCGCTGCCGGGCAGCCGGGTCGCCCTGGTCGTCGGTGACGTGATGGGCCACTCCATGACGTCGGCCGCCATCATGGGCCAGCTGCGCACCACGGCCCAGACCCTCGCCGGCCTCGACCTGCCGCCGCAGGAGGTCCTGCACCACCTGGACGAACAGGCCCAGCGCCTCGGCGTGGACCGCATGGCGACCTGCCTCTACGCCGTGTATGACCCGGTATCGCACCGCATCACCATCGCCAACGCCGGTCATCCGCCGCCCGTCCTGCTCCACCTGGGCGGTCGTGCCGAGGTGCTGCGCGTGCCCGCCGGTGCCCCGATCGGGGTCGGCGGCGTGGACTTCGAGGCCGTGGAGCTGGACGCGCCCGCCGGTGCGACCCTGCTGCTCTACACCGACGGCCTGGTCGAGTCGCGGCTGCGCGATGTGTGGACCGGCATCGAGCAGCTGCGGGAGAAGCTCGCCGCGGTCGCGCAGCTCACCGGGCCGGACCATCCGCCGCCCCTGGAAGCGCTGTGCGACGAGGTGCTCGACATGCTCGGCCCGGGTGACCGGGACGACGACATCGCGCTGCTCGCCGCCCGCTTCGACGGGATCGCCCCCAGCGACGTGGCGTACTGGTTCCTGGAGCCGGAGGACGCAGCCCCTGGCCGTGCCCGCCGGCTGGCCCGGCGTGCGTTGCAGCGCTGGGGCCTGGAGGAGCTCAGCGACTCCGTCGAGCTGCTGGTCAGCGAGGTCGTCACCAACGCCGTGCGGTACGCCTCGCGGCCGGTGACGCTGCGTCTGCTGCGCACGGACGTGCTGCGGTGCGAGGTCGGCGACGACGTGCCGCAGCTGCCGCGGCTGCGCCAGGCACGCGCCACCGACGAGGGCGGGCGCGGGCTGTACCTGGTGAACCGGATGGCCCGGCGCTGGGGCGCGACCCGGCTCAGCACGGGCAAGGTGGTCTGGTTCGAGCTGAACCGCGGCTGACGAAGCCGTGACGACGAAGCGAAGGGCGCCCGGTGTGTACCGGGCGCCCTTCCTCGTCTCTGGTTCGGCTACTCGTCGTCGCCCGGCCTGATCGGCTCGAACGGGTCGCCTCCGTCACCCGGCGGTGTCGTCTGCGGCGACGTCGGCGGGGTGAGGGTGGGCGGTGTCGTCGACGGGGACGGCGGCGGGGACGACGAGGGCTTCTCCGTCGTCGGCGGCGGGGACGACGACGGCTCCTCGGTCGTCGGCTCCTGCGACGGCTCCTCGGTCGGCGACTGCGAGGGCGTCGGCGTCCAGGTCGGCTGGACGGCGGCGCCCTGCTGGGTCTCCAGGTCGAACGTGTCGACGTCGCCCATCACACCGAAGGTGTACGCCGCCCAGATCTGCGCCGGGAACCCGCCGCCGTTGACACGGGGCTCGCCGCCCGCCTTGTACATCGGGACCTGGGCGTGGGTCTTGGCGTCCTCGCCGAACAGGCCGACCGAGGTGACCAGGCCGGGCGTGTAGCCGGTGAACCAGGCCGACTTGTTGTTGTCGGACGTACCCGTCTTGCCCGCGACCTGCTGGCCGTCGCGGCGGGGGTTGTTGGCCACGGACGTCTGGGCGGTGCCGTCGTCGACCACGCCGGTCAGCACCGAGGTGACCGAGTCGGCGGCCTCGCGGCTGATGACCTGGTCGCCGACCGGGTCGGGCATGGTGACGTTCTGGTTCAGGTGGTCCGCCGACTTCACAAGGGCCGGGGTGACCTTCTTGCCGTGGTTGTCGAGGGTCGCGTAGACACCGGCCATCTGCAGGGGGCTCGCGCCCATGCTGCCCAGGGTCTGCGCGGGCACGGCCTCCATGTTCTCGGTGTCCATGCCGAGCTTGCCGGCGACCTTGACCACCTCGGACATGCCGACGTCGACGCCCATCTGCGCGAAGACGGAGTTGACGGACTTGTTCATCGCCGTCTGGACGGAGATCGGGCCGTAGTCGCGGTCGTCCTCGTTCTCGGGGGCGAAGCCGACCTTGGTGCCGTCCTCCACGACCTGGCGCTTGCTGGTGCCGTCGTAGACCGTGTTCGCGGTGATCGGCTTGCCGCTCTGCGTCTTCGCCTGGGCCTCCAGGGCCGCGGCCAGGATGACCGGCTTGAAGGTGGAGGCGGGCTGGTAGTCGGCGCGGGTCGCGTTGTTCATGTAGTGCTTGAAGTAGTCCTCGCCGCCGTACATCGCGACCACCGCGCCGGTCTTGGGGTTCACGGACGCGGCGCCGGCCTGGACGTCTCCGTCGACCTTGCGCTTGTCGGGGTCGAGCTTGCTGTTCAGCTGCCGCTGGACGGACTTCTCCAGCGCCGCCTGCTTCTTCTTGTCGATGTTGAGCGTCAGGGTCCAGCCGCCGGCGTTGACCAGTGCCTCGGCTTCCTTGGTGCTGTCGGCGGTGCCGTCGGCGACGAGCTGCTTCTCCAGCGCCGAGTTGGCCGCGTTGACCAGGTAGCCCTTCTGGCCCTCCATGCCGGGGGCGGGCTTGGGCTCCTCGGGCACCGGGAACTTCATCCCGGCCCGCTCGGACGCGCTCAGCCAGCCCTCTTCGACCATGTTGTCCAGGACGTAGTTCCAGCGCGCCTTCACCAGCTTCTTACCGCTCTCCGAGGCGGCGGCCCAGTCGTACTGGCTGGGGGCCTGGAGCAGCGCGGCGAGGTAGGCGCCCTGCGCGACGGTGAGCTTCTCGGCGTCCTTGCCGTAGTAGGCCTGGGCGGCGGCCTGGATGCCGTAGGCGTTGCGGCCGTAGTAGCTGGTGTTGATGTAGCCGGCGAGGATGTAGTCCTTGGACTTCTCCCGGTCCAGCTTCAGCGAGATGACCAGTTCCTTGAGCTTGCGGGAGACGGTCTGTTCCTGCGTCAGGTAGTAGTTCTTGACGTACTGCTGGGTGATCGTCGAACCGCCCTGCGCGCCCCGGCCGGAGACCGTGTTGAACAGACCCCGGGCGGTGCCCTTGAAGTCGACGCCGGCGTCCTTGAAGAAGGTCTTGTTCTCGGCCGCGACGAACGTCATCCGCACCTCCTTCGGGACGCGGGACAGATCGACGTTCTCGCGGTTGACCTTGCCGTCGCGGGCCATGATCGAGCCGTCGCTGTACTTGTAGATGTTGCTCTGCCGCTTGGCGTCGGCGTTCCCCTCGGGGATGTCGATCACCATGTACAGCACGATGAAGGCGCCCATGCCCAGCAGGCACAGGCCGAGGAAGGTGCCGAGGATCTTCTTCCAGGTGAAGAGCCTGCGTATGCCGCTCTTCCCGGCCGCGGCCGACGAACGGTGGTTCCTGGGTGCCGCCCGGCGCCCACCGCGCTGTCGGGCGCGTCTCTCTTCCGCTCGTCCCATGAGTCCGATCTGCTCCGCTTCGTTCATGTGTGCTCACATGTCACACAGGTTCGCCGCTCAGGTCAGCTCAGAAAGCTAACACCGGGAGATAAGAGATAGGGCTGCCGATCCGGTCCTTTGCGGACGTGACAATCAGCACCCATCCCAACGGAACCGACGTACGAGACACCCGCAGGGTTGCCAGAACGCGGAAAAGTGATATCACTTAGATAAGCAGAAGCTATGCAGGAGTGGCTTCGACAGAAGAACGGGGGACCACCCATGTCCACACACGACACGCAGGTCACCGCCGACGTGCCCGAGATGCCGGCGCCACGCGTGCGGGAGTTCACCGCGCACAGCATCGGCGGCGGGCTCGCCCTGCTGCTCGGACTGCTCGGGCTGCTGGCCGGCGCCGGGCTGATCGCGGCCGCCACCTCGGTGGACGCGTCCGGCGCGAAGGCCGGGCTGATCATCGGCGGCATCCTGGTCGCCCTCGCCGCGTTCCTCGCCATGTGCGGGCTGAACATGGTGGCGCCGGGCGAGGCCCGCGTCGTCCAGCTCTTCGGCCGCTACCGCGGCACGATCCGGCAGGACGGCCTGCGCTGGGTGAACCCCTTCACCTCCCGCACGAAGATCTCGACCCGCGTGCGCAACCACGAGACCGCCGTCCTCAAGGTCAACGACGCCTACGGCAACCCGATCGAGCTCGCCGCGGTCGTGGTGTGGCGCGTCGAGGACACCGCCCAGGCCACCTTCGAGGTCGACGACTACATCGAGTTCGTCTCCACGCAGACCGAGGCGGCCGTGCGGCACATCGCCATCGAGTACCCCTATGACGCCCACGACGAGGACGGCCTCTCGCTGCGCGGCAACGCCGAGGAGATCACCGAGAAGCTCGCCGTCGAACTGCACGCGCGCGTGGAGGCGGCCGGGGTGCAGATCATCGAGTCCCGCTTCACCCACCTCGCCTACGCCCCCGAGATCGCCTCGGCGATGCTCCAGCGGCAGCAGGCCGGAGCGGTGGTCGCGGCGCGTCGGCAGATCGTGGACGGCGCGGTGGGCATGGTGGAGGCCGCGATCGCCCGGATCACCGAGCGGGACATCGTGGAGCTGGACTCCGAGCGGAAGGCGGCCATGGTCTCCAACCTGATGGTGGTGCTGTGCGGTGACCGGGCCGCGCAGCCGGTCCTCAACACCGGGTCCCTCTACCAGTGACGGTCCCCGGCGAAGGTCCGGGCCCGCAGCGCCGGCCGCAGCAGCAGCGCAAGCAGGTGCTGTTGCGGCTGGACCCGGCGGTCTACGAGGCGCTCGCGCGGTGGGCCGGGGACGAACTGCGCTCGGCCAACGCGCAGATCGAGTTCCTGTTGCGCAAGGCGCTGGCGGAGGCGGGTCGCCTGCCGCGGGACACGGGACCACTGCCCCGGCGCGGGCGGCCTCCCGGCCCTCCCGGAGGATCCGACCCCGGTCCGCCCCCGGCCTGAACGCACGGGCTCCACGGCTGTTGCGGAACCGTGACAACCGGTCCCGACCTGCACAGCCGTACCGCCCGCCATGAACTGCACACCCGGCGTATACACGTCGCGTATACACGCCATGTACAGTCCTGGTCATGTCCATCGGTCACACTCTCCTGGGGCTCCTGGAGTCCGGCCCGCGCCACGGTTACGACCTGAAGCGGGCCTTCGACGAGAAGTTCGGTCATGACCGGCCGCTCCACTACGGCCAGGTCTACTCGACGATGTCCCGGCTGCTGAAGAACGGGCTCGTCGAAGTCGACGGCATCGAGGCGGGCGGCGGTCCCGAGCGCAAGCGGTACGCGATCACCGAGGCCGGCATCACCGACGTCGCGCGCTGGCTCGCCACGCCCGAGAAGCCGGAGCCGTACCTCCAGTCGACCCTCTACACCAAGATCGTCCTCGCGCTGCTCACCCACCGCGACGCCGGTGACATCCTCGACACCCAGCGCTCGGAGCACCTGCGCAGCATGCGGATCCTCACCGACCGCAAGCGCAAGGGCGACCTGGCCGACCAGCTCATCTGCGACCACGCGCTGTTCCACCTGGAGGCCGACCTGCGCTGGCTGGAGCTGACCGCGGCGCGTCTGGAGAAGCTCCGTGAGGCGGTGACCCGATGACGATTCCCGCTGGTTCGCTCCTCACCGCCCAGGACCTGCGCAAGGCCTACGGGCCGACGACGGCGCTCGACGGCGCCGGGTTCTCCATCCACCCGGGCGAGGTCGTCGCCGTGATGGGCCCGTCCGGGTCGGGCAAGTCGACGCTGCTGCACTGCCTCGCCGGGATCGTCATGCCCGACTCGGGCTCGATCACCTACAACGGGCGCGAGGTGACCTCGATGAGCGACGCCGAGCGCAGTGCGCTGCGTCGCTCGGAGTTCGGGTTCGTGTTCCAGTTCGGGCAGCTCGTACCGGAACTGACCTGTGTGGAGAACGTCGCGCTGCCGCTGCGGCTGAACGGGTCGTCCCGCAAGGAGGCCGAGCGGGCCGCGCTGGCGTGGATGGAACGGCTGGAGGTCGACGATCTCCGCAAGAAGCGGCCCGGCGAGGTGTCCGGCGGTCAGGGTCAGCGGGTCGCCGTCGCGCGGTCGCTGGTGACCAACCCGCGGGTCGTCTTCGCCGACGAGCCGACCGGCGCGCTCGACTCGTACAACGGCGAGCGGGTGATGGAGCTGCTGACGGAGGCCGCCCGGTCCGCCAACGCGGCCGTGGTGCTCGTCACGCACGAGGCGCGGGTGGCCGCGTACTCCGACCGCGAGATCGTCGTACGGGACGGCAAGTCCCGCGACATGGAGCGCGTCGTATGAGCATCGGGCAGTGGAGCCGGGACCTCGCCATGGGCGCCCGGTTCGCCCTCGCCGGCGGGCGCGAGGGGTGGACACGGTCGCTGCTCACGGCCGTCGGCGTCGGGCTCGGGGTGGCGCTGCTGCTGCTCACCACCGCCATCCCCAACGCGCTGGCGGAACGGGACCGGCGCGAGGAGGCGCGCAGCGACCACACGTTCGGCCAGCAGAAGATCCCGAAGGCCGACGACACGCTGATGGTCGTGGACGCGGACACCACGTTCCGGAACCTGGACGTGCGCGGCAGGCTGCTGGAGCCGGAGGGCCCGCGGGCTCCGCTGCCACCAGGGGTCGCGGAGTTCCCGGCGGCGGGCGAGATGGTCGTCTCCCCCGCGCTGAAGGAGCTGCTCGCCTCCGACGACGGCAAGCTGCTGCGGGAGCGACTGGACTACCGCATCGCCGGCACCATCGGCGAGCAGGGGCTGGTCGGCTCGCAGGAACTCGCCTACTTCGCCGGCGGCAAGGGGCTGGCCAAGCTGCTGGAGGGCCCCGCGAGCGGCGCCCGGATCGACAGCTTCGGCAACGACGACCTGGGGTCGTCCGACCGCTGGGACCCGGTGCTGCTCCTGCTGGTCCTGGTCGTCTTCGTGGTGCTGCTGATGCCGGTCGCCGTGTTCATCGCCGCGGCCGTGCGGTTCGGCGGCGAGCGGCGTGACCGCCGGCTGGCGGCACTGCGACTGGTCGGCTCCGACAGCCGGATGACCCGGCGGATCGCCGCCGGCGAGGCGCTCGCCGGTTCGGTGCTGGGCCTCGTCCTCGGCACCGGGTTCTTCCTGCTCGGACGCGAACTGGCGGCCTCCGCCGAGGTGTTCCACGTCAGCGTGTTCCCGAGCTATCTGAACCCCTCTCCCGTGCTGGCCGTCCTGGTCGCGCTGACGGTGCCGGCGGCGGCGGTCCTGGTGACGATCCTCGCCCTGCGCGGGGTGGTCATCGAGCCCCTCGGCGTGGTGCGCACGGCCAAGCCCTCACGGCGCCGGCTGTGGTGGCGGCTGCTGCTGCCGCTGGGCGGCATCGCGCTGCTCTACCCGATGATCGGGCAGGGCGACGACGGCGGGAACTTCAACCAGTACCTCGTCGTCGGCGGCGTGATGCTCCTGCTGGTCGGCGTCACGGCACTGCTCCCCTGGGTGGTGGAGACCGTCGTGGCCCGGCTCGGCTCGGGCGGGGTCGCCTGGCAGCTGGCCGTCCGGCGGCTTCAGTTGAGCAGTGGGTCTGCGGCCCGGATGGTCAACGGCATCGCGGTCGCGGTGGCCGGTGCGATCGCCCTGCAGATGCTGTTCGCCGGGGTGGAGGGCAACTACACCAGGGCCTCGGAGTACGACGTGAGCCGGGCCCAGATGAGCGTGGACGTGCCGGACGGCGCCGACGCCTCGGCCATCATCGGGAAGTACCGCGACACCGAGGGCGTGCGCAAGGTCACCGCCCTGTCCGACGCCTATCTGGTCGACCGGCGCAGCGAGGACTCCTACACCCAGATCACCGTGGCCGACTGCGCGTCGCTGCGCGAGGTGGCCACGCTCCCCTCCTGCCGTGACGGGGACGTCTTCGCCGCCAAGGGTTCGGAGTACGATAGCAACAGCGACCACCTGGCCGAGCCCGGCACGACCCTGTGGGCCGAACCGGAGGAAGACGACGCCCACGCGGGCGACGCCCCGGTCTCCTGGACCGTGCCGCGGGACATCCGCCAGGCCCGGTCGCGCGAGGACCCCACCGGGTACAAGCGCGGCGGCATACTGGTCACGCCCGGCGCGCTGCCCGAGAAGCTGGCGGCGTTCACGTCCGCGCAGCTCTTCCTGAGCCTGGACCTCTCGGTACCGGACGCCTACGACCACGTGCGCAACACGGCCGCGCGGCTCGACCCCGCCGCCCAGCCCATGACCTGGCACAGCATCGAGAGCAACGACCGCTACGCCACCATCCGCACGGGCCTGTCCGTCGGCTCCGCCTGCGTGCTGGCGCTGATCGGGGCGAGCCTGCTCGTCTCGCAGCTGGAACAGCTGCGCGAACGCCGCAAGCTGCTGTCGTCCCTGGTCGCCTTCGGCACCAGGCGCCGCACCCTCGGCCTGTCGGTGCTGTGGCAGACGGCGATCCCGATCGGTCTTGGCCTGCTGCTCGCCGCGACGGTGGGCATCGCCCTGGGCGCGGTCCTGCTGCGGATGACCAGCACCTCGGTCCGGGTGGACTGGCCGAGCGTGCTGTCGATGACCGGCATCGGCGCCGGTGTCGTCCTCGTGGTGACGCTGCTGAGTCTGCCTCCGCTGCTGAGGCTGATGCGGCCCGACGGGCTGCGCACCGAGTAGCAGCGGTACGCGCCGCCCGTACGGGTCGTCAGGTGTCCTGCTCCAGGACCCGTACGGGCAGCGGGCGCAGCGCCTGCCGCAGGGCGGCCGCCAGTTCCTCGTACTCCGCGCCGCGCGCGGCCCCCACCCGCATCGCCAGTGCGATCCGGCGGGTGGGGGCCGGGTCGGCGAAGTACCCGGTGAGAAGCTGGTTGCTGCGGGAGGTCTCCACCTTCAGGGCGGTGCGCGGCAGCAGTGTGACGCCGAGCCCGCCCGCGACGAGCTGCACCAGCGTGGACAGGCCCGCGGCGGTCGTGGTGACCGGCACGTCGTCGCGGCCGGCCTCCCGGCAGATGTCGAGGGCCTGGTCACGCAGGCAGTGGCCCTCGTCCAGCAGCAGCAGGTTCAGCTCGCGCAGCGCCTGGCGCGGAATGCCCTCCCGCCCGCCGAGCCCGTGGTCCAGGGGCGTGACGAGCACGAAGTCCTCGTCGAACAGCGGCAGTTCGCTGACACCCGGGACGCCCAGGGGCACGGCGAGCAGCAGCAGATCGAGCCGCCCGCCGGCCAGACCGTCGAGCAGGCTGGCGGTCTGCTCCTCGTGCACCTGGAGGTCGAGGTGCGGATACCGCTCGTGGACGAGCCGCAGGACCGTCGGCAGCAGATAGGGCGCGACCGTCGGGATCACGCCGAGCCGCAGCGCCCCGGTGAAGGGCGCCCGGACCGCCTCGGCCTCCTCCATGAGCGCCTCCACCTCCCCCAGAACCGCCTTGGCCCGTACGGCGATCCGCTCCCCCTCGGGTGAGAGCAGCACCTTGCGCGTCGTACGCTCGAGGAGCGTCACTCCGAGTGTCTCCTCCAGGGCCGACACCGCGCCCGAGAGGGCGGGCTGGCTCATGCCGATCGCCGCTGCCGCGTCACGGAAATGAAGGTGTTCGGCCACCGCGGCGAACGCCCGGAGCTGGGCGAGGCTGGGCTGCCTGCGTTTATTACCGACAGTCACTGATAACTACCTCCGATCAACCCGACCGAGTGTAGCTATTTCCGTAATCAATCGAGCCTGTGCCAACATCAACACAGTCCAACCCATGGGAAACCCCCGCGATCCGGGAGTTTCTTCGCTGCAAGGAGTGTGTGTGCTCACCGTCGGTGACAAGTTCCCCGAGTTCGACCTGACCGCCTGCGTCTCGCTGGAGAAGGGCAAGGAGTTCCAGCAGATCGACCACAAGACCTACGAGGGTCAGTGGAAGGTCATCTTCGCGTGGCCCAAGGACTTCACCTTCGTGTGCCCGACCGAGATCGCCGCCTTCGGCAAGCTGAACGAGGAGTTCGCGGACCGCGACGCGCAGGTCCTCGGCTTCTCGGGTGACTCCGAGTTCGTCCACCACGCCTGGCGCAAGGACCACGACGACCTGCGCGACCTGCCGTTCCCGATGATGGCCGACTCCAAGCACGAGCTGATGCGCGACCTCGGCATCGAGGGCGAGGACGGCTTCGCCAAGCGCGCCGTGTTCATCGTGGACCAGAACAACGAGATCCAGTTCTCCATGGTGACCGCGGGCTCCGTCGGCCGTAACCCGAAGGAGGTCCTCCGGGTCCTGGACGCGCTCCAGACGGACGAGCTCTGCCCCTGCAACTGGTCGAAGGGCGACGAGACCCTCGACCCCGTCGCGCTGCTCTCCGGGGAGTGATCTGACATGTCGCTGGACGCCCTGAAGTCCGCCATACCGGACTACGCCAAGGACCTGAAGCTCAACCTGGGCTCGGTCATCGGCAACTCCGACCTGCCGGCCCAGCAGCTGTGGGGCACGGTGCTGTCGACGGCCATCGCCTCGCGCTCCCCGATCGTGCTGCGCGAGCTGGAGCCGGAGGCGAAGGCGAACCTGTCGCCGGAGGCCTACACGGCCGCCAAGGCCGCCGCCGCGGTGATGGCGATGAACAACGTCTTCTACCGCACCCGTCACCTGCTGTCGGACCACGAGTACGGCACCCTGCGCGCGGGTCTGCGGATGAACGTCATCGGCAACCCGGGCGTCGACAAGGTCGACTTCGAGCTGTGGTCCTTCGCCGTCTCGGCCATCAACGGCTGCGGCATGTGCCTGGACTCCCACGAGCAGGTCCTGCGCAAGGCGGGCCTCGACCGCGAGGTCGTCCAGGAGGCCTTCAAGATCGCCTCCGTGATCCAGGCGGTCGGCGTCACGCTGGACGCCGAGGCGGTCCTGGCCGAGTAACCCCGGCCGCACGCCTCGCATCACAGGGCCCCGCCCACCTGACCGGTGGACGGGGCCCTGCTGCCGTTCGGCTGCCCGGCTACTGGGGCGGCGTCTCCGGGCCGGGCTCCGCACTCAGCGCCGTGGCCCCGCGCGGCCGCACCGAATGCCGTAGTGCCGACTTCTGCGAGTACGACCGCAGATACCCGGCGACCGTGTTCGTCACCGCCACCAGCGGCACGGCGACCACCGCGCCCCCGATGCCGGCCACCATCCCGCCCGCCGCGACCGACAGCACCACCGCCAGCGGGTGCACCCGGACGGCGCGCCCCAGGATGAACGGCTGAAGGATGTGCCCCTCGATCTGCTGCACCGCCAGCACCACCACCAGCGTCATGACGGCCGTGAACACCCCTTGGGTGACCAGCGCGACGACCACCGCCAGCGCCCCGGACACCACCGCGCCCACCAGCGGGATGAACGCGAAGAGGAAGATGAACACGGCCAGCGGCACGGCCATCGGCACATCGAGGAAGTAGATGCCGAGACCGATGAAGATCGCGTCGATCAGCGCGACGATCACCGTGCCCCGCACGTACGCCGTCAGCGTCCGCCACGCCGCCGGACCGGCCCCGGCCACTCCCGGCCGCGCCGCCGCCGGGACCAGCTTCAGCGTCCATTCCCAGATCCGCTTGCCGTCGTAGAGCAGGAACAGGGTGGAGAAGACCGCCAGCAGGATCCCGGTGAGCGCCTCGACGACGACGGTCACGCCCTCCAGACCCGCCGAGGTGATCTGGTCGGTGTTCGCTCCGACGGCCTCACGCAGATTGGCCGCGATCTCGTTGATCTGCTTGTCGGTGACGTGGAAGGGGCTGTTCAGCAGCCAGTTCCGCAACTCGTCGATGCCGTTCTGGATCTGGCTCGAGAGGTCGTCGATGTTCTCCATGACCTGCCAGGTCACGAACCAGCCGATGAGGCCGATGACGACGAAGCCGAGGATGGCCGTCAGGGCGGTCGCCGGTCCGCGCGGCACGCCGTGGCGCCGCAACCGCGCCACCGTCGGCTGCAGTATGGCCGTGATGAGCAGCGCGATGACGAACGAGAGCACCACGAGCTGGACGGCGCTGATGACGCGCATGAGCACCCACAGGGTGCCCGCGAGGACGAGCAGCCGCCAGCCCGCCTCGGCCGCGACCCGCACGCCCCACGGCACGGCCAGCGCGGGATCGGGACGGGCGGCGACGGCGGGCGCGTAGTCCGGGGGCGGCGGCACGTGTTCGTCGGCGAGCGTCTGGGAGTCGGCGTCGTCCCGCTCCCGTTCGGCCTCGGCGCGGCGTTCGTTGTACCGCTCGCTCATCTCGGTCAGCCCGGCACCGAGCCGGCCGAGCCACCCTGGCACTCGCGACATGATCCGTCCTCTTCCCCCGTCTTGGCGCACCACTCCCCCGGGGAGTCGTCCGTCCGACCGTACATGGCGCGAGCCCCGCACCGGACTGCGGTGCGGGGCTCGTGCGAAGGGCGGGATCGGCCGTGGGCCGGTCGGCTCAGTACCAGTTGTTGGCCTGCCAGAACGACCAGGCCTCACAGGGGCTGCCGTAGCGGTCGTTCATGTAGTTGAGGCCCCACTTGATCTGGGTGGCCGGGTTGGTCTGCCAGTCGGCGCCGACGGACGACATCTTGGAACCGGGCAGCGCCTGGAACATGCCGTAGGCCCCGGAGGAGGGGTTGACCGCCTTGTAGTTCCAGTCGGACTCGTGGTCCACGATGTTGCTGAAGCACTGGAACTGACCAGACGGCACCAGCTGTCGTGCCATCGCCTGGATCTGGGCGATGCTGTAGGAGCTCGCGACGGGGAAGTCGGAGATGTCCTTGGAGCGGCTGGCGGCGGCCTTGGTCTCCGCGCGCTCCTTGGCCGCTGCCTCGGCAGCCTTCTCCGCGGCTTCCTTCTTGGCGATGGCCGTCTCGGCGGCGGCCTTGCGGGCGGCCTCCTCGGCGTCCTTCTTCGCGCTCGCGTCCGCCTGGATGGCCTGTGCGTCGGCCTGCTGCGTCAGCGACGCGGTCTGTACCTGGGCCTGCTGGCCCGCGGGGATGTCCGCGAGCAGCGTGGCGCCGGTTGCCGTCGCTTCCGCGTCGTTGTTCTGCGCGGTGCTGCCCGAGGCAACGCCGACGACGCTTCCGACAGCGGTGACCGCCGTGGCCGAAGCCACTGCGAATCCCCGGACCGAGATCCGGCTCACACGGTTTTCCTTCCAGCATCGCCCGCTTCGGTGACCCTCGCGGACGCAATCGTGCCCCTGGCACTGGCCTCCCCAACTGCGGGGTCACGGGAGGCGCGGGCCCGGTGGGCAACTCCCCCGGAGGGAGCGCCGTGTGTAGCACGGGCGGCATACGACATCGCTATGCAGTTGATGCTGATGCTTTTGTGGTGCCGTACCGCTGGGGGTACAGGTGTGTCGTATGCGGGGCCTGACAGGAGTGAGACTCTGCCGTAACCGGACGGGGCAAGGCAATTCTGAGTTGCGTGTGAAAGCTCACATCCCGTTTGGCGCGGGAGATTCACAGAAACGTCTACATGCGAAGGCGCCGCCCGGCTAGGCTCTTGGCCTTTTCCGGACGGCGCCAACTATCGGATAACCGCCACGACTTGGTGCAGTCGGTCAGATCTGCCCGTCTTCGAGCATTTCGGTCACAAGGGCGGCGATCTGGGACCTCTCGGATCGCGTCAGGGTCACGTGCGCGAAGAGCGGATGCCCCTTCAGCTTCTCGACGACGGCGACGACACCGTCGTACCGGCCGACCCTGAGGTTGTCCCGCTGGGCCACGTCATGAGTGAGAACCACCCGTGAATTGGCCCCGATCCGGGACAGAACGGTGAGAAGTACGTTCCTTTCCAGCGACTGGGCCTCGTCCACGATCACGAACGCGTCGTGCAGCGAACGGCCTCGGATGTGGGTGAGCGGCAGGACCTCCAGCATCCCGCGCGCGGAGACCTCCTCGATGACCTCACGGCTGGTGACCGCCGACAGCGTGTCGAACACCGCCTGCGCCCAGGGGCTCATCTTCTCGGCCTCGGAGCCCGGCAGATAGCCCAGCTCCTGACCGCCCACCGCGTACAGCGGACGGAAGACCATCACCTTCTGGTGCTGACGGCGCTCCAGCACGGCCTCCAGGCCCGCGCACAGCGCCAGCGCCGATTTGCCGGTGCCGGCCCGGCCTCCCATCGACACGATCCCGACGTCCGGGTCGAGCAGCAGGTCGAGCGCGATGCGCTGCTCGGCACTGCGGCCCTTGATGCCGAACACCTCGCGATCCCCGCGCACGACACGGATGTTGCCGTCGGGGGAGACCCGGCCGAGTGCCTTGCCGCGCTCCGACTGGATCATCAGGCCCGTGTGCACCGGCAGGCCGGCGGCCTCGGGGACGTAGACGTGCCCTTCCTCGAAGAGGATGTCCACCTGCTCGCCGGGCAGGGTCAGTTCGGACATTCCGGTCCAGCCGGAGGAGTCCGTGATGGCGAGTTCCGCGCGGTACTCCTCGGCGAGGAGTCCGACGGAGGACGCCTTGATCCTGAGCGGGAGGTCCTTCGACACGACGGTGACGTCGAACCCCTCGGCCTGCAGATTGCGAGCGACCGCGAGGATGCGGGAGTCGTTGTCCCCCAGGCGGTAGCCGCTGGGCAGCACGCTGGGGTCCGAGTGGTTGAGCTCGACACGGACGGTCCCGCCCAGATCCCCGATCGGGATGGGGGCGTCGAGGCGACCGTGCCGGACGCGGAACTCGTCGAGCAGGCGCAGGGCCTGCCGGGCGAAGTAGCCGAGTTCGGGATGGTGCCTCTTGGCCTCCAGTTCCGTGACCACGACGATGGGGAGCACGACCTCGTGCTCGTCGAAGCGGTTCAGGGCGTTCGGGTCGGCCAGCAGGACGCTGGTGTCGAGAACATAGGTGCGCCGGTCGGGCTTGTGGCGCTTTGTGCTGGTCACCACGGAAGGACGTACCCCCTCGGATGAGGTCGGGGAGCGACGGTATGGAGCTGGACCGGTCGTCGGCCGCCCTGCGCGGGCCGAGAACCGGCCCTCCGCCTCTTCGTCCGTGCTGTGACCGCACGATCGGGCTGGTGCAAAGGGCCTCCCGGGCGGACGGCCCCGTGCCGTCCGCTGAGATCCGACACCCGTGGTTCGGGCGTCGACCTGTCTGGGTTATGCCCTCGAACGACCGTCGCCATGCCACGGCATATGACGGCGAGCCGGTGAACTCCGTGTTACGCCCGTCTTCAAGCGGGTACCGGGAGGTGTTGCGACGTGGGACGTCCTGTGTCCGCGGTGTCCGGTGGCGGCGGATTTCACCCTTGTGGCGCCGGGTGGCGGGCGGTCGGCCGCTTTAGCGCCGGTGGCCGGTGAGTCGGCCGTCATCGGCGCAGGTGGCCGGGCGGGGCGGCCGTCATCGGCGCAGGTGGCCGGGCCGGCGGGTCGGCGTCATCGGCGCCGGTGGCCGGGCGGGTCGGCCGTCATCGGCGCCGGTGGCGGGTGGGTCGCCGCCGTTGGCGCCGGTTGCGGAGGTTCTCAGCCGCCGTAGCGCCGGTGGCGGGCCGCGTAGTCGCGCATGGCGCGCAGGAAGTCGACCTTGCGGAACGCCGGCCAGAACACGTCACAGAAGTAGTACTCGGAGTGCGCGGTCTGCCAGAGCATGAATCCGGACAGCCGCTGCTCACCACTGGTGCGGATCACCAGGTCGGGGTCGGGCTGGTGGCTCGTGTAGAGGTGACGCCCGATCATGTCGGTGTCGACGGCCTCGGCGAGCGCCTCCATCGAGGTGCCCTTCTCCTGGGCGTCGAGCAGCATCGACCGCACGGCGTCGGCGATCTCCTGCCGTCCGCCGTAGCCGATGGCGACGTTGACCACTATCCCGTCGACGTGGGCCGTGGTCTCCTCGGCCTCCTTGAGGACCGTCTGCATCGCGGAGGGCAGCAGGTCGGGCGTGCCGACGTGGTGCACGCGCCAGCGGCCGTCGGCGGCCAGGGTGCGGACAACGTCCTCGATGATGCCGAGCAGGGGGACGAGCTCTTCCTGCGGCCGGTCGAAGTTGTCCGTGGACAACAGCCAGAGGGTGACGACCTCGACGTCGGTCTCGGTGCACCAGCCGAGGAACTCCTCGATCTTCCCGGCCCCGGCCCGGTGACCGTCGACGGTGCTGGAACCGGCGGCCTTCGCCCAGCGCCGGTTGCCGTCCATGATGACGCCGATGTGCTTGGGCACCTGAGCGTGGTCCAGGTGACCTTCCACCCGGCGTGCGTACAGCCTGACCAGCAGGCCGCGCAGCTTGTCGCGCAGGTTCACGTGATTGTCAGCCCCTCCGTACGGATCGGACAGGCCGCGGCGTGCGGCCCGGTCTTGGCCGCGGGCGGTCCCTGCCCGTATGGCGGTCCCCGGGGGCGAAGCCTACCCCCGCCGCGGCCCTGAGCCGCCAATGGGGGCGGAACGATCGGTTCCGGCCGGTGGTTCGAGCCGCCCGGCGGACCAAGAAAAAACGGGCCGGTCCGTGGGGGGAGACGGACCGGCCCGAGGGGGGGTTTCCACCATAACCCTTCGTAAGTGATGCTGCGTGCATCGGCGTGCCACAACTACTCTCCGGAGCCATCCGGCGACGCGGCGATGCTCACGGAAGCCCTCGTTCAGGGCTCGCTTCTGGCCGAAACACCGCGTAAATGCTGGGGAATCGGGCGCTCCGCGGCGGAATCCGGAGGATTTGACGCACCTTGAGGCCCAGTCGGGTGACGTGTCACGACATCCCCCCGACGGGTGAACCGGCCGCCCGTGCCCCCTTGACCGTCACCCGGCCTTCACCGCCCCCGAGTCGGCTCCGATTCACCCCTTTGCCGACCCGACATTCCCGTGGACCGACTCGGCCGGGAGGCCCTGGCACCGCGCAGCCCCCTCCACTGCGCGGTACCGCCCGCGCAGCTTTGCTCACGCGAATTACCCTGGTCCGAACCTACGTGAGCGGCGACGCGGAGGCGAGCTGTGAGCGATAACGATGTGAAAACCCTCGTCGGGAGATGCGCAAGTGCAGTGAGTGAAAGCAGTGACGTGCGAGCGGCATGGGCCGAGCGGGGCGCAACTCGGCCCATAGGACGGGATCTGTCCTCTTTCATGTCTAGCGTCGCACCATGACGACGACCGTGAAGATCACGTGGGACGCGGCGAGCGCGCGCCGGGCGGAGCGGCAGTTCCTGGCCGGGCCGGCCGGGACCGGCACACCGGTCGCCGAGGTGGTCGGCGCGATGCTGGGCGCGCACGCGCAGGTGCTCTCCGCGGCCGAGGTGTCGGTGGGGATGCGGGCGGACGGCGTGACACGGGCGGACGTACGGGCCGCCCTCTGGGACGACCGGTCCCTGATCAAGACGTACGGCCCACGCGGCACCGTCCATCTCCTGGCGGCCCGGGAACTCCCCCTCTTCTCGGCGGCCTTGACGGCGGTGCCGACGGGGCCGAGTCCGTTCCCGCCCGGCGTACGGCTCACCGAGGAGCAGGCCGGCCAGGTCGTCGCGGCGATCGGCGACGCGCTCGACGGCAGATTCCTGACCCTCGACGAACTGTCCGAGGAGGTCGTCGCCCGCACGGGCCCCTGGGCCGGCGACCGTGTGATGCCCGCGTTCCAGGACCTGTGGCCACGCTGGCGCCAGGTGATGCACCGGGCCGGCTGGGCGGGCACGCTGTGCTTCGGCCCGAACCGGGGGCGCAAGGCGACGTACACGCGTCCGGTGCCCGGGGGCCCGGAGGCGGCCCCGGGGGACGCGCCGGCTGCCTTCGTCCACCGCTATCTGCACGCGTACGGCCCGGCGACGCCGCAGCACTTCGCGCGCTGGCTGGCCGCGCCGCCCGGCTGGGCCACGGCGCTCTTCGGCGAACTGGCCTCGGCGGGCCGCATCGAGGAAGTCCTCTTCGAAGGGACGCCGGCGTGGGTGGCGGCGGGCGACACCGACTTCCCGGAGGGCCCGGCCCGGGGTGTGCGGCTGCTCCCCTACTTCGACGCATACGTCATCGCCGGGCAGCCCCGGGAGCGGCTGTTCCCCGGGGCGGCGTACGAGCGCGCCCTCGGGGGCGGCCAGGCGGGCAACCACCCGGTGCTGCTCGTCGACGGTGTGGTGGCGGGGGTGTGGCACCAGCGCCGCCGGGGCCGTCGTACGACCGTCACGGTCGAGCCGCTCGCCCGGCTGACGGCACGGCAGGAACGGGAGCTGGGCGAGCAGGTGGAGCGGGTGGGTGAGGTGCTGGAGGCTGCGCCGGAGCTGGTGGTGGGCGAGGTGACGGTGGGGCCGCACGCGTGACGACGGGGCCGTGGCGTCAGTCCGGCTTGCGTGCCTCGAAAAGGTGGCGGGTGTCCGGCTTGCGTGCCTCGAAGAGGTGGCGGGTGTCCGGCTTGCGTGCCTCGAAGAGGTGGCGGGTGCTGTGGGCGACGAAGGGGCCCTCGGTGCGGATGCGCTCGTGCAGCTCCCGCAGCCGCTGCTCGTAGGCCTCGACGGTGAAGCCGGGGACCATCCAGACCACCTTGCGCAGGAAGTGCACGACCGCGCCGATGTCATGGAACTCCATGCGCAGCCGCTCCGCCCGCAGCTCGACGACATCGAGCCCGGCGGCCTCGGCGCCGGCACGCTCACGGTCGGGATGACGGGCGCCGCGCACGCCGTCCGGCTGGGGCCCGAGGAAGTGCTCGACGAGTTCGAAGACGCTGCCCGGGCCGACGTGCTGGGCGAAGTACGTCCCGCCGGGCTGGAGGACGCGGGCGATCTCGTCCCAGTGCGGGCGGACCGGATGACGGCTGACGACCAGGTCGAAGGCACCGTCGGCGAAGGGAAGCGGGTCGTCCTCGGCAGCGGCGACGACGGCGACGCCGCGCGGCCGGAGCAGGGCGGTGGCCTTGGCGACGTTGGGGGGCCAGCCTTCGGTGGCGATGGTGAGGAGGGGCGGCTTGGAGGCGGGGGCCGTGGCGGCTCGGCCTGTGGCGTTGTCCGCGACCCTGGCGAGGGCGAAGTCCAGCACCTCTCCTCCCCCGGTCTGCACGTCGAGCACCGCACTCGCCCGGCCGAGACGCTCGGACATCGACACGGCGTATCTCCAGGAGGGCCGGGCTTCTGTCGCCCGCCCTTCGAACCAGGAGAAGTCCCAGCCCTCGGTGGGGACGGAGGCCCCTTCGGCGACGAGGTCTTCGAAGGTGGCGGGGTGCTGGTTCCGGTGCTCTGCCATGGACGGATGGTGGCAGGGGGTAGACGGGGACGTCACGCGCTTTCTGCTCACGGCAGGACGAGCATGACGTGCTCGTTGTCGCCGTGCCGTACGGTGCCGGTCCGCTGGAAGCCGTGCTTCTCGAGGAGGCGTACGGAGCCGGTGTTGTCGCAGGCGGGGTCGGCGTACAGGGGCCGGTTCCGCTCCCGCTCCAGGAAGAGGGCGAGGGCCCGGCTGCCGATGCCTCGGCCCCAGTACGGGCGGCCGAGCCAGTACCCGAGGAAGCGGCGGTCCGCGTCCCACCAGGCGACGACGCTGCCGGCGACTTCGCCGTCGACGGTCACGGCCTGCACGAAGACGGTGTCGTCCCCGAGGACCTTGGTCCTCCAGTGCCGCAGGAACGCCTCGCGCGGCCGAGGGGTGAACCTCGACCGCCGAACGGCTTCCGGATCGTGCTCGTACGCCAGGAAGAACTCGAGGTCGGCTTCCACCACGTCTCGCAGACGCACGTCCACGTCGTCATCGCTCATGCCCGGAGTGTGGCAGCGACCACTGACAACGGGCCTCAGGGAACGAGCGGACGCACCTCTTGCGCCGCGAACCGCACGAACCCCTCCGGGTCGGGTTCGTCCGCCGTCGGTTGCAGGACGACGCTGTCGGCCCCGGCCTCGACGAGCCGCTCGACGGCCTTCGCGACGGCTCCGGCGTCTCCGGCGACCCCGAGGTCCGGTACGGAGTCGAGTCCCTCGGCTACGAGTTCCGCACGCAACCGGGTGTCGGCGTCGGGCCCGGTGGCGGTGAGCAGGTAGACGACGACGGGGTGGTGCCCGGCCCCACGGCCGGCCGCCGCCCGCCCCTCCTCGACGAGCTGCCGTGCCGTGCGCACGCCCTCGGCGTTGGTGGCGGCGGTGAGGATGGTGCCGTCGGCGGCCTCGCCGGTGAGCCGCAGCGACCGCGGCCCGGTGGCCCCGGCCAGCACGCCGCGGGGCGGGCCGTCCGGCGGCCAGTCGAGAGCGACGTCGTCGAGCTTGACGTACCGCCCGTCGACCGTGACCCGCTCGCCGGCCAGCAGGGCCCGCAGCGCGAGGAGATGCTCTCGCAGCAGGGTGACGGGCGACTCCACGCGGGCGCCGACCTGCCCCATCCAGTCCTGCACACCGTGCCCCACACCGAGGATCGCCCGCCCGGGGAACATCCGGTGCAGCGAGGCGGCCTCCATGGCGGTGATGGCCACGTTCCGCAGCGGCACGGGCAACAGCCCGACCCCGACCCGCACGCGCTCGGTCCAGGCGAGGGCTGCGGCGGCGGTGGAGATACCGCCTTCTCTGAAGCAGTCTTCCCAGAGCCAGAGTTCATCGAGCCCGGCGTCATCGGCCAGCCGGGCCACGGATCGGAGTCGCTCGGGGGCGAGTTGGGGGCGGAAGACTGCGCCTAGGGGGGTCATGTTGGCTTCCTACCCGTTCCGGGGAGCAACGGACAAGGGGTTTCAGACCCCGCGGAGAGCCGGCGTGCGCACTGTCCTGCCCGTGGAAGCGGGGGTGCTGAGATGGTCAGCGGTTGACCGCCTGGATCTCCTGGACGACGACGTTCTGCTCCCCGCCGAAGGAGCCGTCCGGCAGGCGCTGTTCACCGGCCACGCCTGTTCCGGTCCAGTGGATCTTCCAGGTGACCGTCGCCTTGAGCTGGTACGAGCCATCACCCGACGACCGTAGGTACTTCACACCGCAGGGCGGGGCCTCATGGGTCTTTCCCTTGGCGTACGGCTCACCGATTCGGCCGTTCTGAATCTGACACACGCCTGAGGCAGGGTAGGTCTCGGCGTCTGCGGTACCCGGTTCGATCTTCACCGATACCGGTTCGGCGGTGGTGGTCGCCTGGATGCCCAGGAGTGGAACAGAGGCCGTCACGGACACAGGCTTGAATTCCGCCGCATCCAGCCATGCCCACGTAGGGAGGTTCACCTTGGTGTTCGCCTGCGGGGCGAGATCCATCTTCGTGGAGGGGACGCGTACTTCGGCGTAGGCCAGCTGCGCGAGGACCTCGGCGGTGATGGCCTGCGGGATGGCGGCCGGCGGATCGTCGTTCTCGTCCACCCAGAAGATGGGCTTGCCGCAGTCGAGCGCCCCCGGGTCCCCCTCGCGGCCCGGCGTGACGTAGAAGTCCCACCAGTAGCCCTTGCCGGCCTTGTCCTTGTTGAAGTCCTTGTAGGGGTGACCGTTGACGTAGCGATCGCGTTGCTCGGCATCCCACTCGTAGCCGGTCGAGCCGGCTTCCCATGTGGGCTCCAAATACTTCTTCAGCTGCTCCGGCGTGTACTTCGGAGCGTAGTAGCAAGCCGGCGGGGTCCAGGTCGTCGACGACGTCACCGGGCCTGCCGACTGGCCTGAGCCGTTTTTGGAACGGTCGAAGACGACAACTCCTGCGGTGGACGACAGGGTGCCGCCGTCCGAGTCGCCGTGGACATCCTTCTTCGGCGGAGGCGTCTGGGTCCCACCACCGATGACGTTGTCCGCCTGTGCGGGAGCTCCGCACAGCACCATCGAACCGATCGCGACCGGCACGATCAGCGCCCGGGAAGCCGACCTCAAGGCTGGCACCTGTCGCTCCCCCTCTGGGAAAGGATCTTCTCGACGACCCACACACCCTTGTCGTTCTTCTGCAGCAGGGTGTTGTAAAGCACGTAGCTGTTCTTCGTCACCGGGGTTTTGTTGACCTTCTTGGTCTTCAGGTACATGTCGTAGGCCTTGCTCTGGTCCTCGCAGTACACCAGCGACCCACTGCCGTTACCCCTGACGCTGACGACCGGGTCGTAGAAGCGGTACGCGCCCGTGACACGCGCTTTGGCCTTGACATAGGCCTGGATGAACGTCTGTGTTCCCGCCGCGGCCTCGCCCTCGTAGTAATAGAGGTAGGGCTTGTCTAGCGCGTCCTGGTTGACGATCGCCAGGTCCACCGCCTTGATGGACTGCTCGCTGTCGGCCAGGATCGCGTCCTTCTCCTTGTCTCCGGTTTTGGGCCAGTCGAAGGTGTAGGAGAGGTCCGAGGGTAGTTCGATCTTCGGCCGGCCCGCCGAGTCCGCAGCGCTGGGCGAGGGGGAGGCGGACGCCTTGTCCCCCGTATCGGCTCCCGCGATCTTGTCGTTGTCCTTGCTCTTGGAGCTGTCGTCGCTCCCGCACGCGGACAGCGTCAGGGCCGCAGCGGCGGTCAGCGTGAGCGCTGCGAGGAGGGTGGGGCGGCGGTTCACGGTCGGCTCCCGGTAAGAGGCGAGGCTTCTCTTGAGCGAACCAAAGCTATACAGCGGGGTGCGGCGGCACCAGGGTGAAGCTTGTCAACCGGCGGGGTGTATGGGGAGGAATCGGTGTTTCGTCGTCCGGTTCAAGCCGTAACGGTTGCGTAACGCGCCATTGGTGAACGCCAACAGCGGTGCCGTGTACGGCGTTTCAGTCAGGAATCAGCAAAGGACGTGGGTCCGTGGGCCCATGTGAGTGCTGCTGTCTGCGGATACCTTCGGGGGCGGAGAGCCGTTGGCATGCGGCACGGTCGGAGGGGGCCCGGATGGGGCGGCGTTGGCGGGACGGGCGTGGCGAGCTGGTCGTGCGCGGGGGTGGCGGGGAGGCGTCCGTCCGGGTGCCGTTGGAGATCGCCGCCTCCTATCGGGCCCGGACCAGGGGGCTCTTGGGACGGGACTCTCTCGATGGGGCGATCCTGCTCTCCCCCGCCAACAGCGTGCACACCTTTCGGATGCGCATGGCGATCGACGTCGCCTATCTCGACCGGCACCTTCGCGTCGTCGCCGTGCGCACCATGCGGCCCGGGCGGCTGGGCATGCCTCGGCTGCGGGCCCGGCATGTGGTGGAGGCGGAGGCAGGGGCGATGGGCGGGTGGGGGGTGCGGGAAGGGGCTCGGGTGGAGGTGGTCGTGTCGGGAGGGAGGGCGAGGGAGGTCAGGGCCTCGGGGTGAGGCGTAGCGGGGCGCTCAGGGGACGGTCCTCGCGGGGCTTCGTATGATCCGGTCTTGTCAGAGGTTCGTTCCCCCGCCGCCGCAACCGCTGGACCTTGGATGGGCCCTTCCGGCGTTCCCGTCGGGCCGCGAAGTGCTGACGCACTCCATCGCGGTCTTCTGCGGTCAGCAACGGGTGTGCGGGCGTCATGGCGACCACTGCTGCGCGGCGTTCCTCGTCGTGGCCGGCAGGTTCGGGTCGAAGGCCAGTCGCGCCAGTACTTCCCGGCTGCCTGGCACGTCATCCGTACGATGGAGGAACCAGAGGGCCTCGTCTACCGCACTGCCGCACCGGACGCACCGCTCGGCGAGATCCGCGGCCCAGAGGGCCGTCGCCGACAGAACTGCCGGTTCCTTGTCGCCTGCCGCTCCTGCGCCTTGCGGGAGGTCGGCGAGCCAGCGGAAGACGGCTGCGGTGACCCGGTCAGCGATCCTTTTGCACCAGATCTTGGCGAAGCCTCCGGTGTCGATGCCTCGGAATTCGAACCCCAGCGACTGGCACTCGCGCCACACCTCGTTCATTCGCTCGCGAGTGACCAGCCGTGGGTACGGCATCAGGGCGCGCACCACCTCAGCGATGGCACTGCAGTCCGCCGGAGCGTCACCGCACATCTGCGCGTCGTCCGGCACCCGCTCGACAGTCAGACACGCCTCCAGTGCGGAACGCGCCTGGGCGAGGCTGTGTGAATCCGGCCCGGTCGCGCCCCAGTCGAAGTCGTTCTGCCAGGAATACGGAAGGCCCTGCAGTCCATCGGGCAGCAGCGGCTCCTCGTCGCGGGGGACTTCCCGAGCCCGAACGTCGTACACCCGACGGCGCAGCCCGAGCAGCCGGGAACGCACATATGGGCGGAAGTCCCGGACCTCGTCGTCGCGTACGAGCTCCATCAGGGCCTGTTCGCCGCGTGGACGACCGAGCGAGACAAGCACACGCACCGCCGCCTCGACCGCCACGCCGACCCGCACGAACGCAGCTGCGAGCAGCGCGGCGTCTTCAGCCTCCCCATCGTTCAGCAGTCCGGCGGTGGTTGCGCGCTCAATGAAAACAAAGGCGTCATACGCCAGCGCCTGCCGCACCGAGGCGGCCCACTCCGCCGCCACCCTGTCGACCCACTGTTCGGTCGGTCTCTCAGGCACCGTGGGAATCCCCATGTCAGCCCAGGCTCCGACCACCTGCACCACCCGCTCCCGAGTGACCTGGGAAGTGGTCGGCATGATCCGGGTCAACCAGGCGTCTGCCTCGTCCAAGGTGTGGTCATCGCGGTCGTCGTAGAAGTCCCGTAGTTCCTCGTCCCAGTCGTGCACACTCTGCCGTCGGTCTGGCAGGCACACGCGCAGCACGTGCCGAGCCTGCTCAAGGCTCTCCTCCGCGGGGGCAAGTGCCTCCAGAGCCTGAGACCTGCGGTATGTCAGATCGTGCCAAGGCGGTGGCAACTCGCGCATCGCAGCGGGCAGCAGGTAGGTGTCCACAAGTCGCTCTCCGTCCGTGCCCCGTCAGCTTCCCGAGGCGCTTGCGTCATGAGACGCCCAGGTAATCCATCGCTTCCTTCGGATTCTTCATCCTGGACCATTCCATCGTCCCAGCCTGCTTCCGGGCCTGGATCTCTGCCTCCATCCGCTTGAGCTGACTCGGGGAGATGTCGGTACCCGCGATCCGTACGGGCACCCCGTTTTTCGCCATTGTTCCGGCCGGTGTCCCTTCAGGCTTGTACTTGACACCGTCCCGCTTTCCGCTCTTGTAGCCACTGAAGATATTGGTCCATTTCTCAGTGGTCTCGATCTCGACTCGTGTCGCCCTGCCCGGGCTGCCCTTCCCCTCCCAGTTGGCCAGATCCTCGACCTGCCGTTCGAAGTCGGCCTTGATGGTGGCATTGCCCGTGTTCTTGACCTCCACGGCGTGGACCTTGCCGTCCTTGCCCCGATAGAGCACGTCGGCGTCGTTGATCTCGGAGATGTTCACCGTTTCGCCATTGCCGAGATCGACGTTCTCCTTACCGAAGTCCTTGCCGACAGCGGTGTGCACGGTCGTTCCAGGCGCTGCCTCACTGTCGGCAGCCCGCTGGACGGCGTTCAGCTCAGCACGTGCCTGGCTGAGTTCGTCGGTGTTCTTGGCGTTCGTGACCTTGCTGGTCAGCGACGAACGTGCCTCCTTGGAGATGTTCTTCGTCCTGGCCAGTCTGGAGATGTCGTCGAGCGCTCGGGCCGCATCCTCCTTGCCGATCTCCTTCTTGTCCGGGTCCGGGTCGTCCTTTGCCCGCTGAACGAACTCGTCGATCTTCCGCGGTGCGTGCTGGACGCCCTCGTCGTCGAGTGCCTTCGTGGCGGCCTCATGGCGATCCGCCAACTCGGCCCCGTCTGCGGCCCTGTCCGCCTCGTCGGCCTGTTTGCGAGCGTCCTGGGCCCCCTCCTTGGCCTCCTCGTCGCAGCCGTCCTGGGCGAGGACGACGTACGGGGAGCCGGAGGGGCCGGCGGCGAGGAGCGTGGTGCCGGTGCCGGAGGAGCCGGTGAGGAGGCCGGTGGCGGTTCCGGGTGGGGTGCCGCCGTACGGGATCCGGCGAGCCGGCGCCGCGATGGTGCAGCCCGACTCGCGGGCCCGCTTCTCAGCCGCGTCCGCCGCGTCGTCGGCGTCCTTCGCCGCCTTCCGAGCGCCCTCGGCGTCGCCCGCCTCGGCGGCCTTACGGGCCTTCTCCGCCGCGTCCGCCGCCTTGTCGAGGGATTCACCGACCTCGGCGAGCTTCTTGAACTTGGTGAACTTCGTGATGGTCTTCGGGCTGAAGATGCCGACGACGTTCACTACGGTGTTGCCGATGGAGGCGCCGTAGTTGCCCTTCTCCCAGTTCTCCTTGTCGACGAACGTGTCGGTCGCCAGGTCGGACACGAAGTCCTCGGGCGAGTTGATCCAGCCCCATACCGAGGAGACGTAGTTCCCCTTGTCCCACTTCTCGCTCAGCTCGTCGGTCTTGTCGCCCCACCAGTTCGTGGTGTAGCCCTTCAGGCCGTTCCAGGTGTCCTTGACCGAGCCGACCGGGTCGCTGACGACGTCCATGGTGTCGGCCAGGAAACTCTTGGTCGGGGCCACGAAGAAGCCCCGGACATGGTCCATGAACGTCCTGTCGTGGCGTTCCTGGTCATGTACGTCGTCCCAGAGCGATCTCTCGTCGAACGGCCCCGGCGCGAGTGGGACCGTGTCGTTCGTCCCCGCGCCCTCATAGGTGATGATCCGAGTCGACCACGTCGGGGCACGGTCGCTGTTGTTGCCGCCCGTATCACCGCCGGCGCCCGCGCCTTCCTGGCCACCAGCACCACCGTCGGTGGCCGGGTCGCCTTCGGCATCCGCCTCGCCGTTCGCGCCAGTGCCACCGTCTGCCGCCGCGTCACCGTCCGCGTTCGCGCCGCCATCCGGGTCGGCGCCGCTGCGGCCGTCGGCGCCGGCGTCCGAACCACCCGGCTGCCCGGCGTCGTCGTCCCCGGCCGCACCCGTCTCCGAACCATCCCCCTGCGGAGCGGGGCAGGCCGTGCCCGTCACCGAGCAGACCGCCGCCTGGATGCCGTCGGCGATGCGCCCGCCGAGGCCGCCCACCGACAGTGCGACGATGATCGCCGCGACCACCGCGATGAGCCCCGCGTACTCCACCGCGGTCTGGCCCTCGTCCCGCCGCCAGCGGATCATCCTCGCCAGGCTGAACGCCCGGCGCTCCTCCCTGTCCTGGGGAGCGCTCTCGAACCACTCGCGCGACCGGGCCCGGCGCACCAGCACGATGACCGCCACCGGCATCGCCGCCTGAGTGACGCCCCTCAGATCACCGTGCAACAGCGTGCCGAGCGACAGCCACACGATCCACGCCTGTACGGCGATCAGTGCGCGGCTCGTCCACACCCCGCCCCGCCACAGGCGCCGGGCCAGGTAGACCCCGGCCACGCTGGGCAGCGAGTCGTACACCAGGATCCCGAAGATCTCCCCGGAGTGGTACGTCACCACCGACAGCACGGTGACCACGTACAGCACCGTCAGCGCGAACTGCACCCACAGCAGTACCTGCGCCCAGCCCAGCTCTCTTGGCAACGGCGAACGCCGGTCCCAGGAGGGGGTGTTCTGCGCACCCCACATCCCGCTCGGGGGTATCGGGCTACCGGCAGGGGACATGCGTGACCTCGGCTCAGCTCGATGAACGGCCGTTCAAGACGGTGACCGAGCCGAGGCTATGGAACGTCCACCACTCACACATGGGCCCGGGGCCCCAACCCTGGGCCCACTTTCGGGGGCTCAATTCTCTGTGCGCGGGAAGGTGACCTCGACCCGGCGGTTCTTCTTGCGGCCGGTTTCCGAGGAGTTGTCGGCGATGGGGTACTGCTCGCCGTAGCCGCGGACCTCGTAGGTGACGTTGGAGTCGGTCAGCTCCTGGTCGAGGACGTTCTGTACGGCGTCGGCTCGTTTCCGGGAGAGGACGTCGCCGTGGGCTGAGGAGCCGAGATTGTCCGTGAAGCCGAAGACGCGGATCTTCGTCGCGTTCTGCGTCTTGATCTCCTCGGCGATCGCGGAGATCCGGCCCTTCGCCTCGCCGCTGAGTTTCGCGCTGTCCTTGCCGAAGAGGACCTCGGCCTGGAGGGCGAACTTGACGTCGGCGTTGGTGTCTTCGCGTCGCTCGTCGCCGCTCTGGTCTTCGACGACCTGTTTGATGTCGAGGACCTTGGGTTCGGCGAGAGTGGCGCCTTCGGGGAGCTTCAGGTCGGGGTCGTTGGGGTCGACCTCTACCGGAGCGGAGGCGGAGGCCTCGCTGCCGGGGGGCACGCCGGGGGTTTCGTCGGCGTGGGCCGATACGGCGCCGTAGATGTTCGTGGCGACCATGAGGCCGGCGGCGGTGAGGACGAGGGCGAGGCGTGGAGTCGCCGGGCGGGTGCGTGTGCGGGTCTTCATGGCCGGCCTCACCCGGAGATCTTGATGGTGCCGCTGGAGAATGTCGGGACCTGCAAGTCGACCTCGGTCGTGCTTGTGGGAGGTGCGGGGAACTGCATGAAGACCGGGAGGGTCTGCCCCGCCTCGAGGTTGCCGAGGCCGGTTGTCGTCAGCGGGCGCCCCTCCGTGTCGCGGAGCGTGTAGTAGCGCTTCTTCCCCTTGGCATCCACGAGGGTGGCACCACCGAGCGAGGGCCCGTGCGCGATGACCTCCGTCTCGTCGCCGCTCGTCTGAGGGGGGACCACCGCCGACTTGTCTCCGTCGTTCTTCACCACTCCGTTCACGGTGAGGAAGCCGCCCGAGTCCCTCGCGGCTGACGTGATCTGAAGGAGCAGTCCGCCCGTGCCCTTCAGTTCCGCCAGAGGTGTCTCCGACTGCCCCTCCTGAGCACTCGGCTTGGATCCACCGTCCTTGGAAGCGGATGCAGACGGGGTCGGCTTGTCATCGTCGCCACCGCCGCCACCGCAGCCCGCCATGCCGAGGACCAGTCCGGCCGCAACGGTCAGCGCGACCGTTCCCCTGCGGGCCTTCGCAGTGAACCGAATGCTCATCTCTCTGCTTCCTTCATCACTCGTCGTTCGCTAGTGGGTCGGCCAGATGGACGTCGAAGAGATCTTCGGGTTCCGGCAGGACATCGAGGTCGTCCGGGTCCAGCTCCCAGGGCTCCTCGCCCTCGCACAAGAGCTTCGGCAGCACGTCGGGGCCGGCGTCCGGTGCCAGAGGGTCGAAGTCGCAGCGGGGTTCGATCACGGCAGTGGCGGAAGCATGCGCCTTCCGGTTCGCCTCACCCGGGACAACCGAGTCCCCCATGGGCTTGTTGGTCTGCACCTCGACCGTGAAGCTCAGAGGGCCGTCCGGAACGCAACCTTGATCGGCGGTCACCTGCGCGTCGTTCCATTCGGCCAGCTGATGTGCACGCCAGCACGAGGGACCGAGACCTTCTGCGTTCCCCTTGAAGATCGCCTGCCACTTGCCCGGGTCGAGTACGTTCTTCACCCACGCGCCGGCGAGTTGGTCCCGCCTGTCCTGCGCTGCCGCGAGAGCCGCCGCGTCGGCGGCCGTCTGGGCGCCGTTTCGATTTGCCGCTGCCTGGCCGACCGCGAAGTACGCGAACGCGAGAAAGAGCAGGCCCCCCACCACCGTGATGTAGATGGGGAAAGCCTGCCCTGCGTCGCCGTACCGGCGAGGTCGCGTCAAGGAGCGACCTTGGCGATCTGCGCCTGGATCTTTCCGAGAATCGTCTGGCCGAGGCTGGTACCCGTAATCGCCAACACGATCGCCACCACCACCGCGATGATGCCCAGGTACTCGACCGCCGTCTGCCCCTTGTCGCCGGCGCGGCGGCGCATCGCCTCGGCCGTCGTGTTCTTCCAGCCGTTCACGCGGACCTTCGTCGCGACGGCGGTCTTCAGCATCAGGTCGCTCATGGTGTTCCCCTCCGGTTTCGGCTGTGTCGCTTTCGACACGAGGAACGTACGGCGAAGCGCCCTGTCCGCCAGAGGGCCCCTGGGCCCAATTCCGGGCCCAATCGGCCGGGCCCAGCCGTCGGTTGTCCCCCCATCGCGTCACCGGAGGTCACCCCCGTCCCCGGTGTGCGTCCGGGGCCGTGCCGATCCACTTCGCGGCGGCCTCGGAGCGGCTGGTGCTGTGGAGCTTGGCGAAGATGCGGTTGATGTGGTTCTTGACGGTCTTCTCGCTGATGAAGCACGTGGCGGCGATCTGCTGGTTGTTCATGCCGGACGCGATGAGGTCCATGATCTCCGCCTCCCTCGTGCTCAGTTGGAACCGCGACCTGTCGGGAGCGGCCGGGCGGCCACTCGTCCACTCAGACGACGACTGTGCCACATGCGGTTGCATCTGCGAAAGGTTTTCTGGATAAGCAACCGGGGGTGAGGCCGGGGGGATGTCGAAATTCGCTGGTGGAGATGGTTGTTGAGGTTGACTATACGGCTGTGCGGAGGTGGAAATTCCGTATGCAGTCGCACTCGATGATTCGCCCAGGCCCTCCGGCAAGGGCGGAGCCGGGGCCCGGTCCTGGCGGAGTTGGGCCAGGAGGGCGCCCGCCGCTGTCGGGGTGAAGTGGGCCCGGCCCTCCTTGATGTCCCGTACGGCGTCGACCAACTGGTCCGCCGTGAACTCGCCGTGGACCAGGTAGCCGCCCGCCCCCCGGCGCAGGGCCTCGTGGACGATCTCCGACTCCCTGCTGTAGGTCAGCATCATCACCGGGGCGATCCGCACCAGGTACGGGAGGGCTGAGATGCCGTCCACGCCGGGCATGCGGACGTCGAGGAGGACGACGTCCGGGCGGTGCTGGTGGGCGGCGTCGTAGGCCTGGCGGCCGTCGGCGGCCTCCGCCACGACCTCGATGTCCGGGCGGCCGGAGAGCAGCGCGGTGAGGCCGGCGCGGACCACGGGGTTGTCGTCCGCCACCACGACCCGGAGGCGGCGGGCCGGTGGTGCCGGGTGCGGGAGCGGGAGGTCGGCGAACGGGTGGTGCGGTGGCGGCTGCGGGGCGCCGGTGGAGTGGGGCGTCTGGTCCGGCATCAGGGGCCTCCTCTCGGTCGTGGGGTCATGCGGTCGGGGTGGTCAGGGCGGCCAGGGGGAGTTCCAGGCGGACCTCCGTGCCCTGGGGGTGGCCGCCGCGGCCTATGCGGATGCGGGCGCCGACCGAGGCGGCGCGTTCGACCATGCCGACCAGGCCGAAGTGGCCCGCGCGGCGCAGATGTTCGAGGGTGGTGCCGGGTGGGAGGCCGCGGCCGTCGTCGTAGACGCTGATGCGGAGCAGGTCGCCGTGGACGCCCGCGCTGACGTCGACGCGAGTGGGGCGGGCGTGGCGGTGGGCGTTCTCCATGGCTTCCGAGGCGATGGTGAGGAGTTGGCGGGCCACGGCCGGGGGGACCGGCGGCACGGCGTGTGCGCCGGTGGGGCGGTAGACCGCCGGGAGGCCGGTGCGGGTGCTGAAGTCGCGGGTGCGGGCGGCCAGTTCGACCAGGACGTCCGTGGCCTGGTCCGGGTCCGATTCGCGGCGCAGGTCGGCCAGGAGTTCGCGGGATTCGGCGGCTGCGCGGCGGGCGGAACGGGCGACGAGCGCCGCCTGCTGTCTCACCAGGGCCGGGTCCATGCGGTCGGCGTCGGTCGAGGTCGTGAGGCCGTCGGCGGCCAGGGCCACGCCGTGCAGGGTCTTGGCGACGGAGTCGTGCATCTCGCGGGCCAGTCGGGCGCGCTCGGCACTGACCGCCTCCGTCACGGCGAGACGGGCCTGGACGGTGGTGAGGGCCTGGGTGGCCGCGCCGAAGCGGAGCATGAGGTTGCGGAGGCTGGAGCCGACGGCTCCGGCGATGACGCAGAGGCCGGGCAGGAGGGCGGACTCGGTGACGCCGGGGGCGGGGTTCTCCTGTGCCGCGTGGACGAGGAGCAGCAGGAGGGCCTGGAGGGAGGCGAAGACCGCCGCGCCTCGCCAGCCGTAGACCAGGCCTGCCAGGAGGGGGGTGCAGACGCTGACGTAGGCGAGGGTGCTGTCGGGGCCCGCGGCGATGAGGAGCAGGGCGCCGAAGAGGGTGTCCGCCGCGAGGAGGGAGGGGTGGCGCAGGAGGAGAGGGCCGAAGCGTTCCCAGTCCCTGAAGAGGACGTAGGAGGTCATGAACGTGACGACCACGGCCGCGCCGACCAGGCGGGTGGGAAGGCCGTCGTTCGCGTTGACGAGGGCGGTGGGGGTGGCCAGGGCGATCATCGCCAGGCGGAAGCCGAAGACCTGGCGGCCCATGGCTTGCAGGGCGTTGACCTGGATGTCGATCGCGGGGTTCGCGACTCCGGCCGGGCCTGCGGCGGCGGGGACCGGGGCTTCGAACGGACCTCTCGTGGGGCCGTGGTCCTCGGGCGCGGCCGGCGCCTGTGGGGGCGCGGCGTCGGCGGAGACAGAGCGACCATGAGCCTGCGCCTGCGGACCGTGTGCCGTCGGCATCGTCCCCTGGGCAGGGGCATCAAGGGCACCAGGGGCATCCACCGTCGCCACCCGGGGCACCGCCTCTTCCCGACGCCCTCCCCCCTTGATCCGCAGCGTCGGTTCCCCGCCGACCAACCCCCCGGCCGCCTCCCACCCCGGCGGCAGCGCCGGCGTCACGGACGTCACCGGTACGTCCGGTGCGCCCGTACGGACGTGCGGGGGCAGCACCGTCCCCGCCGGGGGCGTCGTGATCTCCGGGTTCTGCTCGGCCCGGCGGCGTCGGCGTCCCAGCAGCCCCGTCCGCTCTCCTGTCATCGACATACCGTCGCCCCTCCCCCTACTTCCCCGTCACCGAGCCGAAGTCCGTGCCCGAGCCGAGGATCAGGCCCGCGCCGAGCAGGAGCATCGTGGCCGGGACCATGAAGGTCGTGATCATCATCGTGGCCTTGGGGACGGCCCGGGCCGCCTTGCGGCGGGCGTTCTGCGCGTCCGTGCGGCGCATGTCCTTCGCGAGGGACACCAGCGTGTCGACGATCGGCGCGCCCAGTTCCTCGCCCTGCTGCAGCGCCGTCACGAACATCGCCACCTGCTCGGATTCGTTGCGGCGGCGCAGTTCCGCGAAGGCCTGGCGGCGGCTCATGCCGAGGTCCATCTGGCGCAGGGTGATGCGCAGTTCGTCCGCCCAGGGGCCCTCGTAACGGGACGAGACCCGGTCCAGCGCCTGGCGGAAACCGAGGCCCGCGCTCACCACCACTGCGAGGACGTCGAGGAAGTCCGGGAGGGTCCGCTCGATGACGTCCTTGCGGATGCGGATCGCCGACCAGATGCCGACCTCCGTACAGAACGCGCCGAAGGCCAGCAGCAGCAGGGCGATCAGCAGCTGGCCCCGCATGAGGAAGACCAGGAAGCCCACGGCTCCCAGGAAGCCGTAGACCGCCCGGCGCGCGGCGTACCTGTCGATCGTCAGGCCGCCGGGGTTGCCCGCGAGGTCGATCTTGCGGCGGTACTTCGCCACCTGTTTCGGACCCATCAGGCGCAGCACGGCGGGCGCGTAGCGCATGCCCATGCGGTCGATGAGCGAGTCGACCGCGCCGGTGCGCGTGGAGCCGACCTCCAGGGCCAGTGCGAGGTCGCCGGGCAGCTTGGCCTCCGCGCGGTACATGCGGATGCCGGCGAAGACGCCCCAGACGCTGAGGCCCATCAGCAGGGCGAGAAGCAGTCCCATGGTTGCCTCCTGGCTCTCAGACGTCGATGCGGGACAGGCGGCGGATGAGGACGAAACCGACGGCGTAGAGAGCGAAGGCGATGATGACCGCCGCCTGGCCGAAGGGAGAGCCGGTCATGCGGTCCAGGGCGCCGTCCTTCACCCCGTTCATCAGGAACAGGGAACCGACGCCCAGGACGGGGACGGCGTACGACGTCATGGTGACCTGG
Source organism: Streptomyces sp. Ag82_O1-12 (assembly GCF_900182715.1). NCBI lineage: Bacteria > Bacillati > Actinomycetota > Actinomycetes > Kitasatosporales > Streptomycetaceae > Streptomyces > Streptomyces sp. Ag82_O1-12. The sequence continues at coordinate 5,472,038 of NZ_FXUW01000001.1, read as the reverse complement.
GAGAGCTGGGTGCGGACCTCGCGCCGGGTCTCCTTGCGTTCCTCCAGCGTCTCCGTCAGGTTGCGCAGCGCGCTGACGACCTGGCCACCGGCCCGGTTCGACAGGACCAGGGTGGTGACGAGGACGACCAGTTCGCGGGAGGGGAGGCGGTCGGCCAGTTCGCCCAGCGCGTCGTCCATCGAGGCGCCGACGGCCAGCTGGGCGGAGACCTTGCCGAGCTCCTCGCCCGCCGGGGCCTCCATCTCCTCCGCCGCCATCCCGATCGCCGTACGCAGGGCGAGCCCCGCCTGGGTCGCGTTGGCCAGGATCCGGGCCATCTCGGGGAGCTGGTTGATGAACTTCTCGATGCGTTTCTGGCGTTGCCAGTTGAGGAACTGGACCGCCACGCCGATGCCGAGCAGGCCGGCCAGCGGGCCGAAGAACGGGGCCAGGGCCGCCTGGCCGATCAGCCACAGGCTCGCGACCGTGGCGAGCATGTAGACGAAGAACTCACCCGGGGTGATGTCCAGGCCGGTCGCCGCGAGCCGCAGCTCCAGCTTCTTGCCGAGCCTGGTGCGTCGCAGACGGCGGTCGATCCCGCGGAAGTTGCGGCGCCGGCCGCCCGCCGGGACCTGGCCGGTGGCGGACAGGCGGTCGACCAGGGCCTGCCGCTGTGCCTTGCCCGTGGCGTAGGAGTGCAGGCCGACGACCACCAGGACGCAGGTCAGCAGCGTGACGCCGGTGGTGAGCGTGATGAGCGATTGCAGTTCCATCGGTCGGTCCTACCTGGCTTCTCGGGTGGCTAGCTGGTCCGCGGACCGGGCGATGCCGAACGCCTGCGGGAGGGGCTGGTTCGCCATGTACAGGCGGTCGGCGGCACGGCGTGGGAGGGGGTAGTACTCGAAGGCTCCGTGGATACGGCCGTCGGAGCTCATCGGCTGTGCGTTGAAGCGGGCGGCCGTGACCAGCCGGTACGGGTCGCTGCCGTGGCTGTCCATCAGCGCGATCTCGGTGATGCGGCGGGCGCCGTCCGCGAACCGGGTCAGCTGCACGATGACGTCGACCGCGCTGTTGATCTGGTCGTGCAGCGCCACGAAGGGGATCTCCACGTCCGACATGGAGGCCAGGGTCTGCAGCCGCATCAGCGCGTCCTCGGCGCTGTTGGCGTGGACGGTGGCGAGGGAGCCGTCGTGGCCCGTCGACATCGCCTGGAGCATGTCGAGGGACTCGCCGCCACGGACCTCACCGACGACGATCCGGTCGGGGCGCATGCGCAGGGAGTTGCGGACGAGGTCGCGGATGCTGATCTGGCCCTTGCCCTCGACGTTCGCCGGGCGCGACTCCAGGCGGATGACGTGGGCCTGCTGGAGCTGGAGTTCGGCGGAGTCCTCGATGGTGATGATGCGTTCGCCGTCGGGGATGAGCCCGGAGAGCGCGTTGAGCAGGGTCGTCTTTCCCGTGCCCGTCGCACCCGAGACGATGACGTTGAACTTCGCCTGCACCAGGCCCGCCAGCAGGTACAGCATGTGCTCGTCCAGCGAGCCGAGTCCGATCAGTTCCTGGAGCGTGAAGGAGCGCGGGAAGCGGCGGATGGTGAGGGTGGCACCGGTCAGGGACAGCGGCGGGATGATGACGTTGACGCGCTCGCCGGAGGGGAGGCGGGCGTCCACCATCGGGTTCGACTCGTCGACGCGGCGGTTGACCGTCGAGACGATCCGCTCGATCGTCTGCATGAGCTGGTCGTTGGAGGCGAAGCGCAACGGCAGCTGCTCGACCCGTCCCCCACGCTCCACGAAGATCGCGTCCGGGCCGTTGACCATGATCTCGGTGATGGACGCGTCCTCCAGCAGCGGCTCCAGGATGCCGAGGCCCAGCGCCTCGTCGACCACCCTGCGGATCAGCTGCGCGCGCTCCACCGTCGACAGGACCGGGCCTTCGCGGCTGATGATGTGCCCGAGCACCCGCTCCAGCCGTGCCCGGCGCTCGGCGGCGGCCAGCGAACTCATCTCCGCGAGGTCGATCTCCTCCAGGAGCTTGGCCCGGTAGGAGGCGACCATGTGGCCGTCCTCGCCCCGGTTGCCGTTCTCCTCGGGGGTGTTGATCCGTGCTCGCAGGCTCATGAGTGCGGTGCTCCGTTCAGTGGTCGCGCGGCATCGTCGCGGTCTTGCGGGCTTTACCGAAGTCGTCCTTGCCCGGGAAGACCGACGGGATGGTGATCTCGGCGGTGACCGTGACCTCGTCGCCGCCGAACGACGGCTGGCAACTGGTCTCATCGGCCAGCCAACTGCTCACCGCCGCCCGGCAGTCCGCCTCGTACGGCCCCTCCAGCGACGCGCTGCGTGCCCCCGTCCTGGCCGCCGTGCCGGCCTGCTGGGCCGTGTAGGCGATCAGGCCGAGCTGCACGGCCCCCAGGGCGACGATCAGCAGGATCGGCAGGAAGCCGATGTACTCGATGGCGACCTGTCCTCGGTCGCGGCCCTTGCGGACACCGGTCATCTCGGTTTCGCCTCCTCGACCGCCCCGGCGTGGCCGTGGACGGTGAACCCGAAGGTCAGCGTGCCGGGGAAGAGGACCGGGACCTGGAGGCGCGCGTCGGCCGTCACGTAGCCGGAGCCCGATCCCGGGCAGGTCACACTCGCCCCGGATCGCCACGCGTCCGACAGATGCTTCAGCCCGGCCGCCTCGCACACGCCCGGCCGCGCCCCCGGCTCCGCCGCCGTCGCCTGGCGTACCGCCTCGTCCGCGGCGTTGCCCGCGAGGATGTAGGTGTAGCCGACGAGGACGACCTGCCACAGCGCGATCAGCGTCACGATGATCGTCGGCGTCATCCCGAGGAACTCGATGGTCACCTGACCCTTGTCCCGTTCCCACCGCTCCCTTAAGAGCATCCTCACCCCTCCCTCCTCCGCCGAAAGCTCACCGACCCCCGGTCGCCGCTCCGCAGCCCCCGGCCCGCCTTCTGCGCACCGTCGGGGGCCTTGACCAGGCCCAGTTCGCCTGCCAGGCCCCACAGGGCCTGCTTCACCGAGCTCTTGTTCTCCAGTTCGTGGATCCGGCCCGCGTCCACGACGCTCTGCAGTTCCTTGAAGTTGGCGGGGACGACGGTGGCGGCGACCGCCGTGCCGGTGATCTTCTGGATGAGGGGCGGCTGGATCTCCGTAGCGCGCGAGTGCCGGTTGACGACGATCGTCGTCTCCTCGGCCTTGCGGATCTGGAGCCGGTCCCACATCCGCACGGCCCGTTTGGCGCCCCGTACGGCGACCACGTCGGGGGTGGTGACCAGCAGGGCCCGGTCGGCCATCTCCACGGCCGCCGCCCCGGCGCCGCCGAGCTGGGCGCCGCAGTCGATGACGACGACCTCGTAGCGGGAGCGCAGGGCGCTGACGATCTGGCGCGCGGCGCGGTCGGTGACGTCCTCGCCGCGTTCCCCCTCGGCGGGGGCGAGCAGCAGGGCGAGGCCGGTGTCGTGGCGGAAGACGGCGTCGGCCAGGACGCGCGGGGAGATGTCGGTGATGGCGGCCAGGTCGACGAGGGAGCGGCGGAACTGGACGTCCAGGTAGGAGGCGATGTCGCCGGTCTGGAGGTCCATGTCGACCAGGGCGGTGCTGCGGCCGGAGGCCTGGGCGGCCAGGGCCAGCTGGATGGCGGTCAGGGTGGTCCCGGCGCCGCCCTTGGCGCCGCTGACCGTGACGACGGTGCCGCCGACGCCGGTGAACACGTCGCCGCCGGCGCCCAGGTGGCGTCGTACGCCGACGGACCACTGGGCGACCGCCTGGACGCGGCTGGCGAGTTCCTCGTAGCTGAGGGGCAGGGCGACCAGGCCGCGGGCGCCGTAGTCCATGGCGGCCTGGAAGAGGCCGGGGCTCGCGTCGGAGGTGACGAGGATGACGCCGACGGCCGGGAAGCGCAGGGCCACTTCGCGGATCAGCTCCAGGGCCGGGACCGGGCCGATCCGCTCGTGCACGACCACGACCTCGGGCAGCTCGTCGACGGACTCGGCGGCCAGGCGCGCGAGGGTGTCGATGAGCTGGGTGGAGTCGACGACCGGGGCGACGGGCTCGGCGTCCGGGAGCTGGCTGAGCAGTGTCGTGATCGACCGGACCGCGTCCGTGTCACCGACTGCCGGGAGGATCCTCGTGGGCATGGCAGCCTCTCACTTGTCTTTCGCGAGTTCGTACGTCCGGTCCCGCTCGGGGACGGTGGTGTCGCTGCCGGGCGCGACGAGGGCGAGCCGGACCCGCTTGGCGAACGACTCGGCGTAGGTGATGCGCTGCGCGTCGAGGGCGGACAGTGCGAACGTGATCGGGACGGCGTCGGTGGGCTGCCGGGTGCGGTTGGACTCGTCGGGTTCGAGGGGGGTGAGGTCGCCGACGTCGAGGACCTTGGCGTTGGTGACGATGATCTTCGACTGGTCGGGGTCGCCCTCGCGTGCGCCCTCGAAGGTGGCGTAGACGTTGACCGAGGCACCGGGCGTGATCTTGCCGGCCACGCCGGTCGCCGCGTCGATCATGATGGCGACCTCCTGCTGGCCGGGCTGGAGGGCCGGCTGGCGGACGATCATGTCCGACTGGAGCAGGGAGCCCGCCTCCAGCGTGGTCACGGCGATCTTGCCCTGTATCTCCCGCAGGTCGGTGACCGCGTTGTCGGACAGCCACCGTTCGGGCATCTCGATCTTCTCGAACTGGCCCGTGCTGAGGGTGGTGTAGGGCGGCACGTCGGATTTCAGCCGGTAGGCGGTGACCTCGGGGCCGACCTTCGACTTCACGTCGCTGATGACGGAGAGCACGCCGACGAAGGCGCCGAGGGCGCAGACGATCGACAGGAGCAGGAGGATCACGCCGCGGCGCTGACGGGAGTTCATGAGCCGTACAACCTCGTTGGGGATATCGGTCGAGCGGGATCGGAACAGTGCTGACGAGCGGTGTCAGGGCTCACCCGACGGCCGTTCGGTTCTCGAGCTGCTTGCGGGGCGGGTTGTCGTGGACGGGTGGCATGGCCGAACAGAACACGCAGCGATCGCCGATGACGTCGATGCCGCACCAGTGGCACTGGCTGCGCCGGACGGAGGTGACCAGCTGGTAGAGGACGGACAGGTCGGGCAGGTAGCTGCAGAACTCGACGAGCTTGCCGGTGCCCCACCAGCCGGGCGACTCGGCCGGGAGCGGGGTCTCGCGCAGCCCCTGCACCTTCCAGGAGGGGGCGAGGGTGCCGGTGACCCAGTCGGACTGGAGCTGTCCCTTGGCGACCAGCATCCAGGTGCCGAACTCCGGGCCCGGGAGGGTCGCTTCGGGGGTGATCCTGACGAGCTGCGGCTCGGGGTGGGCGAGGACGCCGAACTGGCTGCCGGGCACCCAGGACTTGGCGTGCGACTTCAGGCCGACGGGGACGCGGTCGAGGCGGGCGACGGAGCTCAGCAGCGCGCCGGCGTGGATGTAGTGGACGAGCAGCCGGCCGGCGGAGGCGAGCACGCCGGGGCTGATGTCGCAGGAGGCGAGCTGCCGTAACTGCCGGGCCAGGACGGCCAGTCCGAGGGGCGGCAGGTCCGGCTGGAACAGGGCGATGCGGTCGCTCTCCATGAGGGAGCGCAGCGTGTGCAGCCGTCGCCGCACCGCGGTGGGCGCGGCCTGTGAGCAGACCACGATCACGTGCCCGTGGTGATCGACCAGGGCCTGCATCTCCGCCAGCACTTGCTCCAGGGGCCGTCGGTCGACGTCCCGCAGCACGACGGCGGGCAGGGTGCGTTCGTCCTGTGGCGGCAGCGCCATGTCGGCACTGGTCACGGCAATGGCAGTTGGCACGCGCAGCTCCCCGTTTCCCCATGCCCGTCGGAACGCCGGATGTCACTCCGGCGCACCGTGTCGACTTCACTGCGTGACTACCTCAGCACTGTATCCACGGCTCTGTGACCGGAGAACAGCGTTTGTGTAGCTGAGCAGCAACTGTCGTTGCACAAGATGCGTCAAAACGGGGCAGGTTGAGCATCTTGCCGGTCATCGCGGCGGGTTCGGGCGGCCCCGGGCGATGGGCCCAGCGGGCCCAGTGGTGACGGTGGGCCTTCGTTTGGGCCCTGAGGCCCACGCCTGACGCGGTGTCGCGAACCTACGCTCACCGTCCGAAAACACACGTGGGCCGGACGGGGAGGGGTGCCGTATGACGGACGGGGGCGGCATACGGACGTACGGGTGCAGACCGGTTTTCGACGACCGCGGGGCGACCGGCACCGAGTACCTCGGCATGATCGTCGTCAGCGCGGCGATCGTCCTGGCCGTTTCGGCCACCGGTGTCGGCCGGCTGGTCTACGACAGGATCGCCGCGCAGGTGTGCCGGGTGGCCGGCGGCGGCGACTGCGGGACGGGCGGGCCCGGGCCGGACAAGCCGCTCACCGACGCGGACTTCGAGCCGGCGCTGTGCCAGGTCTCCTCCGTCACCGACAAGGCGGGCTCCAAGGCGAAGATCTTCTTCTGGGAGATCGGCAAGGAGTACGGCTTCCAGGAGCAGCACCTGAAGGCGAAGACGGACGTCAACGGGGACGGCAAGGTCGACGACAACGACCAGTTGGTCTACCTGACGTTCACGGACGCCGCCTCGGTCGCCGCGAAGAAGGACTTCAAGCCCGGCATGAAGGTGGGCCGTTTCGGTGCCGACAAGGTGGAGCTGGGGCTCGGCATCAAGGTCACCAACGGCGACACCTGGGTGTTCCAGAGCCCGGCGGAGGCCGAGCGCTTCCGGGACGACGTGGAGAAGCTCCAGATGTACGAGATGCGGCGCACGATGCCCGGCGGCGCGGAGGCGAGCCTCGGCGACAGCATCGCCTATCTCTTCGGAAAGGGCCCCCTGAAGGACGAGGAGGACACCCAGAACCGGATCAAGGAGAACCTCGGCGACAACCGGAAGATCACCTACGGCAAGGTGGGCCTGGAGGCCTCGGCGTCGGCGGGCCTGAAGATCTCGGCGGGCGACGAGAAGAAGCTGAGCGCCGCGCTCGGCGGCACCTTCAAGTACTCCCCCGAGGTCACCTGGACCGACAACTCCTACAAGGACACCAAGTCGTACACGTACTCCTCGTCCATCGAGTACGGCTCCAAGGTGGGCTACGAGGCGGGTCCGCTCAGCGGTGAGTACGCGGCGAACACGACGCAGACGGGCACCATCACGGTCACCTACGACAAGAAGACCGGCAAGCTCGTCCGCGTCGACATGACCCGCACCGTGGAGAAGGGCGGCCAGAAGGACGGCGCCAAGGCGGGCGGCGACAACGGCAAGAAGGACGGTGACAAGCGGGGCGGCAGCGCCGGAGTGAAGGGCACCGACTCGCAGACCGGCATCGAGATCGTCAGCAACACCCTCACCTTCGACCCCGGCCCGGCCGGCGACCAGGACCGGGCGGTCGCCGAGCGCTGGCTGGACAGCAACAACGAGCAGGTCGCCACGCCCTTCCAGTACATGTTCGCCGACCACGCCCCGACGGCCCGGCCGGGCGCCGACGACCCCTTCGGGCAGCTGATGTTCGACGAGGGCAAGTCGAGCCGGATGACGTACACCGGCGAGGTGAACGCGGCCGAGTACGGCTTCGAGTTGAATCTGGGGCTGAGTCTGGGCATGACGATCAGCACGGAGAAGAAGGCGGAGACCCTGACCGACGCCCAGTTCCTGGGTGCGCCCCACGGAGACGGACGCTCCTATCTTCCCTACAGCTACTGTGCGAACTGACGAGACGGGAGCCCCTGCCGATGAAGACCCGCCGTGCCTGCCTGGCCGCCGCCCTGCTGACGACCGCGTTGGCCCTGACCGGCTGCGGGGACACCGACTCCGGCGCGGGCTCGGTGCCCGGGGGCTGGGGGACGCTGAAGACGAAGGGCGTCGACGTGTCGTACCCGAAGGGCTATGCGGAACAGAGCGCCGCCGAGCGCGGCACGCACAACGCGGCGGCGGCGGTGCGCACGGAGGGCGGGAAGAAGGTCTCCGTCATCACCGTGCAGCTCGCCTTCACCGAGGCGAACTCCGCCGAGCAGGCCGCGATCGCCGCCGAGGCGGGCATCCAGATGGGTGCGGACGTCAAGGGCCAGAAGGACGTGGAGCTGGCCGGCGCGGACGAGGCGAAGCGGATCGACTTCTCCTTCAAGGCGACCGGCGAGGACGGCGGACCGGCCAGGGGCACCCCGGTCGAAGGCGTGATCCTGGCCGGGCTGGACTCGAAGGACACCACGTTCGCGATCCGGATCGACGCCGAGCAGGGAGCCCTGCCGGACGGGGATCTGGCTCGGATCATCGACTCGGTCGAGGTGCACTAGCCGTGGAGGTGCCGGGCGCCGGATACGTCGTACTCACCCTGCTCGTCGCGCTGTTCGGCGCGCTGTCGTGGACGTACGCGCGGCGGCTGGCGACGGTGTCGCGGGTGCTGCGGCGCGGCGTCCGGGCCGAGGGCAGTTGCGTCCGGGTGGAGACGGAGCCGTACCAGCGCTCCGACGCCCGGCGGCACTTCTTCGCCTTCCGTACGGCCGACGGCGCGTGGGTCGAGTTCGAGGACCTGGCGGGCGCGTCGACGGCGGAGGGCAGCCCGGTCACCGTCACCTACGACCCCCGTGACCCGGAGGGCACGGCGACGGTGGCGGGCCGGGGCAGCTGGTCCCCGGTGCTCCAGTCGCTGGCCCTGGCCGCGGGCTGCGGCATGGCCGCGGCCGGTTTCGCGGTCCTGCTCGGCTTCGAGATCACCGGGGGCAACCGATGACGCTCGTGCGCTGCTGGGCCGTCGGCATCGTGGTGCTTGTCCTCACCGAGTACCTCCAGATGACCGTGATCCACGATCCGCTGGTCGGTCCGGAGGGCGTCGGTTCGTTCGGTGCCGCGCTGGCGCTGGTGCATCTGCCGAACCTGGTGTGTGTCGTGCTGGCCACCTGGGCGGCGGCGCGAGTGCATCCGGAGCCGTGGCGGGACATGCCGGTGCGGCACCTGATCGCGGCGTGCGCGGTTCCGGCGGCGGCGCAGGTGCTGCTGCTGGCCCTGCGGCCGAGCGTGCTGGACCTGGCGGGCGCGGCGTTCTGGATGTCGGCCGTGGTGCTGCTGGGGGGATGCGCGGTGGGACTGCTGCTCGACAGGTTGGTCTGGACCTCTTGACAGCCGCTTTGGTCTGGACCATTTTCTTGTCATGTCCCCACACAGACGATCCCTGCGTTTCTGGTCGGGTGCCGTCACGGCTGCCCTGGCCCTCACTGTCACGACCGTCGGCCAGGCCAGCGCCGCCGACGTCAACAACGCCAGGAACGCCGGCTTCGAGTCGGGCCTGAGCGACTGGACCTGCTCGGCGGGCAGCGGTACGACGGTCTCCTCCCCGGTGCGCACCGGCGCGACCGCGCTCCGGGCGACCCCGTCGGGGCAGGACAACGCCCGCTGCGCCCAGACGGTGCGGGTGAAGCCGAACTCGACGTACACGCTGGGCGCCTGGGTCCGGGGCGGGTACGCCTACCTCGGCGTCACCGGCACGGGCACGACGGACGCGTCCACCTGGACGCCCGACTCCTCGTCCTGGAAGCAGCTGTCGACTTCCTTCACCACGGGCTCCTCGACGACCTCGGTGACGGTGTACACGCACGGCTGGTACGGGCAGTCGGCGTACTACGCGGACGACGTGTCGGTGTTCGGCCCCGACGGCGGAGGGGGCACGGACCCGGGCCCGACGATCCCCTCCGCGCCGGGCGGCCTGAACGTCTCCGGTACGACGTCCTCGTCGGTGTCGCTGGCCTGGAACGCCGTCTCCGGCGCGACGGGTTACACCGTGTACCGCGACGGCACGAAGGTGACCGCGGTCTCCGGCACCTCGGCGACCGTGACCGGGCTCGCGGCCTCGACGTCGTACTCCTTCCAGGTCACGGCGACGAACGGGGCCGGTGAGTCGCCGAAGTCGGCGGCGGTGACGGGCACCACGAACAAGCCGAACGGCCCCGGCCCGGCGCTGCCCGAGCACGCGGTGACCGGCTACTGGCAGAACTTCGACAACGGCGCGACGGTCCAGAAACTCGCCGACGTCCAGGCGCAGTACGACATCATCGCGGTCGCCTTCGCGGACGCGACCTCGACGCCGGGCGCGGTGGCCTTCAACCTCGACTCGGCCGGTCTCGGCGGCTACACCGTCGACCAGTTCAAGGCCGACATCCGGGCCAAGCAGGCGGCCGGGAAGAAGGTCATCGTCTCGGTCGGCGGCGAGCGCGGCACGGTGGCGGTGAAGGACGCGGCGTCCGCGACGAACTTCGCGAACAGCGTGTACTCCGTGATGCGGACGTACGGCTTCGACGGCGTCGACATCGACCTGGAGAACGGCCTCGACGCGACCTACATGACGCAGGCGCTGCGGGCGCTCTCCGCGAAGGCGGGCTCGTCGCTGATCATCACGATGGCGCCACAGACCATCGACATGCAGTCGACGTCGAGCTCCTACTTCCAGACGGCCCTGAACATCAAGGACATCCTCACGGTCGTCAACATGCAGTACTACAACAGCGGTTCCATGCTGGGCTGCGACGGCAAGGTCTACAGCCAGGGCTCGGTGGACTTCCTCACGGCGCTGGCCTGCATCCAGCTGGAGGGCGGCCTGGCCCCGTCCCAGGTCGGGCTCGGCCTGCCCGCCTCCACCCGGGGCGCGGGCAGCGGCTACGTCTCACCGGCCGTGGTGAACAACGCCCTGGACTGCCTGGCCAAGGGCACGGGCTGCGGATCCTTCAAGCCGCCCCGGACCTACCCCGGCCTGCGCGGCGCGATGACCTGGTCGACCAACTGGGACGCGACGGCCGGCAACGCGTGGTCCAACGCGGTGGGCCCGCATGTGCACGGGCTGCCGTAGCGGCGGCCCCTATCCCACCGGGCGGTAGTGGCCGAGGACCCAGGCCAGCTGCGGGAACCACTCCTGGAGCCGCGTCCTGGGCCTGGCCTCCACGACGCACTCGTAGAACCTGCCGTCCATGTGGACCACGGCGACCATCAGCGCCTTGCCGTCCGGGCTCGCCCGGTAGTGGACGCCGCGGATCTCCGGCCAGCGGAACTCGACCGTGAGGCCGGAGGTCTCGAAGGCCACGCCGGACGCGTCGACGACGACCGCGTTGCGCTTGTCGACGGCAAGGAAGTCGGGGCCTGCCGCCATCGGCTGCTGCTGCTGCTGCTGCTGCTGGGGAGCCTGGGCGTACGGCTGTGCGGGCGCGTACGGAGACGGTGCGGGTGCCTGCGGGGGCGGCGCCGGCGCGTACTGCGGCGGGGGCGGGCCGAAGCCCGGGCCGGGTGGCGGCTGCTGGGTCATCCGGCCATTCTCCCGCCTCAGAAGAAGTCGCCCCACGGCTGGTCCCAGATCTGCTTCACGCACAGGATCAGGAACAACAGGCCGGCGATGGCGAGCATGGCGTTGCTCAGGTGCCCGTTGCGCCATTCGCGGGGCGTGCGGGAGGAGTTGAGGAGCCAGATCAGGGTGGCTGCCAGGAAGGGCAGGAACGCCGCGCCCAGGACGCCGTAGATGATGATCAGGCGGAAGGGCTGGCCCTCGAAGAGCAGGATCATCGGCGGGAAGGTCAGCCAGAGCAGGTAGGCGCGGAACGGCCAGGAGCGTTCGCGGGTCCCGGAGGCGACTTCCTCGCCCTTGGCCTGGCCCGTCCCCGACAGGCGGGCCACGAAGTCGGCGAACATCAGGCTCACGCCGTGCCAGACGCCGATCAGCGAGGTGAAGGACGTGGCGAAGAAGCCGATCAGGAAGAACTTCGCCGTGGCCGAGCCGTACTCCTTCTCCAGGATGTCGCCCAGCTGGATCAGGCCCTTGTCGCCGCTCGCGATGGCGATGTTCGCCGAGTGGAGCAATTCCGCGCCGACGAACAGCATGGCGATGACGAAGATGCCGGTCGTGGCGTAGGCGACGCGGTTGTCCAGCCGCATGACCTTCATCCAGCTCGTGTCGGTCCAGCCCTTGGCGTTGACCCAGTAGCCGTACGCGGCGAGGGTGATCGTGCCGCCGACACCGCCGATCAGGCCCAGCGTGTTGAGGATCGAGTCCTTCTCGTCCGGCAGCACCGGCAAGAGGCCGGCGAAGGCGTCGGCGATGTTGGGCGTGACCCGGATCGCCAGGTACACCGTCACCACGAACATGACGCCCACCAGGATCGTCATGACCTTCTCGAACACCGCGTACTTGTTGAACCAGACGAAGACCAGACCGACCAGACCGCAGGCGATGCCCCACCACTTGAGGCCCATCACGTCCGGGAACAGGGCCTGCAAGGGCAGCGCGCTCGACGACATGGCCGCGGCGCCGTAGACGAAGCCCCACACCACGACGTAGACCGCGAAGAACCAGGTGGTCCAGCGGCCGAGGCTCGCCCAGCCGTCGAACAGGGTGCGGCCCGTGGACAGATGCCAGCGGCCCGCCGCCTCGGCCAGGGAGATCTTCACCAGGCAGCCGATGATCGCGGCCCACAGGAGGGTGTAGCCGAAGTTGCTGCCCGCGATCAGCGTGGCGACGAGGTCACCGGCGCCGACACCGGTCGCCGCGACGACGATGCCCGGACCGATGTGTTTCCAACTCGCCTTCCGCGGTCGGGGTTGCTGCGTACCCGTGTGCTCCGTGGTGTCGGCCATACAGATCAAGAAACCGTAAAGACCGGGACCCGACAAGAGGGCCGGAGCGGAATCGTCCTGGGAGCGCGGGGTTGTGTCGATGTGCGGCTCCGCCGCGTGGGCGCGACCAGCCCCCACCGGACCCGCGGACGGGAACGGCCCCCCGGCGGCCGGGCGAGCCGCCGGGATGGCCGCACCCAGCGGAGCGTCACGGCTGTCGCCGACCGCAGCCGTTCGATCCGCAGGTGCCGAGCTCGAACCACACGGTCTTGCCCGGCCCGTCCCGGTGGCAGCCCCAGCGCTGGGCGAGCGCGTCCACCAGGAACAGTCCGCGGCCGCTCTCCCCGGTGCCCGCGTCCAGCACCCGCGGCACGCGGCGTTCGGCGTCGGCGACCTCGCAGCGCAGCAGGCCGTGCGCGGCGAAGAGGGTGAGACGGAAGCGGGTCCCGGCATGCACCACGGCGTTGGTGGCCAGTTCGCCGACGAGCAGTTCGGCCACGTCCGCGACCTCACCGTCCTCGCCGAGCCCCCATCCCTCCAACTGCCTGCGGACCTCCGCGCGTGCCTCGCGGACGGCGGAGGGCCGCGGTGCGTACTCGACACTCAGATGGCCTGCTCCCAGAGGTGGTTGCGGGAACGGGCCGTAGTGGGCGTCGGGGTCCGGGAGGTGCCGCCCGGAGAGTTGCAGCATGGGTCCAGGGTGATCCCCGGGGGTGGTCCGGCACAGGGGGAGGACTACCCGATCCCCTACCTGCTTGTGCAGGTAGGGGGCTATGCGTACTGGAGACGGACCGTCGCTCCCCCGGCGTCGTCGCGGATGTCCACGTACGCGCAGACCTGACGCGCGTACCACAGCCCCGGGCCCGGGTCCGGGCCGTCGGCCGGCGGGACGAAACCGGCGAGCGGATCGTCGAGCCGGCGTGCCGAGCGCAGTTCGGCGACGCAGGCGGGTGCCTCGCCCCACAGCAGGAGTTCACCGCCGAGGGGCGCGAGGGCCGCCGCGGTCTCCGTCACGGCGGCGGCGAACAACTCGGCGTCCGCGGCGGGCAGTCCCCGCCCCACCACCCAGCTCTGCACGGTCGCGGCGTGCGGCTCCGCGAGGGACAGCGCACCGGCCGGGGGCAACGGCAGGGGCACGGCGTCGAGTTCGGCGGCGAGCCGCAGCGGGTCCTCGTAGACCTCCGTGTCGGGGTGGGTGCGGCGGGCCGCGGCGACGACGGCGGGCCCGGCGGTGCGGGTGTCGTACGCGCACAGGGCGGTCGTGGCCATGGGTGCGAAGAGGAGGTTGGCGAGTGCCTCGTAACGGATCCACTCCGTGGTCTCGCGAGCCGAGCGGCCGGCGCGCCCGCTCCACACCGGCTCCATGACGAGGTGGAGCCGGCCGCCGGGGCCGGCGTGCGCGGCGAGGTACGCGGCGGCCTGGGCGACGGCGTTGGCGGCGGAGCCGGTGTACCAGTCGGTGTGCGGGACGCAGGTGACGTCCTTCGCGTCGGAGCCGAGGGCGTCGCGCAGGAGGTCCAGGTTGTGCGGGGCGGCGATGGCCACCGGCGGCGGCTCGCCGGAGGCGCCGAGGCCTTCGCCGAGGAAGGGCAGGGCGGCGGTCACGAAGCCGTCGTCGGAGTCGAAGACGGCCATGCGGTGGTCGAACGGGCTGGGTTCTCCGGTGGTCACGTGATCCCCTCGGGTGGGTGGGGTGGGGGGCGGGAGTGCGGGCGGGTCAGCGCTGTGCCGTCATCCAGGCGGCGATCTGGCTGCGGTTGCTGAAGCCGAGCTTGCTGAGGATGCGTTCCACATGGCCTTCGGCGGTGCGGCGGGCGATCACCAGACGGTCCGCGATCTGCTGGTTGGCCAGCCCTTCGGCGACGAGCCGGGCGACCTCGGTCTCGCGGCGGGTCAGACGGACCGTGGTGTCGTCGCGCGGCGGCGGGGCGGCGCCGGCCTCAGCGGGGTGGGGGCGGCCCGGCTCCTGGAGGGCGTGGCCGACGAGTTCCGCGAGAGGGAGCGCGTGGCCCCGCCGGTGGGCCCGCGCGAACGCTTCGCGTCCGAGGGCCGGGGCCACTCGCTCCTCGCTGTCCCGGCGTACGGAGTTGAGGGTGTGGGAGCCCCAGCGGCCGGTGTCGATGTCGGCCCAGACGCGGTCGGCGCCGCCCAGCAGCACGGCGGCGTGCTCGTGGGCGCCGCGTTCGGCGGCGATCGACGCGAGCAGGTCGAGGGTAAGAGCGATGCCGATGACGTCGTGGACGGCGAGTTTCAGCCGCAGGGCCTCGCGGCCGTGGCGTTCGGCCCGGGGCCAGTCGCGGCGCACGGAGTGCGCGAGGGCGAGTATGCGCAGCACATAGGACCTGACCCATTGCTCGCCGTGCCGCTCGCACAGCCCGAGGGCCTGTTCGCAGACCTCGACGGCCCGCTCGGCCTCGCCCAGGAAGCCCAGCGCGCAGGCGAGTTCGACCTGGTCGAGGCCGACGAGGCTGAGGTGCTGGCCGGGTACGGGGCCGCGGGCGACGGTGGTCTCGAAGTGCCGCAGCGCTCCGGGCAGGTCGTCGCCGAACAGCCGGATGACCCCGATGACGTACTCGGCGTGGGCGGCCTCGGCGGCGTCGCCGAGAGCACGGGCGAGGGCGAGGGCCTCGGTGGCGTGGCGGCGGCCCCGGGGGAAGTCCCGGGTGGCGGCGGCCAGCAGCCCGGCGACCCACAGGCCGCGGGCCCGTTCCCGGGTCGGTTCGGGGGCGGCGGCCAGGGCCCGGTCGAGCCAGTACAGGCCCTCCCGGGAGGCGCCGCAGGCGTGCCAGTAGAACCAGAGCGTGCCGGCGAGGCGCAATCCCGCGAGGGTCTCGCCGGGGGCGGAGAGACTGAAGTCGAGGGCGGCGCGCAGGTTGTCCCGGTCGGCGCGCAACCGGGCGACGGTCTCCGGCTGCCCGGGCCCGAACCAGCCGCGCTCGCACTCCTCGGCCCGCCGCAGCATCCAGTCGCACTGCCGCCGCCAGGCGGCCTCCTCCTCCCCCGCGACCCGCCTCAACTGCTCCAGCCCGTACTGCCGCAGGGTGTCGAGCAGCCGGTACCGCACCCCGCCGGGCCCGGGCTCCCGACACAGCACGGACTTGTCCACGAGCCCGGCGACGGCTTCCAGGACATCGTCGGTGCGCAGGCCCGGGGGTGGGAGCAGGGTGATGGTGACCCCGGCAGGTGCCGCCGCGGGGTGACCGCGTGAGCCGGACCTGTCGGCGGGCCGGACGCGCACGCCGAAGCCGCCCCATGGCCGGACGGGTGTACCGGGGCCGTCCGTGGGCTGGGCGGGCGTACCGGGGCCGTCCGTGGGCTGGGCGGGCGTACCGGGGCCGTCCGTGGGCTGGGCGGGCAGGGCGGCCGGGTCCGGATGGGGGTGCGGGTCCGGATGGGGGTGCGGAACGAGATACCCCCCGTCTTCCGGGGGCCGGGCGACCGACTCCGGCGTCGCGTCCGCGCACACCGCCTCCGCCGTCTCCAGGTCGAAGCTGCCCGCCAGGACCGACAGCCGGGCCCACACCGTCTGTTCGGGGAGTGTGCACAGGTCGTGGCTCCAGGCGACCGCCGCCCGCAGGGTCTGGTGGCGGGGCAGGGCCGCGGGGCTGCCGGTGGTGAGGAAGCGGTAGCGGTCGTCGAGGCGGTCGAGCAGCTGGTCGACGTCGAGGACGCGCATGCGGACGGCGGCGAGTTCGATGGCGAGGGGCAGACCGTCCAGGCGGTGGCACAGGCGGGCGACGGAGGCGCGGTTGGCGGGGGTGAGGCGGAAGCCGGGCACGACGGCCGCGGCCCGGTCGGCGAAGAGCGTGAGGGCCGGGTAGCCGTCGGCGACGGACAGGTCGGCGTCCGGGTCGGGCACCGGCAGCGGCCGTACCTCCAGCAGGTGCTCCTCGGTGAGTCCGAGCCGGTGCCGGCTGGTGGCGAGGATCCGGACGCCCTCGGTGCCGTGCAGCAGGGCCGCGGCGAGCCGGGCGCACGCACCCGCCAGGTGCTCGCAGTTGTCGACGACGAGGAGCAGCCGCCTCTCCCGTACCTGCTCGACGAGGGCGTCAAGGGCCGGCTGGGCAGAACGGTCGTGGAGGCCCAGCGCGTCGGCGGCGGCGAGCGGGACGAGGGCCGGATCGTGCAGTCCGGACAGGTGCACGAAGCGCACGCCGTCCGGGAAGGCCCGCCGCACACGGGCCGCGATGCGCGCGGCGAGCCGGGTCTTGCCGACGCCGCCCGGTCCGGTCAGCGTCACCAGCCGTGCGCGGGCCAGCAGTTCGCGGCCCTGGGTCAGTTCGCCACGCCGGTCGACGAAGCTGGTCGTCTCGGCCGGCAGGTGGTGGTCCCGCCGTGGCGCTGATCCGCCCATGATCAGCCAGTCCTCTGAAGGGGTGGGGGTCCGGGGATCCGGACACTCCGGCTCCCCTTGCGCGGACCCTCACCCTCCCCCGTTGCGTACATATATGCACGCCAGGGCCACCCCTGTGGGTGTACTTCCGGCGGGACCCCTCGACCGCGGCACCGCGCGCGTACACTGCGCGGCCACTTTCAGTCTTGACCTGCTCATGCCATTAGCAGAACGATATGCGCCACCCGCACCACGTACGTCGCACGGAACAACCCCACCTCCCACAAGGAGATTTCATGCGACTTCGCATACGAGGCTCCGGTGCCCGCACCGGCAGACGCACCGCCGCCCTCGCCGGCCTCCTCGCCCTCGCCCTCGCGGCGCCCCTGTCCGCGACGTCGAGCGACGCCACCGCCGACAGCGCCCGCAAAGCGGCCGCCTCGGCCGACGACGTCCGGCAGTACGAGGTCCATCTGCGCTCGACGGCCAAGAACCGCACGGCACTTCAGCGCACGGGCGTGACCGTCGACGAGGTCCACGGCCACGGTGTCGTGGTCTCCGGCCGCGCGGACCAGATCAAGAAGCTGCGCACGCTGGGCTACGAGGTCACCCGGCTGGGCGCGGTCCCCGACCGCTCCGCAGGCGTGGACGACGTCCGGCTCTTCGACTTCCCCTCGGGCGACTCGAAGTACCACAACTACGCGGAGATGACGAGCGAGATCAACTCGATCGTCTCGGCCAACCCGTCCATCGCGAGCCAGCGCGTGATCGGCACGTCGTACCAGGGCCGGAACATCACCGCCATCAAGATCAGTGACAACGTCGGTACCGACGAGTCCGAGCCGGAGGTGCTGTTCACGCACCACCAGCACGCCCGCGAGCATCTGACCGTCGAGATGGCGCTCTACCTGCTGCGCGAGCTGACCTCCGGCTACGGTTCCGACTCGCGCGTCACCGGCATGGTGAACAACCGCGAGATCTGGATCGTCCCGGACCTCAACCCGGACGGCGGCGAGTACGACATCGCCACCGGCTCCTACCGCTCCTGGCGCAAGAACCGGCAGCCCAACTCCGGTTCGTCGTACGTCGGTACGGACCTCAACCGCAACTGGAACTACCGCTGGGGCTGCTGCGGCGGCTCCTCGGGCTCGACGTCGTCAGAGACGTACCGCGGGGCCTCCGCCGAGTCCGCGCCCGAGGTGAAGGTCGTCTCCGACTTCGTGCGCAGCCGGGTCGTCGGCGGCACGCAGCAGATCAAGGCGGGGGTCGACTTCCACACGTACAGCGAGCTGGTGCTGTGGCCGTTCGGCTACACGTACTCCGACACGACGACCGGGATGACCGCGGACGACAACGCCGCGTTCAAGGCGGTCGGGCGGAAGATGGCCGCGAGCAACGGGTACACGGCGGAGCAGTCCAGCGACCTGTACATCACCGACGGGTCGATCGACGACTACCTCTGGGGGACGTACAAGATCTTCTCGTACACCTTCGAGATGTATCCGCGGTCCGGGGGCGGGGGGTTCTACCCGCCCGACGAGGTGATCGAGCGGGAGACCGCCCGTAACCGCGACGCGGTGCTGCAACTGCTGGAGAACGCGGACTGTATGTACCGGTCGATCGGCAAGGAGAGCCAGTACTGCGGTTAGTCCGCGTCCGCCTCTGTCTCTACCTCGGTCTCGCTCGCCGTCTCCGTCTCGAAGTAGGCGTCCAGGACCGCGTCCAGCTGCTCGTCCCACTCCTTGAAGTGGCTCCTGGCCGGCGCCTCGATCTCGATCGGGTACCAGCGCCGGTCGGGGGTGTGGACGGTGACGGTGTACCGCTTGCCGAAGCGGGCCGTCTCCGTCTCCACCGCGCCGATCTCGTCCCAGCGGAACTCGCAGTCCTGGTCGTCCAGGGACAGGCGGACGCCTCTGTGGTCGGCGACCATCCTGGCGCGGCGGTCGGACGCCTCGAAGACGGGACCGTCGCTCTCGGTGTCCTCCTCCTGCTCGGAGGGGGGCACCTTCGCCGCCTCCGCCGCCTCTTCCGGCTCGGCGGCGGCCGTGTCGGCCTCCTCGGCGTCCGCGGCGTCCGCGGCGTCCGCGACCTCAGGCTCCTTCTCCGGCCCGTCCTCCTCCGTCCGTTGGGACGCGGGTGACGTGAGCCCGGGGATGAAGGCCGGGTCGAATCCGGCACCTTCCAGGGGCTGGCTGCTCGAACCTATGCGCTGCTCCACAGGGGAGGAGTATGGTCGAGAATCCTGTGCGGCACACAGTCGACCCCGACTTCGTTATCAGACGCCTACACGAAGAGGCTCAATACCGCCGCCACCGCGAACCCCGCCACGGACAGCACACTTTCCAGCACCGTCCAGGTCTTGAGGGTGTCCCGCTCGCTGATGCCGAAGTACTTGGCGACCATCCAGAAGCCCCCGTCGTTGACGTGCGAGGCGAAAATGGAGCCGGCCGAGATGGCCATGATGACCAGGGCGACGAAGGCCTGGGAGTGGTCGCCCTCGGACAGCAGCGGGGCCACGATGCCCGCCGTCGTCACGATCGCCACCGTCGCCGAGCCCTGGGCCACGCGCAGGACCACGGAGATCAGGTAGGAGAGGACGAGCACCGGCAGGCCCACGTCGTTGAAGGTGTCCGAGAGGGCCTGGGCGACGCCGCTGGCCTTGAGGACGGCGCCGAAGACGCCGCCCGCGCCGACCACCAGCAGGATGTTGCCGACCGGCTTGAGGGACGCGGTGGACACCGTCTCCAGGGACTTGCGGGACCAGCCGCGGCGGATGCCGAGCAGGTAGTACGCGAGGAACAAGGCGATCGTCAGCGCCACGAAGGGGCTGCCGAAGAACTCGATCACCGAGCGGAGGGTGGAGGGTTCCAGGGCGATCGAGGAGAAGGTCGCCGCGAGGATGAGGACCAGGGGGGTGCCGATGATGCCGAGGACCGTGCCGAGGGAGACCGGCCGCTCGCTGGGCGCGACCCCGGCGGCCCGCTGCTCGTCGACGACGGCCTGCTTGGCCTCCTCAGCCGCCTCGACCATGTCCTGCGGCACGGGGACGAAGATGCGGCGGCCGACCCACGCCGCGTACCCCCAGGCGGCCACCACGGCCGGCAGGCCGCAGACGATGCCCATGAGGACGACCCAGCCGAGGTCGACGTTCAGCAGACCGGCCGCGGCGACCGGGCCGGGGTGCGGTGGCAGGAACGCGTGGGTGACCGACAGGCCCGCGAGCAGCGGCAGGCAGTAGAGCAGGATCGACTTGCCGGACCGCTTGGCGGCGGCGTAGACGATCGGGGCCAGGACGAAGATGCCGACGTCGAAGAAGACGGGGATGCCGAAGATCAGGCCCGTGAGGCCCATGGCGAGCGGGGCGCGCTTCTCACCGAACAGACCGAGCAGGCGCCTGGCCAACACCTCGGCGCCGCCGCTGACTTCGAGGATCGCGCCGAGCATCGTGCCCAGGCCGATGATGATCGCGACATGGCCGAGGATGCCGCCCATGCCGGACTCGATGGTGGAGACGGCGTCCGACTTCTGCACCGTGCCGAAGAGTTCGGTGACCGACAGGCCGGCGGCGAGGCCGACGGCTATGGAGACCGCGAGCAGGGCGACGAACGGCTGGAGTCTCATCCTGATGATGAGGAACAGCAGCAGCACGATGCCGAGCGCGGCGGTGAGCAGGAGTCCGGCCGTGCCGTCGACGAGGAGGAGCAGTCCTCCCGTGTGGGGTGGGGTCTCGGCAGGGGCGGACGCGGCGAGCGGACGGGACATTCGGGGGTCCTCTACGTAAAGGCATGCGGTTTCGGGGTAGGGGGGAGCGCGGCGCGGCGCATCGGTGGCGCCGCGCCTCGGTAAGGCGGGGTGGGGGTGGGGTCAGCCGAGGACGGCCAGGGCGTCGATCTCGACGAGGAGACCCGCGGGGAGCCCGACGTAGACGGTCGTGCGCGCGGCGGGCGGCTGGGTCAGGCCCTGCTCCTCGAAGTACGCGTCGTAGATCGCGTTGAACTCGGGGAAATGGGCAACGTCCGTCAGGTAGACGCGGATCATCATCGCGTCGTCCCAGGAGGCGCCGCCCTCCTCCAGGATGGCCTTGACGTTGGCCAGGGTCTGGAGGGTCTGCTCGCGCAGGGTCGGCCCGGCGGGCGTGGGCGCCTTGCCCTCCTCGGCGGGCAGGAAGCCGACCTGGCCGGCGACCTGGAGGATGTTGCCCTTCTTCACGCCGTGCGAGAACTTCGCCGGCGGGGTGGTGTGGGTCTTGGGGGTGAGTGCGATCTTGTCCGTCATACGGTGCCCTTCACTGGTGTTCTGCCGGAGTACTCCCCGCTGATGGCGTCCGCCGTACGGCGGACCAGCGGCAGGAGGGTGAGGAGTTCGTCGGCGGTGACGACGACGTTCGGCGCGGAGACCGACATCGCGGCGACGACCCGGCCGTCGGCGCCGCGGATGGGCGCCGCGACGCAGTTGATGGACTCCTCGTGGCCGCCGAGGTCGGTGGCCCAGCCCTGTTCGCGCACCTTCTCCAGCTCCCGCAGGAAAGCGCCGGCGTTGGGTGTCGAACGGGACGTGTAGGTGGGGTAGTCGAGCTTCTCGGCGATCCCGCGCCGCTCATGCTCGGGCAGGTCGGCGAGCAGCAGCTTCGCGACCGCGGCGACGGTGATGGCGACGGGCTTGCCGATGCGGGAGTACATCCGCACCGGGTAGCGGCTCTCGACCTTGTCGATGTAGAGGACCTCGTTCTCCTCGTACACGGCGAGGTGCACGGTGTGGCCGCAGTTCTCGTTGAGGCGGACCAGGTGGGGATGGGCGATCTCGCGGACGTCGAGGTTCTCCATCGCCTCCTGGGCGAGCGCGAAGAGGCGGGCGCCGAGGCGGTAGCGCTGGTCGGACTGGCGGTAGACCAGCCCGTGCTCGTGCAGGGTGCGCAGCAGCCGCAGGGCCGTGGACTTGTGCACGTCGAGGCGGTCGGCGACCTGCCCCAGGTCGGCGGGGCCCTCGGCGAGCAGCGGCAGGATGCTCAGCGCGCGGTCGACGGTCTGGCTCATGGCGTTCGTACCTCCTCGGCGGCCCGCTGTGTCTCATCGGTCCAGCCCGGGCCGAGTCGCAGTCTCCCCCATGCCGCGTCGTCCAGGGCGACGAGCCGGTCGGCGTGCTCCCGCGCGGGCGGTGCGGCGAGGTCGCCGGGCACGGTGAGCGCGGCGGCGGCCATGAGGTGCCCGTGCCGCAGCCGGTCCCGTACGGGCAGTGCGCGCAGGGTTGCGGAGAGGAACCCGGCGGCGAAGGCGTCGCCCGCGCCGACCTCGGCGACGACGTCCACGCGCGGGGCGCGCACAAGGGTGGCCGTGCCGTTCGCGTCCTCCGCGTCGCCGGGGTCCTTGTCGAGGGCGACGGCGCCGCCCGAACCCATCTTGACGACCACGAGAGCGGGTTCGGGCAGCGCGTCCCGGACGGCGGACGCGCCGTGCAGTCCCCAGGCGTCGAGGGCCTCGTCGGAGCCGACGAAGACGAGGTCGGCGCGGCGGGCGAGGTCCAGCAGGACCCGGGGCCCGTCGGGGTCGGACCACAGGCCCGGCCGGTAGTTGATGTCGAAGGAGACGAGCGGCCGCCGCGGGCCCGGCTCGGTCAGTTCCCACAGCAGGTCCAGGCAGCTGCCGGAGAGCGCCGCGGTGATCCCCGACAGGTGCAGCACCCGCGCGGCCCGGGCGGCCGTCAGGTCCACGGTGCCGGCGGACATCGCCGAGGCGGCCGATCCGGCCCGGTAGTAGGCCACCTCGTGGGCGTCGGTGGCCCGGTCCCCCGCCGTGCGGAAGTAGATGCCGGTCGGCCGCGCCGGGTCGCGCCGCACGGACGCGACGTCGACGCCGTAGGAGCCGATCTCCTCGACGAGGTGGTCGCCGAAGCCGTCGGCGCCGACCGCGCTGACCCACCGCGCGGAGTGCCCCGCCGCCGACAGCACGCACGCCACGTTGGACTCGGCCCCGCCGATGCCCCGCTCGAACGACGGCACGTCGGCGAGGCGGCCCGGGCGGGACGGCAGGAACGTGACCATGGACTCGCCGAGCGCGACGACGTCCACGACGTCGGGGGCGTTGCAGGGTCCGGTGGGGGTCACGATGCTCGTAGCTCCTCGTCGAGGCGTCGGGTGTCGGGGTGGCGGTGCGGCCGGTGGCGGTTTCATTGACCGGGGGTGGCCGAGATGTTAGACAGCGTTCAGCGACATGCGCAATGAAGGTTGCAGAGGTTGCAACACCGCAGATCAGGGAGGCTCCATGACGGCTGACACTGCCCAGTCCCTCGCCCGGCTCGCCGCCGAGCGCGTCGATCACCGCTTCAAGGGCCTCCCGCCGGACGCCGACGGGCTGACCGTCGCCGAGCTGGCCGGTCAGCGCCGCAATCTCTTCACCGGCGGCTTCGCCACGCCCGTGCTCGCGCTGTCCGCCGAGCGCCTGGAGCACAACCTGAAGCTCATGGAGACGTACGCGGCCCGGCACGGCCTGGCCTTCGCGCCGCACGGCAAGACCTCCATGGCGCCGCAGCTGTTCCAGCGGCAGATCGAGCACGGGGCGTGGGGCATCACGCTGGCCGTCCCGCACCAGGTGCGGGTGGCGCGGGCGTTCGGGACCCGGCGCGTGTTCCTGGCGAACGAGCTGGTCGACGCGGCGGCCCTGCGCTGGATCGCGGCCGAGCTGGACGCCGACCCGGACTTCGAACTGATCTGTTACGTCGACTCCGTGCGCGGCGTCGAGCTGATGGACGCCGCGCTGCGGGACGCCGACGCCACCCGCCCGGTGGACGTCGTCGTCGAGCTCGCCGCCGGTGAGGGCGCCCGCACCGGCGTCCGTACCGAGACCGAGTGCGCGGCGGTCGCCGACGCGGTGGCGGGCACGCGGACGCTGCGGCTGGTCGGCGTCGCGGGCTACGAGGGCGAGGTGCCGAAGGCCGACACCGAGCGCGTGACGGCGTGGCTGCGGCGGCTGGTCGCGCTCGCCGCCGACTTCGACAAGGCCGGGCGGTTCGCCGGGCTGGAGGAGATCGTGGTCAGCGCGGGCGGCAGCGCCTGGTTCGACGCGGTCGCCGAGGTCTTCGCGGAGATTCCCGAACTGTCCCTGCCCGTGCTGAAGTTGCTGCGCTCGGGCGCGTACGTCTCGCACGACGACGGCCACTACCGCAAGCTGACCCCGTTCAACCGGGTCCCCGAGGAGGGCGCCCTGGAGCCGGCGTTCCGCCTGTGGACGCAGGTGGTGTCGCGGCCGTCGGCCGAGCAGGCCTTCGTCAACGCGGGCAAGCGGGACGCGGCCTACGACCTCGACCTGCCCTTCGCCCAGGTGATCCGCCGGGGCGGCGCCGAGCGCCCGGCGACGGGCGTGTCGGTGACGGCTCTGTCGGACCAGCACGCCTGGCTCGCCACCACGCCGGAGGCGGATCTGGAGGTCGGCGACTGGGTGGGGCTCGGGCTGTCCCACCCGTGCACCTCGTTCGACAAGTGGCAGCTGATCCCGGTCGCGGAGGCGGACGGCACGGTCGTCGACTACGTCCGCACGTTCTTCTAGGAGGCCGGGCGCGATGGAAGAGCTGGTCATCCGGGACGCCGACGTCGTCGACGGCTCCGGCGCGGACGCGTACCGGGCCGATGTCGTGGTCGACGGCGGCCGGATCACATCGATCGTCAAGGAGGCCGCGGCGGCAGGATGCCAGCGGCCGAAGGCACGCCGGGAGCTGGACGCCGAGGGACTCGTCCTGTCCCCCGGCTTCGTCGACATGCACGCGCACAGCGACCTGGCGCTGCTGCGCGACCCCGACCACAGCGCCAAGGCCGCGCAGGGCGTCACGCTGGAGGTCATCGGCCAGGACGGCCTGTCGTACGCGCCGGTCGACGACCGCACGCTGGGCGAGGTGCGGCGGGCGATCGCCGGGTGGAACGGCCCGGGTGACGACATCGACTTCGACTGGCGCACGGTCGGCGAGTACCTGGACCGGCTGGACCGCGGGATCGCCGTGAACGCGGCCTATCTGATCCCGCAGGGCACGGTCCGGGCGCTCGTCGTCGGCTGGGAGGACCGCGAGGCGAGCCCGGACGAGCTGGACCGGATGCGCCGGCTGGTCGCGGAGGGCCTGGAGCAGGGCGCGGTCGGCATGTCCTCGGGGCTGACGTACACGCCGGGCATGTACGCGCGAGGCGCCGAACTGACCGAGCTGTGCCGGGTGGTGGCGTCGTACGGCGGCTACTACTGCCCGCACCATCGCTCCTACGGCGCCGGGGCGCTCCAGGCCTACGAGGAGATGGTGGCGCTGACCCGGGAGGCGGGCTGCTCCCTGCATCTCGCCCACGCCACCATGAACTTCGGCGTGAACAGGGGCCGCGCCCCGGAACTGCTGGCCCTGCTGGACGAGGCGCTGGCGGCCGGATCCGACATCAGCCTCGACACCTACCCGTACACCCCGGGCTGTACGACGCTGGCGGCCGTGCTGCCGAGCTGGGCGAGCGAGGGCGGCCCGGAGGAGACCCTCAGGCGGTTGGCCGACGAGGAGACGGCGGAGCGCGTCCGTCACCATCTGGAGGTCACCGGCTCGGACGGCTGCCACGGCGTGCCCGTCGAGTGGGACACGATCGAGATCTCGGGCGTGGGCGATCCGGTCCTGGCCGATTTCGTCGGCCGGACGGTCCAGGAGTCGGCGGACCGGCGGCGCGAGGCGCCCTGGGTGACCGCGCGCGGGCTGCTGCTGGCCGACCGGCTGGCCCCGACGATCCTCCAGCACGTCGGGCACGAGGAGAACGTCCGGGCGATCATGCGCCACCGGGTGCACACCGGCGGCTCGGACGGCATCCTCCAGGGCGCCAAGCCGCACCCGCGCGCCTACGGCACGTTCCCGCACTACCTCGGGCACTACGTACGGGAGTTGGGGGTGCTGTCACTGGAGGAGTGCGTCGCGCACCTCACCTCGCGCCCGGCCGCGCGGCTCCGGCTGCCCGACCGGGGTCTGGTCCGCGAGGGCTACCGGGCCGACCTGGTGCTCTTCGACCCGGCGACGGTCGCGGCGGGCTCCACCTTCGCGGAGCCGCGCACGCTCCCGACGGGCATTCCGCACGTCCTGGTCGACGGCCGGTTCGTGATCGAGGACGGCCGGCGCACGGACGCGCTGGCGGGCCGGGCGGTCCGCAGGACTCCTCCCGCGTGACCGCCCGGCCGGCACCCTGCCTTACGGCTTGGGCAGGGTGCAGCCGCTCGCGCTCAGGTCGAGCTTGTTGTCGATCCCGAAGCAGGCGGGGATCCCG
Source organism: Streptomyces sp. Ag82_O1-12 (assembly GCF_900182715.1). Classification (NCBI taxonomy): domain Bacteria; kingdom Bacillati; phylum Actinomycetota; class Actinomycetes; order Kitasatosporales; family Streptomycetaceae; genus Streptomyces; species Streptomyces sp. Ag82_O1-12. Next base: position 5,445,879 of record NZ_FXUW01000001.1, on the reverse strand, counting down.
TAGGTCTCCTGGGCGTAGTTGATGCCCTTGCGGACGGTCACCTTGCCGTTCGCGTCGACCTCGCACGGGTTGTTCACCGTGCAGCGCTCACCGTCCTCGTTGCCGGTGTTGTTGATGGCGACGACCTTGTTGGTGGCCTGGTCGACGACGGGCGAACCGGACGTGCCGCCGATGGTGTTGCAGGCGGAGGTGTAACGGACCGAGTCCTTCCAGGTCCAGTCGCCCTCCTTCAGGGTGGGGACGAATCCGTCGACGTTGCAGCTGTAGATCCGCTTCCAGTAGCCGGAGGGGATGCCGATGGCGGTGCCTGCGACCGGGTGGCTGTCGTTCAGCGTCAGCGGGTTGATGTTGTACGAGCTCTTGATCTGCGCGTACGTGGTGGTGAGCTGGTACAGCGCGACGTCCGTGTCGGTCATCGTGCCGTAGGCGAGCTTGGCGGCGCGCAGGGTCGCGACGCGCGAGCCGGAGGCGTTGAGCAGGCTGAAGGTGCGGCTGGACGCCTTGTCGACGAGGACCTCGCCGGGGCCGGGGAAGCCGGACTCCAGGCAGTGGCCGTTGGTCATCACGAGCGCCGGGTCGTCGGCCTCGGAGTCCGGCATGCGGACGACGGAGCCGGAGCAGTTGCTGAGCGCGACGGTGCCGGCGAAGTTCACGGCCTTGGCCTTCGGGCTGCCGAGCCCGGACAGCGTCTGCTCCACGGACGTGACCACACCCGAGACGGCGGATGTGACCTTGCCCGTGTCCGCGGCCTTGCCGACGCCCGTGGGGGCGGCATCGGCAGCGGTCGCGGGGGCCGCGCCGGCCCCGGCTATCGCCAGGGCGCAGAACGCGGCGGCGAGAGGTTTTCTCATGGGGGGTCCCCTCTTGCGACGGAGGCGACCGGAAATCTTCCGGCCGCCCGCACTGTTGTCATGTGCATTGTGATCGTCGCAAGGGGGCGGCACAAGAACCTGTTCCACAACCGGAATCCCGGCGTCCTGAACGACCCTACTCAACCGCCCTCACGGGCAGGTCACTTGGGTCCCTTGGCGCCGCCGGGACCACGCCGGGTTTCCCGTCGGACCTGCCGGGGGGGCGAAGCGGTGGGGGTGGGGGTGGGGCTTGGGCGGCCCGCCGGGACAGTGATCGTGCCGCCGCCCCATGCGGGATGCTCCCGGCGGCCGCCGGGACCGTCGGGCCGTACACGTCCTGCCATCCACGTGCCGCCGCCGGATCCGCGTAGGCGTCGTACGCCGGAGGGGCGGCCTCCCGCGGCAGGTCGTTCGGCGGGTCCCGCGGCTCGCCGCCCGTCCCTCCCTCGGCGTAATCGAATAGCTGGGACATCGCGGCGCATTCCAGGGACCGAAGGCGCTGGTGGGGCAGCGTGCGGCGATATCGCCCCAAATCCCCGCGTCTCACGTGGCGGAAAACACGACCCGAGAGGCATTACCGGGCCGTAAGCTCCCAGACATGCAGGTGATCCAGTCGACCAAGCTCGCCAATGTCTGTTACGAGATCCGGGGCCCGGTTCTCGAGGAGGCGATGCGCCTGGAAGCAGCAGGGCACCGCATCCTCAAGCTGAACACCGGCAACCCGGCCGCGTTCGGCTTCGAGTGCCCGCCGGAGATCCTGGAGGACGTCCTCCGCAACGTGTCGTCGGCGCACGGCTACGGCGACGCCAAGGGCCTGCTGGCCGCGCGCCGGGCCGTCGTGATGCACAACCAGACCCTCGGCATCGAGACGGACGTCGAGCACGTCTTCATCGGCAACGGCGTCTCCGAGTTGATCGTGATGGCGATGCAGGGCCTGCTGGACGACGGCGACGAGGTCCTGGTCCCCGCGCCCGACTACCCGCTGTGGACCGCCGCCGTCTCCCTGTCCGGCGGCACCGCGGTGCACTACCGCTGCGACGAGCAGGCCGACTGGATGCCGGACCTCGCCGACATCGAGCGCAAGGTCACCGACCGCACCAAGGCGCTCGTGATCATCAACCCCAACAACCCGACGGGGGCCGTCTACGACGAGGCGATGATCAAGGGCCTGACCGACATCGCCCGCCGGCACAACCTGCTCGTCTGCTCCGACGAGATCTACGACAAGATCCTCTACGACGGCGCCACGCACACCCCGACCGCCTCCATCGCCCCGGACCTGCTCACCCTCACCTTCAACGGCATGTCGAAGGCCTACCGGGTGGCCGGCTACCGGGTCGGCTGGATGTCGATCTCCGGGCCGCGCGCCCACGCCGACTCCTACATCGAGGGCCTGACGATCCTGGCGAACATGCGCCTGTGCGCGAACATGCCGGGGCAGCACGGGGTCGTCGCGGCACTCAGCGGGCGCCAGACGATCAACGACCTGGTGCTGCCGGGCGGGCGGCTGCGCGAGCAGCGGGACACGGCGTACGAGCTGCTGACCCAGATCCCCGGGGTGTCCTGCGTGAAGCCCAAGGGTGCGCTGTACCTCTTCCCGCGCCTCGACCCCAAGGTCTTCAAGATCAAGGACGACCGCCGCATGGTCCTGGACCTGCTCCGGCGCGAGAAGATCATGGTCGTCCAGGGCACCGGCTTCAACTGGCCGGAGCCGGATCACTTCCGGGTGGTGACCCTGCCGACGGTCGGCGACCTGACCGACGCGATGGGGCGGATCGGGCACTTCCTGGACGGCTACAGCCAGCCCTGACCGCGCACCCCCGACTCGCCCCCGACTGCCTGCTCACGCTTCGTGTGCAGGCAGTCCTGTTTTGTGAGCAAGTCAACTTTAGACGAAATCTAAGCTAGGATGGTTTCCTGTAAGAATTCAGGAGGCCTTCCCATGTACGAACCGATCCGCACCAACTCGGTCCACAGCACGGTGGACGGCCCCAACCCCGACTTTCCGCACCGCTCCCGTGAGGAAGAGCTGGACATCCAGCTCGCGGGCCATCTCGCCGCCCTGCTCGCCGTCACGGACGAGCTGCGTGCCGCGCAGGCCTCGGCCGATCTGGACACGGCCGCGGAGCGGCTCGCGGAGCAGGTGAGCAGGCTGCGCGGCGGGCGCACTCCGGTGCGCGCCCCGATGAGCGACCGCCGTGATCGCGGCACCGCGGCCCTGCACCGGCGGGCACACGCCCTGGCGGGCCGCGCGCTGGTCGTCGCCGCCTCCCGCGCCGACACGGCGGCGGCGATCCTGGCCGCCGAGCGGATGGACGCCCACACGGCGGCCCTGGAGCCGCGCGCCCTGGCGTCCCACTGAGCCCTGCGGGGCTCCCCCTGACGGCCCCGGTCCGCGCGCACCCGCAGCGACGCGCGGACCGGGCGCCACACATCCCTCGTTTGACGGCCCTCCCCGGAACCGCGCGGCATGCCGGGATGTCAGGAACCGTGGTACAGCCGTTGCAGGTCGACGAGGACCACCTCACCCCGACTCTCGGCCGCCCGCAATTCCGGGTCGAAGCCGGCGCCGCCGTAGCAGGCGGGTCTGGCGTGACGGATGTCGACGCCCTTTGCCTCCAGCAACTGCAGGATGCGACGCAGGCGTTGCAGGTGCCCGAGATGCATGACCTTGTGCCATTTCACCTCTCCCACGGACAGCAGGATGCCCTGATCCTGGCCGATGGCTCCGTGTACCACGACGTCGGCCTCAAGTGAGCTCCGGTTCACCGGGTCGGCCACGGTCCCGGAGGCGACCTGGATCGGCATGCCCCCAAACGTCGCGGGATCCGCGTGCCACTCGACCCACTCACGGCACAAGCGCTCGAAGTGCGGACCGACGACCTTGCTGAGGAACGTGGACCTGCTGTGTTCCCACATCCTGGCTGGACCTCGGCGGCGACTCAGCAGAGCCGTCTCGGGGCGGACGACGGCATGGTGAAAGGTGATCAGCGGCTCGGCGACGTGATAGGTCGTCCGGTTGGTGCGGAAGGCGTCGGGCTCGGCGGTGAGCAGGCCGCAGCTTTTCAGGACGGACAGCGGCAGCGAGATGTCCGTGGCCTTGCGGCCCACCGCGCTCGCGATGCCACCGCTGGTGCGGTTGCCGCCCGCCACCGCGGCCAGGACCGAGTGGTACAGCGACCGGTTGCGCAGGTCCGGTTCGGCGGCCAGCAGGTAAGGCGCCTCGCCGTGGATGGGACGGGCCGGGTTGAGTACGGTCCGGCAGACCCAGGCGTCGAAGTCGTCGGGCCCGTCCGGCACGTCGTCGTCGACGAACTCCCGTCGGTACGCCGGGGTACCGCCGACGATCGCGTGGACGAGCACTGCCAGCCGCGGGTCCCGGATGCCCCAGAACTCGGCGGCCTCGCGGAAGCCGAGGGAGTGAACCTCGAGATCGAGGCCCGCCCGGCCGTAGAGCGGGGAAGCCCCGGAGAGGAGCCCGCCCATGAAGGACATCGCGCTGCCGCACAGCAGGATCCGGGGCCTCTCCTTGCGGTTGCGTTCGGAGCGCACCCCGATGGCGGCCTGCAACTGGGAAGGGAGGGCTGGGGCGTTCCGTACCAGGTAGGGAAACTCATCGATCACCACGGGCAGCGGTCTGTCTCAGGGGCACGCCGCGCCCAGTTGTGTGCTTCTTATGACAGCTTGTGTGTCTCCGGTGACCAGTGTGATCACCGGTTCTGACTGTCTGTCTGTCTTCCGTGGGGAAGCTGATGCATTCACGTGCGGGAAGCACGTCACTTTGGCGTGCCCGAAGAACACACTTTGCCGCGGACGTGGCGACGGTCGTAGGCACGGGTACTGCGGGTGGCATGACAGGTGCCGGCATCGGCTGCGGAGTGGGCTTCGGCAAGCTGGTGGAGTTCGAGAAGACGATTCCCGAGCGTCTGGCCGAACCCGACCGCAGACGCAGTGAGCACATCGTGACGTGGTCCTGGCGCGGCCAGGCGGCCGTCGGCGCGGTGTTGATCGCGCTCGTCTTCGCCCTCGACCGCTCGACCTACACCGTGGATGCACGCCAATGACCAAGAAATCAATTCTCGCCATTCTCATCTGGACCGGCATCATATTGGGAGTGATCGGAATTATCCTGAACATTCTCGATTGACTTACAGCGACAAGCAACCAGCCCGTCCTTCTGCTTCGCGCCGGGGGACGGGCACCTCTCGCGATGGTGCGGTAAAGAGCAGCCAACTACGGCACTACGACCCCCCCGAAGATCACGTTGGTCCGGACTCATGGGCGCTGGAGTACTTGCCGCTCTTGGCGGGCCGGCTCTGACCGTCATGGCCATGGCCCGCCGGAGAACGAGGAGGTGAACGCGATGTCCCGCGCCGCCGCGTTCGCCGTTGCGGCCCTGTGCGCTGTCGCTTGCGTCCTGTGCCTGCTCACCCCGGGATCGGACAGCGGCCCTCTCCCCCTCGTCGCGATCCTCTCCGGCCTGATGGCCGTCATCTGCCTGGTGCAGGGTCTCCGCACACGCCGGTGACAGCCGACGTGAGGGACGTGACGAAGGACGTCCAGGCCGGGGCCGTGATGGTGAGGACCGGGCCATGGGGGACCTTGGAGTCACGGACGGGGACGACGGCGGTGTGGGCGTCACAGACTTCGAGGCAGTTGCCGCCGTCGCCGTTGCTGTAGGTGCTCTTGCGCCAGCGGGCCGCGCCGGGGAAGGCCTCGGCTACCTCCACGCAGTCGCCGCCCGTTCCGTTGCTGTAGCTGCTCTTGCGCCAGACGGCAGTGCTCAAGTCAATCGCGCTGCTTGCCATTTCGTACATCCTCAGCCGTTTGTTGAATCAGGGCGAGGGACGCCTCGGGTGGCAGTGCGGCGGCCCTGAGCAGATCGTACGACCGGCGGTACTCCTCTACGAGAGCCGAATCGTCGATTGTGTCCCCGCTGTGCTGAGACTCCAAGTAGACCAACGCTGGGGCGTCGAAGAAGGTCATGACCTTGGCCATCCCCATCATGAGTGGATGCGGCCCACAGTTCCACGGAAGCACCTGGGGAACGATCCGACGGCGACGCGCGAGCGCAGCGATGTGCTCCAGCTGCTCGGCGGTCTGCTCCGGGGGAAGAACCGGTTGCCGCAGCAGCACCTCGGAGAGGATCGCCCAGTACATGGGCGTCTTGTGGTTGTCCTCGAATAGGCGCGCCCGTGCCAGTCGGGCGCTGACCTTCTCCTCCACCTCCTCTTCCTGAGCCAGCGGCATGGCTGCCTGGACAAGCGCCCGGGCGTAGGCGTCCGTCTGAAGCAAGCCGGGGATCAAGGTCGGACACCACTCCTCGATGGACTTGGCGTGCTGCTCCGCCTCCAGCACCCGCTCGAAGTAGCTCGCGTGTCCCCGCCGTTTCGCCCGTCGCACGTCCTCGCAGCGCCGCCGGAAGAAGCCGTCCGTGCCGAGCACCCTGTCCACGTGCTCGGCGAGTTCCGCCGGCATCCGGCGTGTGCCGCGCTCGATCTCGCTGAGGTGGCTCGGGCCGTAGAAGCTGCCCTCGACGAGTTGCTGGAGGGTCAGGCCCGCCTCCTCCCGCTTCCAGCGCAACTCGCTGCCGTAGAAGGTCGGGACGCCCGTCGATCCGTCGATGTCCTTGCGCTGACCCATCGTTCACCGTCCTTGGTGTGCCGTTACCGCCCGCTACCAGCCCCTTCACCGCGCAGCCGCAGTTCAGGAGCGGGAAACCGAAGGGCTGTCACGCTACGGCGGTCGGCGTCAGAGTGTGAGGCGTTCGTCACTCAGCGCACTGGAAGGTGTGAACCCCATGCACAGCCCCGACGAAGCCGACGCCTGCGTCCTGGAGTTGCGAGCCGCGCTCGCCGCACACGGCATCACCCTGCCGTCCCTCGGCATCGATCTCCCGGCCTTCGCCTCACGCTGCCCCACGCGGCCGCTGATCGCGCTCGGCAACTGCAACCTCCTCACCGCGCAGGCCCTGGCCGCCGCCCTCCGCAAGGGTGCGGCGTGAGGCGGCCGGTGCTGACGCTGGAGCTGCTCGCGGCCCCGGCTGCGGTGTCCGGCGTGCGGCGGGCGCTGCGCTCGTACGGGATCGACGTGCAGCTCTGCGCGAGCGAGCTCGTCACGAACGTGATCCGGCACGTCGGGGAAGGCGTCCCCGTGACGGTGCGGGTGTGGCCGGAGGAGGGCGGGCGCGTCCGGCTCGGGGTCACCGATCCCGATCCCCGGGCCTTGCCCGTCCTGGTCGCGGCGGTCGGGGCCGAGGCGGAATCCGGCCGGGGGCTGGCGCTGCTGGACGCGCTGGCCGTGCGGTGGGGCGTGGAGCAGGAGGCCGGTCACAAGACGGTGTGGTGCGAGCTGTTCACCGACGCCGAAGCCGTCGCCGTCACCGCCGTCGGCACTCCGGAAACGCCCGAGCGCCCCGGTCGACGTAGGCGGTCGGCCGGAGCGCTCGGTCATTCATCGGCACGTTCGTGAGCCCGCGGGGCGGGCCGCGCCGAAGCGGGCGGGAGGGGGCCGGTCGCCGCTGGTTTCCGTCGGGGCGGACGGAGGGCGCGGTGACCGGCCCCGAACCCCACACGCCGTTGTGCGGGCCCCGCCAGTCGGTTCCGCGGCCGGCCGTGACGATGTTGCTGGTCAGGGCACTCTCGGTTCAGCCGGCCGCGGAGTCTGCGGGTGGGACTCAGCCCAGGCGCTGCACCAGCGCGCGGTACTGGTCCCACAGCTCCTTCGGCGTGTGGTCGCCGAAGGTGTTGAGGTGCTCGGGGACCAGGGCGGCCTCCTCGCGCCAGACCTCCTTGTCGACCGTGAGCAGGAACTCCAGGTCGGAGTCGGCCAGTTCCAGGCCGTCGGTGTCGAGGGCGTCCTTGGTCGGCAGAACACCGATCGGGGTCTCGACGCCCTCGGCGGTGCCGTCCAGGCGCTCCACGATCCACTTCAGGACGCGGCTGTTCTCACCGAAGCCGGGCCAGACGAACTTGCCCTCGTCGTCCTTGCGGAACCAGTTGACGTAGTAGATCTTCGGCAGCTTGGACTGGTCCTTGTCCTTGGCCACGTCGACCCAGTGGGCCATGTAGTCGCCCATGTTGTAGCCGCAGAACGGCAGCATCGCGAACGGGTCGCGGCGCAGCTCGCCGACCTTGCCCTCGGCGGCGGCGGTCTTCTCGGAGGCCACGTTGGCGCCGAGGAACACGCCGTGGTTCCAGTCGAAGGACTCCGTCACCAGCGGCACGGCGGTGGCGCGGCGGCCGCCGAAGAGGATCGCCGAGATCGGCACGCCCTTGGGGTCCTCCCACTCGGGCGCGATGATCGGGCACTGCGAGGCCGGGACGGTGAAGCGGGCGTTGGGGTGGGCGGCCGGGACGCCGGACTCGGGGGTCCAGTCGTTGCCCTTCCAGTCCGTCAGGTGGGCCGGAGTCTCCTCCGTCATGCCCTCCCACCAGATGTCGTTGTCGTCGGTGAGGGCGACGTTGGTGAAGACCGAGTTGCCCCAGAGCGTCTTCATCGCGTTGGCGTTGGTGTGCTCGCCGGTGCCGGGGGCGACACCGAAGAAGCCGGCCTCGGGGTTGATGGCGTACAGGCGGCCGTCCTCGCCGAAGCGCATCCAGGCGATGTCGTCGCCGATGGTCTCGACCGTCCAGCCCGGGACGGTCGGCTCCAGCATGGCCAGGTTGGTCTTGCCGCAGGCGCTCGGGAAGGCCGCCGCGACGTACTTGGCCTCGCCGCGCGGCGGGGTCAGCTTGAGGACCAGCATGTGCTCGGCGAGCCAGCCCTCGTCACGGGCCATGACGGAGGCGATGCGCAGGGCGTAGCACTTCTTGCCGAGCAGGGCGTTGCCGCCGTAGCCCGAGCCGTAGGACCAGATCTCGCGGTCCTCGGGGAAGTGCGAGATGTACTTGGTCTGGTTGCAGGGCCAGGGGACGTCCGCCTGGCCGGGCTCCAGCGGGGCGCCCAGGGTGTGGACGGCCTTGACGAAGAAGCCGTCGGAGCCGAGCTCGTCCAGGACGGCCTGGCCCATGCGCGTCATCGTGCGCATCGAGACGGCGACGTACGCCGAGTCGGTGATCTCCACACCGAGCGCGGACAGCGGCGAGCCGAGCGGACCCATGCAGAAGGGCACGACGTACATGGTCCGGCCGCGCATCGAGCCGCGGAACAGGCCGCCCTGGCCGCCGGCGCCCTGGAAGATCTCCCGCATCTCGGCGGGGGCCTTCCAGTGGTTGGTCGGGCCGGCGTCCGCCTCCTTCTCGGAGCAGATGAACGTCCGGTCCTCCACGCGTGCGACGTCGGTGGGGTCGGAGGCGGCGTAGTAGGAGTGGGGGCGCTTGATCGGGTCGAGTTTGCGGAAGGTGCCCTTCTCGACGAGCTCCCCGCACAGGCGCTCGTACTCGGCCTCGGAGCCGTCACACCAGACCACGTTGTCCGGCTGCGTCAGTTCGGCGATCTCGTTGACCCACGAGATCAGTCCCTGATGGGTGGTGGGGACGGTGGGAGCCGCGATGTCGCGCGCCACGATTGCTCCTAAATGAGGGATTTTTTGTGATGTGGAGGCCCCGTGGGGGCTGCGACCCGGATGCTTCTGGGTGGATCTTGGCGCTCATCCGGTGCCGACCGCACTCATTTGATCATCCGACGTACGCGCCCATCTGTCCAGAGGAGCGCACAGGTGAGCGACGTGAGGCTCGCCACGGTTTCTCGCACTCGCTTTGCGTGCACGTTGCGTTCATCTGACCGTCCGTTTGCGTAACCATCGTCGGATCGTGATGAGAGGATGGCCACTCTTCGCCCGGCGATCCGCGGCACTGATACGTCACTTACGGTTCCGTAGCTACCATTCGCCCATGACTGCGTTCGTCCCCGACGCGCCCACGGACTCGGCGGCCGACGGCCACGGTCCGAAGGCGCTCTCCCTGCCGCACCCGGTGAAGCCGAAGCTGCGCGGCTGGCTGCACCTCGGCATGTTCCCGGCCGCACTCATCGCGGGTCTGGTGCTCACAGCCCTCGCCGACTCCACCAGAGGACGCATCGCCTGCGGCATCTTCGCCCTGACGGCATGCCTGCTCTTCGGCGTGAGCGCGCTGTACCACCGGGGCGACTGGAGCCCCCGCATGGACGGCGTCCTGCGCAGGCTGGATCACGCCAACATCTTCCTGATCATCGCGGGCACCTACACGCCGCTGGCCATGCTGCTCCTGCCGGGAGCCAAGGGGCAGTGGCTGCTGTGGGGCATCTGGGCCGCGGCCGTGGCCGGCATCCTCTTCCGCGTCTTCTGGGTCGGCGCCCCGCGCTGGCTCTACACGCCCTGCTACATCGCGATGGGCTGGGCGGCCGTCTTCTACCTGCCCGACTTCATGCGGACCGGCGGCGTCGCCGTCCTCGTCCTGGTCGTCGTCGGCGGCCTGCTCTACAGCGCGGGCGGCGTGGTCTACGGGATCAAGCGGCCGAACCCGTCACCGCGCTGGTTCGGTTTCCACGAGGTGTTCCACTCCCTCACCCTGGCGGCCTTCATCGCCCACTACGTGGGGATCTCGCTGGTGGCGTACCAGCACGGATAGCCCCCTCCCACCCCCCTCGGGCCACGGCTCCCGGCCGTGGCCCTTCGCATGCCCGGACCACTTGCGATGGCCGACAATGACCTCCATGACGGCCCCACGCACCACCCTCGCCGACCAGCCCTCACCGGGGCTCCGGGAGCGGAAGAAGACCAAGACCCGCCGGGCGATCCGCACCGCGACCTACGCGCTGATCGAGGAGCAGGGCTACGACGCCACGACGATCGAGCAGATCGCCGACCGTGCCGAGGTCTCGCCGTCGACCGTCTTCCGGTATTTCCCGGCCAAGGAGGACATCGTCGTCACCGACGCGTGGGACCCGGTGATGACGGCGGAACTGCGCGCCCGGCCGGCGGACGAGCCCTGGGCCGACACCTTGCGGCACGTGATGCGCACGGCCCTCGACCAGGCCCTGGCCGAGGAGCCCGCCGTCACCCGGTTGCGGACCCGGCTCGGGGTCGAGGTGCCCGCGGTCCGGGCCCGCATGCTGGAGAACGCCGCGGCCACCGGCCGACTGCTGCGCGACGCCCTGGCCGAGCGCTCCGGACTCGACCCCGACAGTCTGGAACTGCGCGTCTTCACCATGTCCGTGATGGGCGGACTGACGGAGGTCTCCCACTACTGGGCCGAGACCGGCCACCGCGACGACATCCGCGACCTCGTCGACCGCGCCCTGGACGTCCTGGAACACGGCCTGCCGGCCGGAAAACCCTGAGGCCGGCGCCCCGCGCCATGGCATCCTGACCGGGTGAACGGTCCCGAGATCCAGGTCGAGTTCGCCCCCGAGCTGCATGTGTTCGTGCCCCGGGCCCGAGCGGAGGGCACCGTGCGGGCCACCACCGACGGCGTCTCCAGCCTCGGCCACGTCATCGAGTCGCTGGGCGTGCCGCTGACCGAGGTCGGCGTGCTCCTCGTGGACGGCCGCGAGGTGCCCTTCGCGCACGTCCCGGTGGCCGGCGAGGCGGTGGCCGTACGGACCGTCGCGCGCCCCCAGCGGGTCCCGGGCGCTCCCCTGCGCTTTCTCCTCGACGTCCACCTCGGCACGCTGGCCCGCCGGCTGCGCCTCCTCGGCGTGGACACGGCCTACGAGTCCACCGACATCGGCGACCCGGCCCTCGCGGCGCGTTCGGCCGCCGAGCGGCGGGTGATGCTGAGCCGCGACCGGGGGCTGCTGCGGCGCCGGGAGCTGTGGGCGGGGGCGTTCGTCTACAGCACGCGGCCCGAGGAGCAGCTGCGTGACGTGCTGGAGCGGTTCCGGCCCGAGTTGCTTCCCTGGACGCGGTGCACGGCCTGCAACGGGGTGCTGCGTGAGGCGACCAAGGACGAGGTCGCCGATCAGCTGAAGCACGGGACGCATGCGACGTACGACGTGTTCGCGCAGTGCGCGGCGTGCGGCCGGGCCTATTGGAGGGGTGCGCATCACGAGCAGTTGGAGGCGATCGTGGAACAGGCGGTCGCTTTCACCCGGAGCACCGTCGAGGGTTGAGCGCCGTTGAGGATTGAGCGCCGTTGAGGGTTGAGCGCCGTGGGGAACCGCGCGCCGTCGTGGCTGGTCGCGCAGTTCCCCGCGCCCCTGAGGGCGTGCAGTCGGAGGCGATCGCGGCGCAGGCCATCGCGCTCCGGGCAGCCACCGTTGAGGATTGAGCGCCGTGGGGAACCGCGCGCCGTCGTGGCTGGTCGCGCAGTTCCCCGCGCCCCTGAGGGCGTGCGGTCGGAGGCGATCGCGGCGCAGGCCATCGCGCTCCGGGCAGCCACCGTTGCCGTCGTGGCTGGTCGCGCGGTTCCCCCGCGCCCCCAGGAGGGGCGTCAGCGCCTGGTCAGATCCTGCTTGCCGCAGGCGATCCCGTCCCTGTTGCGGTCCAGGCCCAGCGGGTCGTCCTTGCCGTTGACCTTCAGGCGGCCGTAGTCGTTCGCCTTGAGCCACTCACAGCGTGCCGCCGTCGTCTTCCTCACCTCCGCGGGGAAGTCCGTCGGCACGCAGACGTTGATCGAGCCGTAGTGGCGGTCGCAGCCGGAGATGGTCGGGCTCACCTTCTGTGACGTCCGCTTCTTGCCGGGCTTGGCCACCTTGCCCGTGGGCTCGTCCGCGAAGTCGTGGACATGGGCCGAGGCGTCCGTCGCCTTGAGCGCCTGCGGGCCCTGGAGGTGCACCCACTTCGCCACCGAGGGCACGCCGTTCGCGTCGACGGCGAAGAGCATGTACCAGCCGGGCGGGGCCAGGTTGGGGTTGCTCGTGACGTTCAGGTCGACGTTGTCGCCGTCGACCGACAGCGGCAGGTCCACGAACCGCTGGTTCGGGTCCGAGGAGTGCGTGACGGCGGCGGGGCGGATCAGCTCGGCCTTGGCGATGGGCCGGTCGACGGTGATCCGCTGGGTGTCGCCGTAGTTCCACTCGGTGTCGATGACGGAGGTGATCTGCGGGCGGGGGCCCTTGAACAGGTACGGCGGGCTGTAGACCGACACGTCGTGGTTCCAGGAGCCGTTGCCCGGGTTGTCGCCGGTCGTCATCACACGGCCGTCGGGGAGCAGGAAGGCCGAGGAGTGGTAGCCGCGCGCCTCGGGGTCGACGGCCACCGGGTCGAAGGTCTCCGACGCGGGGTCGAAGATCGACGTCTCGTAGACCGGGTTGGCGCGGTTGTGCAGCGCGCCGCCCGTCTCCAGCACCTTGCCGTCGGGCATCAGCACGGCGGAGACGTACATCTTGCCCTGGTTCCCGGTCTGCGGGACCGGTCCGTTGCCGAGGTCGACGGTGCCCTGCGGGATCGGCGGACCGGCGACGTAGGACGGGTTCGGCTGCTTGAGGTCGATGATGTCGGTCAGCCGGTTCGCGTCCGGGTTGGAGTCGATGTTGCCGCCGCCGAGGGTGAGGACCCTCTGGTCCTGCGCCGGAGGCAGGAGCACGCTCGCCGACTGGTCGCGCTCGTCCTTGTTCCGCAGGCCCGGCACCTGGGTGGTGGTGTTGGCGCCGTAGTCGTAGATCGCCGAGCCCGTGCCCGGGATGTTGTTGCCGAAGACATGGCTGCCCGAGTAGAAGAGGCGGCCGTCCTGCATCAGGATCATCGACGGGTACAGGCCCCAGTACGACCAGGTCTGGTTGACCTTCCACAGCGGCTGCCACCGCTGCTCGGCCTCGGAGAACAGCTCGGCGGTGACCGAGCCGGTGGAGTCCTCGCGCAGTCCGCCGAAGGAGATGACGTCACCGTTGCCGAGGATCGTCGCCGACGGGTACCAGTGGCCGTCGTTCATGTCGTTGGTCTTGGCGTAGGTCTCGGTCTGCGGGTCGAAGATGTACGAGTCCTTGTAGCCCTCGTAGCCGTGCCCGCCGGGCACCGGGTAGGCCTTGTTGCCGCTCATCACGAGCACGCGCCCGTCCTGGAGCTGCACATGCCCGGCGCAGAACATGTCCTTCGGCGTGGGGATGATCTTGTACGAGCCGTTCGCCGGGTCGTAGACCGCCGAGGTGAAGGTGCCGGCCTCGAACATCGACTCGTCGTTTCCGGAGCCCGCGATCAGCAGCACCTTGCCGTTGTGCAGGACGACCGAGTGCATGGAGCGGACCGGGTTCCGCGTGGGCAGCACGTCCCACGTGCCGTTGGCGCACTGCTGGGCGGTGCCGGTGCACTCGGGCGGCAGGACCGGGTCGGGCACCTGGTCCATGGTGTAGTCGTCGGTGGTGGCGGAGCCCGTGCCGTAGACGGAGACGCCCCAGGAGATGCGGTCGGTGCCGGCCGGGACCTCGGGCGTGCGGACGGTGGCCTCGGTCCAGTTCCCGGCCAGGTCCAGCGTCTTGAGGTCGGTCCAGTACTGCCAGCCGGCCGTGGTGTCGTGCCGGAACAGGGTGATCGCCGCGTCCGGGGTCGTCGTCCTGTACCAGAGGCCGAGGTCGTACTGCTTGCCCGGCGTCACCACCGGCGCGCACGCGGCGGACTCGGTGATCAGCGCCTTGCGGTCGCCCTCGACCCGGCGGGTCAGCTCGACCTTCATCGCCTTGGAGCCGGTGTGCGCGTCGGCCGTGGTGGTGAACGTGAAGTCGTTGTCGCCCCAGCCGGACTTCTCCCAGCAGTACGGCATGCCGTCGGCGCCGGCGGTCTCGAAACCCGGGTTCTTGATGAGGTTGGCGGCGGAGGCGGGCTGGGGGGCGGTCAGGAGCAGCCCCGAGGTGAGGGCTGCCACGGACAGGAGTGCGGTCGTTCTGCGACGAGGTCTCACACGGCTCTCCTTGCTGTACGGCCGTCGCGCGCGGGCTTCTCCCGGCCCCGGCGCGGCAGGTAGACCAGCGCTTCGGTCCCGGCGAAGCGCAGGACGAACGTCGTCACCAGCGCGAGCGCGGTGGCCGACAGCACGCCCAGGTGGAGCTGGTGCACGAACACCGCGATCAGCGGGATGCGCAGCACCAGATCGGCGTTGGCGAGCAGCGCGAACCGCCCGGCCCGGTCCCACCAGCGCCGGTGCCGGCGCCGCTCGCGGAACAGCAGATGCTCCATGAGCAGGAAGTTCCAGGCGACGCCGAGCTGGTTGGCGAGGATCTCCGCCGGTACGTAGTGCAGGCCGGCGGCGGTCAGCGCCCACAGGCCGACCAGGTTCGGCAGGAAGCCGGTCAGCCCGATCAGGCCGAACCCGGCCATGCGCGCGACCGGGGAGGCGGTGCGCAGCCCGGCCAGATGGCGCAGGAAGCGGAAGCCTTCCTGCGCGGTCGACTTGGACTCCCCGGCGAACCGGTCCTGGAAGACGAACGGCACCTCGGTGACCCGGCGCGGACGGCTGCGGACGGCGAGTTCGAGGAGGATCTTGTAGCCGAGCGGCTGGAGGACCTCCGCCGTGACCGCGCTGCGGCGGATCGCGAAGAAGCCGCTCATCGAGTCGCTGATGCCGTGCAGCCGGCGCGGGAACAGCGCCTTGGTCAGCCAGGTCGCCCCGCGCGAGACGAGCACGCGGTAGCTGCCCGCGAGTCCGGCCCGGCTGCCGCCCTTGATGTACCGGGAGGCGACGACCAGCCCGGCGTTCGCCCGCTCACCGGTGGCGACCAGGTCGGGCACCAGGGACGGCGGGTGCTGGCAGTCGCCGTCCATGACGACGATCCAGTCGGACGTGGCGGCCTTCAGCCCCTCGACGACCGCGCCGCCGAGCCCGCCCACCGGCTCCTCGCGGTGCAGCACGGTCACCGGGAACGGGCAGTCCTGCGCCGCCTTCTCGATGACCTGCGGGGTGTCGTCGGTGGAGTCGTCCACGAAGAGGACCTCGCACGGCAACCTCGCCGGGACGGCCTCGGTGATCTGGTGCAGCAACTGCCGGACGTTCGCCGACTCGTTGAAGGTCGGTACGACGATGGTGACGGCGCCGGGCTCGGGGACCTCGGTGGTCTCGGTCTCGACGATCTCACCGGGGACGGTGTACTCCTGGCTCATCGCGTGCCTCCGGCGGGCGTCTTGATCTGGCGGATCTCGATGCGGTCCTCGCCGGTGCCGAAGGTGGCGACCGGGTCCGAGTGCTCCATGGCGGCCTTGACGTTGGGCAGGTCGGCCGCGTCGCGCCGCACGGTCGGCGAGGCGACGACGTAGTCGAGGTCCTTCCAGCCGCGCGGCATCGTCTTCGTCACCGCCGGGTCGAGGTCGGCCTTGTAGAACCAGATGACGCCGAGGCCCGGCCGGTAGCCCTGGTGCACCAGGTCCAGCCAGAGCGCGTCGTCGACCAGCACCCGGGTGCGCTCCGGGTTCTCGACCTCCGTGGCCAGCCACGTCGACGCGGCCTTGTAGGGGGCGTTGGCGTCGGTGGTGACGGCCGTGCGGGCGCCGTCGTACCAGTGCGGGACGACGTAGGCGCCGGCGGCCAGGGCGAGGACGGTGGCGAGCGAGTACCGGCCCACGCTGACGTACCGTTTCTCCGCCTCGGAGCGCCAGCGGCTCAGCACCGCGTGGGCGACGGAGGCGGTGCCTCCGGCGAGGACCAGCGCGAGGAACGGCAGGGCCTGGATGACGTACATCGCGGGCAGGTAGCCGTTCGGGCGCAGGGCCAGCGCGGCGAAGATCGCCACGGCCAGGGCCGGTCCGGCCAGGGCGCGGGCGGTGACCGACCAGCGCCAGGTGACGAGCAGCAGCAGGGCGCCCGCGAGGCCGCCGAGGGGCAGGATCCGGTCGTAGTACAGCCACGACTGGAGCACGCCCCAGGAGCCGGAGCCCTGGTCGAGGACGAAGCCCGAACCAGGTCTGGTCATCTGGTACTTGACGCCGTCCCAGAGGGACACGTGCCCGGCGCCCGGCATCAACTCGCCCTTGAGCAGGGCGAACAGCGGATACGCGAAGCCGATCAGGGTGCACGCCGTGACGGCTCCGGTGAGGGCGAACTTGCGGGTGTCCCGGTGGCTGTGGCGCCACATGGTGAGGAACAGCGCGGGCAGGACGACGAGCATCGTCTCCTTGGTGAGCACGGCCGTGGCGGCAGCGATGCCCGCCCCGAAGTGGTGCCAGAGGTGACGGCTCGGGGAGGCCGCCAGCGTGAAGGCCAGCAGCGTCCACATCACGGCGAGGTTGTCGAGGAAGATCTCCCGCTGGAGCACGATCGACAGCGGCGACAGCCCGAAGAACACCATGCCGAGCGCGGCCGCCCAGCGGGGCAGCGCGAGGCGCCGGCCCAGCACGAAGATCAGGACCGCGCTGATGCCGCTGATCACGAGCATCGCGGCGCGCATGGTGCCCACCGTCATCGACTCGGGGCTGATCAGCGCGGGGATCCAGGTCAGCACGGCGATCTGGATCCAGCCGAGCGGCGGATGGTCGTACCAGTAGGTGTAGTGGGCGAGGCCGTTGCCCTGCTGGACCGACCAGGCCTGGGCGAGATAGGTGCCCTCGTCGTCGCTGAGGGCCGGGTAGTCGGCGATGTTCCAGCCCTGCACGACGAGGATCGCCACGAGGAGGACACCGCACAGGAGCAGGTCGGGCCGGGAGGAGCGCAGCCGGCTCGGCGGCTCGACGCGGCGGTGCGCACCGGTGCGGGGCGCAGGACGGTGCTGCGCGGGGACCGTCTCGGTGGTCACCGCGGGAAGGGTGGAGGTCACGCGGGAACGTCCTCTCGGGTCAGGGGGACGTCCTGGCGGGGCGTGGCCGTCTCGTCGAGGTGCGCTCCGACGTGGGACGTCAGCTCCCAGTCGTTGCGTCCGCGCTGCTCACGCCACACGGCCCGCACGGCCGCGCCGGCGAGCAGGACCTGGTAGAAGGGGCCGCCCACGATCAGCTTCAGGTAGTGCGCGAAGCGGACGCGCAGCCCGTACTGCTTGCCGAAGTCGTGCAGTCCGACGATCTCGAAGACGAAGGTGACCAGGGCCGTGACGGCCGGCAGGAAGGTGATGAAGGCGATGCCGACGGGCACGTCCAGGAACAGGGCGATCGCCACGTTGAGCGGGATGATCAGGCCGGTGAAGGCCTGCATGAACGGCGTCATCAGGGTGTAGCGGGCGAGGAGGCGCTGCCCGAGGGTGGGCAGTTGCTTCCAGTCCTTCTTCCGGTACACCTGGAGGAAGCCCTGGTTCCAGCGGGTGCGCTGCTTCAGCAGGGACATCAGCGAGCCGGGGGTCTCCTCCCGGGTCACCATGTCCGAGTCGTAGGCGACGACGACCTTCTTGCCGACGCTGGACAGGCGCACGCCCAG
Organism: Streptomyces sp. Ag82_O1-12; assembly: GCF_900182715.1. Classification (NCBI taxonomy): domain Bacteria; kingdom Bacillati; phylum Actinomycetota; class Actinomycetes; order Kitasatosporales; family Streptomycetaceae; genus Streptomyces; species Streptomyces sp. Ag82_O1-12. Next base: position 5,427,842 of record NZ_FXUW01000001.1, on the reverse strand, counting down.
GTCGCAGTCCTCGGCGAGGCAGTTCGGGTCCCAGCCGTCGGCTTCCCGCAGGACGTCCGTGCGGACGAAGACGGTGTTGCCGCCCAGCGGAATGAAACCTTTCTGCGCATGCAGGTGGAGCCGCGAGCGGAACCAGAAGAAGTACTCCAGGCAGTTGCGCAGGCTGTACCAGCTGGAGTGGAAGTTGATCAGCTGCACCCCGCCCTGGACAACGTCCGCGCCCGTGGTGCGGAAGGCGTGGTCGACGTGCGCGAGGAGCTCGGGGTGGACCTGGTCCTCCGCGTCGAACACCCCGACGACGTCGCCACGGCAGTAGGGCAGCGCCGTGTTCATGGCCTTCGGCTTGTTCTTCTTCTCGTGGGTGTCGACGACGACCCGAACCCGTGGGTCACGCGCGGCGGCCGACTCGGCCACCGCGGTGGTCTCCGGGTCGTCGTGCCCGACGATCACGATGATCTCGAAGTCGGTGTGGCTCGACTCCAGCAGTCGCTGGATCGTGTGGTCCAGCACCGCCTGTTCGTGCCGCGCCGGCAGCAGCAGCGAGAAGGAGACGTGCTCGTCCCCGTCCGGACTGCTGAACCGCGTGGAGGCGAGCACTTCCGGCGTACGCCAGGCGTGCATCTGCCACCACAGGGTGAACGCCGCCATCCAGAACAAGGCAAGTGAAACGGCAGCGATGAAGACAGACGTCAGCAAGCAGATCCCCCCAGATCCCAGAACCCCCAGTCGCGACGGCGGGCCGATGCGGCCTCGTCCGCCACGTCACTGTGCAGAGATTAGGGGGGAACTGTGAAACCTGGGGGCTGTTCAGATAAAGACCATGTTTCCGTTGATACGTGACTTCAGCCACTCAAGACCGTACGCAGCCGGTCAGGCTCGGTTGTCGGGGCGTCGCACGTGAAGTTACGGCAGACGTACGCGGCCGGTTCACCGCCGACCAGCGGACGGTCCGCGAGCAGCGGGAACTCCTCGCTCCCCGGGGCGCCCACGGCGACCACCGCACCGGGCGCGGTTCCCAGAAGTGCCGTGCGGTGCAGGGTCCTTGTGCCCTCGTCATCCAGCGCCGTACCCACGACGGCGACCTCGCGCGGACCGTCCAGCACGGCCTCCGCCGCGGCCAGTCCCCAGCCGATGAAGCGGGGCACCCGAGGCCCCAGCGCCTTCACGACCCCCAGCGCCCGTTCGGCGGCGGTGCGGTGAGGCTCGGAGCCGGTGTGCGCGGCATAACTCAGCAGGGCGTTCGCGGCAGCCGTCCAGCCTGACGGGGCCGCGTTGTCGGTCGGGTCCTGCGGGCGGCGGATCAGCCGCTCCGCGTCGGCCGCGGTGTCGTACAGCGAGCCCGACTCCGGGTCCGTGAAGCGGGCCAGGACGTGATCGAGGAGGAACCCGGCGAACTCCAGCCAGACACCCTCCCCGGTGACGGACGCGAGCGCGAGGAAGCCCTCCGCCACATCCGCGTAGTCCTCCAGGACACCCGCGTTGGCGCCGGCGTGGCCGTCCTTGCTGGTGCGGGTGAGCCGGGCCTGCTCGTCCAGATGCAGCCGGACCAGGAGGTCGGCCGCGGCGACGGCGGCCTCGACCAGGTCGGGCCGGTCGAAGTAGGCGCCGGTCTCGGCGAGCGCGGCGATCGCGAGGCCGTTCCAGGCGGCGACGACCTTGTCGTCCCGGCCGGGCGCGGGCCGCTCGGCCCGCGCCGCGAGCAGCCGCTCCGAGATCGAGGCGATCTTCTCCGCGTCGGACACACCATCGCGCACGGGGAGTTGGAGAACGGACGCGCCCTCCTCGAACGTGCCCTCCTCGGTCACACCGAAGTGCTGGGCCGCGAGCTCGGCGTCCTGCTCACCGAGCACCTCCCGCAGCTGCTCGGGCGTCCACACGTAGTACGCGCCCTCGACGTGCTTGCCCGTCCCGTCGTCGCTGTCGGCGTCCAGCGCGGAGGCGAACCCGCCCTCGTTCGTGCGCAGTTCACGCACCATGAAGTCGGCCGTCTCCAGGGCGACGCGCCGCGCGAGCTCCGAGCCGGTGGAGCGCCAGAGGTGGGCGTACACCCGGCACAGCAGGGCGTTGTCGTACAGCATCTTCTCGAAGTGCGGAACGACCCAGTCACGGTCGACGGAGTAGCGGGCGAAGCCGCCCCCGAGCTGGTCGTACATCCCGCCCCGGGCCATCCGCTCGCAGGTGTCCCGCGCCATCTGCAGGGCGCCCTCGGCGCCGGTGCGGGCGTGGTGGCGCAGCAGGAACTCCAGCACCATGGACGGCGGGAACTTCGGCGCCCCGCCGAAACCGCCGCGCTGCGGGTCGTACTCCCGCGTCAGCCCGAGCAGGGCCTGCGCGAGCTCCTCCTCACCGGGGGTCCGCGCGTCGCCGTAGGAGATCTCCCGCCCGGCCAGATCCCGGACGATCTTCCCGGCGACCTCGGTCACCTCGTCCCGCCGCTCGCCCCACGCCTCGTGCACGCCCTGGAGCACCTGCCGGAACGACGGCATGCCCTGGCGGGGAGCGGGCGGGAAGTAAGTGCCGAAGTAGAACGGCTCGGCGTCCGGGGTGAGGAACACGGTCATGGGCCAGCCGCCCTGCCCGGTCGCCGCCTGCACGGCCTCCATGTAGACGGCGTCGACGTCGGGGCGCTCCTCGCGGTCGACCTTGATGTTGACGAAGTGTTCGTTCATGTAAGCGGCCGTCACCTCGTCCTCGAAGCTCTCCTTCGCAAGGACGTGGCACCAATGACAACTCGAGTACCCGACACTCAGGTGCACCGGAACGCCTCGACGACGCGCCTCCTCGAAGGCCCCTCCCGACCAGGGCCACCAATCGACCGGGTTGTCGGCGTGCTGGAGCAGGTACGGGGATGTCTCATGAGCCAGTCGGTTCGGCATACTCCCATCCTGCCTCACAGCGGCCACCCGACCAGGGAACCCGCCCCTCGCCCCTCTCCGCTGCCGGTGTCACGCCAGACCGGCTCGAGGCGGCTGTGGTCCCATGTGTGACTCCCTTTGACGCCGGGGCGCACGACGTAGTGGATCACGACCGACGCGATCGTCTCTCGCTTCTCCGCATCCGTCATCCCTTCCTGCCAGCGTCGCCGCGTGATCTCCGACGGCCGCACATGGGGCGGAGCCTCTTGGAACAGCAGGCGCTCGAGGGCTTCGTCGGCCAGCGGCCCGCTGATGCTGCACCGCCTGCAGGAGCGGCATGCATACGCGTAGGGACTCCGCCGGCTTCTCCCCTTCTGGGCACACAGGGGGCCTCCGCAGATCTCTCCGTTCGGAAGCCGTGCACCACAGCGCAGGAAGCCACTGGCGAGACGGCTGGGAGCGGTGGTTCTCATGGTGCGTCTAGGAGCAGCGCTACCGCGGTGCATGTAGAGGTTTCCGGGAGAGAACGTGGCACACGCCGCCCTCCACTGCTCCGGCGTCACCACGGGCTCCCACCGGCCGAGAACTGGTTCCCCCGTCTCCGGCAGAAGCAGCAACTCGCCTCTGTTGGCTCGGTAACCACACACTCGGGGCGCCGTCATGATCTGTGTGACCGTCTGGGCGTTGGGGCTTCCGCCCCGCGTCCCAGTCACTCCGAGATCACACCATTCCCGTGCGATGGCGCGCACCGCCTTCCCCCCGACACGGTCGGCCACAGCTCTGCGGATCAGTGCCGCCTCGACCGGATGAAGCGTGAGCCTGTCCTCCTGCCAGCCGAAGGGCCTCGGTCCGCTGTGTGGCGCCCCCTCCACCGCACGTGCCCAGTGCCAGTCCGATACACACCGGCTTCTCACGCGCGTCTCGGTCATCGCGGTCTCCAACGACCGCACAGCCCGCATCATTTCCTCCTGGGAGTACGGGTCTCGCATGCCCTGCGGATCCACGTAGACGCGCCCCGGCCTGCTGGTCAGCGCGGCGAAGAACCGGGCAAGGTCCTCCGGGCGGCGATACAGCCGATCGTCCGCGACGCAAACGACACCTTGGATCGCTTGACCACCGGCCGTGCATCCGGCCGACAGCGCGGCAACCAGGGCGTCGAAACCAGGCCTTGGCGCATTTCCCTTCGAGCACTGCGACCGTTGTCGGTGTACGCGGCGACGATCAGGCAACCGTGTTCCCCGGCTGTCCGCTCGTTGATCCGCAGCTGATGACGCACACCATGGCCGTCCCGTTGCCGGAAGGCTTCGGACGTACGGGCGTAGGACACGACTCGGATCCTGCCGTCCCCTTGCCCCTGCGCGTGACCAGTCATTATTCCCCCCGTTCGACAGTCAGCCCACCACTCGCACCAACGAGCGAGTGACGCGTAGGTCACCGGACCGCATCCGTTGATCGTCGCCCCCTCGCGCTCACGCCTCCCACCAAGGACACTCGTAGGCACAGGAGTTGTGGCCGGAGGGGGACCTGACATGCGGGACAGTCATCGGGTGGAGGCCGAGCGGCTGTTGGCGCGGGCCGTCGAAGAGGAGGTGCGCCGCTCGGGCGGGCGCAGTGACGGGAAAGTGCTGCTCGCACGGGCGCGCGGGGGGCTCGACACGATGGCACAGAGCGCGCGCGAGGAGTACGAGGCCTACACGCGCGCCCTGGACGAGGCGGCCGCCGGGCAGCTGACCTTCGGGCAGCGTTACGCCCGGGAGGGTGCCGGGACACCGCTGCTGGTGGCCGGCGTGGCGGCGGTCGCGGCCGTGGTCGCCGACATGGCGCTGGGCACGGGGACCGGGACCGCTCTCGGGGCGGGTGTGACCGTGGGTGTCGTGGGGGCCGCGGCGACGGTGGTGAAGGTGGTCGGGTCGCACGTGCCGGCCGCGAGTCGTCGAGCCGGCGCCGTGAGCCAGCCCGGCGGGCCCGAACAGCTGAGGCTCCAGTGGCTGACGGCGCTGGAGGTGCGGGGCATCCGGCCGTTCCTGGACCAGCAGCGGGTGCTCGCGGCCTCGACCGGGCCGAAGAAGACGGCGCCGCGGCTGCGGGGCGCGGACAAGAGCGCGGCGGCGCGCGGGCGCAATGTCCTGGAGCAGTCCTTCGCGCAGCTCCCCGGGCCGACCGAGCCGTTCGCCGGGCGGCGGCACGAGCTGGCGCAGATCCGCCAGTGGGTGCAGTCGGCCCGGGCGAGCACGGAGACGCAGCCGACCGTGGTCGTGCTGCACGGCACGCCCGGCAGCGGCCGTACGACGCTCGCGGTGCACGCCACGCACGAGCTGAAGGACTACTTCCGGGGTGCCTGCGTCGTCGACCTGCGCGCCGACGGGCCGGGCGAGTCGCCGCTGTCCACCCGCGACGCTCTGCTGCATCTGCTGAACCGGCTCGGCGCGCCCCGCGAGCAGTTGCTGTTCCGCGAGCGCTCCTCCCCCGACCAGCAGGTCAAGCGGCTGAGTGAGCTGTACCACCAGCATCTGACGGGTCTGCCGGTCACGGTCGTCCTCGACGACGCCTCGGACGCGGAGCAGATCCGCGCCCTGGTCCCGGAGCGGTCCGACAGCCTGGTGCTGGTGACCGCGCGGGGGCCGCTGGAGCTGGCGGGCCTGCCCGCCCGGGTGCACCAGCTGGCGGTCGCGCCGCTGGACGCCGCGGGTGCGGAGGAGCTGCTGGGCGCGGCGGCGCAGGATCGTTCCGGGCCGTACGACGCGGAGTCCGCGGACCGGGTCCGGGAGCTGTGCGGCGGACTGCCGCTGGCGCTGCGCATCGCCGGCTCGTGCCTGGGCCCGCGCTCGCCTCGCGCCCTGGCCACGGACCTGGAGGCGTACGGCCCGGTCGAGCCGGTGGAGCGCGCCCTGTGGCTGCGCTACACCGACCAGACGGAGACCGTACGGCGGCTGCTGCGCCGGCTTGCCCTGGCCGGGCGGGCCTCGCTGGGGGCCGCCGCGGCCGCCGCGCTGCTGGCCACGGACGAGGCGGAGGCCAAGCGCCAACTGGAGGTCCTCACCCGTGCCGGTCTGATCGACCATGTCCGGGGCGACCGCTACCGGCTGCACGACCTGGTCCGTTCCTTCGCCCAGGCCCGCCTCCTCGACGAGGAGGACCCGGCCGAGCGGACAGCGGCGCAGGAGCGGCTGATCGTGAACTACGCCGAGCTGGCGGACTCGGTGCTGCGGATGGTCGACGGCAACATGTCGACCCGCACCAATCGCTTCAGCCCGTACGGCTTCACCTCGCTCGACGAGGCGCTGCGCTGGCTGGACGACGAGTCGAGCTTCATCACGGCGGCGCTGCGGCACGCCGAGGGCGTGGACCAGGCGGCGGTGCTGAACCTGCTGGGCGCGCTGTGCGACTACTGCCTGCTGCGCGGCGACCTCTACCGCCTGGGCGAGATCAATGAGCTGGCGCAGGCGGTGGACGAGGGCCTGCTGGTCCGCTCCGTGCAGTGGCGCACCGGCATCGCGGCGCGCCAGCTCGGCGAACTCGACAAGGCCCGCACCACCCTCGCCTCGGTCGTCGACCTCTACCGGGAGGCCCACCACGACGCGGGTGCCGCCCGTGCGCTGTGCTCCCTCGGCATCACCCTGCACCACCAGGGCAATCTGACGGAGGCGTCGGCGAAGCTCCGCGAGGCCATGGCATTGCAGTCCTCGCCCGAGCTGGCGACGGACCGGGCGTGGACGATGCACGCGCTGGCGGCGGTGGAGCGGGACCGGGCCCGGGTGACGGAGGCGCTGCACCTGCTGACCGAGTCGCTGGTGCTGCACCGCGCGGGCGAGTCCGTGCACGGCCAGGCGTGGGCGCACTTCCAGCTCGGTCAGCTGGGCCTGCGCATGGGCGACGTGCCGCGGGCCGAGGCGGAACTGCGGGCGGCCCTGGAGCTGTACGGCCGCACCCGCGACGCCCGGGGCGAGGCCTGGGCGCTGACCCAGCTGGCCCGGGCGCTGCTGGTCGCGGGGGACGCGTCACCGGCGGTGGAGGAGCTGCGCGGGGCCGCCGCCCGGCACCGCGACAACGAGGACGCGCGCGGTGAGGCGTGGACGCTGTACTACCTGGGCCAGGCCCTGGAGGAGACGGGCGATCTCGATTCCGCCGTGCGCGAGCTGGAGCGCGCCCGCACGATGTTCTCCCGCATGCGGGACGTCTACGGTCTGGCCTGCGCCCGCCACCACTCGGCCCGCGTCACCCGCGACCAGCGGGCGGCCCAGACGGGTTCCCTGCGCAACTCGGGCTTCGCCCGGCAGCTGCTGGTCGACGCCCGCGCCGACTTCCAGCGCATCGGTGTCGCCCACGGCGAGGCCTGGACGTGCCTGGAGCTGGTGATCGTGGACGCGGGCAACGCCCGTACCCAGCAGGCCCTGGCCCTGTGCGACGAGGCGGTCGAGCTGTTCGCCTCCTACGGCGACCGCCGCGGCGAGGACTGGGCCCGCTTCCTGCGCTGCACGCTCCTGCCCTACGCGGCCCCGGGCGGCATGGAGGTGGGTACGGCGGTGGCGCAGGAGGAACTGACCCAGCTGTCCCGCGCGAGCCACGACCTGCGCGACCGGAAACTGGACGACTACCTCGACGCGTACCAGCTCCTCCTGGAACGGGGCGTCACCCTGGAGGCAGGCTGGCAGGCCTGGCGCCTCGGCATGGTCCCGAACCGGCACGCGCGCGAGGTGATGGGGGTGGCGGTGGAGTCGAAGGCGTAGGCGCGGGGCGGGCGGCCGCCCCTGTCGGCGGCACGCCTCCCGACGGCCGGGTGCCGCCGGCGAGGGACGCGCCGGGCCCCCCGGGGGTGCTTCACGCTACGGGCGACGCGCTCTTGGCGGCACTCTTCGATGCGCGCGAGGCGATGGGCGTGCGAGGGACGCGCCGGGCTTCCGGGTGCTTCACGCTGCCGGCGACGCGCTCCTGGGCGGCACGCCTCGATGCGCGCGAGGCGATGGGCGTGCCGCTGGAGCGGAAAGCGAAAGCCCCGGGACGGGTGGACCCCCGGCGGACGCGCCGGCGAGGGGGCGCCCCGGGTACTCCCGAGGGTGCTCCGCGCGAGCGCGAGGAGCTCCTGCGCCGCTTCTGCGCGAGGTGCCCGTCGGCGGCACTCCTCGACGGGTGCGAGGCGACGGACGGAACCGAAGGCGTGACCCCCGCGGCGCGCGGGGCGGTCCTTCCGGCGACGCTCCCCGAGGACGGGCAGGGCGACCGTCGAGGTGCTCCGCGATGCGCACCCCGCACCCGTCGGCGGCGATCGGTGCCGGCCACCGACGGGTGGTGTCCCCCCTGGGGGACGTCAGCCTTGCTTCTTGGCGCCCTGGCCGGAGGGCTCCGCTTCCGCGGCGGTCGCGTCCGCGTCCGCCGGGGACTGCTCCGGCTGGTCGGCCTTCGGGTCCGGGACCTGCGTGAAGTCGACCCGGTTCATGTGCCGGCTCATGGACTTCATCAGGGCCCACACCGCCAGGGCCATCGCCGCGAAGACGATGAAGCCGAGGACGCCGGGGGTGACCTTGTCCTCGTCGACCTCCTTGGCGAAGGAGACGAGGTGCGTCATTGCCAGGCTTGCGCTTGCGCTCATGTCAGGCATTGTCGCGGATGCCCGCGAAGAGGTCGTCCTCGGGGAGGGAGGTATCGACGAGGGCCTTCGCCAGCTCGTACTCCTCCGTCGGCCAGACCTCCTTCTGGATCTCCATGGGCACCTTGAACCAGCCGCCGTCCGGGTCGATCTGCGTGGCGTGGGCGATCAGCGCCTTGTCGCGGATCTCGTAGAACTCGGCGCAGGGGATGTGCGTGGTGAGCGTGCGCTGCTTCATGCCGAACTCCTCCCAGCGCTTGAGCCAGTCCCCGTAGGGGGACTCCAGGCCGCGGTCGAGCATCGCCTGGTGCAGGGCCTCGGTGCGCGGGCGGTTGAAGCCCTGGTTGTAGTAGAGCTTCTGCGGCTGGTAGGCGGGGCCGTACTCCGCCTCCGGGTACTTCTCGGTGTCAGCCGCCGACTCGAACGCCACCATCGAGATCTTGTGGGTCATGATGTGGTCGGGGTGCGGGTAGCCGCCGTTCTCGTCGTAGGTGGTGATCACCTGCGGACGGAAGGCGCGGATCTTGCGCACCAGCTCACCGGCCGCGTGATCCACGTCCTCCAGGGCGAAGCAGCCCTCCGGCAGCGGCGGCAGCGGGTCGCCCTCGGGCAGGCCCGAGTCGACGAAGCCGAGCCATTCCTGCTTGACGCCCAGGATCTCCCGGGCCTCGTCCATCTCCTTCTTGCGCACCTCGTGGATGTGCTCCTCGATGTACGCGTCGCCCTGGAGCTTCGGATTGAGGATGGAGCCGCGTTCCCCGCCCGTGCAGGTCACGACCAGCACGTCCACCCCCTCGGACACGTACTTCGCCATGGTCGCCGCGCCCTTGCTCGACTCGTCGTCGGGGTGTGCGTGAACGGCCATCAGTCGCAACTGGTCAGTCAAGACTCAATCCTCAGTAAGTCGGCGCCCTGTGTGCGTCGGCGCAATCAGCGGCTTCTATAGTGACCGAATCGGGGGGCGAATAATTCCGGGGCCCGGCCCCGGAGCCCCTTCCGGGACCTTCGTCCCGGCCCTGCCAGGAGGACGATCATGAGTACGGCGAGCACGCGACCGCCCGAGGGCCGATACGGCCGCTCCTCGGACGAGCGCGCCGACCGCACACTCAAGGTCGTGGGCACCGTCCTCGCGGTGGCCCTGCTGGGTCTCGTCGGCTGGTTCGGCTACCACTACGTCGCCAAGAACGAGATCAGCGCCGAGGTGATCAGCTTCGAGCCGGGCAAGGAGTCCGTGCAGGTGCATCTGGAGGTCCGCAAGGACGCCGGTGCCGACGGCTACTGCACCGTGCGCTCGCAGGCCGAGAACGGGGCCGAGGTGGGCCGGGCCGACTTCCGCTTCGACGGGAACGGGACCCGCATCGACAAGGTCGTCACGCTCCGCACGACCTCCCCGGGGACGACGGCCGAGCTGCTGGGCTGCCACACCGGCTGACAACAATCCGGGCATCACCTGGAATACGTCCTGCCTGACCTGCGTTGACGTGATTCTGGTGGCTTATGTCCTCCCCCTTGGGCCCCCGAATTGTTAGGCTCGTGGTTTCGCCCTTCCGTGAAGGAACATTCTTCTGGGTAGGGCGATGCTTTGTATTCCCAGTACCTACGAGGAGCACCTGTGACCCAGACCAGCGAGAACGTCACCTGGCTGACCCAGGAGGCGTACAACAAGCTCAAGGCTGAGCTTGAGCACCTTACTGGTCCCGCGCGAGCGGAGATCTCCGCGAAGATCGCCGCGGCGCGCGAAGAGGGCGACCTGCGTGAGAACGGCGGGTACCACGCGGCCAAGGAGGAGCAGGGCAAGCAGGAGCTCCGTGTGCGCCAGCTCACCCAGCTCCTCGAGAACGCCAAGGTCGGCGAGGCTCCCGCCGCGAACGGCGCGGTGGCGCCCGGCATGGTCGTCACGATCGCGTTCGACGGCGACGAGGACGACACGCTGACGTTCCTGCTCGCGTCCCGCGAATACGCGAGCTCCGACATCGAGACGTACTCGCCGCAGTCCCCGCTGGGCACCGGCGTGATCGGCCACAAGGTCGGCGAGGACGCGGAGTACGAACTGCCGAACGGCAAGAAGGCCCTGGTGAAGATCCTCAAGGCCGAGCCGTACGAGGGCTGACCCGCCCTTTCCGAACCCTGGTCTGCCCCCGGCGCCGCAGCGGCACCGGGGGCATTCTCATGCCGTCGCCGAGCGGTACTTGCGCACCGCCAGAGTCCGGAAGACCACCACGATCAGGATCGAGTAGATCAGCGAGGCCCAGACGGGGTGCTGCATGGGCCAGGCGTCCGACGGGGACTGGCCCGGGTTGGCGAACAGCACACGGCAGGCCTGGACCGTGGCGCTGAACGGGTTCCACTCGGCGATGTGGCGCAGCCACGGGGTCATGTGGCTGGTGTCGACGAACGCGTTGGAGATGAACGTGACGGGGAAGAGCCAGATCAGGCCGCTGGACGTGGCCGCCTCGGGGGTCCGCACGGACATGCCGATCAGGGCGCCGATCCAGGTGAACGCGTAGCCGAGCAGGAGCAGCAGGCCGAAGGCGGCGAGGACCTTGGCGGCGTTGGTGCTGCCGTCCGACCCGACGCGCCAGCCGACCAGCACGGCGACCGCGGCGAGGACCACCAGGGTCAGGGCCGTCTGCACGGAGTCGGCGAGGGTGCGGCCGGTGAGCACCGCGCCGCGCGCCATGGGCAGGGAGCGGAAGCGGTCGATGAGGCCCTTGTGCATGTCGTCGGCGATGCCGGCGCCGGAGCTGGCGGTGGCGAAGGTGACGGTCTGCGCGAAGATGCCCGCCATCAGGAAGTTCTTGTAGTCGGCGGCGCTGGTGCTGTTGCCGATCTGCATGGAGCCGCCGAAGACGTAGGTGAACAGCACCACGAACATGATCGGCTGGATCAGCCCGTAGATGATCATTTCGGGGATCCGGGACATGCGGATCAGGTTGCGTTTGGCGACGACCATCGAGTCCCGGATCGACTGGCTGACCGGGTTCGCGGTGGGCGCGACCCGCACGGTGTCGGTGACGGCGCTCACTGGGCGGCCTCCTTGTCGTTCTCCTGGTCCTTGATCTCGGCCACGTGTCCCGTCAGGGACAGGAAGACGTCGTCGAGGGTGGGCCTGCGCAGGCCGATGTCGTCGATCTCGATGCCCCGGGTGTCCAGTTCGCGGATGACCTCGGCGAGGAGCTTGGCGCCGCCGGTCACGGGGGCGGTGAGCTTGCGCATGTGCTCCTCGACCGTGGTCTCGCCCTTGCCGAAGCCGGCGAGGACCTCGGCGGCGGCCTGGATGTGCTCGCGCTGGTGCACCACGACCTCGACGCGCTCGCCGCCGGTGCGGGCCTTGAGCTGGTCGGAGGTGCCCTGGGCGATGACCTTGCCGTGGTCGACCACCGCGATGTCGTGCGCCAGGTGGTCGGCCTCCTCCAGGTACTGCGTGGTGAGCAGCAGCGTGGTGCCGCCGGAGACCAGTTGCTTGATGACCTCCCACAGCTGCTGGCGGTTGCGGGGGTCGAGGCCGGTCGTCGGCTCGTCCATGAACATCACGGGCGGAGAGACGACCAGGGCCGCCGCGAGGTCGAGGCGGCGGCGCATGCCGCCCGAGTAGGTCTTGGTGGGGCGGTCGGCGGCGTCCGCGAGGTGGAACTGCTCCAGCAGTTCGGCCGCGCGCTGCTTCGCCGCCTTGGCCCGCATCTGGTACAGCTGGCCGACCATCTGGAGGTTCTCCCGGCCGGTCAGGTATTCGTCGACGGCCGCGAACTGGCCGGACAGCCCGATGGAGCGGCGGACCGCGTCGGGCTGCTTGAGCACGTCGATGCCCGCGACGACGGCCCGCCCGCTGTCGGGTCGCAGCAGGGTGGTCAGGCAGCGGACGGTGGTGGTCTTGCCCGCGCCGTTCGGCCCGAGCAGACCGAGGACCGTGCCCTCGGGCACGTCGAGGTCGACGCCGTCCAAGGCCTTTACGTCACCGAAGGTCTTGACCAGACCTTCGGCGTAGATGGCGCCTGGCATATGAGTCTCCACGTCTTCGGGGATGACCGGACAGACGTCCGGTGAGGCTTCTCACCGACACACCATAACGCGATGTATCGCGTCTCACAATGAGTTTTTCCGCGTTGCGCTCAGTGAGACGAAAGGATCTTGAACGGGCCGGGGACAGGCTCCTGACCGGGACGGGAGCCCGCTCAGCCGATGACCGTGTAACCCGCCTCGCGCAGCGCCTGACCCACCTCGGCGCAGTGCGCCGGGCCCTTCGTCTCCAGGTGCAGCTCGACCTCCGCCTCCGTGAGCCCGAGCCGCGGGTCGGTTCGGACGTGGCTCACATCGAGGACGTTAGCGTCGACCACTGACAACACGCCCAGAAGAGTGGCAAGAGCACCGGGCCGGTCCGTCAGCCGCAGCCGGACCGCCAGGTAGCGGCCCTGCGCGGCCATGCCGTGCCGCAGCACCCGCTCCATCAGCACCGGGTCGACGTTGCCGCCGGACAGCACCGCCACGACCGGCCCCTCGAAGGCGCCGGGCGCACTCATCAGCGCCGCGACCGGGCTCGCGCCGGCCGGCTCGACGACCAGCTTGGCCCGCTCCAGGCACAGCAGCAGCGCGGCGGACAGCTCGTCCTCGCTGACCGTGCGCACCTCGTCGACCAGCTCGCCGACGATCCCGAACGGCACGTCACCGGGCCGCCCGACCTTGATGCCGTCGGCCATCGTCGCCGGGTTCTCGACCGACACCGGCCGGCCCGCCGCCAGCGAGGGCGGGTAGGCCGCCGCGCCCGCCGCCTGCACGCCCACCACCCGCACATCCGGCCGCAGCGACTTCACCGCCACCGCGATCCCGGCGGCCAGCCCGCCCCCGCCGATGCCGACGAGGATCGTGCGCACCTCCGGGCACTGCTCCAGGATCTCCAGGCCCACCGTCCCCTGGCCCGCGATGATGTCGGGGTGGTCGAAGGGGTGGATGAACACCGCGCCCGTCTCGGCCGCGTACTCCTGCGCGGCGGCCAGCGTCTCGTCGACCACCTGGCCGTGCAGCCGCACCTCGGCCCCGTAGTCCCGGGTGGCGCTGACCTTGGGCAGCGGGGCGCCCTTCGGCATGAACACCGTGGAACGCACGCCGAGCAGGGCGGACGCGAGGGCGACGCCCTGCGCGTGGTTGCCGGCGCTCGCGGCGACGACACCGGCGGCGCGCTCCTCCGGCAGCAGACCGGCGATCCGGACATAGGCGCCGCGCAGCTTGAACGAGCCCGTCCGCTGGAGGTTCTCGCACTTGAGATGCACCGGCGCACCGACTGTCTGGGACAGGTGCCTGCTGCCCTCCATCGCGGTCACCCGCGCCACACCCGCGAGCATCTTCTGCGCTCCGCGCACGTCGTCGAGGGTGACGGGCCGAAAGGAGTCAGCCGTGCTGTAGCTCATGACTCCAGCATCGCAGTTCACAGGCGGGAACGACCGTTGTGACCAACCTCCGAGACCCGCTTTGCACAGCGCCGGTACGGCCTGCCTTCTAGCCGCGTACCCTGTCCCCCAATCTGCCAGCCCTCCACGAAGTGAGCCCCCGGCGATGCCCACAACACCTGAAATGTCGATGGACATGACGACCGTCGGTGACACCGGTCTTCTCGACACGCTGCAGCACGAGGTGGCGCTGTTCGCCCGCCGTGCCGAACAGACCCGGCTCGGCGGAGTCGGGCAGGTGCGCAACTCCATGGACCGCGCCGCGTACCTGCTGCTCAACCGCCTCGACAAAGAAGGTCCGATGGGCGTCAAGGCGCTCGCCGCGAGCATGGGGATCGACTCGTCGACGGTCACCCGGCAGGTGGCTCCCCTCGTCGACACCGGACTGGTCAAGCGCACCTCCCACCCCGAGGACGGACGCGCGGTGGTGCTGCAGCTGTCCCCGCGCGGGCAGGCCCGGCTGGAGGAAGTGCGCTCCTCCCGGCGCCAGTTGATGGCCGAGCTGACCCGCGACTGGGAGCCCGACGAGCGCGAGGCGTTCTGCGACCTCCTCACCCGCTTCAACACCGCGCTGTCCTCCCGGATGGCGGCGCAGGGGGTGCCCGGGCCTGAGGCACAGCCGGAGTCCTGAACGCCGTACCGCGGGGAATCCGGTGCCACGGCCCGGGCTCCACGCGTGCGTGGCGCCGACCGAGCCGTGCGCGGCTCTTGACCTCGGGGCCGTACCTGGCCTGATATGAGATCGGGCCCCGGTCGCGCGCGGCCGGGTTGCCCGCATCCTCAGGGTCGCCGTCAGGCGGGAGGCGCGGTGCTGGAGCGGCATGCGTCCCGGGCAACCCGTCGCGCCCGGGAGTTCGAGGCGTTCGTCGCGGGCGCGGCCGGGCGGCTGCTGCACGCCGCCACACTGCTCACCGCCGAGGCGCCCGACGACAACCCTCGCGCGCGGCGCCTGCTGACGCTGTCGCTGGCGCACACCTACGCGAGCTGGGACCGGCTGCACGGCGAGGACCCGTACGACCGCACCCGCCAGTACCTGGCCACCCGATTCGCGCGCGGCACATGGCACCACTACGGCGCGCTCGGCCGCTCCCGGCCGCATCCCGCGAGCCCCCTGGCCCCGCTCACCCCCCAGGAACGGCTGATCCTGGTCCTCGGGCTCCACGAGGGCGTCGCCGAGGAGCAGACGGCGGCCCTGCTGGGCCTGTCCCCCGAGCGCGTACGGGCGATCCGCCACCGGGCGACGTCGATCCTGCTGCACCGGCCGCGGGACCCGGCGCCCGCGGTGACGGCCGCGAAGGCGGTGCGGTCATGAGCCCGTCCGGCGATCGGAGAGCGGCATGAGCGGGAACGACCGCGAGGCGGCCGTACGGCGGCTCCTGGAGCAGGCGCCGCGGCCCGTGCCGCCCGAGATCCACACCGAGGCGGTGCGCCGCGGCGGACGCATGCTGCGGCGCAGGACGCTCGCCCGCCGCCTGATGTGGCTGCTGCTGCTCGCGGCGGCCGTGGCGTTCACCGTGTGGGCGCTGACCGCCCGCCCGTGGGTGGAGCCGCCGTCCGACACGACTCCACCCCTCACCGGCTGGTGACCCCGCGAGGGGAACCGGCTCTAGCCGAGCGCCTGCTGCAGGTCCTCCAGCAGGTCCTCGGCGTTCTCGATGCCGACGGACAGACGCACCAGGTCGGCCGGTACCTCCAGGGCCGAACCGGCCACGGAGGCGTGCGTCATGCGGCCGGGGTGCTCGATCAGCGACTCGACGCCGCCCAGGGACTCGCCC
Organism: Streptomyces sp. Ag82_O1-12; assembly: GCF_900182715.1. Taxonomy (NCBI): domain Bacteria; kingdom Bacillati; phylum Actinomycetota; class Actinomycetes; order Kitasatosporales; family Streptomycetaceae; genus Streptomyces; species Streptomyces sp. Ag82_O1-12. The sequence goes on along the minus strand of NZ_FXUW01000001.1, from coordinate 5,412,187 downwards.
AGCGTGAAGATCTTGGCGCGGTTGCACACCTCGACGGCCGCTTCCTCGCCGCCCGCGACGCGGAAGGAGACCATGCCGCCGAACGACTTCATCTGCTTGGCGGCGACCTCGTGCCCGGGGTGCTCCGGCAGGCCCGGGTACAGCACGCTCGTCACGAGCGCGTGCCGCGTGAGCATGTCGGCGACCTTGACGGCGTTCTCGCTGTGCCGGTCCATGCGCACGGAGAGCGTCTTGGTGCCGCGCAGCACCAGCCAGGAGTCGAAGGGCCCGGCGACCGCGCCCATCGCGTTCTGGTGGAAGGCCAGTTCCTCGCCGAGGCCGGCGTCGGCGGTGACCAGGGCGCCGCCGACGACGTCGGAGTGGCCGCCCATGTACTTGGTCAGCGAGTGCACGACGACGTCCGCGCCCAGCGACAGTGGCTGCTGGAGGTAGGGCGTGGCGAAGGTGTTGTCGACGACGAGGCGGGCGCCGGCGTCCCGGGCGACCTGGGCGACCGCGGCGATGTCGGTGATACCGAGCAGCGGGTTGGAGGGGGTCTCCACCCAGACGACCTTGGTCTTCGGGGTGAGGGCGGCCCGCACGGCGGCGGGGTCGCTCGTGTCGGCGACCGACCACTCCACGCCCCAGCGGGCGACGACCTTGGCGAACAGGCGGAACGTGCCACCGTACGCGTCGTTCGGGATGACCACGTGGTCCCCGGGGGCGAGCAGCGTACGCAGCAGGCAGTCCTCGGCCGCCAGCCCGGACGCGAACGCGAGCCCGCGGCGGCCGCCCTCCAGGGCGGCGAGGTTCTCCTCCAGCGCGGTCCTGGTGGGATTGGCGCTGCGGCTGTACTCGTAGCCGCCGCGCAGTCCGCCGACGCCGTCCTGCTTGTAGGTCGAGACCTGGTAGATCGGCGGGACGACCGCGCCCGTCAGGGGGTCGGCGGTGTTGCCCGCGTGGATCGCGAGCGTCTCGAAGTGCTGACTGATGTGCCTGTCGCTCATGAGCACCGAGGGTAGTGCGCCGACGCGACGCGTGCCGGGGTACGGGGGGCGAGCCAGGGTTTTCCACAGGCCGCGGGACGGCTCGGGCCCCGCGTTTTCCACAGGTTCCGGGAGCAGGTTGGCCAATTGTCGGCGCGGTCTGGTTCGCTTGTTGCATGGAGATTCTGTGGGTCCTGATCGCGCTGGTCATGCTGGGCTTCGTGCTGCTCCCCTTCCTGCGGCGCAGGCGCGGTGGTGCGATCGGGCTGGTCTCCCCCGACCACCCGGACGCGGCGGACCCGGCGAACTACGGCTTCGTCCGCGAGGAGGAGCTCGACATCCGCATGCCGGGCGCCGATGAGGACCTGCTGGACGTCCTGGACGTGGTGCAGCGCACGCAGGACCACCGCGCCGCACAGCAGCTCCTGGCGGGCACGGAGACGGAGGGCGAGCGGCGCTGGCAGCGCGTGCAGGCCTTCGCGGGCGCGGCCTCGCTGGAGCTGTCGCGGCGGCCCGGCGGGGTGAGCGAGGCGCCGGGCGGGCAGTGGCTGCGCGTGTGGCGGGCCGAGGCACCCAAGGACGCGGGCGGTGCGGCGGTGCACGCCGAGTTCCTGGTGCAGCAGGCGTGGCGGACGGCGACGCCGGGGACGGACGAGTTCCGGATCATCATGGAGGAGGCGAGGACGGCGTGCGGCGAGGCGGCGCTGCTCGCCCCCGGTGACCCGATCCCGTACATCGTCGAGCTGTCGGTGGCCCGCGGGCTCGGCTACTCCCAGAAGGACTTCGAGCAGGTCTGGCTGAAGATTTTGGACCGCGCCCCGGCCCACATGGGGGCGCACCTGTCCGCGCTGCACTACTGGTGCGAGAAGTGGCACGGCTCCCGTGCCGAGGCGTACGCGTTCGCCGAGGCCGCCGCGGCCCGGGCGCCCCGGGGCTCCCTCCTCTCGGCGATGCCCCTCTTCGCGGTGTTCGAGCACCTCCCCGAGGTGACCCTCGTGGCGAACTTCTGGCAGAGCGAGGTCGTCACGAAGGCGGTGCACGGCGCCCTGCACGCGGTGCACTCGGCCCGCGCCGACGACCCGATGCTGGCGCATGTGCGGCACATGCTGGTCTTCTTCCTGGTCCGGGGCGAGCGCTGGTCGGAGGCCATGAACCAGCTGATACACATCGACGGCCACGTGGGCGCCCTGCCCTGGACCCTGTCGGCCGATCCGGCGGCGGAGTTCGCGGTGTACCGGGCGCTGGCGGTGGCGGGCTACGAGGCGAACGGCGGCAGCCCGGCGAGCCTGCCGCACTGAGCCCCGACCGGGGCCCGAACCCGGCCCCTGCCCGCCCGGACCCCGCCGGAATTCCGGGCGGTGGCGGCGCGTTGAGGGGGGCGTCGCACCGATTGGAGACCGCATGTTCCCGCACAACCGCACGCCCCAGCTGCCGACCGCCGAGCAGGCGCTGCCCGGGCGCCCGGAGCCGGCGTTCACGGTCCCCGACCGCCACACCGTCCTCGGCAACCCGCTGCTCGGCCCGTACCCCGAGGGCCTGGAGACCGCCGACTTCGGCCTGGGCTGCTTCTGGGGCGCGGAGCGCACGTTCTGGCAGCTCCCGGCCGGTGTGTGGACGACCCTCGTCGGCTACCAGGGCGGCCACACCGAGAACCCCACGTACGAGGAGGTCTGCTCGGGCCTGACCGGCCACACCGAGGTCGTACGGGTGGTCTTCGACCCGGAGCGGATCTCGTACGAGCGCCTCCTGAAGACGTTCTGGGAGTCGCACGACCCGACGCAGGGCTTCCGCCAGGGCAACGACGTGGGCACGCAGTACCGCTCGGCCGTCTACACCCACACCCCCGCGCAGGAGACCACCGCCAAGGCCTCCCGCGAGGCGTACCAAAAGGTCCTGACGTCCTCCGGCTACGGCACCGTCACCACGGAGATCGTCACGACTGAGGGCCGCCCCTTCTACCCGGCGGAGGGCTATCACCAGCAGTACCTGGACAAGAACCCCGCGGGCTACTGCGGCATCGGCGGGACGGGAGTGTCCTGCCCGGTCGGCGTGGCCCCGGCCGCGGGGTGAGAGCCCGCTCCTGAGGTACGGGGCTGCTGCGGGCGCCCCGTCAGCCCGTAGGGTGCCTGCGTGACTGCGCCCCTGAGTTCTGACAGGTCCCGTGCCGCGCTGCGGATATCCGCGCGGGTTTCCGCCGAGTTGCTGCTGGTGTTCGCCATGTCCGCCGTGACGTTGTGGTTGCTGGGCCGGATGTGGTCCGTGGTGTGGCCGCTGGTGGTCGGGCTGCTGCTGACGACGCTGACCTGGCCCGCGGCCCGGTTTCTGCGCCGGCGCGGGTGGCCGCCCGCGCTGGCCGCCTCGGCCGTGACCGTGCTGTTCCTGCTGGTCGCCGCCGGTGTGGTGGCATTGATCGCCGTACCGGTGGCATCCCAGTCCGGGGAGCTGACGGACGGTGTCGTGGAGGGCATCCAGCGGCTGCGCGAGTGGGCCGCCGGGCCGCCGCTGAACATCGGGGACGCGCAGATCAACAAGGCCTTCGACAGCGCGGTCTCCCGCGCCCAGGAAGGCATCGGCAGCATGGTGGGCGCTGTCGTCACGGGCGTGAGCACCGTGGTGAACGGCGTCGTCACCGCCGTCCTCGCGCTCTTCCTGATGTTCTTCTTCCTCAAGGACGGCCCGCGGTTCCTGCCGTGGCTGTCCCGTCAGCTGCCCGGCCGGCTCGCCACCGACGTCCCGACCGTGTTCGATCGCGGCTGGGCCACTCTGGGTGCCTTCGTACGGTCCCAGGCGGCCGTCGGTCTGCTCGACGCCGTCCTGATCGGCCTGGGCCTGTGGATCCTGGGTGTGCCGCTGGTGCTGCCGCTGGCGGTGCTGACCTTCGTCTCGGCGTTCGTGCCGATCATCGGCGCCCTGTTCGCCGGCTTCGTCGCGGTGCTCATCGCGCTCGTGTACAACGGTCTGACGGACGCGCTGATCGTGCTGGCCATCATCGTCGTGGTGCAGCAGCTCGAGGGCAACGTCTTCCAGCCCATGATCCAAAGCCGCGGGCTCGGCCTGCACGCGGCGGTGGTGCTGCTCGCGGTGACCCTGGGCGGCAGCCTGGCAGGCATCGTGGGCAGCCTGCTCGCCGTGCCCGTGGCGGCGCTGATCGCGGTGGTCTGGAACTACGTGCGTGAGCAGCTCGTCGATCCGGCGGGCGAGGCGGGGACCGACGAATCCGACGCGGGAGCCGCCGTCCCGTCGTAACGGCACAGCCGCGGGGCGCGCAGGCGGCGTCCGGCGCACCAACGGCCCCGCCCAGGTCGCGGGGCCGCTCCTCGCTTGCGAGTCTGCAGGCGAAAGGAGAGCCGCCTCATGATTCCTGTCGCCACGTCACCCGTGCGTCTGGAGGCGTCCGTCGATCCCCGCCTGTCCCGGTGGATGTGGCTGGTGAAATGGCTGCTCGCCATCCCGCACTACATCGTGCTGGTGTTCCTGTGGATCGGGTTCGTCGTCGTGACCGTGATCGCCTTCTTCGCGATCCTGTTCACCGCCCGGTACCCGCGGTCCCTGTTCGACTACAACGTCGGCGTGCTGCGCTGGAACTGGCGCGTCAGCTACTACGCGCACACGGCCCTCGGCACCGACCGGTACCCGCCGTTCACCCTCGCCGACGTGCCCGACTACCCGGCGCACTTCGATGTCGTCTACCCCGAGCGGCTGTCCCGCGGGCTGGTCCTGGTGAAGTGGTGGCTGCTGGCGATCCCGCAGTACATCGTCGTCGCGATGTTCGCCGGAGGAGGCTGGGGCGACGGGGACAGCTGGCGGGGCGGCGGGCTGATGCCGTTCCTCTCCCTGGTGGCCGTCGTCATCCTGCTCTTCACGGCCCGCTACCCGCGGCACCTCTTCGACTTCCTGATCGGCCTCGCCCGCTGGGCGGCCCGGGTGACGGCGTACGCCGCGCTGCTGACGGACCAGTACCCGCCGTTCCGGCTCGACCAGGGCGGCCAGGAGCCCTCACCGGCCTCACCGTCACCGGCGGACCCACTGACCAAGACCTGACCTCGCGAAGCGCGCAATCCGCAGCGGAAGCGCTTCCTCCCGCCCTACGCTCCCTCGCATGGTTCTCAGACGAGCGTTACAGCTGATCATGGTCATCGCTCTGGCCCTGGCGGGGGCGGTCCAGGGCGGAGTGAGCCCGGCACGGGCCGAGCAGAACGGGACCTCGGCCGGGCGGCAACTGCTGTTCTACAACCACGCCTACGGTGTGCTCGACCGGGCCACCGCGGACGCCATCGAGCACTCCTCGTATCTGCGGGACTTCGCCAACTTCCAGGTCCGCACCACCACCGGTTCCGGCGGGCAGACGTGGACGGGCCGCTATCTGATGGGGCGCGAGACCTACTTCGAGCTGTTCGGGGTGGGTGACGTGCCCGGCAAGGACGGCACCCTCGGCTCCGCCGGCCTGGGCGTGTCCACCGAGCGCGCCGGTGACCTTCCCACGGTGATCGAACGGCTGCGGAAGGCCGGGATCAGCGACCCGGTCGAGTTCCAGCAGACGCGCGACTTCGGCGACGGCGTCCCCGTGCCCTGGTTCGACGCGGTCTTCACCACCGACCAGTACGACCTCTTCGGCGCCTGGGGGATGGAGTACCGGCCGGAGTACTTCGCCGACCCGCGTGGCAACACCGAGCCCGCCTCCCACCCCGGTGACGTGGGCCGGGAGCGCTACCTGTCCGACGCCTACCGCGACCACCTGATGCGGGACGTGACGGACATCCGGCTCGCCGTGACGGCACGGGACCTCGCGAGCACGGTGCCGCTGCTGAAGGCCGGCGGTTTCGCGGTCCGGTCCCTGCCGGGCGGGGGCGCCGTCGCGAAGGGCGGCGGCACGACGATCCGGTTCGACTCCGTGCCCCTGGACCAGGTGGGTCTCCGGCAGATCGAGATGTCGCTGAACCACCCGGTGTCGTACCGGCACGTGGAGCGGATCGGCCACTCGGCCCTCGTGGTCGGCCCGGGGTCCCGCGCGGTGTGGACCTTCGAGGAGCAGGACCGGCCGGCCGCCGGGTAGGACCGACCAGGGGCCAGGACCGGAGGACGTCGGGTAGGGCGAGGTGTCAAACCCGGCGGACACCGGCCCGGAACAGGAGCCAGGACCGGAGGACACCGGTCAGGACCAGGGGCCAGGACCGGCGGACGCCGGGCAGGGCCAGGAGTCAAACCCGGCGGACGTCGGGCAGGGCCAGAAGCCAAACCCGGCGGACGTCGGGCAGGGCCGAGGGCCGGGGCTCAGCCCAGCCTCTCCGCCAGGAACTCCTCCCAGGTCCGCTTCCCCTCCTCCGCCCCGGCCGTCGTCAGGTTCGCCCCGGCCCGGTACGCCCGCCCCGCCTTCCCGGGGATGCGCACCGGCAGCATGGGACGGCGCCTGCCGGTCAGGCGGAGGTAGGGGCGGGCCAGGGCGGCGAGGTCGTAGAGGTGCGGTCCGGCCATGTCCGGGACCAGGCCGGACGGGGCGCCGAGGGTCAGTTCCGCGAGGCGGGCGGCGACCTCGCGCGAGTCGACCGGCTGGAGCCGCATGCCGCCCGGGACCGGGAACACCGGCAGCTTCGCCATCTTCTCGACCATGGTCAGCGTGAGGTCGTGGAACTGGGCCGCGCGCAGGATCGTCCACGGGATGCCCGAGTCGGCGACGGCCCGCTCCGACTCCAGTTTCGTCCGCATCCAGGCCAGCGGGACCCGGTCCGCGCCGATGACCGAGACGTAGACCAGGTGCCGTACGCCGGCCGCGGACGCGGCGCGGACCAGGGCGCGGGTCGCCTCGTCGTCGCCCTTGGGGCCGCCCGCCAGGTGCAGCACGGTCTCCACCCCGTCGACGGCGGCCTCGACGCCCTCGTCCTTCAGCAGGTCGCCGGTGACGTGGTCGATGCCGTCCGTGGCGGGGCGGGCGTGCCGGGTGAGGATCCGCACGTCGTGGCCGGACGCGCGCAGGAGCGGGACGACGTGGGCGCCGAGGGTGCCCGTGCCGCCGGTGACCAGGATCGGTGCTGTCATGACTGCTCCCCAGCTCTTCATCGGTGATGTCGCCTTCGCCGGTATGACGCGCGGCGGCGCGACGATGTGACGAGCCGGGGTGCGGACGGTTCAGCCGCCGCTGCCGTAGGGCCTCGTGATGATCTCCAGGCGGTGGCCGTCGGGGTCGTCGAAGTACGCCCCGCGGCCGCCGTCGTTGTGGTTGATCTCGCCGGGACGGCTGTGGAACGGGTCCGCCCAGTAGGTGAGACCGGCCTGCCGGATACGGCCGAAGATCTCGTCGAACTCGTCCTCCGAGACGAGGAAGGCGTAGTGCTGCGGCGTGATGGCGCCGGGGCTGTCCATGAAGTCGAGGGTCACGCCGTTGGAGATCTCGACCGGGAGGAACGGGCCGTAGGGCGGGCTCACGTCGAGCCCGAGGAGGTCGGCGAGGAACCGGGCCGAGGCGCGTTTGTCGTGGGTGACGACGATGGTGTGGTTGAGCTGCACGGTCATGGTGGCCTCCCCTGACGTACGTGGCGGCGGACCCTCTGGTGCACTCCCCCACGTGTACCCCGCGCGCACCCCGTCGTGCATCACGAACGCACAGCCCTGAGGGCCCCGGCGCGCGGCCGGGGCCCTCAGGGCTGTCTCACGTGGGGGGTGGGGTCAGATCGTCGCCGTGTCGATCACGAACCGGTAGCGCACGTCGCTGGCCTGGACCCGCTCGTACGCCTCGTTGATCTGGTCGCCGCGGATCAGCTCGATCTCGGCGCCGAGGCCGTGCTCGGCGCAGAAGTCCAGCATCTCCTGGGTCTCCGCGATGCCGCCGATCATGGAACCGGCGAGGGTCTTGCCGCCGCCGATCACCGAGAAGAGGTTGAGGGAGACCGGCTCCTCGGGGGCGCCGACGTTCGCCAGGGTGCCCTCGGTCTTCAGCAGGGACAGGTAGGCGTTGAAGTCCAGCGGGGCGGACACCGTGGACACGATCAGGTCGAACGTGCCGGCCAGCTCCTCGAAGGTCTTCGGGTCGCTGGTGGCGTAGTAGTGGTCCGCGCCCAGCCGCAGGCCGTCCTCCTGCTTGCGCAGGGACTGCGACAGCACGGTCACCTCGGCGCCGAGGGCGTGGGCGATCTTGACGCCCATGTGGCCGAGGCCGCCCAGGCCGACGATCGCGACCTTCTTGCCGGGGCCGGCGCCGAAGCGGCGGAGCGGGGAGTAGAGGGTGATGCCGGCGCACAGCAGCGGCGCGGCGACGTCGAGGGAGAGGCCGTCGGGGATGCGGACGACGAAGTTCTCGTCGACGACGACGTTCTGCGAGTAGCCGCCGTAGGTGGGCTCGCCGTCCTTGCCGATGCCGTTGTACGTGGGGACGTTGCCCTGCACGCAGTACTGCTCACGGCCGGCCTTGCAGTTCTCGCACTCGCGGCAGGAGTCGACCATGCAGCCGACGCCCACGCGGTCGCCGACGGCGAACTTCGTGACGCCCGGGCCGACCGCGGAGACGACACCGGCTATCTCGTGGCCGGGGACCATCGGGAAGATCGCCTCGCCCCAGCCCTCCTGGGCCTGGTGGATGTCGGAGTGGCAGATGCCGGCGAACTTGATGTCGATCAGGACGTCGAACTCGCGGACCTCGCGACGCTCGATGGTGGTGCGCTCCAGCGGAGCCTTGGGAGCGGGAGCGGCGTACGCAGCAACAGTGGTCATGCCGGGGGTTCTCCTAGCGGGGTTCCGTGCCCGGCTGCCTTCTGAATCTTTCTGACCGGGCACGGTGACCAGCGTGCCCGATTCGTTCGCGCTCACCCAGACCACGGTTTTGCGTACGCACACGGTGCGTACCACTGGCGGGGTCAGGCTCGCGTGCGTACGACCGGGAATACTGGACGGCATGGACGAACAGCCCGAACCCGCACACACGGCCGGTGGCGGCCTGGACCGGCGCGCCGAGCTCAGTGAGTTCCTGCGCACCCGGCGGGCCCGGCTGAAGCCCGAGGACGTGGGGCTGCCCGACTTCGGGCGGCGGCGAGTGCCCGGGCTGCGCCGCGAGGAGCTGGCGCAGCTGGCCGGGGTGTCCGTGGCGTACTACACGCGGCTGGAGCAGGGCAACGGCCGCAACGTCTCCGCGGAGGTGCTGGACGCGATCGCGCGCGCCCTGCGGCTGAGCGACGCCGAGCACGCGCACCTGACGCATCTGGCGAAGCCGAAGCAGCACAAGAAGAAGCCGGTGGCGCGCAGCCAGCAGGTGCGGCCGGCGCTTCGGCATCTGCTGGACTCGATCGAGTCCGTCCCGGCGTACATCGTCGGGCGCCGCTCGGACATCCTGGCCTGGAACCGGATGGCGTCGGCCCTCTTCGGCGACTGGGCGGAGGTGCCGGCGCAGGAGCGGAACTGGGCGCGGATGGTCTTCCTCAGGCCCGAGTACCGCGAGCTGTTCGTGGAATGGGAGCAGAAGGCGTCCGACATCGTCGGCTATCTGCGGATGGACGCGGGCTGCCACCCGGACGACCCGCGACTGTCGGCCCTGGTGGGCGAGCTGTCGGTGAAGAGCGAGGAATTCCGCCGCCTCTGGGCCGCCCACGACGTCAAGGAGAAGAGCTACGGCGTCAAACGCCTGCGCCACCCGCTGGTCGGCGACCTGACCCTGTCCTTCGAGACGTTCCGCCTGGTCGACGACGGTGAGCAGTCCCTGATCACCTACCACGCGGAACCGGACACCCCGTCGGCGGAGGCCCTGCGCCTGCTGGCCAGCTGGGGAGCGGACGCGACCCGCTCGGGCACCAGGGCTTCGACAACGTCGGAATGAGAGGCACCAGGGCTTCGCCACCGCCGGAGTGAGAGGCGCCCGCGTCTCGGTCGACGACGCCCCTCGACCTGAAGGAGGCCGAACCGCGGCTGTCCGCGATGCGGAGGCTGATGCGGGAGGACCTGGGCAGGGCGCCCTCCGCGCTTTCGCCCTCCCGGGCCACGCCGCGGTCGAGTCGCTTGACCGCCGCGTCGATGCCCGCGAGGACCTCGTTGACGGACCGCGAGGCCTCCAGGATCCGCTCCGGCACGATCATCTGGACCCTACTGACGCGGCAGGCCCGCCGGAAGCCGAGGCTTCCGACGGGCCGTCAACGCGCTCGCGCTACCGCTTACTTGCCGTAGTACGCGTTGTAGATCGAGATCGTCGACTTGTTGCCCTTCTTGTCGGCGATCTTGGCGTGGAAGGAGATGGCCTTCCCCTTCGCCGGGTTCTTGACGCTCACCTTGCCGTCCTTGACGGTGAGCTTCTTCCAGGTCTTGCCGTAGTCGTACGACACGTACACCGACAGCGACTTCAGATTGCCGCCCTTGGCCGCGCCCTCGACGGTGACCGGGACCTTGACGGTCTTGTCGGCCGGGGCCTTGCTGTCCAGACCCGTGGTCGCGCCGAAGCGGGCCGTGGAGACGGGCAGCTTGGTGATGTCGTTGGTCTTCTTCGAGCGGAACGTCCAGCTGGCGTCGACGCGAGTCGAGGCCGCGGCGACCTTGACGCTGCGCTTGACCGACGTCGTCAGCTTGTACTCGGCGTCGGCGGCCGGGACCTTGAACTGCTTCTCGCCGAACAGCGGGTCGTCGTTGCTGCCGACCTTGGTGCCGTTGCGGTACAGGGTCGTGTCGACCGCGGAGAACTTCGAGTAGCCCACGTTGCCCTTGCCGTCGGCGAACAGCGGCAGGGAACCGTAGATCTGGTTGCCTTCACGGATGACACCGAAGTCGCCGGTCAGGCGCGGTCCGAAGACGGCCGTGTTGACGGTCTTCGCGTAGCTCTTGCCGGCGGCGAAGGCGTGCGTGCCCATGTCGTAGGCGGCCTCGTCGATCGGGAAGCCGTCCGCGTCCACACCGCCGTACTGGCTGAACTCCAGCTGCCACTTCACGCCGCCCTGCGCGGACAGGTGCAGGGTGCGCGTGCCGGGCAGGGTCTGCGGGATGCCGATCGAGGAGGCGCCGCTGCTCCAGGGCATCCAGCCCACCGCGTTGAGCGCGCCCTTCTTGCCGCTGGCCGCGGCGCCGAGGCCGGACTTCACCGTGGCGAGGTCGCTCGCCTTGTAGTGCTTGGTGAATCCGGTGGCGAGCTGCTTGACCTTGCCGCCGGCGACGACGTCGTACTCCTCGTCGGCGCCCTTGGACCAGTGGCCGTCCCACTGCTGGGTCAGCGAACCGTCGGTGATCTGCGGACCGACGTGGGCGCTTCGGAAGTTGTCGTAGGAGTCCAGCCACCAGCCGAAGCCGTAGCTGGTGTCATCGGTCTCCACCGTGTAGTCGGCCGAGGCGAACTCCGACGTGACGCCGGTGGCCGGGACGGTGATGTCCACCGGCTTGGCCTTGCGGGCGTCCAGCGTGACCGTCGTGTTCTTGGTGAGGTTCAGCTTGGGCTGGGCGAGCCAGTCGGCGCCCTCGAACTTCTCCGGGTCGTCGCCCACGTAGATGCTCGTGTTGAGGACGTAGGTGCCCTTGGGGACACGGGTGGTGACGGTGCCGTCCTCGTCGTACGGCATGGCCCCCTTGCCCTCGCCCAGGCCGGCTATGCCGGTCAGGTCGGCGCTGTAGTTCTTCGCCGCCTTGCCGTCACGGTCGAGGAACTTCAGCGTCACGTCGTACGACTCGACCTCGCGCTGCACCGCTGCCGCCGTGCGGACCGTCTGGCCGCCGCCCGTCGCCGTGACGTACGCCGAGTAGGCGCCGTCGACCGTGCCGCCGAGCTTGGTGTTGACGGTGAAAGGCACGGAGGCCTTGCCGCCGGCCGGGACCGTCACCGAGGTGGCGCCGAGCTTGAAGAAACCGGACGGGACGGCCTGGCCCTTGGGGTTGGTGGCCGTCGACGTCAGCTTCAGCGTGACGTCCTTCGTACCGAGGTTGCGGTACGTCAGCTCCTTGGTGACCGGCTTGTCGTCGGTGTGCGGCCACTGCTGCACCCCGAAGCTCATCGAGACCGGCTCGGCGATCACGGACTGCTTGATGGCCTTGTCGACCTGGATCCGGCCCGAACCCTGCTCGAACGGGGTGTACTTGCCGCCCTTGGTGGAGCCGGTGAGGACGCCCTTCAGGCGATCGCCCGTCCAATCCGGGTGCTGCTGCTTGAGGATCGCCGCCGCGCCCGCGACGTGCGGGGTCGCCATCGACGTACCGGAGATCGTCATGTAGCCGGCAGGCTTCTCGCCGACCTCCTGGGCTATCTGGTTGCCCGGGGCGGAGGCCGCGGTGATGTCCACGCCGGGCGCGGTCACGTCGGGCTTGAGGGCGCCGTCCAAACCGGGGCCGCGGCTGGAGAAGTCGGCGAGCTGGTCCTTGTCGTCGACCGCGCCGACGGTCAGGGCCGCTGCGGCGCTGCCCGGGGAGCCGATGGTCTGCTCGCCGAAGTCGCCCTCGTTGCCGGCCGCGATGGCGAACAGGACGCCCTTCTCCTCGGACAGCTTGTTCACCGCCGCTTCCAGCGGGTCGATCGCGGGCGTGTCGCCGCCGCCCAGGCTCATGTTGATGACGTCGGCGCCCTCGGCGACGGCCCACTCCATGCCGGCGAGGATCTCGGAGTCGCTGCCGAAGCCGCCGTCGTCGAGGACCTTGCCGTTGAGGATCTTCGCGCCGGGCGCGACGCCCTTGTACTTGCCGCCGGACTTCTTGCCGGTGCCGGCCGCGATGGACGCGACGTGCGTGCCGTGGCCGACCTTGTCGGAGGCGTCGGGCGAGGTGGTGAAGTTCTTGGCGGCGGCCACCTGACCCTTGAGGTCGTCGTGGGTGGCGTCGACACCGGTGTCCAGGACGGCGATCTTGGTGCCCTTGCCGTCGTAGCCGGCCGCCCAGGCCTTGGGCGCGCCGATCTGCGGGACGGACTTGTCGAGGCTGGCCTTGCGGACGCCGTCGAGCCAGACGTGCGCGATGCCGGAGGCGGTCTTCTCGCCGTTGGTGACCGCGTCCCAGAGTTCGGGCGTGTCCTGCTGCGGTGTCTGCACGGCGTCCGCGTTCACGGACTTCAGCGCGTGGCTCAGGGTGCCGGCCTCGCGGACGTCGGCCTTGGTGGCGGCGGCGCCGCCCCGGTAGCCGACGATGACCTTCAGGCCGTTCTTCTGGGCCTTGCGGGTCGCGGACTTGTTGAGCTCGGTGACGTCGAAGAGCCGCTGGTCGAGCTTGCCGGTGGCGACCAGGCGGGCCGCGTCGGCCGGGATGACGAGGGTGTGGCCGTCGACCTTGCGGATCTGGACGGGTACCTTCTCGCGGCCCTTGGCGTGTTCCAGGCCGATGACACGGCCCTTGGCGTCCAGCACGACGCGGTCGCCGGTGATGAGTGTGATGCGGTGCTTGGCGGTAAGGGACGCCGGCTTGGCGGACGCTGCCGCCTGCTCGCCGTTGGCCGACGCCGGGCTGGTCATACCCGCCGCCAGGGCCACGGCCGCCGCTGTCGCGACCGTGGCCGCGTACGCCCTTTTCACTTGTCTGCGCAAGTTTCCCCCTTGCAGAAGAACCGGGTGAATTCCCCGTTCACCCGGCCGGGGGTGGTCTCGCACGCATGCCCGTACGCCCCCCGGAATACGCAGTATGCCGAGGGGTGATCAGGCGCTCAATAGATGAGAGGACGGTAAGAATTCCGTCGGCCGACTGTTACACGTCCGACGGAACTCCGTTACAGGGACGGGGTGTTACGCACGCGCGTTCTCCTTGACAGAGATCCGGCCCTTGCGGATCGTCGCCACACGCGGAGCCTTCCTCGCTATCGCCGAGTCGTGGGTGACCATTCGGTCTCGCCTCCGGCAGGGCGGCGAGGTCGGTGCCGTCCAGGACGATCTCGCCGGAGGTGGGCCGGTCGAGGCCGCCGAGCATCTGGAGCAGCGTGGACTTCCCACCGCCGGTCGGGCCACGAAAGGCCGCCGCCCACCCCGGGTGTCCGGGGTGGGCGGCGGCCTTTCGTCAGGAGAGCCGGCGAATCGTCAGACCGCGGAACCGGCCGTCCAGTCGGCCCAGCTCATGTTCCAGCCGTTGAGGCCGTTGTCCGGCGCGACCGTCTTGTCGCCGGTGTTCTCGACGACCACCACGTCGCCGATCATCGAGTTGTTGTAGAACCACGCGCCCGGCGTGTTCGGGTTGTTCGCGCCCTTGGCGTCCTGCAGGCCGACGCAGCCGTGGCTGGTGTTCACGCTGCCGAAGATGGACTTCGCGCCCCAGTAGTTGCCGTGGATGAAGGTGCCCGAGCTGGAGAGGCGGATGGCGTGCGGCACGTCCTTGATGTCGTACTCGCCCTTGCCGTCGTCGTCCGTGAAGCCCACGGTCGCGCCGTTCATGCGCGTCTCCTTGAACTTCTCGGACATCACCATGATGCCCTCGTAGGTCTTGTTCTCGGGCGAGCCGGCGGAGATCGGGATCGTGCGGACGGTCTTGCCGTCCTGCGTGATCTTCATCTGCTTGGTCTTCGCGTCGACGTACGAGACCTGGTTGCGGCCGATCTTGAAGGTGACCGTCTTCTGCTGGACGCCGAAGACGCCCTTGGCTCCCTCGACGCCGTCGAGCGCGAGCTTCAGCGTGACGGTGGAGCCTTCCTTCCAGTAGTCCTCGGGCCGGCAGTCCATGCGGTTGGCGTTGAACCAGTGACAGGCGACTTCCTGGCCGCCGGTCGTGCTGACCTTGATGCCCTTCTGGACCGCGGCCTTGTTGGTGATCGCCTTGTCGAAGTTGATCGAGACCGGCATGCCGACGCCGACGGTGGTGCCGTCGTCCGGCGTGAAGTTGCCGATGAAGCTGTTGGCCGGGGAGACCGTGGTGAACGAGGCGTTCTCGTGGGCGACGCGACCGTCGGAGTCCTTCGCCTCGGCCGCCAGCTTGTAGGTGGTGGACCGCTCCAGCTGGGTGGTCGGCTTCCAGCTGGTCTTGTCGGCGGATATCTGGCCGCTGACCTCCGCGCCCTCCGACGTCGTCATCTTCACGTCCGTGAGCGTGCCCTTGCTCACGGTGACGGCGGCGGAGTTGTTGATGGAGGCGTTGTCCGAGCCGTCGTCGGGCGTGATCTTGATCTGGGCCTCGGAGGTCTTCTTCGCCGCCGCCTCGTCGACCTTCGACTGGGAGCTGTCGCCTCCGTCGCCCCCGGAGGCGCTGTCGTCGCCTCCGGAACACGCCGAGAGCATCAGCACTCCGCCGAGCAGTGCGGACGCGACCGTCAGGCCCTTGCGCCGCTTACTGACCGTCATCACACGCTTCTCCATCGTTGCCGATTTCCCCAAAACCCCGAGTGTCCCCGTCAAAAACCTGAGTGCCCCCGTCGGGACCCGTGAGTCCTCGCCAGGACTCCTGAGTCCTCATCCGGAACTTTCAACGCTACGACCGGTTCGTCCGGTTCCCCAGGTCGCGCAGGTGTGGGGAGCACCACGTCCGTGACGGACGTGGCCGGTCGTTACGGGTGCGGTCGGTGCGCCGCTTGAGACGCGAAGACCCCGGGCGGCGGTTGCCGCCCGGGGTCACACGTCCCGGACAGCTCAGCCGTCGCTGTCGTCGCCATCATCCTCGTCGAGGTCCCAGTCCGGCGAATCGGGGTCGTAGTCAATCCGTTCACTGCTCCAGGAGGCCTGCTGGAGCTCGATCCCCGGCACCTTGCTGACCAGGTCGAACGGGTCCACGAGGTAGGCGAGGGCCTCCGCGGTGTCTTCCGTCACAGCGCCCTCGGCGTGGGCTCGTTCCGCCGCCGGCAGCTCCGCCTCGTCGGCGATCCGGCGCAGCGCGGACTTGGTGACCGCGTCCGCGTCGTCGACCTCGAGAACGAGTTCCACCCGAAGCCGTACAAACCGTGATGTCTCTGGAGTGCTCATGGCGGGAGCGTACGTCCAGGCCCTCCCGTGACTTTCCCGTGACCCGCGACTTTCACTAACATCGCCCCACACGGCCAATTCGCCGACGTCACAAGGGGATCGATATTCCGTGTCATCCGCTCGCCGCCCGTTGCTGACCGCCACCGCCGCGGCGTCCCTGCTGGGCGCCCTGTGGTTCGTCCCGTCCGCCAACGCGACGTCGGCCTCCCCGGTGAGAGAAGCGGTCTCGACGAGCCCGTCGCCGCAGGTCACGGAGCAGGCCCGGATCGCGGCGACGACCGCGGACACCTCCGTCACCGGCACCCGGCTCGCCGACACCGGCAGCTTCGACAGCACGCCGTACGTGATCGGCGGGACCTTCTGTCTCACGCTCGGCGCCGGGTTCGTCGTGTACTCGGTGCGCCGGGAACGGCTCGGTTTCTGACGGCCGTTGGCACGGGGCCCCGCCGGACGACGGGACCCCTGCGGCCCTACTGAAGCGGCCCGGTGACCTTCTCGACCGCGGCCAGCAGCCGCCCGTCGCGCACGAACGCGTCCGCCGCGGCGAGGTCGGGCGCGAGGAACCGGTCCGGCCCGGGGCCCTGGACTCCCGCCTCCCGTGCGGCGTCGATGACCGCCCGCGACGCGGGCGCCGGGGTCAGGCCCTCGCGCAACTCCACGGCGCGCGTGGCGGCGTAGAGCTCGATGGCGATCACCCGGGTGAGGTTGTCGACGGCCGTGCGCAGCTTGCGCGCCGCCGACCAGCCCATCGAGACGTGGTCCTCCTGCATCGCGGAGGACGGGATCGAGTCGGCGGACGCCGGTACGGCGAGCCGCTTCAGCTCGCTCACCAGCGCGGCCTGCGTGTACTGAGCGATCATCAGGCCCGAGTCCACACCGGCGTCGTCGGCGAGGAACGGCGGCAGGCCGTGGCTGCGGTTCTTGTCGAGCAGCCGGTCGGTGCGCCGTTCGGCGATGGAGCCGAGGTCGGCGGCGGCGATGGCGAGGAAGTCCAGGACGTAGGCCACGGGCGCCCCGTGGAAGTTGCCGTTGGACTCCACGCGCCCGTCGGGCAGCACGACGGGGTTGTCCACGGCGGCCGCCAGCTCCCGGTCGGCCACCAGCCGGGCGTGCGTCATGGTGTCCCGCCCGGCGCCGGCGACCTGCGGGGCGCAGCGCACCGAGTAGGCGTCCTGGACACGCGGGGCGTCGTCCTGGTGGTGCCCGGTCAGACCCGACCCCTTCAGCACGGCCAGCATGTTGGCGGCGCTGGCGGCCTGCCCCGGGTGGGGCCGGATGGCGTGCAGTTCGGGGGCGAGGACCTTGTCGGTGCCGAGCAGGCCCTCCAGGGACAGGGCGGCGGTGACGTCGGCGGACCGGTAGAGCTTTTCCAGGTCGGCCAGGGCCATCACCAGCATGCCGAGCATGCCGTCGGTGCCGTTGAGGAGGGCGAGGCCCTCCTTCTCGCGCAGTTCGACCGGCTGGATGCCGTGCGCGGCGAGGAGTTCGGCGGCCGGGCGTACGACACCGTCGGGGCCCTCGGCGTCGCCCTCGCCCATGAGCGCCAGCGCGCAGTGGGACAGCGGCGCGAGGTCGCCGGAGCAGCCGAGGGAGCCGTACTCGTGCACGACCGGGGTGATCTGGGCGTTGAGGAGGTCGGCCATGGTCTGGGCGACCTCGGGCCGGACGCCGGTGTGTCCGGAGCAGACGGTCTTCAGCCGCAGGAACATCAGGGCGCGGACGACTTCGCGCTCCACGGCCGGGCCCATCCCGGCGGCGTGCGAGCGGACGATGTTGCGCTGGAGCTGCGCGCGCAGCTTCGGGCTGATGTGCCGGGTCGCCAGGGCGCCGAACCCGGTGCTCACGCCGTACACGGGGTCCGGCTTGGCCGCCAGCGCGTCCACGATCTCGCGGGCCGCGGCGAGGGCGGTCACGGCCTCCTCGGAGAGCTCGACGCGGGCGCCGCCGCGCGCCACGGCGAGCACGTCGGACGCGGTCACCCCGGACGTCCCCACCACCACAGTGTGCATATCCATATTCAGGAGCGTACGCAGTGAATTCGATGATGTCACCACTGGGGGCGGCGTTCACCCCTTACCGAATGCGTCACACACCGCCGGTCACCGGTCCCACCGCGAGGCCCGGGGTCAGGGCGCGTGCCGGCCCCGGAACCGCCGGCGCTCTCCGCCCTCCTCGTGGGACGGCTCGTCCGCGAGCCGCAGGACGGGATCGTCGGGCCCGGCCCGGCCCGCCACCACCGGCCTGTCCGCCCGCTCGGCCTTGGCCCGGTACTGGGCGGCGTCGGCGAGCCGGAACAGCCGCCGGGCGGAGCGCACCGGCCCGATCGGGTCCTCGGTGGACGCGACCCCGCAGGCCACCCCGTCCCCGAGCTCCAACTCGGCCGCCCTGCGGCACAGTTCGTCGGCCGCCTTCACGGCCTGGTCGGCGGAGGGCCCGACCGCGAGCAGACAGAACTCGTCCCCGCCGAGCCGCGCGGCCAGCGCCCCCGGCAGCATGGCCCCGCACAGCGACAGCACCGACCCGAACCGCTCCAGGAGCCGGTCTCCGGCGGCGTGCCCATGCGTGTCGTTGACCCGCTTGAGCCCGTTCAGATCGCAGACGACGAGACTCACCACGGCGCCGTCCCGGCGGTGCCGCTCGATCGCCCGCTCCAGGCGCACGTCCACGGCGCGGCGGTTGGCCAGCCCGGTGAGGGAGTCGGTGAAGGCGAGCCGCCGGGCCTCCTCCAGCCGCTCGGTCTGGGCGATGCCGGCGGCCACGACGGAGGCCAGGACCGTGGCGAAGTCGGCGTCCCCCCGCCCGAAGACGGCCTCACCGGCCGGGCGGGCGACATACAGCTCGCCCCAGGCCCGCCCGTGCAGCACGATGGGCGCGACGACGCAGCAGCCCCGGCCCCGGCGGCGCAGGGCGGCGACCCGCTGATGGCAGTACCCGGGCTCCCGGCCGGCTGCGGGCCCCTCGGCGGTCTCCACCCACGCGTCGGGCTCCCCGCCTCCGGCCCACTGCTCGTGCAGGAACTCGGTGATCTCCGCGAACTGGTGCACCGGGTAGGCCTCGTCCTCGGGAAACTCCTCCTCACCCTCGGCCAGCTCGCCGACGTTCACGAGGACCCTCAGCCGCCCGAGCTCCCGCTCCCAGACCGACAGCGCCGCGAAACTCCCACCCAGCGCCCGGCACGCCCCGGCGGCCGCGGCACGCCACGCCTCACGCGACCCGTGCGCGGCCGCCATCCCCTGAGCCAACGCGACGACGGCCGCCAGCCGTCTGTCCTCACCCATCACTCCAGGCTAGGGAGTTTCCAGCCAGACTGACCTGTTTACGACGCGAACGGGGACGGCTGTCGTCACCGGGGTCCGCTCCGCCCCCTATTCCCCCGGCCACTGCGGCTTGCGCCGCTCGTTGAAGGCCGCGACGCCCTCCGCCCGGTCCCCCGAGAACGCCGTGGTCCGCCACGCCGCGTCCTCGACCTCCAGCCCGGCCCGCAGATCCAGCCCCTGCCCGAGCCGCAGCGCCCGCTTCGCCGCCCGCAGCCCCACCGGGGAGTTCCCGGCGATCCGCCCCGCCAGGGCCAGCGCCTCCTCCCGGTCCCGACCCTCGTCCACCAGCTGATCGACCAGCCCCAACTCGCCCGCCTCCACGGCCTCCACCCGTCGCGCGGAGAAGATCAGCTCGGCCGCCCGGGCCGCCCCGACCCGCCGCGGCAGCAGCTGCGTGCCCCCGCCCCCGGGGATCACCCCGACCGACACCTCCGGCAGACCCACGACCGCCGTCCGGTCCGCCACGATCACGTCGCAGGCCAGCGCCAGCTCGAAGCCGCCCCCGAGCGCGAACCCGTGCACCGCCGCCACCGTCGGCACCGGCAGCTCCAGCACCCCGGTGTACGCCCCCCGCGTCACCGGCCGCTGCCGCAGCAGATCGGCGTCGCTGAAGGAGTTCCGCTCCTTCAGATCGGCCCCGACGCAGAAGGCCCGCTCATGCGTCGAGGTCAGGACGACCGCCCGGACGTCCCGGTCCTCCCCCAGCGCCGTGCACGCCCCGGCGATGGACCGCGCCATCTCCGTCGACACGGCGTTCATGGCCTTGGGCCGGTCGAGGACGAGCTCCGCGACATGCCCCTGCTCATGCCGCCGCACCAGCACGAACTCCCCGAACCGTTCCTCACTCATGACACCCTCCGGTTAACGCGGGTTAACAAGGTCGACGCTCAGATCATCGCAGCCGCACCCCACCCGCGAAAGGGCCGACGGGTCCGGTTCCCCCACCGCCCCCGCCCACCCGTTCGAGTGACATCACCGCAACTCCGACCCAACCGCCCATGGGAGCGCATAGCGTGCGTCCCCCACGGCGCACAGGGGGCGCGAGTGCATCGGGGAGGGACCGTCTCGGGGAGGGACCGTGATGACGACGCACACGACGGCGAAGCCGCGAGAGGACACCAGGGCCGTCACGGCACCCCTGCGGCGTCAGTCGCCCGCGCTCCACGGGCCGGCCCCCGCCGAGGCCGCTCCCTTCCCTCCCCGCGTCCGCGGCCGCCACCGCAAGCCCCGCCCCCGCAAGGTGCTGCTCGCCGCCGGCGGCCTCGCCCTCGCCGCGGGCGCCCTGAGCCTGCTGCGTCTGGCCTCCGGCCCGGGCGCCGACGCCGGCACCATGGAGGCCGGGCCCCGCCCGGACCCGGTCACCACCGCCACGGACGCCGCCACCCAGACCGCCTCGACCTTCCCGGCAGTCCCCGACGCGAGCCCCTCGTCACCCACGGCCCTGGGTGCCCTGCCTCCCTCGCCGGTCACCAAGGGCGTGCGGCCGTCCTCGTCCACCACCACCGGAACCCCGGCGAACGTCACAGCCGCCGGTCCGACGTCCACGACCATCCCCGACACGCCGAACGCCCCGGCCCCGGCCCCGACGGCCTCGGGGAGCGGCGACGCCCCGCGACCCGCCCCGGCCCCGCCCGCACCGCCGAGCCGCACGACACCGGCCCCGGCGCCCCGGCCCGAGGAGCCGAAGAAGCCACACGAGACGGGCCTGTGCGTGCCGGTGATCGGCCTGTGCGTGGACTCACCGGTCGGCCGTCGCTGACAGCCCGACCGACCACCGACGAGCGGTTACGGCGCCCCCTCCCGGCGCGTGAGCAGCCACGGCTCCACGACGCCCAGGCCACGCACCGGCCGCTGCCACATCGGCTGCAGCCCGAAGCGGTACACCGGGGGCTCCTCGCCCTCCTTCTCCGCCGCGGCGGCCTCCTCGGCCGCCTCCGCCTCCGAGGCCGGAGCGTCCTGCGTACGGATCAGCTCCTCGGCGAAGGCGGTGTCGACGAGGACGGCGTCCTTCGGAGCTATCGAGGTGAGCCGGGAGGCCAGGTTGACGGTCGTACCGAACACATCACCCATACGGGTGGTCACCGTGCCGAACGCCATGCCGACGCGCAGCTCCGGCATCGTCTCGTCGTGCGCCATGGTCTCGATCAGCCGCAAGGCGATCTCGGCGGCCGTGCCCGCGTCGTCGGCGGCGTAGAGCACCTCGTCACCCAGGGTCTTGATCAGCCGTCCGCCGTTCGCCGCCACCAGGTCGGCGGCCGTGGTCTCGAAGGCCTCGACGAGCTCGCCGAGCTCCTCCTCCTCCATGCGGCGGGTCAGGCGCGTGAAGCCGACCAGGTCGGCGAAGCCGACGGCGAGGCGCCGGTCGACCATCTCCTCGTCGTCGGCCGCCTGCACGACCCGCCCGGCCGAGGCGGCGAGCTGGCGGCGCCACACGTAGACCAGGAACTCCTCCAGCTCGGGCAGGAGCAGCTCGACGATCGGGTACGTGACCTCGGTGCGGGTCATGCCCGGCTCGGGCGGCTCGGTCAGCCCCTCCAGGAAGGAGTCGATCTGCCACTCGGCGAGCCGCGCGGTGGTCTGGCCCGTGGACCGGGCCACCTGGACGGCCATCGCCTCGCTCAGCAGCCCCGCCTCGACGAGACCGGCGAGGCGCCGCAGCGCGAGGACGTCGGCCTCCGTGAGGGCCTTGGCCTGGCCTATGTCGGCGAAGCCCATGGCCCGCCAGAAGCGGGAGGCCAGTTCCATGGAGACACCGGCGCTGCGGGCCGCCTGAAACGGGGTGTAGCGGCGCTCGGCGCCCAGAATGAGCCCTTCGAGGCGCAGGGCGAGCGGATCCTCGCCGGAGTCGGCGCCGTGCGCGTCCTCGCCGGAACCCGAGTCGTCGACGGTCACGCGTGTTGCCCTTCCGATCTGTCACGGTCATGTATCGACCGGCCTCAACTCTACGGCAGGTGTGCGCCAGCTCACTCCGTCAGGTTGAGCCGAGGGTGAGGTGCCCGGCGTTGTACAGGAACTCGGCGTCTCTGCCGCTGCCCCCAGGGGGCTCCGCCCCCTGGACCCCCGATCGGCCTGAACGGCCTCGTCCTCAATCGGCGGACGGGCTGGAAGCACCTGGCCCGCGCCCAGGACCGGGTTGCGGAACGCCCCGGCCTCACATCACGCCGGCCTCAGGTGCACGATGTCCCCGGCCCCGACCGGCTCCTGCATCCCCTCCTCCGTCGCCAGTACCAGCCGCCCGTCTCCGTCCACAGCCACCGCTTCCCCGACGACCGCCCGATCTCCCGGCAGCTCCGCCCGCACCACCCGCCCGAGCGTCGCGCACCCGGCCGCATACGCCTCCTGCAACCCGCTCGGCCCCGGGTCACCCACGGCCTCGCGCCACGTGCCGTACCACTCCTCCAGCGAGCGCAGCACCCCCCGCAGCAGCGGGTCCCGGTCGGTGCTCACCGCCCCGGCCAGCCCCAGCGACCCCGCCGTCGGCACGGGCAGCTCGTCGTCCTTGAGGGAGACGTTGATGCCGACCCCGATGACGACCCCGTCGTCGCCGGCCCGCTCGGCCAGGATCCCGCCGGCCTTGCGTTCCGCTCCCCCGACCGTGACCAGCAGATCGTTCGGCCACTTCAGGGCCGTGTCGACGCCCGCCGCCCGCGACAGGCCCGTCGCCACCGCGACCCCCGTGAGCAGGGGCAGCCAGCCCCACCGCGCCACCGGCACCTCGCTCGGCGTGAGCAGGACGGAGAAGAAGAGGCCGGAGCGCGGCGGCGCCGTCCACTGGCGGTCGAGCCGGCCGCGGCCCGCCGTCTGCTCCTCGGCGACCAGCACCGCGCCCTCGGTCACCTCGCCCTTCGCCGCCCGGGCCACCAGGTCGGAGTTCGTGGAGCCGGTGCGCTGCACCACGTCCACCTCCGACCACAGCCCTCCCGGCCGTACCAGACCCCGGCGCAGGGCGGTGACGTTGAGGGGCGGGCGGTCCAGGTCCGACCACCGGCTTCCGTTCGGCTCTGATGCATCTCGCGGCGTCATGCAAGCCACCCTAGGTGTGGCAAACGCCGCACTGCCGATGTGGAGGCACCCCACTACTCTACGGATGAGTAACCGTCCCCCCTTTTGAGCAGGCAGGGAGCCGCATCCCGATGTCCGAGCCGGAAGAGCAGCAGCAGCCCGACATTCACACGACCGCGGGCAAGCTCGCGGATCTGGAGCGACGCATCGAGGAAGCGACCCACGCCGGCTCCGCTCGTGCCGTCGAGAAGCAGCACGCCAAGGGCAAACTGACGGCCCGTGAGCGGATCGAGCTCCTGCTCGACGAGGGCTCCTTCGTCGAACTCGACGAGTTCGCCCGGCACCGCTCCACCAACTTCGGCCTCGACAAGAACCGCCCGTACGGCGACGGGGTCGTCACCGGGTACGGCACCGTCGACGGCCGCCCGGTCGCCGTGTTCTCGCAGGACTTCACCGTCTTCGGCGGGGCCCTCGGCGAGGTCTACGGCCAGAAGATCGTCAAGGTCATGGACTTCGCCCTGAAGACCGGCTGCCCGGTCATCGGGATCAACGACTCCGGTGGCGCCCGCATCCAGGAGGGTGTCGCGTCGCTCGGCGCGTACGGCGAGATCTTCCGCCGCAACACCCACGCCTCCGGTGTCATCCCGCAGATCAGCCTGGTCGTCGGGCCGTGCGCGGGCGGCGCGGTCTACTCCCCGGCCATCACCGACTTCACGGTCATGGTCGACCAGACCTCGCACATGTTCATCACCGGCCCCGACGTCATCAAGACCGTCACCGGCGAGGACGTGGGCTTCGAGGAGCTGGGCGGCGCCCGGACCCACAACGCGACCTCCGGAGTCGCCCACCACATGGCGGGCGACGAGAAGGACGCCATCGAGTACATCAAGCAGCTGCTGTCGTACCTGCCGTCCAACAACCTCTCCGAGGCGCCGGCCTTCCCGGAGGAGGCCGACCTCGAGGTCAGCGACGAGGACCGCGAGCTGGACGTGATCGTCCCGGACAGCGCGAACCAGCCGTACGACATGCACGCGGTGATCGAACACGTCCTGGACGACGCCGAGTTCTGCGAGACGCAGCCGCTGTACGCGCCGAACATCGTCACCGGCTTCGGCCGGGTCGAGGGCCATCCGGTCGGGATCATCGCCAACCAGCCGACGCAGCTCGCCGGGTGCCTGGACATCAAGGCCAGCGAGAAGGCCGCCCGCTTCGTGCGCACCTGCGACGCCTTCAACGTCCCGGTGATCACGTTCGTCGACGTCCCCGGCTTCCTGCCCGGCGTCGGCCAGGAGCACGACGGCATCATCCGCCGCGGCGCCAAGCTGATCTACGCCTACGCCGAGGCGACCGTCCCGCTCATCACGATCATCACCCGCAAGGCCTTCGGCGGCGCCTACGACGTCATGGGCTCCAAGCACCTGGGCGCCGACCTCAACCTCGCCTGGCCCACGGCCCAGATCGCCGTCATGGGCGCCCAGGGCGCGGTCAACATCCTGCACCGCCGCACCATCGCGGAGGCCGAGGCGAACGGCGAGGATCTGGAGGCGGTCCGGGCGCGGCTGATCCGGGAGTACGAGGACGCCCTCCTCAACCCCTACGTCGCGGCCGAGCGCGGTTACGTCGACGCCGTGATCCGGCCGTCCGAGACCCGCCGGCACGTCGTACGGGGTCTGCGTCAACTGCGTACGAAGCGGGAATCCCTGCCTCCGAAGAAGCACGGCAACATCCCCCTCTAGCCCGCAGCGAGCCCAGGAGGCCCACATGACGATCAAGGTCGTACGGGGCAACCCGACCCCGGAGGAGCTGGCCGCCGCCCTGGCGGTGGTCAGGGCCCGCGCCGCGGCGGCGGCAGCCGCCCCGCCCGGCGCGCCGACGTCCCGCGATTCCTGGTCCGACCCGTCCCGTATCGCGGCCCACCGCCTGCCCCAGCCGGGGCCGGCGGCGTGGGGCCGTACCTACTGGCCGGGGTGATGCGTGGGGGTGGGCCCGGCAAGTTGAGTACGCGTACTCAGGCGCCGGCCCACCCTCCGTCCGACCATGGAAGGCATGCTGTGGTCCGACCCCGAGAACGAGCCGCCCGAAGAACTGCGTGACATGCAGGACATGCTGCGGCGGCTGAGCGTTCTCCTGGCCCTGGCCATGGTGCTCGTGATGATCGTGATCGGCGTCAGGTGAACCGGGCCCGCCCGGGTGACTAACCTGACCGCATGACTGCTCAGCGCCGCAGGCGACTCGTCCTCGCCTCCCAGTCCCCCGCCCGGCTCGGACTGCTCCGCCAGGCCGGCCTCACCCCCGAGGTGATCGTGAGCGGCGTCGACGAGGACGCCGTCACCGCTCCCACCCCCGCCGAGCTGGCGCTCGCGCTGGCCGAGGCGAAGGCCTCCGTCGTGGCGGCCCGGCCGGAGGTCAAGGGCGCGCTCGTGATCGGCTGCGACTCGGTGCTCGACCTGGACGGCCGGGCCCTCGGCAAGCCCGCGGACGCCGAGGAGGCGACCGCCCGCTGGAAGTCGATGCGCGGCCGGGCCGGCACCCTGCAGACCGGCCACTGCGTCTACGACACGCTCACCGGCCGCTACGTCTCCGCCACCGCGTCGACGGTCGTCCACTTCGGTGAGCCCACCGACGAGGAGATCGCCGCCTACGTCGCCTCCGGCGAACCCCTCTACGTCGCCGGGGCGTTCACCCTAGACGGCCGCTCGGCCCCTTTCATCGACGGCATCGACGGCGACCACGGCAACGTGATCGGCATCAGCCTGCCGCTCGTGCGCCGGCTCCTGGCCGAACTGGGCGTGGGCATCACGGAGTTGTGGGCGCCGGCGGAGAAGTGACCGGGGACCCGTCGCCGCCCCTGGCGCCCTCGGGCGCGGCGTCGGCGGGCTCGGCCGGACGGTCGTACGTCATCAGCAGCAGCACGATCAGCGCGAGGACCAGCACCATGAACAGGAACGCGGTCCAGCCGACGAGGCCCCAGGTGAACGCGCCCAGCAGCCCGTGCACGACGGCCGCGCTGATCAGCAGCACGCGTCCGAAGCCCGCCGGGGGCCGGTCCCGCAGCGCCACCAGCAGGGCGACGAGGCCGCACAGGGCGAAGTAGAGACCGAAGACGATCCCGCCGATCTTCGACGACACCGACATCATGTGCGGGTCCAGCCCGGCCAGGGACATGTCCTGCCGGTCGACGACGACCCCCAGGAACCAGTTGAGCGCCGCGAGGCCGAACGCCTCGACGAACAGCACCACCGCAACGACCCACGCCACCGGCCTGCGTATCACCGGGCCCACCCTCTTCCCTCTGAAGACACCGCGAACGCTACTAACCGGTAAACCGGGGGACAAGGGTCCGGCGGCGGGCAAAGAATCATTGGGCCATTCGTAGGGACTCAACAAAGAAACAGAGTGGCCCGCAGCACGTGATGACAGAGACCTTGGCCACAGGAGAGGGCTAGGGTTTCCCGGAGGAGTACTGCGTACCGCGGTGCGACAAGGGATTTCGCGGGTCGAGCGAGCCTCGCATCACGCTCCGTGTGGGCAAGCTCACCACTGGGGACGGGTCGAAGTGTCGTGTCGGCAGTCCCTAAACTCGGCTTGTTTCAAGGAGGGAGCCTCAATCGTGCGCAAGGTGCTCATCGCCAACCGTGGCGAAATCGCTGTCCGCGTGGCCCGGGCCTGCCGGGATGCCGGTATCGCGAGCGTGGCCGTCTACGCCGACCCGGACCGGGACGCTCTGCATGTCCGCGCCGCGGATGAGGCGTTCGCCCTGGGCGGTGACACGCCGGGCACCAGCTATCTCGACATCGAGAAGGTGCTCAACGCCGCCCGCGAGTCCGGCGCGGACGCCATCCACCCGGGCTACGGCTTCCTCTCCGAGAACGCCGAGTTCGCGCAGGCGGTCCTGGACGCGGGCCTGATCTGGATCGGCCCGCCGCCGCAGGCGATCCGCGACCTCGGTGACAAGGTCGCCGCCCGGCACATCGCGCAGCGCGCGGGTGCCCCGCTGGTGGCCGGTACGCCCGACCCGGTGTCCGGTGCCGACGAGGTCGTCGCGTTCGCCGAGCAGCACGGCCTGCCGATCGCGATCAAGGCCGCCTTCGGTGGTGGCGGTCGTGGCCTGAAGGTCGCCCGCACCCTCGAAGAGGTGCCGGAGCTGTACGACTCGGCGGTCCGTGAGGCCGTCGCCGCGTTCGGCCGGGGCGAGTGCTTCGTCGAGCGGTACCTGGACAAGCCGCGGCACGTGGAGACCCAGTGCCTGGCCGACCGGCACGGCAACGTGGTCGTCGTCTCCACCCGTGACTGCTCCCTGCAGCGCCGCCACCAGAAGCTGGTGGAGGAGGCCCCGGCCCCCTTCCTGTCCGACGCGCAGGTGGAGCAGCTGTACTCCGCCTCCAAGGCGATCCTGAAGGAGGCCGGCTACGTCGGCGCCGGCACGGTCGAGTTCCTCGTCGGCCTCGACGGCACGATCTCCTTCCTGGAGGTCAACACCCGTCTCCAGGTGGAGCACCCGGTCACCGAGGAGGTCGCCGGCATCGACCTCGTGCGCGAGATGTTCCGCATCGCCGACGGCGAGGAGCTCGGCTACGGCGACCCGGAGCTGCGCGGCCACTCCTTCGAGTTCCGCATCAACGGCGAGGACCCGGGCCGCAACTTCCTCCCGGCGCCCGGCACGGTCACGACGTTCGCCCCGCCGTCCGGCCCGGGTGTCCGTCTGGACGCGGGCGTGGAGTCCGGCTCGGTCATCGGCCCGGCGTGGGACTCCCTGCTGGCCAAGCTGATCGTCACCGGCCGCACGCGCAAGGAGGCGCTGCAGCGGGCCGCCCGTGCGCTGGAGGAGTTCCAGGTCGAGGGCATGGCTACGGCGATCCCGTTCCACCGTGCGGTGGTGAAGGACCCGGCGTTCGCGCCCGAGCTCACGGACTCGTCGGACCCGTTCACGGTGCACACGCGGTGGATCGAGACGGAGTTCGTCAACGAGATCAAGCCGTTCGCCGCGCCGGCCGATGCGGACGCGGACGAGGAGCCGGGCCGCGAGACGGTCGTCGTCGAGGTCGGCGGCAAGCGCCTCGAGGTCTCCCTGCCGACGTCGCTGGGCATGTCCCTGGCCCGCACGGGCCTCGCGGCGGGCGCCAAGCCGAAGCGCCGCGCGGCGAAGAAGTCGGGCCCCGTCGCCTCCGGCGACACCCTCGCGTCCCCGATGCAGGGCACCATCGTCAAGGTGGCCGTGGAGGAGGGCCAGGAGGTCAAGGAGGGCGATCTGATCGTCGTCCTGGAGGCCATGAAGATGGAGCAGCCCCTCAACGCGCACCGGTCGGGCACGATCAAGGGCCTGAGCGCGGAGATCGGCGCGTCGGTGACGTCGGGCGCGGCGATCTGCGAGATCAAGGACTGACGCCCCTCAGCTCAACGGACGAACACCTTCGGCGCGGCCCTGGTTGGGGGCCGCGCCGATTGCGTGGACGGACGCCTACGATGCGGCCCTGGTTGGGGGCCGCGCCGACTGGGTGGACGGACGCCCCCGGCGCGGTCCCGAGTCGGGACCGCGCCGACTAGGTGGACGGACGCCCACGGTGCGGCCCTGGTTGGGGCCGCGCCGACTGGGTGGACGGACGCCCACGGTGCGGCGCCGAGTCGGGACCGCGCCGACTAGGTGGACGGACGCCCACGGTGCGGCCCTGGTTGGGGCCGCGCCGACTGGGTGGACGGACGCCCCCGGCGCGGTCCCGAGTCGGGACCGCGCCGGGGGGTGTCCGTCCTCGGAACGGCGCGATGGGGTCGGATACCGACCAACTGTCCGTTGACGCGCCAACCGCTGCGGGCGGACACCCCCCGACACGGCCCCTTGTGTCGGCCGGCGGCTGCGGGAGCGTCGTGGCTCGCCCAGCGCGATCGCAGTCCTACGGCTGCGGGCCGGGGCGTGACTCGCCCGGTGCGATCACAGTCCTACGGCTGCGGGCCGGGCGTGACTCGCCCGGTGGGCGTCATGGGCCTATGGCCTCGGGAGCATCCTGACTCGCCCGGCCGTCGCAGGACCGTGGCTGCGGGCCCGTCGTGACTTGCCCGTCATGGACCTAGGGCCGCGGGCCCGTTCCGCTTCACGCTGCTTGCCCACGAGGGCTGCCCCAGCCACGGGCACCCCGTTCCGCCGGGCTGCGGACCCACCCGGCCTCAGCACCGACGCAGCGGGACCCCCCGACGCCGGGTCGGGGAACCCGCCCGGCCTCAGCGACAACGCCGGGTGCGCGACACGCCGACAGCGACGAAACTCACCGCCGGGGGAACCGCCGGCCTCATCGCCGCCGCAGATCAGCCACCCGCGCCCGCTCCGCCCCGGGCCCCTGCTCACCCAGCATCGAGGCAGAGGCGGACCTCAACTGCCCACCAGCCCCCGGCACCTGCCGCCGAGGCCCGGGCAACGGCACATCCCGGCGCTGCTGGCGCGCCGAGACCGCATCACCCCCCGGGCCCCCCGCCGCCGCTCCGGCAGAACCCCCCTGCCCCCCGGCGACAGTGATCTGCACACCCTGGTCGGCAAGCGCCTGGAGTTCCGTGGCGGCACGGTCGTCGTGCGCCGGCGGCTCGTCCGTGACGAGGCGCGTGATGAGATCCGTCGGCACGGTCTGGAACATGGTGTCGGTACCGAGTTTGGTGTGGTCGGCGAGGACCACGACCTCCGCGGCCGCCTGCACCAACGCCCGGTCGACGGACGCCGACAGCATGTTGGACGTGGACAGACCACGCTCGGCGGTCAACCCGCTCCCGGACAGGAACGCCCGCGACACCCGCAACCCGTGCAGGGACTGCTCCGCACCACTCCCGACCAGGGCGTAGTTGGAACCGCGCAGCGTACCGCCGGTCATCACGACCTCGACCCGGTTGGCGTGGGCCAGGGCCTGCGCCACCAGGAGCGAGTTGGTGACGACGGTCAGGCCGGGGACCCGGGCCAGCCGGCGGGCCAGCTCCTGGGTCGTCGTACCCGCCCCGACCACGATCGCCTCCCCCTCTTCCACGAGATTCGCGGCGAGGTCGGCGATGGCGGTCTTCTCGGCGGTCGCGAGATGAGACTTCTGCGGAAAGCCGGACTCCCGCGTGAAACCGCCCGGCAGTACCGCACCGCCGTGCCGGCGGTCGAGGAGTCCTTCTGCCTCCAGCGCGCGCACGTCCCGCCGTACGGTCACTTCGGAGGTCTGGACGACGCGGGCGAGCTCACGGAGCGACACGGCCCCGTTCGCTCGCACCATTTCGAGGATCAATTGGCGACGTTCTGCAGCGAACACGAAACTGACAGTAACGCCAGCGACCGTCTGCTTTCAGCAGTTTGCGCTGAATAGCAGAAGATGTTCGCACCGAGCAGCGGGAAGTGGTATACGGGCCTAGTCTCGCCGCCTATGCCGTACGAATGGTCGAACACTCCCCGTGACCAGGGAGGAGTCGATTTCGGCCTCAGCCGTCGCCGTTCTCCTTGCGCGTGTGCAACTGCCGTGCCACTTCGGCGATCGAGCCCGACAGCGAGGGGTAGACGGTGAAGGCGTTCGCGATCTGTTCGACGGTCAGATTGTTGTCGACCGCGATCGAGATGGGGTGGATCAGTTCCGAGGCGCGCGGCGCCACGACGACACCGCCCACCACGATCCCCGTGCCCGGCCGGCAGAAGATCTTGACGAAGCCGTCGCGGATGCCCTGCATCTTCGCGCGCGGGTTGCGCAGCAACGGCAGCTTCACGACCCGGGCGTCGATCTTCCCGCCGTCGACGTCGGCCTGGGTGTAGCCGACGGTGGCGATCTCCGGGTCGGTGAAGACGTTCGACGAGACCGTCTTGAGGTTCAGCGGGGCCACTGCGTCGCCCAGGAAGTGGTACATGGCGATGCGGCCCTGCATGGCGGCCACGGAGGCGAGGGCGAACACGCCGGTCACGTCGCCGGCGGCGTACACGCCCGGAGCGGTCGTGCGCGAGACCTTGTCGGTCCAGATGTGGCCGGACTCGCGCAGCCGGACACCGGCGTCCTCGAGACCCATGCCCGCGCTGTTGGGCACGGCGCCGACGGCCATGAGGCAGTGCGAGCCGGTGATGACCCGCCCGTCGGCGAGGGTGACCTCGACCCGGTCCCCGACCCGCTTGGCGGACTGCGCGCGGGAGCGCCCCATGACGTTCATGCCGCGCCGCCGGAAGACGTCCTCCAGCACGGCGGCCGCGTCCGGGTCCTCCCCCGGCAGCACCCGGTCGCGCGACGACACGAGCGTCACCCGCGACCCGAGCGCCTGGTAGGCACCCGCGAACTCGGCACCGGTCACACCGGATCCGACCACGATGAGCTCCTCGGGCAGCTCGTCGAGGTCGTACACCTGGGTCCAGTTCAGGATCCGCTCACCGTCGGGCAGGGCGTCGGGCAGCTCGCGGGGGTGCCCGCCGGTGGCGATGAGCACGGCGTCAGCCGTCAGGGTCTCCTCACTCCCGTCGGCGGTGCGCACCACGACCTTGCGCGACCCGTCGAGCGCCTGCATGCCCTCCAGGCGCCCGCGCCCGCGCATGACACGCGCCCCGGCGCGCGTCACGGAGGCGGTGATGTCGTGCGACTGGGCGAGCGCGAGCCGCTTCACACGCCGGTTGACCTTCCCCAGGTCGACGCCCACGACCCGGGCGGCCTGCTCCATGGGAGGGGTGTCGTCGGCGACGATGATCCCCAGCTCCTCGTAGGAGGAGTCGAAGGTGGTCATCACCTCGGCCGTGGCGATCAAGGTCTTCGACGGCACGCAGTCGGTGAGCACCGACGCCCCGCCCAGACCGTCGCAGTCGACGACGGTCACCTCCGCGCCGAGTTGAGCGGCCACCAGGGCCGCTTCGTATCCGCCGGGTCCGCCACCGATGATCACGATCCGAGTCACGTACTCCATTGTCCCGCACCGCTCCGCGTGCCACCGCCCCGGGGGCCTGCCGATGCGCCTGTTGTTACGACAGTGACGCCGGGGCCGCCTGCCGTACCCTTCCCCCATGTCGCTCTACGCCGCGTACGCCGGCAACCTCGACGCGCGGCTGATGTCCCGCCGCGCCCCGCACTCGCCACTGCGCGCCACCGGCTGGCTGAACGGATGGCGACTGACCTTCGGCGGCGAGCACATGGGCTGGGAGGGCGCACTGCCGACCATCGTGGAGGACCCGCTCTCCCAGGTCTTCGTCTCCCTCTACGACATCGCCCCGATGGACGAGGAGTCCCTCGACCGCTGGGAGGGCGTGGGCCTCGACATCTACCGGCGTGCGCGCGTACGGGTCCACACCCTGGACGGCGAGGAATCCGCCTGGGCCTTCGCCCTGAACGCCTACGAGGGCGGCCTGCCCTCCGCCCGCTACCTGGGCGAGATCGCCGACGCGGCCGAGTCGGCCGGCGCTCCTCACGACTACGTGATGGAGCTGCGCAAGCGCCCCTGCTGACGGCAGCCCGCGCCACACCCCCTCGTCGGAAACGACAAGACAACGATCGCCACCCCGTGAGCTCTGCCATCTACGCGCGTAGGCAAACAGCGGCTACCCTCATCGGCGTGAACGCATCTCTTCTTCCGGACGACATCCAGGGCGACCCCCACACGGCCGCCGACGCCGCCGCGGCCCGCCTGCGCGAACTGACGGGCGCCGAGACCCACGACGTCGCCCTCGTGATGGGCTCCGGCTGGGCCCCGGCCGTGGACGCGCTGGGCGCACCCGAGGCCGAGTTCCAGGTCACCGAGCTCCCCGGTTTCCCGCCCCCGGCGGTGGAGGGCCACGGCGGCAAGATCCGCTCGTACCGGATCGGCAACAAGCGCGCCCTGGTCTTCCTGGGCCGTACGCACTACTACGAGGGCCGCGGGGTGGCGGCGGTCGCCCACGGCGTCCGCACCGCGGTCTCGGCCGGCTGCAAGACGGTCGTCCTCACCAACGGCTGCGGCGGCCTGCGCGAGGGCATGCGCCCCGGCCAGCCGGTCCTCATCAGCGACCACATCAACCTCACCGCCACCTCCCCCATCATCGGCGCGAACTTCGTCGACCTCACCGACCTGTACTCCCCGCGTCTGCGGGCCCTGTGCAAGGAGGTCGACGCGACGCTGGAGGAGGGCGTCTACGCCCAGTTCCCCGGCCCGCACTACGAGACTCCCGCCGAGATCCGTATGGCCCGGGTCATCGGTGCGGACCTGGTGGGCATGTCGACGGTCCTCGAGGCGATCGCCGCGCGCGAGGCGGGCGCCGAGGTCCTGGGCATCTCCCTCGTCACCAACCTCGCCGCGGGCATGACGGGTGAGCCCCTGAACCACGAGGAGGTCCTCCAGGCCGGCCGCGACTCCGCGACCCGCATGGGTTCCCTGCTCGCGCAGGTCCTCGGCCGCCTCTGAGGAGGCGAGGCGGTCCGCGGGCCCGTACTGGCTGGTCGCGCAGTTCCCCGCGCCCCTAGGGGGTTGCACCCCCGGCCACCCACAGCGGCACAGGGACAGGACCGCCGGCACCCACGGGCGGCGAGCGGGACACACCCGCACCCGCGTACGGCGGGAAGGGGACGTGTCGGGGAGTGTCCGCCCGCAGCGGTTGGCGCGTCAACGGACAGTCAGTCGGTATGAAGGTCCATCGCGCCGTTCCGAGGACGGACACCCCGGCGCGGCCCCGACCCACCACCCGGCGTCAGGCGAAGACGCGCACCCCCATCACGCCACCGGCACACCACACCGCACCGCACGCCACCACACCGGAGAGGCTGACCCCACACCGTGCACGACGAACTCATCGCACAGGCCCAGGCGTGGCTCGCCGAGGACCCCGACCCGGACACCCGCACCGAGCTGGCCCGCCTCATCGACGCCAAGGACGAAACCGAACTCGCCGCCCGTTTCAGCGGCACCCTCCAGTTCGGCACCGCCGGCCTCCGCGGCGAACTCGGCGCCGGCCCCATGCGCATGAACCGCTCGGTCGTCATCCGCGCCGCCGCCGGCCTCGCGGCGTACCTCAAGAAGCAGGGCCACGACAACGGCCTCGTCGTCATCGGCTACGACGCCCGCCACAAGTCCCACGACTTCGCCCAGACCACCGCCGCCGTCATGACCGGTGCCGGCCTGCGCGCGGCCGTCCTCCCCCGCCCCCTCCCGACCCCCGTGCTCGCCTTCGCGATAAGGCACCTCGGCGCGGTCGCCGGCGTGGAGGTCACGGCCAGCCACAACCCGCCCCGCGACAACGGCTACAAGGTCTACCTCGGCGACGGCTCCCAGATCGTCCCCCCGGCGGACATCGACATCGCGGCGGAGATCGCCGCAGTCCGGTCCCTCACCACCGTCCCGCGCCCCACCGAAGGCTGGGAGACCCTCGACGACAGCGTCCTGGACGCCTACCTCGCCCGCACCGACGCCGTCCTCTCCGAGGGTTCCCCCCGCACGGCCCGCACGGTGTACACGGCGATGCACGGCGTCGGCAAGGACGTCCTCCTGGCCGCCTTCGCCCGCGCCGGCTTCCCGGCCCCGGTCCTCGTCGCGGAGCAGGCCGACCCCGACCCGGAGTTCCCGACCGTCGCGTTCCCCAACCCGGAGGAGCCCGGCGCGATGGACCTGGCCTTCGCGACGGCACGCGCGCTCTCCGGCGAAGCCGCCCCGGACCTGATCATCGCCAACGACCCGGACGCGGACCGCTGCGCCGTCGCCGTACAGGACGGAACCGACGCCACAGACGGCACCGACTGGCGCATGCTGCGCGGCGACGAGGTCGGCGCCCTGCTCGCCGCCCACCTGGTCCGCCGCGGAGCGACCGGCACCTTCGCGGAGTCGATCGTCTCGTCGTCCCTCCTCGGCCGTATCGCCGAGAAGGCGGGCCTCCCGCACGTCGAGACCCTCACCGGCTTCAAGTGGATCGCCCGCGCCGAGGGCCTGCGCTACGGCTACGAGGAGGCCCTCGGCTACTGCGTGGACCCCGAGGGCGTGCGCGACAAGGACGGCATCACGGCCGCGCTGCTGATCACGGAACTGGCCTCCCAGCTCAAGGAGGAGGGCCGCACCCTCCTCGACCTGCTGGACGACCTGGCGGTGGAGCACGGCCTGCACGCCACGGACCAGCTCTCGGTCCGCGTCGAGGACCTGTCCCTCATCGCCGCCGCGATGCGGCGCCTGCGCGAACAGCCCCCGACGGAGCTGGCCGGCCTGCCGATCACCCGCACGGACGATCTCACCAAGGGCACGGCCGAACTCCCGCCCACGGACGGTCTGCGCTACACCCTCGACGGCGCCCGGGTGATCGTCCGCCCGAGCGGCACGGAGCCGAAGCTGAAGTGCTACCTGGAGGTCGTGATCCCGGTCGGGTCCCACAATGACCTTCCGGCGGCCCGCGCGAAGGCGACGGCACTGCTGGAGTCGATCAAGCGCGACCTGTCGACGGCGGCGGGCATCTGAGGGCCGAGGCCCCGTACCACCGCCGCTCCCCTCTCCCGCAGATCCCCCGGTCGATCCCCCCGCCGAGGACTCAGAAACCCTTCCGGGCGGCCTCCCGCCGCTGCCGCTTGCCGAGAGGCGCCTGGGAGAGGTCCTCGGCGGTGGACCGGAGCTTCTTGTAGCCGTACCCGCGCTGCTCCAGCCACGCCCGCGCCGACTCCTCGGCCCGCTCGGTCGCCTCCAGGATGTCCTCCTCGGCCTCCCCGGAGTCGAGGAAGCGGAACGTGAAGGCGGGCCGCACGGCCACGTCGTACGTCAGGCTCCCCTCGGGTGTGAACGCGGCGCGCAGCATGTCGTGCTCGGCGGCCCGCTCCAGCAGCCCGGCGCGTTGCTCGGCGCTCAGCCCGTCGAACACGCCCCGGACGGTGACACGGAAGGTACGGGTACTCATGCCCCGAACCTAGGC
This sequence comes from Streptomyces sp. Ag82_O1-12, assembly GCF_900182715.1. Classification (NCBI taxonomy): domain Bacteria; kingdom Bacillati; phylum Actinomycetota; class Actinomycetes; order Kitasatosporales; family Streptomycetaceae; genus Streptomyces; species Streptomyces sp. Ag82_O1-12. The sequence goes on along the minus strand of NZ_FXUW01000001.1, from coordinate 5,376,273 downwards.
GCGGGGAGGCACATACTCCACCGCTTTTCCGGAGGGCGCCACGGCGCCGGAAAGGCTCCGGCCGCCACGGCCGGCCGCCGGGCCGTCAGCCCATCACCACCGGGATGAGCTTGGCGGACCGCCGCACCACAGGCCCATCACCACCAGGATGAGCACGACCGGCCCCCGGGGCCCCAGCCCACCACCACCAAGATCAGCACGACCGGCCCCGCGGACCTCAGCCCGTCGCCACCAGGATCAGCACCGCCGACCCCCGGACCTCAGCCCACCACCACCAAGATCAGCACGACCGGCCCCCGGGACCTCAGCCCACCACCACCAGGATCAGCACCAGCACCGCCCCCGCCAGCGCCGGCGCCAGCACCTCGTAGGCCCACCGCACGGTGACCTCGCCCCGCGCCGACTCCGCCTGGTGCCGCGCCTCGCGCAGCCCGCGCAGCTCGTCCATGATCCGGTCGGTCTCGGCCCGCGCGGGCCCATCGGAGACGGAGTGCCCGCCGAGGCCTCCGTCCAGTCCCGCCCGCATCCCGAGCGCGCTGCCACGGCCCTCCTCCCGCCCCATCTCCCGGCGGGCCTGCGCGGTCGCCCGCATGTCGCGCCGCGCGGCCTTCTTGCGGGCGCGCAGCGAGACGGGCACGGCCCACAGCTGGTACTTCGCGCCGGTCTCGGTGAGGACCTCGTTCGAGTAGGAGGAGCGCAGCGAGGCGACCTGCCCCCAGGGCACGACGACGAGGCGGAAGGGGTTGCGGATCCGCAGCCGGTCGTCGCCGGCGTACACGGCGGGCCGAAGCGTGAAGGCGATGACGAGCGGCACGACGAGGAGCAGCACGGCGAGCGCGAGCCACGGCGTGCGCCCCTCCCCCGAGACGATCGCGTCGATTCCGAGCCACCCGGTGATGGCGAGCAGCAGCACGCCACCGGCGATGGCCGGGACCGACCGGTAGACCCGGTCCTTGGACTCGGGCTCCGGAGGCTGCGGCGCCGGGGACTGGGGTTCGGGGCTCGTCATGTCTCGATTCTGCCGGACCCGCCCGGCCCCGGACCTCCGCCCCCTCCCCGAAGACCACCCCGGCCACCAGGGACCCCTTGGGGACCCCTTGGACATCCTTAGGACCCCGTCGAAGAGAACCGGGGACTGTACAGCCGCTACGCGCGTAGATATGCTCGTCTGGTGACCATGCCCAGTTCTGCACTCACCGCAGCTCACCCCCTCAAGGACGTCGCCTCGTCCGACAGCGCGCTGCGCCGCTTCCTCCACGGGCTCCCCGGCGTCGACGCGGTCGGACTCGAGGGCCGCGCGGCCTCCCTCGGCACCCGTTCGATCAAGACGACCGCGAAGGCGTACGCCATCGACCTCGCGATCTCGATGGTCGACCTGACGACGCTGGAAGGCGCGGACACCCCGGGCAAGGTCCGGGCGCTCGGCGCGAAGGCGGTCAAGCCCGACCCGACGGACCGTACGACGCCCGCCACCGCGGCGGTCTGCGTCTACCCCGACATGGTGGCCGTGGCCAAGGAGGCCGTCGCCGGCTCGACCGTGAAGGTCGCCTCGGTGGCCACGGCGTTCCCGGCCGGCCGCGCCGCGCTCGACGTCAAGCTGGCCGACGTGCGGGACGCCATCGCCGCCGGTGCCGACGAGATCGACATGGTCATCGACCGCGGGGCGTTCCTCTCGGGTCGATACTTGAAGGTGTACGACGAGATCACCGCCGTCAAGGAGGCCTGCGGGACCTCCGCGCGCCTGAAGGTCATCTTCGAGACGGGCGAGCTCTCGACGTACGACAACATCCGCCGCGCGAGCTGGCTCGGGATGCTGGCGGGCGCGGACTTCATCAAGACCTCCACCGGCAAGGTCGCGGTGAACGCCACCCCCGCGAACACCCTCCTCATGCTGGAGGCCGTCCGCGACTTCCGCGCCCAGACCGGCATCCAGGTCGGTGTGAAGCCGGCGGGCGGCATCCGCACCTCCAAGGACGCCATCAAGTTCCTCGTGCTGGTCAACGAGACCGCGGGCGAGGACTGGCTGGACAACCACTGGTTCCGCTTCGGCGCCTCGTCGCTGCTGAACGACCTGCTGATGCAGCGCCAGAAGCTGGCCACCGGCCGCTACTCCGGCCCCGACTACGTGACGGTGGACTGAGACCCCATGAACAGGCAAAACGTGTCATCGGTATTCGAATACGCCCCGGCCCCCGAGTCGCGCGCGATCGCCGACATCGCGCCCTCGTACGGCTTGTTCATCGACGGCGAGTTCGTCGAGGCGGCGGACGGCAAGGTCTTCAAGACCGTCTCCCCGTCCACCGAGGAGGTCCTCTCCGAGATCGCCCAGGCCGGTTCCGAGGACGTCGACCGCGCGGTGAAGGCCGCGCGCCGGGCCTTCGAGAAGTGGTCGGCGCTCCCGGGCGCGGAGCGCGCGAAGTACCTCTTCCGCATCGCCCGCATCATCCAGGAGCGCTCCCGCGAGCTCGCCGTCCTCGAGACCCTCGACAACGGCAAGCCGATCAAGGAGACGCGCGACGCCGACCTGCCCCTGGTCGCCGCGCACTTCTTCTACTACGCGGGCTGGGCCGACAAGCTCGACCACGCCGGCTACGGGGCGAACCCGCGGCCGCTGGGCGTGGCGGGCCAGGTCATCCCCTGGAACTTCCCCCTCCTGATGCTGGCGTGGAAGATCGCCCCGGCCCTCGCGACCGGCAACACGGTCGTCCTCAAGCCGGCCGAGACCACCCCCCTGTCGGCGCTGTTCTTCGCGGACATCTGCCGCCAGGCGGGTCTGCCCAAGGGCGTCGTCAACATCCTCCCGGGCTACGGCGACGCCGGCGCCGCGCTGATCGCCCACCCCGACGTGAACAAGGTCGCCTTCACCGGCTCCACGGCCGTCGGCAAGGAGATCGCCCGCACGGTCGCCGGGACCCGCAAGAAGGTCACGCTGGAACTGGGCGGCAAGGGCGCGAACATCGTCTTCGACGACGCCCCGATCGACCAGGCCGTCGAGGGCATCGTCAACGGCATCTTCTTCAACCAGGGCCAGGTCTGCTGCGCCGGCAGCCGCCTGCTGGTGCAGGAGTCGATCCAGGAGGAGCTCCTGGAGTCCCTGAAGCGCCGCCTGTCCACGCTGCGCCTCGGCGACCCGCTGGACAAGAACACCGACATCGGCGCGATCAACTCCGAGGAGCAGCTCACCCGCATCACCTCCCTCGTCGAGGAGGGCGAGGCGGAGGGTGCCGAGCGCTGGTCGCCGGCGTGCGAGCTGCCGGAGAGCGGCTACTGGTTCGCCCCGACGCTGTTCACGAACGTCACCCAGGCGCACCGGATCGCCCGCGACGAGATCTTCGGCCCGGTGCTGTCGGTGCTGACCTTCCGCACTCCGGACGAGGCGGTCGCCAAGGCCAACAACACGCCGTACGGCCTGTCCGCCGGCATCTGGACGGAGAAGGGCTCGCGCATCCTGGCGGTCGCGAACAAGCTCCGCGCGGGTGTCGTCTGGTCCAACACGTTCAACAAGTTCGACCCGACGTCGCCGTTCGGCGGTTACAAGGAGTCGGGCTTCGGCCGCGAGGGCGGCCGTCACGGCCTGGAGGCGTACCTCGATGTCTGACCGCCTGACTGTCTTCAAGACCTACAAGCTGTACGTCGGCGGGAAGTTCCCGCGTTCCGAGAGCGGCCGGGTGTACGAGGTGACCACGAAGACATCGGCCGCTGGCGCGGCGGGGAAGGGCAAGTGGCTGGCGAACGCGCCGCTGTCGTCCCGCAAGGACGCCCGTGACGCGGTCGTCGCGGCGCGCAAGGCGTTCGGCGGCTGGTCCGGGGCGACGGCGTACAACCGCGGCCAGGTCCTCTACCGCGTCGCCGAGATGCTGGAGGGCCGCCGGGGCCAGTTCACCCGTGAGGTGGCCGACGCGGAGGGCCTGTCGAAGTCCAAGGCGGCCGCTGTCGTGGACGCGACGATCGACCGCTGGGTCTGGTACGCGGGCTGGACCGACAAGATCGCCCAGGTCGTCGGCGGCGGCAACCCGGTCGCGGGCCCGTTCTTCAACCTGTCCTCCCCCGAACCGACGGGCGTGGTCGCCGTCCTGGCGCCGCAGGAGTCGTCGTTCCTGGGCCTGGTGTCGGTGCTCGCCCCGGTGATCGCGACCGGCAACACGGCGATCGTGGTGGCGAGCGAGAACGCCCCGCTCCCCGCCCTGTCCCTGGCCGAGGTCCTGGCCACCTCGGACGTCCCCGGTGGCGTGGTCAACGTCCTGTCGGGCCGTACGGCCGAGATCGCCACCCCGCTGGCGGCCCACCAGGACGTCAACGCGATCGACCTCGCGGGCGCCGACGAGATCCTCGCGAAGGAACTGGAGATCGCGGCGGCCGACAACCTCAAGCGGGTTCTCCGTCCACAGCCTGTGGATTACGCGGAGACTCCCGGCATCGACCGCCTCACGGCGTTCCTGGAGACCAAGACGGTCTGGCACCCCACGGGGTCACTGGGCGCGTCGGGTTCCTCGTACTAGACGCCCCTCACAGCCGAAGCCCCGGCCTTCCTCCGTCCAGGAGGGCCGGGGCTTCTCGCGTGCGCCGCGTGCGCCGCGTGCTGCCCGTCAGATCCCGAGGCGCTGCCCGATGCCGTCGAGCACACAGTCGAGGCCGAACGCGAACTCCCAGGCCCGGTCGTCCTTGCGGGTCGCACCGAGGGCGTACTGCTCGAAGGCCGGGTAGCGGCCCGTGCTCATCAGGTAGCGCATCTGCGGGGCGAGCGCCTGGCGGGTCTCGTCACCGCTGGTCCAGCCGTGGCGTTCCTGGTAGTCACGCAGGGCGATCTCGGTCTGGGTCGAGCCGTGCACGAAGGAGGTGACGGCCCGGAAGGCGGCCATCACCTTGTCGGCGTCCAAGCCGCAGACGGCGAGCGCGGCCAGCTGCCGTTCCGCCACGGCCACCCGTGACGGTGTGAGCATGATGACGGGGGTGGGCATGACCGCCATCCACGGGTGGGCGAGCATCAGCTCCCGGGTCTGCAGGGCGTAGCAGCGCAGCACCTCCCGCCAGTCCGTCGCGCCCTCCGGGACGACTAGGTCGCGGGAGACCCGGTCGATCATGAGCGCCCAGAGGTCGTCCTTGCCGTTGACATGCCGGTAGGCCGCCATGGGGGCGACGCCCAGCTTGGCAGCGAGGCGGCGCATGGTGACGGCGGCGCCGCCCTCCTCGTCGGCGATCTCGACCGCGGCGGCGGCGATCCGCTCCAGCGTCAGTGAGGCGCGCGGGAGGGGCGCGGGCCGCTCCAGGCGCTCCCAGAGAGAGGGCCCCTCGGCCCCGCTCTCCTCGCCCTCCTTCTTCGTGACCGCCATGGTCCACTCCTCCCGGGTCGATGTATCGCGTACAGTGTATCTCTAGTAGACGGCGTACACATTGCTGTGTACGTTGTACGCGCAGCGATACGCCGTACACCTTCAGGGGGAGACCCATGCCCGTCCGCATCGAACCGCTCCGCGTCGCCGTCCTCGTCGGCTCGACCCGCGAGGGGCGCTTCGCCCCCGTGGTCGCCAAGTGGCTGACCGGCCATCTCGAGCAGCGCGACGACCTGACGGCCGACGTCGTCGACCTCGCCGAGACGCCACTGCCGACCGTATTTCCGGCGTTCGGTCAGCAGCCGCCGCCTGGCTCCCGGGAGCAACTGGCCCTCGTCTCACCCCGCCTCGCCGCGGCCGACGCCTTCGTCCTCGTCACGCCCGAGTACAACCACAGCTTCCCGGCGTCCCTGAAGAACGCGATCGACTGGCACGGCGAGGAGTGGCACGGCAAGCCGGTCGGCTTCGTCTCCTACGGTGGCCTGTCCGGCGGCCTGCGCGCGGTGGAGCAGCTGCGTGTCGTCATGGCCGAGGTGAACGCCATGACCATCCGCAACACCGTCAGCTTCCACGACGTCTGGAGCCGCTTCGACGAGGACGGCGCCTGCAAGGACCCCGCCGCTCACACCGCCGCGAAGGCCCTGCTCGACCAGCTCGCCTGGTGGGGCCACGCCGTGCGGGACGCCACGTCCGTTCGCCGCTATGTCGCCTGACCACCGACCGCGAAACAGGGGGAACCATGAACACACGCGCCACGGCGACCGCCGACGGCGAGGCCACCCGCCCGGCCGCCCCGCCTTCCCGGCTCGTCATCCTCGGTCTGCTGCTCGGCATCGTGCTCGCCACCCTCGACGGGACCGTCGTCGGCACCGCGCTGCCCACCATCGTGGGTGACCTGGGCGGCCTCGACCACCTCTCCTGGGTGCTCACCGCCTACCTGCTGACCACGGCCGTCTCCACCCCGGTATGGGGCAAACTCGGCGACCTGTACGGCCACAAGGGCAGCTACCTCACCTCGATCTCCGTGTTCCTGGCCGGTTCGGTGCTGTGCGGACTCGCCCAGGACATGGGCCAGTTGATCGCCTTTCGGGCCTTGCAGGGGATCGGCGCGGGCGGCCTGTTCGTGGGGGCGCTCTCCCTCATCGGCACGCTGCTCACCCCGGCCGAGGCCGGACGCGCCCAGTCACTGATCGGGGTTCTGCTGCCCGCCGCGATGATCGGCGGCCCCCTGGTCGGCGGCTTCCTCACCGACCACCTGGACTGGCGCTGGGTCTTCTACGTCAACCTCCCGGTCGGCGCCGTCGCGCTCGCCCTCATCGGCCACGGGGTGCGGCTGCGCGCGGCACGCGTGAAGGCGCCGATCGACCTGGCGGGGGCGGGGCTGCTCACCGGCGCGATCCTCGCCCTGACGTTGCTGGCGAGCTGGGCGGGGACGACGTACGCCTGGACGTCACCGCAGATCATCGGGCTCGCCCTGGTCTGTGTGGTCACGTTGGCCGCCTTCGTGCTGGTCGAGCGGCGCGCACCGGAGCCGGTGATCCCGCCCCGGCTGTTCCGGGACCGGAACTTCACGGTGGCCCAGGTACTCAGTTTCGTCACGGGTGCGGCCATGCTGGCGGCGGCGAGCTATCTGCCCCAGTACCTGCAGTTCGTCCGGGACGTGTCCTCCACCGAGAGCGGCCTGCTGCTCCTCCCGCTGATGCTGGGCATGATGGGTGCCCAGCTCGCCATCGGCCGTCGGATCGCCGACGGCGGGCGCTACCGCGGCTATCCGATCGCGGGCGGCGCGCTCGCCTCGGTGGGGGCACTGTCACTGCTCACGCTCGGCGCGGCCACGACGGCGCCCGTCACCTCCGGCCTGACGCTGGTGCTGGGCGTGGGCATCGGCTGTCTGATGCAGCCGGCGATGCTCCTCACGATGAACAGCGCCGAGCCCCGCGACATGGGCGCGGCCAGCGGCACGCAGACACTGCTGCGCACCATCGGCGGCTCCCTCGGCGTCGCCGTCCTCGGATCCGTCTACACCAGCAGGCTCACGGCCGGCGTGACGGACCGGCTCGGTGCCGACGGCGGTCGGGTGACCGAAGGGGAGCTGACACCCGGGCTGTTGCGGGACCTGCCGGAGCCGGCCCGGGACGCGTTCCGGACAGGCGTGGTGGACGGCCTGCACGGTGTCGCGCTCGGCACGGCCGTCCTGTGCGCCGCGGCGTTCGCGGTGGCGTGGCTGGTCCGGGAGGTCCCGCTGCGGGGCCGGTGAACTACTGCTGCGACAGCAGTCCGGCCGCCTGCCCCACCACCGGGATGCTCCCGATCGACTGCGCCTGCGCCACCGGCCCGGTCAGCGCCTGGGACGTCATGGGCTTGAAGTCGGCCAGGTCGGTGCCGATGCCGTTGTCGAGCGGGTCGACTCCGGTGCCGGCGAGCGGGTTGGGCTTGAGGCCGGCGACCGGGCCGGTGACGTAGCCGAGGGTGCCGGTCGCGGCCTGGAGGCCGGACTGCGGGTCGATCTTGCCGAGGGAGGAGGGGCGGGAATTCACCACGCCGAGGATCGACTCGGTGTCCGCCGCGGCGGACGCGGTGCCCGCCCCCAGTGCCACGCCCGCGGTCGCGAGGACGGCCAGGGCACGCTGGGCGGCCGGCTTCTTGGGAGAGTCGTGTCGGGCCATGGCTGCCACCTTCTGATGCACTGGGTAATCGTGTCGGGACCGAGGGTAGTTGAGGTGTGACGCGCGCATCAAAGGCGACCCGCGGGGTCGTACGGCCCCCGGTGGATGCCTCACACTGGTGTCCCGTGAGTTCTCCTCTGGCCATACCGACGCGAGTCGTGCTGCTCTGCGGCCCTTCCGGCTCCGGCAAGTCCCTCCTCGCGGCCCGCTCCGGTCTCCCGGTGCTCCGGCTCGACGACTTCTACAAGGAGGCCGCCGACCCGACGCTGCCGCTCGTGGCGGAGAGCTCCGACATCGACTGGGACCACCCCGACTCGTGGGACGCGGACACCGCCGTCGCCGCGATCGCCCGGCTGTGCCGCACGGGCCGTACGGACGTTCCCCTCTACGACCTCTCGCTCAGCGCCCGCACCGGCGTGGAGACGGTCGACATCGGGCGGACCCCGCTGTTCATCGCGGAGGGCATCTTCGCCGCGGAGATCGTCACGCGCTGCCGCGAACTCGGCGTCCTCGCCGACGCGCTGTGCCTGAGTCGCGGCCCGGTGAAGACCTTCCGCCGCCGGTTCCTGCGGGATCTGAAGGAGGGCCGCAAGTCGGTGCCGTTCCTGCTGCGCCGCGGCTGGCGCCTGATGCGGCAGGAGCGCACGATCGTCGCCCACCAGACGGCGCTGGGCGCGTACGTCTGCGACCGCGACGAGGCGATGGGCCGCCTGGCGGCAGCGGCGGCCGGCCGGTGCGCGAGCCTCCGTACGGCGGCCTGACCGGTAGGACACGGTCAGGGCACGGTCAGGGCACAAAGGAAAGCGGGACCGGACGGACCCCCCGGCCCTCCAGTCCCGCTTCCGCACTCCCCCGTTGTCCTCCCCCGAGTCCCCCACTGCCCTGCCGAGACGCCCCCCAGCGCCTCCGCAGTTCCCCACTCTCCTGCCAAGACGCCCCCCAGCGTCCCCGCAGTTCCCCCGTGGGCCCCCTTGTGGTGCTCCCCCCCCGAACCTTCAGGCGACAAGCTCGCCGAAGGCGTCCTCCTCGTCACGGCCGAAGCTGAGGACCTCGTCCTCGCGCAGCCGGCGGAGCGACCGCCAGATGCTGGACTTCACCGTGCCGACACTGATGTCGAGGATCTCCGCGATCTCCGGGTCCGTGCGGCCCTCGTAGTAGCGCAGGACCAGCATGGTGCGCTGGAGTTCGGGCAGCCGGGCCAGCGCCTGCCACAGGACCGCGCGCAGCTCGGTGCCGCGCATCGCGTCCGTGTCACCGGGCGTCTCCGGCAGTTCCTCGGTCGGGTACTCGTTGAGCTTGCGGCGCCGCCAGGCGCTGATGTGCAGGTTGGTCATGGTGCGGCGGAGGTATCCGCCGACCGCCGCCTTGTCACTGATCCGGTCCCACGCCCGGTAGGTCGAGAACAGCGCGCTCTGCAGCAGGTCCTCGGCCTCGAAGCGGTCACCGGTGAGGTGGTAGGCGGTCGCGTACAGGGAGGCGCGGCGCTCCTTGACGTAGGCGGTGAACTCCGCCTCCGTCAGCGAACGGCGCTCCCCCGAGCCCTCCCCGTACGCTGCTCCCCCGACGGTGCCCGTGGCGGCTGCCGCCGCGGACCCCTTGTTGATCTCCCCCGTGGGTGCGTCGACCACCGTCATGAACGCGGTGTGCTGACGCCCGGTACCGCGAGCGCACCCCCGCCCTCCCCCACGCTCGGCTACGCTCGCGCGGGAGGGGCCCCCATCGGCACCGGACTTCTCGGAACCCCTGTGCACGTCGTGCAGACGCGTGACAACTGCGCTGGTGCTGATGCCGTGCAGCGTGTTCATCTCGCGCCCCCCGTCGTGGACTTCCGTTGTGCGGCCCGCCGGTTGGGGCGGGCTTCCTTGCCTGTGCCGAGAAGCTTGCCGCGGCACTTTCATGGCCGTGTCCGCCGACTGTCACAGACCTGTCACAGGGGTCGGCCACAGGTCCACCACAGCTTCTGCACACGCGTCGGCGGTACCGGCCGCACCGAGTGGGCCCCACCGGTCGAACCCCGAGCCCTCCATGGGCCAGAATGAGCGCGTGCCTTCCCTGTTGCTGATCGAGGACGACGACGCCATCCGGACGGCCCTGGAGCTCTCACTGACGCGCCAGGGCCACCGCGTGGCGACCGCTGCCAGCGGTGAGGACGGTCTGAAGCTCCTTCGCGAGCAGCGGCCGGATCTGATCGTGCTGGACGTGATGCTGCCCGGCATCGACGGGTTCGAGGTGTGCCGGCGCATCCGGCGCACGGACCAGTTGCCGATCATCCTGCTGACCGCGCGCAACGACGACATCGACGTGGTCGTCGGGCTGGAGTCCGGCGCCGACGACTATGTCGTCAAACCGGTCCAGGGGCGGGTGCTCGACGCCCGGATCCGGGCCGTGCTGCGGCGCGGCGAGCGGGAGTCGAACGACGCGGCGAGCTTCGGCAGCCTCGTCATCGACCGCTCGGCGATGACCGTGACGAAGAACGGCGAGGACCTCCAGCTCACGCCGACCGAGCTGCGGCTGCTGCTGGAGCTGAGCCGGCGGCCGGGCCAGGCGCTGTCCCGGCAGCAGTTGCTGCGGCTGGTGTGGGAGCACGACTACCTGGGCGACTCGCGGCTCGTGGACGCGTGTGTCCAGCGGCTGCGCGCCAAGGTCGAGGACGTGCCGTCGTCCCCGACGCTGATCCGTACCGTGCGGGGTGTCGGCTACCGGCTGGACGCGCCTCAGTGACCCAGGCGCACCAAGGGGGGGCCCACGGCTGGACCGGGGCGCGCAAGGGAGTTCTGTCGGGGCTGCGCTTCACCAGCCTGCGGCTGCGGCTGGTCGTCGTCTTCGGCCTGGTGGCCCTGACGGCCGCCGTGTCCGCGTCGGGGATCGCGTACTGGCTCAACCGCGAGGCGGTGCTCACCCGCACCCAGGACGCCGTGCTGCGCGACTTCGAGCAGGAGATGCAGAACCGGGCGGGCGCGCTGCCCGAACGTCCGACGCAGGACGAACTGCAGCACACCGCGGGCCAGATGGCGGGCAGCGACCAGCGCTTCAGCGTGCTGCTGGTCGGCCGCGACACCGAGGGCCGGACCGTCTACGGCAGCTCCGGCGGGCTGAACGGCTTCTCGCTCCAGGACGTGCCGAAGTCGCTGCGCACGGCGGTGAACCGGACGCAGAAGGTCGACGGGGCCAACAAGCACCCGTACCACCTGTACTGGCAGCGCATAGTCGACCACGACACCCCGTACCTGGTGGCCGGTACGCGGGTGATCGGCGGCGGCCCGACCGGTTACATGCTCAAGTCGCTGGAGCCGGAGGCCAAGGACCTCAACTCGCTGGCCTGGTCGCTGGGCATCGCCACGGGGCTCGCGCTGATCGGCTCGGCGCTGCTCGCGCAGGCCGCGGCGACGACCGTGCTGAAGCCGGTGCAGCGGCTGGGGGCGGCCGCGCGGCGGCTCGGCGAGGGCAAGCTGGACACCCGGCTGCGGGTGTCCGGGACGGATGAACTCGCCGATCTGTCGCGGACGTTCAACAACGCGGCCGAGGCGCTGGAGAAACGGGTCGCCGACATGGCCGGCCGCGACGAGGCGTCCCGGCGGTTCGTGGCGGACATGAGCCACGAGCTGCGGACGCCGCTCACCGCGATCACCGCCGTGACGGAGGTGCTCGAGGAGGAGCTGGAGGCGGAGACCGGCAGCATGGACCCGATGATCGAGCCCGCCGTCCGGCTGGTGGTCAGCGAGACGCGGCGGCTGAACGACCTGGTCGAGAACCTGATGGAGGTCACGCGTTTTGACGCGGGCACCGCCCGGCTCGTCCTGGACGACGTCGACCTCGCCGACCAGATCACCGCCTGCATCGACGCCCGTGCCTGGCTGGACGCGGTCGAGCTGGACGCCGAGCGTGGCCTGCACGCCCGGCTGGATCCGCGGCGCCTGGACGTCATCCTGGCCAACCTCATCGGCAACGCGCTCAAGCACGGCGGCTCCCCGGTGCGGGTGTCCGTGCGGGAGGCGGACGACAGCATCGTCATCGAGGTGCGGGACCACGGGCCCGGCATCCCGGAGGACGTCCTGCCGCACGTCTTCGACCGCTTCTACAAGGCCAGCGCCTCCCGGCCGCGTTCCGAGGGCAGCGGCCTGGGACTGTCCATCGCGCTGGAGAACGCCCACATCCACGGCGGCGAGATCACCGCGGCCAACTCGCCCGATTCGGGTGCGGTGTTCACACTGCGGCTGCCGCGCGGCACCTCCCCCGCGGAGGAGCAGTCCGCCGAGGACGGGCTGACGCCCGGGAGCGACACCGACCGGCCCCAGGGCGAGGACACGAAGGGGGACGCATGATGACCGCACGTCGCGCGGCCGTGCCCCGTCTGCTGGCCGTTCCGGCGCTCGCCGTGCTGCTGGCCGGCTGCGGGATCCGGGCCACGGAGGTGCCGACGAACTTCGGGCCGGCGCCCTCGCGGGTGCAGTGCTCGCTCGCCGAGCCGGACGTCTCCACGCAGGCGGCCCGCGGGCTGCCGGTGCAGGTGTTCCTGCTGTGCGGGTCGTCGCTGGTGACCGTCGACCGGACCGTGCGGGTCCCGGACGGCGCGGCCGACTCCGAGCGGCGCATCCTGGTCGCGCAGGGCCTGCTGGACCAGCTCGCCGCACCCACGTCGGCCGCCGAGAAGGAGGCCGGCTACAGCACGGACGTGCGCGGCGGCATCACCGTCGGCGGGCCGCGCCCCGGCGACCCGGACGACACGCTGCGGCTGAGCACCGCACCGGCCGGCCTCACCTCGTACGCCCTCGCGCAGGTCGTCTGCACCTTCTCCGACTCGGCGGCGGCCGAGGGGGACGGCTCGGTGGTCCTGGGCGGGCCGGGCGCCGACTCCCCGCGCCGCTACGAGTGCACCGACGAGGTGCGGGCCCGGCCGGGCGGCACGGAACCGCCCTCGAAGGACGCGGCCGGGGAGTGATCCGCCCCGCCTGTGGCGTATGCCTCACAGGGCAACCGGGGCCCATCCCGGAACCGATCCTGCCGGAGGCGGCGTCTTGGGGGTCGTGCAGCGTCAAGGCTCCATCGGCGGCAGCGCCGCGTTCCGCATCCGTGTGACAGGGGGTGTCCTCCTCGTCGCCCACCTCGCGTTCGTCGCCTGGTTCACGCTGCGGCCACTGGACGTGCCCTGGGTGATGCCCGCCAATCTGCGGCCGTTCGCCGGTATCCGGGCCGATCTCGCCCTGGGCTGGCCGGAGGCGGCCCGGCGGATCGGCGAGGGGCTGGCCCTGCTCGCCCCGCTGGGTGTGCTGCTGCCGTTGGTCGGTGGCAGACCGGTCGTCTCGCCGCTGGCGTCCCTGCTGCGCACCGTCACGGCCGGCGCCCTGCTGTCCTGGGGCATCGAGCTGTTGCAGACGGGCGTGCCCGGCCAGGTCGTCGACGTCGACTCGCTGTTCCTGAACACCCTGGGCGTGGCCCTCGCGCATCTCGCGCTGGTCCCGGCGGGCCGCTCCTGGCTGCGCCGCCGCACCACCGCCCGCTCGCTCCGCGCGCCCCTGGCCCCGGAGGAGCCGGCTCAGGGTCGGACCCCGACGATTCCCAGGGTCGGGATCGCCCCGTGGAGCGACGCTTTGCCCCCTTCGTCTCCGTAGCGTGGAGTGCAGATGGGGTACTCGGACGAGAGGCCTCACACACCCTCACGAAGGAGTCGCACATGTCCCGCCTCGCCCGCCCCACCCACGGCCGCATGATCGGCGGAGTGTGCGCCGCGCTGGCACGGCGCTTCGGCACCTCCGCGACGACGATGCGGGTGATCTTCCTGATCTCGTGCCTGCTGCCCGGCCCGCAGTTCCTGCTGTACATCGCGCTGTGGATCGTGCTCCCGTCGGAGGACAAGGTCCACGGCAAGACTCAGACGGCCTGGTGACGCTCGCTGCGCGAACGCCGATGGGGCGCACCCCGTGCGGGTGCGCCCCATCGGCATGTGTCCGCCTCGGCGGGAGGGTCAGCCGACCGGCACGCCGTTCACCGGCAGGCCGTGCGTGGGCAGGCCCTGCACCGGGAGGCCGCCCAGGAGCTTGGCGGCCGGGCCCGTCGGGCCGTTGGCGAGGATCTGCTCGGCGACCGGCTGGGCGGCGGCCAGACCGGCGCCGGCCGCCGTCTGCCCCTGACCCAGCGCCTCACCCGAGCCCGGCAGCGCCTGGGAGAGCTGCTCCGCCGGGAGCGCCGTGGTGACGGTCTCCAGCGTCTGGGCGGTGTCCGGGAGGGCCGGGGCGGCGTTGGCGGCGCCCGCGCCGGCGGCGGCGAAGGCGGCACCGAGAGCGGCGACACCGAGGGACTTGGCAGCAGACTGCTTCATGAAATGCGTCCTCGTAACGGGATGACGGGGTGGGTGAGCGGTCCAGCGACCGTAAACACCCCGTGCCACCCGCCGCAAACATCGAAATGCGGACGGATGGTGAACACCGTCCGCATCCGCTGTGTGCCGAATACCCCGGACTCAGCCCTCCGAATCGGCAGAACCGCTGGTGGAGGCGGTCTGACGGAACAGCCATTCGGATTTCAGCTCGGCATATCCGGGCTTGATGACGTCATTGATCATGGCCAGTCGTTCATCGAAAGGAATGAACGCTGATTTCATCGCATTGACGGAGAACCACTGCATGTCGTCGAGCGTGTATCCGAATGCCTCGACGAGGTGCTCGAATTCCCGGCTCATGCTGGTGTGCGACATAAGACGATTGTCCGTATTGACGGTGGCGCGGAAATGCAGTCGGCGCAGCAGCCCGATCGGGTGCTCGGCGTACGAGGCGGCCGCGCCGGTCTGGAGGTTGGAGCTCGGGCACAGCTCCAGCGGGATGCGCTTGTCCCGGACGTAGGAGGCGAGCCGCCCGAGTTCGACGCGGCCGTCCTCGTGGACCTGGATGTCGTCGATGATCCGCACACCGTGCCCGAGCCGGTCGGCGCCGCACCACTGGAGGGCCTGCCAGATGGAGGGCAGACCGAAGGCCTCGCCGGCGTGGATGGTGAAGTGGTTGTTCTCGCGCTTGAGGTACTCGAAGGCGTCGAGGTGCCGGGTGGGCGGGTAGCCGGCCTCGGCGCCCGCGATGTCGAATCCGACAACACCGCCGCCCGCAAGGTCCCGGTAACGGTTGGCGAGTTCGGCGATCTCCAGCGCCCGGGCCGCGTGCCGCATGGCGGTGAGGAGCGCGCCCACGCGGATGCGCTGCCCGTTCTCGCGTGCGCGCCGCTCCCCTTCCCGGAAGCCCTCGTTGACGGCCTCGACGACCTCTTCGAGACCGAGGCCGCCCTCCAGGTGCTGCTCGGGGGCGTAGCGCACCTCGGCGTAGACGACGCCGTCCGCGGCCAGGTCCTCGGCGCACTCGGCGGCGACCCGGATCAGGGCGTCACGGGTCTGCATGACGCCGACGGTGTGGGAGAACGTCTCCAAGTACCGTTCCAGGGAGCCGGAGTCGGCGGCCTCGCGGAACCAGACGCCGAGCTTCTCGGGGTCGGTGTCGGGGAGCTGGGTGTAGCCGCTCTCGCGGGCGAGTTCGACGATCGTGCCGGGGCGCAGACCGCCGTCGAGGTGGTCGTGCAGCAGAACCTTGGGCGCCCGGCGGATCTGGTCCGGTGTCGGGGTGTTCGCGATGGTCTGGCTCGTCATTTCCGCACTCTAACTCCTACGCGCGTAGACGGCGCGTTCCCGGACGCTCGACGTTTTCGTCGATACGTAACGGTGATCCCGAGGACGGGTCGTGTACACCCGCGCTTCTGACACTGTTCTGTCATGGCACACCAAGCGACGCCGGTTCGCAGGGCCCGGCTGGGCAGGGCACTCGGTCCGGAGCCGACGGCGGTGAGCGGCGCGGTGCTGCTGCTCCCCGGCGGCGACGAGGTATCCGGCCGCAGACCGTCACCCATGCTGGCGACCGCCTCCGTGCGCGGCGTCGGGCGCCGGCTGGCCCGCGCGGGCCGGCACGAGGGTCTCGCCGCGCACGTCGTGCACTACCGCTACCGCGGGTGGAACGGCAGCGAGGCCAATCTCGCGCAGGACGCGACCTGGGCGGCCGACGAGATCGTACGGCGGTACGGGGACGTCCCGGTCTGCCTCGTCGGGGTCGGGATGGGCGGCCGGGCGGGCTTGCGGGCGGGCGGCCACGAGGCCGTCAACTCCGTGCTGGCGCTCGCCCCTTGGCTGCCGGAGGAGGATGTCGCGGCGCCACCCGAACCGGTGAAGCAGCTGGTCGGGCGCCAGGTGCTGATCGTGCACGGCACGAACGACGGGCGGACGGATCCGGAGCTGTCGTTCCGGCTGGCGACCCGGGCGAAGAAGGCCAACCGGGACGTGTGCCGGTTCGAAGTGCACGCGGACGGGCACGGGTTGCATCAGTACCGGGACGAAGTGCTGGCTCTGGCCGAGGACTTCGTGATGGGGGCGTTGTTCGGGCGGGCGCTGTCGCGGCCCGTGCGGGACGCGTTCGCGGCGCCGCCGCCGCTCGGGTTGCGGATGCCGCTCGCTGCGGGGTTCAGCCCCTCGGGGCGGTAGCGCCGTCGGGGTGCGTCGTGATTTTTCGGGGTGCGGGTTCGTCGTGGCTGATCGCGCCGTTCCCCGCGCCCCTCAGGTGGGGAGCAGACTGCCTCTCCTCGAGAGCAGGAACTTCTTGAAAGCCGCCACCGGGGGTGTGTCCGGGTGGCCTTCCAGCCAGGCGACCCCGATTTCGCGAGCCGCCCTCGGGGCCGTGACCGTCAGTTCCACCACGCCCGGTCGGGGGACGGCCGGCGGGGGCAGGAGGGCCACCCCGAGGCCCGCCGCCACCAAACCCCTCAGCGTTTCCGCCTCCTCCCCCTCGAAGGCGATGCGGGGCTTGAAGCCGGCCTCCTTGCACAGGTCGTCGGTGATGCGGCGCAGGCCGTAACCGGGCTCCAGGGTGACGAAGGTTTCGTCCGCGGCCTCGGCGAGGCGGATGCGGCGGCGGCCTGCCAGGGAGTGGTCGGCGGGGACGACCAGGCGCAGCTTCTGCTCGTCCAGGCGGCGGGCCACGAGGTCGGGGGCGTCCGGTACCGGCGACGTCAGGCACAGGTCGAGTTCGCCCGCGCGCAGGCGCTCCAGCATGGCCTCGCCGTAGTTCTGGACAAGGCTGAAGCGGACCCGCGGATGATCGGCGCGGAAGGCGTGCAGCAGGCCCGGGACGGTCTCGGCGCCCATGGTGTGCAGGAAGCCGAAGGCGACCTTGCCGGTGGTCGGATCGGCGTCGGCGCGCACCTCCTCGGCGGCGCGCTCGACCTCGGCCAGCGCGCGTTCCACGGAGGCGAGGAAGGTGCGGCCGGCCGGGGTGAGGGAGACCGTGCGGCCGTGCCGGGCGAACAGGTCGACGCCCAGGTCCTGCTCCAGGCGGGCCATGGAGCGGGACAGGGTCGACTGGGGGACGTTCATCTCCTGGGCGGCCCGGGTGACGTGTTCGGTGCGGGCGACGCCCGCGAAGTACGCGAGGCGCGGCGCCAGCACCTTCGACATCTCTGCCATGTCTTCTGTGTCACTACTTGGTGACAGGCGACCCTGTGAACTCGGTTGATGCACCATGGGAACGATTATGACCGTTCCATGCATTGGACGGATGAGTGTGCTGTCCGTACGTTCGAGGCATGTCTCCCGCCAGTACCGGGGCGTCCACCGTCGTGGGCGCCGATGTCTCTGTCCCCGCCGCCGACTCCCGTGTCTCCCCGGGCGGACCCGGCTATCGCCGGATGAGTTTCGCCCTCTTCCTCGCGGGTGTCGCGACCTTCGCGCTGCTGTACTCCACCCAGGCCCTGCTCCCGCTGATCTCCGGCGAGTTCGGGGTGGCGGCGAGCGACGCCAGCTGGACGGTGGCCGCCGCGACGGGCGGGCTGGCGCTGTTCGTGCTGCCGATGAGCGCCCTGTCGGAGCGCTTCGGACGCCGGGCGGTCATGACCGGGTCGCTGGCCGTGGCCGTCACGCTCGGGCTGCTGGTGCCCCTCGCCCCCTCTCTCGGTGTGCTGATCGCGCTGCGGGCGCTGCAAGGCGCCGCCCTGGCCGGGCTGCCCGCGTCGGCGACCGCGTACCTCGCGGAGGAGGTCAGCCCCAAGGCGCTGGTCACCGCGATCGGCCTGTTCGTCGCGGGCAACAGCGTGGGCGGGATGAGCGGCCGGGTCATCACCGGCTGGGTCGCGCAGGAGTGGGGCTGGCGCGTGGCCGTCGGCGTCGTCGGGGTGATCGCCGTGGCGTGTGCGGTGGCCTTCCGGCTGCTGCTCCCCGCCCCGAAGCACTTCAGGGCCGGTTCGCTGCGGCCGCGGGTGCTGGCCCGGACGGTCCGTGACCACCTGTCCAACCCGCTGCTGCGCCGGCTGTACGCGATCGGCGCGCTGTTCATGACGGTGTTCGGCGGCGTGTACACGGTCATCGGCTACCGCCTGACCGAGGCCCCGTTCTCGCTGCCGCAGGGCGTCATCGGCTCGATCTTCCTGGTGTACCTGGTCGGTACGGTGTCGGCGTCCACGGCGGGCCGGCTGGTCGGCCGGCTGGGCCGCCGTGGCGCGCTGTACGCGGGCGGCGGTACGACGGCGGCGGGCCTGCTGCTGTCCCTGGCGGGCTCCCTCCCGCTGGTCCTGCTGGGTCTGGTGCTCATCACGGCCGGCTTCTTCGCGGGCCACGCGGTCGCCTCCTCGGCGGTCAGCAAGACGGCCACGCACGGCAGGGCCCAGGCCTCGGCGCTGTACCAGTCGGCGTACTACATCGGCTCCAGCGCGGGCAGCACGGTCGGCGCGATCGCGTTCCACGCGGGCGGCTGGGCCGGGACGGTCGGGGTCGGACTCCTGGCGGTCCTGGGCGTCGTGACGATCACCGTCCTCGGGACCCGGGCGGCCCGGCTCCAGCGCCGGCAACTGGCCACGGCCGCCTGAGCCTCGACGCCACTCCCCCTGTTCAGGGTGCCGGTGGCCGGCGGGGGCGGATACCGTCCGCATCCGCCGGCCACCGGACCGGGCAGGGGGATTCTCCGTTCTGGACCACCCCGTTCGACCTGCGCCTTTGTGCGCTCGGGGGGCCGTTGTCAGTGGGCTGCGGTAGCTTCCGAAGTGCTGGAGCGCGATGGCGCGTGAACAGGACTTCCACAGGGGTGGGTGGAGATGGCGAACAGCACGGCGACACCGATGGACCTGGACACCAGGCTGGAGGCACACCGAACCGAGCTGACGGGGTACTGCTACCGCATGCTCGGCTCCTCCTTCGAGGCGGAGGACGCGGTGCAGGACACGATGGTCCGCGCCTGGCGCAGCTACGACAAGTTCGAGGGCCGCTCCAGCCTGCGCTCCTGGCTCTACCGGATCGCGACCAACGTGTGCCTGGACATGCTGACCGCGGGCAACAAGCGCGCCCGGCCCATGGACCTGACCGAGTCCACCCCGCTCGCCCGGGCCGCCCTCTCCCCCCGCCCGGACAACACCTGGCTGGAGCCCATGCCGGACGCCCGTGTGCTGCCCACGACGCACGACCCGGCGGAGGCGGCGGTCGCCAAGGAGTCCGTGCGGCTGGCCTTCATGGCCGCCCTCCAGCAGCTCCCCGCCAAGCAGCGTGCCGTGCTGATCCTGCGCGAGGTCCTGGCCTGGAGGGCCAGCGAGGTCGCCGAGCTGCTGGACACCTCGGTGGCGTCGGTGAACAGCGCCCTCCAGCGGGCCCGTGCCACCCTGGCCGAGCGGCAGGAGCCGGGCGCCGAGGCGGCCGTGTCCGACCCTCTGGACGAGGACCAGCAGAAGCTGCTGGACCGCTATGTCGCGGCCTTCGAGGGATACGACATGACGGCGCTGACGGCCCTGCTGCACGAGGACGCCGTCATGACGATGCCGCCGTTCGACCTCTGGCTCACCGGCACGCGGGACATCACCGGCTTCATGACCACCCTCGGCGCGCCCTGCGCGGGCTCCCGGCTGGTGCCCGTCCAGGTCAACGGCCTGCCGGGGTTCGCCCAGTACAAGCCGGACCCGGACAAGGGCGGCTTCATGCCGTGGGCGGTCCAGGTGCTGGAGATCTCAGAGGGCCGCATCACCGGGTTCCACTGCTTCCTCGACACGCAGCGGTGGTTCCCGCTCTTCGACCTCCCCCTCCACCTCGAAGCGGAGACCGACCAGGTCGAGCAGGGCGCGTAGGGCCGGGTCGGGGTCGCGCAGCCGTATCCGTCCCCCGGCCCGGCGGGCGGCCAGCTGGAGCCTCGCCAGGAGGTCGACGGCGGCGAGGCCCGGCGGCCCCAGACCCGCGACGTCGCACACCACGACCCGGGCACCGCTGCCGTGCAGCAGTGCCCGCACATCGTCGCTGAGCCCTCTCACCTCGTCCCGGGTGACGGGGCCGGGCAGTACGAGCACGGGCGGTGTCATGGCGTCCACAATCGGTAGACCGGGCGGGCGGGCGTAACTCATCGCGGTGGTCGGCCCCGGCGCGCGCCGTGCGGACCGGGCGGCGCCGCGAGGATCACATTGACCTGGGCAGTGCCTTCCCCGGAGGGTTGGCTGTATGCCCCAACCATCTCCCCCTGCCGCGCTGCCCGATGCTCGCTTCGCCGGTGAGGGGGCGCCGTGCAGGGGGTGCTGAGCGGGTTCGCGGTCATCGCCGTCGTCATCGGCGTCGGCTATCTGATCGGCCGCCGGGGGTATCTGGGCGACGGCGGCCGCGAGGTCCTGACCAAGCTCGCCTTCCACGTGGCGTCCCCGGCGCTGCTCTTCACGACCCTCGCGCAGGCCGACCTGTCGGTGATCTTCTCCGACCGGCTGCTGGTCACGGCGATGAGCACGGCAGCGGCGGCGGGTGTCTTCGTGGCGGTGGGTGCGGTCCGGGGGTGGGGTGTGGGCCGGACGACGATCGGCGCGCTGTGCTCCAGCTACGTCAACTCCGGGAACCTGGGCATCCCGATCGCCGTGTACGTGCTGGGTGACGCGTCCCTGGTCGCGCCGGTACTGCTGTTCCAGCTGGTCGGTGTCACACCGGTGGCGCTGACGGTCCTGGACCTGGCGAGCGGCGGCGAGAAGCGGCCCCTGTGGCAGCGGCTGCTGACGCCGCTGCGCAATCCGATAGCCCTGGGCTCCCTGGCCGGGGTGGCGGTCTCGGCGTCGGGCCTCACGGTGCCGGGCCCGCTGATGGACCCCCTGACCCTGATCGGCAACATGTCGGTCCCGGCGGTCCTGCTGGCCTTCGGCATCTCCCTGCGCGGCAGCACGCTCCCGCTGCGCGGCGCGGAACGGGCCCCCGTCCTCCTCGCCGTGACCCTGAAGTCCGTGTTCCAGCCCCTGGTCGCCTACGCCCTGGCGGCGGGCGTCTTCGGCCTGCGCGGTGCCCTGCTGCTCGACGTGGTGGTGACGTCCGCGCTGCCGGCGGCGCAGAACCTGTTCACGTACGCGAGCAGCTACCGGGTGGGCGAGGTGCTGGCGCGGGAGGCGATCCTGCTGTCGACGGTGCTGGCGGTGCCGGTGCTGGTGGTCGTGGCGGCGGTCTTGGGATGACGGTCAGTCGACCGGAAACTCGCTGGTGTCGATCGTCACGTCGAACGGGTCCGGCAGCTTGATGGGATCACCGAACTTCACGGCGCTCAGGACGCGGTAGACATCACCCTTCGACTCGCCGTAGAGCGTCACGGTGGGGCCTCCGGGAGCCCAGCGGTCGACGAGGAGATAGAGCGGGATCCTGGCGGCAGCGTAGGCGGCGGGCTTGCTGACGCGGTCGTGGCGGGCGTTGGACTTGGAGGTCACCTCGACGACGAGCTCGGCCAGGGCTGCCGGGATGTGGGAGTCCGCCTCCGCGCACTCCTGCACGGGCGCCACGAGCAGGTCTGGGATGAACATGCCCAGACGCGACGGCACAGCGATCGCCATCGTCTGGAAGATCTCCCAGTCTTCGGGGATGGCGGAGTACAGGCGGCGCTGAATGCGGGCCGCGATCACGTTGTGGCGGGACGCGGGAGCAGGTGACACGGTGATGATCCCCTCGATGATCTCCACCTTGCTGCCCTCAGGCCATTCCATCTCCTCCCAGAACCGGACGAGGTCGTCCCAGTTCTGGTCAGGGTCCTGGCTCACGGTGAGTGCGCTCATGGCGGTCTCCTCTTCGGTGCGTCACCGACCCCAGCATGCCGAACGGGACCGGCGGGGGTCCACCGGTCCCGTTCATCCGAAAGGGAAACCGCCTGGTCAGGCGATACGTTCCAGCACCACCGGCGACGGTGTGAAGTCCGTCCCGGGCGCTGCGACGTCGTAGGAACCCTCGACCGCCTGGAGGGCGTACTCGAAGCGCTCGGGGGTGTCCGTGTGAAGGGTCAGCAGGGGCTGGCCCTCGGTGACCTGGTCGCCGGGCTTCGCGTGCATCTCGATGCCGGCGCCCGCCTGCACCGGGTCCTCCTTGCGGGCGCGGCCCGCGCCGAGGCGCCAGGCCGCGACGCCGATGTCGTAGGCGTCGAGGCGGGTCAGCACGCCCGAGGCCGGGGCCTTGATCACGTGCTGCTCGCGGGCCACCGGAAGCGTCGCGTCCGGGTCGCCGCCCTGGGCCGCGATCATGCGCCGCCAGACGTCCATCGCCGAGCCGTCGGCCAAGGCCTTCGCCGGGTCGGCGTCCCTGATGCCCGCAGCGTCCAGCATTTCGCGGGCCAGGGCGACCGTCAGCTCGACCACGTCGGCCGGGCCGCCGCCCGCCAGGACCTCCACCGACTCGCGGACCTCCAGGGCGTTGCCGGCGGTCAGACCCAGCGGGGTGGACATGTCCGTCAGGAGCGCGACCGTCTTCACCCCGTGGTCGGTGCCGAGGCCGACCATCGTGGAGGCCAGTTCGCGGGCATCCTCGAGCGTCCGCATGAAGGCGCCGGTGCCGACCTTCACGTCCAGGACCAGCGAGCCCGTGCCCTCGGCGATCTTCTTGGACATGATCGAGGAGGCGATCAGCGGGATCGCCTCCACCGTGCCGGTGACGTCCCGCAGGGCGTAGAGCTTCTTGTCGGCGGGGGCCAGGCCGTCGCCCGCCGCGCAGATGACCGCGCCGGTGGTGTCGAGGACGTTCAGCATCTCCTCGTTGGACAGCAGCGCACGCCAGCCGGGGATGGACTCCAGCTTGTCCAGGGTGCCGCCGGTGTGGCCGAGGCCGCGGCCCGACAGCTGCGGGACGGCCGCGCCGCAGGCGGCGACCAGGGGGGCCAGCGGCAGTGTGATCTTGTCGCCGACGCCGCCCGTGGAGTGCTTGTCGGCGGTCGGGCGGGACAGGGACGAGAAGTCCATGCGCTCGCCGGAGGCGATCATCGCGGCCGTCCAGCGGGCGATCTCGCGGCGGTTCATGCCGTTCAGCAGGATCGCCATGGCGAGAGCTGACATCTGCTCGTCGGCGACCTCCCCGCGGGTGTACGCGTCGATGACCCAGTCGATCTGCGCGTCGCTGAGCTCACCGCGGTCCCGCTTGGTGCGGATGACGGAGATGACGTCCATGGCCATGGCTTGGCTTCCTTCCGATGTTTCCAGAAGCCGTACGGCCCCCCTGAGCCGGTCGCGTGAGCAACTCAGAGGGGCCGCACGGAAGTTACTTGCTGAGATGCTCCGGGCCGAAGGCCTGGGGCAACATGTCCGAGAGCGGCAGGATCCCCTCTGGGGTCTCCAGCAGGAGGTCCGGGCCGCCGAACTCGTGGAGCAGTTGGCGGCAGCGGCCGCACGGGACGAGCGTGTCGCCGTCGCGGTCGACGCAGGTGAAGTGCGTCAGCCGGCCGCCGCCGGTGTTGTGCAGCTCGGACACCAGGCCGCACTCGGCGCACAGTCCGAGGCCGTACGAGGCGTTCTCGACGTTGCAGCCCGAGATAATCCGGCCGTCGTCGACCAGGGCCGCCACACCGACCGGGAAGCCGGAGTAGGGGGCGTACGCCCGGGACATGGCGTCCCGGGCCACCGCACGCAGTTTCTCCCAGTCGACGGCCGGGGCGGAGCCGGTCACTTGCCCTGCCCCTTCCGGTACGGCAGCCCGTCCGCCTTGGGCATCCGCAGCCGCTGGGCCGACATGGCGAGGACCACCAGGGTGATGACGTACGGCGTGGCGGAGACCACCTGGTTCGGGACCTCGTCGGTGGTGGCGTACCAGGCGAACACCAGGGCGGCGACCACCGCGGTGATCATCGACGGGGCGTACTTCTTGCGGACGACCAGCCAGATGGCGCCGATGATCAGCAGGAGCGCGCCGAGCAGCAGCAGGGCGTGGACGTTGGCGGAGCCGCCGCGCAGGTTGAGGCTGTCGGTGTAGCCGAACAGGCCCGCGCCGAGGGCGAGGCCGCCCGGCATCCAGTTGCCGAAGATCATCGCCGCGAGGCCGATGAAGCCGCGTCCGCTGACCTGGCCCTCCAGGTAGAAGGGGTTGGCCACGGTCGACAGGAAGACACCGCCGAGGCCGGCCAGTCCGCCGGAGATGACGACGGCGATGTACTTGTACTTGTAGACGTTGACGCCGAGGGACTCGGCGGCGACCGGGTTCTCGCCGCAGGAGCGCAGGCGCAGGCCGAACGCGGTGCGCCACAGGATCCACCAGGTGGCGGGGATCAGCGCGATCGCGATCAGGGTCAGCCAGGACACGTTGGTGACGAGGCCGCCGAGCAGGCCCGCGATGTCGGAGACGAAGAACCAGCCCTGGTTGTTCAGGTCGCGCAGTGCGTCGGACAGTCCCGGCACCGTGAAGTGGCCGAGGGAGTCGACCGCCGGGGACTGCTTGGCGGAGCCGCCCGTGTGGCCCTCGAAGGCGAGGGGCGCGAGGTAGCGGGTGGCGCCGAGGGCGAGGATGTTGATGGCCACACCGGAGACGATGTGGTTGACGTTGAAGGTGACGGTCACGAAGGCGTGCAGCAGACCGCCGATCGCACCGCCGAGGATGCCGACCAGGACACCGGTCCACGGGCCCCACTGGAAGCCGGCCCAGGCGCCGAACCAGGTGCCGAGGATCATCATGCCCTCGAGGCCGATGTTGACCACGCCCGCGCGCTCGGCCCACAGTCCGCCGAGACCGGCGAGGCCGATCGGCACGGCGAGCTGGAGCGCGGTGGACATCTGGCTGACGTTGGTGATGCCGTCGGCGCCGGTGATGAGGCGCACGATCGAGGTGAGCGCCAGGCCTCCGGCGATGATGAGCAGCAGGACGGGCCACGACAGGCGGCGGCCGGTCGGCGCCGCGGGCTGCAGCGTGGGCTGGTTGACGTCGGTCGCGGTGGTCATCGGCCAGCCACCTCCTTCGTGTTCTGAGCGCCGAGGACGTGTCCGGCGGCGAGTTCGGCGCCGACGCGACGCTGCTGGCGGCGCAGACCCCATTCGCGGACGGCCTCGTAGGAGACGACGACCGAGAGGACGATCAGGCCCTGCATGATGACCGCGATCTCCTTGTCGTAGCCGTGGAAGTCCAGCTCCGGCGAGGCCTTGTCGAGCCAGGCCCACAGCAGGGCGGCGAAGGCGATGCCGACGGGGCTGTTGCGGCCGAGCAGGGCGATGCCGATGCCGAGGAAGCCGATGCCGGTGGGGAAGTTCAGGCTGTAGGTGTGGGTGTCGCCGAGCAGGATCGGCAGGCCGGCGAGGCCCGCGATGCCGCCGGAGATCAGCATGGCGGTCAGCACCATGCGCTTGGGGTCGACACCGCTGGCCGCTGCGGCCGTCGTCGAGGCGCCGGAGGCGCGCAGGTCGAAGCCGAAGCGGGTGCGGTTGAGGACGACCCAGTAGCCGATGCCCAGCAGCACGGCGAGCAGCACCAGGCCGTAGATCTCGCCGGCGTCGCCCATCGGGATGCCGGGGATCCAGCCGGACTCGTACATCTCGCCGGTGGTGTTGTTGTTGCCGACCTTCACGCCGAAGACGTCCGGCAGCCACAGGTAGGCGATCACGGAGGTGGCGATCGCGTTGAGCATGATCGTGGCGACGACCTCGCTGACGCCGCGGGTGACCTTGAGGACGCCGGCGATGCCGGACCAGAAGGCGCCGGTGAGGACGGCGGTCAGGAGCAGCAGCGGGACCTGGAGGGCGGCCGGCAGGTTCACATGGGCGCCGACGACGGCGGCCATCATGGCGCCGAGCTGGTACTGGCCGTCGACGCCGATGTTGAACAGGTTCATCCGGAAGCCGATGGCCACCGCGAGGGCCGCGATGTAGTACATCGAGGCCTGGTTGATGATCAGGACCTGGATGTCGGAGAAGCCCAGCTGCTCGAACATCAGGGTGAACGGCTCGAAGGGGCTCTTGCCCGACGCGAGCAGCACGATCGCGCTCAGGACGAAGGCCACGGCCAGCGCGATGACCGGTCCGGCCACCGCGAGGAGCACGCGCTCCTTGTCGAACTTCTTCATCAGCGGGCCTCGTCTTCCGGAGACTCGGGGGCGTCGGCCTTCGAGATCTCGGGGGTGTCGTCGTGCGCGAGGTGCCCGGTGGCGGCGCCGGTCATGGCCGAGCCGAGCTCCTCGGGGGTGATGGTGGCCGGGTCGGCGTCCGCGACCAGCTTGCCGTTGTAGATGACGCGCAGGGTGTCGGACAGGCCGATCAGCTCGTCCAGGTCGGCGGAGATCAGCAGCACGGCCAGGCCTTCGCGGCGGGCGTCGCGGATGTGGTCCCAGATGGCGGCCTGGGCGCCGACGTCCACGCCCCGGGTGGGGTGCGCGGCGATGAGGAAGCGGGGCTTGTGGCTCATCTCGCGGCCGACGATGAGCTTCTGCTGGTTGCCGCCGGACAGGGACGCGGCGGTGACGTCGATGCCGGGGGTCCGGACGTCGTACTCCGTCACGATCCGGCGGGTGTCCTCCTGGGCCGCCTTCGGGTCCAGCCAGACGCCCTTGGCGAGGGGCTTCTCCGTGACGTGGCCGAGGATGCGGTTCTCCCAGAGGGGCGCCTCCAGGAGGAGGCCGTGGCGGTGCCGGTCCTCGGGGATGTAGCCGATGCCCTGCTCGCGGCGCCGGCGGGTGGGCCAGGCGGTGATCTCCTCGTCGGCGAGCCGGATGGTGCCGCTGTCGGCGGACCGCAGGCCGATGAGTGCGTCGACCAGTTCGGTCTGGCCGTTGCCCTCGACGCCGGCGATGCCGAGGACCTCGCCCGCGTGGATGGTGAAGCTGATGTCGTCGAGGAGGGCCTTGCCGCCGGGGGCCGCGAGGCGCACCTGGTCGACGGTGATGACCGGGCGGTCGGTGACCGTGGACTCGGCCGTCTCGGGCGTGGGCAGCTCGCTGCCGACCATCATCTCGGCGAGCTGACGGGGCGTCGTCTCGGCGGGGACGGCCGTGCCGACGGTGGTGCCGCGGCGGATGACGGTGATCTCGTCGGCGACGGAGAGCACCTCGCCGAGCTTGTGCGAGATGAAGATGACGGACAGGCCCTCGGAGCGCAGTTCGCGCAGGTTGGCGAAGAGCGCGTCCACTTCCTGCGGCACGAGCACGGCGGTCGGCTCGTCGAGGATGAGGGTGGTGGCGCCGCGGTAGAGGACCTTGAGGATCTCCACGCGCTGGCGGGCGGCGACGCCGAGCTCCTCGACGAGGAGGTCGGGCTCGACGTCGAGGCCGTAGCGCTCGGAGAGCTCCTTGATCTTGCGGCGGGCCTTGGCGCCGATGCCGTAGAGCTTCTCGCTGCCGAGGACCACGTTCTCGAGGACCGTGAGGTTGTCGGCGAGCATGAAGTGCTGGTGGACCATGCCGATGCCGCGGACGATGGCGTCGGCCGGCGACGAGAAGGTGACCTTCTCGCCGTTGACAGCGATGGTGCCCTCGTCCGGCTTCTGCATGCCGTAGAGGATCTTCATCAGCGTGGACTTGCCGGCACCGTTCTCGCCGACGAGGGCGTGAACGGTGCCCTTGCGGACGCTGAGGTGGATGTCGTGGTTGGCCACGACTCCGGGGAAACGCTTGGTGATCCCGGCGAGTTCGACGGCGGTCACCGATTCGTTGACCGCCGCTCCGGCCGGAGGGCTGCTGGACGCGTTGATGGCGCACTCTCCTGGGGACGGGGGTCGTCTACGCGCGTAGCGCCCCTACGGCATACAAAGGGGCCGACGCCCCGCGGCAACGGGGCACGAGGAGCGGCTCCCCGTGCCCCGTCGAGCGGACGTAACCCCGGGGGTTACCGCCTGCTTCGAGGCAGTCGCTCGTCAGCTGCTCTTGACCTTGATCTCGCCGCTGATGATCTTCTCCTTGGCCGTCTTGATGGCTGCCTGGAGCTCGGCGTCGTCCGCGAACTTCGGGTTGGAGTTCGACAGGCTCACCTCGCCGGTCTTCAGATCGCCACGAACGATACCGGTCTCGGGCTTGCCGTCCTCGACCGACTTCGCCAGGTTGTACACCGCCTTGGAGACGTCCTTCATCGCCGAGGTGAGGATCGAGTCCTTGTACTTGGCGAGGGCTTCCTGCTGGTACTGGTCGGAGTCGACACCGATGGCCCACACCTTCTGGGTGGCCGCGGCCTCGATGACACCCTGACCGGACAGACCGGCGGCCGCGTAGACCACGTCGGCCTTCTTCTCGATCTGACCCTCGGCAGCCGTCTTGCCCTTGTCGGGGCTGGCGAAGCCGCCCTCCTCGGCCGTCTGCGTGAGGTACTGCGAGAGGACCTTGACCTTGGGGTCGGTGGCCTTGACGCCCTGCGCGAAGCCCGCCTGGAACTTGTGGATCAGCGGGATGTCCACACCGCCGACGAAGCCGACGACCTTCGACTTGGTGGTCTTGGCGGCGGCGACACCGGCCAGGTAGGAGGCCTGCTCCTCGTTGAAGACCAGGTCGGCCACGTTCTTGGTGTTGATCGTGGCGTCGTCGACGATGCCGAAGGTGGTGTCCGGGAACTTCTCCGCGGCACCCTTGACGGCCGCGGCGTACGCGTAGCCGACACCGATGACCGGGTTGTGCCCCTGCTTGGCCAGGGAGACCAGGCGCTGCTCCTTGTCGGCGTCCGTCTCGCCCTCAGTGGGCTCCACGTCGGCCGTCTGGTACCCGAACTCCTTCTTCGCCTGCTCCAGGCCCGCGTACGCGGCGTCGTTGAAGGACTGGTCACCCTTGCCGCCGACGTCGTACGCGATGGCGAGCCCCTTGTCGCCCTTCGAGTCGGACGACCCGGAGGTCGAGGTGCTGCCGCAGGCGGAGAGGGCGAGGGCCAGGGAGGCGGTCGCTGCGCCTGCGACCGTGATCCGGGAAATCCGGCGCATGTGTGGGTGCTCCTGTCGTACAACCGAGGTCGCACAGCGCCGGGACGGTTCAGCTTCAGCGCTGGCTTCGCCGCAGATTAACGCGCGTAGACCTGCCTGAAAACCCCTTCTGTCCACCTTGTTATGCGCCCGTGCCCAAGCCATCACCCGGACTTGGCCGGGGCGTTGCCGACCGCAAACGGGGCGTGGCGCTGGGTGATCCGGTTCCGGGAGAGCCGGACAGCGCGAAGCGGGCGGGCGCCCAGGGGGTGCCCGCCCGCTTCGGCTGGTCAGACCGGTCGGCTCACTCGGTGTTGACCTTGATCTTGCCGTCGATGATCTCCTGCTTGGCCTTGTTCACGGCGTCCTGGAGACCCGCGACCTTGGCGTACTCGGGGTTGGAGTCGGAGAGCCCGACACCGTTGACCTTCAGGTCGAAGGTCTGGGTGCCCGACAGCGGCTTGTCGTCGTGGACCGACTTGGACAGCGCGTAGACCGCGCCGCCGACGTCCTTGAGGGCGGAGGTGAGGATGTAGTTCTTGTACGGCGCCAGGGCTGCCTGCTTGTACTGGTCGGAGTCGACGCCGATGGCCCAGACCTTCGCCTTGGCCGCGGCCTCGATGACACCCTGGCCGGACAGACCGGCGGCCGCGTAGAGCACGTCGGCCTTCTTCTCGATCTGGCCCTCGGCGGCGGCCTTGCCCTTGTCGGGGCTGGAGAAGCCGCCCTCCTCAGCCGTCTGCGTCAGGTACTGCGACAGGACCTTCACCTTGGAGTTGGTGTCCTGCACGCCCTGCTTGTAGCCGGCCTCGAACTTGTGGATCAGCGGGACGTCGACACCGCCGACGAAGCCGACGACGTCGGTCTTCGTGGCCTTGGCGGCGGCGACACCGGCGAGGTACGAGGCCTGCTCCTCGGCGAAGACGAGGGAGGCGACGTTCTTGCCCTCGACGACCGAGTCCACGATGCCGAAGGTGGTCTTCGGGTACTTGGGGGCCACGGCCTTCAGCGCCGGGCCGTAGGCGAACCCGATGCCGATGACCGGGTTGTAGCCCTGCTTGGCCAGCGACGCCAGGCGCTGCTCCTTGTCGGCGTCCGTCTCGCCCTCGGTGGGCTCGATGTCGGCCGTCTTGTAGCCGAACTCGTCCTTGGCCTTCGTCAGACCGGCGTACGCGGCGTCGTTGAAGGACTGGTCGCCCTTGCCGCCGACGTCGTACGCGATGGCGAGGCCCTTGTCGTTGCTGTCGCTGCCGCCGCTGTCACCGCTGGTGCCGCCGCAGGCCGTGGCGACGAGCCCGAGCGACGCGACCCCCACCGCGACACGGGTCAGTTTGGAAATCCGACGCATCTGAAGTTCCCCATTCTCCAAAGCCCCGCGATGGGTGCTCGGTTCGGCGCACATTAACGCGCGTAGACACTCCTGGGAACGGTTCGCCGCGGGGCCGTTATCCATTCGTGCCGATGGCCGGTTACGCCCTTGTGAACCACGGGATCGAACGGGGTCGAAAGGTGTACTCGGGGACACGGCGTGTGCCTACCTCGTGACGCGCACCAGGCTGCCGTGGGGGTGGGCCGCGCGCAACCGGAGGCTCCGCCGGGTGGGTGGGGGTTGGGTCGGGTGGGTGACGTGGCTCGGGCGGGGCGGGGTTGTCGGCCTGGGCCTGGTGCGGCGCCGTCGTGGCTGGTTGCGCAGTTCCCCGCGCCCCTATATGCCGTGCGGCGCCGTCGTGGCTTGTCGCGCCGTTCCCCGCGCCCCTGAGAACGCCCGTGCGGCGCCGTCGCGGCTTGTCGCGCCGTTCCCCGCGCCCCTGAGGGCGCGTTTTCGCTCACGTCCCTCTAGGACGTGGGCGTGGCGTCTAGCGGAGGCCGTTGACCAGGGCCGCTGCTGTGAAGAGTTCTACTCCTACCGTGATGGCCGATTCGTCGACGTCGAAGTCGCCCTGGTGGAGGTCGCGGATCTGGCGTTCGCCGGGGGTGCGGACGCCGAGGCGGGCCATGGCGCCGGGTACGTGCTCCAGGTACCAGGAGAAGTCCTCGCCGCCGAGGCTCTGCTCGGTGCCCTCGACGGACTCGACGCCGCGCCGGGCGATCATGGCCTCGCGCAGCAGTTCGGTGACGCCGGGCTCGTTGACCACGGGCGGGACACCGCGCACGTAGTTGATCTCCGACTTGGCGCGGTGGAGGTTGGCGATCTCGTCGATGGCCGCGACGACGACGTCGGGAGCCTGCCGCCACGCCTCGAGGTCGAGGCAGCGCACGGTGCCGGAGAGCTCGGCGTGCTGCGGAATCACGTTCGGGGCGTGGCCCGACTCGACACGGCCCCAGGTGATGGCGAGCCCGCTGCGGCTGTCGAAGCGCCGGCCGACCAGCGCGGGCACGTCGGTGACGACGCGGGCGGCGGCGGTGACCAGGTCGGTCGTGAGGTGGGGGCGGGCGGTGTGGCCGCCCGGGCCGTCGAGGCCGACCTCCAGCCGGTCACAGGCGGAGGTGATGGGGCCCTCGCGCAGACCGATCCTGCCCGCGTCCACCCGGGGGTCGCAGTGCACGGCGATGATCGCGCCCACGCCTTCCAGCGCGCCGCACTTGATGACGTCGGCGGCGCCGCCGGGCAGCACCTCCTCGGCGGGCTGGAAGATCAGCCGGACCGGGCGGGGCAGCGCGCCCCTCCGGTGCAGCTCGGCGAGGACCAGACCGGCGCCGAGGACGACGGTGGTGTGCACGTCGTGACCGCAGGCGTGCGCGCGGTCGGGCACGGTGGAGCGGTACGGGCAGTCCGCCTTGGTGTCCGGGATGGGCAGGCCGTCGATGTCGGCCCGCAGGGCGAGCATGCTGGGGCCTCCGTCCCACTGCTCGCCCTCCACACCGATGTCACAGACGAGTCCGGTCCCCACGGCGAGGACGCGCGGCTTGAGGCCGGCCCGCTCCAGCCGCTCCTTGATCGCGGCGGTGGTGCGGAACTCCTGGTTGCCGAGCTCCGGGTGCATGTGCATGTCGCGTCGGAACGCGATGAGCTCGGCCCGCAGAGCGTCGGGCAGCGCACCGGGAAGTACGGCTCCTCCGGGAAGATCGACCTCGGACTCCAGTGACATCAGTGGCTTCACCCTTTGAAGGGTAGGGCGCCGAGGCGGTCGACCAACCCTGGATCAACAAAACTTCAACCCGAAAGGGGAAGAAAACATGACCGCCGGACGCATAGCTGTCAAGTGAGATGGGTAGACTGGCCAGCCTTTTGGGCCGGGCCCGGCCTCCCACCCCCCGGGGTGTGACTTCGACCACATGCCCGTCACGACTCCGGTATCCATCCATCCTCTCCACGGATACCACGCCTTGCGCGGCGAACACGGGTGTGTTCGTCTGCCGGACGCGCGCCCCGCTAGTCTGCGCCCCGTGCGCGCCCCCGAGTTCTTACGGTCCACGCAGGCCTCGTACGACACCATCGCCGAGGCCTACGCCGCCGAGCACCCCGACAGCCTGGCCGGCAGACCGCTGGAGCGGGCGCTGCTGACGGCCTTCGTGGAGCTGGTCCGGGCGCCGGGGGTGCCGGGGAGGCCTCCGGTCGCGGACCTCGGCAGCGGGCCGGGGTACGTGACGGCGCGGCTGCACGAGGCCGGACTGCCGGTCTTCGGGGTCGACGCGTCGCCCCGCATGGTGGCGCTGGCCCGCCGGGCGCACCCGGAGCTGCGCTTCCACGTCGGTTGCATGACCGCGCTGGACCTGCCGGACGAGACGCTCGGCGGCGTCGTCGCGCTCTACTCGATCATCCACGTGCCGGACGATCACCTGCCGGCCGCCTTCGCCGAGTTCCGCCGTGTCCTGCTGCCGGGCGCGCCCGTACTGCTCGGCTTCCAGTCCGGGGACGAGGACGGGCACCGGCGCCTGACCGAGCGGTACGGGCGGGAGATCGCGCTCGACTACTACTGGCGCACCCCGGACACGGTCGCCGCGCACCTGGCGGAGGCGGGGCTGGAGCTGCACGCCCGCGTCCTGCGCGAGCCCGGCCCCGGGGAGAAGCTGCCGCGCGCGTTCCTGCTGGCGCGCAGGCCCGGGCCGGTGCCGCGGGAGGTGTGAGCGGGGCGCGTCACGACGCCGCCGGGCCGACCAGGCCCGCGGAGGGCGGCGTGGCGGTGAAGGGGGCCTGGCCGGACGGAGTCGTCGGGTTCACCGCGTTCCCTTGGTTCGGGGCCGCCGGCGGAGTCGTCGGGGAGAGCCGGTGGACGTCCCGGGCCGTGCCCGTGACCCCGGACAGGAAGCCCTGGGCCCGCGGGGAGGCGTTCTCGGTCAGCCAGGCGGGGTCGATGTCGCAGACGGCGACGCGGACCTCCGTGCCGGACAGGGCGAGGGGGAGGGTGTGGACCACCGTGGACGGGAAGCTGAGCACCGTCCGGCCGATGGGGCCGCGGCGGGCGATCAGTTCGAGGGGGAGTTCGGGGCGGACGATCTCCAGGCCCGTCGCGGCGGCGAGGCGGTGGAGCTTGTCCGTGCTCTCGCGGCGGTGGGCGAAGTAGCGGGTGGCGCCGTGGGCCGACGCCAGGGCGTGGACGGCCTCCAGGTAGCGGCCGTCGTCCACCACCCCGGTCTCCACCAGGGACGTGCCCACCATGTCCGCGCCCTTGGTGATGCGGGGCGGGCCGAAGCGCGTCCGGGTCCAGGCGAAGGTGTTGGCGTGGACGGTCACGCCCGCCGGGGTCTCCTCCATCGGCATGGAGGAGAAGATCTCGATGTGGCGGCGCTCGCCGGGGGTCAGCCGGCGGCGGGCCGACGCCGACACCGGCGCGAAGACGACGTCCCGCGGGCCGGGGCGGCCGCCCTTGCGGTGCCAGCGCACCAGGCGTTCGCCCCGGGCCAGCTGCCCCACGAACTCCATCGTCGCCGTGCCGTCGTCGACGACGACCAGGTCACGGGCGCGGGTGATGGTCAGCAGCAGCTGGACGTAGCGGGAGAAGGGGTCCCCCAGCACGACCCGGCGTGCCCTGCGCAGCAGGCCGGACAGGCCGCCGATGGTCTGGAAGGGCGCGAGGGGCCCGCCGCGCGCTTCCTCCCAGCGGACCTGGTGCCCCTCGTCGCGGGCCAGGTCGGACATCCGCCGCAGCTGGCCGCGCGTCATCGGGTCGACGGGTGACAGCACCACGAGGGTGAGCCCCACGCCGGGCGCGTGCGCGTGCGCCCACTCCAGCACGTTCAGCAGCTGTACCGGGCTCTCGACGAAGGCGAGAGTGTGGGGGCCGGCGTTCCCGGCGCGGGGGCTCATCGACGTACGACCGTCCCGTGGTGAGGGGGGTTGTGGGGGTGGGGGATCAGACGCCGACCGGCTCGCCCGCGGCGTCGGCGATCTCCGCCTCGGCGACCACACCGCTGACGCGGCGCAGCTTCTTCATCGGGCCGAGCTCGGACTCGTAGACCTTCTTGACGCCGTCACCGAGGGAGGCCTCGATGGTGCGGATGTCGCGGACGAGGCGGGTGAGGCCCTGCGGTTCCACGGACGCGGCCTGGTCCGAGCCCCACATGGCGCGGTCGAGGGTGATGTGACGCTCGACGAAGGTGGCGCCCAGGGCGACCGCGGCGAGGGTGGTCTGCAGGCCGGTCTCGTGGCCGGAGTAGCCGATCGGGACGTTCGGGAACTCCTGCTGGAGGGTGTTGATGACGCGCAGGTTGAGCTCCTCGGCCTTGGCCGGGTAGGTCGACGTGGCGTGGCACATCAGGATGTTGTCGGAGCCGAGGACCTCGACGGCGTGGCGGATCTGCTTCGGCGTCGACATGCCGGTGGAGAGGATCACGGCGCGGCCGGTGGAGCGCAGGGCGCGCAGCAGCTCGTCGTCGGTGAGGGAGGCGGAGGCCACCTTGTGGGCGGGGACGTCGAACTTCTCCAGGAAGGCGACGGCCTCGGTGTCCCACGGGGAGGCGAACCAGTCGATGTTCTTCGACTTGCAGTAGTCGTCGATCGCGCGGTACTCGTCCTCGCCGAACTCCACGCGGTGGCGGTAGTCGATGTAGGTCATCCGGCCCCAGGGCGTGTCGCGCTCGATGTCCCACTGGTCGCGCGGGGTGCAGATCTCCGGGGTGCGCTTCTGGAACTTGACGGCGTCGCAGCCGGCCTCGGCGGCGGCGTCGATCAGCTTGAAGGCGTTCTCGAGCTCGCCGTTGTGGTTGATGCCGATCTCACCGCAGACGTAGACCGGACGGTCCGGGCCGACCTCGCGCGAACCGAAGCGGCGGATACGGGAGTTGGTGCTCATGGCAGAGATGTCCTTACTTGGTGAGGGAATCGAGAGAGGGGCCGAGGATCCAGCTGGCGATCTCTCGGATCGCGCCGTCTCCACCGGGGACGGTGGTGACCGCGCGTGCGGCGCCGCGCACGACGTCGTGGGCGCTCGCGACCGCCACGGGCCAGCCCACGAGGGCGAAGCACGGGAGGTCATTGACGTCGTTGCCGACGTAGAGCACGC
Source organism: Streptomyces sp. Ag82_O1-12 (assembly GCF_900182715.1). Taxonomy (NCBI): domain Bacteria; kingdom Bacillati; phylum Actinomycetota; class Actinomycetes; order Kitasatosporales; family Streptomycetaceae; genus Streptomyces; species Streptomyces sp. Ag82_O1-12. Next base: position 5,340,725 of record NZ_FXUW01000001.1, on the reverse strand, counting down.
GCTCCGGCGCGATGCCCTGCTCCTCGCACCACTGCTTCAGCGCGAGGTCCTTGCGGTCGATGCCGTGCAGCACCGGGAGCTTCAGCTTCCGGGCCCGGGCGGCGACCACAGGGTTCTGTTCCGTGGACAGGATCAGCATCTTCAGGCGACCGCTCGCACGGAGGGCCGCGATGCCGAGTCCGTCCCCGCGGTGCACGCAGACGAACTCCCGTCCGTCGGAGTCGACGAGCACCCGGTCGTCGGTCTGGGTGCCGTCGAAGTCGAGGACGACCGCGTCGATGTCGTCGGCGGTCGGGAGCGCGCCGGGCCGGTCCGCGTCGAAGAGCGGGGCGAGGGCCCGGGCGCGGGCGAGGTCGTGCGGGTCGTCGATCTCCAGCACGCGCGCGGGGTCCGTACGGACCAGCTCGGTGCGGCCGAAGAAGCGGTGCTGGTGCTTGCGGAAGCCGGCGGCCTCCATGGCGTAGGCGGCGCCGGTCTCCAGCAGGTCCTGGGGGCGGTCCTGGCGGCGGGGCCGGAAGGACTTGTCGTGGTTGACGCCGTAGCCGCCGCCGACGGCCGTGTCGGCCTCCGTGGCGGAGCCGGCCGCGACGACGTCCTCGGCGGACTCTTCGTCCCGCCAGATGAACCCGTGGAAGGGGGCCACCGTGACCGCCGTGTCGGCGCCGTTCTCGACGATCGCGCCCGCGACCCCGTCGATGTCCTCGCGGACGATGAACGGGCTGGTGCACTGCACGAGCAGGACGACGTCCACGACCGCGCCGTGCAGGGCCTCGTGCGCGTCCACGGCGTGCAGGACGGCGGCCTCGGAGGTGGCCGTGTCGCCGGCGATGGCGGCGGGGCGCAGCACGACCTCGGCGCCGGCCTCACGGGCGGCGGCCGCGATGGCCTGGTCGTCGGTGGAGACCACGACGTCGGTCACCAGCCGGGCGGCCCGGCACTCGCGCACCGCGCGCGCCACCAGCGGGACGCCGCCGACGGGGAGGAGGTTCTTCGCGGGGACGCCCTTGGAGCCGCCGCGGGCGGGGATCACCGCGAGCACGCGGCGCATCGAGGCGCCTCGGCCCGCTTCCGGTCGGGACATGGGGTCTACTCCTTGGGCAGGGGTCTCGGGGCGGCTCACAGCTCGCCCATCCGCCGGATGACGGGCGCCACGCGCTGGACGCCGTGCCGGTAGGCGCCGCGCGCCGCCCGGCGCACGATCTGCCGGACCGGTCCGGGCTCCTTGTCGGCTGCGGGCGCGCCGGGCAGCGGGGTGCCGTCCGGGCCGAGGTGGTGGCGGGCGAGGATCCCGGGCAGATAGCCGGGCGCGGTGACAGGGGTGTAGTACGGGGTCAGCGGGGGCAGGCCGCCGGGCCGGTCGAGCAGCTGGGCGACGCGTTCCCGGGCGGCGTCGAAGGCCGAGGCGTAGGAGCCTCCCCCGGACTCCGTCCGGGAGGTGCCCCCGGCGGCGACGCCCTGCCGGGAGACCCACTCCTCGTCGGGCGTGGGCCGGTGCCCGGCGTCGAGCTGGTCCCAGGAGGCGAGGCAGCCGGAGCCCACGAAGTGGTGGTTGCCGAGGGACTCGCGGATGCCGAGGTCGCTCAGCACGACGGTCGGGATCCGGCGGTGCAGCGACTCCAGCGCGGCCGTGGAGCTGACCGTCACGAGCAGGTCGGTCCGGTCCAGGACCTCGCCCATGTTGCCGTACACCAGGCGGAAGTTGGCGGGCGGATCGAGGCGCTGCGCCAGCTTCTGGTACGGCAGCTCCTCGATGTGGGTGGTGTGTTCGCCGGGCTTGGAGCGCAGCTTCAGCAGCACCTCGCGTTCGGGGTGCCGGCGGGCGTGCTGCACCAGCCGGTTCAGCAGGTACGTACGGTCCTTGCGGCTGTCCGGGACGGAGGGCTGGGCGGCGAACACCACGGTGTAGGGGTCGTGTTCGCCTTCGTACGGCGCGCCGCCGAGGAACGGCAGGGCCACCTCGGTCACCGCGGAGGCGTCGGCGCCGACCCCTTCGTAGACGGCCCGGAAACGGTCCGCGTCCTGGCGGGAGTTGGCGAGGACCAGGTCCGCGCCGTGCCGCAGCAGCAGGCCGTCGGCGAGCTTCTCGTAGACGACACCGACGTAGCCGGTGACGACGACGGGCCGCGCGGTGCGGTTCTCCCAGACGCGTGCCAGGCCGTGGAGCATCGCCTGCACTCCGCCGCCGACAAGGGAGAGGACGAGGATGTCGTAGGACTCCTCGGCCATGGCGCGCAGGAACTCCACGGCGGTGACCTCCCGCAGCGAGTCGGCGCGTACGCCCACTTCCTGAAGCTGGCGCGGGGTGGGCGTCGCCCGGCCGCGCAGCAGGAATCCGTCGAGGAGGGGGCCGACTTGCGCGCCCTCGCGCGGTGCGGCTTCCATGGACGGTCCCGGGGCGATGCGGTCCGCGGTCAGCGCACCCCATTTCCATCGGGTGTCGCTGTCCGCGAGGACGGCGATTCGCGGGCGCTTCGGTGTACTTACTGGCACGTCGAAGACGCTAGGAAGCGAATCCGAGGTATGGCCGAACCGCGACTCAACGAAAAGTTAACAACAGCCCACCGAGAGCCGAACTGGCCTCCTGGAAGGCGGGAAGTACACGGGGTGCACCGTTCTGACACATGGAGTTCACCCGGTGTACCTTCATCGGAAAGTTCCGCTGCCGGGCGGGCTCCTAACGTTTTGCGGGTGCCTAAGCTTTCCGTGATCGTGCCGTTCTACAACGTGCAGCAATATGCCCCGGACACCCTCAGAAGCCTTCGGTTGAACGCCGACCGTGATTTCGAGTTCATCCTGGTCGACGACCATTCGAAGGACGAAACTCCGGCCATTCTCGAACGAGCGGCCGAGGACCTTTCGGATGTCGCCCAGGTGCGGTACATCCGCCATGAGCGAAACGGTGGGCTCGCCACCGCCCGCAACACCGGCCTGGACGCGGCGCAGGGCGAGTACCTGACGTTCCTGGACGGCGACGACTGGCTGGCCCCCGGCTACTTCACCGAACTGGTGTCCGCGATGGACGACTTGGGGTGCGACTTCGTGCGCACCGACCATGTGCAGGCCACCGCCCGGGCCCGTTCCGTGAGCAGGGTGCCGATCGGCCGGCGCTGGGAGGTGTTCAGCCCGCGCGAGGCGATCCTGCCCGCCCACCGCTCGACCTCGGTGGACTACGCCTACGCCTGGGCCGGCGCCTACCACCGCCGTCTGGTCGACAAGGGCCTGCTCCACTTCACCGACGGGCTGCGCACGGCCGAGGACCGGCCGTGGATCTGGAAGCTGCACCGCGAGGCGGAGTCGTTCGCCGTGGTGAGCCTGCTGGGCGTGTTCTACCGGCGCGGGGTGGCCTCGTCCCTGACGCAGATCGGCGACGTCCGCCAGCTCGACTTCATCCGCGCCTTCGACCAGGTGATCGAGGAGACGGCCGCGGACCGTGACGCCGACCGGCTGCTGCCGAAGGCGGTGCGGACCTACTGCGCGATCATCGCCCACCACCTCTCCAACGAAGACAGGTTCGAACCGGCCGTGGCCAGGCAGCTGCGGTCGATGAGCGCGGCGGCCATCAAGCGCATGCCGCAGGACGCACTCGGTGACGCACTGGAGGCCATGGACATGGACCGCTCGTCCAAGCTCCGACGGCTGCGGCGCCGGGTCACCACGACGGGAGCGGCCGCCTGATGCCCGGGACCACTCAGATCTTCTGCGCCTCGACGCTCTACGGCGTCGCCACCCTGGCCGCCGCGATCGACTCCGACCTCTTCGAGGAGCCGGACCGCCGGGTGCTGCTGGTGTTCAACAACTCAGCGACCCCGGAGACCACTCCGGCCCTGGACGAGATGCCGGGCTTCGCGCCGCTGCGCGAGCACTTCGACGAGGTGCTGTCCTGGAACGAGGCGATCCGCCCCTTCCACCCCGGGGCGTGGACGCCGCGCGCCGACGACGTCCCGCTCTTCGAGCGCTATCTGCGCCTGCTGTGGGGCCTCGGCGACGACCGGGTGAGCCTGGTGCTGGAATCCATCCAGGTGGCACCCGCCCTGACGGTGGCCCAGCTGTTCACCGATGCCCCCGTCGACGTCTACGCCGACGGGCTGATGAGCTACGGCCCCACCCGCAACAAGCTCGACCCGCTGGTCGGCACGCGCGTGCGGCGGCTGCTGCACCTCGATCTGGTGCCGGGGCTCACGCCGATGCTGCTCACCGAGTTCGGCGTGCCGGCGCACCTGGTGCCGACGCCCGCGTTCCTGAAGGTACTCGGGGAGGTCACCGAGACCGTGCCCGAACTGCCGGACGTGCCCGGCGACTCGGCGCTGCTGCTCGGCCAGTACCTCTCCGCGCTGAACATCCTCTCCCCCGAGGAGGAGGAGGACCTGCATGTGCGGATGATGCGGGGCGCCGTGGCCCGCGGCCACCGCACGGTCGTCTTCAAGCCCCACCCGACCGCGCCGGCCCGCTACAGCCGCGCCCTGGAGACCGAGGCCGACAAGCTCGGCGTGGACCTCACCGTGCTGGACACGCCCGTGCTCGCCGAGGTGCTGTTCGACCGCGCCCGGCCCGCGCTGGTCGTCGGCTGCTTCTCGACCGCGCTGTTCACCGCGTCCGCGTTCTACGACCTGCCGGTCGCCCGCATCGGCACGGAGCTGCTGCTGGAGCGGTTGACGCCGTATCAGAACAGCAACCGGGTGCCGACCACGCTGGCGGACGCGCTGCTGCCCGGCCTGGAGAGCGGAGAGGACGGCGAGGTCCTGCCGGCCGAGCGGCTGTCCGGCCTCCTCACGGCCCTCGGGTTCACCATGCAGCCGCAGATCTACCCGGAGCTGCGCCCGCAGGCCGAGCGGTTCCTGGCCCGGCACCTCGGTCCGCGGACCCGGCGTTACTTCAAGAAGCGCCGCCTCACCGCGCTCGGACTGCCCGGGGGCATTCCGCAGCGGCTGGCGTTCCTGCCGCGCAATTCCACGGCACGCCGGGTGGTCAGGCGAGCCCGGGCCCTGCGCAAGGCGGTCCGCCGCTGAGCCGGTCCCACCCGGCCGCCCCCGGCGACATCCAGATGAACCCATGGGGACCGGCAGGCGAAGCCTGTCGCCATCGAACGTAATTGCGTCAACTCTCGTCCTAGGGTGACAGGCGCCCGCCCACAGGCGGCTCAGGCAAAGGACATACGAGCCACACAGAGGTTTCCAGCGTGACCGAGACGGTCGTCAGCACCCGACAGCCCCGGCCCGGCACCGCCGTGCCGGTCGAACCACCGGGGGCCGCCACGACCGTCCCACGGCGCGGAAAGAACTCCGGCGGGCGGCTGCGCGCCCTCGACGGACTGCGGCTGGTGGCCGCGCTGATGGTGGCGCTCTACCACTACGGCGGACGCGACGGTGAGGTCGGCCAGGCGTGGGGCAGCTCGCCGCGGGACCAGTTCCCCACCCTGCACTCGCTGTTCGCCTACGGCTGCCTCGGCGTCCAGGTGTTCTTCGTGATCAGCGGCTTCGTGATCTGCATGAGCGGCTGGGGCCGGCCCCTGAAGTCGTTCTTCGCCTCCCGCGCCTCCCGGCTGCTGCCCGCCTACTGGGCGGCCGTCCTGCTGGTGACCGCCGTGTTCGCGCTGCCGGTGGTCGCCTACCAGGCCGTGTCGCCGAGCGACGCCCTGGTGAACCTGACGATGCTCCAGATGCCCCTGGGCGTCGACCGGGTGCTCGGGGTGTGCTGGACCCTGTGGGCGGAGGTCCGCTTCTACGCCCTGTTCGCCCTGTGCGTCGTGCTGCCCGGGGCGAACCGCCGCCGGGTGATCATGTTCTGCGCGGGCTGGATGCTGGCGGCGGTGATCGCCGAGAACGCGAACATGCCGCTGCTCGACATCGTACTGATGCCCGAGTACGCGCCCTTCTTCATCGGCGGTGTCGGCCTCTACCTCGTGCACCGCGACCGGCGGGACGTCCACGGGTGGGGCATCGTGGCCGTCAGCTGGCTGATCGGCCAGCACTACGCGGTGCAGTCGCTGTGGCACGCCCCCGACCCGGAGGCATTCTCCTACCGCTCGTCGTTCGGGATCATCGCCGTCGTCACGTTCGGCTTCGTGGCGGTCGCCGCGATCGCGCTGGGCCTGCTGGGCCGGGTGAACTGGCGGTGGCTGACGGTCGCGGGCGCGCTGACGTACCCCTTCTACCTGGTCCACGAGCATCTCGGCTGGGTGGTGATCCACGCCCTGCACCGCGGTCTGGGGCTGCCCTCCGGGGTGACGTTCGCGCTCACGGTGGCGTCAATGCTGCTGCTGGCGTGGTTGCTGAACAAATATGTGGAGAAGTCGCTGACGCCCCGGCTGCGGACGGCGCTGGCGAAGACCCGCTGACCCTGTTCACGGGACGTTCAACCGGCCGTCGGTTCGGGCAAGGCTCAGAGAGAAGGCTCGTCTCATGACCAACGCACAGGCAACCGACAAGCACCCCGGCGAACTCGCCGACGTCCCGGGCTGGTTCCCGCCGCTGGACCAGATGCTGTTCACCTGGTTCCTCGAACAGCAGAAGAAGGCCGGCACAAAGGGTGACCTGCTGGAACTCGGCGTCTACATGGGCAAGAGCGCGATTCTCCTCGGCCACCACCTCCAGGACGGCGAACTGTTCACCGTCTGCGACCTCTTCGAGGGCGACGCCCCGGACGAGGCCAACAAGGCGGAGTCCTCGAAGTCGTACGCCTCGCTCACCCAGCAGGCCTTCGAGCGGAACTACCTGTCCTTCCACGACACCCTGCCGACGGTGATCACCGGCCCCAGTTCCCTGGTGGACGAGAAGGTGGCCCCGGACACCTGCCGCTTCATCCACATCGACGCCTCACACCTGTACGAGCACGTGTACGGCGACATCGGCGCGGCCCACGACATCCTGCTTCCCGAGGGAGTCGTGGTCCTCGACGACTTCCGCTCCGAGCACACCCCGGGTGTCTCGGTCGCCGCCTGGGAGGCCGTCCTCAACCGCGGTCTGCGCCCGATCTGTCTCAGCACGCAGAAGATGTACGCCTCCTGGGGCGACCCCGGGCCGCTCCAGGAGGAATTGCTGGAGATGCTGCGGCAGCGCTCGGACGTCGGGCTGAGCGTGCAGGAGGCGGCCGGGCACCGGCTGATCCGGACCCGCTCCCGCGGCATGAAGCCGCCGTCCTTCCCGCCCTCACGGCACTACGTGGAACCGGCGCCCGTACCGGCGCCCGCCCCCACGGTCACCGAGACGCGGGCGGCACGCCCGGCCCGCCCCGCCCCGACCCGGGCCCGCCGGCTCGCCAAGGACCTGCTGCCGCCCGTGGTCACCCGGGCCGTACGGCGGGCCCGCGCGAAACGGTCCTGACGCGCCGGACCGCGTCATGAGACCCGGTAGCGCGCCCCGATCCCCTCGATCACGAGGGCGAGTCCCTCCTCGAAGTGCCGGTCGTAGTCCTCGAAGATCTCCGCGCCCGCCTGGGCCGACAAGGGGAAGTCGGCCATCAGGCGGGCGCGTTCGTCCAGGTCGTAGCCCTCGCGGCGCTCACCCGGCAGTGGCTGGACGCCCTGCTCCTCGGTGACGAAGCCCAGGGTGTACAGGTAGGCCGTGGTGAGCGCGCGGGCCGCCTGGGCGAGGGTGAACCCGGCGGCCGTGAACAGGCGCAGGTTGTCCTCCATCGGCCCGGCGTGCTCGATGCCGGTGAAGCGTGAGCCGCTGAAGACCTTCGCGCCGTCCCGGTAGCCGAGCAGGGCGGCGCGCAGCCCCCGGTTGGCCCTGAGCAGCCGGTCCTGCCAGGTGTCGGCGGGGTCGAGCGCGGTCCCGGCGACCATCCGGCGGTACATCTCCGTCGCCATCTCGTCGAGCAGCGCCTGCTTGTCCTTGAAGTGCCAGTAGAGGGCGGGCGCCTTCACGTCCAGTTCCCGGGCGATGGCGCGCAGGGTCAGGCCGTCCAGGCCCACCTCGTTCAGCAGCCGCAGCGCGGTGTCCGCGACCCGGCGGCGGTCCAGGGGCTCGCGTCGTTCCGTACTCACGCTTGACAACTTAACACCGTTAAGGCAACCCTCGGGAAGCGGAGCTACTTAACAGCGTTAAGGAGAGGGCGGCCGATGAAGACGATCAGGGACACGGACGTACTGGTGGTGGGCGCGGGCCCGACGGGCCTGGCACTCGGGATCGACCTCGCCCGGCGGGGCGTGGCCGCGCTGGTCGTGGAGCGGGCCGGGACCCTGTTCCCCGGCTCGCGCGGCAAGGGCATCCAGCCGCGCACGATGGAGGTCTTCGACGACCTGGGCGTGCTGGACGCGATCCGGGCCGCGGGCGGCACCTACCCGGTGGGGATGATCTGGCAGGACGGCAGGCGGGCGGGCGAGCACCGGATGTTCGACGCCGTCGAGCCGAGCGAGGACGCGCCCTACAACGAGCCGTGGATGGTGCCGCAGTGGCGCACACAGCAGGTCCTGCGGGCGCGGCTGGAGGAGCTGGGCGGCGAGGTGGCCTTCGGCCGGGAGGTCGTCGCTCTGACGCAGGACGAGGCCGGGGTACGCGCGGAGTTCGCCTCGGGTGAGGCCGTCACCGCCCGGTACGCCGTGGCGGCGGACGGCGGTCGCTCGACCGTGCGCGGGCTGCTCGGCATCGGCATGGCGGGCGAGACCGTCGACCCGCACCCGACGCTGGTGGCGGACGTCCGGATCAGCGGCCTGGACCGGGACAACTGGCACGTCTTCCCGCCCGGTGCGGGAGACGGCTTCCTCGCGATCTGTCCGCTGGCCGGCACCGAGGACTTCCAGCTGGTGGCGCAGTTCCCGGAGGGGACGGCGCCCGACCTCTCCCTGGAGGGCATCCGGAAGGTCGTCGCCGCCCGCTCGCACCTCGCGCCGGAGTCCGTGACGGAGCTGCGCTGGGCCTCGGACTTCCGGCCCCGGGCGGCCCTGGCGGACCGCTTCCGCTCCGGGCGGGTCTTCCTCGCCGGCGACGCGGCGCACGTGCACTCCCCCGCCGGCGGCCAGGGCCTCAACACCAGCGTCCAGGACGCCTACAACCTGGGCTGGAAGCTGGGCGCGGTGCTGCGCGACGGCGCGGACGCGGCGCTGCTCGACTCCTACGAGGAGGAGCGGCGGCCCGTCGCGGCCGAAGTGCTCGGCCTGTCCACCCGGGTGCACCGCGGCGAGACCCGGCGCGGCGAGGCGACCCGCCAACTCGGTCTCGGCTACCGGGAGTCACCGCTCACCCGCGAGACCCGGACCGACCCGGGCGCGCCGCGGGCGGGCGACCGCGCACCCGACGGGACGGTGGCCGGCGTCCGGCTCTTCGACGCGTTCCGCGGCCCGCACTGGACGCTGCTGGTCCTGGGAGGGGCGCAGGCACCGGACCCCGGCGTGCGGATCCCGGTCGTACAGGGTCCCGCACCCGGCGCGTACGGGCCCGGTCTCTACCTCGTCCGCCCCGACGGCTACGTCGGCTGGGCCGGGGACACGGCGGCCGGTCTCCCGGAGTACCTGGCCCGCTTCGGCCGGGGCCAGGCCGTGTCCGCGACCTAGTGCGCCCGCGTTAGGAACTCGCCAGCGACAGCTTCACCGCGAACCCCAGGAACAGCGCGCCCGCCGCCGAGGTCGCCCCGGCCGACAGGCGCCGGCGGCGGCGGAAGGCCGCGGCCAGCCTGGTGCCGCCGAAGATCAGCGCGCTGAGGTAGAGCACGCTGGCGAACTGGGCGAGGGCGCCGAGGACGACGAAGGACAGGGCCGGGTAGGCGTACTGCGGATCCACGAACTGTACGAAGAAGGCGACGAAGAAGAGGATCGCCTTGGGGTTGAACAGGCTGACGACGAAGGCACGGCGGAAGGGCCGCTCCTCGGCGGGCGCGGGCGCCTCACCCTCGGCGGTCCGCTCCCCGCGCGTCCGCCACATGCCCCACGCGGCCCGCAGCATGCCGAGGGCCAGCCAGGTCAGATATCCGGCCCCCGCGTACTTGACGATGGCGAACAGCACGGCGTTCGCCTGCAGCAGCGAGGCGACCCCGGCCGCGGACAGCGTCATCAACACCGCGTCCCCGCACCAGACTCCGGCCGAGGCGGTGTACCCGGCGCGCACGCCGCGGCGGGCGGCCACGGACAGCACGTACAGCGAGTTGGGGCCGGGCAGCAGAATGATCAGGACGAGGCCCGCCAGGTAGGTGGGCAGATCGATGATGCCGAACATGCCAACGAGTGTCGCACGTGGGTCCGACACCCCCGCCCCGCCGGGGCTCAGAAGGCGTCGGACGGGATGTACGCACCCCACACCTCGCGCAGTGCGTTGCAGACCTCGCCGACGGTGGCCCTTGCCCTGAGCGCTTCCTTCATGGGGTAAAGGACGTTGTCCTCGCCCTGGGCGGCCTTCTTCAGTGCCGCCAGGGCCGCGTCGACGGCCGGCTGGTCGCGCTCGGCGCGCAGTGCGGCCAGGCGTTCGGCCTGGCGGGCCTCGATGGCGGGGTCGACGCGCAGCGGCTCGTAGGGTTCTTCCGCGTCGAGCCGGAAGCGGTTGACGCCGACGACGACGCGTTCGCCGGAGTCGGTCTCCTGGGCGATGCGGTAGGCGTTGCGTTCGATCTCGCCCTTCTGGAAACCGCGCTCGATGGCCTCGACGGCACCGCCCAGTTCCTCGACCCGGTCCATCAGCTCCACCGCCGCCGCTTCGACGTCATCGGTCAGCTTCTCGATGACGTACGAGCCGGCGAACGGGTCGACGGTGGCGGTCACGTCCGTCTCGTAGGCCAGGACCTGCTGGGTGCGCAGCGCCAGGCGGGCGGACTTGTCCGTCGGCAGGGCGATGGCCTCGTCGAAGGAGTTGGTGTGCAGGGACTGCGTGCCGCCCAGCACCGCGGCCAGGCCCTGCACGGCGACCCGGACCAGGTTCACCTCCGGCTGCTGGGCGGTCAGCTGCACCCCGGCCGTCTGGGTGTGGAAGCGCAGCATCAGCGACTTGGGGTCGCGCGCGCCGAACTCCTCGCGCATCACCCGCGCCCAGATCCGCCGCGCGGCACGGAACTTGGCGACCTCTTCGAGCAGGGTCGTGCGGGCCACGAAGAAGAACGACAGACGGGGCGCGAAGTCGTCCACGTCCATGCCCGCGGCGACGGCGGTACGCACGTACTCGATGCCGTCGGCCAGGGTGAAGGCGATCTCCTGCGCGGGCGAGGCCCCCGCCTCGGCCATGTGGTAGCCGGAGATGGAGATGGTGTTCCACCTCGGCATCTGCGCCCGGCAGTACTGGAAGATGTCCGCGATCAGCCGCAGCGACGGCTTGGGCGGGAAGATGTAGGTGCCCCGGGCGATGTACTCCTTCAGCACGTCGTTCTGGATCGTGCCGGTCAGCCGGTCCGCGGCGACGCCCTGCTCCTCGGCGACCAGCTGGTACAGCAGCAGCAACAGTGCGGCCGGGGCGTTGATCGTCATCGACGTCGACACCTTCTCCAGCGGGATCCCGTCGAACAGCACCCGCATGTCGTCGACCGAGTCGATCGCCACGCCCACCTTGCCGACCTCGCCGTGCGCGATCGCCGCATCCGAGTCGTGGCCCATCTGGGTGGGCAGGTCGAAGGCGACCGACAGGCCCGTCGTGCCATGCGCGATGAGCTCCCGGTAGCGGGCGTTGGACTCCGTCGCCGTGCCGAACCCCGCGTACTGGCGCATCGTCCAGGGGCGGCCCGTGTACATCGACGGGTACACGCCACGGGTGTACGGATACGCCCCCGGCTCCCCCAGCTTCTCCGCCGGATCCCAGCCCTCAAGCGCCTCCGGCCCGTAGACCGGCTCGATGGGCAGTCCGGACTCCGACTCACGCGCCATGGTGGTGTGCCTCCCGCAGAGCAGTGACCTCGCTCACCACCATGCCTCCTGGTTCGCGAACGGTCACGTCCGGGGAACATCTCAGGTGACATCCGGGCACACCGGTGAGACGAGCGGGGGGCCGTGTGCGTACCACGGGCATGGGAAGAGCGTTCGTAGCGGGGCTCGCCGTGCTGGCCGCGTTGACCGGCTGCACGGTGCAGACCCCCGACGGCGAGGGGAAGAGCCGCTCGCCGGTGCACATCGAGCTGCCCGACGACACCCCGGCCCCGGACCGCACGCCCGCCGGGGGCGGCGACGCGCCGAGCGCCGCGCCCGCGCCGGACGACGACAAGCCCGCCGCTCCCGCCCCGCCCCGCGTGCTGTGGTCCCGCGGTGACACCGGCCGGGACGTCCGGGAGCTCCAGGCCCGGCTTCGGCAGGTCGCCTGGCTGTTCGAGGGGCCGACCGGGACGTACGGCGAACAGACGGAGCGGGCGGTCAGCGGCTTCCAGGGCAAGCGCGGGCTGCCGCGCACCGGGAAGACCGACGCCGTCACCTGGCAGCGACTGGTGCGCATGACGCGCGAGCCGGGCCGGTGGGACCTCTACCTGATGGGCGGCCAGCAGGCCGACCCGCCGGACGCGCGCTGCCGGACCGGCCGGGTGCTGTGCATCGACAAGACCAGCAGGACGCTGCGCTGGATGATCGACGGGCGGACGGTGTCGACGATGGCGGTCCGCTTCGGCTCGCGGGGCACCCCGACCCGCGAGGGCGTCTTCTCCGTCTACTGGAAGTCCCGCGACCACGTCTCGACGCTCTACGACTCGCCCATGCCCTACGCGATGTTCTTCAGCGGCGGCCAGGCCGTGCACTTCTCGGCGGACTTCGCCGCCCGGGGCTACGCGGGCGGCTCGCACGGCTGCGTCAACGTACGGGACGAGCCGGCGATCGCGAAGCTGTTCGCGCAGGTCCGCAACGGCGACAGGGTCGTCGTGTCCTGGTGACGGCGGGAGAGGGGGTAAGGGGCGCGGGCGGGACCGGGGGAACGTGTCCCGCCCGCGCTCAGGTGCACGAGCCGTAGGTACGGGGGGAACCCCGGCTCTGTGCGACGGCCGATGACCAGTCGGCTCACTCATTACTGCGCCGGGGCGGCCGAAAACGTCACACCGTCGGCCAGAAAGTTTTCAAGGAGTGCGAAACCGCAGGTCGCAGCGGTGCGAGAGAGGTCCGGACGCCGCCGCGGTCCGCGCCGTCATCGTCGTCGTCCTTCTTCTCGGCGCGCTTCTCGGCCTTGCGGTCGGCCTTCCGCTCTGCCTTGTCCTGCTTCCGGTCCTGGTCGGCGTCCTGCTTGCGGTCCTGGTCGCCGTCCCGGCCGGAGCCCTTGCCCTGGTGCCGGCCCTTGTCCGCGTGGTCGTCGCTCCCGCGCCCACCGGAGCGGGGGGCGGCCGAGGACAGGACGCCCTTGCAGTACTTCCAGACCCGCTGGCCGTTCGCCGCGTGCCGCAGGGCACGCCTGTGGTCGGGATCCAGCCGCTTGCCGTCGCGCAGGTCGCGACAGGCTGCGGTGATCTCCCCGCGGTGAACGCCGGAGCCGTCCTTGCGGCCGTCCGGCTTCGGGGCCGCGTCGTCGCGCTTCCCGTCCCCGCCCTGGCCGCCCGCCCCGCCCTTCGACGAGCCGCCCTGGGCGTCGTCGGGGGTGGAGCCGCCCTGCGCGGCGTCGCTCGGCGACGGCGACACCAGCGGCCGTTCGGGGTGGGTGACGGAGGCCGAGACGGAGGCGCCGGGGTCGGGCTCGTCACCGCCGAACGGTGACCTCAGGGCTCCGGTTCCGGCCGCGAGAGCCGCCCCGCCCACCATGCCGACCGCCAGCACGGCGGCCAGGGCGAGGCGCGCGGGACGGGCCCAGCGGGGCGGCCGGGCGGTGCCGGTGCCGCTGTCGCCGGGGGTTCCGATCCGGACCAGCCCGGCGTCGGGGACGCCGGCCGCGTCGCTGCCGCCGGTGGACGCCAAGGCCGCGGCCGCGTCGGCGCGTTCCGCGCGGGCCTTGCGGAAAGCGGCCATCGCGGCGGCCTCGCCGGGAAGTTCATCGCTGGTCAGCGGGGGTGTGGCGGACAGTGCGCCGAGGGTTTTGGCGAGGTGTTCGGCCTGGTCCCGGCCGGCGCGTTCGACAGCTCCGGGTGGCTCTCCGCTCAGCAAACGCTCCGCCGTTTCGCGGTCCAGCCACCTGTACTGCTCGTCGGCCATCACACATCCTTCTGCGTCCGCGCAACGCTATGCGTCACACCTGCGGACGTCACGGCACCGCCACGCGGTTCTCGCTGGGGCGGCAGGGCGTCGAGCACTCCGGCCGATTCCGGATCGGCCTGCGGGTCGTCGCCGAGCAGTTCGGCGAGCCGCTTCAGACCCCGGTGCGCCGCCGTACGGACCGCGCCCGGGCGCTTGCCGAGCGTCTCGGCGGCGGTCTTCGCGTCGAGCCCCACCACCACGCGCAGCACGACCGCTTCGGCCTGGTCCTGCGGCAGCCGGGAGATCAGGGAGAACGCGCCGTCGGTGGCGAGCGCCTCGATGGCCTCGCCGGCGGTGTCCGACTCTGCGGCACGACCGGTCAGCTCGGTCTCGTCACCGCCGATCGCGGGCCGGCGCCCGCGCATGCGTATGTGGTCCAGCGCGCGGTTGCGGGCGATCCGGGCGGCCCAGCCGCGGAACCGGTCCGCGTCTCCGGTGAACCGCTCCAGATCGCGGGCTATCTGAAGCCACGCCTCGGACGTCACGTCCTCGGCGTCGGGGTCGCCGACCAGCGTCCGTACGTACCCGAGCAGCCGCGGATGCACCGTGCGGTAGACAGTCCGGAACGCGTTTTCGTCTCCGTCCTGTGCCGCGCGCACCGCGGCGGTCAGCTCCGCGTCGTCCCCCAGCACCGCGCGCCCTTCTGCGCCTCGACCGGCGCCGCTCTCGCGGACCGGGTTCTCGCCGTCGTGGTTGCTCAATTGGTGGTTGCGGTCACAAGCCCGCAGGTGGTTGCGGTGGTCTCGCCGCCTTCGCTCTTGGCGCGAATGGCACGTTACGACCTGAAACCATGCCCCGTCCATGTCCGCCCGAGATGCAACTAAGCCGTGACGCGGCGGGGTGTGACAGAAAACGCACCCTGGGCGCTGTAGGAAGTACGGGCCGCCGCGCGGCCCGTGCCGCGCGACGGCCGGGGCCTCTCCTGTGGGGGGTGGCGGCCTCGGCCGTTGCCAAGGCGGGCCCGGCGGGCTCGCGCGATCGGCCGGCCGTGACGGCCGGTGCGCGCGGAATCCCCTACTGGTGACGGCCGTTGGGCTGGGAGCGCTTGCTCTCGCCGCGGTTCTTGTCCGAGCCGCTGTTCGAGCCCTTGTCCGAGCCGTTCTCCGACGCGTTGCCCGTGCCGCCGCGCGCGGCGGGTGTGCCGTCGTCCTTGGCGGAACGGCCGTTCCCGGATTCACCGCTGCCGCGCTCCGGCTCGTCCAGCTGTTCGGCGCAGTACGCCGTGATGTACCTCTCACCGCCCGCGGCGGCCACCAGCCGCTGCCAGGACGTCGCCTCCATGGCCTTGCCGCGCCGGCCGACCCGCTCGTAGGCGCGGCAGTGGGCCTCGGTGTCCTGGGCGGGAGACGGCCGGTCCGGGGACGGCAGGTCCGGGGAGGGGCCGGTGCCGGGGGCGGGGCTGTGGCCGTCGCGGGACGGCTGCTCCGACGGGTAGCGCGGGGCGTTGCTCGGGGCGGGCCCCCGCTCGGGGGCGTTGTCCGTGCCGTCCTGCGGCGTTCCCGCCACGCCGATCGCCGCCACGGCGACACCGCCCAGCGTGAGACTGGCGAGCAGCACGGAGAGCGTCGTCTTCAGGGACCGGCCCAGGTACCGCCGTTCCCGGGCGCGCCAGTCGTCCCGGCGGCGGGTGCGGGTGCGCGGGGCCCCGGCGTCCCGGGCGGCCCGGAAGGCGGCCACGGCCCGCTGTTCGGCCTCGGCGTCGACACCGTCCCGGATGAGGGAGGCGACGATCAGCGCCTCGACGTCGGCGTCGAGGAGGGCGTGCCGGGAACCACGGCCGGACAGCCCGCCGTCGCTCTGCCGTTCACCCATGTCCGTTTCCGTCCCTGCTCGTCCGATCGATCCGTCTGCCCCGCCGGGCCCCAGTACGTCCCGCCGGTCCGCCCTGTTCAGGGCGCCGACTCCGCGCGACCCGACCGGGCCGCACGCGAAACCACCGGTTCCGCTACGTCGACTCACCCAGCGTCCGGGGAGCCTCATCCGTCACACTCTCCGCGCCCAGCTGCCCGGCGAGGCGTTTCAGGCCCCGGTAGGCGGCCGTGCGCACCGCGCCCGGCCGCTTGCCCAGAACCCGCGCCGCGGCCGGGCCGTCGAGGCCGACCACGACACGCAGCAGCACGGCCTCGGCCTGGTCGCGCGGCAGGCCCCGGACCAGCTCCAGGGCGCGCTCGGTGGAGATGGCCTCCAGCGCCTGGTCGTACGTGCTCTGCGGCCCCGGCAGTTCCAGGACGTCCTGCTCCAGCGCGGACGACCGGGGCCGTACCCGCTGCCGGCGCAGGTGGTCCAGCGCCCGGTGCCGGGCGATGGTCGCCGTCCAGCCGCGGAAGCCGGCCCCGTCGCCCCGGAACCGCCCGAGGTCCCGGGCGATCTCCAGCCAGGCATCGGACGCCACGTCCTCCGCGTCGTCCCCGACCAGACCGCGCAGATAGCCGAGCAGCCCGGGCTGCACGAAGCGGTAGGCGACCGCGAAGGCCGCCTCGTCACCCTGCTGGGCCCGCGCGACGGCCGCGCCCAGTTCCCCGTCGTACGACTGCCCGCGCCGGGGTTCCGTTCCCTGACCCAAGTACCGTCCTCGTCCGTGCCGAGTGCGCGCCCTCCCACGGTCATCAGCGCCGGTCCGCGCGGAAGTGTCACAGTGCGTCAGGCGCCGGGCGTCCGCGACCGTTCGGGTCAACCCGGCCCGCCGTCCTCGGGAGCCCGGCCCCGCGGAGGTTTCGGCCAAGTGACGTACCGGGGACCTCTGCTCGCGATGCCACCGCCCACGAAAGGTGAGCGCCGTATGACACCCCGCCTCCTGCGCATCGCCGTCGCCACCGCCCTGGCCCTCGGCACACTCGGACTGACCCAGCCCGCCCGGGCCACTTCCCCGGACGCTGTGCGCACCGCCCGGGCCACCTCCTCGGACCCTGTGCACACCGTCCGGGTGCCGGACGGAGACCCCCACGACCGGTCCCTCGCCCCGCGCACCACCGAGCCGTTCAGCCTGATCGGCGTCACCTGGGACGACCCGGACGAGGCCCTGGACGGCACCGTCCAGGTGCGCACCCGCTCCCGGGAGAGCGGCGCGTGGAGCGCGTGGCGCCCCCTGGAGGCCGACAGCCGTACGCCCGAGTCCGGCCCCGACCGCGACCGGGCCGGCGTGCGCGGCGGCACCCAGCCGCTGTGGACCGGGCCCTCGGACGGCATCCAGGTGCGGGTCGCGGGCTCGCGCCTGCCGGAAGGACTGCGCGTCGAACTGGTCGACCCCGAGGCCGGGTCGGACGCCGTGCACAACGCGGCCGTCGACCCGGACGTCGTCCCGCCGGCCGCCGGCCCGCAGGCTGCCGAGCGTCCCGCCATGACCTCGCGCTCCGCCTGGGGCGCGGACGAGTCCCTGGTGAAGGACCCGCCCACGTACACCGGCGACACCAAGGCGATGTTCGTCCACCACACGGCGGGCACCAACGACTACAGCTGCTCCGAGTCGGCGTCGATCGTGCGCGGCGTGTTCCTCTACCACGTGCAGAGCAACGGCTGGAACGACATCGGCTACCACTTCCTCGTCGACAAGTGCGGCACGGTCTTCGAGGGCCGCGCGGGCGGCGTCGACAAGCCCGTCCTCGGCGCGCACACCTACGGGTTCAACACCGCCACCAGCAGCGTCTCGGTGCTCGGCGACTACTCCACGGCGGCCACGAACGCCGCGGTGCGCGCGTCGGTCGCGAAGGTCGCGGCGTGGAAGCTCGGTCTCTACGGCATCGACCCGACCGGGACGACCGTGCTGACCTCCGGCGCCGACAACGGCAAGTACAAGCTGGGCCAGAAGGTGACGTTCCACCGCATCTCCGGCCACCGCGACGGCTACCCGACCGAGTGTCCCGGGCAGCACCTCTACGACGACCTGCCCGAGATCCGCACCCTGGCCGCGAACGCCGGCACGTCGGCCGAGCCCGCCGCGGAGCCGCCCGGGCTCCTGGACGAGGACGAGAGCGAGAACGAGGCCGTCGCCGAGGGCGTGCTCGGGCGCTGACGCTACCGCCGGGGCTCGGCGCCCACCGCGTCCCGGCACAGCAGCCGCAGCGATCCGTGGCCGGCGTAGCAGCGGCGCGCCTCCTCGATGGGGTCCCACAGGCGCCCGTCGGGGGTGCGGATCCAGTGGTCGCCGCCGGTCGCCCACCACTCGGCGCCGGACTGACGCGCCATCACCTCGCCGGCGTAGGCGCCGAAGCCCCGCAACACCTCCTGGACGGCGGCGTCGGGCGCGCCCTCCCGCCGTATCCCCTCGATCATCCGGTCGATGCTCCACAGGCTCCGCGCCGAGTAGTCGAGGCGCAGCCGTGCTCCCTCGCGCATCGTCGCCACTGTGTCCGCCGCCCATCGCAGCGGCTTCGCAGCCGCCGATGGCCTGGTCTCCGCTTGAGTCGTCACATCCCGGAAAGCGCTGCGGCGAAGCGTTTCGTCACCCGGATTCGGCGACTTCCCCGAAGCGGCGCAGGACCGCCCCACCTCACCCAAGGGACAGTCACAGGACTCTTCCAGGAAGCGGGTTTAAGGAGCCTTCGGGGCTCGCTCCCCCTCAACCCTGTTGCCGACTCCGGCGGGACACCACAGCGCGCAGCACCCGGCGCCCCTCGACCGACACCTCCAGCGCCCGGCGCAGCCCGGCGGGACCGTGTCCGGCGAGGACTTCCAGGACGATGATCTGGCGGCGCAGTTCGGCGGCGACAAGGGGCGACATGCCGTCCGTGCGGCCCTCACGGCGGGAGCCGACGGACGAGGCCTCGTCCTGGGCGGTGTCCAGGAGCCGGTGGATCTGCAGGGAGGCGACGGAGCAGGCGTCGGCCCACACCCGGACTTCCGCGGCGGACGGCTCGGCGGGAGCGGCATCGAGCATCCGGTGGGCGAGCGCGGCCGCCTCGTCCCCGGCGCCGGCCGCGTCCAGCTTGCCGCGCGCCTGCTCCAGCCGCTCGCCCCACTCGCCGGCGCCAGCGCCGTCGCTGAGGCTCGCCCACACGGGCCGCAGGATCTCGTCGTCGCCGCCCAGCAGGGGCACGCACCGATCCAAACAAGCCAGCCCGCTCGCGGCCAGCCCGCGCTCGTCGGCCTGTGCGATCAACTCCACCAGGCTCATCCACGCCTCCCTCCGCGGGCCTTCTCCGGGGCCCGATCAGGCCGCTGCCGGCCTTCACCCCTTACGGAACCCGCACTTCCCCTTACTGCGCGCAACGGCCCCGGAGTGTCACAGGGGCACCACACCCAGTCGGTCGAGGAAGCGGAACAGGAGGTTTTCGGCCAGTGGGCACGGGTCCGACGTCAGTACGGCCAGGAGGGCGTCGGTGTTCACATCGAACCCGGCCTCGGCGGCCCAGCGCACGGCACGCTCGGCGGCGTCGCCGGGTTCCAGGAAGTAGTCCTCCAGCGTGAGGCCCTCCCGGCCCGCCCCCACGTACCCGGCCATGGCCGAGCGCGCGAGGCAGGTCGTCCACGCCCCGCTCTCCGGGGCCGCGGCCTCCAGCACCACGCACTCGCTGTTCATGACGTACCCGAAGAGCGCGGGCGCCCCGGTCTCCCGGGCGAGGGCGTTCATGCTCCCGATGTCGCCGTCGCCGCTCGGGTACTCCCACACCTGCCACCCGCCCGGTGCCGAGGCGCGCCGCGTCAGGCACTCCCCGACCCCCGCCAGCGCCTCCAGCTCCGGCAGCGGCCGTTCCCCCCGGCCCACGACGAAGTATCCCCAGTAGCCCATGTCCCGGTTCCCCCCGGCATATTCGATGCTCCTCGCCAGAAGACCACCACAGCCGTACGGGGGTTCGCAGCCGTATGCGCCGATTCGTGTCGGTCAGCCGAGCCTGTCCGCCAGCGCCCGGAACTGCGTCCAGGTCAGCTCGGGCTCGCCCGGGTCCCACAGCTTCTGGACGGTCGCCCGCAGCGGCATCCGGATCCCGGCCGCGACCTGGGCCTGCGTCTGGGAGTTCGCCAGGTCGCACCAGACGGCGAAGGTCCCGCCGAGGATCTGGTCGTCGTAGCGCGCCGGCACGGCCGCGGTGCCGCGCAGCACCCGCGGCGTCCACTGCTCGTAGATCCGCTGCCCCGTCGGGTAGACGAAGGTCTGCGGCTCGCCGAGCACGTAGTACAGGAACTCGTCGTTGTAGTTGATCACCTTGCGGCCCGCCTGGAGGTACTCCAGGGGCGCCCGGGCGCCGATCTCCTTGCCGGTCCAGTAGGCGACCTGGATGTCCTTGGCGGCCTGCACGGAGGTGCCACGGAAGAAGCCGTCGTTCCAGGCGCGCGGGACGCGCTGGTGCCCCCGGACGGTGTCGGCCCGGTCGTTCAGCCAGCCGGTCGTCAGGTCGGCGACCGTCGCGCCGGAGCCGTACTTCTCCTGGGCGGCCGCGGCCAGCTGCGGGAACGACGCCTCCGGGTCGGAGCGGACCAGCGCCTGGTACTCGTCGGCCCCGAGGTGCCAGGGCTTGCCGGGGAAGAGGTCCGCGTACTCGTTGAGCAGGTCGTCGACGATCTCGGCGCTCTCGGCCTTGGAGATGTCGATGGCGCCCTGCACCGCCGACCCCTGGGCGGTGCGCAGCTGCAGGTCGGGGTGGGCGGCGATGACCGCGCCGAGGTGCCCGGGCGAGTCGATCTCGGGCACGATCGTGATGTGCCGGCTCTGCGCGAGGGCGATGATCTTCCGCACCTGCGCCTTGGTCAGATGCTGCTGCGACACGATCTCGGGATGCGAGGACGACTCGATCCGGAACCCCTGGTCGTCGGAGAAGTGCAGCCCCAGTTCGTTGTACTTCAGGTCGCCCAGTTCCCGGATCCGGTCCTCGATCCAGCCGGCCGTGAAGTTCTTGCGGGCGATGTCCAGCATGAACCCGCGCTGCGGCTTGGCCGGTGCGTCCTTCACGACGCCCTCGGGCGCCGTGCCGCCGTCGTGGGTCTCCTGCTTGAGCGTGCGGGTGCCGTAGAAGACCCCCGTGTCGGTGGGCCCGTCGATCTCCACCCGCCCGTCGCGCACGGTCATCGTGTACGACTCCGGGTTCGCGCCCTTGCCGCCGTTCAGCGCCAGCCGCAGGTCCCCGGCCTTCTTGTCGCCCTTCTCGCCCGCGTACGTCATCCCCAGCTCGCCCGCGACCAGCCGTCCCTCGTCGGCCAGCGCCGGGTCGTCCACGACCACCCGGTTGCCCTTCTCGGGCTGCCAGCCCGGGCCGCGCGCCGGCTCGTGATCCCGCACGGCGGGGATGGTGCGGGGCGTCTCGGACAGGGGGTAGGAGCGGGTCGGGCTGGGGGTGGGGGCCGCTTCCGGCGCTCTGTCCGGGGGCGCCGCCGCGGTGGCCCCCCGCGAGGATCCGGCCTCCGAGCCGGTGGACCCGCCGTCGCCGCCCGAGGCCGCCCAGAGCCCGAGACTCACCCCGGCCGCGACCACGACCAGGGCTACAGCCATGGCCACGACCAGCACCTGCCGTTGTTTCTCCTGCTTCGCCGAAGTCCGGCGCCTGTGCTGACTCACACGGCCAACCTAAGACCCGGGGCCGCTCGGCGCGCGTCCACCACGCGTTCCGAAACTCTCCCTCCCGGGTGAAATTCAGGCATCCTTCGGACACGCCGTGGTCGTACTCGATAGCGTGAGGTCACATCTCTCACAACTTGCCCTGCCGACACACGTGACGCCCACGAGGACCCACGCTGCCTGCGCACCGTCTCCCAGATCTCCCCGGCCGGCTTGCCATACCGGTGGAGCACTTCAACGCAGCCTCCGAGGAGGACCTGGAGCAGGCCCTCCTCTCCTGCCTGCGCAGCCACCGCTGGGCCGGACGTGTCGCGGACCACCGTCCCTACCCGGACCTGGACTCCCTGCTGGCCGCGGCGGACGAGGCGGCCTACGACCTCGGCTGGCCCGACCTCACCGAAGCGCTGGCGGCCGAGCCCCTGCCCGCCCTCCCGCCGGACACCTACGCCGCCGCCCACACCGCCCTCAGCGCGGCCCACGCCGCCTACGAGGCCCGCTTCGGACACGTGTTCGTCATCTGTCTGGACGGGGTGTCCCCGTCCGAGACCCTGGACCGGCTCCTGGAGGCCATCCGGTCACGATTGACAAACGATCCGGAGGAGGAGCGCGTGGTCGCGGCAGAGGAACTTCGCCGCCTGGCGAGGCAACGGTTGGTCAACGCCCTCAGGGGCGCGGGGCTGTAGTCGACTTGCGGCTGCCGCCGCGCGGGCGCGACAAGCCACAACGGCGCCGCACCCGGCAGGTAACGGGAAATCCCACCCCAGAAGCCCCCGCGGCTAGCCCGTACGCATGCCAGTTTGATCACACAGCCGGACCCCGGCGCAGCCCGGCCGCAACGCATCGCTACGATGCTGGGGGCCGGTGGACCGTACCCGGCCGGGCCCGACCGACACACCAAGCCGGCGCGGCCCCAATCCCCGCTCCCGGAGGAAACTTCCGTGCCGGCTGGAACGCTGTACCGCGGCCGGGAAGGAATGTGGTCCTGGGTGGCTCATCGAGTCACCGGCGTCCTCATCTTCTTCTTCCTGTTCGTTCACGTGCTGGACACCGCCCTCGTCCGTGTGTCCCCGGAGGCCTACGACAAGGTCGTGGCCACGTACAAGACGCCGATCGTCGCGCTGCTGGAGTACGGCCTCGTCGCCGCCATCCTCTTTCACGCGCTCAACGGCCTGCGCGTCATCGCTGTCGACTTCTGGATCAAGGGCGCCCGCTACCAGAAGCAGATGCTCTGGACCGTCGTCGCCCTGTGGGTCGTGCTGATGCTCGGGGCCATCTACCCCGTCCTCGGTCACGCCGCTCGTGAACTCTTCGGGAGCTGACGCACATGTCCACGACTGACAAGACCGCTGCCGGCGTCGGCCCCGTCGAGGGCGGGGCCGTCTACACCGTCGACAACCCGGCGCCCTTCATCGAGGCCCCGCGCCAGCGCACCAAGAAGACCCCGAAGAGCACCCGGGGCAACTTCGAGCTCGCCGCCTGGCTGTTCATGCGCCTGTCCGGCGTCGTGCTGGTCGTCCTGGTCCTCGGCCACCTGCTGATCCAGCTCGTGCTGGACGGCGGCGTCTCCAAGATCGGCTTCGCCTTCGTGGCGGGCCGCTGGGCGTCCCCGTTCTGGCAGGTCTGGGACCTGCTGATGCTGTGGCTCGCCATGCTGCACGGCGCCAACGGCCTGCGCACGGTCATCAACGACTACGCGGAGCGCGCGAACACCCGGCTGTGGCTCAAGGGCCTGCTCTACACCGCCACGGTGTTCACCATCCTGCTGGGCACGCTGGTGATCTTCACCTTCGACCCGAACATCCGCTAGGCACGGGGTTGCGAGAATCATGAAGATCCACAAGTACGACACCGTCATCGTCGGCGCCGGTGGCGCGGGCATGCGCGCGGCCATCGAGTCCACGAAGCGCAGCCGCACCGCCGTGCTGACCAAGCTGTACCCGACCCGCTCCCACACGGGCGCCGCGCAGGGCGGCATGGCCGCCGCGCTCGCCAACGTGGAGGAGGACAACTGGGAGTGGCACACCTTCGACACGGTCAAGGGCGGTGACTACCTGGTCGACCAGGACGC
This sequence comes from Streptomyces sp. Ag82_O1-12, assembly GCF_900182715.1. NCBI lineage: Bacteria > Bacillati > Actinomycetota > Actinomycetes > Kitasatosporales > Streptomycetaceae > Streptomyces > Streptomyces sp. Ag82_O1-12. The sequence goes on along the minus strand of NZ_FXUW01000001.1, from coordinate 5,317,127 downwards.
CGCCGAGATCCTGGCGAAGGAGGCCATCGACTCGGTCCTCGACCTGGAGAAGATGGGCCTGCCGTTCAACCGCACCCCGAACGGCACGATCGACCAGCGCCGCTTCGGCGGTCACTCGCGTAACCACGGCGAGGCCCCGGTCCGCCGCTCCTGCTACGCGGCCGACCGCACCGGCCACATGATCCTCCAGACGCTGTACCAGAACTGCGTCAAGGAGGGCGTGGAGTTCTACAACGAGTTCTACGTCCTGGACCAGCTGATCACGGAGGTCGACGGCGTCAAGAAGTCGGCCGGTGTCGTGGCGTACGAGCTGGCGACCGGCGAGATCCACGTCTTCCAGGCGAAGTCCGTGGTCTACGCGTCCGGCGGCTGCGGCAAGTTCTTCAAGGTGACGTCGAACGCGCACACGCTGACCGGTGACGGCCAGGCCGCGGTCTACCGCCGCGGGCTGCCGCTGGAGGACATGGAGTTCTTCCAGTTCCACCCGACCGGCATCTGGCGCATGGGCATCCTGCTGACGGAGGGCGCCCGCGGTGAGGGCGGCATCCTCCGCAACAAGGACGGCGAGCGCTTCATGGAGAAGTACGCGCCGGTCATGAAGGACCTCGCGTCCCGTGACGTCGTCTCGCGCTCCATCTACACGGAGATCCGTGAGGGCCGCGGCTGCGGTCCCGAGGGCGACCACGTCTACCTCGACCTCACGCACCTCCCGCCGGAGCAGCTGGACGCGAAGCTCCCGGACATCACGGAGTTCGCGCGCACCTACCTCGGCATCGAGCCCTACACGGACCCGATCCCGATCCAGCCCACCGCGCACTACGCCATGGGCGGCATCCCGACCAACGTCGAGGGTGAGGTCCTGGCGGACAACACCACGGTCGTTCCCGGTCTGTACGCCGCGGGCGAGGTCGCCTGCGTCTCCGTCCACGGCGCGAACCGCCTCGGCACGAACTCGCTGCTGGACATCAACGTCTTCGGCAAGCGCGCGGGCATCGCCGCCGCCGAGTACGCGCAGAAGGCGGAGTTCGTCGAGCTGCCGGACAACCCGGCGGAGCTCGTGGTCGCGCAGGTGGAGCGGCTGCGCGACGCCACCGGCACCGAGCGCGTGTCGGAGCTGCGGCGCGAGCTGCAGGAGACCATGGACGCCAACGTCATGGTGTTCCGCACCGAGCAGACGATCAAGACGGCGGTCGAGAAGATCGCGGAGCTGCGCGAGCGCTACAAGAACGTCTCGATCCAGGACAAGGGCAAGCGGTTCAACACGGACCTGCTGGAGGCCGTCGAGCTGGGCAACCTGCTCGACCTCGCCGAGGTCATGGCGGTCTCCGCGCTCGCCCGCAAGGAGTCGCGCGGCGGTCACTACCGCGAGGACTACCCGAACCGCGACGACGTCAACTTCATGCGGCACACCATGGCGTACCGCGAGGTCGGCGCCGACGGCTCCGAAACCGTCCGTCTCGACTACAAGCCGGTCGTCCAGACCCGCTACCAGCCGATGGAGCGTAAGTACTGATGGCTACCCCTGTTCTGGACAAGGAAGACGCGGCCGGCAAGCCCGAGCCCGGTTTCGCCGACTCCCCCTACATCACGGTCACCTTCCGCATCCGCCGCTTCAACCCGGAGGTCGCGGCCGAGGCGGTCTGGGAAGACTTCCAGCTGGAGATCGACCCCAAGGAGCGCGTCCTCGACGGTCTCCACAAGATCAAGTGGGACCTGGACGGCACGCTGACGTTCCGCCGCTCCTGCGCGCACGGCATCTGCGGTTCGGACGCCATGCGGATCAACGGCAAGAACCGTCTTGCCTGCAAGACGCTGATCAAGGACATCAACCCCGAGAAGCCGATCACGGTGGAGCCCATCAAGGGCCTCACGGTCCTGAAGGACCTCGTGGTCGACATGGAGCCGTTCTTCCAGGCGTACCGCGACGTCATGCCCTTCCTCATCACGAAGGACACGAACGAGCCGACGCGTGAGCGTTTCCAGACGGCGGAGGACCGCGAGCGCTTCGACGACACGACGAAGTGCATCCTCTGCGCGGCCTGCACCTCGTCGTGCCCGGTCTTCTGGAACGACGGCCAGTACTTCGGGCCGGCCGCGATCGTCAACGCGCACCGCTTCATCTTCGACTCGCGCGACGAGGCCGGTGAGCAGCGCCTGGAGATCCTCAACGACCGCGACGGCGTGTGGCGCTGCCGCACGACCTTCAACTGCACGGACGCGTGCCCGCGTGGCATCGAGGTCACGAAGGCGATCGCGGAGGTGAAGCGGGCGCTGATCACGCGCCGCTTCTGAGCCTCGCAGGTTGCTGATGAGGGCCCCGTTTCCGCTGGAAACGGGGCCCTTTGGCATATGCCACACCATCGGGTGAACGCAGCGGAACGGGCTGCACGGACGTCGTCCGGCCTACGATGATGCTCTCGACACCAGTTCCCAGGAGGCACCTGATGTCCGCAGCTTCCGTCGAGCAGCCCTTCCACGACGAAGAGCCGGTCACCCTCACGACCATCGCCGACGAGATCATGGAGCGCCATCCGGGCTACCGCGTCGAGATCATCGGAGGCCATCTCCTCGTGACCCCGTCCCCTGACGGCGCCCATGCTCGCGCGCTGACCAAGCTCATGCGTCCCTTCATGGCAGCCGACCTGGATGGAGGTGAAACCGAGGTCCTTCAGAGCGTCGGTCTTTGGCTGCCCATGGAGCCGGAGGACTACGCCATCCCCGACCTCGCGGTCGTGGACGCCGATTTCGAGGACCATCACGTCGAGAACAACGCCTACGAACCGGTCTGCTTCCGCCTCGTGCTGGAGGTCACCTCCACGAACTGGAAGAACGACCTGAAGACGAAGGTCGCCGCCTACGCCGAGGCGAAGGTCCCGGTCTACGTCATCGTGGACCGCGAGCACCAACGCCTCCACGTACTGACCGACCCGGTGGGAAGCGGCTACGAGAACCATCGCCCACACGCCCCCGGCGAGCTCGTCACCCTCCCGGACTCCATCGGGGCGAAGGTGACTCTCGATGTGGCGGAGATCCTCAAGGCGGGCCAGCCGAGGACGAGCGACTGAGCCACAGGGCGAGGAGCCGACCAGATTCGGGCCGGTTGCGGCCACCTGTCGTGCGGCTCCTGTGACTGACGGGGCCGGTTCGGCTGGGGCCAACAGCTCGACGTACGCGAGATCGCCGCCTTCGGCACCGACACCGAACTCACCGAACAGGCCGTGGCCGCCTACGTCGCCAAGTACGCCACCAAGTCCGCCGACGCCTCCAGCACCATCGACCGCGCCCTGTTCTGCCGCCCCTGCCAAGGACGCGGCGCCACCCTCCTGCCCCACAGAACCCCGCTCCCCTGCACCGCCTGTGACGGCACCGGACAGGCCCGGCCGCTGACCCGCCTCGCCGTCGCCCGGCACGTGCGGCAGATGATCCGTACCTGCTGGGAGCTGGGCAAGCTGCCGGAGTTCGCCGACCTCAAGCTCTGGAAGTGGGCGCACATGCTCGGCTTTCGCGGCCACTTCTCCACCAAGTCCCGCAGCTACTCCGTCACGCTCGGCGCGCTGCGCGACGCCCGCCGCGCCTGGCGCACCGAACAGGCCCGCGCCCATGCCGGCCTGCCCGAGCACGACCCGGACACTCGTGGTCGGCCAGTGGAACTACCTCGGCACCGGCTACAGCCCCGGCGCCGCGCCCCTCGCCGCCCACGTCTGGCACCGCAGAGAACTGGAACGGCAGTTCGCAGCCGAAGGGGGCTGCTGATGGTCTCGCCCCAGACCACCGTCCCCTGCGCGGAGGCGGCACCGGCGCTGGATCTGCTCACGGTCCCCCAGGTGACGGCCCGCCTCCAGCTCGGCCGCTCAGCCGTTTACGACCTGCTCCGCACCGGCCAACTCGCCTCGATCACCCTCGGCCGCGCCCGCCGCATCCCCACCCACGCACTCACCGACTTCATCCGCACCCGCCTCGACCAGGAAGCCGCCGCCTGATGACCACACCCCCAGACACCCCCGCCTCCCGCCGCAGCCGCGCCAACGGCGACGGGACCGTCCACCAGCGCAAGGACAGCCGGTGGGAGGCCGCCGGATACGTCCTCGCCCCCCGGCAACACCCGCAAGCGCATCAGCGTCTACGGCACCACCAGGAAGGAGGCCCTGGCCAAGCTCACGGAGAAGATCGCCGCCAGCAACCGCGGCCTCCCCATCCCCTCCGCGCAGGGAAGCGTGGCCGCGTACCTGACGTACTGGCTCGACGCTGTCGCCGTCCACCAGCTCCGCGAGAACACCCACACCCGCTACACCGCCGTCGCCCGGCTCTACCTCATCCCCGGCCTCGGACGGAAGAAGCTCGCCAAGCTCACCACCAAGGACGTCCGCACCTGGCTCAACCAGCTCCGCACCACCTGCCAGTGCTGCACCCGCAGCCTCGACGCCGACCGCGATGAGCCCCTCTGCTGCGCCGCCGGAAAATGCTGCGCAAGGCGGCTCTCACCGCTGACCCTGGCCTACGTGTACTCCGTCCTCAGGTCCGCCCTGGAGCACGCGGTACGCGAGGAGGAAATCCCGCGCAACGTCGCCCGCAACGTCCGCATCGGGACACCCCGCCCCCGCCGCTTCGAACCCCTCACCGCCGACGAAGCCCGCCAGCTCCTCACCGCCGCCCAGGGCCACCGTCTGCACGCTCTGTTCGAACTCGCTCTGCACACCGGGCTCCGTAAGGGCGAACTCCTCGGCCTGCGCTGGGAAGACCTCGACCTCGCCGGCGGAACCGCAAGCATCCGACGCACCCTCCAGCGCACCAACTCCAGCGGCCTGACCGCCATCCCGACCAAGACCAAGAGCTCCGAACGGCGCATCGCCCTACCGACGCCGTGCCTGCGCTCTCTCAAACAGCACCGCGCCCGACAACTCCAGGAACGCGAAGCGGCGGGGACGGGCTGGAAGGACAGCGGCTACGTCTTCACCAGCCCCGACGGTGCCCCGGTCGAAGGGTCCACCCTCACCCGGCATTTCAACACCCTGCTCCGCCGGGCCAGACTCCGCCGCATCCGGTTCCACGACCTCCGCCACTCGACCGCGACCCTCCTCCTGGAACAAGGAGTGGAACTCGTTGTGATCAAGGAGCTACTGGGGCACGCCCACATCGGCGTCACCGCCACCGTCTACGCCCATGTCAGGCTCCGCCTCCAACGCGACGCCATCGACCTCCTCGGACACGCCCTCCGCAAGCCCGCCGAGATCACCGGCAAGCCCGACGACGGCGACGAACCACCCCTCGTCGGAGCCGCCGTCCGCTGACGTTGCCGTCAACTACTGCCGTCATCCCGCCAGACGCCCCGCCAGATGCCATCTGGCGGGGCGTCATGTTTGCTCACGCACGCGCCCCAAAGTCAGCAAGTGGCGAGATCTACGCGAAATTCTCGCATTAGTCCCACAATCGACTCCAGGAAAGCATGATCAAGGGATTCTTGAGACGTCTGAAAGTTCCGCCAAATAATCCTCGCCGGGGGCCCCTCGCCGAAACTCGAAGAAATACAGTCCGCGAGAGCGTCAAGATTCGATCCAAAGTACCCGCCCGGGCCATTGACCGCCTCGCCCAATGCACAGTAGAACCCCGGCTTCGTGGAAATTTGCCCACCGTCCAAGTGGACAACGTCCTCCACTCCATAGCGAGCAGCCCTACGGTTCGAAGCGAACCAGGAATTCTGAACAACGTGCAGCCATGCGCCCTGATAGTTCGCCGGCCACCGAACCCATTCACCCTTCTCCAGGGCGACCCCTGATGCCCAACGCGGCCAAATTCTCTCAGCTTCGGGATACTCGCAACGATTACCAAAGAACCGGAAAGCGACTCTTAGAATATTTCCGCCTGGCTCCCCTACGCCAAGGTCTCCGAGCACAGCCCGACCAATGAAGTACTCGCCAATCTTCTCCCGTTGACGATTCATGACGGCCATCACTGCATCTTCGACCCTCCGCCTACCCTTCTCGACCTCATGGACCCTCAGGAAGGCCACTTCCGGCGACTCTGCTTCCGGGTCGACGAAAAACCCCTCTACTCCTTCAGCGGCAACAAGCACCCCCCCGGACTCTTCATCCGATACCACGTACAGCGGAAAATCCACCTTGCCCACTACGGGCAGTTCGCCAGCCACGTCTAATCCCCAAACCCGGAACTGGTGCAGCGGCAATCAAGTCGCTGCACCAGCTAACCAATAGAGCTACTAATTCCACCCCGAGTCAGGGAAATGGGGTGCACTGAAGCGTTGAATCTTCGTGTAATGCGTGGACGTCCAGCCGTATACCTTGACGCCGTTCGGCAGCTCCTTTTCCAGGATTCTGTCAGTTTCAGGCCTGCCCGGCACGCGGTACTCCTTAGAACCTGCCCACCACGGGTGTTCACGTCCTCCGTACGTATCGTGCGAAGGAATCCGCCCTGCCCTCACGTCGTCGTAGGCCGAAGCGATCTTATTGTTCATCCCCCTGGGCAGAGGATCCGACAACCTCCCGGTGGGACAGCCGTTGCTGTTGTGAACGAGTACCGGCGTCTGCCCAGCGAGTACATAGTACGTATGCAGGTCGTCAACCGTGAGGTTGTACGTCCGAGCGTGCTTCGTGAATGGTCGGTTGCCCGTGACGACGGCGGTGGTGCCGTCGTCCGTGAGCAGGGTCATCCCCGGCTTGAGGTCGCCCGCCTCGATCCAGTCCTGCTCGGACGGTGACCAGAAGGGGTGCTCGTGGGTGGCGGTGAGCTTTTCGATGCCGTTTTCGGTGGTTAGGGACAGTTCGTTGAAGTGCTTGTCGCTCTCGGTGCGGATGAGCCGGGTGACCGTTCGGGGGCCGGTCTCGCCCGTTTCGGGGTCGGTGGCCTGGACGGTGTCGCCGACGTCGATGTCCTCGATGTCCTGGGTGGTGCCGTCGGCCATAAGGACGTCGGTGCCGGCCAGGAAGCACTGGCAGCCGCCCGGGGGCTTGGCCCTGCCCCGGACACCTGTCCCCGGTACGCCCCGCCCGCCCCAGCCGAACTCGATGAAGCCACCGGCCACGACCTGCATGAAACTCGCGGCGGTGCCCTCAGGGCAGTCCTTGCCACCCCGGCAGGCCATGTACAGCCAGCGCTGCACCTGCCTCTGCTGGGCGGGATTGGTTCGATCGCCGAGGTACTCGGGCGTGGACCAGTTGGTGCTCCTCGTGCCCAGCCACAAGTCGTAGAAGCGGTTGCGCACCTGTTGCCAGCCCGGGAAGCTCTTCTTGATGTAGACGCCCGGGAAGATCTGGCGCTTGCTGGTTCCGGGAACGGTGTGCTCGTACGGGAGTTGCTGGTAGACGGGGCTCGACTTGGCCGGCTTGGTCACTTCGCCGTTCGTGGCGCCGCCCTTGCCCTCGCCGCCTCCGCACAGGTCCACAGGGCACAGACCCGAAGGGTCTGACTGGCTGACAGGGCTGTTGTTGGCGTAGGCGTACCCGTTCATCTGCAGCGGGTCCGCTATGTCGATGACCGGGTCGGCTGAGAGGAAGCGGCCCGACGTCTGGTCGTATTCGCGGGCGCCTATGTGCGTCAAGCCCGTGGCCGTGTCGTCGATGCCGACACCCAGGTAGCCGCGCTTGTTGGGCCACGTGGACGGCTTCGCGCCGCGGGTCTCGCCGTACGGCTTGAACGCGCGGCGGGTGACCGGCTGGCCGGCCGTGAGGTCGACCGAGGTGTTCGCCGTTCCGAGGTGGTCCGTGATCAGCGTGCTGACCTTGTGGCCCGTCGTCGAGCCGTTGGTCGTCGTGCGGACCACCGAGGGCGCGCCGGACTGTGCGTAGGAGCGGGACGCGCGGGTGATCGTGCCTGATGCGTTCGTCGTCAGTTCGGCTTCGCCCAGGTAGAGCGTCGAGCCCGACGGTGAATTCTCCAGGAGGCGGTTGCCGTCGGCGTCGTAGACGTACGTCGTCTTCTTGCCGTCGTCCGTGATGGAGTCGAGCTTGTTCTCCGGCGTCCAGTCCAGGGTCTGCGTGGTGTTGTACAGGTCTCGGGCTGTGGTGCGAGGGCCTCGTCGGGGGACGAGGTGTCCGATTCCGCGTCCGCGGCGTCGGCGACCGGGCCCGAGGAGGTCGCGTAGGTGGTGCGGTGACCCCAAGCGGTACCGTTCGCCGCCTTGCAGCCCGTACCGCCGCCGGTCGGCTCGATCTTCGACGTCCAGGCGTGGGCCAGTTCGCCCAACACGTCGTACGTGAAGCACTGGGTGTCCCATGTGCTGCCCGTGGCCTCGCTGAGCTTGCGTGCGTTGGAGGTGATGGTGCCGGTCGCGTCGTAGGAGTAGTAGCTGTCCGTGATGCGGTGCGGGCCCGCCGTCTCGCGGTCCGCCACCGTGCGCTGGAGGCGGCCGGTGTGCGGGTCCACGAAGTTGGTGGTCCAGACGCGGTTCGGCTGTGCACCCGAGACCGTGCGCAGCACCTCGCCGTAGGGCGAGTACGTGGCGTCGGCGGTGTACCAGGTCAGGCCCGAGGTCGACTCCGGCATGCCGTCGCCGTTGTAGCGCGTGACGACCTTTTCCTTGGCCAGGCCACCGACGGCCGGGAGGGTCACCGACTGAGGCTTGCCGGTGGGTGTGTACGTGTAGGCGTACGCGTAGGTGCCGGCAAGACCCGCAGTCATGGAGTTGGCCGGGATGACCGTCTCACTGGCTGTGACTCGGTACTCGGAGTCGTACCCCGTCACGCGGTTGACGTAGTCGCCGTTGGCGGTGTGCCGCTTGCTCGTTGCCGGTTGGCCGAGGCCTCCGGGCGCATCGTCGTAGGTGTACTCCTTGACAGGGGTGGCGCTCGCCGAACCCTGCCGGACGTATCTGGGCCTGCCGAGGATGTCGTACTCGGTGAAGATCTCCTGACCGCGCGCGTTGCGGGCGCGGGTCGGCCGGTCCGCAGCGTCGTACCAGGTGTCCGTGGTCCCCGTGTCGGGATCGGTGGCGGACGTCACCCGGCCGCGGGCGTCGTAGGTGTAGGACCAGACGTTGCCGGCCGGGTCGGTGACCTTGTCGCGGTTGCCTCGTGCGTCGTAGCTGTACGTGGTGGTGCGGCCCGCGGTCGCACTGGAGGCGTCCTGGGTGTAATGCCTGACGGAGGTGGCCCGGCCGAGTGCGTCGAAGTAGGTGCGTGTGCGAGGGGCCGTCGAGCCGGGCGGGTTCACCGTCTTGCTGATGGCGTCGTAGAACGTGAAGGTCGCGTACTTGTATCCGCCGCCCTGGTACACGGAGGCACGGGCCTCGCGCTCCAGGCCGTCGTAGCGGTACTGGGTCCAGGACGGGATCAGCGACGTGGACCTGGGCCTGAAGAGCGCCGTGTCCGGTTCGCCCTTGGCCAGGTAGGCGCCGGTCTTCTCGGCGACCAGGCCGTGGTCGTTGTACTTGGTGTCGACGAGGATCCGGCCTGGGCCATGGGCCTCGACCTGCTTCTGGACCTCACGCGCCAGGCCGTCGTAGAGGGTGACCTCTTGACTGTAGGAGCCGTCGTCCTTGAGGGTTTCGACAGTTACCGCGGCCGGCTTGTTCGCGCTTGATGTGGCGGTGGCTGGCTGATACGAGACGACGATATTCGGCGACTTGCCACCCGGGGCGCGGGAAGCTGTCCAGCCCTTAACCAGACGGCCGAGCGCGTCGTACTCGCTGCGTGTCGTACGGGCGTTGGCGTCCGTGACCGTCAGCGGCAGGCCCCGGCCCGGGTCGTAGGTCGTGGTGACGGTGTGACCCTTGGCGTTGATCGTCTTTGTCGTGGTGACGGGGCCGCCGGTCTGGGGCGTGTATCGCGTCTCCGAGGTACCCGCGCCCGGCTTGGTGACGCTACGGACGCGCCCGAGGTCGTCGTACGTGGTCTCGGTGGCGACCGAGTACGAGGTGCCCGTGCCGTCCGTCTCGGCCACGGTGCTGGGCATGCCCTTGGTCGGCGTTGCCCCGTAGGCCAGCTTGTCGTAGCTGTACTGCCGGGCCGACTTCAGCTGGGTGGCGGGATCGGCGGAGGCGTATCCAGCGCAGGACGTACCGGTGGTGCGCTGTTCCTTGGGCAGGCCGATTAGCCAGGTGGTGGTGTTGTGCAGGTAGGAGGTCTTGGCGCAGGTCTGATCCGAGAACGTTTCGGATGAGCCGCTCGGCTTCACGACGGCTGTCTCCACTTGGACGGGCAGGCCGTACGTGTCGTCGGGTGTCGTCAGGGTGCGGACGGCACGCCAACTCGATCCGATCTTCTGGATCTCGTCCGATCGTTTGGTGCCCGTGCGATGCGCGAGCAGTGGATCAGCGGTCGTCGCGTCCTCGTTCTCGCGGGGGCGGGACGCGGTTTCCTTGGACCAGGGAAAGTTCAGGGTGCGGTTGAGAACGTCGCCGCCCGAATCGACGTGGGTGATGGTTTCGGCGGTCATGCCCGCGTACTGCGGCTGGTCGTCCGCCAGCAGCGTGTACGTGCCCTCGGAGTCCTTGATCACGCCGCCGGTGCCCAGGAAGTAGCGCGTCACCGATTTCGACTGGGACTGCGGCACGCCCGGCTCAGAGGTCAGCTTGCTGCCCTTGGTGACCGTGACCTGCCGGTGCCCCCGCCAGTCGCTGTACGTCCGCAGGGCGGGCCGCGTGAACTCGTCGTCGCTCTTGGCCCACGCCGGGCCGGAGTACGAGTACATCGTGACGGTCGGTTTGCTGTGCGAGGTGACCTTGTCGGTCTCGGTCACGGACGCGACGACGTACTTGTTGAACCAGGACTTCGCCGGGGTCTTCTCGTCGCCGTCGGGTGACCAGCGCACCGGGTAGCAGGTGCCGTTGTTCTCACTCTTGTCCTCGGAGGGTTCACTCGCGCACCCACCGGTGTACTCGACCTCGATGTCGCCGCCGTGCTCGGTGGAGACGGTCCCGATGCGGGGGCGGGTGAAGGGGGGACGCTGGTCGCTCTTGCCGGTGAGCACCAAGTTGGGCAGTTGGCGGTCCTTCAACCGAGCGCGCAGGGGCGACGAGGCTCCGACCGTGTAGGGGGCGAAGCTGATGCCGTCCTTCGACTGGAGGGTGCCTGTGGTGTCGCCCGGGCCGTACCCGGTGCGGGTGATCGAGTTGAGCCAGAGGCCGGGTGAAGTGTCGTACCAGTCCTCCGGGAACGACTGGTGCAGGGTGTAGGTGTCCACCTTGCCGAGGCCGGTCTGTCCGGGACGCGCGGCTTTTGTGGTCACCGTGTCCAGGCGGAGTTGCGTCCAGAACGAGGGGAACGGCGGGCAGAGCTTTGAGGTGGACTTGCAGTTGAGGTTGCCCGGTGTGTCCCACCAGGGCCGGTAGGCGCCCGGGTCGTCGGTCTTGGCGAAGTTGGCCGCGTCGCACGCCGACTCGGATCTCAGGCACCGCTGCTTCGCGCCGAAGGTGACGGTGGCCGACGGCGTGGTGAGGGTGTCCGGGCGCATGCCGTACTCGATCGATGCCGGGTAGGCGTAACGGTCGTACTGCTCTGGCGACTTGAACTTCTTGCGGACGGCGTAGTGGTTCGTCTCCTGCTTCCAGTTGACGATCATCGTGTTGCCATTGACGTCGACGACCTTGTCGAGGCCCCAGCGCCAGGCCTGCCGCTTGCCGGAGCCGCAGCGCGAGTCGGCGAAGGCGTCGGCGTGACACGGTTCTCCGGGGTGGTTGCCGAAGACCGGCACGGTGGAAACCGAGGAGGTGTCGGCGTGACCTCCGCCGACGCTGTTCTGGCCGTAGTAGTACTTGGTGCCGTCCATCGTGGTGACGACCCAGTACTCGCCGTTGTTGTCGCCGTTGCTGCCGCCGACGCGGTGCTCGACCCGGGTGCCGTCGTCCTGCTGGGGACGGTAGATCTCCGTGTCCTTGTCCGGATCGCTGCCGGAGCCCGCGTCGCGTACCAACTCGGTGGTCCGGCCGCCGAGGGACATCACCGCGTTATAGGAAACCCAGCACAGGTCGGACGTCTTGTCCTTCTTGGCGGTGTTGTTGGGAGTGCCCGCCTTGAGGGCCTTGCGGTCGTCCCGGCAGGAGCGATAGCGGCGCTCGATGTGGCCCGGGTCGTACGACCAGCCCTCACCGATCCAGGAGGCCTGGGGCGAGGAGACCGCAGTACGCCCGTCCACAGTCTGGGAGCTGTAGTTGAAGGAGATCGTCGGTGCGGGCCCCGCCGGCGGGCTGGGTACGGTCAGCGGGTAGGACCAGGTGAAGGCGCCGGAGGAGCCGCCCGCTTCCCACTTCCCGTCGGAGGCGAGCGGCGTGGCCTTGAAGGTGCCGCCGCCGCTGTTGCCGGAGTCGACCACGCCGACCACCGCGGTGCTCCCTGCGGCGGCCGCGGGAATCACCGTGGACGCGCGCCGGTAGGACGCCTGCATCACACCGGAGGAGCCGGTGCGGGTGGAGGGGGTGGCAGCAGGCGTGACCGTCCCGTCGGCGGCAGGGTCGACCGTGGCCGTGAGGGACTTGGCCGCCGTGTCGTTGGTCGTCTCCAGTTCCTCGTACGTCTGGCACGCCTCGTCGTCCGGCGTCGTCCAGTAGCAGTCGGGGAACATGACGAAGCTCAGACGGGACGCCCAGTCCGCGCCGTAGAGGTTCTTGAACTTGGCGTAGTCCAGCTTGACCGAGACGGGCACCGAGCCGTTGTCGGGTGCCTGGACCAGCAGGAGGCTGCCTTCCACTCCCTGGGCGACCGAGGAAGTCCGGTCCGGGATGGTGACCTGCCATGTGCCGGTCGGGGCCGGCTGGTCCGGTGCCTGGCCCAGGCTGACGGGCAGTGACCCGACCGGGTTGAGAGCAGCCGGCTCTGCGTTGGCCGCGGCGGTACGGGCCGACGCGGGCGTCGGGGCGGAACCGAAGGTGACCGTGCCCGTCTGGTTGGAGGGCGGATTGATGGTGCCCGTCGGGGCAGCGAGCAGATCCTCGGGTACGTCGGCCTTCAGCGTGCTGAGGTGCCGACTGAAGTCCCCGCCGGGGACCGGCTCGTCGCGTTCGAGTTCCTCGAGCGTCAGTGATTCCCGCCCGACCTCCTCTGTGGCCGGATCCGGGGGCAGGGCCAGCGCCTGCGTGGGCAGCAGCCCCAAAAGCAGTGCGGCAGCGGTCACCGACACGGCAGTACGCGCCATGCGCGGCTTACGGGCATGCGAAAGTCGCTCGAACACGGCGAGGTCCCCCCGGACCACTGGAGCGGGACCGGCGACGGACCACGCGTGACGACGTATCAGACGCTGAAGATTCTGTGATCACCCTGTGAAGGAAAGCCAGAGGTGACGCTCCGCTGTGATGATCATCACGGAAGGTAACGGGTTGTTACGCGACGAAGGCAGGCCAATCCGGAAAGCGCTTCATGGCAGGACAGTTGGGCCCTTAGTCGGCCTTTTTGACATGCCCAAGACCGTTCCCCGCAAAGCGACCTGCAGAAGAACACCTTTAGGGCAGCTTCGCACCTTTTGCAGACATGCGCCGAACCGGCTCCCCTCGCCCTGGAGGACTCTCGTTCCTTCTGTACGGATGTGGGGCCGCCGGCCCTCAGACCGCACCCCTTGAATCTTCGCAGGGTGACGACAGATCTCTCATAGGTCATCATCGGCTCGCCCGGCCGCGCTCATTCGCACGCCGGATTCCAGGGGGAACTACGGGGGAAGGGGAACCCGCCCGATGACGCGCAACTGGCGCCTGAGGCCCGGCCGTCGAGGCGGTGTGGCACTGCTCGCCACCGCAGTCGCCACCACCGGCATCGTCTACGCCGGACTACGGCTGGACGGCGGTCCCGAGCAGGACGGACGGGACCGCGCATCGGGCGCGAGCACCGTCACGGAGGTCACGGCCCTCAGTCAGGCAGCACGCACTGGCAATCCCGTGGAGGTGACGGCCGAGCGCACCGCCCACTCCACCACATGGGCCCGCCCTGACGGCCAGATGGCCAAGCAGCTGTACTCCGCGCCCATCCGAGCCAAGGTGGGCGGCGAATGGAAGAAGATCGATGCGGGTCTGCGCCGTACGGGGGCCGGGTGGGAGCCGAAGGCCACGAACACCCGCATGATCTTCTCGCCTGGTTCCGCGGGCCAGGCTGAGCAGCGGGCATCCCGCTCCACGGTGCGCCGTGTGTCTCTGCTGAGGCAGGCCGCCACGGACGTCACCGAGAACCCTCTGGTCACCCTGTATGTCGGCGGCAGTGGCGAGTACAAGATCCAGCTCACGTGGCCCGGCCCCGTCCCGACGCCGATCATCGACGGCAACCGCGCGCTGTACCCGGAGATCTTCCCCGGCGGGGACCTCGTACTCACCGCCGATGACGACGGATTCGGCCAGCTGGTGGTCCTGAAGAACCGTCAAGCCGCATCCGATCCACACGTCCAGCAACTGGTGTACGGACTGCACTCCGCTCAGCTCTCCTTCCGCCTCGACCCGGTGACCGGGATCGTCAGCGCCGAGAACGCCGACGACGAAGAGGTTGCGATGTCGCCCACCCCCCTGATGTGGGACAGCAGTGGGCAGCCGGCCGTCACCGACGGCAGCGTCGGCGCGACGGCTCAGCCGAGCGAGCCGGAGTCCCCCGGACCGACGGACTCGGGGGGATTCCCCGACGACATTCCGACTCCGACGCCTGAAGAGGACGCCGTCGAGTCCGACGAACAGAGCGACACCGACGTGGAGGTACTGCCCTCAGCGAGCGACGGTTCTGTTCCCGAACCCTCCGGGTCGCCGCTGCCTTCCGCCCCGGCAGAGACGACACCGGGACCTTCGCCTTCAGGAGCCGCCGCGACTCTGGGCCTGGCCTCGCTGGAAGGGCCCTCTCCTGACTCACGGGGTGAGCTCGTCGAAGCCGACCTGTCCACGGGACAGTGGACGCTCACACCGGACAAGGACTTCCTCGCCGACCCGGCCACCACCTATCCGGTCTTCATCGACCCGTCCGTCAAAAAGCAGATCCAGAACTGGACCACTGCCTACAACCGCCACCCCAACGCCACGTTCTACAACGGCAAGGGCTTCAACAAGGGTGGTACGCACGAGGCCCGTGTCGGCTTCGAGTCCGACACGTGGGGCACCTCCCGGTCGTTCTTCAACATGTACTTCGACAAGGATCTGAAGGGCACGAAGATCACCAAGGCCACGCTGCGCGTCCTGGAGACCTACTCCTGGTCCTGCAGCGCCCGCTCGATGAGCGTGCACCTCACCGGCGAGATCGACTCCCACACGAACTGGAAGAACGCCCCCAAGCTGCACGACGGCAACAAGCTGGCGAGCAAGAGCTTCGCTCACGGCTACAAGTCCGGTTGCCGGGACGCCTTCGAAGGCTTCGACGTGAGGAAGGGCGCGCAGAAGGCAGCCGACCGGGGGGACGACACCATCACCTTCGGCTTGCGTGCACGCGACGAGAACTCGCAGTACGCATGGAAGAAGTTCCAGGCCAACGGCGAGTACCCACCCATCCTCGAGCTGATTTACAACCGCCGGCCATCGATCGTCTCCAACTCGCTGGACATCGGACCGGACGGCAAGTGCACCACCACCAAACCGTACGTCCGCATGGGCTCCGGGGCTCTGACCTTCACCGCCAAGGGCACGGACAAGGACAAGAACCTGGACTACCTCGACTTCGACCTGTGGCCGACCGGGCAATGGGACTCCGCCGGCGATCTGCTCGGCTCGACCGGGAAGGTGTCCGTCGGAGGTGACACCGGGACGGCCCTGCGGTCGACGAAGGAGTTCTCCACCAGCAAACTCAAGAACGGAACCACCTACTCCTGGCGGGTCCGGGCGATCGACGATGCCGGTACGACGTCGTCGTACTATCCGGTCAAGACACCCTGCCGGTTCGTGCTGGACACGTCCGCGCCTCGGCCGCCCGTGGTCACTTCCACCGACTACCCCAATGCGGACGGCAGCCAGAACGGATTCGGCAATGACGCCGAGGACGCCAACTGGTCGGGCAAGAAGTTCGGCACCCCCGGTTCGTTCACCGTGCGTGCCCTGAACAGTGACGTCGTACGCTATGAGTACGGATTCAACTCGGCCACGTACACCGGCAGCATCGGCCGGACCAACGGCGCGGCGACGAGCGTGAGCGCCTCTGTTTCCGGAGCCAAACCGCCGGCTGCCGGGCCCAACGTCCTCTACGTTCGAACCGTCGACAGTGCGGGCAACCAGTCGGATCCCACCAAGTACTTCTTCTACGTCTCGCCACGGGATCAGGCAGACAGCCCCGGCGACTTCACCGGAGACAAGCTGCCCGATCTCATGGTCGTGACCGAGGGCGGCAATCTGGCCATGTACCCGTCCCAGGCCGACAAGGACGATCTGGCCAAGGGCACCGGTGACCTGGATTACTCGATGGCGGGCGCCTATCGGTCGAACCCCGACAAGGACCCCAACGGCGACGACCTGCCTCCGTATGTCGCGGCACCGTCAGGGCACTTCAAGGGAGCCCTGATCACCCACAACGGTGACATCTACGGCGGCGACGGCCTTCAGGACCTCGTCGTGCGCCTGTCCGGCAAGCTCTGGGTCTACCCAGGGGACGGCTACGGTGCGGTCAACATCGACCGGCGTCAGGAGATCCTGCTGCCCGAAGGGGCACCCAGCCCTGCCGACTTCACCCAGATCGTCTGCGCGGGCGACGTCACGGGAGACGGTCGCCCCGACTTCTTCGCCACAGTGCGCAACGGTGCAGGCACCGACGACGAACTCTGGGCCCTGTCCGGCTACCACGGCGCGACGGTGGACCAAGCCGTCCGCCTCAACTCCTCCGTCTGGAAGGAGCGCGACCTGGTCGTCACCCAGGACGTTTCCGGCGACGGCGTGACCGACCTCGTCTACCGCTCGGACGTCTCCGGAAAGTTGTGGCTCCGCAAGGGCATCGCCGCATCCGGTGGCGGAGTCAATCTCAGCTCACTGGCGACAGCGGCGGACTCCTCCGGCGGTGAGGACAACGAGTACGGCGCATCCGGCTGGGCGAGCAGCGCCAAGCCCCATCTGATGGGCACGCCAAGCGCCAACGGCGACACTGTTCCCGACATCTGGGCCGTTCTTGCCGATGGATCCGTGCGATTCCATGCGGGCGGCAAGGCCGCGCTCAGCGGCTCGGGCACGGAGGTCATCGCCCGGGCCGACTACTGGAAGACCCGTATCGGTATCGGGTGACGTCGCTGTGTCATGAGCCGGGGTCGACTTCTCAGAAGTCGACCCCGTTCCTCGTTCACAGCTTGCCCTGACGGTCCCCCACCAGCACCAGCCGGCCGTTCCCCGCGAAGGCCCGCTCGATGTCCAGGGCCATCTGGGTCCCGGGGTCGATCCGGCGGGGGGATGCGCAGCGCGTAGCCGTTCAAGAGGCGCTCGGTGTCCTCGGGCTGCACGAACCACTGTGGAGACCTCGCGTCACGACTCCCATGCCGAGGACCGTGCGAGACGTCACCGACCATCATCGCGCAGACCCGTGTTGAACATGTTCAAAAGTAGGTCTACAGTCATCCTCGACAGCGTTTTGAACGTGTTCAAGAAGGGGTGGAGCCATGGACCGCACGGTCATCGCCTACGTCATCTACCTGCTGGTCAGCATCGGGCTGACCATCTGGGTGGCCCGCACGCTCAGCAAGAACGGCAGGGTCTTCCTCGCCGACGTGCTGCACGGCAACGAGAAGCTCGCCGACGCCGTCAACCACCTCCTGGTGGTCGGCTTCTACCTCGTGAACCTCGGGTTCGTCGCGCTGTACCTGAGCGACGACGAGACGATCACCGACGCACGCGGCATCTTCGAGGCCCTGTCGACCAAGCTCGGCGTGGTGCTGCTGGTGCTGGGCGTGATGCACCTGGCCAACGTCTACGTGCTCAACCGGATCCGGCGCCGGGGCGCCATGGAGCGGGAGCAGGTGCCCCCGGTGCCGCCGCAGGGCTGGGTGGCCCCGCAGGCGCGGGCCTGAGCGGAGGAGGCCCACGTGAACGCCACCAGCACGACCGCGACCGGCAAGAACGCCCCCGCACCGGTCCGCCGGCTCACCGTCCTGTACGACGCCGAGTGCTCCCTGTGCGCGTTCCTGCGCGACTGGCTCCTGCGGCAGCCCCAGTTGGTGCCTCTGGAGCCGGTCCCGGCCGCCTCCGAGGAGGCACGGCGGCGCTTTCCCGGCCTCGACCACGGCGCCACCCTCGACGAGATCACCGTCGTCGGCGACGCCGGGCAGGTCTACCGGGGCCCGGCCGCCTGGGTGGTCACCCTGTGGGCGCTGCGCGAACACCGGCCGCTCGCCCACCGGCTGAGCACCCCGTCCGGCGCCCTGCTGGCCAAGGGCGCGGTGCTCGCCGCCGCCAAGTGGCGCGGGGCGCAGGCGCACCGGGGGCAGCGCGGCGGCGCGCGGTGGGGCGGCGCACAGTGGGGCGGCCAGGTGTACCGGCGCGCGGACGGCTGGTCGTACGACCCCGGCAGCGGCTGGAGCTACACCGCGCCCGGCTGCGCCGACGGCACCTGCGCCCCTCGGTAGCCGCACCCGTGCTGACGTTAGGCTCTCTTTCCGTGCCCGCGAAGAACGACGGCCCCGACGACGGCGCCACCCCCACCAAGTCCGAGCAGACCCGCGCCCTGATCCTGGAGACGGCCATGCGGCTGTTCCAGGAGCGCGGCTACGACAAGACGACGATGCGGGCCATCGCCAAGGAGGCAGGGGTCTCCGTCGGCAACGCGTACTACTACTTCGCGGGCAAGGAGCACCTGATCCAGGGCTTCTACGACCGGATCGCCGCCGAGCACCAGGTGGCGGTCCGGGAGATCCTGGACCGGGAGCGCGACCTGGAGACCCGTCTCGCGGGGGTGCTGCGGGCCTGGCTGGACATCGCCGCGCCCTACCACGAGTTCGCGGTGCAGTTCTTCAAGAACGCCGCCGACCCGGACAGCCCGCTCAGCCCCTTCTCGCCCGAGTCGGAGCACGCGCGTGAGGAGGCCATCAGCGTCCACCGGGAGGTGCTCGCCGGGGCCACGAAGACGAAGGTGCCCGAGGAACTGCGGGACATCCTCCCCGAGTTGATGTGGCTGTCCCAGATGGGGCTGGTCCTGTACTGGATCTTCGACCGTACCGAGGGGCGCGAGCGCAGCTACCGGCTGGCCGAGCGCGGCGCCCGGCTCACCGCGCGGGGCGTCGCCCTGGCCCGCTTCCGGGTGCTGCGGCCGCTCGTGCGCGAGGTGCACGAGCTGTTCACGGAGTTCCTGCCGGGGATGACGAACGCCATCCCCGATCCGGCGGCCCGGCGGCGCTCCGACTCCTGACGCGTCAGAGGCCGGTGAGTCTCCACAGGCGGAACACGCCCGTGCCGTCCGACAGGTACTGGCCGCCGCCGACGTCCTCGGTGGTGACGACGTACTCCTTGGCCTGCCACAGCGGCAGCACCGGGACGTCCTCGGCGACGGTCTGCTGCACCGCGCGGAAGTCCTGGTCGGCCTCGGTCCGCTCGGCGAAGCGCCGGCTGTCCTTGATGAGCCGGTCGACGGTCTTGCTCCTGTAGCCGGTGTTCATGGCGCTGCCGGTGCCGACGAGGGCGGCGCCGAAGGTGTCCGGGTCGGGGAAGTCGGCGACCCAGCCGACGGCGTACGCGTCGAGCTTGCCGCTCGCCCACTGCTTCTGGAAGGCGGTCCACTCGTAGCCCTGGAGGGTGACCTTGAACAGACCGCTCGCCTCCAGTTCCTTCTTGATCTCGGCCGCCTCCTGCTCACCGGCGCCGCGGCCCTTGGCGTAGCCGTAGGTGAAGTGCACGGGCAGGCTGACGCCGGCCCGGGTGAGCAGGTGCCGGGCCTCCTTCGGGTCCGGTTTCGGGTAGTCGTCGAAGAAGGAGGCGGTGTGCCCGGTGAGGCCCGCCGGGATCAAGGAGTACAGCGGGTCGACGGTGCCGTCGTAGACGGTGGCGGCCAGCTGCTCGCGGTCGATCAGCCAGGCCATGGCCTGCCGGATCCTGGGGTCGTGCAGCGGCTTGCCCGCGCGGGTGTCGAAGTACAGGTTCCGGGTCTCGGAGCCGTCCGCCTCGTAGACGCGCTGGCTCGGGTCGCTCGGGTTGAGTCCGGCGAGGACGCCGGGCGGCAGCTGGTCGGTCGCGACGTCGACCTGCTTGTCCTTCCAGGCGGTGTCCAGGGCGTCGGGGGTCGCGTAGTAGCGCAGGTCGACGGGCCGGCCCGCGCCGCTGACGGCACCCCGGTAGTGCTGGTTGGGCGCGAGGACCGCCTCGTGGTCCTTCTCGTACGAGGTGAGGGTGTACGGGCCCGTGCCGTCGACGCCGGCGTCCGTGCGCAGCTCGCCGGCCGGGTACGCGGTGTGGTCGACGATCGAGCCGGCGCCGGTGGCCACCTTGAAGGGGAACGTCGCGTCCGGCGAGGTCAGGTGGAAGGTGACCGTCATGCCGGCGGCGTCCACGGAGCCCAGCGTGCCGAGCAGGGAGGCCGGGCCGACGGGGGCCTTGATCTTCAGGATCCGGTCGAAGGAGTACTTCACGTCCTCGGCGTCCATCGCCCGGCCGCTCGGGAAGGTGAGGCCGTCGCGCAGCTCGCAGCGGTACGTGGTGAGGTCGCCGTGCGCGAACGCGCAGCTCTTCGCCGCGTCCGGCACGGGGGCGGTGCCGCCCGGCGCGAACGTCAGCAGCGACTGGAAGACGTTGCTGAACAGCGCCCAGGAGCCCGCGTCGTAGGCACCGGCCGGGTCGAGCGAGGTGACGCCGTCCGTCGTGCCGACCGTGATGGTCTCCCCGTCGCCCTTCGACGGCAGGAACTGCCAGGCGCCCACGCCCGCGGCGGCCAGGACCAGCAGCCCCGCGAGTATCCGTATGCGAACCGATCGCATCGGCTTTGCCCTCCCCAGGCCCCTGAAGGCCCTTGTGCGTGTGCCGCACCCCTTTGCGGCGGGCTCACACAATCACAGGATTTCGAGCAGAGGGAAGGGAGATCTGACGAGTTGGGAAAGAACTTACCGATGGGAACCGATGGGTGATTCGGTCCGGTTTCACAGCGGTCTCACAGGGTGTGCGGGCCGTCAGGCCTGCTTCGAAGCGAGCTCGATGACGGTGATGTCCGAGGGTGCGCCGACGCGGGTGGGCGGGCCCCAGGCGCCGGCGCCGCGCGAGACGTAGAGCTGGGTGTCGCCGTAGCGGTCGAGGCCCGCGAGGGTGGGGTTGGCACCGGAGGCGATGAGGTTGCCCGGCCAGAGCTGGCCGCCGTGGGTGTGGCCGGAGAGCTGGAGGTCGACGCCGTGCTCGACGGCGTCGTGGATCTGGACGGGCTGGTGGGCGAGCAGCACGCACGCGCGTGCGGTGTCGCGGTCGCCGAGCGCCTTCGCGAAGTCCGGGCCCTGGCCCTCGTCCTCGCCGGCGACGTCGTTGACTCCGGCCAGGTCGAAGTACGGCATCTCCCTGCGGGCGTTCTCCAGGGGGTCGATGCCCAGGCGGCGGACCTCCTCGACCCACTGCTCGGCGCCGGAGAAGTACTCGTGGTTGCCGGTGACGAAATATGAGCCGTGACGGGCCTTCAGCTGGGCGAGGGGGGCGGCCGCCGGGCCGAGGTCCTTCACACTGCCGTCGACCAGGTCGCCGACGACCGCGATCAGGTCGGGCTGGGTCGCGTTGATCGTGTCGACGACCTTCTGCGCGAAGCCGCGTCCCAGGACCGGGCCGAGGTGCACGTCGCTGACCACGGCGATCCGGTACCCGTGCGCGGCCCGCGGCAGCTTGGCCAGCGGCACGGTGACCCGCTTGACCTCCGGCCCGCGCAGCACGCCGTACGTCCCGTACCCCACGGTCCCGACGGCGGCGGCCGCGGCGGCCCCGGCGACGACCCGGGAGACGAAGAGACGGCGGGTGGGGGCGGCGGGGGTGGCCGTGCCGGTCGGGTTCGCGGGGGCAGGGGACTCCGGGGAGCCCGCGGAGGGCGCGTCCGGGCCGGGACCGTTCGGCAGGTGGGAGGTGGTGGCCGAGGCGCCGCGGTCGGGCTGCGAGGCGGCTGCGGGTGCCGTCCCGGGAGCGGGCGCGTGAGGCGCGCCGCCACTTGACCGGGTGCCCGCCGCCGTTGCGGGCACAGCGGTCGGCGCACCGGAATCGCCCGCCTGTGAGCCTGCCGCGGAGCCGGGGCCCGCAACACCGTCCCCCTTCGGCGCGGCCGTGGAGGTACCGGCGCCGTCGTTCCCCCCTGCCCCGGCCAGGGGGCCCTGGTCCGTTCGTCTCGCACGGTGTTCCAGGAAGCGGCGCAGGAGCGGGCGGACGATCTCACCGGCCAGCACCGCCAGCAGCAGGTATATCGACAGGGCCAGCCACAGGAAGCCCGGCCAGGCGAGGACCTGCTGGAGCCGGAAGGGGGCACCGGAGCGCTCGGCGACCAGGGCCGCGATCGCCAGGACCCAGCCGCCGGCGATCAGGACCGCGCCCGCGCGGCGGACGAGGCCCGGGCCGCGGGTCGTGTCGCGGAACAGCCGTCGCCACACGTACCAGTTGGCCGTCACGACGACGGCCAGGACCAGGACGGCGACGAGTACGAAAACGATGATCACGGTGCCGTTTCTCCCGATCGCCGCTATGACGTCCGGCGCAGAGCGCGCAGACCACGCAACCCGATGACCCCGACGGCCGTCCCCAATACGAAGGAAACGACGGCGAGCAGCAGGTGCACCCAGAAGTAGGCCGTGGGATCACCGTCGTCGAAGGCGAGTCCGCTGCTGTCCTTGACGAGGTTTTTGACGAAAGTGATCCAGATGACCCAGCTCCACACCCCGAAGGCGAGCAGGAACCAGGAGACGGGGCGGCTGAGCTTCACAAAATCAGACCTTTCATCACAACGCCGGGCTCCCGGGGGCGGCCGGGGGTCCGGGGGTTGTCCCCCGGACGAGCACGGCATGGGACCAGTATCGCCAGCCCGTGTCCGGTTCCGTCCCCGGGGTGGGGCCGGAGAGGGGACTTCACCCCGTACGGCATGTACGTTTCCGACCGTGCCCGCTCAGAAGAAGACCACCAGGCGATCCCTGCTGGTCACCTCCGCCGTCCTGTCGTCCCTCGCCCTGGCCGCGCCCGTCGCCGTCGCCGCGCCGAAGCCCTCGGACAGCCCGTCGGCCAGTGCGAGCCCCTCGGCCACTCCCCCGGCGTCGATGTCGAGCGTGGGCGGTGCCCGGCTCGGCAGGCCGGGGACGCAGGTGAACCTGGCGAGCGGCGTACCGGTGCTGCCGAAGGACGTGAGCGCCCGCTCCTGGATCGTCGCCGACGCCGAATCCGGTGACGTGCTGGCCGCGCACAACGCGCACTGGCGCCTCGCCCCCGCCAGCACGCTGAAGATGCTGTTCGCGGACACACTGCTGCCGAAGTTCCCGAGCGACACCAAGCACAAGGTCGTGCCCGCGGACCTGGCCGGCATCGGCGCGGGCTCCAGCATGGTCGGGATAAAGGAGGAGGAGACGTACACGGTCCACGACCTGTGGCTGGGCGTCTTCCTGCGCTCCGGCAACGACGCCGTGCACGTGCTGTCCGCCATGAACGGGGGCGTCGAGAACACCGTCAAGGCGATGAACGAGCACGCCGAGGAGCTCCAGGCCCTGGACACGCACGTCGTCAGCCCGGACGGCTACGACGCCGAGGGGCAGGTCTCCTCGGCGTACGACCTGACGCTGTTCGCCCGCTCCGGGATGCAGAAGAAGGACTTCCGCGAGTACGCCTCGACGGTCCGCGCCAAGTTCCCCGGGCAGACCAAGAAGGGCAAGAAGGGCAAGAAGGCCCGCGAGTCCTTCGAGATCCAGAACACCAACCGGCTGCTGGCCGGTGACTCCGACGTGCCCGTCTACCAGGGCATCGCGGGCGTCAAGAACGGCAACACCACCAACGCGGGCGCCACCTTCACCGGCGTCGCCGAGCGCGGCGGCAAGGTGCTGCTGGTGACGGTGATGAACCCGGAGAAGCCCGAGCACAACGAGGTCTACAAGGAGACGGCCCGGTTGTTCGACTGGGGCTTCAAGGCGGCCGGGAAGGTGCAGCCGGTGGGTGAGCTGGTGCCGCCCAAGGGCGCCGAGGAGGCCAAGCCGGGCGCGAACCCCTCCGGCGAGGCGGGCGGCTCCGGGGACGGCGGCAGCGGCACGGCCGGTACCGGTTCGAAGCCGGTGTCCAGCGCCCCGGCCGCGGACGGCTCCAGCGGCGTCTGGACCGCACTCGGCATCACGGGCGGGGTGCTGGTGCTGCTCGCGGGCGGCGCGTTCCTGGTCAACCGCCGTTGGCCGCTGCCGGATCTGGTGCGCCGCCGCACTCGTCCCTGATCTCGGGGACTTCGTCCTCCTTGCTCTGCGTCGCCGTCCAGGCGGCGCAGAACAGCACCAGCTTCGAGGTGAAGTTGATCCACAGCAGCAGCGCGACGGGCACCCCGAACGCGCCGTACATGCTCTTCGCGGCCACACCCTGCAGATAGCCGCTGAGCAGCAGCTTCAGCAGTTCGAAGCCGATCGCGCCGGTCAGCGCCGCGACGAACAGGCGGTGGCGCGTCGGTTCGACGCCGGGCAGCAGGGTGAGGACGTAGAGCAGGAGCAGGAAGTTCGCGAGGACGGCGATCAGGATCGCGGCGATGTGCAGCAGGACTCCGCCCCAGCCGCCCTCGTCGATGCCGAGCTGCCGGGTGACCCAGCCGATCATCGCGGAGGCGACGGCGGAGGCGGCGATGGTGACGAGGAGGGCGCCGCCGAGGCCGACCAGGACGCCGGCGTCCTTGGCGTAGCGCAGGAGCGGGTTCTCCTCCTCGTCGGGCAGCTCCCACACGGCGCGCAGGCACTCGCGCATCGAGCCGGCCCAGCTGATGCCGGTGAAGAGCAGCAGCGCGCCCGCGATGAGACCGATCGTGCCGGCGTTGTCCACCAGGCCGGCGATGTCCAGCTGGTCGGAGATGCCGGGGACCTGCTCGGCGAGCTTGTCCCGCAGTCTCTCCTCCTGCTCCGTGCTGAGCGTGGCCGCGGCGATGGTGGCGGACACCGTCAGCAGCGGGAACAGCGCGACGAAACTCCTGAAGGTCATCGCGGCGGCCAGCCGAGGCCACTTCACGCGGTCGAGCCGCTCGTACGACCGCCACGCGTGGGTGATCATCAGCCGCTCCGACCACGGCCCGATCACCGGGAGCCTTTTCAGCCAGTCCATGATCCGACTCTGCCCTCCGCCCGGAACACCCATGTACGGGTACCCCAGAACCGCAGGACTGTGGCCAGCGCCATACCGACGACCGCGCCCGAGACGGTGTCCGCGCGCTGCGAGGTGAGGCCGAGGCCGTAGTGGCTGACGGCCAGGCAGAGCAGTTGTACGGCGGCTCCGGCGAGGTTCACCGCGAAGAACACGGCGTAGGGGCGCAGGCCCGGTGCGCGCGCGGTCCGGTAGGGGCCGAGGGCGTTGCCCGCGTAGGCGACCGTGCAGGCGGCCAGGAAGGACAGGGACTTGGCGGTGAGCGGGTCGAGTCCGGCGGGGCCGCGCAGACCGGTGAACAGGGCCAGGTCGACGGCGTAGGCGAGGAGACCGGCGGTGGCGAAGCCGATCAGTTCCCGGCGGCACGGGACGCCGGGGCCCGTCGGAGTCGGCGCCGCCCGCCCGGGGGGCCTCGGGCCGCGCCACGCGCGTGTGGTCACCAATTCGCCACGGCCAGGCCGTACATCGCCATCCAGACCACGCCGATGAGTGCGAGGGCGCGGTCGCGCAGGACGACGTCCTCGGGTTCGCCGGCCGTGCCGCGGTCGGCGAACACGGCGTATCTGAGGATCGCCAGGATGAAGGCGACCATGGACAGTTGGCGCCAGGGCAGGACGCTGGTGTGCGGGACGCCGCCCTCTTCCATGGCCCACAGGCAGTAGCCGAGGACGGCGACACCGGCCGCGAGCTGCCAGACGAAGCGGAGGTAGCCGGTGGTGTACTCGGTGAGCAACGCCCGTGTGGCGCCCGCCTTTCCGGCCATCTGGACGGCTTCCGAGTAGCGCTTGGCCGACACCATGAACAGCGCGCCGAAGCCGGTGGTGATCAGGAACCAGCGGGACAGCGGGATGCCGAGGGCGAGTCCGCCGATCATGGCCCGCATCAGGAAGCCGGTCGTGACGACGGCGAGGTCGACCACGAGGACGTGCTTGAGGCTGATGCAGTAGGCCAGTTGCATGGCGAGGTAGGCCGTCAGCAGGGCGGCGACGGCGGGCCCGCACAGCCAGGCCGCGGCGGCGGGCGCGAGGACGCCGAGGCAGCCGCCGACGGCGTAGGCGACGGGTACGGGGACCTGTCCGGCGGCGACGGGGCGGTGCCGTTTGGCGGGGTGGGCGCGGTCGGCGTCGGCGTCGCGGGCGTCGTTGACGAGGTAGACGGCGGCGGCGCAGGCGGTGAAGAGGACGAAGACGAGGGCGAGTTGGGCCAGGGCGTGCCGGGAGAACAGCTCGCCGGCGGCGGCCGGGGCGGCGACCACGAGGACGTTCTTGACCCACTGCTTGGGGCGCGCGGTCCTGAGGAGACCCGCCAGGAGGCCCCCCTTGCCGGGTGGTGCGGACCGCTCCTCGTGGGTGCGCTGCCGCAGGACGGCCGTCTCAGTCATGGTGGGCGCCTCCCCGCATCCAGCGGGCGCCGAGCCGGGCCGTGAGGGCACCGAGGGCCGCTCCGGCGGCCACGTCGGAGGGGTAGTGGACGCCGACCACGAGGCGCGAGACGCACACGGCGGCGGCGAGCGGCGGGACCGCGTGTGCGCCCAGGGCGCCGAAGGCGACGGCGGCCGCCGCCGCGGAGGTGGCGTGCGAGCTGGGGAAGGAGTGCCGGCCGGCGGTGCGCACCAGAGGCACGACGTGCGCCGGGCGCGGTCGGCGCACGACCCGCTTCACCCCCATGCTGATCAGATGCGCCCCCGCGGTCAGTGCGGTGCCGCGCAGCCAGGCGCCGCGCCTCCTGCCGTCCACGGCGGCTCCGGCGAGCCCCGCAGCCAGCCACAGCGCCGCGTGCTCCCCCGCCCAGGACAGGGCACGGGCGGCGCCTGCCACGCGCGGGTCGGTGCCGCATGCCCTGAGCGCCGAAACGATCCGGTGGTCCATGTCGTGCAGGTCGTCGAGGTCGTCCATGTGGACTCACTGTTCACGCCCATCAGGCCTGAACTCCGGCAATATTGAGCGACATCCCATTAATCACCCATTTCGGGGAGGGATGCCATGTTCCCGAACTGATCGCCCAGACTAGGGCGATACGGTCACAGACATGTCTGCCGACACCGATTCCGACCCGGACGTCATGGGCCTGGACCACACCACCGTCACGGGCTGGGGCCGCACCGCCCCCACCGCCGCCTGGCTGATCCGCCCCCGGTCGTACGAGGAGGCCGCGGCAGCCGTCCGGGACTGCGGGGCCCGCGGCGGGATCCCCCGGGGCCTGGGGCGGGCGTACGGGGACGCGGCACAGAACGCGGGCGGGTCCGTGCTCGACATGACGGCCCTGGACCGGGTGCACGCGATCGACGCCGACGGCGGCACCGTGCTGTGCGACGCGGGCGTCTCCCTGCACCGGCTGATGGAGGTGCTGCTGCCCCTCGGCTGGTTCGTGCCGGTCACCCCCGGCACCCGCTACGTCACCGTCGGCGGGGCGATCGGCGCCGACATCCACGGCAAGAACCACCACGTCTCGGGCTCCTTCGCCCGGCATGTGCTCGCCCTCGAACTCCTCACCGCCGACGGCGAGATCCGCACGGTGATCCCCGGCACGCCGCTCTTCGACGCGACGGCCGGCGGCATGGGCCTGACCGGTGTGATCCTCACCGCGACGATCCGGCTCCAGCCGGTCGAGACCTCGCTGATGTCGGTCGACACCGAGCGGGCGACGGACCTCGACGACCTGATGGCCCGGCTCGCGGCCACCGACCACCGCTACCGCTACTCGGTCGCCTGGATCGACCTGCTGGCCCGCGGCGCCGCGACCGGCCGCGCCGTCCTCACCCGCGGCGACCACGCCCCGCTGGACGCGCTCCCCGCGCGGCTGCGCCGGGACCCGCTCGCCTTCCGCACCCCACGCCTCCCGGCCACCCCCGAGATCCTCCCCGAGGGCCTGCTCAGCCGGACGACCGTGGGCCTGTTCAACGAGCTCTGGTACCGCAAGGCCCCTCGTGCCCAGACGGGCCGGCTCCAGCGGATCTCCCCGTTCTTCCACCCCCTGGACGGCGTGCCCCACTGGAACCGCGTCTACGGCCGCGGCGGCTTCGTGCAGTACCAGTTCGTCGTCGGCTACGGCCGCGAGGACGCCCTGCGCCGCATCGTGCGCCGCATCTCCGAACGCCGCTGCCCGTCCTTCCTGGCCGTCCTCAAGCGCTTCGGGGAGTCCGACCCGGGCTGGCTGTCCTTCCCCGTGCCGGGCTGGACGCTGGCGCTGGACATCCCGGCGGGGCTGCCCGGCCTCGGCGCGTTCCTCGACGAACTCGACGGCGAAGTCGCCGCCGCGGGCGGGCGCGTCTACCTCGCCAAGGACGCCCGGCTGCGCCCGGAGCTGCTCGCGGCCATGTACCCGCGCCTCGACGACTTCCGCGAACTGCGCGCCCAACTGGACCCGCGCGGGGTGTTCGTGTCCGACCTGGCCCGCCGCCTCAGTCTCTGAGCAACCTCTAGGAGCTGCTGTCATGAAGGACGCCTTCGGCCTCCCCCAGTCCCTGCTCGTCCTCGGCGGTACGTCCGAGATCGCGCTGGCCACCGCCCGCCGGCTGATCGCCCGCCGCACCCGCACCGTCTGGCTGGCGGGCCGCCCCTCCCCCGCCCTGGAGGAGGCCGCCGGGCAGCTGCGCGGGCTCGGGGCCGACGTGCACACCGTCGCCTTCGACGCGCTCGACCCGGCCTCCCACGAGGCCGTGCTCGGCAAGGTCTTCGCCGAGGGCGACGTCGACATGGTGCTGCTCGCCTTCGGGCTGCTCGGCGACCAGGCCCGCGACGAGCGGGAGCCGGAGGCGGCGGTGCGGGTCGCGCAGACCAACTACACCGGCGCGGTCTCGGCGGGGCTGGTGTGCGCCCGTTCGCTCCAGTCCCAGGGGCACGGTTCGCTGGTCGTGATGTCCTCCGTCGCGGGCGAGCGGGCCCGCCGGGCGAACTTCATCTACGGCTCCAGCAAGGCCGGTCTCGACGCCTTCGCGCAGGGCCTGGGCGACGCGCTGCACGGCACGGGCGTGCACGTCATGGTCGTACGCCCCGGCTTCGTCCGGACGCGGATGACCGCCGGTCTGCCCGAGGCGCCGCTCGCGACCACGCCCGAAGCGGTCGCGACGGCCGTGGAGCTGGGCTTGCGGCGCCGCACGGAGACGGTGTGGGTGCCGGGGACGCTGCGCGTGGTGATGGCGGCGCTGCGGCACCTGCCGCGCGCGGTGTTCCGGCGGCTGCCGGTCTGACCCCGCGAGCGGGTCAGCGGATGGGGACGGAGCCGCGTTCCACCCGCCCGGCCTGCGGGGGGACCACCGAGCCGCCGAAGGGGAAGTCGCGGAGCTTGCGCCAGATCCCGTCGGCGCCCTGCTCGTAGAGGGCGAAGCCGGTGCAGGGCCACTCGGCCTCGTAGCCGGCGAGCTCTTCGAAGGCGCGGTCCATGGCCGCGTCGTCGATGCCGTGCGCCACGGTGACGTGCGGGTGGTACGGGAACTGCAGTTCGCGGGGGGCCGGTCCGGCGGGGTCGCGGACCTGCTGCTGGAGCAGCGTGCAGGCCTCCGCGCCCGCGACGACCCGGACGAAGACCACCGGCGACACGGGCCGGAAGGTGCCGGTGCCGGACAGCCGCATGGGGAACGCGCGGCCGGCCGCGGCGACCTCGGCCAGATGTGCCTCGACGGCCGGCAGGGCGCTCTCGTCGACCTCTGTCGGCGGCAGCAGGGTGACATGCGTGGGGATGCCGTGAGCCGAGGCGTCGCCGAAGCCCGCGCGCAGCTGCTGGAGCTCGCTGCCGTGAGGCTCCGGGACCGCGATCGAGACACCGATCGTTACGGTCCCCACGTCGTCTCCTGTCATGTCAGTGTGGCCGCTGATACGACCACCCGGTTATCGACTGTACGGCCACGACCGGGTTACGGGCAGGCGCAACCGGAGTGATGTACAGCGCTGTTCGGTGGTACGGCTGTGCGCGGGGGCGGGTTCAGTGCTTGGCGGGCAGGAAGCCGACCTTGTCGTACGCCTGGGCGAGGGTCTCCGCGGCGACGGCGCGGGCCTTCTCGGCGCCCTTGGCGAGGATCGAGTCGAGCGTCTCCGGGTCGTCCAGGTACTGCTGGGTGCGCTCCCGGAACGGCGTCACGAAGTCGACCATGATCTCGGCGAGGTCCGTCTTGAGCGCGCCGTACATCTTGCCGGTGTACTTCTCCTCCAGCTCGCCGATGCTCTCGCCGGTGAGGGTCGAGTAGATCGTCAGGAGGTTGCTGACGCCCGGCTTGTTCTCGGCGTCGTAGCGGATCACCGTGTCGGTGTCGGTGACGGCGCTCTTGACCTTCTTGGCCGTGGCCTTCGGCTCGTCGAGGAGATTGATGAGGCCCTTCGGCGTGGACGCCGACTTGCTCATCTTGATCGACGGGTCCTGGAGGTCGTAGATCTTCGCCGTCTCCTTGAGGATGTACGGCTTCGGGAGGGTGAAGGTCTCGCCGAAGCGGCCGTTGAAGCGCGTGGCGAGGTCACGGGTGAGCTCGATGTGCTGGCGCTGGTCCTCGCCGACCGGGACCTCGTGGGCCTGGTAGAGCAGGATGTCCGCGACCTGGAGGATCGGGTACGTGAACAGGCCGACCGAGGCGCGCTCGGCGCCCTGCTTGGCGGACTTGTCCTTGAACTGGGTCATCCGGCCGGCCTCGCCGAAGCCGGTCAGACAGTTCATGATCCAGGCGAGCTGGGCGTGCTCGGGGACGTGGCTCTGCACGAAGAGCGTGCAGCGGTCCGGGTCGAGGCCCGCCGCGAGGAGCTGGGCCGCGGCCAGGCGCGTGTTCGCGCGCAGGTCCGCCGGGTCCTGCGGGATGGTGATCGCGTGCAGGTCGACGACCATGTAGAACGCGTCGTGAGTCTCCTGCAGGGCCACCCACTGGCGGACGGCGCCGAGGTAGTTGCCGAGGTGGAACGAGCCGGCGGTGGGCTGGATCCCGGAGAGCACGCGAGGTCGGTCAGAGGCCATGCTCACCATTCTCTCAGGTCCCGGGGGCCGATCCGGAACCGGCCGGAAACAGCCGGGCTCCCGTTCGGCCCCGGCGGTGTAACAAGGGTGAGGCACGGGAGGGGCTGCCCCGGGCGGGCTCGGGGTGGGACCGATGGGGAGTGGACCGATGTGGGGACGGTGCGGGGTGGACGGAGAGCTGCGTCGGGACCGGGTGGCGGGAGCGCGGCGTCGGGACCGGGTGGCGGGAGCGCGGCGTCGGGACCGGGTGGCGGGAGCGTGGCGCCCGGGCGGGTCGGAGAGGTGCGCGTCGCGCGCTGTGCGGCGCGGCGGACCTGAGGCGGGGATGCCGGGCGGGCCGAGGACCACGGCGAGGGCGCGGCGCGGCCGCACCGGGCCGTCCTCCGGCGGGCCCGCGGGCCGCGTCGGGCGCATGGGCCGGGCGGCAGAGCCCCGGTCGAGCCGCTGGTCCGCGTACGCGGTCGGCCGCCCGGCGAGTTCCCGCGGCGGCTGGGCCGCCCGGCATGTGGAGCGTGTGCTGGTGATCGCGGTGGCGCTGGTGGCCGCTCTGGCCGGGGGTGCGCCGGTGACGACCGCCGCGGCTCTGGCCGGGGGCGCCGTGACCACCGCCGTGGGCTCCCCGGCGCGGGGGCGGGACGTTCCCGACGTGGCGATGGTCGTCGGGGGCGGGACGGGGCGGACTGCGGCGGTGCGCTCGGGGCAGCGCGACTTCGCCCGGCTGTGGCAGCTGCTGCAGCCCACGCACACGGAGACGGAACGGGTGCCGGAGGACTGGGCGGAGGGGGACTTCCCGCGGGTGCGGTGCACGGTGCTCTGGGGACTGTCCGGGGTCGGCGGCTGGCCGAGCACGAACCGGCCGCCGGGCGGGGACGTGGCCGTCGAGCGGCAGGACCAGCTGCTGGTGGCCGAGGACGGGACGCCCTGGGTGCGCTCGGATCCCAGCCCCACCGTGGAGGACGACGACATCCGCTGGCACCGGGCGCCGCGGTCCGTCTTCGAGCGCTTCGACCTGGCCCGGCTGCTCGGTGACGCGGAGGGCGGGCCCGGCGCGAGCCCGGCCGCCGCCGCGGACCCGGACGGTCCGGTGCGGGGTGACGTCCGGTGGGCGGTGACGGCGGGGGCGCTGGGGCTCGCGGCCGGTGTGGGCGGCACGCTGCTGATACGCCGCGCGGCGGCCCGGCGGGAAGCCGGACCGCCGCGGGAGGAACCGCGTCAGGTGCTGATCGACCTGGACGAGTGACGGGCGTGCGGGTCGGCCCGGCCCTGGACGAGTGACGGGCCGCGGGCGTCAGCCCAGGTCGATCTCCGGGTAGAGCGGGAAACCGGCCACGAGGTCGGTGGCGCGCTGGGAGATCTCGTCCGCCACCTTCGCGTCGAGGACGTGGGACGCCTTGGAGGGGGCGCCCGACTTGGTCGTGCCCGGCTCCGCGGTGGTGAGGACGCGGTCGATGAGGCCCGCGACCTCGTCCATCTCGGCGGTGCCCAGGCCACGGGTGGTCAGGGCGGGGGTGCCGATGCGGATGCCGGAGGTGTACCAGGCGCCGTTCGGGTCGGCGGGGATGGCGTTGCGGTTGGTGACGATGCCCGAGTCGAGCAGGGCCGCCTCGGCCTGGCGGCCGGTGAGGCCGTAGGAGGAGGCGACGTCGATCAGGTTCAGGTGGTTGTCCGTGCCGCCCGTCACCAGCGTCGCGCCCCGGCGCATCAGGCCCTCGGCCAGCGCGCGGGAGTTGTCGACGATGCGCTGGGCGTAGTCGCGGAAGGACTCCTGGCGGGCCTCGGCGAGGGCCACCGCCTTGGCGGCCATGACGTGCGGGAGCGGGCCGCCGAGGACCATCGGGCAGCCGCGGTCGACCTGGTCCTTCAGCGAGTCGTCGCACAGGACCATGCCGCCGCGCGGGCCGCGCAGCGACTTGTGGGTGGTGGTCGTCACGATCTGGGCGTGCGGGACCGGGTCGAAGTCGCCGGTGAGGACCTTGCCCGCGACCAGGCCGGCGAAGTGCGCCATGTCGACCATGAGCGTCGCGCCGACCTCGTCGGCGATCTCCCGCATGATCCGGAAGTTCACCAGTCGGGGGTAGGCCGAGTAGCCCGCGACGATGATCAGCGGCTTGAACTCGCGGGCGGAGGTGCGCAGCGCCTCGTAGTCGATAAGGCCCGTGGCCGGGTCCGTGCCGTAGGAGCGCTGGTCGAACATCTTGCCGGAGATGTTCGGGCGGAAGCCGTGGGTGAGGTGGCCGCCGGCGTCCAGGGACATGCCGAGCATGCGCTGGTTGCCGAAGGCCTGGCGGAGCTCGGCCCAGTCGGCGTCCGTGAGGTCGTTGACCTGGCGGACGCCGGTCTTCTCCAGGAAGGGCACCTCGACGCGGGCGCCGAGGACGGCCCAGAAGGCGACGAGGTTGGCGTCGATGCCGGAGTGCGGCTGGACGTAGGCGTGGCGGGCGCCGAACAGCTCCTTGGCGTGCTCGGCGGCGAGGGACTCGACGGTGTCGACGTTGCGGCAGCCGGCGTAGAAGCGGCGGCCGATGGTGCCCTCGGCGTACTTGTCGCTGAACCAGTTGCCCATGGTCAGGAGCGTGGCCGGGGAGGCGTAGTTCTCGGAGGCGATCAGCTTGAGCATCTCGCGCTGGTCGGCGACCTCCTGGCCGATGGCGTCCGCCACGCGGGGTTCGACGGCGCGGATCACGTCGAGGGCGGCGCGGTAGGCGGTGGAAGCGGGGGAGAGGGGCTCGGCTGACATGTGTGGACCTCCGGACGTTGCGTTCAGCGTTCACGGTACGGCCCAGGCGCACGGCTCTGTCTGCTCGGGCCGCTCCCCGATGGTTCGTCCATCCCAGCGCGCCAGTCACGGCCCGGGGTCAGCCTACCGGGTTGCCCTCCGTTGCCGAGTGCGGGTGGTGCGTGGCTTGTCGCGCCCACGCGGCGGAGCCGCACATGTACACAGCCCCGCGCCCCTTGAGGGGTGACTCTTCAAGCCCCTCTAAAGGATCACGTGGGGCAGGAACCTCGCGTACTCGTCCGTTATCAGGCCCGAGGACTCGCGGATGCCCAGGCCCGCCGACTCGTTCTCCACCACCCAGGCGCCCAGGACGACGCGGTTGCCGTCGAAGTCGGGCAGGGGGGCGAGCTGCTGGTAGCAGCAGGGTTCGTCGCGCAGGACGGGGGCCGTGCCGGGGTCGTGGATGGTGACGCCCGCGCCCTCCCGGCCCAGGAGGGGCTTGGCCACCCAGCCCGTGCCGGACAGGTCGCGAGGGCCGTCCAGGTAGGCGGGGAGGAGGTTCGGGTGGTCCGGGTACAGCTCCCAGAGGATCGCCAGGAGCGCCTTGTTGCTGAGGAGCATCTTCCAGGCCGGTTCTATCCACAGGGTGGAGCCGGTGCCGCCGCCGTTGTCGAGGGTGTCCAGGACGTGGTCGGCGAAGCGGTCGGTGGTGAGCCATTCCCAGGGGTAGAGCTTGAAGATGCTGCGGATGAAGCGGAGGCGGTTGTCGACGAAGCGGCCGGAGAGGCGGTCCCAGCCGATCTCCTCCATGGCGATCCAGTCGGTGGCCAGGCCGGCCTGTTCGGCGGTCTCCTTGAGGTAGGCGACCGTCATCATGTCCTCGCCGAGTTCGTCCGCCGAGGAGTACGCGAAGTAGAGGGGGCTGCCCGGCGGGAGGAGGGCGGCCTGCTTCTTCCAGGCGTCGATGAGGCGTTCGTGGAGGGAGTTCCACTGGTCGGCGCCGGGGAAGCGGTCCTCCATCCAGAACCACTGGGGGGACGCGGCCTCGACCAGGGAGGTGGGGGTGTCGGCGTTGTACTCCAGGAGCTTGGCCGGGCCGGTGCCGTCGTAGCGCAGGTCGAAGCGGCCGTAGACGGAGGGCAGTTCGGCACGGCGGTGCCAGGCCTCGGCGACCGCCCGGGCGACGCGGGGGTCGGTGATCCCCAGGTCGGCGAAACGGTCCTCGGTGACGATGTGGCCGGCCGCTGTCAGGCACATGCGGTGGAGGTCCTCGACCACCTCTTCGAGGGCCTCGATCTCCTCCAGGGAGAAGACGTAGTGCGCGCTCTCGTCCCAGTACGGGCGCAGGGAGTCGTCGGGGTAGCGGGTCAGCGGGTAGATCAGGCCCTGTTCCTCGACGGTCTGTTGCCATCCGGGGCGGGGCTCGGCGGTCCGGCGTTCCATGGCTGTGCCCGCTCTCAGCCGCCGCCGCTGCCGGAGCCGGAGCAGCCGAAGCCGCCCCGGTCGACGGCCTCGCTGCGGCTGAAGGTGCCGTCCTCGGCGTAGCCGCCGCTGACGTCGGCGTCGTAGTGCCAGTCGGCGTCGGCGACCCTGGTCTTGCCGGTCTTCTTGCGGCCCTTGCCGGAGGAGGACGTGCCGGACGAGCAGTTCTTGTCGGCGACGATCTTGTAGCCGTTGATGTAGTCGTAGCTGTCCCGGTCCACGCAGCGGCGGTCCGGGTCGGAGCCGCAGGCGGACAGGGCCGCCGCGAGGACGCCCATGCCGCCCAGCACCACCGTGCTCGAGCGCAGCCTTCGCCGTGTTTCAGCCATGTGCGTGTCTCCCCCATGTGGCCCCGTTGTGCACTGACAGACGGTCAGCCTAGAGATCGGTGTGAACGGGCGCGCATGGCCCCCCGTCCACGGCCGCTCCCCTACTGTCGATTTGTGATCTTTGGAATGGTGTGTGCCCTCGGTGCGGCGGTCTGTTTCGGTACGGCGACGGTGTTGCAGGCGATCGCCGCGCGCTCGGCGGCGACCGGGCCGGGCGGGGACGTGGCGCTGCTGTGGCGGGCGCTGCGGCAGTGGCGGTACCTGGCCGGGCTCGCGCTGGACGGGCTCGGTTTCGTGCTGCAGATTCTCGCGCTGCGGTCGGTGCCCATCTACGCCGTGGGGGCTGCGCTGGCCGCGAGCCTCGCGGTGACGGCCGTGGTCGCGGCGCGGCTGCTCAAGGTGCGGCTGAGCCGCGTCGAGTGGGCGGCGGTGGCGGTGGTGTGTGCCGGGCTCGCGCTGCTGGGGCTGGCGGCCGGAGCGGAGGGCGACGAGGAGGGGCCGGCGTGGCTGAAGTGGGCGATGGTCGGGGCGGCGGCCGGGGTGCTGCTGCTCGGGGCGGCGGCCGGGCGGCTGCCGGAGCGGGGGCGGGCGTTGACGCTCGGACTCGGGGCGGGGCTGGGGTTCGGGGTGGTGGAGGTGTCGGTGCGGCTCATCGACGGGTTCTCGCCCGGTGAACTGTTCCCCAATCCGGCGACGTACGCGCTGCTGCTCGGCGGCGGGGCGGCGTTCCTGCTGCTGACCTCGGCCCTGCAACGCGGGTCGGTGACCACGGCGACGGCCGGGCTGGTGCTCGGGGAGACGGTCGCGCCCGCGCTGATCGGTGTGGTGTGGCTCGGGGACCGGACCCGGCCGGGGCTGGGGTGGCTGGCGATCCTCGGGTTCGCGGTGGCGGTGGCGGGGGCGCTGGCGCTGTCGCGGTTCGGGGAGGCGCCGGTGGAGGCGGAGGAGGGGGAGGAGGGGGAGGAGGGGGCCGTCGCGTCGCGGTGAGCGGCCGTGCTTTCCTCCGCTGCCGGATTTCTCCACCTTCCGGACAACTCGCGCCCCCTCGGGCACGGTCCTGGAGTCTGCCACCGCCGGTGTCCTGTGGCGGGAGGACGACACCCTGTGCCTGCCTCCGCCGCGGCTGCCCGTCCTGCCGAGTGTGACGGCCGGCCTGGTTCAGGAGCGGGCGCTGCGCTCCGGGTTCCGGATCGCGCACCGGGAGCGGACCGTGGCCGGGCTGGACGGCCGTGAGGTGTGGCTGGTGAACGCGCTGCACGGAATCCGGCCCGTGACGGGCTGGGCCGGACGGCCGATGCGGGTGCCTCCGGCGGAACGGGCCGATGAATGGCGGACTTGGCTGGACGGCATGACGGAGCCGCTGCCTGCCGACTGAATCGCGGGGAAAAGCGGGGCAAACGAAGCGCCGGGTCGAATTCGACCCGGCGTGCTCCCCTTCCCCTCTCGCCTTTTCCAGCTTTTCAGTTTTTCAGTTTTTCGGGGCCATGCGCGTCGATATCGCGATGCGGTTGTAGGCGTTGATGACGGTGGCCGCCCAGATGAGGGCCGCGATCTGGTTCTCGTCGAAGACCTCGGCCGCCTCGGCGTAGACGGCGTCCGGGACGCGACCGTCGTGGACCAGTGTCACCGCCTCGGTCAACGCCAGGGCGGCGCGCTCGCGTTCGGTGAAGAACGGCGTCTCCCGCCAGGCGGCCAGGGTGTGGAGGCGCTGCTCGGTCTCGCCCTGCCCGCGGGCGTCCCTGGCGTGCAGGTCGAGGCAGAACGCGCAGCCGTTGATCTGCGAGGCGCGGATCCTGACCAGTTCCAGCAGTTCCGGTTCGAGCTTCGCGTCCTGGGCCGCGGATACGGCGGCGGCGTGCAGAGAGCCCATTGCCGCGGAGACGTCCGGGGTGATTTCCTTCAGGGCCACGCGGGATATGGCAGAACTTTCACTCATGGGGTGACCATATCCGCCGGGGACGTATTCCGGAGGGGAATTCGCGTGATTATCCGGGCAGGACCGCGCACAGCGCGTCCAGCGCCCCGGACCAGGCGTGGTCCGGGGGTGTGCCGTATCCGACGACCAGGGCGTCGACGGGCTCGGCCTGCGCCTCGGGGTTGCTGTAGCGGGCGAGCCCGTGGAGCGCGAGACCCCGCCAGTGCGCCGCCTGGACCACCGACTGCTCGGTGCCGGGCGGCAGGCGCAGCAGGACGTGCAGACCGGCCGCGATGCCGGTGACGCGGGCTTCCGGGGCCCGGGCGGCGACGGCGGCGACCAGGGCGTCCCGGCGGCGCCGGTAGCGCAGGCGGGTCGCGCGGACGTGCCGGTCGTAGGCGCCGCAGGTGAGGAACTCGGCCAGGGTCAGCTGGTCCAGCACCCCGCACGTGTCGACGCCGCCCTTGGCCGCCGCGGCCTCCTCGGCGAGGCCCGGCGGCAGCACCATCCAGGCCAGCCGCAGACCGGGCGCGAGGGACTTGCTGGCGGTGCCCAGGTAGACCACCCGGTCGGGGTCCAGGCCCTGGAGCGCGCCGACGGGCTGCCGGTCGTAGCGGAACTCACCGTCGTAGTCGTCCTCCAGCACCAGCCCGCCGGTGCGCCGCGCCCAGTCCACGACGGCCGTACGGCGGTCCCGGTGCAGGGGCACGCCCATGGGGAACTGGTGGGCGGGGGTGAGGAGAACGGCCTCGGCGGCCGCCGGCTCGCCCGGGTCGGTGCCGAGTCGGTCGAAGGGCAGCGGGGTGGTGCGCAGTCCGCACGCGGCCAGGATCCTCCGGTGCACGTCGAGGCCGTACGACTCGACCGCGACCGTCCGTGCCCCGCGCGCCCGCAGGACCGTGCCGAGCAGCTTCAGGCCGTGCGCGAACCCGCCGCACACCACGATCCGTTCGGGGTCGGCGCGCACGCCCCGGGCCCGGGAGAGGTACCCGGCGAGCGCGGCCCGCAGCTCGGGGCGGCCACGCGGGTCGCCGTAGTCCAGGGCCTCGTACGGGGCGGCTGTGAGGGCGCGGCGGGCGGCCTTGAGCCACTCCGCGCGCGGGAAGGACGCGAGGTCGGGGCTGCCGGGGCGCAGATCGTAGGCCGGGCGGGTGACGGCGCGGGGGTGGGGTGCCGTGCCGGACGGCGGGACGACCTGCCTCCCCCGCTGCCTGAAGGGCGTGGGAGGTGCCCCCATCGCGACCCGGGTGCCCGAGCCCTGCCGGGCGGTGAGCCAGCCCTCGGCGACGAGGTCGGCGTAGGCGTCGGCGACGGTGTTGCGGGCGATGCCCAGGTCCGACGCGAGCGAGCGGGAGGAGGGCAGCCGGGTTCCGGGGGCCAGCCGGCCGGAGCGCACGGCCTCGCGCAGGGCGTCGGTCAGGCCCCTGCGCAGGCCCGGTCCGGTCGGCTCCACCAGCAGGTCGATGCCCAGAGTGGCCCAGGTTTCCGCCATGGAAATGGACCATACCTCTGGGCTGCTTCCTCCCTAGGATCGAGGGCATGACGACGCACAGCGACGAGACGACGCCCCCGGCACGCGCGGAATACGCCCCCGAGCGGCCCGCCCGCCTGGAGTGGGCCAAGCACGCGCCCGAGGTCTACAAGGCGATGGTCCGGCTGGAGACCGCCGCCCGTAAGGGCCTGGACCACACGCTGTACGAACTGGTGAAGATCCGCGCCTCCCAGATCAACCACTGCGCGTTCTGCATCGACATGCACACCAAGGACGCCCTAGCGGCGGGTGAGAGCGTCGAGCGGATCGTGCAGCTCAGCGCCTGGGACGAGTCGCGGCACTTCTACACCGCCAAGGAGATCGCCGCGCTGGAGCTGACGGAGGCGGTGACGGTCCTGACGGACGGTTTCGTGCCGGACGAGGTCTACGAGCGGGCCGCCAAGCATTTCGAGGAGGCCGAGCTGGCGCAGGTCATCGCCGCGATCACGGTGATCAACGCCTGGAACCGGTTCGGGGTGACCTGCCGGATGGCGCCGGGGCACTACGAGCCCGGCCAGTACAAGTGACGACCCGGACCCGGCTGCTGGACCCGGCGGTCGGCCGGGCCCTCTCGGCCGTCAGCGCCACGGCGAAGAAGGGGCTCGGCGACCCGGCCCTCGCCGAACTCGTCGTCATCCGCGCCTCCCAGCTCAATCACTGCGCGTTCTGCCTCGACATGCATCTCGCGCTCGCCCGCGAGTACGGGGTGAGCCAGCGGCAGCTCGATCTGCTGGCCGCGTGGGAGGAGGCGGAGGACGTCTTCGACGAGCGGGAGCGGGCCGCGCTGGCGCTGACGGAGGCGGTGACGGTCCTGACTGGGGGCACCTCCCAGGCTTTCGGCTCTGGGGGAGGTTTCGTGCCGGACGAGGTCTACGAGAGGGCCGCCAAGCACTTCGACGAGACGCGGCTGGCCCATCTGATCGGGCTGGTCGTCGCCATCAACAACTGGAACCGGGTGATGGTCGCTCGCCGGATTCCGCCAGGGGGTTACACGCCATGACCAAGACCGACGTGTTCCGGGCCCTGCACCGGGGCCGGGTGCCCGGTGATCCGCTCGTGCTGCCCGGGCCGTGGGACGCGGCCAGTGCGCGGGTGTTCGCCGAGGCCGGGTTCCCGGCGCTCGCCACGCCCAGCGCCGGGGTCGCCGCCTCGCTCGGGTACGAGGACGGGCAGGTCCCGGCCGACGAGATGTTCGCGGCGGTCGCCCGGATCGTCCGGGCCGTCGACGTGCCCGTCTCGGCGGACGTGGAGGGCGGATACGGGCTCGCGCCGAAGGACCTCGTGGAGCGGCTGCTGGAGGTGGGGGCGGTCGGCTGCAACCTGGAGGACTCCGTGGACGGGGTGCTGAAGGACCCCCGCGCGCACGCCGCCTGGCTGACCGAGGTGCGCGAGGCGGCCGGTGACCGGCTGTTCGTCAACGCGCGCGTCGACACCTTCGCCTGCGGGATCGACGACCCCGACCCGGCGATCGAGCGGGCCGCGCTGTACGTCGCCGCGGGGGCCGACTGCGTCTACCCGATCGGGGCCCCGCCGGAGATCCTGCCGCTGCTGCGGGCCGGGATCCAGGGGCCGGTCAACGTGGGGGCCCCGGCCGACGGTGGCCCCTCACCCGCCGAACTCGGCGCGCTCGGGGCCACCCGGATCACCTTCGGGCCGGGTCTCCAGCGACGGGCCGCCCGGGCCCTGCGGGAGATCGCCGACCGGCTCGCGCGGTGAACGTCAGGACAGCCACTTCTTCCACGTGGACTTGTGGCTGTCCACCCACTTCTTCGCCGCGTCCTCCGGCGTCATCTTCTTGTCGGCGATCATCAGGGAGACCTCGTTCTGGTCCTCGGTCGTCCACTTGAACTTCTTCAGGAAGGCCGCCGCCTTGCCTCCCCTCTTCGCGAAGTCCGCGTTGAGGTACTTCTGCAGCGGGGTGTGCGGATAGGCGCAGGCGACCTTCTCCGGGTCGGCGTCGCAGCCCTCCTTGTACGCCGGCAGCTTCACCTCGGTCATCGGGACCTTCTTGAAGAGCCACTGCGGCGAGTACCAGTAGGTGAGGAAGGGCTTCTTCTCCTTGGCGAACTGCCTCATCTGCGTGATCTGCGCCGCCTCGGACCCGGCGAACACCACCTGGTAGTCCAGCTTCAGGTTCTTCACCAGCGCCTTGTCGTTGGTGACGTAGGACGGCGAACCGTCCATGAGCTGGCCCTTGCTGCCGCTCTCCGGGGTGCGGAACTGATCGGCGTACTTGTCGAGGTTCTTCCAGTTCGTGATGTCCGGGTGCTTCTTGGCGAAGTACGTCGGGACGAACCAGCCGATGTGACCGGTGACGCCGAGCTCGCCGCCGGGCGCGATCGTCTTCTTGTCCTTGACGTACCGCTGTTCCTGCTCGGGGTGGCCCCAGTCCTCCAGGAGCGCGTCGACGCGGCCCTGGCTGAGGGCGTCCCAGGCGGGCACCTCGTCGACCTGGACGGTGTCGACGCGGTAGCCCAGCTCGTGCTCCAGGAGGTACTGGGCGACGGCCACGTTGGACTGGGCGCCCACCCAGGACTGCACGGACAGGGTCACGGTCTTGGCGCCCTGCGCGTTGGCGAAGGGCGAGGCCTGCTTGGTCATGTCGGCCGCGCCGCAGCCGGTGAGCAGTGCCAGGGAGCTCGCCGCGGCGATCACGGCAGTCTTACGGACTCGCATGTCACGCTCCCTTCTTCGCACGGCGTTCGGTGGGCTGGGTCACACGGTCGAGCATCAGGCCGAGGCAGACGATCGCGCCGCCGGCCACCAGACCGGTCGCCAGGTCGCCCTGGGCGAGGCCGAAGACGACGTCGTAGCCGAGGGCGCCGCCGCCGACCAGGCCGCCGATGACGACGACGGCGAGGACCAGGACGAGGCCCTGGTTGACGGCGAGCAGCAGCGCCGGGCGGGCCAGCGGGAGCTGCACCTGCTTCAGCTGCTGCCAGCTGGTCGCGCCGAGCGAACTGGAGGACTCCAGCGCGGCCGGGTCGACCTGGCGCAGGCCCTGGGTGGTGATCCGGACGACGGCCGGCAGCGCGTAGACGATCGCGGCGGCGACGGCCGGGGCGCGGCCGACGC
Source organism: Streptomyces sp. Ag82_O1-12 (assembly GCF_900182715.1). Taxonomy (NCBI): domain Bacteria; kingdom Bacillati; phylum Actinomycetota; class Actinomycetes; order Kitasatosporales; family Streptomycetaceae; genus Streptomyces; species Streptomyces sp. Ag82_O1-12. The sequence continues at coordinate 5,275,034 of NZ_FXUW01000001.1, read as the reverse complement.
CGAACAGGGCGACGACCGGGATCAGGTAGACGAACTGCGGCATCGTCTGGAACACGTCGAGGACCGGGCGCAGCGCCCGCTCCAGACGGTCGCTGCGGGCCGCGGCGATACCCACGGCGAAGCCGACGACCAGGGTGACGGCGACGGCCGCCAGCACCTGGGAGAGGGTGTCCAGGGACGGCTTCCAGACGCCGAGGACGCCGATCGCGGCCATGGCGAGGACGGCGGTGAGCGCGGTGCGCCAGGTGCCGATCACCCAGGCCAGTGCGGCGACGATCAGCAGGACCGACCACCAGGGCAGCGCCTGCAGGCCGTCGCGCATCGGGTCGAGGACCCAGGTGGTGAAGTGACCGGCCCAGTCGGCGGTGCCGCCGATGACGGGGACGCCCGAGTACAGGTGCGCGGTCATCCAGTCGACGGCGCGGTTGACGGGCTCGGCGATGGCCACGACCCAGGAGTCGGGCCAGTCGAGGCGGCCCGCGAGCCGCCCGGCGACCGCCACGACGACGACGCCGGCGAGGGCCAAGAGCCAGCCGCGCCCGCTGTGCGGCTCGGGTTCGGCGCCGAGCTTCTCCCCCGCCGCGCCCGTGACGCGGTCGAGGACGACGGCCAGCAGCACGATCGGGATACCGGCCGCGAGAGCGGCACCGACGTCGACCGAGGCCAGGGCCTGGTAGACGCGGTCACCGAGACCGCCCGCGCCGATGACGGCCGCGATGACGGCCATGGACAGCGCCATCATGATCGTCTGGTTGAGGCCGAGGAGGAGTTCCTTGCGGGCCAGCGGGATCCGGGCCGTCAGCAGGCGCTGGCGTGCCGTGGAGCCGAGCGACTCGACGGCCTCCAGCACCTCCTTGTCGGCCCCGCGCAGCCCGAGCGAGGTGAGGCGGGCCATGGGCGGGGCGGCGTAGACGACGGTGGCCAGGACGGCCGCCGGGACGCCGATGCCGAAGATCAGCACGACCGGCAGGAGGTAGGCGAAGGCGGGCAGCACCTGCATGGTGTCCAGGACCGGCCGCAGCACGCGGTCCATCCGGTCGGACAGCCCGGCGGCGAGCCCGAGCACGACGCCCACCAGGACCGACGCGAGGACCGCGACGACCATCAGGGCGAGCGTCTGCATGGTCGGCACCCACATGCCGAGCAGCCCGCAGGCCAGGAACGCGGCGCCGGTGCCGAGGGCCAGCTTCACGCCCGCCACGCGCCAGGCGACCAGCGCGCCCAGGGCCGTCACGCCGGCCCAGCCGACGGCCAGGAGAGTGAGGTAGACGGCCCGTACGCCGATGACGACGACGTTGCTGACGTGGCCGAAGAAGTAGAGGAACAGGGGGTGGCTGTCGCGGTTGTCGATGATCCAGTCGCTGGCCTTGGCGAGCGGCTCGGAGAAGTCGACGGTCAGCGCGCTCGGCCACGTGCCGCTCGCCCAGCGGGCGTTGGCCAGCGGCACGAGGACCGCGGCGGCGAGGGCGAGCAGCAGCAACTTGTGCACGGCCCGGTGCTTGAGGAGACCGGGCAGGCCCACGCGGGGCGGGTTCGCGGTGATGGTAGCCATCAGACCGCCTCCTTGGGCTGCTCCGTCCCGGGCGGAGCGGGCTGCTCCGTGCCGGCGACGACGCCGAGGAGCGTGTCGGAGTCGACCACGCCCACGCACCGGCCCTTGTCCACGACCCGGGCCGGAGCGCCGGCGCGGGCGACCGCCTCGATCGCCTCGGACACCGTCGCGTCGGGGCGCACGGCCGGTCCGCTGCCGTCCTGGCCGGCCGACGGGCGGCGCATGGCCGTACGGACGGTCATGACCTGCTCGCGCGGGACGTCGCGGACGAACTCGCGGACGTAGTCGTCGGCGGGCGAGCCCACGATCTCCTCGGGCGTGCCGAGCTGGACGACCCGGCCGTCGCGCATCAGGGCGATGCGGTCGCCCAGCTTGAGGGCTTCCTGGAGGTCGTGCGTGATGAAGACCATCGTGCGGCCTTCCTCGTGGTGGAGCCGGACCACCTCCTCCTGCATCTCGCGCCGGATGAGGGGGTCGAGCGCGCTGAACGGCTCGTCGAAGAGGAGGACTTCGGGGTCGACGGCGAGCGCGCGGGCGAGGCCGACGCGCTGCTGCTGGCCGCCGGAGAGCTGGCTGGGGCGGCGGTGCTCCATGCCTTCGAGGCCGACCTTGGTGACGACTTCGGCGGCCCGCTCACGCCGCTCGGCCTTGCCCATGCCCTGGATCTCCAGGCCGTAGGCGACGTTGTCGAGGACCGTGCGGTGCGGCAGCAGGCCGAAGTGCTGGAAGACCATGGCGGCGCGGTGGCGGCGCAGTTCGCGCAGCCGGGAGCGGTCCATGGCGCGGACGTCCTCGCCGTCGATGACGATGGTGCCCGCCGTCGGCTCGATCAGCCGGGTCAGACAGCGCACCAGCGTGGACTTGCCGGAGCCGGACAGGCCCATGACGACGAAGACCTCGCCCTTGCGCACGTCGAAGCTGACGTCGCGGACGGCGGCCGTGCAGCCGGTGCGGGAGCGCAGCTCGGCGGGGTCGAGGGCGGTGAGCTCGGGGTCGCCGGGAACGCGGTCGGCCTTGGGGCCGAACACCTTCCACAGGCCCTCCACCGAGAAGACGGGAGTGGTGTCCATGGTCTGCTCCGTGGGGGGTTCGAGGGTCGCGGTCACTTGGAACCACCACCGATCAACTCGGCGGCCTTCTCACCGACCATGAGCACTCCGATCATCGGGTTGACGGTGGTCATCGTGGGGAACACGGAGGCGTCCGCGATGCGGATGCCCTCCAGGCCGCGGATGCGCAGCTCGGGGTCGACGACGGCGGACCGGTCGTCGGCGGCGCCCATCCTGCAGGTGCCGGCGGGGTGGTAGACGGTGTGCGCGACCTTGCGCGCGTACTCGCTGAGCTCCTCGTCACCGGTGACGTCCGGGCCGGGGGCGACCTCGCGCTTGAGCCAGCCGGCCAGGGGCTCGGTCTTGGCTATCTCGCGGGCGATCCTGATGCCGTCGACGAGGGTCTTGCCGTCGTAGTCGTCCTCGTCGGTGAAGTACCTGAAGTCCAGCGCGGGCTTGACCTCGGGGTCGGCGCTGGTCAGGTAGAGCCGGCCGCGGCTCTTCGGCTTGGGGATGTTCGGGGTCATCGAGACGCCGAACTCCGGACGCTGGTAGCCCAGTCGCTCCGGGTTGTCCGTGAACGGGATCTGGTAGAAGTGGAACATCAGGTCGGGGTGCGGCTGTTCGGGGTCGCGGCGCACGAACAGGCCCGCGTCGGAGTCCATCGCGGAGTTCTCCGGGATGGGGCCGTTGGTCTCCCAGACGATGACCGACTCGGGGTGGTCGAGCAGGTTCTCGCCGACGCCCGGCAGGTCGTGCGTGACGGGGATGCCGAGCTTCTCCAGGTCGGCCTTGGGGCCGATGCCGGAGTGCATGAGCAGCCGCGGGGAGTCGACAGCGCCGGCGCAGAGCAGGACCTCGTGGCGTGCCTTGACGAGGATCTCCTCGCCGTCCTTGGTGCGCACGTGCACGCCCTCGGCGCGGTTGCCGTCCAGTTGGAGCTTGTACGCCCAGGTCTCCAGCAGGATCGTCAGGTTGGGCCGCTCGTCCATCACGGGGTGCAGGTACGCCACCGACGCCGAGGACCGCTTGTTGTTCTCGGGGTGGTAGGCGAGGTCGAAGAAGCCGACGCCCTCGGTGAACGGCTTTTTGTTGAAGCCCTCCACGCGCGGCACGCCCAGCGCTTCCTGGGCCGCGTCGACGAAATCGCGGGCGATGGCGTTCCGGTCCTTCTCGTCGACCGGGACGATGTTGTTGTTGAGCCGGGCGAAGTACGCCTCCATCTGCACCGCGCCCCAGCCCTTGGCGCCCGCGGCCTCCCACTCGTCCCAGTCCGCCGGCAGCGGCTTGAAGGCGATCAGGGTGTTGTGCGAGGAGCAGCCGCCCAGGACGCGGGCCCGGCTGTGCCGGATATGCGAGTTTCCGCGTGGCTGTTCGGTGGTCGGGTAGTCGTAGTCGAGCTCGCCGCCCAGCAGGCCCATCCAGCGGCGCAGGGTCAGCACGTCGTCACGACCGACGTCGCTCGGGCCGCCCTCGATGACGGCGACGGTGACGTCCGGGTTCTCGGTGAGACGGGAGGCGATCACGGAACCAGCAGTTCCGCCGCCTATCACGACATAGTCGTACTCATGACTGGTGTGGGACATGGCGTGCTTGCTCCAGTGGGGATGAAGTGAACGGGCTCGGGGGACGGGGCCGTCAGCCCGGGGTGTGGGGGTCAGCCCGGGATGGGGGTCGGCAGCCCGGCGAGGGGACTGGGATCAGCCCGCGAACCAGCGCACCGGCTTCGGAGCGAGGTTCTGGTAGACGTGCTTGGTCTCCCGGTATTCGGCGAGTCCGGCGGGACCGAGTTCGCGGCCCACTCCGCTCTTGCCGAAACCGCCCCACTCCGCCTGCGGCAGGTAGGGGTGGAAGTCGTTGATCCAGATGGTGCCGTGGCGCAGCCGGCCGGCCACGCGGCGGGCGCGGCCCGCGTCGGCGGTCCAGACGCCGCCCGCCAGTCCGTACTCGGTGTCGTTGGCGAGGGCGACGGCCTCGTCCTCGGTCCGGAAGGTCTCGACGGTGACGACCGGCCCGAAGACCTCCTCCCGTACGACGCGCATCTCGCGGTGGCAGTGGTCGAGGACGGTCGGCTCGTAGAAGTAGCCGTTCTCAGGGCGCTGCGCGGACGGCTCGGGGCGCTTGCCGCCGGAGCGCAGCACGGCGCCCTCCTTGAGGGCGGACTCGACGTACATCTCGACCTTGGCGCGCTGCTGCTCGGAGACGAGCGGGCCGCACTCGACGCCGTCCTCGGTGCCGCGGCCGAGGCGGATCTTCTCGGCGCGCCGGGCGAGTTCGGTGACGAAGCGGTCGCGGACCGACTCCTCGATGATGAGGCGGGCGCCGGCCGAGCAGACCTGGCCGCTGTGGATGAAGGCGGCGTTGAGGGCCTGGTCGACGGCGGTGTCGAAGCCCTCCTCGGTGGCGCAGGCGTCGGCGAAGACGACGTTGGGGTTCTTGCCGCCGAGTTCGAGGGCGACCTTCTTGACGGTCGGGGCGGCGGCCTCGGCGACCTTGGTGCCGCTGATCAGGCCGCCGGTGAAGGAGACCAGGTCGACGTCGGGGTGCTCGGACAGGCGGGCGCCGACCGAATGTCCGGGGCCCGTGACGATGTTGGCGACACCCGCGGGGAGCCCGGCCTCGACGAGCAGCTCGATGACCGCGATCGTCGTCATCGGCGTGATCTCGCTCGGCTTGATGACGAAGGTGTTGCCGGCGGCGAGGGCGGGGGCGATCTTCCAACTGGCCTGGAGCAGCGGGTAGTTCCAGGGCGTGATCATCGCGCAGACGCCTATCGGCTCGTGCACGACGACGCTGTGGATGTCGGGCGAGCCCGCGTCCACGACACGGCCGGGGGCCTCACCGGCGACCAGGTCGGCGAAGTAGCGGAAGGCGTCGGCGACACAGTCGATGTCGACGCGGCCCTCCTCGACGGTCTTGCCCGCGTCCTGGGCCTCCAGCCGGCCGAGCTTCTCGCGGTCACGGACCAGGAGATCGGCGACGCGGCGCAGCAGCGCGGCTCGCTCGGTGACGGGCGTGTGCGGCCACGGCCCCTCGTCGAAGGCGCGCCGGGCGGCGGCGATCGCCAGGTCGGTGTCCTTCTCGTCGCCCTCCGCGACCACGGCGAAGGGCAGGGCGTCCGCGGGGTCGAGGATCTCGCGGGTGGCCCCGGAGGTGGCCGCCCGCCACTCTCCTCCCGCATGGATGGTTTCACGCGCCTGAAGTTCGGTACTTTCCGCCATGATCGCTCTTCGCCTTCCGTTCCTGATCAGCGCCCCTGTGTCACATTCGTGTCACTAAGAGACCGAGTTCGCCTGCCCTCCTCCCGCAATTGCATGCACGCCTGTGGCCGAAAGTGCGCTGCATCACGGGAGATGTGGACAAACAGGAACGAAAAGTGCGGCGAACCGGCCGTAGGCGTCGGCGCGCCCCGGGCATCAGCTCACCAGGGCCGGAAGCCTTCCGGCGGGTCCTCCCCCACGCGCCCGTCGGCCGACTCGCGCACGGATCGCCGCGTTCACCAGCCGTGCCGGGCACTCTCCGAACGGGCGGCGCATGCTCGTCGAGCTCGTCGAGGAGTACGCCCGGCACGTCGGGCACGCCGATCTGCGCCGGCGCCGCCGTCTGCGAGCACCTCGCGCAGATGGGCCCGGGACCGGGCTTGGCTTGCCTTTCGGTCCGGTCGGGGCAGGGGGCTGGTCGCGCCCGAAAAACGCGCGGGCCCCGCACCGACCAACGCGCGGGTCCCGCACCGAAAAACGCGTGGGTCCCGCACCGGAGAGCCGGTGCGGGACCCACGCGCGAACCCCTCGGGGGCTTCGATCAGATGAGGCCGAGGCCGCGGACCGCCTCGCGCTCCTCCTCGAGCTCCTTGACGGAGGCGTCGATCCGGGTGCGGGAGAACTCGTTGATCTCCAGGCCCTGGACGATCTCGTACGAGCCGTCCTTGGTGGTGACGGGGAAGGAGGAGATGAGCCCCTCCGGCACGCCGTACGAACCGTCGGACGGGATACCCATGGAGACCCAGTCGCCGTCGGCGGTGCCGTTGACCCAGCTGTAGACGTGGTCGATGGCGGCGTTGGCGGCGGACGCGGCCGACGAGGCGCCACGGGCCTCGATGATGGCGGCGCCGCGCTTGGCGACGGTCGGGATGAAGTCGTCGGCCAGCCACTTCTCGTCGTTCACGACCTCGGCGGCGTTCTTGCCGGCGATGGTGGCGTGGAAGATGTCGGGGTACTGGGTGGCGGAGTGGTTGCCCCAGATGGTCAGGCGCTTGATGTCGGCGACCGTCGAGCCCGTCTTCTTCGCGAGCTGGGTCAGCGCGCGGTTGTGGTCCAGGCGGGTCATCGCGGTGAAGCGCTCGGCCGGCACGTCCGGCGCGGCGGCCTGGGCGATGAGGGCGTTGGTGTTGGCCGGGTTGCCGACGACCAGGATCTTGACGTCGTCCGCGGCGTGGTCGTTGATGGCCTTGCCCTGCGGCTTGAAGATGCCGCCGTTGGCCTCCAGCAGGTCGCCGCGCTCCATGCCCTTCGTGCGGGGGCGGGCGCCCACGAGCAGACCGACGTTGGTGCCGTCGAAGGCGACGTTCGGGTCGTCGGTGATGTCGATGCCCTGCAGGAGCGGGAACGCGCAGTCGTCCAGCTCCATGGCCGTACCCTCGGCCGCCTTCAGGGCCGGCGTGATCTCCAGCAGGCGCAGCTTCACCGGCACGTCCGCGCCGAGCAGCTGACCGGAGGCGATGCGGAAGAGCAGGGCGTAACCGATCTGGCCGGCCGCGCCGGTGACGGTGACGTTCACGGGAGTGCGGGTCATGGCGTTCTCCGTATGACAGCTGGCGGTGGGGCGGGGTCCCTGCCCCGGACGTTTGATCGATCTCTTGGCGTCAAGAGATCCATCCAGCCGTCAGGCTATCGCGCATCCGGGATCCCGGACGTCCGGGTCGGTGTGGCCCGGCCCACAACCCCAGGTTCCGCGTGCCCGCCACCACGCGAGAGGCGGCCGCCCGTCCGGGAGAGGAGGACGAAGGCGGCCGCCTGGGGGGATACCGACCGTGCCGGACTCCCGTGGGGGTACGGTTCGCGTGCCCGCGATTCCGGCGGGCACTCCTCCCGTTCGGAAATTCTTCGCCCGGGTGGGGCGGGGTGGGCTTGTGGACGGGCGGGGCGGGTCGGCGACGGGTGGGGCGGGCCGTCGTCTACCGGCGGAGCTGCCCGGGGGTGCGGCCCGCCGACCAGCAGAACCGCCCAAGGCCCGTCGATGCAGCCCGGCCGCCCGGCGGAGCCGCCCGTCGGCTAGTCGGTGCAGCCGTTCTGGCCGGCCGCCAGGGTCGTGCAGGCCTTGGCGTCCGCGGCGTTCTTCACGGCCAGCATCGGGGTGTAGGCGATGGCGTCACCGGCCGCGGTGATGCTGCCGGTCTGCTTCGCCTTGCCCGAGGTGATCTGGACCTCGTCGCCCTGTGTCGCCTGGGTGATGCGACCCCAGGCCGCCTTGCAGGTCTCGCTGTAGCGGACCTCGACGACGGTCGTGCCGACGGTCGCGGTCTGGGCGGTGGTCACCAGGTCACCGCTGCACCCCATGGCCTCCGCGTCCTTGCCGGTGCAGCTGTCGCCGCTGCACTTCACGCCGGGCGGCAGCTTCGGGTCGCTGCTGACGGTCGGCGAGGGCGACTTGGTGCCGCCCTTGGCCTCGTCGTCGCCACCGCCGCCGGTGAGGTAGAACGCGCCGGCGATCACCACGAGCACGCCCACGACCCCCGCGAGGAAGGTCACGGTCCGCTTCTTGCCCGCGGAGGCGGAGGAGAAGGCGGAGGCGGTCCGGCGGGGCCCCCCGGTACCACCGGCACCACCGGCACCACCGGCACCACCGGCACCACCGGCACCTGCCATACCGGCACCTGCACCACCGGCCCGGCCCGGGACTGCGTCCTGGGGTTCGGCGTACGGGTCCGTCCCGGCGCCGGGCGTCCACCCGGGGCCGCCGGGCGATCCGGCGGAGGTTCCGGACCCCGCGCCGGGCCGGGATCCCCGGCCCGGACCGGCCCCGGCGGAGCGCCCGCCCGTCGGCGACGGGCCCTGGTACCCGGCCAGCCCCCACGAGTTGACCTCGGGCTCGGCGGCCCACCCGCTCTCCTCCCGCACACCCGCGCCGGTGGAGTCCTGGACCTCGGGCGCCGTCGGCTGCGGCGGCACGGTCGGGGCCACACCGGCCGGTCCCGCGATGCCCGGCGTGACCGTGGTGCCGCCGCTCCGGCGGGCGGGCTTGGCGTCGCCCGCGGAGGCCGCTCTGCCCTCCCCCGCCGAAGCCGCCTTGCCGCCGGCCGAGGGGTCGGTGAAGTCCTGCCCGCCGAACTCCCCGAGCGCGGCGCGCGCCTGGGAGATCCGTATGGCCTCCATCGTCATGTCGTGCCGCATCTCCGAGCGGCTCCAGGCGCGCTCGGCGAGCTCCCACATCGTGGTCAGGTGCACCGGATTGGTGCCGGTGACCTCGGCCAGGGCCACGATCGCGCCCTTCGGCGCGAGCAGCCGGCCGTTCAGGTAACGCTCCCACGACGTCTTGCTGTAGCCCGTGCGGTCCGCCACCGACGCGATGCTCAGGCCGCTGCGGTCCACGAGTCTGCGCAGCTGGCTGGTGAACTCCCTGATCTGTGGATCGAGCTCATCCGGCAAGGCCTTCCAACGAGGCATTGCTCCCCCTCTTCCCCCCGGTCGTGCTGATATTTCTCGCGCTGTTCGCCCCGCGCGTGGCGGCCTTGGCCGAGTCCCCGTTGTGGATACCCACAGGGATGCGTCCAGTCAGGATCTCAGTTCCCTGACGGGGGGCGCACAGGAGCACGGTGTCCGCGCGCGATCCCCCCTGGACCGTCCTGATTGTCCCTGCCCACCCCGTCGTCGTACCACTTTGTGCGGTATCGGATCGAAACCGGAAGCGGGACGTACCGGAACCGTCACTTCCGTGCCACAGCGCTCTGACAGCCGTTGAACAGGCCGTTCGTCGTGGCCGAGGGTGGGTCGTGGCGGCGGGCCGTCCTTCCTCGGGGGAGGGGACGGCCCGCCGTCCCCGTCATTCGTTGGTGACCGTGAAGTGCAGGGTGTCCTTCAGGAACGGGATCTGCAGCAGCGGTTTCGGCTGTGCCATCAGCGCGAGCAGGACGATCACGGTGCCCAGCAGGCCGTAGGTGACGATGTCCGTGAAGCGGGAGCGGACGGCGAGCATGCCGACGCCCGGCAGCAGCCAGCGCATCGCGCCACCGCCCAGCAGGGCGACGCCGATCAGCAGCGTCCCGATCCGGAACTGGCCGAACGCCGTCACCAGCAGCCCGAGCCCGGCCAGCCCCAGCACGGCGAGGACGGGCCACTGCCGGGCGGGCGCGGGGGCGTCCCCGGGCGCGGCCCGGCCACCGCCCTCGGGCCGCGCGGTGTCCTTGGTGAACAGCGGGAAGCGCCGGGTGACCCGCCGCGGCCGACCCTCCGCGTCGGGCGCGCTGACGGGGTCCCGGACGGTGATGTCCTCCGGTGACTCGTGTCCCCTCGGCGTCTCCTGCCCGCCGCGCGTTTCGTCCCCGCCGTGTGTTTCGTCCCCGCCGCGCGTTCCATGCCCGCCGAGCGTTTCGTCCCCGCCGCGCGTTCCATGCCCGCCGAGCGTTTCGTCCCCGCCGCGCGTTTCATGCCCGCCCGGGGCCCGGTGCTCAGCCTCACTCGGGGCCCGGTGCTCGGCCCCGCTCGGGGTCCGGTGCTCAGCCGACACTGCGCTCCGCCGCCTCGACCACGTTGACGAGCAGCTGGGCACGGGTCATCGGGCCGACTCCGCCGGGGTTCGGGGAGATCCAGGCGGCGACCTCGGCGACGTCGGGGTGGACGTCGCCCACGATCTTGCCCTCGGCGCTGCGGGAGACGCCGACGTCGAGGACGGCCGCGCCGGGCTTCACGTCCTCGGCCCGGATCAGATGGGCGGAACCGGCGGCGGCCACGATGATGTCCGCGCGCTTGAGGTGCGCCGACAGATCACGCGTGCCGGTGTGGCACTGCGTGACGGTGGCGTTCTCGCTGCGGCGGGTGAGCAGCAGCGGCATCGGCCGGCCGATGGTCACGCCGCGTCCGACGACCACGACCTCGGCGCCCTTGATCTCCACGCCGTAGCGGCGCAGCAGCGTCAGCACGCCGTTCGGGGTGCAGGGCAGCGGGGCGGGCTCGTTGAGGACGAGACGCCCCAGGTTCATCGGGTGCAGCCCGTCCGCGTCCTTGTCCGGGTCCATCAGCTCGAGGATGCGGTTCTCGTCGATGCCCTTGGGCAGCGGCAGTTGCACGATGTACCCGGTGCAGGCCGGGTCCTCGTTGAGCTCGCGGACGGCCGCCTCGATCTCCTCCTGGGTCGCCGTGGCGGGCAGTTCGCGCTGGATGGAGGCGATGCCCACCTGCGCGCAGTCGCGGTGCTTGCCGGCGACGTACTTCTGGCTGCCGGGGTCTTCCCCGACCAGGATCGTGCCGAGGCCGGGCGTGACGCCCTTCTCCTTCAGCGCCGCCACGCGGGCGGTCAGATCGGACTTGATCGCGGCTGCGGTGGCCTTGCCATCGAGAATCTGGGCGGTCATGGCCCCATCCTCGCGGATGACCCCGCCGCGGTTCCAATCCGACCGCAATCCGGGCACCGGGGGGCCGGCCTCCCGTATCCGCCCATGATCAGCGATGTTGCACTTGCACAACACATCGGGAATGCGGCTGGACAAGCCGGTCAGTGGTGAAGAACGATGACCCGACAAGTGCCGCGGGCAGCTCAACGGGGGGACGGTCGCAATACTGAAGATTTTCCTCCGTGCGGATGTCACGCGTCGTCCCCGCACTCGGAATCAACGGAGGAAAGTCCCCCATGAGCTACGGCGACCCGAACAACCCCTACGGCGCGCCCCAGGGGCAGCAGCCGCAGCAGCCGGGCTACGGATACCCGCAGGACCAGGCACAGGCGCCCGGTTACGGCTACCCGCAGGCCCCTCCGGTCTCCCCCTACGGCGGCCCCGCCGCGCCGACCACGATGCCCGGCTCGGTGAGCGCGGCCCGCGTGATGATGTGGGTGATCGTCGGTCTGCAGGTCGTCGCCGTGGTGCTCCTCGGGATCGGTGCCGCGGCCATCAATGCCGCGAAGGACGACGCGACCGTGCAGGAGAACCCCGCGCTTCAGGACCTGGTCGGCGATTCGACCGGCCTGATCTGGGGCTACGTGGTGTTCGGCCTGGCCTGGCTGGTGTTCGCGGCCGTCCTGGCGACCAAGTTCAAGAACGGCGGCAACGGCGCCCGGATCACCATCCTGGTCTTCGCCATCATCACGGCGGTCCTCGGCATCTACCCGTTCGTCATCGTGGGCCTGGTGCACACCGTTCTCGCCATCCTGGTGGCCGTCTTCGTCGGCAACGCCAACGGCAAGGCCTGGTTCAACCGCCCCCGTTACTGAACGGACCCGGTCGACGACCGCACCAGTTCACGCCAATCACATCCAAGGGCCGTGTCTCACCCGTCCGAGGGGGGCACGGCCCTGGTGCGTCGCCCTACCCTGACGGTGGTAGCTGTTCAGGCACGGGGAGAGCACCTTGTTCAGCATCATCGTGGTACCTCCGCCGACCACGGAGGACGAGCGAAACCGCACCCCCATCGGACTCGCGCCCGACCTCTATCGGGCCGGGGCGAGACGGTGACCGAGGCGTACGCCGTTCCCGTGCCCAAGGGCTACCGGGTCGGCGACTGGGAGGTGCGCGAGCCCATCGCGACGGGCGCCTTCGGCAGTGTGTACGCCGCCCGGCGCGTCGGTGACGGCACCGGGCTGCCGCCCACGGCCGCGCTGAAGTTCCTGCCCACCGGCACGGCCACGCCCCGCCGGCTGACCCACCTGCGCGAACTGGTCGAGCGGGAGGTCGAGCTGTACCGGCGGCTGCGGCACCCGCGGCTGGTGCGGATGTACCAGACGCTGACGGTCGACGACCCGGGGCGGCCGGAGCTGGACGGCGCCACCGTCCTCGTCCTGGAGAAGGCCGAGGGCTCCCTGTCGGCCCTGCTCGCCGCGACGCCCCGGCCCGCGGCCGGCCCCGCGCTGCTCGCGCAGATCGCCGAGGGCCTCGCCCAGTTGCACGGCGCCGGCTGGGTGCACGGCGATCTGAAGCCGGCCAACGTGCTGCTGATGGCCGACGGTTCGATGCGCCTCGCCGACTTCAACATGGCCGCGGAGCTGGAGGGCACCCACGCCTACACGCCGGCCTTCTCCACCCCCGACTACACCCCGCCGGAACTCCTGTGGACCGAGATCGGCGAACGGGGCCGCCGCATCCGCCCGTCCGCCGACATCTGGGCCTTCGGGGTCCTCGCCCACCTCGTGCTCACCGACTCCTTCCCGCTGCCCGGGGCGACCTCGACCGCCCGGCGCGACGCGGCGGCGGCCTACGCCCGCGGCGTCGACGAACTGCGCCTGTCGCCGGAACTGCCCGACGACTGGCGGGAGATCGTGCGCGCCTGCCTGACCCGGACGCACCGGCAGCGCATCGGCGGCACCGAGCTGCTGCGCCGTGTGACGGTGGCCGCGGGCCCGGACCGGCGCGTCTTCCGCCTCCCGCGCCTGCGCACCGTCAGCCGTCTGCGCAGCGCCGGCCGTCTGCGCACCGCCGGCCGTCTGCGCACCGCCGGCCGTCTGCGCACCGCCGGCCGCCTGCGCCGCGGGTCCGTCATGGCCGTCCTGGCCGGAGCGGCCGCGGCCCTGGCCGCCCTCGCCTACGGCATCAGCGTCTGGGCGGGCGCCGGCGGAACCGGCGACGGAATGGGCGGCGGAACCGGGCCCGGCGCGTCCGCGCATGTCTCCGCCGCCGCGTACGGCGCCTCCGAGCTCCGCACCGACCGGGGCGTTCCGCCCGCCTACCGGCTGCTGATCGTCGAGACGGCGCACGACTGCGACCAGAAGGAGGTCACACCGGTCCTGATCGCCGCCATGCTGAAGGTGGAGAGCGACTTCGACCCGGACCTCTCCGACCCCGACAACAACGAGTACGGCATCGCCCGTTGGACCCCGCGCGTCCTGCGCTGGTGGATGAACGAGGACGGCACCCCCGGCGAGACGGTCCCCCAACCCCCCTTCCCACCCGCCGAGTCCATCCCGGCGATGGGCCGCTACCTGTGCTGGATCGCCCCACGCCTGCACGAGGACCTGCCGGGCGACCGGCAGGTCCTGATCGCCTCCGCGTACCGCACGTCGTACCGCACCGTGAACGCGACGAAGGGGGTGCCCCCGGACGTACGCGGCTACGCCGACCGCGTCGCCCACTTCCTGGAGGAGTACGCGCCCGACGGTCGGAAGTGACCTCGCGGACAGGGACGTTGACGCGCCGTCATAAAAGGGCGGCCCCGCCGAACGGGACATGCGAACATGCTCTCGATTCCCTTGTCCCGAAGGAAGGTTCACGCATGAGACTCACCCGCGGTGCCCTGCTCGTCGCCGCCGGCGCCCTGACGCCCGCCCTCCTGCTCACCACTCCGGCGTTCGCCGCCGGCACCGCTCCCGCGGCCGTCGCGGTGGCGTCGGCAGCGCCGTCGGACGGGACGCCGGTGGACGAGATGTCGGAGGACGAGCTCCGTATCGCGATCGCGCGCATCCTGGCCGACCCGGACTCCGGCCGCGGCGTCACCCGCGAGGCCAACGAGGCGCTCGACGGCACCGTGGACGACATGCGGGAGTTCCTGAAGACGGGCTACCGCCTCGCCCAGGCCGAGGACGACCGCGTCGCCATCGTCCGCATCATCGGCGACCCCGACTCCGGCCGAGGCGTCAAGCGCGAAGCCACCAAGGCCCTCGACACCAACACCCCCGAAGCCCTGCGCGCCTTCCTGGAAACCGGCTACCGCCTCGCCCAGGCCGAGGACGACCGCGTCGCCGTCGCCCGCATCCTGGCCGACCCGACCATCAGCGCGGCGCTGCGCGCGGCCGCCGAGGACGTCATCGACGGCACGCCGGAGGAACTACGGTACTTCCTGGAGACCGGGCGGTACGAGGTCGACGCCTGACATGGCCGACGCCTGACATGGCGGGAGCGGGCCGGCGAAGTTCCGCCGGCCCGCTCCGTCGACGGGCTCAGTGGAAGAAGTGCCGCGTCCCCGTGAAGTACATCGTGACGCCGGCCTTCTGCGCGGCCTCCACGACCAGCTCGTCACGGACCGAACCGCCGGGCTGGACCACGGCCTTGACTCCGGCAGCGGTGAGGATCTCCAGGCCGTCCGGGAAGGGGAAGAACGCGTCCGACGCGGCGTACGCGCCCGCGGCACGCTCGGCACCGGCCCGCTCGACGGCCAGCTTCGCGGAGTCCACCCGGTTGACCTGCCCCATGCCTACGCCGACCGAGGCGCCGTCCTTGGCGAGCAGGATCGCGTTGGACTTCACCGCGCGGCAGGCCTTCCAGGCGAACGCCAGCTCGGCCAGCTCGTCGGCGCTCAACGCCTCGCCGGTCGCCAGCGTCCAGTTGGCCGGGTCGTCGCCGTCGGCCTGGAGGCGGTCGGTGACCTGGAGCAGCGCGCCGCCGTCGATCGGCTTGACCTCGACGGGCGCGGCCGGCCCCTCGGCACAGCGCAGCACGCGGATGTTCTTCTTCTTGGTGAGGGCCTCCAGGGCCCCGTCCTCGTATCCGGGCGCGACGATGACCTCGGTGAAGATCTCCGCGACCTGCTCCGCCATCTCCTTGCTGACCGGACGGTTGACCGCGATCACACCGCCGAACGCCGACAGCGGGTCACAGGCGTGCGCCTTGCGGTGCGCCTCGGCGACGTCCGCGCCGACGGCGATGCCGCAGGGGTTGGCGTGCTTGATGATCGCGACACACGGCTCGGCGTGGTCGTACGCGGCACGGCGGGCGGCGTCCGTGTCCGTGTAGTTGTTGTACGACATCTCCTTGCCGTGCAGCTGCTCGGCCTGGGCGAGGCCGCCGGTGCCCGAGACGTACAGGGCCGCCGGCTGGTGCGGGTTCTCGCCGTAGCGCAGGGTGTGCTCGCGCTCCCAGGTGGCGCCGAGGAAGTCGGGGAACTGCGACTCGTCCACGGGCGCGTAGGAGGAGGCGAACCAGGAGGCGACGGCCACGTCGTAGGCGGCCGTGTGCTGGAAGGCCTCGGCGGCGAGCCGCTTGCGGGTGGCGAGGTCGAAGCCGCCGTTCTGGACGGCCTTGAGCACATCGGCGTACCGGGCCGGGCTCGTGACGACCGCGACCGACGGGTGGTTCTTCGCGGCGGCCCGGACCATCGACGGACCGCCGATGTCGATCTGCTCGACGCACTCGTCGGGCGAGGCACCGGAGGCGACGGTCTCGCGGAACGGGTAGAGGTTCACGACGACGAGGTCGAACGGCTCGACACCCAGCTCGGCGAGCTGCTCGCGGTGGCTGTCCAGGCGCAGGTCGGCGAGGATGCCCGCGTGCACGCGCGGGTGCAGGGTCTTGACCCGGCCGTCCAGGCACTCGGGGAAGCCGGTGAGCTCCTCGACCTTGGTGACGGGGACGCCGGCAGCGGCGATCTTCGCGGCGGTGGAGCCGGTGGAGACGAGCTCGACCCCGGCTTCGTGGAGCCCGCGCGCGAGGTCCTCGAGACCGGTCTTGTCGTAGACGCTGACGAGCGCCCGGCGAAGGGGCCGCTTGTTGCTCTCGGCGGTCACTGGATAACTACCTTTCGTCCCTCAATGCGATAGCCGTTGCGGGCGAGGCGCCCCACGACCTCGACGAGCAGCCTTCGCTCGACTTCCTTGATGCGCTCGTGCAGAGCGCCTTCGTCGTCCTCGTCCCGGATCTCCACCACGCCCTGCGCGATGATCGGCCCGGTGTCGACGCCGTCGTCGACGAAGTGGACGGTGCAGCCGGTGACCTTGGCGCCGTACGCGAGCGCGTCCCGCACGCCGTGGGCTCCCGGGAAACTGGGCAGGAGCGCGGGGTGCGTGTTGACGAACCGCCCGCCGAACCGCGCGAGGAACTCCTTGCCGACGATCTTCATGAACCCGGCGGAGACGACGAGGTCGGGCTCGTACGCCGCGACGGCCTCGGCGAGGGCGGCGTCCCACTCCTCGCGGCTGCCGTGGTCCTTGACCTTGCACACGAAGGCGGGCAGCCCGGCGCGCTCGGCCCGCGCCAGCCCCTCGATGCCCTCGCGGTCCGCGCCGACGGCCACGATCTCGGCCCCGTACGCCGGTGCGCCGACGGCGGCGATCTCGTCGAGCAGCGCCTGGAGGTTGGTGCCGGATCCGGAGACCAGCACGACGAGGCGCTTGGCGCGCGGGGCCACGGGCTTGGCGGCCACGGTGGGGGCCTTTCTCGGGGGAGCGTCTGTCCAAGGTGGTCGTCGGTGTTCAGCGTTTTGTACATTCATACGAATGCTTTGCGTCCCCGGATACGGGGAAGCCTACGAACCGGTCGACCGTCAGCAACGATACCGGCACACCGGACGGCCCCCACGGGACGGGGGCAGGGCCGGAAGGTAGCGTCTGGACGGAGCCGGTTCGGGAACGACGTCCGGACGTGGTGCGTTCAGGAGGTGACGGACGCGGGTCCGACGCCGTTCCGTTCTGTCCACACATTGCTCCTCACAACGGGAAGACGCTCACTTGATGCCGGACCGCAGCCTGCGACTCCTCACGTTCCCCCAGCTGTTGCCGCAGGGAGGGGAGCGCGGCGCCGTGCTG
Organism: Streptomyces sp. Ag82_O1-12; assembly: GCF_900182715.1. Lineage (NCBI taxonomy): Bacteria > Bacillati > Actinomycetota > Actinomycetes > Kitasatosporales > Streptomycetaceae > Streptomyces > Streptomyces sp. Ag82_O1-12. The sequence goes on along the minus strand of NZ_FXUW01000001.1, from coordinate 5,257,778 downwards.
CTGCGGGAGCGCCCCAGCTCACCGCCCGACGCGCCTTCGGGCGGCGACGGCGGGCAGGGGCGGGGGCGCGGATCCCAGGAGGACAACCCCTTCGCCCCGCCGCCCGAGGGCACGCCGGACCGGCCCTGGCAGCCGCGGCGCCCGTCGGGCGACGACTCGCAGGACTCCGATGACGGCAACGGTGGAGACCGCTCGCCCTGGGGCAGCCAGTGGAGCGACCAGCAGCCCGGCCGCTCCCCCGGCGGCTTCGGCGAGCGCCCCCGCGGCGGACCCGAGGGCCAGGGCGGCGGCCCTCAGGGTGGCGGCCCGAACGTGCGCTGGGACCCGACGGATCCCGCGCAGCGCCGGGCGCGCTATGCCCTGCTGTCGGGCATGTGGGCCTTCTTCTTCGCCCTCTTCAGCTGGCCGTACGTGGCGCTGCTGCTCGGCGCGCTCGCCCTGTACTGGGCCATCAGCTCCCTGCGCGCCAAGCCCCGCAGGCCGGACCCGGACTCCCCCGCCCCCGCCCCCGAGCAGCAGGGCGGTGGCCGCCCCCAGACGACGGCGGCGGTGAGCGGCCTGGTCACGGCGTCCCTGGCGATCGCCCTGGTCGCCGCGTCCTTCACGGCACAGCTGGTCTACCGCGACTACTACACGTGCACCAACGACGCCCTCACGAACGAGGCGAAGCACTCCTGCTCCAAGCTTCTGCCGGAGGAGCTCCGGGGGTTCCTGGACACGGACGACTGATGGCTGACGGCTGATGCCTGTCGACCGATGGCTGTCGACCGATGCCTGTCGACCGATGGCTGATGCCTGATGACTGACGGCTGACGTCTCAGGTGCTCTCCGGCGGGGCGGACCGGTCGGAGGGGGCCGGGTCGGACGGCAGGAAGTCGTAGAGCCCGAAGCCCGTTTCGCGGTCCTGGTCGAGCGGGCCGTAGAGGGCGTCGTGCTCGAAGGGATCGAAGGGCTCGTAGGGGGCGTGAGGCGCGAGGGGCGCGTTCGACGCCGGGTCCGTGGTGTGGGACGACGGCATCCTGCCCATCGGCGCGGCATCAGGCCCGGCGTGCCCGACACCCCAGTCAGCGCCCGGGCCCCCGGCTCCCCAGAAGACCCCGGCGTCGTCGCCGCCCCCGGATCGCCCGGAACCCCGCGTGCCCGCGGCTCGTCCGGCGCCCCGAGGCCCGTCAGCGGCTCCAGCACCCCGAGTGCCGTCCACGACCCCGGCACCCCAGAAACCCTCGGCGCCCTCGTCACCCGCGGATGACCCAGCAGTCCGAGAGCCGTCGGCCCGTCCTGCACCCCGGGTGCCGGCCACGCCCCCGGCCACTCCCGCGATCCCGGCCACTCCCGTGCGCGTGAACCGACCGCGGCCGAGCCGGGCCCCCTTCCGCAGCCGTCCGGCCCCGTGGGTGCCCTCGGCCCTGTCCTCCCGCTGTTTGCCGATCTTCGGCTCCTCCGCCCGGGCCGACCGGCACCGCCAGGCCCGTACTCCCACCGCCGTCGGGATCGCCAGCGGCCCCAGCCAGGCCAGCGTCGCGGCGGCGGCCTGCCACCAGACCGGGCCGAACCGGGACAGCACGCCGGCACCGAGCGGGCCGCCCGACAGCCCGGCCAGCACCGCGAGCACGGCAGCGCACAGCATCGACGCCAGCGCGGCGGCACGGACGGTGCGGCCGGTCGACCAGTCGGCCGCCCGCGTGCTGCCCGGCCCTGTCCCACCACGCTCCGCCGACACCGCACCCGTGGCCACCGTCCAGCCCACGACCACCGCGGCGACCACCGGCACCGCCCCGGCCGCCCAGTGCAACGGCGCCCCTTCCCCCGCCTCCGGTACCGCCGCCAGCAGTGGAAACGGCGGCAGGAACGGGGCCGGCGCCGAGGCCAGCGGGCCGACCGCGTGGCCGGTGCCGAGGGCGAAACCGGGACCGAGGGCGTAGGCGGCGCCCCACACCGCCGCGTTCGGGAGCAGGGCCACGCACAGCAGCAGCACGGCGAACCGCCCCGACCACCCCTCGGTCAGCCGGAGCAGCGACGCCTGGGTCGCCGCACCGTGCCACGCCAGCGACCCCACCACCAGCAACGCACCACCCCCCAGGAGCACCGCCACCCCGGCCGCCGAGGCCCGGGCGGCGATGCCGGGACGCCCGTCCGGGCCGAGCACCAGGGGGCGTACTCCCGCCGGCAGCACGCCCAGCAACCGCCGCAGCGGCCGGCCCGGACGGCCGTAGGCCGACCACACGCCCGCCCCCGCCGCCACGACGGCGACCAGCGGGAGGCACACCACGGTCCACACCCACGACGGCCGCAGCACACCCCCGGCGGCGTAGAGGGCGGCGGGCGCGGCGACGCCGAGGTAGCCGAGGACGACGCCCGTCCACGCGGTACGGGGGGAGGTCAGGGGCCGGCTCGCGGCGACGGCGAGGCTCCCCTCGTCGTCGCTCTCACAGTCGTCGTCCTCGCCTTCACCCCCGCCGTCCGTGGCGTCCCGTCCCGCCCGGTGCAGCAGCCACACCGGCAGGGCGAGCAGCAGCAGGGGCGGGACGCCGAGGGGGGCGGGAACGCCGGAGAGCGTGTCGGTGCGGACCAGCTCGGCGCCGTGCGCCAGCAGCCACAGCGCCGCCGCCACGTGCATGGCGCCGCCGGGCCCGCTGTCCGGGTACGGCGAGAGGATCCACAGCAGCATCACGAGCATGGCGAACGACGCGAGCCCGAGGCCCGCCGCGAGCGCGCCACCCGTGAGGCCGCCGGCGAGCCCGGGCGAGTGGTCACGCATCCGGGTGAGCAGGGGTGACGGCGAACGTCGGCGAGCGGTCATCTCGGTCACGCCGCCATGCTCCCAACGACACGCGCTTTACCGGCGTAACAGGCGAACCCTCGCTGTGTCGCTCAAAATACGTTTATGTACTTTTTCGGACGGAGGGGCGCCCTGTGACGCAGAGCCCTGCCCTGCCGCTCCCACCGCCCAAGGAACGCCGACGCCTGCGTGAGGCAGCCTCGCTGACGCGGGCTCAGCTGGCCTCCCGGGTGGGCGTCACCGGTGAGACGGTGCGCGGATGGGAGACCGGCCGTGTCACGCCGCGCGGCCGCAAAGGGGAGAAGTACGCGAAGCTGCTCAACTCGCTGGGTGACGAGTCGGAGGTGACGCCACCTCAGGACGACGCCGTCGATGACGACGTCCCCGAGCCGGCACCCCCGGCCGCGGTCTCCCGGCGAACCGCCCGGGCCCCGCGCAAGGCCGCCGCCATCGACCGGAAGCGACCGCCCGCCGCGAAGGACCGGGGACGCGGCCCCGCCACCGTCCCGGACCACGGCCACACCCCCGTCGCGGACCACAGCCGTCCCCCCGCCCCGCACCACAGCCGCACCCCCGCCCCGCACCACAGCCGCACCGCCGTCCCGCACGGACACCGCGTCATCCTCACCGAACGCCGACGTACGACACCCCCGCACCGCCCGGACGACGCCATCACCGCGCTGACCCCCGATCAGGCCTTCGACGCGCTCTACGCCTTCTGCGCACCCGCGCTCGTCCGGCAGACCTATCTGCTGACCGGCCGCCGTGAACTGGCCCGGGAGTCGGTGGAGCGGGCCTTCCAGATCGCCTGGCAGCGCTGGCCCGAGGTGGCCCGCGACCGCGACCCGGCGGGCTGGGTGCGCGCGCTGGCCTACGAGTGCGCCCTCTCCCCCTGGCACCGGCTCCGGCTGCGTCACCGGCACCCCGAGCCGCCGCCGGCCGACGCCTTCGACCGGGCGCTGATGGACACCCTGCTGCAGCTCCCGCCGTCCTACCGCCGCACGCTGGTGCTCTACGACGGCGTCGGGCTCGGCCTGCCGGAGACGGCGGCGGAGACCGAGGCGAGCACCCGCGCGGCCGTGAACCGGCTGGCACACGCGCGCGAGGCGCTCGCCGAGCGGCTGCCGGAGCTGGCGGACCCGGAGACACTGCACTGGCGGCTGGTCGAGCTGGCGTCCATCGAGCGGCTGCGGGCCGCGAAACCGCCGGTCGTGCGGAAGGGCGGGGAACGCAGGGCCCGGTTCTGGACCCGGGCCGCCATCGCCTTCACGGTGGCCCTGATCGGCACCACGGCCCTCACCGTCCGCACGGCCCCCACCCACTACGAGCCACCGGTGCCGGCGGGAGAGACGGTTCAGGGCGTACCGCCACCGGTCGCGCCCGGACCACTGTCGGAGTCGGAGCAGGAACTGCGCGCGAAGCTGCGCGAGGAGGAGCAGAAGGGACCGGACCGGCTGCTTCCGCAGCCGCGGTGACCGGCTGCGGAAGCGCGGATACGGCAGTGGGCCCGCCCCCTGTGCAGGGACGGGCCCACCGATGAGCTCCGCGGCTCAGCCATCCGGCGTCATCCAGCCGTCCGGCGTGGATGCAGCCGTCCGGCGTGATGCAACCATCGGGCGTCATCCAGCCGTGCGGCGTGATGCAGCCGTCGGGCGTGATGCAGCCCTTACGGCGTGATTCAGCTGGCGAGGATCTCGCGCGCCAGCTTGGCCGTCTCGGTCGGGGTCTTGCCGACCTTGACGCCGGCGGCCTCGAGGGCCTCCTTCTTCGCGGCGGCCGTGCCGGAGGAGCCGGAGACGATGGCGCCGGCGTGGCCCATGGTCTTGCCCTCGGGCGCGGTGAAGCCCGCGACGTAGCCGACGACCGGCTTCTTCACGTTCTCCTTGATGAAGGCCGCGGCCCGCTCCTCGGCGTCGCCGCCGATCTCACCGATCATCACGATCAGGTCGGTGTCGGGGTCGGCCTCGAACGCGGCGAGCGCGTCGATGTGGGTCGTGCCGATGACCGGGTCGCCACCGATGCCGACGGCCGAGGAGAAGCCGATGTCACGCAGCTCGTACATCATCTGGTACGTCAGCGTGCCGGACTTCGAGACCAGGCCGATGCGGCCCGGCTTGGTGATGTCGCCCGGGATGATGCCGGCGTTGGACTGGCCCGGCGTGATGAGACCGGGGCAGTTCGGGCCGATGATCCGGGTCTTGTTGCCCTGGGACACGGCGTACGCGTAGAACGCGGCCGAGTCGTGGACGGCGATGCCCTCGGTGATGACGACCGCGAGCGGGATCTCGGCGTCGATGGCCTCGACGACGGCGGCCTTGGCGAAGGCCGGCGGGACGAAGAGGACGGACACGTTGGCGCCCGTCTTCTCGATCGCCTCGGCGACCGTGCCGAAGACCGGGATGTCGTTGCCGTCGATGTCGACGGACGTGCCCGCCTTGCGGGGGTTCACGCCACCGACGATGTTCGTGCCGTCGGCCAGCATGAGCTTGGTGTGCTTCATGCCCGTGGCACCGGTCATGCCCTGGACGATGACCTTGCTGTCCTTGTTGAGGAAGATAGCCATGGCTGTTTAGTCCCTCGTCCCTTACTTCGCAGCCGCGAGCTCGGCGGCCTTGTCGGCCGCTCCGTCCATGGTGTCCACGCGCTGCACCAGCGGGTGGTTGGCGTCGGAGAGGATCTTGCGCCCGAGCTCCGCGTTGTTGCCGTCCAGACGGACGACCAGGGGCTTGGTGACTTCCTCGCCCTTGTCCTTGAGCAGCTGCAGCGCCTGGACGATGCCGTTGGCGACCTCGTCACAGGCGGTGATGCCACCGAAGACGTTGACGAAGACGGACTTGACGTCCGGGTCGCCGAGGATGATCTCCAGGCCGTTCGCCATGACGGCGGCGGAGGCGCCGCCACCGATGTCGAGGAAGTTGGCCGGCTTCACGCCGCCGTGCGCCTCACCGGCGTACGCGACGACGTCCAGGGTGCTCATGACGAGACCCGCGCCGTTGCCGATGATGCCGACCTCACCGTCGAGCTTGACGTAGTTGAGGTTCTTCTCCTTGGCGGCGGCCTCGAGCGGGTTGGCCGCGTCCTTGTCCTGGAGGGCCTCGTGCTCCGGCTGGCGGAACTCGGCGTTCTCGTCCAGGGAGACCTTGCCGTCCAGGGCGATGACCTCGCCGGAGGCGACCTTGGCCAGCGGGTTGACCTCGACGAGGAGCGCGTCCTCTTCGATGAAGGTCTTCCACAGGGTGACCAGGACGTTCTCGACCTTGTCGGCCACCTCGGCCGGGAAGTTCGCGGCCTCGACGATCTGGCGGGCGACCTCGGGGGTCACGCCCACGTTGGCGTCGATCGGCGTCTTGGCGACGGCCTCGGGGCGGGTCTCCGCCACCTCCTCGATCTCCATGCCGCCCTCGACGGACGCGATGGAGAGGAAGGTGCGGTTGGCACGGTCCAGGAGGAAGGAGACGTAGTACTCCTCCACGATCTCCGGGGCCGTCTCGGCGATCATCACCTTGTGGACCGTGTGGCCCTTGATGTCCATGCCGAGAATGTTGGTGGCGTGCTCGACCGCCTCGTCGGCGGTCGCCGCCAGCTTCACGCCGCCGGCCTTGCCGCGGCCGCCGACCTTCACCTGGGCCTTGACGACGGACTTGCCACCGAGGCGCTCGGTGGCTGCGCGGGCCGCCTCAGGCGTGTCGATGACTTCACCGGCCAGCACCGGTACATCGTGCTTGGCGAAGAGGTCCCTCGCCTGGTACTCGAACAGGTCCACGCGCTTCCGTCCCTATCAGTGATCTCGCGGTTCGTTGTCTGCGTGGGCGTGCCGCGAGGGCAACGTGACGTCCGCTGTCTGTCACAAGGGAGGCGCACACGGTGTCCGAGCGCGCGGCATGTCCGTCTCGCAGGTTATCCCTGCTTCCGGGGGGCCTCTAAATCGAGGGTCACACCTGAGCGGTGATACCTGTCACATGATGCCGTGCTCTCTGGCACGGCGTGCCGGGTGTGAGGAGCGGGTGAGGGGCCTCACCGGGCTGGGGTTGGCCCGGTGAGGCCCGCCGGACACCCCCGGAGGAACGCGAATGCCCTGTTCAGGGCCCGGCCCTTCCGGGGCTCGGGTCGGGTGGCCCCCACCCCAATGGGGACCGATCGACCCCTCCACGAGGTTTCGGCCTCGGACCACCGACGGCTTTCGGCCGTCCGGGCGTGACGTCTCGTGAAGAGCTGGGGGATCTCTCCGCCGCAGAGGGCGGGCCGACGACGGAAAAGCCTCGGCGCTCTGCCCGTACTAGCCGGGGAAGAGGGGGATGTCCTGGTGGATGCCCCGGGCATCGGCCGCGTCGGTACGGGCCACGAGCCCGGGTACGAGCGTCAGCGGCACCCGGAGGCCCGGGGTGACGGCATGGACGTCGCCGTGCCGCGACGAGCCGCTGTCGGCCAGGGACCGGTTGCCGAGCGCCCCGTCGGGACGACCACCGGGCGAGTGGTCGGCCGGGGTGGGTCCGACGTGCGTGGGCTTTCCGGGGTGGGTGGACGGCCCGGAGTGGCTGATGTGCCCGGTGTTATGTGCGCGTCTGACGTGGTGCGTGTGAACACCGGGAGCCATCGGGCCGCCTGCGGGTGCCGCGTGGGGCTCGTTGCCGTGGCCGGCGGCGCCCGGTGTTCCGGCCTGCCGCGACGGCCCGGTCGCGTCGACCACCGGCGTGGTCACCCCACCCGACTGCGGGCCGGCCGTGTCCGGGGCGGGGAGAGGGAGAGCGGGGAGGGGGAGAGCGGGGAGGGGAGGCGAGCCTGGGAGCGCGGGGTCACTGCCCGGGAGTGCGGGCAGGTCCGGAAGACCCGGCAGGCTCGGAGGGCTCGGAAGGCTCGGAGGGCTCGGCAGGTCCGGAAGACCCGGCAGGCTCGGAGGGCTCGGCAGGCTCGGCAGGCCCGGCAGCGAGGGTGAGTCGGGCAGCGCTGGCGAGGGGGGCAGGGCGGGTGAGCCGGGCAGCCTTGGCAGGCTGGGCAGGGCGGGTGGGGCTGGGAGCCCTGGCGAGGGTGGGACTGGGAGCCCTGGCAAAGAGGGCGGTGTCGGCGAGGCGGCTGGAACCCTGGGGTTCGGCAGAGCCGGGAGGTTCGGCAGAGCCGGGGGGTCGGCTAGCACGGGGAGGTTCGGCGGAGCCGGGGAGTGCGGCAGAGCCGGGAGGTCGGGCAGCACAGGGCGCGACGAAGGCTTGGGCAGCGCCGGGTGCGACGGCTCCCTCTGCGGCTCCGGCCGCCCCGCGTGCGACGCCCGCTCGGACGACTGCGACTGCGACTGCGACTGCGACTGCGACTGCGAGGACGATGGCAGGGCCGACGGCGATGGTGGCGACAGCGACGGCGGTTTCACCCGGCTGTCTGCCACCCCCTCGCTCGCGGCCCCCTCCGCGTCACCGGCAGAGCGCCCGAGCCGGTCCCGCGCACCCCCCGGGACGTGAACGCCGCCGATGACCTGCCCGCCCCGCCCCTCCGGCAGCGCCCCTACGCCGCTCTCCGCATACGCCCGCTCCCCGCACAGCAGCCCGATGGCCAGCAAGCCACCCACCAGCAGCGCCACTTGGAGCGCACGCCGCCCGGCCGCTGTGCGCAGCGCGCGCAACGCGGCATCGGGCAGGGCTGCTGACCAGGTCAAGAGGGGGAGCTTCCTCCCGTGCGACGGAAGCGGCACTGCCCGGCCGGCAGCACGCACGGCCGAGCAGGCGCCGATCCTCGCACGGGAGTGCGGAGGTTGCGCAAGCCCTTGCTTACCGATGGCCCGTCATGTCCGTTTTGCTGCGCCAAGTCGGACGACGGCACGTCGACACGGCGTCATCTGCCTCCTCCCGCCGGGCCCTTCACGCCGCGTCCGGTATCGGCAACGGGCGCTTCTCGATCGCGGCCGCCATCACCTCCGGGAACAGATCGGGCGTGCAGGCGAACGCCGGTGCCCCCAGCGCCGCGAGCGCCGCCGCGTGCTCCCGGTCGTACGCCGGTGCCCCCTCGTCCGAGAGGGCCAGCAGCGTCACGAACTGCACACCCGCCGCCTTCATCGCGGAGGCCCGCTTGAGCATCTCGTTGCGGATGCCGCCTTCGTAGAGGTCGCTGATCAGCACGACCACCGTCTCCGCGGGCCGGGTGATCTGCGACTGGCAGTAGGCGAGCGCCCGGTTGATGTCCGTGCCACCGCCGAGCTGTGTGCCGAACAGCACGTCGACCGGGTCGTCCAGCTGGTCCGTGAGGTCCACGACCGCCGTGTCGAAGACGACGAGTCGCGTGGAGATCGTCCGCATCGAGGCGAGCACCGCCCCGAACACCGAGGCGTACACCACCGATGCCGCCATGGATCCCGACTGGTCGATACAGAGGATGACCTCCTTCTTGGTGGACCGGTTCGCCCGCCCGTACCCGATGAGCCGCTCCGGCACGATCGTTCGGTACTCGGGCAGGTAGTGCTTGAGGTTGGCCGCGATGGTGCGGTTCCAGTCGATGTCGTGGTGGCGGGGCCGGTTGATCCGGGCGCTGCGGTCGAGCGCGCCGGTGAGGGTGGCCCGGGTGCGGGTCGCCAGCCGCTTCTCCAGGTCCTCGACGACCTTGCGCACGACGGCCCGGGCCGTCTCCTTCGTCGTCTCCGGCATCGCCTTGTTGAGCGACAACAGCGTGCCGACGAGATGCACGTCGGCCTCGACCGCTTCCAGCATCTCCGGCTCCAGCAGCAGCGTGGCGAGACCGAGCCGGTCGATGGCGTCGCGCTGCATGACCTGCACGACGGAGGACGGGAAGTACGTGCGGATGTCCCCGAGCCAGCGCGCCACCGACGGCGCCGACGCCCCGAGCCCCGCCGAACGGTCCCGGCCCCCCTGTGACCTGCCGTCCTTTTTGCCGTAGAGCGCGGTGAGCGCCCCGTCCATCGCCGCGTCCCGCCCCGACAGCGCGCAGCCGGTGCCGTCCGCGGAGTCCCCTCCGAGCACGAGCCGCCAGCGCCGCAGCCGCTCCTGCGCCGGGTCCGTCGCCTCGGCCGTCATCCCCGTCCTTCCTTGCGAGGCCGTTCCCACAGCGGGATCACCGGCACGGTCGTCGCAGGCCGTACTTCCACCCGGAGTCCGCCCGTCGCGGTGTCCCCCGCCGGCGTCGTCGTCCGCTCCCTCAGTGCCACGGTCGTCATACCGTCACCCCCGCCAGGTCGTTGTCGGTGTTCTCGTCCACGTCGTCCAGCCCGAGCAGCAGCCGTACGACCGGCAGCACGGCGTCCGCGCGCTCCAGGTCGAGGTCGGCCGCGAAGCCCGGTGTCCTCGCGCCTGCGGCGGCCGCGCCACCCCCGGCCCCCGGCCCGCGCCGGACCAGTTCACCGAGGGTCCGGCGCACCCCGGGCTCGTACGCCGAGAACGTCCGCCGCAGCAGGGGCAGTACGTCCGTGAAGGCCTCGGCGGGAACCCCGGTCAGCCACGCGTCGACCAGCCCGAGCAGCCGCTCGTCGTGCACCAGGAGCAGCCCGCCGCCGGAGCCCCCTCCGACGAAGCCCTCGATCCACGCGGCCGCGTCCGTCGGCGGTGTGCCCGGTGACAGGACGAGTCCCATCAGCAGGGCGGCTTCGTCATGGGCCAGCTCCCCGTCGTCGAGCAGGAGCCGCACGGCCCGCCCCCGGATGACCCCGGGCACGCTGTCCCGCCCGGACAGCACCCGCAGCACCGACTGCCAGCGGCCTCTGAGCCGGCCGTGTCCCGTCGCGGGCGCGTCGCCCAGGAGGCCCACGGCCTGGTGCACCGCCTCCACATGGCGTCGCATCTCGTCGGCGGCGTCCGCGTCGAGCGCGGCGCAGGCCGGGGGCAGCCCGACGAAGACCCGCTCGGCCAGTCCCGCGGCGACCTCTGCCAGGGCACCGGTGTCCGTGCCGCGCACGTCGCCGTAGCGCAGGGAGCGGACCAGGGCCGGGAGTGCCTGGGCGAGATGGCCGACGTCCGTGTCGAGGGCCGCCCGGTCGGTGAGGATCCGCATCACCGTCGGCAGTGCGCCGGGCAGTTCGGCCAGGAGGCAGTGCTCGGCCAGTGCGGTGACGTCGGCGAGGCCCTGCGCGGTGACGGCGTCCGTCTCGGCCTTGGCTGTCGCGGCGGACAGGACGGTCGTGCCCCACACTCCTGCCTCGGCGATCCGAACGGACAGCTCGGGCTCCCAGCGCAGCCGCCACGTCTCCCGGAAGGTGCCCGTGCTGCCCCGCGAGGCGGCCGGTTCGCCCCATGCGATGCCGAGCAGCCGCAGCCGGTGCAGCAGTCTGCTGCGGGCGGCGTCGTTCTCCTTGCGCAGGTCGAGCTCCAGCTCCCTTTCCAGCGCCTCCGGCTTCAGGCGCAGCCGGCGTTGCAGCCGGGCGAGGTCGCGCTGCAACGGCACCGCCGGCGCGGACGGCGGCACCTGCCCCAGCACGTCCCCCACGACCAGCCGGTCCCGCACCAGTTCCAGCGGCACGTCCGAGCCCTCGCACATCACGGCCCGCACCGCGTCGGTCGTCTCGCTCAGGCCGGGCAGCGGACGGCCGCGCATCGCGGCGAGGGTCTCGGCCAGCCGTACCGCCTCGATGACATGGGCGGAGGAGACGATCCGGTCCTCGGCGCGCAGCAGCCCCGCCACCTTGGTCAGCCACCGCTCCACCGGCCGATCGGGGGCGCTGAACAGGTGTCCGTACCAGCCGGGCGAGTCGATACCGGCGCCGTACCCGCTGCTCCGGGACAGCCGCCGGTGCGTCCACGGCACCCAGGTCAGGTCCGTCTTGACCTTGGGAAGCCCCTTGAGCAGCGCCTTGTCGGCGGCGACGGTGGTCTTCCGCCGCAGTGCGGGCACGTGCCAGGCCCCGCAGACGACGGCCACCGCGTCGTCGAACTCCCGCTGCGCGGCCCGCACCTGGAGCCGCATGTACGCCTCCCGCACCAGGTCCCGGTCGTGCCCGCCGCTGCCGTAGGTCTCCCGGAGTGCGCCCATGGCCTCCTCCAGCGCGGTGAACGGCGCGAGGGCGTCGCCCTCCCCCGCACCCCGGTGCTCCACGACGTCCTCCCACCAGCGCTCGGGGTCGTCGTAGCCGGCGGTCTCGGCGAGCACGCGGAGCGGATCGATCCGCAGGGCGGCGGGGCCTGGGCCGGTGTCGCCTTCCTCCGCCACCGTCTCTGCGTCCAGCGGGCGTTCGCCCTCCGGCGCCTCCGCGTCCTCCTGGCTCCCCCAGGCCAGTGTGTGCGTGGCCGGCAGGTCGATGAAGCGGGCCGGGACGTCGTGGTCCAGGGCCCAGCGGAGGGCGACCCATTCCGGGGAGAACCCGGCCAGGGGCCAGAACGCCGAGCGGCCGGGCTCGTCCACGGCGTGGGCGAGCAGGGCGACCGGTGGCCGCATCTCCTCGTCGGCGGCGAGCGGGATCAGGGCGTCGGCCTCGGGCGGCCCTTCGATCAGCACGACCCGCGGCCGGAGCTCCTCCAGCGCCGCCCGCACCGCCCGTGCCGACCCGGGCCCGTGATGCCGCACCCCGAGCAGCACCGGCCCCGCCCCGGCCCCCTGGCCCACGGCGCTTTCCACACCGGTCACTTCAACCCCCTCCCGCCCCGCACGTCCCCACCCGAACCCGCCGCCGGCCGCCGCCCCACCGCGCGAGGCCACCGCCCCACCGCGCGGGGCCGTCCTCCCACCGCCCGCGGCTCCGGCCCCGTGTCGCTCACACGCTCACCTCACGGCAGGCCCGGTAGAAGTCCTTCCAGCCGTCCCGCTCGCGGACCACCGTCTCCAGGTACTCCTGCCAGATGACCCGGTCCGCCGCCGGGTCGCGGACCACCGCGCCGAGGATGCCCGCGGCGACGTCGCCCGGCCGCAGCACGCCGTCGCCGAAGTGAGCCGCCAGGGCGAGCCCGTTGGTGACGACGGAGATCGCCTCGGCCGTGGACAGCGTGCCGCTGGGCGACTTCAGCTTCGTCCGGCCGTCGGCCGTGACCCCGTCGCGCAGCTCGCGGAAGACCGTGACGACCCGGCGGATCTCGACCAGCCCGTCGGGCGCGGCCGGCAGGTCGAGGGAGCGGCCGATCTGGTCGACGCGCCGCGAGACGATGTCGACCTCGGCCTCGGGGCTCTCCGGCAGCGGCAGCACCACCGTGTTGAAGCGGCGGCGCAGGGCGCTGGACAGGTCGTTGACCCCGCGGTCGCGGTCATTGGCCGTGGCGATCAGGTTGAAGCCGCGGACCGCCTGTACCTCCTGGCCGAGCTCCGGTATCGGCAGCGTCTTCTCCGACAGGATCGTGATGAGCGTGTCCTGCACGTCGGCCGGGATCCGGGTCAGCTCCTCGACGCGGGCCGTCATGCCCTCCGCCATGGCCCGCATCACCGGGCTGGGCACGAGGGCGTCGCGGCTCGGGCCGTGGGCGAGCAGCTGCGCGTAGTTCCAGCCGTAGCGGATGGCCTCTTCCGGGGTGCCGGCGGTGCCCTGCACCAGCAGCGTGGAGTCGCCGCTGACGGCCGCGGCCAGGTGCTCGGACACCCAGGTCTTCGCCGTGCCCGGCACGCCGAGCAGCAGCAGGGCGCGGTCGGTGGCGAGCGTGGTGACGGCGACCTCGACGATGCGGCGCGGGCCGACGTACTTGGGACTGATCACCGTGCCGTCCGGCAGCGTGCCGCCGAGCAGGTAGGTCGCGACGGCCCACGGCGACAGCTTCCAGCGGGCCGGGCGCGGCCGATCGTCCTGGGCGGCCAGCGCGGCGAGTTCCTGCGCGAAGGCGTCCTCGGCGTGCGGTCGCAACGCCTGGGCGGCTTCCGTCTCCCCCGCTTCGACGGACGTCGGCTCCACGGACACAGTCATGGCAAAGTCCCCCTCCAGCTCGGCCGGTTCGGATCTGGCACCAACGTTGCACCACCCCACTGACAATGCGTCCCGACCTGCGAAAACGCCCTGCCGAGGCCGCTCGCGGACCCGATTGTCAGTGGCGGGATCTACCTTCGATGGCATGACTCAGCAGGGGGTGCGCTGGACCGCGGACCAGGTGCTGGCACTGGCGCCTGACGCCGCATCACGCAAAGCGGGATGCAAACTCGGCGCGGCAGGGCCGTGGTCCGAGGCGGGGAGTTCCGACGAGGGGACGGTGTGGGGGCTGTGCAAGGGCAGCGGAAGCAAGCCGTATCAGACGGTCGTGGACATCGCGGACGCCTCCGGCCCCGCGTACAAGTGCAGTTGTCCGAGCCGCAAGTTCCCGTGCAAACACGCTCTCGGGCTGCTGCTGCTGTGGGCCGCCGACGACGCGGCCGTGCCGCCGGGGCAGGCCCCGGAGTGGGCCGAGGAGTGGGCGGCGGGGCGGCGCAGGCGCGCGGAGAAGAAGGCCGGGGACGTCTCCGGTGCGCCGTCCGGGTCCGCTGATCCGGAGGCGGCGCGGCGCCGGGCGGAGCGCCGGGCCGAGCGGGTCACGTCGGGCGCGGTGGAGCTGGAGCAGCGTCTGGCCGATCTGCTGCGCGGCGGCCTGGCGACCGCGGAGCAGTCGGGGTACGGCCTCTGGGAGGAGACAGCGGCCCGCATGGTCGACGCCCAGGCACAGGGTCTGGCGGGCCGGGTGCGGGAGTTGGGGGCGATCCCGTCCACGGGTGCGGGCTGGCCGGTGCGGCTGCTGGAGGAGTGCGCGCTGCTGCATCTCCTCGGTCAGGGCTGGCTGCGCCGCGAGCGGCTCCCGGACGGCCTGGCCGCCACGGTCCGCTCCCGCACGGGCCTTCCGGCCTCGGCGGACGGCCCGCCGCTGCGCGACCGCTGGCTGGTCCTCGCCCAGTACGACACGACGGACCCGCGCCTGACGACCCGCCGGATCTGGCTGCACGGCGCCGACTCGCACCGCACCGTCCTGCTCCTCTCCTATGGCGCCGCGGGCCGCGCCCCGGAGCTGGCGCTGCCGGTGGGGCTGGCCCTGGAGGCAGAGGTGTCCGCGTATCCGGGTTCCGGGCAGCCGCGGGTGGCCCTGGGCGAGCAGTTCGCCCCGCCCGCGCCGGCGTCGATACGTCCGCCGGGGATGACGACGTCCCAGGCGGCGGCCCGTTACGGCGACGCCCTGCGCGACGATCCGTGGCTGGAGTCCGTCCCGGTGACGCTGGACCGGGTCGTTCCGGCCCCGGACGGAGAGGCCTGGCAGCTGGCGGACGCCGATGAGGACGCGGCGTTGCCGCTCACTCCGGCCGCGCGCTCCCGGCCGGGCCTGTGGCGGCTCGTCGCCCTGTCGGCCGGTGCCCCGGTCAGAGTCTTCGGCGAATACGGCCACTTGGGCTTCACCCCGCTGACGGCCTGGCCCGAGGGCCCGGGTGACGCGGTCGCGCTGTGCTGAGCCGACGTCGGTCTCGCCCACGGCGCTGCAACCGCTCACGCCCATCCCACAGATCCAAGAATCTTTCAGGCATCACGGGACAACCGGTAAGGGCGAGCCTTCAACCACCGGGCGCCCCGCGGAAAGGAACCTCATGACCAGGACCTCCGCTCCTGTGGACGCGCCCGGCGCGGACGTCTGGGAGGGGCTCGTCACCACCGCGCTGCTGGGCACCGACCGCCGCACCCCGCCGGGCACCGCGCCGGGCCCGGACGCGCCCGCGGCCCTGCTGGACGCGGCGGCCGTGGAAACCGTACGGCGCCGGGCCGGTCGGCGTCCGGCGCGGGCGGCCGAGCGTCCGCGACCCGCCCCGGAGGACCCGCGTCCGGCCCTGCCCCCGGCGGCCGCCCGCAGACTCGCGATGCTGCTGGCCGACCGCCCCGGCCCGTCCGGCGGCGGCCGGCGGGGCGCCGCGCCCGATCTGACGGAGCTGCTGCCGCAGTGGCTCGCGGTGGCGAACGCCCGTGGGTTCGCACCGCCCGCGCAGGTGCTCCCGGCGCTGCTGGACGCGGCCCGGGGCCGTACCGATCTGCGCCCGGCGGCGCTGGAGTTCGCGGGGCCGCGTGCCCTGTGGCTGGCCCGGCTGAACCCGGACTGGCGGTTCGCCCTGCGCGCGAGCCCGGGCGGCGGAGCGGCCCTGCCGCACCCCGAGGACGACGAGAGGGTCCGGCAGCTCTGGCAGGAGGGCCTGTTCGCCGAGCGTGTCGCCCTGCTGTCCGCCCTGCGCTCCCGCGAACCGGCCGCCGCTCGCGACCTGCTCGCGTCGACATGGGCGATGGAACGGGCCGAGGACCGGCTGATGTTCCTCGACTCCCTGCGCGCGGGCCTCGGCCCGGACGA
Source organism: Streptomyces sp. Ag82_O1-12 (assembly GCF_900182715.1). NCBI lineage: Bacteria > Bacillati > Actinomycetota > Actinomycetes > Kitasatosporales > Streptomycetaceae > Streptomyces > Streptomyces sp. Ag82_O1-12. The sequence continues at coordinate 5,241,818 of NZ_FXUW01000001.1, read as the reverse complement.
CGAGCCGTTCCTGGAGCAGGCCCTGGCCGACCGCAGCCGCAACGTCCGGGCGACCGCGGCGGAACTGCTGTCCGCCCTGCCCGGTTCGGCGCTGGCCGCGCGGATGGCGGTCAGGGCGGGGGCGTGTGTGGCCATCGACCACATGCGGACCGCGCGGCCCGGAGGGGCCGGCGTCGAGGACGCGGAACCCGCCGGAGCCATGAAGAGCGCTCCGACGATCGCCGTCGAGGCCCCGCACGAGTGCGATCCGGGCATGGAACGCGACGGCGTGGTGGCGAAGGCCCCCGCGGGGCGGGGGGAACGGTCCTGGTGGCTCGGTCAGTTGGTGGAGGCGGCCCCGCTCGCGACCTGGCCGCGGCGGCTCGGCGGGCGCACGCCCCGGGAGATCGTGGCGCTGCCGGTGGCGGACGACTGGCAGGGCGAACTGCACGCGGCGTGGTGCCGGGCGGCCGTGCGCCAGCGGGACGCCGAATGGTCACGGGCGCTGCTCGGCGAGCCGTCGGCGCCGGACGCGGGCGGACCGGGTGCGGTGTCCCTGGCCGAACGCGCCAAGCTGCTCGGCACGCTGGGCGCCGCCGAACGGGCCGAGTGGGTGGCCGGTTTCATCGCCGCCCACGGGTTGTCCGAGGCCTTCCAGCTGCTCGGGGTGTGCGCGGTGCCGTGGGCGGCGCCGCTCGGCCGGGCGGTGGTGGACGCGCTCAACATCGCTCGGGACGCGGGGAGTTATCCATGGAGTTTCAGCGGAGTCATGGGCCTGGCCGAGCGCTGCCTCGATCCGTCCGAGGCCTCCCGGCTCGACGCCCTGCTGGCCGTGCCCGACGAGCCGGAGAACGCGTCCCCGGGAGCCGGCGGCTACTGGGCGGAGGCCTTCCAGCGCCTGGTCACGACCCTGCGCCTACGCGCGGCCATGACCGAGGAGCTGGGAGGGGCCTGACCCTCGTCCGCGGCTTCGGCGAGGCGCGCCGCAATCCGCTGCCCGACTCTCTCCACACGGCATCCGGCACCAGGTGCCGCCCGAGTCCCGGCCGCTTTGACGCCCGCCGACGACCTGGGCGGCCTCGGGAAACAGTCGTCGCGCCCCGCCGAACCGGGGACGCACCGGCCCCGGCCGGACAAGGGGGCCCGGACCGGGCCGCCGGCGTCCTACGCCTGCGCGGGCTGGCGGGCGTTGGTCCGGACCCAGTCCACGATCGCCCCCGTCGTCGCGCCCGGGGTGAAGATCTCCGCGACGCCCTTCTCCTTCAGCAGGGGGATGTCCGCCTCGGGGATGATCCCGCCGCCGAAGACGAGGATGTCCTCCGCGTCCCGCTCCTTGAGCAGTTCGATCACCGCGGCGAAGAGCGTGTTGTGCGCTCCGGAGAGGATGGACAGCCCGATCGCGTCGGCGTCCTCCTGGATCGCCGTGTCGACGATCTGCTCGGGAGTCTGGTGAAGGCCGGTGTAGATGACCTCCATACCGGCGTCGCGCAGGGCCCGCGCGATCACCTTGGCCCCGCGATCGTGGCCGTCGAGCCCCGGCTTGGCCACCACCACGCGGATCGGACCGGCTGCCACACCCATCACTGCCTCCATGAAGCGACTACATCCATCCGTACCGACAAGTACCGCACACATCGGGCAAGCCGTACACGCCGCACCGCACGGACACCCCGCCCCGAAACGTCCGGGCAAGTGAACGAACGTTATCTCCAGGATCCCGCAACCGGCAGTTTCGCGGTGGATAGCGAGGGGGAAATCACACGATGGGACAAGCGCAAGGGGAGCCGCACCGAGGTCGCCGTATCGCCGCATCCACCACGCACCGCGGCGGGACGGCGCCTCGGCGAAGGAAAAGGCACGCAGGGCAAGCACCGCACGCAGGGCACGCAAGGCAGACACGGCGCACCAGCGGGGAGCCTCGTCACCCCACCGATCGGGGACCTCCGTCGCACCACCGGCGTCACACACGCCACACGCCGCGCTCTACCCCCGCAGCTCACGCGGCTCACGCCGCTCTCGCGGTCATCGCCGGCCGTCTTCGCAGCTGCTTTCCACGAGGGCACACGGGGGGCGGAGGCGTCCTCCCGCGTGCCGACAGGAGGTCGGCCATGAAGGTCACCAGGGCGGCTCTGCCCTTTCTTCCGTTCTGCGAGCGCCTGCTGCCGAGCAGGCTGGCGGGACTCTCCCTGGCTCTCCTGAAGGCCACCGCACTGGAGATCGCGATCCTGGCCGGGCATCTCGTCCTCTACCCCTCCGGCATCACCCAGGAGCGGCGCGCCCCCGTCCCGGCCCTGCCCGCGGACGGCACCGCCCAACTGCCCACGGAGGCCAAGCCGCCGGTCCTGCTGCTGCACGGCTTCATCGACAACCGCTCGGTCTTCGTCCTGCTGCGCCGCAGCCTCGCCCAGCACGGCAGGCAGCAGATCGAGTCTCTCAACTACTCGCCGCTGACCTGCGACATACGCGCCGCCGCCGAACTGCTCGGCCGTCGCATCGAGGAGATCTGCGAGCGCACGGGGGCCGGGCAGGTCGATGTCGTCGGGCACAGTCTCGGCGGCCTGATAGCGCGTTACTACGTGCAGCGGCTCGGCGGCGACGCACGCGTGCGGACCCTTGTCACGCTCGGCACGCCGCACTCGGGGACCCGAGTGATGCCCGTGGCGAACGCGCACCCCATCGTGCGCCAGATGCGCCCCGGCTCACCGGTGCTCGAGGAGCTCGCTTTGCCCGCCCCTGACTGCCGTACGCACTTCGTCGGTTTCTGGAGCGACCTGGACCATGTGATGGACCCGCCGGAGACGGCCTGCATCGACCATCCCGACCTGATGGCGCAGAACGTGCGCGTGACCGGCATCGGTCATCTCGCCCTGCCCGTGCACCCCGCCGTCGCCAACGGCATACGGCAGGTCCTCGACACGGCCCTCCCGGGTGAACCGTCCACCGAACACAGCGCCGGTCTGACAGTGGCCTGAGACTCGTCATACAGCGATCACTCGACACCACAGCACCGATCAAGCTCGAACAAACTTCGAACACAGAGCCAAACCCGTGCCCGCCGTCCGCCAAAACACGGCCGAATGCCCGTTTCCTGCGCGCGCGAAACCTGCAGAAGATTGTCGTGCCCGCGTACCGCCGGGTACAGTCGCCGCACTGCTCTGGCAGCCCCTGTTGTCGAGGCGAAAGAGAAGTTGGTGAACGACCGTCACCCGTCGGGGACCATGACCCCGGCTCCGGCTTCCGACGCCGCCTCCGCGCACTACGCGCCGTACGGCACCCAGGAAGCCCAGTACGGCGACTTCACCACGTACGGCGACTACGCCGCCACCGGTTTTGACGCCACCGGTGCCCACGTCACCGGTACCCAGGGTGCCGGTTTCGACGCCACCGGGCACGCCACCGCGAGCTTCGCGACCGACCCCCTCTTCGGCGACATGCCGGGCAGCGGCCAGGACACGGGCGCCTACGACACCGGCCACTGGCCCACCGGCACGCACGAGAACGTGCACTACGACGCCTACGCGGCCCAGCACCACGCCGCCTACGACACCGGCGTCTACGACACGACGTCCTGGACGGCCGAGCAGCAACCGATGTCGGCCATCCCCTCCCAAGCCCCCTCCCCCGACGCCACCGGGCAGTGGGACGCGGGCGCCTGGCTCCAGCCCGACCAGGGCGGCAACCCCGCCGACCACACCCAGCAATGGGAGTGGGGCACGCAGACCTTCGACACGGGCGCCTACGACGCGACGCAGTGGAACTCCGACGGCACCGCCGTATCGGCCCCCGACGCGTACGAGCACCCCGCCGAAACCTTCGACCAGCACGAGACCACGCCGTTCGACCAGCTCGAGACCGCGACGTTCGACCAGGTCACGTACGACGAATCCGCCGGGACGGACTACCGCGGCCCCGCCGCGGACGGCGGTGAGCCGACCGCCACCGGCGAACTGCCCGTCGTCGCCCCGCTGCTGGACGGCCAGGAGGACGTCACTCCGGCCCCGTCCTCCCGGGCGGCCTCGCGCGCCGGGTCCCGCTCCCGCCGCCGTACGCCCCCCAAGCGCTCGGCGCTGATGACCATCGCGGTGCCCTCGGCCTGTGTGATGGGTGTCGCCGGGATCGCCGCCGCCTCCGTCGGCGCGTTCTCCGACGACAGCGCCGCGGAGGCGCAGACGACCGCGGCGGACGCGCAGCCGGTCAAGCCGGCCGCCGCCAACAACAAGCTGGACACGCAGTTGCAGAGCCTGTCCGCCGGCGCCGACGACTTCGCCGACCGGGCCAGTCGTACGCAGGAGCGCATCGACCTCAAGGCCCAGCAGGCGGCCGAGAAGAAGAGGGCGGCGGAGGAGGCGGCCCGCAAGGAGCGGCTGCGCCCCAAGTTCGCCCTGCCGGTCGCGCGACACGGACTCAGCGCCACCTACGGCCAGTCCGGCATCAACTGGATGTCCCTGCACACCGGCATCGATTTCCCGGTCTCGTACGGCACGACCGTGATGGCCGCGACCGACGGCACCGTCCGCACGCAGTGGAACAGCGCGTACGGCAACATGCTGATCCTGACCGCGAAGGACGGCACGGAGACGTGGTACTGCCACCTCTCCACCTACACGGTCCCCTCGGGTACGACCGTGAAGGCCGGCGATCCGATCGCGCGATCCGGCAACTCCGGCAACTCCACCGGCCCGCACCTGCACTTCGAGGTGCGCCCGGGCGGCGGCTCGGCGATCGACCCGCTCCCGTGGCTGCGCAGCCACGGCATCGACCCGGCGTAACGTCCCGGCAGCCCCCGTCCGTCGAGCGGACAGGGGCCCACCGGCCCGTCTCAGGGCGCTACAGCTTCTCCACCGGCGCGTACCGCAGCAGCAGCCGCTTCGGCTTGGTGTCGCCGAAGTCGATCGTCGCCTCGGCGTTGCCGCCCGTGCCCTTGACCCCGACGACGGTCCCGAGTCCGAACTGGTCGTGCGTGACCCGGTCCCCGACCGCCAGCGACACCACGGGCTTCTCGGAGGTGCGGCGCGTGGCGAAACCGGAGGCGCCCGACGCCGACGAGCGCGAGCGGGACGACGACAGCGAGGCCGCCACCGCCGAGACCGGCCCGGAGGACGCGGGCGCGGTCCCTCCCGTCCGCTTCCACTCCACGTGGGTCGGCGGGATCTCCTCCAGGAACCGGGAGGGCGGGTTGTACGAGGGCTGGCCCCAGGCGCTGCGCAGCGTGGACCGGGTCAGGTAGAGCCGCTCCCGCGCGCGGGTGATGCCGACGTAGGCCAGGCGCCGCTCCTCCTCCAGCTCCTTGGTCTGGCCGAGGGCGCGCATGTGCGGGAAGACGCCGTCCTCCATGCCGGTCAGGAAGACGACGGGGAACTCCAGGCCCTTGGCGGTGTGGAGGGTCATCAGGGTGATGACGCCGTCGCCGTCCTCCTCGTCGGGGATCTGGTCGGAGTCGGCGACCAGCGCGACCTGCTCGAGGAAGTCGGACAGGGTGCTCTGCTCCTCCTCGCCGCGCTCCTGCTCGAACTCCATGGCGACGGCCGCGAGTTCCTGGAGGTTCTCGATCCGGGTCTCGTCCTGCGGGTCGGTGGAGGCCTGGAGCTCGGCGAGGTAGCCGGTGCGCTCCAGGACGGCCTCCAGCACCGTGGCCGGTCCGGCGCCGGACTCGACGATGGTGCGGAGGTCTTCCATCAGCGTGTTGAACCGCTTGACGGCGTTGGTGGAGCGCGCGGCCATGCCGTACGCCTCGTCGACGCGCTTGAGCGCCTGCGGGAAGCTGATCTTCTCGCGCTGGGACAGGGCGTCGATCATCGCCTCGGCGCGGTCGCCGATGCCCCGCTTGGGGACGTTGAGGATCCGGCGCAGCGGCACCGAGTCCTCGGGGTTGGCGAGCACGCGCAGGTAGGCCAGGACGTCCCGGACCTCCTTGCGCTCGTAGAAGCGGACGCCGCCGACGACCTTGTAGGGCAGGCCGACGCGGATGAAGATCTCTTCGAAGACACGGGACTGGGCGTTGGTGCGGTAGAAGACGGCGACGTCGCCGGCCTTCGCGTCGCCCGCGTCGGTGAGACGGTCTATCTCCTCGGCGACGAACTGCGCCTCGTCGTGCTCGGTGTCGGCGACGTAGCCGGTGATCTGCGCGCCCGTGCCCGCGTTGGTCCACAGGTTCTTGGGGCGGCGGGATTCGTTGCGCTCGATGACGGCGTTGGCGGCGCTGAGGATCGTCTGCGTGGAGCGGTAGTTCTGCTCGAGAAGGATCGTCGTGGCGTCCGGGTAGTCCTCCTCGAACTGGAGGATGTTGCGGATGGTCGCGCCGCGGAAGGCGTAGATCGACTGGTCGGCGTCACCCACCACGCACAGCTCGGCGGGCGGGACCTCCGCCTCGGGCGGGACGTCGACGGGGTGCTCAAAGGTGCCGACGAGCTCGCGGACGAGGGCGTACTGGGCGTGGTTGGTGTCCTGGTACTCGTCCACCAGCACATGGCGGAAGCGGCGGCGGTAGTGCTCGGCGACGTCCGGGAAGGCGCGCAGCAGGTTGACCGTCGTCATGATCAGGTCGTCGAAGTCGAGGGCGTTCGCCTCGCGCAGCCGCGACTGGTACATGGCGTAGGCCTGGGCGAGGGTCTTCTCGAAGCCGTCGGTGGCCTGGGCGGCGAAGTCCTCCTCGTCGATCAGCTCGTTCTTCAGGTTGCTGATCTTGGCGCTGAAGGACTTGGGCGGGAAGCGCTTGGGGTCGAGGTCCAGGTCGCGGCAGACCAGGGCCATCAGGCGCTTGGAGTCGGCGGCGTCGTAGATCGAGAAGGAGGAGGTGAAGCCGAGCTTCTTGCTCTCCCGGCGCAGGATGCGCACGCACGCGCTGTGGAAGGTCATGACCCACATGGCGTTGGCGCGCGGGCCGACGAGCTGCTCGACGCGTTCCTTCATCTCGCCGGCGGCCTTGTTGGTGAAGGTGATCGCGAGGATCTGGCCCGGGTGCACGTCCCGCTCGGCGAGCAGGTGGGCGATACGGTGCGTGAGCACCCGGGTCTTGCCGGAGCCGGCTCCGGCCACGATGAGCAGCGGGGAGCCGGAGTGGACGACGGCGGCGCGCTGGTTGTCGTTCAGCCCTTCCAGCAGCGCGGCGGAGTCGATCACCGGGCGGGGGGCGCCGTCGCGGTAGTAGGCGTCCCGGTCCGGGGGCGCGTCGAACTTCCCGCCGAACAGATCGTCCGGAATCGACTCCGGTACATGATCGTCCTCGGGTGGCGGCGGGGGCTCGTCGGCCGGGCCCCGCTGGGCCTGGAGGTTCGCCAGGAAGCTGTCGTCAAAGAGGCTGCTCATCGCTCTCCGAGTCTAGGGCGCCCCACTGACAGCCCGCCGCCGCCCTGAGAACATCGCCCCGCACCGGGGCCCCCGGCCGACCGCCCGGCGGCGCATTGTCGCCCTCCATGACCACATGATCACGCCCTGCTACACCCTCGCAATTATGGACGACTTGCAACCAATCCCCCTCGATCACTCACTCTCGGCAACGCTCATGCGTAAGGTCACGAAAATGTATCGGGCATATCACCCATCAACCTTCACAGGGGCCACACGAGTTGGCTACCGTGCGACCAGGCCGCATGACCCCCACCGGCGAACGTCGCCGGGCCGCGCGGCCTCCGCCGAGTCCGGCGCGCCGCAGCGGCAGCCGGAGCCGGGGACCCAACCGTGAACCTGGGGTGAATCGGCCCGACTCCCTGTACGGAGACGGCCGTAGGGCAAACCTTCCGAACCACCCGCCCGAACCCGACAGCTAACTCGGTAGGCGGAACGTGGAAGGAGTCGCCTCCCTTGGCGTCGCACCGCAAGTCGCGTCCTACGGGTACGCGCGTGGCAGGCATACGGACCCCCGCCCTCGCAACGGCGGCCCTCACCTCCGTGGCCCTGCTGTCCCAGTCGGCCAACGCCGCCCCCGAGGCCGACGACAAGCCCAGCCTCGAGGAAGTCGAGAAGAAGGTCGACGACCTGTACCGCCAGGCCGAGTCGGCGACCGACAAGTACAACGCGGCCAAGGAGAAGACCGCGAAGCAGCGCAAGCGCGCCGACACCCTCCTCGACGACGTCGCCGAGCGCACCCAGAAACTCAACGAGGCGCGCGAGGAGCTCGGTTCCTTCGCCTCCGCCCAGTACCGCACCGGCGCCGCCGCCCCGGACACCGCGACGTTCCTGCTCGCGGACACCCCGCAGGACTACTTCGACCAGACCCAGCTGATGGACCGGATGACCGGCCGCCAGAAGGTCGCGGTCGACGACTACGTCACGCAGCAGTCCGAGACGATGAAGAAGCGCCAGGAGGCCACCGAGAGCCTCGAGACGCTCACCGACTCGCAGGACGGCCTGAGGACGGCCAAGGCCACCGTCCAGCGCAAGCTCGCCGACGCGCGCGAGCTGATGTCGAAGCTGACCGCCGAGGAGAAGGCCCGGCTCGCGGCGATCGAGAAGGAGAAGCGGGCGGAGGCCGCCCGCAAGGCCGACGAGCTGGCCCGGCAGCAGGCCGCGCAGCAGAAGGCGCGGGAGGAGGCGGCTCAGCAGCAGGACAGCGGGTCCTCCTCGTCGGGGCCGGGCTCCGGCTCGTCCTCCTCGACGGCACCGGCCGACTCCTCGTACGCCACCAAGGCCGACAAGGCGCTCGCCTTCGCCCGGGCCCAGGTCGGCAAGCCGTACGTGTGGGGCGCGGTCGGACCCGGCTCCTACGACTGCTCCGGCCTCACCCAGGCCGCCTGGAAGGCCGCGGGCGTCACCCTGCCGCGTACGACCTACGACCAGGTGAACGCGGGCACCACGGTCCCGCTCTCCCAGGCCCGGCCCGGCGACCTGGTCTTCTTCTACGACGACGTCACCCACGTCGGGGTCTACATCGGCAACGGCATGATGATCCACGCTCCGAAGCCCGGCACGTACGTGCGCGAGGAGTCGATCTACTACGACGGCGAGTCCGCGATCCACAGCGTGGTGCGCCCGGCCTGAGAAGTCCCGCCACGATTTTGAGGGGCACACGCGCGTGCCCCTCTCGTAACCCGCGCGGCGCTCTCTAGCATCGGCGCTATGTCCGGTCCCTCCCCGTTTGCCACCTGGTGGGCGACGTATGCGCTGGCGACCGGCATCGTGTCGGTCGGTCTCGACTCGGCGGGGTACGACGTCCTCTCCCGCATCGCCCTCGGCCTGGCCTGCGCGGCCTGGCTGGTGGCGGCCGCGGGCCTCGCCCAGCGGTGGCACGGCGCGTGGCGGGCGGAGACGCCGGCCGCGCTCACCACGGTGGCGGCGACCGCCGTCCTGGGCACCGGCTTCTCCGCGGCCGGCCTGCAGTCCCTCGCCGAAGCCCTGCTGGCCCTCGCCATGCTGCTCTGGGCGGTGCTGCTCACCGCGGAGGCCCAGGGGCGGCGCGGAACGGTGTTCCTGCGCTGTGTGGCCACCGAAGGGCTCGCCGTGCTCGGCGCGACGCTCGCCGCGGCGGACTCGGCGGCCTGGCTCGCCCACGCGGCCCTGGTGCTGTTCTGGCTGGGGCTCGCCCTCTACTGCTTCGCCCTGTTCCGCTTCCAGCCCCGGCAGGTGGAGGAGGGGCGCGGGGACCACTGGCTCTCGGCCGGCGCCCTCGCCGTCTCCTCCATGGCCGGGGCGAAACTCCTCGGCGCCGACAGCTCGCGCCTGTACCTGTGGAACGAGGAGAACACCAGCGCCCTGCGCACGACGACCGTCACGCTGCTCGTGCTCGCGCTGATCGCCTGCGTCGCGCTGCTCCTCGCCGAGCTGTTCTGGCCCCGGCACCACTACGACGTGCGGCGCTGGGCGACCGTGTTCGCCGCGGTGGTGACGGCGGCGGCCACCCTGGCGGTCGCCGCCGCGCTCGACGTCGCCTGGCTCGACGCCGCCGGGGAGGTGCTGCTGTGGATCGCGGTGGCCGCCTGGCTGGGGTGCACCGCCTGGGCTCTCGCCTCCTCCCGGCCCGGCGCCCGGCGCTCCCGGGTCAGGTCCAGAGGACGGCGATGAAGATGTTCGCCGTGGTCAGCAGACCCACCAGGCCGAAGAGGCCCTTGTCCACCTTCTCGTCGTCCCGCTTCACGTAGACCAGGCCGAGGATCACGATCAGCAGGGCCAGCTTCACGCCGATCTTCATGTTGTTCACGGACTGGTCGTCCGCCTGGTTGAGGCCGACCAGGATCACCCCGGTGACCAGCATCGTGAGCGCGCCGTGCAGCATCGCGGGGCTGAAGCGGGCGGTACCCTCGCCCATCGCCTTCATCTGGGTGAGGAAGCCACCCAGGAGCGAGGCGATGCCGATGATGTGGAGGCCGACGAAGAGGTGGATGAGTACGTCCATGAGGCCGGAGCCTAACCAGGGGCTCCGAGGGCACCCGACACCGGCCCACTGACGCATAAATGCGCCCTATAGCACCCGATCACGGTCACTCGCTCAGAATCCGGCGTATCGGTCATCACGCTGAGTGAAGTGGACGGCGCCCCGGCGGACCCACGGTCGCATACGGTCACCGTCGGTCCTCTCACGTCACTTCCGCACACCCGCCACGGGCCCGGTACGGAGACATTTAGCGTCCTCCACCAGGTGCCCGGCTCCCCACCGCCGCCCGGGCCAGGGGCGGCAGTCGGACACCACCGCCGAAAAGTCCGGCGGCGATCCGCTCCCCCTGTGCGGGCCGTCGCCGGACGCGCAGGCCGCCCGTCCGCTCCCCCCGGCGGCCGCACGCGCCCCCCGGCGGTCGAGGAAAGGACGTGGCCTCCAGGTGGCAGCGCACCGCAAGCCCCGACAGCGCTCGATGGGTGGCAGCAAGGCCCGTACGGCCGCCACGATCGCCCTCGCGGGCGCGGCGACGGCGACGGGCTTCGACGGCACCGGACACGCCGAACCACAGCTCAGTCCCGCCCAGGTCAAGGCCAAGGTGGACGAGCTGTACCAGGAGGCGGAGGTCGCCACCGAGAAGTACAACGGCGCGAAGGAGAAGGCCGAGGCGGCCGGGCAGCGGCTGAAGGACCTCCAGGACCAGGCGGCGCGCAAGGAGGAGCGGCTCAACTCCGCCCGCGACGCCCTCGGTTCGGTCGCCGCCGCGCAGTACCGCGCCGGGGGCCTCGACCCCGCGGTGCAGCTCGCCCTGTCCGACGATCCCGACCGGTACCTCGAGAACGCCGAGTTCGTGGAGCGGACCGGCAACCGGCAGAACGCCGCCGTCGCGGGCGTACGCAAGCAGCTGCGGGAGATCGAGCAGCTGCGCGGGGCCGCCCACATCGAGCTGACCTCCCTGAAGTCGCGGCAGGCGGAGCTGAAGCGGCACAAGAAGACGATCACCGGCAAGCTGGGCTCGGCACGGCAGCTGCTGTCCCGGCTCGACGTGCAGGAACGTTCCCGGCCGGGAGCATCGCCCGACCGCGCCTCCCGCTCGACGGGCGCACGGGACACCCTCACAGCCCCCGGCTCCGCCGCGCCCCAGGCGCCCAACTCCCGCGCCGCCTCAGCCGTCTCCTACGCCTACCAGAAGCTCGGCAGCCCCTACGTCTGGGGCGCCACCGGCCCGAACGCCTTCGACTGCTCGGGGCTCGTCCAGGCCGCGTACCGCGCCGCCGGCGTCGCCCTGCCCCGCACGACGTACTCCCAGATCGCCGCCGGCCGCCGCGTCTCCCGCTCCGAACTCCTCCCCGGCGACCTGGTCTTCTTCTACGCCGGCATCAGCCATGTCGGCATCTACGTCGGCAACGGGCGGATGATCCACGCGCCGAACCCCTCCGCGCCGGTGCGTGTCGCCCCGCTGGACGAGATGCCGTTCGCGGGGGCGACCCGGGTGGTGTGAGCGCCGGCTTCAGACCAGCCGGCGAGCCGTCGCCCAGCGCGTCAGCTCGTGCCGGTTGGAGAGCTGTAGCTTGCGCAGCACCGCCGAGACGTGCGACTCGACCGTCTTCACCGAGATGTACAGCTGCTTGGCGATCTCCTTGTACGCGTAGCCCCGCGCGATGAGCCGCAGCACCTCGCGCTCGCGCTGGGTCAGGCGGTCCAGGTCCTCGTCGACCGGCGGCGCGTCCGTGGAGGCGAAGGCGTCCAGGACGAAGCCGGCCAGACGCGGGGAGAAGACCGCGTCGCCCTCCTGGACGCGGAAGACGGAGTTCACGAGGTCCGTGCCGGTGATCGTCTTGGTGACGTACCCGCGGGCCCCGCCGCGGATCACGCCGATCACGTCCTCCGCCGCGTCCGACACGGACAGCGCGAGGAAACGGACCGGCTGCTCGGTGTCGCCCATCAACGGGGCGCAGCGGCGCAGCACTTCCACGCCGCCCCCGCCCGGCAGGTGCACGTCGAGGAGGACCACCTCGGGACGGGTCGCGGTGATGACCGTGACGGCCTGGTCGACGTCCGCGGCCTCGCCGACGACCTCGACTCCGGTCTGCTCGGTCTGTCCGATCTCGGCCTGGACCCCTGTGCGGAACATGCGATGGTCGTCCACGAGGACCACGCGCACGTGACGCCCGGGGCCGCCGCCCGACTCCGCGGGCCCGGCCCCCTCCGCCGATCCCGCCGTACCGTTCGCCTCGGTCGGGTCGCTCATGACGTCTTCTCCGCCCTCTCCATCTCCAGCTCGACCTCCGTGCCGCCGTCCGGCACCGCGCGCAGCCGCGCCGTACCGCCGTTGCGCTCCATGCGGCCGATGATCGATTCTCTGACACCCATCCGGTCGGCGGGTATCGAGCCGAGGTCGAAGCCGGGGCCGCGGTCCCGGACGGACACGAAGACCGTCTTCCCCTCGACCTCGGCGAAGACCTGTACGGCGCCGCCCTCGCCACCGTACTTGGCGGCGTTCACCATTGCTTCCCGCGCGGCCTGCATCTGCGCGGAGATCCTTTCGTCGAGCGGGCAGTCGCCCACGACCACGACCTCGATGGGCACGCCGTGCTTGTCCTCCACCTCGGCCGCGTTGCGCCGGACGGCGTCGGCGAGGGTGGTGGGCTCGTCGGCCTCGTCCTTGCCGGTGCCCTCGGGCTTGTAGAGCCAGGTGCGCAGGTCGCGCTCCTGGGCGCGGGCCAGGCGACGGACCTCGTTCGCGTTCTCCGCGTTGCGCTGTATCAGGGTGAGGGTGTGCAGCACCGAGTCGTGCACATGGGCGGCGACCTCCGCGCGCTCCTGGGCACGGATGCGCATCAGGCGCTCCTCGGAGAGGTCCTGCGTCATGCGCACCAGATACGGCCCCGCGAGGAGCGTTATCCCGACCAGGACCGCGAGGGCCGCCTGGAGGACCGATCCGAGGTGGGCCGCGGACCCTTGCAGGACGAAGATGCCGGAGACGCCGGCCGTCACCAGCAGCACACCGCCCACCGAGCGCAGCAGCGTGACCGTGCGCCGGCGGCGGCCGACCTCGGCCCAGCGGGCCCGGCGGGCGTTGTCCGCCTGCCGCCAGACCAGGGCGACACCCGCGCCGACGAACACCATCGGCCAGAGGTACGCCCTGGCTCCGCCGCTGAGGTTCACATTGCCCACGAAGACCATGGCCACCACGACCATGAGGAGCAGGGCCACGATCTGGCCCTTGTCGGGTCTGCGCGCGACGAGCCTGCGGCGGCCGTCGGACGAGGTCTCCGCGGTCAGGGGCGACGGCGGCTTCTGCGCCTCGACCCCGCCCACGCCGAGCGGGACGAAGAACCAGAACGCGGCGTACAGCAGCGCGCCGAGGCCGTCGGCCATGAACAACCCGACGAAGACCAGCCGCACCCAGATCACGGGCAGCCCGAGATGCCCGGCGAGGCCCCGCGCCACGCCCCCGAGCCAGCGTCCGTCACTGCTGCGGTAGAGCTTGCGCGGCGGCCGCGGATCGGCGAGTGGCGCTGCTGCGGCTTCCGACATGCCATTGATGGTCACACGTGCGGGGGGCCCGAGCATCAGGGTCGACCCCGAGAGCTTCCCTGATCTCCGCGAACCTCGCCTCGAACGCTTCCCGAGCGGTTTCTCAGGGCCGATATCAGGGTCCGGCCAGGGTCGTTCCGACTCCCGCCGGGGCGCCGCGCCCGTCACCATGGACCCATGACCGATCACGAGCACGCCGCGACGGGTCCGGGACCCGGCTCCGGCCCACGCCCCGTTCCGGGCGCCGGGCCGCAGGATGCCGCGCCCGCCGCGGGCTCCGCACCCGGGCGGGCGGGCGCGGGAGAGCAGGGAGGAGCATCCGGTACGGCAGCCCCCGCCGAGGACGCCGCCCCGGCCGGGCCGCCCCACGCCTTCCGCCGCGACCGCCGCCACAAGACCCTGGCCGGCGTCTGTGCCGGACTCGGGCGGCAGTGCGACATGGACCCGGTGATCTTCCGCATCACCCTCGCCGTGCTCTCCGCCACCGGCGGCATCGGCCTCCTCTTCTACGGCTTCGCCTGGCTCTTCGTCCCGTACGACGACGAGCAGGAGAACGAGGTCCGCAAGCTGCTCACCGGCCGGGTCGACGGCCAGGCCCTGGTGGCCGTGCTGTTCGCGCTGGTCGGCTGCGGGGTGTTCCTGACCATGCTGAACAACGGCGGGGTGCTGACCTTCGCCGTCGTCCTCTCCCTCCTGCTCGCGGGCGCCGGTTACTGGTCGCGTCAGCGCGGCGCCCCCAGCCCCGACCCCCTGGCCGCGCAGGCCGCGGCCGACGCCCCGCCGGAGCCCCAGGCGCCGCCGGTGCTCCTGACCACGCCCTCCTGGTGGCGCGACCCGATCGTCAAGGACGGCACCCACATCGGCGGCACGGGCTATCTGTGGGGCCCACGCGACACCCACGACCTCGATGTCGCCGCGGCCGTCAACATCAGCCTCGGCACCCGGCCCGCCCGCGAGGACATACCGGTCCGGCGCCCCCAGCCGCCCCGGCCGCGCGGCCCGCGGTGGATCGGCGGCTGGGTCTTCCTGCTGGCCCTCCTCGCGGGAGCCCTGGGCACGAGCCGCACCTGGGACGGGCATCCGCTCGGCACCAGCCTGCAGACGGGGCTGGCCTGTGCGCTCGCCGTCCTGGGCCTCGGCATAGCCGTCAGCGCCTTCCTGGGCCGGACCGGCGCGGGCTCGATCTTCCTGGCGATCCTCACGGCGGGCCTGCTCGCCGGCGCGGCGGCCCTGCCCAAGGACATCGACACCCACTGGGCGCGCACCACCTGGCAGCCCGCGACGGTGGCGGACGTACGGCCGCGATACGACCTGGGAACCGGTGTCGGCACGCTGGACCTGAGCAAGCTGGACGTGTCCGGGAAGCAGACAGTCACGACACAGGCGGAGGTCGGCATGGGCAAGCTCAGAGTGCTCGTGCCCCGGGACGCGACGGTGCGGCTGGACGTCGAGGTGGGCATCGGCGATCTCCAACTGCCGGGCGACACACCGAAGGACGTGGACGTGCAGCCTGGACGGCACAAGGAGATCACCCTCTCCCCCGCCGAGGGCGTCGAGAAGTCCGGCACCATCGACCTGGACCTCCAGGTCGGCATGGGACAGGCGGAGGTGACCCGTGCTTCGTCATGAAGTCCAGCCCGGAAAACTGCTCGCCGGCAGCGTCCTCATCGTGACGGGCGTGCTCTACGCCGGTGATGCGGGCGGCGCGTGGGACACCCCGTGGTTCGTGGCGATCCCCCTCGTCACGGGCGGGCTGTGCCTCGCGGGCGCGGTGGCGTTTCTGACGGGCCGCGCACGCCGGCGCCGCCAGGGAGGCCGTACGGGCCCGGACCCGGCCTGACGGTGAGCGGACCGCTACCGGTACCCGCCGCTCCTGTGCCGTCGCCGCGACCGTAGCGCGGCGTCGAGGGACAGCAGGGGCGCGCCCGCCAGGACGAGCGGGATCCAGGCCATGAGGTAGGCGAGGTCGTTGCCGTAGTAGTACGGGTCGGAGGCCCAGCTCACGGTCAGCCACAGGCTGAGTGAGATCAGCGCTCCGCCGAGGGCGGCCAGCCGGGCGAGCAGGCCGAGCAGGGTCCCGATGCCGACGGCCAGTTCCCCGAAGGCGATGGCGTAACCGAAGCCGACCGGGCTCTTGAGGGAGAGGTCCACCAGGGCGGGGATGGCGGAGGAGTCACGCACGGCACGCATCATGTCGCCGATCGAGCCGGCCCCGGAGTCCTTCATGAAGGCGCTGTCGGTGAGCTTGTCCAGGCCGGCGTAGATGAAGGTGACGCCGAGGAAGATGCGCAGCGGCAGCAGGGCGTAACGGGTGGCGTTGTCCCGCCAGCCTCCTCCCTCTCCGAAGTGGGGGGAGTGCGTGTCCGTTCGCATACTGTGAGTCATCGCTGCTAGCCGCCTCTCGCCGGTGCCGAGACCCCCTCAACAGACCATACGTACGACGAACGGACCGCGCTCAACCCTGCGTGCGCTGCTTTTGTGGTCCCGCCGAAGATGCGGGGGGCGTCAAGGGCGTTGCGGAGGAGCCGTCGCTCACTCCGTCACGTCGACCGCGTAGCGGTTCGTCTCCACTCCCGCCGCCGTGACCACCTGCACCTCCACCCTCCCCGGCTCCACATCCGCCGGTACCGGCACCGTCAGCCGGGTGTCCGTGGGGTTGCGGAACCCGCCGGGGACCGGGACCAACGGCACATGGACGTGCACCGTGCCCACGCGCACGACCATCCGGGCCAGCCGGTCGGCGCCCTGCGCTCCCGGCGGCACGAATCCGGCACCCCGGATCTCGATGTCGTCCCCGGTGCGGATCGGCCCGTCCAGGTCGCCCGCCTCCCGGGCCCGGACCACGGAGAGGATGACCGGCCGGCCGCCCTCCGCGTACTTGCCGGCCAGATACGTCGCCGCCGACACCAGCACCACCACCGCCAGCCCCCACGGCAGGTCCGGCAGCTGCTCCGGCCGCCGGGCCAGCCGTACCGCCGCGAAGACCAGGGCGACACCGCTGATCACGACGTACTGGATGTCGGCGAAGGTGCCCCGCCCCGCGTCGTCGGTCAGCAGGTCGGCGGCCCGGGGCCGGTCGGCGCGCACCTTCTGCAGCCGTTGCCCCAGCACCCGCAGTCCGACCACCCGCCGTACGAGCACGGCGATCCCGCACAGCACGGCGAGCACGGTCACGATCCCGGCGCCCCGGGCGAGATCCAGCCCGGAGATCAGCGCGTCCCGCTCCCGCTCCCGGGAGGCGGCGGCCAGCCGTCCCGCGAGGACGAGCACCGCGTAGGCCACGAAGAGCACCCACGCCGCGGCGACCGTACGGGACGTGGACAGCCTGTTGTCCTCACCGATCACCGGCGCCAGCACCCCGCCCTTCGCCCGGTGGAACCAGGACGCGGCGGTCAGCGACAGGGCCATCACCAGCGCCGCGGCCAGCCCGGCCGTGCGCGCCGCCGTCCAGCCCGCGCCGACCGCCGTGAGGGCCTGACCGAGCAGCAACAGCACCACGGCGGCCCAGACCACGGCCGCGGTACGACGCCACAGACCCGTCAGCCAGGCCTGCCCCTCGGCCCGCCCCCGCTCGGCGACGTGCTCGGCGGACTGCGCCAGCTCCTCGGAGACCCACTGGCGGGAGGCCGACGCGGAGTGGGCCACCGCGGCCGGCAGCCCCTGCCCGGCCGCGAACTCGTCCCGTCGGCGAAGGAACGCGGCGACGGCCCGCCGGTGCCCCTCACGCGCCCCGTGCGGACAGTCCCCGCAGGCGCACCCGCCCGCGTGGTCGCCACCGGAACCGCCCGGGTGCCCGCCGGTGTGACCACCGGCGTAGCGCCCCGAATACCCCTCGGCATAGGCACCCGCACGCGCGCCCGCGTACCCGCCCGGGTCCGCGCCACCCTGTCCCGCCTCCCGCACCGCCACGCCCGACGCCCGCCTTCCCGCGACCCAACCACCGCCGGTCTTCCGGACACCGGAAACACCGCTGTACAACTCCCGTGCGACGACAGCGAATTGTGCCCTACACCACCCGGTTCACGTCCGCCCCCTCTGGTCAACACGGGTGAAGTTCGGCGTGCCGTGTTGACCCGGCGGGGAGAATTCCTCTACGGCCGAGATCATCCAGCGGGACGGACCTGGGCCTTCGACGGCGGCACGGTCCGGATCACGCCCGGTCTGCACCGCCGCGTGCCGCTGCTCCGGCAGACGTACGGAGAGATCGCCGTGCCGCCCCCGGCCTCCGGCCACCACGACGTGCTCCTGCGCCGGCTGCGCGAGCTGGGCCGGCTGCACCGCGACGGCGTCCTCACGGACGAGGAGTTCGCCATGACGAAGGCAGCGGTGCTGCGGACGTTCTGAGGCCGGCCGGCGCTAGCTCAGCAGGCCCGGCTCACTCCGGCTGACGTCCTCCCACATCGGCTGGTAGTTGATCCACGCCACGAGGTCGCCGCCCAGCTGTTCCCGTGTCGCCACGGCCATCCGGTGATCGATCCGGACCGGCCGCCCGGCCGCCTGCGCCGTCAGCTGCACCTGGCAGGAGCGCTCCATCGACACGAACCACCAGGCCGCCGCGTCCACCGAGTCGCCGACGGTCAGCAGCCCGTGGTTGCGCAGCACGAGTGCCTTGCGGGAGCCGAGGACGGCCGCGATGCGCCGCCCCTCCTCCGCGTCGACAGAGACGCCCGTGTACGTGTCGTAGAGGGCGTGGTCCTCGTAGAAGGCGCAGCTCTCCTGGGTGATCGGCTCCAGCAGTTCGCCGAGGGCCGCGAGCGCCCGGCCGTGCACCGAGTGGCAGTGGGCGACAGCGACCACGTCGGGCCGGGCGGCGTGGACCTGGGCGTGCACGGTGAAGGCCGCCTGGTTGACGTGGTAGCCGCCCTCGACGACCTGGCCGTCCTGGTTGGCGAGCACGAGGTCGCTCACGGTGACGTGCCGGAAGGGCATCCCGAACGGGTTGACCCAGAAGCAGTCGGTGAATTCCGGGTCGCGAGCGGTGATGTGCCCGGAGACGCCGTCCTCGAAGCCGAGCCGGCCGAAGATCCGCAGGGCTCCCGCGAGCCGTTCCTTGCGGTGCCGGCGCTCGTCCTCGACCGACTCGTGCATCGGCGGCATGGCGAACCGCAGCCGGTCGGTGGGCAGCGGCGGGGGCGGGGTGGGCCCGCTCATAGGTCCTCCAGCACTGGTTCTGCGTACGGGCGGAAATTACCGTCCGTGAGGCCGGGAAGAACAGAAGCGAATCGTGAAGATGACACGAGCGCCCCTGTGAGCACCGTGTGCCCACTCGTGTGCCCCCTGGCTCCCCGACCCCACGAATAGCCGACAGAAGATGTCGCCTTTCGGCGCGACACTCGTGTCATGACAGCGAACTGGGCGGCTTTCGTCACCGCCGAACCGGATCTGGCCGGCACCGTCGAGAAGCGTTTCGGCGCCTACACCCACCACATCCTCGCCACCCTCCGCAAGGACGGTTCGCCCCGCACCAGCGGCCTGGAGGTGCGGTTCCTGAACGGCGAACTGTGGCTCGGCATGATGCCGGACTCGCTCAAGGCCCTCGACCTGCGCCGCGACCCCCGCTTCGCGCTCCAGGCGAACCCCGGGGAGGGCACGGGCATGGGCGGCGGCGACGTCCGGATCAGCGGCCGGGCGGTCGAGGTCGACGACGCGGAGACCAAGGCCGGATACGTCGAAGAGGTGGAACCGCCGGAGCCGTTCCACCTCTTCCGCACCGAGCTGACGGAGGTCGTGAGGACCTACGTCGAGGACGACACGTATCTCGTCGTCCAGGTCTGGACGCCCGGCGATCCCCTGCGCACGATCAAGCGCACTTAGGCAGGGGGATCACTCCCACTCGATGGTGCCCGGCGGCTTCGAGGTCACGTCGAGGACGACGCGGTTGACGTCCTTCACCTCGTTGGTGATCCGCGTGGAGATCCGGGCGAGGACCTCGTACGGCAGGCGCGACCAGTCGGCCGTCATGGCGTCCTCGGAGGAGACGGGGCGCAGGACGATGGGGTGGCCGTAGGTGCGGCCGTCGCCCTGGACGCCGACGCTGCGGACGTCGGCGAGCAGGACCACCGGGCACTGCCAGATGTCGCGGTCGAGGCCGGCCGCCGTCAGCTCCTCGCGGGCGATGGCATCGGCCTCGCGCAGCAGGTCCAGGCGCTCCTTGGTGACCTCGCCGACGATCCGGATACCGAGGCCGGGGCCGGGGAACGGCTGGCGCTGGACGATCTCGTCCGGCAGGCCGAGCTCCTGCCCGACCATGCGGACCTCGTCCTTGAACAGCTGGCGCAGCGGCTCGACGAGCTCGAACTCGATGTCGTCAGGGAGGCCGCCCACGTTGTGGTGGGACTTGATGTTGGCCGTGCCGGTGCCGCCACCGGACTCGACGATGTCCGGGTAGAGGGTGCCCTGCACGAGGAAGGCGACCTCGGGCCCCTCCTCCTGGAGGATCTCCAGCTGCGCCTGCTCGAAGACCCGGATGAACTCGCGGCCGATGATCTTCCGCTTCTCCTCGGGGTCGGAGACCCCGGCGAGCGCCTTGAGGAACCGCTCCTCGGCGTCCACGACCTTCAGCTGCACGCCGGTCGCGGCCACGAAGTCCTTCTCGACCTGCTCGGTCTCGCCCTTGCGCATCAGGCCGTGGTCGACGTACACGCAGGTCAGCTGGGAGCCGATGGCCTTCTGGACCAGGGCCGCCGCGACCGCCGAGTCCACGCCGCCGGACAGACCGCAGATGGCGCGCCGGTCACCGACCTGCTCGCGGATCGCGGCGACCTGCTCCTCGATGACGTTGCCGGTCGTCCAGTTCGGCGTGAGCCCCGCGCCCCGGTACAGGAAGTGCTCCAGCACCTGCTGCCCGTGTGTGGAGTGCATCACCTCGGGGTGGTACTGGACGCCGTAGAGCTTCTTCTCGTCGTTCTCGAAGGCGGCGACCGGGACGACATCCGTGGAGGCCGTGACGGAGAAGCCCTCGGGGGCGGCGGAGCAGGCGTCGCCGTGCGACATCCAGACGGGCTGCTCGGCGGGGGTGCCCTCGAAGAGGGTGGAGGACACCTTGGAGACGTGCAGGTCGGTGCGGCCGTACTCGCGGGCGCCGGTGTTGTCGACGGTGCCGCCGAGGGTGCTCGCCATCAGCTGGAAGCCGTAGCACATGCCGAAGACGGGGACGCCGGCCTCGAAGATCTCGCGGTCCAGGCTGGGCGCGCCCTCCGCGTAGACCGACGAGGGGCCGCCGGAGAGGATGATCGCCGCGGGGTTCTTGGCGAGCATCTCCTGGACCGGCATGGTGCTCGGCACGATCTCGCTGTAGACCCGCGCCTCGCGGACACGACGGGCGATGAGCTGGGCGTACTGCGCGCCGAAGTCGACGACCAGGACGGTGTCGGCGGCGGTGGCAGCGGGAGTCGCTGATGACACGGGGTGCCTTCCGGCGGTGGGGCGGGGGTCTTGTGCCACCCGATTCTACCGGGGGGCGGCCGGGCTCCTTCCGTGCACCGGACGACCACCCCGTCTCAGGATGCGAACCGGCTTGGACGGCCCTCGGAGGCGGTGCATACTTGCCCCCATGTTCAAGCAGCAGACGTTCGTCTTTACCTATGGCATCCGGCCCGCCGGACGCCATGGTCGTGCTGCTTGAGCAACTGACAAGCGACTTCCCAGGCGCCCCGGGCCGACAAGGCCCGGGGCGCCTGTCGTCGTCCGGGCCCTGCCGCCCCGGGGCAGCCTCACACCAAGAGGAGCCCCCTGTGACCACCATCGACGTGACCGGCGCCCGTACTCCCGAGGCCGCCGGCGTGATCAGCGGAGCGCGCGAGCGGATCGACGCGCTCGACGACCGGATCATCGGCCTGATCCAGGAACGGGTGGCCGTGTCCGCCGTCATCCAGGAGGCGCGGATCGCCTCCGGCGGCCGGCGCGTGAACCTCTCCCGCGAGATGGACGTCCTCGGCCACTACAGGGAGGCGCTGGGCAAGCCGGGCACCGCGCTCGCGATGACCCTGCTGGAGCTCTGCCGCGGCAAGATCTGAAGCGGCCCGGTCAGTCCGGCAGGGCCGACGGGTCCCGGGAAGCGTGGTCCCGGGAAGCGTGTTCCCGGGACAGACGTGCGCATCCCTCTCACCCGTACGGCGCGTGACCGCCCCCGGGCCCTTTCGTTGGTCCCGGTGTCCGTGCCAGCCAGGCGCGGGCCCGAGAGAACCACGCGTGGCTCACTGGGGCGATGAGACGCACGGATCGTGCCGGGCGTCGTGGGACCTCGCTCCAGGGAAGTGACCGGACGGCAGGGGACAGCAGCCCGGTCACCCAAGAGAACGGTCGGCTCCGGGGACGCCCGGGGCCGACTGGCGGACCTTGCATAAATGCACAAGTCTGGGTCAAACGGTTGCGGGCGCCGCGTTCATCCAGCACGATGCGTACACAGTCCAAGTCCCCCCGCGGACACCCGCATTGCCCACATTGCCAAAGGTGCGGACCAGCGGCGCTACCCCCCGGCGCCGCTTCCAGGCACCGGCGCTGCCCTGACGTCGGTGCTGACGAGAAGAAGGGCCCTGCGGCTCCACCCCGCAGGGCCCTTCGCTCTGCTCCCGCGGGCGGCTCCCCGCGGGCCTCCTTCGCTCTGCTCCCGCGAGCGGCTCCCTGCGACCTCCTTCGCTCCGCTCAGGTGCGGGTCACCGTGCCGCAGTCGCCGCCGTCGCCGTGCTCGATGGGCTTGCTCCGGTCGTACGGGTCCGTCGCCGGGCCGCTCGGGTCAGGGCCCGCGGAGCCGCTCGACGGGAACTCCGGGTGCAGGTAGCCGTCGTAGACGAAGCAGGAGGAGTTGCCTATCTCCTGATCGTAGTTCATCAGGAGCAGGCGGCCGGGGGTGACCTTGTAGCGGGCGGGGTCGGCGACTTCGACGTCGAGGACCCGGCGCACGATGGTGCGGGTGACCTCCGTGGGGCCGTCCGCCCGGACGACGGGGTAGACGAAGGTGTAGTCGGCGCGCACCGCCACGCCTCCTTGCGTGCCCTTCTTGAACGTCATGCGCCCGCGGGTCTTGATCACGTCGCCGGCCGGCCGCACCTTGTCGGGGTCGAAGCGGCTGAACAGCGTCACCGGGTCGTGCTTCCTGCTCGGCGAGCGCAGCCCGGTGCCGAGGTCGTCGAGGAGTTCTGGCTGCTTGGGGTCGAGCACGGAGAGCGCGGCCTCGGGGCGGGCCCCGCGTACGGTCCTCGGGTCGAGGTTGGCCCCCACCAGCAGCTTCTTCGTCAGTTTCAGCGCCTTTTCCACCCGGTCCGCGGAGACCGCGCCGACGGCCTTCGCCTCCGGCAGGACGATGCCGGCCTCGCCGTCGGCCCAGCGCTCGGCCGGGGAACCGGCGAAGGGCCGGTCCAGGGTGGGGGTTTCGGCGTCCGACGCGCCGGGCGCGGCGGTGGGCGCCGCCGTCTCGTCGGGCAGCGGTGAGGCCTCAGCGGCCGAGGACTCCCCGGTGCCGAAGGGGTCGCCGGGCAGCAGCGACGGCTTCAGGGCCACCAGCGCCACGGCGGCGGTGACCACCACACCGAGGGCGGTCCACAGCTTGCGGCGCCGGGCGGCACGGCCGTTCATCTCCTGCCACGCGGGGCCGGTACGCCACCCCGGCGGCAACTCGCCCCGGGCGTCCTGCTCACGCAGCCGTTCGGTGACCATGCGGGCCCGCGCGGACGGTTCCTTGGGGGCGGAGGAACGGATGTCCCGCTCGGTGTCGCGGGTGAACTGTTCCCAGACGTCGTCGGGGATCTCCGAGGCCGACGGCTGATCGTCGGACGGCTTTTCAGGCACAAGGCAAAGATCTAAGCGGGTGGTAAGCGCCTTCACAAGAAGGTCTCATGTGTGACTCAGCCCACATAAGAATTCTGTGAATGCCTGCACAACCTTTCACAGGTTTCACGGATCAAACCTGCCGAACCAAGGGCCACTCCCGCGCCCCACACGCGGAGGCCTCCCCCAACGTTCGTACCGCAGCCCGCGGTACGCCGGACTCTCCGAGGTCTTCATGAAGCTTCGCCGCGCCATGGCAGCAGCGGCCGCTACGGCGGTCATAGCCCCGGTGGCACTGCTCGCGGCACCGGCCGCGTACGCGACCGACGAAACGACGCCCACGCCGAGCGCGTCGGTGAGCGAGTCCGCTCCCGAGACGTCGGCCTCGCCGTCGGTGAGCGAGTCCGCTCCCGAGACGTCGCCGGCTCCGAGCACGTCCGTGAGCGAGTCCGCTCCCGAGACGTCCAGCTCGCCGAGCGCCTCCGCCAGCGAGTCCTCCCCGGCGCCCAGCGCCTCCGAGCCCGAGGAGTCGGAGTCCCCCGACCCCGAGCCGTCGGTGTGCGAGGACACCAAGGTCGACGTCAGCATCTCCGGCCTGCCCGGCAAGATCGCGGCGGGCAGCGGCTGGCACAAGTTCTCGCTGAGCGTGCTGAACAACTCCGACTCCACACTGAACGACCTCGACTTCTTCGCCGGGGCCTCCCCCGACAAGAACGGCGAGGAGCTGTTCACCAGCAAGCAGGTCAAGCTCCAGGCCTGGGACCCGGACGGCAAGGTCTGGACCGACCTGAACGAGGGCGGCTACGCCGTCGGTTACGTCGGCTACACCGACGAGCTGAAGCCCGAGTACCAGGTCGACATCCCGCTGCGCCTCAACGTCAGCAAGTCCGCCCCGGTCGGCGCCGGCTTCTCGCTCGGCGCGACGATCTACGGTGACAACGACGCCGAGTGCACCGGCTTCGGCGACGTGTCGTACAAGTTCCAGATCGTCTCCGCCGGTACGGACACCGGCGGCACCAAGCCGCAGGAAGGCGGCAAGGCGCCCGTCACCGACGAGAAGCCGAGCGGCAACACGCCGGAGGTCACCGGCAGCCTCGCCGAGACCGGCTCCAGCTCCGCCCTGCCGATGATCAGCCTGGTCGGCGGTGCCGCGGTCGTCGCCGGTGCCGGTGCGATCTTCGTGGTCCGTCGCCGCAAGGCCGGCGTGCAGGCCTGAGCCACAGCGGCCCACAGGCCGCGGCACCGAACAGAAGAGGGACCTGCGCTCGGAGGGGGGCGCAGGTCCCTCTTCTGTATCCCGCTGTCGCTCAGCCCTTGGGCTTCGGCGGTACGGCCGGCATGCCGAGGAACGGCAGCTTCAGCGCGCCGAACGCCTCCGCCGGGACCGCCGGGGACTTGGGCTCGACGGGCTGGAGACGCTCGTAGGTGCCCTGCTGCGGGCGCGGGTCCTCCTCGCCCTTGTTGGGCCAGTAGGACATCGCCCGCTCGGCCTGGGCGGTGATGGTGAGGGACGGGTTGACGCCCAGGTTGGCGGAGACCGCGGCGCCGTCGACGACCGAGATGCCGGGGTGGCCGTAGAGGCGGTGGTACGGGTCGATCACGCCGGACTCGCGGGAGTCGCCGATCGGGCAGCCGCCCAGGAAGTGGGCGGTGAGCGGGGTGCCCATCAGTTCGCCGACGTTGGAGCCCGCGAAGCCGTTGATCTCGGCGGCGAGTGCCGACGCGCCGTCCGTGGCGGCCTTGATCTGCTTGGGGTTGGGGGCGCCGTGGCCCTGGCGGGCGGTGAGCAGGCCACGGCCGACACCCGACGGTTTCACGTAGGTCGTCAGGGAGTTGTCCAGCGACTGCATCACCAGGCCGATGATGGTCCGCTCCGACCAGCGGCGGTTCGACAGCGAGCGCAGCACCAGCAGCGGGTGCTTCGCCGCGTGGGCGAGGAAGCCCAGGACCCGCGAGCTGCCCGAGTTCGTCCCGGCGTACGGCACCTGGAGGATGGACAGGCCGCCCATCGAGTTGGAGCCCTTGCCGTAGCGGACCGGCTCGATGTGGGTGTTGGCGTCGGGGTGGATGGAGGACGTGATGGCCACGCCCCGGGTGAAGTCGGCCTTCGCCGCGCCGTGCGCCTTGCGGTAGCGCCGGTCGTCGGTCTGGGCGCCGACCAGGGCCTCGGAGTTGGTGCGGGTCAGCTCACCCAGCTTGTCCGAGAGGTAGGGCAATTGGCCCCCCGCCTTCATGCGGTGCAGCAGGGTCTGGGTGCCGTAGGTGCCGGCGGCGAGGACCACCCGCTGGGCCGTGTAGGTGCGGCCCTTCTTCTTGCCGCGGTCGTCGGTGGGCAGGGTGGCGACGGCGTAGCCGCCGCGCGAGTCGTCGGTGACCGACACGACCGTGGTCATGGGGTGGACGACCGCGCCGGCCTTCTCGGCGAGGTGCAGATAGTTCTCGTTGAGGGTGTTCTTGGCGCCGTGGCGGCAGCCGGTCATGCACTCGCCGCACTCAGCGCAGGCCTTGCGGGACGGGCCCGCGCCGCCGAAGTACGGGTCGGGCACCTCCTGGCCCGGCTTGGCCTTGGCCGAGCCGTCGGCGTCCTCGCCGTCGCCGAAGAAGACGCCGACCGGGGCCATGTGGAAGGAGTCGCCGCACCCCATGCGCTCCGCGGCGGCCTTCAGGTGCACGTCGGAGGGGGTCATGGTCGGGTTGAGCCGTACGCCGAGCATGCGCCGGGCCTGGTCGTAGTACGGCGCCAGCTCGTCCTGCCAGTCGGTGATGTCACGCCACTGGGGGTCCTCGAAGAACGGCTTCGGCGGGACGTAGAGGGTGTTGGCGTAGTTCAGGGAGCCGCCGCCGACGCCCGCGCCGGCCAGGACCATGACGTTGCCCAGCAGATGGATGCGCTGGATGCCGTACATGCCGAGCTTCGGGGCCCAGAGGTAGTTCTTGAGGTCCCAGGAGTTCTTCGGGAGGGTCTCGCGGGTGAAGCGCCGGCCGGCTTCCAGGACGCCGACCTTGTATCCCTTTTCCGTGAGGCGCAGGGCGGTCACCGAGCCGCCGAAGCCGGAACCCACGACGATGACGTCGTAGTCGTAAGCGTCCTGAGGCACGTGCCGTCTCCCCTTTGAGTGGCTGAAGCGAGGGTCGTCTACCGGAACCGGAACGCCTTCATCAGGCGCAGGCTCCTGCTCATGAACTGGGCGTACTTCTCGTCGTCCATGCCCAGTGAGGGGGCCATGGGGAGTACGCGCTGGTGGGCGACCGTCTGGGCCTCGGTGTACTTGAGGATGCCCTCGGAGCCGTGGCGGCGGCCGAGGCCGGAGTCCTTCATGCCGCCCATCGGGGACTGGACGCTGCCGTAGGCGGGGGCGTAGCCCTCGTTGATGTTGACGGTGCCGGTGCGCAGGCGGGCGGCGACCTCCTGGCCGCGGCGGCCGTTGCGCGTCCAGACCGAGGAGTTCAGGCCGTACGCCGTCGCGTTGGCGCGCTCGATCACCTCGTCCTCGCTCGTGAAGCGGTAGACGGAGACGACCGGGCCGAAGGTCTCCTCGCCGCAGACGGACATGTCCGTGGCGACCCCGTCGAGGATCGTGGGCTCGAAGAAGTACGGGCCGATGTCGGGGCGGGCGACACCGCCCGCGACGACCTTCGCGCCCTTGGCGACGGCCTCCTCCACGTGCCGCGTGACCGTCTCGAGCTGGCGCTCGCCGACCAGGGAACCCATGTCGGCGCCGTACGCCAGGGACGTGCCGAGGCGCATGGCCTTCGTGCGAGCGGCGAAGCGCTCCAGGAAGGCGTCCGCGACGGACTCGTGGACGTAGAGCCGCTCGATGGAGATGCAGAGCTGGCCGGCGGAGGAGAAGCAGGCACGGACGGCGCCGGCCGCGGCCTTCTCGATGTCGGCGTCCTCCAGGACCAACATGGCGTTCTTGCCGCCGAGTTCGAGGGAGACGCCCACCAGCCGGGCCGCGGCGCCCTGGGCGACCTCCCGGCCGGTGCGGGTGGAGCCGGTGAAGGAGACGTAGTCGGCGTGCCGGACGACCTCGGGGCCGACGACCGGGCCGTCGCCGAGGACGATCTGGAAGACGTCGGCGGGCAGACCGGCCTCGATCAGCAGGTCACGGGCCCACAGTGCGGTCAGGCAGGTCTCCGTGTCCGGCTTCATGACGACGGCGTTGCCCGCGACGAAGGCCGGGAGCGCGTCGCCGACCGACAGCTCCAGGGGGTAGTTCCAGGGGGCGATCTGGCCGACGACACCGCGCGGGTGGCGCAGCTCGGTGACCTTCGTCAGGGTCGGCATGGCGCCGGCGTGCCGCTTGGGCCGGAGGTAGGCGGGGGCCTTGCGGCCGTAGTGCCGGGCGGCGACCGCGACGGCCTGGACCTCCTCGTGGGCGTGCAGCCGGGCCTTGCCGGTCTCCAGCTGGATGAGGTCGAGCACCTCGGCCTGGCGCTCCAGCACCAGGTCGTGGAAGCGGAGCAGGACGGCGGCGCGCTGCCGTACGGGGGTCTGCGCCCACACGGCCTGGGCGGCCCGGGCCGCTTCGAAGGCCTTCGCCACGTCCTCGGGCGTCGACTCGGGGAGGTCGGCCAGCTTCTCACCGGTGAACGGCGTGTGGTTGGCGGTCCGTCCGGAGCCGGCGACGCCCTTGGTGAGCTGGGCGACCAGCTCGGGCGTGACCACGTCCGCCGCGGTGCGGGCGCCCTCCGGGGCGGGGGCGAGGGGGTTCGTGCCGGTCTGTGCCGTGCCGGTCTCTGCCGTCTTCTCGGCGGCCTGCGCGTCCGTCATGAGGCGCAGGGTATGCCGCGACGCAGGCTTTGGGTACCCGTCGGTAATACGGCTTCACCGAGTGCACACACGACGCCAGTGACTGCTGGCAACAAACGCGCTGATCAGGACGTTGTGCGGTGACCGGTTGAGGTGATTCGGCCTTTTACGATCCCGGGGCGCTGCCGAGCCGCGCCCGGGCCCCCTCGAACACCGAGGTGCCTTCCGCCTCCTCCGGCGTGCCCCTGGGCATGTCGACGCGCAGTTCGTACATGCGGTCGCCGCCGGTGCGGGCGATCAGCCGCATGACCCGTCGCGGGGTTTCGCCCCGGAGGTACGTGGTGTCGGCGAGGGCGGCTTCCCGGCCCTGGACGGTGGTGCGGGTGTACCGCGTTTCCCCCTGGGTGCCGTGCGCCTTCCTGGCCTCGTCCATCGGGGTGGCCGGGGCGCTGTCCCAGGAGCGCAGACGGACCTGGACCGTGCCGGTCCGCTCGTCGCCGTAGAGCGCTGTGCGGGGCTGTTCGGTCGCGCTGCCGGTCCGGCCGAGCGGGCGGTAGTGGGGCGGGAGGTGGAGCACGGCCGCCATGCCCGGCTCGGGGTGCGGGACCCAGGCGTCGGCCACGTCGGCGGTCTGCCCTGCGCTCTCCGCGCTGCTGGGCTCCGCGAGTTGGGTGACGGCCCCTATGCCACCGGCGAGCAAGGCGGAGAGGAGGGCGAGGGGGCCGGGGCGGAGGAGGCTTTGGCGGGGGGCGGGCGGGGGGCTGTCCTGGGCGGCGGGCACGGGGGTGGAGGCGGGGGGTCCGGAGGGCGCGGGGGCGGGCACGGGGTCGAGCTGTGCGGAGGGCACGGCGGCGGGCACCGGGTCGGGCTGACCGGCGGGCACGGCGGCGGGCACCGGGGCGTCGGGGGTGCGTAGGGGTTCGGCCGGCTGCGACCGCTCGGCCGACGCGGGTGTCGGTACCTGTGCCGGTGTCGGTGTCGGTGCCGGACCCGCCGCCGCCTCCAGGTCCTTCGCGACCTCCTCGGCGGCCGGCCGCTGTTCGGGGTCCGGCACCAGCAGTCGTGCGATCAGCGGCCCGAGGGGGCCGGCCCGCGTCGGTTCGGGCGGCTCGGCGGCGAGGATCGCGGCGAGCGTGGCGTCCGGCGTGGCCCGCAGGAACGGGGACGAGCCCTCGACAGCCGTGTACAGCAGGGCACCCAGCGACCACAGGTCGGACGCGGGCCCCGCGATGCGGCCGGACACCCTCTCGGGGGCGACGAACTCCAGCGAGTCCGCGGCGGACTCCCCGCCCGCGGTGAGGAAGCCCTCGCCCTGGACGTGGGCGATACCGAAGTCGGTGACGACGACCCGCTCGTGCGGGCCGAGCAGCACATGGGCGGGCTTCACGTCCCGGTGCACGATGCCGACGGAGTGCGCGGCGCGCAGGGCACCGAGCACGGCGAGACCGATCCGGGCGGTTTCGCGCACGTCGACCGGCCCGCGCCGGAGCGCCTCACGCAGGGACTCCCCGGGCACCAACTCCATGACGATCCACGGCAGCCCGTCGAGCGCCTCGGCCGCGTCGAGTTCGTCGGGGCCTATGGGACCGGGTCGTTCGTCCCGCTGCTCCGCCTCGACGACCACGTCGTGGATGGTGACGGCCGCGGGATGGTCGACACGGGCCGCGGCCCGGGCCTCACGGTGAAGGCGGTGGGCCGCCCGCCGGTGGCCCTCGTCGTCCGGGCCGCCCGGCAACCGGGGCTGTCTGATCGCGACTTCACGCTGTGCGAGGTCGTCGTGGGCCCGCCAGACGGTGCCGGTGCCGCCTGAGCCGATGCGCTCGATCAGCCGGTAGCGCCCGCCGACCAGCCGGTCCCGGGCGTCGTCCGTCCCGCCCCCGTCGTTACTCATGCCCCATCAGTACCCCGCGCGGCGCCTGATTGTCGACGCGGGTCGTTTTCACGGCAGTTGGACGGACCGGGATCAGGTCTTGTCGATGTCCAGGTTCGCGATGGCCGCGCTCGCCACCTCGCGTCCGCGCTCGACGAAGTCGCCCTTGCCCGGGTAGCTGATGGTGAGCTTGTACATGTCGCCGCCGGGGGTCCGGTAGTAGAGGATCTGGAGTTCCCGGGGGCGGGGGTTCTCGCTGTCGTCGGTCTTGAAGGGGACGGTGTTCCGGGCGGCCTTCTTGTCCCGGTAGGTGGTCACCCTGGGGTCCGACTTCTTCGGCCCCTCGTCCATGTCGAGCTCGTAGCTGCCGCTCTCCTTGAACAGGGTGTCGTCGTCGTACATCTCGGCGGCCGCGGAACCCGCGATGTTGCCGCCGGTGTCCTCGGCCTTCTTCTCCAGCCTCAGGCCGATCCAGATGCTGCCGCTCCAGTCGGTGTACGTGACCACGTGGCTCGGGTCGGACTTCCGGTCGGGCACCGTTCGCTGGTAGTCGGCGGGGACGGCGAGCGACGCGGCGAGGTCCTTCTCCTGCTTGACCTCCCAGCCCTCGGGCAGCGGCCCGGCGAACGGGTCCGCGATCACCAGGTACGCCGTCACCGCCGCCGCGACGACCGCGGCGCCCAGTCCGATCCAGGCCTTCCGGCCGAGCCGGACTCCCCGGCCGCCCTCGCCCGGGCCCATGACCCGCACGGCCTGCGTGGGCTGGGCGGCGGGCGGATTCGCGGCCGCCTCCAGCAGGGCCCGCACCCGCGCGGCGTTCGGGCGGCGGGCCGGGTCCTTGTGCAGCAGGCCGTTGATGGCCTCGGCGAGCGGGCCCTGGGCCGAAGCGGGCGGCGCGGGCGTGGCGTTGAGGACGGACTGGAGTGTGGCGGGGGTGTTGCTCCGGCGGAACGGGGAGACGCCCTCCGTCGCCGCGTAGAGCACCACACCGAGGGACCACAAATCGCTGGCGGGCCCCGGGCGCTGCCCCAGCACGCGCTCGGGTGCGATGTACTCGGGCGAGCCGACGAAGCCGCCGGTGTCGGTCAGGTTGGTCTCGCCCTCGATCTGGGCGATCCCGAAGTCCGTGAGGACGACCCGGTCGTGCCGGCCGAGCAGCACGTTGTCCGGTTTCACGTCGCGGTGCAGGATGCCCGCCGCGTGCGCGGCCTCCAGCGCGCCCAGCACCTCAAGTCCGATCCGGGCGGCCTCACGCGCGGACAGGGTGCCCTCTTGGAGCGCGTCACCCAGTGAGCGGCCCCGCACCAGCTCCATCACGATCCAGGGCTGGTCCTCCACGACGGCGACGTCGTGCACGTCGACCACCGCCGGGTGGTCGAGCCGGGCCGCCGCCCGGGCCTCGCGGCGCATCCGCTCGAAGACGTTGGAGCGTTCGCGTTCGGGAAGATGCTCGGGGACGCGGGGTTCCTTGACGGCGACCTCGCGGTCCACCGTCTCGTCCTTGGCGCGCCACACCGTACCCATGCCGCCGTGCCCGAGCTTGGCCAGCAGCCGGTAGCGTCCGGCGATGAGGCGCCCCGCACCGGGGTCATCGGGCATCTGGGCCGCCTGGGGCGGCACGACCTGGGTGGGTGACGCGGCCGGCGTGGCGTAGGGATTGCCCGGCACCGGCGTCTGCTGGTTCGGCGGTTGCAGTACAAAACTCGTTGGCTCGTCGGCCCCGGATCGGGCTCCCCCGTTGTTGCTCATGGGTTCATCCATATCGCGCCAACCGCCCGCGAATCCACAAAGGACGCGAGCCGGTCACCGACCCGTGACGTCGAGGGGGGCTTATCGCCCTCTTTGTCGCGGTGCGGTGCGGGACTCGACCGCCGTCCCGGGGTGGGCGCGGGCACTGTCAGGGGGTGGCCGCGGGCGCCGTGGCGGTGCGGGCGCGGGTGCCGTGGCGGTGCGGGCTCCGCCGTCGTCACGGGGTGGCCGCGGGCGTCGTCACGGGGTGGCCGCGGGTGCTGTCGGGGAGGCCGGTCGGGTCGTCGGTGCCTTCGGCGTCTTCGGCGGCGTCGGCGTCTTCGGCGGCGTCGGTGCGGAACTCGTCGGTGTGGGGCCGCCGTCCCCATCGCCCTCCCCCGCGAGCAGGGCTGCCGCGGACACCCCCGCTCCCGCCATCGCCGCGACCAGCAGCGCCGCGATGAGCACACGCCGGGCGGGCTGCCGGAGGAAGGGTTCCTCCGGTCGACCCGGGCCGGACAGCTCGACCGGCGGCCCCGACGGTTGCCGGACGATGGGATCCAGCGGCCTTCGCCGCGGCACGTCCCCCACCGTCGGCGCGTAGTCGGGCGGCGGCGACATGGGTGTGCGGCCCGTGTCGCGGAAGGCCCGGAGCATCCGTTCCGCCCGGTCCGCGTCCAGCCGCCGGTCCGGATCGCGCTCCAGCAGGCCGCGTACGACGGGCAGGAGCGGCCCGACCTGCGTGGGCGGCTGGATGTCGCCCACCACGACCGCGTGCAGGATGCCGCCCAGCGAGTCGCGGTGGAACGGCGACTCCCCACTGAGGGCCGCGCACAGCAGCGCGCCCAGCGACCACAGGTCGGACTCGGGCCCGGTCCTGGACCCGGACATCCGCTCGGGCGCCGTGTACTCGGGCGAGCCGACGAAGGACCCGTTCTCGGTGAGCGTGGGGGTGCCCGCGACCTGGGCGATGCCGAAGTCGGTGAGGACGACCCGGTCGGTGCCCGCCTCCAGCAGCACGTTGTCCGGCTTGAGATCGCGGTGCAGCACCCCGGCCGCGTGCGCGGCGCCCAGCGCACCGAGCAGGGCGATGCCGATACGGGCCGCTTCGGCGGCGTCGACGGGACCCCGGTGGGCGAGCCGGTCGGCGAGCGAGCCGCCCTCGATCAACTCCATGACGATGTAGGGACGTTCGTCGTCCTCGACGACGTCGTGGACGACGATGATGTGCGGGTGGCTCAGCTGGGCGACGGCCCGGGCCTCGCGCAGCGTACGGTCCCGCTGCCGGCGGGCCTGCGCCGCGGAGAGTGTCGGGTCGTAGGGGAGCTCCTTGACCGCCACGCTCCGGCCGAGCAACTGGTCGGTGGCCCGCCAGACCACACTCATGCCACCGCGCCCGAGCCTCTCCTCGAACCGGTAACGGCCCGCGATGACACGCCTGCTGTGCCCCTCGGTCCCCATGCGGCCATCATGCCCCACCGGACGGAAGCGCTCCGGGGCGGCGAGGTGCGGGTGGCCGAAACAGACAGCCCCGCCGGCCTTCGTCAGAAGTGGCCCCGGCTCAGGAGGTCTTCTCCCGCCAGCCCTGCAGCACCCACTTGAACTGCTCGCTGGTCTTCGCCCAGTCCTTCTGCGGTGTGGACATGTAGATCGCGTACTCGACACCGTCCCGCGAGAAGTACGTCTCCTCGATGGCGTGGCGCGGCCCGGCGACGTAGGGCGGGTCCTTGGCCAGCGCCGTCCAGGTGTACTCCCACAGCGAGCCCTTGCGGTCCCGGTAGATGTTCTCCTCCATGGTCACCCGCTTGTAGCCGACCAGTCTCTGGACCTGCTGCTCCAGATCCTCCTGGTGGGACTTGGCGTCGGAGAAGTCCGGTGATGTGTCGACGGCGATCCGGACGAAGTGCCGTCCGCCGTCCGGCGAGTAGTCGATCTGCTTGAGCTCGCCCTGCGGGCCGAAGGGCGTGCGCTTCCAGCCCTTCGGCAGGTGGAGGCTGAACCCGGCGGGGTCGTCGTAGCGTATCCAGCTGTCCGGAACCGATCCCCCCGGCTCCTCCGTCGTCGAGGCCGACGAACCGGATCCGCCCTGCCGGCTCTCGTTCCACTGCTGGAGCACCACGGCCGTGCCCCCGCCGATGATGGCCGCGAGCGCGACGACCAGGGCGAGGATGCGCAGCCTGCGGCGCCTGCCCGTACCGGCCGGCTGCGGGCCCGTCGCCGCCGGGCCGATCGTGGTGGGGCCGGTGGGGCCGTACGGCGGAGTGCCGGCCGTGGACGTCCCGGTGGCCGGGGTGCCGGCCAGCGGCGGGAGCGGTGTCCGGGTGTGCGAACCCGAGCCGGTGCCGACGGAGCCGGTGCCGGAGGTGCCGGTGGCGGCCGTCCCCGCGCCACTGCGGGAGTCCCGGTACGGCGTCGCCCCGCCGTACTGCGTGGGCACGTACGCCTGCGCCCCGTTCGGCCGCCGCCCCTCCGCCGCCTCGGCGAGCATCTGCTCCGCCTCGGACGCGTCGGGCCGGGTGTTCGGGTCCTTGCGCAGCAGGGAGATGATGACGGGCGTGAGCGGACCGGCGTGCTGGAGCTCGGCGGCCTCCTCCTCCACGACGGCCTGCATGGTGGTCAGCGGTGTGGTGCGGCGGAACGGCGACCGGCCCTCCACCGCCGTGTAGAGCGTCGCGCCCAGGGCCCACAGGTCGGAGGACGGGCCCGGGTCGTGGCCGCGTACGCGCTCGGGCGCCAGGTAGTCGACCGACCCGACGACCTCTCCGGTGCGCGTGATGGTCGTGTCGCCCTCGATCTGGGCGATGCCGAAGTCCGTGAGCAGGACGCGTCCGTCGCGTGCGAGGAGGACGTTGCCCGGCTTGATGTCGCGGTGCAGGACGCCGGCGGTGTGCGCGGCACGCAGGGCCCGCAGCACCCAGAGGCCGATGCGCGCCGCCTCGCGCGGCTCGACGCGCCCCTCCTCCTTGACCGCGTCGGCCAGGGAGCGGCCCTCGACCAGCTCCATCACGATCCACGGCCGGCCGTCGTGCTCCAGCACGTCGTGCACCGTGACGACCGCGGAGTGGTTGATGCGCGCCGCCGCCCTGGCCTCCGCCCGGGTGCGCGCCAGCAGGATCGCCTGCTCGCTCTCCGAGACGTAGAGGGCGGCCGTCAACTCCTTGATGGCGACGGATCGGTGCAGCACCTCGTCATGGGCACGCCAGACCCGGCCCATGCCGCCACTTCCGATGGATTCGGCCAGCCGGTAGCGGCCCGCGACGAGCAGGCCCTGCATCTGATTCACGTTGCCCCGCAATTGGTCTTGACAGGGTCAGCGTAAGGACCCGCCCTCACCCAGGGAACAAGCGGGGTGCCACGGTGACCGCACTGTGACGGTTGTCGCCTGCCGGGACGTGAGGCAACCAGAGTGTGAACTGCGGCGTACAGGCGGCGCGCCGGTCGCTCATCGCGTGGCCTTGTACGTCGCCGCCGCCTGCTCGTACAGCCGCGTCACCTCGTCCCGTTCGGATTCCGGGCCGCGCACCTGGACCACGTGGTAGCGCCCCTCGACCAGCATCGCCAGGTTGCGCACGTACAGCTCGCCCCCGTCGCCGCCGGTCCAGGTGAACTGCCCCTCGGCCATGGTCCGTCCGCCCACCTCGATCGTTTTCAGCCCGGTGGAGGTGGCCCAGCTGGAGTCGCGGTACGGCTGCAACTCGCGCTCCCTCTCCCGCTGGTAGTCCATCGGATCGCTGCCGTACGACGACGCGCTGTCCCGGCCCGCCACGACGATGAGCTCGAAGTCGCCCTTGGAGTAGACGACCTGACCGCTGCCGTTGCGTGGAGTGCGGTCCCAGCCCTTGGCGACGGCGACCTGGAAGCCCGCCGAGTCCTTGCGCAGGGTGAAGCCGTCGGCGACGTCCGGGCCGGTGGTCTGGGTCTCGGTGCCGCCGGCCGACGACGACGGGCTCTTCTCCGGCCCGGGCGAGGTCTGGTCGGGCCGGGGCTCGCTGCTGGCGTCCGGCTCAGGCGCCTGACTGACGTCACCGGCGGCTCCGGTGCGGTCGGCTCCGTCCGCGCCCTCGTTCTTCGCCTTGGGCATGAAGAGCATGGCGTAGGCGATCGCCGCGGCCAT
Source organism: Streptomyces sp. Ag82_O1-12 (assembly GCF_900182715.1). Classification (NCBI taxonomy): domain Bacteria; kingdom Bacillati; phylum Actinomycetota; class Actinomycetes; order Kitasatosporales; family Streptomycetaceae; genus Streptomyces; species Streptomyces sp. Ag82_O1-12. The sequence continues at coordinate 5,205,763 of NZ_FXUW01000001.1, read as the reverse complement.
CGCGAGCAGGACCAGCATGAGCAGGGTGCGGCCCAGGCGGCGCGGCGAACCGGACTCCTGCTTGGCCCGCTTGTGCCGCCCGTGGTGCGCGGGCAGCCCGGCCTTCCGCCGGCGCACGAGCTCACCCCGGCGCCGTACGACGGGCAGCCGCCGGGCGTCGACGGGCGGCGCGGCGACCACGTGCATCCCGGCCTCCGGCTCGGGCGCCGAGCGCACCAGCGAGCGCAGCCAGCCGCGCACCTCCTCGAAGTCGAGGCGCTCGGTCGGGTCCTGACGCAGCAGCGACTCCACGACCGGCCGCAGCGGCCCGCACTCCTCGGCGTACGCGGGCGGCTCGGCGCACACCATCTGCACCAGCTCGGCCGTCGACTCCTCCGGGTAGGGCGCATGACCCTGCACGGCCCTGAAGAGCAGCGCGCCGAGCGCCCACAGGTCGGTCGCGGGGCCGATGGGCGCGGCCAACTGCCAGTTCTCGTGCACGGGTCCGGCCTGCTCCGGCGCCCAGCGCTCGGTCACCGGGCCGACCACGGCCATCCGCGCCTGCCGCGCCCGCTCGGCGGCCAGCGCCGTGGCCGGACCGCGCCGGGGTGCGGGGGTGTCGGCGACCAGGTCGTCCCACCGGGTGGGCTCGCCGTGGGCCGCGGTGTCCGGGGCCGGGGGGAGCGCCGCCTGCTCGCGGCCCTGCGCCGCCGTCGCCCCGCCGGTCGTGCCGCGGGGCGCCGCACCGTGCCAGGCCGTCGTCCGTGGATGGCCGCCCACGCCGTAGGGGTCGGCGATCCGCCCGGGCGGCACGGCCCCGGGGGCGGTGCCCTGCCCGGGGATGTACGGCGACTGCGCCGAACCGTCGGCGTGGGGCGCGCCCTCCGCGTCCGGGTCGGTGCGGGCTCCGGGCAGTGCCGCCCGCCCGCCCTGCTGTGCCTCCTGCACCCGTGCGGCGGCCCGGGCACCGGCCCGGTAGGCCGCGATCGCTCCCGCACGCGCCGCCCGCGGGTCCCCGCCGCCCTCCACCGGCCCACGCACCGGTACGACCGAACCGCCGCTCGCGCTCTCGCCCCCGGTCGAGGGCAGTCCCCTGGCCTCCCGGGCCTCTATGGCCGCGCGCCGGGCCGCCTCGGGATCACCCGCGCCGCCGATGCCCCCGCCCGGCCCGGAACCGCCCGGACCGGAGCCGCCCGGACCGCTGACGCCACGGGCCCGCCCGGCACCGCCGCCCCGCGACCCCGGCTCCTGCCCGGACTCCTGCCCTGACTCCTCGAAGGGCGGTTCGGGCACCGGGTCGTACCCGCACAGCGCCTCTTCGGCCGCGCCCACGGCCAGCCCGGTCAGCATCACCCGGCCGTCGTCGCAGACGAGCACCGTCCGCGCGGTGATGTTCCGGTGCACCCAGCCGTGCGCATGCAGCACTCGCAGGGCCATCAGGACGTCGGAGGCCACCTCGGCGGCCCGGTACGGCGTCAGCGGCTTCTCGGCGAGCAGCGCGGCCAGCGGGCGCGCGGCCACCGACTCGCTGACGATCCACAGCGAACCGCCCTCGGCGAACACGTCGAAGACCTGGTCGAGTCGGGGGTGGTCGGGAATCGCCGCGGCGGCCTGCGCCGCCTCCACCGCACGTCGCACCACCGGATCCGCGGGCCGCCGGGTGCCCGCGCCCGCCCGGGTGCCGGACCGCCGGGTACCACCGTCACGTGCCGTGAAGCCGTCGGGCAACCCCTCCGCGTCGAGGACCTCGGCCTCGACCACCTCGGGCAACGGCACCTGCCGGACCAGGACTTCCTGTCCGCTGTAGGTGTCGAAAGCCCGGGTCTCGGTGAGTTCGTACTCGTCGGACGGCGGCAGTGGCAGGCGGTAGCGGTCGGCCAGCACCCGACCCGCGTAGTCGTCCACGTTGCCTCCCCCGGCAGCCCGGTCGGTCACATCCGTTCGCCCCGCGGTCCGTTTCGGCTGCGCACGGTCCGCAAACATTTACGATACGTGCCGCAGGCAACCCGCAATGGGGGGATGCCAGATCTCACTCCCCAATCCCGGAGGGCCCCATGCTCAGGACTTGGGTTCGAAGGTCTGCGTGAGAGTCCGCCACGTCTCCTTGCGCGAGTCGCCGCCCCAGCCTGCCGCCTTGGCCGTGTACATCAGCGCGTACCCGTACTTGCCGTCGACCACGAAACCCCGGTCGATGGTGCGGTACTTGGTGCCGCCGTCCGTGTAGGTGAACTCCCAGTCGGCGGTGTTCCAGCCGCGGTAGTCCACCTTCTCTATACGGATCTTCTTGTACTGCGCCCGCACCATGTAGCGCTCCTGGTTCTTCCAGTCCGCCACCGGGTCGCCCTTGGGCGTGGACGTCCAGGCGACGAGCAGCTTCTGCCCGTCGGGCCCGGTGAAACGGTCGCCCGCCGCGGCCGTGGACTGGTACTTCCAGCCCTTGGGCAGGCCGATCGAGTACCCCTGCTTCCCCTGGTGAGTCGACTCCGCCGCGGTGCCCTTCCCGCCGCCGGATCCGCCCTCGTCCGAGGAATCGCCCGACTGGCCGGTGGGTGTGGTGTTCGAGGCGGGCCCGGACGGCGTGGCCTCCGTCTCGGCGCCGCCGGAGGGCGTGCCGTCGCTCTTGTCGCCCTTGGTGTCGGCGCCGTCCGACGCCGTGGCGACGGTCTTCCCGCCGCCTTCGCCGGAGGCGCCCTTCGAGCCCGTGTCGTCACCGCTGAGCACGATGGCGAGCACGGTGCCGATCACCGCGAGCACCACGACCACCGCGATGATCATCAGGGTCCGCCGCGGCACCACGTCGGTGAGCGGTGCCCGGGGCACGGGCCTCGGCGGCAGGTCCGGCGGCGGCACCACGGGCCATCCCGAACTCCGCCCCCCGGAGGCCTCCTTCGTCTCCGGCGCACCACGCTCACCGGCGGCCGCGCCGGCCCCCGAGCCCGGCTTCGCCGGCGACGCACCCGCGGTCCCGCTCCGGCCCGCACCGCTGTCCGGAGCGGAGGAGGCCGTGCCGGCCGACCCGGAAGAGGCCTCGGCGGCACCGGACTTGGCCGATGCGGCGGCGGCTCCCCCGGCAGCCGATCCCGAGGCGGCCTTGCGCACGGAACGCAGCGCCCCACGCAACCGCTCCCCGGCCTCCTCGCCCCGCTTGCCGCCGGAACCCGACGAACCCCCCTTGCGCGAGGACCTGTCGGGCTGCGCCGGCAGCGGCACGACCTTCGTGGCGTCCACGGGCTCCGGCTCGGGAGTCTCGGGCCCGCGCAGAACCGAGTTCAGCATCGCCCGGGCACCCGCGTCGTCGAGCCGCTGTGCGGGGTCCTTGGTGAGCAGCCCGTGGATGACGTCCTTCAGGGGACCCGCGTTCTTCGGCTCCTCCAGCGGCTCGGTCATCACCGCCGTGAGAGTCGCTATGGCCGACCCCTTGTCGTACGGCGGCGTGCCTTCCACCGCCGCGTACAGCAGCCCGCCGAGGGACCACAGGTCGGCCGCCGGACCCGGCTTGTGCCCGCGCGCCCGCTCCGGGGAGATGTAGGAGGGCGCGCCGACGAGCATGCCGGTCGAGGTGATGGACGGGTCACCCTCGACCTGGGCGATGCCGAAGTCGGTGAGCACGACCCGGCCGTCGTCGGAGATCAGGACGTTCGACGGCTTCACGTCACGGTGCAGGATGCCCTCGCGGTGGGCGGACCGCAGCACGTCGAGGACGGCGAGCCCGACCTCGGCGGCACGCTTGGGCTCGAGCAGGCCGTCCTCCCGGATGACCTCGGCGAGCGACTTGCCCTCGACGAGTTCCATCACGATCCAGGGCCGGTCGTCCTCCTGGACGACGTCGAAGACCGTCACGGCGCTGTTGTTGCGGATCCGCGCGATGGCCTTGGCCTCGCGCAGCGTCCGCGTGATCAGCCGCCGCTTCTCCTCATGGTCGATGTTCGTCGGGAACCGCAGCTCCTTGACGGCGACCGTCCGCCCCAGCGTCTCGTCCTCGGCGCGCCACACCGTGCCCATGCCCCCGCGGCCGAGCACCTTGCCCAGCCGGTAACGCCCCGCGAGGAGACGCTCCCTGGTGTCCTGACGAGTGTCCTGACGAGATGTGCCCGCCCGCTCCGCCTCCGACATGCGTCCCCTCATACAACCCGCCCTGACAGAGCCTCCATTGTCTCTCACCCGACAAGTGCCCGGCGCCCAGGGGCCCCCTGGCGTGCCCCCGCGGCCCCGACCCCCGGGCACCCGGGCGCGGCACGGGCCGCGCGGACTTGCATGATGGGCCCTGACCAGGGAGGAGTCCTCATGCCGCCGTTTCGGACATTGCTGGCGCTGCCCGCGGCCGCCGCGGTCCTCGCCCTGCCCCCGGCCGACTCGTCGGCCCTCTCGATGCCGCCGGTCGACGCGGTGCTGCCGCTGCTGGTGACGCAGGGCAGGGCCCCGGCCGCGGCCCTGCTCGCCCAGGAGGGCACCACCACCCGCTATGCCGCCGACGGGCCGGGAATCGCCCGGTCTGACCACTTCCGCGCCGGCAGCATCACGAAGACGTTCATCGCGACGGTCGTGCTGCAACTGGCCGCCGAGCACCGGCTGTCGCTGTCCGACACGGTGGAGCAGCACCTGCCGGGCCTGGTGCGAGGAGCGGGCAACGACGGCCGCGCGCTGACCCTGCGCTCCCTGCTCACCCACACCAGCGGCCTGCCCGACTTCACCACGGACACCGACGGAACCGCCCCCGTCACACCCCGTCAGGCCCTGAACATCGCTCTCACCCACCCCCCGGCCGAACGCGGCCACTTCTCCTACTCGAACACCAACTACGTCCTGCTCGGCCTGGTCATCGAGCAGGTCACCGGCCACTCGTACGCCACGGAGGCCGAGCGCCGCATCATCACTCCCCTGCGTCTGACAGGCACCTCCTTCCCCGGATCCCGGTCCACGCTGCCCTCACCCCACGGCCGCGCCTACACCGCCGACGGAACCGACGTCACCGCACTCGACCCGCGGGTGGCCGGAGCCGCGGGCGAGTTGGTGTCCACGCTCGCCGACCTGGACCGCTTCTACGCGGCCCTGCTCGGCGGCCGGCTGCTGCCCCCGCACTGGCTGCGCGAGATGCTCGACACCCGTGCCGCACACGGCGCGTACGGCATGGGGCTGTTTGCCGAGAAACTTCCGTGCGGCATGCGGGTGTGGGGGCACAACGGGCACATATCCGGCAGCTACGTGCGCACCGCGGCCACCGTCGACGGCCGTCGGGTCCTCACCTTCCGCGTGAACACGGACGCGATCGCAGATCCCGGCCTCGAACCCGCGATGCTCGCGGCCGAGTTCTGCCCCCGCACCTCGTAGAACGACCCGCCCCCGAACGAAGATCCCGCTGCCCGACACCCATTCGAGTGACGTCCGGCAGAACCCGGGACCCGGCAGAACCCGCGACCCAGCAGAACCCGGGACCCGGCAGAACCCGCGACCCAGCAGAACCGGCGGGACCCGGCAGGGCCCGTCAAACCCTGCCGAGCCATAACCCGCCACTGCCCGCCACAGCCCGCCACTGCCGATCTACAACGGCACGATGTCCGGCGCCCCCAGTCGCGCCGCGTCCGCCGTCAGGTCGTCCGGCTGCCGCTGCGACTCCCGCTCGGCCTCCACCCGCTTCTGGTAGTGCTCGACCTCGCGCTCGATCTGGTCCTTGTCCCAGCCGAGCACCGGCGCCATCAGCTGCGCGGCGTCGCGTGCGCTGCGGGCGCCCCGGTCGAAGGTCTCGATCGAGATGCGCGTCCGCCGGGTCAGCGCGTCGTCCAGATGCCGCGCCCCCTCGTGGGAGGCCGCGTACACGATCTCGGCGCGCAGATAGTCGTCGGCCGCCGCCAAGGGCTCGCCCAGCGACGGGTCCTCGGCGATGAGCTCGAGAAGCTCCTCGGTCATCGCCCCGTAGCGGTTCAGCAGGTGCTCGACCCGCACCACGTGGAGCCCGGTCCGGGCGGCGATCCGCGCCCGCGCGTTCCACAGTGCCCGGTAGCCCTCGGCGCCCAGCAGCGGCACGTCCTCGGTGACGCACTCGGCGACGCGCATGTCGAGCCCGTGCACCGCCGCGTCCACCGCGTCCTTGGCCATGACCCGGTACGTCGTGTACTTGCCGCCCGCCACGACGACCAGCCCGGGCACCGGATGCGCGACGGTGTGCTCGCGGGACAGCTTGCTGGTCGCGTCGGACTCGCCCGCGAGCAGCGGCCTCAGGCCCGCGTACACGCCCTGGACGTCGTCCCTGGTGAGTGGCACCGCCAGCACCGAGTTCACATGTTGCAGCAGGTAGTCGATGTCCGCGCTGGACGCGGCCGGGTGGGCCTTGTCGAGGTCCCAGTCGGTGTCCGTGGTGCCGACGATCCAGTGCCGGCCCCAGGGGATGACGAACAGCACGGACTTCTCCGTGCGCAGGATCAGCCCGGTCGTGGAGTGGATGCGGTCGCGCGGCACGACCAGGTGGATGCCCTTGGAGGCGCGGACGTGGAACTGGCCGCGCTCCCCGACCATCGCCTGGGTGTCGTCCGTCCACACGCCGGTCGCGTTGACGACCTGCTTGGCGCGGATCTCGTACTCGCCGCCCGCCTCGACGTCCTGCACCCGGGCACCGACGACCCGCTCGCCCTCGCGCAGGAAGCCCGTCACCCGCGCCCGGTTGGCGGCCTTCGCGCCGTACGCCACCGCCGTGCGCACCAGGTTCGTCACGTACCGGGCGTCGTCCATCTGCGCGTCGTAGTACTGCAACGCCCCGACCAGGGCGTCCTTCTTCAGGCAGGGGGCCACGCGCAGGGCGTGGGAGCGCGTCAGGTGGCGGTGCATCGGCAGGCCCCGGCCGTGACCGCGGGCCATGGACATGGCGTCGTACATGGCGACGCCCGAACCGGCGTACAGCCGCTCCCAGCCCTTGTGCTGCAACGGGTACAGGAACGGCACGGGCTTCACCAGGTGCGGGGCGAGCCGCTCCAGCAGCAGGCCGCGCTCCTTCAGGGCCTCGCGGACGAGCGCGAAGTCGAGCATCTCCAGATAGCGCAGGCCGCCATGGATGAGCTTGCTGGACCGGCTGGAGGTGCCGGACGCCCAGTCACGCGCCTCGACCAGACCTGTGGACAGGCCCCGAGTCACGGCGTCGAGCGCGGTGCCCGCACCGACCACGCCTGCACCCACGACCAGCACGTCCAGCTCGCGCTCGGCCATCGATGCGAGTGACTCGGCGCGCTGCGCCGGTCCGAGTGTCGCTGTCCTCACCGCTGCCTCCCGCTCATCGGTCGCGCGGGCCGCACCCGTCGGGTGAGACCCCGTCCGTATCCCCCTGCCCAGATTCTGACCGCGTTGCCCGACTTCAGCCACCACGGACCCCCAGCCTGTGGACAACGCTCACGGAACACTCACCGAAACTCGGCCGGGCAATCCCGCATATCGGTCATATTTACTCCTAGTCTGACATTGCGCTCGCCCGTCCTGTCCACAGGGCTTGCGCACCTGTCCCACTTCGGCTATCGGGAAGGACGGCCACGCCATGCCCGCAGATCTCGCCGTCATCGGACTCGGCGCGTACGGCCTGCCCCTGGCCCAGGCCGCCGTCGCCGCAGGCATCTCCACCCTCGGCTACCGGACCGGCCCCGAGGCGGGCTCGCTCAGTCCCGCCGAACTGCGCCGGATGCTCTCGGGGGGCTTCCGGCCGACCACCGACCCGGCCGAGCTCGGCAGGGTGCGCACCGCGGTCATCTGCGCACCGACCCCGCGGGGCGCGGACGGCGGGCTCGACCTGAGCCAGCTCGAAGCGGCCGCCCGTACCCTGGCCGCCCACCTGCGCCCGCACACCACGGTGATCCTGGAGTCACCTGTGTACCCGGGGACCACGGAGGAATTCCTGCGTCCGCTCCTCGAAGAGGGCTCCGGGCTGCGCGCGGGCCGCGACTTCCACCTGGCGTACTCCCCCAGCCGCGTCGACCCCGGCAACCGGGACGTCACGCCGGCGACCACGCCCAAGGTCATCGGCGGCCTCACCCCGGCCTGCACCGAGTCGGCCGCCGCGTTCCACGGGCGGCTGACCGACAAGGTGGTACGCGCGCGTGGACCCCGCGAAGCGGAGACCGTGCAGCTGCTGGAGACCAACTACCGGCACGTGAACATCGCCCTCGTCAACGAGATGGCCGTCCTCTGCAACGACCTGGGCGTCGACCTGTGGGACGTCATCCGCTGCGCGGAGACCAAGCCGTTCGGTTTCCAGGCCTTCCGCCCGGGCCCCGGTGTCGGCGGCCACTCCGTCCCCCAGGACCTGACCGCCGGCGGCGGCCGCGGCCTGCGCATGGTGGAACTGGCCCAGGAGGTCAACAACCGCATGCCGGGCTACGTCGTCCAGCGCGCCGCCACGCTCCTGAACGAACACGGCAAGTCGGCCCGGGGCGCCCGCGTGCTCCTCCTCGGTGTCACCTACAAGCCCGATCTCGCCGATCTCCAGGGCACCCCGGCCCGCGAGATCGCCCTGCGCCTGCGGGAACTGGGCGCGACGGTCAGCTACCACGACCCCTACGTCCCGTCCTGGAGCGTCCTCGATCACCCCGTCCCCCGCGCGGACTCCCTCTACGAGGCAGCGGCCGACGCGGACCTGACCATCCTCCTCCAGCAGCACCGCACGTACGACCTCCAGGGCCTGTCGGTGAAGGCCCAGCTACTGCTGGACACACGGGGGGCGGCACCCATGGGGGCGGCGCATCGGTTGTGAAAGGGGGCGCGCGGGGTGCGTGAGCCCAGGCGACTGGTGGCATGCGGCACGCCGCGCGGGTACCTTACGGACACAGATGGAGCCCACCGCAGCGGTCACTGCGGCAGGCTCCTGGATGGATCACGGAGTGTCCGCCCCTAGTCTTCTTGGGGGCGGCCGCTCACCATCCGAAAATCCGCAAGATCCACCTCCTCCGGCACTGCACCGTCCGAAGACGGAGTCGGTCCCAGCGGGTGGGCTTGCGGTGACGTGCCATGGGCGCCCCCTTCCACGACGCCGCCCAGTGACCCGGTGGACGGCACGTCGGAATCGGGCCGGGCCCCGAGGGCGGGGTCCGGACCATGTCCTTGGAAGGGGGCCCCAGAAGAACCGGGGCGCCGATCACGGACACTAGCCCCTCGAAACCGCCTTCCACGGGTCAGAACGGCCCGAAGGCACCCGTGCGCCCCCCGACGGCAACTCGCGCCCCGTCAGAGCCACTTGGGCACGCAAAAGGGCCCGGCCACTCCCCGGAGTGACCAGGCCCTACTCGGCGCCGGAACGAACTACCGCCGGTGCTGCGAGTCCGCCACCGTCACCTCGACGCGCTGGAACTCCTTCAGCTCGCTGTAGCCGGTGGTGGCCATGGCGCGGCGCAGGGCGCCGAAGAGGTTCATGGAGCCGTCGGGGGTGTGGGACGGGCCGGTGAGGATCTCCTCGATGGTCCCGACCGTGCCGAGGTCGACCTTCTTGCCGCGCGGCAGCTCCTCGTTCACCGCCTCCATGCCCCAGTGGTGCCCCTTGCCCGGACCGTCGGTCGCGCGCGCGAGCGGGGAGCCCATCATGACCGCGTCGGCGCCGCAGGCGATCGCCTTGGGCAGGTCGCCGGACCAGCCGACACCTCCGTCCGCGATCACGTGCACGTACCGGCCGCCCGACTCGTCCATGTAGTCACGGCGGGCGGCGGCCACGTCCGCGACCGCCGTGGCCATCGGGACCTGGATGCCGAGGACGTTGCGCGTGGTGTGCGCCGCGCCGCCGCCGAAGCCGACCAGCACGCCGGCCGCGCCGGTGCGCATCAGGTGCAGGGCCGCCGTGTACGTGGCGCAACCGCCGACGATCACCGGGACGTCCAGCTCGTAGATGAACTGCTTCAGGTTCAGCGGCTCGTGCGCGCCGGAGACGTGCTCCGCCGAGACCGTCGTACCGCGGATGACGAAGATGTCCACGCCCGCGTCCACGACGGCCTTGGAGAACTGGGCGGTGCGCTGCGGGGAGAGCGCGGCGGCGGTGACGACACCGGAGTCGCGCACCTCCTTGATGCGCTGCCCGATCAGCTCCTCCTTGATGGGAGCCGCGTAGATCTCCTGCAGACGGCGGGTCGCGGTCTCCGAGTCCAGCCCGGCGATCTCGTCGAGCAGCGGCTGCGGGTCCTCGTGGCGCGTCCACAGGCCCTCGAGGTTCAGCACGCCGAGGCCGCCGAGCTCGCCGATCCGGATGGCGGTGGCCGGGGAGACGACCGAGTCCATGGGGGCGGCCAGGAAGGGCAGCTCGAAGCGGTAGGCGTCGATCTGCCAGGCGATCGAGACCTCCTTCGGGTCCCGCGTACGGCGGCTGGGGACGACGGCGATGTCGTCGAAGGCGTACGCCCGGCGGCCGCGCTTGCCGCGCCCGATCTCGATCTCAGTCACGTCTGTGGCCTTTCCCTGATGCGTTGCAGCGTCTTCCAGTATCGCCGACGGGCACGACGAGGGCGGCCCCGGATGCCCCGGAGCCGCCCTCGGAAGGCCGGCCGCTACTTGCTGCGGCTGTAGTTCGGTGCCTCGACCGTCATCTGGATGTCGTGCGGGTGGCTCTCCTTGAGGCCCGCGGAGGTGATCCGGACGAAGCGGCCCTTGGTCTCCATCTCGTCGATGGAGGCGGCGCCCACGTAACCCATGGTCTGGCGCAGACCGCCGACGAGCTGGTGCAGCACGTTGGCCAGCGGGCCGCGGTAGGGCACCTGGCCCTCGATGCCCTCGGGCACGAGCTTGTCGTCGGAGCCGACCTCGGCCTGGAAGTAGCGGTCCTTGGAGTACGACTTGGCCTGGCCGCGGGACTGCATCGCGCCGAGCGAGCCCATGCCGCGGTACGACTTGAACTGCTTGCCGTTGATGAACTGGAGCTCGCCCGGGGACTCCTCGCAGCCCGCGAGGAGGCTGCCGAGCATCACCGTGTCGGCACCGGCGGCCAGGGCCTTGCCGATGTCGCCGGAGTACTGCAGACCGCCGTCGCCGATCAGCGGGATGCCCGCCGGACGGGCCGCGAGGGACGCCTCGTAGATGGCCGTGACCTGCGGGACGCCGATGCCGGCCACCACGCGGGTGGTACAGATCGAGCCGGGGCCCACGCCCACCTTGATGCCGTCGACGCCGGCGTCGATCAGCGCCTGGGCGCCGTCACGTGTGGCTACGTTGCCGCCGATCACGTCGACGCCCACGCTCGACTTGATCTTCGCCATCCAGCTGAGCGCGTTGCTGTTGTGGCCGTGCGAGGTGTCGACGACCAGGAAGTCCACCCCGGCACCGGCGAGCGCCTGGGCGCGCTCCAGCGCCTCGGGGCTGGCGCCCACGGCCGCGCCGACGAGCAGCCGGCCCTCGGAGTCCTTCGCCGCGTTGGGGTACTGCTCGGCCTTGACGAAGTCCTTGACCGTGATGAGGCCCTTGAGGACACCCGCGTCGTCGACCAGGGGAAGCTTCTCGATCTTGTGGCGGCGCAGCAGCTCCATGGCGTCGGCGCCGGAGATGCCGACCTTGCCGGTGACCAGCGGCATCGGCGTCATGACCTCGCGCACCTGACGGGTGCGGTCGGTCTCGAAGGCCATGTCGCGGTTGGTGACGATGCCGAGCAGCTTCTTGTTGCCGTCGGTGACGGGGACGCCGCTGATGCGGAACTTGGCGCACAGGGCGTCGGCCTCGCCCAGCGTCGCGTCGGGGTGCACCGTGATCGGGTCGGTGACCATGCCGGACTCGGAGCGCTTCACCAGGTCGACCTGGTTGACCTGGTCCTCGATCGAGAGGTTGCGGTGCAGCACGCCGACGCCGCCCTGGCGGGCCATCGCGATCGCCATGCGGGACTCGGTCACCTTGTCCATCGCCGCGGAGAGCAGCGGGATGTTGACCCGGACGTTGCGCGAGATGCGGGACGAGGTGTCGACCGCGTTGGGGAGCACCTCGGATGCACCCGGCAGCAGCAGCACGTCGTCGTAGGTCAGCCCGAGTGTCGCGAATTTACCGGGCACTCCGTCGACGTTGGCAGTCATGACACCTTCCCCAAATGGCCTTGATCGGTGCGGATGTCCATGCTAACGGGAAGCGCGGCTGTCTCATTCCACGGTTCCGCCTGGCTCCGGGCTTCGTATGTTCGTACGGAAGCGGCGCACCGCCTGTTCAACAGAGGGGTTGTTGAAGCAGGGCTACTGCTCGGCCAGCGCCCGCAGCCGGCTCAGCGCCCTGTGCTGGGCCACCCGGACCGCACCGGGTGACATTCCCAACATCTGACCGGTCTCCTCGGCCGTGAGCCCCACCGCGATCCGCAGCAGCAGCAGCTCCCGCTGGTTCTCGGGGAGATTGGCCAGGAGTTTCTTGGCCCATTCCGCGTCGCTGCTGAGCAGGGCGCGCTCCTCCGGACCCAGGGAGTCGTCGGGGCGCTCGGGCATCTCGTCGGAGGGGACGGCCGTCGAGCCGGGGTGCCGCATCGCCGCGCGCTGGAGGTCGGCGACCTTGTGAGCGGCGATGGCGAAGACGAACGCCTCGAAGGGACGCCCGGTGTCCCGGTAGCGGGGCAGCGCGAGGAGCACCGCCACGCAGACCTCCTGCGCGAGGTCCTCCACGAAGTGCCGCGCGTCGCCCGGGAGACGGGACAGACGGGTGCGGCAGTAGCGCAGGGCCAGGGGGTGGACATGGGCGAGCAGGTCGTGCGTCGCCTGCTCGTCCCCGTCGACGGCGCGGTGGACGAGCGCCCCGATCGGGCCCTGGGCATGGGCCGGCTCGTCGTCGCGCATCGGTCCATGGTGCCTTGCGGCCGCAGGGTCCGCGGCACCGCGCCCGTTGTTGTGCACCGAAGCGTTATGAGCAGGTGCGCCGGCACTCATCCCCTGCGCCCTCCCCTTCCGCTCGACCGACTCGTCCCCGAGGAACTCCACACCCTCAAGGATGCGGCATCCGCGGCGAAACGAGCAGCAGGCCTCCGGCGGACCCCCGATCCACCCGCGCCCACCTGGCGTTCCGTGCTCTCACCACGACCGCTGGGACCTGCCGTTCGGATCATTCCGGGGACCTCGTCCCTCGCCCTCGCGGGACCTCGACCTCGCCCGGGCGGAAGCGGCTTCCCACCGGCGTCACCGCCGGCCGCCGGCTCCGGTCCGCGCGGGTACGGCTCGCGCGGGGGCATCCACATGCCCCCGCTCCCCGACCCTCGCCGGAGGCCGCGCGCCGCGGCCGACCCGATCCGAAGGACAGGCCCTAGCGCACCAGACCCCACCGGAAGCCGAGCGCCACGGCGTGGGCCCGGTCCGAGGCGCCCAGCTTCTTGAACAGGCGCCGGGCGTGCGTCTTGACGGTGTCCTCGGAGAGGAACAGCTCGCGGCCGATCTCGGCGTTCGAGCGGCCGTGGCTCATGCCTTCGAGGACCTGGATCTCACGCGCCGTGAGCGTGGGCGCCGCGCCCATCTCGGCCGAGCGCAGCCGGCGCGGGGCGAGCCGCCAGGTCGGGTCGGCCAGGGCCTGGGTCACCGTCGCGCGCAGTTCCGCGCGGGAGGCGTCCTTGTGCAGATAGCCGCGGGCACCGGCGGCGACCGCGAGGGCCACGCCGTCCAGGTCCTCGGCGACGGTGAGCATGATGATGCGCGCACCGGGATCGGCGGACAGCAGCCGCCGGACCGTCTCGACGCCGCCCAGGCCGGGCATGCGTACGTCCATCAGAATCAGGTCCGAGCGGTCGGCCCCCCAGCGGCGGAGGACTTCCTCGCCGTTGGCCGCCGTCGTCACGCGCTCTACGCCGGGCACGGTCGCGACCGCACGACGGAGCGCCTCTCGGGCAAGCGGGGAGTCGTCGCAGACGAGGACGGATGTCATGACCGCCCTCCGCAGCTGATGCACGTCACCTTGAGCCTCCAGGCTGGTACGAAATCGTCACCTGTGCGGTCGACCGTCTCGGACACCCGCCCGAGCGCTTGTTCCTTCAACCGCCTCGCACTCTCAACGACGGTCACTCGAAAGAGTTACGGGGGTGGCTGCCATCTTCGGCACTCTACGTGAGGGGGCGGACACGGTGCAGATATGCGCAGCAGACCCTCGAACTTTCATCACAACCTATGCCCCATTCAGACCCATTTCTTCCGCTTTGCCAGTGTCTGGAGCTAGATTCGCAATGAGTCATATTTTCATCTCCTTAGATCGTAGTTGTACGGTCGTAGACACCGGATCCGCCCAGAACGGCTACAAGGGGTCACGTAATGGCAGATTTCTCCCGCCTTCCCGGACCGAACGCGGACCTGTGGGACTGGCAGCTGCTGGCTGCCTGTCGCGGGGTGGACAGCTCGCTGTTCTTCCATCCGGAGGGCGAGCGCGGTGCGGCGAGGAGCGCTCGTGAGAACTCGGCCAAAGAGGTCTGCATGAGGTGCCCGGTACGCGCCGAGTGCGCTGCCCACGCACTGGCGGTGCGTGAGCCGTACGGCGTGTGGGGCGGGCTGACCGAGGACGAGCGCGAAGAGCTGATGGGGCGGGCGCGCAACCGGCTGGTGTCGGCGTCGGCATCGGGCGGGCAAACCGCCTCGAACAACTGAAGGAACGTTTCTTCGAACGGGCACGCGCACGCGTGCCGTTGGTTTTTGACGCGGGTGGGCCGCTACTGCCGGCGGGCGGCCCGGGCCAGCTGGTCGAGCGTCGCGGCCACCGCCGGGACCTGCGCGAGGTCGGGCAGCGTGAGCGCGACGATCTCCCGCCGCACCGCCGGTTCGAGCCGCACGGTGCGCACCCCCCGGGGCCGTACCGACTCGACGGCCAACTGGGGCAGCACGGCCACACCCAGGCCGGCGCCGACCAGCCCGACCACCGCCGGATAGTCGTCGGTGGCGAAGTCGATGCGCGGGGTGAAGCCGGCCGCCGCGCACACCTCGATCAGCTGTCCGCGGCAGCGTGGGCAGCCCGCGATCCACGGCTCCCCGGTGAGCTCGCCGATGTCGACGGACTCCGCGCCCGCGAGCCGGTGCCGCTCCGGCACGAGCGCGACGAGCCGGTCCGACAGCAGCGGCCGTACGACGAGGTCGTCCCACTCCTCCGCGCCCGCGGCCCCCTCATAACGGAAGGCGAGCGCCACGTCGCAGTCGCCCTCGCGCAGCAGGCCGACGGAGGCGGGCGGCTCGGCCTCCTCCAGGGAGACGCGGGTGCCGGGGTGCGCCGCGCGCAGCGCGGCGAGGGCCGTGGGGACGAGGGTGGAGCTGCCGCTGGGGAAGGAGACGAGCCGGACCCGGCCCGCGCGCAGCCCGGCGATGGCGGCGACCTCCTCCTCCGCGGCCGTGAGCCCGGCGAGGATCCCGGAGGCGTGCCGCACCAGGGCCTCGCCGGCCTGGGTCAGGCGCATCTCGCGTCCCGTGCGGATCAGCAGGGGTGTGCCGACGGAGGTTTCCAGGGCCTTCATCTGCTGGCTGACGGCGGGCTGGGTGCAGCCCAGCTCGCGGCCCGCGGCGGAGAAGGAGCCGGTGGTCGCGACGGCGCGCAGAACGCGGAGATGACGAGCTTCGATCACCCGTCAAGGATAAGCGACCCTTTGACGGCGATGCGAATAATGCGTCGACGCTTTGGGGTCCGGTCGCTTAGCGTGCGGTGCATGAAGCTTCTGTCTGTGAATCTGGGCCGTGCCGAGGCCGCGCCGTACGCGGACGGCCCCGGGGGCGTGACCGGGATCGACAAGCGGCCGGTGGAGGGGCCGGTGCGGGTGTCCGCGCCCGGGCCCCAGGGGATCGGCGGGAGCGGGCTGGCCGGCGACGCGGTGTGCAAGCTGGAGCACCACGGCGGCGACGACCAGGCCGTGTACGCCATGGCCCGCGAGGACATGGACGAGTGGGAGCGCGAGCTGGGCCGGACGCTGCCCGACGGCGCGTTCGGCGAGAACCTGACGACCCGCGGACTGGACGTGTCCGGTGCCCTGATCGGCGAGCGCTGGCGGGTCGGGCCCGAGGTGGTGCTGGAGATCACCTCCGGGCGGATTCCGTGCCGCACATTCCAGGGCCACCTGGACGAAAAGGGCTGGGTGAAGCGGTTCACGCGGCGAGGGGCGCCGGGGGCGTATTTGCGGGTGATCGTGCCCGGCGAGATCCGCGCGGGCGATGCCGTCGAGATCGTGCACCGGCCCGGCCACGACGTGACCGTGGCCCTGCAGTTCCGGGCGGTGACGACCGAGCGGACGCTGCTGCCGCGGCTGCTGGCCGCGGGCGAGGCCCTGCACCCGGAGGCGCTGCGCACGGCGCGGGAGTACAAGGAGAAGTACGGGGCCTGACGGCCGCTCACCACGCCTGTCTCCACCGACCCTTCACCACGGACGGCCCCACGGGGAAGCGGATGCACCCAGTCCAGGTCACTAACCTTCTGCCATGACAACGGCTCTGATTACGGGATCGACGGCAGGCATCGGAGCCGCGTTCGCGCGGCGACTGGCGGCGGACGGGCACAACCTGGTGCTGGTGGCCCGCGACACCAAGCGGCTGAGGGAACAGGCGACCGAGCTGCACGACCGGCACGGCATCGAGGCGGAGGTGCTGACGGCCGACCTGGCCGAGGACAAGGGGATCGAGGCGGTGGCCGGACGTCTCGGTGACCGCAAGAACCCCGTCGACCTCCTGATCAACAACGCCGGATTCGGCAACAAGGGCCGCTACCTGGACGTCTCCATGGCCGACGAGCTGCGGATGCTGAAGGTGCACTGCGAGGCGGTGCTGCGGCTGACGTCGGCGGCGACCGAGGCGATGCGCGAGCGGGGCCGGGGCGGCGTGGTCAACGTCGCGTCGGTGGCCGCCTTCGTCCCCCGGGGAACCTACGGCGCCTCCAAGGCCTGGGTCGTGCAGTTCACCCAGGGCGCGGCGCGCGACCTGGCCGGCAGCGGCGTACGGCTGATGGCGCTCTGCCCGGGGTTCGTGCGCACCGAGTTCCACGACCGGGCCGGGATGGGCACCGACAACATCCCGGGCTGGATGTGGCTCGACGCGGACAAGCTGGTGGCGGCGGCGCTGCACGATCTGGCGCGCGGCAAGACGCTGTCCGTCCCGGACCCGCGCTACAAGGCCCTCTTGGGGGCGGCGAAGCTGGTGCCGCGGGGGATGCTGGGGGCGGTGTCGTCCAGGACGGGCCGGAAGTACGGGCCGCGGTAGGCGCGCGCCGGCCGGCCCCTCTTCTGCCCTCCTGCCTCATGAGCCGGGAGGCAGGAGGGCTTTCCCCTTGGGACAATGAAGCTGTTCAGCCGGACCCAGGGGGGCCGGAGGCGAGGCCATGACCTTCGTACAGCTCATCGAATGCAGGACCAGCCGGCTCGACGAGATGAACCGGCTGATGGACCGGTGGGTCGAGCAGACCAAGGGGAAGCGGACCGCGTCGCACAGTGTGATGGCGAAGGACCGGGCCGACTCCTCGCACATCGTGGAGATCGTGGAGTTCCCCTCGTACGAGGAGGCGATGCGCAACTCCGGGCTGCCGGAGACCGACCGGATCTTCCAGGACATGGTGGCGCTCTGCGAGGAGACGCCGACCTTCACGGACCTGGACGTGGTGCGGGACGAGCAGCTGTACGCGGCCACCGCGCGCAGGTTCTTCGAGCTCTTGGCCGACCGTGGTGACGCGCCCACGCTCAACGACGTGTTCATCGAGGACTACCACGACCACGATCCCGCCAACGTGCAGGACACCATCGGGCTGGACGCCATGCGGCGCGAGGTGGAGATGTGGCGGAGCGGGTTCGACCTCTCGTTCACCATCCACGACCAGATGGCGCAGGGCGACCGGGTGTGCACCCGGTGGACCTTCCACGGCCGTCACACGGGCGACTTCCTCGGGATCCCGCCGACCGGCCAGGACGTCACCATGACCGGGACGACCATCCACCGGTGCACGCCGGACGGGAAGATCGCCGAGGGCTGGTGGCAGTACGACCGGCTGGGGCTGATGCAGCAGCTGGGAGCGTTGGAGCCCACGGAACTCTGACGCCGCAGCCGGCGGGCGAGGGGCTCACGAGGCGGGGGAAGACCGGCCGCCGGGCCGGCTAGTCGCCGCCTCCTCCGCCCCCGCCGTCACCGCCGCCTCCGTCGCCCCCGCCTCCGTCCCCTCCGTCTCCGCCGTCTCCGCCGTCACTGCCCCAGCCGTCGCCACCGCCGGGTTCGTTGTCGTCGCGGCCCCTGCCGAGGTTGCTGAACCAGGGGTGGTCCCAGGTGTCGCCGTCCGTGTTCCGGCCGGGCCTCACGGCACGGAACCTGGCCAGGCCCGTCGTGTCGCCGAGGCCGAAGGAGACGGCGACCGCGTGTGCCATGACGGCGTCCAGCGGGTCGGGGCTCTCGTGGCGCACGTCGGCCAGCGGCAGCAGCACCGAGCCGGGCTGCGGACCGGGCCACCGCCCGGGACGGGTCAGCAGCGCGACCCGCCGGCCGTCGCGCAGCAGACACGAACTCTCCGCGGTCTCGCGGCGCAGGGTCCAGCGCCGGGCGGGCAGCCCTATCTCCACGCTGCTCTTGGACTTGCGGAACTTCTTCTGAAGGATCAGCCGGGCGCCGACGTCTCCGACGGTCATGACCAGGCCACTGCCCGGAACCGTCGAGTCACCGCGGAAGCCGTAGGGAGCCCGCAGGCGCACGGCGGGAGCGCCCGGGCCCCAGACGTCCACGCGGACCAGGCGCCGGTCCACGGCGACGGCGACCGGCCCGGCGGGCCCCGGCGCGTACCGCCGCGCGATCCACAGCGGCACGCCCTCCGCCTGCGCCCGAGCGGCGAGGGCGGCCACCTGGTCCGGCCCGCCGCACCTGCGCGCGGCCAGTTCGCCGAGCGCCCGGGCGAAGTCGGCGGTCCGGCGCACCTTCAGGGGCGTGGTGGTGCCGGTGACGCGGGTGACCGGGACGATGCCCGGGCCCTGCACGAGCGACGCGAGGGGGCGTTCGGCCCCGCCGCCGCCGAGCCAGTGCCCGCGCAGATACGCCTCGGCCATGGCGCCGAGGTTCAGCTCGTCCAGTGGTGTGGTCCGGCCGCCCCTGCGCAACCGGTCCTCGGTGAGTTCCGCGGTGCGCGCCAGCGGATTCCGGGACCGTTCCTCGTAGAGCACCTGGCTCATGACAACCCCCTTCTGCTCCGGTATTCAGGAGGCCGAAGACGGTCGCGCCGGTTCCCTGACCGGTGGAGAGGAACGGTGAGGGCCCGGCACCCCGTTTCCGGGGTGCCGGGCCCTCACTCAGGCTCTGGCGACCTTGGTCGTCAGTGGGCGTGGCCGTGGCCGTGGCCCGCGGCGGCCGGCTCTTCCTCTTCCTTCTTCTCGACGACCAGGGTCTCGGTCGTGAGGAGGAGGGAGGCGATGGAGGCGGCGTTCTCCAGGGCGGAGCGGGTGACCTTCACCGGGTCGATGACGCCGGCCTTGACCAGGTCGCCGTACTCGCCGGTGGCGGCGTTGAAGCCCTGGCCCTTGTCGAGCTCGGCGACCTTGGAGGTGATGACGTAGCCCTCCAGGCCGGCGTTCTCGGCGATCCAGCGCAGCGGCTCGACGGCGGCCTTGCGAACGACCGCGACACCCGTGGCCTCGTCGCCGGTCTTGCCGAGGTTGCCCTCGAGGACCTTGACGGCGTGGACCAGCGCGGAGCCACCACCGGAGACGATGCCCTCCTCGACCGCGGCGCGGGTCGCGGAGATGGCGTCCTCCAGACGGTGCTTGCGCTCCTTCAGCTCGACCTCGGTGGCGGCACCCACGCGGATGACGCACACGCCGCCGGCCAGCTTCGCGAGGCGCTCCTGGAGCTTCTCGCGGTCCCAGTCGGAGTCCGTGGACTCGATCTCGGCCTTGATCTGGGCGACGCGGCCCTGCACGTCGTCCTTGTTGCCGGCGCCGTCGACGACCGTGGTGTCGTCCTTGGTGACGGTGACGCGGCGGGCGGAGCCGAGGACGTCCAGACCGACCTGGTCGAGCTTGAGGCCGACCTCCTCGGAGACGACCGTGGCGCCGGTGAGGACGGCCAGGTCCTGCAGCATCGCCTTGCGGCGGTCGCCGAAGCCGGGGGCCTTCACGGCGACGGCGTTGAAGGTGCCGCGGATCTTGTTCACGACGAGGGTGGAAAGGGCCTCGCCCTCGACGTCCTCGGCGATGATCAGCAGCGGCTTGGAGGCGTTCGACTGGATGACCTTCTCCAGCAGCGGCAGGAGGTCCGCGATGGCGGAGATCTTGCCCTGCGTGATGAGGATGTACGGGTCGTCCAGGACGGCTTCCATGCGCTCCTGGTCCGTCACGAAGTACGGCGACAGGTAGCCCTTGTCGAAGGCCATGCCCTCGGTGAAGTCCAGCTCCAGACCGAAGGTGTTGGACTCCTCGACGGTGATGACACCGTCCTTGCCGACCTTGTCCATGGCCTCGGCGATGAGCTCGCCGACCTGCGTGTCCTGGGCGGACAGACCGGCGACGGCGGCGATGTCGGACTTCTCGTCGATCGGCCGGGCGGTCGCGAGGAGCTCCTCGGAGACCGCGGCGACGGCGGCGTCGATGCCCTTCTTCAGGGCGGCCGGGGAGGCACCGGCGGCGACGTTCTTCAGGCCCTCGCGCACGAGCGCCTGGGCGAGCACGGTCGCGGTGGTCGTACCGTCACCCGCGATGTCGTTGGTCTTGGTCGCCACCTCCTTGACCAGCTGGGCACCGAGGTTCTCGTACGGGTCCTCGACCTCGACCTCGCGGGCGATGGTCACACCGTCGTTGGTGATGGTGGGAGCGCCGAACTTCTTGTCGATGACGACGTTGCGGCCCTTGGGGCCGATCGTCACCTTGACCGTGTCGGCAAGCTTGTTGACGCCGCGCTCGAGGGCGCGACGGGCGTCCTCGTCGAACTTCAGGATCTTCGCCATGGGAGCGGTTCAGCCCTCTCGGAAAACGTGGGTGAAACGAACCGCGCCCCCGACGCCCGGCTTCATAAGGTCGCGGGGGCCAGGGGCGCAGTTCACTGCAATGCTGGTAATGCCGGGTGAATTACTTCTCGACGATCGCGAGCACGTCGCGGGCCGAGAGGACGAGGTACTCCTCGCCGTTGTACTTCACCTCGGTGCCGCCGTACTTGCTGTAGAGCACGACGTCGCCGACGGAGACGTCGAGCGGAAGACGGTTGCCGTCCTCGAAGCGGCCCGGGCCCACGGCCAGGACGACGCCCTCCTGGGGCTTCTCCTTGGCGGTGTCCGGGATGACCAGGCCAGAGGCGGTGGTCTGCTCGGCGTCGAGCGGCTGGACCACAATGCGGTCCTCGAGCGGCTTGATGGCAACCTTGGAGCTGGTGGTCGTCACGATCCGACCTCCCCCTTCGGAGATCTCACGGGGTTAACTGTCTGAGGTGGCGACCAGGTGGATCCGTCGTCGCGGGTGCCGGACCTGCCCGTCGCTGTGTTGGCACTCTCCTAGGGGGAGTGCCAGAGCCGAGACTATGACTGCGATTAGCACTCGGTCAAGCGGACTGCTAATTGCCGACGGCGCGTCGGCCGGGTGTTCTCTCCAGCCGGTCCGTCAGGTGGTCCCTCAGAAGGCCCTGTCAGCGGCGCTACCGGTGGTCCTACGGGTGGCTCTCCAGCCGGTCCGTCAGGTGGTCCTACCGGTGGTCCTAGTGATCTGGTTCGGAGATCCTGTCGCAGTAGCGGCAGATGCGGTCGATGATCCAGCCGGGTATCGCCCATCCACGCAGCAAGAGCCCCGAGCGCGCTACCCGCCGCAGCAGAACGCCGCAATCTGACAGAGGGGACGCCTCACGTGGCGACCCACGACCTCAAAACCAGATCACTAGTACGTCCTGCGAGGCGCCGTTCCTAGCGCATCAGCAGTCCCCGCATCCCCAGCCCGTAGTGCACGCGCAGCCGGTGCAGCTCCCACAGGCCCACCGCCGTGACGGAGAGCGGGGCGCCCAGGATGAACACGTACCGGATCACCGTCGGCACGCCCTCGTGGGCGCCGGTGAACATGTCGATCAGTGCCATCTCCCACGCCAACGCCATGATCAGCAGCGGCGGCACCGTCTCGTGGATGTCCGCGGTGCGGAACACGTGCTGGACGGCGAGTCCCACGCCCCAGACGACGAACGGCGTCACCCAGAAGAGGACGAAGAGGGTGAACGCGAGGATGAGGCCCTTCGTCACGGTGAAGTGGCCCTCCACGAGGGGTTCCTGGCCCTCGAAGAACCCTGAGAGCACGATGACCGGGAAGACGGCGGTCGCCGCCATCATGGCCACGATCGCGCCGAAGCACCGCCCCGCCCGGCGCAGCAGGTCCCGTCGCGCCGCCGGAGCGGCCAGGCCGTACAGGACGCCGACGACGACCGGGAGGGTCGCCGCCAGCACGAGGGCGCTGGTCCACGACTTGTCGACCTGCTCGTCCGCCGCATCGCTGAGCTTGGGGGCGAGCTTGTAGGCGTAGGACATCCACAGGAACGCGCCCACGCCGACCAGGGTCCTGATCTTCCGCATCCGCGCCACCTCAGGATCCGAGACGATGCCCGGCCGTGACGGGGTGAAGACCCTGCGCGCGGTGTGGATGGGGCCGATCCGCCGCCGCAGCCGGGTGATCGGCCCGCCCGGCGGCGGCACCGGTGGCCCCGGGTAGGGCGGCTGGGGCTGTGGCGGCACGTAGGGCTGGGGCGGATAGGGCTGAGATGGCTGCGGCTGGTAGGGCTGCGGCCCCTGGGGCGACTGTCCGCCCGGGTTCCAGTTGCTCATCGTTCGTCCCCCGATATGCGAGTGTGCGCCACGATGGGCGCGATCGCCGAGTGTATTGAGCACACAGGGTCCGCGCAGCCCTCGCTCTGGGCCGTGCACCGAACGGCCACAACTATGCAAGCATGCTTGCTTGTCTTCTTCGGCGCTGCCATGCCCGAGGGGAGCGTCCCGTGTCCGATCCGACGCCCGTGTTCGACGACCTGCGCGAGGAGAGCGAGGAACTCGACCGGCTGGTGGCCGAGTTGAGCGCCGAGCAGTGGGCGCTCGCCACCCCGGTGCCCGGCTGGAGCGTCGCCCACCAGATCGCGCATCTCGCCTGGACGGACCATTCGGCGCTGCTGGCCGCGACCGGCACGGACGCCTTCCACGTCCACACGGAGGTCGACCGCGCGGTGCTGGACAGCTTCCCGATCTCCTTGCCGGTGGCGGTGTTCAGGGCGGCGAACAGGTCCACGGTGCCGTGCCGGACGTAGAGATCGACCGCCAGACCGATCCCGGCCTGGCGGTCCACGTGATCTGCGACAACCTCTCCGACCACAAGGCGCCGGTGGTGCACAAGTGGCTGCTTGCGCATCCCCGGTTCCGCCTGCACTTCACCCCGGCCTACTCGTCCTGGATCAACCAGGTCGAGCGGTCGTTCGCGATGCTGGAACGACGCCGCCTTGAACGCGGCGTGTTCTGCTCGCTTGATGAACTGAAGACCGGGCTCGAAGCGTGGATCAAGACCTGGAACGAACAGGCCCGGCCCTTCAAGTGGACCAAGACCTCAGATCAGATCATCGACCGCATCTGCCGCTACTGCGACAGGATCTCCGGACCGGGACACTAGAGGTGGTCCTCCAGCCGCCCCACCCGAAGCCCCGTCCGCGCGATCTCGCGCAGCAGCCGCACCGTCCGTTCCGTCAGGCTCGGGGACATCGTCTCGCCTGCCGGCACCGAGACGATGTCGCCGGGCCGCAGGGCCGGCTCGCCCCGGGTGTAGGTCAGTTCGCCGTCGGTGTTCAGGGACGCGCGCCACAGCACGACCGCCGTGATGCCGCAGTCGGCCGCCGCGCGCAGGGTCGCCCGGTCGTAGGTGCCGTAGGGCGGGCGGAAGAGGCGGGGGCTGATGCCGAAGCGGGAGCGGAGTTTGTGCTGCTGGCCGCAGATCTCGGCGCGCTGGCCGGCGTAGGGCAGGCCGCGCAGGGCGGGGTGGTCGAGGGTGTGGTTCTGGATGGACGCGCCGACCGCGCGCAGCCGGGCGAAGTGGCCGTAGCCGGGGCCCACGACGCTGTCCGTGAGGAACATGCTGACAGGGAGGCGCCGTTCGCGGACGAGGCCGACGAAGCGGGGGTCGCGCTCGGCGCCGTCGTCGTAGGTGAGGAAGACGACGGGTTCGCGGGTGGGGACGTGGTCCACGACGGGCGGCAGCCGCCGGGGGGCGCCCTCCGCGCGGGGCGGGGCCTGCGCCCGGCCGTCGGCGGCGCCCGGCCGCTCCCCCGCGCCCCCGGCGCAGCCGGCCAGCAGGACCGCGCACAGCAGGGCGGCGGCCGGCCGCCTCACAGGTAGTCCTCCAGCCGCCCGACCGCGTATCCCTGGGCCGTCACCTTGTTCAGGAAGCGGCGGACCATGTCGGCCATCGTGCCCTTCCACTGGTCGCGGCCCCGGAAGTGCGTGAGGACGATGTCGCCCCGGCGCAGCTTGCGATCCCCCTCGCGGTACTCCCAGTGGTCGGCGAAGACCTCCTGGTTCCACAGGGGCGCGTACGCGATGCCGCAGGTCTTGGCGGCGCGCAGGGTCGCCCGGTCGTAGCTGCCGTAGGGCGGGCGGAAGAGGGTGGGGCGCTTGCCGAACCGCCGCTCCAGGTAGCGCTGCATGCCGCAGATCTCACGCTTCTGCGCCCGGTAGGACATGCCCCGCAGATTGGGGTGATGAAGGGTGTGGTTGTTCAGGACCACGCCCCTGGACTGCATCGTCCGGAAGTAGCGGGTGTCGTCCTTGACCAGGTAGCCGCTGAGGAAGGCGGTGTACGGGACGTCCAGGTCGCTCATCATCCGCAGGAACGCCGGGTCCTTCTCGGCGCCGTCGTCGATGGTGAGGAAGACGACCTTGTCCCGGGTGGGGACCCTGGTGAAGACGGGCGGCAGGTCCAGTTCCCGGTGACCGTCCACCTCGAAGCCCTTGCGGGTCCTGATCCTCGGCTTCTCCCGCGGGGCCGGCGGGGCGGCGCGCGGGACCTTGCGCAGGCCCCAGCGGTGCGCGGCGGCGACCCGGGCGGCGTGCGCGGCGCGCAGCTTGGTGGCGTAGGAGTCGAGCGCGCGGGCCGGGGGCGCCTCGAGGGGCTGCTGGCCACCCGCCGGGGTGACCTGGTCGCTGTCGCCGTCCTGCGCGCAGCCGGAGGCGATGGCGGCGAGGACGAGCACGGTGAGGCCGATCCGTACGCCCGCGGACCTCCGCCCCAACGCCCGGCTTTTGTCATTTTGTACGACTGCTCGCATGGTGCCGGATCCTCGCAGCGCCTCCCGTCGATCCCGGCCCGACACCGCGGCCGGCGCCTCACCGTCCACCGACTGGCCCACACGCCACCCGCCCGCCGCCGTGGCCGACAATGATCCGGTGAACGACCTCGCTCCCCTCCTCACCCCCGAAGGCCGCGCCCTCCTCGACGAGGTGCGGGACACCGACCCGGCGCAGGAGCTGGCCGTCGCGACCCGGCTGCGCCGCGAGCACCCCGCCGAGCTGGTGTCGGCGGCGCTCGGGCAGGCGCGGCTGCGGCAGCGGGCGGTGGCGAAGTTCGGGGCCGAGGACGCGGGCCGGATGTTCTTCACGCCGAACGGCGTCGAGCAGTCGACCCGGGCGAGCGTGGCGGCCTACCGGGCCCGGCGGATGGCCGAGGCGGGCATCACCTCGGTCGCCGACCTGTGCTGCGGCATCGGCGGTGACGCGATCGCGCTGGCCCGCGCCGGAATCCGGGTACTGGCCGTGGACCGGGACCCGCAGACGGCCGCGGCCGCCCGGGCGAACGCCGACGCGCTGGGTCTGTCCGGCCTCGTCGAGGTGCGCGAGGCGGATGTCACGGACGTGGACACGGCCGGTTTCGACGCCGTGTTCGTCGACCCCGCCCGGCGCGGCGGCCGTGGCCGGATCTTCGACCCCGAGGCCTACTCGCCGCCCCTGTCCTGGGCGATCTCGGCGGCCCGCCGGGCTCCGCGCGGCGCCGCTCTGAAGGTCGCCCCCGGCATCCCGCACGAGGCGGTCCCCGAGGACGCCGAGGCCGAGTGGATCTCCGACGGCGGGGACGTCAAGGAGGCGGTGCTGTGGTTCGGCACCGGGCCGGGGGCGGTCCGGGCGACCCTCCTGCCGGGACCGCGCACCCTGCTCTCCCGCGGCCTGCCCGACCCGCAGGTCCGCCCGCCCGGCCGCTACCTCTACGAGCCCGACGGCGCCGTCATCCGCGCCCACCTGGTCGCCGAGGTGGCCGACCGGGTGGGCGGCGGGCTGCTCGACGCGACCATCGCGTACGTCACGGCCGACGCCCTGCACCCGACCCCGTACGCCACCGCCTACGAGATCACCGACCATCTGCCCTTCAACGTCAAGAAGCTGAAGGCGCTGCTGAGGGAGCGCCGGGTCGGCATTCTCACCGTCAAGAAGCGCGGCTCGGCGGTCGAGCCGGAGGAGCTCCGCAAGAAGGTCAAGCCGCAGGGGCCGCACGCGGCCACGGTGTTCCTGACCCGGGTCGCGGGGGCACCGGCGATGCTCATCGGGCACCCCGCCTGACCTTCAGGACGGCTCGGCCGCCCTCCGCAGCAGCAGGTCCCGCTCCCTCTCGTTGCGCGTGAGCGACGCCGCCCGTTCGAACTCCGCCCGGGCCTCGGCCGTACGACCGAGGCGGGCGAGGAGATCGCCGCGGACGCTGGGCAGCAGGTGGTAGTCGCGCAGGGCGGGGTCGCCGGTCAGGGCGTCGACGAGGAGGAGGGCCGCGGCCGGGCCCTCGGACATCGAGACGGCCACCGCGCGGTTCAGCTCCACGACCGGGGACGGGGAGCGGGCGGCCAGGAGGCCGTACAGGGTGGCGATGCGGGACCAGTCGGTCTCCTCGTAGGTGTACGCGTGCGCGTGGCAGGCGGCGATGGCCGCCTGGAGGAGGTACGGGCCCGGGGCGCCGGAGGAGGTGGCCTCGGCCCGGCCCAGTGCGGTGATGCCGCGGGCGACGAGCATGCGGTTCCAGCGGGAACGGTTCTGGTCCTTCAGCAGGACCGGCTCGCCGGAGGGGCCGGTGCGGGCGGCCGTGCGGGAGGCCTGGAGCTCCAGGAGCGCGGTGAGGCCGTGCACCTCGGGTTCCTTCGGCATGAGGGCCGAGAGCACCCGGGCCAGGCGCAGGGCGTCCTCGCACAGGGACGGGCGGAGCCAGTCGTCGCCGGCCGTGGCGGCGTAGCCCTCGTTGAAGATCAGGTAGATGACGTCGAGGACCGAGCCGAGGCGGGCCTCGCGGTCGGGGCCGTGCGGCACCTCGAAGGCGACGTTCTTCGCCGCGAGGGTGCGTTTGGCGCGGACGATGCGCTGCGCGACCGTCGGCTCCGGGACCAGGAAGGCGCGGGCGATCTCGGTCGTGGTCAGGCCGCCGAGCAGGCGCAGGGTGAGGGCGGTGCGGGCCTCGGTGGAAAGCACCGCGTGGCAGGCGGTGAAGACCAGGCGGAGCAGGTCGTCGTCGATGTCGTCGGGGTCGGCGGGCTTCTCCGGGGGAGCCGTGGCCGACAGGTCCCGGCCGATCTCCGCGAGCTTGCGGGCGTAGTTCTCCCGGCGCCGGACCAGGTCGACGGCACGGTGGCGCGCGGCGGTCATGAGCCAGGCGCCCGGGTTGTCGGGCACCCCGTCCCGTGGCCACTGCTCCAGTGCCGCGACCAGTGCGTCCTGCGCGAGTTCCTCGGCGATCCCGACGTCCCGGACGACCCGTGCGACACCGGCGATGATCCGGGGCGCCTCCATGCGGAAGACGGTTTCGATGACCTCGGCGGTGCGGTCGGGCCGGGGTGGTGGCGGGGGTGCCGGCTGCGGGGCCGGCTGCGGCTGCGAGGCCGAGGAAGACCCAGGCGCCAGGACCGACTGCGGATCCGGCGGCGGGGCCGGGGTGGGCTGCGGGGTCACAGCCCACCATCAGACACCCGTGGTGCCGCCCGGCCAAGCGGAACCGGCGCGCGGACCGGTCAGTCCTCGGCGATCTGCCGGACCTCGGCGGTGATCGTCCAGTAGTCCTCGTGCAGCGACAGGAACCGCTTGGTCCACTCGATCGCCTCGGCCTTGTCCTTGCACTGGCTGATCGAGTAACCGCCGATGACCTCCTTGGACTCGGTGAACGGCCCGTCGGTGACGGAGAGTTGTCCGCCCTCCCAGGTCACCCGACTGCCGTCCGAGGTCGGAGTGAGCCCGGCCGTGTCCAGCATGACCCCCGCCTTGGTGATCTCCTCCAGGAGCTTGCCCATCCGGTCCATGAGCTCGGGGCTCGGGCCCTCGGCGGGGGCGTTCTTCTCGTCGATGCGGATCAGGGTGAGAAAGCGCGGCATGGTGACTCCTCGGGGTCTTCGGGAGCGGGGCTCTTCCCCGCTCTCACCCCTGCGTCGATCGGGAGAACGACGGATCGACATGCTCGCCGGAATTCTTCGAAGATCTTTTTACTTGAGGCGTTCCCGCAGGTCAGCGCAGCGACTCCCACAGCTTCCCCGCCTCGGGCTCCTCGGCCACCACCCGGTTGGGATCCGACGGGGCCCGCACCACGGGCATCATCACCGTCCGCACCCTGGTCGCCGGAAGGCCCTTCAGGCTCTGGGCGAGCCGGGTCAGTTCGGCGAGGGAGTCCAGGCCGGTGTCGGTGGTGAGGCCGGCGGTGACCGTGTCCGCGACGCGGTACAGCTTGGCCGGGTCGGTGAGCAGGTCCTGAGAGGCGATCTGCTCCAGCAGGGCCTTCACCAGCTTCTGCTGGAGGCCTATGCGGCCCAGGTCGCTGCCGTCGCCTATGCCGTGCCGGGTGCGGGCCAGCGCGAGCGCCTGGGTGCCGTCGAGGTGGTGGGTGCCCGCCTTGAGCCGCAGATGGCTGTCCTCGTCGGCGATGTCCTCGTCCGTGGTGACGGTGACACCGCCGAGCGCGTCGACCAGCTTGGCGAAGCCCGAGAAGTCGATCTCGAGGTAGTGGTCCATGCGGACGTTCGTCATCTCCTCGACCGTCTTCACCGCGCAGACCGGTCCGCCGACCTCGTACGCGCTGTTGAACATGGAGTGGTGGGCGACCGCCGTCGATCCCCCGGACGGGCGCGGGCAGGACGGGCGGGTGACCAGGGTGTCGCGCGGGATGCTCACCACCGTGGCGCTGGTCCGCCCGGCGTCGAGGTGGACGACCATCGCCGTGTCGGAACGGGCGCCGGAGCTGTCGCCGCCGCCGAGCCGGCGATTTTCCTTGCCGCTGCGCGAGTCCGAGCCCAGGACCAGGATGTTGAGGGCCTCGCTCGGCAGGGCCGGGCCCGCGGGCGACGGTGTGGTCACCGGCTTCGGCGGCCGGTTGTCGCCCAGCGCGTTGTCGATGTCGACGCCTTTGATGTTGTCGCTGAGATGCCAGTAGGCCCAGCCCGCCGCTCCGGCGCCCAGCACCAGCGTCCCCGCCAGAGTGAGGCCGGCGATCTTCAGCGCTCTCGACCGCCGGCCCACGTCCGTGCCCTCGTCCCCGTTGAGTCCCGTCACGGGCAGGAACATAAGTCCGAATTATTACGGGCAGGGAGCCCAGGACGCCCTTTCTTCGGAAATTCTCAGATTTCAGGACCCGGGATCACCCCAGCGTCACCACCGGCACCGGATTGCTCACGTCCCACGCGCCGTTGAACCCGAACGTCACCGAACCGCCGTCCGGTACCGAGCCGTTGCAGGGGGCGTTGGCGCAACTGACTGCCAATAGGGGGCGTTGGCGCAATTGACCGCCACCCCCGACTGCGTGCGGTCCGCGTTCCAGGCCCGGGTGATCCGCTGCCCGGCACCGAACGTCCAGTTCGCCTGCCACGACCTCCGAAAGTTTCGCTGATGCCACCGATTGGCTTCGGTACCGCGTGAAGGCGTCCGGAACACTCGCCAATACAGCACCTGTTATTCCGCAGGTCCCGCCGTGCTGCTGCGCACCACCAGACTCGTCGCCAGCTCCACCCTCGTCGCCGCCTCGGTCCCCTCGTCCCGCCCGAGGTCGAGGACCAGCTTGGCCGCGGCCTCGGCCATCTCCGTCAGCGGCTGCCGTACGGTCGTCAGCGGCGGCCCGACCCAGGGCGCCACCGGCAGATCGTCGAAGCCGACCACGCTCAGGTCCTCCGGGATGCGCAGCCCCAGCTCGCGCGCGGCCTCGTACAGCCCGAGCGCCTGGAGGTCGTTCCCGGCGAAGACGGCGGTCGGCCGGTCCGGGCGGCGCAGCAGTTCCAGGCCACGCCGGTAGCCGGCCTCGTGGTGGAAGTCGCCGGTGGCGATCAGGGCGGGATCCACCGGCAGCCCGGCCGTCTCCAGCGCGGCCCGGTAGCCGTCGATCCGGGCCCGGCTGCACATCATCTGCGAGGGCCCCGTGATCGCGCCGATCCTGCGGTGCCCCAGCTCGACCAGATGCCGGGTGGCGGCGAGACCGCCCTGCCAGTTGGTCGCGCCGATCGACGGCACGTCGGCCCCGGGGTCGCCGGCCGGATCCATCACGACGAACGGGATGGAGCGGCTGGTCAGCAGCGCCCGCTGCGACTCGTCGAGCCCGGACAGGACCAGGATCACGCCGTGCGGGCGGCGCGCGGCGACCTGGTCGGCCCAGGTCCGCCCCGGCGTGAGCCGCCCCGCGCTCTCCGACAGCACCACGCTCAACCCCGCGTCCCGGGCCACGTTCTCCACGCCCCGGATGACCTCCATCGCCCACGCGCTCTCCAGCTCGTGGAAGACCAGGTCGATCAGGGGCGAGCGGGTCGCCTCGGCACGGCGGCGCCGGTAGCCGTGGGCGCGCAGCAGGTCCTCGACGCGGGCCCGGGTGGCCGGGGCGACGTCGGCACGGCCGTTGAGGACCTTCGAAACAGTCGGCGCCGAGACGCCCGCCTCGCGGGCGATCTCGGCGAGCGTCGCGGTCTGCGCGGTGCGCCCCTGCGTCCGGGTCTGCGTCCGGCTTTCAACGGGCTCCGGGGATGTCATGGCGGCGATCGTAACCCTGCGGGCCCCCTTGACGAAGTCCTCGCACCGCCATAGGTTCCCGGAACATTCGAAGTTCATAACGAAACATTCGTGGATACGTTCGTGAGAGGGCCGTCCGTCCACCCGACAGGAGCTTCATGACCACCGCGCCCTGGCGTGACCCCGCGCTGCCCGCCGCCGCCCGCGTCGACGACCTGCTCTCCCGGATGACCCTGGAGGAGAAGACCGCCCAGTTGTACGGCGTGTGGGTGGGCGCCGCGACGGACGGCGACGGAGTCGCTCCGCACCAGCACGACATGACCGTCGAGTACGACTGGGCCGAGCTGATCACCCACGGTCTCGGCCAGCTGACGCGCTCCTTCGGCACCGCCCCCGTGGACCCGGCACTCGGCGCGCAGGCCCTGGCGCGTGCCCAGCGCCGTATCGCCGCGGCCGGCCGCTTCGGCATCCCGGCGATCGCGCACGAGGAGTGCCTGGCCGGCTTCACCGCCTGGCGGGCCACGGCCTATCCGGTCCCGCTGGCCTGGGGCGCGACCTGGGATCCGCCGTTGGTCGAGGAGATGGCCCGCCGCATCGGCGACGACCTGCGCTCGGCCGGCGTGCACCAGGGCCTCGCACCCGTGCTGGACGTCGTACGCGATCCGCGCTGGGGCCGCGTGGAGGAGACCATCGGTGAGGACCCGTACCTGGTCGCCACGGTCGGCACGGCCTATGTGCGGGGCCTGGAGTCGGCCGGGGTCGTCGCCACGCTCAAGCACTTCGCCGGGTACGCCTCCTCGGCCGGCGCCCGCAACCTCGCCCCCGTGCGGGCGGGGGTGCGCGAGTTCGCCGACGTCACCCTGCCGCCCTTCGAGATGGCCCTGCGCGAGGGCGGGGCCCGCTCGGTGATGGCCGCCTACACCGAGACGGACGGGGTCCCGGCCTCCGCGGACCCCGGGCTGCTGAGCCATCTCCTGCGCGAGGAGTGGGGCTTCACCGGCACGGTCGTCGCCGACTACTTCGGCATCGGCTTCCTCCACACCCTCCACCGGGTCGCCGCGAGCCCGGCCGCGGCGGCCCACGCGGCCCTCACCGCCGGCATCGACGTCGAGCTGCCCACCGTCAAGTGCTACGGCCGGCCGCTGCTGGAGGCGGTCCGCTCGGGCGAGGTCCCCGAGGAGCTCGTGGAACGCGCGGCCCGCCGCGTGCTGCTCCAGAAGTGTGAACTCGGCCTGCTGGACGAGGACTGGGCGCCCGAGCCGGCCACGGCGGTCGACCTCGACTCGACGGCCAACCGGATCCTGGCCCGTCGCCTGGCCGAGGAGTCGGTGGTCCTGCTCGACAACCCCGACGGCCTGCTCCCGCTGGCCCCCGACACCCGTATCGCGGTGGTCGGCCCCCGGGCGGCCGACGCCCTGGCCATGCTGGGCTGCTACTCCTTCCCGTCCCACGTCCTGCCCCACCACCCCGACGTGCCGGTCGGCATCGAGATCCCGACCGTCCTGGACGCCCTGCGCTCCGAACTCCCCGACGCCAAGGTGACGTTCGCGCAGGGCTGCGACGTGACGGACCCGGACACCGGCGGCTTCGCGGAGGCCATCGCCCGCACCGCCGAGGCGGACGTGTGCGTGGCGGTCCTCGGCGACCGGGCGGGCCTGTTCGGCCGGGGCACCTCGGGCGAGGGCTGCGACGCGACGGACCTCGGCCTGCCGGGCGCCCAGAGCGAGCTGCTGGACGCGCTGGTCGCCACCGGCGTCCCCGTGGTGCTGGTGCTGCTGACCGGCCGCCCCTACGCGCTGGGCCGCTGGCACGGCCGCCTGGGCGCCGTCGTCCAGGCCTTCTTCCCGGGCGAGGAGGGCGGCCCGGCGGTCGCGGGCGTCCTGGCGGGCCGGGTCAACCCCTCCGGCCGCCTGCCCGTCAGCGTCCCGCGACTCCCCGGCGGGCAGCCCTGGACCTACCTCCAGCCGCCCCTCGGCCTCGCGGGCGAGGTCAGCAACCTCGACCCGACCCCGCTGTACGCCTTCGGCCACGGCCGCTCGTACTCGGCGTTCGCCTGGGAGGTGCCCGCCGCCACCGGGCCGGCCGAGATCGGCACGGACGGCTCGTACGAGGTGTCGGTGACCGTCCGCAACACGGGTGCTCGCGAGGGCGCGGAGGTGGTGCAGCTGTATCTGCACGACCCGGTGGCGTCCGTGACGCGCCCCGACATGCGGCTGATCGGCTACCAGCGTGTGACGGCGGCCCCGGGCGACGCGGCCCGGGTGACCTTCCGCTTCCACGCCGACCTGTCGTCCTTCACCGACCGCTCGGGCCGCCGGGTGGTCGAGCCGGGCGCCCTGGAACTGCGGCTGGCGGCGTCGAGCGCGGACGTACGGCACACCGCGCACCTCACCCTGACGGGCCCGGTCCGGGTGCTCGGCCCCGACCGGCGGCTGCGCTGCGAGACCGGGGTGTCGTAGGCCCCGGGCCGGCCCCGGTCAGTCGCCGGTGACCGACTCGAACCGCCACCGGTGCACCGCCCGGGTGACCAGTTCCCCGCCCGGCTCGGGCAGTTCGGGCAGCTCGGCGTCGTAGGGCGCGTCCCACCAGGTGATGACGAGGACCCGGTCCTGCGGTGCCCGGAAGATCTCCCGGCGCAGGGGCTCGCGCGCGAGCTCCTGCGCCCGCGCCCAGGCGAGCAGGTCCTCACCCCGCCCGTCGGACGCCCGGGCCTCCCACATCAACGCGACCGTCACGAGTAGAGGTTCTCCTTGCTGACCTCGTGCACATGGTCGTGCCCGGGCACGTGCGGCTCGGTCACCGGCAGGGACGAGTCCGCCGACAGGTCCCAGGCCGACGCCGCCCGGTTCCGGGCGACCATCTCGGCGCCCAGGGCGGCGACCATCGCGCCGTTGTCCGTGCACAGCTTGGGCCGCGGTACGCGCAGCCGGATGCCGGCCGCCTCGCAGCGCTCCTGGGCGAGGACGCGCAGCCGGGAGTTGGCGGCCACGCCGCCGCCGATCATCAGGTGGTCGACGCCCTCGTCCTTGCAGGCCCGGACGGCCTTGCGGGTCAGCACGTCGACGACCGCCTCCTGGAAGGACGCCGCCACGTCCCGCACCGGCACCTCCTCGCCCGCCGCCCGCTTGGCCTCGATCCAGCGGGCCACGGCGGTCTTCAGCCCCGAGAAGGAGAAGTCGTAGGCCGGGTCGCGCGGGCCGGTCAGGCCCCGGGGGAAGGTGATCGCGTTCGGGTCACCCTCCTTCGCGTACCGGTCGATGACCGGGCCGCCGGGGAAGCCCAGGTTCAGCACGCGGGCGATCTTGTCGAAGGCCTCGCCGGCCGCGTCGTCGATGGTGGCGCCCATCGGGCGGACGTCGGAGGTGATGTCCGAGGACAGCAGCAGCGAGGAGTGGCCGCCGGAGACCAGCAGGGCCATGGTCGGCTCGG
Organism: Streptomyces sp. Ag82_O1-12; assembly: GCF_900182715.1. Classification (NCBI taxonomy): domain Bacteria; kingdom Bacillati; phylum Actinomycetota; class Actinomycetes; order Kitasatosporales; family Streptomycetaceae; genus Streptomyces; species Streptomyces sp. Ag82_O1-12. The sequence goes on along the minus strand of NZ_FXUW01000001.1, from coordinate 5,171,548 downwards.
GCAGCGCGCCGTGCTCCAGCTGGTCCACGCAGATGTGCGAGGCGAGGTGGTTGACGCCGTAGAGCGGCTTGCCGAGGGCGTAGGCGTAGGCCTTCGCCGCGGACACGCCGACCAGCAGGGCACCGGCGAGGCCGGGACCGGCGGTGACGGCGATGCCGTCGAGGTCGCGGGCGGTGACGCCCGCCTCCTTCAGCGCGCGGTCGATGGTGGGGACCATCGCCTCCAGGTGGGCGCGGCTCGCGACCTCCGGGACGACGCCGCCGAAGCGGGCGTGCTCGTCGACGCTGGAGGCGACGGCGTCGGCCAGCAGGGTGGTGCCCCGGACGATGCCGACGCCGGTCTCGTCGCAGGAGGTCTCGATTCCCAGTACGAGGGGTTCGTCAGCCATTGATCTCGGTTCCTTGTACGGAGTTCTCGGGGGCGGTCAGGCGCATCACCAGGGCGTCCACGTTCCCGGGCTGGTAGTAGCCGCGCCGGAAACCGATGGGCTCGAAGCCGAAGCGCTCGTACAGCTTCTGTGCGCGGACGTTGTCGACCCGGCACTCCAGCATCACCTCGGCGCACTCGAAGGCGCCGGCCGCCCGCAGCAGTTCGGCCAGCAGCCGGGCGCCGAGGCCGGTGCCCCACAGCTCGCGGGAGACGGCGATGGTCTGGACGTCGCCCTGCTCGCCGGTGGCGACCAGACCGGCGTAGCCGACGATCCGGGAGGCGTCCTCGGCGACCACGTACCGCCGGTTGGCCCCGGGACCCCGCGCATGGGCCAGCTCGGACCAGAACATGCCCCGGGACCAGGCGTCCTCGGGGAACAGGTCCCGCTCCAGTTCCAGCACGGAGTCGATGTCCCACCAGCGCATCTCGCGCAGCGCACACGTCACGGGTTCGGTCACTTGGGGGTGACCACCTTGTAGTTCTTGGGGACCTGGGCGTCGGGGCGGCGCAGGTACAGCGGCCGGGGCGCGGGGAGTTCCTCGCCGGCCGCCAGCTTCTCGGCGGCCAGCCGGGCGAGGGCGGCGGCGGAGACGTGCTCCGGCTCGTGCGCCTTGGGGAAGGTGTCCGGGTACAACAGCGCGCCCGCGCCGACCGCGGGCAGCCCCTCGACCTGCTCGGCGATGTCGGCGGGCCGGTCCACGGCCGGGTCGGTGACCCGGGTCCGGGAGTCGCTGTAGCGGGCCCAGTACACCTCCTTGCGGCGGGCGTCGGTCGCGACGACGAACGGGCCCTCCAGGTCGGCGGCGTAGGCGAGGCCGTCCAGCGTGCACACGCCGTGCACGGGGACACCGAGCGCGAGCCCGAAGGTGTCCGCGGTCATCAGGCCGACGCGCAGCCCGGTGTACGGTCCCGGACCGATCCCGGCGACGATCCCCGTGAGGGCGTCGATCCGCAGACCGGCCTCGGCGAGGACCCGGTCGATCGCCGGCAGCAGCAGTTCCCCGTGCCGCCGCGCGTCCACCTGACTCGAGGAGGCGATGACATCGCGTCCGTCGTGCAGCGCGACGGTGACGGCGGGCGTGGCGGTATCCAGAGCGAGCAAGAGCACGCAAACAGCCTACGGCTCTCCGGGGCCCGGCACGGCCGCACCTGTCGGGTCGTCACGTGCTGCTACCGTCACCTACCGTCACGACAGCGATACGACGTGAGGTGGACTCCGGTGTCAGCCAGCAGCTCGGGAATCGTGGCCGGGCTCACCGCCGCGGCCCTCGTGACGGTCGGCTACCTCGCCCATCAGGCGGCCGAGTCCCTCCCCGCCGGCCTGGGCAGAGCGGCGCACGCGGGCGCCGCACCGGCGGCCGGCACATCGAAGGCGCCCCAGGTGAAGAAGGACCCCACGGCGCTGCCCGGCGACTCGGGCAAGGGCGCCCGGGTCGTGTACTCGCTGCGCGGTGACCGGGTGTGGCTGGTCGCCGGGGACGAGGCGGTCAGCCGTACGTTCGAGGTGGACCCGAGCGCGGTGGACCCGGCGCCGGGCAGCTACGCGGTGACGTCCCGCTCGAACTCGGTCACCGGGTCCGACGGCGTCCCGGTCGAGCACGTGGTGCGCTTCGCGACGGTGGACGGCGTGGTGGTCGGCTTCAGCTCCGCCGTGGGAGGCCCGACCGCCTCCGCCCCGGCCCCCGCCCCGAAGGCCCGCACGGGCGGCATCCGCGAGTCCCCCGCGGACGGCGACGCGATGTGGACGTTCGCGACGATCGGCCGCACGGTGGTGGTGGTCCGCTAGGACCGGTCGTCCGGGTCAGTGCACCTAGGCCGCTTCGCGGTGCTCGGGGACCCGCTCGGAGAGCTCCGGGTCGGGAGCGCGCGGGGGCGTGGAGATCAGCGCCGCCGCCTCGCCGGCCGCCAGCAGGTCGCGCATGGACACCCCGGCGACCGCGAACCGCTGCGGCTGCCCCTTGCTCTCTGTAGCCGACATGGACGCCTCCCGAAGGGCCGGGGCAAACGAAGTTAGGTACACCTAACTACGGACTGGATACCATGTGACCACGCACAAGACGCCGGACGCAACATCTTGCCGACGTCTTGTCGGAACGTTCATCAAATGACCGCACACCGGGACCGGGGCAGCGCAAATTCAGGCGGCGGGAACCCGGGCGGCGAGCCCTCGGGGAGCAAGCCCTCAGCCGGCAAGCACTCGGGCGGCGAGCACTAGGCGACGAGCACGCTCAGATCCGCCTCGGCCCAGCGTTCCCCCAGACCGGTGACCGTCATCTGCCGGACCTCGTCGGTCGTGTCGCCCACCGCCCGGTGGATCACGACCTGGAGCCGGTCCTCGGTCAGCTCCTCGACCTTGCCCTCGCCCCACTCCACGACCACCACGGAGTCGGGCAGCGAGACGTCGAGGTCGAGGTCCTCCATCTCGTCCAGACCGCCGGAGAGGCGGTAGGCGTCGACGTGGACCAGCGGCGGTCCCTCGCCCAGCGAGGGGTGCACCCGGGCGATCACGAACGTCGGCGAGGTGACGGCCCCGCGCACGCCGAGCCCCTCGCCCAGCCCACGGGTCAGCGTCGTCTTGCCCGCGCCGAGCTCCCCGCTGAGCATCACCAGGTCACCGGCGCGCAGCAGTTTCGCGAGCCGGCGGCCCAGCTCCCGCATCTGCTCGGGGGACGTGACGACGATCTGGACGGAACCGGACTCAGCCGGGCTGTGCGGTGCTGGTGCTTCCATAGCCCTTCACGGTAGCTCCTGCGGGCACGGCACCCGTGCGGGTGAGCAGGTCGGCGAGGCGGTCGGTGACCACTTCCGGATGTTCCAGCATCACCAGGTGGCCCGCGTCCGGCACCAGCACCAGCTCGGCGTCCGGCAGCAGATCGGCGATGGCCTCGCTGTGCTCACTCGGCGTGACCAGGTCCTGCACCCCGGCCAGGACGAGCACGGGCAGCTCCGCGAAGTGAGCGAGCGCCTCGGTCTTGTCGTGGTCGTTGAACGCCGGGTAGTACTCGGCGACCACGTCGATCGGCGTGCTCTCGATCATCCGCTCGGCGAACCGGGCGACGGCCGGGTCGACGTCCCTGGACGCGAACGAGTACCGCTTGATGATCCCGGCGAACAGGTCCGCGGTCGCCCGGCGCCCCTTCTCCACCAGCTCGGCCCGCTGCCCCAGCGCCTTCAGCACCCCCGGCAGCACGCGGCGCACCACGTTGACCCCGGCGACGGGCAGGCCGTAGTTGACCTCGCCGAGCCGCCCCGAGGACGTCCCCACGAAGGCGACCCCGACCACCCGCTCGCGGATCAGCTCGGGGTACTGGTCGGCCAGCGCCATCACCGTCATGCCGCCCATGGAGTGCCCGACCAGCACGAGCGGGCCCTCGGGGGCCGCGGCGTCGATGACGGCCTTGAGGTCGCGGCCGAGCTGCTCGATGGTGATCGGCTCGTCGTCCCGCGTCTGGGCCAGGCCCCGCCCGGACCGGCCATGGCTGCGCTGGTCCCAGTGCACCGTACGCACGACGCCCCGCAGGGCCGCCCGCTGGAAGTGCCAGGAGTCCTGGCTGAGGCAGTAGCCGTGGCTGAAGACCACGGTGACGGGAGCGGGTGACTTCCGGCCGAAGAGCCGACGGCGGCGCGGGCCGAGGGCGGCGGGGGCGGCCTCCGGGTCGAGGTCGTCGACCTCGTAGTACAGCTCGGTGCCGTCGTCGGCGAACGCCTTGCCCGGCATGCCGCGCAGTGAGCCGTACGGCCCGGCCGAGTCCAGGGCGAGCCGGGCCTTCTGGCGCATGCCGCGGCCGACCGTCATCCGTTCCAGGGCGACGCCGGCGGCCGCGCCCGTGGCCACCACGCCTATCGCCACGCCGGCGATACCGGTCGCCCGGCGCCAGCCTCCCGCCGCCCCCGCGGCGGAGGCCGCGACGGCCGCGGAGGCGACGTCCGCGACGACCTCCGCACTGCTCTCGCTCACGTACCGCTCCTCTTCGCCGGGGTGCTGTCGGGTGCCTCACCGGGCCCGGTGAATCGGTGGGTCCGGTGAGGCTGATGTTGCCGATGTTGTCAGGGTGCCCGGTGTTCCTCGTGTGACGGGTTCCCCGTCCGAGTTACCCGTCCTGTTCCTCATTCACATAGACGCGAGGAACACGCGTTCCGATCCGGGTCACGATCTCGTAGGCGATGGTTCCGGCCGCCTGGGCCCAGTCCTCCGCGGTGGGCTCTCCGCGGCCCCCGGGCCCGAAGAGGACCGCCTCGGCCCCCGCCACGGGCTCGTCGCCCCCCAGATCCACCACGAACTGGTCCATCGCGACCCGCCCGGCGATCGTGCGCCACTTGCCCTCGACCAGGACCGGCCCGGCCGAGGAGGCGTGCCGCGGGATGCCGTCCGCGTAGCCCAGCGGCACCAGGCCGAGGGTGGTCGCGCCGGGTGTCACGTAGCGGTGGCCGTAGCTGACGCCGTGCCCGCCCGGTACGTGCTTGACCAGGGCCAGCGAGGCGGACAGCGTCATCACCGGGCGCAGCCCGAAGTCGGCCGGGGTGCCCAGCTCCGGGCTGGGCGAGATGCCGTAGGTGGCGATGCCGGTGCGGACCAGGTCGAAGTGACTCTCGGGGAGCGTGAGCGTGGCCGGCGAGTTGGCGATGTGCCGGACCTCGGGGCGTACGCCCTGTCCCTCGGCGTACGCGACCATGTCGCGGAACACGCCGAGCTGGGCGGCGATGGAGGGATGCCCGGGCTCGTCGGCGCAGGCGAAGTGCGACCACAGCCCCGTGACGCGCAGCAGCCCCTCGGCCTCCGCCCGCAGAGCCGCACGGACCAGCGCGGCCCAGTCCTCCCCGGGCTGGCACCCGTTACGTCCGAGCCCCGTGTCCGCCTTGAGCTGCACGCGTGCGGGCCGGTCGGCGCCCCTGGCCGCCTCGACGACCTCCTCCAGGGCCCACATCCCGCTGACGGACACGTCCAGCTCGGCCTCGATCGCCTCGCGCCACGGTCCCCCGGGCGTCCACAGCCAGCACATGATGCGACCCGGCAGCCCGGCGGCCCGCAGAGCGAGGGCCTCCTCGGGCGTGGCCGTACCCAGCCAGCTCGCCCCCGCGGCGACGGCCGCCCGGGCGCACGGCACAGCCCCGTGCCCGTACGCCTCGGACTTCACCACGGCCATCACGGCCGCGCCCGGCGCATGGGCGCGCAGAGCCCGCACATTGGCCCGCAGGGCGGCCAGATCGATCTCGGCACGGGCCCGCAGGGGCGCGGTCGGGGCTGTTCTCTCGCTCATCGCGCCCAGTGTCTCAGAGGGCCCGGACACCTCTGCGGCGGCAGGCCCACCGTCGGGCCGGCTCCTGCCTCCGCACGGAGCCGATCGCAGACTGCCCGACGCTTGACAACGCCCCCGCCCTTCAATCCGCCCAACGCCGGAGGACAAGACCGTCCAGACCGAAACGGAGACCCCGAACCCGGCAACGCCCCCGCCATTCAACCCGTCCGGCGCTTGAGGACGAGGCCGTCCAGGCCGAAACGGAGACCCCGAACCCGGCAACGCCCCCGATATTCAGCCCGTCCGGCGCTTGAGGACGAGGCCGTCCAGGCCAAAGCGGAGACCCCGAACTCGCCAACGCCCCCGCCATTCAGCCCGTCCGGCGCTTGAGGACGAGGCCGTTCAGGCCGAAGCGGGGGCCCGGGGGCGGCAGCCCCCGGAGTCGGGCAGGGAAGGGGCGGAGGGGGCGACCCACCCCCACAGCAACCCCCACACCCACCCGCGCCGACCGCCCACCGCCACAGCCAGGCCCCCGCCCCTGCCTCCGCCAGGCCCCCACCCCCACCCCCACCCCCACCCAAGTCACTCAGCCAGAACATTCCGCCAAGCCCCCCGAACCGCATCCGCCACATCATGCGCCCCCACCGGCGCCCCATCCGCCGCCAACCGCCCGGCGAGCCCGTGCAGATACGCCCCCACACTCCCCGCATCCACCGCCGACAACCCGGCCGCCAGCAACGACCCACCCAGCCCCGACAACACGTCCCCGCTCCCGGCCGTCGCCAGCCACCCCGTCCCCGTCGGATTCACCCGCACCGCCCCACCCCCCGAGTCCGCCACCAGCGTCGTGGACCCCTTCAGCAACACCGTCGCCCCGTACCGCCGCGCCAGCTCCCGAACCGCCGCCAGCCGGCCGCCCTCGACCTCCCCGCGCTCCACACCCAGCAGGGCCGCCGCCTCCCCCGCGTGCGGCGTCATCAGCGTCGGCGCCCGCCGCCCCCGCACGACCTCCGCGTCCGCCAGCCGCAACCCGTCCGCGTCGATCAGCACCGGCACGTCCGCCGCCAGCACCTCCGCCACCGTCGCCGCGTCGTCCCCGGCCCCCGGTCCGACGACCCACGCCTGGACCCGCCCGGCGTGCTTCGGCCCCTGATCCGACACGAGCGTCTCGGGGAACCGCGCGATGACGGCGTCCCCGGCCGGCCCGACGTACCGCACGGCCCCGGCCCCGCCCCGCAGCGCGCCCGAGACGGCGAGCACCGCGGCCCCCGGGTACCGCGCCGACCCGGCGGCGATCCCGACCACGCCCCGCCGGTACTTGTCGCTCTCCGCCCCCGGCAGGGGCAGCAGCCGGGCCACGTCCTCGTGCTGCAACGCCTCCAGCTCCGGCTCGACCGGCAGCTCCAGCCCGATGTCGACCAGCCGCACCGACCCGGCGTACTCCCGTGCGGGATCGATCAGGAGCCCCGGCTTGTGCGTCCCGAACGTCACGGTCAGATCCGCCCGCACGGCAGGCCCGCGCACCTCGCCGGTGTCGGCGTCGACACCGCTCGGCAGATCCACGGCGACGACGGCCCCGCGCGAGCGCCCGGCCGCGGCGGCCAACGGCACCGCGTCCGGCCGCAGCCCGCCCTTCCCGCCGATCCCGACGATCCCGTCGACGACGAGGTCCGCGCCCTCGACGAGCGCCTCCCCGTCACCGGCCCCCGCGACCCGCCCCCCGGCCCGCCGCAACGCCGCGAGCCCCGCCGCGTGCGCCCGCTCCGGCGCGAGCAGCACCGCCGTGACCCCGGCTCCCCGGCGGGCCAGCCGGGCTCCGGCGTACAGGGCGTCACCCCCGTTGTCGCCACTGCCGACCAGCAGCACGACCCTGCTGCCGTACACCCGCCCCAGCAGGTCGGCGCAGGCCGCGGCGAGCCCGGCGGCGGCGCGTTGCATCAGCGCCCCCTCCGGCAGCCGCGCCATCAGCTCCCGTTCGGCGTTCCGGACCGTCTCCACGCTGTACGCAGTACGCATGCGGTCGAGTTTCCCGCAGGACCGCCGGCCCACTCCCCCTCCCACGCCTCCTCCGCACCGGCGAACTCTGTCGCGTCCATTGACGCTTTGCCGCCCCTTTGCCAGACTCCCGCCGCGCAGAAAGCGCTTGCACACTCCCCCTCGTTCGACGAAACCGAGGCCCCCATGGGACGCAGAGCCGCATTACTGGCCGCCGCCGGTGCCACCGCCCTCCTCACCGCCGCCGGCACCCTGCCCGCCCCCGCCACGGCCGCCCCCACGCGCGCACTGGCCTGCGGAGACGGCTCCTACCAGGCCGAGGCCGTGCAGAGCGGCGGCAACTGGACCGCCCGGCGCGGCGGCAGCACCGTCTACACCGGCACCGACATGCGCGCGGCCGTCCAGGCGGCCGTCAACAGCCTCACCTCCGGGCGCACTTCGAAGGAACGGGTCGTGGTCCGCGGTTCGGGTTCGGTCTCGGCGGGCTCCCGCATCTCGCTGCCGAGCTACACCGTCCTCGACGTCTGCGGCACGATCAACGTCACCGGCAGCGGCTCGGGCGACCAGGCGCCGGTCTACTCGCGCGGCACCCGCGACGTCGAGGTCCAGAACCTCAAGCTCACCGGTACCCCGCTGTACGGCATCTTCCTGCGCAACGTCCAGAACGTGGTGCTCGGCCAGATCGACATGCACCTGACCCGCGGCCTGGGCGTCCGCATCGACAACCGCGGCGACACCAGCCAGTGGACGCGCAACATCCGCATCGACGACGTCTACGTCTCCGGCGCGTCCAGTCACGCGGTCGAGACCTACGGCGTCGACGGCATCACCATCGGCACGGTGACGGCCCGCAACGTCGGAGAGTCGGGCCTGTTGCTCAACCAGACCATCAACGCCAAGGTCACCAAGGTGGACGCCGAGAACGCCGGCACGGGCACCGGCTACGCCGCCTTCCGCATGGCCAACCGCAACGGCCGGGTCGGCAGCGGCTACCCCACCAACATCCGCGTCGGCGAGGTCGTCGCGCGCGGCGGCGGACGCGGCGTGTTCTGCGTCTCGGAGAGCGGCGGGGCCGTCATCGACAGAGTGACGCTCTCCAACACCGGCAACAACTCGGTCCTGATCGAGAACTGCTACAACGTCAGCCTCGCGGCACAGAGCGGCACGATCACGGGCGGCGGCGAACTGCGCCTGGCGGCCCGCTCGGAGTTCCCCAACAACAAGGACATCACCATCCAGAACCTGACGGTCACCAACTCGGCCATCAGGGAGAGCCCGTGCGGCGAGAACACGACGTTCCGCAACATCACACGGGTGAACAGCAGCCAGTCGATCTGCTGACCCGGACCTCCATGCTCCGAAACCCTCGCCACCACATCACACCCGGCGGGGGTTTCGGGGGTCCCGCCCCACGGACGACGCCCCGGGCGTATGATCGAGCCGGGTTTTGAACTCGTTCAAAAAGGGGGATCGGCGAGACATGACCAGCTCGACAGCGCCGGGCGACACAGACAGCCCCGCCACCGCCCTCGGCCCGACGGCCCTGATCCTCGGTGCCTTCTCGGTGGTGGGCACCTGGGCGTTCCTGATCCCGTGGACGGTGCCGGCCGGCGCCCTCGCGGTGACGTTCGGGACGATGGGCCTCCACCACGCCCGCAAGGGCACGGGGAGGCTGTGGCCCGCGGCGGCCGGTACGACCCTGGGCGCGATCGGCCTCATCGGCACGATCACGCTGATCTGGTCCCTGGCCTAGGGCCCGTCGCACCAGGCCCCGCGCCCGCGGCCCGGCCCGGACGGCAGGCCCCAGGACCTCACCCCTCCGCGATCACCACCGCGGAGGCCACCCCCGCGTCATGACTCAGGGACACGTGCCAGCTCCGCACGCCGAGTTCGGCGGCCCGCGCGGCCACCGTTCCGCTCACCCGCAGCCGGGGCTGCCCACTGTCCTCGACACACACCTCGGCGTCCGTCCACAGCAGCCCGGGCGGAGCGCCGAGCGCCTTGGCCAACGCCTCCTTGGCCGCGAACCGCGCGGCGAGGGAGGCGACGCCCCGCCGCTCCCCGCTGGGCAGCAGCAGCTCCCGCTCCACGAACAGCCGCGCGGCCAACGCGGGCGTACGCTCCAGTGAAGCCGCGAACCGCTCGATCTCGGCAACGTCGATGCCGACCCCGATGATGCTCATGGGCAGCACCCTACGGTGACGGGCCCGATCCGGGGCGAACGGCTCCCGGGTGCCGCCCGGCCGACCCCGTGATCCTCAACTCTCCCTCCCCGCTATAGAGTTCGCGCTGACCGCGATGTGCAAACGGCATCGCACCGAACGGGAGGACACCGTCCATGAAGTTCAAGTCGCTGGGGACCGCGGCCAGTGCCATAGCTCTCCTCGCCACGGCCCTCACCGGCACCGTCGCCACCGCCGGCACCGCCGCCGCGGCGACGCAGCCCGACTGCAGCAGCGCGCTGACCAACGTGAAGCCCAAGGCGACCGTCAACCTCCGCAGCCAGCCCAAGACGAGCTCGACCGCTCTCGGCACCTGGGGCAAGGGCCAGAACGGCGGCATCTGCTTCGGCGGCAGCAAGCCCGTCACCGGCGGCAGCTACACGGCCTGCGGCAAGACGAGCAACAAGTGGTACTACGGCGGCCCCAACAGCACCAGCGTGGAGGGCTGGGTCCCCGCGACCTGCCTGCCCGTCTGAGCACCTGACGGTCTGACCGGCTGATCCGAGGGGCGAAGGGCATCCGGCCCTTCGCCCCTTTCGCTCACTCCGGCCTTCCGCTCACTCCACCGTCACCGACTTGGCCAGGTTCCGGGGCTGGTCCACCTCGTTCCCCCGGGCCGTCGCCAGCTCGCACGCGAACACCTGCAGCGGCACCGTCGCGACGAGCGGCTGCAGCAGGGTCGGCGTGGCGGGAATCCGGACCAGGTGATCCGCGTACGGCACGACCGCCTCGTCGCCCTCCTCGGCGATCACGATCGTCCGCGCACCCCGCGCCCGGATCTCCTGGATGTTGGACACGATCTTGTCGTGCAGCACCGACCGCCCGCGCGGCGACGGCACCACCACGACCACCGGCAAATCCTCCTCGATCAGGGCGATCGGCCCGTGCTTCAGCTCCCCGGCCGCGAACCCCTCGGCGTGCATGTAGGCGAGTTCCTTGAGCTTCAGCGCGCCTTCGAGCGCCACCGGATACCCGACGTGCCGGCCGAGGAACAGCACCGTCTTCTTCGAGGCCAGCGTGCGCGCCAGCTCCCGCACCGGCTCCATCGTGCCCAGCACCTGCTGCACCGCGTCGGCGATCGAGGACAGGTCGCGGATCACCGCCCGGATCTCGTCGCCCCACTTCGTGCCCCGCACCTGGCCCAGGTACAGGGCCACCAGGTAGCACGCCACGAGCTGCGTCAGGAACGCCTTGGTCGAGGCGACGGCCACCTCCGGCCCGGCGTGCGTGTACAGCACCGCGTCCGACTCACGGGGAATCGTCGAACCGTTGGTGTTGCAGATCGCCAGCACCTTGGAGCCCTGCTCACGGGCGTGCCGCAGCGCCATCAGCGTGTCCATGGTCTCGCCGGACTGGGAGATGGCGATGACCAGCGTCTGCGCGTCCAGGATCGGGTCCCGGTAGCGGAACTCGCTCGCCAGCTCCACCTCGCAGGGCAGCCGCGTCCAGTGCTCGATCGCGTACTTGGCGATCATCCCGGCGTGGAAGGCCGTACCGCAGGCGACGATGACGACCTTGTCGATCTCCCGCAGCACCCGCGGGGGGATCCGCACCTCGTCCAGCGTCAGCGAACCGGAACCGTCGATCCGGCCCAGGAGGGTGTCGGCGACCGCCTTGGGCTGCTCGGCGATCTCCTTGAGCATGAAGTAGTCGTAGCCGCCCTTCTCCGCGGCCGAGGCGTCCCAGTCGACGTGGTAGGACCGCACGTCGGCCGGGCGGCCGTCGAAGCCCGTCACCGTCACGCCGTCCCGGCGCAGCTCCACCACCTGGTCCTGGCCGAGCTCGATCGCGGAGCGCGTGTGGGCGATGAACGCGGCGACGTCCGAGGCGAGGAACGCCTCGCCGTCGCCGACGCCGACCACCAGCGGTGAGTTCCGCCGCGCGCCCACGACGACGTCCGGCTCGTCGGCGTGCACCGCGACCAGCGTGAACGCGCCCTCCAGCCGCCGGCACACCAGCCGCATCGCCTCGGCGAGATCCGCGCAGGAGGAGAACTCCTCGGCGAGCAGATGGGCGACGACCTCGGTGTCCGTCTCGGAGGCCAGGTCGTGGCCGCGCTCCGCGAGTTCGGCCCGCAGCGGGGCGAAGTTCTCGATGATGCCGTTGTGCACCACCGCGACCCGGCCCGCGTTGTCGATGTGCGGGTGGGCGTTGATGTCCGTCGGACCGCCGTGCGTGGCCCACCGGGTGTGCCCGATGCCCGTCGCGCCGGCCGGCAGCGGCCTGCCGTCCAGCTCCTTCTCCAGGTTGAGCAGCTTCCCGGCCTTCTTCGCCGTCGCCAGCCCGCCGTCGGCCAGGACGGCGACGCCCGCCGAGTCGTACCCCCGGTACTCCAGCCGCTTCAGCCCGGCCATCACGACCTCGAGCGCGGACTGCGGCCCCACGTATCCCACGATTCCACACATGGGCGGCAGCTTAGGGTCGATTCCCGCGCCGAACCGGCCGCAGCGTGCCCGAAATCGGAAATAATAGGGGCTCAAGACGAGAGGACCGCGTCCTCGCGCGCCGCCAGGTCGACGCCGGCCGACGCCTCGGCCTCCTTGAACCGCTTGACCAGCCTTCCGCCCACCTCTCCCGCAAATGTGACGCACACCACTGACATTCCTCCTGCATCAGTTTTCACCAGGAGGAAGCGGGGCGAACGCCTCGCGTGACGGATCCCACCTCACCATCTGTTCGTACGCCCGTAACAATGGACTGTGATCTCTCCGGTCTCCCCGATGCCCCGGAGCGCCCACCGGCCCCGCCCGGAGGCGACTCCCTACGTCGACCTCACCCGAGCCGAGTGGAGCGCGCTGCGTGACAAGACGCCGCTGCCGCTCACGGCCGAGGAGGTCGAGAAGCTGCGCGGTCTCGGCGACGTGATCGACCTCGACGAGGTGCGGGACATCTACCTCCCGTTGTCCAGACTTCTCAACCTCTACGTCGGTGCCACCGACGGTCTCAGAGGCGCGCTGAACACGTTCCTGGGCGAGCAGGGTTCCCAGTCGGGCACCCCGTTCGTCATAGGGGTCGCCGGCTCGGTCGCCGTGGGCAAGTCGACGGTCGCCCGCCTCCTCCAGGCCCTGCTCTCGCGCTGGCCCGAGCACCCGCGCGTCGAGCTGGTCACCACCGACGGCTTCCTGCTGCCCACGAAGGAACTCCAGGCCCGCGGCCTGATGTCCCGCAAGGGCTTCCCGGAGTCCTACGACCGCAGGGCCCTGACCCGTTTCGTCGCCGACATCAAGGCCGGCAAGAACGAGGTCACCGCGCCCGTCTACTCCCACCTGATCTACGACATCGTCCCCGACAAGAGGCTCACGGTCCGCCGCCCCGACATCCTGATCGTCGAGGGTCTGAACGTCCTCCAGCCGGCCCTGCCCGGCAAGGACGGCCGCACCCGGGTCGGTCTCGCCGACTACTTCGACTTCAGCGTGTACGTCGACGCCCGCGTCGAGGACGTCGAGACCTGGTACCTCAACCGCTTCCGCAAGCTGCGCGCGACCGCCTTCCAGGACCCCTCCTCGTACTTCCGCAAGTACACCCAGGTCTCGGAGGAGGAGGCCCTGGACTACGCCCGGACGATGTGGCGCACGATCAACCGGCCCAACCTGGTGGAGAACATCGCCCCCACCCGCGGCCGCGCCACCCTCGTGGTGCGCAAGGGCCCGGACCACAAGGTGCAGCGGCTCAGCCTGCGCAAGCTGTGACGCCGGGGAAAAGGCGGGTTAGATGAGCGCCATGCTCCATCTGCGTCTGATCACACCCTCCGACCGGACCGACGAGGTGGTCCTGCTGATCGAGAAGACGGTCGGCACCACCCACCTCGTCGTACTGCCGGGCGCCGCCCGCGACCCCGCCGGGGACGTCGTGATGTGCGACGTGGCCCGCGAGGCGGGCGACGAACTCCTCGCCGGGCTGCGGAAACTGCGCATCGACACCACCGGCTCGATCGCCGTCGAGTCCATCGACCTGTCCCTGTCGGAGCGGGCCGACAAGGCGGAGGCCGACGCACCGGGCGAGGGCGCGGACGCGGTGCTGTGGGAGCAGCTCACCGAGGCGACGCACGAGGAGTCGACCCTCTCCGTCACCTACCTCGCCTTCATCACGCTCGCCACGATGATCGCCGCCTGCGGTGTGGTCCTGGACAACGCGATCCTGATCGTGGGCGCCATGGCGGTGGGCCCCGAGTTCGGTCCCCTCACCGGCGTCTGCACCGCGATCGTCCGGCGCCATCCGCGCCTGGCCCTTCGTTCTCTGATCGCGCTGCTGGTGGGCTTCGCGGTGGCGATGGCGGTGACGGTCGGCTTCAGCCTCCTCATGGACGCCGCCGGCCAGTTCACGGAGAGCAGTCTGGAGGCCGACCGGCCCAACACCGGCTTCATCTACGCCCCCGACAAGTTCTCCTTCATCGTGGCGGTCCTGGCCGGCGTCGCCGGCACCCTCTCCCTGACCTCGGCCAAGTCGGGAGCGCTGGTGGGGGTGGCCATCTCCGTCACCACGGTCCCGGCCGCCGCGAACGCGGCCGTGGCCCTGAGCTACGGCGACACGAGCCAGACCTGGGGCTCCACCGAGCAGCTCCTGCTGAACCTGCTGGGCATCATTGTCGCCGGCACGGCCACCTTGCTGGCCCAGAAGTGGTTCTGGTGGAAGCAACGCGGGCGACTTCCAAGGGACGTGAGGACAACTCCCTAGGGGCGCGGGGAACTGCGCGACAAGCCACACACAGCCCGCGGCCCGCCGACGACCGCAGCGCCCACCCCGCCTCCCCCGTTCCTAACCGAGCGCAGACTTCACCGCATCAGCCAGCCGCCCCGCGACAGACCGAGCCTGCTCGATGTCGGCCGCCTCGACCATCACCCGAACCAACGGCTCGGTCCCGGAGGGCCGCAGCAGCACCCGCCCGGTCTCCCCGAGCTCCCGCTCCGCGTCAGCAACCGCCGACGCCAGCTCCGAGGACGTCCCCACGCGGGACCTGTCGACATCCGGCACGTTGATCAGCACCTGCGGCAGCCGCTTCATGACCCCGGCGAGATCCGCGAGCGTACGCCCGCTCTGCGCCACCCGCGCCGCCAGCAGCAGCCCGGTCAGCGTCCCGTCCCCGGTCGTCGCGTGGTCGAGGATGATCACGTGCCCGGACTGCTCGCCACCGAGGGCGAACCCGTGCTCCTTCATCTCCTCCAGCACGTACCGGTCACCGACGGCGGTCTGCACCAGCCGGATGCCCTCGCGCTCCATGGCGAGCTTGAACCCGAGGTTCGACATCACCGTGGCGACGACCGTGTCGGACCGCAGCGCGGAGCGCTCCCGCATCGCCAGCGCGAGCACGGCGAGGATCTGGTCCCCGTCCACCTCCGCGCCGGTGTGGTCGACGGCGAGACACCGGTCGGCGTCACCGTCGTGCGCGATGCCGAAATCGGCCCCGTGCTCGACGACGGCGGCCTTGATCTTGTCCAGGTGCGTCGACCCGCACCCGTCGTTGATGTTGAGCCCGTCGGGC
The DNA here is from genome assembly GCF_900182715.1 of Streptomyces sp. Ag82_O1-12. NCBI lineage: Bacteria > Bacillati > Actinomycetota > Actinomycetes > Kitasatosporales > Streptomycetaceae > Streptomyces > Streptomyces sp. Ag82_O1-12. The sequence goes on along the minus strand of NZ_FXUW01000001.1, from coordinate 5,156,186 downwards.
TCGGCCCCGATCGTGACGACCTCGGCACCGGCCTGCTGGAACGCCTCCGGCGAGACCCGGGCGGCGGCACCGTGCGCCTCGTCCAGGACGACCTTCAGCCCGTCGAGCCGGTTCGGCAGGGCACCCAGCAGATGCGCCACGTACCGGTCGGCACCCTCTTCGTACGCCCGTACGCGGCCCACGCCGGACCCGGTCGGCCGGTCCCACGGGGCACCGGTGCGGTGCTCCGCGTAGACGGACTCGATGCGGTCCTCCAACTCGTCGGCGAGCTTGTGCCCGCCGCGGGCGAAGAACTTGATGCCGTTGTCCGGCATGGCGTTGTGGCTCGCGGAGAGCATCACACCGAGGTCGGCGCCGAGCTCCGCGGTCAGGTACGCGACGGCGGGCGTCGGCAGCACGCCGACCCTCAGGACGTCCACTCCGGCGCTGGCGAGGCCCGCGACCACCGCGGCTTCCAGGAACTCCCCGGACGCACGGGGGTCACGCCCGACCACGGCCTTCGGCCGGTGTCCCTCGAACGTGCCCGCCTCGGCCAGTACGTGTGCCGCGGCCACGGAGAGGCCCAGGGCCATCTCCGCCGTCAGATCCGCGTTGGCGACACCGCGCACGCCGTCCGTGCCGAAGAGTCGTCCCACAGTGGTGTCCTCCGAATTACTGAAGAGAATGCGGCTCACATCCCCGAGTACACCCCCTGAGACTGTCCGAGGGCTGTAGGGGTTGTGTAAACGAACCGCCCCGGCAGCACAACCGTGCCGCCGGGGCGATCGAGGCGAAGCCAGTCGCGAGGACGGGCGTCGCGTTTAGCGCTTGCTGTACTGCGGAGCCTTGCGGGCCTTCTTCAGACCGGCCTTCTTGCGCTCGACCGCACGATCGTCGCGCGTGAGGAAGCCGGCCTTCTTCAGCGGGCCGCGGTTGTTGTCGACGTCCGCCTCGTTCAGCGCACGGGCGACACCGAGACGGAGCGCACCGGCCTGACCGGAGACACCGCCACCGGAGATGCGGGCGACGACGTCGTAACGGTCGTCGAGCTCGAGCACCTTGAAGGGCTCGTTGACTTCCTGCTGGTGCACCTTGTTCGGGAAGTAGTCCTCGAGGGTGCGACCGTTGATCTTCCACTTGCCGGTGCCCGGGACGATCCGGACGCGGGCGATGGCGTTCTTGCGACGGCCCAGGCCGGCGGCCGGCTGGGGCTCGCCGAAGCGGGAGGCCATGGACTCCGAGGTGTACTCACCCTCGACGGGGACCTCGGACTCGGTGGTGTAGCTGTCGATGTCAAGCTCTTCGAGCGGCTGCTCGGCAGTGGTCTCGGCCACGATTCTCCTCAGAATTCTGTTCAGTCTTGGGGGTGGCCGGACTTACTGCGCGACCTGGGTGATCTCGTACGGCTGCGGCTGCTGCGCGCCGTGCGGGTGCTGGTCACCCTTGTAGACCTTCAGCTTCGAGAGCATCTGACGGCCCAGCGTGTTCTTGGGGAGCATGCCCTTGACGGCCTTCTCGATGGCCTTCTCGGGGTTCTTGTCGAGGAGCTCGTCGTAACGGACGGAGCGCAGACCACCCGGGTAGCCGGAGTGGCGGTACGCCATCTTCTGGGTCCGCTTGTTGCCGGACAGGTGCACCTTGTCCGCGTTGATGATGATGACGAAGTCACCAGCGTCGACGTGGGGGGCGTAGATCGGCTTGTGCTTGCCCCGGAGGAGCGTCGCGGCAGTGGTGGCGAGACGACCCAGGACAACGTCCTGGGCGTCGATGACGTGCCACTGGCGCGTCACATCGCCGGGCTTGGGGCTGTACGTACGCACGGTTCGTAGCCTTCGCTTCGAGTGAATGGTCCATAACTGGTCACCGAAACGATCACGACAGCCTGGACCGCACTGCGGCGACGCATACCGCGTACGTGGGGTCGCTGGTCATCGGCCCGGTGGACCGGTGTAAGGGCCCGTCCCGTGAGAATGAGCAAGCCAATACACAACGAACAAGCAGAATACCGGGGTACACCACAAGGGTCAAAACGCGGTATCACCGCAGCCGCTCGGTCACCGAGGCGTACAGGACCGCACAGAGCGTGACGACCCTGCGCAGCGTCCGGCGTCGCACCGGCCGCGCGAACGGAAACACCGACGAGAGTGCCACATCGACGGCGACCGCCGCGCACCAGCGCAGCACGGATCCACTCCCGCGCGGACGGCGCCACGCCCCCAGCGCCCCCACCACGACGGACGGCCACACTCCGGCCGTGAGGACCGGCCACGACAGCAGGCACCCCAGCAACAGCACGGTCGGCAGCAGTCGCCCCAACCACCCCAAGATGTCGCCTTTGCCCGTGCGCATGGGAGGAACGCTAGGGGCTTCAGGGCCGATCCGGGCGGACCAGCACACCCCTTGTCCCGTCTAAGATGCGGCCCATGAGCTATGGGCAGCAGGGGGGACCTCAGTCCCAGTGGGATCCCTGGAAACCGCAGTCGCAGCAGCCCTGGAACAGCGGGGGCGGCCAGTCGCCGGACTGGGCGGCGCTCGCTGAAGCCTCCGAGGCCCGCAACAAGCGACGCCGGGTGCTGCTGATCGGCGGTGGCGCGCTCGCCACGGTCGCGATCGGCACCGCCGTCGCCGTGGCCGTCGTCTCGGCGGGCGGCGACAACAAGGGGAACCCGACCTCCCTGCCGTCGGCCGACATCCCGAGCCAGACCGCCACGGCCCCGTCGTTCGCCCCGACCAGCGCCCCTCCCCCGCTGGACCCGAAGGACTTCATCGCCAGCGCGAAGAAGGACAAGGCCCCGCTCAGCCCGGCCATCCTCTTCCCGGGCACCCAGCTCACCATGGGCGAGACGGTCTACAAGAAGGGCCCCACGGCGGACACGAGGAACTGCGCCTCGGCGGCCGGCGGCACCCTCCCCAAGATCCTCACCGGGAACGACTGCACCCGCCTGATACGCGTGACCTACGTCAAGGACCAGATGGCGGTGACGGTCGGCGTGGCCGTCTTCGACACCGAGGCCCAGGCCGCCAAGGCCAAGGGGCAGAGCACCAAGAAGAGTTTCATCAAGTCGCTCTCCGGCGGCGGCGTGAAGCCGTTCTGCGAGTCCGGCTTCTGCCGCACGACCAGCAACTCCTACGGCCGCTACGCCTACTTCACCAACGCCGGCTTCACCAACGGCAAGGACGTGACGCCCAAGGACACCGCGGTCTACAAGACCGGGGACGACCTGGCCCAGTTCACGTTCAACCAGATCCGCCGCCGCGGCGAAGCCCAGGCCTCGGCCGCGGCCGACGAGTGACCGGACGTCAGCAGCAGCCGGCCGACGGCAGCGACCGCTTGTTCCGCGCCTCCTTGCTGCGCGCGGCGAGCAGTTCGTCGGCCGGGTAGCCGACCTCCTCCAGCGTCAGCCCGTGCGGCCGTACGACGTGCACGGCCGAGTCCCGCACGCCGGCCGCCAGCACCTTCCCCGGCCAGTCGGCGGGCCGGTGCCCGTCCCCGACGAACAGCAGCGCCCCGATGAGCGAGCGCACCATGTTGTGGCAGAAGGCGTCGGCCCGCACGGTGGCGGTGATGGTCCCGTCGTCGCCCCGCACCAGGCTGAGCTCCTGGAGCGTGCGGATGGTGGTCGCCCCCTCCCGCTTCTTGCAGTAGGCGGCGAAGTCGTGCTCGCCCAGCAGCCCCCGGGCGGCCTCGTTCATGGCCGCCACGTCCAGGGGCCAGTCGTGCCACAGCACATGACTGCGCAGCAGTGGGTCCACGCCCCCGGGGTTGTCGGTCACCCGGTACGCGTAGCGCCTCCAGACCGCCGAGAAGCGGGCGTTGAAGCCGCTGGGAGCCTCCCTGAGGGCCCAGACCCGTACGTCCCGGGGCAGTCGGCCGGCGAGCCGCTTGAGCAGCTTCTGGTGGTGCTCGGCCCACACCTCACGCGGCAGATCGACGTGCGCGACCTGCCCCCGCGCGTGCACGCCGGCGTCGGTACGCCCCGCGACGGTCAGCTCGTACGTCTCCCGCGACCGCGTCACGGTCCGCAGGGCGTCCTCGATCTCCCCCTGCACGGTCCGTCGCCCCCCGGCCTGCTTGGCCCACCCGGAGAACTCGCTCCCGTCGTACGACAGATCGAGCCGGACCCGGACGTGCCCGGCCTCTGCTTCGTCACTCACCCCAGGATCCTCTCACCGACACGAAGGCGGGCCCGCCCCCTCCAAAGAGGGAACGGACCCGCCGACAAACGCCCTTCAGGGGCGCGGGGAACTGCGCGAACAGCCACGACGAACCGCAAGCCGCCGGCACACAGCACCCGGCAGACGCTTACGCGTCCTTGGACTCCTCGGCGTCCTCGGCCTTGGTCGTGTCGACCTGAGCCTCGGCAGCCTCGTTGTCCTTCGCGGCGCGCTTGGTCGCGGCCTCGGCCTCGCCCGTGGCCTCCTGCGCCACCGTCAGAGCCTCGACCAGCTCGATGACAGCCATGGGCGCGTTGTCGCCACGGCGGTTACCGATCTTGGTGATGCGGGTGTAGCCACCCGGACGGTTCTCGTAGCGCGGGCCGATCTCGGTGAAGAGCGTGTGCACGATGCTCTTGTCCGTGATGACCGTCAGCACCTGACGGCGGTTGTGAAGGTCGCCCTTCTTCGCCTTGGTGACCAGACGCTCGGCGTACGGACGCAGCTTGCGCGCCTTCGCCTCGGTGGTGGTGATGCGGCCGTGCTCGAAGAGCGCCTTCGCGAGGTTCGCGAGGAGCAGCTTCTCGTGCGCGGCGCTGCCGCCCATACGGGCACCCTTGGTGGGCTTCGGCATGGTGTTTCTCCTAGGTGTCTGCCCCGGCCGTATCAGGTACCGGGGTCAGTATCCGAGCGGGCGGTTGCCCGTCGGAGATCCGGGCGCCATTTCTGGCGCCCGGAGGGTTCGCGCCCCGTCAGGGGCGCGGGGAACTGCGCGACCAGCCACAACGGGCCGGCGGCCGCATCAGTACTGCTCGGTCTCCACGAAACCGGCGTCCGCGTCGTCGTCCGCACCGAAGGCGTCGGCGGCAGCGGTCGGGTCGAACCCGGGAGGCGAGTCCTTGAGCGCGAGGCCCATACCCGCCAGCTTCGCCTTGACCTCGTCGATCGACTTCGCACCGAAGTTGCGGATGTCGAGCAGGTCGGCCTCGGAACGCGCCACGAGCTCACCCACGGAGTGGATGCCCTCACGCTTGAGGCAGTTGTACGACCGAACGGTGAGCTCCAGCTCCTCGATCGGCAGCGCCAGATCGGCGGCCAGGGCGGCGTCCGTGGGGGACGGGCCCATGTCGATGCCCTCGGCGTCGATGTTCAGCTCGCGGGCGAGACCGAACAGCTCGACCAGGGTCTTACCGGCGGACGCCATGGCGTCACGCGGGCGCATGGCCTGCTTGGTCTCGACGTCGACGATCAGCTTGTCGAAGTCGGTCCGCTGCTCGACACGCGTGGCCTCGACCTTGTAGGTGACCTTGAGAACCGGCGAGTAGATCGAGTCGACCGGGATGCGCCCGATCTCCTGACCGACCTGCTTGTTCTGCACGGCGGAGACGTAACCGCGGCCACGCTCGACCGTCAGCTCCATCTCCAGCTTGCCCTTGCCGTTGAGCGTGGCGAGGACGAGGTCGGGGTTGTGCACCTCGACACCGGCCGGGGGCGCGATGTCGGCGGCGGTGACCAGACCCGGGCCCTGCTTGCGCAGGTACATCACGACCGGCTCGTCGTGCTCCGAGGAGACGACCAGCTGCTTGATGTTGAGGATCAGGTCGGTGACGTCCTCCTTGACGCCCGGCACGGTGGTGAACTCGTGCAGCACGCCGTCGATGCGGATGGACGTGACCGCCGCACCCGGGATCGAGGACAGGAGGGTCCGGCGCAGGGAGTTGCCGAGGGTGTAACCGAAGCCCGGCTCCAGCGGCTCGATCACGAACCGGGAGCGGAATTCGTCGACGACCTCTTCGGTCAACGAGGGACGCTGAGCGATCAGCATGTGGTGAGTCCTTCAGTCAGGGGCACCCACTATTTGATGCCCTTGCCACCGGGCGGCAGCCCGATCTGTGTTGCAGTTACAAGGGTACGGGCGATATGGCCCCGAAGAGCCATACCGCCCGAAAACCCTCAGACCGACAAGCGGCCGTGCACCTGACCCGAGGGGTCAGACGCGGCGGCGCTTCGGCGGACGGCAGCCGTTGTGCGGGGTCGGCGTGACGTCCTGGATCGAACCGACCTCGAGGCCGGTGGCCTGGAGGGAGCGGATCGCGGTCTCACGGCCGGAGCCGGGACCCTTGACGAACACGTCCACCTTGCGCATGCCGTGCTCCTGCGCGCGGCGGGCGGCCGACTCGGCGGCCATCTGCGCGGCGAAGGGGGTCGACTTGCGCGAGCCCTTGAAGCCGACGTGGCCGGCGGAGGCCCAGGAGATCACGTTGCCCGAGGGGTCCGTGATCGAGACGATCGTGTTGTTGAACGTGCTCTTGATGTGCGCGTGGCCGTGAGCGACGTTCTTCTTTTCCTTGCGGCGCACCTTCTTGGCAGCGCCCTGACGACCCTTGGGGGGCATCTATAACTCCTACGGGAGGTGGTCGGTCCTACAGCGAAGACCGCTGATAAGCGTCCGCTGAGGACTACTTCTTGCCCGGCTTCTTCTTACCGGCGATGGCGCGACGCGGGCCCTTGCGGGTACGAGCGTTCGTGCTGGTGCGCTGACCGCGGACGGGCAGGCCGCGACGGTGACGCAGACCCTGGTAGGTACCGATCTCGACCTTGCGGCGGATGTCGGCCTGAACCTCGCGACGGAGGTCACCCTCGGTCTTGATGTTGTTGTCGACGTACTCGCGGATCGCGACGAGCTGCTCCTCGGAGAGGTCGCGAACGCGGGTGTTCGGGTCGACGCCGGTGGCGGCCAGCGTCTGCTGCGAGAGGGTCCGGCCGATGCCGAACACGTAGGTGAGGGCGATCTCCACGCGCTTTTCGCGCGGGATGTCAACACCGGAAACGCGTGCCATTCAATGGCTCCAGTTACTTGACGGAGGTCTTCCACAGAACCGACTCCCAGTCGCCGTACCAGGTACGAACTGGGTCCCCGGCCTCCGACCGGGGGTGTCAGACCCGGGGGTCTGGGTCCTGCGTATGAACATATTCAGCTTGCGTCGCGCGAATCCCTGCGAGGAGTGCAGAGGGATCGGTCGTGCGTCAGCCCTGGCGCTGCTTGTGGCGCGGGTTGTCGCAGATGACCATGACCCGGCCGTGACGGCGGATCACCCTGCACTTGTCGCAGATCTTCTTGACGCTCGGCTTGACCTTCATGGGTGAGGTTCTCCGGGTCAGTGCCACCACCCCGGAAGCCGGGGCGCAGGCAAGATCTACTTGTAGCGGTAGACGATCCGGCCACGCGTCAGGTCGTACGGAGACAGCTCCACCACGACCCGGTCGTCAGGGAGGATGCGGATGTAGTGCATGCGCATCTTGCCGCTGATGTGTGCCAGGACCTGGTGGCCGTTCTGGAGCTCGACCTTGAACATGGCGTTCGGAAGAGACTCGACGACAGTGCCCTCGATCTCGATGGCACCTTGCTTCTTGGCCACGCTTCGCCCTTCGAATCGACTACCTTGATCGACTCTGTGCGGGGCGCATGCAGGCATGCGGGTACACAAGAGCCGACGAGTCAGTCTACGACAGGGCCCTCGGAAACACGAATCGGGGAAGTCTGCCCCGCCGGAGACGGCTTTAAGCGCCCCGAAAGGGGCGCGGGGAACTGCGCGACAAGCCCTCATGCACCCGCAGCCGCCGCCCGGCAGGACCACCGCCCCGGGAAGGCTCTCAGCCCAGCGGATCCGGCGCGGCAACGATCCCCAGCTCGGCGAGCTTCGCCTTGCCCCCGTCGGGAGCCGTCAGCACCAACGGCCCCTCCTCCGTCAGAGCGACGGAGTGCTCCCAGTGGGACGACCAGGTGCCGTCGGTCGTGATAACGGTCCAGTCGTCCGGCAGGACCTCCGTCTTCGGCGTCCCCAGGGACACCATCGGCTCGATGGCGAGGCAGAAGCCGGGCACCAGCTTCGGGCCCTTGCCGCGCCGCCGGTCGACGTAGTTCAGCAGGTGCGGGTCCATGTGCATCTCGGTGCCGATGCCGTGGCCGCCGTAGTCCTCGATGATCCCGTACTTGCCGCCGCCGGGCTTGGGCTGGCGGCGGATGTACGTCTCGATGGCCCGGGAGACGTCGACCAGGCGGTTGCCCTGCTTCATGGCCGCGATGCCGGCCCACATCGACTCCTCGGTCACCCGGGAGAGCTCGATCAGCTCCGGGGAATGACCGGAGCCCACGAAGGCCGTGAACGCGGCGTCGCCGTGCCAGCCGTCGATGATCGCGCCGCAGTCGATGGAGATGACGTCCCCGTCCTTGAGGACGACGTCGTCGGACGGGATGCCGTGGACGACGACCTCGTTCACGGACGTGCAGATCGTCGCCGGGAAGCCGCCGTAGCCGAGGAAGTTCGGCTTGGCGTTGTGCTCGGCGAGGACCTTGCGGGCGACCTGGTCCAGATCCCTCGTCGTCGCCCCGGGCACCGCGGCCTCACCGGTCGCCGCGTGAATGGCCGCGACGACCAGCCCCGCCTCACGCATCTTGGCGATCTGCTCGGGGCTCTTGATCTGCACCATGGGAGCTACGGCCTTTCTGGATCTTCGGGGACGGCGAACGCCTTCAACGATACGGGGCCGCGCGCCGGACCCCGCCCACACAGCAGCCGCGGTCCCCCGAGGGGAACCGCGGCCGTAGCTGTGCACGGACGACTACTTGCCGTCCCCGCCACGCTTCAGCGCCTCCATGGCGCGCGTCGTGACGTCCTCCACCTTGCCGAGCGCGGAGATCGTGACCACCAGGCCCTGGGCCTTGTAGTAGTCGATGATCGGCTCGGTCTGGGTGTGGTAGACCTCCAGCCGCGTACGGACCGTCTCCTCGGAGTCGTCGTCCCGCTGGTACAGCTCGCCGCCGCAGACGTCACAGACGCCGTCCTTGGCCGGCTGCTTGTACGTCACGTGGAAGACGTGCGAGGAGTCGTTGCGGCAGATGCGGCGGCCGGCGATGCGCTTGACCACCTCGTCCTCGGGGACCTCCAGGTCCAGCACCGCGTCGAGCTGCATGGTCTCGGCCTCGAGCAGCTCGTCGAGTGCCTCGGCCTGGGAGACGTTGCGGGGGAAGCCGTCCAGCAGGAAACCGTTCTCGGCGTCCGGCTGCTCCATGCGGTCCTTCGCCATCGCGATGGTGACCTCGTCGGGCACGAGGTTGCCCGCGTCCATGTAGGACTTCGCCAGTTTGCCGAGTTCCGTCTGCCGGCTGATGTTGGCCCGGAACAGGTCGCCCGTGGAGATGTGCGGGATCGACAGGTTTCTGGCCAGGAACGCGGCCTGCGTTCCCTTACCGGCGCCCGGCGGCCCGACGAGGACGATACGCATCAGCGGAGGAACCCTTCGTAATTGCGCTGCTGGAGCTGGCTCTCGATCTGCTTCACGGTCTCGAGACCGACACCCACGATGATCAGGATGCTGGTCCCGCCGAACGGGAAGTTCTGGTTTGCCCCGAAACCTGCCAACGCCATCGTCGGCACGAGAGCGATCAGTCCCAAGTACAGCGAACCCGGCCAGGTGATCCGGTTGAGTACGTAGCTCAGGTACTCAGCGGTCGGTCGGCCAGCCCGGATGCCCGGGATGAAGCCACCATACTTCTTCATGTTGTCGGCGACTTCTTCGGGGTTGAAGGAGATCGCCACGTAGAAGAACGCGAAGAACACGATCAGCAGGAAGTACGAAATGATGTAGTACGGGTGGGTTCCCTTCACGAAGTGCTGCTCGATCCAGGTCTTCCAGCCCGACGTGCCTCCCGCGAACTGAGCGATCAGCGCCGGGATGTAGAGCAGCGACGAGGCGAAGATGACGGGGATCACGCCCGCCTGGTTCACCTTGAGCGGGATGTAGGTGGACGTACCGCCGTAGGAACGACGGCCGATCATGCGCTTGGCGTACTGGACCGGGATGCGGCGCTGGGCCTGCTCGACGAAGACCACCAGGCCGACCATGGCGAAGCCGACCAGGATGACCGTGCCGAACTCGATCCAGCCGCCGGCCAGGGAGCCCTGCGTCTTGATGGCCCACAGCGCGGACGGGAAGGTGGCGGCGATCGAGATGAACATCAGGATCGACATGCCGTTGCCGATGCCGCGGTCGGTGATGAGCTCACCGAGCCACATCACGGCCGCCGTGCCGGCGGTCATGGTGATGACCATGGTGATGGTGACGAAGATCGACTGGTCGGGGACGATCTGGTTGGCCACCGGGCAGCCGGTGAACAGAGCGCCGCTGCGGGCGGTGGCGACGAGGCCGGTGCCCTGGAGAATCGCGAGGGCGATCGTCAGGTAACGGGTGTACTGCGTGATCTTCGCCGTACCGGCCTGGCCCTCCTTCTTCAGGGCTTCCAGGCGCGGGATCACCACAGTCAGCAGCTGCAGAATGATGCTCGCCGTGATGTACGGCATGATGCCCAGAGCGAAGATCGTGATCTGCAGCAGCGCGCCGCCGCTGAACATGTTGACCAGGCCGAAGATGCCCTGGTTGGCCTGGGCGTTGTCGATACAGGTCTGGACGTTCCGGTAGTCGACGCCTGGGATCGGGATATGTGTACCGACCCGGTAGACCACGATGATGCCGAGCGTGAAGAGCAGCTTCTTGCGCAGGTCGGGCGTCTTGAACGCCCGGGCGAACGCGGTGAGCACGGTGCCTCCTGCGACCCCCGCGCAACTGCGTCAAGGGTGACGGTCTTGAGGTTCGACGAATAGGTAACGGTCAACTGCCGCTCAGAGTGCCCGAAGTGAAGCACCCTGTGAAAAGAGGGCAGTGCAAGCCACCTTACCGGCGAGACTGCCGCCCTAGGAACGACCAACCGGGGATACCCCATATGTGGAGTATCCCCGGTCGGGATCGCTCAGGTCATCGAGACGCCTGCGGTGTTCAGACGAGCTCGGTGACGGAACCGCCGGCGGCGGTGATCTTCTCCTTGGCGGAGCCGGAGACGGCGTCGACCGTCACCTGCAGCGCCACGGAGATCTCGCCCTGGCCGAGGACCTTGACGAGGCTGTTCTTGCGAACGGCCCCCTTGGCCACCAGACCCTCGACGGTGACCTCGCCACCCTCGGGGTAGAGCGCGGCCAGCTTGTCGAGGTTCACGACCTGGAACTCGGTCTTGAACGGGTTCTTGAAGCCCTTCAGCTTCGGGAGACGCATGTGGAGGGGCATCTGGCCACCCTCGAAGCGCTCCGGAACCTGGTAACGGGCCTTCGTGCCCTTGGTACCACGACCGGCCGTCTTACCCTTCGACGCCTCACCACGACCGACACGGGTCTTGGCGGTCTTGGCGCCCGGGGCGGGACGGAGGTTGTGGATCTTGAGCGGGTTCTGCTCCGCCATGATCAGTCGACCTCCTCGACCGTCACGAGGTGGCGGACGGTGTGCACCATGCCGCGGAACTCGGGACGATCCTCCTTGACGACCTGCGTGTTGATCCCCTTGAGACCAAGGGAACGCAGGGTGTCACGGTGGTTCTGCTTGCTGCCGATGTACGACTTCGTCTGCGTGATCTTGAGCTGAGCCATTACGCAGCACCAGCCCCGGCACGCGCACGCAGCAGAGCCGCGGGAGCGACGTCCTCGAGCGGCAGACCACGGCGGGCCGCGATCTCCTCGGGACGCTGCAGGCCCTTCAGGGCCTCCACGGTCGCGTGCACGATGTTGATCGCGTTCGACGAGCCGAGCGACTTCGACAGCACGTCGTGGATACCGGCGCACTCCAGGACGGCACGCACGGGACCACCGGCGATAACACCGGTACCCGGCGAAGCCGGCTTGAGGAGAACGACGCCGGCAGCCTTCTCACCCGTGATCGGGTGCGGGATGGTGCCCTGGATGCGGGGGACCTTGAAGAAGTGCTTCTTGGCCTCCTCAACGCCCTTGGCGATGGCGGCCGGCACCTCCTTGGCCTTGCCGTATCCGACACCCACGGTGCCGTCACCGTCGCCCACCACGACCAGCGCGGTGAAGCTGAAGCGACGACCACCCTTCACAACCTTGGCGACGCGGTTGATCGCGACAACGCGCTCAACGTACGCGGTCTTCTCGGCGGCATTGGCGCCGCCGTCACGGCCCTTCCGGTCCCGCCGCTCGCCGCCACCGGCACCGCCACCGCGGCGCTGGGGTCCAGCCATTGGAATTACCTCTCTCTGTTTCCGCTAGCTACGGAACCGACTCAGAACTTGAGTCCGGCCTCGCGGGCGGCGTCCGCCAGGGCGGCGATGCGCCCCGCGTACTGGTTACCACCACGGTCGAACACGACGGCCTCGACACCGGCGGCCTTGGCGCGCTCGGCGACCAGGGCGCCGACCTGCTTGGCCTGCGCGGACTTGTCGCCCTCGCCACCGCGGATCGAGGTGTCCAGGGTGGACGCCGACGCCAGGGTGTGACCCTTGATGTCGTCGATCACCTGGGCCACGATGTGGCGGTTCGAGCGGGTAACGACCAGACGCGGACGCTCCGCCGTACCGTTGATGTGCTTACGGATCCGGATGTGGCGGCGCTTGATCGCGGCGCGCTTGTAGGCGTCGCCCTTAAGGATCTTCTGTCCGTATGCCATGGCTTACTTACCCGCCTTTCCGACCTTGCGGCGGATGACTTCGCCCTCGTACTTGACACCCTTGGCCTTGTACGGGTCGGGCTTGCGCAGCTTGCGGATGTTGGCCGCAACCTCGCCGACCTTCTGCTTGTCGATGCCCTCGACCGAGAAACGGGTCGGGGACTCCACCTTGAAGGTGATGCCCTCGGGGGCCTCGACCAGGATCGGGTGGCTGTAGCCCAGGGAGAACTCCAGGTTGGAGCCCTTGGCCACGACACGGTAACCGACACCGCTGATTTCGAGCTTCTTGACGTATCCCGTGGTCACACCGGTGATCATGTTCGCCACCAGCGTGCGGGACAGGCCGTGCAGGGCCTTGCTCTGCCGCTCGTCGTTGGGCCGCAGCACCTGAAGGGTGCCGTCCTCGGCCTTAGCGATGTCGATCGGCGCGATGACGGTGTGGGTCAGTTCGCCCTTGGGGCCCTTGACCGCGACCGTACGGCCGTCGATGGTGACGTCCACGCCGGCGGGAACCGGGATGGGGAGCTTGCCGATACGCGACATTGCTGTCTCTCCTCCGTTCCCGAATTACCAGACGTAGGCGAGGACTTCCCCACCCACGCCCTTCTTCTGCGCCTGCTTGTCGGTCAGGAGCCCGTGCGACGTGGAGATGATGGCCACGCCCAGGCCGCCCAGAACCTTCGGCAGGTTGGTGGACTTCGCGTACACCCGGAGACCGGGCTTGGAGATCCGCTTGATGCCCGCGATGGAGCGCTCACGGTTGGGGCCGAACTTCAGCTCCAGGACGAGGTTCTTGCCGACCTCGGCGTCCTCGACCTTCCAGCCCGTGATGAAGCCCTCCTGCTGGAGGATCTCCGCGATGTGCGACTTGATCTTGGACGCCGGCATCGTCACGGAGTCGTGGTACGCCGAGTTCGCGTTCCGCAGACGCGTCAGCATGTCTGCGATCGGATCAGTCATGGTCATGAATTGGCCTGTGGCCTCTCTCGCCGGGGTTTCCTGGTGCGCCATCCCTCTCCCCGATCCGAGACGGGACGGGTGCGGCGCGGTGGACCTACGGCGTAGTAAGTCGTAAGGGCGGCGGCAGACGCCCAACCCCACAAGCCTAAGGCATGTGGGCTGGGCGTCCTGCCGCCCCAGATGCTTACCGAGAGCCCTGCGAATCCCCTATTTGGGGGATTACCAGGAGCTCTTGGTCACGCCCGGCAGCTCGCCACGGTGAGCCATCTCACGAAGGCACACGCGGCAGAGGCCGAACTTGCGGTACACGGAGTGCGGGCGGCCGCAGCGCTGGCAGCGGGTGTAGCCACGCACACCGAACTTGGGCTTGCGAGCAGCCTTAGCGATCAGAGCCTTCTTCGCCATCTCGCTCACGCCTCCTTGAAGGGGAAGCCGAGGTGACGAAGGAGCGCGCGGCCCTCAGCGTCGTTGGTCGCCGTGGTCACCACGGTGATGTCCATACCCCGGGTGCGGTCGATCTTGTCCTGGTCGATCTCGTGGAACATGACCTGCTCCGTGAGACCGAAGGTGTAGTTGCCACGGCCGTCGAACTGCTTGGGGGACAGGCCGCGGAAGTCGCGGATGCGCGGCAGCGCGAGCGACAGGGTGCGGTCCAGGAACTCCCACATGCGGTCGCCACGGAGCGTGACGTGGGCACCGATCGGCTGGCCCTCACGCAGCTTGAACTGCGCGATGGACTTGCGGGCCTTGGTGACGGCCGGCTTCTGACCGGTGATCGTGGTGAGGTCGCGGATGGCGCCCTCGATCAGCTTGGAGTCGCGGGCGGCGTCGCCCACACCCATGTTGACCACGATCTTGACGAGACCGGGGATCTGCATGACGTTCTCGTACTTGAACTCGTCACGCAGCTTGCCCGTGATCTCCTCACGGTACTTCTGCTTCAGACGCGGGCTGGTGGTGGTCGTCATCAGATGTCCTCACCCGTCCGCTTGGCAACGCGGATCTTGTTGCCTTCGTCGTCGAAGCGGTAACCGACGCGGGTCACGACCTTGTTGCCGTCCTTCTCCACGACCAGCTGGACGTTGGAGACGTGGATCGGCGCCTCGGTGGTGACGATGCCGCCGGCCTGCGAACCGCGAGCCGTCGGACCGGCCTTGGTGTGCTTCTTGACCCGGTTGACACCCTCGACCAGGACGCGGTCCTCGCGGGGGAAGGCCGCGATGACCTTGCCCTGCTTGCCCTTGTCCTTACCGGTGATGACCTGAACCAGGTCGCCCTTCTTGATCTTCATGCTCACAGCACCTCCGGCGCGAGGGAGATGATCTTCATGAACTTCTTCTCGCGCAGCTCCCGGCCGACCGGGCCGAAGATACGGGTGCCACGAGGGTCGCCGTCGTTCTTGAGAATGACGGCGGCGTTCTCGTCGAAGCGGATGTACGAGCCGTCCGGACGGCGGCGCTCCTTGACGGTGCGAACGATGACCGCCTTGATGACGTCACCCTTCTTCACGTTGCCGCCGGGGATCGCGTCCTTGACGGTGGCGACGATGACGTCACCGATACCCGCGTAGCGGCGACCGGAGCCGCCGAGCACACGGATGCAAAGGATCTCCTTCGCACCAGTGTTGTCGGCGACACGCAGTCGCGACTCCTGCTGGATCACGTCTATCTCCTGATTGTCTGCCGGTTCCCGGGGCGGCTGCGCAGCTGCGCACCCGCCCCGAGCCTGGCGGAACGATGCCTAGGGGGTCCCCCTAGGCGGGATTACTTGGCCTTCTCGAGGATCTCGACGACGCGCCAGCGCTTGGTCGCGGACAGCGGCCGGGTCTCCATGAGGAGGACACGGTCGCCGACACCCGCGGCGTTCTGCTCGTCGTGGGCCTTGAGCTTGCTCGTACGACGGATGACCTTGCCGTACAGCGCGTGCTTGACGCGGTCCTCGACGGCGACGACGACGGTCTTGTCCATCTTGTCGCTGACGACCAGGCCCTCGCGGGTCTTGCGGAAACCGCGGCCCGTCTTGGTCTCTTCAGTCACGTTGCTCTCGCTCATCAGGCGCTCTCCACCGTCTCGATGCCCAGCTCGCGCTCACGCATCAGGGTGTAGATCCGCGCGATGTCCTTGCGGACGGCCTTGAGCCGACCGTGGTTCTCGAGCTGACCCGTCGCCGCCTGGAAGCGGAGGTTGAACAGCTCTTCCTTGGCCTCGCGAAGCTTCGCGAGAAGCTCCTCGTTGCCCAGCTCGCGCAGCTCAGACGCCTTGGTACCGGCCGACATCACGCTTCACCTGCCTCGCGCTTGACGATCTTGCACTTCATCGGCAGCTTGTGAGCCGCACGGGTCAGGGCCTCGCGCGCGATCTTCTCGTTGGGGTACGACAGCTCGAACATCACACGTCCGGGCTTGACGTTGGCGATCCACCACTCAGGAGAACCCTTACCGGAACCCATGCGGGTCTCGGCGGGCTTCTTGGTGAGGGGGCGGTCCGGGTAGATGTTGATCCAGACCTTGCCGCCACGCTTGATGTGGCGGGTCATTGCGATACGAGCCGCCTCGATCTGGCGGTTCGTCACGTAGGCCGGGGTCAGCGCCTGGATGCCGTACTCGCCGAACGCAACCTGCGTGCCACCCTTGGACATGCCGTTGCGCTTGGGGTGGTGCTGCTTGCGGTGCTTGACCCTACGGGGGATCAGCATGACGGTCAGGCCTCCGTTCCGGTGCTCTCAGCCGGAGCGGCGGCGGGAGCCTCAGCCTTGGGGGCCTCGGCGCCGGCAGCCTGCTGCGGCTTACGACCGCGCCCGCCACGCTCGCCACCGCGGCCACCACGGGCCGGGCGGTCGGCGCCACCACGGGCCGGGCGGTTACCCGCACGGGCCGCAGCGTTCTCGGCGCGGACCTCGGCGATGTTCTTGACGTCGCCCTTGTAGATCCAGACCTTCACGCCGATGCGGCCGAAGGTCGTCTTGGCCTCGAAGAAGCCGTAGTCCACGTTCGCGCGGAGCGTGTGCAGGGGCACGCGGCCCTCGCGGTAGAACTCCGAGCGGGACATCTCGGCGCCACCGAGGCGGCCACCGCACTGGATCTTGATGCCCTTGGCGCCGGCCTTCATCGTGCCCTGCATGCTCTTACGCATGGCGCGACGGAAGGAGACGCGGGAGGAGAGCTGCTCGGCGACGGCCTGGGCAACCAGCTGAGCGTCGGTCTCGGGGCTCTTGACCTCGAGGATGTTCAGCTGGACCTGCTTGCCCGTGAGCTTCTCGAGGTCACCGCGGATGCGGTCGGCCTCGGCGCCGCGGCGGCCGATGACGATGCCCGGACGAGCGGTGTGGATGTCCACACGCACGCGGTCACGGGTGCGCTCGATCTCGACCTTGGAGATGCCGGCGCGCTCCATGCCGGACGTCATCATCCGACGGATGGCGACGTCTTCCTTGACGTAGTCCTTGTACAGCTTGTCGGCGTACCAACGCGACTTGAAGTCGGTCGTGACACCGAGCCGGAACCCGTGCGGGTTTACCTTCTGGCCCATTACCGGGTTCCTTCCTTGCTGCTGACGACCACGGTGATGTGGCTGGTCCGCTTGCGGATCCGGTAGGCACGGCCCTGGGCGCGCGGCCGGAACCGCTTCAGGGTCGGGCCCTCGTCGACGTAGGCCTCGGAGACGAAGAGGCTGTCGACATCGGTGTGGTCGTAGTTGTGCGCGGCGTTGGCGATGGCGCTGTCAAGCACCTTGCCGACCGGCTGGCTCGCGGCCTGCGGGGCGAAACGCAGGACCGCCTGAGCCTCCGTGGCGTTCATGCCACGGATGAGGTCCACCACGCGGCGGGCCTTCATGGGCGTGACGCGGATGTACCGCGCCTGGGCCCTGGCTTCCATGGTTGTCCTTCCAGTGTCTGTCATGGTCATTCCACCCCGCGCTTAGCGGCGCTTCGACTTCCGGTCGTCCTTGACGTGACCCCGGAAGGTGCGCGTCGGCGAGAACTCGCCGAGCTTGTGGCCGACCATCGACTCGGTGACGAACACCGGAATGTGGGTCTTGCCGTTGTGCACCGCGAGCGTGTGGCCGAGCATGGCCGGCACGATCATGGAGCGACGGGACCAGGTCTTGATGACGTTCTTGGTGCCGGCTTCGTTCTGGGCGTCCACCTTCTTGATCAGGTGGTCGTCGACGAAGGGCCCCTTCTTCAAGCTACGAGGCATCTCAACCCGTCCTTAGCGCTTCTTGTTCGTCTTGCGGCGGCGGACGATGTACTTGTTCGACGCCTTCTTGGGCGAACGAGTACGGCCTTCCTTCTTGCCCCAGGGGGACACCGGGTGACGACCACCCGAGGTACGGCCTTCGCCACCACCGTGCGGGTGGTCCACCGGGTTCATGACCACACCACGCACGGTCGGGCGAACGCCCAGCCAGCGCTTACGGCCCGCCTTACCCCAGTTGATGTTGCTCTGCTCGGCGTTGCCCACCTCGCCGACCGTGGCGCGGCAGCGCTGGTCGACCAGGCGGATCTCACCGGACGGCATGCGGAGGTGGGCCATCGAGCCCTCCTTCGCGAGCAGCTGCACCGAGGCGCCGGCGGAGCGGGCGAACTTCGCGCCGCCGCCCGGACGCAGCTCGATGGCGTGCAGCGTGGTACCGACCGGGATGTTGCGCAGGGCAAGGTTGTTGCCCGGCTTGATGTCGGCCCCGGGACCGTTCTCGACGCGGTCACCCTGCTGCAGGTTGCGCGGGGCGAGGATGTAGCGCTTCTCGCCGTCGGCGTAGTGCAGCAGCGCGATGCGCGCGGTGCGGTTGGGGTCGTACTCGATGTGCGCGACCTTCGCCGGCACGCCGTCCTTGTCGTGACGACGGAAGTCGATCACGCGGTAGGCGCGCTTGTGGCCACCGCCCTGGTGGCGGACGGTCACACGACCGGAGTTGTTACGGCCACCCTTGCTGTGCAGGGGGCGGACCAACGACTTCTCCGGCGTGGACCGCGTGACCTCGACGAAGTCGGCGACGCTGGAGCCGCGACGGCCCGGCGTAGTCGGCTTGTACTTGCGGATTCCCATTTCTCAGTCCTCGTCCGATATCGGACGATCCGGACCGCCCTTAGGCGGTCGGACCGCCGAAGATGTCGATACGGTCGCCCTCAGCGAGGGTCACGATCGCGCGCTTGGTGGACGCGCGCTGGCCGAAGCCGGTGCGGGTCCGCTTGCGCTTGCCCTGGCGGTTGATCGTGTTGACCCCGGTGACCTTGACCGAGAAGACCGCCTGGACGGCCTGCTTGATCTGGGTCTTGTTGGCGCTCGGGTCCACGACGAACGTGTACTTGCCCTCGTCGAGAAGCGCGTAGCTCTTCTCGGAGACGACCGGCTTGAGCAGCACGTCACGGGGGTCCGTGAAGGACTTGCTCAGCGGGGTCTCGACGGTGTTCTTGCCCTCGGCGGCGTGGCGGCGCGCCTTGGCGACGCGCGCGGCCTTGGCCTTCTTCGCCGCCTTGGAGGCGATAGCGGGGTGACGGATAGCCATCAGACCTCGCTCCCTTCGGTGTCATTGGCCTTCGGGCCGGACACGAAGGACTCGAAGGCGGCCTTGGTGAAGACCACGTCGTCCGAGACGAGAACGTCGTACGTGTTCAGCTGGCCCGGCTCCAGGATGTGGATCTGGGGCAGGTTGCGGGCGGACAGCCACGCGGCCTCGTCGGCGCGGTCGATGACCAGGAGCAGGTTCTTGCGCTCCGAGATCTTGCCGAACAGCGTCTTGGCGGCCTTCGTGGAGGGGGTCTCGCCCTCGACCACGCCGGAGACGACGTGGATGCGGTTGTGGCGGGCCCGGTCGGTGAGGGCGTGGCGCAGGGCCGCGGCCTTCATCTTCTTCGGGGTCCGCTGCGAGTAGTCACGCGGCT
This sequence comes from Streptomyces sp. Ag82_O1-12, assembly GCF_900182715.1. Lineage (NCBI taxonomy): Bacteria > Bacillati > Actinomycetota > Actinomycetes > Kitasatosporales > Streptomycetaceae > Streptomyces > Streptomyces sp. Ag82_O1-12. Next base: position 5,136,701 of record NZ_FXUW01000001.1, on the reverse strand, counting down.
GCGGGCCGTGGACGACGCCACCGCCGGCGAACTGCGGCGCACGGGTCGAACCCTGGCGGGCGCGGCCGGTGCCCTTCTGGCGGTACGGCTTCTTGCCGCCACCACGGACTTCACCGCGACGCTTGGTCTTGTGCGTGCCCTGACGGGCAGCGGCGTTCTGCGCGACGACGACCTGGTGGATCAGCGGAATGCTGATCTTCTCCACGCCGAAGATCTCCGCGGGGAGCTCGACGCTACCGGTCTTCTCGCCGGCAGGCGAAAGGATGTCAACAGTGCTCATCGGTACCTCAGGCCCCCTTGGCCGCGGTGCGGACCAGGACGAGGCCGCCGTTCGGACCGGGAACCGCGCCCTTGATGAGCAGCAGACCCTTCTCCGCGTCAACGGCGTGGACGGTCAGGTTCTGGGTGGTGACACGCTCGTTGCCCATGCGACCCGCCATGCGGAGGCCCTTGAACACGCGGCCCGGGGTGGCGCAGCCACCGATGGAACCGGGCGAGCGGTGCTTGCGCTGGGTGCCGTGTCCGGCGCCGAGGCCCTTGAAGTTGTGACGCTTCATGACACCGGCGAAGCCCTTGCCCTTGCTCTTGCCGGTCACGTCGACCTTGAGGCCGGCCTCGAACACCTCAGCGGTGATCTCCTGGCCGAGGGTGTACTCGCTGGCGTCAGCGGTACGGATCTCGACGAGGTGGCGGCGGGGAGTGACGTCGGCCTTGGCGAAGTGGCCCTTGAGGGGCTTGTTCACCTTGCGCGGGTCGATCTCGCCGAACGCGATCTGGACGGACTCGTAGCCGTCGACGTCGTTCGTACGGACCTGGGTGACGACATTGGGGCCGGCCTTGACGACGGTGACCGGAACAACACGGTTGTTCGCGTCCCACACCTGCGTCATGCCGAGCTTCTCGCCCAGGATGCCCTTGATCTGCTTAGCCATTCTCAGATCACCGGCCTTCAGAGCTTGATCTCGATGTCGACACCGGCCGGGAGGTCGAGTCGCATCAGAGAGTCAACGGTCTTGGGGGTCGGGTCGAGGATGTCGATCAGGCGCTTGTGCGTGCGCATCTCGAAGTGCTCGCGCGAGTCCTTGTACTTGTGCGGCGACTTGATGACGCAGTACACGTTCTTCTCAGTGGGCAGCGGCACCGGGCCCGCGACCGACGCACCAGTGCGCGTCACCGTCTCGACGATCTTCTTCGCCGAAGAGTCGATGACCTCGTGGTCGTAGGCCTTGAGCCGGATGCGGATCTTCTGTCCCGCCATGGCTACTCAGTAGTCCTGTCTCTTCTAACGCTCTGGAACCCGGTGGATTCCTTCTGCTGCCTTCGTTCCTCCGACCCACGCGGTCGGGCGTGTCGCTCTCCCGCTGACACAGATGTCCCTTGTTCGAACATCCCTGCTGGGAATGCGCACGGCCCTTCCGGAACCGCAGGCCGGGGGCGAAGGCCCACCGGGTGCCTGGTCGGTGCCGCGCTGACACTTCCCGGAAGATTCCCGTACGTCCGCCCCAGCGCTGCCGAGAGGCAGTTAGGGCGACGAGTACTGTGGGACTCGCTTCCGGTCCCCCCGGCGGGAGGCGCGCAGCATCAACACTCGACCGAGCAACTCGGACAGTCTGCCATATGGGGCAGGGCCGACGCCAATCGAGCCGAGGAGAATACCCCGGGGGTGACGTGGGTCAAACACAAGCCCGGACGGCCCCGGGCTCCTCCCCCTGAAGAAGCCGCTCCAGCTCTGCGTCGTAGGCCCGATAGCCGGCCTTCCCCCAGTCGGGTGCGTCGGACGCCGTTCGGAGGATGGCGGGGAGGTGGGCGACGCGCCAGATGCGGTGGACGTCGGCGGGGGTGATCCCGGCCCGGCCCGGATCGACGAGGTCGCACGCGACACGGAGGATCTCCGCGATCCCGGCGACTCCCTCCCCCGACTCGGTGCCGGCAGCGAGTGCGGCGGTGACGAGGGCCTGAAGCAGCCGGGTCAGCTGAAGATCGGCACCGATACGGCACATGCGCCGCACCAGCGCGGGCTCCTCCAGCCGCTCCGGGGCCTCGGGAACGCCGGCGATCCCCTCGGACCAGAGCAGCAGGGAAGCCGCGGGCACCTCGTGGTCCGCCAAGTACCCGAGCTCGTCGGCGATGGCCATGACCTCGCCGGAGAACCGCCCGACCACGCGCACACCCTCCATGAGGCGGCCCAGGTCCTGCTGCCGGGGTTCGAGGAACGCCTCGACCGAGACGTCGGGGAGCAGCCAGGTTCCGGTGGAGCGGACGGTGCCGATCTCCACGATGCCGCCGAGGGCGGCGAAGACCGCACGCGCCATATGCTCGGCTCGGGCTGCGGGGACCCTGGCGTCGCCGCACGCCAGGCTGCGCGTCAGAGCCACTCCCCCGCGTCGTCCTGTTCACCCGTGCCGTACCCCCGCATCACCACCACCAGCTGAACGGGTGCGTCGGTGTCGTCATGCTTGACGCCGGCCAGGAGGACCTTGTCCGCGATCCGCCACGCGGTGTGATCGATGTAGTCCGCCCCGTCCGTCAGGTCCTCGTCGACGGCCTCGATGCGCGCCCCGAGCACTCCGGATTCCAACTGGGCGACAACGCGAGGGAGTTCGGCGGAAGCGAGGTCGTACAGCTCGTCGATGTAGGTGTCCGGGTCCGGCCGCTCGTCCTCGACCTCCCGATACCAGAGCGTGAACTCGACCTCCACCGGGCCGTCGCCCTGGATCCAGGCGTGCGCGTCATCGCGGCGCCACGTGGTGGCCCATTCCTTCGCCCGGTTCCTGCGCTCGCCTTCCCAGCCAGATGCGTCGAGAACGGCGGCCACAGCCGGGCCGGTGAGTTCGTCGAGTTCGGACAGCTGACCCAGTTCCGCGCTTACGTCAACCATTTACTCATTCCGCTCATACCGTTTCATCCTCGGAACTCTCCCCCTGCTCCTGGCGGGAGGAGACCAGCCGTCCACCGGAGTCGTACGCATAGCTCTGGGTCGACGACTCCGCACGGACACCGGTGGCCCGGCCCTTGGCGTCCAGCTCGTAGAGCTTCCTGCCGTCTTCGGCGTCGATCGTCTCGACGGGACCGCCTGCGCTGTGTACGTACCGGCGGTCCACGGGGTCTTCCCCGGGGCGGCATGGTCCGCCATGCCGTACGAGGGAAAGGCGGGCTTCAGCTCCACGAGATCGACCACCAAGAGCCTGCCGTGCACCCCCGGGCGCCCTCAGGCGTGGATCACAGGCTGTCAGGCGGCGGTCGGCCGGATCCTGCTGGTGAGCCTCTGCAGTGCCTCGTCGGATGTGGGAGCCAGCAGCCAGACGCTGTCCATGCCGGCATGGACCGAGCCGTCCTCCGCCATGGCCAGGTACTGGTTCCCGCGGTCGCGCATGCCGATGGGGTACAGGTCGACGCCCGCCTGCTCGGCAAGGTCATCGATGATCTCCGCGTCCCAGAGCGCCAGCAGCGGGTCCAGCGAGAACTCCATCCACGGCATCGAGTCCCATGGCTCACGGTAGGGCGCCCCGACGGCACCGAACTCCGACAGGAACCGTCGTGCCGCATCGTGCATCTCGAACTCGCCGGTCTGCAGAAGGATGCCCTCCCAGGTGTCCGTAGGGACCGACCGGCCCGGGAACCAGCCGCCTGCCCGCAGCACCCGGTCCGTCTCCTCGGGCCATCGCGTCCCGGTGTCCGGGACGGTCTCCACGGTATTCAGCCGCTTCCAGAAGGGGTGCTCGGGCGCGGGAGCACCGGGCACCCAGAGTGAGGACTGAGCGCCCTGCACACCGACCAGGCGATCCAGCGCCTGGTCGGTGGTCGAGGCAAGCAGTTCCACGCGGTCCCTTACAAGGTGGAGCGCCCCGTCCTCGGTGATGCCGACGAAGCTGGCGCCTTCATCGGCCGTGCCCACGGGGTAGAGGGACGCCCCCGCTTCCCGGCTCGCCTTCGCGAACCGCTCGTCCTGCCACTGGGCGCGGAGGGGATCGAACCGGATGGCGGACGATGTGGTGATCGAATCGGCCGGCCAGCCGTAGGTCACCAGCCCACCGAATTCCGAGAGAAACCGGCGTGCCGCATCGTGGGCCACAAAGGCCCCGCGCTCGTTCAGAACCGACTCCCAGGTGACGGTCGGCACCGACCGCCCGGGGCGCCAGCCCGCGCGGCGTAGTACGTCTGCGGTCTGCGGGGACCAGTCCCGCGTGTAGTCGTCGCTCACTTACAACACCGTCCGAACGCCTAGTTCTTCGAGAACATGCCTGCACGACGGGCAGGTCGAAGCCGCCGTACTCGAAGCGAGTCACCCGGCCCTGTGCGTCGGCGTGCTCGACGAGGTTGCCCTCAGCGTCGTACCGGCGTCGTTCCGTGCTGCCGTCAGGCAGGTCGAGTCCGAGCTGACGGCCTTCCGGGCTCCAGCTCATCCGTGTGACGGACCCGTCGGGGCCTACCTGCGCGACCACCCTTCCGAACGCATCACGGCTGTACCGTGTGATGCCGCCCTCGGCATCCGTGGCCGTAAGAGGCAGCCCCGCCGCGTCCGGCTCCAGCACAGCTGTACGACCGAGCGCGTCAGTGATTTCGGTGAGTGCGCCGTCGGCCCGGTACCGGTAGCTGATTCGGGCTCCCGCGGGGTCCGTCTCGGCGATCAGATTGCCGTGCTCGTCGTACTCCAGGTGCCAGGCGTGACCATCGGCCTGGACCACGGTGACGGGCTGGCCCCACGCATTGTTCTCGGCCGTCTCCCGGCTGCCGTCGGGCCGGATGACGGCGGTTGGGGCACCCGTTTCGTCGTACATGTAGCGGGTTGTACGGCCACCGGCGTCCGTCCGTGTGAGCAGCCGGTCGTGCCGGTCCCACTCGGAACGGGTGGTGTGCCCCAGAGGATCGGTCACGGCGACGAGCTGGTACAGCTCGTTCCAGCGGTACGTCGTCGTGTTGCCCGACGCGTCGGTGTAGCGGGTCTCACGGTTGTCGGTGTCGTAGGCAATGGTGCACCGCAGGAGGCCGTCGGTGCCCTCACCGGCTACGCAGCGGTCCTGGTCGTCGTAAGTGAAGCGGTACCAGTAGCCATTGCGATCGATCCAGGAGGTGATGCGGGAGTGGTCGTCGTACGTGAGCTTCAGCGGAAGACCGCTTGAGTCACGGATCTCGGTGAGATCGCCTTCGGGGCTGTAGTCGAAGCGCCTGAGCAACGTGCCCTCGGAGCCGGCCTCCGGATCGCGCAACCTCAGCGCGGTGACTCGCCCGCTCTCCGTGTCCACGTAAACGTGTCGGCCTCCGGAGTCCCGCACGGCGACCGGCGTGCCGTCGGCGCTGCGGTCGATGTCGATCCGATAGCCGTTGCGGTCGGTCAGGGCGACGAGGAAGAGGGAGAACGCCTCCTCGTTCGCAGCCGGCCGCTGCGGGGCAGCGAAGTGACGGGTGACTGCTGTGAGCGGGTCCGTGATGCTGACCGGCGCCCCGGGACCGCCGTCCCAGTGCATCGGCCGGCGCGGTCCTTCCTGCGGCATCACCGAAGCGCCGGGCACGGGCACCGGATAGAGGAGGATCATTCCGTCCTCAGTGGCATGGACGACGCCTTGGTCGTCCAGCTCAAGACGTTCGTCCAAGGTCGAAGCCCAGGACAGGCCGAAGGAACGCCCGGCTCGGTAGGACGACAAGTGGGTACGCCGCAGGATCAAGGGCAGCAGCCCGGACAGCTCGACATCGGTCTCGGCCATGTACATCTCGCCGGAAACCATGTCGATCGGGTCGCCGTTCAGGCACCGCCCCTTACCGGGCTTGGCGCTGGCTACGGCGTCGTCGGCTTCTCTTCGGAGCCCCTTCTTCCCAAGCCCCTTTGCCATGGCCTTGAGTCCGCCCTTACCCAGGGCCTTCATTCCCTTGGCCAGCCCGCCGAGGGTGGTCAGCCCCTTCATGCCCGGGATGCAGTCCAGCGCCGCGAACCCCACGTCCCATAGGGACGCCTGCCCCTTGGAGTATTTGTAGAGCGTGTCGGCGAGTACGACGGCGGCCGCGATCAGCACGATCGCGCCCAGGATCGGACCGCCGATGATCATCGCGACGATCCCGACGACCGTGACGACGACCTGCAGACCGCGACGATGGTGTCCCAGTTGTCGGTGAACCAGTCGCCTACCTCCTCCCACCACGACCGGTTCTGAATGCCCGCGTCGGAGGCCTCGTCGATCTTCGACTTCGCCTCACGCGCCGCGTCGTCACGCATCTTGCGCGCGTCCGCCGCCATCTTCTTGGCCGCGGCCAGCGCGTCCTGCGCATCCGAGACGTCCGACTGGGCCTTGGACTGGGCCGACTTGGCGTGCTGGACATCCCGCGTCGCGGCCCGCACCTTCGCCTCATCAGGCTTGTCGGCGTCGGACTTGCTGCCGTTCGGGTCGTCCTTGTACTTGTCCGCCTCCTTGCCCGCCCGCGTCACCCACGAGTCGGCCGAGGTGAGGCGGGACTGGGCCGAGGAGAGGGTGTCGCGGGCCTCACGGCCCTTGCGCAGGGCCTTGTCCGCCAGCGACTGCGCCCGCTCCAGCTTCGGCCAGAAGTCCGACAGCGCGTCACCGCACATCTCATAGGACTTCTTCAGCTTCTTGAGGTTCTTCGGCACATCCGCGATGTCCTCCTTGAAGACATCCGCCGACTTGCCCGCCCACTCCAGGAGCGTGCCCTCACCCGCCATGCCCTTGACCAGACGCAGCGCGTCGGAGACATCGTCGGCGAAGTCGTGCAGGTGCTTCGTGAGTGTGCGCACCCGCTGCGGATCACCAGGCGTCGGATCCTTGTCCAAGTCCAGGACATGCCAGTCCGAAGGCCTGTGCCCCGCCATACCGCAACCCCCGTCACGCGCACCACTGCAGCAACAACCGTATGCACACGTGAACTTACAAGGCACAACTGTTCGGCGGAAAGGCAGGGCTCGGATCGTGAACCACCAAGACCGGCATCAAGCGCCGCGTCCGCGCACGGCCCGCCAGACATCCTCGAGGGCATACACGGACTGCAACCACCAGGCGTCCAGCTTGTTCCGGACCGCCTCATACGCCCACCGCCACTTGAACCATGGCGGAAGCTTCCGGAACGGCACGAAGGTGAGTGTGTCCGCGATGGCGTTCACGGCGAAACCACCGGGGCCTTCGGCGCGCAGAGCGTCGTACAACTCCGGGGTCAACTCCCCGTTGAGCCGGGCGGCGTGACCCGCCGCGGTGAACGCGAACCCTCGCTGACCGGCGTCCGGCAGCTGCATCGCCTTGACGATCCTCGGGGACACGTCCGCCAGCGGACAGTGAAACGCCAAACCGATCACTGCCGTCCCGAGACCGGCCTCGCCACGCTCGAATGCCGCGTCCCACTCCTCCGGGCTGTCGAGCGCCAGCAGGCTCTCGCCGCGCTCCCAGTCCCACCCCGGGGACATCAGCCCGTGAACCGGAACGTCGACGTGATCGCGTCGAAGATGTCGAAGAAGGAGTCCGCGAGGTCGAGGACCTGGCTGCTTCCGGCGACCAGGGCGACCTTGCCCTCCTGGCCCGGGACCGGGATGTACGTCTGCATCAGCACGGCGCGGATCGTGCGGTTGAGCGCGTCGCCCGGTACGGCGATGTCCTCGATGCCCTGCGTGCGCGCGGCCGGGCCGACACCCGGGATGTCTACCGTCGTGACCTTCCGCCAAGAGTCGCCCTCACGCTTCGCCTCCTTGACCGCGAGCTGGCTCGCGATGACGGAAGGGTCGTTCGACAGCGGCTCACCCCGCTCGTTGCGGCCGCCGACGAGCGAGACGGTCACCGAACCCGTGATCGGCGTGTCCCCGCCGAAGCTCTCCGCCATGCAGCCGCAGTACATCGCGCCCGACTTCCAGGCGTCCGTGGCGGCCTTCCGGAGGAAGTCGACGTAGGCGTCCCGGTGCTGCTCCAACTCCGGGCGCTGCTGCACCCGTTCGTTCACCATGCGCCGGATCGAGTCGTCCCGCGACTCCGGCCGTACGTCGAACTCCCACCAGGACTCCGGCACCTTGATCCGGAAACCGCCCCGCTCGACGGTCAGTGTCTCCATGTAGCGGGCCATGACGCCGGTCTCCCCGTTCGCTCGATCACGTGTGCGCACATCGTGCCATTACTCCTCCAGCGTCCAGAACGGTGAGTCCTTCGGAGGTGCCGGGCGGACGGGATGGGTGGCGAAGTCGATGTCCGCGTCGGCGGTCGGGTCTCCGACGGGAAGACGGCCCCGGTGGTCTCGGCCGTAGTAGATCCCGTAGGCCCAGTACTCCGGGAGCTCGTGGCCCATCAGGTCCACACCGAAGGCAACCGACTCCCGCGTCCCGTACACCGCGTTGATCCTGGCGATCGCCTCCGCGCGGCAGATGCCGACGCGTTCCACCAGTACGTCCGCCATCTCCCGGAAGTACCCGAGCATCTCGTCGTCGAGGGGCATCACGAACTCCGTGCCTGTCGTGCCGGCCGTGGGGCACGCCCCGAATTCCACCAGCCACCGCAGGCGCCTGACCTCTGCCACGAGCTGTGGGACCGCCTCCCTGGCCATGGCGATGAACGCGGCGTTCTGGTCCCAGAGTCCGTCGGCGCAGTCGACGTAGCGCGGTTGCTGGACGAGGGTGGCCGCGATCAGTTCCCGGTGGTCGAAGTCGGGCCATCGCCCGGCCCGGCCCGTGTCCGGCACCGTGCTGACCCCGACCAGGTTCATGGCGTGGTCATCGTCAAGGTTTCTGACGTGCCACGGCCCTGGGGTGGCGGACCTGCACAGTTCGTCGATCGCGTCCAGGTCGAGTGCGTCGGGCGCCGCATCTGAAGTCATGCTCCAGTGTTACGGCCCGGCAGTGGCGAACCGGCCGGGGGCTGTCCCCACCCCCGCCCTCCGGCCCACCGGATGGCTCGCCCCCCGCTCCCCCAGGCACCGTAAGGGGACCGACCACACAACAGGGGGAACCTATCCGTGCGCACCACCACCGCCACCGCCACCGCCCTCACCCTGGCCCTCGCCGCAGCCGCCACGGCGCCCGCCACGGCCGCCTCCATCTCCGGCAAGCCGGGCTCCGACGGCCTCTGGCGCACGGACGGCTACGGCACCGTCCTCTCCCTCGACGGCGACACCCTCCAGGAGTTCCAGACGACATCCGTCAGTTGCCTCAAGGGTGACAGTGCCCGACGGAGCGGCCCCGGCACGTACGCGACCGCCGACGGCGCCACACTGACCGTCCGACCCGGCCCCGGCGGGAACCGCGCCACCCTGGGCTACGACACCTCGGTCGGACACCGCTCGCTGCGGCGGATCCACGAACTGCCGGCCGACTGCACCCGCCCTACCTCCAAGGACCCCCGCACCGCCTTCGACGTCTTCTGGCACTCCTTCGCCGAGAACTACCCCTTCTTCGCCGCGAAGGGCGGCGTCGACTGGCAGGACATGAGGGACCGGTACCGGCCGAAGGTGCACCAGGACACCACCCGCAAGGAACTCTTCGGCATCTTCAGCGACATGGTGCGGCCCCTCTACGACGCGCATGTCGCCGTCCGGGACGGGGACCAGGTCTTCGCCCAGGTCCGCCCGGGCACCCAACCGCCCGGCGAGGAACTGGACACCAAGGTCAAGAAGTTCATCACCGAACACGACCTCAAGAACGCCCCATACCGCCAGGACTTCGCCAACGGCCGCATCACCTACGCCGATCTGTCCGGCCACGCCGCCGGCCAGGGCTACCTCCGCATCTCCGGCTTCGGCGGTTACGCCCCTGACGGCGCCCCCTATCCCGTCCACCTCGCCGAACTCGACAAGGCCTTGGACACGATCCTCACCACCGAGCGCACCCAGCGGCTCAAGGGCCTGATCATCGACCTGCGCATCAACGGCGGCGGCTCCGACGCCCTCGGCATCCACATCGCCGAACGCCTCACGGACACGCCCTACGTCGCCTACGCCAAGCGCGCCCGGAACCACCCCACCGACCCGGGCCGGCACACCCGCCCCGAGCCCATCCGGGTCGTACCGGCGTCCGGGCCCCGCTATACCGGGCCCGTCGCCGTACTGACCTCGGGCACGACCGTCAGCGCGGGTGAGACCTTCACGCAGGCCCTGATCGACCGGCCGGGCGGCACGGTTCGTATCGGGCAGCCGACCCAGGGGGTCTTCTCCGACGTCATGGAACGCAGCCTCCCCAACGGCATGGCGGCGATCCTCCCGAACGAGGAGTTCCTCAACCGGTCGGGCCGGACCTACGACGGCACGGGCATCCCGCCCCACCTGACCGAACCGGTTTTCACGAAGGAGGAGTTCGCGAAGAACCGGGACTCGGCGTTCGACCGCGCGGTGAGCGTCCTTCGGAACGACGGCTAAACAGAGGCCACGAAGTCCGACCAGGCCTCCGGCGCCAGCGCGAGCCGGGGGCCTTCGTGGTGCTTGGAGTCCCGGACGTGGATGGTGGCGGTCTCGGGGCCTATCGCGATCTCGACGCAGGAGTCACCGTCGGGGCCACTGCTGTAGCTGCTCTTGAACCACGCCAGTTCAGCGTTGCGGATCATGTCTCTCCCAGCAGTTGCTCAATAAGGGCCAGCGACTCCCGTGGCGGAAGGGCCTGAGCCCGGATCGTGCCATACCGCAGTTCAAGGATCCGGACCTGTTTGGGATCAGTGCTCGGTCGACCGTTGAACGCACCGTCCGACCGGCCCACCGCAGTGCCGTCCCCGAACTTCAGCACCTCGATCCTCCCGTTCAGACCGGGGTGGGCGTCGCTGCTCGTCGGCATCACCTGGAGCTTGACGTTGCGCAACCGCCCCACCTCCAGCAGGCGTTCAAGCTGCTGACGCCAGACCATTGTGCCCCCAACCGGGCGTCGCAGCGTCGCCTCCTCCTGGACGAAGCTGAGCGATGGCGCGGGCGACCGCTCGAACACACACTGCCGGGCCACGCGCGCGGCCACCAAGCGCTCCACCTCGTCCGGCGAGTACGCGGGCTGCCAGGACTCGAACAGGGATCGCGCATGGTCGGGGGTCTGCAACAGCCCATTGATGCTGATGCACTCGTACACCCCAATCTCCACCGCCTGCCCCTCCAACTTGGCAAGCTCCCGCACCTTCTTGGGATACCGAACCCTCTTCACGTCCTCCCAGGCAGCCGCAATCAGCCCACCCGCCCCCAGCACCTCATCGGCCCTGACCAGATAGTCCTGCCGAGGAATCCGCTTCCCGCCCTCGATCTTGTAGACCATGTCCTCGCCGTAGCCGACCGCCGTCCCGAACTCGGCGGCCCGCATCCCCACCGCCTCACGCCGCAGCTTCAGCTGCCGCCCGACGGTCGCGATGACCGCGACACCCCACTCGTCGTCGGGATCGACCTCCCAACCCGGCTCGTCCGCCTCGCCCTTGAGCCGCCCCGAGTCCGCCTCGACCGCCGTCATCCCGCACCCTTCCGCCGTCGTACGACCGTGCCCAGCGCCCTACCCGTACGCCCGGCCCCGACAGCCCGGACAACGCCGGACAAGCTCCGGACAGTCACCGTACGCACCCGCCGAGTCACTGTTCACGGTAAGCGCGGACGGCCACGCTGAGTGACGTGAAGCAGAACTCCCCCGAACTCGGCATCCCCGTCCGCAACTTCAGCCTCCAGCTCTCCGCCACCCCGCGCGGCGCCCGGCTGGCCCGGCTCCTCGCCGTCGAACAACTGCGCTCCTGGGGACTGCCGTTGGACCCGGCGCGGCAGGTCGTCGCGGAGCTGTCGGTCAACGCGGCGACACACGGTCGAACCCCCGGCCGCGACTTCCGCCTGCTCCTCTACGTCGTCGCCGGCACCCTCCGCATCGAGGTGACGGACACCCGTGCAGACCGCCTGCCGACAGCCCGCCTCGGCCTGGGCCTCCTCCTGGTCGACGCACTCGCCGATCGCTGGGGCGTCACCCGGGGGCTGCCGCCCCGCAAGACCGTCTGGGCCGAACTCGATCTCGCGCCGGAACCCGAAAGTCCGTGCTCCGGCGGTACAGGCGCCCTCCTCCAAGGACCACAAGGGTGAAAGAACCCGACCAAACCCCACCCCTCCTCCCAGCCGCAGGGCTGCCTCACCCTCGCGGGTGAACATCACCAACTCAGCTGGATTCGGAGGCCCTCGCCTGCCCTACGCTCAGCGCAACACGTCACGCCACAACCGCAGACATGCGACGGCCCTCGCCGGGACGGCAATCCCAGTGCGAGGGCCTGACCACCGAGGAAGAAAAGGCCTTCCCGATGGATACGCAGAACCCTAACGTGCCCTCGCACGCCCACACTCGGGTTGCCGGAAAGAAGCACCCGAACCGGCGGCACCCCCACTCCGGCCTGGTGCACGAGAACACCCGCCACACCGCCCGCTTCACGGTGATCGGCAACCACCTGGCCCAGCACCCGGAGCTGTCGCTGCTCGCGATCGGACTGTCGGTGCACATCCAGTCCCTCCCGCCCGGCGCCCGCATCGACATCAAGTCGCTCGCGGCCCGCTTCCCGGAGGGCACGACCCGTATCGCCACCGCCCTGCGCGAGCTGGAGACACACGGCTACCTGCGCCGCACCCGCGAGCGCGTCCCGGACGGCCGGATCATCACCCGCACGACCTCCTGCAACCAGCCGGGTCACAGCGTTACGGACACCCCGCGCCCCACCCCGAGGAAGCGGACCAGGCAACCCGGTGGCAAACCCCTGCCCGCGGTACCGCGCCCGGCATACCCGGCCCCCGCCCTCATCCAGCAGGCCACGGACCTCCTCAGCCGGCTCCGCCGCAACGACTCCCGCCTCCTGCTGTCCACGTGCGACACCGCCCACCTCGCCCCGGGCGTCGCGGCCTGGCTCGAACGAGACGTCACCCCGGCCGCCGTACGGCACGCCCTGACGACGGACCTCCCACCGGAGCCCCTGCACCGCCCGGCCGCCCTCCTGGCCCATCGCCTGGCAGCCCAACTACCACCCCCACCGCCCTTCGCCCCACCGCAGGCGCCCCCGCCTCCCACCCGGCACCCCCTCCAGACCTGCGACGGCTGCGACCGCGCCTTCCGCAGCCCGGACCCCGGCCACTGCCGCGACTGCCGATCCGACCGTGCCAAGCTGCTGGAAACCGCATGAACGGAACAACTGCCGCCCAGGTCTCCCCGCTCCTCTGCCGTCGGGGCGGGATAGCCTGGGTGGGGCACTTCCCGGAGGTGGACACGATGAGCACGCAGGCCGACCACGGACACGAGCTGATCCCCCGCCCCCGGCAGACTCCCGATGCCCTACGGACAGCTCTCGCTTCCGTGGATCCGGCTCGCCTGGAAGAGATGCAGGCCAGCAAGGACGACGCCTTCGCGAAGGCGGTCGAGTGGCAGTCCTTGAGCCCTGTGCAGAGTTGGGTGCTGGCCTGGGCCCGGGACATCGAGATCGCACGTCGTCCCGACCTGTCCACCCGGTACACCCGCGCGAAGGACAACCTGGAACACGAGGACCCCGCCCTCGCCCAGGAGGCCCTGCGCGAGCTGAGCGCCGTCCTGGACGAAGCCATGAAGGCCATCCGGGAGTGAGCTGGAAATGGGAGTACGCCTTCGGGGCCGAGGAAGCGGCCCGAACCGCTCCCACCAGCTTCCTCGCTGAGGTGGAAAGCAAGGCGGAAGAGCTGGTCAGAGCAGCTGAAGCACTGCACATCCACGGACGCGCCTACGACGGCACCGAACCGGGCGGCGGCACCATCATCGTCCCCGGCGGCATGTTCACGTATCGGGTCGTCGTCCGCAGCGAACGGATCTACGTCGTCCAGATCACGTACCTCGGCTTCTGACCCGCCGCACGAACGCAGCTCACCGGCCCGTTCCAGGGCAAGGTGAGACCCGCCGGCTCGCCGGTCCGCCGAACCGCCCCCGGAAACGGCAAAAGGGCCCGCACGACCGAAGTCGTACGGGCCCCTTCGAGCCACTCAGGTCAGTAGACCCTCAAGCCAGTCCGAAGACTTACTTGTTGATCTTGGTGACCTGGCCGGCGCCCACGGTCCGACCACCCTCACGGATGGCGAACTTCAGGCCCTCCTCCATGGCGACGGGCTGGATGAGCTCCACCTTCATCTCGGTGTTGTCACCCGGCATGACCATCTCGGTGCCCTCGGGGAGGGTCACCACGCCGGTCACGTCCGTCGTACGGAAGTAGAACTGCGGGCGGTAGTTGTTGAAGAACGGCGTGTGGCGGCCACCCTCGTCCTTGGACAGGATGTAGGCCTGCGCCTCGAACTCGGTGTGCGGGGTGACCGAGCCCGGCTTGATGATGACCTGGCCGCGCTCGACGTCCTCGCGCTTGATGCCACGGAGGAGCAGACCGACGTTCTCACCGGCCTGGCCCTCGTCGAGCAGCTTGCGGAACATCTCGATGCCGGTGACCGTGGTGGTGGTCTTCTCCTGCTTGATGCCCACGATGTCAACGGTCTCGTTGACCTTGAGGACACCACGCTCGATACGACCGGTGACGACGGTGCCACGACCGGTGATCGTGAAGACGTCCTCGATCGGCATCAGGAACGGCTTGTCGACGTCACGCTCGGGCTGCGGGATGTTCTCGTCCACGGCCTTCATGAGCTCGAGGACGGAGTTGCCCCACTCCTTGTCGCCCTCGAGGGCCTTGAGCGCCGAGACCTTGACGACCGGCAGGTCGTCGCCCGGGAACTCGTACTCGGAGAGGAGCTCACGGACCTCGAGCTCGACGAGCTCCAGGATCTCCTCGTCGTCCACCATGTCGGCCTTGTTCAGCGCGACGACGATGTACGGAACGCCGACCTGGCGGGCCAGGAGCACGTGCTCCTTGGTCTGCGGCATCGGGCCGTCGGTGGCGGCGACCACGAGGATGGCGCCGTCCATCTGCGCCGCACCCGTGATCATGTTCTTGATGTAGTCCGCGTGACCGGGGCAGTCGACGTGGGCGTAGTGACGCGTCTCGGTCTGGTACTCGACGTGCGCGATGGAGATGGTGATACCGCGCTGGCGCTCCTCAGGAGCCTTGTCGATCTGGTCGAAGGCCGAGGCCTCGTTCAGGTCCGGGTACGCGTCGTGCAGCACCTTGGTAATGGCGGCCGTGAGGGTCGTCTTACCGTGGTCGATGTGACCGATGGTGCCGATGTTGACGTGCGGCTTAGTCCGCTCGAACTTCGCCTTCGCCACTGGGGTCCTCCTGAGAGTGGTTCTGGTACGCCTTACTCATCGGCGCCAGGTGATCTTTGCTGGAAAGCCCGGGCCTCGGGGCATTCCCACCACGATTGCGGCGGAATGCCCCTCGAGCACCGGAGTCAAGCCTACGGCGTGTAGACGCGGTGCGTTACTCGCCCTTGGCCTTCGCGATGATCTCCTCGGCGACGTTCCGGGGAACCTCGGCGTAGGAGTCGAACTGCATCGAGTAGCTTGCGCGACCCGACGTCTTGCTGCGGAGGTCTCCGACGTAGCCGAACATCTCCGAGAGGGGCACGAGGCCCTTCACGACGCGGGCACCGGCCCGCTCCTCCATGGCCTGGATCTGACCACGGCGGGAGTTGATGTCGCCGATGACCTCACCCATGTAGTCCTCGGGCGTGGTGACCTCGACGGCCATCATCGGCTCGAGCAGCACGGGGCTGGCCTTGCGCGCGGCCTCCTTGAAGGCCTGCGAACCGGCGATCTTGAACGCCAGCTCGGAGGAGTCGACCTCGTGGTAGCCACCGTCGATCAGGGTGACGCGCACGCCGGTCATCTCGTAACCGGCGAGGATGCCGAACTGCATGGCCTCCTGCGCACCGGCGTCGACCGAAGGGATGTACTCCTTCGGGATACGACCACCGGTCACCTTGTTCACGAACTCGTACGAGGCGTCGCCGCCCTCGATCGGCTCGATCGCGATCTGCACCTTGGCGAACTGACCGGTACCACCGGTCTGCTTCTTGTGGGTGTAGTCCACGCGCTCGACGGCCTTGCGGATCGTCTCACGGTAGGCGACCTGCGGCTTACCGACGTTGGCCTCGACCTTGAACTCACGGCGCATACGGTCGACCAGCACCTCGAGGTGCAGCTCGCCCATACCACCGATGATGGTCTGGCCCGTCTCCTCGTCCGAGTGGACCTGGAACGACGGGTCCTCCTCGGCGAGGCGCTGGATCGCGACGCCCAGCTTCTCCTGGTCGCCCTTCGACTTGGGCTCGATGGCGACCTGGATGACCGGCGCCGGGAAGTCCATGGACTCCAGGATGACCGGGTTCTTGTCGTCGGACAGCGTCTCACCCGTGGTGGTCTGCTTGAGACCCATCACGGCGACGATGTCGCCGGCGCCCACCGACTCGATCTCCTCACGCTTGTTCGCGTGCATGCGGTAGATCTTGCCGATGCGCTCCTTCTTGCCCTTCACCGAGTTCAGCACGGCGGTGCCGGACACGAGGCGGCCGGAGTACACGCGGACGAAGGTGAGCTTGCCGAGGTGCGGGTCGCTCATGATCTTGAACGCCAGCGCGGCGAGGGGCTCGTCCTCTGACGGCTTGCGCGCGATGACCTGCTCCGGGTCCTTGACGTCGTGGCCCTCGATGGCCTCGACGTCGAGCGGGGTGGGCAGGTAGCGCACGACCGCGTCGAGCAGGGGCTGAACGCCCTTGTTCTTGAACGCGGTGCCGCAGAACACGGGAGTGACGGTGGTGCCGCCGCTCTTGCCGGACGCGATGGTGATACGACGGATCGCGGCGTAGAGCTGCTCCACGGTGGGCTCGGTGCCCTCCAGGTACAGCTCCATCAGCTCTTCGTCGTTCTCGGCGACGGCCTCGAGCAGCTTGCCGCGGTACTCCTCGGCAGCCTCGGCGTGGGTGTCCGGGATGTCGACGGTGTCGTACATCTCGCCCTTGGTCGCCTCGGCCGACCAGACCAGGGCCTTCATCGTCACGAGGTCGATGACGCCCTTGAAGTCCGCCTCGGCACCGATCGGCAGCTGCATGACCAGCGGCTGGGCGCCCAGACGGTCCGAGATCATGTCCACGCAGCGGTGGAACTCGGCGCCGGTACGGTCCAGCTTGTTCACGAAGCAGATGCGGGGCACGCCGTAACGGTCGGCCTGACGCCACACGGTCTCGGACTGCGGCTCGACACCGGCGACACCGTCGAACACCGTCACGGCACCGTCGAGCACGCGCAGGGAGCGCTCCACCTCGACGGTGAAGTCGACGTGACCCGGGGTGTCGATGATGTTGATGGTGTAGTCGTTGTCCTCGAGCGGCCAGTGACAGGTGGTCGCAGCAGACGTGATCGTGATGCCACGCTCCTGCTCCTGCTCCATCCAGTCCATGGTGGCAGCGCCGTCGTGGACCTCACCGATCTTGTAAGACACACCGGTGTAGAACAGGATCCGCTCGGTGGTGGTCGTCTTGCCCGCGTCGATGTGGGCCATGATCCCGATGTTGCGGACCTTGGCCAGGTCAAGTGAAGTGGTAGCCATAAGGCTTCAGTCTTCTCTCGGTCTCGATGTGGGTAGCGACTACCAGCGGTAGTGCGCGAAGGCCTTGTTGGACTCGGCCATCTTGTGGGTGTCCTCGCGCTTCTTCACAGCGGCACCGAGGCCGTTGGACGCGTCGAGAAGTTCGTTGAGCAGACGCTCGGTCATGGTCTTCTCGCGACGGGCGCGGGAGTAACCGACCAGCCAGCGCAGCGCGAGCGTGTTGGCACGACCGGGCTTGACCTCGATCGGAACCTGGTACGTCGCACCACCGACACGGCGGGACTTGACCTCGAGGGTCGGCTTGATGTTCTCCAGCGCGCGCTTCAGCGTGATGATCGGGTCGTTGCCCGTCTTCTCACGCAGACCCTCCATGGCACCGTAGACGATGCGCTCGGCGGTGGAGCGCTTGCCGTTCAGCAGCACCTTGTTGATGAGCGACGTCACCAGAGGAGAACCGTAGACCGGGTCGATGATGACCGGGCGCTTCGGGGCGGGGCCCTTACGAGGCATTCTTACTTCTCCTTCTTGGCGCCGTAGCGGGAACGGGCCTGCTTGCGGTTCTTGACACCCTGGGTGTCGAGGGAGCCACGGATGATCTTGTAGCGAACACCCGGCAGGTCCTTCACACGGCCGCCGCGCACGAGCACGATGGAGTGCTCCTGCAGGTTGTGTCCCTCACCCGGAATGTAAGCGGTGACCTCGATCCCGCTGGTCAGACGCACACGCGCGACCTTACGCAGGGCCGAGTTCGGCTTCTTCGGGGTGGTCGTGAACACACGCGTGCAGACGCCCCGGCGCTGAGGGGAACCCTCGAGTGCGGGCGTCTTGTTCTTCTCGACCTTGTCCTGCCGGCCCTTCCGGACCAGCTGCTGGATCGTAGGCACTACTTCTCCGGTTTCTGTGTGCCGAATGGTGAAGCTAACCTGGAACGCCTCCGACCCACGCGGTCGGGTGTGTCGAACCCGCGGACTTCCGCCGCGAGGCAGAAAACTGCGCAGATTACGGTGGCCGGTGTCAGCTCGCCGTGCGGTTCATGGCACACACGCGAGCCAGGGCACACCCCAGGCACAAGGTCTGAGCGTACCTACCGCATTCGCTGCGGTCAAAACAAATGGGCACTGCCCGCATCGCCAGGCGGGACATGTCAAGCCCCCGAGCCGTTGTCGATCTTCAATTCGGCGACACGTGTCCGAAATGCACACCTTCACGATGCTACGACGGACACCACCGTGAGCAACACCAGAACGAGTGCCCAGCCCGCCGTGGACAACCATCCGAGCACCACACCGGTCAGCGCGAGCCCGTCCCCCAGCTCTCCCCGGCTGCGGATCTCGGCCCGGGCCACATGCCCCAGCACGACCGCCGGGATGCCGGTGAGCCCCATCGTCGGCACGCACAGCAGCCCGCACACCCCGGCCGCGACGGCCTTCCCGTTGGTCCGCGCCCGCGGCACGGGCATGAACGTCGCCGGCACGGGCACGACCGAGGCCGGCTGCGGCAAGGGCCCCTGCGGCAGATCCGCGACGAGCAGCGCCAGCTCCCCCACGGTCCGCGCCGCGTACGCCCGCCCGACCCGCTGCTCGAACTCGCCCTGCTCCATCCGCCCCTCGCCGTACCCGGCTCTGAGCACGTCCACGGCCCGCTCCCGATCGGCATGCGACGCCAGCATCGAGGGAGCACCAGGACCCTGCCAGGGCTGCCAGGACGGATAGTGCGACTGCGACACGGAGCACCTCCCCGGAGGCCGGAGTCCTTCCATGATGCGCCGATACGGGGGTTCTGGCACCGGTGCGTCGACGGAAGGGCGTCGCATGTCGGCCAGACAGCCGACAGACGCGCTCCGGAGCGGGCACACGTCCAGGCCTCACCTTCGTACGCCGGGAGGCACTGAAGGCCCGCCGAAACGGCGTGCGGGCCGGACCCACCCGGGACGCGGGCTCCGGGAACGCCGAAGGGCGGCCACCCCGCAGGATGACCGCCCTTCAGATCAAGCGACCCGCTTACTGGTTGTACGGACCGTAGTCGTAGTCCTCCAGCGGAACGGCCTGGCCGGAGCCCGTGCCGAACGGCGAGTAGTCGATGTCGTCGTAGCCGACGGCCGAGTACATCGCGGCCTTGGCCTCCTCGGTCGGCTCGACCCGGATGTTGCGGTAGCGGGACAGACCCGTACCGGCCGGGATGAGCTTACCGATGATGACGTTCTCCTTGAGGCCGATGAGGCTGTCGGACTTGGCGTTGATCGCCGCGTCCGTCAGGACTCGGGTCGTCTCCTGGAAGGAGGCGGCCGACAGCCAGGATTCCGTCGCCAGCGAGGCCTTGGTGATACCCATCAGCTGCGGACGACCGGAGGCCGGGTGACCGCCCTCCTGGACCACACGACGGTTCTCGGTCTCGAACTTCGAGCGCTCGACCAGCTCACCGGGCAGCAGCTCGGCGTCGCCGGACTCGATGATCGTCACGCGGCGCAGCATCTGCCGGATGATGATCTCGATGTGCTTGTCGTGGATCGACACACCCTGCGAGTTGTAGACCTTCTGGACCTCGCCGACCAGGTGGACCTGGACGGCACGCTGGCCCAGGATGCGCAGCACGTCGTGCGGGTTGGTGGCACCCACGGTGAGCTTCTGGCCCACCTCGACGTGCTCGCCCTCGCTGACCAGGAGACGGGCGCGCTTCGAGATCGGGAACGCCGTCTCGTCGCTGCCGTCGTCCGGGGTGACGACGAGCTTCTTGGTCTTCTCGGTCTCCTCGATCCGCACGCGGCCCTGGGCCTCGGAGATCGGGGCGACACCCTTCGGGGTACGGGCCTCGAAGAGCTCGACGACACGCGGCAGACCCTGGGTGATGTCGTCACCGGCCACACCACCGGTGTGGAAGGTACGCATCGTCAGCTGGGTACCGGGCTCACCGATGGACTGGGCGGCGATGATGCCGACCGCCTCACCGATGTCGACCAGCTTGCCGGTGGCCAGCGAACGGCCGTAGCACATCGCGCAGGTGCCGACGGCGGACTCGCAGGTCAGGACCGAGCGGGTCTTGACCTCCTCGACGCCACGCTGCACGAGCTCCTCGATGAGGACGTCGCCCAGGTCGGTGCCGGCCGGAGCCAGCACCTGGCCCTCGACCACGATGTCCTCGGCGAGGCAGCGCGCGTACACGGAGGTCTCGACGTCCTCCGTCTTGATCAGCGCGCCCTCGGCGTTCCGGTCGGCGATCTTCAGACGCAGACCGCGCTCGGTGCCACAGTCCTCCTCGCGAATGATGACGTCCTGGGAGACGTCGACCAGACGACGCGTGAGGTAACCCGAGTCGGCGGTACGCAGAGCGGTGTCCGCCAGACCCTTACGGGCACCGTGCGTGGAGATGAAGTACTCCAGCACGGACAGGCCCTCACGGAAGGAGGCCTTAATGGGACGCGGGATCGTCTCGTTCTTCGCGTTCGACACCAGACCACGCATACCGGCGATCTGACGCATCTGCATCATGTTGCCTCGTGCACCCGAGTTCACCATCATGAAGATCGGGTTGGTCTTCGGGAAGTTGTCGTTCATCGCCTCGGCGACCTCGTTGGTCGCCTTGGTCCAGATCGCGATGAGCTCCTGCGTGCGCTCGTCCTTGGTGATCAGACCGCGCTCGTACTGCTTCTGGACCTTCTCGTCCTGCGCCTCGTAGCCCTTGACGATCTCCTTCTTCGCCTCGGGAACGACGACGTCGGAGATGGCCACGGTCACGCCGGAGCGGGTCGCCCAGAAGAAGCCGGCCGCCTTCAGGTTGTCGAGCGTCGCCGCCACGATGACCTTGGGGTAGCGCTCGGCGAGGTCGTTGACGATCTCGGAGAGCTGCTTCTTGCCGACCTCGTAGTCGACGAACGGGTAGTCCTCGGGCAGCAGCTCGTTGAAGAGCGCGCGGCCCAGCGTGGTGTTCAGCCGGAAGGTGTCACCCTGCTGCCACTCGGGCTCGCCCTCCTCACGCGCCGGCGGGGTCCAGCCGCGCGGCGGGATGGTGCCGACCGGGAAGCGGACGTCGATCTTCGACTGGAGCGACAGCTCGCCCGCGTCGAAGGCCATGATCGCCTCGGCGACCGAGGCGAAGGAACGGCCCTCGCCCTTGAGCTCGCGCATCTCGCCGTCGGTGGTGAGGAAGAACAGACCGAGGACCATGTCCTGGGTCGGCATCGTCACCGGGCGGCCGTCGGCGGGCTTGAGGATGTTGTTCGAGGACAGCATCAGGATGCGGGCCTCGGCCTGCGCCTCCGCGGAGAGCGGCAGGTGGACGGCCATCTGGTCACCGTCGAAGTCCGCGTTGAACGCGGTGCAGACGAGCGGGTGGATCTGGATGGCCTTGCCCTCGACCAGCTGCGGCTCGAAGGCCTGGATGCCGAGGCGGTGCAGCGTGGGCGCACGGTTCAGCAGAACCGGGTGCTCCGCGATGACCTCTTCCAGCACGTCGTACACGACCGTGCGGCCGCGCTCGACCATGCGCTTGGCGCTCTTGATGTTCTGCGCGTGGTTCAGGTCGACCAGGCGCTTCATCACGAACGGCTTGAAGAGCTCCAGCGCCATCGCCTTCGGCAGACCGCACTGGTGCAGCTTCAGCTGCGGACCGACGACGATCACGGAACGCGCGGAGTAGTCCACACGCTTACCGAGCAGGTTCTGACGGAAGCGACCCTGCTTGCCCTTCAGCATGTCGCTGAGGGACTTCAGCGGGCGGTTACCGGGACCGGTGACCGGACGACCACGACGGCCGTTGTCGAACAGCGCGTCGACGGCCTCCTGGAGCATGCGCTTCTCGTTGTTCACGATGATCTCGGGCGCACCGAGGTCGAGAAGGCGCTTCAGGCGGTTGTTCCGGTTGATCACACGGCGGTACAGGTCGTTCAGGTCGGAGGTCGCGAAGCGGCCACCGTCCAGCTGCACCATCGGGCGAAGGTCCGGCGGGATGACCGGCACGCAGTCGAGCACCATGCCCTTGGGGCTGTTGCTGGTCTGCAGGAACGCGGAGACGACCTTCAGGCGCTTGAGCGCACGGGTCTTCTTCTGGCCCTTGCCGGTGCGGATGATCTCGCGGAGACGCTCGGCCTCCTCGTCGAGGTCGAAGGACTCCAGGCGCTTCTGCAGCGCCGCGGCACCCATCGAGCCGTCGAAGTACGTGCCGAAGCGGTCACGCAGCTCGCGGTAGAGCAGCTCGTCGCCCTCGAGGTCCTGGACCTTGAGGTTCTTGAAGCGGTTCCATACCTCGTCGAGGCGGTCGATCTCGCGCTGCGCACGGTCGCGCAGCTGCTTCATCTCGCGCTCGGCACCCTCGCGCACCTTGCGGCGCACGTCGGCCTTGGCGCCCTCGGCCTCGAGCTCGGCCAGGTCGGTCTCGAGCTTCTTGGCGCGGGCCTCCAGGTCGGCGTCGCGGCGCTGCTCGACCTGCTGGCGCTCGACGGAGACGTGGGCCTCCAGCGAGGGCAGGTCACGCGTACGGCGCTCCTCGTCGACGTACGTGATCATGTACGCCGCGAAGTAGATGACCTTCTCGAGGTCCTTGGGGGCCAGGTCGAGCAGGTAGCCCAGACGCGACGGGACGCCCTTGAAGTACCAGATGTGCGTGACCGGCGCGGCCAGCTCGATGTGGCCCATCCGCTCACGGCGCACCTTGGCGCGGGTGACCTCGACGCCACACCGCTCACAGATGATGCCCTTGAAGCGGACACGCTTGTACTTGCCGCAGTAGCACTCCCAGTCCCGGGTCGGACCGAAGATCTTCTCGCAGAAGAGTCCGTCCTTTTCGGGCTTGAGCGTGCGGTAGTTGATCGTCTCGGGCTTCTTGACCTCGCCGTGGCTCCACTGACGGATGTCGTCAGCGGTGGCCAGACCGATCCGGAGCTCGTCGAAGAAGTTGACGTCGAGCACTATGCGTCAATCCCTCTCAGGGTTGTAAGTCATGGGGTCTGATACGGGGGTCCTGGGGCCGGAGGCCTTCATCGCGAAGGCCTCCGGACTCCCGTCAGACCTCTTCGACGCTGCTCGGCTCGCGCCGGGACAGGTCGATGCCAAGCTCCTCCGCAGCGCGGAAGACGTCCTCGTCGGTGTCGCGCATCTCGATGGACATGCCGTCCGAGGACAGCACCTCCACGTTGAGGCACAGGGACTGCATCTCCTTGATGAGCACCTTGAAGGACTCGGGGATGCCGGGCTCGGGGATGTTCTCGCCCTTGACGATGGCCTCGTAGACCTTCACGCGGCCGGTCACGTCGTCGGACTTGATGGTCAGCAGCTCCTGGAGGGCGTACGCGGCGCCGTAAGCCTCCAGCGCCCACACCTCCATCTCACCGAAGCGCTGGCCACCGAACTGGGCCTTACCACCCAGCGGCTGCTGGGTGATCATCGAGTACGGACCGGTCGACCGGGCGTGCAGCTTGTCGTCGACCAGGTGGTGCAGCTTGAGGATGTACATGTAGCCGACCGAGATCGGCTCCGGGAACGGCTCGCCGGAGCGGCCGTCGAACAGCGGCGCCTTACCGGTCGGGAGCACCATGCGCTCGCCGTCGCGGTTCGGGATGGTGTGGTTCAGCAGACCGGCCAGCTCGTCCTCACGCGCACCGTCGAAGACGGGGGTGGCGACGTTGGTGCCCGGCGCGACCTGGTCGGCCTCGATGGCCTGCAGGCGCTGCGCCCAGTCGTCCGCGAGGCCGGAGACGTCCCAGCCGCGGCTGGCGAGCCAGCCGAGGTGGATCTCCAGGACCTGACCCGGGTTCATTCGGGACGGCACACCGAGCGGGTTGAGGATGATGTCGACCGGGGTGCCGTCCTCCAGGAACGGCATGTCCTCGATCGGCAGGATCTTCGAGATGACGCCCTTGTTGCCGTGGCGGCCGGCGAGCTTGTCACCGTCGGTGATCTTGCGCTTCTGCGCGACGTAGACGCGCACCAGCTGGTTCACACCGGGGGGAAGCTCGTCGCCCTCCTCGCGGTCGAAGACGCGGACGCCGATGACCTTGCCGATCTCGCCGTGCGGCACCTTCAGCGAGGTGTCACGGACCTCACGGGCCTTCTCACCGAAGATGGCGCGCAGCAGGCGCTCCTCGGGCGTCAGCTCGGTCTCACCCTTGGGCGTGACCTTGCCGACGAGGATGTCACCGGCGACGACCTCGGCACCGATACGGATGATGCCGCGCTCGTCGAGGTCGGCGAGGACCTCCTCGGAGACGTTCGGGATGTCCCGGGTGATCTCCTCGGGGCCGAGCTTGGTGTCACGGGCGTCGACCTCGTGCTCCTCGATGTGGATCGAGGAGAGGACGTCGTCCTGCACGAGGCGCTGCGACAGGATGATCGCGTCCTCGTAGTTGTGACCCTCCCACGGCATGAACGCCACGAGCAGGTTCTTGCCCAGCGCCATCTCGCCGTTCTGGGTGGCCGGACCGTCGGCCAGGACCTGGCCCTCGATGATCCGGTCGCCCTCGTTGACGATGACCTTCTGGTTGACCGAGGTGCCCTGGTTGGAGCGGGCGAACTTGGCCAGGCGGTACGTGATGTACGTGCCGTCGTCGTTGGCGGTGGTGATGTAGTCCGCGGAGACCTCCTGGACCACACCGGGCTTCTCGGCCTTGACCACGTCGCCGGCGTCGACCGCGGAGCGGTACTCCATGCCGGTGCCGACGAGCGGGGACTCGGACTTAATCAGCGGCACGGCCTGACGCATCATGTTCGCGCCCATGAGGGCACGGTTGGCGTCGTCGTGCTCGAGGAACGGGATCATGGCGGTCGCGACCGACACCATCTGGCGCGGCGAGACGTCCATGTAGTCCACGTCCTCGCCGGTGACGTAGTCGACCTCGCCGCCCTTACGGCGGACCAGAACCCGGGCCTCGGCGAAGCGGAGGTCGTCCGTCAGCTGCGCGTTGGCCTGCGCGATGACGAAGCGGTCCTCCTCGTCGGCGGTCAGGTAGTCGACCTCGTCGGTGACCTGGCCCTCGAACACCTTGCGGTACGGGGTCTCCACGAAACCGAACGCGTTGACCCGGCCGTAGGAGGCGAGCGAGCCGATCAGACCGATGTTCGGGCCTTCGGGCGTCTCGATCGGACACATGCGGCCGTAGTGCGAGGGGTGCACGTCACGGACCTCGAAGCCGGCCCGCTCACGGGACAGACCACCCGGGCCAAGAGCCGACAGACGGCGCTTGTGGGTGAGGCCCGACAGCGGGTTGTTCTGGTCCATGAACTGCGACAGCTGGCTGGTGCCGAAGAACTCCTTGATGGAGGCGACGACCGGCCGGATGTTGATCAGGGTCTGCGGCGTGATCGCCTCGACGTCCTGGGTCGTCATCCGCTCGCGGACGACACGCTCCATACGCGCCAGACCCGTACGGACCTGGTTCTGGATGAGCTCGCCGACGCTGCGCAGGCGGCGGTTGCCGAAGTGGTCGATGTCGTCGGTCTCGACGACGATGTTCGTACCGCTGTCGCCGACCGTCTCGGTCTCGCCCGCGTGCAGCTTCACCAGGTACTTGATCGTCGAGATGATGTCCTCGACGGTCAGGATGCCCGCGTCCAGCGGAGCGTCCGCACCCAGCTTCTTGTTGACCTTGTAGCGGCCGACCTTGGCCAGGTCGTAGCGCTTGGGGTTGAAGTAGAGGTTCTCGAGCAGCGTCTGCGCGGCCTCACGCGTGGGGGGCTCGCCCGGACGCAGCTTGCGGTAGATGTCGAGCAGCGCGTCGTCCTGGCCCTGGGTGTGGTCCTTCTCCAGGGTGGCGCGCATCGACTCGTACTCGCCGAACTCCTCGAGGATCTGCTCGGTGGTCCAGCCGAGCGCCTTGAGCAGGACGGTGACGGACTGCTTGCGCTTGCGGTCGATGCGCACACCGACCATGTCGCGCTTGTCGATCTCCATCTCCAGCCAGGCACCC
This sequence comes from Streptomyces sp. Ag82_O1-12, assembly GCF_900182715.1. Classification (NCBI taxonomy): domain Bacteria; kingdom Bacillati; phylum Actinomycetota; class Actinomycetes; order Kitasatosporales; family Streptomycetaceae; genus Streptomyces; species Streptomyces sp. Ag82_O1-12. The sequence goes on along the minus strand of NZ_FXUW01000001.1, from coordinate 5,110,403 downwards.
CGGGACGGGATGATCTTGGCCGAGAAGATGTCCTTGTCGGACGTCTTGTCGATGGAGGAATCGAAGTAGACACCGGGCGAACGGACGAGCTGCGACACCACGACACGCTCGGTGCCGTTGATGACGAAGGTGCCCTTGTTCGTCATGAGCGGGAAGTCGCCCATGAAGACCGTCTGGGACTTGATCTCGCCGGTCTCGTTGTTCGTGAACTCAGCGGTGACGAAGAGCGGGGCCGCGTACGTGAAGTCGCGGTCCTTGCACTCGTCGATGGAGTTCTTCGGCGGCTCGAAGCGGTGGTCGCGGAAGGTCAGCGACATCGACCCGCTGAAGTCCTCGATCGGGGAGATCTCCTCGAAGATCTCCTCGAGCCCGGACTTGGTGGGGACATCCTGACCGTTCTCGAGAGCCTCCTCGACCCGACTCTGCCAGGCGGTGTTGCCGAGCAGCCAGTCGAAGCTCTCGGTCTGCAGCGCGAGCAGGTTCGGAACCTCGAGAGGCTCCTTGATCTTTGCAAAAGAGATGCGCAGCGGGGCAGTGCTGGCGGCGTTGTTCGTATTCGCGGTCGAGGCGTTGCGCGAGGCGGCCAAGAGGGGGTCCTTCCGAGGGCTCGGACTCACTACGCGCGTACCGGCCCCTCTCCCGTACACGGAGACAAGCTGCGTCGGTCCGGCCGGAAGGCCAGGTCAACGGATCTTGTCGTCGATGCTCGGGCGAGGGCAGACCCCTGGTGACGGGCAGGGGACAGCTAACAGGCAGCGCAAAGGGTCAGTGTAGCCACTCGGCACACTGATGTCCAGTGCGGGTCCTGGAACCCGTGTTCACCCTCGTTGTTCCACTCCTGCGACACGGCGCTGCCCTCAACGCACGTTAGTACTGCCCTCTTCGTCGCCGATCCATGCCTCGGATTCGGATCCTGTGACGACGCGTCCTGAGAATTGCGCGCTGCGTGCGGTTCGTCAAGGCCCCCCTGCCCGATCCCGGACCGCCCGGAGACACGACGAAGATCACCATACCCCCCGTCACCGGGGCTTCAAGGCAACCGTGGCCCGCCCCCGAGAACGCCGAAGAGCGACCACCCGGATGGATGATCGCTCTTCCGCGCTTACGCGTTACACGTCCGGTGGGACGTGTCGTGGATCCTGACGGATCCGAGGGTGTTACTTGACCTCGACGGAGGCGCCGGCGCCCTTGAGGGACTCGGCGGCCTTCTCGGCGGCGTCCTTGGCGACCTTCTCGAGAACGGGCTTCGGGGCGCCGTCCACGAGGTCCTTGGCCTCCTTCAGACCCAGGGAGGTCAGCTCACGCACGACCTTGATGACCTGGATCTTCTTGTCGCCGGCACCCGTGAGGATGACGTCGAACTCGTCCTGCTCGGCCTCGGCCTCGGCCGGGGCGGCGGGGCCGGCCGGACCGGCGACGGCGACGGCCGCGGCGGCGGTGACGTCGAACTTCTCCTCGAACGCCTTCACGAACTCGGAGAGCTCGATGAGGGTCATCTCCTCGAACTGCGCGAGCAGGTCTTCCTGGCTGAGCTTCGCCATGATGGCGGTCCTTCCACTAAATCGGCAGGTGCCGGATGTACATGTGAGGCGGGCGTACTACTGGCCCGCGACGGTCGCCGCGTTCAGGCAGCGGCGGCCGGGATGCGAGCCGAGTTACTCGGCACCGCCCTGCTCGTCCTGCTTGGCACGGAGCGCGTCCACGGTGCGGACGAGCTTCGAGGGAAGCGCCTGGAAGAGCTGAGCAGCCTGGGACTGCTTGCCCTTGAAGGCACCCGCCAGCTTGGAGAGCAGAACCTCGCGGGACTCGAGGTCCGCAAGCTTCTTGATCTCATCGGCGGACATCGCCTTGCCGTCAAGGACGCCGCCCTTGATGACGAGGTTGGGGTTGTCCTTGGCGAAGTCACGGAGACCCTTCGCCGCCTCGACCGGGTCACCGGTCACGAAGGCGACGGCCGACGAACCCGCAAAGAGGTCGTCCAGCGTCGTGATCCCGGCCTCGTTGGCCGCAATCTTGGTCAGCGTGTTCTTCGCCACACGGTACTGAGCGTTCTCACCGAGTGAACGACGCAGCTGCTGGAGCTGCGCGACGGTGAGACCGGTGTACGCGGTAACGACGGCAGCGTTGGAGTTGCGGAACTTCTCCCGCATCTCCTCGACGGCATCGACCTTGTCAGGCCTCGCCATGAGCCTCGGCCTCCTTCCGGGTGTGTCGGACCGCGCGGACCCGAAGGAGGACTGGGGAAAACGAAACGCCCCGGCGCAAGCGCACGGGGCGTAGCTCGACCGGTTTCACGCACGCACTGAGCGGCGGACTCCGGGAGCTTCTCCAGTGTCACCTGCGCGGGTCGTCCGCCGTTCAGCGGATCCTTCGGCCACCGCGCCCTCTGATGAGCGCGCGGTAACGACCAGCGGTCTTTGGCTTCTGTAGGAGAGTACGGGAACGGATCGCCGTCAAGCAAATCCGCCCGTACGGCTGATCAGCGCGGGGCGGTTCAGCCCTGCTCCATCTCCTTGAACATCTCGCCGAGGTCCGCGACCTCGTTGGCCGGCGGGGCCGTGACGGTGACCGGCTTGTTGTAATCGAGGAAGGTGATGGTCATGTCCATCGGGCCCTTGTCGGCCTGGCCCTTCATGCGGAACTGCTTGGTGTGGTCCTCGCCGTCGACCCACATGTCCATCGTGAGCTTGTCGACGCCCATCTTCTCGTACTGCTTGATGCTCTTCTCGCGCTGCTTGCGGGTCTCCGCCTTGCCGTCCTTGAGCGAGGCGCGCAGGGCGTCGAGGGTGACCGTGCCCGTGTAGTGGGTGGTCTCGACACCTTCGACCTTCTCGCTGCCGACCTTCTTCACGTCCTTGGCGCCCGTGAGGAAGGTGGACTCGGCCGCGGGGTTCTGCTCGGCCTGGCTCGTGGACCCCATCCGGTCCATGTCCTTGGCCGCGTCGGTGCCGGACAGGTCGAACTTCAGCCAGCGCTTGCCGTCCATCCCCTTGGCCATCTCGGCTCCCCCACCGAGGTACATGGCCTTGTCGACGAGACGGATCTCGACGGTCTCACCGGCGCCCTCGTCGGGCGCCTTCATCTTCATGCTCATCGCGATCGTCGGCTTCAGGCGCATGGACGCCTCGCCCTCGACGCGGCCCGACTCCGGGACGGTGCCCTTCATGCGGTACTGGAGGGACGTGATGTCCTCCGTGTTCTTCGCCGCCTTGGCAACGGCCGCCGCGGGCGTCATCTCCGGCGACTCCTCGGAACCGCAGCCGACCGCACCGGCGGCGAGGAGCAGGGCACACAGCCCGGCAGCAGGTATGGATGTCCTCATTGATTCCCCCCAAGGAATACACGCTTGCTTCACAGCAAGGCAGTGAGCGTATCCCAGAGGGGCACAGGTGATCTATCCGAATTGACGGGACCTCAGGGCGTGCCGGTCTGCTTGCGCATCAGGTCCTCGAAGTCCCCGGTGTCGGACCGTGGGGGGCGCTCGGCCCGGACGGTCGCGCCGTAGTCGGCGTAGTGGGCCGTCTGGGTCATCAGGCCCGTGGCCGTCCGTGCCTTCTCGGCCTTCTTCACCAGCAGGTTCCGCTCATCGATCCAGATGTCGACGGTCTCGGTGGTCACACCGGCCTCGGTGAGCTGCTTGCGCAGGCCGGCGTCGGCGATGTCGGCCGCCGCCACGGTGCCGGACCAGTGCGTGGCCGACCGGCCCCGGACGGACTCCTCGCCGACCTTCCTGACGTCGCCGGAGGACAGCAGGAGCTTCACGGACTGGTTGGGCGTGGTGCTGCGCATCCGGTCGCCGAGGTGGCCGCCCGAGCCGCCGGCCAGGGCTTCGAGGTCCTCGTAGGCGTACCGGATCCACCGCTTGCCGCCCGTCTTCTCGGCGAACTTCTCGCCCATGCGCGCGTAGTACGCGTCGGGCAGATAGCGGGCCTCCATCGAGGTGGTGCCGAGCCGGCGCAGGGTGTCAGCCACGGTGCCGCCGGTGTACGTGATGGTGAGGGTGCCGGTGATGCCGTCGTTCCAGCCGAGGGTGCCGTCGGCGGTCATGGACATCAGCGAGCCCATGGTGGTCGTGGACTCGACCCGGGCGGACTCGGCGTGCTCGGTGGCGCGCTCGGCGGAGCGCAGGGCCGCGAGGGTGCGCCCCTGCGGAGCCCGGTCGTCCTGGCCGCCGCCGTCGGAGGAGTCCTGGGACGTGCAGGCGGCCACCCCCGTCAGCGCGGTCGCCACCGCGAGCACCAGGCCCACGCGGCGCACGGTCGAGCCCTGCATACGTCCCCCCGTTCGCATCCGGTTCCCGCACGTTAACCCAGGCCACCGGCGTACGTACCGGAAAAGGGAACGGGCCCCGCACCTGTAAGAGGTGCGGGGCCCGTGACCGGTTGGGTGAGCCGTCAGGCTCAGACCGCAGCCGGGTCCTCCTCGACGAGGAGGTTGCGGGTGCGGTTGGAGTCGACCGGAATGCCGGGGCCCATCGTGGTGCTGATGGCGGCCTTCTTGATGTAGCGACCCTTGGCGGCGGACGGCTTCAGACGGAGGATCTCCTCCAGGGCCGCGCCGTAGTTCTCCACCAGCTTGGTGTCGTCGAACGACGTCTTGCCGATGATGAAGTGCAGGTTCGCGTGCTTGTCGACGCGGAACTCGATCTTGCCGCCCTTGATCTCGGTGACGGCCTTGGTGACGTCGGGGGTGACGGTACCGGTCTTCGGGTTCGGCATCAGACCACGCGGACCGAGCACACGGCCGAGGCGGCCGACCTTGCCCATGAGGTCCGGGGTGGCGACGACGGCGTCGAAGTCCAGACGGCCCTTCGACACCTCGTCGATCAGCTCGTCGGCGCCGACGATGTCGGCGCCCGCGGCACGCGCGGCCTCGGCACGGTCACCGGTCGCGAAGACCAGGACCCGGGCGGTCTTACCGGTGCCGTGCGGAAGGTTCACGGTGCCACGGACCATCTGGTCGGCCTTGCGCGGGTCGACACCCAGGCGGAAGGCGACCTCGACGGTGCTGTCGAACTTGGTCGTGGAGGTGTCCTTGGCGAGACGGACGGCCTCGAGCGGGGCGTAGAGCTTCTCCCGGTCGACCTTGGCGTCCGCAGCGCGAAGGGACTTGCTGCGCTTGCTCACTACTGCTCCTGTGGATTCTTAGGAGTCGTGGTCCGGGCCGAGCAGGCCCCGCCACTACTGCTGGTGGTGGTTGGGGCTCAGCCCTCGACCGTGACGCCCATGGAGCGGGCGGTGCCGGCGATGATCTTCTCGGCGGCGTCCAGGTCGTTGGCGTTGAGGTCGGGCATCTTGGTCGTGGCGATCTCGCGGACCTGGTCACGCGTGATCTTCGCGACCTTGGTCTTGTGCGGCTCGCCGGAGCCCTTCTCGATGCCCGCGGCCTTCAGGATCATCTTCGCGGCCGGCGGCGTCTTGGTGATGAAGGTGAAGGAACGGTCCTCGTAGACCGTGATCTCCACCGGGATCACCCAGCCACGCTGCGACTCGGTCGCGGCGTTGTAGGCCTTGCAGAACTCCATGATGTTCACGCCGTGCTGACCCAGCGCGGGGCCGACCGGCGGGGCCGGGTTGGCGGCACCGGCCTGGATCTGGAGCTTGATGAGCCCCGTGACCTTCTTCTTCTTGGGAGGCATAGCTCTCCGGGTCCTTTCGATTCGGGTCCTGCCTGCGTACGGGGACCACCCGGACGCAGGCATACCGCACAACGATAACGGGTATAGATGCGCGGCCAAAAACCGCGCAGGTCAGGCGGACGCTCGAGCGATCGCCTGACCTGCGCGGAAGCGGTGAATCCGGAAGTCAGTTCTTCTGGATCTGGTCGAAGGAGAGCTCGACCGGCGTCTCGCGGCCGAAGATCTCGACGAGGCCCTTGACCTTCTTCGAGTCCGGGTTGATCTCGTTGATGGTCGCCTGCAGCGTGGCGAACGGGCCGTCGGTGACGGTGACCGAGTCGCCGACCTCGAAGTCCAGCACCTGGACCTCGACCTTGCGCTGCGGAGCCGGCTTGCCCTCGGCCTCGGCGGCCTCGCGGGCGGCCTTCTCCTCGGCCTCGGGGGCGAGCATCTTGACGATCTCGTCCAGGGTCAGCGGGTACGGGTCGTAGGCGTTGCCCACGAAGCCGGTGACGCCGGGGGTGTTGCGGACGACGCCCCAGGACTCGTTCGTCAGGTCCATGCGGACGAGGACGTAGCCCGGGAGCTTGTTCTGCTTGATCGTCTTGCGGTCGCCGTTCTTGATCTGGACGACCTCTTCCTGCGGCACCTCGGCCTGGAAGATGTAGTCCTCGACGTTCAGCGAGACGGCGCGCTGCTCCAGGTTGGTCTTCACGCGGTTCTCGTAGCCGGCGTAGGTGTGGATGACGTACCACTCGCCGGGCAAAACCCGCAGTTCCTCGCGGAGCTTCTCGATCGGGTCGCGGTCGTCCTCGGGCTCTTCCTCGAGTTCTTCCGCGGCCTCTTCGGCGTCCTCGGTCTCCGCCTCGGCGGCGTCTCCCGCGGCCTCTTCGGCGTCCTCGGTCTCCGTCTCGGCGGCGTCGTCCGCGACGGCGTCGGCAGCCTCGGCGGAGGCCTCGGTGTCCTCGCTGTCCGCACCCTCGACGATGTCGAGCTCGTCCTCGACGGACTCGACAGGCTCGATGGCGTCGTTCACGTTCGGGTCAGACACGGTGGCTGCTTCTTCCTGGATACATGGGGGTGGAACATGCGAAAGGAGCGCCGGGTACCTCGGCGCTCTTCGCGGACTGCTCAGCCGAACACGTACTTGGCGGCGTTGCTGAGCCCATAGTCAATCACGGTGACCAGGCCGATCATGATGACGACAAAGATGATCACCACGGTCGTGTAGGTCGTCAGCTGGTTGCGCGTCGGCCAGACGACCTTGCGCAGTTCCGCGACGATCTGACGGTAGAAGAGGGCGAGCCGCTTCAGCGGGCCCTTCTTGCCGCGCTTGCCGCCCTTGCGAGTCTTCTTGGACTCCGGCGCCTCGTCCTGGGCATCAGGCATGTCGATGGAGCCCACGGCGTCCGTCACTCGTCCTCACCTGATTCCGGGTCGTGGCCGTGCCGCGCCCGGTCTGAGCCGCACGGCGGTGCATTGCTGTACGTACATGCGCACACATCCTGGCGAAGGTGTGTGTAGCAGGGCCGGAGGGACTTGAACCCCCAACCGCTGGTTTTGGAGACCAGTGCTCTACCAATTGAGCTACGACCCTTTGTGTGTCCCCCAACGTACCGCATCCATCCGAATGCTTGGTGTGCACCGAACGGGCGCGGCCTGCGAGAGGCCAACGAGGTGTGAGTGTACGTGCTCGGCGGCCGGTCGTCGAACAGAAAGGGCCCGCGGCAGGGCTCGTTGGCGCGAGATCGCCTCCGCAACCGGGGGCGGACTGACGTGAAGGCGCTGAAGATCGCCCAGGCCGTGCGGGGGATCCGCACGGTTGTTCAAGGGTTTGCCCGACGTTGTTCAGTCTGTGAAACCCCCGTGCCGCGCGCGTTTCCGGTCTGAAACGATGGGGCCCATGAGCGCTGCAACCCCTCCCACCGAGCGCCGGGTCTCCGCCCGAGTCGGCGCGATCTCCGAGTCCGCCACCCTCGCCGTGGACGCCAAGGCCAAGGCCCTCAAGGCCGCAGGGCGGCCGGTGATCGGCTTCGGCGCCGGTGAGCCCGACTTCCCCACCCCGGACTACATCGTCGAGGCCGCGATCGAGGCCTGCAAGAACCCGAAGTTCCACCGCTACACGCCGGCCGGCGGCCTGCCCGAGCTGAAGGCCGCCATCGCCGCGAAGACGCTGCGGGACTCCGGCTACGAGCCCGACGTGTCGCAGATCCTGGTCACCAACGGTGGCAAGCAGGCCATCTACGAGGCCTTCGCCGCGATCCTCGACCCGGGCGACGAGGTCATCGTGCCCGCGCCGTACTGGACGACGTACCCGGAGTCGATCCGGCTGGCCGGGGGCGTCCCGGTGGAGGTCGTCGCCGACGAGACGACCGGCTACCGGGTGTCCGTCGAGCAGCTGGAGGCGGCGCGCACGGAGAAGACGAAGGTCGTCCTCTTCGTCTCACCGTCCAACCCGACCGGCGCGGTCTACAGCGAGCAGGAGACCGAGGCCATCGGCCGCTGGGCCGTCGAGCACGGCCTGTGGGTGATGACCGACGAGATCTACGAGCACCTCGTCTACGGCGGCGCCTCCGCCGTGTCGCTGCCGGCGGTGCTGCCGGAGCTGCGCGACAAGTGCGTCGTGGTCAACGGTGTCGCGAAGACGTACGCGATGACGGGCTGGCGTGTCGGGTGGATCATCGGCCCGAAGGACGTCGTCAAGGCGGCGACCAACCTGCAGTCGCACGCCACGTCGAACGTGTCCAACGTCGCCCAGGCGGCCGCGCTGGCCGCCGTCTCCGGTGAGCTGGACGCCGTCGCGAAGATGCGTGAGGCGTTCGACCGGCGGCGCAAGACCATCGTGCGGATGCTGAACGAGATCGACGGCGTGGTGTGCCCGGAGCCGGAGGGTGCGTTCTACGCCTACCCGTCGGTGAAGGCCCTGGTCGGCAAGGAGATCCGGGGCCGGCGGCCCAAGGACACGGTCGAGCTCGCCGCGCTGATCCTGGAGGAGTCCGAGGTCGCGGTGGTGCCGGGTGAGGCGTTCGGTACGCCCGGGTACCTGCGGCTGTCGTACGCCCTGGGTGACGAGGATCTGGTCGAGGGCGTGAGCCGGATCCAGAAGCTGCTGGCGGAGGCCAGGGACTGATCCAGCCTACTCACGTGAGTAGTTTGGAGCGGGCCGTTCCCCTTGCGGGGGCGGCCCGCTTTGTCGTGTGCGCATGCGAGCAAGACCACGTTCGGGGAAAACGCTGTCGGGACTGCTGGGGCATGCGGCAGGATCCTGGGATGGAGCGTGAACGTGATGTCTCTGAACTGCCGAAAGCCCATCTTCACCTGCACTTCACCGGGTCGATGCGCCCCTCGACCGTGCTGGAACTGGCCGACAAGCACGGGGTGCGGTTGCCCGACGCGCTGACCGAGGCCCTGGCCGGCGGGGAGCCACCCAGTCTGCGGGCGACGGACGAGCGGGGTTGGTTCCGCTTCCAGCGGCTGTACGACGCGGCGCGCTCGTGCCTGCGGGAGCCGGAGGACATCCAGCGGCTGGTGCGGGAGGCCGCGGAGGAGGACGTGCGGGACGGGTCGGGGTGGCTGGAGATCCAGGTCGACCCGACGTCGTACGCGCCGCGGCTGGGCGGGCTGATTCCGGCGCTGGAGATCATCCTGGACGCGGTGGAGACGACGTCGCGGGAGACCGGGCTGGGGATGCGGGTGCTGGTCGCGGCGAACCGGATGAAGCATCCGCTGGACGCGCGGACGCTGGCGCGGCTGGCGACGCGGTACGCGGACCGGGGGGTCGTCGGGTTCGGGCTGTCGAACGACGAGCGTCGGGGGATGGCGCGGGACTTCGACCGGGCGTTCGGGATCGCGCGTGAGGCCGGGTTGCTGTCGGCGCCGCACGGGGGTGAGCTCGCGGGACCGTCGTCGGTGCGGGACTGCCTGGACGACCTGGGGGCGAACCGGGTGGGGCACGGGGTGCGGGCGGCGGAGGATCCGCGGCTGATGAAGCGGCTGGCGGACCGGCAGGTGACGTGCGAGGTGTGTCCGGCGTCGAACGTGGCGCTGGGGGTGTACGAGAAGCCGGAGGACGTGCCGCTGCGGACGCTGTTCGAGGCGGGGGTGCCGTTGGCGCTGGGCGCGGACGATCCGTTGCTGTTCGGGTCGCGTCTTGCCGCGCAGTACGAGATCGCGCGGCGGTATCACGGGTTCACGGACGCTGAGCTGGCGGAGGTGGCCCGGCAGTCGGTCCGGGGGTCGGCGGCGCCTGAGGGTGTGAAGACGAAGCTGTTGTCGGGGGTGGACGACTGGTTGGCGTCGTAGCTCGTGTCCTCGCCTGCGCCGGGTGGGGGGCGGGGCCGCGCCTGCGCCGAGTGGGGGCGGGGCCGCGCCTGCGCCGAGTGGGGCGGGGCCGCGCCTGCGCCGGGTGGGGGGGCGGGGCCGCCTGCGCCGGGTGGTGGGTCGGGGCCGCGCCGGGGGGTGTCCGTCCTCGGAACGGCGCGATGGGGTCGGACGCCGACTGACTGCTCGTTGACGCGCCAACCGCTGCGGGCGGACACCCCCCGACACGGCCCCTTCTCGCCGTACGCGGGTGCGGGCCGCCCCCGCTGCGGGCATGCGTGCCGCTAGGGGCGGCACGGGTGGGCGCAGCGGCACCCCGCTACGCCGGGCTGCGGACCCACCCGGCCTCAGCACCGACGCAGCGGCACCTCCCGACGCCGGGTCGCGGATCCACCCGGCCTCAGGACCCGCGCCGGGTGCCTACAGGCTGACTCCGACCGTCACCGGCTCGTTGACCAGGGTGATTCCGAAGGCCTCGCGGACTCCGGCCACGACCTCGCGGGCCAGGGCGAGGAGATCCTCGGTGGTCGCACTCCCCCGGTTCGTGAGCGCCAGCGTGTGCTTCGTGGAGATGCGGGCCGGACCGTCGCCGTAGCCCTTGGTGAAGCCGGACTTGTCGATCAGCCAGGCCGCGGAGGTCTTGGTGCGGCCCTCACCGGCCGGGTACGCGGGAGGCTCCACCCCGTCGCCGAGCCGCTCACGCACGCGGGCGCGGAACGCCGCGAAGTCCGTGTCCGTGAGGATCGGGTTGGTGAAGAAGGAGCCGGCCGACCAGGTGTCGTGGTCCTCGGGGTCGAGGACCATGCCCTTGCCGGCACGCAGCTTGAGCACCGTTTCGCGGGCCGAGGTGAGGGGGACGCGGTCGCCCGCTTCCACCCCGAGGGCCCGGGCCGTCTCGGCGTAGCGGAGGGGCGCGGAGAGGCCCTCGGCGTCCTCCAGGGAGAAGCGCACGCGCAGGACCACGTAGCGCTCGGGGTCGGACTTGAAGCGGCTGTGGCGATAGGAGAAGGCGCAGTCCTCGTTCGCCAGGGTGACCGTCTCGCCGGTGCTGCGGTCGTAGGCGACGACCTCGGTGATCGTCGAGGAGACCTCCTGGCCGTACGCCCCGACGTTCTGGATGGGGGTCGCGCCCGCCGAGCCGGGGATGCCGGCCAGGCACTCGATGCCGGCCAGGCCCGCCTCGACCGTGCGGGCGACGGCGTCGGTCCAGACCTCGCCGGCCGCGAGCTCCAGGTTCGTGCCGTCGAGGGAGTAGCCCTTGGTGGCGAGGACGAGGGCGGTGCCCTCGAAGCCCTTGTCGCCGATGACCAGGTTCGAGCCGCCGCCGATGAGCAGCAGCGGGGTGCCCGCCTCGTCGGCTTCCCGGACGGCGGCGATCACCTCGTCGTCCGTCGTCGCGGTGACCAGCCGGGTCGCGGGGCCGCCCAGCCGGAAGGTCGTCAGCGGGGCGAGGGGGGCGTCGTGGAGTTCCTGCACGGGCTCAAGAGTACGAGACGGCACCGACAGGGCCGGGCACGCGTACGGGCGGCCCCGTTCCGCGGGGGAGCGGGGCCGCACGCGCGCGTGGTGGCTGTCAGGGCAGCCGGCGGAGTGCCTCGGACCAGGAGATGGGGAGGTCCTCGCTGCTCGCCTGCCAGGTGGTGAAGGCCGAGTCCCTCATGTGCGGGGCGAGGCCCCGGGAGGAGGGGCCGTGGGCACCCGCGCGAACGAAGGCATGGAGCGCGTCCTTGGACTCCCAGGCGGACAGGGTCCAGAAGGTCCGCTTCAACGGCTTCGCCTTCAGGGTCGCCCCGTAGGCGCCGGGGCTCCGGCGGACCTGCCGCCAGACGGCGGGCGTCCCGGCGAGGAACTTCAGGGCGCCCCACAGCGTGCGGGTCTCGAAGCGGGAGGCGAAGACGTGCACCTCGGTGTCGCGGGGCGGGGTGTTCGGGACGGTCCAGGGAAGGGTGGGCATGCCGCTTCTCCTTGTTCGGGTCCTTCGGGGTCAGTGGGCGGCCGTCTCCAGCACCGGTGCCTGTGCGCCCGGGTCCTCCTGCCGTTCCGTGCGCCGCCGGGTCGGTATCAGCAGGGCGGCGATGCCGGCGAGGGCGACCACCGCGGAGCCCGTCACCAGGGCGGGCCGCATGCCGTCGACGAAGGTCTGGCCGGTCTCGTAGCCGCCCTGGGCGGCGAAGATCGACGCCATGACGGCGATGCCGAGCGCCCCGCCCACCTCGCGCAGCGCGTTGTTGGCCCCGGAGGCGATGCCCTGCTCCGACGACCGCACGCTGGACATCACCAGGTGCGAAGCGGGGGCGAAGTACAGCGCCATGCCGATGCCGCTGACGATCAGGGCGGGCAGTTGCGAGCCGTAGGAGGCGTCGGTCGTGGCCACCACCGCCATGTAGCCGAGGCCGAGGGCCTGCAGGAAGAGGCCCGTGGCGACGACCGGGCGGCCGCCGATGCGGTCGGCCAGGATGCCGGCGATGGGGGCGACCAGCATCGGCATACCGGTCCAGGGCAGCATCCTGAGGCCCGCCTCGGTGGGCGAGTAGCCGAGGACGCCCTGCATGTACTGGCTGAGCAGGAAGATCGAGCCGAACATGCCGAGGAACATCAGCAGGCTCGCCGCGTTGATGCCGGCGAAGGCACGGGAGCGGAACAGCCGCATCGGGAGCATGGGGTTCTTGGCGCGGGTGCTGTAGAGGATGAAGCCGGCGAGCAGCGCGGCACCCGCGAACAGGCCCGTCAGCACGAGGGATCCGGTCCAGCCGTCGACGGGGCCGCGGACCAGGCCGTAGACGATGCCGAAGAGGCCGCCGCTGGCGAGCAGGGTGCCGGGGACGTCGAGCGGGGCTCCGGTGCCGTGGGACTCGGCGAGGCGCAGCCGGGCGAGCGGCAGCAGGGCCAGGCCCAGCGGGACGTTCAGCCAGAAGATCCATTGCCAGGAGATGTGTTCGGTGAGGGTGCCGCCGACGAGCGGCCCGGAGGCGACGGCGAGTCCGTTGACGGCGCCCCAGATGCCGTAGGCCATGCCGCGCTTGGCGACGGGCACGGCGGCGGTCAGCAGGGTGAGCGTCAGCGGCATCATCACGGCCGCGCCGACGCCCTGGATCGCGCGGGCGGCGATGAGGGAGTCGATGCCGGGCGCCATGGCCGCGGCGGCGGAGGCGCCGGTGAAGACGGCGAGTCCGGCGATGAACAGCCGGCGGCGGCCGAAGCGGTCGCCTAGGGCCGCGCCGAACATCAGCAGGACGGCGAAGGTGAGCGTGTAGGCGCTCACGGTCCATTCCAGGTCGTGCAGTCCGCCGCCGAGGTCCTCGCGGATGGAGGGCAGGGCGGTGGTGACGACGAGGTTGTCGAGGGCCGCCATGAATCCGGCGACGCTGGTGATGACGAGGGCCCAGGCGGCTCCCCCGCGACGTGCGGTCTGCTGTGACATCGCTCCCCCATGGAGTGTGTGCCGTGATCAATTAGTTATTGATTACTAACTTTCGAGGTCATGAAGAGGGCCTGACTCCCCGCCCTGACATGTCAGCTGTCGAACTCCGGCGGGGCCAGCCCCGCCCAGACCCGGTGATCGTCCGGGAAGCCCATGGCCACCAGGCAGTTGATGAGCATGCCCTGGGCGAGGAAGGTCGTCGTCTCGTGGGCGTCGGCGCCGAGCGGCAGGTGGATGGTGTCCCACAGTCGCATCCAGCCCGTGCGTACGGCTTCCCCGAACTCGCGGTCCCCTTCTTCCTCCGCGGCCGCCACGGCGAGGTACATCTGCATCTGCATCATCAGCAGATCGGGCTGCTCGGAGATGGCCTCGACGTACGCATCGCCCATGGCGCGGCGGGCCTCTTCGCCCTCCAGCCCCTCAGCCGCCTCGGCGAACATCCGGATGGTGTCCTCGACGCACCGCTCGGCCGCCGCCAGGAAGATCGCCTTCTTGCCCGGGAAGAGGCGGAAGAGATACGGCTGCGAGACGCCGACCCGGCGGGCGATCGCCTCGGTCGAAGTGCCGTGGTAACCGCCGCGGGCGAACTCCGTCGTCGCGGCCCGGATGACGCTCTCGCGCCGCTCTTCCGCACTCATCCTTGCCATGCATTAGAAGTTAGTGCTCAATCACTAACTAAGTCAAGCGGGCGACGAGCTGTGCATGCGTGCGATGCGTTGAGGGGGTCACTCCACACGTGATGCGTTGAGGGAGTCACTCCACACGTAAGGGGCGCCCCTCCATGGAGAGCGCCCCTTACAGCGTGTCGCGGCCGTGTCAGGCCAGTCGCACGACGGCCCTGGACATGCCCAGCACCTTCTGCCCGGCGCAGGTCGCGGTCAGGTCCACGCGAACGGTGTTGTCGTCGAGCAGGACGGCAACCTTGCCGGCCACCTCGATCACGGCGCCCTGGTCGTCGTTCGGGACGACGACGGGCTTGGTGAAGCGGACGCCGTACTCGACGACCGCGCCCGGGTCGCCGGTCCAGTCGGTGACCACGCGGATCGCTTCGGCCATGGTGAACATGCCGTGCGCGATGACGTCGGGCAGGCCGACCTCCTTGGCGAACTTCTCGTTCCAGTGGATCGGGTTGAAGTCGCCGGAGGCGCCCGCGTACCGGACGAGGGTGTCGCGGGTCACGGGGAAGGTCTGCGCGGGCAGTTCGGTGCCGACCTCGACGTCGGAGTAGGAGATCTTCGCGGTCATGGGGTCGCTCACGCCTCCTCGGCCGCACGGGCCACGAGCTTGGTCCAGGCGGTCACGACGTGCTCGCCGGCCTCGTCGTGGACCTCGCCGCGGATGTCCACGATGTCGTTGCCCGCGAGGGACTTGATCGCCTCGATGGTCGAGGTGACCGTGAGCCGGTCGCCGGCGCGGACCGGGCGGCGGTAGGCGAACTTCTGGTCGCCGTGCACCACGCGGCTGTAGTCCAGGCCGAGCTGCGGGTCCTGGACGACCTCGCCGGCGGCCTTGAAGGTGATCGCGAAGACGAAGGTCGGCGGGGCGATCACGTCGGGGTGACCGAGTGCCTTGGCGGCCTCCGCGTCCGTGTACGCCGGATTGGCGTCCCCGACCGCCTCGGCGAACTCACGGATCTTCTCCCGGCCCACCTCGTAGGGCGCGGTGGGCGGGTACGTCCGCCCCACGAAGGACTGGTCGAGCGCCATGGCTCGGTACCTCCTGGTAGCTCTACTGACCGGTACGGGTCCCTCAACGACGCGAGGCCGCCCCCGATCTCTCGGGAACGGCCTCGTGTACGAGCCTGAATTATCGCGTTTCGCGGTGCGCGGTGTGCGCGTTGCAACGCGGGCAGTGCTTCTTCATCTCAAGACGATCCGGGTTGTTACGCCGGTTCTTCTTGGTGATGTAGTTCCGCTCCTTGCACTCCACGCAGGCCAGCGTGATCTTCGGGCGGACGTCGGTGGCAGCCACGTGAGTGCTCCTAAGACGAACGGATGGACTTATTCAACGCAAGCAAGAGTAGCCGATCGAAGGACCGACCCCGCAATCGGCTACTGTCAGTAGCGGTGACCGGACTTGAACCGGTGACACAGCGATTATGAGCCGCTTGCTCTACCGACTGAGCTACACCGCTTTGATGTGGTCCGGACCCCGTCTCGCGACGGGAGCCAGTCACACCAGAGCCCCAAAACGGAATCGAACCGTTGACCTTCTCCTTACCATGGAGACGCTCTGCCGACTGAGCTATTGGGGCGAGCGATGAAGACATTACACGCTCCGCCGCCGTTCACCCAAATCCGTTTCGAGGCACCCGGTCCGGGCGCCCGGACCGTCCTCCCGGCAGCCCCGCGGGGCGCCTCCCGCCCCGCGAGCGGACCACGCCGGTACGACTATTGCGCTCCTCCCGGCCACGGACGGGAGGCCGTCCTAGGCTCGTCTCACTCTGCGTGATCACGCGTCCTCCCGCGCGCAGCCCGAGCCCCTGGAGTGCGATGCCCGACAGCCGGCCGCAGCCCCCACCGCCCCCGTCGTCCTCGCCCGGCCCGGCCGACCCGTCCTCGCTGCTGCTGTGCGGAGCGCGGCTCACCGACGGCCGGACCGTGGACGTACGGCTGGGCGGCGGGCGCATCGAGGCGGTCGGCACGACCGGCAGCCTGGGAGCGGGCGGCACGCGCGCGTGCCGGGCACGGGTGGACCTCAGCGGCTATCTGCTGCTGCCGGCCCCCGCCGAGCCGCACGCCCACGCCGACACCGCCCTGTCGGCCGACGCCGAAGGTCCTGTCTCCTACGAACCGCAGGACGTGCAGCGCCGGGCGACGGAGGCCGCGCTGCTCCAGCTCGGGCACGGGGCGACGGCGATGCGGGCGCACGTACGCGTGGGGGACGTCCAGGGGCTGGGCGCGCTGACGGCCGTGCTGCGGGCGCGGCGGTCGCTGCGCGGACTGGCGGAGCTGACGACGGTGGCGATGCCCCGGGTGCTGACCGGGGTCGCCGGCGCGGACGGGCTGGCGATGCTGCGGGACGCGGTGAAGATGGGCGCCTCGGTGGTGGGCGGGCGGCCGGACCTCGACCCGGATCCGACGGGGTACGTGGAGGCGGTCCTGGAGATGGCCTCCGAGCACGGCTGCCCGGTCGACCTGCACACGGACGCCGGCGACCCGGCCCGACTGGCCCGGCTCGCGGCGATGGCGGGCGGACTGCGCCCCGGCGTGACCCTGAGCCCGTGCGGCGACCTCGGTCGGCTGCCCTCCGAGGTGGCCTCGCGGACGGCCGATCAACTCGCGGCTGCCGGAGTGGCGGTGGTGTGCCTGCCGCAGGGCGGCTGCGGCGGCGTCGACCGTCGGGGGGCGGCTCCGGTACGGCTGCTGCGCGCGGCCGGGGTGCGGGTGGCCGCCGGGAGCGGTGCACTGCGGGACGTGTCCAACCCGGTGGGGCGTGGCGACCCGCTGGAGGCGGCCTTCCTGCTGGCCTCGCGCTACGGCCTGCCTCCCGAGGAGGCGTACGACGCGGTGAGCGCGTCGGCGCGGGCGGTGCTGGGGCTGCCCGAGGTGCGGGTGGAGGCGGGATTCCCGGCCGAGTTGCTCGCGGTGCGCGGGGAGCGGCTCGCGGGGGTGCTGTCGCTGGCGTACAGCCGGATTGTGGTGCACCAGGGGCGCGTGGTGGCGCGGACCAGCGCGGTGCGGGAGTACTGCAGTTCGGCGTCTTCGGCGGAGCTGGGGCTGCCGCGGCAGGGGCGGGGTGACGTGCCGTAGGGGCGGGGGGCGGGGGGGCGGGAGCGGGCGGAGCGCTGTTGGGCATGCGGTGGGGGCGGGGCCGGAGTGCCGTGGGCCTGCGGCGTTTTGTGGGCGGGGAGTCGTAGCGCCCGCGGCGGGGGCGGGGCGAAGTGCCGTGGGACGGGTGGCGTGGTGTGAGCGGAGAGTCGTAGCGCCCGCGGCGGGGGCGGGGCGAAGTGCCGTGGGACGGGTGGCGTGGTGTGGGCGGAGAGCCGTAGCGCCTGCGGCGGGGGCGGGGCGAAGTGCCGTGGGACGGGTGGCGTGGTGTGGGCGGAGAGCCGTAGCGCCTGCGGCGGGGGCGGGGCGAAGTGCCGTGGGACGGGTGGCGTGGGTGTGGGCGGAGAGTCGTAGCGCCTGCGGCGGGGGCGGGGCGAAGTGCCGTGGGACGGGTGGCGTGGTGTGAGCGGAGAGTCGTCGCACCCGCGGCGGGGGCGGGGCGAAGTGCCGAGGGATGGGTGGCGTGGTGTGGGCGGGGTCGTGCGGCGGGTGGTGCTGTCCAGGCGTACGGTCGAAGGCATGCGCATTGTCATCGCTGGTGGTCATGGTCAGATCGCGTTGCGGCTGGAGCGGCTGCTCGCCGCGCGCGGGGACGAGGTTGCGGGAATCATCCGCAAGGCCGAACAGGCCGACGATCTGCGGGAGGCCGGTGCTGAACCGGTCGTGCTCGACCTGGAGTCGGCGTCCGTGGACGAGGTCGCGGAGCGCCTCAGGGGCGCCGACGCGGCGGTCTTCGCGGCGGGCGCGGGCCCGGGCAGCGGGGTGGCCCGCAAGGAAACGGTGGACAAGGCCGCGGCGGTCCTCTTCGCGGACGCGGCGGTGAGGGCGGGCGTACGGCGTTTCGTGATCGTGTCGTCCATGGGCGCCGACCCGCGCCACCAGGGGGACGAGATCTTCGACGTGTATCTGCGCGCCAAGGGCGAGGCGGACGCGTACGTGCGCGGACTGGACGCCCTGGACTGGACGGTCCTGCGCCCCGGCCAACTCACCGACGACGCCGGCACCGGTCTCGTCCGCCTGGAGGCGCGCACGGGCCGAGGCCCGATCCCGCGCGACGACGTGGCCGCCGTGCTGGCGGAGCTGGTGGATACCTCCGCGACGGCCGGGCTCACTCTGGAGCTGATCAGCGGGTCGGCGCCGGTGTCGGTGGCGGTGAAGTCGGTGGCGGGCAACTGACGCCGGTGGCCGGCCGCCTGGTCGGGGCCGGCCTAGAACAGGGGTAGTTGGCCGGGGAAGTCCGGGACCGTGTAGCCGTCCAGCGAGGGTTGCTCAGGGCCCGGGCGGGCCTGGCGGCGGGAGCCCGGGCATGAGGTGAGTTCGCCGTGCTGGCGGGCGCCGGGCGGGTCGTGGCGCGCGTACCGCCCGGCGACGACGGCGATCTCGCGGCGGCACTCGGGGCAGACTCTGCGGCGGGAGGACATGGGGCAAGTGTGCCGCGCGGGTGGGCCGGACATGCCTCTCCCCTGCGGGGTCGCCCTTTTGCGGGGTGCCGCGGGCCTGCGATCCGGTTGCTTAAGTCAATCAATTGGCCTAGCTTGGTCGGGTCGCGCTGTCCCTTGACGCCCCTACGGAGGCCCGGCCATGTCCCACGCCCTTTCCCGACCCGCCGACACCGGGGGGCTCACGGCATCACGGGCGAATGGCCTGGACACCGGCGCGTACACGGTCATCGCGACCGGCTACCCGCCCCGGGCGGCGTCGCTGGCGGTCCCGAGCGCCGGCGTGGACGACCACGACATCGAACTCGCCCACGCCGGGGAATAGGCGCGGGCGAGGTGGGCGGCGGGTCCGACCGCCCCCGCCCCGTCGGCCGTTCAAGGCTCCCACCCCACCGGCCGTTCAAGGCCCCTACCCCATCGGCCGTTCAAGGCGCCTACTCCAACGGCCGTTGAAGGCTCGCTCAGCCGGTTGCCGCTCCGAACCACCGCGGCAGCCGGTCGAGCAGGTCCCGCTGGTCCTCGCCGGCCCAGGCCACGTGGCCGTCCGGTCGTAGCAACACCGCGGGCACGTCGAGTTCTTCGCTGACGTCCACGACGTGGTCGACCCGGTCCGCCCAGCCCGCCACCGAGAGCCCGCCGCCGGTCTGGTCGAGCAGCAGTCCGCGGCCGGCGCGCATCTGCTCATAGAGGCGGCCCCGCTGCCGCAAGCGCACGTCCCGCAGCCGCCGGCCGAGCAGTTCGTGGCCTTCCCCGAAGTCGTAGCGGACGGTGATCGCGGTGATCTTCTCGATCAGGTACCGGTTCACCTCCTCGAAGTCCATCAGTTCCGCCAGCAGTCGGCGCACGGCCTGCGGCCCCGGTTCGGGCGACAGCAGCTGCATCTGCGCCCGGGTGTTGTCCAGAACGGCGGCGGCTACCGGGTGGCGTTCGCTGTGGTAGCTGTCCAGCAGGCCTTCCGGTGCCCAGCCGCGCAGTGCGGCCGCCAGCTTCCAGCCGAGGTTGAACGCGTCCTGGATACCGAGGTTGAGTCCCTGCCCACCGGTCGGCGGGTGGATGTGCGCGGCGTCGCCGGCGAGCAGGACCCGGTCCACGCGGTAGCGCTCGGCCAGCCGGGTGGCGTCGCCGAAACGGGAGAGCCAGCGCGGGGAGTGCACGCCGAAGTCGGTGCCGGCGAACTTCCGCAGTTGCCGCCTGAACTCGTCGAGGGTCGGCGGGACCGTGCGGTCCTCGGTCACTCCCTCGGCGGGCACGATGACCCGGTGCACCCCGTTCCGCAACGGCATGGCCCCGAACCGGAAGTGGGTCTTGCGGACCTCGGCCATCACGGCCGCCAGCTCCTCCTGTGACGCGGTCAACTCCATCTCGCCCAGCAGCGTCTCGACCCTGGAGGGCTCGCCGGGGAAGTCGACGCCGAGCAGCTTGCGCACCGTGCTGCGGCCGCCGTCGCAACCGACGAGGTAGCGGGAGCGCAGCCGCGTGCCGTCGGCCAGTTCGGCGGTCACACCGTCGCCGTCCTGGCTCAGCCCGACGAGTGTGCGGCCGCGCCGGATGTCGGTGCCGAGTTCGGCGGCGTGCTCGGCCAGGAGGCGGTCGGTGACGGGTTGCGGGATGCCGAGGACATACCCGTGTGCGGTGTCCAGCCGGTCGGGTGACGGCTTGGTGAGGCCGGCGAAACCGCCGACCGGGTGCGTGTTGCCCTCGGCCAGGAACCGCTCAAGCAGACCGCGCTGGTCCAGCACCTCGATGCTGCGTACGTGGAGACCGAGCGCGCGGACATTCGGAGGCGGCTCCACCTCCTTCTCCAGCACGAGCACATCGACGCCGTGCAACCGCAGTTCTCCGGCCAGCATCATTCCGGTCGGGCCACCGCCGGTAATGATCACATCAATCAAGACAGACCCCAGTTTTCGCCTGTTTCCGGCTTCAGGTCGGAGATTCTGCGGCACGACGGGGGTCTTGCCGCAAGGCCCCCCATGCGCTATATGTTGAGAGTGGCAAGGAGCGGACGACTCCTTGCCTTTCCTTTTGCCCCTCCCCTCCATTGCTATGGAAAGGGGAGCTGCGGCATGTGGTGCGGCCGGCATGTGGTCTACCGAGGAAGAGCAGTGCCCGGCTCAGTATCCGGTGGCCAGGTCCAGCGTCCACCAGGGTCCCCCGCGGCCGTTCGCAACGCCGACGCCCGCGTGGGTGTAACGGCAGGTCAGGATGATGTCCCGATGCTCGGGGCTGTCGATCCAGGTGCGGACGGCGGACTCGGGAGTGCCAGGGCCCGCGGCGATGTTCTCGGCGACGTAGCCGGGGTGGTAGCCGGCGTCCCGCATCCGTGCGGCCGGGCTGCTGCCGTCGCTGCCGGTGTGGGTGAGGCGCTGCTCGCGGGCCATGTCGGCACTGTGCCGCTGGGCGGCGCGGTTGAGGGAGGTGCGGAGCCGCAGGGGCCTGCAATCGGCCCGGGCACGCTGTCGGTTGACGGCGTCGACGACCTCGGCCGCCGTGTCGTCACGGACCTGGTCCGGGCGGGTGTGAGGGGTGCTGTCCCGGGGTTGGACCGGCCCGGGCGCCGGCAGGGGCCACGAGGGTGACTCCTGGTAGGGCGGCGGCATCGGCAGGGGCGGCCCGGCCCAGGCGAAAAGGGTGACTCCCAGGGCGAGCGCGGCCCTGCGCATCCCGGTCATCTTCTCCCTCTTCTTTTCTCGGCGTTCCGCTCTCCGCGTTGTGCGTTCCTCGTTCCGCGCATCGCACTGAACACCGTAGTGATATCCATGCCTGCTGCCGCGCCGGGCCGTTCATCCGAGGGAACGGAACGGGGTGACGACACGGGGAAACGGGACGGGGTAATGGCACGGGGTGACGACACGGGGAAACGGAACGGGGTAATGGCACGGGGTAATGGCACGGGGTGACGGCACAAAGCACCGGGCTCCTTTTCGACTGCGTCTCCGCAGTTGCAAAGGAGCCCGGTGAAAGGCGTCAGCGTACGTCGACGTAGTCGGCCGCGCTGGTGGCGACGCCGGTCGTGGAGTTGCCGTAGTACACCCAGCGGTAGTAGCCGTCGACCGAGGCGGTGACCGTGGCCTTCAGCGCTCCGGTGCTGCTGGTGGTGGCCTTCTTGAGCGTCTTGTAGCTGTCGCTTCCCTTGGCGCGGAACTGCAGGCTGACGGTACGGCCGCTGTAGGCGTCGTACTTCTTCGTGCTCCAGTTCGCCCGGGTCACCTTGCCCGTGACGGTGATCGGCTTGCCCTTGGTGACCGGCTCCGGCGAGGCGTTGGTGGTGGCCTTGGCCGCGCGCTTGAGCTGGGCGGTCGCGGACCGTGTCTCCAGCTCCCCGGTCTTGAGGCCGCCGTCTGCCTTCCACAGCTTCAGTGAGACACCGACCTTCCAGGTCGTGGCGTCGCTGTTGGAGTCGACGTGCTCCTGGCTCGGGTGCGGGTCGATATAGAGGTCGCCCTCGCAGTGAGCGTGCTTGGAGTCGGTCTCGTAGCAGGTGTAGCTGCCCGGCTGGATGAAGTTCTCGCCCGTGTCCGCCGCCGTCTTGATGCTGCCGCGGTAGAGGAAGGGGTAGGCGTCGTAACGGGAGGGATTGGAGGTGGTGTAGCCGGAAGGCAGCGCGATGTCGAAACTGATGGGCGGCTCCACCTCCTTCGACGTGCCTACGACGATCGGCTTGCCGTCGTTGATGACGATGCCTGACACGGTGATACCGGTATCCGCCGCCTGAGCCGCCGGCGCGTTCAGCACCGAAAGCCCCAGCGCCCCCACGAGCGTGGCCACCGCGACGGTCCGTCTGCCTGTTTTCATTCACACCTCATCAGGAACATGCCGTTGAAAGAGGCGGCAGCCTATCTGACGCGTTCATGCCCTCCGATCGCCCGGTCGTCGGACAGAGCCTTGGGCAGAGCCAATGCCGTGGGGGCACGACGGGGGCGTTTGCCGCGTGGGTCCGTGAGGCGGGGTGAAGGCCGAGGGGCAGCTCTTTATGACCTTCGTCACGGGAGGCTTCTCCGGCTCGGCGCTGGGCGGAGCCGATCGAGTGTGCGCGGAGGTGTTCGGCGGCCTTCGAGCCGGGCGGGACGACGCCCCGGTGCAACGAAGAGACCCCCTCCGCTCTGCGTTTCCGCAGTTCGGAGGGGGTCTTCCCCAGTGTGGCGGCGCCAGGATTCGAACCTGGGAAGGCTGAGCCGGCAGATTTACAGTCTGCTCCCTTTGGCCGCTCGGGCACACCGCCGGGGTTTGCTGCCCATCGAGCCGCTTTCCGCGGCGCTCCGTGGCAACGACGTAAACAATACCCGATGCGGAGGGGTGCTCCGCCACCCGATTGATCGGCGCTCGGAGGGCCACGGGTGGCTAGGCTTGCCGGATGCGGCCCGGGACCTGAACGGGCCCTGCGACCGCCCACATACGCCGGTACGCACGATACGCACCCCGATACAAGGAGCCACAGGACATGGCCGACTCCAGTTTCGACATCGTCTCGAAGGTCGAGCGGCAGGAGGTCGACAACGCACTCAACCAGGCCGCCAAGGAGATCTCGCAGCGCTACGACTTCAAGGGCGTGGGTGCCTCGATCTCGTGGTCCGGTGAGCAGATCCTCATGGAGGCGAACTCCGAGGACCGGGTGAAGGCCATCCTCGACGTCTTCCAGTCCAAGCTGATCAAGCGGGGCATCTCGCTGAAGGCTCTGGAGGCGGGTGAGCCCCAGCTCTCCGGCAAGGAGTACAAGATCTTCTCGTCGATCAAGGAGGGCATCTCCCAGGAGAACGCCAAGAAGGTCGCGAAGACCATCCGCGACGAGGGCCCCAAGGGCGTGAAGGCGCAGGTGCAGGGCGAGGAGCTGCGCGTCAGCTCCAAGAACCGTGACGATCTGCAGGCCGTCATCGCCCTGCTGAAGGGCAAGGACTTCGACTTCGCCCTGCAGTTCGTGAACTACCGGTAGGTCCGGCCCTCGGGCTTACGCCCGCACGGATACGAGGAAGGGTGGGCGCCGGCGGTGCCCGCCCTTCTCGACTGTTGACTGCCGACTGCCGGCCTGCGGATTTCGGCTTTCGGCTTTCGGCTTTCGGCTTTCGGCTTTCGCGTGCCGGCTGTCGTCGGTTGCGCGGCCAGTCGGTGGCCCGGTCAGCCGGTGGCGGGGTCGGCTGGTGGCGGGGTCGGCTGGTGGCGGGGTCGGCTGGTGGCGCGACCAGTCGTTGGCGCGGCAAGTCGGTGACTCGGCCAGGCGGTGGCTCGGCCAGTCGGTTGGCGCGATCAGTCGCGGGAGTTGCCGAAGAGGAGCCGGTAGGCGATCAGCAGGACGAGCGATCCGCCGATCGCCGCTGCCCAGGTCGCACCGTCGTAGAAGCCCTTGGTGATCGGGTGGTCCATCCAGCGAGCCGATATCCAGCCGCCGATGAACGCGCCCGTGATGCCGATCAGGGTCGTGCCGATGAGGCCGCCGGGGTCGCGCCCCGGCAGCAGGAACTTCGCGATGGCTCCGGCCAACAGCCCCAGGATGATCCAGCTGATGATGGTCATGCCGTGAACCTGCCCTTTCACGCTGTGCCCGCACTGTCCCGGCCATGTGATCTTGCTTTCGGCCAGGCCGGGCCCGTGCGTCGTACGTCGGGCGCCCCGAGCGCGGCCTCTTTGCCCCGCACGTTCACACCGTCTTGGTGGGGAGGACGTGCGGGGCCCATCCACCGGTTGCACTGATCAGTAGGGTGCGACGCATGACAGTCTCCGGTTCCGGACTGCGCCGCACTCTCGGCGTGGGCGACGCCGTCGTCATCGGACTCGGCTCCATGGTGGGGGCCGGGATCTTCGCCGCTCTCGCACCGGCCGCGCACGCAGCCGGCTCCGGGCTTCTCCTCGGGCTCACGGTCGCCGCCGTGGTCGCGTACTGCAACGCCATGTCGTCGGCTCGCCTCGCCGCCCTGTATCCGGCCTCGGGCGGCACCTATGTGTACGGGCGGGAGCGGCTCGGGGAGTTCTGGGGGTATCTCGCCGGCTGGTCGTTCGTGGTCGGGAAGACGGCCTCCTGTGCGGCGATGGCGCTCACCGTGGGCACGTACCTCTGGCCGGAGCAGGCGCACGCGGTGGCGGTCGCGGCCGTGGTGGCGCTGACCGCGGTGAACTACGGCGGTGTCCAGAAGTCCGCGTGGCTGACGCGGGTGATCGTGGCGCTGGTCCTGGCTCTCCTCGCTTCCGTGGTGGTTGCGTGTCTGGCCTCGGGTGAGGCCGATGCCAGGCGCCTGGACATCGCGGCCTCGGGCGGGGCGGATGGGGTGCTGCAGGCGGCCGGTCTGCTGTTCTTCGCCTTCGCCGGGTATGCCCGGGTCGCGACGCTCGGCGAGGAGGTGCGGGATCCGGCGCGCACCATTCCGCGCGCGATCCCACTGGCGCTGGGCATCACGCTGGTGGTGTACGCGTGTGTGGCGGTGGCTGTCCTTTCGGTACTCGGGTCGGGCGGTCTCGGGAATGCGACGGCGCCGCTGGCCGACGCGGTGCGGGCGGCCGGAGTGCCCTCGCTGGTGCCGGTGGTGCGGCTCGGTGCGGCCGTGGCCGCGATGGGCTCGCTGCTCGCGCTGATCCTCGGGGTGTCGCGGACGACGCTGGCCATGGCGCGGGACCGGCATCTGCCGGGGGCGCTGGCCGCCGTGCATCCGCGGTTCCAGGTGCCGCACCGGGCGGAGCTGGCCGTGGGTGCGGTGGTCGCGGTCCTGGCCGCCACGGTGGACGTGCGGGGCGCGATCGGGTTCTCCTCCTTCGGTGTGCTGGCGTACTACGCCGTGGCCAACACGTCGGCTTGGACGCTGTCTTCGACGTCGGCGGCGCGGCTGGTGCCGGTGGTGGGGCTGGTCGGGTGTGTGGTGCTGGCGTTCTCGCTGCCCGTGGTGTCGGTGGTGGTGGGCGCCGGGGTGCTGGTGGTGGGGGCGGTTGGGTACGCCGTGCGAGGGCGGATGAGGGCCTGGGCGGGGCGGGGGTAGGGCCGGCCCGGCAGCCCCCTCCGCTACGGGCCTGGTGGGTCGGGTGGCCGGGTCGAGCCGGGAGGGAGCCAGACGGGGCCCGACGGGGGCCAGGCCAGGCCTCAGGAGCCTCTCGAACCGGGTTCCTCCAAGCCGCGTGGCCTGGGTCTCTTGGCGCCTTTCACCGAGGCAGCCGACGCGGAGTGCGAAGTGGTGGCCTGCGGGCGAGTGGTGTGGGTATTGGCCGTCGTACGGGTCGGCAACTGCTCGGTCGCGGTCATGGGTTCATCATGCGGGTCGCCGCCGACAACCGGGCGGGCCTGTGGATAACCCCGGGGCTGTGGAAAGTGGGGCTGTAGTCGGCGGGCCGCCGGCCCTTCCGTCAGCGCACCGCGAACGGCTCGTCCGTCCGCACGATGTCGCGGCCGAGCGGGAGCAGCGAGACGGGGATGAGCTTGAAGTTGGCGATGCCCAGCGGGATTCCGATGATGGTGACGCACAGGGCGATGCCGGTGGCGATGTGGCCGAGAGCGAGCCACCAGCCCGCGAGCACCAGCCACAGCACGTTGCCCACGCAGGACGGCGCGCCCGCGTCACGTCGCTCGATCGTCGTGTACCCGAAGGGCCACAGGGCGTAGACGCCGATGCGGAAGGCCGCGATACCGAACGGGATGCCGATGATCGTGATGCAGAGCAGCAGGCCCGCGAGCATGTAGGCGAGAAACAGCCAGAAGCCGCTCAGGACGAGCCATATGACGTTGAGTATGGTCCTCACTGGTTCCCACCTGCCATCTTCTCGAGCCGGGCGATGCGTTCCGCCATCGGCGGGTGTGTGGAGAACATCTTCGAGAGGCCCTGACCGGGCCGAAACGGGTTGGCGATCATCATGTGGCTGGCGGTCTCGATGCGCGGTTCGGGCGGCAGCGGGAGCTGTTTCGTGCCCAGTTCGAGCTTGCGCAGAGCGCTGGCGAGGGCGAGCGGGTCGCCGGTGAGCTGGGCGCCGGAGGCGTCCGCCTGGTATTCCCGGGAGCGGCTGATGGCCAGTTGGATGAGCGAGGCGGCAAGCGGGCCCAAGATCATGATCAGCAGCATGCCGAGCAGGCCGGGGCCGTCATCGTCGTCCGAGCGTCCGATGGGGATCAGCCAGGCGAAGTTGACCAGGAACATGATGACGGAGGCGAGGGCGCCTGCGACGGACGAGATGAGGATGTCCCGGTTGTAGACGTGGCTGAGTTCGTGGCCGATGACGCCGCGCAGCTCGCGCTCGTCCAGCAGGCGCATGATGCCGTCGGTGCAGCACACGGCGGCATTACGCGGGTTGCGCCCCGTGGCGAAGGCGTTGGGTGCCTCCGTCGGGGAGATGTACAGGCGCGGCATGGGCTGGCGGGCTTGGGTGGAGAGCTCGCGGACCATGCGGTAGAGCGCCGGGGCCTCGAACTCGCTCACCGGACGGGCTCGCATAGCGCGCAGTGCCAGCTTGTCGCTGTTCCAGTACGCGTACGCGTTGGTGGCCAGTGCTACCAGAACGGCGATGACGAGCCCCATGCGGCCGAAGAAGCTGCCGATGACGATGATGAGTGCGGACAGTCCTCCCAGGAGGATCGCCGTCCTGAGCCCGTTGTGCCGGCGGTGCACGGTACGTCCTCCTAGTGGTACGGCAGGGGGACCCTTGCTTGCTGTGTCTGCGGTGCCACTGGTGCCGCGTCTCACGTCCAGTGGACCTTCCCGTACTGGTCAACGCCAGGCGGGAAGCACTAGTTCCCTGGCCCGTGCGGCGGCGGGTGTGGACCGTCCGGGTGACGGCACCGGGAAGCGGCACGCGCGCGTGAGGGCGAGTGCCACACCGCGCGCGGTGTAAGCGGCCGGTTTTCGAAGAGCCCGGTCTGTTGCAGAAGGCCCCAGTGCCGGGCTGTTGCAGAAAGACCGGTGTCGGTCTGTCGCCGAAGAGCCCGGTGCCGGACCGTTCAGAAGAGCCCGGTGTCGGTGAAGCGCAGGACCAGCTGGGGGGCGCCGGACAGGGCGATGCCGAGGACGCCGGTCACGGCGATCGCGGCGGTGACCGGGCCGGGAACGCGGTGCTCCTCGGGTTCCCCCTCAGGGGCGCGGAAGAGCAGGGCCGTCCACTGGAGGTAGTAGAAGAGCGCGATGACGACGTTGACGGCCATGACCACGGCCAGCCAGCCGAGGCCGGCGTCGATGGCCGCCGAGAAGACGGTGACCTTGGCGAAGAGGCCGATGATGCCCGGTGGCAGCCCTGCGAGGCACAGGAGGAAGAAGGCCAGGAGCAGCGCGGACGCGGGGCTGGAGGCGTACAGGCCGCGGTAGTCGGCGACGCGGTTGAGGACCTTCGTCCGGCCGACGAGCGCGGCCACGGCGAAGGCGCCGAGGTTCACGGCGCCGTACATCAGGGCGTAGGCGACGGTGGAGCCGATCGACTTCTCGGCGTCCCCGGAGTACGCGGCGGCGGCGATCGGCACCAGGAGGTAGCCGGCCTGGCCGACGGAGGACCAGGCGAGCAGGCGTACCGCGCTGTACGCGCGCGTGGCCTGCTGGCGCAGGGCTCCGGCGTTACCCACGGTCATGGTGAGCGCGGCCAGGACCGCCAGTGCGGGACCCCACACGTCGGCGTACGACGGGAGGGCCACGACGGTGACGAGGATCAGGCCGCTGAAGCCGACCGCCTTGCCGATGACCGACAGGTAGGCCGCGATCGGCAGGGGCGCGCCCACATAGGTGTCGGGCACCCAGAAGTGGAAGGGCACGGCGGCCGTTTTGAAGGCGAATCCGACGAGGGTGAGGACGACTCCGGTCTGGGCGAGCGTGTGGAACTGCCCGTCGACGTCCTGGATACGGTCGGCGACCTGGGTGAGGTACAGGGTCCCCGTGGTGGCGTACACGAAGCTGATGCCCATGAGGCTGACCGCGGTCGCGGTGACCGAGGACAGGAAGAACTTCAGGGCCGCCTCGGAGGACTTCCGGTCGCCGTACTTGAGGCCGACCAGCGCGAAGGCGGGCAGGGAGGCGACCTCCAGGGCGACGATCAGGGTCGCGAGGTCGCGGGAGGCGGGCAGGAGGGCGGCGCCGGCCGCGGAGGACAGCAGCAGGAACCAGTACTCGCCTTCGGGGAGCTCCTTGCGGGCGTCCTTCAGGGCGGTGACCGACAGGAGGGCGGCGAGGAGGGCGCCGCCGAGGACCAGGAACTGGATGGCCAGGGTGAAGCGGTCGGCCGTGTAGCTGCACACGGCGGTGTCGCCGGTCAGGCAGAAGGTGCTGCGGTCGCCGTCCAGGAGGGGCAGGAGCATCGCCGTGGCGGCGGCGAGGCCCGCCACCGACGTCCAGCCGAGCAGTGTCTTGCGGTGCTCGGCGACGAACAGATCGGCGACCAGGACGACGAGTCCGACGACCGCCACGATGGTGGGCGGGGCGATCGTGAGCCAGTCGACGGACTGGACCAGCGAGGCGGCCAGGGGCTGGGCCGGGGAGCTCATCGGGTGCCTCCTGCGAGGAGCTGCTGTACGGCCGGGTCGCTCAGGCCGAGGAGTGCCTTGGGCCACAGGCCCGCGACGATGGTGAGGGCGACGAGCGGGGTCCACGCCGCGAACTCGTAGGAGCGCACGTCGGTGAGTTTCGGGGCGTCCTGGGGCAGGGCGCCCATGCAGACGCGGCGGACCACGATCAGCAGGTACGCGGCTGTCAGCAGGGTGCCGAACGCGCCGATCGCCATGAAGGTGAGGAAGGCGGAGCGGCTGAGGCCCTCCGCCGGCTGGAACGCGCCGAACAGGGCCAGCATCTCGCCCCAGAAGCCGGCCAGCCCGGGCAGTCCCAGCGAGGCGACGGCGGCGAAGGCGAGCAGGCCGCCGAGGCGCGGGGCCTTGCCGTAGAGGGCGGCTCCGGTCTCCTCGGCGAGGGTGTCGAGGTCGGTGGTACCGGTGCGGTCCTTCAGGGCGCCGACCAGGAAGAAGAGCAGGCCGGTGATGAGGCCGTGGGCGATGTTGGCGAACAGGGCGCCGTTCACGCCGGTCGGGGTCATCGTGGCGATGCCGAGCAGGACGAAGCCCATGTGGCCGACGGAGGAGTAGGCGATGAGGCGCTTGAGGTCGCCCTTCGCGCCCTGCTTGGCGAGGGCCAGGCAGGCCAGCGATCCGTAGATGATGCCCACGACGGCCAGGGCGGCGAGGTAGGGCGCGAAGGTGCGGAACCCGTCCGGCGCGATGGGCAGCAGGATCCGGACGAACCCGTACGTACCCATCTTCAGCAGGACACCGGCCAGGAGGACCGAGCCGACGGTCGGCGCTGCGGTGTGGGCGTCGGGCAGCCAGCTGTGCAACGGCCACATCGGCGTCTTGACGGCGAGCCCGATGCCGATCGACAAAACAGCGATGACCTGCACGGATGTGGTCAGCGACCGGCCGTTGTCAGTGGCGAGTGCCACCATGTCGAACGTGCCCGCCTTGATTCCGATCAGGAGCAGGCCGAGCAGCATGACCACGGAGCCGAGCAGCGTGTACAGGATGAATCGCCAGGCGGCCTGGCTCCGGCCCTCGCCGCCCCAGCGGGCGATGAGGAAGTACATCGGGATGAGGACCATCTCGAACGCGAGGAAGAACAGCACCAGGTCGAGGGCGGCGAAGGTGGCGAGTGTGCCGGACTCGAGCACGAGCAGCAGGGCGACGAAGGCCTTCGGGGTCGGCCCTTCGGGCATCTTGAAGTACGAGTAGAGCGCGCAGAGGAAGGTCAGCAGCGCGGTCAGGACCAGGAGGGGGAGGGAGATGCCGTCGATGCCGAGGTAGATGCGTACGTCGAGTGCGGGGATCCAGCTGATGTCGGTGCTGGCCTGCATTTTCGACGGCTGGTCGTGGTCGAAGCCGAGCGCGAGGACGATCGCCGCGATGAGGACCGCGCCGGTGACGGTGACGCCGTGCCGGAGCACGGCCTGCTCGGGTGACTTCCCCTTCAGTCCGGGTGGGGCCGGCAGGAGAGCGGCGGCGGCGCCGAGGAGCGGCCCGACGACGACGAACGCCAGAAGGAACTGCATCACGGACTCGTTGATATCGATCACGCCTGCTCACGCTCCCGTGGCGGCGAGGACGACGGCGACCGCGAGGACTACGGTGCCGGCGAGCAGCGCGCTCACATAGGTCTGGACGTTGCCGGTCTGGGCGCGTCGTACGGCGGCGCCGAGCCAGCGGGGCAGCGCACCCGCGCCGCGGACGTAGGTCTCGACGACCTCGCGGTCGAGGAACCGGACGAGGCTCGCTCCAGCCTGGACCGGCCGGACGAAGAGGGCCGTGTACACGGCGTCCAGGTGGAATCCGGCCGCGGCGTGCCGGTGCAGGGGGCCGAGCAGCAGACGCCCCGGGTCGGCGGGGTCCGGCGCGTAGGCGATGTCCCCGTAGGCCGGCTCGTGCGTGGCGATGGCCTCCGCCTCGACCTGGGCGGCGGGGGCCTCCGGGTGGGCCGCGACCGCGCCGAGCGGGACACGGGCGGTGAGCGCGGTGGTGTGCCGCCAGGCGGCGTAGGTGACGATGCCGCCGACCAGGGCCACGCCCGTGCCGAGCACGGAGGTGGTCAGGGTCGGGCTGAGGTCGCGGCCGTCGAACCAGTCGGGCAGCAGGCGGAACGCGAACCCTCCGAGAGCCAGGGAGGGGATGGCCAGCACCCACAGCACGACGGTCATCGTCAGCGGCTGCCGGCCGTGGTCGGGGGCTTCGATGCCCCGGCCCCGGAAGGCCAGCAGCCACAGACGCATCGCGTAGGCGGCGGTGAGCACGGCTGCGACGAGACCGGCGACGAGGACGATCCAGCCCGCCGCGGCGGGCGCGTGCTCGGTGTGGCCGGTGACGACGTGCTCGGCGACGCCGAGGACGGCCTCCTTGGAGAAGAAGCCGCTGAACGGCGGGATAGCGGCGAGCGCGAGCAGCGCCACGGTCATCGTCCAGTAGGCGTCGGGGACGCGGTCGTGCAGGTTCCGCATGCGGGACATGGCAGCGAGTGAGTTGGTCCCGGCGGCGTGGATGATCACGCCGGCCGCGAGGAACAGCAGCGCCTTGAAGGCGCCGTGGGACAGGAGGTGGAAGACGGCGGCTCCGCGGTCACCGACGGCGAGGGCGCCGGTCATGTAGCCGAGCTGGCCGATCGTCGAGTAGGCGAGGACGCGCTTGATGTCGTCCTGGGCGAGCGCGGCGAGTGCCGAGCCGGTCATCGTCACAGCGGCCATGACGGCGAGGACGACCATCGCGGCCTGGGAGGCCTCGAAGACCGGAAGGAGCCGGGCGATGAAGTAGACACCGGCGGCGACCATCGTCGCGGCGTGGATCAGCGCGGAGACGGGAGTCGGACCCGCCATCGCGTCGGGGAGCCAGGTGTGCAGCGGGAACTGCGCCGACTTGCCCGCCACACCGGCGAGGAGCAGCAGGGCGATCAGCGTCGGGTGGTCGAGTCCGCCGCTCGCGACGGTGCCGAGGATCCGGGTGATGCGGAACGAACCGGCGTCGGTGGCCAGAGCGAACAGGCCGATGAGGAAGGGGACGTCGCCGAGCTTGGTCACCAGGAAGGCCTTGAGGGAGGCGGCGCGGGCCTCCGGGGTCTCCCAGTAGTGGCCGACCAGGAAGTAGGAGCAGATGCCCATGACTTCCCAGCCGACCAGCAGCACGATCAGGTCGCCGGAGTAGACGACCAGGAACATCGCGGAGGTGAACAGGGAGACGAGGGCGGCATAGGAGGGGTAGCGCGGATCGTCGCGCAGATAGCCCGTCGAGTAGATCTGCACGCAGGATGCGACCAGGCCGACCAGCACGGCGACGAGCGCGGCGAAGCCGTCGATGTGCAGGGCGAGCTCGATCGGCACCGAGCCGGTGGGGGTGAGTTCCGTGGCCGAGTCGACGGCCGCGCCGCCGCCCTGACGTACGGCGACCATTGCGGCGAGCACCAGGGAGGTGAGCGTCGGCAGGACGGCGAGCGGGCGGGCGAAGCCCGGTGCCGTGCGGCCGAGGAGCAGGCCGGCGGCGGCGCCGAGGAACGGAAGGAGGGGGACGAGGACGGCGAGGGTGGTCGTGGTCACGCGGTGGCCTCAGCCTTCTTGGCCTCGTCTGGCTGCCCGGCCCTGCGGGCGTCGTGGTCTGGGTCGTCGGGGTCGTGCCGCTCGGAGGTGTCGCGGAGTTTGTCGATGTCCGCGGTGCCGCGGTTGCGGTGGACGGCGAGGACGATCGCCAGACCGATGCCGATCTCGGCTGCGGCGATGGCGATGGTGAACAGCGTGAGGGCCTGGCCGGAGTGGAGGGTCTCCTCGGCGGTCCTGCTGAGCCAGACGTCGAAGGCGACCAGGTTGAGGTTGACGGCGTTGAGTATCAGCTCGACCGACATCAGGACCAGGATCGCGTTGCGGCGGGCGAGGACGCCGTACAGGCCCGTGCAGAAGAGGAGCGCGGAGAGCACGGCGGGATAGGCGAGGTGCATCAGCGGGCACCTTCCTGCTCAGAACTCCCCGAACTTTCTGTAACCGTTCGGGAACTCTCGGTGTCGGCCGGGGCGTTCATAGGAGGAGAGCTCGAATCCGCCTTCGCCTTGCGGGACAGGACGATCGCGCCGACCAGGGCGGCGAGGAGGAGGACGGAGAGGGCCTCGAAGGGCAGGACCCAGTTCTGGAAGAGGCTGGAGCCGGTGGCCTGGGTGGAGCCGGAGGCGGGGCCGTCCAGGTCGATCCACGTCGTGCGGAACGCGTCGACGACGACCCAGACCAGGGCGACGGCCGCGGCGGCGGCCACGGTGAGGGCGGCCCAGCGGTTGCCGGAGTCGGCGTCCGGGGAGCGGCCGATGGGGGCTCTGGTGAGCATCAGACCGAACAGGAGGAGGACGACGACGGAACCGACGT
Source organism: Streptomyces sp. Ag82_O1-12 (assembly GCF_900182715.1). Lineage (NCBI taxonomy): Bacteria > Bacillati > Actinomycetota > Actinomycetes > Kitasatosporales > Streptomycetaceae > Streptomyces > Streptomyces sp. Ag82_O1-12. The sequence continues at coordinate 5,077,028 of NZ_FXUW01000001.1, read as the reverse complement.
AGATGAGGACCTGCACCCACGCGATGAACTCGGCGGTGAGCAGGAGGTATTCAACGGCGAGGCCGCCGAGGGTGACCACCAGCCACAGGGCGGCGTGCACCAGTTGCCGGGTGGTGACGGTGACGAGCGCGGCGCCGAAGGTCACCAGGCCGACCAGGAGGAAGGCGATCTCTACGCCGGTCGGGGAGAGGAAGCCGTGCGTTCCGGCGGCGGCACCGGGGGTCGGGCCCGTCGCGAGAAGCGCGGCGTTTATGGCGAGGGTCATTCCGAGCCCTCCTGCCCGGGCTTCGGCTGATCGGGCTCCGGTTGATCCGGCTTCGGCTGATCGGGACTCGGCTGATCGAGCGTCGCGTCACCCGGCTCCGGGCGGTCCGGCTTCGGCTTCGGCTGGTCGGTCTGCTGCTTGGAGTCGCCCTGCGGCAGGGTGGGCTGCTCGGCGGCGCGGGCCTGCTCGTCGGCGTGGGGCTCGGTGGCCGGCGGGGCCTGCTGGGCGGCGAGTTTGTCGGCGGTCTTGCGGGCGGTGGCGAGTTCCTTCGGTTCCTCCGCGCCGGGGTCGAGGGCCGGCGGGGCCGGGACGGTCCACATCCACTCGCGGAGCTTGTCGCGCTCGTGGGTGAGGTCGCGGATGTCGGTCTCGGCGTACTCGAACTCGGGAGACCAGAACAGGGCGTCGAAAGGACAGACCTCGATGCAGATACCGCAGTACATGCACAGGGAGAAGTCGATGGCGAAGCGGTCGAGGACGTTGCGGCTGCGCTCGCGGCCGCCCGGGGTCGCCGCCGGGACCGTCTCCTTGTGGGAGTCGATGTAGATGCACCAGTCGGGGCACTCGCGGGCGCACAGCATGCAGACCGTGCAGTTCTCCTCGAACAGGCCGATCACACCGCGGCTGCGGGGCGGGAGGTCGGGCTGGGCGTCCGGGTACTGCGCGGTGACGGACTTCTTCGTCATCGTGCGGAGGGTGACGGCCAGGCCCTTGGCGAGGCCACTGCCGGGAATGGGGGCCATGGTTACTGGATCACCACCTTGACGATGCCGGTGAGGGCGATCTGGGCGAGGGAGAGGGGGACGAGGAGGGTCCAGGCCAGCTTCTGGAGCTGGTCCTCGCGCAGGCGGGGGTAGGTGACGCGCAGCCAGATCACGAGGAAGGCGAGGACGGCGGTCTTCAGCAGGGTCCAGACCCAGCCGAGTCCGTCGGCACCCCAGGGGCCGTGCCAGCCGCCCAGGAACAGGACGGTGGTGAGGCCGCACAGGACGACGATTCCGGCGTACTCGGCGAGGAGGAAGAGAGCGAAACGGAGGCCGGTGTACTCCGTGTACGCGCCGAAGATGATCTCCGAGTCGGCGACGGGCATGTCGAAGGGCGGGCGCTGGAGTTCGGCGAGGCCGGCCACGAAGAAGACGATCGCGCCGACGATCTGCCAGGGCAGCCACCACCACTCGAAGGCGTCGAGGATGCCGGGGAGGGAGACGGTGCCGGCCGCCATCGCCACCGAGGCGGCGGTCAGCAGCATCGGCAACTCGTAGGCGAGGAGCTGGGCGGCGGTGCGCAGGCCTCCGAGGAGGGAGAACTTGTTCGCGGACGCCCAGCCGGCCATGAGCGAGCCGAGGACGCCGACGCCCATGACGGCCAGGACGAAGAAGACACCCGCGTCGACGACCTGGCCGACGGCGCCCTCACCGGGGCCGATGGGAATGGCGAGCAGGACGAGGAGGTACGGCAGGAGGGCGACGGCGGGGGCGAGTTGGAAGATGCGGCGGTCGGCTCCCGCGGGGACGACGTCCTCCTTCTGCGCGAACTTCACGCCGTCGGCGATCAGCTGGGCCCAGCCGTGGAAGCCGCCGGCGTACATGGGGCCGAGGCGGCCCTGCATGTGGGCCATCACCTTGTGTTCGGTCTGGCCGATGACCAGAGGGAGGGTGAGGAAGACGACGAAGACGACCAGGAGTCGCAGGGCGACGTCGAGCACGTCGTTCACTGCGGGCCTCCTGCGGGATCCTCGGGGTTATCTGGGTTACCTGGGCTCTCGGTGTCCTCAGGGTCCTCGAGCTTGCTCGGGCCGACGGCGGGCTTCACGTCGTCGTCCGTGGGCTGCGGCTCCGTCACCGAGTCCTGGGCATCCGCGGCGTCCTTGGAGTCCGGGCTCTCGGGCGTGCCCGAGGACTCCGGTGGTGCCGAGTTCTCGGGCGTACTCGACGACTCCGATGGTGCCGGGCTCTCGGGCGTACTCGACGACTCCGATGGTGCCGGGCTCTCGGGCGTACTCGACGACTCCGATGGTGCCGAGTTCTCGGGCGTACTCGACGACTCCGATGGTGCCGGGCTCTCGGGCGTAACCGACGGCTGTTCATCGAAGGCCGGGCGGGCATGGTGCCAGGGGGCGTCGGAGGTCGGGGATGCGGAGCCTGGCGTCGCGGACCCGGGGCCGGTAGCCGGGGACGCGGAGCCGGGCTCAGGAGATGCGGAACCGCCGCGCTGCTGACTCGCCGACCCTTGCGACGCCGAGCGGTTGCGCCGGGGACCCGCCGAAGCCGGAGGGGCCGACTCAGCTGGCGTGGACTGGCTCGCCGAGCCCTCAGCGGCAGAGCGCGTCCGACGCGGACCAGCCGGAGCCCCTGCCCCGCCGGTCGGCGTCACCGCACCACCGCCCGAAACCCCCGCCCCATCAGTCGACGTCTCCGCACCGCCGGTCGACGTCTCCGCACCGGCCGCAGACTGACTCGCCGAGCCCTCAGACACCGACCGCGCCCGACGCGGACCAGCCGGAGCCCCCGCACCACCGCCCGAAGCCCCCGTCCCGCCGGTCGGCGTCTCCGCACCGGCCGCAGACTGGCTCGCCGAGCCCTCCGACACCGAGCGCGTGCGCCGTGCCGGGCGTTCTCCCGCGGGGCGGGCTGCGCCTCGGGTGGGGCGGTCGCCCGCTGCGCGGCCGGCGCCTCGGGTGGGGGCGGGAGGGAGTTGGCCCTTGAGGGGGCCCCATTCGTTGGGGTCGGGGACGCCGGGTGGGAGCATCTGGCGGCGCTTGGGGCCGCCGTGTTCCGACTCGCCCGGTTCCTTCGCGCCGGGCCAGGCCTTGGCGACGCGGGCGGCCAGGACGAAGTCCTTGCGCAGGGGGTGGCCTTCGAAGTTCTCGGGCAGGAGGAGGTGGTCCAGCGCCGGGTGGCCTTCGAAGGTGATGCCGAACATCTCGTGCGTCTCGCGTTCGTGCCAGGCGGCACCCGCGTAGACGCCGACGGCGGAGCGCAGGGCGGGAGCCTCGTGCGGGACCGTCGTGCGCAGGAGGAGGCGTCGCAGGGGGGACAGGGCCGCGACGTGGGCGGTGACGCGGAAGCCCGTGCCCGGTTCGTCGACCGCGCTCAGCCAGTCGAAGTAGGTGCAGCCGAGCCGGTCGCGGGCGGTCTCCAGGGCGGTGATCCAGGCGGCCGGAGGTACGTCGACGGTCAGGACGTCGTAGGACTCCTCGGCCGTGGCGTCCGGGCCGAAGAGTTCCTCGGCGTCGGCGGGCAGCCAGCCGACGGCGGTCATCGTCCCTCCCCCGGCGTCGAGCCGGAGCCCGGGTCGGAGCCCGCGTCGGAGCCCGCGTCGGAGCCCGGCGCGGGGGCCGGGGGTTGCACGAGACCGCTCTGCAGCGCGGCGGCCGAGGGGCGCCCGGTCCCGCTGCCGTAGCGCTCCGCCAGCGACTCGCGGGCGATCTTCTCCTGGAGCTTGAGGATGCCCTGGAGCAGCGCCTCGGGCCGGGGCGGGCAGCCGGGGACGTAGACGTCGACGGGGATGATCTGGTCGACGCCCTTGGTGACGGAGTAGGAGTCCCAGTAGGGGCCGCCGCAGTTGCTGCACGCGCCGAAGGAGATGACGTACTTCGGCTCGGGCATCTGCTCGTAGAGGCGCTTGACGGCCGGGGCCATCTTGTCCGTGACGGTGCCGGAGACGACCATCAGGTCGGCCTGGCGCGGGCCCGGGGCGAACGGGATGACGCCGAGGCGGATGAAGTCGTGGCGGGCCATCGACGCGGCGATGAATTCGATCGCGCAGCAGGCGAGGCCGAAGTTGAAGACCCAGAGCGAGTAGCGGCGGCCCCAGTTGAGGATGACCTTCATCGGCTCGGGGGCGAGGCGGGCCAGGGCACCCAGCCGCTTGGGCTCGGGCAGCAGGACAGGCTCGGACACCGAGGGGTTCACGTCCATGCCAGGACGCCCTTCTTGTATGCGTAGAGCAGGCCGACGGCCAGGAAGCCGAGGAAGATGAACATCTCGACCAGGGTCGCCGCGCCGTAGCCGGGGGCGGCGAAGACGGTCGCCCAGGGGAACAGGAAGATCGAGTCGACGGCGAAGATCACGTAGAGGAAGGCGTAGACGTAGTAGCGGACCTGGGTGTGGGCCCAGCCCTCGCCGACGGGGTCGACGCCGCACTCGTACGTCAGGAGCTTCTCGGGGGTGGGGACGACGGGCCGCAGCAAGCGGCCGGCTCCGAAGGCGACGGCGACGAACAGCACGCCGACCACGGCGAGCAGTCCGACGACCGAGTAGGACTGGAAGTAGTCCGCCGCGACGACGGTCGTGGTGACGACGGTCGGTTCCGGCACGTCCGTCCCTCGCTCCCTGAAACTCGGACCTGGATCCTGCGACGATGCTGCGGCTCACGGGGACGCCGCCGTTCGACGATCTGTACGCACGGGAGTCTAGGCCCTGATAAAGGCAGGGTAAGCAGCCCGTCACGGGCCCGGCACGCGAGGGTGGGGTTTTCCTCAGTTGATCCTGGCGGTCCACCTCATGGCGCCGTCGCCCGGCGCCGGGCACGCTAACGCATATGACCCAACGCATTCCGTCCCCGGGGACGTCGGCGGCCCGGGGGGCCGCCGGGCAGGACGACCGTCCGCCGCCGGCCCGGCTCGCCTACGACCGGCACACCTGGAAGGAAATCGCGCACCTGCTGGCCAACCTTCCGGTCGCGCTGCTCGGTTTCACCTATGTCGTGACGGTGTTCTCCACCGGTTTCGGGCTGACCGTCACGGTGATCGGGTTCCCGCTCCTCGCGGCCGGACTCGTGGGGGCGCGGCAGTTGGGCAGGCTGGAGCGGGCGCGGGCCCGGGCGCTGCTCGGGGTGCGGATCGAGGAACCGAGCCGGCTGCGGATGCGGGGCGGGGGTGGCTTCGTCCAGCAGTTGTGGATGCAGCTGAAGGACCCGGTGGGCTGGCGTACGGCGCTGTACGAGTTCATCCGGCTGCCGTGGGGGATGCTCACCTTCACGGTCACGCTGGCCTCGCTGTTCGTGCTGTGGCCGGTGCTGCCGTTCATCGCGCGGGGGCTGACCAACGCCGACCGGGCCATGGTGCGGGCGCTGCTGTCGCCCTCCGACGAGCTGGAGCGGCGGATCGCCGAGCTGGAGTCGGACCGGGGGGTCGTGGTGGACACAGCCGCGGCGGACCTGCGGCGCATCGAGCGGGATCTGCACGACGGGGCGCAGGCGCGGCTGGTGAATCTGGCCATGGGGCTGGGCCTGGCCAAGGAGAAGGTGCTGGAGGATCCCGACGCCGCGGCGGCGATGGTCGAGGAGGCGCACGGCGAGGTGAAGCTGGCGCTCCAGGAGTTGCGGGATCTGGCGCGCGGCATCCATCCGGCGGTCCTGACCGACCGTGGTCTGGACGCGGCCCTGTCCTCGGTCGCCTCGCGCTGCACGGTCCCGGTGAAGGTGACGGTCGACTTGCCGGACCGGCCGGCCGCGGCCATCGAGGGCATCGCCTACTTCACCGTCTCGGAGATGCTGCAGAACGTCAGCAAGCACAGCCGGGCGAGGTCGGCCTCGGTGGATGTGTGGCGGACCGACACCCGGCTGCTCATTCAGGTGTGGGACGACGGGCAGGGGGGCGCGAGCCTCGACGGCGGTACGGGGATGAAGGGCCTGGCGGAGCGGCTGGACGCCGTCGACGGGCTGTTCGTCCTGGAGTCGCCCGAGGGCGGCCCGACGACGGTCACGGCGGAACTGCCATGGCGTGACCGGTCCGGGGCCGCGGGATAGGGGCTCCAGGACAAGGGCCCGGGGATAGAAGCCCCGGGGTAGGGCCCAGGAACAGGGGCCCAGGGATAGGAGCCCCGGGACAGGAGCCCCGGGACAGGGGCCCCGGGGTGGGGAAAACCCCCCGTCCAAGACGCCGACGGACTCCATGGTCCGCCGACCTGCGGCGGAGCAGGGTGGAGGTACGAGAGCACAGCCGCGGGACGAGGAGAAGGACGACGCCGATGGCCACGGAGTACGGACAGGGATACGGGCTCGACAGCGGGTCGAGCTTCCCGGGGAGCACCGAACGGCGGCACCGGCTGCCGGCCGTGCTGCGGGCGCCGGTCGAGGGCCGCACCTGGCTGGAGCTCACCCATGTGCTGCTCAGCCTGCCGATCAGCATCCTGCTGTTCACCTACGCGGTCACGATGGCGTCGCTGGGCGCGGGACTGCTGGTCACGTTCCTCGGTGTGCCGGTGCTGGCGGCGGCGCTCGCCGGGTGCCGCGGTTTCGGGGCGCTGGAGCGGATGCGGGCGCGGGGGCTGCTGGGCCTGGAGGTGGCCGAGCCGGAGCCGCTGCGGATGAGGAAGCCGGGCGCGATGGCGTGGATGGGGGCCGTCCTCAAGAGCGGCGCCTCGTGGCGGGCGCTGCTGTACGCGGTGCTGCACCTGCCCTGGGCGGTGTTCTCCTTCGTGGTGGCCGTGAACGTATGGGCGCTGGGCTGGGCGCTGCTGACGTATCCGCTGTGGTTCTGGGTGTTCCCGGTGTACGCGGGGCAGGACGGGGTGCAGCTGTACGGCGACGAGGCGCACCGGATCTACCTGGACAACCCGTTCGAGATCACGGTGACCGCGCTGGTGGGGCTGCTGTTCACGATCGCCACGCCGTGGATCGTGCGGGCGCTGACGATGGTGGACCGGCTGATGGTGCACGGGCTGCTCGGGCCGTCGCGGCTGGTTTCGCGGGTGGTGGAGCTGGAGTCGGACCGGGGGGTCGTGGTGGACACGGCCGCGGCCGACCTGCGGCGCATCGAGCGGGATCTGCACGACGGGGCGCAGGCCCGGCTGGTGGCGCTGGCCATGGACCTGGGTCTGGCCAAGGAGAAGCTCCAGGAGGACCCGGGGGCGGCCGCGCGGATGGTGGACGAGGCGCACGGCGAGGTGAAGACGGCGTTGCAGGAGCTGCGGGACCTGGCCCGGGGGATCCATCCGGCGGTGCTGACGGACCGGGGGCTGGACGCGGCGCTGTCGGCGGTGGCGTCGCGGTGCACGGTGCCGGTGCAGGTCGAGGTCGACCTGGCCGAGCGGCCGGCGCCGGCGATCGAGGGGATCGCGTACTTCACGGTGTCGGAGCTGCTGCAGAACGTCAGCAAGCACGCGCGGGCGACGTGGGCGGCCGTCGAGGTGTGGCGGACGGAGAACCGGCTGATGCTGCAGGTCGTGGACAACGGCGTGGGCGGGGCAGACGTGTCCCAGGGGTCCGGTCTCGCGGGACTGGCGGACCGGCTCGACGCGGTGGACGGGATCCTGGTGGTGGACTCGCCGGTGGGCGGGCCGACCCGGGTGACCGCCGAGCTGCCGTGGCGGGGAGCGCACGTGCGGTGACGGCTCGCGGGGGCTCGACCCCCGCGAGCCGTGACTGGGCCGGAGGCGGTCGCCTCTGGCCCCTCATCTTTCCCTCACCACCCGATCGGCCAGTCAAGAAGCCGGTCCCGCCCCCATGCACCCTCCGACCCTGAAATGCTGGACCCGTCGCACGGGTGGGCGCTGAGCCGTTGTGGGCTTGCGGACGGGCGGCATCGGGCTGTGGGGGGCCGGACATCGTGGAGGACAGGGTGCGGGTGGTCATCGCCGAGGATTCGGTGCTGCTCAGAGAGGGCCTGACCCGGTTGTTGACCGACCGCGGGCACGAGGTGGTCGCCGGTGTGGGTGACGGCGAGGCTCTGATCAAGACCATCACGGAGCTGGACGCGCAGGGCGAGCTGCCGGACGTGGTCGTGGCGGACGTGCGGATGCCGCCGACTCACACGGACGAGGGAGTGCGGGCGGCGGTGCAGCTGCGCAAGGCGCACCCGGGACTCGGGGTGCTGGTGCTGTCGCAGTACGTGGAGGAGCGCTACGCCACGGAGCTGCTCGCCGGGTCGAGCCGGGGGGTCGGCTATCTGCTGAAGGACCGGGTGGCCGAGGTGCGGGAGTTCGTGGACGCGGTGGTGCGGGTGGCCGAGGGCGGTACGGCGCTCGACCCGGAGGTGGTCGCGCAGTTGCTGGGCCGCAGCCGTAAGCAGGACGTGCTGGCGGGGCTCACCCCCCGGGAGCGCGAGGTGCTGGGGCTGATGGCCGAGGGGCGGACGAACTCGGCGATCGCGCGGCAGCTCGTGGTCAGCGACGGGGCGGTCGAGAAGCACGTCAGCAACATCTTCCTGAAGCTGGGTCTCTCCCCGAGCGAGGGCGACCACCGCAGGGTGCTGGCGGTGCTGACCTACCTCAACTCCTGATGCGCCCCTACTTGAGACGTGCGGAAAATCCGGACAAGTCAGGGCGCGCGATCATCCCAAAGTCGTGTCCAAGATGCGAATGACCCGAAGAAGGCGACCCTTGCGGTCGTAGGGTTGATCCGGGGAGGCCTGCGGGAAGGCCTGTCCCGAACAGCGTCCTCGAGGGAGGTCCAGTTCAGTGACCAGCCAGGTCAGTAGCCCAGCGGAGCAGGCCGACGGAGCAGTCGTAGGAGAGCAGCGCAAAGCGGCGGGCGCGAAGGATGTCCGTCGCCTCGACCGGGTGATCATCAGGTTCGCGGGGGACTCGGGTGACGGTATGCAGCTCACCGGTGACCGTTTCACCTCGGAGACCGCGTCGTTCGGCAACGACCTGTCGACCCTGCCGAACTTCCCGGCCGAGATCAGGGCGCCCGCCGGAACCCTGCCGGGTGTGTCGTCCTTCCAGTTGCACTTCGCCGACCACGACATCCTCACCCCCGGTGACGCGCCGAACGTGCTGGTGGCGATGAATCCGGCCGCGCTGAAGGCGAACATCGGCGACCTGCCGCGCGGCGCCGAGGTGATCGTCAACACGGACGAGTTCACCAAGCGGGCGATGCAGAAGGTCGGCTACGAGACGTCCCCGCTGGAGGACGGGTCGCTGGACGGCTACCACCTGCACCCCGTGCCGCTGACCACGCTCACGGTCGAGGCGCTGAAGGAGTTCGACCTCAGCCGCAAGGAGGCCGAGCGCAGCAAGAACATGTTCGCGCTGGGCCTGCTGAGCTGGATGTACCACCGGCCCACCGAGGGCACGGAGAAGTTCCTGACGTCGAAGTTCGCGAAGAAGCCGGACATCGCGGCGGCCAACATCGCGGCGTTCCGGGCGGGCTGGAACTTCGGCGAGACGACGGAGGACTTCGCCGTCTCCTACGAGGTCGCCCCGGCGGCCACGGCGTTCCCGCCGGGTGTCTACCGCAACATCTCCGGCAACCTCGCCCTGTCGTACGGGCTGGTCGCGGCGAGCCGGCAGGCGGATCTGCCGCTGTACCTGGGGTCGTACCCGATCACTCCGGCGTCGGACATCCTGCACGAGCTGAGCAAACACAAGAACTTCGGCGTGCGGACCTTCCAGGCGGAGGACGAGATCGCAGGCATCGGGGCCGCGCTGGGCGCGGCCTTCGGTGGTTCGCTGGCCGTGACCACTACGAGCGGTCCGGGCGTGGCGCTGAAGTCGGAGACGATCGGTCTCGCGGTCTCCCTGGAGCTGCCGCTGCTGGTCGTGGACATCCAGCGCGGCGGCCCGTCGACGGGTCTGCCCACCAAGACGGAGCAGGCGGACCTGCTCCAGGCGATGTACGGGCGCAACGGCGAGGCGCCGGTCCCGGTGGTCGCGCCGCGCACCCCGGCGGACTGTTTCGACGCCGCGCTGGAGGCGGCGCGGATCGCGCTGACGTACCGCACGCCGGTGTTCCTGCTGTCCGACGGCTACCTGGCCAACGGCTCCGAGCCCTGGCGGATCCCCGACATCGAGGAGCTGCCGGACCTGCGGGTGCAGTTCGCCCAGGGGCCGAACCACACGCTCGACGACGGCTCCGAGGTGTTCTGGCCGTACAAGCGGGACCCGCAGACGCTGGCCCGCCCGTGGGCGATCCCGGGCACGCCGGGTCTGGAGCACCGCATCGGCGGCATCGAGAAGCAGGACGGCACGGGCAACATCTCCTACGACCCGGCCAACCACGACTTCATGGTGCGCACCCGGCAGGCGAAGATCGACGGCATCGACGTCCCGGACGTAGAAGTGGACGACCCCAACGATGCCAGGACGCTGGTCCTGGGGTGGGGCTCGACGTACGGCCCGATCACGGCGGCGGTGCGGCGGCTGCGCAGGGCCGGGGAGTCCGTCGCGCAGGCCCATCTGCGCCATCTCAACCCCTTCCCGCGGAATCTGGGCTCCGTGCTGGAGCGTTACGACACGGTGGTGATCCCCGAGATGAACCTCGGGCAGCTCGCCACGCTCATCCGGGCGAAGTACCTGGTCGACGCCCACTCGTACACCCAGGTCAACGGCATGCCGTTCAAGGCGGAGCAGCTCGCCGCGGCGCTGAAGGAGGCCATCGATGGCTGAGACGTCCACGCACGGCACGGGCACCATCGAGGCGCTTTCTCTCGTCCCCAAGGCCGAGGGCAGGCAGTCGCTGAAGGACTTCAAGTCCGATCAGGAAGTGCGCTGGTGCCCCGGCTGCGGTGACTACGCCGTCCTCGCGGCGGTGCAGGGCTTCATGCCCGAGCTGGGGCTGGCGAAGGAGAACATCGTCTTCGTCTCGGGCATCGGCTGCTCCTCCCGCTTCCCGTACTACATGAACACGTACGGGATGCACTCCATCCACGGCCGCGCCCCCGCCATCGCCACGGGCCTGGCGAGCTCCCGCCGGGATCTGTCGGTCTGGGTCGTCACCGGTGACGGTGACGCGCTCTCCATCGGCGGCAACCACCTGATCCACGCGCTGCGCCGCAACGTCAACCTCAAGATCCTGCTGTTCAACAACCGGATCTACGGTCTGACCAAGGGCCAGTACTCGCCGACCTCCGAGGTCGGGAAGATCACGAAGTCGACGCCGATGGGCTCGCTGGACGCGCCGTTCAACCCGGTGTCGCTGGCGATCGGCGCGGAGGCGTCGTTCGTGGCGCGGACGGTGGACTCCGACCGCAAGCACCTGACGGAGGTGCTGCGCCAGGCCGCCGCCCACCAGGGCACGGCGCTGATCGAGATCTACCAGAACTGCAACATCTTCAACGACGGCGCCTTCGACGCCCTGAAGGACAAGCAGCAGGCCGAGGAGGCCGTGATCCGGCTGGAGCACGGCAAGCCCATCCGGTTCGGCGCCGACCAGGCCAAGGGCGTGGTCCGGGATCCGCTGACCGGTGATCTGAAGGTGGTGGCGGTGACGCCGGACAACGAGGACCAGGTGCTCGTCCACGACGCGCACTCCCCGTCCCCGACCACGGCGTTCGCGCTGTCGCGCCTGGCCGACCCGGACACCCTGCACCACACGCCGATCGGTGTCCTGCGCTCGGTCGGGCGGCCCGTCTACGACACGCAGATGGCCGACCAGCTCGACACGGCGATCGAGCAGCACGGCAAGGGCGACCTGGGCGCGCTGCTGGCGGGCGGCGACACCTGGACGGTCGTCGGCTGACCCTGCCGAAGGGAACCCCCGAGGCCCGGGCCGCCTAAGACGCGGCCCGGGCCTCGTCGTACGCCCGGCGGGCCTGCTCCACCTCGTCCATGCGCCGGCGCGTCCAGGCCGCGAGGGCCTTCACCTGCTCGGCGGCCTCGCGGCCCAGGTCCGTGAGGGAGTAGTCGACGCGCGGCGGGATGACGGGCTTGGCGTCGCGGTGGACGAGTCCGTCGCGCTCCAGGGTCTGGAGGGTCTGGGTCAGCATCTTCTCGCTGACGCCCCGGCTTCCGAGGGCGCTGATCGCGCGGCGCAGTTCGCTGAAGCGGTAGGGGCGGTTCAGGAGTTCGGTGAGGACGAGCACGCCCCAGCGGCTGGTCACGTGCTCCAGGACCAGGCGGTAGGGGCACAGGGCTTCACTGTTACTTACCGACATGCCAGTACCTTACTTCAAAGTGGGTACTTTCGAAGAGTTAGCGCATCCCCTAGGGTTAGTGCCAACGCACCCCACAAGGAGAGTCCTCACCATGAGCATCGTCGTCACCGGAGCCACCGGACACCTGGGCCGCCACGTCGTGGAGCAGCTGCTGGAGAAGGTGCCCGCCGGGCAGATCACCGCGGTCACGCGTTCCGCGGAGAAGGCCGCCGACTTCGCGGAGCGCGGCGTGAAGGTCGCTCTCGCCGACTACAACGACCCCGCCTCCTACGACGGCCTCTTCACCGCGGGCGACAAGGTGCTGCTGATCTCCGGCAACGAGTTCGACAAGGGCCGGGTGCAGCAGCACAAGGTCGTCATCGACGCCGCCAAGGCCGCCGGTGTCGCCCTGCTCGCCTACACCAGCGCCCCCGGCACCCTGACCGCCGCGCTCGCCGACGACCACCGCGGCACCGAGGAGATCCTGCTGGACTCCGGCGTGCCCTACGCGCTGCTGCGCAACGGCTGGTACCACGAGAACTACACCGAGAACCTCGCCCCGGTGCTGGAGCACAACGCGGTCGTCGCCGCCGCCGGTGAGGGCAAGGTCTCCTCCGCCTCCCGCGCCGACTACGCCGCTGCCGCCGTCGCCGTACTGACCGGTGAGGGGCACGAGAACAAGACGTACGAGCTGGGCGGCGACACCCCCTGGAGCTTCGCCGAGTACGCGGCCGAGCTGAGCCGGCAGACCGGCAAGGAGATCGCCTACAACGCCGTCTCCCCCGAGGCCCTCGTCGGCATCCTGACCGGCGCGGGCCTGCCGGAGCCGTTCGCCCAGATCCTCGCGGGTGTCGACGCCGCCATCGAGAAGGGCGAGCTGGTCGTCCCCACCGGCGACCTGTCCCGCCTGGCCGGCCGCCCGACCACCCCGTTCGCCGAGGCCATCGCCGCCGCGCTCAAGGGCTGACACTCCCCCGCCGTCACCTCACCCCCGGACTGTCATGACCGTATGCCGATACGGGCATGACAGCCGGGGGCGCTCGGCGTTACCGTCGTCCACGCGGACACACGCCAGGCGCGAAGGAGGGGCCCGTGACCGGCAAGCCGAGGGGTGAGCGGCACATAGGACTGCTGAACGGCTTCGCGGCCTACGGGATGTGGGGGCTCGTCCCCCTGTTCTGGCCCCTGCTGAAGCCGGCCGGCGCGGTGGAGATCCTGGCCCACCGGATGGTGTGGTCGCTGGTGTTCGTGGGCGCCGCCCTGCTGGTGATGCGCCGCTGGGCCTGGGCCGGTGAGCTGCTGCGGCAGCCCCGCAAGCTGGCGCTGATCACGGTCGCGGCGGCGGTCATCACCGTCAACTGGGGCCTGTACATCTGGTCCGTGAACTCCGGGCACGTGGTCGAGGCCTCGCTCGGATACTTCATCAACCCGCTGGTCACCATCGCGATGGGCGTGCTGCTGCTGAAGGAGCGGCTGCGGCCGGTGCAGTGGGCGGCCGTCGGGACCGGCGTCGTCGCGGTCGTCGTGCTGACCATCGGCTACGGCCGGCCCCCGTGGATCTCGCTCTGTCTCGCGTTGTCCTTCGCCACCTACGGGCTGGTGAAGAAGAAGGTGGGCCTCGGCGGCATCGAGTCGCTGGCCGCCGAGACCGTGATCCAGTTCCTGCCCGCGCTCGGCTTCCTGGTGTGGCTGTCCGCGCGGGGCGACTCCACCTTCGCCGGCGAGGGCACGGGGCACGCGGCGCTGCTCGCCTCGGCCGGCATCGTCACCGCGCTCCCCCTGGTCTGCTTCGGCGCGGCCGCGATCCGCGTGCCCCTGTCCACCATCGGCCTGCTTCAGTACTCGACGCCGGTCCTGCAGTTCCTGCTCGGCATCCTCTACTTCCACGAGGAGATGCCGCCGGAGCGCTGGGCCGGGTTCGCGCTGGTGTGGCTGGCGTTGACGCTGCTCACCTGGGACGCCCTGCGCGCCGCCCGCCGGGCCTCCCGGACGCTGACCAGCGAGATCAGCGTGCCGAGCACCACCAGGGCGACCGGCACGGTCAGTGCCGCGCGGAACGCCGAGAGCGTGGCCTCCGGGCCGGACCCGGTGGACGCCAGGCCGTAGACCGCGGTCACCGCCGAGATCCCGATCGCGGAGCCGAACTGGGTGGCGGTGGTCAGCAGCCCGCCGGCCAGGCCCTGCTCCGACCCGGCCACCCCGTCCGTCGCCGCGATCGTCAGCGGTCCGTAGGCCAGGGCGAACGCGAAGCCGGAGAGCAGCAGGGTCGGGAACATCATGGCGTAGGACCAGTCCATGCCGACCGGCAGGAACAGCGCGTACGCGGCCACGGCCAGGACGAAACCGCCGGCGATCACCCGGGCGTGGCCGAAGCGGGCGACCAGTCTGGGCGTGAGCGTCGGCGCCAGGACGGCGTCGATGCCCATGACGACCAGGGCCACCGCCGTCTGCAGGGACGACCAGCCGCGCAGCTCCTGCAAGTAGAGCGTGACGACGAACTGGAAGCCGAAGAAGGCGCCGAGGAAGAGCAGCGCCCCGAGGTCGGCGCGCAGGGCCGGGCTCCAGCGCAGCATGCCGAGCCGGACGAGCGGGTCGGGGCAGCGGCGCTCGACCGCGACGAAGACGCCGGCCGTGATCACCGCCGCGAGGCCCGAGGCCAGGGTGAGCGGCCAGTGGTGCAGGCCGTGCTCCAGGCGCACGACGGTGTAGGCGGCGAGCAGCATGGCGCCGGCGGCGGTGACCGCGCCGGGCAGGTCGAAGGTGCGCCCCCGCTTGGGCGGGGCGTCGCGCCGCGGGATCAGGCGTACGGCCGCGAGGAGCAGGGCGGCGGCCAGCAGCACGGGGGCGAAGAACACCCAGCGCCAGCCGATCTCGGTGAGCAGGCCGCCGATCACCAGGCCGAGGGAGAAGCCGGCCGCGCCCGTTCCGGCGAAGACCAGCAGGGCCTTGTTGCGCGGCGGGCCCTCGTCGTAGGACGTGGTGATCAGGGAGAGCGCCGCCGGGGTCATGAACGCGGCGGCGACGCCCGTGACGAACCGGGCGACGATGAGCATCCAGCCCCCCGTCGCGAAGCCGCCGAGCCCCGAGAAGGCGAGGAAGACGGTCAGCCAGAGCAGGAACATCCGCCGCCGTCCGAGCAGGTCGGCGGCTCGCCCGCCCAGCAGGGTGAAGCCGGCGTAGCCGAGCACATAGGCGCTCATCACCCAGGCCGCGGTGCCGGTGGCGAGGCCGAGATCGGCGCGGACGGCCGGGATCGCCACCGCCATCATCGCGACGTCGATGCCCTCGAGGAAGATCGTTCCGCACAGAACGAGCAGCAGCGCCCAGGCACGGGTGCCCATGAGTCAACACTCCTCCGGTAAGGGGCGGTTACGCAAGTGAGGGTCGGTTCCCTCTTGTAACCACGGCCCACCCTGCGGCAGCATCGATGGACATGGAAGAAGGCACTTCGAAGTCACCGAGTCACTGTGAGAGCACCGTGGGCCACGGCGACGCCGATCCCTTCCAGTGGGACACCCGGGAGGACTGCCAGGTCCGGCAGATCCTCGACCGGATCGCCGACAAGTGGTCGCTGCTGGTCATCGCGCTGCTGGACAACCGGCGGCTGCGCTTCACCGAGCTGCGCCGGGAGATCGACGGTGTCAGCCAGCGGATGCTGACGGTGACCCTGCGCTCGCTGGAGCGGGACGGCATGGTGAAGCGGACGGTGTACCCGGTGGTCCCGCCGCGGGTGGAGTACGAACTGACCTCCCTCGGCAGGACGCTGCACACCACGATCCAGTCCCTGGTGACCTGGACGGAGGCGCACCAGGAGGAGATCGCGGCGGCCCGGACCGCGTACGACACGCGTGCGGCTCAGGCCGCGGAGGCTACGACTGCGTAGACGTGTGGCGGGCGCGGTGCGCCCGGACCTTCTCGCGGTTTCCGCAGTGCTCCATCGCGCACCAGCGACGGCGGCCCGGGCGGGAGGTGTCGACGAAGAGCAGGTGGCAGTTGTGGGCGCCGCACTCGCGGACGCGGTCGGCGTGGGGCCCGGTGAACAGGTCGATCGCGTCGCGGGCGACGGTCGCGAGCAGGTGGGTGCCGGTGGCGCCCGGGGCCCAGGCCCGGGCGCCGTCGGGCTCGATGCGGGCGACGAGCGGGGGCGCGGCCGCTGCCGCGTTGACGACGTCCAGCTGTGCGGTGCGCAGGGGGCGGCCGTGGGCGCGGTCGGCCGCGAGCAGGAACACCGCGTCGCGCAGGGTCCGGGCCCGTTGCAGTTCCGCGGCGGAGACGGTGAGGTCCAGTCCGTCCGGCAGCCGGCTGCGCCCGGCCCAGGTGACCAGGTCGGCGGGTTCGTGCAGCACTTCCCAGCGGGCGAAGGCCCCGGGGCCGCCCGTCACCGTCAGCTCCAGGCACAGGGTGCCGGGGTCGAAGCGGTAGGGCTTGCCCTGGCCCGAGACCAGTGTCAGACCGGGCGTTCGATCCGGCGTTTCCCCCACGCGTCCACTCACCTAACCAGTATAAGTGGTTACATGACACAGACGCCCGCATCTCCGACCCCCGTGCACTGGAAACTCGTCATCGACGCGAACGACCCGCACGCGCAGGCCGACTTCTGGGCTGCCGCCCTTCACTACGAGGTCGAGGACAACAGCGCCCTGATCGGGAAGCTGCTCGGCTTCGGCGCTCTGCCGGAGGAGGCCACGGTCGAGTTCCACGGCCGCCGCGCCTTCCGGGACCTGGTCGCCGTACGGCACCCCGAGGATCCGTACGAGGAGGAGAGCGGGACCGGGCTGGGGCGGAGGCTGCTGTTCCAGCGGGTGCCGGAGGCGAAGACGGGCAAGAACCGGCTGCACCTCGATCTGCACCCGGGCGCGGGGCGCCGCGACGAGGAGGTCGCACGGCTGGAGGGGCTCGGGGCCGGTGCGCTGCGGCGGGTGAAGGAGCAGGGCGGCGAGTGGGTCGTCATGGCGGACCCGGAGGGGAACGAGTTCTGCGTGCAGTGACATGGGCGCCGGTGAGGACCGGGTTCCGCGCCCCGCGACACGGACGCCGAGCGGGGACCGGGTTCTGCGCCCCGCGACACGGACGCCGAGCGGGGACCGGGTTCCGCACCCCGCGACACGGACGCCGGAGCCCTGCACTCCGTAACGCCCTGGCCAAATACGCACCTTGACGGAGAGTCAGTACCAGCTTCACCATCCAGGCACCCCATTCACTGTGGGCGGCCCGTGGACACCCCACGGGCTTCCCGACGGAATCCGGAGCCCCCACATGAAGCTCTCCGTTTCCGCGCGCGCCGTCGCCGCGGGCGGCATGGCAACAGCCATGCTCCTGACCGGCGGTGCCGTGGCCGACGCCGCGTCATCCGCTCCTTCCAGATCCGCCGCCGCGCCGGACATACCCGTGGCGAACGTCAAGACCCACCTGTCCCAGTTGCAGTCCATAGCCACCGCCAACGGCGGCAACCGGGCGCACGGCAGGGCCGGCTACAAGGCCTCGCTCGACTACGTGAAGGCCAAGCTGGACGCCGCCGGGTACACCACCGCGATCCAGCAGTTCACCGCGTCCGGCCGCACCGGCTACAATCTGATCGCCGACTGGCCGGGCGGCGACGCGAACCAGGTCGTGATGGCCGGCTCGCACCTCGACAGCGTCTCCT
The DNA here is from genome assembly GCF_900182715.1 of Streptomyces sp. Ag82_O1-12. Classification (NCBI taxonomy): domain Bacteria; kingdom Bacillati; phylum Actinomycetota; class Actinomycetes; order Kitasatosporales; family Streptomycetaceae; genus Streptomyces; species Streptomyces sp. Ag82_O1-12. The sequence goes on along the minus strand of NZ_FXUW01000001.1, from coordinate 5,059,322 downwards.
CGGGTGCCGGCATCAACGACAACGGCTCCGGCTCGGCCGCCGTCCTGGAGACCGCCCTGGCCGTGTCCCGGGCGCAGTTGAAGCCCACCAAGCACCTGCGGTTCGCCTGGTGGGGCGCGGAGGAACTCGGCCTGGTCGGCTCCCGCTACTACGTCAACCAGCTGGCCACCGGCGACCGTTCCAGGATCAGCGCCTACCTGAACTTCGACATGATCGGCTCCCCGAACCCCGGCTACTTCGTCTACGACGACGACCCGGCGATCGAGAAGACCTTCAAGGACTACTTCGGCGGCATCGGCGTCCCGACCGAGATCGAGACCGAGGGCGACGGCCGCTCCGACCACGCGCCCTTCAAGAGCGCGGGCGTGCCGGTGGGCGGTCTGTTCACCGGGGCGAGCCGGACGATGACGGCGGCGCAGGCGGCCAAGTGGGGCGGTACGGCGGGGCGAGCCTTCGACCGCTGCTACCACTCCTCCTGCGACACCACCGCCAACATCAACGACACCGCCCTGAACCGCAACAGCGACGCCCTCGCGTACGCGGTGTGGGAGCTGTCGGAGTAGCCCCCGGCAAAGCGCCTACGGGTTGCGGGCGGCGCGTTCGGTGAGACGGCCCATGCGGGCGCGGGCCGACTCCAGCTGCTCGACCTCCTCGGCGGCCGGGCCGCCCTCCGCGGCGAGTTCCGTCCACAGGCCGATCAGGTCCCGCCCCAGCTCCAGCCCCAGCGCCGGGTCGCGCACCGCCCGCCAGGCGGTGGCCGCGCTCTCTACGTTGCCGTAGGCGGCCTCCGCGTCGCCGGCCCGGCGGCGGGCACCGGCCAGGTCGAGCGACAGCCGGCAGGCGCGGAGCGGGTCGCCCGTCAAGTAGGCGATGTACGCGGTGAGTTCGCGCAGCCGGAGCACCTCGGGGTGCTCCGGCCCCAGCGCCCCCGACGCCTGTCGGACGGTCTGCTCCGCCAGCCCGGCGGCGTCCTCGATCCTGCCCTCCTTCACCGCCTCGTTGATCCGCCCGACCGGCTCCGCGAGGAGCGCGGGCGCTCCGGGGTCGCCCGGGGCGGTGAGGGGTTCGTCCCCGAGCACGGCCTCCGCGACGGCGTCGAAGCCGCGCGGAGGGGTGGGCTTGGGGTCGGGGTCGGCGGCGATCAGGGCGTGGTCGGGGAGCGCCCCGGGTCGCGGAGCCGGGGGTGTTTCCGGAACGGGGAGCGGCCTCGCGTCCATGGGCGGGGGCGGGCCGAACGCGCCGGTGGGCGGCGCGACGGTGCCGGGCGGCATGGCCGTGCCCGGGGCCGGTGGCACGTCCTGCGGCGCGGGCCCCGGCGCGGGCTCCGCCGACTCCGGTACGGCGCGCAGCTCGAACGTCGGCACGGGTTCATCGGCCGGCTGCGGCTCGGGCACGGCCCGCAGCGGGAACGTCGGGGCCGAGCCGGACGCCTGCGGCGGGCGCAACACGTGCGTGGCGCTGTCTTCGCGCGCGTGCTGGGGCTCGGGCGCCGGGGCGTCGCCGCTCCGGGCGTGCTCCGGCTCGGGCGGCGTCGTGGCGTCGGCACCCCGGGCGGGCTGAGGCATCGGCGGCTGCACGGCGTCGGCACCCCGGGCAGGCTGAGGCATCGGCGGCTGCACGGCGTCGGCACCCCGGGCGGGCTGAGGCACCGGCGGCTGCACGGCGTCGGCACCCCGGGCAGGCTGAGGCATCGGCGGCTGCACGGCGTCGATGCCTCGGGCGTGCTGGGGCTCCGGCGGCATGTCACCACGGGCGTGCCGCGGCGGCTCCGGCGGGGCCGTGGCGACCGGCTCGGCCGTGAAGTGGCTGGAGCCGTCCGGGTCGACCTGGAGCGGGACGACGTAGCCGATGCGCTCGTCGCGGATCGTGGCGAGGACGGGGTGGCCGGAGGCGAGGGCGATGTGGTGGAGGCGGTTCAGAACGGCCCGCTGGATCTCCTCACCGGGGGCCGCGAAGACCGGGACGCCACCGACGGAGGCACCGTCGGACACCCCGCCGGCTCCCCCTCCCACGTCCGTTCCGGCCCCGGGGACATGGACGTCGATCGGCGCCGCCGGGGTCGCCGCGCGTGCGGCCTGCTTCTGTTCCCGCTTCTTCTCGCGGCTGAGTCGCGACATCGTCCCCTCACTCGGCGTCGTACACCTACGGTCGAGTGTGTCCGCTCGCCCCGGTTTCTCACGTCACCACGGTGTCACAGGCTCGTCCCAAGGGCCGTCGGCCCCGGCTCGGTCGTGGCGACGGGCATGAAGAGCGGGCGTACGAGGGAGGAGAGGGGCATGCACACAGGCAGGCGACAGGGACCGGAGATCTGGCTGCGCGGCCCGGTGACGCCCCCGGAACCGGTGCCGCCCGAACCCGCGCACGCCCATGCCGCGGCACGGCGTTTCTCCTGGGTCGGCACGCACGGCGGCGCGGGCGTCTCCACGCTCGCCGCGGTCTATGGCGGCCACGACTGCGGCCGGTCCTGGCCCGGGCCGGGCGATCCCCCGTCGGTGCTGCTGGTCGCGCGGACGCACGCGGCCGGGCTGGACACGGTCGCCGGGGCGGTGGAGATCTTCCGGCGCGGCAGGGCTCCGCAGGGGCTCGACCTGGACGCCGTCGTCCTCGTGGCGGACGCCCCGGGCCGGCTGCCGCGCCCGCTCACCCAGCGGGTCAGGGCGCTGGAGTCGGTCATCGACGTCTACCGCGTCCCGTGGGTGCCGTCCTGGCGGCTCGGCGAGCTCGGTCACCCGCCGCGCGAGACGGAGGCCCTGGCCCGGCTGACGGGAGCGGCACGCTGACGGCCGCCCCCGGGCCGGCCGCGCCCCTGTCGGCCGTGGAGATCGCGGCGGGTGTAACAGCCCGGGAGCTGCGCGCGGCGGACGTGGTCGCGGAGGCCCTGGACCGGATCGAGCGGACCGATCCGCAGCTGTGCGCGTTCGTCGAGGTGTGGGGCGAGGAGGCGCTGCGGCGGGCGGGTGAGGTGGACCGGCGACTCGACCGGCGGGGCGCGGATCTCTCCCTTCCGCTGGCCGGGGTGCCCGTCGCCGTGAAGGGGCGGCACGGGCTGCGCACGGCGGGTCCGCTGCTCGCGGCCGGGGCCGTGGCCGTGGGGGCGACGTCCGTGCCCGGGCCCGGCACGCCCTGGCAGACCTGGGGGCTCGGGACCCGGGGCCGTACCGTCAATCCGTGGCGGGCCGACCGTACGCCGGGCGGCTCGTCGGCCGGGGCGGCGGCGGCCGTGGCTGCCGGGCTGGTGCCGCTGGCGACGGGCAGCGACGGGGCCGGGTCGGTGCGGATCCCTGCGGCGTGGTGCGGGGTGGTCGGGCTGAAGACCACGGCCGGGCGGCTGCCCTCCGCCGACCGTACGGGGCTCGCGGTCCCCGGTGTGCTCGCCCGTTCCGCCGCGGACGCGGCGAGCTGGTGGCAGGTGGTGGCGGGCGAGCCGGAGCCTGCCCTGCCCACCCTCCCCGTCACCGCAGTCTGGTCCCCCGACCTCGGTTTCGCCGGGCCCGATCCGGAGCCGGTCGCGCTCGGCCGCGCCGCGGTGGAACGGCTCGTGGCCGCGGGTGTCATACGGCTCGTACGGCCGCGGGTGCCGGTGCGGCTCATGGATCCCGGGCCCGCATGGCTCGCGCTGCGCACGCCCGGCGCCGACCTGGCCGGGGCCCACCACGTCCGGGCCGAGAACGACCGGCGGCTCGCCGCCCTGTTCGCCGACGCCGAGCTGCTGCTGACACCCACGGCCCCCACCGCCCCGCATGGCCACGAGGGGCCCGGGGAGCGCTACTCCACCTCACTCACCTGGGCGTTCAACCTCAGCGGACATCCTGCCCTGAGCCTGCCCGCGGGGTTCGGCAGCGACGGCTGCCCGGCCGGGCTGCAGCTGGTCGCGCCGCACGGGCGGGAGGCGCTGCTGCCGGCCGTGGCGCGGGAGGCGGAGGCGCGGACCGGAGGCTGACGGGCACCCCTGGCGAATTTGAATGCGCACGCATATGATGCATACGCCTGTAATCGCCGTACGCCCTTCTTCCTCTGGGGGACACCATGACCCGCCGTTTCCTTTTCGTCCTGGGCAGCGCTCGCGCCGAGGGCAACTCCGAGCTGCTGGCCCGCCGGGCCGCCGAGCAGCTGCCCCCGGACGTCGAGCAGGAGTGGATCGACCTCACCGAGCTCCCCGTGCCGGACTTCGAGGACCTGCGGCACGACAGCGACCACGTCCGCCCGACCGAGGGCAACGTGGCCCGGCTGCTGGACGCCACGCTCGCCGCGACGGACATCGTGATCGTCTCGCCCCTGTACTGGTACTCGGTCTCCGCGCAGACCAAGCGCTACCTCGACTACTGGTCGGGCTGGCTGCGCACGCCCGGCCTCGACTTCAAGGCGACCCTGGCCGGCCGCACCCTGTGGGGCGTCACCGCCCTCGCGCACACACAGGAGGTGGTCGCCGACCCGCTGGTCGGGACGCTCCACAACTCCGCGGCGTACATGGGGATGCGCTTCGGCGGGGTACTGCTCGGCAACGGCAGCAAGCCCGGTGACGTGCTGACCGACGACGCGGCACTGACCCGCGCCAAGACCTTCTTCGAGCAGGAGGCACCCCTGGCCAGGTTCCTGTACGAGGACTGAGCGTTACGCGGTGACGTCCTTCGCCGTGAAGCGCGCCCACGCCGCCGATCCGAACACCGCCGCGTACAGGGCCTGGAGGCCCAGGTTCTTCGTCAGGTCGTCCCAGTAGACCGGCTCGCGCATGAGGTCGGCGAAGGAGAGCCAGTAGTGGGAGAAGAAGTACGGCTGGAGGGCGTGCAGTTGCGGGATCTGGTCGAGGATCTGGACCGTGATCAGCAGGCCGACCGTGGTCGCCATCGCCGCGATGCCGCTGCCCGTCATGGTCGAGACGAACAGACCGAGCGCGGCGACGCCGATCAGTGACGCGGCGACGGCCAGGGCGATCAGCAGGGCTCTGCCCAGGCCCTCGGCGAAGCTGATCCGCGTACCGGAGATGGTCGTCAGATCGCCGAGCGGGAAGAGCAGCGCGCCGACCGTCAGCGCCGACACGGCGACCACGAGTGTGGCGGCCAGGCAGAAGACGACGACCGTCGCGTACTTGGTGAGCAGCAGGCGGCTGCGGCCGGCCGGGGCGACCAGCAGATAGCGGAGCGTGCCGGAGTTGGCCTCGCCGGCGATCGCGTCTCCCGCGACGACACCGATCGCCATCGGCAGGAAGAACGGGAGCGTGGCGGCCAGGGCGGTGAAGACGAGGAACAGGCCGTTGTTGGTGATCTGCGAGATGAACGCCGGTCCGCCGCCCCCGCCTCCGGGGCCGGCCGAGGAACCGTCGCCGGTCTCGATCTTCACCGCGATGCCCACGAGGACGGGGACGGCCGCCAACACCGCCAGCAGGACCAAGGTGCGCCAGCGGCGGAACGTGGTCAGTAGTTCGTTGCGGAGGAGGGTGGCGCGGAAGATCGTACGGCGGGTGCGGGCCGTCTGTGGCCGGTCGCGCAGTTCCCCATGCCCCTGAGGGGCGCTCAGATCAGCCCGCGACATCGAAGCCCTCCCCCGTCAGCGCCACGAACGCGTCCTCCAGCGAGGCCCGTTCGACCGTGAATCCGCGCACCCGGACCCCGGCCGTCACCAGCGCGGCATTCACCTCGGCGAGGTCGCGGTCCGGTGGTTCGCCGGTCACCCGGTCGTCGGTGACGACGACGTCGCCGACGCCCTGCTCCTTCAGCACCCGGGCCGCCTCCGCCGGGTCCGGTGTCATCACGACCAGCCTGCCGCGCGCCCCGGCGGACAGCTCGGCGACCGGGCCCTGTGTGAGCAGCCGGCCCTGCGCCATCACGGCCACGTGGGTGCAGACCTGCTCGATCTCGTCGAGGAGGTGGGAGGAGAGGAAGACGGTCGTGCCGTCCGAGGCCAGTTCCCGGACCAGGGTGCGGATCTCGCGCATGCCCTGCGGGTCGAGACCGTTGGTCGGCTCGTCGAGGACGAGCAGCCGGCGCGGCTGGAGCAGCGCGGCCGCGAGGCCCAACCGCTGTTTCATGCCCAGGGAGTACGCCTTGGCCTTCTTGCCCGCCGCGGCCGTCAGGCCCACCCGGTCCAGGGCCGAGGCGACCCGGGCGCGCCGGGTGCGCGGGTCGGCGGCCGGGTCGGCGCTGTCGTAGCGGATCAGGTTGTCGCGGCCGGAGAGGAAGCCGTAGAGGGCGGGGCCCTCGATGAGGGCGCCGACGTGCGGCAGCACGGCGCGGGTGGCCCGGGGCATGGGCTGCCCCAGCACCCGGGCCGTGCCGGAGGTGGGCTCGATGAGGCCCATCAGCATGCGGATGGTGGTGGTCTTGCCGGAGCCGTTGGGGCCGAGGAAGCCGAAGACGCTGCCCGCCGGGACGGCCAGGTCCAGGCCGTCGACGGCGAGCTGTCCGCCGCGGTAGCGCTTGGTGAGTCCGCGGGTGGCGATGACCGGTTCCCCGGTCTCGGCCCGCGCCTCACTCCGCTCCGGTTCCGCGGCGGACACCTCGCCCATCGGCTTCCTCGTTCTCTCGACGCCCCGTACGCCTACGGGACCTACTTCCCGGCGTCGGCCGCCTTCACGAGCGCGTCCTTGGTGACCAGGCCCGCGTAGACCTTGCCGTCGTCCGTGATGAGGGCGTTGACCAGGCGGGTCGAGAAGACCGTGCCCGAGCCGAACTTTCCGTGGACCTTGTCGCCGAGCGAGTCCATGAAGCCGCCGAGGTCGCCGCCGGCCCCGCCGGAGGGCACGCCCTCGCCGCCGGTGTCGAAGGTGGCGATGGCGTTCCAGCCCTCGCCGATGGTCTTCATGCCGTCGAGGCCCTGGCCGAAGTCCTCCCCGGCCTTCGGGGCGTGGTCACGCGCCCCGCCCTTGCCGAAGGCCTTGCCGGGGGCCTTCTCCGAGTCCTTGCCGGCGTCCTTCTCCTCGGTGACCTTGGCACCCTTGGGCGGGGTGAAGTCGAACGTCGAGGCGGCCGGCTTGGCGAAGCTGACCTTCGTGAAGCCGACGTCGACCACGGCCGCGCCGCCGCTCGCCGGGGTCAGGGTGAACTTCAGCGGCATGCCGGTCTTCGCGTCCACCGCGACGCTGATCGCGCCGACCGTCGAGCCGGACTGCTTCGGCTTGACGACGAGCTTGTAGGCGTCCCGGCCGGCGACCTGGGCGGTGCCGTCGACGGTCACGGAGGTCGTGTCGTCGACCGCCTTCAGGGCCTCCTCGGCGAAGTCCTTCGGCGTGGCCGGCGGCTGCTGGTCCTTGCCGCGCTCCGGGCTCTTCGAAGAGGTGCCGTGGTAGACCTCGTTGGACTTGCTGTCGTAGCCCCAGACGTCCTTGCCGTTGTGGATGATGCTGTACTCGGCGGCGTTCTCCAGCAGCGACAGCTTCTGCCGGTCGGGGCCGTCGGCGGCGACGCGCAGGGTGTGCGTGCCGGAGGCGAGTTCGGTGAGCTTGGCCGTCGGGTCGGCGGAGGAGCCGCCCTCGCCCTGGCCCGCGGCGCCGGAGAGCAGGCCGGACTCCAGGCCGCCGAGGTTCGGCAGGCCGAGGTCGGTGCTGATCTTCACCGTGCCGGCCACCTGCTGGACGTCCGACGTGGCGATCTTCTCGATGAGCTGCTGCGCGGTGATCTCCGGGAGGTCGGGGTCACCGGAGTCGGCGAGTGCGGGGACCAGCCCGATCGTCGCGGCCGCCACCCCTATCACCGTGACCGGGACGACGTACCGCGCGGCTTTGCGCCGCCCGGAGCGCTGCTCGTCGACCTCCCCGGCGGTCGTGCTGTCGTCGGATGCGTACGGTGCCATGTGTGCCCTACCTCCGTGGTCGGCGGCGGCTGTCCGTGTCGTCCACGCACTCGTCCCTGAGCCGCCATTCTCACCCGAACAGGTGAGGAGTGGTGTTTTCCGTGGTCACCATCTGACCAAATCGGCCAGGGAGATACGTCAGACCCCGGGCTCAACTCCGTGTACTGCTGGGGTATGACACGGCGGGGCGGCTTCTCCCCCGACCCGTAGGGGTCGTACGGGTCGGACGTGTCAGCCGGCCCGGTGCACCACCGCGTCGCTCAGCTCCAGGAGCGCCGCCTTCGCGGTGCACTCCGGCAGCGGTGCCAGCGCCGAGCGGGCGTCCTGGATGTAGCGGACGGTGTCCTGCCGGGCCTGCTCCAACGCCGGGTGGGCCCGCAGCAGGCGCAGGGCCTCGGCGTGCCGTGCGTCGTCGGTGAGGTCGGAGTCGAGCAGCTCGCACAGGGCGATGTCCTCGGCGAGTCCGAGCCGGGCCGCCCGCTCGCGCAGGCGCAGCACCGGCAGCGTGGGGATGCCCTCGCGCAGGTCGGTGCCGGGGGTCTTGCCGGACTCGTGGGAGTCGGAGGCGATGTCCAGGACGTCGTCCGCGAGCTGGAAGGCGACGCCGAGCCGCTCGCCGTACTGGGTCAGGACGTCCACGACCGTCTCGTCGGCGCCGGACATCATCGCGCCGAACCGGCACGACACCGCGACGAGCGAGCCGGTCTTGCCGCCCAGCACGTCCAGGTAGTGCTCGACGGGGTCGCGGCCGTCCTGCGGTCCGGCCGTCTCCAGGATCTGGCCGGTCACCAGCCGCTCGAACGCCTCGGCCTGCACCCGCACGGCCTCCGGGCCGAGGTCGGCCAGGATGTGCGAGGCGCGGGCGAAGAGGAAGTCGCCGGTGAGGACCGCGACGGAGTTGCCCCAGCGGGTGTTCGCGCTCGCGACGCCGCGGCGCACGGCGGCCTCGTCCATGACGTCGTCGTGGTAGAGCGTGGCGAGGTGGGTCAGCTCCACGACGACGGCCGACGGCACGATGCCGGGCGCGTGGCGGTCCCCGAACTGGGCGGCGAGCATCACGAGCAGCGGGCGGAACCGCTTGCCGCCGGCCCGGACCAGATGCTGGGCGGCCTCCGTGATGAAGGGCACCTCACTCTTGGTGGCCTCGAGCAAGCCTTCCTCGACAGCCGCCAGTCCGGCCTGGACATCGGCTTCCAGAGCCTGGTCCCGCACGCTCAGCCCGAACGGCCCGACGTCGGTCACGAGGGGTCTCCTGTCTGCTGTGTCTGCCGGTGGTTACGCGGATTGTCGATAGGTCGCTGCCCTCACTCGAGTCAGCGTATCCGGTCACGTTTCGATCACCGCCAGCACCCATGACTACAGGCCGGGTGGTATCCGATCACGACCGTTATGTTTTCGATCAACCTATAAGAACAGATATTTATCGACTTACCCAGGGGTAGCGAGTTATGCACGATTTGCCGTGATGAGTCGGTGAATTCCCCTTGGCGGAAATTGCCCTACGGACTCGTGATCAGTGAGTTGAATCACTCCTTCCGCTTTTCCCCCTCCCCGCGACAGCTGCCCCTAACGCCTTCCCCCGAAAGCCAGTTGAGCCTTGGCTCCCGCAAAGGATCAAGCGGCCCAAACACCCCCGACCAAGGTCAACCGCGCGATATGTGACTGAGGTGCTTGTTCCCGACATGTGCTCTCGCATACGTTCCGGCCCTGTCCGGCGGACGCCTAATCCTGCCGCCGCCCGGACTTCCCACGGAACCGACTCACTCACGCAGGGCAGGAGCGGGGGACCCAGGTAAGTCGCCGGTCCGCACAGCGGCACGGCTCGGGGTGAAGCCGCGCACGGCACACAGCGCCGTACGCGGCCGGGCACCTCCCGGCCCGAACCCGACAGCTCACCTCGCAGGCGCCGGAGAGGAACATCGCCATGGCCGCACGAGGCAAGCACCGTCGCCCCAGAACCAACCCGCTGACCCGAGGCATCATCGCCGCCGGTACCGGCGGAGCAGCACTCACCCTTCCGCTTCTCGGCGCCACCCACGCGAGTGCCGCCGAGCCCCAGAGCGCACCCGCCGCCGCACAGTCCGTGCCGCGGGCGGCCCAGCCCGCCAAGTCCCTCACGTACACCGTGGTCAAGGGCGACTCGCTCGCCCGTATCGCGGACAAGTACGACGTCTCGGGCGGCTGGAAGCAGCTCTACAAGGACAACCGCGCCACCGTCGGCGACAACCCGAAGCTGATCCACCCGGGTCTGAAGCTGACGGTGAAGACCACCAAGACGGACGCGGCGAAGAAGACGGCGACCCCGTCGTCCGCCCCCGCCAAGCCGGCCGCCAAGCCCGCCGGCGGCGTCGCCCAGGCCACCCAGGCGTCCGCGAAGACCTACGCGGACAACCTCGACGGGTGGATCCGCGAGTCGCTGGACATCATGGCGCAGAAGGGGATCCCGGGCTCCTACGACGGCATCTACCGCAACATCATGCGCGAGTCGTCCGGCAACCCCCAGGCCATCAACAACTGGGACTCCAACGCCGTCGCGGGCACCCCGTCCAAGGGCCTGCTCCAGGTGATCGACCCGACGTTCGCCGCCTACCACGTGGACGGCACCTCCTTCGACCCGTACGACCCGGTCGCCAACATCACGGCGGCCTGCAACTACGCGGCCGACCGCTACGGCTCGATCGACAACGTCAACGGCCCGTACTGAGCCGTACCGCCCAGCAGTCGCTCGAGGACGACGGCGATGCCGTCGTCCTCGTTCGACAGGGTGACCTCGTCGGCCACGGCCTTGAGTTCGGGATGGGCGTTCGCCATCGCGACGCCGTGGCCGGCCCAGTCGAACATCGGGATGTCGTTGGGCATGTCACCAAAGGCGATGGTGTCCGCCGGCCGCAGCCCCAGATGCTCGGCGGCCAGCGCGAGACCCGTGGCCTTGGTGATCCCGCACGGCTGGAGCTCGACCGTGCCGGGCCCCGACATCGTCACCGTCGCCAGCGAGCCGACCACCGAGCGGGCCGTCGCCGCCAACTCGTCGTCCGACAGATGGGGATGGCGCAGCAGCACCTTGCTGATGGGCTCGCCCCACAGCTCCTCGCGCCGGTCGACGCGCACGGCGGGCAGGGTCGGGTGCGGCATCAGATACCCCGGCTCGATCAGCGTGAGCCCGTCGACCCCGTCCTGGTCGACCGCCGCGTACACCTGCCCCACCTCGGCCTCGATCTTGCCGAGGGCGGCCTCGGCCAGCTCCCGGTCCAGGGTGATGGACCACAGCAGCCGGTCCGCGCCGGCGTCGTACACCTGAGCGCCCTGCCCGCACACCGCGAGCCCGGTGCACCCGAGGTCGTCCAGGAGCGGCCGCACTCTCGGCGCCGGCCGGCCCGTCACCACGAGGTGCTGGGCACCGGCGTCCGCCACCCGCGCGAGCGCGGCGAGGGACCGGTCGGAGAGGGTGTCGTCGCCGCGCAGCAGCGTCCCGTCCAGGTCGGTGGCGATGAGTGAATATGCGAGGGGTGCGGCCATGATCAGAGAATACGGACAGTGCGGCCCTTCGTTTCATCGCTCGGTGGACGCCGATTGCCCGGTTGAAGGCCTCTGTACCAGTTGGCAACAACATGCTCCGCTACCTACCCCTGGGGCCGCATAGAGCGGTACCTTCCAAGTGTCCAGGGGGGACTTGATCGGGGGGTCAGGTTGAGCAGTGGGCGCATTCGCGTGGCTGGGCACGGGGAGCTCGGCGAAGGGGAGAGGGAGCGCTGGCGTGCGCTGCGCGCCGCCTCGGAGGCACCGCGCAACCCTTTCATGGAGCCGGAGTTCACAGAGGCGGTCGGCCGGGTCAGGCCCGGGGCCCGCATCGCCGTGGTGTACGAGGGGCCGGAGCCGGTCGGCTTCCTGCCCTACGAGCGGGGCCCGTTGGGCCAGGGCCGGGCGATCGGGCTCGGTGTCTCCGACGCGCAGGGCGCGATCCTGCGGCCCGGCCTCGACCTGGAGACGGGCGAACTGCTGAAGGCATGCTCGCTGTCGAGCTTCGCCTTCGACAATCTGGAGGCCGAGCAGCGGCTGTTCGTCCGGTACGCGGCCGAGGAGTACGCCACCTACGTCATCGACGTGGAGAAGGGCTACGAGACGTACGAGTCGGTGTTGCGCGCGCAGTCGCCGAAGTTCCTGAAGACCACGCTGGCCAAGGAGCGCAGGCTGGGCCGGCAGGCCGGCGAGCTGCGCTTCGTGTTCGACGAACGCGATCCGGCCGCGCTGCGCACGCTCATGGAGTGGAAGTCCGCGCAGTACCGCAGGACCGGCCGCCGGGACCGGTTCGCCCAGGAGTGGATCAACCGGCTCGTCGGGCAGCTGGCCCGGACCCGGGCGCCGGAGTGCAGCGGCACGCTGTCCGTGCTGTACGCCGGTGAGCGGCCCGTCGCCGCGCACTTCGGGCTGCGTTCGGCCTCGGTGCTGGCCTGCTGGTTCCCGGCCTACGACCCGGAGTTCGCGAAGTTCTCGCCGGGTCTGGTGCTGCACCTGCGGATGGCCGAGGCGGCGGCCGCCGAAGGGATCGGCACGCTCGACCTGGGCAGGGGCGCGGCCGAGTACAAGGACGCGCTGAAGACGGGCGAACTGCCCGTGTACGAGGGTGCGGTGACCCGTCCGGGGGCGGGCGCGGCACTGCACTGGCTGAGCCGCGAACCGGCACGCCGCGCGCACAGCTTCGTCCGCAGCAGGCCCCAGCTCGCGTCGCTGGCCGCGCGGACGCTGAAGGGCGCGGCTCGGCTGCGCCGCAGCTGACTTCACGAGGGGGGTGGGCGCATGGCCGGTTCGGCGCGTGCGCAGGAGGAGATACGGCGGTTCCTGGACATCGGGGCGGTGCAGGTCGCCGAGCTGGACCTCGATGGTGACGAGGCGGTGCTCAGACCCGGCCCGGGGAGTCCGCCCGTGACGCACGGAGAGGTGTTCGTCCTGGTCAGGAGGGGCGGCCGGCCCGTGGGCACGCTGCTCGGACGGGTACCGGAGGGGGCGGACGCGAAGGCCGTGCTGGCGGGGCGGGCGCGGGCGGAGTGCGGGGCGGCCGTCTTCGGCGGACCCGGGGAGCCGCCGTTCACGACCGTCGTCGTCGCGACCCGGGAGCGGGCCGGGCAGCTGGGCCGGGCGCTGGACTCGCTGCTGGCGCAGGACCATCCGCGGTTCGACATCGTCGTCGTCGACAACGCGCCGGTCACGGACGAGACGCGGGAACTGGTCGAGCGGAAGTACGCCGAGCGCGTGCGGTACGTCTGTGAGCCCGTTCCGGGGCTCGCAGCCGCGCACAACGCCGGGCTGGACGCCGTGCGCGGCGAGGTGGTCGCCTTCACCGACGACGACGTGGTCGCCGACCCGCGCTGGCTGACCGAGCTGACCGCGCCCTTCGCCGCCGACGCGGGACTCGGGTGCAGCACCGGGCTGATCCTGCCGGCGCGGCTGACGACCCCGGCCCAGGTGCTGCTGGAGAGCCACGGCGGCTTCGCGAAAGGCTTCACTCCAAGGACGTACGACCCTGCGCGTCCGCCGGGCGACGAGCCGCTGTTCCCGTTCACCGCCGGGCGGTTCGGCTCGGGCGCGAACATGGCGTTCCGCACGGCGGTGCTGCGTTCCGTCGGCGGTTTCGACCCGGCCACCGGGGCCGGCACGGCGGCCCGGGGCGGCGACGACCTCTACGGCTTCGTCCGCGTCCTGGCCCAGGGCCACCGGCTGCACTACACGCCGTACGCCCTGGTGTGGCACCACCACCGGGAGACCTGGCGGGATCTGGAGACCCAGGCGTACGGCTACGGCGCCGGGCTCACGGCGTACCTCACCGCGGTGCTCGTGAACCGGCCCGCGCTGCTGCCGGCGTTCCTCGCGAGGCTGCCCCGCGGCCTCGCCCACGCCCGCACCCTGACGGCCGTGCGCGACACGGACGCGGCGGGCGGCGCCGGCACGCCGGGCGACCACGACGAGCGGACGCATCCCTGGCCGCGGCGGCTGTCGCGGTTGCAGCGCAGGGGGATGGTCTACGGGCCCGTCGGCTATCTGCGGGCGCGGTACGCGCTGCGCGCGACGGTTCGGGAGCAGAGAGCTCAGCGGGCGAAGACCGCCCAGACCGCCCAGGGGGCGAAAACCGCCCAGCGGGAGCAGGCCGTTCGGGGGGCGAAGACCGCCCAGGGGGCGAGATGACGACGTCGGCACGTACCCGTGGGGAGGGGCCGATATCGCCCTCGGGCATCCCGGCCATCCCCGTTTTCCTCTACCACGCCGTGATGGACGACCCGCCGGAGTGGATCGCCGAGTTCACGGTCACGCCACGGCAGTTCGCGGCACATCTGGACGTCATCGCCGGCAGCGGGCGGACGCCCGTCACGATCAGCGCGGTCGCCGATCATCTGGCCGGTCGGGCACCCCTGCCGCCCCGGCCCGTGCTGCTCACCTTCGACGACGGGTTCGCCGATCTGCCCGGCCCCACCGCCGAGGTCCTGGCCGCACGCGGGCTGCCCGCCACCGCCTACCTCACCACCGGCGCCATCGCCCCGGGCGGCCGCAGTCTGCTGCCGCCCGCCCCGATGATGGCCCTGGCCCGGGCGGCGGAGCTGGAACGTTCCGGCATGGAGATCGGCAGTCACACCGTCACGCACGCGCAGCTCGACACCCTGTCCGCCAAGGCCCTGGCGTACGAACTGCGCACCTCCAAGGCCGTGCTGGAGGACGCCCTCGGGCACGAGATCCGGCACCTCGCCTATCCGCACGGCTACAACAGCCCCCGGGTGCGGGCCATGTCGGCCCGGGCGGGCTACGAGACGGCGACCGCGGTGCGGCACGCGCTCAGCTCCGGCCGCGACGAGCGGTACCGCATCGCCCGGCTCATCGTCCGGCGCACCCACACCGTCGCCGACGTCGAGGGCTGGCTGGCGGGGGCGGGCGCGCGGGTCGCGCCGTACCGCGACGGGCCGAGGACGATCGCCTGGCGCTGGTACCGCCGGGCCCGTGCGGTGGTGCACGGGCCCGAGTTCGCGGGATGACCTCCGGCGGGGACTACCGCGGCGGCTGGTTGAGGTACGGGTCGGCGACCGCCTTGCGCAGGCTGTCCCAGGCCGCGTCGTTCGCCAGCGCCAGGTTGCAGTGCGGTCCGGGGTCGCGGTAGTTCCACTGAAGGGCGGCCTTGACGCCGTCCAGGTCCTTGAGCACTCCGGGCACCTGCGCGTACCACTCGGCCTGCCGCCGCGGTCGGCTCGCGTCCGCGGCGGTGCCGAACTCGGAGAGCATCAGCGGCTTGTCGTCGGAGATGTTCGCCCGGATCCAGTCGTGTGTGGCGGCTTGCGTCTGCGCGAAGGTCAGCCAGCCGGCGTCGTGGCAGCGGTAGTAGTTGTACTGGTTGTAGCCGACCCAGTCGACGTAGTCGTCGCCCGGGTACATCTTCTTGATCTCGTCCGCGTGGTCGAGGTACCCGGTGGTGATCCAGGTCCACACCACGTTGTCCACGCCCAGGTCGCGGAACCGGTCGTGGATGTGCCGGTAGGCCTTCACATAGTCGGCGGGTGTGCCGCTGGCCGGGGTGCGGGTGTCCATCTCCAGGTCGAAGGAGAGGAACACCTTCTTGCCGTAGTCCTTGATGCGCCGGGCCTGGACGTCGATGACCTTGTCGTCCAGCTCGCCGGAGGCGATCTGCTTCCAGGTCGGCTGCTGCTGCCTGGTGCCGCCCCACCGCTTGCTCTCCCAGGAGAGCAACAGCAGATGGTCCTCGCCGACGCGCTGTTCCTCCGGGGTGAGCAGTTGCCCCTCGCGGCGGGTGCCCGAGGCCAGGGACATGTCGTGGTACGTGTACACGATGTCGAGCTCGCGTCCCACGCGCTTCTCGTAGGCGCGCACCTTCTCCGGGAGGTCGTCCCGCTCGTGCGGCACGAACGCGCCGAACCAGGCGCCGCAGGGCGGCTCGAGGAGGGCCGTGGGGCGGCAGTCCGCCTTGGAGCCGGTGGCTCCCGAGTCCGGCCCCGACGCGTCCCGCAGGGCGAAAGCGGCGACCAGGACGGCGCTGACGACCGTGGCGGCCGTGATCAGCAGTCGGCGCCGGCCCGATGCCGACGGGGCGGCGGACCGCTCCTCCTGTGGATCTTTTCGGTGCTGTCCTGCGGTCGTGCTCGGCGTGCGGCGAAAGGGACGGTGGGGGCGGTTGAACCTCACTGAGTGGAACCCTTCGGTGTCCTCGGCCGCGGGGAGGCGCGCAGGGGCGGACAGAACGCGGCGAGTGTGGTCAACAGCGCCAGCGTCAGCAATACCCGCTGTGCGCTGAAGGTGTGTGTGGCGATCAGCATGGTCGCGACGAGCATCAGGGCGCCGATGCTCAGGAACAGCGTCAGCATCAGCCGCTCCAGCAGGTCGGAGTGGCGGGCGAAGTCCGGGTCCCGGCGCTCCACGGGCCCTTCGGCGGGCCGCGCCCCCAGGGCGGGGGCGCAGACTCTGACCACGGCCGCGCCCGGGCCCGCCGCCAGGAAGAGCACGACCGCCGCGCCCCGCAGCGGCGATCCGCCGGGCAGGGCGAGCGCGGCCAGCGCCAGCCAGCCGCCGAACGGGGGCAGCATCCGGACCACGAGTTCCTGCGGTGTCATCGCTCCGCTCCCCCTGACTGCTTCAGCACGTAGAGCCATCCGGCGCTGTTCTCCGCCACCAGCCGGAACCGCGGCGACGCGGCGACGGACCTCTGGATGCGGTTCAGCTGCGCCTTGTCGAGCTGCCCGTTCATCTCGGAGTTGGCCAGCTGCCCCTGGGTGAGCAGGAAGTAGGCCCGGCCCGGCCGCTCCACCCCGGCCATGTCCCGCGTGAGGGTGGCGGCGGGGCTCCTGACGATCCGGTCGACGTGACTGCGGGCGTCGTCGAGGAACCAGTAGTGGTCGACGCTCCAGTAGGAGGCGTACGCGTCCGGGTAGTTGCGGTTGGCGGCCACGACCAGCGAGCCGTCCGGTGCCTGGTCGAAGAGCTGCCGTACGAGGGCCACTTCCTGCGGCGGGAAGTAGTTGATCCGGTCCTTGCCCGAGTAGGCCGGGACGAACGCCAGGGTTGCGCCGAGCAGCGCGGCCAGCGGCACCCAGGTGCCGGTCCCCCATCGGCGGGCCTTGGCGGGGCCGGTGGCCCGGCGGTCGCCGGCCTCCTGCGCGGCGGCGTCGGCGGCCAGGGTGCGGACCTTGGGCAGCAGCGCGGCGGCGGCGAAGAAGGCGGCGCCGGGCAGCATGAACAGCAGCACCCGGAAGATCATCTCGCTGCCGTAACTGCTCGCCGCGAACATCGGCAGCGGGGCCGCCGCGACCAGCAGCAGGGGCCACGCGCGGTGGCGCAGCACCCGCTGGCGCAGCGCGCCGACGGCCGCGAGCAGCAGCACGGAACCGGACAGCAGCCGGGCCGCCCAGGAGGTGGCGATCGCTCCGGTGCCGGTCGGGGTGGCGCCGTAGCCCGTCTCGACGTTGGCCCCGACGTCACCGATGGAGCGGATCATGTCCGGCATCGCCGCGGACAGGAAGGGCAGCGCGGCCGTGAGACACCAGGCCAGGAAGATCACGACGGTCGTGACCACCGGGACCCAGTCGCGGTAGCGGCGGCTCAGGCACAGGGCGAGCAGGCAGACGACGAGCATGCCCGGGGTGAGCTGGTGGGAGATGACGATCGCCACGATCATGACGGTGATCACCACCGTCCACACGGCCTGCCGCGGACGGCCCCGCCGCACCGCGGACCGGCCGAAGCGCCGCAGGACGACGGCGAGGACGCCCACGTGCAGCGCGTACGCCACCGACTGGGGGGAGAAGTAGTCCTGCCCCACCCAGTTGGCGACGTAGAAGAGCCAGACCGCGGTCCAGATCAGCCGCCGGTCCTCGGTGAAGGTGCGGTAGATCAGCAGCAGCGGGAGCAGCAGCATCAGGCTGGAGGCCAGGGGCCACCAGGCCATGAACATCGCCGCCGAGTCCACGCCCAGCAGCCGCTGCAGGGCGGCCTGGGCGGCGAAGAAGCCCGGCCACTGGTCGTACACGGCCATGTCGCCGACCTGATCGGCCGTCTGCAGACCACCGGCCGTGAGCAGATGGTCGATGACCGCCTCGTGCTTCCACGCCCAGGCGTACAGCGGGGTCGGGTAGAGCACCGCCTGTGTGGCCCGCTCCATCACCAGCAGACCGAGCACGTACGCCGCCGACCAGGCGGCCGGCCGGCGCGCCTCGCGGACCGTGAACCAGAAGCCGGTGGTGAGCACCGCGAGCCCCGCCCAGAAGGCCGGGTGCAGCGCGCTGACCAGCCCGTAGTCGTCGAGCCGTGAGACGTCGGTGTGCCGTATGGCG
This sequence comes from Streptomyces sp. Ag82_O1-12, assembly GCF_900182715.1. Classification (NCBI taxonomy): domain Bacteria; kingdom Bacillati; phylum Actinomycetota; class Actinomycetes; order Kitasatosporales; family Streptomycetaceae; genus Streptomyces; species Streptomyces sp. Ag82_O1-12. Next base: position 5,041,221 of record NZ_FXUW01000001.1, on the reverse strand, counting down.
TATGCCCACAGTGCGAGCGCGACGAGCAGTGGAACACCGGGCCAGGCCTGGGCGCCCCGCCCGGACCAGGCGGGGGGCAGGTCGGACAGATCCGTCACGGGCTCGTGGGCGGGGCTGGAGGACTCCGAGGAGGAGGGGCTGGAGGACTGGCTGGCCGTCTCGGGGCCGCTGCCGGAGGTGTTCGCGCCGTCCCGTGCGGGTGTGGGTTCCGGCGTGGATCTCTCCCTCGGTGTGGTTGGCGGACGCACGGTGGTTCCCCCCTGGCGGTTGCTCTCTTCGGCTCTGTCTCGGCTCTGCTTCGGCTTGTTCGGCCCCGGACCCGGATCGGTATCGGCTTCGGGTGCGATCAGTCGCGGGGCGGACCGGTCGGTGGTCCGCCGGCCCTTCGGTTGGCTACGAGGCCTGGTGGGGCCGTGGTGCGGGAGCGCGCCCACGCCGACGCGGCGCGATGGAGCAGCAGGAGCAGCGCGAGGGCGACGAGCAGGGGCGGCGCGAGGGGTGCGAGCGCGTCGCGCCACACCCAGCCGCCGACCGCGACGAGATACAGAACCCCCCAGCGCCCCGGCCACGTCAGCCGGCCGCCCGCCCTCGCGAGCAGCAGCCCCAGCGGTACGAGACACAGCAGCTGGCAGGCCGGCGGCGCCCAGCGCAGCAGCGGCTCGGGCCCGTCGAGCCCGAGCGCGTCCGCCAGGAAGCCGGCCGTCTTCTCATACAACGCCCCGTCCACCGGCCGCGGTTCCCGTCCGAGGGCGACCGGTGCGGCGTACAGGGCGAGCAGGGCGGCGGCCAGTGCGGTGCCGGGCAGCCACGGGTCGCGCCGGGTGCTCAGCGTGACGGCGGCGACGAACACCACGAGCAGCAGGCCGCCCGCGGTGAGCGACGGCAGGGGCAGGCCCTCCAGCAGCCGGCGTCCGGTCAGGGCGGCCCGCGAGACGCCGTCGAGCCACGGCAGGTCCCGCAACGGAGCGAGGAAGAAGAGGCAGGCCACCGCGAGCAGGCTCCACAGGGCGCCTCTCAGCCGCCGCTCCTGCGGCTCCTGCTCCGGTTCTCCGGGCTCGTGGGGCGGGGGTTCCCTGGTCGGTCCCTCCGGGCGCACGATCAGCGCCAGCGTGTCCGCCTGGAGCGCCTCGCGTTCGTAGCCGGGGCGTCCGATGAACAGCGTGACCGTGTCCTGGTCGCCGTCCCTGGGCTGGTAGGCGGCCCGGCGGGCCCAGGTCGTGCCGTACCCGGCGGTGGCGTTGAGTTTCGCCCAGTGGGTGCCGTAGGCGGGGGCGGCGGGCGTACGGGCGGGGGGTGCGCTGTCGTCGTGGCGCAGGGCCGCGCGCAGACCGGCCATGGAGACGACGGCGATCAGCGTCATGCTCAGCAGCACCGCCCAGCCGGCGCCGGCGATCCCGGCCGGGGTGAACAGCACGGCGGCGCAGCCCAGCACCAGGGCGCACATGGCGCCTTGGAGCGCGGCCAGCACACCCGTGCGCCCCTGGACGCGCAGCACGCCGATGTACAGCTCCACCACCACCCGTGGCAGGGCGCCGAGAGCGAGCAGCCGCAGCACGGTCGAGCCGTGCTCGGCGTAGTCCGGGCTGAAGGGCGTGAGGATGTACGGGGCGAAGACGACCAGCACGGCCACGACCGGGACCAGCAGCAGTGTCATGCGCCGCAGGGCGCCCCGGACGCCGTCGGCGAGCTGGCGCGGGTCGTGCGAGGCGTGCGCGGTGAGCGACGAGGCCATGTTGATGGCCATGAACTCCATCGTGCCGCCGACGGTGTAGGCCACGTAGAAGTAGCCGTTCTCGGCGGCGCTGAAGCGGACGGCGACCATCACCGGCAGCAGGTTGATCATCGCCAGGCTGAACAGGGCGCCCAGCGAGTCCCCGGCCAGGAAGCGGCCCATGTCCCTGACCTTCGGGGGTTCCTTGTCGCGGTCGGTCTCCGCCTGCCGCGGGATGAGCCGGCGGAAGATCAGCCAGCCCAGCGGCAGTGTGGAGAAGGCGATCGCCGCCGCCCAGGAGACGAAGATGCCGAGGACGGGCAGCGTGCCGGCGAAGACGGCCAGGAGGGCCAGCTTCCCGACGGAGAAGACCGCGTTCCCGGCGGGCACCCACTCCGCCTTGCGCAGTCCGGTGAGCACCCCGTCCTGGAGGGTGAGCAACGCCCAGGCCACACAGGCCGCGACGAACACCGCGCCCGCCATGGGCGTGCCCAGAGGGGCGTAGGACGCTCCCCAGGCGTCGAGCGTGAGCAGGAAGACGGCGGCGGCGAGCGCCACGACCAGCGAACTGGCCACGTACATGCCCCACACCAGACGCCCGGTCTCCCGTCCCGCGCGCGGGACGAAGCGGACGACGGCGCCGATCATCGTCGTCGCGGTGATGCTGGCGAGCAGCCGCATCGCGGCGATCGCGGCCGAGCCCTGGCCGACGGCCTCCTCCGTGTAGTAGCGGGCGGCCACCAGCCAGAATCCCAGGCCCAGTACGGCGGAGACGCCGGTGCTGAGCATGAGGAAGTAGGCGTTCTTGAACAGTGAGTCGTGGGTGTGGTCGCTGCCGGCAGGCTTCGGTCCGCCGCCGTCGGTGCGCGCGGCGGCGGGCTCGTGCACCTGGATCTCAGCCACGGGACTGTCCCAGCCCTCCCGGTGTCGGCCTGCTCCCGGGCAGTTCGCCCGGCGCCCGGACGGGCTGTGCCCCGGAGCGCTCCAGCACCTCGACGACCGTCCGCGCCCGCAGCGGGTCCACGGGCAGCGCGTGCCGGGCGAACCAGCGGGCCGCCTCGGGGGCCGGTGAGGGGTCGGTGAACTCGGCACCGGCGTAGTCGTCCAGGGGCGGGTCGTAGAGGTAGCCGACGACGATGCCCTGCCGGGCCAGGGCCGCGATCGCCGCGTCCCGGTCGGCCACGAACAGCGGGACGCGGAACAGCGGCTGCGTCCCCGCGCCCTCGCGCGGCTTGGCCCAGGGCGTGGACAGCAGCAGCTCCGTGCCCGTCCGGCAGGCGTCCAGCACCTCGTCCAGCCGGTCGAGCTTGTGGCCGATGCGCCGCAGCCGCAGCCGGCCGGGCTCCAGGCGGTAGTCGTGCATGTCGACGCGCACCCACGGGTGGTGGGCGTCGAGCCCGGGCGTCTCACGGGCGGCGAGGGCGAGTTCGTCCGGGCGCAGCGGCATCCGGATCTCCTCGCGGTCCGCCATCCCCAGCAGCCGGATCGCGGCCCAGGCGGCACGCCGCAGCCGCAGCCCGCGCACCGTCGCCTCCGCGTACGGCCGGACGAGGTAGGCGAGTTCGGCGCTCGTCCGGCGCGGCGCGAGCAGTCCCGCGCAGGTCTTCTCCACCGCCTCCCGTAACCCCGGGTCGGCGAGCGAGAGCATGCCTCCGGCCTTCGCCCCGACGTGCTTGGACAGACTGAACACCGAGGCCTCGCCCCACGCCCCGACCGGCCGGTCCCCCACCCGGCTGCCGATCGCGTGCGCCCCGTCCTCGAACAGCGGGATCCCCAGCGCGTCGCACTTCTGCCTCAGGCGCGGCGCCGGGTCCGGGTTGCCGTACAGGTTCGTCGTGAGCACGGCCGACACCGAGCCCCACACCTCGTCCGGCACGGCATCGATGTCGATGGACGCGTCGAGCGGGTTCAACGGCGCCTGCACCGGGCGCAGTCCGGCCGCGAGCACGACGAAGAAGATCACGTCGTCGTTGACCGGCGACATCAGCACGCGTCCGCCGGGCGGGCACCAGTGGCGCAGCGCCACGTACAGCCCGAAACGGCACGACGGTACGTACACACATTCCCGGCCGAGCCGGACGCGCATGGTCTCTTCCAGCCGCTTCGGCTGTGCACCACGCCGCACCGAACCCGGACCGGCCTCCCCTATGGCCATCCGCCCCCCAGATGTGCCGTGGGAAAGCCCCCTCCCCGAGGCCTTCCGGCACCCGCCCAGAGTCGCCCCGTTCGCACCGCTCCGTCAAGATTGCGTCGCGTCCTGTGGATAACTTCCGGCACGTACGAATGTGGCGTCCCGTCCGGCCCGCCGGAGTCGCCCCGTCCGGTCCCACCCGGGCCCACCTGCCCCGTTCGTCCCTCTCCACCTCCTCGGACTCTGCCCAGGACCGTCGTGTCACCCGTAACGTGTGGCACGACCACGAATACGTGGTGACGAGATGGCACACCCGAAAGCGAGGCAGCACCCGATGCCCCCCTTCGATGTCCCCGAGGGCGACCCCTTCGGCCCGCACAATCTGCCGTACGGCGTGTTCTCCCTGCCCGGCTCGTCCCACCGGACCGTGGGCGTCCGGCTCGGCGACCATGTGCTGGACGCGGGCGCCGCGGCCCACGCGCTCGGCTCGCCGTACGCCTCCCTTCTCGCCCGGCCGACCCTCAACCCGCTGCTGGCCGCCGGGCGCACCGCCTGGTCGGACGTGCGCCGGGCACTGACCGCCTGGGTGACCGTGCCGTCCCACCGCGAGACCGTCGCACCGCTGTTCCACCCCCTGTCGTCGGTGGATCTGCACCTTCCGTTCGAGGTCGCGGACTATGTCGACTTCTACGCCTCCGAGAACCACGCCCGGAACGTCGGGCAGATCTTCCGCCCCGACGCGGAGGACTCCCTCACCCCCAACTGGAAGCACCTGCCCATCGGCTACCACGGCCGCTCCGGCACGGTCGTCGTCTCCGGCACGGAGATCGCACGGCCGTCCGGCCAGCGCAAGGCCCCCACGGACGCCGCTCCCGTCTTCGGCCCGTCCGTCCGCCTGGACATCGAGGCCGAGGTCGGTTTCGTCGTCGGCGTGCCGTCCCGGATGGGCGCGCCGGTGGCCCTCGGCGACTTCCGCGAGCACGTGTTCGGGCTCTGCCTCCTCAACGACTGGTCCGCCCGCGACGTCCAGGCCTGGGAGTACGTGCCCCTCGGCCCGTTCCTCGGCAAGTCCTTCGCCACGTCGGTGTCGGCGTGGATCACCCCGCTGGACGCCTTGGAGGAGGCCCTCGTGACGCCCCCGGCCCGGACGCACGAGCTGCTGCCGTACCTGGACGACGGCGACGAGGAACCCGGCGGCTACGACCTGCGGATCAGCGTCGCGATCAACGGTCACGTCGTCTCCGAGCCGCCCTTCTCCACCATGTACTGGACCGCCGCCCAGCAGCTGGCCCACATGACCGTCAACGGCGCCTCCCTGCGCACCGGCGACCTCTACGGCTCCGGCACGGTCAGCGGCCCGGCGGAACGGGAGCGCGGTTCCCTGCTGGAGCTGACGTGGAACGGCCGCGAGCCCCTCGAACTCCCCGACGGCAAGCGGACGTTCCTGGAGGACGGCGACGAGGTGACCCTCTCGGCCTGGGCGCCGGGGCCGCACGGCGTGCGGGTGGGGCTGGGCGAGGTGACCGGGCGAGTGGTCCAGGGCTGACGCCGGACGGCCGGGGACGGCCGACGGTCGCCCCTGCGGTCCCTTTCCGTTGCCGTTCGAACCCTGACGCACACCGCCCGGCCCGTCATACTGGGCGCGGGGCGGTGTGCCCGTACGTACGTCACGCTCGCCGTGGCCATCGGTGCGCGCGGCGGCCGCCCTCCCCCGCACCACCCGTGTCCGCCCCTCTTCCGACGAGGAACCGGAGCCCGTGGCCATGACCGTCTGCCTGCTCCTGCTGAGCGTCGTCGCCGTGACGGCCGCCGTGCCCGTTCCCCGGGCGCTGACCCGGGCCGCGTGGCCCGAGCGGGAACCGGTGGTCGCGCTGTGGGTCTGGCAGTGCCTGGTCGCCACCGTCCTGCTGGCCTGCGTGACGGCGCTCTCCCTGGGCGCCGCCGCCGTCTTCGGCACGGTCCGGGCCCAGTTGTTCGCCCCGGCGCCGCCCGCGGTCACCGCGGCGTACGACCTGTCCACCGCCCCGCCGTGGGCCGCCGCCCTCACCCTGTTGCTGGCCTGCGGCGCCGCCTGGACGACGGCGATGCTCGCGCGGGAGCTCGTCGAGGCGCGCAGGCGGCGTGCCCAGGCGCGCGCCCATCTGCGCGAGCGCGCCCCCGACCTGCCGGCCGGCCTGCCGGCGGCCCGGGGTCCGCTGCTCGTCCTGGAGGACGAGTACCCGGACGCCTGGTGGATGCCGGGGAGCCCGCCCCAGCTGATCGTCACCACGGGCGCCCTGCACCGCCTCACCGGCCACCAGCTCGACGCCGTCCTCACCCACGAGCGCGGCCACGCCCGGGCCCGCCACGACTGGCTGCTGCACCTCTCCACCGCCCTGGCCACCGGCTTCCCCCGCATCCCGCTGTTCGCCCACTTCTGCGACCAGACGCACCGCCTGGTCGAACTGGCCGCCGACGACACGGCCTCCCGCCGCTGCGGCCACCTGACGACCGCCCTGGCCCTGATCGAGCTCAACCAGCACCGCGGCGTGCTGTCCTGCGCCTCCAGCAACCGCCTGCTGGGCGAACGGGTCGACCGGCTCCTGGAACCGCCGCCCCGGCTGGACCGCCTGCACCGCGCCCTCACCACCACGACGGCCGCGCTCGTCCCGCTGCTTCCCCTGCTGATCGCGTTCGCCCCGGGGCTGACGGCGCTGTCGTAGCCGGGCGGGCCCGTGCCGTGCCGTGCCGTGCCGTGCCGTGCCGTGCCGTGCCGTGCCGTGCCGTGCCGTGCCGTGGTGGCGGATCTCCCCGCGGACCGGCCGAAACCGCAGCTCAACAGTCGAACAGGTCACACTCCCGGTGGCGCAACATTCCCGCAACACTACTTTTCCTATCGGGTAGGTATGGTCCGAGTCATGCCCAGTGACCGCATCCGAGACCACGCCGGACAGGGAGCCGCGACCACCGTCGCCGCCCACCGCGCGCGGCGACGGCTGCGCGCCGACCGGGCCCGGCAACTGGCCGACCTGCTCCGCCAGCAGGCGCTCACCGGCGCCTTCCCCGGCGGCACCCTCCCCCACGAGTCGACCCTCGCCACCGAGTACGGCACCAGCCGCAACACGGTCCGCGAGGCGCTCGACCTGCTGCGGGCGGAGGGTCTCGTGGAGCGTCAGCCCGGCGTCGGCACCGTGGTCGTGGCCCACAAGTACTCCCACGGCCTCGACCGCCTGATGGGCCTCGCGGAAACCCTCCGCGAACACGGGCGGGTCACCAACGAGGTCCGCACCATGGGCCCCGCCCCGGCACCCGCCCCGGTCGCCGACCGCCTCGGGCTCGCGCCCGGCACCGACGTCCTCTACATCGAACGCCTGCGCAGGCTCGGCGGTCTGCCCCTGTCCCTCGACCTCACCTACATCCCCCTCGACATCGGCACCGAACTGCTCGGCGCCGACCTGGAGAACACCGACGTCTTCCGCCTCCTGGAAGCCGTCACCGGCCAGCACCTCGGCCACGCCGAGATCACCCTGGAAGCGGTCAGCGCGGACACCCACTCGGCCGCCGTGCTCGAGGCCCCGCGCGGCGCCGCCGTCCTCATGCTGGAACGCCTCACCCACCTCGCGGACGGCCGCCCGGTCGACCTGGAGTTCATCCGTTTCCGCGGCGACCGCATCACCATGAGCGGCCTGCTGCACCGGACCCGGTAACCACCCCGCTCGCGCACATCCCTGGAGACAGCCATGCCCTTGGCGCACCAGCGGGCCGACGTGCCCGTGACCATCGACGAGTCGAAGTGCATCGACGGCTGCACGCTCTGCGTGGACATGTGCCCGCTGGACTCCCTCGCCATCGACGAGCGCAACGGCAAGGCCTACATGCATGTCGACGAGTGCTGGTACTGCGGCCCGTGCGCGGCCCGCTGCCCCACCGGAGCCGTCACGGTCAACATGCCCTATCTGCTCCGGTGAGAGGCCGAAACCGTCATGTCCCGAACGACGACGTCCCGAAACGTCATGTCCCGAACCACCCTGAAACGCGGTGCGGTCGCGATGTCCGCCGGCGTACTCCTGCTCCCGCTCAGCGCCTGCGGCGGTGACGCCGAGGCGGGCAGCGGCTCCACGGTCACCGTCACCGTCGGCTACCAGTCCAGGACGATCAACACCGTCACGGCGGGCACCCTGCTCCGCTCGCTCGGCGCGTTCGAGAAGCAGCTGAACTCCCTGCACGACGGCGTCCACTACAAGGTGGACTGGCAGGACTACGCCACCGGCGCCCCCATCACCGCCCAGATGACCGCGGGGAAGATCGACATCGGCTCGATGGGCGACTTCCCACTACTCATCAACGCGGCCCGCGGCCAGCAGCTGAACAGCCCCACACGCCTGGTCTCGGTCACCGGCTACAACCTCCGCGGCGGCCTCAACACCATCGTCACCGCGCCCGGCTCCAAGCTGACCTCCCTGAAGGACCTGAAGGGCAAGAAGGTCTCCACGAGCGTCGGCTCGGCCGCCGACGGCACTCTCGTACGGGCCCTCCAGCGCGCCGGCATCGACCCGAACGGCGGCATCGAGAAGCTCAACCAGCAGCCCTCCGTCGGCGCCTCCGCCCTCACGGCGGGCAGCACGGACGCGCTCTCCCAGTTCGTCGCCTGGCCCGGCCTGCTCGCCTTCCAGGGCAAGGCGAAGGCGATCTACGACGGCGCCCGGCTGAACCTGCCCACCTTCCACGGCGTCACCGCCCGCGAGGACTTCGCGAAGGAGCGCCCGGCCGTGCTGCAGGCGTTCCTGAAGGCCCAGGCGGAGGCGACCGACTACCTGAACGACCACCCGGTGGACGCCGCCGAGAAGGTCGCGAAGGCGACGGGCCTGCCCGCCGAGGTCGTCTACCTCTACAACGGCGATCACGGCATCGCCACCTTCGACCCGGCCATCAAGCCCCAGCTCGTCTCCGCGCTGAAGCAGGACGTGTCGATCCTGAAGTCGGCGAAGCTCACCGGCGACGTGGACGTCGACTCCTTCGTCGACGACCGGTACGTGAAGAAGGCCCTCGGACCGGCGGCGTACGCAGAGCACCTCGCCACGAAGCCGGCGCCCGCCGCGAGCGAGGCCTGGCCCAAGGACGCCTCGAAGACCGTCACGTTCGACTCCCCCTCCAAGCTGTTGCGTTACGTCGCCGGACACCGCGACGCCCTGCGCGCCGCCTACGTCCCCGACACCACCACCGGCACCCTCTGGTTCGCCGACAAGGCCGTGTGGGTGGCCGACGGCGACAAGCTGCTGCCCTTCGTCGCCCCCGACACCGCGCAGGCGTACATCGCCGGGCACGGCGGAGCGCGGGTCGTCCCGTACACCGACGCCCTGGAGCGGGCGTCGTGAAGCGGTACGCGCTCCGCGTGGTGTCGCTGGCCGCCGCGCTGGGGCTGTGGCAGGCGCTGACCAGCCTGAACATCGACCTGTGGCTGCGCTTCTCGCAGTTCCCGACGGTCACCGACGTGGCCCGGACCTTCGCCGCCCGGGTGTCCGGGCCGGACTACTGGACGGACCTCACCGACAGCCTCACCCGGATCCTCACCGGCTTCCTGCTGGCCGCCGTCCTCGGTGTGGCCACGGGCGTGCTCGTGGCGCGCTCGCGTCTCGCCGAGGACCTGCTCGGTCCGGTGCTGGAGGTGATCCGGCCGATCCCGGCCATCGCCCTGGTCCCCGTCGCGATCCTGCTGTTCCCCTCCAACGAGCAGGGCATCGTCTTCATCACCTGCACCGCCGCCTTCTTCCCCGTCCTGGTCTCCACCCGGCACGCCGTGCGCGCCCTGACCCCCGTGTGGGAGGAGGCCGTGCGCACCATGGGCGGCGGCCGGTGGCGGATCCTCGGCTCGGTCGTGCTGCCGGGCGCGCTGCCCGGTGTGTTCGGCGGTCTGTCCGTCGGCATCGGCGTCTCGTGGATCTGCGTGATCTCCGCCGAGATGATCTCCGGCCAGTACGGCGTGGGGTACCGCACCTGGCAGGACTACACCGTCGTCGACTACCCCGGTGTGTTCGTCGGCATGGTCACCATCGGCGTCCTCGGCTGGCTCACCTCCACGGCCGTGGAACTCCTGGGCCGCCGCCTCACCCGCTGGCTGCCGCGCACCGCGTACGTGCCCGGAGCCCGGCCGCCCCGGCCCGACCGGTCCGTGACGCCGGCACCGGCCGCCACCGCCACCGCCACCGCCACCGCCACCGCCACCGGCGTGACCCGATCCGAGGAGGCACGCGATGAGCACCTCGTCTGAGACCGTCCCGAACACGCCGTCCGACACCGCCCCGAACAGGTCGACCGACACCGACCGCGGCACGTCGTCCGGGGCCGCCGCCCCCGCCGCCCCGGTGCGCGGCACCCGGCTCACCCTCACCGGCGCATCCCTCGGCCGCCCCGGCGCACCCGCCCTGGACAAGGTCGACCTGGACGTCGCTCCCGGCGAGATCCTCACCGTCGTCGGCCCGTCCGGCTGCGGCAAGTCGACCCTGCTGCGCACCCTGGCCGGCCTGCTGGCGCCGCTCGCGGGCGAGATCGCCCAGGACGGGCAACCGCTGACCGGCCCGTCGGCCGACCGGGCCCTGGTCTTCCAGGAGGACGCCCTGCTCCCCTGGCGCACCCTGCGCGCCAACGTCGAACTGCCCCTCGCCATCCGCGGCGTGCCCCGCGCCGAGCGCCGGGAGCAGGCCCAGACCTGGCTGGAGCGGGTCGGACTCGGCTCGCAGGCACGGCAGTTGCCGCACCGGGTCTCCGGCGGGCAGCGCCAGCGTGTCCAGCTGGCCCGCGCCCTGGCCGGGCGCCCGCGCGCCGTCCTGATGGACGAACCGTTCGGCGCGCTCGACGCGCAGACCCGGGCGGGTATGCAGGACCTGCTGGTGGAGGTGCTCCATGGCACGGGCGCCACCGTCGTCTTCGTCACCCACGACGTGGACGAGGCCCTGTTCCTCGGCGACCGCGTGGCCCTGCTCGGCGCGGGCGGCCTCGTCGCCGTTCGGGACATCCCCCGCCCGCGCGAGCGCGGCGCGCACGACGACCCGGCGCGCGTGGCCCTGCGGCGCGACGTCCTCACCTCGCTCGGTACGTGAAAGGCACCCCGGTGACCACCTCCGTGAACCCCCCTGCGGACACCCCCCTGGCCGTCCCGTCCCTCGCCGACGCCGAGGAACTGACCTGCGACGTCCTCGTCATCGGCGGTGGCACCGCCGGCACCATGGCCGCGCTGACCGCCGCCGAGCACGGCGCGAACGTGCTGCTGCTGGAGAAGGCGCACGTCCGCCACTCCGGCGCGCTCGCCATGGGCATGGACGGCGTGAACAACGCGGTCATCCCGGGCCGGGCCGAACCCGACGACTACGTCGCCGAGATCACCCGCGCCAACGACGGCATCGTCGACCAGTCCACCGTCCGCCAGACCGCCACCCGCGGCTTCGACATGGTGCAGCGGCTGGAGTCCTACGGCGTGAAGTTCGAGAAGGACGAACACGGCGACTACTCCGTCCGCCAGGTCCACCGCTCCGGCTCCTACGTACTGCCGATGCCGGAGGGCAAGGACGTCAAGAAGGTCCTCTACCGGCAGCTGCGGCGGCGCGAGATGCGGGAGAAGATCCGCATCGAGAACCGCGTGATGCCGGTGCGGGTCCTCACGGCGGACGGGCGGGCTGTCGGAGCGGCGGGCTTCAACACCCGCACGGGGCAGTTCGTCCAGGTCCGCGCGGGCGCGGTGATCCTCGCGACCGGCGCCTGCGGTCGCCTCGGGCTGCCCGCCTCCGGCTACCTCTACGGCACCTACGAGAACCCCACCAACGCGGGCGACGGCTACGCCATGGCCTACCACGCGGGCGCCGAACTCACCGGCATCGAGTGCTTCCAGATCAACCCGCTGATCAAGGACTACAACGGCCCGGCCTGCGCCTACGTCGCCAACCCCTTCGGCGGCTACCAGGTCAACAGGCACGGCGAGCGCTTCGTCGACTCCGACTACTGGTCGGGCCAGATGATGGCCGAGTTCGCCGCCGAGGTGGCGTCCGACCGGGGGCCCGTCTACCTGAAGCTGAGCCACCTCCCCGAGGAGTCGGTCTCGGCCCTGGAGACGATCCTGCACTCCACCGAGCGCCCCACCCGCGGCACCTTCCACTCCGGCCGCGGCCACGACTACCGCACCCACGACATCGAGATGCACATCTCCGAGATCGGCCTGTGCGGCGGCCACTCCGCCTCCGGCGTCCGCGTGGACGAGCACGCCCGCACGACCGTCCCCGGGCTCTACGCCGCCGGCGACCTGGCCTGCGTGCCGCACAACTACATGATCGGCGCGTTCGTCTTCGGCGACCTGGCGGGCGCGGACGCGTCCCGGTACCAGGCCTACACGGGCGAGTTGCCGTCCGATCAGCTGCGCGAGGCGCACGAGCTGATCTACCGCCCGCTGGGCAATCCCGACGGCCCGCCGCAGCCCCAGGTCGAGTACAAGCTGCGCCGCTTCGTGAACGACTACGTCGCCCCGCCCAAGTCCGGCGCCCGGCTGTCGCTGGCCCTGGAGGCCTTCGAGCGGATGCACACCGACATCGCCGGGATGGGCGCCCGCACGGCGCACGAGCTGATGCGCTGCGCCGAGGTCACCTTCATCCGCGACTGCGCGGAGATGGCCGCCCGGTCCTCCCTGGCCCGCACGGAGTCCCGCTGGGGCCTCTACCACGACCGTCTCGACCATCCGCAGCGCGACGACGCGTCCTGGTTCCACCACCTCGATCTGCACAAGTCCCCCTCTGGTGCGATGGAGTTCACGGCCCGGCCCGTGGCTCCCTATCTCGTTCCGGTCGACGGTTTCGACCCCGTCGGCGGCCCCTCCCGGGCCATCGGCGAGGTCCACGCCGAGGAGGTGGCCACGGCGGGCTCGCGTGACCTGGCGCCGGTCGCGGCCGGGGCTGATGTCGCGGCGACGGAGCCGGTCTCGCCACCGCTGTCCTCGGCCGTCGCGCCCTCCGATGAGCTGTCCGCCGCCCGTCTCCTCGAACTCGTCGCCCTCGCCGAGGAGGAGCCCGAACTCGCAGCTCTTCGTCCCTACTTGGCCGACCCTGTCGCCACCGTCCGCCGTGAGGCCGTCGCCGTGCTCACCGAGACGCTCCCACCGGGGACGGGCACCGCCCTCGCCGCCGCCCTGCGCGACAGCGCCGCCGAGGTGCGTGCCGCCGCCGCCGCGTCATTGCGTGAGCTGGTCGAGACGCTCCCGGCCGAGCCGGACCTGCGCGACGGTCTCGCCGCCGCCCTGGCCGAGCCGGACCCGGTGGTGCGCGCCGCGGCCCTGGACGTCCTGCGCGCCCTGCGCCTCGGAGACGCCGCCCTGTTCGCGGACTCTCTCGCGGACTCCGACATCGCCGTGCGCATCGAGGCCGTACGCGCCCTGGTGTCCGTCGACGCCGCCGGCGAACTGGCCCGCGCGGCGCTCGCCGATCCCTCCCGCGAGGTCCGGGTCGCGATCGCCAAGGGCCTGGCCACGGTGGGGGCCGAGCGGCTCGCGGAGGACGCCCCTGCCGCCGCCGATCCCGCCGCGGGCGCCATCGAAGCGGCCCTCACCGGCCTCCTCGACGACCCCGATGCCCTGGTGCGGGCCGCGGCCTACGGAGCACTCGGCACCACCGGCTGCCCGGCGTCCCTCACCGCACGAGCCGTGGCCGCCCTGTCCGAGACGGCGTGGCAGGTCCGGTCCGGAGCCGCCACCGCCCTGTCGGTCGCCGACCCCGACGTGGCCGTCCCGGCGCTCGCCAAGGCCCTGGCGGACGCCAACGCCGACGTCCGCAAGGCCGCCGTCCTGGCACTGACCCGGCACCGCGGCACCGAGGAGGCCCGGGCGGCGCTCGCCACGGCGACGACGGACTCCGACGCGGATGTCAGGGCGTACGCGGGACGGGCGCTGTGACCGGCCCGGCTTCCGGATCCGTCTGACCCGGCCGGAGCCCGGCTCTATATCCAGTCGTCGGGCTCCGGCTCCTCATCCATCTCCGGCCAGTGGTCCGGCTCGCCCGCGTCCTGACCGGGCGTGTGAGCCGGAGCCTGACCGGGGGTGTGAGCCGGAGCCTGGCCGGACGCCGTCGGGGCCGGGGACGAGTCGCCCGCGGGGGCGGAGGCCGCCGGCCCGCCCAGCGACGCGAGCACCTCCAGCACACCCTCCCCGTACGTGGTGAGCTTCTTCTCGCCGACCCCGCTGATCCCGCCGAGCTCCCCCACCGACGTCGGCCACACCGTGGCGATCTCCCGCAGGGTGGCGTCGTGGAAGATCACGTACGCCGGGACGCCCTGCTCACGAGCCTGCTCGGCGCGCCAGGCGCGCAGCGCATCGAAGGCCGGCAGCAGCTCCTCGGGCAGCTCGGCTGCGGCGGCCTTGCCCTTGCGCTCGCCCCGCCCGGATCCCGTGGACGAGGACCCCGAGCGGGAGGTCACCGGCTTCTCGGGCTCCTTGCGCAGCGGCACGTCCCGCTCCCGCCGGAGCACCGCCCCGCTGGCCTCGGTCAGCACCAGCGTGCCGTACTCGCCCTCCACCGCGAGCAGCCCCTGGGCGAGCAACTGCCGGATCACGCCCCGCCATTCGCCCTCGGTGAGCTCCTCGCCGATGCCGAACACGGACAGCTGGTCGTGGTCGAACTGGATGACCTTGCCGGTCCGCTTCCCCAGCAGGATGTCGACGATCTGCACCGCGCCGAACTTCTGTCCGCGCTCGCGCTGCAGCCGGACCACCGTGGACAGGGCCTTCTGCGCCGCGACGGTGCCGTCCCAGGTCTCCGGCGGGGTCAGGCAGGTGTCGCAGTTGCCGCAGCCGGACGGGTCCGGGTCCTGGCCGAAGTAGGCGAGGAGCTGGCCGCGGCGGCACTGGGCCGTCTCGCACAGCGCCAGCATCGAGTCCAGGTGGGCCTGGGCCCGGCGCCGGAAGGCCTCGTCCCCCTCACCCGACTGGATCAGCTTGCGCTGCTGTATGACGTCGTTCAGTCCGTAGGCCATCCAGGCCGTCGACGGCAGCCCGTCACGGCCGGCCCGGCCCGTCTCCTGGTAGTAGCCCTCGACCGACTTGGGCAGGTCGAGGTGGGCGACGAAACGGACGTCCGGCTTGTCGATGCCCATGCCGAAGGCGATGGTCGCCACCACGACCAGGCCGTCCTCCCGCAGGAAGCGGGACTGGTGGGCGGCGCGGGTGCCCGCGTCCAGGCCCGCGTGGTACGGCACCGCCTCGACGCCGTTGCGGCTGAGGAACTCGGCGGTCTTCTCCACCGAGTTGCGCGACAGGCAGTAGACGATGCCCGCGTCGCCCGCGTGCTCCTCGCGCAGGAAGCTCAACAGCTGCTTCTTCGGGTCGGCCTTGGGCACGATCCGGTACTGGATGTTGGGCCGGTCGAAGCTCGCCACGAAATGGCGGGCCGTCGGCATGTTCAGCCGCTCGGTGATCTCCTGGTGCGTCGCGTGCGTGGCCGTCGCCGTCAGCGCGACGCGCGGCACGTCCGGCCAGCGCTCACCGAGCAGGGACAGCGCCAGGTAGTCGGGCCGGAAGTCGTGGCCCCACTGGGAGACGCAGTGCGCCTCGTCGATCGCGAAGAGGGAGATCTTGCCGCGGGAGAGCAGATCGAGCGTGCTCCCCACCCGCAGCCGCTCCGGCGCCAGGTACAGCAGGTCCAGCTCGCCGGCGAGGAACTCGGCCTCCACCATCCGCCGCTCGTCGAAGTCCTGCGTGGAGTTCATGAACCCGGCCCGCACGCCCAGGGCCCGCAGCGCGTCCACCTGGTCCTGCATCAGGGCGATGAGCGGGGAGACGACCACACCCGTACCTGGCCTGACCAGGGATGGAATCTGGTAGCACAGCGACTTTCCGCCACCGGTGGGCATGAGCACGACGGCGTCGCCGCCCGCCACCACATGCTCGATGACCGCTTCCTGCTCACCGCGGAAGGCCTCGTACCCGAAGACCCGGTGCAGCGCGGCCAGCGCCTCGCTCGCGTCGGCGCCGAGGGGCCCGGCGGGACCACTGCCCGCGCCGACCCCGGCTCCGGTCGCCCCGGCTCCGGTCACCGCGTCCAGTTCCGTCATCACACCCGTCCCGCCCGTCGCGCCCATCGTTGCGTCCCCCGTGCGTCGCGCCTCGACCACTGCGTCCACCATAGGCGCCCGCACCGACAGTCCCGGAGTTATCCACAGGTCCCGCCCGGTGAAGGCGATGCGCATACATACGTTCGACAGGGCTCGCCACTGCGGCACCCCGCCCGGAAACGCCGTGGGGCCCGGCTCCCGAAGGAGACCGGACCCCACGCAGCCCTGCGCGGACGTCAGCGGACGAACACGCCCGCCTGCCCCGCCAGATCCAGGAAGTACTGCGGCGCCACACCGAGCACCAGCGTGACCGCCACGCCCACCCCGATCGCCGTCATCGTCAGCGGTGACGGCACCGCCACCGTCGGGCCCTCCGGCCGCGGCTCGCTGAAGAACATCAGCACGATGACGCGGATGTAGAAGAACGCCGCGATCGCCGACGAGATCACACCGATGACGACGAGCGGGGCGGCCCCGCCCTCCGCCGCCGCCTTGAACACGGCGAACTTCCCCGCGAAGCCGGACGTCAGCGGAATGCCCGCGAAGGCCAGCAGGAACACCGCGAACACGGCCGCCACCAGCGGGGACCTGCGCCCGAGCCCCGCCCACTTGGACAGGTGCGTCGCCTCGCCCCCGGCGTCCCGGACGAGCGTGACCACCGCGAAGGCGCCGATCGTCACGAACGAGTACGCCGCCAGGTAGAACAGCACCGACGACACACCGTCGGGCGTGGTCGCGATGACACCCGCGAGGATGAACCCGGCGTGCGCGATCGACGAGTACGCCAGCAGCCGCTTGATGTCGGTCTGCGTGATCGCGACGATCGCACCGCCCAGCATGGTGACGATGGCCACGGCCCACATGACCGGCCGCCAGTCCCAGCGCAGGCCCGGCAGGACGACGTACAGCAGCCGCAGCAGCGCGCCGAACGCCGCCACCTTCGTCGCCGCCGCCATGAAGCCGGTCACCGGCGTCGGCGCGCCCTGGTACACGTCCGGCGTCCACATGTGGAACGGCACCGCGCCCACCTTGAACAGCAGGCCCATGACCACCAGCGCGGCGCCGATCAGCAGCAGCGCGTCGTTGCCCATGGTGCCGGCGAGCGCCGGGTTGACGTCCTGGACGGTGCCGTCGACGACCTGCGCGATCGTCGCGTACGACATCGAGCCCGCGTAGCCGTAGAGCAGCGCGATGCCGAACAGGGTGAACGCGGAGGCGAAGGCACCGAGCAGGAAGTACTTGACCGCCGCCTCCTGCGACATGAGCCGCTTGCGGCGGGCCAGCGCGCACAGCAGGTACAGCGGCAGGGAGAGGACCTCCAGCGCCACGAACAGCGTCAGCAGGTCGTTGGCCGCCGGGAAGACGAGCATGCCGGCGACGGCGAACATCAGCAGCGGGAACACCTCGGTGGTGGTGAACCCGGCCTTGACCGCGGCCTTCTCGCTCTCGCTGCCCGGCACGGACGCGGCCTGCGCGGCGAAGGAGTCGACGCGGTTGCCGTGCACCACCGGGTCCAGGCGCCGCTCGGCGAAGGTGAACAGGCCCACCAGGGCCGCCAGCAGGATCGTGCCCTGGAGGAACAGGGCCGGCCCGTCGACGGCGATCGCGCCCATGGCCGCGATGCGCGCCTTGGTCGTGCCGTACCCGTCGGCCGCGAGCGCCACGACCGCGGCGAAGGCGGCGGCGAGGGCGACGACGGACACGAACATCTGGGCGTAGTAGCGCGACTTCCGCGGGACGAACGCCTCGATCAGGATCCCGATGATCGCCGCGCCGACGACGATCAGGGTCGGCGACAGCTGGCCGTACTCGAACTTCGGCGCGTCGATCTTGGAGATCGGGTCGGCCGCGGTTGTCCACAGGCTGTGGACGGCTGTTGCGCTCACTTGGCCGCCTCCACCTCGGGCTGGGGGTCCTTCTTCTGGACGTCGGACATGGTCTGCTTGACCGCCGGATCGATGATCTGCGTGACGGGCTTCGGGTAGACGCCCAGGAAGATCAACAGCACGACCAGCGGGGCGACGACCGCGAGCTCACGGATCCTGAGGTCGGGCATCGCGGAGACCTCCGGCTTCACCGGGCCCGTCATCGTCCGCTGGTAGAGGACGAGGGTGTAGAGCGCGGCGAGCACGATGCCGAAGGTGGCGATGATGCCGATCACCGGGTAACGCGTGAAGGTGCCGACCAGGACCAGGAACTCACTGACGAACGGCGCCAGCCCCGGCAGGGACAGCGTCGCGAGGCTGCCGATCAGGAACGTGCCGGCGAGCACCGGGGCGACCTTCTGCACTCCGCCGTAGTCGGCGATGAGCCGCGAGCCGCGCCGGGAGATCAGGAAGCCGGCCACCAGCATCAGCGCCGCCGTCGAGATGCCGTGGTTGATCATGTAGAGCGTCGCGCCCGACTGGCCCTGGCTGGTCATCGCGAAGATGCCCATGATGATGAAGCCGAAGTGGGAGATCGACGCGTACGCCACCAGCCGCTTGATGTCCCGCTGGCCGACCGCGAGCAACGCCCCGTAGATGATGCTGATCAGGGCGAGGACGAGGATGGCCGGCGTGGCCCACTTGCTGGCCTCCGGGAACAGCTGGAGGCAGAAGCGGAGCATCGCGAAGGTGCCGACCTTGTCGACGACCGCCGTGATGAGCACGGCGACCGGGGCGGTGGACTCCTGCATGGCGTTGGGCAGCCAGGTGTGCAGCGGCCACAGCGGCGCCTTCACCGCGAAGGCGAAGAAGAACCCGAGGAACAGCCAGCGTTCGGTGCCGGTCGCCATGTCGAGCGTGCCGTTGGCACGGGCCTCGGCGATTGCCTGGAGCGAGAAGTTCCCGGCGACCACGTACAGGCCGATCACCGCGGCCAGCATGATCAGACCGCCGACCAGGTTGTAGAGGAGGAACTTGACGGCCGCGTACGACCGTTGGGTCGCCGCCGCCTTTTCGCCGTGCTCGTGGGCACGGTCCCCGAAGCCGCCGATGAGGAAGTACATCGGGATCAGCATGGCTTCGAAGAAGATGTAGAAGAGGAAGACGTCGGTGGCCTCGAAGGAGAGGATCACCATCGCCTCGACGGCCAGGATCAGGGCGAAGAAGCCCTGCGTCGGCCGCCACCGGCTGCTGCCGGTCTCCAGGGGGTCGGCGTCGTGCCAGCCCGCCAGGATGATGAAGGGGATCAGCAGCGCCGTGAGCGCGACCAGCGCCACACCGATGCCGTCCACACCCAGTTCGTAGCGGACGCCGAAGTCCGCGATCCAGGCGTGGGACTCGGTGAGCTGGTAGCGGGCGCCGTCCGGGTCGAAGCGGACCAGGACGGTGATCGCCAGGACGAGCGTGGCGAGCGAGAAGAGCAGCGCCAGCCACTTGGCGGCGGTGCGCTTCGCGGCCGGTACGGCGGCCGTGGCGATCGCCCCGACGGCCGGGAGCGCCGCTGTCGCTGTCAGCAGAGGAAAGGACATCGGTATCAGACCGCCCTCATCAGCAGGGTCGCGGCGACGATGACCGCCGCACCCCCGAACATCGAGACCGCGTAGGAGCGGGCGAAGCCGTTCTGCAGCTTGCGCATCCGCCCGGAGAGGCCGCCGACCGAGGCCGCCGTGCCGTTGACGACGCCGTCGACCAGGGTGTGGTCGACGTAGACCAGGGACCGCGTGAGGTGCTCCCCGCCGCGGACCAGGACGACGTGGTTGAAGTCGTCCTGGAGCAGGTCGCGCCGGGCCGCCCGGGTGAGCAGCGAGCCGCGCGGGGCGACGGCCGGGACCGGTCGGCGGCCGTACTGGGCCCAGGCGACGGCGACGCCGATGACCATGCAGGCGACGGTCGCGCCGGTGACCACACCCGCGCTGATCGGCGGGTTGCCGTGGCTGTGCCCGGTGACGGGCTCCAGCCAGTGCATGAACCGGTCGCCGATGCTGAAGAACGCGCCTCCGGCCACCGACCCGACGGCCAGCACGATCATCGGGATCGTCATGATCTTGGGCGACTCGTGCGGGTGCGGCGGCGTGTACTCGCCGCGGGTCTCGGCGGCGGGCTCCACGTCCGGCCGGGCCGGGGACGGTGTCGGGGCGTTGCGCCAGCGCTCCTCGCCGAAGAACGTCATCAGCATCACGCGCGTCATGTAGAACGCCGTGATGGCCGCGCCGAGCAGGGCGCAGGCGCCGAGGATCCAGCCCTCGGTGCCGCCCTTGGCGAACGCCGCCTCGATGATCTTGTCCTTGGAGAAGAAGCCGGACAGGCCCGGGAAGCCGATGATGGCCAGGTAGCCGAGGCCGAAGGTGACGAAGGTGACCGGCATGTACTTCCGCAGTCCGCCGTAGCGGCGCATGTCGACCTCGTCGTTCATGCCGTGCATGACCGAGCCGGCGCCGAGGAACAGCCCGGCCTTGAAGAAGCCGTGCGTCACCAGGTGCATGATCGCGAAGACGTAGCCGATGGGGCCGAGGCCGGCGGCGAGGATCATGTAGCCGATCTGCGACATGGTCGAGCCGGCCAGGGCCTTCTTGATGTCGTCCTTCGCGCAACCGACGATCGCACCGAACAGCAACGTGACCGCACCGACGATGGTGACGACCAGTTGCGCGTCCGGGGCGCCGTTGAAGACGGCCGCGGAGCGGACGATCAGGTAGACGCCCGCCGTCACCATGGTCGCGGCGTGGATGAGGGCCGAGACCGGGGTCGGGCCCTCCATAGCGTCCCCGAGCCAGGACTGCAGCGGCACCTGGGCGGACTTGCCGCAGGCGGCGAGGAGCAGCATCAGCGCGATCGCGGTCAGCTTGTCCTCACCGGCGGCACCGGCGAGCCCGGCCTCCGTGTGGGTGCCGAGCACCGGCCCGAAGGCGAAGGTGCCGAACCACAGGAACATCAGCATGATCGCGATGGACAGGCCCATGTCGCCGACGCGGTTGACCAGGAAGGCCTTCTTCGCGGCCGTGGCGGCGCTGGGCTTGTGCTGCCAGAAGCCGATCAGCAGGTAGGAGGCGAGACCGACGCCCTCCCAGCCGACGTACAGCAGCAGGTAGTTGTCGGCGAGGACGAGGATCAGCATCGCCGCGAGGAACAGGTTCAGATAGCCGAAGAAGCGGCGGCGGCGCTCGTCGTGCTCCATGTACCCGACGGAGTACAGGTGGATCAGCGACCCGACGCCCGTGATCAGCAGCACGAACGTCATGGACAGCTGGTCGAGCTGGAAGGCGACGTCCGCCTGGAAGCCCTCCACCGGGACCCAGCTGAACAGGTGCTGGGACATCTCGCGGTGTTCGGCGCTCTGGCCCAGCATGTCGGTGAACAGCACCAGGCCGAGCACGAAGGAGACGGCCGCGAACAGGGTGCCGATCCAGTGGCCGACGGCGTCCAGCCGCCGCCCGCCGCACAGCAGGACCGCCGCTCCGAGCAGGGGCGCCGCCACCAGCAGCGCAATGAGGTTCTCCACGATTCTTCCGACCCCTTACAGCTTCATCAGGCTGGCGTCGTCGACCGAGGCCGAGTGGCGGGCACGGAACAGGGACACGATGATCGCGAGCCCGACCACGACCTCGGCGGCGGCGACGACCATCGTGAAGAAGGCGATGATCTGCCCGTCGAGGTTGCCGTGCATCCGGGAGAAGGCGACGAACGCGAGGTTGCAGGCGTTGAGCATGAGCTCGATGCACATGAACACGACGATCGCGTTGCGCCTGATGAGCACGCCGGTGGCGCCGATCGTGAACAACAGGGCCGCGAGATAGAGGTAGTTGACGGGGTTCACTTCGACGCCTCCTCGGGCCGCTGGAACTTCGCCGGCCCGACCGCCCTGCGTTCGAGACGCTCCTCGGACCGCTGCTCCAGGGCCTTGAGGTCGTTGAGCGCCTCCTGCGACACGTCACGGATCTGGCCGCGCTCGCGCAAGGTCTTGCTGACGGTGAGGTCGGACGGGGTGCCGTCGGGCAGCAGGCCCGCGATGTCGACCGCGTTGTGCCGGGCGTACACACCCGGTGCCGGCAGGGGCGGCAGCTGCTTGCCCGACCGGACGCGCTCCACGGCGAGCTCCCGCTGCGTCTTGGCGCGTTCGGTGCGCTCGCGGTGGGTGAGCACCATGGCGCCGACGGCGGCCGTGATGAGCAGGGCGCCGGTGATCTCGAACGCGAAGACGTACTTGGTGAAGAGGAGGGCGGCGAGGCCCTCCACATTGCCCCCCGCGTTCGCCTGGCCGATGCCGTTGAACTCCGTCAGGGACGCGTTGCCGATCCCGGCGATCAGCAGGACGCCGAAGCCGAGTCCGCACAGCAGGGCCAGCCAGCGCTGGCCCTTGATGGTCTCCTTCAGGGAGTCCGCCGCGGTGACGCCGACGAGCATCACCACGAACAGGAACAGCATCATGATCGCGCCGGTGTAGACGACGATCTGGACGACGCCCAGGAAGTAGGCGCCGTTGGCGAGGTAGAACACCGCCAGGATGATCATGGTGCCGGCGAGGCAGAGCGCGCTGTGCACGGCCCTCTTCATGAGGATGGTGCACAGGGCGCCGATCACCGCGACGGTGCCGAGGATCCAGAACTGGAAGGCCTCTCCGGTGGAGGTGGAGTAGGCGGCGAGCTGGGTGGTCATCGGCCGATCACCTTCTCCGAGGCGGGTTCCGTCCCGCCGGAGGTCGAGTCGGCCTCCTGCACGACCTCGCCCTTGGAGTGGGCGACCTGCCGCTCGGTGCCGGGCGCCGCCTCCGTCACCAGGCCCCGGTAGTAGTCCTGCTCGTCCGTCCCCGGGTAGATGGCGTGGGGCGCGTCGACCATGCCCTCCTCCAGACCGGCGAGCAGCTGCTCCTTGGTGTAGATGAGGTTGGCCCGGCTGGAGTCGGCCAGCTCGAACTCGTTGGTCATCGTGAGCGCGCGGGTGGGGCAGGCCTCGATGCACAGGCCGCACAGGATGCAGCGGGCGTAGTTGATCTGGTAGACGCGGCCGTACCGCTCGCCCGGCGAGTAGCGCTCCTCGTCGGTGTTGTCCGCGCCCTCCACGTAGATGGCGTCGGCGGGGCAGGCCCAGGCGCACAGCTCACACCCGACGCACTTCTCCAGGCCGTCCGGATGGCGGTTGAGCTGGTGCCGTCCGTGGAAGCGCGGAGCCGTGGTCTTCTGCTGCTCCGGGTACTGCTCGGTCAGCCGCTTCTTGAACATGGCCTTGAAGGTCACGCCGAAGCCGGCCACGGGGTTCTGGAAACCGGGCTTGGTGTCCTTGGGTTCCTCAGCCTTCGAGGGCTCGAGTTCCTCAGCCATCGGACGCCTCCTTTCCATCCGTAGTTCCGCCCCGAGATTCGTCACTCTGAGTATCGGGTCCACCACTGACAATCAACTCCCGCTCTCCCCCACGCTCGAATTCGCTCCCGCGGGGGGACCCCCATCGCGAGCGGCGCGGGACCGGCGGAAGTTCCTGTCCGGGCAGGGGCGGTACGGGGAATCCGCCCGCCATCGGGTCGAAGGCGGCCGGGGTCTCGGCCGGCTGGTCGGTCGTCTTGGCCTTCTCGCGGAACATGTCGACGACGAAGGAGAGCAGCAGCAGGGCGAGGACGCCGCCACCCACGTACAGGGCGATGTCGGCGAAGTCGTAGCCCTCGTTCCGGAAGGCCCGCACGCTCGCGACGAGCATCAGCCACACCAGCGAGACCGGGATGAGGACCTTCCAGCCGAGCTTCATCAGCTGGTCGTAGCGCACGCGCGGGAGGGTGCCGCGGATCCAGATGAACATGAAGAGCAGCAGCTGGACCTTGACCGTGAACCACAACAGCGGCCACCAGCCGTGGTTGGCGCCCTCCCAGAAGGTGCTGATGGGCCAGGGAGCCCGCCAGCCGCCGAGGAACAGGGTGGTGGCGACGGCCGAGACGGTCACCATGTTGACGTACTCGGCGAGCATGAACATCGCGAACTTGATCGACGAGTACTCGGTGTTGAAGCCGCCGACCAGGTCGCCCTCGGACTCCGGCATGTCGAAGGGGGCGCGGTTGGTCTCGCCGACCATCGTGACGATGTAGATGACGAAGGAGACCGGCAGCAGCACGATGTACCAGCGGTCGGCCTGCTGCTCGACGATCGTCGAGGTCGACATGGACCCCGAGTAGAGGAAGACGGAGGCGAAGGCGGCGCCCATCGCGATCTCGTAGGAGATCATCTGCGCACAGGAGCGCAGGCCCCCCAGCAGCGGGTAGGTCGAGCCGGAGCTCCAGCCGGCCAGGACGATGCCGTAGATGCCGACCGAGGCGACCGCGAGGATGTAGAGCATCGCGATCGGCAGGTCGGTGAGCTGCATCGTGGTGCGCTGGCCGAAGATCGAGATCTCGTTGCCGGCCGGGCCGAACGGGATCACCGCGATCGCCATGAAGGCCGGGATGGCCGCGATGACGGGCGCGAGGACGTAGACCGCCTTGTCCGCGCGCTTGACGATCACGTCCTCCTTCAGCATCAGCTTGATGCCGTCGGCGAGCGACTGGAGCATGCCCCAGGGGCCGTGCCGGTTGGGGCCGATGCGCAGCTGCATCCACGCGACGACCTTGCGCTCCATCACGATGGAGACCAGCACGGTCACCATCAGGAAGGCGAAGCAGAACACCGCCTTGATGACGACCAGCCACCAGGGGTCGGTGCCGAACATCGAGAGGTCTTCAGCGGCGAGGTACGGGCTCATGCCTCCACCTCCTTGGGGGCCTCGCCGGCGAGCGTCGCCGGGCCGATGCGGACGAGGGAGCCGGGCCGCGCCCCGGTGTCGGAGGCGACGCCACCGCCGGTGGAGTTCAGCGGCAGCCACACCACCCGGTCGGGCATGTCACTGATCTGGAGCGGGAGTTCCACGACCCCCTGGGGGCCGGTCACCGCGAGCAGGTCGCCGTCCTTGACGCCCGCCTCGGCGGCCGTCGGGGCCGACACGCGCGCGCGTGCCGCGTGCCGCGTTCCGGCGAGCGCCTCGTCGCCCTGCTGGAGGAGGCCCTGGTCGAGCAGCAGCCGGTGCCCCGCGAGGACGGCTTCCCCGGCGGCGGGCCGCGGCAGCGCGGCCGCGGTCTCCAGGGACTCGCCGGCCCGCGGACCGCCCCAGGCGCCCAGCCGGTCGATCTCGCCGCGTACGGTGCGCAGGTCCGGCAGCCCGAGGTGGACGTCCATGGCGTCGGCCAGCATCTGGAGCACGCGCGCGTCGGTGGGCGCCGAGCTGCGGGTCATCTGGTCGGGCTTGAGCGCGGACTCGAAGAAGCGGATCCGGCCTTCCCAGTTCAGGAAGGTACCGGCCTTCTCGGCGACCGCCGCCACCGGCAGGACGACATCGGCCTTGCGGCTGACCTCGCTCGGCCGCAGCTCCAGCGAGACCAGGAAGCCCACCTCGTCCAGCGCCGCACGCGCGCGTGCCGGGTCGGGCAGGTCGGCGATCTCCACTCCGGCCACCAGCAGGGCCTGGAGCTCGCCGGTCGCGGCGGCCTCCACGATCTGGCCGGTGTCCCGTCCGTAGCGGTGCGGGAGGCCCGCGACGCCCCAGACGTCGGCGACCTCGTCACGCGCGCGGGGGTCGGTGGCCGGGCGCCCGCCCGGCAGCAGCGACGGCAGCGCGCCCGCCTCGATCGCACCGCGTTCCCCGGCCCGGCGCGGGATCCACACCAGCCGGGCGCCGGTCGCGGAGGCGGTGCGCGCGGCGGCGGTGAGCCCGCCGGCCACCGCGGCCAGCCGCTCGCCGACGACGATCACCGCGCCCTCGGCGCGCAGCGCCTCGGCGGCGAGCGCACCGTCACCCTCCAGGGCGGCGCCGCTCGCGAGCGCGTCCAGCCACTCGGTCTCGGTGCCGGGAGCCGCCGGCAGCAGCGTGCCACCGGCCTTCTCCAGGCCGCGGGTGGCGTGCGTGGCCAGGGAGTAGACCTTCTGCCCGTGCCCCCGCCAGGCCTTGCGCAGCCGCAGGAAGACGCCGGGGGCCTCCTCCTCCGCCTCGAACCCGACGAGCAGGACGGCGGGGGCCTTCTCCAGCGCGGTGTACGTGACGCCCGTGCCGTCGAGGTCCCGGCCGCGCCCGGCGATCTGGGCGGCGAGGAAGTCGGCCTCCTCGCTGCTGTGCACGCGCGCGCGGAAGTCGATGTCGTTGGTGTCGAGCGCCACCCGCGCGAACTTGCTGTACGCGTAGGCGTCCTCGACGGTGAGGCGGCCGCCGGTCAGGACGCCGGTGCGGCCCCGGGAGGCCAGCAGCCCCTGGGCCGCGATCTGGAGCGCCTCCGGCCAGGAGGCCGGTTCCAGCTCGCCCTCGGCGTTGCGCACCAGCGGCGTCTGAAGCCGGTCACGCTGCTGCGCGTAGCGGAAGCCGAACCGTCCCTTGTCGCAGATCCACTCCTCGTTGACCTCGGGGTCGTTCGCCGCGAGGCGGCGCATGACCTTGCCGCGCCGGTGGTCGGTGCGGGTGGCGCAGCCGCCGGAGCAGTGCTCGCACACCGACGGCGAGGAGACCAGGTCGAAGGGGCGGGAGCGGAATCGGTACGCCGCCGAGGTCAGCGCGCCGACGGGGCAGATCTGGATGGTGTTGCCGGAGAAGTACGACTCGAAGGGGTCGCCCTCACCGGTGCCGACCTGCTGGAGCGCGCCCCGCTCGATCAGCTCGATCATCGGGTCGCCCGCGACCTGGTTGGAGAACCGGGTGCAGCGGGCGCAGAGCACGCACCGCTCGCGGTCGAGCAGCACCTGTGTGGAGATCGGGACGGGCTTCTCGTAGGTCCGCTTGCGGCCCTCGAAGCGGGAGTCGGCGTCGCCGTGCGACATGGCCTGGTTCTGCAGGGGGCACTCGCCGCCCTTGTCGCAGACCGGGCAGTCCAGCGGGTGGTTGATGAGCAGGAGCTCCATCACACCCTTCTGGGCCTTCTCCGCGACCGGGGAGGTGAGGTGGGTCTTCACCACCATCCCGTCGGTGCAGGTGATGGTGCAGGACGCCATGGGCTTGCGCTGGCCCTCGACCTCGACGATGCACTGGCGGCAGGCGCCGGCCGGGTCGAGCAGGGGGTGGTCGCAGAACCGGGGGATCTCGATGCCGAGCTGCTCGGCGGCCCGGATGACCAGGGTGCCCTTGGGCACGCTGATCTCCGCGCCGTCGATGGTCAGCGACACGAGGTCCTCCGGCGGGACCGCCGCTTCTCCCCCGCCGGAGGGAGAGCTGGTGGTCACGGTCATGCGTTCACCTCCGTGCGGTCGGCCCAGGCCGTCGACTTGGCCGGGTCGAAGGGGCATCCCCGGCCCGTGATGTGCTGCTCGTACTCCTCGCGGAAGTACTTGAGCGAGGAGAAGATCGGCGAGGCGGCGCCGTCGCCGAGGGCGCAGAACGACTTGCCGTTGATGTTGTCGGCGATGTCGTTCAGCTTGTCGAGGTCGGACATCTGTCCCTTGCCGGCCTCGATGTCGCGCAGCAACTGCACGAGCCAGTAGGTCCCTTCGCGGCAGGGCGTGCACTTGCCGCAGGACTCGTGGGCGTAGAACTCCGTCCAGCGGGTGACGGCCCGGACCACGCAGGTCGTCTCGTCGAAGCACTGGAGGGCTTTGGTGCCGAGCATGGAACCCGCGGCGCCCACCCCTTCGTAGTCGAGGGGGACATCGAGGTGCTCGTCGGTGAACATCGGGGTCGAGGAGCCGCCCGGCGTCCAGAACTTGAGGCGGTGCCCGGGGCGCATCCCGCCGCTCATGTCGAGGAGCTGGCGGAGCGTGATCCCGAGCGGCGCCTCGTACTGGCCGGGGCCGGCGACATGGCCGGAGAGGGAGTAGAGCGTGAAGCCGGGCGACTTCTCACTCCCCATCGACCGGAACCATTCCTTGCCCCGCTGCATGATCGCGGGAACCGACGCGATCGATTCGACGTTGTTCACCACAGTCGGGCACGCGTAGAGGCCCGCGACGGCAGGGAAGGGGGGACGAAGCCGCGGCTGGCCCCGGCGGCCTTCGAGCGAGTCGAGCAGTGCGGTCTCCTCACCGCAGATGTACGCGCCCGCGCCCGCGTGCACGGTGATGTCGAGGTCGAGTCCGCTGTCCAGGATGTTCTCGCCGAGGAAGCCGGCCTCGTAGGCCTCGCGCACGGCGGAGTGCAACCGCCGCAGCACCGGGACGACTTCACCACGCAGATAGATGAAGGCATGCGACGACCTGATGGCGTAGCACGCGATGATCATGCCCTCGATGAGGCTGTGCGGGTTCGCGAAGAGGAGCGGGATGTCCTTGCACGTCCCCGGCTCCGACTCGTCGGCGTTGACAACGAGATAGTGCGGCTTGCCGTCCCCCTGCGGGATGAACTGCCACTTCATGCCGGTGGGGAAGCCCGCGCCGCCGCGTCCGCGCAGACCGGATTCCTTGACGTACGCGATCACGTCGTCCGGCGACATGGCGAGCGCCTTGCGCAGCCCTTCGTAGCCGTCGTGCCTGCGGTACACGTCCAGCGTCCAGGACTTGTCCTCGTCCCAGAAGGCCGACAGCACCGGTGCGAGCAGCTTCTCGGGGCTGGTGTCTTTCAGCTCGGGTGCCAAGGTCATCACTCCCCCTCCTCGGCGGTGGGCCCGGCCGGGTGGGCCGGGTCGGAGGCCGATGTGTCCTGCGGCGCGTCGTGCGAGCTGAGGTGCTCGGTCGGTGACGGCTCGTGCGGTGTCCCGGTCCGGGCCGCCTCACCGCGCGGGTGCACCACGCGTGCGGGAGAGGCCTCCCCCTTGGCGAGCTTCAGGCCGATCAGGGAGGCGGGTCCCGCGCTTCCGCCGGACTCCACGGCCCCGTCCCGCTCGTCGGGGAAGCCGGCCAGGATCCGGGCGGTCTCCTTGAAGGTGCACATGCGCGCGCCGCGGGTGGGTGTGACCGGCCGTCCCGCGCGCAGGTCGTCGACGAGGCCCTTGGCGCTGGCCGGGGTCTGGTTGTCGAAGAACTCCCAGTTGACCATCACGACCGGCGCGAAGTCGCAGGCCGCGTTGCACTCGATGTGCTCCAGGGTGACCTTGCCGTCGCCGGTGGTCTCGCCGTTGCCGACGCCGAGGTGCTCCTGGAGCTCCTCGAAGATCGCGTCCCCGCCCATGACCGCGCACAGGGTGTTGGTGCACACCCCCACCTGGTAGTCGCCGCTCGGCCGGCGGCGGTACATGGTGTAGAAGGTGGCGACCGCGGTGACCTCGGCCGTGGTCAGGCCGAGCACGTCCGCGCAGAACCGCATGCCGGTGCGGGTGACGTGCCCCTCCTCCGCCTGCACGAGGTGCAGCAGCGGCAGCAGGGCGGACCGGGAGTCGGGGTAGCGGGCGACGATCTCGCGCGCGTCCGTCTCCAGTCGGGCCCGGACGTCGTCCGGGTAGGCGGGTGCGGGCAGTTCGGGCATGCCCAGGCTGACGCCCCGCTCGGAAGACGATGTGGTCACCGGTCGACGCCTCCCATCACGGGGTCGATGGACGCGACGGCGACGATGACGTCGGCGACCTGGCCGCCCTCGCACATCGCCGCCATGGCCTGAAGGTTGGTGAAGGACGGATCGCGGAAGTGGACCCGGTAGGGGCGGGTGCCGCCGTCGGAGACGACGTGCACCCCGAGTTCGCCCTTGGGCGACTCGACCGCCGCGTACACCTGTCCCGGCGGGACGCGGAAGCCCTCGGTGACCAGCTTGAAGTGGTGGATCAGGGCCTCCATGGAGGTGCCCATGATCTTCTTGATGTGGTCGAGGGAGTTGCCTAGGCCGTCGGGGCCCAGGGCGAGCTGGGCCGGCCAGGCGATCTTCTTGTCGGCGACCATGACCGGGCCGGGCTGGAGCCGGTCCAGGCACTGCTCGACGATCCTCAGGGACTGGCGCATCTCCTCCAGCCGGATGAGGAAGCGGCCGTAGGAGTCGCAGGTGTCGGCGGTCGGGATCTCGAAGTCGTAGGTCTCGTAGCCGCAGTAGGGCTGCGCCTTGCGCAGGTCGTGCGGCAGGCCGGTGGAGCGCAGGATCGGGCCCGTCGCGCCGAGGGCCATGCAACCGGCCAGGTCGAGATAGCCGACGTCCTGCATACGGGCCTTGAAGATGGGGTTCCCGGTGGCGAGCTTGTCGTACTCCGGGAGGTTCTTCTTCATCTTCTTCACGAACTCGCGGATCTGGTCCACCGCGCCGGGCGGCAGGTCCTGGGCGAGTCCGCCGGGGCGGATGTACGCGTGGTTCATCCGCAGGCCGGTGATCAGCTCGTAGATATCGAGAATGAGTTCACGATCACGAAAGCCGTAGATCATGATCGTGGTCGCGCCGAGCTCCATGCCGCCGGTGGCGATGCACACCAGGTGCGAGGAGAGGCGGTTCAGCTCCATCAGGAGCACGCGGATGATCGAGGCGCGGTCCGGGATCTGGTCCTCGATGCCGAGGAGCTTCTCGACGCCGAGGCAGTACGCCGTCTCGTTGAAGAACGGCGTCAGGTAGTCCATGCGCGTCACGAAGGTGGTGCCCTGCGTCCACGTCCGGTACTCGAGGTTCTTCTCGATGCCGGTGTGCAGGTAACCGATTCCGCAGCGGGCCTCGGTGACGGTCTCGCCGTCGATCTCCAGGATCAGACGGAGCACGCCGTGGGTGGACGGGTGCTGCGGGCCCATGTTGACGACGATGCGCTCGTCGTCGGCGCGGGCCGCGGACTGGACGACCTCGTCCCAGTCGCCGCCGGTGACCGTGTAGACGGTGCCCTCGGTCGTCTCCCGAGGGGAGGCGTGGGAAGTGCTCATGAGTACGACCTCCGCTGGTCCGGAGCCGGGATCTGGGCGCCCTTGTACTCGACGGGGATGCCGCCGAGGGGGTAGTCCTTGCGCTGCGGGAAGCCCTGCCAGTCGTCCGGCATCATGATCCGCGTCAGGGCCGGGTGGCCGTCGAAGACGATTCCGAAGAAGTCGTACGTCTCGCGCTCGTGCCAGTCGTTCGTCGGATAGACCTCGAACAGTGACGGGATGTGCGGGTCGCTGTCGGGGGCGCTGACCTCCAGGCGGATCACCCGGTTGTGGGTGATCGAGCGCAGGTGGTAGACGGCGTGCAGCTCGCGGCCCTTGTCGTTCGGGTAGTGCACGCCGCTCACGCCGGTGCACAGCTCGAAGCGCAGGGCCGGGTCGTCGCGCAGGGTGCGGGCGACGCGGACGAGATGCTCGCGCTCGATGTGGAAGGTCAGCTCGTCGCGGTCGACGACCGTCTTCTCGATGGCGTTGCCGGGGAGCAGGTCCTGCTCCTCCAGGGCGCCCTCCAGCTCGTCGGCGACCTCGTCGAACCACCCGCCGTAGGGGCGGCTCGCCGGTCCCGGGAGCCGGACCGAGCGGACCAGGCCGCCGTAGCCGGAGGTGTCTCCTCCGTTGTCGGCACCGAACATGCCGCGCTGGACGCGGATCTCCTCACCGCCCTGGCCGCGCTGGCCCGGGAGGTTCTCCGCGGAGAGGTCCTTCTCGGGGTTGACCCCGTTGCCGTTCGCGTCGCTCACCGCAGCAGCCCCTTCATCTCGATGGTGGGCAGCGCCTTGAGCGCCGCTTCCTCCGCCTCGCGGGCCGCTTCCTCGGCGTTCACGCCGAGCTTGGAGCTCTGGATCTTCTGGTGGAGCTTGAGGATCGCGTCCATGAGCATCTCCGGCCGGGGCGGACAGCCGGGGAGGTAGATGTCGACCGGCACGATGTGGTCGACGCCCTGGACGATGGCGTAGTTGTTGAACATGCCGCCGGACGAGGCGCAGACGCCCATCGAGATCACCCACTTGGGGTTCGGCATCTGGTCGTAGACCTGCCGGAGCACCGGCGCCATCTTCTGGCTGACCCGGCCGGCGACGATCATCAGGTCCGCCTGGCGCGGCGAGCCCCGGAAGACCTCCATGCCGAAGCGCGCCAGGTCGTAGCGGCCCGCGCCGGTGGTCATCATCTCGATGGCACAGCAGGCGAGGCCGAACGTGGCAGGAAAGACGGACGACTTGCGCACCCAGCCCGCGGCCTGCTCGACGGTGGTCAGCAGGAAGCCGCTCGGCAGCTTTTCTTCGAGTCCCATGACGTGTGGCCCCTCAGTCCCATTCCAGGCCGCCGCGCCGCCATACGTACGCGTACGCGACGAAGACGGTGAGCACGAAGAGCAGCATCTCCACGAGCCCGAAGATCCCCAGGGCGTCGAAGGTGACGGCCCAGGGGTAGAGGAAGACGATCTCGATATCGAAAATGATGAAGAGCATCGCCGTCAGGTAGTACTTGATGGGGAAGCGCCCGCCGCCGGCCGGCGTGGGGGTCGGCTCGATACCGCACTCGTAGGCCTCGAGCTTGGCCCGGTTGTACCGCTTGGGCCCGATCAACGTGGCCATGACCACGGAGAAGATCGCAAAGCCTGCCCCGAGGGCTCCCAGTACGAGGATGGGCGCATAAGCGTTCACCGCTCCTCGCTCCTCTCAGTCGGCACTGACTGCTGGCGGTTTGCGTCGGGCTCACTTCCGCCCCACCTGTCCCTCGAACCCCGCCCGCCCCGGCGAAGATCGGGAACATGTGAAGCAGGTCACAAGCCCAACCGCGTGCATCTTATGCCCGACGCTCTGTGATCTGCGACACGGGGTATTACTCAACCTTTGTGATCTCCACCACCTGACGATCGATCATGAAGTCGGATGAGCGGTGATCTTCACACGCGAAGCGTCCGAGTGATCACGAGAGGTGACATTTTGGCTCGTCAGTGCAGGCCGGAGGGGTCGTCTCAATATCAAGATGGTTCTCTTGCATGCAAATTGGCGATGGACTTGATCTCTTGATAGAGGCGCGTTCACACGTCAGGGGGGCAGGCGAGGCGGAGTGTGGACGTGTGCGCGCGTTCACGATCTTCGCGAGGTCGTGACCCCGCCGTGATCTGTGCGCCGGGACGCGACCGACGGGCCAGCCGTTCCGTGACCTCCGTCACGTTGATGAGAGACCCATGAGAACGGGGCTTGGCCAATCAAGCCAACCGGTGGTAGGCGCGGGGCAATTCGGGCGTATTGATCAAACACCGTGATCACAGGCCGGTCACGGTGCGCCCGCAATGTCCGTTACGGCGTCAATAAAGGGGCCCGTTGGGGGGTTTTGAGGGCCCGGATGAACAACTGTGGCGCAGCACACGTTTCTTGAAGATATGAAGGAGCCCCTGGTACCGGTTATTCCCATGTCCCACACCGCTCACATACGCAGCCACCGGAAACCCCGCCGCAGCGCGACCTCCTCGATCGCCGTGCGTGCCGGAGTTGCCGGTGGCGTTCTCAGCATGGCGGCGGCAGGTGCGTCGGCCTCGGCGAGCGCCGCCGAGCCGGTGACGCAGACCATCGAACTGCCCACCCTGACGGCCGACCTGTCCGCTCAGGTCGCCCAGTCCGCGGCCGCCACCCAGCAGGCCGCCGCGAACTACGAACTGCGCGCCGAGCGTGACGCGGCCGCCGCCAAGGCCGCCGCGGAAGCCAAGAAGGACCTCGCCGCGGCGAAGAAGGCCGAGGCCAAGAAGAAGGCCGCCGAGGCCGCCCGCAAGGCCGCCGCCGAGCGCGCCACGCGCAGCGCCGACCGCGCCACCCTCTCCGCCTCCGCGTCCACCTCGACCTCCGTGTCGGCGCCCGCCAGCGGCAGCGTCGCGACGGTCATCGCGTTCCTCAAGGCCCAGGTGGGCGACGCCTACGTCATGGGCGCCACCGGTCCCAACGCCTGGGACTGCTCCTCCCTCGTGCAGGCCGCGTACAAGCAGGTTGGTGTGGATCTGCCGCGCGTCTCGCAGGACCAGTCGATGGCCGGCACGGACGTGCCGCTGTCCAGCGTCCAGGTCGGCGACATCCTGTACTGGGGCGGCAAGGGCTCCGCGTACCACGTGGGTGTCTACATCGGGAACGGCCAGTACCTGGACGCGGCCAACCCGTCCAAGGGCGTCGTCATCCAGGACCTGTCGGGCTACCCGGCGTCGGGCGCGGTGCGCGTCCTGTGACGTCACACGTCGTCTGACACATCCGTACGTTCGGGCTCGAGGGTCGTTGCCGCAGCGAGGCATCGGCCCTCCCGGCCTGTCCGGGGCCGTCCGGGCCCCGTGACCCTCCCGGCCCGGTCCTGGGCCGCTCCAGGGGCCTTCAGAGCCTTTCTGGGGGCCACTCGGCATCGCAACCCGCCCGTACGCTGCCGTCACTCCGGCATCTTGCGCCCGAATTGTCACGTCCTGGCCGGGTGTTGACGCCGACAGCTGACATGTTCCTGACCATGTACATCGCGGACGGGGCCGGGCTAGCGGCGAACCAGGTCGGGGTCGATGTGCGGGTGTTCGTGTACGACTGCCCCGACGACGACGGGGTGCGGCACGTCGGGCACATCGTCAACCCGGTCCTGGATCCGCTCGACGCGTCGCGCAGGAGGCTCCTCGACGAGGCGGAGGGCTGCCTCTCCGTGCCGGGCGCCACCATGGACGTGCCGCGTCCGGACCGGGCCGTGGTGCGCGGCGTCGACCGGGACGGCGAGCCGCTCGTGATCGAGGGCACCGGCTACTTCGCCCGCTGCCTCGCGCACGAGGCCGATCACTGCGACGGACGGCTCTACCTGGACCGGCTCTCCGCACGGGAGCGGAAGGCCGCGCTGCGGCAGACGGCGGACCGGCGGGAGTCGGTGTACGCCCGCCGGGCCGCCAACATCGCGGCGTCGAGCGCCTGATCAGGCCGTCGGAATCGCAGGCCGACCACCCGCTCAGGCCTTCGGGGCCACCCTGCTCAGTCCGTTGATGATGCGGTCCATCGCGTCGCCGCCCGTCGGGTCGGTGAGGTTCGCGAGGAGCTTCAGGGTGAACTTCATCAGCATCGGGTGGGTGAGACCGCGCTGGGCCGCGATCTGCATGACCTTCGGGTTGCCGATGAGCTTCACGAAGGCGCGGCCGAGCGTGTAGTAGCCGCCGTAGGTGTCCTTCAGGACGCGCGGGTAGCGCTGGAGGGCCAGTTCACGGCTCGACGGGGTCGGCCGGGCGTGGGCCTGGACGATGACGTCGGCGGCGATCTGGCCGGACTCCATGGCGTAGGCGATGCCCTCGCCGTTGAAGGGGTTCACCAGGCCGCCGGCGTCGCCGACGAGCAGCAGGCCCTTGGTGTAGTGCGGCTGGCGGTTGAAGGCCATGGGGAGCGCGGCGCCGCGGATCGGGCCGGTCATGTGGTCGGGGGTGTAGCCCCAGTCCTCCGGCATGGACGCGCACCAGGCCTTCAGGACCTCGCGCCAGTCCAGCTCCTTGAAGGAGTCGGAGGTGTTGAGGACGCCGAGGCCGACGTTCGACGTGCCGTCGCCCATGCCGAAGATCCAGCCGTAGCCGGGCAGCAGCCGGTCCTCGGCGCCGCGGCGGTCCCACAGTTCCAGCCAGGACTCCAGGTAGTCGTCCTCGTGGCGCGGGCTGGTGAAGTACGTGCGCACGGCCACGCCCATCGGGCGGTCCTCGCGGCGGTGCAGGCCCATCGCCAGGGACAGCCGGGTGGAGTTGCCGTCGGCGGCCACGACGAGCGGCGCGCGGAAGGTGACCTCGCGCTTGTCCTCACCGAGCTTGGCGTGCACCCCGGTGATGCGGCCCGTGCGCTCGTCCAGGATCGGCGCGCCCACGTTGCACCGCTCGAAGAGCCGGGCACCGGCCTTCTGGGCGTTCCGGGCGAGCTGCTCGTCGAAGTCGTCGCGCTTGCGGACAAGGCCGTAGTCCGGGAAGGAGGCGAGATCCGGCCAGTCGAGCTGGAGCCGCACCCCGCCGCCGATGATGCGCAGGCCCTTGTTGCGCAGCCAGCCGGCCTCTTCCGAGATGTCAATGCCCATCGCCACCAACTGCTTGACGGCACGCGGGGTGAGGCCGTCACCGCAGACCTTCTCGCGGGGGAACTCGGTCTTCTCCAGCAGGAGGACGTCGAGTCCGGCCTTGGCCAGGTGGTAGGCGGTGGTGGAGCCGGCCGGCCCCGCGCCCACGACGATCACATCGGCGGTGTTCTCGGAGAGGGGCTCGGTCACGACGGTCACGGCGGGATCTCCCCAAGTTCGTCAATCTTGCGTGCCGACCGGCACTGGACATGGGCAGTCTATGCAGCAGCATTCATCACCCGGCTGAAGGGCTGCCTTCGTGAATCGAGTTCTCCCCGCTGTGCGGCTTCGCGTCCCCACCCACGAGGACGCGTTCGCCTGGCACCGGATCTTCGACGACCCGGACGTCATGGAGTTCCAGGGCGGCAGGGCCGCGGAACTCTCGGTCTACGAGGAGCTCACCGCCCGCCAGCGCCGGCACGACGCGGAGCTCGGCTTCTGCCTGTGGACCGTGCTCGACGAGTCGGGGCAGGTCCTCGGCTTCACCGGCGCCCAGCCGTGGGAGCGGTCCTGGGGCCCGGCCGGCGAGATCGAGATCGGCTGGCGGCTGGGCCGGGAGCACTGGGGCAAGGGCTACGTCACCGCGGCCGCGCGGCAGACGCTGGAGCGGATGCGGGCCCGTGGCGTCCCGGGCGTCGTCGCCATGGTCGACGCCCGCAACAGCCGCTCCATCGCGGTGACCCAGCGCCTGGGGATGCGTCTCGCCGAGACGTTCACGACCCCGGCCGCGCAGCGGGCGGGGCACTGCTACCGCCTCGATCTCCGGACGACTGACGGAGAGTAGTCGACTGTCACAGACCGACATCGATCGCTTCCGGTCGGTACGGGGCGGGAGTTACCCTTCCTGTACCGCTGGGGGTGACATCTGTGCAGATATCCCGCAAGACACCCGAAGTGCGCGTCCCGCGTCTGGTCGGCCTGATGGCCGTGGACGCGAGGGAGACGGCCCGGGCGCAGGGCCTCCTCCTCACCGCACCGGACCGGCCCGAGCTCCCCCTCGTCGTCGACTACGTCGTACGCCAGTACCCGCAGCCCGGTGCCGAGGTGCCGCGGGAGTCGATGGTCTACGTGTGGTTCGACTTCGGCCCCGGTGAGGGCGGCGGGGGCGTGCACGAACCGCGGATCCCGCGTCCGCCCAGGGGCGGTCTCCAGCGCGAGCTGGACGAGCCGGGCGACCCATACATGGTCCTCAGCTCGCCCTAGGGGTATTGCCCTGAGAGGTCCCGGTCCGAGGCCGACGGACCCGGCCTCACTCGGCCTTGAAGCCCCGGTGCAGGGCGACGATTCCGCCGCTCAGGTTGCGCCAGGCCACCCGCGACCAGCCGGCCTTGCCCAGCCGCTCGGCGAGGGCGGGCTGGTCGGGCCAGGCGCGGATGGACTCGGCGAGGTAGACGTAGGCGTCGGGGCTGGAGGACACGGCCCGGGCGACCGGCGGCAGGGCGCGCATCAGGTACTCGGTGTAGACCGTGCGGAACGGCGCCCACGTCGGGTGCGAGAACTCGCAGATCACGATCCGCCCGCCGGGCCGGGTCACCCGGAGCATCTCGCGCAGGCCCGCGTCCGTGTCCTGCACGTTGCGCAGCCCGAAGGAGATGGTGACGGCGTCGAAGGTGTCGTCCTTGAACGGGAGCCGCGTCGCGTCGCCGGCGGTGTACGGCAGCCAGGGCTGCCGCTGCTTGCCGACCTGGAGCATGCCCTGGGAGAAGTCGCAGGGGACGACGTAGGCGCCGGTGCGGGCGAAGGGCAGCGAGGAGGTGCCCGTGCCCGCCGCCAGGTCGAGGATCTTCTGCGCGGGGCGCGCGTCGACCGCCTTGGCGACCTCCTTGCGCCATCGCCGGTCCTGGCCGAGGGACAGCACGTCGTTGGTCAGGTCGTACCGTTCCGCCACGTCGTCGAACATCGAGGCGACTTCGTGCGGCTGCTTGTCCAGGGATGCGCGGGTCACGGGCCCATTCTTGCAGTACCCCCTCCGGGCAGGAGCCGCGGCCGCTTGCGAGCCGCCACGTCCTCCACCCAGCCGCACAGCAGCACGAACACCGCGATCAGCACCCAGCCCACGCCGAACATGAACCACTGGCTGTCCAGCGGCAGGTACACCTCGAAGGCGGGCACGTCCCAGAAGCGGTCGATCAGCGGTACGGCGAGGATCAGCGCGATCTCGTGCCAGAGGTAGATCGTCACCGCCCGCGCGTTGAAGACCGTCACGAGCCGGTCCAGCCGCCGCAACCGGACCAGGTGCGCGAAGTCGGTCCCGAAGCGGGCCTTGGCGTACAACAGCAGCGTCACGAACCCCGCCGACCAGAAGGCCTGGGCGAGCGGGTTCTCGTCGAGGTCGTACGTGCCGTACTCGGCCTGGTGCGTGAAGGCGTACCAGCCGCCGCACGCGAGGGCGGCCAGCGCGAGCGGGACCACCGCGGCGGGCTTCAGCCGGGCCAGGACGCCCTCCTGATGGGCGAAGCCGAGCAGCCAGCAGCACAGGAAGGTCGCCAGGTCCCACAGCGCGGCGCCGAGCCGGCCGTCCGGCGGCTGCCACACGAGCTGGAAGGCCAGCACCGGCACGAGGGAGGCGAGCAGCACCGGGACGGGGGCGAGCCGGAAGACCCGGAGCAGGAGCGGGGAGAGCAGCACGAACCACAGGTAGGTGCGCAGGTACCAGAGGATCTCCCAGGCCTGCTCGCCCCAGGCGTTGCCCGGCGGGTCACCGAGCGGCACGACCCAGTAGACGATCTGCCAGCCGGGCATCCAGCCGTGCACCAGCATCGCGGCGACCACGAACACGCCCCAGAACCAGAAGGGCGGCAGCAGCCGGCGCACCCGGCTCCTGATCACCTGGAGCGCGGGGCGCCGCAGGGAGCGCGCCATGAGAGTGCCGGCCAGGCCGAACATCACTCCCATGGAGGGGAAGACCAGTCCCGCCCAGGCCCACCCGAACGTGTGGTACGCGACCACGCGGACCAGGGCGACGGCCCGGAGGGTGTCGAAATAGCGATCCCGGCCGGCGGGGGCGGGCCGGTCCGGGGCCGCCGCCGGGCCCGCCGCCGGGGCCGCCGAAGGGGCCGCCGCAGGGGCGGCCGCAGGGGCGGCCCCCTTGCTGTGCGTCTGGCTGTGCGTCTGATCGGGCGCCTTGCTGTACGTCTGCTTGTGCGTCTTGCTGTGCGCGCCCATCAGCCCGCTCCCGCCGGGGTGCCGACCTCGCCGGTCCGCTTCAGCTTCTGCCAGCGCAGCCGGCCGCCGGTGAGGGCGGTGACGCAGGAGTGGATGAGGACGAGGTACATCATCTGCCGGTAGGCCAGTTGCTGGAGCGGCATCATCAGCAGGTAGCGGTACTTCTCGCGGTCCAGCCGGAACGCGTAGGCCGCGCACACCAGTTGGACCCCGAGGACCGCGAGCCACGCCAGCAGCGCCGCCTTGAAGTCGATGAAGATCATCGAGTAGGCGGTGAACACGTCGATGAGCGGGGCGAACACCGGCGTGACGATCTGGAAGAGCACCACCAGCGGCATGCCGACCCGCCCGAAGCGCCCCGAAGGCCCCTTGTCCGTCAGGGACTTGCGGTGCTTCCACAGCGCCTGCATGGTGCCGTACGACCAGCGGTAGCGCTGGGACCACAGCTGCTTGAGGGAGCCCGGCGCCTCGGTCCAGGCGCGGGCGTGCTCCTGGTAGACGACCCGCCAGCCGTCGCGGTGCATGGCGATGGTGATGTCGGTGTCCTCGGCGAGGGTGTCCTCGCTCATGCCGCCCACCTGGAGCACCGCCTCGCGGCGGAACGCCCCGATCGCGCCGGGGATCGTCGGCATGCAGCGCAGCAGGTCGTACATGCGCCGGTCGAGGTTGAAGCCCATCACGTACTCGATGTGCTGCCAGGCGCCGATGACCGTGGTGCGGTTGCCGACCTTGGCGTTGCCCGCGACCGCGCCGACCTCGGGGTCGGCGAAGGGCTGGACGAGCTGCCGTACGGTGTCCGGCTCGAAGACGGTGTCGCCGTCCATCATCACGACGATGTCGTGCCGGGCGCTGCGGACACCGTTGTTGAGGGCGGCCGGCTTGCCCGCGTTCTCCTGGCGGATGACCCGGACGTTGGTCATGCCGCGTGCGAGGGCCGCCTCGCGCGCGATCTCGGACGTGCCGTCCGTGGAGCCGTCGTCCACGACGATGATCTCGATCGGATGGGTGCTGCGTGCGAGCGAGTCGAGGGTGTTGGCGATGCACTCCTTCTCGTTGTACGCGGGGACGATCACGGTCACCGGGCGGGTGATCTCCGGCCCCCAGCTGAACCGGCGTCTGTTGCGCAGGTGGTGGTGGCGGCGGGCGAGGAGCAGCATCATCCCGAAGCGGCCCATGACCGCGATGCCGACGACCATCAGACCGACGGAGAGCGTCGGGACGGCCCACTCGGCGACGGCGACGGCCGCTACCAGGGCCTTGCCCTCGTAGAGCATCGCGCCGGTGGCCTCGCGGTGTGCGGCCTGGAGACGGGACCCGCCGGTGCCCGGCGCCGCTCCGGCAGGCACCTGCTGCCCCTGCTGCTTGTCCAGGACGCCGCTGATGGTGGTGAAGGTGTATCCCTTCGCCCGCATCTTCTCGATGTACTCCGGCAGCGCCTTGATCGTCTGCGAACGCTCGCCGCCCGCGTCGTGGAAGAGGACGGAGGCGCCCTTGTTCTTCTTCGGCGTGGCCCACTGGACGATCTTCGTCACGCCCGGCCGCTTCCAGTCGTCGCTGTCGGTGTCGACGAAGACGCTGGTGTAGCCGTCCTGGCCGAGCTTCTTGTAGACGGGCCAGCTGTAGTTGTCGATGGCGTCGGTCTCCGAGGAGTACGGCGCCCGGAACAGGGTGGTCGTGATGCCGGCCGCGCCCGCGAGCGCGAGCTGGGTCTGCTCCATCTCGCGCCGGACGCGGGCGTCGCTCTGGTACGACAGGTCGACGTGCGTGAAGGTGTGGATCCCTACCTCGTGGCCCTGGTCGACCATGTCCCGCACGACGCTCGGGTAGCGCGACACCATCGAGCCGACCAGGAAGAACGTGGCGGGCACGTCGTACTTCTCGAGGATCGCCAGCACCTGGGGCGTCCAGGTCGGGTTGGGGCCGTCGTCGAAGGTGAGCGCGATGGTCTTGTCGGGGACGGAGACGGTCGTGGCCTGTCCGCCGCGGAAGGTGACGATCGGCCCGCCGTCCAGAACGTCCTCGGGTACCTCACTGGTGCCGGCCCCGGTGCGCACGCGCTGGTCGCCGCCGACCTCGGCGCGCAGATAGCCGTCGAGGAGCATCACGCAGACGAGGGCGAGCAGGAGCAGCAGGGCGAGGATGACGCGCGGTCGGTGCAGCGCGGCGGCCTTGCCGGCGACCCGTTCCATCCGGGAGGGCGCGCGGCGTCGGCCGCGGGAGGGGGTGGTCGTGGTCATGGCGCGCCCCCGGTCAGTTGGCGCCGGCGGAGGCGGACACGGAAGCCGTCGGTGACGAGGTGCTCACGGCTGCCCCGGCCGGGGCAGCCGGGGCACCGCTGGGCCGGACTCCCGGGCCGCCGGGACCGCCCGGAACCCCCTCCGGCTGACCACCGCCGGGCCCCGCGCCCGCGAACGGCAGCAATTGCGACGGCGTCAGGGACGTCCCCCAGCCCATGAAGGCCGCGCCGAGGACGGCCGCGTACCCGAGGCAGACGGCCCCCAGGAGGAGGCCGATCCGGCGCAGCAGCCGGGCGCGGCGTCCGGAGTTGTCAACGAACACGGGGCCTTCGACGGACCCGTTGCCGCGTTTGCGGCGGCGACCGCGAGGGGCGCGGATTTCGATGGCAGGCTCGGAATGCATTCCCCGGACAGTAGGGCGCCTTTATGTGATCTAAACTCGGGTTTTCTTGTGAGAGACCCATGAGAAACGATGGAAGCTGTCCTTTCTCTGAGAGTTCTCGGGAATGCCCGCCGAACTCGCCGCGCGCAACCGACCTCGTGAGACGTTTGCTGCCGGGAAACGTACTTCCTGTCCTACCCCTGACCTCACGAGAACGGGAGCGCACGTCATGAGGAGTTACCGGAAACCGGCGGCGGCCGGGCTGGGCTGCCTGTTCGCCCTCGCCACCGCCGCATGCTCCGGGCAGGGCGACGCGGCCCCTCCGGCCGCCGAGGCCCCCACGTCCACCACGTCTCCCACAGCGGCGGCCGCGGCCGGCACCTCGTACGCCCCGTACCTCAGCGCCACCGAGGCCGCCGGCACCGACACCGCCGGCTCCCCCACGACGTACAACCTGGCGTTCGTCATAGCCGACGGCGACGACTGCACCCCGCGCTGGAACGGCACGCACGCGATCGGCGACGCGACGGTCACCTCCCGGATCGCGAAACTCAAGGCGGACGGCGGCCGGGTCCGGGTCTCCTTCGGCGGCGCCTCCGGCAAGGAACTCGCGGCGAACTGCGACAGCGCCGCGGAGCTGGCGGCGGCGTACGGCACGGCCCTGG
The DNA here is from genome assembly GCF_900182715.1 of Streptomyces sp. Ag82_O1-12. Taxonomy (NCBI): domain Bacteria; kingdom Bacillati; phylum Actinomycetota; class Actinomycetes; order Kitasatosporales; family Streptomycetaceae; genus Streptomyces; species Streptomyces sp. Ag82_O1-12. Next base: position 4,999,114 of record NZ_FXUW01000001.1, on the reverse strand, counting down.
ACGCGGCCGGCACCACCCTCGCCGACTTCGACGTCGAGGGCGACGAACTCTCCGACTCCGCCTCCGTCAGCCTGCGTTCGAAGGCGCTCGCGCGGTTGCAGAAGGAACGGAGCGGCCTGGAGGTCTCGTTCACGCTCCCGGTGATGCCCTCGGGCCTGGACAAGGACGGCCTCGCGCTGCTCGCCTCCGCCAACGACAACGGCGTCGAGGTCTCCACCGTCAACCTCATGACGATGAACTACGGCTCCTCGTACGACGGTGACATGGGCGGCTACGCCCTCACGTCCGCCAAGGCCGCGCACACCCAGCTGAGGAAGGTCTTCGGCACCTCGGACGCGACCGCCTGGCAGGGCATGGCGCTCACCTCGATGATCGGCGTCAACGACGTCGAGAACGAGACCTTCACGCTCGCGGACGCCGCCGAGGTGCGGGCGTTCGCCGAGGAGAAGGGCATCGCCTGGGTGTCGATGTGGTCGACGGCCCGGGACCGCCAGTGCGCGGACGGCTCCAAGTCGACCGCGGCGGCGACGGATTGCAGCGGGGTGACGCAAGGGTCGGGGGCGTTCGGCAAGGCCCTCGCGGGCTGAGCCGACCATAGGTCGGGGCCCGGGGTCAGGGGGCCCGCGGTCAGGGAGCCCGGGAGCCCGGGTCAGCGGGCCCGGTACACCAGCCGGCCGGCCAGCACGGTCGCCACACAGGTCGCCGCGCCGCGCTCGCGCAGGGCCGCCTCGTCGGGCACGTCGAAAACGGCCAGGTCGGCCCGGCCGCCAACGGTCAACGGGCCGTGGACCGTGCCCGGGAGGTCGTACCCCTCCGCGAACGGGTCGAGGTCGGGCCGCTCGCCGAGCAGCATGCCGGGAGCCCCTGTGGTCCCCATGACGGTCAGCCCGGAGCGGGCGACGGACGTGGCCACCAGCGGATCGCGGAAGCGGGCGCCGGGTGAGGCGACCGCGGTCGTGCCGTAGCGCAGCATCCGCTGCACACCGCGCCGCACGCTGCCCGACCAGCGGGTCTCGGTGAGGTCGCCCAGGGCGGCCAGCCGCTCGCCCCACAGGGGCTGTTCGCCCAGCTCATCGGCTTCACGCGGGTCCGGGTGGTAGCAGTGGCGCAGCAGCCACAGCGGGTGCCACTGGCGCAGACCCGGGGTGAGCACGCCGGGCCAGCGCCGCACCCGCGCGCCGGGCGCGTCCTCGGCGACCTCGTCGTAGGGCCCCACGGCCGTGACCCGGGCGCCGTCGACCACGACGGCGCCGTCCACGACGGGTGTGTCCATGCCGGGTGCCGCACCCGCCGGGAGGACCAGCGGGGCGGCGTGAATCGTCAGCACGGTCAGGTCAGTTGGGCGCCAGCAGCTTCAGCTCGGGATGAGCCGTGCCGCCCTCGATGGCCGTGGAGGAGATGTGCGAGACGACGCGGTCGTCGACCGGGTCGTTCGCCGGGTCGTCGTGGACGACGAGGTGCTCGTACGTGGTCGCGCGCTGGGCGGGCACCCGGCCCGCCTTCCGGATCAGATCGATGATCTCCATCCGGTTGGACCGGTGCTTGGCACCGGCCGACGACACCACGTTCTCCTCCAGCATGATCGAGCCGAGGTCGTCGGCGCCGTAGTGCAGGGAGAGCTGCCCGACCTCCTTGCCCGTGGTCAGCCACGAGCCCTGGATGTGGGCGATGTTGTCCATGAACAGCCGCGCGATGGCGATCATCCGCAGGTACTCGAAGAGCGTCGCCTGCGTGCGGCCCTTCAGGTGGTTGTTCTCGGGCTGGTAGGTGTACGGGATGAAGGCGCGGAAGCCGCCCGTGCGGTCCTGGACGTCCCGGATCATCCGCAGGTGCTCGATGCGCTCGGCGTTGGTCTCGCCGGTGCCCATCAGCATGGTGGAGGTGGATTCCACGCCCAGGTTGTGCGCGATCTCCATGATCTCCAGCCAGCGCTCGCCGGACTCCTTCAGCGGGGCGATGGCCTTGCGGGGCCGCTCGGGCAGCAGCTCGGCACCGGCACCGGCGAAGGAGTCGAGGCCTGCGGCGTGAATGCGCTGGATGGCCTCCTCCACGCTCACCTGGGAGATCCGGGCCATGTGCTCGACCTCGGAGGCGCCCAGCGAGTGGATCACCAGCTGGGGGAAGGCGTCCTTGATCGCTTTGAAGTGCTTCTCGTAGTACTCGACGCCGTAGTCCGGGTGGTGCCCGCCCTGGAACATGATCTGCGTGCCGCCCAGTTCGACGGTCTCCGCGCAGCGGCGCAGGATGTCGTCCAGGTCACGCGTCCAGCCCTTGTCCGTGGCCTTCGGCGGGGCGTAGAACGCGCAGAACTTGCACGCCGTGACGCACACGTTCGTGTAGTTGATGTTGCGCTCGATGATGTACGTCGCGATGTGCTCGGTCCCGGCGTACCGGCGGCGGCGTACGGCGTCGGCGGCGGCGCCCAGCGCGTGCAGCGGGGCGTCCCGGTACAGCACGAGTGCCTCGTCCGGGGTGATCCGCCCACCGGCGGCTGCGCGGTCGAGGATGGGCTGAAGGTCGGCCTTCTCGGTCACCGGGCGTCCCTTTCGTAAGGGTTGTGGACGGACCAGCCCAGCGTACGCCAGGGGTTCGGCGGGCTGGACGTCAGGCCGTGCGGGCGGGGTGTGGGGCGAGGGCGGGCGGGGCGCTCGGTGCCGAGAGGCGCTGTGGCGTGTGACGCCGGGCGAGCCACAGCACGAGCGCGGCGTAGAGCAGGTCGGTGACCACGGCGGTGAGGGCCAGCGGCCAGGGCGCGTCGGCCGCGGTCTCGTCCGACGACAGTCCGCCGACGACCGCGGCGGAGGCGCCGAAGGCCAGCAGATTGTTCAGGACGTGCAGGGCGATCGCCGCTTCCAGCCCGCCGGTGCGGATCGTGAGCAGCCCCGCCACCAGGCCGTTCACCAGCAGTCCGAAAAAGCCCCACCTGGTGCCCCAGCCGTGGGCGGCGGCGAACAGCACGGCCTGCGGGAGCACGGCGAACCACGGGGAGCGCACGAACGCCCCGACCGCCTGGGTCAGCCAGCCCCGGAACACGTACTCCTCGGCCGCGGCCTGCAACGGCACGAGGGCGGCCAGCACGGCCAGGGCCGCGAGGAAGGAGCTCCACCCCACCCAGGTGTCGGACTCGCCCGAGTCGCCCGGCAGGAAGAGGGCGATCACCGTGAGCAGGAGGATGGGCGGCAGCCCGGCCAGCAGACACCACCCGAGCCAGCCGATCCGCAGCCGTCCGGTGACCGAGGTGACGGTCCCGACGGCCCGTCTCGCCGGCCAGAGCGTGGCCAGCAGCACCAGGGGCAGGGCTATCGCGAGGGACACCAGATCCATCGCCGTGTTCCCGAGCGGCCCTAAGTCGACACCCCCGTCGGGCAGTTCCGGCGCGCCGAGCGCCGTTCCCAGACCGTAGGTGACGGCCAGCAGCACGAGCAGGAGGACGACGTAGGCGAGGCTCATCAGCACGGTACCGACCAGCGGCCGCCACCAGCGGTGACGCCCGGTGGCCCGGTCCAGGCGATGGTACGGGTGGCCGGTGGGGTCGGGGGGCGGGGCCGTGGGGAACGGGGACGGGGCGGTGGGGTACGGAGGCATGTTTGTCATGATCACAAGCATGCCGGGCACCGGGTCAGGCCGTGTAGGAACCCACCAGAAGCCCCAGGTACGCCCCCGCGATCAGGAACGGGCCGAAGGGGATCGCTGTCTTGCGGGTGGCTCGTCGGGTGACGACCAGGGCGGCTCCGTACAGGGCGCCCAGGAGGAAGCCGGCGAAGGTGCCGAGCATGACCGTCGGCCAGCCGTACCAGCCGAGGACCGCGCCCATGCCGAGGGCGAGTTTGACGTCGCCGAAGCCCATGCCCGCGGGGTTGACGAGGAACAGGACGAAGTAGCCGCCGCCCAGCGCGAGGGAGCCGAGCAGGGCGGTCGTCCAGACGCCCGCGTGTTCGGGGACGAGTGCGGTGAGGCCCAGCAGGGCCAGGGCGGCACCGGCGAAAGGGAGGGTGAGCGGGTCGGGCAGGCGCCGGACGCGGAAGTCGACGACCGTGAGCAGCACGCCGACCGGGGCGAGCAGCAGCCAGACGCCGAGCTCGGGGCGGGTGCCGGTCGCGGCGGCGAGGAGGGCGCAGACCAGGGCGGTGGCGATCACCATGGGGGTCGTGCGCGGCCCGTATCCGCGCTCCGCGCACTCCGGGCACGCCGCGCGCCCCAGCCAGCCCCTGAGGGCGTGCCCGCCGGGGCACTCCCCCCGCCACGGCTCACCCGAGGGCGCCGAGAACCGGTAGGCCGCCCGCGGCAGCAGCGCTCCCGCCGCCGCGCCCCACAGCGCGGCGGCGACGACCAGCACCCAGACGCTCATCCCGTCGCGGCGATCGCGTCACGCCACGTCGGCAGCAGCTCGTCGAGCAGTGCCTCGGTGCGCGGCGGCAGCCCGCGGGCTCCGCTGCGGCCGATGAGGTCGGTGGCGAGTCCGGTCAGCCGCTCCGAGTCGCCGGTGGAGTGGGTCGCGCGCAGCAGCTCGTGCCACAGGCGCTCGTCGGCCGGCGCGGTACGCAGGGCCGCGTTCAGCGCCTCGATCGCCTTCTCCGCCCGGTTCTTCTCCATGTGGAACTCGCACAGCGCGAGGCCCGTGTCCGCGACGAGGAGCGGCAGCTGGGCGTCGACGATCTCGTGGGTGAGCCACCGGTAGCGTCCCTCGGGCCGGTCGGCGAGCAGCGGCCCGCGCACCAGCACGAGCGCGTCGGTGAGCAGCCGCCCGCGCACGGCCCGGCTGCCGACGCCCTTGCCCTGCGTGGCCTCGTGGTAGAGGGAGCGCAGCACGTCCAGGTCGGAGACGACGGTCTTGGCGAGGGTGAGCCGCCCGCTCGCGTCCCTGCCGAGGCGGGGCGTGCCGTCGGGGTCGGTGCCGAGCCAGATCCGCAGCCGGTCGAGCAACGCGCTGCGCACGTCCTCGGTGACGCCGCGCGGCCACAGCGCGGAGGACAGCACCCGCGGGTGGACGCCCTCGCGGTGCAGGAGCAGCAGGGCGAGCGCCTCGTGCAACAGCGCGCTGCGCTCCCCGTCCGGGGTGTCCAGGCCGATGATCTCGTACGGTCCGACCAGCCTCGCGTAGACGGCCGGACGCCCCTGCTCGCTGATGTCGACGAGGAACGGCGGCGTGGTCACGGGCCCGTCGGTCTCGCGCTCCGGGTCGGCCTCGACGAACAGCTCGACCACGGCCCGCTGCTGGGCCACCGGCAGCAACTGCGCGTCGAGTTCCAGCCCGAGGAGCGGCGCGAGCAGCTTGCCCTCGCCGGTGATCTCCATCTCCCAGGCGGCGCCCGGCAGATCGCCGGTGTCGGTGCCGACGAGGTAGCCGATGCCGAGACGGCTCGCGTCGGCGGCCAGTTCGGCGAGCGTGACGGCGTCCTCGGCGGACGGCTGCGCTGCGAGCAGGACGAGGTGCGGGGCCCAACGGGTGTGCTGGGCGGGCCCGGTGCGCCCGGTGAGGACCGAGTCGTGCCCGGCGGCGCCCAGCGCTCCGCGCCGCTGCCGCGTCTCGGCCTCCATGGTCTCGACGAGCGCCTCGATGTCCTCGAGGTGCCGGATCCGGTTCGGGGCGAGCGGGGTGAGGTCCTCGCCGAACCCGACGAGCGTGATGGTCATGCGGTCGGACCAGCCGTTGGTCGCCAACTCGGCGGCGACGGACGCGAAGACGGCGGCCCGGTCGGCCTCCCGGCCGCTCAGCGACACGATGCCGGGCACGGCCTCCAGGTTGAGCAGCAGCCGTGAGTCGTCCATCGTGCCGAGGCTGACGAGACCCGGGTAGGGCGCTGCGGTGTCGGTGTCCTCGTAGCGCTCGGCGTCGGTCCGGGACAGCATCCAGAACGTCTGGTCCTGGCCCTGTTGCCAGGGGGCCGGGGGCTTCCCGGCGGGCTGGGCGAGCTGGAGGTGCAGATCGCCGTTGCTGAGCCAGGCCGCGTAGACGACCGGCAGCGCGCGCGACTCCTCGGCGAGGGAGGCGGCGAGACCGCGCAGGCTGCGGTCGAGCAGCCGTACGCCCTCGGGGTCGGCGCCGACGAGCAGCGCGTCCTGGACGTCCTGCGCGTCACCGCTCGGCGTGGGCGGCTCCATGCCGCGCCGCCCGCCGACGGCCCCGAACGCCGACTGCCACAGCGCCTGCCGGCGCCGCCGGCCCAGGGCGCCGAGGAGACCGGCGGCGAGGAGGGGGGCGGTGAGGAGGGCTTCGGGAAGACCGAAGGAGCTGTCGGACTCGGCGCCGACGGCGGTGGCCTGCTGGTGGCCGGTGTCGTGGGCGGGCCGCTGCTGGTCGGGGACGGACACCTGGGTGGCGCCGCCGCCGGCGTGCTCGTGTCCGCCGCCTTGGGCGCCGGAGCCGCCACCGCCCTGGGCGTGGTCGCCGGTCCGGGCGTAGTCGCCGATCTGCTGCTGCACGTCCGGCGACACGTTGGGCGCCTCGTCGGGCATCTCCACGAGGTCGCCGCCGCGGGCGTCACCCGGCATCTCCATGATCCATCCGGGCCGGATGAGACTGGCCTCGGAGAGCTTGGACCCGTCCGGCTGCACGCGGTCCTTGTTGAGCTCGAAGATCTCCTTGTAGCGGCGCCCGTCACCGAGGTGCCGTTGGGCTATCTCCCAGAGGGAGTCGTGGTGACGCCCCTCGGGCGGCTGGATCCGGTAGTACTTCGTGTCGCCCTGCTTGGCGGTGCTGCCGCCGGCGTCGGCGTGGGCGGCGGCGTGCGAGGCCTGCTCGGCGAGGGCCGCAGCGGCGCCGGAGGCCTGCTCCTGCTGCTGCGCGAAGATGCCCGGGGTGGCCTGGGCGGCCGCGACGGTCGGCTTCTGGTTGGCGTCGTAGCTGTTCCCGAGCTGCGACAGCCCGGGCGTGAAGCTGGCGGCGGTCGCGCCGACGAGCAGCAGCGCGGCGACGAGCTGGCGCGCCAGCAACTGACTCGGCCCCCCACCCGGCACCCGGCCCGGCACGCCGACGCCCGACAGCGCGGCCTTCATCTCCACGAGCACGCACGCCGTGAACTGCGCCCACGCCAGCCACACGATGACGGTGAGGATGTTCAGGAACGTGTGAACGGTGATCTCTTGCTGCAGCCAGTCGAAACTGGGCACCCCGTCCGGCAGCGGCCACCCGATCTGCGTGGCCAGCGCGCCCGGCACACCGACGAGCAGCACGGCCAGGGCGACGAAGGCGAAGAACGCCTTCACGAAGTCCCCGAACGACCGCCGCCGGATCCGCACGGGCTGCGGGGTCCGGTTCCGCGGGGCGGCCGTGCCCCCCGTCGTCGTTCCCGTCGTACTTCCCGTCGAGCTTGACGAGCTTGAGGTGCGGCGTCGCGGCATGGCGGGTGTCCTGGGGTCGTGTGTGGAGTGATGTGGAGTGAGTCGGGTGAGGTGAGGCCGAGCGGTGAGGTGAGGGGTGTGCTGAGCCTACAGAGATCTTATGGACTCTTATCGGGGTCGTCGAAGGGCGGTTCGAAGGATCCCCACTGGCGTCCGATTTGCCCCTGTAGCCGGGAACACCTACTGCTGTGACCGGGCGACGGGGAGTCCCCTCTTCGCAACTGCCACGCAGACTCGTCACGCTCTCCACACAATCCCTCATGGTCGCCCGGGGAGCATCGCGGGCCACTGATAGCTTCGTTCTCTGTTGCACACACCGAACTTCGGGGGAGAAGCCGTGGCCCGCCGCGCACTGACCACCACAGCCGCCGCGTTCGCCACGACGGCGGCGCTTCTGCTCACCGCGTGCGGCGGGGGCGGCGACGAGTCTTCGGACGACATCAAGGGGGCGGACACCGGCACGGACAGCCCTTCGGCTTCCCCGTCTGCGGCCTCCGGCCGACCGGACGTCAGTCTGCCGAGTGACCTCAAGGTCGAGTTCGACATCACGAAGCCGTCCGACACACGCCACGCGGCAGCCCTCGACAACGCGCAGAACTACATCCTGGCCCTCAACCACGGCATCACTGCCCAGAACCCGGACGACCCTGCCTACCGGTTCTACGCACTGGGAAGTGCCACTAAGTACGCAAAGTCGCAGATCCAGGCATGGGTCGACGACGACTGGACCGCGACAGGTTCCGACAGCTACTACCGGGGCAGGACCGACGACGTCGGCACATCGGGTGGTGTGCTCGTCACGATGTGCCGGGATCAGAGCAAGTTCTACGGCAAGAACGTCAAGACGAAGAAGATCCGGTACACGAAGCAAAGCCTCAACGACTTCCAGGAGTTCCGCCTTCTGATGAAGCCGCCACGGGGATCCCAAAAGGTGTGGAAGGTGCTGCAGATCGAGGTGCAGGGGCGCGTGGAGGGCTGCCGTCGATGAGTCACCTGCGACGCACGCTGGCCTGGCCCACCGCGCTGACCGTGGCCGCCGTACTCGGGACCGGCGGCACCGCGTACGGAGCGGGGCCGGGGGACAACACGAATGTGCCACCGGCTGACCAGCAGAGCGGCGGCGGCGCGGACGGCAAGGGTGGCCTGTCGGCTTCCGTCTCCAACATCAAGATCACGTACGTGAGTGGCGGTGACGGCGGCGGCAAAGAAGGCAACCTCGGCACGGTCGATCCCAACTGGAAGCCTCCGGCCTGCTGGTACGAGCCCGCATTCAGCCCGGAGCGGTTGAAGAATTTCGTGGACACGGACGGCGGCGGAGACGTCGGCATCCACGAGTCCTGGATCGGCAAGGGCCTGTGGACCGACCACTACCGGGACGGCAAGCCGGCGGACAACTTCGATATGCACGCGGCGACGAACAGTTCCGCCGAGGGTTACAAGGACTACAACCTCGGCAAGGACGGCTACTTCTGGCGGGGCGTCGCCCCCGACCCCAGCGATCCGGACTCGTGGGACTGCGGCCGCATCATGTTCTGGGTCGACGCCGGCAAGGTCCCGGACGACCCGAACGCGCCCACCCCGAAGACACTCGCCGAGTACGCCTACAACAAGGTCAAGGTTCCTGACACCAAGGTCGAACTGAAGCCGGCCGCGAAGTCCACGGTGAACCTGCCCACCTGGGTCTGGCTGGACAAGGGCACCTTCAAGGACGTCAAGGTCCGCGCCGCCCTGCCGAACACGGGCCTGTGGGCGGAGACCACCGCCAAGCCGGTCGCCCTGCACCTGGACCCGGGCACCAAGGACGCCGAGGTCTTCCCCGCCTCGGGCGACTGCGAGATCAACGACGACGGCTCCATCGGCACCCCGTACACCAAGGGCAACGGCGACAAGACGCCCCCGTGCGGCATCCGCTACCTCCGCGCCACCGACGGCACCCCCTACCAGCTCTCCGCCAGCGTCACCTGGCAGATCACCTGGGAAGGATCGGACGGCTCCGGCGGCAAACTGCCCGACGGCACCTTCGAGACCACCCAGGACATGAACGTCCAGGAAATCCAGTCGATCAACCGCTGACGCGCCGCACTCTCGTGCCCGGGGCGCTCAGGCGGTCGTCGTCAGGGCTTCGAGTGCTTGGTCGTATGCACGGAACACCGCTGCGCCCTGTTCGGGGATACCGCAACCCCCGTCACGCGTACACCAACGTCAACAACCGTATGCACACGTGAACTTACAAGGCACAGTCGTTCGACGGAAAGATCGGGCCGGGGTACGGTTCTGCTGAGATCGAAGTGCCGGACGTTGGGGGACTGCCGCATGGGCAAGGGCAAGAGCGACCTCGCGCTCCCGCTGACCGAGCTGGAGAGCTACGGGCGTCGGCTGCGGTCCATCAAGACGCGTCTGAATCACACCAAGAAGCTCTTCGAGTCGTACAAGGACGACATCGGCGACGGCAGTGTCAATGACGCGCTCGGCGATTTCGAGTCCAACTGGGAAGACGGGCGCGAGGACATCACGCAGCAGCTCGATGCGCTGGCGAGTATGTCCGATGCCGTCGTGCGCGAGTTCAAGAAGCTGGATGACGAACTCGCCAAGAAGGCGAACGACGCCATGAAGACCGAGGACAAGCGGGGCGGTAAGGGCGGTAAGAGCGGGGAGGGCGGCACCGGCGGTAAGGGGGATGGCGGGGGGAAGTAGAACCGCCGCCGAAGACGCGAAAGGGCCCCGGATCCGGAGATCCGGGGCCCTTCCTGCGCGTTCGTCAGGAAGCGACGGTCGCGTTGAGGTGCAGGTCCGCCGCGATGCCCTGCGGCGAGACGGCGAGGCCCAGGCCGCCGCCGACGCCGGCGGTGAGGCCGGCGGCCGTGGTCTCGACGTAGAGACCGGCAGCGGCGCCGGCACCCGCGGCAGCACCGCCCGCCTGGCCGCCGGCGATGGAGTCCAACTCGGCGTCGGACATCTGGGCGGTCTGGATCTGCGGGGTGAAGGCCATGGGGGGCGGTTCCCTTCGTTCAACAATTCGAAGTGCTCGAGCGCGACTGATCAAAGCACGTCGGAAGAAGGGGCGGCCAGTCAGTGCCCGGTCCGTGGATATGAATGTGCGTGGATTTTCGGGCGCGCATTCATGGGTGTGACCATTCGGTCACCCGAGACCTCGCTGCCTTCACACCTTCTGCCACTTCGCGGTGCGGAAATGCGTTCCGCAGCACAAGAAGTGAGCCGGCCTCGGTTTCTGCCCCGCTCCGTCCCGACCTCACGGTGAACGGTGTGCAGATTCACCGAATGTTCCGGACCGTCTCAGCCGACCTCGTTCTGCGCCACCGCTTCACCGTGGACCACCACGTCGCCGCCGTAGAACATGCCCGAGAAGACCGGGGAGTACGTGAGCTGGACCTCGACCTGTACCTGCTGGGCGTCGGCCGCCACGCAGTGGGTCGCGCCGATGTCCGCGCCCGTCATGTCCATCTCGCGGGCGAAGGCCTTCACCCGGGCGTTGCAGTTCTCGAAGTTGATCGGCGCCGGGCCGCCCTCGTTCTCGTAGAGGGCGTCGCGGTCGATGTCCTGGGCCGCGTAACGGGCGGCCTGTTCGGCGATGTCGGCGGCGCGTTCCCGCTTGGAGATGGACAGGCCGCCGTCGATGACGAACGCGGAGAGGGAGAGGAAGACGAGCGTGAAGATGATGACCGCGCCGGCGCCGGAGCCGCGGTCGTCCAGACGTGCGGCACGGGCCGCCCACCAGGCCGGCCCGAAGGACCGAAGGCGTCTCACACCGACCTCCGGAACGGGTCGAGCGGGGAGCTGAAGCTCGCCGACAGGGTCGTCGGGACGTCGAGGCCGAGCATGGCGAGACCCCGCACCTGGCAGCTCACCTCGACCGTGAAGATGGTGTCCGGTTCGAAGCCCTGGCTGGTCTGCGTGACGGTCACGGGGCCCGAGCAGACGTCCGACAGGTTCGCCTCGGCGGCCTTCCTGGCCTCGGCCATGGCCGTCGCGTGGTCCTTCTGGATCGATCCCGCGCGGGCCGCGTCCCGGGCCGCTCCGTCGAGCGCTCCGCGGCCGTCCACGAGCTGGCCGAAGGCCACCAGGACCAGGATGAAGAGGATCATCACCGGCGCGAGGATCACGACCTCGACGGTGGACAAGCCCCTGTCGTCCACGGGCCGGCGGCCCTGGGCGAGGGAAGGGACGGACATTCAGTTGCCCTCTTCCTGTACGAACCGCTCCACCGGCCCCACCGACTGCGCGTGCACCGTCAGATCCAGCCCGGGGAACACCGTCGGCACCCTCGCCGCGATCTCCACGCCCACCGTGTTCTGCTCCGGCTGCACCATCGTCACGTCCGGGGACAGGACCAGTTGGGGGCCGAGCTGACGGATGTAGCTGTCCACCACGTCCCGCGCCTCGCCCCGCCACGCGCCCGGCTGTTCGTCGGCCGTGGCACGGGCCTTGCGGGCTCCGGCCTGCGCCGCCGCCTGGGCGACGTGGTCCGCGAAGAAGTACAGGGCGAACTGCACGGTCGCGAAGATCATGAAGAAGAGGACCGGGGTGAGCAGCACGAACTCGATCGCGGTCATGCCTGAGTCGCCGCGGGTGGCCGCCCGTTCCCGTGCGGCCCGCACCCAGCGGCGTACCCGTCTGCTGACGTCTGCCGGCATCCCCGTGAACCCCGTTGCTCTGATGCTCCTGATGGTTCTGAGGCGATCAGCAGGTCTTGCCCGCGTCCGCGCCCTTGATGCAGTCGCCGACCTTGTTGGCGCCCTCGCTGAGCGCGGCGTTGATGATGGCCGCCACGACACCGACGATCGCCACGACGACCGCGGAGATGATGACCCATTCGACCGCGGAGGCACCGCGGTCCAGCTCGCCGGAGCGGGCCCGCTCGGTGCGGGCCTGGAGGAAGGTGACGAGGAAGTCCACGGCGGGGATGCCGGTGTGGAAGGTGCGTCCGTTCATGACGTCTTGTCCTTTCGAAATCGGTTCGGGGCAGTTCTGGAGTTGTGAAGGTCGCTGCAAGGCTCACGCACGGCTCACTGCACCTGGAACACCCGCATCGCCGCCGGAAAGATCAGGAACACCAGGAACCCGGCGCACAGCAGCAGCTGCGCCACGAGCATCGACTGGGACTTCTCGCCCGCGCTGCCCTCGATCTCGGCGAGTTCGCGGTGCCGCATGGTCTCGGCGCGGGAGGCCAGGGACTCGCGGACCTTGGCTCCGTCGTCCGCGACCAGGGCCAGGGAGGCGGAGAGGTCCTTGAGCTCCTCGACGCCGATCTCCTCGCCGAGCGCGCCGAGTGCCTGCCACTGGCTGACGCCGGTGATGCGGGCGTCGGACAGGGCGTTGCGGATGCGCTGGTTGGCCCAGCCGTCGGAGATCTCGGCCGCCGCCATCAGCGCCTCGGGCAGACCGCGTCCGCCGGCGAGGCTCATCGACACCAGGTCGAGGTAGGCGCCGATCACCCGCCGCAGGTCGCGCCGCTTGTCGGCGGCGTCCCGCCGTACCTCCAGGTCGGGCAGGAAGAAGAAGATCACGCCGAAGAGCAGGGCCAGCCAGACCGGGATGATCGGGCTGCGGCCGAAGCCCAGCGTGTAGACGATGGCGAACAGGAACGGGCCGAAGAACAGGCCGGCCACGCCCAGCAGCACCTTCGTCGCCAGGAACTTCTCCCAGCTGCGGTCCAGCACCGCCAGGTCCGCGCGCAGCGAGCGCTGCTCCCAGCCCTGCTGGAGGTAGAACTCCGAGACGCGCAGGCCGACTTCGGCCCGCAGCGCGCCCAGGCGTCCCTTCTCCCGCTCCACGCGGGCCGACTCGTAGGCCGAGCCGCGGGCCCGCATCGCGTCGATCCGCGCGACCTGTGAGATCGCGCTGCGCTTGCTGGGCATGAGGGCGCGGACGAGGGCGTAGATGCCCAGGCCCATGACGGCGCCGACGACGAGCGGCATCGTGAGGTCCATCAGCGTGCCCCCTCTTCCTGCGGCATCCGCTGCTGGGACTGCGCGTGCGACGGCGTCCTGGGACGGACGAACTGGACGGAGGCCTCGTCACGGACCAGGAAGCGCTCCGGCGTCTCGATGGTGGACAGCTTGCGCAGCCACCAGAAGCCGAGCGCGAACAGGCCGCAGACACAGGCCAGGACGAGCTGGCCGACGGCCGTTCCGTACGGCTCCACGAAGTCGCGGTTGAAGATCGACAGGCCGAGGACGAAGGCGATGGAGACCGCGACGACGATCTGCACGGACCTACGCGTCGACGCGCGCTGGGCCATGACCCGCTGGCGCATGTCGACCTCCTCGCGGGCCGACTTGGCCAGGGCGCCGAGGACTTGGCGCAGACCCGGGCCGCGCAGGCGGGCGTTGAGGATGAGGGCCGCGACGATGATGTCGGCGGAGGCGTCGTCGATCTCGTCGGCGAGCTGCTGGAGCGCCTCGGGCAGCGGGGTGCGGGAGCGCAGCCGGTCGACGAGGGCGTCGAGGTGGGGGCGCAGGACGGGTGCCGCGGCGCGGGCGGAGGCCGGGATGGCCTGCTCCAGACCCACGGCGCCGGCGATGGTGTCGCGCAGCGACTCCGTCCAGGAGGCCAGGGCCTCCACGCGGCGCATGGCGGCCCGTTCCTCACCGGCTCCGCCGAAGAGGCGGTCCCAGAAGAAGACGAGGACACCGGCCGCGATACCCGCGACCGCCCAGCGGGTGAGGACGAGGACGACCAGCCCGACGATGGCGGCGAGCGAGCCGCGCTGCCCGGCGAAGCGGATCAGTTCGCTCGCCCGCTCGGCGGCCTTCTGCTTCTCGTGGTCGGGCTTGGCGGGCAGCCCGCGTACGGCGATGAGGAGGAGGGCGAGGCCGCCGCCGACGGCGACGCCGCTCCCTATCGAGTACAGGACGGTGGTGGAGAACAGGCCGCCCATGGAGCCGAGCGAGCCGAGTGCCGCGAGGTTCGTGGTCATTCCCGGCTCACCCCCAGGTCCCGGTCGGCCGGTAGCCGTGTGCCATCAGTTCCTCCAGGCAGGCTATGGGGGCGTGCGGCACGATCCGGCCGTCGGGGGCCTCCGCGAACACCTCGCTGGACAGCACGCGTCCGTCGACGCCGTTGACCTCGCGGACGGAGGTGACCATGCGCTGGAGGCGGCCACCGCTGCCGTAGTTGTTGCGCCGCTGGATGAAGACGACGAAGTTGACCGCGCCCGCGATCAGCATCTGGCTGGCCTCGATGGGCAGCCGTTCCGTGGCCTGCAGCGCGTAGGTGGAAATACGGTTGAAGACCTCGTGCGAGCTGTTGGCGTGGATCGTGGACAGGGAGCCGTCGTTGCCCTGCGACATGGCGTTGAGCATGGTGACGATCTCGTCGCCTAGAACCTCACCGACGATGACGCGGGAGGGGTTCATACGCAGCGAGCGTCGCACCAGTTCCGCCATCGAGATGGTGCCCTGGCCCTCGGAGTTGGGCAGCCGCTCCTCGAAGGCGACGACGTTGGGGTGCAGGTCGGGGAAGGTGTCGAGGCCGAGCTCCAGGGCCCGTTCGACGGTGATGAGGCGCTCGTGCGGCGGGATCTCGTTGGCGAGGGCGCGCAGCAGCGTGGTCTTGCCGGCGTTGGTGGCCCCGGCGATCATGATGTTCTTGCGGGCGCGGACCGCGCAGGCCATGAAGTGGGCGACCTCGGGCGACAGGGTGCCGTTGCCGACGAGGTCGGAGATGAACACCTTGCCCATGCGCGCCCGGCGGATGGACAGCGCGGGGCGCCGGGTGACGTCCATGACGGCCGACAGTCGCGAACCGTCGGGCAGGCGCAGGTCGAGCTGCGGGTTGGCCGAGTCGAAGGGCCGGGAGGACAGACCGGAGTAGGCGCCCAGCACCTGGATGAGCTCGACGAGCTCCTCGTCGGTCTCGGCGACGGGGTCGCCCTGCGTCTCACGGCCGTCGGCGTACCCGATGAACACCTGGTCGCAGCCGTTGATGTCGATGTTCTCGACCTCGGGGTTGTCCAGCAGCGGCTGGAGCCGGCCGACGCCGAACAGCGCGGCGTGCACGGCTGCCGCGTACTGCTCCTCGGTCTCGGCGTCCAGCGGCGTACGGCCCGCGTTGATCTCGGAGCGGGCGTACTCCTCCAGGATCTGGGCTATGACGGCCCGGGCGTACTGCCGTTCGTCCTCGGTGGACATCGGGGTGACGCCCGCGACCTGGTCCTGCCGGCGCTGCTCGGCGATGCGGTCGCCGGCGTCCTGGCGGAACCGCTTGACCAACTGGTGGTCGACAGCGGTCATGCGCCGGCCCCCGCGTGGCCCTGCGTCCGGCCCGGGGCGTGCGGGGCGTGGTGGGCCTGGGGCGCCTGGTTGGCCTGCGCGGAGGCGGCCCAGGCGGCGCCGTACTGCTGGTAGATGTCGGCGGTGACCTTGCGGGCCGAGCGGATCAGCAGCGACTTGTCGAGGCGGCCGCGCTTGCGGCCGGCCAGCTGGTCGGCACCGGCCGGGTCGTCGGCGAGGGTGCCGACCACGCGGGCGCCGGTCTGGGCGTGTACGAGCATGTCGTTGACCTGCGAGGCGAGCTTGCCGGCCGTGCCGGTGTCGGCGATCAGGACGACACCGATCATCGGGGTGCCGAGGCTCGCGGCGCCCCGCGCTCCGCCGTGCAGCTTGCCCGCGAGGGCGGCGGCGCGGTCACGGACGCGGGCGATGGCCTCGGGCTCGGTGCGCGAGATGAGCAGCACGAGCGCGGCGTGCGGGAACATCTCCACGGCCGGGGTGTCGCCGCTGATGCGTCCGCAGTCGGCGATGACGTCGGCGGCGGCGTGCGGGGAGTCGGCGAGGGAGTTGAAGGCGTGCCCGAGGGTGGGCCACAGCCCGGCGAGTCCGGCGGCCTGTTCGGCGATCCCGAGCCCGACGAGGACCTCGAGCCCTCCGCTCAGCGGCTGGACGTGGTCCCAGAGCTGGTCGGGCACGAGGCCGCGGCGTGCGGTGGCGGCGATGGACAGCATGCCGGTGTTGGGGTTGAGCGGTCCGCCGTGCGCGGCGGCACTGCGGTAGACGAGGTCACCGCCCGCCGGGTCCGCCTCGGCGAGCAGGACACGCCGCGGCCAGACCGCCGAGAGCGCGACGGCCGCGGTGGTGACGCCGGGGGAACCCTTGTCGGCGGCGAGAGCGATGAGCGCCATGGGTCGAGTGCCGCCTTCTAGTTGCCGGAGTTACCGGGGACCTTGACGAGAGCGACCTCGCCGTTGGAGGCGGCCTGGGCCAGATCGGCGGCCTTGTCGCTGTCGACTGTCAGGGTGACCGCCAGGTTGGTGCTGCCGACGATTTCGTCGCCGCTGTCCTTCGGGCCCGGGACGTAGCTGACGCGGGCGCTGTCGGCGATGACGGAGTTGCTGGACGCCGACGACGAGGAGTTGTTGTTGCTGTTGCTGTTGCCCGAGCCGGTGGCGGAGCTGACGCGGTAGGCCGCGACGGTGTCGCCCTGCTTGATGCCGGTCGGGTACTGGCCGGCCTTGAGGGACAGGCCCACGGTGGCCTTGCCGGCGGCGACACCCGCTTCACTGCCGAACATCTCGCCGACCGCGACGACTCCGGCGGGGATGGCGTTGACGGCCTTCAGCTTCTTCAGCTCGTTCAGCTGGGTCCACTCGACGTAGTGGATGCTGTCGTCCTTGGCGACCATGACGGAGGTCGTGTTCGACTTGCTGACCGAGCCGCCCGCGGGGATCGGCGCCGTCACCTTGACGACCTCGATGCGGTCACCGGCCTGGAGCACGAGCATGGTCGCGCCCAGCGCACCCACCAGGATCAGCAGCACCGCGAGCGCGGCCAGTGCCGGTTTGCGCTCGCGAGGAGGGGTGGGAAGCCGGTCGCCGACCGACGGCTGAGCCGGAACGGCAGAACGGCCTGCGCCCGCCCCCGTACGCTCTTGGATCTTCACGCAACCGCTCCCCGTACACCCAAGAAGATGTCTGTCATGTGCCTTCAAATTCGGACACTTCACCCGCGTCGACCCGCACGGAGAAGTGCGGGACGGGCCGGACGCACCCGCCCGACCTGGGCGAATAGCCAGCACTGGGGGTGAGTGTCAAGCCATCGCACCGTATCAGCCGCACATAAGCCCCTCAAGGCACGTCCGGCCTCACGGGCCGCAGGGTGCGGCCTGTTATCCATCTGCAACGCCGAACCGGCTCAACCCGGCCGGGACCAGTCCCGGATGACAACATGACCTGTGCGCCAGTGAATCGCCGCCGGCCCCAACGGCGCGCGCCGATGGGCGGGTTCGTCACTCGTCGGCCATCATGCCTGCACGATTCACTCACGAAGCCGGGGGCGAGTGCGTTCTTGATCTTGCCTCTCAGGCTCCCGACCCCTTACCTTCAGTCGCCTCCCGAGCGGCATCGTCCTGGCCGAGTCCCGTGTCCCGGTGAAGGCGGGCAAGGACCTCCACGAGACCCACGGCATCCTGATGGGCCCCTCCGGCGAGCCGGCCACGCCACAGCCGGGCGACCTGTAGCACTCGCGAAGCCCCAAGTAGAGTGCCGCGCGGACAGCGATCGGACCGTGGGGGGCTCACCGGTGAGAGCAGTGAGGACGAACCACGCCTGGGCAGGACGAATACGGGCCCGGAGCGACGGCCGCACCCGCGCACTCCGACTCCTCCTCGCACTCTGCGCGTTGCCGGCCGTCTTCGCGACCGCCACCCCGGCCCACGCGGCGGACACGACTCCCGCCACCCGGGCCGCGACCGCCACCCCGGCCCACGCGGCGAACCAGGCTCCCGCCACCCAGGCCGCCTACCTCGCCGGCCGCCTGCGCGAGAACCCGGTCCACGTCACCGACCAACTCCCGCGCGAGGTACCCCGGTCCACCGCCCCCGACTTCGCGAGGCTCGCGAAGAAGACCGGCGTCCCGACCTACGTCCTGGTCCTGCCCATGATGAGCAGCACGGAGGGCAAGCAGCTGCTCGGCGCGGTGCACGACCGGCTCGGGCGCGACGGACTGTACGTCCTGATCGAGGGGAGTGATGTCGCACAGGCCACGGCCTACGGCGTCCGCGCCCCCGCTGACGCCGCCGTCACGGTCACGCAGTACGAACTCGCCTATGACGCGGGCCCGTTGCTGAGCTTCGAGCGTTTCGTCGACGTCATCGCGCAGGGCGAGGAGAAGGCCGCCTCCCGCGCCGAGGCCGTTCGCGAGAAGTACCGTGACGAAGAGCCCGCCGAGATGTACATCGGCCCGTCCGACCGCCAGAACCAGTCGTTCCTCACGGGGATCCTGCTCACCGGCGTACCGCTGTCGATCCTGCTGTCGGCGGCCTTCGTAAGGCGCGGGCGCACCGCGAAACCCGCTCTGCGCCTGCTCGTCCCGGGCGCAGCGCTCCTGTCCGCCGCCGCGATCGCCCTCACCGCTCCCGTCGTCTTCGACGAGACCAAGTCGAGCGCGGCACGACCCCCCACCCCCGCCGAGATGTCCGCCCGCGTGGAGCGGGTCGCGGCGGGGCTGAAGCAGGACCCCGTCTACGCCGATCCGGAGAGCCCGCGCGTCCTCGACGCCCGGCAACTGGACCGGCTGCACGAGCGGATCCGGCACTTCCGGCGCTCGGACGCCGGCGGCCCGGTGTACGTCTCCGTCGTGCCGCAGACCCCGGAGAGCGAATCGGCCGGTGACGCGGAGCTGTTCGCCGCGGCGGTGCACGCCAAGGTGGGCGGGGACGGCGTGTACGTCGTCGCCGATCCGGACGACGGCACGATCGACGTCTACAACCACGGGCTGCGCCTGGACTCCACCCATCTGCTCCTCGACCTGCCGGACTCCCTCACCCTGGGCGACAGCAGAGCGGACGAGGCCGACGACCACCTCCTCGGCGAGCGTCTCGACCGGCTGATGACCTTCCTCGACGAGACCCCACGCACCGACCGGCCGCAATACGAAACCGCCCCGGCCACCGCGCCGAGGGCCGCCGACGAGAACACCCTCCCGGCCCTGTACTCCACCGACTTCTGGCCCGGCCTGCTCGTCGGCGCCTTCGCGGCCCTGCTGCTGTCGGCGGTCGTCGCCGGGACGACGTACATCGTCCGGGGCCTGCTGCGCCGACGCTCACCCGCGCCCGAGCCGTTCGACCGGATGCCGTTCACCGCCCCGACCGCACCGTCGACGTCCTACCTCCGGCGCACCGCGTACGCCGAACTCACCGCCCTCAGCGCCGAGTTCAGCGCCCCGGACGACCGCGACCGCGCCTGGGACCACCTCGACGCCGCGCTGCTCCTGGTCGACGGCGACCCCGGCCGCGCCCGGCGCCCCGGGGTGGATCCCGCGACTCTGGTCGCCGTCATCGTGCTCGCCCGAGCGAGCCGGGCCGCCCTCACCGGACGGCCGTCGAACCTGTGCTGCGGGGTCAACCCGCTGCACGGCCCCGCCGAACACCGCCACCATGTCCGCGTCTCCGCCGAGGGCAACCGCCGCCGCCTGCTCCCCGTGTGCGCGCCCTGCCGCGACACGGCCATCGTCGATCCGAGAGGCATCCCGGCCCGGCTGCTCGGACTGCCCGACGCCTCCCTCGGCAACACCCGCCTCCCCTACTACGACATCACCGGCGGCCCGTTGACCGCCGTACCCGACGGCATCGCCCGGCTCATCGACAGGGTGAGGGAAACCGTAGGTGTCCACTGAGGAGCTTCCGGAGCCGCCATGCCATGATCTTCGCCCCATCAGCGACTAGGAGCCCCCCATTGAAGCGCGCCGCTCTGGCCGTAGTTTCCGCCCTGGCCCTGACCTCCGCACTGACCGCCTGCTCGGGCGAGGACACCCCCTCCAGTGCGCCGACGACGCCGAAAGCCAAGCAGATCACTCCTGCGCAGCGGCTGGCCAAGGCCATGGTGACGGAGGACGACCTGCCCGGCTACAACGTGTCCGAGCTGGAAGCCCAGTACGCCTTCGCCAAGTCCGCGGACGAGGTCACGGTCGACAAGCCCGGCTGTGCACCGCTGGCCTACGCGATGAATCAACTCCCGCTCGGTAAACCACAGGCCGACCTCACGCGCAGCGCCGGGGCGGGCTACGGCAAGACGAGCACGTACGTCACGCTCGCCTCGTACGAACCGGCGGCCGAGGCCGAGTCGTCACTGGCCGGGCTGGCCAAGGCCGTTTCGAAGTGCGGCGGCGGGTTCACCGCGAAGGCGGGCAAGAACAGCACGGCCTACGGCTCGGTCACCGCCGAGAAGGGCACGGCGGCCGGTGCCGTCGCCTTCCGCTCGACGATGACGTTCCGGGGTGTCACCCACACGCTGCACACCGAAGCCGTCCGCGACGGCGACGTGCTCGCCGTCTACTTCGCGGTGAACGGCTTCGCCATCGCCGACAGCAAGCGGCCCAGCGACGCCACGATGCCCGCGAACGTGGTGCGGGCGCAGAACTCCAAGCTCGCGAAGTGAGCGGCCCGTCGATCAGCCGGGCGGCCGGTCTTCGCGCAGGGCGTCGAACAGGGCGCGGGCCCGACGGTCGTCCCACTTCACCGCGCTGCCCTTGGAGGTCCGCAGGTCCGGATCGGCCACGGGCACGTTGAGCCGCCGCCCTCCGCCGCCCGTGGTCTTCCGCAGGGCGTCGAACAGCCCCATGAGGTCCGGCAGTTCGGTGTCTTCGTCGACGATGAGCGTGTCGAGTCCCGCGTCCAGGGTGGGGAACGACTTCGACGGGTCGGCGAGGGTGGACGGGGTGGCGGCCTTCCGGGCGAGGGCGGCGAGGAACCTCTGCTGGTTGCGGGTACGGCCCAGGTCCCCCTGGGCCTCCTGCTTGCGCTGCCGTACGAAGGCCAGCGCCTCGGCACCGTCGAGGGTCTGGCAGCCGGCGGGCAGGTCGGCGCCGGAGTCCTCGTCCCGGACGGCCTTGTCCAGGCACAGGTCCACCCCGCCGACGGTGTCGACCACCTCCACGAAACCGGCGAAGCCGATCTCCGCGTAGTGGTCGACGCGCACGCCGGTGTTGCGTTCCACGGTCCGCACCAGCAGGTCGGGGCCGCCCAGCGAGAACGCGGCGTTCAGCTTGTTCGGCGCCGCGCGGTAGCTGCGGCCGGTGTCGGGGTCGACGTAGGGCGGGAGGGTCACCCAGGAGTCGCGCGGCAGGCTGAGCATCGTGGTGCCGTTCGCGCCGGTGTGCAGCAGGATCACCGAGTCGGTGCGGCGGCCCTCGGCCGAGCCGGTGTTGAGGTCCTTGCGGTCCTGCTCCGACAGTCCCTCGCGGCTGTCGGAGCCGACGACCAGGTAGTTGGTGCCCTCGCCGGCCGGCACCCGGGCACCGAGCGCGCCGAGATCGACCTCCTGCTTGAGCCGGGTGTCGGCCCAGACGTACGTACCGGCGCCGCCGAGCAGCAGCAGAGCCGACAGGGTGGCCGCCGTCCGCAGGCACCGGCGGCCCCTGCCCGCCCGGAGCCGAGGATCACGGCTGCCGCGCCCGCCGCGGGGATCCGGGCCGCTGTCGTAACGGCCGGGCGCGGCGGGCGAGGGCATGCCGGGCAGGGGGGCGGTGCGGGTCGAGGGCGGCGGAGCGAGGGGTTCCCGCCGCGCGCTCCACTCCGGCGGGGGTTCTCCCGGCCGGCCGGTCCAGTCGCTCATCGACGCCTCGAAGGTGCGGTGGGGGGGTCTCGGGTCAGCGCATCGGCACACCCCTATACGGAACGGGCCCACCGATCTGTTCACCGGCCGTCCCGGACCGCTGCATCCGCTGCCACCGCAGCCGGCTTCCGAGCAGCAGCGCGACCAGCGACTGGATGACGACGAGATACATCAACTGCCGGTAGACGACGATCTGGAACGGCATGGACCACAGGGCCCGCACCGGCTCGCCGTCGAGTCTCAGCGCGTAGCCGGAGCAGACGATCTGCACGCCGAGGAACGCGAACCAGACCGCGGCCGACTCCCACGGGTCGCGGAACAGCACGCCGTAGAGGGCGTACACGTCGATGACGGGCGCTAGCAGGGGCAGCGCGACCTGGAAGAGCGCGAGATACGTCAGCCCGCGCCGCCCGAACCGCCCGGCCGGGCCCCGGCCGAGGAGAGCTCCCCGGTGCTTCCACATCGCCTGCAGCGTGCCGTAGCACCACCGGTACCGCTGCCGCCACAACTGGCTGATGGTGGTGGGCACTTCGGTCCAGGCGACGGCGGACTCCTCGTACAGCACCCGCCAGCCGGACCGCCACAGGGCCATGGTCAGGTCGGTGTCCTCGGCGAGGGTGTCCTCGCTGACCCCGCCGACACCAAGCACGGCGTCCCGGCGGAACGCCCCGATGGCACCCGGCACGGTCGGCATGCACTCCAGCACCTCGAACATGCGCCGGTCGAGATTGAAGCCGAAGACGTACTCCAGGTGCTGCCAACGGCCGAGCAGACTGCGTCTGTTACCCACCTTCGTGTTGCCGCTGACGGCACCCACGGCCGGGTGCGCGAGCGGCTGCACGATCCGCTCGATGGCGTCGGGCTCGAAGACGGTGTCGGCGTCGACCATCACGACGATGTCGGACCGCGCGTGCGCGAGCCCGGTGTTGAGGGCGGCGGCCTTGCCGGAGTTGGCCTGCCGTACGACCTCCACCCGCGGGTCCCCCGTGTTCGCGGCGATGTCGGCGGTGTGGTCGGTGGAACCGTCGTCGATGACGACGACCTGGAGCTCCCGGTGCCGGGAGTCGAGCAGCGACCGCAGGGTCGCCCCGATCCCGGCCTCCTCGTTGTACGCGGGGACGAGCACGGTGACCGGCCCGGACGACTCCCCCATCCAGGGCGCACCGGTCCGGAACCGCTCCAGCCGCCGCACATGGGCCCGGGCGAAGAGGGCGAGCAGCAACAGCCTCAGCACGCCGAGGCCACCGGCGACGCCGAGGATCCAGATCATGGCGGTGGAGAAGACCTGCCCGATACGCGTGGTCCAGATCAGCCCCTGCCCCGACCACCGCTCCACGAACGAGGCGGACTTGTACGGAACGAGCCCGAGCCCGTCGGACACGGTGGTGAACCGGTCGACCGTCCGGTTTTTCAGAAGCCTGCGCGCCTCCGCATAGGCGCTCTCCGTCTGACTCAACTGCCGGACGATCCCCTGCGCCGGCTTCCGCGTGCCCTTGTCCGCGGCGACGAGCACGTACCCGTACCCGGTGGCCCGCCGCGCCGCGTCCCACTCACGGCCGCACAGCGTCTCGGGAGTCGTCGTCCGCGGCATCCGCAGCAGGTTGGTCCGCTGCCCGGTGGTCCCGGCCAACGCACTCTGGGTCAACTCGAGTTCGGCTTCGAGACGAGGCGCGGACGACTCCCCCAGCACGGCCCCGGTGTAGGTATTGGACCCGATCTCATGCCCCTCGGCCCGAATCCGCCGTACGAGCTCGGGATGCCGGGCGGCCTGGGCCCCGTGCACGAAGAAGGTCGCACGCGCGTTGTTCCTGCGCAGCAGGTCGAGGATCCGGGGTGTCCAGACGGGGTCGGGCCCCCCGTCGAAGGTGAGCGCGACGGTCCGCGCGGGCATCGAGCCGGTCCGTATCCCGTCCCGGTTGATCCCGATCACGGGCCCGCCCTTCGCCACGGCATCGGGCACGGGCGAGGCACAGGGCGTCCGCGTCTTCGCGGCGTCGACCTCGTGCTGGGTCCAGCCCTCGAAGATCAGGAAGGCGAAGAGGAGGGGGAGGGTGAGGGCGAGGAGGAGCCAGTGGGCTCGGGGGTCGCGGGACTGTTTGTGACGGGCCCGGGCCCGGCGCCTGGACGCGGCGGGGGTCAGGGGGCGTCACCGCCTCCGGGCTCCGGCCATCGTCCGACTCCCACGCCCTGCGCGGGCCGCCGTCTCCACACGCCGGCGTGGAACGCGCTGTCGGTGGCGGCTGCCGTATTCGCGGTGATGTTGCGGGAGTTGCGCATGGGGGGCGAGTGTAGTTTCGGAGACCGGGCCACAGGGCTGGAACGCAGAGCTTCGCAAGGGAACGGAGTCGATGCTCCGAGTGCGGCGACGGGCAGCCCTGGGAGCTACCCGCTGACGCAGCGTGTCGGAGCTCAGCAAAGATCCCCCAGGCCTTCAACGCCCGGCGCGGGGAGGACGCTGCTGTCAGTTCGGCAGCTTGGACTGGAGGTCGCACTTCGCTTCCTCGTGGGCGTAGCGACCAACGGCCGTGGCCAGATCGATGAGCTTCCGCCGCGCTTCGTTGTCCGAGCCCTCAAGGCCTTCCGGGGCCTGGGCGAAAACAGTCAGGTTGTGCGGCTCCTTGGTCTTCTTCTCGCTGCGATAGCAAGGAATATAAATGGCAGCCAGATCCGCTGCCGAGACGCCCTTAATTCCAGAGTTGAAGTAGGTGCGTTTTCCGGAGGTCGGTGGCAAGTTATGGTCGGCCCACTGCCGCCAGGGCATGGCGACACCCGCCTTAGCGTGCAGGTTGAGGACGTTCTTGCCATCACCCGTTCCGCTGCAGTTGCTCATATAGTCCCAGTCTGGTGTCGGCGTCGATCTCGTCACGAAGTCGTAGCGGGCAGCTCGTGGCAACACGGAGTTGAGGATGTCGGCAGCCGCTTTCCTGTCAGGAAGGTTGCGGCACACATCGTCAGCCGTGATAGTCCCGCGCTCGGCCTCGAACACTCCTCCCAGATGGGCGACGAGGAGACCGGTGGCCGCAGTCACGGCCACGGCGGCATAGATGAACGGCTTCCGGCGAGATTTTCGGTCGCTCGATTCCGTCAAGGTCGATCACCCATACCTTCGAATGGCTAGCATGCTATTGGTTGGCTTTGCTCTGCTCGACCAGGTCGTGGGCATCACGGAACCCCTTGCCCGCCTGGTCGCCAGCCGTGGATTCGGCCACCTCGGACCCGGTGGCGGCCTTGGCGGACCGCTGCGTGGTCAGGATGGCCGAGCGTTCGACCTGATCCATGCGCTGGACGTTCTGGTAGACCTGCTCCTTCTGTTTCTCGCCGTCGTCTCCGAAGCCATCGAGGAACCCCTTGAACACCTCGCCCGCGGCCGTTCCGACCAGGCCACCTACGACAACGCCCCCGGGGCCGGTGAAGGATGAGGTCGCAATGGTCGTTGCGCTGCCGACGAGAGACCCTCCCCAGGTACTCGCGTGCCCCTTCCACGCTTCATTTCGTGCAGCAGAATCTGCATCATCCTTGTCAGCCTGGAAATGCTGCCCTTCACCAATGACGCCCTGGAAGAGGCCCGTCTCGTAAGCGATCTTGTTGATCGTGTCGTTCGTATTCAGCGGGTAGGCATCAGGGTTCTTGGCCTGCGCCTCCATAAGCGCGGCAGCGTACACGTGCTGGGAGACGTTGAGCCGGTCGTACCCCTCCGAGTTGCGGGCCAGCGCGTTCAAGAACCGTGCGGCATCGTATTTGTCCATCCGAGCGGTGACTCCCGGCGTCGGGAAGAGCCCGCCCCCGTTGGCGATGTCGTAATCGAGCGACCTATGCAAGTCGGGCATGTACTCGGCCGAGATATTCGCAAAACTGTCCGACAAATACTCGTGCTCCCGCAGTCGGTCCTGATCCTCGGACACCGACTTCACAAGGGCGCTGAACAGACCTGCCTGTTCCTTCGAGTGCTTCACGTCCTCGGCCGTAGCCGCTTCACCGGGCCGGTGGCCGGTGGTTGCCGCCTCGAGAGCGTGCCCCATCGAGTTCCGACCGGTCACGCTCTCCTTGCCTTCGATGCTGTCGTCTGGCCACTTGCGCTCTTCAAAGAGGTACTTGAAGTTGGTCTCGGCCTTACCGTCGTCGCTCTTCTGCTTGGCGGTGAAGAATTTGGTCGCCGCTCCAGGGCTGTTGGCAAGTGCTTTCATGTAACCGGTGAGAGGATCGTGACCCTCATCGTTGCCCAGGTGGTTGACCGTGCTCGTGGTACTCCAACCGGATCCGTAGAGTTTGTCGGCACCCTCCATGACCCGCTTGTCTTCCTTCACGAGCGCGGTTCCGTAGTCCTCGAGGAACTTGTCGTCATAGTCGCCGTAGCGCATGAGGTTGCTCATGACGATGAAACCCTCAGGGCCGCCGGAGCTCCCGTGCGGGGCAGGACCCTGATCAGAGATCGGATCGTCACCGATCTCGACCATGTCCTTCTTCCACTTCCTCATCTCCGGAGCATCTGAGTTGGTGGCTGCGGCCACGGTGAGACTCAGGTTCTTCTGCATCTCGTCGAGCTCATCGGCCCGCTCGAAGTCCGAGGTTTCGCCGTACCCGGAAGGCCTGTCCAGGTTGCTCATCTTGTCCCAGAGCTGCAGCGTCCTCCTCGCTCCGAGAGCTCCGACGACCTTTTCGGCAAAGGGATACTCGTCGTAGTTCTCGGCGAAGAGGGCGTCCAACTCGTCGAACTCCTCGGGGCTGAGATCCTCGGGGTCCTTCTTCGCCAGCTCCGTGGCGCGTTTGGCGGCCTTGGCCGCCGCGGTGTTGGCGGCCCTGCTCACCTGCGCCTCGTTGATCTGGACCATGCCCGCGAAACCGGAGTACGGGTCGTTGTCCACGTTGAGGGCCAAGTGGTAACGCCGCTTCAGCATGGGAAGTTCAGCCTGGGCCCAGGACGCCACCTTCAGGATTTCGGCAAGCTCCTGGACACCCACACCCCAATAGGCGAGCTGTGTCTTGTAGTAGGAGGCCCGGTCCCGCAGGGTCTCCTGCCCACGTCGTACCGAGTCGATCGTGCCCTTGAGCTTCTCCGGGTCGATCCCCGAGAAGATGCCCCCGCTGCTTCCCCCGTCGTCCGGGCGCATGCCGTTCCCCGTTCCGCTCGCATCGGATCCAGTGCGGCTCTCAGGCCGCGTCAGTACATGTGTCTGCTGCGGTTCATCGAGTTGGCTTCCTCTTGGGTGACCTTCTCCGGCATACGGTCGATCTCGCGCTGAACGTCCTCAAGTACCTTGTCAATGCGCGTTCGTACCGTCTTGCGATGGCCAGCCACATCGTCGTGCCACTTGTCGGCGTTCTTCCCGACCCATGACCTCACCGAGTCCCGGCCGCCTTTCCCGACGTCCGTGGCCGCCTTCTTCAACGAGCTCACGAAGTCGCCCCGCTCCTTCTCAAGCTCTCGCTTGAGCTTCTGGAGCCGCTCGCGGTCCGGGTTGTCCACCTTTGGCTCGTCGCCTTCGGCTCCCATGCCTCCCCCTCATCCGAGCGCACCCTACACAGCAAACGTTTCGTTTCGACTTCACCGGCACCGATGAGCAAACGCGTTCAGGGCACCCCTACATACGGGACGGCGCACCCTCGTCACGTCGTGCCGCGCCGCGCCCGGATCACCACCGAGAGGCAGCACGCAGTGGTCGTGCCTCGCCGGTCGGGCGACTCTCGTGATTGACATGTGTGCGGGTTGTGGCGATTCTGCGCCCACGCCAGAGAATCGAAAGCTCTCACCACAGGCTCCGGACGCCTGGGTACGGCGGCATCCAGCGCCGTCACCTGCCAAGGCGCTATCCGACACGACCAGCCCCACGAGAGTCCCATATACCCTAGATCACCCCTTCCCTTAGGCAAGTTCGCTCTGGTGAAACTGGAAACCTCACCGGTACCGTCAGGGCACCAACTGAACTTCTGTCTCTCACGGGGAGTCACTGTGAAGCGCCGCTCATTGCCCGTTGCCGCCGCGTTGACGGCGACGGCAGCACTGCTCTTGACGGCCTGCGGCAGCGGAGACGACAAGTCCGGCGACAACGACAAGATCGCCGGCGCCAGCCAGGCTGCGGAGACGCCGAAGGAGTCGGCATCCGCCTCGGGAGCACCGGCAGGGGACAAGCCGGACGGCGTGGACGTGTCCCTGCCCGGCGACATGGACCTGGTCTTCGACTGGGACAAGCCGAAGGACAAGAACGAAGCTGCGGCGATGGATGACGCGGCCAATTTCGTCCGCGCCATCTACCACGGCGTGTACAAGCGTACGTCCAATGAAGCGGCCGTGACCGCCTATTCCACGGGTGAGGGGCTGCGTTACGCAAAGACCCAGATCGACAGCAGGGTCGAAGGCGGATGGACTGCCACTGGCACTCGGCGCCACTACCAGGCCACCACGCGGTCCGCCCCTAATGGCAAATCGGTGGAAGTCGCATTCTGCGTGGACTCGAGCAAGTTCTACGGAAAAGAAGTCAAGACCCAGAAAATCCTGAAGAGCAAGCCCAGTATCGCTGACTTCGACCACTTCAAGATCGTGATGGTCAAGTTCCCTACTGGCCAAGGTCTTTGGCAAGCGTCCAAGGTGTTCGTTGAGGCCAAGGCGGCGAAGTGCCAGTGATCAGGGCCAGGAGAAACTCCCTTCGCACGAGCACCGTTGCTCTGTCGCTGGTTCTCGGCGTTCTCATCCTTACGGAACCGGCCTATGGGGTGGAGCCGACAGGCAACAACCAGGGCGCCAGCACCGAACAGGTCGGCGGCGGTGACAAGAGCGGCATCTACGCCGCCGCCCGCATCCAGTACTCCGGATCCGTGGCCAAGGGCGGCGGCGCCGGAAACGTGACGTCCTCGGACGTCAACTGGACTCCCCCGCCCTGCTGGTACGCCCCATACCTCGGCGCCAAGGACTTCAAGAAGGAGATGTCGAAGCACATCGACAGCCAGTTGAAGGCACCCGGCATGGGTGGAACCGCGGGGTCGGCCATCGGCGAGACGCAGCGCCACTACGAGGACGGGTACGGCTGGGGCGACACCCCCGGCTACAAGGACTACAACGTCAAGAACGACGGCAGGGGGATGTTCTGGGCCGGGGTCGAAAACCCCGACGAACCGGACTACCTCAAGCGGTCCTCCTGCACCGACCTCCCCTTCTGGGTGGAGAACGGGGATGCGCCGCCGCCCCAGTACGAAGAGGCCATTTCCCCGGAGATGCTCGCCGCTCTCGCCTACCAGCACATGCAGCTGCCCGACACCGAGGTGACTCTCGCCCCCGAGGCCACCACCAAGGTGAACCTGCCGACCTGGGCCTGGCTCGACAAGGCCGTCTTCGACGAGGTCCAGGCGACGGCGGCCCTCAACGTCCCAGGCTTCAACATCCAGGCCACCACCACCGCCAAGCCTGTGTCGCTCAAGCTGGAGCCGGGCACCGAGGACGCCGTGACCTATCCGGCCTCGGGCGAGTGCGTCATGAACGCCGACGACTCCATCGGCGAGCCCTACGCCAAGGGCAAGGCCGACGAGACCCCGCCGTGCGGAGTCCGCTACCTCCGCTCCTCCGGCGACGGCACGTACAAACTCCGGGCCACCGTCACATGGGAGATCACCTGGACCGGCACGGGCAGCCCCAACCCGACACGGCTCCCCAACGGCACCTTCGGCAACGACCAGGCGGTCACCGTCCAGGAGATCCAGGCCGTCA
Source organism: Streptomyces sp. Ag82_O1-12 (assembly GCF_900182715.1). Taxonomy (NCBI): domain Bacteria; kingdom Bacillati; phylum Actinomycetota; class Actinomycetes; order Kitasatosporales; family Streptomycetaceae; genus Streptomyces; species Streptomyces sp. Ag82_O1-12. The sequence continues at coordinate 4,969,511 of NZ_FXUW01000001.1, read as the reverse complement.
ACAGGTAAGGCAGGGTTTTCACCTGGGCGCACCAGGCCTGCCGCGCAGCGGACTCACTCTCCGTTGTGCGGCACGGCCCGGGACACCAGTTTCAGCGGAGTGGTGTCATCCACCTGGCCGGGCAGGACCGGCTCGGCGGGCAGTTCACGGTGCCAGTAACCGAGGGGCCCGCAGTCCCATACCGCGCACCCCGCGTGCCTACATGGCAGGGCTCCCTCCGTGGCATCGATCTCGGGCGTGGCAACGTCATTCACTGGAACACGTCCAACAGGTTCAGCGATCTGCCCAGGAAGGCGCGAACAGCCCCGCTCCGGGTGAGGTTGCGGGTGTTCACACCACACATCACAGCGGCCAGAGCAATGTCAGTAGCGTCGGCCGGGCCCTGGACTGTGAACGTGGCCTTTTTCCGTGCACCGCTGCCGTGCCGTCTGGTCCGAATCTCCACGCCGTGCCGGGTCAAGGCCCGGTCCCGGTGCCGGGCGCTCGTCGCGAGGTAGCGGTATTCCCGCCCGACGACCTGCATCCGCAGCGCACGGCCGGCTCGGGTCTGTGCCCAGCGGTTGCGCTTGAGCCGGATTCCTTCCCCAGCGACACTGAGCTGCGCCGAGAAGAGCGAGGGCTTTCGGCCGTAGGCCCATCCGTCGAAGGAGGTGACGGGCACGGTGTCCCCCTTGACCTCGGTGACGTGCCGGTCTCCGTGCCTCCTCGCGGGGTAGACCACCTCGACACTCCCGAACGGCCCTGCCGTACCGCGATACCCGAACTTCCAGGACATCCGATGACCTGAGCGGTCCTCCCAGTGGTCGAGCGTGTACACGTGCTGCTGCATGATTCCTTCCCCTCGCGCCGCTCGGCGCGGATGTGCCATGGTCGGTATCAGTCGAACGGATTGAGGGCGCTTCCGAGCGCCTTGACGCCGTCGGAGTGGCCTCACCGGCCTTCTCTGCCCTGTCAGGCCTTCTCTGCCCTGTCACCGACCCAGTCCGCAGCCTCCTCCGCACCATTGCTGATGCTGTCTCAGTCGTCCCAGACGAGGGGGAGGCTTACTTCTTCTAATCCTCCTTGACCGGCACACGGCTCAACCAACGCCCCGCCCTCGGAATCCTGGACACCTTGTCCCAGTGACCATTGATCAGTGGCGACGTCAAAGTGTCCGGCGCATGAAGCACTTTGGAGGCCTTGAAGTACGAGACGAGCGACTTGCTGCTCAGAAGTGAACCCGGCAAGCAACAGCCCAGCCGCCCAGCGGATTGCCGTCCTCGAGGCGCGCAGGCCGGGCCCTGTCTCTAGACTTGGCGCGCTCGCAGCAGTGCGTCCAGCAGCGCCGCACGGTGGTGGGTGGCGATCAGCAGCGATTCACCCTCAGCAGTCTCGACCACTATCTGGTCCATGCCCATCGGCACGGACCATCCGCCACCCACGATCCGGGGTGGTCTGCTCGCACGGCTACTCTGTCGCAACTCCGCAAGCTCCTCACGTGACCGCGAGGCCAAGGCCGCCACGAACTCCGCATCCGTCGGCTGATCGCGAGCATCCCGAAGTGAGCCGACTGTCAACGACTCCACAAGGATCGTCTCCCGCCCCACGGTCAGTCGTCCCTCTTGAACACGAATCCGGTTGTAGATGCGTTTCGAAATCGGTACGGCATTGAACACGAACGCCAAAAGCATCGAACTGGCGAGGACAACGAACCAAACCGCACTGTCCTCAGGCAGCAGGGCACCGGCCTGATAAACGATCCAGACGGCAAGAACCACCGCTGTGGCGATCATCCAGCGTCTCGGCAGCGGCTCGGTGTACATCACCGCCCGCCCGTACCCAGCAGTCGATGCGTCCTCTCCGGAATCGCCCGCGTCGCCCATGACCGCTCCCTTCACTTCTCGATGTCTTACATCGGCCCGAGGATCTCGACCCCGGTCCCCCGTGCAATGGCGGGTGCCGGGGTCGGATACGCAGACAGTGGGTTCGTCCTGAACGCCGACCGCCTCTTCAGTCGAAGGGATTGAGAGCGCTGCCCAGCTTCTTCGCTCCGTCGACCAATTTCCCTGCCCCTTCGCCGATCTTCTTCCCGGCCCAGCGTCCGGCATCGGCCACCTTGCCGGGGAACTGCCGCACGGTGTCCCAGTTGTCGACGATCGTGGCGACGCCGTAGACGGCACCCGTGACGACTGCCGCACCGATCGTCACGGGGTTGGGAGCGATCATGGCTGCGGTGAGTGACGCGTTGAAGGCCGTGCCCGACACCTTCGCCACGTATCCGGCCTTGTCCCGCTTGAAGGCCTCGACAGGGTTGCCTTCCTGGATGACGTCGACGGCACCGACCACCGTGGCCACGGCGCTTCCGCCAACGCCGGCCGCACGCCACCAGCCTGCCGTGCGCAGAGCCGTCCCGGTCCCGGAGGCGAAGGCGCCCAGACGACTTGCGCCCGCCACGCGCGCGGCCGTGCCGGCGCTCTTGCCGGTCTTGAGGAGATTGGCCTCCCAGGCCCACAGCTTTCCACCGTGAATCTGCGCGAGTTTGTCGGACCCCGTCAGGACATCCAGGACCGCGGTCGGAGTGGTCCTGCCGATCTGCGCGCCCAACTGGGCGATGCGTGCCGGAATGTAAGAAGGCGGCCGTCCCTTGAGGATCTGAGCGAGTGTCGTGCCGGGCGACTTCAGGAACGTGCCGTTCTTGAAGTATTTGATCAGATGCATCGTTCCTGCGGCGGCCATCTTGAAGGCACCCGGAACGGTCGAGGCAAGTGCGGTCAACTCAATGTAATCGCCGACGACTTCACCGATGTTCTCATCGCCGCTGACCTTCGCGGCAGCGTCCCCGGGTATGCGCTGCAACCAGTCCTGGTAGGTCTCGCCCGGCTTGCGCTTGAGCCAGCCGGGGTCGAACTGGCCGCCGTTCGCGACGGAGGCATTGGCGATCAGCATGGCGTCCGGGGGCAGCTGCCCGCCCTTGAGGTCCTCCGGCTTGAAGCCGGCGTAGAGCGCCGCCGCCTTGGGATCCCCGTTCTCGGCCCGAAGTACGGCCGCACGCCGCCGCAGGTCGACCGCTGTGTCATCGGCCCAGCCCCGCAGGGGTTTCAGCGAGCTCAGCTTGTCGGACACACCGAGACGGGAGGCCCGGGTGAAGGCCTCGTCCAGCCGATCCCGCAGATTTCCTCTGCCGTCGAACAGCTTGGCCAGGTGCTCGAGGCTGTCCGGATTGGCCATGCGCTTGGAACTGTCGCTCATTTTTCCCCGTGATCGATCGCTGCGCTGGGTGGAGGACTACATGCCGGTCAGCGAAGGGCGCCGGCGGGAGACTGAGCGCGTTCCGGGCTCTCGGGTCTCGTGTCCCGGGACGCGAACAGCCCTCAGCGGGACTGCGGCTCGACGGCGGCGAGCTGCGCTCCGTCCGGCAGCAGGTCGGTGATCAGCTGCCACAGCTCCTTGGACGAGGTGCGCCGGACCCGGAGCTCGCTGTCGCTGTCCACCTGGCCTTCGAGGATCGGCTCGGCGGGCAACTCACGCAGCCAGTACCCTTCAACACCACAGTCCCAGACCGACAGAGCGGAGACGCCCAGCCCGTCCTCGCCCTGCTGCTCCTCGGCTCCCTTCCACACCACGGTCATCCGCCACATGCAGTTCAGCTGGGACAGGACCTCGGCCAGCCGCACCGGGCATCCCGCCTCCTCCGCCACGGCCTCAGGCTCTTCGAACCGGCCGCTCTCCATGCTGACGAGTACCTGGTCGAGCGTTCCCATCGTCGAGACGATCACCTCACCGGACTCGTTCTCGGACGTGAAGTCACGGTGCAGGTCCACCATCCTGGCCAGCGCCCAGACGAGCGTCTCGGGCTCGGCGGGGACGTACTCGGACTCGGCCTCGCCCGGCCAGCTCTCGTGCGTGAAGATGAAGTCGTCGCCGACGACGGCACCACTGCGTGTGAGGCCCTGAGGCCCGGTGGTCTCGACCCTGGCGATGACACGGGGCTCCATGAGCGTGGAAACCAGAGGGTAGAGGTCGGCGGATATCTTGCCGTCCGTGTCGAGGATGCCCACCTCCCGAAGCTCGGTGTGCGCACCCGTCAGCTCGGCCGGAATCTGGCCTTCTTCCACGAGTAGCCCCAGCACGCTCACATGGGCATCGGACAGCCGCAGCCGACGCCGAGCCGCATCCACGGAAGGCATTCTTCTCGTCCCCCTGAAATTCGAATTCACTGAATCAGAAGCTTCTGAACTGATGAGGAAGGTGGAACCGGTCAGAGATCGTTGAACCGATTGAGAAAGCGTCCGGGCAACGACACCAGCGCGCCGGGCATCGACAGGTTCCGTGTGTACACGCCCTCGAGGACGAGCGCGATACCGATGTCGAGGGCGTCCGCCTCGCCGCTCCACGTCCCGGACAGCGTGCTCGGGTTCCTCCAGCTCGAACGCGTCATGCATACGGCGGCACCGGGGCGGACCAGCTCGTGGCGCCGCTTGCCACCCCGCTCGGCATACGTGTACGTCCGTCCCTTGACCCGGATGCGAAGGGCCCGGCCCTTCTTCCCGGGCCACCACACGTTCCGGGAGAGATCCGCGGGATCCCAGTCGACCCTTAGTTCACCTCTCGCCAGGAGCGGCCGCCGCAGGTACCGCAGCCCGAGGTAGGTGATCAGCGGAAAGCCCTCGCCGCTCACCGCCACCTCGCAGTACTCCGACGGATAGTCGCTGTGCTCTGTCGGGAATGCGAGCTCGATACGGCCGAGGCCGTCCACTTCACCTGCCCAGAGGTGAACGTCACCACGGGCACCTCGTGTGGACGCCGCCCGCTGCAGCTCAAAGGTGAGTCCACCCATACGCCTGCCCTTTCCCTCTGTCTCCTGAACACTGGCCGACCGGAGCGGCGCGCGCAAAGCCACTGTAAAGCAAAGGTAATCGCAACGCCTGAGGACCAGTTACCCGGCGACCATGGGTGCCATATAGGGACTATCGGGCATAGCGGAGTTTCTCTGATCAGAACAGACGCAATTGCTGTCGACACGATCAGCAGATGCCTGCAATGAGGGGGTGTGGGGATTGTGGCAACCATGTGACGTTCGCGGAGATTTCCCACGGCTTCGAAGGGCCGAACACCTCCCCCGTATGCTTCCTCAGCGATGCCGAGGCGCCACGTGCGAGGTGCGGCGGGCGCCGGCAGCAAACGGGGGAGGAAGCAAACGTGGGGCCCACACCAGGCGATGACGCAGCCGAGTTGAAGAAGCGGGCCGAACGGCTGCGAGATTGTGCGCGTGAGGCCCGAGCGCTCGCCCGCAGACTGGGGCCGTACCTCGACGACGCGGTGAAGAAGGCCACCCCGCGCGCCGCAGCGTTCCGAACGGGCGGCGGCGAGGGCGCCATCTGGCAGGGGCCGTTCGCCGATGAGTGCACAGCCAAGCTGCAGCAACGGCAGCGCACGCTGAACAGCATGGGCACCGCGCTGCTGGGAGACGCCACCCGCTGGGAGAGCCAGGCCGACGAACTGGATCGGCAGGCCGGGGAGAAGAACAAGGCCCAGGCTGGGACGGGTGGCAGCTGATGGGCTTCCGGGGCTTCGATGCCGCCAAACTGACGACTCTGGCCGGCCACCTGGACACCCTCGCTCAGAACTCAGGGAAGCTCCATTCACAGCTGGCCGCCGTGCTCACCACCGCCCAGCAGAACCTGCCGTCGGGGCAGAACGCCTCCCGCAACCCCGACCTCCAGGATCTCGTCGGCGATGTGATCCCGATGCCGTCGTTCTTCCGTCGCCCGCGTCTGCCGGGCTCCCTGGGTGGCGAACTCGGCGACATGCAGTCGTCGATGAAACGCCGCATCAAGCAGATCGAGGGCCTGCAGGAGCTGGAGAAGCGGGGATACCCCGTCAGCGACAGCAGTGTCTTCCTCGATGAGAAGGCGCCCGACGCGAAGAAGATCGACGATGCCCTCCGCCATCTCCAGGAGCTGAAGGGCAAGGACTTCGGCTCTAACGGCAACCGCGACGACCTGGAGCAGATCTCCGGTGAGCTCGGCGGACTGACCGCCGCCGAACTGGACTCCGTCGTGACGAAGGCCTCGCCCAAGGACCTGGCCTTCTACAACCAGCTGCTCACCTGCACCGACGACTCCGTCTGGAACCCATTCGACGACAACGGCCTGCCCGAGGACAAGCGACGGGACACGCTGAGCCTGATGCTGTCCAAGGTGAGCCCGGAGAACGTGGGCAAGTTCACGGCGGCATTCCCGGGCGTGCAGCCCACGTTCACGAACACCGACGCGTACGAGGCGGGCGGCAACAGCCAGAACGGTCAGACCAACAACGGCATTCACTGGGCACCGCCTGCGGACCCCTTGTTCCAGGACGGGGTGTCCGCCGATGACGTCAATCAACGCCAGTTCGGCGACTGCTGGTACGTCGCATCACTGGCCGGCCTGGCGCAGAAGGACCCCGCTTTCGTGCAGGAGGGCATCAAGCAGAACCCGAACGGCACGGTGAGCGTCCGCGTCTGGGACAAAGAGGGCAACTACCACTGGGTGACGATGACGGCCGATCTGCCGTCCGACCAGAACGGCGACCCCATCGGCACGTACGGCAATGGGGAGAGCTGGCCCGCGTACTACGAGAAGGCCTTTGCGATGGTCTACTCGGACGACGGTGACGACGAGCGTGGATATGGCGGCATCGAGGGGGACGACCCCAAGAAGTCCGCTCCGTACCTGACCGGCAAGGAAGGCGAGGACCTGACCACCGGGGGCTTCCTGGGGATCGGGGAACACGAGGACAAGAGCCTGGAGTCGCTGAAGGAGGCCTACAGCTCCGGAAAGGTCGTCACCGTGTCCACCCCGGCCGACGAGGAGCTGGACAAGAACCACCCGGCCGAGTGGGGCAACACTTACCACAGCAACCACGCCTATTACGTCCGGGGATTCACCGACGATGGCAAGGTCATCCTCGGAAACCCCTGGGGCGTCTCCGGCTATCCGCCGATTACCGTGTCGCAGGAGCAGTTCAACAAGTACTTCGGCGGAGCGGAGGCCTTCGATGCCCCGTGACGCCCGGGAGGCGAGCAGCGTGTCCGAAGGCGAGAAGGTGAAGTACCCCTTCGCCGTCGACGGTCGCTGGGCCCTTCGTCACCAGATTCCGTACACCGTCGAACACGATGGCCGGACCTATCAGGTCCTGGCGTCCGTCTTCGCCGAACCGTCTGTGCACGGACGGGTCCGGATCGGCTGCGAAGGCCGACCCGTCGGGGAGTTCGACGGATTGACCCTGGGTGACGTTCTGGACATCACCGGGGACAGATGGCGGGTGGTGGGTGTCGACTACCGAACCCGCATCGTGCTGGAGCAGGTGATCGACGGTTGCAAGGAGGACACCGGTGTTCAGCCCGGCAAGTAGGTACGGCATCGCGAGTGCCACCCTGGCCTTGTGGGCGCTGACCGCCTGCGGATCGTCGTCCGGCGGCGGTGACGTCCCGACGGCCGCACCCACGACCACACGGGCGGCGGCGAAGGACAAGGGTCCGCAATGCGTCGGTGAAGCCCTGGCGGACGGCGTGCACGTCCTGCGAGGAGGCGGCTTCCGGCTGCCCGGCGGTGGAGGCGTGCAGTACGCGGCCGCGAGCGCTGACGGAACGTCGCGTACTGCGACAATGCGCGACGGGGCCGGTTACGGAGCGGGACAGCGGCAGTGGACCGTGAAGCCGGGATCCCGGTTGACCCTCTCGGGCCACGCCTACACCGTGCGGCAGGTCTGTTCCTACCGTGTCGTCCTGGAACCGAAGGACGCCAAGGACAAGGCGGCTCTCGCTGCCGCTCCCGAGTCCATGAAGTCCGCGGGCGGCGCCGCCGACAACCCCCTGTGCTTCACCACCAACCGCGCCGTCCTGGCAGCCGCGGCGAAGAGCTTCCCTGCCAAGGGACAGACGTTGTCCCTCCTCGCTAACGGCGGCGTGAAGCAACTGCCCACCGGTCCGTCCCTCACCGTCTCGTACATCGACAGCGCGGCGGGCACGGCCGGTCTCGGCGCGAACTGTGCCGGGATTCCGGTAGCCCAGTACAAGGACGTGAGGGTCGGCGACACCGTCGAACTCGCCGGGGTGCTGTTCAAGGTGTCGGGGCTCACGGAGCAGGCGGTACGCCTCACCCGGACGAGCGAGTAGCACGCAGCAACGGTCCGCCGTGACAGCCCGGGTCCCGGGGCGGGCATCGTCGGCCACGCAGCCCTCACGCCCTCTTCACAGGCTGGGGTTATGGTCGGAGCCCGTCCCCGAAGTGACCCGGAGAGACCCACCGTGTTCGGCAAGAATCGGCACGTCGATGAACCTTCCATCCCTCTTGTCCCCTGGGCGGACGCCTGGGAGTTCGCCATCACCGAGGAGGAACGGCCTGCCGGGGGACAGCGCAAGCGGGCCGCGCTCGGCGTCCGTGCGTTCAGGGTCCCGCAAGGTCTGGCAGGACAACGCGTCAACGCCCCCTGTGCCTTCTTTCCGCCACAGCCGTCGGACGGGGGCGCCCGTCGCCTGTACGAGGACACCGGGGGCAGCAGGCTGATCTGCTCGCTCGACGAGCCTCAGGACATCGAGGGCCGGCGCCACTACGAGGTGCGCGACGCACGGGGCGAGACCATCGGCACGATCCAGCGCATCGCACCGCTGAAGCACGCCGTGAAGCCGACGTGGCGCATCGTCCAGCCGGGGCACCCCGAGATCGTCAGCAGCGCGGAATGGGCGAAGGGCGGTGCCAGGGAAATGGTCCAGCGCGGTGCCGGCAAGCTGCTCCTGGGCGTCGTGCAGGCCGTCGCCGACATGGGCGCGGAGGGCGGCGACCAACCGGCCAAGTCGCGGGTACTCGAATGGAAGGCCGGTGACGAACTCGTCCTGACCTCCGAGGGCGACCACAGGTTCCTGGTTCGGGCGGCATGGCTGGACCGACGCCTGGTGTTCGCATACGCACTCCTGCGTACGGGATGAGCACACTCCCGAACATGCGGTGTCGACGCGGTGACCTTCCCCAAGAGTGCGTTTGCACAGGGTAAAGAGACGGTGATCCAACAGCCTCGTACGAACCTCTGTCCGTAAAGTGGGGGTGCGACTCCACAGCCTTGACCGGCTGGTTCCGGAACACACGCGCTGGGGATTTGAAACGTGGGCATGCGGAATGTGAATCCGGACGATCTGGATCAGCTCGCGAAGCTGCTCGACGGGCGCGGCGGGGTCCAGGACAAAGTGGATGAAGCATTCACCAGAGCGTCCCGGCTCGGCGTGCCAAGCAAGTTGACCACGCTCAAGCCCCTGCGCAGCTGGGTCAAGGACACCGCACCGGACCTGCGCAAACGGGCCGTCTTCGCCCGGCTGGAAAGCGGGGACCCGCAGGCCGGACTCATGTGGGCCGGGTTCAGCGCCAAGGAGATCGAGCAGTACAAGAGCGAGGGCCTCGGTCCGGACGCCCTTGTGCTGGCCAACTCCGTGGCAGCCAGTGACGATCCGAACGCCTACAAGTTCAAGCGTCAGCCGGATGAGTCGCTGGCGGACTGGATCGAACGCCTTGAGGCCCATGCCATCTCCCAGATACCCGGGCTCCAGCCACACGAAGAGACGATCGCCACGATGATCGGCCTCTACGGCGACTGGGGATCCGTGACGGCAGCCACGGCCGTCGTCACCATGCAGGGCACCTCCCTCACCAAGGTGCTGCTGGGCAACTCCCTCAAGGCGGGTGCGCTGCGCACCTGGAAGACGCGGCTCGGGGTCGTCCTGCGGGGATCCGAGAACGGCCTCATCCGGTCCGCCGGCAACGGCCTGGTCAAGTGGGCGCCGAAAATACGCTCCTTGAGTGCCCCTGGTAGTTGGCTGCCAGGTCAACTCGGCTCCCTCTTCGGCCGGAGCAGCACCTATCAGAGCCTCTCCCGCATTCCCCTCACGAGCGGGCTCCGGGGCGACTTGATCGGTCAGGGTTACAACTGGGTGCGCGCCACGCCCTTGATGAACACCCTCCGCGCCAACGGGGTCATCGACTTTCTGGTCGGGTCGGACCAGGCGGCCAGGATGTACGGCGGTTTCACTCACTCGGGCCAGGCGGTTGCCCGCGCGGGCAACGCGAGCCTGATCAAGGTGTTCACCAAGGCGGCGAACAGCCAGCGGTTCGCCAACTCCGTCGCGGAGGCCACCAATGCCGCGCGGGGTGCGGGGGCCTTGCGCACGGGCCTCGGCGCCGCCGCCAAGACCGCCGGCTTCTTGCGCGGCGCCAGCATTGTGGGCGGTGTCCTGTCGACGGGCTTCAGCGCGGCCAACGTCATTTCGCAGGGCAACCCTGTCGACGCCTTCAAGAAGAAGGGCGCGGCATACGTCGCCGACGTCGCCGAGGTCGGCTTCAACGCCTCCCTCACGGCGGCCATGGTCGCTCCGAACCCGGTCACCATCGGCCTCGCGGTCGGAACGGGGCTCATCTACGGCGGGGCGAAGGTCGTCCAGCACTGGGACGACATCAAGGACGGCGCGGGCAAGGCGGCGGGCTGGGTCGGTGACAAGGCCAAGGATCTGGGGAAGAGCATCGCCAAGTCCAAGGCCAATCCAATGAACTGGTTCTGACCGGACACACGCGAAAACACCCGGGGCGCTCTGTCCACGCCCGACGGCTCACTCGTCCGCGACCAGCAGGTCTTCCCTGTCCGGCAGCAGATCGGTGATCTTCTCCCACACTTCGGCTGAGTTGGACTTCACCAGGACGAGTGCGCTGTCCGGCCCGACCTGCCCCGGCATGATGGGTTCTTCGGGCTGTTCGCGGATCCAGTAGCCGAGAGGGCCGCAGTCCCAGGCCGCCAGAGCGCGAATCATCGTGGAGCCCCGGCCCTCGTTCTCGCCGTCCCAGGCGACGGTGATGCGCCAGGTGGCGTTGAGGGAGACGACCAGGTCCAGGAACTGGCTGAGGGCCCGGCCCTCGAGGCTGGTGTCAGCCTCGGCGAGTGCCTTGCGCACGCGTTCGCGGGTCACGTCCTCGTCGGCGCCGGGCTCCTCCAGGGCGACGAACGCGGCGTCCAAGGCTCCCATGGTCGTCTCGACCCGAACCTCGGGAGCGCCTTCCTCCGGCTTCTCCGTCCGGTGCAGGTTGACCTTGCGTGCGAGTTCCCACACGAGGGTGTTCGGCTCGATGGAGACGTACTCGGACTCCTCCTCCCCCGGCCAGCCATCGTGGGAGATCACCGCCTCCTGGCCGACGATCACCCCGTGGTTGACCGCGCCGTGCTCACCCGTGATCTCCACCTGGATCATGACCATCGGGTCGGCCAGGGCGCCCAGCGGCTCCCGGAGAATCGGCGCCAGCTCTCCCTCCTCACCCACCAAGCCGATGCGCTGTAGTTCGACAAGTGAGTCCCACAGCGGCTCAGGGGCCGTCTCGCCGTCCAGGAGGTGGGCGAACACGGCGATGTGACGGTCGGCCAGTCGGAAGCGTGCTCGGGAACTGTCGTAAGAGGGCACTGGTGCATTCCTCTCGCTGCAGCAGGACCAAGGCCTGCTACTTCTTCTCGTCCTTCAGGTCCTTGGCTTCCTGCGTGCACTTGTGCGCCTCGTCGCGCAGAGCCTTGGCGACGGTGCCGCACGTCGTCTGCCAGCCCTTGAGACGCCCGCGCACGTCGTCCGCATTCGGTCCCGACCAGGTCTTCATACCGGTGGTGCTGTGCTTCTTGGCCGCATCGACGAGTGCGTCGATGTGGTCGGCCAGCGACCGCAGCTGGCCCGCCCGCTGATTGAGTTCCTGAATGTCTGGATTTGCCATAGCAGCCTCCCCCGCTGTCCCAGGAGCCTCAGCATACTGGCGCCGCGTGTAGACCTTCTTGGGGATCCCGGCCGAGGCCAACACCACTTGTTCACATGAAACCCCCATCCCCAAGGCACTGGATCGCAACTACGTCTGGTGCGGTAGCGTCCCTTGTTGCAAACGGATAGTCCGTTTACGTGTGTGACACGGGGAGGATCGCCATGGATCGCGGTGCAGATCTCACTCAGCTTCGGGAGCTGTCCAAGCTCTTCGGCAAGAAGGCCACCGACCTCCAGGGCCTCATCAAGGCGCTGGAGTCCGCCACGAGCCACAGCTCGGGTTACTGGAAGGGCCCCAAGGCCGACCGCTTCCGGAACGACTGGCACGACATCAAGCCGACGTTCGACAAGTGGGTCGACACGCTGAACGACGCCAGCAAGTCGGCCAACACCAGCGCCGACAACATCGAGCGCGCCACCTGAGTCGACGCGGAACACGCGGACATCGCAGCCTGCCGGGGCATTCCTTCGAGGCCGTTACGCCTCGGACGGGATGCCCCCGGCGGCATTTCAGCAGGAGATACGGCTAGGCGCTTGTAGGCGACGCCGACGCATCATCGAGCAACGTCCGGCGGCCGAGGACCGTGCAGCGTCAAGCCTGCGGCAACAGATCACTCGTGTGACCCAAACCTTATCGCCAACCTGTCGGAAATCGGAAAGATCACCGGCCGGCTCGATGACGAGTTGCCCAAATACGGTGGGCGGATGGCTTTCATGAGGTTGATAGATGAGTAAGAAGAAAAAGAAGCGCCGTCCTGCGGATCAATATCAGCTACCGCCCAATGTGGAACGCGCACGGCAGGCTGCCGCCGGACGGGCCGACTTCAAGCCACGGCCACCGCTTCCTCCATGGCGTGTCATCTGGGCTTGCATCGGCTTTGTCGCGTTGTGCGTAGGGATGGCCCTTGTCTTCTGGCTCCCGTCGCGCTCCCTGGTCGAGGACCTGCGCTCCCGTGGCGTCACGGTGGCCGCGACGGTAGTCGACGTCGACACCAAGCCCAAGTACGTCAAAGTCCGTTTCGCCCAGGGACCCAGGCGAGGCACCACGGTCAAGCTCTCGGAGATCGCCGGAATGCTTCCGGACGCACACTCCGGGGATTCGATGCAGGTGACCTACGATCCCAACGACCCGTCGCGCAGTCTTGATCACAGTTGGGTGATGGCCCCTCCCGCCAACTTGCCGCTGTACGGCGTCTCGGCTCTCGCTGCCTTCTTCCTGTCGGGAGCAGTCGTTTTGACGCTCCGCCGCCGTTGGATCCTGCGGACCTGGCCACCGGAGTCCCCGGTCTCCGATCCGGAACACCCGCAGAAGGCCGGTACCAAGTCTGTCCGGCTCACCAAGCCCTGACCACCGGGAAATCAAACTGCGGGTCCCGCCCTTCAGGCGGGACCCGCAGTGCTGTCATGACCCGTGGGTCAGCCGTTCATCACAGCCTGCACCGGCACGAACGCCCCGCCCGCCACGAACAACCCGCTACCCGCTGCCCCGCCCCCGCTGTTCGCAGGGAGCCGGATGCCGAACAGTTCGCCGTCCGAGGAGCTCTGCGGGGTCAGCAGCAGGCCGTTGCGGGACTTGCGGGCCTCGACCGTGAAGCCACGGTACTGGCCGGACAATGAGTCCGTCGTGCCGGCGGCGAGCAGGCCCACACCACCGTCGGCTCCCTTGCGGATGACCCCTTCCAGTGGCTCGTCCAGCGGCGTGTCGTAGAGGAGTTCGGCGTCGTCGACCACAACGACGTACGGCTGTCCGTCGAGCTGATCCTGGATCTCCTCCAGGTCGTCACCCGAGCTGTCCGCGTTGAGCAGACCGAGCACACCCTCTCGCCCCTCGAGGTCCCGCAGCGGGGACCGGCGAGGTGTCACGACCACCAGGGGCGTACCTGCTCGCAAAAGCGACTCGGCGGCGCACAGCAGTGCCGTCGAGCGGCCGGACTTCGGCGGACCCGCGATGACGAAGCCGGGGCCGTTCTCCTCCAGGTCGATACCGATGGGGTGGAGTTCGTCGCCGCCCACGGCGAGAAGAGCCCACAGGGGCGACGACGGGGCGAAGTCCGGGTCCAGAGCCATTGCCTCCGACGCCGTGATGCGCGTCGGCAGAGCGTCGACCCGCAGGGGACGCCGACCCGCCGGGACGCGGCCGTAGCGGGTTCGCGCCTCTTCCGCGATCTCGCGGAGCGCACGGACCTGGGCTTGGCCGGCGGGGTCCTGCGCCAGCAGGCCTATCTGGGTCTCGTCCACACCGGTGTCAGTGATCCGCAGGGCGCGCCCGGGCGGCATGTTCTTCGGCACCTCGCGAGCCTGCAGACCTGCCGTGGAGTAGTCGTTCGGGTCGGCGAAGCGCATGACGAGACGGTCGGCGAAGGCCGAGGAGACATGACCGCTGAGGCCACTGCGGTCGGCCGTCATGACGACCTTCAGACCCGCTGCCGAGCCCTCGCGGAAGAGTCTCTGGGCTGCTTCCAGCAACTGACCGTAGTTGTAGTTCTCGAAGGTGGACGCGAAGCCTTCCCAACTGTCCAACAGCAGCACCATCCAGGGCAGGCGCTCTTCCGGAGCGGCACCCGCGCGCTGTTCCGCCGCGCTCGACGCGCCCTCCATCGCCAGCAGTTGCTGTCGACGAGCGACCTCCACCTGCAAGCGCTGGATCAGACGGCGGGCTCGGTCCGGCTCGTCGCGGGTCACTACAGCGCCCACATGAGGCAGACGCACCAGCGGCAGAAGGGCGTTGGAGCCACAGTCGATGCCGTACACATGCACGTCGAGCGGCGAGGTGTTGCGGGCCAGGGAGCCGGCCAGCGTACGAAGCGCCGTCGAGCGACCGGAGCGGGCGCCGCCGAGCAGCAGTGTGTGCTCGCCGTGCACCAGGTCCAGGGACACCGGCACACGGCTCTGCTTCGCCGGGAGGTCGACCAGGCCGTACGGGATCGGGGCCACGTCGCCGCCCGGGGCGGCCGGTGCACCACCGTAGGCAGACAGTTCGTCGAGCGTGACGGACTCCGCCAGCGGTGGCAGCCACGGGCTGCGCTGCTCGCCGAAGCCCATCCGCTCCGCGCCTTCGCGTACCGCGTCCACGAGGACGGCCAGGTCGGTGACCATCGTGCCGTCGTCCTCAGCCTCGTCCCGCTTGGGCAGCGGACGGGCGTAGGCGTTCCAGGGCAGGGGGATCAGTGTCGCCTTGGGGCCCGTCTGCCCCGTGGCGGGGCGGCGGCCACCGATGCGGGCCGACTGCACGCCGACCAGGGACTGGGCGCCGGAGCGGACGTACATACGGCCTGGAGTCGACTTCGCGATCGCGCCCGAATCCGGTGCGTCGATGACGTCCATGGACTCGGAGGCGTCCGTCACGCGCAGGGCGATGCGGAGGTTGGTGTTGGCGCGGATGTCCGCGCTCACCACACCCGCCGGACGCTGCGTCGCGAGGATCAGGTGCACGCCGAGCGAGCGGCCCCGGCGTGCGATGTCGACCAGGCCCGCGATGAAGTCGGGCAGTTCGGCGACCAGGGAGGCGAACTCGTCGATGACGAGCACCAGCCGGGGCATCGGTTCCAGTTCGGGGCGGAGCTTGCGGGTGTCGTTGTAGTCCTCGATGTCCTTGGCAGCGGCGTCGAAGAGGATGCGCTCCCGGCGATGGAGTTCGGCCGCGAGCGAGGCCAGGGCCCGCTCGGTCAGGTGGGCGTCGAGGTCGCTGACCATGCCGACGGTGTGGGGCAGGCGTGCGCAGTCCATGAACGCGCTGCCGCCCTTGTAGTCGATGAGGACGTAGTTCAGGGCGTCGGGACGGTTCGCGACCGCCAGCGAGGCGATGATCGTCTGGAGGAGTTCCGACTTACCGGCACCCGTTGTACCGGCGACCAGCGCGTGCGGTCCGTCGCGGCGGATGTCCAGGACGAACGCACCGTCGGCAGCGAGTCCGATGGGTGCGGACGTGGTCGAGCCGCCCGCCTGCCAGATGCGTTGCACGTCGGCACCGGCCGGGTTGGGCATGTTCAGCAGGTTCAGCAGCCGAGCCGAGGTGGGCAGGGCGGAACCGGCGTCGTCGCGGCTGACGTCGCGGACGGGGGCGAGCGAGCGGGCCAGGAGTTCGCACCATTCGTAGGGGACCTGGTCGGCCAGGACGTCGCCGACGGCCTCCAGGCCGTAGCCACGCGCCCTCACGTGGTGGGCCGCGTCCGGTGACCAGGCCACGACGGCTTTGCACTCCTCGGGAAGCAGCCGCTCGTCCTCGTCGATACAGAGGGCGAAGATGCCGTACTGCGGGCCCTCGGTCAGGAGTTGCGGGACGCCGGGTACACGGCGCAACAGCCGTGCCCCGTCCAGGATCAGGAGCACGTTGGCGTCCGGATACAGCTGGCCCGTCATGTTGTGCTGCTCGCGGGCCGCCTTGCGTCGAGCCAGCTCGTTGAGAAGTTCGTTGACCCTGCGGCTGATGGCCTCCGAGTCGAAGCCGACCAGCGCGACGCAGTCCTGGCCCTCGTCAGGGTTGGTGTGCGGCAGCCAGTGCGCCCAGTGCCACTCGGCGCCGGCGGCGGGCGTCGCGGCAAGGGACACCAGTGACAGGTCCCGGGGACTGTGCAAAACGGCGGCCTGCACGCTCAGCCAACGCGCGGTGGCGAGGGCGCGGGCACGATCGCCCGCGATGCCGACCACGCCGAGCCGGGCCAGAGGCAGGGTGACGGGGACATCCGGAAGGACCGGAGGCTCCGGGGGCTCCTCGTCGTGTGCCATGCCCCCGCGCGCGAAGACGAGTTCCACGTCGGAAGGCAGCGCGCCGACGCCGATGCGCAGCTGCATCGCGTCCGGGTCGGTGAGTCGGCGTTCCCAGAGGCGGCGGCGGGGGCCGGTCGCGAAGAGGAGGATCTCGGCCGGGTCAGGGTTGTCCTCGCGGCGGGCGCGCTGTTCTTCCTTGCTGAGGGTGACGAGTTCGGCCTCATGCGCCGCGAGGTCCTTCTTGTACTGCTTGAGCGACGTCTTGTGCTTCTTCTTGCCGTCGCGGTTCTCACTGATCCACTGGCCCAGCATCATGAGCGGGCTCATCAGACAGAACAGCAGCATGTAGATCTGCTTGGTGATGAAGTACATGGACAGCCCGAACAGCATGGGCATGAACGCCATGATGAACTGGAAACGTGCCCGTTCCCCCTTGGAAGGGGGCACCGGCACGGCCAGCCGCCGCCGGGGGCGCAGCGGCGACAGCCGAGGGGGGCGGTTGTAGGCGAGACCGCCCTCGCTCATCGCGGACAGGTGCGCGTCCGGCTCGGCCACCTTGTCGAGCACCAGCAGCGAGTCACCGACCCGTACGACACCACCGAGCGGCCAGGGAGTCCCGGCCGTCACCGCGTCGTCGTTCAGTCGGATGCCGGCCCCTGCCTCCGGGGTGAGGGTGACGTTGCCCTGGAGGTCGATCGTCAGCCGGAGGGCGACCGGCGGCAGTGAGGCGTCGGGCATAGGGAGCGAACAGGTCGGCGCCGATCCGGCGGTCGCGACGCCGACGCCCAGCCGGACCACCCGCCCGGACCCGGGACCGCCGGCCACCCGCAGTTCGTACTGTCCGACGGGCTCGCCCTTGCGCAGCAGCGGTCCTATCGAACGGTCGACGGAGACCCGCATGCCGTCCCGCAGGACACCGGCTGCCGGCGACGCTGGATCGCACAGCTCACCGTCGGCCCACAGCGCCGGCGCTCCGGTCGCCGCCGTCCCGTAGCCGGGCAACGAAGCCAGTGAGGTGCCGGGCATGGCCACGACGTTCCCCGTCCCACCTACAGGCGCGGCGGCGCTGAGCCCGGTGGTCTGCGCCAGCACTTCCGCGACATCGGCTGCCGTGGCGGTGTCGTCGGTCGTGACGACCACGTCCTCCGGCTCACCGCCTTCGCGCACGACCGTGACCAGCATCCGCATGATGGTCAACCTCCCCGTCGGCCCCTGTGGCCACGTTCATTAACTTCAGCTAACGGAGACTATGGCAGTCCCCGGCACAGCGCCCCAGCGCCCCGGTGTCACACCGCGGGCAGCGCGTAGATCTCCGGCCCGTTCGTCACCAACAGCCGGTTTCCTGCCGGTGCGATCTGCCAGGGGGCGCCGGAGTCCTTGTCGTCCGTCCAGGTCCAGCGCACCTTGCCCGTCTTGGCCTCGAGGGCGATGACTCCTCCCGACAGGGGCCCGGCGGCGCAGTACAGCGTCGCGCCGACCCGCACGAACGACTCCGCCCCGCCACGGTCCTGGTCCTCGCAGAGCCAGATCCGCTGGTGCGTCTTGACGTCGACAGCCCAGATACCGCGGTCGTAGTCACTGACGTAGAGCACGCCGTCGATGACGGCCGGGTTGTTGAAGCCGCGTCGGCCCTTGGGGGAGAGCGTCCAGCGGGTGCGGCCGGTCTCCGCGTCGACGGCTGTCAGCTTCTCGCCGGGCAGGAAGACAAGGCCGTTCGCGACCGTGGGCTGCCAGGCCCAGTCGTCGCCGATCTTCTGCGTCCACAACTGGTCGCCGGTCGCGGTGTCGCGCACGGTGAGGTTCTGGTTGGAGTCCGCGTAGACGAGGTACTTGCCGGAAACGGTGCCCTGGACGTCGTAGTCCCTCGTGCCCCAGTCGCGGTGCTGGAGCCACACCTTCTTCCCGGTGCTGTGGCTGATGGCGGCGATAGCGGTGCGGTACTTGGTGGCGCTGGTGGCCTGGGCGTAGTCGGTCGCCGTGACGTACACGTTCTTGTCGTCGATGGCGATGGTGCCCTCGATGCCGATCTTCTTCCCGAGGCGGCTGCGCCACACTTCCTCGCCGGTCTTCACGTCGCGCGCGACGAGGACTCCCTCGATGCCACCGTCGGTCAGGAACACTTTGCCGTCGTGGAACAGAAGCTGGGAGCCGGGGGCACAGACGTCAGGCTTGGACCAGCGGGCCTCGCTGGTCTTCACGTCGTACGCCACCAGGGGGTCGCCGCTGATCAGGAGCAGGCCGTCATGGATGAGGAGCGGTACGTCGGTGGTGGTGCTGTCCTCCGCCGCCGTCTCGTGCCACAGGGGCTGGGGGGCGACTCCGGCCGGCGGGGTGGTGAAGCTCTCCTCGACGGGTTGCGCGGAACCGTCGGCGCCAGTCGTGCCGTTCGCCGCACCGGAGTTGTCACTTTCCTGCCCGAGCCACCAAGCGGCGCCCACGCCCGCCGCCGCGACGGCGGCGGCACCACCGAGGGCGAGGCCGAGGACGCGGCGGCGGGAAGAGGGAGCCGTGGAGGCAGTGGCCACAGTGGAGGGCGGTCCCACTGTGCCGGGCTGTTCGTGAGCGCCGTGACCTGGCGGGGGCGTCCCGTATCCCGGGGTGGGCGCGCCGCCCGGGGGTGTGGCGTAGCCCGGCGCCGGCGTCGCGTGGGCAGCCGCTGGGGAGCCGCCGTAGCCCGGGGCCTGCGGATACCCGTACCCCGGCGTGGGTGTGCCCCCAGACCGCCGTGTCCCGTCCGTCATCGCCGGTGCGGGCCCGAAGGACGCGGCGGCCGGTGGCTGAGGCTGCTGCGGTGCCTCCAGGTCCAGGATTCCGGCCGCATGCGTGGCAATGGTCGATGCCACCGCCGACGGCAGCCAGTCGCTGAGGACGCCCTCTACGCCCTGCGGTGCGAGCGCAGTCACGATCTCGGACGGCACCGGCCGATGCGCTGGGTCTTTCGCGAGACACGCGCGGACGAGGCCCAGCAGTTGTTGCGGTACGCCCTCAAGGTCGGGCTCACCGTGCACGACCTGATAAAGCAGCGAGGCGTGCGAGACGGTGCCATGGCCGAAGGTGCCCCGGCCGGTCGCCGCGAACGCGAGCACGGCGCCGAGCGAGAAGACATCGCTCGTTGTGCCGACATCCTTGCCGAGCGCCTGCTCCGGCGACATGTAGCCGGGCGAGCCGACCACGACTCCCGTCTGCGTCATACGGTTTCCGTCCACCGCCCGCGCGATCCCGAAGTCGATGACGCGCGGACCGTCTGCCGCCAGCAGGACGTTCGACGGCTTCAGGTCGCGGTGGATCAACCCCGCTGCGTGTACCTCCTGAAGGGCGGCGGCGAGGCCGGCGGCCAACGCTCGGACGGTACGTTCCGGCAGCGCGCCATGCGCTGCGACCACGTCCGTGAGGTCCGGGCCGAGCACGTACGACGTCGCCAGCCACGGCAGCGGCGCGTCCGGGTCGGCGTCCACGACCGGGGCGGTGAAGCGGCCGGAGACCGCCTTGGCTATCTCGACTTCGTGCCGGAAACGGTCGCGGAAATCGCCGTCCGCGGCCAGGTCCGGACGTACGACCTTCACTGCGACGGTACGGCCACCGGGTGAACGGGCGAGGTAGACGCGCCCCATGCCGCCGACACCGAGTCTTCGCAGAAGTCGGTACGTGCCCAACTCCGCAGGGTCGTCCGGCTGCAGTGTCTCCATGGTGGGCCTTCCCGGCATGGCCCGATGGGGCATGCGTCATTCGTCTGTGATGGTGTTCGCTTTAGCAGACACAGTAGTGAGCGCCCGAACCAGGGTGAGAATTAGGGGCCATGAGCGGAAGTTCGGCGAGGCCGAAGCGGAGGAAGGCGGCGGGGTCGGCGCTACGGTACGAGCACCGGCCGGGCCGCCCGTCAGTCTCCGAGCAGGAGAAGCAGGGCTGGGGTTGTCTGTGGGCCTGTCTGGTACTCCCCGGCTTCGTCGCCCTGATCATGCCGCTGGTCCTCTTCGACATGTACTGGGGCCACGAGCTCTGGGGCGACGTCGCTCCGGCGTGGCCGGGCGGTGCGTACGCCTTCGCCGGCACGGTCGGCGCCCTGGTGCCGGTGGTCTTCTTCGCCTGGGTGGCGCCGCTGACCCGGATGAACTGGAAGAGGAGCAAGCGGCGTTCGCTGGCCTGGGTGGCAGCGTCCCTGCCCGGGTTGGCCGCTTGCTACCTGGTCGCCGGAGTGATCGCCACGACCGCACGGCCCAAGCGGCGCCGCAACTGGGATGCCGACTGCTACAGCCGCGGCGGGCCGTGCTGGGTGCACGTGCACTACCCGTGGCTCTGGGCTGCCGGCCTGATCGCCACCCTCGTGGCGGCCGCGCTGTTGATCATCCTGCTCGTCAGGCTCAGCCGCAGGGCAACCTCTACCCCACCCTCGACATCCGAGCCTGCGGCCGCCCCGACTCCTCGCTCTCCGACTGGTATTGGAGGTCGTCGCCCACCGGCTTGAGGTGGACCGTCGTCTTCGCGGGGTTGCAGCCGCTGTGGTTGGTCTTCGCTCCGACCGACGTCGCGACGAGCTCCTTCTTCGTGACCTGCTTCAGGGTGAGTACGTCGACGCAGACGCCGCCGATCTGGTCGGTCTGGCGGAGCTTGCCCAACTCCTGGCCGACGGCGGCCCGTTCGACCGTGATGCGGAAGGTGCCGAGGGGCAGTCTGCCGTCGAGGGCGACACCCTGGCCCTCCCAGGTGCCGAGGTACGCGGCGGGCACCGCACCGGCGGAGGGAGCGGAGCTCGCGGTGGCCGCCGGGGGCGAGTCGGAACCGCTGGACGAGTCCGCGTCGTCCTGGCCGCCGCCCCGGTCCGGCAGCAGGTCGAACACGAACACCGACCCGATCGTCACGGCCGCCATCGCCCCCGCGACCGCCAGCGCCACGGAGCAGCTCAGCCTGCGCACCCGTCCGCCGCCGTCGCCCTCCGGCGTGGACGTCGCCGCGACGGAGACGGTGACCCTGCCGGGCCGCCGACCGGAGGTCGGGGCGGTGTCCTGCGGGTGGTCACCGTCCCAGGGTTCGGGTACCGCGCCCCGCGGGTGGTCACCGTCCCGGGGTTCGGGTACCGCGCCCTGCGGGTGGTCACCGTCCCGGGGTTCGGGTACCGCGCCCTGCGGGTGGTCACCGTCCCGGGGTTCGGGTACCGCGCCCCGCGGGTGGTCGCCGTCCCGGGGTTCGGGTACGGCGGCGATGCCGGGGGTCTGCGCCGCTGTCCCGGGCGATGGCATCACCGGCGGCGGTCCGAATACTCCGAGCCCCCGCTCCTCACCCCCGGCCGTTTCCGGTGCCCCCACCGAAGGGCTGCTGAACCCGACCAGCCCGGAGGGGCCCCCGGCCCCCACCTCCGCTCCCGTCCCCGTCGTCGCCTCCAGGTTCAGCAGCCGCACGGCGCTGCGGCTCACCTGCTCCACCAGCGTCCCCGGCAGCCACCCGCCCGCCACCAGCCTGGCCGCCCCCTCGGGGGCCAGGCGGCGGGCCAGCTCGGCCGGGGCGGGCCGCGCCGCCGGGTTCTTGGCGAGGCACTCCGCCGCGAGGCCCCGCAACTCGCCGTCCAGCGCGCCGAGTTCCGGTTCCTCGTGGACGACCTTGTAGAGGAGGGCGGCGGAGGAGTCGCCGGGGAAGGGGGGCCGGCCGGTCGCCGCGTAGGCGAGGACCGCGCCCAGCGAGAAGACGTCGGCCGCGCCCGTGACGCCCTTGCCGAGGATCTGCTCGGGCGACATGTAGCCGGGCGAGCCGATGGACACGCCGGTGGAGGTGAGGGACGCCGTGCCGTCGGTGGCCCGGGCGATCCCGAAGTCGATCAGCAGCGGGCCGTCGAGGGTCAGCAGGACGTTCGACGGCTTCACGTCCCGGTGCACCAGGCCCAGCTCGTGCACCGCCGCCAGCGCCTCGGCGAGCCCCGCGCCCAGGGCCCGTACGGTGTGGGCCGGCAGGGGCCCGCCGTCGGTGACCGCGGCCGACAGGGACGGACCGGCCGCGTACGCGGTGGCCACCCAGGGCACCCGTGCCCCCGGGTCGGCGTCCAGGACGGGAGCCGTCCAGGCGCCGCCCACCCGGCGCGCGGCCTCGACCTCGCGCCGGAAACGCGCCCGGAACTCCTCGTCCAGCGCGAAGTGCGGATGCACGATCTTCACGGCGACCGTGCGGCCACCGGCGCTGCGGCCCAGGTAGACCCGGCCCATGCCGCCGGAGCCCAGCCGGCCGAGCAGCCGGTAGGGCCCCACGACGGTGGGTTCGTCGACATCGAGCGGCCGCATGAGCGTCACCCCTCCCCCGTGGGCAGGCGGGGACGGCTCCGGTCCCGGTACGCCTGCACCACCAGCAGAGTAGTGCGGGAGCACCGTCCGGCTCACGGCTGGAGCAGGTCCACCTTCACGTCCGCGGGGAAGCCGGTCGTCGGGCCGACCCGCCGGGCGAACTCGGCGACCGCCGCCAGCTGCGGGCCGCCGAAGCGGAAGTCGAGGGTCGTGAAGTAGCGGGCGAGGGTCTCCTCGTCGAAGGCCTCCCAGCGGGCGGCCTGCTCGGCGACCTTGCCGACCTCCTCCAGGGAGAGGTTGCGGGAGTCGAGGAAGGCCTCGTGCACCCGGCGCGTGATGACCGGCTCGCGCTCCAGGTAGTCGCGGCGGGCCGCCCAGACCGCGAAGACGAACGGCAGGCCCGTCCACTCCTTCCACAGTGCGCCCAGGTCGTGCACGGCCAGGCCGAAGCGCGGCCCGTCGAGCATGTTGGCGCGCAGCGCGGCGTCGCCGATGAGGACGGCGGCGTCGGCCTCCTGCATCATCAGGCTCAGGTCGGGCGGACAGGTGTAGTAGTCCGGCTGGACGCCGTACCGCTCGGCGAGGAGCAGCTGGGCGAGGCGCACGGAGGTGCGTGAGGTCGACCCGAGGGCGACGCGGGCGCCGTCCAGCCGGTCCAGGGGGACCTGCGAGACGATCACGCAGGACATGACCGGGCCGTCGCAGCCGACGGCGATGTCGGGGAAGGCGACCAGGTCGTCGGCGTGCCGGAGGAACTCGACGAGGGTGATCGGACCGATGTCGAGTTCGCCCTGCACCAGCTTCTCGCTGAGCTTCTCCGGGGTGTCCTTGGAGAGCTCGAAGTCGAGGAGCGTGCCCGTTCTCGCGAGCCCCCAGTACAGGGGCAGGCAGTTCAGGAACTGGATGTGGCCGACGCGCGGCCGGGTGCGAGGATTGTCCACATCGTGAGGCTAGCCCTCACGGCGTACGGACGGGCGCGCGACCCCGCCGTCGGGGTGTGGGCCCGTTGCGGGCGCCCTCTCCGCCAGTCGGCCGGACGATGTTCAAACATTCGGGTGACGTGATCTTGACCCCTATTGCATTCCGCGGCCTGCGTGCTAGGCTCGTCGCAAGTTGCAGTTTGGTTTCCCTTGCAGTACAGAGCCTGCGGAGCATGTGACCGCGGGCTCTCGTCATTCTCAGACATATGCACTTGTGCGGAATTCATCTTCACACTTGCTGGTTCTGGAGCAGGGCAACCCTTTTGGGCCCAAGGAGGGCTTATGGCTACCGGAACCGTTAAGTGGTTCAACGCCGAAAAGGGCTTTGGTTTCATCGCCCAAGAGGGCGGCGGCCCCGACGTCTTCGTCCACTACTCCGCGATCAATGCGACCGGATTCCGGTCGCTCGAGGAGAACCAGCAGGTGTCTTTCGACGTCACGCAGGGTCCGAAGGGCCCGCAGGCTGAGAACGTCACGCCGGTCTGATTTGTAGTACCCAAGGAGCCCCGCGCCGCCAGGCGACGGGGCTCCTGCCCTTATCCAAGCCCTTCTGTCCGGTGAATTCCCGGCGAATTCCGGCCGTGGGACGATGAGCGGATGCGGGAAGACCAGGAGAACAGTGGGGAGGCCGGCGGTACGCCCGCCGAAAGCCCCTGGCCATGGGCCTGTCGGTCGGCCTGTCCCTCGGCACGGCCATAGGCATCGTGCTCGGCATGACCGTCTTCGACAATCTCGCGCTGGGCCTGGCCCTGGGCCTCGGTTTCGGCACGGCGATCGGAGCGGGGGCGGGCGCGGGCATCGGCGCGGGGGCGGGCCTCGCGAGTCCAGGGGGACGGGGAGAACGAGGGGGACGGGGAGCATGGCCGGAACCAGGCGGACGGCCGGTCGGACGAGGGCCGGGAAGACAGCGGCTCGCGCTAGGGTCTCCGGCCATGACCGACGCCCCTGACCGCGTGAATGACGCCCCTGACCTCGTGAGCGACACCTCCGGTCTTGTGACCGACACCCCCGGTCCAGTGACCGACGCCCCTGCCCTCGTGACCGACGCCCCCGACTTCGTGTCCGAGACCCGCCTGTTCTACGACACCGTCGCCGAGGAGTACGCCGTCCAGTTCGGTGACCTGCGCCCGGGGACGCCGCTGGACCGCGGCGTGCTGCACGGGTTCGCGGAGCTCGTGGGCGAGGGGGGCGAGGTCGCCGACCTGGGGTGCGGGCCCGGGCGGGTGACGGCGTACCTGGCGTCCCAGGGGCTGTCGGTGTTCGGGCTGGACCTGTCGGAGTCGATGCTCGCGATCGCCCGCCGCGAGAACCCGGGCCTGCGGTTCGAGCAGGGCTCGATGCAGGAGCTGGACCTGCCGGACGGCTCACTCGACGGTGTCGTGGCCTGGTACTCGATCATCCACACACCCCAGGAGCACCTGCCCGCCCTCTTCGCCGGTTTCCACCGCGTCCTGCGCCCCGGCGGCCATCTGCTGGTCGGCTTCCAGTGCGGGGACGAGCCCCGCCGCTACGAGGAGGCCTTCGGCCACCAGGTGTCCCTGACCTTCCGCCGGGGCCGGCCGGAGCGCGTCGGCGCCCTGCTGAGCGGCGCCGGCTTCACCGTCCGCGCCACGACCGTACGAGAGCCCGACGAGGCACGGGGCGAGCCGGTCGCCCAGGCGAGCCTCGTGGCGCGCAAGCCCGGGGAGTAAGCCGCCCGGGGCATCGCCGCAGCCCCACTGTGATGCCCGAGCGGCCCCCGCAGCCGGGCGTGCGCTCCCCAGCGCGAGCCCGCTGCCGACCCACACGCCCCGGCCCCCTGCGCCGGCCGGCCTCCGGTCCCTACAGCACCCCCGCGATGTCCCGCGCCGCGATGTACCCGAACGTCATCGCCGGGCCGATCGTCGAGCCCGCGCCCGCGTAGCTGTGGCCCATCACGGCCGCGCTGGCGTTCCCCGCCGCGTACAGGCCCGGGATCACCGAGCCGTCCTCGCGCAGCACCCGGGCCCGGGCGTCCGTGCGGAGGCCGCCCTTGGTGCCGAGGTCACCGGGGACGATGCGGAAGGCGTGGAACGGGGGCAGCCAGAGGGGGGCCAGACAGGAGTTGGGGAGCACCGAGGGGTCCGTGTAGTAGTGGTCGTAGGCGCTGTCGCCGCGGTGGAAGTCGGGGTCCTCGCCCTGCCGCGCCTGGGCGTTGAAGCGGTTCACGCTGCTGCGCAGGGCCGCCGCGGGCATGCCGATGGAGGCCGCCAGGGCGTCCAGGGTCCACTCCTTGTGCGCGGCCCCGGATTCGTACCAGTCGTCGGGGAAGGGCAGGGTC
This sequence comes from Streptomyces sp. Ag82_O1-12, assembly GCF_900182715.1. NCBI lineage: Bacteria > Bacillati > Actinomycetota > Actinomycetes > Kitasatosporales > Streptomycetaceae > Streptomyces > Streptomyces sp. Ag82_O1-12. Next base: position 4,943,471 of record NZ_FXUW01000001.1, on the reverse strand, counting down.
GGCAGGACGTCCTTGAAGAGGTACCGGTTGCGGTAGTTCTGGTCGACGATCAGCCAGCACGGGATGGCCGGGTCGGTGTCGTGGACGTCGTACATGGTGTGCACGACGTCGCTGTAGGGCGCGGCCTCGTTGACGAAGCGGCGGCCCGCGGCGTTCACGAGCAGCCCGCCGGGCAGGGTGCGTTCGGCCAGGCAGAAGTAGGGCCGGCCGGGGATCGGGATCGCCGGGCCCCACCAGGCGTCCTCCATCAGGTCGAGCGCCGCGCCCAGCCGCTCCCCCGCCCGGATGCCGTCGCCGGTGTTCTCCTTGGCCCCGACGGTCCAGTCCGTGCCGATGGGCCGGCGCTGGAAGCGTTCCCGCATCGCGGCGTTGTGCTCGAAGCCGCCCGAGCCGACGATCACGCCGCGGCGGGCGCGGACCAGGCCGGGTGTGCCGTCGCGGGTGACGACGGCTCCGGTCACCGTGCCGTTCTCGACGTGCAGGTCGGTCAGGGGTGTGTTCAGCCAGACCGGGACTCCGGCCGAACCCAGGCCCGCGCGCAGGCCCGCCGCCAACGCCTGGCCCATCGTCAGGGGCTTCTGGCCGAGCGTCGCCGCCTGCACGCCGCGGGCGAGGCACTGGGCGGCGACGGCCGCGCCCCGGGCGTTCACGGCGGCCAGGGCGACCCACTTGTAGTCGGCGCTGAAGACGACCATGCCGGCGGGGACGTCCATGTACGGCGGGTTCAGGTGGGCCAGCTCGGAGCCCAGGAGGTTGCCGTCGAACTGGTCGGGCTCGATGGAGCGGCCGTTCGGCAGACCGCCGGGGAGCTCGGGGTAGTAGTCGCTGTAGCCCTCCATCCAGCGGAACCGGAGGGGGCTGTTCGCCATGACGAAGGAGATCGTCGCCGGGCCGTGGGTGAGGAAGGCGCGCTGCCGGTCGGCGGGGACGTCCGGGCCGACGACCGCGGCGAGGTAGGCAGCGGCCTTCGCGGGGGTGTCCGGGACGCCGGCCGCGAGGAGCACGGAGTTGTTGGGGATCCAGATCCCGGCGCCGGAGCGGGCGGCCGAGCCGCCGAAGGTCGGTGCCTTCTCCACGACGACGCAGCTCAGGCCCTGCCGCGCGGCCGTCAGCGCGGCGGTCATGCCGGCGGCCCCGGAGCCGATGACGACGACGTCGTACGTGCCGAGCGGGGGTAAGTCCGCTGCCCGGGCGCTCTGTTGGACGCCCGTGGCGACGGCGAGGCCGGCACCGGCGGCCCCGGCCAGCAGTCGTCTTCGGGTCGGGGCCGTGGCAGTGCCCGCGGTGTCCGTGCGTGTGGTCATGGCCGCTCCAGCCCGACGAGAACGCGAAAGGGGTGGGGAATGTCGCGCGGGGGTCTTGCGAAGTCAAGACCCACGCGACACCCACCGCGACCACGCGCCCGCACCCGAAGCCGAAGCCGGAGCCGGAGCCGGAGCCGAGACCACGCGCCCCCTCCGCACGAACCCTGCGACGGGGCAACGCCCTTCTTTCAGGCGCGCGGGGAACTGCGCGATGAGCCACGGCAGCCCGCAGCCGCCGACGAAGAGGAACCCCGCGCCCCGGACCCGACGGCCACCCACGTCCGTCCGCGTCCGTCCGCTACCCGAGCCCGATGGCCGCGCAGTCCGCCTTGTACTTGGAGGTGCAGATGTCCTTCACGGTGTACACGCCGTCCGTGATCACCGTGTCTTTGATGTTGTCCTTGGTGAGGGCGACCACCGGCACCAGCATCGCCGGGATGCTCTTCTTCGTGGGGCTGTCGACGGTCTGCCGGGTCAGTGCCGCGAACTCGATCGCGCGGCCCTGCACCTTGGCGACCGCGATCTTCGCGGCGTTGGTCGCCTCCAGCAGGAAGGACTTGTACACGGTCATGTACTGCTCGCCGGAGACGACCCGCTGCACCGCGTCGAGGTTGGCGTCCTGCCCGGTCACCGGCGGCATCCTGGTGGCCCCGGCCTCCTGGAGCGCCTCGATGACGGCGCCGGCCATGCCGTCGTTGGCCGAGTAGACGGCGGCGATGTTGTTCAGCCCGACGGACTGGATCGCCTTCTTCATGTTGGCCTTGGCGATCGCGGGCTTCCACTCCTTGGTGTCGTACTCCTCGACGATGTTCACCTGGCCCCGGAGCTCGCTCAGCGCGCCGTCCTTGAACCGGGCGGTGTTCGGGTCGCCGGGGTCGCCGTTCATCATGACGACCTTGCTCTTCTCGGCCTTGTCGCCGAGCTCTCCGACGATGGCGCGGCCCTGGACCTGCCCGACGAGTTCGTTGTCGTGGGAGACGTAGGCGTCGATCGGGCCCTCGGCGAGCCGGTCGTAGGCGATGACCGGGATGCCGGCGTCCTTGGCCTTCCGGACGTCCGTGGCGATGGCCTTGGAGTTGAGGGCGTCGACGAGGATGACGTCCACCTTGTCGGCGATCATCTTCTGGAACTGCTCGCTCTGTCTGGTGACACTGGCCTCGGCGTTGGCGTAGCGGACCGTGCCCTTGTTCTCCGTGAGGGACGCGACCTCCTGCTTGATCAGCGGGTAGTCGAACTTCTCGAAGCGTGCCGTGTCCCGGTCGGGCAGCAGCAGGCCCACCGTGATGTCGTTGTCCTTCTTCGCGGCGGAGTCGTCACTCCCGCCGTCGCCGCAGGCGGCGAGGGACAGGGCCGATACGGAGACCGCCAGGGCCATGGAGATGCGCCGCACGGCGGCCTGACGGGGGTTGCGCGCTATCACTGGTGGTGCCTTCCGATGGGGGGAGCATCGTGACGAGGTGGACGAAAGCCAACGGGCAGACGCCGTGCGTCGTCAAGAACCACGTGTGAAGAGATCGCAAAGGTGACTCACCGGGTGTACAGGCCCTCCACTTCCGAGGCGAACGCACGCAGCACGGCCTCCCGGCGGAGCTTCATCGACGGGGTCAGATGGCCCGCCTCCTCCGTGAAGTCCTCGGGCAAGATGGCGAAGCGGCGGATGGACTCCGGTCGGGAGACCAACTTGTTGGCCTCGTCGACCGCGCGTTGCAGGACGGCGCGCAGTTCCTCGTCGTCGACGAGGAGCGTGGGCGGCACGGGGTGTTTGCCGTTCATCTGGCGCCAGTGGGTGATGCCGTCCGGGTCGAGGGTGATCAGCGCCGAGACGAAGGGGCGGCCGTCGCCCAGGACGAGGCACTGGGAGATCAGCGGGTGCGAGCGCAGCCAGTTCTCCAGCGGGGCCGGGGCGACGGACTTGCCGCCCGCGGTGATGAGCAGTTCCTTCTTGCGGCCGGTGATCGTCAGATAGCCCTCGTCGTCGAGTTCGCCGAGGTCGCCGGTGGCGAGCCAGCCGTCGGGGGCGGCGGAGACGACGCCCCCGGCCTGCGGGTCCCAGTAGCCGCGCAGCACGTGGTCGCCGCCGACCAGGATCTCGCCGTCGGCGGCGATGCGGACGCGGGTGCCGGGCAGCGGCCAGCCGACGGTGCCCAGGCGGGGCTTGAGGGGCGGGGTGACGGTGCTCGCGCCGGTGGTCTCCGTCAGGCCGTAGCCCTCGAAGATCTCGATGCCCGCACCGGCGTAGAACGCGGCGAGGCGGCGGCCGAGCGGGGAGCCGCCGCAGATGGCGTAGCGGACCCTGCCGCCCATGGCGTTGCGGATGCGACGGTAGACCAGGGGGTCGTAGAGGGCGCGGGCGGCCTTCAGGGCGCGGGAGGGGCCGGGGCCGGTGCCGGTCTGCTGGGCCTCCAGGGCCTCTCCGTAGCGCTGCGCCACCGACACCGCGCGGTCGAACGAGGAGGCCCGGCCGCCCGACTCGGCCTTGGCGCGGGCCGAGTTGAAGACCTTCTCCAGCATGTACGGGATGGCCAGCAGACAGGTCGGCCGGAAGCCGGCGAGGTCGGGCAGCAGGTGCTCGGCCTTGATGCTGGGCGCGTGGCCCAGGCGGACCCGGGCCCGGACGCAGGCGATCGCCACCATGCGGCCGAAGACGTGGGACATCGGCAGGAACAGCAGGACGGAGGCCTCTTCGCTGGTCTTGGCCCGGAAGACGGGGTAGAGCAGCTCGATGGCGTTGTCGACCTCGGCGAAGAAGTTGCCGTGGGTGAGGGCGCAGCCCTTGGGGCGGCCCGTGGTGCCCGAGGTGTAGACGAGGGTGGCGAGGGTGCCGGGGCCGAGCATGCCGCGCCGCACCTCGACCTCCTGGTCGGGCAGGTGCGCCCCGGCCTCCGCGAGCCGGTCCACGTGGCCCTTCTCGACGATCCACAGGTGCTGGAGGTCGGGCAGTCGCTCGCGCTCCGGGCCGAGGGCGGCGGCCTGTGCGGCGGTCTCGGTGACCAGGGCGACCGCGCCGGAGTCCTGGAGGATCCAGCGGGCCTGGAAGACGGAGGAGGTGGGGTAGACGGGGACGGTGACCAGTCCGGCCGCCCAGGCGGCGAAGTCCAGGACGGTCCACTCGTAGATGGTGCGGGCCATCACGGCGATCCGGTCGCCCGGCATCAGGCCCTCGGCGACCAGGCCCTTGGCCACGGCCCGCACCTGGTCGGCGAACTGCGCCGCCGTGACGTCGCGCCAGCGGCCTTCGGCGTCCTTGCGGCTGAGGGCCGCGGCGCCCGGGTTCGCGCTCGCGTTGTCGAACGGCAGGTCGGCGAGCGACCCGTGGGTCCACGGCGGGGCCAGCGGCGGTACGGAGACCTCCCGTACCGCCCCGTCCAGCCGCCGCACCTCGGGCTCGACGAGCACCGGACCTCCGTAGGCGTCGCCGTAGGCGGAGGAGGGATACGCAGTGGACACGGGCGGCTCCTGGGGCGTGCAGCGAAGGACTGCTTGCTGCATGAGGTACGTGCCTCGCACGCCGAGGCGCTCAACCGGCGGAACCCCCAGAAAGGGGTTACTGACGGTAGGAACGGGATCGTACGGCGCTCACGTGGCGGCTTTGTGCGGGTTAGGGGATGGTCCGGAGCCAGGCCTGTGCAATCTCGGGGGTTACGTGAGGGTCATTCAGGTTCCGTGGGGCCGTCCCCCCTCAGGCGCGTTCCAGGATGGCCGTCACCCCCTGTCCGCCCGCCGCGCAGACGGAGATCAGGCCGCGGGCGGGGGCGTCCCGTTCGGTGAGGAGCTTGGCGAGGGTGGCGACGATCCGGGCGCCGGTGGCGGCGAAGGGGTGGCCGGTGGCGAGCGACGAGCCGGCGACGTTCAGCCGGGCGCGGTCCACGGTGCCGAGGCCCTGCTTCTCCCAGGCGGCGAGCGTCGCCAGCACCTGGGAGGCGAACGCCTCGTGGATCTCGACGAGGTCGAAGTCGTCCAGGCCCAGCCCGGCCCGCTCCAGCATGCGCGGGACGGCGTGGGCGGGCGCCATGAGCAGTCCGTCCTCGCCGCCGGCCACATCGCCGCCCACGAAGTCGACGGCCGCCGTCTCGTACGCGGTGAGGTACGCCAGCGGCTCCAGGCCGCGCTCGCGGGTCCACTCCTCGCTCGCCAGCAGGACGGTCGCGGCGCCGTCCGTCAGCGGGGTGGAGTTTCCGGCCGTCATGGTCGGGTCGGGGTGGCCGAGCCCGAACACCGGCTTCAGGGAGGCGAGTTTCTCCACCGTCGAGCCGGGGCGCAGGTTCTGGTCGCGGGCCAGGCCGCGGAAGGGGACCACCAGGTCCTGGAAGAGGCCGCGTTCGTACGCCGCCGCCAGCCGCTGGTGACTGGTGGCGGCGAGTTCGTCCTGCGCCGCGCGGGGGATGCCCCAGGCGCGGGCGGTGACGGCGGCGTGTTCACCCATGGACAGGCCGGTGCGCGGCTCGGCGTTGCGCGGGATGTCGGGGACGAGGTGGCCCGGGCGCACCTTCGCGAGGGCCTTGAGGCGGGCCCCGGTCGACTTCGCCCGGCGGGCTTCGAGGAGGATGCGGCGCAGGGAGTCGTTGACGCCGAGGGGCGCGTCGCTGGCGGTGTCGGCGCCGCCCGCGACGGCCGATTCGGTCTGGCCTAGGGCGATCTTGTTGGCGGCGGCGATGACGGCCTGGAGGCCGGTGCCGCAGGCCTGCTGGATGTCGTAGGCGGGGGTGCGCGGGTGGAGTTTCGAGCCGAGGACGGTCTCGCGGGCGAGGTTGAAGTCGCGACTGTGCTTGAGCACGGCCCCGGCGACGAACTCGCCGACCGCGCCCGGATCCTGGAGCCCGTACCGCTCGACGAGGCCGTCGAGGGCGGCGGTGAGCATCTGCTGGTTGGAGGCGGTGGCGTAGGGGCCGTCGGAGCGGGCGAAGGGAATGCGCGCTCCGCCGACGACCGCCACGCGCCGCACCGACTGCGACAGCTGCTGGGGGCTCATCTCGACCAGCCCATCTGACCAGCTCATCTCGACCTGCTCCTCGTCCGTGACGTAGCCTTACCTCCGGTAACCTTACTCCAGAGTAAGCAGGAGTGGGGCTTCGGTGAGCCGTTTTCGGGAACTGGGAGTCGTCCATGGCCGACCGCTATCTGCGCTTGACCGGCACCGCGCCCGGCCGCTTCCTCACCCGGCGGCTGGGGCTGCCGCAGCCCGCGGCGCTGACCCGCTGGTCCGCCGAACGGCCCGCCCTGGACGGCGGCCTGCTGCACCTCACCGCAGGCCGGTCCGCCCTCGACCTGGCTCCGGTCCTGGCCCGTACCGGGACCGGCCCGGCCGGCGACGGTCGCACGGCCGCCGTCGTCCTGGACGCGACCGGGGTGCGGGACGTCGAGGCCCTGGCCGAGGTGCACGCCGCCCTGCATCCGGTCGTGCGGTCGGTCGCCTCCAGTGGGCGCGTCGTGGTGCTCGGCGCGCCGCTCGACCCCGCCGACCACCACCAGGCCGCGGCGCAGCAGGCCCTCGAGGGCTTCACGCGCTCCCTCGGCAAGGAGATCGGCCGGGGCAGGACGGTGAACCTGGTCCGGCTCACGGACGCCGCCGCCACGGAGTCGACACTGCGCTTCCTGCTGTCGCCCAAGTCGGCCTATGTGAGCGGGCAGGTGATCGAGGTCGGAGCCGACCGGGAGCCCGCGGCCGCCGACCGGGAGCCGACCGCCGCAGACCCGGACCGCCCCCTGTCCGGCCGCACCGCTCTCGTCACCGGCGCCGCCCGGGGCATCGGTGAGGCGGTCGCCGAGACCCTCGCGCGGGACGGTGCCCGGGTCGTCGTGCTCGACGTGCCGCAGGCCGAGCAGGACGCCCGGCGGGTCGCCGAGCGGCTCGGGGGCACCGCGCTGCTGCTCGACATGACGTCCGCCGACGCGGGCGCCCGGATCTCCGAGGCGCTGCCCGACGGCCTGGACCTGCTGATCCACAACGCGGGCATCACCCGCGACCGGCGCCTGGTGAACATGCCCGCCGAACGCTGGATCTCCGTCCTGGAGGTGAACCTGGCGAGTGTGCTGCGCACCACGGACGCCCTGCTGAAGGACGGCACGCTGAAGCGCGGCGGCCGGATCGTCGCCACCGCCTCGATCGCGGGGATCGCCGGCAACGCCGGCCAGACCAACTACGGGGCGAGCAAGGCGGGCGTCGTCGGCCTGGTCCGCTCCCTCGCGCCGCGCGCCCTCGACGAGCACGGTGTGACGGTCAACGCGGTCGCGCCCGGCTTCATCGAGACGAAGATGACGGCCGCCGTCCCGCTGTTCATCCGCGAGGCGGGCCGGCGCATGAACTCCCTCGCGCAGGGCGGCCTCCCGGCCGACGTCGCCGAGACCACCGCCTGGCTGGCACACCCGGCCTCGGGCGCGGTCAACGGCCAGGTCGTCCGCGTCTGCGGCCAGAGCCTGCTGGGGGCGTGATGGCCGACTCCGCCGCCGCTCTCGTCCTCACGGAGTCCCCCTCCCTCGCCCCGCTCCTCGCCCGGGGCGCCCTGCTGTCGCCCTTCAAACGCCCGGACCCCGACGGGGAGTTCCCCCGCACCCGGCTCGTCCTGCGCGGCCTGCGCGTGGACCTCGCGCGGCTCGCGGCATACGAGCGGGTCTGCGGGTTCACGACCGGGGAGGACGCGCTGCCGGTGACGTATCCGCACGTGCTCGGATTCCCCCTGGCCATGCGGCTGATGAGCGGCCGGGGCTTCCCGCTGCCGCTGCTCGGCCTCGTCCACACGTCGATCACCGTCACCCGGCACGCACGGATGCCGGCGAGCGGCACGTACGAACTCTCCGTGCACATCGAGGGGCTGGCCCCCCACCGGCGCGGCACGGAGGCCACGGTCGTCACCGAGGTGCGCGGCGACGGGGGCCTCGTGTGGGAGTCCAGGAGCACCTACCTGGCCCGGCACCGCACGCAGGGGCCGGTCGCGGCTCCCCGGGAGGCGGAGGCCCGCAAGCCGCTGCCCGAGGCCGCGCGGTGGCGGCTCGCCGGGGACGTCGGACGCCGCTACGGGGCCGCCTCCGGGGACCGCAACCCGATCCATCTGCACCCGCTCACGGCGCGGCTGTTCGGCTTCCCCCGGGCCATCGCCCATGGCATGTGGACCGTGGCCCGCTGCCTCGCCGCGCACGGCGTCCCGGAGTCCTGCCATCTGCGCGCGGAGTTCCGGGCCCCGGTCCTGCTGCCCGGAGAGGTGACGTACGCGGAGCGGGACGGCCGGTTCGAGCTGCGCGGCGGGCAGGACCGGATCCATGTGACGGGGGATGTCTACCCGGTGTGAGGGCCCGGCTGCTCCTCCGGGGGCGCCCAGGGCCGTCCCGCCATGAGGTCCCCGAGCCCGGCCCAGGCGAAGTTCATCAGCGTGGCCGCGGCCTGGCGGGCGGTGACGCCCGGGGTGGCGTTGGCCCAGGCGGCGAGCGACTCGGCGGCGCCGACCAGGGCCTCGGCGAGCCCTGCGACCTCACGCTCGGGCAGGTCGGGGTCGCGGTGAACCTCGCGGGCACCGGCGAGGATCAGCTGCGTCACGAAGGCGACGATCTCCTCGCGCATCGAGGCGACCTCGGCGGCGAACGGCTCGCCGTGCGTACGCGCCTGGAGGTGCAGGACCGACCACGCGTCCGGGTTCTCGCCGGTGTGCGTGAAGAAGGCGCCGAGGCCCTCCCACAGTTGCCGGTCGGCGGGCAGGTCGCGGCGGACCCCGGCCCGTACCGCCTCGACGAGGGCCCCCGCCTCCCGTCGGATGCAGGCGCTGAAGAGGTCTTCCTTCGAGTTGAGGTACAGGTAGACCAACGGCTTGGACACACCGGCCAGTTCGGCTATCTCGTCCATCGACGCGGCCATGTAGCCCCGTTGGCCGAAGATCTGCACGGCGGCGTCCAGCATCTGCTGCTCACGGACCGCGCGCGGCATCCGCTTCGTCTTCACGGCACCCATACCGCTTAGCGTACGGGCCCGGCGGGCCGCCGCCCCTGTCGGCCGCGAGGCGATCGTGCGCTTCCTCTGCGAGGACTCCCCCCGCCTGGTCGCGCGGGACGGGGTGCGCGCGCACATGGACACGACACAGGGGCACCGCCTGCTCTACGGCGAGTTGCCGCGGTAGCAGGGGGCGCCCCTTGGAGTGCCGTCAGGCCGGAGTGCCGTCAGGCCGGAGTGCCGTCAGGCGGTCGCGCCGACCGGCTCGGTCCTGTCGCGCGGCTCGTCACGCGGCTCGTCGAACGGGTCGTCCAGGGAGGAGCCGTCGGCCGTGGCGTAGGCGTCACGGTCGAGCAGGTTCTCGCGGGCGGAGACCAGGACGGGGATCAGCGCCTGCCCGGCGACGTTGGTCGCGGTGCGGATCATGTCCAGGATCGGGTCGATCGCGAGGAGCAGGCCCACACCCTCCATCGGCAGGCCGAGGGTGGAGAGGGTCAGGGTCAGCATGACCGTCGCGCCGGTCAGGCCGGCCGTGGCGGCGGAGCCGACCACCGAGACGAACGCGATCAGCAGGTAGTCGCCGACGCCCAGCTGGACATCGAAGATCTGGGCGACGAAGATCGCGGCGATGGCCGGGTAGATCGCGGCGCAGCCGTCCATCTTGGTCGTCGCGCCGAACGGCACCGCGAAGGACGCGTACTCCTTCGGCACGCCGAGCCGCTCGGTGACCTTCTGCGTCAGCGGCATGGTGCCGACCGAGGAGCGGGAGACGAAGGCCAGCTGGATCGCGGGCCAGGCGCCCTTGAAGAACTGGATCGGGTTGACCTTGGCGACGGTCGCGAGCAGCGTCGGGTAGACGCCGAACAGCACGATGAGGCAGCCGACGTAGATGTCGGCGGTGAACGTCGCGTACTTGCCGATCAGGTCCCAGCCGTAGGTGGCGATGGCGTAGCCGATGAGGCCGATCGTGCCGATCGGGGCGAGCCGGATGACCCACCACAGCGCCTTCTGGAGCAGGCTGAGGGCGGACTCGCTGAGGGTGAGGATCGGCTGGGCCTTCTCGCCGAGCTGGAGCGCCGCGATACCGGCGACGGCGGCCATGAAGACGATCTGCAGCACGTTCAGCTGGGTGAACGGCGTGATGACGTCCGTCGGGATGATGCCGGTCAGGAAGTCGATCCAGGAGCCGGTGCTCTTGGGCTTCGCGCCGTCCTTGGGCGTGAGGCCGGTACCGGCGCCGGGGTTGGTGACCAGGCCGATGATCAGGCCGATGCTCACCGCGATCAGCGACGTGATCATGAACCACAGGAGGGTGCGCGAGGCCAGGCGGGCCGCGTTGTTGACCTTCCGCAGGTTGGTGATCGAGACCAGGATCGCGAAGAAGACGAGCGGGGCGACGGCGAGCTTCAGCAGCCCGATGAAGGTGTCGCCGACCTTCTCCAGTGTCGTGACCAGCCAGGACACGTCCTGGTCGCGGGCGAGCCAGCCGAGCAGCACACCCAGGACGAGACCGGCGAGTATCTGGGCCCAGAAGGGCACCTTGAAGGACTTCGTGTGTGAGGACACGGACTGACTCCGTTGGGGGACGCGAGGGGGGAACTGACGTGGGAGACGACGGGGGGTTGCGTTACGTCAGGGACGACAGAAAGCGGACGCGCACCGACAGAGATCCACGTGCAGTCGCGCCACGAGCGGAGCGCTCGGGGGCGAATGGGGCGCGACTGCTGACTTCATACCACGACCTTAACACCTGAGCTTTGGGGACCCCAAAGCCTGGCTTTGACAGGTGACGACGCACACACACCCATACAACGCAAAGCGCCCCGTTTCCGAGCATGTACGGAAACGGGGCGCTGCGAACGCGTGCGGGGACCTTACGAGGTCTGCCCCTGGGCCCGGGCGCCGTCGTCGGCCACGTCCTCCTGGCTGCGGTTGGCGTCCAGGTTGGCCTTCATCCGGTCGACGCGCTGGGCGACCTGGACCGACGCCCGGTCCCGCTCCTTGCGCAGTACGACGAAGCTGATCGGCGCGGAGATCAGTAGGGCGAGCAGCACGACCCACAGCCCGTTGCTGTTGCCGAGACCGCGCGGGGCGATGCCGGAGTAGACGGCGCCCCAGACGACCACGAGGCAGCCCACGAAGACTCCGAGGCGCATCAGCGTGTAGCGGAGCATCTCAATCCACTCTTCCGGTTCGAACGGTCGGAACGCACCCAAAGGGGCACCGTCCAGTGAAGCACGCCGAGCGGCCGATCTTGCAGGGGGGTCAGGCCAGGGTCAGGCCAGGGGCAGCAGCATGATGACGTCGTCGCGGTCGTCCCCGGGTGCCACCCGGATCGCCCCGGGGATGCGACCGACCTCCTTGTAGCCGCAGGACGCGTAGAACCGCTCGAGACCGAGTCCGCCCCGGCAGGTCAGCCGGATCGCCTCGATGCCGTCCATGCGCCGGACCGCGTCGGCTGCGGCACCGAGCAGGTCCCGGCCGTAGCCCTTGCCCTGGTGCCGCGGGTGCACCATCACCGTGTACAGCCACAGCCAGTGCGTCATCAGGTGGTGCGTGTTGTAGGTCAGGAACGCGGTGGCGGCGACCCGCCCCTCCTCGTCGTGCCCGACGAGCAGTTTGACCCGTCCCTCGGCCATCGACGCGAAGTGCTGCACCAGCGCGGGGCGGATCTCCTCGCGCGTCACCGGCGGCACGTACCCGACGGCTCCGCCGGCGTTGGAGACATCGGTCCACAGATCGAGCAGGCCGTCACGCAGCTCGGGCGTGACGGCGGGGTCGAGCGTGAAGGTAAGGGGCATGCGCGGATTCTAGCTATTACGACAGTGCGTGCGCCGCCACTTTCAGGGTGCCGAGGTCCTGACCATGCCCTCCGGGTCCCCCCTCAGGGGCGCGGGGAACTGCGCGACCAGCCCCCCACGCACCCGCACCCGCACCCGAAAGCGAAAGCGATCAAACCCGCATCGGCTGCGGCGACTCACGACGCTCCGCGTCGGGCCCCTCGTACTCCCGGATGATCTCGTACCGCGTGTTCCGCTCCACGGGCCGGAACCCGGCGTCACGGATCAGATCCAGCAGATCCTCACGCGTCAGCTTGTTCGGCGTCCCGTAGTTGTCCGCGTCATGAGTGATCTTGTACTCGACGACCGACCCGTCCATGTCGTCCGCCCCGTGCTGAAGGGCGAGCTGCGCGGTCTGTACGCCGTGCATGACCCAGAAGACCTTGACGTGCGGCACGTTGTCGAACAGCAGTCGCGACACCGCGAAGGTCTTCAGCGCCTCCGCCCCCGTCGCCATCTGCGTCCGCGCCTGAAGCCGGTTGCGGACCTTGCCGTCCTTCATGTCGACGAAGTCGTGCTGGTACCGCAGCGGGATGAAGACCTGGAAGCCGCCGGTCTCGTCCTGCAGCTCACGCAGCCGCAGCACGTGGTCCACCCGGTGCCGCGGCTCCTCGATGTGGCCGTAGAGCATGGTGGCCGGGGTCTTCAGACCCTTCTCGTGCGCGAGCCGGTGGATCCGGGACCAGTCCTCCCAGTGGGTCCGGTGGTCCACGATGTGCTGCCGGACCTCCCAGTCGAAGATCTCGGCGCCACCACCGGTGAGGGACTCCAGACCCGCGTCGATGAGCTCGTCGAGGATCTCCGACGCGCTCATCCCCGAGATCGTCTCGAAGTGGTGGATCTCCGTGGCCGTGAACGCCTTCAGCGAGACGTCCGGCAGCGCGGCCTTCAGCTCCCGCAGCGACCGCGGGTAGTAGCGCCACGGCAGGTTCGGGTGCAGCCCGTTGACGATGTGCAGCTCGGTGAGGTTCTCCGACTCCATCGCCTTCGCGAGCTTGACGGCCTCCTCGATGCGCATCGTGTACGCGTCCTTCTCCCCCGGCTTGCGCTGGAAGGAGCAGTACGCGCAGGAGGCCGTGCACACGTTCGTCATGTTGAGGTGCCGGTTGACGTTGAAGTGCACGACGTCGCCGTTCTTGCGGGTGCGCACCTCGTGCGCCAGGCCGCCGAGCCAGGCCAGGTCGTCCGACTCGTACAGCGCGACGCCGTCCTCACGGGTCAGCCGGACACCCGCCCTGACCTTCTCCTCCAGCTCGCGCTTGAGCCCGAGATCCATGCCCACACCTTTCTACGACGACGTCCCTTACCGTACGCCCCCACCCTTCGGGCGGGAGGTGCCCCCAAACGGCCCTCCGGGCCTACTCCTCTTCGGGCAGTTCCCCGACCCGGTTCTCCCACTTCGTGGAGAGCACGATCGTCGTACGCGTCCGGGAGACCCCCTTCGTGCCGCTGAGCCGCCGGATCATCTTCTCCAGGCCGTCCACGTCGGCCGCCCGCACCTTGAGCATGTACGAGTCGTCGCCGGCGATGAACCAGCAGTCCTCGATCTCCGAGAGGTCCTTCAGCCGCTGCGCCACGTCCTCGTGGTCGGTGGCGTCCGAGAGCGAGATGCCGACCAGGGCGGTGACGCCGAGGCCGAGCGAGGCGGCGTCGACGGTGGCCCGGTAGCCGGTGATGACTCCGGCCGCCTCCAGCCGGTTGATGCGGTCGGTGACACTGGGTCCCGACAGTCCGACGAGGCGTCCCAGCTCCGCGTAGGAGGCCCGGCCGTTCTCCCTCAGGGCCTGGATGAGCTGCCTGTCCACCGCGTCCATTGCGATCGAAGCCTTCCGCTGAAGTTGTAGTTGAGTCCGATGGGGTTCGGGTGCTGCTCAGCCGTCGCGGTGCGCACCGCCGCCGAGTTCACCTTGCCAACGGCGGTAGAGCCGGTGCGGCACGCCCGCCGCGTCGAGTACGCGTCCGGCGACGAAGTCCACCAGGTCCTGGATGTGCGTCGCGCCCGCGTAGAAGGCGGGTGAGGCGGGCACGACCGTCGCGCCCGCGTCGTCGAGGGTGACCAGGTGCCGCAGGGTCTGGCCGTTCAGCGGGGTCTCGCGCACGGCCACGATCAGCTTGCGGTCCTCTTTGAGAGTCACGCTCGCCGCCCGTTGCAGCAGGTCCTTCGACAGACCGAGCGCGACCCCCGCCACGCTCGCCGTCGAGGCGGGCACGATGAGCATGCCCTTGGTGGGGTACGACCCCGAGGAGGGCCCGGCGGCCAGGTCGCCGGCGCTCCAGTGCCGTACGGCGTCGATGTCGACGGAGAAGGTGCCCGGCTTGCCGTCGGCGCCCCGGGACAGCCATTCCCGCAGGTCGTCCTGCCAGTGGGCGTCCCGGAAGGAGATCCCGGTCTCGTCCAGCAGGGTGAGCCGGGAGGCCCGGGACACCACGAGATCGACGCTCTCGCCGGCGTCGAGAAGCGCCCTCAGCACGGCAGCGGCATACGGGGTGCCGGAGGCCCCGGACACCCCTACGATCCAAGGCGTACGCGGCATCTCGCCTGGCTTGACTGGGTTCACAACACCGAGCCTATCCGGCGTCGCAGGGTGGGAACCGGCCAAGGGGTGCGGGCCGTTGCACGGAGGGGACGAGCGAGCACTGGGGGTCGCCATGCCGGATCCGCGAGCCGGGTGGTCACAGAGCGATCGTGCGCTGGCCGCGGGCAAGCTGATGCTGGCCTGGGTGGCGCTGCTGTGGCTGCTGGAAGTGGTGGACGTGGTCACGGGCCATGCGCTGGACGGCTTCGGTGTCACCCCGCGCGAGCCTTCCGAGCTGGTCGATGTCGTCCCCTCGTCCTTCATCCACTTCGGCTTCGCCCATCTGGCGGCGAACACCGTGCCGCTGCTGGTCCTCGGCTTCCTCGCCGCGCTCGCGGGGCTGCGCCGGTTTCTGCTGGTCTGTGCGCTGATCATCGTCGTGGACGGCCTGGGGGTCTGGCTGATCGCCCCGGCCCACACCAACACCGCGGGCGCCTCCGGCGTGATCTTCGGCCTGTTCGGGTTCCTTCTGATCACCGGTTTCGTCGAGCGCCGCCCCCTGGGCATCCTGGCCGGGGTCGTGATCGCCGCGATCTGGGGCGGCTCCATCCTCACGGGCCTGGCCCCCACGCAGACGGGCGTCAGCTGGCAGGGCCACCTCATAGGCCTGCTCGCGGGCGTGGCGGCGGCGTTCCTGTTCCGCCGCCGCCCGGAGGCGAGCCGCGCGCTCACCGCACCGTGATCAGACGGTCAGACCCCGCACCAGCAGATCGAGCAGCGCGCACACGAACAGCGCGATCCCGATGAAGCCGTTGACGCTGAAGAAGGCACGGTTCACACGGGACAGGTCGTGGGGGCGCACGATCGAGTGCTCGTAGAGGAACGCGGCGGCGACGATCAGCAGGCCCATCCAGAAGAAGGCGCCGGCGCCGGTGGCCAGGGCGTACCAGACGAACAGGGCCGTCGTCAGGGCGTGGCAGACCCGCGCGCCCCAGATCGCCGACGGGATGCCGAAGCGGGCCGGGACGGACATGACGCCGATCTCGCGGTCGGTCTCCACGTCCTGGCAGGCGTAGATCAGGTCGAAGCCGCCGATCCAGATGCCCACGGCGAGGCCGAGGATCACCGCGTCCCAGGACCACTCCCCCGAGATCGCCAGCCAGCCGCCGACCGGGCCCATCGCCTGGGCGAGGCCGAGGATGGCCTGCGGGAAGTTCGTGAACCGCTTGCCGTACGGGTAGACCACCATCGGGATCACCGCGATGGGGGCGAGTGCCAGGCACAGGGGGTTCAGCAGGGCGGCCGCGGTCAGGAACACGACCAGGGCGATCAGCGCACCCGTCCAGGCGTGCTTCACCGACATCGCGCCCGTCACCAGCTCGCGCTGTGCCGTGCGCGGGTTCCGCGCGTCGATCTCCCGGTCGATGATCCGGTTGACCGCCATCGCGAAGGTGCGCAGGCCCACCATGCAGATGGTGACCAGCAGCAGCCGGCCCCAGTGGATGTTCTTGTCCCACTGGAACATCGCGGTGAGCGCGGCGATGTAGGCGAAGGGCAGCGCGAAGACCGAGTGCTCGATCATCACCAGCCGCAGGAACGCCTTGGTGCGTCCCGGCTGGGGGATCGCGGCGGAAGCGGAACTCACAGTCCGTACTCCTTCCAGCGACGGTCCACCTTCGCCGCCGTCTCCGGATCCGACTCCACCATGTCGGGCCAGCCGCCGTCGCGGGTGTAGCCCTCCTCGGGCCACTTCTTCGTCGCGTCGATGCCGGCCTTGCCGCCCCAGAACTGCTGGTAGGAGGCGTGGTCGAGGTGGTCGACCGGGCCCTCGACGATCGACAGGTCGCGGGCGTAGTCGGTGTTGCCCAGGGCCCGCCAGGCGACCTCGTGCAGGTCGTGCACGTCGCAGTCGGAGTCGACGACCACGATCAGCTTGGTCAGCGACATCATGTGCGCGCCCCAGATCGCGTGCATGACCTTCTGCGCGTGCTTCGGGTACTTCTTGTCGATCGAGACGATCGCGCAGTTGTGGAAGCCGCCCGCCTCCGGCAGGTGGTAGTCCACGATGTCCGGCACGATGATCTTCAGCAGCGGCAGGAAGAAGCGTTCCGTCGCCCGGCCCAGCGGCCCGTCCTCCGTCGGAGGCCTGCCCACGACGATCGACTGGAGCAGCGGCCGCTTCCGCATCGTGATGCAGTCGATCGTCAGCGCGGGGAAGGGCTCCTGCGGCGTGTAGAAGCCGGTGTGGTCGCCGAACGGCCCCTCGGGCAGCATCTCGCCCGGCTCCAGCCAGCCCTCGATCACGACCTCGGCCTGCGCCGGCACCTGGAGCGGCACGGTCTTGCAGTCGACCATCTCGATCCGCTTGCCCGCGAGGAACCCGGCGAACAGGTACTCGTCGATGTCCCCCGGCAGCGGGGCCGTGGACGCGTACGTCACGGCGGGCGGGCACCCGAAGGCGATGGCGACGGGCAGCCGCTCACCCCTGCGCGCGGCCACCTGGTAGTGGTTGCGGCTGTCCTTGTGGATCTGCCAGTGCATGCCGATGGTGCGCTTGTCGTGGCGCTGGAGGCGGTACAGCCCGAGATTGCGGACGCCGCTCTCCGGGTCCTTCGTGTGGGTCAGTCCCAGGTTGAAGAACGACCCGCCGTCCTTCGGCCAGGTGAAGAGGGCCGGCAGCAGGTCCA
The DNA here is from genome assembly GCF_900182715.1 of Streptomyces sp. Ag82_O1-12. Taxonomy (NCBI): domain Bacteria; kingdom Bacillati; phylum Actinomycetota; class Actinomycetes; order Kitasatosporales; family Streptomycetaceae; genus Streptomyces; species Streptomyces sp. Ag82_O1-12. Next base: position 4,926,209 of record NZ_FXUW01000001.1, on the reverse strand, counting down.
GGTCGACGTCGTCCCCGGTCAGGACGACCTCCTGCACGGGGCCGTCCTTCACCTTCTTCGGCGGTACGTGCGTCATCGCGCCGAGCTTGCCGAAGGCCTCGCGCACGCCGACGAAGCCGTGCGGCAGCTCGGGCTTCAGCAGCCCGCCGATCCGCTCGGAGATCTCGGCGTACGACTTCAGGCCCAGGGCCTTCAGCAGCCGCCGGTCCGTGCCGAACACGTTCATCGCCAGCGGCATGCTCGACCCGCGCACGTTCTCGAAGAGCAGCGCCGGGCCACCCGCCTTCTGCACCCGGTCGACGATCTCCCCGACCTCCAGATACGGGTCCACCTCGGCCTTGATGCGCTTGAGGTCGCCCTCGCGCTCCAGCGCCCTGAGCAGGGAGCGAAGATCGTCGTAAGCCATGGGGTCCAGTATCCCCGAGCCGCTACCCTGGCCTGGAACCACCCACCGCTTTCGCTGAGAGGCCGCATGCTCCGGGTACTGATGTTCCTCGTGCCGCTGGCGCTCAGCGTGTACGCGTTCATCGACTGCATCAGCACGAAGGACGACGAGATCCGCCACATGCCCAAGCCGCTGTGGGCACTCCTCGTCCTGGTGTTCCCGCTCGTCGGGTCGATCTCCTGGCTGATCGCCGGCAAGAAGCGGGTGCCCGCGGCGGAGCGTCCGCGGCAGTGGGTGGCGCCGGACGACAATCCGGACTTCCTGAAGTCCCTCGACGAGGACAAGAACAAGGACGACGACCCGAGGCGCGACGAGTCCTGAGGGGCCCTGAGGAGCTTTCGGGAAACGGGTTGCCTCGGACACACGCATGGTCGTCAATGGTGTTCACAGTGTGACCACCGGCCTTCAGAAGGACGCCATGGAGATCCAGCAGCCACCGGGGCAGTGGGACGTGCCGCCCCCGCCCTCCACGCCACCGCGCGCCATGACGGACATCGAACTACGCGTCCACAAGCGCCTGTTATGGGTCGGCACAGCCGCCTACCCGCTGCGCAACATCGCCCGGGTGTACACGTTCACCCTCCGTCCGAAGCGCAAGGAGGCGGTCTTCCGCTTTCTGAAACGCGCCGGGATCATCCTGGCCGTGGCCATCGGCCTGTCGATCGTCGGCGGTCTGATCTCCCTCGCCAGCAGTTCCAGCGGCCCGTACGAGAGTGAGCAGTCCGGCGGCGGTGGGCTGATCATCTTCGTATGGATCTGCTCCGGCGCGGCGCTGATCTACTTCTTCGTCGAGATGCTCTCCGTGGTCACGGCGCCGTCCCACTACGTCCTCGCCATCGAGACGGCCGGTCCGTCCACCGCGATGGTCACCAGCCCCGACCCGCAGCACCTGGACCGGCTCGTCGGCTACGTCTCGGGGGCGCTGGAGAACCCCGACACCGAGTTCCAGGTGACGGTGGAGCAGCTCACCATCAACTCACCCACCAACTACCACTTCGGCGACAACGTCAACATGTACGGCGGCAGCGGAAACGTGGGGATCGCGGCATGAGCGGCAACAGCTACTACTACGGCGACAACGTCAACATGCACGGCGGCAGCGGCAACACGGGCATCGTGAAGAACGGGGCCTCGGGCGACACGGACCCCGCCCTGCGGATGGCCCTCGCCGAACTGATCCGCGAGGTCCGGGAGTTGCGCGATCAGTTGCCGCAGCCGAGCGCGCAGCTCATCGACGAGTCCCTGCCGGTGCTGGCCGCGGACGCCGCGCCCGCGCAGGAGCGGCACCGGGCACTGATGGCGATCGCCGCGATCGCCGCGGCCGTCGGGTCGGTGGGGCAGCCGGTCGCGGAGGCGGCCAACCGGATCCTGCAGATGGTGAGCGGGCAGTAGGTCAGCGCAGGGATCCGACGAACGCGGACCAGGCGGACCGGGTGACGACCAGGACCGGTCCGTCAGGGTTCTTGCTGTCGCGGACGGGGACGGTTTCGGGGTAAGCGGGGGCTATTTCTATGCAGTTGCCGCCGTTGGCGTCGCTGTAGCTGCTCTTGATCCACTGCGCCCCGCTGAGTTCGGGCTTCTTCATGACGCTCGTACCTCTCCATCACGTCGCTGATCAGAGCAGCGGACCCGGGGGCTGACGGAGCGTCCGCCCTGAGCACATCATAGGAGTGGCTGTGGCGTGCATAGAGGGCCGGATCGTCGTTGAAGTGGCCGCGATCCAGGGACTCCGAGTAGACCCACCGATGCCCGTCCGGCAGCTCGATCAGCGACATGGAGCCGCTGGGGCGAAACAGGCCGAGGCGGTCCGCGGGGGCGACCTGGATACGGATGTTGGGCCGCCGCCCGACGTCGAGCAGGTGCGCGCACTGGTCCCTCATCAGGCCCGGGTTGCCGACGACGTTGCGTAGGCAGCTCTCGTCCAGGACGACGAGGTACAGCGGGCCCCCCTCCGCCAGGAAGCGTTGCTGACGGCTCAGTCGGGCTCGCAACCGCTCCTCCAACTCCTCGCCACTCACCAGCCGCGAGAACAGCGCCCGGGCATAGTCAGCCGTCTGCAACAGCCCCGGGATGACCCGCTCCTGGTACTCCCGCAGGGTCACGGCCACCTCGTCCATCTCCGCCCGCCGCCGGAACCAATCCGGATGCTCCACCTGCGGATACCAGTCGATCTTGGCCCACAGCCGAAGCAACACCCCACCCGTATCCAGAAGTTCGTCACAGGTCTTGGCGAACGTGTCCTGCGGAACCCTCGTGCCCGCCTCCACCCGCGCCACGTGCGAGCGGTCGCACGGGATCTGCCTCGCCAGTGCCTCCTGCGTGAGCAGCGCCGCCTCGCGGAAATGCCGGAGCACCTCCCCGAACACGGCAGCCGTACTCGCCCCCGACTCCGCCCCGCCGTTCCGTCGGCTCACCGCTCCCCCTCCGTGACAGTGCACCGGTGTCACACGCCAAGCATTGAACCGGACCGTTCCCGTGCGCAACGCTCGATACACCCAGAGTGACGGAGGTATGCGAAATGGAACCGGGAACGCTCGTCTACGACCCGCACACGCGCAAGGTCGGCGAGTACCAGGACAGAACCGGCCCGTACGTGATGCTGCGCCCGGTCGGCGGCGGCCGGGAATGGCAGGCCGACCCGGCGAGGATCCGGGAGGCCACCCTGGACGAGCGGCTCAGCGCGGGCGTACGCGCGCTCAACGACCGTTCCAGGGAGGGCTTGTCGGCCGATCCGCACCGGCCGCCCTCACCGGTGCCCGGGTGCGTGGGCTGCGAGGAGCTGGCGCTCCGGCGGGACAGGGCACGGGCCGCGTTCGACGGCAGTGCCGTGACCGACGCGAACGTGCTGCTGCGCCAGCACCAACGCGACGAGCACGGTGGGGAGTCGACCGGCCGCAGGATCTTCCGGTACGTGCCGTACACGATCGTGCAGGACGCGTCGGCGCAGCCCGAGTACGAGGCGCGGTGCGTCTCGGGCGAGGAAGAGGACTGCGGGGCGGGTTCGGGCCCGCGTCAGGCGCCCGGCGAGGTGGAGGAGTGGCAGCGCAGGCACACCCAGGAGACGAGGCACCTGCGCTACCGCCGCTGCTTCGCCGACTACGCGGTGCTGGAGAGGCAGGGCTGACGGGGCACGAACCCGCCGAAGAAGCGCGCGGCCCCGAGAGCGCGGCGTACGTCACCCAGCCAGAAACCCACCGGTCCGGGACGCCCGGGCCGCCGCCACCTCCCCCGGGGTCCCCTCCGCCACGACCCGGCCGCCGCCCGCCCCGCCGACCGGCCCGAGGTCGATCAGCCAGTCCGAGGCCCGCATGACGTCCACGTTGTGTTCGATGGTGATGACGGAGTGGCCCGCGTCCACCAGCCGTTGCAGCACCCCGAGGAGCCGTGCCGTGTCCGCCGCGTGCAGTCCGGTCGTCGGCTCGTCGAGGACGTAGAGGGTGCGGCCGGCCGCCCGGCGGCCCAACTCCTTCGCCAGTTTGAGGCGCTGGGCCTCGCCGCCGGAGAGCGTCGGCGCGGGCTGGCCCAGCGGGAGGTAGCCGAGGCCGACGTCGGCCATGCGGCGCAGCCGGGCGGCCACCGCGGGCACCTCCCGGAACACCTCCAGCGCCTCGTCCACCGTGGCCGCCAGCACCTGCGCGATGTCGTACCCCTGGTACCGGACGCCCAGCACCTCGGGCCGGAACCGCCTGCCCCGGCAGGACGGGCAGCGCACCTCGACCGCCGGGAGGAAGTGCATGTGCACCGACAGCACTCCGGCGCCCTCGCAGCGCTCGCATCGGCCGCCGGCCGTGTTGAAGGAGAAGTGGCCCGCTGTGAGCGCCCCCTTCGAGCGCGCCGCGAACACCTCCCGGATCGGCGTGAACACCTCTCCGTACGTCGCCGCGTTGGAGCGCGGCATCCGGCTGACCGGCTCCTGGTCGACCGTCACGATCTTGCCCAGGTGCTCCCAGCCGTCGATGCCGTCGTGCTCGCCGGGCTGTTCCCCCGCACCGTTGAAGCGCCGCCGCGCGGCCCGGTCCAGGATGTCGAGGAGCAGTGTGGACTTGCCCGATCCGGACGGGCCCGTGACCGTGACCAGCCGGCCGAGGGGGATGCGTACGGTCAGGTCCTTGAGGTTGTGGGCCCGGGCGCCCCGGATCACCAGGGCCGTTCCGCTGTCGCCGCGTCCCCGTGGGGCCGGTTGCGCCGCCCGTCCGGACAGATACGCCCCGGTCGGGGAGCCTTCCGTCGCCGCGATCTCCTGCGGTGTGCCCTCGGCGACGATCCGCCCGCCGTCCCGGCCCGCCCCCGGCCCTACGTCCACCACATGGTCCGCGGCCTTCAGGACGTCCAGGTCGTGCTCGATGACCAGCACCGTGTTGCCGAGGTCGCGCAGGCGGCGCAGGACGCCGACCAGGCGGGCGGTGTCCGAGGGGTGCAGGCCGATGGTCGGCTCGTCCAGGACGTAGAGGACACCGGTCAGGCCGGAGCCGAGCAGGGCGGCCAGGCGCAGCCGCTGGGTCTCGCCCGCGGAGAGGCTGGGGGTGGCCTGGCCCAGGGTGAGGTAGCCGACGCCGACGTCCAGCAGGCGGCGGACCCGCTCCTCCAGGTCGGCGACGACGGGCTCAACGAGCGGCCACTCGTCCTCGGCAGAGCGTTCGCGCAGGCCGCCCAGCCAGTCGGCCAGGTCGGTCAGCGGAAGCCGGGTGGCCTCGACGACGGTGAGGCCGTGCACGGTCACCGCCCGGGCGGCAGCGCCCAGCCGGGTCCCGTCGCACTCCCCGCAGGGCTGCTTCACCAGGCCCTGCCGCTCGGCCCGTTCGCGGTACTCGGGGTCGTCGGCGCGGTCGTTGTAGCGGCGCAGCAGGGCCGTCGCGACCCCTTCGAAGCGGCCCGCCGCCACGGTCGCCGGAGGCTCGGTCTCGGGGAAGTGCCGCCGGAACTCGTGGCTCTCGACGCCGTGGAGCAGCAGGTCCCGCTGCCTGTCACCGAGTTCGCCGAGCGGTGTGTCCACGTCGAAGGCGAAGCCGTAGTGGCCGGCGGCGGCCCGCAGCACGGGGAGGCTCCAGTCGGTGAACTTGGCGTTCCAGCCGTGCACCGCCCCCTGCGCGACGGACTTGCCGTCGTCGACCAGGCGCCGTACGTCGGGCCGGATCACCTCGCCCAGGCCGGTGCAGGCCGGGCAGGCTCCGGCGGGCTTGTTGAAGGAGAAGGAGCCCATGACCAGTTCGGGCACGGAGGTGGAGCAGTGCGGGCAGGGCCGCTGCCCGGCTTCGGCGTCCTCGTCGGCCTCGGCGTCGTCGGCGTAGGACGGCGGGATGTCCTTGCCGCAGCCGGGGCAGGGCCGGACCCCGATGCGCGACCACAGCAGCCGCAGGTAGGTGAAGACCTCGGTGACCGTGCCGACCGTGGAGCGGGGGCTGCGGTTGGTGTGGTGCTGGTCGACGCTGATCGACGGGGACAGGCCGGTGATCGAGTCGACGGCGGGCTTGCTGACGAAGCCGGTGACCATGCCCAGCGACTCCAGGTACTGCCGCTGGCCCTCCCGGTGGAGGGTGTCGAAGGCGAGGGTGGACTTGCCGGAGCCGGACAGGCCGGTCAGGACGACCAGCTTGTTCTTCGGCAGGGAGAGGGAGACGTTCCTGAGGTTGTGGAGCCGGGCACCGGTGACGCGGATGAAGTCGTCCATTCCTTCAAGTCTTCCATTGAAGTGCGGTCTTGAGACTTGAGAGGGATGCCGTGCGGTATACGCTGCCTGCTTCCTGCCGTAACCTTCAAATCGATGACGAACGATCGCCGCCTCCGCCCCGTCGACCTGGCCCGGTCGGCCGGTGTCTCGACGCAGCAGATCCGCAACTACGAGGACGCCGGTGTGCTCCCGCCCGCCGCGCGGACCGCGTCCGGCTACCGCGTCTTCGGGGAGACGCACCGCGGCGCGCTGCTGGCGTACCGGACGCTGATGCGGGGGTACGGGCCGGTGACCGCGACGACGATCATGCGGGCCGTGCACGAGGGGGACGTCCCCGGCGCGCTCGCGCTGCTCGACGCCGCACACGCCGCCCTGCACGAGGAGCGGGTGTCGCTGCGGGCGGCGAGCGAGGCCCTGGAACTGCTCGCGGCCGAACCGCCCGCCCCGCTGCCCCGGTCGGGCGGCCTGCGCATCGGCGAGGTGGCGGTACTCCTGGGCGTACGGACGTCCGCACTGCGGGTGTGGGAGGGCGCCGGACTGCTCACTCCGGGCCGGGAGCGCGCGACGGGCTACCGGGTCTACGAGCCGGCCGATGTGCGCGATGCCCGGCTCGTGCACACCCTGCGCCGCAGCCACTACCTGTTCGACCAGATCAGGCCGGTGCTGGAGGGGCTGCGGCGGGAGGGCAGCAGTGCGGCGCTGCGGGCGGCCGTCGCAGCGCGCGGCGAGGCACTGACGGCCCGCACCAGGGTCATGATCGAGGGCGCGGGGGCCCTGCACGCCTACCTCGACGCGGCGAAGATCGGGCCAGGTCACGAAAGGGCAGACCAGGATCATGGATGAGGTCACGGACCGGGCACAGGCACGCAGATGGCTCACGACCGCCGTCGAGGAGGCCCGTTCCGGGCTCGCCGAGGGCGGCATCCCGATCGGTGCCGCGCTGTACGGCGCCGACGGCACCCTGCTGGGCCGCGGCCACAACCGCCGCGTCCAGGACGGCGATCCGTCCCTGCACGCGGAGACGGCGGCCTTCCGCGCGGCCGGGCGGCAACGCACCTACCGGGGCACGACGATGGTGACGACCCTGTCGCCCTGCTGGTACTGCTCCGGCCTGGTGCGGCAGTTCGGCATCTCCCGGGTGGTGATCGGCGAGGCGGTCACCTTCCACGGCGGCCACGACTGGCTCGCCGAACACGGTGTGGAGATCGTGCTGTTGGACGACGCGGAGTGCACCCGGCTGATGCGCGACTTCATCGCGGAACATCCCGCCCTCTGGAACGAGGACATCGGCGTCAACTGAGCACATCAGGCGGGCCCCGTATCGCCGTTCGAGATGCCATCCGTTCTCCTGAAATGTGGCGACACGCGGTGTGGCCGGTGGCCGGCTCGGCATTCCCTTGATCGGGTCTGTCCCACCTGCGAACGGAGACGCCCCGTGCGAATGACCGACATCCAGCGCTGCGAGGTCCGGCCTGGACGACTCGTCGAATGGACGCTCAGTCCGGCGACCGTCGCGACGGCGAAGGCCCTGCCGGAGGACTCCAGGCCCCCCGCCTACATCCAGGAGTCACATCTGCGGACGGCGCGGTCGGTGCGCGAGGACGGGCTGTTCGTGCCGACCTGGATCGGCGCCGCCTTCGACCTCCCGGGCCGGGCCGACCTGGGCGCCCTCGGTGAGGCGCTGCGCGCCTGGACGCTGCGGCACGAGACGCTGCGCAGCGGCTTCCGCTGGGCGGGCGGCCCGGGCGACTCGATCCGCCGCTTCACCCTCGACCCGGCGTCGGTCTCCCTGCACCGCGAGGACGCCGGGGAGTTCACCGACCCGGCGGCCCTGGCCCAGCACCTCCAGGACCGCTTCGACACCACCGCCGACGCCCTGCGCTGGCCGAACATCATCTACACGGCCGTCGTCCGGGACGACAGCACCAGCGTGTACATGGCCTTCGACCACAGCAACGTCGACGCGTTCTCCATCTACCGCATCCCCGCGGAGATCCAGGAGCTGTACGCCGCTCACCTCACCGGCAGCGCCCCGGAGCAGCCGCCCGTCTCCAGCTACGTCGACTTCTGCGAGGCCGAGCGGGCGAACGCCGACCGGATCGACGCCGACCACGAGATCGTCGCCCGCTGGCGGGAGTTCATCCGGCGCTGCGACGGGCGGCTGCCGAGCTTCCCCGTGGACCTCGGCCTGGAGGCGGACGGCGCGCTGCCGACCCAGAAGCTCATGCGCGAGATGCTCGTCGACGCCGACGCGGCTGCCGCCTTCGAGGCGTACTGCCGCCCCTTCGGCGGTTCCCTGGTCGGGCTGCTGGCGGCCACGGCCCTGATCGTCCACGAGATCGGCGGCGAGCCCGTCTACCGGACGGTGGTGCCCTTCCACACCCGGGCGAAGTCCGCGTACTCGGACTCGGTGGGGTGGTACGTCGGCGGCGCGCCGATCGAGGTGCCCGTCACCGAGACGTCCGACTTCACCGACATGCTGAGGACGGTCCGGGCCGCGCTGCACACCACCCGGCCGCTGGCCCGCATGCCGCTGGCCCGGGTGCTGCGGCTGCTCGGCGCCGACTTCCGGCCGACGTCCCCCGACATGTACTCCATCGTGTCGTTCGCCGACGCCCGCGGCATCCCCGAGTCCACCGCCTGGACCGAGCGCAACGCCTACGGCCTGATCCGGGTGTCCTACGGCGACCAGGTCTGCGCCTGGGTCACCCGGCTCCACGAGGGCCTGTGGTTCGCGGCCCGCTACCCCGACACGGACGTGGCCCACAAGAACCTGCGGCTGTACGTCGAACGCCTGCGGGACATCGTGACCGGCACGGTCCGCCGTGCCTAGTGCCGTGACCGGAACGGTGCACCGGCGCGGTGCCTCCCGGCCGGTGGAGGCGGGGGTGTGAGTGGAGCCACCGTGCTGGGCGGTACGGCGTCGGCTGCGGCCGAGCCGCGCAGCAGTTCGGCCAGGTCGTAGGGCTGAGCCCGCTCGGTGGTTGAAGCCGCCGCCGTGATGCGGTCCAGCCGGAAGCCCCGGCCCGCCTGTCTCATGCGGCACCAGGCGATGAGGTACCACCGGCCGTCGGCGGTGAGCAGTCCGGCCGGTTCCACCACCCGCTCGCTCTCGCCTCCTGCCGCGTCGATGTAGGACAGGCGCAGGACGGTGTGGGAGGAGAGGGCCTGTTCCACCGCGGCGCGGACTGCGGAGTCGGTCGGCGAGGGCAGCGTGACGATCCGTGCGGCGAGTTCCCGTGCCGCCGCCGAGGCGGGGCCGGTCATCGACGCCGCGATCTTCTGGGCTGCTGTGCGGGCCGCGCCGGCGTACGGGGTGGAGGCGCCCGTCGTGGCGAGCGCCACGGCCAGCGCCGCGGCCTCGTCGGCGGTGAAGTGCATCGGAGGAAGGGTCATCGCCGGGTCGATCGACCAGCCCCCGCCGCGCCCGGGGGTGGTGCGTACCGGGACGCCGGTCTGCATCAGCGCCTGGAGGTCGCGCTGCACCGTCCGCGTACTCACTTCGAACCGCGCGGCGAGCACAGCGACCGTCAGTGGCCTGGGCGCCGCCGCGCGCAACTCCTCCACCAGCGCATAGAGCCGAGCCGTGCGGTTCACGCTCCCGACGCTACCTTCCCGCGCCGGACAGGAAGTCCCGCTCGCGCCGCAGTTCCCGCTCGGTGATGGTCAGCGGGAACAGCGAGAAGCCATGCATGGCACCCGCGACGACACCGAGCTTCACAGGTGCGCCTGCCGCCTGCCACCGTGCGGCCAGGAACAGCGAGTCGTCCCGCAGCGGATCCTCGGTGCCGACGACGATCCGGGCCGGCGGCAAGCCGGCGAGGTCGGCGAAAAGCGGTGAGGCCTCGGGGTCACGGCGCTCTTCCGCCCCCATGCCGGGTGTGAACAGCTCGTAGGTCCGCCGCAGCGTGTCGGTGTTGCTCAGCAGCCGCCTGGAGCCGAACGACCGCTGGCTCGGCGTCATCGACAGGTCGTACGGGCCGAAGAGCAGGTGAGCCGCCCGGAATGCGCCGGTGATGCCGTGCCGGTCGCGAAGGCGCAGCAGCGTCACGACGCTCAGGTGGGCGCCCGCCGATTCACCGCCGATCAGCAGGCGTTGGGTACCGAACTCGGCCGCAGCGTGCTTCACCAACCACCGGGCGGCCGCTTCACAGTCGTCGGGCCCGGCGGGGAACGGGTCTTCCGGAGCGAGACGGTAGTCCACACTCACCACGGCCAGCCGCGCCCGTTCGGCGAGCAGCCACAGCCTCTCGTCCTGCCCGTCCGCGGAACCGAACACCCAGCCGCCTCCGTGGATGTGCAGGTACACGCCGTCGACCTGGTCCGGCACGAACACCCGTACCTTCACCCCGCCCTCGACGACGCGGTCCTGGCCGTGCGGCAGTCTTACCGGTGGCGAGTCGCCGCCGAGCCGGTTACGCCGCAGGGCGGCCAGCAGGGCCGCGTCCGGCGCCCCTTCGCGCACCGGTCGGTCCGCGGCAGCGGCCTCGAACTGCTTGTTGAAGGCCAGGGTCTCAGCGAGACAGTCCTCGTCCGTGATCGTCATACCGCCGACGGTCGCAGCCTTCCACGACAACGTCCTGTCACCCATTCTCGGTGAGGCCCGTCACACTCCCGATGTCACGTCCGATCGGCGCGGGGCGCCGGGACGGCACAGCCTGCGAGGGGACGAAGACCGATCGAGAAGGGCACCCCGCCGGGGCAGCCGGCACGGTGACGCCCTGCCCGGACACGCCGGGCAGGGCGTCGCGGCTCTTCGAGCGGCTACTCGCCGCGGCTCTCGAGGTACTCCTCGACCACATCGGGATTGCGCCTCATCGCCGCCAGCAACTGGCCGCGTCGATAGCGATTGCGCCCCTCCTCGACGCGCTTCTCCCAGCCTTCACGACCATCGGCCAGTCGTTCGGTGATCAGGAACTCGATGACGTCCTCGATGCAGGGCCGGAAGCGTCTTCCCCCTACCGGGATGTGGAGCTTGTCCAGGGAGCGCTTGTGATCGTTGTTCCGGTTGAGCGCCTCCAGTGCGGGCGACGTGCCATACACCTGGACGTGCGCGCTGGTGTACTTGTCCTTCTCGCGTTCGTAGTCCCAGTGGAGCAGACAGGTCTCCAGAGCCTCATCGGTGAAGATGCCACAGTAGGACGAATGGACCGTCAAGAAGTCCGCTTCGTCGTCCAGACGGACCTGGAACGAGAGGTTCATCCAGGACCGCGGCTTCTTCTGATCGACGCGGAGCGGGAACGCTGTCGGCTGGGTGGGATTGGCGGCGGACAGGCCATGCCCGAGAGTGAAGACAGGACCGACTGCGGAACGTGGACGCAGCACGGCGGTGATCCGCACATGCTGGCACACGGTCCCGTTGAGGGTCTCCTGTAACTCCCTGGCGAACTTGTAGGCCTGTTTCGACAGGTCAGAGGTCAACCGTGCCGCCGATGGACACCCACAGAGCATGTGCCTGCGACGAGGTGAAGTTCCCCTCCTTCGCCTGCTCTTCGAGCTCGGCGTAGGTGAGTCCGAGCTCGTCGAGGGCTCGCTGCGCGGCGTCCCGGTAGTCGGCGTCGGACACGACGATCACGATGTCGTCCTCGTGGTCCGTCATCGCCCGCTCGTCGATCGTCACACTCATCGTCTACCCCCCAGACGGTTGTGGCGTGCTGCGTGACCTACACAGCATCGCGTATTCAACCGCTCGCCGACAGTTACATACCCCGGATGGCTGAATCTACCGACCCGCAGGACTTGTCGTCGTAAACGTGTCCGTACAGACGGCGCATCAGACGGGATGCCGTTCGGCTGTACACGCCGCGCGACTCCCGTACACCGACGGTGCCGCCGGTGTACGGGAGGAGGGCTCAGACGCCCGCGTAGGAGTGCTTGCCGGAGACGAAGATGTTCACGCCGTAGTAGTTGAACAGCCAGCAGCCGAAGGCGATGAGGGCCAGGTAGGCGGCCTTGCGGCCCTTCCAGCCGGCGGTGGCGCGGGCGTGCAGGTAGCAGGCGTAGGCGACCCAGGTGATGAAGGACCAGGTCTCCTTCGGGTCCCAGCCCCAGTAGCGGCCCCAGGCGTCGCCGGCCCAGATGGCGCCCGCGATGATCGTGAACGTCCACAGGGGGAAGACGGCCGCGTTGACGCGGTAGGAGAACTTGTCGAGGGAGGCGGAGGAGGGCAGCCGCTCCAGGACGGAGGTCGCGAAGGTGCCGGGCGTGCCGCCGCTCGCGAGCTTGCTCTCGTAGGAGTCCTTGAACAGGTACAGGATCGTGGCGACCGCGCCCACGTAGAAGACCGCGCCGCAGAAGATCGCCGTCGAGACGTGGATGTACAGCCAGTACGAGTGCAGTGCCGGGACCAGCTGGTCGCTGGCGGTGTAGAGGACCGTGACCGCCAGGCCCAGGTCGAGCAGGACCGAGGTGATCAGGAACAGGCCGAGCCAGCGCACGTTCTTCTTCAGGGCCAGCAGCCCGAGGTACACGCCGACCGCGACCGTGGAGAACGTGATGTTGAACTCGTACATGTTGCCCCACGGCGCCCGCTCCACCGACAGGGCGCGGGTGAGGACACCGCCGAACTCGATCAGGAAGGCGAGCACCGTGAGGGAGATGGCGATCCGGCCGTACAGGTCGCCCTGCTCGTCCCCGCCGTGCGCCCCGGGACCGTCCGGCACGTCGCGCTGACCGGCCGCGGCCCGCACGGTGACCTTCGGCCGCTCCAGCACGGCGGTGCCGCCGGCCTGGTTCACGGTGACGGCCGGGGCCGCCTTCGCGGCGTCCGCCTTGGTGGTGAGCGCGGCGGCGGTCCGGGCGACCTTGCTGCGGCTGCCGAAGAGCCATTCGGCGATGTACGCGAAGAAGGCCAGGGTGTAGACGGCCATCGCGGAGTAGATCAGCACGTTGCTGATCTGCGCGAGGTTTTCGTTGGTGGCGGCGGCGAGAGTCACTGCTCAGCCCCTTCGGCAGGTACGGGGGGTTCGGTACCCGGCTCCTGGTCGGTGTCGGGGGAATCTGCGGGGTCGTCGGGGGCGCCGGGCGCCTGCTCGTAGAGGTCGCCGGCGAGGTGCCCCAGTTCCTCGGGGACCTTGGCGGACTCGCTGCGGCCGAGGCCGGCCATCTCGACGACGGTGACGCCGTCGGCGCCCTTGACCGCGCGCACCCAGACGCGGCGGCGCTGGATGAACAGGGAGGCGGCGAGGCCGCCGATCGCGGCGAGGGCACCGGCGAGGGCCCAGCCGCTGCCGGGCTGCTGGACGACCTGGAAGCCGGCCCACTCCTTGACGTCCTTGCCGACGGTGACCGAACCGGCGCCGTTCGGGAGCTTCATGGTCTCGCCGGGCTTCAGCAGCTTCTTGAACAGCTTGCCCTTCGAGTCCTTGAACTCCTTCATGTTGGTGCGGTCCATCTGGTACACGCTCTGCGGGATGCCCGAGTCGGCCCCCAGGTCGCCGTGGTAGGCGGACAGCGCGAGCAGCGGATTGTCCAGCGCGGGGAACTGCGACAGCATCGTGCCGCTGGCATGGCCGCCGAAGGTCGGCACGAAGAACGCGTTGAAGCCGAGCTGTTCCTTCTTGCCCTGGGCGTTGCGGTAGCCGTCGAGGACCTTGACGACACCGGAGGAGGTGACGTTGGCGTCCAGCGGCAGCAGCGGCACGGCGTCGTCGAAGACGACCTTGCCCTTGGCGTCGCGGACGGTGATGACCGGGGCGTAGCCGTGGCTGACGAGGTAGACCTTGGAGTCGCCGATCTCCAGCGGGTGGTTCACCTCGACGGTGTCGTTCTCGTCCTTGCCGTAGGCGCCCGAGCTGTAGGTGATGTCGGCCTTGTAGACGCGCGGGGTGCCCTTGTTGGGGCCGGTGCGCTCGTAGGTGCCGGTGAACTTCTTCAGGTTGAAGCTGAACGGCACCAGGTCGTCCGACGTGAAGAGGTTGCCGGACTTGAAGTCGTCGTACTGGGTGAGGGTGTTGGAGAAGCCGGCGCCCTCGACGACCAGCTTGTTGCCCTCGGACTTGTACAGCTGGCCCCAGGCGAAGGCGGTCAGCATCACGATGAGGGCGATGTGGAAGGCGAGGTTGCCGACCTCGCGCAGGTAGCCCTTCTCGGCGGCGACGGCGTTCCCGGTGAGGTGGGTGCGGAAGCGGCGCTTCTTCAGCAGGGCCAGGGCGGCCTGGTGGACCTGCTCGGGTTCGGCGGTGGTGCGCCAGGTGGTGTGGGCGGGCAGCCGGTTCAGCCGCCGGGGCGCGCCGGGCGGCAGACCGCGCAGCTGGCCGACGAACTGCCAGGTGCGGGGCACGATGCAGCCGATGAGGGAGACGAACAGCAGGATGTAGATCGCGGAGAACCACACCGAGCTGTAGACGTGGAACATGCCGATCTTGTCGTAGACGTCCGAGAGGGCGGGGTGCGCCTTGCGGAAGTCGGCGACCTTCGTCTCGTCCTGGCCGGACTGCGGGATGAGCGAGCCGGGGATCGCGCCGAGGGAGAGCAGCAGGAGCAGCAGCAGGGCGACCCGCATGGAGGTCAGCTGCCGCCAGAACCAGCGGGCCCAGCCGATGACGCCCAGGGCGGGCAGGTTGGGCGCTTCCTCCTTGGGGGCGGTGGACAGCTGGGAGCCGGCGTCGCCCAGCTCCTGGTCCTCGGCGGCGGAGGGGGCCGGGTCGGAGGCGGTGGTCTTGCTCATCGATCAGATCCCCACAGTGAAGCCGTCGGACCAGACCTGCATCTCCTGCACGATGCGGTCCCACGCGCCGGTCAGCAGCAGCAGACCGGTCACGATCATCATGGTGCCGCCGACCCGCATCACCCAGACGTAGTGGCGCTTGATCCAGCCGAAGGCTCCGAGGGCCTTGCGGAAGGCGACCGCGGCGAGCACGAAGGGCACGCCCAGGCCCAGACAGTACGCGAAGGTGAGTATGGCCCCGCGACCGGCGGTGCCCTGCTGCCAGGCGAGTGTCTGCACGGCGGACAGCGTCGGGCCGATGCAGGGCGTCCAGCCGATACCGAAGAGGGCGCCGAGCACGGGGGCTCCCACGAGGCCGGTCGCCGGCTTCTTGTGGAAACGGAACTCGCGCTGGGTGAGCCAGGGCATCAGGCCCATGAAGAAGACGCCCATGAGGATCATGAGGACGCCCAGCACCTTGGTCAGCACGCCCCGCTCCTCCTGGAGCGTCTGGCCGAAGTACCCGAAGAGGGCCCCGCCGGAGACGAACACCGCCGTGAAGCCCAGGACGAACAGCGAGGCACCGGCGACCATCCGCCCCCGCCTGGCCTCGGCCAGGTCGGTGCCGCTGACTCCGGTGACGTAGGAGAGGTAGCCGGGCACCAGCGGCAGGACGCACGGCGAGAAGAACGAGACGAGGCCGCCGAGCAGCGCGATCGGCAGGGCCACGAGCAGGGCGCCGTTGAGCACCGTGCCGTTGGGGTCCGCGACCTCGGCGAGCGTGGTGACTGCGCTCACGTCACTCCTCCGCTCACTTCTCGGCGACGACCGGCTTGAGCATCTTCAGCAGCCGTTCCTCGCTGAGCGCGGACAAGGAGCGGGCCGCGATCTTGCCGTCCCGGTCGAGGATGAGCGTGGAGGGGATCGCCTGCGGGTTGAGCGTGCCCTTCTTGAAGCGCAGCAGCAGCTTGCCGGTGGGGTCGTAGAGGCTGGGGTAGGTGATGCCCCAGTCCTTCTCGAAGGCGAGGGCCGCGCCGGTGGAGGTGTCCCGGGTGTTGATGCCGACGAACTGCACGCCCTTGTCCGCGTACGCCTTGGAGACCTTCGCGAAGTACTTGGCCTCGGCGCGGCAGGGGTTGCACCAGGAACCCCAGACGTTGAGGACGACGACCTTGCCCTTGTAGTCGGCGACGTCGAGCGTCTTGCCGGCGATGGTCTTGCCGGACAGGTCGGGGGCCGGGGCGCGCTTGCCCTGCGCGGCCGTGGCGACGCCGTCGGTGCCGGTGACGAAGTTGGTGTTGCCGCCCCCGCCGGAGGTGCCGCCGGAGCCGCACGCGGTGACGAGCAGCGCGGTCGCGGCGAGACCGGCGGTCAGGGCGGCGCTACGGCGGACACGGCGGGTGCGCTCGGTGGCACGGGTCGTGCGGTTCGAACGCTGGGGGGCGCTGGCGGCACTCATGTGAAAAGTTTCGCATGCCCGTTCTGGGGGTCTCGCCCACCCCCCTTGCGGGCGGAAAACCGCATTTCAGGCGGCGTTCCGCGAGGCGTCCGGGCTGGGTGTGGAGGTCCGGCCGGTGAACTCCCGCCAGCCACCGGCCGGCTGCTGCCCGACGCCGAGCGTGCGGAGCTTGGCGAGCACCTCGGGCTTCTGCGCGTCCAGCCAGTCGGTGAACTGCCGGAAGGAGACGAGACGCACATCCGCGCCCTTCTCCTTCTCGCGCGCGATGTGCTTGAAGGCCTCCTCGACGGCGTCCATGTAGATACCGCCGTTCCACTGCTCGAAGTGGTTGCCGATGAAGAAGGGTGCCCTGTTTGTCTCGTATGCCCGCTTGAATCCCTGGATGTACGCCTGCGCCGACTGCCTCCGCCAGCCCGGGTAGTTGTGGGCGGGTGCCTTCGTGGTCGCGAGGGACTGGTTGGCCAGCATGTTGTAGTCCATCGACAGGACCTCGAAGCCGCGGCCGGGGAAAGGTATCTGCTGCAGGGGCAGGTCCCATATGCCCTGGCGCTTGGCAGGCCAGACCTGGAGGCCGCCGGGCGAGGAGGCGTCGTAGCGCCAGCCGAGCTCGCGGGCGGTGGGCAGCAGGTTGTCCTGGCCGAGGAGGCAGGGCGTACGGCCGCCGACGAGTTCCTTGTCGTAGTCGAACGGCAGCGACGGCAGGTCCGTCCAGCCGGTGTTGGTGCGCCACTCCTTCACGAAGGCCTTGGCCTGGTCGATCTCGCTGCGCCACTGCCGGGGCGTCCAGTTCTTGACCGAGCCGTGGGCTTCGCCGCAGAAGTGCCCGTTGAAGTGGGTGCCGATCTCGTGGCCTTCGAGCCAGGCGCGGTGGACGTTCTTCAGGGTCGCCTTGACGTGGTCGTCGGAGAGGTAGCCGATGTCGGAGGCGCCGCGGGGGTTGTTCGGGGGGTTGTAGAGGCGCTTCTTCGACTCGGGCAGCAGGTACAGCCCGGACAGGAAGAAGGTCATGCTCGCGCCGTGCTCCTTGGCGAGGTCCAGGAAGCGCGGGAAGAGGCCGTTGCCGACCTCGCCGGCGCCGTCCCAGGAGAACACGACGAACTGCGGCGGGGTCTGACCGGGCTCCAGCGGCTCGGGGGCCGCGGGCTGGTGGGGCTGCTTGCCGGTGTGGGCGGTGGAGCCGTCACCGATGGGGCGGGCGGTGGGCTTGGGCTTCGGCTTCGATCCGCCCTGTGCGGCGTCGCCGCCGGAACCGTCGGCGTGGCTGGAATCGTCCGAGCCCGCGAGACCGCCGCATCCGGCGAGTGAGACGGCGGCGGCTCCCGCGCCGAGTCCGAGCATTCCCCTGCGGGAGAGAGCGCGCATGGCATCCCCGATTCGTACGTCGTGCTGGTCACCCAGTCAGAGGACGTGAAGAACGGGGAGGTTCCACTTAAGTGCGCAGATTCCGTAACAAAGCAGTCGTAAGCGATCAGAAGGGGGCGACGGACCCACGAGCTTACGCGCTTCCCGCCGCCGCCCCGGCCGCCGGGGCACGCGTCCGCGACGGCGACCGCCGCCATACCGATGGCCCGGCGTTCCGTGACGTGCGGGCCGACGGCCAGGTCGATGACACGGCCGCCGAGCCGTTCGGAAGATACGAGCGGGAGCTCCACCTCACTCCTGGGCCTACGCTGGAACCGCCTAAGATGGTTCCGCCTCGACTGGGAGATCTCATGACACCCTCCAAGGCCGGCATCGGATGCCCCTGCCCCGCCGGCGGCAACCCAGCATGGAGTGATGGCCACCGGCACTGCGGAGCGCGCGTACGCCATGCCAGGGCTGGAGGTCGCTGACAATGGTCGATCCGACGGTGCTGCCGGGCTACATGGCGGTGATCCTGCTCTTCCTCGCCCCTCCCGGGCCCGACATGGCCTACATGCTCGCAGTGGGCCTCGAAGGCGGTCGCCGGTCCGCGGTGAAAGCCATCCTCGGCATCGGAACCGGCATGAGTGTCTACGCCGCCGCCGTCGTCGCCGGCATGGGAGAAATCGCCCGATCGTACCCATTAATACTGGATACGGTCAGGATTTTAGGTGCGGCATATCTTCTATGGTTGGCATACGCGACGATGCGTCATGCGCGTCGTGCGATCGGCGGGCACAGTGATGTCACGGCCGGACGCGGGTATCTGCGAGGCGTCTTCGTCAGCATCACGAATCCGAAGATCATTCTCTTTTTCCTTGCGGTGCTACCGCAGTTCATCGGAAGCGCGGACAACCCGGCATTGCAGATGGCGATGCTCGGTGCGGTCAACGTCCTGATGGAGGTGATCCTTTACGGATGCATCGGAGTTCTCGCGGGAGTTTTTCACGCACGTCTTGTCGGCTCGACCAAAGCAACGGCCGTGCTGAACTACATTGCGTGCATCGTTTACGTGGTGTTGGCCGGGACGATCTTCGGCGAGATCCTGCTGTCTTGATCTTTACAACACGGCAGCGGTTCGTGGCCCGGCCCAGGCGCACGCGTCCGCGATCGGCGGCTGGGAGTGTCGGCCCCCGGTACTGACCGCACAGCTGACGAGCGTCGGCCGTCAGCCATCGCTTGCCTGTGGGTCGGCCGCCCCAGCAGCCGACCCACAGGCCACGCGCTACGCGCCGAAAGCCTTGGCCTGCCCCTTCACCGGCTTGGCACCGGCGAGGAGATGGGCCGGGACGAGGTCGCGGGCCGGCTCGGAGTAGCCGACGGAGACGATCCGGTCGCCCTGGTACGTGAAGGTCGTCAGCGAGGCGAGCGTGCACTGGCGCTTGCGCGGGTCGTGCCAGAGGCGGCGGCGCTCGACGTACGACCGGACGATCCAGATGGGCAGCTGGTGGCTGACCACGACCGCCTCGTGCCCACGGGCCTTGTCCTTCGCCGCGCCCAGCGCGCTCATCATGCGGACGACCTGGTCCACGTACGGCTCGCCCCAGGACGGCCGGAACGGGTTGACCAGGTGCTTCCAGTTGCCGGGGTTGCGCAGCGCCCCGTCCCCGACGCCGAACGTCTTGCCCTGGAAGATGTTGTCGGCCTCGATCAGCCGCTCGTCGGTCGCCAGGTCCAGCCCGTGCGCCTTGGCGATCGGCTCGGCCGTCTCCTGCGCCCGCTCCAGCGGCGAGGCGACGACGTGCGTCACATCGCGGCCGGACAGGTGCTCGGCGACCCGGTCGGCCATGCGCCGGCCCAGGTCGGAGAGGTGGTAGCCGGGGAGGCGGCCGTAGAGGATGCCGTCCGGGTTGGCGACCTCGCCGTGCCGCATGACGTGGACGACGGTGATGTCCTCGGCGCTGTCGTTCCGCTGGTCGCTCATGCCGTCGCCTCCGCAGCCGCCCGGGCCGCCGCCGGAAGGGCGTCGGCGATCCGCTGCACGGCCCGCTCGTCGTGCGCGGTGGACACGAACCAGGACTCGAAGGAGGACGGCGGCAGGTAGACGCCGTCGGCGAGCAGCGAGTGGAAGAACGCGGTGAAGCGGAAGGACTCCTGCGTCTTGGCGTCCTCGTAGTTCCGCACCGGCCGGTCGGTGAAGAACACCGAGAACATGTTGGAGGCGGTCTGCAGCCGGTGCGCGACGCCCTCCTTGGTCAGGGCCCCGGTGACGAGCCCCTGGATCTCCTTCGAGACGGCGTCGACCTTGGCGTACGCGGCGTCGTCGAGGAGCCGCAGCTGGGCGAGCCCGGCGGCGGTGGCGACGGGGTTACCGGAGAGGGTGCCGGCCTGGTAGACGGGCCCGGCCGGGGCGAGGTGGGCCATCACGTCCGCCCGTCCGCCGAAGGCCGCCGCGGGGAAGCCGCCGCCCATGACCTTGCCGAAGGTCATCAGGTCGGGGACGACGCCGTCGACCCCGAACCAGCCGGCGCGGCTGGTCCGGAAGCCGGTCATGACCTCGTCGGAGACGTAGAGCGCGCCGTTCTCGGAGCAGATGTCCTTCAGGCCCTGGTTGAACCCGTCGGCGGGCGGGACGACGCCCATGTTGCCCGGGGAGGCCTCGGTGATCACGCACGCGACCTCGCCGGGGTGCGCCCGGAAGGCCTCGCGGACGGCGTCGAGGTCGTTGTACGGCAGGACGATCGTGTCGCCGGCCTGCGCGCCGGTGACGCCCGGGGTGTCGGGCAGCGCGAAGGTGGCGACGCCGCTGCCGGCCGCGGCGAGCAGCGAGTCGACGTGCCCGTGGTAGCACCCGGCGAACTTGATCACCTTGGTGCGCCGGGTGAAGCCGCGGGCGAGCCGGATCGCGGACATGGTCGCCTCGGTGCCGCTGGAGACGAGCCGCACCTGCTCGAGCGGCGCGACCCGCGCGACCATCTCCTCCGCGAGCGCGACCTCGCCCTCACCGGGCGTGCCGAAGGACGTGCCGCGGGAGACGGCGTCCTGCACGGCGGCGATGACCTCGGGGTGGGAGTGCCCGAGGATCATGGGCCCCCAGGAGCAGACGAGGTCGACGTACTCCCTGCCGTCCGCGTCCGTCAGATAGGGACCGGTGCCGGACACCATGAACCGCGGCGTGCCGCCGACGGCTCGGAAGGCCCGCACCGGGGAGTTCACACCGCCGGGCGTGACGGCCGCCGCGCGGTCGAACAGAGCCTGCGAGGCCGGTGCTTCATACGGATATGCCAGTTCACTCATGACCTGCGACTTCTCCGACCTTCTCCGACGCTGTCGGGCTCCGGGTGCCAGTGACCTGTTCAGGGTAGGCCAGGGGCGTGCGCGGGCGGGGCGTGGGACAACCGGCCCCCAGGTCGCCGTCGTCTGCGAGACTGGTCCCTGATACACACAGCTCGAACGGCCCGGGGTGGTCGGAGGCTGCGGAGATCCTGCGGGCAGATGTTTCAGCGCACGTTTCGGCGGGCGGCCGTGGGGGAGGTCACTGACACGATGATCGGGTTGCGCGGCGGGGGCGACGCGTCCTAGAAAAGCAGTCGGGTGGAGATATGCATCGCGGTGGCGGACTGGGCGAGGGGACTGATGACCTGGGTCCTCGACGTGCCCGGCGGGGAAGGCACCGGCGCGAGGCGGAGGACGCTCAGGAACCGCGTCAGACACAGGATCGGCCGAGTGAACCGGAGCGGGCCGCCGGACGTACTGAACGCCAGGTGGACGATCTTCGGGCCGGGGACAGCGGGAATGGTGGTCGGGTGGGGGTGACGTACAAGTACTTCGGTGCGCCCGACGGCGCGACCGCGGCCCGCGTCCCGATCTCGATGCGCCCCGAGGAGCTCGGCGGCGACGAGCTCGGCATGAACGGCATGTTCACGAAGATCAAGCCGGAGACCATGGCGGCCATGGTCCTCACGGGCATCGAGGGCGTCCCCCTGCACAAGGTCCCACCCCTTGAACTGGTCGTCCTGCACCCCGACTACGCCGTGGTCAAACTCCCCATGACGGTCGTCGACCCCCTGCGCGGCATCGGCGAGGAAGCGGTGGGCGCGGCGGCCTTCATCTGGTCGACGGTCCCGGACCGGGGCGGGCCCCGGGACGCGTTCAACGTGTACCAACTGCTGCACGAGTGGCAAGACTTCAGCCATCGGCTGCATGAGGCGGGGCATCAGCCTTATTGCTTGGTGTGGCCCTGAGCTGGGGTTTCAGGGGTTTCGGGCGGGGTTTCTGACCCCGCCCTCGTCATGCCCGGCCGCCACTGTCCGGCCTGGGTCCCTGGGGTTTGCGGTGCTTGCCGGTGCCGGAGCCGAGTGGCTTCGGCACGGGCCCTGAAGGTGAGGGCCCGTTGGCCTCTGGGTACAGGATGGCTTGGGCCTCGGCCAGGCCGGCGGCGAACCCGTACAGCTCCCAGGTGTGCCCGTTCCAGCGCTCGACGGCGCGGGGCGCATCCGGGTTCAGATGCGATGCCCTGGGCCCGTCGCCGAACACAACAGGCACGGCGCGAAGTCGGCCGATCCTCGTGTCACGGCGCTCCGCCCAGTCCTGCAGCGGCTCGTCGTCCATCCTGGCGTTCCTCACGTCGGTGGCGGCTATCTCAGGAGGGTAGCGGCCACTGCGGGCCGTTCGGGTTCCCGAGCCAGACGGCATGCTGGTCGCGGGAGACGGTCACGCCGAACGCCGCGGTGTTCGGTGAGCCGTGCTCCTCCCAGGTAGCCACCGCCGATTCGACCGCGTCCCACAGGCGGCGGGGGCCGCCCTGGCGGACTTGCCAGCCGCTGTCCGTGGGAGCGAGGCCAAGCAGGCGGGATGCTGCGGAAGCCGCATGTGGCGATCAGCCGGTCGTATGGGGCTCCGTCGGGGTGGCCGGCGCGGCCGTCCCTCACCAGCAGCTGGGGGGTATGACCGGATTCGGTGAGGGCGCGTGGCCGGCTCGTCGGGCCACGCCTTCGTCCGTCTCGATCGAGGTCACCCTCTCGCTACCGAGCCGGTGCCACATCAGTGCTGTCGAGTATCCGGTTCCGGTGCCCCTCTCCCAGGGCGACTGCGCCACCGTCGACAGACCGAACCAGTCCGTCGGCGGCTGACCGCGCGCACCGCCGCCCTGCACAACCCTGCACTGCACGCCTATGACCCTTCCGGGCGCCCTGTATGCGCCAGCACAGTCGTTCTGCTTCTGCGTCCAGCCCCCGTACGAACGACTTCGAGGAAGGCCCGTATGCGAACCGAGTTGGACACGTCCCAGCAGACCCTCAGCGCGGCCGCCCTGCTGCAGGGCGCCCGCAGTGCCGTGGAGCAGAGCTACCCCTGCGACGACTCGCTCGCCCGGGCCGCGCTGCACCTCATCGAGTGCGCCACGGACGTCGTGGTGCGGCTGCCCGAGCGCGATCTGGCCTCCGCCCGTGACGTGCTGGGCGCGGCCCGGGCCGCCGTGGTGACGGCGACCGTGGCCGTGCGCGAGATCCACGACCGGGAACGCGGCGAGCAGGCCGCCGCCCCCGGCGGCCCCGGAAGGGTGGTCTGCGGACTCGACCGATAGGCGTTGCATTCAACGACGTTGCCCCGTCGCCATGGAGCGGTTTTCAGCCGCCGGCGACGGGGCTCTTCGCATATGCCGGAAGGTACCTGCAGTGGATTCCCACCTACGCACTGCACAAGTGTGACCTTATTGCGGAGCAGTCGCGGCCGAAGAATGGACATTGCGAGCGGGGGAGCCGCTCAAAACACCGGACGAGAAAGAGGAACGAAATGCTCCGCACGATCTCCCTTCACCTGACCGCCACCCGCGTCCGTGGTCTGCGCACCCTGACCGCCGTCGCCGCCGCCGGTTTCCTCGCCGCCGCCGCCGTCCCCGCGGTCGCCGGCCCGGCCGGCGCCCCCGCCGCCACCACGGTCGTCGCGGGCGAGACGCCCGACGACCACGGCTGGGACTGACCCGCACCACTTCAGCCAGCCGACATCAAGCCAGGTCAACGGAGGGAAACGCAATGACGATCAGCCCGGCGATCGAGACCGCCCCCGACGAGAGCACCGTCTTCACCCCCGAGATCGAACTGCGCAGCGAGATCACCGTCGAGCTCGTCGATCACACCGCGTCCGACCTCGGCGTCGTCCGTGCGGCGCGCGTGTCCACGGCCGGCGAGGAGGCGCACCGCGAGGAACGCGGCGACGATTACATAGGCGGCCTCATCCGATATCTCATGCGCAGCCGCCACGGCAGCCCTTTCGAGCACAACTCCATGACCTTCCTGGTGCACGCGCCGATTTTCACGATCCGGCACATGATGCGGCACCGAATGTGGTCCTTCAACGAGGAAAGCGCGCGTTACAAGGACCTGAAGAGCGTGTTTTACGTACCGGACCGCGAGCGCGCCCTGAAGCAGATCGGCAAGCCGGGCCACTACCAGTACGTGCCGGGCGACGAGCAGGACTACGACCTGGTGAGCACCGCCACCAGTGAGGCCTACCGCGCCGCGTTCCGCGAGTACCAGCGGATGCTCGACGCCGGCATCGCCCGCGAACTGGCCCGCGTGGTCCTGCCGGTGGCGACGTACTCCACCGTCTACGCGACCTGCAACGCCCGTTCCCTGATGCACTTCCTGGGCCTGCGCACCAACCGCGCCGACGCCGCCTACGTCTCGCACCCGCAGCGCGAGATCGAGGTCGTGGCCGAGCAGATGGAGGAGCAGTTCGCCCGTCTGATGCCGCTGACCCACGAGGCGTTCGAGAAGTTCGGCCGGGTCAGCCCCTGACCCGGAGGGGGTCCCTGCCATGCGTATCACCGTCTACGCGGGATCGGCCCTGGGCAACCGGCCGGTCTACCGGGAAGCGGCGGCCGTGTTCGCCAAGGAGATGGTCGCCGCGGGCCACGAGATCGTCTACGGCGGCGGAGCGGCAGGCCTCATGGGTGTGGTCGCCGACTCCGCGCTGGCGGCCGGCGGCCGGGTCACCGGCGTCATGCCGACCCATCTCGTCGACGCCGAGGTCGCCCACCGGGGTCTGACCGAACTGCACGTCGTCGACACCATGCACCAGCGCAAGCAGCTCATGGCCGACCTCGCGGACGCGTTCATCGCGCTGCCGGGCGGGGTGGGCACCGCCGAGGAGATCCTCGAGGTGTGGGCCTGGCTGGTGCTCGGCACCCATCAGAAGCCCGTCACGCTGCTGAACGTCGAGGGCTACTGGGACCGGCTGCTGCGCATGACCTGCCGCATGTCCCTCAGCGGCTTCCTGCGCGAGGAGGAACTCGGCACCCTCGCGCCCGTCGCGGACGCCGCCGAGTTCCTCCGCCTCGTGCGGGACTGGGAGCCCCCGCCGCCGCGCTGGGGCTGACCGAAACACCCTCGCCAGGGCTGAAATCGAGAGTAGGAGCGATGTCGCTACTGAATGCTGAGAGCGCGGTCGGCCGGACCGCCGAGGTGACCGTGGTCGAGGGCTACGTCCCGGTGATCGACCTGAGTTCGGCACGGTCGTCGGCCGCGGCGGACCGCCGGCTCGGCGCCGTGATCGACGAGGTCTGCCGCACCAGCGGGTTCCTCGTGATCGTCGGTCACGGGGTGCCGCAGGACGCCATACGGGAGATGTACCGGGCCACCCGCGAGTTCTTCGCGCTGCCCGCCGAGGAGAAGGCGAAACTGCTGGCGGTCCCGGAGGACCCGCTGATGCGCGGCTTCGGCCGCAAGGGGAGCCTCGCCGCCTCCAACACGGACGCCGAGGTGGAGCGCGAGCGCAGCCTGCCCGACGTCTCCGAGACCTTCACGATCAACCGGCTCGGTGAGCCGGACGGCAAGGACCGGCTCCCCGCCGACGCCGACCCGGCACTGGCCACCCCGAACCACTGGCCCGCGCTGCCCGGCTTCGCCGAGGCCTACCGGTCGTACTACGGGGCCATGGAGGTCCTGGCCGCCGACATCATGCGGCTGTTCGCGCTCGCCCTCGACCTGCCCGAGGACTGGTTCGAGGACAAGATCGACCGGCACATGACGAACCTGACGGCGAACTACTACCCGCGTCAGACCGTGCCGCCGGCCCCGGGCCAGCTGCGCAAGGGCATCCACAGCGACTGGGGCAGCCTGACGATCCTGTACCAGGACGACGGCCCCGGCGGCCTCCAGGTCCTGGACAAGAACGGCGACTGGCTCGACGTGCCGTACATCGAGGGCTCGTTCGTGGTCAACATCGGCGACCTGATGGCGATCTGGACCAACAACCGCTGGGTGAGCACGGTCCACCGGGTCGTGAACCCGCCGCGCGAACTGGCCGACCGGGAACGTTATTCGGTGCCGTTCTTCCACCAGCCGTCCTACGATGCGCTGATCGAGTGCATCCCCACCTGTACCGGGCCGGACAACCCGCCCAGGCACGCGTCGGTACGGTCCGGCGACTACATCACCGGGAAGTTCAGCAGGGCGTACGGCGGTTGACGGTGGAGCCCGCACGCCGCCCGGCGGTGGTACCGGCGAGAGCAAGGTGAGATGACGTGGCCAGAGCAGCTCTGCTTCTCGGCGTCGAGAACACGGCGGCCGAGTGCATCGTGCGGGCGGCGCGGCGCCTCGACGTGCGGGTGCACGCCGCCACGCACCGGGACCTGTACGAGCGGTGCCGTCCGCAGATCCGCGGAGAGCTGGGCGGGGTGGTGTTCACGGACTTCCGCTCCGCCGACCAGGCCGTCGACCAACTCGCCGACTACTGCGCCCGGCAGGGCATCGAGGCGGTGGCGGTCAGCGGGGCGCAGTTCTCCCCGCTGGCCGCGGCCCTCGCCGTCCGGCTGGGCGCGCCGGGGCACTCCGAGAGCCTCGCTCCGGCCAGTCGTCACAAGTGGCAGATGGCGCAGGCGCTGCAGCGGGGCGGCGTGCCCAGTGCGCGCACCGTCGCCCTGGTCTCCTTCGAGGCCGCCGAGCAGCGCCTGGCGGCGGCAGGTCTTGACTACCCCGTCGTGGTCAAACCGGTGGAGAACACCGGGTCGGTGGGCGTGAGCGTGATGGACGGACCCGGGGAGCTCCGGCCGGCCGTCCGCCGGGCGCTGAACCACTCCTCGGATCCGACGTACGGCCTCGCCTACGACACGGTGGCCCTCGCCCAGGAGTACCTGGAGGGCCCGGAGTACAGCATGGTGAGCGTGCTGCACTCCGGGAACTGCACCCACTCGGTGCTGACCCGGAAGTACACGACCGAGGGCCGGGAGCGCGAGGAGACCGGGTACACCGTGCCGCACGGCCTGGACGAGCGGACGGCGGCCCGGGCGGCCGGCACCGTGCTGCGGGGTCTGCGGGCGCTCGGCCTGCGGGACGGGATCGCGCACACCGACCTCAAGCTGACGCCGGAGGGCCCGGTGCTCATCGAGATCGACGCCGGCCCGCCCGACGGGGCCGTGCTGCAGGCGATCCAGCACGCCACCGGAATCGACCTGGCCGAGGCGTACGTCCAGGCCGTGCTCGGCGAGGAGCCGACGGCGCGGCCGGTGCGCCGGGGCGCCGCCGCGCTGCGCTTCATCAACACCTCGGCGCACGGCACCTTCCGGGGCCTGACGGGGCTCGTGCTGAACCCGCATCTGGCCGCCGCGCGTTCCTACGTCGACCCGGGCGAACTGATCGGCGGTGCCGCGGCGACCCACACCCGGGTGGGCCATGTGATCGTCACGGCGGACGCTCCGGCGGAGGCCGACCGGCGGGCCGAGGCCGTCATGACACTGGTCGACTGCGACGTGGAGGCCTGAGCCCACCCCGCACCGGCACACGGTCGACGGCGGTCCACTCCCTTTGATTCGTACACCAGTTCGTGGCCGTCGTCGTGCGGCATGACCGAAAACCGGAGAGATCCCATGAAGGACACGGAAGGTCCGGCACGAAGAAGGCTGGGCGTGGGATGGCGGCTGCACGGCGACGGCCGGGCGCCCCGTCCCGGAGCGGCCGTGCTGCCGCACGAACGCCTCTCCTGGCCGCGCACCCTGGGCCTGGGCGCCCAGCACGTGGTGGCGATGTTCGGCGCGACGTTCGTCTTCCCCGTGGTGATGGGCCTCGACCCGAACCTCGCCATCATGATGTCCGGCGTGGCGACCGTGCTGTTCCTGCTCGTCGTGCAGGGCCGGGTGCCGAGCTACCTGGGCACCAGCGCGTCGTTCGTCGGCGGGGTCGCCGCGATCCGCGCGGCGGGCGGCAGCACGGCCCAGGTCACCGGCGCGATCGTGGTCGCGGGCCTGGTCCTCGCGGTCGTCGGCCTGCTCGTCCACCGCATGGGACCGGGCCTGGTCAACCGGGCGTTCCCGCCCGTGGTGGCCGGTGCGGTGGTGCTGCTGATCGGCCTCAGCCTTGCTCCGGTGGTGGCGGACATCTACTGGCCGCAGGACCAGTGGACGGCGCTCGCGACCATGAGCGTGGTCATCGCGGCGGGTGTGCTGCTGAGCGGCTTCTGGAGCCGGCTCGCCGTGTTCGTCGGACTCGTCTTCGGCTACGTCCTGTCCTGGGCCCTGGACCGGGTGGCCGGCCCGATCACCGCGCCCGGCCCGGACGGCAAGGTCACCACGCACGCACGCGTGCAGCTGGACTCGGTCGCCTCCGCCGACTGGTTCGGGCTGCCCACCCTGCACTCCCCGTCCTTCAGCGTCTCCGCGGCGCTGCTCGTGCTGCCGGGCGTGATCGCGCTGATCGCGGAGAACACCGGGCACGTCAAGGCGGTGGGCGAGATGACCGGCGAGAACCTCGACCCGGTGCTCGGCCGTGCCGTGCTCGGCGACGGCCTGGCCACCGCGGTCTCGGCGGCGGTCGGCGGCCCGCCCACGACGACGTACGCGGAGAACATCGGTGTGATGGCGGCGACCCGGGTCTACTCCACCGCCGCGTACTGGGCGGCCGCGGGCGCGGCACTGGCCTTCGGGCTCTGCCCCAAGTTCGGCGCGCTCGTCGCGGCCACGCCCGGTGGGGTGCTGGGCGGCATCACGGTGGTGCTGTACGGGATGATCGGGCTGCTCGGCGCCAAGATCTGGATCAAGGCGCGGGTGGACTTCTCGGACCCGGTCAACCTGGTGCCCATCGCGGCCGGTTCGGTCCTCGGCATCGGCGGGGTCACCGTCACCCTGGGCGACTTCTCCGTCGGCGGCATCGCGCTGGGCACGGTGGTGACGCTGCTGGGGTACCACCTGCTCGCCGCGGGCCGCCGCTGGGGCGCGGAGGTACCGGAGCCGACGCCGCAGCCGGCCACCGAGAACCGACCGGAAGAGCCTCGGCCGGTCGCAGGGAACCGTCCGGAAGAGCCTCGGCCGGTCGCAGGGAACCGACCGAAGGAACCGCGGCCGGCCCCCGGGAACCGGCCGCAGGAAGCGCAACCGACCCCCGGAAACCGGACGACGGAACCGCAGCCCGAGCCCATCGCAGGGAACCGGCCGAAGGACCAGCGGCCGGCCGAGCCCACCGCGGTCTGACCCAACACGCCTCACCCCGCAGGGCCGCGAGCATCCTCCCGCTCGCGGCCCTGTTCACACGCCGAAGGCCGCGAGCATCCCTCCGCTCGCGGCCCTCTTCCGTGCCGGTGGCTCACGGCCCGGCCATGTCTCCCGGTTCCGCGACCGAACGGGCCGCCAGCATGCCCAGCTGGTAGCCGAGCTGGAACCGGGTCTCCGCCTTGAGCTCGGACTTCAGCTTGGCCAGGTGCGTGGCGTAGGCCCGGGTGCTCAGCCCGATCCGCTTGGCGATCGCGGTGTCGCTGTCGCCGTTGATCAGGCAGCGGATGATGGTCTCGCGCAGCACCCCGCTGATGTGGCTGGACTCGTTCGGCGTGCGCGATCCCTCGAACGGCTTCGCCCGCAGCCAGTTGCGCTCGAACACGCCCACGAGGAACCGTACGACGGCCGGCTCCCGGATGATCACCGCCTGGTCGCGTTCGTTGTCGGCCGGGATGAACGCCACGCTGCGGTCGATGACGATCAGCCGGTCGAACAGCTCGTCCATGGTGCGCACCTGGGCGCCGAGCGCGGTCATGTCGGCCACGTACTGCCGGGTCGGGCTGTCGTGCCAAGCCGTGTGCTGGTAGAGCGTGCGGACCTCCACACCGCGGCCGAGCAGCTCGGCCGTCTGCATCCGCACCTTCTCCAACGTGTCCTTGGGCCGCCCGCCGCCGGGCTGCGCGGTGAACAGCTCCTTGGTGGCCTGCTGCACCGACTCGTTGACGATCGCGCTGATCGCGGCCTTGCCCTCGATACGGACGATGGGCTCGCCGTCCTGCGGGCGCGGGCCCTTGCGCGACTCGGCGATCAGGGGCTGCAACAGGTCGGTCAGGCTGCGGGCCTCGTCCAGCATGGTCAGGGCCGTGGACCGCAGCAGGGCCCCGAGCCGGGCCTCCACCACGCCGGGGTCGACGACGGACACCTGCTCGGGTGCGGCCGGATCCTGACTGACCATGCCCATCGCCAACAGCTCGCCGAGCGTGCCCTCGTCGAGGTCGCAGTCCTCCCGGCGGACCGGTTCGGCACTGCCGCCCGACTGCCCGAGCCATTCCTTGCGGAGCAACTCGACATAGGTCGAGCGGGCTCTGGTGCTGGGTATCGGGACCACGGACTTTGCTGGACTCATCGCCAACTCCCCCGGAGTGAGGTCGGTAGTCGCAAACCCGCGAGAGTGTAACTCTTTCCCATCTGTCCGCGTGCAGACAATCGCGCAGCGTAATGCCGGGGCAATATTTCCGCGGGCGGGGGCGACTTCCGGTCAGGCCTACCCGTCCACCGCCCGGTCCTCGGGCTCCCCGTCGCCGGCCCCGTCCTCCAGGGGCAGTCCCAGGCGCCAGGCGCGGTATCCGGCCTGGAACCTGCTCTCGGCGTCGAGTTCGTCGGTGATGTCCCGCAGGTGACGGCGCAGGGTGCGGGGGGCCATGCCGAGGCGGCGGGCGATCACGTCGTCCTTGAGGCCGGCCGCCATCAGCCGCAGGATGGCCAGTTTCAGATCGTCGGAGGCCAGCCGGTCCTGGGCGGTCTCGGCCTGCTCGGTGAGCCGTCCGCCGTTCACGTCGTCGAGGTCGAACGGCCGCCCGGACCGCCACAGCGTCTCGAACATCCGGTACAGGAACCCCACGACGGTCGGGTCGGTGACGATCGACGCGCCCGGCGGGCGTCCCTCGACGCGGGGCTGCGGAACGAACGCGGTCTCCCGGTCGAAGATGATGACCCGGTCGAACACCTCGGCGGTGGTGCGGATCTGCGCGCCCGCCGCCGACACGGCACGCACATAGGTCTGGGTCGTGAGGCTCGCCCGCGCGGTGTGCTGGTAGAGCGTGCGCACCCGCACCCCCCGCTCCAGCATCCCGACGCTCTCGGCGACGATCCCGTGCAGCGTGTTCGGGCTGCGGCCGCCGCCGGGCTGGATGCTGACCATCTCCTCCATGCACAGCCGGGTCATCGCCGACAGCTCCCGCCGCACCTCGGCGGGGCTGTCCACCTGCCGGAGCCGGTCGGTTCTGCGCCCGCTGCGGGAGTGCTCGGCGAACAGCGCGGCAAGCGGCCTCAGCCGGGTGTGCAGCCGGGTCAACTCCCGCTGCCGTTCGCGTATCTCGCGCTCCAGCGGGGCCCGCGCGGTCACCTCCGCGACGGTCGGGTCCACCGGCGTCCACGCCTCGTCGTCGCCGAGCCGCTGGAGCAGACCGAGGCGCGCCAGGTCGTCGGCGGCTATGCTCAACTCCCCTTCGGCAAGCCCCAGTTCCCGGGCGGCCTCGCCGGGGTCACGGAGCGTGCCGTGGCGCAGGGTCCACTCGTAGAGCAGCAACGAGCCCTGCCGGAGCGTCGGTTCCGGTTCCCGCTGCTGTGTTCCCGAACGCTCCATCGTCGGCTTCCTCTTCCGGTCAGGCCACCTTGGGCCACCGATTATCTCTCCGCTCGGCGCAGGAACGCTGCCAGAATCCTCGTATCGCGCTGCACGAATCGGCATGGCTGTGCGGCCATGGCCCCCCGAAAGGGTGAAGAATGCGCCGAATCGCTTTCCTGCGATCCATCGAGATTCAGCAGACCAAGCCTTATCTCACAAGTCTTGAGTCGAGGTTCGAACGGGAGGGAATAGAAGCCAAACTCTTTTACACGGACGGCGATTGCGGGCCGGACGACTTTCCGGGTACGGCCGAGAAGCTGCCCGGCGACATCTCGCCGGCGGAACTCGCCAAGAAGGTGATCGACTGGTCCGCCGACGGCGTGGTGTCGCTGTCCATCGCGGATGAGAACGCCCTGCGTGACGCGGTGGTGAAGCGGATCCTGGAGCCCGTCGGCATCCCCATGGTCGGCCACAGCCTGGCGGCCGTGCACGTCGGCTCCAACAAGTGGGAGACGAAGGGCCTGCTGCGGGACCACGGCTTCGACATACCCGGCGGCATCCTCGTCGACAGCGATGTGCTGGCCGGCCGCGGACTGCGGATCCCCGCCTATGTCGACTCCATTCTGATGCAGGCTTCCGATCTCGGATATCCGTTGATCAGCAAGCCGTTGTGGGACTGCATGGGCGTCGGCATGGTGGCGATATCCGACGAGAGTGAACTCCAGGAGCATCTGGCCCGGCCGCACGACGGCAATTTCATTCTGGAGCAGTGCGTCTCCGGGGAGATCTGCTCGGTGGAGGTCGTGGGCGCCCGCGGTTCCTACGTGGTGCAGCCCCGGGTGTGGCAGGGCCCGGCCGAGGCCGGACCGGTCTTCAACTTCGGCCGGCTGCGCTACGCCGCTCCGCGCCCCGGGCACGACGAGGCGTTCGCGCCCGTCGCCGAGAAGCTCCAGGCGCTGTGCCGCGCGCTGGACCTGGAGGGCGCCATCGGGATCGACATGATCTACCAGGACGGGCGTTACAAGATCCTGGAGATCAACCCCCGGGTCACCGGCACCACCACCCCCTGCATCGCCGCGTCCGGCTTCAACACCTACGACTGTCTGCTGTCGATCCTGGACGGCAGCTGGCCCGCGCCCGGGGTGCCGGCCGTGGCACCCGTCCGGCAGGTGTGCCTGCAGTTCCCGATCCACGACCCGACACCGGAGTTCGTCCGCGACGCCGGCCGCGAGCTGGACGTCGTCCGCACCCAGACCCTCACCATCGACGGTGTGCGGCACCCCAACATCATCCTCACCTGCGCACTCGAGGACCGGCCCGAACTGCCCGCGAAGCTCGCCTCGTTGTGGCGGCGGCACCGGTTCACCGCCGAGGCGCTCCTGGCGCAGATCGCGCGGGCCGTGGGGGCCGCCGTGCCCGACCTGACGGAACCGGTTCAGTGACATGAACATGAAAACGTATCGCAAGGTGCTGGCCCACCAGGGCATCGGATCGCTGATGCTCCTGGGCCTGTTCTCCAAGATCGCCGTGGTGGCGATCCCCGTCGTCCTGAACCTCGCCGTGGTCCTCGGCCTGGACCGCGGGTTCGGCGCCGCCGGACTGGTCATCACGGCCTGGACGGTCGGCGTGGGCATCGGCGGGCCCCTCCAGGGCCGCATGATGGACCGCCACGGAGCCCGCCCGGTGCTGCTGGCCTCGGTCGCCGCCCAGGTGCTTTTCTGGGGCCTGGGCCCGCTGCTGCCCTACGAGGGGCTGATCGCCGGCGCGCTCGCGGTCGGGCTGCTCAACCTGCCCGGCTTCGCCCTGGTGCGGCTGCGGCTGGCGGTGGCGATCCCCGACGAGGACCGCAACGCGGCCTTCGCCCTGGACGCCATGACCTCCAACATCTCGTACATGGTGGGCCCCGCCCTCGGCGTCACCGTCGCCACCGCCGTCTCCAGCACGGCCTCCATGCGCGGACTCGGCGTCATCATCAGCCTCGCGGGGCTCGGACTCGCCGCGCTCGACCCGGCGGTGAAGGCGGCCACATCCCCGGCCGCCACCGGCACCCAGCCACCGAAGCCGACGTTCCGGCAGTGGTTCACGCCCGCCCTGGTGCCCGTCCTCATGGCGACCACCGCCACCACCCTGGCCACCGCCGGGTACGAGACGGCCATCGTCGGCGGACTGCGCCACGCGGGCCAGATGGAGTTCTCCGGCCTGGTGCTGACCGTCTGCGGGTTCTGCTCGCTGATCGGCGCCCTCGTCTACGGCACGATCAAGCGCCCGCCCGGCTTCGCCGTCATCGCCGGCCTGGTCGGGCTCACCACCGTCGTCGGCGGCTTCGCGACCGGCGACTGGCGGCTGCTCTGCCTCGCCATGGTGCTCCCGGCGGCCCTGTGCTCACCCGCGTTCGCCTCCACCGGCAGCGCGGCCAGCGCCCTCGCCCCGGAAGGCTCCCGCGGCGTCGTCATGGGCTGCTACAGCGCCGCCCTCACCGTCGGCAACAGCGTCGGACCCGCCCTGTCCGGAGCGGTCCAGGACTCGGCCGGCCCCCGCTGGGCCTTCGTCGTCATCGGCCTGGCCGGTGCCGCCCTGTCCGCCCTCGCCCTCACGGGACACCTCTGGCTGGGCCGCCGCCCCACCGGGAGCAGCACACCGGAGCCCGACCGCGCCGCCCTGGCCGAAGCGAAGGCCTGAGCCGCCGCACGGCCACCCGCCCGACCTCACAACCCCCTGACGCAGCAAGGAGAAGTGATGAGCACCAAGGGTCACGTCGTCCTCGTCGACGCCTTCGGCACGGCGCGGTTCTACCCGCCGGAGTTCCGCGACGCCGGCTATGAGTGCGTGCGCGTGCAGAGCACCCCCGAGCAGCCGGCGGCCTTCGCCTCCTCGCTCGACCTGTCCCTCTACGCGGACAACATCGTCCACCACGGGGACTTCGAGGACACCCTGCGCCGGGTGAGCGCCTACGAGCCGGTCGCCGTCATGGCCGGGCACGAGTTCGGCGTCGAGTTCGCCGACCGGCTCAGCGAGGCGCTGGGCCTGCCCACCAACGGCACCGCCCTCAGCAAGGCCCGCCGCGACAAGTTCACGATGATCGAGACGATCAAGGCGGCCGGGCTGCGCGGCGCCCGCCAGCTGCTGGCCACCAGCGCCGACGAACTGGAGGCCTGGCACGCGGAGCACGGCGGCCGCGTCGTCGTGAAGCCCCTGTCCAGCGCCGGCAACGACGGCATCCGGTTCTGCGACACCCCGCAGGACAGCGCCGCCGCCTTCCGCGAACTCACCGGCGCCGACAACCTGTTCTCGCAGCGCAACGAGGGCGTCGTCGCCCAGGAGTACCTCTACGGCGGCGAGTACATGGTCAACACCGTCAGCCGGGACGGCCGCCACCACGTCACCGACATCATCGCCACCACCCGCATCTCGGTGAACGGCGTGCACGACATCTCCAACTCCGTCTACCTGCTGCCCCGTCGCGGCGATGTGCAGGACCGGCTGGTCCCCTACGCGCTGAGCGTCCTGGACGCCCTCGGCGTGCGGCACGGCCCCGCCCACATCGAGCTGAAGCTCACCCCCGAGGGGCCGGTGCTGATCGAGATGGGCGCCCGGATCTGCGGCGGCGACCTGCCGTACTACGTCCGTCACGCCACCGGCGAGTCCCCCTTCGACTGGGCCGTCGACGCCTACGTCCGGCCCGAGCGCTTCCAGGCCCGGCACGCCCAGGACTACACGATCAAGCAGCACTTCGCCTCCGTCGGCCTGGTCTCCCCGACCACCGGCCGGCTCGCCGCGCTGCGCCACATCGAGGACATCAAGAAGCTGGAGAGCTTCTACGACTTCTCGCAGTTCGTCCCCGCCGGCGGCGAGATCGTGCCCACCACCGACGACATGACCTACGTCGGCTTCGTGCGGCTCTTCCACGAGATGGAGGAGGTCGTCATGCGCGACATCGGCACCATCCACTACCTCGACGGCGAGGGCATGTACGAGCTGGCCGGGGAGGAGTGAGCATGCCCCGCGCCCCGAAGCCGCACCTCGTGGTCATCAACCGCTGGCGCGAGAGCTACGCCCGCTATGCCGCGTACGTGGACCACGACACCCACCACGTCTCGTACATCACCACCGAAGTGGGCCTGCCCTCCGTGCCTCAGGCCGCCGTCGACGTCGTCCTGGTCGAGCGCACCGACGACCTGGAGGCCGTACGCGCCGCCACCCGGCTGCTCGCCGCCCGGTACGGACCGCCCCAGGGCATCGTCACCCTCAAGGAGGACGACCTGCTGGTCGCGGCGGCCCTGCGCGAGGAGTGGGACTGCCCGGGCCCGCGCACGGAGTTCCTGGAGCCGTTCCGCGACAAGTTCCTGATGGCCACCGCCGTCGCCGAAGCCGGTCTCGACGTACCGGACTTCGCCCTCGCACCCGACGCCCGCACCGTCGTGGACTTCGGCCGGACGCACGGCTGGCCGCTGGTGGTGAAGCCCACCCGGGGCAGTTGCAGCGAGGGCGTCGTACGGCTCGACGGCCCCGAGGACGTACCCCGGCTGGACTTCACCGGCGAACCGCTGCTCGTGCAGCGCTTCCAGGCGGGCCGGATCTACCACGTCGACGGCGTCTTCACCGGCTCCGAGCTGCTGCACTGGACCGCGTCCCGGTACGTCAACACCTGCCTGGGCTTCCGCACGGGCAGCTTCCTCGGCTCGGTCGAGGAGGACGACGAGGGGGTCCTCGCGGCGATCGGCGCCTACGCCGTCGAGGCCCTGAAGGCCCTGACCGGGCAGGCGACCGTCTTCCACCTGGAGGTGTTCGTCGACACCGTCGCGGGCCGGCCGCACGTCAGCTTCCTGGAGGTCGGGGCGCGGGTCGGCGGCGCCGAGATCGCCTTCGTGTGGCGCGAGGTGCACGACTACGACCTGATGCACGCGGCCTTCCGGTTCCAGCTGGGCCGCCCCCTGCCGCCCGGCGCGCCGAAGCCGGACCGCGAGTTCGGCGGCTACCTCCTGATCCCGGCCCCGGCCGCGCGCCCCTGCCGCATCACCGAGGTCACGCCGATGACCGGCCGCACCCCCGGCCCCTACGCCGAGGCCCTGCTCGACGTGGGCGAGGTCCTGCCGCTCGCGGACGCCTACTACGAGCACGTCGGCGGCCGGTTCCGCTTCCGCGGGCGCGCGAGCGGGGAGGTGGAGGCCGCGCTGAAGGAGACGGCCGGCGGGTTCCGGGTATCGGCTGTGGCGATGCCGGCGGCGGAGACGGTCGCCGCGTGAGGCCGATGTCCGAAGGGCAGTGGAGGTCGTTCGTCCTCACCGGCACCCGCACGGGGAAGCTGGCGACGCATCGCAAGGACGGACGGCCCCACGTCACCCCGGTGTGGTTCCTCCTGGACGACACCCCCGACGGCGCACCGCAGATCGTGTTCACCACCTGGCACGCCTCCCTCAAGGCCAGGGCGCTGCTGCGCTCCCCTCGGTTCGCGCTGTGCGTGGACGACCAGGAGCCGCCGTACAGCTACGTGATGCTCGACTGCACGGCGCAGCTCACCCAGGACCCCGAGGAGCTGCGCCACTGGGCGACCCGCATCGGCGCGCGCTACATGGGCGAGGACCTGGCCGGCCGGTACGGCGAGCGCAACTCCGTGCCGGGTGAGTACCTGGTGCGGGCGACGGTGCACGAGGTCCTCGCGTACGGCGGCATCGCGGACTAGCGGCACGGACGGGAGGCCCGCCGCGTCAGTCGAGGCCGCCGCCCACCGTGAAGCCGGTGACCGTGCCGCCGCCCTCCCGCCGGAACGCGAAGGGCGCTCCCCCGTGGGCGAGGGCCACCTCGCGGACGATGGACAGGCCGAGGCCCGAGCCCGGCAGGGAGCGGGCGTCGGCGGCGCGGTAGAAGCGGTCGAAGACCCGGGTGAGGTCGCGCTCGGCGATGCCCGGCCCCCGGTCGAGGACCTCGACCCGGATCCGGCCGGGCCGGGCGGGCCCCGAGACGACGATCTCGACGGGTGCCCTGCCGCCCTGGTCGAACTTCACCGCGTTCTCCACGAGGTTGGACAGCGCCCGGGTCAGCATCCCGGGCCGTCCGTCGGTCGTGGTGTCGCCACTCGCGCGCAGCCGGATCTCCCGGCCGCTGCGGCGCCGGGCCACCCCCGCCACCTCCTCGGCGATGTCGGCGAGGTCCACCCGGCGCGGCGGCTCGGTGTCGGACTGCCCGGCCGCGAGATCCACCAGCTCGTTGACCAGGTCGGTCAGCTCCCGGGCCTCCTGGCCCAGGTCGGCGACCAGTTCCTCGCGGGCCGTCGGCGGGAGTTCGTCGATCCGGCGCAGCAGGGAGATGTTGGTACGCAGCGAGGTCAGCGGCGTGCGCAGCTCGTGGCCCGCGTCCTGGACCAGACGGCGCTGGTCCTCCTCGGACTGCGCGAGGCGGCCCAGCATGCGGTCGAAGGCCCGGCCGAGCCGGCCCACCTCGTCATGACCGGCCACCGGCACCTGGATGCCCAGCCGGCGGGTGCGGGCGACGTCCTCGGCGGCGTCGGTCAGCACGACCAGGCGGCGGGTGATCCGCCGGGCCAGCCACCAGCCGAACAAGCCCGCGCCCACCACCACGGCGGCCATCAGCAGCAGCGTCCGCTGCTGGAGCGCCCGCAGCAGGTCCTCGACGTCGCTGAACTCCTGCGCGACCTGCACCGCACCCCGCCCGCCGCCGAGGGAGACGGTGGCGACGCGGTAGACGTCGCTGCCCACGTCGACGTCCTTGTGCTCGGCCACCTGCCCGGACGGCTCCTCGGCGGCGATCCGCGCGTCGGTGCCGGTGACCGGCAGCCCCGGACTGCCCGCGTCGACGACGTGCCCGTCCGGGCCGAGCACCTGCACGTCGGTGCGGGCGGGCCGTACGAGGTCGTGGCCGGGCGCGGCGGACGAGAAGTCGCCGGGCGTCATGTGGTTCTGCCGCACCTCGTCGCGCAGGTCCTGCACGACCTCGTCGAAGACCGTCTGCTGGTCCACCCGCACCAGCCGGGCGGCCGCGCTGTAGGACAGGATGCCGACCAGGATCGTCACGGCCGCCGTCACCGCCGCGAACGACACGGCGAACGTGGTGCGCAGCGAGACCAGCTTCGGCCGCCGCCCGGCCAGCAGGCGGCGCAGGCGCCCCACTCAGTCCTCCCGCAGCACGTAACCCACGCCGCGCACCGTGTGGATCAGCTGCGGCGCGTCCGGCTCGTCGAGCTTGCGGCGCAGGTAGCCGACGTAGACGGCGAGGTTCTTCGAGCCGGGCCCGAAGTCGTAGCCCCAGATGCGGTCGTAGATCGTGGAGTGGTCGAGGACGATGCCCGCGTTGCGCACCAGCAGTTCCAGCAGCTCGAACTCGGTGCGGGTCAGTTCCAGCTCGCGCGCGCCGCGCCAGGCCCGGCGCGCCTGCGGGTCCATGCGGATGCCGGCCGCCTCGATGAACCGCTCCGGGAGCGCCTTGGGAGCCTCGGCCGCGGGTGCGCCGCCGGCGCCCACCGGGCTGGTGCGGCGCAGCAGGGCGCGCAGCCGGGCGAAGACCTCCTCCACGTCGAAGGGCTTGACCACGTAGTCGTCGGCGCCCGCGTCCAGCCCGGCGATCCGGTCGGCCGTCTCGACGAGGGCCGTCAGCATCAGCACCGGCGTGCGGTCGCCCTCGGCGCGCAGCACCCGGCACACCTGGAGCCCGTCGATGCCGGGCATCATCACGTCCAGGAGGAGCACGTCCGGGCGGTTGCGGTGGGCCTGCGCGAGCGCCTCGACCCCGTCGGCGACCGCCATGACCTGGTAGCCCTCCAGGGTCAGGGCACGCTCCAGGGCGTTGCGGATGGCGCGGTCGTCTTCGGCGAGCAGCACGGTGTGGGGCACGCGTCCAGTGTGCCAAGCCGCCCGGCCCCCCAGGCCGTATGCGCTGCGCCGGGGCGTCCTTCTTACTCCCCTCTCACCGGGGGCCGGGCAACCCGGGAGCCGGGTCCTGCCGTCTCCTCACCGAGGGTCGCGGGCGAGGCGGGACGCGTGCGTCGGGGCGTCCGGCACGTCCGCCGGGCGGTCCACGGCGAACTCCTTGCGCAGCGCCGGCACGACCTCCTCGCCCAGCAGGTCGATCTGCTCCAGCACGGTCTTCAGCGGCAGCCCGGCGTGGTCGATCAGGAACAGCTGGCGCTGGTAGTCGCCGGCGTACTCGCGAAAGGCCAGCGTCTTCTCGACGACCTGCTGCGGGGAGCCGACGGTCAGCGGCGTCTGCTCCGTGAAGTCCTCCAGCGACGGCCCGTGGCCGTACACCGGCGCGACGTCGAAGTAGGGCCGGAACTCGCGCACCGCGTCCTGGGAGTTCTTCCGCATGAAGACGTGCCCGCCGAGTCCGACGATCGCCTGCTCGGGCGTGCCGTGGCCGTAGTGGGCGTAGCGCGTGCGGTACAGCTCGACCATGCGCTTGGTGTGGTCGGCCGGCCAGAAGATGTTGTTGTGGAAGAAGCCGTCGCCGTAGTACGCGGCCTGCTCGGCGATCTCCGGGGAGCGGATGGAGCCGTGCCAGACGAAGGGCGGTATGCCGTCCAGCGGGCGGGGCGTGGCCGTGAAGCCCTGCAGGGGCGTGCGGAACTTCCCCTCCCAGTCGACGACGTCCTCGCGCCACAGGCGGTGGAGCAGGGCGTAGTTCTCGACGGCGAGGTTGATGCCCTGCCGGATGTCCTGCCCGAACCAGGGGTAGACCGGGCCGGTGTTCCCGCGGCCCAGCATCAGGTCCACCCGGCCGTCGGCCAGGTGCTGGAGCATCGCGAAGTCCTCGGCGATCTTCACCGGGTCGTTGGTGGTGATCAGGGTCGTGGCCGTGGAGAGGATCAGCCGCTCGGTGCGGGCCGCGACGTAGCCGAGCATCGTGGTCGGCGACGAGGGCACGAAGGGCGGGTTGTGGTGCTCGCCGGTCGCGAAGACGTCGAGCCCCACCTCCTCGGCCTTCAGCGCGATGGCGACCATGGCCTTGATCCGCTCGCGCTCGGTCGGGGTCCGGCCGGTGGTCGGGTCGGGCGTGACGTCGCCGACGCTGAAGATCCCGAACTGCATGGTCGCTCACCCTCCAGGTTGTTTACGGTTCAACCATACCTGGAGAACGGCGGCCCACGTGGGGCTATTCCCAGCGGGGGTCCCTGCCGGTCCGCGCCAGCAGCCGCTCGAACGCCGACGCGCCCGCACCCTCGGGAACCGGCTCCCCGAACACGCCCATCTTCCGGGCCGTCGGCGCCAGCTGGTCCACCGCGCCCGCCAGCTCCGTCACGACCGCCTCGTCGGCGCCCGGGAAGTCCTGGCCCGTCGCCCGCGCCAGGTCCCACACGTGCACCGTCAGATCGAGCAGCGCCATCGAGCCGACCAGCCGGGCCGGCATGTCCATCGCACCGGTCGTGCCCTCCTCGGCACCCGGCACGGACCAGGCCGCCACCAGCCGGTCCGCCTCCCGCGCGAACCGCTCACGCCATCCGGGATCCTCGGCGACCACACCGGCCGTCTCACCGAAGTCCGACGCCTCCTTCGCGGCCAGCCGCTGGAACTGCGCGATCACCTGGAAGAGGTGATCGACCAGAGCCCGCACGTCGTACTCGGCGCAGGGCGTGGGAGCGGCCAGCGCCGCGTCCGGAATGCCCCGCACCACCGGCACCGCCCGCTCCCTCGCCAGGGCCAGCAGCTCACCGATGCCGTGGGTCCTCACCGCGTTCGTGTCCATACCCCGACCCTAGGCAGGCCGGGGTCCGCCCCTCTTGAAGAAACGCGACGTACGATCCGGCCATGGAGGCACCCCGCCACGACACCCGCGGGATCGTCGACCCGTCCGCGCTGCTCGACCGCGTCCGATTCCGCCGCCACGAGCCCGCCGAGCCCCTGCGCCGGTACGTCGAGTGGTACTGGCTCATCGACTGGGACCTGCCCGCGCCCTACGCCTCCCACGTCGTCCCGCACCCCGCCGTCAACCTCACCTTCCAGTGGGACGAGTCCGGTGAGACGGAAGGGCCGCCGTACGCCGAGGTCACCGGCGTCGCCCTGGGTCTGTACACCAGGAAGCTGACCGGACGGGGCCGCGTCTGCGGGGCGAAGTTCCGCCCCGGCGGCTTCCGGCCCTACACCCCCGAGGTACCCGTCTCCCGGTGGACGGGCCGCGCGCTGCCCGCCCGGGAGGTGTTCCCGCAGATCACCGGCGACACCGCCCGCACCGTCGTCACCGCCGCCGGCGACCAGGCCCGGGTGGCCGCCCTGGACGCCTTCCTGCTCTCCCTGCCCCACGCCCCGGACCCGCAGGCCGACCTCGCGATCGATCTCGTCCGGCACATCCGCGCCGACCGCACCGTGCGCCGCGTCGGCGACTTCGCCCGCGCCGAGGGCCTGTCGGTGCGTGCCCTGCAACGGCTGTTCGCCACCTGCGTGGGGGTGAGCCCCAAGTGGGTCATCCTCCGCTACCGCATCCACGAGGCCCTGGAACAGGCCGGCACCCGCGACGACATCGACTGGGCCACCCTCGCCGCCGACCTCGGCTACGCCGACCAGGCCCACCTCGTACGGGACTTCACGGCGACGGTGGGGGTGCCGCCCACCGCGTACGCGGCGGAGACCCGGGCCGGACGCGCCGAGCCCTGAGAGCCCGTACTTCTCAGGGCACGATCACCAGCCGCCCCCGCACACCGCCCCCGTCCAGCCGGGCGTGCGCCTTCGCGGCGTCCCCCAGGGCGAACGTCCCGGCCACCCGCGCCGTCAGCACTCCCTCGTCCACCAGCCGCACCAGCTCCGCCGGCCGCGCCCCGTCCGGGCTCACCTCTGCCGGGCGTGCGAAGCTGACCGCCATGTCCGTGCTCCGCTCCGCCGCCCTCTTCGTCCTCGCCGCGCTCCTCGAGATCGGCGGCGCCTGGCTCGTCTGGCAGGGCGTGCGCGAGAACAAGGGCTGGCTCTGGGCGGCCGGCGGCGTCCTCGCGCTCGGCGCCTACGGCTTCGTCGCGACCTTCCAGCCCGACGCCCACTTCGGCCGCGTCCTCGCCGCGTACGGCGGGATCTTCGTCGCCGGTTCGATCCTGTGGGGCGTGGTCGCGGACGGCTACCGCCCGGACCGCTGGGACATCACGGGCGCGCTGGTCTGCCTCGCGGGCATGGCCGTCATCATGTACGCCCCGCGGGGAAACTGACCGGACCCCCGGGCCTCAGAACGGCTCGTCGGACAGCAGGCCCAGCTGCCCGAGGAAATCCATTTCGTCGAAGTACAGCCGGTAGTCGACGATCCGCCCGTCCCGCACGGTGGCGAGAGGAGGCGGCGGGCGGTGCGGCTGGCCGCGGCGGCGGCGCTGGTGGATGTCCACCCCGCGGATCCGGACCTCCTTCTGCGTCGGCGGCAGCGTCTCGCCGTTGGCCAGCTCCAGCGGCCCGGTGTTCCGCCCGCGGTGGATCCCCTCGTCGATGGCCGTGTCCCCGGCCTCGCAGGAGTGCGGCACCTCGAACGTCGCCCCGGGCAACGCCCCGGTCATCGTCCGCCAGAACTCGACGATCGAGTCGCGCCCGCGCAGCTCACCCTCACCGGGGATCACCCGTCCTCGTTCTCCCGCCCAAGGCCCCGCCTATCCTGGCCACGGGCCCGACGCGGACGCCGGGCCCGCCCACGCCCGAGGACCCGAGGAGCACCCCATGGCCACCGCCGCCCCGCCCGCAGCCTCCCGTATCGCCGTCGTCACGGGTGCGAGCAGCGGGATCGGCGCCGCCACGGCCCGGCAACTCGCCGCGGCGGGCTACCGCGTCGTCCTCACCGCGCGCCGCAAGGACCGCATCGAGGCCCTGGCCGAGGAGATCACCGCAGCGGGCCACCAGGCCACGGCGTACCCCCTCGACGTCACCGACCGCGCCGCGGTCGACGAGTTCGCCACGGCGTTCAAGACGATCGGCGTGCTGGTCAACAACGCGGGCGGCGCGCTCGGCGCCGACCCGGTCGCCACCGGCGACCCGGCCGACTGGCGGCAGATGTACGAGACGAACGTCATCGGCACCCTCAACCTCACCCAGGCCCTGCTGCCCAAGCTGATCGCGAGCGGCGACGGCACGGTCGTGGTCGTCTCCTCCACCGCCGGCCACGGCACCTACGAGGGCGGCGGCGGCTACGTCGCCGCCAAGCACGGCTCCCACGTCCTCGCCGAGACCCTGCGCCTG
Organism: Streptomyces sp. Ag82_O1-12; assembly: GCF_900182715.1. NCBI lineage: Bacteria > Bacillati > Actinomycetota > Actinomycetes > Kitasatosporales > Streptomycetaceae > Streptomyces > Streptomyces sp. Ag82_O1-12. The sequence continues at coordinate 4,882,674 of NZ_FXUW01000001.1, read as the reverse complement.
GAGATCGTCGGACAGCCGGTCCGGGTCATCGAGATCGCCCCCGGCATGGTCAAGACGGACGAGTTCGCCCTGACCCGCTTCGGCGGCGACGAGGAGAAGGCGGCCAAGGTCTACCAGGGCGTCGCCGAGCCCCTCACGGCCGACGACGTCGCCGACACGATCACGTGGGCGGTCACCCGCCCCGCCCACGTCAACGTCGACCTCCTGGTCCTGCGCCCCCGCGCCCAGGCGTCCAACACGAAGGTGCACCGGGACGCGTAGCGCCGGTCAGCCCTTCACGCAGCCGGTCAGCCCTTCACGCACACGACCTGCTTGATCTGCGCCACGACCTCCACGAGGTCGCGCTGCTGGTCGATGACCTGCTCGATCGGCTTGTAGGCGCCGGGAATCTCGTCGACGACCCCGGAGTCCTTGCGGCACTCCACGCCCTGGGTCTGCTGTTCCAGGTCCTTCGTGGTGAACCGGCGCTTGGCCGCGTTGCGGCTCATGCGCCGGCCCGCGCCGTGCGAGGCCGAGTTGAAGGACTTGGCGTTGCCGAGGCCCTTCACTATGTACGAACCCGTGCCCATGGAGCCGGGGATGATCCCGTACTCGCCGGAGCCGGCCCGGATCGCGCCCTTGCGGGTCACGAGCAGGTCCATCCCGTCGTAGCGCTCCTCGGCCACGTAGTTGTGGTGCGCGCTGATCTCCGGCTCGAAGGTGGGCTTGGCCTTCTTGAACTCCTTGCGGATCACGTCCTTGAGGAGCGCCATCATGATCGAGCGGTTGCGCTTCGCGTACTCCTGCGCCCAGAACAGGTCGTTGCGGTACGCCGCCATCTGCGGGGTGTCCGCGACGAACACGGCGAGGTCGCGGTCGACCAGGTTCTGGTTGTGCGGGAGCTTCTGGGCCACACCGATGTGGTGCTCGGCCAGTTCCTTGCCGATGTTCCGGGAACCGGAGTGCAGCATCAGCCAGACAGATCCGGTGGTATCCGTGCACACCTCGACAAAATGGTTTCCTCCGCCGAGCGTTCCCATCTGCTTGGTGGCACGTTCCTGACGGAACTTGACTGCTTCCGCGACCCCGCCGAACCGCGACCAGAAGTCGTCCCACCCGGCGGTGGCCATTCCATGGAACCGCCCCGGATCCACCGGGTCGTCATGCATCCCCCGCCCCACCGGAATCACCTGCTCGATCCGCGACCGCAGCCGGGACAGATCGCCGGGCAGGTCGTTGGCCGTCAGGGACGTCTTCACCGCCGACATTCCGCAGCCGATGTCGACGCCCACCGCCGCCGGGCACACCGCACCCCGCATCGCGATGACCGAGCCGACCGTCGCGCCCTTGCCGTAGTGCACGTCGGGCATGACGGCGAGGCCCTTGATCCAGGGCAGGGTGGCCACGTTCCGCAGCTGCTGGAGCGCGCCCTCCTCGACCGTGGCCGGGTCGGTCCACATCCGGATCGGTACCTTCGCACCCGGTATCTCTACATACGACATAACACCCTCAATCCCCCGTAAACGAACAGAAGTCTTCAACAGCAAATACCGGAGCCAAGGTCGACGAAAGGGAAATCGGACCGGCGTTCACGGCAGTGCGTGCGATACACATTGTGTTCATCGCCCGGCCTGGGGCGGCAAGCCAATATCCGTGTCGAGAGAGGCCACCACGTGCAACGGAAGGCGTACGTACCCGGTATCGCCGTGCTCCTCGCGGCGGTTCTGGCCGGCTGCACCGGCGGTTCGGGCGACGACGGGACGACGGACGGCTCCAACCCGGGCGACTCCGGCACGGCATCGCCCGCCGCCGAGCCCGGCCGCTACCGCACGCTCCCCGAGCCCTGCGCCGAGGTCGGCGAGAGCACGCTCGACGAACTCCTCCCGGGCATTCCGAAGATCGGCGACGAGGAGCAGCGCGAGAAGGCCTACGAGGGCGAGCCCACGACCACGTTCGACACCGACCGCAAGGTCGGCTGCCGCTGGAAGGTGGACTCCCCGGAGGCCACCGACCACCTGCTGATCGACTTCGAGCGGGTCGTCTCCTACGACAACGCCGTCAGCGACGACAACCAGGCCGAGCAGCTCTTCGCGGAGCGGGAGGCCTCGGCCCACCTGCCCGTGCCGACCGCGACCGAGACGGCCACCGGCAGCACCCCGGCGGGCGGTGCGAGCGCGTCCCCGAGCGGCTCCCCCTCCCCGTCCGGCTCCTCCTCGCCCTCGGCGTCCGTGTCCGCCGCCCCGACCGAACTGCGGCCCCGGGTGCTGGAGGACCTCGGCGACGAGGCCTTCCTCGACGACGGGCTCAGCAGCTCCGGTTCGACGGCCAAGCAGCGGACGGTGACTGTGGCGTTCCGCACGTCCAACGTCATCGTGACCATCGAGTACGCGGAGCAGCCGGCGACCGTCGGCGTCGTCCCGGACAGCAAGGAAATGCAGGACAGGGCGCAGAAACTGGCCTCGCAGCTGGCGGATTCGCTGAGCGAGTGAGGCCCTTTCACGGCCCCTTCACGCGTACCCGCAAAGCACCCGAAGGAAGAACAAACCGTTGCCTCACCGCGTACGGTGACCACTCGGACCCGTTCCGACCGCAGGGAACCACGAGCGTCATGAGTGAAGGAACCATGCAGCGACGAGCACAGCGTGAAGAGCGAGATCAGCGAGCGAAGGGCCGGGGCCGCGTCCTTGTCTGCGCGGCCGCCGTCCCCGTGATGCTGGTCGCCGCCGGCTGCTCCTCGGACTCCGGCTCCGGCGACAGCAAGGACAAGGCGGCGAATGCCGCCGCTTCGGCGTCCGCGAGCCCGTCACCGACCGTGCAGGCGGCGGCGTACGGCAAGCTTCCGGAGCCGTGCAAGGCGTTCTCGAAGAAGACGCTGGAGGACCTCGTCCCGAAGGGCAAGTCCGGCAAGGAGGGCAAGTCGGACGACATCTCGACCCGGGGCAGCTGCTCCTGGAACAGCCTCGACAACAACGGCGTGAAGGGCTCGCAGTTCCGCTGGCTGAACGTGTCGATGCTGCGCTTCGAGTCGGATGTCACCCGCGGCCCGGCCGACAAGCTGGCCGGGGAGTACTTCGAGAAGCAGGTGCAGGAGGCCCAGGCCGTCGAGGGCGCGAAGAGCGTCAAGACGGAGCCGGTGACCGGTACGGGCGACCAGGCGACGGCCGTGCACTACGACCTGAAGAAGAAGGAAGGCACCTTCAAGCAGCAGACGGTCGTGGCGCGCGTCGAGAACGTCGTGGTCACGCTCGACTACAACGGCGCGGGTCTGGCCGGCGACAAGACGCCGAAGGGCTCCGACATGCTGAAGGACGCGAAGAAGGCCGCCAAGGAGGCGGTGGACGCCGTGTCCGAGGCGAACGGCAAGGGCGGCGGCAAGGCGGGCGGCAGCCCGTCCAAGTCCGCGTCCAAGTCGCCGTCCAAGTCGCCGTCGAAGTCCGCGTCCAAGGAAGCCTCGGACGAGCCCTCGAAGGACGCCTCGGCCTCGCCGTCGAAGAAGCCCGCGTCGAAGAGCTGAGCATCTCCGACGGGAACCGGCCACCCGTTCTCCGCACGCATGTGCCACCCTGTTGCGCGCAACAACATGCAAGGGGAGGGGAGTACGGGTGGCCGCGCCACTGCAGCTGACTCGGATGCACCGCGTTCTCATCGGCGTGGTCGTGGCCGGTGCTGTGATCATCGCCGGTATCGGCTTCGCCGGTTCGTACGCGGCGGTCCGCGAGTTGGCCCTGAAGAAGGGCTTCGGGAACTTCTCCTACGTCTTCCCGATCGGCATCGACGCGGGCATCTGCGTCCTGCTGGCCCTGGATCTGCTCCTCACCTGGATCAGGATCCCGTTCCCCCTGCTGCGCCAGACGGCGTGGCTGCTGACCGCGGCGACGATCGCCTTCAACGGCGCGGCCGCGTGGCCGGATCCGCTCGGTGTGGGCATGCACGCGGTGATCCCGATCCTGTTCGTGGTCTCGGTCGAGGCGGCCCGGCACGCGATCGGCCGTATCGCCGACATCACGGCCGACAAGCACATGGAGGGGGTCCGCCTCACCCGCTGGCTCCTCTCCCCCGTCCCCACGTTCCTCCTCTGGCGCCGTATGAAGCTCTGGGAGCTCCGCTCCTACGAGCAGGTCATCAAGCTGGAGCAGGAGCGGCTGGTCTACCAGGCGCGGCTGCGGTCGCGGTTCGGGCGGTCGTGGCGCAGGAAGGCTCCGGTGGAGTCCCTGATGCCGCTGCGGCTGGCGCGGTACGGGGTGCCGTTGGCCGAGACGGCTCCGGCCGGGCTGGCGGCGGCGGGTATCGAGCCGGCGCTGATCCCGCCGGCTCCCCAGCAGGCGCTGGACGCGGCGACCCCGCCCGCCCGGGACGGAGGCGGTCCTGCCGGTTCCTCCCCTCCCGCCCCCCGCAGGGCGACGGCGCCTCCCGGCGAGCAGCGCCCGGAGCTCGGCGGCGCCCCCGCTCCCGAGTTCCTGGAAGCAGAGCCCGAACCCGACCAGAGTCCGTGGTTCAACACCCCGCGCGAGGTCGCGTACCAGGGTGGCTACGACCCTGCCTACGACCCGGAGCAGTACGCCCAGTGGTTCGCGGAGCAGCAACAAGCCGAGCAGTACCTGGAGGACCAGCCGCTCGACCCGTCCCCGGAGGACACGGGCAGCTTCCCCATCCCGGTGGGGCCGGGCCGCACCCGTGAACTGGGCGAGGGCGGCGGCACCCCGCCCCCCGGCTCCGCGCCCCTCCCGGAGCCGGACGAGGAGTCGTTCTACCAGGTCTTCAAGCAGTCGATCAACGGCAGCTACCCCACGCCGCGCGAGCTCATCGACAACGTGGAGGCAGAGTTCGGCATCGGCCTCCCGCCGGAGGATGCCAAGCGCATGGTCAACCGCTTCACGAACCGTCACAACGCGGAACTGGAAGAGGACCACATCGCATAGCCGGGGGGAAATTTCGGAATCATTTGCTCCGTCGCCGGGCCCCCGGTCGGCACACGGCTCTGTTCAGGCCATTTCCGAAAACGATCCCTTGCGCGCCCCCGCGCCGCGTGGCTACGATCCTGCGGCGGAAGCGGGGGATCTATGCAGGCAGTTCACTGACACGCCGATAGAGATGACACGAGTTCGCCGCAAGCAGCCTGCGGCGACCCTCTCGGCGATGAATTGATTCACTTTATCACCCAACTCCCGGGCGACGATGTCACGTAGCGACGTCGCATGGCGGGGGAATTCTGGAAGTTGGGGGCGCAGCCATGCAGCCAAAAGAATATGTACTCCTGCTCGGAGCCGACCAATATCTCCGGGAAAGAGCCTTCTCGGGCGCGAAAGAGGCCATCGGCCTACCGGTCTGGGCGGCGTCGGAAGACGCCGTCCGCAGACTGAACCGCACGTTCGACACCATGCTCTCCGCCGACCCCAAGGACGCGGACTCCCTGCTGCGGGCCATCCGCCGGCACTCCGCCCGGGGCTGGCACCCCCGGGTCGTCGTGCCGCTCAACGACTGGACGGTGGACTCGGCGAACGTCGTGAACCGCACCCTGGGCCTGGGCGGCCTGGACGCCACCGCGGTCACCAACGCCCGCAACAAGCACGCGATGAAGCAGGCCCTCCTGGCCGCCGGTGTGCGCACCCCCCGGTCCCGGCTGGTGCAGTCCGAGGAGGAACTGCTCGACGCGGTCGAGGACCTCGGCCTGCCCGTCGTCGTCAAGCCGTACGACTTCGGCGGCAGCGGCGGCGTCGTCCTGGCCACCACCCGCGAGGAGGCGCTGGCCGGTCTCGCGGAGTCCAAGGGCGTCATCGCCCAGTACGGCGCGGCGTTCAAGATCCTCGGTGACAAGTACCTGGTCGAGCAGTTCGTCGACTCCGACGACGAGGTGTCCGTGGAGGTGCTCTGCGGTGCCGGGCGCGCGCGGGTCCTCGCCGTGACGGAGAAGTACCTGTCCCCGCGCCCCTGGTTCGCCGAGCTCGCCCACCTGGTGCCGAGTCACCGCACGGGCGACGAGGCGCTGACCGACCTCGCCGTCCGGGCGTGTGTCGCGCTGGGCATCGACCGGGGTCTCGCCCATGTGGAGATCAAGTTCGGCGCGGACGGGACGCCCTGGGTGATCGAGGTGGCGGCCCGCCCGGGCGGCGACGGGATCATGGACCAGGTCGAGCGGGCCTACGAACTCAACCCCTACCGGCTGCACGTCGGTTCCTACCTGGGCCTCGACCTCCTGGACACCGTCGCCGCCGCGACGCCCGTCAGGACCTCGGCGATCGCGTTCCTCAAGGCCGCGCCGGGCCGGATCCTGGACGTGCTCGACGGGAAGCCGCTGCCGCCCGAGGTGCGCAGCGTCAACATCGCCGCCAAGCCCGGCGATGTCTCCCACGCGGCCAAGAACTGGAGCACCCGGGAAGGCCTCGTCGAGCTCGAATGGGACGAGCTGTTCGATGCGAAGACGCCACTGCCGGTGACGGTGGCGAAGGACCTGTCCGGCCAGATCTTCGTGACGGGTGAGGCGGCCGGGGCGTGACGCGGTACACGCTCTACTCCGGTCTCTACCGATTCTTCAACGGAGTGGTGCTGCTGCTCCTGAACTGGCACATCGCGTCCGCGCAGGGGGGCGGCTACGACGCGCTGGCCGTCTCCACCACGCTCTCCTTCGTCCCGGCCGTCTTCGTCCCGCCGCTGATTCGCTTCACGCCGATCACCGGCGGGGCGCGGATGACCGCGGCGGGCCTCACCGGGATCTGTCTGACGCTGCTCGCGATCGCCGCCTGCTGGTCGCAGGTGCACGCGGTCGTCGCCCTGAACTTCGTCCTGTGGATCTTCTTCTTCTACCTGGAGTCGACCTGGGAGGTCTGGTTCAACGACGAGGCGTCCGGAGTGCGCGGTGAGGCCTTGCGCAAGCACAGTTCGCTCACCATGACCGTCAACCAGGTCGCCCTGATGGTCGGTCCGCTGTTCGCCCCGCTGTTCACGCGCCTGATCCGGACCGAGTGGGTGCTGGTCGTGTGCGCCGGACTGTTCGCCGTCGTCGCGGTCGTGAGCCTCGGATCGCACCGCACCGCGACCGGCGCGCAGGAGGAACCCGAGACGGCCGGGCCGCAGCGCGCGGGCGGCGTCAACGGGCTCTACCTCCTGGCCTTCCTGCTGGTCTGGCCCATCCTCGGGACGTTCAACCTCATGCTGCCGCTGCAGGCCCTCGCCCACGGCAGGAGCATGCTCACCGTCGGCGTCCTGGACATGCTGCTCGGCATCGGAATGGCCGTTGCCGGAACCTTCCTGCACCGCCTGACGAAAACCCTGGACGTGCGCTGGGTTCTGACGGGAGCCGCCGCCGCGGTGGCCGCGGCGATGGTGATCTGGGCCGTCGTCCCGGTATTCGGAGCGGCGCAGCTGGTCGCCGTGTTCGCTCTCGGATGTGCCTTCGGTTCCCTGCGTGTACTCCTGCGCGCGGAAGCCGCGGAGAACTTCTCGCCACGCCAGGTGGGCGCGATCGTGGCGAACGCGAACGCCTGCTCCCTCCTTTTGCTGTCGGTGGTCCTCGCGGGCGGCAGATTCTTCTCCGCGCAGATCTGGCTGGCGCCGTTCGCGCTGACCCTGCTGCTCGTTCTCTCGTTCCACGCCATTCGCAAGGCCCAGCACAACCGACTCGTACCGGCGGAGGTGTCCGAATGACCGTGCTCACCGATTCCCGAGGCGTTCCGCAACACGTGGAAAGCCCGCCGGACATGGAAAGGGTCGAGAGGGCGATCGTCCAACTCGTCTCCATGAAACTGGACCACGACCGATGTCGCCGCTCCGGTGCGGCCCTTCAACTGATCCTGGCCGTGGACCTGCTGTGCTCCATGGAGCGCCCGGCGGTCGAGGAGGCCGGCGCGATCCTCGCCGCGCCGGCGGAGACCGGCCCCGCCGACGCCCGGACCGAGGCGATGCGCTCCGCCCTCGGCTTCTGGACCACCGGGGACCTGGTCGCCGCCCGCAACGGCTTCCAGACCCTCGTCGACACGTATCCCGGCGACGCCGTGTCGATCTACGCCGTGCACATGCTGGACTTCTTCCTCGGCGACGCCCCGCACATGCTCGCCACGACGACCGACTCCCTGTCGGCCTTCGCCCCCGACGACCCGGTCATCGGCTATCTGCACGGCCTGCACGCCTTCGCGCTGGAGGAGAACGGCCTGATCGAGGCGGCGATCGAACGCTGCCGGCTCGCCCTCGCGCTGAACGCCGACGACATCTACGCGATGCACGCGATGGTGCACTGCCTGTACGAGACCGGCCGGCACGAGGAGGGCGCCCGCTACATCCGCGACTACATGCGCGGCCGGGACGCCTCGACCCCCATGCGCATCCACGTCTGGTGGCACTACGCCCTGTTCGAGCTCTACGCGGACAACATCCAGGAAGTGCTGGCCTGTTACCGCATCGGCATCCGCAGGAAGACGTCCCTGCGCTCGGCCGAGGACCTGGACGCCGTCACCCTGCTCTGGCGCCTCGCCCTGATCAGGCCGCAGCTCGACCTCTCCGCCTACTGGCGCTCGCTCTACCAGGACTGGGAGCAGTACCTGGAGGAGAGCTGGTACCTCTTCAACGACTTCCACGCGTACCTCACCTACTGCCAGGTCGGCGAGTACGGCCGCGCCGACGCCCTCCTGGAAGCCGTCCTGGCCCGTGGCAAGGAGGTGCCCGAGGAGATGGTCGACGTCTTCCTCGGCTTCCGCTCCTTCACCACCGGCGACTACGCCGACGCCGCCGACCGGCTGGCCAGGTCCTACCACCGGGCGTTCGCGATGGGCGGCAGCAACGCCCAGCGCGACGTCGTCGAACTCACCGGGATCGAGGCGGCCCTCCGCTCCCGGAACTACGAACTCGCCGAGCACCTGCGCGAGTCCGGCCGGATCTTCCGCCACCGCAGCCCCGTGCTCGACGAGTACGCGGCCCGGCTGGCGGCGCTACGCACATCCGAACGCCACACCCAGGGGGTACTGAAGTGAGCCTTTACCAAGCGATACTCGACGAGACCGCGCCCGGTGACGTGCCGCCGAGCACGATCAAACTCGCCGACCGGACCACGGTGTGGCAGCTCGACAGCCCGTCCGGCTTCGCCGCCAAGGTGACCGACGGCCGGGCGGCGGTCTTCGTGTGCGAGAAGGCGGGGGCCCTGACCCTGGACGCCCTGAAGGAGTGTTGCGCGCCCTTCGGGGTCGGCGAGGCCGTCGAGTGCACGGAGTCGCAGTACCTGCTGGCCATCGGGCTGCTGGACGACACCGCGCTGCTGGTGCTGGGCGCGGACGCGGACGTCACGGCCGCCCCGGTGGAGTTCTCCCCCACCAGCGACGACGTCCGCAGCATCGTCGGCACCCTCGACGACTACTACTACGGCTACGAGGACCGCTACCGGACCGTGTACGAGCACGGCGCCGAGCTGTGGGAGTCGGCGGAGCCGAACGCCTCCCTGCGCCAGATGATGGCCGAGCGCCCGGACGTCTTCGCCGGGCGGATCATCGACCTGGGCTGCGGCGAGGGCCGCGACTCCCTCTACCTGCTGTCGCAGGGCCACGACGTCGTCTCGGTCGACGTGTCGCACTCGGCGCTGTCCCGCGCCCGGGAGCGGGCCGCCGCCGCGAACCTGGACGCCTCCGGGTTCATGGAGCGCGACATCATCTACCTGCGCGGCTTCGAGGAGGGCGGCTTCGACCTCGCGATGAACATGGGCTGCCTGCACATGCTGGTCGACGAGGAGCAGCGGGCCCGCCACATCTCCCGCGTCCACGAGATCCTCCGCCCGGGCGGGCACTTCGTCGTGGACCACTGCGCGAGCGAGTGGGGGAAGGGCTTCTTCTCCATCCCCGACTACGACGGCATCTCCGCCGACCTCGTCCCGGGGCGGGTCATCTCCCGCAGGATCCGCGTCGAGGACGGCGAGAAGAACATCGGCCTGGAGGTGCTCCCCTACGCGGAGCGGTCCGGTGACGCCCTCACCGAGGAGATCAGCGGGCACGGCTTCCGGCTGGTGAGCAGCACCCACACGGACACCGAGGCGTTCGGCTCGTCGACGATGCTGCTGTTCCAGAAGCCCGGGGCCTGACACGAGAAGGGGCCCTCCGGCCGGAGGGCCCCTTCCCTGTCGGGCGACTACTGGCCGAGCAGCGCGCGCACCCGGTCCTGCCCCACCGCCAGCAGCAGCGTGGGCAGCCGCGGCCCGGTGTCCCGGCCCACCAGCAGGTGGTACAGCAGCGCGAAGAACGACCGCTGGGCGGTCTTGATCTCCGGCGGCAGCTCCTTCGGCGTGGCGTCGGCGGAGAACCCTGCCTGCACCTTCGGCACGCCGTACACCAGGTGCGTCAGACCGTCGAGCGACCAGTGGTCGGCCAGCCCGTCGAGCAGCAGCCGCAGCGACTGCTGGGAGGCCTCGTCGAGCGACTTCAGCAGCTCGGCGTCCGGCTCGTCCCTCACGATCGTCCGCTGGTCGGCGGGGACGTGCGTGTTGATCCAGGCCTCGGCCTTGTCGTAGCGCGGGCGCGCCTCGTCGAGCGAGGTCAGCGGCTGGTCGGGGTCCAGCTCGCTGAGGATGCGCAGCGCCTGGTCCGCGTGCCCGGCGGTGATGTCGGCGACGGACGCCAGCGTCCGGTACGGCAGCGGCCGGGGCGTCCGGGGCAGCTCACCGGCGGCCGTGCCCACGGCGCGCGCGTGCGCGGCCACGTCGGCCGGCAGGGCGCTGCCGTCGGCGACCTTGGCGTCCAGCCGGTCCCACTCGTCGTAGAGCCGCTGGATCTCCTGGTCGAAGGCGACCTTGAAGGACTGGTTGGGCCTGCGGCGCGCGTACAGCCAGCGCAGCAGCTGCGGCTCCATGATCTGCAGGGCGTCGGCCGGGGTGGGCACACCGCCCTTCGAGGACGACATCTTCGCCATGCCGGAGATGCCGACGAACGCGTACATCGGCCCGATCGGCTGCTTCCCGCCGAAGATCCCGACGATCTGCCCCCCGACCTGGAACGACGATCCCGGGGAGGAGTGGTCGACGCCGGACGGCTCGAACACGACCCCCTCGTAGGCCCAGCGCATCGGCCAGTCGACCTTCCAGACCAGCTTCCCGCGGTTGAACTCGTTCAGCCGGACCGTCTCCGAGAAGCCGCACGCGGTGCAGGCGTAGGTCAGCTCGGTGGAGTCGTCGTCGTAGGAGGTGACGGTGGTGAGGTCCTTCTCGCAGTTGCCGCAGTACGGCTTGTACGGGAAGTACCCGACGGTGCCGGAGCTGCCGTCGTCCTCACCGGCCGCGCCGGAGCCCTCGGCGGCCTCCAGCTCGGCCTCGTCGACCGGCTTCTGGCCCTGCTTCTTCGCCGGTGCCTTCTTCGTGCGGTACTGGTCGAGGATCGCGTCGATGTCGCCGCGGTGCTTGATGGCGTGCAGGATCTGCTCGCGGTACACACCGGTGGTGTACTGCTCGGTCTGGCTGATCCCGTCGAACTCCACGCCCAGCTCGGCCAGCGACTCGATCATCGCGGCCTTGAAGTGCTCGGCCCAGTTCGGGTGCGAGGAGCCCTTCGGCGCCGGGACGGACGTCAGCGGCTTGCCGATGTGCTCCTTGTAGCTTTCCTCGTCGACCCCGGCGATGCCCTTGGGCACCTTGCGGTACCGGTCGTAGTCGTCCCAGGAGATCAGGTGCCGCACCTGGTGGCCCCGGCGGCGGATCTCGTCGGCGACGAGGTGCGGGGTCATGACCTCGCGCAGGTTGCCGAGGTGGATGGGGCCCGAGGGTGACAGGCCGGACGCGACGACGACGGGTTTGCCCGGGGCCCGGCGCTCCGACTCCTCGATGACCTCATCCGCGAAACGGGAGACCCAGTCGGTGGTCTCGGTGCTCTGAGCCACGATCGGCACGTCCTTCTTTCTGCATCGGGCAGCCGGTACGGTCGCACGGCTGACCGCCCCATTGTCCCAGACCACCTCGCGCCCGGAAAAACGGCTTTACCCCCATGGGATACTGGCCGTGTCTATCGATTCCCTCGAGGAGAACGGCACCCTTACCTATGGCCTCGGTCACGTCCCTCAGCGACTCCGTCCACCAGCGCCTCGCGGCGGCCCTGTCGGCGGCCCTGCCGCAGGCCGGCTCCGCGGACCCGCTGCTGCGACGAAGCGACCGGGCCGACTTCCAGGCCAACGGGATCCTGGCCCTCGCCAAGAAGGAGAAGGCCAACCCGCGCGAGCTGGCCACGCAGGTCGTCTCCGGGGTCGAGTCGGGTGAGCTGATCAAGGACGTCGAGGTCTCCGGCCCCGGCTTCCTCAACATCACCCTCACCGACCGCGCGATCACCCAGAACCTCGCCGCGCGCTACGCGGACGACACCGGCCGCCTCGGCGTGCCGCACGCCGAGCAGCCGGGCACCACGGTCATCGACTACGCCCAGCCGAACGTGGCCAAGGAGATGCACGTCGGCCACCTGCGCTCCGCGGTGATCGGCGACGCGGTGGTGCAGCTGCTGGAGTTCACCGGCGAGAACGTGGTCCGGCGTCACCACATCGGCGACTGGGGCACCCAGTTCGGCATGCTCATCCAGTACCTGGAGGAGCACCCGCACGAGCTGGACCACAAGGCCGACGAGACGTCCGGCGAAGAGGCGATGTCGAACCTCGACCGCCTCTACAAGGCCGCCCGCAAGCTGTTCGACGCCGACGAGGAGTTCAAGACCCGTGCCCGGCGCCGGGTGGTGGACCTCCAGGCGGGCGACCCGAAGACCCTCGCCACGTGGCAGAAGTTCGTCGACGAGTCGAAGATCTACTTCTTCTCCGTCTTCGAGAAGCTGGACATGGAGATCCGCGACGAGGACATCGTCGGCGAGTCGGGGTACAACGACATGCTCGCCGAGACCTGCCGCCTCCTGGAGGAGTCGGGCGTCGCGGTCCGCTCCGAGGGCGCCCTGTGCGTCTTCTTCGACGACATCAAGGGCCCGGACGGCAACCCGGTCCCGCTGATCGTGCAGAAGTCCGACGGCGGCTACGGCTACGCGGCGACGGACCTCTCCGCGATCCGCGACCGCGTCTTCAACCTCAAGGCGAACAGCATCATCTACGTGGTGGACGCCCGTCAGTCGCTCCACTTCAAGATGGTCTTCGAGACGGCCCGCAAGGCGGGCTGGCTGGGCGACGACGTGAAGGCCCACCAGCTGGCCTTCGGCACGGTCCTCGGCAAGGACGGCAAGCCCTTCAAGACCCGTGAGGGCGAGACGGTCCGCCTGGTCGACCTCCTCGACGAGGCGATCGACCGCGCCTCGGCGGTCGTCCGCGAGAAGGCCCAGGACCTCTCCGAGGAGGAGATCGCCGAGCGCGGCACCCAGGTGGGCGTCGGCGCGGTGAAGTACGCCGACCTGTCGACGTCGGCCAACCGCGACTACAAGTTCGACCTGGACCAGATGGTCTCGCTCAACGGCGACACCTCCGTCTACCTCCAGTACGCCTACGCCCGTATCCAGTCGATCCTGCGCAAGGCCGGCGCCTCCCGCCCGGCCGCGCACCCTGAGCTGGAGCTGCACGAGGCGGAGCGCGCGCTGGGCCTGCACGCGGACTCGTTCGCGGCGACGGTGGCGGAGGCGGCGACGGAGTACGCCCCGCACAAGCTGGCGGCGTACCTGTACCAGCTGGCGTCGCTGTACACGACGTTCTACGACAAGTGCCCGGTCCTGAAGGCCGAGACGCAGGAGCAGATCGAGAACCGCCTGTTCCTCTGCGACGTCACGGCCCGCACACTCCACCGGGGCATGGCCCTGCTGGGCATCCGGACGCCCGAGCGGCTCTGACGCCTGGTTCTCCCGCGACCGCGCCGAGGGCGGCACTCCCACAGGGGGTGCCGCCCTCGGGCGTCAGCGCTGCGCCGTGGTGTTCGCGCCGTCCAGGGTCTCCCGGACCAGGTCCGCGTGTCCGGCGTGCTGGGCGGTCTCCCTGATCAGGTGCAGCAGGATCCGGCGCGCGGACCGGAACTCGGGCTCCGGCGGGGACCAGGGCGTCTTCGGCAGCGGCACGCTGACGTCCAGGTCCGGCAGCGCGGACACCGCCTCCTCGGTGGCCCGGGCGGCCGACGCGTAGCGCTCCAGCAGCGCGGGGAGCGTGTCGCCCTCGGCCATGCGGTACTGCGCCGTGTCGAGCATGCCGTCGGGCAGTTCACCGTCGCGCTCGGACATGATCCGGGTCCACATCTCCTCTCCCGTGGTGAGGTGCTTCACGATGCCGCCGAGCGTCAGCTCACTCACCGTCGTACGCCGCCCGGCCTGCGCGTCGGTGAGTCCGCGCACGGTGATCAGCAACAGCGCGCGCTGCTCCGCGAACGCGGCGAGCAGGTCCGTCTTCTCTGAGGAAGTGGTCATGTCCCGACCGTAGGGAGGAAATAGGTCAGTTGCTGTCCGCTACGGCGGTCGTCGGCCGGGTCGGATTGTCAGTGCGCGGCTCTACAGTCACCACCATGGCGACTCTTCCCAACCTCCTGCCGAAGCTGGCGGCGGACCCGAGCGGCGGCTCGCTCGGCCTCCGGCTCCCCGCCGGGACGCTCCTCGACACCACCGACGAGGGCCCCTGGCACGAGCCGTTGCTGTGGTGCGCCGGCGAACGGGCCGTCCCGGGCGGCTGGACGGCGCTGGAGCCGGCCCGTCGTGCGGGACTCCTGCCGGTCGTCCTGGAGACGGGCGACGGCCACGGCGGCCCGGACCGCTGGGAGTTGATGCCGGGCGAGGTGTCCTACCCCGGGGACCACGACGCCGAGGAGGTCCTGGCGGAGCACTGGGAAGAGCACGCCGCGCAGGGCGAAGCCTGGCCCGGCCCGGCCGATGCCGCCCCCGGGGCCCAGGACCCGGACAGCGTGGCCGCCGGCACCGTGGACGCCCTGCTCGGCGACGGCGGCCCCCTCAAGGACCCCCGCCTCGCCCTCGTTCCGGCCCGCCGCAGCGCGGACATCCCGACGGCGATCGGCTGGACGGGCCCGGTGAACCACGAGGGCGACACGGCCCGGCTCAGCGCGGTGCTCCGCTCCTGGGAGGACCGCTTCGGCATACGTGTCGTAGCCCTCGGCTTCGATCACCTGCTGGTGTCCGTGGCCGCCCCGCCCACCACCCCGGCCGCCGCGCGAGCCGTCGCCGCCGAGCACCTCGCGTTCTGCCCCGACAACATCCACCAGGGCGCGGACCCGACCCTCCGCGCCTACGCCGAGCACCAGGTCCTCAACCGGCGGACGTGGCACTTCTGGTGGGACTGAGCCCCTCCCCCAGCCTGCGCAGTCCTTCCCCGATCTCCTGCGGCGTCTGCGTCACGAAGCACAGCCGCAGGGTGGTCCGGTCGGGCGTGCCCGCGTAGAAGGGGGCGCCGGGGACGTAGGCCACGTTCTGCCGGACCACCTGCGGCAGCAGGGCCGTGGTGTCGTACGGCTCCGGCAGGCGCGCCCAGAGGAACATGCCGCCCTCGGGCCGGTGCCAGGCCGACCCCTCGGGCAGCGCCCCGGCGAGCCCGGAGAGCATCGCGTCGCGGCGGTCGCGGTACACGCCGGCGACGCGGGCGACATGGGCGTCCAGGTCGTTGTCGGCGAGGTAGCGGGCCGCGGCGAGCTGGTTGACGGTCGGGGTGTGCAGATCGGCGGCCTGCTTGGCGACGGCACAGGCGCGCCGCAGCTCGCCGGGCGCCCGCAGCCAGCCCAGACGCAGCCCGGGCGCCATGACCTTGGAGAAGCTGCCGAGCAGCACCGTCCGGTCCTCGGCGCCCGGGTGGGCGGCGATCCACGGCACGCGTTCACCGTCGTAGCGCAGTTCCCCGTACGGGTCGTCCTCGACGATCCACAGTCCGCGCCGGGCGGCGACCGAGGCCACGGCGGCGCGCCGCTCGGCGGGCAGTGTCCGGCCGGTGGGGTTCTGGAAGGTGGGCACGGTGTAGAGCAGCTTGGGCCGCTCGCGCACGACGAGTTCCTCCAGCGCCCCGGGGTCGATGCCGTGCTCGTCGCCGGGCACGGCCACGATGCGCGCCCCGGCGAGGCCGAAGGCCTGGAGCGCGGCCAGATAGCAGGGGCTCTCGACGAGGACGGTGTCCCCGGGTTCGAGCAGCGCGGTGGCCAGGAGCGAGAGGGCCTGCTGGGAGCCGGTGGTGACGAGCAGCTCGTCGGGGCCGGTCGGCAGGCCGCGCGCGGTGGTCCGGGCGGCGAGCGCATCCCGTAGCGAGGGTTCGCCCTCGGTCGTGGAGTACTGCAGCGCCCGCGCGGGTGCTTCGGCGAGCACCGTCTCGTACGCGGCGGCGATGCCCTCGGCGTCGAACAGCTCCGGTGCCGGGAGCCCGCCCGCGAAGTTGATCACCTCGGGTCGGGCGGTGACGGCGAGGATGTCCCGTACGGGGGAGCCGCCGACGGCCCGCGCCCGGGCGGCCAGGGGCGGCACGGGAGAGTGGGTGGGCAGGGGCTCGGCGACGGTCATGACACGGCTCCTTCGGCTGCGGTGACGCCTGGTGCCCCGCAGCCTAAGGAAGTACGTGTCGCCTACAAGCAGGTTTCCGGGATCCGGACGCCCCGCCGGTCACGCGGCGGCGCGGCTGGTGCCGCCGCGCGCACGGGGCGCGGACCGGGCGACCCGCGGCTCAGCCCTTGGCGCCGATCGCCGCGTACACGTTGATGTCCGCGTCCGTCACGTCGTTGATGTCGCGGTAGCGCACCTTCTCGATCGCCTCCAGTCCGGCGAGGTAGGACTCCTCCGGCTGCTCGGGGACGGGGGCGGCGTGGTCGGGCCGCCAGCGGTGCGCCGGGACGATGCCCGGGTCGGCGATCTCCAGCCCGTTGTCCGTGAAGAACCGCTCGACATCGGCCCGGGACCGCAGCACGAAGGTGAACCCCCGCTCGGTGTAGGTCCGCTGGACCGCGCGGATGTTCTCGGGGTTGAGGTCCTCGGTGAGGTGGCTCAGCACCAGCCGGCTGCCGGCGGGCAGTTCGTCGAGCAGCCCGCTCACCAGCGGATACGCCTCCTCGTCCGCGACGAAGTGCAGGACCGCGACCAGGCAGAGCGCGACCGGCCGGTCGAAGTCCAGGGTCTTGGCGGCCTGTTCGAGGATGCGGGCCGGGTCCCGCAGATCGGCGTCGATGTAGTCCGTACGCCCCTCGGGTCCGCTGGTCAGCAGGGCGCGTGCGTGCGCGAGCACCACGGGGTCGTTGTCGACGTACACGACCCGCGACTCGGGCGTGATCCGCTGCGCGATCTGGTGCACGTTCTCGGCGGTGGGCAGCCCGGTCCCGATGTCCAGGAACTGCCGGATGCCGTCCTGCTCCACGAGCGTGGTCACCGCACGCCGGAGGAAGTCGCGGTTGTGCCGTACGTCGAGGTACCCGCGCGGGTTGGCGGCCAGTGCGGCGGCGGCCGCGTCCCGGTCGGCAGCGTAGTGGTCCTTGCCGCCGAGGAAGACGTCGTAGACGCGGGCCGGGTGCGCCTTGCTGCTGTCGATCCTCCTCTGCAGCTCGGCGGGATCCTGGCTGAGGGCATCACCGGACATGGACGTCTCCCTGAAAGTAGGTTGTTCAATCAGCAACCACCACTACGGTCAACAACCTAACGGTTCAACCGAGTTGGCGGTGCCCGTACGATCGCCCGGGGCCGACTACTGCGTGGTCCCCTCCTCGACCCACTTCTCGCCGCCCAGCGGGAACTCGTACGCCGGGCGCCCGTTGTTGCCGCTCGTGCGGAAGGGCCGGCCGTGGTCGTCCACGGTCAGTGTGCCGGTGCGGTCGCCGCTGGACCAGGCCAGTTCCAGGTACCAACTGACCTCGTACGCGGAGGCGTCGGCCCGGATGTAGTACACCTCCGGGTCGCTCTCGCTCACCTTGAAGGGGAAGTTCGCGTGCCCCGCCTCGGGCACGACCCCCGGGCGCGCGGCGTCGAGGGCGACGGTGAAGAACCGGGTCGGCACGCCACCGCCGCAGCCGACGCCGGGATACCCCATGGCGTAGTCGTTCCAGGCGAGCGGCGCCCGCTTGCCGGCCATACGGACCGTCAGCCGCTTGACGACCACGGTCTCCTGGCCCTTCCCCTGCACGGTCAGCTTCAGGAACTGCTCCCCCGACGGCACGGCCCCGTTGGCCGCCACCCAGCCGGGCGCGTCCTGCTCCGGCGGCGGCGGCCCGACCCGCCCCGGCGGCAGATCGATCAAGTAGCGCTGGGAGCAGGGGCTTTCCCATGCGTGCGGCTCCGTGTCCACGGTGAGGGGAGCGGAGGCGGGGGCGTTGTCCCGCCCGGTGCCACCGGCGCCGCTGCCTTTGCCGGTGCCTGTGCCGGGTGAGGCCGAGGTGGGGGACTCGGACGCAGTCTGCTTCCCCTTGCCCTTCCCGTCCTTGCTCTTGTCCTTGTCCTCGCGGCCCGCCGACGAACCGGCCGAGGGCGACACGGACGCAGCCGTGCCTTTTCCCTCCTGCCCGCCGCCACCGCCGGAGGCCGCCGCCGCACCACGTCGCCCCTCGTCGTCCGACCCACCGGAGGGAACGGCCACGGCGAGACCGACTCCGCCGAGCACCACGGCCGCGGCGACACCGACGAGCAGGGCGCGACGGGGGCGCGGGCGGCCCGCGGGCTCTGACGGTTCGGGTACGTCGGCCTCCGAGGTCGCGCCCTTCGGCACCAGGACGCCGGCCTCCGAGGAAGCCGCCTCTGTCGAAGTCACGTCTGTCGAAGTCACGTCTGTCGAAGTCACCTCTGTCGGGGGCACCTCCGGCGAGCTCACCCCCGAAGCGCCACTCCCCGCAGCCGGGCCCCCCGAACCCACACCCCCCGAAACGCCGTTCCCCGTACCGCCGCCACTCCCCTTGCGCACCCGCCCCGCATCCGCCAGCACCCACCGACGGTGCAGCTCGACGAGTTCCTCCGGCGACGCCTTGCACAGCCGGGCGAGCCGCTCCACCGGCGCGTAATCGGTCGGCACGGCATCCCCGTTGCAGTACCGGTGCAGCGTCGACGTACTCATGTGGAGCCGCTTGGCGAGCACCCCGTAGCTCAGCCCCGAGCGCTCCTTCAACTCCCCCAGCAGGGCGGCGAATGCCGCCGCGGTCGTGCCTTCCGACACCGCTCCTCCATGCCCCGTGTCCCGTTCCCCCGTTCCAGGGAATGACTGTTCTCCCTGGTCACAGCATCTGCGGGCGTTCCAACGTCCCTGATCCCCCGCCGGGTCTGGCGGCCGGGACGGACCACCGCACAAGCTCTGGTCATCCAAGCACGCCGCTCCCGGCCCACCGACAGCGCGACCCGCCAGGGCCCGCTTCCCACTGCCTTTGTCCGAAAGGAAACGCAAGATATGCGCAAGTACCACGCCCTCCCCGTCGCCCTCCTGGCCGCCCTCGCCCTGACGGCCTGCCAGAACGGCACGGGCACGAAGGACGAAGGCGCGGCGCACCCCGACCCGGCCTCGGCGACCGTCACCGCGACGGACCCGGCCGGGGACGGGGACAGCGGGAAGGGAACGACCGGCGCGACCGGTACGCAGGGCACGACCGGGGCAACCGGCGCGCAGGGCACGACCGGCGCGACGGGGACGCAGCCCACCAAGGGGGACAAGTCCGCGAAGGGCGACAAGGCCGCGAAGGGCACCACGGCGACCCGCGTGTCCTGCAACGGCTCCAACACCACCGTCACCGCCCAGCCGGTCCGCCGCCCCCTCAACCACATGCTGCTCACGGTGAAGAACACCGGCTCGAAGATGTGCGACCTGACCTACTACCCGGTCCTGCGCTTCGACGAGATGCAGTGGGTCCCGCGGCCGATCAAGGACTCCAAGCCGCAGGCGGTGACGACGCTGGCCCCCGGCGAGTCCGGCTACGCGGGTGTCTCACTGTCCGCGGCAGACGGCAGCGGCGAGTGGGGCACGACCAGCCACAAGCTCACCGTCGGCTTCCAGGGCCGCACGCCGAACAGCGACGGCGGCCCCTCCGCGCTCCCGACCCTGCCGGCCAAGGGCGTGTACTACGACAGCACGCTCACGGTCACGTACTGGCTGCGCGACATGGACGACGCGCTGACCTACTGATCCTCGACCTACTGATCCTTGAGCTTCTGGGCCACTTCGGTGGCCCAGTAGGTGAGGATGCTCCGCGCACCGGCCCGGCGGATGCCGGTCAGGGCCTCCATGATCGCCCGGTCCCGGTCGATCCAGCCCTTCTCGGCGGCGGCCTCGATCATCGAGTACTCGCCGGAGATCTGGTAGGCGGCGACGGGCACGTCCACGGCGTCCGCGACCCGGGCGAGGATGTCCAGGTAGGGACCGGCCGGCTTGACCATCACCATGTCGGCGCCCTCCTCCACGTCGAGGGCGAGCTCCCGCAGCGACTCACGCACATTCGCGGGATCCTGCTGGTAGGTCTTGCGATCCCCTCGCAGGGACGAGCCGACGGCCTCCCGGAAGGGCCCGTAGAAGGCGGAGGCGTACTTGACGGTGTAGGCGAGGATGGCGACGTCCTCCCGCCCGATCTGGTCGAGCGCGTCGCGGACGACCCCGACCTGCCCGTCCATCATCCCGCTGGGCCCGACGACATGAGCGCCGGCGTCGGCCTGCACCTGGGCCATCTCGGCGTACCGCTCCAGGGTCGCGTCGTTGTCGACCCGGCCCTGCTCGTCGAGGACGCCGCAGTGCCCGTGGTCGGTGGTCTCGTCGAGGCACAGGTCGGACATGACGAGCAGATCGTCGCCGACCTCGGCCCGCACGTCCCGGAGGGCGACCTGGAGGATCCCGTCCGGGTCCGTTCCCGGCGTCCCGAGCGCGTCCTTCTTCGACTCCTCCGGCACGCCGAACAGCATGATCCCGGAGATCCCCGCCGCGACCGCCTCCGCGGCGGCCTTCTTCAGACTGTCCCGGGTGTGCTGCACGACCCCCGGCATCGCGGTGATCGGCACGGGCTCGCTGACGCCCTCCCGCACGAAGGCCGGGAGAATGAGATCGGCGGGGTGCAACCGGGTCTCGGCGACCATCCGACGCATCACGGGGTTGGTCCGCAACCGCCGCGGCCGAGTACCGGGGAAAGATCCGTACGTCGTCATGCCCCTACGCTACGCCCGCCCCAAACCCCCCGATACCGACGCCTTGTCGGCCACGCCGAGCTGCGGACGCCCGCCCCGCCCAGGTACGGGGCGCCCGCCCGGCTGCGGGCCGCCTCCGCCCGCGGGCATGCGCTCCCACTCCAACTGCGGGCATGCGTGCCGCTAAGGGCGGCACGGGTGGGCGCAGCAGCACCCCGCTCCGCCGGGCTGCGGACCCACCCGCCCCCAGCCCTAACGCCGCGACACCCCGCTCCGCCGGGCTTCGAAACCCCCCGCCCCCCAGCACGAGGCAAGCAGCACCCGGCACCCGGCACCCACGCCGAGCACCCCCGAAGCCCACAGCCCCCGCATGCGCCCCCACACCCCCAGGTCCATCCTGAAACAGCAAGGACAAGGACCCCGACGGCCGGCCCACACCCACCGCCGCAGTCCCTCCGTACCCGCCCCCACGGAGGACGCGATGACCGCCCCCCACCACACCCCCGACCTCTTCGCCCTCTCAGAGATCCACGGCCCCGTCCTACGCCCCGGAGAAGACGCCTACGCCGACGAGGTCACCGGCTTCAACCTGGCCTCCCTGCACACCCCGGACGTGGCCATAGGCGCCACCGGCCCCGACGACATCGTCACCGCCATGCGCTGGGCACACGCCACCCACACCCCCGTCGCCGTCCAGGCCACCGGCCACGGCGCCAACTTCCCGATCGAGCACGGCCTGCTGATCAACACGTCCCGCATGACGGACGTCCACGTCGACCCCACCACCCGCACCGCCACCATCGCCGCCGGCGCCAAGTGGAGCCACGTCATGGCCGCGGCCGCCCCGCACGGCCTGGCGGGCCTGTGCGGCACCTCCACGGACGCGGGCGTCGTCGGCTACACCCTCGGCGGCGGACTCCCGGTCCTCGGCCGGGCCTACGGCCACGCCGCCGACCTGGTCCGCTCCTTCCAGGTCGTCACCCCGGACGGGCACCTGCGCGAGTCGGACCCACGCCACGAACCGGAACTGTTCTGGGCGCTGCGTGGCGGCAAGGGCAACGTGGGCGTGGTGACCTCACTGATCACCGAACTGCTCCCGCTCCCCCGCCTGTACGGCGGCGGCCTCCACTGCCACGCCGAACACACCCGGACGCTGCTGCGGGCCTGGGCGGAGTGGACCCGCACGGTCCCGGACGAGATGTGCAGCATGTTCTCGGTGCTGCGCCTGCCGCCGATCCCGCAGATCCCGGAGCCCCTGCGCGGCGGCTTCTGGGCCCGGGTCGCGATCGCGTGGCCGGGCGACCCGGCCGAGGGCCAGGCCCTGATCGCGCCGCTGCGCGAGGCCGCCCCCGTCGCCGTCGACACCGTCGAGGAGATGGATCACGCGGCCATGGACCGCATCCACATGGAACCCCAGGACCCGCTCCCGGCACGCGAGTGCTGCATGCTCCTGCGCGACCTGCCCCCCGACGCCATGGGCACGTTCCTGGAGCAGGTCGGCCCCGCAGCCGGCGCCGAGTACCCCCTCCTCGTAGCCTCCCTGCGGCACATGGGCGGCGCGCTGTCCCGCCCGTCCGCCGTCGAGGACGCCGTCTGCTCCCGCGACGCCCGCTACTTCATGGAGTCGGTCGGCATCATGCCCGCCCCACCCGTGGCCGAGGCCGTCGAGCAGGCGACACGCGGCCTCTACACGGCCATGGCCCCGTACGGAACGGGCCGCACCATGGTCAACATCCACGGCACCCCGGGCGACGAACAGGACCGCGCCCGCGCCTGGACCCCGGAGGTCTACGCCCGCCTACGCCACGACAAATCCGTCTACGACCCGGACAACCTCCTGCGCTACGGCCACGCGGTGACTCCCGCGTAGCCGCAGCCAGTGAGGGTCGCTCACGTCGTCGAACGCCTCCGCCGAGCCCCCGGCCGCCGCTCGCTCGGCCGCGTCACCGGGTCGCCGGCCTCCAAAGCCGCCGCACGGCGCTTCGCGCCGAAGTCGGCCAGGGCTTCCGCCAGCTTGTGCACGGACGGCTCGGGAGCCATGACGTCCACCCTCAGCCCGTGCTCCTCGGCGGTCTTCGCCGTGGCCGGGCCGATACACGCGATCACGGTGACGTTGTGCGGCTTGCCGGCGATGCCGACCAGGTTCCGCACGGTGGACGACGAGGTGAACAGAACGGCGTCGAAGCCACCGCCCTTGATCGCCTCGCGGGTCTCCGCCGGCGGCGGCGAGGCCCGCACGGTCCGGTAGGCCGTGACGTCGTCGACCTCCCAGCCGAGCTCGATCAGCCCGGCGACCAGCGTCTCCGTGGCGATGTCGGCGCGCGGCAGGAACACTCTGTCGATCGGGTCGAAGACCGGGTCGTAGGGCGGCCAGTCCTCCAGCAGACCGGCGGCCGACTGCTCACCGCTCGGCACCAGGTCCGGCTTCACGCCGAACGCGATCAGCGCCTTCGCCGTCTGCTCGCCGACGGCCGCGACCTTGATGCCCGCGAAGGCACGCGCGTCGAGCCCGTACTCCTCGAACTTCTCCCGCACGGCCTTGACCGCGTTGACCGAGGTGAAGGCGATCCACTCGTAGCGGCCCGTGACGAGCCCCTTGACCGCGCGCTCCATCTGCTGGGGCGTGCGCGGCGGCTCGACGGCGATCGTCGGCACCTCGTGCGGCACGGCCCCGTACGACCGCAGCTGGTCGGAGAGCGACGCCGCCTGCTCCTTGGTCCGCGGCACGAGCACCTTCCAGCCGAACAGCGGCTTGGACTCGAACCACGCGAGCTGGTCGCGCTGGGCGGCGGCGGAACGCTCACCGACCACGGCTATCACCGGCCGGCCGCCGTCGGGCGAGGGCAGCACCTTGAGCTGCTTCAGCGTCTGCGCGATCGTGCCGAGCGTGGCGCTCCAGGTGCGCTGCCGGGTGGTGGTGCCGGCGACGGTGACCGTCATCGGGGTGTCCGGCTTGCGCCCGGCGGAGACGAGCTCGCCGGCCGCCGCGGCGACGGAGTCCAGCGTCGTGGACACGACGACCGTGCCGTCCGACGCCCCGACCTCCGTCCAGCAGCGGTCCGACGCCGTCCGCGCGTCCACGAACCGCACGTCCGCGCCCTGCGCGTCGCGCAGCGGCACACCGGCGTACGCGGGCACGCCGACGGCGCTCGCGATGCCGGGGACGACTTCGAAGGGCACCCCGGCGGCGGCGCACGCCAGCATCTCCTCGGCGGCGTACGTGTCGAGGCCCGGGTCCCCGGACACCGCACGCACGACCCGCCTGCCGCCCCGTGCGGCCTCCATGACAAGATGTGCGGCATCCCGCACCGCGGGGGCGGCGACGGTGGTTGACGTGCCGTCAACTACCGTCAGCTGGGGCGTCCCTGTGCCCGGCGCCGGATCCTGGGAAGGATCCGGGTCCGTGTGCACTTCGGACACGCCCTGCCTGGCGTGCTGACGTACGACGTCGAGCACTTCGTGCTCGGCGACGAGGACGTCGGCACTCGCCAGCGCCTCCACGGCGCGCAGAGTCAGCAGTCCCGGATCTCCGGGTCCGGCACCCAGGAAGGTGACGTGCCCGTGTTCAGGACCGGCGGAAAGGGTGGTGGGGCTCACTGTGCTCGCTCCCCCATCAGACCGGCCGCGCCCTGGGCGAGCATCTCGGCCGCGAGTTCGCGACCGAGCGCCATTGCCCCGTCGTGCGTCTCGGGCACGGGACCGGTGGTGGACAGCTGCACCATGCGCGTGCCGTCGGTTGTCCCGACGACGGCGCGCAGGCGCATTTCCTTGACAATCTGCCCGTCGGCCAGAAGGTCGGCCAACGCGCCCACAGGTGCGCTGCAGCCGGCCTCCAGGGCGGCGAGCAGTGATCGCTCGGCCGTCACGGCGATCCGCGTGAACGGGTCGTCGAGCTCGGCGAGCGCGGCGATGAGGTCCGCGTTGCCCGCGGTGCACTCGATCGCCAGGGCCCCCTGGCCGGGGGCGGGCAAAACCGTGTCGACCGACAGGAAGTCGGTCACTTCGTCGCCGCGGCCGATCCGGTTGAGTCCGGCGGCGGCCAGCACGACGGCGTCGAGCTCCCCGCTGCGCACGAACCCGATGCGGGTGTCGACGTTGCCGCGGATCGGGACCGTCGCTATGTCCAGGCCGTGGCTGCGGGCGTACGCGTTGAGCTGCGCCATGCGGCGCGGCGAACCCGTACCGATGCGGGCCCCGGAGGGCAGGTCGGTGAACTTCAGCGCGTCCCGGGCGACGATCACGTCCCGCGGGTCCTCGCGCACCGGCACGGCGGCGACGACCAGGTCGTCGGGCTGCGTGGTCGGCAGGTCCTTCAGCGAGTGCACCGCGAAGTCGACCTCGCCCTTGAGCAGCGCGTCGCGCAGGGCGGTCACGAACACGCCGGTGCCGCCGATCTGGGCGAGCTGCTCGCGCGAGGTGTCTCCGTACGTGGTGATCTCGACGAGCTCGACGGGCCGCCCGGTCACCCGGCTCACGGATTCCGCCACCTGGCCGGACTGGGCCATGGCGAGCCTGCTGCGCCTGGTACCGAGCCTCAGCGCCCCTTGTGCATCCGCTCCCCGCTGGGGCGCCTCAGCCGGTGCCGAGGACTCGACCGTGCTCAGCCCTTCGGGCCTCCGCGCGCTCGTGCCCTCGGCGCCGGCGCGCCCCAGCGGCTCACGCGTGTCGTTCATGCCGGCCCTCGGTCTTTCTCGGTGGTGCTGTCCTCGGCCCGGGAGACGGCGGCCACCGTCTCGGGGTCGAGGTCGAACAGGGTCCGCAGTGCGTCCGCGTACCCGGCGCCGCCGGGTTCGGCCGCGAGTTGCTTGACCCGCACGGTCGGCGCGTGGAGCAGTTTGTCGACCACGCGCCGCACGGTCTGGGTGATCTCCGCTCGGTGTTTGTCGTCGAGACCGGGCAGCCGACCGTCCAGCCGGGCGATCTCGCCGGCCACGACATCGGCGGCCATGGTGCGCAGGGCGACCACGGTCGGGGTGATGTGCGCGGCCCGCAGTGCTGCCCCGAAGGCCGCGACCTCGTCGGAGACGATACGCCGTACCTGGTCCACATCGGCAGCCATCGGAGCGCCCGCGGAGGCCTCCGCCAGCGACTCGATGTCCACCAGCCGCACCCCGGCCAGCCGGTGCACGGCCGCGTCGATGTCGCGCGGCATCGCGAGGTCCAGCAGGAAGAGCACGGGCTCGGGCCGCTGGGGCTCCTCGACCGGCTCGGGCCGGCGCCGCTCGGGGATCCGCCCGACGGTGGCGACGGTCGCGGCGAGCGCGGCGATGGCGTCGGTGTCCGCGGCGGGGTCGAGCGTGCCGGCCGTTCCCGGCCGGGCCGAACCGCCCGCCGCACGCTGGGCGCCGCCCACCGTGCCCTTGTCCACCCACGCCGCGTGCTGCTCCAGCTCGGCGGCGGCCATCCCGGCCACGGCCGCCTCGCCCAGCACGGAGAATCCGGCGGTGCCCTGCACCGAGGACAGCTCCAGCGGGCAGCCGTCCTCGCTGCCGAGGCTGGTGCCCGACGGACCACCGCGCTGCGCCCCGGCCGTACGGCCGGGCTCGCCGCCCGGCGCCGTCGGCCCGTCCGCGCCGGGCACCGCCGACGGCGGAGTACGGCCCTCGACCGCCTGGGCGACCGACTCGGCCGTCAGGACCAGGCCCGTCGCGCCCGTGCAGGAGACGGTGACGTCGGCACGTGTCAGCTCGGCCGGCACCGACTCCATCGGTACCGCGCGGGCCGCCACGTCCGTGTCGTCGCCCTCCATGAGGATCTGGGCGAGCCGCTCGGCGCGGTCGAAGGTGCGGTTGGCGACGACGATCTCCGCGACCCCGGCCCGCGCGAGCGTGGCGGCGGCCAGGGAGGACATCGACCCGGCCCCGATGACCAGGGCCTTCTTGCCCCGCGCCCACTGCTGCACGTCCCCGCCCCGGGCCAGCTGCTCCAGGCCGAAGGTGACCAGGGACTGGCCGGCGCGGTCGATGCCGGTCTCGGAGTGGGCGCGCTTGCCGACCCGCAGGGCCTGCTGGAACAGGTCGTTCAGGAGCCGGCCCGCGGACTGCACGTCCTGTGCCCGGGCCAGGGAGTCCTTGATCTGGCCGAGGATCTGCCCCTCGCCGACGACCATCGAGTCCAGCCCGCAGGCCACCGAGAACAGGTGGTGGACGGCCCGGTCCTCGTAGTGCACGTAGAGATAAGGGGTGAGCTCCTCCAGGCCGACGCCGCTGTGCTGGGCGAGCAGCGTGGACAGCTCGGCGACACCGGCGTGGAACTTGTCCACGTCGGCGTAGAGCTCGATGCGGTTGCAGGTGGCGAGCACCGCGGCCTCGGAGGCCGGCTCGGCGGCGACCGTGTCCTGGAGCAGCTTGACCTGCGCGTCCGCATTCAGCGCGGCCCGCTCCAGCACGCTGACCGGGGCGCTGCGGTGGCTGAGTCCGACGACGAGGAGGCTCATGCCGGCATCACGGCGGGCATGTCCCCGTCGGGCCCCTGGTCGGCGGAGTCGCTGCGGGCGGCGGCGGTGGGGACGCCACCGTCGGAGGCGGCGCCCTCCCCGGCCTTGCGCTGCTCGTGGAAGGCGAGGATCTGCAGCTCGATGGAGAGGTCGACCTTGCGCACGTCGACGCCCTCGGGGACGGACAGCACGGTCGGCGCGAAGTTCAGGATGGAGGTGACACCGGCGGCCACGAGCCGGTCACAGACCGCCTGGGCGGCACCGGCGGGAGTGGCGATGACACCGATGGACACGCCGTTGTCCTGGATGATCTTCTCCAGGTCGTCGGAGTGCTGCACCGGGATCCCGGCGACGGGCTTGCCGGCCATGGCCGGGTCGGCGTCGATCAGCGCGGCGACCCGGAAGCCGCGGGAGGCGAACCCGCCGTAGTTGGCGAGGGCGGCGCCGAGGTTACCGATACCGACGATCACAACCGGCCAGTCCTGGGTGAGCCCCAGTTCGCGGGAGATCTGGTACACGAGATACTCGACGTCGTAGCCGACACCCCTGGTCCCGTAGGAGCCGAGGTAGGAGAAGTCCTTGCGCAGCTTCGCGGAGTTGACCCCCGCCGCGGCCGCGAGCTCCTCGGAGGAAACCGTGGGAACCGAGCGCTCCGACAGCGCGGTCAGAGCGCGGAGGTACAGCGGAAGCCGGGCGACGGTGGCCTCGGGAATCCCTCGGCTGCGGGTCGCCGGTCGGTGAGTTCGGCCAGTTGCCACGGTGCTCCTGCGGGTAGAGCGGGGCTGTAGGCGGTCATACGTCCCTACATGACCGCCCCGTCGAAAGCAGGCTATGTCTTTGTGAACGCGTGCACAAAGATGGTGTCCGATTTGCCCGGCCAACGTGACCGGGGTCACGCGCCCCCGGCGCACGCGCAGGGAACCGGCGCATACGCACCGCCGTTCCTTGTCTTTCGGGGGCAAAACCGCACACTCTCCTCAGCGAATCCCGCCCCCGAGACCAAGTCACCATCGATCCTAAGCGACTCCACGGCCGCTTTGGACTGATCGGTCAGTCGCTCACCGGGCGGGATCAGTCGGTCAGCGCCTTGCGCAGGCGGTCCTCGTTCACGCGCCAGAACGTGTGCTGCCTGCCGTCCACCAGCACGACCGGGATCTGCTCCCAGTACTGGTCGTGCAGTTCCCGATCCTCGGTGATGTCCTTCTGCTCCCAGGGGACTCCGAGATCACCGCACACCTTCTCCACAACGACCTGTGCGTCATCACACAGATGACAGCCTGGCTTGCGGATCAGGGTGACGAGCCGGTCCCGAGGGGGCCTGCGACGGAAGAGGGGACTCATGTCGGCCATTGTCGCGCGGCCGCGCCCGGGCGGAACCCTCGCGAAAGCGCGAGGGGACGCGCCGACCGCGCCCGTCCCGCGCGGCCTCTTTAACGACACGCTTGCCGAGAGTTCACAGGCTCCCAACCTTCCGACTCCGGAACCCCCGAACAAACTGGCTATGCTCACGCCATGGCCGCTCTAGGATGGCTCACTCCCCGTAGGCGCTCCGCCACGGCGCGGAGCGTTTTGGCAGGCGAGGCCTCGGCGGAGGCAGCCCGCAAGTCCACGCAGGAAGTCGCCGGCACGACCGAGGAACCGCAGTTCCCGGTGCACGGCGACGACCAGGCCGCCGCCTTCTTCGACCTGGACAACACCGTCATGCAGGGCGCGGCCCTCTTCCACTTCGGACGCGGCCTGTACAAGCGGAAGTTCTTCGAGACGCGCGAGCTCGCGAAGTTCGCCTGGCAGCAGGCGTGGTTCCGCCTCGCCGGCGTCGAGGACCCCGAACACATGCAGGAGGCCCGCGACTCGGCCCTCTCGATCGTCCAGGGCCACCGCGTCGCCGAACTGCAGTCGATCGGCGAGGAGATCTACGACGAGTACATGGCCGAGCGCATCTGGCCCGGCACCCGCGCCCTCGCCCAGGCCCACCTGGACGCCGGCCAGAAGGTGTGGCTGGTGACGGCCGCGCCCGTCGAGATCGCCACGGTCATCGCCCGCCGCCTCGGCCTGACCGGCGCCCTGGGCACGGTCGCCGAGTCCGTCGACGGCGTCTACACCGGCAAACTCGTCGGCGAACCGCTGCACGGCCCCGCGAAGGCCGAGGCCGTCCGCGCCCTGGCCGCCGCCGAGGGCCTGGACCTCGGCCGCTGCGCCGCCTACAGCGACTCGCACAACGACATCCCGATGCTCTCGCTGGTCGGCCACCCCTACGCCATCAACCCGGACAGCAAGCTGCGCAAGCACGCCCGCCGGCTGGAGTGGCGGCTGCGCGACTACCGCACGGGCCGCAAGGCCGCCAAGGTCGGCATCCCGGCCGCGGCGGGCGTCGGCGCGGTGGCCGGCGGCACCGCGGCCGCCATCGCCCTGCACCGCCGGCGCCGCTGACCAACCGATCAAACCGGGACACCATCGTTTACGGCCTGACAATCGCCGTAAATCCAACTGGCGTACCCCCACAACCTCGTATCCAGTCCTCTTGGCTGGACACGGCCACAACACGCCCCGGACTCAGCCGCAATCCGAACCCTTTCGATCAACAACCGCCCACTCTCCGGCACTTGATGCGGCGCCAATCGGTTACGGAAGCGACGTAATCGATGATTTGAGCAACTCGGTGTAGCAGTGCCTGCACGAAGCGTTATTCTCCTCAGACGCAATCCGGTACCCCTCCGTCGCTACGACGGGTGAAAGGTCCCGCACTGCACGTGATGGAAGCTCTGCCTCTGGGAGTCCCGTGTACCCACACGTCGGGGTTGACGCCTCGGGCCTGGCTACGCTGCGCGCAACGGTCCAAGACCTGTTGCGCGGCTTCGTCCCCACCGCGTACGCCGTCCCCGCATTCGCCACCGCCGCGCCCGTCGGCCCGTGCTACGCACTGGCCGACGGCAGCGCCGCGGTCGGCAGACGAGGCCGCCCGTCCGGGGCGGCCACCGCCCGCCGCCCCGCGGCGGACAGCGACAGCGCCCGGATGATGGACCTCGTGGAGCGCGCCCAGGCCGGCGAGTCCGACGCCTTCGGCCGCCTCTACGACCAGTACAGCGACACTGTCTACCGCTACATCTACTACCGGGTCGGTGGAAAGGCGACCGCCGAGGACCTCACCAGCGAGACCTTCCTGCGCGCCCTGCGCCGCATCGGCACGTTCACCTGGCAGGGCCGTGACTTCGGCGCCTGGCTCGTGACCATCGCCCGCAACCTCGTCGCGGACCACTTCAAGTCCAGCCGCTTCCGCCTCGAGGTCACCACCGGCGAGATGCTCGACGCCAACGAGGTCGAGCGCTCCCCAGAGGACTCCGTCCTGGAGTCCCTCTCCAACGCCGCCCTGCTCGACGCCGTACGGCGGCTCAACCCCCAGCAGCAGGAGTGCGTGACGCTCCGCTTTCTCCAGGGCCTCTCCGTCGCCGAGACCGCACGGGTGATGGGCAAGAACGAGGGCGCCATCAAGACCCTCCAGTACCGGGCCGTCCGCACCCTCGCCCGGCTCCTCCCGGAAGACGCCCGCTGACCGCCCCGCACGTTAGGCGACATTCAACTCACGTTCCGTGACGGTTCGTTGGCTTCGGCATCCGATCAGCCGGTGTCCGTAACCCAAGTGCCGCGCCGCTCGTTGTGCGGGATGCAGGCTCCCTGTGGTCACCCCCTGGCCGACTCCGATCACTCGATCGTGTGGTCGTGGTCAGGGTGTGCAACCCTCAGGACCCCCTGGGGAGTCGACCGTCATGACGAGAGGAGGTGCCGCCAGTGATCGCGAACGTATCGGCGCACCGGCGGGCGAACGCCTTCGCCCAGGCCCTGGAGGAGCAGCCCGAGCAGGGCACGGCGGCCGAGCAGCCCGAAGGATCCGCACCGGCCCCGGCGGCCGCGGAACCGAGCGAGCAGGACCGCCATCTGGCGCTCGCCTCGGGGCTCGGCGCGCTGCCCAAGCCGGCGCTCGACCCGGAGGTCAAGGTCGTCCAGCGGGCCCAGCTGGTGGCCGCTTTCGAGGCCATGCTCCAGGAGGGCACCGCGGGCGGCGGGGCGACGGACAGCGCGGTTCCCGAGCAGCGGTCCCGGGCTCGCGGCGCGCACCGTGCGAGTTCGCTGAAGAAGTTCCGGCCGCGTTCCCGGCTCGCCAAGGGCCTCACCGCGGGCGGACTCAGCGTAGGGGTGGCCGCGAGCGCCTTCGGCGGAGTCTCCGCCGCCAGCTCGGACGCCCTGCCCGGCGACTCGCTCTACGGCCTCAAGCGCGGCATCGAGGACGTCACGCTCGGCCTCGCCGACGGGTCGGACGAGCGCGGCCGGGTCTACCTCGACCACGCCTCCACCCGGCTCAGCGAGGCACGCCGCCTGATGGAGCGCGGCCGCAGCGGCCCGCTGGACCACGAGTCCCTCGGCGAGATCCGCCGTGCCCTGTCCGGCATGCGGCACGACGCGTCGGAGGGCCACCGGCTGCTGAGCGAGGCGTACAAGCGCGACCCGGACTCGCTGGGCCCCATCCAGGCCCTGTCCGCGTTCTCCCGCTCCCACCGCGAGGCCTGGGGCGAACTGCGCGAGCGACTGCCCGTTCAGCTCGGGGACGTCAGCGAGCAGGTGTCGTCCGTGTTCGACGCCATAGACGAGGACGTCGCCCCGCTGGAGTCCCTGCTGCCCGAGCCCCCGGCCACGAGCGGCGGCGACGGCAAGCGGCGCGGCGCCTCCGAGTCGGCCCCCGGCGGCTCCTCCGGTACCGACCGCTCGGCCCGCCCCAACGACAGCGGCGGCAGGCACAGCGACGAGGGCCTCACCGGCAGCGGCAGCCCCAGCCGCTCGGCCGGCTCCGGCAGCGACGGTGACGGCCTGCTCGGCGGCAACACCGGCGGCCTCCTCGACCCGCCGAAGGACAAGGACGGCGAGGCGAGCACCTCTCCGTCGGCAGAGGGCCACACACCCGTCCCCGAGCCGGATGTGACACTCCCACCGCTCCTGCCCGGACTGCTGCCCGGCCTGGGCATCGACAGCGAGGACGCGGACTAGACGGCGACGTTGGGGGCGCCCCCTCGGCAAGGGGCGCCCCCAACGTCGTACCCGGGCCGGCTCAGTACGCGGGCCGGCTCAGTACGCGGGCAGGTTCAGAAGAACACCGACCGCCGCTGCACCAACAGCTTGACCCCTCCCGTCCGCTGCCCTCGCACCGCTCCGCAGGCTTCGGACAGCTGCGCCGCACTCCGTCCGGCGGCTCCGGGCGACCGGCCGGCCGTTGCGAACGCCGGCGTCAGAAGAACACCGACCGCCGCTGCACCAACAGCTTGTACAGCGTGTGCTGGATCTGCTCCCTGACCTGGTCGGTCAGGTTGAACATCAGCATCGGGTCCTCGGCCGCCTCCGGCGGGTAGCCGTCCGTGGGGATCGGCTCGCCGAACTGGATCGTCCACTTGGTCGGCAGCGGGATCGCCCCGAGCGGCCCGAGCCACGGGAACGTGGGCGTGATCGGGAAGTACGGGAAGCCCAGCAGCCGCGCGACCGTCTTGGCATTGCCGATCATCGGGTAGATCTCCTCCGCCCCGACGATCGAGCAGGGCACGATCGGCGTCCCCGCGCGCAGCGCCGTCGAGACGAAACCGCCGCGGCCGAAGCGCTGGAGCTTGTAGCGGTCCGCGAAGGGCTTGCCGAGACCCTTGAAGCCCTCCGGCATCACCCCGACCAGCTCGCCCTGCTCCAGCAGCCGGGACGCGTCCTCGGCACACGCCAGGGTGTGACCCAGCTTGCGGGCCAGCTCGTTGACCACCGGCAGCATGAACACCAGGTCCGCGGCGAGGAGCCGCAGATGCCGGCCCGCCGGGTGGTTGTCGTGCACGGCGACCTGCATCATCAGGCCGTCCATCGGCAGTGTGCCGGAGTGGTTGGCGACGATCAGGGCGCCGCCCTCGGACGGGATGTTCTCGATGCCCTTCACCTCGACCCGGAAGTACGTGTCGTACAGCGGGCGCAGCAGGGACATCAGGACCTGGTCGGTGAGTTCCTCGTCGTAGCCGAAGTCGTCGACCTCGTAGTCCCCGGTGAGGCGGCGGCGCAGGAAGGCCAGGCCGCCCGCGATCCGCCGTTCCAGCCCGCCCTCGCCGTCCCGGGAAGGCTCCGGCGGCTGTTCATCGGAAGTCACAGGAACATCATCCTGCGCAACAGCCCTGGTGGGCAGGGGCTGCACCTCACGTACCGGCACGGACTCCGCGCCCGAGCGGCGGTTCCCGGCGCCCCGGCGCCGCTGCGGGCGCTGCACGGCGCTCCCGCGGGACCGGTCGTCGTCGAACGGAATGACCTTGGCGTCCGCCATCGTTGATGCGCTCCTCAGTTGGCGCTCTGCGTCGGGGAGTGTCCGCCGCCCGCGAGGGGCGAGTCGGCGATCCGGTCGACGGCCCCCGCAAGGGCCTCGGGCGGAAGAAGTCCGGGGCCCTGGCTGCGGGCGAAGTCCGCGAACGTCTCCGCGGTCGTGTACTTGGGCTGGAATCCCAGCGTCTCGCGCATCTGGCCCGTGGCCACCACCCGGCCGTGGGTGAGCAGCCGGATCTGCTCGGGCGAGAAGTCCGTCATGCCCAGCGTACGCACCAGCGAGCCCGCCCACGTGACGGCCGGCAGCAGCAGCGGCACCGTGGGCCGCCCGAGCCGCCGGGAGCACTGGGAGAGCAGCAGCACACCGTCGCCGGCGATGTTGAACGTGCCGCTGTTGAGCGTGCCCCGCCGGGGTTCGTGCGAGCCGATCCGCAGCACCTCGATCACGTCGTCCTCGTGCACGAACTGCAGCCGCGGGTCGTAGCCGAACACCGTCGGCAGGACCGGCAGCGCGAAGTACGAGACGAGCGGGGTGTCCGCGGTCGGGCCCAGGATGTTGGCGAACCGCAGCACACACACGGCCACGTCGGGCCGGCGGCGCGCGAAGCCGCGGACATAGCCCTCGACCTCGACGGTGTCCTTGGCGAAGCCGCCGCTCGGCAGGGACTTGGGCGGGGTCGTCTCGGTGAACACGGCCGGGTCGCGGGGCGCGGAGCCGTAGACGTTCGTGCTGGACTTCACGACCAGCCGTTGCACGGCCGGGGACTTCTGGCAGGCACCGAGCAGCTGCATGGTGCCGATGACGTTGGTCTCCTTCAGGGAGGCCCGGTTGCCGCTGCCCAGCGGTGTGCCCGTCACGTCCAGGTGGACGATCGTGTCGGCGCCCGTCTCGGCGAGCACCCGCGCGATCCCGGGCTGCCGGATGTCGGCCTGGACGAAGTCCGCGCCGCCCAGATGGTGCTCGGGCGGCACCGCGTCCACGGCGACGACCCGGTCCACCTCGGGGTCCCGCTGGATCCGCCTGACGAACCGGCCCCCCAGCTGGCGGGCCACTCCGGTCACGAGCACGACCTTGCCCAAGATCAGCGCCTTCCTTCCAGAACGTCTTGCCCCCGCCGCGTTCCCCCGTGGGGCCAACTTAGCGGGTTGTCGTTGCGCTGTGATGACCGCCCGATGCGCGAAGTGACCGAAGCAGCCGGACGCAGGAGCGTGAGGCCTCGGCCGCGGGTCCCGAGGCGGATACGCGTGTGGCCCCCCACCGGTGGGTGGGGGGCCACAGCAACGCTTTCGCGGCTCGCGCGTCGCGAACTTACTTCTTGTTGCGACGCTGAACGCGCGTGCGCTTGAGCAGCTTGCGGTGCTTCTTCTTCGCCATCCGCTTGCGCCGCTTCTTGATAACAGAGCCCACGACTACCCTCGCTCACTTCTCATCACTCGGTGTTTGGGCGCCATGGGCCCATACGACCTACGAGGGGCCAGCCTACCCGTCCGAGCGCTGAGGTCGTAATCGAGGAGGCCGGGGGGATCCCGAGTGCCCTGTGGGGGATCGCCCCGGCCCTGCCGTCAGGCGGTTTCCACCCCCACGTAACTCTCGCGGAGGTACTCGTGAACCGCTTGCTCCGGGACGCGGAAGGACCGCCCCACACGGATCGCGGGCAGATGACCGCTGTGCACCAGCCGGTACACGGTCATCTTCGACACTCGCATCACCGAGGCGACTTCCGCCACGGTAAGGAACTGAACCTCGTTCAGAGGCCTCTCGCCAGCTGCAGCCATGACACACCTGAACCTTCCGCACTCGACGGCCACCGGCTTCCCCTTCCGGTGACTCTTCGTCGCTGCGTGCTCACTCCCCAATGTAGGTGCCAGTGATGCGAGTGGGGAAGAGGTGCAGCCATCGGCGACCTACTGTGACAGACACGCCCGATTGAGTACGTAGCGGGTAAGCGGCAGGTAGTAATCGGACCGCACACCGTCATCAAGTGGAACGGCCACGGCCACGGACCCCTCGGCCTCCCCCACGAACAGCGCCGGGTCGTCCGTATCGGCCGGCCCGATGGCCTCGAACCCCAGTTGACCTGCCCCGCAGACCCACCCGTGATCCCCGATCACCAGCTCCGGAAGAGGCCCGCCGGCCTCCGCGCAAGCGGCCAGTACGGTACGAACCGGGAGAGGTGAGTGCGTATGTGCGCCGGGCTCACAACCGGGGCGTTCCACGCCCGGGGTCCGCACCAGCGCGACTCCTCGTACGTAATCGAGGTTGTACGTACGTAGGCCGAACCGGGTCGTTATGTCGACACACCGACCCTGCGCCGGGGTGAGAACGGCACATCCAGCCGCCGACAGCGCGTCTGCCAGAGCGCCGTAGAAGCCGAGCAGCCGGTGCGGATGCCCGGTCCCCAGAAGCACGGGAGCACCCCGCCCGGCGGCCTCGGCGAGACGCTCCGCGAAGGCGTCCAGAGCCGCCAGGGTCCGCTCCGGATCGATCACGTCCTGGCCGGAAACCCGCCGGGAATCGGCCGAAACACCACACCGGTCCGCCATCAGCTCGATCAACTCCCGCTGCCCCCAGGCACCTTCGGGATCGATGCCGAGCAGCACCCGGGGGTCCCGGGCGGCGAAGAGCCGGTAACGGCGCAGGCTCTCCTCCCGCGAGGTCGCCACGGTCCCGGCGAGCCGAGCGCCCACCAGATGCGCACGCAGGGCTTCGGTGGTCAGCACAAGAAGAGCGTGCGTGACCGGAACTCCCCCTGTCCCGAGAACCCGCGAACACCGCACGGTCGGCCTACGCCCGCCGGCACTCCCTCACGCCAGCAGCCCCCGCAGCGGGAACGCCGCCCGCCGGGTCGCCAGCACCGCCTGGTCCAGCCGGTCCGCCGGGTCGTACCCCTCGTCCCAGCCCGACCAGCTCACGGGCCAGCGCCCGTCCGTCATCCGCGCCGGGGCCAACTGCCGCGTCTTCGCGAACACTTCCTGACGCCAGCCCTCGGGGATCATCGCCTCGGGCTCCACGGCCCGCCCGGCCGCGATCGCGACCAGGTGCGTCCAGGAGCGCGGCACCACGTCGACCACCGCGTAACCGCCCCCGCCCAGGGCCACCCACCGCCCGTCGGCGTACTCGTGCGCCAGGTCGTGACAGGCCACCTGCACCGCCCGCTGCGCGTCCAGCGACACCGCCAGGTGCGCCAGCGGATCCTCGAAGTGCGTGTCGGCCCCGTGCTGCGTCACCAGCACCTGCGGCCGGAAGTCGGCGATCAGCTCCGGCACGACCGCGTGGAACGCCCGCAGCCACCCCGCGTCGCCCGTCCCGGCCGGCAGCGCCACGTTCACCGCCGAACCCTCCGCGGAGTCCGCCCCGGTCTCCTCCGGCCACCCGGTCTGCGGGAACAGCGTCCGGGGATGCTCGTGCAGCGAGATCGTCAGCACCCGCGGGTCCTCCCAGAACGCCGCCTGGACCCCGTCCCCGTGGTGCACGTCGACGTCGACGTACGCGACCCGCTCCGCCCCGAGCTCCAGCAGTCGAGCGATCGCCAGCGAGGCGTCGTTGTAGACGCAGAACCCGGACGCACCACCCGGCATCGCGTGGTGCAGCCCGCCCGCGAAGTTCACCGCGTGCAGCGCCTCACCCCGCCACACGGCCTCCGCCGCCCCCACCGACTGCCCGGCGATCAGCGACGACACCTCGTGCATCCCGGCGAACGCCGGATCGTCCATCGTCCCCAGCCCGTACGACTGGTCCGCCGCCCCCGGATCCGCCGACGCGGCCTTCACCGCCCCGATGTAGTCCTGGCGGTGGACGAGCCGCAGCGTCGACTCCCCGGCCGCCTTCGCGGCGACGACCTCCACCTCACGGTCCAGCCCGAAGGCGTCGACCAGTCTCCGGGTCAGGGCGAGCCGGACCGGGTCCATCGGGTGCCCGGGACCGAAGTCATAGCCCGTTACTGCCTCGTCCCACATCAGCTGTGCGCGGCCGCTCATGCCCGCCACCGTATCGGTCCGGTTGAGCCGCGAACGACCGGGCGTACACCAGCGTCACCAGCACCAACACCATCGGCACGAGCATGGCCCCGCGGTAGCTCCACAGATCCCCGAGCGCCCCGACCAACGGCGAACCGATCAAGAACCCCACATAGTTGAAGACATTCAGCCGGGCGACGGCCGCGTCCGACGCCCCCGGGAACAGCCTCCCGGCCGCCGCGAACGTCTGCGGCACCAGCACACACAACCCCAGCCCCAGCAGCGTGAACCCCAGCATCCCGACCCACGCCCCGGGCGCCCCGGCCACCACGGCGAACCCGCCCGCCGCCACCAGCGCACCGCCCCGCACCACCGCGACCGCCCCGAACCTCCGCACCCCGAGATCCCCGATCGCGCGCCCCAGCAGCGTGGTGACCATGTACACGTTGTACGGCACCGTCGCCATCTGCTCCGAGCTTCCGAGCACGTCCTGAAGGTACTTGGCACTCCAGTTGGAGACCGTCGAGTCCCCGATGTACGCGACCGTCATCACCAGACACAGCGGCAAGAGCCACTTGAAGACGAGGACCCGGCCCTCCCCGGTTGGCCCCTCCGCCTCGCCCGCCGCACCGCCCCGGTCGTCGACGTACCACCGGCTCCCCACCAGCACAGCCGGCAGCAGCACCAGCACGACCGGCAGGTACGACACCCACAACGCCAGATGCCAGTGCGCTCCCACCCACGCCAGCGAGGCACCGACGATCCCGCCCAGGCTGTAGACCGCGTGGAAGCTGAGCATGATGCTGCGCCCGTACGACCGCTGGAGGCTCACCCCGAGCATGTTCATCGACGCGTCCAGCACGCCGACGGCGAGACCGAACGCCGCGAGCGCGATCCCGAGTTCCACCATCCGCTCCCCGGACCCGATGCCGAGCAGCGCCAGCAGCACCACGGGCTGGGACCACCGCAGCAACCGGCTCGGCCGTACCCGCTTCACCAACCGCTCGGTGGTCACGCTCCCGACCCCCGCGAGGATCGGCACGGCGGCCAGAAACGCGGGCAGCAGCGCGTCGGACACCCCGTACCGGTCCTGGATGGCCGGGATCCTCGTCACGAGCAGCGCGAAGGCGACACCCTGCACCAGGAAGCCGAACGCCAACGAGCCCCTGCCGCGCCGCAGCACATCAGTCATGGCGGCGAGCGTAGGGCCCAGGCCTACCCGTGGGTAGATCCAGCCAAAGATGAATTCTTCTCAGCTTCGGCCGGGTCGTCGGGAACGGCTCACACCAGCAGGTCGAGCAACTCCCCCATGTCGGAGAAGAGCCGGGTGGCCCCGGTGAGCTTCTCCGCGGGCGTCATGGCGGTGAACCCGTACACGTCCATGCCGACTGCGACAGCCGCCTGCACCCCCAGCGGACTGTCCTCGACGACGACGCACCGCTGCGGCGCGACCCCCATCCGCTCGGCCGCGTACAGGAAGAGATCGGGGGCCGGCTTGCCCCGCCCGACGTCCTGCGAGCTGAAGATCCGCTCCTCGTCGAACCACCGGTCGAGCCCGGTCGTCCGATGTCCCACGCGGATCCGCTCATGGCTCCCGGAGGAGGCCACGCAGTACGGCACCCCGTCGGCGGCCAGCTTCTCCAGCACCTCGGAGGCTCCGGTCACGGCCACGAGTTCCTGCTCGAAGGCCCTGAACACCCGTGTGTGAAAGACGTCGTCGAAGTCCTGCGGCAACCGCTGTCCGGTCCGATCGAGGACCAGCTCGTGAATGCGGTGCATCGCCGACCCCATGTAGTCCCGAATGGACTCCTCGTAGGAGGTGGGATGCCCCAGTTCGGTGAGGTACGCCGCGAGCAACCGATTGGAGATGGGCTCACTGTCGACGAGCACACCGTCGTTGTCGAAAATCACGAGGTCATAGCGCATGGATTCGAGCTTAAACGCAGAAAACCCCCGCATCCGAAGATGCGGGGGTTTTCCCAAAAATTGTTCGGCGGCGTCCTACTCTCCCACAGGGTCCCCCCTGCAGTACCATCGGCGCTGTAAGGCTTAGCTTCCGGGTTCGGAATGTAACCGGGCGTTTCCCCTACGCTATAACCACCGAAACACTATGAAACTGTCGAACAATGCCGCACCACACCATTAACGATGGCATGGGGCCGTTCGTGGTTTCAGAACCAACACAGTGGACGCGAGCAACTGAGGACAAGCCCTCGGCCTATTAGTACCGGTCAACTCCACACGTTACCGTGCTTCCATATCCGGCCTATCAACCCAGTCGTCTACTGGGAGCCTTACCCTCTCAAGGAGGTGGGAATACTCATCTCGAAGCAGGCTTCCCGCTTAGATGCTTTCAGCGGTTATCCCTCCCGAACGTAGCCAACCAGCCATGCCCTTGGCAGAACAACTGGCACACCAGAGGTTCGTCCGTCCCGGTCCTCTCGTACTAGGGACAGCCCTTCTCAATATTCCTACGCGCACAGCGGATAGGGACCGAACTGTCTCACGACGTTCTAAACCCAGCTCGCGTACCGCTTTAATGGGCGAACAGCCCAACCCTTGGGACCGACTCCAGCCCCAGGATGCGACGAGCCGACATCGAGGTGCCAAACCATCCCGTCGATATGGACTCTTGGGGAAGATCAGCCTGTTATCCCCGGGGTACCTTTTATCCGTTGAGCGACGGCGCTTCCACAAGCCACCGCCGGATCACTAGTCCCGACTTTCGTCCCTGCTCGACCCGTCGGTCTCACAGTCAAGCTCCCTTGTGCACTTACACTCAACACCTGATTGCCAACCAGGCTGAGGGAACCTTTGGGCGCCTCCGTTACTCTTTAGGAGGCAACCGCCCCAGTTAAACTACCCATCAGACACTGTCCCTGATCCGGATCACGGACCCAGGTTAGACATCCAGCACGACCAGACTGGTATTTCAACGACGACTCCCCCTGAACTGGCGTCCAGAGTTCACAGTCTCCCAGCTATCCTACACAAGCCGAACCGAACACCAATATCAAACTGTAGTAAAGGTCCCGGGGTCTTTCCGTCCTGCTGCGCGAAACGAGCATCTTTACTCGTAGTGCAATTTCACCGGGCCTATGGTTGAGACAGTCGAGAAGTCGTTACGCCATTCGTGCAGGTCGGAACTTACCCGACAAGGAATTTCGCTACCTTAGGATGGTTATAGTTACCACCGCCGTTTACTGGCGCTTAAGTTCTCAGCTTCGCCCCACCGAAATGGAGCTAACCGGTCCCCTTAACGTTCCAGCACCGGGCAGGCGTCAGTCCGTATACATCGCCTTACGGCTTCGCACGGACCTGTGTTTTTAGTAAACAGTCGCTTCTCGCTGGTCTCTGCGGCCACCCCCAGCTCGAACAGCAAGTGTTCTCACCAGGTGTGGCCCCCCTTCTCCCGAAGTTACGGGGGCATTTTGCCGAGTTCCTTAACCATAGTTCACCCGAACGCCTCGGTATTCTCTACCTGACCACCTGAGTCGGTTTAGGGTACGGGCCGCCATGAAACTCGCTAGAGGCTTTTCTCGACAGCATAGGATCATCCACTTCACCACAATCGGCTCGGCATCAGGTCTCAGCCTTATGTGCGACGGATTTGCCTATCGCACGGCCTACACCCTTACCCCGGGACAACCACCGCCCGGGATGGACTACCTTCCTGCGTCACCCCATCACTCACCTACTAACCGCTTGGTCCGGCGGCTCCACCACTTTCCTTTCCCCGAAGGGTCCGGAACGGCTTCACGGCCTTAGCATCACGATGCTCGATGTTTGACGCTTCACAGCGGGTACCGGAATATCAACCGGTTATCCATCGACTACGCCTGTCGGCCTCGCCTTAGGTCCCGACTTACCCTGGGCAGATCAGCTTGACCCAGGAACCCTTAGTCAATCGGCGCACACGTTTCTCACGTGTGTATCGCTACTCATGCCTGCATTCTCACTCGTGAACCGTCCACAACTCGCTTCCGCGGCTGCTTCACCCGGCACACGACGCTCCCCTACCCATCCACACAGGCGTTGGCCCTATTGTGTGAATGACACGACTTCGGCGGTACGCTTGAGCCCCGCTACATTGTCGGCGCGGAATCACTAGACCAGTGAGCTATTACGCACTCTTTCAAGGGTGGCTGCTTCTAAGCCAACCTCCTGGTTGTCTCTGCGACTCCACATCCTTTCCCACTTAGCGTACGCTTAGGGGCCTTAGTCGATGCTCTGGGCTGTTTCCCTCTCGACCATGGAGCTTATCCCCCACAGTCTCACTGCCGCGCTCTCACTTACCGGCATTCGGAGTTTGGCTAAGGTCAGTAACCCGGTAGGGCCCATCGCCTATCCAGTGCTCTACCTCCGGCAAGAAACACACGACGCTGCACCTAAATGCATTTCGGGGAGAACCAGCTATCACGGAGTTTGATTGGCCTTTCACCCCTAACCACAGGTCATCCCCCAGGTTTTCAACCCTGGTGGGTTCGGTCCTCCACGAAGTCTTACCTCCGCTTCAACCTGCCCATGGCTAGATCACTCCGCTTCGGGTCTTGAGCGTGCTACTGAAACGCCCTATTCGGACTCGCTTTCGCTACGGCTTCCCCACACGGGTTAACCTCGCAACACACCGCAAACTCGCAGGCTCATTCTTCAAAAGGCACGCAGTCACGAGGCAAGCACAAGTGCTTGCCCGACGCTCCCACGGCTTGTAGGCACACGGTTTCAGGTACTATTTCACTCCCCTCCCGGGGTACTTTTCACCATTCCCTCACGGTACTATCCGCTATCGGTCACCAGGGAATATTTAGGCTTAGCGGGTGGTCCCGCCAGATTCACACGGGATTTCTCGGGCCCCGTGCTACTTGGGTGTCTCTCAAACGAGCCGCTGATGTTTCGACTACGGGGGTCTTACCCTCTACGCCGGACCTTTCGCATGTCCTTCGCCTACATCAACGGTTTCTGACTCGTCCCACGGCCGGCAGACCGTGGAAGAGAGATCCCACAACCCCGCATACGCAACCCCTGCCGGGTCTCACACGTATACGGTTTAGCCTCATCCGGTTTCGCTCGCCACTACTCCCGGAATCACGGTTGTTTTCTCTTCCTGCGGGTACTGAGATGTTTCACTTCCCCGCGTTCCCTCCACACTGCCTATGTGTTCAGCAGCGGGTGACAGCCCATGACGACTGCCGGGTTTCCCCATTCGGAAACCCCCGGATCAAAGCCTGGTTGACGGCTCCCCGGGGACTATCGTGGCCTCCCACGTCCTTCATCGGTTCCTGGTGCCAAGGCATCCACCGTGCGCCCTTAAAAACTTGGCCACAGATGCTCGCGTCCACTGTGCAGTTCTCAAACAACGACCAGCCACCCATCACCCCGCCCTCAACAGGCGAGTTCACTGGGGCCGGCGACTGAGGAAATTTCGTTCCCTCAGACACCCAACAGCGTGCCCGACACACTCCCCGCTCCCCTCAACGTTCCACGCTCCGAAGAGCAGTACTAGAAGGAGAAGACGATCAAGTATGCCGAATAGTCAACGTTCCACCCATGAGCAACCAGCATCAGACATTCGCTGATGTACTGGCCTCTGAACCAGGCAAGCCCGGCTTAGAAGTGCTCCTTAGAAAGGAGGTGATCCAGCCGCACCTTCCGGTACGGCTACCTTGTTACGACTTCGTCCCAATCGCCAGTCCCACCTTCGACAGCTCCCTCCCACAAGGGGTTGGGCCACCGGCTTCGGGTGTTACCGACTTTCGTGACGTGACGGGCGGTGTGTACAAGGCCCGGGAACGTATTCACCGCAGCAATGCTGATCTGCGATTACTAGCGACTCCGACTTCATGGGGTCGAGTTGCAGACCCCAATCCGAACTGAGACCGGCTTTTTGAGATTCGCTCCACCTCGCGGTATCGCAGCTCATTGTACCGGCCATTGTAGCACGTGTGCAGCCCAAGACATAAGGGGCATGATGACTTGACGTCGTCCCCACCTTCCTCCGAGTTGACCCCGGCGGTCTCCCGTGAGTCCCCAGCACCACAAGGGCCTGCTGGCAACACGGGACAAGGGTTGCGCTCGTTGCGGGACTTAACCCAACATCTCACGACACGAGCTGACGACAGCCATGCACCACCTGTACACCGACCACAAGGGGGCGCCTGTCTCCAGACGTTTCCGGTGTATGTCAAGCCTTGGTAAGGTTCTTCGCGTTGCGTCGAATTAAGCCACATGCTCCGCCGCTTGTGCGGGCCCCCGTCAATTCCTTTGAGTTTTAGCCTTGCGGCCGTACTCCCCAGGCGGGGCACTTAATGCGTTA
Organism: Streptomyces sp. Ag82_O1-12; assembly: GCF_900182715.1. NCBI lineage: Bacteria > Bacillati > Actinomycetota > Actinomycetes > Kitasatosporales > Streptomycetaceae > Streptomyces > Streptomyces sp. Ag82_O1-12. The sequence goes on along the minus strand of NZ_FXUW01000001.1, from coordinate 4,838,693 downwards.
GCTGCGGCACGGACAACGTGGAATGTTGCCCACACCTAGTGCCCACCGTTTACGGCGTGGACTACCAGGGTATCTAATCCTGTTCGCTCCCCACGCTTTCGCTCCTCAGCGTCAGTATCGGCCCAGAGATCCGCCTTCGCCACCGGTGTTCCTCCTGATATCTGCGCATTTCACCGCTACACCAGGAATTCCGATCTCCCCTACCGAACTCTAGCCTGCCCGTATCGACTGCAGACCCGGGGTTAAGCCCCGGGCTTTCACAACCGACGTGACAAGCCGCCTACGAGCTCTTTACGCCCAATAATTCCGGACAACGCTCGCGCCCTACGTATTACCGCGGCTGCTGGCACGTAGTTAGCCGGCGCTTCTTCTGCAGGTACCGTCACTTTCGCTTCTTCCCTGCTGAAAGAGGTTTACAACCCGAAGGCCGTCATCCCTCACGCGGCGTCGCTGCATCAGGCTTTCGCCCATTGTGCAATATTCCCCACTGCTGCCTCCCGTAGGAGTCTGGGCCGTGTCTCAGTCCCAGTGTGGCCGGTCGCCCTCTCAGGCCGGCTACCCGTCGTCGCCTTGGTGAGCCACTACCTCACCAACAAGCTGATAGGCCGCGGGCTCATCCTGCACCGCCGGAGCTTTCGACCACCATGGATGCCCAAGGTGGTCAGTATCCGGTATTAGACCCCGTTTCCAGGGCTTGTCCCAGAGTGCAGGGCAGATTGCCCACGTGTTACTCACCCGTTCGCCACTAATCCCCACCGAAGTGGTTCATCGTTCGACTTGCATGTGTTAAGCACGCCGCCAGCGTTCGTCCTGAGCCAGGATCAAACTCTCCGTGAATGTTTTCCCGTAATCGGGATGACACGCACGAGAGCGGAACAGTCAGGCGGAATAAGCCCGACCGTTCACAGCGTCCTCGCTGTGTTTTCTTCAAAGGAACCTCGACCATCGGGTATCCGATGGACGGGGTATCAACATATCTGGCGTTGACTTTTGGCACGCTGTTGAGTTCTCAAGGAACGGTCGCTTCCTTTGTACTCACCCTCTCGGGCTTTCCTCCGGGCTTCCCTTCGGTCTTGCGTTTCCGACTCTATCAGATCTTTCCGATCCGATTTCCTCGGCGCTTTCCAGGTTCCCGCTTCCGCGTTTCCCTTTCCGGCGGTTCCGACTCTATCAGATCCTTTCGGGCCTGATCCCCGGTCAGCGGGGTTTGTCTTCGCGGCTGTTGGGCCGTTCCGACGAGTGAGACTTTAGCGGATTCCCCGGCTCCCGAGCGAATCGGGGGCCTCGTCCTTTCGAACGTGGATTCCTCATTCCGTGAATACACATGCCAATGAAACGACGACAGGCGTACTGCGTCGAATAGTGGTTGGTACCTGCGGATTGGCTGCCCGGGGACCGACCGGAGTCGGCGCTCACGTCGGACAACTCGGAGAACACTACGGACGGGGTCAGGGTGTGTCAACTCAGGGGGCGGACGCCGCTTCGGGGGCGTAGCCTGGGCGCCATGACGACGCGTACGTGCACCCAGCTGTGGTGGGCCGCCTGACGGCGGCCGTCCCCACGTATGCACGCGACGGCCGCCGCTTCGGCGGCCGTTTTCGTTTCTCCCTCCCGGATCCACGGAGGGGCGGCCGCCCGGGGCGGCGGTCCCGACCAGGAGGTGGAGAGATGACACGGGTCTTCAGCGGGGTCAAGCCGACGGGGCATCTGACGCTGGGGAACTATCTGGGGGCCATGCGGCGGTGGGCCGCGGTCGACCAGCACGAGGCCGACGCCCTGTTCTGCGTAGTCGATCTGCACGCCCTGACCGTGGACCACGATCCCGCGCGGGTGCGCAGGCTGAGCCGGCAGTCGGCGACGCTGCTGCTGGCGGCCGGGCTGGATCCGGAGCTCTGCACGGTGTTCGTGCAGAGCCATGTGGACGAGCACGCCCGGCTCTCCTACGTACTGGAGTGCGTGGCCACCGACGGTGAGATGCGACGGATGATCCAGTACAAGGAGAAGGCCGCGCGGGAGAGGCAGCGGGGCGGGAGTGTGCGGCTGTCGCTGCTGACCTATCCCGTGCTGATGGCGGCGGACATCCTGGCGTACGGGGCCGGTGAGGTGCCGGTCGGGGACGATCAGCGCCAGCATGTGGAGCTCGCCCGGGACCTCGCCGTGCGGTTCAACCAGCGGTACGGGCACACGTTCGTGGTGCCGCGGGCCACCCGGCCGGGGGTGGCGGCGCGGGTGATGAACCTGCAGGATCCGGCGTCGAAAATGGGCAAGAGCGATGACGTCGGGCCGGGGATCGTCTACCTGCTGGACGAGCCGGACATGGTGCGCAAGAAGGTCATGCGGGCGGTGACCGACAGCGGGCACGAGGTCGTGTACGACCGGGAGACCCGGCCGGGGCTCGCGAACCTGCTGGAGATCCTCGCGGCGTGCACGGGTGGCGAGCCCGAGGCGCTCAGTGGTGCGTACACGTCGTACGGGGCCTTGAAGAAGGACACCGCCGAGGCTGTGGTCGAGGTGCTCCGGCCGTTGCAGGAGAGGCACAAGAAGTTGTGCGCCGATCCCGGTCATGTGGAGGGGGTGCTGCGGGCCGGGGCGGAGCGGGCTCGCGGGATGGCACGGCCGACGGTGGATGCCGCGTATCGGGCGATCGGGTTGTTGCCGGCTGCGGCGGAGACGGCCGGTGCCGGGGCCGTGGTGACGGTGTGAGGTGAGGCGGCTGCGGGGGCGGGTGTCCGGCCCGCCCCCGGTGGTCAGCTGTTGTTGCCGGAGGCCAGGGCGCGGCTGCGGTCGCGGGCGGCTTCGAGGGCGGCGATGAGGGCGGCCCGTACGCCGTGGTTCTCGAGTTCGCGGATGGCGTTGATCGTCGTGCCGGCGGGGGACGTGACGTTCTCGCGGAGCTTGACCGGGTGTTCGCCGCTGTCGCGGAGCATCGTCGCGGCGCCGATGGCGGACTGGACGATGAGGTCGTGGGCCTTGTCGCGGGGCAGGCCGAGGAGGATGCCGGCGTCGGTCATGGCTTCGACCAGGTAGAAGAAGTAGGCCGGGCCGGAGCCGGAGAGGGCGGTGCAGGCGTCCTGCTGGGACTCGGGGACGCGGAGTGTCTTGCCGACGGCGCCGAAGATCTCCTCGGTGTGGGCGAGGTGGTCGGCGGTGGCGTGCGTGCCGGCGGAGATGACGGACATCGCCTCGTCCACGAGGGCGGGGGTGTTCGTCATGACGCGGACGACCGGGGTGTCGGAGGCGAGGCGCTCCTCGAAGTAGGCCGTGGGGATGCCGGCGGCGCCGCTGATGACCAGGCGGTCGGCGGGGACGTGCGGGGCGAGCTCGTCGAGGAGGGTGCCCATGTCCTGTGGCTTGACCGTGAGGATCAGGGTGTCGGCGGACTTGGCGGCCTCGGGGTTGGTGACCGGGGTGACGCCGTAGCGGCTGCGGAGTTCCTCGGCTCGTTCCTGGCGGCGGGCGGTGACCAGGAGGTCGGACGGGGTCCAGCCGGCGCGGATCATTCCGCTGAGCAGGGCTTCGCCGATCTTGCCGGTGCCGAGGACTGCGACTTTCTGGGTCATGGCTGAGGTGCCCTCCGGGGGTTGCGCGTCGTCCGGGTTCATCCTCCCACTCGGGGGTGGCGGGCGGCGGGCGTGTCCGGTGGGCGGGATGTCCGGGGCGGGTTGTCCGCGTGGGGTTACGCCGTCCGGCGCCTGAGGGTCGCCGCGCCCAGGAGCAGGACCAGGAGTGCGCAGCCCGCGACGATCAGGGCGTCCCGGACGAACGTGGCGGTCATGTCCGTGTGGCGGAGGACCTCGTTCATGCCGTCGACGGCGTAGGACATGGGGAGGACGTCGGAGATGGCCTCCAGGGCCGGGTGCATGGTGTCGCGCGGGGTGAACAGGCCGCACAGGAGCAGCTGGGGGAAGATCACCGCCGGCATGAACTGGACCGCCTGGAACTCCGAGGCCGCGAAGGCCGAGACGAAGAGGCCGAGGGCCGTGCCGAGGAGGGCGTCGAGGAGGGCCACCAGGAGCAGGAGCCAGGGGCTGCCGGTGACGTCGAGGTCGAGGAACCAGACCGCGAGGCCCGTGGCCAGGGCGGACTGGATGATCGCCAGGGTGCCGAAGGCGAGGGCGTAGCCGGCGATGAGGTCGCCCTTGCCCAGCGGCATGGCGAGGAGGCGTTCGAGGGTGCCCGAGGTGCGTTCGCGCAGGGTGGCGATGGACGTCACCAGGAACATCGTGATCAGGGGGAAGATCCCGAGGAGGGACGCGCCGATGCTGTCGAAGGTGCGGGGGCTGCCGTCGAAGACGTAGCGCAGCAGGAACAGCATCACGCAGGGGATGAGGATCAGCAGCGCGATGGTGCGGGGGTCGTGGGTGAGCTGGCGCAGGACCCGGGCCGCGGTGGCGGTGGTGCGGGAGGCGCTCAGGGCCCTCGGTGGGGTGGTCGGCCGGGTCGCGGTGGTGGTCATCGGGTCGTCTCCTTCGTGCGGGCTGCTGCTTTCGCCTCGTCCACCAGGCGCAGGAAGGCCTCCTCGACGGTGGTGGCGCCGGTGCGGGTGCGCAGGGCGTCGGGTGTTTCTCCCCCGGCCTCCGGCCGGGAGGTGCCCTCAGTGAGGAGTTCGCCGTCGCGCATGAGGAGGAGGCGGTCGCAGCGCTCGGCCTCGTCCATGACGTGGGAGGAGACGAGGAGGGTGGCGCCGCGGCCGGTCGCGATGTCGTGGAAGAGGTTCCACAGGTCGCGGCGCAGGACCGGGTCGAGGCCGACGGTCGGTTCGTCGAGGACCAGGAGTTCCGGGGAGCCGAGGAGGGCGACGGCGAGGGAGACGCGGTTGCGCTGGCCGCCGGAGAGGTTGCCGGCCAGGGCGTCGGCGTGGGTGGTGAGGTCGACGTCGGCGATGGCGCGGGTGACGTCGGCGTCGCGCCGGTCGGCTGCCGGGCGGCCGGGGTCGAGGATCGCGGCGAAGTAGTCGAGGTTCTGGCGGACGGTCAGGTCGTCGTAGACGGACGGGGCCTGGGTGACGTAGCCGATGCGGGTGCGCAGGGTGGGGTGGCCGGCGGGGCGGCCGAGGACGTCGAGGGTGCCGGTGACCTTGGCCTGGGTGCCGACGAGGGCGCGCATCAGGGTCGACTTGCCGCAGCCGGAGGGGCCGAGGAGGCCGGTGATCTGGCCCCGGGGGACGGTGAAGCCGAGGTTGCGCAGGACTGTGCGGGGGCCGCGGACGACGGTGAGGTTCTCGGCGTGGACGGCTGGGGTGTCCGGGTCCGGGGACTGGCCGGGGATGGGTGCCGGGCCCGGGCGTGGCGAGCCGGGAGCATTATTCATCATGCGATGAATAATGCTCCCGGGGGTCGGACGCGTCAAGCCGCTGCGGTGGGCGGCCTTCGGGTGGGTGAGCGTCAGGCCGGCGTCCTGGCGAGGAGCAGGACGACCTCGTAGACCTCATCGACGAAGCCGTCCGGGAAGGACCGGAGCAGGTGCTCGCGTTCCTCGGCCAGGAACGACGCGGTGTGGTCGGCGCCGTGGACGAGGAAGACCGAGTGGCTGCCGATGTTGGCCAGGTGGGTGTCGACCGGGACGCGGCGGCTCCAGCGGACCGTGCGGCGGGTGAAGTCGAGGAGGCCGGTGGGGTCGGCGGCGCGGGCGTCGACGTTGCGCTTCTCGGCGGAGACGTCGATGTCGAAGTGACGAGCCATGCGGGCGGCGGCCTCGGCGATCCAGGGGACGTCGAGCGCGTCGGTGTTCCACCACAGGGCGAGGGCGCCGCCGGGGCGCAGGACGCGCAGGGCCTCCGGGACGGCGCGGGCGGGGTCGGTCCAGTGCCAGGCCTGGGCGTAGGTGACGAGATCGACGGAGGCGTCGGTGAGGGGGAGGTCGTCGCCCGTGCCGCGGATGACCGGGATGTCGGGCAGGGTGCGGCGGAACTGGGCCGCCATGCCGTCTCCGGGTTCCACGGCGACGACGTCCGCGCCCCGGGCGTGCAGGAGGGCGGTGGCGATGCCGGTGCCGGCGCCGACGTCCGCGACGCGGGTGCCGGTGAGGGGACGGCCGGTCAGGTCTTCTATCGCGTCGAAGAGGGCCGGGGGGTAGGAGGGGCGGTTGGCGGCGTACTGGGCCGCCGCGGCGTTGAACGAGTGGGCCCGGGCGCTCCGAGGGGGCTCGGGGGTGCCGGCAGGGGGCTCGGGGGTGTCGGCAGGGGGCTCGGGGGTCGGGTCGGCTCCGGTGGGGTGGTGGGCGGAGGGTGATGTGGTCATACGGCCATGGTGGCCGGGGGCGGGGCGGGGTGCGGTGAGATTTCGGTGAGATCGGCGGGGGGCGGGCTGATCCCGTTGGGTGAGGCTCTGTTGCCCGAGCGGATGCCGAAGTGGGGTGGACGGCCGGGCCGTTCGGGAGCCGAGAGCTCGGGACATGCCCTAACGGCGGGTGAGGCGGGTGAGGGTGACGCCGTTGGGGAAGGCGGTGCGCTCGGCGACATCGAAGACGGTGGGGTCGAAGGCGCCGTCGAACGCCGGTACTCCGGCTCCGGCGACCACCGGGTAGTTCTTGACGACCAGTTCGTCGATCTCGGGCAGGAGCGCGCCGGCGAGCTTGCCGCCGCCGCAGAGCCATACGTTCAGGCCGCTGTCCTCCTCCTTCTTCAGTGCGCGGACCAGGCCGAGCGGGTCGCCCGGGACGACGGTGACGGCCGGGTCGGCGTCGGGCCGGAGCGTGCTGGACACCACGTACTGGCGCAGGTGCGCGTAGGGGCTGGTGACCCCCTGTTCGAAGGGGGCGCGATAGGGGCCGAGGCCCATGACGACGGTGTCGAAGTACCGGTTGGGGGTGTCGGCGAGGCCGGCGGCGGCGCGGTAGGCGGTCGGGACCGTCTCGGGGTACAGGGTGTTGGCCCAGGCGCTGTAGGCGGCGCTCTGCCGTTCGTCGCCGGCGGGGAAGAAGTCGTACTCGCCGTCGGGGCCGGCGATGCGGCCGTCGAGCGTGACAGCGATGTAGTAGACGAGCTTTCGCATCTCTGATAACTCCATACGTAGTACTCTCCTTGAAGTGGTTTGAAAGTAGTACTACAACTGGAGTGGTGTCAATGGTGCGACGGAACGACCAGCGGCGTGCCGCGCTCGTCGACGCGGCGATCGAGGTGCTGGCCAGGGAGGGTGCACGCGGTCTGACGTTCCGGGCGGTGGACGCCGAGGCCGCCGTACCGGCGGGGACCGCGTCCAACTACTTCGCCAACCGGGACGATCTCCTCACCCAGGCCGGTGCCCGGGTCTACGAGCGGCTCCAGCCCGACGACGCGACCATCGCCCGCCAGCGGGCGGCCGGCCGCGACCGGGAGACCTACGTGGTGCTGATGCGTGAGCTCGTCGGCCGCGTCGCCGGGTTCCGCACCGGGTACCTCGCCCTGCTCGAACTGCGTCTCGAGGCCACGCGTCGTCCCGAACTGCGCAAGGTCCTCACCGAGCGGGTCCGTGCCGATGTCGATGCCAACGTCGCGTACCACGAGGCCTCCGGCCTCCCCGGCGACGCCATGGCCGTCAAGCTGCTCATGCTGACCCTGAACTGGCTGATCGTCGAGCAGCTCACCCTGCCGGACGTCTTCACCGAGGCGGAGCGCGAAGAGCTGGTGACGGCGGCGGTCGAGCGCATCGTGGCGGAGCGGTAGGCGGCAGGACCTCGCTGGTGGCGACTACGCCCGGCGGCGGTTCTTCGGGTTGCCCGAGCGGCGGGTCGTGCGCTTCTCGTACTGCTTGTGGGCCTCTTCGTACTCCTCGCGGTGGAGCCTCTCGCCGGGGGCCTCGGTGAGGGAGCGGAAGAAGTAGGCGAAGAGCGAGCCGACGAAGCCGACGGCCAGGAGCCCGCGCAGGGACGCCTGGCGGTCCGGGTCGGGGCGTCGGGTGAAGCCGTCCCAGGTGTGACGGAAGGCCATCGCGCTGCAGATCGCGAACATCACGACCATGAGGAGCGTGACGAAGCCGCCGATCGCGGCGATCTGGAGGCCCTGGTAGGCGAGGCGGAGGACGAGGCAGGAGGCGGCGGCCGCCGCGAGGGAGCCGACGGAGACCGCGATGCGGCGTGCGGTGTAGCCGTTGTCGTGGTCGACCCAGGTGGTGCCGAAGAAGCGGATCGGCTCGGGGCGGGGGCCGGTGGAGCCCGCGGGGGTTTCCTGAAGGCCGGTGTCGTCGCTCACGCGTCGATTATGGCCCCGGGGTGACCGCGGGCTCCGAGCGGCTCAGCCGCAGCGGGGCCGGACGTGGCCGTCGCTGCCCGTTCTCACGTAGGCGTCCGAGACGTATGTGGTCCCGGCGTAGTGGCGGTGGGTTCAGGAGCAGCGCGGGCGGACGTAGCCGTCGCTGCCGGTCTGCACATAGGCGTCCGAGACGTACTCGCCGTCGTCGATGTTGTCCCAGATGTTCGTGGTGCCGTAAGGACCCGCCACCGTGGTGCCGGGGCGCTGGCAGAAGATGGTGACCCTGGCTCCCTCGGGCAGGACGCGGACGAGGGCGTAACCGGTGCCGGGGCCGCTGCGGACGTTCAGGCGGACGCCCGGGGCGACGGCGTACGAGCGCAGGGCCGACGCCGCCAACGTAACGGCTTCTTCATCGCCTCTGCCTTCGAGTTCCTCGACATGGTCGACAGACATGCGTTTCTCCCCCGTTGAACCCCATGGCTGCCATGGGGTGCCGTTGATTCCCCCGCGTCACGCCATGAAACACGTGTGCGCAACTCGTGCGTGGAGGCTAGCAAGCCGCCTCTGTCCCATACGAGTCTTCGACTAGGCTCCGTGCGTCGCGCGCGCGGACGAACAGCACGGGGGTGGTCCCATGGCGCCACAGCGGAACGCCGGAGCGGGCGCGGAAGCGGAACTTCCCGAATACGCCGGCCACTACCGTCTGGAGTCCTGCCTGGGTTCCGGCGGGATGGGGGTCGTGCACCTGGCGCGCAGCACCTCCGGGATGACGCTCGCCGTGAAGGTCGTGCACGCCCAGTTCGCCAAGGACCCCGAGTTTCGGGGGCGTTTCCGGCAGGAGGTGCGGGCCGCCCGGCGGGTCAGCGGGGCCTTCACCGCGCCGGTCGTGGACGCCGATCCCGAGGCCGGGCGCCCCTGGATGGCCACCTTGTACATCCCGGGCCCGACGCTCGCCCAGGAGGTCAAGCGGAACGGGCCTCTGGCACCCGCCCGGTTGCGGCGGCTGATGGCCGGGCTCGCGGAGGCGCTGCGGGACATCCACCGGGTCGGGGTCGTGCACCGGGATCTGAAGCCGAGCAACGTGCTGCTCGCCGAGGACGGGCCGAAGGTCATCGACTTCGGCATCTCCCGGCCGAAGGACAGCGAGTTGCGCACCGAGACCGGGAAGCTCATCGGGACGCCGCCGTTCATGGCGCCCGAGCAGTTCCGGCGGCCGAGGGAGGTCGGGCCAGCCGCCGACGTGTTCGCGCTCGGGTCGGTGATGGTCCACGCGGCGACCGGACGGGGGCCGTTCGACTCGGACAGCCCGTACGTGGTCGCCTACCAGGTCGTGCACGACGAACCGGAACTGACCGGCGTGCCCGAGGAGTTGGCTCCGCTCGTGCTGCGCTGCCTGGCCAAGGAGCCCGAGGACCGGCCCTCCCCCGACGAGTTGATGCGGGAGCTGCGGTCGGTGTCGGCCTCGTACGACACGCAGGCCTTCATACCGCGGCAGCGCGCCGAGGAGGAACCGGAAGAGCAACCGGAGGAGGCACCGGGGGGAGCCGCGCCCGGCGCGGCGGCCGCCGGGGTGGAAGGGCGCGAGGCGTCCGGCCGGTTGCGCAGGCGGGGGGCCGTGGTGGCCGGGGCCCTGGGGCTGGCGGTCGCCGGGGTGCTGGCGGTGGTGGGGCTGCCCGGGGGCGCGGATCCGGCGCGGGGGGTCGCCTCGCCGCGGACCACGGCCGCCGCTTTCTCCGGATGGGAGGCCGAGCCGCTCGACGGCCGGAGCGTGCCGCAGTGCTCCTTCGCGACGGACGCCGTGGTGTGCGCGCAGGAAGGGCTGGTGTTCGCGCGTGACGCCGTGGACGGGCGGCTGCTGTGGCGGCGGGCGCTGAAGGGCGCCGCCGCGAGCGGGCCGCCGGCCGGGGCTCCGGTCGTGGCGGACGGCAAGGTGCTGGGCGGACTCGGCCAGGGGCGGGAGCTGACGGCCGTCGACCTGGCGTCGGGCAAGGTGTCCCGGCGGGAGCTGCCGGCGTACGGCGGGCTGCGGGCCGTGGGGGGCATGGTGCTGCTCACCGGGTCCGACGGCACGGTCAGCGGGGTGGAGGCCGCCTCGGGCCGGGTGCGGTGGAGCCACCGGGTGCCGGGGCAGGACGTGCCGTACTTCGTGTCGTTCCCCGGTGACCCGCTCGCGTACGCGGTGAGCGTGTCGGGTGACGGGGGCCGGACGCGGGCCACGGCGGTGGATCCGCGGACCGGCGCGGTGCGGTGGCAGGCGGGACTCGACGGGAACCTGGAGGCGGTCGGCACGGCGGACGGATCGCTCGTTGCGCTGGCCGTCGACGCCGTGCGCGGTGAGGCCCGGGCCGTCGTGCGCTACGACCCCCGCGACCGCAGGACCGTGCGGGTGCCGCTGCGCGTCCCCCTGGCGCAGGTCCAGGGCAGCGTGCGGGGGGACGTCGTCCACCTCATGGCGAGCGGAGGGGCGTTGACGGCCGTCGACCTCAAGACGCGCGCGCAGTTGTGGAGCCTGGAGACGGGGGTCGCGCGGGCGTCCAGGCCGGCGGCCGACGGGCGGCATGTGTACGTGAGCGCGCCCGACGGGCGGCTGCTCGCCGTCGACGCCCGGCGGGGCAAGCTCGTCGGGCAGACGCCGGTGCGGCTGGGTGAGCGGTCCGACCGGGTGCCGGCCTCCCTTCCCGAGCCGGTGGTGGTGGGGGACCGGGTGTACGACAGCGCCCCGGACGGCACGGTGTTCGCGGTCAACGGGCGTGATCCGTCCGCCTGGTGAGCGGTCCGACCCGGTGCCGGCCTCCCTTCCCGAGCCGGTGGTGGTGGGGGACCGGGTGTACGACAGCGCCCCGGACGGCACGGTGTTCGCGGTCAACGGGCGTGATCCGTCCGCCTGGTGAGCGCACACGGCGAGGGCCGCCCCCGACGGCGGGAGGCGGCCCTCGGCGTGTGGAGTGGGGGTCAGCCCAGCTTCGACACGTCCCGCACCGCGCCCTTGTCCGCGCTCGTCGCCATCGCCGCGTAGGCCCGCAGCGCCGCCGAGACCTTGCGGTCGCGGTTCTTCGGGGCGTACACGCCGTTCAGCGCCTGGTCGCGGCGGGCCAGTTCGGCATCGTCCACCAGCAGTTCGATGGAGCGGCCCGGGATGTCGATGCGGACGCGGTCGCCGTCCTCGACCAGGGCGATGGTGCCGCCCGCGGCCGCCTCGGGCGAGGCGTGGCCGATGGACAGGCCGGAGGTGCCGCCGGAGAAGCGGCCGTCCGTGACCAGCGCGCAGGTCTTGCCGAGGCCGCGGCCCTTCAGGTACGAGGTCGGGTAGAGCATCTCCTGCATGCCGGGGCCGCCCTTGGGGCCCTCGTAGCGGATGACGACGACGTCGCCTTCCTTGACCTGCTGAGTGAGGATCTTCTGGACGGCCTCCTCCTGCGACTCGCAGACGACCGCCGGGCCCTCGAAGGTCCAGATGGACTCGTCGACACCGGCCGTCTTCACGACGCAGCCGTCGACCGCCAGGTTGCCCTTGAGGACCGCGAGGCCGCCGTCCTTGGAGTAGGCGTGCTCGGCGGAGCGGATGCAGCCGCCCTCGGCGTCCTTGTCCAGGGCCTCCCAGCGCTCGGACTGGGAGAAGGCCTCGGCGGAGCGGACGCAGCCGGGGGCCGCGTGCCACAGCTCGACCGCCTCGGCGGACGGGGAGCCGCCGCGCACGTCCCAGGTCTTCAGCCAGTCGCCGAGGGACGGGCTGTGCACGGAGTGCACGTCCTCGTTGAGCAGGCCGGCCCGGTGCAGCTCGCCGAGCAGGGCGGGGATGCCGCCGGCGCGGTGCACGTCCTCCATGTAGTACGTGCGGTCCTTGGCGACGTTCGGGGCGACCTTGGCCAGGCACGGCACGCGGCGCGAGACGGCGTTGATCTCGTCCAGGCCGAAGGGGACGCCGGCCTCCTGGGCGGCGGCCAGCAGGTGCAGGATCGTGTTGGTGGAGCCGCCCATGGCGATGTCGAGGGCCATGGCGTTCTCGAACGCCGCGACGGACGCCACGCTGCGGGGCAGGACCGTCTCGTCGTCCTGCTCGTAGTAGCGGCGGGTGATGTCCATGACCGTGTTGGCCGCGTTCACGTACAGCTGCTTGCGGGCCGTGTGCGTGGCGAGGACCGAGCCGTTGCCCGGGAGGGAGAGACCGATGGCCTCGGTCAGGCAGTTCATCGAGTTGGCGGTGAACATGCCGGAACAGGAGCCGCAGGTCGGACAGGCGTTCTCCTCGATGCGGAGGATGTCCTCGTCCGAGATCTTGTCGTTCACGGCGTCGGAGATCGCGTCGACCAGGTCGAGCGTGCGGACCGTGCCGTCGACCAGGGTGGCACGGCCGGACTCCATCGGGCCGCCGGAGACGAAGACCGTGGGGATGTTCAGCCGCAGGGCGGCGTTCAGCATGCCCGGGGTGATCTTGTCGCAGTTGGAGATGCAGATCAGGGCGTCGGCGCAGTGCGCCTCGACCATGTACTCCACGCTGTCCGCGATCAGGTCGCGGGAGGGCAGGGAGTACAGCATGCCGCCGTGGCCCATGGCGATGCCGTCGTCGACGGCGATCGTGTTGAACTCGCGCGGGATGCCGCCGGCGGCGACGACCGCCTCGCTGACGATCCGGCCGACCGGCGCCAGGTGCGTGTGCCCCGGGACGAACTCGGTGAAGCTGTTGGCGACCGCGATGATCGGCTTGCGGCCGATGTCCGTGCCCGGTACACCGGAGGCGCGCATCAGGGCGCGTGCGCCCGCCATGTTGCGGCCGTGGGTGACTGTGCGGGACCTCAGCTCGGGCATCGTCGCTCGCTCCTTCAAAGACGGCGTCAGAGAGTTCGGAGATTTCTGACTGCTACCGAGCGTACGCCGGTCATCCAGTGGGCGGGACGGTGCGTCCGGAATGCGGGACGCCTGTCTCGGACGACGGCACCCGCACGCCTTACGGATCGGTCATCCGCACGCCTTACGGATCGGCCACCCGCACGCCTTACGGATCGGTCAGATGTCCCTGTACGACGGGCGCGAGCCTCGCGATGACCTGCTCCGGGTCCGCCGAGGCCAGCGGCTCGATCTTGAGGACGTAGCGCAGGATCGCGGTGCCCACGAGCTGCGCCGCCGCGAGCTCGGCCCGCAGCTCGGCGTCCGGCAGCTCCAGCCGTACCGCGATGCGGCGCAGCACCTGGGTGGCGATGATCCGCCGGAAGACGGCGGCCGCGGTGTCGTTGGTGAGGGCGGAGCGGACGATGGCGAGCAGCGGCGCGCGGGTCGCCGGGTTCTCCCAGATGCCGAAGAAGAAGCGGGCCAGGCGCTCCCCCACCCCGTCCAGCGGGCCCTCCTCGATGGCCTTCGGGGCTTGCAGGGCCGGTCCGAAGGACAGGGTGATCGCCGCCTCGAAGACCTGCTCCTTCGTGCCGAAGTAGTGGTGCACAAGGGCCGGGTCGACCCCGGCGGACTTGGCGATGCCGCGCACGGACGTCTTCTCGTAGCCGCGCTCGGAGAACTCGTCGCGGGCGGCGCTCAGGATGCGGTCACGGGTGTCCGCCGCCTCCGTGCGCGGGGGGCGGCCACGGCGGCGGGCGGCGGTGCCGGGGCCGCTGCCGGCCGGGGGCCGGCCGGTCATCGCCGCGGCACCTTCACCGGCGAGGCCAGGTGCCCGGTCATCGCCGCGGCACCTTCACGGCCGAGGCAAGGTGCAGGCGGGTGAAGGCCAGGGCCTCCGCCAGGTCCGCCTCGCGCTCCGCGCTCGACATGGCGCGGCGGGTGTTGACCTCGATGACGACATGCCCGTCGAAGCCGGTCAGGGCGAGCCGCTCCAGCACCTCGGCGCAGGGCTGCGTGCCGCGGCCGGGCACCAGGTGCTCGTCCTTGGCCGAGCCCCGGCCGTCGGCGAGGTGGACGTGGCCGAGGCGGTCCCCCATGCGGTCGACCATGTCCAGCGCGTCGGAGCGGGCCGTCGCGGTGTGGCTGAGATCGATCGTGAAGTGCCGGTAGTCGTCCTTCGTCACGTCCCAGTCGGGCGCGTACGCGAGCATCTCGCGGTCGCGGTAGCGCCAGGGGTACATGTTCTCGACGGCGAACCGTACGTCCGTCTCGTTGGCCATGCGCCAGATGCCGGTGACGAAGTCCCGGGCGTACTGGCGCTGCCAGCGGAACGGCGGGTGGACCACGACCGTGCTCGCGCCGAGCTTCTCCGCCGCCACGCGGGCCCGCTGGAGCTTGGTCCAGGGGTCGGTGGACCAGACGCGCTGCGTGATGAGCAGGCAGGGGGCGTGCACGGCCAGGATCGGGATCCGGTGGTAGTCGCTGAGTCTGCGCAGGGCCTCGATGTCCTGGCTGACCGGGTCGGTCCAGACCATGACCTCGACTCCGTCGTAGCCGAGGCGCGCGGCGATCTCGAAGGCCGTGGCCGTCGACTCCGGGTAGACCGAGGCCGTCGACAGGGCGACCTTCGCGTCCGGGATCTTCACGGCTGGCTCTGCCATGCAGGACAGATTACGGGGTGTGGTCGGGGTGGCGTGGGGGGCCTCTTGGCCGTTGTGGTGTTTGCCATAGACGAGCGGGCTCCTACGCGGACTCCATGTGATCCAGGCGACGCAGGATCACGCCTTCCCTCAGCGCCCAGGGGCATATCTCGACCCGCTCCACGCCGAAGAGGTCCATCGCGGCCTCGGCGACCAGGGCGCCGGCCAGGAGCTGCCCGGCCCTGCCCTCCGAGACGCCCGGCAGCTCCGCGCGCTCCCGCTCGGTCATGGCGGCCAGGCGCGGGACCCAGCCCTCCACGGACTCCCGCTTGAGCTCGCGCTGGACGTAGAGGCCCTCGGCGGAGCGGGCGGCGCCGGCGATGCGGGCCAGCTGCTTGAAGGTCTTCGACGTGGCGACGACGTGGTCGGGGGTGCCGAGGCGGCTGAATTCGCCGACCGTGCGGGCGATCTCGGTCCGCACGTGACGGCGCAGGGCGCGGACGTCGTCCGGGGCGGGCGGGTCGCCGGGGAGCCAGCCGGCGGTGAGGCGACCCGCGCCCAGCGGCAGCGAGGCGGCCGCGTCGGGCTCCTCGTCGATGCCGTAGGCGACCTCCAGGGAGCCGCCGCCGATGTCCAGGACCAGCAGCTTCCCGGCGGACCAGCCGAACCAGCGGCGGGCGGCGAGGAAGGTGAGCCGGGCCTCCTCGGCGCCGGTGAGGACCTGGAGCTCGACGCCCGTCTCGGCGCGCACGCGGGCGAGGACGTCGTCGGCGTTGCGGGCCTCGCGCACGGCGGAGGTGGCGAACGGCAGCAGGTCCTCGACGCCCTTGTCCTCGGCGGCCTGGAGCGCCTCCTGGACGACCGAGATCAGCTGGTCGACGCCGTGCGGGCCGATCGCGCCGTCGTCGTCGAGGAGCTGGGCGAGGCGCAGTTCCGCCTTGTGCGAATGCGCGGGCAGCGGGCACGCGCCGGGGTGCGCGTCCACCACGAGCAGATGCACCGTGTTCGATCCCACGTCGAGGACACCGAGTCTCATGTACGGAACGCTACTGCCCGCCGGGCCCTCCGCCGTCCTCGGTGGGGGCACGAGGCCCGTACCCTGGACTCGTGCCAAAGACGAAAAAGGCGAAGCGCGACAAATCACCGGGCGTCGTGGAATCCGACGAGAAGGGCCTCGACTTCGCTCGCGCATGGGTGGAGTTTCCTGATCCGGCGGACGACGAGCAGGTCTTCCGCTGCGATCTGACATGGCTGACCTCTCGCTGGAACTGCATCTTCGGCAGCGGCTGCCAGGGCATCCAGGCGGGCCGTGCGGATGACGGGTGCTGCACGTTGGGTGCCCACTTCTCCGACGAGGACGACGAGAAGCGCGTCGCCGGGTTTGTGGCCAGGCTCACGCCGGACATCTGGCAGCACCATGCCGAGGGCACGCGGGGCGGCTGGGTCTCCGAGGACGAGGACGGCGAGCGGCAGACGCGGCCCTTCCAGGGCTCGTGCATCTTCCAGAACCGGCCGGGCTTCAAGGGGGGCATGGGCTGCTCGCTGCACATCCTGGCCCTGAAGGAGGGCCGCGAGCCGCTGGAGACCAAGCCGGACGTGTGCTGGCAGCTGCCGGTACGACGGACGTACGAGTGGATCGACCGGCCCGACGACACGCGCGTCCTCCAGGTGTCGATCGGTGAGTACGACCGCCGCGGCTGGGGTCCGGGCGGCCACGACCTGCACTGGTGGTGCACCTCGGCGACGTCGGCCCACGGCGCGGGCGATCCCGTGTACGTCTCCTACCGGCCCGAGCTGATCGAGCTGATGGGCAAGGCCGGCTACGACCGGCTGGTCGAGCTGTGCGAGGAGCGGCTGGCCTCGCAGCTGCCGCTGCTGGCACCGCACCCCGCGGATCCCGCGCATCCGGCGAGCCCCGGGGCCTGAGGGCCCGGCTACGAGGTGACCGGGCTCGGGTCGCCGCTGTCCGAGGGCGGTGGCGTCGAGCCCGTGGGCTCGGTCGGGGCCGGGTCCGTCGGCGTGGGATCCGGGTCGGTCGACGGGGGCGCAGTGGTCGGCGTCGGGTCCGGGTCCGGGGCGGAGGTCGTGGGCGTCGGGTCGGGGTGGGTCGGCGCCGGGCCGCCCGGGCTGCTGGGGCGGGGGTCCGGGCCGGGGTCGGAGGGGCTGGGCGCGGTGCCGTAGCCCTCGATGCGGACGACGGCGCCCGCGGGCGCGACCGCGACCTGCGCGCGCCAGGGCCCCGCGGGCTCCCGCAGGTGGTCGACGTACACCTTGATCGTCACCGACTCGCCGGGCCGGAGCGTTCCCGAGGACTGGCTGAGGTAGAGCCAGGGGGCTCCCGTCGACGCGGACCAGCGGACCGGGGCCGGGCCGCTCGCGGTCAGCGTGACCAGGGTGGTGTCGCCGCTGTTGTCGGCCGTGACCTCCAGGGCGCTCTCGCGTCCCGCGCCGGCGACGCCGATCACCTCGACGGAGACGTCGGCCTTGCCGTCCTTGCCGAAGCGGGGGCCGGGGCGGGTGCTCGCGTTGCCGGTGTTCTCGTAGCCGCCGCCCGCCATCTCGCCGTCCAGGCCGAACGGGTCGTCCGCCTCGCGCGCGGAGGCCGAGCGGCCGTCCTGGCCCTCGCCGATCGGGGTGCCCCGGTAGGCGGCCCACAGGGCGAGGACCGGGGCGGCCACGACGGTGGCGACGACGGTCGTGGTGACGGCACGCGCGCGCAGGCGGTCCCTGCGGGCGGCATGGTCCTTGGGGTCCATCGGGAAGCCGCGCCGGTCGAAGCGGGGTGCGGCGTTCCGCGCGCGCGGGTGGTGGGCCATCGCGACGTGCAGGGCCGCTCGGGGCGCCGGCAGGACGGGCAGTTCGGCGGGGGTGACGCTGGTGCCGGGCCAGCGGCCGGGGATGGCTCGCTCGGCGGTGCGGCGGCAGCGCGGGCAGTCGTCGACGTGCCGGACGAGCTCGCGGCGCAGGGCCGTGCCGAGCACGAGCCGGTCGGCACCGGCGAACTGCGACACGCTCGGACACGCCCCGGTCTCGACCACGGCGAGGGCCGCACGCGTGCGTTCCACCTCGCAGGCGGCGGAGGCGAGCAGATCGCGGGCGGCGGCCGGGTCCATGCCGAGGACGGCGGCGACCTCGCGGGCGGTGAGGTGGTGGCGCACGGCCAGTTCGAGCGCCTCGCGCTGCTCGGGCGTGGTGCCGGCGGCCTCCGGCCAGGCCAGCAGGGCCAGTTCGCGACGGCGCCGCTCCTGGACCTCCTCGGACGCGGCCGGGGCGGCCGGACGGTCGGCGCGCTGCCGGTCGGCACGGCCCACGGCATGGCTGCTCAGACGTTTCTGCTTGGCCTCGGCCAGCTTGCGCAGGCACGCCCAGCGGGCCAGCGCGTACAGCCAGGCCCTGCGGTCCGCGGGTGCCTCGGGGACGTGCCGGCCGCGGCGTTCGGCGAGGGCGAGGACGTCGCCCAGGGCGGCGGTCGCGGCCTCGTGGTCGCACAGCACGGACAGGCAGTAGGTGAACAGGCCGTCCAGGTAGGGCTCGTAGCGCGCGGGCGGCCGCTGCGCCAGCGTGCGCGCCGCCCCGCGGTCGCGCGCCTCCCGGTGCGCCCGGTGGGCGCCGGCCGTGCGGGCCGAACGGGTCGAGATCTCCGGAGTACTGCTCATCATTCGGCGACCGTAGGACGCCGGGAGAGGCACCATCAGGCGGCTTGAGCACATTTAATCCGTACGGGTGAAACGATCCCTCAATCGGGGACACGAACCGGTTGTTCCGCCGCTGGCGCGGGGTGGCGAACGCGTGGCGCGCGGGCGGCGGCCGTCGGCCGGTCCCGCGATGTCAGTGCCGGCGGCTACGGTTTCGTCCATGGCTGCCCGTACGAAGACCACCAAGGACCGCCCGTCCTACCGCTGCACGGAATGCGGCTGGCAGACGGCGAAGTGGCTCGGCCGCTGCCCCGAGTGCCAGGCCTGGGGGACGGTCGAGGAGTACGGCGCGCCCGCGGTGCGTACGACGACCCCCGGCCGGGTCACCACCTCCGCACTGCCCATCGGCCAGGTGGACGGCCGCCAGGCCACCGCCCGCCCCACCGGCGTGCCCGAGCTGGACCGCGTGCTCGGCGGCGGCCTGGTCCCCGGCGCGGTGGTGCTGGTCGCGGGCGAACCGGGCGTCGGCAAGTCCACGCTCCTGCTGGACGTGGCGGCCAAGTCCGCGAGCGACGAGCACCGCACGCTGTACGTCACGGGTGAGGAGTCGGCGAGCCAGGTCCGGCTGCGCGCCGACCGCATCGGCGCCATCGACGACCACCTGTACCTGGCGGCCGAGACGGATCTGGCCGCGGTGCTGGGCCACTTGGACGCGGTGAAGCCGTCGCTGCTGATCATGGACTCGGTGCAGACGGTGGCCTCCCCCGAGATCGACGGAGCGCCCGGCGGCATGGCCCAGGTGCGGGAGGTCGCCGGCGCCCTCATCCGGGCCTCCAAGGAACGCGGCATGTCCACGCTGCTGGTGGGCCACGTCACCAAGGACGGCGCGATCGCGGGCCCGCGCCTGCTGGAGCACCTGGTGGACGTCGTCCTGAGCTTCGAGGGCGACCGGCACGCCCGCCTGCGCCTCGTGCGCGGCGTCAAGAACCGCTACGGCACCACCGACGAGGTCGGCTGCTTCGAGCTGCACGACGAGGGCATCACCGGTCTCGCCGACCCCAGCGGGCTCTTCCTGACCCGCCGGGCCGAACCGGTCCCGGGCACCTGCCTGACCGTCACCCTGGAGGGCCGCCGCCCGCTGGTCGCCGAGGTCCAGGCGCTCACGGTCGACTCGCAGATCCCCTCCCCGCGCCGCACCACCTCGGGCCTGGAGACCTCCCGCGTCTCGATGATGCTCGCGGTGCTGGAACAGCGGGGGCGGATCAGCGCCTTGGGCAAAAGAGACATCTACTCCGCGACGGTCGGCGGGGTGAGGCTCACCGAGCCCGCCGCGGACCTGGCCGTCGCCCTCGCCCTGGCGAGCGCGGCGAGTGACACACCTCTCCCGAAGAATCTCGTCGCGATCGGCGAAGTGGGGCTCGCGGGCGAGGTGAGGCGGGTCACCGGAGTGCAGCGCAGACTGGCCGAAGCCCACCGTCTGGGCTTCACGCACGCGCTGGTCCCGGGCGATCCGGGCAAGATCCCGGCGGGCATGAAGGTCCTGGAAGTCGCGGACATAGGGGACGCCCTGAGGGTCCTCCCCCGCTCCCGTCGCAGAGAGGCCCCACGGGACGAGGAGGGTCGCCGGTAGACTTTGCCCTGGTCTCGCCCGTCCGTGCGAACCGAGCGCGCGACACGGGGGCGCCCAGAACCTGCGACCGGAGGAGTGCAGTGGCAGCCAACGACCGGGCATCTGCTCCCGGAAAATCCGGCGGGAGCGCCGGTACCGATGGCCTGATGCGCGCCTCCCTGAGCGCCGTGGCACCCGGCACCCCGCTGCGTGACGGCTTGGAGCGCGTGCTCCGAGGCAACACCGGCGGACTCATCGTGCTCGGCTCCGACAAGACGGTCGAGGCGCTGTGCAGCGGCGGTTTCGTGCTGGACGTCGAGTTCACCGCGACCCGTCTGCGCGAGCTGTGCAAGCTGGACGGCGGCATCGTGCTGTCCTCCGACCTGTCGAAGATCCTGCGTGCGGGCGTGCAGCTGGTCCCGGACCCGACGATCCCGACGGAGGAGACGGGCACCCGGCACCGCACCGCGGACCGCGTCAGCAAGCAGGTCGGTTTCCCGGTGGTCTCCGTCTCCCAGTCGATGCGGCTGATCGCCCTGTACGTCGACGGGCAGCGCCGCGTCCTGGAGGACTCGGCGGCGATCCTGTCCCGCGCCAACCAGGCGCTCGCCACCCTGGAGCGCTACAAGCTCCGCCTCGACGAGGTCGCGGGCACGCTGTCGGCGCTGGAGATCGAGGACCTGGTGACCGTCCGGGACGTCTCGGCGGTCGCCCAGCGTCTGGAGATGGTGCGCCGCATCGCCACGGAGATCGCCGAGTACGTCGTGGAGCTCGGCACGGACGGCCGGCTCCTGGCCCTCCAGCTCGACGAGCTGATCGCGGGCGTGGAACCCGAGCGCGAGCTGGTCGTGCGGGACTACGTCCCCGAGCCCACGGCCAAGCGCTCCCGCACGGTCGACCAGGCCCTCGCCGAACTCGACGCCCTCACCCATGCCGAGCTACTCGAACTGTCCACGGTGGCACGGGCGTTGGGCTACACTGGCGCGCCCGAGACGCTGGACTCGGCGGTTTCCCCGCGCGGGTACCGTCTCCTCGCCAAGGTGCCCCGGCTCCCCGGCGCGATCATCGACCGCCTCGTCGAGCACTTCGGCGGACTGCAGAAGCTGCTCGCCGCGAGCGTCGACGACCTCCAGGCGGTGGACGGCGTGGGCGAGGCCCGGGCCCGCAGCGTCCGCGAGGGGCTGTCACGGCTGGCGGAGTCCTCGATTCTGGAGCGGTACGTCTGACGCGCACGGCACCCGGCTGGAACGGCTGAGGGCGGTACCCGGGAAGGGGTACCGCCCTCGGTCGTTCTCGGCCCGGCCCGGCCCGGCCGGCCGGCCAGGAGGACACCTCGGGCGCTGCGGGCCCGAGGGACCTGAGGTGCGTCTCGGGCACTGCGGCCCTGACGGACTCGAGGTGCGTCTCGGGCACGGCGGCCCTGGCGGGCCCTAGGTGCGTCTCGGGCGCTGTGGGCCCGGCGGACCTGAGGTGCGAATCCGGCCCTGCGCCCCCGGCGGACCGCGGACCAGAGATGCCTGTGCCTCTCCGGCCCTGCGGCCCCCGCGGACCAGAGGTGCCCGTGTCTCTCCGGCCCTGCGGCTCTAGTCGGCCGAGAGGACGAACGACGTCTGGACCTTCGCGTAGCCCGGGGCCTTGGCTTCCACCAGGTACGTGCCGGACCCGGCCGAGCCCGCGGGAGGCGTGGCGCACTCGGGGGCGCTCGGCTTGCGGTCCCACTTCAGGGTGTAGGTGATGCCGCTGCCGGCGGCGACCCGGTACAGCTGGTGCGCGGCGGCCTTGGGGCAGTCCTCGGAGGACCAGTAGTCGTCGTCGCTGCTCGCCGGGGCGATCGTGAACACCGCGTTCTTCGGCCCGAGATCGATCTTGCAGTCGCTGCCGGAGACGTTCCGCGCGGTCAGCAGGAACGTGGGCGTCTGCTCGGGGTCGTAGGTGTTGTGGCGGCTGCGCAGGCTGAACTTCACCGCGCTCGCCGTGCAGTTGGGCAAGGTGGAGCCGGCCGGCAGGGTGTCGCCCGCGCCCACGCCGCCCGCGGCGGTACCGCTCCCCGAGCCGCCGGTGCCGCCCGCGCCCTCGGAGCCGCCCGAGCCGCCGGACCCGGAACCGTCGCCGGATCCCGAGCCGGAACCGCCCCCGGAGCCGCCGCCCGAGCCGTTTCCGGAGCCGTCGCCCGAACCGCCGGAGCCCTCGTCCCCCGACTCGTCACGCCCGCCCGGCGCTTGACTGATGGCGGGGCCCGAACTCGACGGGCCGGGCGTGATGGAGGGCGCGGGATTCTTGCCGTTGGCGCCGTTGTCGCCGTTCTTGCCGCCTCCGCCGCCCATGGTCACGATCCACAGGGTCAGCAGCGCCAACACGGCGACTACAGACACCAGTACGACCCTCCGACGCCAGTAGATGGAGGAGGGAAGCGGCCCGACCGGATTGCGCAGAGATCCCACGGCGCAAACCTTACGAGAGATCGGCGCGTTCACCGGTCCCACCCGCCGCTCGGAGCGACAACTTTTCCGGATCATCATCCCGGAAATCGCGTTCCCACCCTGGTCTTTCGTCGGGTACGGCACATGACGATCGCTGGGTGTGACGAGATCACCCCGACGCCTACCGTCAGTGACCATGACCTTCGACGACACCGCGCTCTACCGCGACATCACCGACTTCGCTCAGGACACCCCGATCTGGGTACAACAGGGGGCCGGGACATGGACGGAGGCCGGACTGCTCGTCTTCGTCGCGCTGTTCGCCGCCGGCTGGTGGCGCGCGCGTCGCGACAGTCCCCGCGCGTTCGCGATAGCGGTCCTTGCACCTCTGGCCACAGCTACGGCATACGTGTGCAGTGAGGTGCTCAAGTCCGCTGTCACGGAGGAGCGTCCGTGCCGGGCGGTGGCAGCCGCGGCCGTGTCGTTGGCCGAGTGCCCGCCGCACGGTGACTGGTCGTTCCCCTCCAACCACGCCACGATCGCGGGTGCCTCGGCTGTCGCCCTGACTCTGGCCCGGCGCGCGCCGGTGTGGCTGACGGCCCCGCTCGCCCTGCTCATGGCCTTCTCCCGGGTCTTCGTCGGGGTGCACTATCCGCACGACGTCATCGCGGGGCTCGGGCTGGGCTCGCTGGTCGCCCTCGTCGCCGTACGGCTGGGCGCGGGGATGATGACGCGGCTGACAGAGGCGATGCGCAGGTCGCCGGCACCGGCCGTGCGATGGGTGCTGGGGCCGGGCCCGGCGGCCGTCCCGTCGCACCGAACGCCCGCGCGCCGGTGAGCCGGTACGCGCGGCGCAGCGCCGCGCCAGGACGCCCGAGCGCTGCCCGGCCGCTCCACACGCGCGCCGTCGAGCCAGGAGGACGAGCGCACTGTCGAGCGGTACACGCCCCCCCCAGGGCGCCCAGTCGCTCGTCCGCCGCTCACGGGCGCCGCGCCCTCCCCGGCCGCTACGACTCCACCAGCCCCGCCTCATAGGCCACGATCGCCGCCTGCACTCGATTGCGTACGCCCAGCCGGTTCAGGACCGCGCTGACATAGGCCTTCACCGTGCCCTCCACGAGGTGCAGCCGGGCGGCGATCTCCGCGTTGGACAGGCCCGCGCCGACCAGACCGAGCACCTCGCGTTCACGAGGGCTCAGGGCCGCCGCACGCGCCCGTGCCTGTTCCTCGCGGATGAGACGGCCGCCGCCGAGGCCCTCGCCGATGACGTACCGGGCCACCTTGGGCGAGAGGAACGCGGCACCGGCGGCCACCGCCTTGACGCCCGCGATGAGTTCGTACGGGTCTCCGGACTTCAGCAGGAAGCCCGTGGCACCTCCGCCGAGCGCGCGGGTCACGTAGGCGTCTTCGGAGAAGGTGGTGAGCATCGCGACGGCCGTGCCGGGCACCGTCCGTACGATCTCCTCCGCCGCCGCGAGGCCGTCCAGGCGGGGCATGCGGATGTCCAGCAGGGCCACGTCCGGGCGGTGCGCGCGGGTCAGCTCGACCGCCTCGCGCCCGTCGCCCGCTTCGGCTACGACCTCTGTCCCGCCGTCGCTGCCCAGGATGGCGCGGACTCCGGCCCGGACCATCGTCTCGTCGTCGGCCAGCAGCACGCGGATCACCGTGAGAACTCCTCGTCGTCTTTCCCGCCTTCGCGGGACAGCCCTGCTCGCGGGACCACGTCCTTGGCGACGAGCCGTCCCGCGTCGAAGCACAGTCTGAAGTGGTCCACGGAGACGAACAGTTCACCGCTCGCCCGGTAGTAACGGCAGTCGGCTCCCTCCGGTTCCGGTGTCGGCGCCCGCTCGGCGGGAGGATCGCGCACGTCCCGTTCGGGCAGCATCCGTTCGACGTCGGCCGCCGGGGCGCCCGGTCGCAGGGCCGCGTACACGGCGGGTTCGAGCACCGAGCGCTTCTCCGTCCAGGCGTACCAGCCGACGGCCGCGGCGACGAGTGCCACTCCCACGCCGGCGGCGGTGGCGAGACCGACGGCGACCCTGCGGCGGGCGTGGGCGAACGGCGCCCGGCCGGGGCGCGCGGGCAGGACGGCGGTCGGCCGCCGGGGGACGAGCGCCCGGACCCGGAAGCCCTCGCCGTGCGGGCCCGCCTCGAACTCCCCGCCGACGGAGGTCACCGCTGCCCGCAGTCCGAGCAGGCCCGTACCGCCTCCGGAGGGCGGGGAACCGTCCTGTGTGGCCCGGCCGCTGGTGATGGTGACGGAGGTGCCCGCCGTGTGTCCCGTGACCGCCACGGCCACGGGCGCGCCCGGTGCGTGCCGTGCCGCGTTGGTCAGGGCCTCCCGGGCCACGCGGTGCAACAGCCGCTCGG
This sequence comes from Streptomyces sp. Ag82_O1-12, assembly GCF_900182715.1. Lineage (NCBI taxonomy): Bacteria > Bacillati > Actinomycetota > Actinomycetes > Kitasatosporales > Streptomycetaceae > Streptomyces > Streptomyces sp. Ag82_O1-12. The sequence continues at coordinate 4,814,025 of NZ_FXUW01000001.1, read as the reverse complement.
CGACCTCGTCGGCGTCCGCGGCGGGGTCGTGTCCGGCGGGGTCCCAGCGCACGGGAAGGCCCGACTCGGCGGCACGGGTGACGAGTTGCTCCAGGGTCTCGCCCGCCGGCGTCAGCCGCACCGGCTCGTCGTCGCCCTCGCGCAGCACGCCGATGATGCGGTGCAGCCGGTCCGTGGCGTCGGCGGCGGCCGTGCGCAGGTCGGCGGCAGCCGCCCGGTGTTCGCCTCCGAGGCCGGGGGCGACCTGGAGGGCGCCCGCCCGCAGGGCGATGAGGCTCAGCTCGTGGCCGAGGGAGTCGTGCATGTCCTGGGCGATCCGGGCGCGTTCGCGCAGCCGGGCGCGTTCCTCGGCGAAGCGGGCCTCGTCCTCCAGCCGGGCGGCGCGCAGCCACCCCGCCTCGGCCAGTTCACGGCTCTGCTGCCAGTAGCGCCCGCCGAGCCAGGGGAAGACACATCCGAAGAGCAGCGTGCCCGTCATGACGAGCCACTCGGGGGCGGGGTCGACCCCGAGGAGCGCGATCCGGACGGTGCCCGCGCAGCCGACGGCTGTGAAGCACAGTACGGCGGGGCGCGCCCGGGCCGCCCGCAGTCCGAGCAGCAGTGCGCAGCCGCTGAGGGCGGGGCCGTAGGAGACGGTGAACACGGCCGGGGCGGCGGCCAGGCTCAGGGCCGCCGCCAGCCCGAAAGCCATGAGCGGCAGCCGCCGGGACACGGCGACGGCTATGGCCAACACCACCACGCCGGCCGCCTGCTGCCAGCCCGGCCGCGGCTCGTTCAGACCGACCCGGTCCGCCGTCAGCGCCGGGACGGCGAAGGCGGCCCAGAGGAGGGCGCCACGGGCGAAGGACACCGCGCCAGGACGTTCCATGCGCGTGACGCTACAAGCGCCCGACCTGCCCGCACTGCTGCCGATCGTCAGGTACTCGTCGTCCTCGGAGGTGGTGGTGTGCCCGAATGGACGGTTCTGCGTGGCACCATCGAAGGGCCATGACTGCTCCCACGAAGCCCCCGCGCCCCACCGCCGCCTCCGCCGACACCCCCTCCGGGCCGCCCCTCGGAGAGAACCTGCACTCCCCCGTCATCGACTGGTTCGGCGAACACGCCCGTGACCTGCCGTGGCGGCGCCCCGAGGCCGGGGCGTGGGGGGTGATGGTCAGTGAGTTCATGCTCCAGCAGACGCCGGTGAGCCGCGTCCTGCCCGTCTACGAGCAGTGGCTGGAGCGCTGGCCGCGCCCCGCCGACCTGGCCAAGGACGCGCCCGGCGAGGCCGTCCGTGCCTGGGGGCGGCTCGGCTACCCGCGCCGGGCGCTGCGGCTGCACGGCGCCGCCGTCGCCATAACGGAACGGCACGGCGGTGACGTACCGGCCGACCACGCACAGCTGCTGGCGCTGCCCGGCATCGGCGAGTACACGGCCGCCGCCGTCGCCTCCTTCGCCTACGGGCAGCGGCACCCGGTGCTGGACACCAACGTGCGGCGGGTCTTCGCCCGGGCGGTCACCGGCGTGCAGTACCCGCCGAACGCCACCACCGCCGCCGAACGCAAGCTGGCCCGCGCGCTGCTGCCCGAGGACGAGCCGACCGCCGCCCGCTGGGCCGCCGCCTCCATGGAACTGGGCGCGCTGGTGTGCACGGCGAAGAGCGAGTCGTGCCACCGCTGCCCGATCGCCGCGCAGTGCGCGTGGCGGCTGGCGGGCAAGCCGGAGCACGAGGGACCGCCGCGCCGCGGCCAGACCTACGCGGGCACCGACCGGCAGGTGCGCGGGCGGCTGCTCGCCGTGCTGCGGGAGGCTCACGGGGCCGTTCCGCAGGCGGTGCTGGACCGGGTGTGGCACGAGCCGGTGCAGCGGGCCCGCGCCCTGGACGGCCTCGTCGCCGACGGTCTGGTGGAGCCGCTCGCGGGCGGCTCGTACCGGCTGCCGCTGACCTGACGTACAGATCTGTCCCACAGACCTGGCCCACAGACCTGACGTACAGACAGGTCACAGCCGCGGACCGCCGTCCGTCACAGAGCCAGGGTGGACAAATCGCCCCGAACCGCCCTCAACACCCCCAGCGCTCTACCCCGTTACGGCTTCCGTTACACAACCGACGGACAGCCGAGCGCTGGCCGAAGGCTGCTTCGGACAGCGCCGTGACAACGCCTCCGTACCTTCAGATGCGTTCCCGGAAGACACGGGACGACTGAAGACCACAGGCAGTACACGGGCGGCGGGGAGCCGGCCCGAACGGGGAAACGGGAGGCGGTTCACCATGGCGCAGGGCGAGGTGCTCGAGTTCGAGGAGTATGTCCGCACCCGGCAGGACGCGCTGCTGCGCAGTGCCCGCCGCCTGGTCCCGGACCCGACGGACGCGCAGGACCTGCTGCAGACGGCACTGGTACGGACGTACGGCCGGTGGGAGACCATCGAGGACAAGCGGCTGGCGGACGCCTACCTGCGCCGGGTGATGATCAACACCCGCACGGAGTGGTGGCGGGCGCGGAAGCTGGAGGAGGTCCCGACCGAGCAGCTCCCGGACGCCTCGGTCGACGACGCCACCGAGCAGCACGCGGACCGCGCCCTGCTGATGGACATCCTGAAGGTGCTCGCCCCGAAGCAGCGCAGTGTCGTGGTGCTGCGACACTGGGAGCAGATGTCCACGGAGGAGACGGCCGCCGCCCTCGGCATGTCGGCCGGAACGGTCAAGAGCACGCTGCACCGGGCGCTCGCCCGGCTCCGCGAGGAGCTGGAGTCCCGCGATCTGGACGCACGCGCGCTGGAGCGTGAGGAGCGGGAGCGGTGCGCGGCCTGACCGGCGAGGGTTCTGCACGGACCCGGGGCGGTTTCCAGGCGGTGAGCGCGGCACTGGCCGTGCCCACCGCCCTCGCCCTTTTGGTGACCGGGTGCGGTGCGGGCGGCACCGGCGCCCGTGACGAGGGCCCTGCGCACGCCGACTCGGTGGCCGGCGCCGCCGCGGCCACACCGTCCGCCACGCCGTCGAAGCCGCCCGATACCGTGAACGCGGTCAAGCTCGTCAAGGACGATCCGAAGGTCGCGCCCGAGGTGAAGCGGGAGCTGAAGCCGTGCGTCGCCGACGAGTACCCGGTCGACGTCTCCTACGGCAACCTGACGAAGGGCTCGTCGGACGACGTCGTCGTCAACGTGCTGACCTGCGGTGACGCGGTGGGCGTGGGCAGTTACGTGTACCGCGAGCGGGACGGCTCGTACGAGAACGTGTTCAAGGCGGAGGAGCCGCCGGTCTACGCGGAGATCGACCGCGGGGACCTGGTGGTGACCAAGCAGGTGTACGAGAAGGGCGACCCGGTGTCGAGTCCCTCCGGGGAGAACGTGATCACGTACAGATGGACCTCCGGTCACTTCGCGGAGAAGTACCGCACGCACAACGACTACGGGAAGGTCGTCGGCGACAGCGCGACGCCGGTGCCCGCGAGCTGACGCGGGCGGACGGCCGCGTGAACCGATCGGGCCGTTCTGACCGATCACCCGGTGAACGCATCGCCGGGACCGTGCGTCCCAGCAGGAGAACGCACCCCCATGGACCACAGAGGACTGAGAGCACCGGGATGGCAGACCAGACCCACGTCCTGTTCGTCGAGGACGACGACGTCATCCGCGAGGCCACGCAGCTCGCCCTGGAACGGGACGGCTTCGTGGTCACCGCAATGCCCGACGGGCTGTCGGGCCTGGAGGCGTTCCGGACGGACCGCCCCGACATCGCGCTGCTGGACGTCATGCTTCCCGGACTCGACGGTGTCAGCCTGTGCCGCCGCATCCGCGACGCGTCGACCGTGCCGGTCATCATGCTGTCGGCGCGGGCCGACTCCATCGACGTCGTGCTGGGCCTGGAAGCGGGCGCCGACGACTATGTGACCAAGCCGTTCGACGGTGCCGTCCTGGTCGCCCGGATCCGCGCGGTGCTGCGCCGCTTCGGGCACGCCGGCGGTGGCCGGGGCGAGGAACCGGAGGCCCCGGCCGACGGTGGCGTGCTGGCCTTCGGGGAACTGGAGGTCGACACCGAGGGCATGGAGGTCCGCCGTGCCGGGCAGCCGGTGGCGCTGACGCCGACCGAGATGCGGCTGCTGCTGGAGTTCTCCTCGGCTCCGGGCACGGTGCTCTCCCGCGACAAGCTGCTGGAGCGGGTGTGGGACTACGGCTGGGGCGGGGACACCCGCGTCGTCGACGTGCACGTGCAGCGGCTGCGGCAGAAGATCGGCCAGGACCGGATCGAGACGGTCCGCGGGTTCGGCTACAAGTTGAAGGCCTGAACAGGGGCAGGGGTATGAGGGGGCGATTCCGGCGCCTGGTCGCCGCGGGCTTGGAGCGTGCGGGCATCCGTACGGGCCTCAGATGGAAGCTGAGCGCGGCCATCGCGCTGGTGGGCGCGCTGGTGGCGATCGCGCTGAGCCTCGTCGTGCACAACGCCGCCCGGGTCTCGATGCTGGACAACGCGCGTGACCTCGCCGACGAGCGGATCATGATCGCCCAGCGCAACTTCGAGCTGTCCGGGCGGATGAACTTCCCCAACACCAAGATCAACGACCCGGATCTGCCGCATGCCCTGCGGGGCCGGGTCGAGGCGGGCCAGCGGGCGACGTACGTCGCGGACCGGCCGGGCGAGGTGCCCGACATATGGGCCGCCGTGCCGTTGAAGAACGGGCAGGTGATGTCGCTGCACTCGGGCTTCACCGACCGCAGCTCGGACATCCTTCAGGACCTCGACCAGGCCCTGCTCATCGGGTCCATCGCGGTCGTCCTCGGCGGCAGCGCGCTCGGGGTGCTCATCGGCGGGCACCTGTCGCGGCGGCTGCGCAAGGCGGCCATCGCGGCGGGCCAGCTCGCGGGCGGCGAGACGGACGTGCGCGTCCGGGACGCCATGGGCGGGGTCGTACGGGACGAGACGGACGACCTGGCGAGCGCGGTGGACGCCATGGCGGACGCGCTGCGCCAGCGCATCGAGGCCGAGCGGCGGGTCACCGCCGACATCGCGCACGAGCTGCGCACCCCGGTGACCGGGCTGCTGACCGCGGCGGAACTGCTGCCGCCCGGACGCCTGACCGAGCTGGTGCTGGACCGGGCGAAGGCCATGCGCACGCTGGTCGAGGACGTGCTGGAGGTGGCCCGGCTGGACGGGGCCTCCGAGCGGGCGGAGCTGCAGGACATCATGCTGGGCGAGTTCGTCGCCCGGCGGGTGGCGGCCAAGGATCCGGCCATCAAGGTGCGTGTCGTGCACGAGTCGGAGGTCACCACCGACCCGCGCCGCCTGGAGCGCGTCCTGTTCAACCTGCTGGCCAACGCGGCCCGGCACGGCAAGCCGCCCATCGAGGTCAGCGTCGAGGGCCGGGTCATCCGGGTGCGCGACCACGGCCCGGGCTTCCCCGAGGACCTGCTCGCCGAGGGGCCGAGCCGCTTCCGCACCGGCAGCGTGGACCGGGCCGGGCACGGACACGGTCTCGGCCTGACCATCGCGGCCGGACAGGCCCGGGTGCTGGGCGCCCGGCTGACCTTCCGCAACGTCCGCACCCCCGGGACGCCGGAGCACCTCCCGGCCGAGGGCGCGGTCGCCGTGCTGTGGCTGCCGGAGCACGCGCCGACGAACACGGGGAGCTACCCGATGCTGCCGGGGTCGTGAGGGTGCCGCGGCGGATCAGCAGCTCCAGTCCTGGTCCATGTCGAGTCCGCCCTCGCGCGGCTGGGTGAACGAGAACCAGTTGCCCGAGTCGTCACGCAGCAGCGCCTCCGTGCCGTACGGGCGCTCCTGCGGCTCCTGGAGGAACTCCACGCCCCGGTCCTTGAGCTTCTTGTAGTCGCCGTGGATGTCGTCGGTGGTCAGCACGCCCGCGCCGAGCACGCCCTTCGTCACCAGCTTGCGGAGCATCTCGGCGGATTCCGGGTCCATCGCCGGACCGCCGGGCACCATCAGCGTCAGCTCGACGTCGGGCTGGTTCGGCGAGCCGACCGTGAGCCAGCGCATGCCGCCCTCGCCCATGGTCATGTCCGTACGGACCTCCAGGCCCAGCTTCTCCGTGTAGAACTCCTTGGCCCGGTCCTGGTCGAGGACCCAGACGGTCGAGATGGCGAGACCCTTGATCATGGCGTGCTCCTGCTCTGACTGTGAGGCTGTGGCTGGGCTGCGGCTCGCGGCTGGGACTACGACTACGACTACGACTGCGACTCCGACTGCGGCCGGTTGTGCCCGCCCTGCCACGGTAGGCAGCGCGGGTGTCAGCCCGCTTCTCCGGAATTGCGCTTCTCGCCGGCGCCGGGCGCGGAACGGAAGCCGCCGGCCCAGAGCATGGCGTAGCAGCCGGGTATGAGGGCGGCTCCCCGGCCCACGTGCTTCGTGCGGTACTCGCTGGGTGTCAGCCCGGTCCAGGCCTTGAAGCGGGCCGAGAACGTGCCCACGCTGCTGAAGCCGACCAGGTGGCAGATCTCCGTCACCGACAGGTTCGCCGTGCGCAGCAGGTCCTCGGCGCGCTCGATGCGGCGGTGCGTGAGGTACTGGCCGGGGGTCTCGCCGTAGGCCTCCTTGAAGGCGCGGATGAAGTGGTAGCGCGAATACCCGGCGTGCGCGGCGACGGTGCCCAGGTCCAGCTCCGGGTCGGCCCAGTCCCGGTCCATGGCGTCCTTGGCGAGCCGCATCCGCCGCGTCCTGTCCATGGGATCGATGGTGGCACGGGGGTCTGACAGCGGCCCCTCGCCCGCGACCGGGCATCTCGCGGCCGGGCATGACGAGGCCCCCGGGCGGACACTCCCGGGGGCCTCGTGCGGTGCGGTCAGACGGCCTCGACCATGGGCGGCTGCGCCGCCGGTGTGTCCGGCGTGCCGTCCTCCTTCGGTCCCGCTCCCTTCAGCGGGACCTCCTTGACGAACACGGCCGCCACGAGTGCGATCACCGCCACCACGGCTCCGAGCAGGAACGCCGTGTGCGTGCCGGCCGAGACCGCGTGCTGGTACGCCTCCCGGACCAGCACCGGCAGCTTCTGCAGACTCTTCCAGTCGAGCTGTGCCGACTGCTCGGTCACCTTGGAGCCGAGCGCCCCGGCCCGCTCGCTCATGACGTCCTGGACGCGGTTGTTGAACAGCGCGCCCATGATCGCGACGCCGAAGGAGGAGCCGAGGGTGCGGAAGAGCGTGGTGGAGGAGGACGCGACGCCCATGTCCTTCATCTCCACGCTGTTCTGCGCGACCAGCATGGTGATCTGCATCAGGCAGCCCATGCCGAGCCCGACCACGGCCATGAAGACACCCGAGGTCAGTCGGGAGGTGCCGGTGTCCATCGTGGACAGCAGGTACAGGCCGACGATCATCAGCGCGCTGCCGGCGATCGGGAAGACCTTGTACTTGCCGGTGTTGGTGGTCACCCGCCCGGCGACCATCGAGGTCACGAGCATCGCACCGAGCATCGGCAGGAGCAGCAGCCCGGAGTTGGTCGCGGAAGCACCCTGCACGGACTGCTGGTACAGCGGCAGGAAGAGCGTCGCGCCGAACATCACGAAGCCGGTGATGAAGCCGATGACCGACATCAGCGTGAAGTTGAGGCTGCGGAAGATGTGCAGCGGCAGGATCGGCTCGGCGGCCCTGGTCTGCCAGAACACGAATCCGACCAGCGCGGCGACCCCGATGCCGATCAGCTCCATGATCCGCGCGGAGCTCCAGGCGTACTCCGTGCCGCCCCATGTGGTGACGAGCACGATCGCGGTGATGCCGATGGTCAGCAGCGCGGCGCCCAGGTAGTCGATCCGTGCCTCGGAGCGCTTCTTCGGCAGGTGCAGCACGGCACCGACGGCGGCGAGCGCCACCGCTCCGAGCGGCAGGTTGATGTAGAAGGCCCAGCGCCAGCCCCAGTTGTCGGTGATCGTGCCGCCGACCAGCGGGCCGCCGATCATCGCCAGCGCCATGACCCCGGCCATCATGCCCTGGTACTTGCCGCGCTCGCGGGGCGGGATCAGATCACCGATGATCGCCATGACGCCGACCATCAGGCCGCCGGCGCCGAGGCCCTGCACGGCGCGGAACGCGATCAGCTCGCCCATGTTCTGGGCCATGCCGCTGAGCGCGGAACCGACCAGGAAGATCACGATGGACGTCATGAACGTGCCCTTGCGGCCGTACATGTCGCCGAGCTTGCCCCACAGCGGGGTGGAGGCCGCGGTCGCGAGCGTGTAGGCGGTGACGACCCACGCGAGGTGCTCGAGCCCGCCCAGCTCACCGACGATCGTCGGCATCGCGGTGCCGATGATCATGTTGTCGAGCATCGCGAGCATCATCGCGATCATCAGCGCGAGCAGGACCACCCGCACGCTCTTCGGTTGTTTCCCCCCGGCGTCGGCCGCCGGTGTGTCCGTCGTGTCCGTCATCGCTTCCCACTCCCCCTGCTACCGCTACTTACTTGCCGACCGGCTAGTGACTACACTCGGAAGCTAGCGGCGCAACTAGCCGGGCGTCAAGTAAGTTTTATGGAAAGCGGGGGGCGTAGGAGGATGGGCGGCACCATGGACGGCACCAAGCAGCGGCGCCGCGGGGACACCCGCCGGCGCATCCAGGACGTGGCCCTCGAACTCTTCGCGGAGCACGGCTACGAGAAGACCTCCCTGCGCGAGATCGCCGAGCGCCTGGACGTCACCAAGGCCGCGCTCTACTACCACTTCAAAACGAAGGAAGAGATCCTCGTCAGCATCTTCGAGGACCTCACCCAGCCGATCGAGGACCTGATCGAGTGGGGCCGGCAGCAGCCGCACACCCTCGCGACCAAGCAGGAGATCATCCGCCGCTACGCCGACACGCTCGCCCAGGCGGCCCCGCTGTTCCGCTTCATGCACGAGAACCAGGCGACGGTACGGGAGCTGCGCATCGGCGACTCCTTCAAGGAGCGCATCCGCAGCCTGCGCGACATCATCATCGACCCCGACGCGGACATGGCCGACCAGGTCCGCTGCGTCAGCGCGCTGTTCACGCTGCACGCCGGGATGTTCCTGCTCCAGGACATGGAAGGCGACCCCGAGGAGAAGAACAAAGCCGTCCTCGAGGTCGCCACGGACCTGGTGACCCAGGCCCACCGGGGAGCCGGGGGCTCCTAGGGCCTGGGGATCGCACCTGGGGTCAGACCTTCACGCCGTTGGCGCGCAGGAACTTCACCGGGTCGACCGCCGAGCCGTAGTTCGGGGTCGTACGGATCTCGAAGTGCAGGTGGGGACCGCTCGAGTTGCCGGTATTGCCGGACTTGGCTATCTCCTGGCCGGTCTTGACGATCTGGCCGACGTGCACGGTGACCTTCGACAGGTGGGCGTACTGGGAGTACGTGCCGTTGCCGTGCTTGATCACGATGGCGTTGCCGTACGCGGGGCCGTCACCGGCGCCGTTGCCGCCGGCCTTGACCACGGTGCCGCCGTGGGCGGCGACGACCTGGGTGCCGCTCGGCACGGCGAAGTCCTGACCGCTGTGCTTGTGCGCCCACATGCCGCCGTTCTGGGCGAAGCTCGCGGAGAGGCTGTACTTCTTCACCGGGTCGACCCAGGAGGGCTTGGCCTTCTTGGCAGCCGCCTTCTTCGCGGCGGCCTTCTTCTCGGCCGCCTTCTTCGCGGCGGCGGCCTTGGCGGCCTTCTCGGCCTTCACGGCCTCGGCCTTGGCGACCTTGGCCTGGGCGGCGGCCTGCGCCTGCACGGCACTGGCGGCACCGGACGCGGCCGTGGTGTCGGCGGCGGACGCGACCCCGGCTCCCAGTGCGACCGAGACACCAAGGCCGGCGGCCAGCACGGTCGCACGGGTGCGGAGCTGGGACGTACGGGAAGAACGGGACGTGACGCGCTGGGACATCGAAACCTCGTGTGGAAGGGGACGGAGAAAACCACCCGGCGCACAACCGCTCGCCGTGTGGCCATCCCTTGGTAACCCGAAGTCCGACAAACTCCCAAAAGCGTGATCTACGACGCTAGTTAGTAATTTGGTTCAGTGTTCTACGTCTCTTGACACAGCAGTCATTCGGGACGAATCCGGGCACTGGCCCGCACTTTCACCCCCACCATGGGGCAAGAATCCCTTTCCTCCCGGTCCGTTATCCACTATTCCATCTAGTAACGGACATATCGCCTGTGCGCCATGTCACCGGGGGCCCTCTTCAGCCATTCCGGAAATGTGGCGCACGCCTCTAGGCACCTACCGCCCGGTAACCCTACGGTTCCCCTCGCGCCACCCTCGCGCACGAGCATGCACACGACATGTTGGCAGCGTCACTGACGTGAGAGGACCCCCACGACATGCAGACCCGACGCCCCTGGTTGCGCCGCGCATCAGTGACCGCCGTCTCGGCGGCGGCCCTCGTGGCCATGGCCGCACCGGCCGACGCCACGACCACCAGCCGGGCCTCCACGGCCGCCACCGCGACCGCCACCACCTCCACCGCCGCGGACGTCGACTACGACACCTGGCAGAAGGACTGCCAGGCCGTGATGGACCAGGCCATGCCCTATCTGAAGCAGCGCATCGCGGCCACGAAGCCGGGCGAGAAACAGGCCATCGTCTTCGACATCGACAACACGACGCTGGAGACGGACTTCGGCTTCAGCTACCCGCAACCGGCCAACAAGCCGGTCCTGGAGGCCGCCAGATACGCGCAGGAGCGCGGCGTCGCCCTGTTCTTCGTGACCGCCCGGCCGGACATCATCGCCTCGTTCACCCAGTACAACCTGAAGCAGGCCGGCTACCAGGTCTCAGGCCTCTACGTCCGCGGCTTCATCGACCTCTTCAAGAACGTCGCCGACTACAAGACGGCCCAGCGCGTCGACGTCGAGCGCAAGGGCTACACGATCATCGCGAACATCGGCAACAGCGGCACCGACCTCTCGGGCGGCCACGCCGAGCGGACGTACAAGCTGCCGGACTACGACGGGCAGCTGTCCTAGGGAGCGTCCGGGCATGGAGAAGGGGCCGGTGCTTTCAGCACCGGCCCCTTCTCACTGGGTCGCTACGCTCAGGCGTCCTTGCTCAGGTTCGGGCCCGAGCCACCGGCCGCCTGCTCGATCGGCGGGACGTCCGGGAGAGGCGCCTTCTCCTCGCCACGGAAGGTGAAGGTCTTGGTATCGCCCTCGCCCTCCGTGTCGACGACCACGATGTGACCGGGGCGCAGCTCGCCGAAGAGGATCTTCTCCGACAGCGAGTCCTCGATCTCACGCTGGATGGTGCGACGCAGCGGACGCGCACCCAGCACCGGGTCGTAACCCTTCTTGGACAGCAGCTCCTTGGCGGACTGGGAGAGCTCGATGCCCATGTCCCGGTCCTTCAGGCGCTCGTCCACCTTGTCGATCATCAGGTCGACGATCTTGAGGATGTCGTCCTGGCTGAGCTGCGGGAAGACGACCACGTCGTCGACGCGGTTGAGGAACTCGGGCCGGAAGTGCTGCTTGAGCTCGTCCGAGACCTTGTTCTTCATGCGCTCGTAGTTGGACTTCGTGTCGCCCTGGGCCGCGAAGCCCAGGTTGAAGCCCTTGGAGATGTCCCGCGTGCCGAGGTTGGTCGTCATGATGATGACCGTGTTCTTGAAGTCCACGACCCGGCCCTGGGAGTCGGTCAGGCGACCGTCCTCCAGGATCTGCAGCAGCGAGTTGAAGATGTCCGGGTGGGCCTTCTCGACCTCGTCGAAGAGGACGACGGAGAACGGCTTGCGGCGGACCTTCTCGGTGAGCTGGCCGCCCTCCTCGTAGCCCACGTAACCGGGGGGCGAACCGAAGAGCCGCGAGACCGTGTGCTTCTCGCTGAACTCCGACATGTCGAGAGAGATCAGCGCGTCCTCGTCGCCGAACAGGAACTCGGCGAGCGCCTTGGACAGCTCGGTCTTACCGACACCGGAGGGGCCGGCGAAGATGAACGAGCCACCGGGACGCTTCGGGTCCTTCAGACCGGCACGCGTACGGCGGATCGCCTTCGACAGCGCCTTGACGGCGTCGACCTGGCCGATGACCCGCTTGTGGAGCTCGTCCTCCATGCGCAGCAGACGGGAGGACTCCTCCTCGGTCAGCTTGAAGACCGGGATGCCGGTGGCCGTGGCGAGGACCTCTGCGATCAGCTCGCCGTCGACCTCGGCGACGACGTCCATGTCGCCGGCCTTCCACTCCTTCTCGCGCTTGGCCTTGGCGGCCAGGAGCTGCTTCTCCTTGTCGCGCAGGGAGGCGGCCTTCTCGAAGTCCTGCGAGTCGATCGCGGACTCCTTGTCGCGGCGGACGCCGGCGATCTTCTCGTCGAACTCGCGCAGGTCCGGCGGCGCGGTCATCCGGCGGATGCGCATCCGGGAACCGGCCTCGTCGATCAGGTCGATCGCCTTGTCCGGCAGGAAGCGGTCCGAGATGTACCGGTCGGCCAGCGTGGCGGCCTGGACCAGCGCCTCGTCGGTGATGGAGACGCGGTGGTGGGCCTCGTACCGGTCACGGAGACCCTTGAGGATCTCGATCGTGTGCGGCAGGGACGGCTCCGCGACCTGGATGGGCTGGAAGCGGCGCTCGAGGGCGGCGTCCTTCTCCAGGTGCTTGCGGTACTCGTCCAGCGTCGTGGCACCGATGGTCTGCAGCTCACCGCGGGCCAGCATCGGCTTCAGGATCGAAGCCGCGTCGATGGCGCCCTCGGCGGCACCCGCACCGACCAGCGTGTGGAGCTCGTCGATGAACAGGATGATGTCGCCGCGGGTGCGGATCTCCTTGAGCACCTTCTTCAGGCGCTCCTCGAAGTCACCGCGGTAGCGGGAGCCGGCGACCAGCGCGCCGAGGTCCAGGGTGTAGAGGTGCTTGTCCTTGAGGGTCTCGGGCACCTCGCCCTTGACGATGGCCTGAGCGAGGCCCTCGACGACGGCGGTCTTGCCGACGCCGGGCTCACCGATCAGCACCGGGTTGTTCTTGGTACGGCGGGACAGCACCTGCATGACCCGCTCGATCTCCTTCTCGCGCCCGATGACCGGGTCGAGCTTGGACTCACGAGCGGCCTGGGTGAGGTTCCGGCCGAACTGGTCGAGGACCAGGGACGTGGAGGGGGTGCCCTCGGCAGGACCACCGGCGGTGGCGGTCTCCTTGCCCTGGTAACCGGAGAGCAGCTGGATGACCTGCTGCCGCACGCGGTTCAGATCTGCGCCCAGCTTCACGAGGACCTGGGCGGCGACGCCCTCGCCCTCGCGGATCAGGCCGAGCAGGATGTGCTCCGTGCCGATGTAGTTGTGGCCCAGCTGAAGGGCCTCGCGGAGCGACAGCTCCAGGACCTTCTTGGCACGGGGGGTGAAGGGGATGTGGCCGGACGGGGCCTGCTGGCCCTGGCCGATGATCTCCTCCACCTGCTGGCGGACCGCCTCGAGCGAAATCCCGAGGCTCTCAAGGGCCTTGGCGGCGACACCTTCACCCTCGTGGATCAGGCCCAGGAGGATGTGCTCAGTGCCGATGTAGTTGTGGTTGAGCATCCGGGCTTCTTCCTGAGCCAGGACGACAACCCGCCGCGCGCGGTCGGTGAACCTCTCGAACATCGTTAATCGCTCCTCAGAGCGGTCAGGCAGTGGGGGGAACTTCCCCTCCCTGTCCTTCCGCAGCTTAGTCCCGCAAGCGGGGACCGCTCATTCCAACTGCCGACACCGTCCTTGGCCTCCTGACCCCGAACGCCGACATCTGCTCCAACCCGATGGTGCGAGACGATGTTCCCGCAGGCCAGGCAGATACCCCACTCGCCAGTACGCCGATGGCGAACGTGAGACGCCCTTTCCTGCGTGTCGCCCCCTCCCACTAGGGATGTCTTACCCGTGGGCACCGGAAGTCCATGCCGGGCACCCCCGTTCCCTCCGCTACGGGCGAACAACCTTGCGCCTCCCCGCACCCCCGCGCGCCCCCATTTCGCCACGCAGTGCGCTCGCGCCGCCACCCAGCGTAACCCGCAGGGTCTTCCGGCTGTTGCACTTGGCATGTTCGGCGCCTCTCAGCCCGTGACCGCATCCTCGACCCCGCTCGTCCCGCTCCCCCGCCGGCCGCTCGGCCCGTCCGGCGCGAGCGGTCAGGTCCGGCGGTGGTACGAGAACGAACTGGGGTGGCCGACGGTGCCCGGCGATCCTCTGCGGCTGCCGGTGGGGGTGCGCTACGACGTCCTGGACGTCCCGGCGGAGGCGGGGCACGCGGCCCTGCGGCGCCTGGCGCCCGGATCCCCCGTCGCGCTGCACGGCGGCCGGATGCTGCTCCTGGTGGCCGCGGGCGGCGCGGAGGAGCTCCCCGGGCTGCTGGACTGGCTGGACTGGGGGCCCCTGTCGCTGGATCTGGTGGCGATCGGCGCGGGCGGGCTCATCGAGGCGCCGCCGCCCCCGGTGCCTCACGGGGAGAGTGCGGTGCCTCACGGGGAGAGGCCGGTACCGCCGGCACGCGGGTCGCGCACCGCGGCGCCCTGCGCGGCGGGGGCTCCGCCTGCTCCCTGGGGCCGGGCCGGTTCCCAGGGGGCCGCCGTGTGGCTGCGGCCCCCCGAGCCGGGACGCGAGGTAGAGGCCTCGCTGCCGACGCTGTCGGCGCTGGGGGGCGTTGGGGGCGCCCCCGATCTCGTGCGGCTGGTGAACACGGTGGCCACACAGTGCCACCGGGTCCGGCTGCGGCGCGCGTGCGCCCAGCCGCCGGCCATGCGTGCGCAGGGTCGGTAGGGCCGCTGTTCAGCCGTTGGCCTTCTCGTAAGCCTCGCGGATGGTCGCCGGAACACGGCCGCGGTCGTTGACCTCGTAACCGTTCTCCTTCGCCCAGGCGCGGATCGCCGCGGTGTCCTGGCTGCCGCTCGAAGCGGCGCGCGCCTTTCCACGCCCGCCCGAAGCACGGCCTCCGGTACGACGACCGCCCTTCACGTAAGGCTCGAGAAGGCCACGGAGCTTGTCCGCATTGGCAGTGGTGAGGTCGATCTCGTACGTCTTGCCGTCCAGCGCGAACGTCACGGTCTCGTCCGCCTCGCCACCGTCGAGGTCGTCGACAAGAAGGACCTGAACCTTCTGTGCCACCGGATTTCCTTTCATCGATATCTTCAGGGCGGGTGTGCCGGCGTCCGCCGTATCGCCGTCCCCTTGTTATATGCAGTACTGCAGTACGTCGGAAAGCAAACCGCTTTTGCCGGAAAAACACAAACCCCCGGCAGAGCCCGGCAGCCGGCCCCGGTCCGGAAACGTGCGCGTTTCGGACATAGGGAACCGGGGCAGGGGCGGGCGCCGCGGAATATGCCTTGACGAACCGGCCGGACCCGCTAGCGGTCTACTGGCGCACGGCGATCACAGATGCAGAAGCATCCGGCTGTTGCCCAAGGTGTTCGGTTTCACTCGTTCGAGTCCGAGGAACTCCGCGACACCCTCGTCATAGGAACGCAGGAGCTCCGCGTAGACATCCGTGTCGACGGGCGTCTCGCCGATCTCCACGAAGCCGTGCTTGGTGAAGAAGTCGACTTCGAAGGTCAGACAGAAAACACGGCGAACGCCGAGCCAGCGGGCGGTCTGCAGCAACTTCTCCAGCACACGGTGTCCGACGCCCGCGCCCTTCAAGCCGGGCTTCACCGCGAGAGTGCGGACTTCCGCGAGGTCTTCCCACATCACGTGCAGCGCGCCGCAGCCGACGACCTCGGCGTTGTCGTCCCGTTCCGCGACCCAGAACTCCTGGATGTCCTCGTAAAGCGTCACCGTTGCTTTGTCGAGCAGGATGCGGCCGCGGACGTAGGCGTCAAGGAGGCCCCGCACGGCCGGGACGTCGCTGGTGCGGGCCCGTCGGACGGTGATGGCTTTTGCGGTGGCTTCGGGGCTCTTCGCGGACATGACGGGACGCTATCGCCCGCCGAGGTCCCGAGCGGAGGCGGGGTTCTCCTCGGGCTCTTCCCCGGGTTCCGCTCGTTCGGCCGGTTCTGCGGATTCCGACGGTTCGGTCGGTTCCGGGGTTTCCGGTCCCTGCACGATGCGGACGGCATCGCTGAGAGACTGCCGCTGTTCCTCGCTCATCATGCCGAAGAAGGCGACGAGAGCGGCGGCGGGGTTGTCGCTCTGCGACCAGGCGTCGTTCATCAGGGCGGCTGCGTAGGCGGCGCGGGTGGAGACCGCCTCATATCGATAGGCACGGCCTTCCGCCTCGCGGCGCACCCAGCCCTTCTGATGGAGATTGTCCAAAACGGTCATCACGGTGGTGTACGCGATGGACCGCTCCTTCTGAAGATCTTCCAGGACTTCTCGAACGGTCACCGGGCGGTTCCACTTCCACACCCGCGACATGACCGCGTCTTCGAGTTCTCCCAATGGGCGAGGCACAGCTCAGAACAATAGTGGGAGATCCCGGTAATGGCGTGGCGGACGTGCGCGGGAGCGGCGAAAGGTAACAAAAAGGGCGTACGGCTCGTGAGTGCGGGCGCCGCGGGGTGCGGGTCCGCCGAGTCGTACGCCCTCGGAGGGGGTGGGGTCAGGCCTCGGCCTTCGGGGAGGTCACGGTGGTCTGGCGGGCACCGTCCACGCGGGCGAGGGCTGCGTCCACGGCCGCGTCCTCCTTGGCCTTGTTGGCGCCGCCCTGTGTCTTCACGATCACCCGGATCACGCCGATGAAGAAGACGGCCATGACGACCGGGGGCAGGAGCGCGGAGACGTAGTCCATGGATCCAGGGTAGCCACGTCAGCCGGCGGCGAGCTGCTGGGGGTTCGCGGGGGGTGGCGGGGCCGGCTTGCGGCGCGGGAAGACCTCGCCCGGGGTGGGGATCGGGCGGGAGGGCTTCGGTGTGTCGGGGCCGGGCGCCGGGGCGGGCTTGGGGGCCGGGGCCGGTGGCTTGCGGGCGGGCTTCTTCTCGGGCCGCTCCTCCGGGCCGTCCCCGGCGGATGCGCCGGCCAGGGCGCAGCGGCCTCCCGGGATGGCCAGGAGGCGGGCGCGGGAGCCGGGAACGGCGGCCACGGGGAGAGCGGCGGGGGTGAGGGGGGTGACCGCGCAGCGATCCAGCAGGGCCGCCGCGGCGGGGTTGCCGCGCAGGGCGCGAAGGGCGGCGAGGTCGTCGGGCAGGGGGCGGTAGCCGGCACCCAGCGCCTCGTCCAGGAGCGCGAGGTAGCCGGCGGCGGTTCCGGGGAGGGCGGCGCGATACCGGCCCAGGTCGGCCACGAGGAAGGCGCGCAGCCTGGCCCCCTCCCGCAGTGCCTCGTCGAGTGACTCTGCGAGACGGAGACAGTCCTGGACGTCGTCGGCCGAGGCGGGTGTGGGGTCGAGGGCGAGGGCGAGAGCGCGGCGGAGCACACGCAGCTCCTCCACACCGAACGCCATGCCGCCGCGGGATCCGTATGGCGTGGGCATGCGGCGACGATACGCGCTAATCAGACAAATTACGTATAGGGGATGGGTGTGGCGCGGGGGAACACTCGGGTGGGGGTGGGGGAAGCCGGGGGTGGTGTGGCCGGGGGATGCCGGGGGCGGCGCGGCCGGGGCGGCGGAAGCGGCGGGCCGGGGGATGCCGGGGGCGGCGCGGCCGGGGCGGCGGAAGCGGCGGGCCGGGGATGCCGGGGGCGGCGTAGCCGGGAGACGCCCGGGGCGGCGTGGCCGGGGCGGAAGCGACGGGCCGGGGATGCCGGGGGCGGCGTGGCCGGGGGACACCAGAGGCAGCGCGACCAAGGACGCCAGGCGGCTCGGCCGGGATGCCGGGGGCGGTCGCGGCTAGGGGTGGGGGGCGCAGTCCGATTCCTCGTCGGGTTGCGCCCCCCTCCTCCGCCGCTCACATGCGCGACACGTTCCGCTCGTAGACCAGCCGTAGTCCGATCAGCGTCAGCCACGGCTCGTGTTCGTCGATCACCGACGACTCGCCCAGGACCATCGGTGCGAGACCGCCCGTGGCGATGACGGTGACCTCGTCCGGGTCCTCCGACAGCTCGCGGGCCATGCGGTTGACCACTCCGTCGACCTGGCCGGCGAAACCGTAGATGACACCCGACTGCATCGCCTCGACCGTGTTCTTGCCGATGACGCTGCGGGGCCGGGCCACCTCGATCTTGCGGAGCTGGGCGCCGCGGACGCCCAGGGCCTCCACGGAGATCTCGATGCCGGGTGAGATGACCCCGCCGACGTACTCCCCTCGCGCGCTGACCGCGTCGAAGGTCGTCGCCGTGCCGAAGTCGACGACGATGGCGGGGCCGCCGTAGAGCTCGACCGCCGCGACCGCGTTGATGATGCGGTCGGCTCCGACCTCCTTGGGGTTGTCCATGAGGATCGGCACGCCCGTCTTGACGCCCGGTTCGACGAGGATCGCGGGCACGTCGCCGTAGTAGCGGCGCGTCACCTCGCGGAGCTCGTGCAGGACCGAGGGGACGGTGGCGCAGATGGCGATGCCGTCGATGCCGTCGCCCAGCTCGTCGCCGAGGAGCGGGTGCATGCCCATCAGGCCCTGGAGCAGGACCGCCAGTTCGTCCGCGGTGCGGCGCGCGTCCGTGGAGATGCGCCAGTGTTCGACGATCTCGTCGCCGTCGAACAGGCCGAGGACGGTGTGGGTGTTTCCTACGTCGATCGTCAGCAGCATGACCCGTATCCGCCCTACTCCGCCGGCCGCAGGTCCAGGCCGATGTCCAGGATCGGCGAGGAGTGGGTGAGGGCTCCGACGGCGAGGTAGTCGACGCCGGTGTCCGCGTAGGCCTTGGCGTTGCCGAGGGTGAGGCGGCCCGAGGCCTCCAGGGCGGCGCGGCCCTGGACGATCTCGACGGCCTCGGCACACTCGCCCGGCGTGAAGTTGTCCAGCAGGATCAGGTCGGCCCCGGCGTCCAGGACCTCGCGGAGCTGGTGCAGGGTGTCGACCTCGACCTCGATGGGGACGTCCGGGAAGCGTTCCCGGACCGCCTGGAAGGCCTGGGCGACGCCGCCCGCGGCGACCACGTGGTTGTCCTTGACCAGGGCCGCGTCCGAGAGGGACATGCGGTGGTTGACGCCGCCGCCGCAGCGGACCGCGTACTTTTCGAGGCTGCGCAGGCCGGGGGTCGTCTTGCGGGTGTCGCGGACCTTCGCCTTGGTCCCGTCGAGCGCGTCCGCCCACGCGCGCGTGGCCGTCGCGACGCCCGACAGGCGGCACAGGATGTTCAGCGCGCTGCGCTCGGCCGTGAGGAGGTCGCGGGTGCGGGTGGTGACGGAGAGGAGCTTCTGGCCCGCTTCGACGCGGTCGCCGTCCTCCGCGTGGCGCTCGATCTCGAGCTCCTCCTCGCAGACCACCGAGATGACCGCCTCGGCGACGCGCAGACCGGCCACGGTGCCCGCCTCGCGTGCGGTGAAGTCGGCCGTGGCCACCGCGTCCTCGGGGATGGTCGCCACCGTCGTCACGTCCACGCCGTGGGCCAGGTCCTCCTGGAGGGCCACGTTGGCGATGTCCTCGACCTCGACGGGGTCGAGGCCGGCGTCGGCCAAGAGCTGGGCGAGTGCGGGGTCCAGGCCGCACTCCAGGTACGCCTCGTCGTCCGCGCCGCAGGCGCAGCCGTCTCCGCAGCCTCCGGAGGAGACGAGGGGAAGGTCGGGGGTGCTCACGTCGGTCACTGCTCCTGGGGGGCCTGGGGCGGGAGGGTCGGAGGGAAGTGTGTGGTGTCCGTGGTGTGCACGGCCAGCGTGCGGTCCGGGTTCAGGGTCACGACGATGTGGCGGCGCCAGGCCGCGTCGTCGCGCTCGGGGCGGTCCTCGCGCCAGTGGCAGCCCCGGGTCTCCTCGCGCAGCAGGGCGGCGGCGACCAGGACGCGGGCCACGCACAGGAGGTTGGTGGCCTCCCAGGTGTCGACGCCCGCCTCGGCCGTCTTGCCGTGCTCGGCGAGGGCCTCCCGGGCGTCGGTGTGCAGGCGCTGGAGCTCGTCGGCGGCCTTGCTGAGGGACCCGGCCGAGCGCAGGACGCCCGCCCCGCCCGTCATGATCCGCTGGATCGCGAAGCGGGCCTCGGGGGTCTGCAGCGGGTGCTCGGGGATCTCGGGGTGCGGGACCGGCTGGGGCACGCGCGCGTGCAGGCCGTTCGCCGCGATGTCGGCCGCGATGCGCTCGGCGTAGACGAGGCCTTCGAGCAGGGAGTTGGACGCCAGCCGGTTGGCTCCGTGCACTCCGGTGCAGGCGACCTCGCCGCACGCGTAGAGGCCGGGGACGGTCGTGCGGCCGTGGGAGTCGGTGCGGACGCCGCCGGAGGCGTAGTGGGCGGCCGGGGCGACCGGGATGGGCTCGGTGACCGGGTCGATGCCGTGGGCGCGGCAGGCGGCCAGGATCGTCGGGAAGCGGTGCTCCCACATCTCCGCGCCGAAGTGCCGGCCGTCGAGGTACACGTGCTCGGCGTCCTGCTCCAGCATGCGGCGCAGGATGCCCTTGGCGACGATGTCGCGGGGGGCGAGTTCGGCGAGTTCGTGCTGTCCGACCATGAAGCGGACGCCGTCGGCGTCGATCAGGTGGGCGCCCTCGCCGCGCACGGCCTCGGAGACCAGGGGCTGCTGGCCCTCCGCGTCCGGGCCCAGGAACAGCACGGTCGGGTGGAACTGGACGAACTCCAGGTCGCTGACCTCCGCGCCCGCCCGCAGCGCGAGCGCCACGCCGTCGCCCGTCGACACCGACGGGTTGGTGGTGGCGGAGAAGACCTGGCCCATGCCGCCGGTCGCGAGGACCACCGCGGGGGCGTGGACGGCGCCCACGCCGTCGTGCTGGCCCTCCCCCATGACGTGCAGGGTCACCCCTGCGGTACGGCCCTCCGCGTCCGTGAGGAGGTCCAGGACGAGCGCGTTCTCGACGGTGCGCACGCCCCGCGCGCGGACGGCCTCGACCAGGGCGCGGGAGATCTCGGCGCCGGTGGCGTCGCCGCCGGCGTGCGCGATGCGGCGGCGGTGGTGGCCGCCCTCCCGGGTCAGTTCGAGATCGCCTTCGGAGGACTCGTCGAACCGGGCACCGGTCCCGATGAGGCGGCGTACGGCGTCGGGGCCCTCGGTGACCAGGAGGCGGACCGCGTCCTCGTCGCACAGCCCGGCGCCCGCGACCAGGGTGTCGTCGAGGTGCTGCTCGGGGGTGTCGCCCTCGCCGAGGGCCGCGGCGATGCCGCCCTGGGCCCAGCGGGTGGAGCCGTCGTCGAGACGGGCCTTGGTGACGACGACCGTGCGCAGGCCGGCGGCCTCGCAGCGCAGGGCGGCGGTCAGCCCGGCGACGCCGGAGCCGACGACGACCACGTCCGCGGCGATGGACCACCCGGCGGCGGGGGCGTGCAGTCGTATGCCTGTGGTGGTCACGAGGCGGCTCCGAAGCTGGTGAAGGTGAGGGGGACGTTGTCGATCAGCCGGGTCGCCCCGACCCGGGCGGCGACGGCGAGGACCGCGTCGCCGGTGAAGCCGTCCCCGATCTCGGTGAAGTCGGACGGGTCGACCAGGGCGAGGTAGTCCAGCGCGAGCGGCGGTTCGAGGCGGGCGGCCTCGTCGAGGACCTGGCGGGCGGCCGCGCGGACGGCCGCCGGGCCGCCCGGGACGGCCGTCGCCACGGCGTGCGCGTCGGCCGCCGCACGGGACTCCCCTATGGCGCTGAGGGCCTCGGCACGCGCGCGCGTGGCGGGCACTTCGCGGGCCCGGGCACGCAGTGCCTCCTGCGCGGCGTGCCGGTCCTGGCCCGCGAACAGGGCCCCGGACAGGGCGAGGGCGGTGCGCCGCTCGGCGGCCGACAGGTAGCGGTTGCGGCTGGACAGGGCCAGGCCGTCCTCCTCGCGGACGGTGGGCACGCCGACGATCTCCACGCCGAAGTTCAGGTCCCGCACCATGCGGCGGATCAGCGCGAGCTGCTGGGCGTCCTTCTGGCCGTACAGGGCGACGTCGGGGCGGGTCAGGTGCAGCAGCTTGGCGACGACGGTGAGCATGCCGTCGAAGTGGCCGGGGCGGGAGGAGCCCTCCAGGCGCTCGCCCATGGGGCCCGCGGTGATGCGGACCTGGGGCTCGCCGCCCGGGTAGACCTCGTCCACGGCGGGGGCGAACACGACGTCCGCGCCCGACTGTTCGGCGAGGGCGAGGTCCGCGTCCAGCGTGCGCGGGTAGCGGTCGAGGTCCTCGCCCTGGCCGAACTGGAGCGGGTTGACGAAGACGGTGACGACGACCTCGCCGTCCGGGCCGGCGATGGTGCGCGCGGTGCGGATCAGCGTGGCGTGGCCCTCGTGCAGCGCCCCCATGGTCATCACCACGGCGCGCCGGCCCGTACGCGTGCGTGCGTGCAGTTCGCCCGCGGTGCGCAGCAGGGTGGTGGTCATCGGGCGTCCCCTTCGGTGCCGTCGGTCCCGTGGGCGAGTACCCCGAGGAGGTCCTCGGCGAGTTCCGGCTTCAGCAGGCCGTGGGCCAGGGCCCGGTCGGCGGTCGCGCGGGCCATCGCCAGGTAGCCGGCGACGGTCTGCGGTGCGTGCCGGCGCAGCTCCGTCACATGGGCGGCGACCGTGCCCGCGTCGCCGCGCGCGACCGGGCCGGTGAGGGCCGCGTCGCCGGAGCGCAGGGCGTTGTCCAGGGCCGCGCCGAGCAGCGGGCCGAGCATCCGGTCGGGGGCGGCGACCCCGGCCGCGCTGAGCAGCTCCATGGACTGGGCGACCAGCGTGACCAGGTGGTTGGCGCCTAGGGCGAGCGCCGCGTGGTAGAGCGGCCGGTTCTCCTCGGCGATCCACTCCGGCTCGCCGCCCATCTCGATGACGAGGGCCTCGGCGGCGAGGCGCAGCTCCTCGGGGGCGGTGACGCCGAAGGAGCAGCCGGCCAGCCGCTGGACGTCCACGGGCGTGCCCGTGAAGGTCATCGCGGGGTGCAGGGCGAGCGGCAGGGCGCCCGCGCGCAGGGCGGGGTCGAGGACCCGGGTGCCGTACCGCCCGGAGGTGTGGACGATGAGCTGCCCGGGCCGCACGGATCCGGTGTCGGCGAGGCCGGTGACCAGGTCGGGCAGGGCGTCGTCGGGAACGGTCAGCAGCACCAGGTCGGACCGCTGGAGCACCTCGGCGGGCGGCATCACCGGCACGTCGGGCAGCAGCTGCCCGGCGCGGCGCCGGGAGGCCTCCGAGACCGCGGAGACGGCGACCGGGCGGTGCCCGGCGAGCTGCAGGGACGCCGCCAGCGCGGGACCCACGCGGCCGGCGCCGACGACGCCGACGGTGAGCCGCGCGGGGCGGTCCTTGGGGTCTGGCTGTGGGGTTGTGTTCACTCGACGGCGGCCTTCCCGTTCCAGTCCGCTCCGGGTACCGGACGATTTCTCGTCATGTTAACGCGATCGGTTCGAGGGGCGTTCGGTTGTCCACAGGCTGTGCACACCTGTGCGGCCTTCCCGGAACGGCGTACGGAAATGCGTATGCCCCGCCCCGGGGGCGCGCGGGAGGATCCCGGGCATGACCGATACCGCGGAACACGACGATCAGGTGACGGACGAGGACCGGGGCCCAGGGCTGGCGGACGAGGACCGGGGCCCAGGGCTGCGGGAGCGGCGGCTGGCCGCCCACCGCACGGCACGGCGCGTGTTCGCGCGCTTCGGCTTCCACCGCACCCTCCGGGAGCGCCTGGCGGTGCTGGAGGAGGCGGAGGGCGTCCACGACCTGGACGAGCTGTCCGACGTGTACGGCGACGGTGTCGTCGAGGCGCTGGAGACGAAGGTGGCCGGGCTGCTCGGCACCGAGGCCGCCGTGTTCTTCCCGACGGGCACGATGGCCCAGCAGGTGGCCCTGCGCTGCTGGGCGGGCCGCACCGGGAACCCGACCGTCGCCCTGCACGCGCTCAGCCATCCCGAGGTGCACGAGCGGAACGCGTTCAGCGAGGTGGGCGGGCTGCGCCCGGTGCGGTTGACCGGGGAGCCGCGGATGCCGACCGCTGCCGAGGTGCGCGACTTCGAGGAGCCGTTCGGGGCGCTGATGCTGGAACTGCCCCTCAGGGACGCCGGTTTCGTGCTGCCCACCTGGGAGGAGCTCACCGAGGTCGTCGACGCCGCCCGGGAACGGGACGCGGTGGTGCACTTCGACGGGGCCCGTCTGTGGGAGTCCACCGTCCACTTCGGCCGGCCCCTGGCGGAGATCGCGGGCCTGGCCGACAGCGTCTACGTGTCGTTCTACAAGTCCCTGGAGGGCTTCGGCGGCGCCGCGCTCGCCGGCCCGAAGGAGCTCGTCGAGGAGGCGAGGACCTGGCGGCACCGGTACGGCGGGATGGTCTTCCAGCAGTTCCCCACGGCGCTGTCGGCGCTGGTCGGGCTGGAGCGGCAACTGCCCCGGCTGCCGGAATACGTGGCCCACGCGCGCGTGGTGGCCGCCGCCCTGCGCGAGGGGTTCGCGGCGGCCGGGGTGCCGTGGGCGCGCGTGCACCCGGAGGTGCCGCACACCCACGACTTCCAGGTGTGGCTGCCGTACGAGCCGGAGGTCCTCGCGGAGGCGGCGGTCCGTACGGCCGAGGAGACCGGGGTCGTCCTGTTCGCAAGCGCCTGGGACCGGGGCGGACCCGGCCTGGCGCTCACGGAGGTGCATGTGCGGGCCGACGGCCTGGAGTGGACCGCCGAGGACGTGAAGGCGGCGGTGGCGGAGTTCACGGCCCGGCTGCCGGAGCGGATCAGGTAGGGCGCCGCCACCACCGGCTCAGGGCGTCCCGGAGCACGTGGCGGCCCGCGCGGGAGCGCCGTTCGTCGCGCCGCTCCCGTACGACCCGCCGGTCGTGCGTGCCCGGCGCGGGCGGCGCGGGCTCGCCGAGGGTCAGGGCCCGGTAGGTGTCGAGAAGGTGCTGCTGCGTGACGCTCATGGTGAATCGCCTCTGCGGGACGGGGTGATGGAGGTCCGAAGGCTCCGCGGCTGCCCCGGTGATCCCACCCTGCGCCCGCCCCGGGGACGGCGTCGCGTCGATTGACGGGGCCCGTCAATCGACGGGGGCGTTGTCGGTGGCCGGGTGCACCATGAGGGCATGAGCGTGCACATCGACATCACGGGGCTGAGGCCGGAGCAGGCCGCCGTCGTGCCCTCGCCCCTGGCCGAGCTGGGCATGGCGCTGCACGCGCTGTCCGAACCGGCGCACCACCCGGGCCTGCAGGGCTGGGTGACGGGCGTGACGGCCCGCCTCGACCCGCATCTGGCCGACCGGATGTGCGAGGCGGACTTCCTGTGGCGGACGACGTTCTCGGACCTGTTCCTGCCCTGGGCGGGCCTGCCGGACCGGCGTGCGCTCCCGGGCGCCACCCTCGCCGAGGAGCTGGACCAGCTCGACAAGCTGTCCGACGAGCAGTTCGTGGACGCGGCACTGGAGTTCACCTGTGCCACCGGCTACGGCGGGTGCGGGCCGACGGCGCTGTCCGACCCGGACACGCGCCGCCGGGCGCTGGACCTGGCTACCGCGAGGGGGCCGCGGCAACTGCGGTTCGGGGAGCGGCTGCTGGCCGACCCGCCCCGGATCCGGGGGTGGCTGCGGCAGTTCCTCCGGGACTGCGACGAGGCGTTCTTCGCGGAGGCCTGGGCCCGGCTGCGCCACCAACTCGCGGCGGACGCCCGGCACAAGACGGACCTGCTGCGGCGCAAGGGTCTGGCGGAGGCGCTGGCCGCGGTGTCCCCGGCGGTCACCCTCGACGAGGCCGCCGGCCGGATCACGGTGGACAAGCTGGGCGACGGCCGTACGTCCACGGGCGACGGCGGCCTCCTGCTCGTCCCCACCAGCCTGGGATGGCCGCATCTGATGGTCCTGCACCGGTACGGCTGGCAGCCGGTGCTGCACTACCCGGTGGGCTCCCCGGAGCTCGCCGCACCGCAGACCCTGGAGCAGCTGGCCATGCGGATGACCGCGCTGTCCCACCCGGTCCGGATGCGCATGTGCCGCCATCTGGCCCGCAGCGCGTACACCACCAGCGAGCTGGCGCAGGTGCACGGCATGACGGCCCCGGAGATATCCCGGCATCTGGCCGTGCTGAAGAAGGCGGGCCTGATCACCACCCGCCGCCGTGGGCGCTACGTCCTGCACCAGCTGGACGTGACGGTGGTGGCCCGGCTCGGCAGCGAGTTCCTGGAAGGGATCCTCAGGTAGCAGACCCGCGTGCGGGGTCAGCCGTGCGCGCGTACGGATCAGCCATGCGCGCGTACGGATCGGGTGCGCGTACGGCTCACGTGCGCGTACGGCTCACGTGCTTGAGTGCGGGCAGGGTGTGCGCGTACGGATCAGCCGTGCCCGCCGGCCCGCACCAGCCCCGTCTCGTAGGCCAGCACCACGACCTGCACCCGGTCCCTGAGCCCGAGCTTGGTCAGGATGCGGCCCACGTGGGTCTTCACGGTCGCCTCCGACAGCACCAGCCGCGCCGCGATCTCGCCGTTGGACAGGCCCTGCGCGACCAGCACCATGACCTCGCGCTCGCGCTCGGTGAGCCGCTCCAGCTCCTTGTGCTGGGGCTGCTTGGTGCCCGGCAGCATCGGCGCGAAGCGGTCCAGGAGCCGCCGGGTGGTGGAGGGCGCCACGACCGCGTCACCGCTGTGCACGGCCCTGATCGCGGCCAGGAGGTCGGCGGGCGGCACGTCCTTGAGCATGAAGCCGGAGGCGCCCGCCTTCAGCCCGGAGAAGGCGTACTCGTCGAGGTCGAAGGTCGTCAGGATGAGCACCTTCGGCGGGTCGGTGTCGGCGCAGATCCGGCGGGTCGTCTCCACCCCGTCGAGCTTGGGCATGCGGACGTCCATCAGCACCACGTCGACCTCGGTCGTCCGCAGTTCCTGGAGGGCCTCGACGCCGTCGCCCGCCTCCGCCACGACCTCCATGTCCGGCTGGGCGGCGAGCACCATCCGGAACCCGGTGCGCAGCAGCACCTGGTCGTCGACGAGCATCACGCGGATCGTCATCGGGCCTCTTCCATGGGGGTCGTTACAGGTGTCAGCAGGGGGCGTGCGCCGGTGTCAGTGCGCGGGTTTGAGCGGCAGCAGGGCACTGATGCGGAATCCTCCGCCCGGGCGCGGGCCGGCGTCCAGGGTGCCGCCGACCATACCGACCCGCTCGCGCATGCCGATCAGGCCGTGGCCCTGGCCGTCGAACCCGCCCTCCTCGTACAGCTCGTGCGGGGCGCCCTTGCCGTCGTCCTCGACGAGCAGGCCGAGTCCGTCGTCGAAGTAGACCAGTCGCACGCTCGCGCCCGCGTTGGCCCCGCCGTGCTTGCGGGTGTTGGTGAGCGCCTCCTGCACGATGCGGTAGGCGGTGAGTTCGACGCCGCTGGGCAGCGGGCGGGGCGTGCCCTCGACCTTGAAGTCGACGGGCAGTCCGGAGGTGCGGCACTGCTCGACGAGGTCCTCGATCTGCTGCACATCGGGCTGTGGCACGTACTCGCCGGCCTCCTGGTGCTCGCCGGTGCGCAGCACGCCGAGCAGGCGGCGCATCTCGGCGAGGGCCTGACGGCCGGTGGAGGAGATGGTCTCCAGGGCCTTCTTCGCCTGGTCGGGCGCGGCGTCGAGGACGTAGGCGGCGCCGTCGGCCTGGACCACCATCACCGACACGTTGTGCGCGACGACGTCGTGCAACTCGCGTGCGATCCGGGCGCGTTCGGCGGCGACGGCGACCTTGGACTGCGCTTCGCGCTCCTTCTCCAGGCGGGCGGCGCGCTCCTCCAGCTGCGCGAAGTAGGCGCGGCGGGTGCGGATGGAATCGCCGAGCACCCAGGCGAGGGCGAACGGGACGGTCTGGAGGACGGCCAGGGCGATGTCGCCGGCCACCCCCGTCTGCTCGTTCGACCAGCGCACCTGCGCCAGCGGGGCCGCGCACAGGCCGGCGATCAGCGCGAAGCGGGAGGCCCAGCGGGCGCCCTCCGCCGCGACGGTGTAGACGATCACCAGCATGGCGAAGTCCGAGGGCAGGATCGCGACGTCGGTGACCAGCTGCGCCACGCCGACCGCGGCCGCGAGCAGCAGCGCTTTCTCCGGCATCCGGCGGCGCAGCGCCACCACCAGGCTCAGCAGCAGCGTGATCGGAACTACCGCGGCCCAGGGGCCGATCTGCTCGCCCGCCGCCCCGCCCACTACCGAAATCCCGAGGAGGACCACGGCCCAGAAGCCGTCGACCCACATCGGGTGCTTGCGGAGGAAGTCATAGAGGCGCTGCACGTAACCCAGCGTAGGGAAGCGCGATAGGTGCAGGGGTCAACCGGAGGACCGATCCGCATCGGGCCCGCGTACTCCGCAAGGTGGAGTTGCGTTCGTTGTGTCCGCATAGCCTGGCCCGGTGACGGCAGGGACGAGGGATGAGTGGCAGGAGTGGCGCGGGTGGCGTGCGGCGGCGCGGGACGCCCTGTACGCGCCGGGGGGCTTCTACCGGCGCGCGGAGGGGCCGGCCGGACACTTCCGGACGTCCGTGCACGCGTCGCCCCTGTTCGCCCGGGCCGTGGCGCGGCTGCTGTGCCGCGTCGACGAGGCGCTGGGACGGCCCGTGGTGCTGGACTTCGTCGACATGGCGGCCGGGCGGGGCGAGCTGGCCGGCGGGGTGCTCGCCGCTCTGCCCGCGGACGTGGCGGCCCGCACGCGCGTGTGCGCCGTCGAGATCGCCGAGCGCCCCGCGGGGCTCGATCACCGGATCGAGTGGCTGGCCGAGCCCCCGAGGGGGACGACCGGGCTGCTGTTCGCCAACGAGTGGCTGGACAACGTCCCCGTGGAGGTCGCGGAGGTGGACGGCGCGGGTGTCGCGCGGCTGGTGCTGGTCCGGGAGGACGGGACCGAGCGGCTCGGCGAGCCGGTGGACGGGGAGCCGGCGCGGTGGCTGGAGCGGTGGTGGCCGCTGCCGGGCGAGGAGGGGCTGCGGGCCGAGATCGGCCTGTCCCGGGACGAGGCCTGGGCCACGGCGGTCGCGACGCTCCGGCGGGGAGTCGCCGTCGCCGTGGACTACGCGCACACGGCGGACACAAGGCCGCCGTACGGAACGCTCACCGGGTTCCGGGAGGGCCGCGAGACCACACCCGTCCCGGACGGCTCCTGCGACCTCACGGCCCATGTCGCCCTGGACGCGTGCGCGCTGCCCGGCGGACGCGTGCTCCCCCAACGCGAGGCGCTGCGCGCCCTGGGCGTGGCCGGCGCACGCCCCCCGCTCACGCTGGCCTCCACCGACCCCGGCGCATACGTGCGCGCCCTCGCGAGCGCCGGAGAGGCCGCCGAGCTCACCGCGACGGGCGGGCTGGGCGACTTCGGCTGGCTGGTACAGCCCGTCGGCGTCGAGGACCCCTTCTAGCCAGGCGCTACTTGTCGATGTCCCCGACCACGAAGAACATCGACCCCAGAATCGCCACCATGTCGGCGACCAGCGTCCCCGGCAGCAGCTCCGTCAGCGCCTGGATGTTGTTGTACGACGCCGAGCGCAGCTTCAGCCGGTACGGGGTCTTCTCACCCTTGCTGACGAGGTAGTAGCCGTTGATGCCGAGGGGGTTCTCGGTCCACGCGTACGTGTGGCCCTCGGGCGCCTTCAGGACCTTCGGCAGCCGCTGGTTCACCGGCCCGGGCGGCAGCTCGGCGAGCCGGTCCAGGCAGGCGTCGGCCAGGTCGAGGGCGTTGTGCGTCTGCTCCAGGAGGCACTCGAAGCGGGCCAGGCAGTCGCCCTCCTGCCGGGTGACCACCTTCAGGACATCGGCCAGCTCGCCGTAGGCGAGGTACGGCTCGTCCCGGCGCAGGTCGAAGTCGACGCCCGAGGCCCGCCCGATCGGCCCGCTGACCCCGTAGGCGTGCACGGCCTCGGCGGTGAGGGTGCCCACGCCCCGGGTGCGGCCCCGGAAGATCTCGTTGCCGAGCACCAGGTCGTCGAAGCGGTCCATCCGGGAGCGCACGTCGGCGACGGAGGCACGCGCACGCGTGGTCCACCCGGCCGGCAGGTCCTCCTTGAGGCCGCCCACCCGGTTGAACATGTAGTGCATGCGCCCGCCGGAGATCTCCTCCATGACGTGCTGGAGCTCCTCGCGCTCCCGGAAGGCGTAGAAGATCGGGGTGATCCCGCCGAGCTCCAGCGGGTACGAGCCGAGGAACATCAGGTGGTTGAGCACCCGGTTCAGCTCGGCGAGCAGTGTGCGCAGCCACACCGCGCGCTCGGGGACCTCCATGCCGAGCATCCGCTCCACGGCGAGGACCACGCCCAGCTCGTTGGAGAACGCCGACAGCCAGTCGTGGCGGTTGGCGAGCATGATGATCTGGCGGTAGTCGCGCGCCTCGAACAGCTTCTCCGCGCCGCGGTGCATGTAGCCGATCACCGGCTCGGCGTGCCTGATGCGCTCGCCGTCCAGGACGAGCTTCAGCCGCAGCACGCCATGGGTGGAGGGGTGCTGCGGCCCGATGTTGAGCACCATGTCGGTGCTCTCCGCGGCGCCGCCGATTCCGACCATGGTCTCCGTCGTAGGAGTCATGGACACAGTCTCCCCTACGTACGCTGGCCCCATGGAGACGGGGAGTCCGCAGAACACGGGGCCGGACGGGCCGCAGGGCACGATCCAGGCCGTCGGGAACGAGCCGGTGTGGATCGCGCTGCCGCCCGGCCTGCTGAAGATGCGCCGGTTGCTGCTGGTGGTGTGGCTCGGGCTGATCGCCCTGGCCGCCGGGCTGCTGCCGGGGCTGCTGGCCGGTCCCGCCTGGGCCGCCTTCGCGCTGCCGCCGCTGGCGCTGATGGCCTGGGGCTGGGTGATGATCGAGCGCAACTGGCGTTCCTGGCGGTACGCCGAGCGGGCCGACGACCTGCTGATCAGCCGGGGTGTGCTGTGGCGCGAGGAGACGGTCGTGCCGTACGGGCGGATGCAGCTGGTCGAGGTCACCTCCGGGCCCGTGGAGCGGCACTTCGGGCTGGCCAGCGTGCAGCTGCACACGGCCGCCGCCGCGAGCGACGCGACCATCCCGGGCCTGGATCCGGCCGAGGCGGAACGGCTGCGCGACCGGCTCACCGAGCTGGGCGAAGCCCGGTCGGCGGGGCTGTGACGGCGCCCGAGGCCGCCGAGGCCTCCGAGGCCGTCGCCGAGGTCACCGAGCGGCGGCTGCACCCCGTCACCCCGCTGCGCCGCGCCTGGGCACCGGTCGCGGTGCTCATCGGCTGGGCCGTGCACGACCCCGACGGGGCGCAGCGCCAGCTGACCCGTCTGACGACGACCACGCTGCTCATCGGCCTGGCCGTGCTCGTCCCGGCGGCCGCCCTCTACGGCTTCTGCTCCTGGTGGTTCACGCACTTCGCGGTGACCGAGAGCGAACTGCGCATCCGTACCGGGCTCGTCTTCCGGCGCACCGCGCACATCCGGCTGGAGCGAATCCAGGCCATCGACATCACCCAGCCGCTGCTGGCCCGGGTCGCGGGCGTCTCCAAGCTCAAACTCGACGTCATAGGCACCGACAAGAAGGACGAGCTGGCCTTCCTCGGCGCGGACGAGGCACGGTCGCTGCGGGCCGAACTGCTCGCCCGGGCGGCCGGTTTCGCACCCGAGACCGCGCACGAGGTCGGCGAGGCGCCGTCCCGGCAGCTGCTGCGGGTGCCGCCCCGTGTGCTCGCCCTGTCGCTGGTGCTGACGGGTGCGACCTGGATGTCGCTGGCCGCGGCGCTCGTCGTGCCGCCGGTGCTGTGGCTGCTCACCCACAGCCTGTGGACGGTCCTCGCGGTCGCCCTGCCGCTGCTGGGCGCGGCGGGCGCGAGCAGCGTCGGGCGGTTCGTCGCCGAGTACGACTGGACGGTGGGCGAGTCGCCCGACGGGCTGCGCATCGACCACGGCCTGCTGGACCGGGCCCACGAGACGGTGCCGCCGGGGCGCGTGCAGACCGTGCGGCTCGTGGAACCGCTGTTGTGGCGGCGGCGCGGGTGGGTGCGTGTCGAGCTGGACGTGGCCGGCTCGTCCAACTCCGTGCTGGTGCCGGTCGCTCCGCGCGAGATCGCCGAGGACGTCGTCGCGCGCGTGCTGCCCGGGGTGAGCGTGCCGGAGGCCGCGGCCCTGTCACCTGCGCCGCGCAGGGCCCGCTGGTGCGTGCCGCTGTGGTGGCGCGGCTACGGACTCGCCGTGACGGACGCGGTGTTCGCGGCCCGGTCCGGGCTGCTGCGGCGGAGCCTGGCGCTGGTACCGCACGCCAAGGTGCAGAGCGTGCGGATGACGCAGGGGCCGTGGGAGCGGGCCCGGGGCGTCGCCGACGTGTGTGTGGACACGGGCGCGAACAAGACGGTGCGGGCCCGGCTGCGGGACGCGGCCGAGGCGCGCGAGCTGCTGGCGGCGCAGGCGCAGCGGTCCCGGACGGGGCGCAGGGACGCACGGCCGGACCCCTGGACGGCCTGACCGCCGGACCACTGAACGGCCTGACCAGCCGACGCACAGACGGCCTGACCGCCGACACACAGACGGCATGACCGCCGACACACGAAGGGCCCCCGGCCGTAGCCGGGGGCCCTCCGTCGGATCAAGCGTCCGCACACGCCTCAGGACACCGCACTGCGCAGTCCCTGTACGTCGATCTGCTCCGTCTCGTCGTGCGCCGTCAGGTCGATGACCTGGCCGATACCGCGCGACTCCTCGTCGACCGGCTTGTAGCGGGCCTCGGTCTCGGCCTTGTGCAGGGCGAGCGCCTCCTGGCCGACGACATCGGCGAGATCCTCGTTCTGCACGGCCTCCAGGGCCGCCCGGGACGTGCCGGCCTTCGTGCCGAAGAAGTCGAACCCGCCCCCGGCCGACGGGCGCCGCACCGGCGCCTGCGGCGGGACGGCCACGGCGGTGGGCACGGTGTAGTGGCCGGGGAGCCGGCCTCCGGGCTGCTCGGGCCGGGCCGTCTCCTCGGCCCGCGCGCCCGCCGGGAGTTGGCCGGTGGCGCCGGGCCGCACGGAGGTCTCGGTGGCCGACGCCGACGCCTCGGCAGCCGGCTCGGGGGTGTCGACGGCCGGCTCGGGGGTGTCGACGGCCGGCTCGGGGGTCTCGGCCGCCTGCGCGGAACGCTCACGGCCCGTCTCGGCCGTCGCCCGCTCGTGCCCGTCGGCCGCCTCGGAACGCCCCTGCGCCTCGGTCTCGTCCTGCCGCGCCTGCTCCCGCGGCTCCGTCCGCTCCGGCTTCGGCTCCTGCGCGGGCTCCGCGTCCTCGCCCTTCGGGACGCCGTCGCCGTCGCCGCCACCGTCCGGGTCCGGCACCGGGACCCTCTCGCCGTCGAACCGGGCGAGCGCGGCAGCGGCCCGCAGGAACAGCCGGGAACCCTCGGGCGAGAACACGGCGGGGACCTCGGGCCCCTCCTCGACGGCGAGATCGGCGACCGTCTCGTCCGGCTCCGGCGCAGCGGCCGCCGTGTCCGACGTACCCGCCGGAAGCGCGGCCCGCACCGGAGCCGTCGCCTCTATCTCGAGCACCCGGCGCTCCTCCAGGACGCTCGCGCGCTCGGCCTCCGACGTGGCGTACCGGCGCAGCAGCGCGGCGTGCTCGTTGCGCAGCCCGGCCAGTTCCGTGCGCTTGGCGCGCAGCCGCTGCTCCAGCTTCCCGCGCAGCTCGCGCGACTCCTCGAGGTCGGCCTCCAGTTCGGCGACCCGCTCCTCGAAGCGCCACTCGTCGCTCGCCCGCGCGCGCGTGAGGTCGGCGACGCGCTTGCCCGCCTGGGCGTCCCAGCGGCGCAGCACGAACGCGCCGATGACCGCCGTCGCCGCGGCGGCCGCGGCCAGGCCGCGGAGCACCATCGGCTCCGTGAACACCCAGGGCGCCAGGGCGCAGACGAGGGAGACGCCTGCGATCGCCGACGGGGGCAGCATCCTGTGCAGGGGCGGGGAATGGCGGTGACGTCCACGTGGCATGGCCAGAAACTTACCGCGCGTAGGCAAATCTTGGTGACCCACCCCGCAAAATCAAAGCCACACCGAAACGTTCACACCGCATCAGAACTCGGGAAGAAGCGGAATCGACCGCTCATCCAATTCCCAAGATCATTTCAACGCTCGCCCAGACGCCCGCTCATCCACTCCAGCGCCGCCGGAATCTCACGCCGCCAGGTGTTGAAGTTGTGGCCGCCGCTTTCGAGGATGATCGACGAGATCCGCGTCCGCCCGTTGCCCTCCACCCGCTCGATGAACTTCAGCGTGTCCTTGTAGTTGCCCTCTCCCTGCTTGCTGCTGCTGACCAGCAGGGACGTATCGGGAGCGGGCATGTGCGCGACGTACCACCCCAGATCGGCGCGATTGCGCAGCGCCTTGTCGCCCTGGAAGAGATCGCCCGTCGTCGCGTCGATCGGCGCCTTGTAGTACGCGGACAAGCCCGCCCCCGCCGCGTACACATCGGGATGGTGCAGGGCGATCTTCAACGCGCAGTAGCCGCCCGTCGAGTTGCCGATGATGCCCAGGCCGCCCGGCTTTTCGGCCACCCTGTAGTGCGTGCGCAACGCGTCGGGGAGATCCTTCGCGAAGAACGACTCGGTCTGCGGCCCGCCCGGGATGTCCACGCACTCCGTGTCTCGGGGCGGCGCCACCGTCGGCCGCAGCATCACCAGGATCATCGGCTTCGCCCGGCCCGCCCGCGCCAGCTCCAGTGCCGTACGCGGATAACGCAGCTTCTCCACCAGCGCCGACGCCGTACCCGGGTACCCGGTCAGCACGACGGCCGTCGGAAACCGGTGGGTGCGGTACCGCGGCTGGAAGTACTCCGGCGGCAGATAGACGTACGCGGGCGTGGCGATACGCGTCGTACGGCCCACGATGTCGACCTGCTGGACCCGCCCGCCGGCCTGCGGCAGCGCACCGCCCGCCCCCGGCACCCGGCGCGAGCCGACCACCTCCAGCGGGCCGCCGCCCGGCGTGTGGTCGACGACCACACCCTGGTCCTTCTCCTGCCCGAACAGGTCGGCCCAGCTCGCGTAGAACCCGAAGGCCTGGTTGGCGGCGAGGCCCACCGCCGCGAACAGGACCAGCTGGGTGCCCAGCAGCAGACCGACCCGCCCGCCCACGGCGCGCCAACTGCGCCGGGCCAGCCGTGGCCAGACCCAGACGGTGCCGGCGAACAGCAGCACGGCGGACAACACCACCAGAACCAGCACCTTGTTGCTCGTCAGACCCATACGTCGGTTACCTGCTCGCGCTCTCCGCCCGGGCCCTCGCGTTCACACCTTCGCAAGGGCTTGTCCCGGACTTTCCTCGGCCTTTGAAACGGCTTTGACGTGGGGAGTGAACCTCTTCCCCCAAGACACCGTCCTAGAGGGCGCAATGTCGCCGGATGCCCGAATCGGCACCGGATCCAAGGTCTCTCGCAGAACTACGGGATGCGATGTCTGTCAGGACAGATGAGGAAATGTCGGGCGAGGTTCCGAGTCGCGGCAGCGGCACGGCCCGTCCGGGCCGGATGCGCCGGATACTGCGCGGGCCACGCCCCGAAGCCGTCCCCGTCCTCGTCGGCAGAGCCTGCGCCCTCGTGGGCGTCCTGGACATCGCCGCGGGCGTCTTCCCCCGCTTCCGGCACAGCCGGATGCACGCCATCGCCGAGGTCCTGCCCGGCGCGCTCGGCCCGTTCGCGGCCGCCCTGTCCCTCAGCACCGGCGTGCTGCTGCTGCTCCTCGCCCACGGCCTCAAGCGCGGCAAGCGCCGGGCCTGGCGAGCAGCGGTCGCGCTCCTGCCCGCCGGCGCCGTCGCGCAGTTCACCTACCGGCACTCGCTCGTCGGCACACTGATCTCCCTGGCCCTGCTCGCACCCCTGCTGCGCCACCGCGACCAGTTCAACGCCCTGCCCGACCCGCGCAGCCGCTGGCGGGCCCTCGCCAACTTCGTCCTCATGAGCGCCGGTTCGCTCCTGCTCGGCCTGCTCATCGTCAGCGTCCACGGCGAGCACATCATCGGCGACCCCAGCCTCGCCGACCGCATCACCCACGTCATCTACGGCCTCTTCGGCTTCGAAGGTCCCGTCGACTACCAGGGCGACACCTCCTGGACCGTCGCCTTCTCCCTCGGCGCCCTCGGCCTGCTCACCGCCGTCACCACCATCTACCTGGCCTTCCGCCCCGAGCACCCGGCCGCACAGCTCACCGAGGAGGACGAGACCCGCCTGCGCGCCCTGCTGGACAAGCACGGACGCCGCGACTCCCTCGGCCACTTCGCCCTGCGCCGCGACAAGGCCGTCGTCTTCTCCCCCAGCGGCAAGGCGGCCGTGACCTACCGCGTCGTCTCCGGCGTGATGCTCGCCAGCGGCGACCCGATCGGCGACGTCGAGGCCTGGCCCGGCGCCATCGAACGCTTCATGGACGAGGCCAAGGCCCACTCCTGGACCCCCGCCGTCATGGGCTGCTCCGAGACCGGCGGCGAGGTGTGGACCCGCGAGACCGGGCTCGACGCCCTCGAGCTGGGCGACGAGGCGGTGGTGGACGTCGCGGATTTCTCCCTCGCCGGCCGCGCGATGCGCAACGTGCGCCAGATGGTCAAGCGCATCGAGCGCGCCGGTTACGAAACCCGGGTACGACGTGTCCGTGACCTCGGCGAAACCGAACTGGAGCGCATCCGCCAGGCCGCCGACGACTGGCGCGGCACCGACACCGAACGCGGCTTCTCCATGGCCCTGGGCCGCGTCGGCGACCCCGCCGACGGCGACTGCCTCATCGCCACCGCCCACAAGCAGGACGAGCACCCCGGCCCCTACGGCGACCTCAAGGCGATCCTGCACTTCGTGCCCTGGGGCACCGACGGCGTCTCCCTGGACCTGATGCGCCGCGACCGCTCGGCCGACCCCGGCATGAACGAACTGCTCATCGTGGCCTCCCTCCAGGCCGCCCCCAAACTGGGCATCGCACGCGTCTCCCTCAACTTCGCCATGTTCCGCGCCGCACTCGCCCGCGGCGAGAAGATCGGAGCCGGACCCGTGCTGCGCGCCTGGCGCGGACTGCTCGTCTTCCTCTCCCGCTGGTTCCAGATCGAGTCCCTCTACAAGTTCAACGCCAAGTTCCAGCCACGCTGGGAGCCCCGCTTCGTCGTCTACCGCGCCTCCGCCGACCTGCCCCGCATCGGCTTCGCCGCCATGCAGGCCGAGGGCTTCGTCACCCTCGCCCTGCCCCTGCCGCGCTTCCTGCGCCGCCGGCGCCTCTCCACCCCCCGCCCCTGTGCCCACGCCACCCGCGCGGAACGGGACATCCGGGCGGCATGACCCCGCCTCCCACGGGGCCGTCGCCCGGGCCGCAGCGCCTGACGGCCCCCGCCGGGGCCTACGCTGAACATATGAGCAACCAGAGCGGACGCGGGCGCGTGGCGGGCCTACCGGAATGGGACCGCTGCGCGGTCATGGGAGTCGTGAACGTCACCCCCGACTCGTTCTCCGACGGCGGCCGCTTCTTCGACACCACCGCCGCCGTCAAACGCGGCCTCGACCTGGTCACCGAAGGCGCCGACCTGGTCGACGTGGGCGGCGAATCCACCCGCCCCGGCGCCACCCGCGTCGACGAGGACGAGGAACTGCGCCGCGTCGTCCCCGTCGTCCGCGGCCTGGCCTCCGAGGGCGTCACGGTCTCCGTCGACACCATGCGCGCCTCCGTCGCCGAACGGGCCCTCGCGGCCGGGGCCGCCCTCGTCAACGACGTCAGCGGCGGCCTCGCCGACCCCCGCATGATCCCGGCCGTCGCCGACGCCGGCGCCCCCTTCGTCGTCATGCACTGGCGCGGCTTCCTCCAAGGCGGGAACGTCCGGGGCGAGTACACCGACGTCGTCACCGAAGTGGTCGACGAGCTGCACGCGCGCGTGGAGGCCGTCCTGGCCGGCGGCATCGCCCCCGAGCGCATCGTCGTCGACCCCGGCCTCGGCTTCTCCAAGGACGCCGGACACGACCTCGCCCTCCTCGCCGGCCTCGACCGGGTCCTCACCCTCGGCCACCCACTGCTCGTCGCCGCCAGCCGCAAACGCTTCCTCGGCCGGGTCCTCGCCGGCCCCGACGGCCCCCCACCCCCCGCACGCGAACGCGACGCCGCCACCGCCGCCGTCTCCGCACTCGCCGCACACGCGGGCGCCTGGGCGGTCCGCGTCCACGAGGTACGCGCCACCGCCGACGCCGTCCGGGTCGCCCGCGCCATCGCGGGGGCGCGCAGCACGAGCACCGGCGCAGAAGGAGCCCGGTGAGCGCCCCGCACACCGACGTCGAGCAGGTCGAGGCCGCCAACACCGCCTTCTACGAGGCACTGGAGCAGGGCGACTTCGAGGAACTGGCGTCGCTCTGGCTGACCCCCGCCGACCTGGGCGTCGACGAGTCGTACCACGACCCGGCCGACACCGGCGTGGTCTCCTGCGTCCACCCCGGCTGGCCCGTCCTCACCGGCCGCGGCGAAGTCCTCCGGTCGTACGCGCTGATCATGGCGAACACCGACTACATCCAGTTCTTCCTCACCGACGTGCACGTCTCCGTCACCGGCGACACCGCCCTGGTCAACTGCACCGAGAACATCCTCAGCGGCGGCCCCGCCCCCGAAGGAGCCGGCGAGGAACTCGGCCCGCTCGTCGGGCAGCTCGTGGTCGCCACCAACGTGTTCCGGCGCACGCCCCAGGGGTGGAAACTCTGGTCGCACCACGCTTCCCCCGTCCTGGCGGAAACCGACGAGGACGAACAGGACGACACCCCCACCTGAGTGGGTAGGCGGCAGGAAGTGGTTGGAATCACGGACGCCCGGGTAGGGGCGGCTACCAACCTGTGCACCGACGGGTTCCCCAGGGGAAACGCTGGATGAATCCCGCCGGGCCCGGCCAGAGCCCCCACCCCCGTGGCCCGGCCCCGTCCGTGCGCGCAGGTAGATTCGACCGAGGCCGGTGTGCCGACCGCACACGGCACCGACCGGCCCTGACCGACGATTGCAGGAGTGATTCGCGTGGATCGTGTCGCGCTGCGCGGCCTGAAGGCCCGCGGGCACCACGGCGTGTTCCCCAGGGAACGCGAAGAGGGCCAGACCTTCATCGTGGACCTCGCCCTCGGCCTCGACACCCGACCGGCCGCGGCCGACGACGACCTGACGAAGACCGTGCACTACGGCATCGTGGCGGAGGAGGTCGTGGCCGTCGTCCAGGGCGAGCCCGTCGACCTCATCGAGACGCTCGCCGAGCGCATCGCCCAGGTCTGCCTGAAGCACGAGGGAGTACAGGAGGTCGAGGTCTGCGTCCACAAACCGGACGCCCCGATCACCGTCCCCTTCGACGACGTGACCGTCACCATCACCCGGAGCCGAGCATGACCGCGCCCTTCATCCAGGGTCCCAGCGACCCGACCGTACAGCCGGTACCCGCCTCCGTCGTCGAGAAGGTCGACGCCGCCGACACGACCCTGTCCAACCCCAAATGGGCCGTGGTCGCCCTCGGCTCCAACCTCGGCAACCGCCTGGAGACCCTCCAAGGGGCCGTCGACGCCCTCGGCGACACGCCCGGCCTGCGCATCAAGGGCGTCTCCCCCGTCTACGAGACCGAGCCCTGGGGCGTCGACCCCGGCAGCCAGCCCGCCTACTTCAACGCCGTCGTGGTCCTCAAGACCACCCTCCCGCCGTCCTCGCTCCTGGAGCGCGCCCACGCGGTCGAGGAGGCCTTCCACCGCGTCCGGGACGAACACTGGGGCCCCCGCACCCTCGACGTCGACATCGTCTCCTACGCCGACGTCGTCTCCGACGACCCTCAGCTCGTCC
This sequence comes from Streptomyces sp. Ag82_O1-12, assembly GCF_900182715.1. Taxonomy (NCBI): domain Bacteria; kingdom Bacillati; phylum Actinomycetota; class Actinomycetes; order Kitasatosporales; family Streptomycetaceae; genus Streptomyces; species Streptomyces sp. Ag82_O1-12. The sequence goes on along the minus strand of NZ_FXUW01000001.1, from coordinate 4,774,545 downwards.
TCCCCCACCCCCGCGCCCACGAGCGCGCCTTCGTCCTGGCCCCCTGGCACGACCTCGACCCCGAGGCGCGGCTGCCCGGCCGCGGACCCGTCGCCGGCCTCCTGGACACCGTCACCCGCGACGGCGTGACGCCCCGCCAGGACCTGGAACTCCGGCTGCCCGAGTAGCCGTTAAGGTCAAGACGGCCGCGAACGGGCCGGAAGCCGGGGGAACCGAAGGGACACCGTGAGAGAGCTGCGTATCAGGGTGCTGGCCGCCGTCTTCGTCGTGGCCGGCATCCTTTCCTGGGCGGGCGCCCGCCTGTGGAACTCGGTCGGAACACTCCCGAGCGTCCCCCTGGCCGCCCCCATCGTCCTCGCCGTGATCGCCGTGGTCCTGCTGGCCACGGCCCTCTCGATCCGCGCCCGCCTCAAGGCCCAGCGCGAGCGCCGCCCCGAGGCCAAGGGCGTCGACCCCCTCATGGCCGCCCGCGCGGTCGTCTTCGGCCACGCCAGCGCCCTGGTCGCCGCCCTGGTCGCCGGCATGTACGGCGGCACCGGCGTCTTCCTCCTGGAGTCCCTCGACATCCCCGCCCGCCGCGACCAGGCCATCTACGCCGGCCTCTCCGTCCTCGCGGGCATCGGCGTCATAGCGGCAGCGATCTTCCTGGAGCGCGTCTGCAAGCTCCCCGAAGACGACGAGAACGACGGCACGGGGGTCGCCCCGACGGTGTGAGGCAGGGCGATGTCAGCGGGCCATGATGAGGCTCATGGCCTCGTTACGGGTCGCCGGGTCGCGCAGCTGCCCCCGGACCGCCGAGGTGATCGTCTTCGCGCCCACCTTCCGGACGCCGCGCATCGACATGCACATGTGCTCGCACTCGACGACGACGATCACGCCGCGCGGCTCCAGGATCTCCATCAGGGAGTCGGCGATCTGAGTGGTGAGCCGCTCCTGGACCTGCGGGCGCCGGGCATAGACGTCCACGAGCCGAGCGAGCTTCGACAAGCCTGTGATCTTGCCTTCGACGGACGGGATGTAGCCGACGTGGGCAACGCCGACGAACGGCACGAGGTGATGTTCGCAGGAGCTCAGCACTTCGATGTCCTTCACGAGGACCATCTCGTCGTGCCCTAGGTCGAACGTCGTGGTCAGCACGTCCTCGGGCTTCTGCCACAGCCCCGCGAATATCTCCTTGTACGCCCGCGCCACCCGCGCCGGCGTCTCCCGGAGGCCCTCGCGGTCCGGGTCCTCGCCGACCGCGATCAGGAGTTCGCGTACGGCGTGCTCGGCGCGCTTCTCGTCGAACTCGCCGATATGGCCGGCGCCGTCCAGCGTCACGGGGTCGGTCATCTGATGCCTCGTTCCTGTGTCCTTCACGGGGCGGCCTGCGGAAATGGCGAAAAGCCGCGCCCCCCAGGCTAAAACCTGGGGGGCGCGGCATCCATTCCGGGGCGTTGGGCCGCCGGGAGAGCTCGGTCAGCTCTCGGGGCGGTCCTCCGGGGTCCGCTCGGGCGCCGGGGCGGGCTCCGCCGCGGTGCTCTTCGCGGTGGAGATGGCCGGCGTCGCGCCGTTCGCACCGTTCGTCAGGGCCAGCTCCTTGGGGGAGAGGACCGGCGGACGGGTGGACGGCGTGCGGCGGGAGGAGCCGGTCCAGGCGGGCCTGGGCGGGCGCTTGACGATGGGGGCGAAGATCTCGGCGATCTGCTCCTTGCCCAGGGTCTCCTTCTCCAGCAGCTGCAGCACGAGGTTGTCGAGGACGTCGCGGTTCTCGACCAGGATCTCCCAGGCCTCGTTGTGCGCGGTCTCGATGAGCTTCTTGACCTCTTCGTCCACGAGCGCGGCGACCTCTTCCGAGTAGTCGCGCTGGTGAGACATCTCACGGCCGAGGAAGGGCTCGGTGTTGTCGCCACCGAACTTGATCGCGCCGAGACGCTCGGTCATGCCGTACTGCGTGACCATCGCGCGGGCCAGGCCCGTGGCCTTCTCGATGTCGTTGGCGGCACCCGTGGTCGGGTCGTGGAAGACGAGCTCCTCGGCCGCGCGGCCGCCCAGCATGTAGGCCAGCTGGTCCAGCATCTCGTTGCGCGTCGTGGAGTACTTGTCCTCGTCCGGCAGCACCATCGTGTAGCCGAGGGCGCGGCCTCGCGACAGGATCGTGATCTTGTGGACGGGGTCGGAGTTCGGGGAAGCCGCCGCGACCAGGGCGTGTCCGCCCTCGTGGTACGCGGTGATCTTCTTCTCCTTGTCCGACATGATCCGGGTCCGCTTCTGCGGGCCCGCGACCACACGGTCGATCGCCTCGTCCAGCATGTGGTTGTCGATCAGCTTCTGGTCGCTGCGGGCCGTCAGCAGGGCGGCCTCGTTCAGGACGTTGGCCAGATCGGCACCCGTCATGCCGGGCGTACGGCGGGCCATGGCCGACAGGTCGACGTCGGGCGCGACCGGCTTGCCCTTCTGGTGGACCTTGAGGATCTCCAGGCGGCCCTGCATGTCCGGGCGGTCGACGGCGATCTGCCGGTCGAAACGGCCGGGGCGCAGCAGCGCCGGGTCGAGGATGTCGGGCCGGTTCGTCGCGGCGATGAGGATCACGCCGCCCTTGACGTCGAAGCCGTCCATCTCGACGAGGAGCTGGTTGAGGGTCTGTTCGCGCTCGTCGTGACCGCCGCCGAGGCCGGCGCCGCGGTGGCGGCCGACCGCGTCGATCTCGTCGACGAAGACGATCGCCGGGGCGTTCGCCTTGGCCTGCTCGAACAGGTCACGGACTCGGGAGGCACCGACACCGACGAACATCTCGACGAAGTCGGAACCGGAGATCGAGTAGAAGGGGACGCCCGCCTCGCCGGCGACGGCGCGCGCGAGCAGGGTCTTGCCGGTGCCGGGAGGCCCGTAGAGCAGGACGCCTTTGGGGATCTTGGCACCGACGGCCTGGAACTTGGCCGGCTCCTGGAGGAACTCCTTGATCTCGTGGAGCTCCTCGACGGCCTCGTCGGATCCGGCGACGTCGGAGAAGGTGGTCTTGGGGGTGTCCTTGGTGATGAGCTTCGCCTTGGACTTCCCGAAGTTCATGACCCGGGAGCCGCCGCCCTGCATCTGATTCATCAGGAACAGGAACACGACCACGATCAGCACGAAGGGCAGCAGGGAGAGCAGGATGCCGACGAACGGGTTCTGCTTGGACGGCGAAACGGTGTAGCCGTCCGGGATCTGCTTGTCCTGGTACTTGTTCTGCAGCGTGTTGGCGATGTCGACGCCCTGGTCGCCGATGTAGCTCGCCTGGATCTTCGAGCTGCCTTGGACCTTCACACCGTCTTTGAGCGTGGCCTTGATGGTCTGCTCGTCACCGGTGGTCAGCTTGGCCGACTCGACCTTGTTCTGGTTGATCGCCTGGACGACCTGGCCGGTGTCCACCGTCTTGTAGCCGCCGGACGAGCCGACGACCTGCATCAACACGACCACGGCAAGGACGGCCAGCACGATCCACATGACCGGCCCACGGAAGTATCGCTTCACGTCCATCCATACGGAGCGGTGCCGCCCCGTCCCTCCTGCCATAGTGAGTTTGATAAAGACTGTTCTTCGGACGGTACCCCAGCATTGTCACCTGAAGCCGCGTGGGACGGCTGGCGATCCGCCTACGCCTGCTCCAACGGCGGGAAGCCCGCTGGGGTTCCCGATCACCGTGACGGCACCGCGGCCGGGGTTTCAGCCGCCGTACACGTGGGGCGCGAGCGTACCGACGAACGGGAGGTTGCGGTACTTCTCGGCGTAGTCGAGTCCGTAGCCCACGACGAATTCGTTGGGGATGTCGAAGCCGACCCATTCCACGTCGATGGCGACCTTCGCGGCCTCGGGCTTGCGCAGCAGCGTGCACACCTTGAGGGAGGCGGGCTCGCGCGAGCCGAGGTTGGAGAGCAGCCAGGACAGGGTCAGGCCGGAGTCGATGATGTCTTCGACGATCAGGACGTGCTTGCCCTTGATGTCGGTGTCGAGGTCCTTGAGGATCCGCACCACACCGGAGGACTGGGTGCCCGCCCCGTACGAGGATACGGCCATCCAGTCCATGGTGACGGGGGTGGACAGCGCCCTGGCGAGGTCGGCCATGACCATCACCGCGCCCTTGAGGACTCCGACGATGAGCAGGTCCTTGCCCGCGTACTCCGCGTCGATCTTCGCTGCCAGCTCGGCCAGCTTGGTGTCGATCTCTTCCTTGGTGATGAGCACCTTCTCGAGGTCGGCACCCATGTCTTTCGCGTCCACCCGCATCACTTTCGGTCGTCCCAGCGGCCGATCGGCCCCTCCGCCAGGCTGTGGGGAGGGGTCGTGGTTCAGCCTTGCCGAATCACCAGTCTGCCACCCTGCCGCTGGGCCACGACTTTGCCGGGGAGGTTGATGGCTCCCTGACCGCGCCAGCCGGTGATCAGCCGGTCGATTTCCTCGATGTGGCGGGCGAAGAGTGAGCCGGCGGGTGCGCCGGCCGCGATGGCGGCGCGGCGCAGGATGCGGCGGCGTACGGCGGGCGGCAGGGCGTAGAGCTTGGCGCATTCGAGGAGTCCGGTGGCGTCGCGGACGGTGGCCTCGGCCTGGCCGGCCCAGGAGTCGAGGGCGTCGGCGTCGTCACGGGAGAGCTGGGCCGTACGGGCGAGGGCTTCGACGACGCCTTTGCCGAGGGCCTTCTCCAGGGCGGGCAGGCCTTCGTGGCGCAGCCGGGAGCGGGTGTAGGCCGGGTCGGCGTTGTGGGGGTCGTCCCAGACGGGCAGGGACTGGACCATGCAGGCTTTGCGGGCGGTCTGCCGGTCGAGTTCCAGGAAGGGGCGCCGGTAGCGGCCCTCGGTCCCCGAGACGGCGGCCATGCCGGACAGGGAGCGGATGCCGGAGCCGCGGGCGAGGCCGAGGAGGACGGTTTCGGCCTGGTCGTCGCGGGTGTGGCCGAGCAGGACGGCGGCGGCGCCGTGGCGTTCGGCCGCGGTGTCGAGCGCGGCGTAGCGGGCGTCGCGGGCGGCGGCTTCGGGTCCGCCGGTGCGGCCGACGGTGACGGCGACGGAGTCGACGGGGTCGAGGCCGAGTTCGCGCAGGCGCTGGACGACTTCCGCGGCGCGGGTGTCGGAGCCGGGCTGGAGGCCGTGGTCGACGGTGACGCCGCCGGCCCTGATGCCGAGTTTGGGGGATTCGAAGGCGAGGGCGGAGGCGAGGGCCATGGAGTCGGCGCCACCGGAGCATGCCACGAGCACGAGCGGCGGGGGTGGGGGCTCGTGCGAGGGGGCGTGCGGGACCGCGGCGGGGGCGCGGTGGTGTTCGGTGAGGAGGTCGTGGAGGACGCGGCGGACCGCCAGGCGTATCGCCGCGACCGCAGGATGGGGACCCATGTCCGGTTCCCTTCATGAAGTTTTCGGGGGGTGAGCCCGCGTGTCGGTCACGCAGAGTGTGTAGATGGTGACAGAACCGGGCCGTTCCCCGAGCATTGCACGCCTACCCCTGCCTCACGGTCCCTCGGACGGGTGATTGGAGGGGCGTTCGCCTGCCGTCGGCCGTTTTCCTTTCACGACCTTCCCGCGTTGTTCACTACTCGGCCTTGCGGTGCACCCGCGCGACCCAGTCCGCCGGTTTGGCGATCTCCGACTTGGTGGGGAGGGTGTTGGGCGAGGTCCACACGCGGTTGAAGCCGTCCATGCCGACCTCGTTGACGACGGCCTTCACGAAGCGTTCGCCGTCCCGGTACTGGCGGAGTTTGGCGTCCAGGCCGAGGAGTTTGCGCAGGGCCAGGTCGAGGCGGGAGGCGCCCTTGGCGCGGCGCTGCTGGAACTTCTCGCGGATCTCGCCGACGGAAGGCACGACGGACGGGCCGACGCCGTCCATCACGAAGTCGGCGTGGCCTTCCAGCAGGGACATGACGGCCGTGAGGCGGCCGAGGATCTCGCGCTGGGCGGGGGTCTGGACGATCTCGACCAGGGAGCGGCCGCCGTCGTCCTCCTCGGCTTCGGGTCGGCCTCCGGCGAGGGTCTGGGCGGCTTCCCGGACACGTTCCAGGACGGTCATGGGGTCGACGTCGGTCTCTTGCAGGAACGACTGGATCTCACCCTCGAGGTGGTCCCGCAGCCAGGGCACGGCGGTGAACTGGGTGCGGTGCGTCTCCTCGTGCAGGCACACCCAGAGCCTGAAGTCGTGCGGGTCGACGTCGAGTTCGCGTTCGACGTGGACGATGTTCGGGGCGACGAGGAGGAGCCGTCCGCCGCCGTTCTGTCCGCTGGGGAGTTCGCGGGTGGCGGGGGCGAAGGTCTCGTACTGGCCGAGGACGCGGGAGGACAGGAAGGAGAGCAGCATGCCCAGTTCGACGCCGGTGACCTTGCCGCCGACGGCGCTCATGACCGAGCCGCCCGCGGTGTTGCCGCGCCGTTCCTGCATCTTGTCGAGCAGGGGCCGGAGGATTTCCCGGAACCCGGCGACGTTCGCCCGGATCCAGCCCGGGCGGTCGACGACCAGGACGGGGGTGTCGTGGCCCTCCTCGGTGCCCAGACGGGTGAATCCGCGGACGTGTTCCTCCGAGGCCTTGGCATGCCGGCGCAGCTCCGCGACGACGGCGCGGGCCTCGTCGCGACTGATCTCGGGGCCCGGCCGTACGAGCCGGGTCGCGGTCGCGACCGCGAGGTTCCAGTCGACCATGCCGGTTGAAGCACCACCGATGCTCGTCATGCGTCAACCGTACGTGAGCGCTCGCCGCTGGGGCAGGGCGGCGATGGCCGGAGGCCGCCCGGGCCCGGCTCCGGCCGGAGCCGGCGGGCGGGTGGACGGGTCCGTCACCGGCAGCCGCACGCCGCCAGGGCGGTGGCGATCCGGTCCAGGGCCTTCTGGGTCGTGGTGGGAAGGATCCCGTCGGTGCCGTTGGCCATGAACGCGAAGGCCAGCAGGCGGCCGTCCTCGTCGACGAGGGTGCCCGCGAGGGTGTGGACGCCGGAGAGGGTGCCGGTCTTGGCGCGGACGACGCCGGATGCTCCGTCCGTGTAACGGGTGGTCAGGGTGCCGGTGAAGCCGGCGACGGGGAGGCCGGTGAGGGCCGGGCGGAGTTCGGGGTGGGCGGGGTCGGCGGCCTTGGCGAGCAGGGCGGTGAGGAGGTCGGGGGTGAGCCGGTCGGCGCGGTCGAGGCCGCTGCCGTCCTTGAAGGCGGCGCCCTTGACGGGGAGGCCGAGCCTGCGCAGCTGGGAGCCGATGGCCTTGCCGGCGCCGGCGAAGTCGGCGCGGTCGCCGGTGGCGATCGCCGTCTGGCGGGCGAGGGCTTCGGCGATGTCGTTGTCGCTGTTGGTCAGCATGCGCTCGACGAGGGCGGAGAGCGGGGGCGAGGAGACCGTCGCGAGGGTCTTGGCGCGGGTGGTGGCCTTGGAGGGGCCGGGGGCGGTGGTCTTGATGCCGTGGGACTTCAGGAAGTCACCGAAGCGGCGGGCGGCGTCCGCCGCCGGGTCGGGCACGCGTGCGACGGGGCCGCTCGTGGAGTCGTCGGTGCGGCCCTCGTCGGCCATCAGGGGGGTGACGCGGGCGAGGTTGCCGTCGACCCCGATCGGGTGCATCTCGTCGCCCGCGTAGAGGGTCGTGTCGTAGGAGAGGGTGACCTCGCGGACGCCCCGGTCGGCGAGGGCGGCGGCCGTGCCGGCGGCCAGGGTGCGCAGGCTCGCGGAGCCCTCGGCCTTCTCGCGGGCCGTGAGGGTGGGGTCGCCGCCGCCGACCAGGACGACTTCCTTGGTGTCGGGTTCGAGGGCGGCGCGGGTGGTGAGGCGGTGGTCGGTGCCCATGGCGGACAGCGCGGCGACGGCTGTTGCGACCTTCGTGGTGGAGGCCGGGGTGAGCCCGGTGCCGGAGCCGGAGCCGTACAGGCGCCTGCCGGTGGTCACGTCGATGACGGCCGCGGCGGGCCGGGAGCCGAGGGCCGGGTCCTTCAGCAGGGGGTCGAGGGCGCCCGCGAGGGCCTTGCTTTCCGGGGCGGACTTCACGGTGCTGATGCCGCCGAGGCCGGTCAGCACGGGTCCGGCGCTGGGGGCGGGCCGCGGCCGGCCGGGTGCGCCGGGGGCGCTGCCGTGATCTGTGCCACCCGCGCGGCCCAGCGCCACTGCCCGGTCCCGCTCGGCCGTACGCTGACCGGAGGAGTCCCAGGGACCGGCGGCGGTCACCACACCGGCGGCGAGTGCGAGTCCGGCGGTGGCGGCACCCGCGGTGTACTGCCAGGTCTTCGGCAGCGCGACCCACGCGACCTGCGGTTTCCCGGCTCGTGCGAGCCGCGCGACCTGTGGTTTCGTGGCCGCTGCGACCCGGGCCAGGCGTGGTCGTACGGCATCCGCGAGGCGCACCACGTGCGCTTTCGCGGCCCGCCAAGGCCTCAGCTCTGGCACGACCACCAGCCCCTTTCGCGATCACACACCTGCGTGAGGGACACTTAACCACCAGAACTATGTGTTGATCATGGAGGAGCCACCGGTGGAGTTCGACGTCACGATCGAGATTCCGAAGGGTTCGCGCAACAAGTACGAGGTGGACCACGAGACCGGTCGTATCCGCCTGGACCGGCGACTCTTCACCTCGACCGCCTACCCGACCGACTACGGCTTCGTCGAGAACACCCTCGGCGAGGACGGCGACCCGCTGGACGCGCTGGTCATCCTCGACGAGCCGACGTTCCCGGGCTGTCTGATCCGCTGCCGCGCGATCGGCATGTTCCGCATGACGGACGAGGCGGGCGGCGACGACAAGCTGCTGTGCGTGCCCTCGACGGACCCGCGTGTGGAGCACCTGCGGGACATCCACCACGTGTCGGAGTTCGACCGTCTGGAGATCCAGCACTTCTTCGAGGTGTACAAGGACCTGGAGCCCGGCAAGTCGGTCGAGGGTGCCGACTGGGTGGGCCGCACCGAGGCCGAGGCCGAGATCGAGCGGTCCTACAAGCGGTTCAAGGACCAGGGCGGTCACTGACCTCCTCTGCTGTTGCTGACGGGCCGCACGCCTGCGTGTGCGGCCCGTCCGTCCGTCTGTGCGCATACTGAGGCTGTGGGGGGTACGAGGCTGACGTGTCGTACAGGGAGCGCCAGGCAGTGACGGACGCGGAGGACCGCAAGCCGAGGTCGGACGAGGCGAGGAACGCGTTCCTGCCTCCGGCCGGGACCGGCGTCGACGGGGACATGTCGACGACGTCGGAGTTCGCGATCCCCGACGGACTGGCTCTGCCCAAAGCATCCGGCGCGGAGTCCGAGACGACGTCCGAGTTCGCCGTGCCGCAGGGGCTGGACGTCCATGCGGCGCCCGCGGCGGAGCAGGAGGCGTCGGCGTTCACCCCGCCGAGCACATACAGCTCGAAGCACGCCCCGACGGCCTTCACACCGCCGAGCGGGATCCCCGTGGTCAGCCTGACCAAGGACGTGCCCTGGCAGGACCGGATGCGCACGATGCTGCGCATGCCGGTGGCGGAGCGGCCGGCGCCGGAGGCGAGCCAGCGCGGCGGCGACGAGAGCGGGCCGGCGGTGCCGCGCGTGCTCGACCTGACGCTGCGTATCGGGGAGTTGCTGCTGGCGGGCGGTGAGGGCGCCGAGGACGTGGAGGCGGCGATGTTCGCCGTGTGCCGGTCGTACGGTCTTGACCGCTGCGAGCCCAACGTGACCTTCACGCTGCTGGCGATCTCGTACCAGCCGTCCCTCGTTGACGACCCGGTCACGGCGTCGCGGACGGTGCGCCGGCGAGGTACGGACTACACGCGGCTGGCGGCCGTGTACCAGCTGGTGGACGACCTCAGCGACCACGAGACGGCGGTCTCCCTGGAGGAGGCCTACCGGCGGCTGGCGGAGATCCGCCGTAACCGGCACCCCTACCCCGGCTGGGCGCTGACCGGTGCGAGCGGGCTGCTGGCCGGTGCGGCCTCCGTGCTCGTGGGCGGCGACCTGATCGTGTTCGTCGCCGCGGCGCTGGGCGCGATGCTCGGTGACCGGCTGGCGTGGCTGTGCGCGGGACGCGGGCTGCCGGAGTTCTACCAGTTCACCGTGGCCGCGACGCCGCCGGCCGCGATCGGGATCGCGCTGACGCTGGGCCACGTGGATGTGAAGGCGTCCGCGGTCATCACCGGTGGTCTGTTCGCGCTGCTGCCGGGACGGGCGCTGGTGGCGGGGGTGCAGGACGGTCTGACCGGTTTCTACATCACCGCGTCCGCGCGCCTGCTGGAGGTCATGTACTTCTTCGTGGGCATCGTCGCGGGTGTGCTGCTGGTGCTGTACTTCGGCGTGCAGCTGGGGGCGCGGCTCAACCCCGACCAGGCGCTCGGTGCCTCCGACGACCCGGTGATGATGATCGGGGCGTCGATGCTGCTGTCGCTGGCGTTCGCGGTGCTGCTCCAGCAGGAACGATCCACCGTGATGTGGGTGACGCTGAACGGCGGTGTCGCGTGGGTCGTCTACGGCGCGATGCACTACGTGGGAGACATCTCGCCGGTGGCGTCCACGGCGGCGGCCGCGGGGCTGGTGGGGCTGTTCGGGCAGTTGCTGTCCCGGTATCAGTTCGCCTCCGCGCTGCCCTACACGACGGCGGCGATCGGGCCCCTGCTGCCGGGTTCCGCCACGTACTTCGGGCTGCTGGCGATCGCGCAGAACGAGATCGACGAAGGGCTGGTGTCGCTGTCGAAGGCGGTGGCGCTCGCCATGGCCATCGCCATCGGGGTGAACCTCGGGTCGGAGATCTCCCGGATGTTCCTGCGCATCGGGTCCGCGGAAAAGCGGCGGGCCGCCAAGCGCACCAGGGGCTTTTAGCGCCGGGTGCCTACGGCGTGGGGGCGGCGGCTCCGTGGGCGGCCACGGGCCCGTGGAGCTGTTCGCGCAGTTTCCCGCGCCCCCCGGAGCCCCCCGCGGGAAGGCCGGCTCAGTAGCCGTTGTTGTAGGGCCCCTGCTGCGTGCCGTACGGCTGCTGGGTCCCGTACGGCTGCTGCGTGCCGTGCGGCTGCTGCTGTGTCCCGTACGGCTGCTGCTGGCCGTAGCCCGGGGCCTGCGGGTACTGGTTGTAGTACTGCTGGTCGTTGTAGCCGTTCTGGTCGTTGTAGCCGTTCTGGTCGTTGTAGCCGTTCTGGTCGTTGTACGGCTGCTGCTGCGGCCGCTGGTGCGGCGGCTCGTCGTCCGGGGTGACGCGGCGGAGCTGGGTCGTCGCGTCGTCCATGGCCTGGTGCTGCTGCCGCTGCGCGGGGGCCTCGGCCGCCGCGCGCTTCTTCTTCGAGCGGTCGCGCAGGTACTCGATGATGATCGGGACCACGGAGAGCAGGACGATCAGGATGAGGATCGACTCGACGTTCTTCTTGATGAAGCCGATCTGGCCGAGCCAGTAACCCGCGAGGGTGACGCCGGTGCCCCAGGCGACGCCGCCGATGACGTTGTACGTGACGAACGTGCGGTACTTCATGCGGCCGGCACCGGCCACGATGGGGGCGAAGGTGCGCACGATGGGCACGAATCGGGCCAGCACGATCGCCTTGGGACCGTGCTTCTCCAAGAACTCGTGGGCCTTGTCCAGGTTCTCCTGTTTGAAGAGCTTGGAGTTGGGGCGGCTGAAGAGCTTCGGGCCCAGGAACTTGCCGATCATGTAACCCACTTGGTCGCCGATGACGGCGGCGAGCACGATCAGCGCGCAGACCAGCCACAGCGGCTGGGTGATGTAGGTGCCCTCGGCCACGAAGAGACCGGCTGTGAACAGCAGGGAGTCGCCCGGCAGGAACGCGAAGAGACCGGACTCCGCGAAGACGATGAGCAGGATGCCGGGCAGGCTGAACGTGGAGATCAGGTAGTCCGGGCTGAGCCACTCGGGGCCGAGCGCAAGCGTGGTCACGGGGATGTGGCTCCTGCTGCTGTGGGGGACGGGCGGGGCTGGCTGCCTCAAAGTATCAACGCAGCCGTCACGACCCAGGTTCCATGGGCGTACTCAGGATGCACTGTGCCCGCCCCCGGTCAAAGCTGTGAACCATGGGCATCGATGAATACGGCGGCGGACAGGGCCCGGAGCCCGACGTCCTCGTCGTCACCACGAACGACGTACCCGGCTACCACGTGCGGGAGGTGATCGGCGAGGTCTTCGGCCTGACCGTGCGCTCCCGCCACGTGGGGAGCCAGATCGGCGCCGGACTGAAGTCGATGGTCGGCGGCGAGCTGCGCGGGCTCACCAAGACGCTCGTGCAGACCCGCAACCAGGCCATGGAGCGGCTCATCGAACAGGCACGCACGCGTGGCGCCAACGGCATCCTCGCGTTCCGCTTCGACGTGACGGAGGCGGCCGACGTGGGCACCGAGGTGTGCGCGTACGGCACGGCGGTGGTGCTGACCCGGGAGTGAGGCACTCCCGGGCCGGGGGTCAGGCGGTGTGACGCGCGGCGTTCGCGGCGATCGCGTCCCTCAGGTGCTCGGCGAGGCCCGGGCGCAGCGCGTCGTAGAACGCCTTGAACCGCTCGTCGGAGACGTACATCTCGCCCAGGCAGCGGTGGATGTCGTAGGAGCACTCGTAGAACCACGTGCAGATGTGCCGGCGGTGCTCCTCCGCCAGGGTCATGGCCGCCTCGCCGGTGGACGGCTCGCCCGCCGACATCAGGGCGCCGTAGCGCTCGCCCCAGTCGGCGGCCTCGGCCTGGATGCGCTTCCAGTCCTCCTTGGTGTAGCTCGCGGTGCGGCGCTGCGAGTCGGCGTACTCGTCGGTGTCGCCCCAGCGCTCCTCCACCTCCTCGGCGTACTGCTCCGGGTCCTTGTCCCCGAAGACCTCGAACTTCTCCTCGGGCGTGAGGTTGAGTCCCATCGTGCGTGCCTCCATGGCGTGCTCCACGGCCGCCGCCATCTTCCGCAGCTTCTCGATCCGGGCGGTCAGCAGTTCGTGCTGGCGGCGCAGGTGCGCGCGCGGGTCCGCGTCCGGGTCGTCGAGCAGCGCGGCGACCTCCTCGAGCGGGAAGCCGAGCTCCCGGTAGAACAGGATCTGCTGCAGCCGGTCGAGGTCGGCGTCGCTGTAGCGCCGGTGGCCCGCGTGGCTGCGGTCGCTCGGGACGAGCAGGCCGATGCCGTCGTAGTGGTGCAGCGTGCGCACTGTGACGCCGGCGAAGCCCGCGACCTGTCCCACCGAGTAGTTCACTTCCGCTCCCTCCTTCTTCCGTGCTCCACGGTCGGGCCTCACGCCACGTGAGGTGCAAGCGTGTTTCCGGTTTATGCTGTTTGATCCGCTTATCGTGTGCCCGTGGTCCAGGACTCCGAAGACCAGGCGCCCTCCGTCACCCCGTCGACCCCCGCCCGCACCCTGCTGCCGTCGATCGTGCCCGCCGTCGCCGTGGGCGTGGTCTCCGCCCTGATCCTGGTGGGGGTGGAGGCCGCCGCCGAGCAGTTGCAGGACGTGCTCTGGCAGACCGTGCCCGACGCGCTCGGGATCGGCCGGTACTCCGTGGCGTGGATGTTCGTCGTGCTCATCGCGACCGGCATCGCGGTCGGGCTGGTGGTGTGGAAGGTGCCGGGGCGCGCGGGCCCCGATCCCGCCACCGTCGGCCTGGACGCCCCCGTCCTGCCGCCCCTGGTGATCCCCGGGCTGCTGCTGGCGAACGCGCTGATGCTGGCCGGCGGCCCGAGTCTCGGCCCCGAGAACCCGATCATCACCACGAACGTCGCCTTGGCGGTCTGGCTGGGCGGCCGGTTCATCCCCCGGGCTCCCGGGCGGATCTGGCCGGCCCTGGCGGAGGCGGCGACCATCGGCGCGCTGTTCGGCACGCCCGTGGCGGCCGCCCTGGTGATCTCCGAGGTGCTGAGCCGGCAGGAGACGCGCGGACTGCTGTGGGACAACCTCTTCGCTCCGCTGACCGCCGCGGCCGCCGGGTCCCTGACCGTCTCCCTCCTCGATCACCCGAGCTTCGACCTGGACCTGCCGTCGTTCGGTGACGCGGGCTGGGCGGACCTCCTCGCGGCGGTGGTGGTCGCCTCCGTGGGCGCGCTGCTCGGCATGGGCGCCGTGCGCGCGTTCCCGTACGTCCACGCCGCGTTCCGGCGGCTGCGGCATCCGATGCTGATGCTCCCGGCGGGCGGGGTCGTGCTCGGTGCTCTCGCGGCCCTGGGCGGTCATCTGACGTTGTTCAAGGGACTCGACGAGATCGCCACGCTGGCGCACGACCCGGACGGCTGGTCGGCCGGTGAGTTCGCCGTCATGACGGTGGTGAAACTGGCCGCGCTGGTGGTCGCCGCGTCCTGCGGTTTCCGCGGCGGGCGGATCTTCCCCGCCGTGTTCGTCGGCACCGCCCTCGGCCTGTGTGCGCAGGCCCTGGTGTCCGGGGTTCATCCCTCCGTGGGGGTGTCCGCCGGCGTACTCGGCGTGCTGCTGGCGATCACGCGGCAGGGCTGGATCAGCCTGTTCGTCGCCGCGGTGCTGGTCGCCGAGCCGGGGGTCGTCGCCCTGCTCTGCGTCGCCTCGCTGCCGGCCTGGCTGCTGGTCACCGGCCGGCCCCAGATGCAACTGCGCAAGGACGGCACGTCGGTCCGATGAAGCCACCCCTCTCCCGAACCCACCCCCTGGAGGCCCCCATGCCGTTCAGCGAAGGCACCCCCCGTACCGGCGAACGCCGCCTGTCCGTCAACCCCTTCTACGGCCCCGCCAACCCGCTCGGGGACATGGCCGAGGCCCCGCCCACGCACCGGCTCCCGGACCAGCCGATGGCCCCGGCGACCGCCCACCAGCTGGTGCGCGACGAGCTGATGCTCGACGGCAACGCCCGGCTGAACCTCGCCACCTTCGTCACCACCTGGATGGAGCCCGAGGCCGGGATCCTGATGGCGGAGTGCCGCGACAAGAACATGATCGACAAGGACGAGTACCCACGCACCGCCGAGCTGGAGCGGCGCTGCGTGGCGATGCTCGCCGACCTGTGGAACGCGCCCGACCCCTCGACCGCAGTGGGGTGTTCGACGACCGGGTCGAGCGAGGCGTGCATGCTCGCCGGCATGGCGCTGAAGCGGCGCTGGGCCCAGCGCAACGCCGACCGCTACCCCGGGGCGCGGCCCAACCTGGTGATGGGCGTGAACGTGCAGGTCTGCTGGGAGAAGTTCTGCAACTTCTGGGAGGTGGAGGCCCGGCTGGTGCCCATGGAGGGCGAACGGTTCCACCTGGATCCGCAGGCCGCGGCCGAGCTGTGCGACGAGAACACCATCGGGGTCGTCGGGATCCTGGGCTCCACCTTCGACGGGTCCTACGAGCCGATCGCGGACCTGTGCGCGGCGCTGGACGGATTGCGGGAACGGACCGGGCTGGACGTCCCCGTGCACGTCGACGGGGCGTCCGGGGCCATGGTCGCGCCGTTCCTCGACGAGGACCTGGTGTGGGACTTCCGGCTGCCGAGGGTGGCGTCGATCAACACCTCGGGGCACAAGTACGGGCTGGTGTACCCGGGTGTCGGTTGGGCGCTGTGGCGGGACGCGGAGGCGCTGCCGGAGGAGCTGGTGTTCCGGGTGAACTACCTGGGCGGCGACATGCCGACGTTCGCGCTGAACTTCTCCCGGCCGGGCGCGCAGGTCGTGGCGCAGTACTACACGTTCCTGCGGCTGGGCCGACAGGGCTACCGGGCCGTGCAGCAGGCCGCGCGCGACGTGGCGACGGAGCTGGCCGGGCGGGTCGAGGCGCTCGGCGACTTCCACCTGCTGACCCGGGGCGACGAGCTGCCGGTGTTCGCCTTCACGACCGCGCCGGACGTGACGGCGTACGACGTCTTCGACGTGTCGCGGCGCCTGCGCGAACACGGCTGGCTGGTGCCCGCGTACACCTTCCCGGCCAACCGGGAGGACCTGTCCGTGCTACGGGTGGTGTGCCGCAACGGCTTCTCCAACGACCTCGCCGATCTGCTCGCACAGGACCTGGAGCGGCTGCTGCCCGACCTGCGCCGGCAGCAGCGCCCGCTGACCCGGGACAAGGGGGCGGCCACCAGCTTCCATCACTAGCGGCCCAGCCGCGGGTACCTCGCCCGCCGGGGTCGGCGGATCTGCTGCGGGTACTTGGCTTGCCGGGGCCGGCGGCTCAGTTGCGGGACTTCGCCTGCCGGGGCCTGCGGGCCGGCCGCGGGTACCTCACCTGCCAGGGCCGACGGGCCGGCCGCCCGAACCCCGCCCACCCAGGCCGGCCGCTCAACCACCCCTACCCGCTGGCCCGGGCCAGCGGCGCAGCCGCCCGTCCCCCTGCCGGAGCCAGCGGCCCAGCCGTGAACTTCGCCTACCGGGGCCTGCGGGCCGGCCGCCGGTACCTCGCCTGCCAGGGCCGGCGGGGTCTGCCGCCCGAACCCCACCCGCCCAGGCCAGCGGCTCAACCACCCGCACCCCGCCCTGCCAGAGCCAGCGGCTCAACCACCCCTACCCGCTGGCCCGGGCCACCGGCGCGGCCGCGGGTACCTCGCGGCCGGACCCGACGGGCAGGCCGCCCGAACCCCGCCCACCCAGGCCACCGGCTCACCACCCGCACCCCGCCCTGCCGGAGCCAGCAGCTCAACCACCCCTACCCCGCCCGCCGGGGCTAACGGCTCAGCCGGCCGAACCGCCGTACCGCCAGCGGGAAGAACACCGCAAGCAGGGCCAGGGGCCACACGACCGCCGCCCACACGTGCCCGGGCTCCGTGCCGGGTACGCCGAACAGGTCCCGTACGGCCGTGGCCGTGTGGGACATCGGGTTCCACTCGACGGCCGTGCCCAGCCAGCCGGGCATCGAGCCGGGGGTGGCCAGGGCGTTGGACAGGAAGCCGACCGGCCAGACCAGGATCTGCACGGCCTGGACCATCTCCGGTTTCCCGGCCATCAGGGCCAGGTGGATGCCGATCCACAGCATGGCGAACCGGAACAGGAGCAGCAGGCCCATCGCCCCGAGGAGGGCCGCCGGGCCGCCGCCGGGACGCCAGCCGAGCGCGGCGCCGACGCCGATGAGCACGACCAGGGCGAGCGCCGACTGGAGCATGTCGGCGGCCGAACGGCCCACCAGCACCGCACCGTTGGCCATGGGCATCGAGCGGAAGCGGTCGATCACGCCCTTGTTGAGGTCCTGCGTGACGGCGAGCATCGTGCCCTCCAGGCCGAAGGCCATGGTGAGCGCGAGCATGCCGGGGATCAGGTAGTCGCGGTACTCGCCGCTCACCCCCCGGCCGCCGCCGACCAGGTAGCCGAACATCAGCAGCAGCATCACCGGGAAGACCAGGTTGACGACGAGCTGGACGGGCTGCCGCCCCCAGCGGGCGAGTTCCCGGCGGGTCATGGTCCAGGAATCGGTCAGGGCGTAGGCGCTCACGCGGCCTCCTTCACTCGGCGGTCGTCCCCGGTGAGGTGCAGGAACACCTCGTCCAGCGTCGGGCGGCGCAGCGCGACGTCCTCCGCCTCGATCCCGGCCTCCTTCAGGGCCCGCACGACCCCGGAGAGCGCCTCCATGCGGTCGGTCACCGGCGCGCTCAGCAGCCGCCGGTCGGCGTCGACGCTGACCCCGGTGAGGGGCAACAGGGCGACGGCCGCCTCCAGTTGACCGGCGTGCCGCAGGGTCACGTCGATACGGTCGCCGCCGGTCTCGGCCTTCAGCTCGTCCGCCGTGCCCTCGGCGATGACCCGGCCGGCTTCGACGACCGAGATGCGGTGGGCGAGCTGATCGGCCTCCTCCAGATACTGCGTGGTCAGCAGGACCGTCGTACCGCCGCCGACCAGGGAGCGGACGGACGCCCACACCTCGGCGCGGCCGCGCGGGTCGAGGCCGGTGGTCGGCTCGTCCAGGAACAGCACCTCCGGCTCGGTGATCAGGGAGGCGGCCAGGTCCAGGCGGCGCCGCATGCCCCCGCTGTACTGCCGGACCGCCTTGCGGCCGGTGTCGGACAGATCGAAGCGCTCCAGGAGTTCCCCGGCACGCGCGCGTGCCCGCCTCGCTCCCAGGTGGTGCAGCCGGCCGAACAGCTCCAGGTTCTGCCGGCCGCCGAGCTCCTCGTCGAGCGCGGCGTGCTGGCCGAGCAGACCGATGCGCAGCCGCACGGCGTACGCCTCGCGCACCACGTCGTGCCCTGCCACCTCGACCCGGCCCGCGTCGGGCCGCAGCAGGGTGGACAGGACCCTCACCAGGGTGGTCTTGCCGGCACCGTTCGGGCCGAGCACTCCGTGCACCGTGCCGCGCGCGACCGTGAGGTCGAGCCCGTCGAGCGCCTTCTTGTCGCCGTACGTCTTCTCCGCGCCTTCGACGGTGATCGCCGTGTCGGCCACTGGGTCTCCCTCGCTAGTCAAACTTGACTACAGGCGCAAACGTAAACCCGTCCGAGCCATTCGTCAAACTTGATTAGTGGGCATCCCCGGGGTGCCGCTCCCCCGTCGCGTACGGGTTCTCCTCGCCCTCCGCCAGGACGCCGACGAACGGATCCCCCTCGTCGGCGAAGGTGTAGGCGCCGCCCTCGATGCGCTCGATGAGACCGCGGGTCCACTCGGTCTCGGAGTCGGCCGTGTGGACCCACATGTTCATGATCTCGCCGATGTGCCCGAGCTGCACCGGGCCCTCCTCGGGCACGTAGTGCTCCAGGACGGCGGCCCGCCACTGCTCGATCCGCAGGGTCCGCTCCTTCAGCAGCGCGACCGCCTCGGCACGCGGCAGGTCGACGACGAAGCCGACGGCGGCCGTCTTCAGGTCCCCGCGCTGGTCGTAGGTGACCAGCGCCTCCCGCAGCATCCGGAAGTACTCCTCGGTGCCCTGCCCGGTGACCTCGTACTCCGTGCGGGGCGGACCGCCGGCCGTGGACGGGGCGATCTCGTGCGCGTGCAGCAGCCCCTGCTTCGCCATCTGCTTCAGGGCGTGGTAGATCGAGCCGGGCTTGGCGGTGGACCACTCGTGCGCGCCCCAGTACTCCAGGTCGTTGCGCACCTGGTAGCCGTGGGCGCGGCCGTGCATACGGACCGCGCCGAGCACGAGGAGACGGATGGTTGACATGCGGTCCAGGTTATGACCCGGCCGTCACCTGCTGTTCCTCGGCCACCAGCTCGAAGGCGGTCCTGCCGTCCAGGGACTCGCGGACGATGTCGGCGTGACCGGCGTGCCGGGCCGTCTCGCGGATGAGGTGGAGGCAGAGCCAGCGGTGCGAGACCCGGCCGTCCGGCGGGAACCAGGGCTGCGCCGGCAGCGCGAAGGTGTCGTCGAGGCTCGGCACCGAGCGGATGTACGCCTCCGTCTCGGCGGCGACCTTCTCCCAGTACGCCAGCTGCGACTCGACCGTCTCGCCCTCGACCAGCCGGAAGCACTCGTGCCAGTTGGTCCGGTCCCGCACGACGGCCGGCGGCTCACCCTTGGCCAGGGAGATCCACATCTGCTCGACCTCGGCGACGTGCTTGACCAGCCCGGCGAGGGACAGCTCACTGGCGCTCGGGCGGGAACTCGCCTGCTCGTCCGTCAGACCGAGCACCGCCCGGCGTACCCCGCCGCGCTGCTCGGCGATGAACGACAGCAGCGCCCCGCGCTCGTCCCCGTGTGCCTCGGCCGGAACGTGAGTGACCATGAACGCCGCCTTTCACCTGGTCAGGGGGCCTCTCCCCCGACACCGACCAAGCTACGGGCCCTTGCGGTCAGGTTCTGTCCGCAAGGGCCCGGGCGCGCCGAAAGGTCCCGGAAGCCGAAAGGTCCCGGAAGCCGAAAGGTTCTAGAAGGGGAACCCGCTCCGGCCGTGCTGCACCGAGATCCACTTGGTCGTGGTGAACGAGTCCAGCATCGTGTCGCCGTTGAGCCGGCCGATGCCCGAGTGCTTCTCACCGCCGAAGGGGACGATCGGCTCGTCGTGGACCGTGCCGTCGTTCACATGGAACATGCCCGTGTCGATCTGCTTGGCGAACGCCACACCCCGCTCGATGTTCCCGGTGTGGACGGCACCGCTCAGGCCGTACGGGGTGTCGTTGACGAGACGTACGGCCTCCTCCTCGCCGTCGAACGGAACCAGGAACGCGACCGGCCCGAAGACCTCCTGCCGCAGCAGCGCGGAGTCGGCGGGGACGTCCGTGAGCACGGACGGCTCGACGAGGTTGTCGGTCCGACCGCCGCGCACCAGGGCCGTGGCGCCCTCGGCGAGGGCCTGCTCGACCACGCCGGAGACGGCTTCCGCCTGCGAGGAGTTGATGACCGGGCCGATGACGGTCTCCGGGTCGCGCGGGTCGCCCGTCTTGAGGGTCTTGACCTTGGCGACGAACTTCTCGGTGAACTCGTCCGCGACCGACCGGTCCACGAGGATCCGGTTGGCGGCCATGCAGACCTGGCCCTGGTGGACGTACCGGCTGAAGACCGCCGCGTCGACGGCGTAGTCGAGGTCGGCGTCGTCGAGGACCACCAGCGCGCTGTTGCCGCCCAGTTCGAGGACGGAGCGCTTGAACAGCCGGGCGCAGACGGTCGCCACGTGCCGGCCGACGGCGTCGGAACCGGTGAAGGAGATGACCTTGGGGACCGGGTGCTCGATGAAGGCGTCGCCGATCTCCGCGATGTCCGTGATGACGACGTTCAGCAGCCCGCCGGGCAGCCCGGCGTCCTCGAAGAGCTTCGCGACCAGGGAGCCGCCCACGATCGGGGTGTTCTGGTGCGGCTTGAGCACCACGGCGTTGCCGAGCGCGAGCGCCGGGGCGACGGACTTGATCGACAGCAGGAACGGGAAGTTGAAGGGGCTGATCACGCCCACGACGCCGACCGGCACGCGGTAGACGCGGTTCTCCTTGCCGTCCACCGGCGAGGGGATGATCCGGCCCTCGGGGGCCAGCGCCAGGTGGACCGCCTCGCGCAGGAACTCCTTGGCGAGGTGCAGCTCGAAGGCGGCCTTCAGGCGCGTGCCGCCGAGCTCGGCGATGATGGCGTCGGAGATCTCGGCCTCGCGCTCCTCGATCAGGCGCAGCGCCTTCTCGAAGACCGCCCGGCGGGCGTAGGGGTTGGTCGCGGCCCACTGCTTCTGGGCGCGGGCCGCCGCCCGGTACGCCTGATCGACCTCGTCGGCCGTGGCTATGGTGATCGACGCGAGCTTCTCGTCGTCGTACGGGTTGAAGTCGATGATGTCCCAGGAACCGGTGCCCGGGCGCCACTCACCGTCGATGTACTGCTGTGCAAGGTCGGTGAAGCAGGACGACGACAATGTGATCCCTCGATCCCTAAGCAGACCCCTGATCGCGCCTTCACGATCTGATCACACGTCATCGTACTTGTGTTTCGGCGAGTTGGAGGGGTCCTTCGGGAGAGAGACCCGGCCCCTCCAGGAGATCGTCACGGCGCCATCAGGAGAGCGGCACGGCTCCTCCAGGAGAGCGGCACGGCTCCTTCAGGAGAGCTGGAGAAGCCCCCGGAGAAGGTCCCGGCTCTCCGAGGGGCCCGGGCTGTCGCTCTGGAGTTCCTTGAGCGCCCTCTCGTACTGGGCGACGTCCTCGGCCTTGTCCAGGTACAGCGCGCTGGTGAGCTGCTCCAGGTAGACGACGTCCGACAGGTCGGACTCCGGGAAGCTGAGGATCGTGAACGCGCCACTTTCGCCGGAGTGGCCGCCGAGGCTGAACGGCACCACCTGGAGGCGCACGTTGGGCCGCTCGGAGATCTCGATGAGGTGCTGGAGCTGGCCCCGCATCACCTCGCGGTCGCCGTACGGGCGGCGCAGCGCGGCCTCGTCCAGGATGATGTGGAAGTCGGGCGCACGCTCGTCGACGAGGTACTTCTGCCGCTCCAGGCGCAGCGCGACCCGGCGCTCGACGTCGGCCTCGCTCGCGCCCTGCATGCCCCGCCGGACCACCGCGTGGGCGTACGCCTCGGTCTGCAGCAGGCCGTGCACGAACTGCACCTCGTACGCCCGGATCAGTGAGGCGGCGCCCTCCAGGCCGACGTAGGTCGGGAACCAGCTGGGCAGCACGTCCGAGTAACTGTGCCACCACCCGGCGACGTTGGCCTCCTTCGCCAGCGACAGCAGGGAGGCGCGTTCCTGTTCGTCCGTGATGCCGTACAGGGTGAGCAGGTCCTCGACGTCTCTGGTCTTGAAGCTCACCCGGCCCAACTCCATCCGGCTGATCTTCGACTCGGAGGCACGGATCGAATAGCCCGCCGCCTCGCGCGTGATGCCCCGCGCCTCACGCAGTCGCCTGAGTTGTGATCCGAGCAGCATGCGCCGCACCACCGATCCCGGCTCTCCCGCGCTCACGTTCGCCAGCCTCCCCAACGTCTTCAGGGGCCGCAGTCTGCCACTAAAACACTTCGAGCAGTACTCGTCCGGTTACGGAAACGGAATCGAGACGGTCGACGCTCGCGCGCGGGAGCAAGAAGAAGGCAAGTGAACGGCCGAAGAGGGACCCGAAGATGACGGAAAAATTGACCAACAAGCGGTACGGGACATCGCATTCCGGTCACGTGCACGTGCATCTGCCCTTGCATCTGCTGTACGCATCCGAAACCATGGTCCCGCACCACCGCCGCATCGCACCGACCGCGAATCCCGGGAGTGCCTCGCATGGGGACGAATGGATCGACCATGCTCGAGCCGTTACGGCAGGGCCTTCCGCCGCTGGATCCCGCAGCGGTGTCCGACGCCGCCTCCTGCGCTCTGCCCGCCCGCTACGAAGCGGTGCGCGAGGCGCGGCGGTTCACGCGCAGAACCCTCGACCAGTGGGACATGGGCGAGCGGTTCGACGACGTCTGTCTGGTGGTCTCGGAACTCGTCACCAACGCCCTGCGGCACGGCCTCCCGGCGGGCGACGCGTGCACCGGCGGCCGTGAAGCCGCCGTGCGGCTGCACCTGATGCGGTGGACCGAGCGACTGGTGTGCGCGGTGCGCGACCCCAGTCACGACAGCCCGGTCGCCCGGGAGACCGACGACTTCTCGGCCGAGTCGGGCCGCGGGCTGTTCCTCGTCGACTCCTTCAGTGACAGCTGGGGCTGGCATCCGCTCGCGGGCGCGCTCGACGGCAAGGTGGTCTGGGCGCTGTTCCGGCTGCCGCGGACCGGTTCAAGGGCGGTCGGCGAATGAGAAACCGCGGCGCTTCCTCGCGTCGCGGTTCTACGCGCGTCACCGCGCGTTAAGTGCGGTTTGCCCCGTTTCCTCCGGGGCCGGGCGGATCGTCAGCCGCCCACCAGGTGGTCGAACTCGCCGTCCTTCACACCCAGCAGCATCGCTTCGATCTCCGCACGGGTGTAGACCAGCGCGGGGCCGTCCGGGAAGCGCGAGTTGCGCACGGCCACGTCGCCGCCCGGCAGCCGGGCGAACTCCACGCACGAGCCCTGCGAGTTGCTGTGCCGGCTCTTCTGCCAGGCCACACCGTGCAGCCCGGCGGCCGCCATACCGTTGTACGCGTCGTGATCCACAGGTCGCTCCCCGGTGGTGCACTGGCTGGTGTGGCCATTGGTGCATTGGTCAACTGACCCGGATCATAGCCCTGTTCATGTGCAGGTGCATGGGCAGATGCACGTGCACGCCGGGTACTCCCACGGTTACAGCTTTGACGGCCGCTTTACCGAAGCTCTCGACTGTTTGACGGCCCCGACCCGTCTCTCGTTCCCGGAGGCCCGCGCCGAAGTCGCCGGATTCGGGGAGGCCCGGTGGAGGCGGAGCATCCGCTCGGCGGCGGTGCGGGGCGGCCGCGGCGGGGCCGCGACGGAGAAGCGGGAGCTGAGGCGCGGGGCCGCGGGACGGCCGTTCGACCGGCCGACCGGCATCCGGAACACCGCTGCGGCCTGCGAGGACGGGGAGAAATGGGCCGGTCGCAGGAGGTACGGGTCATCCTTCCTGCGGGTGCGGTGCTCGGACCATCGTCGGACACCCGCTCGGCGTCCGGCCCCGGACGACCCGCGCGGCACGCGTCCCGGGCCACCCCGGACGACGACCGCCGCCCGGCGGGCCCGACCGGTGTCCAGCCCGGTCCCGACGGCTCGTCGCGACCCGTGCCACGGCCGTCTGCCGGTGGTGGCCTCCGGCCCTGTCACGCCATGAGTGGGAGGCCCCCACCCGTCAAGCGTGGGGAACCTCACCCTGTCCGGACCCGCTCAGCGGGTGGCGTACGGCAGCAGCGCCATCTCGCGCGCGTTCTTGATCGCCTTGGCCAGCTGCCGCTGCTGTTGGGACGACACCCGGGTGACCCGGCGGCTGCGGATCTTGCCGCGGTCGGAGATGAACGTCCGCAGCAGCTCGGTGTCCTTGTAGTCGATGTACGTGATCCCGGCCCGGTCCAGGGGGTTGGGCCGGTCCTTGGCCGGCTTGCGGTCGGGCTTGCGCGGCATGGGGGGTCAGACCTCCAGGAGGGTGTCGAAGGCGTGCGGCAGCCGCTGCCAGGCGTCGCGCCCGGCGGCGTACTCGGCGTCGGTCAGCAGGCAGGACTCCAGCAGCCGCTCCAGGCCGTCCCGATCCAGGCCGGGCGAGGTGAAGACGAGGTGCTGGCAGCGGTCGCCGTGCTCGGCGTCCCAGTCCAGCGCGGCGGCGGCCCGGCGCACCGGCGGGACCATCTCCCAGGCCGCGTCCGGCAGGGAGGCCAGCCAGGGGCCCGCGCTCTCCACGCACAGGGCCCCGCCCGCCGCGTCCCAGTGGAACAGCGTGTCGGGCTTGTCGGCGAGCCAGAAGCGGCCCCGGCTGCGGGCGGCCGCGCAGGTCAGGTCCTCCAGCGCGGCGTACAGCCGCTCCGGGTGGAAGGGGCGGCGCCGGTTCCAGACCAGCGTCGACACGCCGTGCGCGTCGGCCTCGGCCGGCAGCAGGGCGCAGGCCGGGTGCTGGGCGGCGGCGGCCGCCTCCACGTCGAAGCCGGCCAGGGCGGCCCCGGCCAGCGGGGAGAGCGGACGCGGGCGCGGGGTCGGCACCGTCAGACCGTCGTCGGCCGGGCCCCCGGGGGCTGCCCGGCCGATCGGGACCTGGCGGGCCGTCGGGTGCAGCTGCGCGAGAAGCTCGCGGTCCTCGTCGTCGGCCTCCGGGGAGTCGGCGACCGCGAGGACGGGGGCGTACTCCAGCTGGCGCGCGAAGGTGTCGGCGACCGTGCGCTGGTCGGTGGCGGCCGCGGCGAGACCGCCGTCGGCCAGGTCGTCGCCGTCGCCGAGGTACGGCAGGACCAGGGCCGGGTCGACGGCGGTGATCACACCGGTGACGGTGAGCCCGCCGGCCGTGACGACCTCGGCCATGGCCTTGGGCTCGACCGAGTCCCACAGCTCGACGACGGCGAGCCGGGTACCGCCGGCGTCCCGCAGCCGCTCCAGCTCCGGCACCAGGTCCTCGCGCAGGGCGCAGCACGCGCAGTCGTTGACCAGCGACGCCTCCCCCGCGTCGAGGATGCCGGAGGCGTCCCTGATGGTCCGTACGACCGTGCCCGTGGCGGCCGTCGCCAGATCGTGGTGGAGGACGACACTGCCGGGGACGTCGGCGAGCAGCCGCGCGACGGCCGCCCTGCGGGCGTCGGCGTGCAGCCCGCCGACGATCACGACAGGGAGACCGGGAGGGACAGCCACGGGATCAGCCCTTCTTTCCGTACCGGCGCTCGAAGCGCTCCACGCGGCCGGCGGTGTCCAGGACGCGGGCCGTGCCGGTGTAGAAGGGGTGGCTCACGTCGGAGATCTCGACGTCGACGACCGGGTAGGTGTTGCCGTCCTCCCACTCGACGGTCTTCTCGCTCACCGTGGCGGACAGGGTCGAGCGGGTGAGGAAGGCGTAGTTCGCGGCACGGTCGCGGAAGACGACGGGGCCGTACTGCGGGTGTATTCCCTGGCGCATGGTCAGCGCTCCTCTCGGAAGTCGACGTGGCGGCCGGCGACCGGATCGAACTTGCGCAGGGTCATGCGGTCCGGGTCGTTGCGGCGGTTCTTGCGGGTCACGTAGGTGAAACCGGTCCCGGCGGTGGACCGGAGCCTGATGACCGGACGGAGTTCGTTGCGTGCCATGCCGCTATGATACTGAAAATGAAATCCATTTCCACTACCTGAGCAGAGAGGTACGTCACCACCCATGTCCGCACACTGCATGCTGACCGGGACCCGGCCGGGCTTCGGCAACCGCGTCTCGCACTCCCACCGGCGCACGTCGCGCCGGTTCGACCCCAACATCCAGTCCAAGCGCTACTGGCTGCCGAGCGAGGGCCGGCACGTACGGCTCCGGCTCAGCACCAAGGGGATCAAGACCGTCGACACGATCGGGATCGAGGCGGCCGTCGCCCGGATCCGCGCCCGGGGAGTGAGGCTCTGATGGCCAAGAAGAGCAAGATCGCGAAGAACGACAGGCGGCAGGAGGTCGTCGCGCGGTACGCCGCCCGGCGGGCCGAACTGAAGGAGATCATCCGGCGCCCGTCGTCGACGGAGGCCGAACGGCTCGCCGCACAGGCGGAGCTGCGCGGGCAGCCGCGCGACGCGAGCGCCACGCGCGTGCGCAACCGCGACGGCGTCGACGGCCGGCCGCGCGGCTACTTCCGGGCCTTCGGGCTGTCCCGGGTGAGTCTGCGGGAGCAGGCGCACGCGGGGTAT
Source organism: Streptomyces sp. Ag82_O1-12 (assembly GCF_900182715.1). NCBI lineage: Bacteria > Bacillati > Actinomycetota > Actinomycetes > Kitasatosporales > Streptomycetaceae > Streptomyces > Streptomyces sp. Ag82_O1-12. Next base: position 4,748,136 of record NZ_FXUW01000001.1, on the reverse strand, counting down.
CTGCCGGGGGTGCGCAAGTCGTCCTGGTGAGTGGCGGCCGTCGTCCTGGTGCGAGGCGACCCCGGGGGCCCTTGACGGGCCCTGGTAGCTTGCTGCGGTCGTTCCGGCCAGGAGGCCGGCCGGTGCCGTCCGGGCCGGTCGGCCGGCTACAGCTTGGGGGCTTGCAGTGACTTCGGTGATCTTCTCGCGCCGCTCCGGCGCCGTGCGCGCAGCGGCGGCGGCCGCCGGGCTGGCGGGCGTGCTCGTGCTGAGCGCGTGCAGCAGCGACGGCGGTTCGGGCGACGACCCGGCCTCCAGCGCGTCCCCGTCCACCTCGGCGTCCGCCGGTACGGGCGACGACTCCGGGTCCGGTTCCGGGGACTCGGCCGGCGGCGAGCTGGCGGGCAGCTGGCTCGCGACGACCGACGGCAAGGCCGTGGCCCTGGTGATCACCGGCAAGCAGGCCGCGCTGTTCGGCACCGGCGGGAGCGTGTGCAGCGGCACCGCGGGCGAGGAGTCCGGGATGCGCATGATCCGCCTGAAGTGCACGGACGGCTCCAAGGACCGGGCGACCGGCATGGTCGACTCCGTGAACGGGAGCAGCCTCAAGGTCACCTGGGAGGGCGGCGTCGGCGCGGAGACCTACCGGAAGACCGAGGGCGGCAAGCTCCCGACGGGACTGCCGACGGCGAGCCTCGGCTGACACCCGACGGCGTACGGACGGGCCGGGGATCGCGTGAGGGCGGCGCGGCCCGTCCGGCGTTGGGGGGCTCACCGGGGGCCGGTGATCCGGCCGGTGTTCGGGGAGTCACCGCGAGCGCAAGGGCCCGCCCGGCATTCGGGGAGCGATCGCGAACCCAGTGACCCGCCCGGCCGGTGTCCGGGTGGTCACCTACGAACCCAAGGACCCGTCCGGTGTCCGGGGAGCCACCGCGAACCCGAGGGCCACCGGGCGTCCAGGGAGCCACCGCGAACCCAACGGCCCGCCCGTCCGGCGTTCGGGAGCCACCGCGAACCCGAGGGCCCGCCCGTCCGGCGTTCGGGGGAATCGTAGGGGGTGCGTGCCCCTGCGGCAGTCGCGTGCGTGATGATCCAGGGGCCCGATGCCGCTTTCGTTCGACACGTCCAGAGGACCTCATGCGCACCTACCCCCTCACCCTGGCCGCCGCCCTCGCCGCGACGGTCCTGCTGACCGGCTGCAGCGACGACAAGTCCGGTGGCGACGACGTCAAGAACGCGGACCGGCCGAGCGACTCGGCCTGCGCGCTCGGTGACATGGGCGTGGAGGTCGGCGCCGCCGCCGCCCCGGCCGCCGGCGACACCGGCACCGTCACTGTGACGCTCGCCAACAAGGGCGCGCAGTGCACGCTGAAGGGCTTCCCCGGCGTGGACCTGCTGGCCGACGACAAGACGACCTCCGTCTCCCCGGACGAGGGCGCGAAGGCCCAGTCGCTGACCCTCGGGAAGGGCGCCACCACGTCCTTCACGATCACCTACGTACGGGGCGAGGCGGGTTCCGCGGAGAGCCTCGACGTGCACAAGGCGTCCTTCACCCTGCCCGGCGACACCAGGACGGCGCACGAACTGACCTGGTCGTACGGCGCGGTCGACTGGAGGGATGACCAGAAGCCCTCGGTGAGCGGCTTCGAGACGTCGGGCGACTGACGGCACTGACCGCACGACGGCGGGTCAGCGCAGCGGCGGCCGGTGCCGGACCTGAGCCCGGTCCGCCGCCCGCGCGCCCTCCGTCCAGCCCGCCGCGTCCCGCACCCCGCGCAGCCGGGTCGTGGTGGTCTCCGGGAACATCCGGTCCAGCCGCCCGGTGACGGCGACCTCGCGGGAGGCGAGGACCGGGAGCAGGTCGTCGGTCACCTGGGTCTCGGCAGCCGCCGCCAGGCGGGTGCCGATGCGGTGGGCGTAGGCCGCGAGGAACGACTGCCGGAACGTCTTGGTGCGCTTGCGCCCGCCCGCCCGCTGCGCGGCCTCCGCCTTCGTCATCGCGGTCGTGGCCTGCACCAGGAGTGAGGTGTAGAGGAGTTCGACCGCCTCCAGGTCGGTTTCGAAGCCGACGACGGTCGAGAAGTTGAAGGGTTCATTCCACACCGCCCGGCAGTGGTTGGCGTCGGCGACGGCGTCCAGCAGCACCGCCTTGGCCTGCTCGTACGGCGGCTCGACCCCGATCCGGCATGCTCCGGGTGTGTCCCCGGAGGGTGCCCGCGCCGCGAGCAGCGCCTCGTCGACGCTGTGCCGGGCCATCAGCTCCTGCGCCTTGGCGCTGAGCGCCTCCGCCTCCTCCGGGAACCCGGTGGCTTCGGCCTTGGCGAGCAGGGCGCGGATACGGGTGAGCATGCGGGACTCGGTCCGTGCCTCCCCGGGCGCCTCCTCCAGGGCCTCCAGGGAGGGCAGCCGCAGCAGCAGGCGGTACAGCTCCAGCGCGGCGGTGGCGTACGAGAAGCGGTCGGTTCGGGGCGGGGCGTCGGCGGGGAGTTCCGCGAGCTGCGTGTTCCAGCGGTGACCCCGGGGTCCGTCGCCGGGTGCCTGCGCGCGGATCAGCGCGGCCACGAGGAGTACGTGGACGTCGTCCAGTTCGCGCCGCACGATCCGTACGACATCGGCGGGCTGCCAGCCGCGCCGCCAGGCCGCCGCGACGAACTCCTCCCCACGCCGGTCGAGTTCGGCGTCCGCCGCCGGGTCGGAGGCCAGCAGGGACGCGCCGGTGTCGAGGGCCGTCTCGCCGGTCTCGTAGAGGGCCGCTTCGAACGCGCGGTCGACGGTGGTGGACGTACTACTCACGCGCCGATGGTGCCATGTCGGCACGCCCGGCCCGGAACCCGCGAACGAGTGTCAACTCGCGGTTGACAGTCACGGGAGCGCAACCTACGGTTGACACATGACGAACCCCGACACCACGTCATCCATCCGTCTCGACGACCTCATCGCGGCCATCAAGAAGGTCCACGAGGAGCCGCTGGACCAGCTCCAGGACGCGGTGATCGCCGCGGACCACCTGGGCGACGTGGCCGACCACCTGATCGGCCACTTCGTCGACCAGGCCCGGCGCTCCGGCGCGTCCTGGACCGACATCGGCAAGTCCATGGGCGTCACCCGGCAGGCCGCCCAGAAGCGGTTCGTGCCGAAGGAGTCGGCCGACCTCGACCCGAGCCAGGGCTTCAACCGGTACACGCCGCGCGCCCGCAGCGTGGTGATGGCGGCGCACAACGCGTCCAAGGCCGCACACAACGCCGAGGGCCTGCCCGAACACCTCGTCCTCGGCCTGCTGGCCGAACCGGAGGGCCTCGCCGCGAAGGCGATCGTCGAGCAGGGGGTCTCCCTCGACGCGGTCCGCGCGGCAGCCACGGCGGCGCTCCCGCCGGCCGTCGAGGACGCCCCGGAGCTCGTGCCGTACGGCCCGGCCGCCAAGAAAGTCCTGGAACTCACCTTCCGCGAGGCCCTGCGCCTCGGCCACAACTACATCGGCACCGAGCACATCCTGCTCGCGCTGCTGGAGCACGAGAACGGCGAGGGCGTCCTCAGCGGCCTCGGCATCGGCAAGGAGCGGACCGAGCAGTACGTCGCCCGGGTGCTGGAGAAGATCGCGCAGGCACAGGAGAACGTGCTGGACGAGTCCTGATCCTCCCCGGCCGCGGCAGGGGGCGTTGTCAGACCCCCCTGGCACACTCGCAGCATGGCCGACCGGTGGGCACTCGCTCCGGCCGAGGACGGTGGCGTGGACGTCGCCCCCCTCGGTCCGGACGGGCTGCCCGCCGGCCCGGTGCGGCGGGAGGCCGATCCCGCCGAGGCCGTCCGGAGCCGTCCCGGCGTCACGCGGTGGGTGTGGCGGTCCACCGCCGAGGTCTACCCGCGCCTGCTCGCCACGGGGGTGCGAGCCGAGCGGTGCTACGACATCGAGGCCGCCGAGACCCTCCTCCTCGGCCACGAGGGGCGGTACGGGGAACCGCGCTCGGCCGCGGCCGCCCTGGCCCGGCTGCGCGGCGGCCCCGTGCCGCCCGATCCACCGCAGCGCTCCGCCGAACCGGGCTCCCAGTCCTCGCTGTTCGAGCCCCAGGGCGTCCACCTGCCCCTGCCGGACCTCCTCGCCGTCTACGCCGAGCAGCAGCGGCGGCACGCGAGCGCCGAGCACCCCGACCGCATGCGGCTGCTGACGGCCGCCGAGTCGGCGGGCATGCTGGTGGCCGCCGAGCTGAACCGCACCGGGCTGCCCTGGAGCGCCGAGGTGCACCGCGCGTTGCTGCAGGACCTGCTGGGCGAGCGGTACGCGGGCGGCGGCGAGCCGCGCCGTCTGGCCGAGCTGGCCGACGAGGTGTCCGCCGCGTTCGGCAGACGCGTCCGCCCCGATCTGCCCGCCGACGTGGTCAAGGCCTTCTCCCAGGCCGGGATCAAGGTCTCATCGACCCGGAAGTGGGAGATCGAGACAGTCGACCATCCGGCCGTGAAACCACTGCTGGAGTACAAGAAGCTGTACCGCATCTGGGTCGCCCATGGCTGGTCCTGGCTCCAGGACTGGGTCCGCGAGGGCCGCTTCCGGCCCGAGTTCCTCGCGGGCGGCACGGTGACCGGGCGCTGGGTCACCAACGGCGGAGGCGGGCTCCAGATCCCCAAGGTGATCCGGCGGGCCGTGGTCGCCGACCCCGGCTGGCGGCTCGTCGTCGCCGACGCCGACCAGATGGAGCCGCGCGTCCTCGCGGCGATCTCCCGCGACCCCGGTCTGATGGAGGTGGCCGGCCGGGAGACCGACCTGTACCAGTCCGTCTCCGACCGCGCCTTCTCCGGCGACCGCTCCCAGGCCAAACTCGCCGTGCTCGGCGCGGTCTACGGCCAGACCTCCGGCGACGGCCTGAAGAACCTCGCCGCGCTTCGACGCCGTTTCCCCAGGGCGGTGGCGTACGTCGACGACGCGGCCCGGGCCGGCGAGGAGGGCCGGCTCGTGCGGACCTGGCTCGGCCGGACCTGCCCGCCCGCGGCCCGGGGGACGGACGACGCGAGCGAGGAGGCCGGCATCCCGACGGCTGCCGAAGGTTCCGGCTCCGGGGGCGGCTATGGCTATCGCTCCCGTTCTGGCTCCGGCTCCGGCTCCGGCTCCGGCTCCGGCTCCGGCTCCGGTTCCGGGGAGGACGACCAGTCGGACGGCGGGCAGTGGGTGCCCGGATACGCCTCCACCAACGCCCGCGCCCGAGGCCGCTTCGCCCGCAACTTCGTCGTCCAGGGCAGCGCCGCCGACTGGGCGTTGCTCCTGCTCGCCGCGCTGCGCAGGAGCTGCGCGGGGCTGGCGGCCGAGCTGGTCTTCTTCCAGCACGACGAGGTGATCGTGCACTGCCCCGAGGAGGAGACGGAGGCGGTCGTGGCGGCGATCCGCGAGGCGGCGGACCTGGCGGGGCGGCTGACCTTCGGGGACACACCGGTGCGGTTCCCGTTCACCACGGCGGTGGTGGAGTGCTACGCGGACGCCAAGTGATCAGACGGAACGCGCCAGGAGCTCACGCAGCTCCCTGACCACCGCCTGCTCGTCCGTGCCCTCCAACGCCGCCAGCGCGGAGCCCCACGCCTCGCGCGCCTCGCCGATGTGCCCCCGCTCGCGCAGCAGCAGCCCGTGCTGGTGGCGGGCGAGAGCGCCGGTGTAGCCGTCGGCGCGGGCGTCGGCCCGGCCGAGCAGCTCGGCGCACTCGCGGGCGGCCCGCCCGTCGCGCCCCAGCAGACGCAGGGCCCGGACCAGGCCGAGCCGGGTCTGGGACTCGCCATGCCAGTCGCCGTGCCCGCCGAGGATGCGCAGGCTCTCCTCGAAGTGCGGCAGCGCGGCGGCCGGTTGGCCGAGCCGCAGATGCGCGTACCCGATGTTGCGGTGCGCGGAGTGCCGCACGATCACGGCGCCGATCTCGTCCCCGAGGGCGAGCGAACGCCGGTGCCGCTCGATGGCGGCCCGCGGGTCGGTGTGCTCGACGAGGTTGCCGAGGTGGCTGTGGGTGACGGCTTCGCCGTACGGGTCCTCCAGCCGCCGTGCGTACTCCAGGCTCCGCTCCAGTGCTTCGCCCGCCTCGGTGCGCCGGCCGAGTCCGGCCAGCAGCAGTCCGCGGTTGTTGAGGCAGCGGCGGATCCAGGAGGGGTGGTCCAGCCGCCGCCAGATGGCGAGCGCGCTGTCGTTGAGGGCGAGGGCGTCGAGCAGCCGCCCGGTCAGGAAGCGCAGCCCGGCGAGGTCGACCAGCGTGCAGGCCTCCGCCGCCGCGTCACCGAGCCGCCGGGCCACCCGGAGGCCGGCCTGCCCGAGCACCTCCATCTCGGCGACGCGGCCGCGGCGATGGGCGTACGGGAAGATCAGCCGGGTGAGCGTGGAGACCAGGCCCGCGCGCTGCTCCGAGGGGTCGTCCGCGTACCGCGTGGCCAGGGCGACGACGTTCTCCAGCTCCCTGTCCCCCCAGGCGAAGGCTTCTTCGGCACCGGCGAAGGGGGCGACGGGGTCGACGTGGGCCGCATGGCCGCCCGGCCGGCTCGGGGTGGGTCGGCAGCGGTCGTCCCGGTCGGGGCCGGGTTCCACGATCGCGGCGAGGACCCGCTCGGCGACGGCGGCGTACCAGTGCAGCGCGGTCTCGGCGATACCGGCGGTGTCCTGCTCCCCGGACCGTTCACGGGCGAAGTCGCGGACCAGGGCGTGCGGTGCGTAGCGGCCGTAGGTCGTCTCCTCCAGCAGGGCCACGTCTAGGAGGCGGTCCAGGGCGGCCTCGGTGCGGTGTGCGCCCGTGCCCGCGAGGCGGGCGAGCAGGGGGGCGCCGTACGTGGGCAGGTCGAGCGCGCCGATACGGCGCAGGGTGTGGGCCGCGTCCCGGTCGACCTCGCGCTCGGAGGCGGCGAGCGCGTCGTGCGCGACGGCCAGGGAGCGGCGGACGCTCAGGTCGTCGTACTCCAGGTGGTGCAACCGGACGTCGGCGGCGGCCAGTTGTCCGGCGAGGGCGTCGGGGGTCAGGGCCCGGCGCGCGGCGAGCCGCGCGGCGACGACCCGCAGGGCCAGCGGGAGCCGGCCGGTGAGTTCGACGAGGAGCCGGGCGGCGTCCGTGCCGTCCAGGCCGTCGCGGCCCGAGGCCCTGCGCAGGAGTTGGGCACTCTCGTCGTCCGACAGCGGGGCGAGCGGGAACCGGGCCGCGCCGTCGAGGGCGGTCAGCGGCGAGCGGCTGGTGACGATCACCCCGCAGCCGGCACCACCCGGCAGCAGCGGCCGTACCTGCGCGGCGCTCGCGGCGTCGTCCAGCACCAGGAGCGTGCGGGTCGGCGCGAGCAGCGAACGCAGCAACGCGGCTGCGGCCTCCGGCTCTTCGGGGATCCGGCAGGGCTCGGTGCCGAGGTCGCGGAGCAGGGTGGTGAGGGCCTGACCAGGGGTGAGGGGGGTCATGCCCGGGGTGGCGCCGTGCAGGTGGAGGTGGAGCTGACCATCGGGGAAACGTTCCGCCAGCTGATGGGCGACGTGCAGCGCGAGGGCGCTCTTGCCGATACCGGCCATCCCGCTGATGACGGCGGTGGGGTACGGATCGGGTGCGGTGAGCGTGCGGTACAGGGCGTCGCGTACGGCGGTGCGGCCGATGAAATGGGCCGGGGGCGGGGGCAGTTGGGCGGGCGAGGGATTCGGCCCGCCCGGCTCACCCGGCCCGCCCGGCCCGCCCGAGCCGCTTGAGTCCCTCGAACCCTTTGAGTCCCTCGAACCCTTCGAGTCCCTCACCCCCTGGGACTCCTTCGACCCCCTGGAGTCCCTTTCGCCCGCGGCTCCCCGGAGCACCTCCACGTGTGCCTCCCGGACCCCGGGCCCGGGCTCGATGCCGAGCCGGCCGACGAGACGGATGCGCAGTTCGCGGTGGACGGCCAGGGCCTCCGCCTGGCGGCCGGTGCGGTGCAGGGCGAGCATCAGCTGCCGGTGGTACACCTCCCGCAGCGGATACTCGCCGGTCAGCGCCGCCAGCTCCGGCACCAGCTCGTGCAGTCGCGGGCCTCCCAGCGCCAACTCGGCGTCGTAGCGCCACTCCAGAAGCAGCAGCCGGGCCTCGCGCAGCCGCTGCGCGAAGGCGTACCCGCCCACCTCCGGCGGCAGCCCGGCGAGCGGCGCGCCCCGCCACAGGGCGAGCGCGCCGGCGCACTCGCGCACGACCCTCCGCCAGTCCCGGTCGGCGTGTGCGGCACGCGCCTCGGTGACGTGGGCGTCGAAGGCATGGACGTCCAACTCGCCCTCGTCTATCCGCAGTACATACCCGGACGGCACGGTGCGCAGCCGTCCGGGATCGTCGAGCAGCCGCCGCAACCGGGTGATGTGATTGTGCAGCGAGGCCTGGGCGGACACGGGCGGTTCCCCGCCCCACAGCGCGTCCTTGAGCGACTCGACGGAGACGACACGTCCGGCGTCGAGCAGCAACGCGGCGAGCAGCACACGGGACTTGGGGCTCGCGATGGCCCGGGCTTCGTACCGACCGGAGGAGCGGCCGCCCTCCTGCACGCCGTGGAACAGCACCGGCGGCCCCAGCAACCCGAACCGCATAGCCCCCGTGCCCCCCGTCGTGCCGAATGTCCACCCCGGGGCAGCGGATTTCCGCCACCTCGACTCCACCGGTTCCACCGGGACCTGCCGCTGCCCTGGCCGTCCTCGACGTTGGTTCAGTGACTTCCGGCCAATCGGAAAACGACGCAACGGCGAACCGTTGGCCATATGTTAGCGATCGGTTGGCAAAGCCTGATGTGATCACTACATCGGATCTGGCCCGGCGGTGCGCGCGTCTGGACGCGCAACTCGGGGGAGTGTCGCCGCCGCGGCCGGATCCGGGTCCCGGTCGGCAGAGGTGATCGGCCGGGGCCTACTCAATCTCTCCGGCGGTCCCGCTCGATCGCCCCAGGGGGGCCTCTCAATCGCTCGCCCCCAGCGGAGTCGGAGCCCTCTCAATCGCTCACTCCGCCACCTGCACAGCGTCAGATGACGGGCGGCCGTCCCAGCCGGGTGAGCCGCCACACCGTCCGCCACCGCATCGGCCGCCGCTCCCCCGCCGGCTCCCGTACGCCTTCCACGAATCCGCCGAACCACGCCCGCAGTCCGGCGCCCGACCGGTTCCGGGCGAGGGTGAGCAGCACCCACACGCCCAGGTGGACGGGGACGAGCGCGAGCGGCAGCCGGCGGCGGGCCAGCCAGACCCGGTTGCGGGCGTTCACCCGGAAGTAGATGGCGTGCCGGGCGGGCGAGGTCTTCGGGTGCCGGAGCAGCAGCTCCGGCGCGTACAGGATCCGCCACCCGGCATCCACGGCGCGCCATGCGAGGTCGGTCTCCTCGTGGGCGAAGAAGAACTCGGCGGGCCAGTCGCCGACTTCGTCGAGCATCGCCATCCGCAGCGCGTGCCCGCCCCCGAGGAAGCCGGTGACGTAACCGCCGCGGAGGGGGTCCGAGTCGCCGATCCGGGGCACATGCCGTTGCTGCGTCTCACCGAGCTCGTCGGCGATGCGGAAGCCGACGATGCCGAGCCGCTCGTCGGCGGCGTACAGGTCCCGCACACGGCGCAGCACATCGGGGTCGACGAGCAGACCGTCGTCGTCCAGGTCCACCACGACGTCGATGTCACCGAACTCCCGCAGCCGTGCCAGGGCCGCGTTGCGCCCGCCGGGGCAGCCGAGGTTCTCGTCGAGCTCGACGGCGGTGACCTCGCCGGGCAGCGACAGCCTCCGGGCGAAGTCGGGCAGCGGGCAGCCGTTGCCGACGATGACGATCCGCTCGGGCGGCACGTCCTGTTTGGCCACGGACTCCAGCAGGGCGTCGACCTCGTCGGGCCGGTTGCCCATCGTCACCACGGCGACGGCGATCCTGGGCGCCCCCATGTCCTCACCTCGTACCGGTCGGCAGCTGACTGATTGACGGGCGATGCTAGCCGTTCACGGTAGGGACGCCTTGAGTACGCCTGCCGGACGGCGGTTCCCCTACGCCGTTCAGCGCAGGCGCCACCCGACCGGAGCGGGCACAGGATGTTGGGTGCGGCAGGGCACACGCTGCCTAGCGTGAAGGCACGAAAGGAAGGAGACCGGACGTGCTGGACCGGCTCAATCAGGCGATGGACCGGATCGAACGGAACCTCGCCCACACCGTGGACGTGGCGGACCTGGCGCGTACCGCATGCACCTCGGAGTACCACCTGCGCCGTATGTTCTCGGCCCTGTCAGGGATGCCACTGTCGGAGTACATCCGGCGCCGGCGGCTGACGGTCGCGGGCGCGGAGGTGCTGTCGGGGGACGCGACGCTGCTGGAGATCGCGGTCCGCTACGGCTACGGCTCGGGCGAGGCGTTCGCACGGGCGTTCCGCGCGATGCACGGCGTGGGCCCGGGCGAGGCCCGGCGCACCGGCGCCGCGCTCGTCTCCCAGCCCCGGTTGGCCTTCCGCCTCACCGTCGAAGGGAACAGCAGCATGCACTACCGCGTCGTGGACCGCCCGGCCTTCACCGTCACGGGCTTCAAGACCCGGATCCCCCTGATCCACTCCGGTCCGAACCAGGCGATCATCGACTTCGTCCGGGGCCTGGACAAGACTGCCGTGGAGGCCCTGGAGAAACTGTCCGACCAGGAGCCGGGGGGCGTCGTCGCGGTCTGCGACGACCTGGACCCGAGCCGCGCGGAGGGCACGGAACTCGACTACTACCAGGCCGTGATCACCTCCTCCCCGACCCCGGCGGGCGTCCCCGAGGGCACCACCGCCCTCCCTGTCCCCCCGGGCACCTGGGCGGTCTTCACCACCTCGGGACCGGCCCCCCAGGCCATCCAGGAGCTGTGGCGCGACGTGTTCACCGAGTGGTTCCCGTCCAACCCCTACCGCACCCGCCCCGGCCCGGAGATCCTCCGCACCCAGCTGTCCCCCGACGGCACGGAGGCGGACGCCGAGCTGTGGCTGCCGGTGGAACGCGAATCGACCCACTGACACCCGGACACACGCAAGAACCCCAGGCCGGAGTCCGTCCGACCTGGGGTTCTGGTGGAGCCGCCTTCGGGATTCGAACCCGAGACCTACGCATTACGAGTGCGTTGCTCTGGCCATCTGAGCTAAGGCGGCGCGCTGTCCACACTATGGTGCGATCAGCAACGACGGTAAGTCTACACAGTTTCGAAGGGTGCTCCGCACCAGCCCCGGAGGCAGGCCTTCCGGGGTCGGGAGCAGGGCTATGAGCAGCGCTTTCCGTCCGTGGGCGGGGTGCCGCGGAGCAGGTAGGCGTTGATCGTCCGGTCGATGCAGGAGCTGCCGCGGCCGTAGGCCGTGTGGCCGTCGCCCTCGTAGGTCAGCAGGCGCGCCGAGGAGAGCTGGCCGGCCAGGGCCTTCGCCCAGCGGTACGGCGTCGCGGGGTCGCGGGTCGTGCCGACCACGACGATGGGCGCGGCGCCCTTCGCCTCGATGCGATGCGGCTCGCCCGTGGCCTGCACCGGCCAGTAGGCGCAGTTCAGGGCGGCCCAGGCGAGGCCCCTGCCGAAGACCGGCGACGCCTTCTCGAACTCGGGCAGGGCCCTGCTCACCTCGTCGGGGGTGTCGAAGGGGGCCGGCAGGTCCAGGCAGTTCACCGCCGCGTTGGCGAACATCAGGTTGCTGTACGCGCCGTCGGCATCCCGCTCGTAGTAGCCGTCGGACAGGACGAGGAGTCCGGAGCCGTCGTTCTCCTTCATCGCGGACGTCAGCGCCTCGCGCAGCTGCTCCCAGGAGCCCTCGTCGTACATGGCCGCGATCACGCCGGTCGTGGCGAGCGACTCGGTGAGCCTGCGGCCGTCGGCGTCGCCGGTGGGGACGGGCCGCGTGTCCAGCTTCGCGAAGAACGCCTTGAGGTTCTCCCCGACCCGCTCGGGCGAGGTGCCCTTGCCGCCGAGTGGGCAGTCGGTCTGCCGTGCGCAGTCCTTCGCGAACGACCGGAACGCCGTCTCGAAGCCCGCCGTCTGTTCGAGGTTCAGCCGGCGGGCCGGCAGCGACGGGTCCATCGCGCCGTCCAGCACAAGCCGCCCCGCCCGGTCCGGGAAGAGCCCGGCGTACGTCGCCCCGAGGAACGTGCCGTAGGAGGCCCCGACGTAGTTCAGTTTCTCGTCGCCGAGTACCGCCCGCACGATGTCCATGTCCCGGGCCGCCTCCACGGTGGACACATGGCGCAGCAGCCGGGGCGCGTCCGCGCCGCAGCCCTCCGCGAACTGCCGGTACGCCGCCACCAGCCCGTCCGTCTCGTTGCCGTCGTCGGGGGTGGCGTCCGTCTGCGTGTACGTGTCCATGTCCGGCCCGTCCAGACACTTGACGGGCTCGCTGCGGGCCACGCCGCGCGGATCGACCGCCACCATGTCGTAGCGGGCCCGCACCTCGGCCGGGTAGCCGATGCCCGCGTACGCCTGCACATAGCCGATCGCCGAGCCGCCCGGCCCGCCCGGGTTCACGAGCAGCGAGCCCAGTCGCTTGCCGGGACCGGTGGCCTTCTTGCGGGTGAGGGCGAGCCGGACGTCACCGGACGACGGCTTGGCGTAGTCGAGCGGTGCCTTGAGGGTGGCGCACTCGAAGCCGGGGACACCGCAACCGCGCCAGGCCGGCTTCTGACCGTAGTACGACGTCAGCGCCGCGGGCGTGGCCTGCGGCAGCTCGACCAGCGCCGCCTCCGCCGCCGCTGAGGCGGCTGACGTCGTCGCGCTCCCGGAGGAGCAGGCGGAGATGAGCAGCGCGGCCGTGGCGAGCAGACCGGCGGCGGTTTTGGCCCGGTTTCGTGTCCTGCGGTGGAGACCACCGGAGCCGGAGGCGGAACGGGGGGTGCGCCGTGTGTCCATCCAGCGAGCGTAACTCTGGGCGACGAGATGGGTGCTGTGCGTGCGCGTTGTGCCTCGTACGAGTTACGGCGTCAACCCGGAGCCGCCCCGCCGGCGAACAGGTGCGGCGCCGTCAGGGCCGGGCCCTCTCCATGTGCGCGGCCGGACCAGCCGTCCGTGCTTCAGCCCGCTCTGAGCGCCATCGTCATCGCCTCCACCGCCAGCAGCGGCGCCACGTTGCGGTCGAGGGCGTCGCGGCAGGCGGCGATCGCCTCGATGCGGCGGAGCGTGGACTCCGGGGAGCTGCCGCGGGCGAGGCGCTCCAGGGCGTCCTCGGCGTCCGCGTTGGCGATGGCCACGCGCGAGCCGAGCTGGAGGGCGAGGACGTCGCGGTAGAAGGCAGTGAGGTCGGTCAGGGCGAGATCGAGGCTGTCACGCTGCGTGCGCGTTCTGCGGCGCTTCTGCTTGTCCTCCAGGTCCTTCATCACGCCCGCGGTACCCCGGGGCATGCGGCCGCCCTGGGCGGCGCCGAGAGCGGCCTTCAGCTCCTCGGTCTCCTTGGAGTCCGTCTCCTCCGCGAGCTGCTTGGCGTCCTCGGCGGCCGCGTCGACCAGCTCCTGGGCCGCCTTGAGCGCGCCGCCGATGTCCTCGACGCGCAGCGGCAGCCTGAGCACGGCGGCACGGCGTTCCCGCGCGGCCGGGTCGGTGGCCAGGCGGCGTGCCCTCTCGACGTGGCCCTGGGTCGCGCGGGCCGCCGCGGCGGCGACGCCCGGCTCGATGCCCTCGCGGCGGACGAGCATGTCGGCGATGGCGTCGACCCTCGGGGTGCTCAGGTTCAGGTGGCGGCAGCGGGAGCGGATGGTCGGCAGGACGTCCTCGATGGAGGGGGCGCACAGCAGCCAGACCGTGCGCGGGGCGGGCTCCTCCACGGCCTTGAGGACGGCGTTGGCCGACTTCTCGTTCAGCCGCTCGGCGTCCTCGACGAGGATGATCTGCCAGCGGCCGGTCGCCGGCGAGGTGAACGACTTGCGGACGGTGTCGCGCATGTCCTCGGCGAGGATCTGACTGCCGACGGCGGCGACGGAGGTGACGTCGGCGTGCGTGCCGATCAGTGCCGTGTGGCAGCCGTCGCAGAAGCCGCAGCCCGGGGATCCGCCGAGGGCGCGATCGGGGCTGACGCACTGCAGCGCCGCAGCGAACGCGCGGGCCGCCTGGTTGCGCCCGGCTCCGGGCGGGCCCGTGAACAGCCACGCGTGCGTCATCTTCGACGCCTCGGGCGGCGGGGTGCCGGTGACGGCAGCGGTGACCAGGGCGTCGGCGTCCCGGGCGGCAGCGGCCAGCTGCTCGCTCACCCGCTCCTGCCCGACGAGGTCGTCCCACACGGTCATGGGTCACGCCGCCCTTCCGTCACGTTCCGCGTTGCGAGATCCATTGTGGGGGCGACCACTGACAACGCCTGCCGCCGACCCCACCTCGCGGTCAGCGTCTGCCGGCCCGCCCGACCGTGCGGTCCGCAGGAGCCCCGAGTCCGGGCTCCCGCGGACGGTCCGCCGGAGGCGTCAGCGCCCCCGGCCACCCCTGCCGCGGCGGCCACGTCCCTCGTCCGGCTCCTCGTCGTGCGGCCCGAGCAGCTCGTCCGCCAGCGAGGGCAGGTCGTCCAGCGGCGTCTCCTCGGCCCAGTCGGACCGGCGGCGGCGCGGCGCCCCGTCGGCGTCGACCTGGGGCATCTCCCGCGTACGGTCCTCGGTGCCGTCGGGCCGGGGGGCCGGGTCGTCCTTCCGGAAGTACCCGGGCGGAACCCGGTCCGCCGGTTCGTCCCCGCGCACCGGCGGGAGGACAGCCGTCTCCTCGGCGTCCGCCGGCCGGACCGGGGGCAGCACCGCGGTCTCCTCGGCATCCGGCCGGACCGGAGGCAGTACCGCCGTCTCGTCGGCCGCACCGGAGGCGTCCCGGTCGGGCACTGGAGGCAGCACCTCGGTGTCGTCCCCGAAGCGAGGCGGAACCGGCGGCTTCGGCAGCTCGGCCGTCACCTCGGCCTCCGACCCGGCGGAGGCCCAGCCCGGACCCTGCTCGTCGTCCCGCACCGGGCGCAGCACGGTCGTGTCGTCCCCCGCACCCCCCGGTGCCACCACCGGCGTGGGCACGGTCGCCGCGTCCTGACCGGTCACGGAACCCGCGGTGCCCTTCGGAGCGGTGCTCCTCGGAGCGGTGATCTTCGGACCGGCCTCGGCCGCAGCCGCTGCCGCCTCGGCGAGCCGCCGGGCCTCCTCGGCCCGCAGCAGTGCCGCCTCGGCCTTGCGCTGCTTCTCCAGGCGGAGCGCCTCGGCCTCGGCACGCAGTCGCGCCTCCTCCTCGGCCTGCTTGCGGCGCCGCTCCTCGTCCGCCCTGCGGCGGGCCTCCTCCTCGGCGCGGGCCTTCTCCTCCGCGAGGAGCCGGGCCCGCTCCTCCTCGGCCTTCCGCTGCGCTTCCTCGGCCCGGCGCCGGGCCTCCTCCGCCTGCCGTTCGGCCTCGCGGCGCTGCGCCTCCTCCAGCTCGCGGCGCTTGCGCTCCTCCTCCTCGGCGCGCAGCTTGGCGAGCTGCTCCTGGCGCTCACGCTCCAGGCGCTCCTCCTCGGCCTTGCGGGCGGCCTCCTCCTCGGCCTTGCGGCGGGCCTCCTCCTCAGCCTTCTTCCGCGCCTCCTCCTGGGCCTTGATCTCGGCCTCGGACAGCGGCAGCACCTGGTCGAGCCGGTGCCGGATGACCGTCGTGACGGCCTCGGGCTCCTGGCCGGCGTCGACCACCAGGTACCGCCCGGCGTCGGCGGCGGCCAGGGTGAGGAAACCGGCCCGCACGCGCGCGTGGAACTCGGCGGGCTCCGACTCCAGCCGGTCCGGCGCCTCGGTGAACCGCTCGCGCGCGGTCTCCGGCGCGACGTCCAGCAGCACGGTCAGATGCGGCACGAGTCCGTTCGTCGCCCAGCGGTTGATCCGGGCGATCTCGGTCGGCGACAGGTCGCGGCCGGCGCCCTGGTAGGCGACGGAGGAGTCGATGTACCGGTCGGAGATGACGACCGCGCCACGCTCCAGGGCGGGTCGTACGACGGTGTCGATGTGCTCGGCGCGGTCGGCCGCGTACAGCAGCGCCTCCGCGCGGTGCGACAGGCCCGCGCTCGACACGTCCAGCAGGATCGACCGCAGCCGCTTGCCCACCGGCGTCGCACCGGGCTCGCGCGTCAGCACGACCTCGTGGCCCTTGGCGCGGATCCACTCGGCGAGCGCCTCGGCCTGCGTCGACTTGCCGGCGCCGTCGCCACCCTCCAGGGCGATGAAGAAGCCGGTGGCCGCGGCCCCCTGCTCGGGGTCGTCGCCGCCGAGCAGCGCGTCCTTCAGGTCCTGCCGCAGCGGCACACCGGAGCGGTCGTCGACCTTGGCCAGCACCAGCGCGGCGACCGGCAGCAGCAGGGCACCGGCCAGCATCAGCGTGAAGGCCGCGCCGCCGTGCGCGAAGACGAACTTCCCGCTCTCCAGCCGGTGCGGCCCGATCGCCGCCGCCACCAGCGGGGCGATGAGCGCGCCGAGCGCCACGCAGACCCGGACGACCGCGTGCAGATGCTCCGTCGTACGGGGGCGCCGGTACTCCTCGGCCTCCTGGTCGAGGAGGGTGTGCCCGATGTTGGCGGACAGGCCCGCGCCGACGCCGGCCAGCGCGAGGATCAGCAGCACGGTGGTGACGTCCGGGATCAGCCCGGCGGCCAGCAGGGCGACACCGGTGAAGGCGATGGTCAGCGCGAGCAGCCGGCGGCGCGACAGGGCGGGCACCAGGGCGGGCGCCGTACGGATGCCGACGACGACACCGCCGGTCAGCGCGGCCACGAACAGGCCGTAGAGCACCGGGCCGCCGCCCAGGTCCTTGGCGTGCAGCACGGCCACGGCGACGGCGGCCGCCACCGCCGCGGCGACGGCCGCGCAGGACAGGACCAGCAGCGGCATCGCGCCGGTGCGGCCCTTGTCGGAGCCGGTGCCGGTCTTCGGGCGGCGCAGTCCCTCGAGCGGCGACCGCGCGCGCGGCGTGCGCGTACCGGGCAGCTCCAGGAAGGTCAGCACGGACAGGGACGCGGCGAACAGCCCGGCGGCCACGTAGGAGGCGAGGGCCGCCTGGTGCTGGCCGAACCAGTCGATGCCGGCGCCCAGCAGGTTGTTGAACAGGGACGCGACGACCAGCGCGACGGCGGCGAGGGGGATCGCCACGAAGCCGGTGCGCAGGGACAGCCGGCGCAGTGCGTCCATGTGGTCGGGCAGCGGCCGGACCGTCGCCCCCTCCGGCGGCGGGGCGGGGAGCAGCGCGGGCGCGGCGCTCTCACGGCACACCGTCCAGAACCGCTCGGCGACCCCGGCGACGAAGGCCGTGACGAGGAGGACGGCCAGTGCGTTCTCCGGCGTCCAGTCGATCCACAGGGGCGCGACGATGAGCAGCGCGGCGCGCAGACCGTCGGCGCCCACCATGGTCCAGCGCCGGTCGAGCGGGCCGTCCTGCGAGGTGAGCGCGGTGAGCGGGCCGAGCAGAACGGCGCCGAACAGGAGCGTCGCGAGGATGCGCACCCCGAAAACGGTCGCCACTGCGAACGCCACGCCCCGGTAGCCGCCTCCGAAAGAGCCCTCGGCGATGGCCGCCTGAAGTGCCAGGAGAACCAGCACGAGAAGGGCGAGGGTGTCCCCCACGCCGCCCACGAGCTGTGCGCTCCACAACCGCTTCAGCTGCGGTCGTCGCAGCAGGGCGCGGACGGCACGCTCGCGGGAGTCCGCGACCAGGACGTCGTCGGGGGCGGGCTGAGGGGCCGTTGGGTGGTCGGCTCGCGTCATGCGTTCAGCCTATCGGGAGCCACCGACACCCTGGGGGGCGCGGTCTGGCATGCGCACGCCCCGACACCGAAGTGTTGCCGGGGCGTTCGCTTTCCGAACCCTGGGCGAAGATCCGGACGCGGTGGTCCGGGTTCGAACAGGGCTCGAACGACCTCAGTCCTCCGTGGACTTGGCGGCGGTCGCCGTCTTTGCGGCCGTCTTCTTGACGGTGGTGGTCTTCTTCGCCGTCGTCTTCTTCGCGGTCGTGGTCTTCTTCGCCGCGGTCTTCTTCGCCGTCGTCGTCTTCTTGGCCGGCGCCTTCTTGGCCGCCTTCTTCGCGGTCTTCTTCGCCGGCCCCTTGGCGCGCTTCTCGGCGAGCAGCTCGAAACCGCGCTCCGGGGTGATCTCCTCGACGCTGTCGCCGGAGCGCAGGGTCGCGTTCGTCTCCCCGTCGGTGACATACGGGCCGAAGCGGCCGTCCTTGACCACGACGGGCTTCTCGCTGACCGGGTCGGTGCCCAGCTCCTTCAGCGGCGGCTTGGCCGCGGCCCGGCCACGCTGCTTGGGCTGGGCGTAGATCGCCAGCGCCTCGTCCAGCGTGATCGTGAAGAGCTGCTCCTCGGCCTGGAGCGAGCGCGAGTCCGTGCCCTTCTTCAGGTACGGGCCGTAACGGCCGTTCTGCGCGGTGATCTCCTGGCCCTCGGCGTCGGCGCCGACGACACGCGGCAGCGACATCAGCTTGAGGGCCTCGTCGAGGGTCACCGTGTCGAGGGACATCGTCTTGAACAGGGACGCCGTGCGCGGCTTGACCGCGTTCTTGCCCGTCTTCGGGGTGCCCTCGGGGAGGACCTCCGTCACGTACGGGCCGTAGCGGCCGTCCTTGGCGACGATCGTGTGGCCGGTGGCCGGGTCCGCGCCCAGCTCGAAGTCGCCGCTCGGCTTGGCGAGCAGCTCCTCCGCGAGGTCGACGGTCAGCTCGTCGGGCGCCAGGTCGTCGGGGATGTCGGCGCGCTGGTGCTGCTCGGTGTCCTTCTCGCCGCGCTCGATGTACGGCCCGTAGCGGCCGACCCGCAGCACGATGTCGTTGGCCACCGGGAACGACGACACCTCGCGGGCGTCGATCGCGCCCAGGTCCGTCACCAGCTCCTTGAGGCCGCCGAGGTGGTCCCCGTCGCCGTTGCCGGCGTCGGCCGCACCGCCGCTGACCGTGCCCTCGCCGAAGTAGAACCGCTTCAGCCACGGCACGGACTGCGCCTCACCGCGGGCGATGCGGTCGAGGTCGTCCTCCATCTTGGCGGTGAAGTCGTAGTCGACGAGCCGCCCGAAGTGCTTCTCCAGGAGGTTGACCACGGCGAAGGACAGGAAGGACGGCACCAGGGCCGTGCCCTTCTTGAACACGTAGCCGCGATCCAGGATCGTGCCGATGATCGACGCGTACGTCGACGGGCGGCCGATCTCGCGCTCTTCCAGCTCCTTGACCAGGGAGGCCTCGGTGTAGCGGGCCGGGGGCTTGGTGGCGTGCCCGTCGACCGTGATCTCCTGGGCGCTCAGGGCGTCGCCCTCGGAGACCTGGGGCAGCCGGCGCTCGCGGTCGTCCAGCTCGGCGTTCGGGTCGTCGGCGCCCTCGACGTAGGCCTTCAGGAAGCCGTGGAAGGTGATCGTCTTGCCGGACGCGCTGAACTCGACGTCGCGGCCGTCGGCCGCCGTGCCGCCGATCTTCACCGTGACGCTGTTGCCGGTCGCGTCCTTCATCTGGGAGGCGACGGTCCGCTTCCAGATCAGCTCGTACAGCTTGAACTGGTCACCGGTCAGTCCGGTCTCGGCGGGAGTGCGGAAACGATCACCCGAGGGGCGGATCGCCTCGTGGGCCTCCTGCGCGTTCTTGACCTTCCCGGCGTACGTCCTCGGCTGCGGCGGCAGGTAATCGGCGCCGTACAGCTGCGTGACCTGGGCGCGGGCGGCGGCGACCGCCGTGTCGCTCAGGGTCGTGGAGTCCGTACGCATATAGGTGATGTAGCCGTTCTCGTACAGCTTCTGCGCGACCTGCATGGTGGCCTTCGCACCGAAGCCGAGCTTGCGGCTGGCCTCCTGCTGCATCGTCGTCGTACGGAACGGGGCGTACGGCGAGCGGCGGTACGGCTTGGACTCGACCGAGCGGACGGCGAACCGCGTCTGCTCCAGGGCGGCGGCCAGGGCGCGGGCGTTCGCCTCGTCGAGGTGGAGGGTGTTCGCGCTCTTCAGTTGTCCCAGGGAGTCGAAGTCGCGGCCCTGCGCGACCCGCCTGCCGTCGACGGTCTGCAGGCGCGCGACCAGCGACGACGGGTCCGACGAGTCCCCGGAGCGGCCGGTCGCGAAGGTGCCCGTCAGGTCCCAGTACTCAGCCGAACGAAAGGCGATGCGCTCGCGTTCCCGCTCCACCACGAGTCGGG
The DNA here is from genome assembly GCF_900182715.1 of Streptomyces sp. Ag82_O1-12. Lineage (NCBI taxonomy): Bacteria > Bacillati > Actinomycetota > Actinomycetes > Kitasatosporales > Streptomycetaceae > Streptomyces > Streptomyces sp. Ag82_O1-12. The sequence goes on along the minus strand of NZ_FXUW01000001.1, from coordinate 4,728,136 downwards.
TGGCGACGGACTGGACGCGGCCCGCGGACAGCCGCGGCATGACCTTCTTCCACAGGACCGGCGAGACCTCGTAGCCGTAGAGGCGGTCGAGGATGCGGCGGGTCTCCTGGGCGTCGACGAGCTTCTGGTTGAGCTCGCGCGGGTTGGCCACGGCGGCCTGGATCGCGGCCTTGGTGATCTCGTGGAAGACCATCCGCTTGACCGGGACCTTGGGCTTGAGCACCTCCTGGAGGTGCCAGGCGATGGCCTCGCCCTCGCGGTCCTCATCGGTGGCGAGGAAGAGTTCGTCGGACTCCTTGAGCAGGTCCTTGAGCTTCTTGACCTGCGCCTTCTTGTCGGCGTTGACCACATAGATCGGCTGGAAGTCGTGTTCGACGTCCACACCGAGGCGGCGGACCTCGCCGGTGTACTTCTCGGGCACCTCGGCGGCGCCGTTGGGAAGGTCGCGGATGTGCCCGACGCTCGCCTCGACGATGTAGCCGGGGCCGAGATAGCCCTTGATCGTCTTCGCCTTGGCAGGCGACTCGACGATGACGAGTCGGCGGCCGCCCTTCGCGGTCTCGCTGGTCGGGGACAACTTCGCTCTTCTCTCCGGTCGACGCTGGGGCCTCCCCGGAGTCGCTCACCGGGGCTGGGTACGTGGTGACGCTGCGGAGTGTGACGGTACATCCCGCCCCCGTGTCAAACGGGAAAAGCCCGCAACGGCCACTCGAACGGTAACCCGACTACCACCAATCCTGCCGCCCGGAGTACCGGGAGCAGGGCGGCCCCTGTGCGGAGCGCGACCCCCCGGTTACCGGCGGCTGCGTCGCCGGAGCCCGCCTCAGAGGCGGGTGAAGCACCACGTTCCGAGCGCCAGCGCGAGCACCGAGACGGCACCCGCGAGGGTCGCCGATGCGACGGGCCTCACACCTACGGCGATGGGCCGCTGCCGGCGCACGCAGATCACGGTCCACGCCAGTAGTCCGCCTCCGAACAGGGAGAACACCGCTCCCGCGAAGATCGCCGGTTCACTCTCCATGACCCGCCGTGCCCCTTTTCCCCTGTCCGCGCATCCCCAGCCACGGGAGGCTGACACGCACGGGCGGCGGGCAGGCGAACCCGAGGTGAACGCAGAGGCGACACGGCGGCGGATCAAGGGCGTCCGATTCCTCGTGACCCGTCTCGGACGAGGTGTTCAAATCGACTCGAATTTGTCGGCGAGTCTCCTCCACGACCCCCGGGACCGCCCCTGGGCAGTCCCTTCAGCCCCTTCAATCCCTTCAGTCCCATCAGCGGACCGGCTCCAGGAACCCCTGCTCGACCAGCAGCCGGATCTGGGCCGGGGTGCGGTCGCGCAGCATGACCGGGTCCTCGCCGATCAGCTGCGCGATGGCGTCGAGGATGCGGCCCGCGCTCATCGTGCCGTCGCAGACGCCCGCGAATCCCGCGCCGACGGTGTCCACCCGGGTCGCCCGGCGCATGCCGCGGTTCTGGCGCAGCACCACGTGCTCGGGATCCTCCGCGCCGGGCAGCCCGACCTGTTCCTGCACGATCTCGGCTGCGAGGCGGAAGTGTCCTTCGAGCAGGGCGGCGTCGTCGTGGTCGCGCAGGTGGTCGAGGCGGTCGAAGTGGGCCCGGATCGTGTCGCCGAGCGGCTGCTCGACCGGATGCGGCCACTCCTCCACCGTGAGCGACGGCACGGCGGCGCTCGTCCTGCGCAGGGTGATCCAGCCGAAGCCGACGGCCTTCACCTTGCGCGCCTCGAACTCGTCGAGCCATGCGTCGTACCGCGCCTGATACTCCGCCGCGTCACCCTGGTGGTCGCCGGCGTCACGCAGCCACAGCTCGGCGTACTGATTGACGTCCTGCACCTCGCGCTGCACGATCCACGCGTCGCAGCCCCGGGGCACCCATGACCTGAGCCTGTCCTGCCAGTCCTCCCCTTCCACGTGCTGCCAGTTGGCGAGGAACTGCGCGAACCCGCCCTCGTTCAGCCGCTCCCCTGCCTCCTGAACGAGCGTGCGGCACAGATCGTCCCCGCCCATCCCGCCGTCGCGGTAGGTGAGCCGGGCGCCGGGAGAGATGACGAAGGGCGGGTTGGACACGATCAGGTCGAAGGTCTCGTCGCCGCCGACCGGATCGAAGAGGGAGCCCTCGCGCCGCTCGACGGCCGAGGTGCCGGACAGCGCCAGCGTGAGGGCGGTGATGTGCAGGGCCCGCGGGTTGAGGTCGGTGGCCACCACGCGCGTGGCGTGCTGCGCCGCGTGCAGGGCCTGGATGCCGGAGCCCGTGCCGAGGTCGAGCGCTGCGCCGACGGGCGTACGGACGGTGATGCCGGCGAGGGTCGTGGAGGCTCCGCCGACTCCGAGGACGACCCCTTCCTCACGCCGGCCGATCCCGCCGGCGCCGCCGACCGCACAGCCGAGGTCCGACACGATGAACCAGTCCTCGCCGCCGGGCCCGCCGTAGGGCCGGACGTCCACGGTGGCGGCGAGTCCGTCCGCGCCGGCCCGGGTCAGCCAGCCGCTGTCCAGGCAGGCGTCCACGGGCAGGACCTCCGCCACGCGCGCGTGCGGCACGGGCTGCTGGAGCAGGAACAGCCGGACGAGCATCTCCAGCGGCGTGTCCCCGCGGGTCGCCCGGAGCGCGGGCACGGTCTCGCTCCGGGCCAGAGCCGCGTACGCGGGGGCGCCGAGCAGTTCGAGCAGTCCGTCGGCGGTGAAGGAGGCCGCGAGCAGGGCGTCCCGGAGCCGGGCGGCGACATCGGGACGGTCGGAGGCGGGCAGCGGGGGCAGGGGTGACTGGCTGGCGTTACTCACGCCCCCCATTGTGGCCGCCGGTGCGGGGGCCGCACCTGCCCCTGCGGCGGGACGGCACACATTCTTGCCTTACGGCACGTGTCCCGCCGCACGGCACGTGTCCCGCCGCACGGCATGTGCTCCCTCCCGCCGTACGGCGCGTGCTCTCGCCGCACGGCACGCGTTCGCGCCGCGCCCGCTCGGCACTCGCTCGCGCCGCGCGCGACACACGCTCCCGCCGTACGGCACATCAGACACCGGCGGTCACCTACGACTCAGCCGTCACGCCCGCGTCACTGCACTGCCCGCCGTTCGGGGCCTCAGCTCTGCGTGGCCCCCGCCGGCGCCGTGGCCGCCTTGCAGCTGGACTGCTGGGCCATCGCCTGGCCGACCTCGCCCTCCTCCAGGTTCTTGAGGGCGTCGTTGCCGCTCTGGCTCAGCTTGTCCAGCTCGGTGGCGATGTCCTTCAGACCGTCGGCGAACTTGCCCTGGTCCTTGGTGTCCAGACCGTCGACCTGCTTCTTCAGGGAGGCGTACGAAGTGGAGATCGCGTTGAGCTCCTTGACCGCGTCCTGCTGCTTCTTCTCGCCGTTCTCCACGTCCGGGGCCCCGGCCTTGTTCACGGCGCTCCCGATCGCCTTGTAGGCGTCGGACATGTCCTGGAAGGCCTGTGCGTCGGTCTTCTGGACGTCCTCGGGCGTGCTGTTGTCCGAGGTCTCCTTCTGGATCGCCGCATTGGCCGACTCGATCTTCTTGGCCTGCGGCTGTACGGCGTCACAGACCTGCTTGGCCCAGGAGTCCAGCTTGTCGTTGCTGTCGTCGCCGCCGCAGCCCGACAGCGCCAGTACCAGTACCGCACCGCCGGACAGTGCGGCCGCGAGCTTCTTGTTCACCGGTTTGGTCCCTTCCATGGCTCTCGGCCCCGGAACATACACGCCAGATGCACGGCAACCGCACGCCGAGCGTCTATTAAGACCATTTTGTAACCTTTTGCACCAAGCGAGAGAAGGCTCACGCGTGAACGTGTACCCACACAGCGCGGGCGGGCGACGCGTCAACGCGCGCCGCCCGCCCGCACCTTGAAACGGGGCTTGGAATCCTCCCTACGAAACCACCGCCGGATCGGCCGACTTGGGCTCCGAGTCGGCGTTGTCCTCGTCACCCATCGCGATTCCACGCCGCTTTGACACGTACACAGCCCCGGCGATCACGAGGAACGCGAGGACGGCGACCAGGATCCGCACCCCGATGCTCTTGTCGGGACCGTAGGAAAACTTGATCACCGCGGGCGCGATGAGCAGCGAGACCAGGTTCATGACCTTCAGCAGCGGGTTGATCGCGGGCCCCGCGGTGTCCTTGAAGGGGTCACCGACCGTGTCTCCGATCACGGTCGCCGCGTGCGCCTCGCTGCCCTTGCCGCCGTGGTGGCCGTCCTCGACGAGTTTCTTGGCGTTGTCCCAGGCGCCGCCGGAGTTGGCGAGGAACACCGCCATCAGTGTGCCCGCGCCGATCGCGCCCGCCAGGAACGCCCCGAGCGGGCCGACACCGAGCGTGAACCCGATGAAGATGGGCGCCATCACGGCCAGCAGACCGGGCGTGGCGAGCTCGCGCAGGGCGTCCTTGGTGCAGATGTCGACGACCTTGCCGTACTCCGGTTTCTCGCTGTAGTCCATGATCCCGGGTTTCTCACGGAACTGCCGCCGGACCTCGTACACCACGGAACCCGCCGACCGTGACACCGCGTTGATCGCCAGCCCCGAGAAGAGGAAGACGACCGCCGCGCCGGCGATGAGACCCACGAGGTTGTTGGGCTGCGAGATGTCCATCATCAGGCTCATCGGGGCGCCCTCCCCGCTGAGTTTCTCGCCCACGTCCCGCGCGCCGGTGAAGATCGCGTCGCGGTACGACCCGAACAGCGCCGCCGCCGCGAGCACGGCAGTGGCGATCGCGATGCCCTTGGTGATCGCCTTGGTGGTGTTGCCGACCGCGTCCAGGTTGGTGAGCACCTGCGCGCCCGCGCCCTCGACGTCGCCGGACATCTCCGCGATGCCCTGCGCGTTGTCGGAGACGGGCCCGAAGGTGTCCATCGCGACGATCACACCGACCGTGGTGAGCAGGCCGGTGCCGGCCAGCGCCACCGCGAACAGTGCCAGCATGATCGAGGTGCCGCCGAGCAGGAACGCCCCGTACACACCGAGACCGATCAACAGGGCGGTGTAGACGGCGGATTCGAGACCGACGGAGACACCGGCGAGGACGACGGTGGCCGGGCCGGTGAGCGAGGTCTTGCCGATGTCCCTGACGGGCCGGCGCGTGGTCTCGGTGAAGTAGCCGGTCAGTTGCTGGATGAGGGCGGCGAGCACGATGCCGATGGCCACCGCGACGAGCGCGAGGACCCGCGGGTCGCCCTCCTTGCCCAGGATCTCGGCGTCGGTGACCCCGTCGAGCTCGGCGTACTTGCCCGGCAGGTAGACGAAGACGGCCACCGCCACCAGCACCAGCGAGATCACCGCGGAGATGAAGAACCCGCGGTTGATGGCGCTCATGCCGCTGCGGTCGGCGCGCCGGGGCGCCACCGCGAAGATGCCGATCATGGCGGTGATCACCCCGATCGCCGGCACGAGCAGCGGGAAGCCGAGTCCGGCGTCGCCGAAGGCCGCCGAGCCGAGGATCAGAGCGGCGACCAGGGTCACGGCGTACGACTCGAAGAGGTCGGCCGCCATGCCCGCGCAGTCGCCGACGTTGTCGCCCACGTTGTCGGCGATGGTCGCGGCATTGCGCGGGTCGTCCTCCGGAATGCCCTGTTCGACCTTGCCGACCAGGTCGGCGCCGACGTCGGCGGCCTTGGTGAAGATGCCGCCGCCGACACGCATGAACATCGCGATCAGCGCGGCCCCGAGGCCGAAGCCCTCGAGCACCTTCGGCGCGTCGGCCGCGTACACCAGCACCACACAGGAGGCGCCGAGCAGGCCGAGGCCCACCGTGAACATGCCGACCACACCGCCCGTACGGAAAGCGATCTTCATCGCTTTGTGCGAGACCGTGGTCAGATCCTTTTCCGGCTCGCCTTGAGCCGGAGTGGCTTCACGCGCCGCCGCGGCGACACGCACATTGCTGCGTACGGCGAGCCACATGCCGATATAGCCGGTGGCCGCCGAGAACGCCGCTCCGATCAGAAAGAACACCGACCGTCCGGCACGCTGACTCCAGTCGTCCGCGGGCAGCAGCATGAGCAGGAAGAACACGACCACGGCGAATACGCCGAGCGTGCGCAGCTGACGGGCCAGATAGGCGTTCGCGCCTTCCTGGACCGCTGCCGCGATCTCCTTCATGCTGTCGGTGCCCTCGCCGGCCGCGAGTACCTGGCGCACCAGGACCCCCGCGAGCACCAGGGCCGCCAGTGCGACGACCGCGATGACCACGATGAGGACACGGTTGCCATCGGTCAGTACGGCGGCTGCGAGGTCTGTGGGATGGCCCGACTGTTGTGAGAGGGAAAGCCCCGCCATTCGTCCTCCTTGACGCTTGGGCTGAGCTCAAGATGTGGACGGGATTGTAGGTACCGGAACCTGATCAAAACAGAGCGCGATAAACGGAATTGGCGTCCCGAAGTAATGCCCTGAAAGCATTCTGAGGCTGTCGGAGGGCGCGCGAATGATCGTGAACGAATTCACGCGGTGAACGGCACAGGACCTACTGTAAAGGCGGGCACCGACACCCGCACATGACGAAGGGCCCCACGGGTGGGGCCCTTCGGAAAGAACGGTGTGCGCGGTGGCGGGGTCAGACCAGGATCGTCGGCGGCGGCGTGGTCGGCCAGGTCATCTTGATCAGCCCGCCGTGCTCTCCCGCGCTGACCTCGACGTCGTCGACGAGTCCGCTGATGACCGCGAGGCCCATTTCGTCCTCGTCGGCCTCACCGTCGGCGTCACCGGGTCCGTCCCCGGGGGCGCGCTCGCCGGAGACCGCGTGCGGGACCTCGTCGCCGACCTCGATGGAGAACTGCTTCTCCTCCTCGATCAGCAGCACCTTCACCGGTGCCGAGATACCGCCGGTCTGATGCAGTCCGACGGCTCGGGTGCACGCCTCGCCGACGGCGAGCCTGACCTCGTCGAGGACGGCCTCGTCCACTCCGGCCCTGCGCGCCACCGCCGCCGCCACCAGCCGGGCGGTCCTGACATGCTCGGGCAGCGCGCTGAAGCGGAGCTCAACGGTGGCCATGCATCCCCCTCGCAACTAGCGGGCGTGCTGTCGAGAGGCTCCGGGCCGGCGAAACCCGGGCCCCCTCGGTCTTCACTCTTGCCGAATGTCGGCCGGCCCGGGCACTCGGCCCGGGACCGGTGTCAGTCGGTGGCCGCAACCGCTTCCTCGACCGAGGTGTGAATCGGGAACACCTTGGTGAGGCCGGTGATACGGAAGATCTTCAGAATGCGCTCCTGGTTGCAGACCAGGCGCAGGGAGCCCTCATGGGCCCGCACACGCTTCAGACCGCCGACCAGTACGCCGAGCCCGGTGGAGTCGAGGAAGTCCACGCCCTCCATGTCGACGACAAGGTGGAAACTGCCGTCGTTCACCAGCTCGACCAACTGCTCGCGCAGCTTGGGCGCGGTATATACGTCGATTTCGCCACCGACCCTGACGATCGTGCGATCGCCCATGGTTTCGGTCGACAGGGACAGGTCCACGGATCCTCCAGCACCTTGCTATCGAGCGGTCGCCCTAGGGGCATTCGGCTTCAGCCCCTGGACGCTTCGCCAGCCGCGATGGCATTCAATCACTTACCGGCAGGCGTGCACGACGCCTTGGCTCCATTGTCCGTCACGCCAGTGACACACTCGGTGCCGATGGCCAAGAATCACCGATCCGATCGAACCCCGACGGACCCCGCCTCCCGACCCACGCCGGGCGCGGTCCTGGACCGGCTCGCGTCCGGCCCCAGCAGGGCTTCTCGCATTACTCATACGGAGCACTTGCCCCCGCGCGAGGGTCGGCATGCCGTCTGGCCGGACCGGATCCGCGCCGAGGTCATCGCGGCCGTGCGCGCCGCGGGCATCGAACATCCCTGGGCCCACCAGGCACGCGCGGCCGAGCACGCCCTGAACGGCGAGTCGGTAGTCGTCGCCACCGGCACGGCCTCCGGCAAGTCCCTGGCCTACCTCGTGCCGGTCTTCTCCACCCTCCTGGAGGGCTCGGAGGCCCCGAACGGCCGCGGCGCGACCACCCTCTACCTGGCTCCCACCAAGGCTCTCGCGGCGGACCAGTGCCGCTCCGTGAAGGAACTTTCACATCCGCTGGGCAATTCCGTGCGCCCAGCCGTGTACGACGGCGATACTCCGTTCGAGGAACGCGAGTGGATCCGTCAGTACGCCAACTACGTGCTGACCAACCCGGACATGCTGCACCGCGGCATCCTGCCGTCCCACCCCCGCTGGTCCTCCTTCCTGAAGTCGCTGAAGTACGTCGTCATCGACGAATGCCACACCTACCGTGGCGTCTTCGGCTCGCACGTCGCCCAGGTGCTGCGCCGACTGCGCCGGCTGTGTGCCCGCTACGGCGCGTCGCCGGTGTTCCTGCTGGCCTCCGCGACCGCCGCCGAGCCCTCCGTGGCCGCCCGCCGCCTCACCGGCGTGCCGGTGCTGGAAGTGGCCGACGACGCCTCCCCCCGCGGTGAACTGGTGTTCGCCCTCTGGGAGCCGCCGCTGACCGAGCTGCACGGCGAGAAGGGCGCCCCGGTCCGCCGTACCGCCACCGCCGAGGCCGCCGACCTGCTGACCGACCTCACCGTGCAGGGTGTGCGCTCGGTCGCCTTCGTCCGTTCCCGGCGCGGCGCCGAGCTGATCTCGGTCATCTCCCAGGAGCGTCTCGCCGAGGTCGACCGGTCGCTGGCCCGGCGTGTCGCGGCGTACCGGGGCGGCTATCTCCCCGAAGAACGCCGTGCTCTCGAACAAGCCCTCCATTCGGGTGAACTGCTGGGCCTCGCCGCGACGAACGCCCTCGAACTCGGCATCGACATCTCCGGCCTCGACGCGGTCGTCATCGCCGGCTACCCGGGCACGCGTGCCTCCCTGTGGCAGCAGGCGGGCCGGGCCGGACGGTCCGGGCAGGGGGCGCTGGCCGTCCTGGTCGCCCGCGACGACCCGCTGGACACCTTCCTCGTCCACCACCCCGAGGCCCTGTTCGACCAGCCCGTCGAATCGACCGTCCTCGACCCGGACAACCCCTACGTGCTGGCCCCGCACCTGTGCGCGGCCGCCGCGGAGCTGCCTCTGACGGACGAGGACCTCGCCCTGTTCGGCCCGGCCAGCGAGGGCCTCCTGCCCCAGCTGGAGGCCGCGAAGCTGCTGCGCCGCCGCACGAAGGCCTGGCACTGGACCCGTCGCGAGCGCGCCGCCGACCTGACGGACATCCGGGGTGAGGGCGGACGCCCGGTTCAGGTCGTCGAGACCGGCACGGGCCGGCTGCTCGGCACGGTCGACGCCGGAGCCGCGCACTCGACGGTGCACGAGGGGGCGGTCCACCTCCACCAGGGCCGCACCTACCTGGTGCGGTCGCTGGACCTGGAGGACTCCGTCGCCCTCGTCGAGGAGGCCGCCCCGCCGTACTCCACGGTCGCCCGCGACACGACGTCGATCTCCGTCCTGGAGACGGACGTCGAGATCCCGTGGGGCGACGGCCGCCTCTGCTACGGCTCCGTCGAAGTCACCAACCAGGTCGTCTCCTTCCTCCGCAGACGGCTCATCACCGGAGAGGTGCTCGGCGAGACCAAACTCGACCTCCCTCCCCGTACGCTGCGCACCCGCGCCGTGTGGTGGACCGTCACCGAGGACCAGCTGGACCGGGCCCGGATCAACCCGGAGATCCTCGGCGGCTCCCTGCACGCCGCCGAACACGCGTCGATCGGCCTGCTGCCCCTCTTCGCGACCTGCGACCGCTGGGACATCGGCGGCGTGTCGATCCCGCTCCACCCCGACACGCTCCTGCCCACGGTCTTCGTCTACGACGGTCATCCGGGCGGCGCGGGCTTCGCGGAGCGCGCCTTCCACACCGCCCGCACCTGGCTGACCGCCACCCGCCAGGCCATCGCCTCCTGCGAGTGCGACGCCGGCTGCCCGTCCTGCATCCAGTCCCCCAAGTGCGGCAACGGCAACGACCCGCTGCACAAGAGGGGGGCCGTGCGGCTCCTCACGGTGCTGCTGGATGGGGCTCCCGAGGAGAAGGAGGGTGATCCGGGAGAAGGGGGCGCTCCGGGAGCGAAGGAGGGTGCTCCGAGGGAGGAGGAGAGGGCTCCGGAAGAGAACGAGGCGGCGGCCGAGGCACCTGAGCGGCCGACCGGGGATCCGGCTGAGCCGCCGGAGGCCCCGCCCTCGCCCTGACCTCCGCCGTGAACGGTCCCCGTCCCGACGCCGCTGTCACGTCCGAGATCTCCCCGACGACCTCGCACCGCACGAGCCGTACGCCCTGTGCCCGGGCCACCCGGCCGGCCCGGGCACAGGCCGCCGAACCGCCGTCGGCCCAGTGGTCCGCCGCGGCGAGCGCCGCGAGATCCGCACCGCCCGCCGCCCGGTGCCGGATGACGACGGCCTGCCCGAGCGCCAGGACGACCCCGAACACCACACACAGAACGGCGATCGCCCCCACGCTCCACACGGTGGCGGACCCCTGGTCCGAACCGGCGCCCCGACCACTGGTACATCCCCGGCCCCGTGTCACGTGCCCACCGCCTCCTCCACCGACGCCACGGCCTCCTCGCGCACGGCGAAGGACAGACCGCGCAGCACCGGCGGCTCGGCCACGACGGTCACCCGGACGTGCTCCGCGCCCCGGCTGACGGTCACCTTCGCGCCGGGCGGTGCCGCCTCGCGGGTCAGTTCCACGACCGCGCCGGGCGAGTCCTGTCGGGCCGCCGCACGCGCACCCGTCCGCGCCGCGTCCACACACTGGATCTGCGCGGCCACGACCAGCAGCCCCCACACCAGCGCCATCGCGAACATCACCAGCACGGGCAGCACCACGGCCGACTCCGCCGTGACGAACCCCCGGTCCGCGCCCCGCTCACATCCGCGCATTGAGGGCCTCCTTCACGATGTTCTGGAGTTCCGCGCTGACCGGGCCGCTCGTGACGACCTTGTAGAGCACCACCGCGAACGCCACCGCCGCGACGATTCCCATCGCGTACTCGGAGGTGACCATCCCCGCGTCCCTCCGCGCCGCCCGCATCCCGCACACCAGGGCACGCAGCCGTGCCCGTACCGCCTGATACATCTCAACCCCCGTAAGAAAGAGTCCGAACTTCCACACTGCTGCTGGTTGTCGCTCACTGCTTCCGGTCCGTTGCCGCCTCACCCACCACCCCCTCCGAGCACCCCGCCCGCGAGTCCGATCACCACGGGCAGCACGCCGACCGCGATGAACGCGGGCAGGAAGCACAGCCCCACCGGCGCGCTCACCATCACGCCCGCCCGTCGGGCCCTGGCCGTCGCGGCGCGGCCCCAGTCGGCCCGGGCCTCCGCGGCGAGCCGCGCGACCGGCACCGCCGCGGGCAGCCCGGACACATCGGCCCGTTCGAGCAGCCGGGCCAGACCTCCGGCACCCGGAACGGCACCCAACCTCCGCCAGGCCACGCCCGGTTCGCCGCCCAGCCGAACCTCCGCCGCTCCCCGGGCGAGGGCGTCGCCGACAGGGCCACCCAGGGCCTCACCCACCGCCTGCGCCGCGATCACCGGGCCGGCGCCCGCCGCGATGCAGGCCGCCAGCAGGTCGGCGGCGAGGGGCAGTTGCCGTGCCGCCTCAGCGAGGTCGGGTGCCCCCGGGGCCGCGCCGGCCGTCTCCCGACTCAGGCGCCACCGCCACACCGCCACCGCACCGGCCAGCCCCACCGCGAGCCCGGCGAGGCCTCCGACCAGCGCCCATCCGGCGCACGCCACGCCCACCGGGGCCAGCCACGTCCGCGCGAGCCCCCGCACGGCCGGTTTCATGGCAGGGGCCGTCGCTTGCCGTACCCCCGACAGCTCCGTCAGCCGCCGGCGCGTCCTCCTGCGGCGCCGCGCCTCCAGCAGCGACCACACCAGCAATCCGCAGGCCAGCACGATCCCCAGGGTCACCCCCAGCCTGTGGACAACTTCTCCGCTCATGCCGCCGTCTCCGCGCCTCGCACGATCCGCTGCACCCACCACAGCCCCAGGCCCTCCAGCGCCCCGCCGGCCGCCAGACATCCCAGTCCCGCCCCGGTGTGCAGCAGGACGTGGAGGGGATCGGCCCCGAGGGCGGTGCCGATGAGGAGCCCCAGGGCCGGCAATCCGGCGAGCATCACCGCCGTGGCCCGGGCGCCCGCCAGCTGGGCTCGCAGGTCGGACCGTTGGTCCCGTTCCGCGCGCAGGGCGGCGGCGAGCCGGTCGAGACCGGCCGCGAGGCCCGCGCCCTGGTCCACGGCCACCCGCCAGCACGCCGCGAGTCCCCGTAGTCCCTCGGCGCCCGGTTGCCGCGCCGCCGTGGCCAGCGCCTCCGGCACGTCACCGCCGAACCGCGCCGCCGCAAGCACCGTCGCCTGCGCGTCCGCGAGCCCGCCGCAGTCCCGGGCGGCCCGCAGCAGCCCCTCACCCGGCTGGCGCCCGGCCCGCACCTCACCGGCGAGCGCCCCGCACAGCGCGATCACCGCGTCGGCCCGGCGCTCTCGGTCCCGCCGCACCTCGCCGGCCAGCCGGGTCCGCCGCAGCAGCGGCACGCCGGCCGCCCCGAGGACGGCCGGCAGCACCGAAGCCCCGAGCACCGCCAGCACCAGCCCGGCCACCGGTGACCACCACTCGGCCCGCAGCCGCCCACGGACACGCCGCAGCCCACCGGTCATCCGCCGCCACCCGGGCGGGCCGCTTCCGACGGCTGCCCCGTCCGCGAGCAGCAGCCGCGCCCGCCGCGCCGCCTCCTCACGCTCACCCAGCAGCCAGACAGCCGCCCCCATGCACGCCACGGCCGCACCCATCGACATCTCAGGCACCCCCGTCATGACGCGCCTCCCTCACCACGGCCACACCCCTCCACACCTGAAGCACCCCGCCAGACCTCGCCTCCCCCACCACGGCCACACCCCTCGACACCTCAAGCACCCCCGTCATGACGCGCCCCTCTCCACCGCGACCTCACCCGGCCCGCTCGCCTCGCTCCGAAGCAGCCCCCGCAGCCGCTCCCACCCCCGCTCGCGTGCGAACGCCTGCGCTCCCCACCGCAGCGCCGGCATCGTGCGCACGAGCCCCGACGGGTCCCGCTCCAGCACGTGCACCTCCGCGATCCGTCGCCGCCCGGCCCGGTCGCGCACCAGGTGCAGCACCACGGAGAGGGCGGCCGCCAACTGGCTGTGCAGCGCGGCCCGGTCGAGCCCGGCGGCCGTGCCGAGCGCTTCCAGCCGGGCCGGTACATCGGCGGCGGCGTTGGCGTGCACGGTCCCGCAGCCGCCCTCGTGACCGGTGTTCAACGCGGCCAGCAGATGCACCACTTCGGGCCCACGCACCTCGCCCACGACCAGCCGGTCCGGCCGCATCCGCAGCGCCTGGCGCACCAGGTCCTCAAGGGTGACGAGGCCCGCCCCCTCCTGGTTGGCGGGTCTGGTCTCCAGCCGCACGACATGGGGATGGTCGGGCCGCAGCTCCGCCGAGTCCTCGGCGAGGACGATCCGCTCGTCCGGCCCCACCAACCCGAGCAGGGCACTGAGCAGCGTGGTCTTTCCGGTGCCGGTCCCGCCGCTGACCAGGAAAGACAGCCGAGCGTCGAGCAGGGCGCGCAGGATGCGGTCCCCGCCTGGCGGCACTGTGCCGGCCGTGACCAGCTCACCGAGGGTGAAGGCTCGCGGCCGTACCACCCGCAGCGACAGGCAGGCGCAGCCCACCGCCACCGGCGGCAGCACGGCGTGCAACCGGGTCCCGTCGGGCAGCCGGGCGTCGGCCCAGGGTCGGGCGTCGTCCAGCCGTCGTCCGGCCACCGCGGCGAGGCGCTGGGCGAGCCGCCGTACGGCCGCCGCGTCCGCGAACCGCACCGATGTCAGCTCCAGTCCGCCGCCCCGGTCCACCCAGACCCGGTCCGGGGCCGACACCAGCACGTCCGTCACCGACGGATCGGCCAGGAGCGGCTCCAGCGGTCCGCTGCCGATCAGCTCGGACCGCAACTGCGCGGCGGCACCCAGGACTTCGGCGTCCCCGAGGACGCGCCCCTGGTCCCGCAGGGCCTGCGCCACGCGCGCGGGGGTCGGCTCGGCCCCGCTCTCCGCCAGCCACCGCCGCACCCCGTCGAGCAGCGCCGCACCTTCGAGTCCGGCCAGAGTGCTCATGCCGCACCCGCCTCGACGAGCGCCCGCTCCCAGAACCCCTTGCAGAACCGGGCGAGCGGTCCGCGCGGGGCGGCACCCGGTGGCGCCGTGCCCTCGTCCGGGCGGGACAGCCCCGGCTCGTCGGGCACTTCGCCGACCAGGGGCAGTCCCAGCAGCCGCGCGACCTCACGGTCGCCGAGCCCCGGCGGGTAGGGGCCGCGGACCGCCACCCGCAGATCCCGCAGGACCATGCCGACCGCGGAGGCCACCCGCCCCGCGGCCGCGACGGCCCGCAGCTCGGCGGGCACCACCAGCACGCCCACGTCCAGCTGGGTGAGCACCTCGGCGACACCGTCGTCGATCCGGCGCGGCAGGTCGACCACGACCGTGCCGCCGCGGCGCCGGGCCGCCGCGAGCACCGCGCGTACCGCCTGCGGCGGGACCGCGATCCGGTCGCCGCGGTCCCAGCTGAGCACCCGCAGCGAGTGCAGCTCGGGCAGTGACTCCTCCAGGGCTCCCCCGCCGACCCGTCCGCGCGAGGAGGCGAACGCGGGCCAGCGCAGCCCTTCGGCCGTCTCACCCCCGAGGAGGACATCGAGTCCCCCGCCCAGCGGATCGGCGTCCACGAGGAGCGTGCGCAGTCCCTCCCGCGCGGAGGTGACGGCGAGGGCGCACGCGAGCGTGGAGGCTCCGGCACCGCCTCGGCCGCCGATGACGCCCACCGTGAGGGCGGGCCGGCCGACGCCCTCGGCCACGTCGGCGATCCGGTCGACCAGCCACTGCTCGCCGTCGGGCAGCATCAGGACGTGCTCGGCGCCGATCTCGACGGCACGCCGCCACACCCCGGAGTCGTCCTGGTCCCGGCCGACGAGCACGACACCCCTTCTGCGCACGGCCCCGCGCACCCGCCGCGCGGCGTCGTCGCCGACCAGGACGAGGGGCGCGGCCTCCCAGCTGCCTCTGCGCTCCGGCACTCCGTGGTGCACCTCGGGTGTGGCGCCCGCCGCCGCGCACAGGCGCAGCAGGTCGTCGAGGAGTTCGCTGTCCTCGGTGACGATCAGCGGTCCGCCCTGCCGCCCTCCGGCGGCGGGCTGCGGATCGTGTGTGACGGTTCCGGACACGCTTTCCATCCCCCTTCGCTGCATGGCTCGCGCGGCCCCTGCGGCCCCGCGAAACCCAAACGTGGGAAGAACCGACAAGCGGCCTTCCTGTGAACGGCCGACAGAAACCGGCCAAACGCCCCCGGGTACTCGGAACCGGCCATGAACTCGCCGCGAGCGGGACGCGTTGGAATCACGGTGCAGCGATCCCTGAAATCGTGTGGATCTTGGTGGATAACTGTGGACGTCCCGGGGGTTGTGAATATCGCCGTCACCCATACCGGTGAGCGGCTCAGGCCCTCCGCGCGAGCGGCACAGAGCAGTCCGGCAACTACCCAGCGTGATAGGTCAGGTGCATGACAAATGCACCGCCACAACAGCGTCGAAGCGGATTTCAAGGCGCGCGAAGAGGTTGAAAACCCATCCGGACATGCGACGACCCCCGCCGGGGGGGAGAGCGGGGGTCGTCCCCACGGCCGACTCGGGGGGGGAGGAGTCGGGCCGGGTTAGCACGGTCGCGAACGATCCGTGACTTCCATGGTGTACCCGAGAGCCTTCTCAGGCAAACCCACGCGCCCCACCTTACGCCGAATGGGCTGCCCCTATGCTCTGGGGCGTGGAAAACCACTCGATGCCCCGCACAGCCGCCTTCTTTGACCTGGACAAGACGGTCATTGCGAAGTCGAGCACGCTCACGTTCAGCAAGTCGTTCTACCAAGGCGGTCTGATCAACCGCAGGGCCGTCTTGCGCACCGCATATGCCCAGTTCGTCTTCCTGGCCGGTGGCGCCGACCACGACCAGATGGAGCGCATGCGCGCATATCTGTCCGCCCTGTGCCGGGGCTGGAACGTGCAGCAGGTCAAGGAGATCGTCGCCGAGACGCTGCACGACCTGATCGACCCGATCATCTACGACGAGGCCGCCTCCCTCATCGAGGAGCACCACACCGCCGGCCGCGACGTCGTGATCGTGTCCACCTCGGGCGCCGAGGTGGTCGAGCCGATCGGCGAACTGCTGGGCGCCGACCGCGTGGTCGCCACCCGCATGGTCGTGGGCGACGACGGCTGCTTCACCGGCGAGGTGGAGTACTACGCGTACGGCCCGACCAAGGCCGAGGCCGTCAGGGAGCTGGCCGAGTCCGAGGGGTACGACCTGAGCCGCTGCTACGCCTACAGCGACTCGGCGACCGATGTGCCGATGCTGGAGTCCGTCGGCCATCCGCATGCCGTGAACCCGGACCGGGCGCTGCGCCGCGAGGCCCTCGCGCGCGGGTGGCCGATCCTCGACTTCCACCGCCCGGTCCGGCTGAAGCAGCGCATTCCCGCGTTCTCCGTCCCGCCCCGTCCGGCGCTCGTGGCGGTCGCGGCGATAGGCGCAGCGGCGGCCACGGCGGGACTCGTCTGGTACGCGAACAGGCGCCGGGCGACGGTCGCTTGACCTGTGACGATGCCCAGTCCTATGTGAACCCAAAAGTAAAGAAGTGCAGCCTGGACTTCCGCTCGCACCGGGGCAGGAGTACAAAGGACTCAACGGCCCGCGAGACCAAGGACATCCGAGAGGATCACCTTTTAACGCATTTGGCCCCACGGACCGAGCATGAACACCGGGCACCCACGCGACGTCGACCCGTCGAATACGGGCCAGCCGCACCAGGTGACGGGCAAAGCTCCCGACCTGATGGGCATATATCGAGGACGCTTGGTAACCCGATGCTCATGCCAGCGGCGGTACGAGAACTCGTACCGCCGCATCATTTTTCCGGCCGTGCTTTTTGCCGTGCCCTCTCGCGCCGCACCGCGATGTCACGCCCGCGATGTCATGCCGCCCCGCGCTGGAGCGCCTCGCACACCGCCATCGACTCGCGAGCACCCAGCTCCACGGCCCTGCCGCAGTGGGCGATCCAGGCTGCCACGCCCTCCGGGGTACCGGAGACGTACCCGCCGAGGGCCTCCAGGTAGGCCTCGCGCCCCAGCTCCGCGTGGCCGACCTCGGCCGCGCAGACCGACTTCGGGTCCAGGCCGCTGCCGATGAGGACGATTCGCTCCGCCGTGCGTGCGATGAGGCCGTTGTGGGACGTGAAGGGACGCAGCGCGAGGAGTTCGCCGTGCACCACGGCGGCCGTCACCAGGGCCGGTGCGGAGCCGCCCGCGATGATCAGCCCGGCCAGTCCGTCCAGCCTGCCGTGCGTCTCGGTGGCGCTCGGCAGCGGCAGCCCGACCAGCGGCTCGTCGACCGGCTCGCCCTCCTTGCGGGGCCGTCCCACCTGGTCGGCCTTGTCCGCGGCCGCCACCAGGTGCAGCCGGGCCAGCACCCGCAGGGGCGACTGCCGCCAGATCGACAGCAGCTGGCCCGCCTCCGCGGTGAGCCGCAGGGCGGCACCCACGGTGCGGGCATCGTCGTCACCGCTGAAATCCGTGCGCCGGCGCACCTCCTCCAGGGCCCAGTCCGCGCCGGACAGCGCGGCCGAACCGCGGGCGCCGCGCAGAGCGGCCTCGGAGGTGATCGCGTTGCTGCGCCGCCGCATGACCCGGTGCCCGTAGACCCGGTCGACGGCCTTGCGGACGGACTCCACGGAATCGGCCACTCCGGGCAGCGCCCCCAGGGCCGCGAGGGGATCGGCGCTCGCGCCTGCTGTACTCATGAGTACGACCCTACGCACCCCAGGGCCCCGCTCCGCGGCGGAGTGGCCTTCTTCACGCGCGCGTGCGTCCGGCCTTCACGCGCGTGCGTCCGGCCTTCACGCGCGTGCGTCCGGCCATGTCCGCCCGAAGGACTACTCCTTGGCCGCCGGGGCGCCCGGGACCCCCTGGGCCGCCGGAGCACCGGGCACGCCCTTGGGTGCCGGGGCGGGCCGGTCCGACAGGAAGGACGCCCAACCCGCCTTGGGCGCCTGGCCCACCTGCAGGGTGCGCAGCTTCTCCAGCGTCTTCGGGTCCTGGGCGTCCAGCCAGTCCACGAGCTGCCGGAACGAGACGCAGCGCACCTCCTCCTTGGTGCACACCGTCTCGATGACCTCCTCGACGGCCCGCATGTAGGTGCCGCCGTTCCAGGACTCGAAGTGGTTGCCGATGATCAGGGGTGCGCGGTTGCCGTTGTAGGCCCGTGAGAAGCCCTTGAGGAGGCCGTCGCGCATCTGGTCGCCCCAGAAGTCGTGCATGGCGGGGTTGCCCTGGGTCTTGGTGCCCGACTGGTTGACCATGAAGTTGTAGTCCATGGTGAGCTGCTCGAAGGAGTGGCCCGGGAACGGCACGAGCTGCATGGACACGTCCCACAGGCCCTGCTTCTTCTTCGGCCAGACCTGGTCGTTCACGCCGCTGGTGTCATAGCGGAAGCCCAGGTCGCGGGCCGCCCTCATGAAGTTGCGCTGGCCCTCGAGGCAGGGCGTGCGGGCGCCGACGAGCTCCTTGTCGTAGTCGAAGGGCAGGGGGGCCGCGCCCGTCAGGCCGGTGTTGGTCTTCCAGGTCTTCACGAACTGCTTGGCCTGGGAGATCTCGTCCTTCCAGTCCTGGACGGACCACTCGCCGACACCTCCGCCGCTGCCGCAGAAGTGGCCGTTGAAGTGGGTGCCGATCTCGTTGCCCTCGAGCCATGCCAGGCGCAGCTGCTTCGCGGTGGCGGCGATGCCGCGGCGGTCGTTGAAGCCGATGTCGGAGCGGCCCGGGGAGTGCTGCGGCGGCCGGTACCGGTCGCGTTCCTCGTCCGGCAGCATGTACACGCCGCTCAGGAAGTACGTCATGGTCGCGTTGTTCTTCTTGGCGACCTTGCGGAAGTGGGAGAACAGCTTCTGACTGTCCTCGCCCGCGCCGTCCCAGGAGAAGACGACGAACTGCGGGGGCTTCTGACCGGGCCGCAGGCGTTCCGGCCTGGGCAGGTGCGGCTGGGCGCCGGTGTAGGCGGTGGAGCCGTCTCCGATCAGCCGGACGGCGCTCTTCGGCGCCTGCGCCGGTGTCGCCTTCTGCGGGTCGGGGGCCTCTTGCCGGGGGGTGCCGGTCGCGCAACCGGCGAGCGATGCGGCGCAGACCGCGGCGATCACGGAACTCGCGGCGATCCTGTGGGTGGCGGCCATGTTCCGCCCACCTTCTTCCTTCTCTCGGGTGCGGACAGCGCCGCCAAATTCGCACGAGTTCGAGAAGGAATTAGTACGACAAGCCGATCAAATAACCACTTCACCCTTCAGAGTGATCTATTCACCCATTTGCCCGTAATGCCCATGCTCGGCCTTTACTCTGCATTACGATTCGTTTACCGAGCGTTGATGCATCCCGCCGATTTACGCCGTGACCGCCGCGACCGAACCCGCCCCGAGCGGGACCCCCCAGTTACGCGACCGCGCAGCCCCGGAGGAGACGGGAAACCATGTCAGCCTGCGTCCCCACACGCGCCGCCGATCCGAACCGCACCGAACGCACCCATCCGCCCCACAGTCCGCCGCCGACCGGACCCCGCCGATTCAGGATCGCGGGTGCCGATGTGTCGGCCTCGATCGCGGTCTTCCTGATCGCCCTGCCCCTGTCCCTGGGCATCGCCCTCGCCACCGGCGCCCCGCTCCAGGCCGGCCTCGTCGCCGCCGCCGTGGGCGGCCTGGTCGCCGGTCGGCTCGGCGGCTCCCCGCTCCAGGTGAGCGGCCCGGCCGCCGGGCTCACCGTCGTCACCGCCGACCTCATCCAGCGCTACGGCTGGCGGACGACCTGCGCCATCACCGTCCTCGCCGGCCTCGCCCAACTCGGCCTGGGCTGCCTGCGCGTGGCCCGCGGCGCCCTCGCCGTCAGCCCCGCCATCGTGCACGGCATGCTCGCCGGGATCGGCGTCACCATCGCCGTCGCCCAGCTGCACATCGTCCTCGGCGGCACACCGCAGAGTTCCGTACCGGACAACCTCCGCGCGCTGCCCGCCCAGTTGGCGCACATGCGCCCCGCGGCCGTGTCGGTGAGTGTGCTGACCCTGGCACTGCTGTTGCTCTGGCCGAGACTGCCCGGCCGGGCCGGACGCTTGCTGCGCAAGGTCCCGGCCGCGCTCGTAGCCGTCGCCGGAGCCACCGCGGTCGCCGCCCTCGTCGGGCTCCGCCTGCCCAAGGTCGACCTGCCCTCCTGGAGCAACCACGCCCTGGCCGGGCTGCCCGAGGGCCCCGTGCTCGGCCTGGTCGCTGCCGTGCTCACCACCACGCTGGTGTGCAGCGTGCAGTCGCTGCTCGGCGCGGTCGCCGTGGACAAGCTGGTGGCCGGCCGCCCGGGCTTGTCGACCCGTGTCGGGCGCTCGCACCTCGACCGTGAACTGCTCGGGCAGGGCGCCGCCAACATCGTCTCCGGCACGCTCGGCGGACTGCCCATCGCCGGTGTCGCCGTGCGGAGTTCGGCGAATGTGCACGCGGGCGCCGTCAGCCGGAACTCCACGATGCTGCACGGCGTTCTCGTAGTGATCGCCGCGCTGCTGATGGTCCCGATCCTGGAGCTCATCCCGCTCGCCTCGCTCGCCGCCCTGGTGATGGCCGTCGGCATCCAGATGGTGTCCCTGAACCACATCCGCACGGTGACCCGCCACCGGGAAGTCTGGGTCTACGCCGTCACCACCCTCGGCGTGGTCTTCCTCGGCGTCCTGGAGGGCGTGGCGCTCGGCATCGCCATGGCCGTCGGCGTCGCCCTGCACCGCCTCACCCGCACCCGCATCACGCACGACGAGAGGGAAGGAGTCCATCACGTCCACGTCAGAGGACAGTTGACGTTCCTCGCGGTGCCACGGCTCAGCCGGGCCCTGCATCTCGTGCCCCACGGCGCCGACACCGTCGTCGAGCTGGACGGGTCGTTCATGGACCACGCGGCGTACGAGACGTTGCAGGACTGGCAGAAGACGCACACCGCGCAGGGCGGCACCGTGGAGATCACCGGCCGGCATACCGGCACCCGCATCTCCGAGCCCCAGGCCTCCGGCGACTGCCGCTGCCGGCCCTGGACACCCTGGCGCAACCACCAGTGCGACGGCCCCCAGTCCGTACCCCCTGCCGAGAAGAACCCGGACGGGTCGGACCGCTCCGAGCCGGACCCGTCGGGCGCCGGCGGAGCCAGCGGGCACGAACTGGCGCGTGGCATCAGCGCGTTCCAGCGCAACACAGCACCCCTGGTGCGCAGCGAGCTGGCCCGGCTGGCGAGAGAGGGGCAGCGGCCTTCGCAGCTCTTCCTGACCTGCGCCGACTCCCGGTTGGTCACATCGATGATCACCTCCAGTGGTCCGGGCGACCTGTTCGTGGTGCGCAACGTGGGCAATCTCGTCCCGCGCCCCGGCGAGGAGAGCGGCGACGACTCGGTGTCGGCGGCGATCGAGTACGCCGTGGACGTGCTCCAGGTGCGGTCCATCACGGTGTGCGGACACTCGGGATGCGGCGCCATGCAGGCCC
This sequence comes from Streptomyces sp. Ag82_O1-12, assembly GCF_900182715.1. NCBI lineage: Bacteria > Bacillati > Actinomycetota > Actinomycetes > Kitasatosporales > Streptomycetaceae > Streptomyces > Streptomyces sp. Ag82_O1-12. The sequence goes on along the minus strand of NZ_FXUW01000001.1, from coordinate 4,706,574 downwards.
TGCTCAACTCCGAGCCGGGCGGCGCCCGGACCCCGCTGAAGCGATGGCTGCGGCACGGGCTGCCGAGCCTGGAGCGCATGGCCGACGACAGTCTGTCCTGGGGCAGGCTGGCCGGACGGTCCCCCGAGGACGCGGTCGAGCAGCTCTGCCTGACGAACGTGGTCCAGCAGTTGGAGCACCTGCGTGCCCACGACTCGGTGGCCCGGGCCCTCGACGAGGGCGCCCTGGAACTGCACGGGATGTACTTCCACGTGGGCGAGGCCGAGGCGTACCTGCTCACCGAGACGGAGACCGGCGGCGTCTTCGACCGTGTGCGGGAGCCGGATCTGTCGGTGTGAGCCGACGCCTGGCGCGGAGCGTCTCGCCCCGCACCGGAGGAGGGTGTGCCCCCGATCGACAGCGGGGGCACACCCGGTGGCCCGTCGGACCGTGAGCAGGGTGACCGGCGGCACAGGCACTGAACTTTCCCTGGTCGGCGTCCGTGGGTACGGATGACCCCGGTCCCCTGCAGCACCGCCCGACAGGTCTAAACCAATCGGCGGTCGGCCCTTGTCATCGCACCCCCGGGTCTGATGAGCTGTGGCCTGGGACACAACGGACACCCTGGGAAAGGCAGATGCCGTGAGCAATGAAAGCCTGGCCAACCTTCTGAAGGAGGAGCGACGCTTTGCGCCCCCCGCCGACCTGGCCGCGAACGCCAACGTCACCGCGGAGGCGTATGAACAGGCCAAGGCTGACAGGCTCGGCTTCTGGGCCGAGCAGGCCCGTCGGCTGACCTGGGCCAAGGAGCCCACCGAGACGCTCGACTGGTCGAACCCGCCGTTCGCCACATGGTTCAAGGACGGCGAGCTCAACGTCGCCTACAACTGCGTCGACCGCCATGTGGAGGCCGGGCACGGCGACCGTGTCGCCATCCACTTCGAGGGCGAGCCGGGCGACAGCCGCGCGATCACCTACGCCGAGCTCAAGGACGAGGTCTCCAAGGCCGCCAACGCCCTGCTGGAGCTGGGAGTCCAGGCGGGCGACCGGGTCGCCGTCTACATGCCGATGATCCCCGAGACGGCGATCGCGATGCTGGCCTGCGCCCGGATCGGCGCCGCCCACTCGGTCGTCTTCGGCGGCTTCTCCTCGGACGCGCTCGCCACCCGCATCCAGGACGCCGACGCGCGCGTGATCATCACCTCCGACGGCGGCTACCGGCGCGGCAAGCCGTCCGCGCTCAAGCCGGCCGTGGACGAGGCCGTCGAGAAGGCGGGCATCGTCGAACACGTCCTGGTCGTGCGCCGCACGGGGCAGGAGGTCGCCTTCACCGAGGGCCGCGACGTGTGGTGGCACGACGTGGTGGGCCGCCAGAGCGCGGAGCACGCCCCGCAGGCGTTCGGCGCGGAGCACCCGCTGTTCATCCTGTACACCTCGGGCACCACGGGTAAGCCGAAGGGCATCCTGCACACTTCCGGCGGCTACCTCACACAGACCGCCTACACGCACCACGCCGTCTTCGACCTCAAGCCGGAGACCGACGTCTACTGGTGCACCGCCGACGTCGGCTGGGTCACCGGTCACTCGTACATCGTCTACGGGCCGCTGGCGAACGGCGCGACGCAGGTCATGTACGAGGGCACGCCCGACACCCCGCACCAGGGCCGCTTCTGGGAGATCGTGCAGAAGTACGGCGTGACGATCCTCTACACCGCGCCGACCGCGATCCGTACGTTCATGAAGTGGGGCGACGACATCCCCGCCAAGTTCGACCTGTCCAGCCTGCGGGTGCTGGGCTCGGTGGGCGAGCCGATCAACCCCGAGGCGTGGGTCTGGTACCGCAAGAACATCGGCGGCGACCGCACCCCGGTCGTCGACACCTGGTGGCAGACCGAGACCGGCTCGATGATGATCACCCCGCTGCCGGGCGTGACCGCCACCAAGCCCGGCTCCGCGCAGACGCCGCTGCCCGGCATCTCCGCGACGGTCGTCGACGACGAGGCGAACGAGGTGCCGAACGGCGGTGGCGGCTACCTGGTGCTGACCGAGCCGTGGCCGTCGATGCTGCGCACCATCTGGGGCGACGACCAGCGCTTCATCGACACGTACTGGTCGCGCTTCGAGGGCAAGTACTTCGCCGGTGACGGTGCCAAGAAGGACGACGACGGCGACATCTGGCTGCTCGGCCGGGTCGACGACGTCATGCTCGTCTCGGGCCACAACATCTCCACCACCGAGGTGGAGTCCGCGCTCGTCTCCCACCCCTCGGTCGCCGAGGCGGCCGTGGTCGGCGCGGCGGACGAGACGACCGGGCAGGCGATCGTCGCGTTCGTGATCCTGCGCGGGACGGCCTCGGAGACCGAAGACCTGGTCGCCGAACTGCGCAACCACGTCGGCACCGCCCTCGGCCCGATCGCCAAGCCCAAGCGAGTCCTGCCCGTGGCCGAGCTGCCCAAGACCCGCTCCGGCAAGATCATGCGGCGGCTGCTGCGGGACGTCGCCGAGAACCGTCAGCTGGGTGACGTCACCACACTGACCGACTCCACGGTCATGGACCTCATCCAGTCCAAGCTCCCCGCCGCGCCCAGCGAGGACTGATCGCGGCACCAGAACGACGAGGCCGGCGGAGGGCACCCGATCACCGGGTACCCTCCGTCGGCGCGTCCCCGCGGCGAGGGCCGCCGGATGCGCACAGCCGTACGTTTACCTAAACTAAGCAAAACAAGTGCTCCATGGTGCGCCGGGAAGTCTGGTCGGCATGTGTTCCGTCCTGCCCACCGACCGGAGGTTCCCTCGTGACCGCGCCCCGCTCCACCACCCCCCGCAAGGTCCTCGGCCGGCTGTCGCTGCCCGAGCGGACCTACGTGGCGGACGCGCTGCGCACCGAGACCGTCGGCGGGGTGCTGCTCCTCGCCGCCGCGGTCACCGCGCTGCTCTGGGCGAACATCCCCGCGCTCCGCGACAGCTACGAGAGCGTCTCCCACTTCCACCTGGGCCCCGCCGCCCTCGGCCTCGACCTGTCCGTCGCGCATTGGGCCGCGGACGGACTGCTGGCGATCTTCTTCTTCGTCGCCGGGATCGAGCTCAAGCGCGAGCTCGTCGCGGGTGACCTGCGCGATCCGAAAGCCGCCGCGCTGCCGGTCGTCGCCGCCCTGTGCGGCATGGCCGTACCGGCGCTCGTCTACGTCGTCACCAACGTCACCGGCGGCGGCTCGCCGGCCGGCTGGGCCGTGCCCACCGCCACCGACATCGCCTTCGCACTCGCCGTGCTCGCGGTCATCGGCACGTCCCTGCCGAGCGCGCTGCGGGCGTTCCTGCTCACCCTCGCCGTCGTCGACGACCTCTTCGCGATCCTGATCATCGCCGTCTTCTTCACGGCCGAGCTGAACTTCGCCGCGCTCGGCGGCGCCGTCGCCGGTCTGGTGCTCTTCTGGCTGCTGCTGCGGGGCGGCGTACGCGGCTGGTACGTGTACGTGCCGCTGGCCCTCGTCGTCTGGGGGCTGATGTACAACAGCGGCATCCACGCCACCATCGCCGGTGTCGCCATGGGCCTGATGCTGCGCTGCCACCGCCACGAGGGCGAGGACCACTCCCCCGGTGAGCGCATCGAGCACCTCGTGCGGCCCCTGTCGGCGGGACTGGCGGTGCCGCTGTTCGCGCTGTTCAGCGCGGGCGTCGCGGTGTCCGGCGGTGCCATCGCCGACGTGTTCACCTCGCCCGAGACCCTCGGCGTCGTCCTCGGGCTCGTCGTCGGCAAGGCGCTCGGCATCTTCGGCGGGACCTGGCTGACGGCCCGCTTCACCCGGGCCTCGCTCAGCGACGACCTCGCCTGGCCCGACGTCTTCGCGGTGGCGAGTCTCGCCGGCATCGGCTTCACCGTGTCGCTGCTCATCGGCGAACTCGCCTTCACCGGCGACCAGACGATGACGAACGAGGTGAAGGCCGCCGTCCTGCTGGGCTCGCTCATCGCCGCGACACTCGCGACAGTCCTGCTGAAGTTGCGGAACGCCAAGTACCGCCGTTTGTGGGAGGAAGAGGAGCGCGACGAGGACGCCGACGGCATCCCGGACATCTACGAGGAGGACGACCCGGCCTACCACCTGCGGCTCGCCACGCTGTACGAGCGCAAGGCCGCCGAACACCGCCGGATCGCCCAGGAGAAGGCAGCGGCGCGCCACGGGCTTGCCGAAGTACCGGGCGGGGCAGGCGAGGACCACCACCGTCCGGCATGATCTGACGAGACGGTACAAAAGACGGGTCCGTACGCGGTCATGCCATGCGCAGTCGGACGACTGCGCACGAGTCAGACGGAAGACGCGGACATCGGACCGTACGCAGAAGAGGGAGACCGCGATGAGCGCACCCGACGGCAGCCCGGTCGGCGCCGAACGCAGCATCGGCCAGCTGTTCGCCTCGGCGACGGCGGAAATGTCGGCGCTGGTGCACGACGAGATCGCGCTGGCGAAGGCGCAGCTCAAGCAGGACGTGAAGCGCGGCGCCACGAGCGGCGGCGCCTTCTCGGCGGCCGGCGCGGTGCTGATCTTCTCCCTGCCGATGCTGAACTTCGCGCTGGCGTACGGCATCCGCACCTGGAGCGACTGGAACCTCGCGGTCTGCTTCCTGCTGTCGTTCGCGGCGAACGTGCTGGTCGCGGGCGTCCTCGCGCTGGTCGGCGTGACCTTCGCGAAGAAGGCCAAGAAGAGCAAGGGCCCGCAGAAGGTCGCCGCGTCGATGAAGGAGTCCGCGGTCGTGCTCCAGAAGGCCAAGCCGCACCCGCGGCCGGAGCTCCCGCAGGACCGGGTCCCCGAGGCCATCGAGGCTGTGGCACGCTCGTCGTCATGACAGACCCCGCCCATCCCCCCGCACAACCGGCCTCGGCTGTCCTCCTCGACGTTCCCGGCGGGCGCGAGGTGAGCCACCGCGACGTCGCCGCCAACGGCGCCCGCTTCCACATCGCCGAGCTGGGGGACGGGCCGCTGGTCCTGCTGCTGCACGGCTTCCCGCAGTTCTGGTGGACCTGGCGGCACCAGCTGGTGGCGCTCGCCGACGCCGGCTTCCGGGCCGTCGCCATGGACCTGCGGGGCGTCGGCGGCAGCGACCGCACACCGCGCGGCTACGACCCCGCCAACCTCGCGCTCGACGTCACCGGCGTCATCCGCTCCCTCGGCGAGCCCGACGCCGCGCTGGTCGGCCACGACCTCGGCGGATACCTCGCGTGGACGGCCGCCACGATGCGCCCCAAGCTGGTGCGGCGGCTGGCGGTCTCGTCCATGCCGCACCCGCGGCGCTGGCGCTCGGCCATGCTGAGGGACGTCAAGCAGAGCCGCGCCGGTTCACACATCTGGGGATTCCAGCGGCCCTGGATCCCGGAGCGGCAGCTCACCGCCGACGACGGGGCCCTCGTCGCGGAGCTGATCCAGGAGTGGTCCGGGCCGCGCCCGCCCGAGGACGAGGCGCTGGACGCGTACCGCCGCGCCATGTGCATCCCCTCCGCGGCGCACTGCGCGGTCGAGCCGTACCGCTGGATGGTGCGCTCTCTGGCCCGCCCGGACGGCATCCAGTTCAACCGGCGGATGAAGCGGCCCGTGCGCGTGCCGACCCTGCATCTGCACGGCTCGCTCGACCCCGTGATGCGCACGCGGAGCGCGGCCGGGTCCGGCGAGTACGTCGAAGCCCCCTACCGCTGGCGCCTGTTCGACGGACTCGGCCACTTCCCGCACGAGGAGGACCCGGTCGCGTTCTCCTCGGAACTCATCAACTGGCTGCGGGATCCCGAACCCGACCGGTGACCGGTCCGCCCCGCCCCGTCACCGACATGTGAACGCTTGTCTGACGAACGGCCAATTGCCTGGCGCATAGGCCAATTGGACGCCCGGGGAGCGGTTATCGACCATGGGGCGGGGGCACACGTCGGTGTATGGGCTGGACGCACGACTACAGTGACGCAACCCGCAATCGCCGCTCTGCCGGCGGTGCGAACCCCCACCGGCGAAGCGGCGCACCGCAGATGGCGACCGCGGACCCCCGGGTCGGGATTCCGCGTATCCTCCGCCGCCGGGCCCGCTGGGTCTCCGTACGACTGCGCCACACTCGCGACTGAGGCGTCACTCGCGCGAGTGACGCCCCGCCACCTGCCGCTCCCGGACCGCGTCTAGAGCCGTCGGGCCCTACAAGGCGCAGCTGTCGCTGCCCACCTGCTGGGTGGCGGTACGCCCCTTGGTGATGTCCCCCCGGATCTCGTCCACGGTCAGCGCGTATCCCGTCTGGGCGTCGTCGAGCGACTTGGCGAAGACGACGCCGTAGACCTTGCCGTCGGGGGTGAGCAGCGGGCCGCCGGAGTTGCCCTGGCGGACGGTCGCGAAGAGGGAGTAGACGTCGCGGCGGACCGTGCCGCGGTGGTAGATGTCCGGGCCGTTGGCGGTGATGCGGCCGCGCACGCGGGCGGCCCGCACGTCGTACGCCCCGTTCTCCGGGAAGCCCGCGACGATCGCGCCGTCGCCGCTGCTCGCGTCCTTCTCGGTGAACCGCAGCACGGGCGCCTTGAGATCGGGCACGTCGAGGACGGCGATGTCGCGCCGCCAGTCGTAGAGCACGACCTTGGCGTCGTACTTCCTGCCCTCGCCGCCTATCTGCACGGTCGGCTCGTCGACTCCGCCCACCACGTGCGCGTTGGTCATCACGCGGCGGTCGGAGAAGACGAAGCCGGTGCCCTCCAGGACCTTGCCGCAGCTCGGGGCCGTGCCCATGACCTTGACGATGGAGCGCTGGGCGCGGTTCGCCACGGGGCTGTTCGCCAGCGCCGGGTCGGGCGGCTGGACGTCGGTGATCGGCTCGTTCGAGAAGGGGCTGAAGACCTGCGGGAAGCCGTTCTGCGCGAGGACGGAGGAGAAGTCCGCGAACCACGTGGCGGCCTGGTCCGGCAGGGCTTGCGAGACGCCCAGCAGCACCTTCGAGTTGCGGACCTCCTTGCCGAGCGTCGGCAGCGTGGTGCCCGCGAGGGCCGAGCCGATCAGCCAGGCGACCAGGAGCATCGCCACGACGTTGACCAGGGCGCCGCCGGTGGCGTCGAGGGCCCGGGCCGGGGACCAGGTGATGTGCCGGCGCAGCTTGTTGCCGAGGTGGGTGGTGAGGGCCTGGCCGACGGAGGCGCAGACGATGACGACGACGACCGCGACGACGGCGGCGGTCGTGCTCACCTCCGCGTTTTCCGTCAGCGCGTCCCAGATGACGGGCAGCACGTAGACCGCGACGAGGCCACCGCCCAGGAAGCCGATCACCGACAGGATGCCGACGACGAACCCCTGGCGGTACCCCACGACCGCGAACCACACGGCGGCGACCAGCAACAAGATGTCCAGCACGTTCACGGAGGCCACCCTGTCATGCGCGCCAGTCGAGCGGGACCTGCTTCTCGCGGTCCCAGGGCCGCTCCCAGCCCGCGAAGTGCAGCAGCCGGTCGATGATTCCGGCCGTGAAACCCCAGACAAGGGCGGATTCGACCAGAAATGCCGGACCTCGGTGGCCGCTGGGGTGGACGGTGGTCGCTCGGTTGGCGGGATCCGTGAGATCCACCACGGGGACGGTGAAGACCCGGGCGGTCTCGTTCGGATCGACGACGCCGACCGGGCTCGGCTCGCGCCACCAGCCCAGCACGGGTGTGACGACGAAGCCGCTGACCGGGATGTAGAGCCGGGGCAGGACGCCGAAGAGCTGGACGCCGGACGGGTCGAGGCCGGTCTCCTCCTCCGCCTCGCGCAGGGCGGCCCGCAACGGGCCGTCGCCGTACGGGTCGCCGTCCTCCGGGTCGAGGGCACCGCCCGGGAAGGAGGGCTGGCCGGCGTGCGAGCGCAGGGAGCTCGCGCGCTCCATGAGCAGCAGCTCCGGGCCGTGCGCCCCTTCACCGAACAGGACCAGCACGGCGGACTGCCGCCCCGCCCCGTCCTCCGGGGGCAGGAACCGGCTCAGCTGCCGCGGCCGGACGGTCTCCACGGCGTGCACCACCGGGTCCAGCCAGCCGGGCAGCCCGTCCTTGCTCAGCGCCACCCGGCCGCCCTGTGTGTCGCTCGCACGCGTCATCGCCACCCCCGTCGTCCTGCCGCATCCAACGCACGACGGGTCCGAGATCGTTCCGCGAACGCCCGGGATCCCCTGAACAGGCGGCGCGTGGGGCTCTTCGGACGGCGCGTGGGGTCCTTCTGATGGCGCGCGGGGCTCTTCGCGTCGCCCGCCGGGCCGCTCGGGCGGCGCGTCGGATGCTGCGGGCGCCTCGGGCAGCTCATCCGGCCCCCAGCGGCGGCGCCGGTTTGCCGCCCGCGTCCAGGTAGGCCTGCGGGGGCTTCAGACGCTGCCCGGGGAAGCCGCCCTTCTCGTACTTGAGGAGCTTCTTCGCCTTCTCCGGGTCGGTCTCGCCCTCGCCGTAGGCCGGGCAGAGCGGGGCGATCGGGCAGGCGCCGCACGCGGGCTTGCGGGCGTGGCAGATGCGGCGGCCGTGCCAGATGACGTGATGCGACAGATCCGTCCAGTCGTTCTTCGGGAAGAGCGCGCCGATGGCGGCCTCGATCTTGTCCGGGTCGGTCTCGCCGGTCCACCGCCACCGGCGCACCAGGCGCTGGAAGTGCGTGTCGACGGTGATGCCGGGACGGCCGAAGGCGTTGCCGAGCACGACGAACGCGGTCTTGCGGCCGACGCCGGGCAGCTTGACCAGATCCTCCAGCCGGCCGGGCACCTCACCCCCGAAGTCCTCCACCAAGGCCTTCGACAGCCCTATGACCGACTTCGTCTTGGCCCGGAAGAAGCCGCAGGGGCGGAGGATCTCCTCCACCTCCTCGGGGTTGGCGGCGGCCAGGTCCTCCGGGGCCGGGTACTTGGCGAAGAGCGAGGGTGTCGTCTGATTGACGCGCAGGTCGGTCGTCTGGGCGGACAGGACCGTGGCGACGACCAGTTGGAAGGGGTTCTCGAAGTCCAGCTCGGGGTGCGCGTACGGAAAGACCTCGGCGAGCTCGCGGTTGATCCGGCGGGCCCGGCGGACCAGGGCGGTGGGCGACTCGTCGCCCGGCGGGTGGACGACGGCCTTGGCGGGGGCGGTGCCCTTGAGCCGGGCGGTGGCCTTCTTGGGCGCGACCGCGACCTTCTTGGCGGCGGGCGCCTTCTTCACGGCGGCACCCTGCGAGGCCTTCTTGGCGGCAGAGGTCTTGGAAGCGCGCTTCGTGGCGGACGCGGCCTTCTTCGCGGACGCGGCCTTCTTCGCGGACGCGGCCTTCTTCGCGGACGCGGCCTTCTTCGCGGACGCCGTCTCCTTTGTAGACGCGGCGCCCTTCGCGGAGGCCGTCTCCTTCGCCGAGGCCGTCTTCTTCGCAGACGCGGCGCCCTTCGCGGACGCCGCCTTCTTCACCGGTTCCGTCTTGTTCTCTTTCGCCGTTTTCCTACCGCCATCGGGGCTCTGTTCGCCCACAGCGGAATCGCGACGTACAACCACCCGCGCAGCCCCCTCGGCCTGTGCTCTCACCGGCGATTTGGACACCCGGCCAGCCTAAGGCCCGGCACCGACATCCGCCCCGGCCCCTGAAGATCGGCGCCCAATTGGACCCCTGCCGCGTACCCCGGGACACGTGTGCGGCATCCTTGTGACAGATCACACTGTTTGGACCGCCCGACAAAATGGGCACCACGGTCCCTCGGTACACGGGGGAGCAAGATCCCCTGAGCAGGTCGAATAGGAGAGAACTCGTGGACGACGTTCTGCGGCGCAATCCGCTCTTCGCGGCGCTCGATGACGAGCAGGCCGCGGAGCTCCGCGCCTCCATGAGTGAGGTGACCCTCGCCCGCGGTGACTCGCTGTTCCATGAGGGCGACCCCGGTGACCGCCTGTACGTGGTCACGGAGGGCAAGGTGAAGCTCCACCGCACGTCCCCCGACGGTCGCGAGAACATGCTTGCCGTGGTCGGCCCCAGCGAGCTCATCGGTGAGCTCTCGCTGTTCGACCCGGGCCCGCGCACCGCGACCGCCACGGCACTGACCGAGGTCAAGCTGCTCGGCCTCGGCCACGGCGACCTCCAGCCCTGGCTGAACGCCCGCCCGGAGGTGGCCACGGCGCTTCTGCGCGCCGTCGCGCGCCGGCTGCGCAAGACCAACGACGCGATGTCCGACCTCGTCTTCTCGGACGTCCCGGGCCGTGTCGCCCGCGCCCTGCTCGACCTGTCGCGCCGGTTCGGCGTGCAGTCCGAGGAGGGCATCCACGTCGTGCACGACCTCACGCAGGAGGAGCTGGCCCAACTCGTCGGCGCGTCCCGCGAGACGGTCAACAAGGCCCTCGCGGACTTCGCCCAGCGCGGCTGGCTGCGCCTGGAGGCCCGCGCGGTGATCCTCCTGGACGTGGAGCGCCTCGCGAAGCGCTCGCGCTGACGCGCACACCCTCCCGTACGTCATCGGGCCCCGTCTCCTCACGAGACGGGGCCCGACGTCGTATCCGCGCACGGTCAGATGAGCCCGTGCTCCGCCAGGTAGTCCAGCTGGGCCCGTACCGACAGTTCCGCCGCAGGCCACAGGGAGCGGTCCACGTCGGCGTAGACGTGGGCGACGACCTGCGCGGGGGTGCGGTGGCCGTCCTCGACGGCCGTCTCGACCTGGGCGAGGCGGGTGGCGCGGTGGGCGAGGTAGTACTCGACGACGCCCTGGGCGTCCTCCAGGACCGGGCCGTGACCCGGCAGGACGGTGTGGACGCCGTCGTCGACCGTGAGGGAGCGCAGGCGGCGCAGGGAGTCCAGGTAGTCGCCGAGGCGGCCGTCGGGGTGGGCCACGACCGTCGTGCCGCGACCGAGGATCGTGTCGCCGGTGAGGACCGCCCGGTCGGCCGGGAGGTGGAAGGAGAGGGAGTCGGCTGTGTGGCCGGGGGTCGGCACGACGCGCAGTTCCAGCCCGCCGGTCGTGATCACGTCTCCGGCGGCCAGGCCCTCGTCGCCCAGCCGCAGTGCCGGGTCGAGGGCACGCACGCGGGTGCCGGTCAGCTCGGCGAAGCGGGCGGCGCCCTCCGCGTGGTCGGGGTGGCCGTGGGTCAGCAGGGTGAGGGCGACGCGCCGGCCTGCCTGTTCGGCCGTGACGAGAACCCGGCGCAGGTGCTCGTCGTCCAGCGGCCCCGGGTCGATCACCACGGCCAGGTCCGAGTCGGGCTCGGAGACGATCCAGGTGTTCGTGCCGTCCAGGGTCATCGCCGACGCGTTGGGGGCCAGGACGTTGACGGCCCGCGCGGTGGCGGGCCCCGAGAGGACCCCGCCGCGGGGCTGGCCGGGAAGGGCGCTTGCGTCCGTCATGCGGTGGCTCCACCGGTCGGGATGTGCTTGGTGAACTCGTCGTGGCCCGGCCAGGACAGCACGAGCTCCCCGTCGACCAGGCGGGCGGTGGCCAGGACGGGCGTGAGGTCACGCCCCGGGGCGGCGTCGAGCGCCCCGGCGGCCGTCTCGTACGCCGTCAGCTGGCGCAGGGTCGCGATCGTCGGCGGCATCATCAGCAGCTCGCCCTTGTCGTACCCGGCCGCCGCCTCGCGCGGGGTGATCCACACCGTGCGGTCGGCCTCCGTGGAGGCGTTGCGGGTGCGCTGCCCCTCGGGGAGCGCGGCCACGAAGAACCAGGTGTCGTAACGGCGGGCCTCGAACTCCGGGGTGATCCAGCGGGTCCAGGCGCCCAGCAGGTCGGAGCGCAGGACCAGGCCGCGCCGGTCCAGGAACTCCGCGAAGGACAGGTCCCGGGCGACCAGGGCGGCCCGGTCGGTCTCCCAGTCGGCTCCCGTGGTGTCACCGACGACCGAGTCGGCCGCCGGTCCGGCGAGCAGCACGCCCGCCTCCTCGTACGTCTCGCGCACGGCCGCGCAGACGATCGCCTGGGCCGCCGTCTCGTCGACGCCGAGCCGGTCGGCCCACCACGCGCGCGTGGGGCCCGCCCAGCGGACGTGGTGGTCGTCGTCGCGCGGATCGACGCCGCCGCCCGGATACGCGTACGCGCCTCCGGCGAAGGCCATGGAGGCGCGCCTGCGCAGCATGTGGACGGCGGGACCGCTGTCCGTGTCCTTCAGGAGCATGACGGTGGCCGCGCGCTTCGGGGTCACCGGGGTGAGGGTGCCGGCCGCGAGTGCGCGGATGCGGTCCGGCCACTCCGGGGGGTACCACTGACCGTTCGCCATGGGCGCGAGGCTATCCCGTGACGGGCGGATGTTCGAGTGGCCCCGGGGACGGAATCCGCAGCTGGGGCCATCGAAGAGGGCGGGGTACGGGGTGCGCGGCCGGGTGCTACGCGAGCTCCACCTGGATCTCGACCTCGACCGGTGCGTCCAGCGGCAGCACCGCGACGCCCACGGCGCTGCGCGCATGCACGCCCTTGTCGCCGAGGACCTCGCCGAGCAGCTCGCTCGCGCCGTTCAGCACCGCGGGCTGGCCCGTGAAGTCGGAGGCCGAGGCGACGAAGCCGACGACCTTCACCACGCGCGCGATGCGGTCCAGGTCACCGGCGACGGACTTCACGGCGGCCAGGGCGTTCAGCGCACACGTGCGTGCCAGCTCCTTGGCCTCCTCCGGGGTGACCTCCGCGCCGACCTTGCCGGTGACCGGAAGCTTGCCGTCCACCATCGGGAGCTGCCCGGCGGTGTAGACGTACGGTCCGGACTGCACGGCCGGCTGGTACGCGGCGAGCGGCGGGACCACCGCGGGCAGGCTCAGGCCGAGCTCGGCCAGCTTCGCCTCGACGGCGCCCACTACTGCTTCTCCCGCTTCAGGTAGGCCACGAGCTGCTCGGGGTTGTTCGGCCCGGGCACGACCTGGACGAGCTCCCAGCCGTCTTCGCCCCAGGTGTCCAGAATCTGCTTCGTGGCGTGGACGAGCAGCGGCACAGTCGAGTATTCCCACTTGGTCATGCGGCCGACTCTAGCCCCTGGCGGGCGGGGGCCACGCGGCCCATCACCGCACCGGTTATCCACAGCCTCCCGCGTAGCGCGGGCGCGGACTGGTTAGGCTCGAATACGTGAGCAGGCTCCAGGTCGTCAGCGGCAAGGGCGGTACCGGCAAGACCACGGTGGCCGCGGCCCTAGCGCTGGCCCTGGCCACGGAGGGGAAGCGGACGCTTCTCGTCGAGGTCGAGGGCCGTCAGGGCATCGCGCAGCTCTTCGAAACGGAGGCGCTGCCTTATGAGGAACGGAAGATCGCAGTAGCACCCGGGGGCGGGGAGGTGTATGCCCTCGCCATCGACCCCGAACTGGCCCTTCTGGACTACCTCCAGATGTTCTACAAGCTGGGCAGCGCCGGACGGGCCCTGAAGAAGCTCGGCGCGATCGACTTCGCCACCACCATCGCGCCCGGCCTCAGGGACGTCCTCCTGACCGGCAAGGCGTGCGAGGCGGTGCGCCGCAAGGAGCGCAGCGGGCGGTTCGCGTACGACTACGTCGTCATGGACGCCCCGCCGACCGGGCGGATCACCCGCTTCCTGAACGTGAACGACGAGGTCGCGGGCCTCGCCAAGATCGGCCCGATACACAATCAGGCGCAGGCCGTGATGCGGGTGCTGAAGTCACCGGAGACGGCCGTGCACCTGGTGACGCTGCTGGAGGAGATGCCCGTCCAGGAGACCGTGGACGGCATCGCCGAGCTGCGTTCGGCGCGACTGCCGGTGGGGCGGATCATCGTGAACATGGTCCGGCCGGAGGTGTTGGACGAGACGGACCTGGAACTCGTACGGACGGTCCCGCGTTCCACTGTCGCGCGGTCCCTGTCGTCCGCGGGGCTCGGCGGGGCGCGGCGCGGCGGGCACGCCGAGCGGCTGGTGGACCCGCTGCTCACGCAGGCCGAGGAGTACGCCGAGCGGTACACGCTGGAGCACGAGCAGCGAGCGGTCCTGACCGAACTGGACCTGCCGCTGCACGAACTGCCGCTGTTCGCGGAGGGCATGGACCTGGCGGGGCTGTACGAGCTGGCCCGCGAGCTGCGCGAGCAGGGCGTGTCATGAGCCAGGACGGACAGGGCACGGGCGCAGCGCGCGGCACGAGCGAGAACGGACACGGCACGGGCGCAGCGCGCGGCACGAGGCACGACGAACACGGCATGCGAGCAGCGCGCGGCACGAGGCACGACGAACACGGCACGCGAGCAACGCGCGGCACGAGGCGCGATGGACAGGCAAGGCCCGTCATGAGTCGGAAGCAGGGGATGTCATGAGTCGCTCGGACCCGGCCCACACCCACGACCCGGCCCGCCCGCCCCTCGCCCCCGCGCGCCTGCTCGACATCGATCCGCTGCTGGAGGACCCGAAGACCCGGATCGTGGTCTGTTGCGGTTCGGGCGGGGTCGGCAAGACCACCACCGCGGCGGCCCTGGGCCTGCGCGCGGCCGAGCGGGGCCGCAAGGTGGTCGTCCTGACCATCGACCCGGCCCGCCGGCTGGCCCAGTCCATGGGCATCGACTCCCTCGACAACACCCCGCGCCGGGTGAAGGGCATCGACGACTCCGCGGGCGGCGAGCTGCACGCGATGATGCTCGACATGAAGCGCACCTTCGACGAGATCGTCGAGGCGCACGCGGACGGCGAGCGGGCGGCCGCCATCCTGGGCAACCCCTTCTACCAGTCGCTCTCGGCGGGCTTCGCGGGCACGCAGGAGTACATGGCGATGGAGAAGCTCGGGCAGCTGCGCGCCCGGGACGAGTGGGACCTGATCGTCGTCGACACCCCGCCCTCCCGTTCGGCGCTGGACTTCCTGGACGCGCCCAAGCGGCTCGGGTCGTTCCTGGACGGCCGGCTGATCCGGCTGCTGACGGCACCGGCGAAGCTGGGCGGCCGCGCCGGGATGAAGTTCCTGAACGTCGGGATGTCGATGATGACCGGCACCCTCGGCAAGCTGCTCGGCGGTCAGCTCCTCAAGGACGTCCAGACGTTCGTGTCCGCGATGGACACCACCTTCGGCGGCTTTCGCACGCGCGCTGACGCGACGTACAAGCTGCTCCAGGCGCCGGGCACGGCGTTCCTCGTGGTGGCGGCCCCGGAGCGGGACGCGCTGCGCGAGGCCGCGTACTTCGTGGAGCGGCTGGCCGCGGAGGACATGCCGCTCGCCGGTCTGGTGCTCAACCGGGTGCACGGCAGCGGGGCCGACCGGCTGTCGGCCGAGCGGGCGCTCGCCGCCGCGGAAAATCTTGAAGAGCCCCGCATTGTGGATCAGGAGGGCGGGAAAGCAAGACTTCGTAACTCCCCCGACGCACCCGACAGTTCAGACTCTCCCACGTCCGGAGCACCAATTCAGACCCCGGCATCGGCTCCCGAGGGTGGCTCCCCCACCGAAGACGCCGAGCATGCCGAGGACCCTGAGCACACCGCGGACACCGAGCGGTCCGTCGACCAGCTCACCGCAGGCCTGCTGAGGCTGCACGCCGATCGCATGCAGCTGCTCTCCCGTGAGCAGCGCACGCGTGACCGCTTCACCGCCCTCCACCCCGAGGTGGCCGTGACGGAAGTGGCCGCACTGCCCGGCGACGTGCACGACCTCGCGGGACTGCGCGACATCGGCGACCGCCTCGCGGCCGACGAACGCGAGCTGCCCGACCCTGCCGACCAGCCGGAACCGCCTGAGGCGCGTGCCTGAGGCGCGTGCCTGGAGGGCAACCCGGCGAGGGCGCAGGGCTCGTGACGAGGGGCGAAGAACCCGTAGGCGATGGCGAAGGGCCCGGAGAGGGCCCTCGAACCTGGACCTGGACCTGGGAGGCTCCCCGGAGGGAGGGCTCCTCAGCTCGCCGCTCAGCTCACCGCCGCGTAGTTCTCGTAGATCTCGTCGTCGTCGAGGGGCAGGACACCGCACCCCCGCTCGTACTCCGTGCGCGCCGTCTCCAGCAGCCGGCGCCAGGAGGTCACAGTGGGACGCCTGCGCAGCAGTGCGCGGCGCTCCCGCTCCGTCATGCCTCCCCACACACCGAACTCGACGCGGTTGTCGAGCGCGTCGGCCAGGCACTCCGTGCGCACCGGGCATCCGGTGCACACCGCCTTGGCCCTGTTCTGCGCTGCTCCTTGAACGAACAGTTCATCCGGATCGGTAGTGCGGCAGGCCGCCTGCGCACTCCAGTCGACTACCCAGCCCATACCGGCGCCGTCCTCTCCCGAATCGAGGCTCCCCCACGGCGGCAGCGGCATATTCACCGCCGCCAGTTGAGGACGTTACGGAAGGTGGGCACAGCGCAACACCCCCTTCGGGCCCAATCTTGAATGGCCCGAACGGACTATGGGTAAGCGGCAGATCACCCGGGGGAGTGAGCTGGCGACATACGTAACCTTCCCGGCAAACCGGGACAGTTCAGTTGCGTCACATGGGACGCCGTATGACACACAAGGCGGATTCGGACACGTCCCCATCAAAAAGTTGGGGAACACCCAGAACGATTCGGGGTCGTCGGACGTATTGATACGTGACCTCACTGCTGTGACAGTTGAGAGCAGCTTAGGCCAAGGCCTATACGCCTGTCCGGCGAATGAGAACGTAGGCTGCCCTCATGCCAAAGAAGCGCTCGGGCGGTGGTCTGTCCCCCACGCAGCAGGCCGCCAAGTTCCTCGGTGTCAGTGTCCTCGCGGGAGCCGTGCTGGCCGGCATCGCGCTGCCCGCGGTGGGCGCGCTGGGACTGGCGTCCAAGGGATCGGTCGAGAGCTTCGACGAGCTCCCGGCCAACATGAAGACCCCGCCGCTGAGTCAGCGCACCACGATCCTCGACGCCGACGGCGGCCAGATCGCCACGGTCTACTCGCGTGACCGCACGGTGGTCCCCCTCAAGGACATCTCGCCGTACATGCAGAAGGCGATCGTCGCGATCGAGGACTCGCGCTTCTACCAGCACGGCGCGGTCGACCTGAAGGGCGTCCTGCGCGCCCTCAACAAGAACGCGCAGACCGGCGGAGTCTCCGAGGGCGCCTCCACGCTGACGCAGCAGTACGTGAAGAACGTCTTCATCGAGGAGGCGGGCGACGACCCGACGAAGGTCGCGCAGGCCACCCAGCAGACCATCGGCCGCAAGATCCGCGAGCTCAAGTACGCGATCCAGGTCGAGGAGGAGCTGGGCAAGAAGAAGATCCTCGAGAACTACCTGAACATCACGTTCTTCGGCCAGCAGGCCTACGGCGTCGAGGCCGCCGCCCAGCGCTACTTCTCCAAGTCCGCCAAGGACCTCAGCGTGGAGCAGGCGGCCCTGCTCGCCGGCATCGTCCAGTCGCCCAGCCGGTACGACCCGGTCAACGACGAGGCGGAGGCCACCAAGCGCCGCAACACCGTGCTGCAGCGCATGGCGGCCGTCGGTGACATCTCCCGGGCGCAGGCCGCCGACGCGATGAAGGCGCCGCTCGGCCTGAAGGTCAGCAAGCCCAAGAACGGCTGCATCACGGCGGTCAAGGGCGCGGGCTTCTTCTGTGACTACGTGCGCGAGGTCTTCCTGACCGACCCGGTCTTCGGCAAGACCAAGGAGCAGCGCGCGAAGATCTGGAACCAGGGCGGCCTCACCATCCGCACGACGATGGACCCGCAGTCCCAGGACGCGGCGCAGCGCTCCATCAAGGACCACGTCTACAAGAGCGACGAGGTGGCCACCGCCGCCTCCATCGTCCAGCCCGGCACCGGCAAGATCCTCGCCATGGGCCAGTCGCGTCCGTACGGCTTCAAGAAGAACGAGACGCAGATCAACCTCTCCGTCGACCAGTCGATGGGCGGCGGCATGGGCTACCAGCCCGGTTCGACGTTCAAGCCGATCGTGGCCGCCGCGGCCCTCGATGACGGCATGCCGGCGAACAAGGTGTACTCGTCGCCGTACCGGATGGCGTACCCGAGCCCGGTCTCGGCCTGTGACGGCAAGCGGTGGGTGAACGACCCCAACAGCCCGGCGAAGCTCCAGAACGAGAACTCCTCCGAGGTCGGCCCGTACGACATGCGGGAGGCGACCGCCAAGTCGGTCAACACCTACTACGTGCAGATGATCAGCGACATCGGCATCTGCCCGGTGACGACGATGGCCAAGAAGATGGGCGTCGTGCGGGCCGACGGCGACAAGATGCCGCAGGTGCCCTCCATCGCCCTCGGCACCCAGGAGATGTCCCCGCTGACCATGGCGAACGCGTACGCGACCTTCGCCTCGCGCGGTATGTACTGCACGCCGATCGCCATCGAGTCGGTGAACCGGCGGGTCGGTGACAAGACCACGTCGCTGGAGGTCCCGAAGTCGACCTGCTCGCGCGCGATGTCGGAGGACACCGCCGACACGATCAACGCGCTGCTGAAGGGCGTCGTCGAGGACGGTACGGGCACGAAGGCGGGCCTCGGCAGCCGTCCCAGCGCCGGCAAGACCGGTACGACGGACGAGCGTTACGCGGCCTGGTTCGTGGGCTACACGCCGAACATGGCCGGTGCGGTCTGGGTCGGCGACCCGGCGCACAAGCGGAAGATGTCCGGCATCACCATCGGCGGCCGGTCGTACGGCAAGGTCTTCGGTGGCGAGGTCCCCGGCCCGATCTGGCGCGACATGATGTCCGGCGCGCTGGAGGGCAAGCCCGTCGAGAACTTCAACTCCGTCCATCTCCCCGACAGCAAGCCCCGGGACCGCGGTGACGGCGACGGGGACGGCGGCCGTGACGACGGGGGCAACGGCGACAACGGCAGCGACGGCGGCAACGACGGCTTCATCGGCGGCCTGGTCGGCGGCAACAACGGCGGTGGCGGCGACGAGCCCACGCCCTCGTTCTCCATCCCGGAGGGTTTCATCCGGGGGCAGGGCAACGGCGGGAACGGCAACGGCGGCCGGTTCGGCTGAGCCGGCGGCGCGACCTCACGCGACACAACGGCCCCCTCTCACCCGCGTGGGTGGGAGGGGGCCGTCTTCGTTCGACTGAGAGGTCGGCCCGCGCCTGACCGAAAGATCAGCAGACCGAAAGGTCAACTGACCGAAAGATCAGCCGACCGAAAGATCAGCCGACCGAAAGATCAGCTGAGTGAAAGATCAGCCGACGTCCGACCGAGATGTACGGGAGGATCAGCCGGCCAGCAGCTTCTTCACAGCGGCGGCGACGCGGCCGCCCTCGGCCTGCCCGGCCACCTTCGGGTTCACGATCTTCATGACCGCACCCATGGCCCGCGGCCCCTCCGCACCGGCCGCCTTCGCCTCCTCGACGGCCTGGGCGACGATCTCCTGGAGCTGCTCGTCCGACAGCTGCCGCGGCAGGTACGTGGCGAGGACCTCGCCCTCCGCCTTCTCCCGCTCGGCCTGTTCGGCACGACCACCCTGCGCGAAGGCGTCGGCCGCCTCACGCCGCTTCTTCGCCTCCCGGGTGATCACCTTCTGCACCTCGTCGTCGGAGAGCTCGCGCTTCTCCTTGCCCGCGACCTCCTCCTTGGTGATCGCGGCGAGCGTCAGCCGGAGCGTCGAGGAGCGCAGCTCGTCGCGCTCCTTGATCGCAACGTTGAGGTCTTCCTGCAGCTTCGACTTGAGCGTGGTCATGGGGCCGATTGTCGCAGGTGCGGGAGGAGCGGCGCCCCTCGATTTGCGGGGCGGCCGTCTAATGCCCGGTGCCGTCAGGGGATTTCGGGCACGGCTCCGGCACGGGCCACGGCCCGGGTCTGACACGATGGTCGTATGCGCGCGCGATATGGAGTACCCCTGGGAATCGCGGCGGCTGGCGCCGCCGGACTGCTGTACTCGGCGGGCTTCGAGGCCCGCTCCTTCCGCCTGCGCCGGGTCACCGTCCCGGTCCTGCCCGCGGGAATGCGTCCCCTGCGCGTGCTCCAGGTCTCCGACATCCACATGGTCGGCGGCCAGCGCAAGAAGCAGCGGTGGCTGCGGTCCCTGGCGGGCCTGCGCCCCGACTTCGTGATCAACACGGGCGACAACCTCTCCGACCCGGAGGCCGTCCCGGAGGTCCTGGACGCCCTCGGCCCCCTGATGGACTTCCCGGGCGCGTACGTCTTCGGCTCCAACGACTACTACGGCCCCAAGCTGCGCAACCCCGCCCGCTATCTGTTGGAGAAGGCCCAGGGCCGCCACGGGCTCAACGGCAACGCGCCGGCCGAGGGCGTGGTGCACAACCCGTGGGAGGACCTGCGGGACGGCTTCGACGCGGCGGGCTGGCTCAACCTGACCAACACACGCGGCGAGCTCAAGCTCGAGGGCGGCTCGGTGGAGCTCACGGGCCTGGACGACCCGCACATCAAGCGGGACCGCTACGCGCAGGTGGCGGGCGGCCCGTCCGAGGCGGCGGACTTCTCGATGGGCGTCGTGCACGCCCCGTACCTGCGCACCCTGGACGCCTTCACGGCCGACGCCTACCCCCTGATCCTGGCCGGCCACACCCACGGCGGCCAGCTGTGCATCCCCTTCTACGGCGCCCTGGTCACCAACTGCGACCTGGACACGGAACGGGTGAAGGGCCTGTCCACGCACACGGCGGAGGGCCATACGTCGTACCTCCACGTGTCGGCGGGCTGCGGCACGAACCGCTACACACCGGTGCGGTTCGCGTGCCCGCCGGAGGCGACGTTGCTGACGTTGGTGGGGCGCGAGGTCCGGGGAAGGTAACGCGAGGGGGCCGCCCCGGGTGGACGGCCCCGGCTAGGCCGGGCCGGGCGGAACGGGCCGCGCGGGCGCGCCGGGCAGACCGGGCCGGGCGGGCCGATGCAGGTGGACGGCCCGGGCGGACCTGCCCGGTGGACGGCCCGGGCGGACCTGCCCAGTGGACCGGCCCGGGTGGACCGACGCAGGTGGACGGCCCAGGCGGCCCTACCCAGAGGACCGGCCCGGGTGGACGGTCCGGGCGGATCTACCCAGGTGGACCGGCCCGGGCGACGTACCCAGGTGGGTAACCCGCACAGCCCCGCCCACATCGCCCCCTATGTCCGTTTCTGTCAGCGTGGGGGCATGACCGCCCCGATACCCCGGGACATCCCGGACCTCCCAGCGATACCGTCCCCGCCGGCGCTGAAGCCCGCCCCCGTGCCGGCCACGGCCGTCGTCACCCCGGTCCGCCGCCCCGCGGCCGCGGCCTTCCGCCTGCTCATCGCCCTCGCGGCGGTCGCTGGTGTCACCGTCGAACTGCTCCTCGGCGACCCGTCCCGGGTCCTGAGCTCCTTCGCGATCCAGAGCAACATGCTGCTGGCGCTGGTCATGGCACTCTCGGCCCGCCGCGCCTGGACGGCGAGCCGGCCCCTGCCGGGTGCCGTACTGGGCGCGACGCTGCTCTACGTCGTCATCGCGGCCCTGGTGCACCACCTGCTCCTGGCGAACGCGGCGAGCCCGTTCTCCCTCACGGGTGAGGCCGCCACCCCGACGGGCCGGCAGGCCCTCTCCCACGCGGTGCTGAACACGGTGACCCCGATCGCGGCGGCACTCGACTGGCTCCTGCTCACGTCCCCCGGCCGCATGCACCTCCGCCAGGCCAGCACCTGGCTCCTCTACCCCATGGCCTACCTGGCCTTCTGCCTCACCCGGGGCGAGCTGCTCCTCCCGGGCACCCCCGACCGCTACCTCTACCCCTTCCTGGACGTCGGCCAGGACGGCTTCAAGCGCGTACTCGGCAACGCCCTCCTCCTGGGCCTCTCCTTCTACGCCCTGGCCGTGCTCCTCGTGGGCCTCGACCACGCCCGCCCGAACCCCATCCGCCACCGCGGCAAAACCGGATTTCGTCTCTAGCCACCGGTGGGCTAAAGTAAACGTCGTCGCCGCGACAGCAGCGACATCGGGGTGTAGCGCAGCTTGGCAGCGCGCTTCGTTCGGGACGAAGAGGTCGTGGGTTCAAATCCCGCCACCCCGACAGCGAATTAGCAGGTCAGGGGCCTGATCCAGTGAGTGGATCAGGCCCCTGACGGCTTTCCGGAGATCGTTTGGGAGAAATCCGGGAGAAGATCTTGGCCGGAGGTCTCACAGGTGATCACGCCGCTGCCAGCTGCTCCGTAGCGGAGGCAGCCAGCCAGATCTGTACGTTCGCCAGCGGTGCCCCGGAAGACCGCGTGAGAGGTCCGACCGGGCGGGCTATAGCCCTCGTTCCGACACCACGCCGGATGGATGACCTGCCTGCCCCCTGCGTCCCTCGAAACCAGCTGGTTGAAGAGGCGGACAAGTCAGCCGCAGGGGCTGGCCGTCGCCATTCACCGCGACGGCCGGTATTCAGCCCACGTCTTGGGCGTCTCCGAGACCTTGACTGCGGTCAACTCGGGGAAACGCTCGGTCCAGAGGTCGAAGATCCATGCAGCCAGATTCTCGGCCGACGGAGAGATACCCCCCCCCATCGCCTCATTCAGGTGACGGTGATCGAGGGTCTCGTCCAGCCATTTCTTGAAAGCATCGAGGTCGCGGTAGTCACGGGCGAAGCCTGCCTCGGTGAGGTCCTCGCGGCGGGCGGACAGTTCCAGCACGACGACGTCGTTGTGGCCATGCATGCGGGCGCAGGGGTGCCAGCTCGGCAGCCGGTCGAGGACATGACTGGCCGAGAAGTGGAACTCCTTGGTGATCGTCAGCATGACGGCTCCAGTCTGCCACCTGCCGTCAGAACCCCTCGTCGGCCGTCCGGCCTGGTCACTGGGCGGCCCCCTCGCCATGGAGGATGGCGTTATTGAGGGGGACACGCGTCAGGAACCGGTCGCGCGACAAGTCGTCGGTGACCTGCTCCGCCTTGCGGTCGACCTCACGCCGGGCCCGCTGGAGGAGTACGGATGCCTCCTCCCGCACGCCCCCGGCGGCCAGCACCACGCCGGAGTGGTACAGCACCTCCTCCGTGCGGAGAGCGGGCATGTCCCCGACCTCGTCCAGGATGCGAACGGCCTGTCGCGCCTGTTCCTGAGCTCCAACCGTGTCGCCTCCCCGGAGCAGGATGCGGCTGCGCAGGGAGTGCGCGGCGATCTCGCTACGGATCATGCCGCTGCGTTGGGTCTCGACACAGGTGGCCACAGCCAGGCGGTCGGCCTGATCCAGGAGTTCTCCGGGTGCGTCAGCGGCGAGAAGCAGGATCTCTGCGTACAGATTGCGGACGATGGGGACGAGGTTGGCCAGCCAGGTCCGCTCTGTCTCCGCCCATGCGTCGGCGATCAGTTCCAGGGCCTGGGCGCGCTTCGCCCGCTGCTGGATGAGGAGATGTGCGAGCAACGCCTTGTTGTAGGCGTGCCAGCCGCTGTCGCCTCCGCGGTCGGCTTCGAAGGCGAGGGCTTCGCCCAGGACCTCCTCGGCATCCTCGTACGCGCCGAGGCCCATATGCACCTGCGCCAGGTAGTTGAGCGCTATGGGCAGCTCCGCCTTCAGCGGCTCGTCGCGCAGCCGTTGGACGCAGCGGCTCAGCCGGGCCTGGGCCTCGCTGAGGTGTCCGCTGTCGTAGAGGGTGATGCCGAGTTGCATCTCTCCCAGGTTGCGAGCGTGCTGGAGCACCGGATCAGTGGTGCCGCCGAGTCGTGGGTCGGAGGCATACATGCGCTCGGCCTCCTGCAGCTGAGCCAGACCGTCGGCCAGCCGTCGCTTTGACACCTGCCGCCCGTATTCGACGCGGGCGACGAAGAGCGGTACCGGATCGCCGTGCTGCTCAGCCAGTTCCACGGCCGCGCGAAGCTTGTCCAGGGACGGCACCAGACCCTGGGTAGCAAGCAGGGTCTTGCCGCGCAGGAGCGTCGTACGGATCGCCAACTCAGGGCTGCAGCAGCGCCTCGCCGCGGCTTCGGCCTCGGCGGCCAGGGCGTCGATGTCCGGCCCGCCGGCCGACTGGTGCTGGCCGCGCCAGCGCACCTCTGTCAGGGACAGCAGCAGTTCCACGGCCTGGACGAGCCACTGGTCCCGGCTCTCCTCCTGCTGCGGCAGGTCCCGGACCGCCTTGATGACTTCTTCGCAGTGCCGCTCCGCCTCGGCGAAGGACAGCCCCTCCATCGCGGCGTCCCGGGCCAGCCCGTAGTGCACCTCGGCCGAGACGAGCAGGCATTCGGTACCGCCGTTGCGGAGATGGCGGGCGATCTCCAGCCGACGTTCCAGTGGCATCCCGTCCAGCGGGCCGGTCGTGAGCGCCGCCGCGATGCGGGCGTGCCGAGACCGCATCTGCTGAGGGGTCTGCTGGTCGTACACCACGCCCCACAGAGCGCTGTGTTCGAATCGATAACAGTCGGAGGCGTCCAGTCGCGCCCACCCGGGAGGCTGTGTCGGCAGGATGAACCGGTGCTGGGCGGCGATGAGCCGCAGCCGCTCCATCACCTCGTCGTGGGGTGCTCCCTTGACCTCGGCAACCGTGCGTGACAGGAACGTCTCGCCGTGGGTCGCCCCGATCATGAGCAGTTCGCGATCCAGCTCGGTGAGCAGCCGGAGTCGTTCTTCCACCACGCGCGAGAGACTGCTGGGCAGTTCGACTGTGGGGCCGGTGTCCGGACGCCACTCCTCCAGGCAGAGGGTGACGAAGACGGCGTGGCCGGCGGTCAGCCGACTCAGCTGCTCCGACAATGTCGGTGGGGCGTCCGGGCGCCGGTAGCGCACCAACTCGGCGACCGCGTCGTGTGGCAGGCCGCCCAGCACCCGCCGTCGCAGGAGTCCGTCCTTCGCCCAGTCGTGCAGCAGATCTTCGACCATGGATTCCGGGCCATCGACGTAGGCCCCGTCCGTGGTGTGGCTGAGTACCAGGCCGAGCGGCTCGCCGGGCAGCCGCCGCAGCAATCGGTCGAGGACCAGCAAGCTGCTCGGATCGCCGTGTTGGATGTCGTCGATGAGCACGACGGTGGGCGGACCCTGCCGAACGAGATCCAGCAGAGCGTCCACGATCTGTGCCGCTGCTCCCTGCTGGAAAGGCAGCAGGCTGTCGAACGGCATCGATCCAGAAGCGAGGGACGTCTCCGCCACTTCCTTGCCCAGGGTGAACAGGGCGCCCAGGCCGGGCACGATCGCGGACAGCACCTCAGGAGCAGAGCGGACAACGCCCTGACCGGTGAAGCTCAGCAGCCGACGGAAGACTCCGGGCTGCTTGACCTCCTGATCCCGGGCCAACTGAAGGAGCAGTTCGACAATCGTTCCGTAGTGCAGAGCCGACCCGATCGACGGCTGACACCGCACGGATACGACACGACAGAGGCCCGGCCCGTGAGAGGCGGCGGTCTCCGACTCAAACGCCTGCAGCAATGCAGACTTCCCCATACCCGAGACGCTGTCGACCACCATCGCCCGGCCACCGCGCCCTTCGGTCACGTCTGCCAGCAACGAGCGCAGCTCGTCCATGTGCTCCACGCGGTCGACAAACCCGGTCCGCACCACAGCCCCCGTTTCGGTCGTTGGTCACCGAACTTCCGCACTCACAGCGCCACTTGCCGCCCACGGTAGATCATGTGAAACGCGTCTCCCAGTCGGCTCATCGTGTGGGTTACTGAGGTGGCCCACCACAGACGCTGCTTTCGGCCGCAATCGTGGAGTGTGACGTTCCCGCACTCAACTTCGGCTTGTCGGATGCGACCTGCAGACCTTGCGCGGGTCGCTGTCGACAAGGCACGACTACGATCGCCGGTCATGGACTGGCTGGAGCGCACCGCAAAGCTGAGGCAGTGGAGTAGAAGTGGGAGCCGCGCTCCGCACAAGCCGCTGTTGTTCCTGTACGCGCTCGGCCGGTTCCAGCAGGATGCCGACGGTGAACTGCGGTACGGCGCGGTGGAGGAGGATCTGCAGCGCCCGCTGACCGAGTACGGACCGCCCACCAGACGCTCTGAACAGGTAAAACGCCATCCGCAGCGTGACTACCGCTTCGGACCCCTCATTCAGATGCCGTCCATGACCACCGCGCCGGTCTGGATCACGGGCCGGATCGCGTGGCCACCTCGTTGACACCGACTGTCGCCGGACGTTGACTGGCGGTACGGCGCAAGCCATGCCACTACCGGACAACAGGGTCGCCCGCGACAAGCGACTGCAACGCCGAGGCAGGATCGACCGGGTCTCCGAAGCCTGAAGCAGGCCGTCGAGAAGACCAAGAGCGCCTTCGGGCGGAACGGAAGCGGCAACCGATGATGTACGACCAGACACGCGCCCAGCAGCCCGCGGGCCCCACCGGGGGCTCCGCCGAACGCCGCACCCCGGGCCCGGAGCCGCTGCTCCCGTCGGCCGAAAGGGACACGATCCTCCAGCGCCTCCGGCACGCCCTCAACACCTTCGCCGACACTCCACGCGAGGCGCTGGAAGAGGCCGAGAGCGCCTACGACGAAGCCACCGCCCAGCTCGTGAACGCCCTCGCGGAGCGGCGGCGTCTCCTGCGCGCCGGATGGGAGGACCAGAGCCCCGGTACACAGTCCGACGAACTCCGGCACGCGCTGAGGCAGTACCGGGAGATCACCCAGCGGCTGCTCCAGCTCTAGGCGGCCGCATACTCCCTGCCGCGGCACAACGCGGAGTAGTGTGGACAGCACCGAGAGCATTCCGCACACCGGCTTCCACGCCGGGTCGTTCTCGGCGAAGGATGAAACCCGGGCCGCCCCAGGCGGCCCGGAGACGGGTCCGCATCATGTCGGCGACCTTGTACCCAACCCTGCCGCACCACGAGCCCGTCGCAGCCCCGGCCGCGCGTCTCGCCCTGAAGACCGACGGCGCCTCCTGCGGACTCCTGGACGGTGCCTGGTGGCCTCGCTCCCGGGATCTGCTGCGCGAACTGCCGTCACTCACCGACGTGTTGGACCCCTTGTGGGGCCGCATCACCCGCATCGCCGTGAACCCGACGCACTGGCCGGTCATCCCCGGCAAGGTTCCCGTGGACGGCCACATCGTCAAGGTCGGCTGGTTCACCAGGGAGATCGACCCGCACAAGCTGCTGCTGCTCTCCTACGGCACCAGCCGCTGGGATCTCCTGGTCGTCCCGCCCGAGACCGGGGCGGAGTCGGCGGCCCGGCTGATGGCTGCCGCTTCCGGCCACGACGGCCCGCCGCTGACCGCGAGTGCGCTCATCGCCGCGGAGGAGTCCCGGCACGGCGTCGCGGCCGAGTAGCCACTGGGCCCGGACGAGGCACGGGAGTACGAGGGCGGCGCCTCCGCGGTGTCAACGGCCGACCGTCGGCGAACGGCGGGACCACCGCGACGGGGGCCGCGGCCGCTTCCCGCCGCGCCGTAGCCGTATCACTCATCACAGTTGATCAGGCGGTGTCTTCGCCGACCGCGTGTACGGGTTGCCGAATCGGCCCGCGCCGACGCGATGGCCGACCGAGAGGCGGAGGGCGGGCCTAGGAGAGGATTCCCGCCAGCGTCCCCGCGAGGGTCAGGGTGAGGAAGGCCCCGCCCCACACCATCGCATGGCGTATGCGACGGCGCTTGGTGCAGGTGGTGCGGCTCAGGAGCTGGGTCGGGGTGGCGGCCGTCGTGGCCGGGTCGGGTCTGCTCGCCAGGCTCAGCAGGACCAGGGACGGGGCGCAGGCCGCGCAGCCCGTCCAGAGGAGGAGCTGGGGGATCGTGGCGTACTGGGTGGGGGTGAGGACGCCTGCGGTGATCGCGGTGAGGAGGGCGGCCAGGGTGGCGCCCAGGGTGGCCAGGGTCAGGTTGGCCCGGTGGTCGGCCTTCGCCAGTTCCTCGCGGATCGCCTCGGGCAGCAGCGGCCGGTCGAAGTCCGCGGTGTGGCCGCCTCGGAGTGTGGTCATGGGTGCCCCTCGCTGATCAGCGGTTCCTTGCGGGTACCCCAACGAGGCCGTGTCATACCGCAGTTCAGGTGTTCCACGTCTCGTCGTAAGGGTCGTGCGGGGTGGGGACCGGTCTCGCGGTCGTCACCTCCAGGTAGGGGATCGGGCCGTCGTTGACCGGGTCCTTCGTACGGCGGGGTGTGTAGGTGCCGGTGATCTCCAGCCAGGTGTCCGGGCGCAGGACGGGAGGGACGTTGCCCGCCAGGGCGATCTTGACCGGCTGGGCGTCCGCCGCGCAACAGTTGAGGCCCATGCGGACCAGGTAGGGGGCGCCCTTGCGGTCCAGGGTGACGAAACCGGTGATCTTCAGCTCGCGGTCGCGGAGGGCGCGGCCGTCGTCGTAGATCGCGCGGCCGGCGTAGTCGGCCACGGCGAGGTGGAGGGGGGCGTCGCCGGCGGGGAGGGCCGGGAAGCCGAAGGGCTTGGTCAGGGCCGTGCCGGTGTGGGCCGCGCTGTAGGAGCCCAGGGCCGGCGGGGCGACCAGGATCAGGGCGAGGACCGGGAGCGTGAGGAGCCAGGAGATGCGGGGCTCGCGGTGGTGGTCGTGGGTGGCAGCGCCCGGGTCATGGGCGGGGGCGCCCCGGTCGTGGGTGGAGGCGCCGCGGCGGTCGTACCAGAGGGTTGCCGCCGCCGTGACGATCAGGACCGCGCCCGCCAGGAGGACCAGGGGGCGCAGGCCCTCCTTGACGTAGCGCAGGTAGAGGTCGGTGGTGCCGGCGTGCAGGAGGGTCGCGCCGAGCAGGAAGAGGAGGGCCGTCTGGGCCAGGCGGTTCACAGCAGGACCGTTCCGGTCAGGGCCGATACGACGACGGCCAGGGCGAAGGTCGCGGGGGCGAAGCGCAGGGCGAAGGCGCGGCCGAAGGTGCCCGCCTGCATCGCGAAGAGCTTCAGGTCGATCATCGGGCCGACGACCAGGAACGTCAGACGGGCCGTCAGCGAGAACTGGGTCAGGGACGCCGCCACGAACGCGTCCGCCTCCGAGCAGATGGAGAGCAGCACGGCCAGGGCCGCGAGGAACAGGACCGACAGCACGGGATGGCCGGCCGCGACGCCCAGCCAGTCCGCCGGGACCACCGCCTTCAGGGTCGCCGCGGCCATCGCGCCGACCACCAGGAAGCCGCCCGCGTGCGTCACGTCGTGGCGGACCGAGCCCCAGAAGGCCGCACCCTTGCTCTGTCCCTCGTACGACGCGCGGGCCGGGGGACGCAGCCAGTCCGTGCGGCCGACGCGGTGCCAGAGCCAGCCCATCGAGCAGGCCACCAGCAGGCTGGCGACGAAACGGGCCAGGACCATCTCGGGGTTGCCGGGGAACGCCACGGCCGTCGCCGTCAGCACGATGGGGTTGATGGCGGGCGCCGAGAGGAGGAAGGCCAGGGCCGCCGCCGGTGTGACGCCGCGGCGGACCAGGGCGCCGGCCACCGGCACGGACGCGCACTCGCAGCCGGGCAGTACCGCGCCCGCCGCGCCCGCGACCGGGACCGCCAGGGCCGGGTGCTTCGGCAGGGCCCGGGCGAAGAACGACGGCGGCACGAACACCGCGATCGCCGCCGACAGCAGCACGCCGAGCACCAGGAACGGCAGCGCCTGGACCATGACCGCGACGAACACCGTCATCCAGCTCTGCATCACCGGTGCGGCCAGGGCCCCGCGGAGCGGGTCCTGGAACATCACCGCCGTCAGCAGCAAAAGGGTCAGGAGGAGGGGGGAGTTGAGGTGCCGTGCCTCCTCTTCCGTGCCGCCGACCGGCGCGGTGTCCGCAGGCTCGGTATCCCCGCGCTCGGCTTCCCCAGGATCGGCGCCGTCCTGCGGGGCGGTCTTCGTGATGGCCACGGGCCCGGTACCTCCGGTGGTGCGCGAGGGCATTGCCCCATTCCCTCCCCTTGCGTACGGACGGCGACGGCCGGGCGTTCACGCCCCACCGTCCCCTTCTGGAACCGGCCGTCCCGGTGAGGCAGTCTTCTCCTCGTGGGGAGCGTTCCGAACCAAGGCCAGCCGAGTGATCCGGCCACGCACATGATCGTGTGCGGTGACGACGGGCTCGCGCACCGGCTGGCCGCCGAACTCCGAGGTGTCTACGCCGAGCAGGTCACGCTCGTCGTGCCGCCCTCCGGGAGACGGGTGCGCCAGCCCGTGGTCGGACGGGCCCGGGCCGCCTCGGCGGCACTGCTCGACCGGGTCGTGAACGCGGCCGTCAACCGGACCGGCACGAGCGGTGAACCGGCCTCGAACGAGCAGGTCGTGGAGGCTCCGGAGATCACCGAGGCCGTCCTCACGGAGGTGGGCGCCGACCGGGCGGCGGCCCTGGCGCTCGTCTACGACGACGACGAGACCAACATCCGGGCCGCCCTCACCGCCCGCCGGCTCAACCCCCGCATCCGCCTCGTACTGCGGCTCTACAACCGGCGGTTGGGGCAGCACATCGAGGAACTGCTGGACCAGACCGCGGCCGTGGCCGCCGGGGACGGGCAGGGAGCGGGCCTCGACGCGTCGACGACGGTGTTGTCCGACGCCGACACGGCCGCGCCCGCGCTGGCCGCCACCGCCCTCGTGGGCACCAGCAAGGTCGTCCAGACGGAAGGGCTCGTGCTGCGCGCGGTGGAACGGCAGCCGCCGCTGCCGGGCGAGGTGGCCGACCCGGGGCTGTGCACCCTGGCGCTGCTGTCCGCGACGAGCAACGACCCGGCCGGTGCGGACGGTTCCGAGGGCAGCGGGGAGCACGGGCCGCATCTGCTGCCGGACGAGGCGGCGGTGGCTTCGGCGACGGGGCGCGGGACCGTCGTCCTGGAGCAGGTGTCGTACTCCGGGCCGTCCCTGCCCGCCGGGCGGGGAGGTGTGCCGCCGTTCGCCTCGCTGTTCTCGCGGCGGCTGCGGTGGTCGCTGGCCGGGCTGGTGGCCTGTGTGCTGGCGCTCGCCGTGGGCTTGATGATCGTGACCGGCGAGAATCCGCTGTACGCCACGTACGTGACGCTGCTCGATCTCTTCGGCATCAACGATCCCGCCTTCCACGAGTCGACCGCGCGTCAGGTGCTGCAACTGCTGTCCGGGCTGGTGGGGTTGCTGCTGCTGCCGGTGCTGCTGGCCGCGGTGCTGGAGGCACTCGGTACGTTCCGCAGCGCGTCCGCGCTGCGGAAGCCGCCGCGCGGACTCGGCGGTCATGTGGTGCTGCTCGGGCTCGGCAAGATCGGGACTCGGGTGCTGACGCGGCTGCGGGAGCTGCACATTCCCGTGGTGTGCGTGGAGTCCGATCCGGACGCGCGCGGGATGGCCACGGCGCGGCGGCTGCGGGTGCCGGTGGTGCTCGGGGACGTCACCCAGGAAGGGGTCCTGGAGGCCGCGAAGATCCACCGCGCCCATGCGCTGCTGGCGCTGACCAGCGCGGACACGACGAATCTGGAGGCCTCGCTGTACGCCCGGTCCGTACGGCCCGATCTGCGGGTCGTGCTGCGGCTGTACGACGACGACTTCGCGACGGCCGTGTACCGCACGCTGCGGGCCGCGCACCCGTTCGCCCTCACGCGCAGCCGGAGTGTGTCGCATCTGGCCGCGCCCGCGTTCGCCGGGGCGATGATGGGGCGGCAGATCCTGGGGGCGATCCCGGTGGAGCGGCGGGTGCTGCTGTTCGCGGAGGTGGATGTGGCCGGGCATCCGCAGCTGGAGGGGCGGACGGTCGGGGAGGCGTTCCGTGCCGGGGCGTGGCGGGTGCTGGCGCTCAATACGTCACCTCCTGGGCGGCGGCGGAGTGAGGGGGAGAGCGGGGAAGAGGACAGCGCGCCGGCCTCGGGGCTGGTGTGGGATCTGCCTCCTACGTATGTGCTGGGGGCGGGAGACCGGGTGGTGCTGGCGGCGACGCGGCGGGGGTTGGCGGAGTTGCTGGGGCGCAGGAGGCGGGATCGGGCGGGGGCGTAGACGCCGAGCGGGTCCTGCGCCGCCCGGCGTCACGACATGCTCGGCGGTGCACTCGGTGACGCCGAACGGGCCTTTCACCGCCCGGCGTCACCAGATGCTCGGCCGTGCACTCGATGACGCCGAACGGGCCTTTCGCCGCCCGGCGTCACCACATGCTCGGCGGTGCGCTCAGGCCGGGGCGTGGCGCGACCCGGCGCAGCGGGGTGCCGCTCGCGCCCACCCGTGCCGCCCCAGGCGGCACGCATGCCCGTGGTTCACGGACGTCGGCTCAGATGCCTCTCCGCGAACTCCAGCTCCAACCGGACCTGCTTGATCCGTTCGTCCACCACCAGGGAGCCGTGACCGGCGTCGTACCGGTACACCTCGTGCACCGCGCCTCTCTTCTCCAGGCGCTCGACGTAGTTCTCGATCTGGCGGATCGGGCAGCGGGGGTCGTTGACACCGGCCGAGATGTAGACCGGAGCCTTGACCTGGTCGACGTAGGTGAGGGGGGAAGACGCCTCGAAGCGGTCGGGGACCTCCTCGGGGGTGCCGCCGAGGAGCGTGCGGTCCATCGCCTTCAGCGCTTCCATCTCGTCGTGGTACGCCGTGACGTAGTCGGCGACGGGCACCGCCGCGATGCCCAGCGTCCACGCGTCGGGCTGGACGCCGAGGCCGAGCAGGGTGAGGTAGCCGCCCCAGGAGCCGCCGGTGAGGATCAGGCGGTCGGGGTCGGCGAGACCGGAGGTGACGGCCCACTCGCGGACCGCGGCGATGTCCTCCAGCTCGATGAGACCGACACGGTTCTTCAGGGCGTCCGTCCAGGCACGGCCGTAGCCCGTGGAACCGCGGTAGTTGACACGGATCACCGCGTAGCCGTGGTCGACCCAGGCCGCCGGGCCCGCCGCGAAGGAGTCGCTGTCGTGCCAGGTAGGGCCGCCGTGGATGTCGAAGACCGTGGGGAGCGGGCCGGTCACGCCCTGCGGCTTCTGTACGAGGGCGTGGATGCGGCCTCCCGGGCCCTCCACCCACACGTCCTCCACCGGCACCGAGCCGGGTGACTTCATGCCGGGCGGGTCGAGCACGACACCGCCCGTCGTGGAGCGCACCGCCGACGGCTCGGCCGACGAGGACCACAGGAACTCCACGCTGCCGTCGGGCCGGGCCGTCGCACCGGACACCGTGCCCTTCGGGGTCGGGATCTCCGACAGGGTGCGGCCGGCCAGGTCGTAGCGGAACAGCTCGCTGCGGGCCTCGAAGCTGTGCGCGATGAGCAGGCCGCTGCCGTCCGGGTACCACTCGGCACTGACGTCGCCCGGCAGCTCCAGCGCCAGGTCCGTCTCCTCGCCGGTGGCCACGTCCCACACCAGGGGCTCCCAGCGGCCGCGGCGCTGGTGGCCGATGAGCAGGCGCGTGTCGCCGTCGACGGGGGCGAAGCCGAGGACCTCCAGGCCCAGCTCGCGGGTGCCGCCCTCGGTGTCGTCGAGGTCGGCGACCGCCGTGCCGTCGGGGCGCAGGACGCGCAGCGCCGAGTGCATCGCGTCGCCGTGCTCGGTGTGCTCGAGGGCGATGAGCGAGCCGTCGTGGGAGAGGTCGCCGACGCCGGCCGACTCGCGGTGCCGGTAGATCTCCACCGGGTCCTCGCCGGTGCGCACGAGATGGATGGTCGTGCCGTCCTCGTCCGTGGAACGGCCCACGACCGCCGTACGCCCGTCACGGCCGAGAGCGAGGCCCGCAGGGTAGGAGGCGTCCAGGCCCGGGGCGGCCGGTTCGTCCGCGCCGCCCGTGAAGGGCTGGCGGCGCCACACGCCGAACTCGTCGCCGTCCTTGTCGTCGAACCACCAGATCCACGCGCCGTCCGGGGACAGCACGCCGTCCGTCGTGCCGTTCGGCCGGTCCGTCACCTGGCGCTGCTCGCCCGTCGACCGGTCCCAGGCGTACAGCTCGTACGTCCCGGTCGCGTTCGAGACGAACAGGGAGTGGTCCGGCGCGTCCTCCGCCCAGTCGGGCAGGGACACCCGGGGCGCCCGAAAGCGCTTCTCCCAGTCCGGCATCCGCTCCTGCCGTCCCGCCTGTACCGCTTGCTCGTGCTGGTCCCGCTGATCCCGCGCGTCGGACCCGTTGCTCTCAGTCATGGCCCCATACTGCCCGCCCCGGCCGACAATTCGCTGGCGAGGTCCCCAGCCTGTGGATAACCTCCACCGGTCCCCCCTCCGAGCAGGTCAGGAGTCGCACCCTTGTACTCCCCCACCCCGGCCGACTGGAACGAGGCCAACCGCGCCCACTGGGACGAGCGGGTGCCGCTGCACGTGGCCGGTGATTTCTACGATCTGGACGCCTTCCGGGCCGGTGAGGACCCCCTGCGGGACTTCGAGCTCGCCGAGGTGGGTGATGTCGGCAATCGCTCTCTGCTGCATCTGCAGTGCCACATCGGCCTCGACACGCTGTCCTGGGCCCGGCACGGCGCCGCCCGTGTCGTCGGTCTCGACTTCTCCGAACCCGCCGTCGACCTGGCCCGCGGGCTCGCCCGCGACCTCGGCCTCGGCCCGGACCGGGCGGCGTTCGTCGCGGCGGACGTGTACGACGCGGCGGCCGCGGTCCCGGACCCGTCGTACGACATCGTGTACACGGGCGTCGGCGCGCTGTGCTGGCTGCCCGACATCGGGCGCTGGGCGGAGACCGTCGCGGCGCTCGTGGCCCCGGGCGGGTTCTTCTACCTCTCCGAGTTCCACCCGCTCACCGACGTCCTCGACGACGAGACCGGCTCGCGGATCACGCACGACTACTTCGCCCGGGACGCCTGGGTCGAAGAGAGCGCGGGGTCGTACGCGGCCGAGGGCGCCGCGTTCACGCACAGCCGGCGGGTCGAGTGGCAGCATCCGGTGGGCGAGGTCGTCTCGGCACTCGCGGCGGCCGGGCTGCGGATCGAGTTCCTGCACGAGCACGACGTGTCGCTGTTCCGGCGGTTCGGGAGCTTCGAGCGGCGGGACGGCTACTTCCGCTTTCCGCAGGGCCGGCCGCGGATTCCGTTGATGTACTCGATCCGGGCCCGCAAGGACTGACCGTACGCGGCGTTCCCACCGTCCGGAACCGGCCGTCGGGCCCGCTCCGTTGCCGACCCCCGCGGGCCGGGGCTGTCCGACAGCCCCGTACCGTGGGGGTGTGTACCGGTTTCTGCTGACGCCCCGATGGTGGGGGATCAACGTCTTCGTGCTGTTGTCCATCCCCTTCTGCATCTTCATGGGGTCCTGGCAGCTGAGCCGGTTCGAGGACCGTGTGCAGGATCACCGGACCGCGACCGAGCAGGTGTCCGAGGCCCGGCACGAGGCGCCCCGGCCGCTGAGGGACATGCTGCCGGTGGACAAGGCGACGTCGGGGAAGCTGGTCACCGCGAGCGGGACGTACGGCAAGCAGCTGCTGGTGCCCGGGCGGGAGCTCGACGGCAGGCAGGGCTTCTACGTGCTGACGCTGCTGCGGACCGGCTCGGGTGAGGCGCTGCCGGTGGTGCGGGGATGGCTGCCCGGTTCCGCCGACGCGGCGAAGATTCCCGCTCCCCCGGCCGGTGAGGTCACGGTCACCGGTGCGCTCCAGGCGTCGGAGACGCCCGGGGACAACGGCGTCAGCGCGCAGGGCGGGCTGCCGGCCGGGCAGACCGCGGCGATCAGCGCGGCGTCGTTGGTGAACCTGGTGCCGTACGACGTGTACGACGCGTGGATCACGCTGGCGAAGGGCGACTCGGGCATGCAGGCCGTGCCGGCCGCCGCGCCGCCGGACTCGGGGCTGGACCTGAAGGCCTTCCAGAACCTGGGTTACACCGCCGAGTGGTTCGCCTTCGTGGGGTTCGTGATCTTCATGTGGTTCCGGCTGCTGCGGCGCGAGGCCGAGTCCGTACGCGACGCGGAGCTGGGGCTGGTGGCGGACGAGGAGCCCGTCGCCGTGGACGCCGTGGTGAAGTGAGCGGCGTCCGGGCGGCAGTGGCCCGTGGGTCCGACGTGAAGTGAGCGACGTCTCAGCCCGGTCCGGGTGGGTGCTCAGGCCGGCCCGGCGGGTGCGCAGCCCGGTCCAGGTGAGTGCTCAGGCCGGCCCGGATGGGTGCGCAGCCCGGCGTAGCGGGGTGCCGCTCTCCTTGGGACGGACGCCGCCCCCAGCGGCACGCATGCCCGCAGCTCAGGGCGTTACGCTCCCGCCAGCACGCCCGTCCAGAACACCGTCCCCGCGCACGCGTTGGACACCGTCACCGACGTCGCGCCCGAGCCCGTGACCGGGGTGTACGTCACTGCCACGCTGCCGTCGACCGTGCCGTCCTCCCTGACGAGCTGGGGGGCCGTGCCGGTGTCGCCGCCGGTGGAGGTGCCGCCCGTGGCCGCCGGGTCGTCCGACGGGGTGGGGTCGGGGGTGGGGTCGGGGCCGCCGACGCTGCCGCCGGGGGTGGGGCAGGTCTCGGAGGGGACCCAGGCGAACTTCACGTCGTAGCCGATGCCCGGCTGGAGGACCAGTTGGGCGGCCTCCAGGGAGGGGTCGGGCAGCAGTCCGGCCGCCGCGTCGCCCGCGGCGTGCCGGGCCGAGCCGACCTTGCTCATGTCGGCGGCGCCCTGCGGCAGCGCGGCTACCGAGCCGGGGCCGGTGACCGTGCAGGCCGCGCCGGAGACGTTGGTGACACGGAAGGAGCCGGAGACCGCACCCGTGGAGTCGGGGGCGTTGCTACTACCGGAGGCGGGGCCGAGCTGGGCCGGGGTGCACGCCGGGATGCCGGCGGCGGTGGTGGAGGAGGGGCCGGCGCCCTGGGACGCGCCCGTGGAGGCGCCGGACCCCTTGCCCTTGCCCTTGTCCTTCTTGTCGCCCTTGTCCTTGCCCTCGGCCTTGCCGGAGGAGCCGCCCGCGGTGCTCTCGCCGCCGTCCGGGCCCTTGCCCTGGCTCGCGCCGCCCTGGGTCTCGGAGGCGTGTCCGGCGACGGACGGGTTGGCGTCGGAGCCGGTGGCGTTGGAGACGTGCACCAGGGCGGGGATGGCGGTGCCGATGAAGAGCGCGGCGGCGGCCATACCGACGACGGCCTGCCGCTTGCGGGTCCGCCGCTGCGGTACCGCCTTGCGGAGGTAGTCCAGGGTGCCGTCGCGCGGTTCCACCTCCTGCACCACCTGGTGCAGCATCCTGCGCAGGTCCAGCTCGTCCGAGCCGAACCCGTCGGGGCTCTGGTCGTCGGGGCCGTGGTTCACAGTTCCGTTCCCAGCGTGCGATTGCTTCGGATCTTGCCCGTGGAGCCTGGTCGGCGCCTGTCGCTCGTCGAGGCGCTCGGCGGGCTCGGGGCGGTCGCGCCCGTTGCCGCCCGCGCGGTTGCCGTCACTCATGCCGGCGCCTCCATGGCGATCCGGAGCGCCGCGATACCGCGCGAGCCGTAGGCCTTGACCGAGCCCAGCGATATGCCGAGTGTCTCGGCGACCTGTGCCTCGGTCATGTCCGCGAAGTAGCGCAGCACCAGCACCTCGCGCTGGCGGCGCTGCAGCCCCTTCATCGCCTTGATGAGGGAGTCGCGCTCCAGCTGGTCGTAGGCACCTTCCTCGGCGCTGGCCATGTCGGGCATGGGCTTCGACAGCAGCTTCAGGCCGAGTATGCGGCGGCGCAGCGCGGAGCGCGAGAGGTTGACGACGGTCTGGCGCAGGTACGCCAGGGTCTTCTCGGGGTCGCGCACCCGCTTGCGGGCGGAGTGGACACGGATGAACGCCTCCTGGACGACGTCCTCGCAGGAGGCGGTGTCGTCGAGGAGGAGCGCGGCGAGACCCAGCAGCGAGCGGTAGTGCGCCCGGTAGGTCTCGGTGAGGTGGTCGACGGTGGTGCCGGCCGCGAGGCCGTCCTCCGCGCCTTCGCGCTGACTGGGGATGCGGGCCGGCCGCGCTGCGGGCACGGGCGCGATCACCGGCATGCCACCGGGCGTACCGGCCATGCGGGGTCGTAGAGCCGCCGGACGGGGCGGTCGAAGGACCGTGCCGCGTGCCGCGCTGAAGTCGAGTACCTCTGCCACGCTTGTTTGACACGCTGACCCCCGTGAGGGTTGTACGTGCCGGGCGTCACTTTCACGCCGACCGTCGCCGTCGACGGTCTACCCGCGTCAGGCAGCACAACCGATGGTGCATCAAATGCCCTCATGCGTCCCGCTCTTCCCCTATGTCCAGATGTGAACGGACGTCCCCACGCCCGGTTCCAGGCGTCCCCACGCCTGATGAAGCGCTCCCACGGCCGAAGGGCGACCGCAAAGACGCTCCCCGCCCTCCGCACGGTTGCGGAGGACGGGGAGATAAATCCTCTGATGCCGAAGCGCCACGAACAAGTGGTCCGGACCATGGACCGGCTCACATGTCGTCCACAGATCCTACAAACCGTCTCTGACAATCGGCCGGGGAATTCCGCGCCGCGAAACTTCACGAAACCCGGGCGGCCACCCGGTCAGGATCGCTCGGCCTCGTCAGGACACCACCCGGCCTGGCCAGGGCGCATCCGACGCGTCGGGCCGGCTCGGCCTCGTCAGGACAGCTCGGCCGCGACCACCTCGGCGATCTGCGCCGTGTTGAGCGCGGAACCCTTGCGCAGGTTGTCCCCGCACACGAACAGTTCGAGCGCCGTGGGGTCGTCCAGTGCCCGCCGGACCCGCCCGACCCAGGTCGGGTCGGTGCCGACCACGTCGGCGGGGGTCGGGAACTCCCCCGCGGCCGGGTTGTCGAACAGCACGACCCCGGGCGCCGTGGCGAGGATCTCGCGGGCCTTGTCGACGGTGACCTCACCCTCGAAGCGGGCGTGCACGGTCAGGGAGTGGGTGGTGATCACCGGCACCCGGACACAGGTGACGGCCACGGGGAGCTTCGGCAGGCCGAGGATCTTGCGGGACTCGTCCCGCACCTTCAGCTCCTCCGAGGACCAGCCGTCCTCCTGCGCCGTGCCCGCCCACGGCACGACGTTCAGCGCGACCGGCTCCGGGAACGGCCCGGTGTGGTCCCCGACGGCCCGGCGCACGTCGCCGGGGTGGGTGCCCAGTTCCGTGCCGGCGACCAGGGACAGCTGCCGGCGCAGGGTCTCCACGCCGGCGCGCCCGGCGCCGCTGACTGCCTGGTACGAGGAGGCGACCAGCTCGCGCAGCCCGAACTCGGCGTGCAGCGCGCCCAGGGCGACGATCATGGAGAGGGTCGTGCAGCTGGGGTTGGCGATGATCCCGCGGGGCCGCATCCGCACGGCGTGCGGGTTGACCTCGGGCACGACGAGCGGCACGTCCGGGTCCATCCGGAACGTGCCGGAGTTGTCGACCACCACCGCGCCCTTGGCGACGGCGAGCGGTGCCCATCGCTCGGCGACCTCGTCGGGGACGTCGAACATGGCGACGTCGACCCCGTCGAAGGCCTCCTCGCTGAGGGCCACGACCTCGGTCTCCTCGCCGCGCACGGTCAGTTTGCGGCCGGCGGAGCGCGGGGAGGCGATGAGCCTGATCTCGCCCCAGATGTCGGCCCGCTGGGACAGGATCCGGAGCATGACCGTGCCGACGGCTCCGGTCGCCCCCACCACGGCAAGCGTCGGACGCCCGGACCGTACGGTCCGGGCGTCCTGTCGGAGATCGGCCATCAGCGGCCGGTGCCTCCGTAGACGACGGCCTCGTCGCTGTCGGAGTCGAGCCCGAACGCGGAGTGCACGGCGCGGACGGCCTCGGGGACGTCGTCGGCGCGGGTGACGACCGAGATGCGGATCTCGGAGGTCGAGATCAGTTCGATGTTCACGCCGGCGTCGGACAGGGCCGTGAAGAAGTCGGCCGTGACGCCCGGGTTGGTCTTCATGCCGGCGCCGACGAGGGAGATCTTGCCGATCTGGTCGTCGTAGCGCAGCGAGTCGAAGCCGATGCCGGACTTGTTCTTCTCGAGCGCGTCGATGGCCTTGCGGCCCTCGGTCTTCGGCAGCGTGAAGGAGATGTCCGTCAGGCCCGTGGAGGCCGCGGACACGTTCTGCACGACCATGTCGATGTTGATCTCGGCGTCGGCGATCGTGCGGAAGATCGAGGCCGCCTCGCCCGGCTTGTCCGGCACGCCGACGACCGTGACCTTGGCCTCGGAGGTGTCGTGCGCGACACCGGAGATGAGAGCCTGCTCCACCTGCTTGTCCCCTTGCGTAATCGGCTCGCTGCTGACCCATGTGCCCTGAAGTCCGCTGAAGCTGGACCGGACGTGGATCGGGATGTTGTACCGGCGGGCGTACTCCACACAGCGGTGGAGCAGCACCTTCGACCCGGACGCCGCCAGTTCGAGCATGTCCTCGAAGGAGATCCAGTCGATCTTCCGGGCCTTCTTCACCACGCGCGGGTCGGCGGTGAACACGCCGTCGACGTCGGTGTAGATCTCACAGACGTCGGCGTCGAGGGCGGCGGCGAGAGCCACCGCCGTGGTGTCGGAGCCGCCGCGGCCGAGCGTGGTGATGTCCTTGGTGTCCTGGGAGACGCCCTGGAAACCGGCCACGATCGCGATGTTGCCCTCGTCCACCGAGGTCTTGATCCGGCCCGGCGTGACGTCGATGATCCGGGCCTTGTTGTGGACCGAGTCGGTGATGACACCCGCCTGGCTGCCGGTGAACGACTGGGCCTCGTGGCCCAGCTTTTTGATCGCCATGGCCAGCAGGGCCATGGAGATCCGCTCTCCGGCGGTCAGCAGCATGTCGAGCTCGCGCCCGGCAGGCATCGGGGAAACCTGCTCGGCGAGATCGATCAGCTCGTCCGTCGTGTCGCCCATCGCGGAAACCACGGCAACCACCTGGTTGCCGTTCTGCTTCGCTTCCACGATTCGCTTGGCGACGCGCTTGATGCCCTCGGCATCGGCTACGGAGGAGCCTCCGTACTTCTGCACGACAAGGCCCACGTGCGCTCCTCGCTCAATCCGTCTCTATCCGCTCATACGCATTCGTACCGCGGTCGGCTCAGTCTAACGAGCGTCCGAAAAACCCCTCCGCGATATCGCATGGTGAGATCTCGGGCCGCCCGTCCAGAGTCGCTCATGCCCATCTGGGCACCGGCCACTCGGGAAAGTGCCCGGCGTCACAATCGCACGAGCCACGGCCCTGGTCACGCAACTTTCAAGCACTAGGGTTCGGCTGTGCGCGTACTCCTGGTGGAAGACGATGAACCGGTCGCCGAGTCCCTGCGCCGTGGCCTCAGGCGCTACGGCTTCGAGGTCGAGTGGGTCACCACGGGCGGGGCGGCTCTCGATCACGAGGGCCCGTACGACGTCGTCCTGCTGGACCTCGGCCTGCCCGACACCGACGGGCTGGACGTCTGCAAGGCGCTGCGCGAGCGGGGCGACGTCCCGATCATCGTGATCAGCGCCCGCAGCGACGAGACGGACCGGGTGGTCGGGCTGGAGCTCGGCGCGGACGACTACGTCTCCAAGCCGTTCGGCGTCCGTGAGGTCATCGCGCGAATAAGGGCGGTCATGCGCCGCACGCGGCCCCGCACCCCCGCCGGGACGCCCGACACCGGCCCCGACCGCTACGGAACCCGCCTGACGATCGACCGCAAGGCGGTCCGGGTACGCCTGGACGGCGAGGAGGTCGCCCTCGCGCCCAAGGAGTACGACCTGCTGGCCTTCCTCACCGAGGAGCCCGGGGCGCTGATGTCGCGCGAGCAGATCATGGAAGCGGTCTGGGACGCGAACTGGTTCGGGCCGACGAAGACGCTGGACGTGCACGTGGCGGCGCTGCGGCGCAAGCTCGCGGGGGCGGTCACGATCGAGGCGGTGCGCGGGGTCGGCTTCCGGCTGGAGATCGCGAAGGACGCCGACGGGGACGGCACCGCCTCATGATCCGCCAGCTCGTCCGCAGCTACGTCCTGCTCGTCGCCGTCGCCATCGCGCTGTTCACCGTGCCGGTGGCGTTCACGCTCACGGACCAGCTGCGGGACGACACCCGGTCGGCCGTCATGCGCGAGGCCGACGCCATGGCCCTGCTGCTGGGCGACGGCCGGGCCGCCTCCTGCCAGGCCCTGGAGGAACTGGCCAAGGCCTACGACGACGAGATCCAGGTGACCCGCACCGCGGGTTGCCCGGCGGACCTGCCGCGCCCGGCGGCGGACGCGGCACTGACCCGGGCGCTGAAGGACGGCAGGCCCACGACCGACTGGGGCTCCTCCTTCATCTGGGGCCCCGAGCTGGTGATCACGGTGCCCGCCCGCGCCGCCGGCACGGACCGGATCGTCGGCGCCGTACGCATCGTGTACTCCACCGACGAGATGACCAGCCGGCTCTGGCAGATCTGGGGCTTCCGGGCGATCCTCGCCGTGCTCGTGCTCGGGGTGGCCGCCCTGCTCGGCGTCGGGGTGGCCCGGCGCCTCACCCGGCCGCTGCGCCAGCTCAACGACATGGCCAGCAAGTTCAGCGACGGCGATCTGACCGCCCGCTCCCCCGTGACGGGCCCGCCCGAGACCCAGACCCTGGCGCGCACCCTCAACCAGGGCGCGGAGCGCCTGGACACGCTGATCGCGGCCCAGCGCATCTTCGTCGCGGACGCCTCCCACCAACTGCGCACCCCGCTCACTGCGTTGCGGCTGTCCCTGGACAACATCGCCGACGGGACGGACGACGAGTTCGTACGGGAGGACGTGGAGCAGGCGACGGCGGAGGTCGTCCGGATGAGCCGGCTGGTCAGCGGGCTGCTGGTGCTGGCCCGGGCCGAGGCGAAGGTGACGGCGGCCGAGCCGCTCCCGCTGATGGACATCGTGCGGGAGCGGCTCGCCGTGTGGAGGCCGGCCGCCGACGAGCGCGGAGTCACCGTCGCGCTCAGGGGGAGTATCGACGGCCGGCCGTCTGTGCTGTCCGGCCCTGGTCATCTGGACCAGATGCTGGACAACGTGCTCTCCAACGCCCTGGAGGTCTCGCCCGACGGCGGGACGATCACCGTGCGGGTGGAGCCCCGGGGCGATGTGGTGGGGGTGTCGGTCCTGGACGAGGGGCCCGGCATGTCGGACACCGAGAAGTCCCGCGCCTTCGACCGCTTCTGGCGCGGCCGGGGCCTGACCGGGAAGTCCGGCTCCGGCCTCGGTCTGGCCGTCGTCAGACAGCTGGCGACGGACGACGGCGGGACCGTGACGCTGACGGACACGCCCGGTGGTGGCCTGTGCGTGACGATCACGCTGCGGGCGTCGTCCCACCGGGGCGGTGGCTGAACCGGATCAGCCCTGCGGCATCTTCGAGGAGTGGTGGTTCACGATGAGCCACGTGCCGTTCGGCTGCTTCTCGTAGGCGTAGGTGTAGCGGGCCTTGACGGTGCTCTTCTCGCCCGTGCCGTGGTCGGTGAGCGTGAACTCGTAGACGCCGGTGTCGATGACGGTGTCGCGGTCGAGGACGTTGACGACGGACTCGACCTTCGTGCCGACCGGCTTGTTCCGCAGGAAGCGCTCGAAGTAGTCGACGATCGCGGCTCTGTCCGTACGCACCTGGTTGGAGACGGTCGGCAGCAGGACCGCGTCCTTGGCGTACAGGTCGGCGACCTTCTTCGGGTCACCGGTCTGCAGCGCGGCGTTCCAGCGGTCGAAGAGTCCGAGCACCTGCGCCTTGGTCACCGGCTTGGCGTGCTTCTCGCCCTTGCCCCGGGAGTCGGCTCCGGCCGCTCCGGCGCCGACGGCGAGGGCGCCGGCGGCCAGGACCGCGCCGGCGGTGGCGGCGACGACTATGCTCCGGCGGACGGGGCGACGGTTCATGACATCTCCAGTGAGATCGAAGGGAGTCGGCCTGCCTCCGCGTTCTCTGCGGTGGAAGTGACTCCAGCCTCGCGTTTCACCGGTTAGGGGCCGTGCAGCCCACGTACAGGGCACGTACAAGGAGCCTCCAAATCCGGCGGCGCGGCAGAGGGCCGGGCGCTACCGTCTGGGCATGGAGATACTGCGCTACGTGGCGTTCAGCACGGATCCCGAGGGCGGCAACCCGGCCGGGGTGGTGCTCGACGCGAGCGGCGCCGACGACGCGATGATGCTGGCGACGGCGGCCGAAGTCGGCTACTCGGAGACGGCGTTCGTGGTGGACCCCGGCGACGGCACCCTGGACGTCCGGTACTTCAGCCCGCTCGCCGAGGTGTCGTTCTGCGGCCACGCGACGATCGCCACGGCCGTGGCCCACGCGGAGCGGCACGGCACCGGCCGGCTCCACCTGCGCACCCAGGCCGGCCCGGTCACCGTCACCACGGACCGGGCGGCGGACGGCACCCTCGTGGCGACCCTGGTGAGCGTCGCCCCGCGCACGGTCCCCCTCGAAGAGGCCGACTTCAGGCAACTGCTGGCGATCCTCGGCTGGTCCACCGAGGACCTGGACCCGCAACTGCCGCCCCGGGTGGCCTTCGCCGGTGCCTGGCACCCGGTCATCGCCACCGCGAGCCGGGACCGGCTGGCGGACCTGGACTACGACATGGCCGCGCTCGGCGACCTCATGGCCCGCCGGGACTGGACCACGATCGACCTGGTCCTGCGCGAGTCACCCACCGTCTTCCACGCCCGCAACCCGTTCCCGCCCGGCGGCGTGATGGAGGACCCGGCGACGGGAGCGGCGGCGGCGGCGTTCGGCGGCTACCTCAGGGAACTCGAACTCGTGCCGACCCCCGCGACGCTGACGATCCATCAGGGCGTGGACATGGGACGACCGAGCACGATCACCGTGACGGTGCCGGCGGACCCGCACAGCGGAATCGGCGTCACCGGCACGGCCGTTCG
The DNA here is from genome assembly GCF_900182715.1 of Streptomyces sp. Ag82_O1-12. Classification (NCBI taxonomy): domain Bacteria; kingdom Bacillati; phylum Actinomycetota; class Actinomycetes; order Kitasatosporales; family Streptomycetaceae; genus Streptomyces; species Streptomyces sp. Ag82_O1-12. The sequence goes on along the minus strand of NZ_FXUW01000001.1, from coordinate 4,662,361 downwards.
GATCTGACCGGCTACTTCGCCGGGCGCAGCCCCAGGGGCCCCGCGATCTCCTCGGCCATGACCCGGCCCGCCTCGATCTCCAGCGTGTCGTCGCCCATGCCCTGGTCCGTGTCCAGGCCGTCGAGTTCGGCCAGGGGCTGGTTCAGGCGGACGTGGGCGAGGACCGACTGCAAGGCCCGGAGGGTTGCCGAGGCCGTGGAGCCCCAGTTGGAGAAGTAGGAGAACTGCCACCACCACAGGGCCTCGCTGGTGCGGCCCGCGCGGTAGTGGGACATGCCGTGGCGCAGGTCGGCCATGACGTCGGCCAGGTCGTCGGAGATCCGGGCCGGCACGGGCGCCTTGCGGGGCTCGTAGGGGTCGAAGACCTCGGAGTAGACGTCGATCGGGTCCAGCAGGCGGGCCAGGTTCTCGCGGAGCGCGTCGACGTCCGGCTCGGGGCCCGAGTCGGGTTCGTAGCGCTCGTCGGGCACGATGTCCTCGTGCGCGCCGAGCCGGCCGCCGGCCAGGAGGAGTTGGGAGACCTCCAGAAGGAGGAAGGGCACGGCCGATTCCGGCTCGTCGCCCTTGGCGACCTCCGTGACGGCGACCAGGAAGCTCTCGATCTGGTCCGCGATCTGGACCGCGAAATCGTCCGGGTTCTGCTCGGTCGCGTGCAGCGTGGCGTCAGACATCTAGGAGTCGTCTCCCCTCGAAGGCGCGTCCGAGGGTGACCTCGTCCGCGTATTCCAGGTCCCCACCCACCGGGAGGCCGCTGGCCAGGCGGGTGACCTTCAGGCCCATGGGCTTGATCATGCGGGCGAGGTACGTCGCCGTCGCCTCGCCCTCCAGGTTCGGGTCCGTGGCCAGGATCAGCTCGGTGACCGTCCCGTCCGCCAGGCGGGCCAGGAGCTCCCTGATGCGCAGGTCGTCGGGGCCCACCCCGTCGATCGGGCTGATCGCGCCGCCCAGGACGTGGTAGCGGCCCCGGAACTCACGCGTGCGCTCGATCGCCACGACGTCCTTCGGCTCCTCGACCACGCAGATGACGGCCGGGTCGCGGCGGGTGTCGCGGCAGATGTTGCACAGCTCCTCCTGCGCGACGTTGCCGCAGGTCGCGCAGAAGCGGACCTTCGCCTTGACCTCCATCAGGGCCTGCGCGAGACGCCGTACGTCCGTCGGCTCGGCCTGGAGGATGTGGAAGGCGATCCGCTGGGCGCTCTTCGGACCGACGCCGGGCAGCCGCCCCAGCTCGTCGATCAGGTCCTGGACCACGCCTTCGTACAACGGACTGCCCTTCCTGGGTCTTCTGGGTCGGTACGCACCGTCCCGTACGTACCGTAGTTGTCTGCCGCCTGTCCGAGGAAGGCGGTGCGCCGGGTCAGAACGGCAGGCCGGGAATGCCTCCGCCGCCCAGGCCCTGCGTCAGCGGGCCCAGCTTCTGCTGCTGGAGCGCCTGCGCGTTCTCGTTGGCCGCCTGCACGGCCGCCACGACCAGGTCGGCGAGGGTCTCGGTGTCCTCGGGATCCACCGCCTTCGGGTCGATCTTCAGGGCGCGCAGTTCTCCGGCGCCGGTGACGGTGGCCGTCACCAGACCGCCGCCCGCCTGCCCGTCGACCTCCGTCTGCGCCAGTTCCTCCTGCGCCTGTGCCAGGTCCTGTTGCATCTTCTGGGCCTGCTGGAGCAGCTGCTGCATATTGGGCTGGCCACCACCGGGGATCACGATCAGCTCCTTGCTCGGTACGGGTTTTCCCGTTGGGCACGAGCCTACGTGCTCGGGGCTGCCGTCGCCCCAGCACTCTTTCGAGTGAGTCCCTCTCGCGCCCTATACCTGATCAAGGAATACTTCCGGGCGGAAAAGAGGCGAAAGCTACGTCTTCGCCACCCATTGGGAGGTAGGAAGGGTCGGGCGCGTGCAGGGTGCGGGCTTTCGTCCATCGCGCAGCGTGATCGGTGAGTGAACCGTACGTGGTCATTCGTGGTCAGTGAGGAGTGCCGGGTGGGTCAGCCGGAGATGCAGCCCGAGGGGCCGCCTCAGGACGGGCGGGGCGAGCAGGCGGCGGCCGGGCTGCGGCCGGGCGATCTGACCGGGCGGGTCTTCCCGCTCGGGGACTGGGGTGAGCCGGCGCTCCGGCTGGACGAGCTGTACCGGTGGGTGGAGCACGGGGCGCTGCGGACGGCGGCCTGGTACCTCGCGGACCGGGTGTGGAAGCGGCGGTGCGCGCGGGTGCTGCGCTGCGGGGCCGCGGTGGGGGCGGTCACCGGGGTCGCGCTGCCCCTGCTGGATCTGACCGGGGTCGCGGGCGGGATCGCGCCCTGGGGGTGTCTGGCGCTGCTGGTGGGGGCGGCGTGCGTGGCCGTCGACCGGTACTTCGGGGTGACGTCCGGGTGGATGCGGGACGTGGCCACCGCGCAGGCCGTGCAGCGGCGGTTGCAGGCGCTCCAGTTCGACTGGGCGGCGGAGAGCGTGCGGGAGGTGCTGGGTCCTGCGGAGGGGACGGCCGGGGAGGCCGCGGAGCGGTGCCTCGGGGTGCTGCGGAGGTTCTCCGAGGACCTGACGGAGCTGGTCAGGGTGGAGACGGCGGACTGGATGGGGGAGTTCCGGACCGGGGGTTCGGCGCCGGCGGGGTTGCAGGCGGTGGTGTTCCCGGGGCCGGGGCGCGGGAACGAGGCGGGGGTGAACGGGCGGTTCACTGTGCCGCCGCCGCATGGGGCGGCCCGGCCGAACATGCCTCGGCAGCGGCCGCCGGAGCCGCGGTGAGCCGCATTGGGTTCCCGGTGCTCGGCGTCTGTACTGGGGCGGGTGGGTTCGCAGCTTGGCGTAGCGGGGGGCCGCTGCGTTGATGCCGGGGCCGGGTGGGTCCGCAGCCCGGCGAGGGAGTCGGCGGGGGGCCGGCCGTAGGTGTAGGCGTACTCGATCTCCCGGTACGGGTAGTCGCTCGTGCCGTGTTCGATGGCGTCGACCGAGGCGGGATCGTCGTCCAGGCGGAGCGCGTGCAGGCCCTTCGCGCGGCCGGCGAGGTTGCGTTCGCTGTAGCCGATGGCGCCGGGGAGGCCGGCGACCGTCTCCAGGACCTGTTCGGTCGAGTCGAGTTCGCAGCGGATGACGGCTGCCGTGGGGTCGTCCCGGTGGACGCAGTCGACGGAGGAGTTGGCGATCTCGCCCCGGCCCAGCACCCGGCGCTGGAAGACCTGCCGCGTCCCGGAGTTGGCGTCCCGGCTCACCAGAAGCACGGGCAGGTCGGGGCCGCCGAGCTGCCGCCAGTTGCGGATCTCGCCCCGGTAGAGACGCCGGACGTCGGCGGTCGACAGGTTCGTCAGCCGCACGTCGTCGTTGACCACGAGCGCGAAGACAGACACCGCCACCCGGTTCTCCCGCAGGTCGGGCAGGCCGGCGGGCTTGGGGCCGTCCGACAGGGCCACACCGGCGTTCAACGACCTCGGGGCCGAGGTGAGTTGGTCACTGCTTCGTGTACGTCAGCCGTTCCCCGCTGCTCGTGTTCACGCGCTCGAGCGTGCCGTCGGACAGGAGGGTCACCTCGGTGGCCGCGCCCGGGGTGCAGGCGGTGCGCGGCTGCCCGACCTTCACGGTGGACGGGCCGATCGCCAGCGCGCCGCCGGTACCGGGGGCCGCGGTCAACCGCCCCTCGAACACGCAGTGGTAGCTGCCGCCACCGCCCTTGGTCGGGCCGTCGGCCACGAGGGAGAGGATCGTGTCGCCCGGTTCGCCCTGCTGGATGGTGAGCGAACGGCTGTGCTCGCCGTCGGCGTTGTCGATGGTCGTGGTCCAGGTGCCGAGGTACCCCGCCGGGATCGTGCCGTCCGCCGGGGAGGCGGAAGGGTCCGGCTGCGAGGTCGTCGAGGACGGGCCCGGGGTGGTCGGCGGGGCGCTCGTGCCCTGCGTCGGGCCGGCGCCGTCGTCGGCCCGGTCGTCGCCGCCGCCCTGCATCAGCGCGTACACCGAACCGCCCGCGGCCAGCGCGACGACCAGGGCGATCACGACGAGCAGCGCGGTGGAACGGCCGTTCCCCCGCGGCTGCTGTGACTGCGGGGGGCCGTACGGCGGGGTCGTGCCGTAGGGCGGCGGACCGTAGGGCGGGGTGGAGCCGAGGCCGCCGTAGGCGGGATGGGGCTGGGGGTGCTGCTGGGGGTAGCCGTACGCCGGGTACGGGGGCTGGGGTGTCTGCTGCTGCGGGTGGGGCGGGGGTGTCCCCGGCTGCGGGTGGGGCGGGGCGCCCGCGGGCGGGAGTTGCCGGGGCGCCGGGGGTGCGCCCTGCCCCGCGACCATGGTGGGCAGATGGTTGACCGGCGGGCCCTCGCCCGGCCGGCCCGGCGGGGGCGGGGCGGGGGTCGCGGCGGGCGCCGCCGCGGGAGCCGGGGGCAGCGCCGGGGGCAGCGCCGGGCGCGGCGACGACTCGTCGGCGGCGGGGGCGTGTTCGGGGGTGGGGCCGGGGCCGGGGTTCTCGTCGGGGCCGGAACCCTGCCCGCCCGCGGGTGGCTCGGGAGCACCGGCTTCCTCGGCGGAGCCGGCCCCCTCGGGGTCCTCCGCGTCCAGCAACCGCACCGCGTGCCGCCCCAGTTGGGCCACGAGTGCGCTCGGCAGCCAGGGGTCGAGGGCGCGGCCGTCGGAGACGGTGTCGTCCGCGCCCGTGCGTTCCAGGACACGGTCGAGGGAGGGCCGGGCGGCGGGGTCCTTGCGCAGGCAGTCCCGGACGAGGTCGGCGATGCCCTCGGGGACGCCGTCCAGGTCCGGTTCCTCCTGGGCGATGCGGAACATCAGGGCGTGCACGCCGCTGTTGGCGGTGCCGAAGGGCAGGGCGCCGGTCGCGGCGTAGGCGAGGACCGAGCCGAGGCAGAAGACGTCGCACGCCGGGGTGATGCGGTCGCCCCGCACCTGCTCGGGCGCCATGAAGCCGGGCGATCCGACGAGCGCGCCGGTACGGGTGAGCCCGCCGTCCGTCACGGTCTCCAGGGCGCGGGCGATGCCGAAGTCGATGACGCGCGGGCCGTCGATGGTGACCAGCACGTTGGACGGCTTGAGGTCACGGTGGACGATGCCCGCGGCGTGGATGTCCTTGAGGGCGTGCGCGAGCCCGGCCGCGAGGATGCGGACCGTCCGCTCGGGCAGGGCACCGTGGTCGTGCCCGACGACCTGCTGGAGGCTCGGCCCGGCGACATAGCCCGTGGCGACCCACGGCACCGCCGCCTCGGTGTCCGCGTCCAGCACCGGCGCCGTCCAGTACCCGCCGACCCGCCGCGCGGCCTGCACCTCCTGCCGGAACCGCTCCCGGAACTCCTCCTGCGCGGCCAGCTCCTCGCGCACGAGTTTCACGGCGACCGTACGGCCCCGCTCCGAGCGGGCCAGATAGACGTGCCCCATGCCCCCCGCACCGAGCCGCGCCAGCAACCGGTAGGCGCCAATGCTCCCCCAGTGCTTAACGCCTGGGGGCACCCCCAGCGGATCCCCGGGCCCCAGCTTCTCCATCGCTCAGCCGCCTTCCCCCCACACGTGAGCAACAGATCGAGAATAGTGCCGGGCCGGGGCGGGGTGGCCGGGGCGAACTCTACGGTTCCGTAACAGGCGCGGGGGGCGGGCCGGGCAGCCCCACCTCGTCCAGCACCGTCGACAGCCGTTCGAGCAGCCGTACCGCCTCCGCCAGGTCCGCCTCGCCGAACGCCTCGGCCAGCCGGTCGGCGAACGCCGCGTGGCCGGGGCCGATGCGGGCGATCGCCGCACGGCCCTCCTCGGTCGGCGCGAGGAGCTTGGCCCTGCGGTGCGCCGGGTTCGGCCGGTACTCCGCGAGCCCCCGCTCCACCAGCAGGTCGGCGATGCGCTGGACGCTCTGCCGGGTGATGCCCATGGCGCGGGCGATGCCGGAGACCGGCAGCGGTTCGCCGAGGACCGCGCCGAGCACCTGCCACCAGGCGGCGGTGAGCCCGGCGGGCCGGGCCAGTTCCTCCGCGACGGCGAGGAACTGGCCGTTGAGCCTGAACACCCCGAGGGCGCTGCGGCTGAACAGGTCCTGACGCTCACGGCTCACAGTGCGCCGGCCTTCTCCAGCACCCCGTAGGCCGCCGGGTCGGAGTCGTGGAACAGCCGGTACCAGGCGTCCAGCACCTCCCCCTCGTAGACCCCGAGGAGCCGGAGGATCTCCCGGGCGAAGGCGACGGGCTCGGTGGGGCCCGCCGTGATCAGGGGGCCGTCGGTGACGGCGTCGGCCTCGACGTAGCGTCCGCCGCCCGCGTAGCCGGTCGCGGCCAGGTAGAAGGAGATCGCGCTGGTGTGGTCGCGGTTGTCGAGCAGGCCCTCGCGGGCGAGTCCGGCGGTGGCGCCGCAGATGGCGGCGACCGGGACGCCCGCGTCGAGGAAGGCCCTGGCCGTGCGGGCGAAGGGCGCGAGGTCGTCGGTCGTGTCCCAGAGGTCGGCGCCCGGCAGGATCAGCAGCGCGCTGTCCTCGGGCCGCAGGGCGTCCAGGGCCAGGTCGGGCCGGATGCGCAGGCCCCCGACACTGCGCACGGGGGCGGTGGACGGGCCGACCGTCCGGATCTCGTGGCCGGTGCGGGCGAGCTGGGCCGTGGCGTGGCCGGTCTCCCAGTCCGCGAGGGTGTCGTAGACGGCGAGATGGACGGGCTTGCCGGGGGTGGCGTTCATGACTCCTCCTCGATCCCGTACGTTTATGACAGCATTCTGTCGAGAAGACAGCACACTGTCAATGCCCGTCGTCCCGCCCCGGACAACCGGTCGCCCCGCCTGGACAACCTGTCGGGGAGCCGCCGCCGACTCCAGACAGGCCGCCGATTTCACCGCCCTCTCCCCCACGCCTACGCTCGCCCGCATGACCCCTCAGCCGAACCCCGAAGCCGGTGCCGCCGTCAAGGCCACCGACCGTGACCATGTGTTCCACTCCTGGTCCGCTCAGGAGCTCATCGACCCGCTCGCCGTCGCCGGTGCCGAGGGGTCGTACTTCTGGGACTACGACGGCCGGCGCTACCTCGACTTCTCCAGCGGGCTCGTCTACACCAACGTCGGCTACCAGCACCCGAAGATCGTCGCCGCGATCCAGGAGCAGGCCGCGAGGATGACGACCTTCGCGCCCGCCTTCGCGGTCGAGGCGCGGTCGGAGGCGGCCCGGCTGATCGCCGAGCGGACCCCGGGCGACCTGGACAAGATCTTCTTCACCAACGGCGGCGCCGACGCCGTGGAGCACGCGATCCGGATGGCCCGTCTGCACACGGGCCGCCCGAAGGTGCTCTCGGCGTACCGCTCGTACCACGGCGGGACGCAGCAGGCCGTGAACATCACCGGCGACCCGCGCCGCTGGGCCTCCGACAGCGGCACGGCCGGGGTCGTGCGCTTCTGGGCGCCCTACCTCTACCGCTCCCGCTTCTACGCCGAGACCGAGGAGCAGGAGTGCGCGCGGGCGCTGGAGCACCTGGAGACGACGATCGCCTTCGAGGGGCCCTCGACCGTCGCGGCGATCATCCTGGAGACCATTCCGGGCACGGCCGGGATCATGGTCCCGCCGCCCGGTTACCTCGCCGGGGTCCGGGAGCTCTGCGACAAGTACGGGATCGTCTTCGTCCTGGACGAGGTCATGGCCGGGTTCGGGCGGACCGGTGAGTGGTTCGCGGCGGACCTGTTCGACGTCACGCCGGACCTGCTGACCTTCGCCAAGGGCGTGAACAGCGGATACGTGCCGCTGGGCGGGGTCGCGATCTCCGGCGCGATCGCCGAGACGTTCGGGAAGCGCCCGTACCCCGGCGGCCTGACGTACTCCGGGCACCCGCTGGCGTGCGCCGCCGCGGTGGCGACGATCAACGTCATGGCCGAGGAGGGTGTCGTCGAGAACGCGGCCCGGCTGGGCGCCGAGGTGGTCGGTCCGGAGCTGCGGGCGCTCGCCGAGCGGCACGCAAGCGTCGGCGAGGTGCGCGGCGTGGGCATGTTCTGGGCGCTGGAGCTGGTGCGCGACCGCGAGACGCGGGAGCCGCTGGTGCCGTACAACGCGGCCGGCGAGGCGAACGCCCCGATGGCCGCCTTCGCCGCCGCCGCGAAGAAGGGCGGCCTGTGGCCCTTCGTGAACATGAACCGGACGCATGTCGTGCCGCCCTGCAACATCAGCGAGGCGGAGCTCAAGGAGGGCCTCGCCGTGCTGGACGCCGCGCTGTCGGTGGCGGACGAGTACACCGGGTAAACACCTGTAAACCCGTCAGTAACCGACATCCTCGCGTCCCGTTCGAACGCGTAAGGTGGCGTGCTCGTAGACATACATATACGCGCACGCCACCCGAACGCGACGAGGGAGACGCCCTGACCATGCCCGCCAGCTCCGGCAACGGCGCCGTGACGCGCAGCACCCTGCGGCAGCAGATCGCCGACGCCCTTCGTGACGAGGTGCTGGCCGGGCGGCTCCAGCCGGGGCAGGAGTTCACGGTCAAGGAGATCGCCGAGCAGTACGGGGTGTCCGCGACGCCGGTGCGCGAGGCGCTCGTCGACCTCTCCGCGCAGGGGCTCCTGGAGGCCGACCAGCACCGCGGCTTCCGGGTCCACGAGTACTCGGTCGACGACTTCCGCGGCATGATCGAGGCCCGCGGGCTGGTCATCGAGGGCATGTTCCTCGCGCTGACCGCGGGGCGCCCGAACGCGGTGCGGCCCGACGACCCCCGGTCCGCCGCCGTGGTCGCCGGGGTCCGCAGGCGCGGCGAGGAGGCACAGCGGGCCGCCGCCGCCGGTGATCTCACCGTCCTCATCGGCTACGACCTGCGCTTCTGGCGCGAGCTCGGCGCCTGCTTCGGGAACCCCTACCTCGCCGACTTCCTGCACCGGCTGCGCGTCCAGACCTGGGTGTGCGCGGTGCAGCACCTGCGGCGGCTCACCGATCTGCGCGGCGAGCTGTGGGCCGGCCACACCCAGCTGGTCGACGCGCTCATCGACCGCGACAACGACGCCGCCCGGACGATCATCGCCGCGTACAACACGCACTCGCTCAGCCTGATCGAGCGGCTCGCCTCCCAGTGACCCGAGTCGCCGCTGTCCGTGTGGGTATGGGACATGCACGGCGGGAGCCGTGACCGCGGCGCCCCGCTACCCTTCTTGACCACCGTGCTACCCGACCACCGCGCTGAGCGAGGAGCCTTCTTTGGCCTGTGACCTGTGGCTGGTACCGCTCGTCGACGTGTTGTGCCACACGCCGGACAACCCCTTCGCCGAGGAACTCGCGCAATACAACAAGGTGCTCGCCGAGGCCGGTCTGCCGCCGGTGCCGGTGTACCAGTACATGCCGGGCCTGTCCGGCGAGGTCGCCCCGGTCGCGGGCTTCGACTACGACGCGCTGCACTTCCTGCGCCGGGCCTATCTGCTCCAGGTGTGCGGCCTGCCGGTGACGCCCGTGGACGAACTCGGCGGGGACTACGAGCAGTTGCTGGAGATGTTCGAGTCGACGGCCCAGCAGTCGCACCTGGTCTGGCACTACGACCACGCGGGCGCCTACGTCCCGGTCGACTTCCCCAGCCCGCTCGCCGACGACGCACTCCTCGCCGGCGGCGGCCCGCTGGGCTCCTCGCACGCGCTGCTGCGGGAGCTGGCGGTGGTCGCCCCGGCCCTCGGCATCGATCCGGCCAACCCGCCGGCGGCCCCCCAGGCGCCGCTCGCGCCGACGGAGTTGGAGGAACCCGCCGTGCCGGCCCCGTACGACCCGAGTCCGTTCGCCCGTGAACGGCACGTCTGGCTCGGCCTGCACGCGGCCGTGACCCGCAGTCTCGCCCAGGGGTCGATGATCGTCTTCAGCTGAGCTTGGTCGTCGTCGGCTCAGCCCGACCGTCTTCAGCTGAGCCCGGTCGTCGTCGGCTCAGTCCGACCGTCGTCGGCTGAGCCCGAGGCTCAGCGTCCCAGCTGGGAGAGGCCCTTCTGCATGTCCTCGACGTTCATCACCGGCGTGTAGGTGATCTCCGCGCCCAGATGCATGAAGAACGGCTCGCTGAAGACCGGCATCTGCCAGCTTCCCTGCATGTCGAAGACCAGGTAGGCGGTGCGCTTGCCGTGGTCGGAGGTGAAGTAGGCCGCTTCGGGCTTGATCTGTTCCAGCGACTCCTGGATCAGCTTCGGCAGGGTCCCGTTACGGATGGCCTCGTTGGCCTTCTCCGTGTCCATGGACGCCTTGAGCAGTACGCGCATCGCACTCACCTTCTTCTGGTCGACGCACGCGGGGGTATGGCTTCAGCGTATGCCTGTTCCCGGCAACTCTCCCTGCGACGGAACGCAGGCCGGCCCCCGTTCGCACGGGGGCCGGCCTGCGGACGCGGGGCGGGTCAGATGAACGAGTTGATCTCGATCGTCTCGTCCCGGCCCGGGCCGACGCCGATCGCGGAGATCGGGGCGCCGGACATCTCCTCCAGCGCCTTCACGTACGCCTGGGCGTTCTTCGGCAGGTCACCGAAGGTCTTCGCCTTGGAGATGTCCTCGTTCCAGCCGGGGAGCATCTCGTAGACCGGCTTGGCGTGGTGGAAGTCGGTCTGGGAGTACGGGAGCTCCTCGACGCGCTTGCCGTCGATCTCGTACGCCACGCAGACCGGGATCTGCTCCCAGCCGGTGAGGACGTCGAGCTTGGTGAGGAAGAAGTCGGTCAGGCCGTTCACGCGGGTCGCGTAGCGGGCGATGACCGCGTCGAACCAGCCGCAGCGACGGTCACGGCCGGTGGTGACACCGCGCTCCCCGCCGATGCGGCGCAGCGCCTCGCCGTCCTCGTCGAACAGCTCGGTCGGGAACGGGCCGGCGCCGACGCGGGTCGTGTACGCCTTCAGGATGCCGATGACCCGGCTGATCTTCGTCGGGCCGACACCGGCGCCGGTGCAGGCACCGCCCGCGGTCGGGTTCGACGAGGTGACGAAGGGGTACGTGCCGTGGTCGATGTCGAGGAGCGTGCCCTGGCCGCCCTCGAACAGGACGACCTTGTCGTCCTCCAGCGCCTGGTTGAGGACCAGGACGGTGTCGGAGACGTACGGCGCGAGCTTGTCGGCGTAGCCCAGCAGCTCCTCGACCACCTGCTCCACGGCGATCGCGCGCCGGTTGTAGAGCTTGGTGAGGACCTGGTTCTTGACGTCGAGGGCCGCCTCGACCTTCTGCGTGAGGATCGACTCGTCGTACAGGTCCTGCACGCGGATACCGACGCGGTTGATCTTGTCGGCGTAGGTCGGGCCGATACCGCGCCCGGTCGTGCCGATCTTCCGCTTGCCGAGGAAGCGCTCGGTCACCTTGTCCACCGTCACGTTGTACGGGGTGATGATGTGCGCGTTTCCGCTGAGGAGGAGCTTGGACGTGTCGACGCCACGCTCGTTCAGACCGCTCAGCTCGGAGAGCAGGACCGACGGGTCGACGACGACGCCGTTTCCGATGACCGGCGTACAGCCGGGAGACAGGATTCCGGAAGGGAGGAGGTGCAGTGCATACTTCTGGTCACCCACGACCACCGTGTGGCCGGCGTTGTTGCCGCCCTGGTAGCGCACTACATAATCCACGGAGCCACCGAGAAGGTCGGTGGCCTTTCCCTTGCCTTCGTCACCCCACTGAGCACCGAGCAGCACAAGTGCGGGCACGCGCGTACACCCCTTCCGGGCGGGGCATGTCCATGGTCGAGGGCGAACGCGCAGGATCGCAGCCGCGTGCACCGCGACCGTCGTTGGCCGCCAACCGTCGGACCGGATGCCCCGGAATAGACGAAGCCCCTGGCGCAATAGCGCAAGGGGCTCTTGCACAAAGATGCTACCCGAGGAAGCGAGGCATGGCCGAGGTGGCGACTTCCGCGACGTCCGAGCAGCTGCTGGTGGTGGTCGACCCGGTCGCCCGTAGATCGGACGGCGAGTCCGTCCGGATCGCGAAAGACGTGCTCGGAGCGGGCGCCGACATGAAGCTGTGCCTGCCGGACGGGCCGGAGGAGTTCGCCCGGGCGCTGGCCCGGCGGGGCTCGCGGCGACCCGTGGTGGTGGGCGACGACCGGGCCCTGATCCGCGCGGTGGCGCTGCTGCACCGGCACCGGGAGCTGGCCGGATGTGCGCTGTCGGTGGTGCCGGTCGGGGGCGCGCTGTCCCTGGCCCGGTCGCTGGGGGTGCCGACGGGGACGGTGGCGGCGGCACGGGCGGTGCTCGACGGGGTCGAGCGGCGCATGGACCTGATGGTCGACGACAGCGACGGGGTGGTGCTCGGCGCGCTGCGGATACCGCCGTTGCGGCCCGCTCCGGCCGGGACGGCCCCGGAGGGCACGGCGGACGCGGACGCGGTGCCGGGCCACCCGTGGCTGCGGACCTGCCAGTCCCTGGTCCGGACGCTGGTCCCGGCGGGCCGCCCGTCCCGGCTCGCGGCCGCGCCCGAGCCGGGGCCCTCCCGGCTGCGGGTCGAGGTGGACGGAGAGACGCTCGTCGACCTGGACCAGCCGGTGGAGGCCGTGTCGGTGGCACCGGTCGCCGCGGGGGTCGCGTCGGTGGAGGTCAGGCCGGTGTCGGTGGGCGCGGAGGCCTCGCCGCTGCTGGCGCAGGGCCGGACGGTGACGGTGTCCGGGGCGCACTTCCGCTACCGCGCGGACACGGTGGTCTCGGGGCCGGTGCGGACCCGGACGTGGGTCGTGCGGGAGGCCGCGTGGGGGCTGACGGTGCCGTCGGGACGGTGAGTCAGCCCTGCGGGCTTACGGTGCCGTCGGGACGGTGAGTCAGCCCTGCGGGCTTACGGTGCCGTCGGGACGGTGAGTCAGCCCTGCGGGCTTACGGTGCCGTCGGGACGGTGAGTCAGCCCTGAGGGCCTGGGCCTTCCGGTCCGAACGTCTTCTCGCGGTGCACCCGCCAGCGCTCCATCAGCGCGACGAGTTCACCGTCGAAGAACTCGAAGAACGCCAGCGTCTCCGACAGGCGGCGGCCGGCCGGGGTGTCGGCGCCGAGACTGGTGACGCCCTCGCGCAGGGCGGCCTCCCACCGCTTGAGGACGGCGTCGCGGTTGGTCAGGGCCTCGTACCACTGGTCGCCGTGCACCCGGTAGCGCTCCCGGCGCGAGCCCGGCTCCCGTTCGCGGGAGACCATGTGCGTCTGGGCCAGGTAGCGCACCGCCCCGGACACCGCCGCGGGGCTGATCCGCAGCTGCTCCCCGAGCTCGGCGGAGGTCATCGAGCCCGCGTCGGAGGACAGGAGCGCGGCGAAGACCCGGGCGGGCATGCGCGTCATCCCCGCCTCGACGAGCTGCGCCGCGAAGGACTCCACGAACCTCGACACGACCTCCGCGTCCCGGCCGGTCCCGGCTGATTCCGTCATGGACCTCATCCTATCCGCGATTCACACGCTTCCTTAACTTCACAAATTTCTGAAAGAAGCGTACGTTCTGAAACATGACGAAGGCCATCACCGTCTCCGGACTGCACAAGTCCTTCGGGCGGACGCATGCTCTCGAGGGGCTCGACCTGGAGGTCGCCGCCGGCGAGGTCCACGGCTTCCTCGGCCCCAACGGCGCCGGGAAGTCCACCACCATCCGGGTCCTGCTCGGCCTGCTGCGCGCCGACTCGGGCGCCGCGCAGGTCCTCGGCCGCGACCCGTGGACGGACGCGGTGGAGGTGCACCGCCGCATCGCCTACGTCCCCGGGGACGTCACGCTGTGGCGCAACCTCTCCGGCGGCGAGGTCATCGACCTCTACGGCCGGCTGCGCGGAGGGCTCGACGCGCGGCGCCGCGCGGAGCTGGTCGAGCGCTTCGAACTCGACCCCACCAAGAAGGGCCGCACCTACTCCAAGGGCAACCGGCAGAAGGTCGCCCTGGTCGCCGCGTTCGCCTCGGACGTCGACCTGCTGATCCTTGACGAGCCGACCTCGGGTCTGGACCCGCTGATGGAGGAGGTCTTCCAGACGTGCGTGGAGGAGGAGCGCGACCGGGGCCGCACGGTCCTGCTCTCCTCCCACATCCTCAGCGAGGTCGAGGAGCTGTGCGACCGGGTGAGCATCATCCGTAACGGCCGCACGGTCGAGAGCGGTTCGCTCGCCGACCTGCGCCACCTCACCCGCACCAGCGTCGTCGCCGAGCTCGCGGGCTCGCCCGACGGCCTGGCGGAGCTGCCCGGCGTGCACGACCTCGACGTGCGGGGGCACCGCGTCCGGCTCCAGGTCGACACCGACCGGCTGAACGCCGTCCTGCGGTCGCTGAGCGACTCGGGCGTACGGTCGCTGACGTCGACACCGCCCACGCTGGAGGAGCTGTTCCTGCGGCACTACCAGGAGGAGACGGCCGAGCCGGACGCGGCGGTGGCCCGATGACCACGTTCGCGGTACGGCCCGGCAGTTCACGCCAACTGGCCGGCACGGGCACCCTGCTGCGGTTCGCCCTGCGCCGCGACCGGCTGATGATCCCCGTGTGGATCGCGGTGAACGCGCTGATGGTCCTCTCCATGCCGGGCACCCTGGAGGGCCTGTACGGCACCCCGGCCGAACGCGCCGACCTGCTCCGGCAGATGGAGACCAACTCCTCGCTGCGCGCGATGGTCGGCCCGGTCTTCGGCGACTCGCTGGGCGCCCTGACGGCCTGGCGCGTCGGCATCTACGCCGGTGCCCTGGCGGCCGTGATGAGCCTGCTGATCGTCGTACGGCACACCCGGGACGAGGAGGAGAGCGGCCGTCAGGAGCTGGTGGCGTCCGGGATGGTGGGCCGCCGGGCCTCCCTGACGGCGGCCCTGCTCGCGGCGGCGGTCGCGAACGGGGTCCTGGCGCTGCTGGTGACGGCCGGGCTGGCCGGGCAGGGCACGACCGGTGCCCTGGCCCTCGGGCTCGGGATCGCCGCCGTCGGGATGGTCTTCGCCACGATGGCCGCGATCGTCGCGCAGCTGACGGAGAGCGCGCGGCTGGCACGCGGCCTGACGGCGGCGGCGCTCGGAGCCGCGTTCGTCCTGCGCGCGGCGGGCGACTCGGCGACGGACGGGGGCACCTCCCAGGCTTTCGGCACGGGGGGAGGCTCGTCGGCCCTGACCTGGCTGTCGCCGCTGGGCTGGCTGGAGAACCTGCGGCCCTACGCGTCCGAGCGCTGGTGGGTGCTGGCCCTGCTCGCCGGGGCGGTGGCCCTCCAGGGCGCGGTGGCCTACGCCCTGGCCGGCCGCCGGGACCTCGGCATGAGCTTCCTGCCGACCCGGCCGGGCCCGGCGTCCGGCCGGCTGGGCAGCGCGGGCGCCCTGGCCTGGCGGTTGCAGCGCGGCGGCGTGCTCGGCTGGAGCATCGGATTCTTCCTGGCCGGGGTCGTCTACGGCGGCATGACCGAGGGCGCGGCCGACCTGGTGGGCGACAACGAGAACGCCCGGCGCGTCTTCGAGCGCATGGGCGGCCAGTCCGGCCTGACGGACGCGTTCCTGGCGTCGATGGTCGGGATGCTGGGCCTGATCGCGGCGCTGTACATCGTGGCGTCGGTGCTGCGCCTGCACGGCGAGGAGACTTCGGGCCGGGCGGAACCGGTGCTGGCGAACGCGGTGGGGCGGGTGCGCTGGGCCGCCGGCCACCTGGTGATCGCCTTCGGCGGCGCCGCCCTGATCATGCTGCTGGCCGGGCTCGGCTTCGCCGTCGGCTACGGCAAGCAGACCGGCCCGATCCTGGCGGCGTGCCTGGTGCAGCTCCCGGCGGTGTGGGTGATCGGCGGGTTGGCGGTGCTGCTGCACGGGGTCCTGCCCCGGGCGGCCATGGCGGCGTGGGGCGTCGCCGGGGCCGTGCTCCTGATCGGCTGGGTCGGGCCCGCGCTGGACGCACCGCAGGCCGTGCTGGACATCTCACCGTTCGGGCACCTGCCGAAGCTGCCGGGCGGCTCCATGCAGTGGGGGCCGGTGCTGGTGCTGACCGGGCTGACGGTGCTGCTGGTGGCCGCGGGCCTGGCGGGGTTGCGCCGCCGCGACATGTCGACCTGAGCGGCGGCGGGAACTGGGCAGCGGTCCACGTACGTCCATGCCGGGCATGGGACAACGTACGCAGGCCGTCGCGGGATGTCTGACCACCGCCCTCGGGGCCGGCGCGGGACTCGCGGTGTGGGCCGTCGGTGCCCGGGGACGGTTCCGGCGGTTCGAGGCGGCCCCGGACTGGAGCGTGCTCTACGCCGAACTGCCGCTTGCGGTCCTCGGCGGTGCCGCCGCCGCCCTGGCGGCCTGGGCCCTGCTCCGGCGGCTCAGACCTCGACGCTGAGCCCCTCCAGCCCCCTGATCACGAAGTTCGGCTTCCGCTCCGGCTCCTCGGCGAGGCGCAGCGTCGGCGCCCTCTCCAGCAGCGCCCCCATCGAGGCGGCCAGTTCGATTCGGGCCAGTGGTGCGCCGATGCAGTAGTGGATGCCGGCGCTGAAGGAGATGTGGGGGTTGTCCGCGCGGGTGAGGTCGAGGGCGGACGGGTTCCGGAACACCGCCGGGTCGTGGTTGGCGGAGCCGAAGAGCATGGCGATCTCCGCGCCCCGCGGGATCGTCGTGCCGGCGATCTCGATCTCGTCCAGGACCCAGCGTTCGAACAGCTGGAGCGGGGTGTCGTAGCGCATCAGCTCCTCGATCGCGGAGGGGATGAGCGTGTGGTCCGCGCGCAGCAGCTCCAGCTGGGACGGGTTGCGGAACAGGGCGTACCAGCCGTTGACCGTGGCGTTCACCGTGGCCTCGTGGCCGGCGTTGAGCAGCAGTACGCAGGTGGAGATCATCTCCTGCTCGGTGAGCCGGTCGCCCTCGTCGTGGGCCGCGATGAGCCCGGAGATGAGGTCCTCGCCCGGCTCCTTGCGGCGGGCCGCGATCAGGTCGCGCAGGTAGCCGGAGAACTCGACCGACGCCCGGACGGCCTTGGCCGCCGTGTCTCCGGACGGGCTCAGCTCGTACATCCCGCAGATGTCCGCCGACCAGGGGCGCAGCGGGGCCCGGTCGGACTCCGGAATGCCGAGCATCTCGGCGATCACCGCGACGGGCAGGGGCTCGGCGACGTCCTTCAGCAGGTCGCCGCCGCCCGCCTCGGCCAGCGCGGACGCCAGGTCGTCGGCCAGGCCCCGCACATACGGCTTCAGCCGCTCCACCGTGCGCGGCGTGAACGCCTTCGACACCAGGCGGCGGATGCGGGTGTGGTCCGGCGGCTCCAGGTCGAGCATCCCGTGGTCGTTGAGCGTGTGGAAGGGCTCGTGCTCCGGCGGGGGCGCCGCGCGGCCGAACTCCTCGTGCGTGAACCGGTGCTGGTACGTCCGGCCCAGGCGCCGGTCGCGCAGCAGTGCCGAGACGTCCGCGTGGTGCGGGACGAGCCACTGCTTCGTGGGCTCGAACCAGTGCACGCGGCCCCGGGCACGCAGTTCGGCGTAGGCGGGGTACGGGTCGGCGAGGAACGCCGGGTCCCACGGGTCGAATGCAGCCATGCTGGGACGCTAGCTCCCGGACCCCCTCTCTGACCAGGGGTGTTCCTTCACACGGCAGGGACATGACGGAGACGATCTTGCGACCTCGAGATCGTTGATCAGGCTCCTGGATCAAGCTGCAGCTGGGCCCGCGAGGCGACGTCCCACGGCTATCCGGGCGTCACCAGCCGTGCCTCGTACGCGAACACCGCCGCCTGGGTCCGGTCCCGCAGGCCCAGCTTCACCAGGATCCGGCTGACGTGCGTCTTGATCGTCGACTCGGCGACCACCAGCCGCTCCGCGATCTCCGAGTTCGACAGGCCCTGCGCGATGAGGACCAGCACCTCCGTCTCCCGCTCGGTGAGATCCCCGTAGGCCGCCTGCGCGGAGGGCATCAGGCGCGGCTTCTCGGAAAGCTTGGAGAACTCGGTGATCAGGCGCCTGGTCACCGAGGGGGCCAGGAGCGCTTCCCCCGACGCCACCACCCGCACCCCGTCGGCGAGCTGGCGGGCCGAGGCGTCCTTGAGGAGGAAACCCGAGGCGCCCGCGCGCAGCGCCTGGTACACGTACTCGTCGAGGTCGAACGTGGTGAGGACCAGCACCTTCGCCGCGCCGTCGGCGGCGACGATCTCGCGGGTCGCCTCGATGCCGTTCAGCTCGGGCATGCGGATGTCCATCAGCACCACGTCCGGGGCGAGCTCGCGCACCTTGGCGACGGCCTCACGGCCGTTCACCGCCTCGCCGACGACCTCGATGTCCGGCATCGCGTTCAGCAGGACCGAGAAGCCCTCGCGCACCATCATCTGGTCGTCCGCGATCAGGACCCGGATGGTCATGCGTCGTCCTCGCCCGGCAGGGCGACCGGCAGGAACACCGTCACCTCGTATCCTCCGTCGTCCGCGCCGCCCGCGGTCATCTCACCGTTCAACATCGACACCCGCTCCCGCATGCCCGTGATGCCGTGCCCGGCCCCGGGCGAGGGCTTGACCAGGCTCGGGTTGGGCGGCGGGCCGTTGACTATGCGCAGCCCCAGGCCGCCGAGCACGTACCCGATCTCGACCCGGGCGGTGGCCCCCGGCGCGTGCCGCAGGGTGTTGCTCAGGGCCTCCTGCACGATGCGGTACGCCGACAGCTCCACGCCCTGCGGCAGCTCCCGCACCGCGCCCGTCACCGTCTTCTGCACGGTCAGCCCGGCCTCCCGCACATTGGCCAGCAGGCCGTCCAGGTCGGCGAGCGTGGGCTGCGGGGCGTCCGGGACCTCGTAGTCCTCGGCGCGGACGACGCCGAGCACCCGGCGCAGTTCGGTCAGGGCCGCCACCGCGTTCTCCCGGATCGTGGCGAACGCCTTCTCCAGCTCGGGCGGCGGGTTCTCCACCCGGTAGGGCGCGGCCTCCGCCTGGATGGCGACGACCGACATGTGGTGGGCGACGACGTCGTGCAGCTCGCGGGCGATGGTGGTGCGCTCCTCCAGCAGGGTGCGGCGGGAGCGCTCGTGCGCGGTGACCGTCTGCTGGGCGGTGACCTCCTGCTCGGCGTGGCGGCGGATGTGCCAGACCGTGACGCAGAGCAGGATCATCGCCGAGAAGACCAGCATGGGTGCGGAGTTGCTGCCGTACACGTTGTTCGGGCCGATGCCGGTGTCCGCGACGAGGGCGTACAGCGCGGTCAGCGCCCACATCCACCCCGCCGTGCGCGGCCGGGTGCGTATAGCCACGACGGTCAGCACCGTCAGATGGCTGGCGAAGCTGCCGGCCTGCCACGGCCATTCCCCCCAGCCGCTGCCGACCATGCCGGTGATCGGGGTGGCGGCCATGGACAGCCAGAAGGCCCCCACCGGGCGGACCATGGTCATCAGGACCGGGAGCACGGCCAGCGGCACCATCAGCAGCGTCGGGCCGCCGGTGTCGACGCCGGCGAGCAGCAGGGTGATCAGGGCGGCCAGGATGATCAGGGCGTGCGGCGTCCAGGTCGCGTACTCCCGCAGCCGCACGGGCAGCCGCCGGACGAACCGCCCGGCCGTGCTCCTGCGGGGCAGCGGCCGGTAGGCGAAGGCGTCGTGGAAGAGGTCCTGCCGCAGCCCGCGCAGGGAGTCCACGGCCACCCGGTACTCCGGGCTGCGCGGCTTGGCCCCGTCCCCCGGCGGCGGGGTCTGGATGTGAGTCGTCTCGGTCACGTACAGAACGGTAGGCGCACCCCCGGCTCCCGGTCGTCCCCTGTGAGAGGGGTCATCAGGGGTCCCTCTCAGGTACTACGGGGATGACCAGGAGCGATCGGCCCCGCCCTCAGTACCCCGACGGCCGCACCAGCCCCGACTCGTAGGCGAACACCGCCGCCTGCGTCCGGTCCCTCAGGCCCAGCTTCACCAGGATCCGGCCCACGTGGGTCTTCACCGTCTGCTCGGCCACATACAGGTGCCGGGCGATCTCCGCGTTCGACAGGCCCTGCGCGATCAGCGCGAGCACCTCCGTCTCCCGCTCGGTCAGATCGCCGACGCGTTCCTTGAGCGGGGAGCGGGGCTTGCTGTCGAGCCGCGAGAACTCGGCGATCAGCTTGCGGGTGATGACCGGGGCGAGCAGCGCCTCCCCGGCGGCGACCACCCGGACCGCCTCGGCGAGTTGCTCCGCCGACGCGTCCTTCAGCAGGAACCCGGAGGCTCCGGCGCGCAGCGCGTCGTACACGTGCTCGTCGAGGTCGAAGGTGGTGAGCACCAGCACCTTGATCTCCGGGTGCGCGGCGGTGATGCGCCCGGTCGCCTCGATGCCGCCGATGCCGGGCATGCGGATGTCCATGAGGACGACGTCGGGGAGGGTCTCGGCGGCCTTCGCGATGCCGCCCTCGCCGTCCTTCGCCTGGCCGACGACCTCAATGTCGGGCTGGACGCCGAGCAGCACGGTGAAGCCCTGCCGGACCATCGCCTGGTCGTCGACGATGAGAACCCGGATCTGGTTGCCGGTGCCGCTCGTCATGAGGTCCCTTTCCTGGGAGCCGTGGGGTGGTCGGTGCCCGGGGTGTCGGCGGGCGGGGTCTCCGGGAGGAAGGCGGTGACCTTGAAGCCGTCCCAGTGCCACGGGTGCGCCGTCATCGTGCCACCGAGCATCGCGACCCGCTCCCGCATCCCGAGCAGTCCGTGCCCCGCTCCCGTCGACGGCGGGGGCGGGGCGGTCGGACGGCCGTTGACGATCTCCACCTCCAGGCCGTCCGTCTCGTACGTGAGGCGGACCGTGATGTTCGCGCCGGGCGCGTGCCGCAGGGCGTTGCTCAGCGCCTCCTGCACGATCCGGTACGCCGACAGCTCCACGCCGGGCGGCAGCGGGCGCCGCTCGCCGTTGATGTCGGTGACGACCTCGCGGCCTACGGCCCGGGTGTTCTCCACCAGCGCGTCGAGCCGTTCGAGCGTGGGCTGGGGGGCGTGCGGCGCGGTCCCGTCACCCGGGCCGTCGGGCGACTCCCCCGGCCCGGTGTGCTCCGAGCGCAGCACGCCCAGCACGCGGCGCAGCTCGGTCAGTGCCTCCAGCGCGTTCTGCCGGATGCCCGCGAGGTTCTCCCTGAGCTCGTCGGGCGGGTTCTCGACGAGGTGCGGGGCGACCTGCGCCTGGATGGAGATGACCGACATGTGGTGGGCCACCACGTCGTGCAGCTCCCGGGCGATGCGGCTGCGCTCCTCCAGGAGGGTGCGCCGGGTGCGTTCCTCGGCGGTGAGCGTGGTCTGCTCGACGAGTTCCGCGCGGGCCTCACGGCGGCCGCGCAGGGCGCTGCCCAGTATCACGACGATGGTGAACAGGGAGACCGCGAGGACGCCGGTGGACGAATAGCCGGCCGCGCCCAGCAGCCCTTGGATGACGTAGGTGAGGAGCGCGGTCAGCGCGAGCGCCTCGACGGACACCCGGGTCCGCACCCGCAGGGCGAGCAGCAGCAGCACCGCCATGTGTCCGATGATCCCCGCTGACGTCCAGGGCCAGGTGAAGTCGGGGGCGCCACCGGCCAACAACTGGCGGCGCACCTCGAGGGCGCCCAGCACCATGGCCGTCGTCGAGAGCCACCACGCCGGGATGGGCCGCCACAGCGCGAACACCATGGCACCGCCCTGCGCCAGCCCGAGCGGAAAGGCGATCTGCGGACCCACCCCGCCGTTGTCGACGAGCTGCCCCACCGCGCCGAGCGTGACACCGAACGCGGCCAGGCACACCAGCCCGTGCGGCAGCCAGCGCATCCAGGTGGAGGGCGGCAACGGGTCCACCCGGACGGTCCACAGGTCCCCGCGCAGTGCCCGCAGCCAGCCCGTGACGCGCGCTCGCGACGCGCGGCCCACCCCCGTGTCCGTCACGCGGCCCAGCCTAGACATGTCGCGCCTTCGCCGCTGTGCCCCGGTCGGACGGACGGTGCGCCCGCACCACCCGCGACCTGCGGCCCCGGCCGCCACCGCCTCGTTCGAAGGAGCGGAAGGCGGCCCAGCAGACCGTGAGGGCGAGTGCGAACACGGGCAGCCACAACAGCCGGACACCGACCCAGCCGAGCCCGTCGGGCGGGGTGTGCAGGCCGGGCAGCCGGCCGGCGAGGAGACCGGTGGCGGTCGTGGCCATCAGGGCCGTCTGGTGCCAGAGGAAGACGGTCATCGCGGAGAGGTTGACGAGCGCCACCGCCGCCCACACCACGGGCCGGCGCGTCACGCGCCGCAGGCGCTCGCGCAGCAGCAGGGCGAGACCGCACTGGGCGAGGCCGAACGTGACGACGGCGAGCGTCGGCGGATCCAGGTTGGACATGCCCCCGCCCGGGACGCCGACCATCGCCGCCGGATAACCCGCCCCTGCGACGAGCGCCGCGGTCGCCGCCGCCCCGGCCCCCAGCAGGGTCCATCCCGCGCGGCGGCGCTCCAGCTCACCGCGGGTCCAGGCGGCGCCCAGCGTGTACGGCACCGCCCAGGCCGCTGCCACGTTCACCCAGCCCAGCCAGGAGGGGCCGCCCAGTCCGAAGCGCAGCAGGTCGACGTGGAGCACGACGGCCAGCGGCCAGAGCGGGTTGAGCCGGGCGAGCAGCGGGGTCGCCGCCGTCAGGCCGGCGAACACCACGAGGAACCACAGGGGGGACAGGGCCAGCTTCACCAGCGTGCGGACCGTGCCGAACTCGGTGCCCGACAGCAGCAGGCCGAGCGCGGTCACCGTCCACAGGCCGAGGACGGCCGCGACCGGCTTGAACAGCCGGGTCAGACGGCCCGTCAGCCACTGGTGGTACGGCACCCCCCGGGCCCGGGCCGAGGCGTAACCGCGGGTGGCGACATGGCCCCCGACCAGGAAGAACACGGCGAGTGTCTGGAACATCCAGGAGATGGGCGCCAGCCAGGGCATGTGCTGCAAGGGGCTCGCCGTGCGCAGGGTGCGGCCGTCGGAGACCAGGGCGGTGACGAGCCAGTGCCCGAGGACGACGCCCAGGACGGCGACGGCCCGCAGGGCGTCCACGGCCCGGTCGCGGCCGGGCGGGGTGGCCGCGCCGATGCGGTCGGCGCGGCGGCGCACTCCCTGCCGGACGGCCCGTACGCCGATGTCAGTCATGGGTCACCGCCTTGGTCTCGCCCAGGACGATCCGGGCCAGGTTGGTCAGGGAGGTCGAGCCGGGCCTGAAGTAGTCGCTGTGGCCGCCGTCGCCCGCCGTGAAGACCCGGGCGCCGAAGGCCGGGGAGACGGGGTCGGTGCCGAAGCCGACCGTGGTGCCGAACAGGTCCAGGTCGAGGTGCGGGACGTTCTCCACCCAGTCGTCACCGCCCCGGCCCGCCCAGACCCGGGCGCGGGTGTGCAGGGCGGCGGCGGTGTCCGCGCCGGTGCCGGGGCTGCCGACGAGCGCGATGTCGTCGACGTCGAGCCCGGCGGCGGAACGGCCGCAGACGACCGAGCCGTAGGAGTGGCAGAGCAGTGAGACGCGCGCTCCTTCGCCGGATATCGCGCGCAGGTCGGCGACCAGGGCGCGCAGGCGCGGGGCCGCCTGTTCCGCCCTGCCGGTCGTCGTGACCGTCGTGCTGACCGTGCCCGGCGTCTCGTAGCCCATCCAGGCCACGACCGCGGTGCGCGCGCCCGCCGGGGCCTGCCGGGCGAGCTGCCGGTGCAGGGCGGAGGCCGCGGCGTGGAACCGGCCGTAGGTGTCGAGGCCCGTGTCGGAGCCGGGGACGAGGACGGCGACGCGGTCGGCCCGGGCGAGGTCGCCGAGGACCTCCGTCACCCGGCCGGAGCCGCGGCCGTCGAAGTGGAGCAGGTGCCGGGTGGGGGCGGCCAGCCGGCGGTCCGTCGCGGCCCGGCTCCGGTCGTGGTGGGCGGCGGCCATGCGGGACGCCTCGGCGGCGTTGGCCCGGTTGGCGGCGTAGGCCTCGTCGAGCGTCGCCGCGTCGAGGGGCGCGAGGGAGGCGGGGGCCGGTGCGGGGGTCTCCGGTCGCACGGCCGCGGAGAGGGGCAGGACCACGGCGCCCGTGACGAGGGCGGCGAGCGCGGCCCGGCGCCATCGCCCGGTACGGCGCCATCGCCCGGTACGGTGTCCGCCGTCGGCACGACGGTACTTCGGTGCGGACCCCATGGTCGCCCCCCTCCAGCGCACCCGGCCATCGGGTCTGCATGGAAGGGAAGTTACGGAGCGGGCGACCTCGTCCGCGTCCCGCCCAGGAACTCATCTGCCGTGTAGCTCTCAGGTACTACGGGTATGACCGGGGCCTGCTCCCTACGGACCCGCCGAGGGCGCTGACGGCGAAGGCCGCGCGGCGGTGCTCACCAGGCCAGCTGCGCGATCTCCTCCACGACCACGGCGCACGCGTCCGCCGCCGGGTCGATGAGCGGGAAGTGCCCCACGTCCTCCAGCAGCGTCACCCCCACCATCTCCCCGGCCTTCGCCGCCGCTTCCGCGTACGACTCGGCGACGGCCTGCGGCACATCGAGGTCCGTACGGCCCTGGACGAGGGTGGTGGCGATGCCGGTGGGCAGCAGCAGCGCCGGGTCCGCGTACGGCTGGCGCTCCGCGAAGTTCTCGTCCCCGCCCAGGAGTTGACGCGCGGCGCCCCCGCACACGTCCAGCTTGTCGGCGATCGCGAGGTCGGCGATCGGGGCGAGGGCGACGACGCCGCGCAGCGTCGCCGGGCTGCCGCCCCGCCAGGGCGAGCCGGCCGGCAGGACGTGCCGGGCGGCACCCCACAGCGCGAGATGCCCGCCCGCCGAGTGGCCGGTGAGGACCGTACGGCGCGGGTCGGCCTGCGGCAGCAACTCCCGTACCAGCGCCGGGAGGGCGTCCAGCGCCGCGGCGACGTCGTCGAAGGTGTCGGGCCAGCGGCCGGCGACGGAGTCGTCAGCGCCGCCGCGCCGGTACTCGGCGCTGGCCACGGCGAACCCGCGGCGGGCGAGGAAGTCCGCGAAGGGGCTGATGTGGCGCCGGTCGTAGGGGGCCCGCCAGGCACCGCCGTGCAGGACGAAGACGACCGGGGCGGGTCCGGGGCCGCCGGCCCGGCGCGGGGCGAAGAAGTCGATGACCTGGTCGGGGTGGTCGCCGTAGGCCGCGGTGGCGTCGGGGTCGACGGGCGCGTGGGAGAAGGCCGACTTCTCCTCGGCAGCGGCCCGTGCTGCTGCGACGTCGTCCGTCATGCTCCAACCTTCCAGCGATGTACCGTACGCGGCGGACCAGTTGAGGGGGTCAGCCGTTGGCCGGGACGGTACCAGGCGCGTGACATGCGCGGACACGCAGATGTCACGCTCGGTGAAGACCGGGCGGACACCGCGGTGCCGGGACACCACCGGGGCGTCCCGGCCCCGCCGCCGCTCAGGCCAGTGTCTGCGCCAGCACCCGCGCCGCCCGCTCCACGTCGGCGAACCCGACGTACAGCGGCGTGAAGCCGAAGCGCAGCACGTCCGGCGCCCGGAAGTCGCCGACCACCCCTCGCTCGATCAGCCGTTTCATCACGTCACCGGCATCGTCACAGCGCAGGGCGATCTGGCTGCCCCGCTCCTCGTGCGCCATCGGCGTCACGCACACGACCCGGCCCTCGGGCACGTACGCCGTCACGCACTGAAGGAAGAAGTCCGTCAGGGCGAGGGACTTGGTCCGCACCGCCTCGACCGACACCCCGTCCCAGACCTCCAGGGCCGCCTCCAGGGCGAGCATGGAGAGGATGTCGGGCGTGCCGACCCGGCCGCGCAGGGCGCCGGGGGCGGGTTCGTAGCCGGTGCGCATGCCGAACGGCTCGGCGTGCGAGTTCCACCCGGGCAGCGGCGAGTCGAAACGGTCCTGCAGCTCCCGCCGCACATACAGGTAGGCGGGTGAACCGGGCCCGCCGTTCAGGTACTTGTAGGTGCAGCCGACCGCGAGGTCCACGCCGTGCTCGTCCAGCCCGACCGGCAGCGCGCCCGCGCTGTGGCACAGGTCCCAGACCGCGACCGCGCCCGCTTCGCGCACGGCGGCCGTCAGACCGGGCAGGTCGTGCAGCCGGCCGGTGCGGTAGTCGACGTGGTTGAGGAGGACGGCGGCGGTGTGCTCGCCCAGCGCGCCCGGCACGTCCGCCGGTGCCACGGGCCGCAGGGTGCAACCGGTCATGCGGGCGGCGGACTCGGCGATGTACCCGTCGGTGGGGAAGGTCGTCGCGTCGACGAGGAGCTCGTCACGGCCCTCCCCGGCCATCCGCACCGCGCCCACCAGTGCCTTGAAGACGTTGACGCTGGTGGAGTCGCCCACCACGATCTGCCCGGGCGCCGCCCCGACCAGCGGGGCGATCCGGTCGCCGATCCGCTCGGGCGCCGTCCACCAGCCGCTCTCCTCCCAGGACCGGATGCGCAGCTCGCCCCACTGGCGGCGTACGACGTCCTCGACCCGGCCGGGCACGACGGCGGGCAGCGCGCCCAGCGAGTTGCCGTCGAGGTAGACGACCTCGTCGTCGAGCACGAACTCGGCGCGCTCGCCCGCCAGTTCGTCGACGGCGTCCAGCTTCTGAGCGGCGATGGCGAGCTCAGACATGGGACCGCGCCGTCCACAGCTCGGGGAACACGTTCTTCTGCGCGCGCTTCTCCAGCCAGGCCACCCCGGCGGAGCCGCCCGTGCCGGTCTTGGCACCCATCGCACGGCGGGTGGCGACCAGGTGGTCGTTGCGCCAGCGCCACACCAGCTCGGCGACGTCGCTCAGCGCCTCGCCCAGCCGGGCGACCTCGTCGCTCTCGTCGCCCGAGTAGACGGCCGTCCAGGCCGCCTCCACCTCCGGCGACGGCTCGTAGCGCCGCGAGACGTCGCGCCGCAGTACGGCCTCCGGGATGTCGTGTCCGCGCCGCGCCAGCAGCCGCACGACCTCGTCGTACAGGCTCGGCTCGTGCAGCGCCTTCTCCAGCTCGGCGTGCACGCGCGGTGCGCCCCGGTGCGGGACGAGCATCGACGCGGACTTGTCGCCGAGCAGGAACTCCATGCGCCGGTACATCGCCGACTGGAAGCCGGAGCCCTCGCCGAGGGCGCTGCGGTACGAGTTGAACTGGGCCGGCGTGAGCTGGGCGAGCGGCTTCCAGGAGTGGTTGAGCGCCTCCAGTTCGCGGACGGACCTCTTGAGCGCGTGGATGGCGGTCGGGATGTCGTCACCCCGGAGCGCGCCTGCGGCCGTCTCCCACTCGTGGACGATGACGGTGAACCACAGCTCCATCACCTGGGTCGTCACCAGGAAGACCATTTCTCCGGGGTCGTCGGAGAGGGTGTGCTGGAGGTGGGTGAGTACGTCTGCCTTGACGTAGTCCTCGTACGGCGTCGTGCCGTGGAAGTCGAGATGCGGGGTCTCGGGCTCGTGAGCCTCGTGGGACATCGCTGTCTCCTGCGTGTAACTCCGGGTAGCGGTCCGCCCCTGCCGAATCCGACACGGGGGCCCCGGTCCCCGAGGGCATCTTGCGCAATCGTCCCCCGAAACCGCAAGGCCCGCCTTTCGGGGGCGGGCCTCGCGTGCACGGACCGTGTGTCAGCCCAGGACCTGCGCCGCAGTCGGCGAGGAGTCCTTCAGGAACTGGGAGCAGCGCTCGTACTCCTCCTGCTCGCCGATCGCCTGCGCGGCGCGGGCGAGGGCGTGCAGGGCACGCAGGAAGCCGCGGTTCGGCTCGTGCTCCCACGGCACCGGGCCGTGGCCCTTCCAGCCGCTGCGGCGCAGCGCGTCCAGACCGCGGTGGTAGCCCGTGCGCGCGTACGCGTACGACTCCACGGCGGCGCCCCGCTCGAACGCCTCGTCGGCGAGCTGCGCCCAGGCGAGCGAGGAGGTGGGGTGCGCACCGGCGACCTCGGCGGGCGCGGCACCCGAGGCGAGCATGTCCCGCGGTCCGGGGTCGTCGGGGAGGTGGGTCGGGGGCGGACCCCCGAGAAGGTTCTCGTGAATGGACATGCCCCAAGTCTGCGCCATCCCACTCGGCCGTGGGCACCGGTCCCGCCCAGCCGCGGCCCGAGCACCGGCACCCGGCTGCCCGGCAGCAGTTCCCCCGCCCCTCTACCCCAGCCGCTTCCGCACCGGCTCCCCCTCCAGCGGCGGCGCCGTCACACCGCCGTGCCGCAGGCACTCCGGCCGCTTGCAGTCCGGCGGCGGCCTGCGCACCACCGCGGCCGCGATCACCGCCCCCACCACCAGCGCCCCCGCACACCAGCCCATCGCCTTGCCGAACGCCGCGTCGAAGGCGGCCGGCTCCCGGTACGCCTCCTCCCCCATCCCCGCCAGCAGCGGCAGCGCCGCCACCGCGATCAGACCCGCCGCCCGGGCCGCCGCGTTGTTGATACCGCTGGCCAGCCCCGCCCGCACCACGCTCACCGAGCCCAGCACCGTCGCCGTCAGCGGCGCCACCAGAGTGACCAGACCCAGCCCGAGCACCACCAGCGCCGGCAGCACGTCGGCGACGTAGGACGCGCCCGGTCCGACCCGCAGCATCATCAGCATCCCGGCCGCACACAGCAGCGGCCCCACCGTCAGCGGGATCCGCGGCCCGATCCGGCCGGCCAGCTCCCCGGAGCGCGCCGACAGCAGCAGCATCAGCACGGTCGTCGGCAGCAGGGCCGTACCGGCGGCGAGGGCCGAGTAGCCCACGACCACCTGGAGCTGGAGCGCGGCGAGGAAGAAGAACCCGCCGAGGGCCGCGTACACGCACAGCGTGACGAGGTTGACGGCCGTGAACTGCCGGGACGCGAAGATGTCCGGCGGCATCATCGGGTCGGGCCGGCGCCGCTCGACCACCACGAACGCGACGGCCGCGGCCAGCCCGGCCACCGCCGAGACCACCACCACCGGACCGCCGTCACCGGCCTCGATCAGCGCGTACGTCACCAGCGCGAGGGCCAGCGCCCCCAGCACGGCCCCGAGCACGTCGAACCGCCCGTGCGCCTGCTGGTCCCCCGACTCGGGAACGTGCCGCAGGGCGACCGGCACGCACACCAGGGCCAGCGGCACGTTCAGCAGGAACACCCACCGCCAGCCCGGCCCGTCCACCAGCCAGCCGCCGACGAACGGCCCGACCGCCGCCCCGATCCCGCCGAACCCGGACCACAGGCCCACGGCCCGCCCCCGGTCGTCGGGGTGGAAGGACGCCTGGATCAGCGCCAGTGACCCGGGGGTCAGGAGCGCGCCGCCGACCCCCTGCAGTGCCCGCGCGGCGATCAGCACGCCCGCGTTCGGCGCGATGCCGCACAGCAGCGACGCCAGCGCGAACCACACCACGCCGACGACGAACACCTTGCGCCGCCCGAACCGGTCCCCGAGCGCCCCGCCCAGCAGGATCAGTCCGGCCAGCGTGACCATGTAGGCGTTGACCGTCCACTGCAGGGCGGACAGGTTCGCGTCGAGGTCGCGGCCGATGCGCGGCAGGGCGACGTTGACGACGGTCGAGTCCAGCATCGCCATGCTGGAGCCGAGGACGGTGGTGAGCAGGATCCACTTGCCCTGCGGGGAGGCCAACCGGACATCGGGCATGCAGGGAGCATACGGAAGAGCCCGGCACCTCAGGAGGTGCCGGGCTCCACGCGAGCGAACCGGTGCGAACCGGATGCGAACCGGTGCGAGCCGGCTGCGTACCGCCGCGAACCGACTGGAACCGGTGCGGACCGCCGCGAACCGACTGGAACCGGTGCGGACCGGTGTGGGCCGGTGTGGGCCGGTGTGGGCCAGTAAGGACCAGCGCGAACCAGTACGGACCAGTACGGACCGGACTTACTTGATCTTCGTGCCGGTCGAGCGCAGGTTGCCGCAGGCCTCGACGACGCGCGCGGACATGGAGGCCTCGGCCAGCTTGCCCCAGGTGCGCGGGTCGTAGGTCTTCTTGTTGCCGACCTCGCCGTCGACCTTCAGGACGCCGTCGTAGTTGCGGAACATGTGGTCCGCGACGGGGCGCGTGAACGCGTACTGGGTGTCGGTGTCGATGTTCATCTTCACGACGCCGTTCTCCAGCGCGGTGCGGATCTCCGCCTCCGTGGAGCCGGATCCGCCGTGGAAGACGAAGTCGAACGGGGAGCCCTTGCCGAACTTGGCGGCGACGCCCTCGTTCAGCTCCTTCAGCAGCTCGGGGCGCAGGACGACGTTGCCCGGCTTGTACACGCCGTGCACGTTGCCGAAGGACGCGGCGAGCAGGTAGCGGCCCTTCTCACCGAGGCCGAGGGCCTCGGCGGTGCGGATCGCGTCGTCGACCGTGGTGTAGAGGGAGTCGTTGATCTCGTGGGTGACGCCGTCCTCCTCGCCACCGGTCGGGGTGATCTCCACCTCGAGGATGATCTTCGCGGCGCGGGCCTGCTCCAGCAGCTCCTGCGCGATGGAGAGGTTGTCGGCGAGGGTCTCGGCCGAGCCGTCCCACATGTGCGACTGGAACAGCGGGTTCAGACCGGCCTCGACCCGCTTCTGGGAGAGCGCCAGGAGCGGACGTACGTACCCGTCGAGCTTGTCCTTGGGGCAGTGGTCGGTGTGCAGCGCGATGTTCACCGGGTACTTCTCGGCGACGATGTGCGCGAACTCGGCCAGGGCGACCGCGCCGGTCACCATGTCCTTGCTGTACTGACCGCCCAGGAACTCGGCGCCACCCGTGGAGATCTGGACGATGCCGTCGCTCTCCGCCTCAGCGAAACCGCGCAGGGCCGCGTGCAGGGTCTGGGTGGAGGTCACGTTGATGGCCGGGTAGGCGAACTTTCCTGCCTTCGCCCGGTCCAGCATCTCGTTGTAGACCTCGGGAGTTGCGATGGGCATGCGTCCGCTCCTTGTATCTGCGGGTTGACGTACTGCTGTGTCTAACGGCCCTGACCTAGACCTTGGGGTGCGACGTCATCGTCGGCCCCATCTTTCCAGACTTGGCCGGAAGGTCCAGGCCACCGTCCACGCCCTGGTCGGTCCCCGGTCAGTCGAGGCCCAGCTCGTCCTTGGAGAAGGCGAAGAGGTACGGCACCCCGGCGCCCTCCTGGATCTTCTCCGCGGCGCCGGTCGCCCGGTCGACGATGGTCACGACGGCGACGACCTCGGCCCCGGCCTCGCGCACGGCCTCGACGGCGGTGAGCGGGGAGCCGCCGGTGGTGGAGGTGTCCTCGACGACCAGCACGCGGCGGCCGGCGATGTCCGGGCCCTCGACGCGCCGCTGCAGGCCGTGCGCCTTGGCGGCCTTGCGCACGACGAAGGCGTCCAGGCGCTTCCCGCGCGCGGCGGCCGCGTGCAGCATGGCGGCGGCGACCGGGTCGGCGCCCATGGTCAGGCCGCCGACGGCGTCGAAGTCCAGCTCGGCGGTCAGGTCCAGCAGCACCTGGCCGACCAGCGGGGCGGCCTC
Organism: Streptomyces sp. Ag82_O1-12; assembly: GCF_900182715.1. Classification (NCBI taxonomy): domain Bacteria; kingdom Bacillati; phylum Actinomycetota; class Actinomycetes; order Kitasatosporales; family Streptomycetaceae; genus Streptomyces; species Streptomyces sp. Ag82_O1-12. The sequence continues at coordinate 4,631,294 of NZ_FXUW01000001.1, read as the reverse complement.
CCCGTCGAGCGTGACGCGCCGGAGGTCGACGTAGTAGTCGGCCTCGAGACCCGACGACAGTGTCACCTTGCCGTGCACCACGGCCTTGTCCTTGATCTGCTGCAGCAGCGCGCCGCGTGTGTCCGTCATGGCGCCCAGCTTAGAGGCGGCGCCAGCTCCAGGTCGTGGTGGCCTCCAGCGGCTCCAGGGGTGTGACCAGGCGCGGCAGGGTGTTGAGCCCGTTGGGCGGGCCGGTCTGCGGTTCCACGCACACGGCCTCGGGCTGCTCGTCGTAGACGACGACCCACTCCTCCCGGCTGGTCACCTTCAGTTCCAGCTGACCGGGCCAGGTCAGGGTGGCCTCGACGCCGCCGGGCATGCCGAAGCAGTCGTCCCAGGGGCCGGGCTTCGGGTCGAGGCGGTTGCCGGTGGGCAGGTGGTCGTCGCCGCGCTCCTCCTGCCAGGCGGGGGCGAAGTCGAGGGCCACGTCCTCGCCGCCGATGTTGCGGTTGAACCAGGGGTGCCAGCCGATCTGCGCCGGGAAGGACGACTCGTATGTCTCGACGGACATGGTCAGCGTCAGCGCGTCCTCGGTGAGGGCGATGATCTGGGTGACCAGGCCCGGGTAGGGCCAGGGGTCGACGAGCTGGTACGTGAGGACGGCCTCGTCCGTGCTCGTGCGGGCGGTGCGCCAGGCGTGGTCGCGGACGGTGCCGTGGATGGCGTGCGGCGGGGCGTTCAGCGGCATCTGCCGCACTTCGGCGCCGTCCAGGAACCGTCCGTCCCGGATCCGGCCGCACCACGGCACCATCGGGAAGCACCCGAACCTCCCCCAGGCTCGGCTTCGCTCGCCCGGGGGGACCCCGTCGCCCTGGCGGAGCAGTTCGACGCCGCCGATCCGCAGCCCTCCGACCCGGCCGCCGTTGCCCGGCTGCACGGTCACCTCCGCGTCACCCGCGGTCAGCGTGATGTCTTCGTCACTCACGGGTCGACCCTACTGCGGTGATCAAGAGGGCCTCACCGGTTGCGGGGTGGTTCGGCCATGTCCGCCCGGACCGCACGCGGTGTGCGGCTCAGCGGCGTCGGCGCAGGGCCCGGACCGCCACGATGGCCGAGGCCACCGCGAGCGCCGCCGCGGGGGCAGCCCAGCGCAGCGGGGCCGGGGGCGTCACGGTCTGCGGCGCGGGCACGGGCGCGTACCGGCCGCGCGGCGGCGCGTGGTCGACCTCCTCGGCGCTGCGCCCGATCATGGTCCGCCGCGCGTGCGCCGCCTCGGCGATGCCCTCGTCGTCCTCCTGGTCCTGCCCGTCCTCGGGTCCGAGGGAGGAGGGCGGGACGTCGGCGCCGGAGACGGAGGGGCGCTCGGGGGTGGCCGGGGGTTCCTCGGTGAGACCGGGATCGGCGGGGGCCTTCTCCTCGGCCTCCGCGGCCGTGCCCTGGCCGGACGGGGCCGGGGACGGTGGCGGTGGCGGTGGCGTCGGCGCCTCGTCGTCCGGGCCCGTGGCCGCCGCGGCGAGGTGCTCCGCGAAACGGTTCAGCAGCCGGGTGACGGCACTTTCCACGGCGTCCGCCGGGAGGTCCTTGATCCGTCCGTCCGCGGAGGCCGTGCCGTCGTACACGACGGTGCAGCCGCCCTCCGCCGCGCGCAGGGCGATCCGCAGGCTGAGCTTGACCGACCCGCTGCCCCGCGACTCCTCCGCCTCACCCTCGACGGCGTACGCGTCATCGTCGCGCCGGGAGACCCGTACGGCACCCCGGTAGGTGACGGAGTGGCTGCCGACCCGGATCTTCAGCCGCCCGGCGACCGGTTCGGCGCCGGCGTCCTGCTGGAGCCCGGGGACAGCCCGGGCGACCCGCGCGGGGTCGTCCAGCACCTCCCTGAGCCGCTCGGCCGGAACCGGAACGAACACCTCGTGCTCCATGTCGACGGACTCTACCCAGCACAGCCCGAAACGCACCCCCGCCCGGGGGATTCACCCCCGTTCCACCCCCACCAGGCGTATCCTCCGGGCCCGTCAAGCGGGCCCCGTCCCCTCAGTACCGCGGATGTCCTCCGGGCCCGTCCGGAAAGCACCGTCCCCTCAGTACCGCGGATGCACCAGCGTCGACGCGGGCAGACCCGCGATCCGCGCCCTGCGCGCCGCCCGTTGCCCCGCGGCCAGGGACGCCTCCGTGAGGCCGCTGGGCCGCGGACCGTCCGGGTCGAGCCGCGGGCGCGGGTCCGTGCGGGCGGCCAGCACGAAACCCCAGTCCCGGGGCGCCCGGGCGCGTTCGGCGGGCGGGCGGTCGGGCCCGGCGCCACCGGCGCGTCGGTCCTCCGTGCCGTACGGGGCGGTGCGCAGACCGGCCGCGCGCACGGTCGCCTCGACCGTCCAGTACACGCGGGGGCCGGACGCGACCGGCCCGGCGTGCACCACGAGCCGCCCGCCGGGGGCCAGCACGCGCCGCGCGAGGCCGTAGAACTCCTGCGAGTACAGCTTCGTGCTCTCCGTGATGCCCGGGTCCGGCAGGTCCGAGACGACCACGTCGTACGCCGCCGGGGTCGCCCCGCGCAGCCAGCCGAAGGCGTCCGCGGTCGTGACCCGCACGCGCGGGTCGCCGAAGGCGTGCTCGTTGAGCGCGGACAGGGCCGGGTCGGTGCGGGCCAGCCGGACCACCTCCGCGTCGCGTTCGACGACGTCGACCCGGTCCACCCCGGAGTGCCGCAGCACCTCGCGTACCGCGAGGCCGTCGCCGCCGCCGAGGATCAGCACGCGCGCGTGCGGCCCGGTCATGGCCGGGTGGACGAGTGCCTCGTGGAAGCGCGGTTCGTCGCGCCCGCTGACCCGCAGCCGGCCGTCGAAGTAGATGTCGAGGGGCCGCCCGTCCGTACCGCCGGCGAGGACCACCTCCTGCACATCGGTCTGGAGCGCTACGCGGACGTCCTGGCCGTACATCGCCTGCCGCGCGGCCCGTTCGAAGTCGTCGACGAGGACGGCGGCGGAGGCGAGGACGGCGAGGACGAGGCAGTTGCCGATCAGCAGCAGCCAGCGGGCCCGGCGGGTGAGGTCCCGCCGGAACAGGCCGAGCACCAGCGCCCCGCCGACGACCGTGTTGACCGCGCCGGTGAGCAGCGTGCCGGTCAACTGCCCGAGGAACGGCAGCAGCAGGAAGGGGAAGGCGAGGCCGCCGACGAGTGCTCCGACGTAGTCGGCGGCGAACAGGTCGGCCACCGCGCCGCCCGCGTCCTGGCGGCGGATGCGCTGGATCAGCTCCATCAGCAGCGGGACCTCGGCGCCGATGAGCAGTCCGATGGCGAGGGAGAAGGCGACCAGCAGGCAGCGCGACCCGTTGGCCCACATCCCGCCCCAGTCGCCGGTCCAGGCGAACACGGCGTACAGGGCCATCGCGCTGCATCCGCCGACGAGCGCGAGGGCGGCCTCGACGGCGCCGAAACCCGCCGCGGCGAGCCGGCGCAGCCGCTTCGCGGCGAGGGAGCCGATGCCCATCGCGAAGACCATCACGGACAGCACGACGGACGCCTGCGTGACGGAGTCGCCCATCAAGTACGAGGCGAGCGCGACGAGTTCCAGTTCGTACACGAGTCCGCAGGCCGCACAGACGAACACGCCGGCGAGGACGAGGAACCGTCCGGTGCCGGGCCGCACCGGCAGTCGCGCCGGGCCGTCGGGGCCGCCCGGGGCGCTCCAGGGCGCCGGGGAGCGGGGCGGGGCGGGCGCGTGCGGCTCGATCACGCTGCGACGTTACGTCACGCCTCGACTGCGGATCGTCACCCACACGTGTGGTGCTGGTTTACCGGGGCCGGATACCGGTACGAGATTCGGTTCACCACATACGGTTCGGTGGGCCGGACATCAGGGGGCCAGGGTCAGTTGACGTAGACCGCCGCCGGTACGCGCACGCCCACCCTCGTGCGGGTCGCCACCAACTGCCCGTCCTGCGGGTAGGCATGCCAGGTCCGCCAGTGCACCTGCCCCTCGTGATGCTGGGCGAGCAGGGCCGTGAAGGCGTACGGGCTGCCGGGGAAGACGCCGACGAGGCCGTGCGGATGGTCGGAGACGAGGGCCAGCAACTCCTGGGCGCGGCCCGCGAAGGAGCCGGGCGGGAGGACCTCGACCCGGGCCGCGAACTCGTACTCCCAGTCGTCCACCCGCTTGGCGACGCCGAGCGGAAGCGGAGTGCTGCTGCCCGCGATGCACGCCACCGTCTCCGAGCAGATGCCCCGCTCCTCCTCCAGCAGGACCTGGTGGGACGCGCCGAGGAGTCGCAACTGCACTTTGACGTCCGCCAGTTCGAGATCGAGTGCGGCGAGTGCGGGAAGCGGCTCACGCCCCAGGGCCCATGCGAGATCGGCCGCGCGCGTGTCGGTGTAGGAGGTGTTCAGGGTCGTGAGCATGGGTCGACTCCGCAAGCACACAAAAAGGAGAGGGAGATGGGTCCGCTGCGCCCCGGGCGCACCGGGGGATGTCGGCCCGAGCAACCCGGTCGGCCGGTTTCAGGAAGGTGTCCGCAGGACGTCCGGGCAGGGCTGCGTCGGTGACTAAGAGGGAATCATGAACGGTGGCGCCGTCACAGCGTTTTTACCCAAGTTCGTAGGGTTTCCATCCCTCAGAGGGCTCCACAGCTCAACTGTTCAACTACGGCGTGCGCCGGTGCCGGGGAGGCGTGCGCCGGTGCGCCGTGCCTCGCGCCCGGAGTCGCGACGGATGGAAGCCCGGGATTCCGGCCGACCCCCGAAAGGGCGGTTCGACGCGTGCAGTTGCCGGAGGCACGCCAGGGCGGGCGCGAGTTGTCCTACAGGCAGGGGACCTTGCCGGGACCTCGTCGAAACCGCCCGACAGGCGTTCGGCCGGTGATCCGTCCGAGAAGCTCCGGACATGACAACGCGGGGTTCGCCCCAGGTGCGGACCCCGCGTTCGGTGAATGCGATGCCTCCGTCGCGAAGACGGCCGACGTCAGTCAGCTGCCTCCGCCGCCGCAGCCACCGCCACCACCCCCGCAGGACGAGCCGCCGCCGCAGGACGAGCTGCCTCCACAGGACGACCCGCCTCCGCAGGAGTGTCCGCCGTGGTGTCCACCGCCGTCGCCGGAGGAGGAGCCGGAGTCTCCCCCACCGGCCCACCAGCTGTTGTTGCTGCCGCTGCTCGAACTGGAGGACGCCCACGCCCCGCGACGCGCCGTCCGCCGGGAACGGGAACGGTCCCTGCGAGCCAGGGGCACCAGCAGCCCGATCAGCAGAACCGCGAACACCGCCAGGATGATGCCGATGATCATGGCGCCACCCTCCTTTCCTTCCCCCGAAGCGGCCCCCCGTGGGCGCCTCGCTCTTGCGTGAGGCGGTGATGCCCTCCCCGCTCCCGGCCCAACACAGAGTTGAGGAACTCCAGAGCTTCGGCGCAGGATGACCGGCATGACCTCCAGCGCGCGCCCCCTCCTGAACCGCCGGCTCGCCGAGTTCGGGACGACGATCTTCGCCGAGATGTCCGCCCTGGCTCTGAGCACCGGCGCCATCAACCTCGGGCAGGGCTTCCCCGACACCGACGGCCCCGAGGAGATCAGGGAGGCCGCCGTGCGGGCCCTGCGGGACGGCCGCGGCAACCAGTACCCGCCCGGCCCCGGCGTGCCGGAGCTGCGCACCGCGATCACCGCCCACCAGCAGCGTTGCTACGGCCTGGCCTACGACCCCGACACGGAGGTCCTGGTCACCGCCGGGGCCACGGAGGCCATCGCCGCCGCCCTGCTGGCCCTGGTGGAGCCCGGCGACGAGGTGATCGCCTTCGAGCCGTACTACGACTCCTACGCGGCGTGCATCGCGATGGCCGGCGGGCGCCGGGTGCCGGTCACCCTGCGGGCGCACGAGGACGAGGGCCGTTTCCGCCTCGACCTGGACGAGCTGCGCGACGCCGTCACCGACCGCACCCGGCTGCTGCTGATCAACACCCCGCACAACCCGACCGGCACGGTCCTCACCCGCGAGGAGCTCGCCGCGATCGCCGAGCTGGCGGTGGAGCGCGACCTGCTGGTGGTGACGGACGAGGTGTACGAACACCTCGTCTTCGACGACGCCGAGCACGTGCCGCTGGCGACGTTCCCGGGGATGCGCGAGCGTACGGTCACCATCTCCAGCAGCGGCAAGACGTTCTCCTTCACCGGCTGGAAGGTCGGCTGGGTGACGGGGGCCCCGGAGCTGGTCACGGCGGTGCGCTCGGCGAAGCAGTACCTGACGTACGTCTCGGCGGGCCCGTTCCAGTACGCGATCGCCGAGGCCCTCTCACTGCCCGAGTCGTACTTCGCGGACTTCCGCGCCGACATGCTGACCAAGCGGGATCTGCTGGCGGCGGGCCTGGCGGAGGCCGGGTTCCGGGTCTTCCGCCCCTCGGGCACCTACTTCATCACCACCGACATCCGCCCCCTCGGCGCTGTGCTGTCTCAAGAGGGCGACGGCTTCGCCTTCTGCCGCGGCCTGCCGGAGCGCGCCGGGGTCGTCGCCATTCCCAACGCGGTCTTCTACGACCACCGGGAGGAGGGCGCCCCGTTCGTACGGTTCGCGTTCTGCAAGCGGACGGGGGTGCTGGAGGAGGCGGCGAAGCGGCTGAGCGCGGCGCTCTAGACGCGTTGCACAGGCACCGCCTTGTGGGCTCCCGCCGCGAACTCGCGGGCGGCGGCACTTCGGGCAGCTAGAGTGACAGTGCGGGTACGGGTACGTACCCGCACGCGATCTGTGATGGTGAGCGAAGAGGGAGCCCGCATGATGCCGGACGCCAACATCCGTATCCCCGCCGAGGCCCGCGATCGGCTTGCCGAGATCGCGGCTGAGGAAGGGCTGTCCCTGCGCGCCTACCTCGCCCGACTCGCCGAGACCCTGCTCACTCCAGCCGAGCGGGCCGAGCGGGCGGAGAAAGCACGGGCCGTTCTGCGGGAGTGGAACGGATACGACCCGGACGCGGGCGAGCAGGCCGAGCTGGACACCGAACTGGACCGCCGTATGGCCGAAGCGGGTGCCACGTGACCCGTGATGTGCATGTGTTCCTCGACGACAGCGCGATGGTGGCCGCCGGGGAGGGTAGCGTCCTGACCTCCCGGCTCATCCACCGCGCTCACACTGAGCCGGGCTGGTTCCTGTATGTCAGCGTGTGCGCCCTGGTCGAGGCCGACCGGGCTCGGCCGGGCACTGCGGAGCACATCGCCGCCCTGCCCGGCATCACGATCGTCGATCTGGATCTGCCGGCTGCCCTGTCGGTGGCCCGTGCGACTACATGGGCCGATGCTCACACCCTCTATGCCGCCCAGCCAAGTCCCGACCGTCCGGACGGTGCGGTGATCGCGACCACCAGGCCGCACACGTGGAAGGAGCAGCCGGTGCGCACCTTGGACCTCAGCCCCTGAACTCAGGCGGCAAGGCGAACCACTGCCCGGCACAGCTCGTCGACCTGCTCGGGTTCACGTTCTGCGGCCGGCCTGTGCGTCGCAGTCACCCTGACGGCGATGCCCTGCCCCTCAGGGGTGAACGGCACACCCGTCCACCCGCTCAGCCCGCCGCACGCAGGCGTTCCCCGGCGAGTCGGTCCCGGCAGCTCCGGCAGTGTCCGGGCCCCGGGGCGCGGAAGGCACGCTCGCAGCCGTCGCAGGTCTGGAAGGGCAGTACGGCCGGGCGCTCGACGCTCGGCGGGAGCGGTGCGGGGGAGGGCAACGGCAGCGGGGTTTCCCGGAGGCGGAAGGCGAGCACGCTTGCCGGGCGGGTCCGGAAACGGTCCGGGAGCCGTACGGTCAGCAGCTCCGTGATCTCCCGCCGGCCGACTCCGGCCGCCAGCCACTCGGCGACGGCCGGCGCCAGTCGGGCGGCCTCCTGCGCGGACAGGACCAGGCGGGGGTCGACCCGGCGCAGGGCGGCCAGTACGGCGACTGCCTCGGGGTCGGCGTCGGCGCCGGCGACGGCGGGTGCCGGGCGGCCGGGCTCCTCAGGAGCGGGAGCGGGAGCGGGCGCCGTCTCCCGTCGGGTTTCCGGGACGGTGGGCCGCTTCCGTGGTCGGGGCTTCGGCGGCTCGGGCGGGTCGTCCGGGCCTTCTCCGCGCGGTACGTCGTAGAAGTACGTCCGGGTGCGTACCTGCCCGGTGGGCGTGCGTTCGCGGCGGCGTTCCAGGTATCCGGCCGATTCGAGTTCTCTGAGCGCTCGCGACATGAGGATCTCGCCCTCGCTGAAGTGCTCGCACAGAGCGGTGATGGTCACGGAAGTGCCGTCGGGCAGAGAGGCGATGTACGCCGCGACGCCGACCGTGACCGCGCTGCCGCGCCGCTGGGCGAGGGCGTTGGAGATCACCGTGAAGTCGGCCGTCAGCCGGGTGCGTACGTGGATCACGCCGGTGGTCGGAGCTCCGGCGTCGGCGCGCAGGCGCGCGTTAGACTGCGAGTCAGCCATCGGGAAGGCGTTCACTTCCTGATCGGTCAGGCCCTCGATCGGGATGCCAGTCCCGGCCGGGGGCCGTATCTGTTTGCGGTTGTCGCGGCGAACGTAACGGCCCGTTACCCGCGCCTGCAAGCCGGTCACTCGGACGGGTGACGCCCGCGTCTGGCGCGGGGAGGGTGGGTGGGTGGGTAGTTCTTTCCCCCGGTTCTTTCAGGAGGTCAGCGGACCGCCGGGCCCTCGGGGACAAGGGCCCGGTGCGGCCTTCAACTCGCCTATGAAGGCGCCCCAGGAGGCGGCTTCGAAACACAGCGCGGGGCCCTGCGGGGCCTTGCTGTCACGGACCGGGACGACGGCCCCCCGGAACCCGTCGGCCACCTCCACGCAGTTGCCGCCTTCCTGATTGCTGTAGCTGCTCCTGCGCCAGGCGGCGGCGTTCAGATCGGGACGGGACCTTCGCTCCACGGTGGTTGTCCTCCATCACGGATCGGATCATGTCCAGGGACATGAGCGGGGGCAGAGCTGCCGCCCTCAGCCGATCGTAGGTCAGTGCGAAGCGCCTGACTTCGTCTGGATCCTCGATGAGTTGACCGTAGTGCGCGCCCTCGGTGTAGGCGATCTCCGAGTCATCCGGCATGGTGAGCAGCGTGAGCGAGCCGCCCATGACCTCGTGCTCGCCCTGGTCGAACGGCAGTACCTGCAAGGTGATGTGAGCTTCCGTCGCTGCCGCGAGCAACCGCCCGAACTGCTCACGCATCACCGCGTTGCCGCCGACCGGTCGCCTGAGTACCGCCTCGTCGAGGACCACCCACAGTTCCGGTCGGTCGGGCGCAGCGAGGCGCTTCTGCCGGCCCATACGAAACGTGACTCGTTCGTCCAACTGCTCCTCATTGTCGAGGGTTCGACCGACCCGCAGCACCGCCCGCGCATAGTCCTCTGTCTGTAGCAAGCCGGGCACCACATGAGCCGCGTACTCGCAGACGGCCACCGCCCGCTCCGCGTACTCCATGAACTTCCGCGACCAGTCCGGAAACGCCTCCCGGTACACGTACGGCCACAGCTCCACCAGCAGTTCCTCCGCACCGAGCGCCGCGTCCAGCGCACGCGTCAGCTCCAGCGTCGGCTTCGCTCCGGACGCCCGCTCGATCTGCGTGATCCGCGTGCTCACCACATGCGTCAGGTCGCCCAGCTCGGCCTGGGTCAGCCCCGCCGCCGTCCGGAGTCTGCGCACCCGCGCTCCGAACAGCGCGGCCATCGACGCACTGGGGTCAATTCCGTTGGCCAAGGCATCACTTCCGTTCCTTACGGCCTCACAAGTAAGGCTGTGCCCCCTGTCGAGCGTAGGACGATCGGTCGACTCTTGAGCACGGAACGTGACGACTCGTGTGCGTCACGGAACGCCACAACTCGACTCGACTCGACTCGACGGAAAGGGACGTACAGGCCGTGCTGACAGAAACCGCCGCCCCGGGAGACAAGCCGCTCAGGTCACTCACCATGCAGTTCCCCTCCACCCCGCGCGGTGCGCAGCTCGCCCGGCGTCACGCCGTCCGGTGGATGGGGGAACGGGGCCACCCGCCGGCGTCGGACGTCTCCTGCGCTCTCGCCCTCGTCGTCGGCGAACTCGCGGCGAACGCCGTACAGCACGGTCGGGTTCCCGGCCGGGAGTTCGGTCTCCGGCTCGCCCTGGACCGGGCCGCGGGCGTACTGCGTGTGGAGGTCGCGGACGCCTCCTCCGCGAAGCGGCTGCCCACGGCCGCGCCCTCGTCGTACCCCGAAGGCGAGTCCGGCCGGGGGCTGCTCCTGGTGGACGTCCTGGCCGAGCGCTGGGGGTCGACGCCTCGCGGCCCGGTGGGCAAGACGGTATGGGCGGAGCTGAGTCTTGACGTCTGATCCGCCCCACGGCGAGGGAGGGGAGGCAGCGGCGCCCGAAAAAGGCGTACGGCGCGTACAGCGCGTACCTTCTCGTACGCGCCGACGCGCCGCTGCGGGGCCGGCTGAGGATCTACTCCTCGTCCTCGGGCTTCTCCGCTTCGTTGATCTCCTCTTCGATACCGAGCTGCTCGACGAGCCACTTGTCGAACTCGATCGCCGCGCGCACCCAGCTGACCGTCGAGGAGACGAAGTGCTCCAGGCTGACGCCCATGCCGATCAGCATCTGGGCCTCGCCGATCAGGCGGACCGTGCCGTCGTCGTGGGTGTGGCTGTAGACCTTGGGCCACAGGGTCCGGCGGTTCCAGTCGTCGATGGACTCGAGGATCTGCGGCTTGGCCTCGATCTCGTGGGGCCGGTCGTAGAACGTCCGCACGGAGAAGACCTGCTGGTCTCCCTCACCCCGGAACATGAAGTAGGTGCGGAACTGCTCCCACGGCGCCGCGAGGTCACCCTCGTCGTCGACGACGTACTTGAGCTCCATCTGGTCGAGGAGCTGCTTAACGAGGTCCTGATCCGGGACGACGGGGCCGGCCGGGCCGCCGGGCTGCGGCTCGGGCTGGCCCCCGAAGTTCGGAATCGAGGACGGGTCGATGGTCACCGTGAATTTCCCTTCGTACGGATTCCGCCATCCTCCCCCATGCGGGGAGGGGGGTGGCAAGCCCCGACTACCCCGCTAAGCCCATGGCTGACACGATCCGGTCAACCGCAACCCGCAGGGGTCTACTCACCTGGGCCCGACCGACGCGGGCGGTCGAGCGCGGGTGATCAGTCGCGGCGGATCAGTTCCGGGTTGACGCGCCGTCCTACGAGCGGGAGGGCGGCGAGGGCGGACACGGCCGCCACGCCCGCCGCCGCGAGCGCGAGCACCGGGACGCCGCCGGAGTCCCAGTAGATCTCGCTGCCCCCGGTGATCAGATAGCAGGACTCGGCGAGCTTGCCCGCCAGGAGCGCCAGTGTCAGCCCGACACTCAGAGGGAGCACGACCTGTAGGCACTGCACGGCTCGCATCGTCCGCGCCCGCGCTCCGACCAGCGTGATGGCGGTGACCTGCGGGCGCCGCTCCACCGCCCGGTCGGTCGCCGAGACCACGAACGCCGCGGTCCCGATCACCAGACCCATGATCATGCCGACGGCGAGCAGGGTCTCGAGGACGGCGATCTGCTGGAGGCCCTCGACGTTCACACCGACGGGTTCGACGGCGGTGGTCGGGGTGACGGCGGCGATACCGTCAAGGACCCTGCGGACCTCATCGTGGTCGGAGCTGCTGGTGAGGACGTACCGCGCCCCTTCCGGTCGAGCCGTGGCGGGCAGTGCCGACGGCGGGATGAGCACATCCACTCCGTGGACCGCCGACGGGTCGTACGCACGGTAGGCGATCTGGTCGTGCGGGAGTGTGATATCCAGGGTCTTGCCGCGACCGCCACGACCGCCTTCCGACATGCGGAAGGGGAGGGTGTCGCCAGGGCGCGCGCCCTGACCAGTGCCCGCGTTCGGGTCACTGAGGCGCATCACCTTGCCGTCCACACAGCGCTCCACATGCCGTACCAGCCTGGTCAGCTGGTCGCAGGTGGCGACGACGGCACTGGCCCAGGGCTGGTCGGCGGAACCATCGGGGTCGGTCCAGGACTCCACCGTCACGGCGTGCGCGCGTACCCCCGGTACATCGGCGACTTCCTGCTGCTGTCGCAGGGTGAGCGAGGACAAGGGGATCGAGTAGTCCTGCACAGGAGCGGACGGCCGGGTGACCTGCTCCAGCTGGATGAGGACGCCCTGGGCGAGGGAGGCGGAGAAGACGAGCAGCACGAGGCCGGTGACGACCCGCATGGTGCTGCCCGGTTCGACCTCGTTGCGGCGCATCGCCAGGTTGAGGGTGAGGGACTGAGTGGTGCGCGCGAGTCGGCGGGCGAGGGCGTAGGAGATCAGGGGCAGTGTCAGCACCAGCCCCAGGCCCGTCAGGAGAATGCCTGCCGGCATCAGCAACGCGTTGAGGCCGAGGCTGTCGGCGGGGTGGTCGGTGAAGCCGGTGGCGCAGTAGCCGGCCACGATGCCGAGGCCGGTCACCAGGAGCAGGCCGCCCCACTTGGTGGGGTGCTTGGGGGCGGCGGTGCGGCGTACCGCCAGTGGATTGGCGGCGGCATCGCGTGCGCTGGCCCGGCCGACGAACCAGGCGAGGAGCGGGCAGCCGATCAGGCAGACGGCGATGGTCGTCGCGGACAGCGCGCCATCGGCCGGATACCACCTCAGACTGGGCAGTCCGGTCCGGGTCATCACCTGATTGAGGACCCAGTATTCGCCGAGACCGAGAATCGCGCCGAACAGGGCCGCCACCACGGTTTCGGCGGCGTTGACCCGCTGCGTGCCCTTGGTGCTCAGGCCCAGCAGACGCAGGGAGGCGAGGCGGCGGTTCCGGCTGGCGGCGGAGAGCCGGGCGCAGACGGAGAGGAAGATGCCGAGGGGGAGCAGGACCAGAGATCCCAGGGCGAAGCGGATGTAGGTCAGGGTCGAGGGTTCGACGGCGGGAAAGGGTGCGTAGCTGTACCCCCAGCCCTTCAGGGCGCGTCCCTCGTCGGCGATCTTGTCGCGTGTCGTGCCGATGTAGGCGAACAGCTCGTCGGGGTGGGCGAGCCCCGTCGCGCCGATCAGCCCCCTCTCGTGACCTGGCAGGAGCCCCTTGACCGCGGGCTGGTCACGCAGCAGGTCCTGTACGCGGGGGGAGACGAACACCTCACCAGGGCCCGGGAGTTCCTTCAGCCCGGGCGGGGCTTCGTCGGCGTGGCCGGTCCCCTTGGCGATGAACACCCGGGTGAATGCCTTGGAGCCGTACGGGTCGGTGCGCTGGAGGAGGAGGGTGGCATCCGCGGGCCGGGCTGAAGTGGTCTGCGGCTGTCGTGCTGCGGCCCGGCCGTCGTGAGCGTCGAGAATCTGCGGGATGGTGAGGACGAGGGCGAGGCAGCACACCCCGAGGGAACCGCCGGCCGCCATGAGGAAGAAGCGGACGCGGTTGCCGCGGCCGGCACCGAAGAGCAGGCGCAGACCGAGCAGGAACTCCCTCACGCCGCCTCCCGGGGCGTGAGGACTCCGTCGGACATCGTGTAGAGGCTGTCGGCCTGCGCGGCGACGGCGGGGTCATGGGTGACCAGGATGACGGCGGTGCCCTGCGAGCGCGCCAGGCCGAGGAACTCCTTCAGTACGGCGGACGCGTTGGCACTGTCCAGGGACCCGGTCGGCTCGTCTGCGAACACGACGGCCGGGCGGTGGACCAGGGCCCGTGCGACGGCGACGCGCTGGCTCTGACCGCCCGACACCTGCGACGGGCGGCGCTCCCGCAGTTCGCCGAGTCCCAGCCGGGCGAGAACCTCGCCGGCGGCCGCGAGCGCGGGCCGCTTGCGTTGCCCGGCCAGGCGGAGCGGCAGGGCGGTGTTCTCCTCGATGGTCAACTCGGGGAGCAGTTCGCCGTACTGGAAGACGAAACCGAAGCGTTCACGGCGCAGCGTACTGACCTCGTCGTCGCTGAGATCGCCGAGGGCTGTTCCTTCGAACCGCACCTGCCCGCGCGCAGGAGGCAGCACACCCGCAAGGCAGTACAGCAGCGAGGACTTCCCCGAACCGCTCTGTCCGGTGATGGCCGCGACCTCCCCTCGGGAGATCGAGAGGTGGGCGTCGCTGACAGCCAGTTGCTTGCCGTAACGAAGGTCGACACCCTGGGCCGAAAGGACTTCTGACGTACTGATGGCTTCCCCCAAAGAAGCGACCGGGCCCAGGGGGTCGACCTGGGCCCGGGGTGTGGCGGTGTGCTTTCGCTTACCGCTGGTAGTGCTTGGTGGCCGAGCAGTTGTCCGGGTTGAACGAACCCTTGTCACGGCAGACACGGATGTACGCGTCGTCGGTGTAGCGCTGCGCGCCCGCCCAGTTGGAGGCCCCCACCGGGACGGTCTTCTTCTGCTTGCCGTCGTAGCGGCTCCAGTCGTAGCCCTCGACCTTCACCTGCACGTACACGTTGTGGCCGTCACCGTGGTCGGTGTCCTGAAGCTGGCCCTTCCACTCGAAGGCGCCGTGATTCTGGCCCGCGGGGTGCCACTTGTACTGGCCGTGGTGGAACTTCGCACCGCCGGTCGAGAGCGTCGGAATGTCGTGCCACGAGGCGGCGAACGCCGTGCCCGCCCCCATGGCGAAGAGGCCGGCCGCGAGGGCGCCTACTGCCAACTTACGCATGTCTTCTCCCGTTTGTGTTCTGTTGTGTGGCTCTGCTGGTCAGGGCAGAGCGGCGGTGAAAGTTACCACCGAGTAAAGGAGAGGAAGCGGCAGAGTGTTCGATCTAGCCCCATCTGTCCGGCTTTTCGAGGGGCGCCCTTTACGGAGGGTTTACGTCTTCGACGTGGCCATGACCATGAGACGTGTCGGCGGTGACCAGGGATTTCGTGACGGAGTCGCCGACATCGAGGGCGTGTAGTCAGAGGGTCGAGTACGAGAACGCCGAGACCGCGCTGGTGCGGTTCTCGGCGTTCACGATGTGACGTCCTACGGCGTCCCGGTGTGACGTCCTACGGGGTCTTGCCCGTTGCCGGGCCCACCAGCAGCCCGTCCTCGAAGCGGTCCACCCGGACCGTGTCGCCGTCCTTGATCTCGCCGGACAGGATCTCCTTGGCGAGCCGGTCGCCGATGGCGGACTGGACGAGGCGTCGCAGCGGCCGGGCGCCGTACGCCGGGTCCATGCCCTCCTCCGCGAGCCAGGCCAGGGCCTCGGGCGTGATGTCCAGGGTGAGGCGCCGCTCGGCGAGCCGCTTGGCCAGGCGTTCCAGCTGGAGCTTCGCGATGCGCTCCAGCTCGGGCTTGGTCAGCGCGGCGAAGACGACCAGGTCGTCCAGGCGGTTGAGGAACTCCGGCTTGAAGGAGGTCCGCACCACCTCCAGGACCTGCTCCTTCTTCTCCTGTTCGCTGGTCACCGGGTCGACCAGGTACTGGCTGCCGAGGTTCGACGTCAGCACCAGGATGGTGTTGCGGAAGTCGACCGTGCGGCCCTGCCCGTCGGTGAGCCGGCCGTCGTCCAGCACCTGGAGCAGGATGTCGAAGACCTCCGGGTGGGCCTTCTCCACCTCGTCCAGCAGGACGACGGAGTACGGGCGGCGGCGCACGGCCTCGGTGAGCTGGCCGCCCTCCTCGTAGCCGACGTATCCGGGCGGGGCGCCGACCAGCCGGGCCACGCTGTGCTTCTCGCTGTACTCCGACATGTCGATGCGGACCATCGCCCGCTCGTCGTCGAAGAGGAAGTCGGCGAGGGCCTTGGCCAGTTCCGTCTTGCCGACGCCGGTCGGGCCGAGGAAGAGGAAGGAGCCGGTGGGGCGGTCGGGGTCGGCGATGCCGGCGCGGGAGCGTCGTACGGCGTCGGAGACCGCGCGCACGGCCTCGGTCTGGCCGATGAGCCGCTTGCCGAGCTCGTCCTCCATGCGCAGCAGCTTCTGCGTCTCGCCCTCCAGCAGGCGCCCGGCCGGGATGCCGGTCCAGGAGGCGACGACGTCGGCGATGTCGTCGGAGCCGACCTCCTCCTTGACCATGGTGTCCTTGGCGACCTCCTCCTCGGCCTCGGAGGCGGCCTCCAACTCCTTTTCCAGGGTGGGGATCTCGCCGTAGAGGAGCTTGGAGGCGGTGTCGAAGTCGCCGTCGCGCTGGGCGCGTTCGGCCTGGCCGCGGATCTCGTCGAGGCGTTCCTTCAGTTCACCGACGCGGTTGAGGGACTGCTTCTCCTTCTCCCAGCGGGCGGTGAGGCCGCGCAGCTCCTCCTCCTTGTCGGCGAGGTCGCGGCGCAGCTTCTCCAGGCGCTCGCGGGAGGCGGCGTCGGTCTCCTTGCCGATCGCCAGCTCCTCCATCTTCAACCGGTCGACGGCGCGCTGGAGTTCGTCGATCTCGACGGGTGAGGAGTCGATCTCCATGCGGAGGCGGGAGGCCGCCTCGTCGACGAGGTCGATGGCCTTGTCGGGCAGGAAGCGGGAGGTGATGTACCGGTCGGAGAGCGACGCGGCGGCGACGAGCGCGCTGTCGGCGATCTGGACCTTGTGGTGAGCCTCGTAGCGGCCCTTGAGCCCACGGAGGATCGCGATCGAATCCTCGACGGTCGGCTCGGCGACCAGCACCTGCTGGAAGCGCCGCTCCAGGGCGGGGTCCTTCTCGATGCGTTCGCGGTACTCGTCGAGGGTCGTGGCTCCGACCATGCGCAGCTCGCCGCGGGCGAGCATGGGCTTCAGCATGTTCCCGGCGTCCATGGCGGAGTCGCCGCCCGCGCCGGCCCCGACAACGGTGTGCAGCTCGTCGATGAAGGTGATGATCTGCCCGTCGGAGCCCTTGATCTCGGCGAGGACGGTCTTCAGCCGCTCCTCGAACTCGCCCCGGTACTTCGCCCCGGCGACCATGGCTCCCAGGTCGAGCGCGACGAGCCGCTTGTCCTTCAGCGACTCGGGCACGTCGCCCTTCACGATCCGCTGGGCGAGCCCCTCGACGACGGCGGTCTTGCCGACGCCGGGCTCGCCGATCAGCACGGGGTTGTTCTTGGTCCGCCGGGACAGCACCTGCACGACACGCCGGATCTCCTGGTCTCGCCCGATGACGGGGTCGAGCTTGCCCTCCCGCGCGGCGGCGGTGAAGTCGGTCCCGAACTTCTCCAGGGCCTTGTACTGCCCCTCCGGGTCGGCGGTGGTCACGCGTCGTTGCCCTCGTGTCTTCTGGAAAGCGGCCTGGAGCTTCCTGGCGTCGGCACCCTGCCGGGACAGCACCTCGCCGGCCGCGCCGCCCTTCGCGGCGAGGGCGATGAGGAGGTGCTCGGTGGAGAGGTACTCGTCGCCCAGGTCCTTGGCGCGGGCCTGTGCGTCGGCGACGACGGCGAGCATCTCGCGGTTGGGCTGGGGCGGCGCGACGGTCGACCCGGTCACGCTCGGCAGCCCGGCGAGCACGCGCTCGGCTCCGGAGCGGACGGCGGCCTGGTCGGCGTCGACCGCGGCGAGCAGGTCGGTGATGTTCTCGTTGTCCTGTCCCTGGAGCAGCGCGAGCAGCAGATGGGCAGGGGTGAGGTCGGCGTGTCCCTCGGTCACGGCCCGGTTGCTGGCAGCGTTGATCGCGTCCCGGCTCCGGTTGGTCAGCTCGGCGTCCACGTTCGCGTTCTCCTCCTTGCACTGACCCGAACGGCTTGCACAAAGTTGAGTCTAGTGCACTCAAGGACGGTTCCGGGAGGCTCGGGGGGTCTAAGTTCCGGGGCATGGCGACCAAGTACTCCGTGGACCCCGGCGCTCCGGACCCGTCGTATCTCGACTTCTGGCGGGAGCGGCACCTGTGCACCCTGACGACTCCCCGCCCGGACGGCACTCCGCATCTGGTACCCGTCGGGGTCACATACGATCCCGAGGCCCGTCTGGCTCGGGTCATCACCAACCGGGCGAGCGCGAAAGTGCGGTACGTGCGGGCCGCCGGCGAGGAGGGGGCGGCCGTCGCCGTCTGCCAGCTGGAGGGGCGCCGCTGGGCGACGCTGGAGGGCCGGGCCTTCGTTCACGACGAACCGGACCGGGTCGCCGAGGCGGAGCGGCGCTACGCGGAGCGCTACGGCAGGACGCCGTCGCCCAATCCGGCACGCGTGGTGATCGAGATCCACCTGACGCGGGCGATGGGGCGGGGGTGAGCGAAGTGAAAATCCACACCGGTGATCGACTGGATCAAGCCACCCGCCGGATTGCGCCGATACCCGGAAATATCCCCGGAAACTGCAGCGGCGTCACCGTGTTCAGGTCACGGTGACGCCGCTGCGGGGGGAAGCACCTGAGCGATCTGTTACGACGGGGGAATCGCGTCAGGCACTGCGGGGGGTGGCAGAGATGGTCCTCGGGGCAGGAGAGTCGGCCTCCACCTGCTGGTGGTCCCTTTGGTCCAGGTTCACAAAGATCATTCCGTACCGTACGGCACATCGCACTGGCTGCGGCGCCCCCCGAGGCCGCCGCAGACACCGGTACGCCCGTACGTCCTCGTCGTCGTCCCGCGTCACGACCACCGGCTCACCGAAAACAGTCACCATCAACGAGTCACCGCTGTGGGGGATGGCGGTGACCAGGTCGATGAAGTGCCAGCCGGAGCGGTAGGCGGTGGCCATTTCACGACGGAAGGAGCGGTCGTCGGGTGGAGTGGTCACGGTCAGCTCCCGGCTCCGTCTGCTGCGGTCTCCGTGGATTGCGCCGCCGCCGGCCACACACTGTCCGCCAGAACATGACTCTTGGCAGCCGCCGGCCAGACACTGTCCGCCCGGTCGTCGCCGTTCGCGTCCGAAAGGCCACTTACGGTTCCGAAGGCCACGACGGCAGAGAAGGCGGCGACAAGCCCCAAGCGAAGCATTCTGTTACGCATAGTCGGCTTCGTCCTCACTTGAAGGTCCCCTCTTCCCCCGTCGAATACGACGATGGCTCATTCGGGCACGTCATGGCCACAGAATCGATGCATCATGTTCCTGCATGTTCAGGACCCTGGGGGGTGGAGATTTGACAACGAATCGGACCAAGGTGACACATCCCCATGTGGTGACCGAGATGTGCGAGGAAGGTGGCCGACTTTACGCGAACGCCCTGCGTGCGGGACGCGTTCTGCGAGCAGACGTGGAAGCGGCTCCCTGCCTGATCGATTTCGCCCTTCTCCACCCGGACCCCGACGATCCGGACTGGCTGCGCCCCATCCCCCCGGCCGTGGCACTCGCGCAGCGGCTCAATCCCATCGAGAACGAGATCACCGAGCGCCGGCGCGTGTCGATCGAACTGTCCGACACCTTCGCCCCCTTCATGGCGCTCAGCGCACAAGCCACGACGACCAGTGACTCCATCACGGTGCTGGAGGGCAGCGAGCGCATCAACGCGGCGCTCAACCTGGCCACGGCCCAGTGCCAGTCCGAAATGCTCACGATCCAGCCGAGCGGTCACCGGCCCGAACGCAGCCTGATCCAGGGCCTGGAACGCGACCGGCCGCTGATCGAACGTGGTGTGCGCATACGAACGCTGTATCCACACACGGCGCGTCACAACCCCGAGAGGCTGGCCTACGCGGGCCAGTTCTCCGACGGCAAGGTGGAGCACCGGACCATCGACGGACTGGTCGAGCGGCTCATCGTCTGCGACGAGACCGTGGCCTTCATCCCCACGCGCGACGACCAGAAGGTCGCACTGGAACTCCGTCATCCGGGTCTCGTCTGCTACCTGATCAAGGTGTTCGAATTCATGTGGGACCGAGCCGTTCCGCTCAGCGCCGGCGCCCCCTACGAAACCGCCCCGGACGGCATCACAGAAATTCAGCACTCCATCGCCAAGCTTCTGGTCGAGGGCCATGTCGACGAGGCCATCGCCCGCCGCCTGGGCATGAACGTCCGCACCTGCCGGGCTCATATCGCCAAGCTGGCGTCAGCTCTGGGCAGCGGGAGTCGCGCCCAACTGGGCTATCTCATCGCGCAGTCCGGCATCCTGGAGCCACAGGGCGCGGCGCAGTGAGCGCACGGCACCGCGAGCACGGCACGGAGGATCTGTGCTCCGCGGGCACGGACCTGTACGAACGGGCGCTGCGCCAGGGGCCGCTACCGGCCGAGGACGCCCAGGCCGCTCCCTGCCTCGTCGACCTGGGCCTGCTGCACCCCGCCCTGGACGACCCCGCCCGGCTGGAGCCCGTCGCCCCTGTGATCGCGCTGCACCGGCTGCTGCGGAGCTCCGAGGAGCGGATCGCGAGCGAACGGCAGCGCGAAGCACGGCTGGCCGAGACATTCGACTCCCTCATGCGGATCGCCGACCCGCAGCCCACGGCCGGCGGAACTCCGACGATCCAGCTCCTCACCGGCACAGAGCAGATCAATCGGGCCATCACCGACGCGGTGGTCGATGCGTCCGAGGAATTGATCACCGTCCAGCCCCGCACCGGCCTCACCGGCGAACGCGGTCAGGTCGCCGACGCCGCGTCACTCGGCCGTGACCAGGCAGCGCTGGACCGTGGCTGCCGCATACGCACCTTGTACCCGCACACGTTGCGCCACTTTCCGATCATCGCGGCCCGTTGCGAGCGGCTGAAGGGCGACGTTCAGATCCGCACGCTGGACGAGGTCCCCGACCGTCTTATCCTCATCGACCGCACGGTGGCCTTCGTCCCGGCCGGTGAGGACGGCAGACTCGCTCTGGAGATCCGTCATCCGGCCATCGTGGATCACCTGGCTGTCACCTTCGACCGCCTCTGGCGTCTGGCCACACCCATGTACCCCGAAGCCGCCCCCCAGCCCTCCCACAACGGCATCACCCCCCGCCAGCACGCCATAGCCGCCCTGCTCGTGGAAGGCCACACCGACGCCGTCATCGCGGAGCGGCTGGGCATGAACATCCGCACCGCCCGCGTCCACATCGCCAAGCTCGCGGCGACGCTGGGGAGTCAGAGCAGGGCGCAACTCGGGTTTCTCATCGGACGCTCGGGGATTCTTGACCAGGAACGCTGACGGAAGCCGACGGGTGCTGAGGACCGTCCAGGCCCGCCTGGGCGATGCGTACGCCCAACTGCGTACGGCTCGCCGCCCCCAGCGTCTCGGAGAGGCGCGCGATGTGTGCCCGGCAGGTCCGGACGCTTATGCCCAGCCGTTCCGCGATGACCGCGTCCTGGTGCCCCTCCGCCAGCAGCGCCGCGATCGACTGCTCCCGGTGCGAGATGCCCTCGATGCCGGTGTCGGGGAGCGGGGCCGTGAGGGGGATGGCCAGGCGCCACAGCCGTTCGAAGACCGTGACGAGGTATTCGACGATCGCCGGGTGCCGTAGCTCCAGGGCCATCGTGCGGTCGGAGTTGGCGGGGATGAAGGCGACCGTGCGGTCGAAGAGGATCAGCCGGTCTATCACCTCGTCCAGCGTGCGCGCCTCCACGGCGTCGCCCATCAGCTCCAGATAGGTCAGCAGCCCCTGCCCGTGCCGGGCGACATGCGTGTACAGGTCCCGCATGCGCACGCCCCGGCCGCGCAGCGCCAGCGACCGATGCAGCCCCTCGGAGAGCTCCGCCTCGCGGCGGATCCCGCCGGGCTGGACCGTGAGCACCTCGGCCGTGCACGCCTGGGTCGCCTCGTCCATCGCGGCCTGGATCCGGGCGAGTCCGTCCAGGACCCGGATCGCCGGGCCCTCCGCCCCCGACGCGGCCGGCCGCACCTGGCGGCTCAGCCCGGCGTACCACTCGACGGCCGCGACGGCCGAACCCACCCGCCGCTGGCTCGCGCTGACCTCGTCGTGCATCCCGCGCAGCAGCCGGGTCATGACCTCCTGCGGGGAGGTCGGCACCAGCCAGTCCATGTCGTCGGGATCCGGGTGCAGCAGGGCGAGTTCCAGCAGGCAGGGCACCGGTTCCGCGTCCCGGCGCGGCACCCGGCCGCGCCGTACGGCCCGGGAGTACACGCGATCCCCGGTGTCGCACAGTCGGTCGGCACCATGGGGATGCTCATCCGCCCCGTGCCCGGCCATCGCCCATCCCACCCCCGGTTTCGCCGTCCTGCCGCAGCGCAACTATGCGCGGACGGGACGTGCTCCGCAACACGGCTCGGCCCGCCGCATGAGCCAAAACGCACCACAACACCCGATAGATGAACCCCTCCGCAAAGGCGCGGTGCAACAAGCTGAAGGTAGCGACGCATCGACCATGCCGTGCACACTGCATGAAGCGGAGATTGACCACTCCGCCTGTCAGTGGGGCGTTCAGACCAACCACTTCGACATGGCCGACCGGAGACATCACACCGAGGATGCCCCGACCCACCGCGCCCGCGTCGGGGTCATGTGCGGCCCCCGCACGAGCGACCGGGGGAAGCCCTTTCGCGTGAGCTTCGGCCTGCCGCTAACCCAGGGGGAAAAGTGATACGCGTGGCCATACTCGGCTACCAATCGCTCGAACTGGCCGGTATCAGAGCCGTTTTGCAGGATGACAGCCGGGTCCGGATCGTCGGCGAAGGAACCTGGAACCAGGCACCGAATATCGTACGGTCGACACGGCCGGACGTCCTCGTCGCCAGCCACAACGACCCTGAGGAGGCGCTGAGCGCCCTGAGGACCTACCGCGTTTCCGTACCCGCTCGCATCGTCCTGGTCAGCCGACTGACGGAGCATGCCACACGCATGCTGCTACGGCTCGGTGTCCGCGGCGTACTGCTGCGGGACGACTGCGTGGAGCATCTGTTGTGGGCAGTCCGGGCCACCGCCGCGGGCAGCCTCGCACTGACGCCGGCCGCGGCCGGATTCGTCGTCGACCAGTACGTAAGGCCAGGGCAACTGTCCGAGGAGGTCACCAGCGCGCGAAAGTTGCTGACATCGCTCAGCCCTCGCGAGCGGGAAATCCTCGAGCTGATCGCCAACGGCGCCTCCAACCCGGTCGTGGCCGAGACGCTGAGTATCAGCGGCCACACCGTCAAGGACCACATCCGGGCCATCTACACCAAGCTCTCCGCCAACAACCGCATCCAAGCGGCCCTGATCTTGTGGCAGGCCCGTAGCCGTCCCGGACCAAAGCCTCCGGAGCACGCCCGTGGTACCTCGGAGCACACCGAGTGCTCGGGGTCCGTACCCGAGGTCCGCCGCCACTTCACGTTGGCCGAACCGGCCACAGCCGCACAGCGCGGGGTGAGCGTTCCCGAGCCGGGCTGAGCGGACCGCACGCACGACGACGCCGGTCGGTCGCAGTGCACCGACCGGCGGCCATGCATCGGGCCGTTCAGTCGTTGCGCGGCCGCCAGGCCGCCCCTGCGGACGAGGCGGTGCGGGCTCCCCACCATGCGATCAGGGATGCGCAAAGCAGACCAGCCGCGCCCACCGTGGACAGGGCCGCCAGTCGGCTTCCGGAGGCCGCCTGCAGAGGGGTCGTGACGTACCAGGTCACCACGACCGCCATGCCGACCGCGAAGACGGCCGGCACCAGCAGCGACCATACGGAGACGGCGTAATAGACCCGGCCGTTCCCGGTCAGCACGGACACCGGACCCAACTCCCGTCCTGCCCGGACGAACTGAGCCACCGAACCGGTCCCGGCCACCAGCACGATCACCAGCACGCCGGTCACGGAGAGCAACTCCAGCCACCGCTGGGCGGCGATGCCCTCACCACTGCCACCCATCGTGCCGGTCATGGCGAACACCTGCACCTTCGTGGCCATGGCGAGGTGGGCGTTGGCCGAGCGGTGCACCTGTGACAGCGACAGCTGTCTGCCGTCCCCCGCCAGGACCATCAGCGACGCGCTCTCCGCATCGCGTGTGATCTCGGCGGCGTCGCCGGTTCGGGCGTAGAGGCGTACTCCGACGGACCGCTCCAGCCCGATGGCCTGGGCCAGGCCCTCGTGCCCGGTGCGCCGCAGTTCGGTGGCCCGGCCACGAGGGGGGCAGGGTGTGCCGAGCGCTCGCCACGCCCTGCAACCGGCGACGAGATCCAGCCGCCCGCCCTCGGAACCCACCGTCACGGCCACGGCGTGCGTTTCCGGCCCCAGGGCGCGTTCGAAGGCCGCTACGTCGGCATGGGCCGTCGACAGCGTCGTCGAGACACTCAGCACGCTGGTGCCCAGCTGGCGCTCCACACTGTGCACACGATCGCTCATCTCGGTGAACAAGCTGATGGCGATCTGTCCTTGGGCAGCCAGCCCGATCGCGATGACCACCGCTGCAACCAACCGTGCGACCGGTCGCGCACCAACCGCCAGACGCCGCCCGGCAATGAGCATCCCGACCCTGCCACGGGCCGCACCGGCCTTAGCCATCGCGGGACCGGTGGCTGCCACCACTGCTCCGATCACCCGGGGCAGCAGTGCGATGGTGAGGACGCTGCCACCCGCGAGAACGGGCAGACGAAAGTCGTAGGGAGCCAGGTCGACGCCCCGCACCGTGCCGAACAGGGCTACGGGGAACAACCACAGCGGCCACTCCCGCCGCTGCTTCGCGGCGGTCGGCCGGGTCGAGCGCCCAGGCCGGTACGGCGGCTGCAGCAACACGACGACCACCAGAACGGCGAACGGCACGCCCAGCACGGCGCCCATGAGCGCGGGCAGGGCCGCCCACGCGTCGGGTGCATACAACACGAACTCGACCACGGGCAGCGGAATGTCGGTGGCGAGCACCGGAGCGAGTGCCGACGCCCCCAGCAACGCGCCGAGGGTTACCGGGATGAGCGCCTCGCCCACCGTGAACCAGGCGCGCGCGCCGGTCGAGGCGCCCAGTGCCGCCAGCACAGCGGTACGCCGGTCACGTCCCGCAGCGCCGACCCGGGCTGCTATCACGACGAACAGTCCGGCTGGCAGGCCGACCATGGCGAGGTAGGCCCAGCGGAATTCCGCGTCACCGAAGTTGTACAGATGCTCGCCGAGAGGTGGGGACCATGGGACGCCGAAGCCGGATACTTTGGTCATGCTCTTGGTGTCCAGCCGCTCAGCGGTGGGCCGCACATAGGCGAAAAACTCGCTCGGCGACTCCAGCCCCTTCCTGGCGATCGAACCCACGGGCGTGCCGTACTCCGTGCGCACCCCGGCTCTCTTGAGGGCGGGCGACAACACGGCCTCACCGCGTTCGGGCCAGCGGCTCAGTCCGGGCGGCAGAGGGGCGTCGGCCGTGAGGGGCTCGATGTATACGACGTCGTACTGGCGCTCCCCGACGGATGCAATTGTCGCGCGCCACAGCAATGTGGCGTGCGCGCCGTCAGTCACCTGGGGCCACCGGGCAGAGCTACGTTCCGTACGGCCGTCGAAGGAGGATGCGGCTAGCAGGGATCCGGCGACCACGAGAACAGCGACCGCGGTGGCGGCGAACAAGGCGTAGAACCGAATGCGACCGGCCTCCGCCGCCTGCGAAGCGGCCCAGCCCATGCGCAGCAGCCGCCGACGCAGTCCTCCGCCGTTCATCGCGCATCCATCAGTTGAACCAAGCGGCCTTCGTGCAAGCGCAGTTGAACGTCGGCTCGACCTGCCACCGCGAGGTCATGGGTCACCACGAGCAAGGCGCACGCATGGTTGCGCGGGGTGCTGAAGAGCAGATCTGCGACGGCCTCGCGCTGATCCCCATCCAGGGCACCGGTCGGCTCGTCGGCGAGCAGTAGTTCGGGCGTATTGATCAGGGCGCGGGCCACGGCGACCCGTTGCCGTTCACCTCCGGACAGGTCTTGCGTAGTCGCAGCCTCGGGCACCCCGAGATCGGTGAGCAGACTCGTCGCCCGGTTGCGCGCGTCGTCGACGGGGTCGCCGGCCAGGAGGCTCGCGATCATCACGTTCTCCACCGGAGTCAGTTCAGGGAGGAGTTCGCCGAACTGGAAGATCATGCCGATGTGCTGTCGCCGGTGAGCGGCAAGCTTTCGAGCCGACAACCGAGTGATGTCCTCACCCGCTACCTCCACCCGGCCCGACTGAGGGCGGATCAGCCCCATGAGGCACATCAGTAACGTCGACTTGCCACTGCCTGAGGGCCCCATCACGGAGACGGACTGTCCGGCCGACACGGTGAGATCGACGCCGTCGAGAAGACGCCGACCGGAGACGCCGTAGGCCACCTCGCTCAGGTGCAACACGGGTGGGGCGGGGGGTGGGTTCACGCGGGGCTCCTCGGCCGAGTCGGAATGACAACTGCATAGAAGGGGGGCGGTGCGTCACACGAGGACAAGCCTGACCGGAAGGCGCTGTGGGCCCCCTCCGGTCAGGCTTTCGGCCCGTGTCGGTGTGCACCGGTGCATACCGACACGGGCTAGGCCTACGAGTTCAACTCACTCAGCTCGAGAACCAATCGGTGTGCCAGTCCGGCAGGTTGTTGCGGGAGACGGTGCCGCGAGCCTTGAAAATCTCGGATGCCTTGCCGCTCTCGACCGTGCCCTTGTTACCGTCGTTGTCCTTGGGCCCGTTGGGACCGTCCTTGTTCCACAGGGTCAGCTTGTCGTCCGGATGGGCCACTCGGTAGTACTCCGCCTTGACCCAGTGGTCGTTGCCCGTGTCCTTGATGTTCATGATCGTGCGGTTGCTCTCGGTCCAGAACTTGAGCTCGCCCTCGTAGTAGTGCGGCCCCAACTCGTCCGCGAAGGCAGGCGTCGCCGTTCCGAGCGCGAGAGCGGCGATGATCCCGACCCCCACGCGCCGTGCGGTTCTCATGTTCACGAAGGTGCTTCCTCTCCCTGATGGTGTTCTCCTTCCGCCGCGGTTCGGAAGGGTCGGGAACGCACCGCGAAAAGCCGTGCGTCCCGTGTTCCTCAAGACTGCCGGGCAGCGATCACCGGAGGAACCCACCCATCGGGGGGTATGACACCTGGGCCCCACCCGTGAGGGGGCCCGCCCACACACGGGTGGCGGGTCTGGGATCCGGACCGGGCTGAGTCCCTCCCTGGGGCGAGACCCCTCATGGGACTCTCTGGGAACTGCCCGCTGAGCAGGACGCCGAGGGGAAGCATCGCGAGAGGGACGGTGGATCAGGCGAAGCCGAACGGAATGGCGATGAGCACGGAGCAGCGAGTGGGATCGGGCAAGGAGCTGTCGTTTGAGGCGGGTCAGCGCCGTGCCGGTCCAGGTGACCGGTGACCGGTGAGGGCTTGACGCGTTCCGCCGGGTGCATGCGGCGGCTGACGTGTCCTATCACGTACCCGGTACGTGGGACGGACGCCCGGCTACGGTTCACGAGGGGATTGCGAACGCGAACGGCCGGGCGCGGCCAAGAGCCGTCGCGGGCAGGCAGCGGCTCCAGCCGCTCGTACACCGCCCCGTAACGGAATTGAGGCGTGTACAGGTCGGCGTCACCACCGAGGTCGTTCCCCCTCGGCCTCCTTCATGTCGACGAGCGCCCTCAGCTGCCGGGTGACCCTCTCCTGCCCTCATTCACACAGGTCCCCGGCTGGCGCGCCCGCCGCTCGGCCCCGCTCCCTGGCGGATCCCTCGTCGGTCGCGTGCACCAGAACGAAGCCCTGGGCAGGGGCTGCTAACGGGCCCAGCCGGCCCCGGCACGAGGCTCGCCTACTTCAGACCGGCAGCCTGGCACGCCGCCTTGTACTCGGCGGTGCAGATGTCCGACAGCTTGTAGATGTCGTCCGCGACCACCGTGTCCTTGATGTTCTCCTTGGTGAGCGCGACCACGGGCACGAGCTGCGCCGGGATGCCCTTGTCCGTGGGGCTGTCGACCTTGTCGCGGGTGAGGGCGGCGAACTGGATGTCGCGGCCCTGGACCTTGGCGACGGCCATCTCCGCGGCGTTCTCCGCCTCCTGCGGGTAGGACTTGTACACGCTCATGTACTGCTCGCCGCTGAGGATCCGCTGCACGGCGGGGAGCTCCGCGTCCTGCCCGGTGATCGGGGGCAGGTCGGACACGCCTGCGGCCTCCAGCGCCTTGACGATGCCTCCCGCCATGCCGTCGTTGGCGGAGTACACCGCCGCGATGTTGCCCTTGCCGATCTTCCGGATCGCGTCGGCCATGTTGGCCTCGGCGTTCTCCGGCTTCCAGTCCTTGGTGTCGAAGGACTCGGCGATCGTCACCTTGCCGTTCAGCTCGGACATCGCGCCCGCCTTGAACTGCTTGGCGTTCGGGTCCGTCGACGAGCCGTTCATCATGACGATCTTGTCGGAGAGGCTCGCCTTCTCGCCGATGGCCTCCAGCAGGGTGCGGCCCTGGACCTCGCCGACCAGCTCGTTGTCGAAGGAGATGTAGGCGTCGATCGGGCCCTCGGCCAGCCGGTCGTAGGCGATGACCGGGATGCCGGCCTCCTTGGCCTTCTTCACGCCGCTCGCGATGGCCTGCGCGTCGACGGCGTCCAGCAGGATCACGTCGACCCGGTCGTCGATCATCTGCTGCAGCTGGCCCGCCTGCTTGTCCGCGTTCGCCTCGGCGTTGGCGTACTCGACGCGGCCCTTGTCGTTGGTGAGCGACTCGACCTTCTGCTTGATGATCGGGTAGTCGAAGTTCTCGTACCGCGTGTTCGCCTTCTCCGGCAGGAGCAGGCCCACCGTGATGTCGTTGCCCTTCGCCGGGCTCGCGTCGTCACTGCTCCCCGTCGCGTTGAGCACGCCGCAACCGGCGAGCGTGACGGACATCGTGGCGGCTGCCACGGATATGGAGAGGCGACGACGCATGCGGGAGCTCACTTCGCGTGTGATTCGGACGTGGGCACCGCTTTTGGGACCCATGTGACTGAAAAGCCAACGCGGATGCGCCCCCAGCGTCAAGCGGAACCACTTAACGAGATGACAACACCACGCTCCGCAGCAGTTGTGAAGACTCTGCGGAATCACCTTCAAGTGCCGCGCACGTTCCGGTCATCCGCAGGAGACCGAGCGAGACCAGGTGATACCGGGTGAGGCCGGGTGAGGCCGGGTGAGACCGCATGAGACCGGCTGAGATCGGGTGAGACCGGGTGAGACCACACCAAGGCACACGAAAGGGCCGGGAGTGAGCTCCCGGCCCTCTCATGTGCGCATCCGCGTCAGTCGGACTGCTGCTGCCGCTTCGGCCGCCACACCACCAGCGCGCTGGTCTGCTGCACCTCCTGGTACGGCACCAGGTCGCGGCGGTACGACGCGTGCACCGCGGCCTCGCGCTGGCGCATCGCCGCCGCCGCTCCGTCGAGCGCGTCCTGCATCTCGGCCAGCCGGGCCTGGAGCGCGGCGACCTGGTTCTCCAGTTCGATGATGCGCTTGATACCGGCCAGGTTGATGCCCTCGTCCTGCGACAACTGCTGGACGGTGCGCAGCAGCTCGATGTCGCGAGCCGAGTAGCGCCGGCCCCGGCCCGCGGTGCGGTCCGGGGACACCAGGCCCAGCCGGTCGTACTGGCGCAGGGTCTGGGGGTGCAGGCCGGACAGCTGGGCCGCCACCGAGATGACGTAGACCGGGGTTTCCTCGGTCAGTTCATACGGATTGCGCCGACGACCGTCCATCTGACTCATGCTCCCTTCGCGGCCTGGAACAGATCCGCCCGCGGATCCTCACCCGCGGTCGCCTCGCGGTACGCCTCGAGTGCGTCACGAGCCTTCCCCGTCAGGTCCTTCGGAACACTCACCTCCACGGTGACCAGAAGGTCGCCGCGGGTGCCGTCCTTGCGGACCGCGCCCTTGCCCCGGGCGCGCATGGTGCGCCCGTTGGGCGTGCCCGGAGGCAGCTTCAGCGTGACGGGCGGGCCGCCCAGGGTGGGCACCCGCACCTCGCCGCCGAGGGCCGCCTCGGTGAAGGTCACCGGGACGGTGACCGTGAGGTTGTCCTCCTTGCGGCCGAACACCGGGTGGGTGTCGACGTGCACGACCACGTAGAGGTCGCCCGCCGGCCCGCCGCGCTCGCCCGGCGCTCCCTTGCCGCGCAGCCGGATCCGCTGGCTGTCGCTGACGCCGGCGGGGATGCGCACCTGCATGGTCCGCGAGGACTTGGCCCGGCCGCTGCCCTTGCAGACCTCGCAGGCGTTCTCCGCGAT
This sequence comes from Streptomyces sp. Ag82_O1-12, assembly GCF_900182715.1. Taxonomy (NCBI): domain Bacteria; kingdom Bacillati; phylum Actinomycetota; class Actinomycetes; order Kitasatosporales; family Streptomycetaceae; genus Streptomyces; species Streptomyces sp. Ag82_O1-12. The sequence goes on along the minus strand of NZ_FXUW01000001.1, from coordinate 4,601,568 downwards.
CAGGCCGCGGCCCTTGCAGTCCGGGCAGGGGTCGGTCAGGGAGAAGCCGCCGCCGCTGCCCCGGGCGACCTGCCCGGTGCCGACGCAGGTCGGGCACACGCGCGGCGTGCCGTTCTTGTCGCCGGTGCCCGAACAGGCCTTGCAGGGAGACTGCGACGACATCCGCAGCGGGACGGTCGCGCCCTCGATCGCCTCGGTGAAGCTGAGCGTGACCTCGGACTCGATGTCCTGGCCGCGCCGGGGGTGCGTACGCGTCCCCGGCCCGCCCGCGCCGCCGCGGTTGAACAGGCCCCCGAAAACGTCACCGAGTCCGCCGCCGAAGCCGCCGGCTCCCTGGCCGCCGCCCTGGGCGCCGCCTCCGAAGAGGTCGCCCAGGTCGAAGTTGAAGGAGCCGCCCGCGCCGCCCGGCCCCGGGCGGAAGCCGCCGTTGCCGAAGAGGGCGCGCGCGTCGTCGTACTCCTTGCGCTTCTTGGGGTCGCCGAGGATGTCGTTGGCCTCGGAGATCTCCTTGAAGCGCTCCTCCGCCTTGACGTTGCCGGTGTTGGCGTCCGGGTGGAACTCGCGGGCGAGCTTCCGGTACGCCTTCTTGATCTCGGCCTCGGTGGCGTCCTTGGGGACGCCGAGGACCTTGTAGTAGTCCTTCTCGATGAAGTCCTTGGTGCTCATCCTCGACGCCCCTCCTTCCCTTCGTTGATGACGTCAGCCCTCGTCCGGGCCACCGCTCTCCTTGTCGTCGGCGTCGGCGGACTCGTCCGCCTTGACCGTCTGCGCCCCCGGTTGGGGTTCGGCCACCGCCACCCGCGCGGGGCGGATGGTGCGCTCGCCGATCCGGTACCCGGGCTGCAGGATCGCGACGCACGTCGTCTCGGTGACGTCCGGTGCGTAGCTGTGCATCAGGGCTTCGTGGATCGTCGGGTCGAAGGGCTCGCCCTCCTTGCCGAACTGCTGCAGGCCCATCTTCGCCGCGGTGCTCTCCAGCGACTCGGCGACGGACTTGAAGCCGCCGACCAGTTCGCCGTGTTCGCGTGCGCGGCCGATGTCGTCGAGCACGGGCAGGAGCTCGGTCAGGAGGTTCGCGATGGCGATCTCCTTGACCGCGATCCGGTCGCGCTCGACCCGGCGGCGGTAGTTCTGGAACTCGGCCTGGAGGCGCTGGAGGTCCGCCGTGCGCTCACCGAGCGCTGTGCGGGCCTGGTCCAGCTGGGCCACCAGAGCCACGTCCTGGCCCGTGTCCCCGGCCGGGGCCGTCTCCTCCTCCGCGGAGGGGGAGGCGGCCTTCGGCTCGGCGTCGTCGGAGGTGGCGCCGGAAGGGACGTCGGGCTGCTGCTCGTCGAAGCCCGGGGTCTCCTCCGTCACGCGGCACCGTCCTTCCGGTCCTCGTCGACGATCTCGGCGTCGACGACGTCGTCGTCAGCGGCCTTGGCACCACCGGCGGCGTCACCCGCGTCACCGGCGGGGCCACCGGCGGCCTGGGCCGCGCCGGCGTCCGCGTACATGGCCTGGCCGAGCTTCTGCGAGACGGCCGCGACCTTCTCGGTGGCGGTGCGGATCTCGGCGGAGTCCTCGCCCTTGAGCTTCTCCTTCAGCTCGGCGACGGCCTCCTCCACCTCGGTCTTGATGTCGCCCGGGACCTTGTCCTCGTTGTCCTTGAGGAACTTCTCGGTCTGGTAGACGAGCTGCTCGCCCTGGTTGCGGGACTCGGCGGCCTCGCGGCGCTTGTGGTCCTCCTCCGCGTACTGCTCGGCCTCCTGGCGCATGCGGTCGACCTCGTCCTTCGGCAGCGAGGAGCCGCCGGTGACGGTCATCTTCTGCTCCTTGCCGGTGCCGAGGTCCTTCGCCGTGACGTGCATGATGCCGTTGGCGTCGATGTCGAAGGACACCTCGATCTGCGGGACGCCGCGGGGCGCCGGCGGCAGACCGGTCAGCTCGAACATCCCGAGCTTCTTGTTGTACGCCGCGATCTCGCGCTCGCCCTGGTAGACCTGGATCTGCACGGAGGGCTGGTTGTCCTCGGCGGTGGTGAAGATCTCGGACCGCTTGGTCGGGATCGTCGTGTTCCGCTCGATGAGCTTGGTCATGATGCCGCCCTTGGTCTCGATGCCGAGGGACAGCGGGGTGACGTCGAGGAGCAGGACGTCCTTGACCTCGCCCTTGAGGACACCGGCCTGCAGGGCGGCGCCGATGGCGACGACCTCGTCCGGGTTGACGCCCTTGTTGGCGTCCTTGCCGCCGGTCAGCTCCTTGACGAGCTCCGCGACGGCGGGCATACGGGTGGAGCCGCCGACCAGGACGACGTGGTCGATCTCGCTGATGGAGATGCCGGCGTCCTTGATGACGTTGTGGAACGGCGTCTTGCAGCGCTCCAGGAGGTCCGCGGTCAGCTGCTGGAACTGGGCGCGGGTGAGCTTCTCGTCGAGGTGCAGGGGGCCCTCGGCGGAGGCGGTGATGTAGGGCAGGTTGATCGAGGTCTCGGTGGACGAGGACAGCTCGATCTTCGCCTTCTCGGCGGCCTCGCGCAGACGCTGCAGGGCCATCTTGTCCTTGCCCAGGTCCACGCCGTGGCCGGACTGGAACTGCTGGACCAGGTAGTCGACGACGCGCTGGTCCCAGTCGTCACCACCGAGGTGGTTGTCACCGTTGGTGGCCTTCACCTCGACGACGCCGTCGCCGATCTCCAGCAGCGAGACGTCGAACGTACCGCCACCGAGGTCGAAGACCAGGATGGTCTGGTCGTCCTTGTCGAGGCCGTACGCCAGGGCGGCCGCGGTGGGCTCGTTGACGATGCGCAGCACGTTCAGACCGGCGATCTCGCCGGCCTCCTTCGTGGCCTGACGCTCGGAGTCGTTGAAGTACGCCGGGACGGTGATGACCGCGTCGGTCACCTTCTCGCCCAGGTAGGACTCGGCGTCACGCTTGAGCTTCTGGAGCACGAAGGCGCTGATCTGCTGCGGGTTGAAGGGCTTCCCGTCGAGCTCGATCTTCCAGTCCGTGCCCATGTGACGCTTCACGGAGCGGATGGTCCGGTCCACGTTCGTGACCGCCTGGCGCTTGGCCACCTCTCCGACGAGCACTTCACCGTTCTTGGCGAAGGCGACGACGGACGGCGTGGTCCTGGCGCCCTCGGCGTTGGTGATGACGGTGGGCTCGCCGCCCTCCAGAACGCTGACGACGGAGTTAGTCGTGCCCAGGTCGATGCCGACCGCACGTGCCATGGTTGATTCCTCCAGCTGACTTGAGTGGAACGGACTCAAGTGTGCACGACGGCCCCCAACCGGTCAACAGAGCTGAGTCGGGCAGGCTCAACTCTTATCCGTTCCTTACGCGCAATGGGGCTCCGACCTGCGGAGATACGCTGCGTCGGGGGCCGTGCACAGGGACACGCGAGAGGGTGAACACCACGACGAGGACCCCTCCCACCACCCACCACAGGGCGCCGGCCCCGATGTGGCCCGCATGCGCGAGTACCCCGACGAGCATCCCGGACAACGCCCCGATTCCCAGCAGCAGACTCGCCCCCGGAGCGGTCAGCCCGAGCCGCCGCAGCCGGTGCGCCAGATGGTCGGGCCCGCCGCGTCCCACGCCCCGCCCGGCCAACCGCCGTACTCCCAGCACGAGTACGGCATCGGCGGCCACCACCGCGGTCAGCGCGAACAGGACCCCCGCGCTCTCCACGACTCCGTACCCGGCCCGCGCGTACACGGCCCCCACGGCGATCACGAACCCCGCGGACATGGACCCGCAGCTGCCCAGCGCCACGCGCGCGGGGTGCCAGTTGTGCAGCAGGAACCCGGTCAGCGCGGCGGCCAGCACGCTCATCAGCCCCGCGATCCCGTCCATCACCTCGACGGCCGCACAGGCCGCCACCCCGAAGGCCGTGACGACCCCGACCGTGCCCGCCAGCCCGTCGGCGTGATCGAGCCCCCGGAACCCGAACACCACCGCCACGACCCACGCGACGGCCAGCAGCCCGGTCCCCACCCCCGTCTCCCCGTACGGCACGACACACGCGGCCGCCACGCCCGTACCGGCGGCCAGCACCCGTCGGCGCAGCCGCCACACGTCACCGGCGAGCCCGAGCAGGGCGACGGCGCCCGCGGCGACGAGCACCCCGCGCACGCCGTCGGCGGGCGGCGCGATCCCCAGCCACTCCCCGGCCCCGACGACCAGACCGGTGACGAGCACGACGGCCACGCCCCCGGACAGCGGTACGTCCCGCTGCCGCCGCCGCTCGACCAGTCGCAGCCGTAGCGCGGGGGTTCGCAGGGCGGCCGCGAGCAGGGCGGTGAGAAGAAGGGCGGTGGCGGCGGCGCTGATCCCGTAGAGCACGGATATAAGGTAGGCGGGATTATGACATTTCGGTATGAATAACACGGCGAGATGACGTCGGGATCGCGACGGAACCACGGCGGCATCGCATCAGGATCGCGAGGCGGGATCGCGTCGGGAGGGTGACCGGATCCGGTCCGTTTCTGAGGCAACCCTCAGCGATTCAGATCACTGCCCACCCGGCTACAGTGCGGCGGAGGATGAGGGTAGTCTCAGACGGACTGCATAAGTTACCGCTTAGTAATCTCGGGGAAGCCTGAAGAACGACAGGTCCCCCTGACAAGACCCTCGCAGGCCCGAGGAGCCCCCATGCAACTCGCCGCGATCATCGTGTCGCTGGTTCTGACCGTGGTCGGCGTCGCGCTGCTCGCACGCGCGATCGGCCAGTTCGTCCGGTACTTCAAGCTGGGCCAGCCGGTCCCGGCCGGTACCCGGACCGACAACCCCTACCAGCGCAGCGTGACCCTGGTGAAGGAGTTCCTCGGCCACACGCGCATGAACCGGTGGGGCATCGTCGGTGTCGCCCACTGGTTCGTCGCCGTCGGCTTCCTGACGCTCCCGCCGACCCTCGCCCAGGCCTTCGGCCAGCTGTTCAAGGCCGACTGGGTGCTGCCGGTCGTCGGCGAGTTCCTGCCGTTCGAGCTGTACATCGAGTTCATCGGCGTGATGACGATCCTGGGCATCGCGGTGCTCATCGCGATCCGCCTGCTGAACCTGCCGAGCCGCCCGGGCCGCAAGTCCCGCTTCGCCGGTTCCAAGGCCGGCCAGGCGTACTTCGTCGAGTACGTCATCCTCACCATCGGCCTCGCGATCTACGTCCTGCGGGGTCTGGAGGGCGCGCTCCACCACGTCGACCACTACGAGGCGTCGTACTTCGCGTCGTACCCGCTGGTGCTCGCGTTCAAGGGGCTGAGCGTCACGGCGCTGCAGAACCTCGTCTACTTCGTCGCGATGATCAAGATCGGCACCTCGTTCATCTGGATGATCGTGGTGTCGCTCAACACCAACATGGGTGTCGCCTGGCACCGCTTCCTCGCCTTCCCGAACATCTGGTTCAAGCGCGAGGCGAGCGGCGGCACGGCCCTCGGCGCGCTCCAGCCGATGACCTCGGGCGGCAAGCCGATCGACTTCACCGACCCCGGTGACGACGACGTCTTCGGCGTCTCCCAGGTCGAGCAGTACTCCTGGAAGGGCCTGCTGGACTTCTCCACCTGCACCGAGTGCGGCCGCTGCCAGTCGCAGTGCCCCGCCTGGAACACGGGCAAGCCCCTCTCCCCCAAGCTGCTGATCATGTCCCTGCGGGACCACGCGCACGCCAAGGCGCCGTACCTGCTGGCCGGCGGCGGCAAGACCATGGAGGGCGAGGAGAAGGCGTCCGAGGAGCAGCTCGCCTCGGTGCCCGCGGCAGCGCTGGCCGAGGCCGAGCGCCCCCTGGTCGGCACGCTGGAGGAGAACGGCGTCATCGACCCGGACGTCCTGTGGTCCTGCACCACGTGTGGCGCCTGTGTCGAGCAGTGCCCGGTCGACATCGAGCACGTCGACCACATCGTCGACATGCGCCGCTACCAGGTGATGATCGAGTCGTCGTTCCCGTCCGAGGCGGGCACCATGCTCAAGAACCTGGAGAAGAAGGGCAACCCCTGGGGCCTGGCGAAGAAGCAGCGCCTGGAGTGGCTCAAGGAGGTCGACTTCGAGGTCCCGGTCGTCGGCAAGGACATCGAGGACCTGTCCGAGGTCGAGTACCTGTACTGGGTCGGCTGCGCCGGCGCCCTGGAGGACCGCGCCAAGAAGACCACGAAGGCCTTCGCGGAGCTTCTCCACATCGCGGGCGTCAAGTTCGCGATCATGGGCGGCGACGAGAAGTGCACCGGTGACTCCGCCCGGCGTCTCGGCAACGAGCCCCTGTTCCAGGAGCTCGGCATGGAGAACGTCATGGCGCTGAACATGGCGTTCGGCGAGGAGATGGACGACGAGGGCAAGGTCGTCGCCGAGTCGGCGAAGCCCAAGTCGGCCAAGAAGATCGTCGCCACCTGCCCGCACTGCCTCAACACGCTCGGCAACGAGTACCCGCAGCTCGGCGGCGACTACGAGGTCATCCACCACACGCAGCTGCTCCAGCACCTCGTCGACGAGGGCAAGCTGATCCCGGTCACGCCGGTCGAGGGCATCATCACGTACCACGACCCGTGCTACCTGGGCCGCCACAACAAGATCTACACGCCGCCGCGCGAGATCATCGCCGCCGTCCCCGGTGTCCGCAACGAGGAGATGCACCGCCACAAGGAGCGCGGCTTCTGCTGCGGCGCCGGTGGTGCGCGGATGTGGATGGAGGAGCGGATCGGCAAGCGCATCAACAACGAGCGCGTCGACGAGGCCCTGTCGGTCAACCCCGACATCGTCTCGACGGCCTGCCCGTTCTGCCTGGTCATGCTCACGGACTCCGTCAACGGCAAGAAGAACGACGGCAAGGCGAAGGAGTCCATCCAGGTCGTGGACGTCGCCCAGCTGCTGCTGGACTCGGTGAAGACGCCGGTCCCGGCGGAGGCCGCGGACGACGGCCCGGACGACTCCGACGGCGACGACGGCGAGCCACCGGCGGGCACGTCGGACTCCGAGAACACGCCGGCGCCGGAGCCGGTGAAGTAACCGTCGCCTTCCGCACCTCCGCGCTTCACACCCCCTGTCCGGGCCACCGGGCGGGGGGTGTCGGCGTTCCGGGAACGTGGTTACGGATGGCCGGTGAGGCCGGGGGCCGGACCGCGTTTGGGGGATCACGCGGTCCAGCACCGTCAAGCGCAGGTCCGCGTCGGCCCCCCCCCAGCGGGGCAGCCTGAACATGCCGACATGGGCTGGATGGCTGAGGGCAACGAAGAGGCCCCGCCATGGACGGCGGGGCCTCTTGCGACTCTGTCTACTGCGAGCCGATCACCTCAGCAGTGGTCGGCCAAGCCATCACCGTCCATCGAACTGGCCGCTCAGTTCCATGGCGAGGTGGTACCCCCCAGCGAGATCGATGTCGGTCCGCTCCCGGAGCAGTTTGATCGCCGAGTCGCGGTCGCCGCTGCCCAGCAGATCGGCCATCTCGACGACCAGAGGCGCATCGAGTGCCCGCAGGGTTTCCAACGCTTCGCCATAGGTAGTGGGCAGTGCGTGTCCCTGAGTGAGCAGGTCCACTGCCACGGGGGCTGCGGACAGACCGAGTCCCGAATCCTTGCGCAACCGCCGGATGGCCTTGGCGGTGCGCCCCTCACGAGCCAGGGCCCTCGCTTCGTCCTGTGCTGCCTGCTCGATGGGCGTGATCAGTGCGGTGGTACGTGCTTTGGTGCTCGTCATAACGCTACAGCGTTCCCATCACTTGCAGTTCTTCTTGATCCCGTCGATCCCGAGGACCACCGAGGCGAGGCCACCGAGCGTCGCACCCAGTTCGCTGATCTTTTCCTCGCCCTTGGAAATGCGGATGAGGAGATAAGCGGCTTCCTTGACCGAACCGGCCTTCTTGATGAATGCCTTCAGCTTCAGGATCTTGGCGATGGGAACTGCGCCACCGGCGATGGCGGCCGTGATGGAACCGACGCACTTGGCCTTCTGCCACCAGCCAAAGGCCACGAGGCTCGGCTTGTCACCACGGAGGTTCTTGTCGAGATACGCCTTGACCGCAGCTTCCCCCTGCTGCTCGACGCTGTCAGGGATCTCCTCGATCACCTTCAGCATGGCAAGCAGCTTCTGCCCGTCAGCCGTTTCCAGCTCCTCGGCAGCGGTCATGGACTCCTGAGCTGCGACCGTCACCGAGCCGGCCGTCGTGCCTCGATCGGCGGCCATGGCCGCTTGGCCGAGGCCCGTGCTCAGGATGGCGGCTGCGGTTATGACAGCAGTGGTGGCGGTCAGTCGCTTGATCTTCAAGATGTTCCCCTCGTTTTTCTTTCATCCAGTCGGTCAGCACTGGACTCGGCACGGCATCGTCCCTGGTCAAGTGGACTTCCGTGACCCGCATGTGAGTATTGATCACATGATCTTGAACGTCCACGAATTTGAGCAACTGCTGAGGTTGATGAAAGCTGCGTGAATGTCAGCCCGGTTACTCGCTGTTGTTGTCATGCGAGACGTGTCGTCGACGGGAGCGTTCTCGCTCAGCAGAGGGATTTCGTTGAAAGCACAACGGACCTTTCAGGCCGCCACCCGGAATCCCGGGCAATACCCGAAGCTGGTGGCCCAACCCCTAGGGCGGTCCCCCGTGTGGATCCGACGCCATGGCAACGTCCCTCGAAGCAGCGTCTGGTGATGCGTTCTCGCGGTCCGGCCGGTCCACGGCGCAGGAGGCCGACCCGCCTCCGCCCCGCACACGCAGGGGCCACCCGGCCACGTCGACGGGTGCGACCGTGCCCCGGGGCTCGCCGGCCCCGCATCCCACCGGCCTCGAAAATTCACCGAACTCACGTACAACCCTTACGCCCCCGCGCAGGTCTCTTGATCGCCGACCGCCCGTGAACGCCCGGACAACTCCCGGCGAACCGGACGGCACCGGCCCCACATCGACTGCGGATGTCCGCCAGACATCCCCCGCATGCAGCAGGAGACCTCGCATGCACCAGCACGAGCGCCCCGCCGGGCGCCCGCACCCGTCCCAGCGCCTCGGCCTGCACCCCCGCCTGCGCCTGGCCCTCGCGACGGCCGCCGCCGCGGCGCTGACCGGCACGCTGCTGACGGCCACCGCCGGCACGGCGACCGCCGCCGACGCGACGCACACCCCGCAGGCCGACTTCAATCACGACGGCATCGGCGACGTGGCGTTCTCCGCCTCCGGCGCGTACGTGAGCGGCACGAAGGACGCCGGGCAGCTCGTCGTGCTGTACGGCACGAAGAGCGGCGTGACCTCCGCGAAGCGGTCCGTGATCAGTCAGAACACCGCCGGCAGCCCGGGCACCGCCGAGGCCGGTGACGTGTTCGGCGCCGACAGCGCCTACGCCGACTTCAACGGCGACGGCTACGACGACCTCGCCGTCTCCGCCCCCATGGAGGACGTCGCCAGCGACAAGGACGGCGGCACCGTCGCGGTCCTGTGGGGCTCGGCGCAGGGCATCACCGGCAAGGGCGTCACGATCGCGGACGCGGCCCCCACCAAGCACGACCGCTGGGGCAGGAAGCTCGCCGCCGGCGACTTCGACGGCGACGGCCAGGCGGACCTGGCCGTCGGCACGACCTCCAACGTCATCTACGTGCTCAAGGGCGGCATCAGCGCCACCGGCACCGCGGTCAAGGGCCGCGCCGCCGTGAAGGCGCCTGTGTACACCTCGGGCGAGGGGTCCGGGGCGGTCAACCTCACCGCCGGCGACGTCAACGGCGATCACCGCACCGACCTGGTCGTCGACGGCTTCGAGACGGAGACCGGCCGCTACTGGAACGCCAACTACCTGCTGATGGGCACGAGCACGGGCCTGTCGGCCTCCGGGGCCCGGCAGCTGAAGGCCGGTCCCATCACCGGCATCGGCGACATCAACGGCGACGGCTTCGGCGACATCGTCAGCGGCATGTACTGGAACAAGGCGGACGACGGGGTGGAGTTCCCCGGTGCCGCCGACGGCGGCAAGGTGTGGATCACCTACGGCGCCGCGGACGGCATCGGCTCCACCACCGGCATCACCCAGAACACCGGGAACGTCCCCGGCAGTTCGGAGAAGAACGACTACTTCGGCTACGAGCTGGACCTGGGCGACGTCAACGGCGACGGCAAGCAGGACCTGGTGATCGGCGTCGCGGGCGAGAACATCGGCTCCGTCACCGACGCCGGTCAGCTGGTGGTGCTGTACGGCTCGGACTCCGGCATCAACACGGCCTCGGGCGCGCAGTCGTTCGCACAGAGCACCGCGGGCGTCCCCGGCTCGGACGAGAAGGGCGACATGCTCGGCGTCGACGTCAAGCTCGACGACGTCAACGGCGACGGCCGCGCCGACCTGCTGGCCGGCTCGTTCGAGAACGCCGGCGACGGCTCGGTCCTCTACCTGCCGTCCACCGGCACGAAGATCACCGCGACCGGCTCGCGGGCGATCGGTCCCGGCGCCTCAGGCGTCTCCACGACCGGCTACCCGAACTTCGGCGCGAACTTCGGCGACTGAGCCGTCCTTTACACCCCTCGGGGGCCGGGCCGTCCAGGTCCGGTCCCTTCCTCACCGGAGCACTCCCTTGCGCAAGCGCACCCTCCTGCTGGCCGCCACGCTCACCACCGGCCTGCTCACCACCGCCCTGGCCTCGCCCGCCACCGCCGCCCCCTCCAGTCTCGCCGGGGACTTCAACGGCGACGGATACCGGGACGTCGCGGCCGGCGCCGCGTGCGCCGACGTCGGCTCGGCCTCCTGCGCCGGTGCCGTCGTCGTGCTGTACGGCTCGGCGTCCGGTGTCTCGGCCGCCCGCAGGGCCGTCATCACCCAGAACTCCGCGGGCGTGCCCGGCACCGCCGAGGCCGGCGACCTGTTCGGCTCCGCCCTGGCCGCCGGGGACCTGGACCGGGACGGCTACTCCGACCTCGTCGTCGGCGCGAGCAACGAGAGCATCGGCGACCGGGACGGCGTCGGCTCCGGCACGGTGCTGTGGGGCAGCAAGTCCGGCCTGGCCGGCGGCAAGGGCCTGCCGCAGCCGTCGACGCTCTCCGAGTACGGCAACTTCTCCCGGGGCATCGCCACCGGCGACTTCGACGGCGACGGCGACACCGACGTCACGCTCACCGGCCAGACCCACACCCGCATCTACAACGGCCCCTTCACCCGCACCGCCGGCCCGCTGAACAACCTCCGCGTCGGTGAGGTCGGCACCACGTTCGAGGTGATCGCGGGCGACCTCAGCGGCGACGGCGCGGCCGAGCGCGTCTACCCCTTCGACGTGGACGGCGACATCGGCGGCGAGATCGACTACTTCCGCTGGACCGGAACGACGCACAAGATGGCCGAGCTGCCGAACGCCGACGGCTACCCCGGTTCCATCGGCGACATCAACCGCGACGGCTACGGCGACCTCGTCCTCGGCGACCCCACGGACCCGTACGACCTCAAGCCCGGCGGCCACAAGGGCGGCCAGATCACCGTCTGGTACGGCGGCCCGAACGGCCCCGACCCGGCGCAGCAGCCGACCGTCGTCCACCAGGACACCGCGGGCGTGCCCGGCGCCGCCGAGGCCGAGGACGGCTTCGGCAGCGCGGTGAGCACCGGCGACATCAACGGCGACGGGTACGCCGACGTCGTGGTCTCCGCCCCCGGCGAGGACATCGGCTCGGCGAAGGACGCGGGCTCGGTGACCGTGCTGTTCGGCTCCGCCTCCGGCCTGAAGACCGGCAGCGGCGTGAAGTCGTACACCCAGGACACCGCCGGGGTGCCCGGCTCCGCCGAGGCCTCGGACCGTTTCGGTTCCGCGGTCGGCCTGACCGACGTCACCAAGGACGGCAAGGCCGACCTGGTCATCGGCGTCCACGGCGAGAACAACACCGGCGGCCTGTGGACCCTGCGCGGTTCCGCCACCGGCCTGACCACCAGCGGCGCGCAGGGCATCACGAGCAGCGCCGTCTCCCTCAAGGGCAGCGTCGACCTCGGCTCGACCGTGTCCCAGTGACACGACTCGACCGCGTCCCAGTGACACGACTCGACCGTGACCCAGTGACGCGACTCGACCGCGTCCCAGTGACGCGACTCGACCGTGACCCAGTGACGCGACTCGACCGTGACCCAGTGACGCGACTCGACCGCGTCCCAGTGACACGACTCGACCGCGACGCACGCCCCGCCGACTCCCCTGTGAGGCACGTACACCCATGCGCACCACCCGCATCACCACCGCCGTCCTCGCCGCGGCCCTGACCCCGCTCGCCCTCACCCTCTCCGCCCCGGCCGCGCACGCCGTGCCGGCCGCCGCCCCCTACGACTTCAACGGTGACGGCCGCACCGACCTGGCGATCGGCGCGCCGGGCGCCACGGTCGCCGGGCAGGCGAGGGCGGGCGCTGTGACCGTCGTCTACGGCAGCACCGGCGGGCCGAAGACCTCCACGCGCACCCTGCTGACGCAGAACACCGCCGGAATGCCCGGCACGGCCGAGCCCGACGACGCCTTCGGCTCCGCGCTCGCCTCCGCCGACCTGAACACCGACGGCTACGCCGACCTGCTGGTCGGCACGCCCGGCGAGGACGGCAGCGACAGCAACGACGGCACGGTCACCCTCGTCTGGGGCGGTGCCTCCGGCCTGTCCGGGGCCCGTTCGCTGTTCAGCTTCTTCAGCACCGACTACGACCGCTATGGCCAGACCCTCGCCGCCGGCGACTTCGACGGTGACGGCGACACCGACGTCGCGGTCGGCTCCACAGGACCGGTCACCCTCTCCCTGGTGAGCGGCCCGATCACCAGGACGAGCGCGTCCAACGGCGGCTCGGGCTCGCGCAACGACTGGTGGGCCTCCTCCTACGGCGTCACCCACCTGTCCGCCGGCGACATCACCGGCGACGGTCACCCCCGGGTGGTCCTGCACGGCCGCGCCGCGAACACCGACGACGCGGCGACCGGCCTGGCCGACATGAAGATCGGCAACTACAACGACTGGCTGCAGAAGCTGCCCGCCGGCTACGTCTCCGCCGTCGGGGACATCGACGGCGACGGCCACGACGACATCGCCGTGGGCAACGACCGGGAGACGTCGGCCGACCCGGCGGGCGCCCTCGGCGGCAAGGTCACCGTCGTCTACGGCGGACCCGACGGCCGTGACAGCGGCCGCGCCCCGCTCGTCCTCACCCAGGACAGCGCCGGTGTGCCCGGCGCCTCCGAGAAGGGCGACCGCTTCGGCAGCGGCGTCTCGCTCGGCGACGTCAACGGCGACGGGTACGCCGACCTGGCGATCGGCACCGCGGGCGAGAACGGCTCCGCCGGTGCCGTCACCGTGCTGTACGGCTCGGCGTCCGGCCTGACCACAAAGGGCGCCACCTCGTACACCCAGAACACCGCCGGTGTGCCGGGTGCCTCCGAGACGGGCGACCGGTTCGGCGAGCGCGTCACGCTCACCGACCACACCGGCGACCGGCGCGCCGACCTGTCCGTCTCCGCGCCGGGCGAGAACGCCGGCGACGGTGCCGTCTGGTCCCTGCGCGCCACGGCGACCTCCGGCTCGACGAGCTTCGGCCCGGCCACCACCGGCATCTCGACGGCCGGCACCCCGGGCTACGGCACCGCGCTCAACTCCTGACCACCGCCTCCCACTCGACGACCCGACGGGGACCTTGATGCGCAAGCGCACCCTCCTCCTGGCCACGGCCCTCACCACCGGCCTGCTCACGGCCCTGCCCGCGGCGACGGCCACCGCCGCACCCGCCGCCGGCCCCACGGCCGACTTCAACGGCGACGGCTACGGCGACGTGGCCTTCGCCGCCCCCTACGCCAAGGTCGACGGCAAGGGCATGGCCGGCTACGTCGCCGTGGTCTACGGCGGCGCCACCGGCCTCGACCCGGCCAAGCACACCGTGATCAGCCAGAACACCGCCGGTGTGCCCGGCGCCGCCGAGGCCGAGGACAGCTTCGGCGAGGCGATCGCCCCGGCCGACCTCAACGGCGACGGCTACACCGACCTCGCGGTCGGCTCCCCCGGCGAGGATGTCGGCGACGACGTCGACGGCGGCTCCGTCACCGTCCTGTGGGGCTCCGCGAGCGGCCTGAAGAACGGCACCACGGTGAAGGACCCGGCGGTCTCCGGACACGACCACTGGGGCACCCTGCTGACCGCCGGCGACTTCGACGGCGACGGCAGGGCGGACCTGGCCGCGAGCGCCTACGCGGACCCGTACGTCGTCCGCGGCCCCTTCACCACCACCGGCACCACCGGCGCCGTCCAGCGGGTCGCCCTGCCCGAGGCGTCGTACAGCGTCGACGCCATGGCGGCGGGCGACACCAACGACGACGGCCGGTCCGACCTGGCCCTCACCTACCGCGTCCGTCTGCACGAGGACGGGACGGGCAGCTGGTCCAAGGGCGCCGCCTACCTCGGCACCGCCACCGGCCTGGACACCTCCCTCCCCCGCCCCCTGAACGGCGGCACGTCGATCGCCCTCGGTGACGTCGACGGCGACGGATACGACGAGATCGCCCTCGGCAACGTCTTCTCGAAGGAGGACGACCACAGCGGTTCGCTCGGCGGCCGGGTCGTCGTCATCCGCGGCTCGGAGGGCGGCCCGGTCAACGGCGACGCGCCCATGGCCGAGCTCACCCAGGACTCCGAGGGCGTCCCCGGCGCCGACGAGGCGGGCGACGGCTTCGGCAGCGCGCTCTCCATCGGCGACACCGACGGCGACGGCTACGGCGACCTCGCCATCGGCGTCGTCTTCGAGGACGTCGGCACCATCGAGGACACCGGCGCCACGATCCTCATGAACGGCTCCGCCTCCGGCGTCTCGCGCACCGGCGCCCGCACCTTCACCCAGGACACCGCCGGCATCCCGGGCTCCGCCGAGGCCACCGACTACTTCGGCTCCGACCTGCTGCTGGCCGACGTCGGCAAGGACGGCCACGCCGACTTCACCGTCACGGCGGGTTTCGAAGACGAGGGCATCGGCGCGATCACCGCCCTGCGCGGCTCGGCCACCGGCCCCGTCACCGACGGCGCCCGCACCTTCGGCCCCGGCAGCCTCGCCCAGACCCGCTCCTACGGCGCGTTCGGCGCCGGCCTCATCGGCTGACGAACCAGGAGATCCCCATGCGCAGATCCACCACCACCGCCCTGGTCGCCGCCCTGCTGGCGACCGGCGTCACCCCCGTGTTCCTCACCGGCCCCGCCGCCGCGGCCGTCGCCAAGCACTACGACGACTTCAACGGCGACGGCCGTCGCGACCTCGCCTACGGCGGCTACAACGACGTCGACCGCGAGGGCGGCACGATCACCGTCGTGTACGGCACCACCACCGGCCTCGACACCGCCCACCCGAAGTACCTCCACCAGGACAGTGCGGGCATCCCCGGCTCCGGCGAGGAGGACGACCAGTTCGGCGCGTCCCTCGCGAGCGCGGACCTCAACAAGGACGGCTACGCGGACCTCGTCGTCGGCAACCCCACCGAGCACGTGGGCAGCGACGACTACCGCGGCACCGTCACCGTCCTGTGGGGCTCGAAGACCGGCCTGTCCGGCGGCACCAACATCGCCCCCGTCGGCGGCGCGGGCGGCCACTTCGGCCGCGACCTGGCGACCGGCGACTTCACCGGCGACGGCTCCCCCGACCTGGCCGTGATCGGCGGCGAGGAGGCGTGGCTGTACCGCGGCCCGTTCACCAAGTCGGGCACCACCGGCAAGGTCAGCAAGATCGACAAGGGGTCCGGCGGCTGGTACTCCTCCGCCCTCGCCGCCGGAAAGGTCGACGGCGACGGCAAGACGGACCTGGTCGTGATCGGCACGGAGATCAACGGCAGCCAGATCCGCGAGCGCGCCTGGTACCTCAAGGGCACCTCCTCCGGCCTCGCCTCGGGCACCTCCAAGACGCTCAGCGACCGGCAGGAGGGCCTCTACCCGAGCCCCGTCATCGGCGACTTCGACAAGAACGGCTACGGCGACATCGCCCTCGGCGTGCCCGACAAGGACAACGGCAAGGGCGCGGTCACGATCTGGCGCGGCACGTCGTCCGGCCCCGGCACGTCGGTCACCCTCACCCAGGCCACCTCCGGCGTCTCCGGCAGCCCCGAGGCCGACGACAACTTCGGCTACGCGATCTCGGCCGCCGACACCAACGGCGACGGCTACGCGGACCTCGCGGTGGGCGTCCCGCACGAGGACGTCGACGGCGACGAGGACCAGGGCGGCGTCCACGTCTTCCGCGGCGGCTCCGGCGGCCTGAGCGGCGCGCGTTCCTCGTGGATCGCCCAGACGGTGCTCGGCCCGGCCGACTCCCACGCCGCCTTCGGCTACACGCTGCGCCTGCGCGACCTGACCGCCGACGGCAAGGCCGACCTGGCGGTGGGCGCGGCGGGCGGCGCGCTGCTCATGCGCGGCACGAGCACGGTCCCGACGAAGACCGGCGCGATCACCCTGCCGGAGCTGGGCGGCTCCTTCGCCGACTGACCGGACCCGACCGGCCCGGCCGCCCGGGGCACACCGCCCCCCGGCCGGGCCGGGCCGGGACATGGGGCAGGGCATGGCCCGTACGGCCCAACCCTGACACCCCACGGACACCCAAAGCCCCTTCCCCTTAAGGGATGTCACAGCTCGGCCGCAAAGCCGGGCCCGAAAGCCTGCGCCCGGCACACCACCGCCGGGGACCAGGTACGTTCGAAGACGTGGCTGGATTCAGGATCGGACGCGGCCGGAACAACGGCGCTCCTCAGACGCGACCGCACAACCCTCCGTACGGGCAGCAGACGCCGCAGGGACCGTCGTACGGCTCCCCGCCGGCGCCGCAGCCGTACCCACCGCAACAGCCGTACGGCAACGGCGGCGGCCCCTCGTGGCCGCAGCCCGACGCCGGGCACGGCGGCGGCTACGGCGGCCAGGGCGAGCCGGAGTACTTCGGCGACGGCGCGTACCCGCCCGGCCCGCAGGGTCCGCACGATCCGTACGCGGCGAACAACCCGGGCCACACCCAGGCCTTCTCGGTCGGCGAGGACCCCTACACGCAGGGCGACACCTACCGCGCCGGCGCGGCGGCCCCGGCGCCCGGCCCGGTCGGCCCGCGCCTGCACTGGAAGCAGCTGCTCCGGGGGATCGTCCTCGCCCCCAACCAGACCTTCCTCCAGATGCGGGACTACTCGATGTGGGGCCCGGCCCTCGTCGTCACGTTCCTCTACGGCCTGCTCGCCGTCTTCGGCTTCGACGGCGCCCGCGAGGATGCGATAAACGCCACACTGTCGAACGCGGTGCCGATCGTCCTGACGACGGCCGTCGCGATGGTGCTGAGCGCGTTCGTCCTGGGCGTGGTCACCCACACGCTGGCCCGCCAGCTCGGCGGCGACGGCGCCTGGCAGCCCACGGTCGGCCTGTCCATGCTGATCATGTCCCTCACGGACGCGCCCCGCCTGGTCTTCGCGATGTTCGCGGGCGGTGACGCGACGTTCGTCCAGCTGCTGGGCTGGGCCACGTGGGTGGCGGGCGGCGTCCTGCTGACCCTGATGGTCAGCCGCTCCCACGACCTGCCCTGGCCGAAGGCGCTCGGCGCGTCGGCGATCCAGCTGATCGCACTGCTGTCGATCGTGAAGCTGGGCACGGTCTGAGACGCTGCGGTACGAGAGAGGGGCTCCCCACGGGGAGCCCCTCCTCTGTCTCTGACCCGGCCGATCAGGCGTCGAGAACCTGCCCGGCCCGCCGCACGACGGGCGGTTCGACACTCCACGGGAAGTTGATCCAGTCGTCGGTGCGCTTCCACACGTACTCGCACTTCACGAGCGACTGGGACTTCTCGTAGACGACGGCGCTGCGCACCTCGGCGACGGTGTCGAGGCAGAAGTCGCGCACCAGCTTGAGCGTCTTGCCGGTGTCGGCGACGTCGTCGGTGATCAGCACCTTCTTCCGCGAGAAGTCGATCACGTTGGGGACCGGCGCGAGCATGACGGGCATCTCGAGGGTCGTCCCCACACCCGTGTAGAACTCCACGTTCACCAGGTGGATGTTCTTGCAGTCGAGGGCGTAGGCGAGCCCGCCGGCCACGAAGACACCGCCGCGGGCGATGCTGAGGACTATGTCGGGCTCGTAGCCGTCGTCGGCGATGGCCTGCGCGAGCTCGCGCACGGCGACGCCGAACTTCTCGTAGGTCAGGTTTTCCCGCACTGCGCTCATGCTGATGTCGCTCACACCTGGGTCCGATGGAAGTTGAGGAACGACCGGGAGGCGGTCGGCCCGCGCTGGCCCTGGTACCGGGACCCGTACCGCTCGCTGCCGTACGGGAAGTCGGCGGGCGAGCTGAGCTTGAACATGCACAGCTGCCCGATCTTCATGCCCGGCCAGAGCTTGATGGGCAGGGTGGCGAGGTTGGACAGCTCCAGGGTCACGTGCCCGCTGAAGCCGGGGTCGATGAACCCGGCGGTGGAGTGCGTCACCAGCCCCAGGCGCCCCAGCGAGCTCTTGCCCTCCAGCCGGGAGGCGAGATCGTCGGGCAGGGTGATGACCTCGTACGTGCTGGCGAGGACGAACTCCCCGGGGTGGAGGATGAACGGCTCGTCGCCCTCCGGCTCCACGAGGCGGGTCAGGTCGGCCTGCTCGATGGCGGGGTCGATGTGGGGGTACCGGTGATTCTCGAACACCCGGAAGTAGCGGTCGAGGCGCACATCGATGCTCGACGGCTGCACCATCGATTCGTCGTACGGGTCGATCCGCACCCGCCCTGCATCGATCTCGGCCCGGATGTCTTTGTCTGAGAGAAGCACGCCCCGAGGATACGCAAGGCGCGCGGAGCGACCACAACCGGACGTCTCCGCGCGCCTTGTGCCTGTTGCCTACTGCTTGTCCGTTACCGCAACGGCCGTGCTGCCACTGCTACCGGGCTTCCGCTGCTGCCGCCGCTACCGCTTCTGATAGCTGACGGGCACCACGCTCCGGAGCCGCGCACATCGCGGGCACCGAAGCAGCCGCCCGGGGCCGAGCCGCTCGGCCTGCTGCATCGGGAACGAAGCGGTGCTGAACACGTGCCCATCGGCACAACGGACGACGGTGCGCTCCATCAAGTCCCAGAGTCCCTTCCCCAGAGCCGCGTCTGGCTGCTGCTTGCCTGACGACAAAAGCCACAGTACGGGATCAAAGGGAAGCCCCTCCAGGCGGCACTCCGGTCCCGCCCGGACCCTCTTACGCCCCACCACCGTACGCCCCAACTCCGTTCCCCCGCAGCCGCATCCCATCCCTGAAACGCCCTCAGGCCCCGCGGCGCGAACGACGGAGGCCTGGCATGAGGTAGAGTGAGCGAGCATTCGACACCGACCCCGGTCGGCGTCTTACGCGGGTGTAGTTTAATGGTAGAACATCAGCTTCCCAAGCTGAGAGCGCGAGTTCGATTCTCGTCACCCGCTCCACGAAGAAGGCCCAGGTCAGAGACCTGGGCCCTTTTGCTGTCCGCTGTGATCAGTCGTCGCGTGCCAGATTCGCGCCAGAACGCTTCTCGGCGGCCTTCCGGGCAGCCTCCTCCCGAGCCTTCTGGACCGTGGCGTCGAGGCCGGCGGCAACCTCTTCCTGTCCCTCCTCGTCGGCGCTGATAGATCAGCGCGGCCTTCTCCGAGGACTGCCCGCCCGCACCATCGTGTCCTTGAGAGTGGCCCCGGACCGCGTCGACAGGGTGTGCCGGAGGTCGTAGAACGATCATGCCCCGACGAGGGGCCGCCGGAAGGACCTCACGGCGAGTGGTCGCCTTGACGGCCAGTGCCCGCCACCGGGACGGCTCGACCGTCAGACCGCACGTCCATGGTCGAGGAGCACGAGGCCAGCAGCCGGGCCGCCGGGACCGGCAGCCCGACCGTTGCCAAGCTGGAAGGGGCGGACCCCGCGCGTGCCGCCTTCCTGGCGGTGTGGCACGACTCGCAGGAGACGCGTACCGGCGACATCAACCACCTGTCGAAGAAGTACGCCGGCGAGGCAGACCCGCAGGCTGTGACCGCCGACCAGATGAAGGGAATGCCCGAGGCCCTCGCCGCCACCCTGCGCGAACTGATCGGCGAGTACAAGGCCCGAGAGTCTCCCGAAGCGATTTGTGCCCGAGACGCGGACAAGCTCGAGTGCATGCTGCAGGGCATCGAGTACAAGGCCCAGGGCTACGAGCTCGCCCAGCGCTGGATCGACAACAGCCGCGACCGGCTCACCACGAAGACGGCGAACGCACTCGCCGATCAACTCCTCGAGATGGACCCGCTGGATTGGCTGCGCAGCACCATGGGGGAATAGCAACGCCCCCGGACACAACAAGGTCCCCTCTCACCTTCGGGCGTGAGGGGACCTTCGCGTCCACCCGCATCACCTGGACTGTCCGACCAGCGCTCTCCCTGCCCCTCGCTCACCGCCGAGGCAACGGTTCCCAGCGTGTGCGCACGACTCCAAGCCCCGTACCACGGAGTGAGTTACAACCTTCTCTACTGGTTCAAGGCGGCTCGCTCCTGTCTCCGCCCCGCTCCAGCCCAGCCGGCGCCGTGCCGCGCGCACAGCAATCAGCAACCTGATGCCACAGAAGGGGTGCGTCGTGGCTGGGGCGGTCGGCTCCACGGCTTTAGAAGCCGTAGCCATACCGATCGCGGAGTCCGTAGAGCGGACGGCCGCGCGCTGTTACGGTCGGGCGCCATGAGCTGGCTTCCCGATGACTTCGTCCACCCCGTCCTGGTACCGCTGCCTGGCGGTGGTCATCACCTGCGGCCGATCCGGGAGGCGGACACCCCGCTCGACTATCCGGCTGTGATGGGTTCGCGCGAGCGGCTGTGGACCATCTTCGGCCCGGCCTGGGGCTGGCCCGCGCCCACCATGACCTACGAGGCCGACCAGGCCGACCTGTTGCGGCACGAGAAGGAGATCGCCGCACACCAGTCCTTCAACTACGCGCTGTTCGACGCGGCGGAGACAGCCCTGCTCGGCTGTGTCTACATCGACCCACCGGAGAGGGTCGGCGCCGACGGCGAGATCTCCTGGTGGGTGGTGGACGAGCTGGTGGGCAGCAAGGTCGAGCAGGCCCTCGACGCGCTGGTGCCGCAGTGGATCGCCGCCGACTGGCCGTTCGAGCAGCCGCGCTTCCTCGGCCGCGAGATCTCCTGGTCGGACTGGCTCGCCCTGCCAGAACATCCCGACGCGTAAGCAGCTGTTGTCGTAATGCTCTTGGGCTGGCCCGGAAGTTCCACCAGCCGAGCCGCACAGACTCACCCCTGCCCGTGTCGGGCGCGGGTTCAGGAACCTGCGCCCGAAGACCGGCTCCTCGGCCGGTGCACCCAAACCGTCCCGCCCGGCCAGGACGACCACCGGGCGCAAGGAACCCAACGCCCGGCCACCCGCCACCCGGCCACCCGCCGCGACGTGGGCCGCATTCTGGCGACCGGCGAGGCGTACAGCCGCCCTACCCACCACAAGAAGGGCACCAAGCCCCGTCGTTCAAGGGGCACTGACAGCGCAGACAGGGCCCCGTAGAGTGCTTGACGCAGGACGGCGTGATCTTCAGCGGGGCACTAATGACAGGCGGCAACATGTCCGGCACGGATATCGGCGACGGCCACATTGGGCTGGCCGTGACGATCATTGCCTTGGTCGTCATCGCTATTGTCTCGGGCTCGGTGGGCTTTGATCGTCGCGGGATGCTTCACCGCCTGGTTCCTCCTGGCGTTGATCGTCATCCATATCAGGGGCGGACGAGGCGGAGAGGCACTTGGACGAGCCTACGTCGCCACCTTCTGGTGGGGCGACTACATCAGTCCCTGATGTAGTCAAACGACAAGCTCAGTCCCTCCCCACCGCGTTATGAGTCCTACCGTGAGCCCCGCCCGTCTCCGGTCACTCGTGGGTCGGCCGTTCCAGTGCCACCTTCGGCAGGTGTCGGGCCAGCGGAGCGGGCAGCCACCAGGCGCGGGGGCCGAAGAGTTGCATCACGGCCGGGACGATCAGGCAGCGGATCACCACGGCGTCGAGGAAGACGGCGACCGCGAGGCCGAGACCGAACTGCTGGAGCATGCGATCGGGGCTGAGTACGAAGGCGGCGAAGACCACGATCATGATGGCCGCCGCGGCCGTGATGACCTTGCCCGTGGCTGCCAGGCCCTCGCGGACCGCGAGCGAGTGGGCGTGTGTCCCCTCCCATTCCTCATGGATGCGGGAGATGAGGAACACCTCGTAGTCCATGGAGAGGCCGAAGACGATCGCGAAGATCATCACAGGGATGAACGCCTCGACGGGTCCCGGCTGTACCCCGAACCAGCCGTGCTGGAAGACCAGGGTGATCACGCCGAGCGCGGCGGCGATCGACAGGAGGTTGAGCAGGGCGGCCTTCAAGGGGATCAGAACGGAACGGAAGACCAGCATGAGCAGCAGCGCGGACAGACCGACGACGATGGCGACGAAGAGCGGTATCCGGGCCGAGACGGAGTCGGCGAAGTCCTGGGCGGCCGCGGTGGGCCCCCCGACCAGGTAGTCGGCGCCGGTGCGTTCGGCGAGCCGGGGCAGGACATCGTCGCGCAGGGTGTGAACGAGGGCGGCGGTGCTCGCGTCCTGTGGTGAGGTCGTGGGGAACGTGATGACGGTGAACACGGTGCCGTCCGTGGAAGGCAGCGGTGGCGTGGCGGCGGCGATGCCCTCGGTACGGGTCAGAGTGGTCCGCAGTTGCTCGGCGGCGTCGGCATCGCCCCGGCTGACCACGAGCAGCGGACCGTTGAAGCCGGCGCCGAAGCCCTCGGCCAGCAGGTCGTAGGCCCTTCGGCTGGTGGACGATGCAGGGTCGTTACCCGCGTCGGCGAAGCCGAGGCGCATGCCGAGAGCCGGGGCGGACAGGGCCAGGAGGGCCATGACGGCGGCCAGCAGGGCGGGCAGCGGGCGCCGCTGCACGGCGGAGGCCAGCCGCCGCCAGCGCACGCCCTCTTCCCTGCCCTTGACTTGCGCCTTGGCGGAGCGCGTGAGTACGTGTCGCTGGATGCGGTCGCCGAAGAGCGCGAGGAGAGCGGGCAGCAGGGTCAGCGAGGCGGCCATGGTGACCAGGACGGTCAGCGCGACGGCGACGGCCACCCCCTGGAGGGAGCCGAGGCCCAGGGCGACCAGGCCGAACAGGGCGATGATGACGGTGCACCCGGCGAAGAAGACCGTACGGCCCGCGGCATCCAGGGCGGTTCGGGTGGCGGTCTGCCGGTCCGCGCCGCGGGTGAGTTCGTGCCGGTAGCGGTAGAAGATCAGCAGCGCGTAGTCGACGCCGACGCCGAGGCCGACCAGCATCATGATCGGCGGAGTGAAGTCGGCGACGGTGAAGACGTGGGAGGCCAGCGTGATCAGGCCGATCGCGCCGCCGACCGCGAAGAGCGCGGTAACCAGCGGCAGCGCGGCAGCCACCACCGATCCGAAGAGCAGTACGAGGATGACGAGGGCGGCGAGCATGCCCGCGCCTTCGGCGCCCCCGCCGCTCTCCTCCTCGGCGCCGCGCACCGCGTCCCCGCCGACCTCGACCCGCAGTCCGTCCTGGGCGGCCGACTTGGCAGTGTCGACGATCCGCGCGACGTCCTCTTCGGGGACGTCCTCGGCCTTGGCGTCCAGGATGACGGTGGCATAGCCGATGGTGCCGTCCTCGGAGACTGCGTTGGCGTCCGCGTAGGGGCTGCGGACGTCGGCGACGCCGGGCAGGCCGCGCACCCGGTCGAGGGTCCGCACGATGGCCGGGCGATCACCGCTCAGTCCGTCCCTGTCCTGGAAGACGATCTGGACACTGCCGCCCGCCTGCGCGGAGCCGTGCCGCTTCAACAGGTCGGCGGCGGCCTGGGAGTCGGTGCCGGGCAGGGTGAAGTCGTTGCGGTAGGCGCTGCCCGCGCTCCGGGCACCGACGGCGATGACCGCGACGGCGAGGATCCACAGGAGCAGAGCGCTCCAGCGGTGGCGCTGGGACCACAGGGCCAGACGCCCGAAGACACCCGCCCGGTCGGTGGTGGGACCGGTGATCGCGATCATGTCGCGTGCTGGTGACATGGCTTTCACCGGCCTCGGTGGTGCGAGCGGCGGTTCTGCTCGGCGCGGCGGACGGCTATGACCGCACCGAGCACGGCGCAGATCAACGGCACGACGACAAATGCGGCCAGCAGCACGCCGCCGGTGGCGGTCACGTCGAGGGCGCGGCCGAGTACGAAGGCGGAGAAGGCGCCCACGGTCTCGGTCACCAGGAAACCGGCGGCGCCGCCGGCGAGGAGGCCGACGAGGGCGGCCGGGGCCTTGGCGGAAGGCGGGTGGACAGGGGAGCGTGTACTCATGTCCCGCAGGGTCCGGCTGCGGCATGCCACGGCGCATCGGCCTGCGGCGGACACCTGCCTACCCCGCCGGTTGCGGTCTCGGCGCCCGGCTTACACCGCTGGTGGGTTGTACGCCGCCGCGTTCCGGCTCTACCAGTGGTGGCCGACCGGCTATGCCGGTGGTGGCCGACCGTTCAGCCAGCCCGGGCGGACCATGCCGGACTCGTACGCCAGGACCACCAGTTGGGAACGGTCACGGGCGCCCACTTTGGTCATGATGCGGCTGACGTGGGTCTTGGCCGTCGCAGGGCTGAGGACGAGGCGGGCGGCGATCTCGTCGTTGGTCAGGCCGGCGGCGACCAGTTCCATCACCTCCCGCTCGCGGTCGGTGAGGGCCTTGAGGCGCGGGCCGGGCTCCGGTGCCTCGACCCGCACGGCGAACTCCGCGATCAACCGGCGTGTGACGGAGGGGCTGATCAGCGCGTCGCCACGCGCCGCCACCCGTACGGCGTGCACCAGTTCCTCCGGCTCAGTGTCCTTGACGAGGAAGCCGGTGGCGCCGGCGCGCAGCGCGCCGTACACGTAGTCGTCCAGGTCGAAGGTGGTCAGGATGACCACCTTGATGCCGTCCAGGCGTGGATCACCGGCGATCTGCCGGGTCGCCTGAAGGCCGTCGACGCCGGGCATGCGGATGTCCATGAGCACCACATCGGGGCGCAGGGTGCGGCAGGAGGCCACGGCCTGCTCGCCGTCGCCCGCCTCACCGGCCACCTCGAAGTCGTCCTCGTCCTCGAGGATCGAACGGAACCCGGCACGTACCAGGCGCTGGTCGTCCGCCAGAAGAATCTTGATCACGGCCCGGTTCATGAAGGGGAACGCGCTCCGTTCGTAGAGGTGTTCGTGCAGGGAATCCAGCCCCGTACGGTGAATCCGCCGCCCGGCCCGGGCCCCGCGGTCAGTTCGCCACCCAGCGCGTGGGCCCGCTCGCGCATCCCGCGAATGCCGTTGCCCGGCGCTGCGCCGTTCGCGACCGCCGGCCCCTGCCCGTTGTCGGTGACCTCGACCGTGACCTGCCGCGCCTCGCGATGGATGCCGACGGTGACGACTGTCGCATGGGCGTGGCGGCTCACGTTGGTGAGCGACTCCTGAACGATGCGGTACGCGGCCAGGTCCACCTCTGTCGGCAGTTGCTCCCGCTCGCCGCTGCACCGCACCCGCACGTCGAGTCCGGCGAGCCGTGCGGATGCCACCAGCTCGCCGAGACGGTCCAGTCCGGCCGTGGGCGCGACGGGCGCCATCTCGTCGACCTGCCGCAGCACCCCGAGCGTCGCCCGCAGCTCCCGCAGGGCGTCCCGGCTGGTGTCCTTGATCGCTCCCAGCGCGTCCTGCGCGCTCTGTGCGCCGTTGTCCGGGTGCTTGCGCAGACGGCGCAGGGCAGCAGCGGACTGGACGTTGATGAGCGAGAGGTGATGGCCCACGACATCATGCAGTTCACGCGCGATCCGCAACCGCTCCTCACTCGCTGCGCGCTCCTCGCTCTCCCGGGCGAGGGCCAGGCGGTTGTGCCGCACCCAGCCCAGTGCGACCACTCCGACCAGCCATCCCGTCAGCATGAACACGGCGACACCGTTCACGTCGTGGTTTCCCGCGAGTGTGCCGATGCCGGTCGCGATCACGGTCAGCGCCGCCAGAGCGACGGCCGCCTGGAGGTGTCCCCGGGTGGCGACCACGTAGAGCGCGACGACGAACGCGACCATGAGAGGACCGTCGTAGACGCTGACGAGGTAGTAGGCGGCCGTGGCGGCCAGCACGAACGCGGCGACCACAACGGGACGGCGGCGGCACAGGTACAGCGCCGCGCAGGCGGCGACGATCAGTGTCCAGCCGACCACGGTCGCCGACCAGGACTCCTCCCGCTCACCGATGAGCGACCTCAGACTGCCCACCGCCACCGGCACGAAGACCCCACAGGCCAGGGCGGCATCCGCCGCGCGGCCGCGCGGAGGGCGCGGCCGGAGACGTGAGACAGCACCGAGGGCCATGCCGTCAGCGTAAGCGGCCGTGACCCCGGCGCCCTCCTCCGCGTGGCGGAATCGCGCGGGCCCCGCCTCGCAACCACCGGGGTACGCACCCCCGTCGGGCCACAACCCACGGGGTACGGCACCTGCCCGCCGCAGACCGACGCCCCGGCGGTATCCCTTCCCCGACGATGAAGCCGTGAACGCAGATCCCCCTCTCCCGATCGCCCAGCGCCTGCGCGGCGTGAACCGGCCGCTGGTAGCCGCCCTGACCGCCGTCGCCCTCGTCCGGCCCCTGTTCTCCATCACCGGCTGGAGCGAAGCGCTCGGGAAACCCCTCACCCCGGTGATCCTCACCCTGGCCATCACGATGACCTGGATTCTCGCGGTCGGTCTCAGCCGGGTACGCGACCCGCTCCTGACCCTCGTGGTCACCGGCGTGGCGTACGCATTGGCCGCCCTGATCCTCAGCGCGGCCCTCTCACCACTCCTGACCGGAAAACTCCAGGGCCCCCTGGCCCAGCCCCAGGCGATCGTCCCGCTCTTCCTCGTCAACGCCGCCTGGGGCGCCTTCTGCGGAGCCTGCGCGATGGGGCTGCGCAGGGTGCGTGTCATCCGCCGCTGAGCGCGAGCGCCTGGACTGGGCAGGAGTCACGAGTCGGGCCCTGTCGACCTCGAGCGAGCGACAAGGCGCTTCTGCCCTGGCGACGAGGACGCCTTCCTCGGCTGGGGTACGTCATCCCTCTCCGCCGCTCCCCAGCCACCACCCGACCCGCCACCAGGAGCACTACCCCCCGCGAACCCAGACGGCGCCAGCCAGTCACCGGCGTCCACATAGAGGAACAGGCGGCCTGCCGTGGCGCCGGCTTGCCGGTCCGCGCGGGCCGCCGCGATGCTCGAACCGGTCTGTGCGGAAGGCAGGTTCGTCTACCGGCGTCCAGCTGGCCGTTCTCTATCCGGTCGTGCGCTCGGTCTGGTTCGAACGGGGTCCTGGATCGGGTGACTTGTTGGCCGATCTGAAGACCGGTGACGGCCGGCGTCGCGTCTTCGAACTGCTGCGCACGGCGCGCCCCGTGCTGCTCGACCTCCGCGGTGACACCGCACTGGCGGCCACGGCCGAGAGCTGGGCCGATCGCGTCGACCTCGTCGAAGCCCGGTCCACGGCCGACCACTGGCCCGTCTGGCCGGATGACGAGACCCCCGCCCCCGCCGCGCTCCTCATCCGCCCCGACGGCCACGTCGCCTGGACCGCACACGCCGGCACCACCCCCGACCCCGCCGCCCTCCGGACCGCCCTCACCGACTGGTTCGGCCCGGCCACGGCCGACTGAACCGAGACAAGAGGCTTGCCGCGGGAGATCGCGGCGATGCGACACCGGTCTGCCGCAGCATGATGGACGTCGTTCCTTGCGGCCGGGGCCGCGCGACCACGCCGGCACGACGAATCCACGCAGGTCAGCAGCCCTGCGGCCGCGCAAGCGCCGTCGCTTCCCAAGCTGAGGGCGCGAGTTCGATTCTCGGCCGCGTGCCACCTCCGCATCCCTTCCGCACCACAAGGGCCACGGGCTTACGTCCACAGGTTGTGGACACAGCCGCGACGGAGAGCCCGGACGCCTCGCGGGGAGGCCACCAACTGGTGGCCCCGCTCGGAGAACACGGCGGAACGGAGTCGGAACACCGGCCGAGTCGTACGTTGCTCTCGCCCTCGCCGCATGACCGGACAGGCCCAACGCCCCCTTCACCCTGCTTGATCACGGTCTTCCGCAACTCGCCGCAGGCGGAGCGCTTTTGCCCCTGCCGCCGATCCGGCCATGACGTCGAAGTCGCGGCCCGCTCCCGCAAGCCCGGTGCCGTCGCGGCGTGTGAGTCCCGTCCGGCAGGGAACACGCATGGAGATAGAGGGCCTGCGCGGCCGCCCGCTGACGAAGCAGACGTCGTCCTTGCTCCGCGGTCGCGCGATGCGCTTCCGGCAATGGAGGAAGCGCATCCCTACCTACGGCCCGGTCTCAGCGGCTCCCGGGCAGCGCCGAGTCATCGGCCTCACCCGGGGAGACCAACCGTCATGACCACGCATTCCGTCGTCCGCCCCCCGCCCTCGGAGAGGTCCGGGAGTGACTTCGCCCGACTGTCGAGGAAGATCGCCGATGCCGGCCTGATGGGCCGCCGTCCCGGCTACTACGCCCTGCGGATCACCGTGGTCGCCGGGCTCTACGTCGGCGGGTGGGCCACCGTCGCGCTCGTCGGTGACAGCTGGTGGACCCTGACCGTCGCCGCTTTCCTGGCCGTCGTCTTCGGTCAGGTCGCCCTGCTCGCCCATGACGCGGCCCACCGTCAGGTGTTCCGCCGGCGCCGGGCCAGCGAGGTGTCCGGACGGATCGCCGGGGCCGGTATCGGGATGGGCTACGGGTGGTGGCAGGACAAGCACACCCGCCACCACGCCAACCCCAACCACGAGGACCTCGACCCCGACCTCGACCCCGACCTGCTGGTCTGGTCCCAGGACCAGGCCCGGGCCGCCACCGGCCTCCCTCGTCTGATCGGCCGCTGGCAGGCGTTCCTGTTCTTCCCGCTCCTGACACTGGAGGGCTTCAACCTGCACGTGTCGAGCGTGCGGTCGCTGGCCAATCGCTCGCTCAAGCACCGAGCGCTCGACGGCGTCCTGCTGTTCGCGCACTTCGCGGTGTACCTGACCGTCCTGTTCTGGCTACTGCCCCTCGGTATGGCGATCGCCTTCCTCGCCGTCCACCAGTGCCTGTTCGGTGTCTACCTCGGCTCCCTCTTCGCGCCCAACCACAAGGGCATGCCGATCCTGAAGGGCGAAGACCGCCCGGACTTCCTGCGCCGCCAGGTGCTCACCTCGCGCAATGTGCGCGGCGGCCGGCTCACCGACATCGCGCTGGGCGGGCTGAACCACCAGATCGAGCACCACCTGTTCCCCAGCATGCCCAGCCCCAATCTGCGCAGGGCGCGGACCATCGTGCGGCGCCACTGCGAGGACCTGGGCGTGGAGTACATGGAGACCGGGCTGATCACCTCCTACCGGCTGGCTCTCATCAGCCTGCATCAGGCGGGAGCACCGCTCCGGAAGACCCGGATTCCCGCGTAGGAGCGGGCGTCCGGCGATCTCCGCGAGGACCGTCGACGGCGGTGACGGCACCGCGCCACACCGCGGATGCCGATCTCCGCGAGGACCGTCGGCGGCGGTGACGGCACCGCGCCAGCCGCGGACGCCCGGGCGCCGATCGGCTCCCCGGTCAGCGCAGCCGGTCTCCCCTGGCCCGTCGCCGGTCATCGCGGATGCGGTCCTGCCGGTCCCGGCGGTGGATGAAGTCGCCCGGTTCGAGGTCACCGTCCATGAGCCGCCCGATCACGAGACCGACGATGCCCAGCCCCAGCACCAGCAGGAAGGCCCAGAAGTCACCGAAGTACGCGGCGAACCCCAGCGCCATTCCCGCGATCAAGCCCACCACGCCTCTGCTCATCACGCGCTCCTTTCGACGCACCGGGCCTGATCCGGTCCCCGTGCTCCGGTCCGGCCGTCTCCTACTCTTCCCGCCTCAGCGCTCTCCGGATGAGCAGGAAGGCCGCGACAGCGACCAGGGCGATCCCGATGAGGATCAGCAGTGCCCCGAGGGCGATCAGAACCGTCCCGACCAGGATCAGCAGCGCCCCCACCAGGATCAATATCGTCCCGATGAAGAGAAGAAGTGCCGCGAGGACGGTCATGGCTGCCTCCTGCCCCCTCGACTCTGACTCCTCTTCGTCCGCTTTGTAAACAATTCCGGATGAAATGGTGCAATGAGACCTACGATGGCGGGGGATACCCCTTCTGCCCAGGCCATGTGCGGCGAGGGGCGCTCGGTCCGACATGCCACCCAGGCGCAATCGGCTCGCCATCACCCCGGGACGAAGGGAATCGAGCGATGACGGACGGTGGGCGCCAGCCGGACAGAATCGGGGTGGACCGGTCGGAGGGGTTCGGCGAACGACTGCTGGGTCTGCTGCTGGACCGGGCCCACGAGATGCCGCCGGACTTGATCGCCCCACTCATCGCGGAAGAGGTGGCCAGGGTCGGGGGGCGGGAGGTCTCCATCCTCCTACAGGACTACGAACAGGTCCTGTTGGTGCCGCTGCCGGGCCGCAGGCTGAAGGTCGGCGGCCCCGAGCCGGTCGAGGACTCGCCCGCCGGCGATGCGTTCCTCAGCCGCAGATCTGTGGAGGTCCCGCAGGACGGCAGCGTGCGGATGTATCTGCCGCTGCTGGACGGCAGTGACCAGATCGGCGTCATGGCCGTCACCCTGGACAGCGTCGATGACGACGACCGGCGGCTGCTGCGCAGGCTCGCCGGCCTGGTCGCGGACATGATCGTCACCAAGGACGCCTACACGGACCAGTTCTTCCAGGCCCGCCGCAGCGCCCCGATGAGCGTGGCCGCGGAGATCCAGTGGTCGTTGCTGCCACCGCTGTCGATGACCGTGCCGCAGGTCGAAGTGGCCGGAATCCTGGAGCCCGCCTACGACGTCGCCGGCGACAGCTTCGACTACGCCCTCAACGGCGACATCCTTCACATGGCCATGCTCGACGCGATGGGCCACGGACTGGACGCGGCGACCATGGCGACGGTGGCCGTCGGCGCCTACCGGCATACGCGACGGGCCCACACCGACCTGTCCCAGGTGTACGCGTTCATGGACCGGGCCATCAACGAGCAGTTCGGCCACGAGCACTTCGTCACCGCGCAGATGATGGTCCTGAACATCGACACAGGTCTGCTGCAGTGGGTCAACGCCGGCCACCCGGCTCCGCTCCTCATCCGTGACCGCGCCGTGGTGGACCGGCTGGAGAGCCCCACCACGCTGCCCGTCGGCTTCGGCGGCGAGGAGCCGGTGGTCAGCGAGCGGATGCTGCGACGCGGCGACCGGTTGCTGTGTTTCACCGACGGCCTGATCGAGGAGCACCAGACCGGCGGGCAGCAGTTCGGTGAAGAACAGCTCATCGAGTGGACCAACCGGATCCTCCGCGCCCGCACCGAGGTACGGGCGGTGGTGCGGGCGCTCTCCCACGCCCTGAAGCACGAACGGGGCGGCGCCACGACCGACGACGCCACCATCTTCCTCGTCGAGTGGCGAGGCGGCAGCGCCGATCACCTCACCACCCTCGACTGAGCCTTCTCGGAGACCGCCGTGAAGGCGTCCTGCCGGTGGCGAACTCGTGAACCAGGAAACCGGAGCCGGTGATCTCGATGATGCGGGCCATGATCGGCGGTGGATGGTGCAGCCGGAGAATCAGGCCGGCTTCGGTGGCCAGCCCCGATGCGATGAGGAAGACGTTGAGCCCGCTGGCGTCGCAGAAGGTGACTCCCGTGAGATCGACGTCCGTGATGCCCCTGCCGTCGTTCAGGCACTCGGACAGCGCGGCCCGTACGAGCGGGGCGGTGGCCAGGTCGATCTCCCCCGAAAGGGTGATCAGCGTGCGGGTGGTCTGGTCGTGCCGGTGGACGTTCAGCCGTGGAAGGGGCATGGCTCCTCGGTTCGGAGTGCCCGTCGGCGAGACGTCGTGACCGGACCGGGTCCTGTCCTCGCGGCTGCCGCCGATACGGGGTGTGCGGGGTGGCGGCTGGAGGGCCGTTTCACGAGCCCGGGTCGGCGGGCATCGTGGTGGGCCGCCGTCCGGGGATGCGCCACGAACCGGACAGAAGGTCCGGACAGCAGATCCGGACAGCAGGTCCGGACAGCAGGTCCGGACAGCAAGGTCCGGACAGAAGGTCCGCGCCCGACGGCATCGTGTCCTGGAGGCCGGCTGCCCCGGCCTGCGGTCACCGGACGCGGGTGGGCCCCCGGCCTGCGGTCACCGGACGCGGGTTGGCCCCCGGGCTGTCATGTGCGCGCCCCCCGGCCTGTCATGTGCGCGGTTGCGGCCGGGGTCCCGGACTGCGGGTTGTGCTGTCGGTGCGGTCAGTTCCGCCCGTCCGGCGACGGGCCGGGCGAGCCTGCCGGAAGAGTGGGGCTCGCTCCTTCACGGGCACGCGGGCGGAGTCGCCCGCGTACGCCGGGCCCGGCTCCTCGGTCGGGGCGGCCGGTACCGCTCGTCGCCGCCCTGCCGCGGGCCCTGCGCCGGGCCGACGGAGCCGGTCCCGCGACCGGCATCCCGGTGTGGCCGTAGTGGATGGCGGCCATGCGGTCGCCGTGCTGTGAGTTCAGCAGGCGGATGAGGAGCGCCCCGACCACGATCATTCCCAGGATCACGGCAACGGTCACGAAGGTCTCCACCGTCCTCACCTGCCCCTCGGTTGCTGCGGCACCGTGCCGGTCATGGCCGGCACCCGTGGAGATGCGGCCGAGTCGCCTGACTCGTGCCCCCCTTCGGAGTCCCAGACCGCCTCCACGGCCCGGTCGGCGTCGCGCCGCGTCCGCAGGCGCGCCGCCTCCTCCATCAACCGGCTCGCGCTCGACACACGCCGCGGGTCACTCGCGGCGGCCATCAGCCAGGCGGCCGTGTCGGGGGCCGTCTGCGGCGGGACGACCAAGAGGTTCCAGCGGCCCACGTGGTAGGAGAGCAGCAGCAGTTCGTGCGGATCCTGCTCGTCCCGGAACCAGCCCACGTTCACCACGTGCCCGGCGACGGGCACCTTGCGCGGAATGACCGGCCACTGGGTGGGATTCACCGTGACCCGGGTGATCCGCCCCCACAGCGGATCCAGTACGGCGGTCAGGGACGGGAGTTCCGCCTCGAGATCGCGCGAGCGGGGCCACCAGGCGCCGTCCAGCAGAGCCGGCGCGGAGTCGGTGGGAGCCAGCGACAGACGCAGAGAGAGCGAGGAGAGCCGGTCATCGGCTTCGGTCGTCGGCGGGAGGGAAATGGTCGCCATCATGACGCGAACCCTGCCCCGGGCCGACCGAGACCGGCCCGGACTATTGAATCGCCGAAAACGACACGAGCCTGAAAGCCGGTGTTCGAAATATCCTCGGTAAATCCAGCGTACTCCTCGGACGGGCCCGCCGGACCGTGCGGACAACGGAGGAACGCTCCGCTGCGTCCTCCCCCTCAACCGCCGCCCCTGAGGCAGCGATTCCGGGCGAGTCGCGGACAGCTTCGATCCGACGCGGCCGGAGGCGGTGCGATCCAGGCTCTCGCCCTCCGGCCCCGGACCGCGTACGCGCAGGTCAGGCTCCCTGCACCTGCCCAAGCGCCGCCGCCTCCCGAGCCGGGAGGGTGCGTTCGGTTCTCGTCACCCGCTCAGGCCGAAGTCGCTTTCACGGAGAGGAGTTGTTCCGGCAGCCCGAGCTCGTGCCGCGGCAGGGTGGTCGTAGCGTCTCGCGCCGGGGGAACACCATGGCCACACGACGGAGCCGAGCTGATCCGTGCCGAGTCGGGGGAATATCGATCCATTGGTGTGTCGGTCCCCCGATGCGCCCGCGGGCTTCGGCGAGGGTTTCCCTGACGGAGGGGGTGGCGTGGTGAAGGGTGCGGGAGGCGAGGGGAGCCGGTCGGCGGCCGAGCCGGGTTTCTGGCAGCGGGTCGTCGGGCAGTTGGGCACGGCGTTGATCGTGGTGGATCCCGCCGGACGGATCCTCGCGGTCAATCCGGCGGCCGAGCGGCTGCTCGGCCGCGCCGCCCCGGCAATGCTCGGGGAGGACACACACGACCTGCTGCACCGGGATGCGGACGGCCGCAGGATCCCCCGGGAGCAGTGCACGTTGCTGAGGGCCGTGGCCGAGAGGGTGGAGACACGGGAGGAGGGCCGCGTCTGTCTGCGCGGTGACGGTCGTCTGATCGCGACCTACTGGTCCGCTTCTCCCTTGACGGACGACGGCGCCTTCCTGGGCATGGCCGTGCTGCTCACCGATGCCGCCGGCGACCGCAGCGCGCGTCGGGAGCGTGCGGCCTACACGCGTGCTCTGGAAGACCTCACCGAGCGGCTGACGCTGGTCGCGGAGATCACCGACGTGCTCGGTCAGACCCTGGAGACCGATGAGGCCCTTGCCCGGCTCGGCCGCCTGCTGGTTCCCCGCCTCGCCGACTGGGCGGCGGTGGATCTCCGGGTCGGTTCCGGACAGATCCACCGTGTGGCGGTGACGGGCCCCGAGGGCCGGGACGCCACGCAGGAGGACTGGCAGGAGCACCTTCCCGAGGCCGGGGAGGAGGGCCACTCGCCTCTGGTCCAGGTGCTGCACGGCGGTGAACCCGTCCTGCGGCACGAGGCGGACATGGCCGCACCGGTCACCTCCGCCCTGGCCACCGTCCACAACGGCTTCCTGCGGGCCGTCGGCGCGAGGTCCGCCGTCACGGTGCCGCTGGGCTCCGGGCGTCAGGTCACCGGCGCCTTGACGCTGGTGCGCACGGACCCCGCGCACCCCTTCGACACCGACGATCTGACCGTCGTGAGCGACATCGGCCGCCGGGTCGGCCTGGTCATCGACAACGCACGGCGGTTCGGCCGCCAGCGCGCCGTCGCCGAGGCCATGCAGCGCAACCTGCTCGCCCCGCTGCCCCAGCCCGGCCGCCTGCGGCTGGCCGCCCGCTACCAGCCCGCCCCGGCCGGCTCCCAGGTGGGCGGCGACTGGTACGACGCGTTCGAGCGGAAGGACGGCACGCTCGCGCTGGTCATCGGCGACGTCGTGGGCCACGACCTGACCGCGGCGGCCGGAATGGCGCAACTGCACGGCATCCTGCGCTCGCTGGCCTGGGACCACACCGGCCCGCCCGGTGCCGTCGTCGACCGCCTCGACGACGCCATGCCCGCCATCACCACCGTCCCCATGGCCACCCTCGTCCTCGCCGTACTCGAAGGCGACCCGCACACCGGTCCCTGGACGCTGCGGTGGACCAGCGCGGGGCATCCGCCGCCTCTGCTGCTGACCCAGGACGGACAGGCGCAGTACCTCGAAGCGGGACAGGGACTCCTCCTCGGTGCCCCTCCCGGCACCGGCGGCAACCGGCCGAGCGCCGCGCAGTCCCTTCCACCGGGTTCCACTCTCCTGCTCTACACCGACGGCCTGATCGAGATCCCCGGCAGCGACCTGGACACCGGCCTCGCCCGTCTGCGCCGCCACGCCCTCGCTCTCGCCCACGAACCGCTGGACACGCTGTGCGACCAACTGCCCGCCCGCATGCCACCCGGCAGCACCGACGACGTGGCTCTCCTCGCCCTGCGTCTGCCGTCGCCCTGAAGGCGGTGACCGCGGCGCGGCGGGGCCGGGGGCTCAGGTGTCGAGGACCAGGACGCGGAACGGGCCGAACGGGGCCGTGCGCGGTGTGTCGCCTTCGATGTACCGCCATCCCCAGGACCGCAGGGCCTCGACGGTCCTGTGGTCGGAGCGCTTCACCAACGTGACGGCGACGGCGGCACCGTGGTCGGTGAGCAGCCGTTTCTGCAGGCGCCGGGCGAGGTTCCAGGCGCGGTCCTGGTTCTGCCTGCGGACCCGGGAGGGAACGTGGATCCCGGAGATCACGAAGAGGCGTCCGGAGGCGGCAAGCCGGAGCAGCCGCCCCGGAAGGTATCCGTCGAAGCCCTCCCACCAGGGGCCGTCGCCGCCTACGGGGAAACCGTAGGCGCAACCGGTCAGCGCGGTGGTCTCCGCGATCAGCAGCTCGAATCCCGGTCGCCGTGCGTCGGCCGCAAGCCGCCGCAGGAAGGCGCTGCGGGCTTGGTTCCACGCCCAGGGGCCGCCGCCGGACGTCTCCGCGTACAGATCGCCCAGTTCCTGCAAGTGGTCCTCGATCTGACGCCGGGTCAGCGCACGGACGCGTTGCCCTTCCCGGGGCGAGGAGCCCCGTTCCGGCCTCGGGCCGCCGGGCTTCCGCGTCGCGGGCGGGTGCGCACCGACGGGACGCGCGAGGAGTTCTGTGGTCGTCGGCGCAGCCGGCACGTTCACGGTCATGAGGCAAGCCCCGCTTCGGGCACGGACGGACCCGGCCCGGCGTCGTCGGTCACCGAGAGCGGCACCGGTGTCGGAGTCGGCGCGCGACGCCCTCGGTGACCTCAACCGTACTCCCGCGGCCGCGCCGCCTTCCGGACCGACGGTGGACGGCCGTACTCCCGCGGCCGCGCCCTTCCGGACCGACGGTGGACGAGAACGCCGAGGCGGGTACGGCGGTTCCGTCCGCTTCCCGGCAGTCGGGGGCGCACGGGAGTACGGTGGAGGTACCGAGGGCACGTCGCACACCGGCTTCCGCGCTGGTCTCGTCCTCGGCGAGACACTTCGCCGGAAGCCTCACGCAGCGCAGGAGCTTCCGGAGACAGGTCAGCACGATGGCCCCGGCCTTCGATTCCCTCCCCGCCGCCGACGCGTGGCCGGTGCCCGACCCGCGCAGGGCCGTACTGCAGCTCTTCACCACCGGCGCCACGAGCACGAACGGCACCATGAGCACGAACGGCACCACCGGCCCCCATGCACCATCACGCGCCCCAGGGACGGCGAGCCCGCTTCTCCCCGGCTCTTCTCGCGTCCGACCGACCGTCAGGTCGTGACCGCCATGGACATCGACCTCAGCATCGCCGCGCTTCTCGTGCTCATCGCCGCCGGAGCGTACGTGATCCACCGGCTCAACCCCGCACACAGCGAAGGGATCGCCTTGCGTTCCTACAACCGCTTGCTGGCCGGCCCCTCAGCCGCCGCCGACCGAGCCGCCGGAACCACCCCGCCGCCCCCCTCGCACTCCACCCCGTCCGCCGCGCTCGACCGTCGTGACCATCGCGACGGCGGGCGGGGGCGCTTCCGGCCGCGCCGCCACCGGCAACGGACGACGCACAACACGCGGAACGCCGCGGCGCGTTGAGGCCGAAATGGCCGACAGAACAGAGGTCACGTCCATGGCCGCGCCACTCAGCCGCAGCCGTAGCCGCAGCCAGGGCCCCAGCACCGGCACCGGCACCGGCACCGGTCACGGCACAAGCGAAGATCCGCCGGCGTACGAGACCGCCGAGGGTGATCTCCCCAGGGGCGACCTCGCGGAGGTCCGCATCATCGCCGCCAGCCCCGACATCGCCCAACGAGTGGCGCAGCTGCTGCGCCGGAACCTCCGCTGCGACGAGCCCCGCAGCTACCCCGCTGGCCCCGACGGGCAGGGCACCCTGCTCCATCTCACCGTCGACACCGGGCAGGTCGGCGAAGCGACCTTCACCCAGTCGCCCTGGCCGGCCACCAGCCACACCCAGGCACGACGCGCCCACACCGACGAGCCTGGCTGACGTCGGCCCAAGCAGCACCGGCAGTCGTAGGACGGCCGCCCGAGAACAGGAACCGCGACCATGAACCCGCACACCGGCACGGGCCCACCGCCGAGGACCGGCGACCGCGCCGCCGGCCGCCCGGTACGCACGCCACCGCGCCCTGCCCGGCTCGCCCTGCGCCCGCCGACCTTCCCGCCCGGCCCCCTCTGCGGCGCCTGGTGGCCCCACACCGATGACCTGATGGCCGAACTGCCCGCGCTCACCGAGGCGTTCGACGCGACGCGAGGACGCGTGTCGCGCATGGCGTCCCACCGCGACACCTGGCCGGCGGCGCCCTGCGACCTGCCCGTTCCCGGGCACACGGTGAAGGCCGCGTGGTTCGCCTCCGGTGTCGACCCGCACATGATTCGGCTCTTCTCGTACGGCGTCGGACGCTGGGACCTGCTCGTCGTCCCACCCCGGACCGAGACCGCCACGGCCGCACGGCTCATGGCCGCGGCTGCCGACCCCGCGCTCCACCTCACCGCGAGCGAGCTCCTGGCGGCCGAGCTCCACAACCCGTCGAAGGAAACGCCATGATCACCACAGCGCCACCCGCATCACCCGCACCTCCACCGCCCATCCGCCCTCTCCTCCGCCTGCGGCTCGCGCCCCACAGCGCGCTGCCACGTCGTCTCGACGGGGTGTGGTGGCCCCGTTCGTACGACCTCCTGGCGGAGCTTCCGCAGCTGCTCGCCGCACTGCCGCGCGCCTGGGGACACATCGCCGGCGTCACGGTGAACGGAGCGGCCTGGTCCGCGGCACCTGGCCGGATGCTCGTCGCCAACCAGGTCGTACGACTGCGGAAGTCGGTCGCCGCGCACGCCCCGGACACCGTCGTCCTGCTCGCCCCCGGCCACGGCCGCTGGGACCTGCTGGTCGTGCCGCCCGACACCACCGAGGAGGCGGCCGAACCGATCATGACCGCCGTGCTCGGCGACCGCGCCTGACCCGCCAGGAGTAGCGTGGACGCGGGGAGGCCTCGAACAGGCAGGTGAGCACGATGCCCGATCCCGATTCCCCGCCTCCGGCAGGTTTGCTGGCGGACGGTGCACACGAATCCGTGCGTCCCGGAACGGCGCTTCTGCGGCTCACCACCACACACGAACGCCAGAGCATCCTCGACGGCGCGTGGTGGCCCCGTTCAAGGAATCTCGCCTCCGAACTGCCCGGCCTGATCAGCGCATTGACCGAGCGCCTCGGGCCGATCACACGGATCGGCCTGGACTCCGCGGCCTGGGACGACGACATACCGACGCGGGTGACCGTCGACGACCGTGTGGTGCACATCGACGTCTTCTCGGTGGGCGACGAAACCGCGCTCGTGACCCGGGGGGACCAGGACCACTTCTCCCTGCTGGTGGTCCCACCGGACACGCCCCCCGAGGTGGCCCGAACCGCGATGACCGAAGCGGTCCGATCCGGCAACCCCAAGCAGGCCCAGCAGATCCTGATCGACACCAGCCTTTGACTCAGCCGCGATGACGTCGTCGACCCGACATACGAGTCATCCCGCGCTGGTACGGCACCCCGACCGCCGAGAGAGACGGTTCAGGACTCACGCCCGGCCCGACGGGGCGATCTCCGCGACGAGGCCGCGGATGCGCTTTTCGATCTCGTCGCGGATGGGGCGCACCGCGTCGACGCCCTGCCCGGCCGGGTCGCGGAGTTCCCAGTCGAGGTAGTGCTTGCCGGGAAAGACGGGGCAGGTGTCGCCGCAGCCCATCGTGATGACCACGTCCGAGGCCCGCACGGCTTCGACGGTCAGCACCTTGGGAATCTCGGCCGAGACGTCGATGCCGACCTCCGCCATGGCTTCCACGACGGCCGGGTTGACCGTCGCGGCGGGCGCTGATCCGGCGGAGCGCACCTGCACGCGTTCACCTGCGAGGTGCGTGAGAAAGGCGGCGGCCATCTGCGAGCGCCCGGCGTTGTGCACGCAGACGAAGAGCACGGACGGCTGTTCAGGAGGAGTGTTCATGGCGGATGCGACTTCCGACGGAGGAGGCAGGTGCGGGAGGGGCAGGGGCGGCGAGTTGGGATTCCGCCCGCGTGCCGGCGGGGGCCGGTGGTGCGGGTGCCGGGCGTCCGAAGAGGACGAACGCCAGGCCCAGCCCCAGCGCGGCGCCCGCCAGTTGGGCCGCGATGAACGGGCCGGCAGAGACGGGGGCGATCCCGGCGAAGGTGTCGGTGAAGGCTCTGCCGATGGTGACCGCGGGGTTGGCGAACGCGGTGGAGGACGTGAACCAGTACGCCGCGCCGATGTAGGACGCCACGGCGACGGGAGCGGCTTGGGCCCGGCCGGTGCGGGTGAGGCCGAGGATCAGCAGGACGAGTCCGGCCGTCGCGACGAGTTCGCCCAGCCACAGGTGGCCGGCGGAGCGGTCATGGGTGGACCACTGCACCAGAGGCCTGGCGAACATGGCATCGGCCAGGACCGCACCCCCGACGGCACCGGCAATCTGCGCCGGGAGGTAGGCGGCCAGGTCCCGACGTGTCGGTCCGTCCGGGGTGCGGCGGCCGGTGAACCACGCCGCGAGCGTGACCACCGGGTTGAAGTGCGCGCCGGAGACGGGCCCGAAGAGGGTGATGAGCACGCCCAGGCCGAACACCGTGGCCAGCGAGTTGGCCAGCAGCTGGACGCCGACGTCGTGGGTCAGCTCGGTGGCTTGGATGCCGGAGCCGACCACCACCGCGACCAGGGCGGCCGAGCCCACCGCCTCGGCAAGGGCCCGGCGCCCGAGGGACGCACTCACGCGGTCGCCTCAGACTCGGCCTCGGCTTCAGCCGTCCGAGCAGTCGCCAGGAACGCGGACAGCCGGTCCAGGGTGCCGGGAAGCAACCAGTAGTACACCCACGTACCGCGACGCTCGCAGTCGATCAGTCCTGCCTGGCGGAGCAGTTTGAGGTGGTGCGAGATCGTCGGCTGGGACAGGTCGAACGCCGGGGTCAGGTCGCACACGCAGACCTCACCGCCCGACCGCGAGGCGATCATCGACAGCAGACGCAGCCGTACCGGGTCGCCCAGCGCCTTGAAGAGCTTCGCCGGCTCCGCCGCCTGGGCGTCGTCCAGAGGGGCTGCCGCCAGCCCTGGGCAGCAGTTGGCGGACTCGCCGTCCTGACCGATCACCACAAGCTCCTGATTCGACATCCTTCTATGTTGACGTCTCTCTATCCAAGGTGCAAGCTTTGCATCGATAGACGTCAATGCAAGCAGATGGGAATCACGTCATGTCGCGTGCTCAGCTCGCCCTCCGCGTCAGCGACCTCGAAGCGTCGATCACCTTCTACTCCAAGCTCTTCGGCACCGAACCGGCCAAGCGGCGCGAGGGATACGCCAACTTCGCCATCGCCGAACCCCCGCTCAAGCTCGTGCTCATCGAAGGCCGGCCCGGCGAGGAGACCCGCCTCGACCACCTCGGCGTCGAGGTCGAATCCACCGACCTGGTCACCGCCGCCACCACCCGGCTCAAGGACGCCGGCCTGGCCACCTTCGAGGAGAACGACACCTCCTGCTGCTACGCCCTCCAGGACAAGGTGTGGGTCCACGGCCCCGGAAAGGAGCCGTGGGAGGTCTACGTGGTCAAGGCCGACGCCACCACCCTGGGCAAGAGCGCCGACCCCGACGTCGGCAGAGACGGCTGCTGCACCGGCCGGGCCACCGAGGAGGAGGCCCCGGCGGCCGCCGGGTGTGCCTGCGGCGGGTGAGCGTGGGCGAGCGGCATGGCCGACCGGGGCGCGAACGGTATGGCCGGTCGGTGGGCGAGCGGAATGGCCCCCGGGGAGCGAACGGTATGGCCGGTCGGCGTCCGCCACCCCCGTTACGCCTTGCCGCCACCCCCGTCACCGCCTCGCCGATGTCTCGTGCCCCGCACCGGCCGAACCGACCTCACGACCCCCCGGGCGTCGGCCCCCGCCGCGGCGTCTGAGGTGACTTCGCGGCCTCGGCCTCGGCCTTGGCGTCGCTCACCGCCGCGGCGGCCTGCCTCCCCGCCTCGTCGGCTGCCGCGGCGGCGGCGAGCGAGGCCGTCGAGGCCGCACCGAGCTCCGGAGTCCGGCTTTCGTACGACGTGTCGCCGGGGCCGGCCGTGGCTGCTTCCTCGGGTGGCGCGGGTGGGGACTGGCCCGCTGTCGACTGGTCGCCGAACGCGGTGGTGACGGTCCGGATCGCCTCGGTCAGCTCCCCCGGGATCACCCAGAACGTGTTGTTGTCGCTGTTCGCCAGGTGCGGCAGCGTCTCCAGGTACTTGTAGGCCAGGATCTTCGCGTCGGCGTTGTTGCGATGGACGGCCTGGAAGACGAGCTCCACCGCCTTCGCCTCACCGTCCGCCCGCAAGATCATGGCCTGCTGCGTGCCCTGCGCCTCCAGGATGTCCTTCTGCTTCGTACCTTCCGCGGTGAGGATCTTGGCCTGCCGCTCGCCCTCGGCGTGCAGGATGGCCGCGCGCTTGTCACGCTCGGCCCGCATCTGCTTCTCCATCGCC
Organism: Streptomyces sp. Ag82_O1-12; assembly: GCF_900182715.1. Taxonomy (NCBI): domain Bacteria; kingdom Bacillati; phylum Actinomycetota; class Actinomycetes; order Kitasatosporales; family Streptomycetaceae; genus Streptomyces; species Streptomyces sp. Ag82_O1-12. The sequence goes on along the minus strand of NZ_FXUW01000001.1, from coordinate 4,559,668 downwards.
TCCTTGATGGTGTGCGGTGGATCGATGGCCTTGATCTCGACGCGGTTGACCCGGATGCCCCACTTGCCGGTGGCGTCGTCGAGGACCGCGCGCAGCCTGGAGTTGATCTCCTCGCGCGAGGTGAGCGTCTCCTCCAGGTCCATGCTGCCGATGACGTTCCGGAGCGTGGTCACGGTGAGCTGATCGATCGCCTGCAGGTAGTCGGCGACCTCGTAGGCAGCCGCCCGCGGGTCGGTGATCTGGTAGTAGAGAACGGTGTCGATGTTGACCACGAGGTTGTCCTCGGTGATCACCGGCCTGGGGTCGGACGAATAGACCTGCTCGCGCACGTCGAGTTTGGTGTTGATGCGGTCCGCCACCGGCAGGAGCAGGTTCAGCCCGGGTTGCAGCGTCCGGCGGTAGCGGCCGAACCGCTCGACGTTGTAGCGGCGCGCCTGCGGGACGATCCGCACGCTGGAGGCCACGAGGAAGACGACGACGATGGCCGCCACCAGGGCGAGGACGACAACTGGTTCCACAGTGCCTCCGTTGCTGTGCGTTCAGCCGTTCACGGAAGAAGCTCGCGGGGGTAGACGACGGCCGTGGCGCCTTCGATCTCCATGACGTCGACCAGCGCTCCCACCGGGATCACGTGGCTCTCGTCGAGCGTGCGGGCGGACCACTCCTCGCCGGAAAGCTTGATCAGACCGCGGGTCGCGGTGACCTCCTGCATGACCTCGGCCCGCTTGCCGATCAGCGCGTCGCTGCCGTCGCGGGTGAGGGGTTGCTGTGTCATCTGCCGCAGCGCTACAGGACGGACGACGACAAAACCCGCGGCCGCCGCGACTCCGAGGGCCACGAACTGGCCGACCACGCCGATGCCCACACCGGCGACGACGGCGGCGACCACGGCGGCACCCGCCAGAAGCCCGAAGACCAGGGTCAGGGTGAAGAACTCCGCGACGCCCAGTGCTGCGGCGGCGAGCAGCCACGCGAACCACGCCATCGAATCGCCCTTCTTCAGGGGCCCTCTCCACCAAGCTACCGCCCGGAACTCCGGACAGGACAGACATGCGGCGGCAGGCAGTGAATCCTGATCACCCCCTCCCCCCGGGAACAGCAGTCGGACCGGACCGCCCTGAAGTGCCTGGCTCTTCCCCTCCGTGGCGTGTGGCGTGTATCACGGAGGTCGCGTTGAGCGTGACACCAGGGGGCTTTCCGTACCCACCCCTGACGCCGGATCCACGGATGCGAGGATGAACCGCCATGACAGCAGGGTGGTGTTCACGCGCAGGACGGGCCGCGGTGTTCGCGGCCGTCTGTGTGGTGCTCGCCGCTCTGGGCCACGTCATGATGGCGGAGGCCGCGGTGGCCTGGTGGGCGCTGGTCGCCGGAGCCGCGGCGGTCGGCGGTTCGGCGTGGCTGCTGGCCGGCCGGGAGCGCGGGCTCCACGTCGTCGTTCCGTTCACGGTCGCCGCCCAGACGGCGCTGCACGCGTGGTTCTCCTACGCGCAGACGGCCGTGAGCCCGGCGCCGGCGCCCTCGATGCCGGCGCACATGCACGCCATGGAGCACGGCACGCACCCCATGCCCATGCCCCACTCGGGCCATGACATGGACGGCATGGCCTCCATGGGGCACGGCATGGACACCTTGGCGTCGGCAGGGCACGGCATGACCGGTATGTCCTCCACCGGCATGCTCGCCGCGCACCTGCTGGCCGCCCTGCTCTGCGGGCTGTGGCTCGCGCACGGCGAGCGTGCCGCCTTCCGCGTCCTGCGGGCGCTGGCCGGATGGCTCGTCGCGCCCCTGCGGTTGCTGCTCCGCCTTCCGGCACCACCGCACCGCCCCCGCGTCCGCGCCCGCCGCGGTGATTCCGCCAGGGCACCACGCGGGCTCCTTCTCACCCACGCCATCACCACGCGGGGTCCGCCCGTGGGGACCGCTGTCGCCTGAGACAGCCGGCTTCCCGACCGCCCACGGCGCCACCGCGCCCGGGCGGCTCGGGCACCGGTCGAACGCCGCGCCGCGCATCCGCCTGTGATGCGCCACCGTGCGCGCGTAGGGCCGCACCCCACACCCTCACCGGATCCACCGGCCCCCGCGTCGGCCCGGATGCCGGATTCCCGAGAAGGACACCAGGTGATCACTTCTGTCCTGCCCGCCTCGCGCGACAAGACGGTGCACGCCGACATCACGACGCCGGCCGAGGAGTCGATAACGGCGTGGGCGCTCGCGGCCCGCGGCGGTGACCCCGAGGCCGTCGAACGCTTCGTCCGCGCCCTGCATCGCGACGTCCGCCACTACGTCACCTACCTGGGAGCGGACCCCCAGGCCGCCGACGACCTCGCCCAGGAGACGTTCCTGCGCGCACTCGGCAGCCTGCACCGTTTCGAGGGCCGCTCCTCGGCCCGCACCTGGCTGCTGTCCATCGCCCGCCGCGCGGTGATCGACAGCTTCCGCCACGCCGCCGCCCGACCCCGCCTCGCCGACACCGACGACTGGCAGTACGCCGCCGAACGGGTCCAACCGCGCGGTCTGCCCGGCTTCGACGACGGCGTCGCGCTCGCCGAACTGCTGGCCCAGCTGCCCGAGGACCGGCGTGAGGCCTTCGTCCTCACCCAACTCGTCGGACTGCCCTACGCGGAGGCGGCACACCTCAGCGACTGCCCGATCGGCACCGTCCGGTCCCGCGTCGCCCGCGCCCGCACCTCCCTGGTGGCGTCGCTGCGGGACGCGGAACGCCCGGAACCGGCCGGGGCGGCGGCCTGACCCACCGCGAGACGGCCGCCCGCTGGTGGCACGGGGGCTCATCACACGGTCAGCGGTCCGCGGTTCCGCTGCCACGGGGGCTGTCCGCAGTCGTCTCTGACGAGCACGGACAGGGCCATGGTGGCGACCGACCACCACGGGAACGCGGACAGCCTCCACCTCCGTGGCGGGCCGGAGCACCCACCGCGGGTGAGGGGCCGCCGGGGTGACGGGAGCAGCCGGGAGGACGGTGGCCGAACCCCGGCTTACGCTGGTCGGGGGGCCGCTGTCCGGGTGACGCCGCACGTCGGAAGGGGCGCCTGAATGGACGAGTACCCACTGATCGAGAACCACGGCCTGATCGGTGATCTGCAGACCGCGGCGCTGGTGACCACCGACGGGACGGTCGACTGGTTCTGCTGTCCGCGCTTCGACTCGCCGAGTGTGTTCGGCGCGCTGCTGGACAAGGACGACGGCGGACACTGCACGGTCAGGCCCGCTCATACGACGTACGCGACCAAGCAGCTGTACCTGCCCGACACGGCGATCCTGGTGACCCGGTTCATGACCGAGGCGGGTGCGGGGGAGGTGGTCGACTTCATGCCGGTGACCGGCACCACGGTCACCCCGCGCCACCGGCTGGTCCGCCTGGTCCGCTGTGTGCGCGGCAGCATGAGCTTCGAGATCGACATCGCGCCGCGCTTCGACTACGGACGCAAGCCGCACGAACTGCACGTCACCGAGCACGGGGCGGTGTTCGTATCGGAGGGGACGAACCTGACGGTGCATCCGGTCCGGGAACCGGACGACGAGCGCCTGCTGAACTCCCTGACCGTCGACAAGGACCTGCACCTCACGCTCAGCCTCCAGGCGGGGCAGCAGCGCGGACTGGTCCTGGAGTCCGCCGCCGACGGGCCGCCCCGGGAGATCCGGCTCGCCGATTTCCAGCAGATCTTCGACGACGCCATCCGGTACTGGCGCTCCTGGCTGAGCAAGTCACGGTACTCCGGGCGCTGGCGCGAGTCGGTGGAACGCTCCGCCATCACGCTGAAGCTCATGACCTACGCCCCCACCGGCGCCGTGGTGGCGGCCCCCACGGCGGGGCTGCCCGAACAGCTGGGGGGCGAGCGCAACTGGGACTACCGGTTCACCTGGATCCGGGACGCCTCCTTCTCCGTGTACGCCCTGCTGGGCATGGGCTTCACCGAAGAGGCCCAGGCGTTCATCGGGTGGCTCGGCGAGCGGATCAAGGAGCGGGCCGGTGGCGAAGGGGGTTCCGGGCCGCTGAACATCATGTACGCGGTCGACGGCTCCTCCGACCTGAAGGAGGAGACCCTGGACCACTGGGAGGGCTACGAGGGGTCGGCCCCGGTACGCATCGGCAACGGCGCCGCCACGCAGATCCAGCTGGACATCTACGGTGAGGCGCTGGACAGCATCTACTTCGCCCACCGGCACGGGATCCATCCCGGACACCGGCAATGGACCGAGCTGCTCGCCGTCCTCGACTGGCTGACCGAGCACTGGGACCAGGCCGGCGAAGGCCTGTGGGAGACCCGCGGCGGCCGCCGGCACTTCACCTACGGCCGCGTGATGTCGTGGGTCGCCTTCGACCGCGCGCTACGGCTCGCGGAGGCCACCGGCCGCCCGGCCACGGCCGCACGCTGGAGCAGCGTGCGGGACACCATCTACGAGCAGGTCATGGAACAGGGGTGGAACGAGTCGCGCGGGGCCTTCATCCAGCACTACGGCGGCGATGTGCTCGACTCCTCGCTGCTGCGGATGCCGACGGTCGGCTTCATCACGCCCGAGGACCCGATGTGGGCCTCCACGCTGGACGCGATGGAGCAGGAACTGGTCACCGACAGCCTGGTGTACCGGTACAACCCGGAGGCCTCACCCGACGGGCTGCGCGGCTCCGAGGGGACCTTCTCGCTGTGCACCTTCATGTACGTCGACGCGCTCGCCCGCGCCGGGCGGACCGACCAGGCCAGGCTCGTCCTGGAGAAGATGCTCGGGTACACCAACCATCTCGGCCTGTACTCCGAGGAGATCGCCCTGACGGGACGCCAACTCGGTAATTTCCCGCAGGCGTTCACCCATCTGGCGCTCATCGACGCGGCCATCACCCTCGACGCGGCTCTGAACCGGCGCTGACGGTCAGCCCGAGGCGCTCGTGCCCGCGGAACCGTGCGGTGCGGGTCCGAGGAGCACGAGGGTGTCTCCCTCGGCCCAGGCGGCCTCCCGCGTCTCGGTGACCGGTTCGAGACGGCCGTCGGCCCGGACGACGAACAACGTGTCGTGCCCGGGGGGCCGCTGCTCGGAGGCGGGCTGCACCAGAAAGCGGGCGCCACGCTCATGGCGGTCCGCCAGGGTGTCCCGGAGGAGGCCGGCGCCGAAGAGCACGCCGCCCCCGGTGTACGGGGCGACCACGCCCTGGCTGCCGGGCGGGGGGCCGACGCGGTAGACCGGTCCCTCGACCCTGTCCTGCACGACGACGGAGGCGAGCGCGTTGAAGTCGTCGTCGTCCGTGAGCAGGAGGACGGCCGTGACTCCCTCCAGGCGGGTTTCGGGGTCGGTCACCGTGGCCAGGAGCTCGCCCGGGGCCAGTTCGATCCCCGCTGTCCTGATGCGGTCCCGTTCCCGCGTGTGTCCGGCCCACATCAGCACGGCCAGACCGGCCGCGCGCAGCGACCGTGCCATCTCGATCGCCCAGGGCGCGCCGCCCACCAGCAGGGGCCGGGTCCGCGACGGCCGGACGACGCCGAGCCTGGCGGCCACCGGCCGTGCCGTCAGCGCGTACACCAGAACGGTTCCGACGATCACCAGGAACGTGATCGGCAGGATCTTCTCGGCGCCGTGCAGCCCCTTGTCGACGAGCGCGGCGGAGAACGTCGAGGCGGTGGCGGCGGCGACGATGCCCCGGGGTGCCATCCAGCCGATGAATCCGCGTTCCCCGGAGCCGAGCCGCGTCCGTGCCGCCGCGCCCACGGCGACCAGTGGCCTCACCACCAGGACGAGCACGGCGACGAGCGCCAGCGAGGGCAGGAGCACGGGAACCACGGACTTCGGCGTGACCGTGGCCGAGATGGAGATGAACAGAAGACCGATGACCAGTGCGACGACGGTCTCGAAGAAGGACCGGCGGGCCGGCATGTCGAAGCCGGGCATGTTCACCAGCGCCATCCCCATGGCGATCGCCGCGATGAGCCCGGTGTCGTCGAACACCATGTCGCACCCCGCCGACACCGCGACGACGGCCGCCAGCTGCGCGAGCGTCCCCAGCGTCCCGCCGAGCCGAAGCCTGCGCAGGGCCAGCCACAACAGCGCGACGCCGACGGCGCCGCCGGCCAGGCCGACCGCGATGCTCCCGGCGAACGTCCCGAACCGGAACCCCTTGTTGTCCTGGGAGCGGACGATGACGTGGAAGACGACCGCGCCGAGGATGCCGCCGAGGGGATCGATCAGGGACCCTTCCCAGATCAGGATCCTACGCACCCGGTCGGTGGGCCGGACATGGTCCAGCAGGGGACCGACGACGGTCGGCCCGGACACCACGAGGATCACGCCGACCATCACCGCCACCGTGAGCGGGACGTCGAACAGCACGGTGACCAGCCCCAGACAGGCTCCCCAGGTGAGAAGGACCCCCAGCACGATCAGCCGGGCGACCACTCTCCGCGTCTCGCCCTTCAGATACCGCAGATCGAGGCCCAGCCCGGCGTCGTAGAGGATGACGGCCACCGCGAGCGACACCAGAGCCGTGAAGTCGGGTGCCAGTCGGTCGGGGTGGACGACGTCGGTGAGTGCCCCGGCGGTGAAGCCGACGGGCAGCAGCACGATCAGGGACGGGACGCGCAGCTGGTGCGCCAGGATCTGGGAGCCCACCGCGAGCACGACGACCAGGCCGATCCCCAGCAGGATCCGCTCTTCGCTCATGACCGTCCCGTCCCTGTCGAACGCGGCCGTGTAGCCGCGGGGTCAGCCGTGGTCCCCGGCACCGCGTCGGCGGAGGTCTGCGTCGGTGAGGGACTCGACGGCGACGCGGGTGAGCGGGGGTCAGCCGCCGGTGGCGAATCCGGGGAAGAGGGTCATGCCCCCGTCGACGTAGAGGGTGGTGCCCACGACGTAGTCCATGAGGTCGGAGGCGAGGCCGACGGCCGCGTGGGCGATGTCCTCGGGAGCGCCGACGCGGTCGTAGGGGATCAGCCGCAGGAGGTCCCGCTCGGCGTCCGGCGTCTCCCAGGCACTGCGGTTGATGGGGGTCTTGATGGCCCCGGGGGCGATCGCGTTCACCCGGATCTTCTTCGGGGCGAGTTCCTGGGCCAGGGTCTCCATCATCATCTGCACACCGCCCTTGGAAGAGGCGTAGTTGACGTGCCCCGCCCACGGGATGAGCTGGTGCACCGAGCTCATGCAGATGATCTTGCCCGCGGCGCGGGACACCTCGGGGACGACCCCGCGGCGCAGGAACTCCTTGGTCGCCTCGCGTGCGCAGAGGAACTGCCCGGTGAGGTTGACGTCCAGCACCTTCTGCCACTGGGCGCGGGTCATCTCGGTGAGGGGGGCGTCCCGTTGCAGCCCGGCGTTGGCGACGAGGATGTCGATCGTCCCGAACTCCTCGACCATCCGCTGCGTCATGGCCGCGACCTGGCCCTCGTCGGACACGTCCGCCTCGTACGCCGCCGCCCGCACCCCGAACGAGGCGATCTCCTCGACGACCTTCTCGGCCTCCTCCCGGCCGGCCACGTAGTTGACGACCACGTCCGCCCCGGCCCGTCCGAGGCCGATGGCCGTGGCCTTGCCGATGCCGGAGTTGGCCCCGGTCACCAGCGCCTTCTGGCCCCGGAGCAGATGGGCGGGGATCACGCCCTGGGGTGCGCCCTCGGTGGAACTCACGATCGACTGCCTCCTGCACTCGCACGGCCCCGTACGGTCGGGCCGCGGCCCGTCGCGCTCGCGCGTCACACAATCACCGGGGCCGGGGGGCGTCGCCGGCGGCGGGCTGGTGTTGCGCTGCCTGGCCGATGATGTTCCCCCGGCCGGAGACGACGCCCGGTGTCCGGGCGGCTAGGACGGGCGCTCGTAGAGCTGCAGGAGGCCGGCGGCGGAGAAGCACGAGGCGCCGATCACCGTCGCCCAGTTGGCGATGTCGGCGTTGATCAGGCTGCCGGTGGAGGGCCGGGTGAAGGCGACGAGCGCGGAGAGCATGAAGAGGACGGAACCGAGCTGGTTCACTGCGACGATCCACCAGCCGAGACTGCGCTGGCGGACGCACAGCCGGCCGTGGCAGATCTCGACGAACCCGAGGTGCCCGGAGACCAGGAAGAGCACGCACCCGATGACGTCCGGCGCCCAGATCAGCCGGTTGACCTGCTGGACGGTCAGCCCCTGGAGGAAGGAGTCCAGCAGGTCGACGGCGAACACCAGAGTGCCGGCGAAGAGGACGAACGCGCTCAGCCAGTCCACTCGCCCCGGCTCGTAACTCCACCAGCGCCAGCCGTGGGTGACAAGCCGTCCTTCGCCGCCGGGCAGGTGGCGGGGAGCGTTGACGACCTGGAGCAGTGAGACGTAGCCGCCGGTGTTGAAGAACAGGCCGCCGGCGAAGTAGACGGAGGCGCAGGTGGTCGCGTCGCCGGAGCCGAACTGGGCGATACCGGCGCCCACCGCGAAGAGGGCTCCGCCGATGACGAAGGCGGTCGCGGCGATGGTGTTGAGCCTGCGCAGGCGGCGGAGCGCGACGTCACCGGCGCTGGTGTGCCGCGTGGTGGCCGAGCCGGGCGCCCGGACGGCGAGAGTCCCGCGCCGACGGGCGGGCCGTGACTCCCATACGGCGGTGCCGCCGTCCGGGAGGTCCCAGGTGAGCCGGGTGGTGAACGGTCCCGCTCCCTCGGCGCGCTGCTCGGTTCGTGCCACCGGCCGAGGGTAGATCGCCGGCCAGGCGGCCTCACGGACGAAACGCCGCACGCCCCCGCGAGTGCGGTCGCACGTCCCTGGTGCCCCCCGACCGGGCTCAGACCGGTTCGGGCTGCGGTTCCGGTTGCCGGGCCGGAGCGAGCGCCGATTCCCACCGCTTGGTGGTCCGTACGTAGCCGTAGATCACCGAGGTCATCGCCAGGATGAGCAGGGGCCCGAAGAGTTCCGGGTGACGGGCCATCTCCATCGGCAGGTAGCGGTACGACACCAGGAGCGCGACGAAGACCGCGGTGCCGTAGGCGACCAGCTGGACGCCGCGCCGGTCCCAGCCGCGTTCGGCCGAGCGCAGTGCCCCCTCGATGGTGAGGGCGAACACCACGCCGGCGACCAGGTCGACGCCGTAGTGGTAGCCGAATCCCAGTGTCGCGGCGAGGGTGGCGACCAGCCAGAAGGTGCCCGCGAACCGCAGGAGCCGCGGCGCCCGGCGGGAGTGGACGAAGATCGCGACGGCCCAGGCCGTGTGCAGGCTGGGCATGCAGTTGCGGGGGGTGATCCCGTCGTACGTCATCGGGGCGGGGGCGGTGATCGGCAGCGGCGTGTGCGGCCACAGGTTGGCCGCCGCCCACTCCACACCGCCGGTGCCGGAGGCGCCCGGGCCGTAGGCGAAGACCGGTCCGACCACCGGGAAGAGCATGTAGAAGGCCGGGCCGAGGAGGCCTATCACCAGGAAGGTGCGCACCAGGTGATGGGGCGGGAAGCGGCGCTCGGCCACCACGTGGCGCAGCTGGTACGCCGCGACGACCACCGCGGCCACCGCGAGCTGGCCGTAGACCAGTTGAAGGACGTGGGAGCTGACCGGGTCGGTGGCCTCGACCAGCCGGCCCGCCAGCCAGGACGGGTTGCCCAGCGCGTGATCGGCCATCGCCACGTACTGGTCGAGCACCGTCGGGCGGGTCTTCGACGTGATGAGCAGCCAGGTGTCACCGGTCTTGCGGGCGGCCACCAGCAACAGGCCCAGCCCTACGCCCTTCAGCAGCAGGACGCGTTCACCACCGGTGCGGCGGGTGACGGCGACGACCGCGAAGCCCAGCATCACCCACAGCGCGCCGGTGCCGAAGAACTCGCCGTCGGCCGCCTCGATACCGGCCGCCCATCGCACCAGCAGGAGGACGGAGTCGATACCGATCGCGGCGCCGGCCGCGATGAACCGCTGCCGCCAGGTCAGCACCACCATCATCAGCACCAGGCCGCCGTACAGCGGGCCCGGCTTGGGGGCGAAGACTAGGGCCTTCACCTGGTTGGTGATCGGCCCCGGCTCGCCGTAGCGGCGGGAGGCGATCTCCAGCGCGACGAGGAACCCGCACGCCACCACACCCGCCGCGATCCACAGCATCGCGCGCCCATGGCGCCACGCACCCCACGACGTCATGCCGCCTATTCGCGAGAACACCCGCGATCTTCTGGCTATCAATCTTCTGGCCGATTCATCCGAATGGCTGGGGGGAGGGACAGCGATGGCGGGACCACCGCGCGGTCGAACATGCTATCGGAGGGCCTCATCCGGTCGCCGCTGCCGCGAACCGCTTGGTGTCGAACAGCTCGTTGATGTGCCCGCCGAGCTCCAGCCAGTGGCGTCCGGAGAGGTCGGCGGCGGCGCGGGCGTCGCCGCCGGCGCAGGCCTCGACGAGCCGGTCGTGGTGCTCGATGGTGTCGCGTCCGCCGAGCAGGGTGGAGAACTCGCGGTGGAGGACGCGGTGGATCTGCGGGTGGAGCTGCTCGACGATCCGGCTGAGCACGGGGTTGCCGGCGGCCGTGAGGGGGACGGCGTGGAAGCGGTCGTCGGCCGCGAGCGCGGCGGCGGTGTCGCCGGCCCCGACGGCCCGCTCGAAGTCGCGGTTGGCCTCGCGCATGCGCCCGAGGTCCTCGTCGGTCATGACCGGGACGGCCGCTTCCACGGCGAGCTGGTCGAGGGAGCGCAGGACGGCGAGGGTGTTCTCGACGTCGCGCCGGTCGAGGGTGGTGATGCGGGTGTAGACGCCGGGCTTCGCTTCGACCAGGCCGATGTCGGCGAGCCGGGCGAGCGCCTCGCGCACGGGGGTGCGACTCAGACCGAGGCGCCCGGCGAGCTCGCCGTCCCTGACCTTCTCGCCGGGGACCAGTTCCCCGCGCACGATGGAGTCGCGCAGGCGGTCGAAGACCTCGTCACTGAGGAGACGGCGGGAGACGGGACGGTCGAGTGACATATTGCGTACAGTACATCGCCGCATTTCGGGCGGTCGGCGCCTTCTTCGACGACGAGGGCGAGGTGCCGTGGCAGCCCCGAGGGGAGCGGCGGGTCCGTTCAGCTGAAGGGGACGGCGTCCGTCGCGGAGGTGTGCCAGTTGGTGACGACCGGCTTGTCGACCGTGATGGTGCCGACCTTCAGGGAGACCGGGTCGGGGTCGTCGTCGCCGACGGCGACGATGATGCTGTCAAGCTCCTTGCCGCCGTCGCTGTTGGTGCTCTTGGGGTCGACCCCGGCGTAGGCGGTGGTGTTCCCGCTCAGCGTGATCTGCTCGCCAACGGCCTGCTCCGCGGGGCCCGCCTCGGTGCCGTCGGATCCGAAGGCGACGGTCGGCAGCGCGGCGGGCAGGACGCAGGTGATCCCCGGCTTCGCCTTCGCGGAGATGAGGATGTAGCCGCCGGCCTGGGTCTCGGACCTGGCGTTCCAGGAGATGTCGTTGGCGCCGCAGCCCTGCCCGACGGGCTCCCGCTTGCCGTTGCCGGTGTCGGCGCCGGAGCCGGCCCCGTCCTCGGTCCCGCCGGTCGCCCCGGAGCCCTTGCCCGCCGCGCCGGAGCCCTTGCCGCTGCCCGCGGCCGAGGAGCCGGACGGGGTGGCCGCGCCTCCGGGCGAGGACGCGGACGAGGACGCGGAACCCTGCGAGGCTCCGGTGTCCGCGGCCTTGTCCGTGTCCTGGCATGCGGTCATCAGCAGGGCGCCGCCCACGAGGACTGCGGAGACGAGGAAGGCCTTGCGACGGTTGCCGGACATGAAATCCCCTGATTCGTCGGTCGGGTGAGGCCGTGGTCGGTCCGGCCCCCGGTGCTTCTTGATCACTAGGAGGGGGCCGGGAGCCGCGGGGATCCCGTCGTCTTCGTTCCCGCACACCTCCGTCACCGATCGGTGACATGTCCACGTAGTTGCCGCGAGACTGGGCCGTCAGGGGGATGTGACCTTCGTCGCCGCCGTGGCGCACCGGCGCGTGTGCCGCCGTGCCGTGCGCCGACCACGGCGGCACCGGCACATCGCCCGTCGGCGGAGGTCACAGGGCCGGCAGGCGAGGGCGCGGCAGGAAGCTCCGCGCCCGCGGAGGGCAATATCTGTGCCCGCAAAATGAGAAATAGAAGCCGGGCCCGCCGAATATTCCTCGATCAGCCGTCGGGGCGGAATATTCGATCGCCGCGGCGCCGAACTCACCGTGCTACTGTCGATCTCAGTTGCAGGTGTGGTTGCCAGAAGGTTCATTTCCTACGGGGTAATCATCACGGCGACACGGAATTCACAAAGGGTGAATTCCCGAAACCGCCTCCGAAGGAGAAACAAAATGGCTACTGGCACCGTGAAGTGGTTCAACGCTGAAAAGGGCTTCGGCTTCATCGAGCAGGACGGCGGCGGCGCTGACGTCTTCGCCCACTACTCGAACATCGCCACCCAGGGCTTCCGCGAGCTGCTCGAAGGCCAGAAGGTGTCGTTCGACATCGCGCAGGGCCAGAAGGGCCCGACGGCCGAGAACATCGTGCCCGCCTGACATCGGCGCTCGCGCATATTTCGCAGCTGGGGCCCGCACCTGAAGGGGTGCGGGCCCCAGCTCGCCGTTTTTTCCCCGCCGGCCCGATCCGGCCGCATCGACTTCGGCTCGTCTCGAGATTCTCTGCGCTGCTCCTCTGCTGCGGGATTTCCTTGCTACGCGCCCGTCAAGGAAGGTCCCGCATGAAGCGTGCCTACACATCCCGTACCCATGACCGTTTCCAGCAGGGCGGCGGGGCCGACCGTCGCTCCGGTCGTCCGCGCCGCTCCGGCGGCTTCGTGAATCGCCGTGCTCCCCAGGGCGAGTTCGCCCTGCCGAAGACGATCACTCCGTCGCTGCCGGCCGTCGAGTCGTTCGCCGATCTCGACCTGCCCGAGCGGCTGTTGGCCACCCTCGGCCGCGAGGGCGTGACCGCGCCGTTCCCGATCCAGGCGGCGACCCTGCCGAACTCCCTGGCCGGCCGGGACGTCCTGGGCCGTGGCCGCACCGGCTCCGGCAAGACCCTGGCCTTCGGCCTCGCCGCACTGGCCCGCACGGCCGGGCGGCGCGCCGAGCCCCGGCAGCCGCTCGCCCTCGTCCTGGTGCCCACCCGTGAGCTGGCCCAGCAGGTCACCGACGCGCTCACCCCGTACGCCCGCTCCGTGAGCCTGCGGCTCGCCACCGTCGTCGGCGGGATGTCCCTCGGCAGGCAGGCCAGCGCGCTGCGCGGCGGCGCCGAGGTCGTCGTCGCCACGCCCGGCCGGCTCAAGGACCTCATCGACCGGGGCGACTGCCGCCTGGACCAGGTCGACATCACCGTCCTCGACGAGGCCGACCAGATGGCCGACATGGGCTTCATGCCGCAGGTGACCGCCCTGCTCGACCAGGTGCGCCCCGGCGGCCAGCGGATGCTGTTCTCCGCCACCCTGGACCGCAACGTCGACCGGCTGGTCCGCACCTACCTGCACGACCCGGTGGTGCACTCCGTCGACCCGTCCGCGGGCGCGGTCACCACGATGGAGCACCACGTCCTCCATGTGCACGACGCCGACAAGCACCGGACGACCACCGAGATCGCGGCGCGCGACGGCCGAGTGATCATGTTCCTCGACACCAAGCACGCGGTGGACCGGCTGACCTCGCACCTGCTGAGCAGCGGTGTCCGCGCCGCGGCCCTGCACGGCGGCAAGTCCCAGCCCCAGCGGACCCGGACCCTCGCCCAGTTCAAGAGCGGGGACGTCACGGTGCTGGTGGCGACGAACGTCGCGGCGCGCGGCATCCACGTCGACAACCTCGACCTGGTCGTCAACGTGGACCCGCCCAGCGACCACAAGGACTACCTGCACCGCGGCGGCCGTACGGCCCGGGCCGGCGAGTCCGGCAGCGTGGTCACCCTGGTGACCCCGGCCCAGCGGCGCGGCATGAGCCGGCTGATGTCGTCGGCGGGCATCACGCCGCAGATCGCCCAGGTGCGTTCCGGCGAGGCGGAGCTGAGCCGCATCACAGGTGCCCAGGCCCCTTCCGGGGTCCCGGTCGTCATCCCCGCCCCGCGCGCGGAACGCCCCCGCGGCGCGTCCGCCGGGGCTCGGGGCCGCCGGGGCCGCCGTCCCGCCGGGCAGGGCCGCCCCGCGGGTGAAGCGGCACGCCCCAGGGCGCAGCGGCGGACCGGTTCCGGCTCGGCCGCGTAGAGCCCCGCGCCCACTCGCCCTCCCCTGACGGCAGGAGACACCCATGACGCCGGCCCGGACGCAGTACCACTCCATGGCCCACGCACCTCGCATCCGTGACGACATGACGGTCGAGGTGGCGCTGTCCCTCATGGCCGGTGCGCAGGTCGATCACCTCGTCCTGTGCGACGGGGACGACCAGAGCACGGGCCTGGTCACCCTGGCCCGTCTCACCGTTCAACGGAACACCCCCACCTACACGGACCGAGTAAGGGTGCGGGATCTCCCGGAGGGGTGACACACGGGCGGGTCACCGCCATCACGGACCCAGTGGGGCCCTGCCGACGCGCGTCGACAGGGCCCCATTGCCATGTCGCCCACCCGATCGGACGCCACAGGATGACTGCACCCATCGGACTCCAAAATCTGTCTTTGTCAGGGTAGACATTGCTCGCCGTCGTGGTTAGCCTTCTTCTCGTAGACATGGACAGACAGAACCGAGGAAGGACGGAGGAGCAGACGCCATCAGGATCGCCCGGCCGGGAAGCTCTCGGTCCGGGTACCGCAAGACCCCGGATTGGATGGTGGTCCCCGGTCACGCAGCCGCGATCCTCGCTACCCCTCCCGCAGCCGGGCCGGGTAGCGAAACAGAAGGTCGGCACCGCCTAAGGGCCGACAGATGGTGTTGAATTTCCTTCGGGGCCCTGGTGCCGTACGGCACCAGGGCCCCTCGACGCGTTGTACTACGAGGTGACATGCCAGCAGATACCCCGCTCAGTGATCGTCTGGAAGACGACGACTACCCGGCCTACACCATGGGCCGGGCCGCCGAGATGCTCGGCACCACTCCCGGCTTCCTGCGAGCCATCGGTGAGGCCCGGCTGATCACGCCGCTGCGCTCGGAGGGCGGACACCGCCGGTACTCCCGCTACCAGCTGCGGATCGCCGCGCGCGCCCGCGAGCTCGTCGACCGGGGGACCCCGATCGAGGCCGCCTGCCGCATCGTCATCCTCGAGGACCAGCTCGAGGAAGCCCAGCGCATCAACGCCGAGTACCGTGCCGCGCACGGAGCCTCCGGTGGTTCCGCTCCCGCTCCGAGCTGATCGCGCGACGGCAGGCGGGGCCCGTCACCCGCTCCCTGAAACCCCGGGTCGGCGACCTGGGGTTCGTTGTTGCCCCGGTCCGCGTGCGACCCCCCGGGGCGGATCGCGCCATCAGGTCAACCGTCCCGGACTCTTGACTCATCGAGCGGCAGTGGCGATTCTCGTCGCACCCTTTGCGAGGTCATGACAAGGCGACCCCGCGACCCGCCGACCGAGGGACGTGGGCTGTGACCAGTTCCGGACGCCCGTACCGCAGACGCAAGAACGTCACCGTTGTGTCGCTGCTCCTGCTCGTGCTGTCGATCGCGCTCGGCCCCACACCGAGTGCGGCGGCCGGGAACGACTGGTGGGACCCGACCGCACGGCCCGCGCCGGACTCCCGGATCAACGTCACGGGCGAGCCCTTCACCGGCACCGACGCCAAGGGCCGGGTGCGCGGGTTCGTCGACGCGCACGACCACATCTTCGCCAACGAGGCCTTCGGCGGCCGGCTGATCTGCGGCAAGGCGTTCTCCGAGCAGGGCGTGGCCGACGCGCTCAAGGACTGCCCGGAGCACTACCCCGACGGCTCGCTCGCGGTCTTCGACTACATCACCAACGGCGGTGACGGCAAGCACGACCCGAACGGCTGGCCCACCTTCAAGGACTGGCCGCGGCACGACTCGCTGACCCACCAGCAGAACTACTACGCCTGGATCGAGCGGGCCTGGCGCGGCGGGCAGCGGGTGCTGGTCAACGACCTCGTCACCAACGGCGTGATCTGCTCGGTGTACTTCTTCAAGGACCGCTCCTGCGACGAGATGACGTCCATCCGGCTCCAGGCCAAGCTGACGTACGACATGCAGGCCTACGTCGACACGATGTACGGCGGGCCCGGCAAGGGCTGGTTCCGGGTCGTCACCGACAGCGCGCAGGCCCGGAAGGTCATCGAGCAGGGCAAGCTGGCGGTGGTCATGGGGGTCGAGACCTCCGAGCCGTTCGGCTGCAAGCAGGTCCTGGACATCGCGCAGTGCAGCAGGGCGGACATCGACAAGGGCCTGGACGAGCTGCACGCGCTGGGCGTGCGCAGCATGTTCCTGTGCCACAAGTTCGACAACGCCCTGTGCGGGGTGCGCTTCGACTCGGGTTCGCTCGGAACGGCCATCAACGTCGGCCAGTTCCTGTCGACCGGCACCTACTGGAAGACCGAGACGTGCAAGGGCCCGCAGCACGACAACCCCATCGGCAACGCGGCGGCGCCCGAGGCCGAGAAGAAGCTTCCGGCGGGCGAGGAGGTCCCGTCGTACAGCGCCGACGCGCAGTGCAACGTGCGGGGGCTCACCGATCTCGGCGAGTACGCCGTCCGGGGCATGATGAAGCGCGGCATGATGCTGGAGATCGACCACATGAGCGTCAAGGCCACCGGCCGGGTGCTCGACATCTTCGAGTCCGAGTCCTACCCCGGCGTGCTCTCCTCGCACAGCTGGATGGACATGGACTGGACCGAGCGGGTCTACGGCCTCGGCGGCTTCGTCGCGCAGTACATGCACGGCTCCGAGGGCTTCGTCGCGGAGGCGAAGCGCACCGAGGCCCTGCGCGACAAGTACGGCGTGGGCTACGGCTACGGCACCGACATGAACGGCGTCGGCGGCTGGCCGGGGCCGCGCGGGGCGGACGCGCCGAACAAGGTCACCTACCCGTTCAAGAGCGTCGACGGCGGTTCGGTCATCGACCGGCAGACCACCGGCGAGCGCACCTGGGACCTGAACACCGACGGCGCCGCCCACTACGGCCTCGTCCCGGACTGGATCGAGGACATCCGCCGGGTCGGCGGCCAGGACACGGTCGACGACCTGTTCCGGGGCGCGGAGTCCTACCTCGGCACCTGGGGGGCCACCGAGAGCCACACGTCCGGCGTCAACCTCGCGGCCGGGGCGGCCACTTCGGCCAGTTCCTCGGAGTGGAGCCTGTTCACGAGCTACCAGCCGCACCGGGCGGTCGACGGCGACCGCCGGACCCGCTGGGCCAGCGACTGGAGCGACGACCAGTGGTACCAGGTCGACCTCGGCTCGGCGCGGACCGTCGGGCGGGTCACCCTCGACTGGGAGCGCGCGTACGCGAAGTCGTACCGGATCGAGCTGTCCGCCGACGGCGTGAACTGGCGGACCGCCTGGTCCACGACCGCCGGTGACGGCGGCCTGGACACCGCGCGGTTCGCCGGCACACCGGCCCGGTACGTCCGCGTCCACGGGCTGGAGCGCGGCACCGGCTGGGGCTACTCCCTCAACGAGGTCGGCGTCCACGGCGGCTGACACCCAGGAGAGGGGCTCCATGGCACGGTTGCCGTCCGCCGAGCGGCGGCGACAGCTCACCGAAGCCGCGATCAGGGCGATGGCCCGGGACGGCGTCCCCAGGACGACGACCCGGTCCATCGCCGCCGAGGCGGGTGTCTCGCTGAGCGTCTTCCACTACTGCTTCGACTCCAAGCAGCAGCTGATCGAGTCCGTGATCACCACCATCACCGGGCACTACGTGACGGTGGTGAAGGAGGCCATCCGGCCGAGGGCCACCCTCGAGGAGACGGTCCGGGCGGGTTTCCAGGCGTACTGGGACCACGTCCGGGCCCACCCCGACGAGCACATGCTCACCTACGAACTCACGCAGTACGCCCTGCGCCAGCCCGGTTTCGAACATCTGGCGCGCCGTCAGTACGAGTTGTACGCCGAGGCCTACACCGAGCTCATCGACCAGCTGCGGCAGGCCATGGGGCTGCGTCTGCGCGTGCCCGTCCCGGTCCTGGCCCGCTACCTGGCCGCCATGACCGATGGCCTGACGCTCAATCACCTCGTACTCGGCGACGACATGGCCTGGACGGGCGTCCTCGACATGGTCACCGCGCACGTCGCCGGGCTGGTGCACGAGAACTGACGGGACACTCCCCCGAATTGGTTGTCATGGGAACGGCCCTGAGGGGCATTCGAACAAAACAAGTCGAAAGTGAGGAGAGTGCGGCCCGTTCGGTCCGTGCCATCGACAACTGGGAGTTTTCCATGGCGAGTTACGGCGGTTCCTCTGCCGCGTCCTCCGGTTCGCGCACCAACGGCCTGGCGATCGCGAGCCTGTGCTGCGGCATCATCGGCCTGTTCTTCCTGAACATCATCCTCGGCCCGCTGGCCATCATCTTCGGCGCCGTCGCCCGTCGGCAGGCGTCGGTCAAGAACGGTGCCGGAATGGCGAAGGCCGGCATCATCCTCGGCATCGTCGACGTGGTCCTGTGGCTCGTGCTCCTGGCCATAGCCAGCAGCAACGGCGGCTTCAGCTGGTACGTCGGCGGCTAGCCTCCGTCGCGGTCCTCTTGCGGGCGCGGTACGCGGCGGCCTTGATCTTGTTGCCGCAGGAGTCCATCCCGCACCACTGACGCCGCATGCCCCGCGAGCGGTCGAGGTAGGTGCGGGTGCACTCCGGGTTGTCGCACTCCTTGAGCAGGGGCACGTCCGGGCCGCTCAGGAGCTCGACGGCGTGCCGCGCCACCAGGGAGAGGGCCTCGTCCGGCGTCGCCTGCGTCCAGCGCCCCGACGGGGTGAGCTGGGGCACGGCGGGCGGTGTACGGGCGGCGTTGTTCACGACGGTCAGCGCCGCCCCGTCGTACTCCTCCCCCAGCCGGCGGGCGGTGACGAGCCGGTAGACGGCCTCCCGTACGGCCCTCGCCCGCTCGACGTCGGCCTCCTGGCCCGGGGAGACCGCGTCGACCAGGCCGGACTCCACGTACCAGGCGTTCAGCCGGTCCGGCGTCACGAACATCTCGAAGCGCACCGAACGGCGGGCCCGGAGCGTGGCGGCGAAGTCGAGTGCCGGGTTTCCGCAGACGAAGACGTGATCGAGGTTCACGTCACCATTCTGACCGGTGACCATCCCCTGCTCCAAGGCCACGGGCGGCAACATCCCGGTCGCCGTCACGGCTGTCGCCGGCTGACTCCCCTGAGACCCCCTGCCGCACCGCGCGCGGGTCAACGGCCGTCCCACTCCAGCTGTGCGATCAGTTCCCCGTCGCCGGGGCGGGGCGCCGGTGCGGCCGGGCGGGTGTGGGTGCCGCGGGAGATGTCGCCGCTGACGGTGATGTTGTGTTCCACGCGGGGGCGGCGGAGATTCTCGTAGGTGGTCAGGGCGGTGTCGGGGTCCGGTGCGTCGCGCAACGCCTTGGCCAGGATGACGGCGTCCTCCAGCGCCATGGAGGCTCCCTGACCGGTGGCCGGGGAGGCCGCGTGGGCCGCGTCGCCGATGAGCAGACAGCGAGCGGAGCGCCAGGGCATTCCCCTGGGCAGTTCCGTGGCGTTGGTGACCAGGATGTCGTCGGCCGTGGCCGCGACGATGCCGGCGGCGGGGGTGGTGTCCTCGCGCAGGAGCGGGACGAGGAGGTCGCGGTGGCGGGCCGCTGTGCCCCGGGCGATCTCCTCGGGGGTCAGGGGGTCGCCGGCGACGCGGGCGAACCAGTAGGTCTCACCCTCGGGGGACGCCGTGTGGCCGAAGGCGACGGACGCGCCGCGGATGAAGGTGATGACGTCGCTCGCTCCGGGGCGGGGGGCGTCGGTGGTGCGGCCGTAGAAGACCCGCTCGCCCGCGTACCGGGGCCGGGCGGTGGGTGCGATCGAACGGCGGACGGTGGAGTTCAGGCCGTCGGCGCCGATGAGCAGGTCGGCGGTCGCGGCGGCGCCGTCGGCGAAGTGCGCGGTGACGGAGTCCGGGCCTTCGTCGACGGAGACGAGCCGGGCGCCGTGCCGGACGGGGATGCCCCTGCGGGCCGCCTCGGCCTGGAGCGCGGTGTTGAGGTCGCCGCGCCGCAGGCACCGGTAGCGCAGGGCGGGGTCCTCCGCTTCCCCGAGGGGCCTGGCCACCCTCTCCGTGCCGGAGCCGTCGAGCATGCGCATCCCGGTCAGCGGGAAGCCGAGGGCGGTGACCGCGGCGGTGGCATCGATCTGGGCGAGGGCGCGCATGCCGTTGCTCGCCAGCGTGAGGAACGCGCCGATGTCCTCCGCCGCGTCCGGATGCGCCTCGTACACGGCGACGTCGAACCCGGCCTTGTGCAGGGCGAGCGCCGCCGCGGTGCCGGCTGCTCCGCCGCCGATGACGAGTAACTGCCCCACGCCTGACGCCCCTTCGGTTCGCGCGGCCCTACGTCAGGAATCGTACGGCCCGTCGCCCATCGCGGTGTCGGGCCGGGCCCGGTCGGGGGCCAGGCGGCGGTAGGCGGCGCGGGCGTGGAGGACACGGGCGAGGGCCGTGCCGATGAGGGCGGCGGTGAGCAGGCAGGCCAGCCAGGTGGTGTCGCGGTGCCCGGCCCAGGTGAGGGCGCCGGCGGGCGGTATGGCGAAGCCGTTGAGGAACAGCCAGCACAGCAGGGCCGTCCCGGGGGCGGCAGTGAAGCGTGCGCACAGACCCAGCAGGGCGGCGAGCAGGGACAGCGCGGTCAGGGCCAGTTCCGGCCGGTCGGGTCCCACCACGGTGTTGAGCAGCGCCACCAGCACCAGTGCGCCGCCGCCGGCCCCGGCCCAGACCAGCGGCGTGGCCACGGGCTGCGGCACGGGTCTGGCTCCGGTCCCCAAGGGCATCCACTCGATCATGCTGGCGCTTCCTTCCGGTCCTCCTGTACGGAATTCTCCCCTGGTCTCCCCCACCGGCTCCCGGGGTGCTCGCCAGAGTGCCAGCAAGCCCATGCCCGGGAAACAGCCAATCCGGACAGCCACGCCGGGCGCCCAGGGCCTCCGACCGGACACGGCAAAGCCCTGACGGCCCTCCGACCGGCCTCCTTTGGGTGGCTCGGCGAAGCGGTGGGTGGACGGTGGGCGGCGGTGGTCGGCGGTGGGCGGCGGTCGCCGGGCGGCAGGCGTCGGTCGGCAGACGGCCGGTCGGCAGGCACCGGTCGCCGGGCGGCAGGCGGCAGGCGGCGGGCGGCAGGCGGCGGGCGGCAGGCGGCGGGCGGGGCGCGGTGTCCCGGGTGAGACACCGCCGCCGGCGCCAGCCCGGCGGGTCATCGTCATCGCCGAGCGGGCTCTGCTGCCGGAGCGCGGGTCGCGCGCCCGCCGGACGTGCCCGGCAGGCGGCGGGGTGCCGTGCGCCGTGGCCGCCGCCCGGGATTTCCCGGCTCGGCAGATCAACGGTGGGCGGGAGCCGCCTCCTTGGGCGGCTCGGCGGCGGCCGGCGTCCGGTGTGGCGCGCGGCGGGGGACGCGGCGTGCCAGGGGTTCTGTCCAGCGGGCCGCGAGGGGGCCGAGGATGACCAGGATCAGGACGTAGGCGGTGGCCAGGGGGCCGATGCGGGGTTCGGCGCCGACGGCGAGGCCGGCGATGACGATGGAGAACTCACCGCGTGCGACGAGCGTGCCGCCCGCGCGCCAGCGGCCCCGGGGCGAGATCCCGGCGCGGCGGGCGGCCCAGTAGCCGGTGGCGATCTTCGTCAGGGTGGTCACGGTGGCCAGGGCGAGCGCGGGCAGCAGCACGGGCGGGATGGCGGCCGGGTCGGTGTGCAGGCCGAAGAAGACGAAGAACACCGCGGCGAACAGGTCCCGCAGCGGGGTGAGGAGACTGCTGGCGCCCTCCGCGACCTCGCCGGACAGGGCGATGCCGACCAGGAACGCGCCGACGGCCGCGGAGACGTGCAACTGCTGGGCGAGGCCCGCCACGAGAAGGGTCAGGCCGAGGACGGCCAGCAGCAGCATCTCGGCGCTGTCCGACGACACGGCACGGCTCACCAGACGGCCGTGCCGCAGCGCCACGTAGAGGACGGCACCCACGGTGCCCAGCGAGATCAGCAGCGTGACCGCGCCGCCCGCGAGGCCCGCCCCGGCCAGCAGGGCGGTGAGGATCGGCAGGTAGACCGCCATGGCCAGGTCCTCCAGGACCAGCACACCGAGGACGACCGGTGTCTCGCGGTTGCCGAGCCGCCGCAGGTCTCCCAGCACCTTCGCGATGACCCCGGACGAGGAGATCCAGGTGACCCCGGCCAGGGCGACGGCGGCCACCGGCCCCCAGCCGAGCAGGAAGGCCATCGCGGCCCCCGGCACGGCGTTGAGCACGAAGTCGACGGCGCCGGAGGGGTATTGGGTCTTCAGCGTGGTGACGAGCTCGGAGGCGCTGTACTCCAGGCCGAGCAGGAGCAGCAGGAGTATGACGCCTATCTCGGCTCCGGTGGCGACGAACTCCTCGCTGGCCTGCAGCGGCAGGATGCCGCCCTGCCCGAAGGCGAGTCCGGCCAGCAGGTACAGGGGGATGGGCGAGAAGCCCACCCGTCCGGCGAGGCGTCCGAGGAGTCCCAGGACGAGGATGATCGCCCCGAGTTCGATGAGCATGGCGGTGGTGTCGTGCACGGGCGTCTGACCTCCGTTGATCGGGTCTGCGGCGTCTGTGCCAGTGGGCGCGAGGGCCCGGTGGTACGGCTCGGTGAGCGGGAGAAGAGGAGAAGAGAGGGGGCGCGACCCCCGCGCCCGGGCGGCCCGGACGGTGGATCACGCGGTGCTGCGGCGTCGGCGGTGTGCTCCGCTCCGGCGGTCGTCGGCCGGAGCAGGCGTGCTGCGCAGGGCCTCGGCCCTCAGGCGTCAGGCGTCACGCCTTACGCGCCACGCGTCATGCGCCACGCGTCACGCGTCAGAAGGCGGGGAGAACGCTCACACCGCGCTGTCGGTATCAGGAACGCCGTCACGGGCGGCGTTGTGGACGCGGACGGGCACCACTCGCCCCATGTCACGCCCCCTCACGCCGGCCCGGGAATCCGGGCGGCCACTGTGCCGACGAACCGAGCGGCCGGCCGACTGTGCACGGCGGCGCTCAACCGAATGTAATGGCTCGGTAAAGAATCCTAGCGCACGCCAAAAGCCCTTGATCGCACAGAAGTTCTGAGGGTGTCACCCGAAGAGCCGCTCACCGGACCGCGAGGCATCGCGGTGGCGCGGCTGCTGACGCCTATGCGCCCGCGGCCTGCCGCACGGCACGTGGCGACGCGCCGAGTTCCTTGCGGCAGGTCTTGTTGAAGGCCTGGAGGTCGGGGATCCCGACCGTCGCCGCGACGGCCGGGATCGCCAGGGTCGAGGCGATGAGCAGATGGCGGGCGCGCTCCATGCGGCGCCGCCGTACGTAGCCGACGACCGTGTGCCCGGTGTCCTCGCGGAACAGCCGGGTCAGGTGCGTGTGGGACACCCCGGCGGCCCGGGCGATGCCGGGGACGCTCAGCGGGTCGGCCAGGTGCTCCTCGATGTGCGCCATGGCCGCCCGCACCGCCGGATGCCGGGCCCCGGAGGGCGCCTCCGTGGCCTCGGCCAGGCCGGTCGTGCGCCACAGCACCGCCCACAGTTCCGCGGCGGCGCGGACCGGGGACTGCGCGCCCGCCGCGATCGTCTGGCGCAGCAGCGCGCTCAGCACCGCCGCCTCCGGGCCGGCGTCCTGCATCGCCGGGACCCGGCGCCGCTCCCCGTCGCCCGGCAGCCGGAAGTGGGCGTAGAGGTGCTCGCAGCGCGGGGCGTCGTAGTGGAAGTGCACCTCCGTGCCGGGCGGGACGAGGCTGAGGTGCCCGGGACGGATCGGGTGCCGCGCGCCGTCGAATTCCAGGGTGCCGGAGTAGCCGTAGAGGTGGAGCTGCCACAGCTGCGGGAGGCGGAAGACCTCGTGCGGGCCGGCGGAGCCGTGCACGCCCACGCCCGCGTGCACCCGGTCGGGCGGCAGATCGAGGGGCAGTTCCACGAAGGTCGGCATGGTGGAAAATTACCAGTGGTCGCCGATTACACCCCACGACTACGGGCTTCCGCGCTTCTACGGTTGCGTCATGCCAACCACACAGCAGCTGTTGAGCTCCGTCGAGGTGGCGCGGTTCACGGCCCACGGTTTCCTGCGCCTCGACGGCGTCGTGCCCCGGGAGATGAACGAGGAGGCGCTCGGTGTCTTCGCCGCCGGGCCACTGCCCGCCGTGCCCTACGGCACTCCCGTGCCGAAGGCCTTCCCCGAGGGTTCCTTCGCCCGGCGGCTCCTCGAACTGCCCGCTGTGGCGGGCGCGCTGGAGAGCCTGGTGGGTCCGGACCCGGCCGTCGACCACCACTTCGTGCACACCCGCCTGCCCCATGAGGGCAGTGCGCAGCCCTTGCACGCCGACGCCCTCATCGACGTGCGGGCCGACGCCTTCGACGTGCAGCTCATGTACTACCCGCAGGAGGTGACCGCCGGGATGGGCGGCACACTCGTCGTCCCGGGCAGCCATCTGCGCCGCACCAACGAGTCCGACACCGGCCGCTACCAGAACCTGCGCGGCCAGACCCGGCTGACCTGCCCGGCCGGCACCGTGCTCCTGCTGCACCACGGCATCTGGCACGGCGGGCGGCGCAACGACAGCGACACCGTCCGCCACATGTACAAGATCCGCTTCAACCCGACCGTGCCCCAGGTACGGCTGTGGGACACGCGGGACGCCGACTCCCCCGCCGTGCGCGAGGAGCTGCGGCGCACGTTCCCCTGGTACGAGCAGGCCACCGCCCGGCTGGAGATCCACAACCGGATCCTGCTGTGGCGCGCCCTGTCCGCCGACCCCGGCTTCGACGTCGACCACTGGGCCACCCGCATCACCAACCGGCCCGCAGCGCCCGTCTCTCGGAGGAGCACCGCATGACCACCACCCGGCAGCAGGTCCTCGTCCTCTACCTCGCCACCTCGGCCCTCGACTCCGAGGTCGTCGGCTGGGCCCGCTACGACGGCACGGGCTCGACCCGCCCGACGACCGGCGACAGCGACGAACCCCCGTACGAGACGGGGGTCGGCGCCCTGGAAGACGGCTGGCGGCTCTTTCAGGCGGCCCCGCTCGTGCCGCCGTACCCGGGGGCGGAGCACGCCACCTCGTTCCTCAAGCACGAGTTCTTCTTCGAGAAGCTCGTCGCTCACTGAGGGCGGCCGGTGATCAGACGAAGGCGCTCTCGCCGGTGATCGACTTGCCGACGATCAGCGTGTTCATCTCGCGGGTGCCCTCGAAGGAGTAGATCGCCTCCGCGTCGGCGAAGAAGCGGGCGATGTCGTGGTCCAGCAGGATGCCGTTGCCGCCGAAGATCTCCCGGCTCCAGGCCACGACCTCCCGCATCCGGGAGGTGACGAACGCCTTGGCCAGGGCGGAGTGTTCGTCCCGGAAGATCCCGGCGTCCTGGAGCCTGGCGAGCTGCACCAGCATCCCCCAGGA
Source organism: Streptomyces sp. Ag82_O1-12 (assembly GCF_900182715.1). Taxonomy (NCBI): domain Bacteria; kingdom Bacillati; phylum Actinomycetota; class Actinomycetes; order Kitasatosporales; family Streptomycetaceae; genus Streptomyces; species Streptomyces sp. Ag82_O1-12. The sequence goes on along the minus strand of NZ_FXUW01000001.1, from coordinate 4,534,306 downwards.
CGCGGTGATGTTGCCGAGGCTCTTGACCAGCAGGTCCTGCACGAGCTGGAAGCCGCCGATCGGACGGCCGAACTGGCGGCGCTCCCGGGCGTAGTCCAGGGCGAGTTCGTAGGCGCCGGCCATGACGCCGAGGGCCTGCCAGGCCACCCCCGCGCGGGTCGCGCGCAGGATCTCGGCGACGTCCCGGAAGGAGTTGATGTTCTGGAGACGGTTCGCCTCGGGCACCCGGACGTCGGTCAGGGTGATCTCGGCGTTCTCCACGATCCGGAAGGCGAGCTTGTTCTGGATCTTCACCGGGTCGAAGCCGGGCATGTCCTTCTCGACGACGAATCCCTTGACGTGGTTGTCGTCGACGTCCCGGGCCCACACCACGACGTGGTCGGCGAAGGTGGCGTTGCCGATCCACTTCTTGGCGCCGTTCAGGACCCAGGTGTCGCCCTCGCGCTTGGCGGTGGTGCGCATGCCGCCCGCGACGTCGGAGCCGCCGAGGGGCTCGGTCATGGCGAACGCGCCGATCTTGTCCATGGCCGCCATGGCCGGGAGCCAGCGGTCGCGCTGTTCCTGGTCGCCGCCGGAGTACACGGAGTACATGGCCAGGCCGTTGTGGACGCCGAAGAAGGTCGACACGGAGGCGTCGGTGCGGGTCATCTCCATGGCGAGCATGCCGGACAGGAGGTTGCTCACGGCCGGCTTGTGCTCGCCGTAGCCCTCGTAGGGCAGGCCGGCCAGGCCGCTGTCGCGGAACAGGGTGATGAGCTCCTTCGGGAACTCGCCCTTGGCCCAGTTGTCGTTGACCAGCGGCTTGACCTCGTCGCGCATGAGGGCGCGGGCCTTGAGGAGGATCTTGCGCTCGTCGTCCGGCAGCAGCGACTCGTAGCCGTAGAAGTCGGCGGCCGGCAGGTCCTCCAGGAGCTCCATGGTGGTGGTCATCTCAGTTCTCCTCCTTTTCGGTGCTGTCCAGGGCGGCCAGGACAGCGAGCTGCCTGCGGTCGCGCGTCTCGGTGAGTTCCGAGTACGTGGAGGAGCCGTAGGCCTTTTCGACGGCTTCGATGAGCCGTTCCTGTCGTTCCTCGTCCAGCGGCGAGGTGGCGCCGCCCGCGCCCGTCTGCTGCATCGACGCGCCGATGTGCGCGACCAGGTGCCGGTAGCCGCCCGGCCCGCCGCCCAGGTGCGAGCCGAGGAACGGCCCGACCGTGGCCCAGCGCAGGCCCAGCGAGTTGATCACGACCTTGTCGAGGTCCTCGGGGGTGACCACGCCCTGGTCGACGAGGTGCACCGCCTCGCGGGCGAGCGCGTTCTGCAGACGGTTGCCGACGAAGCCGGGGATCTCCTTGCGCTCCACGACCGGGGTGCGGCCGACCGAGGTGTAGAAGTCCAGCGCGGCCTGTACGGCGTCCTCGCCGGTGCGTTCGCCGGGCACGACCTCGACCAGCGGGACCAGATGCGGCGGGTTGAAGGGGTGGCCGATGAGGACGCGGGCGGCGTCCTCATCCGCCAGTTCCCCCGTGAACGCGGTCGACGGGATCGCCGAGGACGAGCTGAGCAGCAGGGCGTGGGCCGGGGCCTCGCGGGCCAGGGTGGCGAACAGGTCCTTCTTGAACTCGGCCCGCTCGGGGCCGTTCTCCTGGACGACGTCCGCGTCCCGGACCGCCTCGGTGACATCGGCGGCGATGTGCACGCGGTCGGCGATGCCCGTCACGTCCAGGCCCCGGGCGGCCAGGTGCGGGGCGTACTGCTCCAGGGCCTCGGTGACGGCCTCGGCGAGGTCCTCGCGCGGGTCGCTCACCAGGACGGTCAGTCCGTGCGCGGCGAACAGGGCCGTCCAGGACAGTCCGATGGTCCCGGCGCCGATGACGGCGGCCGTACGGAAGGGGCGGGTCATGACGCGACCCCCTTCAGGTAGTCGTGGACCGGCTCGACGCCCGACAGCGTCAGGTCGGTGAGGATGTGGCTGGCGGAGACGACCTCCAGCACCGGCAGGTCGGCCAGCGGGGCCAGCACGTGCTGGAACAGCTGGAGCCGGGCGGGGCCGGTCCAGGCCTCCTTGACGGTGAGGTCGGTGATGCGGGTGCGGACGAGTTCCTGCACGCGCGGCATGCCGTCGTAGCCGGGGACGGTCTTGACCATGAACGTCGGCACGCCGATCTGTTCCTCGGCCTCGCGCCGGTCCAGCTCGTGGTGCTTGTAGCCCATGGTCGCGGTGGCGACCCGCAGGCTGCCGTGGTCGAGGGTGCCGACGAGCGCGCCGGAGTCGACGTACAGCGCCGGGGAGCCCATGACCTTCGGGTAGGCGGAGACCTCTCGTCCGGAGGCGGTCGCGGGGAAGTTGTCGAGGTACATCGCGTGCAGGTACTCGCCCCGCTCCCCCTCGAAGCCGACCTGGATCGCCTGCCCGGCCTCGGTGTAGGGGCCGTAGCCGCTGACGTCGCCCATCTTCATGACCTCGAACCGGACCAGCGGCTCCTCGACCCGCAGCGGTTCGGGGACGACGGCCCGCAGCGCGTCGGGGTCGGTGCGGTAGACGACGTTGAGGTACTCGCGGTCCGTGAACCGCGGGACCGTCGGCGCGAACGCCGGGCTGGTGAGCGGAGTGGTGAGGTGCTGTCGTACGTCCTCGGTCCTCATGCCCGGCTCACCGCCCCGTCCACCGCGCGGGACGGCGCTCGGCGAAGGCGGTCATGCCCTCGCGGACGTCGTCCGAGGTCATCAGGGTCTTCATCTCGCCGCGCTGGAACGCGAAGGCCTCCTCGTCGGAGGCTCCATCGGCGGCGCGGACGACGCGCTTGACGGCCGCCAGCGCGAGCGGGGCGTTGTCCGCGACCCGTTCGGCCAGCCGGAGCGCCTCGGCGACGGCCTGCCCCTTGGCGGTGACCCGGTTGGCCAGGCCCAGTTCGCCCGCCCGGCGGCCGTCGACGGGCTCGCCGGTGAGCAGCAGTTCCATCGCGAGGTGGTGCGGGATGCGCTGGGGCAGCCGGATCACGCCGCCGCCCGCGGCGATCAGGCCGCGCTTGACCTCGGGCAGCCCGAACCGGGCGTCCTCGGCGGCGACGATCAGGTCGCAGGCCAGGGCCAGTTCGAAGCCGCCGCCCATGGCGAAGCCCTCGACGGCGGCGATGAGGGGCTTGTCCGGCCGGGCCTCGGTCAGGCCGCCGAAGCCGCGGCCCTCGACCTCGGGCGATTCGCCGCGCAGGGCGGCCTTGAGGTCCATGCCGGCGCTGAACGTGCCGCCCTCGCCGGTCAGGACGCCGGCCCGCAGCGTGGGGTCGGCCTCCAGTGCGTCGAGTGCGGCGGCCAGGGCGGTGGCGGTCGCCGCGTTCACGGCGTTGCGGGCCTCGGGACGGTCGAGGGTGATCAGCAGGGCGGAGCCGATGCGTTCGGTGCGCACGACGGGAGGGGTGGGGGTGCTCATGACTGTCCTCCTGTGGCAATCAGCGGGCGGCGGCGTCGAGTTCGGCGAAGACGTCCTCGGTGTCCTGGCCCGCGACCGGTGCCAGGCGGCGGATCGAGCCGGGGGTGGCGGAGAAGCGCAGCGGGATGCCGATCGTGCGGACGGTGCCCTCGGTCGGGTGCTCGACGGTGTCGAGCAGGTGGCCGCCCTGGACGTAGGGGTCGTCGTGGGCGCGGTCGAGCTCCAGCACGGGCGCCATCGGGATGCTGTGCTTGGCGCACACCTCCGCCCACTCCTCGGTGGTGAGGGCCGGGGCGCACGTCTCCAGGAGCGCGGCCAGGTCCTCGTGGTCGGCGCTGTCGATGGCGTCGCCGTTGACCCGCGGGTCCTCGGCGAGGTCCGGGCGTCCGGCGGCGGTGAGGAAGTCCCGGTAGTTCTGCGGGTTGTACGGCATGACGCAGGCCAGGCCGTCCTTGGTGCGCACGGCCTTGTGGCCCTTCAGCATGGACAGCGCGAAGCCGGTGGGGCCGGTCTCGGGCACGTGGGTGTGGCCCGCGAGGTGCTCGACCAGGTTGAACGCGATCAGGGTGTCCGTCATCGGGATCTCGACGAGCTGGCCCTGGCCGGTCCTGTTCCGGTGCAGCAGGGCGGCCAGCACGCTGTAGGCGATAGTCAGGGAGGAGACCTTGTCGCCGATGATGGTCGGCAGGTAGACGGGCTCGCCGAGCGCCCGGTCGGCGATGTCGACCAGGCCGGAGGCGGCCTGCACGGTCTCGTCGTAGGCGGCGTTGCCGGCCCGGTCCGAGTCGCTGCGGAAGCCCTGGGCGTGCGCGTAGACGAGGCCGGGGTTGCGGGCGGCGATGTCGTCGTGGGAGAGGCCGAGGCGGTGCAGGGCGCCGGGGCGCATGTTGGTGATCAGCACGTCCGCGGTGTCGATCAGCCGCAGGGCGCGCTCGCGGTCGGTGTCGTCCTTGAGGTTGAGGGCGACGCTGCGCTTGTTGCGGTTGACGTTGAGGTTCAGCGGGGTCATGCCCGGGGTCGTGCGGTAGTGGCCGGTGCGCACGGTGTCGGAGGGCGACTCGATCTTGATCACGTCGGCGCCCAGGTCGCCGAGGATCTGGGCGGCGTAGGGGCCCATCACCACGGTCGAGAGGTCGATCACGCGGATGCCCTCCAGCGGGCCGGCGACGGTGTCGGTGATGTCCGTCATCGGTTTTCTTCACTCCTCGGTTCGCCATGTGTGTGTATCTGGAAACTAAGTTAGCGCGATACGCGCGGCGAACGAAAGCGAAAGAGGCCGAATGGAATGACCGAATAACGAAGAGCGGTATGACCGCTGTGGTCATACCGCTCTTCGTGAAGATTTTCAGGTGATTATGAGTGGAGCGGTTCGGCGAACACCTCGCGGGCCGCTGCCACGACTTCTTCCAGGTCACCGCCGTGCGCCCGGTCCTTGCGCCAGATCAGACCGGTCTCCAGACGGGGGTGGAAATCGGAGAAGGGAAGGACGACGACATTGTCGAGACGGTAATTCTGCACGGGACTTCTGGAATCCAGCATGGAAATGGAGAACGCCAGACCGCTGGAGACTATTTCGGAGACCCCGTCGAAGGTGGCGCTGCCCAGCTCCACGCGCTTCTTGATGCCGAGTTCGGCGAGCTGCTGGTCGAGGCCGCGAAAGTAGGCGTTGGTCACGGCCGTCGGGGAGCCCGCGTAGGCGAGCTCGGCCAGCTCCGCGAGGGCGACGGACTCGCGTCCCGCGAACCGGTCCCGGGGCACGACCGCGCCGAGCCGCTCCGACATCACCGGCATCTGCTCCAGCGCCGGGTCCCCGCCGGCCGGGAGCCGGGCCAGGGTCAGCGCCAGCCTGCCGTCGCACACCGCGTCGACGAGCCGGTCGGTGCCGCCGGGCCAGCGTTTGATCTCGAACCGGTCGCCGACCCGCTCGGCGAGGGCGTCCATCCGTTCCCGCAGGTCGGGATGGACGCCACTGGGAACGCCGAGCAGCAGGGTGGTCCGCCGCGGCCGGGCCGTCTCGTCCAGCCGCCAGCGGATGGAGTCGACCTGCTCCAGCACCCCGCGCGCGATCGGCACCAGCGCGCTGCCGGCCGGGGTGAGCCGCACGTGGTGGGTGTCCCGGTCGAACAGCCGGTGCCCGACCTCGTTCTCGAGGTCCTTGATCCGCCGGCTCAACGGGGAGGCCGCCATGTGCAGTTTGCGGGCCGCGGTGGAGAAGTTCAGCTCTTGGGCGACGGCGAGGAAGTAGCGCAGGTGCAGGAGCTCCACGGCGGTCAGCCTAGCCGCTGGGGCCGCGCTGTCCGACCGCCGGCGCCCGGACGACGGGCCGTGGCGGGCGTGGGCTCGGCGTAGATGTCTCGCCGGTCATTCACCTGCGGAACAGGGAAACCCTGGGGCCGATCGGCCGGCGGCCCGGCGGAGGCGAAAGGGCCCGTCCGGAATACGGAACGGGCCCTTTCGCGTCAGCGGAACGGGGTCAGTCGAGCACGATGCACGTCGTGGGCACCCAGCCCTTGGTGCCCCGGTAGTTGATGTAGTCGAACTGGTCGCTGCCCTGACCGCACTTGCTGTCGTACCACTTGGCCTTCTCGTTCTTGAGGCTGCAAGCGGTCTTCCCCTTCGGGAAGAGCCCGAGGGCGGTTCCCGAAATGCTCTTCGTCTTCCGAATCTTGACGCTTTCCCGCGCCTTCACCTTTTCACCGCGCGCGCAGGTGGCGCTCACGGAGACGTCGCCCGAAGGGGCGGTCGCCGCGGCAACCGCGGGAGTTGAGGAGAAAGCGAGACCCGCCAGCGCCACGACACTCAGTGCGCCCATTACCTTCTTACGCATGACACCCCGTTCTTGACATGGTATTGCGGTCGAATCCAACCTAGCAGTCCGGCAGTGACACACCGTCGAATGGTGAATGGGGGACGGAAAGGGCCTGTGCCGGTTCCGTGAAGGATGCCGAGAGAGGGCGTCGGCCTTCCGCCCGGACAGGCGCACTATCTTGGGCGGTCATGGGGGACTTGCGCGGGGATCTGCGAGCGTGGTGGGAGAGCGGGCGGGCGCTGACGTCGGCCCATCCGCTTCTCGTCGATGTCGGTGTCGCGCTCCTCGTGCAAGGGGCGGTGACCATGCCGTTCGTCGTTCCCCGGGCGGCCGGGGCACCGCCCGCGACGTGGGGCGCGTACGGGCTGAGCACACTCACCGCACTGCCCCTGGTCTGGCGGCGCCGCGCTCCCGTCGCGGTGCTGTTCGCGGTGCTGGCCACCGCCGCGCTGTACGGCCTGGCCGTGGACGGGCCCGGGCAGCCTCTGCCGTACGTCGGACTGGTGGTGGTGTACACGATCGCCGCGCTGTCGTCCGCGCGGAAGCGGGCCGTCACCGGAGGCGTCCTGCTGCTCGCCGTGCCGGTGGGGGTGTGGCTCAACAGCCGGTCGGCGCGCGAACTGACCTTCTCCCTCTTCGTGTTCGCCGCCGCCTACGTGTTCGGGCGGCTCACCGACGCCCGGCAGCGGGCCCACCGGGTCGAGGCCGAGCAGGCCGCGGCGCGCGAACGGGCCCGGATCGCACGGGAGATGCACGACATCCTCTCCCACGCCGTCAGCCTGATGATCGTGCAGGCCGAGGCCGGACCGGTGGCGGTGCGTGCCGCGCCCGAGCGGGCCGAGGCGGCCTTCGACGCCATCTCCGCGGCCGGCCGGGACGCCATGGCGCAGTTGCGGCACATGCTGGGGGTGCTGCGGGACGACGGTGCCGAGAGCGACGGCACCGCCCCGCGCGAGCCGCAGCCCGGGCTCGCCGCACTGCCCGGACTGCTCGACCGGGTGCGCGCGAGCGGGCTCGACGTGACGTACCGGGCCGTGGGGGACGTCCGCCCCCTCCCCGAGGGCGTGGGGGCCACCGTCTTCCGGGTGGTGCAGGAGGCCCTGACCAATACCCTCAAGCATGCGGACGCACATACCGTGCAGGTTCAAGTGACGTACTCCGCTGCCGAGTTGGAGGTCGCCGTGAGCGATGACGGGCGGGGGTCGTACGCCGTGCCCCGTCGCGGCGGGCACGGGCTCGTCGGGATACGGGAGCGGGCCGCGGCCCACGGGGGCGGCGCGGTCGCCGGGCCGGGCCCGGGCGGGCGCGGGTTCGAGGTACGGGTGCGGATCCCCGTCCCCGCGGCGGCGGAGGTGAGGGCGTGACGATCCGGGTCGTGGTCGCCGACGACCAGGAACTCGTGCGCAGCGGCTTCGCGATGATCCTGGACGTGCAGCCGGACATCGAGGTCGTCGCCGAGGCGGGTGACGGCGCCGAGGCCGTCGAGGCGGTGCGGCGGCACGCGCCGGACGTGGCGCTGCTCGACATCCGGATGCCCCGTGTGGACGGCATCGAGGCCTGCCGGGCGATCAGCGCCGCGGGCGACTGCCGGACGGTGATGCTGACGACCTTCGACTCCGACGAGTACGTGTACGAGGCGCTGCACGCGGGCGCGAGCGGCTTCCTGCTCAAGGACGTCCGCCGGGACGACCTCGTGCACGCCGTGCGGGTCGTCGCCCGGGGCGACTCGCTGCTCGCCCCCTCCGTCGCCCGGCGCTTGGTGGAGCAGTACACCCGCCCCGCCTCCCGGCCCCGCCGGTCCGATCCCCGGCTGGACGTCCTGACCGCCCGGGAGCGCGAGACGCTGCTGCTGCTCGCGCGTGGCCTGTCGAACGCCGAGATCGCCGCCGAGCTGGTGGTCAGCGACCACACCGTCAAGACGCATGTCGGCAACGTGCTCGCGAAGTTGGGCCTCAGGGACCGGATCCAGGCCGTGATCTGCGCCTACGAGACCGGCCTCGTCGCCGCCGGGGATCCCCCGCCCGGGGGAGCGGACCGGGCCGGGCCCTCCCCCGCGTCGGCGAGGAAGTGACGCCGCAGGACCGCCGGTGAGGGCGATCCGCGCGGCGGCGCGGCTCCGGAGGATGAGGGCATCACCCAACCCCCCTCCTTCGCAACGGAGTTCGTCATGAAGACCCGCACCAGCCTGCTGACCGCCGCCCTGCTCGTCGCGGGCATCGCCGCGGGGCCGTCCGTGCTCCCGGCCGCCGCCTCCGCCCCGGCCGTGCCGTCGGCCGCGCGGTCCACCACGGGGCAGTCCCCGAACGCCGCCCTCGAAGCCGCCCTCGCCGGCCTCCCCGACGCCGACGCCACCGCCGCCCTCGTGCGCGTCGGCGGCAAGGAAGGCACCTGGCACGGCAGCTCGGGCGTCCACGACCTGCGGAGCGGCCGGCCCGCCGATCCCGCCGCCCGGTTCCGCGCCGGGTCCGTCACCAAGGTCTTCACCGCCGTGGTCGCCCTGCGACTGGCCGAGGAGGGCCGCCTGGACCTGGACCGCAGCGCCCGCTCCTACCTGCCGGAGCTCATCCCGGCGACGTACGCGGGCGTCACCGTCCGGCAGCTCCTCGACCACACCCACGGCATCCCGGCCCCCGACTTCCCCGGTAGCACCGTCGAGGAGGCGTACGCCAACCGCTTCCGGGTGTACGACCCCCGGGACCTGGTCCGCTCGGCGACGTCGAAGAGGCCCGAGTTCGCGCCGGGCGAGCGGCAGCACTACCTCAACATCGGCTACACCGTCGCCGGCCTGCTCATCGAGCGCGTCACCCACGACTCCTACGAGCATCAGGTGGCCCGGCGGGTGCTCGGGCCGCTGGGGCTGCGGGACACCTACTTCCCGGGGACGAACCCGCGCATCACCGGGCCGCACAACCACGGCTACCAGACGATGCGGCTCGACGACGGCACGACCGGGCTCCGGGACGTCACCGTGTGGGGGGCGACGGACGCGTGGGCGGCCGGGAACATCATCTCGACCACCGCGGACCTGGAGACGTTCACCCGAGCCCTGTTCCGGGGGCGGATCGTACGGGGGCCGCTGCTGGAGGAGATGTTCACGCTGCCCGAGGTGACCGACGTCAGGACCGGGAAGCCGGCCGCCTACTCCGTCGGTCTGTCCATGAAGGTGCTGGGCGGGCGCGAGGTCTGGGGCAAGACGGGCGGGCGCTGGGGGTACAACACCGCCATCGCCTCCACCCGCAACGGCTCGCGCACCCTCGTCTACAGCGTCAACTCCACCGACGCCAAGGGCCAGGACATGAACCGGACCGCCGAGAAGATCATGGTGGCGGCCTACGGCAGGCCGTAGGCCGCCCGCCCACGTCACCGGCGGGGCGTGGCCCGTACCAGCCCCGTCCGGTACGCGATGACGAACGAGGACGGCGACCGGGTGCCCGGCATGAGCGGCGAGCCGAAGGTGATCAGCGCCTGCCGACACCCGCCGTACGTACGGAGGGGCGGCTCCACCTCGGGTACAAGATTCCCGAGCCATCCGACGCCGCCTGTGCTACCTTGGATCGCGTTGCAGTTTTGGTTCCCAGAGACTTCGAGTGCTCTTTCGACCTTTTGTCGACGAGCACTCTTTTTTGTTTCCGAGGATTCTCGGATCTCCTTAGGGTGATCATTTCGGCGACTACGGGTCCGCAAGGTGCGGACCCTGAGTACTGCCCTCAAGGGAGATTCATATGGCTACCGGTACCGTGAAGTGGTTCAACTCGGAAAAGGGCTTCGGCTTCATCGAGCAGGAGGGTGGCGGCCCGGACGTCTTCGCCCACTACTCGAACATCGCCACCTCTGGCTTCCGTGAGCTCCAGGAAGGCCAGAAGGTCACCTTCGACGTCACGCAGGGCCAGAAGGGCCCGCAGGCCGAGAACATCGTTCCCGCCTGACGCGTACGCGTATGCCCTGACCGGGGCCCGCACCCTCGCGGTGCGGGCCTCGGCTCGTTTTGTTCCAATCCGGCTCACATCTTGCGAATCCCGCGGCTCTCCCCTGCCGTCGCGCATTCCTCGACGCGTGCCGCATCGAGGAAGGTTCCCCATGGACCGCACGGCTCGCAGGAGCAACGGCTCCCCCCACTCCCGCGGCAACGGGTTCCGCTCCCGTAAGTCGGGCGGCGCAGGCACCGCCTCCCGTCCGGCGGGCGCCGGGCGCGGCGGGCGTCGCCCCGCCCCCAGCCAGGAGTTCGCACCGCCCGCCACCCTCACCCCGGCGCTGCCGGCCGTCGAGGCGTTCGACGAGCTCGACCTGCCCGAGCGGCTGCTGGCCGCGCTGCGCGCCGAGGGCCTGACCGCGCCGTTCCCGATCCAGGCGGCGACCCTGCCGAACTCCCTGGCCGGCCGGGACGTGCTCGGCCGCGGGCGCACCGGCTCCGGCAAGACGCTCGCCTTCGGGCTCGCCCTGCTGGCCCGCGTCGACGGACGGCGGGCCGAGGCCCGGCAGCCCCTGGCCCTCGTCCTGGTGCCCACCCGTGAGCTGGCCCAGCAGGTCACCGACGCCCTCACCCCGTTCGCCCGCGCGCTGCGGCTGCGGCTCACCACGGTGGTCGGCGGCATGCCGATCGGCCGGCAGGCGAACGCGCTGCGTACCGGCGCCGAGGTCGTCGTCGCCACGCCCGGACGCCTCAAGGACCTCATAGACCGAGGCGACTGCCGCCTGGACCACGTCGACATCACCGTCCTCGACGAGGCCGACCAGATGACCGACATGGGCTTCATGCCGCAGGTCACCGCCCTGCTCGACCAGGTGCGCCCCGGCGGCCAGCGGATGCTCTTCTCCGCCACCCTGGACCGCAACGTCGACCGGCTGGTCCGCACCTACCTGCACGACCCGGTCGTCCACTCCGTCGACCCGTCCGCGGGCGCGGTCACCACGATGGAGCACCACCTGCTGCACGTGGAGGACGACGACAAGCACGCCACCACGACCCGGATCGCCGCCCGCGACGGACGCGTGATCATGTTCCTGGACACCAAGCACGCCGCCGACCGGCTGGCCAAGAAGCTGCTCGCCGTCGGCGTGCGCGCCATGGCGCTGCACGGCGGCAAGTCCCAGTCGCAGCGGACCAAGACCCTGGCCCGTTTCAAGGACGGCCAGGTCACGGTCCTGGTGGCCACCAACGTCGCCGCCCGCGGCATCCACGTCGACAACCTCGACCTCGTGGTCAACGTGGACCCGCCCGGCGACCACAAGGACTACCTGCACCGCGGCGGCCGTACCGCGCGGGCCGGCGAGTCCGGCACCGTCGTCACGCTGGTCCTGCCGCACCAGCGGCGTGAGATGACCCGGCTGATGGCCGACGCCGGGATCACCCCGCAGATCACCCGGGTCCGCTCGGGCGAGGACGAACTGAGCCGCATCACCGGGGCGCAGGAGCCGTCGGGCGTGCCCGTCGTCCTCACCCCGCCGCCCGCCGAGAAGCCTCCGGCGCGCACGGGTTCCGCCTCCAACGGACGGCGGAGCAGGCCGTCCCGGGGCCGCCGCCGCTGAACCGGCCCCCCGGGCCCTACGGGGTCGGGGCCAGCCGCAGCACCGTGCCCTCCCCGTTCGACGACAGGAGCAGGGAGCCGTCCGGGGCCGCGGCGAGGCCGGCGAAGCGAGGGGCCAGGCCGGGGACGCCGTGGGCGAAGAGGGCCGGGTCGGGTCGGCGTGCGACGCCCGGGGGCAGCCCGACGGCCAGATCCTCGGCCTCGATGCGGCGCTCGCCCGTGGTCAGGGACACCGCCCACAGCCTGCGGTGCTCGACGTCCACGGTGAACAGGTCGTCGCCGTGGACCGCGAGGCCCTGCGGGGCGCCGAGACCGTCCGCCAGGACCACCGGCCCCTCGTCGTCGACGCGGAGCACCGCGCCGAGCCGGTCGTCGCTGACGTAGCAGCGCCCGCCGGTGTCGAAGGCGACGTCCACAGGGTGGTCCAGGCCCTCGGCGAGCACGCTGACCGTGTCGGCCGCGTCCACGCCGATGACGCGGCCCGCTCCCGTCTCCGCGACCACGAGCAGGCCGTCGGACCGGACCGCGAGGCCCAGCGGCTGGTTCAGGCCGCTCGCCCTGACCCGGGTGGCCCGGGTGGCGGGGTCGTAGGTCTGGACGCCGCCGTACTGGGACGTGGTGTGCAGGAGGCCGCCGTCGGCGGTGATGCCGTGGAAGAACGGCTGGAGGATCTCGGTGGCCACGTCGCCCGAACCGCCGTCGTCGGCGGGGTGCTCGGGGCGGGCCACGCGGTAGTGGTCGGCCGCGTAGACCGTGCCGCCCAGGTCGATCGTCACGCCGTAGGGGCCGTCCAGGCCGCGCGGCACGACGGGGCGGGTGCGGCCGTCGGGGTGCAGCTCCGTGATGCCGCCGCTGGCGAAGCTGGAGACGAACATGCGGTTCTCCGCGTCGAACGCGGCGTTGTCCAGGCCCGTGACGCCGCTGGTGACGAGCGAGCGGGTGCCGCCGCCGTGCAGGTCGACGCGGGTGACGATGCCCTCGGGGCCGCGGGAGAGGACGTGCAGGACGCCGCCCCGGTCGAAGCGGACCGCTACGGGATCGTGCACGTCCTCGGCGACCATCTCCGGCACCCCGCCGTCGGGCGGGATGCGCCAGACCTGCCCGCTGATCATGTGCGGGTAGTAGAGGCAGCCGTCCGGGCCCCGTTGCATCGCGTTGCCGAAGGCCAGCCCGTCGGTGAGGACGACCGGGTCGCCGCCCTCCGGGAAGAGCTCCAGCAGCCGGCCGTTCGCCTTCATCTCGTTGACGAACAACCGGTCCCCGACACAGGTGATGCCGTTGGGCACCTTCACCTCGTCGGAGACCAGCGTGTACGCGCCGGCGGGGCTGCGGCGCCACACCCGGCCGGGGACCAGGTCGGCGATGTACATCGAGCCGTCCGCGCCGAAGGCCAGGTCGTCCGGCGACTGGACGGGGCCGTCCATCGGTACGACGGTCTCGACGTCCCCGGTGGCCGGGTCGACGGCGCTGATCCGCCCGGCGAGGAACTGGGCGACGTACAGCCGCCCGTCGGGGCCGAACGCCACACCGTTGGAACCCCACAGCGGATGGGGCGGGTTGAGACGGCGGGCCTCCCGGCGGGGGCGGGGCACGCCGTAGCCGCTCGCACGCTCCGTCACGATCCCAGCACCTCGCCCATGCCGCCCTGCGCACGCCAGCGCCTGATCAGTTCGTAGAAGGCGATGGGGCCGTCGCCGTAGGACTCGCTGCGGGGCCTCGGCATGCCCTCGGCGTTGTAGTAGCCGGGGGTGCACTCGGACTGGAAGGCGTACAGGTCGGCCGACTTCTCGCGGATCGTGGCCACCCAGGCGTCCTCGGCCGCGGCCGACGGTTCCACGATCCGGGTCCCGCGCCGGTGCGCCTCCGCGATCACCTCGGCGACATGGCCGGCCTGTTCGTCCAGCACGTGTACGTAGTTCACGGAGGCGGCGCTCTGCACCGAGCCCAACATGAACAGGTTGGGGAAGCCACGGCTGTAGAAGCCGTGCAGGGTCCTCGGGCCGGTCGCCCGCCAGGCGTCGAGCAGGGCGACGCCGTCCCTGCCGTACGCGGGGAGCCGCCCCGACAGCAGCCCGGAGACGCCGACCTCGAAACCGGTGCCGAAGACGACGCAGTCGACCTCGTACTCCACCCCGCCCACCACGACGGCGTGTTCGGTGATGCGCTCCACTCCCCCGTGGTCGGCCGTGTCCACGAGGGTGACGTTCGGCCGGTTGAAGGTCTGGAGGTACTGGTCGCTGAAGGTGGGCCGCTTGCACATGTAGCGGTACCAGGGCTTGAGCTTCTCCGCCGTCTCCGGGTCCTCGACGACCGCATCGACCCGGGCCCGCAGCTCGTTCATCTTCTGGAAGTCGGCTATCTCCTCCAGGCGTTCGCGCTCCTCGGGGGTGAGGCCGGAGAAGTGGTGGGTCGGGATGAGCTTCTGCTGGAGGCGGGCGCTGCTCGTCCAGCCGTCGGCCACCAGGTCCTCGTCGCTCCCGGCACCGGTGACGACCGCGAGGAAGTTGTCCCTGCGGCGCCGCGCCCAGCCGGGGGTGAGCGAACCGGCCCACTCGGGGTCCGTGGGCTGCTGGCCGCGCACGTCCACGGAGGAGGGCGTGCGCTGGAAGACGTACAGGTGCCGCGCGTCCCGGCCGAGATGGGGGACGACCTGGATGGCCGTGGCGCCGGTGCCGATCAGGGCCACGCGCCGGTCGGCGAGCTTCGTCAGACCGCCGTTCGCGTCGCCGCCGGTGTAGTCGTAGTCCCAGCGGCTGGTGTGGAACATGCGGCCCTTGAAGGTCTCGATGCCTTCGATGCCGGGGAGTTTGGGCTGGCTGAGCAGCCCGGTCGCCACGACGACGTGCCGCGCGGTCATCCGGTCGCCGCGGTCGGTCGTGACGCTCCAGGCGAACTCGCCCTTGTCCCAGCGCAGTTCGGTCACCTGGGTGCGGAAGCAGGCGTCGCGGTAGAGGCCGAAGTGCCGGGCGATCGCCCGGGCGTGCTCCCTGATCTCCTCGCCCGGCGCGTACTTCCACTTCGGGACGTAGCCGAGCTCTTCGAGCAGGGGCAGATAGACGTAGGACTCGATGTCGCAGTGGATGCCCGGGTAGCGGTTCCAGTACCAGGTGCCGCCGAAGTCGGCGCCCTTCTCGACGACCCGGATGTCGCGCAGGCCGGCCTCGCGCAGCCGGGCGGCGGCGAGCAGGCCGCCGAACCCGCCGCCGATGACCAGGACGTCGACGTGGTCGGTCAGGGGCTCGCGGGTGAGGCCGGGTTCGGCGTGCGGGTCGTCGTCGAAGTGGCCGAACTCGCCCGTGGTGCGGCGGTACTGGCGGTTGCCGTCGGGGCGGATGCGCCGGTCGCGCTCGGCCCGGTAGCGCTCGCGCAGGGCGTCCGGGTCGAAGTCCAGGTCGGGGGACAAGGGGGTGTGGGGGGTGGACATGCGGGTCCTCTTCCTCTCGTGCCGCGGGTGGGTGGGAGGCGGCGGTCAGACGGCCGCCCAGGCGTTGTCCACCGGCAGGACGACGCCGTTGATCCCGCTCGCCGCGTCGGACGCGAGGTAGACGATGGCGGCGGCCTGCTCCTCCGGCTCGCAGATGCGGCCCATGTTGACGAAGTGCCGGCCGATGACGGACGGTCCGTGGGCCCCGGGGTCGATGCGGACATCGGCGGTGATGCCGGTGGCGGTGCCGCCCGGGGCTATGGCGTTGGCGCGGATTCCCTGCTCGCGGTACATCACTGCGAGGGAGCGGGTCAGGCCGAGGACGCCGTGCTTGGAGGCCGTGTACGCGGTGCCCGCCGCGCTGCCGCGCAGCGACGCCTCGGACGCGGTGGTGACGATGGCGCCGCCGCCCGCCGCGATCATGTGCGGCAGCACGGCCCGGGTCAGCAGGAACGGCGCGGTGAGGTTGATCCGCAGCACCCGCTCCCACTCGGCGTCGGTGACGTCCGCCGCGGCGGACATGGTGTCCATGACGCCCGCGTTGTTGACCAGGACGTCGATGCCGCCGAAGGTGCCGACGGCGGCGGCCACGACCGCGTCGACCACGGCGGTCTCGCTCAGATCCCCGGTGACGGCGAGGGCCGTTCCCCCGGCGGACTCGACGGCCTCCACCACGCTCTTGGCCCCTTCCGCGTTCAGGTCGGCGACCACGACCCTCGCCCCCTCCCGGGCGAAGCGCAGGGCTGCCGCGCGGCCGATGCCGGAGGCGGCTCCCGTGACGATGACGCTCTTGCCTGACAGACCCGTGGCGCCCATGGCGCTCCTCCGCTCGTCGAACTGGCGTGGCGTCAGGCACAGTACTGCTTTCTGTCTCAGTGCGACATAAAGACGCGGCGTGCCATGAGGGCATCTGATGCCATCAAGACAGGACAGGACATAAAATAGAGTGAGCACGGCAAGTCGAGGAGGGCGCATGGCCGGACGAGCAGGTGGTGCCACGGGGCGGCCACCGCTGACGGAGCGGCGGCGCGCCGAGACGCGGAGGGAGATCGCCGAGGAGGCGGTCCGGCTCTTCGCCGCCAAGGGCGTGGCGGCGGTCACCGCGGAGGACATCGCGTCCGCGTCGGGGGTGTCGACGCGCACGCTGTGGCGCTACTTCCGCTCCAAGGAGGAGTGCGTACGCCCCCTGCTCACGACGGGCCTCGATCTGCTGACGGACCGGCTGCGGGACTCCTCCGGAGACCACCGCTCCCTCGCCGAGGCGATCCTGAACCTCCAGCAGGACGACGACGCCACCCCGCGCCTGCGGGCCCTGGGCGACCTGCTGCGGCTGTGCCGGGACGAGCCGGGGCTGCGGGCGGTGTGGCTGGACGCGCACTACGACGCGGAGGCGGCGTTCGCCGCGATGATCGCCGCCCGCACGGGACGGCCCGCCGGCGACCTCGCGGTCCGGGTCGAGGCGGGCGTCCTGAACACGGCGTTGCGCATCGGCGTGGAGGACTGGGCCCTGCGCTCAGACCGTGCGGCGGGGCCGTCGTTCGCGGAGACGGTGACGCGGGCCTTGCGGATGATCGGGAGGTCGGGGAACGCCTCGGGGTGATCCCACCGGGGGCACTCCCCCCCCCACAGGTCACGCGGGAGCCGGGTGACACACGATGCGTGACGCACGACGCCCCCGGCGCCACGACCGATGGGAGGCCGCGGCGCCGGGGGCGTCGAGGGCGGGACGCTGAACGAGGGGTCAGTCGCCCGCCACCTCCGTGACCTTCCACCGCTGGTTGGATCCGGAGTTCGGCTGCCAGACGCCCACGGAGGCGCCGTCGTTCGTGGACTGGCCGCCGACGTCCGGGAGTTGACCGGTCGCCGCGTTCACGAGCGTCCATGAACCGTCGCCGGTCGAGGACGCGATCCACTGCGCGGCGTCGTCGCGGCGACCCTTGTCGGGTTCGGCGACCAGGGCGCCGTCACGGATGGCCAGGCGCTTGTCCGCGCCGGTCTCGGTGAGGACGTAGCGCTTGCGGTTGCCCTCGCCGCGGATCTGCTCCACCCGCCACTGCTGCCCGCTGGGGTCGGTCGTGTTCGGGGTCTTGATGACCAGGCCCGTGCCGTTGCCGGCGAGGGTGAGGTCCTTGCCGCTCTGGACGCCGGTCAGGCGGTAGGTGTGGCCCTTGCGCAGCTCGGCCGCGTCCTTGGCGACCCCCGAGACGCCCTTGACCAGGAAGGACGTCACCGACTGGGCGGGCACGGCGAGCGTGGCCCGCTTGCCGGTGACGCGGACGGGCTTCTGCTTCTCCAGCTTGCCGTCGGCACTGGTCACCACCGGGGTGACCGTGGCGCGGGAGGAGACCCGGCCGAACTCGGAGAGGTCGAGGGTGACGTCACGCGCCTCGGTCGTGCTGTTGACGTGGACGACGGTCGCCGCGTCACCCTTGCGGGAGACCGCCGCGGTGCTGGACGTGTCGTTCGTCTTGATCAGCCGGTCGCCGGGCTTGATGTAATGCGTGAAGTTGCGGGCCGTGTCGAACTTCGTGTTGGTGTAGATCGGGCAGGACTTCAGGGTGTCCTTCGAGGTGCAGCTGAACGGGAGCTGGATCTCGCCCCAGTTGCCGCCCTTGGCGGACTCGCCGCCCGGCTTCATGTTGTCGTAGTCCTCGACGGGCTGCCAGAACACCCAGGCCTTGGGCTCCAGTTCGCGCAGGTCGTCGACCATGCGCTGGGCGAGGCCCAGGCCGGGCCGCATGTCCGTGAAGCTCTGGCCGTCGCCCCAGTCGCCCTCGACCTCGCTCATCCACAGCGGCTTGTCGGCGGCCTTGGCCAGGTCGCGGACGGTGGTGCGCTGGCCGGTGCCGTAGGTGTGGACGTTCATCTGGCCGACGAGGTCGCGCACCTGCTGCGGGTAGGAGTTCCAGTTCGTCGCGAACGTGCCGGGGTTGGTCTCGTCCATCGCGGATATCTCCGCGCCCGACCGGGACTTCTTCAGGACGGGAGCCAGCGCGCGGATCACCTTCTGCTGGAGCTCGGGGCCGATGTGGGCGCCCTCCTGGCGTCCGCCGGTCGGCTGGCCGTCCGGGCCGAGCTTGGTGCCCCAGTAGTCGGTGTTCGGCTCGTTGAACGGGTCGAGCGTGTCGACCTTGATGTGGTGGGCCTTCTCCAGGCGTTCGGTCGCACCGACCAGGTACTTGGCGAAGTCGTCGACCGACCCCGGCTTCAGCTGGTCCTTGCCCGCGTCGAAGTTGCCGGAGACGTAGCCGCTCTCGGTCATGAACCAGGGCGGGGAGTTGCTGAAGGTCTCCCAGTGGGTGATGTCCTTCTTGATGCGGTCGACCCACCAGCGCTGCGTGTGGTCCGCGTTCTTGTTCCAGTCGGCCGGGTCGTCCGCGTCCCACCAGTCGACGTCCTCGCGGGTGGTGCCCGCGGGGGCCTTCCACCAGCCCTCGACCGCGCCGCCGGCCCGCAGGTAGTCCTTGACGTCGGGGGCGTTGCCGCCGCCGATGTTGTAGCGGGCGATGTTCAGGTTGAGACCGTCGTCGCCGAAGAGGAGCTTGTAGAGCTTCTCGCGGACCGCGGGCGGGTAGTCGCCGGTGGCGTTGGCGAACCAGACCAGGCTCGTGCCCCAGCCCTCGAACGTGTCGCCCGAGTAGGACGGGTCGGGCCGGACGGTGACGCCGGCGGCCGCGGCCTGGGCCGGCTCGGCGTGCGCGGCGGGCAGGGTCGTCGTGGCCAGGAGGGTTCCGGTCGCCACGGCGGTGACGCCGATGGCCCCGAGGAGCCTTCTCTTGCGGGTGCGGTGTGCCATCTCGAGTACTCCAGCTCTTCTGCGTGCCGCGCGGTGACGAGGGCTCCCGGCGGACGCGGAGATCGGGGCCTACGTGGTGCGACTGGTGCGGATTCGGCGCCTTCTCATACGATTTCGACTAGGCAATGTTTACGTAAACATCCACTGGCGGGATGTCTACACTGTCCGAATCTCAGGGGTCAAGGACTCGTGCCGGACCGAAATTGCGCCGGGTGCGCGGCGAGGGGAACGAGGGGCAGGTGGGCACCGTGGGCGGCGAGAGCCAGCCGGGGGGCGCGAGCCGTACGAGAAGGCGTGCGGACCGGCCCCGTCAGGGCGCGTCCATGGCGGATGTCGCGCAGCTCGCCGGGGTCTCGTCCCAGACCGTCTCCCGCGTCTCGAACGGCTTCCCGGGCGTCACCGAGGACACCCGCGCGCAGGTCATGGCCGCCATGCGGGAACTGGGCTACCGCCCCAACAGCGCGGCCCGGGCGCTGCGCCGGGGCGAGTTCCGCACCCTCGGCGTGATCACCTTCTCCCTGTCCACCATGGGCAACATCCGCACCCTGGAGGCCATCGCCACCTCCGCCGCCGAGCACGGGTACGCCGTCACCCTGCTGCCCGTGGCCGTCCCCACCCAGGACGAGGTGAACGGCGCCTTCTCCCGGCTGGGCGAGCTCGCCGTGGACGCCGTCATCGTCATCATGGAGATCCACCTGCTCGACGCGGCGACGGTCTCCCTGCCGCCCGGCGTGCAGGTCGTGGTGGCCGATTCCGACGCCGGCGACCGCTACACCGTCGTGGACACCGACCAGGCGGGCGGCGCCCGGGACGCCGTACGGCACCTGCTGGACCTCGGTCACGGCACGGTGTGGCACCTGGCCGGACCGGAGGGCTCCTTCGCCGCCCAGCGCCGCGCCAACGCCTGGCGCGACACCCTGAGTGCCGCGGGCCGGGTGACGCCGCCCCTGGTCCGCGGCGACTGGTCGGCCGAATCCGGCTACCGGGCGGGCCTCCTCCTCGCCGACGAGCCGGACTGCACAGCCGTGTTCACGGCCAACGACCAGATGGCCCTCGGCCTGCTCCGCGCCCTACACGAACGCGGCCGCCGCGTCCCCGACGACGTCAGCGTCATCGGCTTCGACGACATCCCCGAGTCGGCGTCCTTCCTCCCGCCCCTGACCACGATCCACCAGGACTTCGCCCAGGTGGGGCGGCTGTGCGTGGAGGGGGTGCTCAGCAAGATGCGGGAGGACGGGGCGGAGCACGGGACGACGCTGGTGCCCACGCGGTTGGTGCGGCGGGCGAGTACGGCTCGGAGGGCGGAGTGAAGGGCTCGGCGTCGCGGGGAGACGTTCGTGACGGGGCGGGGAGACGAGCGCGACGCGGGGCCGGGAGACGAGCGTGACGAGGGGCCGGGAGACGAGCGTGACGAGGGGCCGGGGGACGGTCGCGACGACCAGGGCACATCCGCACGGGAGACCGTGCTCGGTTTCGTCCGCGCGCTCGGCGCCGCCGATGTCGCGCTCAGGCGGGTCTTCGACCCCTGGCGCCCGAGCCGGTGCGCCCGGAGCCTGTGCCTGCCGGCGTCGCCCGTCCCCCCGGCGGACGCCCTTGCCGTCGGCGGTCGGGGCTGCCCGACCTGCCGACGGAGGTGAGGCCGGGCTGGTTCACCGTGTCCCGGCCTCCGGGCCACCGCTGACGCCGGTCAGGAGGCCGGCTGGAACTCCGGCTGATCCAGTATCCGCAGCCAGCTCCCGTCCGCCTGCCTGCGCACCACCTGCGCCCGCGCCCCCGTGCCGTCCTTCGGCGGGGTGGAGGTGAGGGCGATGTCGCCGTGGATCAGGGTCGGCAGGGGCTGTTCCGGCTCGAAGTGGGGGCGGTCGGCCAGGACCTTCTCCCAGAGGGCGCGGATCGCTTCGCGGCCCACCGTGCGGCGGCCGGGCGGGTAGGCCAGGACCGCGTCCTCCTCGTAGAGCGCGGCGACCCCGGCCGCGTCACCGGCGTTGGAGCGCTCGACGAACAGACGGGTGATGTCCTCGGGGCGCATGGCCTTCTCGTACTCCGGCACGGGGTCCTCCTGACCTCGGAATGTCTCGGTGCGATGCCTCCAGCCTCGTCGGGCAGTGATCAGAAGTCCAACAGATGGATCAGATCGAAGCTAGAATTGGCAGTTATGGAACTGAGGCAGCTGGAGTACTTCATCGCGGTCGCCGAGGAGCGGAACTTCACGCGGGCCGCCGAGCGGGTGCACATCAGCCAGTCCGGAGTCAGCGCCCAGATCCGCCAGTTGGAGCGGGAGCTCGGGGCCGAGCTCTTCGACCGGTCGGCGCGCACCGCGACCCTCACCGCGGCCGGCAGGGCGGCGCTCGACCACGCCCGGGCGGCGCTCGCCGCGGCCGGGGCGGTCGGGCAGGCGGTGGGTGAGGTGACCGGGCTGATCCGGGGCCGGCTCGTGGTGGGCATGGTCATCGGCTGCACCGTCACGCCCCTGTTCAACGCCCTCTCCGCGTTCCACCGGGCCCATCCGGGGGTGGAGGTCTCCCTGCTGGAGGACAACTCCGACCGGCTCGTGGAGGCGGTGCGCCTGGGCACCGTCGATGTCGCCCTGGTCGGCACGGCCGCCGCCCCGGAGGGGCTGGAGGCGCTGACCATCATCAGCGAGCGGCTCGTCGTGGTGGTGCCGGAGGGGCACCCGCTGGCGGCGCGGCGGCGGATCGCGCTGCGGGACGTCGCCGCCCATCCGATCGTGTGCATGCCCCCGGGCACCGGTCTGCGGACCGTCTTCGACGGGGCCTGCGCCGCGCAGGACCTCCGGCCCGGGATCGCGCTGCAGGCCAGCGCCGCGGACGCCATCGCGGACCTCGCGGCCCGGGGGCTGGGCGTCGCCGTCCTCAGCGAGTCGATGGCCGCGGCACACCGGGGCCGGCTCGTCGTCCGCACCATCGACGACCTCGCCACACCGGCGCTGCTCGCGCTGATCTGGAGGGGCGGGCCGAGTCCTGCGGTGCGGGAGCTTCTGGCGCGCTGCGAGGAGGAGTTCGGCGTGCGCGGGGGCCGAGCCGTCACCGTGGGGCAGCCCGACGGGCCTGCGCCGCACTCCGTTAGCGTGACCGGGTGATCATGCTGCTGCAGTGGGACGGCCTCACCGACCGCGATCGCTTCAACCAGTGGTACCTGGACCAGCGGGACGAGTTCTCGGACCTGGCCCGGGACGCCGCCTGGAGCCGTCTCTTCGAGGTGCTGGGAGAACAGCCGGAGTGGGTCAACCTGCCCCGGCCCGGCAACCGCAGCGGCTTCTCCCCGCTGCATCAAGCGGCCTGGCACGGCGCGGACTTCGCCGTGGTGTCCCGGCTGATCGCACACGGCGCCTGGCGCACCCAGCGCACCCGCGACGGCCGCCGCCCCGTCGACATCGCGAGGGAGCAGGGGCACACCCACCTGCTGGACCTCCTCGAACCGGTCACGGTACGGCCCCTGCCCTCCCCGCCGGACGCCCTGCAGCACCACGTCCACGCCCTGATGCGGGAGTCGACCGGCCGGTGCTTCGAGGAGATCGAACACCTGCTGCCACCGCTCGCGCCCCTCACCGAGGGCCCCGCCGTGAAAGTCGTCTTCACGGTGGTCGGCATGATGGGCGGCTTCCGGTACCACCTGGAGCGGGACTACGTGCATGTGCACGCGAGTTCGCGGATGGACGCCGACGACGGGGTCCACTACAAGGTGACCCCGACGGGCTGGACCGCGATCAAATAGGCCCGCGCCCGCCCCCGACGCCGCTTCGGAGAGGACCTCTCGCATGGCCGAGCTCCATCCCGCCGGTATCGAGCCGTACGCGCACGGCCTGCTCGACGTCGGCGACGGCAACCGCGTGTACTGGGAGACCTGTGGCAATCCCGCGGGCAAACCCGCCCTCGTGCTGCACGGCGGTCCGGGGTCGGGGGCGGGGCCGTTCTGGCGCCGGCTGTTCGACCCGGCGGCGTACCGCGTCGTGCTCCTCGACCAGCGCGGGTGCGGGCGGAGTACGCCCGACGCCGCCGATCCGCGGACCTCGCTCGCCGCCAACACCACGCACCATCTCATCGCCGACGCCGAGCGGTTGCGGCGGCACCTCGGCATCGAGGAGTGGCTGGTCCTCGGCGGCTCCTGGGGCGTGACCCTCGCACTGGCCTACGCCGAGCAGCACCCCGGTTCCGTGTCCGAGCTGGTCCTGTTCAGCGTCACCACCACCACGCGGCGCGAGGTGGAGTGGGTCACCCGGGACATGGGGCGGATCTTCCCCGGGGAGTGGGCCCGGTTCCGGGATGCCGTACCGGAGCCCGAGCGCGACGGCAGCCTGGTGGACGCCTACGCCCGGATGCTCGCAGACCCCGATCCGGCCGTACGGGAGCGGGCCGCGCGGGAGTGGTGCCGCTGGGAGGACGTGCACGTCTCCACCCATCCCGGGCACCGGCCCGACCCCCGCTACGACGACCCGCTCTTCCGGATGCGCTTCGCCCGCCTCGTCACGCACTACTGGCGGCACGCCGCCTTCCTGGACGACGGGGCGCTGCTGCGCGACGCCGGGAGGCTGGCCGGCATCCCGGGCGTGATGATCCACGGCCGGATGGACATCAGCTCGCCCGTGGACATCGCGTGGCGGCTGGCCCAGGTGTGGCCGGACGCGGAGCTCGTGCTGATCGGCGACGAGGGGCACGGGTTGTCGGGGGTCTCCACGACGGGGGCGGTGGTAGCGGCTACGGACGGGTTCCGGGGGGTGTGAGGGGCGAAGGGGTGTAGAGGCCGGTTGCGCTCGGCGAGCCGGGGTGAGGCGAGGCGCGGGGCCTGAACGGGGGCGCGCGGCTGAGCTACTCGGCCGGCGTGGTGTTCGCGGCGAGCCACCGCAGGCAGGCCTCCGATCCGGCCACGATCGGCACGGCCGCGATCTCCGGGTTCTGCCAGGGGTGGAGCTTCAGGATGTGCGCCTCCAGCTCGGCGTACCGGCTCTGCTGGGTCTTCAGCAGCAGCTGCCACTCCTCGCCGGTGCCGAACTCGCCTTCGTGCCAGAAGACGGAGGTGACGGGAATCCGGCCCGTATCGAGCACACCGATTTCCCGTCCGGGGACGGCGTACGGTGGCAGCGTGGCAAACGATGACCTGGGACGGACCCTGCGCCGCTTGCGCCGTCTGGCCTCATTGACACAGGAAGAGCTGGCAGAACGGTCCGGCGTGTCCGTCGACGTGATCCGCCAGCTGGAGCAGGGACGCAAGCACTCGGCACGCCTCCCGACGCTGCACGCCCTGGCCAATGGTCTCGGTGTGGAGCTGACCACTCTCCTCGGTGACCCACCCGCGGTCTCCGGTACGGGGGAGAACGACGGTCCGCGCTTCGTAGCCGTACGCCGAGCCATCATGCCTGTGCTCTGGGGGCAGAAGACGGAGCCGCCGGGACCCGGCTTCTCGATGGAGCGGCTGCGGGACCAGATCGCCGACGGCTGGACGCAGTACCACGCGGCCGAGTTCGACACAGTGATGAAGGCACTGCCGGACCTCATCGCCGATGCGCGTACCGCCACGGCGTCGGAGAAGGAGGACAGTCGCAAGGCCAGTTTCGCCGTCCTGGGCAAGGCCCTCCAGCTCGCCGGCCACGTCGCCGTCCGGATGGGTAAGACGGACCTGGCGCTGACGAGCCTGGAGCGCGCCATAGAGGCCGCGGGCCGGTCCTCCGATCCATTGCTTGTGCCCATGGTCGTCAACTCCATGGCGTGGACCTACCAACGACAAGGCCGCCTGGAGGACGCGTTGAGCATCGCTCTCCGCGCCACCGCCGACATGGCGGACGCCAAGCAGACCGGCACGGCCGACGGACTCAAGGTATGGGGCGCACTGATCATGAGCGCCGCCACGTCAGCAGCCCGTAGCGGGGACTACGAGCGCGCTGCCGCGATGATGGAGAAGGCGGAGAAGGAAGCCGGACGCGTCTCGAAACTGCCGGAGGGGAGCGACAGCCGCATGGTCAGCGTCTTCAGCCCTTCGTCGGTCCGCATCGAACGCGTCCGTCTGGCCGTGCAGTACGGCCACCCGCACGACGCCCTGGCGCTGGCCAAGGGCATGCGGCTCAGCAAGGACACCCCGCCGTCCTGGCGGACTTGGCTGCTGCTGGATGTGGCTCGAGCCCATACGGACCTCGGCGACGCGTCCGGGGCGGTGAAAACTCTCGAGTCCCTTCGCCGGGTGGCACCGACGTGGATGCAACACCACACGCTGGCCGTGGCGATCGTGCGCGACCTGTGGGCGCTTCCCAACCATCCCCCGGGACTGCGAGCGTTGGCGGAGTTCCTGGGAGTCGCCGAATAGCGTGGAGAAAGTGGGACGTTGCGCCCCTGTCACCATTCTGAGCATGCCGCTTTCATGACGGGCAGTGCTCCGGCGACCACGCGAACGGTCCCGGGGCTTGGCCGATCCGAGAGAGCGGACCGACATGCCCCACCCTACGACCCGGGTGAGCCCCACCGGCTGCCCCGGGTACAGCCAGACCCTGACCCGCGAGCCCGGTAGCGTGGGCAAAGCCCGGTGCTTGGTGCGCGTCACGCTGGCCGCATGGCATCTGGACGACCTTGTGGACGACGGCATGCTCATCGTCTCCGAGCTGGCATCCAACGCTGTCCGGCACGCGCGAAGTCCTTCCATCAGGGTGACGATCACCCGACCCGAGTCGGTGCTGGTACGCATCGGCGTCGTGGACAAGTCCAGGTGTTTACCGAGGTTTCGGGAACCGCATGAGGAAGCCGAGACCGGACGCGGCCTCACGCTCGTGCAAACACTTGCGACGGACTGGGGCGTCGACCAACTGCCTTGGGGCAAGCGGGTGTGGGCAGAGCTGTGCGCGAAAGAACGCCGATGACCAGGGAGCGCACGCCGTGGGTGGGTGACCTGGCCCGCGATGAGGTTGCTCAACGGCACGGCGTCATCACGGACGTGCGAGGTGGCACGATCTGGGTGCTACGGCCGGAACGCGGGCCGGGGCAGTGGACTTCCCGACACCCGGAGCGGCTGAAAGTCGTGACGCCGTGTGAGGAGATGCAAGGACGGCTATGAGGTTGTTCCGCAAGTGAACGCCGGCCACGCGCACCGACCCGCGCAGGCCACCGCGCACCGCCCCGCCCACGAACCCCGGACGTCCGCACCCACGGCAGACGTCCGGGGTTCCCGGGTCTTGACCCCCCTGGCGGCAGCCCGTACAACTTGCACTCGATAGAAAGCGGTTACTGCTGCCGTGGTCCGGCGCCGAGAGGGGTCCCGCACGATGAGTACTGCAGCAGAGCAGTGGCCGACGTCCCGCCGGGTCGTGCTCAAGGGCGCGGCCGCTGGTGCCGGGCTGGCCGCCACCGGGATGGCCGGCGCGTCCTCGGCGCACGCGGCCGGCGGCGGCAGGCCGGAGAGCGTCACCGCCCGCCTCGGCGGCACCTCCATCACCCTGTCCCTCGCGGGCGGCACCCTCCGCTGGTCCGCCCGTCGCGGCGGCAGGACGGTGATCGGCGCCTCGGCCCTCGGACTCCGGCTCGGCGACGGCACGGTCCTCGGCAACGATGTCAGGCTGACCGGTCACCGGCATCGCGCCCACCGCGGCACCTGGACGCCGGTCTACGGCCGCAACGCGACGGTCACCGACCACTACCAGGAGCAGCGCTGGAATCTGAGGGACCGGGTCACCGGCCTCCGCTTCGGCGTGGAGGTCCGCGCCTACAGGACCGGCGTCGCCCTGCGCTACGTCCTGCTCGACCGGGGCACCGCCACCATCGCCGACGAGCTCACGACGTTCGTCTTCCCCGACGGCACCACCGTCTACAGCGCCCGCGACGAGAACGCCTACGAGCCGGTGGCGCCCGGTGCCGTGCCGGCCAGCGGCGCCGCGGGCACCGACCACGGCCCCCTCACCGACCTGCCCTTGACCGCCACTCTGCCGGACGGCCTCATCGCCTGCGTCTGCGAGTCGTCACGGGTGAACTACCCTCGCCTGATGCTCGGTTCGGTCCGGGGTGAGACGAACGCCCTCTCCGCCTTCCTCATGGAGCACACCGCCCGCGGCACCGGCCCGGTGGAGACGGCCACGACCGTCACCACGCCCTTCGCCACCCCGTGGCGCGCGGTGGTCATCGGCGCCACGCACGCCGAACTGGCCGACAACGCCGAGCTGGTCCTCAACCTCGCCCCGCCCAGCGCCCTGGCCGACACCTCCTGGATCAAGCCCGGCAAGGTCTTCCGCTGCGAACTCACCACCGCCGCCGGCCTCCAGGGCGTCGACTTCGCCGTGGCCCGGGGCCTGCAGTACATCGAGTACGACGCCGGCTGGTACGGCCCGGAGTTCAGCACACCGGACGCGACGAAGCCGATCGCCGCGATCGACCTCCCCTCGGTCATCTCCTACGCCACGAGCCAGGGCATCGGGGTCTTCCTCTACGTCAACCGGCTCGCGCTGACCGACGCGAACTCCCTGTTCGGCCTGTACAAGAGCTGGGGTGTGCAGGGCATCAAGCTCGGCTTCATCAACGACGGCACACGGACGATGACCGACCAGATCATCGACTGGGCGCGGACGGCGGCCGAGTACGAGCTGCTAATCGACATGCACGACGATGTCCGGCCGTTCGGCTACGAGCGGACGTACCCGAACTGGATCAGCCTGGAGGGCGTGCGCGGCAACGAGCAGTTCCCGACGGCCACGCACAACGTGACCCTGCCCTTCGCCCGCAACATCGGCGGCCCGATGGACTACACGATCTGCTACGGCCAGTCCCGCGACAAGACGACCGACGCCCACCAGATGGCGATGGCCGCCGTGTACTACCAGCCCCTCAACTTCCTCTTCTGGTACGACAAGCCGTCCAAGTACACCAACCCGGCCAACTGGCCCGGCCTGCCCTGGTTCCACGCCGTCCCGGTCACCTGGGACGAGAGCCGCACCCTGGCCGGCTCGATCGGCGAGTACGTCGCGGTCGCCCGGCGGGACGGCGCCATCTGGTACCTGGGCGCGATGACGAACGAGTCGCCCAGGACCCTGTCGCTGCCGCTGTCCTTCCTCGGCGGCGGCTCGTACACGGCGACCATCTACGCCGACGGCACCCCGGGCGCGAACCCGTACCAGACCCCGGTCGTGGTCGGCACCCGGACCGTCACCCGCGACGACACCTTCGACGTGGCGATGGCCCCGGCGGGCGGGCAGGCGGTCGTGCTGAGGCCGAGCTGACGGCCCGTTCAGCCGATGTCCACCACCCTCGCCCACTCCGGGGGTGAGTCCGGGACGTACTCCGGGTTGGACTCGTCGAAGGCGTGGTTCTCGTAGTGGCGGGGGAACAGGCCCACCACCGTGCGGCAGGGGGGTCTCGTGCCCGGCCAGGGGGTCTGGCCGTCGGTGAGGGCGACGATGACGTCGGGGGCCGGGCGGGTGCGCAGGGCGCGGGTGAAGCCGGCGCGCAGGTCCGTGCCGCCGCCGCCCGTGAGCGCGATGCCCTCGGCGCGGCACAGGCGGCGGGCGACCCCGGCCGAGGCATCGCAGGGGACGACGGTGACCAGGTCGCGGCGGCCGCCCACGGCCCGGGCGATCGCGGCGACCTCCAGGAGCGCACTGCCCAGTTCGGCGTCGCTGACCGAGCCGGAGGTGTCGATGACGACGGACACGCGGGGCGGGCGGCGGCGCAGGCTCGGCAGGACCGTGCCGGGCAGCGCGGTGGCGCGCCGGGCCGGCCGGCCATAGGTGTAGTCCTCGCCCGCGCCGGGGGCGGACGCCGCCGAGCGGACCGCCGCGCCCAGCAGCTGCCGCCACGGCTGGGGCGGGTGGAAGGCCTCCTCGGCCCAGCGCCGCCAGCCCTGCGGGGCGTGCCCGGGGCGGCCCGTGATGCCCTGCGCGACCCGGAAGCGGACCGCGTCCCGCTCCCGCTCGTTCAGGCCGTGCGCGCCGTCCGGGCCCAGTTCCCACTCCCGGTCCAGGCCGTCGGCGCCGCTGCCGCAGTCCAGCCAGGCCAGGTCCTGTGCACGCGGGCCCAGGCTGAACTGCCGCAGGTACTCCTCCATCAACTCGCCCTCGCGCAGACCGAGATCGCCCGGTTCCACGACTCCCGCCGGGCGGGCCAGGCCATCGCCGTAGACGTCGTCGTTGATCTCGAAGTCGGCGGCGATGTTCATCCGCAGGCGCTCCGCCGGGCCGTGCAGGCCCCGCTCCTTCGCGACCCGGTCGCTGCGTCCGTGGTGGTCGCGCAGCAGGTGCGACACCTCGTGCACCCACACGCCCGCCAGTTCCTCGACGGGCGTGCGGTCCACGAACCCCGGCGAGACGTAGCAGCGCCAGTACCGGTCGACGCCCATCGTCGGCACGCGCCGCGACTCGACGACGTGCAGGGCGAAGAGGGCCGTCGCGAGGTAGGGGCGGACGCGGGCGGCGTGCAGCCGGGCGGTGAAGAGCTTGTCCCGGTCGAGGGGTCTGGGGGCGGTCCCGGGGGCGGCGGTGGTCTCCGGGGTGGCGGTGGCCTCCGGAGCGGCGCTGGTCTCGCGGGCGTCCGTCGTCATCGGCCCGCCTTCGCCGCGGTCGCCGCGGCGACCGCCGCCGTGGTCCGGTCCGCGCGCCGGGACAGCGACACCACTCCTGCCAGGCGCTCGATCGACGCGGGGACGTCCCAGTCGTCGCGGCGCAGGGCGGCGAGGGTGGTCGCGGGGACGACCACCACGTCCGGGGGGCCGGTCTCCAGGGCGTTGACCAGGAGCGCCCAGGCCGCGTCCCAGCGGGCCCGCTCGGGACGGTCGCGGACCGCGACCACGACCCCGTCCAGCGCTGCCTGCCGCAGGTCCCCCCGCTCGGGCAGCACCGCACCGGCCGGGTCGGCCAGCAGTGTCTCGGGGTCCGGGAGGTCCATCCGGTCCAGGCTCGCCAGCAGTTCGAGACCGGGCCCGTCCCCGACCGTGCCCCGCACCAGTAGGGAGAGGACGTCACGGGAAGAGCCGGCCGCGGTCGCGAAGGCGATCAGGTGCAGCGTCATCTCCCAGCTGCGCGGGGACGGCCAGGGCCCGCCCCGGCGCACCTCGCCGCTGGGCAGCCGGTGCGCGAGAGCGGGACGGGCGCCGAGCAGCCCGCACACGGCACGGCGGGCGAAGTCCACGGCCTCCGCCAGTTTCCGCGGGTCGAGCCGTGGCAGGGTCGCCCGGGGCCAGACCCCGCCGAGGCCGCGCACGACGACGTCGGTGTCGTGCGTCCACTGCAGGTGGACGAAGCGGTTGGCGAGGGGCGGGCTCAGCTCCCAGCCGTCGGCGGCCGAGGAGCGCGGGTTGGCGGCGGCCACGATCCGCACACCCGGCGGCAGCCGCAGCGCCCCGATCCGCCGCTCCAGCACGAGCCGGAGCAGGGCGGCCTGCACGGCGGGCGGCGCGGTGGACAGTTCGTCGAGGAACAGCAGTCCCCGCCCGGCGCGCACCAGGCGTACGGCCCAGTCCGGCGGGGCCATCGGAACGCCCTGCTCGGCGGGGTCGTCGCCGACGACGGGCAGCCCGGAGAAGTCGGACGGCTCGTGCACGCTCGCGATCACCGTGGTCAGCGGCAGGTCCAGGGCGGTGGCGAGCTGGGTCAGGGCGGCGGTCTTGCCGATGCCGGGCTCGCCCCACAGCAGCACGGGCAGGTCGGCGGCCACGGCCAGGGTGAGGGCCTCCAGTTGGATGTCGGGGCGCGGTTCGGTGGTGGTGTCCCGCAGCAGGGCCAGCAGGTCGCCGGCCACGTCGAGCTGGGTGGCGGTGTCGGGCAGGGGCGAGGTGTGTGTGCGCATGGGTGATCACCTGTGTGCCGGTGGTGAGCCGTCTCGGTGTGACGAAGAAGAGGGCAGAGGGCCGTGGTGCGACGAAGAGGAGGGGGGCAGAGGGCCGTGGTGTGACGAAGGAGGGGGCAGAAGGCCTGCCGGGTCGGGTCACATGTGGCGTGGGTGTGGGCCGTCGCCGCGGGAGCGGCGGCGGTCCCAGGGGCGCAGGCTGCCGGGCGCGGGGCCTTCCAGGCCCGCCCGGTACAGCCCGTGGGCGATGCGACGCCGTGCCGCCGTCTCCAGCGCGTCCCGCAGCGGGCCGTCACGCAGCACCGCCTCGGGCCCCAGCAGGGTCTCCACGGCGGCGAGCGCACCGGCGACGTCGCCGTGCCGGAGGCGTTCGCGGACGCCGGGGAGGCAGTCGGGCCGGCGGTGTGCCTCGTCGACGGCCCGCAGGCAGGGCAGCGGCGGTCCGCCGAAGGCGGCGAGCAGTTCCTCCCGGCGGACCTCGGCCGGATCGTGGTCGAGGGCGGCCAGGACGCCGTCGACCAGGCCGATCCGGTGCCGGGCGCCCCGGCACTCCACGACGCGTGGGTCGTCCGCCCGTTCCGGGGCCCCGGCGGTGCCGGGACGCTCGGCCCCCAACGCGGAGGCGACCAGCGGATGCAGGCGTCCGGCGTCGATCGCCCCGGCCCGGAGCAGCTCCAGGTCGGGCAGTACCCAGGTCGCCGCGTCGGGCAGCACGGGGAGGGAGGGGCCGCGGGAGGGCGCGTACGACAGGGCGGCGCCACGGCCGTCGCCGGGCACGTCCAGGACCATCCGGTGCCGGGCCCCGAGCCGTACGCAGACCCGGCCGCGCGGCCGCCCCTCGGCCCGCAGCAGGAGCTCCGCCTCGGCCGCCCACCGGTCCACGGCACACCGGTGCCCGGGCGGCAGCAGCCCGCCGTGATCCGGGTCCGGGCCGCCGTCACCGGAGCGCGCCCGCAGCTCACCGGCCCGGCGCGCGTCCCACAGGTGGGGGTGCAGGTCGAACCGGAAGCGTCGGCTGGGGCGGGGGTGCGGATGGCCCCGGCAGGTCTCCCGCGTGCGGGACGCGTCCCACAGGGCGAGGCTGATCCGCTGCCCGGCGTCCGCCCAGGCCGGCGGCGTCCGCACCACGAGGTGCGGCGCTGCGGTGCCCGGGGCGCCGTACCGGGCGAGGGTGATGGTTAGGCCCGGCCGCAGCAGCCCGTCGGGAGCGATCCTCGGCATGTGCCAGCGCAGCAGGTCGGGGGCGAGGTGGCGGAGGTCGGACCGCAGCCGGGCGGCGAAGTCCCGGCCGTATCGCCGTGCCACCAGGCGGGGTTGGAGGTCGACGTCGATGTGCGCGGCGGCGCAGGCACCCGCCCAGTCACCGGCACGGCGGCGCGCGGTCGCGGTCTCGATCATGGAGGGCGGCACGGCGAACTCGCGCACGCGCGGCCAGAAGGAAAGCGGGGAGTCCCCGTTCGCGAGGTCGGTGGGCATCAGCACTCACCTTGCGCGGACGGGTCCCCCAATCTGTTCAGGGAGTGAGTCGTCATCGCGTCGGATGCTAACGGCCCCGACTCCCGTGCGCAGCCGAATATTTCGCGCCTCACACGATGTGCGACTCGGGCCGGGTCCCGGCGCCGGTGCGGAAGCGGTCGGCGGCGAGCGGGCCGACGTCGACCGGGGGCGTGCGGTCCAGGCAGAGGTCGCGGACGATCTCGCCGACCGCCGGGGCCTGGAGGAAGCCGTGCCCCGAGAAGCCGGTGGCGTAGAGGAAGTTGACGACCTCGGTGGAGCGGCCGATGAGCGCGTTGTGGTCGGGGGTGACTTCGTAGAGCCCGGCCCAGCCGCCCGCCGTGGCCATGCCGGCGAGGGCGGGGGCGCGCTGGCGTACGACGTCACGGAACAGCTCCAGCCACTCGGGAGGCCAGGTGGTGTCGAAGCCGTCGGGCTGGGCGGGGTCGGCGAAGACCGGACGTCGGAGCAGCGGTGTGGTCGCGGGACGTGGAGGCCGACGTGCTGCCGGCCTGCAGGGAGCTGGGGATCGGCTTCGCCGGCCCGGCTCCGGTGACTTTGCCATCTCTTTACAACCCGCCCCGGTGCCGCCTCGTCTCTCCGCACGAACTGTCACCCCGCCCGCCGACCGTCGGGCGGACCGACGAAGGAGTGCGATTCCATGCGCCGAACTGTCCTGAGCGTCCTGGCCCTGGCGGGCACCGCCGTCCTGATGGGCACCGGACCCGCGTTCGCGGACGGGCCGGCGACCCCGAGCCCGGTCCCCTCGGACGCCGCGCCCTCCACCCGGCCTGCGGAGAGCGCGGAGCCGACCCGGACCCCCGAGCCGGCCGGCAAGACGCCCACCGCGGAGCCGACCCGGGCACCGGCCGACGGCCAGGTCTCCGTGCGGCCGAGCGGCGCGCCCGACACCGGTGTGACGGAGGCCGACGCCTCCGGGACCGGCGGTACGGCGATCGGCGCGGGCGCCGCCGCGGTGCTGGCCCTGGGCGGCGGCACGGTCTTCGTCGTGCGCCGCCGCCGGGCGACCGGGGCATGAGCCCGTTCTCCAGGCGCGCGTTCACGGCCGGGGCGCTGGCGTCCCTGCTGACGGCGTGCACCAGCCACGGGAGCGGCGCGCCCCGGCCGACGGCCACCGCTCGGCCGGTTCCGGCCAAGAGGGCCCGCCCCCTGGGCCGTTCGGTCCCGGTCCGGCTGCTGATCCCGGCCATCGGCGTCGACACCCCGGTCATCCGGCTGGGCCTGGCGGCCGACGGCACGGTGCAGGTGCCGCCGGTCACGGCCCACGACCGGGCGGGCTGGTACCGGCACTCGCCGACGCCCGGTGCGAGGGGCCCGTCGGTGATCCTCGGCCATGTCACGGTCGGCCCGTACGGCGACGGCGTCTTCCGCCGGCTCGCCGGGCTGCACCGGGGCGACCGGATCGTGGCGCGCCTGGAGAACGGCACCGCGGCGGAGTTCGCCGTCACGGCGGTGCGGACCGTCCCGAAAACCGACTTCCCGGCCGACGACGTCTACGGGAACGTGGACCGCCCGGAGCTGCGGCTGATCACGTGCGGCGGAGCACGGACCGGCGACGGCTACGCGGACAACGTGATCGTGTTCGCGGCCCTGAGCGGTACGAAGTCCCCCACCTCTGGAGAGCGTTGAAACGGTCCCGTGAGAAGGCGGCGTCCGAGCTGTTCGCCGCCCTCTACCCGCGCCTCGCCGGCTGGTGCCGCCGGCTCGTCGACGACGACGGGACGGCCCACGAGATCGCCTCGGAGGCGTTCACCCGGCTCTGGGCCCGCTGGACGTCCGTGGAGGAACCGCGCGGGTTCCTCTACGTCACCGCGGCCAATCTGGTCCGGGACCACTGGCGCAAGCTGGAGCGCGAGCGCCGGGCCATGCACCGCGTCACCTCGGAGGCCGCCGTACGCCCCCACCCCGAACAGGCCGACCCGTCGGTGCGGCTGCTCGTGCAGTCGCTGCCGGAGCGACTGCGCGTCCCGATCCTCCTCCACTACTACGCTGACATGCCGATCCGGGAGGTGTCCGCGCTGACCGGGCGCAAGGAAGGAACCGTCAAGGCCGACCTGCACGCGGCCCGGGAACTGCTCCGCGTCCACCTGAGGAGAAGCCTTGACCACACGCCTTGACGACGACGGCCCGCAGTCCGGCCCCGACGACCCGCTCGCCGTGATCCTGCGCCCCTCCTCGCCCGACTACCTGGGCGCACCCCCCGGCCAGTACGAGACGATCCGCCGCCGGGCGACCCGCCGCCGCCTGCTGCGCACCGCGGCCGGGGCGGGCCTGTGCTGCGCGGCGGCCGTCCTCATCGCCGTCCCCCTGCGTCACACGGCGCCCGAGCGCCCCACGACTCCGACGATCCCGATGGCCCCGCCCGCCTCCGGGACGGCGCCGCCCACGCCCTCCGCGTCCCCCACCCCCGAGCCGTCCCCGTCCGAGTCCCGCCCGTCGGTCCCGGGCACGCCCGGGCCGGGCACCGACACCCCCCGCACGTCCGGCCCGGGCACCCCCGTCACCGACGAGGCGACCGGCCCGGCGGCCGTGTCCCGCGCTCCGTCGGCCACACCCACGTCGGTGCAGCCCGTCCCCTCCAAGGCCCGCCCGAGCACGGACCGGAGGGCGACGGACGGCAGCCACTGACCCGGCGCTGGAGGGGGGGCGGAGGGCAGCCGCTGGCCGACGCCGGAAGGGGTGGCGGACGGCAGCCACCGACCCGGCTCCGGAAGGCGCGGCGGACAACAACCACCGACCCGACTCCGGAAGGCGCGGCGGACAACAACCACCGACCCGACTCCGGAAGAGGCGGCGGACAGCAACCACCGACCCGACTCCGGAAGAGGCGGCGGACAGCAACCACCGACCCGACTCCGGAAGGCGCGGCGGACAGCAACCACCGACCCGACTCCGGAAGAGGCGGCGGACAACAACCACCGACCCGACTCCGGAAGAGGCGGCGGACAGCAACCACCGACCGACACCGGAAGAGGCGGCGGACGGACACCGCTGCCCGGCTCCGCATGGCCCCGCGTCAGTCGCCCGGCCCCTGCCTCCGCACCCGCTCCGCCACCTCGCCCTCCTCGGTCTCCCACCAGGGCCGGACCAGTTCGGCGGCCCCGTTCGCGGTCCCGTTCGCGGCGTCGACCGGGGCGGCGACCGCGGAGGCGACCGCGGCGGCGGCGAGTTCGGCGTCGAGACGCCGGTCCATCGCGGCCGTCCCGTCGCGCTCGGCCCGCGCCCACCGCGCGAGGACCGTCAGCAGGAAGGGAATCGCGACCAGTTCGGCGATGCCCAGCATGGCGCCGCCGCCGAGCTGCTGGTCGTGGTGGACGTCGGAGCCGGGCGGCGCGTGGTGCAGGTACCAGGCGCCCGCGATCAAGGTGCCGTGCGTCATGACCACCAGCCCCGGGAGCGCGTCGACGATCCCGTCCAGGAAGACCAGGGCCGCCCGGACCGGGTGGGTGCACCAGGCGGGCAGGGCCTGCTCGCGGGTGAGCACCGGCAGCACGAACAGGCAGCCGGCCGCGAGCAGATGGAGGTACATCAGCTCGTGCAGCCAGCCCACGCGCAGCGCGGTGTCGAAGTACGGCGTGAAGTAGACGGTCAGTTCGGTGGCCAGCACCAGGACCGTGCTGACCAGGGGGAACGTCAGCAGTCTGACGATCCGGCCGGTCAGCGCCCGCCGCACCCGGGCCGCGCCGCCCTCCGGCAGTGCCTCCACCGCGAGCCGCAGCGGGTCGCCCAGGGCGAGGCCCAGCGGCGCGAGCAGGTCGAGCCCGACGTTCTGCACGGCGGCCGGCCAGAACAGTTCACGGTCGTAGACGGCCAGGCCGGACATCGTGGTCACGACGATCGCGCCGAGACCGAGCAGCGCGAAGGCGGCGAGGCGGGCCGGCGGCCAGGACCCGCCGCGTCGGCGCACCCGGACCGCACCCCAGCCGTAGAGCCCGCCCAGCACGGCGACGAGCAGCAGGGCGGGGACGTCCCACTGCCACGATCCCAGCAGCCGTCCGGCGGTCGGTTCCGGCAGGCACACAGCCGACAGTTCGCTCACGAGCGGACGATAGCCGCCGAAGTACCGGGGGGCGGTGGCAGGGTGGGCGGGTGCCGCACAACACCCGAGGTCGTTCACGGTGCTGAATGACAATCACGTACAGAGCTATTGACGCGTTCACAGCAAGCTTCTACGTTCCCCTCAGGACATCACAGAAAGCGCTTACCCCGGCCGGGTTCCGCACACGTCACCGTCACCACCCTTTGGAGACGAACGATGCACCTGAGACCAGTGATCGCGTCCGTCGGCCTCCTGGCCGGCAGCCTCGTCGCCCTGTCCGGCCCCACCGCCCAGGCGGCGACCACCCGCTACGAGGCCGAGGTCTCGCCCGCGGTCTGCACCGGCACCATCGACTCGGACTGGGCCGGATTCTCCGGCAGCGGCTTCTGCAACGGCGACAACGGCACCGGCGGATACGCCCAGTTCACCGTGAACTCCCCCGCCGCCGGCACGGCGACCCTGAAGGTCCGCTTCGCCAACGGCACGACCTCCGCGCGCGCCGCCGGCCTCGTGGTCAACGGCACGACGACCGGCACGGCGTCCTTCGAGGGCACCGGCGCGTGGAGCACCTGGGCGACCAAGACACTCACCGTCCCGGTGCGGGCGGGCGCCAACACCGTCCGGCTGAGCCCGACCACCTCCGCCGGCCTGCCCAACGTCGACTATGTCGAGGTCGAGACGGGCGGCAGCGAACCGCAACCCACCGGACCGGTCCTGTACGTGTCGCCGAACGGCACCGACAGCGCGGCCGGCACGGAGTCGAGCCCGACGACACTCACCTCCGCGATCAGCCGCGTCACGGCCGGCGGCACCATCTACCTGCGCGGCGGGACCTACCGCTACTCCCAGACCGTCACCGTCCCGGCGGGCCGCAACGGCACCTCCGGCGACCGCACGGAACTCTTCGCCTACCCGGGCGAGACACCCGTGCTCGACTTCTCCGCCCAGAGCGAGGACCCGGCCAACCGCGGCCTCGCCCTCAACGCGAACCACTGGCACGTCAAGGGCCTCGTCGTCGAACGGGCCGGTGACAACGGCATCTTCCTCAGCGGCAGCGACAACGTCGTCGAACGCACGGTGACCCGCTTCAACCGCGACTCGGGCCTGCAACTGTCGCGGGCGCTGTCCAGCACACCCAAGGACCAGTGGCCGTCCCGCAACCTCATCGTCAGCACGGAGTCGCACGACAACGCCGACTCCGACGGCGAGGACGCGGACGGTTTTGCACCGAAGCTCACCGTCGGCCCCGGCAACGTCTTCCGCTACACCGTGTCCCACCACAACATCGACGACGGCTACGACCTCTACACCAAGCCCGACACCGGCCCCATCGGCGCGGTGACCATCGAGGACTCCCTCGCCTTCGGCAACGGCACCCTCAGCGACGGCTCCCAGGCCAGCAACGGCGACCGCAACGGCTACAAGCTCGGCGGTGAGGACATCGGCGTCGGCCACGTCGTCCGGCGCAGCATCGCCTACGGCAACGGCAAGCACGGCTTCACCTACAACAGCAACACCGGCCCGATGCAGATCTCGGACAACGTCAGCGTCGGCAACGAGCAGCGCAACTTCAACTTCGACTCCGGCAGTACGTCGGTGTTCCGCTCGAACACGTCCTGCGACAGCGGGTCGAACGACCGGATCATCGGCACCTCCGACAGCTCCAACCAGTTCTGGTCCGGCTCGAACGGCTCCCGCTGCTCCTCCTACGCCGGTGCCCTGCGCTGGTCGTTCGCCTCGGACGGGCGGCTCGTCGTGACCTTCGGCGGCAGCCGGTAGCCTGGCCGTATGGCACTGGCATGCAACGCCCTGCCTCACTGCTTCCTCTGACGCCGCGGTGAGGACGGCGACGTGAATCGCTCACGTCGCCGTCCTCGGCGTACCCGCCCCCCGGCCGCCGGTTCACGGCGAGCCGGCCGGCGGGCGCCGTCGCCTCACCGTCCGCCGCCCGCACGCGGTGCCCCGCGCCGCCGCGGTGCCCCGCGTTCCGAGGAGCACCCTTGCCTTCCGACCGACTTCTGTCCGTCCTGACCTGCCCCCTGTGCCCGGCCGCCCTGCGTCGCACCGACGGCGCCCTGCGGTGCGCCGGCCGGCACACCTTCGACATCGCCCGCCACGGCTACGTCAGCCTCCTGACCGGCCACCGGCGGGCACCGAGCGCCGACTCCCCCGACATGGTCCGCAGCCGCGCCGCGTTCCTCGGTGCCGGGCACTACGACCCGCTCGCCCGCGTGCTCGCGGAACTCGCCACGGAACTGGCCCCGCCGGACGCCACCGTCCTGGACGCCGGGGCGGGCACCGGCCACTACCTCGCGGCCGTTCTGGACGCCCTCCCCGAGGCCCTGGGGCTGGGACTGGACAGCTCCGTGCCCGCCCTGCGCGCGACGGCCCGCGCCCATACCCGGGCGGAGGCCGCCGGCTGGGACGTGTGGCAGCCCTGGCCCGTGCGCACCGGCTGCGCCGACCTCGTCCTCAACGTCTTCGCGCCCCGCAACGGGCCCGAGTTCCACCGTGTCCTCGGCCCGGACGGCGCGCTGCTCGTCGTCACCCCCACCGCCCGGCATCTGCGCGAGCTGCGCGCGTCCACGGGGCTGCCGGCCGTCGACCCGCTGAAGGAGGACCGCCTGCGCCGGACCCTGGGGGCGCACTTCCGGCGCGAGCGCGCCGAGCCGCTGGAGTACGCCATGAGCCTCACGGCCGGGGAGGTCGCCACCCTGGTGGCCATGAGTCCGGCCGCGCGTCACGTCGACGCGGCGGAACTGCGCGGCCGGGTGGCGGAGATGGCGGCGTCGGTGCGGGTGACCGCCTCGTTCGTCGCGTCGGTGTACCGGCCGCGCCGGGAACCGCGCCCGGCCCTCTCCTAGGCGGCCGGAGCCGAGCCCTGTGCCGCCGGGGCCGGTTCGTCCATGCGCCGCTGCTGGGCCGTCGTGAGCGTGTGCACCATGAGGGCGGCGGCCACGGCCGCGGCCACGATCACCAGGTCGGCGGCGAGCAGCGGCAGGACCTCGCTGTAGGCACGGGCGATGACCTCGTCCGTGTCGTCGGCGTAGATGATCCCCACGCCGCCGGCCAGACCGGCCAGCCACAGGCCCCACCACCAGTTCACGACGGCGGGCAGCCGCCGCTCGGGGAAGACCGAGCGGTGGACGTCCGCGACGACGCCCCGGGGTATCCACAGGTTCATGACGGGCACGATCCAGCCCAGCCAGAGCCAGGGGTAGCCGTAGCGCGGGGCCGTGCCCGACAGGGCCTTGGCGTTGTCCCGCACCTGATCCAGCCAGAACAGGAACGCGAGCACGCAGACGAACGTGACGGCGCTGCCCACGGAGGAGACCAGGTGGTAGGAGTCCTCCAGCGCGTTCAGCGGACGGTGCACGCCGCCGCCCTGGTCGGGCGGGCCGGACGCCGGCTCCCCCGCGGCGGAGAGCCGGAGGTGCCAGACCGCCCGGGCCGCCCAGGCGACCGCGGCCAGGGCGAGGGCCGCGATGGCGCATCGGGACGTTCCCCGGATGGGGCGCAGGACGGGCTCGGGGGCGGCCGGTGCGGAATTCTGTTCGATCATCCGGTCATCCTGCCGTACGCAACTCCGAGGCCCGGCCCTCCTCGTCGAACCGCACTTCCAGAACGTGGTCGACGGCGTCCCGGTCGAGGGGGCCGAACACGTGCGGGAACAGGGTGTCCCCGGATACCCCGGGCGGCGGGGCGGGAGCCGCCGCCTCCCACTCCACCCGGGCGGTGAGCCGCGCCTCGTCGAGGGCGAGCACCAGCAGGGGCCCGGGCGCGTCCCGGTAGAAGGCGTTGACGACGGCCAGCGTGGTCGCCTCGTCCGGGGAGCAGTGCACGAAGCCCTCCCCGGCGAGGGAGTCGGGCGCGTAGGCGGGGCCGGTGGCGGTGGTCCAGACGGCGCGCGGTACGACGTGATAGATCATGGCCCCGTTATAGACGGCGACGGGTGCCCGGGGAGCCCCGGGAGCTTCAGGGCGGCGACGGTCCGCCGCGTCGCCTCGGCGATCAGGGCGTCGGAGGGCTCGGCGTCACGGCCCGGCCGGTCGGTCATGACGGCCAGGACGAGCGGCCCGGTGCGGGGCGGGTGGACGACCGCGATGTCGTTGGCCCGGCCGTAGTCGCCGGTGCCGGTCTTGTCGGCCACCTTCCAGTCCCCGGGCAGCCCGGCCCGGATGCGGCGGGCCCCGACGGCGGTGGCGTTGCGCGAGAGCCAGCCCATGAGGAGCCGGCGTTCGCGGACAGGCAGGGCGGTGCCCAGGAGCAGGTCGCGGAAGTCGGTGGCGATGGCCTGCGGGGTGGTGGTGTCGGCGGGGTCGTCCGGCGGAACGTCGTGCAGTTCGGGCTCGTAGTGGTCCATCCGGCTCGTGGTGTCGCCGAGCCCGCGCAGGTAGGCGGTGAGTCCGGCGGGGCCGCCGATGTCGCGCATCAGGAGGTTGCCCGCCGTGCCGTCGCTGAAGCGGACGGCGGCGTCGCAGAGTTCACGCAGGGTCATCCCGGTCGCGACGTGCTTGCCGGTGACGGGCGCGGTGGAGCGCAGGTCGGCCTCGGTGTAGGTGACACGGCGGTCCAGCCCGCCCGCGGAGCGGTGGTGCAGGACCGCCGCCGCGGCCAGCGCCTTGAAGGTGGAGCAGAACGCGAAGCGTTCACCGGCCCGGTGCACGACCGTGGCCCCGGTACCGGTCGCGAGGGCGTAGACCCCGACGCGTGCACCGTACTCGCGCTCCAGGTCCGCCAGCCGGGGGCGGTGCACGGTGGGCCTGCCGGACGGCGAACCGGTGGGCGTTGGGCTTCGCCGCCTCGCGTGATCGGCGGGGCGATCGTCCGTGCCGCAGGCGGCGAGCGG
Source organism: Streptomyces sp. Ag82_O1-12 (assembly GCF_900182715.1). Taxonomy (NCBI): domain Bacteria; kingdom Bacillati; phylum Actinomycetota; class Actinomycetes; order Kitasatosporales; family Streptomycetaceae; genus Streptomyces; species Streptomyces sp. Ag82_O1-12. The sequence goes on along the minus strand of NZ_FXUW01000001.1, from coordinate 4,493,175 downwards.
AAGCAGGGCCGCGGCGGCCAGGAGGGCACGACGGGAGGGGGTTGCGCGGTCGGGCGTCACACTCCGGTCGGGGGTCATACGGCGGGCTCCTTCACACAATGGGCTGGGTGTCACGCGGAGTCGTCCGGGACCGCGGACAGCAGGCTGTGGACGATCGGGCCGGCCGAGCCGCCGCCGGTGACGCCCTCCTCCACGACGCAGGCGACGGCGACGTTGCCGCGGTGGGCGACGAGCCAGCCGTTGTTGTCCTGGTCGTCGGAGACCTCGGCGGTGCCGGTCTTCGCGCCGATCTCTCCGGGCAGGTCCGAGAGGACCTTCGCGGTGCCGTCGGTGACGGTGGCGCGCAGCATCGCGCGCAGCTGGGTGACGACACCTCGCGGGAGCGGGGTCGTGCGGGTGCCGTCCTCGTTGCCGGCGGTGAGCGAGGGCTGGTGGAAGGTGCCGGACACGGCGGTCGCGGTGACCGACGCCATGATCAGCGGATTGGCCTGCACGCGGCCCTGCCCGATCATGGAGGCGGCCTTCTCCGTCTCGTCCTTGGGCACCGGCACCGAACCGTCGTACGTGGGCGCCCCGACGTGCCACTCCTGGCCGACCCCGAAGTACGTGCGGGCGACCTCCCCCAGCTGCCCGTCGTCGAGCCGGTCGCGCAGGCTGATGAACGCCGTGTTGCAGGACTCGGTGAAGTCCTTGCGGAACGTGGCCCCCGGGTGTTCGGAGAGCTCCACGTTCTGGAACTTCTTCCCCACCGTGAGGTACTTGGGGCAGTCCACCACGTCGTCCGGGGCGACGGCGTCGTCGATCAGCAGGGCGCTGCTGGTGACGATCTTCCAGGTGGAGCCGGGGGCGTAGGTGCCGGAGAGCGCGCGGTTGAAGCCGGTGGACGGGGAGTTGGCGACGGCCAGGATCTCGCCGTCGTCGATGCGCAGGGCGACGAGCGCGGCGTTCTTGCCCTCGGCCCGGGAGGCGAGTGCCTTCTCGGCGGCGGACTGCCAGTCGGCGTCGAGGGTCGTGGGGACCGGGCCCTTGTCCGCCCCGAGCGTCTTCGCGCCGAAGGACGCCTCCGTGCGCTCCACCTCGCCGGTGGTGCGGTCGACGAGGCGGATCGCGCCGCGTGCGCCGGAGTTCTTGCCGCTCCCCCCGGCGAGCCGGGTCATCAGGGGCGCGAGGGAGGGGAAGTCGTCGCCGGTGAGCCGCGTGCCGTCCCGGTCGGTGACCTCGGGGGGCTCGGTCTCCTCCCGTTCCAGGCTGAACTTCTCCGTGTCGCTCAGGCGGGGGTGGACGAGGGACAGCCGCCAGTCCACCTTCCAGGAGCCGTCGCTCTGCTCGCGCAGCGGCAGCTTCGACTCGTAGGTCCAGGTGCCCAGGCCCGTGACGGGCATCCGCGCGGTGAACGGGACGGCGACCGTGCCGTCCCCGGTCTCGGTCGCGGGCTTCGCCGTGAGCTCGGGCTCGTCGATGTCCAGGCCGGTGGTGAAGCTGTCCAGCACCCGCTGTGCCGTGCCGGGACTGGTCGTACGGTCCGCCGCGCTCTCCATGCGGCCGGCGGCCCAGTCGGCGAGGAACGCCCGGGCCTGTTTCCCGGCCGCCGGGTCGGGCCCGGTGTCCCGTTCGAAGGGGCCGACACCGGCCGCGTACGCCCCACCCGCGACGGCGGCCAGCACCACCGCCCCGGCGATGACGGCCCGCGTGGCCTTCCCGCGCGGTCCGGGACCGCCGGTGGTGACACTGGAGTGGTCGGCATAAGAGTCCATGGGCCGAGAACAGCAGCGGCACCGGCACTCTGTCCAAGACCGGTATCGATGTCGGATCAATATGCAGCCGATATGATTGCTGCTCGTGGACCTGGTGCGGCACCTGGAGTGCTTTGTGGCTGTTGCAGAAGAGTCACACTTCGGCCGTGCCGCAGCCCGCCTCGGCATGGCCCAGCCGCCGCTCTCGCAGCGCATCCAACGCCTGGAGAGACACTTGGGCGTCCGGCTCTTCGAACGCACGAGCCGGCAGGTGACCATCACCGAGGCCGGGACGCTGCTGCTGGCCGAGGCCCGGGAGGTGCTCGCCCGCTCCGAGGCGCTCATGGCCACCGCACGCCGCATCCGCGACGGCGAGACCGGCCTGCTGCGGGCCGCGCTGCCGCCCGACGTGTCCGGCGAGACCGTCGCCGCACTGCTCGCGCACTTCTCCGGCACCGCCGCCGGCCTGGAACTGGAACTGCACGAGCTACCCACCGCCCAGCAACTGGAGCGGTTCGCCGCGCACGAGCTGGACGTCGGGCTCATCCACCACCCCTGTGACGTCTCCGGCCTCGAGCTGGGCCCGGTGCTGCGGCGCGAGCTCGGCGTGCTGCTGCCCCGCGACGCGGCGGCGGCCGCGCTCGACGAGGTCCCGCTCGCCTCGCTCACCGGCTACGACCTGATCCTCTTCCCCCGCGTCGGCGCCCCGGCCGTCTACGACGACCTCCTGACCACCTGCGCCCGCAACGGCTACACCCCACCCGCCGTGCGCCACGCCCAGGGCACCAGCTTCGTCCGCGGCCTGGTGCTGTCGGCGCGGGCGGTGGCGCTCAGCCCGCGTGACGCGCACGGCCAGGGGGAGGGGGACCAGCGGCCGAGCCCCGCCGCCGGCGTGGTCTGGCGGCCCCTCACCGGCGCCCCGCTCGCCCTGCGGCACTCCGTGGCCTGGCCCGGCGGGCGCGGGGACGCCGCCGTCGCCGCGTTCACCGAGGCCGCCACGCGGGCGCTGCGCAACACCGCCGGGGCGAGCCCCGATCTGCCCGCCCGCCCGCTGCATCTGCGCCCGGCCTCGGAGTACTGGCTGTGACCGACGCCCTCGCCCGTATCCACGCGGCCTTCGCCGACGCCGGGGTCACCGGCCGGCTGCACGCCCTCGACATCGACTCCGGTGCGCAGCTCGACGCCGGCGCGGACCAGCCCGTCTGCACCGCCAGCGTCCACAAGCTGTGCCTGCTCGTCACGCTCCACGAGCAGGCCGCCGCCGGACTCCTGGACCTCACCGAGCAGGTCGAGTGCTCCCCGCAGGCCCGCACCACCGGCCCGACCGGGCTCGCGGCGATGCTCGACGGCGCCCGGCTGTCCCTGCGCGACCTCGCCTACCTGATGATGTCGGTCAGCGACAACGCGGCCGCCGATCAGCTGCTGGAGCGCGTGGGTCTCGACGCCGTGAACCGCACCACGGCCCGCCTCGGCCTGGCCCGCACCCTGGCCGTGCACACCTTCGGCGAACTCCTCTCCACCATCAAGGAGGACGCCGGGCCGGGCGGCGCCCGGTCCCTGGCCGACCCGCTCGTCGTCACCCGGCTGCGCGCACTCGACCCGGCCCGCACCAACCGCAGCACTCCGCGCGACATGACCCGGCTGCTCGCCGCCGTCTGGCGCGACGAGGCGTGCACGCCCGAGCACGGTGCGGCCATGCGCCGCATCCTCGGCCTCCAGGTGTGGCCGCACCGGCTGGCCTCCGGCTTCCCCTTCGACGACGTGCACATCGCGGGGAAGACCGGCAGCCTGCCGACCGTGCGCAACGAGGTCGGCGTCGTCGAATACCCCGACGGGGGCCGCTACGCCGTCGCCGTCTTCACCCGCACGGCCCGCACCTCCGCGCTCCTGCCCGCCGCCGACGCCGTCATCGGCACGGCGGCCCGCCTGGCCGTGGACGCCCTGCGCGCCCCCTGAGCGGCCGGCTCCCGCCGGTCAGAGCTGGAACTCGGCGGGATTCACCCCCAACGTCGCACAAGCCTCGCGCAGGACCGTCGCCTCGGCCTGGGAGAAGTGGCCGTCGGCACCGGCGATGACCATGCCGGTCTGGATCACGGCCCTGGCCTCGGTGGGCTTCTTGGCGGCCTTGGCGATCTCCTGCATGGCCTCCGACTTGCCGTGCTGGAAGTTGGCGGTCAGCTGGTCCACATGCTTGTTGAAACGCGTGCGCAACTGCTCCGGCGGGAAGTTCTGCAGGACGTCGTTGCTGAGAATCATCGACTCGACCTGCTGACGCTCGGCCGGGTCCACAGTCCCGTCGGCCGCCGCGACCAGGGCGCACACCGCCATGCTCGCGTCCCGGTACGCACCGCTCTTCAACTCGTTCTTCAACGACCCGAGCTGCGTCTTCAGCAGACCGACCAGCTGGGCCTTGCCGCCACCACCGGGCCTCGCCCCACCGCTGCCGTGCCCACCACTGCCGTGCCCACCGGTCGCAGCGCCTCGCCCGCCCTGCCCCTGCTGGAGAGCCTTGGCCTGGTCCTTGAGCCGGTCCCACACTGCCATTGACGTCACCTCGGTACTAGTAGGCCTCACCTGGCGCACCCGCTCACGCGCGCACACCCCTCCCAACGCCCGACTCCCGGGCAAAGGTTCCGCAAAACGAAACGGAGACCGCCCGCACCCCGAAGCCGGGGGCGGGCAGTCTCCGTGGCGGGTCGTCAGGTGTTGTCGCGTGAGCGGAGGTTCAGGCGGGGGGCGAGGCGGAATGCCGCGAAGCCCACCGCTGCCAGGGCCGCCGCCGCCGCGAGGAGGATGCCGATACCGCCTGTGCCGGCTCGGCGAAGCTGGAGCCACCGCCACCGCCGCCCGTGGTGGGGTCGTTGCCGGTGGACGAACCGGTCTCGGCACCCGTGCCGCCGCCACCGCCCGCGCCCCGTCACCGGGCACCGCGCCGCAAGCGGGAAGGCCGGTCCCGGCTCCCGAGCGGCACACGCGGGGACGCGACGGCCGGGGCCGGCCTTCCTCTGGGCGCAATCTGCCAGTCCGAGACCCGCGGTGCCTCCCGGGAGGGCCCGAACGAGGGCGGCGCACTCTCTTCGCGATCCAGGGCTGGCACGCGACCAGGACGAGACGGGCCGGGCGTGCTGTGATCGGGCGTGCTGTGATGATGAGCGCATGTCGACCCTCGCCACGCTCGCGGTGCTGGCCCTCGCCGCGCTCCACGCCTACATCCTGGTGCTGGAGATGTTCCTGTGGACCACGCCGCGGGCCCGGGCCGCTTTCGGTACCAGCGCCGGGTTCGCCGCCGAGACGAAGGCCCTGGCGGCCAACCAGGGCCTCTACAACGGCTTCCTCGCCGCCGGACTGGTGTGGGGCGCGGTCGCGTCCGACCCGGTGGGCTTCCAGGTCTCGGTGTTCTTCCTGGTGTGCGTCGCGATCGCGGGGATCTACGGCGCCGCGACCGCCAGCCGGAAGATCGTCTTCGTCCAGACCGTCCCGGCGCTGGCCGCCCTGGCCCTGGTCCTGCTCGCGCGCTGAGTCAGACGCCCTGCTCGACGGCCCGTTCCATGAGCCGGACGGCCTGCGTCTCCTCGGTGTCGGGCGGCACCACCAGCAGGTCCCAGCGGCCACGCCCGGGGGCGAGCAGGCAGACGGTGTGCGGAGCGGTCGGCGAGTCCGTGCGCCCCACGTGCACCTCCTGGCCCGCGACGACCATCCGCTCCGGGCAGGCCGGCCAGGTGTCCCCGTTGACCAGGACGCTGTCGATCCGGCCCCAGGCGTCCGGCAGCCCGCCGAGCAGCCCGGGCAGTTCGGCGGCCAGGTCGTACGAGCGGGGCCACCACGCCCCGTCGATCCGTCGGGCCGTGCTGCCCCGGCGGGGCTGGTCAGCGATCCGCAGCCGGGCCCCGCTCGGCGCGGGGACGGACGGCGGGGGCGAAGAGGCGGAGGTCATCGAGGGGCTCCTGCTGCGATGGGGGTGCGTGGCCACGAGGTGGCGAAGCCGCGAGCCCGGTGGGGAGGTCCCGGGAGCGTCCCGGCAGTGCGTGGAGCGCCGGGGCGAGACCGGTTCGGCCACCGGTTGCGACATACCCTCGGTTCCTCCACCGTACCCCGCGGGGCGGTACGGGGGCCGGGGCCACCCGCACCGCCCGCGGCCCGTCACAGGCCGTAGCGGCTCTTCAGATGGCGCCAGAAGTCGCGCAGCATCCACGTGTCGAACTCGGTGATCTGCGTGGCGCTGCCCGCCTTCATCAGGAAGCAGCACTGACCGGTCGGCGACCAGTCGTAGAAGTCGTCGAGGCCGAAGGTGTGGCCGACCTCGTGCAGGTAGATGTGGATGTTCTCCTGCCCCAGGGCGCCGGTGAAGTACTCCTGGCCCACGCGCTGGCCCCAGTCGCCGCCCGCGCCGCCCTGGAAGCCCTTGGTCAGCCACAGCGACTGGTCGTAGTGGCGGGCGGCGCCGCCCGGGCACTTGGAGTAGTCGCCGTCCTGGTGGAAGAAGCGACCGCAGTCCGGGGCGCACTGCGGGGCGCCGCCGCTGTCCAGGACGCCGCTGTAGATGTCGACGGAGTTGTCGGTCCACTGGAGGGTGGAGCGGTTCTTCACCGCCCAGCCGACGATGTTGACCGGGACCGACGTGTACGGCCAGGCGTTGTGGCCCTTGCCGTTCACCACCATCGCGGACATCCACGTGCCGAACTGCTTCTTCAGCGCCGCGTGGATCCGGTCGCGCAGGGCGGCGCTGACCGGGGCGTCGGACTCCCAGCGCACGCAGTAGTTGACGCTGCCCCGGTTGGCCATGACCTGGTCCCAGCCGTAGTTCCGGAAGCCGTACAGGTCCGGGTAGGTCGACGAGACGTGGTTCCACACCTCGTTCAGGGGCTGGGCGAGGTGTGCGGGCGGGTTCCACTCGTCGGCGGCCCGCGACGTACCGGACGCCATGCCGGACGTCGTGCCGGACGCCGTACCGGACGTCGTGCCGGACGCCATGCCGGGCGTCGTGCCGGACGTCGTGCCGGACGCCATGCCGGGCGTGGCGAACGCGGCCGCCAGGACGGCGAGCACGGTGAGCAGCCGCGCGAGGTGTCTGCGCATGGTGATCTCCACGTGTGGGGGGCGGGGTGTCACCGTGAGGTCGTCACCGGCGCGGCCCGGGTTGCCGGGCACATACCCAAGGGACATTCCGGGCGCTTTATCGCATTCCGTCGGCGATACTTGGGGCATGAATACGGCAACGTATGCAGAACTGGCGGCGTCGTCAGATCACGCGGTCGCCGTGGCCATCGCCTTCGTCGGCGGGCTGATCGTGGCCTGTGCGCTGATCTGGGCCGTGCGGGTCGGGATGCGGGTCATGGACACGGACACCCACCACCCCTCCCCGGAAGAACAGCCGCACGTCCCGGACGGCGGGCCGGTCCGCGAGATGCGGGAGATGCGGGAGCCCGACGACGTGCCGGTCGTGACGCGCGACGGGCAGCGGATCATGCCGCATGAGCTCCACCGTGCGAGCACCAGGACCGGAAAGGACCAGAAGCCGCGCCGCTGGTCGCCGGGATCCAGTGGATCCTTCGGCGGCGGCGGACTCGGCCGCACATGAGGCAGTGAGGCCGTAGGACCGTAAGGTCCCAAAGCCGCAGAGGACCAGGGAGGCGACATGGCTGCCCGCCACCGGACCCGCTGGGCGACGGGAGGGGCGGCCCTGGCGCTCGCCCTGTCCGCCGTGCTCACCGGCTGCAGCGGCGACGACACTCCCGCGGACACCGCCGGCAAGGCGGAGTCCGCGGTGGGGTCGATCGCGTCCGGGGCCTCCGAGGCGATCGAGTCGGCCACGGCGGAGGCCGGGCGTCGCCTCGACGACATCCAGGACGGCGTCGACGTCAAGGGCGACGTGCGGATCGGCACGCCCGTCGCCGGCTCCGACGGCCGGGTCCGGGCCGAGGTCACCGTCCGCAACTCCGACGACGCGACCCGCTCCTTCGCCGTCCAGGTCGACTTCAAGAGCTCCGGGGGCGACCTGGTCGACACCGTCATCGTCACGGTCGACCACGTACAGGCCGGCGACTCCGCCACGGCCACCGCCCGCAGCACCCACGACCTCTCCGGCGACGTCCGCACGGACGTGGCCCGCGCCGTGCGCTACTGACGACCCGCGCCGGCCTCCGCCACCACGATGTCGATCTGCTCGCTCGTCGCACTCACCCCGTTCAGGGCACGGGCCTGACCCGGGGTGGCACGCCCTGCTGATCCACGCGAGCGGCTCAGCAGCGCCGAAGGGGGCGCGCCCCAAAGGGGCGCGGGGAACTGCGCGACCAGCCACCGCGACGCCGCAGCCGAGGACGACCCCACCGCACCCCCCGCGGAGCCCTCACCGGCCCAGCCACACCGTCGTGTCCGGCCCGACCCACCCGTCCTCCAGCGGCGCACTGGTCAGCAGCACCTCACCGGCCGGCAGCTCGACCGCCCTGCCGGAGAGGTTCGTGACGCAGCGCCACCCCTCGCAGCGGTCGAACCGGAGCACGCCGTCCGGGACGTCGTCCGCCCAGGTCAGCTCCTCGCCGTCGAGGAGCTTGCGGCGCAGCCGCAGGGCCGTGCGGTACAGCTCCAGGGTGGAGCCCTCGACGCCGTCCTGCGCCTCGACGGCGTAGGCGGCGAAGGCGGGCGGCTGCGGCAGCCAGGCACCGCCGGGCCCGAAGCCGTACGACGGTCCGGTCGTCGTCCACGGCAGCGGCACCCGGCAGCCGTCGCGGCCCTTGCGGACGTGGCCCGTCTGCTCCCAGATCGGGTCCTGGAGGACCTCGGTGGGCAGGTCGGCGACCTCGGGCAGGCCGAGTTCCTCGCCCTGGTAGACGTACGCCGAGCCGGGCAGCGCCAGCATCAGCAGGGTGGCCGCCCGGGCCCGGCGCAGCCCGGCCGCCACGTCGAGGGCCGGGGCGTGGCCGCCGGAGAGCAGCCAGGCGTTGGAGTCGGTGCCGGGCGGCAGCGTGAGGCGGGAGGCGTGCCGTACGACGTCGTGGTTGGACAGCACCCAGGTGGCCGAGGCGCCCGCCGTCCGGGCGGTGGCGAGCGAGTCGGTGATGACCTGCCGCAGTTCCTCCGCGTCCCAGCCGGTCTGCAAGTACTCGAAGTTGAAGGCCTGGCCCAGTTCGTCCGGGCGGGCGTACAGCGCACGCCGGGCGCCGGGCACCCACGCCTCAGCGACGGCCATGCGGGGCGGGCGGTAGGAGTCGAGGATCTTGCGCCAGTCGCGGTAGATCTCGTGCACGTCGTCGCGGTCGTAGAAGGGGTGGGTGCCGGGCGGCATCGCGGCGAGTGCCTCCTCGCCGCTCAGCTCGGGTGCGCCGAGGTCGCGCAGGGGTTCGCTCAGGTCCTTGGCGAGGGCGTGGGCGACGTCGACGCGGAAGCCGTCGACACCGCGGTCGGACCAGAAGCGCAGGGTGGTGCGGTGGTCGGCGCGGACCTCCTGGTTCTCCCAGTTGAGGTCGGGCTGCTCGGGGGCGAACAGATGGAGGTACCACTGGCCGTCGGCCACCCGCTTCCACGCGCTGCCGCCGAAGACGGACTGCCAGTCGGTGGGCGGGAGTTCGCCGTGCTCGCCGCGTCCGTCGCGGAAGACGTAGCGGTCGCGGGCCGTCGAGCCGGGTCCGGCTTCCAGGGCCTCCTGGAACCAGACGTGCCGGTGCGAGGAGTGGTTGGGCACGATGTCGACGATGACCTTCAGGCCGAGACGGTGGGCCTCGGCGACCAGGGCGTCGAAGTCGTCGAGGGTGCCCAGGCGCGGGTCGACGCCCCGGGGGTCGACGACGTCGTAGCCGCCGTCGGCGAGTTCGGACGGGTAGAACGGGCTCAGCCACAGGGCGTCGACGCCCAGGGCTGCGAGGTGGGCGAGGCGGCGGGTGATGCCGCGCAGGTCACCGAGGCCGTCGCCGTCGGCGTCGGCGAAGCTGCGCGGGTAGATCTGGTAGACGACGGCCTGGCGCCACCAGTCGGGGTCACGGGACGACAGGTCGAGGGTGGAGCGATCAGTCACGCGGTCTCCTTCGCAGGGCGTACGGGCGACAGCATTGAATCTGTCCAGAATGCCGGAAAAAGGAACCATCGCGCCGATCGGAGCAGTCCATTCCTGCTGTGGCGAAAGTGTGATGACGGCGCAACTTTCTTTTCATTACCGCAGGTTGACAGCGTGCTGCGGCGCCGCCACGATGGGGGCCACTGAGGCGCATGTGACCAATGAGCCCAGTGTTTCTCAGACCACTCACCCCCCGGTACGGCCCCGGCAGCCGCGCGCTGCCCGCATGCCGCCACCCGGGTTCGGCACACGCCAAGAAATGGGATGCGCATGTCCATAGCGAGACGTGTCACCGCCCGACGCCTGCTGGGGACGGGCGCCGCGGCCCTCGCCCTCTGCGCCGCCTCCGCCACGACCGCGTTCGCGCACGGTACGCCCGGCGGGGACGGCTGGTCGTCCGGCGGCAGCTACAAACCCGGCACGGGCGCGGGCACGGAGACCGGGACCGATCGCTGCCAGTTCTCCCTCGACGGCACCACCTTCCACGACTCGGTCAAGGTCGACGACCAGAACCTGAAGCCGACCGACGACGGCAAGGTCCACATCAAGGTCCGCACCGCCGGCGACGCGGCCACCTGCACGGCCTCCCTCGCCTCCTACCTCGCCCACGGCGCGACGTTCGCGACCTCCGGCGAGCAGGTGTTCGTCGACTTCGACACGGTGACGGTCAAGCCGGGCGGCACCGAGTCGCTCGACATCGCCATCCCGGACAAGGGCTGCTTCGGGCAGATCGACCTCTACCGGGGCGCGGTGAAGTTCGACGGCGAGCTCGACGCGAAGGACGGCTTCGAGCACGGCGAGCTGCCCAAGGGCCCGGACCGCCCGGTCATCAAGGACAAGCTGATCGCGGCCTGGAACGGCGGCACGAAGAACTGCACGACCCCGCCGCCCGCGCAGACGTCGCCGCCCGCCTCCACGCCGCCCGCGAGCCCGTCCGAGCCGGCCGAGGAGACCACGCCCCCGGCGTCCCCGTCCGAGCCGGCCGAGCCCTCGACGCCGCCGTCCTCCGACACGGACACGCCCACCCCGAGCGCCTCGGAGTCGACGCCCGTCGCGCCGAAGCCGAACGGCGGTGGCGGCGACCTCGCCGAGACCGGCGCCGACAGCAGCACCGGCCCGATCGCGCTCGGTGCGGCGGCCCTGCTGGCGGGCGGCGCGGCCCTCGTCGTCGCGACCCGTCGCCGCGCGGCCAAGCGCGACGCGTAAGCACTGAATCAGCCCACGCCGGGCGCGGCCTCCCCTGGCGCCGGGCTGCGCACGCCCCGCCCTGACGGTGTCCCACCAGGACCCGTCGGGGCGGGGGCTTCGGACGAGGTCGCTACACCGTCTCCAGGTACAGGTTCACGTACCGCTCCACGTCCACGTCCAACGCCACCTCCACCAAGGGCTGTTCGCGCATGCCCTCGTGGATCTCGGACTCGCCGGGGACCGGTCGGCGGTCGACGACGGTCTGGCCGCGCGCGGGCCCGGGGGCCAGGACGACCTCGACCGGCAGGCGCTCGGTGGTCAGGCCCTTCGGATCGACGACCGCGCAGACCGCACCCGCGTCACCGAGGCCGCCCATGGGCGTGGGATCGCCGGACGTGGCGGGGTCCCGGTGGGCGAGCAGCTCACCGGCCATGCGCAGGCTCGGCTCCGCGCTCGCCCGCAGCCGCTGCACCTCGCCGGCGGGCACCAGGACCTTCTTGAACACGTCCAGCCCGTACATCGTGATCGGCACCCCCGCGGTGAGCAGCACCGCGGCCGCCTCCGGGTCGTGCCACACGTTGAACTCCGCGACCGGCGTGGCGTTCCCGGTCGCCACCGCGCCGCCCATGAACACGATCCGCTCGATGTTGCGGGTCACCTCGGGATGCGTCCGCAGCAGCAGCGCGATGTTCGTCAACGGCGCCGTGGGAATCAGCGTGACCGGCCTCGGCGAGGCGAGGATCTCGCGGCGCAGCAGCGTCACCGCGTCCACGTCGACCGGCACGCGGGTCGGCGCGGGCAGCCCCAGATCGCCCATCCCGTCCTGCCCGTGCACATGCCGGGCCGTCCGTACGGGCTCGATCAGCGGACGCTCGGCGCCCCGGGCGACGGGGATGTCACCGGCGCCGGCCACCTCCAACACGGTCAGGGTGTTGCGGACGACGCCGTCGACGTCCGTGTTCCCGGCCACGCAGGTGATCGCCCGCACGTCGAGCGCCGGGTGCCGTACGGCGAACAGCAGGGCGAGGGCGTCGTCGACACCGGTGTCGCAGTCGATGATCACCGGGATGGGCTGACCGTCCGTCACGGCGGGGACTCCTTCCAGTGGCTGCGCGGAAAAGCTCCGCACCGACGACCCTACGGCCTGGGCCCCGGCCCGTTCCGGGCTCCCACCCGCGTCAGGACCGGCGTACCGCCATGACGTCGAACTCCAGCGTCACCTTCCGGCCGACCATGCCGCGGGCCCCGCTGACACCCCAGTCGTGGCGGTCGATGACCGTCCGGCCCGTGAAGGCGGCCAGGTGGCCTCCGCCCTGCGGATCGCGGCCGGATCCGGTCAGTTCGAAGTCGACGGTGACCTGCCTGGTCACGCCCCGCACGGTCAGATCGCCGGTGACCCGGAAGCCGGTCCCGCCGGTCGGCTCCACGCGGGTCGAGGCGAAGGTGAGGGCCGGATGGGACTCGGCGTCCAGGAAGTCGCCGCTGCGCAGATGGTCGTCGCGCTTGGTGTTGCGGGTCTGGACACTCGCCGCCCGGATCGTGAGCCGGACGGCGGACTGCGACGGGCTGCCCCCGTCCAGGCGGGCGCTGCCCTCGAACGCCTCGAACCGGCCGCGCACCTTGCCGACCAGCGCGGCACGGGCCGTGAAGCCGATGCGCGTGCGGTCGGTGTCGAGGACGTAGTCACCGGTCAGTTCGCCGAGTGCGGTCGCGGTGGTCATGATCGCTCCTGAAGGGAAAGGGGTCCTGATATCGGTCTCAGCAGTACGACGACACAGCCCCGCGGAATGTGAGGTGGCCCGCCGGCCTCACATTCCGGTGCGCTGTCTCGTCGGACGGGTAAGGGCACCTGCGACCGAGGGACGACACACCATGAGCACCCCGTCCGAACCGTCCGACGACCTGGACGCGATCACGCGTGAGCGGCGGCAGCTGATCAATCTCGCGTACCGGCTGCTCGGCTCCCTGGCCGAGGCCGAGGACGTCGTGCAGGAGACCTACGTCCGCTGGTACGCCCTGTCGCAGCAGCAGCGGGACGCCATCGCCTCCCCCGGCGGCTGGCTGACGACGGTCGCCGGCCGGATCTGCCTCGACCTGCTCGGCTCGGCCCGGGCCCGGCGCGAACGGTACGTGGGCGAATGGATCCCGGAGCCGCTGCCCGGCCGCACGGAGTGGGTCGGCGGGGGCACCGCGGCCGGGCCGGCCGACCCCGCGGACCGGGTCACCCTCGACGAGTCGGTCACCATGGCCTTCCTCGTCGTGCTGGAGTCGATGACCCCGGCCGAACGGGTCGCGTTCGTCCTGCACGACGTCTTCCGCTACTCGTTCGCGGAGGTGGCCGACATCGTCGGGCGCACCCCGGCCGCCTGCCGCCAGCTGGCCTCCTCGGCCCGTCGCCGGGTCCGCGCGCAGCGGCCTCCCGCCACGCCCGAGGCCCGGCGCGCGGACGTGGTCAGGGCCTTCCGGCGGGCCTGGGAGGACCAGGACATCGACGGTCTCATCGGCGTGCTGGCCCCCGACGCGACCGCGACCGGCGACGGCGGCGGCCTCGTGTCGGCCGCGCTCCACCCGGTCGAGGGCGCCGAGCGGGTCGCCCGCTTCTTCGCCGACCGGGCCCGCGCGGTACCCGGCATCTCGCTCGAGGAGTGCGCGGTCAACGGCCAGCCCGGCCTGGTGGCCCGCAAGGACGGCGTCACCGTGTCGGTGCTGGCGTTCGACATCGCGGGCGACCGGATCCAGCACGTCTGGGCCGTACTCAACCCCGACAAGCTCCGCCCCTGGACGGCACGCTGACCGGCGCCGCCGGCCACCCGAACGGACGCGGCGATGATTCCGGCCCCGCCGGACGGTCGTTACGGGCAGGAGACGAGGAAGGAGTCCCGCCATGCCCGCACAGCAACCGACGACAGAGCTCGACGCCCGCTACAGCTCCGCGCTCAACCCCCGCCCGGGTGCCTCGGAGGTCACCGCCACCGCCTGGGCCGAGGCGCAGGGGCGGCTGGAGGCCGCCGAGATCTTCTGGGTGTCCACCGTGCGGCCGGACGGCCGGCTGCACGTCACGCCCTGCATCGCCGCCTGGCACGACGGGGTGCTGTACTTCTCCACCGGCCGCACCGAGCAGAAGGCGAAGAACCTGGCGCACGACGCCCACTGCGCGCTGACCACCGGGGCGAACTCCCTCACCGACGGGCTCGACCTCGTGGTCGAGGGCACGGCCGAGCCGGTCGCCGACCGGGCGCGCCTGGAGGAGGTGATCACGGCGTACGAGACGAAGTACGGCCCGCACATCACCTCCCCCGAGGGCACCTTCCACGGCATCGGGGACTCGTTCCGCAGCGGCGACGCGGTGGTGTTCGCGGTGACCCCGGACGCGGCGTACGGCTTCGGCCGGGACAACGGGGTGTACAGCCACACGCGTTGGACGTTCTGACACCGGCCGCGACGCGGGCGGACCCGTCCCTACGACGGGTCCCACAGCCCGGGGCCGCGGGCCGCCACCCGGTCGCCGATGCGGCGCAGCAGTTCGTCCCCGGGCAGGGTGTCCGGCCTGCTGCCGTCCCGCAGCCGGGGGGCCACGAGGCCGGCGGCGGCCTCCCGCCCGCCGATCACCGCCTGGTACGGCACCAGCCGCGCCGAGCGGATCCGGGCGGCGAGGGTGCCCTGCTCGGGGCCGGCGACCTCGGCACGCAGACCGCGCTCCCGGGCCCGTCCGGCCAGGGCGTGGGCGGCCTCGGACTGCTCCTCCCCCACCGGCAGGACCATCAGCTGCACCGGTGCCAGCCACGGCGGGAAGGCGCCGCCGTGCTCCTCGAGGAGGTGGGCGACCGCGCGCTCCACGCTGCCGATGATGCTGCGGTGCACCATGACCGGGCGGTGCTTCGCGCCGTCGGGGCCGATGTAGTGCAGGTCGAAGCGCTCGGGCTGGTGGAAGTCGATCTGCACGGTGGAGAGGGTGGCCTCCCGGCCGGCCGGGTCGGTGATCTGCACGTCGATCTTGGGGCCGTAGAAGGCCGCCTCGCCCTCGGCCGCCTCGTACGGGATGCCGGAGCCGTCCAGGACCTCCCGGAGCAGGGCGGTGGCGCGCCGCCACAGCTCCGGGTCGGCCACGTACTTGCCGCCCTCGCCGGGCAGGGACAGCCGGTAGCGGGCCGCGCGGATGCCCAGGTCCGCGTAGGCGCGACCGATCAGCTCCAGCGCGGCCCTGGCCTCCTCGACGGCCTGCTCGAGGGTGCAGAAGATGTGCGCGTCGTTGAGGGTGATGGACCGCACCCGGGTCAGGCCGCCGAGGACACCGGACAGCTCCGAGCGGTACATGCCGCCCAACTCGGCCATTCTCAAGGGTAGTTCTCTGTAACTGTGGGAACGGGAGCGGTAGATCAGGGCGTGGTGGGGGCAGAGGCTGGGGCGCAGCAGGACCTGCTCGGCGCCCACGTCCATCGGCGGGAACATGTCGTCGCCGTAGTGCTCCCAGTGGCCGGAGATCTCGTACAGCTCGCGTTTGCCGAGGGCGGGCGAGTACACGTGCCGGTAGCCGGCCCGCCGTTCCGCGTCGCGGATGTACTCCTCCAGGGTGTGCCGCACGACCGCGCCGTCGGGCAGCCAGTACGGCAGACCGGCGCCCATCAGCGGATCGGTGTCGAACAGGTCCAGTTCACGGCCGAGTCGGCGGTGGTCGTGCATGGTGGCTCCTCGTGTCTGGGAGGCGAGCACCACGCGACGAAGCCCCGGGGCACTCGCCCCGGGGCTTCGGACATCTGGGTCAGCTGTCAGCGCGCCGGGACTCTCTCCGGCGTCGTCGTGGAGGACGGGAACGGCTGGACTCGCTGCATGGCGTGACCGTAGCAGGGGGCGGGGCGGCGGGCGACGGGTTTTCGGACAGAGGGCGGGGGGTGTCTTCTGGTCCTCATGGGGCGGTGGGCGTTGCGGGCCGGTCACCCGGACGGCCCGTATCGCTGGTGGGCGGGCGGTCGCGGTGGTGCCGTAAGAGCACTCACCCGATCTTGGAGAGCCCGCCCCCGCACGAAGGCGCCTCCATGAGCCCCCGCAGGAGGCACCCCGATGACCCGTCCCCCGGCCACCCGTGCCCTCCTGGCCTCCGCGCTGTCCGCGACCGCCCTGCTCGCCACGGCCGGCTGCTCCGTCGACGACGAGCCGCGGCCCCGGTGGTTCTCCGCCTCCGCGTCCGCGTCCGGCGCGTCACCCGCCGGCGAGCAGCCCGCCGGTTCCGGGGCCGCCCTCACCGAGGCGCAGGCCCGGGCGGCCCTGGTCACCGAGGCCGACCTCGGGGAGCCGTGGGCGCCGACCCGGGGCGCGCGCACCTGGCGGGACGGGCTGCTCAAGGCCACCACGGAGGACCGCGACTGCCAGCGGCTGCTGGACGCCCTCTACACGGAGGAGCCGTTCGGCACGCCGAAGGGCCCGCAGGCGACGTCCTCGCTCGACGACGGCGACACCGACGCCCAGTTGCACTACCGGGTCACCGCCCACCCCCCGGCCGACGTGGACCGCACGCTGGACTGGATGAAGTCGCTGCCCGGCAGGTGCGGCCAGTTCACGGCCGCGACCACCCGCGGCGGCATCCAGGGCGTGGAGGTCGGCGACCTGCCGCTGCCGCCGGTGGGAGACGCCCGGCAGGCCCTGCGGGTCACGCTGGCCGGCGAGACGGAGGAGGGGGAGCTGACGTACCTCACGGTCGACCTCGCCGCCGTCCGCGTCGGCGAGGAGACGATCACCCTCACCAACGCGGGCCTCGACGAGGTGTACGCGGAGGTCACCCAACAGGCCGTGCAGCTCGGGGCGCAGCGACTGGCCGACATCAGGAAACAGGGCCGGGCGCAGATCTGACGGCCCCCGGTCCTGGGAGCCATGACCGGGCCTGAGGGCCGGCCGGGACCGGATCTCAGGCCGGGACCGAATCTCAGGGCCGGGAGCGATCGCAGGGTCAAGACCGGATCTCAGGGGTCAGGACCGGTCGAAGCGCGTGCGGTGGGCGATCACGTCTCGGGCCACGTCCAGGGCCGTACGCCCGCGCGCGAAGGCGTCGGCCCGTAGCCGCGCCAGCGCGTCGTCCGCGCCGACGCCGAGCTGCGCCATGATCATGCCGACGGCCTGGTAGACCTCGTCGTGGTCGGAGGCCAGGCCGCTCAGCCAGTCGTCCTCCCCGTCCCCCGTCTCCGGCTCGTCGCCGTGCGGGAGTGCCATCAGGGCCACGGTCATCACGCCGGCCACGATCCGGGCCACGTGCAGCTGGCGATCGGTGAGGGCTCCGGGGCGGTCGCGGTACAGGTCGAGCGTGCCCACGCACGCCGCGCCGCTGCCCAGCGGAACCGCGTACACGGCCCGTACCCCGGCCTCCGTCGCCTGCTGGGCGAAGACCGGCCAGCGTCCCGCGTCGCGGCCGGTGGTCAGGTCGCAGGCCAGCACGGGCGCACCGCCCTCCACGGCGCTCTGGCAGGGGCCGTCGCCCAGCGTCGCCTGGATCTGCGACAGGTGCGCGGCCTGCGGGCTGCTCGCGCTCAGCTGCACGGGCATGCCCTCGCTGCGCAACGACACGCTCGCGCCGATCACCGGCAGCAGTTCCACCGCCACCTCGCACAGCCGCCCCGGAACCTCTCCGGGCTCGGCGCCCCGCACGCCTCTGGCGATCACGTCGGCGGCCCGGGCTCCGTCCGGGTCCCCACCCCTGGTGCGGCCGTGGCCCTGGGCGCCGTCGCTGTCGGAGGCGCCTCGGGGATCGTCCCTGGGCCGCACGACCACCGCCTCCTTCGATCACCGCGGCCGATCGCAGCACGCGACCACAGCACGCGACCGCATCCGGGCCCGGTGCCCGCCCGGCACCGGGCCCGGCACCCGCCCGGATCACTCCGAGCCCTCCTGGAACCGTGGCCCGAGTACCCGTTGCAGGGGGGCAAAACCCCCGGGTGGAGCGTCGCCGTGAGGGCCGGGGCCGCGGTGCTTGTCGTACGGGTTGTCCGGCTGCCGCACCCGCCGTAGGGAGGTCGCGTCGACGACCGGTGACTGACCCGCGCGGCTGTACGAGGGCCCTGCCTTCTCACAGCGGAGGCTGAGCGGGGGCGGGCCCGAGGGTGGTGGTGCCGGGGGCCGTGCGGTGCCCGAGGCCCGTCCGGTAGGCGTCCAGGGCAGCTTCCACCCGCCCGGTGCGCCGCAGCAGGTCCCCGAGCAGCCGGCACAGGTCGGCCAGGTCACCGGCGGCGCCCGCCCGTTCCAGCAGGCTCAGGGCGCGGACGTAGTGCTCCTCGGCGTCCTCCGTGCGGCGGGCGTCCTCGGCGATGATGCCGAGCAGGCGGTGCGCGGCGGCGGAGTGGACGGCGCCGCGCTCGGGGGACAGCTGCCCGAGGACGTCGTGCAGCAGGGCCGCCGCCTCGTCGGACCGGCCGCGCCGGTGCAGCACGTCGGCCAGCTCCACGGCGACCTGGCTGCTGTAGAGGGCGGCGCGGCTGGCCGACAGCATGCCGAGGGCCTGCCGCAGTTCCTCCTCGGCGCGTTCCAGCCGGCCGTCCTGGGCGTAGACGTAGCCGCGCATCCAGTGGCAGTTGGCGAGCTCGGTGCGGATCTGCAGGGTCCGGTACAGCTCGGCGGCCTTGGCCAGGGAGGCGTCGGCCTCGGCGAGACGGCCCTCGGCGACCAGGGTGCGGGCGACGGACCGGTGCATGCGGGCGACCAGGGCGGGATCTTCCGACCGGGGGGCGAGGGCCAGGGCGAATTCGGCGGCCTGGGCGGCCCGGGCGTGCGCGCCCATGTCCATGTAGGGGCCGATGGCGCTGGCGTAGAGCAGGAGGAGGGCGTCCGGGTCGTGCAGGCCGCCGCGGTTGAGTTCGTCGAGGGTGCTCTCCAGCAGGTAGACGGCGTAGCGGAGTTCACCGGCGAGGTAGTGGGCCACGGCCCGGCCGCGCAGGGCCGGGACGCGGGCGGGCAGCGGGGCGCCGGCCAGGCATTCCTCGGCCCGCTCGAAGTACTGCCGGCCGGCCACGAGTTCGCCCGTCTCCAGGGCGCACTCGCCGAGCCCGAGCAGCGCGGCGGACTGCTCCGCGGTCAGATGGTTCGCCTCGGCCTCGACGAGCAGCTCGGCGTACTGCTCCGCCGCCGCCTCGGCCTCGCCGAGGGCTAGGGTGCGCCGGGCCTCGGTCAGCCGCAGCCGCAGTCCGGTGACGAGCCGGGCGGAGTGCCCGCCGGCGAGTTCGTCGAAGGCGACGCCGAGGCGCTCCGCGAGATGCCGCAGGGCGTCGTCCGAGGGGCGCACCCGGCCGGACTCCAGGGTGGAGATGTAGGCCGGTGTGTACACGGGTTCCGCCAACTGCCGCTGTGTCAGTCCGCGTTCCACACGCAACCGCTGCACCCGGCGGCCGATGGTCCCCGGATCATCGCGCTCCCCCACGCCAACTCCCCCTGCGCCTCTTGCCGTTAGACCTTCACCGCCCCTAGGTTAAACGGAGTGTTAAGCCGCATTGTCGAACGTGCTTAACACGTTGCCGCCGTAGTCGCCGCCCCAGTTGCGAGGTCGCCGTGCTCGAACGCACACGCACCGCCGAGCGGTACGCCCGAGGCTTCACCGCAGCCCTCGTGGCCGTGGCGACGCTGCTGCTCGCGGCGAACGCGGGGCCGGCGAGAGCGGAGGCCCCGCAGCCCGAGCAGCGGACCGTCGCCGACTCCCGCTGAGCGCCGGGTCATGACCTGCTGGTGCCGGTCCCCTTCAGGACGCGCTGACGTATGTCACGAAGTCGGCGTAGGCCTCCGGAGAGACGGTGAGGATGCCGGCCTCGGGGTTCTTGGAGTCGCGGACACCGACGCCGGGCCTGAGGTCGGCGACCTCGACGCATTCGCCACCGCTGCTGCCGCTGTACGACGACCTATGCCACTGCGCACGCGTCAGGTCCGGGCTGCTCCCCATAGCGTTCCTCCATCACGCGGGCGATCAAGGCCGCCGACTCCCCCTCGGAGAGGGCATCGGCCTGTAGGCGAGCGTAGCCGACCGAACGTTCCCTGATCAGCTGAGGATTGGCCGTCATATGACCTTGGTCGTAGCTCTCGCTGTAGTGGATGTCCGGGTCGTCATCGAACCGCAGGAGGGTGAATGAGCCCATCATCGCCGCGTGCTGTCCGGCCGAGAACGGCAGGATCTGGAGGTGCGTCCACGGCTGCCCGACGAGGCCCAACAGGTGCGCCAGTTGGCTTCGCATGACGTCACGACTGCCGATCTCCCGGTAAAGCGCCGCCTCGTCCAGCACCGTCCACAGCGCCGGGGGCTGCTCGCGCTCCAAGATGCGCTGTCGTTCCCTGCGAGCCGCCACCATCTCGTCGAGCTTCTCCTTCTGCTCGACACCCAGTACGGCCCGGGCGTAGGCCTCCGTCTGAAGGAGGCCGTACACCAACTGGCACTGATACGTGGAGATGTAGGACGCGCTGCGCTCCATCTCCGCATACGCCTGGAACCACGTCGGCAACTGACTCCGCAGAACCAGCCCCACCAACCGCGAGAAACAGCCGTCCGTCATCAGCGCCGCATCCGCGCGCTCCGCGAACTCTCTGGTCGGGACCTTGTGCGCGGTCTCGATCTGGCCGACGAGAGAACCCGTGCAGAAGATGCAGTTGCCCAGTTCCTGCTGGGACAGCCCCGCGCCCTCCCGGTGGCGGCGTAACTCCGAGCCGAAGTAGTCCAACGGCGAGGCGGTGGGGTCGAGTCGGCGGATGTTGGGCATGGCGCGGTCACCCCCGGGTCCGAACGCCCTGCGGCGTTCATTTCGGTCTGTAGCCGAGAGTAACCACACCACTCCACGCTGGTGGCATGAATCACGTAACCCACCAGCCGGGGCCAGGACTTGGCTCCAGGTATGGCGTCGAATTCACCCTCGGTGAGCACTCCGCCCGGCATCTGCGCCGCATCCTCAGGGTGTATCTCGCCGCCTGGGAGATGGCCGAACTGTGCGACTCCGCCTCGCTCGCCCTCACCGAGCTGGTCGCGAACGTCGTACGCCATACGCCCGACCGGCGCGCCGCGGTGCTGGTGCTGCGGCGGCCGGACGGGCGGGGACTGCGCGTGGAGGTCACGGACACGTGCCCGCGACCGCCGCTGTCCCCAGCTGTGGACGAACTCGCCGAGGAGGGACGCGGCGTGCTGATCGTCGACGCCGTCACGGACCGGTGGGGGTGGGATCCGCTCCCCCACCGGCCCGGGAAGACCGTCTGGTTCGAATGTGACGCCCTCAAGGAATCCGGTTAGCGCGCATTCCCGCGAGAGCGAATATAGCGCCACCCGAAATAGAGAATTCCAGCCGCACCGACGGCGGCGCCTGCCACGCATGTCGCCGTCGCCCACGTGGCCAGGTCCTGGGTGATCCACAGCAGGCTCACCACGACCAGCGCCACGGAGAACAGCAGCCGTTCTCCATGGCCCGGGCCGCGACGGCCGGTCAGTCCCTGTTGGCCGTGCACTTGTAGGTCACGCCCTTCATCTTGATGTCGCGCCAGCCCACCTTCACCGACGCGTCGGCCGGGGCGACATCGGTTCCACCGCCGCCGCCGCTTTCCTTCCGGCAGTAGTAGCCGAGCGCATCGAGCTTCTTGATGTCGCTCATGGCCTGGTACTTCTTGTACGACGCGATCATGGCGGCCCGCCTTTCCGCAGGCGTGGCCTCCTTCGCCTTCGTGTACGCGTAGCACCCGATGCTCGCGCCGATCCCGACCCACGAGGCGCCCTTGGCCAGGGCCTTGCTCAGGCCCGCCGCGCCGCTGCCGATCCCCAGGACCGCGCAGATCTCGTCCGCCCCGGCGCGCAGTTCCGGCTGCGCCGGAGCCGCCTGTGCGGCCTGTGCTCCGACACCGCACAGCGCGCCGGTCATGGCGAAGGCGATGACAGAAGAAATTCCCTTGCTTCGTACGCTCACGAAGTCCGTCCCCGTTTTATTGAGTTGCGTGAATTGCATGGTCAGTGCGAAATCGAGGCTACCTACGGGGGCAGGCCTTCACAATGGAGGAAGTGTGAACATCATCGGGAGGAAATCCAACCGAGTTAACCGGGTAAAACCTTGCTCAATGCCTCGTCAAGATTCTTCGCCACCTGCACGTCACCCACCGAGTGCGGGCCGTACAGGGCGTCCAGTTCCGTGATGAGGGTCTGCGTGACGGCGCCGTACAGGGGCGTGCGGGGACGCTGAACGGCCTCGCTCAGGGCGGGCAGCAGGATGTCCCGGGAGTAGCTGAGGCCGCCCGCCAGCCGGTCGGGCGCCTTGAGTTCGGCGCTCTCTCCGGTGGGGGACGCCGAGGCGCTCTCGGAGTACGCGGCGGCGTGCCGGCACTCCGGAGTGCTGCCGGCAGCCCGGTAGGCCGACGTGCGGGTCGCGGCGAACCCGGCGCGCAGCAGGCAGCGTTCACTGTCCGGGTCGGTCAGGAACGCGATCAGCTCGGCGGCCTTCGCGGCGCGCTGCTCGGAGGTGGAGGAGGTGACGGCCAGGTTCTGGCCCCCGAGCACCGCCTTGCCGGGCAGCCGGGTCACACCGAGGTTCCCCTTGAACGTCTCGTACAGGGACGGGTAGACGTACGGCCAGTGCCGCAGGAAGGTCGTGCGACCCTCCGCGAAGGCGCTGAGCGACTCGGCCTCGCGGGACCCGGTGGCCTCCGCGTCCATGTACGACGGCGCCGTGCGCTCCCGCAGTTCGGCCACCCCGGCCGTCAACTGCGCCTCATCGGCGGCATACCGGCCGTCCTGGTCGGTCAGCGCGAAGTCCGGGACGGCCGAGGCGAACGCCTCGATCGCGTTGACCGTGCGGCCCTCGTAGGCGGCGAGCTGCGTGGTCCACCCGTCCTCGTACCCCTCGGACTTCGGCCGGTCGTTGACGACGTCGATGAGCTGCCGCAGGACGTCCCAGGTGACGCCGCGGCCCAGATCGGTCCGGTAGGTGCCGGCCTTCCGCAGGTGGTCCTTGCGGTAGTACAGCAGGCCCACATCGCTGTTGAAGGGAACCGCGTACCGCTGTCCGTCCCAGAACGACGTGCTGTCGACGGACCGGATGATGTCGCCGGGCGCTTTCACCGCCGCGCCGGTCAGCGGGCGGATCAGGCCGGCGGCGGCGAACTCCGGGATCCAGGTCACGTCCAGGTTCACCACGTCGTACTCGGCCCCGCCCGACTGGAGCGCGCCGAGCAGCTGGCTGCGCTGCTGGTCGGCGGAGCCGGGGAGTTCCACCAGGCGGGCCCGGTAGCCGTGTTCGCCCTCCTTGGCGTTCCAGGCGTCGATGAGCTGCTGGCGGATGCCGTTCTTCCCGGTGACGTCCTGGCCGCTGGCCACCACGATCCGGGGCGGGTCGGTGTCCTGCGGCTGCTCCCGGGCGTCCGTGCCGGTGCATGAGGTGAGCGCGAGCAGGGACAGCAGCGACAGTGCGGCGGCCGTCAGACGGCGGGCCATCATTCCTCCCCCATTCCGGTGCGGGCGACCTCGTCGTGCAGGGCGGGCACGAGGTCGTCCCCGAAGTCCAGGCAGCGGCCCCGGCCGGCCTCGGCGATGCGGGTGGCGGGGCGGTCCTGGTCGCAGCCGGAGCCGCTCAGGGACACCATGGCCACCGGCACACCCGCGCCACGGGCCAGGTCGAGGACGTCATCGAGGGCCTCGCCGCTCAGGCGGCCGTCGTCCTCGCCGTCGGTGAGGTACACGATCAGCTGCGGCCGCTCGTCGTCGGTGCCGCGCTCCCGCATGAACTCCAGGGCGTCCCGCAGGGCCCCCGCTGGATCGGCCTCCGCGTCCCGCACCTCGGCCTTGTCCAGGGCCTGTTCGGCAGCGGGGCGCTCGTGTGTGCCGAAGGGCAGAAGCGCGGTGTGCGTCCGGTCGCCGGTGCCGTGCACCGCCCACACGCCGTACTCGTCCTCCCCGCCGAGCCCGGGCAGGGTCTGCTTCAGGATGCCCGGGCCGCCGCTGGAGCCGTCCCACCGGCCGGCCATCGAGCCGGAGCTGTCGAGCAGGAACAGGACGCGGCCGGGGCCGTGCGCGTTGCCGTAGCGCACCAGGGCCTTTTCCATCGTCGAGGGGTCGGCCCGCCGGGCGGGGCGGACGGACTCGGCGAGGCCCTCGGGGGCCGACGTCGCGTCGAGCAGGCCGCGTTCGCCGGTCGCGGACCTGAAGCCGTGCTCGCCGAGCACCGTCCGGCCGTCCGTCCCGGTCAGCCAGGTGTGGAAGCGGTCCACGGCGTCGTCCCGCGCCTCGGCGTCCCGGTCGCCGTCCTCCCAGCGCACCCGCACGAACGCCGGTTCCAGACCGGGCACGTCGTCGGGGTAGGCCGCGACGCGCGGGACACGGGTGGCCGGGTGGCAGCCGATGCCCGTCTTCAGCAGGAACTCCGGGACCAGTGCCGCGCTGCGACCGTCCACCGCGTGGTCGCCGGGCAGCGTGCACAGCAGCCGCGCGGCCGAGGGCTCGGGCCGTGCGGTCCGGGCGAGGCGCAGCTCCGCGGCGCGTGCGTCGGCCGCGCCGCGTGCCCCGGGCCGGTCGCCGTACAGGCCCATGGTCGCCAGCAGCGCCGAGTCGGTGGACTCCGGGTCGGAGCGGTGCAGTTCCGTCGTCGCGTCGGCCTGTTCCAGGTCGGCGAGCAGCTCGGCCAGCGACCGGCCGGTGGGGTCGAGACCGGCCCCGCGTGCCGTCGGAACGGCCAGCACGACCGGCGAGTACGCGAGGGGCCCGTCCCGTGGCTCCAGCCGGGCGAAGACGCGGTCCTCCCGGGCCGCGGCCGAGGTGACCCGGTCGACGTCGGCGCGGGTGGCGGGGATCCACACGTCCGGCTGCGGGCCGATGTCCCGCTGCGGGTTGTCGTCCTCGCGGGGCTGCTGCCAGGCGTCGGTCCGCTCGCCCAGCGCGGTCACCACGGCCGCGGCACCCGCGCTGTTGACGGTGACGCCGCTGCGCCGGCAGCCGTCGCCGGTGGTGTTGGCGTCCGAGGTGACGTAGGCGTCCGCCGCCGCCCGGATCACCGGCTCCAGGTCGGGGTCGGTGAGGACGCGCAGTTCCAGGGACGGTCCGCAAGGAGCGGAGTCGCCGGTCAGGGCCAGGATGCCGTAGCCGCCGGCGCCGGTGGCGAGCAGGGCGAGCAGCGCGGCCAGCACGGTGCGGCCGGACCGGGCGGCGGACTTTCGAGCACGGGCCTTGCGGCCACCGGCCCTTCGGGCGCCGGCCTCCCCGGCACCGGCCCCCGGCGCATCGGCCTTCCGGGTACCGCCCTCCCGCCCACCGGTCTCCCCAGCCCGGACCCCCCGCCCACCGGCCTCCCCAGCACCGATCTGCCACCCACCGATCTCTCGCCCACCGACACCCCGCCCCCCGGTGTCCCCGGCGCCGCGGGTGAGCAGAGCTCGTAATCGGAGGAGCCAAGGGTCGCCCGGGGGCGGGGGCGGGGGCATCGCAGGGCCCGCCGCCAGCAGCACGTCCGCCTCCGGGTCCCAGGGCGGTGCCAGCGCCTGCGGCCGTTGCGGATCGTCGTCCTCCGCCCGGTACTTCGCCGCGGCCATCCGCTCCTTCACCCCGGCGTACAGCTCGGAGAGCCACACCTCGCCGCCCGCGTCGAGGGCGTGGGTGAGTTCGCGGGTGAACGGTGTCGCCACGTCGGCGTCCCCGCCCAGGATGCAGCGGTTGGACTGCACACTCATCAGCAGCAGGATCTTGTGCTTCTTGCGCTTCGGATCGTCGAAGCGGTGCCAGATCCCCGCGGCGTTGCCCGCGTAGCAGCAGTCGAGGATCACCACCACCTGCTCGGCGTTGCTCTCGGCGAGCTCGCCCAGCACCTGGCTGAAGCTCACCGAGCCGGGCAGCCCGTGGCCCGTGAGCACCCGCGCGGTGCGCATCTGGAGGTGCAGTTCGTTGCCGGAGGTGGAGGTGACGGCGTGCCCGGCGAAGTAGAGCAGCAGCAGCCCTCTGGCCTCGCGGCAGGCACGGCGCAGCGCACCCGTGAAGTCGTCCGGGCTCGGCGAGGCCAGCGCCCGCACCTCGCCGGCGCCGAACACCCCGCCCCGGTGCAGCGCGTCCTCGAGTGTCGTCCGGTTGTGCCGCACGGCCGGGAGCTGGCCGGCCACGCCCTGGGGATCCGGTGCCGTGTGGTCGTATTCGGACACACCGGCCAGCAGCGCCCGGTTCGCCTTGCCGCGCGGGTCGAAGCGGCTCACCGCCTACTCCCCGTCGGGGTCCAGTGGGCGGATCTGCGGATCGGGATCGCCGCCCTGCAGCCGACGGCGGTTGTTCGTCCAGGTCTTCACCGCGCGGGCGGTGTACTCGGTGAGCGCCGCGACCGTGACGACGTCACCGAGAATTTTCATCACGAGCTCGAGGTCGGGCCCGAGGCGTCCCGGGGTGCCGTCCGTGCCGGTCTGCTCCTCGATGCGCAGGTGCCGGCCGGCGAGCAGTTCCTCCAGCGGCTCCTCGCGCTCCAGCCACGTCTTCAGAGCTCTGACGTCATCCACGGTCGCGCCGGCGCCCAGCCGGACGCGCACGCCTAAGACAGCCACTTCGTCCCCCTCTGTCATGTCCGACATCATGACACCGGGTCAGGCCCCGGCGGCAGACCCGTGACGTGACCGGCGAAAGCGATCGCGCGCCCCCTTCACGCCACGCGCACACGGCGCACGCGACTCAGCCCTGGGTCTGCAACTGCCTCAGCTGGCGCTGCACATGGTCCAGTGCTCCTTCGCGCCGCCCGGGCACCCGCCCGCGCAACGCGGCGAGCGCGGCGCCCAGTTCACGGGCGGGGACGGTGTCGTGGACCTGACCCCACTGGTGGTGGGCCCGGTCCACGGCGGCCTCGACGGCCGGGGCGTCCGGCGCCTGCCCGGCGTTCAGACGGGCGGTGGCGATCATCAGCCAGGTGCGGCAGCTGCGGGCGGCGTCCCCGGCGAACATCGCCAGGTCGGCCCGTACCTCGGCCCAGTGCAGGGCCTCTTCGGACGCGGGCCCGTGCGCGATGACGGCGGCCTGCTCGTGCCGGGCGGCGAGCGCGTCGGCGTCCGGGTGCCGGCCGGACTGGACGGCGGCGGAGATGGCGGCGTGCGGATCCCCGCCCGTCGGGCCGGGCGTGCTCAGCACCAGGTCCGTGCCCGCGCTGTCCGGCGCGATCCGGGTCAGCGCCTGCTGGTGCAACTGCTCGACGGGCGGCCGGAATCCGCTGCGCAGGATCGTCGCGACGGCCTTCATGTACGCCGGTGCCGCGACCCTGCGTCTGGACGGCGGGGGCGCGATGCGACCGTGAACGGCGTTGCCGCGCCCCGAGTCCAGCGGGGTGCTCCGCAGCAGCTCCCAGGTCTCGGCGTCGGCGTGCAGGTCGAGCAGGAAAGTCGTGGCGCCGGCCGGCCTGAGCCGCAGTTCCTCCCGGAACCAGTGCCAGGGGAAGGCCGTGTAGCGGGCGGTGGAGGCGGTGGTGCGGGCCAGCGCGAGGTGGGGCAGGCGCTGCCGGCGGTCGAGTTGGAGCTGCCCGGTGACGTAGACGGTGAGGGGCCCGGGGGCCGCGGCGGCGGCGCGCAGCCGGGTGAGGACGGCCTGCGGCTCCAGCGGATCGGCGAGTTCGACGACGTTCGCGGTGTCGGTGCCGGACAGCACCGCGGGCGCGACGGCGGCGAGGACGGGGAGCACCGAGGCGGCGTCCACCAGGCGCCCCCTGCCCACCGGCGAGGCCGCCAGCAGCAGCACGGTTCCGGGCATGGCCCCACCCCCTGTGTCGATCACGTACGTCAGCACCGTAACCGCTGCGGCTGCAAAGGAGGGTCTCAGGACCGCAAACGTCCGCCTTCGGGGGCTTCGCCCCCGGGTCCGCCGCCGGGTCTGCTCCCGGGTCCGCCCTCGGGTCCGCCCTCGGGTCCGCTCCCGGCTCCGCCCTCGGGTCCCCCGGGTCCGCCGCCGGGTCTGCTCCCGGTTCCGCCCTCGGGTCCGCCCTCGGGTCCGCTCCCGGCTCCGCTCCCGGCTCCGCCCCCCGGTCCGCCCCGTGGTCCGCCACCGGGCCCGCCCCCGGATCCACCCCCGGGTCTCCTGCGGACGGCGAACACCGTGGTGTCGTCGCCCAGGCGCCCGCCGCCGTGTCGCAGTGTGCCGTCCCGTACGAAGGCGGCGAGGCGGGCCGGTTCGGCGGTGCCGGGGTCCTCGGCGACGGCCCGGGTCACCTCGTGGGCGAGCGGATAGAACGCGCCGGTGCCGTCCCGGGCCTCGGTCACGCCGTCCGTCACCAGCAGCAGCGTCTCGTCGGCGGCGACCCGCCACCGCCGGGTCCGGGGCGGCCCGGGCGCGAGGTCCCGGCAGCCGAGCGGCAGCCCGGCCCCGGCCGACAGGGTGCGCACCCCGCCCGGCCCGACGGCGAGCGGCGGCTCGTGCCCGAACAGCAGGACGTCCACCGCCTCCCGCTCGTCGTCGGGAAAACCGAGCAGGACGGCCGTGGCGAACCGGTCGCCGTCGGAGCGGCCCAGGGCGACGGTGTGCCCGCGGTGCCGGACCATCCGCGTCTCCAGCCGTTCGGCGACCGTCACCAGCTCCGTCTCGTGGTACGCGGCCTCCCGGAACGTGCCGAGCAGCGCGGCCGCCGCCTCCACCGCCCCCAGGCCCTTGCCCTGCACGTCGCCGAGGAGCACCCGGGTGCCGTGCGGGCCGGGCTGGATGTCGTAGAAGTCGCCGCCGACGCGGGCGTGGGCGTCGGCGGTGAGATACACACCGGCGTGGTCCAGGCCGCCCCAGCCGGGCGGCAGGGGGCGCAGCACGGTACGGCGGACGGTGTCGGTGACGTCGCTCATGTGCAGCGCGCGGTTCTCGTCGCGCACCCGGATCACGCAGGCCAGGGTGGCGAGGATGCCGCCGAGGGCGACGAGGACGAAGTCGGCGCGGCCCGCCCGGTATTCGTGCGGCCAGGTGCTGTCGGCGACGACGTACGTCACCAGGGAGAGGACGGCGAAGAGGGCCGTGCCCCACACCCCGCAGATCGTGGCGGCGATGGCCGGCACCAGCACGATCCAGGAGATCATGCGGAACTCGCCGATGGTGTGGTAGTCGGCCACGGCGATGGCGACGAGCAGCAGCAGCGGCGGCACCCAGGCCACGCTGCGGCCCCGCAGCCGCAGCAGCTCCTGCCGCCGCACGACGTCTCGGCGCCCGGCCCGCGCGCGCCGGACGAGCGGGCCGTGCCTAACGAGCGGGCCGTGCCGGACGCGGTGGCGGCTCACGGCCCCAGCGAAACACGGGCCCGCGGTGGCCGCATCCCGTTCCCCCGCACCGCCGACTTGCCAGGGGCTGCCCGCCGGTGTGCCCTGGATCCAGGGGCAGGGACAGAGAGGAGAGCTGTCATGGCTCATGCGGCACCCGCCTCACGCAGGATGATCACGCCACGGCGCCGGCCCGACGTCTTCGGCGCGCGGACCCACCTCGCCGTGAAGGTGGGCCTGCCCATCGTGCTCGGGCTCACCTACGGCTACTGGGCCGCCGCCATCCGGCGCGACGCCGGGCCCATCACGGGCTGGAACCTGCTGTTCGGGTTCGTCACGGCGCTCGTGTTCGCCGCGCTGTTCGCGGCCGTGTGCGCGCTGGCACCGCTGCTGCGCCGCGAGCTGCACGCGGTGTGCTGGTTCGTCTTCGCGGGCGGTGCGACCGGCTTCCTGTACAGCCAGTCCGGTGCGACCGTGCTCAGCTCCAGCGGCCTGGGGCTCGCGGTGGGGGCGGGCGTCCTCGCGATGGTGTTCTACCGCTACTACACGCATGAGGACGCCGCGGGCCGGCGCATCGGCTGAGGCCGCGAGGGGACCGGGGCACCCGTTCGGGGGAGCCCGGCACCGGGTCCGGCCGACGCCGCTTCTCGCAGGTGGAGTGCCGTGCGGCGCGGCGGACGGACCGGCGGAGGGCGTCGCAGCGCTCGCGGGCCCGGCCCGGGGCCCGTTGCCTGGAAGGGTGTCCGAGCGCGACCGGGCGCCCCGTCCCCAGCAGGCGCCCCCACGAGCGCGGAACGTCCTGTCGGCCGTTCTGCTCACCCTCGCGTGCCTGCTCGTGCCGTTCGGGGCGCTCGCGTCCTGGGCGGCCCACGGGCTCACCGACACCGGCCGCTACGTGCGGACGATGGCGCCGCTCGCCGCCGACCCGGACGTGCGGAGGGCGGTCGCGGACGCCATGGGGGAGGGCGTCATGCGGCAGGCCGGGCGCGAGGTCGACACCGGCCCGCTGCGCGGGGCGGTCGGGCCCTTCGTGCACGACGCGGCCCGTTCCTTCACCCGCACCGAGGCCTACCGCGCGGCCTGGGACGCGGCGAACCGGGCCGTGCACGACGCGGTGCTGCGCGCCCTGCGCGACGACGGGGCCCACGGGGCCCCGGTCACCGTCGACGCCGCTCCCGTCATCGCCCGGGTCAAGCAGCAATTCTCCGACGACCACGTGCCGTTCGCCCATCGCATCCCGGTCACGCACACGCGGATCCCGGTGCTTCCGGCCGAGGACGTGGACCGACTGCGCAAGGGGTACCACGTGCTGGACACCGCCGCCTTCTGGCTGCCGCTCGCCGCCGCCGTCCTCGCGGTCGCCGCGATCGCCGTCGCCGCGTGCCGCCGCCGCGCGGTCACCGCCCTCGGGCTGGGCACGGCCCTGGGCGGCGCGCTGCTGGTCCTCGCCGTGGCGATCGGCCGCCGCCTCACCCTCGCCGACCTGCCCGACGCCCCGCACCGCCCGGCCGCGGGCGCGGTCTACGACGCCCTCACCACCACCCTGCGCACGGTGTCCTGGCTGCTGTGCCTGCTGGGCCTGGCGGTGGCGGCCGGCGCCTGGGTCACGGGCCGGTACGGTCCCCGGCTCGCCGCGCGGCGACATGGGCGAGGGTCCGCAGCGCCCGTCGCAGATCCGGTTCCGGAGCCGACGCGAGCCCGAGCCTGACGGCGTCGGGCGTGTGCCCGGGGGCGACGGCGAAGGCGGAGCCGGGTGTGACGGCGATGCCGTGGGCCGCGGCGGCGGCCGTGAAGGTGTCCGCGCGCCACGGCGCGGGCAGTTCCCACCAGGCGAAGCAGGAACCCGGGTCGGACCGCACGGTGAAGCCCGCCAGTTCCTCGGCGAGGATCCGCTGCCGCCGGGCCGCGTCGGCCCGCTTGGCCGCCACCAGCCGCGCCACCGTCCCCTCCCCGGCCCACCGCACGGCCGCCTCCAGCGCGAACCGTCCCGCGCTCCAGCCGCCCGACCGCACGGCCCGGGCCACGGCGCCGACCCGGTGCGGCGGCACGACGAGGAACCCGGCGGTGAGCCCCGGGGCGACCCGCTTGGAGAGCCCGTCGACGACGTGGGTGAGGGCCGGGGCGTGCGCGGCGAGCGGATCACCGGACTCCCGGAGGAAGGACCAGATGCGGTCCTCCACCACCGGCAGGTTCAGGTCGTGGACCAGCTGGGCGAGTTGCAGCAGCCGCGGCCGGGTCGTCGTCAGGGACGTCGGGTTGTGCAGGGTCGGCTGCACGTAGAGGGCGGACAGCGGCGCCGAGCGGTGCGCGGCCGCCACCGCCTCCGGGAGCAGCCCGGACGCGTCCCCGGCCAGCGGCACCAGCGTGATGCCGAGCCGCGCCGCGATCTCCTTGACCAGCGGATACGTCAGCTGCTCCACCCCGACCCGGCCGCCCGGCCGGACCAGCGAGGCCAGCACGGCGGCGATGGCCTGCCGGGCGTTGCCGGTGAACAGCAGCCGCTCCGGAGCGGGGCGCCAGCCCGGGGTGATGAGCAGGGTGGCCGCGGCCTCCCGGGCGGCCTCGGTGCCGGTGGCGGCGGCCGGTAACAGTGCCTCGGCCAGCACGTCGGGGCGCAGCAGCGGCGCGAGGACGGGGGCGAGCAGCTCCGGCTGGCCGGGGGCGGAGGGATAGTTGAGCTCCAGGTTGACGGGCGTGGCGGCCGGGCCGGGCTCGATGAGCGCCCGCCCTGCCGGGCCGTCCGGTGCGGCCCGTACGAAGGTGCCGCGCCCGACCTCCCCGACGACCAACCCGCGCCGCACGAGTTCGCCGTACACCCGCCCGGCCGTCGACGGGGCGATGCCGCGCCGCCGTGCGAACGCCCGCTGCGGCGGCAGCCGTTGCCCCGGCCGCAGCCGACCGGTGGCGATGTCGTCGGCGATGCGGTCGGCGATGCGCCGGTAGTCACTCATCGGCCGGACTCCCCCTTGGATTGCACCGAGAGCAAAGATCTTATTGCACCGAGTAGTTGGGCGGCCTAGGGTCGACGCCATGGCACCCTTCCTCGCATACGAGGACAAAGGCCCCGACACGCATCGGGTACCCCTGGTCCTCGTCCACGGCCACCCCTTCGACCGCACGATGTGGACCCCGCAGCTCGAGAGGTTCCCGGGTACCCGCCGTGTCGTCGCTCCCGACCTGCGCGGCTACGGCGCCTCCCCCACGACCCCGGCCGTCACGGACTTCTCGGGATTCGCCCGGGACATCGAGGCCCTGCTGGACGAGCTGAAGGTGGAGTCGTTCGTCCTGGCGGGCCTGTCGATGGGCGGGCAGATCGTCATGGACTGCTACCGCCTCTTCCCCGAGCGCGTCCGCGGCCTGGTCCTCGCCGACACCTTCCCGGCGGCGGAGACCCCCGAGGGCGTGCGCACCCGCGACGCCATGGCGGACCGCCTCCTTGCCGAGGGCATGCGCGGCTACGCCGACGAGGTCCTGGAGCGGATGGTCGCCCCCTACGCCTCCGCCGAGGTCAAGGCGCACGTCCACGGCATGATGACCGCCACCGCCCCCGAGGGCGCCGCCGCGGCCCTGCGCGCCCGGGCCCGCCGCCCCGACTACGCCGCCCTGCTGCCGCGCGTCACCGTCCCGGCCCTGGTCGTCGTGGGAGCCGACGACACCTTCACGCCCGTCTCCGACGCCCTGGCCCTGCACGCGGCCCTCCCGGACGCGGAGCTGCACATCGTCGACGGCGCGGCACACATGCCGAACCTGGAACGCCCGGACGTCTTCGATCAGGCGCTGGAGGAATTCCTGGCCCGGGTCGATGCCCGGCAACCTTTCTCCGCCCCACCCCGTCTTTGAGGGAGGATTCGGGCATCCCACCCCGCGAACGGAAGGCCGGGCCTTGGACACCACCGCCGCCGAGTGGACCGCCAGGGACGACGGGCGCGAGCACCGTCCTCCCGGACGGCGGTTCGGCGCCTGGTGTGCCGGCCTGCTGTTCACCGGGGTGAGCGTGATCGTCGGCTTCCGGGCCGCCGACAGCGACGGCATCACCCCCGTCCCCCAGTTCCTCGCCTTCCTCCCCTGGCTGCTCGTCCCCACCGCCGTGGCCCTGCTGCTCACGCTGCTGTCCCGGTGGTGGCTCGGGACGGTGTGGGGCGTGGTCCTGCTCGGCCTGCTGGCCTGGTTCATCGAGCCGTACGGCAAGGCCGACGACCCCTCGGGCCGGCCGGTCGCCGAACTGCGCGTGCTGACCTCCAACGTCGAGTTCGGCCAGGGCACCGTCTCCCTCGTCACCGCCGTCCGCCGCGAGAAACCGGACGTGGTCTTCGTGGAGGAATGCGACTACGCGTGCGACGCGCTGCTGAAGAGGGACCTCTCCCCGGACTATCCGCACCGCCGGGCCGTGGAGGGCGGCGGTTCCGAGGGCTCCGTCATCCTCAGCCGCTTCCCGCTCCGGCCCACCGACGGCGTGCGCGGCACGATGGGCATGCCCGGGGCGGTCGCCGACATCGACGGGCACGCCGTACGGCTGCAACTCGCCCACCCCATGCCCCCGCTGCCCGGCCAGGTGGACCTCTGGCGCCGGGAGCTCGGCGCCCTGCGCGACGCGGCGCGCACCGACCCGGGCACCCCGCTGGTCCTGGCCGGGGACTTCAACGCCTCCCAGGACCACGCCGCCTTCCGCCGCATCCTCGACACCGGCCTGCGCGACGCCTCCCGCCTGGACGGCGCCGACCGCACGGCCACCTGGCCGGCCCGGACGGCACCCACGCTCGGCGCGCAGATCGACCACGTCCTGGTGTCCGAGGACTTCGGGGCGAGCCGTACCCGCATCCTGGACCTGGCCGACACCGACCACCGCGCGGTCGTCACGGACCTCACGCTCCACGAGCGCCGCTGACCCGGCGCCTCTCCGCGCACACGGCTACGGCCGCCCCGCGCAGCAGCGGGGCGGCCGTAGCCGTGTGGGGGTCTCAGCGGGCCGACTTCTCCAGGGCCTTGTCCATCGCCGCCGCCAGGCCGTTGACCCACAGGCGGTCGACACGGGACCGCTCGGTCGCGTTCGGAACGGCGTTGGTGCAGGACGTGCCGGGCCCGCCGCCGGACATCAGCTCACTGCACGGGCCCGAGTAGTGGTCGGGAAGACCGAGGACGTGGCCCGTCTCGTGGGCGGTGACCCGCGTGGAGTCGTACTGCTGGTTCTGCCGGTAGTCCAGGAAGATGTAGCCGCTGCCGTGGCCGTCCGTGGAGGCGTACGAGCCGCGGGAGTCGTTGCCCTCCCGGTAGCTGAAGTCGGCCGCCGACGCGGAGCCGGACTGGAGCCGCACGTTCGACACCGAGCTGTTCCATATCTGCGTGCTGCGCGCTATCTGGGCGCTGAACGTGGGCGCGCGGGAGGCGTCGTAGACGACGGTGACGGCCGCGGTGGCACTCGGGTTCTCGGCACGCTTCTCCGCGACGGACTTCAGGACCGCCTGGAAGAAGGCTCTGCTCGCGTCGGAGTCGGCCTGCGCGGACTGGGACGACTTGGCGACGAACCCGGCGTGGGGCTCCGCGACCGGGGACGCCGCGGCGGGGGCAGCCGTTCCGAGTCCGGCCATCGTGAGGCCGAGGCCGAGAACCGCCAGAGAAGACAGGGACTTTCGCATCGAGGACTCCTTGGGTGGGGTTGAGTCTCACCGGTGAGTCTCGATGCCTGTGCGACGCCTGTGATGATGGCAACCGGCGATAGGACCGCGCTATCGGCTGCCCAATTCACCTGGTTTAGCGATGAATTATGTGGCTGGTTAACGCCGCGATTCCGCTTTAGCCTCACAGAGCATGGAGCTCGAGGTGAGGCACCTCCGCGCGCTGTGCGCCATAGCCGACACCGGCAGTCTGCACCGTGCCGCCCGGCAGCTGGGCGTCGCCCAGCCGTCGTTGAGCACACAACTGCGCCGTATCGAGCAGGAGCTGGGCGGACCGCTCTTCCTGCGTTCCCATACCGGCTGTCGCCCCACCCCGCTCGGCCGTCTGGTCCTGAGCCGCGCCCGTCCGCTCATGGCCGACCTGCACCTGCTGGTCACCGAGGCGAGGGCGGCGGCGTCCGGCGGCGCCGAGCTCCGCATCGGCTCGACCGCGAGCAAGGCCCTGGCGGGCTGGCTGCGCCGGCTGCGCGCCCACGGCCAGAACCCCAGCCTCCACATGAACGTCTCGCCCAACGCCCTGCTCCGCATGGTCGCCGACGGCCAGCTCGACGTCGCCTTCGTGCACGAGGTGGAGGGCAGCCCGCTGCGCATCCCCGCGGAGCTCCGGCAGCGCGTCCTGGTGGAGCGCGAACCGCAGTGCGTGTCCCTGCCCGTCGACCATCCGGCGGCCGTGAAGCAGGAGGTCGACCTGGCCGACCTGGCCGGCGACCGCTGGATGATCGACCCCACGGTCGACGGCGAATGGGACGCCGTTCAGCGGATGTTCCGCGCCGCCCGCGTCAGCCCGCACGTCCTGCACGGCGACTACCACACGGCCGACGCCCTGGTCGCGACCGGCGAGGTGGTCACCGTCTGCCAGCCGACCCGCACCCCCCGGCCCGACATGGCGGTACGCCGCATCAAGGGCGACCCGCTCGGCGTACGGCTGCTCGCCGCCGCCCGCACGGAGACCGACCTCGACGGCGTCTACCCCGCGCTGGAGGAGGCGTACGGGGAGGTGGCCCGGCAGGCACCGGCCTACCGGGAGTGGCTGGGGCGGGAAGGGCCGGCACCCGGGGGCCCGCTCAGACCCCCGAGCCCGGCCCTTCCCTGACCGGCTGCTGCCAGGTGACTCAGACGACTCAGACGCCGATGTCGCGGCCGTCGGCACGCCAGACGGCCACGACCGCCGGCCGGACGTACGAGCCCGGCCCGTCGGGCCAGGCGCTGGCCGGCTTCTCCACGGACGCACCGTCGATCTCGCCCGGGTGCTGCACGGCGACGAGAACGCGCCGGTCCTGGATGATCGGGCCGCAGGTCTCGGCGCCCTTCGGCACGGTCAGGAACTGCTTGAGCTCACCGCGCCGTTCGCCCCGGGTCGCCACGCCGAACAGCCCGTCGTGCGAGCCGAGCTGGGCACCGTCGGTGGAGATCCACAGATTGCCGTGGGGGTCGAAGGCCACGTTGTCCGGGCAGGAGATCTGGCTGACGGCGTCCTTCGGGAACCCGGCGAAGTAGGTCGCGGGGTCGTCCGGGTCACCGGCGACCAGGAACAGCGACCAGGCGAACCGGGTGCTCTCGGGCCGGTTCCACCGCTCGGTGAGCTCCAGCACGTGCCCGTGCTTGTTGGCGCTGCGCGGGTTGGCCTCGTCCGCCGTGGCGTTGGAGCCGACACCGCGGTTGGTGTTGTTGGTCAGCGCGACGTAGACCTTGCCGGTCACCGGGTTGGGCTCGATGTCCTCGGGCCGGTCCATCTTGGTCGCCCCCACCTTGTCACCGGCGAGCCGCGTGAAGACGAACACCTCCTCGGCGCTCATCCCGTCCACGTGCGAGACGGCGCCCTCGGCGGTGGCGGTGGCGAGCGGGATCCACTCGCCGCTCCCGTCGAACTCGCCGTCCTTGGGCAGCTTGCCCGTGCCGTCGATCTCGATGGCGGGGGAGTCACCGGTGAGCTTGGCGACGTACAGCGTGCCCTCGTCGAGCAGGGAGAGGTTGTGCTCACGCACGGAACGGGACGAGCCGCGCTTCATCCGCTTGCTGCCGACGAACTTGTAGAAGTAGTCGAACCGCTCGTCGTCGCCGGAGTACACGACCGGCCGCCCGTCGTGGGTGAGCCGCACGGTGGCCGCCTCGTGCTTGAACCGCCCGAGGGCGGTGTGCTTACGCGGCGTGGACTCGGGGTCGTACGGGTCGAACTCCACCACGTACCCGAACCGGTGCACCTCGTTCGGCTCCCGGGCGACGTCGAACCGCTTGTCGAACCTCTCCCACTTGCGCTCGGACGCCCCGGTGCCGATCCCGTAGCGTTTGTCGGTCGCCCGGCCGCTGTTGGCGAAGTACTGGTTGAAGTTCTCCTCGCCGTGCAGGGTCGTGCCCCACGGGGTGACGCCGCCGGAGCAGTTGTTGAGGGTGCCGAGCACCTTGGTGCCGGTCGGGTCGGCGGAGGTCTTCACGAGCTCGGAGCCGGCGACGGGCCCGGTGAGCCGGAACGCGGTGGTGGCGGTGACCCGCCGGTTCAGCTGATGCCGGGTGACGGCGGTGAGCTTGCCGCTCCTGCGGTCCTCCTCCACGACGACGGCGGACAGCCCGTGCGCGGCCCAGGCGACCTCGACCTGCTCACGGGTCGGGTTGGCGGCGTCGTACCCGCGGAACATCAGGATCTCGTCGGTGTACTCGTGATTGGCGACGAGCAGCTGCCGGCCGCGCTCCCCGGGCAGCGAAAGCAGGGCGAGGAAGTCGCAGTTGTAGCCGAACTGCGCGGCCTGGGCCTTGGCGGTCTGCTTCTCCGGGTCGAAGGCGGGCGCACCGCGCAGGATGGGCTCGCCCCAGCGGATGACGACGTTCTGCCGGTACCCCTCCGGCACGGTCACGGCGTCGGCGGTGTTCGGCGCGACGGGCGCGAAGCGCAGCCCGCGCGCGCCCTTGTGCTTGCGCCGGGCCGCCTCGGAGGCGGCAGCGGCGGACGGGGCGCCGGTGGCCGGGGCGGCGGCGGCCCGCGGAGCCTGTACGACACCGGCGGCACCCGCCCCCGCGGCGGCCACGGTCACCACGGCCGCGGCACGCATCATCGACCGGCGGCCGATCGCACCGGCGATCACGTCACCGACGTACTCGTTGGAGCTGGTGTTGGGCACCTCATGGAAGCAGGCGTCACCACACCGGAAACGACAGGTCATGGCCGACCGGCCGCCGGGATGCGAACCGGACGGTGTTCCGATCAACGGCAGCAGCTTGCGCACTTTACTCTCCCCATGGATGCCCTTGGTGTCAGCGTGACCGTAGGGGCGCATTTGTGCGACAGTCGGGCGCCCGGGTGAACAACGGTTGAACCCACGGGTGACGTACGGGGGTTGAGGCGATTCAGGGCGGCGACACCTGCACGGGCCGGATGCCCCCTTGACAAGGTGGACCTGGCACAACAGACCCTGCCCAAGATCACACAGGAGGGCCGCTAACCTTACGTGTCCGTCCTGGCCAGGGATTGACGGGCTTCAACTCACGCGAAGGGTTGCGCGCACATGGGCATTCTCACTCGGTTGCGGAACGCGTTCGGACGATCCCGCAAGTCACAAACCGCCGAGGCGGAGGGTGCGGCGCAGACCACGCCGACCGAACCGACGACCTCCGAGGACACTCCGACAGCACCTGCGGCGGCCCCCAAGGTCCCGTCCCCCTCCCCGGAACCCACACCGGGTCCGATCGCGAACGTCCCCGAACCGCGCGACGACGAACACGACCTCGTGTCGGCGGCCTTCGACAAGGTCGCGGTCCCACGCCCCGCCGACTCGACGGAGAGCGCCCCGACGGGAGAGAAGGCGGCAGCCGAGGAACCGACGGTTGAGGCGAAGCCGACGGTTGAGGCGAAGCCGGACGCTGTCGCGGAGTCGGCGACCGTCGAGAAGGCGGCTGCCGCCGAGGCCCCGGCCGTCGCGGAGAAGGCGACGGAGGCGAAGGCGGAGACGGCTTCGGCGAAGACGGCTTCGGCGGAGACGCCGGCCGCCGAGGAGCCGACGGTGACGGACGAGGTCACGGCGCAGAAGCCGGCGCCGGTGGAGCAGCCGACCGAGGAGGACAAGTCGACCGCGTCCGCCGAGACGGCCGAGCAGCCGGAGGCCAGCCCCGCGGCCGAGAAGCGTCCCGAGCCCGCGGCACCGACGGACACGAAGGCCGAGGCAGAGCCCGAGGCCGCGCAGAAGACGGCCGAGCCGAAGACCAAGGCCGCGAAGAAGACAGCCGAGCCGAAGGCCGAGGCAGACGCCAAGGCCGCGCAGGCAACCGAGCCGGCGGCCGAGACCGCACCGAAGGCCGCCGCAAAGACCAAGACCACCAAGACCACCAAGACGGCCGAGCCGAAGGCCGCGGCCGAGACGGCCGCACCCGAGCCGGCGGCCGCCGACGGCGATCCGGCCCCACAGGGGCCACCCGCACCCGACGACGAAAGCAGCACGGGTGGTGCGGGCGGGAACAAGACCGCCGAAGGCGAAGCCGAGGCGGCCAAGCCCACAGCCGACGCAAAGCCGAAGCGCAAGACCACACCGAAGACTGAGCCCAAGCCCAAGCCCACGGCCGACACCGAGCCGAAGCCCAAGGCAACACCACAGCCCGACACCGAGCCGAAGGCCGAGGAGGGCCCCGCCCTCCCCCTCACCCGCGTCAAGACCCGCGCCCCGGGCCTGACCACCGCCTACAAGGCCGCCACCACCACCCTCGACTCCCACAACCTCACCGGCACCCGCGCCAGGGTCTACCTCGTCCTCGACCGCTCCGCCTCCATGCGCCCGTACTACAAGGACGGCTCCGCCCAGGCCCTCGCCGAGCAGACCCTCGCCCTCGCCGCCCACCTCGACCCCGAGGCAACCGTCCCGGTCGTCTTCTTCTCCACAGAACTCGACGGCACCGGCGAGATCACCCTCACCGACCACGAGAACAAGATCGACGACCTGCACGCGAGCCTCGGCCGCATGGGCCGCACCAGCTACCACGCAGCAGTCGAAGCGGTCCTCGCCCACCACGACAAGACCAAGGCGGACCCCTCCACCCCCGCCCTCGTCGTCTTCCAGACCGACGGCGCCCCGGACGCGAAGACCCCGGCCACCCAGGCCCTCACCGACGCCGCCAAGACCCACCCCACCGTCTTCTTCTCCTTTGTCGCCTTCGGAGACCCGGAGAACAAGGCCTTCGACTACCTCCGCAAGCTCAAGACGCCCAACACGTCCCACTTCCTCGCCGGCGAAACCCCCCGCGAGCTCACGGACAAGGAGCTCTACGAGGGCGTACTGGCGAACTGGCGCCCGTAACCCTCAGCCCCACCGGCCCACCGGCACCCCCCACCCGCCCCGCCTCACGCCGCCCGCGTCCCACCCCGCAAAAGGGGAGGCGGGCGGCGTACCCATGTCAGCTACGATTTCAAGGTTCCGTAGACGACCGAGACCACGAGATCGTCACCCCACGTAGCGACTTGGGAGCAGCCCGCGATGGCTCGACACCTCATCACCAGCGCCCTTCCGTACATCAACGGGATCAAGCACCTGGGCAACATGGTGGGGTCCATGCTCCCGGCGGACGTCTACTCCCGGTACCTGCGCCAGCGCGGCCACGAGGTCCTCTACATCTGCGCGACGGACGAGCACGGCACCCCCGCGGAGCTCGCCGCCAAGGAGCAGGGCGTCCCCGTGGACGCGTTCTGCACGGACGCGCACCACCAGCAGAAGGCGATCTACGACGGCTTCAACCTGGCCTTCGACTACTTCGGCCGCAGCTCCTCCCCGCAGAACCACGAGATCACGCAGGAGATCGCCCGCGAGCTGAAGGCGAACGGCTTCATCGAGGAGCGTTCGATCCGCCAGGTGTACTCGATCGCCGACGGCCGCTTCCTGCCCGACCGCTACATCATCGGCACCTGCCCGCACTGCGGCTACGACAAGGCCCGCGGCGACCAGTGCGAGAACTGCACGCGCGTCCTGGACCCGACCGACCTCATCGACGCCCGCTCCGCGATCAGCGGCAGCAGCGACCTGGAGGTCCGCGAGACCAAGCACCTCTTCCTCCTCCAGTCGGCGCTCGCCGGCGAGGTCGAGGCGTGGGTCGACGAGCGCGCCGACAACTGGCCGGTGCTGGCCTCCTCCATCGCCCGCAAGTGGCTCACGGAGGGCCTGCACGACCGCGCGATCACCCGTGACCTGGACTGGGGCGTCCCGGTCCCCGCCGACACCTGGCCGGACCTCGCCGCGGAGGGCAAGGTCTTCTACGTCTGGTTCGACGCCCCGATCGAGTACATCGGCGCGACGAAGGAGTGGGCGGACCAGGACCCGGCCAACCGCGACTGGCGCTCGTGGTGGTGGGAGTCGGACGCCGACGTCCACTACACGCAGTTCATGGGCAAGGACAACGTCCCCTTCCACAGCGTGATGTTCCCGGCGACGCTGCTGGGCACCCGCGCCCCGTGGAAGAAGGTCGACGTCATCAAGGCCTTCAACTGGCTGAACTACTACGGCGGCAAGTTCTCCACGTCCCAGCGCCGAGGCGTCTTCACGCACGACGCCCTGGACATCCTGCCGGCCGACTACTGGCGCTACTTCATGATGGCGAACGCCCCCGAGTCGGACGACTCGTCGTTCACCTGGGAGCACTTCACCGCCACGGTGAACAAGGACCTGGCCGACACCCTCG
Source organism: Streptomyces sp. Ag82_O1-12 (assembly GCF_900182715.1). Classification (NCBI taxonomy): domain Bacteria; kingdom Bacillati; phylum Actinomycetota; class Actinomycetes; order Kitasatosporales; family Streptomycetaceae; genus Streptomyces; species Streptomyces sp. Ag82_O1-12. Next base: position 4,451,725 of record NZ_FXUW01000001.1, on the reverse strand, counting down.
GAAACTTCGTCAACCGCGTCCTGTCCTTCTCCAAGAAGCGCTTCGGCGAGGAGGTCCCGGCGGGCGCCGAGCCCGGCGACGCGGAGGCGAAGCTGGGCGAGGAGATCGCCCGCCTGCTCGCGGAGTACGAGTCCCAGATGGAGGCCATCCAGTTCCGCAAGGCCGCGGCCGCGCTGCGCGCCCTGTGGTCGGCGGGCAACTCCTACCTGGAGGAGAAGGCCCCCTGGCTGGAGATCAAGACCAACCCCGAGGGCGCCGCGCTCACCCTGCGCACGGCGATGAACCTGATCCACCTCTACGCCGTGGTCTCCGAGCCGTTCATCCCGACGTCGGCGCAGAAGATGCGTGAGGCTTTCTCCCTGGAGAACGACACCGCGACCTGGGTCACCCCGGACGAGGCCCGCTCTCTGACCTCCGTCCCCGCGGGCACCGCGTTCACCATCCCGCCGGTCCTGTTCGCCAAGCTCACGGACGAGGACCTGGAGTCGTACAAGGAGCGCTTCGGCGGCGAGTCCGCGTAACCCGCGCCGCGCACCCGCCCCTAGGGGGATCTCCTCCTGGGGGCGGACGGGTTTCCCGATCGGTTCGTCCCCAGGCTTATCGCCCTGCGAAGGCCTCTGTTCGTAGGATGAGCGAGGCATCCGGCCAACAAACGGGGGGACACCGATGGCACTGTTCGGCAACGCACACACCGTGAACCCGCAATCGGCCCAGCAGGACTACGCCCGCCTCCTCGGCCACGGCGAGCAGGTCCACGCCGCGTTCCTGCTGATCCGCGACACCATCCTCTTCACCGACCGCCGACTGATCCTGATCGACAAGCAGGGCATCACCGGCAAGAAGGTCGAGTACCACTCGGTCCCCTACCGCAGCATCACCCACTTCTCGGTGGAAACGGCCGGCACCTTCGACCTGGACGCCGAACTCAAGATCTGGATCTCCGGCACCCCGACCCCCATTGAGAAGACCTTCACGAAGGGCGTCGACATCTACGAGGTCCAGGCCATCCTGACCCAGTTCGTGGCGGGGTAACCGGCGCTGGCCTTCTCCGCCATCGTCCATAGCGAAAGCGCGAACGCCGCCGCCACTGGAACTGCTGGCCCGCGGCATGCGGTCGTTCGACAAGGCAACAGCGAAATACTGGTGTGAATGGCTGGAAGTCGGGCTGGAGAACACTCCGGTCCGGGAGACATGGAGAGAGCTGGAGAAGATGGTCGCCACTTACTTCCCGGGCAGGGGAACCCTCTTCGAGGAGACGTACCTGGAGGGCAAGGCTGAGGGCAAGGCCGAGGGCAAGGCCGAGTCCATCCTGAGCGTGCTGGACAAGCGTGGCATCCCCGTCCCCGAAGCCACCCGCGACCGCATCACCACCTGCACCGACCTCGACACCCTCACCCTCTGGTTCGATCGCTCCCTGACAGCCACCGCGGTGGAGGACCTGTTCGCCGACGCCTGATCGGCCGGCAACGGCATGAGGCCCGCCCCCTTCACAAGGAGCGGGCCTCACGCCTGAGTCGGGGTGGGTCAGCGGGCCTCGCCCACTGCCGGCTTGCCCGTCACCGCCGCGACCTCCCCGCCCCCCGAGCCCATCCGCTCACCGCGATGTGTGTGCCGCACGAACGCCACCCCCAGCACCGCCAGGATCGACGCCGCCGACAGCGTGTACAGGCCCCCGTTCGTGCTGCCCGTCGTGTCCTTCAGGTAGCCGAAGAGCGTGGGGGAGACGAAGCCGCCCAGGTTTCCTATGGAGTTGACCAGGGCCAGCCCCGGTGCCGCGATCCTCAGGTCCAGGCCCGACTGGGCCATCGGCCAGAACAGGGTGGCCGCGCACTTGCCGCCGACCGCGGCCAGCGTCAGGGCGGCGAGGCCGAACCAGGGGGAGCCGAGCGTGGCGAGGAAGGTGCCGGTGGCGGACAGGACCAGGGCGATCGCCAGGTAGGGGCGGCGGTCCGGGGCGCGGTCCGTGAAGTGGCTCATCGTGTACATCGCGATCACCGCGCAGATCCAGGGGATCGCCGACAGCAGCCCGATCTGGAACGGCGACAGCCCGCCGATCTCCTCCACCAGACTCGGCAGCCAGAACGTGATCGCGTAGCCGGTGAGGGCCATCGCGAAGAAGACCCCGGTCAGGACCGCCACCTGAGGGTGGAAGATCAGCTTCATGCGGGACACCGACGGCGCCCGGTCGCGCACCTTCTTGTCCCGCGCCACGGCCTCGCTCAGCGCGTCCTTCTCCTCCTGCGTGAGCCACTTCGCGTCCTGGATGCGGGAGACCAGGAAGAACCCGGCGATGAAGCCGACCAGGATGGAGAAGGCGCCCTCCAGGGCGAACATCCAGCGCCAGCCCGCGATGCCACCCGCGCCGTGCAGTTCGAGGAGCGCGCCCGTGATCGGGCCGGTCACGATGTAGGCCGTCGCCGAGCCGCCCAGGAAGATGGCGCTCGCCCGGCCCCGGCTGGAGTCCGGCAGCCACTGCGTGAAGTAGAGCAGCACGCCGGGGAAGAAGCCGGCCTCCGCGACACCGAGCAGGAAGCGCAGCCCGTAGAACATCCACACGTTGTGGATGAAGCACATCGCCACGATCACCAGACCCCAGGTGATCATGATGCGGGTCAGCCAGACCCGGGCGCCGAACCGCTCCAGCCACATGTTGCTGGGGACTTCGAACAGCGCGTACCCGATGAAGAACAGGCCCGCGCCGAGCCCGTAGGCGGTGGCACTGACTCCGACGTCGGCCCGCAGTTCGTCCTGGACGAAGCCCACGTTCGTCCGGTCCATCTGGTTGACCAGCAGCATCAGGACCAGGATCGGCAGCATGCGGCGCAGGAACTTGCCCACCGCCCGTTGCTCGGCCTCGGGTATCGCTGTCGCGGCGTCTGACATCGTTGTCTCCCTTGCTGTACACGTACATGAACAGCAATCACGTACGCGTTCTCGAAGGGACCTTATGGAGGCCCGCCTTCCGGGTCAACGGGTTGAGTAGAAGTACATGTATGTGAATTCGGGGCGGACGTCACGTATACGTCCGCCCCACCCGTCTCCCTCAGCCCGCGGACGCCGTGGCCGATGCGCCCGGCTGGACGGAGGCCCCCGTGCCGTCCTGCGTGGCCTCGGGGTCGACTCCCATGGTGAGCGTGGCGGTGACGCCCTTCGCGATGGCGCCCTTCTTGTACTTCAGCTGCAGCAGGCCGCCCTCGGTGCCGTTGCCCGGGTAGATGGTGTCGTCGTCGAGGGTGGTGCGGGTCGTGGTGTTGGTGGAGTACGGCGCGACCTCGGCCGTGGCCAGCACGGACGCCTCGTCGAAGAAGAGCTGCCCGGTGTGGCAGGTCGTGCCGCCCTCGTAGCCCGCGTCGGTCCAGGTGCCGTTCACATGCACCTTGGTGTGGATGTGCACGCAACGCCCCTGGTACCAGCCGGGGAAGATCGTGCGGAACACGACCTCACCCTTCCGGTCCGTCCGCCACGTGCCCCGCAGGTAGCGCTCGTCATCGGTGGGCTCCTCGTGCCCTCCACCGCCACCACCGCCTCCCGGAGGCGCACCCGTGGGAGTCCCGGTCGGCGTACCGGAGGGCGTACCGGAGGGAGGCGTACCGCCACCGCCCCCTCCACCGCCCCCGCTGCCCATCGACTCGTACCCGGAGTACACGCCCAGCGCGTTGCAGTGCCAGATGTCGACGGCGGCGTTGGCGAGGGGCTTGCAGGTGTCGGAGTCGATCACCTTCAGACGCAGGGTGAGCGCAATGCCCTCCTGGTCCTCGGTGACGTCCCGGCGGAGCTTGTCCGCGTCGATGTAGTAGGGGCCCTCGGTCGTCTCGGAGGTCAGCTTGTAGCAGGCCTCGCCCGAGGTTCCGGCCGTCTTCCCCTTGCCCGCCGTCGTCTCCTCGCCGGCGAAGGCGCCCGCGGCGAACGCACCGCCGACACCCACCGCCACCACCGCACCGGCGCCCGCGGCGACGACCTTGCGGCGTGTCAGATCCCGTTTGTGCTTCGGCCCTTGGGCCGTCTCCTGTCCCGTCATGGGAAGGGAAGCTAGGGAGCGCGGCTGTCAGGAGCCTGGGTAAGAGCTGGGTAAGAGCCCTGGACGCGAAAGTGGCTCGGAACCGGCGACGGTTCCGAGCCACTCACGGGAGATCGCCTACTTCGGCTGCGGCTTGCGCACCGACAGGTGCAGTTCCTTCAACCGGGCCTCCTCCAGCTCCGTCGGCGCGCCCATCATCAGGTCCTGGGCGTTGCCGTTGAGCGGGAAGGCGATGGTCTCGCGGATGTTGGGCTCGTCGGCGAGCAGCATGACGATGCGGTCGACGCCCGGGGCGATGCCGCCGTGCGGCGGGGCGCCGAAGCGCAAGGCGCGCAGCATGCCCGCGAACTTCTCCTCGACGGTCTCGCGGTCGTACCCGGCGATCTCGAAGGCCTTGAGCATGATCTCCGGCTCGTGGTTCCGGATCGCGCCGGAGGACAGCTCGACACCGTTGCAGACGATGTCGTACTGCCAGCCGAGGATGTCCAGCGGGTCCTGGGTCTCCAGGGCCTCCAGGCCGCCCTGCGGCATGGAGAACGGGTTGTGCGAGAAGTCGATCGCGCCCGTCTCCTCGTCCTTCTCGTACATCGGGAAGTCGACGATCCAGCAGAACCGGAAGACGCCCTCCTCGAAGTGCCCGGCACGCTTGGCGGCCTCGACCCGGACCGCGCCCATGATCTTGGAGACCTCGTCGAACTCGCCCGCGCCGAAGAAGACCGCGTGGCCGGCCGCGAGCGACAGGCGCTTGGTCAGCTCGGCGACGTTCTCCTCGGTGAGGAACTTCGCGATCGGGCCGGTCAGCGAGCCGTCCTCGGCGACACGGACCCAGGCCAGGCCCTTGGCGCCCTGCGAGACGGCGTAGTCGCCGAGCTGGTCGAAGAACTTGCGGGGCTGGCCGGAGACGTCCGGCACCGGCAGGGCACGCACGTGCTTGCCGGCGAACGCCTTGAACTCCGAGCCCTCGAAGATGTCGGTGATGTCGACGAGTTCGAGCTGGGCGCGCAGGTCGGGCTTGTCGGAGCCGTACTTCAGCATCGCCTCGCGGAACGGGATCCGCGGGAACGGCGAGGTGACGTGACGGCCGCCGCCGAACTCCTCGAAGAGCTCGGTCATGAGCTTCTCGACGGGCTGGAAGACGTCCTCCTGCTCGACGAAGCTCATCTCGATGTCGAGCTGGTAGAACTCGCCCGGCGAGCGGTCGGCGCGAGCGTCCTCGTCGCGGAAGCAGGGCGCGATCTGGAAGTACCGGTCGAAGCCGGAGATCATCAGCAGCTGCTTGAACTGCTGGGGCGCCTGGGGCAGGGCGTAGAACTTGCCCGGGTTCAGACGGGAGGGGACGACGAAGTCGCGGGCGCCCTCGGGGGACGTGGCGGACAGGATCGGCGTCGCCATCTCGTTGAACCCGAGGGCGACCATCTTCGAGCGGATCGAGGCGATCACCGACGACCGCAGCATGATGTTCTTGTGCATGCGCTCGCGCCGCAGGTCGAGGAAGCGGTACTCCAGGCGCCGCTCCTCGTTGACCCCGTCCTCGGTGTTGATCGTGAAGGGCAGCGGGGCGGCCGCGCCGAGCAGCTCGACCTCGCCGACCTCGACCTCGATCTCACCGGTCGGCAGCTCGGGGTTGATGTTCTCCGCACCCCGGGAGACGACCTTGCCGTCGACACGGACGGTCGACTCCTTGGAGAGCTTGTCGAGGGCCTCGTAGGCGGGGGTGCCGGGACGGGCCACGAGCTGCGTGATGCCGTAGTGATCGCGCAGATCGATGAAGAGGATGCCGCCCAGGTCGCGCCGATTGTGCAGCCAGCCACTCAGCCGGACGTCGCTGCCGACGTCAGAGGAGCGGAGCTCGCCGCAGGTGTGGGACCTGTACCGATGCATCGTCGTTCATCCAGTCTTCGCTGATCGGGGTCTGTGTTTCACGTGAAACGCCTCCCCAGCGTACCGGGCAGGCGAAGATCGGCTCTCCACAGTTATGGATCGAGCGCGGTGGTTGTCGATCGAAGCACGCGGTGGTCGTTACGCGGTGGTCGTTGGTCGAGCACGCCGTGATCGGTCGTCGCTCGTTGGTCGAGCACGCCGTGATCGGTTGTCGAGCACACACGCGCCGTCGTTCGGGCAGACGTCCGCTATCGGTGGCAGCGTTCGACGGCCTCTTCTTAAAGTAGGGCAATGCGCACTGGCGAGCCTCTGCCCGCCGTGGGGGAGGCCCTCGCCGCCCTCGCGACCGGCCTGTGGCACTGGGACACCGCCACCGGGCTGGTCACGGTCGATGCCGAGGCGGCCCGGTTGCTCGGGCTGCCCGCCGAGCAGGTCAGCCTCACGGAGGCCCAGGCCCGGGCCCGGCTGCACCCGGTCGACTGGAACGAGATCACCGGCGTGGTCCAGCTGGCCGTGGCCGAGGGCACCCTCGCCGAGGTCCGGATCCGGATCATGGACGAGCTGGGCCGGGTCGTCCGGGTCGTCCGCAGCCGTTCCAAGCCGTCCTTCGACCCGGCCCGCAAGGCGTACCGGTTGATCGGCACGCTCCAGGAGGTCACCGAGCCGACACCGGGCACCCCGGCCGGGCGCAGCGCGGTCACCGGCGACTGGCGGCGCTCACGGGAGGCGTTCCTGCTGGACGCGGGCCGGGCCCTGGCGGAGGCGCGCTCCACCCAGGAGGTCCTGCGGGTCACGGCGAATCTGTCGATGCCCGGGTTCTCGCCGGACGGGCTGGCGGTGTTCGGCGTCTCGGGCGATCGCCTGACGATCATCGGCCACCACGGGCAGCAGCGGGGCACCGAGAGCCCCTTCTCGGACATGCCGCTGGACACGCACTACCCGGCCGCCGAGGTGGTGCGGACGGGCCGGGCCGTCTACCTGTCCTCCGCCGAGCACTACAAGGCCCGCTACCCGCTGACCTGGCCGCTCGCCGAGCGCTTCGGCCGCCGCTCCTGGGCGTTCCTGCCGTTGACCGTGGCCGGGCGGACGATGGGCGCGTGGATGGCGGCGTTCACCTACCCGGTCGCGTTCACCCCGGACGAGCGGTCCGTGCTGGCGACGGTGGCGCGGATGCTGGCGCAGGCCCTGACCCGGGCGGGCTTGGCCGAGAGCGAGCGGGCCCTGACCGACGGACTCCAGCGCACGATGCTGCCGAGGCTCGGACCGCAGCGCATCCCGGGCATGAGCGTCGCCGCCCGCTACGTCCCGACGGGCGGCGGGCTCCAGGTCGGCGGCGACTGGTACGACGTGATCCCCCTGCCCAGCGGGCGGTTCGCGCTGGTCATCGGTGACGTCCAGGGCCACGACGTGCGGGCGGCGGGGCTGATGGGCCAGCTGCGGATCGCCCTGCGGGCCTACGCCTCGGAGGGCCATCGGCCGGACGCGGTGCTGTCGCGCGCCTCCCGCTTCCTGCACGGCATCGGCGACGAGGACCCGGCCGACGAGCGCTTCGCGACCTGCGTCTACGTCGAGGTGGACCCGGCTAATGGCGTGCTGGACATCGCCCGTGCCGGGCACCCGGACCCGGCGATCCGGATGGCCGACGGCACGGTGCTGACGCGGCCGACGTCGGGCGGTCTGCCATTGGGCATCGACCCGGACGCCGACTACCCCACGACCCGGCTCGCGCTGGAGCCCGGCGAGACGATGCTGATCTGCACGGACGGCCTGCTGGAGACCGGCGGCCACGACCTGGATTCCGGCTGGCGGCGGCTGCGCGGGATCCTGGAGGACCACAAGGGCGATCTGGAGGAACTCGCCGACACCCTGGTGCAGGCCGTGCACGGGCCGTCCTCGCACCACACCACCGGCCCGCTGGCGGACCGCCGCGAGGACGACATCGCGATGCTGCTGCTGAGCCGGGAGGGCGGGGGCTGCGGCTGCGGTGCCGCGATGACCGTACGGCCTCCCGTGCGGCGCTCGGTGCTGACGGTCGCGCAGGCCGAGCCCGAGCGGGTCGCGGTCGCCCGGCAGCAGTTGCGTGAGCTGCTGCACGACTGGGCCTCGCCCGACCAGGTCGACTCGGCGGTGCTGCTGCTGTCCGAGCTGCTGACGAACGTCCTCGTGCACACCGACCACGACGCGCTGCTGGTCGCCGAGATCACGGGCGAGGTGGGTGGGCGGCGGCTGCGGATCGAGGTCACGGACGCCGGCGACGACCTGCCGCACCGGCGCAGACCCGGGGAGCTGGCGTCCTCCGGCCGCGGCCTGGTGCTGATCGAACTGCTCGCGCACGCCTGGGGCGTCGACCCGCGCGGCGAGGGCAAGAGCATCTGGTTCGAGCTCTACGAGTCCGTGAACGGCTCGGGCGACGGCTCCTGGTCGCCGTGACGGTCACGACACAGGAGAGGACGGTGGCTGGCTGGTCGCCGTAACGGTCACGACGCAGGAGAGGACGGTGGCTGGCTGGTCGCCGTGACCGGTCACGGTTCCGGTGCCGGCGACGGCTCCTGGTCGCCGTAACGGGTGCGCAGTTCCTGGACGATGCCGAAGGCCGCCGCGGTGAGGGGGACCGCGAGGAGCATGCCGAGCACTCCGGCGACGGAGGCCCCGGCCGTGATCGTCACCATCACCACCGCCGGGTGCATCTGCACGGTCCGGCTCTGGATCATCGGCTGGAGGACGTGCCCCTCCAGCACCTGCACCGCCAGGACCACGCCGAGCGCCCACAGCGCGATGACGAACCCCCGGTCGGCGAGGGCGACCAGGACGGCCAGGGCGCCCGAGATGAAGGCGCCGAGGTAGGGGATGTACGCCCCGACGAAGACCAGTGCGCCCAGTCCGGCCGCTCCGGGCACGTCGAGGACGAGCAGGCCCACGGTGATGAGCAGTGCGTCGATGAGCGCGATGAGGGTCGTCCCCCGCATGAACCCCTCGACGGCCCTCAGCGCCCGCCGCGCCATGGCCTCCAGGGTGTCGGCCGCACCCCGGGGCGACAGGGAGCGCAGTGTCCCGGCGGCCTTGTCGGAGTCGCGCAGGAAGAAGAAGACGAGCAGCAGCGCGAGGACGGCCATGGCGATGGACTCGCCGACCACGCTGACCCCGCTGATCACGCCGGAGGCGGCCGTGCCGCCGAACTTGCCCAGCAGTTCACGGGCGTTGGAGGCCAGGTCGTCCAGCGAGGTGCCGGCCGCGCCGAAGTGCTCGGAGACCGCGCGGGCGGCCTGCTTGAGCGAGGCGACGATCTCGTCTCCGGTGTCGATGAGCGCGGCGACCACGATGTACACGGCCCCGCCGACCACGGCGACCACCGCGACACAGGTGAGCCCGGCCGCGACCGACCGGTGCACCCCGGCCTTCACGAGCCGCCGGTGCAGCGGCCCGAGCAGCGCCGTCCCGAGCAGGGCGAGCAGCACGGGCACGACGGCGGTCCGGAACTCCACGACCAGCCGGATCCCGACGTAGACGACCCCGGCGACCAGCAGCAGCACAGCACACCAGGCGGCGAAGCGCCGGACGGGGACGGGGAGGAGCGGGGTGGGGGCCTGCACATCCCCACCCGACCACGCCCCGGGCGGGCCGTCCCGTCAGGAAGGCCCGCCAGGGTGACGGGGCGTCAGCCGCCCCGGCGCGAAACCGGTCTCCGCAAGGACTCACGCCCCGGCGCGAAGCCGGTCCCGCAGGACTGACACCCCGATGCGAAGCCGGACCCCGCAGGACTCACGCCCAGGCGCGAAGCCGGTCCCCGCAGGACTCATGCCCTGGTGCGACCGCTCCCCGCAGGCCTCACGCCCTGGTGCGACGTCAGTCCTGCGGACCGCTCGCGGTCATTCCGTGCACGGCCGGGACCGTGCCCAGGCGGCCCTTCTGGAAGTCCTCGAACGCCTGCTGGAGTTCCTCGCGGGTGTTCATGACGAACGGGCCGTAGTGGGCCATGGGCTCACGGATGGGCTGACCGCCGAGCAGGACGACCTCCAGGTCCGGGGTGTGGGAGTCCTGCTTCTCGTCCGCGCGGACGGTCAGCGAGGAACCGGCGCCGAAGACGGCCGTCTGGCCCATGTGGACCGGGCGGCGGTCGGGTCCGACCGTGCCCTTGCCCGCCAGCACGTACGCCAGCCCGTTGAAGTCCTCGCGCCACGGCAGCGTGAGCTCCGCACCCGGGGCGACGGTCGCGTGGACCATCGTGATCGGGGTGTGCGTGACGCCGGGGCCCGCGTGCCCGTCCAGCTCACCGGCGATGACCCGCAGCAGCGCGCCGCCGTCGGGGGTGCTGAGCAGCTGGACCGAGCCGCCGCGGATGTCCTGGTAGCGCGGGGCCATCATCTTGTCCTTGGCCGGGAGGTTCACCCACAGCTGGAGGCCGTGGAAGAGCCCGCCGGAGACGACGAGATGCTCGGGCGGGGCCTCGATGTGCAGCAGGCCCGAGCCCGCGGTCATCCACTGGGTGTCCCCGTTGGTGATGGTGCCGCCACCGCCGTTGGAGTCCTGGTGGTCGAAGATCCCGTCGATGATGTAGGTGACGGTCTCGAATCCGCGGTGCGGATGCCAGGGCGTGCCCTTGGGCTCACCCGGGGCGTACTCCACCTCGCCCATCTGGTCCATCATGATGAACGGGTCGAGATGGCGGTAGTTGATCCCCGCGAACGCCCGGCGCACCGGGAAGCCCTCGCCCTCGAAACCGCTCGGAGCGGTCGTGACGGCGAGCACGGGACGTGCCACGGCGTCGGCAGGCGCGGTCACTCGGGGCAGCGTCAACGGGTTCTCGACGGTCACTGCAGGCATGTCGGTTCCTCCTCGTGTACGCCCAGTTTAGTTGAGCGTTGAACTTTCTGCCACCCCAAACAGAGAAAACCGGGAAGGCATTCCCGACCCGGGCGACGGCGCAGCGAATCACGGGAGACCGGCACGGCGGAAGGCCGTCACCCTGTTGCGGGGTGACGGCCTTCGGTGTCCGGGGCAGGTCAGGCGGCCAGCTCACGCTCCTCGCGCCCCGCCCCGGCGGGCCCGGATTCGCGGTCCCGCATCACCAGCGTGGCCACGACCGCCGCGGCCAGGACACCGGCCGCGCTGATCGTGAAGGTCGTCGACATCGAGGCGGCGAAGGCCTCCCGGGCCGCCCGCACCAGCCCCGCGTCCCCGCCGGCGACGGCCAGCGCCCCGCCGATGGACTCGCGGGCCTGCTCGGGGGCGCCGGCCGGCATCTCGTCCGTGTAGCCGCTGGAGAGCAGGGAGCCGAGGATCGCGATGCCGAGGGCGGTGCCGGACTGCTGGATGGTGTCGTTGAGGGCCGAGCCGACGCCCGCCTTGTCCTCCGGGATGGTGCCCATCAGCGCGGCCACCGCGGCCGGCATGGCCAGACCGGCCCCCAGTCCCAGGATCCCCAGCGCCACCGCCGGGACCGTGAACCCGCTGTCGGCGGTGAGCGTGGTCAGCAGCCCGAAGGACGCGACCATCAGCAGCATCCCGCCGAGGATGACGAACCGGCTGCCGAACTTCACGGCGAACTGCGCCCCGGCCGTGTTGCCGGCCAGCGCGGCGACGGCCAGCGGCAGGAAGGCCAGGCCGGCCTTCACGGCGGACCAGCCGAGCACGAACTGGAGGTACTGGGTCAGCACCAGCAGCAGACCGGCGTTGCCGATCTGGACGAGTGCCAGGGAGAGCGAACCCCCGCTGAAATTGCGGTGCTTGAAGAGGACCAGCGGGACCATCGGCGCGGGGGTCACGTTCTGCCAGATCACGAAGCCGGCCAGGGCGAGCACCGCGACGGCCAGGACGACGAGGGAGCGGCCCTCGAACGCGCCGTGCTGCGGAATCTCGATGATCCACCACACCAGGGCGGTCATGCCCACCGCCGACAGCACCGCGCCCAGCGGGTCCGGCTTCTGCCAGGGCGCCTTCGACTCCGGCATCAGCAGCACACCGGCCAGCAGGGCCAGGCCGACGATCGGGACGTTGATCAGGAAGATGGCCTGCCAGGCGAAGTGGTCGATGAGCACGCCGCCGAGCACCGGACTGCCCACCAGACCCAGCATCGACACCGAACCCCATGCGGCCATCGCCTTGGGCCGCTCGTCCTCGTCGAAGACGGTGATGAGGATCGACAGGGTCGAGGGCATGATCAGCGCCCCGCCGACGCCCATGGCGATCCGCACCGCGATCAGCTCACCGGGCGTGGAGCAGAACACCGCCCCCAGCGAGGCCGCCCCGAAGAGCAGCAGCCCGATCAGCATCACCTTGCGGCGCCCGAACCGGTCCCCCAGGCTCCCCGAGGTCAGCAGCAGCCCGGCGAAGACCAGGGTGTAGGAGTCGAGGATCCACTGCATGTCCTGGGCGCTCGCGCCGAGGTCCTCGGTCAGCGCGGGCACCGCCACCGTCAGCGCCATGTTGTCGACGACGAGCACCAGCGTGCTCAGGCACAGCACGATCAGGATCCACCAGCGGCGTGGATTGCGAGCGTCCATTTCCGTTCCCCTCCCGCGAACTTACTGCGAACACCGTTCCTTCGATGCGCACACTGTACGCATGGCGGAACAGTGTGCGCAAGCCTTGAGTTCTGTACGCTGATTGCGCACGCTGTTCGCACGTAGAGGTTCACCAGGAGGACCCCGATGAGCAGGACGAAGGACAAGAACCCCATCCCGTCCGTATGGGCCCGCGAGCAGCGCCGTACCGACCAGCCCGCGCTCAGCCGGGACGCGATCGTCCGCGAGGCGATCGCCATGCTCGACGCCGAGGGGATCGAGGCGCTCAGCATGCGCAAGCTCGGTGCCCGGCTGAACGCCGGCGCGACCTCGCTCTACCGGCACGTCGCCACGAAGGACGAGCTGATGGAGCTCGCGGTGGACGAGGTCGCCGCCGAGATCCACGTCCCGCGGGCCGACGGCCCCGACTGGCGCGCGGCGGTGACCGAGGCGGCCGGGTCCTTCCGCACGACGGCGCTACGGCACCCCTGGCTCACCCTGGTCCTCGGGCAGGCCGGACTCGCCTACCTCGGACCGAACTACATGAACTTCTCGGAGCGGCTGGCGGCCCTGTTCACCGCCGCGGGATTCCCGGAGCCGAGCCGGGCGATCGACGCCGTCTTCTCGTACGTCATCGGCATGAGCACGACCGAGGCCGCGTGGCTCACCACCGTCGCCCGCTCCGGCGAGAGCGAGTCGGAGTTCGTCGCCCGGCTGCTGCCCGCGGCCCAGCAGGCCTCGGCCGGCTACGACCACCTGGCGGCCGCCGGACCCGAGACCTCCGCGCAGGCCTCCGATCCCGCGAAGCTCCGCGACGACAAGTTCGCCTACGGCCTCGAGGTCGTCCTGGACGGCCTGGCGCTGCGCCTGCCCAAGTGACTACGGCCTGGTCTCAGCCGCCATCTGCGCAGCAATGGCGTCTAGCCATACATCCGGCGCATCGCGAACTCGACCATCTGCTCCACGGCCTTCGCGTCGAACACCATGCGGTGCTCGCCCTCCATGTCGAGGACGAAGCCGTAGCCGGTCGGCAGCAGGTCCAGCACCTCGGCGCCGGTGATCACGAAGTACTTGGACTCCTTGCCCGCGTACCGGCGCAGCTCCTTGAGCGTGCTGAACATCGGGATCACCGGCTGCTGGGTGTTGTGCAGGGCCAGGAAACCGGGGTTGTCGCCGCGCGGGCAGTAGACCTTCGACGTCGCGAAGACCTGCTGGAAGTCCTCGGCGGCCATCTGCCCGGTGGTGAAGGCGCGCACCGCGTCCGTGAGGGAGGGCGGGGACGGCTCGGGGTACAGGGGCGGCTGCTGCCCGTACCCGCCGGACATCGGCTGCTGCGGAGGGGCGTACTGCCCTTGCGGGCCCGCTGTCTGGTCGTAGCCGTACATGAGCGCAAGCGTACCGAGCGCGGACGGGCCGGCGGGCCGGTACGCCGGTCCCGGCAAACCGACAGCGAGTCGACAGCGCCCGCTCTGTGGATCGCCGGGGCGGCGGCTCGTAGCGTCGTGTCATGAACGGACGCCATGACGAGGGCCCGCCCGAGCACGGCGGAGGCCTCTCCCACGACCTCCCCGTCCTCGCTCGCCGGCGGATGATCCGGCTGATGGCGGGCGCGAGCCTGATCCCGCTGGTGGGCTGTACACCGGAAGGGAAGACCTCGGCGGCCCCCTCCTCCTCGTCAGCGGCGTGCGCGGAGATCCCCGAGGAGACGGCCGGCCCCTACCCCGGCGACGGCTCGGGCGGCGTGAACGTCCTCAAGGAGAGCGGGGTCGTCCGCGGCGACATCACCCGCAGCTTCGGCGACTCCGCGGGCGGCACGGCCGACGGCGTCCCCCTGACGATCACGCTCACGGTGGTGGACGCGGCCTCGGGCTGCGGGACGCCGAAGCGGGGCGCCGCCGTCTACCTCTGGCAGTGCGACCGGGAGGGCGCCTACTCCCTCTACTCCGAGGGCGTCACCGACGAGAACTACCTGCGGGGCGTGCAGGAGACGGACGACGAGGGCCGGGTCACCTTCCGGAGCGTCTTCCCCGGCTGCTACCCGGGCCGCTGGCCGCACGTCCACTTCGAGGTCTACGGCAGCCTGGCGGACGCCACCGCGGCGACGTCGATCACGAACACCTCGCAGCTCGCCTTCCCCAAGGAGGTCTGCGACACCGTCTACGCCACCGACGGCTACGACGCGAGCGTGCGGAACCTGAGCGCCCTCTCGCTGGAGGACGACGGGATCTTCCGCGACGGCCACGACCGGCAGCTGGCGGCGATGAAGGGGAGTACGGGGGACGGCTATACCGCGGCACTGACCGTTCCGGTGTGACCTGTCACAGATGACGGATCGGGGTTGCTTCTTATTACCGACGGGTAGCATCATCGTAGCTACTTGTTGGTACGTGAACTAGCGCGAGGATCCAGTGCCTCGCCGATCTCTCTACGGAGCCGGGAGCCGTCGCCATGGGGCACTACAAGTCGAATCTCCGCGACATCGAGTTCAACCTCTTCGAGGTACTCGGGCGCGACAAGGTGTACGGCACCGGTCCGTTCGAGGAGATGGACGTCGAGACCGCGAAGAGCATCCTGGAGGAGATGACCCGCCTCTCGGAGAACGAGCTCGCGGAATCCTTCATCGACGCCGACCGCAACCCGCCGGTCTTCGACCCGCAGACCAACACCGCGCCGGTCCCCGCGTCGTTCAAGAAGAGCTACCAGGCCTTCATGGACTCCGAGTACTGGCGCCTGGGCCTCCCCGAGGAGATCGGCGGCACCACCTCGCCCCGCTCCCTGATCTGGGCCTACGCCGAGCTGATCCTGGGCGCCAACCCGGCCGTGTGGATGTACTCCTCGGGCCCGGCGTTCGCCGGCATCCTCTTCGAGGAGGGCAACGAGGTCCAGAAGCACATAGCCACGTTCGCCACGGAGAAGCAGTGGGGCTCCACGATGGTGCTCACCGAGCCCGACGCGGGCTCCGACGTGGGCGCCGGCCGCACCAAGGCCGTGCAGCAGGAGGACGGCTCCTGGCACATCGAGGGCGTGAAGCGCTTCATCACGTCCGGTGAGCACGACATGTCGGAGAACATCCTCCACTACGTGCTGGCCCGCCCCGAGGGCGCCGGCCCCGGCACCAAGGGCCTCTCCCTCTTCCTCGTCCCGAAGTACCTCTTCGACTTCGAGACCGGCGAGCTGGGCGAGCGCAACGGCGTCTACGCCACGAACGTCGAGCACAAGATGGGCCTCAAGGCCTCCAACACCTGCGAGATGACCTTCGGCGACCAGCACCCCGCCAAGGGCTGGCTGATCGGCGACAAGCACGACGGCATCCGCCAGATGTTCCGCATCATCGAGTTCGCCCGCATGATGGTCGGCACGAAGGCCATCTCCACGCTGTCGACGGGCTACCTGAACGCGCTGGAGTACGCCAAGGAGCGCGTCCAGGGCCCCGACCTGGCCAACTTCATGGACAAGACCGCGCCCAAGGTCACCGTCACCCACCACCCCGACGTGCGCCGCTCGCTCATGACGCAGAAGGCGTACGCGGAGGGCATGCGCGCCCTGGTGCTCTACACGGCCTCCATCCAGGACGAGATCCAGGTCAAGGAAGCCGCGGGCGAGGACATCTCCGCCCTGGAGGCCCTGAACGACCTGCTCCTGCCCATCGTCAAGGGCTACGGCTCCGAGAAGGGCTACGAGCAGCTCGCCCAGTCGCTCCAGACCTTCGGCGGCTCCGGCTTCCTGCAGGAGTACCCGATCGAGCAGTACATCCGGGACTCCAAGATCGACACCCTCTACGAGGGCACCACGGCGATCCAGGGCCAGGACTTCTTCTTCCGGAAGATCGTCCGCAACCAGGGCGCCGCACTGAACTCCCTCGCCGAGGACATCAAGAAGTTCCTGGCGCTCGGCGAGGGCGGCGAGGAGCTCGGCGCGGCCCGCGAGCACCTCGCCAAGGCCGCCGTCGAGCTGGAGGCCATCGTCGGCCTGATGCTCACCGACCTCGCCGCCACCGAGCAGGACGTCAAGAACATCTACAAGGTGGGCCTCAACACCACCCGCCTGCTGATGGCCTCCGGTGACGTCGTCGTCGGCTACCTGCTGCTCAAGGGCGCCTCCGTCGCCGCCGAGAAGCTCGAGACGGCCTCCGCGAAGGACAAGGCCTTCTACACCGGCAAGATCGCCGCCGCGAAGTTCTTCGCCGCGAACGTCCTGCCGGGCGTCACCCTGGCCCGCAAGGTCGCCGAGGGCGTCGAGCTGGACCTGATGGAGCTGGACGAGGCCGCGTTCTAGATCCCTCACGTCCTCTGTTCGAGGGCCTGTTCCCCTACGCCGGGAACGGGCCCTCGTCCGTCGTTAAGGTGAACCCATGACCGAACCAGTCCGCTTCGACCGCGGCCACACCGACGACCTCATGACCTTCCTGGCGGCGAGCCCCACGCCGTACCACGCCGTGGCCACAGCCGCCGAGCGACTGGAGAAGGCCGGCTTCAAGCAGGTCGCCGAGACGGACGCGTGGGACGGGACGAGCGGCGGCAAGTACGTGCTGCGCGGCGGCGCGATCGTCGCCTGGTACGTGCCGGAGGGCGCCGCACCCCACACGCCGTTCCGGATCGTCGGCGCCCACACCGACTCCCCCAACCTGCGCGTCAAGCCGCTCCCCGACACCGGGGCGCACGGCTGGCGCCAGGTGGCCGTGGAGATCTACGGCGGACCGCTGCTCAACTCCTGGCTGGACCGCGACCTCGGCATCGCGGGCCGGCTGACCCTGCGTGACGGATCGACGCGCCTGGTGAACGTGGACCGGCCGCTGCTGCGCGTCCCGCAGCTCGCCATCCACCTCGACCGCTCGGTGACGGCCGACGGCCTCAAGCTCGACAAGCAGCGGCACATGCAGCCGGTCTGGGGCCTCGGCCGCGACGTCCGCGACGGCGACCTGATCGCCTTCCTGGAGGAGACGGCCGGCATCCCCGCGGGCGAGGTCACCGGCTGGGACCTGATGACGCACTCCGTGGAACCGCCCGCCTACCTGGGCCGCGACCGCGAGCTCCTGGCCGGCCCCCGCATGGACAACCTCCTGTCGGTGCACGCCGGCACCGCCGCCCTCGCGGCCGTCGCCTCCTCCTCGTCGCAGCCGGCCTCCATCCCGGTCCTGGCCGCCTTCGACCACGAGGAGAACGGCTCCCAGTCGGACACCGGCGCGGACGGGCCGCTGCTCGGCACCGTGCTGGAACGCTCGGTCTACACCCGCGGCGGCTCCTACGAGGACCGCGCCCGCGCCTTCGCCGGCACCATCTGTCTGTCCTCCGACACGGGCCACGCGGTCCACCCCAACTACGCCGAGCGGCACGACCCGACGCACCACCCGCGCGTCAACGGCGGCCCGATCCTCAAGGTCAACGTCAACAACCGCTACGCCACGGACGGTTCGGGCCGGGCGGAGTTCACGGCGGCCTGCGAGGCGGCCGACGTGCCCTTCCAGTCGTTCGTCTCCAACAACTCCATGCCCTGCGGCACCACGATCGGCCCGATCACCGCCGCGCGGCACGGCATCAAGACCGTCGACATCGGCGTGGCCATCCTGTCGATGCACAGCGTGCGCGAACTGTGCGGCGCCGACGACCCGTTCCTCCTCGCCGGCGCGCTGACCGCGTTCCTGGAGAGGTAGAACGGGCCGCCCCCGCATGGGTGTTCGCCTCGGGGGTACCCGGTGTTCCGGGACCGGAACGACCGGACCGTACAGGGAGGCGACACACATGGGCCTCGGCGGATGCATCATCCTCATCGCCGTGGGAGCCATCCTCACGTTCGCGACCGACTGGGACATGCAAGGGGTCAACATCGACCTCGTCGGCATCATCCTGATGATCGTCGGACTGATCGGCGTCACCACGTTCAGCAGCATCGCCCGGCGCCGCCGCGTGGTGGTGCCCCCGACGACGCCCGGTGTCGTCGAGGACCCGGCGGTCCACCACCGCCGTGACGGCTACAGCGACGGATACGGCGTTTGAATCCTCCCCTCCCTGGAGGAAGGGGATTCCTGGCTCAGGCTGCCTCCTGGAGCAGCGCTCCAGGAGGTCTTGTGCCATCGGCACCAGTCGGGTTGAGACCAGCCCGGTGGAGCATCACGCGTGCGGAGTTCTTGTCCCGTGGGGACACGGTCGCGCATGCGGTGCAGGTGTAGGTGCGCTCACCCAGCGGCAGTGCATGCTTGGCTCTCGTCATGCAGTTGGCGCAGTCCATCGTGGTGTGCGCGGGTTGGACCAGGCGGATGTCCCGCCCGTGCTTGCGGCCCATCTCGACCAGAGCCTTCTTGGTGGCGCCGATGGCGGCGTCCGCGGCCTTGCGCGCCATGGTGGGCCTTTCTGCCGTGCCCGGCATGGGGGAGATCGTGCGCGTCGGAGGTGGTGGTCGCGGTCTCCTTCACACCCCAGTCGACACCAAGAACGCGACCGGTTCCGGGCAGCGGCTGCACCTCGGCGGGCACGACGAAGGAGCCGTACCAGTGCCCGAGACTGTCCTGGTATACCCGCACGGCGGACGGCTCAGCAGGCAGTCCCCGCGACCACACCACGGTCACGACGATCCCGCCCGCCAGGTGCAGACTGCCGTCTCTCACCCGGAACCCACGCCGGGTGTAGTTCAGGGTCGGCAGCGCCTCACGCTTCTTCTTATGCGTGGGCATACCCGCCCTACGAGCCTTGGGCAGGCGCTCCCGGATGTCCTTTTGCGCCTTGGCACGGGACCGGCCGAAATCGCGGATGACCTGCTGCTGGACAACCGACGACCCCTCCCCCAGCCACGGGATCGCCCGCCGGGCCTCAGTCAGCATTCTGTCCAGCCGCGCCGGACCACTCGTCTCCTTCTCCCCCGTGGCCCTGTTATGCAGATGAACGGCCTTGGACTTGGCGACGCACTCGTTCCACACCCACCGGCACCGGTCCCACTCCGCCACCAAGGCCGCACGGGCGGCAGCCGACACACGCAGCCGGTAGGTATAGCGCGCATACCCAGCCTCAACAACTGCCTCCATGTGCCCCCTCACCGACACGGCCTCCCGAGCCCTCCAGGGGACCATATGTACGGCCACCGCACGCGTGTACCCAACCCTGAGGACACCACCCCGACCAGCGACGACAGGCACACGTGTTCGCAACTCAGGCCAGTGCATGCCCCGTTGTGACATCCACGATGTCCGGGATCTCGTCGTGGCGGTCGCCGACCGTCAGGGTGCCGGTCGGTTCGAACATGAGGATCGCGGTGGGGACCGGGGCGTACGGCTTGTGTTCGGTGCCCTGGGGGACCGTGAAGACGCTGTTCTTCGGCAGGACGACCGTGCGTTCGCCGGCCGGCTCGCGCAGGGCGATGTGCAGTTCGCCGTCGAGCACGAGGAAGAACTCGTCGGTGTGGTCGTGGACGTGCCAGACGTGTTCGCCCTCGACCTTCGCCACGCGGACGTCGTAGTCGTTGACGGCGGTGACGATTCGGGGGCTCCACTGCTCGGAGAAGGAGGCCAGGGCGTGAGCGAGGGAGACGGGTTCCTGGGTCATGAAGGGATCCTGCGGGGTGCCGTACGTCGTCCGCGAGTGCTAGGAATCGCACATGTCGCAAGGATCCTCGCAGACGCAGCCTCCGCACCGGGTCGCCGTGATCATCGACGAGGGCACCAACCCCTTCGAGGTCGGCGTGGCCACCGAGCTCTTCGGGCTGCCGCGACCCGAGCTGGGTCTGCCGGGGCCGTTGTACGAGGTGACGTTGTGCGCGCCCACCCCGGAGATCCGGATGAACCACGGCTTCTTCACGCTCACCGGCGTCCGGGGCCTGGACACGGTGGACCGCGCGGACACGCTGGTCGTGCCTGGTCGGCCGGACAACGTCGTACCGCGCGGCCCCGACGTGCTCGACGCGATCCGGCGCGCCCACGCGCGCGGCACCCGGGTCGTGAGCTTCTGCACCGGCACCTTCGCTCTCGCCGAGGCCGGGCTGCTGGACGGGAGGCGGGCATCGACGCACTGGCGCTGGGCGGACTCGTTCCGCCGGCTGCACCCGAAGGTACTGCTGGAGCCGGACGTGCTGTTCGTGGACGAGGGCGACATCCTCACGGCCGCCGGCAGCGCGGCGGCGCTCGATCTCGGGCTCTACATCTGGCGGCGTGATCACGGCGCGGAGATCGCCAACCACGTCTCCCGTCGGCTGGTGTTCGCCGCGCACCGGGACGGCGGGCAGCGGCAGTTCGTGGAGCGGCCGGTGCCGGAGGTCCGGGACGAGTCGCTGGCCCCGCTGCTGGCGTGGGCGCAGGAGCGGCTGGGCGAGCCGCTGACGGTGTCGGAACTGGCCGCACGCGCGCGTGTCAGCCCCGCCACGTTGCATCGCCGCTTCCGCGGCCAGCTGGGGACGACCCCGCTCGCGTGGCTCACGGGGGAGCGCGTGGCGCTGGCCTGCCGACTGATCGAGCGGGGCGAGGAGCGGCTGGACGTGGTGGCGGCCCGGAGCGGGCTCGGTACGGCCGCCAACCTGCGCACGCGCCTGCGGCGGGCGACGGGGCTCAGCCCGTCGGCCTATCGGCGGCGTTTCGGGAGCGGCGGCGGGGAAGCCCTGGTCTCATGAGATTCCTCGTGTACGACCGGCTCCTCGGCTTCGGTGACGACTACTGGATCGAGGACGACCGCGGCAGCAAGGTGTTCCTCGTCGACGGCAAGGCCCTGCGGCTGCGGGACACCTGGGAGCTGAAGGACACCCAGGGGCGCGTCCTCGTCGACATCCACCAGAAGATGCTCGCCCTGCGCGACACCATGGTGCTCCAGCGGAGCGGTGAGCCGCTGGCGACGATCCGCCGCAAGCGGCTGTCCCTGCTGCGCAACCACTACCGGGTGTCCCTGGCCGACGGCAATGAGCTGGACGTCAGCGGCAAGATCCTCGACCGGGAGTTCGCCGTCGAGTACGACGGGGAGCTGCTGGCGGTGATCTCCCGGCGGTTGCTGACCCTGCGGGACACCTACGGTGTGGACGTCGTCCGCGAGGACGCGGATCCGGCGCTGCTGATCGCGGTGGCCGTGTGTGTGATCCACCTGGCGGAGAAGGAACGGGAGGACTGAGAAGCGCCGGTCAGGGCCTGCGCGGCGGCTGGAGGCCCAGCACCCGGTCCTTCAGCGCCGGGAACTGCTCCCGGGTCGCCGCGACCTTCCCCGGGTCGAACTCCACCGTGAGGACCTCCTCGCCGGCACCGGCCTGCGCCAGCACCTCGCCCCACGGGTCGACCACGATCGAGTGACCGGCCTGGGGAACTCCGGCGTGGGTCCCGGCCGTTGCGCAGGCGAGGAGGAACGACTGGTTCTCCACCGCCCGTGCCTGAGCCAACAGCGTCCAGTGGGACCGGCGGCGCTCCGGCCAGCCCGCCGACACCACGAGCGTCTCGGCACCGGCGTCGACGAGACCGCGGTAGAGCTCGGGGAAGCGGAGGTCGTAGCAGGTGGACAGGCCCAGGGTCGTCTCGGGCAGACGCACCGTCACCAGTTCCGCGCCCGCGCCCATCAGCACGGCCTCGCCCTTGTCGAAGCCGAAGCGGTGGATCTTGCGGTAGGCGGCCGCCAGATCGCCGGAGGAGGAGAAGACGAGGGAGGTGTTGTAGAGCGGTCCGTCGGGGTCCCGCTCCGGGATGGAACCGGCGTGCAGCCACACGCCCGCGTCGCTCGCGGCCTTCGCCATCGCCTCGTACGTCGGCCCCTCGAGCGGCTCGGCCTCGCGCCCGAACTCCTCGTAGGCGAAGGCACCCGTGGTCCACAGCTCCGGCAGGACGACGAGGTCGGCCCCGGCCTGCTCACGGACCAACGCCGCCACGCGTCGGCGGCGCGCTTCGACCGATTCGTCCTCGTTTACGGCGATCTGGATCACAGAGGCGCGCACACTACCACCGTCCTGGCATTCGAGCCGTCCACTCGGGCCTACGATCGTCACACGAAAGCACTGCCGGGGTGCCTCACAGCAGCGTAACTTAGCTCGCAAGACGCCCGCCGACAGCCGCCACCTCCCACTGGCAACGCCGCCACCACCTGCCCGTGCAACGAACCGCCGAGGGGTCCCGTTCCGTGAGTCTGCATCCCACCCTCCAGCCCTACGCCGACGCCTGGACCCACTCCATCGAAGCGATATCCGAGCTGCTCCAGTCGCTCCCGGAGGCCGAGTGGAACCGGCGGACGCCGTGCCCGGGGTGGTCGGTGCGGGACGTGGTCTCCCATGTCATCGGCCTGGACTGCGAGATGCTCGGCGACCCGCGGCCCATCCACAGCCTCCCGCGCGACCTCTTCCACGTCACCAACGAGCACCAGCGCTACATGGAGATGCAGGTCGACGTCCGCCGCCACCACACGGCGCCGGAGATGACCTCCGAGCTCGAGTACGTGATCATCCGCCGCAACCGGCAGCTGCGGAACGAGTCGCGCGACCCGGGCACGAAGGTACGGGGGCCGCTCGGCAGCGAGCTCACCCTGGAGGAGTCGATGCGGCGGCACGCGTTCGACGTGTGGGTGCACGAGCAGGACCTGCGCACGGCCCTCGGCCGGCCCGGCAACCTCGACTCCCCCGGCGCACTGGTCGCCCGTGACGTGCTGCTCGGTGAACTCCCCGGCGTGGTCGCCGAGGACGCGCAGGCGCCGCGCAGTTCGGCGATCGTCTTCGACGTGCACGGGCCCGTGGAGTTCCTGCGCACGATCCGCGTCGACATCCAGGGCCGCGGCACCCTGGAAACGGCTCCGGCCCTCGGTCCCGCCGCGACCCTCACGCTCGACTGGGAGACGTACGTCCGCCTGGCCTGCGGCCGCGTGAGCGCGGAGTCGGTGTCCGACCGGCTGAAGACGGAGGGCGACCCGGAACTGACGGCGGCGATCCTGAACCACTTCACGGTGACGCAGTAGGGACGACCCGGCCAATCCGGGGCCTGCGCAGCCGCCCAGCCGTGGGTACGCGCGGCCGCCCAGCCGCGGGCACGCCCAGCCGCCCCAGCCGCCCCAGCCGCCCCAGCCGCCCCAGCAGCGAGCATGCGCGCCACCCAGCCGCGGGCACGCCCAGCCGCCCAGCCCCCGCATGCGTGCCGCCAGAGGCGTCGCCCGCCCGTCCCAAAAAGAGCGGCACCCCCGCGACGCCGGGCCGCGGACCCACCCGGCCCCGGCACGAGCGCCGAGCACCGGAAAACCCCGTGCCGCTGCCCCACAACCCCCCGTAGCGTCCCCCGACATGACCCCACCCCACCGCACCCGCCTCACCTTCCACGGCCCGCTCTCCGAGACCCGCGCGGACGCCGTCGTGCGACGGCTCACCCGCCACCACCCCACCACGGTCCTGGACATCGGCTGCGGCTCGGGCGAGCTGATGCTCCGCGTCCTGGCCGCCGCGCCGGAGGCGACCGGCACCGGCATCGACCTGGACACCGACGACCTGGCCCGAGGACGCGAGGCCGCCGCTGACCGCGGACTGGCGTCCCGGGCCCGCTTCCTTCAGGAGTCCGCCACCGGAACCACCCGCGGCCCCGCCGACCTCGTGCTGTGCGTGGGGTCGAGCCAGGCCCTCGGCGACCGTCTCCCCGAGGCGCTCGGGGAACTCCGCCGTCTGGTCACCGACCACGGCCGCGTCCTGCTGGGCGAGGGCTTCTGGCAGCGCACCCCGGCCCCTGACGAGCTGTCCCGCATGTGGCCGGACGCGGCCGTCACCGACCACCACGACCTCGCGACGCTCATCGACCTGGCGATCGGGGCCGGGTTCCGGCCGGAGTGGACGGAGACCGCGAGCCTCGACGAGTGGGAGGAGTTCGAGTCGGGGTACCTCGCGGACACCGAGGTGTGGCTCGCCGAGAACCCCCGTCACCCCCTGGCGGAGGAGACGCGGCAGCGCGTCGACCGGCACCGCGCCCGGTGGCTCGCCTACCGCGGCGTCCTCGGCCTCGCGTACCTCACCCTCGTACCGACCGCCTGACGGACCTCACGCGGGCACGTGCACCGTCTCCACCCGGCTGGCCACCAGCCGCTCCCGTTCCCGCCGTGCCGCCTGCCCGCGCAGCCGCAGGATCTGGGAGACGCCGACCGCCTGGAGGACGAACACCACCGAGAAGGCCAGGGAGTAGTCGTCGCCGGTGGCGTCCAGGAGCACACCGATCGCGAACAGCGTGGTCATGGAGGCGACGAAGCCGCCCATGTTGGTGATGCCGGAGGCGGTGCCCTGCCGTTCGGGCGGGTTGGCCGGGCGGGCGAAGTCGAAGCCGATCATCGACGCGGGCCCGCAGGCCCCGAGCACCGTGCACAGCACGATCAGCAGCCACATCGGGGCGTGCGGGCCCGGGTAGGCGAGCGTCGCCGCCCAGAGGACCGCCGTCGTGCCGACCGTGCCGAGGGCGAGCGGCAGCCGCGCGCCGTGGTGCCGGGCGACGATCTGGCCGTAGACCATGCCGACCACCATGTTCGACAGGACGACGAGGGTGAGGAGTTCACCGGCCACCGCACGGGACAGCCCCTGTGCCTCGACGAGGAACGGCAGGCCCCACAGCAGCAGGAACACCATCGCCGGGAACTGGGTGGTGAAGTGCACCCAGAGGCCGAGCCGGGTGCCGGGCTCCCGCCAGGAGGCGGCGATCTGCCGTCGTACGTAGGCCGCGCCCTGGTGCGGGAGGGGCTCGGGCTCGTGGCCCTCGGGGTGGTCCTTGAGGAACAGCAGCACCAGGACGAGCACCACGGCACCGGCCGCCGCGCTGCCGGCGAACGCCGCCGTCCAGCCGATGCCGTGCAGCAGCCGGGCCAGGACGAGCGTGGAGACCAGGTTGCCCGCCATGCCGACCAGTCCCGCGAACTGGGCGACCAGCGGACCGCGGCGGGCCGGGAACCAGCGGCTGCCGAGGCGCAGCACGCTGATGAACGTGAGCGCGTCACCGCAGCCGAGCAGCGCCCGGGAGGCGAGGGCGGTGCCGTACGAGGGGGAGAAGGCGAAGCCCAGCTGCCCGGCCGTGAACAGGACCGCGCCGAGCGCCAGCACCTTCTTGGTGCCGAGCCGGTCGACCAGCAGGCCGACGGGGATCTGCATGCCCGCGTAGACCAGCAGTTGGAGGATGGAGAAGGTGGAGAGGGCGGAGGCGTTCACGTGGAAGCGGTCGGCGGCGTCGAGGCCGGCCACGCCCAGGGACGTGCGGAAGATGACCGCGACGAAGTAGACGGAGACGCCCGTGCCCCAGACGGCCAGGGCGCGGCGGCCGCCGGGCGGATCGCCGGGTATCGCGACGGAGCTCATCGGACCTCCCCCCGGGCCAGGTGCGAGAACCAGCCGATGTGCCGGTGGACGAGGCCGACGGCCGTCTCCGCGTCGTTGGAACGCAGCGCTTCGAGGATCTCCTCGTGTTCGGCGAGGGTCTTGGCGATGCGGTCCGGATGGGAGTGCATGACGGCGACGCCCATCCGCAACTGGCGGTCGCGCAGCTGGTCGTAGAGGCGGGAGAGGATCTCGTTGCCGCCGCTGCGGACGATCTCGGCGTGGAAGCAGCGGTCGGTGACGGCGGCTCCGGCGAGGTCCCCGGCGGCGGCCTGCTTCTTCTGCCGGGCCAGCAGTTCCTCCAGGCGCTCGATGAGCCCGGCGGGCGCGGGTACGGCCTTGCGCGCCGCGTGCTCCTCGACGAGCAGCCGTGTCTCGACGACGTCGGCGATCTCCTGCGCGGAGACGGGCAGGACGAGGGCGCCCTTCTTCGGGTAGAGCCGGATCAGCCCTTCGACCTCCAGCCGGAGCAGCGCCTCGCGGACCGGTGTGCGGGAGACGCCCACGGCTTCGGCGAGCTCGCCCTCGGTGAGGAGGGTGCCGCCCTCGTAGCGGCGCTCCAGGACGCCCTGTTTGACATGGGCGTAGACGCGATCGGCGGCGGGCGGTTGCTTCACGGCCAAGGTCATGCGGACAGCATAGATACAACAGGTACGCATGAAGAGATACGTCCAGTATGCGGACTTGTATGTCACACATCTGTGGCAAAGCGGGGGTCCGGCTCGGCAACAGCACAACCACGTGTGCTAGTTACAAGTCAGACACGTGCGGCCCCTTTCCCCTTGTCCTCAACTCGGCCGCACCGTTGGGGCATTCGACGCAATCGGGGTACTTCACTTGATAACCGGCATTAAGGGCACTCGTCTCCGCAGAGCCGCGGCCGTCGCCGTCACCACCGGCGCCATGCTCGCGACCGGTGCCCTCACCGTCGCGCCGGCGCAGGCCGCCTCGGCGCCCTCCATCGCCGCCAAGGGCGGCTACGTGATGAACAACGCGACCGGCAAGTCGCTCTACACCAAGGCGGCCGACACCCGCCGCTCGACCGGTTCGACCACCAAGATCATGACCGCGCTGGTGGTGCTGAAGCAGTCGAACCTGAACATGGACAGCAAGGTCACGATCCAGAAGGCGTACAGCGACTACATCGTCGACAACAACTACGCGTCCAACGCGAAGCTGATCGTCGGCGACAAGGTCACCGTCCGCCAGCTGCTGTACGGGCTGATGCTGCCGTCCGGCTGCGACGCCGCGTACGCGCTCGCCGACAAGTTCGGCTCGGGCTCGACGCGTGCGGCGCGCGTGAAGTCGTTCATCGGCAAGATGAACACCACCGCCAAGAGCCTGGGTCTGAAGAACACCCACTTCGACTCGTTCGACGGCATCGGTCACGGCGCCAACTACTCGACGCCGCGCGACCTGACGAAGCTCGCCAGCGCCGCGATGAAGAACTCCTCGTTCCGCACGGTCGTCAAGACGAAGAAGTACACGGCGAAGACGACCACCAAGTCCGGCGGCACGCGGACGATGGCGCCGTGGGAGAACACCAACCCGCTGCTCAGCAGCTACAGCGGCGCGATCGGTGTGAAGACCGGCTCCGGCCCGGAGGCGAAGTACTGCCTGGTCTTCGCCGCCACCCGCAGCGGCAAGACGGTCATCGGCACGGTGCTCGCCTCGACCGGCCTGGACGCCCGCAAGTCGGACGCCACGAAGCTGCTCAACTACGGCTTCAGCAGGTAGAACGCGAGCAGCACGACGAAGGGGGCTCCGCCGCGCACCGCGACGGAGCCCCCTTCGTCGTACGGCGGTACGGCGATACGGCGGTACGGCGGTCGGCGGTCGGCAGTCGGCAGTCGGCGGTCGGCGGTCGGCGGTCGGCAGTCGGCGGTCGGCGGTCGGCGGTCGCCCGATGGTCATACAGCGCTCACGCGGCGGTGCGCCGACGGCGCTCCAGGGCCCGGCCCGCCTTGTACCGCCCGCCCGACAGCACGTTCACCGGGGAGCCCCCACCCGCGCCCGGCTCCAGCTGCCGGCCGCGGATCCGCGCCGCGCCCCGGACCGGCCGTGTGCTCCTCGCACCACCGGCGCTCAACCCCGCGGGCAGACGCCGGCGGCCCCCCGCCCGCAGGAGCAGGGGGCCGCCGCAGTCGGCTCACGCCCAGGTGATCAGGCGCTTCGGCTGCTCCAGGATCGCCGCCACGTCGGCCAGCACCTTCGAGCCCAGCTCGCCGTCGACCAGGCGGTGGTCGAACGACAGCGCCAGGGTGGTGACCTGACGGGGCTTCACCTTGCCCTTGTGGACCCAGGGCTGCGGCTTGATCGCGCCGACCGCGAGGATCGCGGACTCGCCCGGGTTGAGGATCGGGGTGCCCGTGTCGACGCCGAAGACGCCGACGTTGGTGATCGTCACCGTGCCGCCCTGCATCGCCGCCGGGGACGTCTTGCCGTCCCTGGCCGTCGACACCAGCTCGCCCAGCGACTCGGCCAGCTGCGGCAGCGTCTGGGCGTGCGCGTCCTTGATGTTCGGCACGATCAGACCGCGCGGGGTCGCGGCCGCGATGCCCAGGTTCACGTAGTGCTTGACCACGATCTCCTGAGCGGCCTCGTCCCAGGACGCGTTGACGTCCGGGTTGCGGCGGATCGCGACCAGCAGCGCCTTGGCGATCAGCAGCAGCGGGTTCACACGCAGGCCCGCGAACTCCTTGTCCGCCTTCAGCTCCTCGACCAGCTTCATCGTGCGCGTGACGTCGACCGTCACGAACTCGGTGACATGCGGCGCGGTGAACGCCGAGCCGACCATCGCCGCCGCCGTCGCCTTGCGGACACCCTTGACCGGGATGCGGGTCTCGCGCGCGGTGTCGTAGGACGCCGGGGCCGCGACCGGGGCGGACGCGACCGACGGCTCGGGGGCCGCCGGGACGGCGGCGGCGACCGCCGCGTGCACGTCCTCGCGGGTGATGATGCCGTCCGGGCCGGTCGGGACGACCGTCGTCAGATCGACGCCCAGGTCCTTGGCCAACTTGCGGACGGGGGGCTTGGCCAGCGGGCGGTCCGGGCCGGCCGGGGCGGCCTGAGCCGCGGCGGGGGCGGGCTCCGGGGCCGTCGGGGCGTGGCCGTTCAGCTCCGTCTGGATCGCCGTCGAGGCCTGCTGGACCGGGACCTCCGGGCCCTTGCGGGGGCGACGGCGGGTGGACGAGGTCGCCACCCCGTAGCCCACCAGGACCGGCTGGCGGCCCGAGCCCGCGGCCTTCGGCTCCTCGGCGGGCGCGGCCGCCGCGGGCTGCTCGGCGGCGGGCTGCTCGGCGGCGGGCGCGGGTGCGGCGCTGCCGCCGCCCACGTCCACCGAGATGATCGCCGTGCCCACGTCGACCGTGGTGCCCTCGGGGAAGTGCAGGTCCCGGACCACGCCGTCGTACGGGATGGGCAGCTCGACGGCCGCCTTCGCCGTCTCGACCTCGCAGACCACCTGGCCGTCGGTGACCGTGTCACCGGGCTGGACGTACCACTTGAGGATCTCGGCCTCGGTGAGTCCCTCGCCCACGTCGGGCATCTTGAACTCGCGCACGGACGCTTCCGTCATCGTCGTCACGACCCTCTCCTCAGTACGCCAGCGAGCGGTCGACGGCGTCCAGTACCCGGTCCAGGTTCGGCAGGTACTCCTCCTCCAGGCGGGCCGGCGGGTACGGCGCGTGGTAACCGCCGACCCTGAGCACCGGGGCCTCCAGGTGGTAGAAGCTGCGCTCCGTGATCCGCGCGGCGATCTCCGCGCCCGACCCGAAGAACACCGGGGCCTCGTGGACGACGACCAGGCGGCGCGTCTTCTCCACCGAGGCCTGGATCGAGTCGAAGTCGATCGGGGAGACCGAGCGCAGGTCCAGCACCTCCAGGTTCTTGCCCTCCTCGGCGGCCGCGTCGGCCACCTCCTGGCAGAGCTTCACCATCGGGCCGTAGGCGGCCAGGGTCAGGTCGGTGCCTTCGCGGACCACCTGGGCCTTGTGCAGCGGGCCCGGGATCGCCTCCGCGTTGACCTCGCCCTTGTCCCAGTAGCGGCGCTTGGGCTCGAAGAAGATCACCGGGTCGTCGCTCTGGATGGCCTGCTGCATCATCCAGTACGCGTCCGACGCGTTCGACGGGCTGACCACCTTCAGGCCCGCCACGTGCGCGAAGAGCGACTCGGGGGACTCCGAGTGGTGCTCGACCGCGCCGATGCCGCCGCCGTAGGGGATGCGCACGACGACCGGGAGCTTGACCTTGCCCAGCGAGCGGGCGTGCATCTTCGCGAGCTGCGTGACGATCTGGTCGTACGCCGGGAAGACGAAGCCGTCGAACTGGATCTCCACCACCGGGCGGTAGCCGCGCAGGGCCAGGCCGATCGCCGTGCCGACGATGCCCGACTCGGCCAGCGGGGTGTCGATGACGCGGCTCTCGCCGAAGTCCTTCTGAAGGCCGTCCGTCACCCGGAAGACGCCGCCGAGCTTGCCGACGTCCTCGCCCATGATCAGGACCTTGGGGTCGGACTCCAGGGCGCGGCGCAGCGACTCGTTGATCGCCTTGGCCAGTGCCATCTTGTCGGCCATCTCAGTTACCCCCCTCATCGGCGAACGACGCCTGGTACGCGGCGAACTGGGCGCGCTCCTCGTCGACGAGCGCGTGCCCGTCCGCGTAGGCGTTCTCGAAGATCGCGAAGTGGTCCGGGTCCGGCATGGCACGGACCGCCTCGCGCACTCGTTTGCCCAACGCCTCGGACTCGGCCTCCAGTTCCGCGAAGAATCCCTCGTCCGCGTGGTTTGAGGCCTCCAGGTACCGGCGCAGGCGCAGGATCGGGTCCTTGGCCTCCCAGGCCTGGCGCTCCTCGTCGCCCCGGTAGCGGGTCGGGTCGTCGGAGGTGGTGTGGGCGCCCATGCGGTAGGTGAACGCCTCGACGAGGGTCGGGCCCTCGCCGGTGCGGGCCCGCTCCAGGGCCCAGCGGGTGACCGCGAGGACGCCGAGCACGTCGTTGCCGTCCACCCGGACGCCCGGGAAGCCGAAGCCCTGGGCGCGCTGGTAGATCGGCACGCGGGACTGCTTCTCGGTCGGCTCGGAGATGGCCCACTGGTTGTTCTGGCAGAAGAACACGACCGGGGCGTTGTAGACCGCGGAGAAGGTGAAGGACTCGGCCACGTCGCCCTGGCTGGAGGCGCCGTCGCCGAAGTACGCGATCACCGCGCTGTCGGCGCCGTCCTTGGCGACGCCCATCGCGTAGCCGGTGGCGTGCAGCGTCTGGGAGCCGATGACGATCGTGTACAGCTGGAAGTTGTTGCTGTTGGGGTCCCAGCCGCCGTTGTTCACACCGCGGAACATTCCCAGCAGGTTGGCCGGGTCGACGCCGCGGCACCAGGCCACGCCGTGCTCGCGGTAGGTCGGGAAGACGTAGTCGTCCTCCCGGGTGGCCCGGCCCGACCCGATCTGGGCGGCCTCCTGGCCGAGCAGCGACGCCCACAGGCCCAGCTCGCCCTGGCGCTGCAGGGAGGTGGCCTCGGCGTCGAAGCGACGGGTGAGCACCATGTCGCGGTAGAGGCCGCGGAGCTCTTCCGGGGTGATGCCGGCGACGTACTTGTCGTACTCGGCGTTCTTGACGCGCTTGCCCTCGGGCGTCAGCAACTGCACGAGCTGGGGCTCGGCGCCGGCGTCCTTCTTGGCGGTCGTGCGGGTGCGCTTGGTGCCGGTGGTGCCGGCCTTGCTTCCGGCGCTGCGTCGCGGTGTGCGCGCGGCAGTGCTCTCCACGGTCACGTGTGCTCCTCCGTCGGTCCGGGCCACGGGGTTGCCGGTAGGCCTGGGGGTCCCCCCTGCTCTTTTGAGCTTGAGGGAGCGGCTCACCTGTTCTCGACCACCGGGACACGGGGTGGGTGCCACTCGGCCGGGAACAGGCGTGACAGGTGCCCCGGCGAGCGCCCTGCAGAAAGCACGTTACCCAGTGCGCCACATTTCTGTGAAACCCCCTCTGACCTGCGATTTTGCTTGGATATCCAAGTAAATCGGGAAGGCGTGGAAGGGGCCCTGGTCACAGCCTTGCAGGAGGCCGGAGCAACCGCACGTTAACCCGGTGACCCAGGTCACGGGAAGAGTCCACTTTTCGGCGCGCCCAAACGGCACGCGCGCGCGGGCCCCGTTCCCGGGCCCCACGCGCGCGTGGATCATGCCTGTGAGCTGGAGGGGGTCAGCCTTCGCCGCCGCCCGCGCCTCCGACGACGCCTTCCGTGGTGCCACCGTCGGCACCGCCCGAGTCACCGGTCGGCGTGCCCGGGTCCGTGGGCTCCTCGTCCGTAGGCTCGCCGGTCGGCTCCGCCGTGGTCGGATCGCCCGTCGGCTCGCCGGTGGGCGTCTGCGGAGCGCTGTTCGACGGGGTGTAGGAGGGCGTGTAGGACGGCGTCCAGTTGCCGTTGCCCGAGCCGGTCCCGGTGCCGTCGTCCGTGGACGTGTCGGTCGGCTCGCCGGTGTCGTCGTCGCTCGGCGTCTCGCTGGGCGTCTTCTTCTCGGTCGTCTGCGAGGTGGTCGGCGACTGCTTCTTGCTCGGGTCGTCGTTGCCGCCGCCGGTGTTCTGCAGGGCCAGCGCGACACCCGCGGCGACGGCGATCACCGCGAGCACGGCCAGGATCCACAGCTTGCCGCGGCCACCGCCCCTGTTGCCGTGGCCCTCGAAGCCGCCGTCGTCCCCGTTGCCGTAGCCGCCGGGCAGGATCGGCGCGGGGATCTGCGTGGTGCCGGAGGCGTCCCCGGGGTGGCCCATCACGGCCGTGCCGGCGAAGCCGCCCGACGGGGTGTGCCGGCCGTCGTGCACGTCGACCGGGCCGGTGTTCCAGGTGCCGGTGTGGCCGCCCTGGTCGTAGAGCATCTGGAGCGCGTACTGGACCAGCCCGCGCATCTCCTCGGCCGTCTGGAAGCGGTCGTCGGGCTCCTTGGCCAGGGAGCGCATGACCAGGCCGTCCAGCTCCGGCGGGCAGGCCTCGGACGCCTCGGACGGGGGCGTCGGGATGTCCTGGACGTGCTGGTAGACCACGGACAGCGGGGTCTCGCCGGTGAACGGCGGGCGCAGCGAGAGGAGTTCGTAGAGCAGACAGCCCGTGGCGTACAGGTCGGAGCGGTGGTCGACGGCCTTGCCGAGGGCCTGCTCGGGGGAGAGGTACTGCGGGGTGCCCATGACCATGCCGGTCTGCGTCATCGTGGTGGACGCGCCGTGCAGGGCGCGGGCGATGCCGAAGTCCATCACCTTCACGGCGCCGTTGTGCGTGATGATGACGTTGGCGGGCTTGATGTCGCGGTGCACGATGCCGTGCTGGTGCGAGTAGGCGAGCGCCTCCAGGACGCCCGAGACGATGATCAGCGCCTGCTCGGGGCCGGGGGCCTCCGCGTTCAGCAGCAGGTCGCGAATGGTGCGGCCCTCGACGATCTCCATGACGATGTACGGCACGGACTGGCCGCCCACGAAGTCCTCGCCGGAGTCGTACACGGCGACGATCGAGTGGTGGTTGAGGCCGGCCACCGACTGGGCCTCGCGCGTGAAGCGCGCCTTGGACACCGGGTCCTCGGCGAGGTCGGAGCGGAGCAGCTTGACCGCGACGGTGCGTCCGAGACGGACGTCCTCGGCTGCGAACACCTCGGCCATGCCGCCCCGGCCGAGTCTGCGGGTCAGCCGGTACCGGCCGTCCCCGACCAGCCCGCCGTTACCCCAGAGCTCAGGCGCGTCCGACATGCCGCCGCCAGACGCCTCGGGGTCGGACGGGCCCTGAGCGGCCTGCTGCTGTGCCATCAGTCCTCGCCGTCGTTTCTGCCCGCGGTGCGCGCGGTGTTGTTACGGTCTCCGTCGGCCACGCTACAGCCTCCGCGCAAGCCTCCGGTCCGGGAAGGGGCACCGGGACCGGCACGAGACGGACCGGCCATGAAACCTTCACTCCTTACTGTCGTGCAAATTCTGTGTCCCGCTCGCACGCCCCCTGTAACGCTTACGCGACGCTTCTTTCGCGTACGGTCACGGAACGGGCACCGAGCTTGACGTGTCGGTGCCCTCGGGCAGACTTGGCCGGGAATGGCGGTTTGGATCAACGGCGGATCA
This sequence comes from Streptomyces sp. Ag82_O1-12, assembly GCF_900182715.1. Classification (NCBI taxonomy): domain Bacteria; kingdom Bacillati; phylum Actinomycetota; class Actinomycetes; order Kitasatosporales; family Streptomycetaceae; genus Streptomyces; species Streptomyces sp. Ag82_O1-12. The sequence continues at coordinate 4,417,974 of NZ_FXUW01000001.1, read as the reverse complement.
GCGACAGTCGGCGGCGCCTGCAGGGGCTACGGGGGACAGGGAACATGAGCCAGGACGGCGCACAGGGCCAGTACACGGGGCGGGCGCTCGCCAGTGGCCGCTATCAGTTGCGTGATCTCCTCGGCCAGGGCGGCATGGCCTCGGTGCACCTCGCGTACGACAGCGTGCTCGACCGGCAGGTCGCCATCAAGACACTTCACACGGATCTCGGACGGGAACAGGCCTTCCGCGAGCGGTTCCGCCGCGAGGCCCAGTCCGTGGCCAAGCTCACGCACACCAACATCGTGTCGGTCTTCGACACCGGCGAGGACACCCTCGACGGCATGACGACGCCGTACATCGTCATGGAGTACGTCGAGGGCCGCCCGCTCGGCTCGGTTCTCGACGAGGACGTGCGGCAGCAGGGCGCGATGCCTGCCGACAAGGCGCTGAAGATCACCGCGGACGTGCTGGCCGCGCTGGAGATCAGTCACGAGATGGGCCTGGTCCACCGCGACATCAAGCCGGGCAACGTGATGATGACCAAGCGGGCCGTGGTCAAGGTCATGGACTTCGGCATCGCCCGCGCCATGCAGTCCGGCGTGACGTCGATGACGCAGACCGGCATGGTCGTCGGCACCCCGCAGTACCTCTCGCCGGAGCAGGCCCTCGGCCGCGGCGTGGACGCCCGCTCCGACCTGTACTCGGTCGGCATCATGCTGTTCCAACTGGTCACCGGGCGGCTGCCGTTCGAGGCCGACTCGCCGCTGGCCATCGCGTACGCGCACGTGCAGGAGGAGCCGCCGGTTCCGTCCTCGATCAACCGCTCGCTGCCCCCGGCCGTGGACGCGCTGATCGCCCGTGCGCTGAAGAAGAACCCGAACGAGCGTTTCCCCAGCGCCGAGGCCATGCGCGACGAATGCCTGCGGGTGGCGGCGTCCATCACCGCCGCGCCGCCGAGCATCGTCCCGGGCACCCAGGCCCCGAGCGGCGCGGGCGTCGGCTCGGCCGTGTTCCCGCCGGTCGACCAGGCGACCCCGACGCCCTCGGGCCCGGTCCAGACGCCGTACCAGCCGACCCCGCCCCCGAACCCGTACGGCACGCCCGCCCCGACGGGCCCGACCCCGGCGTACGGCTATCCGCAGCAGGGGGGCTACCAGACGCCGTCCCCGGCGGCGTACTCCCCGCAGCCCGGCCCGTCGACGCCGCCGCCGTACAACCTGACGCCCCAGACCGCGGGGGCCTCCTCCGGCGGCGGCAGGAACAACAAGCCGGTGATCATCGGCTCGATCATCGTGTCGGTCGTCGCCGTCGGCGGCCTCGTCACGGCGCTGCTGATGAACGGCGGCGGCGAGGACGACAAGGGCGGCGGCAGCGGCGCGAGTGCGTCGGCCTCGGCGGAGAAGAAGCCCGGCTACCGCGGGCCGGACACCACGAGGACGATCGACACCGAGGAGTGCACGGAGCCGCGGGAGTCGTACAACGACCCCGACAAGATCCAGATCCCGGACTTCAAGTTCAAGAACATCAAGTCGGTCAAGGCCTGTCTCCAGGCGGCCGGCTGGGAACTGAACGAGAAGAAGGTCGACGAGAACACCTACGGCGACGGCACGGTCATGAACCAGTTCCCGTCCCCCGACACCGACGTCGACCCTAAGGACATGCCGGAGATCGAGCTCAGCGTCTCGACGGGCAATCCGCCCTCCTGACGTCCCGGACGCACACGGGCCCGGCAGCTTCGGCTGCCGGGCCCTTCGCTCTGTGCGGCCTGCGGACGGCTACGGGTCGCGGCCTGGGACGCCTACAGGTCGCGGCCTGCGGAAGGCTTCAGGCCGCGGCCTGCGGAAGGCTTCAGGTCGCGGCCTGCGGACGGCTACAGGTTGCGGCCTGCGGACGGCTACAGGCCGCGGCCTGCGGACGGCTACAGGTAGGGGCCGCCCGACCGGCCGCCCGGGGGCTGCTCGTCGAGGCCGTCGCCGACCCCCGGCGGGAGGGCGCGGCGCATCTGCTCCAGCTGGGCGCGGGCCGCCATCTGCTGGGCGAACAGCGTCGTCTGGATCCCGTGGAAGAGCCCCTCCAGCCATCCGACCAGCTGGGCCTGCGCGATGCGCAGCTCCGAGTCGCTGGGGGTCGCCTCGTCCGTGAAGGGCAGGGAGAGCCGCTCCAGCTCCTCGACCAGCTCGGGAGCCAGACCGTCCTCCAGCTCCTTCACCGAGCTGGCGTGGATGTCCTTCAGCCGCACCCGGCTGGCCTCGTCCAGGGGAGCCGCGCGCACTTCCTCCAGCAGCTGCTTGATCATGCTGCCGATCCGCATGACCTTCGCGGGCTGCTCCACCTGTTCCGTGACCGGGGTCTCGCGGGAGTCCTCGTCTCCGCTGCCGCCACCGAGCGCCATGCCGTCCTGGCCCACGACCAGGATCTGCGGGTTCTCCGGCGACCTTTCGTTCCTCGGCATCTCCATGCCGCCATTCTCTCGCACGCCTGCACCTCACCTCCGTGGTGCCCCCCAGGGAGGTTGATCCACCACGCCGGAGGAGACGAGTCGGTCAGCCTTCGGGTTGCTCGCGGCCGGGCGGTTCCTCCTCGCGGGTGAAACGGAGCAGGCGGGCCTCGCAGTGGTCCAGCCAGCGGACCTCGGCCTCGGCCTGGAAGACGAGCTGCTCCAGGACGAGCAGCCGGGCCATCTCCTCGGGGTGCTCCGGCGCGCGGGCCAGGGCCTCTGCGCGCTGGCGCACATGGTCGTGCAGGGCCCGCGCCACATGCCGCCGCTGTGCCTCGACGACCTCCCGTGCGTCGACGCCGTCCGCGCCGAGCGCCATCACCAGCTTGATCGCCAGTTCGTCGCGCGGCGGGCCGGCCCGTTCGACGGGGCGGTCGTACCAGGCCCGCAGCTCGGCCCGGCCGGCCTCGGTGAGCGCGTACAGCGTCCGCCCGGCGGCGTCGACGTCGTCCTGGGCGACCATGCCGTCCCGTTCCAGGCGGCCGAGCGTCGTGTAGACCTGCCCGATGTTCAGCGGCCAGGTGCCGCCGGTGCGGGTCTCGAAGTCGGTGCGCAGGCGGGAGCCGTAGCGGGGGCCGGCCGCCAGGAGGGCCAGCAGCCCGTGACGTATCGACATAACCGGATTGTGCAGCGATTCCGCCCGTCGGCCGAACCCGGAGTGCCGGGAGCCAGGGACGGTGTGAGGCTGATTGCCTGGATATGACCGAACTTGCCGTGCCTGCCCCACCGGGCACGCGGCGGGAGGGGGTCACCCACGTGACTCCATGGCTACGCGCACTGCGGGCGGCGGGACTGGTGCTCGCCCTGGGGGCCGGCGCGGTCGTCTCACCCTACGGATCCGTCCCGTCCCACGGGGCTGTCCTCGCGTACGACGAGGAGGGGGCGGCGGAGGAGGAGGGGGCGGCGGACGAGGACACGGGGTCCGGGCACGCCACGGCCCGGACGTCCGAGCCCACCCTGTCGGCCCCTACGCGTCCGACGGCACCGTCGTCCCGGTCCCCGTGGTCGGCCCCGTCCACGCGGGCGGCGCCGTCGTCCCGGTCCGCTCCCTCGCCCTTGGCGGTCCCGTCGGCCCGGGCGGCTTCGCCGACCCCGTCCGCGGTGGCGGCCCCTTCCGCCGCAGGTGAGCCCTCGCGGGCCGGGAGCCGGGCCGGGGAGGGCCGGGTGCGGCCGGGACGGCCGGAGGACGCCGGGGAGGAGCCGGGCGTCGCGGACGCCACGGCCGTCCCCGAGGAGCCGCTGGAGACCGCACCCGAGCCCTCCGCCCCGGCGGAGCAGCCCGTCCGGGAGGCGGCGACAGCCGAGCGCCCCGCCGGCCAGGTCCTGCGCATCCTGCCCCTGGGCAGCGGCCTGCTCCTGATCGGCCTGGGCCTGGGCCTGGCCTTCTTCGCGCTGCGGCTGCGGCGGGTCTAGGGGCGGGCCCTGCCGTCGTGGTGGGCTGCCCCGGGCCCGCGCCGCGCCCCTGCCGTCGTCGTGGGCTGCCCCGGGCCCGCCGCTCCCCTGCCGTTGTCGTGGGCTGCCCCGGGCCGGCAGCGCCCCTGCCGTTGTCGTGGGCTGCCCGGGGCCCGCCGCATGCCGGCGGAACGGGGCGCGGTCGGCCCGGCGAGGAGGGTCAGGCCGTGTTCGGGGCGATCAGGAGGACCTTGCCGACGTGGCCGCTCTCCTCCACCACACGGTGCGCGGCGGCGGCCTCCGGCATCGGGAGCTCTCGGTCGACGACCGGGCGCAGGTGGCCGCCGGTGAACAGCGGCCAGACATGTTCGCGGACGGCGGCGACGATGGCCGCCTTCTCCTCCCGGGGCCGGGCGCGCAGGGACGTCGCGCTGATGGCGGCGCGCTTGGCCAGCAGGGCGCCGATGTTCAGCTCGCCCTTCACGCCGCCCTGCATGCCGATGATCGCGAGCCGGCCGTTGACGGCCAGGGCCTTGACGTTGCGCTCCAGGTACTTGGCGCCCATGTTGTCGAGGATGACATCGGCCCCCGCGCCGTCCGTCGCCTTCCTGACCTCCTCGACGAAGTCCTGCTCGCGGTAGTTGACCAGGATGTCGGCGCCCAGTTCGGCGCACCGCTGGAGCTTCTCCTTCGTACCGGCCGTCACGGCCACCCGCGCACCGACCGCCTTGGCCAGCTGGATGGCCATGGTGCCGATGCCGCTGGAGCCGCCGTGCACGAGGAGCGTCTCGCCGGGCCGCAGGTGGGCGACCATGAAGACGTTCGACCAGACGGTGCAGGCCACCTCGGGCAGCGCCGCGGCCTGGGTCAGGCCGACCCCGTCGGGCACGGGCAGCAGCTGCCCGGCCGGCACGGCCACCTTCTCGGCGTAACCGCCGCCGGAGAGGAGCGCGCACACCTCGTCGCCGACGTTCCAGCCCGAGACGCCGGTGCCGATCGCGGCGATCCGCCCGGAGCACTCCAGACCGGGGTAGGGGGACGCGCCGGGCGGGGGTTCGTAGAAGCCCTGCCGCTGCAGGATGTCGGCCCGGTTGACGGCACCGGCCGCCACCTCGACCAGGACCTCGCCCTCGCCGGGCACGGGGTCGGGGACCTCGTCCCAGACCAGCGCCTCGGGCCCACCAGGTTCGGGAATCGTGATCGCATGCATGCAAGGGACCGTACCCCTCGGTCCCCGGACGGAGTCCCCTCCGCCCGGGGGAGCGAGGGGACTCCGTCCCCGGGACCCCCGCCCCTACGCCATGGGGCCGGTCCCGGCGAAAACCCAAGTGCGTCACCGATGAGTTTGCGCGACGGTAAAGGTCTCCCCATGCGTAGCCCAAGCACGCGGAAGGACCCGAAGCATGAGCACGCAGATGTCCGGCCTGGCGATCGAGACCGCGGGCCTGGTGAAAACGTTCGGCGAGACGAGGGCCGTCGACGGCGTCGACCTGTCCGTGCCCGCGGGCACGGTCTACGGCGTCCTCGGCCCGAACGGCGCCGGCAAGACCACCACCGTGAAGATGCTCGCCACACTCCTGCGGCCGGACGGCGGCGAAGCGCATGTCTTCGGCCACGACATCGTCCGCGAGGCGGGCGAGGTGCGCGGCCGAGTGAGCCTCACCGGCCAGTACGCCTCGGTCGACGAGGACCTCACCGGCACCGAGAACCTGGTCCTGCTGGGCCGGCTGCTCGGCCATCACAAGAAGGCCGCCCGTGAGCGCGCCGCCCAGCTCCTGGAGGCCTTCGGCCTCTCGGAGGCCGCCGCGAAGCAGGTCAAGCACTACTCGGGCGGCATGCGGCGCCGTATCGACATCGCCGCGTCCATCCTCAACACCCCTGACCTGCTGTTCCTCGACGAGCCGACCACCGGCCTGGACCCACGCAGCCGCAACCAGGTCTGGGAGATCGTGCGGGCCGTGGTCGCCCAGGGCACCACCGTGCTGCTGACCACGCAGTATCTGGACGAGGCCGACCAGCTGGCGTCCCGGATCGCCGTCATCGACCGCGGCAGAGTGATCGCCGAGGGCACCAAGGGCGAGCTGAAGTCGTCCGTCGGGGCCGGGTCCGTGCATCTGCGGCTGCGCGATCCCGACCAGCGCGACCTCGCGGCCGAGCTGCTGCGCCGCGCCCTGGACGCGCGGGTGCAGCCGGAGCCCGACCCGGTGGCCCTGACCGCCCGCCTCGGTACGGCGGCGAGCGACGACTCCGCGGCCGAGCAGGCCTCCCGCGCCCTGGGCGAGCTGGCCCGCGCCGGGATCACCGTGGACAACTTCTCGCTGGGCCAGCCCAGTCTGGACGAGGTGTTCCTCGCCCTCACCGGACACGACACGCACGACTCCTCCGACCGCTCCGACGACCCGAAGGACGAGGTGGCGGCATGAGCACCGCGACGACCACCGAGAGCAAAGAGCTCGCCCCGGTCAGCGCCGAGTCGCTCGCCGCCCTGCTCGTCGCCAAGGAGCGGCCGCCGCGGCCCAGCGCGTGGTCGGCCTCGATGACCTTCGGCTGGCGGGCCGTCCTCAAGATCAAGCACGTGCCGGAGCAGCTCTTCGACGTCACGGCGTTCCCGATCATGATGGTGCTGATGTACACGTACCTGTTCGGCGGGGCGCTGGCCGGCTCGCCGGAGGAGTACATCCAGTTCCTGCTGCCGGGCATCCTCGTGATGTCGGTCGTGATGATCACGATGTACACGGGTGTCTCCGTGAACACCGACATCGAGAAGGGCGTCTTCGACCGGTTCCGCAGCCTGCCGATCTGGCGGCCGTCGACGATGGTCGGCTATCTGCTCGGTGACGCCCTGCGGTACACCATCGCCTCGATCGTGATGCTCACCGTCGGCATCATCCTCGGCTACCGTCCGGACGGCGGGGTCGCCGGGGTGCTCGCCGGGATCGCCCTGCTGGTGGCCTTCTCGTTCGCCTTCTCGTGGATCTGGACGATGTTCGGGCTGATGCTGCGCACCGAGAAGTCGGTGATGGGCGTCAGCATGATGGTGATCTTCCCGCTCACGTTCCTGTCCAACGTGTTCGTGGACCCGACGACCATGCCGGGCTGGCTGCAGGCGTTCGTGAACAACAGCCCCATCACCCATCTGGCGTCCGCGGTGCGCGGCCTGATGGGCGGGGACTGGCCGGCCGACGAGGTCGCCTGGTCGCTGGGCTGGGCGGCGCTGTTCGTGCTGGTCTTCGGGCCCGTCACGATGCGGCTCTACAACCGGAAGTAGCCCTGGACCCCCGCGCTTTCGGCCGGCCGTCGCGCATCGGATGGGTGCGGGGCGGCCGGCCGTTCGTCGCGCACCGTACGGGTGCGGAGCGGCCGGCCGTTCGTCGCGCTCGTCAGTTGTTGCGGGGCATGGGGGGCATCGGGCGGATGTCCGGCGCGATCTGGGTGGCCGGGGTCTTCCGCACGATCGTGATGAGCCGGTCGGTCAGCTCCAGCCTCCCGACGGACGGGTCGTCGTAGCCGAGGACCCGGTGGCCGCGTATGACGCTGACGACCAGGTCGGTGACCTCCCGAGGCGTCTTGCCCACCTCGGCCTTGACGACCGGCCGTTCGACGATGTCGAGGCCGCTGCCCTGCTGGATGAGGTCCTCCATGACCATGCCGGCGGAGGGGCTGAGCACGGACAGGCCGAGCAGCCGGCCGGCGGCGCTGGCGCTGGTGACGACCGCGTCGGCGCCGGACTGCTTGAGCAGCGGCGCGTTCTCCTCCTCCCGCACGGTGGCCACGATCTTCGCCCCGCGGTTGAGCTGGCGGGCCGTCAGCGTCACCAGGACCGCGGTGTCGTCGCGCTGGGTCGCGATGATGATCTGGCGCGCCTTGTGCACCTCGGCCTGCTTCAGCACCTCGCTGCGGGTCGCGTCCCCGACGATGCCGGCGTAGCCCTCGGCGGTCGCGGCGTCGACCACCTTGGAACTGGGGTCGACCACGACGACCTGTTCCTTCTTCAGACCCGTCGCACAGACGGTCCGGATCGCCGACCTGCCCTTCGTGCCAAAGCCGATGACGACGGTGTGATCGCGCAACGTGGACCTCCAGCGGGTCAGCCGCCACTCCTCCCGGGTGCGTTCGGTGAGGGCTTCGAGGGTGGTGCCGACCAGGATGATCAGGAACAGCACGCGCAGCGGCGTGATGACGAGGATGTTGGTGAGCCGGGCGCCTTCGCCCGCCGGGGTGATGTCACCGTAGCCGGTGGTGGAGAGGGTGACGGTCGCGTAGTAGAACGCGTCGAGAAGGCTGATGCCGCCGCCCGCGTTGTCGTTGTAGCCGTCGCGGTCGGCGTAGACGATCAACGCGGTGAGCACGAGGACGAACAGCGCCATGCAGAGCCGCTTGGCGACCTGGCGGATCGGGTGCTCGACCACTTTCCTCGGAAGTTTCACCCGATAGGTCACCAGATGCTCGTCGGCCTGGCGGGCGATCGCGTCCTGGCCCGGAAGTTTCACGTGAAACACACCCCGATCCCTGCGGACGCCCAGGGCAGGTCGAGCAGTTCCGCCTCCTGCCCGGGACGTGCGCCGCCCGGCGGCACGACGGCCAGCGCGTCGGCCGCCGCGATGCCGCGCAGCATGGCGGGGCCGTTGTAGTGCAGCGGCACGGCGTCGTCGCCGCGCAGGACGACGGGGACGAGCCGGGTGTCGTGCGGGTGCCCGTGCACGGCGTCCCGGAGCGGCATCGTGTACGGCTCCGGGGCCGGGCGGGCCGCGAGGATCCGCAGCAGCGGCTCGGCGAGCGTCAGCAACCCGGAGACGGCGGCGAGCGGGTTGCCCGGCAGGCCGACGAGGTGCTGGGCCGGCCTGGTGCGGGCCAGCAGCATGGGGTGGCCCGGCCGCACCTTGACGCCGTCCACGAGGAGTTCGGCGCCGATCCGGCGCAGGATGGGGTGGACGTGGTCGAGGGGGCCCGCCGCGGTGCCGCCGGTGGTGAGGATGACGTCGGCGTCGGAGGCGGTGACGGCCTGGTGCAGGGCGTCGGCGTCGTCGCGGATGCGCCGGACGGCGATGACGTCGGCGCCGAGCGCCCGCAGCCAGGGCGGCAGCATGGGGCCCAGCGCGTCCCGGATCAGGCCGTCGTGCGGCAGGCCCTGGGTGAGCAACTCGTCTCCGAGGACCAGGACTTCGGCGCGGGCGCGGGGGACCGCGGTGACGGCGTCGTAGCCGGCCGCCGCCGCGAGCCCGAGGACGGCCGGGGTGACGAGGGTGCCGACGGCGAGAAGCTGGTCGCCGGTGCGGCACTCCTGGCCGCGCGGGCGGATGTCCTGGCCGGGGACGACGTCCCGGGTCGCGTACAGGCGGCCCTTGTCGTCGGTGCGGCCGTGCTCGCTGCGCAGAACCGCGGTGGTGTCCGGGGGGATGCGGGCGCCGGTGGCGATCCGGACGGCCTCGCCGTCGGTGAGGGACGGGGGCGCGGCGTGCCCGGCGAGGACGCCCTCGTCCCGCACGTGCCAGGGGGCGGGGCCGCAGACCGCCCAGCCGTCCATCGCGGAGGTGTCGAAGGAGGGGAGGTCGGTGAGGGCGTCGAGCGGGGCGGCGAGGGTCAGGCCGAGGGCGGTGTCGAGGGGCGCCGAGACGGGGTCGCGGCGGGCCGCCCGGGCGGCGTCGCGGCCGGCACGTTCGGCGAGGGCCCGGGCCTCGGGCCAGGGGGTGGCGCGGTGGCGGGTGTCGGGCCGGGCGGAGGGGTCGGGCCGGTGGGGGGTGTGGGCGCTGCCGGTCTCACCTCCCTCACTGCGTGCCGCGGGGTCGGGCAGGTGATCGCCGTTGCTGTTCCTCACGAGGGCGAGCACCTCCTCGACGTCGAGGTCCTCGGCGTCCTCACCGGCACGGGCGCCGTGCGGGGTCATCCGGCGTCCGGGCGGGTGTCGGGGGTGGCGTCGGGGGCGACATCGCCCGGAGACGGCTGCGGGCCGTCGCCGGACGGCTGCGATCCCGTGCCTGTCGACTGCGTCCCCGTGCCTGACGGCTGCGTCTCAGCACCTGTCGGCTGCGGACCCGTGCCTGTCGACTGCGTCTCAGCACCTGTCGGCTGCGGTCCGTCGCCCGACGGCTCGGCCTCGGAGGTGCTCTCCTGCGCCCAGCGGGCGGCGAGGGCCACGGCCTTGCGGGCGGCCTCCGCGACCGCCTCGGGGCCGCCGCCGGCCTGCGCGGCCGCGTAGCCGACGAGAAAGGTGGTCAGCGGCGCCGCGGGCCGGGCCACCCCGTGGGCGGCGTCGCGGGCGAGGTCGAGCAGGCCGCGGGTGTCGACTTCGAGGTCGATGCCCAGTTCGTCCTTGACGGCGGAAATCCATTCATCCAACACGTGCCCATGCTCCCTGATACGTGCCCTGGCGGTGGCGATGTCGTCCCAGGTGTCGCAGTCGAAGGACGCGACGGGGTCGGAGACGCGGGTGAGGTCCAGCTCGGCGGTGAGACGCCGCAGGGGGAGACCGGCGAGAGCGCCGTGCCGTCCGGCGAGGAGCGCGAGCTCCTCACGCAGCCGCGGCGCACGGTAGGCGGCCACGAGCGGCTGGTCACGGCCGCCGGGGTCGGTCAGCAGCACGCCGTCGCGGCCGCTCGCCCGCAGCGCGCCCAGCAGGCGGCCCACGGTCGGCTCCTGAAGGAACGGCAGGTCGGCGGAGAGCACCACGACGTGCTCGGCCGTGGTGTGGCGGAGCCCGGCGTCGAGCGCGGCGAGCGGTCCACCACCGGGCGGGTCCTCGCGGGCCCAGGTCACGGGCCGTGCGGTCGGCCGGGGCGCGGCGACGACGACGGTGCTCCGGGCACCGCCGCAGGCGGCAAGCACCCGGTCGAGCAGGGCCCGGCCGCCCACGCGCACACCGGGCTTGTCCGTGCCGCCGAGACGCCGGGAGGCACCACCGGCGAGCACGACGGCGTCGTACCCGGCGGGATCCGCGCCCGGCGAGGGGCCGGTGCCGGTGCCGGGTACACCGGGGGGCTCGTAGGCGGTCACCCCCCGAGTATGCGTGCCCCCGCGATCACAGGGAACGCGGGGGAACCGATGCGATCACGGCGTCCGGCGCGCGAGCCGAAAGGGAATCACAGCGTCCGGCGCGCGGGCCGAAAGGAATCACAGCGTCCGGCGCGCGGGCCGAAAGGGAATCACGACGTCCGTGTCGCTCACGGCAGCCGACGGCTAGAGCGTTCGCAGCAGCACCGCCGGTTGTTCCACGCAGTCCGCCACGTACCGCAGGAAGCCGCCCGCCACGCCCCCGTCGCACACCCGGTGGTCGAAGGTGAGCGAGAGCTGCACGACCTGCCGCACCGCCAGCTCGCCCTCGTGCACCCACGGCTTGGGGACGATGCGTCCGACGCCGAGCATGGCGGCCTCGGGGTGGTTGATGATCGGGGTGGAGCCGTCGACGCCGAAGACGCCGTAGTTGTTCAACGTGAAGGTGCCGCCGGTGAGTTCGCCCGGTGTCAGCGTCCCCGTGCGGCCCGCCTCGGTCAGCCGCGCGAACTCGGCGGTCAGCGACTCGGCGTCCCGCGCGTGCGCGTCCCGTACGACCGGGACGACGAGGCCCCGGTCGGTCTGCGCCGCGAAGCCCAGGTGCACGTGGTCGAACCGGACGACCTCCCTGGCCTCCGCGTCCACCGTGGAGTTGAGCTCGGGGAAGCGGGTGAGGGCCGCGGTGCAGATCCGGGCCAGCAGGGCCAGGAGAGAGATCTTCGGACCGCCGGCCGCGTTCATGGCCGCGCGCGCCCGCATCAGCTCCGTGGCGTCGGCGTCCACCCAGCAGGTGGCGTCCGGGATCTCGCGGCGACTGCGGGCCAGCTTGTCGGCGACGGCGCCCCGGATGCCCTTGAGCGGGGTGCGGATCTCGCCGGGGGCCGCCGGCGCCGAGGACCGGGACGCGAGGGCCGGACTCGGTGTCTGCGGCACATGCGGGTGCGGCTCGGCCACCGGTGCCGATGCGCCCTGGACCGATGCGCGCAGGGCGTACTCGACGTCCGCGCGCAGGATCAGCCCGTCGGGGCCGGACCCGGTCAGCTCCCGCAGGTCCAGGCCGTTCTGCCGGGCCAGGCGGCGCACCAGGGGCGAGATCACGGGGACGGGACCGTCGACCGTCCCGAGGCCGGTGGCCTGCCCGTTCGCCCGCGCCGAGGGCTCGCCCGCCTGCGTGGCCACCGCGGCCGCGGGGCCCGCGGCCCGCGCGTGCCCCGGCGCTGCGGCGGCACCGGACGGCCCGGCGGTCGCGGACGCGCCGGACACCGGCCGCTCCTGCCGTACCCGGCGGCGCCGCGCGGGCGCCTCGGAGGTGCCGTATCCGACCAGGACGTTGCCCGACCCCTCGGAGGCGGTGTCACCGGAGCCGGAGGCGGAAGCGGGCCGCTCCCCCACCGCCACCGTGATCAGCGGTGCCCCGACGGGCAGTTCCGTGCCCTCCTCGCCGAAGCGGGCCGTGACCACACCGCCGTAGGGGCACGGCACCTCGACCATCGCCTTGGCCGTCTCGACCTCGACGACCGGCTGGTCGATGGTGACGAGGTCGCCGACCTCGACAAGCCACCGTACGATCTCCGCCTCGGTGAGCCCCTCCCCGAGGTCGGGCAGCTTGAACTCCAGGCTGTGCATACCAGAAGCGTGTGCCATCAGCTCTCGGCCTCCCACTGCAGGCGCCCCACGGCGTCCAGGATCCGGTCCACACCGGGCAGGTGGTGGCGCTCCAGCATCGGCGGCGGGTACGGGACGTCGAACCCGGCCACACGCAGCACCGGCGCCTCCAGGTGGTGGAAGCAGCGCTCCGTGACCCGGGCCGCGATCTCCCCGCCCGGGCCCCCGAAGGAACCCGACTCGTGGACCACGACCGCGCGTCCCGTCCGCCGCACCGAGGCGCACACCGTCTCGTCGTCGAACGGCACCAGGGAGCGCAGGTCGACGACTTCGAGGTCCCAGCCCTCGGCCCGGGCCGCCTCGGCGGCCTCCATGCAGACGGGTAGGGACGGCCCGTACGTGATGAGCGTGGCGCTCCGGCCCGGGCGCCGCACCACCGCGCGGCCTATCGGTTCTACGGGCGTCGGCTCCTCCGGGTTCCAGGAGTCCTTCGACCAGTACAGCCGCTTCGGCTCCAGGACGACGACCGGGTCGTCGGAGGCGATGGCGGCGCGCAGCAGCCCGTAAGCGTCGGCGACCGTGGCGGGCGTGACCACATGGAGCCCCGGAGTCGCCATGTAGTACGCCTCGGAGGAGTCGCTGTGATGCTCGACGCCGCCGATGCCGCCGCCGTAGGGGACGCGGATGGTGATCGGCAGGGGCATCCTGCCGCGGGTGCGGTTGCGCGTGCGGGCCACGTGCGAGATGAGCTGCTCGAACGCCGGGTAGGCGAACGCGTCGAACTGCATCTCCACGACCGGGCGCAGGCCGTACATCGCCATGCCGACGGCGGTGCCGAGGATGCCGGCCTCGGCCAGCGGGGTGTCCGTGCAGCGGGCCTCGCCGAACTCCTTGGCGAGGCCGTCGGTGACGCGGAAGACGCCGCCGAGGGTGCCGACGTCCTCGCCCATGACGTGCACGGCGGGGTCGGCTGCCATGGCGTCGCGCAGCGCGCGCGTGAGGGCCTGCGCCATGGTGGCCGGCTTGACGGCGACGGTGGTCATCGGTGTGTGCCCCCCTCGGTGTCGGCCTCGGCCTCCAGCTCGGCCCGCAGCTGGGCCCGCTGTTCGCGCAGTTGCCCGGTGGGCTCGGCGTAGACGTGGGTGAACAGGTCCATCGGGTCCAGGACCGGGTCCTGGTTCATCTGCTCGCGCAGGGCCGCCGCCATGGTCTCGGCGTCCTGGCGGGCGGCCTCGATGCCGGCCTCGTCGAGCAGGCCGCGCGCGGTCAGCTCGCGCTCCAGCAGCCGGATCGGGTCGTGCTCGCGCCAGGTCTCGACCTCGGCGTCGCCGCGGTAGCGGGTCGCGTCGTCGGCGTTGGTGTGGGCGTCGACGCGGTAGGTGATCGCCTCGACGAGGGTGGGACCGCCGCCCGCGCGGGCGTGGCGTACGGCGTCGGAGAGCACCTCGTGCACGGCGGCTGCGTCGTTGCCGTCGACCAGGCGGCCCGGCATGCCGTAGCCGACGGCCTTGTGGGCCAGCGACGGGGCCGCGGTCTGCTTGGCCAGCGGGACGGAGATCGCGAAGCCGTTGTTCTGCACGAAGAAGACGACCGGGGCCTGCCAGACGGCGGCGAAGTTCAGCGCCTCGTGGAAGTCGCCCTCGCTGGTGCCGCCGTCGCCGACCATGGCCAGCGCGACCACGTCGTCGCCCTTGAGGCGAGCGGCGTGCGCGAGACCGACGGCGTGCGGCAGCTGGGTGGCGAGTGGGGTGCACAGGGGGGCGACCCGGTGTTCGTAGGGGTCGTAGCCGGTGTGCCAGTCGCCGCGCAGCAGGGTGAGCGCCTCGACGGGATCCACGCCGCGGGCCACCACGGCGAGGGTGTCGCGGTAGCTCGGGAAGAGCCAGTCCTGCTCCTTCAGCACCAGCGCGGCGGCGACCTCGCAGGCCTCCTGGCCGGTGGTGGAGGGGTAGACCGCGAGACGGCCCTGCTTGGTGAGGGCGGTGGCCTGCGCGTTGTAGCGGCGGCCCTTCACCAGCTGCGCGTACAGCGTCCTCAGCAGCTCGGGGTCGGCCTTCGCGGCCGCCTCGGTGCCGAGGACGCGGTACGGCTCGGCGTCGGGCAGCAGCGGCGCGGGATCCGTCCGGGGCTGCCAGGCGGGCGGCGGGGTCGGCTTGTACGCGCCCCGCTGCTCCATGACCGTCATGACGGCACCTCCTCGTGGGAGCGGCTCGAAGAGGCGCGTCGGCTGTGGCCCGCCTCACCTACCGATTGTTCGGTCGACGGCACAATTTGGCTATGGGTGGCCTCAGGCTGTGGACAAACGGTTCTCCACAGCCTGTGATGGACGCAGTACGTCCATGGCAGAGAGGCGGGGGCGGGTGGCATCTGAACAAATGGCCGAGAGCCAGGACGACAGCGGTGTGCTTCCGCCGCCGCGGCCCCTGGACGCCATCGATCAGGACATCCTGCGCATGCTCCAGGCGGACGGCCGCGCCTCGATACGGTCCGTCGCCGACCGGGTCCACGTCTCGCGCGCCAACGCCTACGCCCGCATCAACCGGCTCGTCGAGGACGGCGTCATCCGCGGCTTCGGCGCCCGCGTCAACCACGAGCGGGCAGGCCAGGGCACGTCCGCGTACATCACGCTGAAGATCGTGCAGAACTCCTGGCGCACGGTGCGCAAGGAGCTCAGACAGCTGCCAGGCGCCTCCCACATCGCCCTGGTGGGCGGCGATTTCGACGTGCTGCTGCTGGTGCACGTGTCCGACAACCGGGCGCTGCGCGAGCTGGTGCTGACCCGGCTCCAGGCGATCCCGCAGGTGCTCAGCACACGCACGCTGCTGGTGTTCGAGGAGGAGGACCTGGAGCCGCAGGGCTAGTGGGCCGGGGGCGTGTCAGGCGGCTTTGCGCAGGCCCCCGAAGGCCAGCCGCACCACCGCGTCGGCCACCTCGCGCTCGTTCATGCCGCGGCCATCCGGCCGGTACCACTCGACGATCGAGTTGATCATGCCGAAGACCAGCCGGGTCACCAGCCGCACCTCTATGTCGGCGCGCACGTCCCCGTCCGCGGCGGCCGCCTTGAGCAGGTCGGCGACCCGGTGGTCGAAGTCGCGGCGCCGATCCAGGGCCCACCGCTCGGTGTCGGTGTTGCCGCGCACGCGCAGCAGCAGCGTCACGTAGGGCAGCTCGGCGATGAGCACCTCGACCATGCGCCGGACCACGTACTCCAGGCGGTCCGAGGCGCGCCCCACGCGCGCGTGCTCCTCGTCGAGGATCCCGAAGAGGCCGTCCAGGGCCCGGCTCACGGCCCGGCGCAGCAGCTCCTCCTTGCCGGCGACGTGGTGGTAGATCGACGACTTGGAGATACCGGCCGCCTTGGAGAGGTGCTCCATGGAGGTGCCGTCGTAGCCACGCTCGTTGAACACCTGGACCGCGACGGACAGCAGCGTGTCCGGGGTGTAGGTGTCGCGCTTGGCGGTGGTCATGTGGTGCCCTCCCGCGGGTCGGAGGCGTGGGCGTGGCGGTACAGGGCCAGGGAGGGCGCGTAGCGGCCGGAGGGGTCGCGGCGGTGCAGGTCGTCCAGGAGCACGTAGGCCCAGGTGCGGCCGAGGCGGCGGCTCCACTCGAAGGGGCCCAGGGGGTAGTTGACGCCGAGGCGCATCGCGGTGTCGATGTCCTCCTCGGTGGCCACGCCCTTGGCGACCGCGTCGTGCGCGAGGTCGATGATGCGCGCGACCGTGCGGGCGACGATCATGCCGGGGACGTCGCCGATGACGCTGACCCGCTTGCCGAGCGCCTGGAAGAGGCCGATGGCCTCGGCGAGGACCTGCGGGGAGGTGTCCTGGGAGGCGGACAGGGCGATGCGGCCGGCCGTGCGGTAGTCCAGGGCGAGGTCGAAGTAGACGAAGTCCCGGTACTCCACGGCGGTCTGCCCGTCGGCGAGGACGAGCCGGCCGCCGCTCGGGAGGAGCAGGCACGCCCCCTGGTCGTCGTCGTCGCTGTCGTCACGGACCGGGATGCCCGCCTCGCGGATCAGGTCGAGCAGGCCGGACGCCGGGCCCAGGTCGCCCTCGGCGACGACGTACGCGGGCGGCTGCCGCTTCTCGGCGGTGTCCGGCTCGGGGCGCTCGGCGTCCTGCCCGTGGTCGTACCAGCCGTGGCCCGTCTTGCGGCCGAGCCGGCCGGACTCGACCAGGCGCCGCTGGGCGAGGGACGGCGTGAAGCGCACGTCCTGGAAGAAGGACTGCCAGACCGACTGCGTGACGGACTCGTTGACGTCCTGGCCGATCAGGTCGGTCAGCTCGAAGGCGCCCATCCGGAAGCCGCCCGACTCGCGCAGCACGGCGTCGATGGTGGCCGGGTCGGCGACCTGCGCCTCGTGGACCGCGAAGGCCTCGGCGTAGAAGGGCCGGGCGATGCGGTTGACGATGAAGCCGGGGGTGTCCGCGCAGGCGACGGGCGTCTTGCCCCAGGCGCGGGCGGTCTCGTACGCGCGCGTGGCCGACGAGACGTCCGTGGCGAAGCCGGAGACGACCTCGACCAGCGGCAGCAGCGGCGCGGGGTTGAAGAAGTGCAGGCCGACGAACCGGCCGGGGTTGCGCAGGGCGCCGCCGATGGCGGTGACGGACAGCGACGAGGTGTTGGTGGCGAGCAGGCAGTCGTCGGCGACGACGCCCTCCAGCGCGCGGAACAGGTCCTGCTTGACGTCCAGCCGCTCCAGGACGGCTTCGACGACGAGGGCGCAGTCGGCGAGCTCGGGGAGGTCCTCGGCGGGCAGCAACCGGGCGCGGGCGGCGTCCCGCTCGGCGTCGCTGAGCCGCTCCTTCTCGACGAGCCGGTCCAGGCGGGCACCGATCGCGTCTGCCGCCTCCCGGGCCCGCCCGGGGAGGGTGTCGTACAGCCGTACGGGATGGCCCGCGACCAGCGCGACCTGGGCGATTCCCTGGCCCATGGTGCCGGTGCCGACGACGGCCACGGGGCTGCTGAGGTCGAGTGCTGTCATGTGCGCGATCCTCCCGCACGGGGTTTTCCACAGATGCGGCGGACCCCCTTGAACCGACCGATCGTTCGGTTACTCTAGCTCTGTCCGAGTGTTCCTGCCCAGGTTTCTGCCCAGGTCATGAACTCGACGAAGAGTTCTTGAGACGAGGAGTTGGTCACCCATGACCGCCGCACTCTCGGCGCACGAGCTGATCGCCCGGCACCGGTCCACCCTCGACCAGGCGCTGGAAGCGATCCGCACGCGCGCCTACTGGTCCCCGCACCCCGAGCACCCCAAGGCCTACGGGGAGAACGGCAGCCTGGACGCGGCGGCGGGCAAGGCCGCCTTCGACGCCCTGCTCGGCTCCCGCCTCGACCTCGGCCAGCCGGGCACGGACGACTGGGTGGGCGGCGAGACGTCCCCGTACGGCATCGACCTGGGCGTGACGTACCCGCACGCGGACCTCGACGTGCTGCTGCCCGCCATGAAGGCCGGTCAGCGCACCTGGCGGGACGCGGGCGCCGAGCAGCGCGCCGTGGTCTGCCTGGAGATCCTCAAGCGCATCAGCGACCGGACGCACGAGTTCGCGCACGCGGTCATGCACACCTCCGGCCAGGCGTTCATGATGGCGTTCCAGGCGGGCGGCCCGCACGCGCAGGACCGCGGCCTGGAGGCGGTGGCCTACGCGTACGTCGAGCAGGTGCGCACGCCCGACAACGCCGAGTGGACCAAGCCCCAGGGCAAGCGCGACCCGCTGGCCATGAACAAGCAGTTCACGCCGGTCCCGCGCGGCATCGCCCTGCTGATCGGCTGCAACACCTTCCCGACGTGGAACGGCTACCCGGGCCTGTTCGCCTCCCTCGCCACCGGCAACGCGGTCCTGGTCAAGCCCCACCCGCGCGCGGTGCTGCCGCTCGCCCTCACCGTGCAGGTCGCACGCGAGGTGCTCGCTGAGGCCGGCTTCGACCCGAACCTGGTCGCCCTGGCCGCCGAACGCCCCGGGGAGGGCATCGCCAAGACCCTCGCGCTGCGCCCCGAGATCCGGATCATCGACTACACGGGCTCGACCGAGTTCGGCGACTGGCTGGAGGCCAACGCCCGCCAGGCGCAGGTCTACACGGAGAAGGCCGGCGTCAACACCGTCGTCGTCCACTCCACGTCCGACTACAAGGGCATGCTCTCCAACCTGGCGTTCTCGCTGTCCCTGTACAGCGGCCAGATGTGCACGACCCCGCAGAACCTCCTCGTCCCCCGCGAGGGCATCTCCACGGACCAGGGCCCCAAGTCCTACGACGAGGTCGTCGCGGACCTCGCCAAGTCCGTCGACGGGCTGCTCGGCGACGACGCCCGGGCCAACGCCCTGCTCGGGGCGATCGTCAACCCGGACGTGAAGGCCCGGCTGGAGGCCGCGGCGGGCCTGGGCGAGGTCGCCCTGGCCTCCCGCGAGATCACCAACCCGGACTTCCCTGGGGCGGTCGTCCGCACGCCGGTGATCGTGAAGCTGGACGGGGCCAAGCCGGACGACGAGGCCGCCTACATGAGCGAGTGCTTCGGCCCGGTGTCCTTCGCCGTCGCGGTCGACTCGGCCACGGACGCGGCGGAGCTGCTGCGGCGGACCGTCCGCGAGAAGGGCGCGATGACCGTCGGGGCGTACACGACCGACCCGGAGGTCGAGCAGGCCGTGCAGGAGGTCTGCCTGGAGGAGGCGGCGCAGCTGTCGCTGAACCTCACGGGCGGGGTGTACGTGAACCAGACGGCCGCGTTCTCCGACTTCCACGGGTCCGGTGGCAATCCGGCGGCCAGTGCGGCGCTGTGCGACGGGGCGTTCGTGGCCAACCGGTTCCGGGTGGTCGAGGTGCGGCGCGACGCGTAGCCGGGGCTCGGGGGTGCCCAGGAGCTCGGGGGCTCTCCTCGGCGCGCGGGTGCCGATGCGTCGTGGTTGCTCGCGCGGTTCCCCGCGCCCCTGACGGGGCGCTTCTAAAGGGGTGCTCCGAAACTCCAGTGGTACAGGGTCATCGCCACGCTGGTCGCCAAGTTGTAGCTGCTGACCTGGGGGCGCATGGGGAGGGACAGCAAGTGGTCCGCACGCGCGCGTAGTTCCGTGGACAGACCGGTGCGCTCGGAGCCGAAGGCGAGGACGGCGTCGTCCGGGAGCTTGACGCCCCGGATGTCGTCGCCCTCCGGGTCCAGGGCGAACAGCGGGCCCGGCGGCAGTTCCTCGGCGGCCAGCCGCTCCACCGTCGTCGCGTAGTGCAGTCCCGCCCCGCCCCGCACGACCGTCGGGTGCCAGGGGTCGACCGTCCCGGTCGTCACCACACCGGTCGCCCCGAAACCGGCGGCCAGGCGGATCACCGCCCCCGCGTTGCCCAGGTTGCGCGGGTTGTCGAGGACCACGACCGGGGCCGTGCGGGGCATGCGCGCCAGCTTCTCCAGGTTGGAGGCGCGGGCCGGCCGTACGGCCAGGGCGGCCACGGCGGTGGGGTGCGGGCGCGGCACGAACGACGCGTACGTCGCGTGCGGCACCTGCGTCAGCAGCCCGGCCAGCGCGTCCCGTACGTCCGGGGCCAGCTCGTCGGCGAGGGCGAGGGCGGCCGCCCGGTCGGCGGTGACCGCCACCGGCACCTCGGCGCCGAAGCGCAGCGCGTGCTTGAGCGCGTGGAACCCGTCGAGCAGGACGGTGTCGCCGGCGAGCCGGTGCCAGACGGTCACGGGGTCGGTCATGCCCCGAAGCCTACGTGCGTGGCCTCGGAACTCCCCCGGGTGCGCTGCCCGGGCAGGGGCGTACGTCCGCCCCCGCACCGGAGCCGGTCACGCGCGCGTGCCGCCAGGTCGCCCAGGCGGCGCAGGAAGCCCGTCGGCAGGAACACCGCGTCCGCCGCGATCATCGCCAGCGAGAAGAACGGCAGTCCCAGGACCACGGCGATCACGGCGTGCTCGGTCATCATCACCGCCAGCAGGACGTTCTTCACCCGCCGGTTGAACAGGGTGAACGGGAAGGCGACCTGCACGAGGACCGTCCCGTAGGTCACCAGCATCACCATCGTGCCGCTGGCCGACAGCAGATCGGCGAGGGCCGGCCAGGGCGAGAAGTACTCCAGGTGGAGCGGGTAGTAGACCGCGGTGCCGTCCTGCCAGCGCGATCCCTGGATCTTGTACCAGCCGGCCGTCGCGTAGATCAGACACGCCTCGGCCATGATCACGAGCAGGGCGCCGTTGTGCACGACGTCGGCGATCACGTCCAGCATGATCCGCGGCTCACCGGTCCCGGCCCGCCGCCCGACCAGCCACCACAGGGCCTGCACGACCCACACCGTCCACAGCAGCGCCGGTATCAGCCAGTCGCCCTGCATCCGGCCGACCAGGGTGACCGCGACCAGCACGAACCCGAGCACGCCCCACAGGGCGGGGCCGGTCCGGTCCGCGACCCGCTCGCCCCGCGCGCGTGCCGCCCTGTGCCGCACGGCCCGCCGGGCGTCCAGCGACCACACCTGGGCGCACCGCGTGAACACCAGGTAGATCGACATCAGGTGCAGCACGTTGTCGCCGCCGTCGCCCATGAAGACACTGCGGTTCTGCAGCGACAGCACGCCGACCATGAACAGCACCGACATGGTGCGGGTGCGCCAGCCCAGCATCAGCAGGGCGGCGGAGAGGACCGCCAGCGCGTAGACGATCTCGAACCAGACCCGGCCGTCCGACCACATCAGGACGGTGAACGAGCCGTTGGACCCGACCAGCTGCTGGGCGGCATCCCAGCTCCAGGGGCCGTCGGGCCCGTAGAGCTCGTGGCGGTGGGGGAGCTCGCGGAGCAGGAACAGCAGCCAGGTGGCGCTGAAGCCGATGCGGATGACGGCCGTCTGGTAGGGGCCGAGGGCCGCCTCGGTGACGCGGGCGATACCGCCCGAGACGGCCAGCGAGAACCGGTTCACCGCACGCCTCCCCGGGCCTCGTCCTGCGGGACCCTCCACCACGGCAGCTCCCGGTAGGACGGTGTCGTGGAGACCTTCTCCCGGCTCCACTCGGGCGGCGGCACGTTGCTGGTCCGGGAGCGCACCTGCACCCGCTCGATCACCCCGGAACTCCCGGTCGCGGCCCGCACCGCGTCGTCGCGGTCGAGGCGCAGCACCATGATCCGGCGCAGATACGACTCCGAGAGCGAGCCGCGCAGGCCCACCGGGCGGTTCTCGCTGTCGTGCGTGGCGACGAAGAAGTCCCAGGCGCGGCGCAGCTCGTTCTGCTGGGTGTGGCTGGGCAGCAGGTTGCCGTCGATGGCCCGGCCGTCCTCGGCCGACAGGTCGTACCAGCCGGTGGTCAGCGTCATGCCGTCCGGCCCGCGGACCCCGGCACGGACCTGGATCGAGATGTTCTGCTGGAGCGGGTTCGGCGCGAACAGCTTCCAGTTCTGCTCGAACTCCGGATAGATCCAGTCGTCCACGGCCTCGCCGTGCGCCCGGGTGACCGTGTTCGCCGGAGCGATGTGCAGGAACGTCATGCCGATGTGCACGCACACGCCGATGGCGACGACCGCGAGCGCCAGGGCGACCCCGACCTGATAGCGGGGGGAGAGCGCGGCGATGCCGATACGGGGTTCACCGGACGGGTACGGCTCGGACGGCGCGAGTGACGCGACCGGCTGGGGAGGCGCGAGTGACGTGACCGGCTCGGGCTCAGGCCCGGGGTGCACGTCCGGCTCGGGCTCAGGCCCGGGGTGCGCGACCGGCCCGGGCTCAGGCCCGGGGTGCACGTCCGGCCCGGGCTCAGGCCCGGGGGGCGCGACCGGCTCAGGCTCAGGCCCGGGGGGCGCGACCGGCTCAGGCTCAGGCCCGGGAGCCGCGACCGGCTCGGCCGAGTCCGCCGGGGCGGGGCCCCGCTGCGCGGGCGGGGCCGGGCGGCGAGGCGCGTCCGGGCCGTGCCGGGCGTTCGAGCCCTCGTCGTACGCGTCCATTCCGCCCCGTTCCACGATCCCGGTCCCTCGTTTCGTCCGCCCGGCCGTGAGGGCGTCGTACCGCCCGCGCGGTCTGCGCGGCGTCGGCACGGGCACGGTACTCAGGACACCCACCCGGGCACAGCCCCTGTCCGCAGGTCCCGCAAGGTCCCGCCGTGGCCGTCGCCACACCACGGAGGCCGACCGTACGGCGAGCGCGACCGTCCGAGAACCGGGGTCCCCCTGGTCCACAGGGGACCCACGCAGGTTATCCACAGGGCGCGCCGGCCGGTCGTCCGCAGGAGTGACACCCTACGGCGCCCGCCCGTACACCCATTCCCTTCTTCTAGAACCTGTTCTATCTTGACGCCCCGTCAGCTCAACGGGATCCGCCGGAAGGACAGGCACCGTGGACTTCACCTTCAGCGAGGAGCAGCAGGCGGCGGCCGAGGCGGCGAAGGGCGTGTTCGCCGGCGTCGCACCGGACGCCGTGCCCAGCCCGGCCATGACCCCGGGCGCCGTCGCCGAGACCTGCGACCGCGCCCTGTGGGCCAGGCTCGCCGACGCGGACCTGCTGAGCCTGCTGCTCGACGCCCGGTACGGCGGTGCCGGTCTGGACGCGGTCGCGCTCTGCCTGGTGCTGCGGGAGTCGGCGAAGGTCCTGGCCAGGGTGCCCCTGCTGGAGAGCTGCGCGGCAGCGGCGGCCATCCAGGCCCACGGCGGTGAAGAGGCGAAGGCGGACCTGCTCGCCCGGGCCGGCCGGGGCGAGATCGTCCTGACCGTCGCCGCGCACGGCCGCACCGGCCACGACCCGGCCGAACAGGCCGTGACCGCCCGGCAGGACGGCGGGACCTGGGTGCTGGACGGGGTGCAGACGGCCGTGCCCTGGGCCTACGACGCCGACGTCACCCTCGTCCCCGCGCACACCGAGACCGGCCGGACCGTGCTCGCCCTGGTGCCGCGCGGGCACGAGGGCGCCGTCCTCGCGGAGCAGTTCTCCACCAGCGGCGAGCGCCTCGGGGAGCTGCGGCTGGAGTCGGCACGGCTGGCCGCCCGGGACGTCATCGACACCGACGGGGCATGGGAGTGGCTGCGGGACCTGCTGGCCACCGGGACGTGTGCGCTGGCGCTCGGACTGGGGGAGCGCGTGCTGCGGATGACCGGGGAGTACACGGCCGAGCGGGAGCAGTTCGGGTTCCCGATCGCGACCTTCCAGGCCGTCGCCGTGCAGGCCGCCGACCGCTACATCGACCTGCGCGCGATGGAGGCCACGCTGTGGCAGGCCGCGTGGCGGATCGCCTCCGGGGCACCGGGCCCGCTGCCCGCCGCCGGGGACGTGGCCGTCGCCAAGATCTGGGCGGCGGAGGGCGTACGCCGGGTCGTGCAGACCGCACAGCACCTGCACGGCGGGTTCGGCGCCGACGTCGACTACCCCCTGCACCGCTACCACGCCTGGGCCAAGCACCTGGAACTGTCACTCGGCCCGGCCGCGGCCCACGAAGAGGCCCTGGGCGACCTGCTGGCGGCCCACCCACTGGCCTGATCGCGCGGGCCGGGGACCGGGGGTGCTCTTAGACGGCCGGATGCCGGCTGAGGGCTGGTACCGGGACCGGGACCGGGGCTGGGACCGGTACCGGGACGCTAGAGGACGAACCCCTGCTGCCCCTCGTCCGTCACCACGGGACGGCCCGCCGCCTCCCAGACCTGCATGCCGCCGTCGACGTTCACGGCGTCGACGCCCTGCTGGGCCAGGTACATCGTGACCTGGGCGGACCGGCCGCCGGAACGGCAGATCACATGAACCCGGCCGTCCTGCGGGGCGGCCTCGGTCAGCTCGCCGTACCGGGCGACGAACTCGCTGATGGGGATGTGCAGCGCCCCTTCGGCGTGACCGGCCTTCCACTCGTCGTCCTCCCGGACGTCCAGCAGGAAGTCACCGTCCTTGAGGTCCGCGACCGCGACCGTGGGCACACCAGCTCCAAAACTCATGCGTCCGACGCTACCCGAACCGGCCGGAGCACCGGCCCGGGCGCGGCTCAGCCCTGTCCCCCGCCGTCGCCCTGACCCTGGCCCTCTCCCTCGCCGAGCAGCGCGGTCAGCTCCGTCTCCCGTTCGGAGACCTGGGCGAGCAGACCCTGCCCGATCTCGTCGAGGAGCCGGTCCGGGTCGTCCGGGGCGAGCTGGAGCATGTGGCCGATGGCGCTGTCCTCCAGTTCCCTGGCGAGCAGGCCGAGTAGCTCCTTGCGCTGGGCGAGCCATTCGAGGCGGGCGTAGAGCTCCTCGGCGCGGCTCGGGCCCCGCTTCAGCTCGGGCCCCTTGGCCCACTCCGCGGCGAGCTCACGCAGCTCCGCCTCGTCGCCCCGGGCGTAGGCGGCGTTGACGCGCGTGATGAACTCCTCGCGCCGCCGGCGCTCCTTCTCCTCCTGCGCCAGGTCCGGGTGGGCCTTGCGGGCGAGGTCGCGATAGAGCTTGCGGGCCTCCTCGCTGGGACGGACCCGCTGCGGGGGCCGCACCGGCTGGTCGGTGAGCATCGCGGAGGCCTCCGGGAACAGGCCGTCGCCGTCCATCCAGCCGTGCAGCAGTTCCTCCACGCCCGGGATGGGGGCGAGCCGGGCCCGGGCCTCGTCCGCCCGCTGCCGGTCCGCGGGGTCACCGCTGCGGGCCGCTCTGGCCTCCAGGATGCGGGCGTCCAGCTCCTCGAGCCGGGCGTAGAGCGGGCCGAGTTTCTGTTCGTGCAGCCGGGAGAAGTTCTCGACCTCGACGCGGAAGGTCTCCACCGCGATCTCGTACTCGATCAACGCCTGCTCGGCGGCCCGCACGGCCCGCTCCAGCCGCGCCTCGGGCCGTGCGGCGTCGTCGCCGTCCTGCTCAGCTTCCGGGGTCGTCACCCGACCAGCCTAGGTGACGAACCGACGGCACCCGCGCCCCGGAGGACAGGACCGGGGCCCTGCCGACCGGCCCGGGCGGCACGGGTGCGGCCGGACGGCACAGGTACGGCCGGCCCAGGCGGCGCACGTGGGCCCCAGCAGCGCAGGCGGCCCCGGGCAGCGCACGTGGTCCCGGGCCGGCCTGCCCTACACCCCCATCTCCGCCGCGACCTTCCCCGCCCGCACCCCCACCAGCAGCTCCGCGTGATCCGCCTCGGTCCGGTCCGCGTAGGCCACGGCGAAGTCCGCCATCGCCTCGTCCAGCTCCTCGTTCTTCCCGCAGTACCCGGCGATGAGCCGTGGATCGGCGCTGTGGGCGTGCGCGCGGGCCAGGAGCGCACCGGTCATGCGGCCGTAGTCGTCCATCTGGTCGGCGGCCAGGGCGGCCGGGTCGACGCTGCCCTTGCGGTTGCGGAACTGGCGGACCTGGAAGGGGAGTCCGTCGACCGTCGTCCAGCCCAGCAGGTTGTCGCTGACGACCTGCATCCGTTTCTGGCCCAGCACGACCCGACGGCCCTCGTGACCGGCCTTCGGCGCATCGAAACCGGCCGTCACCAGATGCGGCACCAGGGCGGACGCCCGCGCCTCCTTCACCTGGAGCACCAGCGGCTCTCCCCGGTGGTCCAGGAGCAGCACGACGTAGGAGCGGGTGCCGACACTTCCGGTGCCGACGACGCGGAAGGCCACGTCGTGCACCGCGTGCCGGGCGAGGAGCGGCAGGCGGTCCTCCTGGAGGGTGCCGACGTACTCCTCCAGGGACGCGGCCACCGCGGCTGCCTCAGCGTCCGGAACGCGCCGCAGGACCGGCGGGGCGTCGACGAACCGGCGTCCGCCGTCCTCGGTGGCCTCGGTCGACTTGGCCGCGAAGCGGCCGCTGGTGTTGTGGCGGGCCTTCTCGGAGACGCGCTCCAGCGTGCCGAGCAGATCATGGGCGTCCGTGTGGGAGACGAGCTCCTCGTCCGCGATGGCGTTCCACGCGTCCAGCACCGGGAGCTTGGCCAGGAGCCGCATGGTCCTGCGGTACGCGCCCGCCGCGTCGTACGCCGCCTTGCGGCACTGGTCCTCGTCGGCGCCGGTCACCCGGCCCGCGAGCACCAGGGAGGCCGCGAGACGCTTGAGGTCCCACTCCCAGGGGCCGAACACCGTTTCGTCGAAGTCGTTCAGGTCGATGACCAGGCCGCCGCGCGCGTCCCCGTACAGGCCGAAATTGCCCGCGTGGGCGTCGCCGCAGAGCTGGACCCGGATCCTGGTCATGGGCGTGCGCGCCAGGTCGTAGGCCATGAGGCCCGCCGAGCCGCGCAGGAAGGCGAACGGGTTGGCGGCCATGCGGCCGACCCGGATCGGGGTCAGCTCGGGCAGCCGTCCGCGGCCCGACTCCTCGACGGCGCTCACCGCGTCGGGCCGGGACGCCTCCAGGTCGAGCGTGGCGTGCGCGCTGCGCGGGATCCGCTTGCGCAGGGCCTTGCCCTCGTCCTTGGGCGAGCCCTCGGCCGGCCACGCGGCGAAGCCGCGCACCCGGGGCAGGCGGCGCGGCGCCCCGTCCCTCGTCGTGGCGCCGCCCTCGCCTTGAGCTCCATCCCTGGTCATCCCGACCGCCTCCCCCGCACGCGCACGAACATCAACTCGTTCCGACCGTACAACCGGCGGCCGAAACGCGTCAGACCCTGTGGACAACTCCACAGCTGTGGACAATCCGTGCCGGGTCCGCAGGGCAGTGGCGGGCTACGCACCCGAGGGCACGGTGGCCCCCTGCGGCACCGCCGCCGCGCCCGGAACCGTCTGCGCCTGCGCCAGCAGCCGCTCGGCCCGGTCCACGGTGATGTCGAGCCGGGCCAGCACCGCCGGAACGGTGATGCTGGGCAGGAAGTTCTCGAACAGCACGACGACCCGGCGCTCCAGATCCTGCCGCTGGCAGCGCAGCTGGGACAGCAGCTGCACTCCGGAGAAGCTGCCGACCAGCAGTTCCGCCGTCTCCGGCACGTCGACGTGCTGCAACAGCTCGCCCCGGGTCTTCGCCTCGCCCAGCACCTGCCTGTTCTGGTCGATCCACATCCGGAAGGCCGGGGTGCGGTCGAGGTCCATGGCTCCCTGGTCGAGGGCGAGCCCCACGCTGGCCCGCACCAGCGGTTCGGATCGCAGCCGGCGGGCCATCACCAGACCGGAGTCGACGAGTTCCTGGAGCTTGACGGACTGCGGCGGGAGCGTGATCGCGAGCTGCTCCTCGAACACCCCCACCGCCAGCTCCTCCTTGGAGCCGAAGTGGAAGTACAGCGCGCCCTTGGTGACGCCTGCCCGGTCCAGGATCTCGCCGATGGTCGCCGAGGTGTAGCCGCGTTCGTCGAAGACGGCCGCCGCCGCCTCCAGGATGGTCCGCCGGGTGCGGATCGCGCGCTCCTGTCGCGCCATCGGGTGCCTCCTGATCTCCGTCGATCCCTGTGAAGTCGCTGTGTGGCGAGGGCGCGAGGGCCAGTCCCAGCGGCTTGGCTGACCCTTTGAAAAAAACCGGCTCGTCCGTATCTTAGTCAGGCGTCGATCGCGACCAGGCAGCCGATCCGGGGGGTTCTCATGCCGCAGACAGGGCCTTTAAGCGCACTCACGGACGATCAGACCGGACACGGGGGCCGTCCGGCAAACGGAACCGCTACGACCGTCGAGAATTCGCCACACACCACCGTGCCCCCAGACGCTGCACCACCACGTCCCACCACCGGGGAACCCACCCCGCCGACCACCGCCACTGCCGAAGCCGCCTCGCCCGCCGAAGCCCCGCAGCACCACTCCCACACCACCGTCACCAAGGAACTCGCCCATCGCACCACCGAGACGGACGTCTTCCCCGCCCGGTGGGTCCGAATCTCCGGCACCCGTTTCCGCTTCACCGCGCACTGGCCGGCCGCCCATCCCTTCTTCGGCCCCGTGGACGGCCGCCACCAGGACCCGATGGTCGTGGGCGAAACGTTGCGGCAGGCCTCCATGGTGCTGGCGCACGCCGAGTTCGGCGCCCCGGCCGACACGCACTTCGTCATGTGGGACCTGACGGTCCACGTCGACCCGTCCGCGCTCCTGCTGGCGGACGCCGCCGAGCCGGTCGAGTTCGACGTCGTGTGCTCCGAGGTGCGCCGCCGCGGCCGCGGGCTGCACAGCATGCGCACCACGATGGAGTTCCGCCGCGCGGGGCGGCTCGTCGCCCGCGGCACCGGCAGCACCGGCTGCACCTCCCCGCGCGCCTACCGCCGCCTGCGGGCGGACAGGTTGAACGCCCCCGACACCCCGGTGCCACTGCTGCCCGGCATATCCCCGCAGACCGCGGGACGGGCCCGCGCCGAGGACGTCGTCCTCGCACCCGCGGACCGCCCCGGCGTCTGGCACCTGCGCGTCGACACCGGCCACCCGGTGCTCTTCGCACGGCCCAACGACCACGTCCCCGGCATGGTCCTGTTCGAGGCAGCCCGCCAGGCCGCGACCGCCGCGTCCGGCCTGCACCCCTTCCTGCCGATCACGATGACGGCCGGTTTCGCCCGGTACGCCGAACTGCACAGCCCCTGCCGGATCGAGACCGAGATCCTCGACGAGCGCCCCGGGGAGGTGACCGTACGAGTGTCGGGGCGGCAGGACGGCGAGTCCGTCTTCACCGCCGCCCTGACCGCCGCCCGGCCGACGCGGGTACGGTCCCTGTCGTGACGGTCAAGATTCTGATCACGGGCGCGAGCGGCTTCGTCGGCAGCCGGGTCGCCGCCACGGCGCAGCGTCAACCGGGCGCCCACGTACGCCTGTTGACCCGGCACGCACCGCACGGCCCCGAGTACGTCCACGGCGACCTCTGCGCCCCGCCCTCCCTGCGCGGCGTCTGCGCCGACACCGATGTCCTGGTGCACTGCGCCACGCGGATCGGCGGCGACGCCGAGACCGCCGAGGCCGTCAACGACCACGGCACCCGTGCCCTGGTCGAGGAGGCCGTACGCGCCGGAGTGCGCCGGATCGTGTACGTCAGCACGGCCGCCGTCCACGGCCGGGGCCCCTTCCGCGGTGTGGGCCCCGGGGAGGTGCCGGTCGCGCCCGCGTCGCCCACCAGCCGCACCCGGGCCGCCGCCGAGCGGTACGTCCTCGACGCGGGCGGCCTGGTGCTGCGCCCGCACCTCGTGTACGGCGAGGGCGATCGCTGGGTGATCCCCGGCCTGGTGTGGTTGATGAAGGAACTGTCGGCCACCACCCTGACCGACTGCGCGGCGCTGCAGTCGATGATCGACGTCGACACCCTGGGCCGTGCGGTGGTGGCCGCCGCGCTCTCCCTGGCGTCCGGCGGCGGCGTGCACCATGTCAACCATCCCGAGCCGGTGGCGGTCCCCGACCTGCTGGCGTCCGTGGGACGGGAGGTGGAGGAGCCCGGCGGCGGGGCGCCCGTGGACGTCGTCACCGCCCTGGACCGGGCCGCCGGGTCACCCCTCGCCCTCCATCACCTCGGCATGCTCACGGTCGACCACTGGTTCGTGGACGACGCGTTCTGGAAGGACTTCGACTGCTCGCCCGGCGAGGGGTTCGCTGCCGCGTTCCGCCGCGCGGCGCCCTGGTACCGCGCGTTCCTCCAGGGCCGGAAAGTCTCCTGACCGCCTAAGCCTCCGCCACCTCCGCCTCCGCTTCCCCCGCCTCCGTCTCCGTCCTCTCCGCCTCCGCTTCCCCCGCCTCCGTCTCCGTCCTCTCCGCCTCCGCTTCCCCCGCCTCCGTCTCCGTCCTCTCCGCCTCCTCCGGGCGCGGGCCGCCGCCCGGATCCCGGCCGTGCAGCAGCACCGGCAGCTCCTCGTGGCCGGTGGAGATGATGGACCGCAGCCGCTTCGGCGGACGCGACGGATCGGCCAGGGCCAGCCGCGGGAAGCGTGCGAACAGCGACGTCAGAGCCACGGTGGCCTCGGTCATGGCCAGGGGCCGGCCCAGGCAGTGGTGCACGCCGTGGCCGAAGGACACGTGGTCGCGGCTGGTGACACGTGTGACATCGAAGCGTTCGGCGTCCGGCCCGTGCCGCTCGGGGTCGCGCCCGGCGCCCGCGAAGGAGACCACGAGCGGGTCGCCCTTCGGGATGGTCAGGCCCGGCTCGATCTCGATGTCCTCGACGGCGTAGCGCAGACCCGACATGGCGCCCGGCGCCTCGAAGCGCAGCGACTCCTCCAGGGCGTCCTCCCAGGTCGCCCGCCCGGAGCGGACGAGGTCGAGCTGGTCGGGGTGGGCGAGCAGGCTGTGCACGGTGTTGTCGATGAGGTTGACGGTCGTCTCGAACCCGGCGGTGAGCAGCAGGATCAGGTTGTCCATCAACTCCTGTTCACCGATGCTGCCTTCGTCGTGCGCGGCGATGAGCGCCGTCGTCAGGTCGTCGGCCGGGTGCTCGCGCTTGTACCGGAGGAACGCGGTCAGCGTGCCGTAGAGGTCGACGGCGTTGGCCTGGGCGTCCTCCAGGGAGATCGCCGTGTCGAAGAAGCGGCTGATGATGCGGTAGAGGGCCGCGCGCGGCCCGTCCTCGCCGGGCGGTACGCCGAAGAGCTCGCACACCACCTCGTGCGGGACGGGCGCCGCGAACGCCGCCCGCAGATCGACGACTTCGCCCTCGGGGAGGGACTCCAGGGCGTCTAGCGCCCGGTCGACGATCTCCTGGACGCGCGGCAGCAGCGCGTCGACGCGGCGTTTGGTGAAGGCGGCGGCCATCGGCTTGCGCAGCCGGCTGTGGTCGGAGCCGTAGGCGGTGACCATGTTGCGCACCGAGACCCAGATGGCGAGCGGCCAGGTGCGGGAGATGTCCCCGTTGATCCAGGCCGGCCAGTGCTGGTAGGCGTCCTTGCTCGTCTCCGGGCCGGCCAGGAGCCGTTTGTTCAGCTCCAGGCCGGTGATCCACCACGCCCGTACACCGCCGGGGAGTTCGACCTCCACGGCCGGGCCCTGGGCACGGATCCGGGAGATCTCGCCGTAGAGGTCCTGACCGGTCGGGTCGATCGACAGGAAGGGGCAGACCTGCTGTGCCATGACTCATCGCTCCTTGGTCCAGAGGCTGGGGGACCATCGTGCGATCCGCAGGCCGGAAAAACTTGGCAACCGGTTTGTTTTGGCCATGACTTCACCCACGGTCGGCCGACGGCGGGTGGCTACCGCAGCGCGAGCCCCACCCGGCCCGCCTCCGCCTGGACGCCCGACCCGGCCGGCCCGCTCCCCGCAGGCCCGCTCCCCGCCGATCCGCTTCCCGTCGGCCCGCTCCCCGCCGATCCGCTCCCCGCGGGTTCACCCCGCACCGCTTCACTCCCCGCCGGATCCAGCGCCCCGGCCAGGCACGGCGCCGCCAGGCACGGCAGCAGCACCCGCCACAGGTCGGTCAGCGAGGGCCGGGCGAGCCAGCCGTCGTCCTCGCGGGCCAGCACCTCGATGCCGGTCGTGGCGGCCAGGACGACCGCGCTGGTGCGCTGCGGCGTCACCCCGGCGGCGAGTTCACCCCCGTGCTCCGCCTCGGCCAGCAGCCCCTGCACGCACTCCCGCCATCCCCGGCGCAGGTCCCGCACCCGCCCGGCAGCCTGCTCGGCGTTCAGCCGCAGCCCGGCCCGGACCACGACGTCGGCGCAGAGCAGCCGGGCGACGTGGTGGGTGACGTCCACGAGGCGTTGCAGGGCGCTGCCGTCCCCGTCGCGATGACCGGCCGCGGCCTCGCGCAGGGCTTGTTCGGCCGCATGCTCGACGGCCTCGGCGACGGCGGCCTTGTTGGCGAAGTGGAAGTGCAGCGCGCCGGAACTGACACCGGCTCCCGCGCTGATCTCCGCCAGGCTGGCCCGGACGTATCCGCGGGCCTCGAACTGTTCGGCCGCCGACCGGATCAGCGCGAGACGGGTCCGGACGGCCCGGTCCTGTTTGGTCACCCGTGGCTCCCCTGCAGGGCTCTGATGGCGACGCAATGAAACCAACTCGCTGGTTTTTACACAACGCGTCGACGGCCCAACGGCCTTGGGCGCGTCCTCAAGCCCGCAGGTACGCCAGCACGGCCAGCACCCGGCGGTGGGTCGCGTCCGCCGGCGGCAGGTCCAGCTTGGTGAGGATGCCGGACACGTGTTTGCCCACGGCCGCCTCGGAGACGACGAGTTCGCGTGCGATCGCGCCGTTGGACCTGCCCTCGGCGATCAGCGCCAGCACCTCACGCTCGCGCGGGGTGAGCCGCTCCAGCGGATCGCGGCGGCGGCGCAGCAACTGCCGTACGACCTCGGGGTCGACGACCGTGCCGCCGTCCGCCACCTTGCCGAGCGCCTCGACGAACTCCTCGACCTGGCCGACGCGGTCCTTGAGCAGATAGCCGACGCCCGTGCCGTCGCCGGAGTCGAGCAGCTCGGCGGCGTACCGGCGCTGCACGTACTGGCTGAGGACCAGCACGGGCAGCGTGGGCCGCTCCCCGCGCAGCCGCACGGCCGCGGCCAGGCCCTCGTCCTGGAAGCCGGGCGGCATGCGCACGTCCGTGACGACCACGTCCGGGTCGTGCTCCCCGACAGCCGCGACCAGGGCCTCGGCATCCCCCACGGCCGCGACGACCTCGTGCCCGCAGCGCCCGAGCAGCCCGACCAGCCCGTCCCGCAGCAGGACGCTGTCCTCCGCCAGGACGACCCGCAGCGGCCGCTCAACTCGCAGGGTCACAAGGGATCTCCACACACAGCAGGGTCGGTCCGCCGGGCGGACTGGACAGGGAGAGTCTGCCATCGAGCACCGACACCCGGTCCGCGAGTCCGGTCAGTCCGCTGCCCTGCCCGGCCCGTGCGCCACCGCACCCGTCGTCGCGTATCCGCAGCAGCAGCCGCCCGTCCCGGTGCCCGCCGCTCACCTCGGCACGGCTCGCGCCGCTGTGCCGGCCCACGTTGGCGAGCGCCTCGCACACCACGAAGTACGCGGCGGCCTCGACCGCCGGGGAGAGCCGGCCGGGCAGCTCCAGGTCGACGTCCACGGGCACGGCCGAACGGTCCGCGGCGTCGGCCACGGCGGCTTCGAGGCCGTAGTCGGCGAGGACCTTGGGGTGGATGCCGTGGATGAGCTCGCGCAGTTCCGCGAGGGCCGTACCCGCCTCCTGGTGCGCCTTGGCGAGCTGGTCGGCGAGCGGGCCGGGCGGGGCGTCGAGACGGGCCAGCCCGAGCGTCATCGTCAGGGCGACGAGCCGCTGCTGCGCCCCGTCGTGCAGATCGCGTTCGATACGCCGCCGCTCCGCCTCGAAGGCGTCCACCAACCGCACCCGCGACCGGGCCAGTTCGACCACCCTGGCCCCCAGGTCGGCCTCCCGCGGCGCGACCAGCAGCCGGGCCAGCCCGGCCCGGGCCCCGGCCAGCACGCCCAGCAGGTAGGCACCGAGGACGAGCAGGACCAGCCCCAGGACGGCGAACCCCACGGCAGCCGGCCAGGTCGTGACCAGCCACACCTTGAGGACCTTCGCCTCGCCGAGGACGGCCAGGAGCAGCGGAGTCGCCACCACGGAGAGCGGCCCCAGCAGGAAGACGGCGAACGCGAGGGCGTCGACCGGCCACAACAGCCCCGCGAACAGCAGGGCATGACCCAGCTCCCGCCAGGTGGCCCGCTCCCGCAGCCGCGTCGACAACCAGGCCCGCAGCCCCGGCTCCCCGGGCGGCCGGTGCGGATCCGACGCCGGCTCCGTGTCGACCAGCCGCAGCCGGAACCGCTCCAGTGCCGCCACCGGAATGCCCGCCAGCGCCGTCCCGAGCAGCACCGGCAGCCCCACCAGCGCGAGCGCGAGCACCCCGCCGGCCGCCGCCGAGAGCACGATCCCGACGAGCACGACGGCACCGGTGACCGCGCCGGTGAGCAGGTAACACGCCGACCGCCACGGCCACGCCGACAGCAGGTAGCCGGGGCGGGACAGGGCCTGCCACACGTTGCGAGGGTGCATGGGGATCACCGTAGAAGCCGCCCGGGGCCCCGGCCATGGGCGCAGACCGAGGCCCTGGGGTATGCCTGGCCCTACCCCAGGTCTAGGCCCCGCCGCACTGCGCCGGCCCGCCCCCGAGCGGTTTCGTTGGGGCGACACCGAACCAGACACCGGGGGGACCCATGACACACGACGCCGTCCAGTTGGACTCGGTCACCAGGACCTACGGACGCGTGAGGGCACTCGACGACGTATCGCTCACGTTCCCCACCGGGACCTTCACCGCCGTCATGGGCCCCTCCGGCTCCGGCAAGTCGACCCTGCTCCAGTGCGCGGCCGGCCTGGACCGGCCCACCTCCGGGTCGGTCACCGTGGGCGGCACCGAACTGACCGGGCTCGGCGAGCGGCGGCTGACCCTGCTGCGGCGCGAGCGCGTCGGCTTCGTCTTCCAGGCGTTCAACCTGCTGCCCTCGCTGACCGCCGAGCAGAACGTGGCGCTGCCCCTGCGCCTGGCCGGCCGCCGCGTCCCCTCCGCCCGGGTGCGCCAGGCGCTCGGACAGGTCGGCCTCGCCGACCGGGCCCGGCACAGACCGTCCGAACTCTCCGGCGGCCAGCAGCAACGCGTCGCCCTGGCCCGTGCGTTGATCACCCGGCCCGACGTGCTGTTCGGCGACGAACCGACCGGCGCCCTGGACACCCGGACCGGCCGCGAGGTGCTCGGGCTGCTGCGCGGCATGGTCGACCGCGACGGCCAGACGGTCGTCATGGTCACGCACGACCCGGTGGCCGCGGCGTACGCCGACCGTGTGGTCTTCCTCGTCGACGGCCGGGTGAGCGGGGAGTTGACCGGCGCCGGCGCCGACACCATCGCCACGCGCATGACCCGTCTGGAGGCCGTGCCGTGCTGAGCGTCACCCTGCGCACGCTGCGCATCCGCTGGGCCGGCTTCACCGGCAGCTTCGTCGCGCTCTGTCTGGGCGTGGCACTGCTCACCGTGATGGGCCTGGCCCTGGCCTCGACGGCCGACGCCCCGGAGCGCGGCCCCGAACGCTTCGCCGCCGCGCCGGTCGTGGTCAAGGGCCAGGACACCCTGCGCGTACCGACCCCGGTCGGCGCCCGCGAGTCCCCGCTGGCCCACCCGCGTCCCGTACCGGCCGCGACCGTCGCCCGGCTGCGGACGCTGGGCCCGGTCATCGAGGACCGCTCGTTCCCCGTCCGGGCGCAGGGCGGCCCCGCGGACCTGGTCGGGCACCCCTGGTCCACCGCCGCGTTCGCCCCCTACGAGCTCGCCACCGGCCGGGCACCCCGCGCGTCCGACGAGGCCGTCGTCACCGGCGACTGGGCGCGCCCGGGCCAGAAGGTGCGTACCGGCCAAGGCTCGGTGCGCGTCGTCGGCACGCTCACCCCGCGCGGTTTCGAGAACGCCGTGTTCTTCACCGACGCCCGCGCGGCCCGACTGGCCCCGTCGGTCGCCCAGTTCGTCGTGCGGGCCGACCCGGCGTCCGTACGGAAGGCGGTGGGCGGCGGCGCCCAGGTGCTCACCGGCGACACCCGCCGCCTCGCCGACGCAGACCCCGGCCGGGACGGTGAGGCGCTCACCGCGATGAACGCCCTGTTCGGCACCGCCGGTGGCGTCACCGCCTTCGTGTCGGTCTTCGTCGTGGCGTCGACCTTCGCCTTCGCGGTCGCCCAGCGCCGCAGGGAGTTCGCCCTGCTGCGCACCGCCGGGGCGACCCCGGCCCAGATCCGCCGGAGCGTCCTCGCCGAGGCCCTCGCCGTCGGCACCCTCGCCTCCGCCGCCGGCTGTGTGCTCGGCTCCCACGGGGCGCCGTTGCTGGCCGCCCGCGTGGCCGAGGAGGGTCTCGCCCCGGCCTGGTTCACCATCGGCGAGCACACCTGGCCGTACCACGCGGCCTTCTGGACGGGCCTGCTCGTCGCCCTGTGCGGAGCGACCGCGGCCTCCTGGCGGGCCGGCCGCACCGCCCCCACCGAGGCCCTGCGCGAGGCGGCGGCCGACAGGGGGCCCCTGACCCGGGGACGCCTGCTCTGCGGCGCGGCCCTCCTGCTCGCCGCCGCCGTGCCCCTGGCCCTGTCCCTCACCACGGACCCCTCCGACCTGCTCCACCGCAAGACGTACATCAGCCGCCCCATGCTGCTGATCACCGCGACCGCCCTGCTCGCGCCCCTCGTACTGCGGCCCCTGACCCGCCTGCTGACCTGCTTCCCGTCGGCCGTGGGCATGTTGGTCCGCGAGAACACGGCCACCGGAGTACGCCGCACCGCCGCACTCGCGGCCCCCGTCCTCGTCACGGTCGCGCTCGCCGGTTCACTCCTCGGCGCCACCGCGACCCTGAACCACGCGAAGACCACCGAGACGAGCGAGCGCACCACCGCCGCCTTCGTGCTCACCCCGGCCGCCGGAACGGCCTTCGACACCGCCACCCTGCACCGGCTGGGCGCGGTACCGGGCGCGCGGATCTCACCGACGTCGTCGACGGCCGTGCACGTCCTGGAGGACGGCGTGGCCCTGATCCGCTCCGAGGCCCGCGCCGCGACCCCCGGCGACCTGGCCGCCACCACCCACCTGCCGCTCACCGTCGGCAGGCTGGGCGACCTCGACAACGGCTCGATCGTCGTCAACGAGGAGTGGCAGCGGCACCGGGTGGGCGACCGGGTCCGGGTGTGGCTCGGCGACGGGACACCGCGCACCCTCCGCATCGCCGCGGTGATGCCCACCGGCACCGGCGGCAACGGCGTCTACGTCACCCCGCGCAACGCCCCGGGAGCCGGAATCGACCGCGTGGACGTGGCCCTCGAGAAGGGCACGGCCCCGGGCCCCGTGGCCACCGCCCTGCGCGAGGCGATCGGCGCGGGAGGCGGCGAGGTCCTCACCCGGGACGCGTGGATCCGGGCCACCCACCCCGAAACCAACCGCACCACCCGCCTCGGCCTCCTCCTGGTCCTCGGCATCGCCCTGCTCTACACGGGCATCTCCGTGGCCAACACCACGGTCATGGCGGCCGCCGACCGGGTCCGCGACCTGGCCGTGCTGCGCATGGCAGGAGCCACCCGGTGGCAGGTGCTGCGGCTGACCGCGGCCGAGGCCCTGACGGCCGTCGCGGCCGGAGCGCTCCTCGGCCTGCTGGTCACCGGCGTCAACCTGGCCGGGATGTGGGGCGCCCTCGCTCTGCTGTCGGTGCGGCCCTCCGTCACCCTCCCGTGGCAGGCCCTCGGCACGACGGCGCTCGCCTGCGCCCTCCTGGCCGTGGTCTGCGCGACGGCCCCCGCCGCCCTCGCCCTGCGCCGCCGCCCGGCGGACCTCGCCGGGATCCGCGAATAGCCCTCCGGACCGGGTCGATCTCATCATGAGACCAGCCGCGACAAGCCGCCTACAGTGGGGCCATGAGACGGACCTCGTTCGGCAACTGGCCCTGCTCGATCGCCCGCACCGCCGACATCCTGGGCGACGCCTGGACCCTGCTGGTCCTGCGCGAGGTCTTCTACGGCGAATCCCGCTTCGACGGCTTCATCGGCACGCTCGGCATCGCCCGCAACACCCTCACCGACCGGCTGCGGCGCCTGGAGGCCGAGGGCCTGCTGCGGCGGCACGTCTACCAGCGGGACCCCGTCCGCCACGAGTACCTGCCCACGGACAAGGGCCGCGACTTCTTCGGGGTCCTCACCGCGATCAACGCCTGGGGCGACCGCTGGCTGGCCGGCGAGGAGGGCGCCCCGGTGGTCCTGCGCCACACACCCTGCGACCACGACACCGAGGCCCGGGTCGTCTGCTCCGCCTGCGGCGAGCCCCTGCACCAGCGGGACATGACCGCCCGCACCGGCCCGGGCTACCCGGCCCGCCTCCTCGACGCCCCGGTCGTACGGGAACGCTTCGCCCCGGGACGGACGCTCGGCGACCGCCCGGCCGACCAGGCCTGAGAGCTTCCTCACACGGCGGGAATCCAGGGCGGGCCCGAGACAACCGCCACATCCACCAACACGAAGAACGGGCGGCATCTGATCGATGCCGCCCGTTCCGACGGTGCGCGAGGGGGGAGTTGAACCCCCACGCCCTTGCGGGCACTGGAACCTGAATCCAGCGCGTCTGCCTATTCCGCCACCCGCGCATTGGGTGTGTCCTGGGCGCCTGCCCCTTGGGGCGTGGCGCCTTCCGACACCCAGAACATTAGCACGCTGGAGGGGGTGGGTTCACATCCCTTATCGCCGCAGGCAGACCCCCCACCGAACCTTCGATGTCCCTGCCACGTATCAACCCGTACCGGTTCACGTATCAACCTCGTACCGGTACCCGCCGTCTCCGCAGGAGGGGGTCGGGGTCCACAGCCGGGTGCGGGACACTGGTCTTCGGCCGCCTCTACGATCCTTGCAGGCATACCGGAGGCGGTTACGCGCAGCAGTACCACCGGAGGAGTTCGAAGACGAGCTCCACAGGGAACCTCGTCATGCGTCGACACCCGTCGGCGGGGCCGACAGGGGGAACCAGCCGATCGAGCCGCGCGTGGATACGATCAGTAAGCAGTACCAGCAGTACCCGGCAAGCGGCCCGCAGGGCAGTACACAGGACGGCAGCCAAGGAGGAGGTGCCCCATGGGAGTCCTGAAGAAGTTCGAGCAACGTCTCGAAGGTCTGGTCAACGGCACCTTCGCCAAGGTGTTCAAGTCCGAGGTCCAGCCCGTGGAGATCGCGGGAGCGCTCCAGCGCGAGTGCGACAACAACGCCACCATCTGGAACCGCGACCGGACGGTCGTGCCCAACGACTTCATCGTCGAGCTGAGCACTCCCGACTTCGAGCGGCTCAGCCCCTACTCCGGCCAGCTCGGCGACGAGCTCGCCGGCATGGTGCGCGACTACGCCAAGCAGCAGCGCTACACCTTCATGGGCCCGATCAAGGTGCACCTGGAGAAGGCGGACGACCTCGACACCGGCCTGTACCGGGTACGCAGCCGCACGCTCGCCTCCTCCAGCAGCCAGCAGGGCCCGGGAGGCGGCGGCGCCGCACCCGCCGCCCCGCAGGGCGGACGCCCCGGCGGCTACGGCTACCCGCCGTCCGCGGCGCCCTCCGGCGCCCCGCCCATGCCGTCCGCGCCGCCGCCCGGCGGCCGTCCCGGCGGCTACGGCTACCCGCCCGCCGCGAGCGGCCCCCGGCCCCCGGCCGCCCCGGCCGCCGGCGGACGCACCCGCCACTGGATCGAGATCAACGGCACCCGCCATCAGATCTCCCGCGCGACGCTGGTGATGGGCCGCAGCACCGACGCCGACGTGCGGATCGACGACCCCGGCGTCTCCCGCCGGCACTGCGAGATCCGGACCGGAACGCCCTCGACGATCCAGGATCTCGGATCCACCAACGGCATCGTGGTGGACGGGCAGCACACCACCCGCGCTACGCTCCGCGACGGCTCGCGGATCGTCGTGGGCAGCACCACCATCATTTACCGGCAAGCCGAAGGGTGAAGCGGGGGCAATGTCAGAGCTGACCCTCACGGTCATGCGGCTGGGTTTCCTGGCCGTACTGTGGCTGTTCGTGATCGTGGCCGTGCAGGTCATCCGCAGCGACCTGTTCGGTACGCGTGTCACGCAGCGCGGTTCGCGCCGCGAGGCAGGCAGGCAGCAGCAGGCCGCCGCCCGCCAGGCGCCGCCGCCGCAGCGCCAGCAGCCCGCCGGAGGCCGGCGCGGCCGTAACGCCCCCACCAAGCTGGTCGTGACCGAGGGCACCCTCACCGGCACCACGGTCGCGCTCCAGGGCCAGACCATCACCCTGGGCCGGGCGCACGACTCGACGATCGTGCTGGACGACGACTACGCCTCCAGCCGCCATGCCAGGATCTACCCGGACCGCGACGGCCAGTGGATCGTCGAGGACCTCGGCTCCACCAACGGCACATACCTGGACCGGTCCCGGCTGACGACTCCCACACCGATTGCGCTGGGCGCGCCGATCCGCATCGGCAAGACCGTCATCGAGCTGCGGAAGTAGTGCTACATCATGGATAGGCGCGAGCGGAGCGAGCACGCAGTGGCGGGCCCCACCCCGGCCCCCCGCGCGCTCCCGACCGGAGGGTGGGCAGTGTGGCTCGACACGACCGGCTGTACCCGGAGCCGACAGGCGAGGTGCGCATGAGTCTGTCACTGCGCTTCGCGGCCGGATCGCACAAGGGCATGATCCGGGAGGGCAACGAGGACTCCGGTTACGCCGGCCCGCGCCTGCTCGCCATCGCCGACGGCATGGGCGGCGCGGCGGCCGGTGAGGTCGCCTCCTCCGAGGCCATCTCCACCATCGTCGCCCTCGACGACGACGTTCCCGGCTCCGACGTCCTCACCTCGCTCGGCACGGCGGTACAGCGCGCCAACGACCAGCTGCGCTCGATGGTCGAGGACGACCCCCAGCTGGAGGGCATGGGCACCACCCTGACCGCCCTGCTGTGGACGGGTCAGCGCCTCGGACTCGTACACGTCGGCGACTCGCGCGCCTACCTGCTCCGCGACGGCGTCCTCACGCAGATCACCCAGGACCACACCTGGGTGCAGCGCCTGGTCGACGAGGGCCGGATCACCGAGGAGGAGGCGACCACGCACCCGCAGCGCTCGCTGCTGATGCGCGCCCTCGGATCCGGCGACCACGTCGAGCCGGACCTGTCCATCCGCGAGGTCCGCGCCGGCGACCGCTACCTGATCTGCTCCGACGGCCTGTCCGGCGTGGTGTCCCACCAGACCCTGGAGGACACCCTCGCCAGCTACCAGGGCCCCCAGGAGACCGTCCAGAACCTGATCGAGCTGGCGCTGCGCGGCGGCGGCCCGGACAACATCACGGTCATCATCGCCGACGTCCTCGACCTCGACACCGGCGACACCCTCGCGGGGCAGCTCTCCGACACCCCCGTCGTGGTCGGCGCCGTCGCCGAGAACCAGCACCAGCTGCACGACAACGGCATCATGCAGACCCCCGCCGGCCGCGCCTCCGGGCTCGGCCGCCAGGGGCACGGCCGGGGCGGCGGGGGCGGCGAGTTCGGCCCGCCCGGATCCGGCGACACCACCGGCTACATCCCGGCGGCCGGCTTCGACTACGGCGACGACGACTTCACCAAGCCCCGCAAGAAGGGCCGCTGGCTGAAGAGATCCCTCTACGGCGCCCTCGCGCTGGCCGTCATCGGCGGTGGCCTGTACGGCGGATACCGCTGGACGCAGACGCAGTACTACGTCGGCACCGAGGACGAGCACGTCGCGCTGTACCGGGGCATCAGCCAGGACCTGGCCTGGGTCTCGCTCTCGAACGTCGAGAAGGACCACCCCGAGATCGAACTCAAGTACCTGCCGCCCTACCAGCAGAAACTCGTCGAGGCGACGATCCCCGAGGGCGGCCTGAAGAACGCCCAGGCGAAGATCCAGGAACTGTCGGTGCAGGCCTCCGCGTGCAAGAAGGAGGCGCAGCGGCGCGACGCCGAGAGCAAGAACAACTCCAAGACCGGCGAAGGCGAGGCCGGGGGCACCACGGGAACCACTCCCGCCTCCTTCACGTCCAAGGCCACACCGACGCCGAACCCGTCCAGCCCGTCGGGTTCACCGTCGGCACCGGAGAAGTCCAAGCCCCCGACCACGACCGCACCCACTCCCAGCCCCGGCCCCAGCCTCTCGGAGGAAGAGCAGAAGGTCGTCTCGCTGTGCGGTAAGCAGTAGCCGTGAGAGGCCCTGTCACACGATGAGCGGTACGAATACGTCGCACTCGCCGACGAACCACACGTCCACGATCGGCGCCATCGGCGCGCCGAGCCGGCGCAACACCGAGCTCGCGCTGCTGGTGTTCGCCGTCGTCATCCCGGTGTTCGCCTACGCCAATGTCGGCCTGGCGCTTCACGACTCGGTGCCGCCGGGCCTGCTGAGCTACGGGCTCGGGCTCGGTCTGCTCGCGGGCGTCGGGCATCTCGCCGTACGGAAGTTCGCGCCGTACGCCGACCCGCTGATGCTGCCGCTGGCCACGCTGCTCAACGGGCTCGGACTGGTCATCATCTGGCGCCTCGACCAGTCGGAGAAGCTGCAGGCGAGCAAGCAGTTCGTCGAAGCGGCTCCCCGGCAGCTGCTGTACTCCGCGATGGGCGTCGCCCTGCTGGTCGGCGTGCTGATCTTCCTCAAGGACCACCGGGTCCTGCAGCGCTACACGTACATCTCCATGGCGGGTGCGCTGCTCCTGCTGATCCTGCCGCTCGTGCCCGGACTCGGCGCGAACATCTACGGCGCCAAGATCTGGATCAAGATCCCCGGCCTCGGCACGCTCCAGCCCGGCGAGTTCGCGAAGATCGTCCTCGCGGTGTTCTTCGCCGGCTACCTCATGGTCAAGAGAGACGCCCTGGCCCTGGCCAGCCGCCGCTTCATGGGCCTGTACCTGCCGCGCGGCCGCGACCTCGGACCGATCCTCGTCGTCTGGGTGATCTCGATCCTCATCCTGGTCTTCGAGACCGACCTCGGTACATCCCTGCTGTTCTTCGGGATGTTCATCATCATGCTGTACGTCGCCACCGAGCGGACCAGCTGGATCGTCTTCGGTCTGCTGATGTCCGCGGTCGGCGCCGTCAGCGTGGCGAGCTTCGAGCCGCACATCCAGACGCGTGTGCAGGCCTGGCTGGACCCGTTCCACGAGTTCGAGCTCTCCCGCGCCGCCGTTCAGGACGGCATCGTCCACTCCGAGCAGGCCATGCAGGCCCTGTGGGCCTTCGGCTCCGGCGGCACGCTCGGCACCGGTCTCGGGCAGGGCAACTCCGACCTCATCGGCTTCGCCGCCAACTCCGACTTCATCCTCGCCACCTTCGGCGAGGAGCTGGGCCTGGCCGGCGTCATGGCGATCATGCTGCTCTACGGTCTGATCGTCGAGCGGGGTGTGCGCACCGCCCTCGCGGCCCGCGACCCGTTCGGCAAGCTGCTGGCCATCGGCCTGTCCGGCGCCTTCGCCCTCCAGGTCTTCGTCGTGGCCGGCGGTGTGATGGGCCTCATCCCGCTGACCGGTATGACGCTGCCGTTCGTGGCGTACGGCGGTTCCTCCGTGATCGCCAACTGGGCACTGATCGGCATCCTGCTGAGGATCAGCGACACCGCCCGCCGCCCGGCCCCCGCCCCCGCCGCCAACCCCGACGCCGAGATGACCCAGGTGGTCCGCCCGTCATGAACAAGCCCCTGCGCCGGATCGCGATCTTCTGCGGCCTGCTCGTTCTGGCCCTGCTGGTCCGCGACAACTGGATCCAGTACGTCCAGGCCGACGAGCTGCGGACCGACAAGAACAACCGCCGCGTCACCATCGAGCGCTACGCCTCGCCCCGCGGCGACATCATCGTCGACGGCAAGCCGATCACCGGCTCCGCCGAGTCGTCGGGCAGCGACTTCAAGTTCAAGCGCACCTACAAGGACGGCCCCATGTGGGCGCCGGTCACCGGATACGCCTCACAGGCCTTCGGCGCCACACAGCTGGAGAGCATCGAGGACGGCATCCTCACCGGCAACGACGACCGGCTGTTCTTCCGCAACACCCTCGACATGCTCACCGGCAAGAAGCAGCAGGGCGGCAACGTCGTCACCACCCTGAACGCCGCCGCCCAGAAGGCCGCCTTCAACGGCCTGGAGAAGCAGGGCGGCAAGGGCGCCGTCGTCGCCCTGGAGCCGTCCACCGGCAAGATCCTCGCCCTGGCCTCCTACCCGTCCTACGACCCGTCGTCCTTCGCCGGGAACTCCACGACGACGGACAGCAAGGCCTGGCAGAAACTGCAGAAGAAGACCAACCCGAACGACCCGATGCTCAACCGGGCCCTGCGCGAGACCTACCCGCCCGGCTCCACCTTCAAGGTGGTCACCGCGGCCGCCGCGCTGGAGGACGGGATCTACACGTCCGCCGACGCCAAGACGAACTCGCCGGACCCGTGGGTCATGACGGGCACCACCACCAAGCTGCCCAACGAGGGCAACATCCCCTGCGAGAACGCGACACTGCGGGTGGCCCTCCAGTACTCCTGCAACACCGTCTTCGGCAAGATCGGCGCCGACCTCGGCAACGACAAGATGCTGGACATGGCCAAGAAGTTCGGCTTCGACGAGGAGCAGTTCACCCCGGTCCGCGCCAACGCCTCGGTCTTCTCCGACAACATGAACCCGTCGCAGACCGCGCTGTCGTCCATCGGCCAGTTCAACACCGCCGCGACCCCGCTGCAGATGGCCATGGTCGCCTCGGCCGTCGCCAACGACGGCAAGCTGATGAAGCCCTACATGGTGGACGAGCTCCAGTCCTCCGGCGTCGACCCGATCGAGAAGACCGACCCCGAGGAACTGAGCCAGCCGCTGTCGGCGGAGAACGCCCAGATCCTCCAGTCCATGATGG
Organism: Streptomyces sp. Ag82_O1-12; assembly: GCF_900182715.1. Taxonomy (NCBI): domain Bacteria; kingdom Bacillati; phylum Actinomycetota; class Actinomycetes; order Kitasatosporales; family Streptomycetaceae; genus Streptomyces; species Streptomyces sp. Ag82_O1-12. The sequence goes on along the minus strand of NZ_FXUW01000001.1, from coordinate 4,373,444 downwards.
AGACGGTCGTCGACAAGGGCACCGGCTCGAACGCCAAGATCGACGGCGTCACGGTCGGCGGCAAGACCGGTACCGCCCAGCACGGCGTCGACAACAGCGAGAACCCCTACGCGTGGTTCATCTCCTACGCCAAGGGCGACGACGGCAGCTCACCGGTCGCCGTGGCGGTCGTCATCGAGGACGACAAGGCCGTCCGTGACGACATCTCCGGTGGCGGCCTCGCGGCCCCGATCGCGAGGAACGTGATGGAGGCGGTCATCGACAGCAAGAAGTGACCCCGCTCACGCCTGCTTCACATCGGTGCACGTTGCGATACCGGTCCTGTATCGGCTGACGGGCTTGGCCAGGTCACACAAAGCGAGCCGGGTACGGTAGGCCCGGACGGCAGCCTCCGACCGTACAAGCATGCCGGTCGGGACCGACGGAGAGGGCTGGTAGGTAGCTATGGAAGAGCCGCGTCGCCTCGGCGGCCGGTACGAACTGGGCCAGGTGCTCGGGCGTGGTGGCATGGCGGAGGTCTACCTCGCGCATGACACCCGCCTCGGCCGCACCGTGGCGGTGAAGACGCTGCGCGCGGATCTCGCGCGTGACCCTTCCTTCCAGGCCCGGTTCCGCCGGGAGGCCCAGTCGGCCGCCTCGCTCAACCATCCCGCGATCGTCGCGGTCTACGACACGGGCGAGGACTACATCGACAACGTGTCGATCCCGTACATCGTCATGGAGTACGTGGACGGCTCGACACTGCGTGAGCTGCTGCACTCCGGCCGCAAGCTCCTGCCGGAGCGTGCCATGGAGATGACCATCGGCATCCTCCAGGCCCTCGAGTACTCGCACCGCGCCGGCATCGTCCACCGCGACATCAAGCCGGCGAACGTCATGCTGACGCGCAACGGCCAGGTCAAGGTCATGGACTTCGGCATCGCCCGCGCCATGGGCGACTCCGGCATGACGATGACGCAGACCTCCGCGGTCATCGGCACCGCCCAGTACCTCTCCCCGGAGCAGGCCAAGGGCGAGCAGGTCGACGCCCGCTCCGACCTGTACTCGACCGGCTGTCTGCTCTACGAGCTGCTGACCGTCCGCCCGCCGTTCGTCGGCGACTCCCCGGTGGCCGTGGCCTACCAGCACGTCCGCGAGGAGCCGCAGGCTCCGTCGGTCTTCGATCCAGAGATCACGCCCGAGATGGACGCGATCGTCCTCAAGGCCCTCACCAAGGACCCGGACTACCGCTACCAGTCGGCCGACGAGATGCGCGCCGACATCGAGGCCTGCCTCGACGGCCAGCCGGTCGCCGCGACGGCCGCGATGGGCGCGGTCGGCTACGGCGGCTACCCCGACGACCAGCCCACGACGGCCCTGCGCGCCGACTCCGGCGCCGGCGCCACGTCCATGCTGCCCCCGATGAACCCGGACGACGGCGGCTACGGCTACGACGACCGCCCCGACCGGCGCCGCGGGCAGCAGCGCAAGTCGAACACCTCCACGATCCTGCTGGTGGTGGCGGGCATCCTCGTCCTGGTCGGGGCGATCCTGATCGGCCGGCTGGCGTTCAGCGGCGACGGAGGCGTGGGCAACGACGCGCTCGACGCGCCCAACTTCGTCGGTGAGACGAAGAGGAGCGCCCAGCAGCTGGCCACCAATTCCGACCTCGAGCTGACCTTCTCCAGCAAGCCCTGCGACAACCAGAGCAAGGGCAAGATCTGCTCCCAGGACCCGAAGCCCGGGGTCGAGGTCAACAAGGGCGACACCATCTCCCTGGTCGTGTCGACCGGGGCGCCGAAGGTGACGGTCCCCAGTGTGACCGGCCTCAGCCTCGACGAGGCGAAGGCGAAGCTGACGGGCGACCGGTATCAGTTCGATGTCCAGACGGAGACCCGTGAGTCACCGGAGGACCCGGGGACCGTGCTGGAGCAGGACCCGAGCACAGGCGACGAAGTCGAGAAGGGCTCCACGATCACCCTGACCGTCGCCAAGGAAGCGAAGAAGTCCACCGTCCCGGACGTGCTCGGCCAGAGCTGTGACGCGGCCAAGCAGCAGATGCAGGCCAGCAACCTGGTCGGCAACTGCACCGAGGTGGAGACCGACGACGACAACCAGGTCGGCAAGGTCATCCAGACCACGCCCCAGGCCGGCACGTCGGTCGACCCGAACTCCTCGGTCAACATCCAGATCGGCAAAAAGAAGCAGCAGCAGAAGGTCAAGGTCCCGCAGGTCGTCGGCCAGACGGTCGGCCAGGCCAAGCAGATCCTCGCGCAGCAGGGCTTCACCAACATCCAGTTCGCGGGCGGCAGCGACCAGAGCGACAACGCCCTCGTGGCCGGCCAGAACCCGGGTCCCAACCAGGAGGTCGACGACCCGGCGGCCACGACGATCACCCTCCAGACCGTCGGCGTCGGAGGCGGCAACAACGGCGGCAACGGCAACGGTGGCATCTTCGGCGGCCTCAACGGCAGCAACGAGGACGACTGACCCCGCCCGCACCACACCGACACACCCCAGAGCCCCCGGCCCCACAAAGGCCGGGGGCTCTGCCGTGCGCAGCCGACGACAGACCCGCAAAAGTGTGCGTCCGTCGATCGTGTCTTCATATGTCCCGACTCGTTCACCGGGTGGGGTGGGGCATCGGAACCCCGCCCCGGCCATACGAGCCGAAGGGCAGAACGTGATCAACGAAACGGCCTTGCTGGAATCACCGACCCTGCGCGGCAGCGTGCTCGCCCGCACGGACGTACTCGACAGGGTCAAGGCACTGTCGCTGCTGCCGGACGGGACGCATGTGACGACCGCGATGGTGGCGTCGTACTTCGACGTCGGTCTCGAAGCCATCAAGTCGCTCGTCAAGGACCACCGAACCGAGCTGGAGGCCAGCGGCTACCGACTGCTGACCGGCGAAGAACTGAGGTCCTTCAAGAACCTCAGTGGAATCCAGTCACGCACCCGATCCCTGGCCCTCTTCCCCCGGCGCGCCGTCCTCAACATCGCCATGCTGCTCCGAGACAGTGACGTCGCACGTCAGGTGCGTGTGTACCTCCTCGACACGGAGTACCTGGCACGCACACAGCCTGTGGAAAACTCCGCCCCGATGGACGCCGCCTCCCTCGACGCCCGCATCGACCAGCGCATCACCCACGTCCTGGGGACGACCGTTGTCCCCATGTTCAACGCCCTGATCGAAACGTCGGGCGAGCACCGGCGAGAGCTCATCGCCCTCCGGGCAGGCGTCCAGCGCATCGAGAAGCGGCTCCGACAGCACCACACCCGGCTACAGCGGCTGGAAAGCCCCCGGGAGAACCGTCCCCTCGCCGGAGTCATGGCCGCCATGGACGCCATGAACGGGCGCGAGTTCGAAGAACACGTCGCCGAGCTGCTCCGCCGCGACGGCTGCACCGACGTCGTCGTGCGAGGCGGCGGAAGGGACCGCGGCATCGACATCACCGCGCACACGGCCGACGGGCGGCGCGTCGTCGTCCAGTGCAAGAGGTTCGCGCCCCACATCTCCATCACCAGCCCCGACATCCAGAAGTTCCTCGGGGCCGCCAAGGTCCTGCACGACTCCGAGGTGGCCCTGTTCGTGGCGACCTGCCCCTTCACCCGCGACGCCCTCAACATCGCCGCCGAAAGCGGCATCACCACCGTCCATCGTGGGCTGGTCGAGGAATGGAGCGCCGGGACGGCCCTGGGCGTCCTGGAGTAGCGACCAGAGCGCGACAAAAGGCCCGAAGTCGCAAGAGAAAGTTGCGGCTTCGGGCCTCCGTCATGCTAGCGGCTCACCACCCACGAGGAAGGCGCTCAGCCCAGTTCCTTCGGCGGTGTCCGCTCGCTGTCCACCTTCTCCACCCGCTCCAGCTCGCCCCACACGACATACCGGTACGTGCTCGTGTACACCGGCGTGCAGGTCGTCAGGGTGATGTAGTGGCCCGGCTTCTTCCTGCCGGACTCCTTCGGGACCTGGGAGAGGACCTCGACGTTGAACTTCGACGTCTCGGGCAGGACGTCGTAGACCTTGTAGACGAACCACTTGTCCTTCGTCTCGAAGACGATCGGGTCGCCCTTCTTGATCTTGTCGATGTTGTGGAACTTGGCCCCGTGACCGTCGCGGTGGGCGGCGAGGGAGAAGTTGCCGTCCTTGCCCGACATCGGCAGGGTCGCCTTGACGGGGTCGGTGTAGTAGCCGGCGACGCCGTCGTTGAGGATCTTGTTCGACGTGCCCTTCTCGACCAGGACCTCGCCGTTCCTCATCGCCGGCACGTGCAGGAAGCCGATGCCGTTCTTGGTGTCCAGCGCGCCGGGGCCGCCCCGGCCGTGCGCCCAGTCCTCACGGACCTTGTCGGCCTGCTGGCCGGCCGCGCGGTCGGCGACCACGTTCGTCCACCACAACGAGTAGACGACGAACAGGCCGAGGACCAGGCCCGCGGTGATGAGGAGTTCCCCGAAGAAGCTGACCGCCATGGCGATCGGGCCGGGCCTGCGACGTGCCGCAGACGGCCGGGACGCCCCGCCGGTGTGCTTCTCGTGGTCGGTGTCGGTGGTCGCTGCCACTGGTCATCTGCCCTTAACTGACGAGCGCATCCGGCTTGCCCTTGCTGCGCGGCCGTTCCTCGACCATCTTGCCCCAGACGATCATCCGGTACTTGCTGGTGAACTCCGGCGTGCACGTGGTCAGCGTGATGTAGCGGCCGGGCTTGGTGAATCCGGAGCCCGTGGGCACCGGATTCAGAACGCTCGTATTGCTCGGCGACGTCACCGGCAGGATCGACGCCATCTTGTAGACGAAGTACTCGTCCTGCGTCTCCACGACGATCGGATCGCCCGGAGCGAGCTTGTTGATGTACCGGAACGGCTCCCCGTGGGTGTTGCGGTGACCCGCGAGCCCGAAGTTCCCGCTCTCGTCCCCGGGCATCGCCGTCTTCAGCGCGCCCTCGGCGTAGTGGCCGACCATGCCCCGATCGAGCACGCCCTTGCTGCTGGTGCCCTCGGCGATCGGGACGACCACGTCCAGCTTCGGAATGTGCAGGATGGCGAAACCCTGCCCCGGTTCGAACGCCCCGGGGTTGCGCTTGCCGCTCGCCCAGTCGTTCTGGAGGCTGCTTGCCTCCTGGCCGGCCTGGGCGTGCGCCCGGACGTTCGTCCACCACAGCTGGTAGGTGACGAACAGCAGCATCAGCACGCCGGTGGTGATGAACACCTCTCCTATCGCCCGGCTCGCGACGACCGCCGCACCGGGCTTGCGCGCCCGCGCCTGCCGCCGCGCCTCGACCCGCGACAGCGGCGCCCGCGACTGGCTGCCCCTGTCGGTGCCGCGGCCGGTGTGGGCGGCCGACGGGGTGTCCGACGCGCCGCCATGGCGTCCGTGACGGCGCTTGGCGGCCTTTCTGCGGGCCGCGCGCCCACCGTGGGCGGGCCCGTCCTGCCGTGAGGCGGAAGAGCCCGCAGAGCGCGTTGTGGAGCCGCCGGTCCCCGGCGGTGGATCCGGAATCCGCAGCGCCACCGTCTCCTCGTCGGGGGGCGGCAGATACGTCTCCTCCGGGACGGGTTCGTACGACGCGTACGGCTGCTGCGACTGCTGCGACTGCTGCGACTGCGAGGACACCCCGTACGTCTCCCCGCCCGACCACTCCTCGAACGCACCCCGCGCCCCGTACGACTGCTGCCCGTACGAGGTGTCGGACTCGCGCTCGGGGCGCAGGGCGGTCACGCCGAGGCCCTGCCCACCACCGGGGCGAGCCCGGCCGACCTCGCCACGGCACCCTGGTCGCCGCACTCCACCAGCCAGTTGGCCAGCATCCGGTGCCCGTGCTCGGTCAGCACCGACTCGGGGTGGAACTGCACGCCCTCAACCGGAAGTTCGCGGTGCCTCAGGCCCATCACGATGCCGTCGTGCGTACGGGCCGTGACCTCCAGCTCCGCCGGGACCGTAGCGGGCTCGGCGGCCAGCGAGTGGTAGCGCGTCGCCGTGAAGGGCGAAGGCAGACCGGCGAAGACGCCGCCGCCGCCGTGCTCGACCAACGAGGTCTTGCCGTGCAGCAGCTCGGGCGCACGGTCCACCACACCGCCGTACGCCACCTGCATCGACTGCATGCCGAGGCAGACGCCGAAGACCGGGACACCCGTGCCCGCACAGTGCCGGACCATGTCGACGCAGACACCGGCCTGCTCGGGCGTACCGGGACCCGGAGAGAGCAGGACCCCGTCGAAGCCGTCCTGGGCATGCGCCGTCGACACCTCGTCATTGCGCAGGACCTCGCACTCGGCACCGAGCTGGTAGAGGTACTGGACCAGGTTGAAGACGAAGCTGTCGTAGTTGTCGACGACGAGAATGCGCGCGCTCACTGGTTGTCCACCGTCACATCGTTGAAGGGCAGCAGCGGTTCCGCCCACGGGAAGACGTACTGGAAGAGGACGTAGACCACGGCCACGACCAGGACGAGTGAGATCACTGCCTTCGCCCACGTGTTCCCCGGCAGATGCCGCCAGATCCAGCCGTACATGCCGTCCCTTCCGTCGTACCACGGCACCAGACCCACGCCGTACAGCCACCAGACTAACGGCGCAGCGCCTCAGGTTTCCCGGCCTCCACGGGCTGGGTGGAGTCCAGGTGCGCCCAGACGATCAGACGGTGACTGTGCCCCCACTCCGGTTCGCACGTGGTCAGCGTCAGATACCGGCCCGAACGCGTATACCCGGAAGTACGTGGGACAGGGTCGATCACCTCGATGTCCGAGGGCACTGTTTTGTACGGTCCTTTGTCGACCCGATACGTGAACCAGGTCGTGCCGTCGGTCAGCACCACCGCGTCACCCCGCCTGAGCTCGGGGAAGTCCTTGAACGGGTCCCCGTAGGTGCGGCGGTGGCCGGCGACCGCGAAATTCCCCCTCTGCCCGAGCTGGGCCGTCTCGGCGTAGTGGCCGAGGCCCTTCTTCAGGGTGCCGGTGGCGGTGCCTTCGAGCACGGGCTTGTTCCACGTGAAACCAAGCCGCGGGATGTACATGATCGCGAAAGGCCTGCCCTTGGCGTAGGGCGCGGGCTTCGCCGGGCCCACGGGCGAGCCGGCGGCCGGTGGCCGGGGCCTGGACCACTCCTTGTGGAGCAGGTCGATCTGGTCGTCCATGACGCCGTCGGCCTTCACACCGGTCCAGAAGAGCACGTAGACGACGAACAGCACGATCAGGCTGCCGACGGTGATGCACAGTTCGCTGACGGTCCTGACGATCACGCGCACCGGCAGCTCCCCCGGTCCGGCTACTGCTCCACGGGCTTCGCGTAATGCAGATCCACTGTGCCCGAGTAGCCGGGCAGAGTCACCGGGCCGTTCTCCTCGACTTTCCAGCCGAGCCCGTAGACGTTGACGTAGACCATGTAGTTCTGGATCGCCGGGGAGGCCGCGAGCGCCTTCTGCAGCTTGCCCGGATCACCGACCGCCGTGATCTTGTACGGCGGTGAATAGACACGGCCCTGGAGGATCAGGGTGTTGCCCACGCAGCGCACGGCGCTGGTGGAGATCAGCCGCTGGTCCATGACCTTGATCCCCTTGGCCCCGCCCTGCCACATCGCGTTCACCACGGCCTGGAGGTCCTGCTGGTGGATGACCAGGTAGTCGGGCTGCGGCTCGGGGTAGCCGGGAAGCTTGGCGGTGGCGTCCGGCGGGGCGTCGTTGAGCGTGACCGTGAGCGAGTCACCCTTGAGCTTCTGCGTGCCGGCGCGCTTCTCCAGGGCCGTGAGCTTGTCGTCCTCCGCCTTGGTGCTGCCGTCGTCGCGCTCGGCGAGGGTCTCTATGTCCTGGCGCAGGGTGCCGTTGGCCTCGTCCAGCGCGCCGTTCTCCCGGCTTCGCTCGTGGATGAGGTCGGACAGCTTCAGCAGCGAGCTGTCCGTACGGATGTTGGTGCCCTTGGCGGTGTCGAAGCTGGTGAAGAAGATGAGCCCCGCCAGAGCGAACACGGCCGCCGTCAGGACGCGCACGGGCCGAAAACGGCGCACGCGCTCAGGGGTGGATCCCGTCCCGGGGGAGTCGGCAGAATTGCTCAACGTACCCTTATCTCCTTCGGCGCGGCGGAAGCACTACGCTAACGGACGCCCGGGGGAGCCATCGGAGTCCCCTCACGCTGCCCCGAGACCGACCCAGTTACCTGCGCGGCCACGCAGCGCATCGACAGGAGAGACCCTCGTGCCGAAGTCACGTATCCGCAAGAAGGCCGACTACACGCCGCCGCCTGCCAAGCAGACGACCGCGATCAAGCTGAGCAACCGTGCCTGGGTCGCGCCGGTCATGCTGGCCATGTTCCTCATCGGCCTGGCCTGGATCGTCGTCTTCTACGTCACCGACGGATCGCTGCCCATCGACTCGCTGGGCAACTGGAACATCGTGGTGGGCTTCGGCTTCATCGCCGCCGGATTCGGTGTCTCGACCCAGTGGAAGTAGCGGCCACCACACGGTGAACGCAGCTCTGCCCAGGGGTGTTCGCTGAGTTATCCACAGCAGTTTTCCACATGGGGATAATGAAGACGATCTGTGGATAACCCGCTGGGTGTTGACGCCGGTATGACGGAAGTACCGGTCTTCGAAAACTTGTTCGCCCCCTGCCTGACCTGCGGGAACGCGGGTCGGTGACAGGGGGCACATGTGTTCCCGCACCCTATGCACAAGATCCGACACCCGCTGTGGACAACGCCTGGTCAGGCGAGCTGCGCCGTCCTCAGAACGGTCATGAGCACGACCACACCCAGGACCAGGGCGCAGGTGCCGTACTGGACCAGTGCGCGGCGCTCACGCGGGGCGTGGACCATGGCGTATCCGACGACGACACCGGCGACCAGGCCGCCGATGTGGGCCTGCCAGGAGATGTTGAACCCAGGACTGAAGGTGAAGATCAGGTTGATCACCAGCAGCGCGATGATCGGCCGCATGTCGTAGTTGAGCCGGCGCATCAGCACGGCCGTGGCACCGAACAGGCCGAAGATCGCGCCGGAGGCGCCCAGGGTCGCCGTGCTCGGGGACGCCAGCAGGTAGGCGAGCGCGCTGCCCGCGAGGCCGGAGATGAAGTAGAGCGCGAGATAGCGGACGCGCCCGAGGGCCGCTTCGAGCGGGCCGCCGAGCCACCACAGGCTGAGCATGTTGAACGCGATGTGCCAGATCTCCTGGTGCGTGAACATCGACGTCACCATGCGGTACCACTCGCCTCCCGCCACGCCCTGGGTGGGCGCGAAGGGCGCCGGCGGCCAGGCGCCGAGCAGGACGATGTCGTTGAGCAGCGACTCGTGGACCTGGACGGCGATGAACACGGCCAGGTTGATCCCGATGAGGATCTTGGTCAGCAGCCGGCGGTCGGCGGCGATGGAACCGCCGGCGATCGTGCGGGGCATGGCGGCCGTGGGCGAGTGGCCTGTGCCGGAACCGGTGCGGACGCACTCGGGGCACTGGAAGCCGACGGAGGCGTTGACCATGCACTCGGGGCAGATCGGGCGTTCGCAGCGCGTGCAGCGGATGCCCGTCTCGCGGTCCGGGTGGCGGTAGCACATGGGGACGCTGTGGGCGTCCTGCGGGCTGCCCGCAGCCTGGTCGTCCATGGTCTCCCCTAGGTCGTGTGAGAAAAGCCCGCCCCGCTCATCCTTACGGATGAGCGGGGCGATTGGTTCCCTGCGGGAGCCGTCGCACTCAGCGGGTCTCGATGACGACCGACTCGATGACCACGTCGTTCAGCGGCCGGTCGGTGCGCGGGTTCGTCTGGGTCGTGGCGATGGTGTCCACGACCTTCTGGCTGGCCGCGTCGGTGACCTCGCCGAAGATGGTGTGCTTGCGGTTCAGCCACGCCGTCGGGGAGACGGTGACGAAGAACTGCGAGCCGTTGGTGCCCGGGCCGGCGTTGGCCATCGCCAGCAGGTAGGGCTTGTCGAAGCGCAGGTCGGGGTGGAACTCGTCCTCGAACTGGTAGCCGGGGCCGCCGGTGCCGTTGCCCAGCGGGTCGCCGCCCTGGATCATGAAGCCACTGATCACCCGGTGGAAGACCGTGCCGTCGTAGAGCTTGTCGGTGGACTTCTCGCCCGTCTCCGGGTGGGTCCACTCCCGCTCGCCCTGGGCGAGCTCGACGAAGTTCTTGACCGTCTTGGGCGCGTGGTTCGGCAGAAGCCGGACTTCGATGTCGCCGTGATTGGTCTTCAGGGTGGCGTAGAGCTGCTCAGCCACGATCTGCCTTCCGTTGTCTTTCCGTGACCCCCTGATCCTCGCACGGACCGGCCCTCGCGTCGCCCGGCCTCGGTGCGGCGGGGGGAAACCCTCGGCGGAGTCCGCAGAAAATCCGGGCAGTAGTCCCGGGGCGGGGGCGCTGGGCGGCGATCCGTGGCATTGTCGACGACAAGCTCCTGTTGCCCCCTATTCATCCGCTATCGCACATGATCGGCTTTGGATGCCGACTTGTGTGACCCGGATGCCCTTCCGCGCATGCCTGGTCGTGCGCCAGGAGGCATGATCCGTAAAAGGGTGGAAAGTCGAAATACCGTACGCCACCGAGGAGGAGGAACCCGTGACCCGCATCGACAGCGTGCGCGCCGCGACTGGTTCGGCGAAGGACAGCGTGCTGCACGCCGCGGAAGTGGTGGCGCCCTACGCCGACACGGCCAAGGACAGGGCCGCGCACTACGCACACGAGGCACGCGTACGGCTAGCGCCCAAGGTGACGCAGGCCGCAGGGCAGGCGCGTGTCCAGTACGGCACTCTGGTGCAGCCGTATCTGGAGCAGGCCCGCACGCATGTGCCGCCGAAGGTCGACCAGGCCGCCCAGGAAGCCGCCGAACGCACCCGTAAGGCCGCCCGCCAGGCGGCGGAGTACTCCAGGCCGAGGATCGAGCAGGCGGTGGCCGCGGCCGTGCCCGTTACGGCCGAGGCCGCGGCCCGGAGTACGGCTGCCGTGGCCGCGCTGCGCGGTCAGGTCACGTCCAAGGAGATCCAGAAGCTGGTCCGCAAGCACGAACGGCGGGCCAAGGCCGGTAAGGCCATGAAGACGCTGGTGATCCTGGGCGCCGTGGCGGGTGGTGCTTTCGCCGCGTGGAAGTGGTGGGACAAGCAGGCCAACCCGGACTGGCTGGTGGAGCCGCCGGCGGCGACGGAGGTCCCCGAGTCGGGGCGCCTGTCGTCCGTGGACGGCACGGGCACGTCGGTCCTGGACCCGGAGGTCGAGGCCAAGCAGGCCGAGGACGAGGCCGCCCGGCGCGACGACCGTTCCTGAGGGCGCACCGGATCCAACAGCACGGCGGGGCGGGAGACTTGAGGGTCTCCCGCCCCGCCGTGCTGTTTCACGTGAAACAGCGGCCGCCCGCAGCCGCTCCCGTACGCGAAAAATACCCTCCGGCACCGCGTTTCCGCAGTTCGGAGGGCATTTCCGGAAGTGGAGCCTAGGGGAGTCGAACCCCTGACATCTGCCATGCAAAGACAGCGCTCTACCAACTGAGCTAAGGCCCCGTAAGGGGACGTCCGACCGGAGGAACCGCATCCCGGCGGGCGTCGGAGACCAGAGTACCGGGTCACCCCCGTGGTTCCGCAAAAAGATTGGGGGTCCCCGTCGCCGACCACTCTCCGTAAGATGCTCGGCGTGGTTCGCTACCGCGAACCGCCGTACATGGGGAAGCGATGGGGAGACGCAATGGACGCCGCACAGCAGGAAGCGACCGCAAGAGCGCGGGAACTGCAGCGGAACTGGTACGGGGAGCCGCTGGGGGCGCTCTTCCGTAGGCTCATCGACGATCTTGGTCTCAACCAGGCTCGTCTCGCGGGGGTTCTGGGACTGTCCGCACCGATGCTGTCGCAGCTGATGAGCGGTCAGCGGGCGAAGATCGGCAACCCGGCTGTCGTGCAGCGGGTGCAGCTGCTGCAGGACCTGGCGGGGCAGGTCGCGGACGGCAGCGTGAGCGCGGCCGAGGCCACCGAGCGCATGGAGGAGATCAAGAAGTCACAGGGGGGATCGGTGCTCAGCAACACCACACAGACGACGAGCAGTTCGGGGGCACCCACGGTCAAGCGGGTCGTCCGCGAGATCCAGTCGCTGCTGCGGTCGGTCGCGGCGGCGGGCGACATCATCGACGCCGCCGACACCCTCGCCCCGACGCATCCGGAACTGGCAGAGTTCCTCCGGGTCTACGGCGCCGGCCGCACCTCGGACGCGGTCTCGCACTACCAGTCCCACCAGAGTTGATCCCACCGCCCAGCGCCGAAGGGGGTTCGGCAGCGGGCCGCGGGTGAGGTGACGGCGGACGCGTCGCGGACGGGCGGGCACGAGGGGGCGTGTTCCGTACGGGGGACCGGTCGACGCGAGGGGGATGTACCGCTCATCGAAGGACTCGGGGGAGTCGGGGGATTCCCCACGATTCAGGGGATTCAGGGATTCAGGGGACCGTTTCGCCCGTCGGGGAGTCGTAGCGCTCGCCGAGGGGGAAGCAAGGGGGGAAGCCGCAGGGGGAGGAGCGACGTACAGCCATGGGTGAGGTCTTCGCCGGCCGGTACGAACTGGTCGACCCGATCGGACGCGGAGGGGTCGGCGCCGTCTGGCGCGCCTGGGACCACCGCCGCCGTCGCTACGTGGCCGCCAAGGTCCTGCTCCAGAGCGACGCGCACTCGCTGCTGCGCTTCGTCCGGGAACAGGCCCTGCGGATCGACCACCCCCATGTACTGGCCCCCACCAGTTGGGCCGCCGACGACGACAAGGTCCTGTTCACCATGGATCTGGTCGCGGGCGGATCCCTGGTCCATCTCGTCGGGGATTACGGTCCCCTGCCACCGGCGTTCGTCTGTACCCTGCTCGACCAGCTGCTGGCGGGTCTGGCCGCGGTGCACGCGGAGGACGTCGTGCACCGTGATGTGAAACCCGCCAACGTGCTGCTGGAGGCCACCGGCACGGGCCGGCCGCGGCTGCGGCTGTCCGACTTCGGCATCGCGATGCGGCTGGGCGAGCCCCGCCTGACGGAGACCAACCTCGTCGTCGGGACGCCCGGTTATCTCGCGCCCGAGCAGATGATGGGCGCCGAACCGGACTTCCCCGCCGACCTGTTCGCGGCAGGGCTGGTCGCGCTGTATCTGCTGGAGGGTGCCAAGCCGGACAGCAAGGCCCTTGTCCAGTACTTCGCCGAGCACGGGACGCCTGGTGCGCCCAAGGGCATCCCGGAGCCGCTGTGGCAGGTGGTGGCCATGTTGCTCCAGCCGGATCCGGAGGCGCGGTTCCGTACGGCCACGGGGGCACGCAAGGCCCTCGTCGCCGCCGCGGAGCTCCTGCCGGACCCGGGGCCGGACGACGAGCTGATCGAGATCTTCGACCAACTCGGCCCGCTTCCGAGGGGGTTCGCCCCCGAGGGGCCGATGGAGAGAGCGAAGGGGCTGGGGCCGAGGCAGGAGCGGCCCGGCTCCTTCGGGGGCGGGGAAGAGCGGTCCCGGCGGGGAGAGGGCGGGGGCGAGCTCTCGGTGTCCGGGGGGCAGCACGCCGAGCCCCGGCAGCAAGGCGCCGAGGCGGTGCCGACCGATCCGCGACGCGCCACCGGCCCCGACTCCGCGCCGTTGCCCTCGATGTCGGACACCGGCAGCTTCCATCTGCCGCCTCCGCAGGCCACCGTCACCTCGTCGCCCACGCCCGGCCCGGCCGGGCCCGCTCCGTATCAGCAGGCGCCCGTCTCCCCCCACGACCCGACGCACCGGCTCTCGCCCGCCCAGCCACTCCAGCCGGTGTACTCCGGCCTGCCCCTGCCCCTTGCGGAGCAGTACCGCACGGACGTCTCCACGGCCTCGTACACCGCCCAGAGCCCGCAGGCCCCATCGGTCGGCCAGACGCCGTCACGGCACCGGGCACAGCGGCGTTCCCACGCCGGGCCTCCGGCCAAGGTGGCGGTGCCGCTGCTGCTCCTCGCACTGGCCTGCTACGCGGTGGGCTTCTGGGCCCTCACCCGCATCTGAGGGGTCCTGCGACTGGGCAGGGAAGCGCCTGCCCTACGGTGTGGTCCGCCGCCTGGCCATCACTGTCCAGGCCCCGAGCCCCACGAGCAGGGCGCTCCCGGTGCCGATGCCGCCCACGGCGAGCGCCCTCATGGCGGTGTCGTCGCCCGCGGCCACACCCTCCGCGGCCGCCTCCCGGTCCTCGTCCGAAACCGCGAAGACGCCCTTCGGCACGGACTCCCCCGCGTACTCGGGCCCGCTCCGGGGCTCCCCGCTCGTCCGGACGCGCAGGGTCATCACGAACGGCCCGTCCCCGAAGGTGTCCGCGACCGCCTCCGAGAGGTGGGCGACAAGGTAGTAGGAACCGGCGAAGCGCAGCGCGCTGACCTGTGCGGTGGCGGCGTATCGGTTGGCGTGGTCGACCGGTGGCAGAGGAGGCAGGCTCCCGGACTTCTGATCGCCGTCGTAGCCGACCCCCACGTCGGCGACGCGTCCGCGCGCGGGGTTGTAGAGATCCAGGTCGAGCGCGTCGGACGTGTAGCCGGTGCCGCCGGAGTCCGAGCTGCCGAGCTCCGCGGTGACGGACACCTGCTGCCCCCAGTCGACCGGCACCTCGTAGAAGAGGGTCTGGCCGGGCCGGATGTCGTCCCGCCAGACTCCCTGGTCGACGGGGGTCGCCCCGCTGAATCCCGCGCCGCCCTTCCGGCGCTCGGGCTCTCCCTGGAGCGGCTGGGGCGTGGCGGAGTTCCACGCCCCGGGCGCGCTGGTCGCGCCGGTCTTGACTTCTCCGGGTTCCGTCATCGCGACGAGTTCCAGATCCCAGGCGTCCGGCGAGGAGCCCTCACCGTCGGGGTCGACGCGCTCCACGGACACGAAGTAGGCACCGGCCTTCCGGCACAGCGGCCTGCCGGTCTCGCGCCTGCCCCAGGCCGCGATGGGGTGGGGGCTGCGTGCGATTCCGAAACTCGCGGTGTCGTCGGAGCAGGTGTGGCCCTCGGCGTCCTGCACGGTCACCTTGACCCCGTCGATGACGGAGACCGTGCTGCCGGGGGAGGGGACGGCGGTGACGGAGACGTACGCGTTCGACGCGGCGTCGAGGTCGAGGCGGTAGCTGACCTTGCCGCTGCTCGGCAGGGAGCTCCTGTAGGTCCCGCCGGGCTTCAGCGGGGCCGCGTCTCCGGTGCTTCGCGCTCCCTCGACGCTCTGCGCGCCGTCGGCGAAGGCGTATGGGCTCGGTGTGCCGGCGACCTCTCCGGCTGTGGCGGCCTGTCCCGGCACCACGGCCGCTGTCGCTCCCAGCACCGCCGCCGCGGCGCCGACGCGCACGGCCACCGCCGGACTGCGGCGCCACGCCCCCGCGCGCCTGCCCCACGCCGTACGACTCCGTCCCGTACGACACCGACCCCTCACGCGCCACCCCTCACCGTCACCGGTCACGAAGCCGTGCCACCGTGGCCCATCCTGCCGCGCCGGCCGGGTTCACGACCGGCCCTCGGCACACAAAACCCCGACCGCGAGGCGGCCGGGGTGTGCTCGGTCTGGGTTGTCGTGACTCACGAACCCGTGGGCACGGAGTCAGTCGCCTCCGTCCACAGATCCTGCTCGGCGCGATCCGCCTGGATCTGGCGGTACACGAGGAGCCCGCCGATGGCGGCCAGTGCGACCAGGAGAAGCTTCTTCACCGCGCGACCTCGTCTTTCGTTGACGTAGGGGACCTCTGGCGCCCGACTATACACACCGACCGATACCGATCGGTGACCTGAGTCGGCCCTCAACTCCCGTCCCGGTGACCGGGATAGAAGCGGAGTACACCGCTCCGATCGGAGGGTGATCACACCTCGACGGACGGTTACTTTGACCTCTCTCCTCCGCTCTCCTTACGTTTTCGTCGCTCTTGCGGCCATCCGGGTGGTGTTCATCTGAACATCGACGCGCCACGGGCGTAGGTCCACCACTTCTCGGCGCCCATACACATCATGAGGAAAGTACGCAAATCGCCCAACCCGAAAGTGAGGGGCCATGGCCCGGAACAAGGTCATGAAGGTGTGGACCGCCATCGTCACCGCATTCATCGCGCTGTGCACGGCGCTCGGACTCGTCACCACGACCGCCGCCGCGGCCGTAGCGCAGACCGAGCAGAAGAGCAACAGCAACGGCGCGAGCATCCCGCAGCAGCGGACGGCGGCACCGGCGACCTTCCCCTGGTCCTCCCCCAGGGCCCTGCCCCCCACGATGAAGCAGCGCATCCGAGCCGAGGCCCACGGCAAGACCCCCCGCTGCCGGCACCGCTCGCCCGCGGACACGGCGTCCTCCCCCGGCACCGACTGCACCGACGAGGACCCCGACGCCGACGCGGACCATCTCACGCCCCTGAAGCGCTGACCCCCGGAAAACCACCCAAGCGATCTGCGTACAAAGCCCGGCAGCTCGACAGAGCGGCCGGGCTTACGCATGTCCTGATGCTCGGACCGGGCCATGGATCAGGACATGCCGGTGGGTTGTAACGGCACAAAGCCGCCGCGGGCCCACCTCACACCACTGCACCGCTCTCGATGTCAGCCGTATACGTCAAAGAGCAGCACCTCACGTGAGGTGCTGCTCTTTTCGCTGGTGGGGCTAACAGGATTTGAACCTGTGGCCTCATCCTTATCAGGGATGCGCTCTAACCAACTGAGCTATAGCCCCGCCGCGCTCTGCGGTGTGTCCCGCGCGCTGACTCCTGAAGATTAGCGCACGACATGGGCAGTCCCAAAATCGGTTGTCGGGGCACCGTCAGGGCAACGACAGAGGTGACGTCACTCGTCCTCGGCGAGGGTCAGCTCGACACCGCCCACGAAGCCCGCGGACAGGTTGTAGATGAACGCGCCGAGTGTCGCGAGGGCGGTCGCAAGGACGACGTCGATGACCGCGATGATCGACGTGAACATCAGGACGTTGGGCAGCGACAGGAAGGCCTGCAGGTCGAAGCCGTTGGACTCGTTCGAGCCGGTGGCCTCCGAGATCGTGCCGCCGACCGTCGAGAAGACGCCCATCGCGTCCATGACCATCCACAGCACGGCGGACGCGACGATCGTGCAGATGCCGAGGGCGATGGAGAGCAGGAAGCTGACCTTCATCACCGACCACGGGTCGGCCTTCGCCACCCGCAGCCGCGCCTTGCGGACGCGCGGAGTGGTGCGCGCCCCCGTACGAGGACGCCGCACGGCGGCGGCCGCGGCGCCCCCGGCCGCCCCGGCCGCCGCCTGCTGCGCCGGGTAGGCCTGCGGCGGGTGGTACGGCCCGGCCTGCGGCTGCGCCTGCCGTTCCCCGGGCAGGGGCGAGGCCGTGCCCGGCTCCTGCGCGGCCGGCTGCGGCTGCGCGGCGGAGGCGGACGGGCCGGCGCCGGGCTTCTTCTTCTGGGTCTGCGGACCTCGGGTGTCCCTCACAGTTCCCCCCTGTGACTCTTGCGCGTCAGGCGAGGGCGTGTCCTTGGCCGGGGACTTGATCGCCTTCAGGTTGGTCGTGTGCGGGTCCGCCGCACGCGCGGCGGAGCCACGACCGCCGTCGTCCGCTTCCGTACCCCTTGAGGTTCCGGCCGGTCCGGCGCCCGTGGCTCCGCTCACGCTGACTCACTCCTCGTGCCTACTCGGCCGAGGGCGCCTCACCCTCGTCCGTGCCGGTGGTCACGGCGCCTTCGGCGGTCTCGTCGACGACCACGTCGCCGTCGACCTCCTCCGCCTCGCGCCCCGCCTCGGCGTTGCGAGCGATGCCCACGACGGCATCGCGCTTGCCCAGATTGATCAGTTGGACGCCCATGGTGTCACGGCCGGTTTCCCTGATCTCGTTGACTCGCGTACGAATCACACCGCCCGACAGCGTGATGGCGAGGATCTCGTCGGTCTCCTCGACCACCAGCGCGCCGACGAGGGATCCACGGTCCTCGACGATCTTGGCAGCCTTGATGCCGAGGCCGCCGCGACCCTGGACGCGGTACTCGTCGACGTTGGTCCGCTTCGCGTACCCGCCGTCTGTGGCAGTGAACACGAACGTACCGGGTCGAACAACATTCATCGAGAGCAGTTCGTCGCCCTCGCGGAAGCTCATGCCCTTGACACCCGAGGTGGCACGGCCCATGGGTCGCAGGGTGTCGTCCGATGCGGTGAACCTGATCGATTGCGCCTTCTTGCTGATCAGAAGCAGATCGTCGTCTGCCGAGACCAGTTCGGCACCGATCAGTTCGTCGTCCGAACCGTCCTGACCCTCGCGAAGGTTGATGGCGATCACACCGCCGGAACGGGGCGAATCGTAATCCTTCAGAGGCGTCTTCTTCACAAGTCCGGCCTTGGTGGCGAGCACGAGGTAGGGAACCGCCTCGTAGTCGCGGATCGCCAGGATCTCGGCGATCGCCTCGTCCGGCTGGAAGGCGAGCAGGTTCGCGACGTGCTGACCGCGCGCGTCCCGGCCGGCGTCGGGCAGCTCGTAGCCCTTCACTCGGTAGACGCGGCCCTTGTTGGTGAAGAACAGCAGCCAGTGGTGCGTGGTGGACACGAAGAAGTGGTCGACGATGTCGTCTTCCTTGAGCTTCGTACCGCGCACGCCCTTGCCGCCGCGCTTCTGGGCGCGGTAGTCGTCGGTCTTGGTGCGCTTGATGTAGCCGCCCCGGGTGACCGTGACGACGATGTCCTCCTCGGCGATCAGGTCCTCGATGGACATGTCGCCCTCGTAGGGGATCAGCGTCGTCTTGCGGTCGTCGCCGAACTTCTCGACGATCGCGGCCAGTTCGGCGCTGACGATGCCGCGCTGACGGACCGGGGAGGCGAGGATCTCGTTGTACTCGTTGATCTTCGCCTGGAGTTCGTCGTGCTCCTGGACGATCTTCTGGCGCTCCAGGGCGGCCAGTCGGCGCAGCTGCATCTCGAGGATGGCGTTGGCCTGGATCTCGTCGATCTCCAGCAGGCTCATCAGGCCGCCGCGGGCGATCTCGACGGTGTCGCTGCGCCGGATCAGCGCGATGACCTCGTCGATGGCGTCCAGGGCCTTCAGCAGACCGCGCAGGATGTGCGCCCGCTCCTCGGCCTTGCGCAGCCGGAAGCGCGTACGGCGGACGATGACCTCGATCTGGTGCGTCACCCAGTGGCGGATGAACGCGTCGAGCGACAGCGTGCGCGGCACGCCGTCCACCAGCGCCAGCATGTTGGCGCCGAAGTTCGTCTGCAGGTCGGTGTGCTTGTAGAGGTTGTTCAGCACGACCTTGGCGACCGCGTCCCGCTTCAGCACGATGACCAGGCGCTGGCCCGTGCGCGAGGAGGTCTCGTCACGGACGTCCGCGATGCCGCCGATCTTGCCGTCCTTCACGAGGTCGGCGATCTTCTGGGCGAGGTTGTCCGGGTTGACCTGGTACGGAAGCTCCGTGACCACCAGGCACTGGCGGTTCTGGATCTCCTCGACCTCGACGACCGCGCGCATGGTGATGGAGCCGCGGCCGGTGCGGTACGCCTCCTCGATGCCCCGGCGGCCCACGACGAGCGCGCCGGTCGGGAAGTCCGGGCCCTTGATGCGCTCGATGAGCGCGTCCAGCAGCTCCTCGTGGGAGGCCTCGGGGTTCTCCAGGTACCACTGGGCGCCGGCCGCGACCTCGCGCAGGTTGTGCGGCGGGATGTTGGTGGCCATGCCGACCGCGATACCGGCCGAGCCGTTGATCAGCAGGTTCGGGAAGCGGGCCGGCAGGACGGTCGGCTCCTGGGAGCGGCCGTCGTAGTTGTCCGTGAAGTCGACGGTCTCCTCGTCGATGTCGCGGACCATCTCCATCGACAGCGGCGCCATCTTGCACTCGGTGTACCGCATGGCCGCGGCCGGGTCGTTGCCCGGGGAGCCGAAGTTGCCGTTGGAGTCGACGAGCGGCATGCGCATCGACCACGACTGCGCGAGGCGGACCAGCGCGTCATAGATGGAGGAGTCGCCGTGCGGGTGGTAGTTGCCCATGACGTCGCCGACGACGCGGGCGCACTTGTAGAAGCCCCGCTCGGGGCGGTAGCCGCCGTCGTACATGGCGTACAGGACGCGGCGGTGGACGGGCTTGAGGCCGTCGCGGACGTCCGGCAGCGCACGCGAGACGATGACGGACATCGCGTAGTCGAGATACGAGCGCTGCATCTCCGTCTCGAGCCCGACGGGCTCGACGCGCATGGCCAGGGCGTCACCCTCGGGCGTCGTCACGGGAGTGTTCTCGTCGGTCATTGCTGGTGAAGATCCTTCCTGATGCGGTCAGCTGAGACCGACTCAGATGTCGAGGAAGCGGACGTCCTTGGCGTTGCGCTGGATGAACGCGCGGCGGGCCTCGACGTCCTCGCCCATGAGGACCGAGAACAGGTCGTCGGCCTGGGCGGCGTCGTCGAGGGTGACCTGGCCGAGGACGCGGTGCTCCTGGTCCATGGTCGTGATGCGCAGCTCCTCGGCGTTCATCTCACCGAGACCCTTGAAGCGCTGCACCGAGTCGTCCTTGATGCGCTTGCCCGCGTTGCGGCCCATCTCGATCAGGGCGTCGCGCTCGCGGTCGGAGTACGCGTACTCGAAGTCGTCCTTGCCCCACTTGATCTTGTAGAGCGGCGGGCGGGAGAGGTACACGTGCCCGGCCTCGACCAGGGGCCGCATGAAGCGGAACAGGAAGGTCAGCAGCAGGGTGTTGATGTGCTGGCCGTCGACGTCGGCGTCGGCCATCAGGATGATCTTGTGATAGCGCAGCTTCTCGATGTCGAAGTCCTCGTGGACTCCGGTGCCGAAGGCCGAGATCAGCGCCTGGATCTCCTGGTTCTGCAGGATCTTGTCGATCCGCGCCTTCTCGACGTTCAGGATCTTGCCGCGGATCGGGAGGATCGCCTGGTACTGCGGGTCGCGGCCGGACTTGGCCGAGCCGCCGGCGGAGTCACCCTCGACGATGAAGATCTCGCACTTGGTGGGGTCGTTCGACTGGCAGTCGGAGAGCTTGCCCGGCAGGGACGCGGTCTCCAGCAGGCCCTTGCGCCGGGTGAGGTCCCGGGCCTTGCGGGCCGCCACGCGCGCGGTGGCCGCCTGGATGCCCTTGCGGATGATGTCCGCGGCTTCGTTCGGGTTGCGGTCCAGCCAGTCCGTGAGGTGCTCGTAGACGACCTTCTGCACGAAGGTCTTGACCTCGGTGTTGCCCAGCTTGGTCTTGGTCTGGCCCTCGAACTGGGGCTCGCTCAGCTTGACCGAGATGATCGCCGTCAGACCCTCGCGGATGTCGTCACCCGTGAGGTTGTCGTCCTTCTCGCGCAGCAGCCTCTTGTCGCGCGCGTACTTGTTGATCAGCGAGGTCAGCGCGGAGCGGAAGCCCTCTTCGTGCGTACCGCCCTCGTGGGTGTGGATGATGTTGGCGAACGAGTACACACCCTCGGTGTAGCCGCCGTTCCACTGCATCGCGACCTCGAGGGACAGGCTCTTGTCCTTGTCCTCGGCCTCGAGGTCGATCACGGTGGGGTGCACCAGGTCTCCCTTGCGGGAGTTGAGGTACGTCACGAAGTCGACGATGCCGCCCTCGTAGTGGTACGAAACGCTCTTGACCTCGTGCTTCTCGTCCTCGCCCGCCTCGTCCGCGCCGGCGGT
This sequence comes from Streptomyces sp. Ag82_O1-12, assembly GCF_900182715.1. Classification (NCBI taxonomy): domain Bacteria; kingdom Bacillati; phylum Actinomycetota; class Actinomycetes; order Kitasatosporales; family Streptomycetaceae; genus Streptomyces; species Streptomyces sp. Ag82_O1-12. The sequence continues at coordinate 4,351,942 of NZ_FXUW01000001.1, read as the reverse complement.
GGCCTTCGCCGACTCGCGCTCGTCGGTGAGGTTGATGCGCAGGCCCTTGTTGAGGAACGCCATCTCCTGGAAGCGCCGCGACAGCGTCTCGAAGGAGTAGTCGGTGGTCTCGAAGATGTCCGGGTCGGCCCAGAAGGTGACCGAGGTGCCGTGCTCGTCCGTGGCCTCGTGCTTGGCGAGCGGGGCCGTCGGGACGCCCAACTTGTATTCCTGCGTCCAGCGGTGGCCGTCGGTCTTGACCTCCACCGCGACCCTGGTGGACAGGGCGTTGACGACGGAGACACCCACGCCGTGCAGACCGCCGGAGACCGCGTAGCCGCCGCCGCCGAACTTGCCGCCCGCGTGCAGGACCGTCAGCACGACCTCGAGGGCCGGCTTGCCCTCGGAGGGGACGATGCCGACCGGGATGCCACGGCCGTTGTCGACGACCCGCACGCCACCGTCGGCGAGGATCGTGACGTCGATGGTGTCCGCGTGCCCGGCGAGCGCCTCGTCGACGGAGTTGTCGACGACCTCCTGCACCAGGTGGTGGAGGCCGCGCTCACCGGTCGAGCCGATGTACATACCGGGTCGCTTGCGGACCGCGTCCAGACCCTCGAGGACGGTGATGGCACTGGCGTCGTACGAGGCGGTCACCTCGCCGTTCGACGAGGTGACCGCGCCGGTGGTGCCGGCGTCGGTGGACGGAATGTTCTCGTTGGGGTTGCCGGAATCGGCCACGAAGCGCCCTTTCTGGCACAGCACGAGCCAGGCTCGTCGGCGGGTTGCCGGAGCGGCTGCGGCATGTTGCGTTGGTAAGCCTTGATCAGCGTTGCTCAGCTTTTCCCGGACGGTCCCCAGCGAGTGGGGCGGGATTGCTTCCAGTCTACCGGTAGCACTGACACTGATGGGGGTTTGCCGGTACCTGAGTCCGCATGTGCCGCCCTCGACGGGTCTTGTCCGACTCCCGATATACGGATGGGGGCTCCAAGAGGCTCACAGAGGCACTCAGCGCTTCCGGCCGTCAACCCTTGGCTACTTCGGAGTCAGGTCGCGATTCGCAACCGTGTGCGGGCACACGACGAAGGGCCCGCCGACGCTCCGAAAGAGCGGACGGAAGCCCTTGATGTGATGTCGGTCACGTGCTGTCGACGGGCGGGAAACCGGCGGAGATCAGCCGTAGGTATCGCCCGGACCGGTACTGCCGGGGGCGCGCAGCGGGCCGTAGCGGCGGGCCGGGCCGCCGGGGCCCTGCACCTTGATCAGCGTCACCCTGCCGTGGCCCAGGTCCTCGTTGAGGCGCGCGACCAGCGTGGGCGCGAGCAGCCGGAGGTTGGTCGCCCAGGCCGTCGAGTCGCAGCGCACGGTCAGGACGCGCTCGTCCTCGTCGTACTTCTCCGGCACACAGTGCTTGGCGACGTCCTCGCCCACGATCTGCGGCCAGCGGCCCATCACACCGCCCACGGCGGCCGGCGCCTCCCAGCCGCGCTCGGTGATCAGCCGGTTGATCGCGGAGCCGAGCGCCATGGGGTCGCGCCCGTCAGCGCGCGCGCCGGAGCGCAGACCGCCACGGCGCGCCTGCTTCTTCTGCTGCGCCGCGTCCCCGCGCGCGCGTGCGGCGTCCTTGGCGGCGCGCAGCGCCACGCGCGCGAGATCGACGCCGGAAGGCCCGGGGGACTTGGACGGCTCGGGGGCACCGCCGGATGTGTTCTCCGTCATACGCGCTCGACCGTCCCCTCGGACACGGCGAACCGCGTCCCCGACAGCACATGCGGTACGTCGTCGTCGACCGCGGCCGTCACCAGGACCTGCTCGCCGGGCGCCACCAGCTCGGCGAGGCGCTCCCGACGACGGGTGTCCAGCTCGGCGAAGACGTCGTCGAGCACCAGCACCGGCTCGTTGCCCTCCGCGCTCAGGAGGTCGTACGAGGCCAGCCGCAGCGCCAGCGCGTAGGACCAGGACTCGCCGTGAGAGGCGTAGCCCTTGGCGGGCAGCTGGCCGAGCTTGAGCTGGAGGTCGTCGCGGTGCGGGCCGATCAGGGTGACGCCGCGCTCGATCTCCTGCTTGCGGGCCTCGGCGAGCGCGGCCATCAGCTGCTCGAAGAGGTCCTCGCGGGTGTGCGCCTCGCCCGGCGCGGACGGCTTGTACTCCAGCGCGATCGGGCCGCCGCCGGGGGCGAGTTGCTCGTACGCCTTGTCGGCCAGCGGCTGGATCGTGGCGATCAGGTCCAGGCGCTGGGCGAGCAACTCGGCGCCCGCGCGCGCGAGATGCTGGTCCCACACGTCCAGGGTGGACATGTCCATGGTGCGACCGCCGTGCCGGCGGGCCAGCGCCGCCGACTTCAGCAGGGTGTTGCGCTGCTTGAGGACCCGGTCGTAGTCGGAGCGGACCCCGGCCATGCGCGGGGAGCGCGCGGTGATCAGCTCGTCGAGGAAGCGCCGCCGCTCACCGGGGTCGCCCTTGACCAGCGCGAGATCCTCGGGCGCGAACAGCACGGTCCGCACGATCCCCAGCACGTCACGCGGCCTGACCTGCGAGGACCTGTTGATCCGGGCCCGGTTGGCGCGCCCCGGGTTCAGCTCCAGCTCGACCAGTTGCTGCCGTTCGCCCTGCCGGACCTGGGCCCGGATGATCGCGCGCTCGGCGCCCATCCGGACCAGGGGGGCGTCGGAGGAGACCCGGTGGCTGCCGAGGGTGGCGAGATAGCCGACCGCCTCGACGAGGTTGGTCTTGCCCTGCCCGTTCGGCCCGACGAAGGCCGTCACCCCAGGGTCGAGCGGGACCTCGACCCGGGGATACGAGCGGAAGTCGGCCAGCGACAGATGCGTGACGTGCATGGTCGTTTCGCCGACCTCCCTCGGTACTCGGTTACTTCTTCTCGACCGCGTGGCCGCCGAACTGGTTCCGCAGCGCCGCGATCATCTTCATCTGGGGCGAGTCCTCCTGGCGGGAGGAGAACCGCGCGAACAGTGACGCGGTGATCGCCGGCAGCGGCACCGCGTTGTCGATGGCCGCTTCCACGGTCCAGCGTCCCTCGCCGGAGTCCTGTGCATAACCCCGGAGCTCGTCCAGGTGCTCGTCCCCGTCGAGCGCGTTGACCGCGAGGTCGAGCAGCCAGGAGCGGATGACCGTGCCCTCCTGCCAGGAGCGGAAGACCTCCCGGACGTCGGTCACGGAGTCGACCTTCTCCAGCAGCTCCCAGCCCTCGGCGTAGGCCTGCATCATCGCGTACTCGATGCCGTTGTGGACCATCTTCGCGAAGTGGCCCGCGCCGACCTTGCCGGCGTGCACCGAGCCGGAGTCGCCCTCCGGCTTGAGGGCGTCGAAGACCGGCTGGACCTTGGCGACGTTCTCCTTGTCGCCGCCGTACATCAGCGCGTAGCCGTTCTCCAGGCCCCAGACGCCGCCGGAGACACCACAGTCGACGAAGCCGATGCCCTTGGCCGCCAGCTCCTCGGCGTGCTTCTCGTCGTCGGTCCAGCGGGAGTTGCCGCCGTCCACGACGACGTCGCCGGGCTCCAGCAGCTCGGCGAGCTGGTCGATCGTGGTCTGCGTGGCCTCACCGGCCGGGACCATCACCCAGATCACGCGCGGGCCGCTGAGCTTGCCCACAAGCTCTTCCAGGCTGTGGACATCGGCGAGGTCCGGGTTGCGGTCGTATCCGAGGACGGTGTGACCTGCGCGGCGGATCCGCTCGCGCATGTTGCCGCCCATCTTGCCGAGGCCGACGAGACCGAGCTCCATCAGTTGTGTTCCTTAGGTTCTGCGACGTGGCGTGGCGGCACGTGCGTACCGCGAGGCACTTTCGTACCCGCGTCCGAGCCTAAACCCGGACGCGCGCGCACATCTGTGGGCATACGCGCTCAGTCGTACGCCCTCACCTGCAGCTTTGTCCTCAGCCTGTGGACAACCGCTGGTGACCCTCCGCGTCTCACCGGCCCTCGGGCGGGATCAGCCGCTGAGGCGCACCGGCATGATCAGGTACTTGTAGGCCTCGTCCGCCTCGGCGTCCAGCGCCGGCTTGCCACTGAGCAGCGCGGGCTTGGTGGACGTGGTGAACGACAGCTGGGCCACCGGGGAGTCGATGGCGCTCAGACCGTCCAGCAGGAACGTCGGGTTGAAGGCGATCGAGATGTCGTCGCCCTCGAGCTGGGCGTCAACCCTTTCCACAGCCTGTGCGTCGTCGCTGGAACCGGCCTCCAGGATGAGCACACCCTGCTCGAAGCTGAGCCGCACCGGGGTGTTGCGCTCGGCGACCAGGGCCACGCGCTTGACGGCCTCCACGAAGGGGGCGGTCTCGATGACGGCGACGCTGTTGAACTCCGTCGGGAACAGCGTGCGGTACTTCGGGAGGTCGCCCTCCAGCAGGCGCGTCGTCGTACGGCGGCCCGCGCCCTCGAAGCCGATCAGGCCCTCGCCGGAGCCCGAGCCGGACAGCGCCAGGATCACCTGGTCGCCGCTGGTCAGGGCCTTGGCGGTGTCCAGGAGCGTCTTGGCGGGCACCAGGGCGACCGCGGAGGCGTCGGGGTTCTCCGGCTTCCAGAGGAACTCGCGGACCGCGAAGCGGTAGCGGTCGGTGGACGCCAGCGTGACGGTGTCGCCCTCGATCTCGATGCGGACACCGGTGAGGACGGGCAGCGTGTCGTCACGGCCGGCCGCGATGGCGACCTGGGAGGCGGCGGAGGCGAAGACCTCGCCGGGGACCGTGCCCGTCGCGTTCGGCATCTGGGGCAGGGCCGGGTACTCCTCCACAGGCAGGGTGTGGAGTGTGAACCGCGACGAGCCGCAGACCACGGTCGCCCGTACACCGTCTGTGGAAATCTCCACCGGCCGGTTCGGCAGCGCGCGGCAGATGTCCGCGAGCAGGCGGCCGGAGACCAGGACCGTGCCCTCCTCGTCGACCTCGGCCTCGACGGACACCCGTGCGGAGACCTCGTAGTCGAAGCTGGACAGGCTCAGCTGGCCTTCCTCGGCCTTCAGCAGCAGGCCGGCGAGGACAGGCGCCGGCGGACGGGCCGGGAGGCTGCGTGCCGCCCAGGCCACTGCCTCCGCGAGTACGTCGCGTTCCACCCGGATCTTCACTGTTGCCGCCTCCTGCTGTTGCCGGCGCTTCTCGCTCTGCCTGGCCCTCGTCGTCTGTCTCGGTGTCGACGGTCCCTGTGACGGGGAGGACACCGGGGACCAGTCTGACGCACGGCACTGACAGTAGGTGCCTCTCGGGGTCAAGTCATGACGAGGGGCGGTCGGGCACCGAAGAGCGAGTTGTGCACAGGGCCCCCTTCGAAACGGATTCCCAGCTCTCTCTAGTCGGGAGTAGTAGTAGGGGCTGTGGATACCGTGGATAACCTCGTTTGCCCAGCTCAGAGCGGGAATTTTGTCCACGGGTCCTGTGGGTGGAGGCGGTGGACAACTGGGCGTATCTGTGGAGAACAGAAAGTTCTGCACACGCCGTGCACAGGGTGCGGCGAGTTCTCCCCAGCGCTGTCCCCAGCTTTACCCATGTTTCCCACAGCCCAACCCGGCACCTTCGTGTGACGCCTTTCACTCGACCCGGTGAGAAGGCGCGTCGTGTTGCCGAACAGTGGACAGGCATGTGGAGAAGCGACCGATCGCTGGGGACAACTGCACCCAGCCTGTGGGCGGCCGGTGGACAACTCGGTGCACAGCCTGTGGATCATCTCGTCGTCCACAGTCTGTGGAGATCCTTCGTCCACGAATCCACAACCACCTGAGCTGGCCTGATGGCCTTTCAGCAAGGGCCGCTGTGGACACGATCTGGACAACTCCGCAGTCCCCAGGATGTGGACGGCAGAAAGTCCTCGAATCTGTGGAGGGAGGCCGTAACCCGGCGATTAATCGAACAGCGGGTTGCGGTGGGGATGCGGCGGGGTGCGCGCGGTGGGAGCCGGTGAGGGGCCTCGGCGGCCCGGAAACCGGGTCGCTCGGCTGCTGCGGCGACCGGAACGGGGCCCGTGGCACAGCACAGCAGTGGCCGCAGTGGCCGCAGTGGCCGCGGGGGCCTCAGCGAGCCTCAGCACATAAGAAGGGCGCTCCCGGAGAGATCCGGGGGCGCCCTCAGCGGCGTTCTGCGGCGTGCTGCCGCCGCCGTCAGCCGTTCTTGATGCGGTTGGTCAGCTCCGTGACCTGGTTGTAGATGGAACGGCGCTCGGCCATCAGATTGCGGATCTTGCGGTCCGCGTGCATGACCGTCGTGTGGTCGCGGCCGCCGAACAGCGCGCCGATTTTCGGCAGCGACAGGTCCGTCAGCTCACGGCACAGGTACATGGCGATCTGCCGGGCCGTGACGAGGGCGCGGCCGCGCGAGGTGCCGCACAGGTCCTCGACGGTCAGCCCGAAGTAGTCCGCCGTCGCGCCCATGATGGCCGTCGACGTGATCTCGGGTGCAGAGTCCTCGCCACCGGGGATGAGGTCCTTGAGGACGATCTCCGTCAGCCCCAGGTCCACCGGCTGCCGGTTGAGCGAGGCGAACGCGGTGACCCGGATCAGCGCGCCCTCCAGCTCACGGATGTTGCGCGAGATCCGGGACGCGATGAACTCCAGCACCTCCGGCGGCGCGTTCAGCTGCTCCTGCACCGCCTTCTTGCGGAGGATCGCGATCCGCGTCTCCAGCTCCGGCGGCTGGACGTCCGTGATCAGACCCCACTCGAAACGGTTCCGCAGCCGGTCCTCCAGTGTCACCAGCTGCTTCGGCGGCCGGTCGGAGGACAGCACGATCTGCTTGTTGGCGTTGTGGAGCGTGTTGAAGGTGTGGAAGAACTCCTCCTGCGTCGACTCCTTGTCCGCGAGGAACTGGATGTCGTCGACGAGCAGGATGTCCATCTCGCGGTAGCGCTTGCGGAAGCTGTCGCCCTTGCCGTCGCGGATGGAGTTGATGAACTCGTTGGTGAACTCCTCCGAGCTCACGTACCGCACCCGTGTGCCCGGGTAGAGGCTGCGCGCGTAGTGCCCGATCGCGTGCAGCAGGTGCGTTTTGCCGAGCCCGGACTCCCCGTAGATGAACAAGGGGTTGTACGCCTTCGCCGGTGCCTCGGCCACAGCGACCGCGGCCGCGTGCGCGAAGCGGTTGGAGGCACCGATGACGAACGTGTCGAAGAGGTACTTCGGGTTCAGACGCGCGGTGGGTTCGCCCGGGCCGGTCGCCGGCGCGGGCTGCGCGGCCAGCGGGCCGGGGGCACCGGTCGTCGGCAGGTTCGGGCCGACCGGGCCGCCCCGGTGGACGTGGCCGGAGCCGGCCGGCGGCTCGGGCAGCTCCCGGCGCACCGGGTCGCGCTGTTCGTAGTCGCCGCGCGACGTTTCGTAGTCGGGACGCTGCTGCTCATAGGAGGGGCGCTCCATGGGCTGCGGGCGGTAGTCCTGGGAGGGGGAGCCGTAGGCGTCCTGGGAGGGTGGGCCGTAGGAGTCCGAGGAGCCGTACGAGTCCTGCGAGCCGTACGAGTCCTGCCCGGGTGAGGCGTACGGGTCACGCTCGGGAAAGCCGAGGCGCTGTTGCTGCCAGCCGTACTCGTCCTGCTGCGTGGGCCGCGGCCAGGCGCCGGGCTCGGGGCGCTGGTACTCGGACGGGTACGCGGGACGGGCGGTGGGAAGTTGATCTGCGCGCGTAGGCGGAAGCTGGTCGCCGGCCGGACCGGGCAATTTGTCGGCGCGGTGGCGGCCGTACCCCTCGTACCCGTCACGGTCCTGGCGGTCGTAGGGGGCGCGTTCCGGACGGTCGTATCCGTCGCGTTCCTGCCGGTCGTACTTGTCCCGCTCGGATCGGTCGTACCCGTCCCGCTCGGATCGGTCATATCCGTCCCGCTCGGAACGGTCATATCCCTCACGGTCCGGACGGTCGTAACCCTCGCGGTCCTGGCGCGCGGCCGGGAGCTCGGGCTCCTCGTAGCGCGGCTGGGGGCGGGCCGGGGGCGCCGGCGGGGCGGGGGGCTCGCCAGCGGAGTCGTCGACGGTGATCGCGATCCGGATCGGACGGCCGCACTCGCGGCTCAGCGTCTCGCTGACGATCGGCGCCAGCCGGCCCTCGAGTACGCCCTTCGCGAATTCGTTCGGTACGGCGAGCAGGGCGGTGTCCGCGACCAGCGCGAGCGGCTGGCAGCGCCGGATCCAGTGCTCGTCCTTCCCCTCGACCCCTTGGACGCGGCCCTCCCCGAGGAGCTGCTCCAATACGCGTGGCCACACTGCGGCAAGATCGGCAGGTACGTCAGCCACAGGGCACGCTCTCTCACAGGTCCCACGAACGTGTGGTTCTGGGACGGCTCAGGATGTAAATCGGGTGGGGCAGGGATAAGGGAACGAATCGGAGTTCCGTCACGGTAGTCAGCGCGGCCGGTACGGTTCAAGTCGTTGTCCCCAGCCTGTGGACAAGTGTCTCCCGGCGACTCCTGGTTTGACCGGATGGCGTAGCCGCGCGTACCGTAACCAGGTCGAGTTGTCGATGGCTGCTGCCGCCTGCCTCCGATGGGCACAGATCATTTGGGTGATCGGTCAGCGGTGCACTCGGGCGTAACTGCGAGCTACTCGTGGGCGCACGGTGACAGCCAGGACGGCACCCCGCAACTACCGATTTCTTCTGGAGCCCCCGAGTGAGCAAGCGCACCTTCCAGCCGAACAACCGTCGTCGCGCGAAGACCCACGGCTTCCGCCTGCGGATGCGTACCCGTGCCGGTCGCGCGATTCTCGCGAACCGCCGCAGCAAGGGTCGCGCCAGCCTGTCCGCCTGATCCTGATCAGGTCATGACGTCGTGCTGCCTACCGAGCATCGGCTGAGGCGGCGCGAGGACTTCGCGACCGCGGTACGACGAGGACGCCGGGCCGGACGCCCGCTCCTCGTCGTCCACCTACGTAGCGGTTCCACGGACCCGCACGCGCCTGGGGAGAGCGCTCCCCCGACGCGTGCGGGTTTCGTCGTGAGCAAGGCAGTGGGTGGCGCGGTCGTGCGGAACAAAGTGAAGCGCAGGCTTCGCCACCTGATGCGGGAGCGAGTCGCCCAGCTGCCCCCCGGTAGCCTGGTAGTCGTACGAGCGCTGCCCGGATCGGGTGACGCCGACCATGCACAGCTGGCCCGAGACCTGGATGCCGCTCTCCAGCGGTTGCTGGGAGGGGGCGCGCGATGAAGTACCCGCTGCTGGCTCTGATCAAGCTCTACCAGTGGACGATCAGTCCGCTGCTCGGGCCGGTTTGCAAGTACTACCCGTCGTGCTCCCACTATGGCTTCACGGCCATCGACCGGCACGGCGCCATCAAGGGAACGGCACTCACGGCCTGGCGCATCCTGCGATGCAATCCGTGGTCGCTGGGCGGTGTGGACCATGTCCCGCCGCGCAAGCGCCCGCGGTGGCACGAAATGTTGCGTAACGCGTGGCGTGCACGCAAGGGCGGGCCCTCCGCCGCCGGACCGGCTACCGAGGGACAGGCTTCTCCCACAAGTCCGTCCAGTCCTTCGGGCCCGGCCGCAGAGACACCGTCCCATGCCCAAGGAGCATGATTAGTGGACACGATTGCCAGCCTCTTCAGCTTTATCACCACACCCGTCTCCTGGGTCATCGTCCAGTTCCACTCGGTGTACGGCGCCCTCTTCGGCCCCGACACCGGCTGGGCCTGGGGCCTGTCGATCGTGTCCCTGGTGATCCTGATCCGTATCTGCCTCATCCCGCTCTTCGTGAAGCAGATCAAGTCGACTCGGGCCATGCAGACGCTGCAGCCCGAGATGAAGAAGATCCAAGAGCGCTACAAGAACGACAAGCAGCGTCAGTCCGAAGAGATGATGAAGCTGTACAAGGAGACGGGCACCAACCCGCTCTCCTCGTGCCTTCCCATCCTGGCGCAGTCGCCGTTCTTCTTCGCCCTGTACCACGTGCTCAACGGCATCGCCACGGGCGACACCATCGGTGTCATCAACAAGAGCCTGCTGGAGAGCGCGCAGAAGGCACACATCGTCGGTGCTCCGCTGGCGGCGAAGTTCACCGACAGCTCGTCGAAGGTGGAAGCACTCGGTGCCTCCCTGACCGACGTTCGCGTGGTCACCGCCATCATGATCGTCCTGATGTCGGCGTCGCAGTTCTTCACCCAGCGCCAGCTGATGACGAAGAACGTCGACACCACGGTGAAGACCCCGTTCATGCAGCAGCAGAAGATGCTGATGTACGTCTTCCCGGTCATGTTCGCCGTCTTCGGCATCAACTTCCCGGTCGGTGTCCTCGTCTACTGGCTGACCACCAACGTGTGGACCATGGGCCAGCAGATGTACGTGATCCACAACAACCCGACCCCGGGTTCCAAGGCCCAGGCCTCGTACCTCGACCGCCTGACCAAGCACGTCCAGCAGCACGACAAGGTCAGCAAGCGCCGCGACCGGGCCATCGTCAAGGCGATCGTCGCCAAGGGCCGCGACCGCAACGAGTTCGAGCGCAAGTTCATCAACGGCCTGAGCAAGGCCGGCCTCGCCGCCCAGGCCGACGGCACCGTGATCAAGAGCGACGCCGCGGCCACGGCCCAGGCCGAGGACGGCACGCCGACCACCGGCGGCGGTACCCCGAAGCGTCAGCAGCCCAAGCGGCAGAGCAAGTCGCAGCGGCAGCACGGCGTCGTCGGCGGCGCCAAGGCGGCCGGTGAGACCGACGAGCCGAAGACTTCGCTGACCAAGTCCGACGAGCCCGAGGACGCCAAGCCCGCCGCCGCTGCCAAGAAGGGCGGCGCGAAGCCCGCAGGCAGTACCCGCAGCAAGGCCCAGTCCGGACAGCGCAAGGGCCCGCAGCGGCCCAAGTCCCCGTCCAAGAAGTAAGAAGGAGTCCATCCCGTGACGGAAGGCACCACCTCCGCCGCTGCCGAGGGTGCAGACACCCTGACTCGCCTGGAGCAGGAAGGCGAGATCGCGGCGGACTACCTGGAGGGTCTGCTCGACATCGCCGATCTCGACGGCGACATCGACATGGACGTCGAGGCCGACCGTGCCTCCGTCTCGATCATCAGCGACTCGGGCGGCCGTGACCTGCAGAAGCTGGTCGGCCGTGACGGCGAGGTACTGGAGGCGCTCCAGGAGCTCACCCGTCTGGCCGTGCACCGGGAGACCGGCGACCGCAGCCGTCTGATGCTCGACATCGCGGGGTACCGGGCACAGAAGCGCTCGGAGCTGTCCGAGCTGGGCGCCAAGGCCGCCGCGGAGGCCAAGAGCAGCGGTGAGGCCGTGAAGATGAAGCCGATGTCGCCCTTCGAGCGCAAGGTCGTGCACGACGCGGTCAAGGCCGCGGGCCTGCGCAGCGAGTCCGAGGGCGAGGAGCCGCAGCGCTTCGTCGTCGTTCTGCCGGCCTGATCGGCCTCTACGTTTCCCGGCCCCGTCTGTTGAGCAGGCGGGGCCGAACTTTGTCAGCCTGATAGTTCTGGTGGTTCTGGTGTCGGCGCCGGGTGCGCTGACACCGTACGGAAGGACGGTCCCCCCGTGACGGAGGCAGCGGAGCTTCCCCCCGCGCCCGAGCAGGCGCGAGAGGTGTTCGGTGATCGCTTCGCGGATGCGGTGCGGTACGCCGAGCTGCTCGCTGAGGCCGGCGTGCAGCGCGGTCTCATCGGCCCGCGTGAGGTGCCTCGCCTGTGGGAGCGGCACCTGCTGAACTGTGCGGTGCTCTCGGAGGTCGTGCCCGACGGTGTGACGGTGTGCGATGTCGGCTCGGGCGCCGGTCTCCCGGGTATTCCGCTGGCGCTGGTCCGCACCGACCTGAAGATCACGCTCCTGGAGCCGCTGCTGCGGCGCACCAACTTCCTCACCGAGGTCGTGGAACTGCTCGGCCTCGATCATGTGACCGTGGTGCGCGGGCGGGCCGAGGAAGTCATGGGGAAGATCCAGCCCGTCCATGTGGTGACGGCCCGAGCCGTTGCGCCGCTCGACCGGCTCGCCACCTGGGGCATTCCGCTGCTGCGACCGTACGGGGAGATGCTCGCGCTCAAGGGTGACACCGCCGAGGAGGAGCTGAAGAGCGCTTCGGTGGCCCTGAGCAAGCTGGGTGCGGTGGAGACGTCCATCCTGCATGTGGGTGAGGGCGTGGTGGACCCGTTGTCCACCGTCGTGCGGGTCGAGGTCGGGGAGAGCCCTGGCGGTGTGCGCTTCGCTGCGAAGCGGGCCAAGGCGGCGCGCACAGGGCGGACGCGTCGTCGGCGCTGATCCGTCCTGAGGACGAGACGTACTCCACACAAGCTGCCAAACCGATGCATGCCGGAGTGTCGCGACAGTCCGGCCACGGCTGCTGTGCATCGTGTTTCACGTGAAACGTCGCTCACTGCTGCACGGCATCATCAGTCGTGGCCGCGCTGCGGCCGAACCCCGCGACCGAAAGCCTCTTGGTTCACTCGATGAGGGACCCGAGGTATCCACAGAGGTGGATTTCTCCACAGAACGCCAGGCCTCACTGGTTCACGACCCCGAAGACATGGGAGGCTCTGTTCATTGCGAGCCTGAAGTCGAGGAGAGTGAATCCTTGCGGTCCGACGCCAACATCGCGGGACCGATGACCGATCCGGTCCCCGGTCCCCGTACCGAGTCGATGGGGGCGGATGTTTCACGTGAAACACCGCCTCCGATGGACGACACTCCCATCGGTCGTGCTGCCCAACTGGCAGTGGAGGCTCTGGGCCGTGCCGGCGAGGGCTTGCCACGGCCCGAGCAGACCCGAATCATCGTGGTCGCCAACCAGAAGGGTGGTGTGGGCAAGACGACGACGACCGTCAACCTTGCCGCATCACTGGCGCTGCACGGGGGCCGGGTCCTCGTAGTCGACCTCGACCCGCAGGGCAATGCGTCCACCGCACTGGGCATCGACCATCACGCCGAAGTCCCTTCCATCTATGACGTGTTGGTGGAGAGCCGACCTCTCTCCGAGGTCGTCCAGCCGGTCCCCGATGTCGAGGGCCTCTTCTGCGCACCTGCCACGATCGATCTCGCCGGTGCGGAGATCGAGCTGGTGTCCCTCGTGGCACGGGAGAGCAGGCTCCAGCGCGCGATCCAGGCGTACGAGCAGCCGCTGGACTACATCCTCATTGACTGCCCGCCCTCACTCGGCCTCCTGACAGTCAACGCTCTCGTGGCGGGCCAGGAAGTTCTGATCCCCATCCAGTGCGAGTACTACGCGCTGGAGGGCCTCGGGCAGTTGCTGCGTAACGTCGATCTCGTGCGGGGGCACCTCAACCCCGCCCTGCATGTATCGACCATCCTGCTCACCATGTACGACGGCCGGACGCGCCTCGCGTCCCAGGTCGCTGAAGAGGTGCGCACCCACTTCGGCGACGAGGTGCTGCGCACGAGCATCCCCCGCTCTGTCCGTATCTCGGAGGCGCCGAGCTATGGGCAGACGGTCTTGACCTACGATCCAGGATCGAGTGGTGCCCTCTCCTACCTTGAGGCGGCACGCGAGATCGCGCTGAAGGGCGTTGGCATCAGCTATGACGCCACGCACGCCCATATCGGCGTACAGCAGAACGACCAGAGCATGGTGGAGGGCATCCAGTGAGCGAGCGACGGAGGGGGCTGGGCCGTGGTCTCGGCGCACTGATCCCTGCCGCACCGACGGAGAAGTCGGTGGCCCAGGCCGCGGCGGGGAACGCTGCTTCCACGTCCCCGGCGGCAGTGCCTGTGCTGCCGAGCGATCGTGGGGTGGCCGCGGCGAAGGTAGCGACCCTGCCGACTGTTTCACGTGAAACAGAGGAGCCGGCGCAGCCGAGTGCTTCTGCCACGCCTGCGGCACCCATCGGCGCGCATTTCGCCGAGATCCCCCTCGACTTCATCACGCCGAACCCGCGTCAGCCTCGTGATGTCTTCGACGAGGACGCACTGTCCGAGCTCATCACCTCCATCAAGGAAGTAGGGCTCCTTCAGCCGGTCGTCGTACGGCAGGTGGGTGTCGACCGCTACGAGCTCATCATGGGCGAGCGCCGCTGGCGGGCCTGCCGCGAGGCGGGGCTGGAGGCGATCCCGGCGATCGTGCGGGCCACCGAGGACGAGAAGCTCCTCCTGGACGCACTGCTGGAGAACCTGCACCGTGCACAGCTGAACCCACTGGAAGAGGCTGCCGCCTACGACCAGTTGCTGAGGGACTTCAACTGCACGCACGATCAGCTGGCGGACCGCATCGGCCGATCCCGCCCGCAGGTTTCCAACACCCTGCGTCTGCTGAAGCTCTCGCCGGCCGTGCAGCGCCGGGTCGCCGCGGGGGTTCTCTCCGCCGGTCACGCACGGGCACTGCTCTCCGTTGAGGACTCTGAGGAGCAGGATCGGCTGGCTCACCGCATCGTGGCCGAGGGCCTCTCGGTGCGAGCCGTCGAGGAGATCGTGACCCTGATGGGGTCACGGCCTCAGAAGGCTCAGAAGCCCAAGGGTCCGCGCGCCGGTGCCCGGGTCTCTCCGGCTCTGTCCGACCTCGCCACACGGCTCTCGGACCGCTTCGAGACGCGGGTGAAGGTCGACCTGGGTCAGAAGAAGGGCAAGATCACCGTCGAGTTCGCCTCGATGGAGGATCTTGAGCGGATCCTGGGCTCACTCGCTCCTGGCGAGGGGCCGGTCCTGCAGAACAGCCTTTCGGAGGGCGACTCCGAAGAGAGCGAGTCCTGAGCCTCCGGCACGGAGCCTCTGCTGCGCAGGGAGACAGAGCGGGCCGTGTCCGGTGTGTGCCGGAACGTGGCTCGCTCTTTCCTTTCTGCCGGTATCGATGGAATCGCATCGTGGATACGATGCGTCAGGTACGGCGCAACCACTCGGCAGCACCTCTGAAAGGGAGACGGAGGCCATGCGAACCATGAGCCGCACCGGACTGGTGAGCGCCGGTTTGGGGCTGGGAGCGGTCGGTGGGTTCATCGGCAGTCTCCTCAGGGAACGGAGCGCTCTGACAGCCGCCCGCGACGCGGTGGCGGGCGAAGGAAGCGAGGATCAGCCTTCATGGGCCGCCGGCTCGTACCGCTCACGCTGGACAACCTCCAGGACCTTCCCAAGCGTTGTCGCTCGTGTGTCTTCTGGGAGCTCGACCCAGTCAGCGGTGAGGCCGCGGTAAAGGAGGGCACGTCCGCTCCGGAGAAGGAAGCCTGGATCTCAGCGGTTCTGCTGGACTGGGGGTCCTGCGGCCGGGTCGTGTACGTCGACGACGTCCCGGTGGGCTACGTGCTCTACGCCCCACCCGCCTATGTCCCCCGCTCCACGGCGTTTCCCACGAGCCCCGTCTCGCCTGACGCGGTGCAGCTGATGACCGCGTTCATCGTGCCCGGCTACCAGGGGCAGGGGCTGGGCAGAGTGATGGTTCAGACGGTCGCCAAGGATCTGCTGCGGCGTGGGTTCAAGGCGATCGAGGCCTTCGGAGATGCGCGCTGGAAGGAACCGGCCTGTCTGTTGCCCGCCGACCATCTTCTGGCGGTTGGCTTCAAGACGGTCCGCCAACATCCCACGCATCCGCGGCTGCGGCTGGAACTGAGGTCGACGCTTTCCTGGAAGGAAGACGTCGAGATGGCCTTGGACCGGCTCCTGGGAGCCGTGCAGAAGGAGCCGGCGCTGCGGCCGCTGTGAGCAGACAAACGAATGGGCCAACCCTTCGGGGCTGGCCCATTCGTGTTTCACGTGAAACATGCGCCGTCGGTGCGACGCTGTAGCCGATTCACTCGGCGATGAACTCCTCGAGGTCGCGAACGATCGCGGCCTTCGGCTTCGCGCCCACGATGGTCTTGGCGACCTCGCCACCCTGGTAGACGTTCAGGGTCGGGATGGACATGACGCCGTACTTGGCGGCCGTACCCGGGTTCTCGTCAATGTTCAGCTTGACGATCTCGATCTTGTCGCCGTACTCGGCGGCGATCGCCTCGAGGGACGGAGCGATCTGGCGGCACGGACCGCACCAGGCGGCCCAGAAGTCCACCAGAACAGGCTTGTCGCTCTTGAGGACGTCCTGCTCGAAGGAGTCGTCGGTCACATTCTTCAGGGTGCCGGCCACGGCGGGCTCCTTAACTGGTTGGTGCGTGGGGCGGGTAGGGGGAGGTCAGACGGCGGTCTTCTCGGGCTCGGGCTGCTCCTCGTCCGCCAGGGCGGCGAGGTAGCGCTCGGCGTCGAGAGCTGCGGAGCAGCCGGTCCCGGCTGCGGTGATCGCCTGACGGTAGGTGTGGTCGACCACGTCACCGGCGCCGAAGACACCGGTCACGTTGGTGCGCGTCGACGGAGCGCTCACCTTGAGGTAGCCCTCTTCGTCCAGGTCGAGCTGGCCCTTGAAGAGCTCGGTGCGCGGGTCGTGACCGATGGCGATGAAGAGTCCGGTCACCGGCAGGTCCGAGATCTCACCGGTCTTGAGGTTGCGCAGCTTCAGACCGGAGAGCTTCGGGTCGCCCTGGATCTCGGCGACCTCGCTGTCCCACACGAAGGAGATCTTCGGGTCGGCGAAGGCGCGCTCCTGCATGGCCTTGGAGGCGCGCAGGGTGTCGCGGCGGTGGACGATGGTCACCGACTTGGCGAACCGCGAGAGGAAGGTGGCCTCCTCCATCGCGGTGTCGCCACCACCGATCACGGCGATGTCCTGGTCCTTGAAGAAGAACCCGTCACAGGTGGCGCACCAGGACACACCGCGGCCCGACAGGGCGTCCTCGTTCGGCAGTCCGAGCTTGCGGTGCTGCGAGCCGGTGGCGACGATGACGGCCTTCGCTCGGTGCACGGTGCCGGCCGTGTCCGTGACGGTCTTGATCTCACCGCTCAGGTCGACGGTCACGATGTCGTCCGGGACGAGCTCGGCTCCGAAGCGCTCCGACTGGGCGCGCATGTTGTCCATGAGCTCGGGGCCCATGATGCCGTCCTGGAAACCCGGGAAGTTCTCGACCTCGGTGGTGTTCATGAGCGCACCACCCGCGGTGACGGCGCCCTCGAACACCAGTGGCTTCAGCGACGCGCGCGCGGTGTAGAGCGCCGCCGTGTAGCCGGCGGGCCCGGAGCCGATGATGATCACGTTACGGACGTCGCTCACGGCTTGTTTCCTCGTCTCTGGACTGCGTCGGTCGAGCGGTGGGAGTTCTCTATGACCTCTCACCCCACCCAACGGATCCTAAGGGGCGCGCATTCCCACTGTGTCCGGGCACACGGAGATGCGGCGCCCTGGGGGTGAGCCCCCACAGGGCGAGGACGAAGCGTTCGCTCAGGCAGCCGGGTAGGTGCGCTTCAGGAGTACCTCGCCGGCGGCGGTGGGCGCCTCGTGATCCACGCAGGTCGCGTCCACGATGTAGGCAGTGACCCGAGTGGCGTCGGCGGCGTCGGGAAGCAGCACGAGCATGGCCTTCTTCCCTTGATAGGTGCCGTTCTCGATGGCCAGGGCCGCGTCGTCGCGCCCGATGCCGTCGCGGACGCAGCCGGGCACCACGACCTCCCTGAGGACCTTCGGCTGGTTGGTGCCGGGAGCCGTCGCCGCGCCGAAGGGAGTGCGGGAGCCGCCGCCCTTGGTCTTGTTCTCGGCCAGGAGACCGGTGACCTGCTTCGGTAGCTTCCCTTCGGAGAAGGTGTCCGCCGCCGTGGTCTGCCGTTCGCCCGTCGCTCCGGCGGGAGGCTTGTTGTCCCCGAGCGACGTCAGCAAGACGGATCCCAGACCCAAGGCGGCCACCGTGAAGACGGTCCCCAGGACGACGATCCTGCGGCGTCCGTTGCGAGGGCGGCCCTTGCGGCCCGGACCAGTGGTGGAGGAGCGGGGACGGCCGACAGGCCGGTCGGGGGGCGTCGATGTTTCACGTGAAACATGCGCATCGCTGTCGTCCTCGGAGGCAGAACCGGGAGCGCTCACTGGATCCGGGCTCTCTGCGGCCTCCGGTCCCGAGGCGTTCAGCAGGGCCTCGGCGGCAAGAGCGGCATCGATGCGGCCCGCGACATCGGCGGGCATGCGCGGCGGACCCGGCAGTGTGCCGAGGAGCCCGCGGATCTCCTCCAGGGAGCTGTAGACGTCCGCACAGAGCTCGCAGTCGTCCAGGTGCCGGCGCAGCTCCGTAGTCCGGGCCGGTGGGAGGAGACCCTCGGCGAGGTCGGAGATCTCCGCGACGTCCGGGTGCCCGGCCATGTCTGTCGTCGACGTCACGCTCGTCCACCTCCGCCCTTCACTGCAGCTGAGTCGCTCGGTCCTGTGTCCGGGGGTTCCGCTCGGCGCGGTCCCGCTGCGGGTGGGACGGTCGGCCCCTGCGTCCGGTTCCGTTCTTCGCGCGGGTTCTTGACCTCACCGCTGTTGTCCGGCCGTAGATGGGTGAGCAGCGGCAGGAGTCTGGCTCTTCCGCGCGCACATCTGCTCTTCACGGTGCCGGTCGGCACGTCGAGAATGCGGGCGGCCTCCGCGACGGGGTAGCCCTGCATGTCCACCAGGACGAGTGCGGCGCGCTGGTCGGCGGGCAGGGTTCCCAGGGCCTCGATGAGCTGCCGGTGGAGATCGTTGCGCTCGGCGGGGGCCGAAGCCGACTCGTGCGGCTCCAGCAGCTGCTCCAGGCGCTCGGTGTCGTCGACGGGAGAGGTCTTCCGGGAGGCCGCCTTGCGGGCGCGGTCCAGGCAGGCGTTCACCGTGATCCTGTGCAGCCACGTCGTGACCGCCGACTGGCCCCGGAAGGTGTGGGCGGCCCGGTAGGCGGAGACCAGCGCGTCCTGGACGGCGTCGGCGGCTTCCTCGCGGTCGCCCAGGGTACGCAGGGCGACGGCCCAGAGGCGGTCACGATGACGGCGTACCAATTCGGCGAAGGCTTCCGGGTCGCCTCCCACATGAAGGCGGATCAGTTGGGCATCGGTCGCCGGTGAGCTGTTCTGGTGCTCTACCTGCACGTCCCCTCCCCGTTCCGCTCTGAGTGTTCCATTGAATCCTGCGGGTCGGTGGGATGTAAACGCGCCTCAGCGAACCCGAGGCGGGTCCCGGAACGCTGTGACAGACACAGCACCTCCCATTGGCCTGATCATGATCATGAGCTCTCTGCTGGTCACATAATTGATGCGTCATGTTCTTTCGGCACACAACAGGCAACAGGAGAAGCTGGTGAAGAAGTTGAGTAGGCGTCGAGCTGCCGCTATGGGGACGGTCGTGTCGACCATCGCGGGAGCGGTCATTTTTGCGGGATCCGGAACGGCTCAGGCTGCGACCACGTGTCCAGGGAGTCGAATTGACCGGCTTTCCTTTGACACAGGGTGGGTGGATCTCTACTACAGCAATGGCACCAACTGCGTGATCACCACATCACGGACCCCTGGAGTCAAGTTGCGGATGATAGCTCAGCTTGAGGTGCTCGGCGGGACCAAGAAGACGGACTCTGGGTACTACTCCTACCACGCCGGCCCGGTGAGCCTGTATGCCAATGGGGCGTGCGTGCGCTTCCTCGGCCAGGTGGGGACCACAGGTGACAATTCCGACTGGGGTCACTGCGGCTGATCCTTGCGTCCGGTTCGGAGCCTGAACTTCGAACCGGACGCGCTTGCGGTGCAGCTGGAGCGCTCTCAGCCGCGCACTTGAATTTCTGAGATACCTCCTCGGAAGCGGTCCGCGGAGCCGTCGGCCGGAAGTTCCGTGATGTGGATGAAGACGTAACGCGTCTTGACCGGCTTCTTCAGCGTGACCTTGAGGTCGGAACCCACAGTCGACAATTCGGTGATTTCCTCGGAGAAATCACTCAGAGATGACGGATCGGAAATATCGGCATCGGCGGCGAGAACCTGTGCTGTCTGCCCGCTTCGATACATGGAAATATCGAGACGGGACACGTTTGTAACCTTGCCGAGGTCCAGGATCAGCCCGCTGCCGTCCTTGCGCTGCGGCAGATTCCCGAAGTTGGGGTACCCCCGGTACTCCGGCGTGATCCACGCGGTGTCCGCCTGGCCGTCGACGGCGAGCTGGACCTCGTCCTCCTGTATGCCGGAACCGCCCGGGGTGAACTCCCGCACGCTGTCGATCGGGATCTGCTTCAGCGGTGCGACCGGCTTGTTGCCGCCGTCCCCGTCGTTCGTCTGCGTCTGGCCCGGGTCCTCGTTCTTGCCGCCCTGGTCCATCAGCGCGTCCGCCAGCTGCCAGCTGCCGAGGCCCAGCGCGGCGATCAGGAGCGCGGAGACGGCCCACTTCAAGGCCTTGCCCGTGCGGCTCTGGAGCGGGGGCGGCGGAGTCGGGACCGGCTGGGTGACGCCGGGGCGCGGGGTCTGACGGCCGTACGTGCCCTGCTGGTACGTCGTGCGCTGGTACTCGGGCGGGGCGGTGAACGCCGGCTCCGGCGGACGGATGCGGGGCATCTCGCCGATCGCCTTCACCAGCTCCTCCGGCGTGGTGCACGGCGACTCGTGCCGGGACGCGGTGGCGCCGTCGTTGACGAGCGCGCGCATGGAGAGCTCGGACAGACCGCGGTGTACACCGGCCCGCACCTGGTCGGGCGCGATCAGGCCGATGTCCTTCGGCAGGCCCGACAGGCCGTAGGCGTCGCTCTCGTACGGCCAGCGCTGGGTGAGCGCCGCGTACAGCAGGGCACCGATGGCCTCGGTGTCCGTGCGCTGCGGTGTGTCGGACGAGACGCCGCGCAGGGCGGCGTTGACTGCGAGGCCGCGGATGCGCCACTGGCCGGTCGAGGCACGGAGCACGGCGTTGGGGTTCAGCCGCAGATGGGCGAGGCCCTCACGATGGGCGGCGGCCATGGCGGAGGAGACCTGACTGACCATCTGGTAGGCGTCGTAGGGCTCCAGGGGCCCGGAGGCGAGGAGCGTGGTCAGTTCCGTCGCGTCGGGCAGCCATTCGTGCACGACGTAGACGACGTCGTTCTCCTCCACCGCGTCCAGCACCTGGACGAAGCGTGGGTCACCCAGGAGGGCGGACGAGCGGGCGGCCGCCAGGACGGAACGGGCCCGTGAGTGGTCGGCGGGCAGGATGTGCACCCCGACGGCACGGCGGAGCTTCTCGTCCACGGCACGCCAACTGCTGAATCCGTCCAGACGGGTGACGCACTCCTCGAGGCGGTAGCGCCTGGCGAGTTTGTGACCACTGTGCAGTTCGGGCGGCGAGGTCGTTCCGGCACCGTCGGTCCCGGTGCTCTCCTGTACCTCGTCGCTGTCCGTGTCCCGCTCCCGGTTCTTGGCCACCCCGTCGGCCGTGGACTGGTCCGCCTGTGCGGTCAGCGACGTCTCGTCGCTGTTGTCTGCCACGTCGACGGCAGCCGTACTCCGTTCCGCCACCGTCGTTCCTGCCTCCCCATCCATTACGCGCCGGGCCCGGCGTCCCATGCATGCAGCCCGACGCCGAAACCAATTGTGCCCACAGTCCGCCGCTATGCACGACACGCGGTGGCTGACGATGGTTGTGCGCCTACCCCCCGACTCAGCGTCCCAGGCGTCCGCGGACCATGCCGACCAGCGAGTTGAGTTCCTCGATGCGCATGCGGCGGGCGGCGACGAAGAAGATCCCGAGCAGTACGACGCCGCCGGCCAGGACCGCGGCGAGCGAGCCGGCCGGGCCCTGGCCCAGCGAGTGGCCGATGCCGTAGCAGGCCGCGCCGCTGAGCAGGGCGGCCGGAACCGACGCGATACACAGCCGGGCGTAAGTCCGCAGGACGCGGGCGCCGTCGAGGTCTCCGCCGAGCCGCTTGCGCAGCCGGCGCCAGGCGACGCCGACGCCGATCGCGTAGGCCAGGCCGTACGAGGCGGCCATGCCGACCACGGCCCAGCGGGACGGGATGACGAAGTAGCAGATCGCCGAGGCGCCCGCGTTGACCGCGGCCACGATGACCGTGTTGTAGAAGGGAGTTCGGGTGTCCTCATAGGCGTAGAAGGCACGCAGGACCACGTACTGCACGGAGTACGGGATCAGGCCGAGTCCGAACGCCATGAGCATGAAGCCCATGTTGGTGGCCTCGCTGGTGCCCGAGGAGCCGAACATCAGGGTGCACATCGGGATGCCGAGGGAGAGGAACCCGAACGCGATCGGCACGATCGCCACCGCCGTGGTGCGCAGGCCCTGGGAGATGTCGTCGCGGACGGCGCCCCCGTCGCCCTCGGCCGCCGAGCGCGACAGGCGCGGCAGTAGGGCGGCCATGAGGGAGACCGTGATGATGGCCTGCGGCAGGCCCCAGATCAGCTGTGCGTTGGCGTAGGCGGCGAAGCCGGTGCCGTCCACCGGCGAGGCCTTGCCCGCCGCGGTGGACAGCTGGATGACGATCATGGCGCCGGCCTGGTTGGCGAGGACGAAGAGCACCGTCCACTTGGCCAGCGTGACAGCCTTGCCGAGCCCCTGGCCCTTCCAGTCGAAGCGCAGTCGCAGCCGGAAGCCGGTCTCGCGCAGGTAGGGGATCATCGCGAGCGCCTGGACCACGAGGCCGAGCAGGACGCCGATGCCGAGCAGGCGCTGGCCCTCCGGCGGGATGTTGGCGGCCTTCATCCCGGAGTCGGCCGCGGTGCCGTAGACGTAGATGAACATGCCCAGCGTCACGATGATGACGATGTTGTTCAGGACCGGAGTCCACATCATCGCGCCGAACTTGCCACGGGCGTTGAGGATCTGGCCCATCACCACGTGGATGCCCATGAAGAAGATGGTGGGCAGGAAGTACTGGGCGAAGGTGACGGCGACCTCGTTCGCCGCCGGGTCGCTCGCCACCGGGTCCGACAGCACGCGGATCAGGAGCGGTGCGCCGAGGACGGAGAGCGCGGTGAGTCCGCCCAGCGTCACGATGACCAGGGTGAGCAGGCGGTTGGCGTACGCTTCGCCGCCGTCGTTGTCCTCCTTCATGGCGCGCACGAGCTGCGGCACGAAGACGGAGTTGAGACCACCGCCGACGGTGAGGATGTAGATCATCGTCGGCAGCTGGTAGGCGACCTGGAAGGTGTCACCCAGGAGGCCGACGCCCAGCGCCGACACGATCAGCGCGGAGCGGATGAAGCCGGTGAGGCGGGAGACCATCGTGCCCGCCGCCATCACGGCGCTGGACTTCATCAGGCCCGCGGCGCGGCCGCCCTTCTTGGGGGCGGATGCGGCGGTGGGCTCGGGGGCCGGCGTCTCGTTCACTACGGGCGGTACCGCCGCGGTCCGGCCGGGCTCCGCGTACTGCTCCGTGTACTGACCCTGCGGTGCGTACGGGCCCTGTGCCATCTGCCCCGGGGCCGGGGACGGGCCGGGGACCGAGTGCGACTCGTACGACGGGTGACCGCTGCCCTGCTGCTGGTCCCGGAAGAGGTGCGCGAACGCGTCCGGCTCCTGGCGCGGCTCGCCCGCCTGGGAGACGAGGTCGTCGACGCCGACGAACTGGGTGGTGCGGGGGTCGTCGCCGTACGGCAGATGACGGGTCGGACCCTCCGGCTCCGGCGCGGGTGTCTGCGCCCACACCTGCGGGTCGGGCGCGTACGGCGACTGCGGCGGCTGACCGTACAACTGCTGCTGTGGCTGGTACGTGCCGGGAGCGGGCGGCGGGTGCGCGGAGCGGTCGTAGAGCGCCTCGCCGACCGGGTCCTGGGCGGAGAGGTCCTGTGCCCGGTAGGGGTCCTGGCCGTAGGCGTCCTGGAGGTAGATGTCCGCGGGCGGCTGCGGCGGCACCTGGCCGTGCTCGGGCGGTGAACCCTCGGGCCCGCCCGCGTCGGGGTAGCCCGAGTTGCCCGCGGCACGGCCGCGGTCACCGTCGTACGGCGCGTTCATGCTTACCCCACCTCATCGTCCCGGGCCCACCGGCCACGATTTCTCAACGGTCCACTCTCTCACCCGTGCCGGACGGGTCGGTGCTTTCCGCTGCGGTGTCCGGGGCCGGGTCACTCGGCTGCTCGGAGGTGTCTGCCCCTGAGCCGGCCCCGGCCTCCTCCTTGAGACGTGCGCTGGAGGGCTCCGGGTTCTGCGGAGTGTCTTCCCGGTCGTGCGGGCCGTCGGACTCGTCGTCCGCCTCGGCGGTGTCGTCCTCGGCTGCCTCGCGTGCGGCGGCGCGCTTGCGGTGGGTGTACATCCGGAAGCCCGCGAGGACCAGGAGCAGGACGCCACCGCCGATGACCAGCATCACCGTGGGCGTGACCTCGGTGACCTTCACGTCGAAGGTGACCGGGGCGCCGTACTTCTGGCCGTCCTCCGTGTACAGCTGGGCGACGACTTCGGCTCGGCCGTTGGCGTTGGCCGACGTGGTGAACTTCACCGACTGGGCGTGGCCGCCGTTGACGGTGACGGGCTGCTCCTCGTAGGCGTCTCCGTCGATCTTGAGGCGCGTGGGGTTCTTCGACGTGAGCCGCAGTTCCAGGTGCTCGACACCCTGGACGAGGTTGTTCTGCACGGTGACGGGGATCGTGGCACTGCGGCCGGAGAGCTTGGTCTCCGACTTCGGGATCAGCTTGACCCCGTCGATGAGCCCGTTGAGGTACGACTCGATGCCATCGCGGTATCCCACCGCCGCGATGCCCCGGCCGCGCCACGACGTGGACATCTCGCGGTTCATGGCCCGCCCGAACGGGGTCACCACCCGGGACTGGCGGGTGAGGATCACCTTGAACTTGTCGAGCTTGCCCTGGGTCCGGGCGATCTGCTCGAAGGCGGACCGCGGCAGCTCCTGCTTGCGCAGCGAGGAGGGGTAGGCGGAGGCCGACGGCACCTTCGTGTCGGCCTCCGGGTCGGGCTTGGCCTTGGCGGCGGCCGTGAGGTCCTGCGATTCGGACCAGTTCCCGTCCTGGAGGGCACCCAGCGCTTCTGCCATGGCCTGTGCCTGGCTCACGGACGGCATGCGCTGCGGGGCGACGACAACGCTGCGCTGCTTGCCGGTCTGCAGGCCGAGCGTGAGGCTCTGGGCCAGGAAACGCTGCACGGCGAGCGTGGAGGCGGAGGCCTTGGTCAGGTCGCCCTGGAAGGCCGTCGACATCCGGGAGTCCGCGACGACGGCCGTGGTGCCGCCGCCGATGGGCCGGGCCGCGGAGGGTGTGTACGGCAGGTTGTCCTGGAGGCTGTCGCTGCGGGTGATCACCTTGTCGGCGCCCGCGGATGTGGCGACCTTCACGATCGACGGGTCGACGGCGCCGTCCACCGGCCAGACGAAGTCCGTGGACGGTTTCACGTGGAGGATCGTGTCCACCGTCTCGTCGGCGACGTCGGTGGCCTCCTTGAGGTGGCCCAGGGAGCCGGTGACGTTCGTGCCGTTGTGGGCGAGGGAGGCCAGGTCCGGGTCGCCGAAGGGCAGGGCGGCCACCTCGTTGCCCGTGACCGCCTGCTGGAGCTCGGCCAGCCAGTGCTTGGCGACCTCCTGGTTCTTGCCGGGCGTGGTGCTGCCGTCCGCAGCGCGGACCTGGTAGCTCCGTGTCATCGCGTCGACGGACGCCAGCAGGTCCGGGTCGACCACCCATGTGACGTCGAGGCCCTTGCCCAGCGACACCATCTGGTCGAGGCGGCCACCCGGGGAGATCTCCTCGGCGAGCTCGTCGTCACGGAAGACCGGCGTCTGCTGCTCGTTCGACCCCGTCTCGGCCGCCATGTGGGCGCTGGAGACGAGCGGCCACAGGAAGGTGGTCTTCGTCTTGGTGCCGGCTTCCTCCGGCTGCCAGGGCAGGAACGTGCGCTGGATGCCGAGAACCTGGTCCCAGGGCTGCGCCGAGGTCTCCCCGGAGAGCGAGACGGCCAGCTGGTAGACGCCGTCACTGCCGAGATCCAGCTTGTCGGCCGGTACGGAGATGCTGAAGGGCCGCGCGACGCCGGGGGTGAGCGCGGAGTACTTCTCGGTGTACTTGCCGCCGACCTTCTCGCCGGAGGGCCCCTGGAGATCGTCGCTCTTCTTGGCGAGGGTTTCGATCGACGAGCGGGTCTCGAGAGGGGGCCCCACCTGGAGGTCTACATGGGCGCCGGTGACGGTCTGCTTGCCGTTGTTCGTCACGGTGCCCGACACGGTGACCGTGTCGCCCTCGGAGGGGGTGCTGGGGGTGAGCGAGTCGACGGCGACCGATACCGAGCCCGCGCCGGCGGCAGCCTGCAGGGACTCCTGCCCGGCCGCGTCCGCCGGCGTCGCGGCGGGCAACTGGAGGAGTCCGGCCAGCAGCGGCGCGCCGGTGAGCAGTGCCCCGGTGCGCCGCAGCCAGCGGCGGGCAGGTGAGGCACTGGTCCTCTGGAAGTCTGCCGCCTCGGCCACGCGCTCGTCCGTCCCTCGTCGTCGTCAGTGGTCGTCGGAATGTGCGTCCACGCATGGTAACGATGCGCGCTGAGGGGAAGTGCCGCGGTCCGCCCCACAAGATCGCGGGGCCGACTCCGTGCTGCCCAGTATGTGACTCTATGGGCGGGAGCAGCTCTTTACGGCTCGGGAGTTGCGCTTGTGCGCCCATGACGGACGTGTCCCCATGCATCTGCGTAGGGGAATGGCGTGCGGAATAGGAGGAGCTCGCGGTGGCGCGGGCCACGTACCCTCTTCTGTTGTGCCGAACGCCAACGAAGAAACGTCCAGTGCCCTGAGCCAGGTGCAGCACCGCGCGGTGAGTGAACTGTTGCGGGTCGCTCCCGTCGCCGACGACCTCGCCCGCCGCTTCCAGGAGGCCGGGTTCTCACTCGCCCTCGTCGGTGGCTCGGTACGGGACGCGCTGCTGGGCCGGCTCGGCAACGACCTGGACTTCACGACCGACGCCCGCCCCGAGGACGTCCTCAAGATCGTGCGCCCGTGGGCGGACGCCGTCTGGGAGGTCGGTATCGCCTTCGGCACGGTCGGTGCGCACAAGGGCGGCTACCAGATCGAGGTGACCACCTACCGCTCCGAGGCCTACGACCGCACCTCGCGCAAGCCCGAGGTGTCGTACGGGGACTCCATCGAGGAGGATCTCGTCCGCCGTGACTTCACGGTGAACGCGATGGCGGTGGCCCTGCCGGAGAAGGAGTTCGTCGACCCGCACGGGGGGCTCGAGGACCTCGCGGCGCGTGTGCTGCGTACTCCCGGTACGCCGGAAGAGTCGTTCTCGGACGACCCCCTGCGGATGATGAGGGCCGCGCGCTTCGCGGCTCAGCTCGGTTTCGAGGTCGCCCCCGAGGTCGTCACGGCGATGACGGAGATGGCCGGGCGTATCGAGATCGTCTCGGCGGAGCGGGTGCGGGACGAGCTGAACAAGCTGATCCTTTCCCAGCAGCCGCGCACAGGTCTGACGCTGCTCGTCGAGACTGGCCTCGCCGAACGCGTGGTGCCCGAGCTGCCGGCTCTGCGCCTGGAGCGTGACGAGCACCACCGCCACAAGGACGTCTACGACCACTCGCTGATCGTCCTGGAGCAGGCGATGGCGCTGGAGGAGGACGGTCCGGACCTCACCCTCCGCCTGGCCGCTCTCCTTCACGACATCGGCAAGCCGCGCACGCGCCGGTTCGAGAAGGACGGCCGGGTCTCGTTCCACCATCACGAGGTGGTCGGGGCGAAGATGACCAAGAAGCGCATGACGGCTCTGAAGTACTCCAACGAGCTGGTCAAGGACGTCTCACGTCTGGTCGAACTCCACCTGCGCTTCCACGGCTACGGCACCGGTGAGTGGACGGACTCGGCGGTCCGCCGCTACGTCCGTGACGCCGGTCCGCTCTTGACCCGCCTCCACAAGCTGACCCGCTCGGACTGCACGACGCGCAACAAGCGCAAGGCGGCGGCTCTCTCGCGTGCCTACGACGGGCTGGAAGAGCGCATCGCCAAGTTGCAGGAGCAGGAGGAGCTGGACTCGATCCGTCCGGACCTCGACGGCAACCAGATCATGGAAATCCTCGGCGTGGGCCCCGGCCCGGCCGTCGGCCGCGCCTACCAGCACATGCTGGAGATGCGCTTGGAGAACGGGCCGATGGAGCATGACGCCGCGGTGGCTGCGCTCAAGGAGTGGTGGGCCGGGCAGGAGGGCTGAGGCTGTGAAACGGGGTCATGTTTCACGTGAAACATGACCCCCACGCGGCCAGGCGTCCTGCCGGCGACGGACCGAGGGGTGGTGTTTCACGTGAAACACCACCCCTCGGTCCGTCTGCCTACTTCTTGTAGTCCTTCAGGCAGAGCAGGAAGTCCTTGCCGTCACCGCTCTCGGTGTACGTGTACTGGAAGTCCTTGGCCTCGGCCTCGCACTTGCTGGAGGCCAGCGTCTGCGTGAGGTACGAGCCCTCGATCTTGGCCAGCACCTTGTACTGGGCCTTCGCGTCACTGCACTCGACGACCTCGAGGTCCGGGTTGTCGTCGCTCGTGCTGCCGCGGTGCATGCAGTCGCCGATGGCCGCCGTGTTGGCGTCGTCCCGGCTGGCCAGGTAGCCGCCGATGGCCACGCCCGCCACGGCTATGACAATGACGATGTTCTTGATCGTCTTGAAGCTGAGCTTGCGGCCGGACGGCTGCGGGGGGACCGGAGCGTACGGAGCGGCGCCCTGGGGCGGGAAGCCGGGCTGTCCGGGCTGCTGGGGGTAGCCGCCCTGGGGCGGGACCGGAGCCTGGGGTGCAGCCGCGGGCTGGCCCTGCGCGAATGGATTGCCCTGGGGCGGCGGAATGGTCACTTGGGGGTCCCCCTAGAACATGGTGAGTGACGCGAACATGTCGCGAGATAAGACCCACGTAAGGTAGCGGTCCGCACTGACAATGCAGTAGCCGGAAGTGGCTCTGTGTCATTGATGTGACACTTACTGGCGACCAAAACGGGCCATAGCCACAGCTACTGCCGCGTAGATAACGGCGATCGTGATCACCAGCGGGACGGACCGGCCGTCCGGCGGCAGCATCACGGCGGCCACGGCGGCCGCGCCGACGAAGGAAACGTTGAAGAGGACGTCGTAAACGGAGAAGATCCGGCCACGGAAGCCGTCCTCGACGGAGGACTGGACGATGGTGTCCGTGGCGATCTTCGCGCCCTGGGTGGTCAGCCCCAGGACGAAGGCCGCGGCCAGCAGCGGAGCGGTGGCGAACGGCAGTCCGAGCGCGGGCTCCAGCAGCGCCGCGGCTCCCGCGCACACGACGATCCAGCGGCCCGGCCCGAGCCGCCCCGCGCTCCAGGGGGTCGCCACGGCAGCCGCGAAGAACCCGGCGCCGGAGAAGCCCAACGCCAGTCCCAGCAGGGCGAGTCCGTCGTCCGCGGTCGAGGTGAGCGCGTACCGGCACAGCATCAGCAGCATGACCAGCAGGGCGCCGTAGCAGAACCGCATCAGCGACATCGCCGCGAGCGCCCAGGCGGCCTCCCGGCGCTGCGGCGCGGCCAGGTGACGCACGCCCGCCGCCAGGTCGCGGGCGGTGCCCGTGAGAGCCGTTCCGATCTCCTCTCGCGGCAAGGGCCGGTCAGGGCCGAGGAGTTCGCGCGCCATGCTCAGCGATGCGAGCGCTGCGCACAGATACAGCCCGGCTCCCACGAGGACCACCGCGGCGTCCGAGTCCGCCACCGCCAGGCGCACGACGAAGGCGAGGCCGCCGCCCGCGGTCGCGGCCAGCGTCCCGGCCGTCGGGGAGAGGGAGTTGGCGATGACCAAGCGGTCGGCGTCGACCACACGCGGAAGGGCGGCGGAAAGGCCCGACAGGACGAAGCGGTTGACGGCGGTGACGCACAGGGCCGAGACGTAAAAGAGCCAGTCCGGTGCCGGACTGAGGATCAGCAGGGCCGTCACAAGGGCCAGCAGGGCGCGCAACAGGCTGCCGAGCAGCAGGACCTGACGGCGCCTCCAGCGGTCCAGCAGAACGCCGGCGAAGGGGCCGACGAGGGAGTACGGGAGCAGCAGCACGGCCATCGCGGAGGCGACACCGGCCGCCGAGGTCTCCTTCTCCGGTGAGAAGACCACGTACGCGGCGAGCGCGACCTGGTAGACGCCGTCGGCACCCTGGGACAGCAGACGTACGGCGAGCAGGCGCCGGAAACCCTGAAAGCGCAACAGGACGCGCAGGTCACGGACGACGGCCATGGGGCCCAGCCTCACATACGGGGAGGGTCCCCGGGTCGTACGACCCGGGGACCCTCACAGCCCTGGCAGGAGCGACTGGTTGCGGCGCCTCAGCGCTCGACCTCACCCTTGATGAACTTCTCGACGTTCTCGCGGGCTTCGTCGTCGAAGTACTGCACGGGCGGGGACTTCATGAAGTAGCTCGACGCGGAGAGGATCGGACCACCGATGCCGCGGTCCTTGGCGATCTTCGCGGCGCGCAGGGCGTCGATGATGACGCCGGCGGAGTTCGGGGAGTCCCAGACCTCGAGCTTGTACTCCAGGTTCAGCGGGACGTCACCGAAGGCACGGCCCTCAAGGCGGACGTAGGCCCACTTGCGGTCGTCCAGCCAGGCGACGTAGTCGGACGGGCCGATGTGGACGTTGCCCTCGCCCAGCTCGCGGTCGCGGATCTGGGAGGTGACGGCCTGCGTCTTGGAGATCTTCTTCGACTCGAGGCGGTCGCGCTCGAGCATGTTCTTGAAGTCCATGTTGCCGCCGACGTTCAGCTGCATCGTGCGGTCCAGGATGACGCCCCGGTCCTCGAACAGCTTCGCCATCACGCGGTGCGTGATGGTGGCGCCCACCTGCGACTTGATGTCGTCGCCGACGATCGGTACGCCCGCCTCGGTGAACTTGTCCGCCCACTCCTTGGTGCCGGCGATGAAGACCGGGAGGGCGTTGACGAAGGCGACCTTGGCGTCGATGGCGCACTGCGCGTAGTACTTCGCCGCGTCCTCGGAGCCGACGGGCAGGTAGCAGACGAGGACGTCGACCTGCCGGTCCTTGAGGACCTGGACGATGTCGGCCGGCTCCTCGGCGGACTCCTCGATGGTCTCGCGGTAGTACTTGCCGAGACCGTCGAGGGTGTGGCCGCGCTGCACCGTGACACCCGTGCTGGGGACGTCGCAGATCTTGATGGTGTTGTTCTCGGAGGCGCCGATGGCGTCCGCCAGGTCGAGACCGACCTTCTTGGCGTCCACGTCGAACGCGGCGACGAACTCGACGTCGCTGACGTGGTAGTCGCCGAACTGGACGTGCATCAGGCCCGGCACCCTGGACGCCGGGTCGGCGTCCTTGTAGTACTCGACTCCCTGCACCAGCGATGCGGCGCAGTTGCCCACACCGACGATGGCTACGCGAACCGAACCCATGGCGGTTGCTCCCTGTGTGTACGAGTGAGGCCCTGAGTGGGCTCTCACGTGGCGGTGTCGTCGGGCGTATCCGGCCGGGGGTCGTCCCCCGGCCGGGGCAGGACGCCCGACGCTCCAGATGTGGTGTCGCGCGATGCGGGCTCTCCGGAGGCCGGACCCTTGAGGTCCCGCCCCGCCCGCTCGCTCTCGATGAGCTCGTTCAGCCAGCGCACCTCGCGCTCCACGGACTCCATTCCGTGGCGCTGGAGCTCGAGCGTGTAATCGTCGAGGCGCTCCCGGGTCCGGGCCAGGGACGCGCTCATCTTCTCCAGCCGCTCCTCCAGCCGGCTGCGGCGGCCTTCCAGCACGCGCATGCGGACATCGCGTGAGGTCTGTCCGAAGAAGGCGAAACGGGCTGCGAAGGTCTCGTCCTCGTACGCGTCGGGCCCCGTCTGCGAGAGCAGCTGCTCGAAGTGCTCCTTACCCTCCGCCGTCAACCGGTAGACGATCTTGGCGCGGCGCCCCGCGAGGGGGGCGGCGAGGGCTTCCTCGGGGGTGCTCCCGGGCTCCTCGATCAACCAGCCGTTGGCGACCAGCGTCTTGAGGCAGGGGTAGAGCGTCCCGTAGCTGAACGCACGGAAGACGCCCAGCGACGTGTTGAGCCGTTTGCGCAGCTCATAGCCGTGCATCGGAGACTCGCGGAGCAGGCCGAGTACGGCGAACTCGAGGATCCCGGAACGCCGGCTCATCGTCGCCTCCTCTCGCCGCGGTGCGCATGTATCGGTTCGATGTGTCGGACCGATGTGTCGAGCTGATGTATCGAGTCGATACATCACGACGATAGAACGGCCTTCCGGATGCGACAAGAGGGGGTCCGGTGACCGGGATCACATCACCGATTCATCGGACACGAGTTGCCTGATTTGGGGTGAACTTCGGGGCTCGGCAGGTTTTGACGGTGCGTAGTCTGTGCGCCATGCACATCACCGGGAACCGAGTGACGCCTGAGAACGTCGTCGTCTTCGGTGTAGTACGGGTGCATGCGGGACCGATGAATGCGGAGCCGACCGCATCCGTACTTCGGGGGGACCGGAAACTAGCCGCCGTTTCCAGGCGCGCAGGGGTGCGCCTGCCCGAGGAGTAGTCGTTCGATGAGCGAGCACCGTCGCAAACCGCCGCAGCCGCAGGGAGGCGGACGTGCCGCGGCCCGACGCGGCCAGTCCGGCTCGTCCTCCGGCCGCCGTGCGGCACCGCGAGGCGCCACCGGGTCTCCGTCCGACTCCTATGGGTCGGACGCTTTCGACTCAGGGGGTGAGGAGCGTCAGTACGGCGGCCGTGCCGAGGCCCGCCGTGCTGCGCAGAGAAGTACGGGGGGCAGCCGCCGCAGAGCGGCCGAACCGACTCGAGGTGGCCGGCGTGCCGCCCCCGGCGGGCCGAACGGGCCCGGCCGGGGCAGAGGCCGCGCCGCCGCCGTTCCCGACAAGAACCGGCTGATCGACTATCCGCGGGCCGGCAAGTACGGCTGGCAGCGCTGGATGCCGTCGTGGAAGCTCGTCTCCGGCCTGTGCATCGGCTTCTTCGGCAGCCTGGTGGCCGTGGCGGGTATCGGCTACGCCATGGTGGGCGTGCCCAATGAGGAGAACGCTGCGGCCCTGTCGCAGAACAACGTCTACTACTGGGAGGACGGCTCCCAGATGGTCGCGGCGGGCAGCGGCCAGAACCGGCAGAACGTCACGATCGACCGGATTCCCCCAGCCATGCGGTGGGCGGTGATCTCGGCCGAGAACAAGAGCTTCTACCAGGACAGGGGCGTCGACCCCATGGGTATCGCCCGGGCCCTGGCGAACATGGCCCGGGGCGGTGACACGCAGGGCGGTTCGACGATCACCCAGCAGTTCGTCAAGAACACCTACCTGAGCCAGGAGCAGTCGCTCAGCCGTAAGTTCAAGGAGATGTTCATCTCGATCAAGGTGGGCACGAAGCTCTCCAAGGACGAGATCCTCCAGGGGTACCTCAACACCTCTTACTACGGCCGTGGCGCGTACGGCATCCAGGCCGCGGCCCAGACCTACTACGGCAAGGAGGCGCGATACCTCACTCCGAGCGAGTCCGCCTTCCTCGCCGCGCTTCTCAAGGGTCCGACGTACTACGACCCCGCGGGTAACGAAAGCATCGACGAGACGGCGACCGCCACAGCCAACCGTAAGCGCTCCGAGGCGCGTTGGGGCTGGATCCTCGAGCAGATGCACAACGACGAGAGGATCACGGACAAGCAGTACCAGGACGCGATCAAGAAATACCCCGAGCCTGATCCCCGCAAGGCGTCCAAGGGCATGACCGGCCAGATCGGGTACCTGGCGGACACGGCCAAAAAATACGTCCTGAACCACTCCAACATCTCCGAGAAGCAGTTCGACCAGGGCGGCTACCAGATCAAGACGACCTTCAAGAAGGCCAACGTCGAGGCTCTGGCCAAGGCTGTCAAGAAGGTCGAGAAGGAGAAGCTCGACCCGGAGAACCGTGAGCTGGACAAGCACGTCCAGTTCGGCGCGGCGTCGGTGAAGCCCAACGACGGCGCGATCGTCGCGCTCTACGGCGGCGCCGGGTACGAGAACGGCCACTTCAACAACAACGCGGACACCTCGGGTGTGCCGGTCGGTTCGACGTGGAAGCCGTTCGTGCTCGCCGCCGCGATGGAGCACGGCACCTACCGGAGCGAGGGCCCCCTCTCGCCGCTGAGCAAGTACAACGGCAACGACCATCTCAAGGTCAGGAACAACGACGGCTCCTACGTCCTGAAGAAGGACAACACCCCGTTCTTCCAGGAGAACGAGAGCGACCACCCGTGGGGTTACATCTCCCTGCGCAAGGCGATGGAGCAGTCGGTCAACACGCCGTTCGTGCAACTCGGCATGGACGTGGGGATGAGGAACGTGCGGGACGTGGCCGAGAAGTCCGGCATCCTGGACGCCAGCTTCGCCACGCTCAACCCGTCGTTCGCGCTCGGTACGTCGACCCCCAGTGCGATCCGTATGGCCGACGCCTACGCGACGTTCGCCGCGGCGGGCAAGCAGGCCGCCCCGTACTCGGTGACCAGCGTCAAGTTCAACGGCCGGGAGATCGAGGGCTTCGAGAAGCCGAGGGTCACGCGGGCGATGTCCGAGCAGGTGGCCAACAACGTCACCGACACTCTGGAGAACGTCATCCAGAACGGTACGGGTAAGAACGCGCTGGCCCTGGGCCGTACAGCGGCCGGCAAGACCGGTACCACGGACGAGAACAAGTCCGCCTGGTTCGTCGGCTACACCCAGCAGCTGTCGACCTCGGTCGCGATGTTCCGCGAGGATCCCAAGAGCGCCAAGCTGCTCTCGATGAACGGCACGGCGGGTGAGGAATCCATCCACGGTGGTGACACTCCCACGCAGGTGTGGACCGAGTACATGAAGGCCGCGCTCAAGGGCGAGACCGACGTCGGCTTCCCCGAGGCCGAGAAGATCGGCGTCATCCAGGACGAAGTGGGCGCTCCGTCGCCGAAGCCGACGCCCAGCGTGGAGCCCAGCGAGACCGTGACCGAGTCGCCGAGCCCCACGCCCAGCGAGACCACGACTCCGTCGCCCACACCGAGTAACACCTGTGGGTTCTTCGGATGCGAGAACGACGGTGGCACGGAGAACGGTGGCACGGAGAACGGCGGTGCCGACGGAGGAGTGAGCTCCCCGCCCGCACCGACCGACACGAGTGAGAACGGCGGCAATAGCAGAGGTAACGACAACGGAGGCATCTTCGGAGGCCCCGAAGGATAGCCCCCGCTGCCAGATCGCCCGGCTTGGGTGTTTCACGTGAAACGCGAGGGTGTTTCACGTGAAACGAGGGCCGCCGTCCCCTTCGGGTGCGGCGGCCCTCGGCGTATTGCCAGACTCGTACGGCAGGATGTGCGGCATGGCCAGTGCAGAATCGACGCAAGCGAGCGTCCATGAGCGGGAGCCGGTGCGGCCGACCAAAGAGGACGAGGTCGCCGCGGCCGGCAGCGAGCTGATCGGCGGTCCGCTCGGGCGGCGTGCCCTGCTCGGGTCGTCCTGGTGGACTCCCGTGCGGGTGATCGCGTTGGTGGCGATCGGTATGTTCGCCCTCGGCCTGGTCCAGAAGGCGCCCTGCTACGACGGCGCCTGGTTCTTCGGCGCCAGCTCCCAGTACACGCACGCGTGCTACTCCGACATCCCCCACCTCTACCAGGGGCGGGGCTTCGCTGATGGGCTCGTGCCGTATTTCGACCGGCTTCCCGGCGACATGCAGTACCTGGAGTACCCGGTGCTCACCGGTGTCTTCATGGAAGTGGCCTCCTGGCTCACGCCCGGCAGCGGCACCATCCAGGACCAGGAGCAGTGGTACTGGATGGTCAACGCCGGGATGCTCATGGTGTGTGCGGCGGTCATCGTCGTCTGCGTGACCCGCACCCACGCCCGGCGTCCCTGGGACGGCCTGCTGGTCGCCCTGGCGCCTGCCGCCGCGCTGACGGCGACCATCAACTGGGACCTGCTCGCCGTGGCTCTGACTGCGGCGGCGATGCTGATGTGGTCACGTGGCCGTTCCCTCGCGTTCGGCGTCCTGCTGGGGCTGGCCACGGCGGCCAAGCTCTACCCCTTCCTGCTCCTGGGGCCGCTGATGGTGCTGTGCTGGCGCGCGGGCAGGTGGCGGGAGTTCGGTACGGCTCTGGGGGGCGCGATCGTCGCCTGGGTCGTCGTGAACGGGCCGGTGATGCTCTTCGCCTTCGAGGGCTGGTCGAAGTTCTACACGTTCAGCCAGGAGCGGGGCGTCGACTTCGGTTCCTTCTGGCTGATCATGGCCCAGAACTCGGATGACCCGCTCAGCACCGACACCGTCAACACACTGGCCACGCTGCTGATGCTGGTGTGCTGTGCGGCCGTCGCGGCGCTCGCACTGACCGCCCCGCGCCGTCCGCGCTTCGCCCAGCTCGCCTTTCTGATCGTCGCGGCCTTCATCCTCACCAACAAGGTCTACTCGCCGCAGTACGTCCTGTGGCTGGTGCCGCTGGCCGCTCTCGCCCGGCCGAAGTGGCGGGACTTCCTGATCTGGCAGGCTTGCGAGGTGGCGTACTTCCTGGGGATCTGGCTGTACCTCGCGTACACGACCAGCGGAGACGCTCACAAGGGGCTGCCCACCGACGGCTACCACTGGGCCATCGGCCTGCACCTGCTCGGGACGCTGTACCTGTGCGTGATGGTCGTGCGCGACATCTTCATGCCGGAGCGGGATCCGGTGCGGCGTTCAGGCGACGACGATCCCTCGGGTGGAGTGCTCGACGGCGCCGAGGATGTCTTCGTCTTCGGCCCAGCGGCTCGCCCTCGGCGGCGGATGGTCGATGCCCAGTTCGACGGGCCATCGGTCGAGTGGGGCAGGCCGGGCCCCACGGGTGGTTCGCTCTGAGCGAACGGCACGAGATGCCGTAGCCGGAAATGCCGAAGGCCGTACACGGGAAGCCATGTACGGCCTTCTTGCTGCGCTGCGAGGGTCGGTGACCGTGACGGTCAGCGGTCCATGATGCGGTCGAACTGCGTGGTGGTGTGCCGCAGATGGGCCACCAACTCATCGCCGACCTTCGGCTCGGGCGCGTCCGCCGGCACGAACAGGATCGAGACCTGCATGTGCGGCGGCTCCGCGAACCAGCGCTGCTTGCCGCCCCAGACGAACGGAGAGAGGTTCCGGTTCACCGTCGCGAGGCCGGCGCGGGCGACGCCCTTGGCGCGCGGCATGACGCCGTGCAGTGCCTTGGGGGCCTCCAGGCCCACTCCGTGCGACGTACCGCCCGCCACGACCACCAGGAAGCCGTCGGAGGCCGCCTTCTGCTGCCGGTAGCCGAAACGGTCGCCCTTGGCGACGCGCGTGACGTCCAGGACCGCGCCGCGGTACTCGGTGGCGTCGTGGTCCCCCAGCCACAGTCGCGTGCCGATACGGGCCCGGAAGCGGGTCTGCGGGAACTGCTGCTGGAGCCGGGCGAGTTCCTCGGCCTTGAGGTGGCTGACGAACATGGTGTGCAGGGGCAGCCGGGCGGCACGCAGCCGGTCCATCCAGCCGATGACCTCCTCGACGGCGTCCGAGCCGTCGGTGCGGTCCAGCGGCAGGTGGATGGCGAAGCCCTCCAGGCGGACGTTCTCGATGGCGGCGTGCAGCTGCGCCAGGTCCTGCTCGCTGATGCCGTGCCGCTTCATCGAGGACATCACCTCGATCACCACACGGGCACCGACCAGGCCGTACACACCGTCTATCGACGACACCGAGCGGATGACCCGGTCCGGCAGCGGCACCGGCTCCTCGCCCCGCCGGTAGGGCGTCAGCACCAGCAGGTCCCCGCCGAACCAGTCCTTGACCCGGGCGGCCTCGTACGTGGTGCCGACGGCGAGGACGTCCGAGCCCAGCCGCGTGGCCTCCTCCGCCAGCCGCTCGTGCCCGAAGCCGTAGCCGTTGCCCTTGCAGACCGGCACGAGGCCCGGGAACTGCTCCTGCACGTGCTTGTGGTGCGCACGCCAGCGCGCGGTGTCGACGTAGAGCGTGAGCGCCATGGCCGGACCTGGAACCTTTCTCGCGGTGCCGTGAATCGGCGGTTGCCGTGTGTCAGAGGTATGGAAGCACTGAACGGGACATCAGCGGCGCGACATGTAGATGTCGAGCGCCTTGTGCAGCAGCTTGTTCAGCGGAAAGTCCCACTCGCCGAGGTACTCGGCCGCCTGGCCGCCGGTACCCACCTTGAACTGGATCAGACCGAAGAGGTGGTCGGTCTCGTCCAGCGAGTCGGAGATACCGCGCAGGTCGTAGACGGTGGCGCCGAGCGCGTAGGCGTCGCGCAGCATCCGCCACTGCATCGCGTTCGAGGGCCGGACCTCACGGCCGATGTTGTCGGAGGCGCCGTAGGAGTACCAGACGTGCCCACCGACGATGAGCATGGTCGCGGCCGACAGGTTCACGCCGTCGTGCCGGGCGAAGTACAGCCGCATGCGGTTGGGGTCCTCGGTGTTGAGGGCCGTCCACATGCGCTGGAAGTACGACAGCGGGCGCGGCCGGAAGTGGTCGCGCACGGCCGTGATCTCGTAGAGCCGCTGCCATTCCTCGAGGTCCTGGTAGCCGCCCTGGACGACCTCGACGCCGGCCTTCTCGGCCTTCTTGATGTTGCGGCGCCACAGCTGGTTGAAGTTCTTGTGGACCTCTTCCAGGGAGCGGTTCGCCAGCGGCACCTGGTACACGTAGCGAGGCTGGACGTCGCCGAAGCCGGCGCCGCCGTCCTCGCCCTGCTGCCAGCCCATGCGGCGCAGCTTGTCGGCGACCTCGAAGGCGCGCGGCTCGATGTGGTCGGCCTCGATGTCGCGCAGGCGCTTGACGTCCGGGTTCTGGATGCCCGCCTTGATGGAGGGGGCCTCCCAGCGCCGGATGATCACCGGCGGGCCCATCTTCACGGAGAAGGCGCCCTGCTGCTTCAGGTGCGCCAGCATCGGCTCGATCCAGTCCTGCAGATTCGGCGCGAACCAGTTGATGACCGGGCCCTCGGGCAGGTAGGCGAGGTAGCGCTTGATCTTGGGAAGCTGCCGGTAGAGGACCAGACCGGCACCGACCATCTCGCCCGTGCGGTCGTCGAACCAGCCGAGGTTCTCGGAGCGCCACTCCGCCTTGACGTCAGCCCAGGCCGGGACCTGCATGTGGCTCGCCGAGGGCAGGCTCTGGATGTAGGCCAGATGCTGCTCGCGACTGATGGTCCTCAGGGTCAGGCTCATTTCGGGGCGCTCCTCGGGCTGGTGTGTCCCCATGGGTACAGGGGCTCCGGCTCTCGCGCGAAGCCTACTGCGCCTTGGAAGCGCGCCGGTTGGGCGTACCTGACCTTCGCCCCGGCCCGAGGTCGGCCGGGGCGTGACCCGGTGTTCAGATGAGGGGTGCCCTGGCGTCAGCCGATGAGACCGCCGTGCGCCATGCCCAGGAAGAACCCGACGCCCGATGCGCCCAAGCCGAGGATCAGGCCGAAGCGCTCCCGGGTCGTCACCGAGATCCACTGGCCGTACGCGCCCGTGAGGATGCCCACGAGACCGGCCCAGGAGCTGAGCAGATGCAGGTCCTCGTCGATGATCGCCGAGAGGAACGAGGTGAGGCCCAGCACCAGGGTCACCGCGAGCAGCGCGTCCTGGAGGGGATGGGGCTTGCCGTCCGTGGCGAAGAGGCCGCCGGCGGTGTTGGGTCGCAATGCCTGTGCCATAGGGCACCTCCTGCGAAAGTCGGCGCACCGTAGCGCCATACACACCCGATGTGTACAGATTGGCTGCCCTGGCGGCCGGATTTCAACCGCAAGCCGCTGTGCGGGTACTCTGTACCGTCCGCACCGGTGTCTGCCCACGTCATGGCAGGGGCTTCTCGCCAGAAACCCCGACTGTCAGTGGTGGCCGATACCGTTGCTACGCATCACAACCCTCCTGCCACGGAACGACCGTGGCCGCTGAGTCCAAAGGAGGTGGGTTCCACATGCGTCACTACGAGGTGATGGTCATCCTCGACCCCGAGGTCGAGGAGCGCGCTGTCTCTCCGCTGATCGAGAACTTCCTCTCTGTCGTCCGTGACGGCGGCGGAAAGGTCGAGAAGGTCGACACCTGGGGCCGTCGTCGTCTCGCGTACGAGATCAAGAAGAAGCCCGAGGGCATCTACTCGGTCATCGACCTGCAGGCCGAGCCTGCGGTCGTCAAGGAGCTCGACCGCCAGATGAACCTGAACGAGTCGGTCCTCCGGACCAAGGTCCTCCGCCCCGAGACCCACTGAGCTTCCCAGCTCAGCTGATCCCGGGATTCGAGTAGCAAGCAGCCAGAGCAAACCCGCCGAGAGGTTCCCCCATGGCAGGCGAGACCGTCATCACGGTCGTCGGCAATCTTGTCGACGACCCCGAGCTGCGCTTCACCCCTTCCGGTGCGGCGGTCGCGAAGTTCCGTGTCGCGTCCACCCCCCGCACCTTCGATCGTCAGACGAACGAGTGGAAGGACGGCGAGAGCCTCTTCCTGACCTGCTCGGTCTGGCGTCAGGCGGCGGAGAACGTCGCCGAGTCGCTTCAGCGAGGCATGCGCGTCATCGTGCAGGGCCGGCTGAAGCAGCGGTCCTACGAGGACCGTGAGGGTGTCAAGCGCACGGTCTACGAGCTGGACGTCGAGGAAGTCGGCGCCAGCCTGCGCAACGCCACGGCCAAGGTCACCAAGACCACCGGCCGCGGTGGCCAGGGCGGCCAGGGTGGTTACGGCGGCGGTGGCGGTGCCGGCCAGGGTGGCGGCGGCTGGGGCGGCGGCCCCGGTGGCGGCCAGCAGGGCGGCGGCGCTCCCGCCGACGACCCGTGGGCGACCGGTGCTCCCGCCGGTGGCAACCAGGGCGGTGGCGGCGGCTGGGGTGGAAACTCCGGCGGCGGCGGTGGCGGCGGCTACTCGGACGAGCCCCCCTTCTAGGGGCGGGTTCGCACTCACACTTCTTGATCACACAGGAGAAACACCATGGCTAAGCCGCCTGTGCGCAAGCCGAAGAAGAAGGTCTGCGCATTCTGCAAGGACAAGGTCACGTACGTGGACTACAAGGACACGAACATGCTGCGGAAGTTCATTTCCGACCGCGGCAAGATCCGTGCCCGCCGCGTGACCGGCAACTGCACGCAGCACCAGCGTGACGTCGCCACGGCTGTGAAGAACAGCCGTGAGATGGCGCTGCTGCCCTACACCTCCACCGCGCGATAAGGGAAGGGTGACCGACTCATGAAGATCATCCTCACCCACGAGGTCTCCGGCCTCGGTGCCGCGGGCGACGTCGTCGACGTCAAGGACGGTTACGCTCGCAACTACCTGATCCCGCGGAAGTTCGCTATCCGCTGGACCAAGGGTGGCGAGAAGGACGTCGAGCAGATCCGTCGTGCTCGCAAGATCCACGAGATCCAGACCATCGAGCAGGCCAACGCTGTGAAGGCCCAACTCGAGGGTGTCAAGGTCCGTCTGGCCGTTCGCTCCGGCGACGCCGGTCGTCTCTTCGGTTCCGTCACGCCGGCCGACGTCGCTTCCGCGATCAAGGCCTCCGGTGGTCCCGAGGTCGACAAGCGCCGCATCGAGCTCGGCTCGCCGATCAAGACGCTGGGCGCTCACGAGACGTCCGTGCGTCTGCACCCCGAGGTTGCCGCCAAGGTCAACATCGAGGTCGTCGCGGCCTGAGTGCCGCGTCTGCTGAAGCAGTAAGCGAAGGGGCCGCACCCTCAGGGTGCGGCC
Source organism: Streptomyces sp. Ag82_O1-12 (assembly GCF_900182715.1). NCBI lineage: Bacteria > Bacillati > Actinomycetota > Actinomycetes > Kitasatosporales > Streptomycetaceae > Streptomyces > Streptomyces sp. Ag82_O1-12. The sequence goes on along the minus strand of NZ_FXUW01000001.1, from coordinate 4,310,719 downwards.
CTTTTCGTGTCCGTTGGGCGCCCGCTAGCCGAGGGGCGTCCTTGTTTCACGTGAAACCCCGTGTTCTGTGGAGCACGCCGTGTTTCACGTGAAACAGGCAGCGTTTCACGTGAAACGGTCAGCGGGTCGCGCCTGTGACGATCCAGCGCCCCGAACGTGCGCGGATCCACAGCGTCAGCATCCGCACGGTCATCATCAGCGTCATCGTGGCCCAGAGGGCAGCGAGCCCACCGCCCAGTACGGGGACCAGCAGCGCCACCGGTGTGAACACCGCCAGCGTGAGCAGCATGGCCCAGGCGAGATACGGGCCGTCACCGGCGCCCATCAGGACTCCGTCCAGCACGAAGACGATGCCGGAGATCGGCTGGGAGAGGGCGACGATGATCAGGGCGGGCAGTGCCACATCCTTGACCCCTGGGTCACTGGTGAACAGGGGCAGGAATGCTGGTCGGGTGATGATCACCAGTACGCCGAGGACGACCCCGACGGCGATGCCCCACTCCACCATGCGACGGCACGCGTCCCGAGCGCCCTGGGCGTCACCGGCTCCGAGGTAGCGACCGATGATGGCCTGCCCGGCGATGGCGATGGCGTCGAGGGCGAAGGCCAGCAGGTTCCACAGGGAGAGGATGATCTGGTGGGCGGCGATGTCGGCGTCCCCCAGGCGTGCGGCGACCGCCGTGGCGATCATCAGAATCGCCCGCAGGGAGAGAGTGCGCACCAGCAGAGGCACACCGGCTTGCGCGGACGCCCTGACCCCGGCGGCATCCGGGCGCAGCGAGGCACCGTGCTTCCGCGCTCCGCGCAGAACGACCGCGAGGTAGACCGCGGCCATGCCGCACTGGGCGATGACGGTGCCCCACGCGGAACCGGCGATCCCCAGATCGGCGCCGTAAACGAGCCCGGCGTTGAGGGCGCCGTTGGCGACGAAGCCGGCGATGGCGACGTAGAGCGGGGTTCTTGTGTCTTGCAGGCCGCGCAGGACGCCGGTCGCCGCGAGGACGACGAGCATGGCCGGTATGCCGAACACGGAGATGCGCAGATACGTGATCGCGTAGGGGGTTGCCGCGTCCGAGGCGCCGAAGAGGTCCACGAGGTGGGGTGCTGTCGGCAGTGCGACGGCGACGACGACGGCGCCGAGGAGCAGGGCCAGCCAAATGCCGTCCATGCCTTGCCGGATGGCGGACTGGAGGTCGCCTGCTCCGACGCGACGGGCAACTGCCGCTGTTGTGGCGTAGGCGAGGAAGACGAAGACGCTCACGGCGGTCATCAGCAGGGCCGAGGCGATGCCGAGGCCGGCGAGTTGGGCCGTGCCCAGATGACCGACGATGGCGGTGTCGGTCATGAGGAAGAGGGGCTCGGCGACGAGGGCGCCGAAGGCCGGAAGGGCCAGTGCGACGATCTCGCGGTCGTGCTGTCTCCGGCCGGCTCGGCGGCGCACGGGGGCCTGTGTCATGTGCACCAATCTAATCGTCCACAGGTAAGAGATGCAAAGCTTTTGCGACCCTTACTTTCCGTCTTGGGGTGCGCACTGCTGTGCACTGTTCGAGGCGATCTTGGTCCGGTTGGGGAAGTTTTTCTTCTGCACAGCCGGTGGACGGCGAAGCCGCAGGTCAGGATGGCTTCTCTCGGGAAGGGCGCTGCTTGTTCACAGGCCTGTCCACCGGGTCGTGCACAGGTTTCGCGGAGTTCTCCACAGCATCCGGGCCGTCGTCCACATGGCCTGTGGATAACCAGATTGGCTGACGGTGCCGAGGGGCCTACGGTAGTCCGGCGCCCGCTCCGTCCGCCGGTTTTCAGAACGCCACAAAACCGGCGCGTGCCAACCGGAGTTGGGCCTCTTATTTGTCAGTGCCGTGCCGTAGAACAGAGGGGCACGGCTAGGTCTGCTTCGGCGGACGGGAGGAGGTGGCTCGGTGAGCATTTCCGAGCCCTTGGACGACCCGTGGGCCGACAGCGGGCCCAGTGATCGTCTGCCCGCCTCCCGTCGGCGGGGTGACGGAGCCCGGGGCCGCGACGAACAGCACGAGCGCGGCAGGGACAGCGGGGCGTGGGACAGCGGGGCGGCACCGTCGTTCGAGCGGGTGCCCCCGCAGGACATCGACGCCGAGCAGTCCGTCCTCGGCGGCATGCTCCTGTCCAAGGACGCCATCGCCGACGTCGTCGAGATCCTCAAGGGCCACGACTTCTACAAGCCGGCCCACGAGACGATCTACCAGGCCGTCCTCGACGTCTACGCCAAGGGGGAGCCGGCCGACCCCATCACGATCGCGGCCGAGCTCACCAAGCGCGGCGAGATCAACAAGGTCGGCGGGGCCTCGTATCTGCACACCCTCGTCCAGACGGTGCCCACGGCGGCCAACGCGGCGTACTACGCGGAGATCGTCCACGAGCGGGCCGTCCTGCGCCGCCTCGTCGAGGCCGGAACCCGTATCACGCAGATGGGATACGCGGCCGACGACGACGTCGACGAGATCGTCAACCGTGCCCAGGCAGAGGTCTACGCGGTCACCGAGCAGCGCACCAGCGAGGACTACCTGCCGCTCGGCGACATCATGGAGGGCGCGCTCGACGAGATCGAGGCCATCGGCTCGCGCAGCGGCGAGATGACCGGCGTGCCCACCGGGTTCACCGACTTCGACTCGCTCACCAACGGTCTGCATCCCGGTCAGATGATCGTCATCGCGGCCCGTCCCGCCATGGGTAAGTCGACGCTGGCCCTGGACTTCGCCCGGGCCGCGTCGATCAAGCACAACCTGCCGAGCGTCATCTTCTCCCTGGAGATGGGGCGCAACGAGATCGCGATGCGTCTGCTGTCCGCGGAGGCCCGCGTCGCCCTTCACCACATGCGGTCCGGCACCATGACGGACGACGACTGGACGCGTCTGGCGCGCCGGATGCCCGAGGTGTCGTCCGCACCCCTCTACATCGACGACTCCCCGAACCTGTCGATGATGGAGATCCGTGCCAAGTGCCGTCGGCTGAAGCAGCGCAACGACATCAGGCTCGTGATCATCGACTATCTCCAGCTGATGCAGGCCGGGGGCTCCAAGCGCTCCGAGAGCCGTCAGCAGGAGGTCTCGGACATGTCCCGGAACCTCAAGCTCCTGGCCAAGGAGCTGGAGGTTCCGGTGATCGCGCTCTCCCAGCTCAACCGTGGCCCGGAACAGCGCACGGACAAGAAGCCGATGGTGTCCGACCTGCGTGAGTCGGGTTCCATCGAGCAGGACGCCGACATGGTGATCCTTCTGCACCGCGAGGACGCGTACGAGAAAGAGTCGCCCCGCGCGGGCGAAGCGGACATCATCGTGGGCAAGCATCGAAACGGTCCGACGGCGACGATCACCGTCGCCTTCCAGGGCCACTACTCGCGGTTCGTGGACATGGCGCAGACCTGAACCGCCCCGACCTCACCGGCCCTGCCCCCGAATGTGCTCGACGAGGGGACGCCGGGCCAGGTGGACTGGGCCCATGACGACATCTCAGGGAGAACTGCTTCCCGGCACGCGTCGCGCTCTGCTGCACCGCATCGCCGTCGCACAGGCCGAAGGACGGGCCCCGTCGCTCGTCGCGGCCGTCGTGCGGGACGGGACGACGGTGTGGACCGGCGCACGGACCTCGGTGGAGGGGCACGCGCCGGACGAGAACGTGCAGTACCGGATCGGTTCGATCACCAAGACCTTCACGGCTGTTCTCGTGCTGCGGCTGCGTGACGAGGGCGCACTGGATCTCGGGGATCCACTCGAGAAGCATCTGCCGGGCACCGGCGTGGGGGAGGCGACCGTCGCCGAGCTCCTCGCGCACACCGGCGGGCTGGCGGCCGAGACGCCCGGGCCCTGGTGGGAGCGCAGTCCCGGATCCCTGCGGCCCGAGCTCGCCGACGTACTGGGCGAGCGGCCTCTGCTGACCCCGCCGGGCCGCCAGTTCCACTACTCGAACCCGGGCTATGCCCTGCTCGGCGCACTCATCGAGAAGTTCCGAGGGGCTCCCTGGGAGGACGTGCTTCGGCGTGAAGTGCTCGAACCCTTGGGGCTGCATCGCACGAGCTCACGACCGCAGGCGCCCCATGCGGGCGGCTGGGCCGTTCATCCCTGGGCCGATGTGATGCTTCCCGAGCCCACCGAGGATCTGGGACGGATGGCTCCGGCCGGTCAACTCTGGTCGACGACCGGTGACTTGGCGCGGTTCGCGGTCTTTTTGGTCAACGGCGACGAGCGGGTGCTGAGTGCCGAGTCGTTGCGGGAGATGAGGACACCGGCCGCGCCTCACGAGGCGGCGGACGTGGCGAGCGGCTACGCCTACTGCCTGGGCATGGAGATCCGGCGACGGAACGGACGGTCCCTCGTCGGACACACCGGTTCGCTGCCGGGATTCCTCGCGTGCCTCATGATCAGCGTTGAGGACGATGTTGCGGCAGTCGCCCTGGCCAACTCCACGTCCGGACCGCTGCTGTTCTCCGTCGCCGCCGACCTGGTCCGTATCGTCGCCGAGGCGGAGCCGCGTATCCCGGCACCGTGGAAGCCGCTGGGTGAGGTCGACCCGTCGTTGCTGGAGCTGACGGGGCAGTGGTACTGGGGGACGCACGCCTTCGCGCTGCGGCTGACGGCCGACGGGCTCGTCTCGCTCGGGCCGCTGACCGGCGCCGGCCGTCGCTCGCGGTTCCGCCCGAACGGGGACGGCACATGGACGGGACTGGAGGGCTACTACGCCGGCGAGCTCCTGAAGGCCGTACGGCGGCCGGACGGGTCCGTGAGTCATCTGGACCTCGGCTCGTTCGTGTTCACGCGTCAGCCGTACGACGAGGGGGTTCCTGTGCCGGGTGGTGTCGATCCTGAGGGATGGCGCGGCATCAGTTAGGCGGTGAGATGCGTGGGCGCCCTGTTTCACGTGAAACAGGGCGCCCACGCACACCCGTCACAGCTGGAGTTTGAAGCCTGTGTGGGAGGCCGTGAACCCGAGCCGCTCGTAGAAACGGTGGGCGTCGGCGCGGGTCTTGTCGGAGGTCAGCTGGACCAACTGGCACCCCTGGCTCCGGGATTCTTCGATCGCCCACTCGATGAGCTCGGTTCCCAGGCCGCTGCCGCGCTCGTCCGCGTGGATGCGCACCCCTTCGACGATCGACCTGGTCGCGCCGCGTCGGGAGAGCCCGGGAACGATCGTGAGCTGGAGCGTGCCGACGACCCTGCCCTCCCTGACCGCCACCACCAGGCGCTGGTTCGGGTCGGCGCTGAGCCGCTCCAGCGCGGACAGGTACGGGGCGAGGTCGTCCGGTGACTCGCGCTGTGCGCCCAGTGGGTCGTCCACGAGCATTCCGACGATCGCCGGCACGTCGTCAGCGACGGCGGCACGTATTTCAAGATCTCCCATGGCCGCACCCTACGCAGAGACAGTCGGCTACGGAGAGGTGATCACGCAGGGGCGTGTTCTAGGCGGGAACCGGAGCCTTCAGTGTCTCCACGACCCGGACCAGAGGGGCCAGCTCGGGGTTCTTCGCCGCTTCGTCGAGGGCCTCGCGCAGGGCGGCGTCATTGGTCGGCCGTGCCGCTTCCAGCAGCTCAAGACCTGCCGCGGTGACGTTCGTATAGATGCCCCGGCGGTCGGTGGGGCACAGGTAGCGCTCCAGGAGACCGCGGTCTTCCAGCCGGGTGACCAGGCGTGTGGTGGCGCTCTGACTGAGGACGACCGCGTCGGCGACCTGCTTCATCTGCAGATGCCCGCCGTCCCCGTCGTGCTGCCTGCTCAGCACGTCCAGCAGGGAGTACTCGCGCGCGCTGAGGTCGTGTCCGGCCTGCAGGGCGCGCTCGATGTGGGCCTCGATCCTCCCGTGGAGCAGGGAGAGGGCGCACCAGCTCTGGGCGAGAGCGGTGAGCGCGGGGTCCGTCGCTGTCATTGGTGTTTCCTCCGTCCCGGAGCGGCTGCCACCCAGGATAGAGCACAACCGCAATTGACGGCGGTTGCATGTAGCCCGCGTATGCAACTATTGTGTACGCACGCTAAGCGCTCCTGCAATCGTCTGGAAAGGTAACCCCTCCATGCCTCTCGCGCTTCTGGCCCTCGCGATCGGGGCCTTCGGGATCGGAACGACGGAATTCGTGATCATGGGCTTGCTGCCCGAGGTCGCTGGGGACTACGGGGTCTCCATCCCCACGACCGGATACCTGGTGACCGGCTACGCGCTCGGCGTCATGTTCGGCGCCCCGCTGATGACCGTGCTCGGCACCAAGATCTCCCGCAAGCGGATGCTGATGCTGCTGATGGGCCTGTTCATCGTCGGCAACCTGCTCTCGGCATTCGCCCCGGCCTTCTCCGTCATGCTGATCGGGCGGATTGTCGCCTCGCTGGCCCACGGCGCCTTCTTCGGTATCGGCTCGGTCGTCGCGGCCGACCTCGTCGCCCCGGACAAGAGGGCCGGAGCCATCGCGATGATGTTCACCGGTCTGACCGTCGCCAACGTGGTCGGCGTTCCGCTGGGCACGCTGGTCGGGCAGTCCGTCGGCTGGCGGGTGACCTTCGGCCTCGTCGCCGCCCTCGGCGTCATCGGCCTGGCCGGCATCGCCCGGCTCGTCCCCGACATGCCCAAGCCGGAGGGCGTGCACCTGCGGCACGAGCTGGCCGCGTTCAAGAACGTGCAGGTCCTGCTCGCGATGGCCATGACCGTCCTCGGCTTCGGCGGCGTCTTCGCGGCCATCACCTACATCGCGCCGATGATGACCCACGTCGCAGGCTTCGCGGCCGGCTCCGTCACCTGGCTGCTGGTCCTCTTCGGCCTCGGCATGGTTGGCGGCAACCTCGTCGGCGGCAAGTTCGCCGACCGCGCCCTGATGCCCATGCTGTACGTCTCCCTGGGCGCCCTGGCCGTCGTCCTGGCGCTGTTCACCCTCACCGCCCACGACAAGCTGCTGTCGGCGATCACCGTCGTGCTGATCGGCGCCCTGGGCTTCGCCACCGTCCCGCCGCTCCAGAAGCGGGTTCTCGACCAGGCGCACGGTGCCCCGACGCTGGCCTCCGCCGTGAACATCGGCGCCTTCAACCTCGGCAACGCGCTGTCCGCATGGCTCGGCGGCCTCGTGATCGCCGCCGGCCTCGGCTACACCGCCCCCAACTGGGTCGGTGCCGCCCTGGCCGCCGGGGCACTGGTCCTGGCGCTCCTCTCGGCCGCCCTGGAGCGCCGTGCCGGTGGCTCCAGCACCGTCATCACGGGGTCCGCGCCGGCCGAGCAGCGGGCCGCTGCCCACCACTGAGCAACCGGATCGCCCCGATGCACCCCCCGATCCGGCCCTACCAGCAAGTCCTCCAGGAGAAGCCCCTCATGAGCACCACCACCGCTGTCGCCCCGCTGTCCACCCAGGACGCCGACGCCCTTGTCGCCGCTGCCCACCGTGCCGCGGAGGCCGCAGGCGTCACCGTCAGCGTCACCGTCCTGGACGCGGGCGGCCATCTGCTCGCCTTCCGGCGGGACGACCGCGCCGTACTGATCTCCGGCGAGACCAGCACCCGCAAGGCCTACACGGCCCTCCAGCTGAACGCGCCCACCGCCGACCTGGTCGACGCGGTACAGCCCGGCGGTCTCTTCCACACGCTGCCGACCGCGCTCGACCGCCCCCTGCTGTTCATCGCGGGCGGTGTGCCGGTGCACCGCGATGGCCGCCTGATCGGCGCGATCGGCGTCGGCGGCGGTGCCCCGGAGCAGGACCACGGCTTTGCCACGGCCGCCGTGGAGGCCGTCGCCTGACCGGGCTCTTTCAGCGTGAGGCCCCTCAGTGCGGCGACGCCGGTTCCCCGACCCCGGGGAACCGGCGTCGCCGCATCGAGACTCGTCAGCCCGCCGCGACCGTGACCGGCGCGAAACGCCGGGTCCAGTCTCCGGGCAGCTCGGTGATTCCGTACGACATCACCGAGTTGAAGGCGACGGGCTCCAGGCCGCGCTCTTTCACCCACACGAGGAGCTCCTCGTGGCGCACGTCGATGTCGGTGCGCAGAGGGCGGTCGGTGTGGGCGGCGAGGGCGGCGATCAGCGCCTGGGCCACCGACGTGTCGCGTGCGATGAGCGGGCCGACGACGTGGGTGTCCATGTTGGGCCAGGCGGCCGCGTACCCGATGACCCGCCCGCCCTCCTCGGCCACCCGCAACTGATCGGCGAAGGCGGGGAGCCGGGTGACGATGTGCGTGCGGTCGGTCCCGAACACCTGCTCGTCGAGGCGGAGGATCGCGGTGAGGTCCTCGGCAGTGGCGGCCCGGGTGGCGACCCTCGGTTCCGGTCCACCGGGAGTGAAACGCCCGATGACCATCTCGGCCCGTCCGGTGACCTTGAACCCCAGTTCCTCGTAGAGGGGGCGGCCGTTCGGCGTCGCGTGCAGGGTGAGGGGCGTGGTGCCCATCGCCGAGACGACGTGACGCATCAGGCGACGCCCCACACCCTGCCGTGCGTGCCGACCGGCGACCAGGACCATGCCGATCGCGGCGAGGGAGGGGTTCTGGGGCCCGTACTCGGTGACGACGCAGGCGCTCACGAGACCGCCGTCGGGGTCGTCGATGCCGTAGCCCTTCCCGGCCGTGAGGAGGAAGCCCCACTTGTGCTCCTCCCGTGGCCACCCCCGGTCCTCGGACAAGTCGGCGCAGGCGGCTTGATCGCGGAGCGTCAGACGGCGAATGGGCAATGAGGCAAGGGAAGGAGTCGACACGCAGGTCAGGCTGTCTGACATCGGCCCCTGGCGTCCACCTCTTTGAGAGGAGTCGTGCGAGCTTTTGGCCAGTTGTCGCCGCCCGCACACGTCACGGACCACCGCTGCATGTTTCACGTGAAACACGTAAGAACACCGGATGTCCGATCGAGGCGCTGAAGGGGGTCTTCTTGTCCAATAGTTGACGGACTTGATGATTCGCCGCGTGCCCGTATTCGTGACGAGGAGAGGGGGGACTTGTGTGCACGGCGGTGGCCGGTAGGGTCGACTCCGGTTCGCATCCGGGATGGGACGACCCGTCCCGTGTGGGTCGAGGGCAGGGCAACGCAGCCTAACGGGACGGAGAGATCGAAGACCCGCGTTTCCGGTTATGCGACGGAAGCGTGCTGACGAGTGGGAAGCTCGATGAGAGTTACTGCGGCCAATGTCACACTCTCGCCTTACTTGTCCGTACGGAGCCGGAATACGGGTTGAATGTGGCCGCATTGGCCGCGACAAGGATGGGAACGCAGACCGTCCACGGGGGAAGCAGGCACCTTCCAACTGGGGAAGTGCGCAGACCGACCGAAAGATGCTCGAGGCGAGGCACACCATGGACGCTCCGACCACCACGTCGGCCGACAACGGCACTTCTGGCGGCGAGGGCGGCTGGTTCACACCCCGCAAGAACCCGACCACGGCGCCGGACAGCGACGCCGGAACCGCAGACAGGTCGGCAGAAGGGCGTCGACCGGCCGCGATACGCCCGGTGGGCAGGCCCGGGGCCGCCCCGGAAGCACCGGCAGACGACACCCCCACGGCCCCCGCCGACGCGAGCACCGGTGCGCCGGACCAAGGGCGTGAAGCTCCGGAGTCGATACCCCGGTCCGCCCCTCCCGCCGCACAGCACGCCCCTTCCCCCGCGGCATCGAGCCTTGCCACCGCCACGTCGCCGGGCCCCGTACCGACAGCGCTCACCCCGACGCCTTTCGCCTCCACCGTGGCTCCGCCGCCCACGGCTGCCGCCGAGGAGCATGTGCCCGCCCAGCGGACCGCCCCGGTGCCGCCCGCAGAAGAGGCCACCCCCGCGCCGGCCGAAGCGGGGACCGCGGACGCTGTCCTCATTCGCCGCGCCATGGCCGAGGTCGCCCCGGTCTCCGACAAGGTGACGTCGTACTTCTACGCCCTGCTCTTCGTCCGCCACCCCGATCTGCGGTCGCTGTTCCCGGCCGCGATGGACACCCAGCGGGACCGGCTGCTCAGGGCGCTGCTCACAGCCGCCGAACACATCGACAACAAGGACGTCCTCGTCGACTACCTGCAGAACCTCGGCCGGGGCCACCGGAAGTACGGCACACGGGCCGAGCACTATCCGGCCGTCGGCGAGTGCCTGATCGGCGCACTGAGCAAGTACGCCGCCGGGGTCTGGAACCCGGAGATGGAGGCGGCCTGGGTCCGCGCCTACACCACGATCTCCCAGGTCATGATCGACGCGGCGGCCGCGGACGAACTGCGCGCCCCGGCCTGGTGGTACGCCGAGATCGTCACGCACGACATGAGAACCTCGGACGTCGCGGTCGTCACCGTCCGCCCCGACCAGCCGTACCCCTTCCTCGCCGGGCAGTACACCAGCCTGGAGACGCCCTGGTGGCCCCGGATCTGGCGGCACTACTCCTTCGCCTCGGCGCCCCGCTCCGACGGTCTGCTGTCGTTCCACGTGAAGGCCGTCCCGGCGGGCTGGGTCTCCAACGCTCTGGTGCATCGCGCCCGCCCCGGCGACATCATCCGGCTCGGTCCGCCCGCGGGTGCCATGACCGTGGATCACACCACCGACAGCGGCCTGCTCTGTGTGGGTGGTGGCACGGGCATAGCGCCCATCAAGGCCTTGGTGGAGGACGTCGCCGAGCATGGCGAACGCAGGTCCGTCGAGGTCTTCTACGGGGCCCGCACCGACCACGACCTGTACGACATCGACACCATGCTCCGTCTCCAGCAGACCCACCCGTGGCTCTCGGTCAGAGCGATCATCGACCAGCAGGCGCACCAGCAGCTGCCGGACGCCGTACGCGCCTACGGGCCGTGGAACGAATTCGACGCCTACCTCTCGGGCCCGCCCGGGATGATCCGCAGCGGGGTGAACGCCCTGCGGGACAGCGGCATCCCGTCGGACCGCATACGGCACGACTCCGTCGAGGAACTGGTCGCTGCCGGAAGCTGACCCGCGCCTCAGCCCAGGTCGGGCGCATGCATCGCAAGGACGCCCTCGATGTTGCCGTCCAGGTAGTGCCGCAGCGACAGCGGCACGAGATGGACGGAGGCGATCCCGACCCGGGTGAAGGGCACGCGCACGGTCTCGTACTCGCCGACCGGCGCGTCGACCTCGGGGCCGTGGCGCAGGGACGGGTCCATGGACTCCAGACGGCAGACGAAGAAGTGCTGCACCTTCACGCCGGTCGCGCCGCCGTCCTCCCCGATGTGCTCCATGGTGTCCACGAAGCAGGGCACCACATCGGTGATCTTCGCGCCGAGTTCCTCGTACACCTCGCGGTGCAGAGCGTCGACGACGGTCGAGTCGCTGGGCTCGACTCCACCGCCGGGGGTGAGCCAGTAGGGATCCACACCCGGCTTGGTGCGCTTGATCAAAATCAGGTCGGCACCGTCCAGCAGAATGGCGCGGGCGGTGCGCTTGACCACGGGTCGGACGGTCATGAGTGAAATGTGGCCCGGCTGGTTCCACGTGAAACATCGCGAAACGTCACCGGCCGAGCTCCCAGAGTGAAGCGCGCTCCCGAGCGCCCCGGCCCGTCGGTCGAAGCCGCCCCTGAGAGCCCCAGCGCGAGTCGGCCGATCTCGCACAGGGGGCCTCAGCACCAGTCGGCCGAAGCCTGCTGCAACCATTCGTGAGCCCGCGCGATATGGGGCATGGCGAGCGTCCCGGTGCGGACCACCAGGAAGTACGTGCGCAGCGGGGGCACGGCCGGCTCGTACAGGGCGACGACATCGCCCCGCTCCAGCGCCGCGGCGCAGAGGTAACGGGGCAGAACCGCCAGCCCGGCGCCTGCGACCGCGCAGACCAGGACCGCACGCAAGTCGGGGACGATCACGGTGCCCGGGACGGCCGGGGGCGAGTCGAAGACGGAGGCCCAGTAGCGGGAGACGAACGGCAGCGACTCGTGCACCTCCACCACAGGCATCTTCTCGAGGGCCGGTTCCGGCCTGAGGTCCGGCTGACCGGTGCCGATCTGCTCGGCCCAGCGCGGGGCGGCGACCAGGACGTGCTCCTCGTCGCAGAGCGCAGTCGCCGTGAGCAGGGCACCGCGCGGTTGGGCAGTGCTGATGGCCAGATCATGATGCCCGGCGGAGAGACCCTCCAGTGTTTCCTCGGAGTTCCCGAAGGACGCGCGCAAGGCGAAGCCCTGGCCGTCCTCGCCGGTCAGCACGGTGAGGGCGGGCAGGGCTCGTTCTGCCGTGAACTCCGGTGGGCCTGCCAGGTGCAGCGTCCGTAAGGAGGAGTCGTCGTCGAGGCCGGTCTCGGTGATCTCCACCAGGGCGTCGAGATGGGGTGCGGCCTTGTGGGCGAGTTCGTCGCCGATGCTCGTCGGGGTCACGCCTCGGGCCTGTCGCAGGAACAGGGGGCGGCCCAGCTGCCGCTCCAGCGTCCGTATCTGCGAGGTGACGGCAGGTTGGGAGAGGCCGAGCAGAGCGGCGGCGCGGGTGAAGGAGCCGGCCCGGTGCACGGTCACGAAGGTCCGCAGCAAGGCCAGATCCACCGCACACACTCCCTCTTCGGCCCCCGCTCAGGCCCCCGGCCGCGCTCAACTATAAATAAGTCGATAGGTCTCTGTCGCTACTGTGATTGGACACTGACAGAGAGTCAACTAGCCTTGGTCGCGCGGTTCTTGCGCGAGGAACCGGGGGACGGTCCGAGCCACGAGGGGGGAGGCTCGGACCGTCCGTGACGATGGTCAGGCGGTCGACGACGCGTCCAGCGCCCGCAGCACATCCGCCACCAGGTCCTCCGGATCCTCGGCACCGACCGACAGGCGGATGAAACCCTCCGCCACCGCGTCCCCGCCCCAGCGTCCACGCCGTTCCGCGGTGGACCGCACCCCGCCGAAGCTCGTCGCGTCGTCCACGAGCCGCAGCGCGTCGAGGAAGCGGTCGGCACGCCCGCGCGTGGGCAGCGTGAACGACACCACGCACCCGAAGCGCCGCATCTGGCGCGTGGCGATCTCGTGCGAGGGGTCGTCGGGAAGCCCCGGATAGCGCAGCCCCGTCACCTCGGGCCGGTCGCGCAGCGCCTCGGCGACCGCCAGGGCCGTCGCGCTCTGCCGGTCGACCCGCATCTGGAGTGTCGCGATCGAACGATGTGCGAGCCAGGCCTCCATGGGCCCGGGAATCGCACCGACGATCTTGCGCCAACGGCGCACGGCTGCCATGGCCTCGGCGTTGCGGCCGACGACATAACCCAGGAGGACGTCACCGTGGCCGGTGAGCTGCTTGGTGCCGCTGGCCACCGAGAAGTCGGCGCCGAGCTCCAGCGGACGCTGGCCGAGCGGTGTCGCAAGGGTGTTGTCGACGGCCACCAGGGCACCACGCGCGTGTGCCGCCTCGGCGAGCCGCCTGATGTCGCACACGTCGAGCCCGGGGTTCGACGGGGTCTCGATCCACAGCAGCCGTGCGCCGTCGAGGGCGTCCAGCTGGGCGTCGCCACCCGTCGGCGCGGTGCGCACCTCGATGCCGTACGCCTCCAGTTGCGCGCGGACCAGCGGCAGCGCCTGGTAACCGTCGTCGGGCAGGACGCACACGTCGCCGGTGCGCAGCTGGGAGAAGAGCACCGCCGAGATCGCGGCCATGCCGGAGGCGAAGACGAGCGTCTCGGCACCGTCTTCACCGGGCGCTTCCAGCTCGCCGACGGCGCGTTCCAGCAGCGTCCAGGTCGGGTTCTCGTCGCGGCCGTAGGTGTAGGGGCCGGTCGGGTCGCCCGGCAGGTGGAAGTGGGCGGCGAACACGGGGCCGGGCAGCGTGGGCTCGTGCTTGACCGGCTCGGGCAGCCCGGCCCGCACCGCGCGCGTACCGTCTCCGCCGCCCACGGCCGACTGGCTCTTGGAGCCCGCCACCTTGTCCGCGGTGCCCGCCACCTTGTCCGCGGCTCCCGTCGCGTCGCCCGCCACCTCGTCCGCGGCTCCCGTTGCGGAATCGCTCATGCCGTCTGTCCCTCCACGTCCTCGCGCACTGCGGTGAGCAGACCGACGCTCGCCGCCTCCACCATCTCAAGACACTCCTCGAAACCGTCCGTGCCCCCGTAGTAGGGGTCCGGTACGTCGAGGTCGTCGCCGGCGGCGGGGTCGTACGAGCGCAGCAGCCGCACCTTCTCCGCGTCCTGCTCCGTGGGCGCGAGCCGGCGCAGGGCTCCGAGGTGGCCGGAGTCGAGGGCGATCACCAGGTCGAGGCGGGAGAACCAGGACGATTGGAACTGCCGGGCCGTGTGGCCGCCGGCATAGCCGTTGTCCTCCAGGACGGCCACCGTACGCGGGTCGGCTCCGTCGCCCTCGTGCCAGCCGCCCGTGCCGGCGCTGTCGACCTCCACCAGCTCGTCGAGCCCCGCCTCCGCCACCCGGGCGCGGAAGACGATCTCGGCCATCGGGGAACGGCAGATGTTGCCCGTGCAGACGAAGCAGACCCGGTACGTCATGTCCGCTCAGTCCCCGTCGGGCAGCACGACGTGCAGCGCCCAGGAGACGACCGAGATGATCAGAGCGCCCACGACGGCCGTCCAGAAGCCCTCCACGTGGAAACTCAGGTCGAGCTTGTCCGCCAGCCACGAGGTGAGCAGCAGCATCAGCGCGTTGACGACCAGCGTGAACAGACCGAGCGTCAATATCAGCAGCGGCAGGCTCAGGAGCTTGACGAGCGGCTTGACCAGGAAGTTCACCAGGCCGAAGAGCAGCGCCACGATGATCAGGGTGCCGACTTCCTTGACCGTGCTGTCACCGGTCAGGGTGATCTTGTCGAGCAGCCATACGGCGACCGCCAGGGCGCCCGCGTTGGCGATCGTCTTGACTACGAAATTCATCATGTGTCTGATCGTGGCAGACCTGATCGGACGCGGGCACAAGAGGCAGGGGCGGACAAGGCGATGAAAGCATTCCGGCTGGATGAACTGGAGGCGGAGCGCGCCGCCAACGAGGGCGCCTACCTGCAGTTTCTGCGGGAGCAGAACATGTCGGTCGGCTTGTACGCCCTCGACGCGGGCGAGCAGGATCCACAGAAGCCGCACAATCAGGACGAGGTCTACTTCATCGTGAGCGGCCGTGCGGCGATCACCGTCGGCCTGGAGACGACCCAGGTGGCGCGCGGCAGCGTGATCTACGTGCCGGCGGGCGTCGCCCACAAGTTCCACCACATCACCGAGGACCTGAGGGTGCTGGTGGTGTTCTCTCCGCCCGAGAGGTGACGGGCCGCCTCAGGGTTCCCTAGGGGTTCGGTCAGGGGAGGACAAGGGATGCGAGGCGCCCGTTCGACCCCCTCCCGGACCTAGCATCGAGTGCAGGACATCAGAGATCCAGAATGACCGACAGGACCCGGCACTCGAACGGGCGGAGAGGTAAGGACGAGGGCGATGCGAGAGATCTTCACGGGACTGCCGTGGTGGGTGAAGTGGATCGCGGTGCCGGTCATCGCCCTGGTCGTGTTCGGCGGGCTGATCGCCAGTGTGGTCGGGTTCGTCATCGGACTGCTCTTCAAGTTGCTGGTCTTCGTGGCACTGGTCGGCGGACTGATCTACGTCGTACGGAAGTTCACCTCGAGTTCCTCGTCGCGCAGCGACTGGTGAGACGCGTGGGAAACCGGTGGGGGTAGCGGGAAACGCCTGGAATCACCGGTTCCCTCGGGCGAGGGAAGTTTTCCGGCGGGGCCGTCTGCACGCGGTGGCAGGCGAATAGAGTCCGGAACTCGACGCGGGGACTTCCCCGCGAGCGGCATTCACCCCCACCCGTGTTCCCCGCACGGGCTGCCCCCTCGCGCTTCGGGAGAGCCCCCTTGGTCCCGGCTGACACCGCCCCCGTCCACCTCCGTACCGTCCCCACGCAACCTCGCTCGGCGGCACCCTCCGGGCCACCACCCCCCTCCGCACCACCGCCTCCGCCGACTCTCATCGGATCCGTGCAGCGCGCGATGCGCCTGCTGGAGACCGTCGCCGGGCACGAGTACGGCGCGCCCGCCAAGCAACTGGCCCGCGAGACCGGGCTGGCACTGCCCACGACGTACCACCTGTTGCGCACGCTCGTGCACGAGGGCTATCTGCGCCGGGACAAGGGCCTGTTCTTCCTTGGTGCGGCCGCCGAGCGGCTGAGCAGCAGCGGAGCGCGGCAGAAACGTCGCAGCACGGTCGTCGACGCGCTCGCCCACTGGCGGGACGTCCTGGGCGTGCCCGTGTACTACGCGGTCTACCGCGAGGGTGAGATCGAGGTCATGTGCGTCTCCGACAGTCCGGGCACCCCGGCCGTCGAGGAGTGGGCCGACTTCCGGGAGACCGGGCACGCGCACGCCATCGGCCAGTGCCTGCTGTCCCAGCTGGACGAGGAGGCCCGCCGGGACCACCTCGACCGCTACCCGGTGCAGCCCCTCACGCCGTACACGGTGCGCGACAACCACAGCCTGCTCCGGCGCCTGGAGCGGATCCGGCGCATGGAACCGGTGACCGAGCGTCAGGAGTACGCCCTGGGCGCGGTCTGCGCCGCGATTCCGCTCACGCTCGGCACCACGGCAGCGACGATGGCCATCTCACTCCCCGCACACCAGGCCGATCGGTTGCTGCCCGCGGCCCGGCAGTTGCAGGCCGAGATGGGGGCGCTGCTCGGCTCACTCGCGCTCTGTATCAGTATGTGAAAACTCACTCCTTGTGATCTGCTGTGTACGTTCAGCAAGATTCCACCAAGTGTCAGAGGTTCGTTCCCGGCCAGTCACGGCGAATGACGGGGTTATCGATGCGCGAGTCCGTACAAGCAGAGGTCATGATGAGCTTTCTCGTGTCCGAGGAACTCTCCTTCCGCATTCCGGTGGAGCTGCGCTATGAGTCCAGTGATCCCTATGCCGTCCGGCTGACGTTCCATTTGCCCGGTGATGCCCCGGTTACGTGGGCTTTCGGGCGGGAGTTGCTGATCGACGGTGTGGGCCGGCCGTGCGGGGAGGGCGATGTGCGGGTCACGCCCGTCGACCCCGACGCGCTGGGCGAGGTGCTGATCCGGCTTCAGGTGGGCAGTGACCAGGCGTTGTTCCGGTCGTCGACGGCACCGCTCGTCGCTTTCCTCGACCGTACGGACAAGCTGGTGCCGCTGGGGCAGGAGGGCTCGCTCGCCGACTTCGACGCGCACCTCGACGAGGCGCTGGACCGCATCCTCGCCGAGCAGGGCGCTGGTTGAGACATGGGCCCGGCGGCACGGTGGAGTAACGCTTCACCGGATGCCGCCGAACCGTGCAGGAACGCTTCTTCCTGCGATCTTCGTATGACCGGGCGATCTCCTTGCGAGTTGGGCGACGTCAGCGCTTGCGGCGCCGGCCCCTCCCCCCGCGTGCGGGGACGGCAGAGGCTTCCACGGCCTGCCCACCCGCGACCCCAGATGGCTCCGTGCCGGGGCGGTCGGCGGAGACCACCAGCGCCGCCAGAGCCGTGGTGACCGGCACCGAGGCGACCAGGCCGATCGAACCGACCAGCGTGCGCACGATCTCCTCCGCGACCAGCTCACTGTTGGCGACCGTCCCCACATCGCTCTGCGCGATCGAGAACAGCAGCAGGAGCGGCAGTGCGGCACCCGCGTAGGCGAGGACGAGCGTGTTGACGACCGAGGCGATGTGGTCGCGGCCGATCCGGATGCCCGCGCGGTAGAGCCCGCGCCAGCCCATCGAGGGGTTGGCCTCGTGCAGCTCCCAGACCGCCGAGGTCTGCGTGACCGTCACGTCGTCGAGCACGCCCAACGAGCCGATGATGACGCCGGCGAGCAGCAGACCGCTCATGTCGATCGTCGGGTAGAGGCCGTGGATCAGCCCGGTGTTGTCGTCGGTGTTGCCGCTCAGGGCCGCCCAGTCGATGAACACCGAGCCGAGGATGCCGATCAGCAGCAGCGAGATGAGCGTGCCCAGCACGGCCACCGATGTCCGGGCGGACAGGCCGTGGCACAGGTACAGGGCGATGAGCATGATGGCGCTGGCGCCCACCACGGCCACGACCAGCGGGTTCGAGCCCTGCAGGATCGCGGGCAGGATGAAGAAGTTCAACACCATGAAACTGATGGCCAGCGCGACCAGGGCCATGACGCCCCGCAGCCGTCCGACGACCACGACGGCGATCGCGAAGATGCCGGCCAGCAGCCCCATGGGCAGACGGCGGTTGATGTCGGTGACCGAGTACTGCAGGTCCTTCGGCGCCGAGGGCTCGTAGGCGACCACGACCTCCTGGCCCTCGTGCAGCTGGCGGGACTGGTCGGGCTGGACGATCTCGGTGAACGTACGGCCCTTGTCGTCGCCGTCGTCGACCCGGATCGTCGCCCGCTTGCAGGTGCCCTTCTCCTGCTGCACCGCGGAGGAACCCTCGGCGGTGGAGGTGTCGCCGGTCGGCGGGACGCCCGAAGCGCCGGCCTCCTTGCAGCTCACCTCGACCACCTTGGTGACCGTGGCACCCTGAGTCTGCCGGTCGAAGCCGACGCCGGTGCGTTCGTGCGACGGAGCGCCACCCGGCCACAGCACGGCGAGACCGACCAGGACCGCCGCGGCGAACGGGATCAGGATCGCAGCGATGACCTTGCGCAGATGCCGGGAGACGGGCGTGGCCGGACCGTGGTTGTGGCTGTGGGAGTGCCCGGGCCCGCCACCCGGGGCGGGCCCGTGTCCGTGTCCGTCGCCGTGACCGTGCCCGTCGCCCCCGCCATGACTGTGCCCGCCACCTCCACGGGCCCCTGAGCCGTGCCCACCACCGGGGCCCTGCCCACCGGCGGGACCGCCAGAGCCACCGTGGCCGCCGGAAGGCCCGGCACCCTGGCCTCCGCCGAAGCCCGGTCCGTACTCGCCACCGGGGGCGGAGCCGGGATCGAAACCCGCGTCACGCCCGTACCCGAGCCCGGGGCTCTGCCCCCTGCTCGGCCCGTGTCCGGCCGGGGCGACGAAATCATGGCCGCCACCACGGCCGTTGCCGTTTCCGGCGCCGGATCCGCGGGGCGGCTCGGGCGGTGGGTAGGAGGGACGCTGCGTCGTGGTCACCGCCCGATCATCGCAAGAACGAGGGGGGCCCTCTGTTCACCGCGCCAGAATTGCCGCTAGCGTGGAGGCACCTTTTGTACACGCGGGAGCTCGGAGCACCGGGCTGAGAGGGCGCTGACCTCCGTCCCGGCGATGTTTCACATGAAACATCGCCGGACTCGAGTGATGTTTCACACGAAACGTCACCGGACGGACATCGCTGCGTCGACCGCCGAACCTGTTACCGGGTAATGCCGGCGTAGGGAGTAGGTCTCATGACCAGCAAGGACGCACGCACGCCTGCCTCCATTCAGGGCGAGAAGTCCGAGGAGGCCGGGAAGTCCATCGGCTGGCACAAGGCGTATGTCGAGGGCACCCGCCCCGACCTGCGCGTGCCGGTCCGTCAGGTGCACCTCACCAACGGCCAGTCGGTCACGCTGTACGACACGTCGGGCCCGTACACCGATCCGCTCGTCGACACCGACGTCCGCAGGGGCCTGCCGCCGCTGCGCGAGAACTGGATCATCGCCCGCGGCGACACCGAGGAGTACGCGGGCCGTCCCGTCCGTCCCGAGGACGACGGCATCAAGCACACCTCGCCCCGGGGCGGTCTCCGCAACCTGGACGCGGTCTTCCCTGGCCGGGCGCGCCAGCCGCGTCGCGGCAGGACCGGGCAGGCGGTCACGCAACTCGCGTATGCCCGCCGCGGCGAGATCACGCCCGAGATGGAGTACGTCGCCATCCGGGAGAACGTGGCGCCGGAGGTCGTGCGGGACGAGATCGCCGCGGGCCGGGCCGTGCTGCCGGCCAACGTCAACCACCCGGAGATCGAGCCGATGATCATCGGCAAGCGGTTCCTGGTGAAGGTCAACGCCAACATCGGCAACTCGGCGGTGACGTCCTCCATCGAGGAGGAGGTCGAGAAGATGACCTGGGCGACCCGTTGGGGCGCCGACACGGTCATGGACCTGTCCACCGGCCGCAACATCCACACCACGCGCGAGTGGGTGCTGCGCAACTCCCCCGTCCCCATCGGCACCGTGCCGCTCTACCAGGCCCTGGAGAAGGTCGACGGCCGGGCGGAGGAGCTGACCTGGGAGATCTACAAGGACACGGTCATCGAACAGGCCGAGCAGGGCGTGGACTACATGACGGTCCACGCGGGTGTGCGCCTGGCGTACGTCCCGCTGACGGCGAACCGCAAGACCGGCATCGTCTCCCGTGGCGGCTCGATCATGGCCGCCTGGTGCCTCGCACACCACAAGGAGTCGTTCCTGTACGAGAACTTCGAGGAACTCTGCGAGATCCTCGCCGCGTACGACGTCACCTACTCGCTCGGGGACGGCCTCCGGCCCGGATCGATCGCGGACGCCAACGACGAGGCGCAGTTCGCGGAGTTGCGCACCCTCGGGGAACTCAACCGGATCGCGAAGCGTTTCAACGTACAGACCATGATCGAGGGCCCGGGCCACGTCCCGATGCACAAGATCAAGGAGAACATCGACCTTCAGCAGGAGATCTGCGATGAAGCTCCGTTCTATACGCTCGGCCCGCTGACCACGGACGTCGCACCGGCGTACGACCACATCACCTCCGGCATCGGTGCCGCGATGATCGCCTGGTGGGGCACGGCGATGCTGTGTTACGTCACGCCCAAGGAGCACCTGGGCCTGCCGAACCGTGACGACGTCAAGACCGGCGTCATCACCTACAAGATCGCCGCCCACGCAGCCGACCTCGCCAAGGGACACCCGGGTGCGCAGGAGTGGGACGACGCGCTGTCCGACGCCCGTTTCGAGTTCCGGTGGGAGGACCAGTTCAACCTGGCCCTCGACCCGGACACGGCACGGGAGTTCCACGACGAGACCCTGCCCGCCGAGCCGGCCAAGACGGCTCACTTCTGCTCGATGTGCGGTCCCAAGTTCTGCAGCATGAAGATTAGCCAAAGCATCACAGAGCGGTTCGGTGGTGCGGCGGCTGAGGGGGCCTCGTCCGAGGAGATCGCCGAGGGGATGCTGCAGAAGTCGAAGGAGTTCGCCGAGGCGGGCAATCGGGTGTACCTGCCGATCGCGGACTGAGTCCAACGTGCGGCGGTCCGTGCCTTGGAGCGGCCTGAACCTGGCCGGTAGTACGGACCGCCCGGTCGTCCACGCCGTACACGTAGTGGACGACCGGGCCGTAGAGCAGACCAGCACGCGTCTCGGCACGGCTCAGTGGTGATGATTCCACCAGTACAGCGCGAGCACTCCGATCCCGCTCACGCTCGCCTTCACGGCGACGCGCACCAGCTCATCGCCAGCAGAATGCAGGAGCCGGCGAAAGTGTGGCCGGGCGGATCGTTCCGCAATGTGGAAGTGCCTACCGCCGCGCTTTCGCGACGTCCGGGCGATCTTCGAAGTAGGTCGCTGACAGACCGTGCGCCTACACTTCCTGTTGCTGGGAATCTCGGCCTCCCTTGGTTGATGTTCCTAACGGTGTTGGCGGCCTCCTGCGTAGGACCAGGGGGCCGCCGCCGTTTCCGGAGGAGGCCCTGTCGACCGCGGGTCTAGTTTGACGCACCGCACTGACAGTAGGTGCCTGTCGAGGTCAAGAGCGCCCCAGCAAAGGCGGGATGGAAGGACAGGAGCTCACTGAACAGGCTGCCGATGCGTGCTTCTGCGCAGGCGAGCGAGGCGTCGTGCACGGAGCGAAAGCCTCACCGCAACGTCAAGAGGATGCGGCGCATCCAATTGCACGCTGACAGGGCACCCCGCCAGCCATCAGTACGTAGCTAACTCCCGGTACCGTCGGATGAGGTCGGTCTCCTTGCTGCCACCGACGCCGATGATCGCGCTGGCTAACCCCCTGGAATGTGCCCAGTGAACGCATTGATCGCGTCCAGAGCATCCTCGGCGCGGTACTGCGGTTGCCTTAGCCGTTCTTGATGCGGTTGGCCAGCTCGGTGACCTAGCTGTAGAGCGAGCGACGCTCCGCTGTCAGCGCGCGGATCTTGCTGTCGGTGTGTCTTACGGTCGTGTGGTCGCGGCCGCCGAACTTCGGCAGCGACGGATCCGTCAGCTCCGGCACAGGCACATGGCTGTTGAAGGTGTCGTCGACGAGCAGGATGTCCATCTCGCGGTAGCGCTTGCGGAAGCTGTCGCCCTTGCCGTCGCGGATGGAGTTGATGAACTCGTTGGTGAACTCCTCCGAGCTCACGTACCGCACGCGGGTGCCCGGGTAGAGGCTGCGCGTGTAGTGCCCGATCGCGTGCAGCAGATGCGTCTTGCCGAGCCCGGACTCCCCGTAGATGAACAAGGGGTTGTAGGCCTTCGCCGGTGCCTCGGCGACGGCGCTCATTATCTAGGGGGCGAAGGGTTTCTGTGCAGTTCAGAGGCATGATCGACGGTGCAGGCAAGTAAGGCACGTGAACGGTTCAGTCGAACGTTGCACAGGGCCACGTGGTGGCAGGGCTGTCAGCGTTTGACGCGGTTGCGGATGGCGAGGACGGCCAGGCCCAGCAGGACGGGTTCGGTCAGGCGGGAGGTCATCTCGATGTAGGTGCCGGCGGTGGTCAGGTCCTGGCCGGAGGAGCGGAACACCACCGAGTTGAGGGTCACGTTCAGGGCCTTCTCGAAGCACTTGCCTGTGAACCGGTTGCCGGTGGGGTTCTGGGGATCGTCCTTGTCGATCTCGAAGGTGACCTTGCCCCCGCCGGCCGGGACGGTGCCGGTCGCGGTCTGCTTCGGGGTGTCCTTCGCGATGCCGAAGGCCATCAGCAGGACGATGGTGAGGAGCATGGCGACGCCGAGCCAGGCCAGGGCTCGGGATGCGCGCAGTCCGTAGCCGGAGAGCGCCCAGTAGGCGGTCAGTAGCCCCCGTTCGCTGCGGGGGATGTCGTCGGCGTGGCGGCGCATCTCCATCTCGCCGTAGTAGAAGTCCGCCGCCCCCGGTTCGTGCTTTCCGTCCTCGAAGGCCTTGCGCAGCGCCCGGTAGACCGGAGCCAGCTGCAGCGGCCCCGTCCGCCCCGCGCCGAGGATCGCCGTGTTCCAGCCCCGCACGGCCCGCGGTTGGCTTGCGCGCCAGTGATGTTCCTCGGCCAGGACGCGGCGCGCGGTGAACCGCACGGGCGGCCAGCGCCGCCAGTGCACGGCGGGCGGAGTCGTGTCGAAGGCGCAGGCCCCTTCCAAGCGGAGCTGGTCAAGATGGACGGTGCCGGCGAACAGACATCCCGACAGATTGAGGTCCGCCAGGACGAGATGGGCCGCGTCCACCCCACGCAGTGACGCCACTCGCACCCCGGGGTCGGGCGTGCTCGACAAGAGGTCTTCGGTGAGCTGTTGGCCAGTGGTGAGCACGAATGGATCCGGCTCGGTGGCGATGGTGAGGGGGTATTCGAACACTGCATGAGCGAAGTCCACCGTGGCAAACCGCAGACGTATCTCCGCTGTCGAGGTCCAGCGAGTGCGACGGCACTCCAGACGACGCGCGGCCAACGCGAGGGTCACCGGGCCGCCGAATCTCGCACCGGACAACACCACCCGACCAGCACACACCAATGGCCCGAACTGATCAGCAGCCACAAAAGTCGTCGAAGCGAACCAGGCGTCACCCTCGAAGGTCGCCGACTCGAACCCGGCGTCGCTGTCGAAGGTCGCCGAGTCGAACCTGGCGCCTCCCCTGAAGGTCGCCGACTCGAACTCGGCAGTGTCCTTGAAGGTCGCCGCAGAGAAGAAGGCGCTGCCCCTGAAGGTCACCGACTCGAACAGCGCGCCGCTTTCGAAGGTCACCCACTCGAACCCGGCACTGCGCTCAAAGATCGCCGACTCGAACCCGGCGAGCTGCCTGATGGTCGCCGACTCGAACCCGGCGTTGCCCTTGAAGGTCGCCGAAGCGAACCAGCCGTCGCGCTTGAAGGTCGCCGACCCGAACCATGTGTCGTCCTTGAAAGTGGCCGACTCGAACGAGGCGTCGCCCTCAAAGATCGCCGAACCGAACGAGGCGTCGCCCTCAAAGATCGCCGAACCGAACGAGGCGTTGCCCCCGAAGGTCGCTGAGTCGAACGAGGCGTCGCCCGCAAAGATCATCGAATCGAACCCGGCGCTGCCCGCGAAGGTCGCCGACTTGAACCAGGTGGTGCCTAAGCGAGCGTTACCCGTTGCAGGGTTACGGAGGGCGTTGAGCAGGGCGGTGAGCAGGGCATCAGTGAACGTGGTGCCTCGGTGGTCGATGCTGGCGCCGGGGGACAGGCTGGCCAGATAGGCGTCGCGGTCGGCGTCGGCCAGGTGGGCGAGACATTCGGTGTGGCCGGGGACGTGGATGCCGCGGCAGCCGACAGGGTCGGCGGAAGGGTCTGCACCGTGTGCGCAGTGCGGCCAGGCTGGCGGTTCGGATGTGCTCATGCTGCGGCAGCTCCACGGTGTCAGGTGCCCCTATGGACGCCCTGGGGACGAGAACGGTTCAGGCTCGACGACGGCGGAGCGTCGGGGACCGGACCCACGTTGCGAACATGCCGTACGTGCCTGAACGACCCGCAGATATCTGTCAGGAACGGTGCCCTGAGGCGCACATGCCTTCGCCCGCGAGCACCCGGCCGTCGAAGGCAGGCCGCGCATGGTGAGCCAGCGTTGACGGTCCTGGACGAGTGCGGCGGCCTCGTCTCGTTCGGCGTTGACCGCCTTCGCCAGGAACCAGTGGTACGTCGCCGCCTACAGTCACGAGGTGGGGCAGGCCGGGACGGCGCTCGGGCGACCGGTTCACACAGGTCCAGCACGAGCCGCTTCCCGCGGCAGCGGGACACACAGGATGACCTCACCCCCCGAGAAATCGCCGCCAACGGAGCCAAATTTCATCAGATGCATGCACGCTCTGGCCTCCTCGGTCGGCCTCGTACAGTCCCACTTCCGCGACCACGCCCGGCTGTCCTTCGCCCGCGTCGCCGAGTACCAGAAGCGAGCGGTTGTCCACGTGCATGCAGTCGTCCGCCTCGACGGCCCGAACGGACCGGCGGACGCACCTCCGCCCTGGGCCGCGGACCGACTCATCAAGGCCGTACGCGCCTCCGCTCGCCGTGTCCTGGTCTGTACGCCGTACAGCCCCGCCGTGGGTGAGCTGGTTCTGCGCTGGGGGGTCCAAGTCGATGTGCGCCCACTACATGCTGACGGCGACGGGCCTGACGATGATGCCGTAGCCGCCTACGTGGCCAAGTACGTCACCAAGGGAGCGAGCGAGACAGGCGCCGGCATCGACTACAGGGTCACTACCTGGGATGACATCGAGGCTGCGTCCGTGAACGCACACGTCCGTACTCTCAAGCGGACCTGTTGGCGCCTGGGCGGCCTGCCCGAGTTCGAACCCCTGAACCTGCGCACGTGGGCTCACACACTGGGCTACCGGGGCCACATCCTCACCAAGTCCCGCGCCTACTCCACCACTTTCGCGGCACTGCGGGCCGAACGCGCCCAGCGCGTAGGCGGTGTCGAGGTCCCCGGGACGGTCACGGACAGGCATTGGCGGTACGTCGGCTCCGGTCATACCCCGGGCGCTGCGCTCATCGCCGCCGGAATCGCCGATGACATCGCTCAGAATCGCGCTGTCGCGCGGGAGGCTCTCCGAGCTGGCGGTGGTGCCAACTGAGCACGTCTTCTGCAAAGCCCAGCGTTGAGCGCGAGGAAGCCGCAGTACGAGCGTGGATCGAGCGACAGCTACGCGACTCTCCCCCACTCTCCGATGATCAGCTGCGGAGCGTGGGGGAGATCCTCGGACTTCAGCTCATTCGGAAGTCCGCCACACATGCTTGAGTAGATCAGGGTCGAATGTCTTGTTGCCCTTGCCACCCGGTACTGCGATCACTGCGCTCAAGACCTTCTTGATCGCCTCGCGCTTCTGCGTGAGCGTCTTCGACCCCCACGAGTTCCTGACGTCTTCCTTGGCCTCCTCGGCCTCCGCCTTCAGTGCTTCGTGCGCCCGCTGGTCCGCACGAAGCTCCTTGATCCGCCGTTCGAGGACCGGGAGATTGCGGAAGAACGTCTCATCGTCGATGTCCCTGTCCTCGTCGTCGTGCCAACGCCGCTCCAGCTCGTTGCGGCTCCTGACGGCTCGCTCCAGGGCATCGGCCTTGTCCCAGTCCGGTACATCCTGGGCCTTGCTCGCCGCGTCGCGTTCCAACTTGGCGATGACCAGTTCCTCGATGACCTTGTCCGTCTTGTCGCCACGCTTGTAGGTCTTGTTGCAGCCGCCGTCCACGGTCTTCTTGCACATGTAGGCGTGCCGGTACTTGAGCCAGTCGTTCGCCTTGATCCCGATCATCTTGTTGTTGCAGACCGTGCCGTCCTCCAGCACGTGGCCGCACCGCAGGATGCCGGTCAGCAGGTACTTGTGGACCAGGCCGCCGCGCGGCATCCCGGTTCCGCGGCCACGTTCCCTGATCTTGGCCGTGACCGCGAACCACTCCTTCGGAGTGATGATCGGCTCCCACTCGCCCACGATGGGCTGATCATCGCCGTCACGGACAAGTTCGCCCTTGATCTCGCGATATCCACACAGCCGCGCGTTCACCAGGACCTGCTTGACGGTCTGGTACTGGAAGGGGTTCCCGCGACTCGTGATGAACCCGGCCTCCTTCCACCGGCGCGTGATCTCGGAGACGGAGGCACCCGCGATCAGGTCCTTCACTGCCTGACGGATGGCTTCTGCCTCGTCCGGGCGCAAGGAGACCTTGTCGTCCTCCCATCCGAAGGGGCGCCATGCAGCTACCGACTGCCCACGGATCGCCCGGCTGCGGTGGCTGTTCCTGCTCCTGCGCTCCTTCTTCCTCGTCTCGCTGAGAGACATGGCGACCCCCAGAAGCCCCTTGATCTCGAAGCCTTCGGCGTAGAGGTCCTGGATGCCGTTCGAGTCGTGGTAGACGCGGCCTTCCTGCGTGGTGAACGCCTTCAGGTACCGCTCCCAGTCACTCGGGCGCCGGTACAGCCGGTCGTCGTTGACCGCCATGACGCCGTGGATCGGGTACCCGTCCGGCGTCGTCCCGGCAGCAAGATCGGCGAGCAGCTGCTCGAAGTCATCGCGAACGATGTTCTCCTTGCTCGCGCTCTTGTCGTTGTCCGTGTAGCGGTAGACGACGATCCATCCGAACCTGCGGGCGGTCTCGGTCATGTCCCGGTGCTGGTCCTCGACGCCGTGGGCGTCCTTCACTCGGCCGTCGAACGAGATCCGTGCGTAGCAGACGACGCACTTCAGCTCCGGGTCGGCAGCCAGCATGGCGCGCACTTCCTCGACGGACGGCAGCCCCTCGGGCGTACCTCGCAGCTTGCTGACCAACTCCTCGCGCTTGCCCACGTGTTCCCCCTCGGTCCATGGCTGGGCTGCTGGAACGACCGTAGCGCATGTGGGGGTTCTAGTAATGCTCTACGGTATGAAGATCTCGCAGGACATCCGCCGTGAACACGGCGGCACCCGGAACGAGATCGAGGAGGGCATGGCCCTGAAGTCGCAGGAGTTCGCGGCGAGCGGGAACCGCGTGTACCTGCCCATCGCGGACTGACCCGGCCGCGCACAGGCCCGGGGGCCGTTGGTCCCCCGGCCTGTGGGTCCGCCCACTCGGGTCGGCCCGCGCTCGGGTCGGCCCACTCGGATGCGCCCCCTCGGACGGGCTCGATAGGTGCTACTCCGGCTGGTGCTCCGGACCTCCGAAGTCCGGGCTGCTGTAGTCCGGACTGCTGAAGCTGGGGCGCGAGCCGCGGTCGCCGTCGTCCGGGCTGGTGAATCCCGGGCGGTCGTAGCCGAGGTGGGGCATGCGGCTGACCGGCGTCGACGACGGCGTGTGGTGCAGCGCGGCGGCCGCGCCGGGGTCGACGAGTGCCTCCCGCAGGAAGGGCAGGATGCCGCGTTCCAGCAGGGCCTCGTGCCAGGCCTCCTTGGCCTGGGCCACCTCGCCCCGCAGTTCGCCGTACGATCCGCTTTCGGCCGTGGGCTTGTTGCGCAGGGCGGTGAGCAGCAGCCCCACGGCGGCGACGAGGATCGCGACCGCGGTCACCGCGCCGAACACCCAGCCCGTGGTGAGCATGGTCCGGGCGAACCCATGCTCGGGGTCGAGCATCCGCAGGATGTAGCCGACGAGCAGGAAGATCGCCGCGGCGGTTCCGGCCAGGACGGGTGCGAGCACGGCGACGACGGCGACGGCGCCCGCGCCGACGGTCTCGGCGACCCCTCCCATGGTCGCGGCGAGCCCCGACGCGCCCGTACCCGGCTCGGAGGAACCGGATTCACGCAGGGCCGGTGAGCCGGCCGACGCCGGTTGACGCAGTTCGTCGCGGACCTTGACGTAGTGCTGGTACTCGGTCGACGCGGCCGCCGTGATGAGTGCGGTGGCGTTCAGCGCCATGGTGCGCAGCTGTTCGGGGTTGAGGCGCTGTCCTACAGCGGCCAGTTCCGGACGGTGTGGTGCGGAGCGCAGCGCCTCATCGAGGATCCGCTCGTATTCCTGGCGGTCCTCGCTCAGCAGGTGCTGCGGAACGCTGTTCATGTGCATCCCCCGATGCTCCGTAGGGCTTGGGGCTCGGCATGCTGACGAGCCGTCGGGCAGAAACGGAGGGGAGCCTGCTACGGATAAGCCGATGGTAGAGCGGCGACGGTATGGGGTGACAGGGGGTTTACCGAAATTGGCCCCTCACCGGCCCGGTCCTCCGACCGGGAGCGCCTGCCCGGTGAACGTTCACGTATCCAGCGGCAGTTGCTGGACCAGCAGCTTTCCGGCCATGGTCACGCCGCCGTCCATGGCGATGGCGAGGCCGTCGGCGTAGACGTGCGGTCCCTCGATCACGGGGTCGCGGTTGTCCTCGTCGTCCTCGGAGCCGACTTCGCCCAGCAGATACGGAATCGGGCTGTGCCCGTGAACGATGCGGGCGCCGCCGTACGTATCGAGCAGGGAGCGCACGGCGTCGGCGCCACCCTCGTCGCGGAAGGAGAACCGCTTGGTGAACTTGCGGAACAGGTCCCAGACCTCGTCCGCGTCGTTGCGGGTGATCGTCTCGCGGACGGTGTCGTTGACCTCTTCGATGGAGCGGCCGTAGTCGAGGTAGGCGGTGGTGTCGGAGTGGACGAGCAGGTGGCCGTCGACCTCCTCGATGGCGTCCAGGCGGGACATCCACTGCAGGTGGTGGTCCTGGAGGCGGTCCATGTCGGTCTTCTGGCCGCCGTTGAGCAGCCAGGCCGCCTGGAAGGTGGCGGTGCCCGCGCCGGAGTTGACGGGGGTGTCGCCGAACCGCTTCGCGCCCAGCAGCAGCAGCTCGTGGTTGCCCATGAGCGCCTTGCAGTAGCCGCCGGCCGCGGCGGCCTCGGCGGACAGCCGCATCACCAGGTCGATGACGCCGATGCCGTCGGGGCCGCGGTCGGTGAAGTCGCCGAGGAACCACAGCCGGGCGGTGCCTGCGCACCAGTTGCCGGCGGCGTCGAGCAGGCCCTTCTCCTGGAGGGCCGACATCAGCTGGTCGAGGTAGCCGTGCACGTCACCCACGACGTACAGCGGGCCCTGCCCGGTGGAGGCCTGCGGGGCGGCGGCGGTCTCGGGGTCCACGGTCACCTGGACAGTGTCACCCCGGTTGACGACGGGAAGGTCGCGCTGGGTCGGCGTGTACCCCTCGGGGTAGGTCTCCTCGGGCGTCGGGGCGACCTCGCCGGGGTGGGCGCTGTGCATGTGCGGACCGGCCTCGTGGACGTACGCGGGCACCCGGAAGTCGCGCAACGTCGCCGTCCGCTCCACCTCGGGTCCCTGACCGGCCCCCTGAGTCATCGACCCCTCCACCATCGCGCCGCATTGCACCGCATCGGACTGCCTGGTCGTAGCGGCCCGCGGGTGTCGTGGGCCCATCATAGGAATGCGGATCGCGCCATGTGATGACCCAGGGGTGGTGAATCAGAGCAAGAGTCCAGTTCACCGCGGCTTTCGCCCCGATTGAGCCGGGCTTTGACCACCGTGTGACCGTCCTCGCACTTCTTCTCTTCGCGAGAACGATCCCTTCTCTCCGGGGGACCGGCCCTGTTTCTCCCCAGGAGTGAGACCTTCCACTTACCCGGGTGCGGGCCTGAAGGACCGCACCCCGGGGCCTACGCCCCCTCGGGTGAACGCGGCGGGCTGACCGTCGTGCGCGGCGGGCGTCGCTGGGACGAGGTGCGCACGATCAGCTCCGTCGGTATCACCTGCTCCACCGGGTGGTGGTCGCAGTCCACTCCCTCGATGGCGTCGATGAGGAGCTGGACCACCGCCGTGCCGATGCGGCGCGGCTTCAGGGAGAGGGTGGTGATGGGCGGCTCTGTGTTGGCGTACACCGTGGACTCGCTGCAGCAGACCAGCAGCAGGTCCTCGGGGACGCGCAGGCCGTAGCGGCGGGCGGCGGCGAGCAGGTCGGTGCCGTTCGGGTCGAACAGTCCGTAGACCGCGTCGGGCCGGTCGGGCCGGGCGAGGAGTCGGTCGGCGGCGACGGCGCCCGCGCACGGATCGTGCGCCGGGTAGGCCTCGTACACCGGATCCTGGCCGACCCGCTCGCACCAGCGCAGGTACGCGGTGGTCGACAGGTGGGTGTACGTGTCCGTGGTGGTGCCGGTCAGCAGGCCGATGCGGCGGGCGCCGGCGTCGGCCAGGTGGTCGAGGATGCCGAGGACGGCGGCCTCGTGGTCGTTGTCGACCCAGGCCGTGACCGGCAGCGCACCGGCCGGGCGGCCGTCGGAGACGACCGGCAGCCCCTGCCGGACGAGTTCGCTGACGACCGGGTCCTGGTCGGAGGGGTCGATGACGACCGTGCCGTCCAGGGCGACGTTCGACCACACGTCGTGGCGGGACGTCGCGGGCAGGATGACGAGGGCGTAGCCGCGGGCGAGCGCGGCGGAGGTGGCGGCCCGCGCCATCTCGGCGAAGTACGCGAACTCCGTGAAGGTGAAAGGTTCATCCCCGTACGTGGTCACGGTCAGGCCGATGAGTCCCGACTTGCCGGTACGAAGGGTCCGGGCCGCGGCCGAGGGCCGGTAGCCCAGCCGGTCGGCGACTTCCCGGACATGGCGCCGGGTGGCGTCCGGGAGCCGGCCCTTGCCGTTGAGGGCGTCGGAGACGGTCGTGATGGAGACTCCGGCGGCGGCGGCCACGTCTCTGATGCCGGCCCGGCCCGGCCGACTGCCTCGCCGTGAGGTTTCCGCGCGGCTCACCTGGTGCTTCCCTGCTGCTGTCATGGCGAGCCGATAGTAGGGCTCATGCGGTGGGGTAGTGCGGACGCATATGCGCGCGTTGACAGGCACGTTTCTGCATGATCATTTAACCTCAATTGCTTGGGAAACCAAGGGTGTTGAGCGCTCTCAAGCCAGTACGTGTCTTGTCGGCACGCACAGGCCTGTCGAGGGGGCGATGTTGCGAAGAGGTCTCAACTCACCTGCACGGGGGATGCGCGCCACGGCGTGCACCACCGGCGCATAGATATATGTGCAGCGCGCCCCCGGATTCGTACGCCTTGGTGTGGTGATGCCCCTGATGCCGGTGGGACGGACGAGGCCGGAGCCGGCCGCTCGGTCGTGGCTATACGCAGCAGCGCTGAATCCTCATAAGGTGAGCAGTATTGGATGTCGGCGGCGGTCATGGGCCGCCGGTCTTCACGAGGAGGACTGCGGTGAGCGAGACGAGCCCCAAGCTGCGCGCCGAGCTGGAGGGGATCCCCACCTACAAGCCGGGCAAGCCCGCCGCGGCAGGTGGTCCGGTGGCCTACA
Source organism: Streptomyces sp. Ag82_O1-12 (assembly GCF_900182715.1). Lineage (NCBI taxonomy): Bacteria > Bacillati > Actinomycetota > Actinomycetes > Kitasatosporales > Streptomycetaceae > Streptomyces > Streptomyces sp. Ag82_O1-12. Next base: position 4,279,103 of record NZ_FXUW01000001.1, on the reverse strand, counting down.
AGCTGTCCTCCAACGAGAACCCGTATCCGCCGCTGCCGGGCGTGATGGAGAGCGTGACGGCGGCGGCCGGCAACTTCAACCGTTACCCGGACATGGCCTGCACGGGGCTGATGAACGAGCTGTCCGAGCGGTTCGGAGTGCCCCTCTCCCACCTGGCCACCGGCACCGGTTCGGTCGGCGTCGCCCAGCAGCTGATCCAGGCCACCTCAGGCCCCGGCGACGAGGTCATGTACGCCTGGCGGTCCTTCGAGGCGTACCCGATCATCACGCAGATCAGCGGCGCGACGTCGGTTCAGGTGCCGCTGACACCCGGGGATGTGCACGACCTCGACGCGATGGCCGACGCGATCACCGACCGCACGCGCCTGATCTTCGTCTGCAACCCCAACAACCCGACCGGCACGGTGGTACGGCGGGCGGAGCTGGAGCGCTTCCTCGACCGGGTCCCGAGCGATGTGCTGGTGGTCCTCGACGAGGCCTACCGCGAGTTCATCCGCGACCCCGAGGTGCCGGACGGCTGTGAGATCTACCGCGACCGGCCCAACGTCTGTGTCCTGCGGACCTTCTCCAAGGCGTACGGCCTCGCCGGCCTGCGCGTCGGTTTCGCCATCGCCCACGAACCGGTGGCCGCGGCGCTGCGCAAGACGGCGGTGCCGTTCGGTGTGAGTCAGCTCGCGCAGGAGGCGGCGATCGCCTCACTGCGGGCCGAGGACGAACTGTTCGGCCGGGTCGGCTCGCTGGTGTGCGAGCGCACGCGCGTGGTCGACGGGCTGCGCTCGCAGGGCTGGACGGTGCCCGAGACCCAGGCCAACTTCGTGTGGTTGCGGCTGGGGGAGCGCACGGTCGCGTTCGCGCAGGCGTGCGAGCAGGCGGGTGTGGTGATCCGGCCGTTCCCGGGCGAGGGTGTGCGGGTGACGGTCGGAGAGGCCGAGGCGAACGACATCTTCCTGAAGGTGTCGGAAGGGTTCCGCAAGGAGCTGTAGGGCTCGGCGTGGAGCGGTGGGGGCCCGCGAGAGGCCGGGCGGGGGCCCGCAAGGAGCGTGAGGCTCCACAGGGAGCAGCAGAGTCCGCGAGCCAGGTCAGGCGTCCAGGAGTTCCACGCGTACAGAGTCGCCGTCCCGCACGGTCGCGAGCAGGCCGGGGTCGCCGTCGAGGCGGCCCAGGACATTGCACGGGCCGGCGAGGCGGCACTCGTCGCCTCGCGAGATCGGCGTGGGCCCGTAGGGGAGGGCGAGGGCGTCGCCGTCGGTCCAGAAGGCGACGGTGCCCGGGTCGACGACCTCCCGGGCGCCTGTTTCACGTGAAACCGACACGCCCGTGTCGAAGTACACCTCCTGGCCCCAGGTGCGGGCGGTGGAGACGAGAGGCAGCGCCTTGACCAGGGCCTGGCTGGTTGGAGTGTCGTCGAGCGACGCGTCGAGATGGCCCGCGGGCCAGGAGATCCGTATCTGTACCGATGTCGGTGTCTGCATGCCGCTGATTCAACAATATGTTGAAGTTCGGGCCAAGGGGTCGACTGTGACGGGGGAGACAGGGGACCCCCTCCAGGGCTCGAAAGTCCGTGCTGCATAATGGCTTGTGAATGTGAACGCTTTCACAAGCGCAGGTAAGGAGCGGCGACGTGGACCTGGCTTTGGCGCCGGAGACCCTGGCGCGATGGCAGTTCGGCATCACCACCGTCTACCACTTTCTGTTCGTCCCCCTGACGATCTCGCTGGCCGCGCTCACGGCCGGTCTGCAGACGGCTTGGGTGCGGACGGAGAAGGAGAAGTACCTCCAGGCGACGAAGTTCTGGGGCAAGCTCTTCCTGATCAACATCGCGATGGGCGTGGTCACCGGCATCGTGCAGGAGTTCCAGTTCGGCATGAACTGGTCCGACTACTCACGCTTCGTCGGTGACGTCTTCGGTGCGCCGCTGGCCTTCGAGGCCCTGATCGCCTTCTTCTTCGAGTCGACCTTCATCGGCCTGTGGATCTTCGGCTGGGACAAGCTGCCGAAGAAGATCCATCTGGCCTGTATATGGATGGTCTCGATCGGCACGATCCTGTCGGCCTACTTCATCCTCGCGGCCAACTCCTGGATGCAGCACCCGGTCGGCTACCGGATCAACGGCGCGAAGGGCCGGGCCGAGCTCACCGACTTCTGGCTGGTGCTCACCCAGAACACCGCGCTCGCCCAGGTCTTCCACACACTCACCGCGGCCTTCCTGACCGGCGGCGCCTTCATGGTCGGCATCGCCGCCTTCCACCTGGCCCGCAAGAAGCACGTCCCGGTGATGAAGACCTCGCTGCGGCTGGGCCTCGTGACCGTGGTCATCGGCGGTCTCCTCACCGCGATCAGCGGCGACGTGCTGGGCAAGATCATGTACCAGCAGCAGCCGATGAAGATGGCCGCCGCCGAGGCGCTGTGGGACGGCGAGAAGCCGGCCCCCTTCTCGGTCTTCGCCGTCGGCGACGTCGACAAGGGCCACAACAAGGTCGCCATCGAGATCCCCGGCCTGCTGTCCTTCCTCGCGAAGGACGACTTCACCTCGTACGTGCCCGGCATCAACGACATCAACAAGGCCGAGCAGGAGAAGTACGGGCCCGGCGACTACCGGCCCAACATCCCGGTGGCCTACTGGGGCTTCCGGTGGATGATCGGCTTCGGCATGACGTCGTTCGCCATCGGCCTGGCCGGGCTGTGGCTGACCCGCAAGAAGTTCATGCTGCCGCAGCACCTGAGGACGGGCGACGACGAAGTGCCGCATCTCGTGCTGCTGCCGAAGAAGGCGCTCGGCCCGACCCTCACCAAGTGGTACTGGCGCATCGCGATCCTCACCCTGGGCTTCCCGCTGATCGCCAGCTCCTGGGGCTGGATCTTCACCGAGATGGGCCGCCAGCCGTGGGTCGTCTACGGCCTGTTCCAGACGCGTGACGCGGTCTCCCCCGGTGTCTCCCAGGCCGAGGTCATCACCTCGATGATCGTCTTCACCACGCTCTACGCGATCCTCGCCGTCATCGAGGTCAAGCTGCTGGTCAAGTACGTCAAGGCGGGCCCGCCGGAGCTCACCGAGGCCGACCTCAACCCGCCCACGAAGATCGGCGGCGACTCCCGTGACGCCGACAAGCCGATGGCCTTCTCGTACTAGGCCGAGGGAGCTGCACAGTCATGGAACTGCACGACGTCTGGTTCGTCCTGATCGCCGTCCTGTGGACCGGCTACTTCTTCCTGGAGGGCTTCGACTTCGGGGTCGGGGTGCTCACCAAGCTGCTCGCCCGCAACCGGCCCGAGAAGCGGGTGCTGATCAACACCATCGGGCCCGTCTGGGACGGCAACGAGGTGTGGCTGCTCTCGGCGGGCGGCGCGACCTTCGCCGCCTTCCCCGAGTGGTACGCGACGCTCTTCTCCGGCTTCTACCTGCCCCTGCTGCTCATCCTGGTCTGCCTGATCGTCCGGGGTGTGGCCTTCGAGTACCGGGTGAAGCGGCCGGAGGAGAACTGGCAGCGCAACTGGGAGACCGCGATCTTCTGGGCCTCGCTGCTGCCCGCGTTCCTGTGGGGCGTGGCCTTCGCCAACATCGTGCGGGGCGTGAAGATCGACCAGGACTTCAACTACGCCGGCGGCGTCCTGGATCTGCTCAACCCGTACGCGCTGCTGGGCGGTCTGGTCACGCTGTCGCTGTTCACCTTCCACGGGACGGTGTTCGTCGGGCTCAAGACCGTCGGGGAGATCCGGGAGCGGGCGAGGAAGCTGGCGCTGCGCGTCGGGCTGGTGACCGCCCTGCTGGCGCTCGCCTTCCTGCTGTGGACGCAGTCCGACCGGGGCGACGGTGCGTCGCTCGTGGCGATGGTCGTGGCCGTGGCATCGCTCCTCGTGGCCCTGGTCGCGGCCCGGGCCGGGCGTGAGGGCTGGGCGTTCGCCCTGTCGGGACTCACCATCGTGGCCGCGGTGGCGATGCTCTTCCTGACGCTGTTCCCGAACGTCATGCCGTCGACACTGAACCCGGACTGGAGCCTGACGGTCACCAATGCCTCGTCCAGCCCGTACACGCTGAAGATCATGACCTGGTGTGCCGGGATCGCCACCCCGGTCGTCCTGCTCTACCAGGGCTGGACGTACTGGGTCTTCCGCAAGCGGATCGGTACGCAGCACATTGCCGAGACCGCGCACTGAGGTGTGTTTCACGTGAAACCAATCGATCCGCGTCTGCTCCGGTACGCCCGTGCCACCCGGGTCTTTCTGGTGGCGGTCGTGGCCTTGGGGGCCGTAGGGGCGGGGCTGGTCATCGCGCAGGCGATGCTCATCGCCGAGGTGGTGGTCGGAGCGTTCCAGCACCGCATGGCGGTGTCCGACCTCGGCACTCCCCTGCTGCTGTTGGCCGCCGTCGCGGTCGGACGGGCGCTGGTCGGCTGGCTCACGGAGCTCGCCGCGCACCGGGCCAGCGCGGCTGTGAAGTCCGAGCTGCGAGGGCGGCTGCTGGAGCGTTCCGCCGAGCTGGGGCCGGGCTGGCTGAGCGGGCAGCGGACCGGTTCGCTGGTCGCCCTGGCCACCCGGGGCGTCGATGCCCTCGACGACTACTTCTCGCGGTATCTGCCGCAGTTGGGTCTCGCGGTGGTCGTGCCGGTGGCGGTACTGGCGCGGATCGTCACCGAGGACTGGGTGTCGGCGGCCATCATCGTCGGCACCCTGCCGCTCATTCCGGTCTTCATGGTGCTGATCGGCTGGGCGACCCAGTCCCGGATGGACCGTCAGTGGCGGCTGCTGTCGCGGCTGTCCGGGCACTTCCTGGACGTCGTCGCCGGGCTGCCGACGCTGAAGGTCTTCGGGCGGGCCAAGGCGCAGGCCGAGTCCATCCGACGCATCACCGGCGAGTACCGGCAGGCGACCATGCGGACCCTGCGGATCGCCTTCATCTCCTCCTTCGCCCTGGAACTGCTCGCGACGATCTCGGTGGCGCTGGTCGCCGTGACGATCGGCATGCGGCTGGTGCACGGCGAGATGGACCTGTACATCGGCCTCGTCATCCTGGTCCTCGCGCCCGAGGCGTATCTGCCGTTGCGGCAGGTCGGGGCGCAGTACCACGCGGCGGCGGAGGGGCTCGCCGCCGCCGAGGAGATCTTCGAGGTCCTGGAGACGCCCGTCCCGGCGTCCGGCTCCGCGGCCGTACCGGAGGGTGCGCTGTCGTTCGAGGGCGTGACCGTCCGGTATCCGGGGCGGTCGACGGACGCCGTATCGAACGTGTCCTTCGGCATCGAGCCCGGGGAGACCGTCGCGCTGGTGGGGCCGAGCGGTGCGGGCAAGTCGACACTGTTGAGTGTCCTGCTGGGGTTCGTGCGCCCGGCCGAGGGTCGGGTGCGGATCGGTGAGGTCGACCTCGCCGATGCCGACCTTCAACCGTGGCGCTCCCGGATCGCGTGGGTGCCGCAGCGCCCGCATCTGTACGCCGGGACGATCGCCGAGAACGTACGGCTGGCGCGGCCCGACGCCGACGACGACTCCGTACGGCGGGCTCTGCGGGACGCCGGGGCACTGGACTTCGTCGACGCGCTGCCCGAGGGCGTCGACACCGCGCTCGGCGAGGACGGAGCAGGCCTGTCCGCCGGGCAGCGGCAGCGGCTCGCGCTGGCCAGGGCGTTCCTCGCGGACCGGCCCGTGCTGCTGCTCGACGAGCCGACGGCGGCGCTGGACGGGGGCACCGAGGCCGAGGTCGTGGCCGCGGTGCGGCGCCTCGCGGCCGGCCGGACGGTCCTGCTGGTGGTGCACCGGCCGGCGCTGCTGGACGTCGCGGACCGGGTGGTGCGGCTCGAGGAGCCCGAGACCACCGCTGCCCTGCCCGCGGCGCCCGCCGTGGGCAGGGCAGCCGGGACGCGATCCGACGAGATCGAGCTGCGCGCTCCCGTGGAGCCCGTCGAAGAGCCGGCCTCAGGCGATGTCCTCGCACGCGTCCGGGCCATGTCCGGCGCCCGGCGCGGACGCCTGGGACTCGCGCTGCTGCTCGGGAGCCTCGCGCTGGGGAGTGCCGTGGGACTCATGGCCACCTCCGGGTGGCTGATCTCGCGGGCCTCGCAGCACCCGCCCGTGCTGTATCTGATGATGGCCGTCACCGCGACGCGGGCGTTCGGGATCGGGCGCGCCGTCTTCCGGTACGCCGAGCGGCTGGTGTCGCACGACGCCGTGCTGCGGATGCTGGCGGACACCCGGGTCGCGGTGTTCCGCAGGCTTGAGCGGCTGGCGCCGGCCGGGCTGCGCCGGGTCCGCCGGGGTGATCTGCTCTCCCGGCTGGTCGCGGACGTGGACGCGCTGCAGGACTACTGGCTGCGGTGGCTGCTGCCGGCCGGGGCGGCCGTCGTCGTGTCGGCCGCGTCGGTCGGCTTCGCGGCGTGGCTGCTGCCCGAGGCCGGGGCGGTGCTCACGGCCGGGCTTCTGGCGGCGGGGGTCGGCGTGCCGTTGATCACCGGCGCGGTGGCCCGGCGGGCCGAGCACAGGCTGGCGCCCGCCCGCGGCGTGCTCGCGACGCGGGTGACCGACCTGCTCACCGGCACCGCGGAACTGACCGTTGCCGGTGCGCTGCCCGCGCGGACCGCCCGGACGCGCGAGGCCGACGGGGTACTCACCCGGGTCGCCTCGCGCGCCGCCACCGCCACGGCCCTGGGCGACGGCCTCACCGCGCTGATCTCCGGACTGACCGTCACGGCCGCCGCCCTGGTCGGCGCGCAGGCGGTCGCCGCCGGGCGGCTCGACGGCGTGACCATGGCCGTCGTTGTCCTCACCCCGCTCGCCGCCTTCGAAGCCGTGCTCGGGCTGCCGCTCGCCGCGCAGTACCGGCAGCGCGTGCGCCGGAGCGCGGAGCGGGTGTACGAAGTGCTGGATGCCACGGAGCCCGTGCGGGAGCCGGAGCGGCCCCGGCAGGCGCCCACGTCGCCGTTCCCGCTCGTCGTCGCGGGGCTGACCGCCCGGCACGCCGGGCAGGACCGGGACGCGCTCGCCGGGCTCGACCTGACCCTCGAGGAGGGCCGCCGGATCGCCGTGGTCGGCCCCTCCGGCTCCGGCAAGACCACGCTCGCGCAGGTGCTGCTGCGGTTCCTGGACACCCAGGGGGGCTCGTACACGCTGGCGGGTGTGGATGCGTACGGGCTGCGCAGTGACGACGTCCGGGGCCTTGTCGGGCTGTGTGCGCAGGACGCACACCTCTTCGACAGCTCGCTGCGCGAGAACCTGCTGCTCGCCCGGAAGGACGCCGGCGAGGAGCACCTGCGTGCCGCGCTCGGCCGCGCCCGGCTGCTGGACTGGGCCGACAGCCTGCCCGACGGACTCGACACGCTCGTCGGCGAGCACGGGGCGCGGCTGTCGGGAGGGCAGCGGCAGAGGCTGGCGCTGGCCCGGGCACTCCTCGCCGACTTCCCCGTCCTGGTGCTGGACGAGCCCGCCGAGCACCTCGACCTGCCGACCGCCGACGCGCTCACCGCCGATCTGCTGGCCGCCACCACGGGCCGGACGACGCTGCTCATCACGCACCGGCTGGCGGGCCTCGAAGCGGTCGACGAGGTGATCGTGCTGGACGAGGGGCGGGTGGTGCAGCGCGGGCCGTACGCCGAGCTACTGGCGGCGGACGGCCCGCTGCGGGGGATGGCGGAGCGGGAGGCGGCGGCGGAGTCGCTGGTGGGGGCGCGGTAGCCCCTCGACCCCGGCGTCTTGACCTCCGCGCCTCGACCTCGGCGCCTTGACCTCCGCGCCTCGACCTCGGCGCCTTGACCTCCGCGCCTCGACCCCGGCGCCCTGACGTCGGCGCCCTCGACCCCGGCGCCTCCTCAGCGCCCTCGGCAGGCGGCCGGCAAACGGCGTGCGCTGGGCCGTTCGGCGCAGCCGTTCCCCCGGCCGTACGACGTGAACAGGACCGGGTCGGCAGTGCTGGGCGACGATCGCTGACATGCGCTCATATCGCCGTTATCGGCTGCTCGTTCCGGTCCTGCTGTGCGCGCTGGCCGTGCTGGCGGCCCGGCCGACGGCGGCCGGCAAGGACCCCGGGAGCGACACCGGCACCGGCATCGGCCCGGCCACCGGCCTCAGCGCTGAGGTCGTGCGGCTGTACGAGGAGGCCGCGGTGGCGACGCAGCAGTACGAGGCCGGACGCAAGGAGGCCGAGGACCAGCGTGCCGAAGCCCAGCGAGCGGAGGCGCTCCTGGACACGCAGCGGCGGCACATCGCCGCCCTGCACGAGGATCTGGGCCGGATCGCGCGGGCGCAGTACCGCAGCAGTGGGGGGCTGCCGGTGGCCGCCCAGATGATCCTGGCCGACAGTCCCGAGGGACTGATGCGAGGTCAGCATGCCTTCTCGCAGGCCGATCTCGCGGTGAACAACGCGATCTCCAAGAACAAGCGGGCCGAGGCCCGGCTCGCGGCGGATGAGGCCAGGGCCGCGGCCCAGTGGCAGGCGCTGGAGAAGCGCAACGTCCAACTCGCCGCTCTGAAGGCGGACATCGAGCAGAAGCTGGAGACGGCCCGCTCGGAGCTCCAGGGGCAGGCGGACGCGGCGGTCGCCGCCGGTGCGTGCCGCGGGGCCGTCCGGTTGGACCAGCCGGAGACGGGCTTCACCGACGGCGACTGGGTCGCGCCGGTCGAGACGTACGAACTGTCGGCGTCGTACGGCAGTGGCGGTGCGCGGTGGTCGAACCGGCACACCGGTCAGGACTTCGCGGTACCGATCGGCACGCCGGTGCGGGCTGTGGGTGCCGGACGGGTCGTGAAGGTGTCCTGCGGCGGTCCCTTCGGCATGGAAATCGTGCTCAAGCACGCAGGCGGCTACTACACGCAGTACGCCCATCTCGCTTCCCTGGCGGTCGACCAGGGGGAGCGCGTCAGCCCCGGGCAGTGGATCGGCCAATCGGGCACCACGGGCAACTCCACCGGGCCGCACCTGCACTTCGAGGCCCGGGTCACACCGGAGTCGGGCTCGGCGGTGAACCCGGTGTCGTGGCTGTCGGCGCGCGGGGTGTCCCTCTGAGGCACCCCGGCCGCGGCGGCTACGGCAGTTCCGTCAGCAACTGCTCGATCACGACGGCCACACCGTCGTCGTTGTTCGCTACCGTCCGGCCCGAGGCGGCGGCGATCACGGCCGGGTGCGCGTTGCCCATCGCGTACGACCGGCCCGCCCAGGTCAGCATCTCCACGTCGTTCGGCATGTCCCCGAAGGCCACGACCTGCTCGTGCGAGATGCCGCGCTCGGCACAGCACAGGGCGAGGGTGCTGGCCTTCGACACCCCGGGGCCGCTGATCTCGAGCAGCGCGCTGGGGCTGGAGCGGGTGACGTTGGCGCGGTCGCCGATGGCGAGGCGGGCCAGGGTCAGGAAGGCGTCGGGGTCGATCTCGGGGTGGTAGGCGAGGATCTTCAGCACCGGCTCCGCGGCGGCCGGGTGGTCCGGGCCCAGCAGCTCCTCGGCCGGGGCGAGGCTGTCCGGTATCTCCATGTGGAGCTTCGGGTAGGCCGGCTCCTGGTAGAAGCCGTAGGTCTGCTCCACCGCGTACACCGTGCCCGGCGCCGCGTCGCGCAGCAGCCGTACGGCGTCCAGGGCGTTCTCGCGGGCCAGTTCCCGCACCTTCACGAACCGGTGGGCGCCGGGGCCGCCGTGCAGGTCGACCACGGCGGCGCCGTTGCCGCAGATGGCCAGACCGTGGCCGTGCACGTGGTCGCTGACGACGTCCATCCAGCGGGCCGGGCGGCCCGTGACGAAGAAGACCTCGACGCCCGCCTCCTCGGCGGCGGCCAGCGCGGCGACCGTGCGCGGCGACACCGACTTGTCGTCGCGCAGCAGGGTGCCGTCGAGGTCGGTGGCGATCAGCCGCGGCGGGAGGGTCTCGGCCGCGGTCTCGGGCTGTCGGGTCGCTGAGGTCACCCGGCCATTGTCCCGCACACGCCCGCACGGGCGTGCAGGGCTCCGCACAGGTGAGTGGATACCGCCCTCAGGGAGCCTTCAGCAGGAGTTTTCACCAGGAGCCCCTTGCCAGAGGCCCCCGGGACATCCGTCCACGCTCAGCGCAGCTGCGCCGGCGCCTCCATCGCGATCTGCTCGAAGACCTTCTGGTCGGCTGCGAACGGCGAGTCGGGGATCGGCCAGTGGATCACGATCTCCGTGAAGCCCAGCTCCACATGCCGCCCGGCGAAGTCCACGAACGCGTTCAGGGACTGGAGCGGGGCGACACGGTCCGGAGTGAATCCGGTGAGCAGGACCCGGTCGAGATCGGTCATGTCCCGGCCGACCTCGGCGCAGATGTCGTCGAGCCTCTCCGCCTGCCCGCGAATGGCCTGAATCGACTGTTCGGGCGTGCCGTTCTCGTACAGCTTGGGGTCGCCGGTGGTCACCCACGCCTGCCCGAACCGGGCGGCGAGCCGCATCCCGCGCGGCCCGGTGGCGGCCACCGCGAACGGCAGCCTGGGGCGCTGCACACAGCCGGGGATGTTCCGCGCCTCGTGGGCGGAGTAGAAGTCCCCCTCGTAGGACACGGCGTCCTCGCTGAGCAGGCGGTCGAGCAGCGGGACGAATTCGGCGAAGCGGTCGGCACGCTCGCGCGGCGTCCACGGTTCCTGGCCGAGCGCGGTGGCGTCGAACCCGGAGCCGCCCGCGCCGATGCCCAGCGTTACCCGCCCACCGGAGATGTCGTCGAGGGAGATCAGCTCCTTGGCGAGGGTCACGGGGTGCCGGAAGTTCGGCGAGGTCACCAGGGTGCCGAGCCGCAGCCGGTCGGTGACGCCCGCGGCGGCCGTGAGGGTCGGTACAGCGCCGAACCACGGGCCGTCCCGGAAGGTGCGCCAGGACAGGTGGTCGTAGGTATACGCGGTGTGGAAGCCGAGCTGCTCGGCGCGCGTCCAGGCCGAACGGCCGCCTTCGTTCCAGCGGCGGTACGGGAGGATCACGGTGCTCAGACGCAGACTCATGGCATCGAGCGTAAGGGAGCGCCGAGGGTGCCCCGTGTTTCACGTGAAACAGTCACCGTGCGCGGTCGGCTGGATGCGGCAGGTCAGTACCGCTCGGAGAAGCACAGATACCGGGCAGGGACGGCTCCGGTCAGCCACACCCCGTTCGCGCTCACGTGGAAGACATGGCCGTCACGGTGCATGGCGTCCGCGTCCACCGTCAGCACGATCGGCCGGCCCCGGCGGGCGCCGACACGGGTCGCCGTCTCCCGGTCGGGCGAGAGGTGCACGGCGTGCCGGTTCATCGCACGGAGCCCCTCGGCCCGGATGGCGTCCAGGCTGTGGGCGACGGTGCCGTGGTAGAGGTGGGCGGGCGGGGTGGCCGGTGCCAGCCCGAGGTCGACCTCCACGCTGTGGCCCTGGCTGGCGCGGATCCGGGTGCCTTCGACGGCGAAACGCCGCTTGTCGTTGGTGGCGACGACCTGGTCCAGTTCGTCGCGGGTGAATCGGAAGCCGTGAGCGGTGGCCGCGGCGATCAACGTGTCGATCTCGACCCAGCCGGCCTCGTCGAGTGTGAGCCCGATGCGCTCCGGCTGGTGGCGCAGATGCTTCGACAGGTACTTCGACACCTTCACGGTGCGTCTCTCGTCCATGCCATCAGAGTGCGTGAGAGACGGGAATCACGCGATCGAGTTTCGCTTCCTAGGTTTGGTCCACAACCAAGTGCGGTTATCCACAGGGGATTTGGCGGTTCTGTGGACAACTGGCCCTCACTACAGGGGTTTTGGGCCCTCGGCCACATACCGGCGGCACGCCCGCAGCCCCACGCCCTCGCCCTCACACCGGCGGCTTCACCCGCGCGAGGCCCCTCAGTGCCCCCGGCGCCCACCGCGACAGCCAGCGAGCACCCCGCGCCTCCGGAGTCACCGGCACCACCGCCTCGTTGCGCGTCACCGCCCGCAGGATCGCGCGGGCGACCTTCTCCGGCGGATAGTTCCGCAGCCCGTACAGGCGGGCGGTGCGCTTCTGCAGCCGCTTCTCCTCCAGGGCGTCGACCCCGGCGAAACGCGCCGTCGACGTGATGGCGGTGTTCACGATGCCCGGGCACACCGCCGTCACGCCGATCCCCTGCCCGGCGAGCTCCGCCCGCAGGCACTCGCTGAGCATCAGCACGGCCGCCTTGGAGGTGCTGTACGCGGGCAGCGCCCGGGACGGCTGGTATGCCGCGGCCGACGCCACGTTGACGATGTGGCCGCCCTGCCCGCGCTCGGCCATCCGCCGGCCGAAGAGCCGGCAGCCGTGGATGACCCCCCACAGATTGACGTCGAGGACCTTTTTCCAGTCCTCCGGTGTGGTGTCGAAGAAGGAGCCGGACAGCCCGATCCCGGCGTTGTTCACGAGGACGTCCACCACTCCGTGCTCCGTGGTGACCTTGTCGGCGAGCTTCTCCATGGCCTGTTCGTCGGAGACGTCGGCCGTCTCCGCCCAGGCGCCGGGGGCGCCCAGTTGGCGGGACGACTCGGCGGTGCGGGCCGCGGCCTCCGCGTTCCGGTCGACGGCCACCACCCGCGCACCGGCCTCGGCGAACGCGAGCGCCGTCGCCCGCCCGATGCCGCTGCCCGCCCCGGTGACCAGCACGAGCTGCCCGCCGAACCGCTCGGCGTGCTCCCCGTTCGCCACCGCCGGGGACCGCCCGCTCTCGACGGACGTCACGAACTCCTCGATCCAGGAGGCCAGCCGGTCCGGGCGGGTCCGCGGGATCCAGTGCCCTGCCTGGATCGTCCTGCGGGTCAACCGCGGAACCCACTGCTCCAGTTCGTCGTGGAGCCGCTCCGAGAGGAACCGGTCCGCCAGGGGCGTGATGATCTGCACGGGCGCGTGGGCGTGCGCGTCCGGGCGCGGCCCGCGAAGCCGGGGCCGGACGTTGTCCCGGTACAGCCAGGCCCCGTGCGCCGCGTCCGACGGCAGGGACGCGGTGGGGTAGTCGCCCCGGGGTACCTTCTCGACGCGCTCCAGCACCCGCGGCCAGCGCTTGCCGAGCGGGCCGCGCCAGGCCAGCTCGGGCAGGACGGGCGTGTGCAGCAGGTACACGTACCAGGACCGGGCGCCCTGCCCGAGGAGCTGCCCGACCCGGCGCGGGGTGGGCCGCCGCACCCGCTTGCCGATCCAGTGGCCGAAGTGGTCGAGGGACGGCCCGGACATGGAGGTGAAGGAGGCGATGCGTCCCTCGGTACGCCGGACGGTGGTGAACTCCCAGGCCTGCACCGAGCCCCAGTCGTGCCCGACCAGGTGCACCGGCGCGTCCGGACTCACCGCGTCCGCGACGGCCAGGAAGTCGTCCGTCAGCTTCTCCAGAGTGAACCCGCCCCGCAGCGGCCGCGGCGCCGTCGACCGGCCGTGGCCGCGGACGTCGTACGCCACGACGTGGAAGCGGCCGGCGAGTCGCTCGGCGACCTCGGACCACACCTCCTTGCTGTCGGGGTAGCCGTGGACCAGGACGACCGTGGGCCGTCCGGGATCCCCCATCTCGGCCACGCACAGCTCGACTTCGCCGGTCCGCACCCTGCGCTCGCGCGCGCCCGTCAGCAACGTCATCCGGCGAATCTGGCAGTTGTTAGAGAGTTCGTCAATAGCGCGCCGTCCCGGCTCCCGCCCGGCGTGGTAACTCTCGAGAACCAGCTCCCCTAGGGGCCCGTAATACTCAGGGCTGATCCGAAGACAGCTCTGCGGAGTGATGCCCGCCACGCGCACGGCCCCTAACTTCGAAGGGTGACTGTGATCGCGACCGAAAGCCTGAGCAAGCGGTTCCCCCGGGTGACCGCGCTTGACCGGCTCTCCGTGGACGTCGGACCCGGTGTGACCGGACTCGTCGGAGCCAACGGAGCCGGCAAGTCCACACTGATCAAGATCCTGCTGGGTCTGTCCCCCGCCACCGAGGGCCGCGCCGAAGTGCTCGGTCTCGACGTCGCCACCCAGGGCGGCGCCATCCGCGAGCGGGTCGGCTACATGCCCGAGCACGACTGCCTGCCGCCGGACGTCTCGGCCACCGAGTTCGTCGTCCACATGGCGCGCATGTCCGGTCTGCCGCCCACGGCCGCGCGCGAGCGCACGGCCGACACCCTGCGCCACGTCGGGCTGTACGAGGAGCGCTACCGCCCCATCGGCGGCTATTCGACCGGCATGAAGCAGCGCGTCAAACTCGCACAGGCCCTCGTCCACGACCCCCAGCTGGTCCTCCTGGACGAGCCGACCAACGGCCTCGACCCGGTCGGCCGCGACGAGATGCTCGGCCTCATCCGCCGGATCCACACCGACTTCGGCATCTCGGTCCTGGTCACCTCCCACCTGCTGGGCGAACTGGAGCGCACCTGCGACCACGTCGTCGTCATCGACGGCGGCAAACTCCTGCGCTCCAGCTCCACCACGGACTTCACGCAGATCACCACCACCCTCGCGATCGAGGTCACGGACACCGACGAGCACCCGGACGGCACCCGCGCGGTCCGCGAGGCGCTGCACGCGCGCGGGGTGAACGTCGAGGACGGCAGCGGCCTGCCGGGCGCCGGCCACGTCCTGCTGCTCACCGCGCGGGGCGAGGAGACATATGACGTGGTCCGGGACGTGATCGCGGACCTCGGACTCGGCCTGGTGCGCATGGAGCAGCGCCGGCACCACATCTCCGAGGTCTTCACCAGCACCGACGAGCGCGAGCAGCGGAAGGAGGCGGTCGGCCATGGCGGTTGAGCACTCCACGGGGACAGCCGCCCCGGCACCGGGTGACCAGACCCGCATCCACAACATCGGCTACCGCAAGTACGACGGCCCCCGCCTCGGCCGCGCCTACGCCCGGCGCTCCTTGTACTCGCAGTCCCTGCGCGGCTCCTACGGCCTCGGCCGCTCGGTGAAGTCCAAGGTGCTGCCGATGCTGCTCTTCGTGGTGATGTGCGTGCCCGCGGCCATCATGGTCGCCGTCGCGGTCGCCACCAAGGCCAACGCCCTGCCCGTCGACTACACGCGCTACGCGATCATCATGCAGGCGGTCATCAGCCTCTACGTCGCCTCGCAGGCACCCCAGTCCGTCTCGCGCGACCTGCGCTTCAAGACGGTGCCGCTGTACTTCTCGCGGCCCATCGAGACCGCCGACTACGTCCGCGCCAAGTTCGCGGCGCTGGCCTCGGCACTCTTCATCCTCACCGCCGGCCCCCTGCTCCTGCTCTACGTGGGCGCGCTGCTGGCCAAGCTCGACTTCGCCGATCAGACCAAGGGATTCGCACAGGGACTCGTCTCGGTGGCACTGCTCTCACTGCTCTTCGCCGGCATCGGCCTCGTCATCGCGTCCTTCACCCCGCGCCGCGGCTTCGGTATCGCGGCCGTGATCGCCGTGCTGACCATCACCTATGGCGCGGTCTCCACCCTCCAGGCCATCGCCGACGCGCAGGGCAGCGGCGACGCCGTGCCGTGGATCGGGCTGTTCTCCCCGATCACGATCATCGACGGTGTGCAGTCCGCGTTCCTGGGCGCGACGTCCGCCTCCCCCAGCGGGGTGGGCCCGAGCAGCGCCGAGGGCGTCGTCTACGTCGTCGTCGCCCTGGGTCTGATCGCGGCGAGCTACGGCCTCCTGATGCGCCGCTACAAGAAGGTGGGACTGTGACCACGCTCAACATCGACCACGTCTCCCGCTGGTTCGGCAATGTGGTCGCCGTCAACGACATCACCATGACCATCGGCCCCGGCGTCACGGGCCTGCTCGGCCCCAACGGCGCCGGAAAGTCCACCCTCATCAACATGATGGGCGGCTTCCTGGCCCCCTCCACCGGCACGGTCACCCTCGACGGCCAGGCCGTGTGGCGCAACGAGCAGATCTACAAGCACATCGGCGTCGTCCCCGAGCGGGAGGCGATGTACGACTTCCTCACCGGCAAGGAGTTCGTCCTCGCCAACGCCGAACTGCACGGCCTGGGCGCCAAGGCGGCGCAGAAGGCCCTGGCCACGGTCGAGATGGAGTACGCGCAGGACCGCAAGATCCAGACCTACTCCAAGGGCATGCGCCAGCGCGTGAAGATGGCGAGCGCTCTGGTCCACGACCCGTCGCTGCTGCTGCTCGACGAGCCCTTCAACGGCATGGACCCCCGTCAGCGCATGCAGCTGATGGACCTGCTGCGCCGCATGGGCGACGAGGGCCGCACGGTGCTGTTCTCGTCCCACATCCTCGAAGAGGTCGAGCAACTCGCCTGGCACATCGAGGTCGTCGTCGCGGGCCGGCACGCCGCCAGCGGTGACTTCCGCAAGATCCGCCGCCTGATGACCGACCGGCCGCACCGCTACCTGGTGCGTTCCAGCGACGACCGCGCCCTCGCGGCCGCGCTGATCGCCGACCCGTCGACGGCCGGCATCGAGGTCGACCTCGCCGAGGGCGCGCTGCGCATCCAGGCCGTCGACTTCGGCCGCTTCACGGCCCTGCTGCCGCGGGTGGCCAGGGACCACGGCATCCGGCTGCTCACGGTCTCGCCGTCCGACGAGTCCCTCGAGTCCGTCTTCTCGTACCTCGTCGCGGCGTAGGAGGCCCTGATGTACGACCCCACAGTCGCCCGGCTCACGTACCGGGCCCTGCTCGGCCGGCGCCGGGCCCTCATTCTCGGCGCCCTGCCGATGCTGCTGATCGTGATCGCCGTGGCGGTGCGCGGTCTGGCCGGGGCGGACGACCAGACCGCGGCCGACCTGCTGGGCGGCCTCGCCCTCGCCACGATGGTGCCGATCATCGGCGTCATCGCCGGAACGGGCGCGATCGGGCCGGAGATCGACGACGGCTCGGTGGTGTACCTGCTGTCGAAGCCGATCAAGCGGCCGACGATCATCTTCACCAAGCTGATCGTCGCGATCGCGGTGACCATGGTGTTCTCCGCGGTGCCGACGCTCATCGCCGGCTTCATCCTGAACGGCAACGGCCAGCAGGTCGCCGTCGCCTACACGGTGGCCGCGTTGGTCGCGTCCATCGCCTACGCGGCCCTGTTCCTGCTGCTCGGCACGGTCTCCCGGCACGCGGTGGTGTTCGGTCTCGTCTACGCGCTGGTCTGGGAGGCCCTGTTCGGCTCCCTGGTGCCCGGTGCGCGCACGCTGAGCGTCCAGCAGTGGTCGCTGGCGGTGGCCCAGAAGGTCTCCGGAGGGGACCTGGTCTCCTCGGACGTGGGTCTGACCACGGCGACGGTGCTGCTGCTGGCCGTCACGGTGCTGGCCACCTGGTTCGCCGGACAGAAGCTGCGCTCCCTCACCCTCGCCGGCGAGGAGTGACGTGCCCCGGCCCTGACGGAGGCTTCACCTCTGTCAGGGCACACTGGGCGAACGGGATGTAGGCGAATCGATGCGGAAGTTGGACGGCTGGGAGGACGGCAAATGGCGGGCGAGAGGGCTCAGTACGGAGACCGCGGATCCGAGGCTGGTTCCCAGTCCGGGTCCCCTTCTGGGGGCCAGGCCCCGGACGACCTCGACGGGGTCGTCCTGGACGAGGACTTCATACGCTCCGCCGGGACCTCCGAGCCGTCCGCCCGTGCCCGGATGCTCGCCGCGAAGTGGCGCCGTGAGGAACCGGAGCCGCAGCCCTGGCGCTCCGACGAGCCGCCCGCGGGTTGGTTCTTCAGCAAGGTCCGGCGGCGCAGGTGGCGCAGGAAGTAGCCGGCAGCACCGCCGGTCCCGCCGCAGGTTTAATCAGTGGCGTCCAATTCGCCCGGCGGGCACAGTGGTTGTCATCACGGCCGGGCGGGGAGCCCGGCGCCGCGTTCTGGGAGAGGAGCGGGACGATGTCCATGCACGGCAGTACGTCCAGCTCCCTTCAGGGCAGCCCGCGGCGGGATCCGGAGTAGCCACTACCCCTCCGTCGAACCCGCCCCACACGGGGAGCTGCCCGGGGCGGCCGCTTCGAGCACGCGAATCGCACATCGCGTGGGCCGCCCACCCGGAGGATTGGCCGAGTGGTAAGGCACCGGTTTGCTAAACCGCGGTCGGGTCGAAAGGCCCGCGCACGTTCGATCCGTGCATCCTCCGCCGAGCACCATCGAGCCCTGAGTACCGGGCCTTGAGCACCAGCCTTGAGCATCGGGCTCCGGCCACCGGACCCGGCGCTCAGCCCAGCAACCGCTCCAGCACCACCGCGATGCCGTCCTCGTCGTGGGAGGACGTCACCTCGTCGGCCACCGCCTTCAGTTCCTCGTGGGCGCCCGCCATGGCGACGCCGTAGGAGGCCCAGGCGAACATCGGTATGTCGTTGGGCATGTCGCCGAAGGCGATCGTGTCGGCCGCCTTCATCCCGAGCCGGCGGGCCGCGAGGGACAGACCCGTCGCCTTGGACAGGCCCAGGGGGAGAAGCTCGACGATGCCCTCGCCCGCCATCGTGACCGTGACGAAACCGCCGGCGGTCCGCGTGGCCGCCTCGCACAGCTCGTCGTCCGACAGGGTCGGGTGCTGGATGTACAGCTTGTTCAGTGGCGCGGTCCACAGGTCCGACGCGTTCGTGAAGGGCGTGGCGGGCAGGGTGCCCTGGACCGCGTAGCCCGGGCCGACCAGCACCTCGCCGTCGAGGCCGTCGCGGCTCGCCGCCAGATACAGGGGGCCGACCTCCGCCTCGATCTTGGCCAGTGCCACCCCGGCCAGCTGCCGGTCCAGCGTCACCGACGTGAGCAGGCGGTGCGCGCCGGCGTCGTAGACCTGCGCGCCCTGGCCGCAGACGGCCAGGCCCTGGTAGCCGAGGTCGTCGAGGATGTGCCGGGTCCATGGGACGGCACGGCCGGTGACGACGATGTGCGCGGCGCCCGCCGCGGTGGCGGCGGCGAGCGCGTCACGGGTGCGCTGCGACACCGTGTCGTCGGAGCGCAGCAGCGTCCCGTCGAGATCGGTGGCGACGAGCCGGTACGGGAAGCCTCCCGGGGAAGCCGTGTCGCTCACTTGGCCACCGGCTCCAGGACCTCCCGGCCGCCCAGGTACGGGCGCAGCACCTCGGGCACGCGCACCGAGCCGTCGGCCTGCTGGTGGTTCTCCAGGATCGCCACGATCGTGCGGGGAACGGCGCACAGCGTGCCGTTGAGCGTGGCCAGCGGCTTGACCTGCTTGCCGTCACGGACGCGGATCGACAGGCGGCGGGACTGGAACTCGGTGCAGTCCGAGGTCGAGGTCAGCTCGCGGTACTTGCCCTGGGTCGGGATCCACGCCTCGCAGTCGAACTTGCGGGAGGCCGAGGCGCCCAGGTCGGCGCTCGCCACGTCGATCACGCGGTACGGCAGCTCCAGCGAGGTCAGCCACTGCTTCTCCCACTCCAACAGGCGCTGGTGCTCGGCCTGCGAGTCCTCGGGAGCGACGTAGGAGAACATCTCGACCTTGTCGAACTGGTGCACGCGGAAGATTCCCCGGGTGTCCTTGCCGTGCGAGCCGGCCTCGCGGCGGAAGCAGGGCGAGAAGCCCGCGTAGCGCAGGGGCAGGCGGTCGGCGTCGAGGATCTCGTCCATGTGGTACGCCGCGAGCGGCACCTCGGACGTGCCGACCAGGTAGAGGTCGTCGTCGGCGAGGTGGTAGACGTCCTGGGCCGCCTGGCCGAGGAAGCCGGTGCCCGCCATCGACTGCGGACGCACCAGCGCGGGGGTCAGCATCGGGGTGAAGCCGGCCGCGGTGGCCTGTGCCATCGCCGCGTTCACCAGAGCGAGCTCCAGGAGGGCGCCCACGCCGGTCAGGAAGTAGAAGCGCGAGCCGGAGACCTTGGCGCCCCGCTCGACGTCGATCGCGCCGAGGATCTGGCCGAGCGCCAGGTGGTCCTTGGGCTCGAAGCCCTCGGCGGCGAAGTCGCGGATCGTGCCGTGCTTCTCGAGGGTGACGAAGTCCTCCTCGCCGCCCACGGGCACGTCCGGGTGGACGAGGTTGCCGAGCCTCTGGAGCAGCTCCTGGGTCTCGGTCGCGGCGGCGTCGCGCTCGGCGTCGGCCGCCTTGACGTCGGCGGCGAGCTGGCCCGCCTTCTTCAGCAGCTCGGCCTTCTCGTCGCCGGCCGCCTTGGGGATGAGCTTGCCGAGCGCCTTCTGCTCGGCGCGCAGCTCGTCGAAGCGGACGCCGGACGACCTGCGCCTCTCGTCGGCAGACAGGAGGGCGTCGACGAGCGCGACGTCCTCTCCACGGGCGCGCTGCGACGCGCGCACACGGTCGGGGTCCTCACGGAGCAGGCGAAGGTCAATCACGCGCCCAAGGCTACCGGTGCGGGGTGACCGCCCACGACTCACTATTCCGGTAGCGACTTACGTACCGTTATGGGTGAATTGCGCACAGTGTCAATAAAGAAGACGCCTCTCCCCGGAACGAGGCATCCGGTGTGCGCCACCTTGACTCGAATCCCTTGCGGGAGACGGGACTTGGGCTTCAGTTGTCCACAGGGGTCCACACCGCGGGAAGAGTTATCCACAGGCTGTGTGCAAGATCTGTGGACTTCGGAATTGATCACTCTGGACGGCTCGACCACCCCATGAATTCCCTCCACAAACCCGCTTTACCCTCACTTTCGAGTGGAAAGAGGTCACCCCGAAGAGTTACCGAAGGGGAAACGGTGGACGAAGGGTGACCTGCCCGGTGATGGACGCCTCAGGGGCTTGTAGGGCGATTTGTCGACTGGCTCACGCTTCGTTGTCGACTTGTCCCCAGGTCGAGAAGCGGACCTGTGGATAACTTCTGTGGATAACGACTATCGGCAGGTACGACCGGCCGGGGAACGGGCTCGGAACCCGGTCAGAAACGCCCGTCCTGGCATCGCGCGACCCAGTCCGCCGCCCCCGCGAACTCCTCGTCGGAGGTCCCCAGCCGCGGCGGCTGCATGTCCCCCGGCCGCATGTCCGCGCGCGGGTAGGAGCCGAGGTAGCGCACCTGGAGGCAGATCCGCTTCAGGCCCATCAGGGCGTCGGCCATCCGGCGGTCGGAGATGTGGCCCTCGGCGTCGATGCAGAAGCAGTAGTTGCCGATGCCCGCGCCGGTGGGCCGGGACTGGAGCAGCATCAGGTTGATGCCGCGGGTGGCGAACTCGCCGAGCAGGTCGCGCAGGCCGCCGGGGTGGTCGTCGCGCTGCCACAACACGATCGAGGTCTTGTCCGCGCCGGTCGGCGCGGCAGGCCGGGCCGGACGGCCCACCAGCACGAACCGCGTCTGGGCGTTCTCCGCGTCGTGGATCCCGGTCTCCAGGGCCTCCAGGCCGTAGCGGGCGGCCGCGAATTCACCCGCGAAGGCCGCGTCGTACTGGCCCTCCTGGACCAGCCGTGCGGCGTCCGCGTTCGAGGCGGCGGACTCCCAGTGGGCGTCCGGGAGGTGCTTCTTCAGCCAGTTGCGCACCTGCGGCTGCGCGGCCGGGTGGGCCGAGACGGTCTTGATGTCCGACAGCTTCGTGCCGGGGCGGACCAGCAGCGCGAAGGTGATCGACAGCAGCACCTCGCGGTAGATCATCAGCGGCGCGCCGGCGACCAGCTCGTCGAGGGTGGTGGTGATGCCGCCCTCGACGGAGTTCTCGATCGGCACGAACGCGGCCTCGGCCTCGCCGACGCGTACCGCGTCGAGCGCGGACTGGACCGACACGTAAGGGATCAGCTCCCGGGTGGCGGCCTCGGGAAGCGTGCGCAGGGCGACTTCGGTGAACGTGCCCTCAGGACCGAGATACGCATAGCTCGCTGGCATGACCTCACCCTAATGGGCCCGCGGAAGCGCTATCCCCCACAAGCCCATACAGGGGTGAACTCTCACCCCTCCAGCAACTTCTGCCCCACGTATTCGCCCTCCGCCGCCCCGCCGGGCACCGCGAACAGTCCGCTCGACTCGTGGCGGATGAACTGCGACAGGGCGTCGCCGCGGTCGAGCTTGCGCTGCACCGGCACGAACCCGCGCAGGGGATCGGCCTGCCAGCAGACGAAGAGCAGGCCCGCGTCGGGCACTCCGTCGGCGTCGATGCCGTCGTGGAAGGAGAACGGGCGGCGGAGCATGGCCGCGCCGCCGTTCTGGTCGGGCCGGGTGATGCGGGCGTGGGCGTTGATCGGGACCACCAGGTTGCCCTTGGCGTCCGTCTTCTCCAGGTCCATCGCGGTCGTCTCCGTGCCCCCTGACAGCGCCGCCCCGTCGGACTTGCGGCGCCCGATCACGTCCTCCTGAGCCCTGACGGAGAGCTTCTCCCAGTCGTCGAGGAGCATGCGGATCCGGCGTACGACGGCGTAGGAGCCGTTCGCCATCCAGGCCGGTTCGGTCTTCTCGGGGACGAAGATGCGCTGGTCGAAGTCGGTTTCGCCCGGCTTCGGGTTGCGGGTGCCGTCGATCTGGCCCATGAGGTTGCGGGCCGTCATGGGGTGGGTGGTGGCGCCCGGGGAGCGGTTGAAGCCGTTCATCTGCCAGCGGACCTTGGCCGCCCGGCCCGCGTCCTTCTGGATCGCGCGCAGGGCGTGGAAGGCGACCAGGGCGTCGTTGGCGCCGATCTGCACCCACAGATCGCCATTGCTGCGGTTCTTGTCGAGGTGGTCGGAGGAGAACTCGGGCAGCGGGTCCAGGGCGGTGGGGCGCTGCTTCTCCAGCCCTGTCCGGGCGAAGAAG
Source organism: Streptomyces sp. Ag82_O1-12 (assembly GCF_900182715.1). Classification (NCBI taxonomy): domain Bacteria; kingdom Bacillati; phylum Actinomycetota; class Actinomycetes; order Kitasatosporales; family Streptomycetaceae; genus Streptomyces; species Streptomyces sp. Ag82_O1-12. Next base: position 4,256,629 of record NZ_FXUW01000001.1, on the reverse strand, counting down.
CTGTGGCCGAAGCCGAAGGTGATCGTCAGAGAGGAGGGGCCGGCGTCCCGGGCCACGTCGGTGTCGTCGTGGCCCCCCGGCTCGCCCGCCATCAGCGGCCGGGCCGTCTCCGACCAGCGGCGGAGCAGGGCCGCGGCTTCCTTGCGACCGGCGCCCGCCACCAGGTCGAAGGCCACGAGGTGGCCGCGTGCCTGGAGGCCCTCGGTGATGCCGGGCTGATGTTTCCCGTGAAACATCGCCCGGTCCGTGCCGAGCGAGGTGAGCGGAGCGGCCGCCTCGGAGGGGGCGGCGGCGTAGCCCACGGTGGCACCCGCCGTGCCGAGGACGAGGCCGGTGGCACCCGCGGTGCCGAGCAGCCGCCGACGTGAGAGGCCCTCGTGGGCGGGGGCCGCGTCGCTCTGCGCCGTGGTGGCCTCGGGAGTGCGGGCCTTCGGAAGGGACTGGTCAGGCATGGTCGTTCAGCCGATCTGCGCGTTCTTGGAGACGGTCACCTCGTCGATGTCGGAGGTCCGCACGGTCACGTCGACCTGCCAGTCCCCGGCCATGGGGATCTGCACTCCGTTCGCCGACCAGTGTCCGGTAGCGATGTGGTCGGGGACGACGGGCAGGGGCCCGATGTCCTTGGCTTTCAGGGTGAAGTCGACCTTCACCTCGGGGATGTCGAAGGCCCGGCCGTTGGGGCGTTCCACGTAGACGTGCATCTCGTTGCCGCCCACGCGGGCGGGGTCGATGTCGATGGTGACGATGCCCTTGCCGTCCTCGCCGCCGGTGTCGAACGGCATGTTCAGGGTCAGCGCCCCGGACGCGCCCTCGTCGACGGAGGAGGACGCGGATGCCGCGGTGGCCGCCTTGGCCTCCTGCTCGGTGCGCCCCGGCTCGGTCTGCGTCAGGACGGTGGTCACGGCGAGCAGAACGACCGCGATACCGGCCTCGGCCAGCACGGAACGGCGCAGCCCGAAGCGGTTGGGGTCCGCGTCCCGCATCCGCTTCCGCTGGGCCGCGTCCCGGGCAGCCTGCTGCCGGGCGAGCTGCGCGGCGCGTTCGGAGTCGGCGGGCTCGGAGTCGGCGGGCTCGGGGCCGGGCTGCTCGTCGGTGTCGAGGCCGGTATCGCCCTCGCTCTCCGCAGGGGCGTTCCCGTCGCCGACGACCGTGGTCTCCCCGTCGCCGACGACCGCGGTCTCCCCGTCTGCGACGACCGCGGTCTCCCCGGCGCCGTCAGCGCCCGCGCCGACCCGCTCCTTCTCCCGTACCGCCGATGCCTCCACCGGCACCGTCCGCGCCAGCCGCCCCGTCCAGCGGCGGGAGATCCACGCGACGCCGACCAGGACGACCACCAGGGCGATCTTGGCCAGGAGGAGCTGGCCGTAACGGGTGTCGGTGAAGGCCGACCAGGAGCCGAGCTGGCGCCAGGACTGGTACGTCCCGGTCGCGATCAGGGCGAGGACGCTGCCGAAGGCGATCTGGGAGAAGCGGCGTACCGCCGGTGCGTCGACGGGCGTCTCGGCGGGCGCGCGGTACAGGGCGACCAGCAGCGCGCCCAGCCCGCCGAGCCAGGCGGCGACGGCCAGCAGATGCAGCACGTCGACCGGCATGGCGATGCCCGCCTGGAGGCCGACCGAGGCGTGCTCGGACATCGCCCAGCTCGCGGCGAGCCCGGCCGCCACCACGACGCCGCCGATCGAGAGCCCGAAGGTCAGGTCCCGCTTCTCCTCGGCGTCCTCGCTTGGATCAGGCTGTCGGCGCGAAGCGCCGTCGGTCGGGGTGGTGGGGGGAGTCGGGCGGGCATAGGCGCCGAACAGCACGGCGATGAAGAGGGCCGCCGCGGCGAGCAGCAGCAGCCGGGACACCAGGGCCGCACCGCTCTTTGTCTGCAGCACCTGCCCGAGCAGGGACAGGTCGAAGATGTCGGAGACCTTCCCGGAGCCCGTGAAGGAGCCGCGCAGAAGCAGCAGGGCGAGGGTCGACGCGGTGAGCGCGACCCATCCGGAGACGACGAACCGCTGCACGGGCCGCACCCCGGCACCGCGCCGCCAGCAGGCGAGCACGAAGGCGGCACCGCCGGCCATCACGATGAACCCGGCGTACGACACGTACCGTCCGAAGCCGTACAGCCATCCCACGACCCCGTCGTCGGTCGACTGCCCGGAGACCGACACGGACGTCTTGGAGGGGGCGCCGATGGAGAAGGTGTAGGCGCCGGCAACGGGGTGGCTGTCCGCCGAGACGACCTGGTAGGCCACCGTGTACGTACCGTCGGGCAGGCCCGAGTGCAGGGGCACGGCGTACGTCGTGCCGCTGACGGTGGCCGGTTCGGCCGTGTCGACGCGCTTGCCCTCGGGGTCCAGGACGCGCAGCGAGTCGTCGGACAGCGCGACCTGTTCCGAGAAGGTGAGCGTGATCCGGGCCGGGGCCTTGTCGACCACCGCCCCCTGCCCGGGGTCGCTGCCGGTCACCGCGGCGTGCGCGGAGGCCGGGCCGGCTCCGGCGAGGAGTGCGCAGGCCGCGGCCAGGAACAGCAGCACCAGTGTCCGGACGCGGGGGGCGATGGTCTGCGTCACAGGGGTCCCTCCCTCAGTGTCCGGTCTTCGGGGTGTAGGTCGCCGGCTTCACCGGCATCTCGACCTTCATGGGGCCGGAGTGGGCGAAGTGCAGCTCGACGGAGACCGTCTGACCTTCCTTCGGTTTGCTCTTCAGCTGTTCGAACATCAGGTGGTCGCCGCCGCTCTTCAGCTCCAGCCGGCCGCCCGCGGGGATCTTGAGGCCCTTGACCTCCTGCATCGCCCCGTCGACGGTCTCGTGCACGGTGACCTGCCCGGCGATGTCACTGGTGACCGAGGTCAGCTCGTCGGCGGCACCGCCCTTGTTGGTGACGGTGAGGAAGCCGGCCGCCATGTCGTCGGACACCGGCTGCGGCATGTACGCGGAACCGGCGGAGAGTTCCGCCTTCCCGGAGCCGGAGCCGGAGCCGGAGCCGGAGCCGGAGCCGGAGCCGGAGTCGCCCGAGTCCGAGCCACCGCAGCCCGCCAGGGCCAACGCTCCGGCTATGACCAGGGCCGCCGGGCCGCGCCGCCGCCTCACGGGTTCTCCCCCTTGATGATCTTGGGGAGGTCCTTGATGTAGTCGTCGACCTTGGCGTTCTCGCCGTAGAGCACATAGCCGCCGTCGGTCTTCGGGGAGAACGCGATGACCTGGGTGCCGTGCTCGGAGATGAGCTTGCCGTTCTTGTCCTTCCGCGTCGGCTCGATGCTGATGCCGAGGGTGCGGGCGCCGGCCTGGATGGTCGCGAAGTCGCCGGTGAGACCGACGAACTCGGTGTCGATGCCCTTGAGCCACTTGCCGAGCTCGGCCGAGGTGTCGCGCTGGGGGTCGGTGGTGACGAACACCACGCGCAGCTTGTCCTGTTCGGCCTTGGGCAGCTGCTTCTTGGCGACGGCGATGTTGTTCATCGTCAGCGGGCAGACGTCGGGGCAGTGGGTGTAGCCGAAGTAGATCAGCGTGGGCTTGCCCGCGGTCTCCTTGCGGAGGTCGTACTTCTTGCCCTGCGTGTCGGTGAGGACCAGGTCCGGCTTCTCGAACGGCTTGTCGAGGACGGTGGCGGCCTTGTCGGTGCCCGCTTCCTCCGACACCACGGCGACGGGCTTGTCGCTGTCGTCGCCGCTGCCGCAGGCGGTCAGGGTCAGGGAGGCGGCGGCGAGGAGTGCGGCCGCGGCGAAGGTTTTGGTGCGCATAGAAAAATGTCCCAGATGTCGGTGACCCGGCGCGCACCGGGAGTCCCCGCACGGGGCGGGGATCCGGTGCGCGCCGTCAAAAGGAAGCGGCCTCAGGCGTTGGACCGCCGGCGCCCGGCGAGCACGCCGTAGGCGACACCCGCGGCGCCGACCACGATGCCGACGATGCCCAGCACGCGGGCGGTGGTGTCGGTGCTGTCGGCGGAGGCGGAGTCGTCGGCGGCGGTGTGGGTGGAGGCCTTCTCGGCCGACTCGGCGTCGGAGTCGTCATCGGCCGCCGCGCCGTGGTGCCCGTCCTCGGAGGCGGCGGACAGCTCCAGCACCGGGGCCGGGTTGTCGGGCTCCTCCTTGCCCTTCTGCGGCACCTCGATCCAGCGGACGACCTCCTTGTTGGAATACGTCTGCAGGGCCTTGAAGGCCAGTTGGTCGGTGTCCTCGGGGAGCTGGCCGACGGAGAGCGGGAACTTCTCGAAGTAGCCGGGCTCGATCCCCTTGCCGTCGGCGGTCCAGGTGACCTTGCTGACGGCCTCGGTGATCTTCTCGCCGTGCATCTCCAGCGGCTTGTCCAGCTTGGACTTGGTGACCTCGATCTTCCAGCCGGGCATGGGCTCCGGCATGACGGAGGCCAGCGGGTGGTCGGTCGGGAAGTTGACCTCGATCTTGGTGGTCGAGGCGTCGTCGCGCTCGTTGGGGACCTTGAAGTCGATGACCGCGTAGCCGCCCTTGGCGGCCGTGCCCTCGGGCTGCACGCTGACGTGCGCGAAGGCGGGGGCGGACAGGGCGAGAACGGTGACACCGGCGGCGGCACCGGCCGCGACGATTCGGGAAGCCTTCATGGAAGGAGCACTCCGCTGTGAGTCGGTCTGGATGAGGAAGGAGGGATGCGCGCCCACGCGCGTGCCGCACGACGGCGGCCCCTCCTCCGCGGGATCCAGGAAGCCGGGGCTCCGAAAAGGAGGGTCCCGGGGTATCCGAGGAGCGGAAGTGGTGGTGGTCGCGTCGCGTCAGGCGGCGAGGGCGAGTACGGCTGCGGAAGCCGGGGCGGTCGGTGGGCCGCGTCGGATCACCGTGTGCTGGAGCGCCATGGTGTGCGGCATCGGGGGCGCGGGCCGGGCGGTGTACGCCGGGCGCGGGTGGGCCTCCGGGGCTCCCGGAAGCCCCGCGCGCAGGGCGCGTACCAGCGAGAGAGCGGCCCGCAGGGAGCGCACCAGCGCTCCCTCGGTGACTCCCTGCGCCGACAGTTCGGTGAGCCGCAGCAGCGCCAGGTCGCCGTGGCGCAGCAGCCAGCCGGCGGCGAGCGCCGCGAGAACGTGTCCGAGCAGCATCGGCAGGGACGGCCACAGCGAGGCGGCGGAGCCGGGCACGGCGTCCGCGGCCAGATGCGTGTGGGTCCCGGTGGGAGGCTGGATCCGGGCGTCGGTGAGGATCTTGTGCGCCTGCACCGGGCTGATCGCCGCCGCCGTCGTGCCGCACACGAACCGCGCGGCCTGCTGGACCAGCGCGGCGTCGCTCCCGCCCGCGGGCACCGAGGACGTGACGGCGCCCGTACCGTGCTGGCCGAGGCCGAACAAGGTGTGCAGCACCGTCTGACCGAGCGCGAGCAGCGCCGTGATCCCCGTCAGCGAGCGCACGCGCCCGGCGAGCGGAGCCGCCACGGCGGCCACCCCGAGGAACCCGGCGCCCAGCGTCCACAGCGGGATGCCGTCGCAGGAGGCGAGCGCGTGACCTGCCCCGGCCAGCACGACACAGACCGCGGCGAACACCGCGGCCCGCAGGATCCGGAGCGTGTGTCCGGAGCGCGTCGCGCGCGCGTGGGGGGCAGTCATGGCGGGCTCATCATCGCACTGGCCCCGTACGCCCCGTGCGGCAGGTCCACAAGATGCCGTACGGCCGGAACGTCACGTTCTGACGCTGTGCGCCCCTGGATGCGCCGAAGTCTGCCCCCACATACACCGATCAGGACCAGCACGCATCCGCCGTATGGGCGGCGTCACGTCAACTTCACGCTTACACAGGGGCGCGGAGGGCAATACGTAACGGTATGTCGAGCCGCAGCCAGGAGGCTGGAGCATGAGCATTTGGTGGTCACTCCATCTGCGGCGCGAAGCTGCGAGCGTGCCGCTCGCCCGCCGCCTGCTGATCGGCACGATGGAGACCGCGGGCGTCGACCCCGATATCTCCTACGACCTTTCCGTCGCCCTCAGCGAGGCGTGCGCGAACGCCGTGGAGCACGGCGGGGACACGGGGCGCGGCCCCGGCTCGGAGGCGTACCGGGTCACCGCGTACCTCGACGGCGAGAAGTGCCGGATCGAGGTCGCGGACGCCGGCCCGGGCTTCCCCGGGGCGTCCGCCGGCCGGTCCCGCCCGCCGATCCGCCCCGCCCACTCCGACGCGGAGAACGGCAGGGGGCTGTGCCTCATCGAGCAGCTCGCCGACCACGTCCACATCGGCAACAAGCCGGGCCGGGGCGGAGCCGTGGTGAGCTTCGACAAGGCCCTGAAGTGGCGCTCCGGCGCACCGCTGATGGCGGTCTGACCTTCCCGACGGGGCGGTGTCTCAGGTGTTTCACGTGAAACACCGCCCGTGGCCGGCTGGGTGAAGCACCGCCCGTGACCGGCTGGGTGAAGCACCGCCCGTGGCCGGCTGGGTGAAGCACCGCCCGTGGCCGGCTGGGTGAAGCACCGCCCGTGACCTGCTGGGTGAAGCACCGCCCGTCACCTGCTGAGTGAAGCACCGGCCGCGAGCGGCCGTGTGGATCACCGCCCGTGACGGGGCAGGCGTCCTTACAGCGCGCCCCAGTCCAGCGTCGTACGCGCCAGCCCCGCCACCTCCGTCAGCAGCGCCAGCCGCGCCGCCCGGGCCGCCGGGTCGGGGTCCATCACCAGGACCTCGTCGAAGAACACGCCGATCGCGTCGACCAGCGGGGCGGACACCTCGATCAGCGCGCCGAGATCGTCCTCGCGCCCCTGCAACGCCTGGCGTACGGCCTGCGCGCTCTCGGCGAGACGCAGTTCGGCGGGGGCGGTCAGCAGCGACGCGTCCGCCGCCTCGACACCGCCCTCGGGCAGGATGCGCACCACTCGCTGGAACGCGGCGGCGAGCGCCTCGAACGCCTCGCTTCCGACATGCCGCTCCAGCGTGGCCAGCGTGCGATCGCCATGGGCGGGCCGGTCGGCCCAGACCAGGACGGCCTGGACGAGCCGGTGCTCGTGCCCGGCGTCCGTGAGCTGCTGCTCATAGCGCCGGGTGATGAGCTCGGCGGCCTCGGCGACCCGCTCGGCGGGCACCTCGACACCTTGTGCGGCATACCGTACGGCCGCCGCGCGCAGCCCCTCGCTCACCCGCACCCCGGCCACGGCGGGCAGGCTCCGCAGCACGTTGAGCAGCCCGATCGCGGCCCGGCGCACCCCGTACGGGTCGGAGCTCCCGGTAGGCGCGGCGCCGATCAGGAACATGCCCGTCACCAGGTCGAACCGGTCGGCGAGGGACAGCACGGCCCCCGCGTCCCCGGCGGGCAGGGCGCCACCGGCGGACCGGGGCAGCTCCATCTCGGCCAGCGCCCGGGCGACCTCAGGGGACTCGCCGGCCCGGCGGGCGTACTCCTCCGCCATGACCCCGGCCAGCCCGGAGAACTCGATCACCATCTGCGAGGCCAGGTCGAACTTGGCCAGCGCACCGGCCCGCCGTACGACCTCCACCGAATCCTCCGGGAGCCCGGCCCGCCCGGCCAGGTCCTGGGCGAGGGAGGCGAGCCGGACGGCACGGTCGGCGACCGTGCCCAGCCGGTCCTCGAAGGTCAGCTTGTCCAGTCGCCGCCGGAACTCCTCCGGCGCCACCTTCAGGTCCGCCCGCCAGAAGAACGCGGCGTCCTCGTAACGGGCCCGCAGCACGGCCTCGTTGCCCGCCCGCACCACGTCGTCGTCGCACAGGGCGTTGGCGAAGGTCACGAAGTGCGGCATGAGCCGCTCACCGTCCAGCACCGGCAGATAGCGCTGGTGCTTGCGCATCACGGTGGTCAGGACGCTCGCGGGCAGTTCGAGGTAGCGCTCGTCGAACGACCCCCGCACGGCGTACGGGAACTCCAGGATGTCGGTGATCTCGTCGATCAGCCCGGCCTGGCCCTCCACGTCGATGCGTCCGCCCACCTCGGCGGCGGCCTCCAGGGCCCCGCGCACGACCGCGCCACGCCGGGCGTCCCGGTCGAGCAGGATGCCGTGCATGTGCAGGAAGTGCGGGTAGCCCTCGGCGGAGGTCACCCGGACCTCCGGGTAGGGGGCCTGCCGCTGCACCCGCGTGGTGTCGCCGGCCGACAGCGAGGAGACCACCACCGGCAGGGGAGTACGGCCCAGCAGCGCGAGCAGCCAGCGCACGGGACGCGAGAACGACAGCCCCGGATCGCTCCAGCGCATGTTGCGCCCGGCCCGCAGCCCGGAGACGACCTCGGCCAGCAGATCGCAGAGCACCTCGACGGCCGGGCGGCCCTCCTCGTGCCGGGTCAGGGCCACGTACTCGACCCCGTTGACCTCGACGATCCGCACGTCCGTCGGTTCGGCGCCCTGGCTGCGGGCGAAGCCCAGCAACGCGGGGGTGGGAGCGCCGTCCTTGAAGGCGGCGGCGACCTTCGGCCCGCGCACGGTCTTCATGGTGTCCCGCTCGCGGGGCTGCACACCGTCGACGGTGATCACGATCCGGCGCGGGGTGGCCAGCACGTTGATCGCGCCGTGCCCCAGCCGGGTCGCGGCGAGCTTGGCGGTGACCGACTCGCGCACCGCTTCCGTGGTCGCGGGGACGTCGGCGTAGGGCAGCTCCTCCACGCCGATCTCGAAGAGCAGCGTCTCGACGCCGGGCACCTTGGGCAGCATGGCCCGCTCGGCCGGAGCGGGCGCCGCCGCCCGCCCGAGCGGATGCTCCAGCGCGGCCCGCCGCCGCTCCCACAGCTTGGCCGTCTCATGGGTCAGGCCCCGCATCAGCGAGAACGCCTTGGCCCGCTCGGTGGTGCTGATCGCACCGCGCGCGTCGAGCACGTTGAAGGTGTGGCTGCACTTGAGCACGTAGGTGTACGCCGGGACCGGCAGCTCCAGGTCCAGCAGGCGCCGGGCCTCGGCCGCGTACGACTCGAACAGCCGGTGGTTGGTGTCGATGTCGGCGTCGTCGAGGTAGTAGCGGCTCATCTCGTACTCGTTCTGCCCGAACACCTCGCCGTAGGTGATGCCCGGCGCGTACGCGATGTCCTTGAAGTGGGACACGCCCTGAAGGTTCATCAGGATGCGCTCGAGGCCGTACGTGATCTCCACCGACACCGGGTCCAGGGCGACGCCGCCGACCTGCTGGAAGTAGGTGAACTGGGTGATCTCCATGCCGTCCAGCCAGACCTCCCAGCCCAGCCCCCAGGCGCCGAGGGCGGGCGAGGCCCAGTTGTCCTCGACGAACCGCACGTCGTGCGCGTTCAGGTCGACGCCGAGGGCGCGCAGGCTGCCCAGGTAGAGCTCCTGCGGGTTGCCCGGGTCGGGCTTGAGGATGACCTGGAACTGGGTGTGGGTCTGGAGCCGGTTGGGGTTCTCGCCGTAGCGCGAGTCGTCCGGCCGTACGCTCGGCTCCACGTAGGCGACGCTCCACGGCTCGGGACCGAGCACCCGCAGTGCCGTGGCCGGGTTGGCCGTACCGGCTCCGACCTCGGTGTTCAGCGGTTGCGTGATCATGCAGCCGTTGTCGCTCCAGTACTTCTGGAGGGTGAGGATGGCGTCCTGCATGGTCAGCGCCGTCGATACGTTCTTCATGATGATCGCGCCTGTTCCCCGAGTCGGACCGGCAAGGTCGGCCATGATCTCATACGTCAACTACCGCTGACCTGCTGTTTCTTGACCGACCGGTCGGACGCGTGTGGGGACGGGCCGCGGGGGTGGGTGTCACTGGATCGCCGTGGACGGGCGCGGGTCCTATGAGGCTGGTCGCGCGGTTCCGGCCCCCGGAGAGGCGATGCACAGGGGGCCCACAGCCGGGACCCATCCGTCTGATGGGCGGCACCCCTACATTGCCGTCCCATGACGGGAACGCAGTACGGGATCGGCGGTGAGGACGAGGCACTCGCGCAGACCGCTGTCGACGCCCTGGTCGGCCAGCTGGCCCTGGCGCCCAAGCCGGGCCTGCCCGACCCGCGCGATCTGACGGCCAGGGCCACCCGCCGGGACCACGGCGCCCTGTGCTGGTCGGCCCGGGCCATGCTCCCCGGCCTCACGGCGATGGCCGCCACGGCCCGCCGCACGGGCGAGCCCAGTGCCCGCCTCCGCACGGACTTGGGTGCGATCGGCCGCTCCACGGAACACACGGTGGCGTTGGCGGGCGGCGGCCACCGAGGCGCCCTGTGGACGCTCGGGCTGCTGGTGGCGGCAGCGGCACTGCGACCGGGAGCCGGCCCGGCCGACACCACGGCCCTGGCCAAACAGCTGGCCGCCCACCCGGACCGCCGCGCCCCGCGCCGCCCCTCGCGCGGCTCCACGGTGTCGGCCCGCTACGGCGCGGCCGGTGCGAGGGGAGAGGCCAGGGCGGGATTCCCGCACGTCCGCCGCGCCCTGACCGCCCTCGCCACGGCCCGCGGTCAGGGCGCCACCGAACCCCAGGCCCGGCTGGACGCCCTGCTCACGGTGATGTCCACGCTCCAGGACACGGAACTGCTCTACACGGCGGGGCCGAGGGGCCTGCGGCAGGTCCAGGCGGGAGCGCGCGGTGTGCTGGAGGCGGGCGGTACGTCAACGGAGCAGGGCGCGGCAGCGCTTCGAGCCCTGGACACGAACCTGACGTCCCACGTGTGGGCCCCCAGCGGCAGCGGGGCGCTCCTCACCGGCGCCCTGTTCTTGGACGCCCTGAGTTCTTAGGGGCGCGGGGCTGAGTCACTGTGCGGCTCCGCCGCGAAGGCGCGACGAGCCACAGATCACCGCACCCGAAACTCAGCCCTTGAGCGACGCCATCCACGCCTCGACTTCATCCGAACGCCGAGGCAGCGCCGCACTCAGATTCCGGTTCCCGTCCTCCGTCACGAGGATGTCGTCCTCGATCCGGACCCCGATGCCCCGGTACTCCTCCGGCACCGTCAGGTCGTCGGCCTGGAAGTACAGCCCGGGCTCCACGGTCAGGCACATCCCCGGCTCCAGCGTGCCGTCGACATACGCCTCGACCCGCGCGGCAGCGCAGTCGTGCACGTCCATGCCGAGCATGTGCCCGGTGCCGTGCAGCGTCCAGCGCCGCTGAAGCCCGAGCTCCAGCACCCGCTCCACTGGCCCCTCGACAAGGCCCCACTCGACGAGCTTCTCGGCCAGCACCCGCTGCGCGGCGTCGTGGAAGTCGCGGTACTTCGCGCCCGGCTTCACCGCCGCGATCCCGGCCTCCTGGGCCTCGTACACGGCGTCGTAGATCTTGCGTTGAAGATCGCTGAACCGTCCGTTGATCGGCAGTGTGCGCGTCACGTCGGCCGTGTAGTACGTGTGCGTCTCCACACCCGCGTCGAGCAGCAGCAGCTCGCCCGAGCGGACTGCCCCGTCGTTGCGCACCCAGTGCAGCGTGCAGGCGTGCGGCCCGGCCGCGGCGATCGTGCCGTAGCCGACGTCGTTGCCTTCCACGCGCGCGCGGAGGAAGAACGTGCCCTCGATGTACCGCTCGGAGGTCGCCTCGGCCTTGTCGAGGACCTTCACCACGTCCTCGAAGCCGCGCACGGTCGAGTCGACCGCCTTCTGCAGCTCGCCGACCTCGAACTCGTCCTTGACCAGGCGCGCCTCGGAGAGGAAGACCCGCAGTTCCTCGTCGCGCTCGGCGGTGACCTTGTCGGTCAGGGCCGCCTCGATGCCGGCGTCGTAGCCGCGCACGACCCGCACCGGCCCGGTGGCCTCGCGCAGGGCCCCGGCCAGCTCGCGCACGTCGGCGGCGGGGATGCCGTACAGCGTCCCGGCCTCGGTGAGGGAGTGCCGTCGGCCGACCCACAGCTCGCCCTGGCCGTCCAGCCAGAACTCGCCGTTCTCCCGGTCGGAGCGCGGGAGGAGGTAGATCGTCGCCTCGTGGCCCCCGTCCGTGGGCTCCAGGACCAGGACGCCGTCCTCCGTCTGGTTGCCGGTGAGGTAGGCGTACTCGACGGAGGCGCGGAAGGCGTACTCGGTGTCGTTCGAGCGGGTCTTCAGGTTGCCCGCGGGGATCACCAGACGCTCACCCGGGAAGCGCGCGGAGAGCGCGGCCCGGCGGGCGGCGGTCTCGGCGGCCTGGGGGACGGGCTCGAGGTCGCGCAGCTCGGTGTCGGCCCATCCGCTCTTCATGCTCTCGGCAAGCTCGTCGGACACGCCGGGGTACAGTCCGTTCTTCCGCTGCTTGATCGGCTCTTCGCTCTCGTCCGGGCCTGCTGCGTCAGCAGCAGAATCAGGCACTGCCGGGGTGAGCTCCTCCGCCACGTCATCCTCCTCGATACGGCACTGGACCGTCCTCCACTGTACGGCGGCGCGGAAGCGGGCCCGGGCCGATGACGAGGGACGACGAGGAGCCCTACTGCCGGCAGGACGACGAGGGCCTTACTCGAATCGCACCGCCAGCAGGACGACGTCCTCCGCGCCCTCCGCCGCGTCCAGCCCGTCCGGCAGCACGCTCCGCAGGACGTGGTCGGCGATCGCGCCGGGGTCGCCGCGCAGGGCCCGGGGCACTGAGGCCGCCGCCGCGTGCAGCCGGGCGAAGGCGCGGTCGGTGGCCTCGCCGGTGCGGTGCAGCAGCCCGTCGGTGTAGAGCAGAACCGTCTCTCCAGGTTCGGCGAGGATCTCCACGCTCGGCGCCTCCCAGCAGGCGAGCATGCCCAGCGGGGCGGAGACGGACGTCTCGACGAACTCGGTGCGGCGCTGTCCGATCAGCAGCGGCGGGCTGTGGCCGGCACCCGCCAGCGTGATCTTGCGCGCGGCCGGTTCGCAGTAGCCGAACAGGGCCGTGGCCGAGCGGGCCGGTTCGGTCAGCCGCAGCAGCAGCTCCAGGTCGGACAGGACGGCGACCGGGTCCTCCCCCTCCATCACGGCGTACGCGCGCAGCGACGCCCGCAGCCGTCCCATCGCGGCGACGGCGCTGGGACCCGAGCCGGTGACGGATCCCACGGCGAGGCCGAGGGCGGCGTCGGGCAGCGGCAGGGCGTCGTACCAGTCGCCTCCGCCGCGCGGGCCGGTGCGGTGCCGGGCGGCGATCTGGATGCCGGCGACCCGGGGCAGCCGCGCGGGCAGCAGCTCGTCGGACATCGTGGCCATGGACGTACGCGTGCGTTCCAGTTCGAGGAGCCGGGCCAGGTGCTCGGCGGCGTAGCGCGCGTAGAGGCCGGCGAGGTGGCGTTGCCGCTCGCCCGGTTCGGCGGGCTCGTCGTAGAGCCACACGGCGGCGCCTAGGCGGCCGGCGGTGTCGGTGGCCAGGGGGAGGGCGTAGCTGGCGGCGTAGCCGAGGCGGGCGGCGACCTCGCGGTGGCGGGGGTCGAGCCCCTTCTCCGCGAACAGATCGGGCACGGCGATGCCGCCCTCGCCGCCGGGCAGGCCGTCGAGGATCCGGCCGTAGGACAGGGCGCTGCGCGGCACCGTCTCGATGTGGCCGAGGTCGGCACGGGCGAGACCCAGGCCGATGGTGGTGTCCGGGCCGAGTCCGTCGCCCGGTTCGAGGACGACGAGGCCGCGCCGGGCACCCACCAGAGCGGCGCCGGCCCCCAGCAGTTCCTGGAGCGCCTCGTCGAGCGTGGTCGTGCGGGCCAGGCGTTCGGTGAGCTCGTGCAGGGTAGTGAGGTCGGAGACCCAGCCGGCGAGGCGGTCCTGGAGCACCGCGCCGGGAGGGGTCGGGGGAGGTGCGGGGGCGGCCGGGGACGAACCCGCGGCCACGGGCGCGACAGTGTGTGCGGGTGCCGGAACCGTTGAATCGATTCCAGCCACTTTCGGAGGGTGCGGAGCGTTCATGGCGTCCGGCCTTCCAACCGGTACGTACTGCTCAAAAGCATCGCAAACCCCCATGTCATTCTGCGTCGCTAGCAGTGTCTCCACATGTACACGCACTCGTGAGGAGATGTCCAGCATTGTCCTGCCGGGATTCCTGGTGTCCGTGAGGTGCGAGGGAACAACTCCCCTTCCTCTTGCGGAAATGCAAAGTTGGCCTAAAACTGCCTCAGGGGACGGCTTATTGCGGTCGACTGGGCTTGCTCGACGGAGCGTCACAACGGTCGTGATGGGTACGTACTCGGTAAAGGCCAGGGGTGGTTGGGAACCACCCGGAACCTGGTGACGGAACCGGGCGTCCTATCCACCGACGACCGTGCCCCATCCTCCCGTGGCGGAGGCGGAGAGAAATACGCGCGACGGCAAACGCCATACTTCGCCACCCCTGCGCCACGCCCGTGCTTTCGACAGACGCAGTATGGGCGGTACGGCCGCGGAGGCAGCCCAAAGCTCGACCCATAGGGGTTCCCCTTGCTTCAAGCAGGGGTGTGATGCGCCAACAGGTACGCACAGTGAAGTGATCGACACATGATGTGACGTGGACCACGGTGTTGCCAGGCGTGCAACGGAAAGGAACGAGCGCTCATGCGCGAGATCCTCGGAAGGCGACGCAGGCTCTTGTCCCAGCGCAGCGACGGGAAGCCTGAGCTGATCGACGCGGCCCTGACCTATGCGACGCAGTGGCGGTGGCCCGTACTCCCGGGCGTGGCGGCGGACCCGCAGGGGCACTCCCGCTGCAGCTGCCCCGACCACGACTGCACGGTGCCCGGCGCGCACCCCTTCGACCCCGGTCTCCTCGCGGCCACCACCGACGGACGCATGGTGCGCTGGTGGTGGGGCAACCGGCCGACCGCCCCGATCGTCCTGGCCACCGGCGGCCACGCCCCCTGCGCGGTCTCCCTGCCGGCCCTGCCGGCCGCCCGCGCCCTCAAGGCGCTCGACCAGACGGGGATGCGGCTCGGCCCGGTCGTCGCCTCCCCCGCCCGCTGGGCGATTCTCGTCAAGCCGTACTCCATGGAGCAGCTCGGCGAGCTGCTCTACGCCAAGGACTTCGTGCCCGGCTCCCTGCGCTTCCACGGCGAGGGCGGCTACCTGGCCCTGCCCCCGTCCGAGACGGGTCAGGGCGACATCCGCTGGGAGCGCGCGCCGCTGCCCGGCTCGGCCTCCCCGTGGGTGCCCGATGTCGAGGCCGTGGTGGACGCCGTGGTCGAAGCCCTCACTCGTACGGGTGTGAGCGCGCCCGAGTTCTAGGGCTGTCGGGCGCGCCGGGCCCGGCGCCCGCCCCGGCGCGTTAAGTTCCGGAACCATGCGGCGACACGCCCGGGGCCGCTCCCGGGACTCCCGAAAGACCAGGCTCCTCGCCCTCGCGGGCGTCGTGGCGGCGTGCGCCATCGCACTGCCGCTGGCGGCGGCGTCCGCGGGGTCCATCGGGTCCGCCGGGCCCAAGGGTGCCGTGCGTTCCAAGGACGCCGTGGGTTCGGTGGGTGTCGCGGGTTCGGTGGATGCCGACACCCGCGCATCCGGTTCCGGCGCGCTACGGCCTTCCTCGCGCGCCGACGCCAAGGCGCCCGGGGCCCCGGAGCCCTCCGTCGCCGCCGCTCTCCCCGCGCTCGGCCAGGGACTGTCGACCGCTGTGCGCTGCGGCCCCGAACTCACCTCCCCCGACGGCATCGAGGCACAGACCTGTGTGGTGACGCAGGGTGCGCAGACCTGGGCGAGGACCTACTACCGCAACGCGACGGGTGAGGCGCTGGACGCCGTGCTGAGCCTGATGGGTCCTGATGACCGGAACGTGCGCATGACGTGCGCCGTGGGGGCGGAGGACGAGCCGGGGACCTGTGAGACGCCCCGGGAGCCCGCACGCGGGAATCCGACGGCGTACACGGCCGTCGCGGAGTTCGCCGAGCGAGGCGGGCTGGGGCCGCTGCTGCTGCGCTCGGGGAGCAACTCACCTGTGGGAACGGGCAGTTGACGAGCTGCTGCGTTCGGTGAACGGAAGCGGAGACGCAAAGACCCGGTTGCTGGCGACGGGGGATGCACCAGCAACCGGGCTACAGGAACGGTAACAAGAGATCGGCGGTTCGCAAATTCGAACTCGCCTTTCCAGTCACCGACTGGCTTGTCCCCGACGGGAGTTGTGATCTGTCGAGGGCGGCGACACCCCGGCCGGCCGGTGGTCCGGCCGACCGGGTGCCGAGGCGGGCGTCAGCTGAGCGTGACCTGCCGGTTGGTGAGGCCGCCGCGGGCGCGGCGCTCCTCCGGGGTGAGCGGCGCGTCCGTCGCCAGGGCGGTGGCGAGGCGCTCGGCGAACTCCGCCGCCGGCTTCTCGACGTCCTCGGCCGTGACCCCGCTGGGCAGGTCCCACACCGGCACCGTGAGTCCGTGAGCGCGGAAGGAGCCCACCAGGCGGGTGCCCTCGCCCAGGCTGGAGCGGCCCGCGGCGTGCAGCCGCGCGAGCGCGTCCAGAAGCAGCTCCTCGGCGTGCGGCATGACCCACCGCAGATGGTTCTTCTCCGGCGTCTCGCACCAGTACGCGGCGTCCACGCCCTGGAGCTTGACGGTCGGGATGGCCGCGGCGTTGGCCCGCTCCAGGGAGGCGGTCACGTCGGGCGTGGCGTTCTCCGGGTCCGGCACCCAGAACTCGAAGCCGCTGTGCACTTCTGGCTCGAAGGCGCCCTCGGGGTCGAGCAGGTCCTGCAGCCGCGGGCTGTCGGCCGGAGCGCGGCGGCCCTGGACGGGCGTGCCCGGCTTGGCTTCCAGGGCGCGCTGGAGGGTGTCGGCGAGGTCGCGGCTGATGTCGCCGGACGAGGTGTCGTTCTGCAGGCCGATCAGGACCGAGCCGTCGTCGCGGCGCAGCGCCGGCCAGGCCATGGGCAGGACCGTGGCCAGGGTGACCGCCGGGACGCCCTCGGGCAGGCCGTCCTTGAGGGGCAGCTCGACCGTGGCCGCCGGGACCAGCTCGCGCAGGGCCACCCAGTCGCACTCGCCGGGCAGGCCCTCGAAGGGGCGTTGCACCAGCTCGGTCGCGGCGTGCGAGGCGGCCCGGCCGTGGCAGGCCTTGTAGCGGCGGCCGCTGCCGCAGGGGCAGGGTTCACGAGCGCCGACGACCGGAACGTCTCCATCGGCACCTGCGGTGCGGGCTCCGCCCGTGGTCTGCGGGCGCTTGGCCTTCGTCTGGGGTCGCTTCTTGGCCATCGATGGGTCTCCCGGTTACGGCTCGTCTCGTACGGTCGCGAGCCTAGCCGTTCGTGCCCGGGGCGACGGGGTCCTGTGGACAACACCCGGTCCAGCGCGGCGTACGAGCTCGGTCGGTGCCGTCCTCGGTCCGTGCCGTCCTCGGTCCGTGACGTCCTCGGTCGGTGCCGTTCTCAGCCCGTGCCGTTCTCAGTCCCTGTAGTTCTCAGTCCATGTCGTCGAAGGCGTCCGCGAAGTCGAGCCCCGGTATCTGGGAGACCGCGGGGGCGATGACGCGCGTGGCGAAGTCGTCGCGGCGGTGGCCCGCGTCCGGGTCGTGGACGTCGTCGTGGACGATGACCCACACGGTGACCTCGCCGCGGATGTCGTCCCGCACGCCCCAGTCGTCGGCGAGCGCGGTGATGATGTTCAGCCCGCGGCCGCCGTGTGCCGTGACCGACGGGGTCGCGGGGGCGGGGCGGGTCGGGCCGCCGCCGTCCGTGACCTCGACGACGAGCCGGCCGGCCGGTTCCACGCGCCATGCGGCACGGACATCACCGTCACCGGCGAGCGCGTCGCCCAGCGGTCTGCCGTGCTTGCACGCGTTGCTCAAGAGTTCGGAAAGGATCAGTACGGCGTCGTCGATGACCGATTCCGCGACTCCACCTCTGCGCAGCTGCGTACGCATCCGGTGTCGCGCTTCCCCCACGCCCGCAGGGCCATGGGGTACGGCCATGCTCGACGACGTGGGCACCTCCTGTGCCACCACCAACGCCACCCCCGAGACCTCCTTCGCCCCACGCCACGGTGTGGATGCCCCATTGGCCTGTACCGGAAACCGGCCAATCCACGTCCGGTGACGCATTCACCATGGGCGAATACGGACCGAATGCGCCGGAGCACTCCCTGTAATCACATGGCCGGAAATCATCGGTGTGGCCGAGAGGTGAGGATCCCGCCCGTCGAGGCGCGGGGTCAAGAGGTGTGCGTGGTTCTGGTGTGACTTGAGAGGTTGAGGGCGCAGGCGCAGGCGCCGGTCGTCAGCGGCCTAGCTGGTCGAGCACCGCGCGCGGGCGGTTGGTGATGATGGCGTCGACGCCCAGTCCGACGCAGTGGTCCACGTCCCCGGGCTCGTTCACGGTCCACACGTGCACCTGGTGTCCGGCCTGCTTCAGGCGCTCGATGTGCGTGGGGTGGTTGCGCACGATCCGGATGGAGGGCCCGGCGATCCCTACGCCCGGGGGCAGCCGTCCGTCGCGCAGCCGGGGTGAGAGGAACTGCGTCAGGTAGACCGTCGGAAGGGTCGGCGAGGCGGCACGCACGCGGTGCAGTGAGCGGGCGGAGAAGCTCATGACCCGCACCTGTGACTCCTCCGCGGAGGCCGGGGCGTCGAGGCCGAACCGCTTCAGCAGCACCAGCAACCGGTCCTCGACCTGGCCCGCCCAGCGTGTGGGGTGCTTGGTCTCGATGGCCAGTTCCACCGGGCGCCCGGCGTCGGCGACGAGTTCCAGCAGCCGTTCCAGGGTGAGGACGGACGTCGCCTCGCGGTCCTCCGGGCGGTGCTCCCAGTCGGGTTCCTCGTCGCGTCCCTTCCAGGCCTCGCCCCTCTTCCAGGAGCCGAAGTCCAGGGCGGCGAGGTCGGCGAGCTCCAGCGCGGAGACCGCTCCGCGACCGTTGGACGTACGGTTGATCCGGCGGTCGTGTACGCACACCAGGTGTCCGTCGGCGGTGAGGCGCACATCGCATTCGAGGGCGTCCGCGCCGTCCTCGATCGCCTTGGTGTACGCGGCCAGGGTGTGTTCCGGGGCGTCCTCGGAGGCTCCGCGGTGGGCGACGACTTGAATCACGTGCTGTCGTGCGTGGGTCACCGCGTCATGGTGCCACCGAGTGCGGGTACGCGTCCGGTCGGACGGACTCGACGGTGGGACAGGTCCGGACGGAGGCATTGGGATTGCATCCTTTTCGCCGGTAATGACCTATATAAAGAATGGTCGCGGACACACAGGCACCGCTTATGGTGCTCTGACGGCCTGTGGGAAAAGCTGACGGCATACAAAGGGACAAGCACAGCTGCAGCGCGCCGGACCCGTCGACCGGCGTGGAAAAGCGTGACCGAGTGCGACCCGGAAAACAGCCGTGGATCTAGGAGAGAAGCTGTGAGCACCGAGAACGAGGGCACCGCGGTACCCCCCGCCCCGTCCGCACCCCCCGTGCCGGTGGACGCTCCCGCTGCTCCGGCGCCCCAGGCACAGGCCCCCCAGGGCCCGTACGGGCAGGACGCACAGGGGCAGGCTCCCCAAGGTCACCAGGGGCAGGCTCCCCAAGGTCACCAGGGGCAGGGCGCCCACGGTGACGCCGGCCACCCCGGCGCCTCCTCATCCGCCCCCGACCCGTCCTGGCCCCCGCCCCCGCCGCCGACCGCCCCCTACGGCGACGGCGGTTCCGGGTCCGGCCCGGGCGGCTGGGGCTCGTCGTACCAGCAGCCGGCGCCGAAGTCCGGCCGCGGGCGCGGTGGCCTGATCGCCGCGGTCCTGGTGGCCGCCCTGGTGGCGGGCGGCCTCGGCGGCGGGCTCGGCTACGTGCTGGCGAAGGACAACGACGAGAGCACCGGCTCGACGACGGTCTCGGCCTCCGCGAACGGCGGTGACGTCAAGCGCGACCCGGGCACGACCGCGGGTGTCGCCGCCAAGGCGCTGCCCAGCACGGTCACGATCGAGGCCGAGAGCACCAGCGGCGAGGGCGGCACCGGCACGGGCTTCGTCTTCGACAAGCAGGGCCACATCGTCACCAACAACCACGTGGTGGCGGACGCGGTGGACGGCGGCAAGCTCACGGCGACCTTCCCGACCGGCAAGAAGTACAACGCCGAGGTGGTCGGTCACGCGCAGGGCTACGACGTGGCGGTCATCAAGCTCAAGGACGCCCCCTCCGACCTGAAGCCCCTCACCCTCGGCGACTCGGACAAGGTGGCCGTCGGTGACTCGACCATCGCGATCGGCGCCCCGTTCGGCCTGTCCGACACGGTGACGACGGGCATCATCAGCGCCAAGAACCGACCGGTGGCCTCCAGCGACGGCAGCGGCAGCCAGGCGTCGTACATGAGCGCCCTACAGACCGACGCCTCGATCAACCCGGGCAACTCCGGCGGTCCGCTGCTGGACGCGCAGGGCAATGTCATCGGCATCAACTCCGCGATCCAGTCCACCGGCAACGGCGGCTTCGGCACCGGTCAGTCGGGCTCGATCGGCCTGGGCTTCGCCATCCCGATCAACCAGGCCAAGTACGTGGCCCAGGAGCTGATCAAGAACGGCAAGCCGGTGTACGCGAAGATCGGCGCGTCCGTCTCCCTGGACGACAGCTCCGAGGGCGCGCAGATCACCGACCAGGGCGCGGGCGGCGCGGCACCGGTCGAGCCGGGTGGCCCGGCCGCCAAGGCGGGCCTCAAGCCGGGCGACGTCATCACCAAGCTCGACGACCGGGTGATCGACTCCGGCCCCACGCTGATCGGCGAGATCTGGACCCACCAGCCCGGTGACAAGGTCACGATCACCTACGAGCGCGGCGGCAAGCAGCACACGGTCGACGTCACGCTCGGCTCCCGCGTCGGCGACAACTGACCCCCACCCGCCCGCACCGACCCGTTACCCTTGTCCCCGCGCCGCCGATCACGGTCGGCGCGGGGAGGCGTGCCCGAGCGGCCGAAGGGAACGGTCTTGAAAACCGTCGTGGCAGCGATGTCACCGTGGGTTCAAATCCCACCGCCTCCGCGCAGGTCATAGAGTTGCAGGTCAGAGGGGGTGCCCCGTCCGTCGGGGCGCCCCCTCTGCGTGCACCTTGTCTCACCCTGAATCGCCCGCATCCCGGCTTTGACCAGTGCGTGCGGCCAACCTGCGGCCAGGGATCAGGGCTCCTCGACCCCGCTGTCGTGCTCGGCCAAGCCCTGCTCGATCAGGGCGTTCATCCTGTCTTCCTCGCCGTCCAGCACCTTGGCGTAGTAGCGCTGCAGCACTGCGACGCTCTGTCCCGCGCGGCGGGCCGTCTCGGCCAGACTCACCCCGGAGCGGAGCCAGAACGAAACGCACGCGTGGCGCAGGTCGTACGGGATGGCGGCCAGGGGAGATGCGACCTGCGCGGGCGTGAGTGCCTCTAGGCGGGCCGCCTTCCACACCGCGCCGTACTCCTGCGACCGGACCGGACCACCGCGCACGGCGCTGAACAGTCGGCCGTCGGTCGTGGTCCCGGACGCTTCGAGATGGTCCCGCAGGATGCCGACCAGAACGGGCGGGATGGGCACCGGGCGGACCGCGCGGCGGGCCCGGTGCTTCAGTTGCCGTTCTTCATACGGCTTGCCGTCGTCCGTCCATGCCGAGCCGACCTGCGGCCGGGCGCCCGCGAGCATGAGCCGTCCCCAACCCTCCGAGGGGAGGTCGCACTGGTCGGCGCTGAGCATGGAGACTTCCTCGGGACGCATCGCCGCGTAGTAAATGCACGCGAAGAACGCGACCAGGTGGGCCCCGCGACGGCCCTGAGCACGAACGGCGTCCAGCAGAGCCCGTGCCTGCGCTGGCGTGGCGACGCTGCGCACATCCAGTTCCTCCACCGCCTTGGGAGTCTCCCAGTGGACGCGGTGCAGGGGGTTGCCGGGTAGCAGCTCGTGTTCGACGGCCAGCCGCAGGCAGTTGCTCAGCACCGCGCGGCGGCGCCGGAACGTGTTTGCGGCGGCCGGCTTGCCGTCCTGCCGCTTGGCCAGATGCTCCAGCACCGTGCGCACGCGCTGGGCGCTGTCCAGGTCGACCACGGCCGGCGTGTTGCGCTCCACCCACGTCAGCGCCTTGGCCTCCGCTTCCGGTGGTTCCTGGTCGTGGCGCCCCGCGTTGAATCCCCACTGGTAAAGCGCGCGACGCAATAGGTCGTCCGCCGGGCGGCCCTTACCCATGGGGCAGAGCGCCATCGTGGCGATGGTCAGGCTTTCAGCGATGCTCGCGCGGTGCTTCGCTGCTGCGGTTGGCCACTTGCGAGCGGCGTGAGAGCGGGCATGGGCATACCAATTCGTACGGTTCCGCTCGCGCACTTCGGAGACGGGCAGACCGGTTTCCGTGTCGAATGGCTCGCCCTTGCGCGTCGCGGTCAGCAGCTCCGCACGTCGCGCGTCGGCGAGCGTCTTGGTGGCGAATTTCTCCTGATGCTCCTTGCCGTCCACCTGCCACCGAAGTTGGAACGGCGCGGTCTTGCTCGGACGCTTCCGGATGCTCCAGATGCGCACGTCATAGCTGTGCATTGCTCTCCTCTGCATTGAGGGGACCCCGCCAGGTAGCGGGGTCCCCTCGGGTCGGTCGCGAGTCAGGCGCACATCTCGTGTTCGGCCCACCACGCGTCCAGGTCGGTGCGGCGGCAGCGGAGCTGTCCGTTGGGGAGCTTGATGAGCCTCGGGGCCTTGCCGCGGGCGCGCATGCGGTAGAAGGCGGCGCGGCTCATCTCGATCTCTTCGAGGACTTCGGGGAGCTTGAGCATCTTGGTGCTGGCCAAGGCGGTGACTCCTTTTCGGGCTGAGGGCATCTCGCGGCCCTTCTGGGAAGTCCGCTACATCCGCTACGCCGCTACATCGCAGGTCAGCGGGGGTGCTTTTGTAGCGGAGGAGCGGCGTGTAGCGGCTACGCATGCGCTACGGGGTGGTGGGCGTAGCCGCTACACGCTTGGGTGCCGCTACAGATTCAGGGGCTCTGAGCTGGGCTGTAGCGGCGTAGCGGATGTAGCGGAGTCCTGGGGAGGGGGCGGGCAGTAGCGCGCCCAGGCGTCCGCCAGGTCCTCGGCGTGGAAGCCCTTGAGGACTCCGCCGGCGGTGCGGATGTTGCGGGATCGGACGGGGGTGTTGTCGGCGGTCATGTACTCGCCGAGCATCCGGGCCAGGCGCCGGTTGTCGAGCGGCTTGCCGTCGAGGTCGGCCCAGGGGGCGTCGTCGAGGGCGCTGAGCCGGTCGAGGATGGCGATGGTGGGCAGCTTGTCCACGCCAATGAGAACGTGGTCGCGCAAATCGGTCAGCAGGCGGATGCCCAGGCTGTGTTTGTCGGTGGTCTGGGCGGCTTTGACGAGCGTCACACACGCTTCGCGCGCCCGTCGGGGCCAGTCGCCCCCGACGGCGTCCGCGATCGCCAGGAGTGGCTCCCACACGTCGGCGGGGCGGTCGGTGACGCCGTCGGGCATCTCCGGCCAGGCCCCGAGCACGAACCCCCGTGCCCATTCTGCCCATTCGGCGAGCCGGTCACGGAGTTTGTGACCTTCCGCCTCGTGGATGCGGGCCCGGAAGGGTTCGACGCGTTCGTTGCGGGCCCGCCGGCGCATGCGGATGACGATGGAGCGGGTCAGGATCGTGTCGGGCAGGGAGCCGAGTCCGGCAACGGCGACCGCGCAGTACGAGGGGAAGGCCTGCACGGTCTGGTTGCCGCCGTCTCCGATGCACCGGTAGGTGACGCCGGTTCGGCGGTGACCGGCGTTGAGGAAGCCGCGCAGATCTTCGTTGTCCCCCGCCTTGGGGCCGAAGATCGTGTCGATCTCGTCGAACAGGATCGTGGGCCGACCATCGGCCCCGGACACGGCCCGGAAGAGCGCGGCAGCCGACGCGTTCACGGCCACCATCGGGTGCGGCACGAGGGTTTCGACGATCTCCAGCGCACGCGATTTGCCCGAGCCGGGCTCCGGCGACAGGAACGCCAACCGAGGGGTGGAGTCGAAGCAGTCGAGCAGGTGGGCGTGCGCGTCCCACAGCGCGACCGCCACGTACGCGGCGTCGGTGGGGAAGACGTTGAACCGGCGGTGGAAGGCTTCCACCTCGTTGAGCAGCGCGGCCCCGTCGATGGTGGGGGTCATGCGGCGGCCCTCCCTTCCAGGGATGCAGCAGGCTTTCCGGTGCATGCGGACTTGTGGGCGTCGTACTCGGTGACCAGTGCGGCCACGGCGCTGGGCGCGGTGGCGGTGCCGGTCTGTCCGCAGGTGCAGGCGTAGGCGGCGGTGGGGGTGTTGCCGTAGCGCTTGGACCAGCGGGCCCCGTCGTAGGGGTGCCGGTAGACGGGCGGGGCGTAGATGCGGATGCCGGGCCGGTCCGGCGTGGGGTCGGCGTCGGGCTGCATCTCCGTGGCCGGGAGCCGGTTCGAGCAGGGAAGAGCAGTCACGACGCCCTTGCGGGCGGCGCCTTTCGGTTCGCCCACGGCCGTCCGGGGTGCGGCCGGTCGGGCGGCGCGCAGCCCCGTCGGGGCGGTGGCGATGCTCTTCAAAGGGCGGGGAGAGTTGCTCATGCCGCCACCGCCGGGCGGGTCTGGTTGTGGGCGATGGACCAGTCCAGGGCGCTGCGCAGGGTGGCGCGGCACTCGGCAGCGGACAGTCCGGCCGACTCCCCCGCCCCTTGAAGAGCCTCTTCCACCTCGGTACGGGTCAGGTCGCCGGACGCGACGAACCGGCCCAGCGCCCGCCCCGCGCGCAGGAGGGTCGCGTTGCGCTGCCCCTCGCGAGCTGTGGCGACGGCGGCCGTCTCCTTCGCCAGGGCGGACGCGACGTAGGGGCGGCGGCGCCCGCCGGCCGGTGCGGCCACAGGCAGCCGATTGACGGGGTGCGGGGGCACCAGCAGGGTCTTGAGCCAGTCGGGCAGGGGCCGCAGCAGGGCGGGCCCCTCCAGCTCGTAGGGGGTGCCGTCGATGGTGCTGCCGGCGGCGACGACGTATCCGCCCCATGCTCGGGTGTCGACCAGTGGGGCGAGTGTCCCGGCGGTGTTGTGCAGCCGCACGGGGGCGGGGGCGGTGAAGTACAGATGGTGTCCGCCGCTCGCCGTCCGGACCGTGCGGGTGCGGGGGACGGGCTGCCCGGTGCGCTCGCAGAGCGCCTCAAAGGTCGCCGCGCCGTCAGGCGCGTCGGCGTTGCTGTTGTCCTTGGGCACGTCCAGGTCGACGACCAGCAGTCCGGAGGGGCCGGTTGCGATTCCGACGTTGAACGGGGCGTGCGCCCAGGCAGCCCGGATACGGTCGGGGTCGGTGGTGGCCCGCTCCTCCCACTTGCGGTGTCCGCTCACACACGGCCCGGTGCGGGGGCAGGCGGTCTCCCCGTGCAGGGCTGGCCGCTTGGTGTTGGGACGGAGCGGGAAGACGTGCCAGCCTCGTTCGGCGGCGTTCAGGGCGGCGCGCGTCAGGTACTCGCTCATGCGGCCACCCCCAGCGACGGCCTGGCCGTGGCGGTACCAAGCAACCATCCGTAGGCGTGGTGTGCCTGGCGTGGCACGACGCCGTTGCCGAGGATCTTCAGTTGTTCCTTGCGGGGGATGCCCGGCACGGCGGTGACCCATCCTCCGGGCAGGCCCATCATCCATTCGACGAACGCCGGGGACAGTCGCGGCTTGCCGAGGCGTCCGGGCTCGGTCGGGCAGGGCGCCGCCCGTCCGGTGATGTGCTCCCAGCGGTGGATGGCAGGGCCGTAGTCGGTGCCGTCGGTGGACACCCACCGCTCGTCCAGGCGAACGGCCTGTCCGGGGAGGTAGTAGCGGCCGGAGGTGTCGCGCTGGTTGGGTCCGCCGTGCGGGCCGTCGGACGCCTTCGGGGTGGGCAGCAGCCTCAGGCGCCGGGAGGGGGTGCCGGCAGGCGGGTCACTGCGGTGCGCAGGTTCAACCCGCCCTTGCGTTTCGGGCTGGTGCCGGGGCCGCCAGTGCCGTCCGAGCTGGTGGGGGTCGGCATCAGCGGGATGGGCGACGGCGAACCAGCGGTCCCGTTCGTGCGGGGCGCCGACTTCGGGGTCACCAGCTCGTACGCATGTCCACCGGACGTCATACCCGAGCGTGGCCAGGTCCGCGGCGACGACGTCCAGCCCCCGCGAGCGGAGCGCCGCCACGTTTTCCAGGAAGACGAGGCGCGGTCGAAGGTGGCCCACAGCCTGAGCGACGTTTTTCCAGACCCGCGACCACTGCCCATTGATCCCGTCCCTTCGTCCAGCGTTGGAGGTGTTGCGGCAGGGGAAGCCGGCACCGATCACGTCCGGCCGGTACACGTCGCGGACCTGGTCCCAGTCGACGTTGCGGATGTCCCCGAGGTTGGGCACCTCGGGGTGCCGGTGGGCGAACACGGTTGCGGCGTGGGGGTCGTTCTCGGCGTAGGCGGCGACCTGGCCGCCGATGCGGGCCCGGATCGCGGCCTCTAAGCCGCCGTAGCCGGCGCACAGGGCGACGATCGTCGGCGGCGAGCCGGGCACTCGCCGGATGTCGGTGGGTTGCGTCATGCTGGGAGACCTCCACAGGTCAAGTGGTTGGCAGGTGGACAAGGGCGGCCCCGGTGTTCTTGGCGGAATCGGGGGCCGCCCTTGGCGTAGCTAGCCGTGGAAGTGGTTGCGTTTGAACGTGGCCTTGCGGATGTTCACCGTGGTCCCGCGCTGGTGGCCGCTCGCGCTGAAGATCTGCACGGCGATCCATCCGCCGAAGATGACGGCGGCCAGGGTGATGAGTTGGGTGATGAAGGCGGTGAGTGCGGCGATGAACGAGGTGAGCAGGATGAGCCCGCCGCACACCGCGAGGAACCCGACGCCCCCGAGGGCAACGTTCACCGCCGCACGCGAGACGGGCGGCTTGGCCGCGAGCGGCTCGGGCTGGGCGGGGTTGACGGCGTAGCCGGTGACGACACGGCCGTCGGGCAGGACGATGCTCGCCACCGCCGGAACACTGCTCGGCTGGACCTGTACGACCGGTGCCGGGACGGCGAGGGCGGGCGGGAGCGGGGTCGGCTGATGTACCTCTATGGCCCGTTCGGTGGGCGGCTGGTGGGTGTGGTCGGGGTACATGCGGAATCCCTTCCGGTCATGGGTCAGGGAGGCAGAGACACACCCTTCGGGTGTGCTGTGGAGGGGTGTTTCGGGGGTCTGACCTGCGCGCCTCCCTGCCTCCCTGAGCGATCATTTGCGCAGCTCAGGGCAGGGGAGGCGGGTCAGGGAGGCGCTGAGGGAGTTCTCCCTGCCTCCCCGGCCCGTTGGGGGTCGGCTCCCTGTCATCCGTTGGCAGAAGCGGAACCCTCGTTGTTGCGGTTGGCGAGGGCGCGGGCGACGCGGTCGCGGCCGACGACCATGCGGCCCTCGGACTTGTACGGCTCGGCGCCGACGTCCTCCAGCACGCGCTTGAGGTCGCCGGGCGTCCACCGGCCGTAGGCGTCCTCGCTGAGCGCGGACAGCCGCTTGAGGACGTCGGCGGTCAGGACGCGAGAGGCGTTACCGAGGACGGACGCGATGTCGGCGAGCGGGTCACGCTCCTCGCCCCGCTCGATGACGTGCAGGGTGGTGACCCCGTCGCGCAGGGCCTTGGCCCGCTCCGCGATCTCAGTTGCGTCGTCGGTGCTGATGTAGTGCGTGCGCACCGTGATGGACGCCTGCCCGGCCGGGACGTCGATGCCGTCGGAGGCGACGACGAGCGTTCCCTTGTCCAGGCCCTGACGCAGCAGGTGCGGAGCGGCGCCGCCGTCAACGGCCTTGTCCCCCAGCGCCATGCGCGCTTGTGACTCGGTGCCCAGGGCGAGGGAGGCGCGGGTGTGGGCGCCCTCGCGGACCAGCTTGGGAAGGTTCTGGTCGGTGGGGTCCTGCGTGCCCTGCCACAGCAGCACGTTGACCGCACGGCCCTGGTTGTGGACCTTCCGGCAGGCCATGAAGTACCGGGACTCGTTCCTGGACCCACCGTAGGGGCGCTTCTGCTCGTCCTTGGCGGGGCACATGAACGCCACCTGCGCCTCGTCGACCAGCAGCATCAGCGGCGGGAAGGCGGTGCCGGGCGGGGCCTGGAGACGGCGGTTCATCTCCTCCACCCCGTCCTCGACCATCTCGGTCGCCTCGATCACGTGCTCATCGGTCGGACCCTGGATCAGCACCGTGGCCAGCCCGTCGAACATGGCCCAGTCGCCCACGCCCTTGAGGTCGGCGATGCGGAACTCGGCGGTGCGGTCGAAGGCGAGCCACAGCGCGAGCGCTCGCAGCGCGGCCGTCTTGCCCTGGTTGGACAGGCCCGTGACCAGCAGCATCCGCTGATACAGGCTCAGCAGCGCCGCGTCCCCACGGAGGTCCTGGCCCCAGGGGGCGCGGCCCTTGGCGTAGTCGGCGGTCATCGTCTCGTCGACGACCAGCGGGGACGGGCCGATCGGCTCGTCCAGCGCCCCGGAATCGGCGATCCACAGCCGTACCGTGCGGGCGGCGGTCGGGATGGTGATGAACACCTCGTGCTCGTGCCGGGTCAGATTCTCGGCGAGCTTGCGGCGCTTGTTCTGCACCTCCACCGTGGACACCCCGGACGGGAGTGTCACGTCGACTTCCACACCGCATCCGGCGATCCGGATGGGTCCGAGCATCGAGGCGCCGGCATCGCCCATCTCCTTGATGGCATTGCGCAGCGCCGGCACGCCGAGGTCACGCAGGGCCTTGACCACGATGGACGGCGTGATCGGCTCACCCTCCCCATTCCGGACGGTGTCGGGCAGCGCCCAGTTCGGTGCGGCCTGCTGCTTGCGGCCGACCGACCACAGGGCCAGCAGGGCGAACAGCGGCCCGAGGGTGACGGCGTAGGGCCAGACCACCTGAACGATGGTGATGAGCAGGCCGATGAACTCGATCACCGCAGTCAGCGGCGTGATGACGTCGGCGACGTCCTTGGTGTTGAGGGCCATCACGATCCCGAGGGCGACCAGAGTTCCGATGCTCATCCCGGTGCCGATGGCGGCGCCCTTGGCCACGTCGACGGGCGAGGTGAGCAGGTCCATGCGGCGCCGGTGCCGCGCGTCGCGGAAGCGCTGGAGACGCTCTTCCCACTCCTCGGCCAGCTCGTGGTTCCCCGCGGCTTCAGCGGCGCGGATCATGCGCTCGTAGCGGGAGCCGGTGCGGCCGTCCCAGGTACGGCGGGCCACGATCCGGCCCCCGTTGAACGTGTAGAGACCGTGCCGGGCCACACCGCGCAGGGCGGTCGTGGTGCGCTCGTCGGTGGCGAGCCGCTTGACGGCCCGCCCGGAGCGCACCCACAACGGCACCGGCGCCGAGGTGGGACTGTCCGACACGACCGTCAGTGTCGTCACGGAGGCGTCCTGAGCAGCGGGTTCAGGGTTCTTGTGGAGGCGTACGACGTTGTCGGACATGCTGAGGGTTCTCCTGACTGCCCCGAGCAGGGGCGGGAGTTGAGGGAGACGCCGGGGGTGGCCGACGAGAGGCCACCCCCGGGCGTAGTGCGGGGTGCTTCAGGCGGCGGCGCGGGCGCCGGGGACGAGCTTTTCGGCGAGGTACTCGCGGCTGTGCGCCTCGTTCTCGTCCAGCTCGACCAGCTGCTCGTGTTCGCGGGCTTGGCGGCGGGACTGGCGCTCGATGCCGAGTCCGGCGCGGGTGTTGCGCACGATCCGTTCCAGGACGCCCTTGCGGCTGAACTGCATGGCGTGGACCAGTTCGTGCACGAGCGTCACGGCGAAGTCAGCCGGGGTGGGGTGCTTGTCGGCGTTGATCAGGATCAGCGTCGAGCCGTCTGGGCGCGGGATCGCCGCTCCCTGGATCTCGCGCGCGGTCCGCTTGGCTTCCCGGGTGGCGCGGTTGAGGGCGCGGCGGTCGGCGGCGCCGGCCAGTGCGATGTCAGCGGCGACCATCAACTCGGCCATGCCGCGTTCGTTGGTCAGGACGACTTCCACGTCCGGCATGCGGCCGGACACGGACCGGGCGACGAGCTTGACGGCCTGCTCGGTCAGCCGCTTGGAGGTGCGCAGGGTGGAGCCGTAGCCGGGCAGCTTGTGCGTGCTCACGGTCGTCTTCACGACTGGTCTCCGTTTCAGGGATTGGCGCAGGTCAGGCGGCGCATTCGTTGGGGTAGGCGCAGGTGACGCACATGCCGAGTGAGGTGGGGATGACGTAGCCCGCATCCCGCCCGCAGGACGGGCAGGTGCGGCGGGCGGTGTTGGCCTTGGTCAGGGCCGCCCACTTCGCCGGCGTCATGGGCCGTACGGGCTTGGCGAGGTCGACGCGGTAGAGGTAGGCGACCAGCGGCCCGCGGCGGCGGCGTGGCCGTTCGAGCGTCGCGGCCACGTCCTGTCCACCGGGCCGCAAGCCCTGTGCGCGGAGTTGGCGGCGGGTGGCGTATCCGTCCGGGGCCAGGCGCCACCGGAACACCGGCAGCGCAGCCATCACGCTGCCTCAGCCGCCGTTGTGGCGCGTTCGGCGAGGATCGTGTCACGCAGCGACCGGGCGTTCGCCGGTGACGTGTGGATGGCGCGGCGGATGCCCTCGCCGGTCACCTTCGCGTCCGGCCAATCGGCTGTCGCTTCGCGTGCTTCGGCGAGCAACTGTTCCGGCGTGCGCTTCGGTCGGGTCGACTTCGCCACCGCCGGCACGCGCCCGGTGGCGCGGCGCGGTCGGGTCGACTCAGCGGCCACCGCGCGCCGCTCGATCGGGGCGGCGAGGGGCGGTTCGATCGAGGGGAGCGGCTTGGCTGGGAGCGTCGACTTCAGGAAGCCAACGGCCACAGGTCGGGGCAGTACGGTCGCGTTCGGCGTGATCGGCCCGGGGGTCGATACCGCGAGGTCAGCCGTAGACCGTTTCCTCTCGGTCTCGGTGGATTCCTCCGCATTCGTGCTCACGGCCGGAATCGGGGCCGGGCGGTG
The DNA here is from genome assembly GCF_900182715.1 of Streptomyces sp. Ag82_O1-12. NCBI lineage: Bacteria > Bacillati > Actinomycetota > Actinomycetes > Kitasatosporales > Streptomycetaceae > Streptomyces > Streptomyces sp. Ag82_O1-12. Next base: position 4,226,119 of record NZ_FXUW01000001.1, on the reverse strand, counting down.
GTGCAGCACCTTGGCGACCAGGTCGGAGCCGAAGTAGATCGACCCGACCGGCAGCGATGTGGCGAGCAGGACCAGGGCCCAGTTCGCCGGGTCCCAGTCGGCCAGCCGTCCCCAGTCGACCGTGCGGCCGTGCAGCTCCGGGACCAGGCCGTGCACGTAGTTGAGGACCAGAGAAGCGACGGTGTAGGCCCCCAGGACGCGCAGGGCGAACGTGCGGTCGGGGTCGGCGAGTACCAGGGTGGCGATCAGGGCGAGCGCCATCAGTCCGTCGACCACGAACGGGTAGAGCATCGCTGCCGTGTCGTCCGCGCCCACGGCGCCGGCGATGTCCCGCAGCGCGTTCCACGACACCCGGAACGCCATGGCGACCACGGCGACCAGGGCCAGCACGAGGGCGGCACGTCCCTTGCGGTGAAGGTTCATGACCGGCCCCCCAGCCACGGGAACGGGTGGGTGTGGTGCGCGGTGCGGAAGATGCGCACGGCCACCCCGGCGGGGGCGTCCGGCTTGGCGACCGGGCGAGCGCCGATGATCGAGGCCAGCATGCGGGCGGCGTGGTGCTCGCATCCGTCTGCGCCCGCGTTCTCCGCATCAATGATGGTCACGACGACCGGGCCACCGCAGGGCGTCGGGTCCTCCGGGTGTGCCGCCGGGCACCGGACGACGTTCCCGCCGTCCGTCTCGTCGACCATCTCGATCAGCCGCTTCACGGCGACCTCAAGGCGGCCGATCATGCAGGCCATGGCGCTGCCGTCCAGCAGGTTCACGCTCTCCGCATCCGCGAGCGTCTGGCGGGCGGCGTCGAGGGTGCTGAGGTCGAGGGGCGTGAGGTCGAAGCGGGACATCAGGCGGCACCGCCCGGCAGGCTCGTGCCGGCCGCGCGGTTGACCAGCGTGACCCGCGCGGCCAGCGCCCGGCGCCGGGCCCGGCGGATGCGGCGAACGTCCAGCTCGGTCGGCGTGCGGTCGAGGGTGACGATGTGCGCGTCAAGCAGGTCGACGTCCGCGAGAATCACGGGCATCTCCTGCTCGATCGCGTCCAGCTCGGCGTTCGTCGGCTCCATGAAGTCGGCGAACGCGGTAACAGCGTCCTGAACAGTCACGATGTGGTTCATGGGTCGTGGTCTCCCTAGCAGGTGAAACGGCCCGAACAGCACCCCTCGGAGCTGCAACTCCGGGGGGTGCGCGCCGTTGAAGTCGGAATATCCGGCTCCCCTCAGCGCTGCTCGTACGAGACGAGCAGCGGAGGCAACCGGCCGCAGCGATTGACGCTGCGAGCGGGAAAGATGGGACCTGGCTTCACCGGTGCACCGTTGCCACGGAGTACCGATCCCGAGCCGGGATGTCGGGCGCGTCATCGTCACTGCTCTGACGCCAGCAGGGCGGCCTGCACGAAACGGTGCAGGGTGGCGTGCCGCCGACGACGTCACCCGGTCGTCGCGGGGGCGGTCTTCTCATATCCGCCACGTGCATTGGGGCCCCGCTGCACCTCCCCACACCCGATCCGGGTGGCGCCTGCCAAGCACATAGGGGGAGAGCGGCGTTCGTCATGGCGGTTCGCCCCCGGGCCCTCGCCCTAGACGCCTACCGCGACCGCCGCTCCCGCGTCGGCCCCGCACGATCACTGTTCACTTTTCAATCAATCGCCGCTCCCTTCGTACTGACCCCTCGCAGGGCTTTCCTCCGGCGCAGCCTGTACGGGCGAACCGTACGTGACACCCCGTCCGCCTTGTCTGGAGGAGTGCCGTTGGGCAAGAGATTGCACGAGTCGCGCTTGGAGAGTCAAGCCCCCTGGTCTAACTTGTACGGAGGAGTCGGAGTAGAGGAGATGCATCACCGGTGCGACGCGGTATGACAAAGGCTCAGGAAATCGCCTCTGACCTGCGCCAACAGATCCAGTCCGGGCAACTGGGGGGCGGTGAGGCACTCCCCAGCGAATCCAAGATGATGGGCCAGTACGGCTACAGCCGCGAGACCATCCGCGCCGGCGTCCGCCTCCTGATCGAGGAAGGACTCGTAGTCACCGGACAGGGGCAAGGGAAGTACGTTCGCGAGGACTACCCGCCGGTCGTATGGAATTGGACGACGCTGGAGAGCCGGAGTCGCCACGCCACAGCGGTGGAAGGGCAGACCGCCGGCGACCAGTGGGCCAGTGCGATTTCGGAGAACGGGAACGCCCCCCGCCAGGACATCACAGTGTCGATCGTGGAGCCGCCGCCCCACGTCCGCGAATGCCTCGAACTCCCCGCAGACGGCCTGGCCGTGGCGCGTAAGCGTGTCCGGTACATAGACAACCGGCCTTACGCCCTCGCCGACTCGTACTTCCCTCAAGAGCTCGTGACCGGCACGCCCTTGATGGAGCCGCGCGACGTCTCCGCACCCGGCGGCGTACTGGCCTCCGTTGGGCTCGTGCAGGCCAAGTACAGGGACGAGATCTCCGTCCGCATGCCGACTCGCCAGGAGGCAGAACTACTCGCCCTTCCTGCGGCCACACCAATTGCAGAGCACACCCGAACCGGCTATGACGCGGACGGCCGTCCCCTCCGCTGCATGGTCACCATCCTCCCCGGAGACAGGCACAAGATCCTCTATGAAGTCAGCACCGACTGAGTACCTCCGCCCCGCAGCGGCGGAGGACGTACCCGCCCTCTTGGCTCTCCGAACAGAGGCAGAGGAGTGGCTCCGAACCAAGGGCACGGACCAGTGGAGCGATCCTGAGACCGGCGAAAAGGCCATCACGAAGTGGCGGGCCAGCATAGATGAGGGGCGCGCTTGGGTCGTCGTTGATGAGCACGACCAAGTGCTCGCAACGGTGAGTCGCGGCCCCGTCGACCGCGACTTCTGGACGGACGCGGACCGCCCTGAATCAGCCCTGTACCTGTACAAGCTGATCGTTGCGCGCGAAGCATCCGGGCGGCACCTCGGCACGCGGGTTATTGACTGGATGTGCCGCCTGGCAGCACTGGAAGGTCGCACCTGGGTGCGCATCGACACCTGGCGCACGAATACGCAGTTGCACGCCTACTACGAACGTCTGCGCTTCAGGCACGTGCGCACGGAGGAGCCGTCACACCGGCGGTCGGGATGGTTGGCGCAACGGCCGGTTGGCGAGCTGGTCATGCCAGAGAACCCTTTGCTTGTCTCTCCCAACCGGGAACCGGATGGAGGCGAAGCCACCCGCTCCGAGGTGCCAGCTCAGAGGGGTCAACGCGCTGGCCAGCCGTGAAAGGCCCCGTCTTGGCCCGTCTCCATGGCTATCCCGAACCATTGCCTCGCGCGGAGTCCATCGTGAGGCATGAGAACTGATTGTCAGACCCAGGCACTAAGATTCGCCCCTTTCTTCGAGATCTACACGGGTAGCTGTAAGCGCGGAATAAGGACTTCCGCGTTTACAGCCAGTAGTGACCGTCACTCTGGGAAGTTTTTCTTCTCCACAGTGTGTAGATCGCGTTTTCCCAGCTCAGAGGCAGCTGTGTGGACGCTTCTGTGACTTGTTCGCAGGCTTGTCCACCGGGTCGTGCACAGATAACCCGGGTTTACGCACAGTTATTGACTGGTTATCCACAGGCCTTGTGGATAACCAGATTGGCGGCTGGTCGCAGGACTGTCACCATTGCCCGCTAACGGGTGGCGTGGTCGCAGAAAAAGGCGGCCCCCGCTGGCACGGGAGCCGCCCCGACCTTGTCCCTAGCTGAGAAAGGTCTAGTCATGACCGTACCCACGAACCCGGAGTCGCCGCATTCTCAGGTCGGCGTCAGCCGCAAGGGGGATGGGCCGAAGCGCTCTGAGGGGGCCCGCGGGCAGGGCCTGCTGGTGATCGGAGTCGCTGCCGTCGGGATCACGGTAGTTGCCTTGGTCTTGGTTTTCCCGCGGCTTGCGGCCCCGCTTGGTACTTCCGCCGGAGTCGTAGCTGTGCTCGTCCCGTTGATTCAGATGCTGCGGCGGGGCGGGACCTCCGGCGGTGGCCCGGCGGGCGAACCGTAAACCCACCCAGTTCCGCGGACGCGTCCGAGTGCCTCGTGGCCAACCTGCGGCCAGTCTGAGGCACCAAGTGAGACCGGGCAGGACGAATAACCAGGTCAAGCGGCGTACGGCGTGAGTCAAACTCGCGGTCTTGAAAACCGTCGTGGCAGCGATGTCACCGTGGGTTCAAATCCCACCGCCTCCGCGCAGGTCATAGATGTGGCAGTACGCAAGGGGCGCCTCTCGCCGAGAGGCGCCCCTTGTGCGTGGGGCAACGGCCGGGCGCCCTGCGTCGTCTTCCGGCGTGAACCCCAACGACGCCACGAGTGCCATGACCAACACCAAGGCCCGGGCCGCCGTGATGATCACCCTCGCCGGGCGGGAAGCCCAGGACGAGGCGAGGGGGGCTGGCGCGGGGCGGCCGGGCACGTACTGAGCACTACGATCACCAGGGCGTGCCGGTCGGAGAAGGGTGGGTGAGCGTCGTCGTGAGTCGGAGTCGGCGGATCGTCGTCGTCACCGCTGTGCACGGCCCCCATGCCCGGTTCCTGCCGGAGGCCTACGCGTCGTTGTGCGCGCAGCGGCTTCCCGAGGGCTGGGAGTGGCACTGGGTCGTGCAGGAGGACGGGGAGAGCGAGGACGTCGGGCCGTACGTGCCGAGGGACGCTCGCGTGACGTTCCGGCAGGGGCGGGCCGGGGGGCCCGGTGTCGCGAGGACCATGGCGCTGGCCCACGGGGGCGGGGCGTACGTGAAGGTCCTCGACGCCGACGACCAGTTGGCGCCGGGCGCGCTCGCGCGGGACCTCGCCGTGCTGGAAGGGGACCCGGACCTCGGGTGGGCCACGTCCCGGGTGCTCGACCTCCTGCCCGACGGGTCGACCGTCGGGTTCCCGGGCGATCCTGACCAGGGGCCGATCGAGCGCGGGGCGGTGCTCGCGCACTGGAAGGCGAACGGCTTCCTCGCGCAGGTGCATCCCGCCTCGCTGTTCGTGCGCCGGGAGTTGCTGCTCGCCCTGGGCGGCTGGATGGCGCTGCCCGCCTCGGAGGACACGGGGCTGTTGCTGGCGCTGAACGCGGTGAGCCGGGGCTGGTTCTCGGGGGAGGTGGGCCTGCTGTACCGGAAGTGGGAGGGACAGGTGACCGGCCAGGCGGCCCATGTGGACCGGGCCGAGCGCGAGGTACGGATGGCTGTCGTGGAGGCCAGGGCCAGGGCGCTGTCCCGACTTCGGTGGAGTACCTCGGCCGCTCTATGAGAGCAACTCGGTCTGCGCCGCGGCCGTCGGTGTCAGGTCGTGGCGGGTGTAGTACTCCGTGCCCAGCAGCCGTTCCCGTTCGGGCGCGGGGAGGGCGGCGACGAGGCCTGGGCGCGGCTCCCCGCGCCCAGGATGTGGAGCGCCTCGGCCAGTCCGCGGCGCGCTGGGTGTCCGCCGACCAGGTCGCCGTGACGACCGCCGTGCGCGCACCCTTGGACGCGTGGCGGGCGAGGACACCGCCCGCCGACAGGGACTCGTCGTCGGGATGGGCGAAGACCGCGAGCAGGCTCGGTGTCGGCATCCGTTCTCGCTATGGCCGCTCCGGTGCCGGCGGCGGTGCCTGGGTGATGCTGATCGCCTGGCTCGGGCACTTCTCGACCGCCTCCAGGATCGACGGATCCTCGCCCGGCTCCTCGCGGCCCGGGCGGACGACGCCGAAGCCGTCGACGAAGTCGAAGACCGCCGGGGCCCGGTGGGCGCACTCGGCGGAGCCGTAGCAGAGGTCGCGGTCCACGAAGACCTTCATGCCCCTTTGTCCCCCTCCTGACGGCATCGGGACCAGGAACCCCATGGCCGTCGGGAGTTGACTGCCCAGTGGGAGGCGGGCTGAACCGGGCCGGTTACCGCGTACCTCCGGCGGTCGCCAGCCAGTGGGCGACCCGTCGTACGGCGGCCTCGTCGAGTCGTTCGACCAGGGCCTGGACGGTCGTGTCGTCCTCGGGGGAGAGGTCGTAGAGGCCCGCCTTGGTCAGGCCGGCCATGAGGGCCTGGTGGCGGCGGCCGGTCATCCGTTCCGCCAGCTTGGCCGGTTCGCCGGGGGAGCGCTCGGGGCCGGGCTCGGGAATCAGCTCGGGAATGGGCTGAGAAGTGGTGGTCCGGCGCCGCGGGGTGTCGAAGCGGTGCCATGCGCCGTCCCTCGGTCCCCACAGGGCGATCGTCACCTCGTCGCCCCGTGCGCGCAGGGTCTGGGTCATCTCGCCGAGGGCGTACAGCACGGGGGTGCGGTGGGGCGACTGCGCGGCCGTCCGCCAGGAGCCCGTGGCCGGACGGTAGAACATCGCGACCCAGCGCGGAGCACCCTGCGGTCGTGGGCTCTCGGGACGTGACTCCACTGCGCTCACCCCTGTACATCGCTCCGGAAGCGGTACGGCAGGGTGACCATAGCTGACGGGTCGTCAGTTATCCAGGGTCGGTCGAGTGGGTTCGCCGGGTGTGCGTACACGGTCCGGCGGGGGTACGGGGTGATGTCCGACGGGGTTGCTGGGCGGGGTCCGTCGGGGAGGCTCACCACGTCGTCCGGCACCGGTCCCTCCCCTCGTGGGGACCGGTACCGAACGGTGGAGCTGCCGTCGTCCGACTCGGACGGATGCTGACCGGATGGGTGCTCTGCTGCGTTCGGATCCTGCCATTTCCGGCCATGGAGGAGGAGGTTCCGGCACCTGGCGGACGGTATTGCCGCAGGTCAGCCATATAGAGTGAGTTTTCCGGTCCGGACGTCCAGGCGTGGAAGTAAGGAGCTGAGACCTTGAGTTCCGACTCGGGGGCACGCACCGCCTTCGCGGAACGCCTCGCACTGCTGTACAAGGAAGCCGGCAACCCTCCCCTCAAGCGGGTGTCCGAGGCGGTCGTCCGGCTTCAGCGCGTCGACGAACGCGGTCGGCCCGTGCGGGTGTCCGCCCAGCGCATCAGCGACTGGCGGCGGGCCCGGAACGTACCCGCCCAGTTCCCCGCCCTGGCGGCGGTGCTGCACGTGCTGATTCCCGACGCGCGGCGCTCGCGGCCGACTCCGGTCTCTCCCGGTCTGTACGACCTCGGCCAGTGGCAGCGGCTGTGGGAAAGCGCGGTGGCCGACCCGGTCGGCGAGCGTCCCTCGGGGTCCGCGTCCGCCGCCGAGGACGGTCAGCGGCCCGCGGACGAGACCGCGTCCGCGCCCGGCGGGGTGTGCCCGTACCGGGGGCTGGCCTCCTACCGACGCGAGGACGCCCGGTGGTTCTTCGGCCGGGAGCGGAGCACCGACGCGCTCGTCACCCAGCTCGGGGCCGTCGCGGAGGCCGGCGGGCTGGTCATGCTCGTGGGCGCGTCGGGGGCGGGGAAGTCCTCGCTCCTGAACGCCGGTCTGGTGCCCGCCCTGCGGGACGGCGCGCTGGGCGGTGACGACGGCGACGGCGACGGCGACGGCGACGGGAACGCCGACGGGAGCGGGCGGGCGCGAGAGGTCGTGCAGCTCGTACCGGGCGGCGACCCGCTGGCGGAACTGAGCCGGTGCATCCCCGAGCTGGCGGCCGTCGTCTCGGCCTCGATCCCGCCCGGGAAAGCCCCGGCGCGGCCCGAGGCAGCGGGATCCGAGGCCGCCCTCGCGGAGCGGCCCGGTTCTTCCGAGGCCTCCCTCGCGGAGCGGCCCGGGCCTTCCCCCACGGAGCGCCCGGGGCCCTCCCCCGCGGACGACCCCGCCCCGCGGCAGCCCGGGCACCCGACCGCCCCGGAACCCGCCACCCCGCCCGTCGCCGACGATCGGCCCTTCACCACCGTCCCACCCCCCTCCACCGCCCCGCGCTCCTCCACCGCCCCGCCCGACTCCCCCTCCCCCGAAGCCGTCCGCGTCGCCGTCTCCGCCTGGGCCCGACGCGTGGATCCCTCCGGAGCCCGGCCGGTCGTCATCGTGGATCAGTTCGAGGAGACGTTCACCCTCTGTCCCGACGAGGCGGACCGGCGTGCCTTCGTCGAGGTCCTGCACGCCGCCTGCTCGCCCGCCGGCCCCGGCGAACCGGCCCCGGCGATCGTGGTGCTGGGCATACGCGCCGACTTCTACGACCGCTGCCTGCGGTACCCCGAGCTGGCCGACGCGCTCCAGCACCGGCACATGGTGCTCGGGCCGCTGACCACCACGGAACTGCGCGAGGCGGTGACCGGCCCGGCGAAGGCCGTCGGCCTGGAGCTGGAACCGGGGCTCGCGGAGCTGATCGTCCGGGAGGTCAGCACCGATGGCCCGCGCGGGGCGCACGACGCAGGCGTGCTGCCGCTGCTCTCGCACGCCCTGCTCGCCACCTGGCAGCGCCGGAAGGCGGGCCGGCTCACCCTGGCCGGCTACCGCGCGGCCGGTGGCATCCAGGGCGCGGTCGCGGCGACCGCCGAACGGGCCTGGACCGGCCTCGACCCGGCCGCGCGCTCCGCGGCCCGGCTGCTCCTGCTCCGCCTGGTCCGGCTGGGCGAGGACACCCAGGCCACGCGCCGCCGCGGGACCCGGCGTCAGCTGGCCGAGGAGTCGACCGACCCGGGCAAGACCGAGGAGTCCCTCGAAGCGCTGGTCCGCGCCCGGCTCGTGACGCTCGACGCGGAGACCGTGGAGATCACCCACGAGGCGCTGCTGCACGCCTGGCCGCGCCTGCGCGACTGGATCGACGAGGACCGGCAGGGCAATCTGCTGCGCCAGCGCCTGGAGGAGGACGGCCGGGCCTGGGAGGAGTCGAACCGCGACGCCTCGCTGCTCTACCGGGGCTCCCGGCTGGAGCAGGCCCACGGCTGGGCGAGGTCCGCCGGGGACACGTTCCTGACCCGCAGCGCCGTGGAGTTCCTGGCCGCGTCGGTGCGGCTGCGCAGGCGGATCACCTGGATCAGCCGGGGCGCGGTGGCGACGCTCGTCGTCCTGGCGATGGTGGCCGTCGGGGCGGCCGTCGTCGCCTGGAAGCAGCGGGACGAGGCCGTCTTCGAGCAGGTGCTCGCGCAGTCCGACCGGATGCAGGACACCGATCCATCGCTGTCCGCGCAGCTCGACCTGGTGGCGCACGGTCTGCGGCCGGACGACAAGGGCGCGAACAGCCGCCTGATCTCCATCGTGAACGCACCGCTCTCCACTCCCCTCAGCGGCCACACGGGCGCCGTCTACCTCACGACCTTCAGCCCGAACGGACGGATCCTGGCCACCGCCAGCTACGACCGGACCGTGCGGCTGTGGGACGTCGCCGACCGCAAGCGCCCGAGGCCGCTGGGCAAGCCCCTGACCGGGCACACGAGCTGGGTGAGCAGCGCCGTCTTCAGCCCGGACGGCCGGACGCTCGCCAGCGCTTCCGACGACGGCACGATCCGGCTGTGGGACGTGTCCGACCCCGGGCAGCCGAAGTCGCTCGGCAAGCCCCTGACCGGACACGACGGCACGATCTACCTGATCGCCTTCAGCCCGGACGGGCGCACGCTGGCCTCCGCGGGCGACGACCACACCGTCCGGTTGTGGAACACGGCCGACCCGCGCCGGCCGCGGGCCCTGGGCGAGCCCCTGACCGGGCACACGGCCGCCGTGCGCTCGGTGGCGTTCGGTCCGGACGGGCGGACGCTGGCCGCGGGGGGCGACGACGGCACGATCCGGCTGTGGGACGTCTCCGACCCCGCGCGCCCGCAGCCCGCCGGGACGCCGCTGACCGGGCACACGGCCACCGTGCACTCCGTGGCCTTCAGCCCCGACGGCCGCACCCTCGCCAGCGGCAGCGCGGACAGCACCGTACAACTGTGGGACATGGCCGGTCCCGGCCGCCCGGCCGCGATCGGCGCGCCGCTGACCGGTCACACCGGGCCGGTCTGGTCGGTGGCCTTCAGTCCCGACGGGAACATGCTCGCCGCGGCCAGCGCGGACAGCACCGCGAGCCTGTGGAAGGTCAGCGACCCGGAGTACCCGTCGCAGGTCGGCGGGCCCCTCGCGGGCAGCAGCGGCGAGATGTACGCGCTGGGCTTCAGCCCCGACGGGCGGACCCTCGCCACCGGGGCAGGGGACAACAAGGTCCGCCTGTGGTCGCTGCCGACGTCGGACATGACCGGCCGGACCGGAGTGTTCCGGCCGGACGGGCGGTTACTCGCGACGGCGGCGCGGGACGGGCGGATCCGGCTGTGGGACGTACGCAGGCCCGGCAGGCCGGTGCGGCTGGGCGAGCCGTTCCGCCCGGGCGAGGGCGACGTGCGCTCCCTGGAGTTCTCCCCGGACGGCCGCACCCTCGCGGTCGTGACGGGCGACCGGCTGGTCGAGCTGTGGAACGTCCGCGACCCCGAACACCCGGTCCGCCACGGCTCTCCCGCCCCCCTGCACATCCGGTACGCCGACCCGCTGGCCTTCAGCCCGGACGGGCAGGTCCTGGCCACCGCCTACGACGACCGCACCATCCAGCTGTGGAACGTGGGCGACCCGGCCCGCCCGCGCCCGCTCGGCAAGCCCCTCACCGGCCACAAGGGCTATGTCAACCATCTCGTGTTCAGCCCGGACGGCCGGACGCTCGCCAGCGGCAGCGCGGACGGCACGATCCGGCTGTGGAACGTGACCGCCCCCGGCCGGGTGACCCTGATCGGAAAGCCGCTGCGGGGCCACCTCGGAGCGGTCAACGCGCTCGCCTTCAGCCGCGACGGCCGCACCCTGGCCAGCGCCGGTGACGACAACTCGGTCCGTCTCTGGGACATCTCGGAGCCTGCCGAGGCCTCCCAGCAGGCGCGGCTCACGGGCCACACGGAGGCGGTCGTGTCACTGACGTTCAGCCGGGACGGCCGCACCCTGGCCAGCGGCGGCAACGACAGCACCGTGCGGCTGTGGAACGTCTCCGACCCCTCACACGCCACCGCGATCGGCCAGTCGATGAGCCCCAACTCCAAGACCGGCACCTTCCTGGCGTTCAGCCCGAACAGCCACATGCTGGGGGTGTCGAGCGGGGCGGACACCATCCGGCTCTGGGATCTCGACGTCGACACGGCCGTGCGCCGCATCTGCTCGATGACCCGGGGCGTCCTGACGCAGGACACCTGGCGGGAGTACCTGCCCCGGCTCTCCTACGATCCGCCGTGCGACGGCTGACGAGACCGTCCCGCCCAACGGGCCCGGCCGGCACGACAGTTGCGTGAGACGAGTCACAACCTGGGCTTCGTGACGGCCAGTCGGCTCGTGGTGGGCAAGCGCTTGTTACCCTTGGCCATAGCTCGACCGCTGGTGCATCCCCCGTCGCCAGCGGTCGAGCCTTTTTCAGTGCCCTTTTCAGTGCCCTTTTCAGCGCCCTTTTCAGTGCTCTGTTCAGCCCCCTGTTCAGCACCGTTCGAGGCGCATCTCTCAGCGCAGGTCGAGCCGCATCAGGATCCGGGGATGACCGGCCAGGACCGAGGTCGTGTCCGCCGCGTGGACGAAGCCGGCGCGCTCGAAGTTCTTCCGCAGACCCGCGTAGGCCATCGTCAGGTCGACCTTGGCGTCGCCGTTGTCCAGGGGATACGCCTCGATCACCGGTGCGCCCCGGTCCCGGGCGAACTCGACGGCGCCGGCGATGAGGGCGTGCGAGATGCCCTGCTTGCGGTGGCCGGGGCGGACCCGGACGCACCAGAGCGACCACACCGGCAGGTCGTCGACGTGCGGGATCTTGCGGTTGCGGGCGAACGAGGTGTCCGCACGCGGGGCGACGGCGGCCCAGCCGACCGGTTCGTCACCGTCGTAGGCGAGCACGCCCGGGGGTGGCTCCGCGCGGCACAGTTCGGCGACGTACTCGCCGCGGGCCGGGCCGCGCAGTTCGTTGTTGAGCCGGGAGGGGATCCGGTAGCTCAGGCACCAGCAGACGTTCACCCCGGGGGACTTCGGCCCGAGCACGGCACGGACGTCCTCGAAGTCCCCGGCCGGCCGGACGACGATGCTCATGCCCCCACGATGCCACGCGCGGGGCGGTCGCGCCCCGGGAGACGGGACCCGACCGGGCCGAACGCGTTCACCGCGCCTCACCCTGTGCGGACGCCGCCCGCAGCAGCCGCAGTTGGCCGATCTCGGCCACGTTCTTCATCAGCTCCGCGTTCACCCAGGCCAGCATGTGGGCGACGGTGTGCTCGGGGTCGTCCGGCGAGGGGAACGAGGCCGCGGCGTCCAGGTCCGGGTCGGTGAGGTCGTCCAGGACCTTGAGCCACTCGGTGCGCAGGCCGCGCAGCCACTCCACCGTGGGGGCGCCCTCGCCGGGCCAGACGATGTCCTCGCGGTCGCGGGGCGGGCGGCCCCGGGCGTGGTCGAGGGTGACGCTCCACCACCATCCGAGGTGCCAGCTCACCCAGCCGAGGGTGGGGACGGGCACCGGGTCGGGTTCGGTGTCCGCCCAGTCCGGGACCCAGGTGCCGTCGGGCCCCCGGCGCATCGTCCAGCAGTACGCCACCGGCTCCCACAGGAAGTCCGCCGGCTCCAGCCGCTCCAGGTGGTAGTCGAACAGCGACCAGGTCAACTCGAACTGCCCGCGCAGCAGTTCCGTACGGGAGGCGCTCATCGGACGACCCTACGTACGCGCCGGGGCGTCCCGGGCCAGAACGGGCCAGTCGAGGTCGCGCAGCGCGGGCTCGGCGTCGCAGTCCGAGGGCAGGCGCGGCGTGGACTGGAACCAGACGACGGTCAGGCGCGAGCGGTAGGCGACCGGGTCGCGGGCCGGGTCCAGGGCCGCGGAGTGGAACGTGCCGAGGCAGGCCACGGCGGGCAGCACCTCGACCGGCCCGAGGCCGCCCGCGTACTGGTCGGGGTACTCGCGCCGGGGCGGGACGAGGTGCACCGGTGTGCCCGGGCGGGACCGCTCGGCGGCCCGCAGGAGGTCCTGGATCCGCAGGTCGTTCAGCGGCTTGCAGGGGTAACCGTCCTGGAGGTCGCCGTAGGTCGAGGAGAAGCGCAGCTCGGCGAGGTCCACGTGGCGGCCGGAGGCCAGGACCAGGCGGGCCAGAGCCAGGGCCGGTGTTCTCGCGTGCTGGGGCGCGGGGGCCGGCGATGGTGCGTGGTGGTGCATCGAGGTCTTCCGGTGGTGGTGATCGGCGGGGCCTTGCTCACGGCCGGTGTCCGGTCATCCGTGCCGCCGAGTTGATCGTCGTCCGGGCCTCCCGCTCGGACAGGCCGGTGTGCAGAGCCGCGTCGACCAGGGGGGTCACGAGCGCCGGGCCGATGCCGTCCTCGTAGGCGCGGCAGGCCGCCCAGAACAGGCGGGTGTTGCGCTGGCCCTCGTGCGCGGCCAGGACGAACTGGACCAGGCCCTGGCCGTGCCCGCCGGCCGCCGTGGGCACCGGGTGGTGGGCGCGGGGAGGCGGGAGCAGCAGCCGCAGCAGGGAGCGGGGGCAGGGGGCGGGGGCGAGGTGCGCGGTGCCGGGGGCGGCGGTGTACACACCCTGGCCCGTGCGGGAGCCCGGGCCGACCAGGTAGCCGCCCGCGCCCCGGATGTCGATGCCGGGGGCGAGTCGGCCCGCCGAGTTGGGGACGACCACCTCGGGCGGGCCGCTCAGCCACAGGTGCCGCCCGCCGGAGGGGGTCACGACGACCACGGTCGGCGGAATCGTGAACAGGTGCCGCAGCGCCAGCTCGCGCAGGGCGGCCGAGGAGTCCGTGCCGGTCTTCACGTCCAGGTCGACGCCGATCAGATGGTGCGGGGGCAGCCCGCAGGCGATGCCGTAGCCGGTCGCCCAGGGCGCGGCGGCGAACAGCTCGCGGATGCGGTCCGGGTCGCTGGAGGCGTCGTAGACCCCGTGCCCGAGCCGGCCGCACGCGCCGTGGCAGGGGGAGGGGGCGGGGTCGTCGCGGTGCGGGGAGCGCAGTGCGGGGAGCTTGGAGCGGGACAGGGGGATGACGGCCAGTCCGCGTTCGGCGGCTGACAGGGCGTGTGCGAGGGCCAGCGTCGTGGCCTGCCGGTCGGTGGTGGCCATGACTCTAGTTTCGTACGTACGTTCGAAAAAGGAAAGAGGGAGCGGGTGCGACGCGCCGGGGTGGGGCGGTGGCCTGGGAAGCGCTGGAACGCTTCGTCCCTTGCGGTACCCGGGTTCGAACGCCCCCTTTCACTCCCGTCCGGTACGGAAGTGACGCATTGGGGTTTATCGACTTGTCCTCACGCTTACGTGCGAATAGCGGCTTCCGGTGTGGTTCGCCGGGGATTCGGTGGGCAACTCTGGACTCGCGACGTCGAGCACCGCACCGGGGCGGCCGGCCAACTTCCCTGGTGACAGCAGTGGTTCACGCATCAGGCGATCAGAAGCCGATGCGTCCTCGGTTCGATCAGTCCTGGAGGGACAAGAAACATGGCAAGCATCCGTACCGCCCGCGTCATCGCGGCCGCCTCCGCCCTTCCGCTCGCGGCCGCCCTCTTCACCGGCGTCGCGACGGCGGACAACGGCGCCTTCGCGGACAACGGATCCATCGCGTCCGTCACGGAGGCGGAGCAGGGCAATCTCGGCGGCGGCGTCGTCGGCGACAACTTCGGCACCGCGGCCACCACCCAGCAGCAGGCCGTCGGTGACGGCGCCTCGAACCAGAGCAACACCGCGCAGGTCAACGGCTCGGAGTTCACGGCCGTCAACCAGGGCAACGCCAACACCGCCATCAGCTTCTCCCCGCTGTGGTGGTGAGCTGACCGGGCCGGTGCGGCGGCATCGGCCCGGGTGCCGTGGGGGTGTGCTTCATGGGGTGACAAGCGTCTGAGCGGCGGTGCTCCGGTACCGCCGCGCAGGCGTTTTCGCGTCTGCGGGGTCTTGACGGGCCACCGCATCTGACGGACAGTCAGAAACCGTGAGTGGTGAGCCGGATGTCCACGAGGAGTTCGAGGCGCGCCTGAAGGCCTACGAAGGCCGGCCGGCCGCCGCCACCGGGGTCGGCCGCGACCCGGTCAACGAGCCGATGATCAGGCACTGGTGCGAAGCCATGGGCGACACCAGCCCCGCGTACGCGGGACCGGACGCCATCGCTCCACCCACCATGCTCCAGGCGTGGACCATGGCCGGCCTCACCCGCCGCCCGGAACGCACGGCCGCCTACGACGAACTCCTCACCCTGCTCGACGAGTCGGGCCACCACGCGGTCGTCGCCACCGACTGCGAACAGGAGTACCTGCGCCCGCTGCGCCCGGGCGACGAGATCACGTTCGACTCGGTGATCGAGTCGGTGTCCGGCCGCAAGACCACGAAACTCGGGGCGGGTTACTTCATCACCACCCGCACGGACATCCGGGCGGGCGGCGAGCCGGCCGGCACCCACCGCTTCCGCATCCTCAAGTACGCCCCCGCACACCGGCCTTCGAAGCCGGCCGAACGCCGCCCCCGCCCCGTCGTCAACCGCGACAACGCCGGCTTCTGGGAGGGCGTGGCCCGCCACGCGCTCCTCATCCAGCGCTGCACCGCCTGCGCCACCCTGCGCTTCCCCTGGCTGCCGGGCTGCACCACCTGCGGCTCCCTCGACTGGGACACCGTCGAGGCGAGCGGCGAGGGCACGGTCTACTCCTACGTCGTCATGCATCACCCGCCCTTCCCGGCCTTCGAACCGCCCTACGCGGTCGGGCTGATCGAACTCGCCGAGGGGGTGCGGATCGTCAGCAACGTGGTGGGCGTGCCGTACGACAAGGTGCGGATCGGCATGCCGGTGCGGCTGGAGTTCCGGCGCTACGACGACGAACTGGTGCTGCCCGTCTTCCAGGGGGTGACGCCGTGAAGGCCGGCGACCGGCTCCCGCCGCTGGAGATCCCGGTCACCCGCACCCTGATCGTCGCCGGGGCGATCGCCTCCCGCGACTACCAGGACGTCCACCACGACCCGGACCTGGCGCGGCAGAAGGGCTCCCCCGACATCTTCATGAACATCCTGACGACCAACGGCCTGGTCGGCCGCTACATCACCGACCACTTCGGCCCGCGGGCGGAGCTGCGCCGGGTCGCCATCCGGCTCGGCGCGCCCAATCACCCCGGCGACACGATGGTGCTGACCGGCACGGTCGAGGAGGTCGACGGTGACACGGCGACCGTCCGGGTCGTCGGCGCGAACGGCCTCGGCGCGCACGTCACCGGCACCGTGACGGTGAGGGTCCCGGCATGAGCCTCGCGGGGCGGGACGGACTCGCCGGGCGCGCGGCCGTCGTCGGTGTGGGAGCCACCGAGTTCTCCAAGGACTCGGGCCGCAGCGAACTGCGCCTCGCCGTCGAGGCGGTGCGGGCGGCCCTCGCGGACGCCGGGCTGACTCCGGCCGACGTCGACGGAATGGTCACCTTCACCATGGACACCAGCCCCGAGATCACCGTCGCCCAGGCGGCGGGCATCGGGGAGCTCTCCTTCTTCTCCCGGATCCACTACGGCGGCGGCGCGGCCTGCGCCACCGTCCAGCAGGCCGCCCTGGCGATCGCCGCGGGCGTGGCCGACGTGGTCGTCTGCTACCGGGCGTTCAACGAGCGTTCGGGCCGCCGCTTCGGCTCCGGAGTGCGGCACCGGGAACCCTCGGCGGAGGGTGCGGCCCTCGGCTGGTCGCTGCCGTTCGGACTGCTCACCCCGGCGTCCTGGGTGGCGATGGCCGCCCAGCGCTACCTGCACACCTACGGGCTGACCCCGGAGGCGTTCGGGCATGTGGCGGTCGTCGACCGGAAGTACGCGGCGACCAACCCGGCGGCCCAGTTCCACGGCCGCCCCATCACCCTGGCCGACCACGCCGCCTCGCGCTGGATCGTCGAACCGCTGCGGCTGCTGGACTGCTGCCTGGAGACGGACGGCGGCCAGGCCCTCGTCGTCACCTCCGTCGAACGGGCCCGCGACCTGCCCCACACGCCCGCCGTGATCGCCGCGGCGGCCCAGGGCGCCGGACGCGCCCAGGAGCAGATGACGAGCTTCTACCGCGACGACCTGACCGGCCTGCCCGAGGCGGCGGTCGTGGCCCGGCAGCTGTGGCGGACCTCGGGGCTCGCGCCGGCCGACATCGACGTGGGCATCCTCTACGACCACTTCACGCCGTTCGTGCTGACGCAGCTGGAGGAGTTCGGCTTCTGCGGCCCCGGCGAGGCGGCGGACTTCGTGGCCGAGGAGCACCTGCCCCTCAACACGCACGGCGGGCAGCTGGGGGAGGCGTACCTGCACGGCATGAACGGCATCGCGGAGGCCGTCCGGCAGATCAGGGGCACCGCGGCGAATCAGGTGCCCGGAGCGGAGCGGGTCCTGGTGACGGCGGGGACGGGCGTACCCACGTCGGGACTCGTCCTCACCGCCGACCCGCAGGGGTGAACCCGCAGGGGTGAACCCGCAGTACCCCGGGGCCGGGGCTCCACCTGTAGGAGGTGCGGCGGGCCCTACCCCTACAACCTGAGGGGGACCCCGCTTCGGGACCTGCGGCCGATCCGCTCGCGGTGCTCCCGCTCATAGCGTTGAGCCATGACCACACTCGTCTGCACGAGCGCTTCGAAGGCGGCCGGACCAGCGGCGCAGACCCTTCCGTACCCGTCGTTCTCGTCGTACGTCAGGGCCCGCCAGCCGGTGCTGCTGCGTACCGCCCGCTCGCTCACCGGCAACCCGAGCGACGCGGAGGACCTGCTGCAGACCGCCCTCGCCAAGACGTACGTCGCCTGGGAGCGCATCGAGGACCACCGTGCCCTCGACGGCTATGTGCGTCGGGCCCTGCTGAACACCCGGACGTCGCAGTGGCGCAAGCGCAAGGTCGACGAGTTCGCCTGCGAGGAGCTGCCCGAGCCGGACCCGGTTCCGGGCGGTGACGACCCGGCCGAGCAGCAGGCACTGCGTGACGCGATGTGGCGGGCGATCATGCGGCTGCCCGCCCGGCAGCGGGCGATGGTGGTCCTCAGGTACTACGAGGACCTCAGCGAAGTGCAGACGGCCGAGGTGCTCGGCGTTTCGGTGGGTACGGTGAAGTCGGCCGTCTCCCGGGCGCTCGGCAAGCTCCGCGAAGACGCTGAGCTGGGGCTCGTCCGCCAGTGAAGGTGCCCGTGAATGTGCCGGTGAATGTGCCGGTGAAGGGCTGTCCCGCCCGGCTGTGAGCTTTCCCTCCGGCATGGCGTGATGTGATCGATCACCCGGTCCTAGTGACATACCGCGCGGTATGTGCGCAGAATCAGCGCAACCCTTACCACCGCGTAGGCAATGTCGCCCCGGGAGGACGCCGTGCTGAGCACGATGCAGGACGTACCGCTGCTGATCTCGAGGATCCTGACCCACGGGTCGACGATCCACGGAACATCGCAGGTGACCACCTGGACCGGTGAGGACGAGCCGCACCGCCGCTCCTTCGCGGAGATCGGCGCCCGATCGGCCCAGCTGGCCCACGCGCTGCGGGAGGACCTCGGCGTCACCGGCGACGAGCGCGTCGCGACCCTCGCCTGGAACAACGCGGAGCATGTCGAGGCCTACTTCGCGATCCCCTCCATGGGCGCGGTCCTCCACACCCTGAACCTCCGCCTCCCGCCCGAGCAGCTCGCCTGGATCGTCAACCACGCCGCCGACCGCGTGATCATCGCCAACGGTTCGCTGCTCCCCCTGCTCGCCCCGCTGCTGCCGCACCTGAAGCCGGTCGAGCACGTGGTCGTCACGGGCCCCGGAGACCGCTCCCTCCTCGCCGACGCGGCCGTCGGTCGCATCCACGTTCACGAGTACGAGGACCTGATCGCCGGCAAGCCGACCTCGTACGACTGGCCCGAGCTGGACGAGACTCAGGCCGCCGCCATGTGCTACACCTCCGGCACCACCGGCGACCCCAAGGGCGTGGTCTACAGCCACCGCTCGATCTACCTGCACTCCATGCAGGTCAACATGGCCCAGTCGATGGGCCTGACCGACGAGGACACCTCGCTGGTCGTGGTCCCCCAGTTCCACGTGAACGCCTGGGGCCTGCCGCACGCGACCTTCATGACCGGCGTCAACATGCTGATGCCGGACCGCTTCCTCCAGCCGGCCCCCCTCGCCGCCATGATCGAGGGCGAGCGGCCGACCCACGCCGCGGCCGTCCCCACCATCTGGCAGGGCCTGCTCGCCGAGCTGACGGCGAACCCCCGCGACGTCTCCTCCCTCGGCCAGGTCACCATCGGCGGCTCGGCCTGTCCGCCCGCGCTGATGGAGGCCTTCGACAAGCTGGGCATGCGGGTCTGTCACGCCTGGGGCATGACGGAGACGTCCCCGCTGGGCACGATCGCCCGTCCGCCGGCCGGTGTGGCCGGCACGGAGGAGGAGTTCGCCTACCGCCTCACCCAGGGCCGCTTCCCGGCCGGCGTCGAGGCCCGCCTGACCGGCCCCGGCGGCGAACGCCTCCCCTGGGACGGCGAGTCCGCCGGCGAGCTGGAGGTGCGCGGCCCCTGGATCGCGGGCGCCTACTACAACGGCCCCGACGCCGAACCGCTGCGCCCCGACGACAAGTTCAGCGAGGACGGCTGGCTCAAGACCGGCGACGTCGGCACCATCTCCGCCGACGGCTTCCTCACCCTCACCGACCGCGCCAAGGACGTCATCAAGTCCGGCGGCGAGTGGATCTCGTCGGTGGAGCTGGAGAACGCGCTGATGTCCCACCCGGACGTCGCCGAGGCGGCCGTCGTGGCCGTCCCCGACGAGAAGTGGGGCGAGCGCCCCCTGGCCACGGTCGTCCTCAAGGAGAACTCCACCGCCACCTTCGAGACCCTGCGCGCCTTCCTCGCCGACGAGGGTCACATCGCCAAGTGGCAGCTCCCGGAGCGCTGGACGGTCATCGCGTCGGTCCCGAAGACGAGCGTAGGAAAGTTCGACAAGAAGGTGCTGCGCAGGCAGTACGCCCAGGGCGAGCTGGACGTCACGTCCCTCGGCTGACGAGCCGACCCTTGGGGAGCCCCTGGCTGCGGCCGGGGGCTCCTCCGTGTCCGCACGCCGCGCACGCGCGTGCCGCTGGACCGCCTCACCGGCGGCGGGAGGTCAGCCCCCACCCCGACACCAGCCACACACCCGCGACCGCGCACACCCCGCCCCACCCGAAGTGGCTGAACGCCACCCCCGCGAGGGCCGAAGCGGTCGCGCCGCCCGCGAAACCGGCGACCACGTAGGCGGTGTTGGCCGTGGCGGGGGTGGAGGTCGCCGTCAGGGCGAGGGTCTGGTTGGCGACGTGGGAGGCGACCAGCGCGGCGTGCACGGCGATCGCGGCGGCGAACAGCGCCCCCAGCACGTGCCCGCCCCACCAGAACAGCGGCACGGACACGGCGGCGATCAGATACGCCGACCGCACGACCCGCGCCGCCCCGAACCGGTCCACCAGTCCGCCCGCCAGCGGCGCCACCGCACTCGCGGTCAGGCCGAACAGGCCGAACAGCCCGGCGGTCGCGGTGGACAGCCCGTACTCCGGACCGGTCAGCAGCAGGGCCAGCGAGGTCCACAGCGCGCTCCACGCACCGAACATCCCGGCCTGCCGGACGCACGCCCGCCACAGCTCCGGCGAGCCCCGCAGCACCGACGGCAGCGCGACGAGTCCCGCGAACAGCGGGCCTTCCCGGCGCTGCCGCGACGGCAGGACCAGCGCGGTCGCGAGCCCCAGGGCGAGGGTGAGCACGGCCGCGCCCGCGAACACCCAGCGCCAGCCGAAGGCCTGCCCGGCCAGTCCGCCCAGCACCCGAGCCCCGACGATGCCGGTGAAGAGCCCCGCGATGACCGCCGCGACATGCCGGGCACGCCGCTCGGCGGGAGCCCGCTCGGCGACCAGCGGGACGAGCAGCTGGGGGATGACGGTCGCCGCAGAGACGACGAACATCGCGACCGCGAGGGCGGCGGCGCCCGGGGCGGCCGCACTGGCACCGAGCGCGAGAGCGGTGACGAGCGTGAGTCCGGCGACCAGCCGGCGCCGGTTCGCACTGTCGCCGAGCGGGGCGAAGAACAGCAGCCCGACCGCATAGCCGAGCTGCGCGACCGAGGCGATCCAGGCGATGGCCGAGGGCGCCGAGCCGAAGTCCCTGGCCATGAGCGGGAGCAGCGGCGCGGCGAGGTAGATGTTGGCGGCGGTGACCGCGCTGCACACGGCGATCAGGATGAGGAAGAGCCCGGGGGCGGGCTCACGGGACCGTCGCACCGGGGTCGTGGTCGCGGCGGCGGCGGTGGTGGTGGTGGTCGCTGACGGCATGGGAGGGGACTCCT
The DNA here is from genome assembly GCF_900182715.1 of Streptomyces sp. Ag82_O1-12. Classification (NCBI taxonomy): domain Bacteria; kingdom Bacillati; phylum Actinomycetota; class Actinomycetes; order Kitasatosporales; family Streptomycetaceae; genus Streptomyces; species Streptomyces sp. Ag82_O1-12. The sequence goes on along the minus strand of NZ_FXUW01000001.1, from coordinate 4,205,056 downwards.
TGGAGTCGGCTCTAGCAACTAACTGGTTGGTTGGCTGATGGGGGAACAGTGTGAGCCGCCCCGCCTTCCCTGTCAACCAAACAGTTGGTTACCTCGGCGCGCTACCCTCGTCCCCATGGCAGCAAGGGACCCCGAGGCCACCAAGGCCCGGATCTTCGAGGCGGCGGTCGCCGAGTTCGCCCGGCACGGCATCGCGGGCGCCCGCATCGACCGCATCGCCGCCGAGGCGAAGGCGAACAAGCAGCTCATCTACGCCTACTTCGGCAACAAGGCGGAGCTCTTCGCGATCGTCCTGGAGAAGAAGATGCTCCATGTCGCCGAGGACGTCCCCGTGGCCCCGGACGACATCGAGGGCTGGATCGACCGCGTCATGGACTACCACGCCGACCACCCGGAGCTGCTGCGCCTGCTCTTCTGGGAGGGACTGGAGTACGGGAGTGCCGAGCTGCCCCTCGAGTCCGCCCGCCAGGAGCACTACGCCCGCAAGGTCGCAGCCCTCCGGGACGGCCAGGAGCGGGGCGTCGTCACGGACGCCATCCCGGCGGCCGACCTGCTGTTCCTGCTGACCGCCCTCGCCAACTGGTCCGCCGTCGTCCCGCAGATGCGGCGCATCCTGGTCGGCGAGGGCGAAGCGGACGGGGACCGCCTGCGCGCGTCGGTGAAGGAGGCGGCGCGCCGGCTGACGGCACGCCAGGTCCGGTCGTCCGCGGGCTGAAACCCCTCGCTGACACCCCTCAGGTCCTGCCGGGGCGGCAGGACCTGTCAGTTGGTCCCGATCCGGCTGAGCAGGTCGACGATCCGGGACTGCACCTCGTTGCTGGTGGACCGCTCCGCGAGGAACAGCACCGTTTCCCCGGAGGCCAGCCGCGGCAGGTCGGCCTGGTCGACGGCGGCGGTGTAGACGACGAGCGGGGTGCGGTTGAGCTGCCCGTTCGCCCGCAGCCAGTCGACGATCCCGGCGAACCCCTCCTGCCGCCGTTGCACCTGCAGCAGGTCCATCACGACCAGGTTCGGCCGGAACTGCCCCGCCAGCGTCACCGCGTCCGCGTCACTCGCGGCCCGCGCGACCTGCATCCCGCGCCGCTCCAGCGTCGCCGTCAGCGCCAGCGCGATCTCCGCGTGCTCCTCGATCAGCAGCACCCGCGGCGGGTGCTGCTCACTGTCGCGCGGTGCCAGCGCCTTCAGCAGCACGGCGGGATCGGCGCCGTACGCCGCGTCCCGCGAGGCCTGGCCGAGCCCGGCCGTGACGAGGACGGGCACCTCGGCGGCCACGGCGGCCTGTCGCAACGACTGCAAGGCCGTACGCGTGATCGGTCCGGTCAGCGGGTCGACGAACAGCGCGGCGGGGAAGGCCGCGATCTGCGCGTCGACCTCCTCGCGTGAGTGCACGATCACCGGCCGGTAGCCGCGGTCGCTCAACGCCTGCTGGGTGCTGACGTCCGGCGCCGGCCACACCAGCAACCGCCGCGGGTTGTCCAGCGGCTCGGGCGGCAACTCGTCGTCCATCGGCTGCGGCCGCGGCGGATCGGCCACCTCGACGGCCCCACCGGGCCCGTCCAGCGGCTCGGGCCCCTCGGCGGCGTTCTCGTCCGGTGCGCCTATGGCGTACGACCGCCCGCCGCCCTCGGTCAGCTGCGCGAGGCGCGACTGACCTGCGAGGGACGGCTGCGCCGGGGGCGGTGCGGTGGCCGGGGCGGGGATCTGCGCGGCGACGGGCGGCGGCGTGTGCTCGGAACCCGGATGCGGGCGCGCGCCCTGCTCCGGACGGGGCGCCTGGTCGGCCGGACGCGACTGCCCCTGCTCCGGGCGGGCCGTCTGGTCCGTACGCGTCGCCGGGTCGGGCGGCGTGCCCAGCTTGCGGCGCCGGCCCGATCCGCCCGGCTGGTGCGGGGGAGGCGTCGCCGACTGCTGCGGAACGGACTGCGGGACGGACTGCGGGGCGGGCATGGCCGGCGGCTGCTGCACCTGGGCCGCCTGCCGGGTGAACGGCACGCCCTGGCCCAGCGTGCGCACGCTGATCGCCCGCCCCTGCGTCGAATTCGGATCGACGGGGGGCGCCGCGGCCTCCGCGGGCAGCGGCTGAGCCGCCCGCGGCACGCCTTCCGGCGGCAGCGGGGTGCCTGGGGCGGGGGTGTGCTGCTGCGCGGCCCGGGGTGGCGTGCCGTTGGGGGGCACGGGGTGCGCGGCACCCGCCCCGGACGTCTCGTCGGCGGCGGGCCAGGGCTGGGCCGCGGGGGTGCCGCCCGGCGGCGGGGTTCCGGGGGCGTTCACGCTTTGGGCGTTCGGGTCCTGAGCAGGCATGCCCTGGGGCGGGGTGCCCTGCCCGGGTGCGGCCTCCGCGGGGAGGGGCCGGCCGGCGGACTGCTGCTGACCCGGTGCGGCGATGCCCTGCGGCGGCAGGGGCTGGGCCGGGGCGGGGGGCTGGAAGCCCTGCCCCGGGAGGGCGGCCCGCACACTCTGCCCGAGCCCGCCCTGGGCGGGGACGGACACGCCCTGCGGCCCGACGCCCTGGGGAGCGCTCACCTGGGGGGCGATTCCGGGGTTCCCCTGTGGGGGCACGGTGTTGCCCTGCGCGGCAACCGGCACGCCCTGCGGCGGCACGGCGGCACCTGGCGCGATGGGGGAGCCGGCCACACCCGCCTGAATGGGCCCGCCGTGCCCCGGCCCGGCCTGCGCCGACGGGACCTGCCCGGTGGCGTCCTGCTGAGCGGGGACGCCCTGTGCGGGGACGCCCTGCGCGGGACCGGTGGGGACGGCCTGTGCGGGACCGGCGGGCACGGATGCGGCGGGCACGGATGCGGCAGGTACGCGGCCCGGCCGGCCGGAACCCGCAGGAACGGGACCGGCGGCCGGCGCGGCGCCGGGAGGCACGGGACCGGCTGCCGGCGCGGCGCCCTGGGGCACAGGGCCCACCTGGTCGGCGCTCCCCGGCACCCGCGCTCCGGCCGTCTCGGTGGCCTCGGCCTGCTGCGGTGCCGCGACGGCCCGTCGTCGGCGGCCGGTCGGCGCGCTGGTCGGATGCGGCTGCGGCGGCGTGTGATCGGCGGACTGGTCGTGCGGAACGGCGTCGTGCCGGCCCTCCTCGACCGCACCCGCACCGACCGCACCCGCACCGGCAGCAGCCGCTCCGGGAACAGCCGCTCCAGGAAGAGCCACGGACCCCTGCCCCGGAGGGGGCACCACACCCGGAGCACCCGCGGGACCGCCGGGACCACCGGCGACCTGCTGCCCCTGCCCGGCCGGAGCCTCCTGATGAGCCGGGGCCTGGGCCTGGGCTTGGGCTTGGGCTTGGGCCGGAGTCTGATCGGCCTCGGCCGGCGGCAGCGCGAACACCGGACGCGGCCCGGCGGCGGCCTCCTGCGCGGCCGCGGCCCGCTCATTGGCGGCGGCCAGCGCACGCCGCCGACGCCCGGTCGGCTGCTGGGCCTGCCCCTGATCCGCGTCGGCCGAAGCAGCGGCCTCACCACCGGAGCGCGCCGCGGGCAGCGCCGGCGGCAGCGCGGCCTGCTCACCGGGTTCACGCCGGGCGCGCCGCCCGGACGGCCCGGGCACACCCTGCGGCGGTACGGTCCCGCCCAGCCCCGTGTTCGAGGCGGCGGCGCCCGCCGCATGCTCGGCGGCCGTCACCACGGCCCCCTCGGCCACCCCCTGGACGGCACTGCCGACGCCATCCGCACCGGCGTTCTCGGCCGCGCGCCGCCGCCGTCCGGTGCCGCCCGACGCGGAGTCCTCACCGGATGCCTGCGCCGGGAGGGCCGCCTGCTCCCCGCCGGCCCGGCGCCTGCGCCGCCCGGTGGGCACGGCCCCGTCGGCTGCGGTACCACCGGGCGCGTCGGCTCCGGGACCACCGGCCCCGTCGCCCGCACCGTCCGGGACGTCGCCGTCGAGGAAGGCGTCGGTGGTGGACCGACGTGCTCTGCGCCGCCCTCCACCGGAGGTCTGATCCGCGGGTTCGACGAGGGCGAGCGCGGCGGACTCGTCCACCGGCTGGGCGGCGACGGCCCCGGCCCCGCCCCCGATCGGCACCTCGAGGACGTAGGCGCTCCCGCTCATCCCCGGCACGTCATGCGTCTGCAGCACACCGCCGTGGGCCCGGACGATCCCGCGCACGATCGGCTCGTGCACGGTGTCGCCACCGGCGTACGGCCCGCGCACCTCGATGCGTACGACCTCGCCGCGCTGCGCCGCCGCCACGACGACGGTGTTGTCCAGGTAACCGCCCGCCGACACGGGCGTGTTGCCGGTCGCGTCCACCCCGGCGACGTCGGCGACGAGATGCGCGAGGGCGGTCGCGAGCAGCCGGGGATCGACCTCGGCCTCGATGGGCGGCGCGTGCACGGCGAACTGCACCCGCCCGGGCCCGATCAGCTCGACGGCCCCGTCGACCCCGGCGGCGACGACGGCGTCGAGCATCACCTTCGTACGGGAGACGCTCTCGCTGCCGGTGTCGAGCCGCTGGTACCCGAGGACGTTGTCGATCAGCGTCGTGATGCGCGAGTAGCCGGCCGACAGGTGGTGCAGCACCTGGTTGGCCTCGGGCCACAGCTGCCCGGCGTCGTCGGCGGCCAGGGCGGCCAGCTCGCGGCGCAGTTCCTCCAAGGGCCCGCGCAGGGACCGGCCGAGCAGCGTCAGCAACTGCTCGTGCCGGGCGGCGAGCGCCTCGAACCGGTCCTTCTCGCGCTCCCCGAGCGCGGCGTAGCGGTCCTCGTTCGCGGCGAGTTCCTCGGCGTGCCGTTCGGTCAGCTCCTCCAGCTCGGTGACGTGCTGCTGGCGCAGCGCGGTGAGCTCGGAGGCGTGCTCCTCGGCGATCCGCTCCAGTTCCTCGGCGTGCCGCTTCTCCGCGGCCTCCTTCTCCTCGACGACGGCGTCGTACGGCCGCCGGTCGGTGAAGGTCATCACGGCGCCGACGAGCTGGTCGCCGTCGCGCACCGGCGCGGTCGTCAGGTCGACCGGCACCTTGCCGCCGTCCTTGGAGTACAGCACCTGCCCGCGCACCCGGTGCTTGCGCCCGGAGCGCAGGGTGTCGGCGAGCGGCGAGTCCTCGTAGGGGAAGGGCGAGCCGTCGGCGCGCGAGTGCAGGACGAGGTCGTGCAGTTCGCGTCCGCCGAGGTCGCTGGCCCGGAATCCCAGGATCTGGGCGGCGGCCGGATTGACGAGCACGATCCGCCCGTCGGTGTCGGTGCCGACGACGCCCTCGGCCGCGGCCCGCAGGATCATCTCGGTCTGCCGCTGGGACCGGGCGAGCTCGGCCTCGGTGTCCACGGTCCCGGACAGGTCGCGCACGACGAGCATGAGCAGCTCGTCACCGGTGTAGCCGTAACCGTCGTAGGCCTGCTGGCCGTTCTCGAGATTCGCACTGGTGACCTCGACGGGGAACTCGGTCCCGTCGGTCCTGCGCGCGATCATCCGGGTGGGCTTGGTCCGGGCGTGCGGATCGAGGTGCTCCGGCCGGCGCATGGAGCCGGGGATGAGCTTGGAGTCGAACTGCGGCAGCAGATCGAGCAGCCCGCGCCCCACCAGAGCGGTGCCCGGAGTCTCGAAGGCCTCCAGGGCGATGGTGTTGGCGTTGACGACCGTGCCGTTGGCGTTGACCAGCACCAACGCGTCGGGCAGGGCGTCCAGTATGGCTGCGAGGCGAGCAGCGCCTCGGGATGGCCTGCTGCTCACGAGACGCTTCCTCCCTGTTACCGCACCTTGCCGACCGCTCGGGCCATCTTGCCAACCGTCCCGCAGCGTGTCACGCGAGGGAGTCTAAGGGCTGCGGTTGCGCTCGCGACGCCGGATGAGAGCGAGGTCGCACGAGGAAGTGACCCCGAACTGACGACCGAGTAACCGCCAAACACCCGCCCTCCTGCGACGACGTCGCGGGACCTTCGCGGGACCTTTACGACGACGGCGTTTCTGTACCTTTTGGCCGGGCTGGCGTGATGAGGGCGGAGAGTGGCGCAAATGGGGTGGGGGGTGCTGGGGCCGGGGCCGGGAGTTCGGGCGCCGGGTGCGGGGCGCCGGCCGACGGATCGACACCCGGCAGTCCGACGCCGTACCGGTCCGACGGCCTACCGGTCCGACGGCCCGCAGCCCTGCCGGCCCGACGCCTCGACGGACCCGACGCCCCACAGCCGGCTCAGGCCCAGGCGTCCCGGTAGCCCAGGCTCAGGCCTTGGCTCCCCGGTCGACCTGGTCGCCCCCCACCCCCGGCAGCAGCGGCACGAGCCGGTCCCAGCGGGAGATCTGGCAGCCGTCGCGGCGGTCGTACGTGGCGTCGACGGGCCGTCCGGCCCAAGTGCCGGTGACGTGCGCGGTGGCCGGTCCGCCGTACTGCATGGTGCAGAAGCCGCCCTCCGGCGCGGGTGCGAAGACGTCCTGCCCCCACCGCGTGTCCCGCTCCAGTGCGGCACAGGCGCCACTCGGGTCGGGGTGGCTGCCGCCGTCGGGGTCGCAGTACAGCTCGAACGTTCCGTCGGCCCCGTCGCCGGTGTTCCGTACGGTGACGGTGAGGTGATCGCGGTCGGGCCCGCCCCCGGGCCGGATCGGGGACAGCAGGTCGGTCCCGCCGGCCTGGGCATACGCGGCCGGGGGCACCGCGGTCAGCGACCCGGCGGCGGCGACGGAGGCGGCGGCACCGACGAGGAGGCGCCGCAGGACGGGGCGGGCGGTGGCCCGGGGAGTGGCACGCATCATGCCCTGCCTAACGCGGCGCGGCCCCGGATGTTGCGCGCGCACGCCCGGGCGGGGACCCGCAGGGGCCTGACAAGGGCTTTGCCCTGCGCCCTGCCCGCCTAGTACCGTGGGGGTCGATTGGTGACAGCACGCTCGACTGTGTCATCATCGGCACGCACCGCTCGCGCTCGCGCGGGAGTGATGCTGGAGGCGTCGCCTAGTCCGGTCTATGGCGCCGCACTGCTAATGCGGTTTGGGTCTTAAAGCCCATCGAGGGTTCAAATCCCTCCGCCTCCGCACTCGATCACGAAGCCCCGGTCATCCGACCGGGGCTTCGCTGTCGTTGCACCCTCGCAAGTGCGGCCGGAAGTACCGTTTGCCCAGCTCACAAGGGGTGCGGCTAACGGATTTCACATGGCGGCGGCAGTCATGTAATGTTCTTCCTGTCGCCGCGAGCGAGCCGGAAGGCCCGAGAGCGGCGAAAAAACAGAACAAGCACTCGTAGCTTAACGGATAGAGCATCTGACTACGGATCAGAAGGTTGCAGGTTCGAATCCTGCCGAGTGCACGCAGGCCAAAGGCCCCCTGGGATCATCCCAGGGGGCCTTTGACATCAACCGCTGACATCAACGCGGCCAGAAGCGCCAATCACTCCGCGGCCGGACCTCTGGTCGTTCGCCGTTGCCGTCATGCGAGTACTCCTTCTGCGTAGTGGAGCGTGGCACCCGCGGGTTGGGAGGCCGGCCCTGACGGGCGGGCGGGAATCGGGGAATGAGCACCCGTCCGGGGCGGCCGGGCTACTGGCCGACAGCGAGAGCCACGCCGATCACCAGACCGCGCGACCCGCTGATCACGATGATGAAGAGGACTCCCGCGTATCGGCCGATGGAGCGCACGGGAGCTCCTCCCGCCGGTCAGCGGATCGCTGCGGTCGGGCTCGTCCCGTTTCGCAGGCTCGGCATGGATCAGAGGCTTGATGGGGTAGGGGAGCCGGCCGGTCCCTTCCAGGACTTCGCGGGCAGCAGTTTCTTTCGAGGTCTCGCCCTCCTCGGCCAGGCCCATTGTCGGCGTGTGAGAGGCGCACGGCGCATGTCCCGATAGATAGCCATCAGCGGATCAACAGCCCCAGTGCGTCCGCGTGGCGTGGTGTCAGTCTGCGGGTGGGGCAGTCACGCAGACACTCGGAAGCGCCGGTAGGGAAAATACTGCATTCGGCTCCCTCACTTGAATTCAAGCTATTTTCGTAACGCTGTGCGCCGTCTGAATGAGCGGAGATTCTTCTGTCTTGTTCAAGTCAGTTACAACGATAGTTCTGCGTAATATGCCGCTGCGTAATAGCAGTAAGGCTTCCCGGGTGATGGGTAGGGCCCGGCATGCCACGGTCCTCACAGGATTGGCCTTTCGATGAAGCTGAAAATCCCTCAAGCGGCAGGCCGACGGTCTGTCTCCGGCGTCCTGGCCTCGGCCCTTGCCGCGACGGTTGCCGCCGTGCTGGTCGCGGTGACGCCGACGCAGGCGCTGGCCATCGCCGTGGCCCCGGGGCTGGGCACAGCGGCCAGCTATTCCGTCCTGGCGGGCCAGGGAGTGACCAACACCGGCCCGACCGTGCTCTACAACGACCTCGGGACCTCCCCGAACCCGGCTGTGACCGGATTCCCGCCGGGTGAGGTGCGCGGTGCGGTGCACCGCGCGGACGCCCAGGCCCTCCAGGCCAAGGCAGACCTGGTCCAGGCATACAACAACGCGGCCGGCCAGGCGCAGGACTTCGCACTCGATTCGGTGATCGGTGCGGGCCAGACGCTGGACCCGGGCGTCTACACCCGTGAATCCGGCGGTGTCCAGATCAATGGCACCCTGACCCTGGACGCCCACGGAGACCCCAACGCCGTCTGGGTCTTCCAGATCCCCTCGACCCTGATCACGGCATCGTCCAGCCAGATCCTCCTCACGAACGGCGCCTCGGCGTGCAACGTGTTCTGGCAGGTCGGAAGCTCGGCCACCCTCGGCACCAACTCCGTCTTCGTCGGAACGATCATGGCGTTGACCTCGATCAGCGTGACGACGGGGACGAACATCGAGGGCCGGGCGCTGGCCCGTAACGGCTCCGTGACGCTCGACAACAACCGGATCTTCCTCGGCGGGTGCGCCGGCGCCACCACGGGTGGAACGACGACGGGAACCACCACCGGCACGACGACCGGAACCACCACCGGCACGACCACCGGCGGAGGGCTCCTCGGCGGCGGACTCGTCAGCGGCGGACTCGTCACCGGCGGTCTCCTGGGCGGACCCATCGCCTCGCCCGGCAGCACCTCGGGCAACGTCGCCGGCAACACGTCGGGGAACACCGCGGGCAACACGGCCGGCAACACCACCGGCGGGAACGGCGGAGGCAACGGCGGCGGCAACGGCGGCGGTCACGACCAGGGACCGGGCCATCACGGCAAGCCCGGAAGGCCTGGCCATCACGACAAGCCCGGAAAGCCCGGCCACGACGACAAGCCCGGAAAGCCGAGCCACAACGGCGGGCACGACCACGGCAAGCCCGGCCATGGTGACGACTCCGGTCACGGCAAGCAGCCGCACGAGGACTACGGCTACGGCAAGCAGCCTCACGAGATGTACGGCTACGGCAAGCAGCCCCACGAGAGCTACGGCTACGGCGGCACGCCCGCGGGCCACTCCGAGCGCCACGACGGCTAGGCAACGCACTGCGATGAGCGCGCTCACCCGATGACGGCGCGCGGCGGATCTCATCGACTCCGCCGCGCGCCGCCAGGCGTGGGCAGCTGATCCGAGAAAGGCGGTAGGCGATGTCGAGCGGAATCGATGCGGCGGACGTGAAGGAAATCCAGCATTCCGGACCCGGTCCGGATGTGCAGGAATTCCATGACGCCACGGCCGCTCCGCCCAAGTTGCCGAGAGGTGCGCGTTTCCTCAGAAAAGGCTTGTGCGCCGTCGTGTTCCTGTGCCTGGTGGCGAGTTTTGTCCACGTGCTTCTGGTGTTTCTCCATGTGGCACCGGCCAACACCGTCTCGAAACGATACAGCTCGCAGATCAATGCATGGGTGTTCCCCTTTTTCGAACAGAATTGGCGGCTTTTCGCCCCGGATCCGGAATCCGTGAACCGGCAGATCCTGGCGAGAACCGCCCGCACCGATTCCGATGGATCGTTCGAGGTGAGCCCCTGGTTCGACCTCTCCGCCGTGGACGGCTCCGCGGTCGAACATCACGTCTTTCCGAGCCACACGGCTCAGAACATGTTGCGCCGCGCATGGTCCGGCTATGTCGACTCGCACGGAGGGGACGACGGGGCGCGCACGGAACGCGCCGTGATGATGCGGAAGTACCTGACCAACATCGCCGCGGACCGCCTCGCCGCCCAGCGGGGCGGCACGTTCGACTTCGTTCAACTCCGCGTCGTCACCCTGCCCGTCGCCGCGCCCGGATCATCAGCCGGCGACCGTCCGAGGAAGCCGGCCGAGAACCGGCTTCTGCCCTGGTGGAAGGTGCCCCGCCATGCTGAATGAGGCGAATGTGGCCCAGGACGGGAACGAGGCGCGGAGGACGGCACTCCACGCCGCGGACCGGTGGCTCGCCGACCGGATCTCCGCGGGGTGGGGCCTCCTGACCGGGCGCCCGGTGTCCCTGTACGCCGCGTCGGTGCTGCGCATCGGCTACGGGCTGCTCTACCTGGTCTTTCTGCTGCGTGAGTTCCCGCACCGGGACGAGATCTGGGGCCCCGGATCTCCGTGGACGTCCGCCCTGGCCGACGAGCTCTTCGAGTCGACGGGGTGGGTCAGCGTTCTGGCCCTGTCCGACAGCCGGGCCTACTTCGAGCTCTGCTACGTGCTGGCCCTCGTCACGTCCGCACTGTTCGTGCTGGGTTGGCGGACCCGCATCATGTCCGTCCTCTTCGCCGTCATGGTGACCTCGTTCCATGCGCGCGCGATCTTCATGACGGACGGGGGCGACAATCTGATCCTGCTCATGGCCCTCTACCTCGTCCTCACCGCCTGCGGCCGACGCCTGTCCCTGGACGCGCGCAGGACCGGTCGGAAGGCGGTTTCTGCCGACAGCGGGCCGCGAGCACTCGGCAGCCCTCTCGCACGGCAACTCCGGGACAGCCGGACCACCCTGGTCACTGCGGTGCACAACTGCGGCATGTTCCTCATCGCGGCGCAGGTCTGCCTTCTCTATGGATCAGCCGGTTTGTACAAGGTCCAGGGCAGTACCTGGGGCAACGGCACCGCTCTCCACTACGCCCTGAACCTCGAACTCTTCCGGCCCTGGCCCGCGCTCTCGAACTTCGTGGACGAGCACACGCTCGTGATCGCCATCGCCGGCTACCTGACCGTGCTCCTTCAGGTGGCCTTCCCGTTCGTGTTGTTCGGCAGGCTCAAGTACCCGGTTCTCACCCTGCTGCTGGGTATGCACCTCGGCATCGCCGTGCTCATGGGGCTGCCCCTCTTCTCCGGGGCGATGATCGTCGCGGACGCGGTGTTCCTCCCCGACCGCTTCTACATCCGTCTGGCGGACCTCTGCCGACGCCTGGCGCGGCAGACGAGCGGCCCGGGGCCGGTACGGGCGGCGGGCGCCGGCGCCGTCCCCGCACAGGCCGGGCGCGGCGGCGTACTCGGCTCGAAGCGCCGAGCCGTACTTCCCGCCGAGCGGAAAGACACCCATGACCGCCCCGAGACCGCGTCCCCTCAGCTTCCCTCCAAAGGCTCCTAGCGGAAAGCGTGGAAAGACCGCCACCACTCCGCGCTGCTGACCCTGTGTCAGGTTCACGTCGGCACCGGCCTCCCCGGCCTCCCCGGCCTCCCCGGGCCCCGGTTCAGTCGGGGCGGCAGTGCTCCTCCAGGTACGTCGCCGCCAGCGTGCTCGCGCGGGTGAACCAGTCGTGCAGGACCGCGATCTCGTCCGGGGAGTAGTCCGCGAAGAGGTGGGTGAGGCGGGCGTAGTACGGCTCGTAGACCTCTCGGACGCGGGCGACCGCGTCGGGCTGGGCCGCCACGCGGATGCGGCGGCGGTCCTCGGGGTCGGGGCGGCGGGTGATGTAGCCGGCGCGTTCCAGGCGGTTGAGGATGCCGGTGACCGCGCCGGTCGTGACATGGACGCGGGCTGCCAGGTCTCCTGCCGTGGGGAGGTTCTCGCCGGCCTCGATGACGTAGGCGAAGCAGGTGAGGTCGGTCACACTCAGGCCCACCTGTTGGGCGATCTCGTGCTGTCCGACCAGGTGAGTCGCGATGAGCTGGTCCATCGCCGATAGCGCCTGCTCCGGCGTGGCGGCCGGACGAGGCTTGGCTTGCATTCCCAGATCCCTTAGTTCGTGAGATGTTTGGGCTGTAAAAGTCTTAGCAGATGAGGGGTTCGGGCTCGGAGTCCTCGGGTGCGAGGGAGTGACACGTGAGTGCACATCAGTATGACCACGGGCACACGGTTGCGGGCTGGGTCGGATTCGGCATCGCCACCGTCGGGGCCGGGGTGGCGGGGCTGGGGGTCTGCACCGTCTCCGCCGCGCTGATCGCGGGCGGGGTGGCGATCGGGGTCGTGAGTCTGCTCGTCACGTGGGCCCTGCATCTCTCCGGATGGGGCAAGGGGCCGGGCGTGCGGCCCCGGGCGGAGTGGGGATGGCGGGTGCGGGACTCGGCGGCGCCCGGCGGGCACGCGGAGTGCCTCGGGTGCCGGCTGGCCGGGCGGGGGCCGCGGCGTGGCACGGGTGCGCTGGAGCCGGTCATGCCGGCTCAGCGCCAGAGCGAGCCGGAGACCGTGACCGCCGCCGGGGCCGACTCCGTGCGCTGAGGCCGTTCCCCATCGCCGCCTCCACCGGCCGCCTCCACCAGCCGCCCGCCTTCACCGGCCGCCCCCCCGTTGTCAGTGGTGCCCCCTACGCTCGGCAGAGATGGCACAGGCATGGAAGTGCTCGGGGCTGCGGTGGTCGGCGGATGGTCCCGTGCTGCTGTGGGACGGCGGGCGGCGCAGCGCGCTGACCTGGGGGAAACGCGTCGCCTTCGGGGTCGCGGAAGGGGGTGTGCGCACCTGCGTGGGGGCTCGGGGGCACGCGTGCCCCGTGGGTGCGGCCGTGCCGGGGCGGAGTACGGGGGCGCGGTGTGAGGAGTGCGCGCGGCTGGACCGGGCGCACTCCGTGGCCGCGGACACCATCGCCGATGATCCCCGGCCCTACCACGTCTATCTGGCGTGGTTCGGGCCCGGCATGGTCAAGGTCGGGATCACCGCCGAGGAGCGCGGCTCGGCCCGGCTGCTGGAGCAGGGCGCCGTCTGCTTCAGCTGGCTGGGCGTCGGTCCTCTCATGGCCGCGCGGCGTACGGAGGAGCTGCTCAGGGCCGCCCTGCGGGTGCCCGACCGGATTCCGTACGCCGAGAAGCGGGCGGTGCGGGCCGCGCTGCCGAAGAGCGCCGCAGACCGGGTCCGTGAGGTCGCCGAGCTGCATGAGAGGGCGGTCGCGCTCCCCGCGTGGCCGGAGTCGCTCGTGCGGGAACCGCTGCGGGTCGTCGATCACGTCGGGGTGTTCGGGCTGGCGGACGTGCCCGTCGCCATGGGCGGCGTGAGCGAGCTCGTCGCCGGGGGTGCGGTCGGCGGGGAGCTGGTCGCGGCCGCCGGACCGGATCTGCACCTCGCCACCGGCGACGGGGTCGTCGTGCTCGACACGCGGCTGATGACCGGATGGGGGCTGGTGCCCGCCGCGGGAGACGAACTGACCGTGCCCGTACGGCAGTTCAGGGAGGCGGCAGGCGTGCAGGACGGCTTGTTCTGACCCGCGCGGTCTGCCGACGAGTGCCCGCGCGGCCTACCCAGGAGTTCCCTGAGAGGCGCCTGTGTGTTTCTCAGGGAAATCACAGGTTGTCGAAAGCGTGCTCTCAGAGGTCGCCGACATCGTGTTCACATGACCACGACCTCGCCCCACGGGCGCACCGAACTGCTCAGGCCGGACGGGAGCCCCGTCCGCGTGCTCGTGGTGGACGACGAGCTGTCGATCACCGAGCTGCTGTCCATGGCCCTGCGCTACGAGGGATGGCAGATCCGGAGTGCCGGTGACGGCACGGGTGCGATCCAGGCCGCCCGCGACTTCCGGCCCGACGCCGTCGTCCTCGACATGATGCTGCCCGACATGGACGGGCTGGCCGTGCTCGGCCGGCTGCGCCGGGAACTGCCGGACGTGCCGGTGCTGTTCCTCACCGCCAAGGACGCCGTCGAGGACCGGATCGCCGGGCTCACGGCGGGCGGGGACGACTACGTCACCAAGCCGTTCAGTCTGGAGGAGGTCGTGGCGCGGCTGCGCGGGCTGATACGCCGCTCCGGCGCCGCCGACCGGCGCTCGGACTCCATGCTGGTCGTCGGCGACCTCACCCTCGACGAGGACAGCCACGAGGTGAGCCGGGCCGGGGACGACATCCACCTGACCGCGACCGAGTTCGAGCTGCTGCGGTTCATGATGCGCAACCCGCGCCGCGTGCTCAGCAAGGCGCAGATCCTCGATCGGGTGTGGTCGTACGACTTCGGCGGCCAGGCCAACGTCGTCGAGCTGTACATCTCCTATCTGCGACGGAAGATCGACGCCGGACGCGAGCCGATGATCCACACGCGGCGCGGTGCCGGGTACCTGATCAAGCCCGCGGCGTCATGAGCGGCCGACGACGGCCGCGTACGCAGCAACGGGCGGGCGGGCGGCGACCAGGCAAGCCGCGCACGCTGCGAACGCGGCTCGTCGTCGCGTCCGTGGTGCTGATCGCCGTGGTGTGTGCGGTGATCGGGACGGTGACGACGCTGGCGCTGCGATCGCATCTGTACGAGCAGCTCGACGCGCAGGTCGACGACTCCGGCAAGCGACTGTCGGGTCCCGCGAAGCCCGGTGGCGGGAAAGATCTCGACGCGACGGACAGGATCACCGGTTTCATCAAGGGGCCGGCGCGGCCCGGGACCGTCGCCGCCGCGGTCGGCGCCGACGGCGGCATCACCCGGGCCGCCTTCGCCGGGGACCCCGAGGCGAACAGCCTCTACCAGGGGAACACCCCCGTCGACCTCACCGACGAACAGAAGGCCGCCCTCGCCGAGGTGCCGGCCACGGGCATGCACACCGTCGAGATTCCCGGCCTCGGCGAGTACCGCGTGCAGTACGTCAACGGACTCGACGGCGGTACCTACTACGTCGCCCTGCCCACCGAGTCGGTCACCACCACCATCAGCACCCTCGTCATCGTCGAGGTCAGCGTCACCGGCGCCGGACTCGTCGCCGCCGCCATCGCCGGTTCCGTCCTCATCGGCGTGGCGACCCGCCCCCTGCGCCGCGTCGCCGCCACCGCCACCCGGGTGTCCGAACTGCCCCTGCACACCGGCGAGGTGAACCTCAGCGAGCGGGTCCCCGACTCCGAGACCGACCCGCACACCGAGGTCGGCAAGGTCGGCGCCGCGCTGAACCGGATGCTCGACCACGTCCACGGGGCGCTGCACGCACGGCAGCAGAGCGAGACCCGCGTCAGACAGTTCGTCGCCGACGCCAGCCACGAGCTGCGCACCCCCCTCGCCTCCATCCGTGGCTACGCCGAGCTCACCCGGCGCGGCAGGGAGCAGGTCGGGCCCGACACCCGGCACGCCCTGGGCCGGATCGAGTCCGAGGCCGGCCGGATGACTCTCCTGGTCGAGGATCTGCTGCTGCTCGCCCGGCTCGACGCCGGACGGCCGCTCCAGTTCGAGCAGACCGACCTCGTCCCGCTCGTGGTGGACACCATCAGCGACGCCCGGGCGGCCGGCCAGGACCACATCTGGCGGCTCGACCTGCCCGACGAGCCCGCGCTCGTGTCGGCGGACGCGGCCCGGCTGCAACAGGTCCTCGTCAACCTCCTCGGCAACGCCCGCAAGCACACTCCGCCCGGCACCACCGTCACCGCGCGGGTGCAGCGGCGTGACCGATGGCTGTGCGTGGAGGTCGAGGACAACGGGCAGGGCATTCCCGCCGAGTTGCTCCCGCACGTCTTCGAGCGGTTCGCCAGAGGCGACTCCGCGCGCTCCCGCGCCACCGGCTCGACCGGTCTCGGCCTCGCCATCGTGCAGGCCGTGGTGACCGCGCACGGCGGTGCCGTGACCGTCGACAGCGTGCCCGGGCGGACCGTGTTCACGGTGTACCTGCCCGCGCTGCCGCCCGAGCCGCAGCCGGACATGAGCTGGCAGCCGCACTCACAGGCACGCCACAGCGTCACCACATGGGCACAACAGGGCGCCTGACGAAAGTCGGTTCCATGCGAACCGACTCTTCTCCCGGCACCCTGCCGGCGCGGGAGCACCTCCCGGCCGCACCAGCCGGTACGCCTGTCCTGGACGTAGTGATCCCCGTCTACAACGAGGAGAAGGACCTCCAGCCGTGCGTCCGCAGACTGCACGAGCACCTCGACCGGACGTTCCCGTACGCGTTCCGCATCACGATCGCGGACAACGCCTCCACGGACACCACCCCGCAGGTGGCCGGGCGGCTGGCGGCGGAGATCCCCGAGGTCACGACCTTCCGCCTGGAGCAGAAGGGGCGCGGCCGGGCCCTGCGGGCCGTCTGGTCGGCCTCGGACGCCCCGGTCCTCGCCTACATGGACGTGGACCTCTCCACCGACCTCAACGCCCTGCTCCCCCTGGTGGCGCCGCTGATCTCCGGCCACTCGGACCTCGCGATCGGCTCCCGGCTGGCCCGCAGTTCGCGGGTGGTGCGCGGCCCCAAGCGCGAGTTCATCAGCCGGGCCTACAACCTCATCCTGCGCGGCTCGCTCCAGGCGCGGTTCTCCGACGCCCAGTGCGGCTTCAAGGCGATCCGCCGGGACGTGGCGCAGGTGCTGCTGCCGCTCGTCGAGGACACCGGCTGGTTCTTCGACACCGAGATGCTGGTGCTCGCCGAGCGCGCCGGGCTGCGGATCCACGAGGTGCCGGTCGACTGGGTCGACGACCCCGACTCGACCGTGCACATCGT
Organism: Streptomyces sp. Ag82_O1-12; assembly: GCF_900182715.1. Taxonomy (NCBI): domain Bacteria; kingdom Bacillati; phylum Actinomycetota; class Actinomycetes; order Kitasatosporales; family Streptomycetaceae; genus Streptomyces; species Streptomyces sp. Ag82_O1-12. The sequence continues at coordinate 4,188,426 of NZ_FXUW01000001.1, read as the reverse complement.
CAGGACCGCGACCGACGACCTCAAGGGCGTGTGGCGGGTCGGCAAAGCCCTGGCCACCGGCTCGCTGCCGCTGGACCGGATCGCGCGGCCGTTCGGCGACGACCCGCGCGACCGTGACATCAAGGACGTGCCCAAGGGACTCGCCCGCCAGCTGGTCGGATTCTGCGTGGTCGGCGCCCTGTCCACCCTGTTCTACCTGCTGCTCTACAGCGGCTTCCGGGTCTTCTGCGGTTCCCAGATCGCCAACGCCCTCGCCCTGCTGGTCTCGGCGGTCGCCAACACCGCGGCCAACCGGCGGCTCACCTTCGGGGTGCGCGGGCGCGGCGGGGCCGTACGGCACCAGGCGCAGGGCCTGGTCGTCTTCGGTATCGGGCTCGCCCTGACCAGCGGCTCGCTCGCGGCACTGAACGCGGCGACCTCCGAGCCGGCGCACTCCACCGAACTGGCCGTCCTCGTCGCGGCCAACCTCGCGGCGACCGTGCTGCGCTTCCTGCTCTTCCGGGCGTGGGTGTTCCCGGACCGGCGCGAGGACGACTCACCGGCGCCCGCCCCGCACAACACCACGCCGCACAACACCACGCCGCACAACACCGCCCCGTACAACACCGCCCCGTACAACACCACGCCGTACGACGCGGCCCCGTACGGCACCTCCCCCTTCCGCGCCGGTGAAGCCGCGGACGGCACCTGGCCGGACGCCACCCTGCAACTGCAGCCGGTGCGCCCGCACGACACCGACTTGAGGGACTTGCGATGACCGTCCACTTCGACCAGCCGACCACGGACAGAGACGCGGGTCCGAGCAGCTGGGCCCGCCCCGCGACACCCGAACCGGCCCAGGCCTCCGGCGCCACCGAGCGGCCCTTCCCGCAACGGCTCTGGCACGGCCGGCCGGAGGACCCCCGCTGGGCCCGCCCGGCCTTCCTCGCACTGCTGCTGGCGACGGCCGTCCTCTACCTCTACAACCTGAGCGCCTCCGGCTACGCCAACTCCTTCTACTCGGCGGCCGTACAGGCCGGCAGCCAGTCCTGGAAGGCGTTCTTCTTCGGCTCGCTCGACGCGGCCAACGCCATCACCGTCGACAAGCCCCCGGCCTCCCTGTGGCCCATGGCCCTCTCCGTGCGGCTCTTCGGCCTCAGCTCCTGGGCGATCCTCGCGCCCGAGGTCCTCATGGGCGTCGGCACGGTGGCCGTCGTGTACGCGGCCGTGCGTCGCCAGTTCAGCCCCGCGGCCGGTCTGATCGCGGGTGCGGTGCTCGCGCTCACCCCCGTCGCGGCGCTGATGTTCCGCTTCAACAACCCGGACGCGATGCTGGCGCTGCTGATGGCGGCGGCCTGCTACTTCGTCATCCGCGCCCTGGAGGACGGCCGCACGAAGTGGCTGCTGTGGGCCGGTGCCGCGATCGGCTTCGCCTTCCTCGCCAAGACGCTCCAGGCCTTCCTGATCCTGCCGCCGCTCGCCCTCGTGTACGGCGTCTGCGCCCCGGTGACGGTGCGCAAGCGGATCGGTCAGCTCGCCGCGGGTCTCGCCGCGATCGTCGTCTCCGGCGGCTGGTGGGTCGCGATCGTCGAGCTGTGGCCCGCGTCCTCCCGCCCCTACATCGGCGGCTCGCAGAACAACAGCTTCCTGAACCTGACCTTCGGCTACAACGGCCTGGGCCGCCTCAACGGCGACGAGACCGGCAGCGTCGGAGGCGGTGGCGGGGGCGGCAACGGCGGTGGGGCCTGGGGCGAGACCGGCTGGGACCGGCTGTTCAGCTCCTCCATCGGCGGCCAGATCTCCTGGCTGATCCCGGCCGCGCTGATCCTGCTCGTCGCGGGCCTGGTGGCCACGCTCCCCCACTCTCGACTTCGCTCGAGCGGGGGGACCCCCACGTCCCGCCGGACCTCCGCGGCCCGGGGCGCGTTCCTGGTGTGGGGCGGCGCGCTGCTCACCACCATGCTGGTCTTCAGCTACATGCAGGGCATCTTCCACGAGTACTACACGGTCGCCCTCGCCCCCTACATCGCACCACTGGTCGGCATGGGAGCGGCGCTGCTCTGGGAGAAGCGGGACAAGGCGTGGGCGTCGCTGACCCTGGCGGCCGCCATGACCGCGACCGCGGCCTGGGGGTACGTCCTGCTCAACCGCTCCTCCGACTACCTGCCCTGGCTCAAGTGGCTGGTCCTGGTCGGCGGTCTGACGGCGGCCCTCGGCCTGATCTTCGCCGGCCGGCTGGGACGCCGGCTGGCCCTGGGAGCGGCCGGGCTTGGCCTCGTGGCCGCGCTGGCCGGTCCGGCGGCGTACACCCTCACCACCGTGAACGAGGGGCACAGCGGCTCGATCGTCACGGCGGGCCCGGCGGTCGCGGGCGGCCGAGGCGGCCCGGGCGGCGGTGGCGCTCCCGGCGGAGGCGGCTTCCCGGGCGGCGGCCAGAACCAGCAGGGCCAGAACCAGCGGGGCCAGAACCAGCAGAACGGCAACGGCAACGCCCAGGGTCAGCAGGGCAACGGCTTCCCCGGCGGAGGCGGCTTCCCGGGCGGAGGCGGCTTCCCCGGCGGCGGCCAGAACCAGAACCAGCAGGGCCAGGGCCAGAACCAGCAGAACGGCGACGGCGGTCGGATGGGCGGCATGGGCGGCGGCGGTGGCGTCGGCGGCCTGCTCAACGGCGCCAGCGTCAGCTCCGAGGCCAAGAAGCTGCTGGACACCGACGCCGACCAGTACACCTGGGCCGCCGCGGCCATCGGCGCCCAGAACGCGGCGAGTTACCAGCTGTCCACCGGCGACCCGGTGATGGCCATAGGCGGCTTCAACGGAACCGACCCGTCCCCGACCCTGGCCCAGTTCAAGAAGTACGTGGCGGACGGAAAGATCCACTACTTCATCGCCTCGGGCAGCATGGGCGGCATGGGCGGCATGGGCGGCAACAGCGACGGCACCTCCTCCCAAATCACCTCCTGGGTCGAGGCCACCTTCAAGAAGGTCACGGTCGGTTCGACCACGTTCTACGACCTTACGCAGAAGGCGAGCAGCTGACCCGAGCCCGACCGGACGAAGGGCGGTGGCGGAAAGCCACCGCCCTTCGCCGTCCCCGCGGAAACTCTGTTGTACGCCGTATAGGGACTGTTCTACGGTGTACAGCATGACGACGTCCTCCCAGGAAACGGCACTGCCGCACACCGCACCGGGCGGCCACCCCCAGCGCTGGCTGATCCTCGGTGTCATCTGCCTCGCGCAGCTCACCGTGCTGCTCGACAACACGATCCTCAACGTGGCCATCCCCTCGCTCACCCGCGAGATGGACGCCTCCACCGCCGACGTCCAGTGGATGATGAACGCGTACGCGCTGGTGCAGTCCGGCCTGCTGCTCACCGCGGGGAACGCCGCCGACCGCTACGGCCGCAAGCTGTTGCTGATGTCCGGCCTCGCGATCTTCGGCCTGGGCTCGCTCGCGGCCGGACTGTCCCAGAGCCCGGGCCAGTTGATCGCGGCCCGGGCGGGCATGGGCGTCGGCGGGGCGCTGCTGATGACCACCATCCTCGCCGTGGTCGTGCAGATCTTCGACGACCAGGAGCGCGTGAAGGCCATCGCGCTCTGGTCGACGGTCAGTTCGCTCGGTTTCGCGGCCGGACCCCTGATCGGCGGCGTGATGCTGAACCACTTCTGGTGGGGCGCGATCTTCCTGATCAACATCCCGGTCGCCCTGCTCGGCCTGGTCGCGGTCGCGGCCCTGGTGCCGGAGTCCAAGCACAAGGCCGGGGACCGGCCCGACCTGGTCGGCGCGGTGCTGTCGACCATCGGCATGACGGCCGTGGTGTACGCGATCATCACCGGGCCCGAGCACGGCTGGACCTCCGCGCAGGTGCTGGTCTCGGCGTTGATCGGCGTGGTCGTGCTCGGCCTGTTCGTGCTGTGGGAGCTGCGGACCGAACACCCGATGCTCGACATGCACTTCTTCCGCAACCAGAAGTTCGTGGGCGCGGTCGCGGGCGCGATCCTCGTGGCGTTCGGCATGACGGGGTCGCTGTTCCTGCTCACGCAGCACCTCCAGTTCGTGCTCGGTTACGAGCCGCTGGACGCCGGGCTGCGGACGGCGCCGCTGGCACTTACCGTCGTCGCGCTCAACTTCACGGGGGTCGGGGCGAAGCTGGTGCTGAAGGCCGGGACGCCGGCGGCGATCGCGCTCGGCATGACCCTGGTGTCCGCCGGGCTCGCGGCGATCGCGCTGCTCGGGGGCCACGGGTACGGGGGCATGCTGCTCGGGCTGATCGTGATGGGCGCGGGTGTGGCGCTGTCCATGCCGGCGATGGCCAACGCGATCATGGGCGCGATACCGCCGGAGAAGGCGGGCGTCGGAGCGGGGATCAACGGCACGCTCGCGGAGTTCGGCAACGGGCTGGGGGTCGCCGTCCTCGGAGCCGTGCTCAACTCCCGGTTCGCGTCGCTGGTCGCCGTGTCCGCGGCGTCGTTGCCGGCGGCGCTGGCGGCGGCGGACTCGGCCGAGGAGAAGGCCAGGATCTCCGACGCGTTCGCCTCCGGGCTGGAGACCAGTCAGCTGGTGGGGGCGGTCGCCGTGCTGGCCGGTGGACTGGTCGCGGCCGGGTTGCTGCGTCGGGCCGAGCGGGCAGAATCCGCCTAGGAGTCCGGGAGGGGTCGTGGCGCGTGGGTGCGGGTCCGCTGTGGTTGATCGCGCCCACGCGGCAAAGCCGCACATCGACACAGCCACGCGCCCCTGAAACTCGGCGCGTCTAGCATGAGCGGCGTTGCAAGATCGAGGAAGGTGCGCCATGGCGAAAGCCGCCCGGCAGGATCAGCCGCGGTCCAGCGTCTGGCTGGACGGCAAGGCGCACCGGCGCCGCGGTGGCGGGCAGCCGTCGGGGCTGGACCGGGACCGGATCATCGAGGTCACCGTGCGGCTGCTGGACGCCGAGGGGCTGGCCAAGTTCTCCATGCGCAGGCTCGCCGGCGAGCTGAACGTCACGGCGATGTCCGTCTACTGGTACGTCGACACCAAGGACGACCTGCTCGAACTCGCCCTCGACAAGGCCATGGGCGAGGTGCGGCTGCCCGATCCGGACGCCGGTGAGGACTGGCGGGACCAGGTGCGGGCACTCGCCCGGGAGTACCGGACGCTGCTGGTGCGCCACCCCTGGGTGTCCGCCCTGGTCGGGGTCTTCCTCAACATCGGCCCCCACAGCCTGGCGTTCTCACGGGTCGTGCAGCGCGTCGTCCGCAGGACCGGGCTGCCCGTGAAACGCATGACGAGCACGATCTCGGCCGTCTTTCAGTTCGTCTACGGCTACGGCACCATGGAGGGCCATCTCGCCTCCCGGGCCACCGCCGGCGGCATGAGCGTGGACGAGTACTTCCAGCAGGCCATGGACACCGTGACCGCCGCCCCGCAGGCCGCCGAGGTCCTCCAGGAGTCCCGGGAGATCATGGCGGCGCGCGGCGGCGACACGGTCGCCGAGATGCTGGAGCGCGACTTCGAGTTCGCGCTGGAGCTGCTGATCGCGGGCATCGAGGCGATGGTCGCCCGCGAGGGCGGAGCCTCCGGGGCGGAAGGAGTCCCCGGGGCGGAGGAAGCCTCCGGGGCGGAGGAAGCCCCCGGAACCCCCGGGGAGAGCTGACCTACTCCCCTTCCACCAGTCGCGCCGGGAATCCCCCGGTCGCCACCGGCCCCCACCGCTCCGGCGTGATCCGGATGATCGACTTGCCCTGCTTGAGCATGGCCGCGCGGTACTCGTCCCAGTCGGGGTGCTCCCCGGCGATGTTCCGGTAGTACTCCACGAGGGGTTCGACGGAGTCGGGTGAGTCGACGACCTCGGCCGTGCCGTCGATCTGCACCCAGGGGCCGTTCCAGTCGTCGCTGAGCACGAGCAGGCTCACGCGCGGGTCCCGCTTGGCGTTGCGGGTCTTGGCGCGCTCGGGGTAGGTGGAGACCACGATCCGGCCGGAGTCGTCGACACCGCAGGTCAGCGGGGAGCCCTGGGGTCCGCCGTCGGTCCGGCGGGTCAGCAGGATCGCGTGGTGCCGGGGGCGTACGAAGTCGAGCAACTCGTCCAGGGAGACACGGGTGTTCGTCGCGATGTTCGGTGCCATGTGCCGCAGCCTACGACGCCAGGGCCTCGGCGAGGTTGTCGTACACGGGGACGTCACGGCGCAGACCCGTCACCTCCAGGACGCGGCTCGTGATCCCCTCCGGCCGGGCCACCAGACGCACCGCGGCCCCGGGGCGCAGCCGGCGCCGAACGTCGTTGATGAGGCGGATGCCCTGGGAGTCCATGAAGGAGGTCGTGGACAGGTCGAGGACGAGGACCTCCAGCCGGTCCCCACGGGCGCGGACCGCGGACATGAGGAGTGGCAACAGCTCCGCCGCGTTGCAGAAGTCGATCTCGGCGGGCATCGTGAGGTGGACGCGGCCGGGGAGGTCGCGCGGTTCTGTGGGATTCGTGAAGAAGGTCACGGCACTCACCTGGCAGACGTTCGTCCGGATTCCGCTGAGGCCGCTTCCTGACCCGTGGTGCCATTCCACCACGCGGGGGGTGGGTGGCGGAAGCGCCCCGTGGCGGCGTCGGCCGGACGTCACCTGGAGGCAACCGAGCAGTTAGAGTGCTGTCCGTCCTGTGCTCGCAGTCGGGAATGTGCTGCGGAGCTCTCCTGCGCACGGCCGTTGGCCGTGCATGCCGAAGAGGTTCGTGGTGGCTGCGTCCGAGTTTCCTGATTTGCCCCGTTTTCCGGTCGGCTCCGAGCTGGCCGAAGCGTTGACGGTGGCGTCGCAGCAACTGCACGAGACCCTCACACCTCACAGCACGCTGCGCACCGCGGTCCGGCTGGCCGCGCATCTCATGCCGGGTGCCGAGCACGTCGGCATCTCCGTGATCGAGCGCGGCAACAAGATCCGCACGCTCGCCTGGACCGACGAGGTCGTGCGCTCCGCCGAGTCCCGGTACACCGGCCGCGAACAGCACGGGCTGTGGGACCAGTTGTGGAACAGCCCGGTCGCGCGGATAACGGACAGCGAGGCGGACGACGGCTGGGACGTGCTGGCGGCCCTGGGCCTGCGCTCGGCGCTGTCGCTGCGGCTGCGCGCCGACCGGCGCCGGCTGACCGTCCTCACCGCCTACGCGCGCAAACCGGGCGCTTTCGACGAGGAGGCCACGCGGGTCGGCCGGCTGTTCAGCGCGCACGTCAGCATCGCCCTGGACTCCGCGACCGTGCGCGAGCAGCTCACCGAGGCCATGCACACCAGGGACCTGATCGGCCAGGCCACCGGCATCCTCATGGAGCGCCAGGGCATCGACGCGACCGCGGCCTTCGAGAGCCTGGTGCGGGCCTCCCAGCGGGAGAACGTGAAGCTGCGCGATCTCGCCCGCCGGATCGTGGGTTCGCCCAACACTCCCTGAAGTGAGCTGAATTACGTCGGTGGCGTGTCCGGCCGGTGACGGGATACCCGTACGGTCATGAGTTCCGAGACGTCCGACACGCTGGACCAGGCGATGGTGCGCAGCAGTGGTCTCGACACCCTGCTGCGGGATCTGACCGACCGCGCGGTGCAGGAAGTGCCCGGCGCCGAGGCGTGCAGCATCACCGTGCGCCGCGCCGGCCGGCTGCTCACCCTGGCCGGCAGCGACGGCATGCCCAGCGGCCTGGACCTGCGCCAGTACGAGAACGGCTCGGGGCCCTGCGTCGACGCGGCCGAGACCGGCGAGGAGCAGTACGCCCCGGATCTGGCCGAGGAGTCGCGCTGGCCCTCGTACACGGAGTACGCGCTGTCCGCGGGCGTCCGCTGCGCGCTGGCGGTGCCGATCGCCGTCGAGGGCGAGAGCGGCGCCGCGATCAACTTCTACGGGGCGCGGGCCGGAGCGCTGGGCACGGGCCGGGACGCGGCCCGTGCCTTCGCCGCCCGGTCCGGGGACGCGATCGACGTGGCGCTGCGGATCGAGCGCCGGCGCCAGTCCGCGGCCGATGTGCGCACCGCGCTGCTCTCCCGCAGCGTCATCGACCAGGCGATCGGCATCCTGATGGCACGGGAGCGGATCGACGCGCGGATCGCGCTGGAGCGGCTGCGCCGGGCCTCGCAGGACCGGAACGTCAAGCTCCGGGACCTGTGCGGGCAGTTGGTGGCGAGAGTGTCCGCCGCGGACTCACGCCGCGGGAAGTGACTCGCCCTGCACGGCCTGGATGTCCAGCTCCACCTTGAGCGTCGTGCCGATGGCGGCGATGCCGGCCTGCAGGACCTGGTTGTAGTTCATCGCGAAGTCCTCGCGGTGCAGTTCGGTCGTGGCACGGAACGCCGCCCGGGTGCCGCCCCACGGGTCCGGGCCCGTGCCGAGGTAGGCAAGGTCCAGGTCCACGGGCCGGACGACGCCGTGCATGCCCAGCTCGCCATGGACGGTCCACCGGTCGGACCCGGTCGCCGTCAGCCCCGTCGACCGGAAGGTGATCTCCGGGAACCGCTCGACGTCCAGGAAGTCCGGCGACTTCAGGTGCCCGTCGCGCATGCCGTTGCCGGTGTCGACGGAAGCGGCCCGGATCACCGCCTCCACACGCGACTTGGTGACGTCGTCCGGGGCGATCTCGATCGAGCCGGAGAACTCCGTGAACCGGCCGTGCACGCTGGAGATGCCCAGGTGCTGGGCCACGGCGGCCACGCTGGAGTGCACCGGGTCGACGGTCCACGGCCCGGGCGGCGGCAGCTCGGTACCGCCCTGCCGCGCCAGCGTCACCGAGCCGACCTCGGCCCGCCCGCTCGCGGTCACGATCACGCTGGAGGCCGCGGGCGCGTAACCCACCGCCGTGACGATGACGGTGTACGCCCCCGGCGCCATCGGCGTCGCGTCCCGGACGGCGCCCTCCGCGTCGGCCTCGGCCCGCAGCACCTGCGCACCGGTCATGTCCGCCACCGTGACGACCGCGTGCGACACGGCCCATCCGTCCCGGGTACGGATCCTCGCGGTCAGTCCCATCTCAACTACTCCTCGATAAGAAACCGGCCCGCGACAGGGGGCGCACCTCCGCTCAGAGCGCGCCCACCTGTCACGGGCCGGGGTCGTTGCTACTCGCCGGGGTGGGCGAGTTCGATGTCGTGGGCGTCGGTACCGGCACCCGTGACCGTCAGCGCGGTGGCCACCGGCGGGTAACCCGTGGCGATGACCGTGTACTCGCCGCCGTCCAGGTCGGTGAAGGCGTACGCCCCGTCCGTCCCGGTCGTGGCCGAGCCGACGACGTTGCCCGCCTGGTCGACCAGCGTCACCCGGGCGTCGGCCAGCGGGCCGTGCTGGGCGCGGACGACACCCTGTACGCGGGCACCGGACTCCAGGTCGATCTCGACCCGGGTGACCCCGGTGCCGCCCACCTCGACGGGCAGGGCGCGCGGCCGGTACCCGGCGGCGTTCACCGCGACGGTCACCGCCCCCGGCACCAGCTCGGCGAAGGAGAACTCACCCTGCTCACCCGTGGTCCCGTTGGCCAGCAGGTCCCCGCGCACATCCGTGACGATGACCATGGCGTCCTTGACCGGCTGTCCGCTCTCGGCGGCCCGCACCAGGCCGGTCAGCCCGCTGGTGCCGCTGAGCAGGATGTCGTAGGCGACCGGCTCGCCGTTCACCACGACCGTGGACGCCTGCGGCTGGAAGCCGTCGGCGGAGGCGATCAGCACGTACGAACCGGCGCCCGGGGCGTCCACCGCGTACGAGCCGTCGGCCTGCGCCACGGACCGGCCCAGCTGGCGCCCGGCCAGCGAGATCAGCGTGACGGCGGCCTGCGGTACGGGCGCGGACTCGTTCCCGCGGACGAAACCGCGGACCGGAACACCACCGGAGGCGTCCTCGGCACGCACCGCCGTGGCGACGGCGGCGAGCCGCTGCGTCCCCTCGGGCCCGGTCCCGTCGGCGGTCTCGGCATCGGTCTCGGCCACGGCCCAGCTCGGCACGGCCTTCTCCGCCTCGGCGGCCTCGACGGCGACTTCGGCCGGAACCACGGCCGGCGTCTCCGCGTCGGCGGCCTGCGCCAGCCCGCCCTTCGTCTTCAACGGGACCTCCTTGATGAACAGCGCCACCAGCAGCGCGAGCAGCGCCATCGGGGCCGAGTAGAGGAACACGTCCGCGACACCGTGGCCGTAGGCGCTCTCCACGACGGTGCGGATCGGGGCGGGCATCGCGCTCAGGTCGGGGATGTTGCCCTCGCCCGTGCCGGCGTGACCGAGGGCCGCGCCCTTCGGGCCGAGGTCGGTCAGGCCGTCCTTGACGTAGTCGGTGATCCGGTTGCCCAGGACCGCGCCCAGGGCGGAGACGCCCACCGCGCCGCCGAGGGACCGGAAGAAGGTCACCGTGGAGCTGGCGGCACCCAGGTCGCCCGGCTCCACCTGGTTCTGCGTGCACAGCACCAGGTTCTGCATCATCATGCCGATGCCGAGGCCCAGCAGCGCCATGAAGATCGCTATGTGCCAGTACTCGGTGTCGTACCGGATCGTGCCCAGCAGGCCGAGGCCCGCGGTCACCAGCACACCGCCGCCGATCAGCCACGCCTTCCAGCGCCCGGTCCGGGTGATGACCTGGCCGGAGACGGTGGAGGAGACGAACAGACCCGCGATCATCGGGATCGTCATGACACCGGACATCGTCGGCGACTTGCCACGGGCCAGCTGGAAGTACTGGCTGAAGAAGACGGTCCCGGCGAACATCGCGACACCGACGAACAGGGAGGCCACGGAGGCCAGCGTGATGGTGCGGTTGCGGAACAGCCGCAGCGGGATGATCGGCTCGCTCGCCTTCGCCTCGACGAGGACGAACAATGCGAGCAGCGCCAGCGAACCGCCGACCATCGCGTACGTCTGCCAGGACACCCAGTCGTACTTGTCACCGGCGAAGGTGACCCAGACCAGCAGCAGGCAGACGGCCGCCGTGATGAAGAAGGCGCCGGCCCAGTCGACCTTGACCTTCCGCTTGATCACGGGCAGGTGCAGGGTCTTCTGCAGCACGATCAGGGCGATCACGGCGAAGGGCACGCCGACGTAGAAGCACCAGCGCCAGCCGAGCCAGTCGGTGTCGGTGATGACACCGCCGACCAGCGGACCGCCGACCATGGCGGTGGCGAAGGTGGCGCCGAGGTAGCCGTTGTACCGGCCGCGCTCACGCGGCGAGATCATCGCCGCCATGATGATCTGGGCCAGCGCGGACAGACCGCCCATGCCGATGCCCTGGACCGCGCGGAAGGTGATGAGCATGCCCGGGTTCTGGGACATGCCGGCCGCCGCCGAACCGAGTACGAAGATGACCAGCGCGAACTGGATCAGCAGCTTCTTGGAGAACAGGTCGGCGAGCTTGCCCCACAGCGGGGTGGAGGCGGTCATGGTCAGCAGGGACGCGGTGACGACCCAGGTGTAGGCGCTCTGGCCGCCGCCGAGGTCGCTGATGATCCGGGGCAGGGCGTTGGAGACGATCGTCGACGACAGGATCGCGACGAACATGCCGAGCAGAAGGCCGGTGAGGGCCTCCATGATCTGCCGGTGCGTCATCGGAGTGCCGTCGCCGGGGGTGCCGTGGGAGCCTCCCCCGTGCTTGGCATGAGCCCGCACACCGGCTGGTGTGGTCGTTGCCATGGGCTTCCTTTTCTTACGTGCTTGCGGGTGTACGGGTGGTCTGGTCGAAAGCGGCCGGCGCGGCCCGGGCCCCGGGCCGGCAGTCGAAGCTCTCCCTCAGCCGCGCCATGAGGCTGGTGAGCTGGCCGACCTCGTCGTCGGTCCAGTCGCTCAGGCGCTCGGCGAGGACCTCGGTGGTCCGCCGGGACAGCTCGTCGAGCTGTGTGTGGCCCGCGGGCGTGAGGCGCAGGATGCGTGAGCGTTTGTCCGCTGGGTCGGGGGAGCGTTCGATCCAGCCCCGGTCCACGACGTGCGCGACGTGGCGGCTGGTGACCGACATGTCCACCGCCAGCAGCTCGGCGAGCTTGCTCATGCGCATGTCGCCGTGACGGCCCAGCAGGGTCAGCACGGCCGCCGACCCGCCGGGGCACTCGGCCGGCATGATCCGTCCGAGCTCCCGCTTCACGGCGCCGAAGGCGCTGAACTGGCGGACCAGCTCTTCGTACTGCGCCTTTTCGGCCATGACACCTCCCGCTTTCGTTGCTTAGGGCAACCATAGGAGCTGTTGGTTGCTGCAGGCAAATAAAAGAGGGGGGTGCGGGTATAAAAAGTTGGCAAAGGCAAGTATTGCGGGAGTAAACGCGCTGGTGATGAGCTCGGCGGTACGGGTCACTCGGGCCCAAACGGAACCCCAACCCCCACTTGGGGAGCCCCGCCGTTTTCGCTAGGGTCTCGGGCCATGGCTAACAACCAGGCCCCGCAGGGCAATCACGACCCCGCCGGCAGCACCCAGATGTTCCGCGCGTTCGTCGACGAGGCCCCGCAGGGCCGTCAGGCAGTGGCCTCCTCCAGCGGCGGCCCGCGCATCGGCCTCATCCTCGGCGTCGTCGCCGCCGTGGCGATCGTCGCGGCGGTGGCCTGGCTGGCACTGGCGTAACGCGCACGGCTGCTGCCGCTGTTCGACACGGGGCGTAGCGGCTGAGGTCGGGTGGGTCCGCAGCCCGGCGTAGCGGGGTGCCGCTGCGCCGGTGCTGGGGCCGGGTGGGTCCGCGACTCGACGTCGGTGGGGTGCGGCTGCGTCGGTGCTGAGGCCGGGTGGGTCCGCAGCCCGGCGTAGCGGGGTGCCGCTGCGCCCACCCGTGCCGCCCCTAGCGGCACGCATGCCCGCAGCGGGGGCGGCTGCGCATGCCCGCAGCTAGGCGCGCCACGACGCTCCCGCACCCGCGTACGGCGAGAAGGGGCCGTGTCGGGGGGTGTCCGCCCGCAGCGGTTGGCGCGTCAACGCCAGTCAGTCGGTATGAAGGCCCATCGCGCCGTTCCGAGGACGGACACCCCCCGGCGCGGCCCCGACCCACCGCCACCGCGAAGGCGAAACGCACGCGCACCCCCACCGCCGGAGACGCAGGCAAACGGCGCGGCCCCAACGACCGCGCCCTAGCCCTCCGTCAGGATCCCGTCAGGACTCCCTCACGACTCCGTCAGTCCGAGATCAGGCCTTCCCGGAGCTGCCCCAGCGTCCGGGTCAACAGCCGCGAGACGTGCATCTGCGAGATGCCGACCTCCTCGCCGATCTGCGACTGCGTCATGTTCGCGAAGAAGCGGAGCATGATGATCCGCCGCTCCCGAGGCGGCAGCTTCGCCAGCAGCGGCTTCAGGGACTCCCGGTACTCCACGCCCTCCAGCGCGGTGTCCTCGTACCCCAGCCGATCCGCCAGCGACCCCTCGCCACCGTCGTCCTCCGGCGCCGGCGAGTCCAGCGAGGACGCGGTGTACGCGTTCCCCACCGCCAGCCCGTCGACGACATCCTCCTCGGACACCCCGAGCACAGCGGCCAGTTCGGTCACCGTCGGCGACCGGTCCAGCTTCTGCGAGAGCTCGTCGCTCGCCTTGGTCAGCGCGAGCCGCAGCTCCTGCAGCCGGCGCGGCACCCGCACCGACCACGACGTGTCCCGGAAGAACCGCTTGATCTCCCCGACCACCGTCGGCATCGCGAACGTCGGGAACTCCACGCCCCGTTCGCAGTCGAACCGGTCGATCGCCTTGATCAGCCCGATCGTGCCGACCTGGACGATGTCTTCCATCGGCTCGTTCCGGGACCGGAACCGCGCGGCGGCGTACCGCACCAGCGGGAGATTGAGCTCGATGAGCGTGTCACGGACGTACGCACGCTCGGGGCTGTCCTCGTCGAGCGCGGCCAGCCGCAGGAACAGGGAGCGGGACAGGGTGCGGGTGTCGATGGCGCCCGCAGCCGGAAGGACCGGAACGGGCTCGGCCGGGAGGGCCGGTACGTCATCGATGGAGCCGAGTGAGTCGAGAGCATGGGGAGCTGTCTCGCTCTCCGCGAGCGTGAGCACCTTCGAGCTGCCCTGTTCTGCGGACATGCCACCCCCTTTGGGTCGCGGGACGGTCGCGGCGAACGTCCCCGTCTGAGGAACGCAGCCTTCACCTGAATACCGGAGCCGAAGCTCCGGCAAACGCGCTTCCCGCAGAATGTCACATGTCGGCAACACGCTGTAGTGACATGTCGACATCTGAGACGCGAATCCGCCCTGCAAACAAGGGGTCTGACGGCTTGTCGGCTCTCAACTGTCAGGAACGGCCCTGATGAGCGATTCCCTCCCCGAGGTGACCTCTCGCTAACGTTTGCGGTTACGCGTCGATACGGTTCGCAGACCGCAATCTCTGGAAACTACGCGCGAGTAGCCGCGAGACGTGCATCTGCGAAACACCGAGCTCCGCACTGATCTGAGACTGCGTGAGGTTGCTGTAGTACCGCAGCAGCAGGATCCGCTGCTCCCGCTCGGGCAGCTGGACGAGCAGGTGCCGTACGAGGTCCCGGTGCTCCACGCCGTCCAGCGCGGGATCCTCGTAGCCGAGCCGGTCCAGCAGCCCCGGCAGCCCGTCGCCCTCCTGGGCGGCCTCCAGGGAGGTCGCGTGGTACGACCGCCCGGCCTCGATGCAGGACAGCACCTCGTCCTCCGTGATGCGCAGCCGCTCGGCGATCTCCGAGGTCGTCGGGGTCCGCCCGAAGGCGGTCGTCAGATCCTCCGTCGCGCTGTTGACCTGCACCCACAGCTCGTGCAGCCGGCGCGGCACATGGACGGTGCGGACGTTGTCGCGGAAGTACCGCTTGATCTCGCCGACGACCGTCGGCATCGCGAACGTCGGGAACTGCACGCCCCGGTCCGGGTCGAAGCGGTCGATGGCGTTGATGAGCCCGATGGTGCCGACCTGGACGACGTCCTCCATCGGCTCGTTGCGGGAGCGGAACCGGGCGGCGGCGTAGCGCACGAGCGGGAGGTTGGCCTCGATGAGCGCCCCGCGTACGCGGTCGTGCTCCGGCGTGCCGGGCTGGAGCTCCTTGAGCTCCGCGAAGAGGAGCTGCGTGAGCGCCCGGGTGTCGGCGCCACGGCTGCTCCGCTGGGGGACGGCCGGAGCGGCCGGAGCGGCTTCCGCGGGCGCGGCCTGAGCAGGGGCTACTTGCGGAGCCGGTGCTGGAGGGGACGGTGCCTGAGGTGCGGTACTGGCCAGCACGGTCAACTCCACCTCGTCATCGTCAACTCATCCGTCAACTCTTCCATCAAAAGCGGTCATAGCATCACAAGACATGTGCACTGTGTGCAAGCACCCCATAACTACGTGTTGAGGGATGAACACCCCACAAATCAACCCACGCAACACAAGAGCCCCCTGTCGCAGCGACAGGGGGCCCGGAGTGGCGGGGGTTCGGAACGGTCAGAACTCGTAGTCCGCGATCACCCACGTGGCGAACTCCCGCCACAGCGCGACCCCCGCCTGGTGGTCCGGGTGCTCCACGTACCGCCGCAGCGCGTCCGCGTCGTCGCAGGCCGAGTTGATGGCGAAGTCGTACGCGATGGGGCGGTCGCTGACGTTCCAGCCGAGCTCCCAGAAGCGGAGCTCCGGGATCTTGTCGCCGAGCGCGCGGAAGGCCTCGACGCCCTTCACGACCCGGGGGTCGTCGCGCTCGACGCCCTCGTTGAGCTTGAAGAGCACCAGGTGGCGGATCATCACTTTCCTCCGTTGGCGACCCACGTGGCGAAGTCGCCGAGGGCCTTGGCCGCGTCCGAAATGCCCTGGAAGCCTATCTGGACGTAGTCGGCCGCCTTGGCCGGGTCCGTGATGATCACGTACAGCGCGAAGACCACGAGGGCGTAGACGGCGACCTTCTTCGCGTTCACCGCCATCGCGGCCTCCCCTGTCACTGGTGTCCCATGCAGCGCACATGATCGCACGAAGGACCGATCACACGAAGGGGCTGATCGCACGAAGGGCCCCGTCTGACGACGGGGCCCTTCTCAAGCGGTAGCGGAGGGATTTGAACCCTCGGTGACTTGCGCCACACTCGCTTTCGAGGCGAGCTCCTTCGGCCGCTCGGACACGCTACCGAGGGAGACCTTACAGCAAGGTGCCGCGTGCTTTGAAATCGGTATTCAGCGACCGCGGAAGAAGGCGGTGAGCAGTCCCGCGCACTCCTCGGCCAGCACGCCCTCGATCACCTCGGGGCGGTGGTTGAGCCGCCGGTCGCGGACGAGGTCCCAGAGCGATCCGGCCGCGCCGGCCTTCTCGTCGCGGGCGCCGTAGACGAGCCGGTCGACGCGGGACTGCTGGATCGCGCCGGCGCACATCGTGCAGGGCTCCAGCGTCACTACGAGGGTGCAGCCGGCGAGCCGCCACGCGCCGAGGGCGGCCGCGGCCCGCCGCAGGGCGAGGAGCTCGGCGTGGGCCGTCGGATCGCCGCCGGCCTCGCGTTCGTTGTGCCCGGCCGCGAGCACGGTCGTGCCGTCCGGCGCCAGGACGACGGCGCCGACGGGCACGTCCCCGCCCCGGACGGCCTCGGCGGCCTCGTCCAGGGCGATCCGCATCGCGGACCGCCAGGGATCCCGGACGGGATCCGGCGGACTCGCGGGGCCGGGGTCCGGCGGACCTGCGGGAACGGGGTCCTCCGGACCCGCGGGTACGGGATCCGGCGAACCCTCGGGGGTCCGGTCCGGCCGTCCGGCAGGAACGGGATCCCCCGGACTCCGAGGGCCCTGATCCTGCGAACCCGCAGGAACGGGATCCGGCGGGTTCGCGGGCACCTGACTCGTCGAATCCTCGGGATCCTGGTCCGGCCGCCCCGCAGGAGCGGGATCCTCCGGACTCCTGGGCACCTGATCCGGCGAACCCGCAGGAACGGGATCCTCCGGAGTCGCGGGGACCTGGCCGGGCGGAGTCGAGGGGGCCTGATCCTGCGAACCCGCGTGGACCTGGCCGGGCGGAGTCGAGGGGGCCTGATCCTGCGAACCCGCGTGGATCGGATCCTGCGGACCCTCGGCGGCGCGACCGGTCAGCGGACGGTCTCCAGGGTCTCCGAGGCGCCCAGGGACTCGGCGATCTCGGTGACCGCGTCCGTCGACATCAGGCGCAGTTCCTTCTCGCTCACGCCGAGGTCGTCCAGGATCAGGGCGTCGCCGACCGGGCCGTGCGGCACGTCGGCGGCCCCGACGAGCCCGCCGCCGTCCTCGGCATCGTCGTCGTCCTCGTCCTCGTCGGATTCACCGTCCTCGGTGCCGTCGAGGTCGAGGGCGTCGAGGTCGTCCCCGTCGTTCGGATCGCGGCCGAGCAACTCGTCGGTGAGGAGGATCTCGCCGTAGCTGCTGCGGGCAGCGGCGGCGGCGTCCGAGACGTAGATGCGAGGGTCCTCCTCGCCGTCCACGCGGACCACGCCGAACCAGGCGTCCTCCTGCTCGATGAGCACGAGCACCGTGTCCTCGTCGGGGGAGGCTTCACGGGCCAGGTCGGCCAGATCCGACAGGGTTTCCACATCGTCGAGCTCTGTGTCGCTCGCTTCCCACCCGTCTTCGGTGCGCGCGAGCAGTGCGGCGAAGTACACCGTGACTCTCCCACTGGTCATAGGCGTGCCGGTTGGGGGTCCCCCCGGCGGAGGTTACGGGCGGGGAGTGCTCGTCCGAGCCCCACCCACTCGGAATCGTGGCAGAAACAAGGCGTTCAGGGGACGTCTTCGGCTCCCTGTGTTGGGCAGTTCTGTTCGCACGCCCGTTGCCGCCACCTGCGGATCGTACGCGGCTTTACCCCGCTCCACGCACGGTCAACCGCGACAACCTCCGCGCGGTTCGTGATCTTTGCCGGAGGTTTCCTCACGCGTTTCCTACCAGCGGAAGGTGCGCATGCGCATGGCGTGGCGCAGCCGGGCCGTCTTGGCACGGCGCGGCTGGACGCGGTCGCGCAACTCCCGGGCCTCGGCCAGATCGCGCAGGAACCGGGCGCGACGCCGACGGCGCTCGGCGTCGGACTCGTCGGTCCCGTCCGTCTGGTCGGGCTCCCGGCCCGCCCCCGGCCGTATGCGCGGCGACGGATCGTCTCGGAAATTCCGGTCGGGCATCTGGTTCACCATCCCCAGTCCGTCTTTCCCACTTTCCCCCGGACGGGCGGTTTGACGCCAGCGTTCGGGTGACGGCCGGACGGCGGCCTTGCCGTGCGGCCCGGGGCACCCCGCCCGGCTAATGTTGTGGACATGCGTCTCCACGTCGTCGACCACCCTCTGGTCGCCCACAAACTCACCACGCTGCGCGACCAGCGCACCGACTCCGCGACCTTCCGCCGTCTCGCCGACGAGCTGGTCACCCTGCTCGCCTACGAGGCCACGCGTGACGTGCGCACCGAACAGGTCGACATCCAGACGCCCGTCGAGCGGACCACGGGCGTCAAGCTGTCCCACCCGCGTCCGCTGGTGGTGCCGATCCTGCGGGCCGGGCTCGGCATGCTGGACGGCATGGTCCGGCTGCTGCCGACCGCCGAGGTGGGCTTCCTCGGCATGATCCGCAACGAGGAGACGCTGGAGGCCTCGACGTACGCGACGCGGATGCCGGAAGACCTGTCGGGGCGTCAGGTGTACGTGCTCGACCCGATGCTCGCCACCGGCGGCACGCTGGTCGCGGCGATCCGGGAGCTGATCCGGCGCGGCGCCGACGACGTGACCGCCGTGGTGCTGCTGGCCGCCCCCGAGGGCGTCGAGATCATGGAGCGCGAGCTGGCCGGCACGCCGGTGACGGTCGTGACCGCCTCGGTCGACGAGCGGCTGAACGAGCACGGCTACATCGTGCCGGGCCTCGGCGACGCGGGGGACCGGATGTACGGGGCGGCCGAGTAATTCCGCCGGGCCTGGCGGCAGGCCCTAGCAGCCCTTCTTCGTCGTGGGCGCCGGTTCGGGCCTGGCCAGCTTGGTCAGTGCCCGGTCGGCGTCCTGCTGTTTGGCCAGTTCCTTGAAGCCGTCCCCGATGACGAGGTCGACGGCAGCGCCCTTGCGGGCCGCCTCGGTGCGCCGGTCGGCGCCCGGGAGCTGGGTGCCGAGCACGGGCAGCGCGGTGTCGAGGGCGGTGGCGGGGCCGAGGAGTAGACCGGTGCCCTTGACCTTCTTGTCGTACTGCTCGGTCGCGTTGCCCACGTCGCCGATCTTGAAGCCGCGCTTCTTCAGCTCGTCGGCGGTCTTCTTCGCGAGGCCGCCGTGGGTGGTGGCGTTGAATACGTTGACGGTGATCGTGCGCGGCTGGGGCAGGGGCTTGGCGCTGGGCGAGGGGCTCGCCTTGGTCTTGACGCCGCAGTCCGTGCCGTCACCGGCCGCCGAAGCCTTTTTGCCGCCGCCGGTGAAGACGTCGATGAGCTGCAGCGTGCCCCACCCGCCCACGCCGAGGACGACGACGGACGCGACGGTCAGGCCGACGAGCCTGCCGCGCCGCCGGGGCCGGCGCATCCGGGGGTACTTGTTGCCCGTGATGCGGTACTTGCCGCCCATGCCGGGGGGAGTCAGCATGCTCATGAGCGCAGCGTAGTGCGCCTGGGCGACGATGCCTACTAGATGATCATTCGACATCGCCCAGCGGAACCCGAAAGGGCCAACCCGCGACGGGCGGGGATCAGTCGAGCTCGAGCACGCGCGCGTGCAGCACCTGACGCTGCTGGAGTGCCGCCCGCACCGCGCGGTGCAGCCCGTCCTCCAGGTACAGGTCGCCCTGCCACTTCACGACGTGCGCGAAGAGGTCGCCGTAGAACGTGGAGTCCTCGGCGAGCAGGGTTTCCAGATCGAGCTGGCCCTTGGTCGTCACGAGCTGATCGAGGCGGACCGGGCGCGGCGCGACGTCCGCCCACTGCCGGGTGCTTTCCCGGCCGTGGTCGGGGTACGGCCGGCCGTTTCCGATGCGCTTGAAGATCACACGGAAAGCCTACCGGTCAAGACCTTCCGGGCGCAGCCATGGCGAGCGAGTGCGACGCTGAAAAAATCAATACAAGGCGGTACGAACCCGGAACAGGTGCGTGAATATGCCGGATCGCGAGACCATGCCGTCGACGCCCGCTCCGGAAGTGTCCGAGCGTGCCGCCGCCCTCCCCCAGGACGCGTTGCGGATCGCGTCCGGCTACGCCTTCACCGGCCCGGCCCTGCACCTGGGCGCCCTGCTGTGGGACGGGCAGTGCCTGCCGGACGCGCAGATCCGGGTGCCGCTGGCGATGCTCAACCGCCACGGCCTGGTCGCGGGCGCCACCGGCACCGGCAAGACCAAGACGCTCCAGCTGATCGCCGAGCAGTTGTCCGCCCAGGGCGTGCCCGTCTTCCTCGCCGACATCAAGGGCGACCTCTCCGGGATCGCCGCGCCGGGCCGCCCGGACGCCCGGGTCGAGGGCCGGGCCGCGGACGTCCACCAGAGCTGGACGGCGACCGGCTTCCCGGCCGAGTACTACGCCCTCGGCGGCATCGGGCGCGGCATCCCCGTCCGGGCGACGGTCACCGGGTTCGGTCCGGTGCTGCTGGCCAAGGTGCTGCGGCTGAACCGGACCCAGGAGCAGTCCCTCGCGCTGATCTTCCACTACGCCGACAGCAAGGGCCTCGATCTGATCGACCTGAAGGATCTCAGGGCGGTCGTGACGTTCCTGACCTCGGACGAGGGCCGGCCGGAGCTGAAGACGATCGGTGGTCTGTCGGCCGCCACGGCCGGGGTGATCCTGCGGTCCCTGACGGCCTTCGAGGCGCAGGGCGCGACCGACTTCTTCGGCGAGCCGGAGTTCGACACGGCCGAGTTGCTGCGAACGGGTGAGGACGGACGCGGCACCGTCTCCGTGCTGGAGCTGAGCGCCGTACAGGACAGGCCGCAGCTGTTCTCGACCTTCCTGATGTGGCTGCTCGCCGACCTCTTCCACGATCTGCCCGAGCTCGGCGACGTCGACAAGCCGCGGCTGGTGTTCTTCCTCGACGAGGCGCACCTGCTCTTCGACGACGCCTCCGAGGCGTTCCTGGAGTCGATCACGCAGACCGTGCGCCTGATTCGCTCGAAAGGGGTCGGCGTCTTCTTCGTGACGCAGACTCCGAAGGATGTGCCCGCCGACGTCCTCGCCCAGCTCGGCAACCGGGTGCAGCACGCGCTGCGGGCCTTCACCCCCGACGACCAGAAGGCCCTGAACGCCACGGTGAAGACCTTCCCGAAGTCGCCCTACGACCTCGAAGAGGTGCTGACCAACCTGGGGACGGGCGAGGCGGTCGTGACGGTGCTGAGCGAGAAGGGCGCGCCGACGCCGGTCGCGGCGACGCGGCTGCGGGCGCCCGAGTCGCTGATGGGCCCGCTCGGGCCGGATGCCCTGGAGCGGGCTGTCGCGGAGTCCCCGCTGTACGAGCGCTACGCCCAGGCCGTGGACCGGGAGTCGGCATACGAGCGGCTGGAGCGCGGGCACGGCGCGAAGGGGCCCGACGAGATGCGCGACGCGGCTCCCCGGGAGCCCCGGGAACCCCGGGAACGCCGAGAGTCCCGGGAAGAGGAACGGCCGTCCGCTGTGGAGCAGGTGGCCGGGAGCGGGGTGTTCCAGTCCCTGGCCCGGTCGGTGGGGACGCAGATCGGGCGCGAGATCACGAGGTCGCTGTTCGGCACGGCCCGGCGATCGGGACGGCGGAGGCGGTAGGCGGGCGGGGCCTTCGGTCGCCCTCAGGCCTCTGATTCCCCGGGGCGCCGGGGCGCCGGGCCCCCGGGTCGCCGGGGCCTCAGGCCGTCCGCGTACTCAGGCGGCGGGGCCCTCAAGCCGTCCTCGCCCTCAAGCCCTCGCGTTCCTCAGGCCGGCGGAGGCGTCGGTGTGCCTCCGCCGGGCGGGTGGGTCAGCCGCGGTCCCCTCTCCCTCCCTTCGGGGGCTGCTGCGGCTTCCGCCTGTCGAGATCTGAGTGGGGCTTGGGAGTGCTGCGGGCGGCCTCCGCGCGCAGGAGGGCGCGCAGGACGGCGTACGGGTCTTGAAGCATGGCTGGGTTCCTCGTCGTTCCTCGTCGTGCTGGTTCCGTGCGGGACGGACGGGCGGACCGGGGCGTGGCCGGTCCTGTCAGCAGCGCAGGACCTCGGAACGCAGGGGGCGAGGGTCGAGCCGCGGGCTCGGCGGTACGGGAACCGGGTGCTGTGCGGTGGACGCCGACCCGGGGCCCGTGAGCGGGTCGGGGCTCAGCGGGACGGCGGCGGTGCGGCGGGCGGCGGTCCGGGCCGGTGGGCGCAGGGCGGTGTCGAGGAGGTCGCACTCGACTGTGGTGCTCTCACCGGAGACACCCGCCGTCCACCCCGGGTGGGCTTCCGCGTGCGCGCCCGGCACGAGCAGGGCGAGCAGCAGGACGAGCACCCGCAGCCAGGCGTGTCGACGCGGGCTGCGGGGGGCCGGCTGCGGTGCGGGGGTCACGGGAGGTCACTCCCCGCCGCGGCCACGCCGTTCATCCCGTCGGCTACGAGATCCGCCCGCCCGGCCCATGCCGGTGTCCGGGTCGTGGTGGTTCTCCGCGGAGGGCTCCGGGCCGTGCGGGTCCGAGGGCCAGGGGTCCTGCGAGCCGGGCCGTGCGCTCCGTTCGCGGGGGTCGGCGGTCCAGGGCGCCTGCGGGTCGTACGGCCAGTGGTCCGGGGGCACGGGCGGCGTGTGGCTGGGCCGTTCGTGCTGGTCACGGGAGTGGGGGCCGTTCGGTCCCGGACCCTGTCGGACAGGGGGTTCCAGGCCCAGGGGCGCGCGGTCGCGGTCGGTGTCGTGCTCCCGGCCCCGGGGGGAGCCGCTCGGTGGCTCGGCCATGGTTCATGCTCGGCCCGGTCCGAGGGGCTCGCCACCCGGACGGGTCAGGCGGACGACGGGCGCCGGGCCGTCGTCGCGGCCTGGCGGTCGCGGCCCGGTGCGAGGGGCTCGCCACCCGGACGGACCAGGCGGACGACGGGCGCCAGGCCACGGGCACGGCCTAGCGGACACCGCCCGGCCGACACCGCCTAGGCGCCGGAGGCCTTCGCTGCCTTCGCCGCCGCCTTCATCTCCTGCTTGTGCGCCCTGACCTTGACCAGGGACTCGGGGCCGGTGATGTCGGCGACCGAGCGGAAGGAGTCCGGCTCGCCGTAGGAGCCCGCCGCCTCCCGCCAGCCCGTGGGCCGGACCCCGAGCTGCTTGCCGAGCAGGGCGAGGAAGATCTGGGCCTTCTGCTTGCCGAAGCCGGGCAGTTCCGCGAGCCGCTTCAGCAGGTCCTTGCCGGTGGCGACGTCCTTCCAGACGGCCTCGGCGTCACCTCCGTAGTGCTCGACGAGGTACTGGCACAACTGCTGGATCCGCTTGGCCATGGAGCCCGGGTAGCGGTGCACCGCAGGCTTCTGCGAGAGCAGCGCGGCGAAGGCCTCCGGCTCGTGCGCGGCGATCTCGTGCGCGTCCAGGTCGTCCGTGCCGAGCCGCTGGGCGATCGTCGCCGGGCCCTTGAACGCCCACTCCATGGGGACCTGCTGGTCCAGCAGCATGCCGACCAGCGCGGCGAGCGGGCTGCGGCCGAGCAGCGCGTCGGCCTCGGGATCCTGGGCGAGGTGAAGAGTGACGTCCATGCCCCGATCATCCCCCGGGGCGGGCCCTCACGCTGCTCAGGTGGCCCGCCAGTAGCCCAGCGCGTGCACCCGCTGCTTGGGCAGGCCCAGTTCCTTTCGGACGTACGCCGTCAGGGCCCGGGTCGTCACCGTGTCGCAGGCGATCCAGACGTAGGGGTCGGCCGTGCCCTGGAGCAGGGCGGGCAGGTCCGACTTCACGCGGTCGACCAGGTGGGCGCCGGAGTCCTGGCGCGGCACCTTGCGCAGCTCGTGCCGGTCCGGGTCGGTGCGGAACGGCAGGTCGTCGTCGCCGCCCTCGAACCAGACGGTGGCCGGGGCGGAACCCAGGGCGTCCAGGAGGGAGTTGATGGCCGGCAGCGAGGCCGGGTCGCCGACGGCGAAGACGTGCGAGGGCGCGGGGTCGGGGTGGTCGAAGCCGGTGCCCTGGACGGTCGCCTCGATGGTGTCGCCCGGCTTCGCCGCCCTGGCCCAGTCGCTGGCGCACCCCTCGTGCA
Source organism: Streptomyces sp. Ag82_O1-12 (assembly GCF_900182715.1). NCBI lineage: Bacteria > Bacillati > Actinomycetota > Actinomycetes > Kitasatosporales > Streptomycetaceae > Streptomyces > Streptomyces sp. Ag82_O1-12. The sequence continues at coordinate 4,164,499 of NZ_FXUW01000001.1, read as the reverse complement.
GAGCGAACTCCAGGCCGAAGGTGCCGGCCCCGGCGTCCGGGTCGACCAGGGTGTAGGCCCGTTGGTGCGGTTTGCCCGCGTTGTCGAACCACAGCCGTACCCACATCGTGGGGTGCACTCCGGTGGCGGCCAGCAGACCGCCGTCGGTGAAGCGCAGCCGCCGGTAGTCCGGGGTGACCTCCTCGACGTCCGTCACCGTGAACTCGAAGTCCTTGCCGCGCATCAGTTTGAGGACCGCGCCCTCCCAACCCCGCCCCTGCCCCATCGCTTTTCCGCCCCTTCGCGTACGATTCCGGCCACAGCTTTGACTTAGGCAAGGCTAACCTAAAGAAAAGAGAGGGCGCAGCGTGGCCACCGAGATCTACCGTGACGCCTGGGGCATTCCGCATCTGCGCGCGGGCAGCGCGGCCGAACTCGCCCACGCACAGGGCCTCGTCACCGCCCGCGACCGGGCCTGGCAGCTGGAGATCGAGCGCCACCGGGCGCAGGGCACCTCGGCGTCCTTCCTCGGCGGGCGCGCCCTGGCCTGGGACCGGTTCGCGAGACGGGCCAGAGTCGACGACACCGCGAGACGCTGCTTCGCGGACCTGGAGAGACGGGACCCCGGGACGGCGCGGTGGGTGCGCGCGTACGTCGACGGGGTCAACGAGGGTCTGGCCGAAGGCAGTACCGCCCCCGAGTTCGCCCGCACCGGTCTCACCCCGGGCCGCTGGGAAGCCTGGACCCCGCTCGGCGTCTGGCTCGCCACCCACATCCTGTTCGCCGGGTTCCCGGCCAAGCTCTGGCGCGAGCAGGTCGCCGCGCACCTGGACGCGGACGCCATCGGCCTCTTCGCCACCGACGGCCCCGGCACCTCGGGCAGCAACGGCTGGCTGGTCGGCGGTGAGCGGACGGTCACCGGACACGCGGTCATCGCCGGCGACCCCCACCGCTGGATCGAGGACCCGGGCGTCTACCAGCAGATCCACCTGTCCTGCCCCGAGTTCGACGTCGTGGGCCTGGCCGTCCCCGGCGTCCCCGGCATCGCTCACTTCGGGCACACGGGTTCGGTCGCCTGGGCCATCACCAACGCCATGGCCGACTACCAGGACCTCTACCGGGAGCGGCTGCGGCGCACCGGCGCCGGGGTGGAGGCCCTCGGCCCGGACGGGGTCTGGCGGCGGGCGTCCCGGCACACGGAGACCATCGAGGTGGCGGGCGAGGAGCCGGTCGAGGTCGAGATCATCGAGACCGGACGGGGCCCGGTGATCATCGGCGGACTCGAGGGGATCGACGGCGATCCGACGGACCTGGCGTACGACGGCGGGCGGGCCGATCCCACCGTTCCCACAGCTTCCACTGATCCGGCCGGTCCCGCGGTTTCCGCTGATCCTGCTGGTTTCGCCGTTCCCGCAGCTCCCGCTGATCCGGCCGGTCCCGCCGCTTCCGCTGATCCCGCCGTTCCCGCAGCTCCAGCCGTTCCCACAGCTCCCGCCGCCCCGCCCGTGGCCATCAGCCTGCGCTACCCGCCGCGCGTCACCGGCGACCTCGGCTTCGGCGCGCTGCTGCCGTTGCTGCGGGCCCGTCGGGTGGCCGATGTGGACCGGGCCTTCGACCGCTGGGCCGAGCCGGTCAACGTCGTCCAGGCGGCCGACACCGAGGGCGGTGTCCTGCACCGCGTGGCCGGGCGGGTGCCGGTGCGCGCCGAGGCCAACTCCCTCCGGGTGGTGCCCGCCTGGGAGCCCGGCCACGCATGGCAGGGCTGGCACGTGCCGCCGCGCGCCGGGCTCACCGACGGCGTCGCCGTCATGGCCAACCAGCGCGGCCCGGCCGAACCCCTCGGCGTCGAGTTCGCCCCGCCGCACCGCGCCGACCGCATCGCCGCGCTGCTCGCGGGCAAGGAGCGCTGGTCCGCCGCCGACATGCCCGCCCTCCACACGGACACCCATCTGGCCTCCGCCTCACCCCTCCTGGACCACCTCGACGCCCTCGACGACCTCACCCCCGAGGCAGCCGCCCTCCGGGACCGACTCCGTGGCTGGGACCGCCGCATGGACGCCGGCAGCGCCGACGCGGCCCTCTACGCGGCCGTACGCGGAGCGGTCGTACGGCGGCTCGCGGCGCACCCGGCGTTCGCCGCGCTCACCACACCGCCGGCGTACCCGGAGGTGTTCCAGCCCTGGCTCGCCCTCGTCCCCCGGGTCGGCTTCGCCCTCGAACACCTGCTGCGGGCCGACGACCTGTACGGAATCGACCGCCCGGCGGCCGTCCGCGCGGCCGTCGAGGACGTGGCCCTGCGTCCGCCGGCCGGTGTCTGGGGCGACACCCACCGCCTCGCCCCCTGGCGGGCTTTGGAGCCGGAGCAGCCGTACGACGAGCCGGGGCTGTCCGGCGACCACGACTGCGTGCTGTGCACCTCCGGCGTGTCGGGCCTCACCGACCGCGCCGCCCGGGGCCCGGCCGCCCGCTACGTCTGGGATCTGGCCCGGCGCGAGGACAGCCGCTGGGTGGTCCCGCTCGGCGCCTCGGGCGTCCCCGGCTCGCCCCACCACCGCGACCAGCTGCCGCTCTGGCTCGCGGGAGACCTCGTCCCGGTCGTCACCGACTGGACCCGGCTGAAGAAGGAAAGCGATGTCTGACCCGTACGCCTCCCGCACGCCCGTCCACGCGCAGGTGATCGACGGCTTCGGCACCGTCCGCGTCCTGCCGCTCGACCCCGGGGCCGACGCCGCCGTGATCCACCGCTGGGTCGGCGAGGACCGGGCCGCCTTCTGGGGCATGACCGAGCTGACCGAACGACAGGTCGCGGACGTCTACGCCCACATGGCCACGCTCGACACCCACCACGCCCACCTCGTCGTCCGGGACGGCGAACCGGTCGCCCTCCTCCAGACCTACGAGCCGGAGGCCGACCGCGTGAGCGAGTGCTACGACGTCCGCCCCGGCGACATCGGCGTCCACCTGCTCCTCGCCCCCGCCGGACCGGGCGGCGGACAGCGTGGCTGGACGGCCCGGCTGGTGGCGGCCATCGCCGCATACGTCCTGCTCGGCCTGGACCGCCGCCGGGTCGTGGTCGACCCGGACGTGCGCAACGAGAAGGCCATCGCCCGTTTCCTCGAGCTCGGCTTCGCCCCCGGGCCGGTGGTGGTGCTGCCGGAGATCGACCTCCCGGACGTGTACCTGCCGGAGAAGAAGGCCCAGCTCGCCTTCCTCGACCGGGAGATACTGTTCCCCGCGTGACCCCAGAGGACCTCATCGCCCACTACGGCCTCGAACCGATCCCGCGCGAGGGCGGCCTGTTCCGTCAGACCTGGGCCGGCCCCGAACGCCCCGACGGCAGGCCGGAGGGCACGGCGATCGTCGCGCTGCTGACCGCGGGCGACTTCTCCGCCCTCCACCGCCTGCCGACGGACGAGATCTGGCACTTCTACCGGGGCGACCCCCTGGAGCTCCTCCTGCTCGCCCCGGACGGCAGCACGCGGACGGTGGTCCTCGGGCCGGACATCCTCGACGGCCAGCACGTCCAGTTCGCGGTCCCGGCGGGCACGTGGATGGGCGGAAGGGTGCGCGGGGCCGGACAGTGGACCCTGTTCGGCTGCACGATGGCGCCCGGCTTCACGTCCGACGGCTACGAGCACGGGGACGCCGAGGAGCTGACGGCCCGCTATCCGGCGGTGGCCGACGAAATCGCGGGGCTGTCCAGGCCCGGCTCCTGAACCCCGGCTCCTGAACCCGGCTCGTGAACCCCGGCTCGTGACATCGGCTCCTGAACCCCGGCTCCTGAACCCCAGCCCGTGAACCCGGCTCCCGAACCCCGGCTCCTGAACCCGGTGAGCACCGCACCTTCCAGCCCGGTGAGCAACCTCTCCCGAGCCCGGTGAGCACTACACCGATCCGGTCCGTACTTCACTCGTAGCCGTACAGCCCGACCCCGGAGACCCACGTGGACCAGCGGCGGAACGAGGATCGCAATGTCGGACATCCCCGGCGATTCCCACGGCGATTCCAAGCCCTGGTGCTGCTCGGCACCGTGCTGCTCCTGCTCCTCGCCGGAGCATCCCCCGCCTCCGCTCACGCCGCCCTCCGCGGCACCGACCCCGACGACGGATCCGTCCTCAAGCAGGCCCCTCGCCACGTCACCCTGACCTTCACCGAGTCCGTGGGCCTGCTCGACGGCTCCTTCCGGGTCTTCGGCCCCGACCAGCGCCGGGTCCACACCGGCGAGGCCACGCACGCGGACGGCCGCTCCGACACGGCCCGCGTCCGGCTGCCCGGCAAGCTCGCCCAGGGCACGTACACGGTGGCCTGGCGCGTCGTCTCCGCCGACAGCCACCCCGTCTCCGGCGCCTTCACCTTCTCCGTGGGGAAGCCGTCCGCGACCACGGGACAGATCGACACGGGCCCCGCCGAGGACCCGCTCACCGGCGGTCTCCACGACGCCGCCCGCTACCTCGCCTACCTCGCCGCCGCGCTGCTCGTCGGCCTGGCCGCGTTCGCGCTGCTGTGCCGGCCCACGGACACGTCCGCCCTGCGCAGGCCGCTGGTGGCCGCCTGGTGGACGCTGCTGGGCTCGACGGTCGTCCTGCTGTTGCTGCGCGCCCCGTACGAGACGGGCACCGGCCCGGCCGCCGCCTTCGACGCCGCCGCCCTGGGCCGCACCCTGGCCGCCCGCCCGGGCGAGGCCCTGCTCGCCCGGCTGGTCGTCCTCCTGCTGATGGCCGCCTTCCTGATACGCCTGTCCAAGCGCAGCGCCCCCGAGGAACGGCCCGCCGCCCTGGCGATCGGCACGGCGCTGGCCGCGGCCCTGGCCCTGACCTGGGCGGCGGCCGAGCACGCCTCCGCCGGGACCCAGGTGCCGCTGGCGATGACGTCGTCCGTGCTGCACCTGCTGGCGACCGGCGTCTGGCTCGGCGGCCTCGTGGCCCTGCTGCTGACCCTGCGCCGCTCGGCCGGCGACGACCTGCCGGAGGTCGTGCCCCGCTTCTCGCGGATCGCCTTCGCCTCGGTGATCGTCCTGGCCGTCACGGGCGTCTACCAGTCCTGGCGCGGCCTCGGCTCCCTCTCCGCGCTGACCGGCACGTCGTACGGCCGTCTGCTGCTCGCCAAACTCGCCGGGGTGGCCGTGCTGTTGCAGGTGGCGGGGTACTCGCGGCGCTGGACGCGGCGGATCGCGGCACCGGCGGCCGCCGCCCGGGCCGCCGCCCGGGCCGCCGTCCATGAGCGGGTTCCGCAGCCGGTCGGCGCACCCCCACTCCACCAGGCACCCGAGGAGCTCCAGGCACCCGAGGAGCTCCAGGAACCCGCGCAAGCCCGGGAATCCGACGAACTGCGGGAGCCCCGGGAGCCCCGGGACTCCGAGACGCCCGGCGCATCGACCGCCCAACCCTCCGCGTCCGACACCGGCCGGGACACCCGGCGCCTGCTGCGCCGGTCCGTCCTCGTGGAGGTCGTCGTCGCCGCCGTCGTGCTGATGATCACGACCGTGCTCACGGGAACCCTCCCGGGTCGCGCCCAGGCCGAGGCGGCCCAGCAGGCCCCGGCGGGCGCGCTGCCGCCCACGACCCAGGTCACGGTGCCCTTCGACACGGGCGAGGGGACCCTGACCGGACGCGGCACGGTGCAGGTCACCCTGGATCCGGCCCGGGTCGGCGAGAACGGCGTCCAGGCCGTGGTCTACGGCTCCGACACGGGTCTGGTCGTCGTCCCCGAGGTCCGCATCACCTTCACCCTGCCCTCCCGGAAGGTCGGCCCGATCGACGCCGAACTCACCGACCTGGGCGGCTACTGGGGCACCAACTCCGTCAACCTGCCGCTCGCCGGGAACTGGACGATGAAGACGACCGTGCGGGTGTCGGACGTGGACCAGGTGTCGGTGGAGCGGAAGGTGCGGATCGCGCCCTAGGCAGCCGCGTCGCCACCGGCTGGCCTCCGTCGAGGAGCCGGGTCATGGCCTCGGCGGCGCGGACGGCGGCGTCACCGCAGCAGTTGTTGAACAGGACGTGGACCTGCTCGGTCCGCTCGGCCAGCCGGCGCACGCGGGGCAGCCACTCGGCGAGTTCGTCCTCGTCGTAGGCGTGCCGGAACCGGTCCTCCTTGCTGCCGGTGCCCCACGCGGTGCTGCGGCCGTGGAACCGGACCACCGAGAGCCGGGGCGAGGTCACGGGCGTGACGGGCGGGACGGAGGAGGGCAGCGTCTGCGTCATGTCGACGGCGACCGCGGCCATGCCGTGCCGGGTCAGCAGCGCGCCGGTCGCCTCGTCCTGCCCCGGCTCCCACCAGGAGGGATGCCGGAACTCGACGGCGACGGGCCAGCCCTCGGTCCGCTCCGCGCACTCCCCGAGGAACGCCTCCGCCCGCTGCCCGGGCCGGAACCAGGGCGGGAACTGGAACAGCACGCTCCCGAGCCGCCCGGCCTCCCGCAGCGGCTCGATCCCGGCCGCGAACCGCGCCCACACCTCGTCCTGCACCGCCGGGTCCCACGGCTCGGCCGGCAACCCGTCCGGCATCACCGCCGCCCGGGTGGGATGCCCGGTGAGCAGCGAGAACGCCTTCACGTCGAACACGAACCCGTCCGGTGTGCGCTCGGCCCACAACCGGCTGTTCCGCTCGCTCGGCAGCGCGTAGTACGAGGCGTCGACCTCGACGACACCGAACCGCTCGGCGTAGTGCCGTAACCGCCCCTCGGCGTCCCGCCGCCCGGGCGGGTACCAGCCGCTGCCGACCAGTGCCCGGTCGGTCCAGGAACACGTGCCCACGAGGATCTGACCCATGGGGGAGCGGTTACCCGGGCCCGGCGGCGGCAGACTCCGCTTCTCGGCCGGGGCGTCCCGGTGAGACCCTCCGTAATCGGGGTAACCGGGTGTTATCTGTGCAAATCCGGTGCTACGGCTGATTCTCCCCGAGAGTGAGATGACCGATCATGGAGCAGCCCGTCACCGTCGGCCGGGCCGGCCGGTCGTTCGGCGAAGAACCCGAGGTCCTCGAAGCCCTCGTCGACGCATCCCTCACGGCCCGTGTCACCCTCGACGAACACGGCACCGTGACCGGCTGGAACGCGGGCGCCGAGCGGCTCCTCGGGTACTCGGCCGGAGAACTGACCGGCCGCCGCGCCGCGGATCTGCTGGCCGAGCCGATCCCGGCGCGGGGCGGTCTGCCCACGCTCGCCGGGCTGCCCCGCTGGAACGGCGAGGTGGCGCTCCGGCACCGCGACGGCCGGAAACTGACGGTCGGGATCCTCGCCCACCACAGGCCGCCCGGCGCCGACGCCCCCGCCTGGCTCATCGTCTCCGCCCTGACCGACCGGCAGCCACCGGCCGATCTCGACGAGTCCCTCGTGAGCTGGAGCTTCGCCCAGTCCCCGTGCTGCGCCCAGGCGATCTACGACACCCGGCTGCGGCTGCGCCGGGCCAACGCCGACATGGAACGGTCCACGGCACTCACCGAGGAGGAGATGCGGGGCCTGCGCGTGTCCGAGATCAGCGACCAGGACGCCGGCCTGCGGGCGGAACGCAGCATGGCCCGGGTCCTGCGCACCGGTGAGCCGGAGTACCAGGAGAACTACCTGCGCGCGCCCGGCGAGAACCATGAGCACGCCTGGTCGGTCTTCATCTCCGCCCTGCGCGATCACGAGGACACCATCCGGGGCGTCTGCCTCTCGGCGCACGACATGACCGAGCAGTTCTGGGCCCGCAAGCGCCTCCAGCTGATCGCCGAGGCCGGCCGGCGCATCGGCAGCACGCTCGACGTGACGCGCACGGCCCAGGAGCTCGCGGACGTGACCGTCCCGGTCCTGGCCGACTTCGTCAGCGTCGATCTGCTGGCCGCGCTGGACGACGCACCCGAGCCGCCCGCGCCGGCGGTTCCGGCGGAGGGGCCGCTGCTGCTGCGCCGGGCCGCGCTGCGGTCGGTCACCCCGGGCGCCCCGGAGTCGGTCGTGGCGGCCGGCGCGGTGGACTCCTACCCCCCGGGCTCGATGCCTTTCGAGAGCCTGCGCACCGAACGCCCCGCCCTGCACGAGGTGACCGACCCGGCGTTCACCGCCTGGCTCGCCCAGGACCCGGCCCGCGCCGCCCGGGTCCGGGGGTTCGGCATCCACTCCGTGATGGCCGTGCCGCTGGCCGCCCGCGGCACCACCCTGGGCGTCGCCTTCTTCGTCCGGCACCGCAACCAGGAGGCCTTCCAGCACGACGACCTGGTCCTGGCCGGGGAGCTCGCCACCCGGGCCGCGGTCAGCATCGACAACGCCCGCCGCTACACCCGCGAGCGGGCCACCGCGGTCACACTCCAGCGCAGCCTGCTGCCGCAGCGGCTGCCCCGGCAGGCCGCCGTCGAGGTCGCCTCCCGTTACCTCCCGGCGGGCCCCCACGCGGGCGTCGGCGGGGACTGGTTCGACGTCATCCCCCTCTCGGGCGCGCGGGTGGCCCTGGTCGTCGGAGACGTGGTCGGCCACGGTCTGGTCGCGTCGGCGACCATGGGGCGGCTGCGCACGGCGGTCCGCACACTGGCCGACATCGACCTGCCCTGTGACGAACTGCTCACCCACCTCGACGACCTGGTCGCCCGTCTGAACACCGAGGAGGAGAGCGACACCGAGAGCAGGCACACAGGCTCCGCCGAGACCTCGAGCAATGTCGGGGCCACCTGCCTGTACGCCGTCTACGACCCCGTGACGCGGCGCTGCTGCTTCGCCGCGGCCGGGCATCCCGTACCGGCGGTGGTGAGCCCCGACGGCACCGTCGACCTCGTGAGCCTCCCGGCCGCGTCCCCGCTGGGAGTGAGCGGCCTGCCGTACGAGGCCACCGAGGTGGTCCTCCCCGAGGGCAGCCTGCTCGCCCTCTACACCAACGGCCTGGTCGAGACGCCCGACCGGGACCTCGACACCGGCGTCCGCCGGCTGCGGGAGGCCCTGGCCCGCCCGGCGGCCTCGCTGGACGCCCTGTGCGACACCGTCCTCACCGACCTGCTGCCGCAGCGCCCGGCCGACGACGTGGCCCTGCTCATCGCCCGCACCCGGGCGCTCGACGCGCGGCAGGTCGCCACCTGGGCGGTGCCGGCCGACCCGGCCGCGGTCGCGCAGGCCCGCAAGGACGTGGTGGCGCAACTGGAGCGGTGGGGGCTCTCCGACGCCGTGTTCGTCACGGAGCTGGTCGTCAGCGAGCTCGTCACCAACGCCATCCGGCACGCCGAGCCACCGGTCCAGCTCCGGCTGATCCACGACTCGACCCTGATCTGCGAGGTCTCCGACGGCGGCAACACCGCTCCTCACCTGCGGCGCGCCCGCACCTACGACGAGGGCGGCCGCGGTCTGCTCCTCGTCGCCCAGCTGACCGAGCGCTGGGGCACCCGCCAGAGCGCGGTGGGCAAGACCATCTGGGCGGAACAGACCCTGACCCCCGCGTGAGGAGCCACCGGCCATGACCACACCCGCGTCCCGGCGGGCCGCCCGCGCCCCCGTCCAGCAGGCCGCCGTGCTGCTCGGCCTGGTCTTCCTCGTGGTCGGCGTGCTGGGTTTCCTCCCCGGCGTCACCACCGACTACGGCTCGCTGGAGTTCGCCTCGCACGAGTCGGGCGCCGAACTGTTCGGCCTGTTCCAGGTGTCGATCCTGCACAACCTCGTGCACCTGGGCTACGGCCTCGCGGGTCTGATCCTCGCGGGCACGGCCGCCGGGGCGTACTCGTACTTGCTGGTCGGCGGCGCCGTCTACCTGGTGCTGTGGGTGTACGGCCTGTCCGTCGGCCATGACAGCGACGCCAACTTCGTGCCGCTGAACACCGCGGACGACTGGCTCCACTGCGTCCTGGGCGTCGCCATGATCAGTCTGGCCCTGGCTCTCAGCCGACGCGAGACGCCCACCGACGCAGGGTAAGGATCACCGACGCCCGGTAAGGATCACCGAGGACGGCATGCAGACCTTCCTGCCCTACCCCGACTTCCGCACCACGGCCCTGGTCCTCGACCGCCGCCGGCTCGGCAAACAACGCGTCGAGGCGCTTCAGGTCCTGCGCGGCCTGGTCGTCCCCGGCTACGGGTGGCGAAGCCACCCGGCCGTGAAGATGTGGCTCGGCTACGAGGAGGCGCTCGTCCGCTACGGCCTGGAGATCTGCCGTGTCTGGCGCGAACAGGGCCACCAGGACACCTGCGCGGCGACGCTGGTGGCCGATCTGGCGGCGACCCGCCCCCACGCCCCCGTCCGCGACCAGCACATGCTGGCCGCCGAGGGCGAACTCCCGCCCTGGCTCGGCGACGACCCGTTCCACGAGAGCCACCGCTCGGCCCTGGTCCGCAAGGACCCCGAGACCTACGCGACGCTCTTCCCGGACGCCCCCGACGATCTGCCGTACGTCTGGCCGACGTCGGACCGCACGGGCGGGCAGCCGTCCCGGAACTGACGGGCCCCCGTTTCGAGGCCCCGGGGGACTAGGCGGCCCTGCGGCGCGCCGGACGTCCGGACGGGGCGGGCTGCTCCATCACGTCGTCGAGCGGGAAGGTTTCGTCCTCCCCGAAGTCCGGGGCCTGGAAGGGGTTGGTCGCCGGAGCCGGCGACCCCGCACGGGAACGGTCGGTCTGCCCTTCCACGGCGGAGAACAGCGAAGTCGGTTCGATGAGAGGTCTCTTTTCGTTACTGGCCCCGGTCAGGGCCAGGCGTGCCCTGACCGGGCACGGAGGTCCTACAGCTTGGTCATCTTGGCGTACGGGCTCAGGATCCGCATCTGCGCTGAACCGAAGTCCACGAGCGCGGCGATCCCGTCCTCGATGCCGATGACCCGGCCGAGCCCATACATGTCGTGCGTGACCTGGTCACCCACGGCGAAGTGCTTGGGAGCGGGGGCGACCGGAGCCTTGAAGGGGCTGGTAGGCAAATGACGCTTGGAAGCAGCAGGCTTTGTCATTGGCCTCAGTATGCGCCTACCGACGCCCCTCGCGCTGCGGCTGTCCACGTCCAGTGCCCGAACCGAGATGTAAGAGAAGCGTTGCCGGGGCCTAGCGCCGACTCTTGCGCTGGCCCGAAAAATCGAACACATGATTGAATTCGGCCATGCGAACGTTTCCCGACGACCTCGTCCGGGCGCAACAGGAGTGGAGTGCCACCTACCGGCAGCTCGCCGACCGGCCCGGCCGCACCGAGCTGCGCCGGCGTCTGTTGCGGCTGTCGGCTCAGGCGTTCTTCCACCCCTACTGGCAGCGGCGACGGCCCAGCCCGGCGGCGTGGTGGGAGCTGCGTGAGCTGGGGCGGGAGGCCGGGCACGTGCGTGAGCGGCTGCACCGGTGACGCGCCGGCCTGCGGGACCGTACGTCCCGGATGATCCTGAAGGTATGGCCGGACCGATTCGCGTGATCGTGCACCCGCCGTCGCCCTCGGGTGGCCGCCGCGTGCGCGTGGACGGCGAGATCCTCGGTCTCGCCCACGACGTGTCCGATGTCGCGGAGTTCCTCCGCCGCGCGGGGCTGGAGATCGACCCCGCGGACGTGGCGGAGGTTCCGTGGATCGACTGGCGTGGCGTGGGGCCCGAGCACTGGGGTCCGCAGGCGAGCGGCTGACCCGCCGCGGGCCCGGTTCCACGGGCGGCGCCTCGGAGTGCGCTCGCGGCCGGTGAACGGGACATTGGTCCCGTGGCCTGGTGGATGACGTGGGCCCTGGAAGGGGTCGGAACGGCTTCGCAGTCCGTGGAGGGCGTGGAAGAGGCCGCCAAGTGGCTGGTCGAATCGACGGAGCGCTCCAGGCGCGCCTTCGACGCCGAGTGGCAGTGGGAGCGGCTCATGGACTCGGCGCTGCGGGTGCGTGAGGTGATGCTCGACGAGGGGCGCCGGAGCCTGGAACGCGGTGCGCCGTGGGAGTCGGCGGACGAGGGCGTGCAGGTGCGCCTAGCCCAGCGGGGCGCATGAGGATGTCCAAGCCGTCACCTCGCGCCAAAATGGCCTTACCCACCCTTTCATCCGACTTTCGTCCAATTTCTCTTGTGCCATTGCCGCATCGGAGGCATCGGAGGGCACCCATGAAGGACCTCACGTTCGAGCAGAAGCGTTCGCTGACACGCCAGGAGGCCGCCGACCAGCTCACGGCACTCGCAGACGCGCTGAGGGAGGGTGGGGAGGCCGAGCTGGAACTGGGTCCGGGAACCCTGGGCCTGCGCATCCCCGACGACCTGCACAGCGAGCTGGAGGTCGAGATCGGCGATGGGGAGATCGAGCTGGAGATCGAACTGAAGTGGACGACCGCGCCGACGCGGTCGGCACGTGCTCGGACCGAGGCACCGGCGGAGAAGCCCAAGGGGAAGGGCACCCCCGCTGCCGCGTCCCGACGCGCCACGAGGTCCGGCAAGACAGGCAGCACGGGCTCCGGCAAGACCGGGAGCGCCAAGCGGGCGGCTGCGAAATCCTCCTGAACCGGGAAGCGCCAGAGGGCCGGACCGCTTTCGCGGTCCGGCCCTCTGGGCTGGCGGAGGATACGAGGCGTTCTGACCTGTGGTGCGGCTGTGGCTGGTGGGGCTCCTGAACGGTGCTGTACGCAGGTGAATGCAACCAGGACTGCTCAGCCAGGTCGCAAGCGTCGATCGGGACTTCATGAGGGTGCACCTCGACAGGCAGGGAACGTCACAGGCGGGCCGAGGCCGCTTCGGCGCCAAGGTCAAGGATGGCTCAGTTCCATGATCCGCGGATGCCGTACGAAGACAGAGTCCGGGGCGCCTCCCCGCCGTCTCGAAGAGGAGGACATCGAGCCGTACACGATCGACGTTCAGAGCCTGCTCGTCGAGGCGGCCAAGCTCCGTAGCAGTGCGCGCTGGGTCGTCGCCGCACACATCTGCGGGCGGGCGTACCGGCTACAGCTGGTGCCGGCGATTGCCAGTCGTCCAAGAGCTGAGGGGGAGGTTGCTCAGCCTTCAGCCACCGCGCGCAGGTGCGATCACCGGTCTAGCTGAGGGAGCGCCTCCCATGGGAGCTCAGCACGGCACTTGAGCCCGACTGAGACGGTAAGTGAGACGGACAACGTCGAAGGGCCCCACCGCAAGCGGTGGGGCCCTTCGACATCGTGCCCGGTGAGGCACTGGCGGAGGATACGAGATTCGAACTCGTGAGGGGTTGCCCCCAACACGCTTTCCAAGCGTGCGCCCTAGGCCTCTAGGCGAATCCTCCGCCGCAAACAATACAAGACGTTGAGGAGTGCTCGCGAACTCGTTCCCGCCTCCGACATCAGGTAGCCTTGGCGCAGCCCCTCACGCGGCGCTATCTGACTGAACTCCCCCAGGGCCGGAAGGCAGCAAGGGTAGGTCGGCTCTGGCGGGTGCGTGGGGGGCGTCTGCGTTCCGGGGCGGGATCTCCCGGCCGGGCCCGGGCAGGGCCCGATGTCAGTGGGCGCCTATAACCTCGTATGCGTGTCGTCTCTCGCTCTGTACCGCCGCTACCGCCCGGAGACCTTCGCCGAGGTCATCGGGCAGGAGCATGTCACCGACCCGTTGCAGCAGGCGCTGCGGAACAACCGGGTCAACCACGCGTACCTGTTCAGCGGGCCGCGCGGCTGCGGCAAGACGACCAGCGCCCGCATCCTCGCGCGCTGCCTGAACTGCGAGCAGGGGCCCACGCCGACACCCTGCGGGGAGTGCCAGTCCTGCCAGGACCTCGCGCGCAACGGCCCCGGTTCCATCGACGTCATCGAGATCGACGCCGCTTCGCACGGAGGCGTGGACGACGCCCGTGACCTGCGCGAGAAGGCCTTCTTCGGGCCCGCCGGCAGCCGGTACAAGATCTACATCATCGACGAGGCCCACATGGTCACGTCGGCCGGCTTCAACGCGCTGCTGAAGGTCGTCGAGGAGCCGCCGGAGCATCTCAAGTTCATCTTCGCGACCACCGAGCCCGAGAAGGTCATCGGGACGATCCGGTCCCGGACCCACCACTACCCCTTCCGGCTCGTGCCCCCCGGCACCCTCCGGGAGTACCTCGGGCAGGTCTGCCAGAAGGAGACCATTCCCGTCGCGGAGGGCGTGCTCCCGCTCGTCGTGCGCGCCGGCGGCGGGTCCGTGCGTGACTCCATGTCCGTCATGGACCAGCTCCTCGCCGGCGCCGCGGCCGACGGTGTGACGTACGCCATGGCCACCGCCCTGCTCGGGTACACCGACGGCTCCCTGCTCGACTCCGTCGTCGAGGCCTTCGCCACCGGCGACGGAGCCGCGGCCTTCGAGGTGGTCGACCGCGTGATCGAGGGTGGGAACGACCCCCGGCGTTTCGTCGCCGACCTCCTGGAGCGGCTGCGCGACCTGGTGATCCTCGCCGCCGTCCCGGACGCGGCGGAGAAGGGGCTCATCGACGCCCCCGCCGATGTGATCGAGCGCATGCTGGCCCAGGCCGGCACCTTCGGACCCGCCGAGCTGAGCCGCGCCGCCGACCTCGTCAACGAGGGTCTGACCGAGATGCGCGGCGCCAACTCGCCCCGTCTCCAGCTCGAGCTGATCTGCGCCCGCGTGCTGCTCCCCGCGGCCTACGGCGACGAGCGGTCCGTGATGGCCCGCCTCGACCGGATCGAGCGCGGCGTGAACTACTCCGCGGGTCCCGTCGGCATGCCCGCCGCGGGATACGTACCCGGGCCGGAAGGCCATGGGGGAGCGGCTGCCGCTCCCGTCCAGGCGGGCGGCGGCGGTGCGGTGGCACCGGGCGGCGGTCCGGCCGCGGCCCGCGCTGCCGTCCGTGCGTCCGGAGCAGGAGCAGGAGCAGGAGCAGGCGCACCGGGCAACGGCGGTGCCGCGCCCGGCGCCGGTGGCGCCGGCCCTGCGCCGGCCGCGGCCGACTCGGCCCCTCCGGCGACGGGCCAGGGTGCGTCGCAGCCCGCACCGGGTCAGGGTGCGGCGCCGACGACACCGGCCGCGCCCCCGGCTCATGCCCCTGCCCCCGGCTCCCAGGCCGGTCCTGGTGCCCCGGGAGGTCCCGGCGCCCCCGCCGAGGCCCCGGCTGCCTCCACCCCGGCCCCGGGCGGCCAGCCCCAGTCCGCCCCGGCCGCCTCCGCGCCTGGGGCCTGGCCCACCGCCGCCTCCGCCGGCAGCGGTGGCCGTCGCCCCGGCGGCTGGCCCACGGCCGCCCCGGGGGCGCCGACCTCGAACACCCCACCGGCGAACAACCCGCCGACGAGCGCCCCCACCCCCAGCACCCCAGCGACGGCCCAGCCTCCGGCTCCGGCGCCGGCCGCCCCGGCCCCCGCCCCCACCGCCTCGGGCGGCGGTGGCGGTGGCCTCGACCCCCGCATGCTCTGGCCGAACATCCTGGACGCGGTCAAGAACCGCCGGCGCTTCACCTGGATCCTGCTCAGCCAGAACGCCCAGGTGGCCGGCTTCGACGGCACGACCCTCCAGCTCGGCTTCGTCAACGCGGGCGCGCGGGACAACTTCCTGAGCAGCGGCAGCGAGGACGTGCTGCGGCAGGCGCTGGGCGAGCAGTTCAACGTGCAGTGGAAGATCGAGGCGATCGTCGACCCCTCGGGCGGCTCCGCGCCCCCGGCGCCGGGCGGCCCCTCCGGGTTCGGAGGCGGCGGTGGCGGCTACAGCGCCGGCGGTGGCGGCGGCTACAACGCCGGCGGCGGTACGGCCACGGCCCAGCGCCCCGCCCCGCCCCAGTCGGCACCCCCGGCGGCCCCCACGCAGCAGTCGAGCAGCCCTGCCCCGGCCTCCACCCCGGCCCCGGCGCCGACCGCTTCCGTCCCCCAGCCCTCCGCCCCACCGCCGCGCCACGTCTCGGCCGAGGAGGACATCCCCGAGGACGACGACCCCGACCTCGACGAGTCGGCCCTCTCCGGTCAGGAGCTGATCGTCCGGGAGCTGGGGGCGACGGTGGTCGAGGAGTTCACGAACGAATAGCCGGGTCTCGCCTGCGCGGCCCGTAGGAACACGCGCCCGAGGAAGACGCGCCCCGAGGAAGACGCGCCCCGAGGAACACGAGCCCCGTAGGGACACGCACCCGAGGAACACGCGCCCGAGGAACACGAGCCCCGTAGGGACACGCTCCCCGAGGAACACCGGGCCCGTCTTGGAGGAACATCCAGCTCAAGATCCTCCCTCCCTTCGGAAGCCCGCACAAAGGGAACCCGGCGTCTCCCGTTAGGCTGACCCCGTGAAGGTCCTCGTCATCGGCAGCGGCGCCCGCGAACACGCCCTGTGCCACTCCCTGTCCCACGACCCCGATGTCACCGCGCTGTACTGCGCCCCCGGCAACGCCGGCATCGCCGAGGTCGCCGAGCTGCACCAGGTCGACGCCTCGGACGGCGCCGCGGTCACCGAGCTGGCCACCCGCCTCGGCGCGGAGCTCGTGGTCGTCGGCCCGGAGGCCCCGCTGGTCGCCGGTGTCGCCGACGCCGTGCGCGACGCGGGCATCCCCGTCTTCGGCCCGTCCGGGCAGGCGGCGCAGCTCGAGGGCTCCAAGGCCTTCGCGAAGGACGTCATGGCGGCGGCCGAGGTGCCCACGGCCCGCTCGTACGTCTGCACGACACCGGAGGAGGCCGACGCGGCCCTCGACGCCTTCGGCGCTCCGTACGTCGTCAAGGACGACGGGCTCGCCGCCGGCAAGGGCGTCGTCGTCACCGACGACCTCGAAGCGGCCCGGGCCCACGCGGCGGCCTGCGAGCGCGTGGTCATCGAGGAGTACCTCGACGGCCCCGAGGTCTCGCTGTTCGCCGTCACCGACGGCGAGACGGTCGTACCCCTCCAGCCCGCGCAGGACTTCAAGCGCGCCCTGGACGGCGACGAGGGCCCCAACACCGGCGGCATGGGCGCGTACTCCCCGCTGCCGTGGGCCGACCCGAAGCTGGTCGACGAGGTGCTGCAGACCGTGCTGCAGCCGACCGTGGACGAGATGCAGCGGCGCGGCACGCCGTTCTCCGGCCTGCTGTACGCCGGCCTCGCGATCACTTCGCGCGGTGTCCGCGTGATCGAGTTCAACGCCCGGTTCGGCGACCCCGAGACCCAGGTCGTGCTGGCCCGGCTGAAGACGCCGCTGGCCGGTCTGCTGATGGCCGCCGCCACCGGCAACCTCGCCCACCTGGAGCCGCTGCGCTGGAGCGACGACGCGGCCGTGACCGTGGTCGTCGCCTCGCACAACTACCCCGGCACCCCGCGCACCGGCGACCCGATCACCGGACTCGACGAGGTCGCCGCCCAGGACGCCCCGCACGCGTACGTGCTGCACGCCGGCACCAGGCAGGAAGGCGACGCCGTGGTCAGCGCGGGCGGCCGCGTCCTGTCCGTGACGGCCACCGGCAAGGACCTCACCGAGGCCCGCGACCGCGCCTATACGGCCGTCGGCCGCATCCGCCTCGACGGCTCCCAGCACCGCACGGACATCGCCGCGAAGGCGGCGGGAGCGTAAAGCCCCCTCTCTCGTTGCGGCCGGAGCGGGGAACCACCCCGCCGCCGATGAACCCCCCAGGCCCCGGATCCGTCTCAGGATCCGGGGCCTGAACCATGCGAAGGGGGGCGGGGCCCGTATGCGAGAGCCGGAGCCCGACGCACGTTTCTGTCACCCACCTCTCCCCAAAGCCATTCCATCGAGTGACCGATGCCCTTTCCTGCTGACGGGGGGCGGAGCCCCAACTAGGGTGCGGCGCAAGCGTTCCGGCACTTGGCCCACCGGCATTGCGATGTCAGTGACGGGTGCCACAGTGGGGGAGTGAGCAAGGGCAGCGTCGGGTCAACGGGGAGGGGGTGAGGTCGGTCGTGACCGGAATGGGTGTGGAGGCAGGCGCGCAGGCCGCGCGAGCACGGGCACTGGCCGTGCTGCGCATCCGCAGCCGTGCCCTGGCCGTCGCCCTGCTGCCGGCCGCCGTCGCCGTGATCCTGCTCGCGGGTACCGTCGGCGACCGCCTCGAGGGCCCCGTCTGGGACGCGGCCCGCTGGGTGCTGACGCCGTTCGCGGTCCTCGTGCTGCTGGCCGCCGCAGGGGTCGCCCTGGTCGTCGCCCGGGCCCGGCCCGCCATGAGCCCGACCGTCCCGGTCTCCGAGGATGCGGCCCCCGACCTGTACCGGATGGTCCGCGACCTCGCCGATCGCCTCGACGTCCCCGCGCCCTCCGCGATAGCACTCACCCCGGACTGCGACAGCTGGCTGGAGGACCGCACCCACCCGGCCCACGCACCGCCCCCGGCCGAGGAGCACCGCGACATCGCGGGAGCGGGCGAGCGGGCGCACCGCCGGCATCCCGTGGCACCCGTCCTGGTCATCGGCTCCCCGTTCCTGTGGTGGATGCGGGTCGGCGAGCTGCGCGCGGTCCTCGCCCCGGTCATCGCCGGTACGGGCCCCTCGGCCCACCCGGACATAGCCGCGGCCCGCCGTTTCGTCCGGGGTCTGGACGCCGCGGTGGCCGTGGCCTCGGAGCCCCGGCGCGACCCGGTGTCGCGGGTTGTGCTCGCCGGGGTCGGGTGGGTCGCCAGGCTTCTGCTGCGCAGCTGCCGGGTCCATGCCGCCGAGCTGGAGCGGGGCGTGGCGGCCGCGGCGGCGGAGCGCGCACAGGCTGTGGATTACGGGCTGCGGATCGTCGCCCAGGAGCAGGTGGGCCTGGCGTACGCGGGCTGGGACCGGCTGCTGACCCGGGTCGCACTGCCCGCCTGGCGGATGGGCCGCTGGCCGTCCCGGCTGGACGCCGGTGTGGTCGCGGCGCTCACGGAGCTGTCCCGGCGCGACCGCCTGGCCGAGGGATTCGCGTCCCGGCTCGGCGAGCGGCCCGCCTGCGATCTCCTGGAGGAGCCGGGCACGGTCGACGAGGCCGCTTCCCTCCTCGCCGCGCGCCTGTTCCACGGCGGCCCCGCCGGGCCCGGACCCGACTGGTCGCCGGTGGACTGGGGCGCGTACCCGGACGAGGTCGTGGACCGCAAGTGGCGCCTCGACGCGGCCCGCCTGCACCGCGTCCTGGACGCGATGGGAGTCCGCCCCGCCACCGGCCCCACGGCTCCCGCGACCGTCGCCCCGACCCTGTCCCGCGTCCTCGACCACCTCACGGACCCGGGTCCGGCGTGGGCGGCCGGGAACACCGGAGCGAGTGGTCCCGCAGCGGGCTCCACCGCGCCCGGCCCGGACACCGCGCCGTCCGGAGCCACCGGTCCGCCGCCCCCCGGCAGACCGGACCCCCTCGACGACGAGGACCTCGCAGGTACGACGGCCCCAAGCGCCACCCTCGCCGCCCGTCTCAGCGCCGAAGTGGCCCGCGAGGAGGCCGCGCCCTCCCCCGCGGCTCCCTCCCCCGCCTCCCCGTCCCCGACCCCCGACCCCGCGGCCCTCTGGGACGACCGGGCCCTCCCCCTCTTCCCCCTCCAGCCCCCGCGCACGGCCAGGGAGCTGCTCGCCGACCACCTCACCGCGATGGTCTGCTGCGCCGCGATGGACACCGCCGGTGCGACCCCGGGCCTGGACTGGCTGGACGGCCCGACCCTCCTGATCGACGGTGAGCGCACCGCCGACCTGGCGCCCAAAGTCCTCACCCTCATCGAGGACGGCGACGCCACGCCCCTGCGGGTCTGGCTGTCTCAGCTCGGCATACGCCCGGAGAAGCCGGTCCGTCTCGGCTGAACACCGGAGCACAAGCTTCCGGTTCTGGCCAATTCAAAACGAACAGTGACGAAGTGCGCGCTTTATGTGATGTGCTTGGACCGTTCGCGTGCAGGGCAAGGGCTTGCGACATACGACAGGCACATAGGCACGACGGCGTCGCACGGACCGCGAACCGCCGCACGCACCGCAGAGCACCGGCCACACCACACGGGCAGGCACACACCACACGGGCAGGCACCACCACGGGGGCACAGGGGAGGGGAAGCAACCATGGGCTCGGAGCAGATCCGCCGCTGGGAGTCGGGAGCGCTGGCGCACGCCGTGACGGATCCCTTCGGGCAGGGCCCCGTTCCGTGGCTGCGGGGCAACGTGACGTACTTCGACGACTCGGGCCAGGTCGTCCCCTGGTACGTGGACCAGGACGCGTCGAACCCGTCGAAGAAGGGCAGCCGCTCCGGCGGCCCCCGCGCGGCCGACGACGTCAACCGCCAGATCAAGGGCTTCACCTCCACCGGTGCGGTCGCGCCCGGCGAGGCCATCGACTTCCACATCACCGTCGACCCGCCGCAGCAGTTCGCCGTCGACGTCTACCGCATCGGCCACTACGGCGGTGACGGCGCCGCGAAGATCACCACCAGCCCGCGGCTGTCCGGCATCGTCCAGCCCGCGCCGCTCACCGCGGACCGTACGGTCTCCTGCCACCACTGGTGGCTGTCCTGGCGCCTCCAGGTCCCCTCGTACTGGAACATCGGCGCGTACGTCGCCGTCCTCACCACCGCCGACGGCTACCGCTCCCACGTTCCCTTCACCGTCCGCCACGACCAGCCCGCCGACCTGCTGCTCGTGCTGCCCGACGTCACCTGGCAGGCGTACAACCTCTACCCGGAGGACGGCCGCACCGGCGCCAGCCTCTACCACGCCTGGGACGAGAAGGGCCGGCTGCTCGGCGAGTCCGGGGCCGCCACGACGGTCTCCTTCGACCGTCCGTACGCGGGCGCGGGCCTGCCCCTGCACGTCGGCCATGCCTACGACTTCATCCGCTGGGCCGAGCGCTACGGCTACGACGTCGCCTACGCCGACGCCAGTGATCTGCACGCGGGCCGCGTCGACCCCACGCGCTACCGCGGCCTGGTCTTCCCGGGCCACGACGAGTACTGGTCGGCCGCCATGCGCGCCACCGTGGAGCGCGGCCGTGACGCCGGCACCTCGCTGGTCTTCCTCTCCGCCAACTCCATGTACTGGCAGGTGGAGCTGGGCCCCTCTCCGTCCGGCGTGCCCGACCGGCTGCTGACCTGCCGCAAGCGCCGGGGCCCGGGCAAGCCGGTGCTGTGGCGGGAGATCGACCGAGCGGAGCAGCAGCTCATGGGCATCCAGTACGCCGGGCCCGTCCCCGAGCCGCAGCCGCTGATCGTGCGCAACGCCGGACACTGGCTGTGGGAGGCGACCGGGGCGCACGAGGGCGACGAGGTCGAGAACCTGGTGGCGGGCGAGGCCGACCGCTATTTCCCGCGCACCCCGCTGCCCGAGCACGAGGAACGCACGCTGCTCGCCCACTCCCCGTACACCGACAAGGAGGGCGTCGCGCGCCACCAGGAGACGTCCTTGTACCGCGCTCCGTCCGGTGCCTGGGTCTTCGCATCCGGAACGTTCGCCTGGTCCCCGGCCCTGGACCGCCCCGGCCACGTCGACAGCCGTGTCCAGCGGGCCACGGCCAATCTCCTGGACCGCATCTGCAAACGCGACTGACCCCCTGTCCGTGATCAGGCTCGGATACGGGAGAATCGAGCCACTTGGGCCCGCCCGTCACCCACCGCCGCCCTATCCGGGCCCTACGGGCGCCCCTTTGTTTTCAACCACGGGGAGGAACCGTGTCCGGATTCGTCGAAAAGCCCGAGCCGATCCAGGTTCCGGGCCTGGTACATCTGCACACCGGCAAGGTGCGCGAGCTGTACCGGAACGAGGCGGGCGACCTCGTGATGGTCGCCAGCGACCGCATCTCCGCCTACGACTGGGTGCTGCCGACCGAGATCCCCGACAAGGGCCGGATCCTCACGCAGCTGTCCCTGTGGTGGTTCGACCGGCTCGCCGACCTGGCCCCGAACCACGTGCTGAGCACGGAACTGCCCGACGGAGCCCCCGCCGACTGGGCGGGGCGCACGCTGATCTGCAAGTCCCTGCAGATGGTCCCGGTCGAGTGCGTGGCCCGCGGCTACCTCACCGGCTCGGGCCTCGCCGAGTACAACGAGAGCCGCACGGTCTGCGGTCTCGCCCTGCCGGAGGGCCTGACCGACGGCAGTGAACTGCCCGGCCCGATCTTCACCCCGGCCACCAAGGCCGCCGTCGGCGAGCACGACGAGAACGTCTCCTACGAGGAGGTCGCCCGCCAGGTCGGCGCGGACACCGCGGCCCGGCTGCGCCAGGCGACCCTCGCCGTCTACTCCCGGGGCCGGGACATCGCCCGGGAGCGGGGCATCATCCTCGCCGACACGAAGTTCGAGTTCGGCTTCGACGGTGACGACCTGGTCCTCGCCGACGAGGTCCTCACCGCGGACTCCTCCCGCTTCTGGCCGGCCGACCAGTGGCAGCCGGGCCGTGCGCAGCCGTCGTACGACAAGCAGTTCGTCCGGGACTGGCTGACCTCGGCGGAGTCCGGCTGGGACCGCAAGAGCGAGCAGCCGCCGCCCCCGCTGCCGCAGCAGGTCGTCGACGCCACCCGCGCCAAGTACGTGGAGGCGTACGAGCGCCTGACCGGCACGAGCTGGTCGTAGGACACGAAGAAGCCCCCCGGCGGAACCGGGGGGCTTCTCGATGGAGCGAACGACGAGGTTCGAACTCGCGACCTCAACCTTGGCAAGGTTGCGCTCTACCAACTGAGCTACGTTCGCATGCGCCGTGGCGCGAGAACCACTATACCCAACCTCGCTCCCGCGCGAGCCGTACCGCCGCATGCCGGTTCTCCGCACCGAGCTTCGAGACGGCCGACGACAGATAGTTCCGCACGGTCCCCTGCGACAGCGCGGCCCGCTCGGCGATCTCCGCGACGGGCGCACCGTCGGCGGCGAGTTCCAGGACCTCGGCCTCCCGCGCGGTCAGCGGAGAGTCCCCGGCGGCGATCGCGTCGGCGGCCAACTCCGGGTCGACGTAACGGTTCCCGGCGTACACCGTCCGGATGAGCTCCGCGAGCCGCTGTGCGCTCACGGTCTTCGGCACGAATCCGCGCACCCCGGCCGCCAGCGCCCGCTTCAGATGCCCGGGCCGTCCGTGGCTGGTCACGATGAGCACCTTGCAGCCGGGCAGCTCGGTCCGCAGGGATGTGGCGACCTTCACACCGTCGGCTCCGGGCATCTGGAGATCCAGCACGGCGACATCGGGTCGGTGCGCCCGGGCCATCGCCAGCGCCTCGGGCCCGGTGGCCGCCTCGGCGACGACGACGAGGTCGTCCTCCAGCGACAGCAGCGCGGCGAGCGCCCCCCGGATGAGGTGCTCGTCGTCGGCGAGCAGCAGGCGCACGGGTTCCACGGCCGTCATGGCGTGACCTCACTCACCGAAGGCGCGGCGACTGCGGCCGGGACGGCGCCTGTGAGGCCGGGTTGTGACGGCAGCGGAATCTCCGCCGTCAGCCGGAACAGTCCTTGTCCCGCGGGCCCCGCCTCCAGGGTCCCGTCGATCTCCGCCAGCCGTTCCCGCAGCCCGGCGAGCCCCGAGCCGGACGGTCCGTTCCCGGACGCGGTCCCCGCCTCGCTCACCCCGTCGTTCTCCACGGACAACACCACCCGCCCCTCCAGCATCTGCAATCGCACCGCACACCGCCGCGCGTCCCCGTGCCGCAGGACGTTCGTCGCGGCCTCCCGCACCACCCACCCCAGGGCGGACTGCACCGCAGCGGGCAGTCCGGCCGCCGTCGCCCCGCCGACCGTGCAGTCGATGCCGGCGGCCGCCAGCACCCCTTGCGCCCCGGCGAGTTCCGAGCCGAGGTCGGCCTCCCGGTAGCCGCGCACGACCTCCCGTACCTCCCGCTGCGACTCGTGCGCGAGCCGCTGCACCTCGACCATCTGCGTCACGGCCTCGGGCCGCCCCCGCTGGGCCAGCTGCACGGCCAGCTCGCTCTTGAGGGCGATCACGGCGAGGTTGCGCCCCATGACGTCGTGCAGATCCCGTCCGAACCTCAGCCGCTCCTCGGCGACGGCGAGCCGGGCCCGGGTCTCGCGGGCCTCGTCGAGCTCGAAGACGGAATTGAGCAGCCACACCGAGAAGACGGCCGTGAAGGCGATGAACATGCCGCCGAGCAGCACGATCAGGGCCGTGAAGAGCGCCGTGAGCACGGGGGCGCCGAGCGTGATCGCCATGACCGCGGTGCCCGCCGCGAAGCCGCCCGCGATGCCGAACGCGCGCCGCCGGGAGCGGACGCCGAGGGCGATGATGCCGGGACCGAAGATCAGGATCACTCCGAAGACGCCACCGGCGGCGCTGTCGACGCCCTCGCGGTCCGGTCCGAGCTCGGCGAGTCCGAGCGCGGCGGCGGCGATCGCGGCGGTGACGGCGGCCAGCGTCCACATCAGTCCGGTGGGCTGGGGCCTGCGGCCACGGGTCCAGTCGATCGCCCGGGAGACGGTCACGAAGCAGAGGCCGGCGTGCACGGCCACCACCAGCATCGCGGCACTGCCCAGCCGTATCCCGAGCGGAGCCACGGACGTGAGTCCGACGGAGAAGAACTCCATCACCGCGAAGAAGTGGAACGACCACCGCGTGTACGACTCGACCTTCTCCGGCGTGGTCTTGTGCCGCCACCACCTGCCCGGCGTGCGCATGCGCCCCGTCACTCCCCTTCGGTCAACGCCGCGGTTCCCAGCGGAACCACCGCCGTACAGCAAACACCGCGATGAGGATCCAGGCCATGGCGGTCGCGAGAGCGCCCAGCGCCTCGTGGGCGGAGAGGTCACCGGTCCAGCCGCCGCGCACCAGCGTGATGACGGGCGTCAGCGGCAGCAGTTCGAGGACGGAGGCCACCCGGTCCGGGAACAGTTCCAGCGGTGCGAACATGCCGGAGCCGATCATCGAGACCATCAGCAGCGGCATGGGCGTGACCTGGGCGCTCTCGCCGGTCCGGGTGAAACTCGCGGTGGCCGCGGCGAGGGCGGCGCTCATCACGAGCCCCAACAGCAGCCCCAGGACGACCAGATGCGGCGCCGACGGCGCGGACAGGTCCATCAGCACGGCACACCCCACCACCAGCAGCAGGCACTGCGCGAGCCCGGTGAGGACCGCCGGCAGCGACGTGCCGGCCAGGATCTCGACGTCCCGCGGCTCGCCGGTGCGCAGCCGCTTGAGCACGAGTTCCTCACGCCGCACGACGAACGCGCCGACGAGCACGGAGTAGACGGCGAACAGCAGGGAGAAGCCGACCGCGGCGGGCAGCACCAGGGTGCCGGTGCTCAGCCCCGCCCCTGCGAGGTCCATGTCCTCGGACGCCGCCCGCACGCTGACCGGCATCACCAGCGGCACGAACAGCGCCGCGAAGAGCGCGCCCCGGGTCCGCCCGAGCAGGGTCAGCTCGGCGCGGGCCAGAGCGGTCATCCGGCTCAGTGGGGTCGTCGTCGCCGGGCGGGGCGTCGTGTGCGTGGCGCTCATGCCGCGTACTCCTTCGTCGTCATGCCCATGGCCTGCTGCGCGGAGGCGTCCTTGGCGATCCCGAGGAACGCCTCCTCCAGGGAGGCCGAGCGCACGTCCAGGCGGCGCAGCTCGACCCGGGCCTGCGCGGCCCACATCAGCAGGCCGGTGGCGGACCGCTGGAGTTCATGGGTGCGCAGCCGGATGATCCGGCCGTCGGTCTCGTGGCCGGTCACGCCCAGTTCGCCGAGCGGCGGGAGGTCTCCGACGAAGTAGCCGTCGGGCAGTTCGAAGGAGATCCGCGACGGCTCCGCGGCGGTCACCTCGGCCGGGGTGCCGGTGGTGGCGATCCGGCCCTCGTGCATGATCGCGAGCCGGTCGGCGAGGTTCTCGGCCTCTTCCAGGTAGTGCGTGGTCAGCAGCACGGTCGTCCCGCCCTCGCGCAGCGCGCTCACCAACTCCCAGGTGGCCCGGCGGCCTTCGGCGTCCAGTCCGGTGGACGGCTCGTCCAGGAAGAGCACCTCGGGATCGCCGAGCAGCGCGAGGGCCAGGTCGAGGCGGCGCCGCTGGCCGCCGGACAGCTGCTTGACCCGGGTGCCGGCCTTCGCCTCCAGGCCGACCAGCGCCAGTACCTCCGCCGGCGGCCGGGCCCCGCTCACGCATCCCGCCCACATCCGCGCGGTCTCGGCGACGGTGAGCTCGGAGGGGAAGCCGCCCTCCTGGAGCATCACGCCGGTGCGGGGCCGTACGGCGGCCCGGTCGGCGTAGGGGTCGTGCCCGAGGACCCTCACCCGTCCGCCGGCCGGCTGCGCGAGTCCCTCCAGGAGTTCGACGGTCGAGGTCTTGCCCGCGCCGTTGGTGCCGAGCAGCGCGAAGATCTCCCCGCGCCGGACGGAAAAGCTGATTCCGCGTACCGCCTCGAACCCGCCCCCGTACACACGTCGCAGGTCAGTGACCTCAATCACGTGTTCGTGTCCGTTGGTTTCCATGCTCCAAGCGTCCCGGCCGTACGGGCCCGCAAGCAGTGCGCGCTGTCATCACTCGGCATGACAAATGTCAGAAGCGGGGAGCACCACACGAAGAAGCCCCGGTCCTGGAGGACCGGGGCTTCTTTCCCGAGCGGACGACGAGGTTCGAACTCGCGACCTCAACCTTGGCAAGGTTGCGCTCTACCAACTGAGCTACGTCCGCATTTGCTCCCGATCAGCTTTCACTGACCGGTGCGGGCACCAGCCTACCTGATCCACAACAGTGGCCGGTACGGCGATGCAGAGCGGGTGACAGGAATCGCACACTGCGCCTTCCCCCTGGAAGGGGGATGTTCTACTACTGAACTACACCCGCATGTTTCCGTGAGCTGGGCCTTTCGGCCTCGCCCCTCGGCGTGCTCCAGACTCTAGCTGATCAGCCGGGGTGCTGCGCAAGTCGGTTGCCGCGAGGGGCGGGTGGACGGGCGCCGGTCCGGGCCCGACGGGCCGTCACTGCGCGGCGGTGAACGCCTCGTAGACCCTCTTGGGGATGCGCCCGCGCGCGGGGACCTCCATCTTGTTGGCCTGGGCCCAGGCGCGCACGGCCGACGGGTCGGGGGCGACCTCCGTCTGCCGGTAGGCCTTGCCCGAGCGGGACCGCTTGCGGCCGGCTTCCACGTAGGGCGCGAGCGCCTTCCGCAGTTCTCCGGCGTTGACTTCGCTCAGGTCGATCTCGTACGACGTGCCGTCCAGTCCGAAGGCGATCGTTTCCGTCGCTTCCGAGCCGTCGATGTCGTCAAAGAGAGTGACCACGACCTTCTGCGCCACGAATATCGGTCCCTTCATGCGGCACTATGCCAATTCATTTGTACAGTGCCCGGCAATAAATTGTGAAGCCCGACTAAATCCTTCTGCGTGTCCAAAAGCAAGAAGGGCCCGGAGCGACTTCGTTGGAAGGGTGGCGGCGGGAGACGTGCGGGCGCAATAGATCCCGGGTGTCGATCCGGAATCCTTCCCGAAAATTTCGTGTGTGGGTCCGTCGATGCCGGATCGTGATGACGGTCACGTAGTTTCCTACAAGTCAACGCGCGTAGAAATTTTGTGCGGGTAGTCTGAAGGAACCTGCTCAGCACCACACACCGGGAGTGCCAGTGGCACGCGTCGTAGTCGACGTCATGCTCAAGCCGGAGATCCTCGACCCCCAGGGCCAGGCGGTGCAGCGCGCACTGCCGCGGCTGGGTTTCGAGGGGATCTCGGACGTCCGCCAGGGAAAGCGTTTCGAACTGGAAGTTGACGGGCCGGCCGACGAGGCCGCCCTCGCCCGCATTCATGATCTTGCGGAGTCCTTCCTCGCGAACACCGTGATCGAGGACTTCTCGATCCGGGTCGAGGAAGTCGCGGAGGCCGCGAAGTGACCGCTCGTATTGGCGTCGTCACTTTTCCCGGCAGCCTGGACGACCGTGACACCCGGCGCGCGATCCGCGTCGCGGGCGCCGAGCCGGTCGCCCTGTGGCACAAGGACAAGGACCTCAAGCAGGTCGACGCCGTGGTGCTGTGCGGCGGCTTCTCCTACGGCGACTATCTGCGCGCCGGGGCCATCGCCCGCTTCTCGCCGGTGATGGAGCCCCTGCTGGAGCAGGCGAAGGCCGGTCTGCCGGTGCTCGGCATCTGCAACGGCTTCCAGATCCTCACCGAGGCCCACCTGCTGCCCGGCACGATGCTGCGCAACGACCACCTGCACTTCATCTGCCGTGACCAGAAGCTGCGCGTGGAGAACGCCGGGACCGCCTGGACCGCCGACTACACGGCCGGCCAGGAGATCCACATCCCGCTGAAGAACAACGACGGGCAGTACGTCGCCGACGCGTACACGCTCGACCAGCTGGAGGCCGAGGGCCGTGTCGCCTTCCGGTACCTGGACGTCAACCCCAACGGCTCGCAGCGGGACATCGCCGGCGTCAGCAACGAGGCCGGAAACGTGGTCGGCCTCATGCCGCACCCCGAGCACGCCGTCGAGCCGCTGATCGGCACCGGCCGCACCGACGGCCTCCCGTTCTTCACCTCGATCCTCAAGAAGCTGGTCAACGCATGAGCCGGACGCCTCTGGACACGGTCGAGCACGCGGCCGCGACCCCCGACGTCGAGCTGCCCTGGGCCGAACTGGGCCTGAAGAAGGACGAGTACGAGCGGGTCGTGGAGATCCTCGGCCGCCGGCCCACCGGGGCCGAGCTCGCCATGTACTCGGTGATGTGGTCGGAGCACTGCTCGTACAAGAGCAGCAAGGTCCACCTGCGCCAGTTCGGCGAGAAGGCCCCCGAGTCCGACGCGATGCTCGTCGGCATCGGCGAGAACGCCGGTGTCGTGGACGTCGGCCAGGGCTACGCGGTCACCTTCAAGGTCGAGTCGCACAACCACCCGTCGTACGTGGAGCCCTACCAGGGCGCGGCCACCGGTGTCGGCGGCATCGTGCGCGACATCATCGCCATGGGCGCCCGCCCGGTCGCGGTCGTCGACCCGCTGCGCTTCGGCGCCGCCGACCACCCCGACACCAAGCGCGTCCTGCCGGGTGTCGTCGCGGGCATCGGCGGCTACGGCAACTGCCTGGGCCTGCCCAACATCGGCGGCGAGGTCGTCTTCGACGCCTGCTACCAGGGCAACCCGCTGGTCAACGCCGGTGCCATCGGCGTCATGCGGCACGAGGACATCCACCTCGCGAAGGCGTCCGGCGCGGGCAACAAGGTCATCCTGTACGGGGCCCGGACCGGCGGCGACGGCATCGGCGGCGCCTCGATCCTGGCCTCCGAGACCTTCGACGACGCCAAGCCGAGCAAGCGCCCGGCCGTCCAGGTCGGCGACCCCTTCCAGGAGAAGCTCCTCATCGAGTGCACCCTGGAGGCGTTCCAGGAGAAGCTGGTCGTCGGCATCCAGGACCTCGGCGCCGCGGGCCTGTCCTGCGCCACCTCCGAGCTCGCCTCCAACGGCTCCGGCGGCATGCGCGTCACCCTGGACGACGTCCCCCTGCGCGACTCCACGCTCTCGCCCGAGGAAATCCTCATGAGCGAGTCGCAGGAACGCATGTGCGCGGTCGTCGAGCCGGAGAAGGTCGACCGCTTCCTGGAGATCTGCGAGAAGTGGGACGTCATCGCCACCGTCATCGGTGAGGTGACCGACGGCGACCGCCTGGAGATCTACTGGCACGGCGGCAAGATCGTCGACGTCGACCCGCGCACGGTCGCGCACGAGGGCCCGGTCTACGAGCGCCCCTACGCCCGCCCGTCCTGGCAGGACGAGCTCCAGGCCGACGACGCGAACAAGCTGCCCCGGCCGGCGACCTCCGAGGAGCTGAAGGACCAGGTCCTGAAGCTGGTCGGCTCCCCGAACCAGGCCTCCAAGTCCTGGATCACCAGCCAGTACGACCACTTCGTGCAGGGCAACACCGTCCTCGCCCAGCCCGAGGACTCCGGCATGATCCGGATCGACGAGGAGACCGGCCTCGGTGTCGCCATCGCCACGGACGGCAACGGCCGGTACGCCAAGCTCGACCCGTACCACGGCGCCCAGCTGGCCCTGGCGGAGGCGTACCGCAACGTCGCCACCACCGGCGCCAAGCCGCTGGCCGTCTCCGACTGCCTGAACTTCGGCTCGCCCGAGGACCCGGCCGTGATGTGGCAGTTCGCGGAGGCCGTGCGCGGTCTGGCGGACGCCTGCCAGCAGCTGGGCACCCCGGTGACCGGCGGCAACGTCTCCCTCTACAACCAGACGGGCGAGGCCGCCATCCACCCGACGCCGGTCGTCGCGGTCCTCGGCGTGATCGACGACGTGGCCCGCCGCACGCCCGTCGCCTTCCAGGAGGAGGGTCAGCTGCTCTACCTCCTCGGCGACACGCGTGAGGAGTTCGGCGGCTCGGCCTGGTCGCAGGTCGTCCACGACCACCTCGGCGGTCTGCCGCCCAAGGTCGACCTGGAGCGGGAGCGGCTGCTCGCCGAGATCCTGATCTCCGCGTCCCGCGACGGCATGATCGACTCCGCACACGACCTGTCCGACGGCGGTCTGATCCAGGCGGTCGTCGAGTCGGCGCTGCTGGGGGAGAAGGGCGCCCGCCTGATCGTCCCGGACGGTCTGGACGCCTTCACCTTCCTCTTCTCCGAGTCGGCGGGCCGGGCCGTCGTGGCCGTACCGCGCTCCGAAGAGGTCCGCTTCAACGACATGTGCGGTGCGCGGGGCCTGCCGGTCACCCGCATCGGTGTCGTCGACGGTGACGTCGTGGACGTCCAGGGCGAGTTCGCGCTCACCCTGGCCGAGCTGCGCGAGACGCACGAGGGCACGATCCCGGCGCTGCTGAAGTAGGCAACCGCTCCGAAGCCCCCGCCCGGTCCGCCGGGCGGGGGCTTCGCCGTGCCCGGGGCGGACAGGCCGGAATTCACTCTTGCACGAGATTACGTAGTTCCGTAATCTCGGAATCGTGGAACTCGAACAACGCGTCGCCGACCTGGAGCGCCGCCTCGCCGCCCTGGAAGGCGCCCAGCACACCGCCCCCCGCATCGACGGGAGCGACTTCTGGGCCCTGAACGGACTGCGGGAACAGCTGACCGAGGCAGGCGAGGCCGACGGCGGTGTCCTGTACACCGGCTCCGTGCGCCTGCCGACGGGCGAGGAGTACGCCTGGCAGATGGCCGCCCTCACCCAGGACCTGCTCGAGGACGACTGGACGACGGCCGCGGAGTCGTTCGCCGCGCTCGGCCACCCGGTCCGGATCCGCCTGCTGCGCGAGATCCTCGGCGGCCGGCGCACCGCCGCCGAACTCGCCGAGCTGGACGAGGTCGGCACAACCGGCCAGATCTACCACCACCTGCGCCAGCTCACCGCCACGGGCTGGCTGCACACGACCGGCCGGGGCCGTCACGAGGTGCCGCCGGGGCGGGTCGTACCGCTGCTGACAGCGCTGACGACCACCCGCCCGTAACGGAACAAGGAACTCGGAGGGGACAGGATGTCCGCACGCAAGCTCGGCATGGTGACCTACCGCGTCCTGTGGCTGGTCTTCCTCGGCCTGATCGCCGCCGATCTCCTCGGCCTGTCCACGCTTCCCTGGTGGGGGAACTTCGCGCCGGCGGTCCTGGCCTACGCCGTCATCATTCTGGTGAACCGCTGGGGCGGTGCCCCGGACCGCCCGGGCGCGGCCCGCGAGCCCGTCGAGGTCGCTCCTCCCGTCACCGGCCGCTGGTCCGCGCTGAACAGCCCGGCCGACCGCACCCCCAGCCACGGGGTGCACAGCTACGGCCAGACCTTCGCCATCGACATCCTCGCCGAGCCCGAGCCGGGAGCCCGTCCGGCCTTCGGCTGGCTCTGGCCCCTCGCCCGCCGCCCCCAGGCCTTCCCGGCCTACGGCGCCCCCCTCCTGGCGGTCGCCGACGCCACGGTCGTACGAGCGGAAGACCGCCAGCGCGACCACCTCAGCCGGACCTCCCTGCCGGGGCTGCTGTACCTGATGCTTCCCGAGAGCATGGTGCGGGAGGTCGCGGGCGTCAGCCGCATCCTCGGCAACCACCTCGTCCTCGACCTCGGCGACGGCACCCACGCCGCCTACGCCCACCTCCAGCGCGGCTCCCTCACCGTCCGCGAGGGCGACCGGGTGCGGGCCGGACAGGTGCTGGCCCGCTGCGGCAACTCCGGCAACTCCTCCGAGCCGCACCTGCACTTCCAGCTGATGGACGGCCCGGACCCGGACGCGGCCCGGGGCGTCCCCTTCACCTGGCGGGGCATCGGCGTGCCCAGGAACGGGGAGACCTTCGAGGCACCCCCGTCTGTCACAGCCCCCGCTTAGGCTGACCCGCATGCCACCGGCCAAGAAACGCACCCGCAGCTACGACCCCGCCAAGATCCGCACGGCGGTGCTCGCCCAGTTCGGGAACGTACGGGCCGCTGCCGCCGGACTCACCCCCGAGCAGCTCGCCCTGCCCACCCGGCTGGGCGACTGGACCGTCCGGGACCTGGTGGCCCACGTCGGGATGAGCCTCGCAGCGGTCTCCCGGCTGACCGGCCTGCCGGAGCCGGCCCAGCAGGACGGCACGCTGCTCGACTGGCCCGCCGCGATCGCGGCCGACGCCCCGGACATCGCCGCCCACGCCCGCGAGCCGGCCGAGAGCCACCCCGACCCGGCCGCCCACCTCGCGGCCGTCGAGGAGCGCTTCACCGCCGACCTCGCCGCCCACCCCGGCACCCGGCTGCTCGCCACCAGCGCCGGCGCCCTGCCGCTCGCCGACTACCTCGTCACCCGCACCGTCGAACTCGTCGTCCACACCGACGACCTCAACGCCGCCGTCCCCGGCCTGGACATCCCCTGCGACCGCCAGGCCCTGGCCGCCTGCACCCGGCTGCTGGCCGACGCGCTCGCCGCGAAGGCACCCGGCGGTTCGACGGAGGTGAGGGTGCCGCCGTACGCGGTGGTGCAGTGCGTCCAGGGGCCGAGGCACACCCGGGGCACCCCGCCCAACGTCGTCGAGACGGATCCGCTGACCTGGATCCGGCTGGCGACCGGGCGGCTGACCTGGGCCGAGGCCCTCCAGGACGCCAAGGTCAGCGCGAGCGGGGAGCGCGCGGACCTGTCGGCCCTCCTGCCGCTGATGACCTGAGCCTCCGCCGCCCGTCCGCCTGATTGCTCATGGCACAAGAAGGAATCCCCGCCATAAGGGGAACCGATCCCCCCGGGTCCTCCGTCGAAGTGGCATGGACAGGCAGAAGCAGCGCATGACCCTGACGGCCGCCGCCATGCTCGTCCCGCTCATGGCGGCCTGCGGCAGCGAGAAGGCGGACAGCGGCAGCGGCTCCGTCGGTGCCGACAAACCGGTCACCGGCGTGCGGTGGAGCGTGGACAGCGTCACCGCGGACGGCAGGACGCAGAAGGCCCCCACCGGCGCCCACGTGACCATCGACAAGGGCCGGGCCGAGGGCAGCCTCGGCTGCAACAACTTCAGCGCCGAGGCCACCGTCGACGGCGACCGCGTCCGGCTGGGCAAGACCAGGTCCACCGAGATGGCCTGCGAGAACAAGCCCATGGAGTTCGAGACGACCCTCGCGCGGGCCTTCTCCGACCAGGAGCTGAAGGCGAAGGTGGACGACGACCGCCTCACCCTCACCACCGACGGGGGCGACACCGTCCACCTGACCAAGGCCAAGGACGCCCCACTGGCCGGCACCGAGTGGACCGTCACGACCCCGAACGCCGACGGCCGGGCCCACCTCACCTTCGACGAGAAGAAGGGCACGGTCTCCGGCAGCCTCGGCTGCAACAAGGTGAACGCAAAGGCCACGGTCCGCGACGGACATATCACCGTCGGCCCCCCGGCCACGACCCGAATGATGTGCGAAGACTCACTCATGGACAGCGAGAAGACGCTGCTGCGTCTTTTCGACGGGAAGCTGACGTACGGAGTCGATCACCAAACCCTCACGCTGACCAGCGAAAACGGTACGAGTGTGCGAGCCGTCGCCGAGCGGTGATCCACCGGAAAGTCCGGTATCCCCAATTCGGACCAGTGGTCGACCTCGCCTACACTCGGTGGCGTGCCACGTGGTGACGGACGACTCAACCACGACCTGCTCCCCGGTGAGAAGGGCCCCCAGGACGCTTGCGGCGTCTTCGGTGTCTGGGCTCCGGGCGAAGAGGTCGCCAAGCTCACGTACTTCGGGCTCTACGCCCTCCAGCATCGAGGCCAGGAATCCGCGGGAATCGCGGTCAGCAACGGCTCACAGATCCTCGTTTTCAAGGACATGGGCCTGGTTTCCCAGGTCTTCGACGAGACCTCCCTCGGTTCGCTCCAGGGTCACATCGCGGTCGGTCACGCCCGCTATTCGACCACCGGTGCCTCCGTCTGGGAGAACGCCCAGCCGACCTTCCGCGCGACCGGACACGGATCCATCGCGCTCGGCCACAACGGCAATCTCGTCAACACCGCCCAGCTCGCCGATATGGTCGCCGACCTGCCCAAGCAGGAAGGCGGACGCACCCCGCGCGTCGCGGCGACCAACGACACCGACCTGCTCACCGCGCTCCTCGCGGCCCAGGTCGACGAGGACGGCAACCCGCTGACCATCGAGGAGGCCGCTCACACGGTCCTCCCGAAGGTCCAGGGCGCCTTCTCGCTCGTCTTCATGGACGAGCACACCCTGTACGCGGCCCGGGACCCGCAGGGCATCCGCCCGCTGGTCCTCGGCCGGCTGGAGCGCGGCTGGGTCGTCGCCTCCGAGTCCGCAGCCCTCGACATCTGCGGCGCCGCTTACGTCCGGGAGATCGAGCCGGGCGAGTTCGTCGCCATCGACGAGAACGGCCTGCGAACCTCCCGATTCGCGGACGCGAAGCCCAAGGGCTGTGTCTTCGAGTACGTGTACCTGGCCCGCCCGGACACCGACATCGCCGGCCGGAACGTGTACCTCTCCCGCGTGGAGATGGGCCGCAAGCTCGCCAAGGAAGCGCCCGTCGAGGCCGACCTGGTGATAGCGACCCCGGAATCGGGCACGCCCGCGGCGATCGGCTACGCGGAGGCCTCCGGCATCCCGTTCGGCGCCGGCCTCGTCAAGAACGCGTACGTCGGCCGGACGTTCATCCAGCCCTCGCAGACCATCCGCCAGCTGGGCATCCGCCTGAAGCTGAACCCGCTGAAGGAAGTCATCAAGGGCAAGCGCCTGGTCGTCGTCGACGACTCGATCGTGCGCGGCAACACCCAGCGGGCCCTGGTCCGCATGCTCCGCGAGGCGGGCGCGGCCGAGGTCCACATCCGGATCTCCTCGCCGCCCGTGAAGTGGCCCTGCTTCTTCGGCATCGACTTCGCCACCCGCGCCGAGCTCATCGCCAACGGCATGACGATCGACGAGATCGGCACCTCCCTGGGCGCCGACTCCCTGGCCTACATCTCCATCGACGGCATGATCGAGGCGACCACCATCGCCAAGCCGAACCTGTGCCGCGCCTGCTTCGACGGCGAGTACCCGATGGAGCTCCCGGACCCCGAGCTGCTCGGCAAGCAGCTGCTGGAGACGGAGCTGGCCGCCGGCCCGGCCGCCACGGCCGCCGCCGACGCGATCCGCCGCCCGTAGACGGCCCGTAACACCTGCCGTACGACACGAAGGTTCTGCTTAGCCATGTCTGAGAAACCCATTGCCGAGGGCGGCGCCAGCTACGCAGCCGCGGGCGTCGACATCGAAGCCGGCGACCGCGCCGTCGAACTGATGAAGGAGTGGGTGAAGAAGGCCCAGCGCCCCGAGGTCCTCGGCGGCCTCGGCGGCTTCGCCGGCCTCTTCGACGCCTCCGCCCTGAAGAACTACGAGCGGCCCCTGCTCGCCTCCGCCACGGACGGCGTCGGCACCAAGGTCGACATCGCCCGCCAGCTGGGCGTCTACGACAGCATCGGCCACGACCTGGTCGCCATGGTCATGGACGACATCGTGGTCTGCGGCGCCGAGCCGCTGTTCATGACCGACTACATCTGCGTCGGCAAGGTGCACCCCGAGCGGGTCGCCGCCATCGTCAAGGGCATCGCCGAGGGCTGTGTGCTCGCCGGCTGCGCCCTGGTCGGCGGCGAGACGGCCGAGCACCCGGGCCTGCTGGGCGAGGACGACTTCGACGTCGCCGGCGCCGGTACGGGCGTCGTGGAGGCCGACCGGCTGCTCGGCGCGGATCGCATCCGGACGGGTGACGCGGTGATCGCCATGGCGTCCTCCGGTCTTCACTCGAACGGGTACTCCCTCGTCCGTCACGTCCTGCTGAACCAGGCGGGCCTGGCGCTGGACGCGCACATCGAGGAGCTCGGCCGCACCCTCGGCGAGGAGCTCCTGGAGCCGACGAAGATCTACTCGCTGGACTGCCTGGCCCTGATGCGCACCACCGAGGTGCACGCCTTCAGCCACATCACCGGCGGCGGCCTCGCGGCCAACCTCGCCCGGGTCGTCCCGGACGAGCTGCACGCGATCGTGGACCGCTCCACCTGGACCCCGGCCCCGATCTTCGACCTTGTCGGCCGCACGGGCAGCGTCGAGCGCCTGGAGCTCGAGAAGACCCTGAACATGGGCGTCGGCATGATCGCGATCGTGCCGCAGGAGTCCGTGGACGTGGCCCTGGCGACCCTGGCCGACCGCGGCGTGGACGCCTGGGTGGCCGGAGAGATCACGGACCGGGGCGAGCACCCCACCGGTGCCGCCCTGATCGGTGACTACGCGAGCTGAGACACGGGGTCATGCCCCTGCAGGCAGCACAGAACCCGGTCGGTGACCTTCGGTCACCGACCGGGCAAGTGCTCAGTGCAGGGTCAAGCGCCGCGACGATGCTGCGAGGACTGGCCGTCCTCGTCGTCGTCGTCCTCATAGAGGTCGGCGTACCGTGCGTACAGGTCCTCATCCTGATCATCATCTTCGCGCGGCTCGCCGTTAGGCGGCTGCGGATTCGAAGGCGATGCACCCAGCTCCTCGGCCAGGCGTGAGAGGTCAGTCCCACCGCTGTTGTACTTCAGCTGGCGGGCGACCTTCGTCTGCTTGGCCTTGGCCCGGCCGCGCCCCATGGCTCGACCCCCTCAACGACGGGGCTCGACGGCCCCAGAGTCTTGACACGCGTTCATGGTCCGGCACGGACTCTCCGCGGAGAGACCGGTCCGTAGGGCTTCCACGGTACCTGAGCCCGCGCCCATACGGTACGTCGCCCGCATGACGTGCCCGCGCCCAGGACCTTCGAGGCGCCCCGTCCTCGCTGGTCAACCGCGATTTTAACCACTTATCGACGGTCGACCCGCCGGTAGAAGTGAGAGTTCTCTCTAACTGCCCACCGGCGGGTACCGGCCAAACGTACGAGACCGCGCGGATCAGTCCCGCACCGACCCGGGGGTCAGCGCCCCCGGCGGGCCAGGGTCGCGTCGTGCATCCGCTGCTCGGCGATCCGGTCGGCCGCGGCGGCCGGCGGAATACCGTCCTCCTTCGCACGTGCGAATATGGCCAGCGTGGTGTCGAAGATCTTCGACGCCTTCGCCTTGCACCGGTCGAAGTCGAAGCCGTGCAGCTCGTCCGCGACCTGGATGACACCGCCGGCGTTCACCACGTAGTCCGGCGCGTAGAGGATCCCGCGGTCGGCGAGGTCCTTCTCCACGCCCGGGTGGGCGAGCTGGTTGTTGGCGGCGCCGCAGACCACCTTGGCGGTGAGCGCGGGCACCGTGTCGTCGTTCAGGGCCCCGCCGAGCGCGCACGGGGCGTAGATGTCGAGGCCCTCGGCGCGGATCAGGGTCGCGGTGTCGGCGACGGCCGTCACGCCCGTCGGGTGCGCCGCGAGGATCCGCCCCACGGCCTCCTCGCGCACGTCGGTGATGACGACCTCGGCGCCCTCGGCCCGCAGGTGCTCCACCAGGTGGTGGCCGACCTTGCCGACGCCGGCGATGCCGACCCGCTTCCCACGCAGCGAGGGGTCGCCCCACAGGTGCTGCGCGGAGGCCCGCATGCCCTGGTAGACGCCGTAGGCGGTGAGGACCGAGGAGTCCCCGGCGCCGCCGCTCTCCGGCGAGCGGCCGGTCGTCCAGCGGCACTCGCGAGCCACGACGTCCATGTCGGCGACATACGTGCCGACATCGCAGGCGGTGACATAACGGCCGCCGAGGGAGGCGACGAAGCGGCCGTAGGCGAGGAGCAGCTCCTCGCTCTTGATCTCGTCCGGGTCGCCGATGATCACGGCTTTGCCGCCGCCGTGGTCGAGACCGGCCATGGCGTTCTTGTACGACATCCCGCGGGCGAGATTCAGCGCGTCGGCGACGGCCTCGGCCTCGTTCGCGTACGGGTAGAAGCGCGTACCGCCGAGCGCGGGGCCCAGGGCGGTGGAGTGGAGGGCGATGACGGCCTTGAGGCCGCTCGCACGGTCCTGGCAGAGCACGACTTGCTCATGACCGCCCTGGTCCGAGTGGAACAGGGTGTGCAGTACATCAGCAGGTGCGCCGGTTACGTCGGTCACTGTGGTGACTCCTGAGTAAGTTGCGGCGGGTGGAGACCAGCCTCCGTGCGGGTGGCGGGGACTGTTGGGCATGAGATTAGAGCCTGGCGGGCCCGCCGACCGCACAGAGCACAGGATCACCTCCGACCGGAGTACACCCGTGCGACGATTTGCATAGATTTCCCGCGCGATCGTGAGTGGGTTCCGCAGGTTTTCGCGGCGGTGCGCGGGGGAGGGAGCATGCGTGCCCAAGGTGACCTCGGTGATCGTCCCCTACGCGACCTACCTGCGCGTGTACGAACCGCTGGCCGCCTTCCCCGAGCCGGAGCGCAGCCAGTGGGCCCGCTACGCCCGCCGCACGGACCGCCCCTCGTACCAGGACGAACTCCGCCGGGCCCTGGCCGACTTGGCCCCCACCCCGCCGGTCCCGGTGCCGGTGCACGAGAGCGACGACGCCTTCGTCCTCGACGTGGACGGCGTCGTCTGCGTCTGCCCCTGGCGCACCCGGCTGCGCGGCTGGCTGGCCCTGCACGAGCTCTCCGAGGAGCTCCCCCCGCCGGTCATGGACGCGGTCCTGCCGCCCGTGCTGCGGCGTCAGGCGGCCCAGGACTACGAGCGCTGGCTGACGATCAACCCGGACGCCCGGCCGTGGATCCGTACCGCAACCTGGCAGGTGCCGATCAACTGGTTCGTGCTGGTCTCCGACGAGGAGCGCGAGTACGACAACGGCGCGTCCGACGACAGCCCCCGCG
Source organism: Streptomyces sp. Ag82_O1-12 (assembly GCF_900182715.1). NCBI lineage: Bacteria > Bacillati > Actinomycetota > Actinomycetes > Kitasatosporales > Streptomycetaceae > Streptomyces > Streptomyces sp. Ag82_O1-12. The sequence goes on along the minus strand of NZ_FXUW01000001.1, from coordinate 4,125,719 downwards.
TGCTGCGCTACCGCACCCCCATGGTCCAGGCCCGGCGGCGGGTGGCCCGGAGCCTGCGCGCCCTGCGGGAGGCCATGAACGAAGGGCCCCTGATCGACGGCCTGATGGACGTCGGCCGCTGGCTGGAGGAGTTCCACCCGCGCTCGCTCGTGGAGCTGGACTACGGCGGCCTGGTGCACGTGGTGCCGGCCGGGACGCTGGAGGACGACCACTCCGCGGCGGACGTGGCCGAGGGCATCGCCGCGCTGCGCCGGGGTGACGGGGCCGGTGCGGGGGAGGCGTACGCCCGGCTCGTGGAGCGGTGGCGTTCGGTACGGAATCTGCGGTCGGCCAACTGACGCCTGACCTTGATGTCCGTACAGACCGCTCGCATTCGGTCACGAACTGACGTTTGACGAACCGCCCGATTTGGGGTTTCGTCCTCGCACCGAGTTCCTGAAGCGGGCTGAGCGTCTCCTGAGACTTCGTCAACAAGGGACGTAGGGCCCGATCCGGGCAGACCTCGCAAGTAGACCAAGCGTGACGGACTACACGTACGAGGCTCTTGCGTCCCTTGCCCCTCCTCATGCCAAAATAGGACAAGGAGTCCGGGGAGGACTCCTTCCGTCCTGTAGTGCTGCACTATGGGCGGAATCTCAGCATTGCACGCTTTGGGGGGCCTGGTGACTTCCTGATCACCCTGTGACTGATCGTCACAGCGGTGTGACTGTCCGCTATGGCATGGTCCATCGGCTTCCGTGGCTGATGAACACCTGGAGGGGCAATTCCATCGGTTTGGCCGACGCGGCTGGACAGATGGTGTAGTTGTAGTGCCGAGGACAAGCCGTTCGTCCTATAACCGACTCGACTCGCGTCCGCCATTTCGGGCAACGCGGGTCAAGGTGCAGAATTTAGAGGAAAGAACCGAGAAGGTTCGGTTCTCCCGAGGAGGCCGCTCATGACCGCTCGCACCCCTGATGCCGAGCCGCTGCTGACCCCGGCTGAGGTCGCCACCATGTTCCGTGTCGACCCCAAGACGGTCACGCGGTGGGCGAAGGCCGGCAAGCTCACGTCGATCCGCACGCTCGGCGGGCATCGGCGCTACCGCGAGGCCGAGGTCCGCGCTCTGCTCGCGGGCATCCCGCAGCAGCGCAGCGAGGCCTGAACAACTGAATAACCGGGCAAACCGGCTGGTTCCCCCAACCAGCCGCGCCGTCCGGACCACAGCTCCAAGCGACGCGGGATCCTGCCCCAACAGGCCCCACGCCCAAGCCAGTCAGAGCTTTCCAGGCATACAACAGGGTGCGTCGTAGATCGCGCTGGACTCCGCCGGGTCCAGCGCGATCTTTTTTGTGCGCCCGGGGTGGGTCTGTAGCACCTGCTGTGAGCGGCCTTGTAGGAGCCTGGGGAGGGGTCTCGGATCACCCGCGTGCGGCACCCCCGACAGGGTGCAATTGCACATATTAAATTGACCCTTTGTAGGCGGGGCGTAAGTACCGCACTTTCCAAAACTCATGCGGTGACACCCGTCACATACCGAGCGGCTTGTTAGCTCCGCCACGGGTGCGGTAGAGAAGCCTCCCGCTCCAGCAGCCCCTGCCCCGACGGGCGTTGAGGCCGCTCGTGGATCATGCCGGCGCCGCGCTCTCGCCCTCCCGGACCGGCGCCACGCCCTGAGGCGCACCCGACCCCGACTCCATCGCCAGCCTCAACAGGCGATAGCAGATCGGGCAGTGACGCGTGAGGTGCCGGTACGACGACGCGGCCGACAGGTGCGCACGGAGCAGGGCCCGCGTCTCGTGCCTGGTCGCTGCCGCCATACGCCACCTCCTGAAGGCCGCACAGGGAACGGCCCTGGTTCTGGGGTACCGACGGAATGAGGGGCCGTCAAGACGGCGTGTGAGGCCCCGAAGGGCTTACCGCGAGGTCACGGCACGCAAAAGAGCCCGGATTTGAAGACCCGGGCTCGTTCGATGCGGTCCTGACGGGATGTGCTGCGTCTGATTGCGGCTCCGCCGCGGGCGCGGCCTCCGTCTGATTGCGGTGCGGACGGCAGAGAGCCCGGATCCAAAGACCCGGCTCGTTCGATGCGGTCCTGACGGGATGTGCTGCGTCTGATTGCGGCTCCGCCGCGGGCGCGGCCTCCGTGCGGTGCAGACGGCGAAGAGCCCGGATCCGAAGACCCGGGCTCTCGATATGCGGTCCTGACGGGATTTGAACCCGCGGCCTCCACCTTGACAGGGTGGCGAGCACTCCAAACTGCTCCACAGGACCAGGTTTCGCGGCGCCATTCGTGCGTTGCGCTGCGAGAAGAGACTGTACAGGAGGGTGCGGCCCTGGTCGAACTCACCCTGCGTGCGGACGCCGTTACGGCGCCGCAGCGTCGATCGCCTTCACGATCCGCTTGTCGGAGACGGGATACGCCGTGCCCAGCGCGTGGGCGAAATAGCTGACCCGCAGCTCCTCGATCATCCAACGGATGTCCAGGACCGACGACGGCACCGGCCGGCCCTGCGGCAGCTGCTCCAGGAGCCACGCGTACTCGTCCTGCATCTCGTGCACCTTCTCCATCCGCGTCGTGTCCCGCTGGACGTTCGTCGGCATCTGCTGCAGACGCCGGTCGGCCGCCACCAGATAACGCATCAGGTCCGGCATCCGCCGCAACCCCGCCTCCGTCACGAAGCCCGGCTTCACCAAGGCGTCCAGCTGCGCCCGCACGTCCTGGAGGTTCGGCAACAGCGCCGGACTGCGCACGGCCTTCAGACGGCGCTCACAGGCCTGCCAGGCGGCCAGCACCTGCTCCACCTGCCCCACCGTACGAACGGTCGTGTCGACGATCTCCGCGCGCACCTTGTCGTACAGCTTCCGGTACGACTCCTCGTCCCACGCCGGCCCGCCGAAGTCGCCGATCAGCCTGTCCGCGGCAGCCATCGCACAGTCGTCGAACAGGCCCTGGATCGAGCCGTGCGGATTCGCGGACAACGCCAGCTTCTGCGCGTTCGTCAGCTTCTGCGAGGCGAACTTCGCCGGATTCACCGGAATGTTGCGCAGAATCAGCCGCCTCGTGCCCCTCCACATGGCCCGCGCCTGCTCCGCCTCCGTGTCGAAGAGACGCACGGAGACCGTGTCACCGTCGTCGACCAGCGCGGGATACGCCTTCACCGGCTGACCCGCCCGACGAGTCTCGAAGACACGGCTGAGCGTGCCGACCGTCCAGTCGCTCAGACCCGAGCGCTCCAGAGACTCACCGCCGGAACGCTCGGCCGTCGCCGCGGCCGCCTGAGAGAGGGCCTTACGGGCCTTCGGACGCAGCCTGAGCCTCAGCGCCTCCAAGTCCTTGTCCTCGGCCAGCTTGCGGCGCCGTTCGTCCACGATCCGGAACGTGACCTTCAAATGGTCGGGAACCTTCGACAGGTCGAAATCGTCCGCCTCGAAGGGCACCCCGACCATCAGCCTCAGCTCACGCGTCATCGTCGCGGTCAGAGGCTCCTGGAGAGGGACGGCCCGGTCCAGGAACCGCTTGGCGAAGTTCGGCGCGGGGACATAATTCCGCCGGATCGGCTTGGGCAGCGACCGGATCAGCTCCGTCACCAGCTCCTCCCGCAGCCCCGGAATCTGCCAGTCGAAGCCCTCGTCCCTCACCTGGTTGAGGACCTGCAACGGAACGTGCACAGTCACACCGTCGGCATCCGCACCCGGCTCGAACTGATACGTCACCCGGAACTTCAGATCCCCCTGCCGCCACGAGTCCGGGTAGTCGGCCTTGCTGACCTCACCCGCCCTCTCGTTGATGAGCATCTCGCGCTCGAAATCGAGGAAGTCGGGCTGCTCATGCCGCTTGTGCTTCCACCAGGAGTCGAAGTGGGCACCCGAGACCACATGGTCAGGGATCCGCTGGTCGTAGAAGTCGAACAGCGTCTCGTCATCGACCAGGATGTCCCGGCGCCGAGCCCGGTGCTCCAACTCCTCCACCTCGGTCAGGAGGCGACGGTTGTCCGAGAAGAACTTGTGATGCGTACGCCAGTCACCCTCGACCAGCGCGTTCCGGATGAACAGCTCACGGCTGACCTCCGGATCGATCCGCCCGTAGTTGACCTTCCGCTGCGCCACGATCGGCACGCCGTAGAGCGTCACCTTCTCGTACGCCATCACCGCGGCCTGGTCCTTCTCCCAGTGCGGCTCGCTGTACGTGCGCTTGAGGAGATGCGCGGCAAGGGGCTCGACCCACTCGGGCTCGATCTTCGCATTGACCCGGGCCCAGAGACGGGACGTCTCGACCAGCTCAGCCGACATCACGAAACGCGGCGGCTTCTTGAACAAGGCCGAACCGGGGAAGATCGCGAACTTCGCGTTCCGCGCGCCCAAGTACTCGTTCTTCGCCGTGCTCCTCCCGCCCTCCCCTCCCGCGTCCTTCACGTCCTTCATGCCCACGTGCGACAACAGACCGGCCAGAAGGGAGAGATGAATGCGGTCGTCCGGGGCGTCCTCCTCGTTGAGGTGAATGCCCATCTGCTTCGCGACCGTACGCAACTGCGTATAAATGTCCTGCCATTCGCGGATGCGAAGGAAGTTGAGATACTCCTGCTTGCACATCCGACGGAACGAGGACGAGCCCCGCTCCTTCTGCTGCTCGCGGAGATAGCGCCAGAGATTGAGATAGGCCAGGAAGTCGCTCGTCTCATCCTTGAAACGGGCATGCTGCTGGTCGGCCTGCGCCTGCTTGTCGGCGGGGCGCTCACGCGGATCCTGGATCGACAGCGCGGCCGCTATGACCATGACCTCGCGCACACAACCGTTCTTGTCCGCCTCCAGGACCATCCGGGCCAACCGGGGGTCGACGGGCAGCTGGGCCAGCTTGCGGCCGGTGTCCGTGAGCCGCTTGCGAGGATCCTTCTGCGCCGGATCGAGGGCGTTCAGCTCCTGGAGCAACTGCACACCGTCGCGGATGTTGCGGTGATCCGGCGGATCGATGAAGGGGAACTTCTCGATGTCGCCGAGACCGGCCGCCGTCATCTGCAGAATGACCGAGGCCAGGTTCGTCCGGAGGATCTCCGCATCCGTGAACTCCGGCCGCGCCTCGAAGTCGTCCTCGCTGTACAGCCGGATACAGACACCGTCCGACGTACGACCACAACGGCCCTTGCGCTGGTTCGCACTGGCCTGCGACACCGGTTCGATGGGCAGCCGCTGGACCTTCGTGCGATGGCTGTAACGCGAGATCCGCGCGAAACCCGGATCGATGACGTACTTGATGCCCGGCACCGTCAGGGAGGTCTCCGCGACATTCGTGGCCAGAACGATCCTGCGGCCGGTGTGCGGCTGGAAAACGCGATGCTGCTCCGCATGGGACAGCCGGGCGTAGAGCGGCAGGACCTCCGTGAAGCGGTAGTTCTTCTTGGTGAGCGCGTCCGCCGTGTCCCTGATCTCCCGCTCACCGGAAAGGAAGACGAGAATGTCGCCCTTCCCCTCTTTCTGGAGCTCCTCCACGGCATCGGTGATCGCGGTGATCTGATCGCGGTCGGCGTCGTCACCGTCCTCCTCCAGCAGCGGCCGATAACGGACCTCCACGGGGTACGTACGACCGCTGACCTCGACGATCGGGGCATCGCCGAAATGCCGCGAGAAACGCTCGGGGTCGATCGTGGCCGAGGTGATGACGACCTTGAGATCCGGACGCTTCGGCAGCAGCCGGGCAAGATAACCCAGCAAGAAGTCGATGTTGAGGGACCGCTCGTGCGCCTCATCGATGATGATCGTGTCGTAAGCCCGCAGCTCACGATCGGTCTGGATCTCGGCGAGCAGGATCCCGTCCGTCATCAGCTTGACGAAGGTGCCGTCCTGGTTCACCTGATCGGTGAACCGCACCTTCCACCCGACGGCCTCGCCGAGCGGAGTGTCCAGCTCCTCAGCGACACGCTCAGCGACCGTACGGGCGGCGATCCTACGGGGCTGGGTATGCCCGATCATGCCGCGCACCCCGCGCCCCAGCTCCAGACAGATCTTCGGGATCTGCGTCGTCTTACCGGAACCCGTCTCACCGGCGACGATCACCACCTGGTGATCGCGGATGGCATCGGCGATCTCGTCCTTCTTCTGGCTGACCGGCAACTGCTCGGGATACGTGACCTCCGGCACAAGGGCACGCCGGCCCGCCATCCGTTCCTCAGCCTTGCCGACCTCCGCCTCGATCTCAGCGAGCACGGCAGCCCGCGCCTCCGGCTTACGGATCTTGCGCGCACCTTCGAGCCTGCGCCCGAGCCGGTGCGCGTCGCGCAGCGACAGCTCGGTCAGGCGGGAGGCGAGGGCGCCGAGGGCGGGAGCAGGGTGCGTAGACATACGCGATCCAGGATCTCATCCCGCGCAAAACAGAGGCGAATGGATTTCGACCAGACCACACAGACACCGCCATTCGAGCACCTGATCGAATAATCAATCGATCGAGCGTCCGAGGCCCGACCACCTGACCACAACTCCAACCGCGCCCTAGATTCCTCGACGTGAAGCTCGTGATCCGCGTCAAACTACTGCCGACCCCCGAACAGGCATCGGCACTACAGGCGACCCTCCACGCCTGCAACGCGGCAGCCAACCACGTCTCCCACACCGCCTTCACCACCGGCACCAAACGCAACCGCGAACTACGCGCCCTCACCTACACCCAACTCAAAACCCGATGGTCCCTCGGCGCCCAGGCCGCCCAGCACGTCATCAAGAAGACCGCCGACGCCTACACAGCCCTCACCGGCAACCTCAACGCCGGCAACCTCGGCAAACCCGGCTCCAAACGCTTCCGCAGAGCCACCGAAAAGCCCATCACCTTCCGGCCCGAAGGCGCCCAGCCCTACGACGACCGCATGCTGTCCTGGCAGATGCCGCAACGCACCGTCTCCATCTGGACCGTGGCCGGACGCATGAAACGACTCGCCTTCACCGGCCAGGAAACCCAGCTCCTCCTCCTCGCCCACCACCGCCAAGGCGAGTCCGACCTGATCAACCACAACGGCCACTGGTACCTCCTCGCCACAGTCGACCTCCCAGAAAACCCCACCACCCCCGACCCCCGGGGCTTCATCGGCATCGACCTCGGCATCACCAACATCGCCACCACCTCGACCGGCCACCGCCACAGCGGCCGACGCCTCAACCGCAGCAGACAGAACGACCGCCGCAACCGAGACAACCTCGCCAAAAAGCAGACCCGATCCGCCACACGGCGAGCCAAACGCCGCGCCGGACGAGAAGCCCGGCGCACCCGCGACATCAACCACAAGATCAGCAAGCACATCGTGACGGAGGCCCAACGCACCGGTCGCGGCATCGCCCTGGAAGACCTGGGCGGCATCCGCGAACGGGCACGGCTGAAGAAGCCCCAACGCGTCACGATCCACTCCTGGGCCTTCGCCCAGCTCGGCGCCTTCATCGCCTACAAGGCCCGCAGGGCCGGAGTACCGGTGGTACACGTCCACCCGGCGTACACCAGCCAGGAGTGCTCCCGCTGCCATCACATCGACAAGAGGAACCGGCCGACACAGGCCGTGTTCTCATGCAGGAACTGCGGCTTCGTTGAGCACGCGGACCTGAATGCGTCCCACGTCATCGCCGATCGCGGCTGGTGGACGTGGGTCTGCGGGGCCGAGTCACAGGTCCCTGCTCTCACGCTGATCGCGTAGGGCTGGATGCGCCGCTGCCGTCGAAGCCATCGACGGGGCGAGCTGCGAGCTGGAGAGGTTCACCTCTCCGGTAGCGGACTCGGACGCTCGTACATCCGGGCGTGATCAGGGGCATACAACAAGGCCCCGATCCGAAGATCGGGGCCTTGATTGTGGCTGGGGCCGGGGTCGAACCGGCGACCTATCGCTTTTCAGGCGATCGCTCGTACCAACTGAGCTACCCAGCCACGAGGTTTCACGTGAAACCTCAGCGGTCCTGACGGGATTTGAACCCGCGGCCTCCACCTTGACAGGGTGGCGAGCACTCCAAACTGCTCCACAGGACCAAGCTTCGTACGACAGTGTCGCACAGGGTGGTGCGTGCCCCCAACGGGATTCGAACCCGTGCTACCGCCTTGAAAGGGCGGCGTCCTAGGCCGCTAGACGATGAGGGCTATCGGCCCGCCTGTGCGCTTCGCAGCGCGTCGGGGACGTGAGAAGCATATGGGATGGCGGGAGCTATCGCCAAAACGGTTTAGGGGGAGGGTGAGGAAGTGGCCTCGGACGGGGTGCTGGGGGACTGGCTCGCGCCGGGCTGGTTCTCCTTCGGGAGGTGGCGGCTGACCTCTGCCGTCGTGAGGCCGAGGCCGCCCAGTTCGATCTCGTCCCAGGCCTGGAGGTGGCGGGTGTCGCGGTCGAAGTAGAGGATCGACGCCTCGATGGGGTCGGGGTGCTTGCCTTCGATGGCGCGCAGGCCGCTGCCGCCGGTGGAGCCCTCGATGCGGAGCCGGGTGCCGTACGGGAGGTCCTCCATTTCGTCGTGGTGGAGGTGGCCGGCCAGGACGAGGGGGACTTCGCCGTCGACCTCGCGGGCGGCGGAGGGCTCGTGGGTGACGGCGATGTCCACCGGGGTGCCTGCGGTGCTCTGGTCGCGCAGGGCGGTGGCCAGGCGTGCGCCGGCGAGTTCCTGGGACCGCTCGGCGCCGGTCTGCTGTGAGCGGTCGGGGGTGAACTGGGGGTCGCCGATGCCCGCGAAGCGCAGGCCCTTGATCGTCTGCGCTTTTCCGTCGTCCAGGACGTGGACGTTCTTCAGGTCGTTCATGTAGCGCTGGGTGATCATCGAGTCGTGGTTGCCGCGGACCCAGATGTAGGGGGCTCCGAGGTCCTCGATGGGGTCCAGGAAGCTGTTCTCGGCGGCGGCGCCGTGGTCCATCGTGTCGCCGGAGTCGACGATGACGTCGACCTTGTACTGCTCTACGAGTGAGGCGATGATCTTCCAGCTCGCGGGGTTGAGGTGGATGTCGGAGACGTGCAGGACGCGGATCGTGGAGGGGTCGGGCGCGTAGGCGGGGAGTGTGGAGGTGGCGTCGTAGAGCTTGGTCACGTTGGTGACCAGGCGGGCCAACTCTTTTTGGTAGACGTCGAATTCGGTGACGATGTTGCGGGCGTTGCCGACGAGGGAGGGTGCTGAGGTGAGCAGGCCGGAGAACTTGGGTTCCAGGACGGAGTCGGGGCGCCAGGTGGCGTATGCGGTGCCGCCGGAGGCGGCGAGGAGGGTGAGGGCGAGGCTGCCGGCGGCCAGGGCGCGGCGGGGGCGGCGGTAGACGGCGAGGCCGAGTGTGGTGGCGCCGGCGACGACGGCGACGCTGGAGCGGATGGCGAGGTCGAGGGTGCCGCGGCTGACGTCGTCGGTGACCTCGTCTTGGAGTCCTGAGAGTCGTTCGGGGTGGTTCACGAGGGCTTGGGAGCGGTCGGGGTCGAGTTGGTCGACGTTGACGTCCAGGCGGACGGGTGCGATGTGGCTGTCCAGCTGGAGGGCGCCCAGTGGTGAGATGTTGATTTTGGTGCCGCCGGTGAAGGAGGGGCGCAGGGTCATGGTGGTGTTCATGGGGCCGACTGGGACCCGGACGTTGCCGACGACCAGCAGTCCCAGCCAGGCGCCGAGGACGACGACGGCTACGAGTCCTACCGCGCGGGTCCATGGGTGTGGCTGTGCCACGAGTTCGATGGTGGTGGGTGCCTGGCGGGAGCGGTAGCGGCGGGCCAGGGCGTGTGGGGCTTTGCGGATCGGGTTCAGGACATTCAGGACTGCGGCGGGGACGCGGGCCATTGGTCCCGTATGCCCAAGTCCGGGGTTGGATATGCGGCGCCGTATGCCTCTCGTACGGCGGGGTCGTGGCTGACAATGGGCCTGTGCTGGAGATGACGCGTGAGGAGTTCGAGGAGCTGGTCGCCGAGGCTCTCGATCGGATTCCGCCGGAGTTGACGCGGCTGATGGACAACGTGGCGGTGTTCGTGGAGGACGAGCCGCCGTCGGATGATCCTGAGCTGCTCGGGCTGTATGAGGGGACTCCGCTGACTGACCGGGGTGAGTGGTATGCCGGTGTGCTGCCCGATCGGATCACGGTCTACCGGAATCCGACGCTGCGGATGTGTGAGTCGCGGGAGGATGTCGTCGCGGAGACGGAGATCACTGTGGTGCACGAGATCGCCCACCATTTCGGTATCGATGATGCGCGCCTTCACGCCTTGGGTTACGGCTGACCGGGTTGTGAATGCGGGGCGCGTGTCCTCTTGTGGGCGGCGGGAGTTGGAGGTGTTGACTCCTTCACTCTTTCCGGAGGTGGCCTCGTGCGCCCCTTGTACGTACCCGTCCGACTGGCCGCCTCGGTCGTGGCGGTCGCCGCTGCCGCGGGCTGCATGAGTGTCGGTGACGACACGGGTGGGAGCGTCAAGCCGTCGCACTCCGCCGGGCAGCGGGGTGGTGAGGCGCCTGATGGCGGGCCTGCGGTGTCGGGCGGTGGTGCCGGGTTCGGTGCGGCCGGGGCCGGTGGTGAGCGGGGGCGCGGCAAGGGCGGGAAGGGCAAGAAGGGCAAGGGTGGCCGGGCGGGGGAGTCGGCGTCCCCGGAGGTGTCGCCGAGCGCTCACGTGAGTCCGACCGTGCCGGGGCGTGACAGGCCGGGGAAGCCGGGTCGTCCCACGCCGAAGCCGCCGGTCCCGCCGACGCCTACCCGAACGGTTGAACCGGAGCCGACGCCGACGCCGCCGGAGCCGTCGGCGTCGCCTGAGCCGACGCCGGAGCCGTCGTCGTCGGCGCATGAGCCGCCTGGGCCTCAGCTCGCGCAGCGGGAGCCGGCGCCGGAGGCGGGGTCGCCGGCGTAGGGCCGTGGGGATGCGCTGGCGGGGGGTGGGTCGTGGGCATGCGTCGGCGGGGCGGCGGGTCGTGGGGATGCGCAGGCAGGGCGTGGGGCCGTGGGGATGCGCAGGTGGGGTGGCGGGCTGTGGGGATGCGCCGGAGGGGCGGGAAGTTTTTCTTCGGGGGTGGGAACAATCGTGGCCGGAGGGTGGTTGGCGCTCTTGGGTTGCTGTCCGGTCGTCGGACGGTGGCCTGCTGTCGCCTGGACAGTCCGGTTTGCCTTGAGGGGCCCGGAGTGCGTATGGTGGCAGATCGTTTGATCCCATCTTGCCCGGCGCCACTGCAGAGCGCGCCGTGTGGCGCGTACTCTCCCTTGCCGTGGTGGACCGCATTGAGGCGGTCGTATTGCGAATCGCGAATCACGGAGTTGACGGGCGCGTGCCGACTGAGACTCCGGAAGGTTTCGCATTCGCATGTCCATTGCCAGTACTGATCACGTCGTCGTGCCCGAGAACGAGGCAGCCGAGGACGCCCCCGAGGTCACGTTCGCGGACCTCGGTCTCCCTGAAGGCGTTGTGCGCAAGCTCGCGCAGAACGGCGTGACCACCCCCTTCCCGATCCAGGCCGCGACCATTCCGGACGCCCTGGCCGGCAAGGACATCCTCGGCCGTGGCCGCACCGGCTCCGGCAAGACCCTGTCGTTCGGTCTGCCGACGCTGGCGCGTCTCGCCGGTGGCCGCACCGAGAAGCACAAGCCGCGCGCGGTCATCCTCACCCCGACCCGTGAGCTCGCGATGCAGGTCGCGGACGCGCTCCAGCCGTACGGCGACGTCCTCGGCCTGAAGATGAAGGTCGTCTGCGGCGGTACGTCGATGGGCAACCAGATCTACGCCCTGGAGCGCGGTGTCGACGTGCTCGTCGCCACTCCGGGCCGGCTGCGTGACCTCATCAACCGTGGCGCCTGCTCCCTGCAGGACATCGAGGTCGCCGTCATCGACGAGGCCGACCAGATGTCCGACCTGGGCTTCCTGCCCGAGGTCACGGAGCTGCTCGACCAGGTGCCGGCCGGCGGTCAGCGCATGCTGTTCTCGGCCACGATGGAGAACGAGATCTCCACTCTGGTCAAGCGTTACCTGAGCAACCCGGTCACGCACGAGGTCGACAGCGCCCAGGGCAATGTCACGACCATGTCGCACCACATTCTCATCGTGAAGCCCAAGGACAAGGCGCCGGTCACTGCCGCGATCGCCTCCCGCAAGGGCCGCACGATCATCTTCGTCCGCACCCAGCTGGGTGCGGACCGGATCGCCGAGCAGCTGTGCGATTCGGGTGTGAAGGCCGACGCGTTGCACGGCGGTATGACGCAGGGTGCGCGCACCCGCGTGCTGGAGGACTTCAAGAAGGGCTACGTCAACGCGCTCGTCGCGACCGACGTCGCCGCGCGCGGTATCCATGTCGACGGCATTGACCTGGTGCTGAACGTGGACCCGGCCGGGGACCACAAGGACTACCTGCACCGGTCCGGCCGTACGGCGCGTGCGGGTCGCTCCGGCACCGTCGTGTCGCTGTCGCTGCCGCACCAGCGGCGTCAGATCTTCCGGCTGATGGAGGACGCGGGCGTCGACGCCACGCGTCACATCATCCAGGGTGCCGGCGCCTTCGACCCGGAGGTCGCCGAGATCACCGGTGCCCGGTCGATGACCGAGGTCCAGGCGGAGTCCGTGGGTAACGCCGCGCAGCAGGCCGAGCGTGAGGTCGCCTCGCTCACCAAGGAGCTGGAGCGGGCGCAGCGGCGTGCGAACGAGCTGCGTGAGGAGGCCGACCGTCTGGTCGCCCGGATCGCTCGCGAGCAGGGTGAGGACCCTGAGGCCGCGGTGGCCGAGGCCCAGGCCGCGGTGGCGGCCGCGGCGGCCGAGGTGTCCGTGCCCGAGCAGCCGGTGGCGCAGGACGTCGACCGGGACGACCGTGGTGGTCGTGGGTTCGAGCGTCGTGATGACAACCGTGGTGGCGGTTTCCGTCGTGACGAGCGTCGTGATGACCGTGGTGGCCGTTCTTTCGAGCGTCGTGATGACCGTGGTGGTCGTGGGTTCGAGCGTCGTGATGACAACCGTGGTGGCGGTTTCCGTCGTGACGAGCGTCGTGATGACCGTGGTGGCCGTTCTTTCGAGCGTCGTGATGACCGTGGTGGTCGTGGGTTCGAGCGTCGTGATGACAACCGTGGTGGCGGTTTCCGTCGTGACGAGCGTCGTGATGACCGTGGTGGCCGTTCTTTCGAGCGTCGTGATGACCGTGGTGGTCGTGGGTTCGAGCGTCGTGATGACAACCGTGGTGGCGGTTTCCGTCGCGATGACCGTCCGGGCCGTTCCTTCGAGCGTCGTGACGAGCGCGGTGGGCACCGTGGCAGTGACCGCCCCTTCAACCGCGACCGTCAGGGCGACCGCCCCGGCTTCCGCTCCTCCGGTCACGACCGTCCCTCCGGTCGTCGTGACGAGCACCGCGGCGGCGGTTCGTTCCAGCGTCGCGACGACAAGCCGCGCTGGAAGCGCAACGGCTGACATCAGCGCATGAGAGCGCCGTGGCTTCGCCCCAATGGGCGGGCCACGGCGCTCCGTCGTTGCGGTGGGTGCTCCGGGGTCAGCGTGGACCCGCCTGAACCGGTCGGTTCGTGCCCCTCATCGACCCTGTTCGTCCCTTTGGCGGGGCCGGGACACCGATACCCGATCGGAGACGCGGCGTCGTCCGGCTATGCTCGTGGGGGCAACATCGCCTGGGCCCTTAGCTCAATTGGCAGAGCAGTGGACTTTTAATCCATTGGTTGTGGGTTCGAGTCCCACAGGGCCTACAAGGAAGCCCCGGTTCGGATCGTCTCCGGACCGGGGCTCTTGTCGTGGTCGGGGGCGGGTCAGCCGGTGGTCAGCATTCCCGACCGCAGGCGGGCCACCGTGCGGGAGATGAGCCGGGAGACGTGCATCTGCGAGATGCCGAGCCGGGCGCCGATCTCCGCCTGGGTCAGTTCCTCCACGAAGCGCAGGTGCAGGATGAGGCGTTGGCGTTCGTCGAGTTCGGCGACCAGTGGGGCCAGGGCGTGGAAGTCCTCGACGAGTTCGAGGGCCGGGTCTTCTTCGCCGATGAACGCCGACAGTGTCGTCTCGCTCTCGTCCGGGTCGCCGGTGACCGTCGCGTCGAGGGAGGAGGACAGGTAGCCGTTGGCGGCGATCTGGGCCTCGACGACCTCTTCCTCGGACAGGTTCATCAGTGCCGCCAGTTCGGCGACCTTCGGCGCGCGGCCGAGGCGGGAGGCCAGTTCCTCGGTGGCCTTGGCGAGTTCCGTGCGGGCTTCCTGGAGGCGGCGCGGCACGTGTACGGCCCAGGACGTGTCACGGAAGAAGCGCTTGATCTCGCCGATGATGTACGGCACCGCGAAGCTGGTGAACTGCACCTCGCGGGAGACCTCGAACCGGTCGATGGCCTTGATCAGTCCGATGACGCCGACCTGGACGATGTCCTCCATCGACTGGCCGCTGGTGCGGAACCGGCGGGCCGCGAAGCGCACCAGCGACATGTTCATCTCGATGAGCGTGTTGCGGGCGTACTGGTATTCGGGTGTGCCCTCTTCGAGCACGGCGAGCCGGTCGAGGAACTGTCCGGTCAGCCCGCGGGCGTCCTGCGGGGCGAGCTTCTGGGGCTCGGCGATCTGCGGCAGTTCGTCACCGGTGCAGGTGGCGGAATCCGTCGTCGTGTCGATGCGCATGGTCGCCGTCACGGGCCCTCCCTCTCGTTCCGGCCCGCTCCGATCCCCCGACAGGCCACCTTCCGCGCCGTTACCCGCGCTCGCTCCGGTCATGCCCCGCATATGCCCCGGCGAGATGTAGACCACAGTCGGCGCAGGTCGAGGCGGTGTCGGGGTACCTGGACCGGTACTGCGACGGTACGAGCGGGGAGGGCGGGCGGTGGGGTGCGGGAGAGAAGGCCTGGGGGCTCGTGGAACGGACAGTTGTCGTTTGACAACTATAGGTGGAGGGCAACAGCCTAAGCGTGCCGAACGTGCTCGGGGAAGAGAGCGGAAGGGACGATTCCGTGCGGGGCGGCGCGTATGTCAGGCAGTCCGGGTACCGGACGGGCGGGAGTCTTCGGAGTCGTCGTGTATCTGGGCCGCCGCCGCGTCGCAGAACGCCTCCAGCCCCTGCAGCAGTGCGACCCGCTTCGCCGCGGGCATCTGGTCGAGCACCGCGCGCAGCGCCTGCTCCCGGCGCATCCGCAGGTCGGCCAGGAAGGCGCGGCCCCGGCCGCTGAGGTGGAGGCGGACCTCGCGCCGGTCGGACGCGCTCACCTCGCGCTCGACGAACCCGGCCGCCTGGAGCCGGTCGCACAGCCGGCTGGTCGAGGGCGGTGTGGAGGCGAGGGAGTCGGCGAGCGTGCGCAGGTTGATGTCCTCGTGGTGTTCGAGGATGAGCAGCACCCGCAGCTGGGACGCGGAGGCCGGCGCGGTGGAGGCTCGGCCCCACAGGACTTCCAGCAACTCCGCGGCCGTGGAGGTCACATGGGCGACCTCTGCTGGCTCTGGGCGGGGTCGGAGGGAAGTCACAGTCACACTCTCGCAGGCGCCGGGATGGCCGTCAGCGTACTAGGCGTGAGTTGAACCGCCCGGGTCCCGCTTCCCGGCCCGTGGACAAGAACCCGTTTCGAGGGCGCGTCGGCGTCCCACCGAGGATGGTGAACAGACCACTGTGACCACGATCACGAACAGATTCGTGGCCGCCGAGCGCGCCCTGCGCACGGCGGCCCCCCATCAGCTGCTGGACGCGGTCCGTCGTGTACTGACCGATCAGTACACGGCGGACTCCGTCGAGCTCTTCCTGGCCGACTACGGACTGACGGTGCTTCAGCCGGTGTCCGTGCTGCCGCACACCCTCCAGCCGGTGTCCGTGCACAACAGCCCGGCGGGTCGAGCGTTCGGCGCGCAGGAGCCGTATGTGGAGGCCCTCTCGGGCGGTCTCGTGCGGGCCCACCTGCCCGTCACCGTGCGGGGCGACCGGCTCGGGGTGCTGACCGTGACCCTGCCCGGCGGCGAGCACGCCGGGGGCTGCCTGGGCGAGCTGGCCGAGATCGCCGAGGTGCTCGGGCACGAGGTGGTCGTGGCCGAGCGGGACACCGACCTGTATCTCCAGGCGCGCCGCCGGGACCGGCTCACGCTCGCCGCCGAGATGCAGTGGCAGCTGCTGCCGGGCCGCTCCTGCGCCCGCCCCGAGTACGAGCTGGGCGCGCAGCTGGAACCGGCGTACGGGATCTTCGGTGACAACTTCGACTGGTCCGCCTCGGCCGACCGGCTCAGCCTCTACGTCACCAACGGCATGGGCGAGGGCATAGAGGCCTCCCTGCTGACGAACCTGGCGATCAACGCCCTGCGCAACGCGCGCCGGGCCGGGCTGTCCATCGACGACCAGGCGGCCCTGGCCGACCAGGCGGTGTACGCGCACTACCGGGGCCGCTGCTACCTCTCGGTGCTGATGCTCGACTTCGACCTGGCCACCGGGCGGGTGCGGGCGGTGGACGCCGGGTCGCCGCGGATGCTGCGGCTGCGCCGGGGCGGGGTGGAGCGGGTGCCCTTCGACGCCCAGCTGCCGCTCGGCATGTTCGAGGAGACCGACTATGTGGTCCAGGAGTTCGACGTGGAGCCGGGCGACCGGTTGGTCTTCGTCAGCGACGGGGTCTACGACGTCGCTTCCCCGGGCGGCGAGGCCTACGGGGATGCCGCTCTGGCCAGGGCGATCCAGTCGACCCGGCTGCTGCCGGCGGCCGAGGTGCCCCGGGCGGTCCTGCGCGAACTGACGGGCCACCGCGGCCGGTCGACCCCGGACGACGACGCCCTCGTGGTGTGTCTGGACTGGCGTGGTCGGTGAGGGACGGGGAAGGCGCAGGTCGGGGGTGCCCGTGAGCAGTTGTTTGATGGTGCCGGACGCCGGCACTAATGTTTGTCATACGGCAAGTAATGGCTGAGGCGTCGTCGCGCGACCTCGGTCCGGTCCGTGCAAGGGAGCGATGCAAGTGTCGGTGTCGGAAGAGAACGCGGAACAGGAGCCGGCCGCATACCAGGTGAGCGCCTTTCTGGAGCGGCGTCGGGAGCAGATCGCCCAACGGTGGGCGGACGCCGCGCTGTTCCGCACGGTCTTCACCGTCTCCCGGGACGAGGCGGTGGAGGCGGGCAGGGCCGTGACGGCGGCGCTGGCGGCGGTGGCGGCCTCTGGGCGAATGGACGACATCCGGGCGTCCGGGTTCGCGTCCGTGCGCGACCAGTTGGGCCGGATGGCGGCCTCCCGCGCCCGTACGGGCATCGACCCGGACGGGGTCGCCACCGAGGTGGCCGCGCTGCGCGAGCCGGTGACCGAGCTGCTGCGCGCCGAGTTCCCCGAGCCCTACGCCCCTGAGGCCCAGGAGGCCGTGGTGGCGCTGACCGTGCTCATGGGCACGCTGCGCCTGGTCGTGATGGAGACGACCGTCAGCGCGGGCGAGGAGCTGATCGCCCGGCAGCGCGAGCAGCTGCACGAGGTGGCGACCCCGGTGATCAAGCTGTGGGAGAGCACCGTCGCCGTGCCGCTGATCGGCACCCTGGACAGCGCGCGCAGCCAGGTGGTCATGGAGAGCCTGCTGGACGCGATCGTCGCCGAGCGTGCCCGGTACGCGATCCTCGACATCACCGGCGTGCCCACGGTCGACTCGCTGGTCGCCCAGCACCTGATGAAGACGGTGGCGGCGGCGCGGCTGATGGGCGCCGAGTGCATCGTGTCCGGCATCCGGCCGGCGATCGCGCAGACCATCGTCCACCTGGGCATCGACCTCGGTACGGTGCTCACCCGCTCGAGCCTGGAGGACGCGCTCGCCTACGCGCTGAGCGAGCAGGGGGTCGAGATCGCACCGCTGCGGGCGGCCGGCGCGGCGGCGGACGCGGGCACGCGGTGACCGCCTTCGCGGGACACGGGCCCGCGGGCGGGCACGGCTTCACCGTGCCGGTCCTCCAGCTGGGCGATGTCCTGCTGGTCACCCTCCAGGGGGAGTTGCACGACGAGATGGCGGAGCAGCTCCAGCAGGACATCACGACCCGGATCTCGGACAGCCGGGTGAGCGGGGTCGTGATCGACATCTCCGGCGTGGAGATCGTCGACTCCTTCCTCGGCAGGGTCCTCGCCGAGATCGCCGCCGGGGCCAAGCTGCTGGCGGCCCGTACGGTACTGGCCGGGATGCGCCCGGCGGTGGCGATCACCCTGGTCGAGCTGGGGCTCACCCTGCCCGGCCTGCGGACCGCCCTGGACGTCGAACGTGCCATGGAGCTGCTGGGCGTGACCACGCGCCGGGGCGAGGGGAGTCCGTGATGCAGGCTTCCCGCCATGCCGGTCCGGCCAGCCTGCCGATCGGCTCGGACGCCGATCTGGCCTGGGTGCGCCAGCAGGTCCGGCAGGCAGCCGCCGAGCTGGGGTTCGGGCTGGTGCAGCAGACCAAGCTCGTCACCGCGGCGAGCGAGCTGGCCCGCAACACCCTCGTCCACGGCGGGGGCGGCCATGTGCGGCTCACCCCGCTGGACGCCGGGTCGTCGCACGGGCTGCGGCTGGACTTCGTCGACACCGGGCCCGGCATCCGGGACCTGGACCTGGCGCTGACCGACGGCTACACCAGCGGCGGCGGGCTCGGGCTGGGCCTGAGCGGTGCCAAGCGGCTGGTGCAGGAGTTCGAGGTGGACAGCAGGCCCGGTGAGGGGACCACCGTCACCGTCACCGCCTGGGCCACCGTCGTACCGTCTTCCCGGACGGTGCCGTGATGAGCAGGGTCTGGGACGTGCCGGTGGACGACTCGACCCGGGTGCGGGATGTGCGGGTGGCGGCCGAGGAGGCCAGTGCCTGCGCCGGCCTGCCCGCGAGCCGCACCGACACCGCCGCGCTCGTGGCGACGGAGCTGGCCACCAACCTGCTGCGGCACGCGGACGGCGGGCGCATCCTGATCAACCTCGTCGAGCGGGGGCACGACGACGACCGCCGGGCGGCCGTGCAACTCGTCTCGCTCGACCACGGCCCCGGCATCCCGGACGTCGCTGCGGCGATGCGCGACGGCTACACGACGACCGTCGCCGCCTCGCTCGGCGCCGGGCTCGGCACGTGCCGGCGCATAGCGAACGACTTCGATCTGCACAGCGCGCCCGGCCGGGGCACCGTCGTGATGGCCCGGATCGGTCATGAGCCCGCCGTCCGCAACCAGGGGCCGCCCCCGCCGGGTCCGCGCGCCGGGGGTGTCAACGTCCCCCTCGGCCGGGCCGAGTACTCCGGGGACGCCTGGGGCCGGGTGGGCGGCGGCGGCCGTCTGACCCTGCTGCTCGCCGACGGGCTGGGGCACGGTGCGAAGGCCGCCGAGGCCTCGGGCCTGGCGGTGAAGGAGCTGCGCGGCCTGTCCGAGCTGCCGCCCGCCGAGATCCTGCGGAGTCTGGGCCGGGCTCTGCGGCCCACCCGGGGCGCGGCCGTCTCCGTGGCCCAACTGGACATCGCGGCGGGGCAGTTGAGTTTCGCGGGGATCGGCAACGTCGGTGCCCGGCTGCGGACCGACGGCACGTGGAAGGCGCTGCTGTCCCACCCCGGCATCGTGGGCGCGCAGGCCCCGGCTTCCGTGCCCGTGCAGCGCGTTCCCTGGCACGCGGACAGCCTGCTGGTCCTGCACAGCGACGGCCTGCCCAGCCGATGGACACCGCCCGACGACGGCGTGCTGCCGGGCTGCGACCCGGCGGTGGCGGCCGCGGTCGTGCTCCGGGACGCGGGCAGCGCGGCCCGGCCGGTACGGGACGACACGTGCGTGGCGGTCCTGACCGCCGGCGGGGTGAGCCGCCACGGCTCGGGGGCTTGAGGGGGAGGGCGGTGATGAGCGGCGGCGTCGCGCGGTGCGGCTGCGTCGGCCGGGTTCACGGTCCGCCCGAGCGGCGGGGTCACGGCGGGTCGCGTAGGGCGCGCGGGTTGAAGGCCCGCGCCGTCTCATGGCGGGGCCGCGGTCTCGCCGCCCGGACTCGACCACGGTGCGGTCGGTATGACGGCGAGCGGTCACCGCCCCCGCGGCCGGGCGGCGCCGCGAGAGTTCGTCTTCACGCCGGCGCAGCCCTCACGCCGGAATTCACTGCGCCCTACCGGCGTCCGGCGTCGCGCGAGGAGTTCGTCGTTACGCCGGCGCAGCCCCGCGCGCCGGAACTCGCTGCGCCCCACTGGCGGTCGGCGTCGCGCGAGGAGTTCGTCTTCACGCCGGCGCAGCCCTCACGCCGGAACTCGCTGCGCCCCACTGGCGTCCGGCGTCGCGCGAGGAGTTCGTCTTCACGCCACCGCAGCGCCCGCGCCGGAACTCACTGCGCCCCGCCGGCGTCCGGCGTCGTGTTCCGGGCCGCCAGAAAACCCCGCATCCCCCTGCTCAGTGCCGCCCGTTCGGCCGGTTCCATCGCGGCCAGTGCCGCGGTCAGGGCCTGGGCGCGGCGGCCGGCGACGTCACCCAGGACGTGCTGTCCGTGTGTCGTGAGCCACAGTTGGACCTCCCGGCGGGTGTCCGGGTGCGGGGTCCGTTCCAGCAGGCCGGCCGCCGTGAGGCGGTCGCAGAGGCGGCTGGCCGTGGGGAGGCCGATGTCCAGACCGTCCGCCAGCGCCGTCAGGTTCAGGCCGGGCGCCGCCTGTACGGTGCGCAACGCCCGCAACTGGTGCAGGGACAGGCGCAGGGACGCGTCCTGCGCGGCGATCGACCACAGCGCCGTCAGACTCTCCACGGCATCGGTGATCTGCGATGCGACGGTCTCCGGGCCGTCGCCCGGGCCCCTCGCCCGGTGGTTGCCGGGGCCGCCGAGATCGGTCACGAAACGGTCACTTCCATAAAGCTCCGGGTACTGATGAGGTCGCCCTCTCTCAAAGGCTGTACCCGATGAACCGAGGGGCAAGCAGCCCGGTTCGGAGCCCGGTCGGACCGGGGGCGGCTCAGCCGGCGCTGAGCTCCGTCAGCGCGGCGAGCGGCAGCGTGTGCTGCGTCTGGAGGACCTTCGCGCGCAGGTAGCGGACGTTGTGGGCGGTGGTGAAGACGCCCGTGGGGATCCGGTCGCGGACGTCGACGCCCAGGGACCGCAACTGGTCCGCTTTATCGGGGTTGTTGGAGAGCAGGTTCAGTTCGCCGATGCCCAGGGCCCTGAGCATCTGGGCCGCGGCCGTGTAGTCGCGGGCGTCCTCGGGCAGCCCGAGCGCCGCGTTCGCCTCGTACGTGTCGAGCCCCTCGTCCTGGAGGGCGTACGCGTCGAGCTTGTTGTAGAGGCCGATGCCCCGGCCCTCTTGGCGGAGGTAGAGGAGCACGCCGCCGCGCTCGGCGATGCTCTCGACCGCCTCGCGCAGCTGCGGGCCGCAGTCGCAGCGGGCCGAGCCGAACACGTCCCCGGTCAGGCACTCGGAGTGCAGCCGCACCAGCGGGACCGGGCCGGGCTCGCCGAGGACCACGGCGACGTGCTCCTGGCCGTCGGCCAGCCCGTGGAAGGTGACGAGCTCGGCGTCGGCCTCGTAGCCGTCGTGGAAGCGCAGCGGGACCCGGACGCGGGAGCGCGGGGTGGCGATGACGGCAGGGGTGTCGGGCATGCGGGGCCTCCGGGTTCCGTTTCCTGTTCGGCTGCACAGCCGTATTGCTTCAGATTTGAAGCAGATCCACGATCATGACCCTACTCGTGCTTTAAATTTGAAGCAATGAGGATCCGACTCTGTGTGACGCGCGTCACGAACAGGCCGGCGACGACCTGCGCCGCCATGGCACGTCGTCCGCCGCCGGCCGGGTCCCGTCCTCCTGGAGCCCCTGTGCGATCGCCGCGGAGATGTCCTCCAGCTGCCCCACCTGCTCCTCGCTGAGCCGGTCGAACAGGAAGCCCCGCACGGTCTCGACATGCCCGGGCGCCGCCCGCTCCAGCACGGCGAACCCCTCGTCCGTCAGCGCCGCGATGCTGCCCCGCTTGTCGTGGGGGCAGGCCTCGCGCCGCAGCATCCCGTCCTTCTCCAGCCGCGTGACCGCGTACGTCAGCCGGCTGCGCGTGATCTTCAGCCGCTCGGCGAGATCGGTCATGCGCAGCCGCCGTTCCGGGGACTCCGACAGGACCGACAGGATGGAGTAGTACAGGTGCGGCATGCCGGCGTCCTGCTGGAGCTGCCGGTCGATCGCGTCCTCCAGGAGCAGCGAGGCGGCGATGTAAGCGCGCCAGGCGCGCTGCTCATCGGGGCTGAGCCAGCGAGTCGTCATGCCGCCAGTGTAGGTTTGTTTCAAACTTGAACCAAGCCCTGTCCCGTCCCGCCGTCCCGACCAGCCGCGGAGCACCGATGCCTCACCCGTACGTCCTGCTGTCCGCCGCCGTCTCCCTCGACGGCTACCTGGACGACACCGGACCCGACCGGCTGCTCCTGTCCAGCCCGGCCGACTTCGACCGGGTCGACGAGGTCCGGGCCTGCGTCGACGCGATCCTGATCGGCGCCGGCACCATCCGCGCCGACAACCCGCGGCTGCTAGTGAACTCGGAGAAGCGCCGGGCCGCCCGCACGGCCGCGGGCAAGCCCGAGTACCCCCTCAAGGTCACCGTCAGCGGCTCCGGCGACCTCGACCCGGACGCCCGCTTCTGGCACACCGGCGGGGAGAAGGTCCTCTACACCACCGACCAGGGCGCCGAGCGTGCCCGCGCCCTGGGCCTGGCGGCGGACGTCGTCCCGCTCGGCGACGACCTCGACTGGCGGCGGCTGCTCACGCACCTGCACGACGTCCGGGGCGTAGGGCGGCTCATGGTCGAGGGCGGCGGCCTGATCCACACCCAGCTCCTCACCCAGGGCCTCGCCGACGAACTCCAGCTGGTCCTCGCCCCGCTCTTCGTGGGCGACCCCCGGGCCCCCCGTCTCTTCGGCCCCGGCGGCTACCAGGGCGGCCGGCTCCGGCTGCTGGAGTCGCGGCAGATCGAGGACGTCGTCCTGATGCGCTACGAGCCGACCGCCCCGGGCACCGGCCGGCTCCCCACCGCCGCCGACCATCACTGGCTGGCCCTAGCCTGCCAACTGGCCGAGCGCTGCCCGCCGTCGGACACGGCGTTCAGCGTGGGCGCGCTCGTGGTCGCCGCCGACGGCACGGAACTGGCCCGCGGTCACTCCCGCGAGGCCGGCGACCCGGTCGTGCACGCCGAGGAGGCGGCCCTCGCCAAGCTCGACCCGGCCGACCCGCGCCTGCCCGGCGCGACGGTGTACAGCAGCCTGGAGCCGTGCGCCCGCCGCGCCTCACGCCCCGCTCCCTGCGCCCGGCTGATCCTCGACGCGGGCGTACGGCGGGTCGTCACGGCCTGGCGCGAGCCGGACACCTTCGTGACCGACGCCGACGGCAGCGGCCTCCTCGCGGCCGAGGGGGTGGAGGTCGTCGTCCTCCCGGAACACGAGGAGCGGGCCAAGGCCCCGAACCGTCATCTGCCGGGCTGAGCACGGCCCGGTCGGTGGGTGTGTGCGAGTGGTCCCGCGGATGGCGTACACTGGTGACACAACGACGCGGGGTGGAGCAGCTCGGTAGCTCGCTGGGCTCATAACCCAGAGGTCGCAGGTTCAAATCCTGTCCCCGCTACTGAAGGCCGAGGGCCGGAATCCGAAAGGGTTCCGGCCCTCGGTGCGTTCCTCGACACCTGATCACGTTCGGTGAGCGAACCACCCCGTTCCGCATAACAACTGACACACCGTCAAAACCCGTCAGTCACTTACGATGCGGCCAACTCGCCCGATTTAAGCCGGTCATGGCAGGTAAGTCCGCGCGAAAAAGGTTAATGATCAAGTGGAATCGCTGGAATACCCCTCGCGCCTCCATTAACGTTCGATAACGCAGCGCGGTCGTCCCAGCCGTCACAGAAGGCGGCTCCGTGCGCACGCGCCGAATCCCGAAAGGGAACCGGGGAACCACCACTTGGGGTGAATCGGGCGGATACCACCGTGGAAGCACGGCAGGTATACGCGCGTAGGAGACCTTCCTGCTCCGAACCCGTCAGCTAACCCGGTAGGCGAGAAGGAAGGAAAGGAGCACGCCCACGTGGCGTCCAACCGGCCTGCCCCCGCGGCCCCGTACGCGCCGAAGCGCGAGAACGACACCTTCGGCTTCGACGGTCAGCGCACCGACGAGGGCCCGTTCCAGGAGTGGAACCCCACCGAGGAATCCATCCGTCCCGTCCGTGGCCGGCATCGCGTCACCAAGCAGCGCGGCGGAGGTCTCGCCCGCAGCTCCACCGTCCTGGGCGTCGGCGTCATAGCCGCCGTGGGTGCCGGCGGCATGGCCAGTGCCCAGACCGGCAAGCCCCCGGTGTCCATCTCCGTGCCGGACCTGCCCTCGGTGGGTTCCCTCATCTCGGACGACGACACCCCCGAAGGTTCCGCCACCCCGCTCAGCAGCCTCGGCACCGCCACCGCGGACACCGCGAAGGGCACGTCCGGCGCCCGCGCCGGTGCCGGTGACGCGCTGCGTGCCCGGATCATGGCCCAGGTCGAGCACCAGCAGGAGCAGATCGAGACCAAGGCCGCCGAGGACGCCGCGGCCGCCGCCGAGAAGGCGGCCAAGGACGCGGTCGCCAAGGCGGAGAAGGAAGCCAAGGCCAAGGCCGCCGAGGCCAAGCGGAAGGCCGAGGAAGAGGCGAAGAAGAAGGCCGAGGCCGAGCGGCTCGCCGCCCTCGCCAAGCAGTACACGCTGCCGACCTCCTCGTACACCCTCACCTCGACGTTCGGCGAGGCCGGCGCCTACTGGTCCTCCGGCCACCACACCGGTCTCGACTTCGCCGCCCCCACGGGCACGCCGATCAAGGCTGTGCACAGCGGCACGATCACCGAGGCGGGCTGGAACGGCTCCTACGGCTACAAGACCGTCCTCACCCTCGATGACGGCACCGAGATCTGGTACGCGCACCAGTCCTCCATCGGCGTCAGCGTCGGCCAGAAGGTCGGCACCGGCGACGTCATCGGCCGCGTGGGCGCCACCGGCAACGTGACCGGGGCGCACCTGCACCTCGAGGTCCACTCCGGTGGCTCCGCCAGTGGCATCGACCCGATGGCCTGGCTGCGGGGCAAGGGACTGACTCCGTAAGCAGTGCGTGTTCGTTGAAGCATCGGCGGCCCTGACGACGACCTGTCGACTTCAGGGCCGCCGGCTTTGCTGTGTGGCGTGGCGTCGTGTCGTGTGGCGCGGAGTGGTGTGGCGTCGCGTGGCGTGGCGTCGCGTGGCGTGGCGTCCTGTGGTGTGGCGTGGTGTTTACGGGAGTTTTGCGTCCGTTGCGGAATGAGGTGTTCCTGCGCGGTCGTTGACACCGAGCATGACGTCTCTTCGCAAGCTCGGTACTTCCGACCTCGAGGTCTTCCCCCTCTCCCTCGGCGGCAACGTCTTCGGCTGGACCGCCGACCAGGACCGTTCGTTCGCCGTCCTCGACGCCTACACCGCCGCCGGCGGCAACTTCGTCGACACCGCCGACGTCTACTCGGCGTGGGTCGACGGCAACCAGGGCGGCGAGTCCGAGACCATCCTCGGCGCGTGGCTCGAGGCACGCGGTAACCGCTCCGACGTCGTCGTCGCCACGAAGGTCAGCCAGCACCCCGACTTCCAGGGCCTGTCCGCCGCCAACATCAAGGCCGCCGCCGACGCCTCCCTGCGGCGCCTGCGCACCGACTACATCGACCTGTACTACACGCACTTCGACCAGCCCGACGTGCCCGTCGAGGAGATCATCGGCGCGCTCGACGAACTCGTGAAGGCGGGCAAGGTGCGGCACATCGCCGCCTCCAACATCTCCGCCGAGCGGCTGCGGGCGTCCCTGGAGTTCTCCGACCGCGAGGGCCTCGCCCGGTACGTCGCCCTCCAGCCGCACTACAACCTGGTCTCCCGTGACACCTACGAGGGCGAGCTGCAGGACCTCGCCGAGCGGGCCGGCCTCGCGGCCGTTCCGTACTACGCGCTCGCGTCCGGCTTCCTCACGGGCAAGTACCGGCCCGGTACGGAGGTCGAGAGCGCGCGGGCGGGCGGCGCCGCCAAGCATCTGGAGACCGAGCGGGGGCGGAGGGTTCTCGACGCCCTCGACGAGGTCGCCGGGGCGCGTGACGTTCCCGTCGCCACCGTGGCCCTCGCCTGGCTCGCCGCCCAGCCGACCGTGGCGGCGCCGATCGCCTCCGCGCGGACGGTGGAGCAGCTGCCCGCGCTGCTCGGCGTCGGGGAGCTGACGCTCTCGGCGGCCGAGGTGGAACGGCTCACGGAGGCCTCGGCCTGAGCGGGGCCCGGCCTGAGCGGGGCCCGGCCTGAGCGGGGCTCGGTCTGAGCGGGGCCCGGAGCCCTAGGGGCGGTAGGGGTTGTACGTGGCGGAGCGGTAGGGGTTGTACGCGGGGTACGGCGCCGGCTGGTGGACGTACCTCGCCGGCTGGTGGCCGTACCCGTACACCCCGTAGACCGGCCAGGGCGGGGCCGTCACCGGGACCGGAGGGGCGGTGATCCGGCCCGCGTGGTCCAGCGCGGGGCGGGCCACTTCCCGGCGCCGCCACAGTTCGCCGAGCAGTTCCCGCTCCCGTGTGGCGAAGTCCGCCCCGGGGCTGCCCCGCCGGGCCCGGTGCCGCAGGAATGCCAGGGACGTCGCGTACGCCTCGTACCGGGCCACCTCCCGGGCCGCCGCCCTGCCCGCGTGCCGGCGGGCGTACTGCCGGGCGATCCGCCGGGCCCGCATCGAGCCGAGCGCGTACGGCTCGGCCGGGGTCAGCCAGCCGGCCACGGCGTAGGCCGGCAGCTCCGCCCGTACGGTCTTCAGCTCCCGCTGCCGCGTCCAGATCACCAGCCACGTCAGCAGCCCGAAGATGGGCACCATGAACGCCGCGTACACGGCGAAGAATCCGTACTCGCCGAAGGCCGACGAGCCGTTCCACATCGCGTGCATCCCCATCGCGAGCAGCAGCCCGCCGAGCGGGAAGGCGACACGGCGCAGCGGCCGGCGGTCCGCCGCGAGCGCGGCGATGCCGAAGCCGATGCCGGTGAGGACCGTGAACAGCGGGTGCGCGAACGGCGACATGATGACGCGCACGAAGAAGGTCGCCGCCGTGACCGAGGCGATGCCGCTGCCGCCGGTGAGCTGGTCGGTGCCGAAGGCCGTGCCGAGGTAGAGGATGTTCTCGGTGAACGCGAAGCCGGTGGCCGTCACGCCGGCTATGACGACCCCGTCGACGATGCCGGTGAAGTCGCGGCGCCGGAAGAGGAAGACCAGGAGGACGGCCGCCGCCTTGGCCGACTCCTCGACCACCGGCGCTATCACCGTCGCGCCGAGGGTGTCCGCGCTGGACGGGTCCGCCGTCGCCGTCGCTATCCATCTCGTCGCGAAGCTGTTGGCGACGATCGCTATCAGCGCCGCCGCGCAGGCGCCCCAGGCGAAGCAGAACAGCAGGTTCCGCCAGGGGCCGGGCTCCACCCGGTCCAGCCAGCGGAACGCGGCTATCAGCAGGGGCACCGGGAGGACGGCCAGCCCCAGCCCGACCAGGAACCCTTCCGTGCCGGTCTCCTCACGGACCAGGGCGAGGATGACCAGGCCGGATATCGCGAGGAGCGTGCTCAGAGCGCCGTAGCGCACCCAGGCGCGGTGCCACCAGTGGGCGTGCCGCGAGGAGCCGGCTGTGCCCGAGCCGGCGAAGGGTGCGCCGTCGGTGGGACCGATGGGGTACGACGGATGTGGGGAACTGGTGGCCACGGCATTGACCCTAACGACGGATGGGCGCTGTCCGCAGGCGGGAGAGGTGCCAGGGGTGGTCAGGCGCCGGCGGGGGGCTGGTCCACGTGCTGTACGCGGCGGAAGAGGAGGTCGTTCACGACATGTCCCTTGTCCAGTCCCTGGCCCTCGAAACGGGTCAGGGGACGGAAGTCGGGTCGCGGCGCGAAACCACCGTCCGCCTGCGTGTTCTCGAAGTCGGGGTGTGCCGTGAGGACGTCGAGCATCTGCTCCGCGTACGGCTCCCAGTCGGTGGCGCAGTGGACGATCCCGCCGGGTCTGATGCGGGTGGCGGCCAGGGTCAGGAATTCGGGCTGGATGATCCTGCGCTTGTGGTGCCGCTTCTTGGGCCAGGGGTCCGGGAAGTAGACGCGGAGGCCGCCGAGGGAGTCCGGGGCGAGCATCTCGCGCAGGAGGATGATCGCGTCGCCGTTGCCGACGCGGATGTTGGACAGGCCGTTGCGGTCGGCGAGGTTGAGCAGGTTGCCCTGGCCGGGGGTGTGGACGTCGACGGCGAGGATGTTCGTGGCGGGGGCGGCGGCGGCCATCTGGGCGGTGGCCTCGCCCATGCCGAAGCCGATCTCCAGGACGACGGGGTTGTCGTTGCCGAACAGCTCGGGCAGGTCGAGGGTCCGGCTGCCGTCGATGTCGAGGCCCCACTTGGGCCACAGGCGCTGGAGTGCGTCCGCTTGACCGGCGGTGACGCGGCTGCGGCGGGGCTGGAAACTCCGGATGCGCCGCTCGAAGTGCGACCCGGCGGGGTCGGCCTTCGGCCCGTCGGGGAAACGCGGCTCGCCCTTGGCCCGGGTACCCCGGACGGGGACACCCGGGGTGTGCGGGTGCGGGTGCGGGTGCGGGTGCGGGTGCGGCTCCGGGGGCGGGGCCGGGTGCGAGTGCGGCTCCGGGTGCGGGTTCGGGGCCGGGTTCGGGGCTTCGGGGGTGTTGGCGGAGTCAGACACAGTGCCCCTGATTTTACGGCTGAGGTGCTTCGCCTTACGCCGGGTGGTGGGTCGGGGCCGCGCCGGGGGGTGTCCGTCCTCGGAACGGCGCGATGGACCTTCATACCGACTGACTCCCCGTTGACGCGCCAACCGCTGCGGGCGGACACCCCCCGACACGGCCCCTTGCGTACGACGGCGGGTGCGGGCCGCCCCCGCTGCGGGTAGGCGCGGCCGCCCCCAGCTGCGGGCATGCGTGCCGCTAGGGGCGGCACGGGTGGGCGTGGGGGTCCCCCCTGCTCGAGCGAAGCCGAGAGCTTGGGGGAGGCACCCCGTTCCGCCGGGCTGCGGACCCACCCGGCCCCAGCACCGACACAGCGGCACCCCGTTCCGCCGGGCTGCGGACCCACCCGGCCTCAGCACCCGACGCAGCGGCCCCCCGACGCCGGGTGGCGGATCCACCCGCCCCAGCACAAACGCAGCGGCACCTCTCGACGCCGGGTCGCGGACCCACCCGGCGCCGGCAGGGCAGCCCCGCAGGCCTCACAGCGCGCTCAATGCTCTGCGTGCCACTTCCCGGCCGATCGGCAAGGACGCCGTGGCCGCAGGGGACGGTGCGTTGAGGACGTGGACTGTTCTGGCGCCCTCGCGGATCAGGAAGTCGTCGACCAGGGTTCCGTCACGGAGAACCGCCTGTGCGCGCACGCCCGCGGCCGTCCGCACCAGGTCGTCCTCGGACACCCCGGGCAGCAGCCGGCCCACCGCGTCCGTGAACGCCGTCTTGGACAGGGACCGCCGCAGCTCACCCGCCCCGTACCGCCAGTGCCGGCGGGCTATCTGCCAGGAGCCGGGCCAGGCCAGGGTCGAGCCCAGCTCGCGCAGCCGGACCGTGCCCCACCCGTACCCCTCGCGGGCCAGGGCCGGCACCGCGTTGGGCCCGACATGGACACCCCCGTCGATGCCGCGCGTGAGATGCACTCCGAGGAACGGGAACGCCGGATCGGGCACGGGGTAGACCAGGCCGCGTACCAGCTCCGGCCGGGCCAGCTCGTAGTACTCGCCCCGGAACGGCACGATCCGCATGCCCGGGTCGTCCCCGGTGAGCCGGGCGATCTCGTCGCACTGCAGACCCGCGCAGTTCACCAGGACCCGCCCGCGTACGACGTCGCCCGCGGCCGTGAGCACGGCGACCCCACGCTCGGGGCGCCGGTCGACGCGCACGACCCGCGTGCCGTAGCGGATCTCCGCGCCCGAGCCGTGGGCCAGCTGGCGGGCGACCGCGACGAAGTCGCAGATGCCCGTCGTGCCGACGTGTATCGCGGCGAGCCCGCGCACTTCCGGCTCGTACTCCGCGATCTGGGGGCCGCCCAGCTCCCGCACCGGGATGCCGTTCTCCCGGCCGCGCTGCACGAGCGCGTGCAGGCGGGGCAGCTCCGCGCGGTCGGTGGCGACGATCAGCTTGCCGGTGACCGCGTGCGGGATGCCGTACTCGGCGCAGAACTTGACCATCTCCGCCGCGCCCCGCACCGCGTAGCGCGCCTTGAGGGAGCCGGGGCGGTAGTAGATGCCGCTGTGGATGACGCCGCTGTTGCGGCCGGTCTGGTGGCGGGCCGGGCCCGGTTCCTTCTCCAGGACGGTGACACGTGTGCCCGGTGCGGCGCGGGTGATCGCGTACGCCGTCGACAGGCCGACGATGCCGCCGCCGATCACCAGCACGTCACAGTCGTATGTGATCCGCACTCGCACCACCTCCCGCTTCGATAGTGCACTGCGCCACTGACAATGCCTTCAAACGCGGGACGGGCCGCATGCCTGGTTCGGCTACGCCGGAGTCATCAGCAGCGGGCGTGCACGCTCACGGAGCTCCACCACCCGCGGCTCGTCGCCGTACGGCTCCAGTCGGTGCAAAAGGTCCTTGACGTACTCGGTGGTACGGGCCGAGGAGATCCGCCCGGCGACCTCCACCGCCCGCACCCCCTGCTCGCATGCCGCGTCCAGGTTCCCCGACTCCAGTTCCGCGACCGCCGAGACGACCAGGCGCAGGCCGTGCGAGCGGACGAACTCCTCGGTCGGCTTCGACAGGGCCTGCTCGGTGAAGCGGCGGACCTGGCGGGGCGCCTTGAGGTCGCGGTAGCACTCGGCCGCGTCGGCGGCGAAGCGGTCGTAAGAGTAGAAGCCGAGCCAGCTCGGATCGTTGTCGCCGGGGCGGGCGCGCTCCAGCCAGCTCTCGGCGGCCTTCAGGGCGCCGCCGGCCGCCGCGGCGTCGTTCGCGCGAGCGTGCGCGCGTGCCTCGACGAGGCGGAAGAAGCTCATGGTGCGGGCCGTCGCCAGTCCGCGGTTGCGTTCCAGGGCGGCCTGGGCGAGGTCCACGCCCTCGTCCCCGAAGCCGCGGTAGGTGGCCTGGAGGGACATGGAGGCCAGCACGTAGCCCCCGAGGGGGACGTCAGCCGCCGCCCGGGCCAGGCGCAGGGCCTGGATGTAGTAGCGCTGGGCCGCTTCCTGCTGGCCCGTGTCGAAGGCCATCCAGCCCGCCAGTCGCGTGAGTTCGGCGGAGGCGCCGAAGAGGGCCCGGCCGACCTCGTCGGAGTACGAGCCGAGCAGCAGCGGGGCGGCCTCCACCCGTAAGCATTCGGGGACCATGGACGAACGCCAGTCGCCACCGCCGTACTTGGAGTCCCAGCGCCGCGCGTCCTCGGCGGCCTCTCGCAGCTTCTGCACGTCGCTGTGGCCGACTTTGAGCGGTGCGCCGGAGCCCTCGCCGGGGCCCACGTCACGCGCGACCGAACTGTCGGCCGGGGTTATCAGCCATCGTGAGGCGGGCGTTGCGTATGCGCTCACCGCGAACGATCCGGCCAGCGACTGCCAGATGCCTCCGGAACCGGCCCGGCGGCCGGCGAGGTCGAGGCGGTAGAGGTCGGTCGCGGACCTGACCGCCTGGCCGACGTCCCGCGGGAAGGCGAGGCCGACTTCGGGTGCGGGGTCCGCGTCCGCCAGGCCGATCTCGTGCAGCGGCACCGGGCGGCCGAGTTTCTGGCCGATGGCGGCGGCGATGAGGTGCGGGGCGGCACCCTGGGGCACCATGCCCTTCGACACCCAGCGCGCCACCGACGTCTTGTCGTAGCGAAGCGTCAGACCGCGCTGGGCGCCGAGGTCGTTGACACGCCGCGCGAGGCCTGCGTTGCTGATTCCCGCGAGGGCGAGAACGGCGCCGAGTTTCTCGTTCGGCCCGCGTTGCTCCCTGGACATGAGCCACCCCTCGACACAGACGGCTGCCGCACTGGCATAACCACGCGGCATTCGTAAACCCAGCGTAGTTCGCCGCATCCCAAGCGTTAAGGGGCATTGTTCCGGTTGGCGGGATTGTGGTCCGTACTGAAGTGCGGTTCAGATACGGGCTGTTGCGACGTGCTCCCAGTGTGTGGCCGTGCGCCTGTCCGTGCGCTCTTCTCCGGCCATCGCGGGAGCGGTTCCATGGTCGTTGCGTGGGTCGGCCCGCTGTACTGGATCCAGTGGGCTGGGGGACACCGCCGCCTACATCCCCGCGGGCGGCGGAACGGTCCGGGAGGCGTGCTCCGTCTCCCGGACTGCGCGACCGGGTGGCAGCGTGCCGAGCCTGTACGGAGCGTGTTCGAAGCTGCGCGTGTTACGCCGATTTGGCTGAAAATCGACCCCGTCGATCGCGGGGTATCAAGGCTCCTACCACGGCACTTGAGGGCGCGTCGGGTGTGATTGGGGCGCGTTCCGGGGGCGCATTCGCGTCGCAGTCGTACTGCGGACATGTCGCTGGCGTGCCTTGATTCTTGGCCGTCTCTTCGCTGCTCCGGGGTTCTTCTTGCTTCCGCGGCCGTCCTGTTCGGTGGCTCGTTCTGTGGCTCGTGCGGTGGCTCGTGCGGTGTTTCGTTCGTCTCTTCGGCCGTCCTGGCGGCGTCTGCCGCCTCGGCCGTCCTTGCGTCTGTCTCTTCGGCTGTCCTTGCGTCCGTTCCTTCGTTCGTCCCTTCGTCCGGTGTCTTGCCCGCCCGTGTTCGCGGGCGGTGTGCGGGTGTTCGGGGGGTTCGGGGCGGTGTGGGTGGCTCCGCCGGGGCGCATTCGGCGGAGCGCAAGCGGCGTCGGCACCCTCTGGAACGCTTCCTTCATGGCAGCATGGTGAACCGGTTCGTACGGTGCACTGGTTGTCCACAGCCTGTGGAGGCGGCGATGCGGTGGTTGGTGGGATGGAGCAGCACCGCCGCGGGAGCCGTCGCTGCCGGTTCGGCGGGGGCGACCGGCAGCGAGGGTGAAACCCTGCACCCGGTGGGGTCCCAACTCCTGTGGGGTGATCCCGATCCGCTGTGGGCGGTCGGCGACTGGCGCCCCGACGAGGTGCGGGTCGTGAAGGCCGACGACCGGACCAGGATCGCCGTCCTCGGCATCTGCGGCGCCACCGACGAGCAACTGCGCGTCGCGCTGTTCGCCGCGCGCGGTGGGGCACTTCGGCATCTGACCGCCTGGCCGGGCAGCTACACCGCGATCGTCCAGGTCGGCAGGCGGCTCACCGTCTGCGGCGACCTCGCGGGCGCACGACCGGTGTTCCACACGCCCTGGGCCGGCGGTACGGCGTACGCGACCGCCGCGCTGCCGCTGGCCGATCTCATCGAGGCCAACCTCGACTTCGGGCATCTCGCCGCGCTGCTGGCCGCGCCGGACGTGCCCGCCGCGCTGCACGACTCCACGCCGTACGACGGCGTGAAGCGCGTTCCGCCCGGGCATGCCCTCATCCTGCGCGCCGGGGCGCGCGAGATCGCCGGGTACGAGCCGGTCGCCTCACTGGCCGTCGCGGCGCCCCCGGCCGATCCCGACAGTGCGGTCGACGCGGTGCGCGACGCGCTCGTGGAAGCCGTACGGACGCGGCTGTCCGCTCCGCGGCACGTCCCGGGGATGGACATAGACCCGGGCCCCGTGCCCGGCATGGGACCCGCCGAGCGACGGGCCGCACGCGGGATGCCGGTGCCGGGGATCGGCGCGGACCTGTCCGGCGGCCCGGCCTCCGGGGCGCTTGCGCTGCTGGCCGCTGGGCTCCCCGGGATGCCGGGCACGGTGCTGGGGCACGGCACGGGCGCGGGGGAGCGGCTGCTGGCCGTCACGTTCAACGACCTCGCCGTCGGAGGGCGGGAGGCCGAACTGGAGCGGGCGGGCGCGCTGGCGGCGAACCCGCGGCTGCACCACGTCGTCGTGGCGGGCGGCGAGGAGACCCTCCCCTACGCCGACCTGGACGGGCCGCTGACCGACGAACCCGGGCCGTGCCTGGTGTCGGCGGCGCGGCATCGCGCCCGGCTGGCGGCGGGCAGCGCGGACCACTTCACGGGGTACGGGGCGCGGCAGGTGCTGGACGCCCATCCCGCGCGGCTCGCCGACCTGCTGATGGACCGCCGGCGGCGGCATCTCGTACGGCCGGTCGCCGCGCTGGCCAAGGCCGACGGGTCGGTGCTGGTGCCCGCGCGCGTGTACGCGGCGGCGCGGCGGCTCTCCCGTACGCCGTACCGGTCGGGGCTGGAGTCCCTCGCCGAGCGTCTCCTCGACCCTCGCTCCGACGACGGCCTCGACGCGCCCGGGGGTGCGCTGGACGCCTCGCTCGCCGCGCTGACCTGGGGCAGACCCGGGCCGGCCGCGCGCTGGCTGACCGGTGAGGCACTCGCTGAAGTATCGGTTCGCCTTCAGGCGGCGACACACCGGTCGGAGCTGGTGGGGCCCGGGCAGCGGCCGGGTGACTTCCGTGCGCGAGCGGCGCTGGCGCGGCACGCGGCGGACCTGCGGGTGCTGGAGCAGGCGGCGGAGGTCCGCTTCCAGCGGCTGCACGCGCCGTTCCTCGACAACCAGGTCGTCCGGGCGGCCCGGGCGCTGCCCGAAGCGCTGCGGGTACGGCCGGGAGCGCGGGCGGCGATCCTGCGTACGGTGCTGGAAGGGGCAGGCGTCCGGGAGTTGCCGCCCGGCTGGGGCGCCCCGACCCAGGCGACCGCTGCGGCCGCGGAGCGTACGGGGTTGCGTGTGGCGGCGGACTCCCTGGTCTCCCTGTTCGACACCCCGTTGCTGGCGGAGGCCGGTCTGGTCGAGGCCCGCGTGGTCCGCAAGGCGCTGCGCGGCGCGGCGGCGGGTGAACCCCTGCCCCTGGACGGCCTCGCGGACCTGGTCTCCCTGGAGCTGTGGCTGCGCCGCCTGCTGTCCCGCCGAGGCACATGCTGGACGGGCACGCCGGCCAGGCAGCGAGCGGTACCGGCGGGGATCGCGCCGCAGCGGGGGGCGTTGGGGGCGGGGGCCGGTGGGGGGCGGCGGGTGTAGCGGTGGATCGGTGGGGGTGCGCGTGTGTTTCGCCTTCGCGTTGGGTGGGGGTCGGGGCCGCGCCGGGGGGTGTCCGTCCTCGGAACGGCGCGATGGGCCTTCATACCGACTGACTGGCGTTGACGCGCCAACCGCTGCGGGCGGACACCCCCCGACACGGCCCCTTGCGTACGACGGCGGGTGCGGGCCGCCCCCGCTGCGGGAATGTGCAGCCGCCCAGCTGCGGGAATGTGCAGCCGCCCAGCTGCGGGTATGCGCAGCCGCTTAGCTGCGGGCATGCGTGCCGCTAGGGGCGGCACGGGTGGGCGTGGGGGTCCCCCCTGCTCGAGCGAAGCCGAGAGCTTGGGGGAGGTACCCCGTTCCGCCGGGCTGCGGACCCACCCGGCCTCAGCACCCGACGCAGCGGCCCCCCGACGCCGGGTGGCGGATCCACCCGCCCCCAGCACAAACGCAGCGGCACCCTTCGACGCCGGGCTGCGGACCCACCCCCCCCCAGGCAGCCACACCCCCGCACACGAGCCCCCGAGCAACGCCCGGCACGGAAAACCCCCCGACCCTCGCGCCGACCCCGGCGACAATGACTCCGTGCGGTACAGAATCCTGGGCGTCACCACGGCAGAGGACGAGAGCGGCTCAGTCGTACCCGTCGGCGGACCACGGCTCCGTGCCCTGCTCACCGCCCTCGCCCTGCGCCCCTCCCGCGTCACCACCCCGCAGACGCTGATCGACGAGGTCTGGCCGGAGGAGCCGCCCCAGGACGCCCCCGCCGCGCTCCAGGCCCTCGTCGGCCGCCTCCGCAGGGCCCTCGGCAAGGACGCCGTCACCTCCGAGACGGGCGGCTACCGACTCGCGGCGGGCCGGGACGACATCGATCTCTTCGTCTTCGAACGGCTCGTCCAGCAGGGCACCGACGCCCTCACCGGCAACGACCCCGCGCTGGCGGAGCACCACCTCGACGCCGCCCTCGCCCTCTGGCACGGGCCCGCCCTCGCCGACCTCCCCGACCGCTCCGCCGCCGCCCGCCCGGAGGCGATGCGCCTGGAGGCGACCCGGGCCAGGGCAGAGGCCCGGCTACGGCTCGGCCGCGGGCCGGACGTCGTACCGGAACTGCGTGAGCTGACGGCCGTACACCCGTACGACGAGCCGCTGCACGCGCTCCTCATCCGCGCCCTGCGCGACACCGGCCGGGACGCCGACGCCCTCGCCGCGTACGAAACCGTCCGCCGGTCCCTGGCCGAAGGCCTCGGCACCGACCCCGGGCCCCAGCTGCGCGCCCTCCACGCCGGACTGCTCGACCCCGCCCCGCCGGAGGAGGGGCCGCCGCCCGCTCCGCCGGAGCGCGAGCGCATACAGCCCGGAACCATTCGGCCCCGTCTGACCTCCTTCGTCGGCCGGGAACCCGAGATCGACGCCATCCGTTCCGAGATGCACAGGGCCCGCCTCGTCACCCTCACCGGACCGGGCGGCTCCGGAAAGACCCGTCTCGCCGAGGAAGCCGCCGCCGGGCTCCCGCAGGCACGGCTGGCCGAGCTCGCCCCGCTCGACCGCCCGGAGGCGGTGCCGGGAGCGGTGGTCAGTGCGCTCGGTCTGCGCGAGACCGTGCTGCTGACCAGCGAGCACACCGCGGTGCAGGACGATCCGGTCGGCCTGCTCGTCGAGTTCTGCGCGCCGCGCAGCCTCGTTCTGATCCTTGACAACTGCGAGCACGTCATCGGCGCCGCCGCGCACCTCGCGGAGACCCTGCTGACCCGTTGCCCGGGGCTCACGATCCTGGCCACCAGCCGTGAACCTCTGGGCGTTCCCGGTGAGTTGGTGCGCCCGGTCGAGCCCCTGCGCCCGGACCACGCCCGCCGGCTGTTCGCCGAGCGGGCCGCGGCCGTCCGTCCCGACGCGGACGCCGTGCTCCGCGACGAGCGGGCGGTGGCGGAGATCTGCCGGCGGCTGGACGGGCTGCCGCTCGCCATCGAGCTGGCGGCGGCCCGGCTCCGGCTTCTCACCTCCCGGCAGATCGCCGACCGGCTCGACGACCGCTTCCGCCTCCTCACCTCCGGGAGTCGTACGGTCCTGCCCCGCCAGCAGACCCTGCGCGCCGTCGTCGACTGGTCGTGGGACCTGCTCGACGACGCCGAGCGGACGATGCTGCGCGAGGTGTCGGTGTTCGCGGGCGGCTGGGACCTGGCGGCGGCCGAGGCCGTGTGCTCCGGGCCCGCCGCCGAGCTGATCGGGGCCCTCGTCGACAAGTCCCTCGTCGTGGCGGCCCCCGACGCCGACGACTCGGGTATGCGCTACCGGCTGCTGGAGACCATCCACGAGTACGCCGTCGAGCGCTCCGCCGACGCCCCGCGGCTGCGCGCCGAGGCCGAGGTCCGGCACCGCGCGTGGGCGCGTGCGCTCGCCGAGCGGGCCGATCCGCTGCTGCGCTCCGCCGGGCAACTGCCGTGGATCTCCCGTCTGGAGACCGAGCTGGACAACATCCGCGCCGCCCTCGACCGGGCCCTCACCGCCGGGGACGAGGAGGCCGCCGGCGCCCTCGCCGTGGCCATGGGCTGGTTCTGGTGGCTGCGCAACTACCGCCACGAGGGCATGGAGTGGATCGAGCGGACGCTGCGACTGGGCGCGGCCCTGGACGCCGGTGGGCCGGAAGCGCCCGGCCACATCGAGCAGTTCCTCACCGCGCCGGACGGGGAGACGGGCCATCCGCTGCACGCCCTGCGGATGGATGTCCGCATGCTGCATCTGTTCTTCATGACCGAGGCCGCGTCCATGGAGAGCTTCGTCGACGAGCAACGGCCGTACATGGAACGGGTGTGGGCCCATTTCGGGGGTGGCGGCCCGCACGCGGCCCGTATTCCGGGGCTCGTCTGCCCGATCCTCTCCACCTTCCTGGGCGACCAGAGCGAGGTCCTGGCCGTCCTGGACGCGGCCGTCGCCAACTGCCGCGCGTACGGGGGTGACTGGGAGCTCTCCGTCGCGCTGATGTTCCGAGCGCACACGGTCGTCGACGGACCCGGTGGCCTTGAGGGCGTCGACGACGACCTCGCTGAGCTGCGGATCCTCAGCCGCCGCGCGGGCGACCGCTGGCTGCGCGCCCAGGTGTGCAGCGCGGTCGGCGAGGCCGCCATGGCGCGCAGCCGCTTCGAGGACGCCAAGGGGGAGTACGAGGAGGCGCTGCGGCTCGCCTACGAGGTGGGCGCCTACGCGGAGTCGCCGTTCCTCATCGCCCGGCTCGCCGAGATCGCCTACCGCGCGGGAGACCGGGCGGCCGCGACGGCGTCCCTGGACGAGGCCGCGGCCGCCGCCGAACGGTACGGCGTACGGGACTCCAAGGCGTACGTGCTGCTGATGCGCACCCAGATGGCGTTCGAGGACGGGCACACCGAGCGGGCGCGTGCGTGGTGCGACGCGGCCCGCGCGAACACCGCACCCGGCCCGCCGCCACCCCAGTTCGCGGTGATGCTGCTCCTGCTCGACGCCATGATCACCGCGAGGGAGTCCGGCCCCCGGTCCGCCCTGCCCAAGCTGGCCGGCGCCCTGCGCGAAGCCGTGGAGAAGCGGTGCTCGGACGTGATCCTGGCCACGGTCGTGGACGGCGCGGCGGGGCTGCTGGCCGATCTCGGCGACTTCCCGCGAGCGGCCCGGCTGCTCGGCACCGCCGCGCACTTGCGGGCAGGCCGCCCGCGCTCCCTGCCCGAGCGTGCCCCGGTGGAGCGGGCCGAGGCCGCTGCTCGCGCCGCTCTGGGAGACGCCCGGTGCGAGGCCGAGCACGCCCGGGGCGCGGCCCTCGCCGCGGACGACGTCCTGCGCGAGCTGGACGAGGCGCGCGGTGCTTACGCCGGCAGCCGGGTGACGTGAACCGTCATACCCGGAACAGGCCTAGCCGCAGGTGAACCTGGACTCCGCCCAGTCCACCGGCATCAGGTTGTCGAGGGGGCTGCGGGGTTCCACCACCAGCCGGACCGTGCCGCGCCCGCTGAGGTTCACATGGACGGGCAGGGCCGGGTCGCCGCCCTCGACCAGCGGGGACCGCCACAGCCTGGCCCCGTCGGCGTAGACGGAGAAGTACGCCTTGCCGAGCCTCAGCGTCATGTCGTCCACCCCCACGAGCGCGTCGTAGGACGAGCAGGAGCGGTTGAGGTCGATGGTGACGGACGAGCGGCCGTGCACGGTGACGCCGTGGGCGTACCGCTGGTCGCCGACCGACAGGCCGGACCGCTTCCAGACCCAGCTGCTCGCACCGATCCGCATCTCGGGCTTCGTGCCGTCGCCGCTGATGTCGTACGACAGTTCGCTCCACTGGTAGACAGCCGGGGCAGGAGGCGGGGGCGGCGGGGGAGTGGGCACCGGTGTGGGAGCGGGGGGTGGTGTCGGCTTCGGGGGTTCGGGTGGGGGAGCGGGCTTTCGGGGCGGGGTGGGGGTCGGGTCCTGGTCCGGGGCCGGGCTGGTCTTGGAGCTCGGTGTCGGCGCGGGTGTCTCGGCGCGCGCGGGCATGATTCCCGGCGGGTCCGGGGCCGAGTCCTGCCGTGAGGGTGAGGGTGAGGGCGCGGGCTCACCGGGTCGCACCACCGACGACGGCTTGGGGGAGGAAGGAGCAGGTCCGGCCTCCTCCTTCGGCTTCTCGTTGCCGGCCAGGGCCATCACCACGGCGGCCACCACCCCGACGGCGACCACACCGGCCGCGATACCGGCCTTCACCGGCGCGCCGAGCCCCTCGGAGGCCGCCGCACCGCCCCCGCCTCCGGCCCCTCCGGCCGATCCGCCGCCCGCCGCGGACGCCCCACCGGTCGTGCCTCCCGCCGCCGCTGCCGCCCCTGCCGCCCCCGCGCCCCCGGCGATGAGCCCGGCCGCCTTCGCATACCCGGCGGCCCCGAACCAGCCGATGACCGCGACCGGCACGACCGCCGGGATACCACCGGCCACTTCTTCGATCTGCAGCGCGGCCAGCCGGCACTTCGCGCACTCCTCCAGGTGCTTGCGCAGCCCCCGCTCGGCCCGGGTGCGCAGCCGCCCGCGGGCATACGTGCCGAGCTGGTCGGCGTAGCGGGCGCACTCCTCGTCGGCGGTGAGCGTGGCGCTGACGTGGGCCTGGAGGTAGGCCTGCTTGAGACCCTCACGGGCCCGGCTGGCGAGCACGCGTGTGCCGTTGGCGTCGAGCCCGAAGAGCGTGGCGACCTCGCTGGGCGACTCGTCCTCGATCTCGGTGTGCCACAACACGGCCTGCCAGCGCTCCGGCAGCGACCGGAACGCCCGCATGGCCATGGACTGCTCGGCCTCGTGCATCGCCCGTACGTCCGCGCCGAGTTCGAGCGTGTCGTCGTCGGACACGTCGGATCCGCGTGCGGACTGGGCGGCGAACACGGCGAAATCGTCGACGAGTTGCTCGCGCCGCGCCGACCGCGTCCAGGAGGCGGCGACGCGCCGGACGGAGGTGAGCAGGTACGCGCGCACCGCGTGCGCGGGCCCCGCGCCGCCGCGTACCGCCTGGAGCACGCGGGCGAAGACCTCGGCGGTCAGATCCTCCGCGGTGTGGGCGTCCCGGCAGCAGGTGCGGGCGTACCGGCGTACGGCCTGCGCATGGCGCCGGTACAGCTCCTCGTACGCCGTGTCGTCGCCCGCGCGCATGCGGTCGATGAGGTCGGCGTCGGACGGCGGCGTCTCGAGAGGCGGCGGCAGGACGCTGTCCTCGTGCCGGTCGCGCTGGGCCGGGACCGAGCCGTCGGCGGGGCGCCCGCCGGGCGGCACGCTCGCGCGTCCGCCCTGGCTCGGCACCTTCGGCGGCACCGGGCCGTCGGCCGTGGCGTCGCCGCTCCCGCCGCCGCTCGACTCGTCCCGCCCGTCACCGCTCATCGCGGAAAGCCCCCGCCAGCCGCCCAACCCGTCCAGACCACCGGGTCAGCGTGCCATATTGGCATTTGGTCAGAACCCCGTAGTTCGGACGATCACTCATCCGTGGGGATGTGCCGCATGGCAGTACTGGCCGTCACTCATTCGGGGAAGGCTCCTCTTTTCGCTCCGCGCCTCCGGGCGGCTCCGCGCGGCTCGGGGTGGCTCCGGGCGGCGAGGGCTCCCTGTTCTCGCTGCGGCGGGGAAGGCTCCCCTCTCGCCGCGGGCGGGAAGGCTCGCCCCCTACTCGTGCGGGGCCCGGACGTCCCGCCCGAGCCCTGGGGCCCAACCGGCCCGGGCCTGTTCGCCCCGAGCCGCGGGCCCCGAGCCCCGGTGGCTCACGCCGGTCGCGAGCGCAGCCCCTCCAGCAGGATGTCCAGCAGCCGGGCCGACGCGGCCGCCTGCTGAGCGGCGTCCGGCAGTGAGGGCGCAGCCGTGGCGATCACCAGCAGCACGTCCGACACCGACACGTCCGCCCGCAGCTCACCGGCCGCACGCGCCCGGTCCACGAGCCGGCCCACGACCTCGAGCAGCGCCGACGTCCCGGCGTCGTCCTCGGCCCCGACCGCCGGCACCGAGGCGACCGCCACGGGCTGGTCCGGCACCAGCCGCAGCTCCGTCGTGCCCGGCTGGGTCCGCTGCTGCGGCACCCGCGGGCCTGAGGCACCGTCCTCGACCGAGACCCGCAGCACCTGCGGCGGCAGCAGCCGCCCGGCGCCGGAGGCCACCGACGTCCGCAGGAAGCGCGACAGCGCCGACCACGGCTCGTCCTCCTGCCCGAGCGCCGCACGCGCCTGGTCGGTCAGCCGGGAGGTCTCCTCCTCGGCTATCCGCCGCACCAGGACGTCCTTGCTCGGGAACCGCCGGTACACCGTGCCCACACCGACGCGCGCACGCCGCGCCACGTCCTCCATCGGCGCGCCGTACCCCAGCTCGCCGAAGACCTCGCGCGCCGCACGCAGCACGTGCTCCAGATTGCGCTGTGCGTCCACGCGCAGCGGCGTCGTCCGCGACACGTCGCGTCCGTTGCCCGCCGCGCTCATCGTCATGCCACCCGCCGCGAGTGCGGACGCGGGCGACCAATGAGAGTCCTGAACATGCATAAGCATTCCCCCGGTAATGACGTCTCCCCCCGGAGACACTCCCCGCCATTCGATACCGGAGCGAGGGAACGGCCCGGTCCCGTGGCCCGCCCGTCGCGGACCCCGATGAGCACATCCCCCTACACCCCGTCGACACACGAACATAGTTGAGAGGGAGTCAATTCAGAAGAGGCAGGTTCCGCACGGAGCGCCCACCGATCGGAGTACGGGCCGCATACGTCCCGAATGTGCCCCCGCACGCCCCCCGCACCACCCCTCCTGACCTGCATCCATGTGCACAAGGTCGGTATTCAGGCCAACTCCGCGCGCCCTCCCGCTCCGGTCACACAATTCGTCGAGGCTGTGGACAAACGCAAGCGACGGGTGCGTCATGGGATGGTGAAGGAACGTGCGCGCATTCTCGTTGTCGGTGGCGGCTACGTCGGGATGTACACGGCCCTGCGCCTGCAGCGCAGACTGAAACGGGAACTGGACCGGGGCGAGGCCGAGATCACCGTCGTCACCCCCGACCCGTACATGACCTATCAGCCGTTCCTCCCCGAGGCCGCCGCCGGCGCGATCTCCCCGCGCCACGTCGTCGTACCGCTGCGCCGCGTCCTCGGCCGGTGCCGGATCCTGATCGGCGAGGTCACCGCCGTCGACCACGCCAAACGCACCGCCACCGTCACCACCCTCGCCACCGACGAGGAGGGCACGGGCGGACAGCGGCTCTCCTACGACCAGCTCGTCCTCGCCCCCGGCTCCGTCTCGCGCGCCCTGCCGGTCCCCGGCCTCGCCGACCACGGCATCGGCTTCAAGACCGTCGAGGAGGCCATCGGCCTCCGCAACCACGTCATCGAGCAGATGGACATCGCCTCCTCCACCCGTGACCCCGCGATCCGCGACGCGGCCCTCACCTTCGTCTTCGTCGGTGGGGGCTTCGCGGGCGTGGAGGCACTCGGCGAACTGGAGGACATGGCCCGCTACGCCGCGCGGTACTACCACAACGTCCAGCCCGAGGACATGAAGTGGATCCTCGTCGAGGCCTCGGACCGGATCCTGCCCGAGGTCGGCGAGGAGATGGGCCGCTACACCGTCACCGAGCTGCGCCGCCGCAACATCGACGTGCGCCTGGAGACCCGCCTCGAATCCTGCGCCGACCGGGTCGCCGTCCTCAGCGACGGCGCCCGCTTCCCCACCCGTACGGTCGTCTGGACGGCAGGCGTGAAACCCCACCCGGTGCTCGCCGCCACCGACCTGCCCCGCAACGGCCGTGGACGCCTGACCTGCACGCCGGAGCTGTCGGTCGACGGCACCACGCACGCGTGGGCCGCGGGAGACGCGGCCGCCGTCCCCGACGTCACCGCCGAGGAGCAGGGCCGCGAGTGCGCCCCCAACGCCCAGCACGCCGTCCGCCAGGCCAAGGTCCTCGCCGACAACATCGTGCACTCCCTGCGCGGCGAACCCCTCGAGACGTACGAACACGCCTACGTCGGCTCGGTCGCCTCCCTGGGCCTGCACAAGGGCGTCGCCCATGTGTACGGGCGCAAGCTCAAGGGCTACCCCGCCTGGTTCATG
Organism: Streptomyces sp. Ag82_O1-12; assembly: GCF_900182715.1. Lineage (NCBI taxonomy): Bacteria > Bacillati > Actinomycetota > Actinomycetes > Kitasatosporales > Streptomycetaceae > Streptomyces > Streptomyces sp. Ag82_O1-12. The sequence continues at coordinate 4,082,406 of NZ_FXUW01000001.1, read as the reverse complement.
CACCGCGCCTACCACCTCAGCCGCGTGCCCACCTTCAACCGCAAGGCGCGCGTGCTCGCCGAATGGGCGCTGGCCGGCCTGTTCAAACGGGAGATCGTCTCCCTGGGTTCACTCGAACACCCCCGGGCGGAGTTCGAACTCGCGGCCGGTGGAAAGCCTTCTCTGGACCCCCCGCACAACCCGAAGGGGTCGTCCTGACCGGACCCAGGAACTCCAGCGGCCGGCCCGGCGTCTGACGGATGTCGGTCCGGTCCGCGCCCTGCCAGACTGGTCCACCACCGCGGGCATGCCACCACTCGCCCCGTTGCGGGCCCTCCGGGGCCCCGGCCGGTTCCGGTGCCGGCCGCCGACCACTACACGAGGCAAGGATTCGTGAACTTCACGCGCTGGAGCGCCCGGCTCCCCGGAACGCAGCGCCGCGCCGCAGCGCGGACCGAGCAGACGGCCTCCCCGGACCGGCGGGGGGAAGGCTCCGTACCCGCCGCCCGTGCCGAACAACTGACCGACGAGTCGCCGTCCGTACCCGCCGTCGACGAACTGCGGGTGCGTGAGGTCCTCGACCGCGTCCCCTCCCTCGTCGCCCTGGTCCACGGCCCCGACCACCGCATCGCCTACGTCAACGACGCCTACACGACCGCCTTCGGCGTACGCCCCCTGGGCGAACGCGCCCACGAGGCGCTCCCCGAACTGGACGCCCTCGGCCTGTTTCCCCTCCTGGACCAGGTCCAGCGCAGCGGCAAACCGCGCACGGTCAAGTCCCGCAAGGCCCCCGACGGCCGCTCCTACACCTTCACCTGCACCCCGGTCGCCCAGGGCGACGGCAAGGGCGGCAGCGACGGCCGCGGCGTCCTCGTCTTCGCCACCGACGTCACCGACCACGCCGAAGCCGCCGAACGCCTGCGCGCCAGCGAACGCCGCCAGCGCGAAACGGCGGTCACCCTCCAGCGCTCCCTGCTCCCCCAGGAGCTCGAACAGCCGGACGACCTGCGCATCGCCGCCACCTACCACCCCGGCGGCACCGAAGCCGCGGTCGGTGGCGACTGGTACGACGTCATCACCCTGGGCGGCGGCCGCACGGCCCTGGTCATCGGCGACGTCATGGGCCGGGGCGTGCGCGCCGCGGCGGTCATGGGCCAGCTCCGCACGGCGGTCCGCGCCTACGCCCGCCTCGACCTCCCCCCGCACGAGGTCCTCCAGCTCCTGGACGGCCTGGCCGCCGAGATCGACGCCAACCAGATCGCCACGTGCGCGTACGCCATCCACGACCCGAACGAGGGCAAGCTGATCTACTCCTCGGCCGGCCACCTGCCGATCCTCGTCCGCGACGAGAACGGCACGGTCCTGCGCGCCGACGAACCCACCGGCCCCCCGCTCGGCACCGGCGGCTGGTTGCACACCTCGGGCTCGATCCCCCTCGCCCCCGGCTCCACCGCCGTCCTCTACACGGACGGCCTGGTGGAGCGCCGCGACGCCGACCTGGACGAGGGCATCGCCGCCCTGGAGCGCGCCCTGGCCGGCGCCACCGGCACACCCCAGGTCGTCTGCGACCGCCTGATCCGCTCCGCGGGCGTGACCCCCGACCACGACGACGACGTGGCCGTCCTGGTCCTCCAACACCCCGCACGCACGGGAGCGGACAGCGAGCTCTTCCGCAACGCCGCCCTGGAACTCCTGGGCGGCGTGGAAGCGGCCCCCCGCGCGCGTGCCTTCGCCTCCGGCGTCCTGACCAGCTGGCGCTTCCCCGCCGACCTGCACGACCTGGGAGTCCTGGCCACCAGCGAACTGGTCGCCAACTCGCTCCAGCACGGCACCCCGCCGATGAGACTGCGCCTGCGCCGCACGGACAGACGGCTGATCATCGAGGTCACCGACGGCGACGACCACCTGCCCAGACGCCGCCGCGCGGAACCGGGCGACGAATCGGGCCGCGGCATCGCCATCGTCGCCACGATCGCCTCGAACTGGGGCTGCCGCCGCACACCCGGCGGCGGCAAGGCGGTCTGGTGCGAGTTCGCACTGCCCCGCACCCGGACCACCTAAGGGCTGATCCGAACGACAGGCCCTGGACGGGAACGGGATCAGACGTCCGCCGAAACGGGCGCCCCACCACGCGCCACGACCCGGCTCTTGCCGATCCACGGCTGATCCTGCACATCGGTCAGCTGCCGCCCCAGCCGCACGGCCAGGACGGTGATCCCCAGCGAGAACACCAGGAACGCCACGATGTACGGCGCGTGCAGCGAGGCACCCAGGGGCCCGCCCACCGCGGGCCCGACGGCCAGCGCGAGCTGCTTGACCAGGGCAAACGCGGAGTTGTACTGCCCCGCCATCCCCTCCGGCGCGAGATCCGCGACCAGCGGGGCCACGGTCGGCGACAGCATCGCCTCACCGAGCCCGAACAGCGCGTACGTCGAGACGAACGCGGCCGTCGCCATCTCCTGGCTTCCGTGCCCGAGCCCCGCGTACCCGGCGACGGCCCACGCCACGGCCCAGATCAGCCCGACAACGGCGATCACCCGCGACCGCCGCCGCCGCTCCACGAAGCGCAGCACGGCGAACTGCGCGACCACGATCATCAGCGTGTTGGCCGCGAGCGCGGTCCCCAGCGCGGACGTCGAGATCCCGGCGGCCTCGACCCCGTACGCACTGAGCCCCGACTCGAACTGCCCGTAGCAGGCGAAGAACAGCACGAAGCCCAGCACGCACAGCTGCACCATGGCCCGGTTGCCCATCAGCTGCTTCCAGCTGCCCCGGCCCGAGGCCTTGGGAGCGCCCTCGATCCGCGGCGCGTGCGGCAGCCGCACGGTCACCATCACCACGACCAGCAGCAGGAACATCGCCGCCTCGATCGCGAAGAGCAGGGTGAAGGAGGCGGCGCTGGAGGTGTCGACCAGATGCCCGCCGATCAGGCCACCGACGCCGAGCCCCAGGTTCTGCAGGAAGAACTGCATGGCGAAGGCACGCGACCGCGTGTCCGCCGACGAGCAGTCGACGATCATCGTCGCGAGCGCCGGCTGCATCACGGCCTGCCCGGCCCCCAGCAAGGACGCCGACACCAGCACGGCCGCCGCGCTGCTCGCGATCCCCAGACTGAGCGCGCCCACAGCGGCGGTGACCAGGGCGGCGAGCAACACAGGCAGCGGACCCCGCCGGACGATGGCCCGCCCGGCGAACGGCAGCACGATCAGCGCCGCCACGGCGAAGACGGCGAGTACGAGACCCGCCGTCATGGCCCCCAGCCCTCGCACCTGCGCCACATAGACGTACAGGTACGGGACCGTGAAGCCGAGCCCGAACGCGCTGAGTGCGTTACCCACGTGAATGCGGCGCATCGCTGCGCCCATCGCCCTGGTCACGTTCACCTCTCTCACAAGTTAGGAGTGAAGACTTCGAAGCTAAAGTTCGAAGCTAAAGAGTACATACCCAAGGACTTCAAGGCAAAGAACGACCGTGCGATACTGCGCACATGGGTGACACCCCCGGCCCCAGCGAGCCGACCCTCGAAGAGCAGATCGCCGCGTACCAGCGCGAGTTCCAGGACCTCGACCCCCAGGTCGAGCAGATCGTCTCGGCCCTCTCCCGCCTGAACCGCCGTATGAACGTCGCCTACGGCCGTCAGACCTCGACCCTCGGCATCAGCAACACGGAGTGGGAGGTCCTCAAGGCCCTCGTCCTCTCCGGCGCTCCGTACCGACTGGGCCCCAGCGACCTCGCCAAGCGCCTCGGTCTCACCCCGGCCGCGATGACCCACCGGATCGACCGCATGGTCGCCGAATCTCTGGTGACCCGTGAGCGAGACGAGTCCAACCGCGTACGAGTCATCGTGGAGCTGACATCCGAGGGGCGAGAGAAGTGGCTGGAGGCGATGCGCCTGGCGTCGGTCTTCGAGGAGGACCTGCTCCAGGACCTGACCCCCGACGAGCGCACGGCGCTGGGCGAAGTGCTCACGCGTCTGCTCCGACGGGTCGAGGACGCCCAGCCGGACGCCGGCGGACGCCTGACCGACCTGGACTGAAGCCAGGGCCGAAAAGATCTTGACAGGGGCCGCTTGACAGCCCCCTGGCGGATCCGTAAAGTTCTTCGGGTTGCCGCAGAGCCGTAACGGTTCTTCGACAGCACTTCCGCCGCAGCAGCGGCACCCAAACCACCAGCTCGACCTCCCTACCGGGTTGATTTCGGCACGCCCGAATTCAATTCGAATTGGGACTCGACGACCGATCGACTCCACACCGGCTTCGATTTGGGAATCGCCGAGAGGGCGCGCTAAGGTTAGGGACGTCGGAACGGCCCAACAGCCGCGAAGACAAACCCCGCTGACCGGGGATCAGGCCCGAAAGGATCTGATAGAGTCGGAACCGCCGGAAAGGGAAACGCGGAAGCGGGAACCTGGAAAGCACCGAGGAAATCGGATCGGAAAGATCTGATAGAGTCGGAAACGCAAGACCGAAGGGAAGCCCGGAGGAAAGCCCGAGAGGGTGAGTACAAAGGAAGCGACCGTTCCTTGAGAACTCAACAGCGTGCCAAAAGTCAACGCCAGATATGTTGATACCCCGTCCATCGGATACCCGATGGTCGAGGTTCCTTTGAAGAAAACACAGCGAGGACGCTGTGAACGGTCGGGCTTATTCCGCCTGACTGTTCCGCTCTCGTGCGTGTCATCCCGATTACGGGAAAACATTCACGGAGAGTTTGATCCTGGCTCAGGACGAACGCTGGCGGCGTGCTTAACACATGCAAGTCGAACGATGAACCACTTCGGTGGGGATTAGTGGCGAACGGGTGAGTAACACGTGGGCAATCTGCCCTGCACTCTGGGACAAGCCCTGGAAACGGGGTCTAATACCGGATACTGACCACCTTGGGCATCCATGGTGGTCGAAAGCTCCGGCGGTGCAGGATGAGCCCGCGGCCTATCAGCTTGTTGGTGAGGTAGTGGCTCACCAAGGCGACGACGGGTAGCCGGCCTGAGAGGGCGACCGGCCACACTGGGACTGAGACACGGCCCAGACTCCTACGGGAGGCAGCAGTGGGGAATATTGCACAATGGGCGAAAGCCTGATGCAGCGACGCCGCGTGAGGGATGACGGCCTTCGGGTTGTAAACCTCTTTCAGCAGGGAAGAAGCGAAAGTGACGGTACCTGCAGAAGAAGCGCCGGCTAACTACGTGCCAGCAGCCGCGGTAATACGTAGGGCGCGAGCGTTGTCCGGAATTATTGGGCGTAAAGAGCTCGTAGGCGGCTTGTCACGTCGGTTGTGAAAGCCCGGGGCTTAACCCCGGGTCTGCAGTCGATACGGGCAGGCTAGAGTTCGGTAGGGGAGATCGGAATTCCTGGTGTAGCGGTGAAATGCGCAGATATCAGGAGGAACACCGGTGGCGAAGGCGGATCTCTGGGCCGATACTGACGCTGAGGAGCGAAAGCGTGGGGAGCGAACAGGATTAGATACCCTGGTAGTCCACGCCGTAAACGGTGGGCACTAGGTGTGGGCAACATTCCACGTTGTCCGTGCCGCAGCTAACGCATTAAGTGCCCCGCCTGGGGAGTACGGCCGCAAGGCTAAAACTCAAAGGAATTGACGGGGGCCCGCACAAGCGGCGGAGCATGTGGCTTAATTCGACGCAACGCGAAGAACCTTACCAAGGCTTGACATACACCGGAAACGTCTGGAGACAGGCGCCCCCTTGTGGTCGGTGTACAGGTGGTGCATGGCTGTCGTCAGCTCGTGTCGTGAGATGTTGGGTTAAGTCCCGCAACGAGCGCAACCCTTGTCCCGTGTTGCCAGCAGGCCCTTGTGGTGCTGGGGACTCACGGGAGACCGCCGGGGTCAACTCGGAGGAAGGTGGGGACGACGTCAAGTCATCATGCCCCTTATGTCTTGGGCTGCACACGTGCTACAATGGCCGGTACAATGAGCTGCGATACCGCGAGGTGGAGCGAATCTCAAAAAGCCGGTCTCAGTTCGGATTGGGGTCTGCAACTCGACCCCATGAAGTCGGAGTCGCTAGTAATCGCAGATCAGCATTGCTGCGGTGAATACGTTCCCGGGCCTTGTACACACCGCCCGTCACGTCACGAAAGTCGGTAACACCCGAAGCCGGTGGCCCAACCCCTTGTGGGAGGGAGCTGTCGAAGGTGGGACTGGCGATTGGGACGAAGTCGTAACAAGGTAGCCGTACCGGAAGGTGCGGCTGGATCACCTCCTTTCTAAGGAGCACTTCTAAGCCGGGCTTGCCTGGTTCAGAGGCCAGTACATCAGCGAATGTCTGATGCTGGTTGCTCATGGGTGGAACGTTGACTATTCGGCCAGGACCTCGGGTCGGAGGCTGCTAGTACTGCTCGTAAGAGTGTGGAACGCATGATCTCCGGACGGGATTTGGCCGGGCACGCTGTTGGGTGTCTGAGGGAACGAAATTTCCTCAGTCGCCGGCCCCAGTGCACTCGAATCGGATGGTTCGGGGTGATGGGTGGCTGGTCGTTGTTTGAGAACTGCACAGTGGACGCGAGCATCTGTGGCCAAGTTTTTAAGGGCGCACGGTGGATGCCTTGGCACCAGGAACCGATGAAGGACGTGGGAGGCCACGATAGTCCCCGGGGAGTCGTCAACCAGGCTTTGATCCGGGGGTTTCCGAATGGGGAAACCCGGCAGTCGTCATGGGCTGTCACCCGCTGCTGAACACATAGGCAGTGTGGAGGGAACGCGGGGAAGTGAAACATCTCAGTACCCGCAGGAAGAGAAAACAACCGTGATTCCGGGAGTAGTGGCGAGCGAAACCGGATGAGGCTAAACCGTATACGTGTGAGACCCGGCAGGGGTTGCGTATGCGGGGTTGTGGGATCTCTCTTCTGTCGTCTGCCGGCGACAGGACGAGTCAGAAACCGTTGATGTAGGCGAAGGACATGCGAAAGGTCCGGCGTAGAGGGTAAGACCCCCGTAGTCGAAACATCAGCGGCTCGTTTGAGAGACACCCAAGTAGCACGGGGCCCGAGAAATCCCGTGTGAATCTGGCGGGACCACCCGCTAAGCCTAAATATTCCCTGGTGACCGATAGCGGATAGTACCGTGAGGGAATGGTGAAAAGTACCCCGGGAGGGGAGTGAAATAGTACCTGAAACCGTGTGCCTACAAGCCGTGGGAGCGTCGGGCAAGCACTTGTGCTTGCCTCGTGACTGCGTGCCTTTTGAAGAATGAGCCTGCGAGTTTGCGGTGTGTTGCGAGGTTAACCCGTGTGGGGAAGCCGTAGCGAAAGCGAGTCCGAATAGGGCGTTTCAGTAGCACGCTCAAGACCCGAAGCGGAGTGATCTAGCCATGGGCAGGTTGAAGCGGAGGTAAGACTTCGTGGAGGACCGAACCCACCAGGGTTGAAAACCTGGGGGATGACCTGTGGTTAGGGGTGAAAGGCCAATCAAACTCCGTGATAGCTGGTTCTCCCCGAAATGCATTTAGGTGCAGCGTCGTGTGTTTCTTGCCGGAGGTAGAGCACTGGATAGGCGATGGGCCCTACCGGGTTACTGACCTTAGCCAAACTCCGAATGCCGGTAAGTGAGAGCGCGGCAGTGAGACTGTGGGGGATAAGCTCCATGGTCGAGAGGGAAACAGCCCAGAGCATCGACTAAGGCCCCTAAGCGTACGCTAAGTGGGAAAGGATGTGGAGTCGCAGAGACAACCAGGAGGTTGGCTTAGAAGCAGCCACCCTTGAAAGAGTGCGTAATAGCTCACTGGTCTAGTGATTCCGCGCCGACAATGTAGCGGGGCTCAAGCGTACCGCCGAAGTCGTGTCATTCACACAATAGGGCCAACGCCTGTGTGGATGGGTAGGGGAGCGTCGTGTGCCGGGTGAAGCAGCCGCGGAAGCGAGTTGTGGACGGTTCACGAGTGAGAATGCAGGCATGAGTAGCGATACACACGTGAGAAACGTGTGCGCCGATTGACTAAGGGTTCCTGGGTCAAGCTGATCTGCCCAGGGTAAGTCGGGACCTAAGGCGAGGCCGACAGGCGTAGTCGATGGATAACCGGTTGATATTCCGGTACCCGCTGTGAAGCGTCAAACATCGAGCATCGTGATGCTAAGGCCGTGAAGCCGTTCCGGACCCTTCGGGGAAAGGAAAGTGGTGGAGCCGCCGGACCAAGCGGTTAGTAGGTGAGTGATGGGGTGACGCAGGAAGGTAGTCCATCCCGGGCGGTGGTTGTCCCGGGGTAAGGGTGTAGGCCGTGGTCCAGGCAAATCCGGATCACTTGTGGCTGAGACCTGATGCCGAGCCGATTGTGGTGAAGTGGATGATCCTATGCTGTCGAGAAAAGCCTCTAGCGAGTTTCATGGCGGCCCGTACCCTAAACCGACTCAGGTGGTCAGGTAGAGAATACCGAGGCGTTCGGGTGAACTATGGTTAAGGAACTCGGCAAAATGCCCCCGTAACTTCGGGAGAAGGGGGGCCACACCTGGTGAGAACACTTGCTGTTTGAGCTGGGGGTGGCCGCAGAGACCAGCGAGAAGCGACTGTTTACTAAAAACACAGGTCCGTGCGAAGCCGTAAGGCGATGTATACGGACTGACGCCTGCCCGGTGCTGGAACGTTAAGGGGACCGGTTAGCTCCATTTCGGTGGGGCGAAGCTGAGAACTTAAGCGCCAGTAAACGGCGGTGGTAACTATAACCATCCTAAGGTAGCGAAATTCCTTGTCGGGTAAGTTCCGACCTGCACGAATGGCGTAACGACTTCTCGACTGTCTCAACCATAGGCCCGGTGAAATTGCACTACGAGTAAAGATGCTCGTTTCGCGCAGCAGGACGGAAAGACCCCGGGACCTTTACTACAGTTTGATATTGGTGTTCGGTTCGGCTTGTGTAGGATAGCTGGGAGACTGTGAACTCTGGACGCCAGTTCAGGGGGAGTCGTCGTTGAAATACCAGTCTGGTCGTGCTGGATGTCTAACCTGGGTCCGTGATCCGGATCAGGGACAGTGTCTGATGGGTAGTTTAACTGGGGCGGTTGCCTCCTAAAGAGTAACGGAGGCGCCCAAAGGTTCCCTCAGCCTGGTTGGCAATCAGGTGTTGAGTGTAAGTGCACAAGGGAGCTTGACTGTGAGACCGACGGGTCGAGCAGGGACGAAAGTCGGGACTAGTGATCCGGCGGTGGCTTGTGGAAGCGCCGTCGCTCAACGGATAAAAGGTACCCCGGGGATAACAGGCTGATCTTCCCCAAGAGTCCATATCGACGGGATGGTTTGGCACCTCGATGTCGGCTCGTCGCATCCTGGGGCTGGAGTCGGTCCCAAGGGTTGGGCTGTTCGCCCATTAAAGCGGTACGCGAGCTGGGTTTAGAACGTCGTGAGACAGTTCGGTCCCTATCCGCTGTGCGCGTAGGAATATTGAGAAGGGCTGTCCCTAGTACGAGAGGACCGGGACGGACGAACCTCTGGTGTGCCAGTTGTTCTGCCAAGGGCATGGCTGGTTGGCTACGTTCGGGAGGGATAACCGCTGAAAGCATCTAAGCGGGAAGCCTGCTTCGAGATGAGTATTCCCACCTCCTTGAGAGGGTAAGGCTCCCAGTAGACGACTGGGTTGATAGGCCGGATATGGAAGCACGGTAACGTGTGGAGTTGACCGGTACTAATAGGCCGAGGGCTTGTCCTCAGTTGCTCGCGTCCACTGTGTTGGTTCTGAAACCACGAACGGCCCCATGCCATCGTTGATGGTGTGGTGCGGCATTGTTCGACAGTTTCATAGTGTTTCGGTGGTTATAGCGTAGGGGAAACGCCCGGTTACATTCCGAACCCGGAAGCTAAGCCTTACAGCGCCGATGGTACTGCAGGGGGGACCCTGTGGGAGAGTAGGACGCCGCCGAACAATTTTTGGGAAAACCCCCGCATCTTCGGATGCGGGGGTTTTCTGCGTTCAGGGCTTTTACGACGGCTGCACCAGCTTCGTGTCGTACGCCAGAATGACCGCCTGAATGCGGTCCCGGGAACCGGTCTTCGCCAGAATGCGGCCCACGTGGGTCTTCACCGTCGACTCGGCCAGGTGGAGGCGCGTGGCTATCTCCGTGTTCGTCCAGCCCTGGCCGATGACCGTGAGGATCTCGCGTTCCCGGTCGGTGAGGGACTTGAGGCGGGTGTCCTCTGACGTCCCGTCCTGTGCTGTGGGGTCGGCCGGGAGGTGGTGGACGTAGGCGTCCAGGAGGCGTCGGGTCAGGCTGGGGGCGACGACCGCGTCGCCCGTGGCGACGGCGCGGATGCCGGCCAGGAGTTCCTCGGGCTGGGCGTCCTTGACCAGGAATCCGGAGGCGCCCGCGCGGAGGCCGGCGTAGGCGTACTCGTCCAGGTCGAAGGTGGTGACGATCAGGATGCGGGTGCGGTCGCCGGCGGCGGTGATGCGGCGGGTCGCCTCGATGCCGTCGAGGCCGGGCATGCGGATGTCCATGAGGACGACATCGGGATGGAGTTCGGCGGCCAAGCGGACCGCTTCGCTGCCGTTCGCCGCCTCGCCGACGACCGTCATGTCGTCCTGGCTCTCCAGCAGCATGCGGGAGCCGAAGCGCTGAAGGGGCTGGTCGTCGGCTATGAGGACCGTGGTCACTGCGGGGATTCCTCCGGGAGACGTAGGCGGACGCGCCAGCCCTGCTCCGGGCGGGGGCGGGGGCCGGCCTCAAGTGTGCCGCCGTACAGGGCGGTTCGCTCGCGCATTCCGGGTAGCCCGCGGCCACCCCGGGAGGTCCCGTCGGTGGCGCTTCCGGTGCCGGTGTCCGTGATCGTGACGGTGACCGCGGCCTTCTCCTCGTAGGAGAGCTCTATCCGTGCGGTGGCGTCGGGGCCGGCGTGCTTGAGGGTGTTGGTGAGGGCTTCCTGGATGACGCGGTAGACGGTGAGTTGGCGGCCCGGGGGGAGGCTCGGGCTGCCGTGGGTGGTGGTGCTGACGGGGAGGCCTGCGGAGCGTACGCCGTCGAGGAGCGGGTCGAGGTCGGAGAGGCCGGGCTGGGGGGTGAGGTCGGCTTGTTGCCTCTCGTCCTCGCGCAGGACGTCGAGGAGGCGGCGGAGTTCGGTGAGGGCCTGGCGGCTGGTGGTGGCGATGGCGTCGAGGGCCTGGGCGGCGCGTTCGGGGGACTTGGCGGCGGCGTAGCGGCCGCCGTCGGCCAGGCCCGTGATGACGGAGAGGTTGTGGCCGATGATGTCGTGCATCTCGCGGGCGATGCGGGCGCGTTCGGCCGCCGTCGCGATTTGGGCCTGCTGGTCGCGTTCGGTCTCCAGGCGGCGGGCGCGGTCCTCCAGGGCCTCGGTGTAGTCGCGGCGGGTGCGGACCGTGGCACCGATGAGGACGGCCACGGTGACGGACATCAGGTGTGAGCCGATCTGCTGGTCCCAGGTGCCCTCTCCGTGACGTATGGCCGAGAGGAGGACCGGGCCGATCACCAGGGCCGTCACCCACCACAGGTCGCGCAGGGGGCGGCGCAGGGCGAGGTGGTAGACGAGGACCAGCTGGAGCAGGGCTGCCTGGAGGGCGGCGCCGGTCCAGGAGTTGGCGAGGGCGAAGGGAGTCATGGCGGCCAGGGCCGTTGCGGGGTGGGTGCGGCGCCAGAGGAGCGGGACCGAGAGGCCGAGGCTCAGCGTGAGGAGCAGCCAGCCGGGGACGTCGAGCTGGTGGGCGTTGTGGCGCCAGCCGCCGCCCGTGTAGTCGATCAGGGCGGCTGCCACCCAGAAGCCGGTGAAGGGCAGGTCCCACAGGAGGGGGCGGCGTCGGTCGAAGGCGCGCACCCGGTGGGTGAGGCGCTGGGCGTACTCGGTGAGGGGCTCCGGCGCCCGGTTGTCCGTCACGGGGTCCATCGTGCGGGATCCGGTGCCGGGCGGCACGCGTCTTCGCGGTGGCGGGCCGCGTGGTCCACGTCGTCGTGGCGCTGGGTCGGTTCGGGTGCCGTCGGCATGCTTCGATGTTCGCGTGCGCGGGGGCGGCGGGCGTCGGACCGGCGGGGTAATCGGGGTGAAGGGTGTCGTACCCGGGTACTACCGTGGCCGTATGAGCTATGTGATCCGGTCCGTCCGTGCTGGTGAGTGGGTCGCGGCGAAGGAGCTGCGGCTCGCGGCGCTGCGGGACCCGGTGGCGCACCTGGCCTTCCTGGAGACGTACGAGGAGGCCGCCGCCAGACCGGATGCCTTCTGGCGGGAGCGGACCGCGGGGGCCGCCGAAGGGGCGGACAAGGCGCAGCAGATCATCGCCGAGGGGCCGGACGGGCGGTGGGTGGGGACGCTGACCGTGCTCGTGGAGGAGCCCGGGACGACCGACTGGGCCGGGTTTCCGGTGGAGCGGAAGCAGGGGCATGTGGTCGGTGTGTTCGTACGGCCCGAGGACCGCGGGAGCGGGCTGACCGAGGTGCTGTTCGACGCTGCCCTGGAGTGGTCGTGGGCGCAGGGTCTGGAGCGGGTGCGACTCATCGTGCACGAGGAGAACGGGCGGGCGCAGCGGTTCTACCGGCGGGTGGGGTTCCTGCCGAGTGGTGTGACCGTGCCGCTGGGGGACGCGGGGGAGCGGGAGTTGGAGTTCGTCCTCGAGCGGGAGTGAGGCTTCCGGGTCCCGGTGCTTCGGTAGGTCGGTTACTGGACCGGCAGTTCGTCGTGCGGCCAGCGGGCGCGGCCCTGTTCGCGGGACCGGAGCAGGGCCAGGGTCGGCATGCCCCGGTCCGCTCCGGTGGCCAGCAGCTCCGGGAGTTGGGGAAGCGGGGCCACGGCCGCGACGTCGTCCAGGACGAGCGTCATTGGTGGGTCGAGGCGACCGGCCGATGACCGTTCGGCCATGTGCCGGCCGCGCTCGACCACGCTCGAGACGAGGGCCGTCAGGAGGGGCATGGCGCCCGGGTTCGTCCTGGGGTCCTCGATGGATTCCCCCACCACGTAAAGCGTGCCCGCTTCGTGGACGAAGGAATCCAAGGCGAGGGCATCAGTTCGGTTGGGAGTGCAGGCCTCGCGGATATTGACCGTGGAGAGGGCCGTGAGGGCGCGGGTGGTCAACTGCTGGGCCATGTCGCGGCGTTCGGGGTGGGCCGTGAGGGCGCCTTCGAGTTCACCCGCGGAGCCGGGGGCGGCCTTGGGGTTGGTGCGGAGGATGCGTACGGCGTCCTGGATCTGGGTGCCCTGGGACCAGCGGTGGACGTGGCGGATGGTGCGGCCGTCGATCGCCGCGGCGTGCAGATAGCTGCGCAGGAGTGTGGTGGCCGTGTCGGTGAGAGCCTGGTCGAGTTTGGCGGTGGGGCGTACGGGGGTGAGGAGGGCTGTGGCCCGTCGGGATGCCGTGTCCTTGTCCTCGCAGCCGGTGGTGGGGGACCAGTGGAGGCGGGACGGGGTGTCGCAGAGGTGGGTGGGGTCGTAGAGGTGGGTGGGGCCCAGCTTGGCTCTGGCGTCCTTGGTGTCCTGCCAGAGGAGGGGGTTCGACGTGACGATGAGGGCCGGGCCTTCCGCGTCGCGTACGGCCCGGGTGGCGGTGGCTTGGCGGGTTTCCCTCGGGGCTACGAGGACTTTCTCCCACCCGCTCACCCGTTCCCGCCCGAACAGCGGTGCCGGGGTCGCGGGGATGATCGCCGGATGGGGGGAGCCGGCCGGGCTCGCGGTGGAGTCCAGGGGGATCGTCGCGGAGTCCAGGGGGCTCGCGGGGTCGGTGGGTGAGCGGCGAGGGGTCGGGACCTCGTGCTGCGTCGCGGCGGAGCCGTGGCTCTGCGCCGAGGGCGCGACCTCGTGTGGCGTCGAGGGGGATCCGTGGTGCTGCGCCGGGGCCGGGACCTCGTGCTGCACGGGTGCGTGTGCCTCGTACGCGGTGGCTCCCCGGGCCGGGGTGCCGGACATCGTCGGCTCCGCCGCCGCCGTCGCCCTGCGCTCCCGGTTCCTGGCGCGGACGGCCCGCCACCGGGCGAGGGTGCCCATGACGAACACCGTGAGGACGACCAGGATCATCAGCTGGCCGATGAACAGGCCCCAGAACAGGCCGTAGCCGGAGAGTTCGCCGGGGGGTGTGTCGGGCCAGGCGCCGGGGATGTCGTGGGGCTGGGCGATGAGGCCGCGCATGGCGAGCGGCGTCCGGGCGAAGGTGACGCCGGAGGGCCAGGAGCCGTGGGCGAACAGGGCGGCCAGGCCCGTGGCCGTCCACGCCAGCACGGTCATGCCGAGGAGGAACGCCAGTACGCCGACCAGCAGGCCGTCGGGGATGCCTCCCTGGCCGGCCCGCCGGTCGTGACGGTCGTCCGGTCTCACGCGTCCTCCCCTGTGCCTACGCCACCGTCGATTCGTCGCCCAGGTGGTGCTCCACGAAGGCCGCGGCCCGTGCCTCCGCCTCGCGTTCGGCGGCGTGCAGGGCGTCGTCCGCGAGGTCGGCGGAGGACTCTGTCATCGCGCGGTCGGTGAAGACCAGCGGGCGTTCGGTCTCCGTGATCAGGTGTTTGACGACCTGGACGTTGCCGTTGACGTCCCAGACGGCGATGCCGGGGGTGAGCGTCGGGATGATCTCCACCGCCCAGCGGGGGAGACCCAGGACGCGTCCGGTGGCCCGTGCTTCGTCCGCCTTCTGGGCGTAGATCGTTCTCGTCGACGCCATCTTCAGGATCGCGGCCGCTTCCTTCGCGGCCGCGCCGTCCACGACGTCCGACAGGTGGTGGACCACCGCCACGAAGGACAGGCCCAGGCGTCGGCCGAACTTCAGCAGGCGCTGGAACAGCTGGGCGACGAAGGGGCTGTTGATGATGTGCCAGGCCTCCTCGACCAGGAAGATGCGCTTCTTCCGGTCGGGGCGGATCCAGGTGTGCTCCAGCCACACGCCGACGATCGCCATGAGGATGGGCATGGCGATGGAGTTGCGGTCGATGTGGGACAGGTCGAAGACGATGAGCGGGGCGTCGAGGTCGATGCCGACCGTGGTGGGGCCGTCGAACATGCCGCGCAGGTCACCGTCGACGAGGCGGTCCAGGACCAGGGCGACGTCGAGGCCCCAGGCCCGTACGTCGTCTATGGCGACGTTCATCGCCTCGGCGGACTCGGGTTCGGGGTGGCGCAGCTGCTCGACGATGTCGGTCAGGACCGGCTGGCGGTCGACGATGGTCTCGTTGACGTAGGCGTGGGCGACCTTGAGGGCGAAGCCGGAGCGTTCGTCGAGGCCGTGCCCCATCGCGACCTCGATGATCGTCCGGAGCAGGGCGAGCTGGCCCGTGGTGGTGATCGCGGGGTCGAGCGGGTTGAGGCGGATTCCCATGTCCAGGGCCGCTGTCGGGTCCAGGCGGATGGGAGTTATGCCCAGCTCCTGCGCGATGAGGTTCCACTCGCCGACGCCGTCCTCGCCCTGGGCGTCCAGGACGACGACCTGGCGGTCGCGGAAGCGGAGCTGGCGCAGGACGTACGTCTTCTCCAGCGCCGACTTGCCGTTGCCGGACTCGCCGAGGACCAGCCAGTGGGGGGCGGGGAGCTGCTGGCCGTAGAGCTGGAAGGGGTCGTAGATGTAGCCCTTTCCGGAGTACACCTCGCGGCCGATGATGACGCCGGAGTCGCCGAGGCCGGGGGCGGCGGTCGGGAGGTAGACCGCCTGGGCCTGGCCCGTGGACGTGCGCACCGGGAGCCTGGTCGTCTCGACCTTCCCGAAGAGGAAGGAGGTGAAGGCGTCGGTGAGGACGGACAGCGGGTCCCGCATCAGGTCCTACCTCCGAATGCCGGTGGCGAAGGGAAGGGTGTTCACGAAGGCGCGGTGGTGCTCGCGGTCGCACCATTCCAGCTTGAGGTACGACTTGCCCGCGGAGGCTCTGATCGTGCGCTTGTCGCGGGCGAGTGCGTCGGGGTTGCGGGAGGAGACGGTGATGTAGCCGACGAGGTTGACGCCGGCGGCGCCGCTGGCGAGGTCCTCGCCGCGCTGGTCGAGGCGGGAGTGCGCGGCGATGTCGCGGGGGTCGACGGTGCGGTTCATCTTGGCGGCGCGGGACGCCTCGGCCTCGTCGTTGGTCTTCTCGGTGAGCATGCGCTCGATGGCGACCTCGGTGGGTTCGAGGTCCATGGTGACGGCGACCGTGCGGATGACGTCCGGGGTGTGGACGAGCAGCGGGGCGAGGAAGTTGACGCCGACGGGGGTCATCGGCCACTCCTTCACCCAGGCCGTGGCGTGGCACCAGGGGGCGCGGGTGGAGGATTCGCGGGTCTTGGCCTGGAGGTAGGTGGGCTCCATGGCGTCCAGTTCGGCCGGCCAGGCGTTGCGCTTGGTCATCGCCTGGATGTGGTCGATCGGGTGGTCCGGGTCGTACATGGAGTGGATCAGCGAGGCCAGCCGTCCCTGACCGAGCGGCTGCCGTACGCGGATGTCGGCTTCCTGGAGGCGCGAGCAGATGTCGGTGAGCTCGCGGGCCATGACGACGGCGAGTCCGGCGTCCCGGTCGACCTTGCCGCCGTGGGCGCGGGCGGCGCGGGCCATGGCGCTCGCCTCGGCGGCGAGGTCGCGCGTGTAGTGCATGCAGGCGACGAGGTAGGCGCGGTGCTGCTCGCTGCTGGTGGACACCATCGACTGGAGCTGGTCGTAGGACTCCTGGAGCCAGGGCAGGGCCTTTTCGTCGCCGCGGACGGCGACGTCCTTGGCGTGGGCGTCCGGGTCGGCCGGGAGGGTGCGGGCCAGCATCTGGATGCGGGTGACGAAGCCGTCGCCGTTGGCGACGTGCTTGAGCAGGGTGCCGAAGCGGTCGACGAGGGCTTCCTGGTCCTCGCTGTCGCGCAGGCCGACGCCGGGGCCCTCGATCTCGATGGCGGCGGTGACGGTCTTGCGGTCGGCGTGCAGGAGCACGGCGATCTCGTCGGGGCCGAAGGGGGCGGCCAGCCAGGTGATGCGGCCGATGCCGGGGGGCGGGCCGATCTCGACCTCGCGGCCGTCGAGCCGGGTGCCGGCCTCGATGACGGCGGAGCGGTAGGCGGTGCCCTGTTTGAGGGTCCGCTTGTAGCTGCGGTTGATCTCGAACCACTTGTAGAACGTGCGGTGCTTGTACGGCACGTAGACGGCGGACAGCGCGAGCATCGGGAAGCCGGCGAGCAGCACGATGCGCAAGCTCAGCACCGGGACGAGGAGCCCGCACATCATGCCGAGGAACGCGCCCACGACGATCAGGGCGATCTCGCCGGTCTCGCGGTTGCGGCCGATGATCGCGTTCGGCCGGGCGCGGCCGATCAGATACGTCCGGCGGGGCGTGACCGGATGGGACACGTGGGACTCGGTCGTCAACGCCCTTCACCTCCCGTGCGGTTGGTACTGCTGTTACGGGTGTTGCTGGCGTGGGGAGTGTTGACGGGGCTGCTCGAACGGGGGGCGGGTGCGGCGGAGGGGACAGATCCGCCGCCGCCGTTCGAGGGGCGCGCGCTGTGCGCGGCGACTCCGCCGGAGGCGGGGTTGCTGGGGCGGGGGGCGGAGGACTGGCTGCCTCCGCCGTTGTTGTCGGCGCGGGTGCTGTGGGTCTTGATGCCCTGCGCGACGAGGGACGCCGGGGAGCTGATGACGGCCGCGGCCTTGCTCTCGGCGCCCTGCATGAGGCGGTTGTTGCGGGAGCCGGCGATCTCGTCGCCGAAGCCGGGGACGAAGCGGTAGATCATCGCGCTGGCGAAGATGGCGAGCAGGATGATGGCGAGGCCGGAGACGACGGCGGAGAAGGCGTTCGGGCCGTCGTCCGCGGAGAGTGCGCCGGCGAGGCCGAGGACGATGACGATCACCGGTTTGATGAGGATGACCGCGATCATGATGCCGGCCCAGCGGCGGACGTGGCCCCACAGGTTCTTGTCGACGAGGCCGGCGTAGACGACGGTGCCGAGGAGGGCGCCGACGTAGAGCAGCGCGGCCCTGATGACGAGCTCCAGCCAGAGGACGCCGGCGGCGAGGATGCTGACCAGGGAGACGACGATCAGCATGATCGGGCCGCCGCCGATGTCCTCGCCCTTCTTGAGGGCCTCGGAGAAGGTGCCGAAGAACGCGTCGGTCTGGTCGCCGGTGGCTTTGGCGAGGACCTCGGTGACGCCGTCGGTGGCGGAGACGACGGTGTAGAGGATCAGGGGGGTGAACGCGGAGGCCAGGACGGTCAGCCAGAGGAAGCCGATGGCTTCGGACAGGGCGGTGGTCATGGGGACGCCGCGGACGGCTCGCTTGGCGACGGCCAGGAGCCAGAGCAGGAGCGTGAGGATCGTCGAGGCGGCGAAGACGACGGCGTACTGCTGGAGGAACTTGGGGTTGGTGAAGTCGACGTTCGCGGTTTCCTTCACGGCTTCGCTGAGCTTGTCGACGGTCCAGGAGGCGGCGTCGGCGCAGCCCTTGGCGAGGGAGGAGAGGGGGTCGAGGGTGGAGGTGGGGTTGAGCCGGGAGGTTCCGCCTCCGCCTCCGGCGCTGCCGGTGTCGCCTTCGCAGATCTCCAGGGCCCGGCCGGAGAGCAGGGAGCAGTTGTCGCTGCTGGGGCTGGGCGAGGGCGTGGGAGCCGCTGTCGCCCGGGTGGCGAACAGGACCAGGGCGGTCTGTGCGGCGGTGAGGGTTGCGGCGACCTTGACTGCGCGGCGCGGGCTACCGGGCATACGTGAACCCTCCGAACTCCTCGACGGCCTTCGAGATGGCGTCCGACGTCGACACCCTGTTGTCGCCGTTGACCGGCGCGGGGCCTTCTTTCTGGGAGAAGCTGTCGACCTTCCAGTCGCCGTCGGTCCAGCGCAGCTGGAGGGTCATGGTGAACCAGTCGTTGGTGACGGGGTTCTGCGAGCTCTCCCCCGTCATCCCGAACACGCCCGTGCACCAGACCTCGACGGCGGCGGTGCTGCCCGAGAAGTCGGTGACCTTGGTGCCGACCGGCATTGTGCGGGAGACGTAGGTACTGCCCTTGGGCGCGTCGCCGTTCGCGTCGAGGCCGACCTTCTCCAGGAACGCCTTGCTGTAGACCCGGTCGAGGTTTCTCTCCAGCTCGGAGGCTTTGTCGGCGTCGAACACCTGACGGACGATCTCGGGCCGCCGCGCCGGCTTGAGGATGTCGGCGGAGACCAGTGCGACGGCGTAGTTCGCTGCGGCACTCTCCGCTCCCTCCTGGTCCTGGGCGAAGCCCGACGGGATGCCGGCGGCGGACTTGGACTTGACGGGGCGTTGGCCGGAGGGAGCGGTCGCCGCTGAGTCGGGTTTGCCGGAGGAGCCGTCCGTCGAAGAGGAACTGTCGCCGTCCCCCCGGTTGGCGAAGGCGATCGCCGCGATCAGCAGGACCACCACGCCGACCACGGTGACCAGGCTGCGGGACGAGGAGCGGCGGCGGGGGGTGCCGAAGGCGTCGCCGGAGTCGGGCAGGCGGGTGCGGGTCTGGCCCGTGCCGCCGTAGCCACCGGAGGACTCGTGGTCGTCACCGAGACTCATGCCGCGTACGCCCCCTCGACGTCGTGCGGAAACACTTCGTACCGGTCGTACTTCTCATACTCCTCGTACGACGGTAGCCGTGCTGGCTCCCGCGCGGGCGCGGTGTGGTGACTCGACATCAGGGAAACGCAACCTCAGCCGGTGGGCACGACGGGCGGGTGGGATGGAGGGGGAGCCGGGCGTGCCCGGCCGGGCGGATGGTGCCCGGGCTACACGGCCATGCCGTACACGATGGTGAACAGCGTCCCGAGTGAGCCGATGATGAAGACGCCCGTCAGGCCCGCGATGATGAGGCCCTTGCCCTGCTCCGCGCTGAAGGTGTCGCGCAGTGCGGTGGCGCCGATGCGCTGCTTGGCGGCCCCCCAGATGGCGATGCCGAGGCAGAGCAGAATGGCCACCGCCATCACGACCTCGATCATCACCTTCGCCTCGTTGCCCAGGCTGCCGAAGGGGCCCCAGTCCGGAGCGATCCCACCGATGATGGTGTTGATGTCTCCCTTGTCGGCCGCAAAGAGCATGTAAGTCACCGCCCCTGTTGGGTAGTTCCGCGCCCTCTGCGGTCGTGCAGAGGTCAGGCCTCATTCTCGCCGACAATGATGCTGTCGTATGTCGACTTGGCGTCATTGATTGGCGGGTTTCGTACGAATACCTTGCCACCGTTCCGCTCCGGCCCCTAGGGGTGGCGACGGGCGGTGTACGAAGGATCGTATGGTCACTCTGTGTATCACGGCGGGTAACGCCGGGCAATGAGGCCTGAGCGGAACCTGGGATGCGGTTCCGTCGTTGTGCCCTCTTGCGGCCTTTCTCACCCTTGGGGGCTGTTTCTGACGGCTGGTCGGGTGAGTGGTCGCGCCGGTGTTCCCCGGGTGAAGGCTACCCGGCACGGCGGAGGGGCCGCGGCTCGGTTGCCGCGGCCCCGGTGTTCTCCGGTTGTCTCCGGGCCCCCACGGCCCCGGACGGCGTTCCCTGGTGACGGTCTGTCACCGGGTGGGAGGCGTCAGCCGGTGAAGGCGCCGGGTCCCTCCGGGGTGCCCAGGCCGGTCGGGCCGTCGTAGCCCGTCCGGGCGGTGCGGAAGTAGCCGGTGGTGCAGCTGCCGTTGCCGCCGGTGGTGACGTCGTTCAGGGCGGAGGTGTTCGCGTAGGGGAACGCGGACGGGTAGGAGCCCGTGGACGGGGTGCCGGCGAGGGCGTAGACGCTCGCGCTGACGGTGATGGCGACGCCCGGGTGGTTGAAGTAGGTGGAGTCGTACGTGGCGTCGGAGGAGGACTCGCCGCCGCCGTAGCTGTTGGAGACGTACCTGGCGCCCAGGAGACGGCCCTGTTGACGGCGGTGCCGAGGATGGCCATGGACGACGACTTCGCCTCGACGAGGGTGATGTGGCAGTTCGGGCAGATGGCGCTCGCCATGTCGAGGTCGAGGGATATCTCGCCGGCCCAGCCGCTGTCGGCGGTGGGCAGGGCGGTGGTGGAGCCGGTCTGGCTCACCGACGGCTCGATGGCCGGGTGATGGGGGCGGCTTGACCGAGGGGTCTGGAATCAGCGGGGCTTGAGGCCGTGCAGGAGGAGGTGGACGAACTCCTCGGTGCCGTCGAGGGCCGCCTCGGGGGCGAGCATGCCACCCGCCGCGAAGGAGGCGATGCCCTGGAGGGTGGCGCCGGTCACCAGGGTGAGGTGCTGCGGGTCGCCCGCGATGATCTCGCCGCGCTCCTGGGCGTCGGCGATGACCCGCTCCAGGGAGCCGACCGTCCGGTCGACGGCCGCGGCCAGCTGCTCGGAGGCGTCGGGCTCGTGCTTGCGGGCGTACATGAGCTCCAGCAGCTCGGCGTTGTCGATCGAGAAGGCGAGATAGGCCCGGGCCAGCGCGGTGAGCCGCTTCTCCAGCGGGAGAGCGGGGTCGTCGGCGCCCTCCAGGGCCTGGCCCAGCCGGTCGTAGCCGACGAGTGCCAGGGCGTTGAGCAGGGCCTGCTTGTCCTTGAAGTGGCGGCCGGGTGCGGCGTGGCTCACCCCTGCCTCCCGGGCCAGTTCGCGCAGCGAGAGCGCGCCCGTCCCCTTCTCCCGCAGGGTGCGCTCCGCACCGGCGAGCAGGGTGGAGCGCAGGTCCCCGTGATGGTAGGGGCGGCTCTCCGGGGTGGGGCGGCTTGCTGGCATGCGGACCATCGTATCCCGATGTTGGCGATGCCATCATTGTTGTCATTGACAGCATTGTAGGCACCGCCTACATTCGGGGCATGGCAGAGAAGACGAAGACCCAGAGCAGCGAGACGTGGAGCGCGGACCGCCTCCCGGGCCTCGACGGGCGGACCGTCGTCGTCACCGGCGCCAACAGCGGCATCGGCCTCACGGCGACCCACGCGCTGGCCCGGGCGGGGGCGCATGTCGTCCTCGCCGTACGGGACACCGAGCGCGGGCGGGCCGCGGCGGCGACCGTGCCGGGCAGCACCGAGGTGCGCCCGCTGGACCTGGCGGACCTGGCCTCCGTGCGGGCGTTCGCCGACGCCTGGCAGGGGCCGCTGCACCTTCTCGTCAACAACGCCGGCGTCATGATGCTCCCGAGGCAGCGCACCAAGGACGGCTTCGAGATGCAGTTCGGCACGAACCATCTCGGGCACTTCGTCCTGACGAACCTGCTGCTGCCGCACATCACCGGCCGCGTCGTCACGGTCTCCTCGGGCGCCCACCGCTGGGGCGGCGCGAGGATCGGCTTCGACGACCTGGACATGGCGGCGAACTACACCCCGCAGCGCGCCTACGCCCAGTCCAAGCTGGCCAACCTCCTGTTCACCCTGGAACTCCAACGCCGGCTCACGGAGTCGGGCTCCGCGGTCCGCGCCCTGGCCGCCCACCCCGGCTACGCGGCCACCAACCTCCAGAGCCACGCGGCCAACCCGGTGCTGCGCGCCTTCATGCGCCTCGGCAACCGGTTCTTCGCGCAGGACGACCGCGCGGGCGCCCTCCCCACCCTCTACGCCGCCACCGAGGACCTCCCCGGGGCGAGCTACGTGGGCCCCGACGGCCTGGGTGAGATGCGCGGCAAGCCGACCCTGGTGGGCCGCTCCCGCGCGGCCGGGGACCCGCTGACGGCCCGTCGGCTGTGGCGGGTCTCGGAGGAGCTGACGGGAACGCACTTCCCGCTGTCTCGGGAAGAAGAGGCGCGCGGCTGACGAGGAGGGTGACGCCTGACGGGGAGTCGGGCGCCTGATGAGGAGGTCGGCGGCTGACGTCGGCGGCTGACGAGGAGACGGGTGGCTGGCGGACACGCGGGTGCCTGACGGGTGGCGAGCGGCTGGCGGGAGGCGGGTGCCTGGCGGACAGGCGGGTGCTTGACGAGGAGCCGGGAGCCTGACGGACAGGCGGGCGCCTGCCGGACAGGCGGTGTCCGACGAACAGACCGCTGTCTGACGTTCCTCTCACCTTCGTCCGGCACAGTCGCCCCGGTGAAGCGCGTCCTGGCCGTCGTCGTGATGCTCGTCGCCCTCCTCACCGTGTCCGTCGATACCGCCGACGACGGGGCCGGTCCCTTCGGTGTGACCGTCAGCGTGCGCGACGCCCGGGTCGGGGTGCTCCTGCGGGCCGCGGGGGGAGGGCACTTCTGCACGGCGTCCGTCGTGGACGCGCCGCACCGGGATCTGATCGTCACCGCGGCGCACTGTCTCGGCGGCGACGGAGGGCTGGTGTTCGTGCCGGGTTACCGGGACGGGCGTGCGCCCTACGGGGAGTGGAGGGTGCAGCGGCGGTTCCTGCCCCGCGGGTGGGTCGAGGGGCGGCACGAGGACAGTGACGTGGGGTTCGCCGTGCTCGCGCCGCGCGGGGGCACGGAGGTCCAGGACGTCGTCGGCGGGAACCGGTTCGTGACCGGTACGGCGACGGGGGTCACCGGAGTGACCGTCACCGGGTACCCCGACACCCGTGAGACGCCCGTCAGCTGCACCGACAAGCCGGCCGCGCTCGGCCGCACCCAGCAGCGCGTCGCGTGCCCCGGCTTCAGCGGGGGTACGAGCGGCAGCCCCTGGGTGAACGGGGACGGGGAGGTCGTCGGGGTCCTCGGCGGGCACGACCAGGGCGGGACGACCCCCGGGGTCTCCTACAGCGTGGTCCTCGGTGCGCAGGCCCGGCGGCTGTACCGGCGGGCGGCGGGGCACCCGTGACGCGCCGCGACCCCGTGCGCCGGCCGGAGCCGTCGTGCTCTCGCCGTGCCGCCCGTGCCGTGCGCCGTTCCCCCCGTCCGCCCCCGACTCTCCTCCCCGTGATCATTCCCGGGCGTGCCGGCCGCCTCTACACTGACCAACGGACTCCTGGGCGGTGAGGGGCGGTTGACGGTGCGTAAGGCATGGATCGTGGCGGGTGTCGCCATCAGCTCCGCCCTGGCCTTCGTGATGCTGCTCGTCGTCGGGGTCTACCTCGTCGCGGGGAACCTGGTCAACGGCGTGGGCGGTGGGGCGAAATCGCTGGCCAAGGGATCGGTGCCCGCCGCGTACGCGTCCCTCGTGGCGAAGTGGGGCAACCTCTGCCCCGCCATCAGCCCGGCCCTGCTCGCCGCCCAGCTCTACCAGGAGAGCGGCTTCAACCCCAGGGCGCAGAGCCAGGCCGCCGCGCAGGGGATAGCGCAATTCATCCCCGGCACCTGGGCCAGTCACGGCATCGACGGCGACGGCGACGGCGACCGTGACGTGTGGGACCCGAAGGACGCGATTCCCTCGGCCGCCTCGTACGACTGCGAACTCGCGTCGTACGTGAAGAAGGTTGGCGGGAATGCGACCGAGAACATGCTGGCCGCCTACAACGCGGGGGCGTACGCGGTGATCAAGCACGGGGGCGTGCCGCCGTACAGCGAGACCCGCACCTACGTGAAGCGGATCACGACGCTCTCGGAGAGCTTCGCGGCGCCGGTCGGGCGGGTCGACCCCTCCGAGCAGGCCGCCGCCGCCATCGAGTACGCGCAGAAGAAGCTGGGCACGCCCTACCTCTGGGGCGGCACCGGCACCGCTGAGCAGGGCGGACGCTTCGACTGCTCGGGACTGACCCAGGCCGCCTACGAGACCGTGGGCATCAAGCTCCCGCGTGTCGCCAACGACCAGTACAACGCCGGTCCGCACCCCTCGCGGGACGAACTGCTCCCCGGCGACCTGGTGTTCTTCTCGGACGACCTGACCAATTCCCGCGCCATCCGGCATGTCGGCATTTATGTCGGAGGCGGGTACATGATCGACGCGCCCCGGACCGGTGCCGTCATCCGATTCGACCCGATCGACACCCCCGACTACTTCGGAGCCACCCGCGTCACCGAAGATGGCGCGAAAGCACTGCCCACGACGGTGTGAACCGTGTGTGAACCCACCCCCTGAGCTGCGAAGACGTATCTCTCTTCGATAACGTCTGCGTGATCATTCGGTGGAGTGTGGAACGTAACGACGGGGAGCATGCGTTCCTGTTGACGTAGCCGAGCAGACGTTCATTCGGCACGTGTCATGCACGCGTGCGGCGGAAGCGGATCTACAACCACGGGGGTGGCAGGAGCGGCGCACGCACAGGTGCGCCGGGAGAGACGACGAAGGGGCCGCAGCACCATGGCTGGACTCGCCGATTCCGGGTCGAACCCCGACGTCGACCTGCTGTACGACATCAATGGCCTGGCCAAGGACGCGCCGGGCTGGTTCGACCGCGTCATGGAGTACGTCGGTGAGTACGGGCTGCTGCTCGCCATCGTCCTGCTCGTGGTGTGGTGCTGGTGGTCCGTGCGGCGCCGGGGCGACGAGGACGCGGCGTCCACCGTCGCGGCGTTGGTCTGGGCGCCGTTGGCCGCCGGGATCGCCGTGCTGGTGAACGTGCCCATACGGGGTTTCGTGGAGCGGCCCCGGCCGTTCCTGGACCACCAGGGGCTCGAGGTGCTCGTCCAGGGCAAGACCGACTACTCGTTCGTCAGCGACCACGCGACGATCGTCATGGCGATGGCCGTCGGCCTGTTCGTCGCACACCGCAGGTTCGGGCTCGTCGCGCTCGTGCTGGCGTTGTTCGGCGGGTTCATCCGCGTCTACATGGGCGTGCACTACCCGACCGACGTCGTGGGCGGGTTCGCGCTGGGCACGGCCGTGGCGCTGCTGCTGTCGCCGCTCGCCATGGCCCTGCTGACGCCCGTGGTGAAGGCCGTCGAGCGCTCGCCCCGGGTGGGATGGCTCGTGCGCGGCAGAGGGCGGGCGGAACGGGACGACACGGTGATCCCCGAGGCCCGCAGCGAGCGGACCTCCGAGAGGGACCTCGCCGCCTAGCGCGACGCCGCCGGGCGCGACGGCGCAAGCCGCATGCAGCGCCCTGCCGCGCCCGGGGGCAACCCGCCTACAGCGCCTGGGGATACGTGAAGAAGCGGTTGGGGTCGTACTGCTTCTTCAGCTTGGCCAGGCGGGTCGCCGCGTCTCCGTAGTACGCCTTGCGCCAGTCGGTCAGCGTCGGGTCCGTGTAGTTCTGGTAGGCCGCCCCCGAGGCGTACGGGCGCATGGCCTTGTGGGCCGAGGCCAGCCAGTCGCGGGACGTCGCACCGCTCGTGTCGGCCCGCCACGCCCCGATGTACTGGGCCAGCATCCGCGAACGCCGGTGGACGAACGCCGTGGCCGTGGGGGAGACGCGGTTGACCGCTCCGCCGAGGGCGGTCAGCGCGATGCTGCCCGAGCCGCCGCGCACCGAAGCCAGCTGGGACAGCAGCGTGCGGATGCCGGCCGTGGAGAGGGACCGGTCGAAGAAGTCCGACGCCGCCGCGTACGTCTCACGGCCCAGCGCGCCCTTCGTGGAGCGTCCCGGGGTCGCGCCGGGCAGATGGCACTGCGCGTCCGTCGGGAACGAGGAGCAGCCCGCGTACACCTCCATCGACTCCTCGTACGAGCGGCGCTTCAGGGAGACGCTGCGGGCCGGGGCGCCGACGCGGTCGGCCAGGCGGTCGACGGCGTTCTTGAGTTCGCCGTAGGTGCCGAGGGAGAACGCCGCGACCGAGACCGTCGGAGTGCCGCCCGCCGCGCTCGCCAGGTGCAGGGACGACCAGATCTCGTCGGGCTGTGACGGGCCCCATTCCTGCCAGGCCTTCACCACCGCGGCCGCCTTCGACCAGGGCCAGGACAGGTACGCCGAGACGCCCTGCGGGGCCGGGTGGGTCTTGAAGTGCAGCTCCGTGACCACGCCGAAGTTGCCGTTGCCCGCGCCGCGCAGGGCCCAGAAGAGGTCCTTGTTCTCGCGGGCGTCGGCGGTGAGCTGTTTGCCGTCCGCGGTGATCAGCGTGGCCCGGGTGAGGCTGTCGCAGGTCAGGCCGTACGCCCGGGAGACCACGCCGTGGCCGCCGCCGAGGGTGAGGCCCGAGACGCCGACCGTCGGACAGGAACCGGCGGGGATCGTGACGCCCTTCGCGGCGAGGGCGCGGTAGACGTCGATGAGTTTGGCGCCGGCGCCGACCACCGCGGTGGTGCCGGAGGCCCGGACGCGGTTGAGCTTCGAGACGTCGACGATCAGACGGCCGTCGCCCGAGGACCAGCCGGCGTAGGAGTGGCCGCCGTTGCGGATCGCCACGCGCAGGGCGTGGGCGCGGGCGTAGGCCAGGGTGGTGCGGATGTCGTCCGGGTGGGACACGTACGCGACCGCGGCGGGCTTCAGGTTGTCGAAGCGGGTGTTGTAGAGCTGCCGGGCCGCGGGCCAGTTGGCGTCGCCCGGGCGTATCAGGGGGCCGTCGAGGTCGCGGGCCAGGGCGGACCAGTCGGCGGCGGCGGCTCTCGACGTGGTGGTGTGCGCGGCGTTGGTGGCCGCGGCCCCGGAGCGGGTGCGCGACTGTGTGCAGGCGGTGGCGAAGGGGGTCGCGGCCGCGGCGACCGCCGCCGTGCCGGCTGTGAGGATCGTGCGCCGTTCCATGGGGCCTCCCGGTGGTTCCGCCCTGGGAGACGGGGCGACGGGGGGTGGGGGTTCCACCGGACCGGCGGCGACCGATCGGCGTCCGTCACGGGTGTCAGCCCATCGCGTGCTTCTCCGCGTCCGTGCGCGCCTGGCTTCGCGCTCTTCGGGCCGGGCCGCGCCAGCCGCAGATGCAGTGGGCCATGCAGAAACGGCCCTTCTCCATGGTCGTCGTGCGGTGTTCCGGGAGGTTGGGGGGAGTTTCCAGCCCGTCCTGCTGCGCCACGCCGACAACGTTACCCAGCGCAGGTAAAGGGTTCGTATGCCGGTCGGCACGGGCTCGCGTGACGGGGGCACAAACCCGTCGTTAACCGGAACAACGAGGGGGCCCGTGACGGACGTACCGGCTGGGGGTAGGCAGGCGATGACTGGGCGGCAGCGGGAACGGCGGCACAGGCGGGCGGGCGCGGCGGTGGTCGCGGCCGGGCTCCTGGCGGGGGCGGGGCTGGGTGCCGCGGGGTGCTCCGGGGGTGACGCGGTCGCCGGCGACTCCCGCGGCGGGGACCCGGTCGTCACGTTGCGGAAGGCGGCCGACCGGCTGATCGGCGCGGGGAGTTCGAGGGCCCGTACGTCGATGGAGATGGCCGCCGGCGGGACCCGGGTGACCATCCGGGGTGCCGGGGTGTACGACTACCGCAAGCGGATGGGGCAGCTGAAGGTGCTGCTGCCGCAGGATCCCGCCGGGGTCGCCGAGCGCCGGCCGATCACCGAACTGCTCGCGCCGGGTGCGCTGTTCATGAAGAACCGGGGCGCCGGTGTACCGGCCGACAAGTGGGTGCGGGTGGACACGCGGACCCTGTCCGACGGGAACCTCGTCACCGGCGGGGCCACCGATCCGTTCACGGCGGCCGAGGTGCTGCTCGGGACGCGGACGGCGACGTACGTGGGCAGGACGGAGGTGGCGGGCACCCAGGTGCGGCACTACCGGGGGACGGCGCACCTGGGTGACGCGGCCCGGCGGGCCAGCGACGGGAACAAGGGCCCCCTGAAGGCGGCGGCCGGGGGGTTCGCCACCGCCGAGGTGCCGTTCGACGCCTACCTCGACGACGAGGGACGCATCCGCAAGGTCAGACACCGCTTCAGCTTCCTGAACGGCCGGCAGAAGAGCCCTGTCGCCGTCGCCTCGACCACGCTGCTCTACGATTTCGGGGCCTCGGTGCGCGTACGGTTGCCCCGAACCGAGGACATCTACGCGGGCAAGATCGCCGAGGAGTGACCGGCGTGAACTAGCCCGTCCGTGCCATGCGCGGTGTGTACGCCGCTCCCTACTCTAGGAAGTCGGTAACGGCAGAGATGAGGTGATGCACGTGGCTCCGGTCGGCGGTACGGCAGTTCAGGACCACGTGGCCCTCGCCGAGATCGAGCTGTGCGGAGAGCTGATCATCGCGGCTTCGGCCGCCCAGGAACGGCTCAGCCTGGAGAGCATCGACGAGGTGCTGAAAGTGGCCGAGGAGCGGGGCCCCTCCGGACGCTGACCACGGGCCGCGACACCCGGCTCACGTCCGCAGCATGCGGGCGATCGCCTGGGTCGCCTCCTTCACCTTCGCGTCGATCTCGTCGCCCCCCTTGAGGGCCGCGTCAGCCACGCAGTGCCGCAGGTGCTCCTCGAGCAGCTTCAGGGCGAAGGACTGGAGGGCCTTGGTGGAGGCGGAGACCTGCGTGAGTATGTCGATGCAGTAGACGTCCTCGTCGACCATGCGCTGCAGGCCGCGGATCTGGCCCTCGATACGGCGCAGCCGCTTGAGGTGTTCGTCCTTCTGCTTGTGGTAACCGTGCACGCCGTGGTCGTGATCGGCCGTCCCGTCCGCACCGGTGGTGTCGGCGGTGCCGGTGGTGACATGTGCGACATCTGTTGCGTCGGTCACGTCCGTCATCGCTTCCTCCTGGTGGGCAGTGGGCCGACATATACCCCTGGTGGGTATATGGTACCGAACTTTGCCGGGTATACGGCCCTGGAAACCGCCCCCGTGCTCATCACCGTGCCCGATGGGTGACACTGGTGGGCGGCCCGATAGCCGTGGCCGGATGTTGCGCCTAGCATCAGCCTGACCGAAACCGAAGCACCCCGAGGACCCCACGTGCGCTTTCGTCTGACCCCCAGGGAGACGAGCTTCTACGACATGTTCGCCGCCTCCGCGGACAACATCGTCACGGGCTCGAAGCTCCTCATGGAACTGCTCGGGGCGGACTCACCCGCCCGGGCCGAGATCGCAGAGCGTATGCGGGCAGCGGAACACGCAGGTGACGACGCCACGCACGCGATCTTCCACCAGCTGAACTCCTCCTTCATCACGCCGTTCGACCGCGAGGACATCTACTCCCTCGCGTCGTCCCTCGACGACATCATGGACTTCATGGAGGAGGCCGTCGACCTGGTCGTCCTCTACAACGTCGAGGAACTGCCCAAGGGCGTCGACCAGCAGATCGAGGTGCTGGCGCGCGCGGCCGAGCTGACGGCCGAGGCGATGCCGCACCTGCGCACCATGGAGAACCTCACCGAGTACTGGATCGAGGTCAACCGGCTGGAGAACCAGGCCGACCAGATCCACCGCAAGCTGCTGGCGCACCTCTTCAACGGCAAGTACGACGCCATGGACGTGCTCAAGCTCAAGCAGATCGTGGATGTGCTGGAGGAAGCGGCGGACGCGTTCGAGCACGTGGCGAACACGGTGGAGACCATCGCCGTCAAGGAGTCCTGAGCCCTTCATGGACACCTTCGCTCTGGTCGCGACCATCGGCGTCGCGCTCTTCTTCACGTACACCAACGGTTTCCACGACTCGGCGAACGCGATCGCCACGTCGGTCTCCACGCGGGCGCTGACGCCGAGGGCCGCGCTGGCCATGGCCGCGGTGATGAACCTCGCCGGTGCGTTCATGGGCTCCGGGGTCGCCAAGACCGTCAGTGAGGGGCTGATCCAGACACCGACCGGGTCGAAGGGGATGGGCATCCTCTTCGCCGCGCTGGTGGGCGCGATCGTCTGGAACCTCATCACCTGGTACTTCGGGCTGCCGTCCTCCTCCTCGCACGCGCTGTTCGGCGGGATGGTCGGCGCGGCGCTGGCCGGCGGGACGACGGTCTACTGGCACGGAGTGCTGGACAAGGTCGTCATCCCCATGTTCGTCTCGCCGGTGGTCGGCCTGGTGGCCGGCTATCTGGTGATGACCGCGATCATGTGGATCTTCCGGAAGGCCAACCCGCACAAGGCCAAGAGGGGCTTCCGCATAGCGCAGACCGTCTCGGCGGCCGGCATGGCGCTGGGACACGGTCTGCAGGACGCGCAGAAGACCATGGGCATCGTGGTGATGGCGCTCGTCATCGCCGATGTCGAGGACTACGGCGATCCGATCCCGGTGTGGGTCAAGATCGCCTGCGCGGTGATGCTGTCGCTGGGGACGTACGCCGGTGGATGGCGGATCATGCGGACGCTGGGGCGGAAGATCATCGAGCTGGACCCGCCGCAGGGTTTCGCGGCGGAGGCGACGGGCGCGTCGATCATGTTCACCTCGGCGTTCCTGTTCAAGGCGCCGATCTCCACGACGCATGTCATCACCTCCGCGATCATGGGTGTGGGCGCGACGAAGCGGGTCAACGCCGTGCGGTGGGGTGTCGCCAAGAACATCATCCTGGGGTGGTTCATCACGATGCCGGCTGCGGCGATCGTGGCTGCGGCGTCCTTCGGGATCGTGAATCTGGCGTTTCTGTAGGTCGTGAGTCTGGCGTTTCTGTAGATCGGCTGCGCTCGTCCGACGGCATGCGGTACAGACCGAGCCGGAACGCGGGCCCGCCCGTAGCCGGGCGGCTGCCGCCCGCTCGAAGCGAAGTGGTACGCGAAAAGGCCCGCCCCTGGGAGAGGGGCGGGCCCTTTTTCGGCCTCGCGGTGGCACCGCCATGCAGCACCGCGAGGAGACTCGGCAGGCCGGATCAGCCGAAGCGGCCGGAGATGTAGTCCTCCGTGGCCTGGACCGACGGATTGGAGAAGATGCGCTCCGTCTCGTCGATCTCGATGAGCTTGCCGGGCTGGCCGACGGCCGCGAGGTTGAAGAACGCCGTGCGGTCCGAGACGCGCGCCGCCTGCTGCATGTTGTGCGTCACGATGACGATCGTGAAGCGCTCCTTGAGCTCCCCGATGAGGTCCTCGATGGCGAGGGTGGAGATCGGGTCCAGGGCGGAGCAGGGCTCGTCCATCAGCAGGACGTTCGGCTCGACCGCGATCGCCCGGGCGATGCACAGCCGCTGCTGCTGACCGCCGGAGAGGCCGGAACCCGGCTTGTTCAGGCGGTCCTTCACCTCGTTCCAGAGGTTCGCGCCCTTGAGGGAGCGCTCGACGATGTCCGCGAGCTCGCTCTTCTTGTAGTTGCCGTTCAGCCGCAGGCCCGCCGCGACGTTGTCGAAGATCGACATCGTCGGGAACGGGTTCGGACGCTGGAACACCATGCCGACCTCACGGCGGACCGACACCGGGTCGATGCCCGTGCCGTAGAGGTCCTCGTCGTCCAGGAGCACCTTGCCCTCGACCCGGCCGCCCGAGGTGACCTCGTGCATGCGGTTCAGGGTGCGCAGGAACGTCGACTTGCCGCAGCCGGACGGGCCGATGAACGCCGTCACCGAGCGCGGCTCGACGGTCATCGAGATGTCCTCGATCGCCTTGTGGGAGCCGTAGTAGGCGGTCAGTCCGCTTACGTCGATTCGCTTGGCCATGACTACTTCACTTCCAAAAGTCTGGGGGGTCGCTGTGGCCCCGCGCGGCGGTAGCCGCAGGTTGTCGCGTCAGCGACCGGTCTTCGGGGCCTTCCAGCGGGCGATCCCGCGGGCCACCAGGTTCAGGAGCATCACGAAGGCGATCAGGGTGAGCGAGGCCGCCCAGGCGCGGTCGTACGCCGCACCGGAGCCCGCGCTGTTCGCGTACTGCTGGTAGATGTACAGCGGCAGCGAGGCCTGCGCCCCCTCGAAGGGGTTGGCGTTGATGAACGCGTTGCCCCACACCAGCAGCAGGACCGGGGCGGTCTCGCCGGTGATGCGGGCGATCGAGAGCATGATGCCCGTGGTGATGCCGCCGATGGAGGTCGGCAGGACCACCTTCAGGATGGTGCGCCACTTGGGGACGCCGAGCGCCAGGGAGGCCTCGCGCAGCTCGTTCGGGACGAGCTTGAGCATCTCCTCCGTGGAGCGGACGACGACCGGCATCATCAGGATGGCCAGGGCCAGCGAGCCGGCGAAGCCGAAGGGCTCCATGTCGAACATCAGCATGAGGCTGAGGATGAACAGACCCGCGACGATCGACGGGATGCCGGTCATGACGTCGACGAAGAACGTGATGGCCTTGGAGAGGTTGCCCCGGCCGTACTCGACGAGGTAGATCGCGGTGAGCACGCCGATCGGCGCGGCGATCACCGTGGCGAGTCCGACCTGCTCCAGGGTGCCGAGGATGGCGTGGTAGATGCCGCCGCCGGGCTCGGTGTCGGCGACGACGCCCATGGAGTGCGTCAGGAAGTAGACGTCGAGGACCTTCACGCCGCGCACGACGGTCGACCAGAGCAGCGAGGCGAGCGGGACGACGGCGAGCAGGAAGGCGACCCAGACGAAGGAGGTCGCGATGCGGTCCTTGGCCTGGCGCTTGCCCTCCACGGCGGTGGCGATGGCGTACGTGCCGGCGAGGTAGAGCAGCGCGGCGATCAGGCCCCACTGGACGCGGCTGTGCAGGCCGCCGGCCAGGCCGATGCCGACCGCGAGTGCGATCGAGCCGCCGGCGATGGCGAACGGGGACCACTTGGGCAGGCGGGCGCCGCGCAGGGTGCTGGGGCCCTTGGGGGTCAGGGTTGCGGTGCTCATGCGTTGGCCCCCGAGTACTCCTTGCGGCGGGCGATGATCGCGCGGGCCGCGCCGTTGACCAGCAGGGTGATGACGAACAGGACCAGGCCGGAGGCGATCAGCGCGTCGCGGCCGAACTCGGTGGCCTCACCGAACTTGCTGGCGATGTTCTGGGCGAACGTGCCGCCGCCCGGGTCGAGCAGGCTGGCCTGGATGTCGAAGGTCGGGGAGAGCACGGTCGCGACGGCCATGGTCTCGCCGAGGGCGCGGCCGAGGCCGAGCATCGACGCGGAGATGACGCCGGAGCGGCCGAAGGGGATGACCGCCATGCGGATCACCTCCCAGCGGGTGGCGCCGAGCGCCAGGGCCGCCTCCTCGTGCATCTGCGGGACCTGGCGGAAGACCTCGCGGCTCACGTTGGTGATGATCGGCAGGATCATGATCGCGAGCAGGATCCCGACGGTCAGCATCGAGCGGGGGGCGCCGCCCTCCCAGGAGAAGATGCCGGTCCAGCCCAGGTAGTCGTTCAGCCAGCCGAAGAGGCCGTTCATGTGCGGCACGAGGACGAGGGCGCCCCACAGGCCGTAGACGATGGACGGCACGGCGGCGAGCAGGTCGATCACGTACGCGATGGGGCCGCGCAGCCGGCGCGGGGCGTAGTGCGTGAGGAACAGCGCGATGGCGACGGCGACCGGGACCGCGATGACCATGGCGACGATCGAGGAGACGACCGTGCCGAAGGCCAGGACGGCGATGCCGAAGTTCGGCGGGACGAGGTTGGTGTCCCACTGGAAGGTCGTGAGGAAGTTGCCCTGGTCCTTGCTGATGGCGAGGGAGGCGCGGTAGGTGAGGAAGACCGCGATCGCGGCCATGATCACCAGCAGCAGGATGCCCGACCCGCGGGAGAGACCGAGGAAGATCCGGTCTCCGGGCCGGGTGGCCCCGCGCGCGGCGCGCTTGTCGACGGTCGGCTGCTGAGCGGGCGGAGGCGCGTCGGTTATCTGTGTGGGTGTGCCCATCGGGTTCTCCGGTCTGCGGAGCCGTACGCGGGGTACGGCCACTGGCGGCGGTGCACCGGACGGTGCGGCCCGGTCCCGGGGAGGGGGCCGGGCCGCACTCGGGTCAGCTCAGGCCCTCGATGGTGGTGCGGACCTGGGAGATGATGTCGGCGGGGATCGGCGCGTAGTCGTTCTCCGAGAGGATCTTCTGGCCGTCCTCGGAGGCGATGAAGCGCAGGAACGCCTTGGTGCCGGGCAGGGTGTCGGACTTGTTGCCCTTGTCGCAGACGATCTCGTAGGTGACGAGGACCATCGGGTAGGCGCCCTCGGCCTTGGTGCCGTAGTTCAGCTCCAGGGAGAGGTCCTTGCCCGTGCCGACGACCTTGGCCTCGGAGATCGCCTTGGTGGCGTTCTCGACGGTGGCCTTGACCGGCTGGGCGGCGCCCGTGTCGAGGTCGACCGTCTTCAGGCCGTCCTTGGCGTACGACAGCTCGAAGTAGCCGATGGCGCCGTTGGTCTGCTTCACCTGCTGGGCGACGCCGGAGGAGCCGGAGGCCGACTGGCCGCCCTTGGCCTGCCAGGTCTTGCCGCCGTCGTAGGGCCAGTCGCTCTTGGCGGTGGCGATCAGGTACTTGGTGAAGTTGTCCGTGGTGCCGGAGTCGTCCGAGCGGTGGAACGCCTGGATCTTGAGGTCCGGAAGCTTCGCGTCGGGGTTCAGCTTCTTGATCGCCGCGTCGTTCCAGTTGGTGATCTTGCCGTTGAAGATCTTCGCCAGGGTCGGGGCGTCGAGGACGAGGTTGTCCACGCCGTTGACGTTGTAGCCGACCGCGATCGGGCCGCCGACCATCGGCAGGTCGATGCCCTGGCCGCCGGTGCAGACCTTCTTGGAGGCGGTGACCTCGTCGGGCTTCAGCGCGGAGTCGGAGCCGGCGAAGGCGACCTGGCCCTGGGTGAACGCGGTGACACCGGCGCCGGAGCCGCCGCCCTTGTAGTTGATCTGGAGGCCCTGGCAGGCGGAGGTGAACTGCTTCACCCAGGCGTCGATCGCGTTCTTCTGCGCGGACGACCCGTCCGCCAGCAGCTGGCCCTTGGCGTCGTCGCACTTGACGTTGCTCGGCGCGGCGGCGTTGGACGAGCCGCCGCCGTTGCTGTTGCCGGTGTCGTCGGAGCCGCACGCCGTGAGGGCCAGGGCGCCGGAGACGGCGAGAGCACCGAGAGCGAGGGCCCGCCGGTTCATGCGCTGAAGCTTCACTTGAGTTCCTTCCAGGAGCCGCCGTCCTGATCGGCGGCGTGCGAAGTCTGAGTGACGCGGACGCGGTCGCACTCGGCAGGCGCGGCTCGCGTCGGTAAGGCTGAAATTAGGCAGAACAGGTGAAGGCGCCGATGGCCGCACATGAACGAGGGGTGAACCCCTGCCTAAGGCCTGGTGAGGTCACGGAATGCTCACGGGGAGAGCATCTCGGCATTCCGCTTTTGCGGACGAATGGGGACCGTCCGGTCAGCGGGCCGTCCGCGGGAGGTGCAGAACGGCGAGCAGCTCGTCGACCAGCGGCCGGTCGTGGGGCTGGGTGAGACGGTCGCGGGCGGCGGCGGGAGTCAGCCACAGGACCCGGTCCACCTCGTCCGTCGGGGAGAACGCGCAGGACACGGCCTCGGCCGCCCAGTAGCGGACCTGCTTCGGGCGGCCGCCCGCCGCATAGCGCAGGGTCGACAGCTCGGGCCCGGGCTCGGCCCGGCAGCCCGTCTCCTCCGCCACCTCGCGCAGCGCTCCGTCGAGTGCCGCCTCGCCGCGCTTCAGTTTCCCCTTCGGCCACGACCAGTCGTCGTATTTCGGCCGGTGCACGAGGCAGAGCTCGGGCTCGCCGGTGGTGGGGGAGTGGCGCCACAGGACGCAGCCCGCCGCCTGAACGGTGGTGTCCTTGGGGGTGCTCACCGGGTTTCACCGCCTCCTGGTGCCGTGGCCGGACCTGCCCGGCCGGCCGGTCATGACGTGCGGACGGTCTCCTTCTGCCAGCACTGCTGGAACGCGAAGCGCGCCGCCTCCACCTCGTGCCGCTGGTCGGCGTGGAGCACGCCGAGGGCGTACGCCGTGGCCGGGGTGATGCGCGGGGTGCGGGCCGCCTGGGCCGCCGCTGCCGCCGCCTCCGAGGCGTCCCGGTGCCGGTTCAGGGCCCGGCCCGCGGAGAGCAGGCGCAGGTCGACCACGGCGTTGCCCTTGGGGCCGCTGACGGCCTCGCGCGCGTAGCGGTGCAGGCGCAGCAGCAGGCGGACCTGGTGCCACGGGGCGTCCTGCGGGTGCGGGACCGTGTCCGGGGACAGGCCGTGGACGAGGGCCGCGGCGTTGTACGGGCTTCCCGCGGTGACGAGGGGGAGGGCGGTCACGGCGTCGGCCAGCCGGTCCTGGGCTGCGGCGGCGAGAGGGCGCAGGTCGGCGCTGCCGGCGGCCCTGGTGAGCGGGACCTCGCTGGCCAGAACGGCGACCTTGTCCGCGACGGCGTGGAAACGGCTGCTGCCCAGGGCCTGCAAGGCCGTGGAGTGGGCCCGGGTACGGGCGAGGGTCAGCTGGCGGTCCAGCAGGGCGCCCGCCTTCGCCGCTCCGACCGTGAGGTTGCCGCGCTCCGGTGCCGCGGCCGCCGGATTGCGCAGCCCGGCGTCGCGGGATGCCGCTCGCGGCGGGACGGATGCGGCCGGGGCGGCACGACCACCCGCGGCCGAGTCGGCGCGCGTGCCCGCCGGAGCGTCCGCGCGGCCGGCGGCGCCGGCGCCGGCCGTCTGCCCCGGCAGCGCCGTCGACCCCGACAGCCGGTGCAGCGCCGTCAGCAGGCGCTCCAGACGGGCCGTGTACGCGTGCTCCATCGCCAACGTCCCCGACACCCAGGCCAGTTCGGGGCGCATCGCCTCGCACCAGTCCGAGTCGAGGAGGGACTGGAACGTGTGCAGGCCGGCGCTGATGCGCCGGGCCGAGCGGCGCAGGGCGCGGGCCGCCTCGGCGGACCCCTCCGAGCTGTTCGCCCCCGACCCCGTCTCCCGGTGCAGGCGCAGCGCTCGGAGGAACTCCGTGGCCTGGGCCCGCAGATAGCCCGCGAGGGCGTCACCGGTGGGGACGGCCCCGGCGGGCCTGGATCGGGGATCCGTCGGGTCAAGGTGTTGCTGTGCCACGCCGGCGCCTCCGGGCGTCTATGAGCATCTCCTGGACGTTGCGCAGGGGCTGTCCGTCCGCGTCGGTCGCATGCCGGGTCCAGTCGCCGTCCGGGCCGAGGTGCCAGGAGGCGGTGGAGTCGGACATGCCGGTCTCCAGCAGCCGGTTCAGGGCTGCCCGGTGGGCCGGGTCGGTGACCCGGACCAGGGCCTCTATCCGGCGGTCGAGGTTGCGGTGCATCATGTCGGCGCTGCCGATCCACACCTCGGGCTCGCCGCCGTTGCCGAAGCCGAACACCCGGGAGTGCTCCAGGAAGCGGCCGAGGATCGAGCGGACCCGGATGTTCTCCGAGAGGCCGGCCACGCCCGGGCGCACCGCGCAGATGCCGCGCACCCAGATGTCCACCGGCACGCCCGCCTGGGACGCGCGGTAGCAGGCGTCGATGAGGGCCTCGTCGACCATCGAGTTGACCTTGATGCGGACGTGCGCGGGGCGCCCGGCACGGTGGTGCTGGACCTCCTTGGCGATCCGCGAGACCAGGCCGTCGCGCAGCGACTTGGGGGCGACCAGGAGACGGCGGTAGGTCTCCCGGCGCGAGTAGCCGGAGAGGCGGTTGAAGAGGTCCGAGAGGTCGGCGCCGACCTGCGGGTCGGCCGTGAGCAGGCCGAGGTCCTCGTAGAGGCGGGCCGTCTTCGGGTGGTAGTTGCCGGTGCCGACGTGGCTGTAACGGCGGAGCGTCTCGCCCTCCTGGCGGACCACCAGCGACAGCTTGCAGTGGGTCTTCAGGCCGACCAGGCCGTAGACCACGTGGCAGCCGGCCTCCTCCAGCTTGCGCGCCCACTTGATGTTGGCGTGCTCGTCGAAGCGGGCCTTGATCTCGACCAGGACCAGGACCTGCTTGCCGGACTCGGCGGCCTCGATGAGCGCGTCGACTATCGGGGAGTCGCCGGAGGTCCGGTACAGGGTCTGCTTGATCGCGAGGACGTCCGGGTCGCCCGCCGCCTGCTCCAGGAAGGCCTGGACGGAGGTGGAGAACGAGTCGTACGGGTGGTGCAGCAGCACGTCCCGCTCGCGCAGCGCGGCGAAGATGTCCGGCGCGGACGCCGACTCGACCTCGGCGAGGTCGCGGTGGGTGCCGGCGACGAACTTGCGGTACTTCAGCTCCGGCCGGTCCAGGGACGCGATGCGGAACAGACCCGTGAGGTCCAGGGGGCCGGGCAGCGGATACACCTCGGCCTCGCTGATCTTCAGCTCGCGCACCAGCAGGTCCAGGACCTCGCGGTCGATGGACTCCTCGACCTCCAGGCGCACCGGCGGCCCGAAGCGGCGCCGCATGAGCTCCTTCTCCAGGGCCTGGAGAAGGTTCTCCGCGTCGTCCTCCTCGACCTCCAGGTCCTCGTTGCGGGTGAGGCGGAAGGCGTGGTGCTCCAGGACCTCCATGCCCGGGAAGAGCTCCTCCAGGTGGGCGGCGATGACGTCCTCGATGGGGACGTAGCGGCCCGGGGAGCTCTCCAGGAAGCGGGTCAGCAGTGGCGGCACCTTCACCCGGGCGAAGTGCTTGTGGCCCGTGACCGGGTTCCGTACGACGACGGCCAGGTTCAGGGACAGGCCGGAGATGTACGGGAAGGGGTGCGCCGGGTCGACCGCCAGCGGGGTCAGCACGGGGAAGATCTGGTGCCGGAACAGGGTGAACAGGCGGGCCTGCTCCTTCTCCTGGAGCTCGCTCCAGCGGACCAGGTGGATGCCCTCCTCCGCGAGTGCGGGGGCGACGTCCTCGTGGTAGCAGGCGGCGTGCCGGGCCATGAGCTCGCGCGAGCGGGCCCAGATCATCTCCAGCACCTCGCGGGGCTGGAGGCCGGAGGCGGAGCGGGTGGCCACGCCGGTGGCGATACGGCGCTTCAGACCGGCCACCCTGACCATGAAGAACTCGTCCAGGTTGCTGGCGAAGATCGCGAGGAAGTTGGCCCGCTCCAGCAGGGGCGTGTTCGGGTCCTCGGCGAGTTCCAGCACACGCTCGTTGAACGCGAGCCAACTGCGCTCCCGGTCGAGGAAACGGCCCTGCGGCAGTTGCGGCCCGTCGTACGGCGACTCCTCGTAGGCGTCGAGGTCGGCGTCGATGTCCGGTTCCAGATCGGAGACGGCTGCCGCCACCGTGTGCGGGCGGTGCGCGGCGATGGAGCCCACGGAGGGCTGCGCGTGCTGGACCTGTGCCTGGGTGTTCGGCTGGCTCATGGACCCATTCTTCCGCGCCGCGAGCATCACGGGCGCGTCGGACAGCGCGGGCGGGAGCGGGGGTGTCACATGAGTGCTCCCGTTTCCCTCGGGACCCTCACGGGGCGGGGAAGGCTCTGGCACGGCGGGATTCATTGGCCGAGCTTCGCAAGCTCGTCTGAATCACTGGTTACGGAGACATGACGTGCGGGATAGCGGGGGGCGGCTCGCGGGCGTCCACAGGGCCGGCTGAGGGGGGCGGCTGCCCACAGGCTGTGGACGGGTGGGTGGACGGTTCCCGGTGACGCCGTACGCCCCGGAGCGTCCTCATAGGGCGGGCCGCGCGTCCACCTGCCCCCGGGGGGTGGGAGGGCACGCCCGGATGTTCAGATGCCGTTCGCACACGTCTCGCCGTGGGCGGCGGCGCATGATCGGTGGCGGTGGTGTTGGCCGGCGCGGTGGTTGGGGGCGTGCGGGCGGCGGTGGAGCCGTTGCGCGGCGGTGGTCGGGGCGGGTGGTGCCGGGGCGGTGACGGGCCCTGCGGGTGACCGGCCCGGCGCGTCGGTGCCGGGGCGGGGTGGGTGCGCGGCCCGGCATGGCCGGGTGCCGCCTGCGCCCACCCGTGCCGCCCTTGGCGGCACGACTGCCCGCAGCTGGGCAAGCCGGCGGGGTGTTGTTCTCTTCGGGGTGGGTGCGGTTCCTGGCGGCACGGTGCCCGCCGGGCTGGGGCGGGCCTACAGGTCGCCGGACCGCCAGCGGGACTCCTCGGCGTCGAGGGCGGCGGGGTCGGGGGTGCGGTGGCTGACGGTGGCCAGCCAGTCGTCGACGGCGTCCGTGAGGCGGGTCGGGGGCTGCGGGCCGTCCTCGGTGAGCAGGGTCAGCAGCGCGGCCGCCGCTGGGTCGTCCGTGTCGCAGGTCCCGCACAGTACCGACTCCTTGAGGCCCTCGACCCGTTCGCCGGAGCCGTTGTGCCAGGTGTGCGGGTAGCGGGCGGCCAGCAGAGCCGGGGCCGCGCAGCGGGCGCAGACCAGGGGCATCACGCGAGGCCCACCCAGGCGTCCGCCCCGAACGTGCCCTTCACGTCCGAGGCGACGGTGGTGGGGTTCACCGTGGTCTGGAGCGCGTAGACGGTCGTCTTGCGGGTGCCGAGGATCCGGAGGCGGACCGGGGTTTCGCCCGGGTGGTCGGTGAGGATCCGTTTCAGTTCGCCCACGGCCTGCCGGGTGACCCGGTGCGCGGGCAGGGCGAGATGGACCGGGGGCCTGCCGCCGTGCTCGGCCGGGGACACGTCCAGGACGGCGAGTTCCCGGCCGAAGAGGCTCAGGGTGCCGTCGCGGTCCTCGATCCTGCCGCGTACGGAGACGACGTCGTCCTCGGTGAGCGCGTGCTGGACCAACTGATAGGCCGCGGGGAAGAACAGCACCTCGATACCGGCGTCCCGGTCCGTGAGGTGGACGACGGCCCAGGCGTTGCCCTGCTTGGTCACCTTGCGCTGGACCCCGGTGATCAGCCCCGACAGCCGTACCTCCCCGGAGGTGCGGCCGGAGGCGAGGAGCTCGGCGATGGAGCAGTCCCGGGCGGAGGCGAGGATCCGCTCGGCTCCGTCGAGGGGGTGTGCGGAGACGTAGAGGCCCAGCATCTCCCGTTCGATCGCCAGCAGTTGGCGGCGTGGCCACTCCTCCTCGTCGACGGGGAAGTCCAGCCCGAAGGCCGGGCCGTCGCCGTCCGTCCCGGCTCCGTCCATTGAGGTGAACAGGTCGTCCTGGCCGAAACTCGCCGCCTTCTTCACCGGGATCACCGCGTCGACGGCGGCCTCGTGCACGGCGGCCAGCCCCTTGCGGGAGTGCCCGAGCGAGTCGAAGGCGCCCGCCTTGACCAGGGACTCCACGGCCCGCTTGTTCAGCGCGGGAAGGCCGGCCTTGTGCAGGAAGTCGGAGAAGGACGTGAACCGCCCGTTGCCGCGGCGGGCGTCGATGACGGCCTCGATGACGCCGTCGCCGACGTTGCGCACGGACCGCAGGCCGAACCGTACGTCGTCCCCGACCGCGGCGAACTCGGCGACCGACTCGTTCACGTCGGGCGGCAGCACACGGACGCCGTTGGCACGTGCGTCGGCGAGGTAGAGGGCGGCCTTGTCCTTGTCGTCGCCGACCGAGGTGAGCAGAGCGGCCATGTACTCGGCGGGGTGGTTGGCCTTGAGGTAGGCGGTCCAGTAGGAGACGAGGCCGTACCCGGCGGTGTGGGACTTGTTGAAGGCGTAGCCGGAGAACGGCAGCATCACGTCCCAGAGGGCCTGGACCGCCTCGTCGGAGTAGCCGTTCGCCCGCATGCCGCCGTGGAACTTCTCCCACTCGGCGGCGAGCACCTCCGGCTTCTTCTTGCCCATCGCCCGGCGCAGCATGTCCGCGCCGCCCAGGGTGTAGCCGGCGAGTTGCCGGGCGATGGCCATGATCTGCTCCTGGTAGACGAGGAGGTGGTGGGTGGAGCCGAGGATCGGGTCGAGGGCCTCCTTGAGCTCCGGGTGGATCGGGGCCGGGGCCTGTTTGCCGTTCTGGCGCAGGGCGTAGTTGGTGTGCGCGTTGGCGGCCATCGGGCCGGGCCGGTACAGGGCGTTGGCCGCGGCGATGTCCTCGAAGCGGGTGGGCGCCATCAGCTTGAGCAGGGCGCGCATGCCGCCGCTGTCGAGCTGGAAGACGCCGAGGGTGTTGGCCTCGGCCAGCAGCCGGTAGGTCCGGGCGTCGTCCAGGGGGATGACGACGGTGCCCGGGTCGCCGTCCCCGGGATCGACGGTGGCCAGCCGGATGCCCCGGTTCTCCCGGACGTGTCCGATGGCCTGGTCGATGACGCCCAGGTTCCGCAGCCCCAGGAAGTCCATCTTCACCAGGCCCATCGCCTCGCACGACGGGTAGTCGAAACCGGTGATGCGCGCACCGTCGGAGGCCCGCAGGTGCAGCGGGATCCGGTCGGTGAGCCGGGTCTTGGAGAGGATCACCGCGGCGGCGTGCACACCGGTGCCGCGCGTCAGGCCCTCCACCCCACGGGCCGTGTCGATCACCCGCCGCACATCCGGCTCGCCGTCGTACAGCCGCCGGATCTCACCGGTTTCCGGGTAGCGCGGGTGGGAGGTGTCGAAGATCGCGTCCAGCGGGGCGGACGCGCCGTTCTGGTCGGGCGGGAGCGCCTTGGTGATCCGCTCGCCGTGGGCGAAGGGATAGCCCAGGATGCGCGCCGAGTCCTTGATGGCGTTCTTCGCCTTGATCCGGCCGAAGGTGTTCACGAGGGCCGTGTACTCGTCGCCGTACTTGTCGATGACGTAGCGGACCATCCGGTCGCGCTGCCGGTCGTCGAAGTCGAGGTCGACGTCGGGCGGGTTGATGCGCTCGGGGTTCAGGAACCGTTCGAAGAGCAGCCCGTGCGCCAGCGGGCACAGTTCGGTGATGCGGGTGGCGTAGGCGACGAGGGACCCGGTGGCCGAGCCGCGGCCCGGGCCGAGCGGGACGCCGTTCGCGCGGGCGTACCGGCAGATGTCCGCCACGACCAGGAAGTACGAGCTGAAGCCCATCGGCCCGATGACCGACATCTCGGTCTCGAACCGCTCCAGGACACGCGGCGGCACCGGATCCCCGTAGCGCAGGGCCAGGCCCCTGAGGACCTCCTTCCGCAGCCATGACTCCTGCGTCTCGCCCTCGGGCACGTCCGGGAAGCGCGGCATCTCGTCGACATGGTCGAAGACCTCG
Organism: Streptomyces sp. Ag82_O1-12; assembly: GCF_900182715.1. NCBI lineage: Bacteria > Bacillati > Actinomycetota > Actinomycetes > Kitasatosporales > Streptomycetaceae > Streptomyces > Streptomyces sp. Ag82_O1-12. Next base: position 4,039,236 of record NZ_FXUW01000001.1, on the reverse strand, counting down.
TCGTACGACTCGACGCGCTCGGCGACCAGCAGCGTGTTGTCGCAGGCCTCGGGCAGGTCGGCGAACAGGGCGCGCATCTCGGCGGCCGGTTTCAGGTAGTAGCCGGATCCGCTGAAGCGGAAGCGGCGCGGGTCGTCCTTGTTCTTGCCGACGCCGATGCACAGCAGGTTGTCGTGGGCGTCGGCCTGGTCCTCGGTGACGTAGTGGGCGTCGTTGGTGGCGAGGAGGGGCAGGTCCAGGTCCTTGGCCAGGCGCAGGAGTCCGTCCCTGACGTCGCGTTCGATGGCCAGGCCGTGGTCCATCAGTTCCAGGAAGTAGTTCTCCCGGCCGAAGATCTCCTGGAAGGCGCCGGCGGCGGCCCTGGCCTCGGCGTACTGCCCGAGCCGCAGCCGGGTCTGGACCTCGCCGGAGGGGCAGCCGGTGGTGGCGATGATGCCGTCCGGCCGCTCGGCGATCAGCTCACGGTCCATACGCGGCTTCCCGGCCGGGAACTGGCCCTCGTAACTGGCCTGTGTGCTGAGCCGGAACAGGTTCCGCAGCCCCCGGGCGTCGTACGCCCACATGGTCATGTGCGTGAAACGGCCGCCGCCCGACACGTCCTTCGAGCCCTCGCCGTCCTCCCCGACGGCCCGGCGGCCGCCCGGCTTCCAGAACTCCTGCCTGCGGGCGAACCGGGAGGAGGGCGCCACGTACGCCTCGATACCGATGACGGGCTTCACCGTCTCGAAGCCCTTGGCGGTCTGCGCGAACTCGTAGGCCCCGAACATGTTTCCGTGGTCGCTCATCGCGATCGCGGGCATACCCTGCCGGGCCACCTCGGCGAACAACGGCCTCAGCTTCTGCGCACCGTCGAGCATCGAGTACTCGGTGTGGTTGTGCAGGTGGACGAAAGAGTCCGGCATATGGCGCGCACCTCCGAGGACGGGGCCAACTCTGATACAACTGATAGTTGTAGGTGCCGCTTTCCCGGAAGGCGGCTACTCATCAAAACGAACCCGTCACCCCGGGATCAAACAACCGACACGCGTACGCTGAACAACCTCTTGTTGTGTGACTAGGCTGTCGACGTGGACCTCAAAGCCGTACGGGCATTCGTCGCGATCGCCGGCTCCGGGCAGTTTCAGAAGGCCGCCGTGGATCTGGCCGTCACTCAGCAGGCCGTCTCCAAGCGGATCGCCGCGCTGGAGAAGGACCTCGGGGTGCGGCTGCTCGTCCGTACGGCACGGGGAGCGGAGCTGACCATCGACGGGCAGGCGCTCCTGCCGCACGCCCGGGCCCTGCTCCAGGCCGAGGAGCGGGCGGTGGCCGCCGTGCGTCCAGGGGACCGTGCGCTACGCGTGGACGTCGTGGGGCGCCGGGTCGCCACGGCCGGACTGGTACGGGACTTCCACCGGGCGCATCCGGAGATCGCCCTGGACGTCGTCACGCTGTTCGGCGCCGCCGACAAGGCGGTGGCCGCCGTGCGGGACGGGGCCGTCGACGCCACGTTCCGTGCCGTCACCATGCCCGGGCACCGGCTCCCCGACGGTATCGAGGCCGTCCCGGTCCTGGACGAGCCGATGCGCCTGTGCGTCGGCCCGGGCCACGAGTTCGCCCGCGCCGCCTCGGTGACACCCGCGCAACTGGCCGGGCACCGGATCTGGATGCCCGGCAACGCCCCCGGCACGGAGTGGGCCGCGTACTACGACGAACTCGCCGCGACCTTCGGCCCGACCATCGACACCATCGGCCCCAACTTCGGCATCGAAGCCCTCCTCGACACCATCGCGAGCTCTCCGTCCCTGGCGACCTTCCTCAGCGAGCGAACCCCACTCGTCTGGCCGACCGACCACGACCTGCGTCTCATCCCGCTGCGTCACCCGACCCCGGTCTACCCGCACTCCCTCCTCTGGCGCACGGACAACCCACATCCCGGCCTCGCCGCCCTCCGCGACCACCTCCTGGCCACCCGTCCGCGGTTGTCCGAGGGCGAGACCTGGCGTCCGTCGTGGGCCGAGCCTGGCGGGTGAGCGGAGGTCAGCCCCGCCCCTGGGTGCGGGGCCGGGACGGGCGCCGGGTGGCGTGGAGGGAGCCGAGGAGGCCCAGGGCCTGGGCGCTGGGGCTGCCCGGCTCGGCGTGATAGATGACGAGCTGCTGGCCGGGCGCGTCCCGTACATCGAACGCCTGGTAGGTAAGGGTGAGGGCGCCTACGTCCGGGTGGAGGAGGTGCTTGGCGTCCCGGGTCTTGCCGCGCACGGTGTGGGCGTTCCACAGGCGGGTGAATTCCGTGCTGTGCTCGGTGAGGGTGCGGACCGATGCCCGGAGCCGGGGGTCGTCCGGGTCGAAGCCCGCCGCGTGGCGCAGGTTGGCGACGGCGGCCTGGGCTGCCCGGTCCCAGTCCGTGTAGAAGTGCCGGCCCGCGGGGTCGAGGAACGTCATACGCGCCAGGTTGTCCGCCGGGTCGAACGGCGCGTAGAGGGCGTCGGCCAGGGCGTTGGTGGCGAGGATGTCGAGGGCCCGGTCGAGGACGAAGGCGGGGGTGTGCGGGTAGCCGTCCATCAGCTGGCGCAGCGCGGGGTTGACCGAGTCGGCGGTGTGTACGGCGACCTGATCGCCCGGAGCGGCTCCGGCGAGCCGGTACAGGTGCGCGCGGGCATCCGCGTCGAGCCGCAGCGCGCGGCTGAGGGCGTCGAGCACCTGGGGTGAGGGGTTGCGCTCGCGACCCTGCTCCAGGCGCGTGTAGTAGTCGGCGTTCACTCCGGCCAGGACGGCGACCTCCTCACGGCGCAGTCCGGCGACCCTGCGAGTCCCGTAGCTCGCCATGCCGACGTCCTCCGGCCGCTGATCGGCGCGGCGTGCGCGGAGGAAGTCGCCCAGGTGGTTGTCAGCCATGCGTCCAGGCTAGGGGTGAGGTCCTGGCGCTGCCTGGGTGTGCCGCACCCAGGCAGCGTGCGGCCTGGGCGATGGCCCTTGACCCGCCCAGTCTCGGTGGAGAACGACAGACGCGAAGAAGCGCGCTGATCGAAGGAACCGAGGAGAGGAGCCCGCCATGACCGGGACCGCCGACGGCGACGGCCAGACCGCCGAATTCGCCGGGAAGGTCGCTCTCGTCACCGGGAGCGCACGGGGCGTGGGCAGGGAGACGGTGGCGCTGCTGCACGAGCGCGGCGCCCATGTCGTCGCCGTCGACGTGCGTCCCGAGACCGAGAGCCTGCCGGAAGCGTTTCCCGGTGTCCTGGCGGTGACCGGCGACGTGACGCGTGAGGAGACCGCCGTCCAGGCCGTGCGGACCGCCGTGGACGCCTTCGGCGGGCTGGACATCCTCGTGAACAACGCCGGGATCACCCTGAACAAGCCCGTCACCGACACCACCGCCGAGGACTGGGACGCGGTGATGGCGGTCAACGCCCGCGGGTCCTTCTTCTTCGCCCGCGAAGCCTTCCGGGCCATGAAGGTCCGGGGCGGCGGAGCCATCGTCGGCACCGGCTCCTACACGTGCACGGTCGCCTTGCCCGAAGGCGCCGCCTACAGCGCGTCCAAGGGCGCTCTGGCCCAGCTGACCAAGGTGCTCGCCGTCGAGGGCGGGCCGCTGGGCATCCGCGCCAACCTCGTCGCCGCGGGCGTCGTCGAGACCGATTTCCTGGACACGTTCCGCTCCGACAGCCGGGCGTACCTGGCTTCCTTCGCCGGCGCGCAGCCCTTGGGACGGGTGGCACAACCCGCGGAGATCGCCGAGGTCCTGTGCTTCCTCGCGTCACCGCGCTCGAGCTTCGTCACGGGAGCCGTGGTCGCCGCGGACGGCGGCTTCACCGCGCTCTGAACCAGCAGACGACACACCCCAGTACGCGCGACACACCAGCACACGAGACAGGGACGCGAGATGAGCGAGATGAGCACCGCCATGACGGGACGACTGGCAGGAAGGACAGCGCTGATCACCGGCGCGACAGGGGGCATCGGCCGGGCCACCGCGGAGTTGTTCGCCCGCGAAGGAGCGCGGCTCCTGGTCACCGACGTTGCCGCCGAGGCCGCGGCGGACCTCGCGGCACGGCTGCGCAGCGGCGGCGCCGAGGCCGTGGGCATCGGTCTGGACGTGTCCTCGCAACAGCAGTGGGGCGAGGCCATCGCCCAGGTCGAGCAGCACTTCGGGCGGCTGGACGTACTGGTGAACATCGCGGGCGTCGTGGACTGGCCCGGTGTCGAAGGCACCGATCGTCAGGCGTGGGACCGGGTGATCGCGGTCAACCAGACAGGGACCTGGCTGGGCATGAAGGCGGCCATGCCGTTGCTGCGCGCCGGCGGCAACGGCTCGGTGATCAATACCTCGTCCGTCCTGGGGCTGATCGGCAGCGGGGCCGCCGCCGCGTACCAGGCGTCCAAGGGCGCGGTACGCCTGCTCACCAAGACCGCCGCAGTGGAGTACGCGACTCGGGGTGTCCGCGTGAACTCCGTGCACCCGGGCGTCATCGCAACCCCGATGATCCAGGAGATCCTCGACGCGGAGGGGGATCAGCAGCCCGATATCGCGCGGACCCCGATGCGGCGGGCCGGCCGCCCCGAGGAGATCGCACCCACGATGCTGTTCCTGGCCGGCGACGAGTCCTCGTTCGTCACCGGGGCGGAGTTCGTCGTCGACGGCGGACTCACCGCGCACTGATCCGCCGGCTGACCGGTCCCGGCCTCGCCCGGAGCCGTCAGGTCTCCGTCCGGTACATCAGATCCACCTCGTGCGTGACGAACCCCAGCCGCTCGTACACCGACACCGCCGCCTTGTTGTCGGCGTCGACGTACAGCATCGCCGTGGGCAGCCCGCGTCCCGCGAGGTGCCGCAGCCCGATCGTGGTCAGGGACTTGCCGAGGCCGCCGCCCTGCGCGCCGGGGCCGACGCCGAGGACGTAGACCTCGCCCAGGCCCTCCTCGGCGTGCACCTTCGTCCAGTGGAAGCCCACGAGTTCGTCGCCGCGGAAGGCGAGGAAGAACCCCTCGGGGTCGAACCACGGCTCGGCCTTGCGGTCGTCGAGGTCGCGCTGGGTGAGGGAACCCTGCTCGGGGTGGTGGGCGAAGGCGGCGGCGTTCACCGCGAGCCAGGCCGCGTCGTCCTTGCCGGGGACGAAGGCGCGGACCGTGACGCCCTCGGGGAGCACCGGCTCGGGTGCGTCGAAGTCGGTCAACGACCGCCGCATCTGGCGCAGTTCACGGAAGAGGGTCAGGCCGAGGACCTGTGCGAGATGCCGGGCGGCGGAGTGCCCGCCGTGCGCCCACACCCGCAGCCGCTTGCCTGAGGCCGCCAGCAGCGCCGAGCCGAGCGCCCGCCCGTGCCCGTGCCCGCGGTGCCCGGGGTGCACGACCAGCTCGGCGGCCGGCGGCTCCACCAGGTCCGTGTCCTCCAGCTGGGCATAACCGACAAGTTCCCCGCCGGCGGTCAGCAGCAGATGGGACACGCCCTCCCGCTCCCCGCCGCGCAACTGCAACCGGCCCTGTTCGGACACCGCCTGCTGCCCGTCGGTCCCGGCCGCCTCGTCGAGCAGTCCGAGTACGGCCTCGGTCTGCTCGGCGGAGAGCGCGGCAAGGGTCTCGATCGAGCGGGGGCGTCCGGGCCGTACGGTGTCGTCGCTGGTCATGCGTACGAGGGTACGGGGCGCCACCGGCAAATCGGCGGCAAAGAAGCAACCAGGATGTAACCACGAAACACCTGTCGCGCTACGCGCGTTGACTCTAGGCTGCGCCGGACGGCAACACCGTCCGAACAGAACCGACAGCAGACCCACAGGGGGGCGTATGCCAGCCACTTCACCGGCTTCGGCGCACCAGGAGCGCCGCAGACGTCGTACGAACCGTTTCGTCGCTCTCACCGCCGGTGTCGTCACCGTCGGCGCGCTGGCCGCCGCGGCGCTGCCCGGTTCGGCCAGCGCCGGCGAGGAGCACCGCAAGGGCGGGCACGGGCACGGCCGCTACCAGGACGTGCAACTGCTGTCGTTCAACGACCTGCACGGCAACCTGGAGCCGCCCGCCGGTTCCTCCGGCCGGGTCACCGAGACGCAGCCCGACGGCACGACGAAGACCATCGACGCCGGTGGTGTCGAGTACCTCGCCACGCATCTGCGGCAGGCCCGCAAGGGCGAGAAGTACTCCATCACGGCGGCCGGCGGCGACATGGTCGGCGCCTCCCCGCTGATCTCGGGGCTGTTCCACGACGAGCCGACCATCGAGGCGCTGAACAAGCTCGACCTCGACGTCACCTCCGTCGGCAACCACGAGTTCGACGAGGGCGCCAAGGAGCTGGCCCGTCTGCAGAACGGCGGCTGCCACCCGAAGGACGGCTGCTACGCGGACAAGAAGTTCAAGGGCGCCGACTTCCCCTACCTGGCCGCCAACGTCCTCGACGAGAAGACGAAGAAGCCGATCCTCAAGCCCTACTGGGTGTGGAAGAAGAACGGCGTCAAGGTCGGTTTCATCGGCGTGACTCTGGAGGGCACCCCGGACATCGTCTCCGCCGAGGGCGTCAAGGGCCTGTCCTTCAAGGACGAGGTCGAGACGATCAACAAGTACGCCAAGGTGCTGCAGAAGCAGGGCGTGAAGTCGATCGTCGCGCTTCTCCACGAGGGCGGCTTCCCGGCGTCGACGTCGTACAACTACGACTGTGACTCCCCGGGCGCGGGCGACGGCATCTCCGGCCCGATCGTCGACATCGCCAAGAACGTCACGCCGCAGGTGGACGCGCTTGTCACCGGCCACACCCACAACGCGTACGTGTGCAGCATCGCCGACCCGGCGGGCAAGCCCCGCATGGTCACCTCGGCCGCGTCCTTCGGCCGTCTCTACACCGACACCACGCTGACCTACGACCGCAGGACCGGCGACATCGCCCGTACGGCGGTCAAGTCCGCGAACCGCGTGGTCACCCGGGACGTCCCCAAGGCGCCCGACATGACCGAGCTGATCAGCAAGTGGAACACCCTGGCCGCGCCCATCGGCAACAAGCCGATCGGCTACATCTCCGGCGACATCGGCAACACCGGCAGCGAGTCCCCGCTCGGCGACCTCATCGCCGACGCGCAGCTCGCCCACGGCAAGCAGCTCGACCCGGAGACCGACCTGGCGCTGATGAACCCGGGCGGTATCCGCGCCCCGCTGACCTACGCGGCCAAGGCCGGTGAGGGCGACGGCGTCGTCACCTACGCCGAGGGCTTCACGGTCCAGCCGTTCGCGAACACGGTGAACCTCCAGGACTTCACGGGCGCGCAGGTCATCCAGGCGCTCAAGGAGCAGGTGTCCGGCCCGAACGCGGCGGCCCCGAAGGTCCTCCAGGTCTCGTCCGGCCTGACCTACACGCTGGACCTCACCAAGTCCGGCGCCGACCGGGTGGTCACGGACAGCATCAGGCTGAACGGCGCGGCCATCGACCCGGCGGCCACCTACCGCGTCGCGACGAACAGCTTCCTCGCGGGCGGCGGCGACGGCTTCCCGACCCTCGGCCAGGGCACGAACGACGTGGTCGGCAGCGACGACCTGACCGCTCTGGAGCAGTACCTGACGGCCAACTCCTCGGCGTCGAACCCGATCGCCCCGCCGAAGGCGGACCGCATCACCATCGTGAAGTAGGTCGCATACCCGGGGTTCAGGTTGCGGGTGGGGGAGGTACGCATGATCGGATGGATCGATGCGTACCCCCCACCACCTAGATGCGCATCCCCGTCCGAACCCGTACGAGGAGCTCGCCGCCCTCGATGACGGGCCTCTGGAGGAGACCCCTCTGGATGAGTTCCTCACGGAGGAACGCGATGCGGGCGCCGAGGACGCCTGGGCCCCGCCGGACCACCGCCGCGGCGGCAAGCGGCGCAGGAAGAATCGATTCGCTGGCTTGCCGCTCGCGGTGAAGGCGGTGGTCGGCCTGGTCGTCCTCACCTCGTTCGCCGGGCTCGGCGACCGCTGGGCCGTGCTGTACGCCGAGCACCGGGCCGCCGACACCCTCAAGGACCGCCTCGACCTGGCGGCGGCGCCCGAGGTGGAGATCGGCGGTTTCCCCTTCCTCACCCAACTCGCCGACAAGCGGCTGGACTCGGTGAAGGTGACCGTCCCGGACGTCGCCGCCGACCGGGTCTCCCTGGCCAAGGTGTCGGCCACGGCCCACGACGTGACGCTGAACGCCGACGGTCTCACCTCCGTGCGCGGCGCCCACGTCCCCCGCTTCGACGGGGACGTCCAGCTCACCTTCGCCGACCTCAACCGCGAACTCGGCGCCTCCCAGGTGACGTTCACCGGCGAGGGCCGCGACCGGGTCCGGGCGAACGGCACCCTGCCGGTCGCCGGGCACAACCTGCGGCTGCGCGCCGAGGCCCGGATCCAGCGGCAGGGCGAGCGGGGGATCGCCACCGAGATCGGCAAGATGCGCTTGGACATCGGCGATCTGGCCACCTACCGGCCCGGCACCCGCCCCTCGGAGGGCCTGCACCTGACGCCCAAGGGCACCGCCGACCTCGCCCGGGAGACTCGCAAGGCCAAGGCGCTGCTGTCGGTGCCGGCCATCGTGCAGCGAATGGGCGTGCCCGAGGCGACCGTGCGCGGGGCGCTGGCCGACGACGGCAAGCTCGCCGAGCTGACCGGCTCCCCGCGTTTCGCCCGCCAGGCCGCCGGCCTCAACCTCATCGACCTGGCCCTGGAGAACCCCGACGTCATGCGCCGTCTGGGCCTGGACCCCAACCTGCTCGACTCCCTGTCGGGCCTGACCCGCCCGGTCCTGGCCGACCGGCTGTCCCTGGCGTTCGAACTGCCCGAGCCGGACCAGGGCAACGTGCGGTTGCGGGACGTTCGGGTGGAGAAGGACGGCATCCGGGTGCGGGTGTCGGGGTCGGGGCTGACGGTCGGGCGGTGACTCCCCGAGGGGGCCGGGTCCGACCCGCGAGGTGCTCGGGCCGCCCCCTGCCCGCAACGGCTCAGACCGCCCCCGCCCGCAAGCTGCTCAGTCATGCCCCTGCCTCCCGAGCGGCCGGGTTTGCCCGAAAGTCTGTCCTCGCGGCCGCTGTCCGGGATCCGGGGCGCCCGGACAATGGCGGCGTACCGGACCGAGATGAGGGTGATGCGGATGCGTAGGCAGGGCCGGTCCCAGGAATCGGAGGCGGACGCGCGGGACGGGCACGCGCACCGGCCCCCGCTGCGGCCGCACGAGGCCGACCCGCGGGCGGCCCGGCTGGCGGCCGGAGGGCGGATGACCCCGGACGCGGCCCGGTCCCTCCAGGGCAGCGCCGGCAACGCCGCCTTCGTGGCCGTGCAGCGCATGCCCCGGGGCGGCGACAACGGCGAGGGCCCGGCCGAGGAGAAGCCCATGGACGGGCTGAGCCGGTTGCGCAGGGCGAACGAGCGTGCGGAGAAGCGGGGGCAGGCGGCGCCCGCCCTCGGTCAGGCCGACAGCCCCTTCGGCGCCTACACGGTGAACAAGGGGCGAGGCGCCGGCCCGTACATCACGTCGAACGTGAAGCACCAGCACCCGGGGAGCGAGAGCCTCGGAACCACCTACGACGAACTGGTCAGGGCCCTCGACGCCGAGCACCTGCCGCTGGTGGCGCAGGCCGCGCGCAGCGGCACGGAACTGGACGAGGAGATCCTCGCCAGCATGGACGCGACGCAGCGGCGCGCCGCCACCATGCTCTACGGGATCATGACCCAGTCCGAGGAGCGCAGGTTCCCGGGGGCCGGCAAGGCCATGCGCAGTGCGCTGACCAAGCAGGGCGACCCTTACCACGAGGCGGAGGAGTTCGAGCAGGACTTCCCGATGGGCCAGGTCGGAGGGGCGCAGTACTACCGCGAGGTGCTGGCCGGGAAGAAGCAGCTCTCGGACAAGGCCCGCAAGAACCTGGAGGACATGTCGTCGTCGTCCTCGGACGGGGAGAAGTCTTCCTGAACGCCTCGACGGCCCCCTCGTGGCTGAAACTTTGTGTGCAGATGTGTTGACCTCTGTTCGAGTCTCCTTCTAGTTTCGTGCTCCACTGGGCGGTCCGACTGCGGGCCGCTCACCTTCGCACATGCTCAGAAGGGGATGTCGTGTCTCAAAGGAACCATCGCGGGACAGCTTGCGTGGGGGCGCTGCTGGCCTGCGTCACGGCATTCGGTGGAGCGCTCGCCTCCCCCGCGGCCGCCTCTCCCGCCCACCGTCCCGCCACCCCGCCGCCCGTCAGCGACTTCAAGGGCGTCAACTGGGCCGACCCGCGCGACAACTACGCCCATGACGCGGTCGTGCCCTCGGGCCTGTCCACCGCCGACAGCTACGCCACCACCTACGCCAAGTCCAAGGCGATCATCGGCGGATTCTCCAAGCTGGGCGCCAACACCGTCCGCCTCCCGGTCAACCCGACCTCCGTGAACGGCCCGTTCTGGAAGTCGTACCGGGGCGCGATCGACGCCGCCACCGCCAAGGGCTTCAAGGTCATCCTGGGCTACTGGGAGGCCGACAACGCCAAGGACGGCAAGATCGACAACCAGGCCTCCTGGAACCGGATGTGGGCGCGGATCACCTCCGCCTACGCCCGCGACTCCAAGGTGTACTTCGAGCCGATGAACGAGCCGTTCGGCTACACCGCCCAGGAGTGGACGGACATCGCCGCGAAGTGGGTGAGCACCCACCGCGACGTGCCGCGCGACCGGATCCTGATCGGCGGCTACAAGTACAGCGAGGACGTCAAGCCGGTCTGCGCCGACCCGCGCCTGAAGGGCACGCGCCTGGCCCTGCACAACTACGGCTTCTGGCACACCGACTGGACCAGCCCCGACCAGTGGAAGGCCGACTTCAAGAGCCGCATAGGCGACTGCGCCTCACGCACGATCCTCGACGAGTTCGGCGCCTCCATGACCACCGGCCTGGACTACAACGGCCCGGCGGGCACCTCCAACGAGATCGCGTACATCCAGGCCGCGACCGACACGATCCGGGAACTGGGCCTGGGCTCGGTCTACTGGCCCGGCCTGCGCAACGGTGACACCTACTCGCTCACCACGCTCCAGGGCACGGGCACGAACCTCAGCCTGACGGTGAACAACCAGAGCGGCCTGGACCGGCTGCACCACGCCTGGAAGCAGTAGGAACCGGTAAGAGTCCCCCACGGGATCACGATGGTGACCCTTCCGGGTCCGGCGCCGCTCGTCAGCCGGACCCGGAAGGGAGCCCTTCAGGACGCCGAAGGCGTCCAGCCCGCGAGCCAGTCCGCGACCTCCTGGTTCGCGGCCTGCGCGTCGGTCAGATGCGGCCGCTCCGAGCTCGCCGACCCCGCGCCCGCGCCGGAGTTCTTGTACTCCGCGAACCGGTCGTCCTTCCAGGAGAACCCGCTCATGTCGGTCCACGGGGCAGACTTGATCGCGTTGCTGAGACCGGTGTTGCGGACGGTGGTCTGCGGGTCGAGGGACGCGTCCCCGCCGGCGTGCCAGGGCCGGCCGAGGTAGAAGCTCCCGGCCGACACATCGCCGTTCACCGTGGAGTTGGCGATCAGGAAGCCCTTGCGGTTCGCCGCGGTGCTGGGCGCGGCGATGTATCCGGCCGACGTGCCGTTCCAGCGCTTCTTCAGCGTGATGACGGACTTGTCGACGACGGCTGTGGCCCGGCCGAAGATGAAGTCGACGTTGCCGATGACGTAGGAATTGCTGACGTAGACCCGCCCGAGCTTGTCCTTGGCGGCGGTGTCGAGCAGCAGCGTGTCCTGGTCCCCGCTGGCGATGATCCCGTCCAGGAACACCTTGTCGGCGGCGGTCCGCAGGGCGACGGCCTGGTGCCCGTCGAGCGACTGGTTGGCCTTCTCGTCGAAGTCGTTGGAGATGGTCAGGTTGCGCGCCTGGAAGTCGTCGGCCTCGACGGCGACGGTGGCGCTGCCGCCCGTGCCGTACGTGCCGCCCCCGGGCTTCGGCGTACCGGCCGCGTTGTTGTAGACGATCGTCGTGTCCTTGCGGCTGCCGCCGGTGCCCTGGATGGTGACGTGCGGCTTGTTGGAGGGCACCTTCACCAGTTCCCGGTACGTCCCCGGCTTCACGGCGATCACGACGCGCGAGGGGTTGTTCGCCGGTACGGCGTTCACCGCGGCCTGCACGGTGCGGTACTGGCCGCTGCCGTCCTGGGCGACGGTGAGGGTGGTGGCGGCCGCGGCCCTGGTGGAGACGGCGGCGGTGCCGATCGAACCACGCGGCCCGACACCGGACTTCAGGAGGGACGGCAGATCGGCGGCCTTGTCGAGGCTGTAGGAGTAGTATGCCTTCGGGTCGAAGGCGCTCCCGCCGCTCTCGTTGCGTCCGCTGGTGCCGGAGAAGACGTTGCCGCGCTGCACGATCGTGGCGCCGCTGTCCTTGATCACCGGGTTCTTGATGCCCTGGAAGTAGGAGTTCTCCAGCACCATCCTGGTCGAGCCGCGCGAGTAGTTCCCGTACGACGAGCCGATGCTCGTGTTGGGGGCGTCCTCCAGGAAGTTGTTGTAGAGGTGCGCGTGCGCGGCGTTGTCCGTGGAAGGGTTGCGCTGCTCGGTCTCGCGGATCCAGTTGTGGTGGATCGTGATGTCGGTCTTGACGTTCTCGGTCCAGCCGATGCCGAAGGTCTTGTTGTTGTCGCTCAGCTTGTTCCAGGAGACGGTGACGTTCGTCGAGTCCTTGCGGACGTCGATGAGCCCGTCGGCCATGTGCCGCAGATCGTTGTGATCGATCCACACGTGGTGGGCGCCGTCCATCTGGACCGCGTCGAAATCATGATCTTTGTCGTTCCAGATGCCCTGGTACGCGTCCCGGATGGTCAGGTTCCGGATGATCACGTTGTGCACGCCCTGGCCGAGGAAGAACCCGCCGCCGACGATGTGCCCGGCGGTTCCCTGCCCCACGATGGTCTTGTCGGACTTGACCTTGATCTCTTTGCCGACCGGATTCATCGTGATGGTTCCGGCGACGACGATGACGTAGGGCTCTGCCGCGGTCGCGTACTTCTCCAGATCGGCGAGCGTTTTGACGGTGACGGTCTCCCCGCCCCGCCCGCCGTACGTCCCGTTCTGCCCGAGGGAGTTGACGGAGGCGAACCCGTCGGCGGTGTCGGCTGCCCAGGCGGGGGCGGCGGCGGAGGCCTGCTGGACACTGCTGCCGAGGACGCCGAGGTCGGTGCCGTAGGCGAAGGTGCCGGCGGCGGTCAGGGCCAGGGGGACCCCGACCGCCAGGGCGGTACGGCTTCTGCGACGGCGGTGCTGGGCTGTGCTGCGCGGCTCACTCATGCGGCGATCCGTTCCGTGTGGGGGAATGACCGCCGATCAGTCGTCGCCCCACACGGAAAGGTTGCCGGGGTATCTGCCCTACTGCGCGCAGGACTTGGGATCGAGCTTCTCCTCGATCTTGTCCTCACGGCCGTCCGGCTGGCCGCTCGGCAGGAGCTTGTCGGAGATCCCGTCGATGTAGTACCCGTGGGAGTAGACGGTCTGGTAGCCCCGGTCCCGCCAGCTGTGCACGGTCCGCTCCCCGTCCCCCTTGTCCCACTGGTAGTCCTCGACGTGGAAGATCGGGTTGACGCGCACCACGCGCTGGTACGGCGTCCAGGTGACAGCCACCTGCCGACAGGGCGGAATGGTCTTCTCGCTCCGGGTCTCGAACCTGGACTCCTTCTCCCAGCCCCACTCGTAGCCGGCGCTGCCGCCCACGGTTCCGCTGAAGATGCTCTTGGCGAGGGAGAGGCTGATGGAGCCGCCGACGCTCTTCTTCGCGAACGTCTTGGTGCTGTAGCTGCTGACGAAGGTCTCCTTGTCGTCGGCGGATCCCTTGTTGCCTATCCACCGGGACGTGCGGACGGTGTCGCCCTTGATCGACCAGGTCGAGGCCTCGGCGTAGCCGCACCAGCCGCGGAACAGCTCCCACGGCCCGGCGGGCTTCCACAGCCCGAAGACGTCCCGCAGATACTCGTCCCGGGTCTTGAACTCACCGGTGTCGACGTTGAGGGCGCCGTACACGCCCGTCAGGCTCGTCTCCTGACCGCAGAGCCGCTCGATCATCAGGTCGGTGTCCCCGGGATCCACACCCCGGATGTTGGTGGCCCCGGCGGGCCCGGCGGCGGCGGTCCCCGCGGCGGAGAGCAGACCGGTGACGGCGAGGGCGGTGGTTGCGGCAACAGCGCCGCATTTCCTGACAGTTGACTTGCGAATGAGACGCATGGGGGTTGGCTCACTCCTGCTTGTCGTTCTGTGACGGCGATGAAGATGTCAGAACAGAGGCAGGAGTGTGCGCTACTGATGGGTATGACAGGACATCGACAGCTGGGTGGGTGGCATGTCCCTCTTTATCGGGTGTCACCCCTGCGGCTGACCGCGATCCGCAGCACGTCTCCCAGGGACTCCACGGCCCTCGTCAGCGCGAAACGCACGGCGCGTTCACCGGCCTTGGGGTCGTGCAGTACGGCTCTGGCGCCGACGAGTACGGTCTCGGCGGATGCGAGCTGAGCGGCCTCGACGTCGTCGGCGAGCCGGGAGAGCAGGCTGCCGGGGTCGTCGGTGGAGAGGTAACAGGGTTTGCCGTCGACGCCGGTCCAGGGGAGCAGCCTCATGCGTGGACCTCCAGGGGGTGGAGGTAGGGGCGGACCAGGGGGGTGTCCATGACGAGGGGCTCCACGAGGAGGGGGCGTGGGGGAAGTGGCCGCAGGGTCGGCGGCGCGGCTGCTCGATGCCGCCCTCGGGCGGGCAGCAGGAGTCGCACGAGGGTGAGCAGGAGTGACTCGCAGAGTCCGGCGGCGAGCAGGCGCAGGCGCATGGGTGTCCCTTCGGGGGCAGGCAGGGGGTTGACGTGCGGTGATCACCGTTCGTGCCTTCATGGTTACGGGGTGCGCGTACGCTGCGGAAGGGGTCAGGTGTTGCCTGGCGCTCCAGGCAACGGTGAGGGGTGACGTGAGCGAAGTGGTTGACGGAGGGCGGGCCGTTCTGGGGCGGACGCTGAGGTTCCTGCGGGAGAAGGAGGGCAAGTCACTGGGGCAGTTGGCCGAGGACACCGGCTACGACAAGAGCTACTTGAGTCGCCTGGAGTCGGGCGAGCGACTGTCCAAGCTGGCCGTCATGGAGGACCTTGACAGCTACTACGGGTGCGGTGACCTGCTGGTCCGCCACTGGAAGATCGCCCGGTACGACGCCTTCAAGGACAAGTACAAGCGGTACATGGCGCTGGAGGCGACAGCGCGTCTCCTGCGGGTGTACACGCCGAACGTGCCTGGACTGCTGCAGACGGAGGAGTTCGCCCGGGAGGTGTTGTCTGGCCCTCAGGCAACACCTGGCAGGAACGAGGAAGTCGAGGAACAGGTGGCCGCGCGTATGGGGCGGCAGCTTCTGCTGAGTAAGGATCCGGCACCCGACGCCCGGTTCATCATCGACGAGTCGGCATTGCGTCGCCCCTCGGCAAGCCCGGATACCTGGAAGGGGCAGCTGCTACGCATCGAAGCCGTCGCGCAGCAGCCGAACATCAACATCCAGGTGCTCCCTTTCTCTGCCGGAGTCCACCACCTCATGGGCAAGGGGTCTCTGACGCTGCTGTGGCAGAAGGACAGCAGCGCAGTGGCCTACGCGGAGGGTCATAGCTTTGGCCTGTTGATGGACGATCCGGAGGAAGTCCTGGACCACTGCTTGTCCTACGATCGGTTGAGGGATCTGGCGTTGTCCCCGTCGGACTCGCTGGCGTTCATCAGGGACGTACTGGAGGAGCACGGATCATGATGCCCACCCTCGATCTCACCACTGCCGTCTGGCGCAAGTCGACCTACAGCGACGGCGGGGCCAACAACTGCCTGGAGGTCGCCGACGGCCACCCCGGCATAGTCCCGGTCCGCGACAGCAAGCGGCCCGACGGCCCGGTACTCGTGTTCGCCGCAGGTTGCTGGGGGGCGTTCCTGGCCGGCGTCAGGACTGAGGGGTCGACCCGCACTCGCGGGTGAAAACGGGAGCAGGCCGGCCCCCTAGGGTTGTGGCGCAGCTATGGTGAGACTATGGCAGAGAATACGACGATCCAGGTGTCACGGCAGGCCCGCGACCATCTCGCTCAGGTCGCGAAGGAACGTGGGGTGACCCTGGGGCAGCTCGTTGAGCAGCTCGCCCTTGAGCAGCCCACAGCCGAGCAGGTCGCCGAGCGGATCGCCGCGGACCGCCGCGTTGTGCGGGAGACGATCGGCGTGGACATCAGCGATGTCGAGTTCGACGAGGCGCCTGACATCCTCGGCAACATCTACCGCATCGCTGCGGAGAAGGTCCGTGCGGCGCGGGGTGCCCCCGCGTGATCATTCTGGACACCGGCGCCACCCTGGCTCTTGCACAGGGGCACAAGACCCTGAACCTCCTCGCCGGGAACATGGCACGCACCCCCGGCGACCTTCTGCGGATCCCCGCCCTGTGCCTCATGCAGGCGGAGTCGCAGGACGAGGGAGCCGCGCAGCGGGTCCTCGGCTTCTCGTCGGTCGTGGTCGACAGCCTCAACACGGCCGCCTCCGTCACCGTCGGCACCATGATCCGGGACGGCTACGGTGGCCCGGACAACTGCCACGCTCTGTACTGCGCCCTGCCGCGCGCTGAATTCACAGGGATGTCGATCCTGCTCACGGACCGCGAACGGCAGTATCCACCCGGCGTGGTCACCGTCGACATCGACTCACCAGGCATGCTCGGCTTCCACTGAGCCCGGTTGGGGCCCGCGCTCTCCATCAGGCCGAGGGCAGATCCTCGGGCGGCGGCACAGCCGCCCCCGGCAGTCGTACCGTCGCCACCGTGCCGCCGCCCTCCGCCCGGGACAAGGAGACCTCGCCCCCGGCCTGCTGCACCGTACGCGCCACGATCGACAGGCCCAGGCCCGAGCCGGGCAGCGCCCGTGCGCTCGGGGAGCGCCAGAAGCGGTCGAAGACGTAGGGGAGTTCGTCGGCGGGGATGCCCGGGCCGTGGTCGCGGACCGTGAGGACACCGTCGAGCAGGCGGACCTCGACCGTGCCGCCCTCCGGACTGAACTTCACAGCGTTGTCCAGGATGTTGACCACCGCCCGTTCCAGGGCGGAGGGTTCCGCACGGACGAACCACGGCTGGACATCCGCCGTGATCGTGAGCTCCGGGCCCCGCAGCCGGGCCCGCCGCAGCGCCGACTCGACCGTGTCCTGCCAGGCGACGATCTGTGTCCGGCCCGCGTGCTGGCCCGTGTCCGGGCGGGACAGTTCCTGGAGGTCGCCGATGAGCGCGGCCAGTTCCGTCATCTGCGCCTTCACCGAGGCCAGGAGCGCCTTGCGGTCCGCTTCGGGGATGGGGCGGCCCGTCTCCTCGCTGCGGGTGAGGAGTTCGATGTTGGTGCGAAGGGAGGTGAGAGGGGTGCGGAGCTCGTGGCCGGCGTCGGCGATGAGCTGTTGCTGCAGCTCCCTGGAGCTGGCCAGGGCGGAGGTCATGGCGTTGAAGGAGCGGGACAGGCGGGCGATCTCGTCCTCGCTGTCGTCCTCCACGGGGATGCGGATGTTCAGATCCTCGGTGCGCGCCACGTGCTCGACGGCGTCGGTCAGCTTGTCCACGGGGCGCAGCCCGGCCCGGGCGACGGCCAGGCCGGCGGCTCCGGCGCCGAGCACTCCGACGCCGGAGACCAGGAGGAGGATCAGGGCCAGCTCGTTGAGCGTGGACTGGGTTCCCTTGAGCGGCAGGGCGATGACGAGGGAGTAGTCGGCGGCCACGCCCTGGGTCAGAGGCCCGTCCTTGATGAGGACCGCCGTCGTCAGGACGCGCAGCTTGTTGCCCTCGTCGTCCGTGCCGTCGCGGATGTGGCCCTGGTTCGGGTCGGGGTTCTTGGCGACGGCCTTGTCGTCGCCGGTGACCTGCACCTGGGTCGTCGACGTCGGGAAGAGACACACCTTGCCGTCGGCGTGGACCAGCTGCCCGTAGGTCTTGGGCCGCGCCCCCATGCCCAGCGAGTCGGAAGGCGTCTGACGGCAACTGCCCGTGAGTTCTTGGAACTCTCCCGAACGCAGGGGCCCGACCGAGGACTTCAGGTCGTTGTCGATCTCGTCGTACAACTTCCCCTGCACGATGAACCAGCACGTCACCGACACCGCCGCCACCGCGAACGCCACCGCCGCCGCCACCAGCAGCGCCAGTCGGGAGCGGATCGGCAGGGAGCGGAAGCGCCGTACGGCCCCGCGCAGCCAGGAACTCACTCCGCGCCGCCCTGCCGCAGCACATAGCCGACACCCCGCACCGTGTGCACGAGGCGCGGCTCGCCGCCCGCCTCGGTCTTGCGGCGCAGGTACATCACGTACACGTCGAGGGAGTTCGACGACGGCTCGAAGTCGAAGCCCCAGACGGCCTTGAGGATCTGCTCGCGGGTGAGGACCTGGCGCGGGTGTGCCAGGAACATCTCCAGGAGCGTGAACTCCGTGCGGGTCAGCTCCACCTGGCGCCCGCCCCGCGTGACCTCCCGCGTCGCGAGGTCCATGCGCAGGTCGGCGAAGGTGAGCGCGTCCTCGTCGGCCGGGTCGGACGCGCCCACGGCCGCCGCGTAGGAGCTGCGGCGCAGCAGCGCGCGGATGCGGGCGAAGAGTTCGTCGAGTTCGAAGGGCTTGACCAGGTAGTCGTCGGCGCCCGCGTCGAGCCCGGTGACGCGGTCGCCGACCGTGTCACGGGCCGTGAGCATCAGGATCGGCGTGGTGTCGCCCGTGGCGCGGATGCGGCGCGCCGCCGTCAGACCGTCCATGCGCGGCATCTGGATGTCGAGGACGACCAGGTCGGGCCGGTAGGCCGCCGCCTTGTCGAGCGCGTCGGCGCCGTCGACGGCGACCTCGGTCCCGTACCCCTCGAACGCGAGACTGCGCTGGAGCGCCTCGCGTACGGCCGGCTCGTCGTCGACGATCAGGATGCGCTGCGGGTCACGGTCGCCGTCTGCGGGGCTCATGGGTCGGGGTCCTCGGGGGTGAAGGGGGACGGGGGTGCTCTGACGCTCTCAGCGTCGCACGTCGCGGGCGCGAGCCGGCGGGAACGTCAGCCCCGCAGCGCCCGGCGCCGGGCCTTCCCGGCGCGGCTCGTTCTGCGGCTCGCCGTGGCCGGTGCCATCTCCGCCGCCCGGCCCGTCGGCGGGTGCAGGGCGGACGCCACCGTCAGGGCCAGGCCGATCGTCGCCGGGTCCCCGCCCGGCTCGGTGTGCACAACCTGCTCGATCATCGCCGTACTCCTCGCTGTCTCGTGCCCGGACTCAGTCGGTCGACCCCGCCCGCAGCTTCGCGAGGTCGGCCTTGACGGTGTTGATCGGGATGGCGAAGCCCAGGCCGATGCTGCCCGCGCCGGAGGACGAGGAGGCCTGGCTGGTCGGCGAGTACATCGCGGAGTTGATCCCGATGATGTTGCCGTTCATGTCGATCAGTGCGCCGCCGGAGTTGCCCGGGTTGAGGGACGCGTCGGTCTGGAGCGCCTTGTACGTCGTCGTGCTGGACCCGGTGTCACCGTTGAACTGGCGTCCGCCGAACTCGAACGGCCACTGGTCGCCCTGCCCCTGCCCCTGTCCCTGACCTTGCCCCCACTGCTGCTGACCCTGGTCCTGGCCCTCCTCGGTCGGGACCGTGACGTCGCGGTCGAGGGCCGAGACGATGCCGCTGGTGACGGTGCCGGACAGGCCCTCGGGGGAGCCGATGGCCACGACCTGGTCGCCGACCTGGATCCCGGCCGAGTCGCCGAGCGTGGCGGCCTTCAGACCGGAGGCGTTCTCCAGCTTGATCAGCGCCAGGTCCTTCTTGCTGTCGGTGCCGACGACCTTCGCGGTGTACGACTTGCCGTCGCTGGTCGTCGCCTTGATCTGGGAGGCGCCGGCGACGACGTGGTTGTTGGTGACGATCTCGCCGCCGCTGGTGATGATCACGCCGGAGCCGGTGGAGGACCCGGCGTTGGAGGTGGCGCTGATCTCGACGATGCTCGGGCTGACGGCCTTCGCGACGCCGGCCACGGTGCCCTTCTGGCTGGAGGGGACCACGTTGGTGCTGGTGGAGCTGGAGGCGACGGTGTCGTTGCCGGTCAGCTCCTGGATGCCGTAGGCGGTGCCGCCGCCTATCGCCGCCGCCACGATCGCCACGGCGGCGATCAGGGCGAGGGGGCCACGGCCGCGCTTCTTCGGATGCGGAGCATGCGCCGGGGCGTACGCCGGCGGGGGCGGCCACTCGGGGTTCACCGGGGCCTGCTGCTGACCCTCGTAAGGGTTCTCGTACTCGCCACTGCGGTGGAAGCTCTCGGTCATGGAACAGAGCTTGTCGCCCGACCATGAGAGCTTCCTGAGTGCTCCCTGAGAAGCCCGACAGAACCTCGTATGCCCGATATAAAGAGGCCCGCCGCCTCAACCCCCGGCGGCTACGCGCAGCCGCAGGACTGCCGGGTCACCAGGCGCGACGGGAACACCTTCAGCCGCTCCCGACGGGCCCCCGCGACCCGCAGCCCGTCGTCGAGGACGAGGTCCACCGCCGCCCGGGCCATCGCCGGGCGGTCGGACGCGATCGTCGTGAGGGGCGGGTCGGTGAGCCCCGCTTCCTTGATGTCGTCGAAGCCGGCCACCGCCAGCTCGCCGGGGACGTCGATGCGCAGTTCGCGCGCCGCGCGCAGCAGGCCGATCGCCTGGTCGTCGGTGGAGCAGAAGATCGCCGGCGGGCGCTCGGGGCCGGAAAGGATCTTCAGGGCGGCCTGGTAGGCGTCGTAGCGGTTGTAGAGGGCTTCGAAGAGGCGGCCCTCCGTGGAGATCCCGGCGTCGGCCATCGCGCGGCGCCAGCCCTCGACGTGGTCGGAGACCGGGTCGCCGACCGCGGGCGTCTCGGCTATGCCGCCCATACAGGCGACGTACTCGTGGCCGTGCTCCAGCAGGTGCCGGACGGCGAGCTCGGCGCCACCCAGGTCGTCCGTGGTGACGGCGACGTCGTCGATGGCCTCGGGCCGCTCGTGCAGCAGCACGACCCGGGCGTCCCAGGCGTCGATCTCGGCGGCGGCGAGGTCGTTGAGCGCGTGGCTGACGAGGATGAGTCCGGAGACCCGCATCCCCAGGAAGGCGCGCAGGTAGTGGACCTCGCGTTCGCCGACGTAGTCGGTGTTGCCGACGAGGACCATCTTTCCGCGCTCGGAGGCGGCCTGCTCGACCGCGTGCGCCATCTCCCCGAAGAAGGGCTGGCGGGCGTCCGGGATGATCAGGCCTATGAGGTCCGTACGCCGGGACGCCATCGCCTGGGCCACCCGGTCGGGCCGGTACCCCAGTTCCTTGATCGCGGCGAGGACACGCTCGCGCGTGGCCGGGGCGACCGGCCGGGGTCCGTTGTTGATGACATAGCTGACCACGGCAGTGGAAGTCCCTGCCAGCCGCGCCACATCATCCCGAGTCACCTTGGCCACGCGCGGAGTCTACGCGGATATACCGGCTCCGGGCAGGGCGTAAAGGAGGTTCCGTACGATATGCCGACCGCCGTCCGGGGCACCCCTGAGGGAAGCGATGCCCAGGTCGGCGGCGCAATACGCCTCGTTACGCCTTCGCGCGGGCCTCGACCCCGTCCAGGGCGGCCGACTTGTCCGCGGTGTCCGGCTTTTCCTTGGCCGCCTTGGCCTTCGCCTCCTCGGCGGCGCGCTCCATCTTCTCCGGCTTCTCCGGCGTAACGAATCGATAACCGACGTTCCGGACGGTGCCGATCAGCGACTCGTGCTCGGGGCCGAGCTTGGCGCGCAGCCGCCGTACGTGCACGTCGACCGTGCGCGTACCGCCGAAGTAGTCATAGCCCCAGACCTCCTGGAGCAGCTGGGCGCGGGTGAAGACGCGGCCGGGGTGCTGTGCGAGGTACTTCAGGAGCTCGAACTCCTTGAAGGTGAGGTCGAGGACGCGGCCCTTGAGCTTGGCCGAGTACGTCGCCTCGTCGACCGACAGGTCGCCGTTGCGGATCTCCATGGGGGAGTCGTCGCTGACGATCTGCTGCCGGCCCATGGCCAGTCGCAGTCGCGCCTCGACCTCGGCCGGGCCGGCGGTGTCGAGCAGGACGTCGTCGATGCCCCAGTCGGCGGTGACGGCGGCGAGGCCGCCCTCGGTGACGACGAGGACGAGCGGACAGCCCGGCCCGGTGGAGCGCAGCAGCTGGCAGAGGCTGCGGACCTGCGGCAGATCGCGCCGGCCGTCGATGAGGATGACGTCGGCGCCGGGGGTGTCGACGAGGGCGGGGCCCTCCGCGGGGGCCACACGCACGTTGTGCAGGAGCAGGCCGAGGGCGGGGAGCACCTCCGTCGACGGCTGGAGGGCATTGGTCAGGAGCAGCAGAGAACTCATACGTCTGGTTCCTCCTCGGTCCCTGCGAGGACGCTTGTTGGTACAGCACCGCTCTGTCTGCGATCCCGAAGGCCCCGTACACCTGCGGTTTCCCGCTTCGTATACAACGCTTCCGAAAGCACAAAAGGACCCGGGGGCTACGCTGCCCGAGTCCTCTGCCCAGCAGAATAGCCCACATGAGCTCTCGTCCGGCAGGTCATGTGGCGCGTTCCACCGATCGTCCACACTCCGAGACGCCCGCGGGAACGCCTGCGCGGAGGCCTTCGAGGACGTTTCTGCGCACGGTCGACGGGGTGACGATCGACGCCCTGTACGACCCCGGTACCGCTGTATACGACGCCTCGCGGACGCCTTCCCCTCACCCCGTGTTCGTCGTCGCCCACGGCTTCACCGGTGCCGTGGACCGGCCGCATGTACGAAGGGTGGCGCAGGCCTTCGCCCGTTACGGGGCGGTCGTCACGTTCTCCTTCCGGGGCCACGGTGCCTCCGGCGGGCGGTCCACGGTCGGGGACCGGGAGGTGCTCGACCTGGCGGCGGCGGTGCGGTGGGCGCGGGAGCTCGGGCACGCGCGCGTGGGGACGGTCGGGTTCTCGATGGGCGGCTCGGTGGTGCTGCGGCACGCGGCGCTGCACCCCCGTGAGACCGACGCGGTGGTCTCGGTCAGCGCCCCGGCCCGCTGGTACTACCGGGGGACCGCCCCGATGCGGCGGCTGCACTGGATGGTGACGCGGCCGGAGGGGCGGATCGTCGGCCGGTACGGCTTCGGGACGCGCATCCACCACCGGGACTGGGACCCGGTCCCGCTCTCCCCGGTGGAGGCGGTGCCGAGGATCGCCCCCACCCCGCTGCTGATCGTGCACGGCGAGGCCGACGGCTACTTCCCCGTCGACCACCCGCGGATGCTGGCCGCTGCCGCCGGTGACCAGGGGGAACTGTGGCTGGAGCCGGGGATGGGGCACGCCGAGCACGCGGCCGGAGACGCGTTGCTGGCCCGGATCGGGGAGTGGGTCGCGGGCCGGGCGGGCTAGCCTGACGGGGTTCACCGCCGAATTCATTGAGGAAGCAGATGCCAAAGGTCACGGTGCGCTACTGGGCCGCCGCCAAGGCCGCGGCCGGGGTGGCCGAGGAGCCGTACGAGGCGGCCACCCTCGCCGAGGCGCTCGCCGGAGTGCGTGAACGGCACCCCGGCGAGCTCGAGCGCGTCCTGCGCCGGTGCTCGTTCCTGGTGGACGGCGACCCCGTGGGCACCCGCGGACATGAGACGGTACGGCTGGCCGACGGCGGCACGGTCGAGGTGCTCCCGCCGTTCGCAGGAGGATGAGCGATGACCAACCAGCCGAACCAGCCGAACCAGCACTACGACCCCTACGGGCAGCAGCCGCAGGCGTGGCCCGGGCAGGGGTACCAGGGGTACGAGGACCCGCACGCCGCTCAGCAGTACACGCAGCAGTGGCAGGGGCAGACCTGGGAGACGCAGAACCATCGGGCGGTGTCCGCGCAGGCGCCGGATCCGGAGACGGCGATCCTCACACCGCAGTCGCCCCGGCCGCCCCAGGCGTCCCAGAGTCCCCGGGCGCCGCAGGGACCTGCCGCCCCGGCCGCAACCGACGCTGACGCCTCCGCCACCGGCTACGGCCCCGCCACCGTCGGCGGGAACGCGCGCGTCACCGACGCGCAGCGGGCCCGCGCGGAGGGGCGCTCCCCGATCATCGAGCCCGGCATGCAGCCGGCCGCGTTGACGGCGCTGCTCGGGCTGCTGCTGGCCGGTGCCGCGGCGGCCGGGACGTACGCGTTGCTCGTGCCGCTGGTGATCCTCCAGGCCGTCACCGCGGCGGGCTGGTTCCGGCTGAACGGCATGTGGCCGGCCCGGCAGGGCATCGCGCTGGGCTTCGCGGGCGCGCTGGCCGCCGACGCGGCGCTGCTCGTCTCGGGCCGCTCGCCGTCGGCGATCCTCGGCACGATCGGGGTGTGGGTGCTGCTCGCTCTGGTCCTGCAACTGCGGTCGCACGCCGACCCGGACGAGCGGATGTACGGCCTGATGGCGACGGTCGCGGCCTCGGCGCTGGCGATCGTGGCGGGCGGGTATCTCGCGGCCGCGGCGGACGCGGTGACGGTCGGCGCGGTGGCCGTCGCGGTCGCCGTCCTGGCCCGCGCGCTGCCGCTGCCGACCCCGGCCTCGGTGGTGGTGTCCCTGCTCGCCGCTGCGGGTGCGGGCATCGCGGTCGGGTCGGTCACGGACCTCGGCACGTCGGGCGCCCTCCTCGGCGCGGGCGCCGCCGTCTGCGCCCTGATCGGCCACCGGGTCGCGAGCTACGACTACCCGTCCCGCTTCGTCCACTTCACGGCGGGCGTGGCCCTGCCGCTGGCCGCCGCGGCCCCGGCGGTGTACGTCCTGGGCAGGGCGCTGGCGTAGATCAGACAGGGCGGGACGCCGCGCCGCCCGCCCTGTCACAGATGATCAACAATCCTCCGGCCCCCCTTCCCCACGGGGTTACTCTCACGCAGGGGACGGCCACCCGGTCGTCAGGCACCGCGTCCAACCGACTGGGTGGGGGACACACCGCATGCGCGCACTGCGAATACTGCTGATCTTCGTCGTGATCCTGGGCGGGCTCTTCGTGATCGCCGACCGCGTCGCGGTCAACTTCGCCGAGGACGAGGCCGCCGACCGGCTGAAGACGACGGAGAACCTGGCGGCGACACCCGATGTGTCGATCAAGGGCTTCCCGTTCCTCACCCAGGTCGCCGGCGGTTCCCTGGACGACATCGAGGTAGGCATCAAGGACTACGAGGCCGCCGCGGGCAACGGCGGCCAGAAGATCCGTATCGACGACCTCCAGGCCGACATGAAGGGCGTCGAGTTCTCCGGCGACTACAGCTCCGCCACCGCCTCCACCGCCACCGGCACCGCGACCATCGCCTACGGCGAGCTGCTGAAGACCGCGAAGTCCGAGCCCACCCAGGTCGCCCCGGGCGTCACCGCCAACGTCATCGGCCTCTCCGACGGCGGCAACGGCAAGATCAAGGTCACCGTCGAGGCCACGGTCCTCGGCACCAAGCTCCCGGAGCCGGTCTCCGTGCTCAGCTCGGTGAAGGTGGACAACGGCACCGTCCGCGTGCACGCCGACGGCCTGCCCACGTTCGGCGGTGTCGACATCGCCGAGAACCGCGTCCGGGCGATCACCGACTTCCAGCAGAAGATCGACGGCCTGCCCGGCGGCATCAAGCTCGACACCGTCCAGGCCGCCCCGGACGGCGTCGAGATCACGGTGAAGGGTTCCGACGTCCGCCTGGCCGGGTAGTCAGTCGCTCGGCGGGTCCGACCTGCGCTGTCCGGTGGGCGAGACGGCGATGTCCGCAGCGCAGATGTGACGGGGGATACGGTCGGCCGGACGCCGTGCGGCGAGCGCCCCGGCGGCCTCTCGATCCCATATGGCGGATTGTCTCGTCTCAGCATGCGACACACCGGTGACACGCCCGCCCGACCGTCCCTACGATCGACGGTATGAAGCGACAGGCGGATCTCACGAAGCGGCGGGCAGTAGACCTGTGCCGCGTCGCCGCCATGCTCTGTCGCACCTTCTGAGCGATCGCGTCGGCAGTCGCGCCGGCGCGCGCATCCCCGCAGCCCCGCATCACGGGCACCCGTGCGCCGCCCTGCCTCAAGGGCGCGCCCTGCAGACCTCGCACGCCCCGCCGTAACTGCCCCGGAGGAGAAGAAGCATGAGCCGCAACGACGTCCTGGTTGACGCCGACTGGCTCCAGGAGCACCTGGACGACCCGACCATCGCCATCGTCGAGGTGGACGAGGACACGTCCGCCTACGAGAAGAACCACATCCGCAACGCCATCCGGATCGACTGGACGCAGGACCTCCAGGACCCGGTCCGCCGTGACTTCGTCGACCAGGAGGGCTTCGAGAAGCTCCTGTCCGACAAGGGCATCGGCAACGACCACACGGTGGTCCTCTACGGCGGCAACAACAACTGGTTCGCCTCCTACGCCTACTGGTACTTCAAGCTGTACGGCCACGACAGCGTCAAGCTGCTCGACGGCGGCCGCAAGAAGTGGGAGCTCGACGCCCGCGAGCTCGTCGCCGGCGACGAGGTGCCGGAGCGTCCGAAGACGGACTACAAGGCCAAGGCCCAGGACACGTCCATCCGCGCCTTCCGCGACGACGTCGTGGCCGCGATCGGCTCGCAGAACCTCGTCGACGTGCGTTCGCCCGACGAGTTCTCCGGCAAGCTGCTCGCCCCGGCCCACCTGCCGCAGGAGCAGTCCCAGCGCCCGGGCCACGTCCCGTCCGCCCGCAACATCCCGTGGTCCAAGAACGCCAACGACGACGGCACCTTCAAGTCGGACGACGAGCTCAAGGAGCTCTACGCCGCGGAGAGCGTCGACCTGGCCAAGGACACCATCGCCTACTGCCGCATCGGTGAGCGCTCCGCGCTGACCTGGTTCGTGCTGCACGAGCTCCTCGGTGTGGAGAACGTCAAGAACTACGACGGCTCCTGGACCGAGTACGGCTCCCTCGTGGGCGTGCCGATCGAGCTCGGCGCCAACAAGTAAGCAACCCCGACCGACCTTTCCAGACTTCAGGAGTACGACATGTGCGGTGCGAAGGCCGGCGGCCCCGACGCCTCGACGATCAAGCCCGGTGAGACCACCATCCAGGGTCAGGTGACCAAGGACGGCGAGCCCGTGGTGGGTTACGTCCGTCTGCTGGACTCGACCGGCGAGTTCACGGCCGAGGTGCCGACCTCGGCGACCGGACAGTTCCGCTTCTACGCGGCTGAGGGCACCTGGACCGTCCGTGCCCTCGTGCCCGGCGCCACCGCCGACCGCACGGTCGTCGCCCAGCAGGGCGGCCTGGCGGAGGTCGCGATCGCCGTCTGACGGCGAGAGTGCCAGTAGGGGCCGCACCCCCCGGGTTGGACACCTGGGGTGCGGCCCTTCGGCCTGCCCGGACCTACCCTGGACGTATGTACGCACGCCGGCGTCATACGTACTTCGCGATGATGGGCCTCTGCATCGGCCTCTTCGTGCTGGCGTGGGGTGTCGTGCGGCTGTGGTCCATACCCGTCGCCGTCGGGATGTGCGTCGTCGCCATGGTCATCCCGCCCGTCGCGGCCATGGTCGCGAACCGGCGCGGGCCGGAGGACCGGTGGTGGGACGACCCGTCCGGCGATCCCAAGTCCGACGAGTGGTGGGACGAGCTGGACGGCAAGAAGCGCCCGCACTGACCGCCGTCCGCCCCGCCCGCCCGCGCTGACCGGCGTCCGCCCCGCCCGCCCGGGGTATCCGTGCCCCCATGAGACTGACAGCGGCGGTTCTGGACGCCCCGCACGCCCGGGAGCTCGCGCTCTTCTATCTGCGGCTGCTGCCCGGCTGGGGCGTCTGGCGGGACGAGGACGGCCCCGACTGGGTCCACATCCGGCCGCCCGGCGGCGGCACGGGGCTGTCCTTCCAGACGGAACCCGACTACCGGCCGCCGGTCTGGCCGAGCGAGCCGGACCGGCCGCGGATGATGACGCACCTCGACATCGAGGTCGACGACCTGGAGCGGGAGACCGCGCGGGCCGTCGCCGCCGGGGCGCGGCTCGCCGGGTACCAGCCGCAGGACGACGTCCGGGTGCTGCTGGATCCGGCAGGGCACCCGTTCTGCCTGTACACGGAGTCTCAGTAGACGAGCGCCTGCGTCTCGTCCGCCATCGCCTCCTGGACGAACACCTGCGCGCCGGCGATGCGGACGCCCTTCAGGACGTCCTGCTCCGTGATCTCGCGGCGCGCCGCGCACTGCGTGCACAGGGTGACGCGGCCGGCCGTGAGGAGGGAGTCCAGCAGGTCGGGCAGGGGAGCGGCGTGCGGCAGCTCGAACTCGGCGGCCCGGCCGGGCAGGGCGAACCAGGCGGACTCGCCGGTCAGCCACAGGGAGACATCGACACCGCTGGCGACGGCCACCGCCGCCACCGTGAACGCCTGGGAGCACCGCTCGGGGGCGTCGGCCCCCGCCGTCACCTTGATCACCAGCTTCTTCGCCATAGCCGGAAGAGTAGTCCGGAATCGAAGTGCCGAAGGGGCCCGCGTAAGCTGGCCCCCGGCCCTGTGCACCCATTCGCACCCCCGCTCAAGGAGCACCCCGTGGAGATCTTCTTCGAAATCCTGTTGGTCCTGGTCGCCGTCGGCGTCCTCGCCTTCGCCGGACTGACCGTGAAGAAGCTGTACCAGGGCCAGCGCTGACCCACGTCTAGGAAGTTCCCATGATCGAGATCCCGTCCGACCTTCACAAGGACCTCGTCCCGCTCGCCTTCCTGCTCGGCAACTGGGCGGGCGCGGGCGTGCACGACTTCCCCGGCTCCGAGAAGTGCAACTTCGGGCAGGAGGTCACCTTCACCCACGACGGCCGGGACTTCCTGGAGTACCAGTCCCACAGCTGGGTCCTGGACAAGGACGGCAACAAGGTCCGCCCGCTGGAGTCCGAGCACGGCTACTGGCGGATCGACGGCGCCCGCAAGGTCGAGGTGACGATGACCCGCGACGACGGCGTCATCGAGATCTGGTACGGCGAGCTGGCCGACAAGAAGCCGCAGATCGACCTCGTGACGGACGCGGTGGCCCGCACGGCCGCCTCCCAGCCCTACACCGGCGGCAAGCGGCTGTACGGCTACGTCAAGAGCGACCTGATGTGGGTGGGCGAGAAGCAGACCCCCGAGGTCGAGCTGCGCCCCTACATGTCGGCCCACCTGAAGAAGGTCGTCACCCCGGAGGAGGTCGAGCGCTGGGCCAAGGCCCTGCCCGACGACATGCCGGACGACGGCATCGCCTTCTTCAAGTAGTCCTTCAGCCCCTCAGCTCCTCAGCGGCTCCGACCGGCACCGGTCGGAGCCGTTTTGCGCGTGCCAGAGCTGGTCCTGAAACAGTTCCCGCCCAGAGGGGGTTAACAAACACCTTCAGCAGTGCGCTGCGCTTGCAGGGTGGGGGCTTTGTGGCTACGGTGGAGACCGCAGCGCCGAGTGGCGTGGTCTCGCGCGGTGTGTGAAACGCAAAACCCCCGGTCGCACTTGGAGTGCGTCCGGGGGTCGGAAAGCCGTGCCCCGGGTGGCGTGCTGAGCAGAGGCGAACCCGGGGCGTTCGCGTCCCACCGTAACACCTTGTGGGCATATCCGTACTTGGACCGGGTCGGGCGAAGCCATGCCCAAAGAGGGGGGACCACTGTGACTGATCAGCTGCCGGAGTGGATGTTGCGCGCGTTTTCCAGGTTGCGGCTGGCGCGCTATGTGGCCTCAGCGCGCGGCAACGCGGCAGTGGCTGCGCGGCTGTACTGGTGGAACATCGAGGCTTCGGCCGCGTTGTACGGCTCGCTGCACTGTCTGGAGCTCGCCCTGCGCAACGCTCTGCACCACCAGCTTTCCCTCGCCTACGGCAGAGATGACTGGTGGGCCGTGGCACCGCTCAATCCCAACGGACAGCGACTCGTGGTCAAGGCGCGCAGCAAGTGCGAGCGCCGAGGGCTTGTTCCCGCGCCGGCAGACGACATCGTGGCCGAGCTGTCCTTCGGTTTCTGGGCCTCTCTGGTGAGCGGTGGATCGCGCTACGACCGCCTCTTCTGGGTGCCCACCGTGCACAAGGCGTTCGCGCATTACTCCGGTCGCCGTGACGCACTCTACGACGGACTGTGGTCGCTGGTCCTGCTGCGCAACCGGATCATGCACCACGAGCCGATCCACCATCGGGACCTCGCGGCGGACCATGCCAAGATCTACCGCATGCTGGGCTACCTTGACCCGCAGATCGCCAAGGAGGCGCAGGCCCTGGACCGGTTCCCGGTGGTTCTCGCGAGCCGCGGCGACGTGCTGAGCGGTTCCCGGCCGCCCCGCTTCTGACTCTTCGGGCAGGCACTGTGAGTGACATCGACGACGTACTCGTCTCGCGCGCCGATATCGCGCGGCTCGCGCTCGTGCAGCGACCGGCCGTGACGAACTGGGAGCGCAGGCATCAAGACTTTCCCGGTCCGGCCGTCGTGGACCGGGCCGACGGGTCGGGCGAGATCGAGGTCTTCCGAGCCGCCGAGATCCTGGCATGGCTGGAGCGGCGCACGGTTCCGGCGAACGCCCGGCGGCCCGAGGAACCGGCCGGGACGACGTACGGGGACCGCTTCCGCGCCGGCCTGGGACGGGCGCGGGCCGGGGCGCTGCTCCAGGTCGTGCAGCGCCTGAGCGGTCCGGAGGCGGAACGCTTCCGCGGAGAGCTTTCCGTCGCGGACTACCTCACCGTGCTGCTCTCCCTTGTCTACGTGCGGGGCTGTCTGCCCGGCGAATGGGAGAGAGTAACGGCTGAGGTGAACAGGGACCAGTTCACGCACTCAGGTGAGCTGCTCGTCCGCTTCCTCGCACGGGCCGTCGAAGAGGGGCTCGGGCCAGGCCACGGCCAACTGCTCCTCGCCCTTTCCAAGAGGCTCGGCGACTTTCGGGTGGCCGACACCGTGCAGTTGCTCGACGGTACGGAGCCGATGGAGTGGACGGAGTACGCGCAGGCCTTCGAATGGCTCCTGGCCCGGTACAGCGAACTCGCGGGCAGGACTGCTGGTGACTTCTTCACTCCGCGTGCCGCGGCCGACCTGGTGTCGAAGTTCGTGGCCGACGGCGCTCAAGGCGTGCGGAGCGTGCACGACCCCTTCGTGCGCGCCGGTGAGCTGCTGGCCGCCGCACTCGACGGTATGGCGGATGAGCGGGCGGGGGCGCCTCCACCTGAGGTCAGCGGGGCGGGAGTCGGGGAGCACCCGCTGGCCCTGGCCGGCATGAACCTTGCGCTGCACGGCCTGCCCGACGCCGAGTTGCGGCCCGGGCACACGGCCCCCTCCGCAGGGCCCCGACCCGGGCACCGCGTGTTCGACCGTGTCGTCACGAACCCACCGTTCAACTCCAGGCTTCCGAAGCACCCCGTCGACCCCGCGCACTGGCGCTACGGTCAGCCGCCCCGGCACAACGCCAACTTCGACTGGCTTCAGTACATCGTGGCCTCGCTCGCCCAGGGTGGGCGCGCGGCCGTGCTGATGCCCGACATCGCGGCCTTCTCCTCCAACCCCTCCGAACGACGGATCCGGTCCGCCATGGTGGAAGACGGGGTGGTGGAGGCCCTGATCGCCCTGCCCTCCCAGTTGTTCACCACGACCAGCATCTCCGTCACGATCTGGCTGCTGCGATCTGCGGAGCCAAGCGGTGACAGGAGCGATGGCGAAGTCCTTTTCGTCGATGCGAGGCGGTTCGGTTCGATGGTCTCCCGGACACAGCGGGCGCTCACTCCGGAGGAGACGCAGAGCATTTTCCGGCAGTACGAGTCCTGGCAGGCCGCCAGGGCGGCTGGACGTCCCTACCCCGGCACCCCGGGAGTGAGCAGGGCCGTACCCGTCACCGAGATCAGGGCGCGGGACCACACGCTCAGCCCTTCCGTCTACCTGTCGAGCGACGTACCGACGGACGCGGGAAGCGCGGACCCGCGCGACCTGAGCGTCCTGGGCGAGCGCCTGGCCAAAGCGCACAGTCGGGCGCGCGCCGCGGACGCCGCAGTCGACGAGCTGCTGAGGAGGTACGAACCGTGAACGCGGACCGTCGCCAAGGCGTCCCGGAGGGGTGGCGGACAGCTCCCCTCGGCGACCTCTGCGACATCCAGGCGGGCGGCCCGGCCCTGCGCCGGAGCGAGGACGTTCCCGACGGTGTTCCTCTCGTCCGTCCGGCCGACCTCCGGCACCGGCGCATCTCGCCGGAGCCGGGCATGCCACGGGTGCCCCTCGAGCGGGCACGTGACCTCTCCAGACACCGGCTTGTCGCCGACGACATGCTGGTGAGCCGCACCGGGACGGTCGGCCGGGTGGCACTTGTCACCGCGGACGAGCAGGAGTGGCTATACAACAGCCACCTGTTGCGTGTGCGACCGCACGATCCGGCGCAGACGCTGTACCTCGTCGCATATGTCGCCCGCCGGGCGACAGGCGACTGGCTGGAGAGCCGGGCGGTGGGAACGACCGGCATGAGGTCGATCACCGTACGCACTCTGTCGGATCTGCCGGTCCTGCTCCCTCCGGTGGAACAGCAGCGGGACATCGGGGCCGCCTTGTCCTCGGTCGACGAGAAGATCCGGGCCCATGAGGACATCGTCAGGACGACCGCTGCCCTGCGCGACACCCTCTCGGACCTCCTCATGTCCGATCGCCTACCACCGCGCCCGTGATGGGGCCGACGCTTCTACACTGGGTGCTGTGGTGAGCACCGACTGGAAGAGCGATCTGCGGCAGCGCGGCTACCGGCTGACCCCGCAGCGGCAACTCGTGCTCGAAGCCGTGGACACCCTTGAGCACGCGACCCCCGACGACATCCTCGTGGAAGTGAGGAAGACGGCGTCGGGGGTCAACATTTCGACGGTGTACCGGACGCTGGAGCTCCTGGAGGAGCTCGGTCTGGTCAGCCACGCGCATCTGGGGCACGGGGCGCCGACGTACCACCTCGCGGACCGGCACCACCACATCCACCTGGTCTGCCGGGACTGCCAGAACGTGATCGAGGCGGACGTCTCGGTGGCCGCGGAGTTCACCGACAAGCTGCGGCAGACCTTCGGGTTCGACACCGACATGAAGCATTTCGCGATCTTCGGCCGGTGCGAGGACTGCACGCTCAAGGCTTCAACTACCGAGTCGTAGGCTTACGGATATGAAGAGCCCCCTGCTGACCCTGCCCGGCGCCGTCCCCGCCGAGGGCGTGGACGAAGGTGTCGCCGCCCACTACGGCGATCTGTTCCGTGAGCAGCGCGCCCTCGCCGACGGCACCGGATTCGTGGACCTCTCGCACCGGGGGGTCGTCGCCGTCACCGGCGAGGACCGGCTCGCCTGGCTGCACCTGCTGCTCACCCAGCACGTCAGCGACCTCCCGGCGGGCCGGGCGACCGAGGCGCTGATCCTCTCCGCGAACGGCCACATCGAGCACGCCCTGTACCTCGTCGACGACGGCTCGACGGTCTGGGCCCATGTGGAGCCGGGCACCGAGGAGGCGCTGATCGCCTACCTGGAGTCGATGAAGTTCTTCTACCGGGTCGAGGTCGCCGACCGCACGGCCGACACCGCGGTCGTGCACCTCCCGGCCGGCTCCATCGCCCCGGTCCCCGAGGACGTCGTCGTACGGGAGACGCCGCACGGCCGGGACCTGTTCCTGCCGCGCGCCGACCTGGAGGCGTACGCGGCGCAGGCCGGGCCGCCCGCCGGGATCCTCGCCTACGAGGCGCTGCGCGTGGAGCAGTACCGGCCCCGGCTCGGTTTCGAGACCGACCACCGCACCATCCCGCACGAGCTGGGCTGGATCGGCTCGGCGGTGCATCTGCAGAAGGGCTGCTACCGGGGGCAGGAGACGGTCGCCCGGGTGCAGAACCTGGGCAAGCCGCCGCGCCGGCTGGTCTTCCTGCACCTCGACGGCAGCGAGGTCCATCTGCCCGTGGCCGGTACGGAGCTCCGGCTCGCGGACGACGGCCCCGACGGCCGCAAGGTCGGCTTCATCACGACGTCCGCCCGTCACCACGAGCTGGGCCCGGTCGCCCTCGCCCTGGTGAAGCGGAACGTGGCGGTGGACGCCCCGCTGATGGCCGGCGACACGGCGGCGGCGCAGGAAGTCGTCGTCGAGCCGTAGACCCTCCTGGTGGATCTTCGGCCAGGAGGCTTGTAGATCTTTCGGGTCAGATTTCGATCTGCACGGTGAACGGGCCGTCGTTCGTCAGTGATACGCGCATCGCCGCCCCGAAGCGGCCCGTGGCCACCGTCGCGCCGAGGGAGCGCAGCTGGGCGACGACCTCGTCGACCAGCGGCTCGGCGACATCGCCGGGGGCGGCGGCGTTCCAGGTGGGGCGGCGGCCCTTGCGGGCGTCGCCGTAGAGGGTGAACTGGCTGATCACCAGGAGCGGGGCGTCGATGTCGCTGCACGACTTCTCGTCGTGCAGCATGCGGATCGACCAGAGCTTGCGGGCCAGCTGGGCCGCCTTCTCCTTGGTGTCCTCGTGGGTGACGCCGACGAGGACGCACAGTCCCTCGCCCTCGATCGCGCCCACGGTCTCGCCGTCCACGACGACGCTCGCGCCGTCCACCCTCTGCACCACTGCTCGCATACGTCCATCATGCAGGGCGGTGACATCGGCGCCGCGGGTGGTCGGCGGATGCACCGAAAGGGTGGTTTGCGCGGGCGCCAACAGCCCCTGCACGGACGTATTTTGCTGCTATACCGCCCATCTGGGGTCTATCGGGGGCACTCGTTCCCATAGCGGCCACTTGGGGTGGCACGATGCTTGCACACACCGGTCGAGGGGACGGTTGAGGCACATGAGCACATCAAGCACCGGACAGCAGCAGGCGGCTGTCTGGTCGACGTACACGGGGATGGGCGCGTCGGAATACCACCGGCCGCCCACACAGCGCACGGACAGCCCGCGGCTGCCCTCGGACGCCGGACCGGAGATGCCCGCGCTGAGCCTGCCCGAACTGCGCACGCTGCGCCGCGAGGCCCAGCGCGACGAGACCGACCTCAGCTATCTGCGGCGGCTGCTCCAGGGGCGGATCGACATTCTGCGCGCGGAGGTGGACCGGCGTACGCCGGCGGGCGAGGGCTCCGCCGCGGTGTCCGAGGAGACCTCGGTGGTGGAGCGGCTGGCGGAGATCCTGCGGGACGCCCCGGCACGGCACCGCTCCTCCGCCCGCCATGTCACCCTGGGCACCCCGCAGGGCGAGGAGTACCGGCGGCTGGCCGCCGAGATGCTCGCCGAGGTGGAGCTGTCCGACCTGGGCGCGCGCACGGACCTGGAGCTGGAAGCGGCGATGGGGCGGCTCGAGCGCCACGAGCAGCAGGTCTCCCGGCGCCGCCAGCGGCTCCAGCGCACGGCCGACGAGTGCGGCGCGGAGATCGCGCGCCGGTACCGCGAAGGGGAGGCGCAAGTCGACGACCTGCTGGTCTGAGCCGTCCCGGAGCCGGGACCAGCTGTGGGGAGGGCCGGCGGGCGGATATTGACGCGACACCGACCGGCCCTCCGCCTAGCGTGAGTTCATGCCCCCCATACCCCGTGCCGACGGCATCGACGTACGCCCCATCGCCGCATCCGAGTTCGCCGACTGGCTGCGTGCCGTGAACACCGGCTTCCTGCGGGCGACCCCTCTGACCGACGAGGAGGTCGAGGGCCGGCGCGAGCGGTTCGTGGCGGGCCGCTACCTCGGAGCCTTCGACCGCGGCAGGTGCGTGGCGACGTTCCGGTCCTTCGACCAGGAGCTCACGGCCGTGGGCGGCGCGAGCGTCCCGGCCGACGCGATCTCGGGGGTCACCGTCACCGCCACCCACCGCCGTCGCGGGCTGCTCAGCCGCATGATGGCGCGGGACCTGGCGGCCGCGAAGGAGCGCGGGGACGTGGCCGCGACGCTGATCGCCGCCGAGTACCCGATCTACGGCCGCTACGGCTTCGGGCCGGCGACCTGGACGGCGGAGTGGACGGTCGACGTGCCGCGCGCCGGCCTCGACGCCCGCTGGGCGGGCCCGGCGGACGGCGGGCGGATCGATCTGGTGGAGGGCGAGGACGTCCGCAAGCTCGGCCCCGAGCTGCACGAACGGATGCGCCGCGGCCGAGCGGGCGTCATCGACCGCGACGAGACCTGGTGGAAGGTGACCACCGGCGCCCTGCGGCTCGACCCGTCGTGGAAGCCGCCCTTCTACGCCGTGTACCGCTCGGCGTCCGGCGAGGTCGAGGGCATGGCCGTGTACGAGGTGGACGACAACTGGGGTGACGCCAAGCAGCCGTTGAACACGGCGACCGTTCGGTGGCTCACCGGAGTGACACCGGCCGCGGAACGCGCGCTGTGGGAGTACGTCTGCTCCGTCGACTGGGTCGTGACGGTGAAGAGCGGCTGGCGGGCGCCCGACGACCTGCTCCCGCACTTCCTGCCCGACCCGCGGGCGGCGAGGATCACCTCGCTGGCGGACTGGCTGTGGGTGCGCGTCCTGGACGTCGAACGGGCGCTGAAGGCGCGGACGTACGAGGGCACGGGGGCGCTGGTGCTGGAGGTCGCCGGTGTGGACGGGCTGACCGGCGGGCGCTACCGGCTGGAGGCCTCGCCCGAGGGGGCGTCCTGCACGCCGACCACCGAGAGCGCGGAACTCGAACTGGGCCTCGGGGAGTTGGGGGCGCTGTGGCTGGGGGACGAGTCGGCGGTGCGGCTGGCGGCGCTGGGACGGGTGCGCGAGGAACGAGCGGGCGCCGCCCGGAAGGCCGACGCCCTGCTGCGTACGTCCAGGCGGCCTTGGTGCCCGGACGTGTTCTGAGCCACTCCCTCCTGCCGGTGTGCTGGGACCCGCATCCGTAGCGAGCTGTTCAGTTGTGGTTGTCGTGCGGCCGTGTCGGCCGGGCGGGACTCCCGGCTCCCCTCCGGAAGGGAGTCCCTGGCGGGTGGCCAACCTCCTGAAGGTCTGACCATGTGCGCGAAGTTGGTGACCAACTTCACTGTACTTATCTCCGCCTGGAAGCGGCTCATAACCACCTTTGCCTGAACTGCCCAAAGATGGCGGGAAGTTGTACTGTGCAGGAGTGGACCCGGAACACGACTCCGTCACTGGGCGGAAGAGGTCGCAACGGCCACAGAGGTCACATCACGAGGTGGCCGACGAGCTGCGCGCCCGGATCAGGTCAGGGGCGCTGCGGCCGGGTGCGCGCATGCCCACCCAGGCCCAGCTGGCCCACGAGTTCGGTGTCGAGCGCGGGGCGGTGCGGCAGGCGCTGCGCATCCTGCAGTCCGAGCGGCTGCTCACCAACGTGTCCAAGGGCAGTCCGGCGACCGTCGCCCCCGACCCCGTCGGGCCGCTGACCGGCCCGGAGGCTCCTCCGCTGCCCACGACGGTGGCCCTCGCACCCCGGATAGCGGCGGCGTTCGGCGCGGAGCACGTCGAGATCGACGCCGTGTGCCTGACGTCCATCTCCCTCACGCTCGCCATCGGTGAGCCGCTGCGGCAGATCCACGCCGGACGGCTGAAACCGGCCAAGGTCGACGTCCGGGTGCTGCTGCCGAGCCGGGACATCGACCTGGCCTTCCCGGTGCCGGTCGAGGGGGGCGGCGACGACTGGGTGCACGAGCGCTGGCTGGCGATGCGCAACGCCCAGGGGCAGGTCCTCCAGCACAACCTGCTGGCCCTGCGCGCCACCCACGGCATCGACGTGCGCGTCACGTTCCGGGCGCTGCCCTTCACCCCGCCGGTGAAGCTGTACCTGCTCAACGGCACGGAGGCGCTGTTCGCGTACTACACGCTGACGCGCCGGGAGGCCGAGGCCGATCGCGAACAGCCGGCGTTGTACGACGCCCAGGGCACCCAATCCATGCTGTTCTCCTTCGAGCAGGGCGCCGGGCTGCGCGACACGACGTTCGTGGAGCAGTCGCACCTGTGGTTCAACGCACTGTGGGAGACGATCAGTTCGGAGCTGGTGCTCACGAGCTGACGTCTCCCACGGGTCGTTCCGGGGCGGTGCGGTGGTTCATCGGGCGGGCCCCGTCATCAGCAGCGCGAGCACGACCGCTCCCGCGGAGCTGACGGCCGGGCTCTTGGCCTTGACGCCCACGGTGAGAAGGATCAGACCGACGAGGCCGGCCGGACCGTACTTCCACTGGACGAGCTGTTCGAAGGCGACGACGAAGGCGGCGGAGAGGAGAGCGAGGGCGGGCATCGGTGTTTCCCCCTTCGGAAGTCCGGAAGCAAAACTTCCACCAACTCCGAGAAGTTGGTAACCAACTCTGATTAAGTTGTCCCCACTTGGCCCCTAGTCATAAACAACTTTCAAACAACTCCCGCCAATTGGATCAGAGTTGTAGCGTTTGGTCGTGACCCAGGAGAGCGTGGCGGAGAACGTGGCAGTGAACGGCAGCAGAAGGTCCTCGCCCCAGGAGATCGCCGACATCCTGCGGCAACGCATCCGAGCCGGTGAACTCAAGCCGGGGGACCGCCTGCCCACCCAGGCCGAACTGGCGGAGGAGTTCGGCGTGGAGCGCGGCGCCGTCCGCCAGGCCCTGCGCGTCCTCCAGGAGGACGGCCTCCTCACCAACGTCAGCAAGGGCAGCCCACCGCGGATCGCGGCCCCGGAGCCGGTCCGGGGGGAGCCGCAGCCGACGATGGTGGGGCTGGCCCCGCGTCTGACGGAGGCCTTCTCGACGCCGCACGTGCGCGTCGACGTGGTCTGCCACACCGCGGAGACCCTGATGGTCGCCATCGGCGAACCGCTGCGCCTGATCCACGAGGGCCGCATCCAACCCGAGTCGATCGACGTCCGCATCCTGGTCCCCTCCCGGGACATCGAGCTGGCCTTCCCGGTCCCGGTCGAGGCCCACGGCGACGACAACCCGGTGCACCAGCGCTGGCTGGCGATGCGCAACGCCCAGGGGCAGGTCCTCCAGCACAACCTGAAGGCGTTGCGCTCGACGCACGGCATCGACGTCCACGTCACGTTCCGCGCGCTGCCGTTCACCCCGCCGGTGAAGCTGTACCTCCTCAACGAGGAGGAGGCCCTGATCGGCTACTACATGCTGACCAGGCGTGCGGAGGAGTGGGGCAGCCAGACCCTGGACATGTACGACGTCCTCGGCTCCCAGTCGCTCCTCTTCTCCTTCGTGAAGCGGACGGGCCGCCGGGACGCGGCGTTCGTGAAGGAATCCCAGAAGTGGTTCAACGCCCTCTGGGAAACCATCACGTCGGACCTGACACTCTCCTAGTGACTTCTGATACGAAGCAGACTGGTGCGGTGCACATCACGACCGAGAACGATCCGAACCGACTCCGCGATCGGATCGGACGTGCCCGTGTCGTGCTGTGGGACTTCGACGGGCCCATCTGCCGCCTGTTCGCCGGGCACTCGGCGGAGCGGGTGGCGGGCGACCTGGTGTCCTGGCTGGAGGGCCGTGGTCTGCACGGCCTGCTCACGGAGACCGAGCGCGAGTCCCTCGACCCGCACGTGGTCCTGCGCGCCGTGGACCGCCGGCATCCCGGCAGCGACCTCGTCGCCGAGCTGGAGGAACGCCTCACCCAGGAGGAGCTGCGGGCCGCGACCTCGGCGATGCCGACCCCGTACGCCGATCCGCTGATCCGCACCTGGACCGCGGTGGGATCCCGCCTGGCGATCACCACGAACAACTCGCCACGGGTGGTCCGCACGTACCTCGCGGGACGCGGCCTCGCCGACTGCTTCGCCCCCCACGTCTACGGCCGCACCCAGGAACTCCGGCACCTGAAGCCGGACCCGCACTGCCTGAACCGGGCGCTGCGGGCGATGGGGGCGGCGCCGGACGAGGCGTTGATGATCGGCGACGCCCCCACGGACCACGAGGCGGCCGCGCGGGCCGGAGTGCCCTTCCTGGGCTACGCGCGCAACGACAGGAACGCGAAGCTCCTGCTGGAGGCCGGGGCGGAGACGGTCGTGGGGTCCCTGGAGACGCTGCTGCGACTGCTGCGCGGGTGAGCGTTCGAGCGGCGCGAGGGCGCCCCGCCTCGAACAGCACCACCCGGGTGGGGCCGGGCGAGCACGCCGGTGCCGTCGTCCGGGTGCGCGTCGGTCACCCCTGGGAGGGGACCCGTTCCCGGATGGCCGGGTTTTCCTCCGGTGGCCGAGTTCCGTGGAGTAACGTGCGTCTCCCCTTACACCATTCGGCACCACCGGAACAGGCTGAACCATCGAATGACACCCCCCTTGGTCTCCGGTGCTCGCGAGCGAGCCGAGGAGATGAGCGGCGATCCGAGTCTGGTCAAGGGGCCGCTCAAGGGGTATCACCACGAGACGTACGTCCTCGCACTGCCGGGGCGGGCGGGAGCCGTCAAGGTTCGTGAGCCGCGGGCCGAGATCCTGTGGTTCGACCGGAGGTGCTTCGGGTCGGAGGAGGAGCTGCTCAGGGCCCTCCAGCCACACCTCAGCCGTATCCCGCACATCGTCGACGTCGGCGGCATGGCGCTGCAGGGCTTCATCGAGGGGCGGACGCTCGGTGAGCAGCACCGGCCGGGACGGCGCGTGTACGACGCCACGTTCGGTCAGATCGTCGACGTCTTCCGCGAGATGGTGCGGGTCACGCCGGACATGCTCAGCGTGGAGCGGCGCTGCGAGGACCGCGACCGTGCCGAGGACGGTGACAGCGACGGCTTCCTGGAGCGCCTGATCGTCTTCGTCGAGGAACAGGTCTACGAGAAGAACCACCGGACCTTCGCCGGGCTCTTCCACGCGCTCGGCATCTCGGAGGAATCGTTCACCCTGCTCAGGAAGCACGTGCTGGGGCTTCAGGAGCGCCCCTTCTGCCTGCTGCACGCGGACCTGCACCGGGAGAACTTCGTCCTCGACCCCCGGCAGCGGCTGTGGGTCATCGACTGGGAGCTGGCGATGCTGGGGGACCCGCTCTACGACCTGGCCACCCATCTGTACCTGATGCGCTATCCGGCCGACCAGGAGAACCGCATGGTGCGCGAATGGTGCCGGGTCGTCGAGGGGATCCGGCCCGGCGGCTCGTCCGGCTGGGAGCGGGACCTGCCGATGATCCTCGACTTCAAGAGGGCGCAGTCGGTCTTCACCGACGTCATCCGGGTGGCGCTGTCCCTGCGTGAGGAGTGGGGCTTCAACTGGCTGGCCGTTCCCGTCGCCGCGGGCCGGCTGCAGAAGATCCTGGCCGCCGCCGCAGGGCCGCTCGGTCTGGCGCAGGTGCCGAGCCGAGCCCAGATCATGGCCGCGCTCGTCCGCTGGCACGGGGAACGCGAGGCCTCACGCGACGAACAGCCCATGCCCACCGCGTCGGACGTCTACTGACCCGGGGCCGCCGCACCAGCCCGTTCCCGCCCGGCGGCCGCCCCGGCCTGCCGCATCTCGCCCCGTACCGCGCCCCGGGCCGACCCCGCCCCTGCGTAGGCTCGCCCTCATGAGCGACCCCGGCCTGCGTGAGCGTAAGAAGCGGCGGATGTACGAGACCGTGTCGGACATCGCCGTGCGGCTCTTCATGGAGAAGGGGTTCGACGCGGTGTCCGTCGCGGAGGTGGCGGCGGCGGCCGAGATCTCGAAGCCGACGTTGTTCCGGTACTTCCCGGCCAAGGAGGATCTGGTGCTGTACCGGATCGCCGATCACGAGGGGGAGGCCGCCCGGGTGGTGGCGGGGGCCGAGGGGGCGGCCGTGGAGGCGCTGCGGCGGCATTTCGTGGCCGGGCTGGAGCGGGGGGACCCGGTGACCGGGCTCAGCGACCATCCCGACGTGCTCGCCTTTCACGCCCTGCTCTACGGGACGCCCTCCCTGGTCGCCCGGGCGCACACCCACCAGGAACGGTCGGAGGCCGCGCTGGCCGAGGTGCTCGGGGGTGATCTGGACGCGCGGCTCGCGGCCGGGCAGATCATGGCCGTGCTGCGGGTGCTCGCGCTGGAGAACTGGCGGCGGATCGCGGCGGGGGAGCGGGTGGCGGACGTGCGGCCGGACGCGGTCGCGGCGGCGCAGCGGGCGTTCGGGTGGCTCGCGTCCGGGCTGCCGCCGCGCCTCCGGGGCGAGACTCGGTAATTTATTTAACTCGGTTACGTCTTCGCGTACGCTCGGTGGAATGACCTCGACCGAGCCTGCCCTCCAGTACGTCCTCGACCGGGAACGCGCCCACCACGAGCGCTGCCGGACCGCCCTCGCCGCGATGGTCGAGGGCGCCGGTGAACAGGTCGTCATCGGGGAGGACGTGTCCGCGTCCGGGGCCGATGCCGAAGTCCTCGGGTACCAGCTGCGCAGCCGGGCGAAGGCGCTGCGGGAGCTGCCCGAGGGGCCGTTGTTCTTCGGGGCGCTGGAGGGCGGGGACGGCACGCTGCACATCGGGCGGCTGCGGATCTCCGAGCACCCGGCCGAACCGCCCCTGGTCGTCGACTGGCGTGCGCCCGTCTCACGCGCCTTCTACCAGGCGTCGGCCCGGGACCCGCAGGGCGTGGCGGTGCGCAGGCGGTTCGGGTGGGCGCCCGGCAGCCGGGGCGACTCCGGGGATCTCACCGGCCTGGAGGACGAGCACCTGGAGGAGGGGGAGACGCGCGACAGCGAGATCGTCGCCCGGGAGATCGAGCGGCCCCGGGTCGGGCCCATGCGGGACATCGCCGCGACGATCCAGCCCGAGCAGGACGACCTCGTCCGGGGGGACCTGACGCTGTCGGTGTGCGTGCAGGGCGCCCCGGGCACCGGCAAGACCGCCGTCGGGCTGCACCGGGCCGCGTATCTGCTCTACACGCACCCGCAGCGCATCCGGCGCGGCGGCCTGCTGATCCTCGGACCCAACCGCACCTTCCTGTCGTACATCGCCGAGGTGCTGCCGGCCCTCGGCGAGACCGGGGTGCGGCAGTCGACCCTGGGGGAGGAGATCGCGCGCTGCCCGGTCCGCGGCGTCGACGACGAGCCGGCCGCCGTCGTGAAGCACGACGCCCGGATGGCCGAGGTGCTGCGGCGGGCGCTGTACGCGCGCGTGCGCGCCGAGGGGAGCGGCGCGGAGATCGCCCTGCCGGACGGGGCCTACCGGTGGCGGGTGCCGGCGAGGGAGCTCGCGCGGATCGTGGCCGAGGTGCGGGAGGAGGAACCGCCCTACGGGGTCGGGCGGGAGCGGGTGCGGGCGCGGATCGTGCGGTCTCTGCGTGAACAGGTCGAGCGGCGGGCCGGGCCGCCGCCGAACGCCTGGGTGCGGCGGGTCGAGCGGGCGCGGCCGGTGTCGGCGTACGTCGATGCCGTGTGGCCGCGGGTGCGGCCGGAGGAGGTCGTCGCCGAACTGCTCGGCGACGAGGAGGTGTTGGCGGCGGCCGCCGAGGGGCTGCTCGACGCCGGTGAGCAGCGGGCGCTGCTGTGGGAGCGGCCGCCCCGGTCGTGGAAGTCGGCGCGCTGGTCGGCCGCCGATCTGGTGCTGCTCGACGAGGT
Source organism: Streptomyces sp. Ag82_O1-12 (assembly GCF_900182715.1). NCBI lineage: Bacteria > Bacillati > Actinomycetota > Actinomycetes > Kitasatosporales > Streptomycetaceae > Streptomyces > Streptomyces sp. Ag82_O1-12. The sequence goes on along the minus strand of NZ_FXUW01000001.1, from coordinate 3,996,059 downwards.
GGCCGGGCTCATCGGGCATCCGGAGGGGTACGGGCACGTCGTCGTCGACGAGGCGCAGGACCTCTCCCCGATGGAGTGCCGGGCCATCGCCCGCCGGGCCCGCTTCGGTTCGCTGACGGTGCTGGGCGATCTGGCGCAGGGGACGACGCCGTGGGCGGCGCGGTCCTGGCGTACGGTCCTCGCGCACCTGGGGAAACCGGACGCGGCCGAGGTCGCCCTGACCACCGGGTTCCGGGTGCCGCAGGCCGTCGTCGGGCTCGCCAACCGGCTGCTGGAGCGTCTCGACGTGGACGTGCCGGCGGCCCGTTCGCTGCGCGGGGACGGGGAGTTGCTGATGCGGGAGACGACCGTCGACGGCGTGCCCCGGGCGGTCGTGGCGGCCGTACGGGACGCGCTGGGGCGGGAGGGTTCGGTAGGGATCGTCGCGGCGGACGCGGACGTGCCCCGGGTGCGGGCGGCCCTGGACGCGGCCGGCATCTCGGCGGCGGGCCCGGACGAACTCGGCGCGCGGGTCGCCCTGGTGCCGGCGAGCGTGGTCAAGGGCCTGGAGTACGACCATGTCGTGGCCGTCGAGCCGGCGGCGATCGCCGAGGCGGAGGCACGGGGGCTGCACCGGCTGTACGTGGTGCTGACCCGGGCGGTGTCGCGGCTGGAGGTGGTGGGGGGGAGGGAACTGCCGTTCTAGGGACCCCTTCTCCGGACGGCTTCGACGGTTAGGGTCCCATGTCATGGCTGACGTCGACGCGTTCACGGACATACCCACGACCACGCTGGCCGATCTGCTGGGTCGCGAGCAGGTCATGGACATCGGGATCCGGCCGCTGTGGGAGCCGGTGCCCCGGGTGGCCGGACCGGCCTTCACCGTGCGGTGCCCGCCCGGCGACAACCTGATGCTGCACGCCGCGATCCACCGGGCCGGCCCCGGCTCGGTCGTCGTCGTGGAGTCGGGCGACCTGGACTACGCCCTGGCCGGCGGCAACGTCTGCGCCGTCGCCCGGCGCCGGGGCATCACCGCGTTCGTCGCCGACGGGCTGATCCGCGACCTCGCCGAGGTCCGGGACATGCGCTTCCCGGTGTTCGCACGCGGCGTCATCCCCATCCCGGGCGCCAAGTCGGCCGCCACACCGCTGAACGAGCGGGTGCGCTGCGGCGGGGTCGCGGTCGACGCGGGCGACACGGTCGTCGCCGACGAGGAGGGCGTCGTGGTCGTGCCCGGGGGCCGCCGCGAGGAAGTGCTGGCGGCGGCCCGGGGCAAACTGGCGAAGGAGGCCGCTCAGTCCCTGGACGACTGGGAGTCGGCCCACCGCACCCGCATCGCCGGGATCCTCGCGGACCAGGGATACGCGGACCGGGGTTTTGAGGACTGACCGACCGGTCCGGGCCGGCCGGTCCGGGTCGGTCGCTACGCCGCGGCGAAGGGCCCTCCGTTCGTGAAGGCCAGTTCGTGGAAGCGGTCGCCGATGTGGCGGTGGGTGGCCGCGTCCGGGTGGATGTTGTCGGGCAGCGGGTGGGCGGCGGCGTCCTTCGGGCCGTAGAGGTCGAGGCCGTCGAGGTAGTGCAGGTTCGGGTCGTCGGCGGCGCGCTGCTCGACGATGCGGGCCAGTTCCTCGCGGATGACGGTGAGCGTGAGCTTGCCGGCGGCCGTCTGCGCCGGGTCGCCCATGGCGGCGAAGACCATCCGGCCCTTGCTCATCTCGTCCCGGTCGGGGGCGGTGGGCCCGGGCGTGTCCTCGTGGATGGCGCAGTGGATGGGGGAGACGAGCAGCAGCGGGGTGTCCGGGTGCCCGTCGCGGATCGTGTCGAGGAAGCCGTGCACGGCGGGGCCGAAGGTGCGCAGGTGCATCGCGTCCTGGTTGACGAGGTTGATGCCCGTCTTGACGCTGATCAGGTCGGCCGGGGTGTCCCGCATGGCGCGCGCGGTGAACGGGTCGAGCATCGCGCTGCCGCCGAAGCCGAGGTTGACCAGCTCCGCCCCGCCCCGCAGCGCGGCGATCGCGGGCCAGATGGCCGTGGGGCTCGCGGCGTCCGAGCCGTGGCTGATCGAGCTGCCGTGGTGCAGCCACACCCTGCGGCCCCGGTCGGGGGCGGGCGCGACGGGGGCGTCCGTGCGCAGGGCGACCAACTCGGTGGTCTCGTTGTGCGGCAGCCAGATCTCGACGTCCTTGTCCCGCGCGGGCAGGCCCGTGAAACGGACCGTCCCGACCGGGCCGGGCGTGACCTCGCCCTCCCAGGTGGCGAGGTCGACCGTGAGGACGTTGCCGTCGGTCCCGGCGGCCTGGCCGGCCGGGACGCCGTCGACGAGGAGGTCGTACAGCCCGTCCGGGCGTGACGGGAAGCCGGTGTAGTCGCGCTTGGTGCGCAGGGTGTCCAGCTCGATGGCGGTCGCGGCGGTGCGCAGCGCCAGGCGCACGCCCGAGGGCTGGGACTCGGCCATCGACAGCTGCGGGCTGGTGTTCTGCGCGCGGGCCCGGGCGGGCAGCCGGTGGGGGAGCAGGCCGTGCTCGGTGCGCTCCAGGTCGAGGGCGCCGCGCAGCAGGTCCGCCGTGACGGGTGTGGTGATCCAGTCGTGCTCGGTGTGCATGGGTGTCAGCCTCGGGGATCGGTAGGGGCCGCGGGCCAGTTCCGCAGCAGCGTGTCGAGGGCGTCGAGGATCCGGGCCCAGGTCTCCTCGGTGTCCGGGGCGCTGTGGCTGAAACCGCCGCCGAGCTCCAGGCTGACGTAGCCGTGGAAGACGCTGCCGAGCAGCCGGACCGCGTGGGTCTGGTCCGGTTCCGTCAGGTCGTAGCCGCGCAGCAGCGCCCGGGTCATCCGCGCGTGCCGGACACCGGCGCTCGCGGCCGCCGTCTGCGGGTCGAGCCGCAGTTGGGCCGCGGCGTAGCGGCCCGGGTGTTCCCGGGCGTAGTCGCGGTACACGTTCGCAAGGGCGGACAGGGCGTCCTTGCCGGCCCGTCCGGCCAGGGCCTCGGCGGCCCGGTCGGCGAGTTCCGCGAGGGCGAGCAGGGCGATCCTCGTCTTCAGGTCGTGGGAGTTCCGCACATGCGAGTACAGGCTCGCGACCTTGACGTCGAACCGCCGGGCGAGTGCCGAGACGGTGACCTGCTCGAAGCCGACCTCGTCGGCGAGCTCGGCGCCGGCCTCGGTCAGACGCTCGGGCGTCAGTCCTACGCGTGCCATGACGGCTCTCCCTTCTACCTGAAGAGAGTGTGCCTCTGCCTAAAGCTTTTAGGCAAATGGCTGTGACGTGGTGCGGCCGCGGCGGGTCTTCCCCCAGGGCTTGAGGACGGAGATCACCGTCATGAAGACGTAGGCGGACAGCGACACGACCGGCCCGAACAGCACGTCACCGGCGTCCGGCAGCGGTCCGCCCGCGGCGACGGCCGTGACCGCGGAGTTCACGCCGGGGCGCAGGGCGAAGACCGTGGCGGTGGCGGTGGCGAGCGACAGCCAGAACTTCGTGTACACCCACCGGTACCTGGCCAGGCCCCACTTCGTGCCCAGCGACAGCAGCAGGCCGCTGAGGAGCGTGAGGAACGCGACGGGGAGCAGGAGCCAGTCGGCGAAGAGCTTCATGGCCCGGACGGAGGCCTCCACGGTCGCGGGGGATCCGGTGGTGGCCGCGGTGATCCCGAGCGCGAGCAGTCCGAGCGTCAGCCCGAGCCAACAGGCGGAGACGGTGACGTGCACGACGAGAGCGGCGCGACGGGATCGGCGGTTGAGTTTCGGCTTCGGCTTCACGCTGTCACCGTGCCGGGGGAGGGGTGGTGCGGGCGTCTTGCAGCGGGAGTAAGCCGGCGTACTGGCGTCGGAGTACGAGGCGTGTCAGTGCCGTCACCTACCTTCGCGGCATGACCGAGCCCTCCTACCTCGCCGCGGTCCGGGAGTCCTACGACACCGTCGCCGCCGACTACGTCCGACGCGTCAAGGAACCGGCCGAGTTGGACCCGGTGTCCCGCGCGATGCTGGCCGCCTTCGCCGAACTCGCGGCGCCCCTCGGGCCGGTCGCCGACCTGGGCTGCGGTCCGGGCAAGGTGACGGCGCACCTGGCCGCTCTGGGCGTACCGGTGTCCGGCGTGGACGTGTCGCCGAGGATGATCGAGCTGGCCCGGACGATGTATCCGGAACTCCGCTTCACCGTCGGCTCGATGACCGCGCTGGACATCGCCGACGGCGAACTCGGCGGCATCCTCGCGTACTACACCACCCACCACACTCCGCCGCAGTGGCTGCCGACCGTCTTCGCCGAGTTCCACCGCACCCTCGCGGCCGGCGGCCGGCTGATGCTGGCGGGCCATGTGGGCAACGGCGAGCACCTGCGCCCGACGCGCGCGTACGGCGACCATCCGGTGTCCTACGAGTCCCACCTGCTGCCGCCGGACCGGATCGCGGAACTGCTGCACCGGGCGGGGCTGGTGGTCACGACGCGTGTGGTGCAGGAACCGGAGGGAGGAGCGAGGCGGCAGTCGGGTACGTTCCTGGCGTACAAGCCGGAGTAGCGGAACGGGCCTGGTGGGGTGGGGTCCTCAGTCGTCCTGTTCGGCTTCTCCGGGCGCGTCGCCGACCGGTCGTTCGACGACGAAGGAACCCTTGCCTCGCACGGTGATGATCAGGCCGCGCTCGCGGAGTTCCTGTGCGGCCCGTCGCGCGGTCAGTCGTGCCACGCCGTACTCGTCGGCGAGGTGGTTCTCGGAAGGGATGGGCCTGTCCGGTGCCAGCTCACCGGATGCGATCTTCCCGGCGATGACGTCGGCCAACTGCACGTAGAGCGGCCTCGCGCTCATCGGGTCCAGAGTGGGCTTCGACGCTTCGGTATCGCTCATACGTCCAACGTAGAGCGGTAGCGATCTGCCCGATCGTGTGGATCCCTCTGTACTTGTATGTAGAGGGCTGTATCCAGGTGTAGCGTCGAAGACAGAAAGACCCCGGCGAGGTGGCTAGACCTCCCGGGGCACGGCCAACGCTGATCAAGGAGCGTCGACATGCACGACCTTATCCCCCGCGCCCTCCACTGGCTGCGCCTCCTCTTCGCCCCCGGCACCGGGAAACGGCGGCGGTGCCACCCCCGCCGTCACCTCTTCCCCCACGTGCACCTCACCCTCGTCAGCTGCCCAACCGCCCCCCAGCCCCCGCAGCTCCCCCGCCACCGTTCCCCGCACGGCCTGCACAGTCCTCTCGACGGGGCCGCTTCCTCCCTCGTCCGCCCCTACCTCGCCGCCCACGAACAGGAAGCCGTTCTCCAGGAACGCCGTCGCCTGGCCCTCGTGCTCGCCGCCGACTTCGGGATCGATCTCGACCAGCACCTGATCGGCGCGCGGACGGTGGCCGCCTGATGGAACGCCCCACTGGCCCGACACACGTCCCGCCGCCACCCCGGCTCCTGCCCTGGCCGTCGCCCGATGGCAACCCCTGCTACCTGGTGACCGACGACGGCGGCAGCTACCTCTCCCGTCTCGCCGACGACCTGGAAGCCGTCCAGCTCGCCACCGGCGCCGACGTGCTCGGACTCGCCCGCAAGGTGCTGGACGACCCGGCCTCGCCGTACAGGGAGGTGCGTTTCGCCGGCCTTCGTCTCGCCGAGTGCCTGAGCGACGCCCTGCGGGTCGCCGAGTCCCGGGGGATGCGCCTGCCCGTACCGGACACCGAGGACGCCTGAGAGGGCTACCCGCGGTGTGTCCACACCCGCAACGGGCCGATCGGCTCGAAGCCGTGCCGGAGGGCGACCCTCAGATCCTCACCCTGCTCGTAGCCGACGACGGGCAGGGTGGGAAAGAGGTGGTCGAGCGCGTGCAGAACGACCGGCCAGGCCGCTTCGGGTCCGTCCTCCCGCCCGAAGACGTTGGAGACGCCGACCACATGCTCACTGCGGGTCGCCACCGCTCCGGCGACCACTCGGTCTTCGGAGCCACGGGCGGGCCGCGCCAGGATCACGAAGGTCTCCGGGTCGGCGAGCAGCCCGGGTCGGAACAGGTCCGCGTCCCCGGCCCCGTCATCCCAGGCCAGGGCCCAGGCACGCAGGGTGTCCGAGTCGCCCACCACGTCCCACGCGAGATCGGATGACGGGGTGGGCGCCCCGGCCGGCCGGTGGACCCACTGTGCCTCGAACAGCGCTTGGAACCCGGCTGCCGTCAACTCCAGGTCGGCGAAGCTGTCCTTGACCGAGGCGCCGGGCGAGGCCGTGTCGATCCGCGTCACGAGGGCGTCCCGGCCGGTCTCCGGCTCCAGCGTCACCGCGTCGGGGTAGTAGAGCGGCGTCCGCACCGGCGCGGCCCAGGCGTCGGCCCCGAACTCGCCCGTCACCCCGTGCGCCCGGCACATCGCCGCGCACCACTCGGCGTTGTTCCGGGCGGCGGCCCGGACCAGGACTTGCCGCGAAGTCGTCATGACAGGGATGAAACCGATGGCCGGACCGGTCCGTCCACCGATTTGATGGTGCCGCCCCCGACCTCTGCCGGAAGGACCCCACCCCCGTGCCTGCTTCCCTTGCCGAGTCCGGACCGGCCGTCGCCCTCCTGAGCGGGCTCGGCGCGGCGGACATCGCCCATCCGGGCGGCACCCTCCTCGCCCACCTCACGCGGGTGCAGAGGCAACTCGCCGAGTGGGGAGCCCGCCCGGCCCTCCAACTGGCGGGTCTGTGCCACGCGTTCTACGGCACCGACGGCTTTCCGGACGCCCTGCTGCCCCTGGACCGCCGTGACGAACTCGCGTCGGCGGTCGGCGCCGAGGCCGAGGCCCTGGTGTATCTGTACGCCTCGTGCGATCGCGGGGCCACCTATCCGACGCTCGCGGAGGCCGATGGACCCTTCCACGACCGGTTCACCGGCTTGCGCCATACCCCCGAGCCGCAGGCGCGGCGGGACTTCGCCGAGTTGTCCGCCGCCAACGAGATCGACCTCGCTCGCCTCGACCCCGCCTTCCGTGACCGGTGGGGCCCCGACCTCCTCAGCCTCTTCACCCGCGTCCGTTCCCTGCTGAGCCGACCCGCCTGGTCGGACTGCCAGGAGGTGCTCGCCGGATGAAGTTGAGCGCGATCACCCTGGACTGTGCCGATCCGCTCGCCCTGGCGGCGTTCTACCAGCAGGCCACCGGCCTGGAGCTGCACCCGAAGTCGGACGCCGACTTCGCCGCGCTGGAGGATGAGAACGGCCTCTCCCTCGCCTTCCAGCGGATCGACGGCCACCGCCCTCCCAGCTGGCCCGACCCCGCCGTTCCCCAGCAGCTGCACTGCTGTTTCCGGGTCGCGGATCTGGACGAGACGGAGCGGCGACTGCTGAGGCTGGGCGCCGGCAAACCGGAGCATCAGCCGAACGCGGGAAGGTGGCGCGTCCTCACGGACCCGGCCGGGCATCCCTTCTGCATCGTCGGGGGGCTCGTGGCCGACCTCCACTCGTTCCTGGCCGGGTGACGGGGCGAGGAGACCGAACGAAGCAGCATCGTCGTCATCGAACGAGTCACCGCCTGTCACAACTGCTCCTTCAGCAGGCTTACCGCCGAGCACCCCGACCTGGCCTGTGAGTTGCCGGATCGGCAACGTCGATCGCGCCGGTGGCCGCCGCGCCGCATGATCCATGGGTACCTGCCGACCGCCCGCGACGACCGCCCGCGAACCGAGGAGAAGCCGCCCATGCGATCCGAGTCGACCGCCGCACTCCGCCACCGCATCGTCGAGGCCCCGGCCGGGCGCCTGCACCTGGTCGAGCAGGGCCGCGGGCCGTTGATCCTGCTCGTGCACGGCTTCCCCGAGTCCTGGTACTCCTGGCGCCGTCAGCTCCCGGCCCTCGCCGCGGCCGGGTACCGGGCGGTGGCGATGGACGTACGCGGCTACGGCCGCTCCTCCAAGCCCGCCGCGACCGATGCCTATCGCATGCTCGACCTGGTGGAGGACAACGTCGCCGCCGTGCGCGCTCTCGGCGAGGAAAGCGCGGTGGTCGTCGGCCACGACTGGGGCTCCAACATCGCCGCCGCCTCCGCCCTGCTCCACCCCGAAGTCTTCCGCGCGGTCGGCTTGCTGAGCGTCCCGTACGCGCCGCCCGGCGGCCCGCGTCCCTCCGACGTCTTCGGCCGGATCGGCGGACCCGAGCAGGAGTTCTACGTCTCCTACTTCCAGCAGCCCGGCCGCGCCGAGGCGGAGATCGAACCCGATGTCCGGGGCTGGCTCGCGGGCTTCTACGCGGCCCTGTCCGCCGGCACCATGCCGGCCGAGGGCGAGCCCGACCCGCACTTCCTCGCCCCGGGCGGTCAGATGCGCGACCGCTTTCCCGCCGGGCCGCTCCCGGCCTGGTTGAGCGAGGAGGACCTCGACGTCTACGCCGGGGAGTTCGAGCGCACCGGTCTGACCGGCGCCCTCAACCGCTACCGCAGCATGGACCGCGACTGGGAAGACCTCGCTCCCTACCGCGGAGCCCCGATCACACAGCCCTCCCTGTTCATCGGCGGCACACTGGACGCCTCCACGACCTGGATGGCCGACGCCATCGACGCCTACCCCACCACCCTCCCCGCCCTGTCCGCCTCCCACCTCCTGGACGGCTGCGGCCACTGGATCCAGCAGGAACGCCCCGAGGAGGTCAACAGCCTGCTGACCGACTGGCTCGCCACCCTCCAGGGCTGAACCAGGCGGGTCAACCGGGCAGCCCGGTCACGCGCTTCGAGCGGGACGCCGTGTGTCCTGTCCCAGCTGACTGTGGGCCTGGGTCGCGCAGCCGCTCCGCCCGGCCGAGGCGGTCGTTCTTGTCAACGGCTGTTCACGGATGCCTCGTTCGAGGCAGTGACCACGCCTGGATCAGTGGAACGTCGCGGCGCCGCGGAGCCTTCCGCGGGCTTGGACCTCGTCAGCCACAGGCCGGTGACCACGGCGGCGGCCACACTGATGGCGCCGGCAGCGAGAAAGGCGCTGTTGAGGCCGGTCTCGAAGGAGGCGCCGCCGGATTGCCGGGTGCGGACGATGCCCCCGAGCACCGCCACGCCGAGCACCGCACCGATCTGCCGGGTGGTGCTGCTGATGCCTGAGGCGAGGCCGCTTTCCTGCGGGCTGACCGCTTGGATGGCCGCGCCTGTCAGTGGGGACATGGCCAGTGCGAAGCCGATGCCGACGAGCCCCAGCCGCCACCACACGTTCCCGTAGCCGGTGTCGGCGTGCACCATGCCGAGCGCCAGCAGTCCCAGGCCGGCCAGGGCCAGGCCGGTGGTGACCACGATTCGGAAGCCGTACCGGGCGGCGAGTCGGCCCGCGTACGGGCTGACGATCACCATGGCGAGGGATACCGGCAGGGTCTGCAGGCCGGCGCGCAGGATTGAGCTGCCCTGGACGTACACGAAGAACTGGGAGAAGAAGAACGACGAGCCCATGAGCGCGAACCCCACCACGACCATGGCGGTGTTGGACACGGTGAACAGGCGCTGCCCGAACAGCCGCAGCGGCAGCATCGGGGCGGAACGACGGGCTTCGACGGCGACGAAGGCGGCGAGGAGGATCCCCGCGGCGGCGAAGCTGCCCAGGATCATCGGTGAGGTCCAGCCGCGGGTACCCCCCTCGATCAACCCATAGGTCAGTACCCCCACCGCCAGAACGGACAGCACCGTGCCCGGGATGTCGATCGCCGCTGCGCTCGGGTTGCGGGACTCGCCGAGGTAGCGCAGGCCGGCCAGCAGCAGGACCACGCCGATGGGCAGATTGACCAGGAAGATGGCGGGCCAGCCGAAGGCTTGTGTGAGCACGCCGCCGGCCACGGGGCCTGCGGCCAGACCGATTCCGCTGAGTCCGGCCCACAGCCCGATCGCCTTGATTCGTTCCTGCGGCACGGGATGGGCGGCGGCGAGCAGGGCGAGCGAGGCAGGGCTCAGCGCCGCGGCCCCGATGCCTTGCAGCACCCGGCCGGCGACCAGCCAGCCGAGCGAGGGCGCGAGGCCGCACAGCAGCGACGCGGCGGTGAACACCGCCACGCCGGTCAGGTACACCCGCTTGCGGCCGAATCGGTCGGCGAAGACTCCGCCGGACAGCAGCAGCATGGCGACCAGCAGTACGTACGCGTCGACGATCCATTGCAGTCCGGTCAGCTGAGTGTGCAGCCGGTGCTGCATATCGGGCAGTGCCGCTCCGACGATCGTGTTGTCGAGCAGGACCATGAATTGGCCTAGGCAGGACACCGTGAGCAGCACGGTCCGGTTCGATCGACTGCCTGCGGTCGCATGCGATGCAGCTATGGGATGCCCCTCAATCGTTGGTTGCGCCCGGTCGCGGTCGACGCGGGTGGTGATACACCTGAGCGCTCTAAAGCAGTCGGCGACTGCGTTAGGGTGACTATAGGGAGGATCGCCTCGCAAACGCAAGTACCGACTGCGTTAAGGTGGTGGCATGAACGAGCGACAGCGGGCCCGGCGGCCCGGCGGGCGCAGCGCCCGCGTCGGCGCGCAGGTGCACCAGGCCGTCACCGGCCTGATCGGTGAGCGCGGCTACGGCAACTTCACCGTCGGCGACGTCGCAGCCCGCGCGGGCGTAGCCGACAGCAGCATCTACCGCAGGTGGGGCGACCTGGAAACCCTGCTCACCGACGTGGCGCTCACTCGCCTCAACGCGCAGTCGCCGATGCCCGACACCGGGAGCCTCGCCGGTGACCTGCGCACCTACGCGGCCCAAGTGGCCCGCGAGATCACCGGACCCGACGGCCCGGCGGTGCTGCACCTGGCCGTCGCCCTGTCGAGCAGCGGCCAGCAGGGGCTGCAAGCCGGCGCCGACCTCCGCGCCGAACGCACCCGGCAACTGCAGTCCATGCTCGATCGCGCCCGCGACCGCGGCGAGCGCGCACTCGACGCGTCCGAGGTGCTGGACCACATCCTGGCCCCGATGTATATCCGCGTCTTGTTCGGCATGGTCCCGCTCACCCCGGACTACATCGACGGGCTGGTCGACCGACTTGTCCGGTCTCGCTCAAGATGAGGCAGCGTGAGTGTCTGACCTGGAGGGCCTCAGTTTGAGCGAGACGGGGGCGGATTGGCTGGCTCGCTCCATCCTGTTGGCGCTCTCTGAAATTCCCACCCGCGCTCGCCGTGTTCCTCCAGACTTGCTCATCTCAGGTCCCCGCGCTGGATGGCATGTGGCTGGCTCGGCCTCGACGCCCCCGCTCAGCTCTCCCCGGGCAGCGGGTGTTCCTTGACGAAGTGGCGGAGCTCCGCGGTGAGGCCGACCGGGTTGTCGAACTGGACGAGGGTGCGGGCGTCGGGTATCTCCACGTAGCGGGCGTTCGGCAGCAGCTCCGCGAGACGACGCCCCGTGGCGGGCGGCATCATGCGGTCCTCGGCGCCCCAGGCGACCAGTGCTGGGCGAGTGAAAGAAGGCAGGCTCGCGGCGGCCTTCAGGTAGCAGTCCGGGTCCGCGCTGCGGCAGAACTTGGCGAAGTCGCGCCGGATGTCGCGGCTGCTCAGCAGTGGGCCGTACCAGCGGGCGATCAGCTCCTTCGGGAGCCGCTTCTTCGCCATCCCGCCGAGTGACGTCTGCATGCGAGCCAGGGCCGGGAAGCGGAAGGACTGGAGGAGGAGGAAGAGGCCGCCGGGAATCTTGCTGGCCCGGTGGAGTGTTCTGCCCTGAATGCCCGGTGGGTAGTTGTCCAGGGCCTCGCAGGAGGTGAGGACGAGCCGGGCGATGCGATGGTCGCCGGTGGCTGCCGATCGGGAGTACGGGGACCAGCACACGGAAGTCGGGCCGGAGGTCGGAGACGACCTCGCTCCACACCGACTCGTCGAAGCCGAGGCCGTGAGCCAGGACCACGACGGGGCCGTCACCGCCCGTGTCCTCGTAGTCGATGGTCCCTGCGCTCAACTCGATCTCGGGCAGGGCGCTGCCTCCGGCTCGGTCGCACTTTTCTTGGATAGATCGTTCCAGTGAGAGATATGGCCCGGGTGCCGAGATCCGTGTGGCCTGCCTGCATGGGGGCAGCGGCGACCAGCAGTGCGGCGAACACGATGGGGGCTGCTGTCTGGTACCCCATCCAGACTTCACCCCCGGCGCTGCTGCCCTGTCGCGCCATCAGAAGGCCGATCAAGGCCGCCAACACCCAGCCACTGTCGTAGGCAATCATGAGCTGCGTGTAGGTGCGCATCGACCGGCTGCGCGTGTATCTGATCTCGATGCCGCCGCCGATCAGCAGGGCCATGCCTGAGACGACCATCAGCCAGGTCGGCGTGCCGAGTAACCGGCCGAGCGGGGCGGCGCCGGCGATGTAGACAGCGGCGAGCAACACCTTGAAGGCGCCGTCGGCGATGGCGCCCACCGTCTGGCGGGTCACCCGCGGTGCCACGGCCTGGGCCATGAGCGTCCTCCTCAAGCTCGTCCCGACTGGTTCCGTAACGAGATTACGGCAATAATCAAACTATGAGAATGACGAGAGCGGAGGCCAAGGAACGCAACCGCCGCGCCTTGCTGGACGCCGCGTTCCAGGTCGTTTCCCGGGACGGATACCGGGCCAGGCTTGAGGAGATCGCCGAACGCGCCGACCTGACCACCGGCGCCATCTACTCACTGTTCGGGAGCAAGAACGGCCTGGTGGTCGCCCTGGTCGCCGACTACCTGCGGCCGTACTACGAGGAGATCGAGCAGGCGGTTCCCGCTGGGCTTGATCTGCTGGAGGCGGTCGACGCCTTTGCCCGGTACTACCGGCGCAGTTGTGACGCCCCGGACGCGCTGTCTCGCCTGTCGCTCCAGATCACCTTGCTGGACATGGCTCTGCATGACCGAGAGCTGGGGTCTCAGCTCGCCGCGTCCATCCGGTCGCAGGAGGACCATCTGGTCGCGCTGTTCACCGGGAGGTCGCACAACGGAAGCGTCGTGACGTCGCAACAGGCACAACGCCTGACCACAGCGCTCAGGGCGCTGTTTGTCGGCCTCGGCCAGGGCGTCCCTCTCGGTCTTGCCCCTGGTGCCGACGAGCAGTACTTCGCCGACGTTGCCCGAGCTCTGGCATCCGGGGTGTCCCTCATCGATCACGACGCGGATCCTTCGTGACGGTCGGGCCGGGCGGCTCCCGCCAGCGTTACGCGCGCTCTGCGGAACTGCCGTCGAAGAACGGGCACGTGCTCATCCACCGGCCGGGCCAGGTGGTCGCGCTTGACACGACCGTGCTGCCCGTGATGGTCCGCGAGAGCGTGTTCGGCGATCCGGTGAAATGCCATCTCACGCTCGCAATGGACGTGCACACGCACTCCCTCTGCGCCTTCCGCCTCACCCTGGTCTCCGACCAGTCGGTGGACGTCGCGATGCTGCTGCGGGACGTGATGCTGCCCCTGCCGATGCGGGCCGACTGGGGCGAGGAACTGGAGTGGCCCTACCCCGGCCTGCCCGCCGCAGTGGTCGCGGAGTTCGCCGGGCACAAGGTCGCCGGCCTGCCGTTCTTCGCGCCGGAGACCGTGACCACCGACCACAGGTCCGTCTATCGCAACCACCACCTGGTCGACGTCCAGCGGGTGCTCGGCTGCAACATCCTTCCCAGCCGCGTTCTGCGGCCCACGGACAAGTCCGCCTGCGAGCGGGCCTTCGGCGCGATCAGGTCGCTGCTGTTGGAGCAACTGCCCGGCTACACCGGCATCGACCCCGCCGACCGCGGCGCCGACCCGGAAGGCGACGCGGTGCTGACCATCGACGAGATGGAGCACGTGATCGCCACCTGGATCGTCGCCGTCTGGCAACGGCGCCGGCTCGGCCAGTACGCGCCCAGCTGGGACCCCGGCGGCGACCACAGTCCCAACTCGCTGTTCGCCGCCTCGTTCGCCCAGGCCGGCTTCGCCATGGAGATCCCCTCGGCGGAACTGTTCTACGAACTGCTACCTGTCCACCACGTCCGCAAGATCGATGCCCGGCTCGGAGTGAAGATCCGCGGGCTTTGGTACGGCGCGCCGGTCCTGGGCCCCTACCGGGGCCGGCGCTCGACCCGCGGAGGACAGCACAAGGGCCAGTGGGTCATCCGCCGGGACCCGAGAGACCGCCGTGCGGGAAAGCGGCGCTCACCGACGCCACGAACTTCCTGCCCCGAGCGGCAGCAGAGCCCATTCACCCCACCCTCTGCCGAGCACCGGCAGGCGACCGCTACGGCCCGACCCCGCACTCGCCATCCTGTAAAGCCGACCTCGCCGTCACGGCCAGCCACGAAATCGACGCCGACACTATGAGCACCGTGCTTGCGCTCCAGGCCCGGCTCCTGACCCTCCACAGCCCTGACGGGCCCACCGCCATCAGCAGCGTCGGCTGGCAGCAGACCGCCGCCCAGTGCTTCCTGGACCTCCGAGCCGTGACCTGGCTGATCATCCTGTCCTGGCCCGAAACCCGGCGCTACGCGCCGACCCCCGCTCTCGCCGACGCCATCGCCCTCACCGCGGAGAACGCCCGGATCGCCGCCCAAGGCCAACGGGACCGTCCCGGCAAACGGCACCCCTCCGTCGCCTACACCGATCCGCCCATCGATCCTCTGGCCGCCGCGGCTGGCTTCGGGATCGCCGAACAGCTCCTTGCCACCGACTACGACGCCACGTTCGCGATCTTCAACCCGCTCATCAGCCGGGCCCGAAGCACCGAACCCACCATGACCCACCTGCAAAAGCCCCACCACGCGTCACCGCCGCTACGGCTCACGCTCAACCACCACAGACACGACCTCTGGAAGAAGAGGAGGGAAGGACTCCTCCGCAAACACCCCGGGCTCATCCCCAAGATCTGTGCCAGAACCGAGTTTTGACTCCACAGATAGGTACTCATGAGGGTGCTTCTCCCTTTTGCCGGTGTGCCTGAGAGATGTGGTCCGGAAAGGACTGCTCCCTCACGCAATCTTGACGACGACCTCGCCGGCCTTCGCGTGCCCCTTCTCGGCCTGCTCCAGCGCATCTCGGGTCGACTCGAACGGGAAGGCGGTGTCGACGACGGGGTGGATCGTGCCGGCGTCGATGAGCGGGGTGAGCTCGCGCAACTGGTCCCCGCTGGCCTTCATGAACAGGAACGAGTACGTCACCTGACGGCGTCGGGAAGGCCCGTGGCGCGCTGCGTGCGGTGCCCGATCGCGCGCAGGCCATCGAGAAGGCGCGCCGTCATCGTCTCGTCATCGGCGTGGGTGAGCTGCGCGTTGATGCGTCGGTGTTCGGAAGTGTGCAGGTTAATGCGGTGGTGTCGACGCAGTCGGCGGCGTCGTCACCGTTTGAATGTGACCCCGCTCAGGTCGCTGAAGATCGGGAGGGGTCCATGTCGAAGGCGCGTGCCTCGCCGCAGAAGTCATTGCGGTCGTTGACGTGCAGGCTCTCGATGTACTCGATGCCCGCTCATCACGGCGGGCCTTGGAAAGCGCCTCATCCATGAGCTCGCGGCCATGGTCCGCCATCTGGCGACGCCACCTGTCGTGGGCGTGCGTCGGTCGGCTGCGATCAGGCTCCCGGGCCCCGTGCCTCCGGCTGGTCGCTGTTGCCGTGTGCCAGTGACGCGAGAATTTCCTTGCGGCAGACATCGAGGATCTCGTCCGCCAACGGAGAACCGTCCGGGCATGCCCGCGACAACACGATCGCGCCGATCGAATGGGCGAGCATGTCGATCACCGTGGTGCGGGCCGCGCGCTGGTCCGCATCCCCCGGCGTAGCGCTTTGGGACTGAAGGGCCGTCAGCAGGTTCTCGATCCCGGCTGCGAACTCTGTTCTGAGGTTCGCCGGCTGACGTGCGGCGTCGCCGCTGAGGGCCGCGATGGTGCAGCCGTCATCGCGCCTGTCGCGATGCTCCCGGGAGACGTAGTTCTTGACGAACTCGGCGGGGTTCAGACCTTCTGTCCGTGCCGCGGTCTGTGAGAGCCCGGATGCGGACGCTTCGGTCATGAGGTCGGCCTTGGAGCGGAAGTGCTTGTAGAACCCGCCATGGGTGAACCCGGCGGCTGCCATCAGTTCTGCCACGCCGACACCGTCGTAGCCGCGCTCGCGGAACAGCCTGGCGGCTGTCGCGACGATGTGCGCACGGTTGCGCTCTGCCTGTGCCTTGGTGACCCGCATGTCCAGCCACCCCCTTCTCCGGTCGACGCGCGGCAGTCCACCATACATAGATGTCGATCGACATCAAGGTGGTTGACTTTTTAGATTATGACCGTAATCGTATTGCTCACCCGCCACAGAAAGGGCCAGGCCATGAGTGACACACACCTGACTGCACCGACTCAGTACATCGAGGTCGACGGCGACCGATTCGCCTACCGACGCTGGGGCAAGCCCTCCGGCGTCCCGATCTTCCTGGTCCAGCACTTCCGCGGAGGGATGGACCACTGGGACCCCCTGCTCACCGACGGCCTGGCCGAAGGCCGCGAGGTCATCCTGTTCAACGGGCGCGGCATCGCCTCGTCATCCGGCACGCCGCGTAACCGGATCGAGGACATGGCCGACGATATCGCCGCGGTCATCCGGGCGCTGGGGCTGGAGCAGGTCGATCTGCTCGGCTTCTCGATCGGCGGTTTCCAGGTACAGGAGGTCACGCTGCGCCACCCTCAGCTGGTGCGCAAGCTCCTCCTGCTCGGCACCGGCCTCCGAGGCGGGGACCCGACGAGTGACCCCCAGGTGCCTGACCACGCGCTGAATCCGGTCCACGTCCTGGAGAACTTCCTCTTCCTGTTCTTCGGCCGCTCGGAAGCCGCGATCGAAGCCGGCCGGGCCTTCTGGGAGCGGCGTCACCAGCGGGCCGACCAGGACACGCCGGCCTCGCCCGCAGTCGCGCAGGCGCAGGTCGAAGCGGTGATCGCCTATGCGGAACCGCTGCCGGGCGAGAATCCCTACACCCACCTGAATGCGATCACCCAGCCGACGCTGGTCCTCAACGGCGAGAACGACGTGATGATCGCCTCGATCAACTCCTGGCACCTCGCCCAGAACATCCCCAACGCTCAACTGCTGATCTACCCCGATGCCGGGCATGGAGCGCAGTTCCAGTACCCCGAGCGGTTCCTGAAGCACGCCCTTCAGTTCCTCGACGAGTAACACCTGCAGGGTTTCGGTGCGGCGGAAGACACTCCTGCCGACGGATCGTCGCCGATTTCACCTGCTTGATCAGCCGCGCGAGAAATCCGCCGGTCGGACCCGGGCCTGCCGGAGCGGCCGACCGAGATGGACGCATCCTGTGTGTCCAGGCGGGGTGCGCTGTCGCCCGGCGGTCGTGGGCCGCAGGACGCTGGCGCTGGAGTCGGTGTGGCCGGTGCCGCGCAAGCAGCTTCCGCCGCGGTCGCCGCAGGCTGACGAAGACGGCACCGTCCTACAAGGTCGAGCGCGTCGGCGTCCTTCTGGCCGGAGAGCCGTTGAAGGCATCGGGGAAGCCACGCGTCCCACCACTGGGGTCGTAGTCGTAGGCAGCCAGTGCGCGCATGGTCGGCTGGCCGGTGGGGTCGTCGTGCCAGATGGCGGTGGTGAGTGCGACGATTCGCTGCAGGACGCGTGATCGATTCCGCGTGAGCGTTACTTCTTGCTGCTCGCCCGAACGAGGAAGAACGGTGGCAACCCGGCCCGTTGCGGTTGTTCGGCCGCGACCTGGGCGCTGGGAGTTGGCTCTGCGGTTGCTTCGATCAAGAAGCCGTGTCCGACCAGGGTGGTGAGGTAGGTGGACAGCATTCGGTGCTGGTTGCCCGCCCGGCGTACGCCTTGAGAGTTGTCCGAACGCCAGAATCCCTCGACGTGGTAGTCGCCTACTACACGGCGGGGACGTCCTTGTGCAGCAGCCGTCCAGGTCGCATGCGGTGCATCGAAGCAGGGGTGCGGGATGGTGAAGACCAGGCGCCCCCCTGGCACCAGGACACGTCGTACGGCCGTGAGTGCGGCGGAAAGTTCCGGCACGTTGTTCAAGGACAGCCCGGCGGTCACCCAGTCGACAGAGCCAGTGGCCACCGTGGCCAGGGTGCACCCGTCGTCGACCGCGTAGCGGGCACCGGGCGGTCCGTTCTTCGTAGCGGCCTGCGCCTGCTCGATCATGCGCGGGAACGGATCGATGCCCAGGGCCCGCGCGCCGCGGGCAGCCAGGGCGCGGGTGATGATTCCCTCACCGCATCCAAGATCGAGAACCTGCTGACCGGCCAGAGTCTTAGGCAAACAGTCGAGAAGGATGTCACGGCTGAACTCATGCATAGCAGAGCCCGCCCGCAGTTGCTCGGCGTACCAGACGGCGATCGTGTCCCAAGTTTCAGTCATCAAAAGCCAGACGCTACTCGACAACCCCCCACACGGACCACGGAGTTATCTGCCGACAACCCCCTTGGAATCGACATCTAGCCACCAGCGCCCAGGCAGCACGGTCAACCCGCCGCAGCAGGACCGCCAGGTGGAGTCCAACCGTCACCTACGAAGCCATCCCCATGCCGCCCTCGCGGCTGTCCTGTCCCCGGTAACTGTGGGCAGGGCGGGGCTCTGACCTGCGGTGCCCACGATCGACTGAGACCGGCTGGCGGTCGGATTCCCGTTCAACCGTAGGCAGCCGCCTCTAGGGTGCTCATCACGAAGGTCCACTGGTCGGCCCGGAGGCGCCATGTCCCTGCAGATGTCGTTGGTTGCGATAACGCTCGACTGCCCTGATCCGCTGGCTTTGGCGGCGTTCTATCAGCAGGCCACCGGTCTTGAACCGCACCCGAAGTCGGACGCCGACTTCGCGGGCCTTAACGTGAGCACGGACTCTTCATCGGCTTTCAGCGGGTCGACGACTACCGGGCTCCGAGCTGGCCCGGCCAAGTCGTTCCCCAGCAGCTTCACATCTGCTTCAAGGTCGATGAGGATTTGACTGTGGCTGAGACCCGACTGCTGGAGCTGGGTGCGGGCAAGCCGGATCACCAGCCGCATGGCGACAAGGCGCGGGTTCTCACCGATCCGGCTGGGCATCCCTTCTGCATCAGTTTGCGCTGACTGCCGCATTTGCGTGGCCCTCGACTTGTCTGGCGCCGAAGCTCTCCAGAACGTGTCTACACATGACCGGGACCCAGTCGTACATGCCTACAGAACGGCGGGACTGCCTACATATCGCAGAGACAGGACGGCGGCAGTGACAACAAGCGCTGGAAGGTGACACCTACAGCTGGAAGTCACACGTGACCGGCCGCGTGGTGTGGCGCACTATTGCAAGCAGGTGCTTGCAATAGTTAGCGGGGTGTTGCACTGTGGAGGCATGGCATCGCTCAACGTCGGCAATCTCGGTGACTATCTGCGCGAGCAGCGGCGCACTGCGCAGCTGTCGTTGCGGCAGCTCGCCGATGCCGCCGGGGTGTCCAACCCGTATCTGAGCCAGATCGAGCGCGGGCTGCGCAAGCCGAGCGCGGAGGTGTTGCAGCAGGTCGCCAAGGCGCTGCGGATCTCCGCCGAGACGTTGTACGTCCGGGCCGGCATCCTCGACGCCGAGCGGGACCGGGACGAGGTGGAGACGCGGGCCGTCATCCTCGCCGACCCGACGCTGCACGAGCGGCAGAAGCAGGTGCTGCTGCAGATCTACGAGTCCTTCCGCAAGGAGAACGGGTTCGGGATCGGCGACGGCATCGATGCCCCGGGTGCCGAGGGCGGCCCCCGCGGCGCGGGCGTCGTCGGTGTCGTCACCGGTGACGGTGCGGTGAGCGTGGACGGGGATGCTCCCGGCGCCGACGTCGGTATCGAGATATCGCCGACCGGGTCGGCCGACGGCGGTCAGCCAGCCCGGCGCCGTAGCCGTAAGACCGCCGGCAAGGGCGCCGGCAAGAGCGACAGCAGGAACGACAGCACGAACGACGGTGGTACGACCGCCACCCGCCGGACCCGCAAGAGCACCGGCGGCAGCGACACCGATCCGCAGCAGACGGCCGGCTGAGCCGGACCAGGGCATGGGCCGCCCGCCGCGGATCACACAACCCTCAGCCGAACCCTCAAGCGAGACAGAATCCGGGAGGACCATCACCATGGCCATCACCGACGACCTGCGCAAGACCTTCAGCGACCCGACGCCGCTCTACTTCGCCGCAGGCACCGCCGACCTCGCCCTTCAGCAGGCCAAGAAGGTGCCGGCCCTGGTGGAGCAGCTGCGCTCCGAGGCCCCCGCGCGGATCGAAGCCGTGCGCAACACCGACACCAAGGCGGTCCAGGAGAAGGCGTCCGCCCGGGCCAAGGAGGCCTCCACCCGCGTCAAGGAGACGCAGGAGACCCTTCAGACCAAGGTCACCGCGTTCATCGGCTCCCTCGACTCCGACTTCAAGAAGCTCGGCAGCAACCTCGACGCGGACCTGAAGAAGTTCGGCGAGAACGCCCAGGACTTCGCGCTGCGCGGCGTCGGCGTGGCCGCCGAGTACGCCGTCAAGGCCCGCGAGACCTACGAGAAGGTCGCCGAGCACGGTGAGCAGGCCGTGCGCACCTGGCGCGGCGAGGCCGCCGACAGCATCGAGGACGTCGCCGAGGGCGTCGAGGAGCTGGCCGTCGCCGTCGAGCCGAAGCCGAAGCCGCAGCCGGTCGAGGTCAAGGAGGAGCCGGCCAAGCCGGCCGCCGCCACCACCGCGAAGAAGGCCCCCGCGGCCAAGAAGGCCCCGGCGCGCAAGACCACCACCGCGAAGAAGACCACCCCGCCCGCCAAGTAGGACGGCGGAGCGATCACACGGGCCGGGCACCCTGGGGGTGTCCGGCCCGTTGTACGGGTACGGTGACCGCGTAGGACGAGCCGAGTCAGGTGGTGGACGTTGTGCTGATGCAGGGCTTCGCAGGGTTTATGTGGCTTCTGAGCATGGCCCTGATCGTTTTCAGCGGCTTCGCGTTGTTCGACGCGGCGGTGCGCCGGGAGGACGCCTACCGCGCGGCCGACAAGAAGACCAAGCCCTTCTGGCTGATCATCCTCGGGATCGCCTTCGTGGTGAACCTGCTCTTCCCGATCCTGTCGTTCCTGCCGATCATCGGCCTCATCGCGACGATCGTGTACATGGTCGACGTACGGCCCGCGATCCGCGCGCTCCCGGGCGGCGGCCGCAGCAACCGCGGCTCCAGCAGTGACGGCCCGTACGGCCCGTGGAACGGCGGCCGGTAAGCGCCCTGGCACCCGGCGCCAGGCCCCCGCGCCTTTGCCTCCGGTCCTCGATCACCGCTTTCAGCCCCACGGCCCCGGCTCTCGTCCGGGGCCTTCGGCTTGAGGGCCCCCGGAGCTGGTTCGCCGGGCCCTTGGCCCTCGCCCGGCCTTCGAGCTTCGGCCGGCCTTCGACCCTTGCCCGGCCCCTTGTCCTCGCCCGGCCTTCGACCTTGTCCGGCCCTTGGTCCTCGCCCGGGCCTTCGCCCCCCGGGGTCGGCTTCAGCCCGGCCTACGGCACCCGGTCCAGCAGCAGTACCGCCACGTCGTCCGTCAGCTCGCCACCGTTGAGGTCGCGCACCTCGTTCACCGCCGCCCGCAGCAGCTGCTCGCCCCGCAGGCCCTCGGCGAACTGGCGGCGGACCATCTCCGTCATGCCGTCCTGGCCGAGCCGCTCCCGGCCCTGGCCGATGTGGCCCTCGATCAGGCCGTCGGTGTAGAGCATCAGGCTCCACTCGGCCCCCAGCTCCACCTGCATCCGCGGCCAGCGGGCGCCGGGCAGCAGCCCGAGGGCCGGTCCGTTGTTGTCGTACGGCAGCAGGCGCGCCGGTTTGCCGGGGCGGGCCAGCAGCGGCGACGGGTGGCCCGCCAGACAGAGCCCGGCGCGGCGGCCGTCCGGCGCGATGTCCACCGTGCAGAGGGTCGCGAAGATCTCGTCGTCGGCCCGCTCGTGCTCCAGCACCTGCTGCAGCGTGCCCAGCAGCTGGTCGCCGCACAGGCCCGCCAGGGTCAGCGCGCGCCACGCGATCCGCAGCTCCACTCCGAGGGCGGCCTCGTCCGGGCCGTGGCCGCAGACGTCGCCGATCATGGCGTGCACGGTGCCGTCCGGCGTGCGGACGACGTCGTAGAAGTCGCCGCCGAGCAGCGCGCGCGAGCGGCCGGGGCGGTAGCGGGCGGCGAACCGCAGCGGGGAGCCTTCCAGCAGCGGCGTCGGCAGCAGGCCGCGCTCCAGGCGGCGGTTCTCCTGCGCGCGCAGCCGGCCCTCGGCGAGGCGGCGCTCGGCCGACTCGGAGCGCTTGCGCTCCACCGCGTAGCGGATCGCGCGGCTCAGCAGCCTGCCGTCCAGCTCGTCGCGGAAGAGGTAGTCCTGGGCGCCCACCCGCACCGCCTCGGCGCCGCGCTCGGCGTCGCCGGACGCGGTCAGCGCCAGGACGGCGTGCCGGGGCGCGAGCTCCAGCACGTGCTTGAGCACGGCGAGCTCGTCCTCGGGGTCCGCGTGGCCCGGCGCGGGCAGCGCCAGGTCCAGCAGGATGCAGTGGACGTCATCGGTCAGCAGCCGCCCGGCCTCCGTCAGGTTGCGGGCCGTGCGGACGCGGATCGGCTTGCCTGCCTGGTCGAGCATGTCCGGCACGATCGGCGAACCGGCCGGGTCGTCCTCGATCAGCAGCAGCGTCAGGTTGGTGTGGGCGGTGTTGTTCTCCACCTTGTTCGTGGTGTTCCCGGCGGTGTCCGGCGTGCGGCCCACGGGCGAGGCGTCCTTCACGGACTCCTCGGCCGAGCCGCCGCGCGGGGACGCGGCCTGCGCCTGACCACTCTCCACGGCCGGGATCGCTCTCTGCCGCGGTATGGGTACGGGCATCGTCTTGGGTTCCTTCCCTCCCCCCGAGGGCATGGTGGGGCGAGGGACCTCGACCCACCGAGCGGGACCATAGCGGGTGTCGGCGCCGCATTGGAATGGTGTGAGCCAAGCCGCTGCGCCACCGGCCAGTGTCATATGCCGCGATATGCCCCGCAGTTGGACAGCTCGGAGATGCTGCGGGGATGACGAACGTCACGTCAGCGCACGTTTTGCGGTGGGTGGAGCGTGCAGTGAGTCACGTGGGCCAGGTCACCGCGGGTGTCCGATATTCGGCGTGCCGCCGTCCGATCGCCGCCCCGGGTGCCGTCCGATCGCCGCCCCGGGTGCCGTCCGGTCGTCGCCCCGGGTGCCGAGCGCTCATCGTTCCGGGTGCCGTCCGGTCGCCGCCCCGACTGCCGTGCGGTCGCCGTCCCGAGTGCCGTCCGGGCGCCGTCCGCGCTCAGTTGGCGCCGGTGCCGGTGCCGGTGCCGGGGTCCGGGCGCACCACCCCGAGGATGGGCATGGACCCCGCCCCCGCGATCGTCACGGTCCGGCCGGGGCGCGGGGCGTGCACGATGGCCCCGTCGCCGATGTACATCGCGACATGGCTGGCGTCGCCGAAGTAGATGATGAGGTCGCCGGGCCGCATGTCCTGGACGTCGATGTGCCGCAGCTGCTTCCACTGCTCCTGCGAGGTGCGCGGGATGCCGCGACCGGCGGAGATCCAGGCTTGTGACGTCAGCCCCGAGCAGTCGTAGGTCCTCGGGCCCTCGGCGCCCCATTGGTAGGGCTTGCCGATCTGGGCCGTGGCGTACTTCACGGCCTTCTTGCCCTGCTCCGAGGCCTTTCCGTTGATCTCGTTCAGGATGCCGGAGTCGAGCCAGGCGGTCTGCGCCTTGTTCGCGGCCTCCTTCTCCAGCTCGGCGAGGCGGTCCTGCTCCTCCTTCTGCAGCGCAGACTCGAGCTTCTCCGCCTGCGCGATCTGCTTCTCGATCTTCTTCTGTGCGGCGGCCTTGGCCTTGCGGCCCGCCTCCAGCTTCTTCAGCTGCGCGGAGGCGTCCTTGGCGTACTGCTCCAAGTCCTCCTGCGTGCGGGTCAGTTCGCCGAGCAGGCCCTTGGTCGCGTGGTGGCCCTCGCGGACCCGGCCCGCGCCGTCGAGGAAGTCCTGCGGGTCGTCGCTCAGCACCAGGTGGGCCTCGGGGGGCAGTCCGCCCCCGCGGTACTGGGCGGCGGCCGCGGCGCCCGCGCGGTCCTTCAGCTTCCTGAGCTTCTCCTGGCCCTTGACGATCTTCTTTGCCAGTTCGACGACTTGGGTGGACTGTTTGTCCGCCTTCTCGTCGGCGGCGTTGTACTCGTCGGTGGCGCGACCCGCGGCGCGGTACAGCTTGTCGAGCTTCTTGCGGACGGCCTCGAGGTCCTTGGCGGGCGCGAGGGCCGGGCCCGTGCTCGGGGTGGGTGAGGGGGCGGGGTTCGCGAACGCCGTGCCCGGTGCGGCCAGCACTGTGACCGCGCAGACCACGGCCACCGCCGTCGCCATCAGGCCACGCTTGCCCGTTCCCATACCTCAGCCCCCAAACTGATTAACGGTCAGTAACTTGCGGTTCGCCTGGGGATGCTGCCATGTCGGCCCGGAAAGCGACAGGGCTAGTACTTCCCGCCACCCCGGCGGCGGTATGCCCCGGCATGACGATCTCCCCGCCAGTGTGACGAACGACTCAAAGAGATCGTTCCAGCGGGCCCCGTCAGGACGGGAACAATCAGGTGCCCGGGGCCAAAGCGTCCCAGCGCACCGTCACTTCGCCCTGCCGCCATCGCGCCGGTCCGTCCGCCACCGGCCAGTCGGCGGTCAGGTCCCGCACCGCCCGGATCCAGCGCTGCCGGACGCCGTAGGAGGCGTAGGGCGCGGCGGCCGCCCAGGCGCGGTCGAAGTCGCGCAGGAAGGCGTGCACCGGCTCGCCCGGGACGTTGCGGTGGATGAGTGCCTTCGGCAGGCGTTCGGCCAGGTCCGAGGGGCGTTCCAAGGAGCCCAGACGGGTCGCGAAGGTGACCGTGCGCGGTCCCTCCGAGCCGAGCGCGACCCACACGTGGCGGCGTCCGATCTCGTCGCAGGTCCCCTCGACCAGCAGCCCGCCGCGCGCCCCGGTCGCCGGGTCGGCCGGTGCGAGCCGCGCGCACAGCCGCTCCCACACGGCCGCGACCTCGCCCTCGTCGTACTGCCGCAGCACGTTCGCCGCGCGGACGAGCAGGGGCCGCTGGGGGATCGGGATCTCGAAGCCGCCGTGCCGGAAGACGAGCCCCGCCCGCGCGTAGGGCAGGGCCGCCGCGACCCGGGCCGGTTCGATCTCGACGCCCACGACCCGCGTGCGTGGCGCGACGGTGCGCAGGCGCTGGAGCAGCTCCACAGCCGTCCAGGGGGCGGCCCCGTAGCCGAGGTCCACCGCCACCGGGTCGGCGGCGCGGCGCAGCTCGGCGCCGTGCGTGGCCGCGATCCAGCGGTCCATGCGGCGCAGCCGGTTGGGGTTGGTCGTCCCGCGCGTCACCGTGCCGAGGGGGCGGGTGGCGGCGCGGGGTGTCATGCGTACGAGGTTAAGCGGCCGCCCGCGCCGTCAGGGCGCGAGGTGCCGCCGCCAGTAGGCGGGGCGCCAGTAGTAGAGGGTGGTGAGGTCGCCGGGCATCGGGGCGTGGGACGGACCCCGCTCGAACGGGTCCCGGTCCGGGTCGGCGGGCCGGAAGCCCGGGTCCAGCGGCTCGTCGTCCCGCGGCGGCCGTACGTGGCGCCGCATCTCCTCGGTCACGGCACCGATCCGCCGGTAGTTGGCCTGCGCCTCGATCAGGCTCAGCCCGTGGTTGGGGCCGAAGCCGGCCGTGGGGTGGCGGAGCTGGGAGGGGTCCTCCTCCCAGTAACAGACCGGGCAGATCTCGTAGGCCCACAGCTCGCCGAGGGTCTGGTGGCCGCAGCACGGGCAGGGGAGGAGCTCCTCGGGCGGGGGCGGCGGGGCGGGGTGGTGCCGTGTGTCTGTCATGTCCGTGAGGTTAGGGATTCAGGGAGCGCGTCGTCGGTCCCGGCCGCTGTGCCACGCCCCGTACGTGCCGAACCCGACCCCTCTCCGTCGTCGAACGGTTGAGCGACAAGCGGTAATGATTCGGTAAAACTCCCGAATCCGGAAATGGAGCGCCTCCCTCCGGTGTTGCACCCCGTCGGAGGGCATCGTGCGCCCTGCGAGAGGCATGCCCGAGGCGAGGAGGAACGCCACGTGAGCCAGTACATCGGCAGGCTCGGTCGGCGCTCCGCGTCGTCGTCCGCGCGCCTGCGGCTGCACCGCAGGCCCCGCCGCGTCGCCATGCTCTCCGTGCACACCTCCCCGCTCCACCAGCCGGGCACCGGCGACGCCGGCGGCATGAACGTCTACATCGTGGAGCTCGCCCAGCGTCTCGCCGCGCACGGCATCGAGGTCGAGATCTTCACGCGCGCGACCGCGGCCGCCCTCCCGCCGACCGTCGAGCTGGCTCCGGGCGTCCTCGTCCGGCACGTCGACGCCGGCCCCTACGAGGGCCTCAACAAGGAGGACCTCCCCGCCCAGCTGTGCGCCTTCACCCACGGCGTGATGCAGGCCTGGGCCCACCACCGCCCCGGCCACTACGACCTGGTCCACTCCCACTACTGGCTCTCCGGCCACGTCGGCTGGCTCGCCGCGCAGCGCTGGGGCGTGCCCCTGGTGCACGCCATGCACACCATGGCCAAGGTCAAGAACGCCAACCTGGCCGACGGCGACAGCCCCGAACCGGCCGCCCGGGTCATCGGTGAGACCCAGATCGTCTCCGCCGCCGACCGCCTCATCGCCAACACCACCGAAGAGGCCGACGAACTCGTACGGCACTACGCGGCCGAGACCGACAAGGTCGCCGTGGTCCACCCCGGCGTGAACCTCAGCCGCTTCTCGCCCGCCGACGGCCGCGCCGCCGCCCGGGCCCGCCTCGGTCTGCCCCAGGACGCGCTGATCCCGCTCTTCGCGGGCCGCATCCAGCCCCTGAAGGCCCCCGACGTGCTGCTGCGCTCCGTCGCCGTCCTCCTCGACGAACGCCCCGAACTGCGCTCACGCATCCTCGTGCCCGTCGTCGGCGGCCCCTCCGGCAGCGGCCTCACCAAGCCCGAGGGCCTGCAGAAGCTGGCCGCGCGCCTCGGCGTCGCGGACGTCGTACGGTTCCGCCCGCCGGTCGGCCAGGAGCAGCTCGCGGACTGGTTCCGCGCCGCCTCCGTGCTGGTCATGCCCTCCTACAGCGAGTCCTTCGGCCTGGTCGCCATAGAGGCGCAGGCGGCCGGCACCCCGGTGCTCGCGGCGTCGGTCGGCGGCCTGCCGGTCGCCGTGCGCGACGGGCACACCGGCTTCCTCGTCCGCGGGCACGATCCGGCCGACTACGCGCGCGTGCTGGGCGACTTCGCCGACGACCCGCACCTGACGGCCCGGCTCGGCGGGCAGGCAGCCCGGCACGCCCAGTCCTTCGGCTGGGACACGGCGGCCGCCGCCACGGCGGACGTCTACACGGCCGCGATGCAGGCGCACCGCCGTCGCGTACGCTCGCTGCATGGGTGAAACCGATCAGGAACAGCGCGCGGCACAGGTCGTCGAGGGCGCGCTGAAGGACGCCGACCTGGAGTGGGAGAGCCCCCAGCCCGGCACCTACGTCGCGCAGCTCCCCGGCACCCGCAAGCTCAAGACGACCGTCTCCCTGATCATCGGCCGCCACTCCCTGTCGCTGAACGCCTTCGTCATCCGCCACCCCGACGAGAACGAGCAGGGCGTCCACCGCTGGCTGCTGGAACGCAACCTCAAGCTCTACGGCGTGAGTTACGCCGTCGACCAGCACGGCGACGTCTACGTCACCGGCCGCCTCTCCCTGCCCTCCGTCACCCCCGACGAGCTCGACCGGCTGCTCGGCCAGGTCCTGGAGGCGTCCGACGGCGCCTTCAACACCCTGCTGGAGCTGGGCTTCGCCTCGGCGATCCGCAAGGAGTACGCGTGGCGGGTGTCGCGGGGGGAGTCGACCCGCAACCTGGACGCGTTCGCCCACCTCACCCAGCGCCCCGAGCGCTAAAGCGCCTTGTAGCGCCCCGGGGGCACCCCCACCAGCCTGCGGAAGTGCCGGGTGAGGTGCGACTGGTCGTAGAACCCGGCCGCCACCGCCGTATCGCCCGGTGAGCGCCCCTCCAGGAGCAGCCGCCGGGCGCGTCCCACCCGCAGGGACGTCAGGTACTGGTGCGGGGCGATGCCGTAGGCCGCGCTGAACGCCCGTACGAGATGGGCGGGATGGGCGCCGAGCAGCCCGGCGGCCTCCCGCAGGGCGACGCCCTCGACGATCCGCTCGTCCAGCAACTCGCGCAACCGCCGCGCGAGGACGGGATCGGCCGGCCGCGGGGAAGCGGGGTCGCCGCGCAGGTGCCCGCGCAGCCGCTCCCCGACGAACAACAGCCTGCTCTCGGCCTCCAGTTCCTCACCGGGCCGCCCCAGCGCGCCGTGCAACTGCCCCACCCGGCGCCGCAGCAGCGGGTCGCGCAGGTCGGGCCCGTCGACGGCCGCCCCGATGAACTCGTCCCCGAGATGCGTGCCGTCCAGGTACAGCACCCGCTTGCGAAAGCCCTCCGGGGTGACGGGGGAGCCGTTGTGCGGCACGTGCGGCGGCAGCAGCGACACGGTGTCGTGCGGGGTGCCGTGCTCGTGCCGGTCGAGGTCGTACCGTACGGCGCCGGTGTCGACGATCAGCAGCGTCCAGGCGTCGTGGACGTGCATCGGATACGCGTACTCGGTGAACCGCGCGTGGAAGACCTCGACGACACCCGGGACGGCGGGCCGCCAGGCGGAGACGATCCGGGAGGACTCGGAGGCGACGTTCCGGGAGGACTCGGAGGCCATGCAAAGAACGTACAAGACCCCGGCGGGGGCTGCCGGGCACGCTCGGACCATGGACACCGAAGCCTCCCCGGAGCCGATCCGCTTCGACACGAAGATCGCCGTACTGCTGCGCACGGACCTTGAGCCCTGGCAGCGCCTCAACGTCGCATCGTTCCTGGTCAGCGGCCTGGGAACGCAGCTTCCCGAGGTGATCGGCGAACCGTACGAGGACGCGGACGGCGTGCCCTACCTCCCCATGTTCCGCCAGCCGGTCATGGTCTTCGAGGCCACCAAGGAAACCCTGACCACCGCGCACACCCGCGCCCTCTCCCGCGCCCTGCCCCGCGCGGTCTTCACCTCCGACCTCTTCGCCACCGGCAACGACCGCGACAACCGCGCCGCCGTACGGGCCGTGCCGACCGCGGATCTGGACCTCGTGGGGCTCGCCGTGTACGGCCCGAAGAACGCGGTGGACAAGGTGGTGAAGGGGGCGCGGATGCATCCGTGAGCGGGGCGGTCGCCGGAGCGGGAGGGCGACCAAAGTCGCGGGTCCGTAGACCAACGGCCGACCACAGGGCGGGCGGCTCCCGACGAGACTCGTGCCATGGAGGAAGCCAGGAACGTTCCCATGCGCAAGACCCCCCGGCCGCGGGCGGGCGGAGCCACCGAACTCGCCGAATCGGCCCGGGTCATGATGCTCTTCTGCGTCGCCTGCGGTGCCGGGTCCGGGGCCCTGCTCCCGCTCCTCGCCCGTCTGCTCCTGGCCTTGCCCTGGGCGCCGCTCGAAGGCCCGGCCGAACTGCTGACCTCGGTCCCGGAGCCCGTCCGCACCCTCGGCACGATCACGGTGGGCGTCCTCGGCGGCCTGCTGCTCGGCTTCACGGCGGTCCACGAGTCGCTGTCCGTCCGCGTCACAGGCACCCACGTGACCCTGACGGTCCGAGACAGCACCCAGGAGTTCGGCCGCGAGGAGATCGCCGTGTTCTTCCGCGACGGCAAGCAGCTCGTGCTGCTCGGCCCGGACGGTCTCGAACTGGCCCGGGAACACTGCGGCCTGAACTGGCAGCGCCTCGCGGACGCCCTCACCGCACACGGCTACACATGGGCCGAGCAGGACCCGCACCGCGCCGAGTTCCGCCGCTGGGTCCCCGGCACCCGCGGCCTGCCCCCGGGCGCGAACGCCCTGCTGCGGGCCCGCGCCCAGGCCCGCAAGGACGAGGACCACGCCGAGGAGGCCCGGGAGTTGCGCGGGGAACTGCTGCGGCTGGGCGTGGTCGTACGGGACGAGGACGGGCGGCAGTACGTCCGGGTCGTGGCCGGTGACGTCAGCGGGTGACTTCGGAGACTGGGGGCGTGGGGGCGCGGGTGTGTGGGGGTGTCGGGGTGCGCGCCCCCTTCTCGTGTCGGTTGCGCGCCCCCTTCTCGCCACGGCGACGCTGAGCCACGCGCCGGACGTCAGGGCGTGCAGGCCGCAGCGATCGACACGCTGTTCTCGTACAGGTGGTGGCGGGTGATGCGCCCGTCCTCGACGGTGAGCCGCAACGCGAAGGGCCCCGAGAAGGACTTGCCCGTCGCCCGGACGGTCCCGGAGACCTCCCCCATCAGCACGGCGTCCTTCCCGTCGACGAGGATCGTGTCCACGGACGCGCGGGCGTCCTCGGGGACGGTGTAGCGGGCCAGGTCACCGGCCTGCGCCGCGCACTCGGCGGCAGTGGACCGGGGCCGGATCCAGGGCACGACGGGGTTCTCGGCGAGCATCCAGTCGACGGTGTCGGCGAACAGGGCCGTGAGCCCCTCGGCGTCACCGGCGAGGCGGAGTTCGAGGAACCTGCGGACGGTGGAGCGGGTGGCTTCGGCGGTGTCGGTAGGCGTCATGGGACCAGGCTGCCGGGGAGCCCGAGGAGCGTCGATTACCTCGGAGGTAGCCCCCGCGCGCCCGCAGGCGCCAACGTGGTGCGCGGCACGCGACGGGCCTGGGGGCCTGGGGACCTGGGGGCCCAAGCGGGGAACCGGCGAGCCGAGGGCCGGGTCCGACGGGCTCCGGGGTGGGAGTACGGCGAACCTGAACCTAGAATCGAACGCATGAACGACCCAGAGTCGCGGCTCGCGCTGCTCCGCTTCCTGGAGCGCGTGCAGGAGCGCGACCTGGCACGCACTCGCCGATGGATAGCGGACGAGGAACGCCGCCAGGCCGAACACCACCGCGGCCTCCTCGCCCGGCCGCCCGCACCGGACTGGGTGATCGAGCGCGGCCTGACCGGCCAGGAAGCGGTGTACGTCCATGTCGGTGGCTGCTGGAACGCGGGCCGGCGCGGCAAGGGCGTCGACCGCGACCACGCCCGGCGCGCCCTCGCCGACGGGGTCAAGGCCTGCCCGCAGTGCCGTCCGGACACGGAGCTCGGCTTCGTGGACGGGTAGGGGTGCCCAGGGGTGGAGGTGGGGGTGGGGCAGCGACGCCGACGCCCGGTGCCGCCCGGTTGTCAGTGCCCGGCGCTATGGTCCTTCTCGCGCGGCCGGCTTCCGGGGGTTCCAGCTCCGCAGGGAATGGTTTTGCATCCCCGTCCTGTCCGGGGGCGGTCCGGAGAAGTCGTCCGGGACCCAACCGACGGTCGGGCTTCGTCGATGGCCAAGAGGTGACCTGCCAGCGCCGGCCGCGCACCCGACGAGCATGGTTTCGGTGGGCCGGATCATCATTCCGGTATGTCTGCGAACCAGCCCTCCGCGGCCCCGACCGTCACGCGGCTCGCCCGCTACACGAAGGCCGACCTGGAGGAGATCCTCGGTACCGGCGACGACCCCTTCGGCGTTGCCGGGACCGGTCTGACCTGGCTCCCCAAGGAGGACCACTTCGGTGTCCGGCTCGACGGCCGGCTGGTGGCGCACGCCGGGCTGTTGCGGCTGCCGGTCTCGATCGGGGACGTGGAGACGGAGGTCATGGGGGTGGGCGGAGTGGCCGTGGCGCCCGACGTACGGGGGCGGGGCCTGGCACGGCTCGTGCTCGCGGCGGCCCTCGACCACGCGCGGACGCGGGGCCCCGCGCACGCGCTCCTGTTCTGCCGGCCGCCCCTCGTGCCGCTCTACCAGCGCCTCGGTTGGCACCCGCTCGACACGGAGGTGCTCGTCGAGCAGCCCGGCTCCGCTCTGGTGACCATGCCGTTGCGCACGATGGTGACGCCTTTGCACGCCACCGCGCGCCTGCCCACGGGGCGGGTACGGCTGCACTCCCTGCCGATGTGACGAGCCGGGCTCATGCGGTCGGTCCCAGCGTCCCGCTGCTACGGGCCTCCCTCTCCCCGGCAGCCAACGCCCGGACCTCGCCAGCCTTCTCGGCCCCCTGCTCCGTCTCTCCCGCCGCGGACACCCGCCGCATCAGCACGGCGTACCCCACGCCGGCCACCGTCCCGACCACGGCGCACAACCCCCACAGCCACTCCGCCCCGAACCGGTCGATGACGAACCCGGACAGCAGCGGAGCGACGAGGGCAGCCACGGACCAGGACATCGTGTACATGCCCTGGTAGCGCCCGCGCCCGTGCACCGGGGACAGCCGTACGACGAGACTCGTCTGCGTCGGCGCGTTGACGATCTCCGCCAGCGTCCACACGCACACCGTGAGCGCGATGACCCCCAACGACCCCGCGAAGGCGGTGAGCGCGAAGCCGTACCCCGCGAGGACGGACGAGACGACCAGCAGCCGGCGGGGATCCCGGTGCTCGATGAAGCGGGTGACCGGGATCTGGAGGACGACGATCAGCACGCCGTTGACGGCGATGGCCATGCCGTACTCGGCCGGAGTGAAACCGGCCCCGCCCATCGCCACCGGCAGCCCCACCGCCCCCTGCTGGAAGATCAGCGCGACGAGGAAGGACAGCCCGACGACGCTCATGAACGGCCCGTCGCGCAGGACGGTGCGCAGGCTCACGGAGTCGTCCCGGGGCGCCGTCTCCGTCACGGTCGCGGTGGGCTTGGACTCCGGCAACCGCAGGAAGACGAGGACCGCGCAGACCATCGTCATCCCCGCCTCGATCAGGAACCCGGCGCGGTAGCTGACCTCGGCGATGAACCCGGCGGCCATGGAGGAGACGGCGAAGCCGAGGTTGATGGCCCAGTAGTTGAGGGAGAAGGCGCGGATACGGTCCTCGGGCCGGACGATGTCGGCCATCATCGCCTGCACGGCGGGCCGCGAGGCGTTGCTCGCCATGCCGACGAGGAAGGCGACGCCGGCGATCGCCACCGGGTCGCGCACGAACCCCAGCAGCGCCACGGACGCGGCGGTCGAGGACTGCGCGATCAGCAGGGTCGGCC
The DNA here is from genome assembly GCF_900182715.1 of Streptomyces sp. Ag82_O1-12. Lineage (NCBI taxonomy): Bacteria > Bacillati > Actinomycetota > Actinomycetes > Kitasatosporales > Streptomycetaceae > Streptomyces > Streptomyces sp. Ag82_O1-12. Next base: position 3,963,274 of record NZ_FXUW01000001.1, on the reverse strand, counting down.
GCCGGCCCAGCCGGTCGGTCATCACCCCGCCGCCCAGCGAGGAGACCACGCCGCCGAGCCCGTGCAGCGCGGCGACGAGACCGGCGTACGTGGCGGAGTAGCCGCGGTCGAGGGTCAGGTACAGCGCCATGAACGTGGCGACGAAGGCGCCGAGCCGGTTGACCAGCGTGCTGGTCCACAGCCACCAGAACTCACGGGGGAGACCGGAGACCGTCTCCCGGACGGCGCGTCGGGCACGCAGGGCGTACGGCATGGATCCCCCCGGAGGCAACAAGGCGTCGGCGGCGCCGACTGAGCAGCGCTCGCGGCGCCTGTAAGCAGCGCCGACCGCATGCGCAAATTACAAGCCGCCGGTTGTCGAAGGCCACTCGATTAACAGATCCGGTCAAACGTCCGCCTGCCGGGCAGCCACGCGAACGGGCGAAAGCGTGGATTACGCTCTGAGGCATGGCCGACGCACCGTACAAGCTGATCCTCCTCCGCCACGGCGAGAGCGAGTGGAACGCGAAGAACCTGTTCACCGGCTGGGTGGACGTCAATCTCAACGAGAAGGGCGAGAAGGAGGCAGTCCGCGGTGGCGAGCTCCTGAAGGACGCCGATCTCCTGCCCGACGTGGTCCACACGTCCCTCCAGAAGCGCGCGATCCGCACGGCGCAGCTGGCCTTGGAGGCCGCGGACCGCCACTGGATCCCCGTCCACCGCAGCTGGCGCCTCAACGAGCGCCACTACGGCGCCCTCCAGGGCAAGGACAAGGCCCAGACGCTCGCCGAGTTCGGCGAGGAGCAGTTCATGCTGTGGCGCCGGTCCTACGACACCCCGCCCCCGGCGCTCGACATCGACGCCGAGTACTCCCAGTTCGCCGACCCGCGCTACGCGACCCTCCCGCCGGAGCTGCGCCCGCGCACGGAGTGCCTGAAGGACGTCGTCGTCCGCATGCTCCCGTACTGGTTCGACGCGATCGTCCCCGACCTGCTGACCGGCCGCACGGTCCTGGTCGCGGCCCACGGCAACTCGCTCCGCGCCCTGGTCAAGCACCTGGACGGCATCTCCGACGCGGACATCGCGGGCCTCAACATCCCCACGGGCATCCCGCTCTCCTACGAGCTCGACGCCGACTTCAAGCCCCTGAACCCGGGCGGCACGTACCTGGACCCCGAGGCGGCGGCAGCGGCCATCGAGGCGGTCAAGAACCAGGGCAAGAAGAAGTAGCCCGATGCCAGTAAGCCCCCGGCCTGCGGTTTCTTCGCGGGGTGGGGGCTTTTTGGTGGGGCCGGGCCGTCTCTGGTCCGTCAGAGGCCGTTCCCGGGGACAGGACCGCGCTTGGCCTGCCGGTACTCCTCGTAGAGCCGGTCGCCGGTCACGCAGTCGCCGACGGCCTCGCCGTTGTCATTCACGACCGGCGGTCCCGGCACCCGGAGCAGTGCAGCAGCATGCGGACGTATGCGGCTCGCTCGGGGGCGTCAGGACACTGGTGGTTCTCGCTCGCGTAGTGGTCGCAGAGTGTGCGGACGGAACGGGCGAGGCGTCGCGCGTGAGCGGTCCGGGCCCCGACAGGTTCCCGCCCGAGCCGGACGTCGCTCGGTGCGGGGCGAAGGGTGGGCAGTCCCAGCTGGACCGTGCGGGACTTGCGGCCTTGACGTTGCTGGGTTCGGCGCAGATCCCGAGGGGGACGGCCACCTGCCCGATCCGCATGCGGGCGTGCCCCGTGGTCCAGCAGGGCCTTGGCCTGGTCCCACAGCCGTTCTCCGTGCCGGTCGAACTGGAGGCTGACCGAGCGGTCGACCGTTCGGCGGGTGCGCTTCTCCGTCACCCGTAATGGTGGAGTCGGGTATTGGAACCTTCGGAATGCCCTCGTCGCCATTGCACGACGCGTTGGTTGGCCTTGGTTGGCCCAGGTGTCGTTGTGACGGAATGTGCTGCCCACATGCTGTTCTTCTGACGCGTTCTCAGTTGTTGGGCATGTGCTGTCGAAGCTCGTTGATCAAGGCGCTGCCCCTGCTGATCTGCAAGTGTGGAAATTCCCATCGCAGTAGGGCCCGGTTCGTCAACCCGACGGTGACACGCAGTGTCCCTGCGAGGTTCCCGTCGATGCCGGGTTCGGCCAGCCATGCGATTCGGTCGAAGGGCACGGCGTGGATGACGTTCTTGGGTCCCGCGATGAAAAATCCACCGAGCGACACGACCAGCAGCCGGCGAGTCGTCAACACAATGAAACAGCGGTGTGGCATCGGCAGTTCCGCGGCGTGAGAGGCAGGGCTGACCGCGGCTCCCAAGATTTGACCCCCCAGACCGGAAATGGCCCCTCCGCCAGCAACGATGTCCTGCAGAGCGCCCCCGATACGAAAGGCCAAAACAGCGTGCCTGACCTCCTCGCCAGGTTGAAGATCTTCACCGAGGCGACGCCGGGCTTTGTCTTCTTGGGACACGCGGTTCTCCGGTACTCCACCAATCACCAGGTCGTCATCGATGCCGACAGCGGTTCGTGGTCGCCGTCGGCCGGCCGCTGCCCGGTAACCGCAACGACTGCAAGGCGTGGGAACTGTCCGGCGCGAAAGACGCTGTCGGCAGGAGGACCGTGATCGCAGATGGCGGCTACCGGGGCACCAGCCTGGTCATCCCGGATGACGGGAAACAGGAAGGATATTCAGGATGCCGGAGATCATTTGCGGGGCAACCCTTGACCATGCGGGGCGCCGTCCAAGGCTCGTAGGGCGTCGACCTCCAGATGAAGAACACCGAACCCCGCCTTCAGTCTCTTGCGTTGATGAGTGCGTTGATGAGAACCGGGCAGGGAGCCACTTGAAGACCGGTATCAATCCAGACCCCTGTAGCGCTCCCAATCGCCGTGCTGGAAACTCTCACTCCGTATGTCTACAATTCCCCAATTGCTGCCGGTCATAATGAAGCCTTTCTCCAGGACCTCCTTAAGTGGAGGATACTCTTTATCCGTCTTGATCTTTCTGCGTCTGGCAAAATTCGACGGCGAGAGGCTTGTGTAGACGATCCACCCGATCAGGCCCACCCCTAGTGGAATTCCAGCCTTCAGAGAGCCGGTAAATACTTCCCATACCCACGCGGCGAAAATCGTGTAACCTGCCATGTGCTCGAATGAGTGAATCGCGGTGGCCGTGTGGTGCTTGCGCTTGCACTTTCCGCATCTTGGAATGTCAACATATCCCGACCATCCCCAGCACGCCAGCCCCACGCGGCAATCATTATATCCCGCCCTCTGGCCGCTACAGTAATGACATGGGGGATATTTTGCTGTCATGACTCGATATGTGGAATGTCGGCTCTGGGGTTGATCCGCATGCTTCCTCCATGCTCCTTGAAGCCTGGCTGGACTGCTGCACGGTAGTCATGAGTTCCGGGACCGGTCCCGGAGATCATTTGCGGGACAAGCCTTAGGCGGCCCAGTCTCCGGCGGCGGCTCGCTGCCATGTGGGGCAAAGGCCCGCCTCTGTCTTCGCCCCGGCTGGCCGCGCCGGGCGGCGCGCTGGCGAGCTGCTGTCCGGGCGATCTTGTCTGGTGGTTACTAATGGCCGAGAGAGCCGATGAAGCGGTCCAGCCGTGAGACGACTTGCCGCAATACGTCGACGGATCCCGTGGCGTCGTCCGCGAGCTCCAGCGCGTGATCCGCTGAGGGAACTTCCAGGACGTCATGTCGTAGGGACTCGGCGATCCGTGAGTCCCACAGCTTGTCGGCGCTTCCACCGATGAGGAGGGTCGGCGCTTGGGCTCGCTGGAGAGCACGGGCCACATGGTCGATGGTCAGGACAGGAGTGAGCCAGGCCGCTGCGATGTTTCGCTCGGCTGCGATGCCGCAGGCGAGTGAGCCCAATGACTTGCCGACAAGGAGGCGACAGGCCCCTGCCTCGGCGTCGATGGCCTGGGTGACTTGCCGCTCCACCCACGCGATCCGGCCGTCCACGGTGAACTGCGAGAAGTCGTCCGGGATCTGCCACCACAACTCCTGGACCGTCCAGCCGTGCTGGAGGAGCACGCCGCGAGCGAAGTGCAGCAGTGGCCTGGCGGGCGAGTAACCGACGCCTGGAACGACGACTGCGACACGGTCAGGGGCACCATCGAAGCGGGTCGGCATGGCGAAGGGGGAGGGGTCGGGCATGGCCGCAGGCTACTAGCCGGCTGATCATGTGACCGGCGTCCTGTCGGATCGTTGTTCGGGACATGGGGCGAGGTGATGGCGGAGGGGGAAGGCATGGCTGAGGAACCGATCAGTGATCGACTGCGAGTCCGCATCCGGCGGGAGTTCCCGGACCCCGGCGCCGCCAAAGGGATAGCCGCCAGTGGGAGAGGGAGGGGGCCCCGCGGAAGCCGGTGGTGGAGCTCGGGGCCACGACAGTGCGCGGAGCGGCTCCTGACGGCGGCTGTGGTGATCGCGGACGGGGGCGTGGGCCGGTTCCGCTCGGCGGTCCGCCTGGCGCGCACGGACTGGCGTGATCTCCTCATGGCCGGCGGGCTGGAGTATGGGGGCCGGCCGAGCGTCCTGGACGAGGAGTTGCGTCCTCGGGAGTTGCGTCCTCGGGAGTTGCGTCCACCTCGGAAACCGGTCGCTTTCGCGGAGCAGACCCCGGCAGGCGCCCGCCGCCCAGGTTCACGCGAGGTGTGACCCGCGACCCCGATATTCGGTGGCGCCCCCGCTCCCCCCGGCCCACCATGCCCGCATGGTCTCGGGTGAGCACACCGGTGAAGCAGCGATGTCAGAAGCCTCGGATACGACTCGGTGGACGCGGGCGACCGTCCACCCCGACATGTGGGTCGACCCCGATGACGACCCCCGCGAGACCGATGCCCAGCCGGTCGACGAACGCGGCATCCTCCTCGACAACCTGCGCAGCTACCGTCTCACCCTGGAGATGAAGTGCGCGGGCCTGGACGCCGAGCAGATGGCCAGGCGGTCCGTCCCGCCGTCGACGATGTCCCTGCTCGGGCTGGTGCGGCACCTGACCGAGGAGGAGCGGCACGTCCGCCGGGTGATGGCCGGAGAGGACGCGCCGAAGCTGTACCGCACGGCGGAGGACCGGGACGGTGACTTCAACGGCGCGATCGCCGACCCGGCGGTCGTGGACGCGGCCTGGCGGCAATGGCGTACCGAGGTCGAGCGCACCGACCGCTACCTGGCCGGCGTCACCGACCTCGCCACCCGTAACGCCGGCCACTGCGACTTCGGCCCCGAACCCGGCGGGCAACTCCAGCTCCGCGACCTCCTGGTCGCGCAGATCGCCGAGTACGCACGGCACTGCGGCCACGCCGACCTCCTGCGCGAACGCATCGACGGCCGCGTCGGGCAGTGAACGAAAACGGCAGTGACGAAAACCGCTGAGAAAAAACTTCGGCGGCGATGTCGAGAACCCGCGTCCGGCTCCGTCCCCGGGGTGAAGGCGGCCAGGATGGGTCGCACGAACACCGAGGAGAACACGATGGCCAAGTACCTGCTTCTGAAGCACTACCGCGGCGCCCCGGCAGCGGTCAACGACGTGCCCATGGACCAGTGGACGCCGGAGGAGATCTCGGCGCACATCCAGTACATGAACGACTTCGCGGCCCGGCTGGAGAAGACCGGCGAGTTCGTCGACGGTCAGGCGCTCGCCCCCGAGGGCGCGTGGGTCCGCTACGACGGTGAGGGGCGCCCGCCGGCCACCGACGGCCCGTTCGCCGAGACCAAGGACCTCATCGCCGGCTGGATGATCATCGACGTCGACAGCTACGAGCGGGCCGTCGAGCTCGCGGGGGAGCTGTCCGCCGCCCCCGGCGCGGGCGGGAAGCCGATCCACGAGTGGCTGGAGGTGCGTCCGTTCCTGACCGCGCCGCCCACCATCCCGGAGTGCACCGTCCATGGATGAGGCACTGCTCCGCCGCCTCACCCCGAGCGTGCTCACGATCCTCGTCCGCCGCGGAGCCGACTTCGCGGCGGCCGAGGACGCCGTGCAGGACGCGTTGATCGAGGCGCTCCGCGTGTGGCCGGCCGACCCTCCCCGGGACGCGAAGGGCTGGCTGGTCACCGCGGCCTGGCGCAAGTTCCTCGACCAGGCGCGGGCGGACAGCGCCCGCCGCCGGCGTGAGGACCTGGTCGACGAGGAGCCGGCGCCCGGGCCCACGCCCGACGCGGACGACACGCTCCAGCTCTACTTCCTGTGCGCCCACCCCTCACTGACGCCCTCGTCGGCGGTCGCGCTCACGCTGCGCGCCGTCGGCGGGCTCACCACGCGGCAGATCGCTGAGGCCTACCTGGTGCCCGAGGCGACCATGGCGCAGCGCATCAGCCGTGCCAAGCGCACCGTCTCCGGCGTGCGGTTCGACCAGCCCGGCGATGTCGCGACCGTGCTGCGCGTCCTCTACCTGGTCTTCAACGAGGGCTACTCCGGCGACGTCGACCTCTCCGCCGAGGCCATCCGGCTCACCCGGCAGCTCGCGGGCACGATCGACCACCCCGAGGTGGCGGGGCTGCTGGCGCTCATGCTGCTCCACCACGCCCGCCGCGCCGGCCGTACCGCGCCCGACGGCAGCCTGGTGCCGCTCGCCGAGCAGGACCGCAGCCGGTGGGACACCGCGGCGATCGCCGAGGGCATCGGGATCCTGCAAGCGGCACTCGTCCGCGACCGACTGGGCGAGTTCCAGGCCCAGGCCGCCATCGCGGCGCTCCACGCCGACGCGTTCACCGCCGAGGAGACCGACTGGGTGCAGATCGTGGAGTGGTACGACGAACTGCTGCGCCTGACGGACAACCCGGTCGTCCGGCTCAACCGCGCGGTGGCCGTGGGCGAGGCCGACGGACCGCGCGCGGGACTGGCGGAGCTCGCGGCACTGGACGACTCGCTGCCCCGCCACACCGCCGTGGCGGCGTACCTCCACGAGCGCGACGGCGACCCGGAGACGGCCGCCCGTCTGTACTCCGAGGCGGCCCGCAAGGCTCCCAACCTCGCCGAACGCGACTACCTGACCCGCCAGGCGGCCCGCCTCAACGCCGACCGGCGCCGTTGACGGGCCGCACGCGGCAGGTCACTTGACGGTCAAAGGAACAGGGTGCACCTCGTCCGCCATGTGCCCGGCCCGCTCGTGAATGCGCTGGACCGCTTCGGCCGAGGGCGCCTCGGAGAGGCAGTAGACGTGGCCGGACTCCGGGTCCGCCCAGGCCATCTCGAAGTGGACCTGCTCGTCCTTCTCTATGGCGAGGTCCGCGTTGTGGGCCTCACGGAGCTGTTCCGCCGTGATGCCTTTCATGCCGCGATGGACATCCATGAACTTTGGCATGCCGCGCGTCTCCTTCCCGGCACGGCGCCGGCCAGCGCCGCCTTGCCTCCTCCCATGCTCCGCCCGCACGGCCAATGGGGCGACCCCACGCCGTAGGGCCCGGCGAGACCGCCGGGCCCTACAGGTCGTACGAACGACAACGCGTCGGCGTCAGCCGCACTGACAGGGGCTGCCCGACTGGCACCCGCAGCCGCAGCCCGAGCCACAGCCGCACGCGGCGATCAGGGGAAGGCTCCTGATCTCGGCGGGCTGCTCGGTCTCGCGCTGCCGGGCGGGGTCGGGCGTCGTACTGGGGGATTCGGCCATGGGTCCCTCCTCGAGGCTGGTGCCTGTGCCCATTGGATGCCCGTTCCGCTGGGCGCATCAACGGCGCATTGAGGCGCCCACGCGCCCCAGCCGACCCCCGTCCGCCCCCGGCACCCGCCCCGGTCGGCGCCCGGCACTCGCCCCGGTCGGCGCCCGGCACTCGCCCCGGTCGGCGCCCGGCACTCGCCCCGGTCGGTGCCCGGCACTCGCCCCGGTCGGTGCCCGGCACTCGCCTCGGTCGGCGCTCTGCACCGGCCTCGGTCGGCGCCCCGCTGCTCCCGCCCCGGTCGGCGCCCGGCACTCGCCCCGTCAGGCGCTCTCGGCCTCCGAAGCCGCCTGGATCTCCGGCTGCGCGTCGCTCTGGAGGGCGTCCGCGTGCTCACCCGTCACCAGGTACACCACGCGCTTGGCGACCGACACCGCGTGGTCGGCGAACCGCTCGTAGTAGCGGCCGAGCAGCGTGACGTCCACGGCCGTCTCGATGCCGTGCTTCCAGCGGTCGTCCATCAGGTGCTGGAAGAGGGTGCGGTGCAGCAGATCCATCTCGTCGTCGTCCTGCTCCAGCTGGAGCGCCAGGTCGACGTCCTTCGTGATGATCACCTCGGCGGCCTTCGCCATCAGACGCTGGGCGAGCTGGCCCATCTCCAGGATGGTGGCGTGCAGGTCGCTCGGGACCGCGCGGTCCGGGTAGCGCAGGCGCGCGAGCTTCGCCACGTGCTGGGCGAGGTCGCCCGAGCGCTCCAGGTCGGCCGACATCCGCAGCGACGTGACGACGATGCGCAGGTCCGTCGCCACCGGCTGCTGCCGCGCCAGCAGGGCTATGGCCCGGGCCTCCAGGTCGTGCTGGAGCTCGTCGACCTTCTGGTCGGCCTCGATGACGGCCTCGGCCAGCTTCAGATCGGAGTCGAGCATGGCGGTCGTGGCGCGCCCGATCGCCGACCCGACCAGCCGGGCCATCTCCACCAGGCTGTCGCCTATCGAGTCCAGTTCCTCGTGGTACGCGTCCCGCATCAGGCTTTCCCTCTCGTGCGTCTGTGTCGGGGGTTCATCGGGCCGGGGCCCGCCGAAAAGCCGGGGCCCACCGAACAACCGGCGGTACGACCGTCGTATGACCAACGGTCCGAACCCCACGCTCCCACGTTCCGCCCCGTACGCGTCCGTTTCCGTCATCCCAAATGAACCAACACTGGCTCCAAGGTGAACTCTGGGCGACGAGTGTTCGAGCTCGCACCCCGACGGCTGTGGAGGGAGCCCGAGCCATGCCTAACCTGGGTGCATGGACGTGAACGCGGCGGTTGCCGCAGTGGCAGCGATCGCCGGGGTGCTCACCGGCGTCATCGCCGTGCTGGCGTTCCGATGGAGTGAGCGCGAGCAGAAGCGCCCCACCCGTAGCTCCCTGCACACCGACGCGGTGCTCCCGCCGGGCGTGGACACCGTCCTGTCGGTCCTCAGGTCGTCCGCCGTCGTCCTCGACGAGGCGGACGCCGTGGTCAAGGCCAGCTCGGCGGCGTACGCCCTCGGCCTGGTCCGCGGCGGCAAGCTCGCCGTCGAGCCGATGCTGCAGATGGCCCGGGACACCCGCCGGGACGGCGAGATACGCCAGGTCGAGCTCGACCTGCCACGGCGCGGCACCGGACGCGGAGAGGCCCTGGCCGTCTCCGCGCGGGTCGCGCCGCTCGGCTCCCGGCTGGTGCTGCTGCTCGTGGAGGACCTGACCGAGGCCCGCCGCATCGAGGCGGTCCGGCGCGACTTCGTCGCCAATGTGAGCCACGAGCTGAAGACGCCGGTGGGCGCCCTCTCGCTGCTCTCCGAGGCCGTGATGGACGCGTCCGACGACCCCGAGGCCGTCGAGCGGTTCGCCGGGCGCATGCAGATCGAGGCCACCCGGCTGACCAGCCTGGTGCAGGAGCTCATCGACCTCTCACGGGTGCAGAACGACGACCCGCTGGAGGACGCCGAGCCGGTCCGCGTCGACGAGCTCGTCGCCGAGGCCGTCGACCGCTGCCGGCACCAGGCCGGCGCCAAACAGATCACCATGGCCGCGGGAGGCGCCGCCGACCTGCGCGTCTGGGGAAACCGCGGCCAGCTCGCCGCCGCCCTCGGCAACCTCGTCGAGAACGCGGTCAACTACTCGCCCGCCCGCACCCGTGTCGGCATAGCGGCCCGCAGTGTGAACGCGCCCGGCGGGGACCACATCGAGATCGCCGTCACCGATCAGGGCATCGGCATCTCCGACAAGGACAAGGAGCGCATCTTCGAGCGCTTCTACCGCGTCGACCCGGCCCGCTCCCGTGCCACCGGTGGTACGGGACTGGGACTGGCGATCGTGAAGCACGTGGCCGCCTCGCACGGCGGGGAGGTCGCGGTGTGGAGCGCCGAAGGCCAGGGCTCCACCTTCACCCTGCGGCTGCCGGAGGCCGGTGCGGCCCGCGACCGCGCACATCAGCAGACCGCCCGACACGAGCGCGCAGGAGGCGTGGGCCTCGACGAGGAGGCCGGGCGGTCCACCCCCACATCCCCCGAATCAACCGCGTACGAAACGCTTCCCGCCCCGGAGGTCCTTCCGTGACCCGAGTGCTCGTCGTCGAGGACGAGGAGTCCTTCTCCGACGCCCTGTCGTACATGCTCCGCAAGGAGGGCTTCGAGGTCGCCGTCGCGACCACCGGGCCCGACGGACTCGACGAGTTCGAGCGCAACGGCGCCGACCTCGTCCTTCTCGACCTGATGCTGCCCGGCCTGCCGGGCACCGAGGTGTGCCGCCAGCTGCGCGGCCGTTCCAACGTCCCCGTCATCATGGTGACCGCCAAGGACAGTGAGATCGACAAGGTCGTCGGGCTGGAGATAGGAGCCGACGACTACGTCACCAAGCCGTTCTCCTCGCGCGAGCTGGTCGCGCGCATCCGTGCGGTGCTGCGCCGCCGCGGTGAGCCCGAGGAGGTCACCCCGGCGGCCCTGGAGGCCGGTCCGGTCCGCATGGACGTCGACCGGCACGTGGTCACCGTCGGCGGCACCAAGATCGACCTGCCGCTGAAGGAGTTCGACCTGCTGGAGATGCTGCTGCGCAACGCCGGCCGCGTCCTGACCCGCATGCAGCTCATCGACCGCGTCTGGGGTGCCGACTACGTCGGTGACACCAAGACCCTCGACGTCCACGTCAAGCGGCTGCGCGCCAAGATCGAGCCGGACCCGGGTGCCCCGCGCTACCTGGTGACGGTCCGCGGTCTCGGCTACAAGTTCGAGCCGTAGACCGGCCGCGCACGTCGGTGGAGAACGAAGGGCGGGACCTCCCCTCGGGGAGGTCCCGCCCTTCGTGTTACTCGTTCGAGGACCGGCTCAGTGCCCGGCACCCGCGCTCGCCGAGGCCGCGTCGGTCGGCGTGCCGGACGCCTCGTGGCCACCCGGCGTCTCACCGCCCGCGGGGCTCTCCGGCGCGCCCGAGGCACCCTCGGCCGGGGAGCCGGTCGGCGACCCGGACGGGGACGACGAGGCGCCCGGCGCGGCCGGGACCTCGGACGGGCCCCACTCCTTGAAGTAGTGCTCGGCGGGGACGACGAACGCGCGCAGGCTCACGGCACCCGTCTTGCTGAGGGTGAAGGTGACCTTCTGGGCGTTGCCGTCCTGCACGGCCTCACGGCTGCTCGGCAGCATCGCCGTGGCGTTGTCCTTGCCGCCCAGGATCAGCGAGCCGCCGGGCGGGATGCTGAGGCTGCCGCCCTTGGCGGGCTTGAGCTCGGCGGTCTTGCCGGTGCCGGGGAGGGTGATGGACTCCAGCGTCTCGGCGCTCTTGCCGGAGTTGAACAGGGTCGCGGAGACCGCGGCCGGGCCCGTCGACTCGAGGTCGGGCTGCGTGATGACGATCGCGTTCTGGACCTTGATGTCGCCTACGTGCGTGGCCGCGTTGTCCGGCTTGATCTCCAGGGTCTGGGCGTTGTGGCCGGCGCCGCACGCGGCGAGCGAGGCGATCGAGAACGCGGTGACGACGGCGGCGAGGGCACCGCGTCGAAGGCTGCTGCTCACGGCGGCGGCAACTCCTTGACTCGAGCGGAGCGGCCGGAAAAGCCGCCCTAAGTGTCTGTCAGCGGGCCTTAGGTTACCGAGCCGTCCTCGTCCGGCCGCACCCGACCCCCCGTCACCGGCGATCCCACCTGAGTCACCCATGACTCCCGGGTCACATTGACGCGGTGCTCGTCCGGCATTCACATAAGAGTCCCGGGGAGTACCGCAAATGTTCCGTGAAGGAATGCGCGGAGCACCTCGGAATTGATCATCGGCGACCCGCCGGGGTGGCTGGTGATCAATTCCGGATTCGACCGGAACCCGGCTCGGGCCTCCGAACGGAGTAGCGGAAGTCGATCATGCGGAACCGGACATATGGGGATGTTCGGCCTTCTGGAGGATGCTCCGGATGCGTGTAACGTACGCGTTTCGCTCACCCCGGAGAGCCGCTCCCACCTGCGAATACCTTCTTCCACTCCCTGTCCGAAGCACGTTCCTGTTGGAGTTGTCAAGCCCCGAGATATGCCCTGACCTGCGAAAACGCCATTCAGAACCCGCAGTTTCCGTGTTACTCTGGATAGCCACGGAAGGGGTACCTGTCACATGACGTTCAAGGTTGGCGACACCGTGGTCTATCCCCATCACGGGGCCGCGCTGATCGAGGCTATCGAAACTCGCCAGATCAAAGGCGTGGACAAGACCTACTTGGTGCTGAAGGTCGCCCAGGGCGACCTGACGGTACGTGTGCCAGCGGACAATGCGGAGTTCGTCGGCGTGCGTGATGTGGTCGGTCAGGACGGGCTGGACCGGGTCTTCGAGGTGCTGCGCGCGCCGTACGCCGAGGAGCCCACGAACTGGTCCCGTCGATACAAGGCAAACCTGGAGAAGCTCGCCTCGGGCGATGTCATCAAGGTCGCGGAAGTGGTGCGTGACCTGTGGCGTCGTGAGCGTGAGCGTGGACTCTCCGCCGGTGAGAAGCGCATGCTCGCCAAGGCCCGCCAGATCCTGGTGAGCGAGCTGGCCCTCGCGGAGAACACCAACGAGGACAAGGCCGAAGCTCTGCTCGACGAGGTTCTCGCCTCCTGAGGCGAAGCCGGTCGCTCAGCGCTGTGCTGATGAAGGCTGCCGCTGATCAAGACTGCTGATCAAGCGCGCGCCTGCACATCGAAATGCCGCGGTGCCCGATGACGAATTCCTTGTCGCCGGGCGCTGCGGCATGTTCATACCCTGATGCCGATGCACCGCCACCCCGGGATGTGTTATCACTCACGCCCCGGTTGTTCGTCTGGCGTGCCGGGCCCGGGCAGCCGGCTCGACCGGCGTCACGGAAGGGTCCGGTCGAGCGCGTCGCGCCCGGCACTCCTCCAGGCCATACCCACGCCAGGCCAGCACACAAACCTGACAGGAACCGATGTCTGACGATTCGCGTCCCTCGCCGCCCGCAGGCCCCTCCACGGCCCGTACGGCGGCCGTGATCCCGGCCGCCGGCCGGGGTGTCCGGCTCGGCCCGGGCGCCCCCAAGGCACTCCGCGCGCTGGGCGGCACCCCCATGCTGATCCACGCGGTCCGGGCGATGGCCGCCTCCCGCGCCGTCTCCCTGGTCGTCGTCGTGGCCCCGCCCGACGGCGCCGCCGAGGTCAAGTCGCTGCTCGACGCGCACGCGCTGCCCGAGCGGACGGACTTCCTGGTCGTCCCGGGCGGGAGCAGCCGCCAGGAGTCCGTGAAGCTCGGCCTCGACGCGCTGCCGCCCGGCCACGACATCGTGCTGGTCCACGACGCGGCCCGGCCGCTGGTGCCGGTGGACACGGTCGACGCCGTGATCGAGGCCGTACGGGACGGCGCACCGGCCGTGGTCCCGGCGCTGCCGCTGGCCGACACCGTCAAGCAGGTCGAGCCCGCCGGCACCCCCGGCGAGCCGGAGCCGGTCGTCGCCACGCCGGAGCGCTCGCTGCTGCGGGCGGTGCAGACCCCGCAGGGCTTCGACCGGGCCACGCTGGTGCGGGCGCACGAGACGGTGACCGGCGAGGTCACCGACGACGCCGGCATGGTCGAGCAGCTCGGCCTCACCGTCGTGGCCGTCCCCGGTCACGAGGAGGCCTTCAAGGTCACCCGCCCCCTGGACCTGGTCCTCGCGGAGGCGGTCCTGGCCCGCAGGAGGCTCAACGATGGCTTCTGACCAGCCTGTTCTGCCCCAGGTCGGCATCGGCACCGACATCCACGCCTTCGAGGAGGGCCGCGAGCTGTGGTGCGCCGGCCTGAAGTGGGAGGACGCGGGCCCGGGCCTGGCCGGCCACTCCGACGCGGACGTCGTCGCCCACGCCGCCTGCAACGCCCTCTTCTCCGCCGCGGGTCTCGGCGACCTCGGGCAGCACTTCGGCACGGGCCGTCCCGAGTGGTCGGGCGCCTCCGGAGTCACCCTCCTTACCGAGGCCGCGCGCATCGTGCGCGAGGCGGGCTTCCGGATCGGCAACATCGCCGTACAGGTGGTGGGCCCCCGTCCGAAGATCGGCAAGCGTCGGGACGAGGCCCAGAAGCTCCTGTCGGAGGCGGCCGGGGCCCCGGTGTCGGTGTCGGGCGCGACGACGGACGGCCTGGGCTTCCCCGGCCGGGAGGAAGGGCTGATGGCGGTGGCCACCGCGCTGGTCGTGCGCACCGGCTGAAGACAAGGGCCCGGGGCGTTCCCCTTGCCAATGTCACGAATATGTGCGCCCCGGGGTGAAGGTCCTGATGCACACCCCGGGGCCCACTACCCTGGAGTGGTGACTATTCGCCTGTACGACACCAGCGCCCGGCAGATCCGTGACTTCTCCCCGCTCCAGCCGGGTTGCGTCTCGATCTACCTGTGCGGTGCCACCGTGCAGGCCGCCCCGCACATCGGGCACATCCGTTCCGGGCTGAACTTCGACATCATGCGCCGCTGGTTCGAGTACCGCGGCTACGACGTCACGTTCGTGCGGAACGTGACGGACATCGACGACAAGATCATCTGGAAGGCCGGCGAGCAGGGCCGCCCCTGGTGGGCCATCGGCTACGAGAACGAGCGGGCCTTCAACGACGGCTACACCGTGCTCGGTTGCCTGCCGCCCAGCTACGAGCCGCGCGCCACCGGCCACATCACCGAGATGGTCGAGATGATGCGCGGCCTCATCGAGCGCGGGCACGCCTACGAGGCCGACGGCAGCGTCTACTTCGACGTCCGCTCCTGGCCCTCCTACCTGGAGCTGTCCCGGCAGGACCTCGACGAGATGCGGCAGCCCGCCGAGGAGGGCATCACCGGCAAGCGCGACCCGCGTGACTTCGCCATGTGGAAGGCGGCGAAGCCCGGGGAGCCGAGCTGGGAGACGCCGTTCGGGCGCGGTCGCCCGGGCTGGCACCTGGAGTGCTCGGCGATGGCCCACAAGTACCTCGGGACCGCCTTCGACATCCACGGTGGCGGCCTCGACCTGGTCTTCCCGCACCACGAGAACGAGATCGCGCAGGCCAAGGCCTACGGCGACGAGTTCGCCCGGTACTGGGTGCACAACGCCTGGGTCACCATGAGCGGCGAGAAGATGTCCAAGTCGCTCGGCAACTCGGTCCTGGTCAGCGAGATGGTCAAGCGCTGGCGTCCCATCGTGCTGCGCTACTACCTCGGCACCCCGCACTACCGGTCGATGATCGAGTACAGCGAGGAGGCACTGCGCGAGGCCGAGTCGGCGTTCGCGCGGATCGAGGGCTTCGTGCAGCGCGTGGTGGAGAAGGCCGGCGTCGTCGAGCCAGCCCCCGAGGTGCCGCTCGCCTTCGCCGAGGCCATGGACGACGACCTGGGCGTGCCGCAGGCGCTCGCCGTGGTGCACACCACCGTCCGGCAGGGCAACAGCGCGCTGGCCGCCGACGACAAGGAAGCCGCCGTGGCCCGGCTCGCCGAGGTCCGCGCGATGCTCGGCGTGCTCGGCCTCGACCCGCTGGACCCCCAGTGGGCCGGGGAGGGCGACCGCGGCGAGGACCTGCACGGCGTGGTCGACACGCTCGTCCGCATGGTCCTCGACCAGCGCGAGGCCGCCCGGGCCCGCAAGGACTGGCCCACCGCGGACGCCATCCGCGACCAGCTCGGCCAGTCCGGCCTGGTCATCGAGGACGGCCCGCAGGGACCGCGCTGGAGCCTCGGCCCCCGCTGAGACGAGCCCCACGGGCTGATCGACTGTGCCGCCCGGGCCTCCGGGCGGCACACTGCATAGACGGAACAGACATACACAGTCGTACGGACGCAGTCGTGCGTACGCATCACCTCACGGAGACGAGTAGCTCAATGGCCGCGAACAACCGCCGCATGTCCGGCAAGAAGGGCGCGCAGGTCGGCAGTGGCGGCCAGCGACGCCGGGGCCTCGAAGGCAAGGGCCCGACCCCGCCCGCCGAGATGCGCAAGGGACACAAGAAGAACCGCGTCGCCAACGCCAAGGCGAAGCAGGCCGTCCGCCGGCCCACCGTGCGCGGCCGGGGCGGCAAGGGCACGTCCGAGCTGGTCGTCGGGCGCAACCCGGTCCTGGAGGCGCTGCGCGAGGGCGTCCCGGCCTCCACCCTCTACGTCCAGCAGTTCATCGACAACGACGAGCGGGTGCGCGAGGCCCTCCAGGTCGCCGCCGAGCGCGGCGGCATCAACCTCATGGAGGCCCCGCGTCCCGAGCTGGACCGGATGACCAACGGTCTCAACCACCAGGGCATGGTGCTCCAGGTCCCGCCGTACGAGTACGCCCACCCCGAGGACCTGGCGTCCGCCGCCTACGACGACGGGGTGGACCCGCTGATCGTCGCCCTCGACGGCGTCACCGACCCGCGCAACCTCGGCGCGGTCGTCCGCTCCGTCTCCGCCTTCGGCGGGCACGGCGTGGTCGTCCCCGAGCGCCGCGCGGCCGGCATGACGGCCGGTGCCTGGAAGACGTCCGCCGGTACGGCGGCCCGCACCCCGGTCGCCCGTGCCACGAACCTCACCCGGGCGCTCGAGGCGTACAAGAAGGCCGGCATCACGGTCGTCGGCCTGGCCGCCGACGGGGAGTCCGAGATCGGTGAGCTTCCGGCGCTGGACGGCCCCGTCGTCATCGTCGTGGGCAGCGAGGGCAAGGGACTGTCCCGGCTGGTCGGGGAAACCTGCGACCACCGGGTGCGGATCCCCATGCCGGGTGGCGCCGAGTCGCTCAACGCCGGTGTGGCGGCGGGGATCGTGCTGTACGAGGCGGCCCGCCGACGCAGCTGAACAGGCGTCCGGAACTTCACCCGTACGGGGTAATTCCGGTGTCATTGGCGCGACGAGGACAAGCTTGACGGGGTCCGGACAGATCCGGCGGGTCAAAGCAGTGTCCTAACGTGACGTCACTCGGTTAGATGAGTGTGGACACCAGAACACCCCGCACACCCACGGGGGACCGCTCGTCGGGACTCGACGACGCTCCCGCGCTGAGCATGGTGAAGGTGCCGAGCGACCCGGCGCAGGTCATCGTCAATCACGCGAGTTTCCGCGTGCAGTTGGGCGTATCGACGCGTCGCGTCCAGTCCCCCCGGGTCGCACGGCATCTGACCGCCACCGAGGACACCGCCCGCATCCCCCAGGTGGGGGGCGATGCGGACGGGGCCACCGCCCGCCGCCGGCCCGTCGTCTGGAGCGGCAGATCCGCCCCCGACGACACCGGGGCGCACCGGCTCCTGCAGGCCGTGCGGCACGAGAGCGTCCGCCACGCCGACGAGTCCGCCTCCGACACCGGAGCCACCCAGGTCATCTCCCGCGTGGGACCGGGCTACGACAGCCCGGGCTACCAGGGCGCGGGCTACGGCGGCGACGGTTACGGCGGCGACGGCTACGGGCACGACCTCGCTCAGACCGTCGAGACCCCGGTCGTCGGCCCCCAGCGCACCCACGAGCCCGCCGACGGCACCCGGCTGCTGCCGCCCATGCGTACCGTCGGCAGTGCCTACGACGAGCCGGCCTACGCGGACGACGAGTTCGAGGAGTCCGCCACCGACGCGGACGACATCGGCCGGACCAAGCGGCACGGCCGGCACGGCGACGACCCGGCCCGGCACGCCTACTACCCGGGCCGCCGGATGAACCTCGGCGTCGTCCTGCTGCCGTTGCGCGTCTTCCTCGGCTTCATCTCGATCTACGCCGGCATGGGCAAGCTGTGCGACCCCGTCTACTTCGAAGGCGGCAAGCGCGGCTCCATGGTCAAGTGGCTCAACACGCTGCACCCGTGGGAAGTCGCCGAGCCGCTGCGCCAGTTCGCCCTCGAGCACCCGGTCGGCGCCGGTCTGGTCATCGCCTTCGCGCAGGTCATCGTCGGCGTCCTGACGGTGCTGGGCTGCTGGCAGCGCGTCGCCGCCTGCCTGGGCGCCCTGCTGTCGGCCGCGCTGCTGGTCACGGTCAGCTGGAAGAGCGTCCCCGTCTACGAGACCCCCGACATCATCTATCTCGCCGCCTGGTCGCCGCTGATCATCGCCGGCGCCCCCGTCTACTCCGTCGACGGCCGCCTCGCCGGCAGCGCCTGGCGCCGGCTCGGCCCCCGCGCCGACATCTGGGACCTGCGCCGCTACGTGCTGCGCCGCGGCGCCCTCGTCACCGCCATCGCCACCGGCATCACCCTGCTCGTCGGCTCGCTGCTCGGCGGCGCCGTCCGCGACGCCGACCGGGTCGTCGTCCCGGGCCCCGGCGAGGCCCCGCGCAACGAGCTCCCCGGCTCCCCCCTCCCGGGCGAGCCCGGTAAGCGACAGGACAAGCGGACCCCGTCGGCCTCCTCCTCGCCCACCCAGGGCGCCACGGCCGGCTCGGCGAGCCCCAGCGCGGGCACCACGACCAGGCCGGGCGCCACGCGCGACACCGGCACGGTCACGGGTGGCTCCCCGAGCCAGACCCAGGGCACCGCGGGTCAGGCCCCGCCCCAGCAGCCCACCCCGGAGAACCAGGCCCCGAGCACCACGACCGGCCCCACCTCCGGCGGCACGGCGACGGGCGGCTCGGGCTCGACGGGCGGCTCGGGCACCGGAGGCTCGTCCTCCACCGGCCGCCCGGGCTTGGTGGGCGGCCTCCTGGGCTAGCCCCGCCCAGAACGCCGGAAGGCCCCGCATCACGCAGATGCGGGGCCTTCTCGCGCGTAGGAGACAAGGCTCTTCACGGGGGCGAACGGGCTCGGGGGCAGGGGCCTCAAGGGGCGCGGGGAACTGCGCGACAAGCCACGACGAGCGGTCAGCCGCTGACGGGAAGCAACCGGCCGAGTCGCAGAGCCTGATTGCCCCAGCTCCTTGACGGCGACGGGGAGGCAGGCCCCTCGCCACCCGGCCCAACCGGCGGAGCCCTCAGCGCCCCAGCGCCGCCAGTTCCTTCGCCGCCTCCGTCAGATCCTTCGCCGTGTCGATGGCCCGCCAGTACGACCCCTGGGGAATCGTGAACCCGGCCAGCCGCCGCTCACGGGCCAGATGGGGAAACGTCGTCCGCTCATGGTCACCCCGGTGCGGCAACAACCCGGCGAACTCGGGGGAGAAGACGTACACACCGGCGTTGATCTCGAACGTCGACGGCGGCGCCTCGATGAAGTCGGTGATACGCCCGAACCCGTCGGTCTGCACCGCCCCCCACGGCAGCCTGGGCCGCGCCAGCGCCAGCGTCGCGAGGGCATCGCGCTCGGCATGGAAATCGGCCATGTCCCGCAGCGAGAAGCGCGTCCAGATGTCCCCGTTGGTCGCGTACCAGGGCTGGTCGGGGTGAGGGAGATGCGCCGCGGCGTACTTGAGGCCGCCGCCGCGTCCGAGCGGCTCGGGCTCGACGACCGTCGTGACGGAGACGGGCAACTCGGCCGCCTCCAGCCACTTCTGCAGCACCTCGGCGAGATGGCCGCAGGAGACCACGACGTCCGTCACGCCCTCGTCGGCGAGCCAGGACAGCTGATGGCCGATGATCGGCGTCCCCGTCCCGGGGATCTCGACCATCGGCTTGGGCCGGTCGTCGGTGTAGGGACGCAGCCGGGAACCCTGGCCACCGGCCAGAACGACGGCTTGAACGGGGCGGGACGCGGCGCTCGGATCGCTCATGGACACGAACTGTACGTGGCGTCCCGCCCGGGACAGCGGCCGACGATGGATCTCACGTCGGCCGTAATGGACTTCCCACCCGTCGGCAGGGCGGTGCGCTCAGCTGTGCGCGGCGGCGACGCCGGTGGCGAAGGCGGTGTCGCAGACCGGGCGCGC
The DNA here is from genome assembly GCF_900182715.1 of Streptomyces sp. Ag82_O1-12. Taxonomy (NCBI): domain Bacteria; kingdom Bacillati; phylum Actinomycetota; class Actinomycetes; order Kitasatosporales; family Streptomycetaceae; genus Streptomyces; species Streptomyces sp. Ag82_O1-12. The sequence continues at coordinate 3,943,492 of NZ_FXUW01000001.1, read as the reverse complement.
GTAGGACTGGGCCCGGGTGGGGCCGTAGACGCGGACGGCGGCCTGGCCGAGGGCGCGGGCGATGGACGCGCAGTGCTTCGCCAGCGACGGGCGGCCGTTGACGGCCTGCTGGAGGTGGGTGAGGGCGACGCCCGGGTCCTCCTCCTGCAGTTCGGTCAGCAGCTTGTCGCGCAGGACGTCCTGGGGGGCGCGCTTGGCGACCCGTGGGGAGCCCACGGAGGTGTCCGCGGCGGTGAGCACCGGGTCGGTGGAGTTCCCCGACCAGTTGACTCGGGTGACCGCGAGGGTCCCGGAGAGCACCAGGACGACGGGCAGGACGAATGCGAGGGTGCGGCCGATCCGGCGGGCGGGGCCCCGGCCGCGTCGCGTCTGTTGGTTCATGGAGTGCTTCACGCGTGTGAGGGTAGCGCCCGGTAGTGGTTTGTAGACATTTAGTCACCGGTTCGGGGGATGAGAGAGTGCCACTTTCTGGGTAAGGCGTTGACGCACAACGCTCGAAACGTCCGGTCTGCCGGGGTATTTGTCGACAACGACGAGGGCCCCGCAGCACGCTGCGGGGCCCTCGTGGTCAACCTGGGTGAATTACCCGGGGTTGTGTGTTCGCTGGGTGATCAGTCGGACAGGCGCGCACCGGTCGACGTCGAGAAGACGTGGGTCTCGCCGGAGCGGGGCACGATGTGCAGCTGGCTGCCCTTCTCCGGGACGTCACGGCCGCTGACGCGGACGACGAGGTCCATGGATTCGTCGCCGGTCTTGGCGGTGCCGTAGACGTAGGCGTCGGCGCCGAGCTCCTCGACGACGTTCACGGTGACCGCGAGGCCCTGCTCGGCGTCCGACACCTCGAAGTGCTCGGGGCGGACGCCGACGGTGACGGTCTTGTCGGTGGCGGCGGCGATCGCGTCGCGCTGCACCGGCACGACCGACTTGCCGAACTTCACGCCGCCGTCGGTGATCGGCACCTCGACGAGGTTCATCGCCGGGGAGCCGATGAAGCCGGCCACGAAGAGGTTGGCGGGCTTGTCGTACATGTTGCGCGGGGTGTCGATCTGCTGGAGCAGACCGTCCTTGAGAACCGCCACGCGGTCGCCCATCGTCATGGCCTCGACCTGGTCGTGGGTGACGTAGACGGTGGTGATGCCCAGGCGGCGCTGGAGCGAGGCGATCTGCGTACGCGTGGACACACGGAGCTTGGCGTCCAGGTTGGACAGCGGCTCGTCCATGAGGAACACCTGGGGCTCACGCACGATGGCGCGGCCCATGGCCACACGCTGGCGCTGACCGCCGGAGAGCGCCTTCGGCTTGCGGTCCAGGTAGTCGGTGAGGTCGAGGATCTTCGCGGCCTCCTCGACCTTCTGCCGGATCTCCGCCTTGTTGACGCCGGCGATCTTGAGCGCGAAGCCCATGTTGTCGGCGACGGTCATGTGCGGGTAGAGCGCGTAGTTCTGGAACACCATGGCGATGTCCCGGTCCTTGGGCGGCAGGTGCGTGACGTCGCGGTCACCGATGCGGATGGCGCCGCCGTTGACGTCCTCGAGCCCCGCGAGCATGCGGAGCGAGGTGGACTTTCCGCAGCCGGAGGGGCCGACGAGGACGAGGAACTCGCCGTCCTCGATGTCGATCTCCAGCGCGTCGACGGCGGGCTTGGTGGAACCCGGGTAGATCCGGGTCGCCTTGTCGAACGAGACAGTGGCCATGGTGAATGAACCCCTTCTACCGGCAGGAACGTGCCGGACGATCCGAGTAGGAAGGCGGTGCCACGACGGGTGTTCCGTTGTGGTGTAGTCCACACGTGTGAACTGGCTCAGGACGGTACCTGGCGTTCACACGTCTGTCAGTAGTTCCGGGCCTGTGAACTTCGCGGAAATTTTCGAAGCGGCATGTCACGGCCGCATGGCACGGTGGACAGGCCGTGGCCTACGGCAACGGAACTTCGTGGCTCGGCGTAACGGGCTCTGTGTACAGTGGAGCCGCCCTCGCGCGCGGCAACGCGGCACACGGCACCCGCCTCCTTAGCTCAGCTGGCCAGAGCAACGCACTTGTAATGCGTAGGTCGTCGGTTCGAATCCGACAGGGGGCTCTGGTGAACCCCAGGTCGGATGTGCTCTGACCTGGGGTTTTGTCGTTCAGTTCGCGTGGTGGCGATGCCGGGCGCGTCGGAGGGGCGGCGGCACCGTTCAACGCCCGTGGCCGCGGAGCCGGCGGGCGATCTCCAGCTGGTCGTCGTCGACGGGGCGGCCGTCCTCGATGTCCCACAGGGTGTTCTGGAGGAGGCGGGCGAGGGTCCAGGCCCGGGCGCGGTCGCGGTCCAGGGTGAGGATGTCGGTCATGGCGTCGAAGCGCCAGAGGATGTCGTCGGGGTCGTAGCGGTTGTCGAGGGCTGGCCACAGCTCGAAGCCGGGGTCGCCGGCGAGGGGCTTGGGGTCGATCGCCAGCCAGGGGGCGCGGGTGCTGGCCAGGACGTTTTCGTCGTGGAGGTCCCAGTGGAGGAGGCGGTCGCCCGGGTCGTCCACGACCTCGCGCACGGCGGCCGCGCAGTCGGCGACCAGACGGCGGGCCTCGGGGTCGGGGATGCGGCTGAGGGCCTCGGGGGTCCGGTCGAGCATGCCCTGCGCGATGTCGCCGAGGCTGCGCATGCCGGGCGGGGCCGGGAAGGACGTGAGGTGGGCCAGGAGCTCGGCGATGGTGATCACGGCCTGGTGGGGGTCCGGCAGGTGGGACAGCATGCGGGTCTCGTCGAGACGCTCCAGCAGCATGGTGCCGGTGGGCTCGTCGAGGTCGAGGAGGCGGACGGCTCCGTCGCCGTTCCAGACGCGCAGCGCGACCGGTTCGCCCTCGCTCTCCTCGTCGAGGATCTGGAGCTTGAGGACCGCCGGGGTCCCGTCGGACCTCCGGACGACCGGGACGACCAGGGCGGAGACGCCGTGCATCGGGGGGCCGTCGGGCTTCAGGTCCCAGTGGTCGAGGAAACGGGCCGTCCGCTCGGGCAGCGCGGCGATGAAGGCGCGGCCCGCCTCGCCGTTGAACTTCGCCTGTGATGCCGCCAGTTCCCGGGGAATGTCGATCACTCACGGCACGGTAGTGGGGCGCGCAGGGCGGGGCATGCGAATTTCGCCCCGACTCCCCGACTCCCCGACTCGCCGACTCCCCGACTCGCCGACCGACGACTCGACGACTCCTCGACTCGCCGACTCCGACTCCCGACTCCCCGTCCCTCAGGCCACCGGTTCCGGCATCGGCGTGGCCGTCGGGGTGCCGTGTTTCGGGGCCTTCTTCGTCACCATCAGGCCCGCGATGAGCCCGGCCAGCAGCATGATGCCGGCGGCCCACCAGATGGCGACGGTGTAGCCGTGGACGACGCCCTCCCGCATCACCCGGGTGCGGTCGGACGGGTCGGTGAGGTGCGCGGTGACGTACGTGGCGGTGCTGGTCGTCGCGATGGTGTTGAGGAGGGCCGTGCCGATGGAGCCGCCGACCTGCTGCGAGGTGTTGACCGTCGCGGACGTCACGCCCGAGTCCTGCGGGGCGACGCCCGCGGTGGCGGTGGCGAAGACCGGCATGAACGTCAGGCCCATGCCGAGGCCGAGCAGCAGCAGCGCGGGCAGGATCTCGGAGGCGTAGGAGGAGTGCGTCGTGATCTGGGTGAGGAGCACCATGCCGGTCGCGGCCAGGACCATGCCGGGGACCATCAGCATGCGGGGCGGCACGCGCTGGAGGAGCCGGGCGGAGATCTGCGTGGAGCCGATGATGATCGCGCCCGTGAGGGGCAGGAAGGCCAGGCCCGTCTTGACGGGGGAGTACGCGAGGACGGCCTGGAGGTAGTAGGTCATGAACAGGAACAGGCCGAACATGCCGATCACGGCCAGGGCCATGGTCAGGAAGCAGCCGGCGCGGTTGCGGTCCCGGATGATGTGCAGCGGCAGCAGCGGCATGGGCGCCCGGGACTGCCACCACACGAACACCGCGAGCAGGACGACGCCCGCGGCGAACAGCGCCAGCACCAGCGCGTCGGTCCAGCCCCGGGACTCGGCCTCGCTGAAGCCGTAGACGATCGCGACGAGCCCGCCGCAGCCGAGCAGGACGCCGGGGACGTCGAGGCGGGCACCGGCGTGGCCGGGGCGGTCGTGCAGCAGGGCGAGGGCGCCGAGCACGGCGACGATCGCGATGGGCACGTTGACGTAGAGGCACCAGCGCCAGTTCAGGTACTCGGTGAGCAGTCCGCCGACCATGAAGCCGATCGCGGCGCCGCTGCCGGCCAGGGCGCCGTAGATGCCGAAGGCCTTGCCGCGCTCCTTGGGGTCGGTGAACGTCGTGGTCAGCAGGGACAGCGCGGAGGGGGCCAGGACGGCGGCGAAGGCGCCCTGGAGCGCGCGGGCGCCGAAGAGCATGCCCGCGTTGGTGGCGGCGCCGCCGAGCGCGGAGGCGGCGGCGAAGCCGATCAGCCCGATGACGAAGGTCCGTTTGCGGCCCACCAGGTCGGCGATCCGGCCGCCCAGCAGGAGCAGGCCGCCGAAGGCGAGGGTGTAGGCGGTGATGACCCACTGCCGGTTGCCGTCGGACATGCCGAGGTCGTGCTGTGCGGAGGGGAGGGCGATGTTCACGATGGTCGCGTCGAGCACGACCATGAGCTGGGCCAGGGCGATGACGACCAGGCCCCACCAGCGGCGCGGGTCGGTGTCCACGGGATGGCCCTGTTCGCCTGTCCGGGTGACACTCATCTCGTCAGAAGACCATGGATCCAGGCGGTCTGCATCCGCGGATTCGTCGTCGCTGGTGGGGCGTCGGGTCATGGCTCCAGAACCACCTTTCCGACCGTGCCGCGGGTCTCCAGCGCGCGGTGCGCGGCCGCGGCCTCGGCGAGCGGGAAGCGCTGCACGGCCGGGGTGAGCCGGCCGGCGGCGGCCTCGGCGAGGGCGCGCAGTTCGAGGGTGCGGACGGGGTCGGGCCCGCCGGCCTTCCCCAGCATGACCGGGCCGAGGACCTGCTCGGAGAGGCCGTCGACGAGGTAGGGCCCGCCGTCCCGGATGCCCTCGCCGGACCAGCCGAAGACGATGTGCCGGCCGCCGGGGCCGAGGAGGCCGACGGCCTCGCGGGCGATGTCGCCGCCGACACCGTCGAAGACGACGGTCGCGGTCCGGCCGCCGAGATGCGCACGCACCTTCGCGGGCCAGGCGGGGTCCTTGTAGTCGACGGCGAGATCGGCGCCGCCCGCCTGTACACGCGCGGTCTTCTCCGGCCCGCCCGCGAGGCCCACGACGGTCGCGCCGGCGTTCTCGGCGTACTGCACGAGAAGCGTGCCGATGCCTCCGGCCGCGGCCGGGACGATCACCACCGAGTCGGGGCCGAGCTCGGCGAACTGGAGGATGCCCATCGCCGTACGGCCCGTGCCGATCATGGCGACGGCCTCGGCGAAGTCCAGGTTGCCGGGGATCTCGTGCAGGCGCACGGCCTCGGTGACGGCCAGTTCGGCGTACCCGCCGGGGACGAAGCCGAGGTGGGCGACGACCCTCTTGCCGAGCCAGTCGCCGGTGACGCCCTCGCCCAGGGACTCGACGACCCCGGCGACCTCGCGGCCGGGGATGGTGGGCAGCGGCGTCGGCTCGGCCGCCGGGCCGCCCCGCATGCCCTCGCGCAGGGCGGCGTCCAGGAGGTGGACGCCCGCCGCCCGTACGGCGATGCGGACCTGGCCGGGGCCCGGCCGGGGGTCCTCGACCCGCTCGTGGGTGAGGTTCTCCGGCGGGCCGAAGACGTGCAGCCGGATGGCGTGCATGGCGACTCCTCTGGTTCGGGCGGTGTCTGGTCGGGCGTGCGATGCGACCAGCCTTCAACCTCAAGCTTGCTTGAGGTCAAGCTCGCGTCGTCCGAGGGCCAGGGAGACGGCCGTCAGGGCGCTGGTGAAGGACACCTCCGACAGCACACCGGGTGCCGCGACCTGGTCGCCGGCGAGGTAGACCCCGTCGCCCCGGTCCACGGCCGGCCGGTCGCGCCAGCTGGTGCCGGGTGGATCGACCGCGCCCGTACGGCCGTTCGCCACCGACTCGCGCCGCCAGGTGACGCGCTCGCGCCAGCCGGGGAAGCCCAGGTCGAGCAGCTGCTCGGCACGAGCGGTGCCGTCGGCCTTGGACTCGTGCGGGGCGAGGGGGATCTGACCCTGGATCAGCTGCTCGCCGGCCGGGGCGAGGCCGCGGTCCTGGGCGGTGAACCGCTCCAGCCAGCCGGGCGCGTCCAGGTCGGAGACGACGAAGGCGTCCCCGCGCCGGGTGCGTACGGCCAGGTCGACGAGGGCGGTACGGCCGCTCGGCCAGGTCAGGGAGTCGTCGCCGAGCAGGCGGCGGGCTGCGTCCAGGGAGGTGGCGACGACGACGGGCGTGTCCGTGGGGAGCGTGTCGACCCGGGACATCGTCTCCATCCGGACGCCCAGGTTCCAGGCGCGGGCGGCCATCCGGTCGACGAGGCTCGCCCAGCCGCCGCGCGGGTAGTGCGCCTCGGGCGGCAGCTTGGTGGCGCGGCGCAGCCGCTCCTGCACGAACGCGGCCGACAGCGACCCGGGGTCGTGGTGGAACAGGGCGACCGCCGAGTAGTGGGCGGCGGCCCGGGCCCCCTCCTCGCCCGCGATGTCCGTCGCCCAGGTCAGGAAGTCGGCGTCCACGGGTGCCTGACGGCCCGTCCGGCGCAGCAGCTTCAGCATCGCGAAGGGCGGGGTGCGGCGCAGGACGCCCTGGTGCCGCAGCCGGAGCCGGGCGGCCTCCAGGGGCGGGAGCGGGGCGAGCGGGCCGATGAGGTCGCGCTGCTTGAGCCAGGCCCAGTGCGGGCCGCCGTTGTAGAGGGCGTGCGGGCCCTCGTTGGTGCGGTAGGGGCCGTCGACGGTGCGCGCCCGGCCGCCGAGGGTGTGATGGGCCTCGTGGACGGTGACCTTGGCGCCCGCCTCGGCGGCGGTGATGGCCGCGGTCAGTCCGGCGAGGCCGCCGCCGATGACGGTGATGCGGTGCATGACTGGGGATCTCCCTCGGGTCGGAATCGCCTTCTGCGAGTACGACCGGAGGACGGCCCCGGAATGTGACATCACCGGTGTCCGTGCAGGTCAGCGGCGATTGTCAGAGGCGGGGTGCAGCATGGGGGGCATGGCGAGGAGAGCGGCGGGCGGTACGGGTGTGAAGGGCGCGAGGCGACCGGAGGTGCGGCTGCCGGTGCTGGAGCCGTACGAGGGCGACGGGCTGGAGCCGGACGGGGACTACGACGGGCTGGACTTCCGGGAGGCCGACCTCTCCGGGCAGGACGGGTCGGGCGCCCGTTTCATGGACTGCGCCCTGACGGGCTGCGCGCTGGACGAGACCCGGCTGCGGCATGCCCGCTTCCTGGACTCCACCCTCACCGGCGTCCGCGGCGTCGGGACCGACCTCGCCGAGGCGACCCTGCGCGACGTGGAGCTGACCGATGCCCGGCTCGGCGGGCCGCAGTTGCACGGGGCGGTGCTGGAGAGGGTGCTGATCCGCGGCGGCAAGATCGACTACCTGAACCTGCGCACGGCCCGGCTCAGGGACGTCGTCTTCGAGGGCTGCGTCCTGGTCGAGCCGGATTTCGGCGGCGCCCGCCTGGAGCGCGTGGAGTTCGTCGACTGCGCCCTGAAGGGCGCCGACCTGCACGCGGCGACCCTCACGGACGTCGACCTGCGCGGCGCCGCGTCCCTGGAGATCAGCCGTGGGCTGGACCGGCTGTCGGGGGCGGTGATCAGCACGGCGCAACTCCTGGACCTGGCCCCGGCGCTGGCCGCGCAGTGGGGGATCCGCGTGGAGGGCTGACGCGTCGCCTGTCATGCGGCTTCGGTGAGCTGCGGGCGCGCGGCGGCGCGGACTTCTGTGCCGGGGTCCGCGCCGGGCCCGCCGTCCAGGAGCTTGATGCCGGCTCGGGCGGAGGGCTCAGGTTTTGTACCAGCCCAGCGAGCCGGCTTCCTCCGCCGGGTCGTAAGACCGGTGCGGCGCTATGAGGGGGTGGACACGCAGATGGAAGGCCCGGAGCGAGCGGAGCCGGACTGTCGAGGTCGCGGCTGAGCCGGGCGGACGTGCCCTGCCGAACGCGTCAGGAGACCCGGGGAAAGCGGGCCTGGAGGGTCCAGATCGCCGGGTTCTCCGCGAGGTCGTCGTGCAGGTCGGTGAGGTCGGCGATCAGGTCGTGCAGGAAGTCCCGTGACTCGCGGCGCAGTTCGGTGTGGGAGACGGTGAGCGCGGGCTCCTCCGCGCGCATCCAGTCCGCCTCGATGTCCACCCAGCCGAAGCGCCGCTCGAACAGCATCCGGTCCGTCGACTCGGTGAAGTCCAGTTCCGCCCGCTGCGGCCGGGACGCCCGCGAGCCCGCCGGGTCCCGGTCGATGCGCTCCACGATGTCGCACAGCGCCCACGCGAAGTCGAGCACCGGCACCCATCCCCAGGCTGTGGACACCTCGTGATCCGTCTTGGTGTCGGCCAGATAGACGTCCCCGCAGAACAGGTCGTGCCGCAGCGCCCGGACGTCCGCGCGGCGGTAGTCGGTCTGCGGCGGGTCGGGGAAGCGGTTGGAGAGGGCGTAGCCGATGTCGAGCACGGAGGTGATGGTGTCACGCGATCGTAGGATCACGAGCGTGGCCCGATCTGTACGTCTTGTCCCCACGCTGCCCGCAGCCTCCCTGCTCGCCTGCGCGCTCGTCCTCAGCGCGTGCGGCGGCGGCGTGCACGGCACCCCGGGCGGCTCCGGCGTCCGCGACCCGTACTTCCCGAAGGCCGGCAACGGCGGCTACGACGTCACCCACTACGGCCTGCGCCTCGCCTACGACCCCGACGCCCACCACCTCACCGGCACGGCCACCCTCACCGCCCGCGCGGAGAAGGACCTGTCCGCGTTCAACCTCGACCTGCTCGGCATGGAGGTCGAGAAGGTCACCGTCGGCGGCGAGACCGCCCGCTGGAACCGCGCCGGGCAGGAGCTCACCGTCCGGCCGCACGGCGACATCGACCGGGACGAGACGTTCCGCGTGACCGTCCGCTACTCCGGAACGCCCGAGACCGTCACCGACCCGGACGGCTCCCGGGAGGGCTGGCTGCGCACCACGGACGGGGTGCTGGCGCTCGGTGAGCCGACGGGGTCGATGGCGTGGTTCCCCGGCGACCACCACCCCTCCGACAAGGCGGCCTACGACCTCGCGGTGACCGTGCCCAAGGGGTTGCAGGCCGTCTCCAACGGGGAGTTGCGCGGCGAGCGGACCGCGCGGGGCCGTACGACGTTCGTGTGGCACAGCGGGGAGCCGATGGCGAGCTACCTCGCCACCCTCGCGATCGGCCGCTTCGACATCAGCCGCTCCCGAGCCGGGGACCTGCCCCTGTACACGGCCGTCGACCCGGCCGAGGCGGCGGCGAGCCGGCCCGTGCTCGGGCGGATCCCGGAGGTGCTGCGGTGGTCGGAGCGGAGGTTCGGGCCGTACCCCTTCTCCTCCACCGGCGCGATCGTCGACAGCGCGGCCTCCGTCGGCTACGCCCTGGAGACCCAGACCCGGCCGGTCTTCCCCGGCGCCCCCGACATCACGCTGCTCGTCCATGAGCTCGCCCACCAGTGGTACGGCGACTCCGTCACGCCCGAGAGCTGGCGGGACATGTGGCTCAACGAGGGGTTCGCGACCTACGCGGAGTGGCTGTGGGAGGAGGACCACGGCGGGGACAGCGCGCAGGAGACGTTCGACGCGGTGTACTCCGGGTCCCACTTCGACACGGAGGAGGCCGGGGAGGAGATCTGGGAGTTCCCGCCGGCGGACCCGCCGAGCGCCGGGCAGATCTCCGACCCGCCCGTGTACTGGCGGGGGGCCATGGTGCTGCAGAAGGTGCGGCAGGCCGTCGGGGACGACCGGTTCTTCTCGATCCTGCGGGGGTGGGCGGCCAGGTACCGGCACGGCAACGCCGACACCGCCGACTTCACGGCCTACGTGGAGAAGCGGGCGCCCGGGACGGACCTGGAGGGGATCTGGGACGACTGGCTGTACGGGGAGGGGAAGCCGGAGCAGCCCTGAGGCCTCACGGCCCGGTCAGTTCCTTGCGCAGGACCGCGCAGGGGCGCCCCAGTTGCATGTCCTCACGATGGTCGACGACCTCGTAGCCGAGGGCGGTCCAGAAGGCCAGGGCCTTCGGGTTGTTCGCCAGGACGGCCAGGCGGACGGCCGTGCGACCGGCCGCGCGGAAGCGGTCCTCCACCAGTGCGGCCAGGCGGCTGCCGTGGCCCTGGCCGTGCAGGCTCGCGTCCACCATCAGCAGGCCGATCCAGGGGTCCGGGTCGGCGGGGTCGGGGTGGTGGGCGAGGGTGACGGCGATGCCGGTCAGGCGGCCGAGGCTGCGGGCGAGCAGGATCTCGGTGCCGGGTAGTTCCCACTCCTGCGCCAGGGCGGCCGCGACCTGCTCGGGGCGCACGTCCTCCGGGTCGGGGAAGTCACCGGTGAGGCGGTGGAACGCGGAGTTGGAGGCGTAGAGGGCGGTCAGCTCCGCGAGGAGGGAATCGCCCAGGGGGGCCATGGGCAGGGGGTCGAGGATCACGGGGGAGACGTATCCCTGGTGGAGAGGGCTGCGATGCGCCGTAGGGGCTCGGGGTTTTGTCCGGTGCGGGTGGGGTGTGGCTTGTCGCGCAGTTCCTCGCGTCACCTGAGGGCGGAGCCCCCGGGCGTCGCAGTTCCTCGCGTCACCTGAGGGCGGAGTCCCCGGGCGTCGCAGTTCCTCGCGTCACCTGAGGGCGGAGTCCCCGGGCGTCGCAGTTCCTCGCGCCCGGTGAGGCGAAGCCCCCGGGCCGGTCGTCCGGCCCGGGGGGCTTCCCGCGAAACGCTCAGGCGTCCGTCAGACGTTGACGCCGAAGTCCTGGGCGATGCCGACCAGGCCCGAGGCGTAGCCCTGGCCGACCGCGCGGAACTTCCACTCCGCGCCGTTGCGGTAGAGCTCGCCGAAGACCATGGCCGTCTCCGTCGCCGCGTCCTCCGACAGGTCGTAGCGGGCGATCTCCGCGCCGCCGGCCTGGTTGACGATGCGGATGTAGGCGTTGCGGACCTGGCCGAAGTTCTGCGAGCGGTTCTCCGCGTCGTAGATCGAGACCGGGAAGACGATCTTGTCGATGTCGGCCGGGAGGGCGGCGAGGTTGACGTTGATCGCCTCGTCGTCGCCGGCGCCCTCGCCCGTGCGGTTGTCGCCGGTGTGGACGATGGTGTTGTCCGGCGTCTGCTTGTTGTTGAAGAAGACGAAGTGGGCGTCCGAGTAGACCTTGCCCTGCGTGTTGACCGCGATCGCGGAGGCGTCGAGGTCGAAGTCCGTGCCGGTGGTGGTGCGGACGTCCCAGCCGAGGCCCACGGTGACGTCGGTCAGGCCCGGAGCCTCCTTGGTGAGCGAGACGTTGCCACCCTTGGACAGGCTTACAGCCATTGTTGGGAGTCCCTTCCCTCGTTTACGTGCGGCAAAGAAGCTGCGGCACCGAAGCTACAGCTACCCCCATGAACGTGGAGAGGGGTACGCGAGGTTCCAGCTCCTTTACTTTCTTTACTCGCGATTATTCGGGTGACGTGGACGGGACAGAAGCGGGAACATGGACGGCATGTCCGGTTCCCACGTCATCCGCGGCTCCGTCTCCCTGCCCGAGGCCGAGCTCATGTGGCGTTTCTCGCGGTCGTCGGGGCCGGGTGGGCAGCACGTCAACACCAGCGACTCGAAGGTCGAGCTGAGCTTCGACCTGGCGAAGACCGAGGCGCTGCCGCCGGTGTGGAAGCAGCGGGCCCTGGAGCGGCTGGCCGGGCGGCTGGTCGACGGGGTCGTCACCGTCCGCTCCTCCGAGCACCGCTCCCAGTGGCGCAACCGCGAGGCCGCCGCCGTACGCCTCACCGCGCTCCTGGCCGAGGCCACCGCGCCCCCGCCCAAGCCCCGCAAGCCCACCCGGATTCCCCGGGGCATCAACGAGCGCCGGCTGCGGCAGAAGAAGCAGCGCTCGGAGACGAAGCAGGGGCGCTCCGCGCGGAACTGGGGCTAGAGGCCTTCTGGCGGCTCAGCGTCGCTGGTCCAGCTTCAGTACGCCCACGGTCTGGCCTCCGGAGGCCTCCCCGTTCGGGCGGAAGCCCAGTCCCAGGTAGAACCGCTCCGGGCCGTCGGGCCCCGGGTGCCAGGTGACGTAGAGCTCTTTGCTGCCGCGCCGGCGCAGTTCGGCCGCCACGGCCTCGACGGCGAAGCGGCCGTACCCCTTGCCCTGCTCATCGGCCGCGATGTTCAGCCGCCACAAGCCCGAGCGGCGGACGCTGCCGTCCTCGTACCAGTCGATGTCGAGGCAGGCCATGAGGAAGCCGACCGGGCGGTCGCCGTCGACGATCAGGCGGGGCCAGGCGGCGCCGGGATGGACGTAGGCCTCGGCGAGCGACTTCACCACGGGGGCGACGGCGTGTTCCTGGTCGGGGCGGACGCGGATGCCGAGGGCGGCGTCGAGGTTCCGGGGGGTGATCTCCTCGAGCCGCAGGCCGGTCGACGTCATGGGCGCACTCGGGGCGTGGTCATGGGCGCACTCTGGGCGTCGTCATGGGCGCACACTAGGCGGGCGGCTCGGCGCCCGGCCAGCGGTTTCCTCAGCCCAACTGCCGGTACCTGCCGCGGAAGTGCGTCAGCGGGCCGCCCTCGGCGCTGGGGACGGAGGCGGTCAGGACCCGGCCGATGACCAGGGTGTGGTCACCGGCGGCCACCCGCTGCTCGGTGCGGCACTCCAGGACGGCCAGGGCGCCACCGACCAGCGGGGAGCCGGTGTACTCGCCGCGCGTGTACGGGATGTCCGCGAACAGCAGCCGGTCGCTGACGCGGCCCTTCATCGCGAAACGGCCCGCGATGTGCCGCTGGCTCTCGGAGAGGACCGAGACCGCCCACAGGTCCTGCTCCTCCAGCAGGTCGTCCATGCGGGAGCCCTCGCGCAGGCTCACCAGCACCAGGGGCGGGTCCAGGGACACCGACATGAAGGCCGTGGCCGTCATGCCCACGTCCTCGCCGCCCGGCGCCGTGGCGTCGTCCGGGTCGAGCGGCGGCTCCTGCGCGGTCACCAGGACCACGCCCGAGGCCAGCCGGGACATGGCGGCGCGGAACTCGTCGTTGCTCACCCCCTCAGCATGCCCGGAGGCGGGCGACGGAATGATCGGGGACGTGGCAGCGGGAGTGTTCGGCACACCCGAGACGCTAATCTCCGTCCCGCGCGCCCCGCATCGGCCTCTCGCCCGATCACGGTCCTAGGACTCGCGACGGACATCGCGACGGACATCGCTACGGACCTCACGATCGACATCGCGACGGACATCGCGACGGACCTCACGACCGACAACGCGACGGACATCCGCGGTCTCCCGGCGGTCACCAGGGAAATACATGTGCGCAACCCGACAAAGTTTGCGTTCGGTAGAGCATGTGAAGAACGCAGAAACTCCTCTCAATTGTTCAGGTTTGCCTGTGACTTGAGTCACAAGGGGCAGGAATTGTTGACCCTGTGTACCGAGTGAGCAGCGCGCTGTGATTCAGTGGCGGGGAAGCTGCCAGGACGATACGCCGACGAGAACCCTTGAATCGCTGCGAGTACTCGGGGGGAGGGCGAGCATGGAGACCGAGTCGGAGCCCTACGTCCGTCTTGCGTCCCTGCGACAACTGCACCAGGTCATGGCCGACATGAACACGGCCCGGAGCCTGGCGGACACACTGCAGACCGTCGCGGAAGGCGTCGTCGCGGCCCTCGGGTACGAGCTGGCGTGCGTGAACCTCGTACGGCCGGACGGCGACCTGGTCGTCGCCGCCTTCGCCGGGAACGCCGCCGCCGAGGCCCTCATCACCGGCCGGGTCGGCTCGCGCGAGTCCTGGGAACGCCGCCTCGGCATGGGCGAGCACTGGGGCGACCTGGTGTTCATACCGCACACCGAGGGCTGGGTCCTCGACGACGACGACGTCCCGCAGTGGTACACCGACGGCCCCGCCCCCCGCTTCGAGGACGAGTGGCACCCGGCCGACCGGCTCTTCGCCCCCATGTACGCGCCGGGCCCGCAGGGCAGCGGGAACAGCGGCGAACTGGTCGGCGTCCTCTCGGTGGACCGGCCCCGCAACGGCCGCCGGCCCGGAGCGTGGGGCCGCGAGGCGCTCCAGATGTACGCCTTCCAGGCCGCCATCGCGATCAGCAACGCCCGGCTGCGCGCCAACATGCAGCGCGCCCTCGTCCGGCTGGAGCGCGAGCAGCAGGCGCTGCGGGCCAGTGAGGAAAGCTTCAGGCAGGCCTTCGAGTACGCCCCGTCCGGGATGGCCATCGCCGAGATGGGCGGCGACCAGCACGGACGGATCCTGCGCACGAACGACGCGCTGTGCCGGCTGCTCGGCCGCCCCGCGTCCGCGATGCGCCGCTACTCGTTCTCCGACCTGGTCCACCCCGAGGACATCGGCACCCTGCTGCGCACCTCGGCGGAGGGCGGGCGCGCGGAGCTCCGCCTCGGTCGCCGCGACGGCACGTACGTGTGGGTGTCGCTGCGCAACAGCGTCGTCGCGGACGCCGCGGACGGGCCGCGCTTCCTGCTCACCCACGTCGAGGACATCGAGGAGCGCAAGCGCCGCGAGCTCCAGCTCGCCCACCGCGCCTCGCACGACTCGCTCACCGGCCTGCCGAACTCCGCGGAGCTGCGCTCTCGCCTGTCCTCCCGGCTCTGTCAACGCGCGTCGTCCCCGCACGCCGCCGTGGAATCCGTCGACGCGGCCTACGGCCATGCCGCCTTCGACGTGGTCGGGCCCGGCTTCGACTTCCGGCAGAGCGCCGAACCGTACGACGCCTACGACCACCATGTGCACACCGTCGCCCCGGACGGGAACCACGACGACGGCACCAAGGGCCTCGCCGTGCTCTTCTGCGACCTCGACGGCTTCAAGTCGATCAACGACCGGTTCGGGCACAACGCGGGTGACGCGGTTCTCATCGAGGTGGCCCGGCGGCTGAGCAACGGCGTCCGCGACGGTGACACGGTCGCCCGGCTCGGGGGTGACGAATTCGTCATCCTGGCCGACGGGCTCGGCCGGGCCGACGCGCAGGACCTCGCGGTCCGGCTCCGCAACGAGATCATCCAGCCCATCCGTGCCGAGGGGCGGGCCGTCCGGGTGGGCGCCAGTTTCGGCATCGGATGGGCACACTGTGGAATGACGGCGGACGAAGTGTTGAAATCCGCTGACGAGCGGATGTACGTCGAGAAACGATCTCGTCCCAAACAACACAGACGCGCCGGGTGAAGCCCAGGTCAGTGAGTTGATGCGGTCTGAGTCACCCGTTTGGGTCTCTGGGAGCGGGTAGGCTCGCTTACTCACCCGTGTACCGCATGCACCGCACCTGACTGAGGAGACCAAGGGATGACGCCCGGCAACAACGGCGCGAGCACGCCCGAGGACGACGACCCGTTCGGCTATCTCTACGCCGACGGGCAGGCCAACGGAGCCCAGCCGCCGTCCGGGGGCTACGGCTACCCGAACTCGGTCAACCGGGTGCGAGCGGTCGGCACGCGCCAGTACGGCCAGCAGCCGCAGCACGCCCAGACGGCGCCGTACGGCCAGGTCCCGCAGCAGGGCGCCTACAGCCAGCCGAACGCGCACTACGCCGCGCCGGAGACGCTGCCCGGTGGTGCGACCACCGCGCAGCAGCAGATGCCCAGCGGCGGCGTCGGCGGCCGGGGTGGCCGCGGCCCGAACCACAAGGGCCTGCTGATCGGCGCGATCGCGGTGGTCGCCGCGGTCGTCGTCGGCATCGGCGTGGCCATGCTGGGCGGCGACAAGGACAAGGACGGCGCGTCCGACGAGGTCGGCACCGAGCCGACCCAGTCCCAGGAGTCGAAGCCGAGCCCTTCGAAGAGCAAGGGCGGTGGGAGCAAGGTCGACCTGCCGGAGACCGACGCGAAGGCGTTGCGGCTCGGGCCGGGCGTTTCGACCGCGTCGGACTTCAAGGGCTCGAAGGCCGACGGCGGCGTCTATGTGACGGGCTTCAACCATGTCGGAGCCAAGGTGACCTGGACGGTCAACGGCATCGAGGAGGCCGGCGACTACCGGCTCTACGCCCGCTACAGCGTTCCGGGAGTCGACGCCAATGCGACGCTG
This sequence comes from Streptomyces sp. Ag82_O1-12, assembly GCF_900182715.1. NCBI lineage: Bacteria > Bacillati > Actinomycetota > Actinomycetes > Kitasatosporales > Streptomycetaceae > Streptomyces > Streptomyces sp. Ag82_O1-12. The sequence continues at coordinate 3,927,377 of NZ_FXUW01000001.1, read as the reverse complement.
ATGGTGAATGGCAAGGCGAACACCCAGCCCATGGGCCTGAAGAACTTCATCGGCTCACCGAAGGGCGACTGGGACAAGGGGTGGCAGACCTCCTGGGCCCCGATCACCCTGACCAAGGGCACCAACACGATCGAGCTCGCTTGCAACGAGGGCAATCAGTGTGACGCAGTTCTCGACCAACTCTGGGTGCAGTAGGACTCGGACAGCTGAACGGTCCGCCGGTACACATCGGCGGACCGTCCCTGTGAGGCTCGGGCTACGCGACACTAACTTCCGTAGACTGCAATCCCGGTGACGGTGCCATGGGTGTCGTCCGAGTAGGTGTGCGGCCTCAGAGTGAGCAGCTTGGTGCCGACTCCGCAGCCGGTGCCGGGGGTGATGTGCCAGAACTCGATGCTGTAAGACGTCTGGTTCGAGACGGACCGGGCAGTCTTGAAGGTATCGCAGCCGGGTGTCACAGACAGGACGGTCCTGGTCCCAGTCCTGTTCTTCCCCGACCATCCGCAGACCTTCCCTTGCGGGCAGGTCTTGGGATCAGCCGCCGCAGCCGGTGTGGCGAAAGCGCCGGACAGCAGTGCACCGACGACGGCCCCCGTCATCAGACTTTTCTTGATCATGCTCATCTGAGGCTCCCCTTGCATCTTCGGTGCCGGTCATGCACCGAACAAATGATCACATAATCATGCCTCCGAGATGGGGGGAGGGGGCATTTCTCGGCCAAACGGCATGGCAGGCGTACCCAGCGAGGGTGCACAGCGCTTACGCCGCCGGCGCTGCGCTGGTCACCGACACCCTTCCCAGCAACTCCTCGTACGTCGCCCGGTCGAACTCGCCTGCCGCTGGTGCCAGGACCGTCGCCGCGGACAGTGCGGTGGCTCGAGTCAGGCGGACGGGCCAGGGGAGGCGGTCCACCAGGCCTGACAGCAGGCCCGCCACCGCCGCGTCACCGGCGCCGGTGGGGTTGCCGCGGGTGCGGGCGGGTGGGGTGGCTCGCCAGCGGCCGTCTCGGGTGAGGGCCAGGAGGCCTTCCGGGCCCAGGGAGGCGACCACCGCGCCCGCGCCTCGGCGGCGGGCGTCCTGGGTAGCGCGGAGCGGGTCGTGGGAGCCCGTCAGATCCGCCAGTTCGTCGGCGTTCGGCTTGATGATGTCGGGGCGGGCCGCGACGCCCCGGCGCAGGGGTTCGCCGCTGGTGTCCAGGAGGACCGGGACCGCGAAGGAGCGGGCCGTGCGGATCAGGCCCGCGTACGCGCCCACGGGGACGCCCGGCGGCAGGCTGCCGCACAGGGCCACCGCCGACGCACCGGGGAGCAGGTCCTCGTAGGCCTCCTGGAAGGACGACCATTCGGACGGCGTGATCGTCGGGCCCGGTTCGTTCAGCTGCGTCGTGTCGCCGGTGAGCCCGTCGGCCACGGCGACCGTGCGGCGGGTCGCGCCCGAGACCGGTACAAGCGCGTCCACCACCCCCGGCACCGCCGCGAGTTTCTCCCGCACGACCCGGCCCGTCGCCCCGCCCGTGAAACCCGTCACCGTCACCTCGTGCCCGAGGGCCGCGAGGACCCGGGCCACGTTGACGCCCTTGCCGCCGGGGCGTTCCGTCACCTCGGAGACGCGGTTGGAGGCGTGCGGCCTGAGGGACCGTACGCGATAGGTGATGTCGAGAGCGGTGTTCAAAGTCACTGTGAGGATCACCTACGCGGCCCTCCGAGAGCATTGCAGGACGTGCGGTTATGCGCAGATCATGCCAAGGGTGCGAGAGCCTTCACAGCCCTCGCACCCTTGGCTTGCTCACTGCTACGGCTCCCAGGCGATGCAGGAGTTGAGGATCGAAGACCCTTCTGCCCTGGCTACTTCAATACCGACCCGGAAGATACCGTTGTCCTGATCTTTGGCCGAGGTGTTAACCACTATGGTTCCCACGCCCTCGTAATTCGGGTTCCACTTCCAGGACTTCGTCTTCCCGTTGCCCATTTTCGTGAGGTACCGAACCCGTGCGTGGTGCCGATCAGCCGCGGTGTCCGAGATCTCGAAGTGGACCGCGTGCGTGCCGCCGGGGCTTTCAGTCAGCTGAGTGTCCCTCAGGAGGCCGCTCGCGCCGGTTGTGTTACATCCTGCGTATACGGGATCTGCTGCCGCTTGCGCACTGCCAGGAATGGCGACAGCCAGCAGGAATGCCGCCGCCCCGACCCCGGTCCCCCGTGTTAGAAGTTTCACGTACTTGGTCATGGGCATGACTATATATGGTGAGGCGGGTAAGCTCTACGAGCTCTTGCGGCCGGCTGATTTGTCCAACCCATCCTATAGATCAGCCCAGTTGGGGAGGGACCACCCATTCGCCCCGGCGCATGACGCCCTTCAGCTCGTACGCGGAGTCCAGGAGCAGCAGGTCGGCGTACTTCCCGGGCTCCAGTGAGCCGATCGTGTCGGCCATGCCGAGCAGGCGGGCCGGGTTGGCGGACAGGGCCGTCACCGCGTCCTCGACGGAGAGGCCGTCGACCGTGACCGCCCGCTTGAACGCGCGGTCCTGGGTGAGGGTCGAGCCGGCGATCGTGCCGTCCTCCACCAGGCGGGCCACGCCGTCCGTGACCTCCACCTCCAGTGGGCCCAGCCAGTAGCGCCCGTCGCCGAAACCGGCCGCGTCCATCGCGTCCGTGATGAACGCGACCCGGCCGGCGCCCGCGTGATGGAACGCCAGTTGCAACGCGGCGGGGTGCAGATGTGTGCCGTCGTTGATCAGCTCGACCGTGATCCGCTCGTCCTCCAGCAGCGCGGTGATCGGGCCGGGGGAGCGGTGGCCGAGCGGCGGCATCGCGTTGAAGAGGTGCGTGGCGACCGTGGCGCCCGCGTCGATGGCATCCACCGTCTGCTCGTAGGTGGCGTCCGTGTGGCCGATCGCCGCGATCACGCCGTGGTCGGCGAGGAGGCGCACGGAGTCCAGGCCGCCGGGGAGTTCCGTGGCCAGCGTGAGCATCCTGGCCTGGCCCCGGGCCGCGTCGACCAGCTTGCGGACCTCCGCGGGGTGGGGGTCGCGCAGGAGGGCCTCGGAGTGGGCGCCCTTGCGGCAGGGGGAGATGAACGGGCCCTCGAAGTGGACGCCGGCGATCTCGCCCTGCTCGGCGAGTTCGCTCAGCAGTCCCGCGCGGTGGGTGAGGGAGTCCATGTCGCCGGTGACGGTGGAGGCGACCAGGGTGGTCGTGCCGTGCAGGCGGTGGGTGTGGATGCCCTTGAGGATGTCGTCGACCGAGCCGGAGGTGAAGGAGGCTCCGCCGCCGCCGTGGTTGTGCAGGTCGACGAAGCCGGGGATGACGTAGTGGCCGGATGCGTTGATGACCTGGGCGTTTTCCGGGGCCGACCGGGTGATGCGGGTGCCGTCGACGGCTACTTGGCCGTTGTGAACGGTTTCGGTCGGGAGGACCACCGTCGCGCCGGTCAGGACCGTGGGGTGCCCGGCCGTTGCGGGGTGCGGGTGCGTGGGGGCTTGTCGCGCTCCGCGGCGGAGCCGCATATCGGCGCTGTCCCGCGCCCCTGAGGCGTCGGTCATCAGGGGGTTACCTCCATGCGGTCGGTGTGGTCGAGGAGATCCCATGCCAGCAGGCCCGCCCCCAGACAACCGGCGCCGTCGCCCAGCGCGGCGGGGACGATCGTCGGCTGCTTCTGGAAAGTGATGCGAGCGCGGATGGCTTCCCGCAGGGGCGTGAAGAGGGTTTCCCCCGCCTCTGCCAGACCACCACCGATGATCAAAGTGCGGGGATCCAGCAACGTCAGGGCCGTGACCAGGCCGTCGGCCAGGGCGGACACGGCCTCCTGCCAGACCGCCTCGGCCTTCGGGTCGCCGGAGTCCACCGCCTTCGCGCAGTCCGCCGCGTCCGCGTCCGGGTCGCCGGAGGTCGCGGCCCAGGCCTCGCTCACGGCCGCCGCCGAGGCGAAGCGCTCCAGGCAGCCGTGCTGCCCGCAGGGGCAAGGGGCCCCGCCGGGGCGTACGACGATGTGGCCGATCTCGCCCGCGAAGCCGTGCGCGCCCGCCTCGACCCGGCCATCGATGCCGATGGCGCCCGCGATGCCGGTGCCCAGCGCCACGAACAGGAACCGGTCCGCGCCCCGGCCCGCGCCGACCCGCCCCTCGGCGAGGCCGCCGGTGCGCACGTCGTGGCCGAGGGCGACCGGGACACCGAGCCGCTCCGTCAGCAGGTCGCGCAGCGGGACGTCGCGCCAGCCGAGGTTGGCCGCGTAGACGGCGACGCCGTGCGCCTCGTCGACGATGCCGGGGACGGCGACCCCGGCGGCGGACGCGGGCGTGCCGAAGCGCTCGGCGCCGTACGCGCGCAGCTCGGCGGCGAAGTCGAGGATGCCCGCGACGACGGCGTCCGGTCCCTGGGCGCGTCCGGTGGCCCGGCGGGCCCGGTGCAGTACCTCGCCCCCCGGCCCGGCCAGCGCGGCCTTCATTCCGGTGCCGCCCACGTCGAGGGCGATGACATGTCTCACGGGGAACAGTGTGACCCGGGGACCCGCAAGAGGTCTAGTCCACTCACGTGGTGTAGACCTTGTTCCGGATATCGAAATGTTTCGGCGGCGGTGACGCCGGGGTTGGGGAAGAGCAGCGGTGCAGCGGCGGCGGATGGCAGGAACGATCGCGGTGGTGTCCGCACTGGGCATGACGGCGGTCCTCGGCGGCTGCGGCGTCACGGGCGGATCGGCCGACGTGACCCTGAAGCTGGTCGCCGCCGACTACGGCGACAGCGCGGCCAACAGCTCGAAGAAGTACTGGGACAAGCTCGTCGAGGAGTACGAGGCCGACCACCCCGACGTCAAGGTCGACGTCAGCGTCTACTCCTGGAACGACGTCGACCGCAAGGTCAGGGAGATGGTCGCCGCCGGTGACCCGCCGGACATGGCGCAGATCGGCGCGTACGCCGACTACGCCGCCCAGGACCAGCTCTACAAGGCCGACGACCTGCTCTCCATACGCACGCAGGCCGACTTCGTGGGGCAGTTGGCCTCCGCGGGCCAGGTGAAGGGCGTGCAGTACGGGCTGCCGTTCGCCGCCTCCACCCGCGTGCTCTTCTACAACAAGACCCTCTTCGCCAAGGCCGGCGTCAGCGCGCCCGAGTCCTGGGACGACCTGGCCGCGGACGCCGAGGCGCTCAAGGCGAAGGGCGTGAAGTACCCCTACGCGCTGCCCCTCGGCCCCGAGGAGGCGCAGGCCGAGACCATGCAGTGGATGCTCAGCGGCGGGGGCGGCTACACCGACGGCGTCGACGGCTACGGCCTCGACTCCCCGGAGAACATCGACACCTTCTCCTGGCTGAAGGAGGACCTGGTCGGCAAGGACCTGACCGGGCCGGTCGCACCGGGGAATCTGAACCGGGCCGCGGCGTTCGCCGCCTTCGCCAAGGGCCAGGTCGGGATGCTCAACGGCCACCCCTCGCTGATGAAGATCGCCGCGAAGAACGGCGTCAAGTACGGGATGGTGCCCACGCCGGGCAAGGAGGGCCCGAGCAGGTCCACGCTCGGCGTCACCGACTGGATGACGGCGTTCCGCAAGAACGGCCACCGCGACCAGGTGGGCGACTTCCTCGACTTCGTCTACAGCGAGAAGAACGTGCTGGCCTTCTCCCGCGAGTACGACCTGCTGCCGGTCACCTCCTCCGCGTCCGGCACGATGGCCGCCTCCGACGAGGACCGGCACCTCAGGCCGTTCCTGGAGGAGCTGCTGGCCTCCGAGCTCTACCCGGTCGGCAAGACGTCCTGGGCCGACGTCAGTGCCCAGGTCAAGCAGCAGATCGGCAAGGCCGTCGCGCCCGGCGGCAGCCCCTCGGGCGTACTCGGGCACCTCCAGGCGGCGGCGGTCCGGGCGGAGAGCGCGGAGTAGCTCCGCTGTCGGTGGCAGGCGTTACGGTGCCGTGCATGGACGAGGACACGGGTGAGCAGGGGCTCGGGCGCAGGGAGCGGGACATCCTCGCGCTCGAACGCCGGGGCTTCTCCGGTCCCGGCGCGAAGGAACGGGCCATACGTGAGGAGCTGGATCTCGCTCCCGTTCGCTACTACCAGCTTCTCAACGCCCTGCTGGATGACGCTCGGGCGTTGGCGCATGATCCGGTGACGGTGAATCGGCTGCGACGTGTTCGGGAGCGGCGTCGGTCCGAGCGGTGAGGGGCGGGGGGCTTCTCGCCGTCGCGGGGTGCGGGTGCGTCGTGGTGGTTCGCGCCCCGCGGCGGAGCCGCATATCGATGCTGCCCCGCCCCCCTGAGGGAGCGCCCCTCTAGCCGATCCGATGCGCCAGCGCGGCCAGCAACTCAACGACCCCCTCCGGGCCGTCCACGACCACGTCCGCCCGCTCCCTCAGTTCGGTCACCTCGTCGCTGCCGCTGCACACCAGCAGGCCCGGGGTGCCGGTCGTGCGGAGGGTGTCGACGGCCGAGTAGGCGGGCAGGTCGCCCAGGTCGTCGCCGGCGTAGAGCACCGATCCGGCGTCGATCTCGCGGGCGAACTCGCTCAGCGCGACGCCCTTGTCCATGCCGGGCGGGCGCAGTTCGAGGACCATGCGGCCGGGCTCGACGATCAGGCCGTGCCGGGTCGCGAGGTCGGTCAGCGGCTCGCGCAGGGCGTCGAAGGCGGCCTGTGGGTCGGCGGCCCGGCGGGTGTGCACGGCCACCGCCCGGCCCTTCTCCTCGACCCAGGTCCCGCTCCCGTCGAGCAGCCCGGGCAGCTCGGCGCGTACGGCCGCGACGCCGGGGTGCGGCTCGGGCGCGGTGACCTTGCCGCTGCGGGCGTCCCACCGCTCGGCGCCGTAGTGCCCGAGGACGACGAGGTGCTCCAGACCCGGGACGTCCGCGAAGCCGCCGTTGCGCACCGCGACCTCGGCCGGCCGGCCGGTGATCACCGCCACGGCGGCCACCTTCGGCGTGAGGGCGGCCAGCGCGGACAGCGCCCGGGGATGGGCCCGGGCCAGCTCCGGATCGGCCACGATCGGCGCGAGCGTCCCGTCGAAGTCGAGCCCGATCAGTGCCTTGCCGGGCTGCGCGAGGAGGGCGTCGAGGCCGTCCTGCCCGGCCTTCGTCGCGGGGGTGGGAAGGCTGCTCATCGGGCCCTCAGCCCCTCAACGCGTCGAGCTGGTCGACGAACCACTGCGCCGGTGGCAGTGCCGTCGCCGCCGCGGCCAGGCGCTTGCCGCGTTCGGCGCGTTCCTCCGGGCGCATCGACAGAGCCTCGTGCAGGGCCGCCGCCGTGCCCGTGACGTCGTAGGGGTTCACCGTGATCGCGTCCTCGCCCAGCTCCTCGTGCGCCCCGGCCTCCCGCGACAGCACCAGCGCGCAGCCCGCGTCGGAGACCACCGGGACCTCCTTGGCGACGAGGTTCATGCCGTCGCGGATGGGGTTGACCAGGGCCACGTCGGCCAGCCGGTAGGCGGCCAGCGAGCGGGCGAAGTCGTCCTTGAGGTTGAGCAGGACCGGGGTCCACCCGGGCGTCCCGTACTCGGCGTTGATCTCGTCCGCGAGCCGCCGCACCTCGGCCGTGTAGTCCCGGTACACCGCGAGGTCCTGCCGCGACGGGTACGCGAAGGCGACGTGCACCACCCGCTCGCGCCACTCGGCGTGCGCCTCCAGCAGCCGGCGGTAGGCCAGCAGGCCGCGCACGATGTTCTTGGACAGCTCGGTGCGGTCGACCCGGACGATGGTGCGGCGGCCCTCGCCGATCTCCTGCCGGAGCGCGGCCATCCGCTCCTCGACGTCCGGCTCGTGCGCCCGCTTGCGCAGGAAGTCCGCGTCGGCGCCCAGCCCGTGCACCCCGACCCGCGTGCCGCCGAGCCCGCCCGCGAACCGCTCGGCGCAGGCGGTGAACGCCTCCGCCCAGCGCTCGGTGAGGAAGCCGAGGCGGTCCGCGCCGAGCATGCCGCGCAGCACCTGCCCGGCCACGTCGTCCGGCAGCATCCGGAAGTACTCGGGCGGCGCCCACGGCGTGTGCGAGAAGTGCCCGATGCGCAGGTCCGGCCGCAGCTCGCGGAGCATGCCCGGCACCAGCGTCAGGTGGTAGTCCTGCACCACGACCGCCGCGCCCCGCGCCGCCTCCTCGGCCAGCGCCTGAGCGAACGCCCGGTTGTACGCCTCGTAGGACGCCCACTGCCGCCGGAACTCCGCGTCGAAGACCGGTTCCAGCGGCGTCTGGTAGAGCATGTGGTGCACGAACCACAGGACCGAGTTGGCGATGCCGTTGTACGCGTCGGCGTGCACGTCGGCCGGGATGTCCAGCATCCGCACGCCGTCCTCGCCGACCCCTCGCCGGACCGCCTCCCGGTCGCCGTCGGACAGCGCCGAGCACACCCACAGCGCGTCCGCGTCGGAGCCGATCGCGGAGAGCCCGGAGACCAGCCCGCCGCCGCCCCGTTTGGCCTCCAGCGAGCCGTCCTCGCCCACCGTGTACGAGACGGGACCCCGGTTGGAGGCCACCAGCACCTGTGCAGCACCGTTCGTCGAAGCCATAAGCCTCAACCTAGCCCGGCCCCCGAACGCTCAAACGTGCGGATCTGCGGCGCCCGGCCGAAAACCGCCCCGGTCAGGCCGCTCTCCGCGCCTGGTACTCGGCGATGTCCACCATCGGCGGACGCTCCTCGGTGTCCACGGAGTACGTCCGCGGCTCGAAGCCGTCCGCCCCCCGCTCGAACTGCGTCAGGGCCGGCCGGATCAGATGCCCGCGGGCCAGCCGCAGCTGGGCCGTGCGGTAGATCGCGGCGGCCATCCGGCCCAGCGCCTGCCCGTCCTGGTGCCGGTGCTTGCGCACCCCCACGTCCACCTGGGCGAGGGCGTCCAGGCCCGCCAGGTGCAGGGCGTCGACCAGCATCCCCAGCTCCACGCCGTACCCGACGGGGAACGGCAGCTGCTCCAGCAGGGAGCGGCGGGCCGCGTACTCGCCGCCGAGCGGCTGCACGAAGCCGGCCAGCTGCGGCCAGTGCATGTTGAGCAGCGGGCGTGCCATCAGCTCGGTGACCCGGCCGCCCTGCCCCGCGGCGCCGGCGAGGGGACGGTCGTACATGGCCTTCACCAGGTCCACGTCCGGCTCCGTGAGCAGCGGGCCGACGATCCCGGAGACGAAGTCGGACGAGAAGTCCCTGAGGTCGGCGTCGACGAAGCAGACGATGTCCCCGCGGGTGACGAGGAGAGAGCGCCACAGCACCTCGCCCTTGCCGGGCACGGCGGGCAGATGCGGGAGTATCTCGTCCCGGTGCACCACCCGCGCGCCCGCGGCGGCGGCCACCTCGGACGTGCGGTCGGTCGAGCCCGAGTCGACGACGACCAGCTCGTCGACGAGCGGCACCTGCCGCATCAGGTCGTGGCGGATGACGGAGGCGATGTCGCCGACCGTCGCCTCCTCGTTGAGCGCGGGCAGCACCACGCTGACCGTCTGGCCGGTGCGCTGCTTCGCGGCGAGAATCTGGTGGAGGGGGCGTTCGTTCGCTGACCAGGAACGGGTGCTCAGCCAGCGCTCGACTTCTTCCAGCACCGTGGCGGCTCCTCTGCGTACTCTCGGCGGGACGGACTGCCCGCCGCGGTAGCGGCTGACAGGTACAGTCATCTCGCGGTTCGGACGACTATCTCAACTGTCCTGGTCGTCGGTTACAGTCTTGAACAAGGCGGATGACCATCGCATGTCCGGGGTCACCCGCCGCCTACAACCACATACAGCTCATCCAGAGGGGCAGAGGGAAACGGCCCGATGAAGCCCCGGCAACCCTCCAGTCGGTACTCGTAGGTCACTGTCGACCCCATGCGCGAGGCTCCCGGCTCGGGAAGGTGCCAAATCCGTCTCACGGCGAGATGCGTCGTGAGGAAGATGAGGAGAAAGGGCCTCGCCTCACATGGCTGCGCAGACTGTTGCAAGCACCACTGAATCCACCGTAGACCTCGGCCCCGCCGCAGCGCTCAGCTGCCGCGAGTGCGGCCACCGCGTCCCCCTCGGCCCGGTCTTCGCGTGCCAGGAGTGTTTCGGCCCGCTGGAGATCGCCTACGACTTCTCGGCCTACGACACCGAAGAGCTCCGCAAGCGCATCGAAGCGGGACCCGCGAACATCTGGCGCTACGCCCCGCTGCTGCCGGTCCCGGCCGACGTCGCGGACAAGCCGAACATCAACCCCGGCTGGACCAAGCTCGTCAAGGCCGACAACCTCGCGCGTGAGCTGGGCGTCGACGCCGGCAAGCTGTTCGTGAAGGACGACTCCGGCAACCCGACGCACTCCTTCAAGGACCGCGTCGTCGCCCAGGCCCTGGAGGCCGCCCGCGCCTTCGGCTTCACCACGCTCTCCTGCTCCTCCACCGGCAACCTCGCCGGTGCGGTGGGCGCCGCCGCGGCCCGCGCCGGCTTCCGCTCCTGCGTGTTCATCCCGCACGACCTGGAGCAGGGCAAGGTCGTCATGGCCGCGGTCTACGGCGGCGAGCTCGTCGGCATCGAGGGCAACTACGACGACGTGAACCGCTTCTGCTCCGAGCTGATCGGCGACCCGGCCGGCGAGGGCTGGGGCTTCGTCAACGTCAACCTCCGGCCGTACTACGCGGAGGGTTCCAAGACCCTCGCGTACGAGATCTGCGAGCAGCTCGGCTGGCAGCTGCCGGACCAGCTGGTGGTGCCGATCGCCTCCGGCTCGCAGCTGACGAAGATCGACAAGGGCCTCCAGGAGCTGATCAAGCTCGGGCTGGTCGAGGACAAGCCGTACAAGATCTTCGGCGCGCAGGCCGAGGGCTGCTCGCCGGTGTCCGTCGCCTACAAGGCCGGGCACGACGTCGTCCGCCCGCAGAAGCCGAACACCATCGCCAAGTCCCTCGCCATCGGCAACCCGGCGGACGGGCCCTACGTGCTGGACATCGCGCGGCGGACCGGCGGTGCGGTGGAGGACGTGAACGACGAGCAGGTCGTCGACGCGATCAAGATCCTTGCTCGGACCGAGGGGATCTTCGCGGAGACCGCCGGTGGTGTGACGGTGGGCGTGACGAAGAAGCTGATCGAGAGCGGGGCCCTCGACCCCACCAAGACCACCGTCGTGCTCAACACCGGAGACGGCCTCAAGACGCTGGACGCGGTGGCCGGGACCGGGCTGACCGCGACCATCCGGCCCAACCTGGACTCGTTCCGTGAGGCCGGGCTGGTCTGATCGTTGTTCGCTGCGGGCCGGTGAGGGCTGGTCGCGCCCACGCGGCGGAGCCGCACGTTGATACAGCCCCGCGCCCCTGAGGGCGCGCCCCAGCCGTAGCCCAAGAAGAACCGGAGGACATCCCCGATGAGCGTCACCGTTCGCATCCCCACCATCCTGCGCACCTACACCGGCGGTCAGGCAGAGGTGTCCGCCGATGGCGGGACCCTCGGCGAGGTCATCGCCGACCTGGAGAAGAACCACACCGGGATCGCCGCCCGGGTGCTGGACGACCAGGGCAAGCTGCGCCGGTTCGTCAACGTGTACGTCAACGACGACGACGTGCGGTTCGAGCAGGGTCTGGAGACGGCCACGCCGGACGGTGCCGGCGTGTCGATCATTCCCGCCGTCGCCGGCGGCTGAACCGGTCGGGCGGCCCGTTATTACCTTCGGTAACGGCAGTCACTGAGAGTTCATCGAATTGCCCCCTCCGTGAGAGAAGCGGAGGGGGCAATTCTGTGTGATTGAGCGCGGTACAGTTGGGGAACGCGGTCCCGATCCGCTGATCGGCACCCTGAAATTCCCGCTGCGAGCCCGACAAGATGTAGCCAAAGTGTGCGCATCTTTTGCGGCTTTTGTTCCCTTTGTGTGGCCCGACTTGCCCTGAATTCGGACGAATTCTCCCCACATTCCGGATCCGGCGCGTCCAGAATTCTCGTCCGATTGACCTGTTGCAGACGGCAGTTGGACAGATACATTCAGCCGCGGTCGACGCGTTCCGGCGCACGCCCCCAACCGTGGGGGGTGAGGTCTGACCCGGGTTCACGAAGTGTGGATCTGTGCAAGGGCCAGTAATAGGGGAGTTAGGCATGGCTCAGGGCACCGTCAAGTGGTTCAACGCGGAGAAGGGGTACGGCTTCATCGCGGTCGACGGTGGTGCGGATGTTTTCGTCCACTACAGCGCGATTCAGATGGACGGCTACCGCACCCTTGAAGAGGGCCAGCGGGTCGAGTTCGAGATCTCGCAGGGCCAGAAGGGACCGCAGGCCGACATGGTTCGCGTCGCTGCCTGAACGCGCACCACGACCAACGCTCACGCGACCGGTCTTCTCAGAAGGGCCCGTACCCCCCGGGGTGCGGGCCCTTCGGCCTGTTCGAACGGCCTGCCGGGCGGTGCTCGCGGGCGGCTGACGACCCTGCCCGATCCCCGGGAGGCGCTTGCGCCCGCCCGTCACCCGACCACCACCCCTCAACGAGCACTCGCTACGCGAGCGCGCCTTGCACTCTCGGGGGTCGAGTGCTAATCATTGCGTTAGCACTCTGAAGGTGAGAGTGACAACGTAAGGACCGGGTCGGTGAGGCCCGCAGGCCGGGTGGGAAGGAACCACAAGGCTGGCGAGCCGTCCGTCGCGGGCGCGGGCGCGGTCCGAAGTAATCACCCCCAGTCCTGGAGGGACCACTTCACATGGCCAAGATCATCGCGTTCGACGAGGAGGCGCGGCGCGGCCTCGAGCGCGGCATGAACCAGCTCGCGGACGCCGTCAAGGTGACGCTCGGCCCCAAGGGCCGCAACGTCGTCCTCGAGAAGAAGTGGGGCGCGCCCACGATCACCAACGATGGTGTCTCCATCGCCAAGGAGATCGAGCTCGAGGACCCGTACGAGAAGATCGGCGCCGAGCTGGTCAAGGAAGTCGCCAAGAAGACGGACGACGTCGCCGGTGACGGTACGACCACCGCGACCGTTCTCGCCCAGGCCCTGGTCAAGGAGGGTCTGCGCAACGTAGCCGCCGGCGCCAACCCGATGGCCCTCAAGCGCGGTATCGAGCGCGCCGTCGAGGCCGTCTCCGCCGCCCTGCTGGAGCAGGCGAAGGATGTCGAGACCAAGGAGCAGATCGCTTCCACGGCCTCCATCTCCGCCGCCGACACCCAGATCGGCGAGCTCATCGCCGAGGCCATGGACAAGGTCGGCAAGGAAGGCGTCATCACCGTCGAGGAGTCCCAGACCTTCGGTCTGGAGCTGGAGCTCACCGAGGGTATGCGCTTCGACAAGGGCTACATCTCGGCGTACTTCGCCACCGACATGGAGCGTATGGAGGCCGTCCTCGACGACCCGTACATCCTGATCGCGAACTCGAAGATCAGCAACGTCAAGGACCTGCTGCCGCTCCTCGAGAAGGTCATGCAGTCCGGCAAGCCGCTGCTGATCATCGCCGAGGACGTCGAGGGCGAGGCCCTGTCGACCCTGGTCGTCAACAAGATCCGCGGCACCTTCAAGTCCGTCGCCGTCAAGGCCCCGGGCTTCGGCGACCGCCGCAAGGCGATGCTGCAGGACATCGGCATCCTCACCGGCGGCGAGGTGATCTCCGAGGAGGTCGGCCTCAAGCTGGAGAACGCCACGATCGACCTGCTGGGCAAGGCCCGCAAGGTCGTCATCACCAAGGACGAGACCACCATCGTCGACGGTGCCGGCTCCGCCGACCAGGTCGCCGGCCGGGTCAACCAGATCCGCGCCGAGATCGAGAACAGCGACTCGGACTACGACCGCGAGAAGCTCCAGGAGCGCCTGGCGAAGCTCGCCGGCGGTGTCGCGGTCATCAAGGCCGGTGCCGCCACCGAGGTGGAGCTCAAGGAGCGCAAGCACCGCATCGAGGACGCCGTGCGCAACGCCAAGGCGGCCGTCGAGGAGGGCATCGTCGCCGGTGGTGGCGTGGCCCTGCTCCAGGCCTCCTCGGTCTTCGAGAAGCTGGACCTGGAGGGTGACGAGCAGACCGGCGCCAACGCCGTGAAGCTGGCCCTGGAGGCCCCGCTCAAGCAGATCGCCGTCAACGGTGGCCTCGAGGGTGGCGTCATCGTCGAGAAGGTGCGCAACCTGCCCGTCGGCCACGGCCTGAACGCCGCGACCGGTGAGTACGTCGACATGATCGCCGAGGGCATCATCGACCCGGCGAAGGTGACCCGCTCTGCCCTGCAGAACGCCGCCTCCATCGCCGCGCTGTTCCTCACCACCGAGGCCGTCATCGCCGACAAGCCGGAGAAGGCCGCCGCGCCGGCCGGCGGCGGCATGCCGGGCGGTGACATGGACTTCTGATCGACCCCAGGGTTGATCAACGGTCTTACCGAGGGCGGCACTTCCTGTTCCGACAGGGGGTGCCGCCCTCGGGCGTGTCCGGGGGTGTGCCGTCGGGCGTGTCCGGGGGCGCCGTCGGGCGGGCCCGAGGTGTGCCCCCGCCCTCCCCCTGCCCGGGGGGCACACACCTCGCGTGTCCGGGATCACAGCGGGGGTGGGATGGTCCGGGCGGTGCCGGATGGTTGAAGGTGAGGTCCCATGCGTATGCACATACCATCCGGTACCCCCAAGGGAGCCCCCACGTGACTGTCGCCGCCTCCGCATCCCGCGCCGCCGAAATCCTGTCCCGGCCCGTATCGCTGGGCGGCTTGACCGTTCCGAACCGGATCGCGATGGCGCCGATGACCCGCATGTTCTCCCCGGGCGGCGTGCCCGGTGAGGACGTCGTGTCGTACTACGCGCGCCGCGCCGCCGCCGGAGTCGGCCTGATCGTCACCGAGGGCACCTACGTCGGCCACGACTCGGCGGGGCAGAGCGACCGCGTGCCGCGCTTCCACGGTGAGGAGCAGCTCGCGGGCTGGGCGAAGGTCGCCGAGGCGGTGCACGCCGCGGGCGGCACCATCGTGCCCCAGCTGTGGCACATCGGCATGGTCCGCAACCAGGGCGAGCCCCCGTTCGCCGACGCCCCCGCCGTCGGCCCCTCCGGCCTGCGCATCGGCGCGACGGAGCCCACCGGCAAGGCCATGACCCAGGCCGACATCGACGCCGTCATCGGCGCGTTCGCCGAAGCCGCCGCGGCGGCCGAGCGCATCGGCTTCGACGGCGTCGAGATCCACGGCGCCCACGGCTACCTGCTCGACCAGTTCCTCTGGGAGGGCACCAACCGCCGCACCGACGCCTACGGCGGCGACCGGGTCGCCCGCGCCAAGCTCTCCGAGGAGATCGTCGCGGCCGTCCGCGAGACCGTCTCCGCCGACTTCCCCGTCATCTTCCGCTACTCCCAGTGGAAGCAGGAGGCCTACGACGCCCGCCTCGCCGAGACGCCCGAGGAGCTGGAGGCCATCCTGGCCCCGCTCGCGGCGGCCGGTGTCGACGCCTTCCACGCCTCCACCCGCCGTTACTGGCTGCCCGAGTTCGACGACTCGGACCTCAACCTGGCCGGCTGGACCAAGAAGCTGACCGGCAAGCCCACCATCACCGTCGGCTCGGTCGGCCTGAACGGCGACTTCATCAAGGCCTTCCAGGGCCAGGGCGCCGAGGTCGGCGACCTCGACAACCTCCTGGACCGTTTCGAGCGCGACGAGTTCGACATGGTCGCCGTCGGCCGCGCGCTGCTCCAGGACCCCGAGTGGGCCCGGAAGGTGCTCGACGGCCGCCTGGAGGAGCTGGCGCCCTACAACCCGGCGGCGCTGAAGACCCTCAGCTGATCGCCGTCGTCTGAGGCTCTGGATCTGCTTGCGTCAGTCAAGGACACTGACTGAGCGCCTGTTCACCGGCATCGTGAGGAGATCCAGATGACGACGACCGAGTCCCGCCCGCCGCACGACGGTTCTGCGGGGCAGTCCGGACCGGTGGTGCGCACCACCGCCGGTGCGGTGCGGGGCGGAAGGGAGGAGGGACTCGCCGTCTTCCGCGGCATCCCCTTCGCCGCGCCACCGGTGGGCGAGGCCCGCTTCCAGGCGCCCCGCCCCGCCCAGCCCTGGGACGGCGTGCGCGACGCCCACGCCTTCGGCCCGCCGCCCCCGCAGGACCTCGGCAGCCTCGGCGGTCCGGGCCTGCTCGATCTTCCCGAGGGCGACGAGTGGCTCACGGTCAACGTCTGGACGCCCGAACCCGACCCGGCGGCCCGCCGTCCGGTGATGGTGTGGATCTACGGCGGCGCCTACAAGCTCGGCCACTCCGGCAGCCCCGGCTACGACGCCCGGCACATCGCCGCCGACGGCGACGTGGTGGTCGTGTCGCTCAACTACCGCCTGGGCATGGAGGGTTTCGCGTTCATCGAAGGCGCTCCCGCCAACCGCGCACTGCTCGACCAGGTGGCCGCGCTGGAGTGGGTGCGGGACAACGTCGAGGCGTTCGGCGGCGACCCCGACCAGGTCACGGTCTTCGGGGAGTCCGCGGGCGCGGGTTCGATCGCCTCGCTGCTCTCCATGCCGCGCGCGGCCGGGCTGTTCCGGCGGGCGATCGCCCAGAGCGTGCCGGGGACGTTCTTCTCCGACGAGCTGGCCCGGGACATCGGCACCGCCCTCGCCGCAGAGCTGGGCCTGCGCCCCACCGTCGCCGACCTCTCGGCGATCGCCCCGCACCGGCTCACGTCGGCGGGTGAGACGCTGAGCGCCAAGATGCTCCAGCGCATCGACCGCTGGGGCCAGGCGGCGCCCACAGTCACGCCCTTCTCCCCGGTGGTCGACGGCGAGGTCCTGCCGACGAGCCCGTGGCAGGCCCTGAGGTCGGGATCGGCGAAGGACGTCGACCTCCTCGTCGGCCACAACCGCGACGAATACCGCCTCTTCATCGCCATGGCCGGCCAGCTCGGCCAGATATCCGACGAGCGGGCGGCCTCGGCCCTGAGCCTCTTCGCCCCCGGCGGTGAACAGGCGTACCGCGACGCCTTCCCCGACGCCTCCCCGAGCGAGCTCTACGAACGCGTCCAGACGGACTGGCTGTTCAACATGCCCTCCCTGCACCTGGCCGAGGCGCAGCACGCGGGCGGCGGCAAGGCGCACGTCTACGAACTGACCTGGCCGGCCCCCGGCAACGGCGGCGCGCTCGGCGCCTGCCACGCCCTGGACATCCCGCTGCTGTTCGGCACCTACGGGGCGGACCTGGGGCTTCTGCTGTTCGCCGGCGCGGAGCCCTCCGCCGAGGCCCTCGCGCTGTCGTCCCGCTTCCGCGCGTCCTGGACGTCCTTCGCGAGGACGGGCGACCCGGGCTGGCCGGCGTACGACGACGCCGAGCGGCTGGTGCAGGTGCTGGACGCGGAGCCGGAAGTGCGAGCGTACCCGGAGGAGCGGTCGCGGCGGCTGTGGGAGGGGCACGAGTTCCTGCCGCTGCCGCTGCTGTGAGGCGCGGTACTTGAACGCGATCACGTCGATCACCCGCCGGTGATCACACCACCGCCCACCCCGCTTCGGAGTCCGATCCGGCAGCAACGGCTCGATCCTCGCCCACTGGGCGTCCGTCACGACAAGGGCATGGTGTTCGCCGCGCTCCTCAGGCGCCGTCGGCCACCCGCAGGGGGCGCCGATGAGGAGCACTACTAAAGAGACGTCGATCGCATCGATCGAAGGATGCCGTCGGGCCGCCCGTGATCCAGAGTGCTGGCCATGATGCAAACAGAGACGGCCGCCCCAGCAGGCGGTAGTTGGAAGACGATTCCTCCGATACGTCACCATGCATGGTTCCCCGGCCGGATCATAGGCGGAGCGGCTCTCGTCCTCGGCCCTGTGGTGTGGTCAGCAGGGCTGCTTCTGCGGTACCTGACCCGCGACTCGGTGGTTCTCGCGCCTGGCCAAGCGGGTGAGTTCGGCAAGGAGTTCGCCGCTCCGTCGCAGTTGGCTGCCTATGTACACAACCCCGGGCTGGTCACGGCCGGCTACGCGTGCTTCGCCGCGGGAGCCCTGCTGTTATGGCCCGCCTTCGCCACACTCGCGAGGATCATCGCGGCGCGGTGCCCGGGGCTCGCCGTGTGGGGTGGCACTCTCGTCATCCTCGGACTGTTCGCGCGCCTGTACTTCGCCGGTGTCGACCAGGCAGCTTTCCAACTGGCTGAAACACGCGGCCTCGACGAGGCGATCAAGATCGTGGCAACCACGTACGTGGACATCTCCTACGGGCCATGGAGGATCCCCGTGAGCGCGTCCGCCTGCCAGTACGCCGGGATGGCGCTGCTGACCATCGGAGCATTCCGGTCCGGGACGTTCGGTTCGGGGCGCTGCCTGTTGTTCCTCTGGTCGGGGACCCTCTGGGGAGGCGTACTCAAAGAAAGCCAGCTGTTCGACGGCGTCGTCTCGAACGGGGTCTTGTGCCTGGTATTCGTGCCGCTCGGCATCCAGGTGCTACGGGACAATGTCCCCGAGCTGCGTATCGAGAGTTGCTCCGTCCAGCACAGCAGGCCCTTGCGATGGCTGAGTTGGTGACATGTTCCGGATGCTGTCTACGGTGATCCGGTGAGTGCACAGCCACTGCGTGACCGTCTGGTCTCCTTCGCGCTTCCCGCCACCGCCTTCTGCGGAGCCTTCGTACCGGCGGCCCTGCCCGGTGTGACGCCGCACTCCTCGTTCGGGCTGGCCCCGGTGCCCGCATCCATCCAGGCCGCGGTGGTCGGGCTGCTGGCGGCGGCGGGCGTGTGGATGGCGCCGAAACGATGCTGGCCCCTGTTCGCGATCGCAGCCGTGGACTCGGTGGCACGCTCCCCTGGGCTGGTGCTTTCCGTCGCAACCTATGTAGCGGCGACCACCATCCGGCGCCCCCTCCCCCTGACCGTCTTCTCAGCGGCCGCGAGCCTACTGGCGGTAGTGCCACGATCCGGCGTCGACATCGTCTCCTCGCTCGGTGGAGCACCCCTTTTCGTCTGGCTTCCGCTGGTGACAGGGATGTGGATCAGCGCGCGCAGGAAGGTGGTGGCCGGGCTGCGCGAGCGGGCCGATCGGCTGGAGCGGGAGCAGGCCGTGTTCGCCGAGCGGGCGCGTGTGGAGGAGCGTGCCCGCATTGCGAGGGACATGCACGATGTGGTCGCCCACCAGGTGTCGCTCATGGTCCTGCGCGCGGGGGCGCTGGAGATCAATGCGCCGGACGAGCAGACTGCAGCGGAAGCGGAGCTCATCCGCACTACGGGCAAGGAGGCTCTCACCCAGCTCAGAGCCGTTCTCGGGATCCTTCGTCACGGAGGCGGAGAGCCAGAGACGTTCCAGCCACAGCCGACCCTGGCCGATATCGACGCACTGCTCGATCAGTCGAGATCGATCGGCGTTCCCATAGAAAGGCGTGATGAGGGGCCTGTGAGTGAGCTGCATGCCGTGGTGGAGCACACCGCCTACCGCGTCGTCCAGGAGGCCCTCACCAATATCCACAAGCACGCGGGTCTTGTCCCCACGCAGGTGGTGTTACGACGCCTGCCCTCTGCACTGGAGGTAACAGTCAATAACGTCGTACCGCACCACTGCGTGTCGGAGATGTCCGGTAGTGGCCTCGGCCTGATCTCGCTGCGCGAACGTGTCGAGTTGTTGGGCGGCGAGTTCACTGCCCGGCCAGACGAAGACGGCGGATTCACCGTGTCTGCAAGGCTTCCGGCATGATCAGGGTACTCATTGTCGACGACGAGGCGTTGGTACGGACCGGGCTTCGCATGATCCTGGAGGTCCCGGACGACATCGAGGTGGTCGCCGAGGCGGAGAACGGGGCGGAGGCCGTCACTGCCGTCGCCCGCCACCGACCGCACATCGTGCTGATGGACGTGCAGATGCCGGGTATGGACGGAGTGTCCGCGCTCAGGGAGATCCACCAGTCGCCGAGTCCGCCGAAGGTGCTCATGCTCACTACCTTCGACCGCGATGAGTACGTCTACAGAGCCTTGCGTTCCAGGGCTGTCGGGTTTCTGTTGAAGGACACCGCGCCGCGCGATCTGATCGCCGCCGTCCGTACGGCGGCAGACGGCAGCGCCGTGCTGTCGCCCACGGTCACCAAGCGGGTGATCGAGGCTTTCGCCGACCGGCAGCCCCCAGATGCCCGGGCCGCGCAGGAACGGCTGGCTGTCCTCACCGCTCGCGAACAGGATGTCGTTCGCGCGGTGGCCCGCGGGCTGGCCAACGCTGATATCGCCCGAGAGCTCAGCATGAGCGAGACCACAGTGAAGGCCCATGTCAGCCGCTCGCTCGCCAAACTGAGGTTGACCAATCGGGTGCAGATCGCACTCCTCGTCCGTGACGCAGGTTAGGCCGACGCCGAAGGCGACCTCACCTGGTCGTCGCGGTCGACTCCACCGTCGTCCGAGCCCACCAGCACGCCGCCGGAGCCCGTCAAAAGGGGCCCCGGCCGGCGATGCCCTCGGACGGCCCCGCGGCGGGCTCTAGAGGTTGCCCATCGGCTCGATGTCGACCCGCACCGGCGTCCCCCACACCCGCAGCACCTCGTAGTCGGTGAACTCGTGGACCAGCCGGTACGCCATGGCGGCCCGGGGAGCCTTGCGCTGGGCGTTGATGAAGAGTTCGGCCTCGCGCCGGTCCCGGCGCGGGGTGCCGCACAGCTGCCAGGCCTGGCCGTTCCACAGCTCCGCCAGCCAGCGCTGCTGGGGCTGGGGACGGTCGCCGCGCACGCCGTAGCGGGACGGTGCGGGCTCGACGGGCTGGTGCTGGGGGGCGGGCCCGTTGAACTCCGCCCGGCGGGCCGCCCTGCGCCGGGTCTCGCACAGCAGGCACAGGTCGGGGGCGGCCTCGTCGACGGGGCCGTTCGGGTGCTCGGGGCAGCGGGTGGTGGGCGCGGCGCCCGTGACACTCTCGTCCAGCAGGTCCAGGGCGCGCTTCAGGTCGGCCTTGACCTCGTGCAGCTTGGCGTCCGGGGTGTCGGCGGACAGGGCCTCCCCGTGCTCCCCGAGGAGCCGGAGGGCGCGGCCGAGAGCGGTCAGCTGGGCGTGGTTCATGAGTCCATTGTCCTCAGTCGGCGTAGTCGTGGCGTCGCCGGGACATCGCCGCGCGGATCCCGGCCGCGTGAGCGTGGACCGTGGGGGCGGAAAGGGGTGCGGCGGGTTGCGCGGGGGCGCGTTCGCCCCGGCAGGCACTGCAACGCCCCCCTGGCAGGGTTTCCGGACGTCCCGGGGCGCCGCAGTTCGCGCACTCCAGGATCCGCACGGGTGGGCGTGGAGCGGGTGGAGGTGGTGGAAGTTTGCTGGTCAGGCGGTTTCGGACGAGGGCCGCGGCGTGATGTACGGGCGTCGGCAGGCCGGCCGTGAGGGCACGCAGTACGTCGTCCTCCGAGGCGCCCCGTGCGAACCACTCCGTCACGAGTGGGGCGAGGGTCGCGCAGTCTGCCTCGGAGAGGGACAGGACAGGTGCCGTGCGGCCGAGGGCGGCCAGGAGGATGTGGGCGCGGGAGCGGGTGGGGCGTGCCGCCTGCGGCCGGGGTGCGTCGCCGCGGGTGAAGGCGGCCCACCAGTCGTCATCCCGGGCGGTGCGGGACCACCACGAACGGGTGATCCATCGGGAGCTGCCGTCGTCGGCTGTGATGCACTCCCGGCCTCGGCGCAGGTGTCCTGCCTGCTGGATGCAGTTGAGGGCGGTGCCCAGGGCGCACTGTCCGTAGGGCAGTTGCTTGGCCAGCGTCTTTACCGAGATGTCGGCGCCGTCGGGGAGCCGGTCCAGGTAGGCGGCGATGGCGGCTTCGCGGGGTGGGAGGTGGGCGAAGTCGTGGTTTGCGCGCGGAGGTTGGCCGGGGGTCGTGCGTTTGCCGTAGCCCGGCCCCGCCATGGGGTGCGAGGACGGAGAGGCGGCACTAAAGTTGGCGTCAGCCATGGGATCGAACTTGTCCTTCGATCTAAGTGGTCAAGCCCCCGCAGGTGTTGGCGCACCGGGCGGGGGCTGTTGCTTGTGCACGAACGTTAGAGGGCTGTCACTGTCCGTGGCAAGCCGAACGCGTCACGTCAACACGCGGGGTGGGAGGGTGGGTTGAGGCCCTCCACCCGTTCCTTGAAAAGAGGGCTCGAAGCCCGGGTCCCGAAGCTCAGGCCGTCTCGTCCTTGAGGTTCTCGACGAAAGCGGACCAGGCGGTGGCCCGGAACACGAGCTTCGGGCCGTGGGGGGTCTTGGAGTCGCGGACGGGGATGACATCGGGGAATGCCCGGGTGACTTCCAGGCAGTTGTCGCCGCTCCCGCCGCTGTAGCTGGACTTGTACCACTCAGGCATGTTCCTCATGGTCGTAATCCTGCGTCATTGCTTCAAGCAGGGCTAGGGACTTCTCAGGCGAGAGTGCGGAGGCCGCCAGGAACTCGTAGTAGAAGCGGTACTCGGCCACGGTGGCGGGGTCGTCATCCAGCCGCCCTGTGCCGACGCCTTCGAGGTAGGCCAACGGAGGTGCGTCGTCGAAGTCCATGAGCTTGACGCACCCCTGCATGGCCGGGTGCGCCCCCGCGTCGAAGGGCAGCACCTGCACGATGGACCGGCTGCGGCGGGCCATGTCGCTGATGTGTCGCAGGGCCTCGGCCATGACCTCCGCCCCGCCTGTCACCCGCCGCAGGGCAGACTCGTCAATCACGGCCCACAACAAGGGCTTTGTTGGATCGTCGAGGAGGCGGGTCCGCTCCATGCGGGCGGCCACCCTCTTCTCGATTTCCTCATCCGGTGCGGTCGGTTGATATGCGCGGCACACCGCCCGGGCGTAGGCGGGCGTCTGGAGCAGCCCGGGAATCAGCATCGATGCGAACTCCCTGATGGCCACAGCCCGGCCCTCCGCCTCCGCCGCCTCCGCGAAGTGCTCCGGATACTTCGACTTCGCCGCCGCCGCACAGTTCCGCTGGAAGAAATCCTCCGTCCCCAACACCTCGTCCAACAATCGCGCATACTCCCGCTGCAACCTCCGCGTCCCCGCCTCCAACTGCCCGATGAACGAGCCGCTCACGAATAGCCGCCCACCCAAATCCTCCTGGCTGAGGCCGGCCTTCTCGCGGGCGTGGCGGAGTTCGGCGCCCAGGAGGGCCCGAGGGGAGGAGGACGGGTCGAGGTCCCTGGAACCGGGCATGGGCAACTCCCTGTCGTACGGATCGGGTTGTTGGACCGCCGTATCTGGCCAGGTTAGAGACGTGTCGGACACGCTGTGTGGTGAATCGCAAACTCAGCGTGGAGGTAGAAACGGTGCGTTCGACCGAAGAGATCGTGCAATCGCTGCGGGAGGCCCTCGCCGGAGTCGGGGTCGTGCTGCCGTCGCTGGGCGTCGACCCGGTGACCGGCGCGAGCGACGAGCCGTTCGCGCTGGTCGATCTGGGGCGCTGCAACGTACGGACGGCGGAGCACCTCACCGACGTGCTGCGCTCGCTGCCTGTGGGGGAGACGCTGCGGGCGCGCGTGCGACAGGTCAACCGGGAGCTGAAGTCACGGTGAAGTAATAGCCAACGGTGGATGTACAACCATTCGCCCCTCACCACCGTCGAACAGGCGTATCGCGCATACGCCGGCGTTCGCCCCACCGCACGCCACTCCGGAAATCACATCCTTTCCCTAGAGGAATCCTGTCTTATGACGTTCCGTTGGCTGTGCGGTGTCCTGCGCGTGCGCGGGAAGACCGACCTTTTCCTCGTGTTCCTGTTCGCCGCAGGCTTCGCCGCCCTGCCCGTGTTCGCGCTGCTCCCCTCGCTGTGGGGCTTCGCCGCGGCCTCGGCCGTGACGTACGCCGTGGACGAGGTGCTGCACACGCGTTCTCCCGCCTTCGTGAGGCGGCTGGCCGCGTTGCAGCTGACCCGCACGATGCGGTTCGCCGTACGGACGGTGATGCTGCTCGCGCTGGCCGACCGGACGGACGCGCCGGGCGCGGTGCTGGTGGCCGCGCTGGCCGTGTTCGCCGCCCACTTCACCCTGGTGATCCTGTACACGGCGGTGCACCACGCCATCCGGCGGCGGCGCACGCTGCCGGTGGTGGTGCGCAACCTCGACATGAGCGGGGCGGGCATCGCGCAGTCGCCCCCCGCTCTCCTCTACCGGCGTTTTCTGCGCAAGCTGCTGCACCTGGACCTGCCCGCCCACGCGGGCCTGCTCGCCGCGCTGGCGGCCGGGTCGTGGCAGCCCGCGGGCATCGGCTTCGCGGTCACCACCGGGCTCGCGGTCGCGGCCGTGGTGGCGCTGCTCGGGCAGCTTCGCCGGGCCCGCCGGATGCCGTCGGGGGACGAGGTGATCGCCGAGGTCAACCGGCAACTGGCCGGATACCGGCCGGAGGTGGCGCTGTACTTCAGTTTCGCGGCCGTGTCCCGGGACTTCATGTATCAGGTCAACATGTGGATCGAGACGCTGGAGCAGCTCGACCGGCGGCCGTTGATCATCCTCCGGGAGCGGGCCTCGTTCCGCTTCCTGAGCCGTACGTCGATCCCGGTCCTGTGCGTGCCGAAGGCCGACGACGTGGCGCAGCTGGAGCTGCCCGAGCTGCGGGTCGTGCTCTACCCGGGCAACGCGGGCAAGAACGTGCACATGCTGCGCGTCGCCGAGGCCAAGCACGTCTTCATCGGGCACGGCGACAGCGACAAGCTCGCCAGCAGCAACCGGGTGAGCAAGGTGTACGACGAGATCTGGGTGGCCGGGCGGGCCGGGCGCGACCGCTACCAGCGGGTGCGGCACGCGATCAGCGACTCGGCGATCGTCGAGGTGGGCCGCCCGCAGCTGTCGCCGATCCGGCTGCACGCCGACCATGTGCCGGGGCCGCTGCCGACCGTGCTGTACGCGCCGACCTGGGAGGGCTGGAGCGACGACGACTGCCACACGTCCCTGATCCCGATGGGCGTGCCGCTGGTCGAGAAGCTGCTCGCGGAGAACGTACGGGTCCTCTACAAACCGCATCCCCTCACCGGCAAGCGCTCCCCCGCGGCGGCCGAGGCGGACCGGACCATCCGGGAGCTGCTGCGCGCCGACAACGAGCGGCGCGGCGCCCAGGAGACCGAGGCGGCGATCGCCGCCGTCCGTCCGCGGCTCGCGGAGATCCAGGAGCGGCTCGGGGCACTGTCCGGGCGGCTCGCCGGCGACGACGCCCAGCAGACCCGCGAGGCCCGCCCGCCCGGCCTCGACGGGGAGGCCGAGTGGCACGAGCTGCGCGCCGAGTGGCACCGGCTGTTCTGGGAGAGCCGGGGCCCGCTCGGTCACCAGGTGATCGTCAAGCAACTGCCCACGCTGTACGCGTGCTTCGACCAGGCCGACATCCTCGTCAGCGACGTCTCCTCCGTGGTCGCGGACTTCGTGGCGAGCCTCAAGCCGTACGTCCTGACCAACGCGAACGACCTGCCCGACGCGGACTTCCGGGCGGCCTACACCACGGCCGGGGGCGCCTATCTGCTGGACCGCGCCTGCACCCGGCTGCCGGAGATCCTCGACTCGGTGCGCGCGCCGGGCCGCGACCCGATGGCAGCCGAGCGCCGCATCCTCAAGGAGTACGTCCTGGGTCCCGACCGCCCCACCTCGATGGAGCGCTTCAACGCGGCGGTCAATGCCCTGGCGGACAAGGCGACGGAAGAACAGGCCGAGCGCCTCGGCGAGGGGCAGCGGATGATCGCCGAACTCACCGCCTGAGTGGGTGTAGATCCAGTATCCCGGCTGCGACGGCCTCGTGTCACCGTACTCCGGAATGATCTTTTCGGGTCTCAGGTGACTTTAGGGTTCTGTCAACCAGCTGGAGCAGCAGAGGAGTTGACTGTGACCCGCGATCTTGCGGCGCTCGGCGGCGAACTGACCGCCATGGCCGCCGCCGACCATGAGATGGCAGTCTCCGGAGCCGCCCACAGTGACGACCCGGCCGAGCAGCTCGCCTGGCGGCGGCTCACCGCACGGCACGGAGACCGGCTCGGCGAGATCATGGACGAGGTCGGCTGGCCCACCGCCGCCCTCGTCGGAGAGGACGCCGCCCGCGCCGCCTGGCTCGTCGCCCAGCACGCCGACCGGCAGCTGGACGTGCAGCGACGGGCCCTGCGGCTGCTGGAACAGGCCGTGGAGGCGGACGCGGCCGGCGCTCGTGAGCTGGCGTTCCTACGGGACCGCACGCTCGTCAACGAGGGGCGGGAGCAGATCTACGGCACCCAGGTCGCCGGAGTGAGGGAAGACGGCAGCCCGATCCCCTGGCCCTGTGCCGAGCCCGGCCGTGTGGACGAGCTGCGCGCAGGCGTGGGCATCGAGCCGTTCGCCGAGTACGTCGCTCGGTTCCGGTGAGTTGAGGCCTCGCGCCCGTTGTATATCGTGACGGGCGCAATCGAACGGGCGACTGGCAGGAGATCGCGGACATGGGCGCGTCCGGGACGGCCGTGGCGGCCGGCGGCAGTGGTGGGACGGATACCTCGCGGGCCGGCCTGTCCGGCGGGCGCCGGACGGCCGGTTCCGTGCTGTGGGCCGTGCTCGTGCCCGCGCTGCTGCTGCTCGGTTCCGCGATCGGGCAGTGGGTGACCTGGCTCGGGGTGGTCGTCGTCATGGCGGTCATCGCGGTCGCCGCCTGGGTCATCGGCGGAGTCTGGCACCGGGCCGGGGCGGCGACGCTCGTCTCCTTCGGCGGGTTCGCGCTGATGCTGTTCGCCGGGCCCGCCGTGTACGAGGTGTACATGACGACGGTGGGAGAGCCCGTCGACGCCGTGGTGACGCGGGTGGCCGACCGGGACCAGCGGCGCGGTCCGGACCTGTTCTGCACGGTCCGGGAGCTGGGCGGGGGCCGCGAGACGTACGAGGTGTCCCAGCAGGAGAACTGCTTCGGGCAGGCCAGGCCCGGCGACCGCGTCGAGATCCGCAAGGACCCCCTCGGGCTGCTCGACCCCCGGCTGCCCGACAGTCCCGACCAGCGGAACACCACGGAGATCACCCTCGCCGTCACCGCCGGAATGACCCTGCTCCTCGCCGGCGGCACCTTCTACGGCGGGCAGCGCCGTAGGGACCGGTGAGTCGGCGGCGTAGGGAACGGTGAGCGGCGCGGTCGGGCCGGTGAGTCAGCGAACCGAGGCCAGGGCCGCCCGCAGGTGGCCGTCGGACTCCGCCAGGAGTCTGGCCGCCGTCGGGCCGTCCACGTCGGCCAGGATCGTCAGGATGGCGTTCTTGACCTCGCCGTCCGTGGCGGTCAGGGCCCGTTCGACGTCCTCGTCGGCGGCGCCGGTGGCGAGCGCGACGATGCGGTGGGAGCGGGCGCGGAGCTTGTCGTTCGAGGCGCGGACGTCGACCATCAGGTTCCCGTAGGTCTTGCCCAGCCGGATCATCGTGATCGTCGAGAGCATGTTGAGGACGAGCTTCTGCGCCGTGCCGGACTTCAGACGGGTGGAGCCGGTGAGCAGCTCGGGGCCAACGACGATCTCGATGCCGTGGTCGGCGGCGGCCGCGAGCGGGCTGCCGGGGTTGCAGGCGAGGCCGATGGTGAGGCAGCCGCGGGTGCGGGCGTGCTCGACCGCGCCGATGGCGTACGGCGTGCGGCCGGACGCGGAGATGCCGACCACCGTGTCGTCGGGGGTCGGGGCGAGGGCGTCCAGGTCGGCCTTCGCCAGGTCCCGGGAGTCCTCCGCGCCCTCGACCGAGGTGACCACGGCGTCCGGGCCGCCCGCGATCAGGCCGACGACCTGGGAGGGGTCGGTGTTGAACGTGGGCGGGCACTCCGAGGCGTCCAGGATGCCCAGCCGCCCCGCCGTGCCCGCGCCCGCGTAGACCAGCCGCCCGCCCCGGGCCATCCGCTCGGCGACGGCGTCGATCGCGGCGGCGATCTGCGGCAGCCGGGCCGCGACCGCACCGGCCACGGCGGCGTCCTCGCCGTTCATCAGCCGGGCGATGTCCAGGGTGGGCAGCCGGTCGATGTCCGCGAGCTCCGGCCGGAAGGCCTCGGTGGTCAGGGACTCCAACTCGGTCCTGAGATCACGGGGGTCGGAGGTGGAGGTCATGAACGGCTCTTTCCGTGTCTTTCCGGTGCTGGGCGGGGCGGCGGCCTCAGGAACGGTGCCGGTGGGCCAGCGCCTCGTACGACGCCGACAGCGCGGGCGCAGCCTTCTCGTACGTCCGCTGCGCCACCCCCACGAACAGGCAGTCCACCACGAGGAGCTGACCGGTCCGGGACGACATGGCCGCCGGACGCAGCTCGCTCTCGCGTGCGGTGGAAGTGGTGAGGATGTGATCGGCGTACTGCGTGACCGGACCGTTCGGGCGGCCGGTGATCGCCACCGTCGTCGCCCCGCGCTCGAAGGCGACCCGCAGGGGCTCGATGACGTCCCCGGTCGACCCGGAGTGCGTGATGGCGATCGCGACGTCGCCCGCGCGCAGCTGCACGGCGTTGGTGACGGCGAGGTGCGGGTCGCTGTGGGCGTGCGCGAGCATCCCTATGCGCAGCAGCTTCTGCGTGAGGTCCTGGGCGACCAGGCCGGACGCCCCGACGCCGTACACATCGGTGCGGCGGGCCGCGGTCAGGGCCGTGACGGCCGCGCCCAGTTGGACGGTGTCGAGGCCGGCGGCGGTGTCGGCGAGGGTCTGCTGCTCGTCGTAGGCGAGCTTGGCGACCACGTCGGCGATCGGGTCGTCCACCGCGATGTCCGTGGTGATGGCGGGGGCGCGGCCCGACTGCTGCTGCGCGGCGAGGCCGGCGAGGGCCAGGCGCAGGTCCCGGTAACCCGGATAGCCCAGCAGGCGGGCGGTGCGTACGACGGTCGCCTCGCTGGTGCCGGTGAGTTCGGCGAGGCCGGTGACCGTGAGGGCCGCGCAGCCGGCCGGGTCGCCCGCGACGGCTTCGGCGACGCGCTGCATGGACCGCGTCATCGACGGGCCCAGGGTGCGGACCTTGGCCGCGAGGGCGGCCGGGGCGGGCGGGGCGCCGCTCGCGCCCGAGGGGCCGCCACGCTCGCGGGCGAAAATTTCCTTCACGTCTCGGGTCACGATTGAAAGATATTTTCGGGGCGGCAGTGGGGTCAAGAGTGCGCACAATGGGTGCATGGATCCCATCAGCCCCCTGGAGCAGGCGCTGCACGCCGCGCGCGCCCTCGTGCTGGCCGACCTCGTCGCGGGACGCGTCGCCGACGCGGATGTCGTCTCCCTGGTCGAGGAGTCCGTCAAGCAGCGCCGATGGTGGGTCGAGCAGTGGCCCGAGGGCGCCCGGTATGTGGCCGGCCTGGTCGCGCAGGACGTCCAGGACGCCCTGCTGGAGCGGTACGGCCGCTGGCCGCTGTGTCCGGTGTGCGGCGCGGGCGAGCCGCACGCCCTCGACGTGGAGCCGGAGTTGGGGCCCGACCCGCACTGGGTGTGCGGCGACGCGGGTGTGAAGGTCGCCGCCGTGGGATCGCTGGGCGAGGCCATCGGCGGACCGGCGTCCTCGTGAGGCCCGCGTGACGATCTACATCGACCCGCCGACCTGGCCCGGCCACGGCCGCCTGTGGTCCCACCTCGTCAGCGACGTCTCCTACGAGGAACTGCACACCTTCGCCGCCGGCCTCGGCGTCCCCCGCCGGGCCTTCGAACGCGACCACTACGACATCCCCGACCGCCGGTACGCCGACGCGGTGCGGGCCGGGGCCGTGGAGGTCAGCAGCCGCGAGGTGGTGCGGCTGCTGCACGCGGCGGGGCTGCGGCGGCCCAAGGGGCGCTATCCCTCGCCGGGTTCGCGCAGCTCGTAGGTCAGGTGCTCGGGGTCCTCGGCGACCTGGGTGAAACCGGCCCGCGCGAGCACGTTCTGGGAGAGCAGGTTGTCCGGCTCGACGTTCGCGACCACGGTCCGCACCTCCGGCCGGCCCAGCGCCCAGGACGACAGCGCGCGCAGCGCCTCGGTGGCGTAGCCGTGGCCGCGGGCGCCGTCGACCAGGTCGTAGCCGACCTCGACCCGGCCCGCCTCGTCCGGGACGCTGTGGAAGCCCATGGCGCCGATCGCGCGCTCGTCCTCGCGCCGGACCAGCACGTACATGCCCCACTCCGGCCGGTGGACCCCGTCCTCGTACTGCTTGTACACCAGCCCGGCGCCGACCCGGGTGCCCTCCATCGGGCCGCCCTCGATCCACTCGAAACCGCCGTCGCCGACCGTGGACAGATCGGTGGCCGCGGCCGGGGTGACGCCCTGGAGGGTGAGCCGCTCGGTGCCGATCACCAGGTTGTTGTTCCAGCGCCACTCGGTGAGCGGGGCGCGGCCGGGCAGCTCCCCGCGGCCGGTGGCCCACAGCAGGGTCGGCCACGGGGTGGGCCCGGGCTGGACGTGCGGGAAGATCCGGCCGAGCACGAAGTCGCACAGCTCGGGCGCCGGTTCGTACGGCACGCCCAGCCCCTCGGCGACATCGTGCGTGTGCAGCAGCACCTCGGCCACGCCCATCGCGGCGAACCCCTCACGGCTCGCGCTGCGGAACGGATACGGATGGAAGGCCCGTACGTGCCGCGGGGCGGTACGGATCGCGGCCGCGAGCAGGGCGCCCATCGTGCCGATCACCCGCAGCACGTCCGCGTTGCCGGTGTCTTCCTCCATCGAGAGCAGGAACGGCGAGTACCGGTCCTGCTCCCGCCCCGCCAGCTGCCCCGCGTACGCGATGAGATCCTCGGCGATGTGCACCGCCGTCCGCCGGCAGTCCCACTCCAGCCGCCCGGCCCGCACCCCTTCCCAGTCCCGCTCGGCGACCGCCCCCAGCAGCCCCACGCACTCGGCGACGGCCTGCTCCACCTGATCCGCTCCCGTTGTCCACATGGTGGGCAGGCTACGAGGCGTCGTGGGGTGGGAGCGACAGCATTTCCAGCTCGGCGGTGAGGTTGTAGCGGGCCGTGGCCTCCCATTCGGAGGCGCCGTGCGGGGTGCGGAACAGGCGTGGGAGGTCCAGGAGTTGGCGCAGGATCGCGGCGCGGCCCTCGCGGAAGGCGTGGCTGGGGACGAAGTGGTACTCCTCGCGGACGGCCGTGGTGTAGGCGGCGTACGCCGACGGGGGTGAGGCGAGGATCGCGAGGTCGGCGTCGCACAGGACCTGGCCGTCGGGGTCGTCGTCGGCCGGGTCGTGGGTGACGGTGAGGCGGACCAGGCGGGCCACCTCGGCGGTCTTCGCGTCCGGGACGCCGGCTTCCGCGAGGGCGCGTTCGGCGAGGCGGGCCGAGCGCTCCTCGTTCTCGGAGCGGTCGGGCAGGTAGACCGCGTCGTGGAACCAGGCGGCCAGCCGCACCACGTCCGGGTCGCGGGCGTACCGCTCCAGTTCGTCGACACGGTCCAGGACCGCCGCGAGGTGCTCGACCGTGTGGTAGCGGCGCTGCGGCTCCTGCCAGCGGGTGAGCAGGGCGTCGGCGTACGGCGCCGGGGCCGGGCCGCCGGCCGGGCCCCGGGCCGCTTCCAGGGTGCGGGCGAAGCGGGTGCGCAGGGAGTCGAGGTCGGACATGGGGGCATTCTCCCGCTGGGCGGGGTCGGGGACCTAGCGTGGGGGCATGACGACTCCTGCTGATGTTCCTGACGTACGGGACCCCGAGCAGCCCGGGCGGCTGCTGACGATCGAGCGTGAGGCGCTGATCCCGCTGTTGCGGGGCCGGGCCGGGGAGGACTTCGCGCGGCCCGTCGCCGCGTGTCCGGGCTGGACGGTGCGGGACGTGCTGGCGCACTGCTCGGCCGCGCTGACACGGGCGGTGGAGGGCAGGTTCGAGGAGGGCGTGTTCTCGCCCGAGTCCAACGACCGGGACATCGCCGAGCGGGCCGGCTGGAGCGACGCGCAGGTCGTCGACGAGCTGGAGCGGGGGCTGGGCGCGGCCGGGCCCGTGATCGCCGGGGCCGGCGGGAAGCTGGACGGTCTCGCGCTCGGGGAGTGGGTGCACGCCAGTGACGTGCGCGAGGCCCTCGGGGAGCCGGGGGCGTACGGCGGGGCCGGACTGCCGGACGCGCTCGCGCTGCTCGCGCGGCTCACCCGCGAGCGGGGGCACGTGGCGCTGCACGCCGACCTCGACGACCTGGACGAGCCGCTGCGGCTGGGGGAGAGCGGCGGGGAGCGGCCCCCGGGCCGCTTCATCGGGGACGGGCCGACGCTCGTACGGCTGTACGCGGGGCGGCCGGTCGACGGGGTGCCGGCGTTCGAGCTGGCCGGGGCGGAAGCGAAGGAGCTGAACATCTTCGGCTGAGCCCGCCCCCGGGGCGTCGGAGGCGGCGCGGATGGGCAGCGTAGTCTTGATTGGACTAGACCTGTCATCGAACGCCGACGCATGCCGACGAAGGGGCCCCATGAGCAAGCGTGCAGTCCTGGAGGTGATCGCCCTCGGAGTCGAGGACGCGGTCGCCGCCCAGGCGGGAGGCGCGGACCGCCTCGAGCTGGTCACCGACATGGCGGCCGACGGGCTCACCCCGTCGGCCGCCACCGTCGCCGGGATCCGGCGTGCGGTCGACATCTCGCTGCGGGTGATGATCCGTCTGGCGGACGGGTTCGCGGCCGGGGATGTCGACCGGCTCGTGCGGGTGGCCGGTGAGTTGCGGGAGGCCGGGGCGGAGGAGTTCGTGCTGGGGTTCCTCGACGCCGGGGGTGTGGTCGATCTGGCGGCCGTGGAGCGGGTGGTCGCCGTCCTGGACGGCTGCCCCTGGACCTTCCACCGGGCCATCGACCGGGCCGCGGACCGGGACGCCCTGCGCAAGCAGCTGGACGGGATGCCGGGGCTGGACACGTATCTGACGGCCGGGGCTTCCGGTGGGGTCGACGAGGGGCTGCCCGTGCTGCTCGCGGAAGCGGCCCGGCAGGGACAGCCGGGTTACGAGCAGCGTCTCCTGGTGGGTGGCGGGCTCCGGCTCGACCACGTGCCGACGCTGCTGACGGCCGGGGTCGGCGGCTTCCACATCGGCGGGGCGGCTCGGCCGGAGGGCTGGGAGGCACCGGTGTCGGCGGATGCCGTCGCACGGTGGCGGGCCGCCCTGGACGCCGTCTGAACGTCCCCGGCCCGCACCCCTGGGCGACGGTGACCCCGCGTGCGGTGTGTCCGCACCACCGAGTCGTGGACTCCCTACGGGGAAGCAGGGGGCGTGCCCGTGCGTTGGGCCGTTGCATGAGCCTGCGCTTCTCACTGATGGGTCCGGTACGAGCCTGGCACGACGAAGAGGAGATCGACCTGGGGCCGCGCCAGCAGCGGGCAGTGCTGGCGGCGTTGCTGCTGAACAACGGCATCCGGCTGAGCAACGACCAGTTGATCGGCATGGTCTGGGACGACCCGACGCCGAGCGCGGTGATGGCCTTGCGGACGCACGTGTACAAGATCCGAAAGACCCTCCCGGAGCTGAACCTGACGTCCAGGGACGGGGGGTACACGGTCCGCGCGGAGATCGTCGACGATTGCCGCGGAGAGCCCTTGGAAGGCCTCCGGAGTGCCTACTTCGACGCGCAACGGGTGCGGCTCGGCGACTACCGGCTCAAGGCGCGGGAGGACTGCCTCGAACGTGAACCCGACGTGCTGGAGCTGCAGAAGCACGTGGCCGCCTTCCCGCTCAGGGAACGACCGCGCGCTCTCCTGATGCGGGCGCTCTACCTGGAGGGCAGGCAGGGCGAAGCACTCGACCACTTCCACCGGGCGCGCGCACTCCTCAACGAGGAGCTCGGCCTCGAACCGGGGCCGGAGCTGCGCCAGGTCCACGCGCGGATCCTCAAGGGCGACCTCACCCCGCCGCGCAGGCCGGAGCAACTGCTGCCGGATCTGATCGACTTCACCGGCCGTGCCGAGGAGATCGCGCAGGCTCTCCGGACGTTGCCGGGCACCGTGGGCATCACCGGTATGCGGGGCAGCGGCAAGACCGCGCTGGCCACCCGGATCGGCCACCTCGTCAAGGGCCGCTTCCCGGACGGGCAGATCTTCGTCAGGGGCGGGGACGTCGCCGGCGGGCTGTTGCGCGCGGTCGGCGTGGAGAGCCCCGTCGGCGACAAAGCCGCACTGTGGCGGGAGAAGGCGCGGGGCAAGCGTTTCCTCGTCGTGGTCGACGACGTGCAGGACGCGGCGGCCGTACGCGATCTCGCCACGCCCGGCTCCGCGATGATTCTCACGAGCGTCCGCCGGTTGAACGAGCTGCCGGGGGTGACCTGGCTGAGGACCGCCGGGCTGGCCGAGAGGGAGGCACGGGACTTCTTCCGCAAGGTCCTCGGCCCGGTGCGCGCGGACGCGGAACCCGGGCAGGCCGAGGTGCTGCTGGAACGCCTCTCGCGCCTGCCGGGCCCGATCAGGGTGATCGGCGGCAAACTCAGCTCGCGTCCGCACTGGACGATCGGGATGGTCCTGCTGCAAATGGAGCGGGAGAGCAAGCTCGACGGCGTGATCCCCTCCGACTGCGCCGCGATGTTCGCCCCGTTGATCGCGGCCGAGGAGCAGCTGAGCGACCCGGAACGGCACATGCTCATGTGCTTCGCGCGCCAGGACGCCGAGGTGATCGACAGCCACCATGCGGCGGACATGTCCGGGGCCGACCCCGGCGAGATCGAGCTGGTGCTGGAGTCGCTCACGGGCGTGCACCTGATCGAGCCGCTCGTACTCGGCCGCTACCGGCTGCCGCACTTCGTGCGCCTCTACTTCGGCCGGCGCACAGCGGCCCTGACCACCTGATTCATGTCGATGTCCGCGCTACCTGACCAGGCCGTATATCCGGAAATTATGCTCCGACGATCTGGCGCCGCCACGTTTGCAGACATGACAACCAACGAACTTCGGGACAAGAAGGCACTCGTCACCGGCGCCACGTCGGGTATCGGCCGCGCGATCGCGGTCAAGCTCGCGGAGGCGGGTGCCACCGTCTACGTGACGGGGCGCAGGGCCGAGCTCGGCAAGGAGACCGTCGAGCTGATCGAACAGGCGGGCGGGACGGGCCACTTCGTCGTCGCGGACGTCGCGAACATCGACGACGTCCGCAGGCTCGCCGAGGAGGTCGGCGAGGTGGACGTGCTGGTGAACAACGCGGGCATCTTCCCGTTCTCGACGACCCCTGAGCAGTCGCTCGACAGCTACGAGCAGGTGTTCGACATCAACGTTCGCGCGTCCTACTTCCTGACGGCCGCGCTCGCGCCGGCCATGGTGGCCAAGAAGAAGGGTGCGATCGTCAACGTGTCGTCGGTCGCCGCGCAGATCGGCACCCCGGTCGGCTCCGTCTACAACGCCTCCAAGGCCGCGATGGACGCTCTGACCCGGTCGTGGGCCGTCGAGTTCGGCGCGGCGGGCGTTCGCGTCAACTCCGTGGCGCCCGGCCCGATCCGGACCGACACGGCCGTCGACACGGTGGGCGAGATGTTCGAGGAGTTCAGCCAGACCACACCGCTCGCCCGCGCCGGCGAGCCTGAGGAGATCGCCGAAGCCGTGGTGTTCCTGGCCTCCGACAAGGCCAGCTACATCACCGGCGCGGTGCTCACCGCCGACGGCGGCTTGGTCGCGACCTGAGCGCGGGAGCGGCTGCTGGGCGCTGAGGGGCGACGCCTGCGGGCATCACCGCCGGTGATGCCCGCATACAGGCCCGACGCTGACGCTTCAGCGAAGGGTGGTCGACGCCAACTGCGGCGGCAGCCCGGCCGCGTGCGTGACGATCAGGCCCGACACAGCTCGCGTCAGCGCCACATACAGACGCCGGAGGCCTGTCCGTTCGTCCGGTTCGCCGTCGACCACCGCCCGGGGTTCGTCCAGGACCACGTAGTCGTACTCCAGGCCCTTCGCGAGGGACGCCGGGACCAGGGTCAGGCGGGTGTCCTGGGTCGTCTCCTCGCCGGGGCCGAGGTACGGGATCCCGGCCTGCTCGAGGGCCCCGGCCAGCTCCGGGACGCGGGCGTCCGCCGCGATCAGGCCCGTCGAGCCCTCGTGGCGCAGCAGCTCGCGGCACGCCTCGACCACGTCCTTCGGGCCGGCGACCGCCCGGACCTCGAAGTGGCCCGGGTTCTCGCGGATCGACATCACCGGGGTGAGGCCCGGGGCGATGTGCGGGAGCAGCCGGGAGGCGTAGGTGATGACGTCCGTCGGGACACGGAAACCGGCCGTCAGCTCCTCCACCAGGGCGTCCTGCTTGCCGAGGTGCGTCAGCGCCTCCTGCCAGCTCCGGGTCGCCCACGGCGTCGTGCCCTGCGCCAGGTCGCCGAGGACCGTCGCGCTGCCGGTGGTGCAGCGGCGGCCGACGGCCCGGTACTGCATGGGGGAGAGGTCCTGCGCCTCGTCGAGGACGACGTGCCCGAGGGAGTGCGTGCGCTGGATCAGATCCGTGGCCTCGTCGATCAGCACGGCGTCCGCCGCCGACCACGAGGCCGACTTCACGCTGCGCGCCGGCTTCGCCCAGAGGATCGCCTTCTGCTCGTCCTCGTCGAGGATCCCCTCGGCGTGGACGGCGAGGAACTCCGCGTCCGACAGCAGCCGCAGCACCAGCTTCGCCGGGTCGACCGCCGGCCAGACCGCCTTCACCGCCGCCTTGACCGCGCTGTTGCGGGCCACCGCGTCCTGCACCCGGTCGTCCGGCGCCTCACCCGAGCGTTCCATCTGCACCAGTACGGCGTGCGCGATGCGCTGCGGCAGGGCCTCGCGGGCGGCGCCGTAGCGGATGTCCCGGTCGAGCAACTCGCGGACGAGCTCCTCCAGTTCGTACGCCGGGATCCGCCAGCGGCGGGAGCCGCGTACGACCACGACCGGCTCGGTCGGCATCGTGACGTGCGCGTAGAGGGCCCGGCGCAGCACCCGCGCCAGCCGGGCGTCGCCCTTGACGACGGCGGCCGTCGCGTCGTCCGTGCCCTTGATCTCGACATGCGCGACGAGGTCGTCGACGGTCGCCTGGTGCACCGTCAACTCGCCCAGTGCGGGCAGGACTTGCTCGATGTAGTGCAGGAAGGACCGGTTCGGCCCGATGACCAGCGTGCCGGTGCGGGCGAGCCGCTCGCGGTGGGCGTAGAGGAGGTAGGCGACCCGGTGCAGGCCGACGGCGGTCTTCCCGGTGCCGGGGCCGCCTTGCACGCACACCGTGCCGGAGAGGCCGGACCGGACGATCTCGTCCTGCTCGGGCTGGATCGTCGCGACGATGTCCCGCATCGGGCCGACGCGCGGCCGTTCGATCTCCTGCTGGAGCAGTTTGCTGGTCCGGGAGCCCCCGGCGGAGCCGGACAGTGTCACAGCGGCGGGGTCCGACAGATGTTCGTCCTCGTACGCCGTGATGTCGCCTCGGGTGTAGCCGAAGCGGCGGCGCAGCGCGACGTCCATCGGGTCCTTCTTGGAGGCCCGGTAGAACGGCTGCGAGACCGGCGCGCGCCAGTCGATGACCATGGGGTCGCCGTCATGGTCGTGCACATGCCGTCGCCCGATGTAGAAGCGCTCGCCTTCCGCGCCCTCCGCCGCCTCGGCGCCGGGGGCGTGCAGGTAGTCGAGCCGGCCGAAGAACAGCGGGGTGTCGCTGAGGTCGGCCAGGGCCTTGACGCGCTCCTCGATCTGCCGGGCCAGCACCTCGGCGTTGACCCAGTTCGCGGTGACGTCGGTGATGTCGAGGGCCTCGACGTCCTCGCGCATGGCGCGCAGGGCGGACCGGGACGAGGAGAGGTGGGAGCGCTCACGCGCGAGCGGGTCGTCGACGGGCGTGGACAAGGGGGTGCCTCCGGAGGGACCTGCTGAAGAGTGGGCGGTGAGATGCCGGCCGGTTTCCGTCCGGTCGGCGGCGCTCCGAGAGGGAGGCGGGCAAGAGCGGAGATCTTAGAGGAGCGGGGGCTGCGGCCGCCAACGGTTTTCCCGTCCCCTAGGGGATGGGCCCGGGGAGGGCCCTCACCCGTGCGGGCAGCGGATCGGCCCAGCGGCGTACACGGGTCCTCGGCAGATTCCGCCCCGAGACGGACGCGGACTTTACGGTCGGAAACGCACCATGGAGACATGAGCGCAGCAACCATCCACCCCGCCCCGGCACCGGGCCGCCCGCCCGGCGCCACCGCCGTGGCCGGCAGTCACAGCCACCGCCTCGGCGATGCCCTGCGCGCCGTCAAGGTCTTCGTGGGCGCCGCCTTCGACGTGGTCGTGCTCGGTCAGTACGGAGAGGAAGTCGGCGTGGTCCGCCACAAGTGAGAAGACGTGGTCCGCCGCATGCGAGGAGGCCTGGTCCGCCGCACGCGAGGAGGCATGGCCCGCCGCACGCGAGGAGGCATGGCCCGCCGCACGCGAGGAGGCATGGCCCGCCCATGTGAGGAGGCCTGGTCCGCCGCGAGCGGGCGGACCGGGCCCCACCGTCAGCTCTCCGCCAGCAGCTCGTCCGCGTCCATGATCCGGTACGCGTACCCCTGCTCCGCCAGGAACCGCTGGCGGTGGGCGGCGAAGTCCTGGTCGATCGTGTCCCGGGCGACCACCGAGTAGAAGTGCGCCTGGTGGCCGTCGGACTTGGGGCGCAGGACCCGGCCGAGGCGCTGGGCCTCCTCCTGCCGGGAGCCGAAGGTGCCCGAGACCTGGATGGCGACCGTCGCCTCCGGCAGGTCGATCGAGAAGTTCGCGACCTTGGACACGACGAGCACGCTGATCTCGCCCTCGCGGAAGGCGTCGAAGAGCTTCTCCCGCTGCGCGTTCGACGTCTCGCCCTTGATCACGGGCGCCCCGAGGTGCTCACCCAGCTCGTCGAGCTGGTCGATGTACTGACCGATGACGAGGATCTGCTGCCCGGCGAAGCGGCGGACGATGGCCTCCGTGACCTTCCGCTTGGTCGCCGTCGTCGCGCAGAAGCGGTACTTCTCCTCCGCCTCGGCCGTGGCGTACGCGAGCCGCTCGGCGTCCGTCAGATTGACCCGGACCTCGACGCAGTCGGCGGGCGCGATGTAGCCCTGCGCCTCGATCTCCTTCCACGGCGCGTCGAACCGCTTGGGACCGATCAGGGAGAACACGTCCGACTCCCGGCCGTCCTCGCGCACCAGGGTGGCGGTCAGGCCGAGCCGCCGCCGCGCCTGGAGGTCGGCGGTGAACTTGAAGACCGGCGCGGGCAGCAGGTGCACCTCGTCGTAGACGATCAGCCCCCAGTCCCGCGAGTCGAACAGCTCCAGGTGCGGGTAGACGCCCTTCCGCCGGGTCGTCAGCACCTGGTAGGTCGCGATGGTGACCGGCCGGATCTCCTTGCGGGTCCCGCTGTACTCGCCGATCTCCTCCTCGGTGAGCGAGGTCCGCTTCACCAGCTCGTGCTTCCACTGCCGCGCCGAGACGGTGTTCGTGACGAGGATGAGCGTGGTCGACTTCGCCTGGGCCATCGACCCGGCCCCGACCAGCGTCTTCCCGGCGCCGCAGGGCAGGACGACGACACCCGACCCGCCGTGCCAGAAGTTCTCCACGGCCTGCTTCTGGTACGGCCGGAGCGCCCAGCCGTCCTCGGCCAGCTCGATCTCGTGCGCCTCGCCGTCGACGTACCCGGCGAGGTCCTCGGCCGGCCAGCCCAGCTTCAGCAGCGTCTGCTTGATCTGCCCGCGCTCGGAGGGGTGCACCACGACCGTGTCCGGGTCGATGCGGGCGCCCACCAGGGGCGTGATCCGCTTCGACCGGAGGATCTCCTCCAGCACCGGGCGGTCGGTGGTGGTCAGCACCAGGCCGTGCGCCGGGTGCTTGGACAGCGTGAGACGGCCGTAGCGGTCCATCGTCTCGGCGATGTCGACGAGCAGCGCGTGCGGCACGGGGTAGCGGCTGTACTGCACGAGCGCGTCCACGACCTGCTCGGCGTCATGACCCGCCGCGCGGGCGTTCCACAGGCCCAGCGGGGTCACGCGGTAGGTGTGGATGTGCTCCGGCGCCCGCTCCAGCTCCGCGAACGGGGCGATGGACCGGCGGCAGTCGTCGGCCTGCTCGTGGTCGACTTCCAGGAGCAGGGTCTTGTCGGACTGGACGATCAGCGGACCATTCACGCGCGGCACCCTTTCTGTGGCCAAAGGACTCGGACGGCTCGACAGCGCGACGCCTCGGCCAAACGTCCAGTGTGCCTGATCGACCGGGGCGGGTGGTGTGATCTGCGCGTCCGGTCGTACTGAATGCCTATTCATCCCAACGTGTGGTGTGAATTCAGTTTTTCCATCGCGGCCCCGAAGAATGGCGCAGGTGCAGAACCCGACGACCACCACGTTCGGATACGCCCTGTTCGCCACCCGCTGGCTCCAGGCCCCGCTGTACTTCGGGCTGGTGGCCGCCCAGGGCGTCTACGTCTACAAGTTCTTCAAGGAGCTGTGGACCTTGATCCTGATGTGCGTCAGCGGGCACGCCACCGAGACGTACGTGATGCTCGCGGTGCTCAAGCTGGTCGACGTCGTCATGATCGCCAACCTGCTGATCATGGTGATCGTCGGCGGCTACGAGACGTTCGTCTCGCGCATCGGCCTCCAGGGCCACCGTGACCAGCCCGAATGGCTCTCACACGTCAATTCCAACGTACTGAAGGTCAAGCTCGCCACGGCGATCGTGGGCATCTCCTCCGTGCACCTGCTCCAGATGTTCGTGGACGTCCACCACACCTCCCACCACGCCCTGCTGTGGGGGACGGTGATCCACATGGCGTTCATCGCCTCGGCGGCGATCCTCGCCTACATGTCGGGCCCGATGGTCGCCCACACGGACCGCGCCCACGCCGACCGTTCACCGGCCACACCGGCCCCGGCCGCCCGCCCACAGGAACACGAGCGCGGGGAGCGGCGGCAGGAGAAGCCGGACCCCGAGACTCCGGCCACCACGCCCTCCCTCCCACGGCAGACCGACGCGGACGCCGACGCCGACGCCCGGATCCGCGCCGCCGGGTTCCCCGCGCGCAAGCTGCTGGAGGACTTCGACGAGCAGCACCCCCGGGGCTTCGACCGGGAGGCCGTGGCGCGGCTCGGCAAGGCGGATTTCGTCACCGCCCGGCGCAACGTCGTCTTCGTCGGCCCGCCCGGCACCGGCAAGACCCACCTGGCCGTCGCCCTGGGCGTCCGCGCCTGCCAGGCCGGGCACCGGGTGCTGTTCGCGACCGCCGCCGAGTGGGCCGCCCGGCTCGCGGACGCCCGGGCCGCCGGCCGGCTCGACGCCGAGCTGACCGCGCTCGACGATCACCCCCTCCTGATCGTCGACGAGGTCGGCTACACGCCCCTCGACCCGGCGACGGCGGGCCTGTTCTTCCAGCTCATCGCCCACCGCTACGAGCGGGCCTCGCTGATCGTGACCAGCGACCGGCCGCTCGGCCGCTGGGACGAGGTCTTCGGCCCGTCCGCCCCGGCGCTGACGGACCGGCTCGCCCATCACGCCGACCTCGTGCGGCTGGACGGCGACAGCTACCGGACCCGCCGCGCTACTTCAGCGTGGGCAGACTGACGTTCTGGACCAGCGGGCCTTCGACGGTGACCCCTTCGGTGACCAGCGGCTCCAGGGCGGCGACCGGCAGGGGCAGCGGCAGCGCGGGGGCCGCGGCGGCGGAGGGTGCGAGCGCCCCCACGAGCGCGACGGCACAGAGAGCGGCGGCGGGCAGGTTCTCACGCATGGGAACGGCAGGGCCTTTCGGAGACTGACATCGGGGGACGGCGACACCGCACCGCCGCGTGCCGGCCCGGGGGGACGCCCGGACCGGCACGCGGAGCGCGCGGAAGCGATCAGATCTGCGGTGTCTCGAGGACGAGACCGGCGACGTCGATGCTCACCGCGGAGGCCGGGGTGGCGAGCCCCCCGAACGTCATCAGGGCGGCGGTGACGAGGACGGCGGCGACTCGGCGGACAGCGCGCATGCGCGGACTTCCTTTCGGCGGAGCTCACAGGACACCCGGTGGCTGCCCCCGCGCGCAGGGCGTGATGCGGCACGCCCGGGAAGGTCGCCCGAGCGTGGGAAATCCCCGGCGTGGCGTGCATGAACGCCCGTCCGCACCCGAACGGGTGACGGCCCCCACGTCTTCGTCAGCGCGGTCGTCAGCCCGCGTCGTCGGCGAGCTCCGCCACCCCGGTGATCCGGTGCAGCGGATACGTGCGGACCTCGTCCGCGGTGTGGTCGTACGCCGTGACGAAGCCGCCCTCGACGCGGATCGGGGCGACGACCCGCTGGCTGGCGGCGCCCTCGGCGTTGACGTAGCCGATCCACAGGGCCTCGCCGGTGAGGACGGCGGCCTGCATGGTGGCGAGGGTCTCGGCGGCACCGGTGCGGGGCAGTTCGCCGTTGGCCGCCGGGGCGGAGCCCGGCTTGCGGGGGGTGGTGGAGGCGAGGTCGCCGGCCCGGATGGCGCGCAGCGCGGCCGCGAGGAGGGTGTCGTCGGGGACCGGCGGGCCGTCCGGGACCGGCTCGGGCGCGGTGCGCGGCGGGGTGCGGTGGGCCAGGGCGCGGGTGATCAGCACATCGCCCTCGGCGGACTCGGCGGCCGGCGCGAACCCCATCGCCCGCAGGCCTTCCAGAAGCCCGGCCGGATCGGCCTGCGCGGCCAGCACGGTCGGGGCGAGCCGGCGCAGCCCCAGCCCGGCGGCCCGCTTGTCGGCGAGGATCTCGCTGAGCACCGCGTCGTCGTCGCAGCGCACGTACGCCGAGGCCGCGCCGACCCGGAGGTGGCCGTGCCGGCGGGCCACGTCGTCGATCAGGTACGCGAGCGGCTGCGGCACCGGGGTGCGGGAGTGCGCGGCGAGGAAGGCGTGCAGGTCGGAGGCGGCCTGCCCGGCGTCCAGCGCCCGCCGCACCGAGCCGGGCGTGAACCGGTAGACCGTCGCCCCGCCCTTGGACTCGACGTCCGCCAGCACGCCCAGCATGTCCGCGAGCGGCCGTTGCAGAGGGCCGGGCGCCACCGCCGTCAGGTCGGCCTGGAGCAGCACGTGGTCCAGCGGCTCGGGCAGCAGCGGCGCGAGCAGCCGGGCCGCGGCGGCGGAGGCCACGGCCTGTTCGGCGGGGGAGAGGGCGGTGAGCGGGGTGGTGCGGTGATGGTGGTGGACGGGCAGCTTGTCCCCCGGCCCGGAGGGTTCCGCTTCCGGGCCGGGCGCGGGAGCCGCGGGCGCGCCCAGCAGGGCCCGGCCCTGCGCCGACAGCGCGCCCCGGCCCGTGACGCCCAGCAGCTCCGCCTCGGACAGCGCCCACTCGGCGAGCCGGCCGCGCAGATCGTCCTCGCGCCGGTCGCCGCGCAGGGGCCGCTCCCAGCGCAGCCGGGCCAGCACCGACCCGGCGGTCGGCGCGGTGCCCTCCGGCAGCCCGGCCAGCAGCGCCAGCACCCGGTGCCGTACCTCCGGCGCGGCCGAGCGGTCCAGGCCCGGCCCGAGCGCCGACAACGTACGGTCCTTCCCGTCCCGCCCGCCCACCAGACCGGCCGTGCGGGTCGCCGTGAGCCAGGCCGTGACCAGCCGCGACCAGCGCTCGGCGGCGGGCAGTTCCAGCCACTCGTCGTACGCCGGGGTCGCC
Source organism: Streptomyces sp. Ag82_O1-12 (assembly GCF_900182715.1). Classification (NCBI taxonomy): domain Bacteria; kingdom Bacillati; phylum Actinomycetota; class Actinomycetes; order Kitasatosporales; family Streptomycetaceae; genus Streptomyces; species Streptomyces sp. Ag82_O1-12. The sequence goes on along the minus strand of NZ_FXUW01000001.1, from coordinate 3,884,264 downwards.
GCGTACCGCTCGTCGGCCTCGCCGTCCGAGGCGATCAGGCCCGCCGCGTACGCCAGTTCCACCCAGAACGCGGCGACCGGCTCGGGCACGTCGAGCGCGACGGCGGTCCGCTTCAGATCACGCACGCTGAGCCCACCGGCCCGCAGCACCGCGGGCCCGCCCTCGTCCCAGTCCTTCAGCAGCTCCTCGACGGTCGCGAGCGTGGTGTACGCCTGTCCGGCCGCCGCGCTGTCCACAACCTGTGGACGGTGAACGGTCGCCGTCTCCACGACCGGCGGAACGGGCTCGGGCGCCCGATGCGCCAGACCCCGCCGCAGATGCAGGGCGACCTCCCGCGGCAGGACGACCGTCCCGGGGGCCGTCGGCAGCAGCAGTCCGCGGTCCAGCAGCCAGCGCAGCCGAGGCGCCGGATCGGCCGTGACCTGCCCGTACGGCGGCCCCCACACCAGGCGTTCCAGCACGTCGAGGGAGTCGGCCGGGGCGTCGGCGAGCAGCGCGGCCATCCGGGCCCGGTCCGTGAACAGGCCGGCCAGGGCGGTCACCGCGGAGACCGAGTCGTGCGTCGAGGCGAGCCCGGCGGTCGTGACGATGTCCTGGATCCGGCCCGGGGACATCCCGGCGGTGGCCTCCTGGACCGTCGGGCCGAGCCCGGTCGGCGAGGGGTGCTGCGGCGAGGGCGCCAGCAGCTCACGCGCCGTGCGCACCAGCCGCAGCCGGTCGTCGTCGCCCCACACCAGGGCCTGCTCGCGCAGCAGGTCCAGTGCGTGCGGCAGCGCGGCTACGACGGCCGGGTCCGCGTCGTCCCCGGCCATGAGCCCGAGCAGTTCGCCGTACGCCGCCGGGTCCGCCGCCACGGCCAGCGCCTCCGCCGTCTGGAGCGTGAACCGATCCAGCCGCTCCAGCGCCCGCACGACCGAGGCGCGGGTGCCGGCCCGGGTCGCGAGCTGGGTGAGGTCGGTGGGGACGGGCGTGATGAGATCCGGGCGGCTGCGCAGGAGCGCGCCCAGCGAAGCGTCGCCCCGCGCGCGGAGCGCTTCCGCGAGGGAGCGGGGGGCCGGGGGCCTGTCCTCGGTGCTCATCCGGTCCACGGTAGCGGGTCGGCCCCGGCGGCCGGGCCGACTGTGCGGGGCCGCGGCCGGGGCTACCTCCCCGAACGCGGGACGGGGTTTTGGCCGCTTCGTGGGCACTCGCGGTACCGTCGTGCGACGGCGTCACGCAACGCACCCGCCCCGGAGGGGACTTCGTGGGGATTGAGAGCGACCAGGTCGTTTACGAGTATCTGAGCCGCGTCGGCGACGTGGCCCAGCAGCGGCAGTTGTCGTCGGCCACCCGTATGCGTCTGGTCGCGGACCTGCGCAACGAGATCGACAAGCGCCGCGCCAAGGCCACCGTCGACTCGCCGGCCGCCGTCCGCCGCATCCTGACCCGCCTGGGCAGCCCCGACGACGTCGTGACCGCGGCGGCGGACGGTACGGGCGGTGAGCCGCACGGCGCCGCCACCGCCTCCGTCCCCGTGCAGCGCGAGGCCGAGCCGGAGGAGCGGGCGAAGGGCGTCATGCGGCGCGTCGTACCGCGCCCCCGGCCGGCCCGGTCCGCTGAGGAGCCGCACCCCGCCCCCTCCGACGGCCCGGCCCCGCCGCACCTGGCCGCGAGGCACGAGCTCGGCGACAGCGCGCTCCAGCCGGACTGGTGGCGGGTGGACAGCAGCCCCTTCGGCGTCGGCGACGAGGTGCCGGGGTTCGTGGGCGGCGTGGAGGTGCCGGACCTGCTGAAGCCGCCGGCACCGCGCAAGCCGGAGAAGGAGAAGCCGGACGCCGAGGCCACCGCCCCGGTCGTCGAGACGGCCGGGGTGACCGAGAAGGGCAGCCGCCGCCGGCTCCCGCGCCTGCCCAGCACGAACTGGAGCAACCCGCTCCTCCTGATCGCCGCGGGCCTCCTCGTCGCCGGTGCCGTGCTCGGCAACTGGTTCGTCCTCCTGCTCGGCTGGCTCATCGCCTACGCCTCCCGCCGCCTCACCCAGGCCGAGACGAAGTGGGCGGTCGTCATCCTGCCGAGCCTCTCCGTGGTGGGGGGCCTGGTCTGGCTGTGGGGCCGGATGAACGGCCGCTGGGGCGACCCGATCGCCGACGGCCACATGAACGCCGCGGTGGCGGAGACCTGGCCGTGGGTGGTCAGGGGCGCGGCGGTGGCGTCGGCCCTGTTCCTGGTGTGGCGCTCACAGCGCTCGCGCTAGGAACAACGCTCCGGGGCAATACACGCAGGGCCACCACAGCCGGACGCCTGCCGTTCACACCCTCTGGGCACAATGGCCCATATGGCCTTCATGACCCCGCCCGCGCTCACCGTCGGCTTCGACCTCGACATGACCCTCATCGACTCCCGGCCCGGCATCCGCGCCTGCTACCAGGCGCTGTCCGAGCGGACGGGGGCGTACATCGACGCCGACCTGGCGGTCACGAGGCTCGGGCCGCCGCTGGCCGAGGAGCTGATCAACTGGTTCCCGGCCGAGGAGATCCCGGCCATGGCGGACCTGTACCGCGCGATGTACCCGACCATCGCCATCACCGCGAGCCCGGCGATGACCGGCGCCCCGGAGGCCATCGCGGCCGTCCGGGAGGCCGGCGGACGCGCGATAGTCGTCACCGCCAAGTACGAGCCCAACGCCAAGCTGCACCTCGCCCACCTCGGCATCGAGCCCGACGCCGTCATCGGCGACCTGTGGGCCGAGCAGAAGGCGGAGGCCCTGCGCGAGCACGACGCGGGCGTCTACGTCGGCGACCACGTCGGGGACGTCCGCGGCGCCCGGACCGCCGGGGCGCTCTCGGTCGCCGTGGCCACCGGCCCCTGCCCCGAAGCGGAACTGCGCGCGGCGGGCGCGGACGTCGTCCTCACCGATCTGACCGAATTCCCGCGGTGGCTTTCGGACTACCGTCCCGCGCGCGCCTGACGGCGGCCCGCCGCAACGGAACGCAGCACTCCCGCACCGGCCATCAGGAATCCGACGGCCATGAGCATGCTCAATCCGAACATGTACGTCGGAAAGGGAGTCGTCCCTAGGAACAACGGGGCCACCGTGACCAGTGTGGCCACGGCGCCGATGAAGAAGACGACGGCTCCGGCACGGACCAGGCGGTCACCGGGAGCGGCGGAATTCGTTTGGGTTTTGTCACGCACCCGACCAGGGTAGTTCCCAGCGCGAAGGAACAACCGGGTGACGTCTTGTCACCGGCTGCAAGAGCATTAGCCTGGGTACCGGCGGGTCGTACGACCCGCCCGAGTGCTATCAAGAGCCGTTTCCAGAAGCAGTTTTCCGACGAGTACGAGGACGAGGACAGACGTGCCTACCGGCAAGGTCAAGTGGTTCAACAGCGAGAAGGGCTTCGGCTTTCTCTCCCGCGACGACGGCGGCGACGTCTTCGTCCATTCCTCGGTCCTCCCCGCCGGAGTCGAGACGCTCAAGCCGGGCCAGCGCGTGGAGTTCGGCGTCGTCGCCGGGCAGCGCGGCGACCAGGCGCTGTCCCTGGCGATTCTGGACCCGACCCCGTCCGTCGCCGCCGCGACCCGCAAGAAGCCGGACGAGCTGGCCTCCATCGTCCAGGACCTGACGACCCTCCTGGAGAACATCACGCCGATGCTGGAGCGCGGCCGCTACCCCGAGAAGACCGCCGGAAAGAAGATCGCCGGCCTGCTGCGCGCGGTCGCCGACCAGCTGGACGTCTGAGGCCCGAGGAAGGGGACTCAGGGAAAGCGCAGCGCGTCCGGGCCGAGGGGCGGTACGAGTCCCTCGGCCGCCGCACGTGTCAGCAGCCCGCGCACGGCCGCGTAGCCGTCCTCGCCGAGGTCCGCGGTGAACTCGTTGACGTACAGCCCGATGTGCTGGTCGGCGACGGCCGGGTCCATCTCCTGGGCGTGTTCCATGACGTACGGCCGGGACGCCTCGGGATCGTCCCAGGCGGCGCGCACGGACGTGCGGATCGAGTCGGCCAGCAGCCGCAGCTTCTGCTCGCCCAGCGACCGCTTGGCGATGATCGCGCCCAGCGGGATCGGCAGCCCCGTGGTGTTCTCCCAGTGCTCGCCCATGTCGGCGAGCTTGTGCAGCCCGTAGTTCCGGTACGTGAAGCGCGCCTCGTGGATCACGAGCCCCGCGTCGACCTTGCCGTCCCGCACGGCCGGCATGATCTCGTGGAACGGCATGACGACGATCTCGCCGACCCCGTCCGCCACGGTGTCCGCGGCCCACAGCCGGAACAGCAGATAGGCCGTGGACTTCTCACTGGGCACCGCGACGGTCCGCCCGCTCAGGTCGACATCGGCCTCCCGCGTCAGCACCAGCGGCCCGCAACCCCGCCCCAGCGCGCCCCCGCAGGGCAGCAGCGCGTAGTCGTCGAGGACGTAGGGCAGCACGGCGTACGACACCTTCAGCACGTCGAACTCGCCGCGCTCGGCCATGCCGTTGGTGATGTCGATGTCGGCGAAGGTCACGTCGAGGGCGGGGGCGCCGGGGACGCGGTCGTGGGCGAGGGCGTCGAAGACGAACGTGTCGTTCGGGCAGGGCGAGTACGCGATCTGCAGCTCAACTGTCATGCCGGTTCCAACTCTCCAGTACGGGCGCGAGCTTCCCGAACCCCTCGGTCAAGGCTGCCAGAGCGTCGCCGATCCGCCATGCGGCGCGGTCACGCGGCCCGACGGGGTTGGAGACCGCCCGGATCTCCAGCACGGGCACCCCTTGCGCGGCGGCGGCCTCGGCGACGCCGAAGCCCTCCATGGCCTCGGCGAGGGCGGTGGGGTGCCGCTCCCGCAGCGCGACGGCCCGGGCGGCCGTCCCGGTCACGGTAGACACCGTGAGCACGGCCCCGGTCCTCGCCCCGGCGCTCTCGGCGACCCGCCGGACGAGATCCGCCGGCGGCTCGTGCCTGACGGTCCCGAACCCGAGCTCGGTCACCGGAAGGAACCCGTCCTCGGTCTCGGCCCCCAGATCGGCCGCGACGATCTCGTCGGCGACCACGAGCGACCCCACGGGCGCCCCGGGCTGGAACCCGCCCCCGATCCCGGCCGACACGACCAGGCCGTAGGGCGTGCCCTTCAGGGCGGCGGCGGTGAGCGCGGAGGCGGTGGAGGCGGCGGCGAGCGCGGGCCCCACGCCGCCGGCGATCACATCGAACGAACACCCGGCGGCGCCGCCGTGGGCAGTCGTTCCGCTGGGGCGGAACGGGTCGGCACGGCCGACAGCGCCGAGTATCGCTTCATCGGACCCCAGGGGCACGCCCAGGCCCGCGGCCACAGCGTCCCTCTCCACGGGAACAGCCGTGGCCACCAGAACCCGGCCAAGCCCAGCGGCAGCGATCAGGCGTCCTTCTTGAGCTTGAAGTTCCAGAGCCCGGAGGTGTCCTTGTCGCCTTCCTTGATGGAGACCAGCGTCGAGTTGCCCTGCGCGCCGTACTGGGCGTTGAAGAACACGCTGCCCGGAATCGTGCGGTAGGTCTTCGTGCTGGAGTCGGTCAGCGGCTGACCGTTCATCAGGATCGTCCAGCCGTTGTCGGCGATATCGGGGTCGACACCGAAGCGCACCGTCTCGTCGGGGTCGACGGAGATGCTCTTGATGCCCTTGTCCTTCAGGCACCCGGCGAGGTCGGACGGCTTCAGAGCGCCGCCCTCGCCGCCGCAGGTGGCCTCGGAGTTCACCGAGTCGCTCCCCACGGTGACCGTGGCGATCGGCGTCGGCTTGTCACAGGCCGACAGGACGAGCAGTCCGGCGGATACGACGCCGGCGACGGCGACGGCGCGGCGGCGTCGCACAACGGATTGCAACGTGTTCATGGGCGAAGGCTATAGGGCGCGCGGGTCGCACCGCCCACGCGGGGTACGGCTCCCCCGGAGATCCATCAGAAGGGCCCTACGCGACACGCGCCCGCCCCGGCCCTCCGCGCCGGGCCGAGTCGATCAGCCCCCGCACGGTCGTCAGCCACCCGACGCCGACGATCGCGGCGCCCACCGCCAGCCCGGCCGTGCCGTTGAGCGGCATCGCGATGCCGACCGCCCCGCCCAGCACCCAGGACATCTGAAGCAGCGTCTCGGAGCGGGCGAAGGCCGACGTACGGACGCTCTCGGGCACATCCCGCTGGATCAGCGCGTCCAGCGACAGCTTCGCCAGGGCCTGCGCGAACCCGGCGATCGCGGCCAGACCGGCCACCAGCACCGCGCCGAAGAACACCGCCGCGGTGATCGCCGCGCCCGCCACGCACGCCACGACCGTCACGATGATGATCTCCGGCGCCCGGGACCGCAGCCACGCCCCGACGGCCGTACCGAGCGCGTTGCCCACCCCCGCCGACACGCCCACTATCCCCAGGGAGACGGCGGCGCTCTGACCGGAGACCGGGTGCTCGCGCAGCAGGAACGCCAGGAAGAAGATCAGGAACCCGGTCAGACAGCGGATGACGGCGTTGGCGGCCAGGGCGTGGGTGACGGCCGGGCCGACCGTGCGCAGCCCGGGGCGTTTGACGGGCTGCCGGTGCGGCCCGTGCAGGTGCTGCTCGTCCGCCGCCAGCAGGGCGCGGTCCTCGCCCTTGGCGGAGTCGACCTTCGGCGGCAGCGTGAACGACAGGATCGTCCCCGCGACGAACAGCGCGAAGGCACCGAAGAGCGGCCAGCGCGGCCCGATCTGCTGGAGCCCGGCGCCGATGGGCGCGGCGATGCCGGTGGCGAGGAGGCCGCCGAGGGTGACGCGCGAGTTGGCCTTCACCAGGGAGAAGCGCGGTGGCAGCAGCCGGGGCACGACGGCGCTTCTGACCACGCCGTACGCCTTCGACGAGACGAGGACGCCGAGCGCGGCCGGGTACAGCTCCAGGCCGCCGCTGACGACCGCGCCGGACAGGACGATCGCGAGCAGCGCCCGGGCCAGCATCGCGCCGGCCATCGCGGCACGGCGGCCGTGCGGGAGGCGGTCCAGGAGCGGGCCGATGACGGGCGCGAGGAGGGTGAAGGGCGCCATGGTGATGGCGAGGTACAGGGCGACGCGGCCGCGGGCCTCGTCGGTGGGCACGGAGAAGAAGACCGTGGAGGCCAGGGCGACGGTGATCATGACGTCGCCGGCGCCGTTCACGCCGTGCAGTTCGATCAGCTTGCCGAGGCCGGACTCGCCGGCGCCGTGCGCGTGGGTGGCCTTGCGGATGCCGCGGGCCGTGCCGGTCACGGGGAAGTGCAGGGCACGGCCGACCGCACGGAAGGAGCCGCCCAGACGGCCCGGTCCGTTCAGTCGGCTGCTTCCCTTGACCCCTTTCGACCCACCGGTCCCGGTGGCGCCCGGGGGTGTCTTCGCGGCTGCCACGACGTCATAGTGCCCCGATAAGGCCGTGGGTAGTGCCATTACCGCTTGTATAGGGCCTGTGGGGTGACTGTCCGGGGCGGCGGTCCGGGGCGGGTGGGCGGTGCAACAGGACCGTCGGTGTACGCGAAGTGGGGCGGAAGGGTAGCGTGCGTATCTCAGCCATCCCGCAAAATGGATGAAGGATGTCGACGCGGTCCCCCGGTCCGCTCCGTCCGCCCCCGCGCTGGGAGTGGCGCACTCGTGAGACGGCGTATGGAGAGAAGCGATACCTGTGAGCGCAGCGACAACGCGAAGCCGCACCCCTGACCGTCTGTGCGCCGAGGCCGTCGACCTCGCCCGCGCCGCAGCCGAGGAGGCCGCCGCGCCGGGCATCGTCGGCGAGCACGTGGGGCTGGTCTCCGAGGGAGACCGCGTCGTCACGCACTTCTTCCAGTGCCTGGAGCTCGGGTACCGGGGCTGGCGCTGGGCCGTGACGGTGGCCCGGGCGTCCCGGGCGAAGATCGTCACGGTGGACGAGGCCGCGCTGCTGCCCGGCCCGGACGCGGTGCTGGCGCCCGAGTGGGTGCCGTGGAGCGAGCGGCTGCGGCCCGGCGACATGGGGCCGGGCGACCTGCTGCCCACCGACGCCGAGGACCTGCGGCTGGAGCCGGGCTACTCGGGTGAGGACGAGCCCGCGCCGAACGTGCCCGTGTCGCACGAGATGGCCGACCTGGTGGAGGCGGAGGACGCGGACCTCACCACGGCCCCCTCGTCCGGCTTCACGGTCGCCCCCCTGCGCGGTTCGATCCCGTCGATCGCCGAGGAACTGGGCATGCGCCGGGCCCGCGTCCTGTCCCGCTACGGCCTGCACACCGCGGCCGACCGCTGGGAGGAGGCGTTCGGCCCCAAGACGCCCATGGCCCAGTCGGCCCCCGCCGCCTGCGTCAGCTGCGGCTTCCTCGTCCCCATCGGCGGCTCCCTCGGCCAGGCCTTCGGCGCCTGCGCCAACGAGTTCTCCCCGGCCGACGGCCGCCTGGTCTCCCTCGCCTACGGCTGCGGCGGCCACTCCGAGGCCGCGGTCATGCCCCGCCCGCCCCAGCCGGCCGCCCCGGTCATCGACGAGACCCGGGTCGACCCGTTCCCCCTGCGCCCGTCCTCGGACTCCGGCTCGGTGACCCCGACGGCGGACGCGGACACGGAGGATCTGGGCCACTCGTAGCCAGGGCCGGCCTGCCCGGCCCGGGGCGCGGCGCGCGATCGCGTCGTCGGCGCGCCGCCCGGCTCCGGTGGCCGCGCCCGGCGAGGTCCCCGCACCCCGCCCGCCCGCGCCGGGCGGGCGCACGGTGGATGCTGCTCAGGCGGTACCTTCGTCCTCACGTCCACGAGGAGAAGGAACGGAACGTGAGCAGCAAGTTCGTGCGGCCCGCCGCCGAGGGGGCCGATCCGTTCGGTACCGCCCGCCTGCGGCGCGGTGTCCTCGACGCCTGGGCCACCAGCCCCGCCCGGTTCCGCGAGGACGCCAACGCCGAAGAGGACCTGGTCCTCGGCGGCTACCGGGACCGGCTCGTCGTGGAGCTCGCCCAGAACGCCGCCGACGCGGCGGCCCGGGCCGCAGTGCCGGGACGGCTGCGGCTCACCCTGCGCGACGGGGTGCTCGTCGCCGCCAACACCGGCGCCCCGCTGGACGCCGCCGGAGTGGAGTCCCTGTCCACGCTGCGCGCCTCGGCCAAGAGGGACCCGCGCGACACGTCCTCCGTGGGACGGTTCGGTGTCGGCTTCGCCGCCGTCCTCTCCGTCACCGACGAGCCCGCCGTCGTCGGCCGGCACGGCGGTGTGCGGTGGTCGCTCGCCGAGGCCAGGGCACTGGCCGCCGAGACCGCCCGGCACAGCCCCGGCCTCGGGGACGAGGTCCGGCGCCGGGACGGACACGTACCGCTGTTGCGCCTCCCGTACGCCGCCGAGGGCACCGCACCCGCCCCGTATGACACCGCCGTCATCCTGCCGCTGCGGGACGCGGCCGCCGCCGACCTCGCCGAGCGGCTGCTGCGGGCCGTCGACGACGCCCTGCTGCTCACCCTCCCCGGACTCGAAGAGCTCGTCGTCGAGATCAACGGGGAGAGCCCGCGGACCCTCACCCGCCGCACCGACGGTGCCTTCACCGTCGTCGACGACTCGGTCCACGGCGTCACCCACTGGCGCACCGCGGCGGCCCACGGCCCCCTCACCCCCGACCTCCTCACCGACCGGCCCGTCGAGGAGCGGCTGCGGCCCCACTGGTCCGTCACCTGGGCCGTCCCCGTGGACAGCGACGGCAGCCCCGCCCGGCCCCGCACCAGCGCGGTCGTGCACGCCCCCACCCCGAGCGACGAACCCCTCGGCGTTCCCGCGCTGCTCATCGCCTCGTTCCCGCTGGACGCCACCCGCCGGCACGCCGCCCCCGGCCCGCTGACCGACTTCCTCGTCCAGCGCGCCGCCGACGCCTACGCCGAACTCCTCGGCGACTGGCGGCCGGTGACCTCCGGGATCATCGGCCTGGTGCCCGGCCCGCTCGGCAAGGGCGAGCTGGACGGCGCCCTGCGCCAGGCGATCCTGGACCGGCTGCCGCGCACCGAGTTCCTCCCGCCCGCCCACCCGGCCGTCGTGCCGCCCGCCCTCCCTCCCCACGAGGGCGACGACCTGCCCGAGGCCCTGCGGCCCCGGGACGCCGAGATCGTCGAGGGCGCGGGCGCGGACACCGTGCGGGTGCTCGCCGAGGTGCTGCCCACGCTGCTGCCCGCCGGTCTTGAGCGCCGCGCCGAGCTGCGGACCCTGGGCGTCGCCCGCGTCCCGCTGACCGACGCGATCGACCGCCTCGCCGGGCTGGAGAAGGAACCCGGCTGGTGGCGGCGGCTCTACGACAGCCTGGCCGGGATCGACCCGGACCGCTTGTCGGGGCTCCCGGTCCCGCTCGCCGACGGCCGGACGGCCATCGGGCCCCGGCAGATCCTGCTGCCCGGCGCGGAGACCGCCCGGATCGACCCCGAGGTGCTGGCCCGGCTCGGACTGAAGGTCGCCCACCCGGACGCCGCCCACCCGATCCTGGAGAAGCTCGGCGCGCTGCCCGCGACACCCCGGGCCGTCCTCACCACCCCGCAGGTCCGGGCCGCCGTCGCCGCGTCCCTGGACGACGAGGGCGGTGTGAACTGGGAGGAGGACGTCCTCGACGCCGACGAACTGGCCGACACCGTGCTCGCGCTCGTGCGGGACGCCGGCCTGGAGCCCGGTGACGAGCCCTGGCTCGGCGCGCTCGCCCTGCCCGACGAGGACGGCGAACCGGCCCCGGCCTGCGAACTCGTCTACCCCGGCAGCCCCTTCGCGCAGGTCATGCGCGAGGGCGAACTCGCCGCCGTGGACGCCGAGCTGGCGGGCAAGTGGGGCGAACAGCCGCTGGCCGCCTGCGGTGTCCTGGTGAACTTCGCGATCGTCCGCGCCACCGACATCGTCCTCGACCCGGACGAACTGGAGCCCCGCGAGGGCGACTTCGCCGAGCCCGACGACGCGGGTCTGCTGGACGCCGTCGACGTGTGGTGCGAGGACATCCTCGACCGTTTCCCGGACAGCCCGGTGCCGCCGGTCGCCACCGAGATCGTCGCCGTACGGGATCTGGACCTCGTCGACGAGGACAAGTGGGCGCAGGCGCTGGCGCTGCTGTCCCGGCCGCCGCTCCGGGACGCCATCGTGCAGCCCGTGCGGATCCTGCTGCCGGACGGGACGCACGAGGTCGTCCGGCCGTACACCGCCTGGTGGCTGCGCGGGAACCCGGTGCTCGACGGCCGCCGCCCGGCCGGACTGCGGGCCGCCGGCGGCGACCCGCTGCTGCGCGGGCTCTACGACGAGGCCGACGCGACCGGGTTCGAGGACGAGCAGGTGCTGCGGGCGCTGGGCGTGCGGACGTCCGTCGCCGCGCTGCTGGACGAGCCCGGCGGCGCCGCCGAGCTGCTGGAGCGGCTCGCCGACCCCGAGCGTGAGGTGTCGGGCGCTCAGCTGCACGCCCTGTACGGGTCGTTGGCCGAGCTGGACCCCGAGCAGGTGACCCTGCCGGACGACCTGCGGGCCGTCACCGACGGCCGGGTGGAGGTCGTGGACGCGGCCGACGCCGTGGTGTGCGACTCGCCCGACCTGCTGCCGTTCACCGAGGGCGTCCCGCTGCTTCCCGTACGGCCGTCCCGCGCCGCCGATCTGGCCGAACTGTTCCAGGTGCGGCGGCTGAGCGAGTCCGTCACCGGGGAGGTCACCTCCGAGGGCGCCGAGCACCACGTGCCCGAGCCGGTGCGGGTCCTGCTCGGCCGGAACACCCCGTCCTTCTACGTCGAGCACGAGGAACTCGTCGTCGACGGCGTGGAGATCGACTGGCGGCTCACCGACGACGGCGTCCTGCACGCCGCCACCCTGGAGGGCGTCGCCGCAGGGCTCGCCTGGGCGGCGGGGCAGTGGCCGCGGCGGTTCGAGGTGGCGGCGCTGCTGGAGGACCCGTCCCGGACCGAGGAACTGGCGCGGGACCGGTGGTTCGACTGAGCCGGCGGTGACGTGCGACTGAGTCGGCGACGACGCGCGACCGCTCGTGAAAAATTCCGCACACATTTTTCACTCGTCGTACAACCATGCGCCTGGTTGAGGAATCTGATCACTTGAGTCAACAGACTCCACGATCACTTGGGCCCCGAGAGCCGACGACGAGCACCGGGGCCCCTCTCCACCTGGAGAACGCATGCGTATCCGAGCCACCGTGGCCGCCGTCAGCGGCGCCCTGGCCCTTTCCGCCCTCGCCGTGCCGGCCGCGCAGGCCGCGGAGCCGAAGGTTCCCGCCGACATCGCCGCCGCCAGCGAGGTCGTCCACGCCGACTCCGGCCGTTCGGCCTTCGTCGGTGCCGTGGACGGCGCGCCGATCGCCCTGAACGCGACCTTCTCCTCGGTCAAGGTCAACAACGGCAAGAACATCGCCGTGGGCACCACCAACGTGGTCAAGGTCCCCGTGTCCTTCACGCTGACCCACGGCAAGGAAGTGAACATCCACGCCGCGGACTTCTTCGCGGGCGTCGAGCTGTACCGCGGTGCCTCGTTCGACGACTCGGACTTCTTCTTCGACAGCAACGACGCGACCTGCACGGACTCGTCCGCGACCGTCGCGAGCTGCAAGGCCACCGTCGAGATCGACCCGTTCGCGCTGCTGAACGAGGACGCCGGCTCCTGGAAGGCGGCCGCGTTCGCGGTCGCGTTCAACGGCGAGGACCCCGAGGACCCGAACCTGGACAACGTCGGTGTCGCGGTGAAGGACCCGACGAACTCCTTCAAGCTCCAGCGCTACTCGAAGCTGACGGTCAACGCCGCGCCCGAGCCGGTGAAGAAGGGCAAGACCATCACGGTCACCGGCAAGCTGTCCCGCGCCAACTGGGACGACAACAAGTACCACGGCTACACCAACCAGTCGGTGAAGCTGCAGTACCGCAAGAAGAGCTCCAGCACCTACACCACCGTGAAGACCATCAAGTCCAACTCCACGGGCGAGCTGAAGACCACCGTCACGGCCTCGGCGGACGGCTACTTCCGCTACTCCTTCGCGGGCACCACGACCACCCCGGCGGTCAACGCCACGGGTGACTTCGTCGACGTCCGGTAGGACCGAGGCCCCCTAAGCGGGCACGCGGCGGTCGATCCACCTCCACAGGAGTTCCAGGGCGGCCGCCGCCACCGCCGCGATGCCGACGGCGGTCCACGGCATCGTCACCCCCACCAGCTTCAGCGCGAAGAAGTGCTGCAACCACGGCACGACCAGCACCAGCAGGAACGCCCCGGCCATGGCCGCGACGAGCGCGACGCGCCACCACGTGTAGGGCCGGGCGATGATCGCCAGCACCCACATCGAGATCAGGAACAGCGTGAGCGTCGCCGCGCTGGTCTCCGCGTCCAGCGCCCCCGCCCCCGTGTAGTGCTCCCGGGCGAGCAGATACGTCGCGAAGGTCGCCCCCGCCGCCACGACCCCGCCGGGGATCGCGTACCGCATGACCCGCCGTACGAAATGGGGCTTCGCGCGCTCCTTGTTGGGCGCGAGCGCGAGGAAGAAGGCCGGGATGCCGATGGTCAGTGTCGACAGCAGGGTCAGATGGCGCGGCAGGAACGGGTACTCCACCTGCGAGCAGACCACCAGGACGGCCAGCAGCACCGAGTAGACCGTCTTGACGAGGAACAGCGTCGCCACCCGCGTGATGTTGCCGATGACCCGGCGCCCCTCGGCCACCACCGAAGGCAGCGTCGCGAAGCTGTTGTTCAGCAGCACGATCTGCGCGACCGCCCGGGTCGCCTCCGAGCCGGAGCCCATCGCCACGCCGATGTCGGCGTCCTTCAGGGCGAGGACGTCATTCACTCCGTCGCCCGTCATGGCGACGGTGTGCCCGCGGGCCTGTAGCGCGCCCACCATGTTCCGCTTCTGCTGCGGGGTGACCCGCCCGAACACCGTGCCGTCGTCGAGCGCGTCGGCCATGCCGTCCTGCTCGGCGGGCAGCCGGCGCGCGTCCACGGTGGTGCCGGACAGCCCGAGCTTGGCGGCGACCGCCCCGACCGACACCGCGTTGTCGCCGGAGATGACCTTGGCCCGGACGTTCTGGTCGGCGAAGTAGCGCAGTGTGTCCGCGGCGTCCGGCCGCAGCCGCTGCTCCAGCACGACCAGCGCGGTGGGCTGCGCTCCCCGCGTCACGTCGGGGTCGTCCAGGTCCCGCGCGACCCGGACGAGCAGCAGCACCCGGAGGCCCTGCTCGTTCAGCCGCCCGGTCTCGGCCAGGGCGGGATCGTCGTCCGCGAGCAGCACGTCGGGTGCGCCCAGCAGCCACCGGCCGGTCTGCCCGTCGCCCTCGCTGAAGACGGCGCCGCTGTACTTGCGGGCGGAGGAGAACGGCAGGGCCTCGGTGCAGCGCCAGCCGTCGACGGCGGGGTAGGTGTCGATGATCGCCTTCAGGGAGGCGTTCGGCCGCGGGTCCGACTCGCCGAGCGCGCCGAGCACCTTCCGTACGTAGGTCTCGTCGGCGCCCTGGAGCGGGCGCAGCTCGGTGACGTCCATGCCGCCCTCGGTGAGGGTGCCGGTCTTGTCGAGGCAGACCGTGTCGACGCGGGCGAGTCCCTCGATCGCGGGCAGCTCCTGCACCAGGCACTGCTTGCGGCCCAGGCGGATCACGCCGATGGCGAAGGCGACCGAGGTGAGCAGGACCAGCCCCTCGGGGACCATCGGGACGATGCCGCCGACGGTGCGGGCGACGGAGTCGTCGAAGCCGTTCTCCTTCACGACCAGCTGGCTGACGACCAGCCCGATCGCGGTCGGGACCATCATCCAGGTGACGTACTTGAGGATGGTGGAGATGCCCGACCGCAGCTCGGACTGGACGAGGGTGAAGCGCGAGGCCTCCTCGGCGAGCTGGGCGGCGTAGGCCTCACGGCCGACCTTCGTCGCCTGGAAGGCCCCGCCGCCCGCCACCACGAAGCTGCCCGACATGACGTGGTCGCCGGGGTGCTTGACGACCGGGTCGGCCTCGCCGGTGAGCAGCGATTCGTCGATCTCCAGCCCGTCCGCCTCGACGCAGACACCGTCGACGACGACCTTGTCCCCGGGCCCGATCTCGATCAGGTCGTCCAGCACGATCTCGGACGTGCTGACCGGTGCGGCGCTCCCGTCGCGCCGTACGGTGGGCCGCACCTCGCCGATCAGCGCGAGCGAGTCCAGCGTCTTCTTGGCCCGCCACTCCTGGACGATGCCGATGCCGGTGTTGGCGAGGATCACGAACCCGAACAGGCTGTCCTGGATCGGCGCGACCACCAGCATGATCAGCCACAGCACGCCGATGATCGCGTTGAAGCGGGTGAAGACGTTCGCACGGACGATCTCGGCGGTGGACCGGCTGCTGCGCACCGGCACGTCGTTGACCTGGCCGCGCTCCACCCGTTCGGCGACCTGAGCACCGGTCAGGCCGGTCTCGCGGGAGGTGACCGTCGCCGGCCGCGCGGAGTCGGGCCGGGCACCCGCGTCGAGATGCGTCATGCATTCGACGGTACGTGCGGATTTGCCGCTTCACCCGCTGAATGCGGCGAAGATCCGACCTGGGAAGGACGGACTTCGTGCCGTGGTCGTACGGCAGTTGTACGCCGTCGGACCCCGGTGCCACGCCCCGATGTCAGCCCGCCCGGCGGGCGGTGAGCAGCAGGTACTCCCACTCCAGGGCCGTTCCGCCCGAGCCCGTGCCCAGGTCGCCGTCGCGGGCGAGGTCGACCAGGGCGGCGTCCAGGGCGGCGGTGCGCTCGGGGTCGTCGGCGATCAGCTTGTAGACGGTGATCGTCGGGCCGTAGCGCTCCTTGAAGTAGTCGCGGAACGCCTCGGGCGTCTCGAAGCGGTCGACGCGGACCGTGCGGCGCTCGGCGCGGACGTCCGTGACCCGGTCGCCGAGAAGGGCGCGCACATGGTCCTCGTCCCCCCACAGCGGGGGCGGCTGCGCTCCGGGCGGGGGCGGGGGCGCGTACGGCTTCATCACGGCGAACATCCGGCCGATGAAGCCCTGGGGCGTCCAGTTCAGCAGCCCGATGGTGCCGCCGGGACGGCAGACCCGGACGAGTTCATCGGCGGTCTGCTGGTGGTGCGGGGCGAACATGGCGCCGACGCAGGACAGCACGGTGTCGAACTCGGCGTCGCCGAACGGCAGGGCCTCGGCGTCGGCCTCCTGCCAGGTGAGGTGCGCACCCTGCTTCTCGGCCACCGCCCGGCCAGCCTCGAACAGCTCCGGCGTCAGGTCGGAGGCCACCACGTCCGCGCCGGCCAGGGCCGCCGGGATCGCGGCGTTCCCGGAGCCGGCGGCCACGTCCAGCACGCGCCCGCCGGAGCGCACCCCGCACGCCTCCACCAGGACCGCTCCCAGCTCGGGGATGACCTCGGCGGCCAGGGAGGGGTAGTTGCCCTGGGCCCACATCGCCCGGTGCTTGGTCTTCAGGGCGCGGTCGGCCTCGGTCACGCTGTTCCGCATCGTCATCGCTGCGCTCCTCACCGGTCGGACGGCGGTTTCGCGCCGACGGTTTCGAGCGTTGCGCCGCCCTCTCCTGAGCGTAGGGAGGGGGCGGGCGGGTGTCTCGTCGGAGAGTGCGGGTGCGCGTGTGTTTCGCCCTCGCGGTGGGTGGGGGTCGGGGCCGCGCCGGGGGGTGTCCGTCCTCGGAACGGCGCGATGGGCCTTCATGCCGACTGACTGTCCGTTGACGCGCCAACCGCTGCGGGCGGACACCCCCCGACACGGCCCCTTCTCGCCGTACGCGGGTGCGGGAGCGTCTCGGCCCGGGGCGGCCTACTGGGCCGTGGGAGTCGCCTTCGGGTCCTGTGCCGCCGCGCGCTTGATCGCGGCGTCGCGCTTGCGGACGTACCAGATGCCGATCAGTCCCAGCCCGCCGCCGGCCAGGCACGTCCACACCCACCAGGTGTGGCCGTGGTCGTCGAACCAGCCGTAGAAGGGCAGCTGGACCAGGAAGAGGACGAACCACAGGATGGTGCCGCCGGTGATGGTGGCGATCACGGGGCCCTCCAGGGGCTCCGGCGCCTCGTGTCGGGGGGTCCACTTCGCCATGGGGACAGCTTACGAGGCGATCAGGTCTACGCGCGGAGATGGCCGACCGGGGCCTTATATGTTCATACTGAAACGGTTTGTGTCTGACCACTTCTCTTCGTAGGAAACACCAAACACATGTCCTCCTCGGCTCCTGCCAAGGCCCCCGCCCCTCAGCAGCCGGGAGCCGGGCCCGCGTTCGGCGCACTCGACCGCTTCTTCCGGATCTCCGAGCGGGGCAGCACCCTGCCCCGTGAGATCCGCGGCGGTCTCGCCACCTTCTTCGCGATGGCCTACATCATCGTGCTGAACCCGATCATCCTCGGCAGCGCCAAGGACATGTACGGTCACCAGCTCGACAACGGGCAGCTGGTCACCGCGACGGCCCTCACCGCCGCGCTGACCACCCTCCTCATGGGCGTCATCGGCAACGTCCCGATCGCGCTGGCCGCCGGCCTCGGCGTGAACTCCGTCGTCGCCCTCCAGCTCGCCCCGCGCATGTCCTGGCCGGACGCGATGGGCATGGTGGTCCTCGCCGGGTTCGTGGTCATGCTGCTGGTCGCCACCGGACTGCGCGAGCGCGTCATGAACGCCGTGCCCTACGGGCTGCGCAAGGCCATCTCCATCGGTATCGGCCTGTTCATCATGCTGATCGGGCTCGTGGACGCGGGCTTCGTCTCCCGGATCCCGGACGCCGCCCAGACCACCGTCCCGCTCCAGCTGGGCGGCGACGGTCACCTCAACGGCTGGCCGGTCCTCGTCTTCGTCCTGGGTGTCCTGCTGACCCTGGCGCTGATCGTGCGCAAGGTCTCCGGCGCGATCCTGATCTCGATCGTCGCCATGACGGTCCTCGCGGTGATCATCAACGCGGTGGCCAAGGTGCCGAGCTGGGGCCTGACCACGCCCAAGTGGCCCGGCAACCCGGTCGCGAGCCCCGACTTCGGGCTGATCGGGCAGGTCAGCCTGTTCGGCGGCTTCGGCAAGGTCGGCATGCTGACCGGCGTGCTCTTCGTCTTCACCGTGCTGCTGTCGTGCTTCTTCGACGCGATGGGCACGATCATGGGCGTCTCCGACGAGGCGAAGCTGACCGACGGCGAGGGGCAGATGCCCGGCATCAACCGGGTGCTGTTCGTGGACGGCCTCGCGGTCGCCGCCGGCGGCGCCAGCTCCTCCTCCGCGACGACCGCCTTCGTCGAGTCCACGGCGGGTGTCGGCGAGGGTGCCCGGACCGGCCTGGCGAACGTCGTCACCGGCGGCCTCTTCGCCGTCGCCCTCTTCCTGACGCCGGTCGCCACGATGGTCCCGTCCCAGGCGGCCACCCCCGCGCTGCTCGCGGTCGGTTTCCTGATCATGGCCGGATCGGTCAGGGAGATCGACTGGGCGGACTACACGATCGCCGTCCCGGCCTTCGTGACGATGCTGATGATGCCGTTCACCTACTCGATCACCAACGGCATCGGCATGGGCTTCATCACCTTCGTGGTGCTGCGGCTGGCGGCCGGGCGGGGCCGGGAGGTGCCGGTGGCGATGTACGTGGTGTCGGCGGTGTTCGCGTTCTACTACCTGATGCCGGCGCTGGGTCTGACCTGATCCGGATCCTCGTCGCCGGAGTCGGGTGACCCGTAGAACCTCTCCGTCTCCTCGACGGCGGCCTGGAACCGCTGGTCGAAGTCATCTCGAATGAGCGTCCGGACGACATAGTCCTGGACGCTCATTCCCCTTTTCGCGGCCTGGTGCCTGAGCCGTTCGAGCAGGTCGTGGTCTATTCGCAGGCTGAGCACACTGGTCCCCATGAGCACGAGGGTCGCGGCAGCCTTCGGTGCGGTGGGCGGGGTTCCGCCGTGACGTCACCCATATGAGTGATGTCATGGTTCAGTGGCGGGCGTCACGGCCGTTCCTGCGCGTCCCCGCTGGTCTTTAGCGAGAGTAATGAGTTACGCTAAAGAACATGCCGGACCTCAGCCATGGCGACGACGTAGCCGCCGTGAACTCCCTCCGATCCGCAGTGATGCGGCTGTCCCGTCGGCTCAAGCACCAGCGGGTCGACGAATCGCTCAGCCCCACCGAGATGTCGGTGCTGGGCACCCTGTCGCTGTGCGGCAGGGCCACGCCGGGCGAGCTCGCCCGTAAGGAGCACGTCCAGCCGCCGTCGATGACCCGCATCGTGGCGCTGCTGGAGGCCAAGGGACTGGTCCGGCTGGAGCCGCACCCCGAGGACCGGCGCCAGAAGGTCGTCACACGCACCGAGCAGGCCGAGGCCATGCTCGAGGAGAGCCGCGCCAAGCGGAACGCGTTCCTGGCGACGCTGGTGGAGAACCTCGACGAGGACGAGTGGGCGAAACTGCGCGCCGCCGCCCCCGTGCTGGAGAAGCTCGCGCATCTGTAAGAAGGCCGTTGCAAGGAGGCGACACATTTGAGTTCGGGACCCGGAGCAGCTTCCGCCCCCGCACCTGATCCCCACGATTCCCCGCCCACCTCCGACGCACCCGCCGCCCGGCCCGCCCGCAAGTCCTCGATGTTCTCCTCCCTCACGGTGCGGAACTACCGCCTGTTCTTCATGGGGCAGGTCGTCTCCAACATCGGCACCTGGATGCAGCGCATCGCTCAGGACTGGCTGGTGCTCAGCCTCACCGGCTCCTCCGCCGCCGTCGGCATCACCACCGCCCTGCAGTTCCTGCCGATGCTGCTCTTCGGCCTCTACGGCGGTGTCCTCGTCGACCGGCTGCGCAAGCGGCCCGCGCTGCTCGTGACGCAGTCCTCGATGGCGCTCACGGCGATCGCCCTGGCCGTCCTCACCCTCACCGGGCACGTCCAGGTGTGGCACGTGTACGTCGCCGCGTTCGCGGTCGGTCTCGCCACCGTCGTGGACAACCCGGCCCGGCAGTCCTTCGTCTCCGAGCTGGTCGGCCCGGGGCAGCTGCAGAACGCCGTCAGCCTGAACTCGGCGAACTTCCAGTCCGCCCGCCTGGTCGGCCCCGCCGTCGCGGGCCTGCTCATCACCGGCGTCGGCACCGGCTACGCGTTCCTCTTCAACGGCCTGTCCTTCATCGCGCCGCTCACCGGACTGCTGCTGATGCGCGCCCGTGAGCTGCACGTCGTGGAGCGCGCCCCGCGCGGCAAGGGGCAGCTGCGCGAGGGCGTGCGGTACGTCACCGGCCGCCCGGAGCTGATCTGGCCGATCGTCCTGGTCGGTTTCGTCGGCACGTTCGCCTTCAACTTCCCCGTGTACCTCTCGGCGTTCGCGGACGACGTGTTCCACGCGGGGGCGGGCGCGTACAGCATGTTCAACACGCTGATGGCGGTCGGCTCGGTCGCGGGCGCGCTGCTCGCGGCGCGGCGGGGCACGGCCCGGCTGCGGCTGCTGATCGTGGCGGCCATGGCCTTCGGCGCGCTGGAGATCGTGGCGGCGACGACCCCCACGCTGTGGATGTTCGCCCTGCTCATGGTCCCGCTGGGGCTGTTCGGCATGACGGTCAACGTCACCACGAACACCAGCATCCAGATGTCCACGGACCCCGCCATGCGCGGCCGGGTCATGGCCCTCTACATGATGATCTTCCTCGGCGGCTCCCCGGTCGGCGCCCCGATCGTCGGCTGGGTCACCGACACCTACGGCGCCCGGGTCGGCCTCGCGGCCGGCGGCGCGGTGGCGGCACTCGCCGCGGCCGTCATCGGCCTGATCCTGGCCCGGGTCGGCAACCTGCGCCTGTCGGTGGGCTGGCACGGCGGGCATCCCCGGGTGCGGTTCGTGCCCCGGGAGCAGCAGGAGGCGCTGGCTCCGGCGGCGTAGGGCGGCGTCAGTCCCGGGGGAACTCGCCGGTCTTCAGGACGAGCCCGACCACGGTTCCGGTCAGGTCGATCTCGTCCCCGAAGTCCAGGCTCAGCTCGCCCCGGTACTCGCCGTCCTTGGGCTTGGTGTGCAGATGCCACCGGCCGGTGTACGGATCGACGATCAGGTACACCGGCACGCCGGCGGCGGCGTACGCGTCCTTCTTGGGGCCGTAGTCATTGGCGGAGGTCTTCCTGGAGATGACCTCGGCGACGAACTCGACGTCCTGGTAGCGCCACAGGCCCTTGTCGTTCTTCACCGATCCCTCCGCCATCACGGTGATGTCGGAGGCGAAGCCGTTGAGGTGGCCCGGGTAGTCGACACGGACGTCGGACTTCACGCGCTTGCGCGGGTACGTGCCGCGCAGCTGGTCGTAGATGTCCGCGATGATGTCCCAGTGGGTGTCCCGCTGAGGCGCCATGAAGATGTTCCCCCCGACGATCTCGACCTTGTAGCCCTCGGGGACCGGCATCGTCTCCACCCACTCGAACATCGTGTCGAGGGTGAGTTCACCGCTGCTGTCGGCCATCTCGATCCTGTCGTCAAGGACGGTCATCGTGGCGCTCCTCCCCGGCCGCACCCGCGGATGGAGCCGGCCGCGCGGTACAACGATACGCACGGTGACCTGGACACGCCCGGACCCGGAGGCCGCCTACACCCGCCGGGCCAGCAACTGCCCCGGCCAGTCGTTCTCGCCGACCGTGAAGGCCTCGGTGCGGGTGAAGCCGTTGGCCTCGTAGTAGCGGACGAGCTTGCCGTCGTCCCCGGCGTAGCAGTCGACGCGCAGGAGGGAGATCCCGGCGCGGCGGGTCTCCTCGGCGGCGTGCGCGAGCAGGGCGCTGCCCACGCCGTGGCCCTTGAAGCGGCGGTCGGAGGCCAGCCAGTGGATGTAGCGCTCGGGCTCGCCGGGCTGCGGGAGGTGGGCCAGGTAGGCGCCCGACGAGCCGGTGAGGGTGAGGGTGCCGGCCGGGACGCCGTCGACGTCGGCCATGAACACGCTGCCTTCCGCCATGTACCGGCCGACCGACTCCACCGTCTTCGGGCTCTGCGACAGCGGCTTCGTCCCCCACTGCCCCGTGCGCCCTTGGGAGACCAGCCACTCCACGCAGCTGTCGAGCATGCCGAGTATCGCGGGAATGTCGTCGGGCCCGCCGTCCCGGATGGTGATCCGCATCGCCCCATGGTGCCAGGCTGGCCCCCATGAGACTCTTCGCGGCCCTGCTGCCCCCGGACGAAGTGTGCCGTGAACTCGGTGCCGTGGTCGACGAGTTGCGCAGGCAGCCCGGCGCCGACGGCATGCGCTGGACCGGCCGGCCCGGCTGGCACTTCACGCTCGCCTTCTACGGCGAGGTCGACGACGGGCTCGTCCCCGCGCTCTCGGAGCGGCTGGAGCGGGCCGCGCGCCGCACCGAGCCGTTCCCGCTGGCCGTACGGGGCGGCGGGCAGTTCGGGCACGGGAAGGCGCTGTGGGCCGGGGCCGAGGGAGATCTGGCGACCCTCCGGCTGCTGGCCGAGCGGGCCGAGGCGGCGGCGCGCAAGGCGGGGGTGCCGATGGGGGAGCACCGGCGGTACAAGGCCCATCTGACTGTGGCGCGGAGCCGGGCGGCGGGGGACGTGCGGGCCTTCCTGGACACCCTCGCGGGCTTCAGGGGCCGGACCTGGACCGTGGACGAGCTGGCGCTGGTGCGGAGCAGTCTGCCGACCTCGGGGGTACCGGGGGAGCAGCCCCGGTACGAGGCGGTCGGGCGCTGGGCACTCGGGGGCGCCGGTTAGGCTCGGTGCGTGGACCCGAAAACCCGCAACCGGATCATGGCCGGTGTGCTTGTGCTGATGTTCCTCGTCGTGGCCCTGGCTTCCGTGCTGGGGAGGTAGGCGGCGGGGAACCGCGGACGGCCGTTCTCCGGCCGCGGGCCGGTGGGGGCTCGTCGCGCAGTTCCCCGCGCCCCTGAAGGGCGTACCTACCAGGCGAACGCCTCCGGGCTCGGGCCCGGGCCCGGGAAGATCTCGTCCAGGCCGGTCAGCAGCTCCTCGGACAGCTCCAGCTCCGAGGCGCGGACCGCGGAGGCGAGCTGCTCGGCGGTGCGCGGGCCGACGATCGGGCCGGTCACGCCGGGGCGGGTGAGCAGCCAGG
The DNA here is from genome assembly GCF_900182715.1 of Streptomyces sp. Ag82_O1-12. Taxonomy (NCBI): domain Bacteria; kingdom Bacillati; phylum Actinomycetota; class Actinomycetes; order Kitasatosporales; family Streptomycetaceae; genus Streptomyces; species Streptomyces sp. Ag82_O1-12. The sequence continues at coordinate 3,861,396 of NZ_FXUW01000001.1, read as the reverse complement.
CCAGGGCGGTCTCGCCGGGCTCGATGCCGTGCTTGTCGAGCAGGTCCTCGTAGGACTGGATCTGCGCGCGGGTGGCGGGGTCGTTGAGGGCGTCGGCCGCGCGGCCGGAGGCGCGTCGGCCGCCCTCGACCTCCTTCTTGAGGACACCGCCCAGCAGACCGCCGTGCAGCGGCGACCACGGGATGACGCCCAGCCCGTACTCCCGCGCGGCCGGGACGACCTCCATCTCCGCGCGCCGCTCGGCGAGGTTGTACAGGCACTGCTCGCTGACCAGGCCGATGGTCCCGCCGCGCCGGGCGGCGATCTCGTTGGCCTGGGCGATCTTGTAGCCGGGGAAGTTCGACGATCCGACGTAGAGGATCTTGCCCTGCTGGACCAGGACGTCGATCGCCTGCCAGATCTCGTCGAAGGGGGTGTCCCGGTCGACGTGGTGGAACTGGTAGACGTCGATGTGGTCGGTCTGGAGCCGCTTGAGGCTGGCGTCCACGGCTCGCCGGATGTTGAGGGCGGAGAGCTTGTCGTGGTTGGGCCAGGCCGGGCCGTCGGCGCCCATGTTGCCGTACACCTTCGTGGCGAGGACGACCTTGTCGCGCCGTCCCTCGCCCTTGGCGAACCAGTTGCCGATGATGCTTTCGGTACGGCCCTTGTTCTCGCCCCAGCCGTAGACGTTGGCCGTGTCGAAGAAGTTGATGCCCGCGTCCAGCGCCGCGTCCATGATGGCGTGGCTGTCGGCCTCGTCGGTCTGCGGGCCGAAGTTCATGGTGCCGAGGACGAGCCGGCTGACCTTGAGTCCCGTGCGTCCGAGCTGCGTGTACTTCATGGTTCCCAGCCAACGTCTTGAAGTGCGCTCCAGGCAAGCACGGACCCGGGTGAGCCCTCTTCCTCCACGTGTGTGAGTTCGGGCCCGCCCCCGGCCCGGCCGGGGGCTCGCCGCATGCCCGGATCGGTGGGCCGCCTCAGCGAAATCGCGTGGCTCAGGCCCCTACCGTGCTGGTCATGAGGATTCCCGCGTCATCCACCACGCGCCGCAGCGTGCTCGCACTGGGCACGGCCGCGGCGACCACGCCCTGGCTGGGCACGGATCCGGCCTCGGCCTCCGCCGCGTCGTCCGCCGGGGCCGGCACCGCCCCCGGCGAGCTGGACGAACTGGGCATCGCGGAGTTACGTCGCCGGATGTCCGACGGGCGGCTCGACGCCGAGCGCCTCACCCGCTACTACCTCGACCGCGTCAGGCGCCTCGATCCGCTCCTCCACTCGGTGATCGAGATCAACCCCGACGCCCTGCGCGAGGCCCGGCGCCTCGACGCCGGACGGCGGGCCCGCGGGCCGCTGCACGGCATGCCCGTACTGCTGAAGGACCTGGTGGAGACCGCGGACCGGATGCACACCACGGCCGGTTCGCTCGCCCTGGAGGGCCTGCGGCCGGCGGCGGACGCCACGGTCGCGGCCCGGCTGCGCGACGCCGGTGCCGTCATCCTCGGCAAGACCAACCTCAGCGAGTGGGCGGGCGGCATGTCCCTCACCCACCACGCCGGCTGGAGCGCCCGGGGCGGCCAGACCCGCAACCCGTACAAGCTCGACCGTTCCCCGAACGAGTCCAGCTCCGGTACGGGCGCCGCCGTCGCGGCCAATCTGTGTGTCGCGGGCATCGGCACCGAGACCAACGGCTCGATCGTCGACCCGTCCTCGGCGAACTGCCTGGTCGGGGTGAAACCCACGGTGGGGCTGGTCGGGCGGGGCGGGGTGATCCCCGGCGTGCCGAGCCAGGACAGCGTGGGCCCGATGGCGCGGACGGTCCGCGACGCGGCGATCATGCTGGGCGTGCTCGTGGGCCCCGACGAACGGGACCCGGCGACCCGGGCGGGCCGCGGCCATCAGCACCGCGACTACACCCGCTTTCTGGACCCCGACGGTCTGCGCGGCGCCCGTATCGGCGTGCCGCGCACCGTGTACTTCGGCTACGACCAGCACGCCGACGAGATCGCCGAGCGCGCGATCACCGTGCTGAGCAAGGCGGGAGCGACCGTCGTCGACCCGGCGGACATCCCCACGGCCGGGCAACTGGAGGACCTGCCCGGCTCGATGGTGGTGCAGGCGTACGAGATCAAGAGGGCGCTGAACGGGTACCTGGCGGCCGCGCCGGGTCATCACCCGCGCAGCCTGGCCGAGTTGATCGGCTTCAACCGCGAACACGCCGACCGGGAGCTGCGCTACGTACGGCAGGACGGCCTGGAGATCGTGGAGAAGCTGGACTTCACCGAACGCGAGTACCGCGAGGCCCTGGCCACCAACCACCGGCTGTCCCGCGCCGAGGGCATCGACGCCGTGCTGCGCGAGCACCGCCTGGACGCCCTGGTGATGCCGACGACGGGCCCCCCGGCCAAGATCGACCTGATCCGCGGCGACGCCCACGGCGGCGGCTCCTCCACCCCGGCGGCTCTCGCGGGCTACCCGGCGATCAGCGTCCCCGCGGGTTTCGCCTTCGGCCTGCCGGTCGGTCTGACCTTCATGGGGACGGCATGGAGCGAGCCGACCCTGCTGCGTCTCGCGTATGCGTACGAGCAGGCGAGCGGAGTGCGCAGGGCGCCGGGCTTTCGTGCGGCCGACGTGGGGTTCTGAGGGGCGGCGGTGTCGGTCGCGGTGTGACTCGGCGCCGGCCCGGACGGCGAGGCTCGACGTTCCGGGCCCGTGCGGCGCGCCTGTCCCGGTGACCGAGGAGAGCTACGTCTCGTAAGGCCCGGCCAGGTCCCAGCCCTGGTGCATCGCCGCCGCGAAGGCCGCCGCGATCTTGTGCTCGCCGCTCGCGTTGGGGTGGGTGCCGTCGTAGGTGTCGATGGCGACGTCGTACGAGGGCGGGGGTGAGGCCAGGAGGACGGGGGAGCCGGGTTCGTCGAGGTCGGCCGCCGTCTTGGCGAGGAGTTCGTTGAAGCGGGTGACCTCGCCGGCGAAGGCAGCGTCCGACTGGGCGCGCACGTTCGGGGTGACCGGCAGCCACACCATCCGCACCCGGCGGTTCGCCGCCCGGGCCTCGGCCGTGAAAGCCCGGACGTTCTCGGCGGTCTGCTCGGCGTTCGTGTAGAAGCCCAGGTCGATCAGGCCCAGGGAGACCAGCAGCACGTCCGCGCGGCAGGACCGCACCGCGTCGCCGATCAGCGGCGCCATGTGCTGCCAGCCCTCGCCCCAGCCGGCCAGGTGGGCCCGGGGGAAGTCCGGTTCGGCGTAGGCGTACGACACCGGGGCGGCGGCGAGCTTGTCGTAGAGCGTCTCGCGCGGGCCGACGAGCGTGCAGGGACCGGCGTAGGAACGGCACAGGTGCTGCCACAGCCGGTAGCGCCATGTGTGTTCGCCCGTGCTCCCGATCGTCATGGAGTCACCGACGGGCATGAACCTGAGCATCCGCTCATGATGAACGATCTCGACGGCCGACGGGGTGTGAGCCGGGACACGCCCCCGTCCTGCCGTCGGCCCTGTGATCCGTTACGCCGGTGAACCGCCGAGCCGGATGGCAGGCTTGGGGCATGCGCAGACCGTTCGCCCTTCTCGCCGCGGCCCTCCTCACGGGTGCCCTCGCCGTGCCCGCCTCCGCCGCCGACGGCGACGAGAAGTTCACGATCAAGGACCCGCGCATCACCGAGTCCAGCGGCCTGGCGGCCTCGCGGCAGCACCCCGGCATCTACTGGACGCACAACGACAGCGACGACGGGGCGTACCTCTACGCCGTCGACAGCTCGACGGGCGAGACGGTCGCCACGATCACCATGTCCGGCGTCGGCAGCCCGCGCGACGTCGAGGCCGTCTCCATCGGGCCGGACAACCAGATCTACGTCGGCGACATCGGCGACAACCTCGGCGGCACCTGGCCGTACGTCTGGATCTACCGGCTGCCCGAGCCGAAGAACCTGCGCGACCAGACGATCAAGGCCACGCAGTACGTCGTGAAGTACTCCGACGGCGCGCGGGACGCCGAGTCCCTGGTCGTGCACCCGAAGACCGGCCGCGTCTACATCGTCGACAAGGACGAGAAGGGCGGCCACCTCTTCGAGGGCCCGGCGGAGCTCTCCCCGTCCGGTTCCAACGTCTTCCGCCCGGTCGCCGCGGTCCCCGACCTGGAGGCCACCGACGCCACGCTCTCCCCGGACGGCGAACACCTCGTCGTACGCAGCTACTTCGGCGCGATCGCGTACGACTGGAACGGCGGCAGGATCAAGAAGAAGGAACGCCTCGGGGTGCCGTTCCTCGGGCAGGGCGAGTCCGTCACGTACACCGCGGACGGCAAGAAGCTGATGTACGGCGCCGAGGGCGCCGACAGCCCGGTCGAGCCCCAGGACGCCCCCGGGAGCTCGGACTCCGACTCCTCCTCCGGCAGCGGGAGTTCGGCGGCGACCGGGAGCGGGGGAAACGGTCTGACGGGGAATCTCAAGACGGGCGCGATCGCCGCGGGGGTTCTGCTGCTGGTCGTCCTGGGGGCGCGGGGGATGAGGCGCCGGGGCTAGCGCCCCGCGGCGGGGTGGGTGCTTCTAGGCCCTGCGGGCCACCAGCACCTCCAACCCGTCCAGGATGCGCTGCAATCCGAACTCGAAGTGGTCGAACTCCGAGCCGAAGGTGTCCTCGGCGAGGGACGCCATCACCGGGTAGCGGCCCGAGGCCATGGCCCTCTCCAGGGCCGGCACCTGCGCCTGCCAGAACTCGGCGTCCGTCAGGGCCGTCCGGCGCTCCGTGGCCGTACGGCGGTTCCAGAAGCTGAGCCGATAGGGGTCGCGACGGCGGCGACACCTTCCAGAGTCTTGACGTGCTCATGCGGCGTCAGTTCTCTGGGAGGTGCGCGGCATGATGGGAGCGCTCCCATTCGATTCCGGGTGCCGTGCTTCCCCCTCCCCGAGAGGACCCACGAGGAACCCACGAGGAACCCGAGAGGAAGCAGCCCATGTTCCGCACTCTGCGCAGAGCGCTGTGTGTCGCCGCGGCGCTCCTGCTACCACTGGCGAGCGTGCAGTCGGCACGGGCCGATGTCGCCGCCGAGTCCGCCGGCGGCGGCTACTGGCACACCAGCGGCCGGCAGATCCTGGACGCGGCCGGACAGCCCGTCCGTATCGCCGGCATCAACTGGTTCGGCTTCGAGACCGCCAACCACGTCGTCCACGGCCTGTGGGCCCGCGACTACAAGAGCATGATCGACCAGATGAAGTCGCTGGGCTACAACACCCTCCGCATGCCCTACAGCGACGACATCCTCAAGCCCGGCACCATGCCGGACAGCATCAACACCGACGGCAAGAACACGGACCTGCGCGGGCTGACGTCCCTCCAGGTCCTGGACAAAATCGTCGCTTACGCCGGTCAGTCCGGCCTCAAGATCGTCCTGGACCGGCACCGCCCGGACGCGGCGGGCCAGTCGGCCCTCTGGTACACGGCGTCGGTGCCCGAGTCGACGTGGATCACCAACCTCAAGGCCCTGGCGACGCGTTACAAGGGCAACTCCACCGTGGTCGGCATCGACCTGCACAACGAGCCCCACGACCCGGCCTGCTGGGGCTGCGGCGACGCCTCCCGCGACTGGCGCCTGGCCGCCCAGCGCGCGGGCAACGCCGTGCTGTCCGCCAACCCCGAGCTGCTGATCATGGTCGAGGGCGTGCAGTCGCACAACGGCGTGAGCGGCTGGTGGGGCGGCAACCTCATGGGCGTGGCCCAGTACCCGGTCCAGCTGGACGTCCCCGACCGGCTGGTGTACTCGGCGCACGACTACGCGACCTCGGTGGCGCAGCAGTCCTGGTTCTCGGACCCGTCCTTCCCCGCCAACATGCCGGGGATCTGGGACAAGTACTGGGGCTACATCTTCAAGCAGAACATCGCCCCGGTGTGGCTCGGCGAGTTCGGTACGACGCTCCAGCCGTCGGTGGACCAGAAGTGGCTGGCCGAGCTGGTGAGATACCTGCGCTCGACGTCGGCGTACGGTGCCGACAGCTTCCACTGGACGTTCTGGTCCTGGAACCCCAACTCCGGTGACACGGGTGGCATCCTGAAGGACGACTGGCAGACGGTCGATACGGCGAAGGACGGGTACCTGGCGTCCGTCAAGGCCCCGGGCTTCGACGCCGGCGGCCCCGGCCCGGGCGGCCCCGGTGACCCGGGAGGCGGGAACGCGACCTGCACCGCCGCCTACACCGTCGGCAGCGACTGGGGCGGCGGCTTCAACGCCGAGGTGAAGGTGACCAACGCGGGGAGCGTGCCACTGAAGTCCTGGAAGGTGACCTGGACCTGGAGCGGATCCCAGAAGGTCACGAACATGTGGAACGCCTCGCACACCCAGAGCGGGGCGACCGTCACGGCGGTGAACGCGGCCCACAACGGGAGCGTGCCGGTGGGCGGTTCGGCGAGCTTCGGCCTGGGCGGCGCGCCCGGGGGCGGGGCTGTGCCGAGCGTCAGTTGCACGGCTGCGTGAGCGCGGCATGAGGTGGGCGCCCGGTGCTCGCCGGGCGCCCGCTGTCCGGCCTGCCTGAGCGGCTGTCCGGCCAAGCCTGACCGACTGTCCGGCCGGCCTGACCGACTGTCCGGCCCGCGCGGCCGGGCCGTGTGTCCGGAATTGCCGGAACACCCCGTTTCCGAGCATTTCCTGAGAGCTGGCTGTGACTCGATTTGGTCAAGTCTTGCTCGAATTCGTACATGCGCGGTGCTCTCTTCCGAAACGATGCGGCACGGCCCGCGTCACTCGCGGGCCCTGACCCCCCTCACCGTTGCGAGAGAACTCCATGAGAAGAAGCGCAGCCGTACTGTGCGGCGCCACGGTCGTCCTGGCCGGGACGCTCACCGCCGCCCCCGCCAACGCCAGCGCGTCACACTCCGCGAACACCGCCCGGACGACCGCCGCGGCGAAGGTCACCTGGAAGAAGTGCGGGACGGACGACACCCCGACGCTCCAGTGCGGAACGGTCAAGGTGCCGCTCGACTACGCGAAGCCGCGAGGGAAGCAGATCACGCTGGCGCTGTCCCGCGTGCCGCACACCGCGTCGAAGTCCCAGGGCCCGCTGCTGGTCAACCCCGGCGGCCCCGGCGGCAGCGGCCTGTCGCTGGCCGAGTTCGTCGCGTCCTCCCTGCCCAAGGCGGTCGCCGCCCAGTACGACGTCATCGGCTTCGACCCGCGCGGAGTGGGCCAGAGCCAGCCCGCCCTGGACTGCAAGCCGGGCCACTTCGACCCCGTGCGCCCCGACTCCGTGCCGAGCACCCCGGCGCTGGAGAAGGCCAACCTGGCGCGCGCGAAGGCCTTCGCCAAGGCCTGCGGCACCAAGTACGCGGACGTCCTGCCGTACATCGACACGGTCAGTGCCGTGAAGGACATGGACTCGATCCGCAAGGCCCTCGGCGCATCGAAGATCAACTACTTCGGCTACTCGTACGGCACCTACCTCGGCGCCGTCTACGCCAAGCTGTTCCCCGAGCGGGTGCGGCGCCTGGTGCTGGACTCGATCGTCGACCCGGCCGGTGTCTGGTACGACGACAACATCCAGCAGGACTACGCCTTCGACAAGCGCCACAAGGCCCTCATGGCGTGGATCGCCAAGTACGACTCCACGTACAAGCTCGGCACGAACCCGAAGAAGATCGAGGCCAAGTGGTACGCCATGCGGGCGGCCCTGGCCAAGAAGCCGGCCGGCGGCAAGGTGGGCGCCTCCGAGCTGGAGGACATCTTCATACCGGGCGGCTACAACAACGCCTACTGGCCCACGCTCGCCCGGACGTTCGCGGCGTACGTCAACAACCACGACACCGCGGCGCTGGTCAAGGCGTACGACGACATCGCGGCGATCGACGCCTCCGGCGACAACGGCTACAGCGTCTACACCGCGGTGCAGTGCCGTGACGCGTCCTGGCCGCGCGACTGGAAGCAGTGGCGCAAGGACAACTGGGCGGTGTACGAGAAGGCTCCGTTCATGGCGTGGAACAACGCCTGGTACAACGCGCCGTGCGCGTTCTGGCCGACGAAGACGCTGAAGCCGGTGAACGTCGCCAACAGCAAGCTCCCGCCGGTGCTGCTGTTCCAGGCGACGGACGACGCGGCCACGCCCTACCAGGGCGGCGTCACCATGCACCGGCTGCTGAAGGGCTCCAGCCTGGTGGTGGAGCAGGGCGGCGGCAACCACGGCATCACGCTCAGCGGCAACGCCTGCCTCGACAAGCACCTCGCGACGTACCTCACCAACGGCAAGGTCCCGCACGGCAACGGTGTGGCGGACGCGGTGTGCAAGAAGAACCCCGACCCCAAGCCGCAGCCGGCGGCGCAGAAGGCGGCGAGCGCGCCGCAGCCGGCCGTCGCGGCGGTCGGTGACAGCCTGCGCGGGATCCTGGGGTTCGGGCGCTGAGCGTCTCGGTGACCCGGGCCTGACGGGACGACAGGGGGCGTCCGGTGATATTCGCCGGGCGCCCCTTAAAGTGTCCGGTCATGGGGGAAGGTGTGGTGGACAACGACATGGTGGCCGTCCCGGCGGGGCGCGTCACGCTGTCCGACCGGCGGACGCAGCGCAGTTGGGCGGTGGAGGTCGCGTCGTTCCGGATGTCGGCGTTCCCGGTCACGCAGGAGTGGTACGCCCAGGTCACCGGCGAGCGCCCGAGCACGGCCCGGGGCGGCCGGCTGCCCGTCGAGGGCGTGTCCTGGTGGGACGCGATCCGGTTCTGCAACGCCCTGTCCCGGCGCGAGGGCCTGACCCCCGCGTACGAGGAGCGGCCCGGCACCGGGAGCGCCGACTGGGACACCTCCGCCGACGGCTACCGGCTGCCCACCGAGGCCGAGTGGGAGCACGCCTGCCGCGCCGGCGGCACCGGCCCCCGCTACGGCCCGCTCGACGAGATCGCCTGGTACCGCGGCAACGCGGACGACAGCGTCCACCCCGTGGGCGGCAAGCAGCCCAACGCCTGGGGCCTGTACGACATGCTGGGCAACGTCTGGGACTGGTGCTGGGACCTCTACGACGCCGAGGTCTACGGCACGTACCGGGTGCTGCGGGGCGGCGGCTGGTCCGACGAGCACTGGAGTTGCCGCGCCTCGGTGCGCCGCCGGAGCCATCCGACGTTCCGGATCGACGACGTGGGGTTCCGGGTGGCACGCTCGACGCCGGCCTGAGCGCGGACGAGGGCGCCCCGCACGAGCGGGACGCCCTCGACACTCAGTCGTGGTGCGAGAAGGTCAGAGCTTCTCGATCACGTAGTCGACGCACTTCGTGAGCGCCTCGACGTCCGCCGGGTCGATCGCCGGGAACATCGCGACGCGCAGCTGGTTGCGGCCGAGCTTGCGGTAGGGCTCGGTGTCGACGATGCCGTTGGCGCGCAGCACCTTGGCGACGGCGGCGGCGTCGACCTCGTCCGTGAAGTCGATCGTGCCGATGACCTGCGAGCGCTTGGCCGGGTCGGTGACGAACGGGTTGGCGTACTTGATGTCCTCGGCCCAGCCGTAGAGCGTGCGGGCGGAGGTGGCGGTGCGCCGGACCGACCAGTCCAGGCCGCCCTGGCCGTTGATCCACTCCAGCTGCTGGTTCAGCAGGAAGAGGGTGGCCAGTGCCGGGGTGTTGTACGTCTGGTTCTTGCGGGAGTTGTCGATCGCCGTCGGCAGGGAGAAGAACTCCGGGACGTGGCGGCCCGACGCGTGGATCCGCTCGGCGCGCTCGATCGCGGCCGGGGAGAAGACGCCGATCCACAGGCCGCCGTCGGAGGCGAAGGACTTCTGCGGGGCGAAGTAGTAGACGTCGGTCTCGCTGACGTCGACGGGCAGGCCGCCGGCGCCGGAGGTGGCGTCCACGAGCACCAGGGCACCCTCGTCGGCACCGGCCACGCGCTTGATCGGCATGGCGACACCGGTCGAGGTCTCGTTGTGGGTGAACGCGTAGACGTCCACGCCCGCCTGAGCGACCGCCTCGGGGTGGGTGCCCGGGTCCGAGGCGATGACGTCCGGCTCGGCCAGCCAGGGCGCCAGCTTGGCGGCCTTGGCGAACTTCGAGGAGAACTCGCCGAAGTTCAGGTGCTGCGACTTGTTCTCGATCAGGCCGTGCGTCGCGACGTCCCAGAACGCGGTCGAGCCGCCGTTGCCGAGGATCACCTCGTAGCCGTCGGGGAGCTGGAACAGCTCACGGATGCCCTCGCGCACCTGGCCGACCAGGTTTTTGACGGGAGCCTGGCGGTGGGAGGTGCCCATGAGAGAGGTGCCGGTCGCGGCGAGGGCGTCCAGCGCCTCCACCCGCACCTTGGAGGGGCCCGCGCCGAATCGACCGTCGGCGGGCTTGATGTCAGCAGGAATCTGGATCTCAGCCACGCAGGGGAGCGTAGCCGTTTCCAGAAACGTGGGCGAAACGTCGTCCGTCGGGTGAGACGGGATGTGGACGGGGCAGTGCCGGGCCGGACGGCCGAGGCGGTCGTCGCGGTGCGGGTCCGGCAGCCGGAGGGGGCGCACGGCGGCGGGGCTGAGCCGGCCGTCACTGTCAGTGGCCGGATGCATCCTGGACGCATGACGGATCTCGAAGCGCAGCTGCGTGCCGTCGTCCGGGGCGAGGTGGGGTTCGACATCACGTCCCGGGCGCTGACGACCATGGACGCGTCCAACTACCGGCGGGTCCCGGCGGGTGTGGTCGCTCCGCGTGACGCCGACGACGTCGCGGCGGTACTCGCGGTGTGCCGGGAGCGGGAGGTGCCCGTTGTCGCCCGCGGCGGTGGCACCTCTATCGCCGGGCAGGCCACCGGCACCGGTGTCGTCCTGGACTTCACCCGGCACATGAACCGGCTGGTCGCCCTGGACCCCGAGGCGCGGACGGCCGTGGTGCAGCCGGGGCTGGTGCTGGACCGGCTCCAGGAGGCCGCCGCCCCGCACGGGCTGCGCTTCGGGCCCGACCCGTCCACGCACAGCCGCTGCACGCTCGGCGGCATGATCGGCAACAACTCGTGCGGTTCGCACTCGGTGGCGTGGGGGACGACCGCGGACAGCGTGCGGGAACTGGACGTCGTCACCGCGCGGGGCGGGCGGCTGCGGCTCGGGCGGGACTGGGCCGGGGCACCGGACGGGCTGCGAGAACTGGCCGAGGGGGAACTCGCCCGGCTGCGCACCGGCTTCCCGGAGCTGCCCCGCCGCATCTCCGGTTACGCGCTGGACGCCCTGCTGCCGGAGAACGGCGCCGACGTGGCCCGCTCCTTCTGCGGCTCCGAGGGCACGCTCGGCGTCCTGACAAAGGCCGTCGTACGTCTCGTCGAGGCGCCACGCGCGTGTGCGCTGGCCGTGCTGGCGTACGCCGACGAGAGCGCGGCGGCCGAGGCGGCGGCCGGGCTGCTGCCCTTCGGGCCGCTCACGGTGGAGGGCATGGCGGCGGACCTGGTGCCGTCCACGGCCGAACTGCCGCGCGGCGGGGCCTGGCTGTTCGTCGAGACCGGCGGGGGGTCGGCGGGGGAGGCACGCGCGCGTGCGGAGGCGATCGTGCGAGCGGCCGACGTCCTGGACGCGCTCGTGGTCACCGACCCGGCGGGACAGCGCGCGCTGTGGCGGATCCGGGAGGACGCGAGCGGTACGGCGACGCGCATGCCGGACGGGACCGAGGCGTGGCCGGGCTGGGAGGACTGCGCGGTGCCGCCCGCCCGGCTCGGGGCGTACCTGCGGGACTTCCGGGCGCTGATGGCGGCGCACGGGCTGCGCGGCACGCCGTACGGGCACTTCGGGGACGGCTGTATCCACGTCCGGATCGACTTCGACCTGCTGACGGCGCCCGGCGTCGCCCGCTTCCGCCGCTTCTCGGAGGAGCTCGCGGAGCTGGTGGTGGCCCACGGCGGGTCGCTGTCCGGGGAGCACGGGGACGGGCAGGCGCGGGCGGAGCTGCTGCCGAGGATGTACGGCGCCGCGATGGTGGGCCTGTTCGAGCGGGTCAAGGGCGTGTGGGACCCGGACGACCTGCTCAACCCCGGGATGCTCGTCCGCCCCGCGCCCCTGGACAGCGGCCTGCGCTTCTCCGTCCTGCCCCGCGAGCCGGTCGACGTGGCCTTCGGCTACCCCTCGGACGGCGGCGACTTCTCGGCGGCGGTGCGGCGCTGCGTGGGTGTCGCCAAGTGCCGTACGACCTCGGTGTCCGGCTCGGGCGTCATGTGCCCGTCCTTCCGGGCGACGGGCGCGGAGGAGCACTCCACGCGCGGTCGTGCCCGGCTGCTGCACGAGATGCTCGCCGGTGAGGTGGTGACGGACGGCTGGCGCTCGGAGGAGGTCCGGGACGCGCTGGACCTGTGCCTGTCCTGCAAGGGCTGCCGGTCGGACTGCCCGGTCGGGGTCGACATGGCCACGTACAAGGCGGAGTTCCTGCACCAGCACTACGCCGGCCGGCGCCGGCCCGCCGCGCACCACGCCCTGGGGCGGTTGCCGGTGTGGCTGCGGCTGGTGTCCCGCACGCACACGGCACGGCTGGTCAACGCGCTGTCCGCGGTACCGCCCCTGGCCTGGGCGGCGAAACGGCTGGGCGGTCTCGCGCCCGAGCGGAAGATCCCACGGCTGGCGACGCGGACGTTCAGCGGGTGGTGGGAGCGGCGCAGGGCCGAGCCGAGTGCGGCCGGGGGCGGCGGCGCCGGTGTGGGGGGTGAGGTCAGTGGTGGCGGCGGGCCCGCCGGTGGGGGCTCGGGCGGTGTCGGGCAGGGGCCGCTCGTCGTCCTGTGGCCCGACACCTTCACCGAGCATCTCTCGCCGGGCGTGGGGCGGGCCGCCGTGCGGGTGCTGGAGGCGGCCGGGCTGCGGGTGGCGTTGCCGCCGACGCTGCGCCTGGAGAAGCCACCGGTGGGCGACGGCAGGACGGTCGCCCTCGACCCGCTGTCCCTGCTGCGCGGCCGGGGCCGGGTCTGCTGCGGGCTGACGTACGTGTCGACGGGGCAGCTGGACGGGGCCCGGGCCGTCATGCGCCGCACGCTCGACCTGATGGAACCGGTCCTGGAGACCGACGCCCCGGTCGTCGTCCTGGAGCCGAGCTGCGCCGCGGCCCTGCGCACGGACGTCCCCGAGCTGCTGCACGACGACCCGCGCGCGGCCCGGCTCGCCGCGAAGGTCCTCACCTTCGCGGAGACGCTGGAGCGCCACGCACCCGGCTGGACGCCGCCGCGCGTCGACCTGCCGGTGGCCGGGCAGACCCACTGTCACCAGCACGCGGTGCTCGGCGACGCCGCCGACCGCCGGCTGCGGGACGCGGCCCGGCTCACCGGCGAACTGAGCGGCGGCTGCTGCGGCCTCGCGGGCAACTTCGGCTTCGAGAAGGGCCACTGGGAGGTGTCCACCGCCTGCGCGGAGGAGCAGCTCCTGCCGTCCGTACGGGACGCCCCGAAGGGCACGGTGGTCCTGGCGGACGGCTACTCCTGCCGCACCCAGCTGGAGCAGCTGGCGGGCGTGCGGGGCAGGCACCTGGCGGAGGTGCTGGCCGAGGCACTGGACGGGGACCCCGGGCACGACGGGACGTGAGGCGTTCGGGCCACGGGACGGGCGCACCCGAGTGTCTGAGCAGGGGGAGGGACGGAGCCGCTCCTAGGCTCGCGGGACCAGTCACCGCCCGCCGAGGGCCGCTGCTCGAAGGAGCCCGCGCATGAGCGTCCGCGTCCAGCCGATCACCCGTGACGAGCACCTCGCGTTCGTCACGGCCCGCCCCTCCGCCAGCCACACCCAGGTCCCCTCCTGGGGCGAGGTGAAGCCCGACTGGCAGGCGGAGAGTCTCGGCTGGTTCGACGACGGCGGGCAGCTCGTCGGCGCGGGACTGGTGCTGCTGCGCCCCCTGCCCGGGCCGCGGGTGGCCGGGCTGCCGCGCTACCTCGCGTACCTGCCCGAGGGCCCGCTCCTCGACTGGCACGAGCCCGGCCTCGACCGCCTGCTGGAGCCGATGCTCGCGCACCTGAGACGACGCGGCGCCTTCGCCGTGCGGATGGGCCCGCCGGTCGTGGTGCGCCGCTGGAGCGCCGACGCGGTCAAGGCGGCGATCGCCGACCCGGCCGCCCGGCGACTGCGCGACGTGAAGGCGACGTCGTACGAACCGCGCGCCGGCCAGGTCGCGGACGGTCTGCGCCGCATGGGCTGGCGGCAGTCCGAGGCCTCCGGCGAGGACGGCTTCGCCGCGGGGCAGCCCCGGTACGTCTTCCAGGTGCCGTTCGCGGGCCGGTCGCTGGAGGACATCCACAACGGCCTGAACCAGCAGTGGCGCCGCAACATCAAGAAGGCGGAGAAGGCCGGGGTGAAGGTCGTGCGCGGCGACCTGGAGGACCTGCCGGCCTTCCACGAGCTGTACAGCGAGACCGCCGAACGGGACCGGTTCGTCCCCCGCCCGCTGCCGTACTTCCAGCGCATGTGGAGAGCGCTCACCACCGAACACCCCGACCGGATGCGGCTCTACCTCGCCTACCACGACGGCGAGGTGCTCGCCGCGGCCACCATGCTGACCGTCGGCGACCACGTCTGGTACTCCTACGGCGCCTCCACCGCCCGCCGCCGCGAGGTCCAGCCGAGCAGCGCCGTGCAGTGGCGCATGATGACCGACGCGCACGAACTCGGCGCCGCCGTCTACGACCTGCGCGGCATCACCGACACCCTGGAGGAGTCCAGCCACCTGCTGGGCCTGCTCCGCTTCAAGGTGGGCACCGGCGGCGAGGCCGTGGAGTACCTCGGCGAGTGGGACTACCCGCTCAACCGGCTCCTCTACAAGGCGTTCGACCTTTACCTTTCGCGCCGCTGAGGAAACTCCCAGCTTTTCCCAGGGAGTTCACAGCGCGGCTTTGCCTTCTCTAGTGCTTCCCTTGGTCCGGGACGTGTACGTTCATTGGTGTCGGGAAAACGCGAACCGCTTCCCGGAACACATGAACGGAAATGACCCAAGGAGTTGGAATGAGCTTCAAGAAGCTTGCCCCGCTGCCCCCGAAGCCCAAGTCGAAGCAGCTCCCGCCGCCGCCGAAGCCCAGGCCGAAGAAGCACCACGCCCCGAAGCCGATTCCCGGGCGCGGCCACGGCAACTGACGCGGCGCTGAGAAAAGGGACCGATGGTGCACCATCGGTCCCTTTTCTCTTGCCGGTCCATTGCCGATTTCCATTGCCGATTCCATTGGGTGGCCGAGGGGAATGTGAAATGACTGAGAAAGCCTGTGAATCCGAAGAGCTCGAATACGAGACCCCCACGCTGCCCGCCCGCATCGCGTTCCGCCGCTTCTGGCCCCTGACCCGGGGGCTGCGCCGGCCCCTGCTGATCGTCTGGCTGTGCACGGTCCTGGCCGCGGTAGCGGAGACCGCGGCCATCCTCCTGTTCGGTGACCTCACCGACCACGCGCTGCGCGAGGGGTCGCTGTCCGCGTTCTGGGGCCCGGCCGCGCAGTGGCTGGCGGTCGCGGTGGCGGGGGCGGCCGTCGGATACGCCGGGAACTCCCTGGCCGCCTGGATCACCGAGCGCTTCGTGATGCGGCTGCGCGAGCACGTCTTCGACCACGTCCAGCAGTTGCCGCCGCACTTCTTCCAGCGGCACCGCCAGGGCGATCTGCTGTCCCGGCTGACCGGCGACGTCGAGGCGATCGAGACCATGGTCGTGTCCGGCCTGGTGGGAGCGGCCTCGGCGGTCTTCAGCGCGCTGTTCTACGCGGCCGCCGCCCTCTGGCTGCGCTGGGACCTCGCCGCCGCCACCTTCGTCCTCGCGCCCCTGTTCTGGCTGGCCGCCCGCCGCTTCTCCGGCTCCATCAAGTCCGTCGCGCGCGAGGGCCGGGTCGCCGACGGGGCGATCACCTCCGTCGTCGAGGAGTCGCTCGGCACCGTCGTCCTCACCCAGGCCTACGACCGCCGGGACGCCGAGCGGCGGCGGCTGCGGGAGGAGGCGAACGCCTGGTTCCGGGCCTCCGTGCGCTCGACCCGGCTGAACGAGGCGTACGAGCAACTGGTGCAGGTCATCGAGACGGTGTGCGTGCTCGCGGTGATCGGCATCGGCGCCTGGGAGATCTCCACCGGCCGGATGACGCTGGGTCAGCTGCTCGCCTTCGCGGCCTTCCTCGGCTACCTCTATCCGCCCGTGCGGGGCCTGGCGCAGCTGGGTCTGACCGTCACCGCGGCGACCGCGGGCGCCGAGCGGCTGATCGAGATCCTGGACGCGCGCCCGTCGGTCACCGACCCCCACCACCCCACCCGCGCCGGCCGCCCCGACGGCCACCTCGAGATGCGGGACGTCTCCTTCCGCTACCCGGGCGCCGACCGGGCCGCCCTGGCGGGCGTGTCCCTCGCGGTCCATCCCGGCGAGCTGGTGATCGTCACCGGCCCCAGCGGCGCGGGCAAGTCGACGGTGTCGAAGCTGCTGCTCCGCTTCTACGACCCCGACGCGGGAGACGTCCTGCTGGACGGCGTACCGCTGCGCGACTTCCCGCTCGCCCGGCTGCGCGAGTACGTCACGCTGCTGCCGCAGGAGACCCTCGTCCTGCACGACACCGTCCGCGCCAACATCGCCTGCGGCCGTCCCGGTGCGAGCGAACAGGCCCTGGTGGAGGCGGCCCGGGCGGCCGACGCGCACGACTTCATCGTGCGGCTGCCCGACGGGTACGACACGAGGATCGACCCGGCCTCCGCCCGGCTGTCCGGCGGGCAGCTCCAGCGTCTGGCGATCGCCCGGGCGATCCTCCGTGACTCCCCGGTGCTGGTCCTCGACGAGCCGACGACCGGGCTGGACGCGATGGCCGCCCGCCGGATCGTGAAGCCGCTGCGGCGCCTGATGGCCGGCCGCACCACCCTCATGATCACCCACGACCTCAACCTCGCCCCCGACGCCGACCGCATCCTCGTGGTCGACCGCGGCCACGTCGTGGAGACCGGCCGCCACGACGAGCTGCTGGCCAGGGGAGGGGCGTACGCGAGGCTGCACCGCTCGCAGAACGGCACGGTGATGGACACGGGCGAACTGCGCATGCCGCTGTTCACGGAGTACCCGGCGCATCCGGCGTCCTACTGACCGCGTCTCACTCACCGGGACAGAGGTGAAAGGTGTTTACGCACCTGACCGAGTCTATTACTCTGGACTGGCGAGTACATCGGGGTGTACGTGGAGTGCATGCGGATGTACGCGATGTACGCACACGCCCCGACCCAGCGCCGACGAGCACAGGACCGCCCGTGACCACCCCCGACAGCGTCACCACGCCCCAGCCCACGACCGCCGCGGCCCCCGACGGCACCGCGCCGGGCCGGCTCGGCTCCCTCGGGCCCGTGGGCCTGGTGCTGGCGGGCGGGATCTCCGTGCAGTTCGGTGCCGCCCTGGCCGTGACGCTGATGCCCAGGGCGGGCGCCCTCGGGGTGGTGGCCCTGCGCCTGCTGGTCGCGGCCGTCGTGCTGCTCCTGGTCTGCCGCCCGCGCCTGCGCGGCCACTCGCGCACCGACTGGGGCACGGTCGTCGTCTTCGGCATCACCATGGCCGCGATGAACGGCCTCTTCTACCAGGCCGTCGCGCGCATCCCGCTGGGCCCCGCGGTCACGCTCGAGGTGCTCGGCCCGCTCGCCCTCTCGGTCGTCGCCTCCCGCCGCGCGATCAACGTCGTCTGGGCGACGCTCGCCCTCGCCGGTGTGTTCCTCCTCGGCGGCGGAGGCTTCAGCGGGCTCGACCCCACAGGAGCGGCCTTCGCCCTGGGCGCCGGCGCCATGTGGGCTGCCTACATCGTCTTCAGCGCCCGTACGGGCCGCCGGTTCCCTCAGGCGGACGGGCTGGCCCTGGCCATGGCCGTCGGGGCGGTGCTGTTCCTGCCCCTCGGCATCGCCGAGTCGGGGACGAAGCTGCTCGACCCGGTGACGCTGGGCCTGGGCGCGGCGGTCGCGCTGCTCTCCTCCGTGCTGCCCTACACCCTCGAACTCCTCGCCCTGCGCCGCCTGCCCGCCCCCACCTTCGCGATCCTGATGAGCCTCGAACCGGCCATCGCCGCGACGGCCGGCTTCCTCATCCTCGACCAGGCCCTCAGCGCCGCCGAGGCCGCCGCGATCGCCCTCGTCGTCGCGGCGAGCATGGGCGCGGTGCGCACCCAGGTGGGCCGCGGCCGCAAGAAGCGGGCGGCGCTGGAGAGCACGGGCCTGGAGGGCTGAGCAGCCGGACGCGGGAAGCGACCGCTGTCCTGCCCGGCGAGGGGAGCGGCCGCTGTCCTGCCCGGCGCGGGAAGCGGTCCTTGTTCGGCCCGGCCTCGCTGTCAGTGCCGGGTGCCAGACTGCCCGCATGACCGCATCGGACCCCAAGGCCGACCTCCTGCGCTACCTCCAGGACGCTCGCGACGCCCTGCTGTGGAAGCTCGAAGGGCTCTCGGAGTACGACATCCGGCGCCCCCTGACACCGACCGGCACCAATCTGCTGGGGCTGGTCAAGCACACCGCGGGGGTGGAGCTCGGATACTTCGGCGACACCTTCGGCCGGCCGTTCTTCGACGAGAACCCACCGCCCTGGTGGTACACGCGGGACGCCGACGCCAACGCCGACATGTGGGCCACCCCCGACGAGTCGCGCGAGGACATCGCCGGGCTCTACCGCCGGGCGTGGGAGCACGCGAACGGCACGATCGCGGCGCTGCCGCTCGACGCGACAGGTCGCGTGCCCTGGTGGCCCGAGGAGCGCCGGGAGACCACGTTGCACCACATCCTGGTGCGCGTGATCGCCGACACCAGCCGGCACGCGGGCCACGCCGACATCGTGCGCGAACTCATCGACGGGTCGGTGGGCCTGACGCAGGGCAGGGACAACATGCCCCCGGGCGACCGGGCCATGTGGGCGACCCATCGCCGGCGGCTGGAGGAGGCGGCGCGAGAGGCGGACAAGGCCGTCTGAACCCGCCGCGGCGGTCCGGGCCCGCGGCAACGGCGGAAGCCGGTGCCCGTCCGCAGGGGAGGCGCTAGCGCACCAGCATCCCGCGCACGCTGACGCCGTAGTGCGCCCGCAGCCGCCGCAGCTCCCACAGCCCCACCGCGGTCACCGACAGCGGCGCCCCCAGCATGAACACCGCCCGCACCGGCCCCGGCACACCCTCGTACGCCCCGGTGAACAGGTCGATCAGCGTCATCTCCCACACCAGCGTCATGGCGAGCAGCGGCGGCATGGTCTGGTGGATGTCGGCCGTGCGGAACACGTGCAGCAGCGCCAGGCCGACGCCCCAGACGATGAACGGCAGCACCCACACCAGGACGAGCACGACGACCACCCAGGTGACCACCGTCATCGCCGGGCTGGTGGCGAACCGCCCCTCGACGAAGCCGGTGAGGACCATCAGCGGGAACACGAAGACCGCGGCGATCAGGGCCACCATCGCACCGAACGGCTTCGCGGCCCGGCGCAGCAGGTCCCGCCGGGCCGACGGGGCGGTCAGCGCCAACAGGACACCCACGACCACCGGGAACGTCACCGACAGCACCAGCACGCTGTTCCACGACTGGTCGAGACGGTCGTCGGCGACGTCCCGCAGGGAGCTGCTGACCTTGTAGCTCACCGACACCCACACCACCGCCGCCAGTCCCACCAGCGTGCGGATCTTCTGCATGCGGGCGACGAACGCGTCCTCGACGAGGTCCGGCCGGGACGGCCTGAACACCCGGCGCGCGGTGTTGACGGGCCCGATCCGCCGCCGCAGCCGCGCTACGGGGCCGGGCGGCGGCGGGGGCACCGGGTGGGGCATGTAGGGGTGGGGCACATGGGGCGGATGGCCACTCCCGGGCGGCGGCACCTGGGGCGGATACCCACCGGGCGGATACCCGCCTCCCGGCGGCGCGTACGGACCGGGCGAGGGCGGATAGGGCCCCGGCTGCGGCGGATACGGCTGCGGACCGTTCGGACCGTTCGGACCGTGCGGCGGCTGCCCGCCCGGGTTCCAGGTGCTCATTCTTGTGTCTCCCCCGACGCGTGACCGATGGAACGAGCGCGAGCCAGAGTGTATTGATCCCGCCGCCGAAGAGCACGCTTCCGGCCACCGCGACAGTTTCATGCAAGCACGCTTGATTGTTTCCGGTGCCGCTGCCATGCTCCTCAGCACGCCGCACCACCCCGCACACGCCACACCCCGCACACGCCACACCCCGCACACCGCCGTGCCCCGAGGGGAGAGCCCCGTGTCCGATCCGACGTCCGTGATCGACGATCTGCGCGAGGAGAGCGAGGAACTCGACCGCCTCGTGGCCGGGTTGCCCCCGCGGCGCTGGTCGCTCGCGACCCCCGCGCCCGGCTGGACCGTGGCCCACCAGATCGCCCATCTCGCCTGGACGGACCGCTCGGCCCTGCTCGCCGTCACGGACCCCGACGGCTTCCACGCCCTGGTCGAGAAGGCCCTCGCCGCGCCCGGCTCCTTCGTCGACGAGGGCGCCGAGGAAGGCGCGCACCTCCCGCCCGGCGAGCTGCTCGCCCGGTGGCGCGGCGGCCGCGCGGCACTGGAGGAGGCCCTGCGGGCCGCGCAGCCCGGGGCGCGCTTCCCCTGGTACGGCCCGCCCATGTCGGCCCCCTCCATGGCGACGGCCCGGCTGATGGAGACCTGGGCCCACGGGCAGGACGTGGCCGACACCCTGGGTGTGGTCAGCCCACCCACCGACCGGCTGCGGCATGTGGCCTGGCTCGGGGTACGGACCCGTGACTTCGCCTTCGGCGTGCACGGCCTCACCCCGCCCGCCGACCCCTTCCGCGTCGAACTGCGCGCCCCCTCCGGTGACCTGTGGACGTACGGCCCCGAGGACGCCGCGCAGCGCCTCACGGGGGCCGCCCTCGACTTCTGCCTGCTGGTCACCCAGCGTGCCCATCGCACCGACCTCGCGCTGCGCGCCGAGGGACCCGACGCCGACCGCTGGCTGGACATCGCGCAGGCCTTCGCCGGGCCGCCGGGCGGCGGACGCCCGCCGAAGGAGTCCGCCTCGTGACCCTCCGCACCCTCCGCATAGGCAACGCCTCCGGCTTCTACGGCGACCGCTTCGACGCGATGCGCGAAATGCTCACCGGCGGCGAACTCGACGTCCTCACCGGCGACTACCTCGCCGAACTGACCATGCTGATCCTCGGCCGGGATCGCCTGAAGGACCCCGCCGCCGGGTACGCCCGCACCTTCCTGCGGCAGTTGGAGGAGTGCCTCGGGCTCGCGCACGAGCGGGGCGTCCGGATCGTCACCAACGCGGGCGGGCTCAACCCGGCCGGACTCGCGGACGCCGTACGCCGGTTGGCCGACCGGATGGGCATCCCCGTACGCGTCGCCCAGGTGGCGGGCGACGACCTCACCGCCGCCCACCCGGGCTCCCTCGCCGCCCACGCCTACCTCGGCGGCTTCGGCATCACGCGGTGCCTGCGGGCGGGCGCCGACGTCGTCGTCACCGGGCGGGTGACGGACGCGGCCCTGGTCACCGGGCCCGCCGCCGCCCACTTCGGGTGGAGCGAAACGGAGTACGACCGGCTCGCGGGAGCCGTGGTCGCCGGGCACGTCCTGGAGTGCGGGGCGCAGGCCACCGGCGGCAACTACGCCTTCTTCCGGGACGGCGACGCCCGCCGCCCCGGCTTCCCGCTCGCCGAACTGCACGAGGACGGCGGCTGCGTCATCACCAAGCACCCCGGCACCGGCGGCTTCGTCGACGTCGGCACGGTCACCGCGCAGCTGCTGTACGAGACGGCCGGTGCCCGGTACGCGGGGCCCGACGTCACCGCCCGGCTGGACACCGTACGGCTGAGCCAGGACGGGCCCGACCGGGTGCGGATCGAGGGCGTGCGCGGGGAGGCGCCGCCGCCCACCCTCAAGGTCGGGCTCAACCGGCTCGGCGGCTTCCGCAACGAGGTCGTCTTCGTGCTCACCGGCCTCGACATCGAGGCCAAGGCCGCCCTGGTGCGGGACCAGCTGGAACCGGCCCTCGGCAAGGTCGCCGACGCGCGCTGGGAGCTGGCCCGCACCGACCGCGCCGACGCCCCGACCGAGGAGACGGCGAGCGCGTTGCTGCGGCTCGTCGTACGGGACCCCGACCAGGGGGCCGTGGGGCGGGCGCTGAGCGGGGCGGCCGTGGAGCTGGCGCTGGCCAGTTACCCCGGCTTCCATGTGCTGGCCCCACCCGGAAAAGGCTCGCCCTATGGGGTCTTCGAGGATGTGTACGTCCCCCATGGTTCTGTCGACCATGTGGCCGTCCTCCACGACGGGCGCCGGATCCCCGTGCCACCGGCCCAGGACACGGCCGTACTCGACGCGGTGCCGCAGCCGCCCCTGCCGGAGCCGCCGGAGCCCGGGCCCACCCGGCGCGCCCCTCTCGGGCTCGTCGCGGGAGCCCGCAGCGGGGACAAGGGCGGCAACGCCAACGTCGGAGTGTGGGCGCGCACGGACGACGCCTGGCGGTGGCTCGCGCACGAGCTGACCGTCGACCGGTTCCGGGAGCTGATCCCCGAAAGCCGCGAACTGACCGTCGTACGGCACGTGCTGCCGAACCTGCGCGCCCTCAACTTCGTCGTCGAGGGGATCCTCGGCGCCGGCGTCGCCGCGCAACACCGCTTCGATCCGCAGGCCAAGGCCCTCGGCGAATGGCTGCGCTCCCGCCACCTGGAGATACCGGAGGCCCTGCTTTGACCGTCCTGACCTCCGCGCTCGACCCCACCGGCGCCGAGCACCGGGCCAACCGCGAGGAGATGCTCGCCAAGCTCGCCGCACTCGACGCCGAGCACGCCAAGGCCCTCGCGGGCGGCGGCGAGAAGTACGTCGCGCGGCATCGGAAGCGCGGCAAGCTCCTCGCCCGTGAGCGCATCGAGCTGCTCCTCGACCCCGACACGCCCTTCCTGGAGCTGTCCCCCCTGGCCGCTTGGGGCAGCGACCACACCGTCGGCGCGTCCCTCGTCACCGGGATCGGGGTGGTGGAGGGCGTGGAGTGCCTGATCACCGCCAACGACCCGACCGTGCGCGGCGGAGCGAGCAACCCCTGGTCGCTGAAGAAGGCCCTGCGCGCCAACGACATCGCGCTCGCCAACCGGCTGCCCTGCATCAGCCTGGTGGAGTCCGGCGGCGCCGACCTGCCGTCCCAGAAGGAGATCTTCATCCCCGGCGGCGCCATCTTCCGCGACCTCACCCGGCTGTCCGCCGCCGGGATCCCGACCGTCGCGGTCGTCTTCGGCAACTCCACCGCGGGCGGCGCCTACATCCCTGGCATGTCCGACCACGTGATCATGGTCAAGGAGCGGGCGAAGGTGTTCCTCGGCGGCCCGCCGCTGGTGAAGATGGCGACCGGGGAGGAGAGCGACGACGAGTCCCTGGGCGGCGCCGAGATGCACGCCCGCACCTCGGGCCTCGCCGACTACTTCGCCGTCGACGAGCCGGACGCGCTCCGGCAGACCCGCCGCGTGGTCGCCCGCCTCAACCACCGCAAGGCGTACGAGGATCCGGGGCCCGCGGAAGCGCCCGAGTACGACCCGGAGGAGCTGCTGGGCATCGTCCCCGGCGACCTCAAGAGCCCCTTCGACCCGCGCGAAATCATCGCCCGGATCGTCGACGCCTCCGACTTCGACGAGTTCAAACCGCTGTACGGGACGAGCCTGACCACCGGCTGGGCCGCCCTGCACGGCTACCCGGTCGGCATCCTCGCCAACGCCCGGGGGGTGCTGTTCAGCGAGGAGTCCCAGAAGGCCGCCCAGTTCATCCAGCTCGCCAACCAGCGCGACATCCCCCTGCTCTTCCTGCACAACACCACCGGCTACATGGTCGGCAAGGAGTACGAGCAGGGCGGCATCATCAAACACGGCGCGATGATGATCAACGCGGTCAGCAACAGCCGCGTGCCCCATCTCTCCGTCCTCATGGGCGCCTCCTACGGCGCCGGCCACTACGGCATGTGCGGCCGCGCCTACGACCCCCGCTTCCTCTTCGCCTGGCCCAGCGCCAAGTCCGCCGTCATGGGCCCGCAGCAGCTCGCCGGAGTGCTGTCGATCGTCGCCCGCCAGTCGGCCGCCGCGAAGGGGCAGCCCTACGACGACGATGCGGACGCCGCGCTGCGCGCCATGGTCGAGCAGCAGATCGAGTCCGAGTCGCTGCCGATGTTCCTGTCCGGGCGGCTCTACGACGACGGCGTCATCGACCCGCGCGACACCCGCACCGTCCTCGGCCTGTGCCTGTCCGCGATCCACACCGCCCCCTACGAGGGCGCCCGCGGCGGCTTCGGCGTCTTCCGGATGTGAGGCCCATGATCACTTCAGTACTTGTCGCGAACCGGGGCGAGATCGCCTGCCGCGTCGTCCGCACCTGCCGGGAGGCGGGAATCCGGACGGTCGCCGTGCACTCGGACGCCGACGCGCACGCCCTCCACGCGCGCGTGGCCGACACCGCCGTACGGCTGCCGGGGTCGGCGCCCGCCGACACCTATCTGCGCGGCGACCTGATCATGAAGGCCGCCGTCGCCGCCGGCGCGGACGCCGTGCACCCCGGTTACGGCTTCCTCTCCGAGAACGCCGGCTTCGCGCGGGCCGTCCGGGATGCCGGCCTGGTGTGGATCGGGCCGCCCCCGGAGGCGATCGAGGCGATGGCGTCCAAGACGCGCGCCAAGGAGCTGCTGGGCATCGAGCCCCTGCGGGAGGTCACCGAGGCCGATCTGCCGGTGCTGGTGAAGGCGGCGGCGGGCGGCGGCGGCCGCGGCATGCGCGTCGTGCGGCACCTGGCGGACCTGGACGCCGAGTTGGCCGCTGCCCGCGCCGAGGCCGAGAGTGCCTTCGGCGACGGCGAGGTGTTCGTCGAGCCGTACGTGGAGGGCGGCCGGCACGTCGAGGTGCAGGTGCTCGCCGACACGCACGGCACGGTGTGGGCGCTCGGCACCCGCGACTGCTCCCTCCAGCGCCGTCACCAGAAGGTGATCGAGGAGGCCCCGGCGCCCGGACTGTCCGCCGCACTCGACGGGGAGGTCCGCGCCCTCGCCGTACGGGCCGCCCGCGCGGTGGGGTACGTCGGCGCCGGAACCGTGGAGTTCCTCGTCGCGGGCGAGCGGGCGCACTTCCTGGAGATGAACACCCGCCTCCAGGTGGAACACCCCGTGACGGAGGCGGTGTTCGGGGTCGATCTCGTCGCCGAGCAGATCCGTGTCGCCGAGGGCCACGCCCTCGCGGACGACCCCCCACGCGCGCGAGGACACGCCGTCGAGGCCCGCCTCTACGCCGAGGACCCGGCCAGGGGCTGGGCACCGCAGACCGGTCGACTGCACCGCCTCGCCGTCCCCGACGCCGTGCGCCTGGACACCGGTTACGCGGACGGCGACGACATCGGCGTCCACTACGACCCCCTGCTCGCCAAGGTCGTCGCCCACGCCCCCACCCGCGCCGAGGCGATCCGCAAACTGGCCGCCGCCCTCGACCGCGCGGTGATCCACGGCCCCGTCACCAACCGCGACCTCCTGGTCCGCTCCCTGCGCCACCCCGAGTTCACCGCGGCCCGCATGGACACCGGCTTCTACGACCGCCACCTGCCCCAACTGACCGAACCGGCCCCCGACCCGCACGCCCCGCTCGCCGCCGCCCTCGCCGACGCCCACGGCCGCTCCCGCTTCGGCGGCTGGCGCAACGTCCCCTCCCAGCCGCAGACCAAGCGGTACCTGATGGCGGGCGAGGAGTACGAGGCCCGCTACCGGCACGGCAGGGAAGGCCAGGAGGCGGACGGGGTGCGGGTGGTGCACGCCGACGCGGCTCTCGTGATCCTCGACGTGGACGGGGTGGAGCGCCGCTTCGAGGTCTCCCGCTACGGCGACCAGGTCTACGTCAACACCACGGCCCTGACCGCCCTGCCCCGCTTCCCCGACCCCACCACCCAGCACGCCCCAGGCTCCCTCCTGGCCCCCATGCCGGGCACCGTCGTCCGAGTGGCGGACGGCCTCGCCGTAGGGACGGCCGTGAAGGAGGGAGACCCCCTCCTCTGGCTGGAGGCGATGAAGATGCAGCACAAGATCACCGCCCCGGTGACGGGAACGCTGAGCGAGCTGCACGCTGTATCCGGCCAACAGGTGGACCCGGGCACGCTCCTGGCGGTGGTGAAAGAGACCCCTTAGGGGCGCGGGGAACTGCGCGACAAGCCACAACGCTCCCGCACCCGAAAGGACGACCCATGGACACCGAAGACCACAAGGCCCTTCGAGAAGCAGTCTCCGCCCTGGGCAAACGCCACGGCCGTGACTTCAGCACCCCTGACCTCTGGTCCGAGGCCGCCGAACTGGGCTACATCAGCGTCAACCTGCCGGAGGCCTACGGCGGTGGAGGCGGCGGCATCACCGAACTCTCCCTCGTCCTCGAAGAACTCGGCGCCGCGGGCTGCCCCCTGCTGATGATGATCGTCTCCCCGGCCATCTGCGGCACGGTGATCGCCCGCTTCGGCACGGAAGGCCAGAAGCAACACTGGCTGCCCGCCCTGGCCGACGGCACCCGCCTCATGGCCTTCGGCATCACCGAACCCGACGCCGGCTCCAACAGCCACCGCATCACCACCACGGCCCGCCGCGACCAGGACACCGGCGACTGGCTCCTCACCGGCCGCAAGGTCTTCGTCTCCGGCGTGGACATCGCCGACGCGACCCTCATCGTCGGCCGCACCGAAGACGCCCGCACCGGCCGCCTCAAGCCCTGCCTGTTCATCGTCCCGCGCGACACCCCCGGCTTCACCCGCCGCCCCATCGACATGGAACTGAACGCCGCGGAGAAGCAGTTCGAACTGGTCCTGGACGACGTGCGGCTGCCCGCCGACGCCCTGGTCGGCGACGAGGACGCGGGACTCCTCCAGCTCTTCGCCGGCCTCAACCCCGAACGCGTCATGACCGCCGCCTTCGCGATCGGCATGGGCCGCCACGCCCTCGCCAAGGCCATCGAGTACGCCCGCGACCGCACCGTCTGGAACACCCCCATCGGCGCCCACCAGGCCATCGCCCACCCTCTGGCCCAGGCGCACATCGACCTCGAACTCGCCCGCCTGATGATGCAGAAGGCCGCCGCCCTCTACGACGCGGGCGACGACATGGGCGCCGGAGAGGCCGCCAACATGGCCAAGTACGCGGCCGGGGAGGCCTGTGTGAAGGCGGTCGACCAGGCCGTGCACACCCTCGGCGGCAACGGCCTCACCCGCGAGTACGGCCTGGCCCGGCTCATAACGGCCGCGCGCGTGGCTCGTATCGCCCCGGTGAGCCGGGAGATGATTCTCAACTACGTCTCCCACCAGACCCTGGGCCTGCCCAAGTCGTACTGAGACGGCCCGCGCCGCGAGGAGGAACCCGCCATGTTCCGCAGCGAGTACGCAGACGTCCCGCCCGTCGACCTGCCCATCCACGACGCGGTCCTGGCCCGGGCCGCCGAGTTCGGCGACACCCCTGCCCTGATCGACGGCACCGACGGCACCACCCTCTCGTACGAGCAGGTGGACCGGTTCCACCGGCGCGTCGCCGCCGCCCTCGCCGAGGCCGGTGTCCGCAAGGGCGACGTGCTCGCCCTGCACAGCCCCAACACCATCGCCTTTCCGACCGCCTTCTACGCGGCCACGCGCGCGGGTGCCACCGTCACCACCGTGCACCCGCTCGCCACCGCCGACGAGTTCGCCAAGCAACTGCGCGACTCGGGAGCCCGCTGGATCGTCACCGTGTCACCGCTGCTGGACGTCGCC
Organism: Streptomyces sp. Ag82_O1-12; assembly: GCF_900182715.1. Classification (NCBI taxonomy): domain Bacteria; kingdom Bacillati; phylum Actinomycetota; class Actinomycetes; order Kitasatosporales; family Streptomycetaceae; genus Streptomyces; species Streptomyces sp. Ag82_O1-12. Next base: position 3,833,823 of record NZ_FXUW01000001.1, on the reverse strand, counting down.
CGCCGGGCCGCCGAACTCGCGGGCGGCATAGGCGAGATATTCGTGTGCGACAGCGCGAGCGGCCACCGTTCCCTGATCGACATGCTCGCCTCCGCGGCCCCCGAGCCGCAGATCGCCATCGACCCGGCCGAGGACGTCGCGGCGCTGCCGTACTCCTCCGGGACCACCGGCATCCCCAAGGGCGTGATGCTCACGCACCGGCAGATCGCCACCAACCTCGCCCAGCTCCACCCGGCGGTCCCGGCCGGCCCGGGAGACCGCGTCCTGGCGGTCCTGCCCTTCTTCCACATCTACGGCCTCACCGCCCTGATGAACGCGCCCCTGCGGCAGGGCGCCACCGTCGTCGTCCTGCCCCGCTTCGACCTGGAGCAGTTCCTCGCAGCCATCCAGAACCACCGCATCACGGCCCTGTACGTGGCCCCGCCGATCGTCCTGGCCCTCGCCAAGCACCCGGCCGTCGCCCAGTACGACCTGTCGTCCCTGCGGTACATCATCAGCGCCGCCGCACCCCTGGACGCCCGCCTCGCGGCCGCCTGCTCCCAGCGTCTCGGCCTGCCGCCCGTCGGCCAGGCCTACGGCATGACCGAACTGTCACCCGGCACGCACGTCGTCCCCCTGGACGCCATGAACGACGCCCCGCCCGGCACCGTCGGCAAGCTCATCGCCGGCACCGAGATGCGCGTCGTCTCCCTCGACGACCCCGGCAAGGACCTCCCGTCCGGCGCATCCGGCGAGATCCTCATCCGAGGCCCCCAGATCATGAAGGGCTATCTCGGCCGCCCCGACGCCACCACCGCGATGATCGACCCCGAGGGCTGGCTGCACACCGGCGACGTGGGTCATGTGGACGACGACGGCTGGCTGTTCGTCGTCGACCGCGTCAAGGAACTCATCAAGTACAAGGGCTTCCAGGTGGCGCCCGCCGAGCTGGAGGCCCTGCTCCTCACCCACCCGGGCGTCGCCGACGCCGCCGTCATCGGCAGGTACGACGCCGACGGCAACGAGGTCCCGCACGCCTACGTGGTCCGCCAGCCGTCCGCCGGGGAGCTCACCGAGGCGGAGATCATGATGTACGTCGCCGAGCGCGTGGCCCCCTACAAGCGGATCCGCCACGTCACCTTCATCGTCGGCGTCCCCCGAGCGGCCTCCGGCAAGATCCTCCGCCGACAGCTCAGGGAGAGCGCATGACGCTGATCGCCCGTACCCGCGCGCGTGCCGTGGAGACCCTGTCCCTCGACTCGCCGCACAACCGCAACGCCTTGTCGGCGGCCCTCGTAGGCGAACTTTCCGACGCGCTCACCGACGCCGGCAAGGACACCGGCGTCCGGGCGATCGTCCTCACCCACACCGGCAACACGTTCAGCGCCGGCGCCGACCTCAAGGACCCTCCCCGGCCCGAGGCTCTGGTGGCCCTGGTGCGGCAGATCATCGAACTCCCCAAGCCGGTCGTCGCCCGGGTCACCGGCCACGTCCGCGCGGGCGGCCTCGGCCTCCTGGCCGCCTGCGACATCGCGGCGGCCGCCACGGACGCCACCTTCGCCTTCACGGAGGTCCGCATCGGCGTCGCCCCGGCCGTGATCTCCCTGCCGATCCTGCCCCGCACCGACCCCCGCCCCCTCGCCCGCTACTACCTCACCGGCGAACGCTTCGCAGGCTCCGAGGCCGTGGCAACGGGCCTGCTCACCACCTGTGCGGACGATGTCGACAAGGCCCTCGACCCCATCCTCGAAGGCCTGCGCAGATCCGCCCCCGACGCCCTGGCCGAGACGAAACGGCTGCTCACGGCTAGGGTGCTGGAAGCCTTCGACCGGGACGCCGCCGACCTGACCGCGCTCTCGGCCCGGCTGTTCTCCTCCCCGCAGGCCCGCGAGGGGATGACGGCCTTCCTCGAACGACGGGATCCGGCATGGGTGGTGTGAGCACGGTCGACCGTGCGGAGAGAGTCCCCAAGCAGGACCGCAGCCGGGCCACCCGGCAGCGGCTCCTCGAAGCCGCCGTGTCCTGCCTCGCCGAACACGGCTGGGCGGGGTCCACCGTCTCCGTGGTCGCCGAACGCGCCGGCGTCTCCCGCGGCGCCGCCCAGCACCACTTCCCGACCCGCGAGGACCTCTTCACGGCGGCCGTCGAGTACGTCGCCGAGGAACGCTCCACGGCCCTGCGCGCCCTGTTCCCCGACGGCGCGGCCGGCGACCGCCACGCCGTCGTCGCCGCCCTGGTCGACCTCTACACCGGGCCCCTGTTCCGCGCCGCCCTCCACCTCTGGGTCGCCGCCTCCAACGAGGAGCAGCTCCGGCCCCGCGTCACCGAACTCGAATCCCGCGTCGGCCGCGAGACCCACCGCATAGCCGTCGACCTGCTGTCCGCCGACGAATCCGTCCCCGGCGTCCGCGAAACCGTCCAGGGCCTCCTCGACATGGCCCGCGGCCTGGGCCTCGCCAACCTCCTCACGGACGACGCGGCCCGCCGGGAACGGGTGGTCGCGCAGTGGGCGGGACTGCTGGAGGAGACGCTGGGCTGAGGGGCTGGCGGCAGCACGGACGCGGAGTGTGCATACCGCGGTATGCTCGAAGCATGGCGGACACGACGCGCATCACGGTGACACTGCCGACAGACCAGGTCGCCGAACTCAGGAAGCTCACCGACAACGTCTCCGGCTACGTCGCCGAGGCGGTGGCACGCCAGCTGCGGCATCAGTTGCTCGGCGCCGACCTGATGCGTCACCAGGAGGAGCACGGGGCGTTCACCGAGGAGGAGCTGGCCGAGGCCCGCTCCAGGATCTTCGGCACTGCGGATGCCGGCGGATCGGCGAGCGCGGCGTGATGGAGCACGTCGAGACGGTTGTCCTGGACTCTCAGGGGCTCTCCGCCTGGATCGCCCAGGATCGCAAGATCCTGGCGATGTTCCAGGTTCTCCACGCCATGGGCGCCGATTTCGTCATCGGCGCCAACACCATCGTGGAAGTCAGTCATGCGCGCGTGAACATGCCCCGTCTGCAGTGGGCGCTCTCCCGCGTCAAGGTCGAGCCGGTGACCGAGGGCGCCGCGAAAGCGTCCGCGGAACTGCTGAAGGCCGCCGGGCTGCGCGGCCACAAGTACGCGATCGACGCGACCGTCGCCGAGGTGGCACTGCGGCAGCCGGGCCCAGTGGCCGTGCTGACGTCCGACGTCGACGACATGGCGCGGCTGTGCGGCGACCGAGTCCGGCTCATCGGCATCTGAGCCTCACGGACTGAGCCGCTCCACCCGCCAGCTGCCGTCGGCCTGCTCCACGTACCGCAACCGGTCGTGCAGCCGGTTCTCGCGGCCCTGCCAGAACTCCACCGTCTGCGGGGCCACCCGGAAACCACCCCAGTGCGGCGGCACCGGCACCTGCTCGCCCTCCGGGTAGCGGGCCGCCAGCTCCGCGTACGCCGCGTCGATGTCGGCCCGGGTGGAGATCACCGACGACTGGGCACTGGCCCATGCCCCCAGCTGTGAGCCGTGCGGCCGGGTCCGGAAGTACGCGGCCGTCTCGTCCCGGCCCGTGCGCCGGGCGACCCCGGTCACGATGACCTGCCGGGCCATCGGGTGCCAGGGGAACAGCAGCGAGACGTACGGGTTCTCCGCCAGGTCACGGGCCTTGCGGGAGTCGTAGTTCGTGTAGAAGACGAAGCCCTGCTCGTCGAAGTGCTTCAGCAGCACCGTACGGGCGCTCGTCCGCCCCTCGGCGTCCGCCGTCGAGACGATCATGGCGTTCGGCTCGAACAGCCCGCCGTCCGTGGCGGCCTGCTTGAACCAGCGCGCGAACTGCTCGACGGGCGAGGCGGCCAGCTCGGTCTCGGAGAGCCCCTCGGCCCGGTACTGCTTGCGCATCGAGGCCAGGTCGAATGAGACGTCGTCGCGGTCGGTCACCCGGTCATCTTGCCGTACGGACGGTGTCCTTCGTCACTGCGTGGCACTGAGTGCCGTGAACCCTCCCCAAACGTGGCACTCGGGGATATCGTTTCGGTGCCGTATCGGTTGGGTGACCGCCGGCCGTTCGGGGCATCACAGGGGAGACCGGCCAGGACCGCGAGTCGCGCAGACGACCGTGGATCCTCCGGACGGCCGCCCGCTTCGCAAGCTGACTGACACATGGTTCGTTCGCCCCACCCCACATCACACCATCTGTCACTTCCATCACGAGGAGCCGCCTGATGTCCGACTTCGTACCCGGGCTCGAGGGAGTCGTCGCGTTCGAGACGGAGATCGCCGAACCGGACAAGGAGGGCGGCGCACTCCGGTACCGGGGCGTCGACATCGAGGACCTGGTCGGCCACGTCTCCTTCGGCAACGTCTGGGGTCTGCTCGTCGACGGCGCATTCAACCCCGGGCTGCCGCCCGCCGAGCCGTTCCCCATCCCCGTGCACTCCGGCGACATCCGCGTGGACGTCCAGTCCGCCCTGGCCATGCTCGCGCCCGTCTGGGGCCTCAAGCCCCTCCTCGACATCGACGCCGAGCAGGCCCGCGCGGACCTGGCCCGGGCGGCCGTCATGGCGCTCTCCTACGTCGCCCAGTCCGCCCGCGGCCAGGGCTTGCCCATGGTTCCGCAGCGGGAGATCGACAGGGCGCAGTCCGTCGTGGAGCGCTTCATGATCCGCTGGCGCGGCGAGCCGGACCCCAAGCACGTCGCGGCGGTGGACGCCTACTGGACGAGCGCCGCGGAGCACGGCATGAACGCGTCCACGTTCACGGCGCGGGTCATCGCCTCGACCGGCGCGGACGTGGCGGCGGCGCTCTCCGGCGCCGTGGGTGCGATGTCCGGCCCGCTGCACGGCGGCGCCCCCTCGCGCGTCCTCGGCATGATCGAGGAGATCGAGCGCACGGGCGACGCGGAGGCCTACGTCAGGAACGCCCTCGACAAGGGCGAACGCCTCATGGGCTTCGGCCACCGTGTCTACCGCGCCGAGGACCCGAGGGCGAGGGTCCTGCGCCGCACGGCCCGCGAGCTGGGAGCCCCCCGCTTCGAGGTCGCCGAGGCCCTGGAGAAGGCGGCCCTCGCGGAACTCCACGCCCGCCGCCCCGACCGCGTCCTCGCCACGAACGTCGAGTTCTGGGCGGCCATCGTCCTGGACTTCGCCGAGGTCCCGGCCCACATGTTCACGTCCATGTTCACCTGCGCCCGCACCGCCGGCTGGTCCGCCCACATCCTGGAGCAGAAGCGCACGGGCCGCCTGGTCCGCCCCTCGGCCCGCTACGTCGGCCCGGGCACCCGCAACCCCCGGGAGATCGAGGGTTACGAGGACATCGCCCACTGACCGACCCACCCCACCCGGCCTCACCCACCTCCGGGTGAGGCCGTCCGCATGCTCACCCCGCGAGCCGGTCCAGTTCCTCCCCGATGACCTCCCGCAGCCGGTCGTGCCGGGGCCCGAGCGCGTCCCGCTCCTCGCTCCACCGCTGTCGCGGATAGAGCCACACGGGCAGCCGCACGAGCTCCTCGGGCTCCCAGTCGTAGCGTGGCCACACATGCGCGTGCAGGAACCCGTCGGCGTTCCCGAGGATCTCCAGATTCACCCTCCGGAATCCCGGATCCATCCGCCGGCAGGCCCGCTCGACGGCTTCCCCCAGCCGGTCCATGTCGGCCAGGAACGCCAGCCGCCCGCTCCGCGGCAGCTCGGACAATCGCTGCACCGCGGGATCATCGGTCAGCAGCACCGAGTAGCCGGGCAGGAACTGCACGTCCCCGATCACCGCGAACCCCGAGCCCAGCCGCCGCATCACGGCCGGGTTCTCACCCCGCAGGGCACTCCCGATCCGGTCGTCACGCCACGAGTCCACCGTCATCGCCCTCCGGAAAGCCGCGGAAAAACGCAGACGACCCGCGAGTCTGGTTCCTCCTGGGGAGGAGCCGGCCGGACGTACCGGCGACTCGCGGGTCGGGTGACTGCTGGAGATTGGGCCGGCTGCGCGCTCGCTCACGCGCTGGTCCGGCACCGCACTGTGTGTGGTGACGGGCCGCTAGCCCGCAGCCACCTCACGCGTCCGGTTCTCATACATCTGCCGAACCACCTCCTCTCTCGTGTACCTGGAGCCTAGAAAACCGTTCGGCCTCGGATCAACTGTTTTTTTGAGAGCTTGACTCCATGACGCAGCGGAAGGCGATTCTCAGCGGTTCGGTGTTCGAGGAGCGGATCGGGTACGCCCGGGCCGTCGTGGACGGGGACTGGGTACACGTGTCGGGGACGACCGGGTTCGATTACGCGCACATGACGATCTCCGAGGACGTGGTGGAGCAGGCCGAGCAGTGTCTGCGGAACATCGGGGCCGCGCTGAAGGAGGCCGGGTGTTCCTTCGCGGATGTCGTGCGGGTGCGGTACCTGCTGCCGGAGCGGGAGGACTTCGAGCCGTGCTGGCCGGTGCTGCGCGCGTGCTTCGGGGAGGTGCGGCCGGCCGCGACGATGTTGGTGTGCGGGCTGGCGGACCCCCGTATGAAGATCGAGATCGAGGTGTACGCGCGGCGGGGGAGCGGCGCCGGGTCCCTGCCGTTGATCGACTGACGTCGACGATCGGCTGATGATCTGTCCGGCCGGGCGGCCTCCGTGGCGTTGACGTGGGGATTGCCGCCGTACAACGATTCCCTCAATGTTGTGGGAACTCGGTGTGCGCTGGGTCACGTTCCAGTTGAATGATGGCAAGGAGCGAACCGACGTGCCGGACGTGCGGACGCAGCCTGCAGGGGGTCCAGGTGAGTGCTTCCCGGCGTAGTGGGACCACCGACGAGCTGGGGCCGGACGAGCCCGAGCGGGAGAACTCGGATGGTTCGGATCTGCTTGCCGCTTTGCTGGACGGGATGGACGCGGCGCTGTGCGCGTTCGACGCCGACGGAGTCGTGACGCACTGGAACCGCGAGGCCGAGCGGATCCTCGGGTGGAGCGCGGACGAGGCCGTGGGCCGGCGCGGTCTGGCCGGGTGGGCCGTGCGCACCGCGGACGCCGAGGAGGTCGAGGGGCGGCTGCTGTCCGTCATGCACGCGCCCGGGCGGCAGGTGCACGAGTTCGCCCTGCTGACCAAGGACGGCGGGCGGGTGCTCGTGCGGACGCAGTCCGCCGCGGTGCGTGGGCCGGACGGAAAACCGGCGGGGGTGTACTGCGCGTTCAGCGAGGTGCACACGCAGATCGACCTGGAGCGCTCGATCGCGCTGAGCGAGGCGCTGTTCGAGGACGCCAGCTGGGGTGTCGTGCTGGTGGACGTGGACCTGCGGCCGGCCGTGGTGAACGCGCACGCGGCCCGGGCGCTGGGCACGGGCCGTACGTCGGTGCTGGGGCGGCCGCTCGGTGAGCTGCTGTCACAGGGCGTGGAGGAGCTGGAGAGCGCGCTGCAGCATGTGCTGGCGCAGGGTGCGCCGCCCGCGCCCGCCGAGGTGTGGGTGACCGTGCGCGCGACGGAGGGCGAGAAGCGGCGGTGCTGGCGCAGCGGCTTCCTGCGGCTGGCCTCACCGCTCGCGGAAGAACCGGTTCCGCTCGGTGTGGGCTGGCTGTTCCAGGACGTGACGGAGGCCAAGCAGGCCGAGCAGGAGGCGTCCCTGCTGCGGTTCCGTATGCAGCAGCTGCACCGTGCGTCGCGGGCCGCGGCCGAGTGCGAGGACCCGGCGGAGGCGGCCACGGTTCACCTGGACTTCGCCCTGGCCGGTTTCGCGGACCACGCGGTGATCGACCGGGTCGCCGGCGGCGCGCTCACCGACACACAGGCCGAGGGGCCCGTGCGGCTGGTCCGCGTGGCCGCCACGCCGTCCGGCGCGCCGGGCCCGAGCAAGCTGGCCGACCTGGCGGGCCTGCCCGTCCGCTACGCCGAGGGGCATCCGGCCCTGCAGTGCGTGGAGCGCGTGGGAGCCCTGCGCGCAAGCGCGGGCGGGGCCCCGCCCGAGGCGGCCCGCGAGTGGGCCCTGGCCCGCCAGTGGCCCCCGGACGCGGTGCACGCCCTGTGCGCGGTGCTGCGCAGCCGGGGCCGGACCCTGGGGGTCGTGACGTTCCTGCGGGGCGCGGGCCGCAGCGCGTTCGAGCGGTCCGACGCGATGTACGCGGAGGACGTGGCGGTACGGATCGCGGCGTCGCTGGATCTGGCGAGGCTGTCGGACGGGGAGTGAGGCGCGTCGGACCGCGTCCGCCGGGCTGGGCTGTCGGACGGGCGGTGTAGCTGGCCGGTCGTGGCCCCTGTGTGCCGGGCTGGGGTGGTCGATCCGGAGCCGGGGTGCGGGCCGACTTGCCGGGCTGGGCTGTCGGTCGGGCGGTGTAGGTGGCCGGTCGTGGCCCCTGTGTGCCGGGCTGGGGTGGTCGATCCGGAGCCGGGGTGCGGGCCGTTGTCCGTTTGCCGGGCTGGGCCGGGCCCTGCCGGCGGCCGAGCGGCGACGGCGGCGGCTGCGGCCCGGGAACCGGACGGGGTGGTCGGCCGGAATGAGAGGCGGCCGCCCAGCCCGCTCAGTGCCGGTAGAAGATCCGGTCGCGGTACTGCTCCATCACCCGGGTGTTCCAGTCGTGGCCGCCGTCGACGTTTCCGGAGCGCAGCAGCGGCGGTTCGACGCCGCGGTCGGCGAGGGTGGTGGCCGTCGTCGCCATGACGGCCTGGAGGAGGGCCGAGGTGACGACCGTCGAGGCGGGGGCGAAGGGGGCCGGGATGTCGTCGTGGGTGAGTTCCGCGTCGCCGACCGCGATCCTCGAGTCGAGGACGAGGTCGCAGTGGTCCTTCAGATACGTGCCGGAGGCGTGCCGGGACGTGGTCTGCGAGGCGTAGGCCACCGAGGTCACGCCGATGACCTTCACGCCCAGGGCGCGGGCGCTCATGGCCATCTCCACGGGCAGGGCGTTGCGCCCCGACAGGGAGATGATCAGCAGGGCGTCGCCCTCGCGGAGCGGGGAGCTGTCGAGGACGGCGCTCGCGAGGCCGTCGACGCGTTCCAGGGCGGAGCCGAGCGGCGCGGGCATGACGTCCACGCCGACGACGCCGGGCACCACGAGGAGGTTCATCAGCGCGAGACCGCCGGCGCGGTAGACGAGGTCCTGCGCGGCGAGGGAGGAGTGCCCGGCGCCGAAGGCGAAGAGGCGGCCCCCGTCCGCGACGGTGTCGGCGAGGAGCGTGCCGGCCGCGGCGATGCTGTCGGCCTCCTCGTCGCGGAGCCGCTCCAGCAGGCCGATCGCGGCGTCGAGGAACTGGCCGGCCGGCGCGCGGTCGCTCATACGGGGTCCCTTCGGGCTGGCCTGGGCGGCTTGTGTCGCGCATCACGGTGCGGTCTGGACCAGTGCGGTGTCAATACGGCCGTGGGTGCCGCGCGCCGAGCCCGGGGAAGTCGCCGAAAGGAAAGTCCGTACCCTTGCGCCCGGCCGGGTAATCCCCGGCTTTCCCTCCCGAGGCCCGGTTGTCGGTGGTATCCGGCAGAATTGGGTGCAGGGCCAGCGCACACGCCGGTGAGCCGTCCAGCCTCCGGCAGATCTCATTCGAGGGGCACGTATGTCCGGACTGATCGACACCACGGAGATGTATCTCCGCACCATCCTCGAGCTGGAGGAAGAGGGTGTGGTCCCCATGCGCGCCCGTATCGCCGAGCGGCTGGACCAGAGCGGGCCGACCGTCAGCCAGACCGTGGCGCGGATGGAGCGTGACGGCCTGGTGTCCGTCGCCAGCGACCGGCATCTGGAGCTGACCGACGAGGGCCGCCGGCTGGCCACGCGCGTGATGCGCAAGCACCGCCTCGCCGAGTGTCTGCTCGTCGACGTGATCGGTCTGGAGTGGGAGCAGGTCCACGCGGAGGCGTGCCGCTGGGAGCACGTGATGAGCGAGGCCGTGGAGCGCCGCGTCCTGGAGCTGCTGCGGCATCCGACGGAGTCTCCGTACGGCAACCCGATCCCGGGTCTCGAGGAGCTCGGCGAGAAGGACGGCGCGGACCCGTTCCTGGACGAGGGCATGGTGTCGCTGGCCAGCCTCGACCCGGGTGCCGAGGGCAAGACGGTCGTGGTGCGCCGGATCGGCGAGCCGATCCAGACGGACGCGCAGCTGATGTACACGCTGCGGCGGGCGGGCGTGCAGCCCGGCTCGGTGGTGAGCGTGACCGAGTCGGCGGGCGGGGTGCTGGTGGGCAGCGGCGGCGAGGCGGCCGAGCTGGAGTCGGACGTCGCCTCCCACGTGTTCGTCGCCAAGCCCTGACCCGACCGCCTGTCTCGCCGGGACATGCGCCAACTCCAGCTGTGCGTGCGGCTGTTGTCGCGTCGGTGGTCTCTTGGCGTGATCCGGACCGAATCCGGGATTCAGTCCGCCGAATGGCAGCGTCCGTACGCTTCCCGTGCGACGCTGTCGCGTGAGGCATATGACCTGAGGGGCTCTGGGCCGCGGCTCGACAGCGATGTCGCCGGCCGGGGAGGGGGCGGGAGGATGTGCCGCGGAGATGTGGAGGGCCCCGGCGCCCTGTGGCGCCGGGGCCTGTCCTCCCCTGTGCTGACCCGGAGCCCCGAGCTCTCAGGGTCATTCCCTGCGGACCGGTTTCCCCGAGCGGTCCGCCCCCCGCTGAAGATCTCCCCGCGGCAGCGGCGATCAATCCCCGGGAGTGGTCACTCGAACGAGGGGTGTTGCTCGCGGAAACCCGATTCTCGAATGTGCATTCGATAGTCTGCGGGCGGCACACGGCACACTTGCACTGACGGACACGGCGCACAGCACGGCAGAAGGAACAGCAGGCAGAACACGGTTCACAGGACCGGACGGCTCGAGGGAGCCGTGGTCCGCGCGAAGCTTGGGGGGTGCCAGGACATGGCGCGACGCATCGACGTGACCGGGACGGACGGCGTACGCCTGGCGGCCTGGGAGTTCGGCGACCCGCCCAAGACCGATCCGGCGAAGGACGGCCAGGGGGCGCACGCCGGGCACACCGCACCGGAGGGCTCCCCGGGTGTGCTGTTACTGCACGGCCTCATGGGCCGTGCCTCGCACTGGGCGTCCACCGCCCGCTGGCTCTCCGCGCGCTACCGCGCGGTCGCCCTCGACCAGCGCGGCCACGGCCGCAGCGACAAACCCCCGCAGGGCTCCTTCACGCGGGACGCCTACGTCGACGACGCCGAGGCCGCCCTGGAGCAGCTGGGCCTCGCCCCGGTCGTCCTCATCGGCCACGCCATGGGCGCGCTGACCGCCTGGCAGCTCGCCGCCAAGCGTCCCGACCTGGTGCGCGGGCTGATCATCTGCGACATGCGGGCGTCCGCGCTCGGCGCCGCCTCCCAGCGCGAGTGGGGCCAGTGGTTCGAGTCCTGGCCGCTGCCCTTCGCCACCCTCGCCGACGTCCGCAAGTGGTTCGGCGAGGACGACCCCTGGGTGGAGCGGCCCAATCCGGCCCGTGGCGAGTTCTACGCCGAGGTGATGGCCGAGTCCCCGGACGGCTGGCGCCCCGTCTTCGAACCGGAGCAGATGCTCCGCTCCCGCGAGACATGGGTCTACGACGCGCACTGGGAGGAGCTGACCCAGGTCCGCTGCCCCGCCCTGGTCCTGCGCGGCCTGGACGGCGAGCTGGGCCGCGCCGAGGCCCAGGAGATGGTCCGGGTCCTGCCCCGCGGCCAGTACGCGGAGGTCGCCGACGCCGGCCACCTGGTGCACTACGACCAGCCGGAGGCCTGGCGCGCCGCCATCGAACCGTTCCTGGACTCGCTGGGCGACAGCTGACAGCTGACAGCTGTCGCGGCTGGCACCGGCTCCCGCGCCCGGGGCCGGTGTCAGCCCTTGCTCACCGCCTCCGGCCTCCGTCGGACCGACCGGCCCGCCCCGGCGCCCAAGGGCGTGCCCGGCGCTCCGGTGTCACCCCTTGCTGACCGCCGCCAGGATCTCCGGCAGCCGCCGGGCCGTCCGCGGAGCGGCCAGTTTCAGCCCCGCCGCCGTGAGCACCGCCCCGTAGGCCGTGCCCGCCGGCAGCAGCAGCCACGCCCAGTCGTCGCCGTCGGCGCTCACGTTCAGCCAGATCGTGAGCGCGATGACGGGCGCGCAGAGCAGGGCTGCCGCCATCATCCCGCCGAAGATGGAGATCCAGGCGAGCCCGGTCTGCCCGGGGGCGACGTTCTTGTAGCCCTCCTGCGGGATGGAGTAGGGGAAGCGGGCGGACGTCCACGCCCCGGTCGCGAGCATCGCGCCGAGCAGTGCGAAGGACAGCCCCAGCGCCTCGGGCAGCCGCCGCCAGTCGCCCAGCATGGCCGTCGTCACAACCGTCACGAGCGTGGCGTACGGCAGGGTGATCAGCAGCAGGGCGTACGCCCGGGCGCGCAGTTCGACGTAGGCGTCACGCGCCGAGGAGATCGTCATCGCGACCATCCAGAACGCCGAGGTGTCCTGCCCGAACTGGTTGTACATCTGGATGCCGAGCATCCCCGCGGCGAAGCACGCGAAGTACACCGACCCGGTGCCCTGCCAGGCGTTGAACACCGGCACGATCAGCCCGATGGCCAGCGACGTCACCCAGGCGGCCTTGGTCTTCGGATCGCGCCACACGTACCGCAGGCTGCGGTCCATGACCGTGCCCGTACGGCCGGCGGGCAGCAGCCGCGCGAGCCCGGTCGACGAGCGCTCTTTCGCGGCCGACTCGGCGCTCGGCAGGGTGGAGCCGTCGGGCGAGGTCATCAGCCGCGTCAGATGCCGCGACCAGAGCGCGAGCAGCGCCACCAGCGCACCCGCGCTCAGCGCCAGTTGCGCGACGGCCGTGCCGTACGAGCCCTCGCTCACCGCGTGCACGGCCCCGATCGCCGACGCGGGCGGCACCCACTGGAGCACCTCGGCCGCCGGGTCGAGCTCGCCCAGCCCGGACGCCCCGAGCCGCTGCGCGCCGAAGTTGACGATCTGCGCCCCGATGGCGATGACGAGCCCGCTGAGCACCGCGAGGTCCCGCCCCTTGCGGCTGGTCAGCAGCCGTACGTTGGCGGCGGCGACGGCCCGCGCGAGGGCCACGCACACCAGCAGCGCGAGGACGAAGGCGACGGCACCGACGGCGAACGCCGCGCCGCCCCGGGCCACCGCGACCACGGACCCGACCAGCAGGCACAGCGTGAACAGCGGCCCGATGCCCACCAGCGAGGCTGTGAGCAGCGCCCGCACCAGCGGCCGGGGCCGCAGCGGCAGCATCACCAGCCGGGTCGGGTCGAGGGTCTCGTCACCGCTGGGGAAGAACAGCGGCATCACCGCCCAGCCGAGCCCCAGCACCGCCACCGCCAGCACGACCACCGACTCGGCGTGCGCGTGCCCGCGCAGCGCGATCAGGCCGATCAGCTGGAGCGCGGCGAAGAGCAGGGCGAAGACGGCCGAGGTGATGTAGGCGGCCTTCCGCCCGCCGGACTGCCGCAGCCCGTTGCGCAGCAGCGACAGCTTCAGCCGTACGAAGACCGGGGTGATCGCGGGGGCGCTCACCGCGACCCGCCGCCCAGCCAGTCCAGGTCGGACCCGGCGTCACGGCTCTGCGCGCCGACGAGTTCGAGGAACGCCCGCTGGAGCGACGGTGCGTCCCCGCGCACCTCGGCGAGCGTGCCGGTGGCACGGATCCGCCCGGCGGCCATGACGGCGACCCAGTCGCACAGCGACTCGACGAGCTCCATGACGTGGGAAGAGAACACGACCGTGGCGCCCGAGGCGGTGTACCGCTCCAGGACGCCCCGGATGGTCTGCGCGGAGACGGGGTCGACGCCCTCGAACGGCTCGTCCAGGAACAGCACTTCGGGATTGTGGAGGAGGGCGGCGGCGAGTCCGATCTTCTTGCGCATGCCCGTCGAGTAGTCGACGACCAGCTTGTGCTGGGCGCCGGCGAGGTCGAGGACGTCGAGGAGTTGCGTGGCCCGCTTGTCGACCTCGGCGCCGGGCAGCCCGCGCAACCGGCCCATGTACGCCAGCAGTTCCCGCCCCGACAGCCGCTCGAACAGCCGCAGCCCCTCCGGCAGCACCCCGATCCGGGCCTTCACCTCGACGGGGTCCCGCCACACGTCGTGCCCGACCACCTCGACGGTCCCGTGGTCGGGCCGGAGCAACCCGGTCACCATCGACAACGTGGTGGTCTTCCCGGCCCCGTTGGGCCCGACGAGCCCGATGAACTTGCCCGCGGGCAGCTCGAGATCGATCCCGGCAACAGCGATCTGCTGCCCGAACCGCTTCCAGAGCCCCCGCACACGCACAGCGCTGGATCCCACCGCGCCTCCCTCCGTCACCTTGCACCCTACGGTGGGGGATCGCGCTCAGGGGCGCGGGGAACTGCGCGAACAGCCACGGGCGACCCGCACTCGCCGCGAAAGGGCAACCACGCAGACGATCAGGCGCTCACCGATCCCTGCCGCACGCATAGGCCAACGGCGAGATCAACTCCTCCGCATCCGGCAGCCACCGATTGGCCGGAGTCGGCCGGCAGGCCCACTGCACAGCCCCACGGGATCCGAACCGCGTGGGCGGCGCAGCCACGTACGCCCCCTCACCCAGCACCGTCAGATCAAGCGACGACACCGACCACCCCAGCTTCCGCACCAGGTCGGGCACCTTCACCCCGGCCCCCGGCAGCACGAAGAACTCCATCCGCCGATCCGGCGTGAGCGTCACCGGCCCGAGCGTCAGCTCCATCCGCTCCATCCGCGCCAGCGCGAGGAACCCCGCCGTCTCCGGCACGGAGATCGCGTCGAACGTCCGCCCCGTCGGCAGCAGGATCGACGCGGTCGGCTGCTTCTGCCACATCCGCCGCGCGACCGTCGCACTGCCCGTCGCCTGCGTCGCCCAGTCCGGACGCGCCGGGTGCGACCCCGGCGCCGGACACGCCGCGTCACCGCAGGAGCAGCGCTGACTCCCGTCGACGGCTTCCAGCCAGGTGCCGGGGAACACGTCCCAGTGGCGCTCCTCGGCGTAGCGAACAGCGGTCTCCAGCAGCGATTCCCCGCGCTGCTTCGGGATCTGAGCGGCTTCGGTGCCGGCGATCGTCTCTTCCACGATGAACACAACTCTGGTCGTCACCAGGGGTTACGCCCGCCCGCGTGCGCGGGGGAGAGCATCGCCCCTGTTCCCGGGGCGCATGGGTGCATGTGCGGGGGCGCGCAGGAGGAACCGTGGCCGGAGCTGGGTAGCCACGAGTGGGGCCGGCAACAGCCGTTACCCCGGCATTCCTCACATGCCTCGCATTTTCGCTTGGTCGGCGGGGCATTGATCTTCACGGCCGGATCTTGTCGCTGGGACGTGAGGGGTTCGGCCGCGGAAGACACGTCAACTCGGTGCGTGGGCAGGCACCGCAGCCACAGGGGGTACGCCATGGCCGCAAGGCCGCTCGTCGCCAGGCAGCCGAACGAACGGCTCCAGGCGCTCATCCAGGAAGCCGGATGCTCCAACGCCGGCCTGGCCCGCCGGGTCAACATGTGCGGTGCCGAGCACGGCCTCGACCTGCGCTACGACAAGACGTCGGTGGCGCGCTGGCTGCGCGGACAGCAGCCACGGGGCCGGGCACCGGCGATCATCGCCGAGGCCCTGGGCCGCAAGCTCGGCCGTACGGTCACGATCGACGAGATCGGCATGGCCAACGGCAAGAACCTCGCCTCGGGCGTGGGCCTGCAGTTCTCGCCGACGGTACTGGGGGCCATCGAGCAGGTCTGCGAGCTGTGGCGCAGCGACGTGGGGCGGCGGGACTTCCTGTCCGGCTCCTCCGTCGCCGCGTCCGCGCTGGTCGAGCCCAGCCGCGACTGGCTGATCTCCTCGCCCGACGCACAGGTGTCGCGCTCGGCGGGGCCGCGGGTGGGGCAGTCCGACGTGCAGGCGGTCCAGGCCATGACGCAGGCGCTGGTGGACCTCGACCACCAGTACGGCAGCGGGCATGTGCGGCCGGTCGTCGTGCACTACCTCAACAGCGTGGTCTCGGGGCTGCTGGCCGGGTCCTACCGGGAGGCGGTCGGGCGGGACCTGTTCGCCGCGGTGGCCCGGCTGACGGAGCTCGCCGGGTACATGGCCGTCGACACGGGGCAACCCGGCCTGGCCCAGCGCTACTACATCCAGGCGCTGCGCCTGGCGCAGGCCGCCGGGGACCGGGGCTACGGCGGATACGTCCTCGCCGCTTCCATGAGCCATCTCGCCGCGCAGCTCGGAAACCCGCGGGAGATCGCGCAGTTGGCGCGGGCGGCGCAGGAGGGGGCGCGGGGGCGCGTGTCGCCGCGGGCGGAGTCGATGTTCCTGGCGGCGGAGGCGCGCGGGCACGCCCTCATGGGCGACGTGCGCGCCGCCCAGTCCTCGGCAGGGCGCGCGGTGAGCGCCCTGGAGGCGGCCGACCCGGCCGCCGGGGACGACCCGGTGTGGATCGCGCACTTCGACGAGGCGTATCTGGCCGACGAGTTGGCGCACTGCCACCGGGACCTCGGGCAGGCCGAGGCGGCGGCCCGGTGCGCGCAGGAGTCGCTGGCCGGGCATCCCGAGACGCGGGCGCGCCGCCGGGCCATCGGATATGTGCTCTTGGCCACGGCGCAGGTGCAGCAGCGCGAGATCGAAGAGGCGTGCGCCACAGGCATGAAGGCCGTGGAGCTGCTGGAGGGACTGCGCTCCGGCCGGGGCGCCGAGTACCTGGAGGACTTCCAGCAGCGGCTGGAGCCGTACCGGGACGAGGCGGTGGTAAGGGAGTTCGGGGCGCGGCTCGACCTGCAGGCGGCGGCGTGAACACGAGGTCTGCGGATGCGTGAACGTGCGGGAAACGGCGGCTCGGCGCGCGGGAGGTGACATGAACAGCGCGCCGTGAACCGGTGGTGTTACCGCGCTCACAGGGCATGAGGTCGCGCCCTGTGCTGCGTGGCACGGGGCTCTGGGGACCCGGTAGCGTGACCCGACGATTCACAAGGTCCCCCATTAGTAGGAGTCCCGGTGACGCAGAGTGGACAGGGCGAGGAGCCCTCGGCGCGCCCCGCGCGCGAAGGCATCGTGCTGCCCTCGGACGGTGGCGAACCCCTGCTGCCGGGCATGACGGGCGGACCCGCTGACGCCCCCGGCCGCCGGCCCGCCCCGCCGTCGTCGGCCGGGCCGCAGGCCTCGGCCCCCGCGGAGGGCCAGACCTGGGGCCAGCCGTGGGGCCCCGACCGGCAGCAGAACCCGCCCGCGCCGGGCCAGACCTGGCAGTCGCAGCCCGAGCAGTGGAGCACGCCGGAGCAGCCCGCGTGGGACGCACCGCCCTCGGGAGCGCTCCCCCCGGAGGGCACCCAGCCCCCGGGCCCCTACGCCGGCACACCCGCGCACCCCGACCCGTACGGCACGGGCCGCCCGCCCGCGGGCGCCACCGGGTACGACCCGTACGGCAACCCCGGTGCGGCCCCGCTGCCTCCGGAGGGTTCCGGCCTCCCCGCGGCCGGGCAGCCGCAGCACTCCGCCGCCGGGTACGGACCCCACGCCGGGGGCGGCCAGCCGCAGGGAGGCTCCGGATACGGGTACCCCCAGGGTCCGGCCGCCGGTGCCTATGGCGCCGCAGCCGGGAGCGCCCCGCAGCAACCAGGTGCCGATGCGTACGGGTCGAGTGACGCCGGCGGCCAGCCCTCGCAGGGTGGTTCCGGGTATGGGTATCCGCAGGGTCCGGCCGCCGGTGCCTACGGTGCCGCAGCCGGGAGTGCTCAGCAGCAGCCGGGGTCCGGCGCGCCCGGGTCCGGTGACGCCGGGGGCGGCCAGCCGCAGGGAGGCTCCGGATACGGGTACCCCCAGGGTCCGGCCGCCGGTGGCTACGGCGCCGCAGCCGGGCGTGCCCAGCAGCAGCCGGGGTCCGGCGCGCCCGGGTCCGGTGACGCCGGGGGCGGCCAGCCGCAGGGAGGCTCCGGATACGGGTACCCCCAGGGTCCGGCCGCCGGTGGCTACGGCGCCGCAGCCGGGAGCGCCCAGCAGCAGCCGGGTGCCGATGCGTACGGGCGCGGCCTGCCGCCGGCTTCCGGTGCGTACGGCGGTGGGCTGCCGCCGGCCTCGGCCGGTTACGGGCCCGCCGGAGGTGCCCCCTTGCCCCCGGCCGCCGACGAGGGGGCCACTCAGTACATACCGCCCGTCACGGGGGACGCGGCCGCCGCGGCCACGCAGTATCTGCCGCCCGTCGCGCCGACCGGCGACGAGGGCGCGACCCAGTACATACCCCCGGTGACCCCGGGGGCCCTGCCGCCCGAGAGGCCCGCGGGGGAGGACCCCGAGGCGACGCGGTTCCTCGGGACCGGGCCCCGCACCGGGGCGGGAGCCGGACCGCTGCCGCGCGCCGCGCACCCGGACGCCGAGGCGACGCAGTACATACCGCCGGTACCCGGCGGGGACAAGCAGCCGCCCGCCGAGTTCGACAACCTCTTC
Source organism: Streptomyces sp. Ag82_O1-12 (assembly GCF_900182715.1). Classification (NCBI taxonomy): domain Bacteria; kingdom Bacillati; phylum Actinomycetota; class Actinomycetes; order Kitasatosporales; family Streptomycetaceae; genus Streptomyces; species Streptomyces sp. Ag82_O1-12. The sequence goes on along the minus strand of NZ_FXUW01000001.1, from coordinate 3,815,545 downwards.
CGCAGCGACCAGGGCGCCGAGAGCCCGGCCGGGGCCACCCAGCAGATGCCCCGGGTCGAGCAGCCCCAGCCGCAGCCCCAGGGCTCGTACGGCGCTCCCCAGCCCTCCCACGCCCCGCCCGCCGGCGGCGGCCGGTCGCGCCGCGGCGGTACCGGCTCGCGCGTGCCCGTCATCGCCGCCGTCGGCATCGGCATCGCCGTGCTCGGCGTCGGCGCGGGCGCGCTGCTCGCCGCCGGCGGAGGCGGCGGTGACGACGACAGCGGCGACAAGAAGACCGTGGCCGCCTCCGCACCCGCGACGGACGGCTCCGCCTCCCCGTCCGCCGACCCCGCCCGGGCCCAGGCGGTCGAGCTGGACAAGCTGCTCGCCGACAGCGGCAACAGCCGCAGCACCGTGATCAACGCGGTCGCCGACGTCAAGGGCTGCGACAACCTCCCCAAGGCCGCCAAGGACCTGCGCGACGCGGCCAAGCAGCGCAACCAGCTGGTCACCCGGCTCTCCGGCCTCGAGGTCGACCAGCTGCCCGACCACGCCGCGCTGACCACCGCCCTCACCAAGGCCTGGCAGGCCTCCGCCTCGGCCGACAACCACTACGCGGCCTGGGCCGACCAGACCGCCGGCAAGAAGGGCTGCAAGAAGGGCCAGGCCCGCGCCACGAACCAGACCCAGGCCGGCAACCGGGCCAGCGGCGTCGCCAGCACCGAGAAGGCCAAGGCGGCCGGGCTGTGGAACGGGATCGCGAAGAAGTACGGCCTGACCGAGCGCCAGCCGACCCAGCTGTGACGGGACGGCCCGGCCGGGCCGTGGACTCACACGGGCGGGATGAACCGACGGGCGCGGACGCTCAGTAGTTCACGTCGGCGTCCTGCAGCGTCTTCGTCGTGTCGACGAAGCCCTTGCGCGCCGACACCAGCCGCCCGTCCCGCACCACCTGAAGGGTCACGTTCGCGTTGACCAGGCGCGGGAAGCCCACGGCGGCGAGCTTGTCCTGGAACCGCCAGCGCAGCGTCGGCGTGAGCCCGCCCGTGCCGACCTCCAGGCCGTCGTCCAGGGCCTCCGCCACCGTGTCGGCGCTCACCTCGCCGTCCCCGAGCGACTCGACGATCTGCCGGAACACGGTGTAGGCGATCCACGTGGTCTGCACTCCGGCGTCCGCGGGGTCGATGCGGTTGTCGCCGAAGGCCTGCTCCCGGATCACCCGCTTCATGCCGTCCCAGCGCGGATCGCTCGCCACCGGGTACCAGCCGGTGATGTACGAGCCCTCGTAGGGCCCCGACGCGCCGCCGGTCGCGTCGATCACCGTCTGGTCGACGCTGCCCAGCACGGTGGCCGTCCGCACCTCGGGGTAGTCCTCGCGGGCCCGCCGGAAGGAGTCCATGAAGGTGCCGTTGCGGTCCCCCAGCGCGGGCACCACGCACCCGTCGTCCACCGCGCCGCGGGTCGTCGTGCTCAGCGCCCGCTCGGCCTGGCCGTCGTACTCGGTGGCGTCCTCCGCCGCCCGCTGGTCGGTCGAGGCGCGGTGCCCGCCGGCCTTCAGCCCGGAGTCGAGCAGCGGGGGCAGCTGGTCGCCCGCGATGGTGTCGGGCCGGATCAGCGCGACGGGCCCGCAACCGGCGAGTGCGCTGCCGAGACCGGCGAGCAGCGCGGGCTGGCCGCCGTTGACGGGGTAGGACAGCGGGCTGGTGAACTCGGCGTTGGTGATGCCGTAGCCGCCGATGTAGGGGATGCCGGCCCCCTCCAGCGACGGGAAGAAGGAGTCCGCGTACTGGCTGTAGGATCCGACGACCGCGACCGCGTTCTCCTTGGCGGCCCGCCGGGCGCACTTCGCGGCGTCCACGCTGTCGTTGTGGTCGTTGCAGGTCAGTACGTTGAGCTTGCGGCCGTTGATCCCGCCCGCGGCGTTGATCCAACGGGCGTAGGCCTGGGCGAAGGCGGGCATGCCGGGCTTGTTCGTGGCCTTGGTGTCCTGCGGGGCCCAGGTCATCACGGTGATGGTGTCGTCCCCGACATCCCCCGTGGTGCCGGGGACGACCCCGCATCCGGCGAGGAGGGACGCGCACGCGACCGCCGCGCCCGCGGAGAGGACGCCGGTTCTGGCGTGGCGGGTGAGGTGGCCGGGGAGGAATGTGCTGCGGGTGCGTCGCCTGCCGGTCATGGGTCCGCACGATTCCGTCACACGGCTAACCCGTGAGTGATCTCGGGTCAACACTTGGTGACGCGCCGGTGAATTACGGGGGCTGATGTAACCGATGTGGAGGGGAACGTACGATCGATGACCGTGCAAGCTTCGGAGAACTCTTCCCGTCGTGGCCGTCGCTCATCCACCATGGGCGGCATGCCTGTCAACGACATGCCGTGGTGGCGCTGGCGCAGCAACGTGCGCTCGGCGCTGCACATGCTCTCCGATCCCGGGTTCCAGCGGGACGTCTGGCTGGCCGGTGCGGACGGCTTCGGCGACGTGACCGACGCGGTGTACCGGCTGGTCGAGGACACCTGGCTGGACCACTGGTCCGCCGAGAAGTACGTCGGCACGATCTTCCGCGACGCGCAGGAGGCCGCCCTGGTCGACAGCGCCGTGCTGCGGGTGCTGCGGATCATGCACCAGGTCGGGCCGGACGCGCCGGTCGCCGCGTACCTCGAGCACGAGGCGTGGCCGGAGGCGGTCCAGGCGGCCCGGGACGCGCATGTGCAGCTCGCGACGAGTGACGGCGAGGAACCGGACGCGGCGCCGCGCAGCCTGGAAGTGCTGCGGATCATGACCAGGTCCGCCTAGCGCCTTCGCGGTGCGGTCCGCCCTGCGGGACGATTGCCGGGGGTGTCGTTCCTTGTGGGAACCTGTCCTGCATGAACGAGCAGTCCTCCAGCGCCGCGGTCCCGGCCGACCAGTACGTCCTCACCCTTTCCTGCCCGGACAGGAAAGGCATCGTGCACGCCGTGTCGAGCTATCTGTTCATGACCGGTTGCAACATCGAGGACAGCCAGCAGTTCGGTGACCACGACACGGGACTGTTCTTCATGCGGGTCCACTTCTCCGCGGACGCCCCGGTGACCGTGGAGAAGCTGCGGGCCAGCTTCGCGGCGATCGGTGACTCCTTCCAGATGGACTGGCAGATCAACCGGGCCGACCAGAAGATGCGCATCCTGCTCATGGTCAGCAAGTTCGGGCACTGCCTGAACGACCTGCTGTTCCGGGCGCGGACCGGGGCACTGCCGGTGGAGATCGCCGGAGTGGTGTCGAACCACACGGACTTCGCCGAGCTGGTGAAGTCGTACAACATCCCCTTCCACCACATTCCGGTCACGAAGGACACGAAGTCCGAGGCGGAGGGGCGGCTGCTCGACATCGTGCGCGAGGAGGATGTCGAACTGGTCGTGCTCGCCCGGTACATGCAGGTGCTGTCGGACGACCTCTGCAAGGCGCTGTCCGGGCGGATCATCAACATCCACCACTCGTTCCTGCCGAGCTTCAAGGGCGCGAAGCCGTATCACCAGGCTCATGCGCGGGGTGTGAAGCTGATCGGGGCCACCGCGCACTATGTGACGGCTGATCTCGACGAGGGGCCGATCATCGAGCAGGAGGTCGAGCGGGTCGGGCACGACGTGACGCCCGAGGGGCTTGTCGCGATCGGGCGTGATGTGGAGTGCCAGGCGCTGGCGCGGGGCGTGAAGTGGCATGCCGAGCGGAGGATTCTGCTCAATGGGCGGCGGACTGTGATCTTCGCCTAGGAGCTCGGGTCGTTCGGTTCGGCGGCGGGTGCGGGTTGTGAGTGGTCGTTCGCGCCCACGCGGCGGAGCCGCAGATCAGACAGAGCCCCGCGCCCCTGGGGGCGCGCCCCTGAGGTCGGGTCTACATCCTGCTCAGTGAGGCGGCCGCGAACAGGACGTCTCTGATCGCCTCTCTGTCTCCCACCTGGCCTGCCGCCGCCTCCTGCGGAGGGACGTGGCCGGCGGCCAGGCGGCAGAACTCGACGCCGTCCAGGGCCACGTGGGCCACCTCGTGCTCGGCGGAGCCCTTCGCCGCGGGGGAGTCCAGCGGGATCAGCCACTCGCCGCCGCCCGAGCCCTCGATCTCCAGCCGGAGGCTGCGGCCCGGTTCGCCCGCCGCGACCAGATGCCGGTGGTGGGCGGGGGGCGCGAGGCCGACCCGGCGGCGGTGTGCCAGGGCCGTCGGCAGCATCCGGGCCGCGAGGTCGATCATGCGGTGCAGGTGGCGCGGTGAGGGCGGGTCGTAGGGGTAGTCGACCGCGTCGGCGATGTCCTCCGCGTGCACCCAGCACTCGAAGGCGCGGTCGAGCATCGCGTCGTGCAGGGGCAGCTCGAAGTCGCCGTACGACACCGGCATCTTCCCGGCGCCGCCGCCCGTGAAGGACACCGTGCGCACGAGGTTGTGGCTCTGCTCGCGCCAGGGGGCGCGGACGAACCGGGTCGGCGGGAAGTGGGAGGCGCGCCAGAGGGCCTCGGTGCGGGCCGCCGGCGTCGGCTGCCGGGACGGGACGTCGCCCAGCGGGTCGTCCAGGCCGAGCGCCACCGCCACCAGGCCGTCGACGCCGAGCAGGTGCGCGATGACCCCGGCGACGGTGGTGCGGCGGCTCGTCGGCTCGTCGGACCGGAACCAGCGCAGCCGTACCGGCGCGTGCCACTCGGCGTCGCCGAAGTCCTGCAGCAGGGCGTCCAGGCGCGCGGTCTCGGCGTCGTAGGCGGCGGCCCAGTCCGGTACCGGGATGCGCGGCGGGCGCCGCTCCAGGCAGGTGCCCAGGACGCGGGTGCGCAGCCCCGGGTCCAGGTCGAGGCTCTCGGGGCGTTGCAGCAACCCGACCGCCTCGCGCAGCCGCCGGGCCTCGTCGGCGCAGGAGCCGCACTCGCCGAGGTGCTCCTCGACGGCCGTGGCCTCCTCGGCCGAGCACGCGGCCAGCGCCCAGGCGCCGAGCAGCGCCTTCAGCACGGGGTGCTCGAAGACGGGCGGGGCGGGCAACGGTGCCGTGTCGCCGGGGTCCGCCGGCGCGGGCAGCGGCAGCCCGCTGTCCTCGACGGAGGCCCGGGGGAGGGGGATTCGCGGCGGGCGCCCGCGCTCCGGGGCGTCACCGGACCCGGACCCGTCCGCCCCGCCCGGTCCCTCCGGCCGGTCTGACCTGCCAGGGCCCGAGGGGGTGCCGGTACCGTGCCCGCTCTCGCCGCCTTCATCCCGAATGCCGCTTTCGTCCCGGGTGTTGCCGTTCCCCTCGTGGTCGTTCTCCCCGTCGTCGCCGTCGTACGCCTCGAACCGGTCCGGCCCGTTCACACCGCACCCCCGTACCCGGGCGGTGCGCCCGGCGCCTCGGTGTCGTGGGCGGTGGAGAGCAGTTGCAGGCCCAGACGCAGGCGGCGGCGGGCCTCGTCCTCGGTGATGCCGAGGTCGGCGGCGGTCTGGCGGTAGTCGCGGCGCTGGAAGTAGGCCCGCTCCAGGGCCGAGCGCAGCGGGACGGGCATGGACTGCACGATGTAGTCGGCGCGGGCGGCGACCGAGGCGCGGCGCACCTTGTGCTCCAGTTCCTCGGTGGTGCCGGAGCCTTCGCGGGCGAGGGCGGCGGTCTCGGTGGCGCGCAGCCGCTGCACGGCGAGCCGGTGCGTCAGCGTGGCGACCCAGGTGCGCAGCGGGCCCTGCCGGGGGTCGTAGGAGTCGGGGTGTTCCCAGACGTGGACGAAGACCTCGCGGGTGATGCCGTCGGCGGCGCGCTCGTCGCCGAGGACGCGGTGGGCGAGGCCGTGCACGAGGGAGGCGAACCGGTCGTAGAGCTCACCGAGGGCGGCGGCCTCCCCGCGGGCGAGCCGCTGCTGCATCTTGCGGTCCCAGCGAGGCGGTACGTCCTTTTTCGCCATGCGGCCCCCTCACCCCCCGCTCGTGTCCCGCGCCCGTGCTCTGTCCAGCCTGTGCCCGACGTCTCCTCGAATGTAGTCGGCACGTCCGGTGACGCACGCCCCTTTGTGGCAATGTGCGCCCCCTGACCGGCCGTAGGTGGTAGAGGGCCACCGGTTGCCTTTGGACTCGCGCCTACCCCACGACCCTAGGATCAGACCTGACTGAAGAGGATCGAACAGGATCGAAGCCGACTAAAACAAGCCTCTTCCGCGGGGGATCCGTTTTTCGGGTTGTGTTTCAGGGAACGGCCGCTGGGCAGCCGCGCTGCAAGGAAGCGTAGGGTCTGCTTCCGGTTTGGCGATCGAAGGGCGTGGTGGTGACCTTCAAAGTGACCGGCGGTGAGCAGGGCGAATGGGCCGTGCTCCAGGTGTCCGGCGAACTGGATCTGGTGACGTCACCGGTGCTGCGTCAGCGCGTGCACGACGTGGTGGCCGAGGGACACCACTGTCTCGTCCTGGATCTGTCCGAGGTGTTCTTCTGCGACTCCAGCGGCGTCGGCGTGCTCATCGCGGCCCGCCGGCTGATCCGCTCCTGCCAGGGCCGGCTGCGCCTCGTGCTGCCCGCCCGCGGCGCGGCGGACGGCTCCCATGTCAACCGGGTCCTCGGCGCGCTGGGCGTGCGCAGGCTGTTCGACGTGTACGGCGACGTGGACGCGGCCCTCGGCGACGAGGGCGAACCCCTGTCCGCGTGACGCTCCGACGACGCACGGTAGACCGAGTGTTGCCGTTCCGACACGCCGTTGTCCCGGAATTCCCCCGGTCTTGGCACAAGTGACGTTTTCCCGCGCCCGAACGGCGCCCTCCGTCGTACGCTCCGAACGAGACGCACCCCACCAGACGTAAGGCGGCCTGAAGAAGACATGGTCAGCAGCGAGTACGAGCGCAGGATCGCCGCCCGGTTCGCCACCTTCGACCAGGACGGCAACGGCTACATCGACCGCGAGGACTTCTACGGCGCGGTCAAGGCGCTGCTCACGGAGTTCGCCGTGACGGCCCGCTCCGACAAGGGGCAGGCCCTGTACAGCGGCGCCGAGGCCTTCTGGCAGGGCATGGCCGGGATGGCGGACCGCGACGGCGACCAGCGCATCACGCGCCAGGAGTTCGTCAACGGCGCGGTCAAGCGCCTGCGTGACAACCCCGACCGGTTCGCCGAGATCGCCCGCCCCTTCCTGCACGCGGCCCTGGACGTCGCCGACACCGACGGTGACGGCGCCGCGACGACCGAGGAGGCCGGCCGCGTCCTGAAGTGCCTCGGCGTCCCCGAGGACCTCGCTGGCCCGGCCGCCGCGGCGCTCGACGAGGACGGCGACGGCAAGGTCGGCGAGTCCGAGGTCGTCCCGGCCTTCGCCCGCTACTTCACCGTGCCCGAGTAGGGACACGCGTCCGCGCCGTGGGATGTCGGCGCCCTTCGCCGCAGGGGGCGTTCACGGACGGCCGTCTGCGGGCCGTCCGTGGTCGCTCGCGCAGGTCCCCGCGCCCCCGAAGAGCCTGCCCGCAGCGGGTCACGTACCCGAGTAGCGCTCGCGGAGCTTGTACTTCAGCACCTTCCGCAGGGTCTCGCCCCGCGGAAGGGCGTCCACCACCTCCAGCCGCTCCGGCAGCTTGTGCACCGACAGTCCCTCGGTGCGCAGGAAGGCGGTGACGTCCGCGAGCGCCAAGGCCTCGGCCCCCGGCGGCTGTTCCACCACCGCGCACACCAACTCGCCGCGCGCCGCGTCCGGCAGGCCGATCACCGCCACGTCCCCGACCGCCGGATGCCGGTGCAGCAGGTCCTCGATCTCCTGGGCCGAGATGTTCTCGCCCTTGCGGATGATCACGTCCTTCAACCGGCCGGTGAGGACCAGGTGCCCGGTCTCCGTGAGCCGCCCGAGGTCACCGGTGCGCAGGAACCCGTCCTCGTCGAAGGCCTCCGCCGTCTGCCCCGGATCCAGGTACCCGCGGCACACCGCCTCCCCGCGCAACCGCACCTCCCCGTCCACGATCCGGATCTCCATGCCCCGCGGCGGACGCCCCTCCGTCGTCGCCAGCAGCTCGGGGCCGTCGTCGGGAGTCCCCATGGTGATCATCGGCACCTCGGTCATGCCGTACCCGTGGGTGAGTTGCACCCCCATCTCGCGCACGACGGCGTGGTACAGCTCCGGCGGCTTGGGCGCCCCGCCGCCCGCCAGCAGCCGCAGCGACGGCACCACGGGCTCATCCGGCCGCTTGCGCTGCTCCGCCAGGAACATCGAGTAGAACGCCGTCGACCCGCCCGCCATGGTCACCCCGTGCGCGCGGTACGCCGCCAGCGCCTCCGGCAGCGCGAACTGCTCGAACAGCACCGCCGGGAAGCCGTAGAGCAGCAGCATCACCGTGTAGTCGGGCCCGCCGATGTGGGCGTAGGGGAAGGCGATCGAACCCACGTCCCGCGCCGAGGGGCGCAGTGCGTGCGCCAGGCAGGAGCCGCCCGCGAGCAGGGAACGGTCCGTGTGCAGCACGCCCTTGGGGTCGGAGGTCGTGCCGGACGTCCAGTAGATCCAGCGGACGGCGGTGCCGTCGGAGGGCGGGGGCGGCAGCACGGACGGATCACCGTCGGGCAGGTCGTCGTAGGCCTGGAAGACGCCCTTGGCGCCGAGCCGCCGGGCCATCTCCGTGTGGTCGAAGCCGCGCCAGGTGCCCGGCACCGCGAAGAACTCGGCCCTCGACTCGCGCAGCACGAAGCCGACCTCGCGGTCCCGGTGGAAGGGGATCACCGGGGTCTGCACGGCGCCGAGCCGGGCCAGGGCGAAGGACAGCACGGCCGTCTCGACGCGGGTGGGCAGCTGCCAGGCGACCACCGTGCCGGGGCGTACGCCCATGCCGTACAGCCCGGCCGCGACCCGCTCGGCACGGGTGTGCAGAGCCCCGAAGGTCAGCGTCCGGTCGTCCTGGAGGAAGAGCGGCCGGTCGGGCGTGCGGGCGGCACGACGGGCGACCAGCTCCCACAGGGTGCGGGACGAACTCAGGGCGTGCGGGGTGTCGTTCACGGCTGCCCCCTGCTCCATGGCGCGCTGCTTGGCTGACGGGTCGTCAGGTGGGATGCTATCTGACGCTGCATCAGATAAGTACCGTCCGGCGGAGGGGACCCATGGCGACCGAACTGCCCCGCATCATCAGCGTCGACGACCACGTGATCGAGCCCGCCCACCTCTTCGACACCTGGCTGCCGGCCAGGTACCGCGAGCGCGGTCCCAGGGCGCTGACCGCCGGGATCGGTGAACTCGCCTACATCGGAGGCAAGTACCGGATCACCATGGACCCGGACGGCCAGCCCACCGACTGGTGGATCTACGAGGACCTGAAGTTCCCGTACAAGCGCAACATCGCCGCCGTCGGCTTCGACCGCGACCAGATGACCCTGGAGGGCATCACCCGCGAGGAGATGCGACGCGGCTGCTGGGACCCGAAGGCCCGTCTGGAGGACATGGACCTCAACCATGTCGAGGCGTCCCTCTGCTTCCCGTCCTTCCCCCGCTTCTGCGGGCAGACCTTCGCCGAGGCGCACGACAAGGAGGTCGCCCTCGCCTGTGTGCGCGCCTACAACGACTGGATGGTCGAGGAGTGGTGCGGCGACAGCGGCGGGCGGCTCATCCCGCTGTGCCTGATCCCGCTGTGGGACGTCGGCCTGGCCGTCGAGGAGATCCGCCGCAACGCCGCCCGCGGGGTGAAGGCCGTGACCTTCTCCGAGATCCCCACCCACCTCGGGCTGCCGTCCATCCACTCCGGCTACTGGGACCCGTTCTTCGCGGTCTGCCAGGAGACCGGGACGGTCGTCAACATGCACATCGGCAGCAGCTCCCAGATGCCCGCCGCCTCACCGGACGCCCCGCCCGCCGTCCAGGCCTCCCTCAGCTTCAACAACGCCATGGCCTCGATGATGGACTTCCTCTTCAGCGGGGTCCTGGTGCGCTTCCCGCGCCTCAAACTTGCCTACTCCGAAGGGCAGATGGGCTGGGTCCCGTACGCCCTGGAGCGCGCCGACGACGTGTGGGAGGAGCACCGTGCCTGGGGCGGGGTGCGCGAGACGATCCCCGAGCCGCCGTCGACGTACTACTACCGGCAGATGTTCTGCTGCTTCTTCCGCGACAAGCACGGGGTGGCCTCGCTGGACGTGGTCGGCCGGGACAACGCCACCTTCGAGACCGACTACCCGCACGTCGACTCGACCTTCCCGCACACCAAGGAGGTCGCCCTCGACCACGTCAAGGGCCTCGACGACGAGACGGTGTACAAGCTGATGCGGGGCAACGCCATCCGGATGCTCGACCTCGACCTGGACCGGGACCGCTGAGGCCCGCCGATGGACCTGTCGTACACGCCCGAGGAGGAGGACTTCCGGGCCCGGCTGCGGGAGTGGCTCGCGAGGGTGCTCCCCGCCCTCCCGCCCAAGCCGTCGCCCGACGACTGGCCGGGGCGGCGGGCCTACGACCTCGGCTGGCAGCGCCGGCTCCATGACGCCGGATACGCCGACGTCTGGGACGCCTCCCCGACCCTGCGGCTGATCTTCCTGGAGGAGACCGAGAGGGCGGGCGCGCCCTACGTGGGTGCCAACTTCGTGGGCCTGCTGCACGCCGGCCCGACCATCGCCGCCGAGGGCACGGCGGACCAGCGGGCACGCTGGCTGCCGCCGATCCTGCGCGGCGAGGAGGTCTGGTGCCAGGGCTTCAGCGAACCGGGCGCCGGATCCGACCTCGCGGCCCTGCGCACGCGCGCACGGCGCGACGGCGACGCCTACGTGGTGACCGGCTCCAAGATCTGGACCTCCCACGCGGAAGTCGCCGACTGGTGCGAGCTGTTGGTCCGCACCGACCCCCAGGCGCCCAAGCACCGGGGCATCACCTGGCTCGCCCTGCCCATGGACGCGCCCGGCGTCACCGTACGGCCGCTGCGCACGCTCGCCGGGTCGGCCGAGTTCGCCGAGGTGTTCCTCGACGAGGTGCGGGTGCCGGTGGCGAACCGGGTCGGGGACGAGAACGACGGCTGGCGCGTGACCATGGTGACGCTGTCCTTCGAGCGGGGCACGGCCTTCGCCGGCGAGGTCGTCGCCTGCCGGCGCGTGCTGGGCGAACTGGCCGTCGAGGCCCGCGAGAACGGCCGGTGGGACGACCCGGCCCTCAGGCGCCGGCTGGGCAGACTCGACGCCGAGTTCCGGGCGCTGTGGCGGCTCACCCAGTGGAACGTCAGCGCGGCGGAGGCGGCGGGCGGGGTACCGGGCGCCGGTGGTTCGGTCTTCAAGCTCCGTTACTCGCACGCCCGCCAGGAGCTCTACGACGCCGCCGCGCAGGTGCTGGGCCCCGACTGCCTGGACCTGGACCGGCCCTGGGCCCTCGAACGACTGAGCTCCCTGTCGTACACCATCGCGGCCGGCACCTCGCAGGTGCAGCACAGCATCATCGCCGAGCGCATCCTCGGCCTGCCGAAGGGACGGTGAGGCGCCGTGCGGTTCCGCCTGACGGACGACCAGCGGGCCCTGCGGGACGGGTTGCGCGAGGCGCTGGCCCGGCGCTTCGACGCGGACGCGCTGCGGGCGGCCGTTCGCGCTGCCGGGGTGGCGGGCGGTACGGAGGGTGAGGGGATGGGCCGTCGTGGGGTGGGGGCCGGCTCTTCCGAAGACGGCGGTGACGGAACGCTCCGTTCCGGGAAGGGCGGAGGCGGGGTGAGTGGTTCCGCGCAGGCCGGGGAGCGGGCGGGTGGTTCCGCGCCGGCCCGGGAGCGGGCGGGTGGGTCCGGGGTCGGTGGCGAACGGATGGGCCGTGCCGGGGCCGGTGGCCGGCCAGTACGCGGTGCCGAGGCGGCCGGGGGCGCCGCGGGGGCCCGTCGAACGGCCGGGTCGCCGCGGCTCGACCGGGCGTTGTGGCGGGCCCTCGGCGACCTCGGGTTCTTCGCGCTGCGGACGCCGGAGGCGGACGGTGGGGTCGGACTCGGGCTGCCGGAGGCGGTGTTGCTGTTCGAGGAGGCGGGGCGGGCGCTGCTGCCCGGGCCGCTCATCGCCACCCACCTCGCGGCCGGTGCCGTACCGGGGGCGGCCACCGGGGAGACGGTGGTGGCGGCCGTGGACGGCGGGCTCGTGGAGTGGCTGGGCGAGGCGGACGTCGTACGAGGGGACACCACCGGGGCCGTGCCGCTGCGTTCGCTCGACCCGCTGACGCCCCTGCACCGGGTGCCTGCCGGGCGGGCCGCCCCCGACCCCGTCGCCGTCCTCCTCACCGCCGCCGAGCAACTCGGCACAGCCGGCCGCGTCTGCGAGCTCGCGGCGCAACACGCCCGGGCGCGCGAACAGTTCGGTCGACCCGTCGGGGCCTTCCAGGCGGTTGCGCACCTGTGCGCGGGGATCTTGGTCCGGGCGGAGACGGCCCGCGCCGCGGTGTACGCGGCCGCCGTCACGGCCGACCCGGCCGATATCGCGGCGGCCCGGATCCTCGCCGACGAGGCCGCCGTGCGCGGCGCCCGCGACTGTCTCCAGGTCCACGGCGGCATGGGCTTCACCTGGGAGTCCGAGGTCCATCTGCATCTGAAACGCGCATGGGTTCGAACCCAGCGTGCGGGCGGTGTCACGGAGAGTGAGGAAGCTCTCGCGGCGGCTCTGTCGGCCGAATCGGCCTGACGGGCCGTCTGGCTGCGCTGTCGCCGTACACGCTCCCGGAGATGTCACGGATCGTGGCATACCGGGATCACGGAGCGTTGATACCGGCTCGTGTCCTCAGTGTGACTCGTTACGGCCTGGAGTCGATTGCCCGCTCCGGTACCTTGTGTCAGATGCGAGTGGCTCCGAGCGCAGTGCGACCCCGTGGCGCCGCCTGTTCGACTGCCCGCGGCGAGCGTCGCACAGTATGCCGCACGGGTACTCCTTCGCGCTGGAATATGCCCGAAGCGCTTGTTGGCGTGACTGTACGTCAACCATGCTGTCCCACAAGGGATTCACGTTCCGTGATCCTTGTCCCGGCCGTTGTTCTGGCCATGCAGAAAATGGCTACGATCGTGGCCCTCGTGAGGCGCGAGCCTAAGTGTCCGCCGGTTCGGATGGTGTGAGCGGTGCAGGTGCTTCAAGTGCAGCTGGAGATCCGGCCCGACCCCGCAGAAGTGGGGCGTGCCCGGCGGTGGGCCCGCTCCCGCCTGGCCGGGTCCGGCATACAGGCCGACGAACCCCTCGCCGAGACGCTGATCCTGCTCGTCTCCGAGCTCGTCACCAACGCCGTGGTGCACACCGGCCGTCCCGCGCTCCTGCTGCTGTCACTGCCGCACGTGGTGACGGAGGAGGCCACGGTCCGTCTCGAGGTCGCGGACCGCAGCGGCCGGGCCCCCGTGCCCCGGTGCGCCGGTGACGAGGCGACCGGCGGCCGGGGGCTGGCGCTCGTCGACGGGCTCGCCGACCGCTGGGGCTGGAGCGTCGAGGCCACCGGCAAGCGCATCTGGTGCGAACTGGACCGGTGCGCGAAGTCCCGCGACCTCACGGCGTCGTGCGGGGGTGGCGTGGCGGCCTACGGCGGCGGGGCGGCTTTCGAGGGGCTGGCGTACGAGGCGGTGTAGTGCCGCCGACCGCCGAGGCCGCCGACCGCGAGCCGCGCCTGCCCGGGCTGGAGGACGACGGCACATGCCGCGGGTGTGTGCGGCGGAGCCGGGGCACGGATGCACGGCGGGTCGGCGGGTTCCCTCGGGGGATGCGGCGATGCGCCGGGACGTGCTTCCGTGCGCGCCCACGGCAAAAGCCGCATGGGCGACATATCTCCGAACGGGTGTTGACGCGTCGTGACCGGTTGCTCACGCTTGTGCTCAGCGATTCGCCGTGAGGGGACGACGAGGGCTTCGGTGGACGGCAGCCCTCGTCGAGTGTGAGTCGTGATTCGGCGTCGGCTCCCTTCAGGGCCAGGGAGTCGGGGCGGGAGCGCCGAAGTCGGGTGGCGGCGCGCGCTGTCGTGCTCGGGGCGAGCAGCGCGGCGCCGCCATCCAGCTTCAGCGGGTGGCGGCCCGGCCCGGTCTACAGGACGGCGACGGGCGCCACCGGAGAGCCGGTCGCCCCGGTGAACGGCTCGGGGGTCGCCGTCAGCAGGAACGCATACCGGCCCACTTCTCCACAGGCTGTGGACAACTTTTCGAGATTCCAGTTCTGCCCCTGTGGCATGCCCATCTCCACGAGGTGGAGGGCGTGCACGGGCAGCCAGAGATCCTCCACCTCCGGCGGGAACACCTCGAAGGTCAGGGTGTCGTTGGCGACCGCCGCCACATCGCGCGCGTGGAACCACTCCGGCGTGCGGATCGACAGCCCCGGTGACGGATAGGCGTAGCCGTGCCGGTCCCCGGCCAGAAAGGCCTGGATCTGTCCGGTCCGTACGAGCACGATGTCACCGGCCCGCACCCGTGTACCGGCCAGTTCCTCGGCGGCGTCCAGGTCCTCGGGCGTGACGGCGTACCCACCGTCGAGCCGGTCCGCGCCCCGGGCCCGGGCGACGTCCAGCAGCACCCCGCGCGAGACGACGTGCCGGACCGTGCCGATGCCGCTGAACCCGGCGCCGCCGTGCGGGGTGACGGTGTGCGCGGGGCGGCCGTTGTAGAGCCGGCCCGAGTGCGAGACATGGGGCAGGGCGTCCCAGTGGGTGGCCGCCTGGAGCCCCATGGTCACGACGTCGTCGCTGCACGCGACCGTGCCCGGGCCGAAGATCTCCTGGTTGATCTGCACCATGGCGTGCAGGGGATTGACCCGGCCGGGGATCACGCCGGTCTGCACGCCGTCCTGCTGGAGAGGCAGTGCCAGCGGGACGCGCCGCCCGGTGCGGACGGTTGCCGCGGCCTGCCTGACGGCCTCGTCGGTGATCAGATTCAGGGTGCCGACCTCGTCGTCGGCTCCCCAACGCCCCCAGTTGTTCACGCGCTTGGCGATGTCGTGGAACGCGGCCGGCAGCGACATGAGTCCTCCCCGGGGCTTGTGTTCCCGTATCTGACGGGTCGTAGAATTCGGGAATCGAGAATCTAACGGTCCGTCAGAAACCGTGGGACGGGAAGGGGCCGGGCGTGGGGAACTTCTTGGCAGGCAAGGTCGTCGCCGTCACGGGGGCAGGGCGGGGCATCGGCCGGGCGGTCGCGCTCGCGGCGGCGGCCGAGGGCGCGAAGGTGGTGGTCAACGACTACGGCGTCGCGGTCGACGGCGCCTCACCGACGAGCGAGATCGCCCAGGCCGTCGTCAAGGAGATCGAGGCGGCGGGCGGGGAAGCGGTGGCCGTCGCCGACGACATCTCCACGATGGCGGGTGGGCAGCGGGTCGTGGAAGTGGCGCTGGAGTCGTACGGACGGTTGGACGGGGTCGTCTGCGTGGCCGGGATCCTGCGCGAGCGGATGCTGTTCAACATGACCGAGGAGGAGTGGGACCCGGTCGTCGCGACGCATCTGAAGGGCACGTTCACGGTGTTCCGGGCGGCCTCCGCGGTGATGCGCGGGCAGCGGGCCGGGACGCTGATCGGCTTCACCAGCGGCAACCACCAGGGGTCGGTGTCCCAGGCCAACTACAGCGCGGCGAAGGGCGGGATCATCTCGCTGGTGCGCAGCGCGGCGCTCGGGCTGCACAAGTACGGGGTGACCGCGAACGCGGTGGCGCCGGTCGCGCGGACCCGGATGTCGGCGGGGGTGCCGATGGAACTGGCGGAGATCGGGGAGCCGGAGGACGTGGCCGCGCTGGTGGTGTACCTGCTGTCCGACGCGGCCTCACGGGAGGGGATCACCGGGCAGGTGTACACGGTGGCCGGGGAGAAGATCGCGGTGTGGGCGCAGCCGCGCGAGCTGCGTGCGGCGTATGCCTCCGGCGGGTGGACGGTGGAACGGATCGCGGAGTGTCTGCCCGGGTCGGTGGGGGTGGATCCGATGCCGTTGCTGGAGCGGGTGGCGGGGATGGAGAGGGCTGCGGCTCGGGGGGAGCGGCCGAACGCCCAGTAGCTCGGGGGGTGGGGTGGATCGGCGGGTGCGGGTGGGGTGTGGCCGTTCGCGCGGTTCCCCGCGCCCCTGAGGTGCATGCCCCACCGCGAACATGCAGTGTCCTGGCCGACCTGAGGCGGTGACCGTGGATTTCGGGTTCACGCAAGACGACGAGGACTTCCGTACCGACGCCCGCGCATGGCTGGCGGAGCGCGCCAAAGGTGCTCGAGACCGCCGCATGTGGGAGCGCACGCTCGGCGCAGCCGGGTGGATCGGGCTCGGATGGGGCGAGGACGGTTACGGGAATCGCAGGGCCACCCTCACCCAGCAGGTCGTCTGGGCCGAGGAGTACGCGCGCTCGGGGGCGCCCGCGCGGTCCGGGCACATCGGGGAGAACCTGCTCGCGCCCACGCTCCTCGCCCACGGCACCGACGCGCAGAAGTCGCGGTTCCTGCCGCCGATCGCCGCCGGTGCGGAACTCTGGTGCCAGGGGTACAGCGAACCCGGCGCCGGATCGGACCTGGCCGGGATCCGGACCGCGGCCGTGCCCGAGCCGGGCGGCCGTACGTACCGGGTGACCGGGCAGAAGATCTGGACGTCGCTCGCCCGCGAGGCGGACTGGTGTTTTGTACTGGCCAGGACCCAGCCCGGCTCGGTGCGGCACCACGGCCTGACCTTCCTGCTCGTCCCCATGGACCAGCCCGGCCGGATCGAGGTCCGCCCCATCCGCCAGATGACCGGCACCAGCGACTTCAACGAGGTCTTCTTCGACGGCGCCCGCGCGGAGCACGTCGTCGGCGGCGAGGGCGACGGCTGGCGCGTCGCCATGAGCCTGCTCGGCTTCGAACGCGGGGTGTCCACGCTGGCCCAGCAGATCGGGTTCGCCGAGGAACTGGGCGCTGTGGTGCGGGCGGCCGTGGAGTCGGGCGCGGTGCACGACCCGGTCGTACGGGAGCGGCTCGTGCGGCAGTGGGCCGAGCTGCGGACGATGCGCTGGAACGCCCTGCGCACACTGGGGGGTTCCGGTGACGTCGGTGCCCCGAGCGTGGCCAAGTTGCTGTGGGCCGGCTGGCATCAGCGGCTCGGAGAACTGGCGGTGCTGGTGCGGGGCGCGGCGGCCGGGGTGGGCCCCGTCGACTGGTCGGCGTCGGCGCCGTACGAACTGGACGCCGCGCAGCACCTGTTCCTCTTCTCGCGGGCCGACACGATCTACGGCGGCTCGGACCAGATCCAGCGCACGATCATCGCCGAGCGGGTGCTCGGCCTGCCCAGGGAACCCAAGGGGGCCGTGTGATGCGAGGCGTGATCTTCGACGGGAAGCAGGTCCGGGTCGTGACGGACCTGGAGGTGCGCGAGCCCGGGCCGGGCGAGGTGCGGGTGGCGATCTCGGCGGCCGGGCTGTGCCACAGCGATCTGTCGGTGGTGGACGGGACCATCCCCTTCCCCGTGCCTGTGGTGCTGGGCCATGAGGGGGCCGGGGTCGTGGAGTCGGTGGGTGGGGGCGTCACCCATGTCGCGCCCGGTGACCATGTGGCACTGTCCACCCTGGCGAACTGCGGCACGTGCGCGGAGTGCGACCGGGGTCGGCCGACCATGTGCCGGCAGGCCATAGGGCGCCCGGGCCGGCCGTTCGGCCACGAGGGCTCGCCGGTGCACCAGTTCGCGTCCAACTCGGCGTTCGCGGAGCGCACGGTCGTCAAGGCCGTCCAGGCGGTCCGGATCCCCGACGACATCCCGATGGCCTCGGCGGCGCTCATCGGGTGCGGGGTGCTGACCGGGGTGGGCGCCGTACTGAACCGGGCGCGGGTGGACCGGGGCGACGACGTCCTGGTCATCGGGGCGGGCGGCATCGGCCTGAACGTGCTCCAGGGGGCGCGGCTCGCGGGCGCCGGGCGGATCGTGGCCGTCGACGCCAACCCGGCGAAGGAGGAGATGGCGCGCCGGTTCGGTGCGACCGACTTTCTCACCTCGGCGGGGGGTGTGCGCGACCTGCTGCCCACGGGCGTGGACCACGCCTTCGAGTGCGTCGGCCGCGTGGAGCTGATCCGCCAGGCCGTCGACGCCCTGGACCGGCACGGCCAGGCGATCCTGCTCGGGGTCCCGCCCGCCACCGCCGAGGCGTCCTTCCGCGTCTCCTCGATGTACCTCGACAAGTCCATCCTGGGCTGCCGCTACGGCTCCTCCCGCCCCCAGCGGGACATCGCCCTGTACGCCGGGCTGTACCGCCAGGGGCGCCTCCTGCTCGACGAACTGGTCACCCGGACCTACCCGGTCGAGGACTTCGAGGAGGCGGCGGCGGACGCGGAGGCGGGCCGGGTGGCGCGGGCGGTGCTCACCTTCTGAGAGCGGCGGCCCCGTCGTTCTCCGCCCGGAACGTGCGCCGGTAGGCGGTGGGAGTGACACCGAGGGCCGACTGGAGGTGCTGGCGCATCGACTGGGCCGTGCCGAATCCCGCGTCCCGGGCCACCTGGTCGACGGAGCGGTCGGTGGACTCCAGGAGGTGGCGGGCCCGCTCCACGCGCTGCTGGGTGAGCCACTGGCCGGGGCTGACGCCGGTCTCCTCGCGGAAGCGGCGGGTGAAGGTGCGCACCGACATGGACTCCTGAGCGGCCATGTCGCGCAGCTGGATCGGCTCGTGGAGGCGGCCCAGGGCCCAGGCGCGGGCCGAGGTCGTCGTCGCCTGCTGCGGGTCGGGCACCGGCCGGTGGATGTACTGCGCCTGACCGCCGTCGCGGTGCGGCGGTACGACCATGCGGCGGGCCACGTCGTTGGCGACGGCCGTGCCGTGGTCGCGACGCACCATGTGCAGGCACAGGTCGATGCCGGCCGCGACACCCGCGGAGGTCAGGATGTCGCCGTCGTCGATGAACAGGACGCCCGGGTCGACCTCGATCCGTGGGAAGAGCCGCTGGAACCGGTCGGCGTCGGCCCAGTGGGTGGTGGCGGGCCGGCCGTCGAGGAGACCGGCGGCGGCGAGGACGTAGACGCCGGTGCAGATCGAGGCGAGCCGGGTCCCCGGGCGGATGTGGGCGAGGGCGGCGGCCAGTTCGCCGGTGAGCACCCCCTGCTCGAAGACCGGGCCGAGTTCGTACGACGCCGGGACGATCACGGTGTCGGCGGTGGCCAGGGTCTCGGGGCCGTGTTCGACCTGGATGGCGAAGTCGGCGTCGGTCTGTACCGGCCCCGGCGGGCGGATCGAGCACGTGACGACCTCGTACAGCCGGCGCCTTCGGGTGTCCCGGGGGCGGCCGAAGATGCGGTGCGGGATGCCCAGCTCGAAGGGCAGCAGGCCGTCGAGGGCGAGGACGACGACCCGGTGCGGGCGGAACTCCGGCTCACGGCTCATGGCCCGATCCTAACGAACCCTGTCCTTCGGGCCACTCGATGACCTTCACCGCAGGCCGGAAGCTCTATGTCGTGACCCAGACAACCGAAGCAGCGGCTGTGCGGCAGCCGCCGAAGCCGACCCGTGTGCGGGTGCACCGCGCCTGGTTCGTCGCCGCCGTCACCTTCGTGACGATCATCGGCGCCGCCGCCTTCCGGTCCGTGCCGGGCCTGCTCATCGATCCGTTGCACGCCGAGTTCGACTGGTCGCGCGGCACGATCGGCGCGGCGGTCTCGGTGAATCTGGCGCTGTACGGTCTGACGGCCCCGTTCGCGGCGGCCCTGATGGACCGCTTCGGCATCCGCCGGGTCGTCGCGGTCGCCCTGACCGTGATCGCCGCCGGTTCCTGGCTCACCGTGTGGATGACCGCCGCCTGGCAGCTGATGCTGTGCTGGGGCCTGCTGGTCGGGCTCGGCTCCGGCTCCATGGCGCTGGCCTTCGCGGCGACCGTCACCAACCGGTGGTTCACCGCACGGCGCGGCCTGGTCAGCGGCATCCTCACCGCCGCCTCGGCCTCCGGCCAGCTGATCTTCCTGCCCCTGCTGTCCTGGATCATCGACCGCTACGACTGGCGCCCGGCGGCCGTGACGGTCGCGCTCGCCGCGCTCGCGGTCGTCCCGTTCGTGTGGCTCCTGCTGCACGACCACCCGGCCGACGTGGGCCACAAGCCGTACGGCGCCGCCGAGTTCGTGCCGAAGCCGCCGCCTGTACCCGGAGCCGCCCGCCGGGCCGTGACCGTGCTGCTGTCCGCCGTGCGCACCGGCCCGTTCTGGCTGCTCGCCGGCACCTTCGCGATCTGCGGCGCCTCCACCAACGGCCTGATCCAGACCCACTTCATCCCCGCGGCCCACGACCACCACATGCCCGTCCAGGCCGCCGCGTCCCTGCTCGCCGTCATCGGCGTCTTCGACGTCGTCGGCACGATCGCCTCCGGCTGGTTCACGGACCGCTTCGAGCCGCGCCGCCTGCTGGCGGTGTACTACGCGCTGCGGGGCGTGTCCCTGATGTTCCTGCCGCTCCTGCTCGCCCCCGCGGTCCACCCCCCGATGATCTTCTTCATCGTCTTCTACGGCCTCGACTGGGTCGCCACCGTCCCGCCCACCCTTGCCCTGTGCCGCGAGCAGTACGGCGAGGACAGCGCGATCGTCTTCGGCTGGGTCCTCGCCTCCCACCAGGTCGGGGCGGCCGTCGTCGCCTTCCTCGGCGGTGTCGCGCGCGACACCTTCGGGTCGTACGACGTGGTCTGGTACGCCTCCGGGGCGCTGTGCGCGGCGGCGGCGCTGATGGCGCTGGTGATCCGGCGGAGGACGGAAGCCGCGGTGGCGGTGGCCTGAGACCGGGCCTGTCACCTGGCTCGAGCGGGCCTGTCATCCGGCTCGAAACCGGCCCGGTCACCGGAGTTCAGCCCGTGCCCCGCCGCCCGAGGCCCGTCCGGGCGGCGTTGCGGATCCGCTTGGTCCGGCCACTCTCGGCGAGGACCTGGAGAGCCTCGGGGTTCCTCCCGGCAGCGGCCTTCAGCTGGAGCCAGTCGGACGCCCCGAGCAGGTCGTCCCGGTGCCAGGGCAGCCCGAGCACGACCGCCCGCAACAGGGACCACTCCTGAAGGCGCCGCACCGGGAAGGCATGGCCGGTCATCACCCGGGCGATGGCCTCGGCCCACTCCTCCCAGAGGGGCGTGGCAAAGAGCTCGGCGGCCCGGCGGTCGAGGTGCCGCACCACGGCCGCCCCGGCCATCACACGGTCCGGATCGGCCAGGACGCCGGCGACCAGCCCGGCCTCGTCCGCGTCGGCGACCTGCTCCAGCTCCACCAGGTGGGCGGCGAAGCGGGCGTGCTCGGCCGGACCGGCTTCGGCGTCCACACCTACGGCCTGTCCGCGGCGGCCGCTTCCAAGTCGTCGACGCTGCCCGACATGATGGTCCGCACGTGGGCGGTGATGTGCTCCGCGGGCCAGTCCCACCAGGCCACGTCCAGCAGCCGGGCGATGTCCCGGTCGTCGTAGCGGGTGCGGACCAGGCGGGCCGGGTTCCCGCCGACGATGCCGTAGTCGGGCACGTCGGCGGTGACGACGGCACCGGTGGCGATGATCGCGCCGTGCCCGATCCGCACACCCGGCATCACCGTCGTGCCGTGACCGAACCAGACGTCGTTGCCGACGACGGTGTCCCCTCGGTTCGGCAGGCCGGTGAGCAGGTCGAAGTGCTCCGCCCAGGAGCCGCCCATGGTGGGGAAGGGGAAGGTCGAGGGGCCGTCCATCCGGTGATTGGCGCCGTTCATGATGAACCGGACGCCCGTGCCCAGCGCACAGAACCGGCCGATGATCAGCTTCTCCGGACCGTAGTGGTAGAGGACGTTGCGGGTTTCGAACGCCGTCGGGTCGTCCGGGTCGTCGTAGTAGGAGTACTCCCCGACCTCGATCAGCGGGGACTTCACCAGCGGCTTGAGCAGCACCACCCTGGGCTGTTCGGGCATCGGGTGCAGGATCGTCGGGTCGGCCGGCACGGGCATGGGGAGGGATTCCTCATCGGTCGGTGGCTGTGTCCCGCCCATGATCGTCACATCGAGCCGCCGGGGCACTCGATTTCACGGCGTCGGCGGCCGGGTCGGCGCAAGGCCTATCCTGACGGCGGGAGCTCGCTCCTGCCCGACTCTCCTGATCGGAAAGGTCCGTTGATGACACTCGGCATGGTCCTCGGTGACGTGGTCGTCGTGACTTCGCGCGTTCGCTCACGTTCGACCTTCCGAGGAGTCTGCCGTGTCCACGATCCACTGGGTCGAGGCTCAACCCCGTTCCGCCCGCTGGCACTCTGAGTCCGGGCTGCCCCTGCCCCGCCGGGTCGTCGTCGCCGACGACCTGATGCCGGCCGCCGTCGCCCACCGACTCGCCTGTGAGGGCACCGCGTTGCTGTGGCGCGGGGATTTCCACAACGCCCGTCAGCTGCTGCGTGCCATGGACCGCCGCGTCGGCCGCAGCGCGCCCGAAGTGCCGGGGCGCCCGGCCGAGGCGTTTCACGCACATCGCCGGTACCGCGCCCACCGTGCGCGCGTGCTCGGCAAGTTGCTCGTCCTGCTGGAGGCCGACCACACCCTGGCGCTGCGCCGAGCGCCGGATGTACGCCGGGCGTGCGACGAGGCCTACGGGCCCCCGTCCGGCGGTCCTGTCGCCGTCGCTCTCACCGAGCTGCTGGGGGTGATCGGCGCCCGGGAGTGGCGGGAGAGGGGCGTGCACGTACCGGCGCTGGGGGCGCGGATCCACCCGCACTACGGGGTGTTCGCGCCGACCAGGAGCGAGTACGTCGACCTCGTCGCACGGGCGCCCCTGCCGGGCGGCGGGACGGTGCGTACGGCGTTCGACCTGGGCACGGGCACCGGAGTGCTCGCCGCCGTGCTGGCCCGGCGCGGGGTCGGGCAGGTGGTCGCCACCGACGTCGGCGCCCGGGCACGGGAGTGCGCCCGGGCGAACGTACGGCGGCTGGGGCTCGTGGGCACCGTCCGTGTCACCGGGCCCGGCCTGTACCCCGACGGCCGCGCCGGCCTCGTCGTCTGCAACCCGCCCTGGCTCCCCGCCCGGCCCGCCTCCGACCTCGACCTCGGCGTCTACGACGCGGGCGGAGCGATGCTCCAGGGCTTCCTGAGCGGGCTCGCCGGCCGGCTGGAACCCGGCGGCGAGGGCTGGCTCGTGCTGTCCGACCTCGCCGAACGGCTCGGGCTGCGCGACCGGGGCGCGTTGCCGGCCGCCATCGCCGCGGCGGGCCTGCGCGTCGCCGACCGGCTCGACACCCGCCCGCGCCACTCCCGCGTACGGGACACCGGCGATCCGCTCCATGCCGCGCGGTCCGCCGAGGTCACGTCACTGTGGCGGCTGACGGCGGTGTGAGCCCTACGGCGCCGCCAGCCGGGCGAAGCGCCCTCGGTGGAAGAGGAGCGGGCTGTCGGCGTCCTGCGTGCCGAGGGCGTTCACCCGGCCCACCACGATGAGGTGGTCGCCGCCGGTGTGCACGGCGTGGATCGCGCAGTCGATCCACGCCACGGCGCCCGTCAGCCGCGGCGAGCCCGACACCGGCGCCGCGTCGTACGCCACGCCCGCGAACTTGTCCGCGCCGCTCACCGCGAAGGCGCGGCACAACTCGCCCTGGCCGGAGCCCAGGACGTTCACACAGAACACCCCGGCGCGGGCGATCCGAGGCCAGGTCGTCGAGGTCCGGCCGACCATGAAGGCGACCAGGGGCGGGTCGAGGGAGAGGGAGCTGAAGGACTGGCAGGCGAAGCCGGCGGGAGGTTCTCCGGCCGTGGCGGCGGGTGCCGTGACGACGGCCACGCCCGTCGCGAAGTTTCCCAGGACCCGGCGGAACTCCCGGGGGTCGAGGGGGGCGCGCTCGTCGGCGCCGACGCACCGCAGTGCTGGGCGCGGCAGGGCGTCGACGGGCTCCGGGGCGGTGGCGCGGACCGACCTGAGGTAGCGGACGGCGGCTTCCGCCATCCCTGCTTGTCCCATCACACCGTCATTGAAGCTGACGTACCGTCAGATAGGAAGGGTCAGCGTCCTTTGAACTCCGCGCTGCGCCGTTCCACGAAGCTGCGTACGCCGTCCCGCGCGTCCGCCGTCGTCATGTTGATCTCCTGTGCGGCGGCCTCGGCGGCGAAGGCGGCGGTGCGGTCGGTGTCGAGGGAGGCGTTGACGAGCTGCTTGGTCAGGGCGAGGGCACGGGTCGGGCCGGAGGCGAGACGCTCGGCCCAGGCGCGCGCCGTCTTCTGGAGCTCCTCGTCGGGTACGACCCGGTTGACCAGCCCCAGGCGTTCGGCGTCCGCCGCGCTGAGCGCGTCGCCGAAGAACATCAGCTCCTTCGCGCGCTGCGGGCCCACGAGCCGCGGGAGGAGGTAGGCGCCGCCTCCGTCGGGGACCAGCCCGCGCCGTACGAACACCTCGATGAACCGGGCCGATTCGGCCGCGAGGACCAGATCGCAGGCGAACGCCAGGTGCGCGCCGAGGCCGGCCGCCGTGCCGTTCACCGCCGCGATCACCGGCTTCTCGCAGTCGAGCACGGCGGCGACCAGCCGCTGGGCGCCGGTGCGCAGAGTGCGGGCCACGTCGCCCGCGAGGCGTTCGCCGGGAGTGCCGGTCGCCCGCAGGTCCGCCCCGGCGCAGAAGCCGTGGCCCGTCCCCGTGAGCAGCACGGCACGCACCTCCGCAGCCGCCGAGGCCTCCGAGAGCAGCCCGATGATGTCCTCGCGCTGCCCGGGCGTGAGGGCGTTGAGGCTCTCGGGCCGGTTGAGCGTGATGGAGAGGACGTGGTCGCCGGTCGTGTGCAGAACCGCGGCCCCGGTCATCAGCGGCACACCGCCAGCGCGTCCAGCGCCACGGCGCCCTGCCCCTGCGGCAGCACCATCAGCGGGTTGACGTCCAGCTCCGCGAGCTGGTCCCCGAGTTCCAGGGCCATGCGCTGCACCCGCAGCACGACCTCCACCAGCGCGTCCAGATCCGCCGCGGGCCGCCCCCTGACCCCGTCGAGCAGGGCCCGCCCCCGCAGCCCGGCGAGCATGTCCCGCGCCTGCTCCTCCCCGAAGGGCGGCACCCCTACGGCCGTGTCGCGCAGCACCTCGACGAGCACGCCGCCGAGCCCGACGGTCACGGTCGGGCCGAACAGGTCGTCGTGGGCGACCCCGACGACCATCTCCACGCCCTGCTCCACCATCTGGCAGACCAGGACGCCGTCCAGGGCGACGCCCTCGTAGCGGGCGATGTCGGTCAGCTCGCGGTAGGCGTCGCGGACCTGGCTGGCCGAGGTCAGGCCGATCTTCACCAGGCCCAGCTCGGTCTTGTGGGCGATCCGGGCGCCGGAGGCCTTCATCACCACCGGGTAGCCCACGAGCCCGGCCGCGCGGACGGCCGCCGCCGCACTGGTCACCAACTGCTCGCGCGGCACGCGGATGCCGTACGCCCGCAGCAGCTGCTTCGCCGCGTGCTCGCTCAGCTGCCGCCCGGGCTGCATCAGGGCCTGCGCCTTGCGGTAGGACGGCGAGGGGGTGCGCGGCGCCTCGTCGAAGGGGGAGCGGTAGGCGGCCGCGAAGCGGTGGTGGGCGAGGTGGGCGCGGACGGCGGTGAGGCAGTTGCCGACCGTGCGGAAGGTGGCCACGCGGGAGGAGCCGAGCAGGACCTCGCGGTAGGCGGGTTCGGTGCCGACCGGCGAACCCCACACCACGCAGACCAGCTTGTCGGTCTGCTCGGCCGCGTCCACCAGGTCCCGCACGAGCCGGTCGCTGAGCGGGGGGAACGGCCCGGTGACCGGGCAGATCAGCACGCCCACCTCCGGGTCGTCGAGGATCGCGTCGATGATCTTCCGGCCGCGCTCGTCCCCGACCGGATGCCCGCCGTTGTCGACCGGGTTGGCGACGCTCAGGTACTCGGGTATCCACTGGTGCAGCTCGGCCTGCTTGGCCTCGGACAGGACCGGCAGACTCAGGCCCATCCCGGTCGCCAGGTCGGCGGCGTGTGCGCCCGTGCCGCCGGAGATCGAGTAGACGACGACCCCGTCGGCGCGCGGCGGGCGGGCCCGGGCCAACAGGGCCGCCGTGTCCTGGAGTTCGTCGAGCCCGTCGACCCGGATCACGCCGTACTGGCGCAGCGCCGCGTCCACCACGGCGTCCGCGCCGGTCAGTTTGCCGGTGTGGGAGGCGGCCGTGCGGGCGCCGGTCTCGGTGCGGCCCACCTTGACGGCGACGACCGGCACACCGCGCCGGGCGGCCCGGTCGGCGGCGAGCAGGAAGGAGCGGCCGTCCTTCAGCCCTTCGAGGTAGCAGGCGATGGCGCCGACCTCGGGCTGCTCGGCGAAGTAGGAGAGGAAGTCGGCGCTCTCCAGGTCGGCCTCGTTGCCGGTGGGCGCCCAGTGGGAGAGGCGGATGCCGAGTTCCTGCAGCGCGAAGACGGGGCGGCCCTGGTGGCCGGACTGGGTGATCAGCGCGATCGCCGGACCCTGGAGGTCGTCGCGGAACCGCTCGAAGGCGTTGAGGTTGGTGTTGGGCCCCAGCAGCCGCAGCCCGGACTGCTCCACGGCTGCGGCCAGTCGCCGCTGGGCGGCCTCGCCCTCCGGCCCGGTCTCGGCGAACCCGGAGGCGAAGACGACCGCGAACCGGGCCTTGGCCTCGGCCAGTTCCTCGATCACCGGCAGGGGGTCGCCGACCAGCACCACGGCCAGGTCGACCTGCTCGGGCAGGCCGGCGACGGAAGGGGAGCAGGGGATGCCGAACACGGACGGCCTGCTGGGATGGACCGGGTACAGCGTGGCGCCGACACGCTCGGCCCAGTCGGCCAGTTGCCGTGTGATGCCGGTGTTCGGGCGGCCCTCGGCGTCCGAGGCGCCGATCACGGCGACGGAGCGGGGGCGGAAGAAGCGGTCCAGATCGGGTACGCCGGAGTGCAGCGGCCGTCCGCTGACGTCCAGGTCGCCCGCCTGGGCGGGCCTGCCGTGGACAGCAGGCCCGGACCGCTCGCCACAGGCGATGGCCCGGGTCCGGCGGGAGTCGGTGGTGAGGGTGCCGTGGGTCGATCCAAGCATCGTTTCCGCCCGCTCCTGTGAGACAGCCGCTAACTGACGCCCTGTCAGATTACTGAACTGATGCGACGTCAGGAAACGGTGCGGGCGGGCAAAGTTGGCGGAGCCGTCGACGCGAAGACTCCGGCCTCTCAGCCCGGCAGGCGGGACACGCTCCCCGAGCCGCTCCCCGAGCCGCTCCGCGCGCCGCTCCGTGCGACGGCCTTCGCGATCTTCACCGCGTCGAGCGCCATCTCGCGGAGATTGCCGC
The DNA here is from genome assembly GCF_900182715.1 of Streptomyces sp. Ag82_O1-12. NCBI lineage: Bacteria > Bacillati > Actinomycetota > Actinomycetes > Kitasatosporales > Streptomycetaceae > Streptomyces > Streptomyces sp. Ag82_O1-12. The sequence continues at coordinate 3,788,548 of NZ_FXUW01000001.1, read as the reverse complement.
TGATCGGGTTGGTGAAGCCGGTGAAGTACAGGCCGGGAGCGGTCTTCGGGGTGCGGGGGCCGTGGGTGACGGGCCTGCCGCGGTCGTCGAGGACGTCGAGGTGACCCACCAGGTCCTCCAGGGCGCGGACATACCCCGTGGCGGCGATCACCACGTCCGGGGAGATCCGGGTGCCGTCGGCGAGGGCGATCTTGCCGCCGTCCTCGAAGCCCTCCACGGCCGCCACGACCTCCACCCTGCCCTTGCGCACCGCGTCGATCAGGCCGACGTCCTGCACCGGGATGGCCCCCTGCTTCACCCGCGTGTACAGCCCGGTGTCGGGGCGCGGCAGCCCGTGCGCCGACAGGTCGGGCACGGCCACCTTGGCCTGCACCCGGGAGATCCGGTCGACGAGGCCGACCGGCAGCCGGCGGACCAGGACACCGCTGTACTGGGCGGCCCAGCCGGCGGTCGAACGACGCACGATGTGGGGGACGGTGCGCACGGCGAGCCGGACCCGCGAGGCGCCGCTCTCCACCAGGTCGACGGCGATCTCGGCGCCGGTGTTGCCGACACCGACCACGAGGACGTCCCGGCCGGCGTAGGGCTTGCCGCTGCGGTACTCGCCGGCGTGCAGCAGCTCGCCGGTGAAGCCGGCGCGGCCGGGCCAGTCCGGCAGGCGCGGGGTGTGGTTGTAGCCGGTGGCGACGACCACCGCCGCGCCGGTCAGCTCCCGGCCGCCGGTGGCGTGCAGCAACCAGCCCGTTCCGTCGGGGGTGCGCTCGACGCGGGACACCTCGACGCCGGTGACGATCTCCAGGCGGTGGTGCTCGGCGTACTTCTCCAGGTACCGCACCACGTCGTCCCGGGACACCCACCGCCCGAACCGGCGCGGCATCGGCAGCCCGGGCAGGGCCGAGAGGCGGCGGGTGGTGTGCAGGTGCAGCCGGTCGTAGTGGCGGCGCCAGGACGCCCCGACCCGGTCGGACTTCTCCAGGACGACGGCCCGTATGCCCCGGGCGCGCAGCGCGTACGCCACGGCGAGCCCGCCGGGGCCGCCGCCGATGACGTAGACGGGGCGGTCGGGTGGGGGCTGTGCGGAGGCGTGTGTGGGGGGTGTGGAGTCGGCCATGAGCGCGAGCGTAATCACGGGACCGGTTGATGGGTCTCGGTCAAGACCGGAATTGGTTTCGGATTGATCACGCCTGTAGGGGGAGCGAGTGCGGCTCGTGGCGTAGCGGGCCCGGTTGTGGCGGGGCGGTGATCATTCCTGGCGGGTGGCGGGTGGCGGGTGGCGGGTGGCGGGTGGCGGGTGGCGGGTGGCGGGTGGCGGGCGACGGGCGGGCGATGGGGGACGGGCGGCGGGTGACGGGCGATGGGTTACGGGCGGCGGGTGACGGGCGACGCGCACGGCCTCCGGTGCCGAGGGGGAGACCGGAGGCCGTGCCGTACGCGGGTCGGCCTTACCTGCCGCGCCGGTGACCGGTGATCGTGGCGATCCACTGGATGAAGTCACCCGGGTCGGTGTTCGCGCCGTGCCCCTCGTCCCAGTAGTAGAGGTGGTTCACCTCGTCGCCGAGGGCGGCCGCCGCGGCGGCGAGGTTGGCGGAGACGGTGTGCGAGGTGTCGGAGTCCTTGGTGCCCAGCCGGATCCACCAGTGCTTCGCGCGGTGCGGGTTGGGCTTGCCCCCGGTGAGGAACGGCATCGGGTTCATCAGCCGCAGCTTCGCGGGGATGTCGCCGTCCAGCCGGGTGGCGGTGCCGCCGGTGGAGTCGTGCTTCAGGCCGTACGCGGTGAAGTGGCGCTTCTCCGTCGTGCCCGTGCCGAAGAGGTTGTTCTCGCCGGTGGACAGGTCGAACGCGTCGAAGGCCGGGGTGGTCTTCTTGCGGGCCCCGACGTGGTCGAGGAAGCCGGACCAGGTGAAGGTCGCCCTGCCGTTCCTCCAGGTGATGAAGGTGTTCTCGGCGAGGTAGGAGGCGCGGTCGGACTCGGACAGGGCCTTGAGGTGCGCGGTGGCCGAGGGCTGCATGTACTGCCGGAGCAGGTACGTGTCGTAGGTGCGGGCACTCAGCGTGCCGAAGCCGTTCAGGCCACGCAGCCTCAAGGAGGCCTGGTACTCGGCGAACTGGGAGACGAGTTCCTTCGACACCGTCTGGTCGACCACCTTGCCCGTGCCCTGGGCCACGCTGCCGCCCCAGTTCCACTCGTAGGCGCCGTCCGCGTGCTCCAGGTCGGTGATCGGGCACCAGGCGCCGGTGGCGAAAACGGCGTCGGAGGCGTCGGCGGCGCCGAGTTCCTTCAGGTACGTGTCGTAGAGCGGGCTGTCGCCGGTGGCGCCGAGCAGCGCGGACAGGGCGCCGCCCGCGCTGGTCCCACAGGAGACGATCCGGTCGGTGTCGCCGGGTATGCGGCCCTGGTTGGCGCGGACGTAGCGGACGGCGGCCTTGAGGTCGACGATGGCGGCCGGGGCGGTGCCGTAGTACTCGCCGGCGGAGTTCTTCAGGGTCCGGCCGCGGGCGCCCGGCTCCACGACCACGTATCCGGCGGCCAGGGCCAGCTTCGGCAGACTCACCATGGCGGCTCGGGTGGCCGGCGTGCCGCTGCCGCCGGACGAGGCCTCGCCCGAACCGCTCGCGGAGGCACTCGGTGAAGGGCCTCCCCCACCTCCCGGCATGCCGGTCGCCCCGCCGCCCACGCCGGTGGCGTCCGCCACGGACGAGGGCATGTAGCCGCCGACGGCGTTGGCGAAGAGGATGGGCGCGCGGCTCGCGTCGACGGTCTTGCCGTCGATCTTCACCGGCACGCTGACGTTGAGGCTCTGGTACGTCTCGTCGACCGGCCGGGCGACGTAGGTGGCGGCCTTCCAGAAACGGTACGTCACCTCGTGGTCGTCACCGTTCGCATCGGTGATGGTCGTGGTCAGGGTGGTGTAGCCGTCCGGGTCGAAGGCGAGGTCGCCCGCGCCGGACGCCGGGGTGCTCGTCCCGACGGAGGCCTGCGCGGTCAGGGCGAACCCGCCGACCGCGACGGCCCCGGCACCCGCTCCGATCCCCCACACGACGCTCCTGCGCCTGACTGCCCTGTGCTTCACGTTGACGCCCTCCGTGGACTCGATCCGGGCCTGCGTCAGCGAACGTAGCCATCGGCTGACAAAATTGCCAACAATTCTGTCCGACTCATTGCCAACACATAGTTTCATCGGGGGCGCACAGGGTCGGGCGCTCGCCGGGCCTTGCGCATTCGTCGATCTGACGTACCGTCAGATTGCATGGACGCGATCTGGCTCACCGGGGCGGAATGGCTGGCCGTGCTGCGGATCGGGCTCGGGCTGTGGTGGCTGGAGAGCTGGCGGCACAAGGACCGCACGGCCTGGTTCGAGCGGGGCACCGGCATCACGTGGGCGGCCTCCATAGCCGCCGAGCATCGCTGGAACGCCGTCCGTTCGGGCTTCGAGACGGTCGTCGCGCCGCACCCGCGCGTGATGGCGTACGTCGTCGTCTACGCGGAACTGGCGCTCGGACTGGGCCTGATCACCGGCTTCCTCACCCCGATCGCCCTGGTCGGCGGGTTCCTCCTCAACGCGCTGTACTTCACGCTCATGGTGCACGACGTCGCCGAGCAGGGGCAGAACTCGATGATGGCGCTGATGTCGGTGGTGGGGCTGTTCGGGATGTCCTGGCAGGCATGGTCGCTGGACAGCGCGTTCGGGCTGTTCCTGTGACCGGCCACCGCTTCGACCGGCCCGAGCCCGACGCGTTCACACGGACGTACTGGGACGCCGCCGCCGAGGGCCGGCTGCTGATCCGCCGCTGCGGGGACTGCGGCCGGGCCCACCACTACCCGCGCGAGTTCTGCCCCCACTGCTGGAGCGAGAACGTCACGTGGGAGACGGCGAGCGGCCGCGCCACCCTCTACACCTGGTCCGTCGTCCACCGCAACGACCTTCCGCCGTTCCCGGACCGCGTCCCCTATGTCGCCGCCGTGGTCGAACTCGCCGAGGGGCCGCGGATGATGACGGAGATCGTGGATGCCGGGGAGTCGTCGTCGGCGACGCTCGCGAGCGGGGATGCGGGCCTGTCGGATGGGGCGGAGCTGGTGGTGGCGTTCCGGGAGGGGGTGCCGGTGTTCACGAGGGCGCCGGAGTTCCCGGGGAGGCAGGAGTTCCCGGGGGCGCCGGTGTAACCACCCGCTTCTTGCCCTGTCCTTGGCGCACGGGTGGCCGGTTTCCGGGAACCACGGGATTGAATGGGACCCATGGCCCCCATACGTGACCAGTCCCTGACCGGCCCCCACCCGGATCTCCACGGCCACGGCCTCCGCCTGCGCCCCTGGGACGCCGGATCCGGTGCCGACGTCGACACATGGCTGCGGGGGCTGCACGATCCGGAGTTCCGGCGCTGGAACACCCCGCTGCGGCTGGTCACGGACCGGGCGAGCGCGCGGGAGTCGCTGCTGGCGCGGGCGCAGAGTGCCCTGGAGGGGACGTCGGTGTCGTTCCGGGTCGCGGACGCCCGCACCGACGCGCCGCTGGGGCACATCGGGGTCAACGAGATCAAGTACCACCTGAAGGTCGCCCGGGTCGGCTACTGGGTCCTGCCCGAGGCCCGCGGCCAGGGCGTCGCCACCCGGGCCCTGCTGCTCACCGCCCGCTGGGCGCTGACGGAACTCGGGATGCACCGGCTGGAGCTGGACCACGCGGTCGGTCACGACGCGTCGTGCCGGATCGCCGAGAGATGCGGGTTCTCGTACGAGGGCACCCTGCGCGGTGCGATCTTCCAGGAAGAGCGGCACGACGCGTTCCGGGACGCCCATCTGCACGCCCGCCTGGCCACGGACCCGGAGCCGGCGGGTCCGCGAGGAGGGCGCGACAGGTCGGTGTGACGCGAGTCACGTCGGCTGGGCGATCAGTCCGCCCGGCCCCGCCGGTCATACCGGCAACCGCAGCGCGACCGCGGCTGCACCGTCGAGAAGTGAAGGGACCGGCCGAGATGACCGCACCCGTGAAGGGCCCCGCCGCCTACTTCCCCTCCATCGAGAAGAAGTACGGCCGACCGATCGCCGACTGGCAGGAGCTCATCCGCACCTCGCCGCTGACCCGGCACATGGAGCTCGTCAACTGGCTCAAGACCGAACACGGTCTGGGTCACGGCCACGCCAACGCCCTGGTGGCGCACACGCTCGCCGAGGACAGCGGCAGCGGCAGCGGCACGTGAGCGGACGGGGGCGCCGTGACATCGGCTGACGGGTGCCGCCGAAAAATCGGGGGTGTCCGGGCGGTGGCACACGGCACCATGAACCATGGACACCGGAACCGGAGTTGAGCCCGACACCGATACCACTCTCGATACCGATACCGATACCGATACCGATACCGCTCCCGACACCGAACCCCATCCCGGTCCGGGCAGCTGGACCCTCACCCATGACCTCGACGACTTCCTGACCCGCGCGGGAGCCTTCCTCCGCTCCCGGCCGGCGCTGCACACCGTGCCGCTGACGGTCACGGAGACCCTGCGGACCCGCGGCCGGTGCGTATACGGCGACGGGGCACCGGAGTTCGGCGTGCTGGAACGGGCGGGAGAGGTCCGGGCGGCCTTCTTCCGCACCCCGCCGCACTGGCTGAACCTCACCGCCGTCACCCCCGAGGACGCCGACTCCCTCGCCGCCGGCCTGGCCGCCCTCGGCCGACGCCTGCCCGGGGTGAACGCGGAGTGCGACACCGCGGCCGCCTTCGCCGAGGCCTGGCAGCGGCACACGGGCGCTCGGGCCGTCCTCCGCCAGCGCCAGCGGCTCTACCGGCTCGGCACCCTGACCGAGCCGGGGCCCCTCCCGCCCGGCGGCCCCCGGATCGCCGTCGAGGCCGACCGTGGGCTTCTCCGGCGCTGGCACGACGAGTTCAGCGTGTCCGTCGGCCTGGGCACCGTCCGCGACTCCGCCGAGTGGGCGGACGCCCGCATCGACGGCGGCGGCATCACCTTGTGGGAAACCCCCGACGGCACGCCGGTCGCCATGGCCGGCACCGGCCCCCGAGTCGCCGGCCAGGTCCGCGTCGCCCCGGTCTACACCCCACCCCACTTCCGCAGCCGCGGCTACGCGGGCGCCGCGACGGCCGAGGTCAGCCGCGCCGCCCTGGCCTCCGGCGTGGACGAGGTCCTCCTCTTCACCGACCTGGGCAACCCGACCAGCAACGGCCTCTACCAGCGCATCGGCTACCGGCCGGTGGCGGACTTCGACGTGCACGACTTCACGTAGCAGAACGTGCACGACCTCACGTAGCAGACGTGCACGACCTCACGTAGCAGACGTGCACGACCTCACGGAGAAGGAGGTGGGGTGAGTCTCACGGCCACAGCAGCTCCCGCGACCACTCCTCGCCGTCCCGCTGTCCGTCCCGTCGGTAGCGGAGCCGGACGTGTCGCCGTCGCTCGTCCCCCTGGAAGAACTCCACCTCCTCGGCCCGCAGCCGGTACAGCGTCCAGGACGGCACCGGCGCCTCCGGTTCCCGCGACGCCCGTTCCCACGCCGACTCCGAGGACCGGGCCAGGTCGTCCAGGGACGGCAGGACCTCGCTCTGCCGCCCGGTCAGCGCCGCCGCCAGCGCGCCCGTCGAGCGGGCGTGCAGGTCGCCCTGGGCGTCCTCGGACGGCGCCGCCGTCACCGGGCCGCGCACCCGGACCTGGCGGCCCAGCACCGGCCAGTAGAAGCCGAGCGCGGCATACGGGCGGCCGGCGAGGTGCCGCCCCTTGCGGCTGCCGGCGTGGGACGCGAAGGACCAGCCGTCGGCGTCCGCGCCGTGCAGCATCACGATCCGCACGTCGGGCAGGCCCGACTCGTCCGAGGTCGCCAGCGACATGGTGTGCGGCTCGGTCTGGCCGGCCGCCACCGCCGCCGCGAACCACTCGGCGAACAGGGGCAGGGGAGCGGCCGGTGCGGTGGCCGGCTCGAAGGAGGGCAGGTCCGTGACCTTCGGGTCCCAGACCCGCAGTGACCTCAGCAGCTCGTGAAGATCGGTTGCCATGCCTCGATTGTGTCCGGTTCCACCCGGCGACGGGGAGCGCGGGCCTCCCCGGCCCGTCTTCCCTGGGCATTCCGGCCGGTCTTCCCCGGGCATTCCCGGCCCGTCTTCCTCGGGTTTCCCCGGCCTGTCCTCCCCGGGCTTCCCCGCCTCGCCCCCGCCCGCGCCGACCTCCGCGGCCCCGCCCCGGATCCTCTCCCCCGCACCCTCACCGCGCCCCCTCACCCCGCCCCCAGCACCACCGTCCCCGACGAGCAGAACCAGCCCCCCGTCCCCGACGCCACCGCCAGTCGCGGCGGCGAGCCGTCGCCCCGCCGCACCTGGCGTTCCCCGCACTCGCCGCGCAGCTGCCGGACCGCCTCCACCAGCAGGAACAGCCCCCGCATCCCGGGGTGCTGGGCCGACAGCCCGCCCCCGTCGGTGTTCACCGGCAGCTCACCGCCCTCGACCCGCAGCCGCCCCTTCTCCACGAACGCCCCGCCCTCGCCCTTGCCGCAGAAGCCGAGGTCCTCCAGCGTCACCAGCGTCATGTAGGTGAACGCGTCGTAGATCTCGGCGACCTCGATCTCCGACGGCCGCACCCCCGCACGCTCGAACGCCAGCCGCCCGCTCACCGCCGCCGGCGAGACCGTGAAGTCCGGCCACTCGGACATCGCCGCGTGTGACAGGGACTCCCCGCTCCCCAGCACCCACACCGGCGACGTACGGCAGTCCCGTATGTACTCCTCGGCCGCCAGCAGCACCGCCGCCCCGCCGTCGGAACGGACGCAGCAGTGCAGCTTGGTGAAGGGGTCCGCGACCATCGGCCCGGACAGCACCTCGTCGACCGTGACCGGCGTGCGGAACATCGCCTCCGGGTTCAGGGCCGCGTTGGCCCGGGCCTGCACCGCCACCTCCGCCAGCTGCTCGATCGTCGTGCCGTACTCGATCATGTGGCGGCGGGCCGCCATGGCGTACTTGGCGATCAGGGTGTGGCCGTACGGGACCTCGAACTGCATGGGGCCCCGGGTGCCGAAGGACAGTGTTCCGGTGCGGCGGCCGGCTCTGACGTCCGCCCGGGCCGTCGAGCCGTAGACGAGCAGCACCGCGCGGGCGTGCCCGGCCGTGATCGCGTCCGCCGCGTGCGCCGCCATGACCTCCCACGTGGAGCCGCCCACGGAGGTGGAGTCGACCCAGGTGGGGCGCAGGCCGAGGTACTCGGCGACCTCGACGGGCGCGAGTGTGCCGAGGCCCGCCGAGGCGAAGCCGTCGACCAGCGACCGGTCCAGGCCCGCGTCCGCCAGGGCGCGGCGGGCCGCCTGGGCGTGCAGTGCGTACGGGGTCGCGTCGTCCACCCGGCCGCAGTCCGAGAGGGCCACGCCGACGACGGCCACTTTCCTCCGCGCCACCATGAATCTGACGGTACATCAGATTGCCGTGGGCGCGGCAGGGCTCTGGGCTTCCCTGTTCCGTCGCCCTAATATGACGCACCGTCAGATGCGGAGAGAGGTACCTCATGGACGCCCGCTTCACCGACGAACAGGACGAGATCCGCCGCACCCTGCGCGAGCTGCTCGGCAAGCGGTGCGGTCCGGAAGAGCTGCGGGCCGCCGTCGACACCCCGGCGGGACACGACCCCGCCCTGTGGACCACCCTCGCCGAGCAACTCGGCCTGCCCGGACTGGCCCTCCCCGAGACCTACGGCGGCGTCGGCTGCACGGTGACCGAACTGGCCCTGGCCTGCGAGGAGACGGGCCGCACCCTCGCCCCCACCCCGCTGCTCGCCACCGCAGTCCTCGTCGCCCCGCTGCTGCTCGCCCTCGGCACCGACGCCCAGCGCGCCGAACTCCTGCCCCGCGTCGCCTCCGGCGGACTCACCGCCGCCCTCGCCGTACCGGGGCCCGCTCTCGCCACCGTCCTCGCGCTCACCGGCCACGACCGGCACGGGGCGTGGGTCGGCGGGGGACGGGCCGGGGGCGTCCAGGCCCGGCGGGCCGAGGGCGGCTGGCAGCTGTACGGGCAGGTCGACCAGGTCCTCGACGGGCACAGCGCCCGGTTGCTCGTGGTCGCGGCGCACACCGGGGGGTTCGCCCGCTCCCGCGTCCTGCTCTTCCTGGTGCGCGGTGACGCCACCGGGCTCACCCGCGTACGGCAGACCGCGCTGGACGCCACCCGCCCGCAGGGCCGGATCCAACTGCGCCACGTACCCGCCGAGTTGCTGGGCGACGAAACCGCCGACGCCCTCCCCGCCCTCGCGCGGCTCGGCCACACCGCCGCCGCCTGCCTCGCCACCGAGGCCGTGGGAGCGGCCGGCCGGGTGCTGGAACGGACTGTCGAGTACGTCGGGCAGCGCGAGCAGTTCGGGCGGCCGGTCGGCTCCTTCCAGGCGGTCAAGCACCGGCTGGCCGACGCGTACGTCCAGGTCCAGGCGGCCCGCTCGGCGGCGTACTACGCGGCCTGGGCGTCCGCCGCGGAAGCCACCGCAACCACACGTGCCACCACCGCACCCACAGCCGCCACCGCCACCGCACCCACAGGCGCCACCACCACCGCACCCACAGGCGCCACCGCCACCACCACCGCCACCGTCCGCGAGGAGACTGCCGGCGGTCTCGCCCTCGCCCAGGCGCTCGAGGCGCTGCGTCGCGCCGCCGCCGAGGGGATCCAGTTGCACGGCGGCATCGGCTTCACCTGGGAGCACGAGGCTCATCTGTACTTCAAGCGTGCCGCGGGCGACGAGCTGCTGTTCGGGCCGGTGCACCGGCTGCGGGCGCACGCGGCCGACGCGGCACACGTCTTCGAGGAGGCCGGCACATGAGGGGTGCGCGTGTGGTGCAGAAGGTGTCGTCGACCAGGGGTTTCGCCCGCGTGGCGCCGCACGTGGTGCCCGTCCTCGACCGCGCCGTCCACCGGCTCACCAGGGGAAAGGTGCTGCTCAGCGCGCAACTGCTCCCCGGGGTGGTGCTGACCTCGACCGGGGCGCGGAGCGGGCTGCCCCGCCGTACCCCCCTGGCCTGCATGCCCGAGGGCGACGGGCGCGGCTGGATCCTCGTCGGGTCCAACTTCGGGCGGCCCGGGCACCCCGCCTGGAGTCACAACCTGCTCGCACATCCCGACGCGGAGATCAGCTGGAAGGGCCGGGACGTCCCGGTCACGGCCCGGCTGCTGGCCGGGGAGGAACGAGCGGCGGCCTGGCAGGCGCTGCTGCGGTTCTGGCCGCCGTACGCGGCGTACCAGGCGCGGGTGGAGCGGGAGATCCGGGTGTTCCGTCTCGTACGGCGGTAGCGCCGACGCGGAGAGCGCGACAGGCGGTGGTCCACCCGGGTGGACCACCGCCTGCCAGACAGGACGTGGGTAGGTAAGAGGCTGTCGCGCCGCGCTATTTCGTCGGCTTCCGGCCGGTGACGCCCAGGTGCACCAACAGGGCGAGGTTCGGCTTCAGTTCGGCCTGCTTCACGCCCCAGGAGGAGAAGCCCTTCTGGTGGGAGGCGACGGCCGCGAGCATCGCGACCAGCGAACCGGCGACGGCCGCCGGGTTCACGTCCTTGTCGACCCTGCCCTTGGCCTGGAGCTCGGCGACGGCGTCCGCCAGGGAGTTGTTCACCGAGTTGAGGATCTTCATCCGGAGTTTGTAGAAGCGCTTGTCGCCCTCGGCGGCACCGAGATCGACGACCCGGAGGATGGCGTCGTTCTTGCGCCAGAACTCCAGGAAGCCGTCGACGAGTTCCTGGGCCGTCTGCCATCCGGCCTTGCCGGCCCAGGAACGGCCCTCCAGGAGCTCCGTCAACGCGGCGCCCTCGGTGGCCATTTGCTCGGCGATCTCCAGGACGGCGCCCTCGACGTCCGGGAAGTACTGGTAGAAGGTCGCGGGCGAAGTGCCCGCTTTCCGGGCGACATCGATGACTTTGACGTCCCGGTACGGGGAGGAGCTGAGCATCTCGCTGAGGCAGTCGAGCAGCTTCTGCCGGGTCGCCTGCCCACGTCGGCCGGCCACGCGGCCGTCGACGGTACGCACTTGTCCTGTCATGCCGTCAGCTTACCGAGGCGGGATCGGGGCGCGATTCGGCCGACTGCAAATGGGGTGCAGGAGAGTGCCGGGGCTGGTGTGCCTGGTCTGCGGGGTGCGGCAGTCACGGTTACGTTGGCGGCATGGCCGAAAACAGGGCATCGGTGTACGGAGAGGGCGTCCCCTGCTGGGTGGACGCGCAGCTGCGCGACGTCGAGGCGGGCAAGCGGTTCTACGGTGAACTTTTCGGGTGGACCTTCGAGGACGCGTGGTTCGGCTCCTTCACCGAGGCGCTGAAGGACGGCGAACCGGTGGCCGCCCTGGTCCGCAAGGTGGACGGGCGGCTGCCCACCGTCTGGACGGTGTACTTCGCGACCCCGGACGCCCCGGCGCTGGCCCGGCGCATCCGGGACGCGGGCGGGCAGATCGTCTCGGCGCCGGTGCCGGCCGGGGACCTGGGCGTCACCGCGCTCGTCACCGACCCCGAGGGCGCCGTCTTCGCCCTGTGGCAGCCGGAGGAGCACCCCGGCTTCGGCAAGCGGCACGAGCCGGGCACCTTCGCCTGGGCCGAGCTGTACGCCCGGGACACCGAGGCGGCCAACACCTTCTACGGCGACCTCTTCCGGGAGGCCCTGTTCGGGCCGGACGCCGAGCCCGATTTCGGCCGCGCCCCCGTCTCCGACGTGTACCCGGCCGAGATGCCGCCCCACTTCCTCGTGCACTTCGCCGTCGAGGACGTGGCGGCCACGCTGGAGGACGTGACGCGGCTCGGCGGCCGGGTCCAGGTCCCGCCCTTCGAGACGTCGTACGGAGAGGTCGCCGTCGTCACGGACAATCAGGGGGCGTCCTTCGCGCTGCTGCACCGCTGACCAGGCAGGATTTGGACAGCGTTTGATCTCTTCTGTGCCGAGACATCCCAATTGTCACCGGGTTCGCAACCGGGGCTCCGGCCAGGAAGAATCAGGGTGCGTGCCGCCATGGCGGTGCGGTGGTGAGACGCTGCACGAAGGTCGCGTGGAACATGTGGCTTGGCGCGGCTCGTACGGGGAGGTGGCAGGCAGAGTGGTGGATCAGCTGACGCAGCACGATCCGCGGCGGATCGGGCCGTTCGAGGTGCTGGGACGGCTGGGTGCCGGCGGCATGGGGCTGGTCTATCTCGCGCGTTCGGCGTCCGGCCGGCGCGTGGCGATCAAGACCGTCCGCACGGAGCTGGCCGAGGACCAGCTGTTCCGGGTCCGCTTCACGCGTGAGGTGGAGGCGGCCCGGGCCGTCTCCGGCTTCTACACGGCCGCGGTCGTGGACGCCGACCCGCGCGCCGCCGTGCCGTGGCTGGCCACCGCGTACGTCCCCGCCCCCTCCCTCGAGGAGATAGTGAACGACTGCGGCCCGATGCCGGCCCAGGCGGTGCGCTGGCTGGCGGCGGGCGTGGCCGAGGCGCTCCAGTCCATCCACGGCGCGGGCCTGGTGCACCGGGACCTCAAGCCGTCCAACGTCCTCGTCGTCGAGGACGGCCCCCGGGTGATCGACTTCGGTATCGCGTCCGGCGTGTCGAACACACGTTTGACGATGACGAACGTCGCCGTCGGCACCCCCGCCTACATGTCGCCCGAGCAGGCCAAGGACTCCCGCAGCGTCACCGGCGCCAGCGACGTCTTCTCCCTCGGCTCGATGCTGGTCTTCGCCGCCACCGGACACCCGCCCTTCCACGGCGCCAACCCGGTCGAGACGGTCTTCATGCTGCTGCGCGAGGGCCCGGACCTGGAAGGCCTCCCGGACGAACTGCGTCCGCTCATCGAGTCCTGTATGCAGATGGACGCGACGGCCCGCCCCAACCCGGCCGACCTCCAGTCCCAGCTGGCCCCCCACCTCTTCGGCTCCGGCTCCGACGACAGCGGCACGGCCTCCGCGTGGCTGCCCGAGCGGGCGGTGAGCCTGATCGAGTCCCGCCGCAACGGCCGCCCGGCCGGCAAGCCCGCCCCCGGCGCGGGCCGCAGCGGCGGCGGACGCCCCGCTCCCGGCCCCGCGCCCATCCCGCCCCCGCCCTCGCACGACCCCGTCGTCCCGGTGCCCGTGCCCGTGCCCGCGCCCGCCGGCAGCCCCGACACCGGCCCGGTCCGTCTCGCCGGTGCCCCGGTGCCCATCGGCCCGGGCCCGCGCGTCGCCGACGTGCGCGCCGCCGCCGTCATGGCGCCCCGGCCGGAGGCCGCCCTCGCCGCCTCCTGGTCCAAGCCCCGCCCCGGCGTCAACGGCACGGACCCCGCCGTCGGCCCCGCCGTCACCACGCCTCCCGCCCCGGCCGCGCCGCCGGAGCAGGCCGGGGGCTGGCGGCCCTGGCGGTTCCGCATGTCCAACGACGTCTGGGGCACGCCCTCGGTCGCCGACGACCTGGTCTACGTCACCTCCTTCGAGGTGCACGCCCTGGACGTCGCCACCGGCCGCCGCCGCTTCAAGACCCGGGACGTCGCCTGGTCCATGGCGGTCGCGGACGGCCGTATCCACGCCTCCGACGGGCCCACGCTGTTCGCCCTGGACGCCCGTGAGGGCGCCGACCTGTGGCGGTTGCAGACGGACGCCTGGGTCTACACGCTCCAGGCCGGCCGCGGCACCGTCGTCACCGGCACCCGCGGCGGCGGCGTCCAGGGCTGGGAGGCCTCCGGCGGCCAGAAGCTCTGGGAGATCACCGGCTGCCAGTCCGACTTCGAGTCCCCCGAGGCCGGGCCCGCCCTGCACGACGGCACGGTCTACGTGTGGCAGGACGCCCGGCTGCGTGCCCTGGACGCCCGCACCGGCGAGGAGCGCTGGTCGTACCCGATCGGCGACGCGGCCTCCTGTGGCGGTGTGCCGATCCGGCTCACCCAGGCCACCGACGGCTACGTCTACGTCTGCGCCGGCACCCGCGTCCTCGCCCTGGACGTAGCCGCCGGGCACGTGAAGTGGCACTTCGAGGCCCCGGCCGTGTTCCTCTGCCCGCCCACCTTCGTCCCCGGCCCGGCCGTCACCGGCGGCGGCATCTACCTCGCCGACTACCTCGGCACGGTCTACGCCCTCGACGCCACCGACGGCCGCGACCGCTGGCGCATCGCCACCGAGTCCCGTGCCTCCGTCGACCCCGTGCTGGTCGCCGCCGGCCATGTCCACGTGGGCAGCGGCAAGGGCCTCTACACCCTCGACGCGGTCACCGGCACGCCCAAGTGGCGCTTCCAGGCGGGCGGCGACATCGTGGGCGCCCCCTCGGTGGCCGAGGGCCGGATCCACTTCGGCTCCACCGACCACCTGCTCTACACCCTGAAGGCCGACGACGGACGGCTGCGCTGGAAACTCGCCACCGGCGGCGAGATCACCGGCTCCCCGGTCGTCCGGGACGGGGTGGTGTACGCGTGCAGCAAGGACCGCTGTGTGTACGCACTGGACGCGGAGAAGGGCACGGGCACGGCGCGCACCGCCTGACCGGCCCGGGACGGCCGTCGTACCGGCCTGCGGAAGGGGTTCCAGACGGCGGCCGTCGCTCGTCGGGAAGCGGCCCGTTCACCGCTTCCACCCACGACGCTACGCCGGGTACGTGCCGGTCGCCAGGCAGTGACATGGCCGTGACAGGGGATCGCTAGGCTCTCCGCCATGCAGACACGGGGGCGCGGGCTCAGGTTCACAGCGGTGCTGGTCCTGGTGGTGCTGGCACTGACCGGATTCTCCTCCGGCCGGGGCCGCGGCGGCAGCCACGGTCACCGCAGCGGAGGCGGCGGCGGGTGCAGCAGCTCCAGCCAGGACCACGACAGTTCGAGGTCGTCGACGTCGAGCGGCGGCTCGTACGGCTCCAGCAGTTCGAGCGGCGGCTCCTACGGCTCCGACGACGACGATGACTACTACGGCAGCAGCAGCGGCAGCAGCGGTGGCAGCTCCTACACCCGCAGGCCGGGCTACGGCTCCACGCCGACGTCCTCCTCCGGCTCCGGCAGCCGCAAGGCGCTGAAGGACGGCACGGCGCGGCTGGTGAGCTGCGCGACCTCCGCCCGGCCGTACGCGACCGTCGAGGTGAGCAACCCCAACGGCCGCAAGGCCGACTTCTCCGTCTCGGTCACCTTCGAGGACGCCCAGGGCATCACCGTCGTCAGCCGGTACGGGGATGTCACGGTTCCCGCGAACGGCAGGGCCACCGTCGACGTCCGGGTGGGCGGCGGCACGGGCCTGGTGGACTCGGTCGACCACTGCGAGGTCGACCGCCAGGCCCTCGTCGACGACTGACCAAACCGGGGCTCAGCCCCGCAGCTCCGTCAGGAAGTCGATCAGCGCCTCGTTCACCTCGGCGGGCCGCTCCTGCTGCGTCCAGTGGCCGCAGCCCGGCAGCACGAGCGGCTTGCGGCGCAGGTTCGGCATCAACTCCGGCAGCCGGTCGATCAGTTCGGGCGTGCCCGGGAAGGCCGGGACCAGGTCCCGGTCGCCGTACACGTACAGCGAGGGCGGGGAGACGACCGCGCCCTGCCAGGGGGCGGTCAGCTCCCAGTTGCGGTCCAGGTTGCGGTACCAGTTGAGCGCGCCGGTGAAGCCCGGCTCGAAGCTCTCGGTGAGCACGTCGAGGTCGTCCTCGGTCAGCCACTCCGGCAGCACCTCGGGGTTCGGCGCGTCCGTGAGCCAGCCGCGCTCCAGGTCGACCAGGGCCTGCTCGGGGCGCCCGGCGTCCGGCGCGTCACCGGAGGCGGAGTACAGCAGCTTGCGCAGGGTCGTGCGGGTGTCGGCGGCGAACTCGGCGTCCGCGGCGCCGGGCCGGTTGAAGTAGTTCCAGTAGAAGCGGCCCTCGAACCGCTCCTGCATGGTCTGAAGCGGGGGGCGGCTGCCGCGGAACGGCGGCGGCACGCTCAGCCCCGCCACCCCGCGCACCACGTCCGGCCGCAGCAGCGCGGTGTGCCAGGCCACCGGCGCGCCCCAGTCGTGGCCGACGACGAACGCCCGCTCCTCGCCCAGCGCGTGGATCAGCCCGACCACGTCTCCCACCAGGTGAAGGATGCTGTAGGCGGACACGTCCTCGGGGCGGTCGCTGCCGCCGTATCCGCGCTGGTCGGGCGCGACCACCCGGAAACCGGCCTCGGCCAGCGGACCGAACTGGTGCCGCCAGGAGTGCCAGGACTCCGGGAACCCGTGCAGCAGCACCACGAGCGGGCCCTCGCCCTGCTCCGCGATGTGCAGCTGTATGCCATTGACGTCGATCATCCGATGCTCAACCACACCCCGAGCATACGCATGTATGAGGAAACGACTTTTACCGGCGCAACCGGTACTCCCGCGACCGCTCGCCGAACAACCGGGCCTGCCGCTCGCCCGCCGCGTTCCCGAGTGCGATGAGGTGCGGCGCCTGCGCGACCCCCTGCGAGCGCCCCGCCTCGCTCGCGGCCCACAGCGCCCGCACGGTTCCCTGGACGGCCTCGGTCGGATAGCCGGCGAGAACCTCGGCGCACGAGGTCGCCGCGCCCAGGGCCTCGCCCTCCGCCACGAGCTCCGACACCAGCCCGACCTCGTACGCCCGCCGGGCCGAGATCCGTTCCGCCGTCCCCATCAACGCCATCCGCGCGACCTCCCCGTACGGCATGCGCTGTGCCATCAGGACGGACTCGTAGGCGCTGACCATGCCGTAGGTGGTGTGCGGGTCGAAGAAGGTGGCGGTGGTGTCCGCGACGAGGAACTCGGCCTCGCCCAGCAGGTAGAAGGCGCCCCCGCAGGCCATGCCGCGCACCGCGGCGACGACCGGTTTCCACAGGTCGTTCGCCTTGGGGCCGATGACGAGCAGCGGATCGTCCTGCGCGTAGGGCGAGTTCGGCTGCGGGACGACGGCATCCCGGTCGATGCCGGTGCAGAAGGCGCGTTCTCCGGCCCCGGTGAGGACGATCGCGCGCACGGCGTCGTCGAACCGCAAGTCGTGCCAGGTGGAGGCCAGTTCGTCGGCCATGGCGAGGTCGACGGCGTTGAGCCGCTCGGGCCGGTTCAGCGTCACCACGGCGACCCCGCTGTCCCGGTCGGCCCGCACGAGCACGCTGCTCATGGCCGCTCCGGAACCCACTGGGGAAGGCCGTCGTGGAAGACCGCCCGCACCCGGGCGCCGATGCGCACGTTCTCCGGCGGGAAGGCGCCGAGCGGCTGCCCGGCCCCCGCGACCAGGTTGCCCACCAGCCGGACGCGAGGCGCCTCGTCCAGCTCGACGACGACCACGTTGTACGGCGCCCGCGCCGCGTAGTCGGGCAGCAGCGGCGGATGGGCGACGACGTACGACCAGACCCGGCCCCGCCCTGACACCGCACGCCACTCGCTCTCGAAGGACTGGCAGTGCGGGCAGCAGGGCCGGGGCGGGAAGCGGAGTTCCCCGCAGCCGCCGCAGGCCTGGACGCGGAGTTCACCCCGCGCGGCGTACTCCCAGAAGGGGGCGCCGTCGGTGTCGGGGACGGGACGCAGCATGAACGGCTCCTCAACTCCTCAGCAGCAGGGCGGAGGTCGGGACCCCTTCCCCGGCGGTGACCAGACAGGCGGAGGCTCCCGGCACCTGCGCGGTACTGGTCCCGCGCAGCTGCCTGACCCCCTCGTTGATGAGGTTGAATCCATGCACATAGGCCTCGGACAGACCGCCCCCGGCGGTGTTCACCGGCAGCAGCCCGCCGGTCTCCAGCGCCCCGCCCTCGGTGAACGCCCCGCCCTCGCCGCGCCCGCAGAAGCCGTAGCCCTCCAGGGAGAGCAGGACCAGGGGCGTGAAGGCGTCGTAGATCTGGGCGACGTCGACGTCCTCGGGGGCCAGGTCGGAGTGTTTCCACAGATGCCGGGCGGCGCTCCAGGCGGGGCCGGTGAGGGGGTCGTCGTTCCAGTAGTTGACCATGCCGTGGTGCTGGGCGGGGAGCGACTGGGCGACGGAATGGACGTAGACGGGCCTGCGCCGGCAGTCGCGGGCGCGCTCGGCGGAGACCACGACGCACGCCAGCGCCCCGTCCGTCTCCAGGCAGTTGTCGAACAGGCACAGCGGCTCGCTGATCCAGCGGGAGGTCATGTACATCTCGCGGGTCAGGGGGCGGTCGTACATGATCGCGGCGGGGTTCTGGTTGGCCCGGTTGCGGCAGGCCAGGGCGACGTTGAACAGGTGATCGCGGGTGGCGCCGTACTCGTGCAGGTAACGGCGGGTGAGCATCGCGATCTCGTCGGCGGGCCTCAGCAGCCCGTAGGGGCGGGTCCACTGGGCCGGGGTCGGGAGCTGGACGGTGGTGTTGGTCCAGGGCCGTGGTCCGCTGCCCCGTTTGCGGGACCGCCAGGCGACCCCGACGCTCGCCTGCCCGGCCGTGATGGCGGCGGCGAGATGGGCGACGGTGGCACACGAACCGCCGCCGCCGAAGCCGACCTTGCTGAAGAAGGTGAGGTCGCCGAAGCCGCAGGCCTTCGCCAGCTCCACCTCGTCCGTCTCCTCCATGGTGTAGGAGGCGAGGGCGTCGACCTCGCCGGGCGCGATCCCGGCGTCGTCGAGAGCGGCCAGGACGGCCCGGCAGGCCAGGGTGCGTTCGTCCTCCGGGAGCCGTTTGGCGAAGGGCGTCTGGCCTATGCCGACGAGAGCGGTGGCGTCCTTGAGGCCTCCCGATCCTGCTGCCATGCTGCGCGCACCTCCGGGGCCGAACGGTCACTGACAGGTCGTCAGATTACAGATAATCTGACGGGTGGTCAGCTCCTATCGCGTGGGGAGGCGTGCTGTGCGAGCGGATACGGCATGGGAAAGCGTTCCGGACCTGGTCAGGGCGGCGGCCGAGCGCTACGCGGACGTCGAGGCGGTCGTCGAGGGCCGCAGCCGCGTCACCTACGCGGAACTCGGCGCACGCGTGGAGCGCGCCGCGGCGGCCTGCCTGGCCACCGGCGTCGAACCGGGCGACCGGGTCGCCATCTGGGCCCCCAACTCCCTCGACTGGATCGTGGCGGCCCTGGGCGCGGTGACGGCGGGCGCGGTCCTCGTGCCGCTGAACACCCGGTTCAAGGGCGCCGAAGCCGCGGACGTGCTGCGCCGCAGCGGCGCCCGACTGCTGTTCGTGACGGGCACGTTCCTCGGAACGTCGTACGTGGCGTCCCTGCGCAGGGCCGCCGGAGACGGCCCGGGCACCGGCCCCCTGCCCCGTCTGCCCGCCCTGAAGCACGCGGTCGTCCTCTCGAAGGACGCCCCGGCCGGCTTCCTGACCTGGAAGGACTTCCTGGTCGGCGGGGAGGGGGTGGGAACGGCGTACGTACGCGACAGGTCGGCGGCCGTGCGGGGGACCTGGCCCTCGGACATCATCTTCACCTCGGGCACCACCGGCCGCCCCAAGGGCGCGGTCATCACTCACGACCAGACCCTGCGCGCCTACGACATCTGGGGCGACCTCGCGGGTCTCACCCGGGGCGACCGCTATCTGATCGTCAACCCCTTCTTCCACACCTTCGGCTACAAGGCCGGGGTGATCGCCTGTCTCATGCGGGGCGCGACGATGATCCCCCAGCCGGTGTTCAGCGTGAACACGGTCCTGGCCAACATCGCCGCCGAACGGGTCTCCGTACTCCCCGGCCCCCCGACCCTCCTCCAGTCGCTCCTGGACCACCCCGCACGCGACGCCCACGACCTCTCGGCCCTCCGCCTCGTGGTGACGGGAGCGGCGGTCGTGCCGCTGCGCCTGGTGGAACGCCTGCGCACCGAACTCGGCATCGGCACGGTCCTCACGGCCTACGGCCTCTCCGAGGCGAGCGGCATCGTCACGATGTGCCGGCGCGGCGACGACCCGACGGTCATCGCGTCCACGTCGGGCCGCGCCGTCCCCGGCACGCGGATCCGGGTCGTGGATCCCGAGAACCGGCCCCTGGAACCCGGCCTGCCCGGCGAGGTCCTGGTGCGCGGCTTCAACGTCATGTCCGGCTACTACGAGGACGAGCAGGCCACCGCCGAGGTGCTGACCCCCGACGGCTGGCTGCGCACCGGCGACATCGGCGTCCTGGACGCGGCGGGAAACCTGCGCATCACCGACCGCCTCAAGGACATGTTCATCGTCGGAGGCTTCAACGCCTACCCCGCCGAGATAGAGCAGCTGCTGGGCCTGCACCCGGACGTGGCCGACGTGGCGGTGATCGGCGTACCGGACGCCCGGCTCGGCGAGGTCGGCCGGGCCTACGTCGTGCGATGCCCCGGCGCCCTGCTGACCGCCGACGACCTGATCGCCTGGTCCCGCAGGGAGATGGCGAACTACAAGGTCCCGAGAACGGTGGAGTTCGTCGCCGAGCTGCCGCGCAACGCGAGCGGGAAGGTCGTGAAGGGCGCCCTGCGGGACTCGGTCACCGGCTGAGCGGCAGGGCCGGAGTGCCGGTGACCGACATCATGAGCGAGTACAGGGTGGTGTCGGCTGCGATGAACAGCCGGTTGCGCCGGGCGCCGCCGAACCGCACGTTGGCGACGGTGCCGGGCACCAGGATGCGGCCCAGGAGCGTGCCGTCGGGGTCGTAGCAGTGCACGCCCCCGTCCATGGCGGCGGCCCAGAGCCGCCCCTCGTCGTCGAACCGGATGTTGTCGAAGTTGCCCTGCGCGCACGCGGTGAACACCTCACCCCCGGAGAGCGAGATCCCGTCCTCGCTCACGTCGAAGACGCGGATGTGGTTGGCGACGCTGTCGGACACGAACAACCGCCGCTCGTCCGGCGAGAAGACCAGCCCGTTGGGCCCCTGGAACCCGTCGGCGACCAGCCGCACCTCGCCGCTCGCCGGGTCGACCCGGTAGACGTTCCGGGCACCGATCTCACTCTCGGCGCGATGTCCCTCGTAGTCGGTGGCGATCCCGAACTCGGGGTCGGAGAACCACACCGACCCGTCCGACCTCACCACGGCGTCGTTCGGGCTGTTGAGCCGCTTGCCCCGGAACCGCTCGGCGATCACGGTGACCGAGCCGTCGTGCTCGGTCCTGGTCACCCGCCGATTGCCCTGCTCGCAGGTGACGAGACGCCCCTGGACGTCCAGGGTGCTGCCGTTCGGGTACCCGGCGGGGGAGCGGAACACCCCGACGGCCCCGGTGGTCTCGTCCCACCGCAGCAGCCGGTCGTTGGGGATGTCGCTCCACACGAGGTACCGCCCGGCGGGCATGTACACGGGCCCCTCGGCCCACCGGCACCCCTCGTAAAGGGCCTCCAGCCGCGAGTCCCCCGCCTGACAGCGCCCCGTCCGGAACCGCTCGTCGAGGGTCTCGTAGAGATGGGGCTGCTCGCCGGGCATGGGGCCGCCTTCATGAGTGGGCCGACTGGTGATCTGCGCGAACCCACTATCGCGCGCCGCGGCCGGCGGCGCACCACGCCGAGCCGACGGCGCTCCGGGCCGGTATGGTAAGTGGTATGGCAACGAAGAAGTACACCGTGACGCTGCCGGAGGAGCTCGCCGAGGAGATCCGGCAGGAGGTCGGGTCCGGCGGCTTCAGCGCCTATGTGACGCGGGCCATAGAGCGCCAGCGGGAGCAGGACCGGTTGGGTGAGCTGGTGACCTGGCTGGAGCACGAGCACGGCTCCGTCACCGAGGCCGAACTCGCGTCGGCCGAGGCCGAGCGCAGGGAATTCGAGCGCCACTTCACCGAGCAGGGAACGGGGACCGGGGAGCGGGACCGGAGGGCGAGCTAGTGGTGCCGTCCTGCTACGTGCTGGACTGCGAGGCGCTGTCCCGGGCCGTTCTCGGCGAGCGGGTGATGCTCGCGCGGCTCAAGGACGCACACCGCTCCGGGATCCGCGTCGTGACCAGCTCGATGACGCTGATCGAGGCCTACCACGGCCGGGTGAGGCGCGCGGCCTGGGCGTGGGCGATGTCGCGTGTCGTGGTGGAACCCGTGACACGCGAGGTCGCCGACGCCGCTGTCACCCTGCTCCAGGAAACGGGTCTGCACGGCCACAAGCACGCGATCGACGCGGCCCTGGCCGTGATCGCGGGCCGGCAGCCCGCAGGTGTGGTGCTCTTCACGTCCGACGAGGACGACATGGGAAAGCTGTGCGGGCCGGGCGTGCGGGTCGTTCCGCTGTGACATGACGGCACCTGCCCACGGACACACCTCGGCCGCGACGGCTCCCCCTCCGCGCCGCCGCGGCCGAACCCCGTGTAACGGTGGCTTACTTCGTCGGCTTGAAAGGCTCCGACGTGGCGTGCAGGTCCTTCGTCTCCAGCGGCTCGTCCGTGGCGTGCAGGTCCTGCTTCTTGACGGCGCCCTCGTCCGTGGCGTGCAGGTCCTGCGTCGCCGGCGGCTCGTCCGTGGCGTGCAGGTCCTGCGGCTTGAGCTGGTCGCCCATGATCGTCAACTCCCCTTGGCATGGATCAAGCAGTGCGGTCGGCGGGACCGCCCGGTCACTCCCCCGAGGATGGCCGGGCGGTCCCGCCCGGGCCGCTCGCCCCGAACGACCGGAGCGAGGCCCGTGCGGTGACCCGTCTGCCCCCCGACGCGACGGATCGACTGCGTCCATCATGGCGTCGGGGGATAAACGAATGATGAACGCCCCGGCTCGTCGCTTCAGGCCGCCTGCACCGGGGACAGCAACGCACGCACCTCGGCGGCCTCGGGCGAGCCCAACTCGTCGTAGATTCCGGCCGCTTCCTGCCAGCAGACCTGGGCCCGTCCGGTCTGGCCGATGCCGCTCAGCGCGCGTCCGAGGACCGTGAGGACGTTGCCCCGCCGCCACTCCCCGCCGATCCCGCGGAGGACCGTGAGGGCCATCTCGGCGTTGGCGGCGGCCCGCGCCGCACGCCGGGCGGCGAGATCCACCTCGGCCAGCCGGAACAGACTCATGCCCTCCCAGAGGCGCTGCCTGCTGTCCCGGAACACCTCCAGCGCCTCCTGGAGCCGCTCGGCGGCGCTGTGCAGCTCCCCGCTCTGGGTGAGGGCGAGCCCGAGGGCGTAGCGGGCGTTCGCCCCGCGCAGGGAGTTGCCCATGGCGTCGTAGATGTCGATGCCCTCCTGGGCCAGCGCGACCGCGCTCTGGGTGCGCCCGGTCGCGAGATGGATCCGGGAGAGGTTGCAGAGCGCGGCGGCCACCCCGGGGCGGTCGCCCAGGGCCCGGAAGTGCTCGATGGCCCGGGAGAGGTGCTCCTCGCCGTCCGCGTGACGGTTCTGGTAGAGCGCGATGATGCCGCGCGCGTTGCGCGCCCAGCAGACGGGGAGCAGGTCGTCGGACTCCCGCGCGAGGCGGATGGCCCGTTCCGCCTCCTCCTCGGCCCGTTCGAAGCGGCCGCTCACGTGATGGACGTTGACGAGCGTCATCAGCGCCCGGGCCTCCGCCCGGCCGAGGCCCTGCGACCGGGCCGCGCCGACGAGCGCCTGGGCGGTCGCCTCGTACTCCTTGGAGTTGGCCCCCGACTCGGAGAGGTCGTGCGCCGCCCACAGCATGTCGATCGCCCGCGGGAGGGTCTCGGGCCGCCCCGCGGCCTGCCGTACGCAGGCGAGGAGGCAGATGGCCTCCGCGTACAGCCAGTCCTGCGCCGCGTGCCGGTTGTCGAACCGCAGCCCCGGGTACGACGTGGGCTCCAGGTGATCCACCAGCCGGTCCCCCGGCCGCTCGATCGCGTACACCCCGGCCGCGGACGCCAGGTAGAAGTCCAGCAACCGGGACAGCGCCGAGCCGCGTTCGCTCGGGGGGAGTTCGTCCCGTTCCGCGCAGGCACGCGCGTAGAGCCGCACCAGGTCGTGGAAGCGGTAGCGGCCGGGGGCCGCCGATTCGAGGAGCGAGGTGTCCACGAGGGACTCCAGCAGGTCCTCCGTGTCCTCCGCCGGCAGGTCCAGGACCGCCGCCGCGGCGGCCAGGGAGATGTCGGGGCCGTCCGCGAGGCCCAGCAGGCGGAACGCGCGGGCCTGGGCGGGTTCCAGCTGGCCGTAGCCGAGCTCGAAGGTCGCCTTGACGGCCAGGTCGCCGGCCTGGAGCTCGTCCAGGCGGCGGCGCTCGTCGGCGAGCTTCGCCGCGAGGACCGACACCGTCCAGGTACGGCGGGCCGCCAGGCGGGACGCCGCGATACGGATGGCCAGCGGCAGGAAACCGCAGGCCGCGACGACGTCGAGCGCGGCCTTCCGCTCGGACGCCACCCGTTCCTCGCCCACGATCTTCGTGAACAGCGCCAGCGCCTCGTCCGGGGACATCACGTCGAGGTCGATCAGGTGGGCGCCCGCCAGGTCCAGCATCCGCACCCGGGAGGTGACCAGCGCGGCGCAGCCGTCCGTGCCGGGCAGCAGGGGGCGCACCTGGGCGGCGTCCCGGGCGTTGTCCAGCAGGACCAGCACCCGGCGCCCGGCGAGGACCGAGCGGTAGAGGGCCGCGCGTTCCTCCAGGGAGTCGGGGATCGCCGAGTCGGCCGTGCCGAGGGCGCGCAGGAAGGAGCCCAGCACCGTCTCCGGCTCCGCCACCCGGGCACCCGCGCCCTGGAGGTCGACGTAGAGCTGTCCGTCCGGGAACGCCGCGCGCGCCCGGTGCGCCACGTGCACCGCCAGGGTCGTCTTGCCGACGCCGCCGATGCCGGCCAGGGCCGAGACCGCCATGACCCGGCCCTCGGCGGAGGCCAGGATGTCGCCGAGCTCCCGCACGAAACCGGAGCGGCCGGTGAAGTCCGGGACCGTCGCGGGCAGTTGTGCCGGGCGGACCGGGACGGTGGCCGGCTCGGGCGCGGGGGAGGAGGGCTCCGCCAGTCCGGGGTCGGCCTGGAGGATCCGCTGCTGGAGCTCGCTCAGGCCGGGGCGCGGGTCCACGCCCAGTTCGTCGGCGAGCAGGCGGCGGGTGTCGGCGTAGACGGCCAGTGCCTCGGCCTGGCGGCCGCTGCGGTAGAGCGCCAGCATCAGGAGCTCGCGGAGCCGCTCCCGGAGCGGATGGGCCGCGGTGAGGGCCGTGAGCTCCGAGACGGCCTCGGCGTGGCAGCCCTGCTCCAGGTCCATGTCCAGGCGCGATTCGACGAGTTGGAGCCGCCACTCCTCCAGCCGGACGCGCTGGGTCTGCGCGTACGGGCCCGGCACTCCGGCCAGGGTCTCCCCGTCCCACAGGGCGAGGGCGCGGCGCAGGGTTTCGCGGGCGTGGCAGAGGTCGCCCGCGGAGCGGGCCTTCTCCGCCTCGGTCGCCAGGTCCTGGGCGACGGTGAGGTCCAGGGCGTCCTCGGCGAGGTCGCGGACCGCGTAGCCGCCGGACTCGCTGACCAGGACCGCGGAGGCGGTGGCAGCGGTGCCGCCCGGCCGGCGGGCCTCGCCGCCGGGGTCCAGCACCTTGCGCAGGCGGGAGGCGTACGTGCGTACCGCCGCCAGCGCCTGCGAGGGCGGTTCCTCGCCCCACAGGGCGTCGATCAGCTCCGCGGCCGTGGCGGTGCGGCCCTCGCGCAGCAGCAGGGCGGCCAGCAGGGCGCGTTGCTGGGGGGACCCGGTGGTGACCGGCTCGTCACCGCGCCAGGCGCGCACGGGCCCGAGCACGCTGAAGCGCAGAGCGGCGGACTCGGCCGGCCGCTCCGCCACCGGCGTCGTCGACGGCTCCGACGGCGTCGGCGTGGAGTCGGGACGCCGCTGCTCCGGTACGCGCGGCACACCGTCCGGTACACCGTCCATGCAGTCCCCCTAGACATCCTGAGCAACCACGCCAGTTTGCCTTGTTGACGGCGGATACGTCAGCCGTGGGAGACACCGATCACAGGGCGGCACACGGGAGTCCACCAGGTCTGCACACTCTCTCCGCACCCACCCGGCCGAGTCGGGTGAACCACGCCATCACGGCCGGAGACCGACCTCCGCAGGCATAGCTGACGCACCGTCAGATCAGCGCTACCGTGAGCGCCATGGACACCCACGACAGCACGTTTCCGCTGATCATCTCCGTGGACGACCACACCGTCGAGCCCGCGAGCGTCTGGCAGGACCGGCTTCCGGGGAAGTACCGGGAGGTCGGACCGCGTATCGTCCGGGCCCCCGTGAAGGAAATGACGTTCCTGGGAGGCCGCTTCAAGCCGGTCATGGGGCAGCCCGGGGACGACGGGCCGGTCGGGGACTGGTGGGTCTACGAGGAGCTGCGGCGGCCCCTGACGCGGCTCGACACCGCCGTGGGGTACGACAGGGACGAGATCAAGCTCGAGGTCATCACGTACGAGCAGATGCGGCCCGGGTCCTACGACGTCACCTCCCGCCTCGCCGACATGGACGTCAACCACGTCCAGTCCGCCCTGTGCTTCCCCACCTTCCCGCGCTTCTGCGGCCAGACCTTCACCGAGGCCAAGGACCACGAACTGGGCCTGCTCTGCGTGCGCGCCTACAACGACTGGATGGTGGAGGAGTGGTGCGGCCCGGACGCGCACGGGCGGCTCATACCCCTGCCCCTCATCCCCCTCTGGGACGCCGAGCTGGCGGCGGCCGAGGTCCGGCGCAACGCCGCCCGCGGGGTCCGTGCCGTCGCCTTCTCCGAGATACCGCCGTTCCTCGGGCTGCCCTCGATCCACACCGACGGCTGGGACCCGTTCCTCCGGGCGTGCGACGAGACCGGGACCGTCGTCGCCATGCACATCGGCTCCAGCAGCCGCATGCCGTCCACCTCCGCCGACGCCCCGCCCGCCGTCGGCTCCACCATCACGTACGCCAACTGCTGCTTCTCCATGGTCGACTGGCTGATGAGCGGCAAGTTCGAGCAGTTCCCGAACCTCAAGGTCATGTACGCCGAGGGGCAGATCGGCTGGATCCCCTACATCCTGGAGCGGGCCGACGTGGTGTGGGAGGAGAACCGCGGCTGGGGCGGCGTCGCCGACAAGGTGCACCGGCCGCCGTCCGAGCTCTTCGCCGAGCACGTCTACGGCTGCTTCTTCGACGACGCCTTCGGACTGCGCAACCTCGACTCCATCGGCGTCGGCAACGTCCTCTACGAGACCGACTACCCCCACTCCGACTCCACCTGGCCCAAGTCCCGCGAGGTCGGCGAGGCGCAGATGGGGCACCTGGAGCCCGACGTGGTCGAGCGGATCGTCCGCGGGAACGCCATCGAGCTGCTCGGGCTGACGGCCGAGGGGCTGTGGCCGGGCGGCGCCGGTGACGCGCGGTGAACCTGCGGTACGGAATGCAGCTGCCCGTCCAGTCGCAGAGCACCCTCTACGCCGAGGGGTGGGAGGCGGAGGCCGGGCCGGACGACCTGCTGGAGATCGCCCGCGCCGCCGACCGGGCCGGGTTCGACTACCTGGCCGGCTGCGATCACGTCGGCATCCCGCGTCGCCTCGCCGCCGCCATGAGCACCGTCTGGTACGACCCCGTCGCCACCCTCGCGTTCCTCGCCGCAGCCACCGCACGCGTCCGGCTGCTCAGCCATGTCGCGATCGTCGGGCTGCGGCACCCCCTGCTCACCGCCAAGCAGTACGCCACCCTCGACCACCTCTCGGGCGGTCGCCTGATCCTCGGGGTCGGTGCCGGGCACGTCCAGGAGGAGTTCGAGGCCCTGGGGGTGGACTTCCGGCAGCGCGGGCCCGTGCTCGACGAGTGTCTCGACGCCCTGCGTGCCGCTCTCGGGCCCGACGAGTTCCCCGAACACCACGGCAAGCTGTACGACTTCGAGGGGCTCGGGCAGCGGCCCCGGCCGGTGCAGGACCGGATCCCCGTCTGGGTCGGCGGTTCCTCACCGGCCGCCGTACGACGGGCCGCGCTCAAGGGCGACGGCTGGCTGCCGCAGGGGGATCCGAGGGACCGGCTGCCCGCGCAGGTCGCACGTATCAGGGAGCTGCGCGAAGGGGCCCGTGCCCAGGGGCCGTTCACCGTGGGCGCCATCGCCGAACCGCTCTACGTGGGCACGCCCCGGTGGGAGGTGGGGCGCCGGACCCTCACCGGGGGGCCGCAGGAGCTCGCCGAGTCGCTGCGGGCGTACCGGGCGATGGGCGTGCACCAGATCCAGGTGCGGTTCCGCAGCCGGAGCCGCAGTGAACTCACCGACCAGATCGCGGCGTTCGGCGCCGAGGTCGCCCCCGAGCTGTGAGGAGACCCCATGGGCAAGCTCGACGGACGGGTCGTCATCGTCACCGGCGCCGCACGCGGCCAGGGCGAGCAGGAGGCACGGCTGTTCGCGGCCGAGGGGGCCCGGGTGGTCGTCGCGGACGTCCTCGACGACCAGGGCGAGGCCCTCGCGAAGGAGATCGGCGCGCGGTACGTCCATCTCGACGTCGGCAGCGAGGACGACTGGCAGGCCGCCGTCACGGCCACCAAGGACGCTTACGGCCAAGTCGACGGGCTCGTCAACAACGCCGGCGTCCTGCGCTTCAACTCCCTCCTCGACACCCCTCTCGACGAGTTCATGCAGGTCGTGAGGGTCAACCAGGTGGGCTGCTTCCTCGGCGTCAGGACGGTCGCCCCGGAGATGGCCGACGGGGGCACGATCGTCAACACCGCGTCCTGCACGGGCCTGACCGGGATGGCCGCGGTGGGCGCCTACGCGGCGTCCAAGCACGCCGTCGTCGGGCTGACCCGGGTCGCCGCCCTGGAGCTGGCCGGGCGCGGGATACGCGTCAACGCCGTGTGCCCCGGGGCCATCGACACGGCGATGTCCAACCCGGCCCGGCTGGACCCGGGCGCCGACCTTGTGGAGACGGCGAAGGGCCTCGACCGGCTGTACCGCAAGCTGGTGCCGCTGGGCAGGGTCGGGCGGCCCGAGGAGGTGGCCAGGCTCGCGTTGTTCCTGACCTCGCAGGACTCCTCGTACATCACGGGGCAGCCGTTCGTGATCGACGGCGGGTGGCTGGCCGGGGTCAGCGTCATCTGACCTACCTGACGCACCGTCAGCTATTGACGCTCCCGGAGGGCGGTGGAACAGTCGGACCATGAATCTGACGCTCCGTCAGAAATGATGAACCGATCGTGGGGCGGTGAACCTCCTTGGAATTCGGCATCTTCGTTCAGGGATACGTCGGCAAACGGGCCGAGACCGACCCGCTCGCCGAGCACAAGGCGCTGATGGAGGAGACCGAGTACGTCATCCAGGCGGACAAGTCCGGCTTCAAGTACGCCTGGGCCTCCGAGCACCACTTCCTGGACGAGTACTCGCACCTGTCCGCCAACGACGTCTTCCTCGGCTACCTGGCCCACGCGACCGAGCGGATCCACCTGGGCTCCGGCATCTTCAACCCGCTGGCCCCGGTCAACCACCCGGTGAAGGTCGCCGAGAAGGTCGCGATGCTCGACCATCTCAGCGGCAACCGCTTCGAGTTCGGCAGCGGGCGGGGCGCCGGATCCCACGAGATCCTCGGGTTCATGCCGGGGGTGACCGACATGAACCACACCAAGGAACTCTGGGAGGAGACCATCGCCGAGTTCCCCAAGATGTGGCTCCAGGACGAGTACCAGGGCTTCCAGGGCAAGCACTGGTCGCTGCCGCCGCGGAAGGTCCTGCCGAAGCCGTACGGCGGGGCGCACCCGGCGATGTGGTACGCCGCCGGGTCGCCGCCGTCGTACGCCATGGCCGCGAAGAAGGGGCTCGGCGTGCTCGGCTTCAGCGTGCAGAAGGTCTCCGACATGGAGTGGGTGCTGGAGCAGTACAAGACGGCGATCGTGGACGCGGAGCCGGTCGGGGCCTTCGTGAACGACAACGTGATGGTGACGACCACGGCGATCTGCGCGCCGACCCATGCGGAGGCCGTGCGGATCGCGGCGAGCGGGGGGCTGCACTATCTGCCCTCGCTGGTGTTCCGGTACCACGACACGTTCCCGAGGCCCGAGGGGTTTCCCGTGTGGCCCGAGACGCTGCCGGAGTACACCGAGGAGTTCGTGGAGGTGCTCATCGAGGAGGAGTTGCTGATCTGCGGGGACCCGGACGAGGTGCTGCGGCAGTGCGAGCGGTGGGAGCGGGCCGGGGCGGACCAGTTGAGTTTCGGGTTGCCGGTGGGGGTGCCGAAGGAGGAGACGCTGCAGACGATCCGGCTGGTCGGGGAGTACGTGATTCCCAAGATCGATACGGATCCTGTGCATCGGACTTCGCGGTTCCGTCGAGGGGTTTGAGCGTCGTCGGGCGGGTGCGGGCAGGCCGTGGCTGATCGCGCAGTTCCCCGCGCCCCTGAGGTAGGACATCGCACCGGAGCTGAGAGGAAGCCCCCATGCTCGATCACGTCATCCAGGGCGCGACCGTCGTGGACGGGACGGGTGCCTCGGCATACACCGCCGACGTCGGCATACGAGACGGTCGGATCGCCGTCGTAGGGACGGTCACCGAGGGGGCACGGTCGGTCGAGGACGCCACCGGTCTCGTCCTCACCCCCGGCTTCGTCGACCCCCACACCCACTACGACGCCCAGCTCTTCTGGGACCCGTACGCCACGCCCTCGCTCAACCACGGGGTCACCACCGTCGCTGGTGGGAACTGCGGGTTCACTCTGGCGCCGCTGCACCCCGACCGGCCCGGGGACGCCGACTACACGCGGCGGATGATGTCCCGGGTCGAGGGCATGGCGCTGGTGGCGCTGGAGGAGGGCGCGCCCTGGAACTGGCATTCCTTCGGGGAGTACCTGGACGCCCTGGAAGGGCGGATCGCCGTCAACGCCGGGTTCATGGTGGGGCACTGTGCGCTGCGGCGGTACGTGATGGGGCCGGAGGCGGTGGGCGGGCAGCCGACTCAGGAGCAGCTCGCCGCGATGGTGCGGCTGCTGCGGGAGGCCATGGACGCCGGGGCGTGGGGGCTGTCCACCACCCAGTCGACCAGCCACTCCGACGGCGACGGGCAGCCCGTCGCCTCGCGGCACGCCCAGCCGGCCGAACTGCTGGCGCTGTCGCGCGCCGTCGGGGAGTGCGAGGGCACACAGATCGAGGCGATCGTCGCGGGCTGTCTGGATCAGTTCAGTGACGCGGAGATCGATCTGTTCGTGGAGATGAGCGCGGTGGCGGGGCGGCCCCTGAACTGGAACGTGCTGACCATCGACGCGGCCGTTCCCGAGCGCGTGCCCCGGCAGCTGCTCGCGAGCGAGCAGGCGAGGAAGGCGGGCGGCAGGGTCGTGGCGCTGACCATGCCGATCCTCACGCCCATGAACATGTCGCTGGGGACGTTCTGCGCGCTGAACCTCATCCCCGGGTGGGGGCCGGTGCTCGGGCTGCCCGTGCCCGAGCGGATCGAGAAGCTGCGGGATCCCGAGGTGCGGGCCGAGCTGCTGCGGCGGGCCCGGTCCAAGGAGGCGGGTGTCTTCCGGCGGCTGTCGAACTTCGGGCGGTACGTCATCGGCGACACCTACAGCGAGGCGAACGCCGGGCTCACCGGGCGCGTGGTGAACGACATCGCCGAGGAGCGCGGTCAGGAGCCCTTCGCCTGTCTGGTGGAGATCTGCGTCAACGACGGACTGCGCACGGTGCTGTGGCCGATGCCGACCGACAACGACCCGGCGTCCTGGACGCTGCGGGCTCAGACCTGGAGCCACGAGGACGTGCTGCTGGGCGGGTCCGACGCGGGCGCCCATCTGGACCGGATGTGCGGGGCGCCGTACACCACCCGGTTCCTCGGGGACTGCCTGCGGGGGCGGAAGCTGGTCGGTCTGGAGCAGGCCGTGAAGATGCTGACCGACGACCCGGCCCGGCTCTTCGGGCTGCGGGAGCGCGGGCAGGTGCGGGAGGGCTGGCACGCCGACCTGGTCCTGCTCGACCCGGAGCGGATCGACGCGGGCCCGGCCACCCTGGTGCACGACCTGCCGGGCGGCAGCCCCCGGCTGGACTCGCGGGCGCTCGGCGTACGGGCCGTCTGGGTCAACGGGGTCGAGGCGATCCGGGACGACGTGGTGACCGGGGCCGTACCGGGCCGGGTGCTGCGCTCCGGGCGGGACACGGAGACGGTGAGCACGCGGTGACGGCACGGCAGTCGCTGTTCGTCGGCGGCTCCTGGGTGGAGCCGGACGGCGGGCACTACGAGGTGATCGACCCGGCGGGCGAACAGACCGTCGGGTGGGCGCCGGAGGCCTCGCGGGATCAGGTGCTCGCGGCCTGTGCCGCGGCCCGCGAGGCCTTCGGGCCGTGGTCGCGCACCTCACCGGAGGAGCGGGCCGCGGTGCTCGGCCGGGCGGCGGGGATCATCGCCGGCCGGCTGACGGAGTACGCCGAACTGGCCCGGGCCGAGACCGGTGCGACGCTCGGCACCGCACGCGGCATGCAGGTCGGCGTCGCCGCCGCCCGCTTCCGGCGCTACGCGCGCGTGGAGCCCGCCGAGTGGGCGATCCCGCCCCAGATCAACGAGGCCGGGCCGATGGGGAAGGCCGCTGTGATCGGCGCCCTGGCCGTCCGTCAGCCCGTCGGGGTCGTCACCTGCGTCACCTCGTACAACAACCCCTGGGCCAACCCGGCCGGTAAGATCGCCCCCGCTCTGGCGATGGGCAACACGGTCGTGGTGAAACCCGCCCCGCAGGACCCGCTGTCGGTGTACCGGATGGCGCAGGCCCTGGAGGCGGCGGGCGTGCCGCCGGGCGTGGTGAACGTCGTCAGCGGATCCCGTACGGAGGTCGGCGAGGCGGCCGTGGCGTCGCCGGACGTCGACATGGTGAGCTTCACCGGCTCCACGGCGGTCGGGCAGCGCATCGCCGAGGTGTGCGGGCGCGGCATGAAACGGCAGCTGATGGAGCTGGGCGGGAAGGGCGCCGCGATCGTCTTCGACGACGCCGACCTGGGCTCGGCCGTCGCCGGGATCGGCACCACCTTCTCCTTCTACAGCGGCCAGATCTGCACGGCACCGACGAGGGTGCTGGCGCAGCGCGGGGTGTACGACCGACTGGCGGAGCAACTGGCCGCCTACGCCAGGAGGTTGAAGGTCGGAGACCCGGGCGAGCGGGACACCGTGGTCGGACCGGTGATCTCGGCGGCGCACCGGGACCGGGTGGAGTCGTACGTCGAACTGGGGCGCAAGGAAGGCGCGGTGGTGATGGTGGGCGGCGAACGCCCAGATTTTCCCAGCGGCTTCTACGTCGCCCCGACCCTCCTGGCGGACTGCACCCATGACATGCGCGTGGTCCGCGAGGAGATCTTCGGGCCGGTGGTGGCCGTCGTCCCCTTCGACGACGAGGAGGAGGGCATCGCGCTCGCCAACGACACCGACTACGGGCTCATCGACTACGTCTGGTCGGGCGACGTGGCCCGGGCCTTCCGGGTGGCGCGGCGGCTGCGGGCCGGAGGCGTCGGGGTCAACACGGTCGGGCGGAACATGGAGGCGCCGTTCGGCGGCTTCAAGAAGAGCGGGGTGGGCCGGGATGTGGGCTCGTACGCGCTGCACGCCTACAGCGAGGTGCAGGCGATCGTCTGGCCGGGGTGAGAGCGCGCCGGAGCCCGGCTCATCCGAGGTGCGTCTGTCCGTCGGCCGCCCGCCCGGTCCGTTCCCCGTGCTGCTCCCACCGCCGGGCCATGGCACGGCCGGCGTGTGCTCCGGCCAGGACGCAGCCGGCGCAGAGCGGCAGCAGGAGCACGGAGAGCAGGGTCGCCCAACCGGAGGTCGAGTAGCCGTTGCGGCCCACGTGGTTCAGGAAGTTGCCGACGCCGACGGCGCGCAGGAGGTCGGAGTCGGCTTTGACGTCACCCGACCGCAGGGACGTGTCGCCGCCGATCAGGCCGTAGCCCAGCAGCAGCGCACCGGCGGCGAACGCCGTGCGGCCGGGCGGCAGCCAGGACCAGGGCTCGCGCAGCCTCGGCCGGAAGGCACCCCCCAGCCGATAGGCGCACGGGGCCAGGCGGAACAGGGCCGAGCAGCTCACGACGGCTGCCATGAAGGTCAGGATCCGTGCGCCGTCGAACTCGTAGGACCCGTACCACCAGGTGAGCCAGACCGCGAGGGCCGGGACGAGGAACCAGACCGAGACGAGCGCGCACGCGCGCAGCAGGCCGAGCGCTACGGCGGCGGGACGCTGCTGGGCCTCCCGGGCGATCCGCCGCTCCCTCTCCCAAAGCCGCCGCTGCTCCGCCTCCTGCCGTTCCTTGAGCTGCCGCTCGCGTTGCTCCTGCGCGGCACGCTGCCGCTCCTCCTCCCGTCTGCGCGCATTCGCCCGGCGTTGTTCCTCGGTCGCCTGCGTCACCCGGCGTTTCCGCTCGCGCTCCTGGGCCTCCGCCAGCCCGTCCGTCCGGGCCCGTTCCGACCACCGCGCCTCGAACAGCCGGCCGAGCAGGGTCTGTCTGCCGCCGGTGGCCGGCAGCAGACGGGTGTACCAGTCCGCCGCCGGATCCGGCGGCCGGGCCCTGGCCGGGAGCCGGTCGCGGACCACGGCCAGGTGCCTCGGCGGGAGCTGGGCGGCCAGCAGCGCCCCCGGCCCGGCGGTGATCGCCCAGAGGTGCACATCGGAGGGCACGCGGGCGGCCCCGGCCTCCCCCTTCCACTCCTTCACCGCCGCGATCCACTTCCGCCGCACCCCGCGCAGGTCGCGGAGACCGCCGAACCGGGCCAGGATGTCGAGTAGCGGCTGCTCGTACAGCTCCTCGAAGAACCGCGTGTCGCGGTCGCCGCCGCCGAGGCACCGGTCCAGACAGACGTGTACGAGGGATTCGTAGGTGACGGGGCTGCCCCGGTACACCACCGGGCCGTCGGGATCCAGCCAGCGCAGCAGGTGCAGGAGCTTGCGGTCCGCGGGGAGGTTCCGATCGGTCAGGTGGCGGTCGATGAGGACGATCCGGCCCTCGACATCGTCGGTCCCGGCGTCGTCGAACTGCCGGAGCCAGGACCGAAGTTCACTCCAGCCCTCAGAGGGCTGCGCTTCGGAGCCCATGTTCCGGAAGAACCGGTCGGCGGCCGTATTCCAGTGGGAACGGACCGTCGCCGCGAGGTCCTTCTTCGTCGCGTGCCGAGCACCGGCGAAGACGAGCGGGCGGGCCACGTAGGCCTGCTCGGCGGTGATCCGGGGCGGGGGCGGTGCCGGTATCGCTCGCCGGGCCGCCTTGGAGCCGGGCGCCGCGGGGTTGCGGGCGAGTGCCAGATGACGGGTGCTGTTGACGAACCGGTGCCCCGGCGTCTGGAGCCCGCGCAGCCGGGGGCTGTGGCGCAGGCGCTCGGCGAGGGTGCCCAGTGACAGCAGGTCGCCGGCTCCCGGCACGCCGTGCCGCAGCAGGTGCAGCAGTTCGCCCGTGTAGGTCGTGTGCGTCGCTCCGGGCGGTGCCAGGGCCTCTGCGTTGCCGGTGGTGGAAACCAGGACGCAGGCGCCGTCTATCTCTGTCCGCTGTTCCAGCGCGGCGGCTGCCGTGCTCATCCCCCGGACCGCCCGTCCGCTGAAGCAGCAGTCCAGGATCACGATCTTGTTGGCCGCGTCGGACCCGTCCACGATCTCGTGCAGCGTGTCGTAGTCGAAGGCGCTGAACCGCGAGCTGTCGTACTGAGTGTCGGTCACGGCGAGTTGGAGGTCGCCGTTCAGTTTCCGGAAGCCATGGCCCGCGAAGTAGACCAGCAGGGTGTCCGTGGCCCCGTGCGCGTGGTGGGAGAGCCGCTCGTAGACGGCCAGGGGCGCCTGCGGATCGAGGAGCACCGTGCTGTGCTCAGCGGCGAAGCCGCCCAGCGGAGGAGTCAGCGCGGCACGCAGATCCCTGAGGTTGTCAGCGACAGCCGGGAGGTCGGGGAAGTCGTCGTACCGGTAGGTCGCGGCGCCGAACAGGAACGCACGGGAACGTTCCGGATCAGGCAGCCGGATCATCGTCGCCCCGGGGCCGTTCGGCGATCTCCACGGCCACGTGCGCCAGTGCGGCCGGGTCCGCGCCGCTGATGTCGTACGGGGTGCCGTCGGGCGCGGTGACGGTGACGGTCGTGCGGGCCGCGCGCGGCTGCCTCTGACGGTAGGCCAGCCATGCGGTGATCGCCGCGATCACGGTGTTCACACCGGCGAGGCCGAGGTCGGTCAGCTGAATGACGAGCTCCGTACCGGACCCCATGGTGCCGGGCTGGGCGGGCTTGGTCCGCTGCCTGAGGCGGCCTCGCAGGTCACGCTCGTTGCTCAGCCACTCCCGCAGGTCCGGCAGCGCGGTGTCGTCTCCCGCGATGTCGATGCGAATGGACACGCACGCCCCCTCCTCGTCCGGCCGGCGCCGGCCGTGACGCACGTTTCACGGTGCGGGACGACCATTGCAGTGATCTCATGACGGAGTGTCAAGACCCGTCGCCGCTCCGTAGATCCACTCGCACCGTCAGCAGATCGGTCCCCAACGCCCGCACGCCCAGGCCGTTGAGCCGGGGCAGCCCCCGCAGCCGGGCCACCGGGTCGTCCTGCGGCATCAGATGGGCGGTCCCCTCGTGCCACCGCCCGCGGATCCGCACCCGCACCCGCGGATCCGCCTTGATGTTGCGCACGTACTGCGACTTCTCGCCGAACTCCGACACCAGCCAGAAGGCGTCGCCGACGCGGCGCCCGCCCACCGGTGTCTGCCGGGGCAGGCCGGAGACACGGCCCTTCGTCTCGATGACGGTCTGGAGCGGGAGACGGCGCAGCAGCGGGTTGACGCGGCGCTGGAAGGCGGTGGCGGCACGGAACCTGACATCGGCGAGGCGGGACATGGTCGGAGGGACTCCTTCGCACGAGGCTGCGGGCAGGGTGTCCATCTGACCACCGCTACCGGCTGGCCACCAGCAGCGCACGGGTCCAGGTGGCGAGCCGACCGACCATGGTGAGCGCGTGCGCCGTTCGCGACCGGAGGAAGGGCAGGACGAGCAGGGCGGGCACGAACGCCAGGGTCACGACCAGCACGGGCACGAGCGCGAAGAGAACGAGCAGGACGCGCTGCGCCCAGCGGGCGCCGACGAGGAGACCGGTCCAGCGGGTGGGCATACTGGGTTCCTTTCGGATCGCGGCGATGAGCCGGCGAGCGATCGATGAAGAAACCCTCCGTCCGGTCGGGTACGTTGCGAAAGGCGCACCATGGTGCCGGTGCCGAGTCAACACTTCGGGGGACGCCTTGACCGCAGTGGCCCGTGGTTCCGGGAACTCTTCGGAGATCGAACGCGGTGAGGTGCCCGAACTTGCCGAGCTCGGCACCATGTTGCGGGACC
Source organism: Streptomyces sp. Ag82_O1-12 (assembly GCF_900182715.1). Taxonomy (NCBI): domain Bacteria; kingdom Bacillati; phylum Actinomycetota; class Actinomycetes; order Kitasatosporales; family Streptomycetaceae; genus Streptomyces; species Streptomyces sp. Ag82_O1-12. Next base: position 3,751,634 of record NZ_FXUW01000001.1, on the reverse strand, counting down.
TGTTCAACACGCTGGGCATCAGTCAGCGGCAGTACGCGAAGCGGATCAGTGTCCATCCGTCGGTGGTGTCGCGTGCCTTCGGCGGACAGCGGATGCCCACCAAGCACTTCATCGAGCAGCTGATCTCCGAAGTCGAGAGCGAGCGCGGCGGTTTTGTCACGCCGGAGGCCAGGGACGCGATCCGCGTCAAGTGGCTCATGGCACTGAAGGAGACCGACCCCGCCGAGTTCCAGCTGGAGAGCCTGCGCGGTGAGTTGGCGAGGTCCCGACGGGACACCGAGCGGGCCAACCGCAATGTCGAGGCACTTCATCTGCTGTTGCAGCAACGCGAGGCACAGGTGCACGACGCCGCCGCGGACCTGGCCCAGCTCCGGCTGGACTGGAGCGCGGAGCGGGCCGAGGCCGCCGGTGGACGAATCGAGCTGCGCAGGGAACAGGAGACCCTTTCCGCCTCCCGTGAGGCGCTGCTGCGCGAGATCGAACAGCTGAAGAAGGACCTCCGGGAGGCCGAGCGGCTTCGTTCCGAGGCGGAGGCGCACAGCGGCGAGCTGCGGGAGCGCGTCCTGCTCCTGGAGGCGGAGCTGGCCGAGCGGGGGGCGGTGGGCGGAATCCCGCTGGAGGTGTTCAAGAGCCAGTTGCTGCGGATGTGGGAGGAAGAGAACTTCCCCGAGGCGTCGCGGGATCTGACGGAGGCGGCGTGGTCGCGGCCGCTGGACGAGGTGCTGGACCTGATGGCGTGGCTGTCGGGGCGCAGGGACCGGGAGCAGGTGAGCGCCCTCGTGTCCGATGCAGGCCGCCTGCGTCCGGCCGGGGAAGTGCTGCGGGTCGCCGCGGAGTTGGTGACCGGTTCCGGAGGCCGGCACGGAGCGGTGCTGAGCGACACCGCGGTCCAGGACGCCTGGGTGGCGGCGGTGGCGTCACGTATCACGGAGAGCAACGTCGCCGACTACTACCGAAGGGTGCTGGCCCTGGAGGGACCCGGCGGCACGCTGAGCGACCGGATGCTGGCTGCCGCCGTGCGACGCGCGACCACACCGTCCGAAGCCCTGGGACTGCTCACCGGGGCCATGACCGGCGGGGAATCCGCCAACCTCCCCCTGACGACCAGTGCGGTGGTGGCGCCGCATCGCGTCGCAGTCGACGCGGGCTTCCCCTTCCATGTGGCGGTGGGGCTGCTCGACGCCGGCATGCGCGAGACGGCCCGGCTCGTCATCGCCCGGGTGAGCCGCCAGGGGAGCCCGAAGGTGAAGCCCTCGGCCCCCGTGGCCGAGCGGTTCGACCTGGGCCTTCGGGAACTCGCGGAGCCCGCTCTGCACAGCCTGTTCGCATTCCTCGCCGAGTGCGCGGACGAGAGGCTGGCGGGAGCGGTCGCCGTGATGATGTACCACGGAGCGGGCGGCGACCTCTCCCTGTTCGACCGGCTGCTGGACGAGCTGCGCCCCAGAACCGACAACGTGCTCGCGTCGATGATGGACCGCTGGAGCCCGGACCTCTTCGAGTACGTCGTGAACTACTGGTGGCCGGGCGGTGCGGGCGCTGAGCCCGCGCCCGGCCGGGACGCCTCCCCGCCCACCTCCCCCTGACGCCCCAGGAAGATCGGATTGGTGAACGCCGCCAGCGGCCCGGGGAGCGGCCCCGCCGCCGCCTCGTGCCGCAACTCGGCCCGTACGTACGCCGCGTACGACGGTGTCGTCCGCCACTCGACCACGCCCGAGCCGGAGACCGGCAGCGGGTCGCTGGTGTGCAGGACGCCCTGGTCGGTGACGAGGCGGGCCGTGCAGCGCGGGGCGCCGGTGACCTCCAGGCGGACCGTGACCGGGGTGTCGCGGCCGACGGTGAGACGCTCGCCGATGCCCGCGTGCTCGCCGCGTCCGCCGGACACTCGCAGCGACAGCGCGACCCGCGCGGACTCGGCGACGTAGGACCGTCCCGCCCGGATGCCCTCCTGGATCGCCTCCCGGGTCAGATCGTCGGCCAGGACGACCGTCTGGGGGCTGCCCACCGCGTCCGGGGAGCGGTGGGCGTCGCTGCTGCCCATCGCCGGGAGCCAGCCGCGCCCGTCGCGTACGGACGCCACGAGCATGCTGTCCCAGTCGGCCAGCGCCACCTCGTCGTCGGGCGTGTAGGGGCCGTTCCACACCTCGACCGCGTCCGCCTCGGCGAAGCCGAACTTCCAGTTGCAGCCGACGCAGGTGGCGTGCGGGTGGGCCGGGACGACCAGGCCGCCGGCGCGCCGGATCTGCCGGGCGAACCGGCCGAAGCGGTTGTCGCGGGCCCGGTAGCGCCAGTCGACGAAGGTGCCCGGGTCGGTGCCGAGCGCGACGACGTGCCCGTTGCGGGTGGTGATCTCCTCGCCCAGCATGACGAGCAGGTCGTCGCCGGCCACGTCGGCCCAGTGGGCGTGCGCGGAGTGCGTGTTGTGCTCGGAGGAGTTGATGAAGTCCAGGCCGGCCGCCCGGGCCAGCTCCCCGATCTCGGCGGGGGTGCGGCGGCCGTCGGAGTGCCAGGAGTGCAGATGGCAGTCGCCCCGGTACCAGGCCCGCCCCCGGCCCTTGGCCCGCTCCGGCGGATACACCGGCTCGGCGGCCTCGCCCGGCTCCCCGTGCGTCAGCGTGATCGTGATCTCGTACGACAGGCCCTGAGGGGCGACGGTGTACGGGCCGAGCGCGATGTGCCAGGTGCCCTCGCGCACCGGGCCGGGGAGGTAGCCGGGCGTCGCGTCGTCCGCGCGGATGAAGAACTCGGTGCGCGCCCCGCCCGACCAGCCCCGGAAGCCCCGGCCGCCGAGCTCGGTGCCGCGGTCGTCGAAGACGCCGATGTCGAGGGCGTTGCCCATGGTGCCGGCCGGGACGGACGGCCGGTCGTAGGTGTAGGCGACCTTGAGCTCGCGGACACCGGCCGGGACCTCGACGGGCACGTACACGAAGTCCGGGGAGCCGGGCGGCAGCGTGCCGCGCACGGTTCTGCTCTCCCGGCCCCCGTCGGCCGCTGAAGCGAAGCTCACGCTTCCCAAGGTAAGCGCGGCCGCCGCTCCCGTCACGAACAGAGCGCGCCGGCCGAGCCCGCCGTGGCTGTCCTCGCACATGCTGCTGCTCCCCAGGTGTCGTCGGTGACGTGGCTTGGGTGGTGCGGGGTGGTGCGTGTGCACCCTTGTAGTCAGCCGTGAACCGGTGTGCAAGGGACGGGAATCGGACGGCGGTGAACGGGGAAACAGCCGTGCGCTGCCGGGAGCGTGTCGTGGTCGCCGCCGTCGCTGGGCTCATCTGGAAATCCGACTGGTCGGTATCGACAGTCGGGCCGCCCTCCGGTAGAGATACGTCATGCGCATCGCCGTGACGATCTTCCTCACCGACGAGACGATCACCCCGACCCGGCTCGCCCGGGAGCTGGAGGACCGCGGTTTCGCGGGGCTGTACCTTCCCGAGCACACCCACATCCCCGTCGAGCGGACCACCCCGTACCCGGCGGGCGGTGACCTGCCGCCCGAGTACGGCCGCACCCTCGACCCGTTCGTGGCCCTCGGCCAGGCCGCCGCCGTCACCGAGCGGCTCGGGCTCGGCACGGGCATCACGCTCGTCGCCCAGCACGACCCGATCGCCCTGGCCAAGCAGATCGCCACCCTCGACCACCTCTCCGGCGGCCGGTTCACACTTGGGCTCGGCTTCGGCTGGAACGTCGAGGAGGCCGCCGACCACGGCGTGCGGTGGAGCACCCGGCGCGAGCTGGTCCGGGACCGGATGGCGCTGATGCGCGCCCTGTGGTCGGAGCGACCGGTCGCCTACGAGGGGGAGTTCGGCGGCGTCCGGGCCAGCCACGCGTATCCGAAGCCCGTGCGGAAGCCGCGCGGCCCGGTCGTCGGCCCGCGCACGCTCGTCGGCGGGGCCGCCGGACCCAAGCTGTTCACCCACATCAGCGAGTACGCCGACGGCTGGCTGCCGATCGGCGGCCGGGGGCTCGGCGAGGCGCTGCCGGTCCTGCGCACCGTCTGGGCCGACGCCGGGCGCGACCCCGAGGCCCTCCAGGTCGTCCCCTACGCCGTCCACCCCAGCCCGGGCAAGCTCGCCCACTACGCCGACCTCGGTATCGAGGAGGTCGTGGCGCAGTTGCCTCCGGCAGGGGAGGCGGAGGTGCTGAAGGCGCTGGACCAGTACGGGGCGTTCGTCGGGTAGTCGGGGTCTCGTCCGCCGACGCCGGGTGGGTGGCCGGCCGCGGGTTCGTCGTGGCCGGTCGCGCAGTTCCCCGCGCCCCCTGAAGGGGCCGCAGGCCTTCAGGGGCGCGGGGAACCGCGCGAGAAACCACGCACTGCCCGCACGCGCCGACGAACCAGCACGCCCGAGCTGAGACGCGCACTGCGACTCACCGCTGTCACGGCTGATCAGCGCACTCGTATGCTCGAAGGATGACGACCTCCGCGACCCCCGGAACCGGCCCCACCGACAACTCCATGCGTCGCGCCCTGAAACGGGCCAGGGACGGTGTCTCGCTCGACGTCGCCGAGGCGGCGGTGCTGCTCCAGGCCAGGGGCGAGCGGCTGGAGGACCTGTCGGCCTCCGCAGCCCGGGTGCGGGACGCGGGCCTGGCGGCGGCCGGGCGGCCCGGCGTCATCACGTACTCCAAGTCCGTCTTCATCCCGCTGACCCGGCTGTGCCGGGACAAGTGCCACTACTGCACCTTCGTCACCGTCCCGGGCAAGCTGCGCCGCGAGGGCCACGGGATGTTCATGTCGCCGGACGAGGTGCTGGACATCGCCCGCAAGGGCGCGGCCCTCGGCTGCAAGGAAGCCCTCATCACCCTCGGCGACAAGCCCGAGGACCGCTGGCCCGAGGCGCGCGAGTGGCTCGACGCGCACGGCTACGACGACACCCTCGCCTACGTCCGGGCCATCTCCATCCGCATCCTGGAGGAGACGGGCCTGCTGCCGCACCTGAACCCGGGCGTGATGAGCTGGACCGACTTCCAGCGTCTGAAGCCGGTGGCGCCCAGCATGGGCATGATGCTGGAGACCACCGCGACCCGCCTCTGGTCGGAGCCGGGCGGCCCCCACCACGGCTCCCCGGACAAGGAGCCCGCCGTGCGTCTGCGGGTGCTGGAGGACGCCGGGCGGTCCTCCGTGCCCTTCACCTCGGGCGTCCTCATAGGCATCGGTGAGACCTACGAGGAGCGCGCCGAGTCGCTGTTCGCGCTGCGGAAGGTGTCGCGGGCCTACCACGGCATCCAGGAGCTGATCATCCAGAACTTCCGCGCCAAGCCGGACACCGCGATGCGCGGCATGCCCGACGCGGAACTGGACGAACTGGTCGCCACGGTGGCCGTCGCCCGGCTCCTCATGGGCCCGAGCGGCAACATCCAGGCCCCGCCCAACCTCGTCGACGACGAGTACGAGCGGCTGATCGGCGCCGGCATCGACGACTGGGGCGGCGTCTCCCCGCTCACCATCGACCACGTCAACCCCGAGCGCCCCTGGCCGCAGATCGAGCAGCTCGCCGAGAAGTCCCGCGCTGCCGGTTTCGAACTGCGCGAACGGCTTTGCGTGTACCCGGAGTTCGTGCGGCGGGGCGAGCCCTGGCTGGACCCGCGGCTGCGTCCGCACGTGGCCGCGCTGGCCGACCCGGAGACCGGCCTGGCCCGGCCCGAGGCCCTCCCGCAGGGCCTGCCGTGGCAGGAGCCGGAGGAGGTGTTCACGGCGTCCGGCCGTACCGACCTGCACAGCTCCATCGACACCGAGGGCCGTACCTCGGACCGCCGGGACGACTTCGACGAGGTGTACGGCGACTGGGGCGCCCTGCGCGAGGCCGCCGCCCCGGGCATGGCCCCCGAGCGCATCGACACCGACGTGCGCGAGGCCCTGCGCACGGCGGCCGACGACCCCACGCGGCTCACCGACGACGAGGCGCTGGCCCTGCTGCACGCGGACGGCCCGGCGCTGGACGCCCTGGCCCGGATCGCCGACGACGTGCGCAAGTCGGCCGTGGGCGACGACGTCACCTACATCGTCACGCGCAACATCAACTTCACCAACGTCTGCTACACCGGCTGCCGCTTCTGCGCCTTCGCCCAGCGCCGCACGGACGCCGACGCCTACACCCTCTCCCTGGACCAGGTCGCCGACCGGGCCCAGCAGGCCTGGGACGTGGGCGCGGTGGAGGTGTGCATGCAGGGCGGCATCCACCCGGACCTGCCGGGCACGGCGTACTTCGACATCGCGCGGGCCGTGAAGGAACGCGTCCCGGGCATGCACGTGCACGCCTTCTCGCCGATGGAGGTCGTCAACGGCGCGACCCGCACCGGCATGTCCATCCGCGAGTGGCTGACCGCCGCCAAGGAGGCGGGCCTGGACACCATCCCGGGCACGGCCGCCGAGATCCTCGACGACGAGGTCCGCTGGATCCTCACCAAGGGCAAGCTGCCCGCGGCCGACTGGATCGAGGTCGTCAGCACCGCCCACGAGCTGGGCATCCGCTCGTCCTCGACGATGATGTACGGCCATGTCGACCAGCCCCGGCACTGGCTCGGGCACCTGCGCACCCTCGCCGGCATCCAGCAGCGCACGGGCGGCTTCACCGAGTTCGTGACGCTGCCGTTCGTGCACACCAACGCGCCGGTCTACCTCGCGGGCATCGCCCGCCCGGGCCCGACCATGCGGGACAACCGCGCGGTCACGGCCATGGCCCGGCTGCTGCTGCACCCGCACATCCCCAACATCCAGACCAGCTGGGTGAAGCTGGGCACGGAGGGCGCCGCCGAGATGCTCCGCTCGGGCGCCAACGACCTGGGCGGGACGCTCATGGAGGAGACCATCTCCCGCATGGCGGGCTCGTCGTACGGCTCGTACAAGTCGGTGAAGGACCTCATCGCGGTGGCGGACGCGGCCGGACGTCCCGCCAGGCCCCGCACCACCCTCTACGGGGACGTCCCGCAGGAGCGGCAGCGGGCGGCGGCGGCCTCGGACGGGCATCTGCCCGAGCTGCTGCCGGTGCTCGACTGACCGGGCGTCCTACTGGCTTCCGGCGCCTTAGGCTCCCGGCGCCCCACCGGCGTCCGATGCCCTGCCGGCCTCCGGCGCCCTACTGGCTTCCGGCGTCCGCCGGCTGGTGCGCCGGCAGGGCACGGCCGGCCGTGGCGCCGGGAGCAGCGGGGGGCGGCGCGGCCCTGCCGCGGCCCAGCCATAGCAGCAGCAGGCCGAGGGCGCAGGCGAGCGCGGGCCAGTACACGTAGCGGAAGTCCGTCGCGGGCATGATCGGCAGATAGCCGAGGACGTAGGCGGCCGAACTGATGCCCAGCGCCCGCACGGGCATGGCGAACAGGCCCCGGCCGGGGCGGACGGCCAGCACCAGCGCGACAGTGAGCCAGAACCAGCCGCGGAACAGCCACCGCAGGTCCGCGGCCATGCCCTCGACGTACGTGCCGAGCATGGCCGCCAGCTGGGGGTGTGCCACGCCGATGCCGAGGTCGTTGCGGGTGATGCCCGCCTTGTACACGTAGTCGGTCTCGAACAGCAGCGTCGCGAAGAGCCGCAGCCGGTACTGGAGATAGCCCGGAACGTGCCCGCTCATCTCGCGCAGCCACAGCGAGGTGATCTCGCCGGAGTCCCCGCGCAGCCCGTCCGCCGGGCGCTGGTAGCAGGCCCAGTAGGCGTCCGACAGGGCCCCGACCCGGTCGCACTCCCGTGCCGAGGCCACCAGCCGGTCCCGCAGTCCGGGCGGCACGTCCGCGGAGCGCAGTTCGTCCACCGTCAGTACGTGAACGAGGTCGTCGAGCATGATCTGCGCGCCCTGTTTCGTCTGGAGGGGCTTCGCGAACAGGGAGATCGCGACGGCGGGCACCACCAGGGCCGCGACGAGCGCCGCCGTGCACGTCAGCCACGTACGGCGGCCCGGGGCGCGCCACAGGGCGAGGACGAGCATGACGAACACCGGGATCGCGGCGACGAAGGCGTTCTTGCGCACCAGCATGGCGTAGGCCAGGAACAGCGCCCCCAGCCCGAGCAGCGCCCAGCGCACGGCCGGACGCGGGTCCCTGTCGCGCAGCCGCAGCCCGGTGAAGGCGACAGCGCAGGCGGCGAGCAGCGCGAACGCCGCGTGCACGTCCTTCCACACCACCCCGGCGAAGTTCAGCACGAAGGGCGCGAGCCCCACGCCGAGCACGGCGAGTGACCCGCCGCGGCTGCGGGTCAGCTCCCACACACACCGGGCCAGCACCCACAGCGCGCCCCAGAGGACGGCGGCCTGGAGGACGAGCATCGACGTGATCGACCCGGTCATGGAGATCAGCGCCCGCCACACCAGGCTCAGCACCGGCGGATGCCAGTCGGTCAGGGGAGCCTTGCCCTGGGCTTGCCGGAGCTGGTCGAGACTGTCGGGGCTCAGGAACCCGGGGGCGAAGACGAGGACCGTGGCCAGGCAGCAGAGCGCGGCGGCGGCGGCCAGAACCCAGACCCAGCGCTGCGCACGCGCCACCGATGGCTTTTGTCCCATATGTCGGATGGTAGCCGCTCAGGATGCGACGAAGACGTAGCGCCGGTAGGCGTAGAAGCGGAACAGCGTCGCGAGCACCCAGCCGAAGATGCGGGCGGTGTTGTCGCTGAGCGCCGAGTCCAGCCCGAGCAGATGCCGCGAGGCGTAGACCGTGCCCGCGGTGATGGCGAGCCCGACCCCGTTCGCGACGAGGAACAGCAGCAGCTCGCGGGACACCTTCTCGCGGTGCCGGCCACGGTAGGTCCAGTAGCGGTTGCCCACCCAGCTGAAGAGCGCGGCCGCGGTCGTCGCGATAGCGGACGCCTGCACGGGAGCGGTCCGCATCACCCCGCCCTCCGCGCCGCCGGGCAGACCGAAGACGAGCAGGGTGTAGCCGCCGTTGTCGACGACGAAGGCCAGGGCCCCGACGACGCCGAACTTGGCGGCCTCGCGCCAGATGCCCTTGATGGCGTCACGCGCACGCAGCGTCACAGAGTCGAGGACCGGCACGCGGCGAGCCTAACGACCCGGCGCCCGCCATCCGGTCAGGCGCGCTCATATCGCACTATGTCCGACTGTATGAGGTGCTGATGTATGAGGTGCTGACGGTGTGTGGAACCGGTCGAGTGAGGAGTGGTCGTGGAACCGACGATCGCGTGTGTCGTGCCCTGCCACAACGAGGAGGCGGCCGTCGGCAAGGTGGTCCGCGACCTGCGCGCCGCCCTGCCCGAGGCCGTCGTCTACGTGTACGACAACGCCTCCACCGACCGGACCGTGGAGGTCGCCCGGGCCGCGGGCGCGATCGTCCGGGAGGAGACCCGCAAGGGCAAGGGCAACGTCATCCGCCGCGCCTTCGCCGACGTCGACGCCGACGCGCTGCTCATCATCGACGGCGACGACACCTACGACGCCTCCCGCGCCCGCGACCTGGTGGACCTGCTCTTCGAGGGGCCGTACGACCAGGTCGTGGGAGCCCGCCGGGTGACCGACGACGGGGCCTACCGGGCCGGGCACGCGGTCGGCAACAAGGTGCTCACCGGGGCGGTCAGATCCCTGTTCGGCAACGACGTGACCGACATGCTCAGCGGCTACCGGGTCTTCTCGCGGCGCTTCGTGAAGTCCTTCCCGGCGCTGGCCCGCGAGTTCGAGACCGAGACCGAGATGACGATCCACGCGCTGCACCTGCGGCTGCCCACCGCGGAGATCCTCACGGACTACCGGGTCCGGGCCGCCGGGGGCGAGAGCAAGCTGCGCACCTACCGGGACGGCTGGCGCATCCTGCGGGTCATCCTCGACCTGGCGCGGCGCGAGCGCCCCTCGCTGGTCCACACCGTGCTCGCGGGCGTGCTCGCCCTGGTCTCGGTCGTCCTCGGCATTCCCGTCATCGCCGACTTCGTCGAGACGGGCACCGTCCCCCGGGTCCCCACGGCGATCCTCGCCGCCGCGATCATGACCATCGCGGCGCTCGTGCTGCTCGTGGGCTACATCCTCGAGTCGCTCATGCACATGCGCCAGGAGCAGACCCGGCTGGTGCACCTCTCCTACCCGGCCCCGGTGCGCACGCCGCGCTACACCGCCCGCGGTGCCGGCACGGGCCCGGTCCCGGTCCGCAAGACCGCCGACGGCCCCTGAGGGGCGGAGGGCACAGGGGCAGCGGGGCAGTGAGCCGGCGGGTGCGCAGTACGATGATCGGAACCCCCGTCGGTGTGGGGTCCCGTGACTGAGGAGATGCGTGCCGGTGCCTGCCCGACTTCCTTCGTGGGCCTGGGTGACCGGGCTGACCGTGGGAGCGATAGCCGCGGTGACGGTCCTGGGTGTGCAGGCGGACCGGGGCTCGCACCCCACCGCCACCTCGGCCAAGCCGAGCAGCACGGCCTCGGCGCAGCCCACCCCCACGCCGTCGGCCCCGGCGAAGGTGCCCGACGGCTCCGGCACCGGCCGTCGCGTCGTCTACTCCCTCGCTGAGAAGCGCGTCTGGCTGGTCGACGCGAGCGAGGCGACCCGCCGCACGTTCACCGTCTGGCCGGGCTCGGTCAGCCCCGACCCGGGCAGCTACACGGTGTCCTCGCGCAACGCGGCCACGACCGGCTCGGACGGCGTCCAGATCGAGCACATCGTGTACTTCGCCGCGAAGTCCGGGATCTCGGTCGCCTTCTCCAACGCCGTCGACGGGGCCTCGCCGCCGCCCGCCGCCTCCGGCACCCAGACGGGCGGAGTCAGGATGCGGAAGGCGGACGGCACGGCACTGTGGTCGTTCGGCACGGTCGGCACGACGGTGACCGTGGTCAAGTAGGGGTCAGGCGGCGGGGGTTTGCCCGCGTGGGCCCGACAGCTGGTTGACCAGCAGCACGACGCCGCTGAACAGGAAGATCCGGGTCGCGGCGTCCAGCCCGTTCCAGCTCTTCGACTGCCACATCGAGAACCACTCACCGCCGATCGCGATGAACCCGGCCCCGAACAGCAGCATGACCATCAGCAGCCCGTACGTGGACATCCGCCGGGCGCGCAGGTCATCGCGTCTGGCCCACAGCCAGCTCCCGTATATGAGGACCAGCGCGGCGATCGTCTCCCAGACGATGATCCCGACGTAGGCGGCGTCCTGGAGCCCCTGGCTCGTGACGGCCCGCCACATCAGATCCTCGTCCTTGAACGTGGTGTCCATGGCCAGCACGTGCCGGACGAACTGCTGGTTGGTCCCGAAGTCGGTGATGTTCCCGAAGGCGACGAGCGCCATGTAGAGGGCGATGGTCGCGGTGAGCAGAGTGGCGGCGAGCGACAGCGTGCCGCGTGATGTGGAGGAGGTGGCCATGGCGATCATTCTCCCCGGGCACGGCCGTCCGGTGTACCCCGCGGGCGTTGCGCGAGAATGAGGGTGATGGCCGGCCGGGCGAGTCGAGGGGAACGTACGGATGGCGCAGGCGAGACCGTCCATGCAGGAGCTGATCAGGCAGCGCAGCAGGGCCGGGTTCGTCGGCCGGGGCGGCGAACGGGCCGCGTTCCGCGCCAACTTCGACACCGCACCCCATGACGAACGCCACCGCTTCCGCTTCCATGTGCATGGCAACGCGGGCGTCGGAAAGACCTTCCTGCTGCGGGAGTTGGAGCAGATCGCCCGCGAACGGGGAGCGCTGACGGCGTACGTCGACGACAGCGCGGGCAGCGTGCCGGAGGCGATGGCGGAGATCAGCCGCCAGTTCGCCGCCCAGGGCAGGCGGTTGAAGGACCTGGACCGGCTCCTCGCGGCCCACCGCGAACGCCGGCACGAGGCCGAACTGGCAGCCCTGGCCGTCCTGGACACGCAGCCGGAGGAGACCGGCCCGTCCGCGGGCGGCAGGGTCGTGGCACGGGCCGGGGTGGTCGCCGCCGGGATGGTCCCGGTGGTGGGCCCGCTCGCGGGGATGCTGGACGCTGAGCAACTCGCCCACGTCACCGACCGGTTGCGCGCGAGCCTCATCGCCCGCTTCCGCAACCACGAGGACCTCCGGCTGGTCCTCGCCCCCGAGGAGGTGCTCACACCGGTCCTGCTGCGCGAGCTGACGGACACGGACGCCCCCTGGATCGCCCTCTTCCTGGACACGTACGAGCGGACGGGCCCGTATCTGGACCCCTGGCTGCACGAGACGATGACGACCGACCGGCACGGCGACGTGCCCGCCACGACGGTGGTGGCCACGGCGGGCCGCACCCCGGCGAACCCGGCACGCTGGGGCGGTCTCGCGGACTTCGTGACGGACCTCCCGCTGGCCCCCTTCACGGAGACCGAGACACGCGGCCTGCTGGCCGCCAGGGGCGTGACGGCCGAACCGGTCGTCGAGGAGGTGCTGCGCCTCACGGGCGGCCTCCCCGTCCTGGTCTCCACCCTCGCCGAGTCCCGCCCCGCCGACCCGGACGACGTGGGCGACCCGAGCGCGACGGCCGTGGACCGCTTCCTGAAGTGGGAGGAGAACCCGGCCCGCCGGGCCGCCGCCCTGACCGGTGCGCTGCCGAGGTGGCTGGACGGGGATGTGTTCCGGGCGGCGGTCGACTGCCCGCGCGAGGAACTGGAGCCCCTCTATGCGTGGTTGCGGGGGATGCCGTTCGTGAGCGAGGACGGCGGGGGGCGGCTGCGCTACCACGACGTCGTACGGGCGCCGATGCTGCGCGCGGAACGCCGCAGGTCGCCCCGCGGATGGGCCGAGCGGCAGCGCGGCCTGGCGCGAACGTTCCAGGCGTGGCGGGAAGAGGCCGGACGGGACGTGGCCGATCCCTGGGCCGACGACACCTGGCGCGACCTGCGTCAGGCCGAGGCGTACCACCTCCTGTGCGCCGGGGCGCGAGAGGCGCTGCCACAGGCGTTGCGGGACTTCGTCCATGCCTGCGGCGCCGGTCAGGTCATGGCCGTCCGCTGGGCACGCGTGCTGGTGGACGCCGGGCACGACGCGGACGTCCGGGCCGTGGCCGAGTGGGGCACCGAACTGACGGCGGCACTCGACACGGAGGGCATCACCGCAGCGCTGGGGCTGCTCCTGCGGCGTGCGGTACTCGACACCCCGACTCAGGCCCGGGCCCGCCTCGTACGGGGCGACGAGCTACGTGGCGAGGGCGCGTACGCACAGGCCCGCACCGAGTACGACCAGGCCGTCGCGCTCGATCCGGACCTGGCCGTCGCCTACCGGCACCGGTCCGGGATCCGGGGAGACCTGGGCGACCACGACGGGGCGGTCGCCGACCTGGACCGAGCCGTCGCGCTGGAGCCGGACAACGCCTGGTACGTCGCCCTGCGCGGTGAACACCACCGGATCGCGGGACGCGACGCCGAGGCGGTCCGGGACCTGACGGAGGCCGTCCGCCTCGATCCGGCCCTCGGGTTCGCCTGGGCCTCCCGGGGTGCCACGCACGCGCGCGCCGGGGATCTCGACGCGGCCCTCGCCGACCTGGGACGGGCACTGGACCTGGACCCGGACTACGCCTGGGCGTACGCCCGCCGCGCCCGCGTGTGGCGCGCGCTGGGCGATCCCCGCCGCCAACTGGCCGACCTCGACCGGGCTCTCGCGCTGAACCCCGACTGGCCCTGGACCCGCTGCGAACGCGGTGACGCACTGCGCGCCGCCGGCCGCGACGAGGAGGCGGTCGCCGACCTGGACGTCGCCCTGGCCCTGGATCCCGCGTACACGTCGGCGTACGCGAGCCGGGGGGAGTCTCTGGCCCGGCTGGGCCGCCACGCCGAGGCCCTGGCCGACCTGAACCGGGCGGTGGAGATGCGGCCGGGGTACGTCTGGGCGCTGTGCCGCCGGGCCCTGCTGCACGCGGCCCTGGGACGGCCGGAAGAGGCCCGCGCCGATGTGGAACGCGTACGGGAACTCGACCCCGAGGCGGTGTCGTCGCTGGTCAGCGAGCTGCCGTGAACTCCAGGAACTCCGACCAGGCACCGCCGGTGAACGACAGCCGGGCACCGCCCTTGTTCTTGGAGTCGCGGATGTGGATGGTGGGGGCGTGAGCGGGGGATATGGCGACTTCGACGCAATCGGGCCCGTCGTTGCTGCTGTAGCTGCTCTTGAACCAGGCGAGTTCAGTGGTCACGTCTCGTCTCCCAGAACTTTCTCAATGAAGGCCAGGGACTCTCGGGGTGAGAGGGCCTGCGCCCGGATCATTCCATAGCGCATGTCGAGGATCTGGGCGTCCCGGGGCTCGCTGATCACGCGGTTGTGCAGCTGGGCTTCGAAGTGCCCCAACACCTTGCCGTCCTGGAATTTCAGAAGCCGAAACGGACCTGCCATGCCCGCGTGGTCCTCACGGTCGGTCGGCATGATCTGGATCGACACATGTCGCAACATGGCCACTTCCAGCAGGTGTTCGAGCTGGTGGCGCAGCACCATTCTGCCCCCGACCGGTCGGCGCAGCGTCGTCTCTTCCTGGACAAAGGTGATGAGCGGTCGCGGTAGCCGGTCGAAGACGGCCTTCCGCGCCATGCGCGCCGCGACATGCCGCTCGATCTCGTCCTCCGTGTAGGCAGGACTGCGCATGGCGTACAACGCCTGGGCGTACTCCGGCGTCTGGAGCATCCCGTTGATCTGGTGGGTGTCGTAAGCCCCGAGTTCAAGGGCCTCGTCCTCCAGCTTGGTCAGATCCCGGACGGTCTTCGGATACCGAGCCCTCTCCACGTCCTCCCTCATCGCGGAGATCTTGCCGCCCGCCCCCAAGACCTCATCAGCCTTGTCGAGGAAGTCCGGTTTGGGGATGCGCCGCGCCCGTTCGACGGACGACACCATCTCCTCGCCGTAGCCGATGGCCGAGCCCAGTTCCGCCTGTTTCAGGCCCGCGGCCTCGCGCCACATCTTGATCTGCCGTCCGACCGTCCTGAGCACGGCCGCCGCTTCCTCGTCCTCCATGCCTTCCCCTCCTGCGTACGAGCCGTACGACCCCGTGACGCGTCCGGACAGTCACGCTCCGTACCGAGGTCGTCGCTGTTCAGAGTAGGGACGAACGACCACGCTGGGTGACATGAGCCAGAAATCCCTCGCCGGAATCAACGCCCCCGTACGTCACTTCACGCTCCAGCTGTCCGCCACTCGAAGAGGTGCTCGACTGGCCCGCCTGCTCGCCGAACGCCAGCTCGACGAGTGGGGCGAGCCCTGTGAGGCCGCCGCGCAGGTGGTGGCGGAGCTGGCGTCGAACGCGGTGCTCCACGGACGGGTCCAGGGCAGGGACTTCCGGCTGGCGCTGACGCTCCACGCCGACCGCACGCTCCGCATCGAGGTCACCGACGCCCGGGGCGACCGGATCCCGCTGCTTCCCGGTCCGGTCGCGGACGACGCGGAGGGCGGGCGCGGACTGGCGATCGTCTCGGCGTACGCGCACCGCTGGGGCGTGGTGGAGACACCGGCCCACGGTAAGACGGTGTGGGCCGAACTGCGCCTGGGCGGACGGCACTTGCTGAGACGCGCGGTCTAGGGTGAGCCGATGGACGTGGGAGCGGTCTTGATCGCCGTGGCCGGTGTGGCGGGGACGCTCGGGGGTGCCCTGCTCACCCAGCGCGGCGCCGAGAGGGCCAAGCGGCGTGAGCTGGAGATGGCGCAGGACCTCCAGGAGGCGCGCGAGAGCCGGGAGTTGCGGCGCGGCTGCTATACGGAGCTGCACCGCGACGCGCGACAGTTCTGCACGGCGCTCAGCAGGCATCTGTACGTCCTGCGTGACCGCGCCCCCGGCGACGAGGACGTTCAGGCGCTGGAGTCCGCGAAGGACACCTACCGTGACCGCTGGTCCGAGGCGCTGATGATCGCGCCGGACGGGGTGGTCGTCCCGGCCCGGGACGTCAACGGCGCCCTGAACCGGGTCTACGGCCAGGTCAAGCGCCTGGAGCAGGGGAAGCCCCGGCCGGGCGAGACCCTGCGGTCGGCCGCCGAGGCGCAGTACGGCGTCTGGCCGCTGATCGCAGCCATGCGCGAGGCGATGCGCCGGGACCTGGGTGTGACGGAGGACTCCGCTGCCGATCACGCCGTGGAGATGCCCTCCTACTACGGTGACTCCACCGCCCTGCTCCGCGACTTCGGGGAGCCGGACCGCACCCCGTGACGGAGATCGGCATGAGTGAGCAGCGCAAGGTGTCCGAGGAGGCCGGTGAGGTCCGCCGGTTCTGGAACCGGCTCGGTCTTCCCGGACTGATCGACGTGCACACCCATTTCATGCCAGAGCGCGTGCTGCACAAGGTGTGGGACTACTTCGACACCAACGGGCCGCTGGTCGGCGGGCTGGAGTGGCCGATCACGTACCGGAAGGCCGAGGAAGAACGGGCGGCGCTGCTGCGGGACTTCGGCGTGCG
Organism: Streptomyces sp. Ag82_O1-12; assembly: GCF_900182715.1. Taxonomy (NCBI): domain Bacteria; kingdom Bacillati; phylum Actinomycetota; class Actinomycetes; order Kitasatosporales; family Streptomycetaceae; genus Streptomyces; species Streptomyces sp. Ag82_O1-12. Next base: position 3,735,383 of record NZ_FXUW01000001.1, on the reverse strand, counting down.
GGCCTTCAACTCGATGCTCTACCCGCACAAGCCCGGCATGGCCGCATGGCTGAACGGGTGGGCCGCCGACTTCGCCCGCCGTACCCCCGACTGCCTGCACACCGCCACCCTCTACCCCGAGCCGGAGGTGGAGACGTACGTCCGCGAGGCCGTGGAGGCGGGGGCGCGCGTGTTCAAGGCGCATGTGCAGGTGGGCGCGTACGACCCGGCCGACGCGTGTCTCGACCCGGCGTGGGGAGTGCTGGCCGAGGCCGGGATACCCGTGGTGATGCACTGCGGCTCCGGGCCCGCGCCCGGCAAGCACACCGGCCCCGAGCCCGTCGCGCGGGTGCTGGCGCGGCACCCGAGGCTGCGGCTGATCGTCGCGCACATGGGCATGCCCGAGTACGACGAGTTCCTCGACCTCGCCGAGCGGTACGACGAGGTGCGGCTGGACACGACGATGGCGTTCACGGACTTCACCGAGGCCTTCATGCCGTACCCGCGCGAGGCCCTGCCCCGGTTCGCCGCGCTCGGCGACCGCATCCTGTTCGGCTCCGACTTCCCCAACATCCCCTACCCGTACCTGCACCAGCTCCAGGCCCTGGAACGCCTCGGCCTCGGCGAGGAGTGGCTGCGGGCCGTGTGCCACGACAACGCGGCCGCTCTCTTCACCCGGTGAGCTGCTCGCGCACCCACGCCGGGTCGGGGTTGGTGTGCGCCCGGCCCGCCACGACGACGGTCGGCACGGTCTCGTCGCCCTGGTTGGCCGCCCGCACCACCGCGGCCCCGGCCGGGTCCCGCCAGATGTCGACCCAGTGCACCCGGTCGGCGTCCCGGCCCAGGCGGACGCGCAGCCGCAGGCAGTACTGGCAGCCCGGTCGCCAGTAGACGACCGGCCGGCCGTCGGCCGCGCTGCGCCGCTCCGCCTCCAGCGCCCCGACGGGCCGGGGGAAGACCAGCGGTGAGTGCACGCCCGCGAGGAGGAGAAACAGCACGAGCAGGATCACGGCCGTGGCGGTGCTCCCGCCGAGGATCAGCCCCGCCGCACCGGCCGCGCCGCAGAGCACCAGCAGGATCGGCAGGGTCCAGGCGCGCTTCATGAGAGCGAAGGGTAGCCGCCGTGCCGTGCGCCGGCCTCAGCGCAGCAGGTCCACGTAGGTGTCCGTGCCCGGCACCGTGGGGATGAACGGGGCCACCAGCTCCACCCTGCCCAGGCCCGACTCCGCCACCGCCGCGTCGAGGTCCGTGAACCAGGGGTCCCAGCACTCCCTCGGGTCCGTCTGGAGGAACCACAGCAGCGTCAGCCGGGTGTCGACGCCCTCGACCTGCTTCACGTACGTCATGCGGTCGCCGGGGAGGGGGGTCGGGCTGAAGACCGTCACCAGCGCGGCCGGGGAGCCCGTCAGGCGCTCGGGGAGGTGGCGGGTGCGCAGCCACTCCAGGAGCGGGGCGCGCTGCTCGGGGGTGTCGACCTCGACGACCTGGAGGACCAGGCCCGCGTAGGGGTGGTCGAGGGCGTGGACGTCCCGGGGCCCGGCCGCGCCGTCGCGGTACACCGTCGCCTCGTGGTTCTGGAACGCCGTGAGGACGTGGGTGCGGTCGTGGTGGACGCGGGCGTCCCGGTTGAGGCGCTTGTTGATGGCGACCGTCCAGCGCATGTGATCGTCGTTGCGGCCTGCGGTGATCCAGTACGTGGAGAGGTAGCAGCCCGCGGTGACCGGCTGGGCGACGGCCGACTTCTCGGGGTAGCGCAGGAGTTGCAGGTCCCGGGTCGCCACCCAGCGGCGGCCCGCGTACATCCAGGGCATGGCCATCGCACCGGCGTAGTAGTGGTCGTCCTCGTACCAGCGGTTGTACGCGTACTCGTGGCCGGGATGCGGCTCGACCATGGTGATGAGGGCGTGCCCGGGGTGGGTGCCGTAGGGGCCGACGGCGGCCAGTTCGGCGTACAGCTCGCTGCGGGTGTCCTCGCTCATGGCCTTCCCCTTCGTCGGTGGCTGACCCATACTCTGACGCTCCGTCAGATAGAACGCCAGGGTCCGGTCCGGGGAGGTCCTGTCATGTCACTGCTCGCGGGAAAGACGGTCGTCGTGTCGGGGGTCGGGGCCGGGCTCGGGCGGCAGGTGGCGGCGGCCGTCGTACGGGACGGCGGGTGTGCCGTGCTCGGGGCCCGCACGGAGGCGAGCCTGGCGAAGACGGCCGCCGAGATCGACCCCGGTGGGGCGTGTACCGCGTACCGCGCCACGGACATCCGTGACGAGGCGCAGTGCGAGGCGCTCGCCGGTGCGGCGCGGGAGCGGTTCGGCGGGATCGACGCCGTCGTCCATGTGGCCGCGCTGGACGGCTACTTCGGCGGTCTCGAGGACGCCGACTTCGAGTCCTGGCGGTCGGTCCTCGACGTGAACCTGCTGGGCACGCTGCGGATGACCCGGGCCTGTCTGCCGTCGCTCAAGGAGGCCGGCGGATCCGTCGTGTTCATCGGGACGCAGTCGGCGGTGGCCGCCCCCTCGCAGGTGCGGCAGGCGGCGTACGCGGCGTCGAAGGGCGCGCTGACGAGCGCGATGTACTCGCTGGCGCGGGAGCTCGGGCCGCACCGGATCCGGGTCAACACCGTGCTGCCCGGCTGGATGTGGGGGCCGCCGGTGCGGGCGTACGTCCGGTTCACGGCGCAGACGGAGGACGTGGACGAGGCGACCGTCCTGGAGCGGCTGACCGGGCGGGTGGCGCTGCCCGAGCTGGCCACGGACGCGGACGTGGCCGATGCGGCCGTGTTCCTGGCGTCGGACCGGGCGCGGGCGATCACCGGACAGTCGTTGCTGGTCAACGCGGGGGAGCTGATGCGATGAGCTGATGGAGTGTGTTCATGTAGATGAACCGAGGTCATCACGCCGAACGAATTTACCTCCCCTTGACTATACGGTTACTTGTCGTGTCCACGCGGCAGCGCCCACGATGAGCGCCGGGCTGATCCCTGGGAGGGCGCACATGAACGGTCTCGACTGGGCCGTGCTCATCGGCTACTTCGCCGTGATGGTCGCGATCGGCGTCTGGTCGCACAAACGCGTCGACAACGTCAGCGACTTCTTCACCGCCGGCGGCAAGATGCCCTGGTGGCTGTCCGGCATCTCGCACCACATGTCGGGCTACAGCGCGGTGATGTTCACCGGGTACGCGGGCATCGCCTACACCTACGGCGTCACGTCCTTCGTCACCTGGTCCTTCCCCATCGCCCTCGGCATCGCCATCGGGTCGAAGCTGTTCGCGCCGCGCATCAACCGGCTGCGCTCCCGGCTCCACGTGGCCTCCCCGCTGGAGTACCTGAAGAACCGCTACGACCTGAAGACACAGCAGGCGCTGGCCTGGTCCGGGATGCTGCTGAAGATCGTGGACGTGGGCGCCAAGTGGGCCGCCATCGCCACCCTGCTGTCCGTCTTCACGGGGATCTCCCTCAACCAGGGCATCCTCATCACGGGCGCCATCACCGCGATCTACTGCACGATCGGCGGACTCTGGGCGGACGCGCTGACCGAACTCGGCCAGTTCATCATCCAGTTGCTGGCCGGCGTCGCGATGTTCGTGGCGGTGTTCGTACGCCTCGACGACCACGGCGGCTTCTTCGGCGTCTGGGACTCGCCCGAGCTCCAGGGCCACGAGAAACCGCTCATCGGGCCGTACGGCACGGTGTTCCTGCTCGCCTTCCTCTTCATCAAGCTCTTCGAGTACAACGGCGGCATGCTCAACCAGGCCCAGCGCTACATGGCCACCCCGAACGCCAAGGAGGCCGAGCGCTCCGCCCGGCTCTCGGCGATCCTCTGGCTGGTCTGGCCCCTCGTCCTGTTCTTCCCCATGTGGATGTCACCCCTGCTGGTCGAGTCGCAGAAGCCGGACGGCTCGGACTCCTACGCCCTGATGACCGAACAACTCCTGCCGCACGGCCTGCTGGGCCTGGTCATCGTCGGCTTCTTCTCGCACACCATGGCCATGTGCTCCTCCGACGCCAACGCCATCGCGGCCGTCTTCACCCGGGACTGCGCGCCGGTGATCTGGGCGCGGGCCCGGACCTGGAACCAGAGCCAGGGCCTGCGGGTCGCCCGCATCGCCACGGTCGTCTTCCTCGGCCTGTCCATGGCGGCGGCGACCCAGGTCAACTCGCCCGCCTTCAAGGACATCATCACGGTGGTCATCAAGTGGGTGGCCGGACTGATGGGCCCGATGGCGATCCCGATGATGCTGGGCCTGCTGCGCGCGTTCCGCCGCTCCGGCCCCACGGCGGCCCTGGTCAGCTGGTCGATGGGCCTGCTCGCGTTCTGGCTGGTGAACTACCCGATCAACTGGAACGTCGAGGGCGGCGTGCCGCTCCAGTACCAGGTGTCGATCCCGCTGGCCGTGTCGCTGGTCCTGTACATCCTCGTCGGTTACATCCGCCCGGAGGACACACCGGAGCGGCTGGCGATCATCGAACGCATCAACACCGACGACGACGGCACGGCGGCGGCCACGATCCCGGCCCCGGCCGGCCCGGCGGACGACGTGGTGCGCCTCGGCAAGGACTGAACCCACCACCGGGCGACCACCCCCTCGGCAGAGTGGCCGCCCGGCGGCATGTCGTACCCGCGCCGCGGGCGACACGGCGGCGGCCCGGGCGGGCAGGCCCTGGGGTCTCCCGGCGGAGGAGGGGGCGTGTGCTTCGCCCGGGGATGTGCCGATATCGAACGCCGGGTGGAGGAGCGCGAGCCCGCCACCGGCTCGTGGGTGGGCCGCGCGTCGTCACTGCAGAGCAGGTGAGCCCCCGCCGCCGCCCGACCTCGCCCTCGGCCGGCCGTGCGCGGCGCCGGTCCGGCCGCGATCCAGCCCCTGCTGCTCTGTCCGGCGTGCAGGAATCCGGGCCACCGCGACGGCACTCGTGGCGGGGTGATCTGTGGAAGCAGCAGCGGCGTTGCCGCCCACATGCCGGGTGGTGGACCGCCCGGCAGCGATGAGTGGGGGCCGGTTCAGGCCCTCGGGTAGCGGGCGAGCCAGCCGGGGGAGGAGCCGGCCGGGCCGTGCAGGGCCGGGCCCTGGGTCATCTCCATGGCGAAGTCGTCGGCGAGTTCCAGGATGGTGGCGCGGCCCTCCAGCTCGGCCAGCCAGCCCGGCGGCAGGGCCGTCTCCCCGTGCATCGCGCCGAGCAGGCCGCCGGTCAGCGCGCCGGTGGTGGCGGACGGGCCGTCGTGGTTCACCGCGAGGCACAGCCCGTGCCGGACGTCCGCCGCGACCAGCGCGCAGTACACGGCGGCGGCCACGAGCCCCTCCGCCGTACCCGCCCCGCTCAGCTCTGCCACGCGCTCCGGGCCCGGCATGCCCTGCCGCACGGCGCCCAGCGCGTGCTGCAGCGCCTCCGACACCGGCTGGTGCCCCGGCCGGGCGGCCAGCAGTCCGAAGGCCCGCTGCACGGCTGCGTCGAGACTCTCGCCCAGCGCCAGCGCATGCACGATCACGGCGTACGCACCCGCCGCGAGGGAAGCGGTGGGGTGACCGTGGGTCTGCGCGGCGCACTCCACGGCGAGCTGTATGACCAGCTGCGGCTCCCAGCCCACGAGCAGCCCGAACGGGGCCGACCGGGCGGCGGCCTCGGCCCCGGCCTCCCCGGGGTTCTTGGGCGCCTCCGGGGTCCCCATGGTCTCGTCGCCGAGCCCCAGCAGCAGGGCGCGACTGGGGTCCCGCCGCGCGTACAGCCACTCCTCCCGCGCCAGCCACCCGTCTTCCTTGCGGCGCTCGTCGGGCCCCCAGTCGCGCTGCGTGGCGGCCCAGCGCAGATACGCCCGGTGCAGATCGGTCGGCGGATGCCAGGCACCGGTGTCCCGTCTGACCTGGGCCCGGATCAGCCCGTCGACGGAGAACAGGGTGAGCTGGGTGAGGTGCGTGACCGCGCCGCGTCTGCCGTAGGCGGGGGCCAGGTCCACCAGGCCCTCCGCCCCGTGCGCCTCCCGGACGGCGTCGATGGTCAGCCCGTCGACCGGCGTGCCCAGGGCGTCTCCCACGGCCACGCCGAGCAGGGTCCCGCGCACCCGGCTGCGGAAGTCCTGCTGCTCTGTACGGCCCCAGACGGCGCCGGCAGTCGCACCCACCTAGACCTCCCCGGGGCACCGTCCATACGTACGACAGCTCAGCACTGTAATCGAACGGGAACGAGGGGTTCGGAGGGGTGCGGAGGACCGGCTCAGCGCAGTTCCTCCGGGCACGGCGTGCCCCGGGGGAACTGGTACGGCGCCGCCAGACGGTAGGTCCCGGCCTTCGGGGCCAGCAGCTCCGTCCACTTGTCGCCCTGGGCGTCCTCCTCCGTCTCCGCCAGGCAGCCGTTGACGTTCACATACGTCTTCGGCTCACCCTCGGGACGGTTCCTGGACTCCTCCGTCTCCTGCGGCGGCTTCAGGCTCTTGCCCTCCGCGTCGACGATGCTCAGCCAGGGCGAGTAGGGGATACGGACCAGGACCCGGCCCGCCTTCCTCACCTGGAGGACCATCTCGCCCTGCTCGGCCCGGTCGACCACGGCGTTCGGCTCGGCCAGCGAGGTCGGGGCGGTCACCCTGAACAGCTGCCAGGTGTCATTGCCCCAGATCTGGGTCAGATACGGCAGCCCGCGCCGCACCAGCGCCCGCTCCCGCTGACCCCCGTCACCGTCCGGCTCGCCCTTCGGCAGCACGACGTAGTGCACGGCCCAGCGCTTCAGCCACTCGTGGTAGTTCGCCGAGTTGAGCGTGTCGTCGTAGAAGAGGGGGTTGCGCTCCATGTCGGCCTGGCGGTTCCAGCCGCGGGCCAGGTTGACGTACGGGGCGAGCGCGGAGGCCTCGCGGTGGGAGCGGGCGGGGACGACCTCGACCCGGCCCTTCTCGGCGCCGACCTCCTGCAACTCGTTGACGAGCGGTGCGAGCTCGCGCGACCAGGACGCCGCGGGCGCCGTGTGCACGATGTCGTCGACCGTCTTGAAGCCGATCCACACGCCGAAACCGCAGAGCGCCACGACGGCCGCGTACCACCTGCGGCTGCGCGGCACCGTGAACGGCAGCGCGGCGACCAGCGCGACCCCGGCGAACAGCATCGCCAGCCGCGTGATGTTCGAACCGATCTGGGAGCTGATCAGCCACACCAGCACGACCCCCAGGCCGTACACCGCGGCCGTGAGCCGGACCGTCTTCCAGTCCTGCGGCACCAGCACATAGGCGAGGACCGAGAACGCGAGCGGCAGCAGCACCGAGCCGATCATCATCGGCTGCGTGCCCGAGAACGGGAACAGCCACGCCGACACCGCCACCACCGCGCTCGGCGCCAGACCCAGCGCCCACGCGCCCGGCCGCCGCTTCTGCAGGAACAGCGCCACCGCCACCAGGCCCACGAACAGGCCCGCGACCGGCGACGCCATGGTGGCCAGCGCGGCCAGCGGCGCCGCGCTCAGGGCCTTCGCCCAGCGCTTGTACCGCCACCGGTAGGGCCAGCAGAACACGACGGCGACCGCGCCGAGCGCGAACATCATGCCGAGACCGAACGTCACCCGCCCGGACACCGCGTTGCAGAACAGCCCGAACACGCCCGCCAGCGACGCCCACAGGGGGTTGAGCACGGAGCGGCTGCGCAGCAGGAGCAGGGTCAGCAGCCCGGCGGAGACCGTCCCCGCGATCATCATCGTCGTCCGCACGCCGAGCACCGACATCAGATACGGCGACACCACGCTGTACGACACCGGGTGCATGCCGCCGTACCAGGCGAGGTTGTACGCCGAGTCCGGGTGCCGGCCGACGAACTCGGCCCACGCGTCCTGCGCGGCCAGATCGCCACCGCTGTTCGCGAACGTGAAGAACCAGAGGATGTGCAGCGCCGCGGCCAGGCCCGTGACGGACAGCACCGGGTGCCGCAGCATGCGCTCGCGCAGCGCCAGGACGGGGGCGGGCCACTCGAACCGCGAGCCGCCGTCCTCAGGCGCGCCGCCCTCAGGCGCGCTGCTCCCGGGCGCGCCGTCTTCCGGTGCTTCGGGCAGGCGTATTCGCGGGCCTGATACCGAGCCCGGTTCGGCGTCGTCTGCGCGTGTCGGCTCCGCAGTGGCCACTCGAAGGCACTCCCCGTGTCCCGTCTTCTGTTCTCGGCTTCCGCTGCCGAGCCGCCGCGAGCGGCGACCTGTCCCGATTCGGGACGCTAGCACGCACCCCGCCGGGCAGCGCCCGGACGGGCCGTTACCGGCGGAGTGCGGTGGTGCGGCCGCCCCGGCTCAGGCGAGGCGCGTGAGCTTGGCCGCGAAGCCCGGCTCCTTCAGGTCCTTCTGGAGTGCGACCGGGACCTTCACGGCGCTGGTCGTTCCGTCACCGACGGTGAGCGTGCCCACCTTGGTGCCGGCCTTGGCCGTGTGCGGCAGGTCGTCACCGGCGAACGTCAGCTTGACGGACAGGCCCGCCCAGCCGACGGCCGTGACGTCCTCGGTGACGGCGACCGGCGTACGGCCGCCGAGACCGTCGTCCGCGTACCCGACGACATCGCCCTTCTTCAGGATCGTCGCCGACTCCAGCGCGCCCTGCGCGGCCCGGATCAGCTTGTCGCCCTCGTGGAGAGCCGCGCCCAGGATCGTGTTGTCCGGGCCTCCGGCGGGCTGGCGCACGACCGCGCCGATGATCCGGTGGACCTCGCCGTTCACGTCCTTCCTGGCCGCGAAGACGAGGTTGCCGAGCGCCGAGGTGGTGGTGCCGGTCTTGATGCCGGTGACGTCGTTGTAGCCGACCAGGCGGTTCCAGTTGTCGTGCTTCTTCTGCTTGTAGTCGACGTAGGACATCATCGTCGCGACCTCGCGGAACGCCGGCTGCAGCATGGCGGCCTTGGCGAGCTTCACCTGGTCCACGGCCGTGGAGACGGTCGTGTTGTTCAGGCCCGACGGGTCGGTGTACGTCGTGTTCTTCATGCCGAGGTCCTTGGCGGCGTCGTTCATCTTCTGCACGAACGCCTTCTCGGACCCCGCGTCCCAGCGGGCGAGCAGCCGCGCCACGTTGTTCGCGGACGCGATCAGGATGCTCTCCAGGGCCTCCCGCTCGGTGATCCTGTCGCCCTTGGTGACGTCGACGGTGGACTCCTGGCCGGCGTCGGACTGGTCCTGCGCGGCCTGGTCGATCAGGATCTTCGGGCCGTCCTCGCCGCTCTTGAGCGGGTGGTCGCGCAGGATGACGTAGGCGGTCATGACCTTGGCGACGCTCGCGATCGGGACGGGCTTCTGTTCGCCGGAGGATCCGAACGTGCCGATGCCCTGGACGTCCAACGCGGCCTGGCCGTCGGCGGGCCAGGGGATGTCGACCTTGCCGCCCTCGAAGGTGTAGCTGTCCTTGGCGGTCAGTTCGAGGGTGGGCGAGGGGAGCGGGCGCACGCTCTGCACGACCGCGAAGACGACGACCAGCAGCAGCACCAGCGGCGTCCAGATCTTCACCCGCCGGGCCGCCGTCCGCAGCGGGGTCTCCGGGGGCGGCGGGGTGTTCGTCAGCTCGGCCAGCAGATCCAGCGGCGGCTTGGGCGGCAGCGGCTGCTGCGTGGTCCGCTCGGGGCCGACGGTGGGGACGGGCGCGGTGGCCTCGGCCGGGGCGACGGGCTTCTTCGTCGCCGGGTCGTCCAGGGGCTTGAGCGCGACGAACTTGCTGGTCCGCTCGGCGTCCTTCTCCGGGACGTCCTTCTTCGGCTTCTCCGGAGCGCCCTTGGTCCCGCCCCCGATCTTCAGCATGGTGGTGGGCTGATCGACCTGGGGCCGGGGGGCCTTGAAGACGGCGGTGGGCTGGTCGACGGGGGGTTCGGCGGGGGCGTCGTCGTCGGTCGAGCCGTCAGCCTTGCCTGACTTGTCCGACTTGGGGCCTTCGGTCGGGGCCTTGGCGTCGGCGGCGTCGTCCTTGGAGGCGTCGGCGTCGTCGGCGTCGTCGGTCGTCTTGGGTGCGGTCTTGGGGCGGGGGCCTTGGGGGCGGGCTTGGCGGCGGGGGCTTTCGACTCGGCCTCGGCGTCGCCGGAGACCCGCGGGTCCGCGGGCTTGGACGCCTCGTCGGTCTCCTCGTCGGCCTCGGGAGTGCCGGTGCCGCCGCCCGTGGCGGAACGGTCCGCCTCGGGCCCGGCGGCATCGTCTGCGGCGTCCTGGGTCGCCTCGTCGCGCCTGGCTTCGCGCCCGGCCTCACGGCGGTCGGCGCCGTCCGCGCCGTTGTCGGCGTCCACGGCGCTCCTGGCGTCCTCGGCGTCCGACGGGGTCTGCGACGCCCCTGCGGCCTTCCCGGCCTCCTGGGCGCCCGTGTCGGCCTCGGCGGGCTCGTCCGCGCCCTCGGTGGCCTCTCGGGCGTTCTCGGCGTCCTCGTCGTTCTCGGCGTCACCCTTGGCGGCGGCAGACTTCTCGCCACCGTCCGCCGAGGCGACCCACGCGGCGACGGCATCCCGCAGCCGCCCGTCGCCGCCCTCGGCGTCGGAGGCCTCCTTGCGGGCCCCGGACGCCTCGGACTCGTCGGAGGAGCTGGAAGCGCCCTCCCCGGCGTCAGCGGTGGCGTCCTCGGCGTCCGGGTCGCTCACGTCCCCCTCGGCGTCCGGGTCGCTCGCACCGCGCTCGACGGACTCGTCCGCGCCCTCGGCGTCCGAGTCGCTCCCGGACCTCCCGGCGTCACCCGCGGCGCCGTCCGCTGCGTCCTCGGTACCCGAGTCGCTCTCGGCCCTCTCGGTGTCCGAGGCGTCCGCGGCCCGCCCGGCGTCACTCGCGGCGTTCTCCGTGTCCGAGTCGCTCCCGGCCTCCTCGGGGTTCGCAGCGGACGCGGCGCCCCGGGTCGCGTCGTCCTCCGGCTCCGAGCCGCCCGCGGCGCGCCCGGTGTTCTTCGGGGGCTCGGCCGTGCGTGTGGACAGCACGCGCGTCGCCGTGTCGGCACCGCCTCGTGCCGAGGACTTCTCCGCGTCCCGGGCCACCGCGAGCCGCGGGTCGGCGGCTTCGCTCCTGGCTTCCGGAACCGGACTCGCGCTCCCCGACGTCTTCCGTGCCGACGACTCGCGCTGCTTCGACCTGTCGGGGGACTCGCCCGCCACCGATGCCTCCTCCTCGCGCCGCTGCTGCCCGCGTGCGCGTACCGAACCGTGAACCGCCGCCCGTGACACCGCTCCGGCGCTGTCCGAACCATGTACCAGTGTCCTGTGTGCGGGCCAAACCCATCCGGTAGACGAGAACGACATACCTACTGGTTCCACTACGAACCGGTCACGCACCCTCGACAGACCAATGTGAGAGGGGTCACCCTGTCTTTCATCCACGCGGGGAGGCATGGATGGGCAGGAGCCGCAGAACACTTCCGGAGGAGCTTCTGCTGCTGGCGTTGGACCCGACCACGGGCACCACCGCACAGCCGCAGTCGCTCGACCTCGGTCTGGCCGGAGCACAGCTAGTAGAGCTGGCGCTGGCCGGACGGATAGCCCCAGACGGGGATCGTATCGCCGTGGTGGCGCCACGGCCGACTGGAGATCCAACACTGGACTGCGCACTGGAGTTGCTGCGAAGGCGTGGCGCTCCCGTGCGAGCCGTCCACTGGATTGGCGGGCCGCGTCTCGGGCTGCGCCAGACCTACCTCTCGCATCTGGAGCGGTGCGGCATGGTGCATGCCGTGGCGGGCCAGATGTGCGGGGTGTTGCCGACGACTCGCTACCAGGCGACGGACACCGAGATCAGCCGGGAGATCAGAGCCCGGCTGGACTCCGCGATCCGCACCGGCGTACCGCCGGACCCGCGGACCGCGGCACTCGCGGCCCTCGCCCACGCGGTCGGCCTCGGCAAGCACCTGTACCCGGGCAACGAGGGACGCTCCTCTCGCTCCCGGCTCAGGGACCTGATCAGGCACGACCCCATGGGCGGTCTCGTCGCGCACGCGGTGATGGACGTCCAGAACGGCGTCGCGGCCCAGCCGCGCCGCAACCCGGCACCGTCCGGCCGTCAGGCCGCCGGTGGCACCAGGCCCGCAGCGGAGCCCGCTCGGGGGGTTCCGATGCAACCGCGCCACGGAAGCATGGTGCGCGTCGCGGCCCACTGAGCCGCGCCGCGCCGGCACGACCTACGACCGGTACACGCACCACGGGACCCACGAACCCGGTCACGGGAGCCGCTGTCCGAGCGGGGCGAAGAGAGCACACACTCTCTTCGCCCCGCTCGGCGTGCCGTGCCCCGAACTGGCGTGTACCCGTCGCATATCCACCGTTTCCCAGCGGTAGTAAGCACCTTGGTGGCAGTCTGCTCAACAGCAGATACGCAAAGTAGAGGCACGCAGCCGGAGGTGCACGTCCCGTGGCGTCCAATGTCAATCCCACCGTCAGGCGGCGCCGGCTGGGCCAGGAGCTCCGCAGGCTCCGTGAGCTCAAGGGCATGACGGCCGAAGAGGTGGCCGAGCGGCTGCTGGTGTCGCAGTCGAAGATCAGCCGGCTGGAGAACGGGCGGCGCAGCATCAGCCAGCGCGACGTCCGCGACCTGTGCGGGGTCTACGAGGTCGAGGACCAGCGCATCGTCGACTCACTGATGCAGATGGCCAAGGACTCCCGGCAGCAGGGCTGGTGGCACGCCTTCGGGGACATCCCCTACAGCGTCTACATCGGCCTGGAGACGGACGCCGAGTCGCTGCGGGTCTACGAACCCCAGATCATCACCGGCCTGTTGCAGACCCGTGCGTACGCCGAGGCCATCATCCGCGGCGGTTCGCCCGAGGCGTCGGACGCGGACCACGACAAGCGCGTCGAGGTCCGGCTGCGCCGGCAGGGCCGGATCACCGCCGACACCGAACCGCTGCGGCTGTGGGTGGTCCTGGACGAGGCGTCCCTGCACCGGATCGTCGGCAGCCGGCCGGTGATGCGCGAGCAGCTGGAGCACCTCATCGAGATGTCGCAGCTGCCCCACATCACCGTGCAGGTCCTGCCGTTCGAGGTGGGCGCGCACGCGGGCATCAACGGCCAGTACTCGATCCTGGAGTTCGCCGACGCGGCCGACTCGAGCGTGGTCTACATCGAGGGCGTCACCAGCGACCTGTACCTGGAGAAGCCGCTCGACGTGCAGAAGTACACGGTGATGTACGAGCACCTGCGCGCCCAGTCGCTGAACGTGGACCAGTCCCGGCAGCTCATCGAGAACGTGGCGAAGGAGTACGCACGCTGAGCCGTAGCCGGAGGATGATCTTCCGTCGGGCGAAGCGCGGGATGTTACACCCCGGACACGCCTGACTGGAAGTGTCCTCTGGAATATGCCATCCAGTCGAGTGAATGGCTGCTCCGATCGAGGATGTTGGCGAGTAGCGTCGATCACGCCACCCACCAGCACGGGTTGGCGTAAACGCAACTGGCAACGGAGCGAACATGGCAATTCGTCTGGGCGCCACGGAAACGTGGACGACGTCCTCCTACACCAACAACAACGGCGCGTGCGTGATGGTCAGGTCGACCGTCGCCGAGGCCCTGGAGCTCGGGGACACCAAGATCCCCGAGGGCCCCAAGCTGGCGTTTCCCGCCGACGCGTGGAACGCCTTCGTGGCCTCGGTCACGGCCTGACCTCACGATCGACAGCACCACAAGCACCACCGACAGAGCCCTCTCGACCAGCATCGCCGTCCTTGCCGAGAGGGCTCCGCTTGTGCCCGCGGGGCCCCTGAGAGGGCTCAGCTCACCGGGAACGCCACGTCACACGCCGGGTCCTCGGGCCCCGTAGCCGCCCAGTCCGCGAAGTAGAGCTCCCCGCCTCGACCACCTCGGCGATCCGGGCGAGCGGCATGTCCAGCTGCCGCAGCATCGCCACGAGCCGGGCCCGTTCGGCCTGGCCGGCGCGGTAGTAGCGGTAGCCGGTCACCTCGTCGACGTGCGCCGGCGCCAGCAGGCCCAGCCGGTCGTACAGCCGCAGGGCCTTCGGCGACAGGCGGGCACGCGCGGCGAACGCCCCGATGGTGAGCAGCTCCAGGTTCGGTTCCGGTCCGTCCACCACGGCATCCTCCGTCATCGGGCGGCTCTTCCGCCCGATGACGAGGACGCTCGGGCCTGACCCAGGGGCAAGGTCAAGCAGCGCGCCGTCAGGCCAGCTGGGCCTCGATCGCCGCCACGACCTCCGCCGCGTCCGGCTCGGTCTGCGGCGAGAAGCGGGCGACGACCTGCCCGTCGCGGCCGATGAGGAACTTCTCGAAGTTCCAGCGGATGTCGCCGCTGTGCCCCTCGGCGTCCGCGAAACCGGTCAGGCGGTCGTACAGCGGGTGCCGGCCCTCGCCGTTCACCTCGACCTTCTCGGTCATCGGGAACGTCACGCCGTACGTGGCCGAGCAGAACTCGGCGATCTCGTCGGCGCTGCCGGGCTCCTGCCCGAGGAACTGGTTGCAGGGCACGCCGAGGACGCTGAAGCCGCGCCCGGCGTACTGCTCGTGGAGCTTCTCCAGGCCCGTGTACTGCGGGGTCAGGCCGCACTTGGAGGCGACGTTCACCACGAGCACCGCCTTGCCCGCGTACTGGGACAGGTCGGCCGGGCCGCCCTGCAGCGCACCGATCTCGACGTCGAGGGGAGAGGAACCGTTGATAGTCGTCATGAGCCGACCCTAGCTCCGCCGGGTGCCGGGCCGGCCGCGGGCCTCGGTGGCCTCCACCAGTACCTGCCCCGCCGCCGTCCGCGAGTACAGCACCGATCTGCCCGCCCGCCGCCGCTCCACCAGACCGGCGTCCAGCAACACCCGCAGATGCCGCCCGACCGAGCCGAGCCCCTGCCCGGTCACGGCGACCAGCTGGCTGGTGCTCAGCGGCGAGCCGAGCCGGACCAGCACCCCCGCGCGGGCCGGGCCGAGCAGCGCGCCGAGGCTCGCGGGCACGGGACTGCCCCCGGGGTCGGCGAGCGCCCCGGCGCACGGGTAGACCAGCGCGTACCGGTCCGTCCCCTCCCACGCCACCCAGCCGATGCGCTGCGTCGTGATGGGCACGAACACCAGCTCCGCGCCGGACAGCTCGCGCGGCGGGTACTCGTGCGCGTTGACCTGGAGCCGGTTCTCCCCGAGCCACTGCGTGCCCGGCCGCAGCGTGTCCAGCGCGCTCGCCCAGCCGCCCCGGCTGACCTGCGCGGTCCGCGCCACCACATCGGCTTCCAGGATGCGCCGGCGCTGGGGCCAGTACGGCTGCACGGCCGTGGTCCAGACGTACGTCAGCAGGTCCGCGGCGCGCTCCGGGAGGTCGCCCCGGTGCAGCGGGGCCGGAACCGGGCCGCGCAGGGAGACGGTGAGGTCGGCGCGGGCCGCCTCCGGGTCGGCCGCCCGCACACGCTCGACCCCCTGCTCGAAGGTCTCCCCGTCGCGCGGAGTGGGGGAGAGGAAGTCGGCCGTCCACTCCCGCCCGATCCCGGCGCGGATCAGCTGCGCGGTCACCGGGTCCCGTGCCAGCCGCCGCCGGTAGGCCGGCAGATGCGCGTCCAGCCACCGCCGCTCGCCGGGATGCGCCGCCCGGGCCCCGTGCAGCAGCCGCAGACTCGCGAAGGCCTCCGCGAACGGCGAGATCAGGAACCGGCTCCCGGCCAGGGTGTCGGCGTTGATCTGCCACCAGCCCATGCCCCACACCCTCCCCGAGGTTTCGCATGTGCGCGAAACAATAACCACGGGGACAGGAGCGTCGAAGACTCCGGCCATGCGCAGTTACCGCGATCTGTTCCGCACGCCCGAGTTCACGCCGTTCTTCCTGTCCGCCTCCGCGCAGACGGTCGCCCAGACCATGGGCGGACTGGCCCTGGGCACCCTGGTCTACCGGGCGACCGGGTCGCCGCTGCTGTCCGCCGTGAGCATGTTCGGCTCGTCGCTGGTGCAGGTGCTCGGCGCGACCTTCCTGCTCTCCGCCGCCGACCGGCTGCCCCCGCGCGCGGCCCTGACGGTGCTGCCCCTGCTCTTCGCGGCGGCCACCGCCGCCCTCGCCCTGCCCGGCCTGCCGGTCTGGGGGCTCTTCGCGATCCTCCTCGCCAAGGGGCTGGCGGAGTCCGTGGGCGGGGGAGTGCGCTGGGGCCTGCTCAACGAGATCCTCTCCAAGGACGGTTATCTGCTCGGCCGTTCGGTGTTCAACATGATGAGCGGGCTGATGCAGATCACCGGTTACGCGACCGGCGGCGCGCTCGTGGCCTTGATGTCCCCGCGGCTGTCCCTGCTGACGGCCGCGGCTCTGTACGTCCTGGCCGCCGTCGTCGTCCGCCTCGGCCTGACCCCCCGCCCGCCCCGTGCGACGGGCCGCCCCTCGGCGTCGGCGACCTGGCGCGCCAACGCCCTGCTCTGGTCCTCGCCGCCCCGCCGCCAGGTCTATCTGGCCCTGTGGATCCCCAACGGCCTGGTCGTCGGCTGCGAATCCCTCTACGTCTCCTACGCCCCCGACTCCGCCGGAACCCTGTTCGCCTGCGCGGCGCTGGGCATGCTCGCCGGGGACGTGCTGGTCGGCCGCGTGCTGCCGCCCCGCCTGCGCCGCCGCCTGGGCTTTCCGCTTCTGCTGCTCCTGGCCGTCCCGTACGTGCTGTTCCTCCTGAACCCGGAGCTTCCGCTCGCGGCGGCCGCGGTGACACTGGCCTCCGTGGGGTTCGGCGCGAGCCTCGTGCAGCAGGAGCGACTCGTGGCCCTCACCCCTGACGAGCTGTCGGGGCATGCCCTGGGGCTGCACTCGGCGGGGATGCTCACGACGCAGGGGGTCGCGGCGGCACTGGCGGGATCACTGGCCCAACTCACCTCTCCCGCCCAGGCGATGACCATGATGGCCGTGGGGTCGGCGGGAGTGACACTGCTGTTGATGGGGGCGGCGAGGCGGGAGGAACTCAGGACGGTGGGCTGTGAGACCGGCTCAGGAGGGTGAGCCGCTGGAGACCGCGGCCGTCCCACCCTCCATGAACACCTCGGGAACCTCGTTGTCCGCCACCACCCGTGACAGCAGGACGGCCAGACGGTCCCGCTCGGCGCCGCTCAGCCCGGAGGGCAGTGCCTCCACACGACGGCAGGTCTCGGCGTGGAACTTCCGGGCGAGCGCGGCCCCTTCGTCCGTCAGCCCCACCCGCACGGCCCGTCCGTCGCGCGGGTCGGCCTCCCGCCGTACCAGTCCGCGCCGCACGGTCCGGTCCACCAGCCCGGTCAGGCTCGACTTCGCCAGCCCGAGCGTCTCGCCCAGTTCGCTCATCCCGTACGGCTGGGGCATCAGCACGCACAGCAACTGCCCCTGCTGCGGCGTCAGTCCGTACGCCCGGCCGGCCTCCGCGTACACACCGTCGACCAGGAACGCCGCGCGCACCAGCGCGGCGACGACCCCCACCTGCCCGGCTGCCCCGTTCCCCATCGGGTCAGGGTACCGACCGGTAGGTCCACATGCGGGGTCGCGCGGGTCACTCCTCGTCGGGGGCCTCGCCCTCGATGAGGCGTTCCGCGATGTCGTCGGCCCACTCCTGGGCCCAGCGGCGCAGCCCGGCGACGGACGGCCCGTCGAGGCCCTGCACGGTGAACGCCCTGTCGTCGAGCCAGTCCGTGCCGGTCAGCCGGGCCTGGAGGTCCGTGAGGTCGAAGGTGTCGGGGGCGTGACGGCGGCCGAGCTCCTCGAGCTCGGGGTGGCTCCAGCGGGCCGAGGCGGCCCGGACGTCGACCAGGTCGCGTGCGAGACCGCGGTCGGCCAGGTCCCGCACCCGGGTGCCGACGAGGTCGTCGAGGGAGAGCGCCGGACCGAGCTCCGTCTCCACGGCCGGGCGCCACAGCACCTCCTTGTGGAGGGCGACCTGGCACTCCACGCCGCTCGGCGCGTCCGTCACGAGGAACTGGGCGGACAGCGGCCCGGCCTCCAGGGTCTGCACCAGCCAGCCGCGCCCCACCAGCCCGCTGCGGACCGTGTCCGCGACGGCCTCCAGCGCGGCCGGGTGCCCGGTGGCCAGGTCCACGTCCGGCCCGGTCCGCTCCACCAGCCCGTGCGCCAGCGCCGCGTACCCGCCCGCGAGGACGAGGGAGTAGGCCTCACCCACCGCCAGCAGATCACCGAGAAGCCGACCGGTGGGCTCGGGGACGGGGAGGAGGGCGGGCATGCCCTGATTATCGCGTGGGGGTGCTGGACAGCCGGGATGACCGGCCCGGACGGGTGACAGGGGATGGTCCGGCGGTGCCGTGCTTGGCGGCGCGGAGTACTACGCGACGGGCCCGCGTGGCGAGGCACCTGCTTGGGGGCGCGGGGAACTGCGCGACCAGCCCCCACCCCGCCGCACCGGACTACGCGCCCAGGCGCCCAGGCACCCACGCGCCTACGCCTTCCGCCCCACCCCGCAGTACGCATCCACGGCGCCGTCACCGAAACCGGCGTCACCAACAGCCTCCGGTCGCCACTCGGGAACCCTCACCACCCCCGGCTCCACCAGCTCCAGCCCGTCGAAGAACCCGGCGATCTCGGCAACCGGCCGGACGTAGTACGGCACCGCCCCGCTCGCGTTGTACGCCTCCGACGCGGCGATCATGCCCTCACTGGTCGCGGTGCTGTCGCTGATCACCAGGTGACTGCCGGACGGCAGCCCGGCCATGAGCCGCCGCACCAGCTCGCGCGCCCGCTCGTAGTCGGCGACGTGGCCGAGGGTGTTGAGGATCATCAGGCCGACCGGCCGGGACAGGTCGAGCGTGCCGGCGGCGGCCTTCAGGACGGCCTCGGGGTCGTACAGGTCGGCGTCCAGGTACGCGGTCCTGCCCTCGCGGGTGCTGGTGAGCAGCGCGTTGGCGTGGGCCAGCACGATGGGGTCGTTGTCGACGTAGACGATCCGGGCGTCGGGTGCGACGCGCTGGGCGACCTCGTGCGTGTTGTCGGCGGTGGGCAGCCCGGTGCCGACGTCCAGGAACTGGCGTACACCCTGCTCACCGGCGAGGTACGCGACGGCCCGCCCCAGGAACCGGCGGCTCGTGACCGCCACGTCGACGAGGCCCGGGAAGATCGACTTGATCTGGTCGCCGATCTCGCGGTCGACCTCGTAGTTGTCCTTGCCGCCGACGAAGTAGTTCCAGAAGCGGGCCGAGTGCGGCTTGGAGGTGTCGATGCGGTCGCGCAGGCGGTCGTCGGACACGGCGTGGCCTCCTGGGGGGCGGGGAAGGGGGACCGGCTCACCAACCTAGGCGAACTTCCAGGTGAGGGAGCGGTGTTGCCCCTCCCGCCGCCGCGCTGCCGTGGAGTTTCGGCCACGGCAGGACGGCGCTACACCCGGCCGGAGGCGACACCGCCCAACTCGCCGCCGCCCTCGTGCCCGCGGCCCTGGGTGACCAGCCAGAACGCCCACGCCAGGGACCACAGCAGCAGCCCGGCGGCGATCGGCGTACCGAAGATGATCAGCAGCCCGGCTCCGATGTTGGCTCCGACGCCCCCCGCGGTCAGGATCCGCCACCCCACTCCGGCCATGAGCCCGAGCGCCACCAGCGGCCCGAGCACCCCCCACCAACGCTGGTCCACCGCCCCGCGCAGGGACCGCCGCACGAGCACCACCGCACCGGCCACCGCCAGCACCAGCGCGAGTCCCCCGGCGGCCGCGGCCACGCCGTCCCCGATGTCCCACGGCTGGAACGCGTAGTCCAGCTCACTGGCCGGCAGCCCGGCGTAGTTCTGCTGCCCCATCAGCCCCCAGGCGGCCACAGGCACCCCGCCGACGAGCGCGGCCCCGGCCGCCACGATTCCCCGATTCGTCATACGACCAGGATCGGGGCGCGGTGCGGGGGGCGTCATGAGCACGCGTACTCAAGTACGCCATGCGCTCACGTGCCCGCACGTCGCCTGCCCCGGGTCGTCCCTCCAGAGCCACCCATGGCGCGACGGCGGTGGTCGCCGTCGCGCCACGGGGGGTCAGGGAGCCACCGCGCGGCCCGTCTGCGGGGAGATCGCTCCCGCGCACAGGCCTCGGGTTGCCAGGGTCTGGGCGATGCGGGGGACGGCCGCCAGGGTGTTGGCCGGCCAGTCGTGCATGAGGATGATCTGGCCGTTGGTGAGGCGGGCGACGGACTGGACGATCGCGTCGGCGCTCGCGCCGTTCCAGTCCTGGGAGTCGACGTGCCAGATGATCTCGGTCAGGCCGTACCGGGCCGCGACCGACTTCACCGTCGCGTTCGTCTCGCCGTACGGCGGGCGGAACAGTTTCGGCGTGCCGCCCCCCGCGCCCGCGATGGCCTGCTGGGTCCGTGAGATCTCGGAGTCGATCTGCGCCTGGCTCAGTTGGGTCAGGTGCGGATGGGTGTAGCTGTGGTTGGCGACCCACATGCCGGCCGTCACCTGGGCCCGGACCAGGGACGGGTTGGCGGCCGCGTACTGGCCCTGGTTGAACATGGTGGCCCGCAGGCCGTTCTGCCGGAGCACGCCGAGCAGTTTCGTCGTGGTGCCGGACGGCCCGTCGTCGAAGGTGAGTCCGACGTAGCCGGCCCCGCAGGCGGCGGCCCGGACCGGGGCGGCGGTCGAGGTCGTGGTGGCCGTGACCGTGAGGGCCGCGGCAGCCGTCGCCGCGAGGGCGGCCTGCACGCGTCGCGCCGTCACGGCCCCACCCTGATGCTGGAGCTGCCGCTGCTCCGGTAACCCTCGGTCGCCATGATCATGTAGTACTTGAAGTTGCCCAGGGGCATCCCGGCCCGGGCCCACGCGTCGAAGTGGTTGCCGGCCGTGATGGTGCCGCCCGTCCGCTTCGACTGCCGCACGCTCCAGTACTGGTCGAAGGTCTTCGTGCCCTCGACGGACGGGGCGTTGTACCGCGTCGTCTTGTAGATGTCGTACGTGCCGCCGTCGCTGGTGACCGTGCCCTTGTACGTGCCCGTGGGCCGGTAGGTGCCCCAGTTGTCGACGATGTAGTACTCGACGAGCGGGTTCGCCGTCCAGCCGTAGAGGGTCAGATAGGCGTTGCCGGACGGGTTGAACGAGCCCGAGTACGTCACGGTGCGGCGCGCGCCGGTGCTCCAGCCCTTGCCGGCGACGAAGTTCCCGGTGTTCCGCCAGGACGTGCTGTAACTGCCGCCGGAGGACAGGGTCATGGAAACCGTGCCCGGCGCGTCCGTCCAGAACGAGTAGTAGTAGCCGTTGTTCGTGCCCGTCTGGTTCGTGGTGACGACGGTGTCGGCGTGGGCGGTGCCCGGCATGGTGAGGGCCGCCGCCGCGACCAGCAGCATGGTGCAGGTGCTGCTGATGAGCAGCCGGAAACGGCCGGATGACTTCTTCATGGGGGTGCTTCCTCCTCGTCCTCGTGGGGTGGGTCGATGGGGGAGCTCTGTCATCCGGGAGTGTTGGCCGGGCCCTGTCAACTGTCAAGAGTTTCGGCGGTCGTTACGAAATGATCGGGACCGGGCCGAAGTCGGTTGTAGTGGATTCCCGCTGGTCAATGGGCGGTTATAGTCTCCGCTGGTTCAAGTTCCTCTCACTCTCCTGCCCTTCTCGTGCGGATGGCAGGGTTCCGTTCCTCGAATGTTTCGACGAGTTTCCGGATGGATCAAGCCGGCACCACGCTGCGGCCCGTCTCGTGGGCGTAGAGCGCCGCACGGTCGTGCAGGGCCGCGTGGACCGCCATCTGGGCGTCACGGCGGCGCTGAGCCGGGCCGTCCGGGAGGTGCAGGATGCCCGCGTTGCCGCGGGAGCCGCGCTGGACCTCGGCGGTGCGCGGGATGCGCAGCGCCTCGTACTGGGCCAGACGCTCGGGGACCGCCCCGGTCGGCACGCCGGCCAGGCAGGCGGCCAGGTCCATCGCGTCCTCGATCGCCTGGTTGGCGCCCTGCGCCATGAACGGGAGCATGGGGTGGGCCGCGTCGCCGAGCAGCGTGATGTGGTCGGTGGACCAGGTCCGCAGCGGCGGCCGGTCGTGCAGCGCCCACTGGTGGGTCGTCTCCACGGCCGCGACGATGTCGGCGACCAGGCCCGTCCACGAGCCGAAGACCGCCCGCAGTTCGTCGGGGTCACCGGGCCGGGACCAGGACTCGCGGGGCGGCGCGTCGGAGGGCAGCGGCACGGTCGCGGCGTAGCTGAGGTACCTGCCGG
This sequence comes from Streptomyces sp. Ag82_O1-12, assembly GCF_900182715.1. Taxonomy (NCBI): domain Bacteria; kingdom Bacillati; phylum Actinomycetota; class Actinomycetes; order Kitasatosporales; family Streptomycetaceae; genus Streptomyces; species Streptomyces sp. Ag82_O1-12. The sequence continues at coordinate 3,713,423 of NZ_FXUW01000001.1, read as the reverse complement.
ACGCGACCGGGTAGGCGACGAAGTGCCCGCCCGGCCCGAGCCACAGCCGCACCAGGCGCTCGCGGGCCTCGGCGGGCAACGCCTCCACGGGAACCAGGCCCCGGTAGATGCCCAGGCCCGAGTAGACCGGCTCGTCGCGGCGCAGCGTCTCGCGGACCGTGGAGTGGATGCCGTCCGCGCCGACCACCACGTCCGCCTCGCGCACCGAGCCGTCCTCGAAGGAGAGGCGCACGCCCGCCTCGCCGGGGAGTTCGCGCGCCGCGCTCAGCTTCTGGCCGAGGCCCAGCCGGTCCCGGTCGACCAGGGACAGCAGCGCGTCGTGCAGATGCGCCCGGTGGATCGTCAGATACGGCGCCGCGAACATGCGCTCGCAGTCCGCGCCGAGCGGCGTGCGCGCGATGGGCCGCCCGTTCCAGCCGCGTACCTCCATCGCGTCGATCCGCACCGCGTGCTCCTCCAGCGCCGGGCCCAGGCCGAGGCGCAGCAGCGGGCGGATCGCGTTGGGGGAGAGCTGGACGCCGGCGCCCACCTCGGCCAGTTCACGGGTCTGTTCATGGATCACGTACGGCGTGCCGCTCGCGCTCAGCGCGCCGGCCAGGGTCAGCCCGCCGATGCCCGCGCCGACGATGGCGACCGTCGGCCGCTGCCCGCCGGCCGGCTCCGCGGTGTTCCCGGGCAGCCGCCGCCCTCCTGTGTCTTCGCCCACCAGCACCTCAGGGACCGCCTTCCGGGTCTTCGCGCCCCGTCCGCGCTCCGCCGTACCGCGGGCGACGTGGACGCACTGTCATCGGTCGTGTCCCCGAGCATGTGGCGCCCGCCACCGGGCGGCAACGTCACGCCCCGCCGTGCTGACAACTGTCGCCGCTTGCGTGACGGACGTCATCGAAAGCCCGTCACGCCTGCTGCCGCACCCCCGTCCGGCCCTAACTTCCGGAAGGAGAAGACCGGTTACGACACCTGGAGGCACGCGGTGACACGCGAACGAGAAGTGGAGCGACCGCGGTGACCGCGGTGGCCGTCGAGGGCCTGCTCAAGAAGTACGGGGACCACGAGGCCGTGCGCGGCGTCGACTTCGCCGTCGAGGAGGGCGAGATCTTCGCCCTGCTCGGACCGAACGGCGCCGGCAAGACCACCACCATGGAGATCCTGGAGGGCTTCCGCCACCGCGACGGCGGCGACGTCCGCGTCCTCGGCCGCGACCCCGGCGACAAGGCCGACGGGCGCTGGCTGCGCGGGCAGATCGGGCTCGTGCTCCAGGACATCGCCGTGGAGCCCTACCTGTCGGTGCGGGAGACCATCGCCCGCAACGCCGGCTACTACCCGGCCCCGCGCGACGTCGACGAGGTCATCGGCCTCGTCGGCCTGGAGGAGAAGCGGGACGCGAAGGTCAAGGACCTGTCCGGCGGGCAGAAGCGGCGGCTCGACCTCGCCCTCGGCGTGATCGGCGACCCGAAGCTGCTGTTCCTCGACGAGCCGACCACCGGCTTCGACCCGGGCGCCCGCCGCGGCGCCTGGGAGGTCGTGCGGAGCCTGCGCGACGCCGGCACGACCATCCTGCTGACCACCCACTACATGGACGAGGCGCAGGCCCTGGCGGACTCCGTCGCCGTCATCGCCGCCGGCCGGATCGTCGCCGCGGGCACGCCCGACACCATCGGCGGACGCGACAGCGCCCTCGCCCGGATCCGGTTCGCCCTGCCGGCCGGTGCCGCCATCGACGACGTGCCCATCCCGGTCAGCGACGCCGAGGACGGCCTCGTCACCGCCGAGGCCGAGGAGCCGACCGCCGCCCTGCACCGGCTCACCTCCTGGGCCCTGGACCGGGGCACGCCGCTGGAGCGGCTGACCGTCGAGCAGCCCACCCTGGAGGACGTCTACCTGGGGCTGACCAGTTCGTACGCACAGCAGGACGCCTCGTCCCCGTCCACCGAGCGGGGCAGCACACCGTCCTCGGCGGCGCGTGCGCGCCGGGGGCGCCGACCCGGACGGAGCCGACGATGACCAGCACCCTGCCCCCCACGACCACCGGGACCACCCGGCGGGCCGACCGCGCCGGGCGTGAGCGGCCCGACGAACGGGGCCCCCTCGCCCTCCTCGCCCACCAGATCCGCTACGAGCAGCTGTCGTTCTGGCGCAACCCGCAGTCGATGGTGTTCACCTTCGTCCTGCCCATCGTGATCATCTCGGTCTTCGGCGCCGTGTTCTCCGGCAGTCAGGGCGAGGACTTCTTCTTCGGCCTGAGCGGCCTGGAGTACTACACGCCGACCATCGCGGCCGTCTCCGTCCTGGGCGCCTGCTACGGCCAGCTCGCGATCGTCCTCGCCATGCGCCGGCAGACCGGTGTCCTCAAGCGGCTGCACGCCACCCCGTTGCCCGCCTGGGTGTACTTCGCGGGCCTGCTCGTGCACTGCGTCGTCGTCAGCGTCGTCGACGTGGCGCTGGTCATCGGCATCGGGCGCCTGTACGGGGTGCCGTGGCCCGCCGACTGGCCGGCCCTCGCGCTCACCCTGGTGCTCGGCGCGGCCAGCTTCTGCGCCCTCGGCGTCGGCGTGGCCTCGCTGATCCGCAACTCCGAGGCGGCGCCCGCGGTCGTGCAGTTCATCCAGTTCCCGCTGGTGTTCATCTCCGGCAGCTACTTCCCGATCCACTCGGACGTCATGAACAACATCGCCGGGCTGCTGCCGGTGAAGCCGTTCAACGACGCCATGCTCGCGCCGTTCGCGCACCAGGGCGGCTTCCAGTGGAAGGAACTGGCCGTGCTGGCGGCCTGGGGCGTCGTCGGCGCCCTGATCGCCGTGCGCAGCTTCCGCTGGGACCCGCGCCCCGAGTAGAGCGACCGTCCCGACCCATCGAGGGGGCCTCCTGGAGGCCCCCTCGGCGCTTGCCCCCCCCACATCAGTGCTCCCGGAAGGAACCCCCGCCATGTCCCTCGACCACACCACCCGCCCGCTCACCGCCCCGACCGGGGCCTGGCGCCTCGAACCGGCCGACTCCACGGTGGAGTTCACCGGTCGGCACTTCTTCCTCCTGCCCGTGCGCGGCTCGTTCCCGGTGCGCTCGGGCCACGTCGAGCTGGCCCCGGACGGCACCCTGGTCCGCCTCGACGCCGCCGTGGCCGCCGCGGGCTTCGAGACCGGCAACCCGCAGCGGGACACGGCGGTGCGCGGCCCGCGCTTCCTGGACGCCGAGCGCCATCCCGAACTGCGCCTGACCGGCGAAGGCCTGGCGGACGACCTGAGCCTCACGGCGCGGCTGGAGGTCAAGGGCCGTGCGATCCCGGTGACCTTCACGGTCGACGAGCTCACCGAGCAGGGCGAGCGGGTCGTCGTACGGGCCACCGCCCGGGTCGACCGGCACGCGTGCGGGGTCGGCGGCATGCGCGGGCTGGTCGGAGCGGATCTGCTCGTGCGGGTGCGGGCCGTGTTCGTGCGGGAGGGATGAGCCGCCGCCCTACATGCCGAAGAGGCCCGGCCGGTGAAGGGGAACCCGGCCGGGCCTCCGCGTGGGCGCCCACGGGCGCGGGGGATCACCCCGTGGGTGCCAGGTCGGGTGTGGGTGTGGGTGTGGGTGTGGGTGTGGGTGTGGGTGTCGGTGTCGGTGTCGGTGTCGGTGCGAGCGTCGGCTTCGGCGCCGTTGCCGGGGCGGGGAAGACGTGGGACAGCCAGGCGTAGGTGCGCAGTTCCTCCAGCAGGCTCAGGCCGAGGCGGTTGTGGAGCATGTGCGCGTGCGAGAAGAGGATCATGCCCGGGTGGACCGGCGAGTGGCGCCGGATCTCGTCGGCGTGGGCGGTCAGGGTCTCGTACCAGTCGGTGAACGGGCCGTGGGCGTCCGGAGAGACGCCTGCCGAGGCGGGGTCCTGATCGACGGTGGTGATCCGGTCCAGCAGCTCGTCGGGATGCCCGGCGTCACGCGCCCAGGCCTGCCAGGCGTCCCGGCCGCGCGCGAAGTAGTGGGCCCGCTCGTCCGGGCCGCCGAGGGCGACGGCGGCGGACAGGGTGCCGCGCAGGGCGAGCCGGGCGCGGCGGGCCTCGGAGGTGACGAGCGGGGCCAGGCGGAGGACGAGTTCGCTGGAGCGGTGGAAGAGGGACTCGGCGGCCGGCATGAGGGCCGGGCCGCCGTAGCGCTCGTACTCGGGGTCGTAGTCGGCGCGGTGCACGCCGGGCGGCAGCAGCGCGTGGACGGAGGTGTTGACCCCGGTCTCCCCGGCCGCGGCGAGCCGCGACGCGCCCTGCTGGTACGTCTCCTCCGCGAGCGGCTCCTCGCCGGGTGCGAGCCGGCCCGCCTCCGCGAGCCGGTCCCGCAGGGCTCGCTCCACGCGCGCGTGCGCGTCCGTGCCCTCGGGCAGGTCCGCGACGCGCAGCCGCAGGTGGGGCCCGGACTGCCAGTAGCGGATGAAGAACCAGGGGGTTCCGGGCGGGAGTTCGGCGACCGTGGGGCCGATGACGTCCGTCAGGACGCGGTCGTGGGCGCCACGGGCCGTGGTGCCGAGGTGCAGGTGCCAGGCGCTCCAGCGCTGCGGTGTGGTGGTCATGGGTGTTCCTTGTCCGGTCGGTGGGCTGATCCAGGGCCTTAGGTACGCAGGTCCAGCACGGCACCCCCGGTCTCGCGTGGTACGCCGACCACCGCCGACAGGACGATCGTCTCGTCCTCGCCCAGACCGATGACCTCCTTGGTCTGGATCTCCTTGAACGCCCGGACCGGCCGGGCGAAGAGGCCCTCCGCGGCGGCGGCCAGGCACAGTCCGTGGACCGCCCAGCCGCAGGCGTGCTGGGCGGCGCTCCAGCCGGCCGGGCCGAAACGGGCGAAGAGTTCGCGGGGGCGGATGGAGAAGAAGACGGTGAGGGGGGCGTTGGCGATGCCGCAGCCGTTGACGGGGGTCAGGCCGTAGCCGTAGTTGGCCTCCAGGCCGGCGGGGGCGGTGGGGTCCCGGCGGAGCAGGTGTGAGGTGCCGTCGGAGATGCGGTGGATCCCGGGGGTGTGGCCGCCGATGTGCTGGACGACGGCGGTGACGGTGACTTCGTCGAAGGCGGCGGCGAGGGCCGGGTGCGGTGGGGGGACGCCGAGCCACGCCAGGGCCGTGGTGAGGGTTCTGGTGGGGAGGGGGGTGAGGCACTTGGCCGAGTCCATGCCGTGGAGGGCTCTGGGCATGCGACCGGAGTGGCGGTTCCAGAGGAGTTCGGACCAGGTGGGGGCGTGTGGTGCAGGGGGCAGGGTGGGGGGTACGGCGGTGGTCATGGGTGCGGGTTCGTTGTGGCTGAGCGCGCAGTTCCCCGCGCCCCTGAGGGCACCTCTGTTGACGTCGATCACATTCCTGAGCGACGGATCCCACTCAGGGGCCGGCGGCTCCGTTTCAGTCGGTCGGCGTGCGGAGGGGTGTGGTTGGTCTACGTCGACCAGCCACGGCAGGGACCACTCCCAGGTCTGCTCCACGCCCAGCTCGCGCAGCAGCTCCGGGCCGTCCGCCGTCGGCGGGGTCAGCGTCGCCGGTACCCCGAAGAGCTCCAGGCCCAGGCTCAGCGCGCGCAGCACCATGCCCGTCTCGATGGCCACCAGCGAGCCCCGGAACCACTGGTACGCCAGGGGGATCGCGGTGTAGCGGCCGGTCAGGGCGATGCGGGTGGGGGTGCCGGTGCCGGGGCCCGTGAGGGTGTGGTGGGTCGGTTCCAGCAGGCGCCAGTCACCGCCGTCCCCCACGAAGGCGTGGACCGGGAACAGGCAGCGCGGTGAGGCGTAGGGGCGGTGTTCGTTGTACGGGTTCTCCGGTTCGCGGCGCAGGGGAGCGAACGTGGTGGTCAGGGCGTGGGCCAGGGCGTCCGGTGAGGCCGGACCGCCCGGGGCCGGGACGTGCGGGTACGGGAGCGCCGACAGGCGGTCCGTCGTGCCCGGTGGCAGCGGGGTCGCCGGGCCCGCCGGGCGTGGGGGCGGGGGCGGCACGTGGGAGTCGGGCGGCGGGGTGGCCGCCCAGGTCCACGGCGGTGGTTCCGGGGCGTCGTCGCCGGTGCCGTAGGCGTACCAGAGGGGCTCGCGGGCGATGCTGTTGTCGCCCTCGGGGCCCGGCAGGTCGACCGGGGCACGCCGCGTCCAGGGCTCGGCGGGGGCCGTCACGGGAACGGGTGCGGGTCGTAGGGGATCGCCCGGTGCTCCTGGCCCGTGCCGCGCAGGGCGGCGCGCAGCCGGGGCAGTCCGTCCAGGCGCTGCTGGGCGTGGCCGAAGCACATCGGCACGATGCCGGGGACGACGGCACGGGCGACCGCGATACCGGCGTCGGCGTGCTCCCGGCTGGTCTGGTCGACGATGACGATCCGGTCCAGTCCCGCGTCGGCGAAGAGGGAGGCCACGTACCGGAGGGTGCCGCGCACGTCACCGCCGGCCGCGCGCTCCAGCCGTCCCGGCCAGTCCGGGAACGCCTCCTCCAGGGTGACGGCCGGGCCGCCGAGTCCCGCCAGGGCGCGGTCGCGGGTCTCGGGGATGGAGGAGAAGCGGACGTGGTCCTCCAGCTCCTCCACCAGCCAGGGGTCCTCGACCATCCGTTCCACCTGCTCGCGCGTCCAGTCGACCGGGTTGGTGACGAGCTGGGCGACCTCGCGCAGCGCGCCGCGGATCGCGGACTCGGGCTCGGCGCCCGAGCCGGCGGAGGAGAAGGTCGCCGGGAAGGGGTCCTTCTCGTTCACGGCGATCACCCACACCACCGGCAGTCCGATGTCCCGGGTGGCGACCAGGAGATGGACGTCGTAGCCACGGGCCCTGATCAGCTCGACCATGGCCCGGCTGGTGGGGTCGGTGAGCGTGCCGACCGGGATGTGGGGGAGCGGCTCGGCCCGGTACCAGGAGGTCAGGAAGGCGTCTCGTTCCGCCAGTTCGAAGAGGGAGTGCAGCGCGGCCTCTTCGTAGTTGGCGCCGACCGCGCAGCCGCTGGAGCAGTCGAAGAAGTAGTGCCGGCGGTTCGCGGCCCCGGCCACGCGCGCCGCGCGCCGGTCCCGGCGGAACGCGTACTCGTACTGGTAGAAGGCGTGGTCGGCCGGGACCAGCAGGGGAGTGCCGTCGGCCACGTCGTGGCCCCAGGCCCAGTCCATCGGGGTGTCGGCGGTGAACGGGGTGGCCCTGCTGGTCGGGTGGGCGAGCTGCTCGGCGGTGTAGCGGCCGAGGCTGCCCGGGTCGACGGCCCGTTCGGCGACCTCGCGGTAGGAGCGGCCGGTCAGCAGGGGGATGTCGTAGGGGTAGCCGCCGAGTCGCTCGTACGCCTCCAGGACGGCGACCGGTTCGGTCTCCGTGAACGTACGAGCCCTGCCGTGCCCCATGGCCGGGGCGTCGGCGACGACGGCCATGCTCATCGCGAACGGGGCGTGCGACTCGCGCAGGATCGCGCGGACCGGCCCGAACCGGTCGTCGACGAGCCGGTCCCGCAGGAAGCCGGGCTCGACGAGACGGCTCGCCGCGGTACGGGTGGCGTCCCCGGGGACGGCGGGCCGGGAGCGCAGGGGGCGGGGTGCCGGGGACTCGGTCGCCACCAGGTCCTCGGGGGAGGGGCCGCAGGCCGGGCAGTGGAAGCTGCGGGCGATGCGGTGCCGGCGGGTGCCGCGGACCGTCACCGAGTAGGCCTCGCCCGGCGCGAGGGGGTGGGAGGCCAGGTGGTCCAGGCCGGTGCGCAGGAGCTCGGGCAGGAGGGGCGCGGGCGCTGCCGGGACGCGGGTGGCCTGGGTGAGGTCGCCCACGAGCGGGTGGTCGAGGACGGTGCGTTCGCGCACCTCGGCGCAGGCGGCGCAGCCGGACGTGGTGCCGGGCGCCCACAGGGGGCCCACCATGACCTCGTCGTCGTAGACCCGCACGGACAGGTGCGGGCCCGTCGCCCGGGTGACGCGGTCGCGCTCCCAGTCCAGGTCCCAGCCGAGGTTGACGCAGACGGTGGCCCCGGTGGCGCGGGCCAGGGGCGCGAGGGCGGGCAACCAGTCGTCGTACGCCGTCACCGGCAGGGCGGGACCGGCCTGCACGGCGGTCGACGGCTCAGTGGTCGACGGCTCGGTGGCCAACGGTTCAGTGGCCGGCATCGGTGGCCTCCTCGGCGGTCGTGGGGACGGCGTGGGCGGTCACCGGGCCATGCCAGAAGGGGAGTTCGCCGAGCACCGGGTCGGTGCGGCGGGGCTGCCCCTCGTGGACGGCGCGGGCCGTGAGCTGCTCGCGCAGCGCCGCCCGCGTCGTGCCGTCCGCGGTCAGCAGGGCGTCGGTGGAGAGCCGGCCGGCCGTGCCGCCGGTCTGCGCCACGGCCAGTGCCGTGCACAGCGCGGCGTACGTCGCCTCCGCGGCGGTCGGGCCCCAGCCGGCGCCGAGCGGACGCCCGTCGACGGTGACCTCGGCCAGCGGCCAGCCGACCCCGGCGTACCGGGAGACGGCGAGGACCGGTTCGGCCTCGCCGAGCAGCGCCCGCAACTCGGCGGCGATGCGGTGGCCTTCGGCGTGCAGCGGGGCGTCCGTGTCGAGGACGTCGCCGTCCGTCCGGGCGAGTCGGCGCAGGGCGCCGTCCAGCAGCCAGTGCTCGCGGGTGAGGCCCGCAGCGGGGGTCCCGGTCGCGTCGGTGGCGCGGTCGCGCAGGGCGGCCAGGGCGGCGGCGATGGTCGCCGTCTCCTGGTGGGCGGCCCATGCGGTGACCGTGCCCGTGCGGTCCGCCCGGTGCTCCGCCGCGCGCAGGGCGACGGGCATCTGCGGCAGGTCCTCGCCCTGGGCGGAGGCGAAGAGGCCGGTCCAGCGGGCGGTGAGCACGCCGGCGGCGTCGAGCGCGTCCTCGGGGGCGGGGAGGGGTTCGGCGGGGGCGTCGGCGAGACGGACGGCGACCGCTTCGCTCACGGGGGCGCCCGTGACGGTGACGCGGTCGGCCGTCAGATCGTGGCCGTGCACGACGTGGGCCTCGCCGGGCTCCGCGACACTCGTGAGGGTGTCGGTCAGGAGCTGTGCGGCGAGGGCTCCCGCGAGGGAGTGGGCGATCGGCCCGGTCGCCGGTTCGACGCCCTCGGCGTCCGCCCAGGCCCTGGCCCGGTCCCGGAAGACCTGCCAGACGCCGGGCGCGACTCCGACGGGCCCGACCAGCACCGGCCCGGGCCCGAGCAGCACGGGCACGTGCAGCGTGCCGTCCTCCTCGATCCACGTCCGGTCACCGTCGAGGAACTCGACGACGACCCTGGGCACGCCCTCGGCCGTCACAGATGCCGTCACCGCCGGGCCGCCGACGGGAGTTGTGGCACCGTGTCCGTTCACCGCCGGGCCGCCGACGGGAGTTCGCGTACCGGGTTCTGTCACCGCCGGGTCGCCGACGGGAGTTCGCGTACCGGGTTCTGTCACCGCCGGGTCGCCGACGGGAGTTCGTGTACCGGCATCCACCGCCGGGTCGCCGGCGGGAGTCAGAGGGTGCTGCACCGCCGGGTCGCCGACGGGAGTCAGAGGGTGCTGCACCGCCGGGTCGCCGGCGGGAGTCGGAACAGGGCGCACCGCCGGGGCGCCGGCGGGGATCAGGGCGCGGGAGCCGCCTGCCGATCCGCTCCTGCCGGACAGCAGGGCGGGGTCCGCGTACATCGCGGGGTCGCAGACCGGGACCAGGGGCGTCGGCGGCGTCACCGGGACGGCCGTCGCCGTCACGTCGGCCACGCCCGCCCGGCGCAGCCCGCGCAGGGCCGGAGCCGTCGCCGTCGTCGGGCCGTGCAGCCGCACCCGGGCCCGGCGCAGACGGGCGAACGCCGCGTACGGGTCGTCGAGGCGGGCGGTGAGGCGGGCCAGCGTGTCGGCGTGCCGGGCGGCCAGTTCGGCCGGCGGTTCCGGCTCGGTGAGCGTGGCCGGGTCGAGCAGCAGGCCGTTCTCCCGGAGCTTGCCCAGAAGGTGCCGTACGGCGGGCCGGGCCCGCTCGGTGCCGAACTCGGCGACCAGCGCGTCCTCCGTCGTCCCCGCCCGCAGCAGCGGCACGCAACCGTCCGCCACCGCGTACAGCAGCTCCGAGCCGCGCAGCACGAACTGCCCGCGCGTCCCGCTGAAGTAGACGCCCCCCGGCACGGGCGCGTAGTGCAGCCCGGGCCGGGCCCTGAGCGGCGCGGCGGTCGGGGGCGACTCGACCGCGCTCCTCTCCACATCGGTCACGGTCATGGCCGGACTCCTTCCGCTGCCCCGTTGTTCGCCGGGTCGTACACGAAGCGGCCACCGGCCCGCCGCCCCACCTCGAGCACCCACTCCGTGGCATGTGTGCCGTCGGTCACGCCGGGCAGGGCCTCCTCCAGATAGCTCGTGCCGGCGCCGCGGCGCTCCAGCATCCGCGGCAGGACCCGCACCGCGAGCGCGCTGGACAGGTCGACGTACTGCGGCTTCTGCGCCAGGCGTTTGGACTGGACGTCGGGGGCGCCCACCGAGAGCGGGCCCTCGTCCTCCGGCGCCGACTTGATGACGACCTCCTCGGGGACGCCGTGGCGGGAGCGCCAGGCGGTCAGTCCGAGGAGCCGCTCGTGTTCGTCGGGCCCGGCGGCCACCGCCGTGTCCAGTTCGGCACCGCCGTACCAGCGGCGGCGCCCGATGAGGACGTCGCCGACCGCCATGCGCGGAGCGACACGGGTGTGCTTGGCATCCCACGGGGTCGCCGCGTGCCAGGAGTTGGGCAGACTGTTGAAGAGCCGGCCGCTGATCACCAGGCCGGAGGCGACCGACAGCGGCGGCGGGAACAGGCCCGGGTGGCCGGTGCCCAGCGGCAGCACCCGCAGCGGGGCGCCGTCGATGTCCTCGACCCGCAGCGTGTCGGTCTCCGGGTCGTGCGCAAGGCGCAGCGTGAACCAGTCCTCGGCCGAGAGGCCGCCCGGCAGCACCGGCGTGTGCGCGTTGACGTTGAGGCGGTGCAGGCCCAGGTCCTCGGTGACGCGGGTGCCGTCGTGGCCGTAGAAACGGGTCAGATGGTCGGCCAGGCGGGGCAGGGCCCGGCCGCCCTGGCGGCGGTCGGCCTCCAGGAAACGCGCGTACAGCATGCCGTGGCCCGGCAGTCCGTCATTGAGGACGAGGTGGTCGCCGGCCTGCTGGAGCAGCACGCCGTAGATCAGCGGGTCGCTGCGGAAGCGGTCGGGCAGCGCCCGGGTCAGCTCGGCGACGTCCGCCGCGGTGAGCCGCAGGGTGTCCTCACCGGCCTGGGCCGTCTTGGTGAGGAGGGCGTGCACCTCCTCGGACAGCTCGCGGCGCAGCAGGTACATGCGCTCCAGGCAGCCGTCCGCCGGTCCGATCCCGGACAGCGCGGCGGCCTGGCCGGTGCCCTCGGGCCCGTACACGGCGGCCATCGCGGCGGCCCGCCGGGAGACCTCCCCGACGATGAACGCCGCGTGCTCGGCGAGCGGCACGTTCGCCCCGGCCCCGAACCGTTCCACGAACGCGGCGGTCATCAGGACCCGTACGTCGTGCAGCCAGTCGAAGACGGTCAAGAGCTCCACCGCGGGGCCGAGGTCGCCCAGCGGGGCGTGCCAGTCGGAGGCCGTCACCTTGAGCGGCGGCATGACGTAGTCCTCCTCGACCGTGATGTGCGCCGGGCGGCCCGCCGCCTGGCTGAACCGGCCGAGGTCGCCGCGCAGTCCGGCCAGCAGCGCGCCCCGCTCGGCGGCCGGGGCCTCGGTCACCCGGGGCAGCCCGGCACGCACCCGCTTCGCCAACTCCCTCGCTCCGGGCGGCTGCTCGGCGTCGGCAAGCGTCAGCAGGTCGTCGTAGTCGCCCGCGGCGGACTCCTCCTCGGGCCTGCTGAACGTGCACAGCACGCCCTGGTGCAGGGCCTGCCGCACGCGCCGCTCGGCCTCCTCCGCGGGGCAGCCGGCCCGGGCGGCGACGTGCGCGACGACCGCCGGGAACCTGCGCGGCCCCATCGACAGCGCGTCGAGCAGATCGCCCACGGGCCCGTCGAGCGGGACCGCGAGACGGTGCATGCCCTGCTCGGAGAACTTCAGGAAGAACAGCTTGCCCGTCTCCGGGTCGGGGGCCGAGGTGGGCGGCATCCCCACCCACAGCGCGGTCGGGTCGGTGTCGTCGGTGGGCAGGCCGCCGAGGACGTAGTGGAGCATGACCCGGTCCAGGCCCGGCACGGCCCGCGCGCCGGTGAAGGGCACGTCGCCGGGGCGGACGGCCTCCGGGTCGCCGGCCGGGGCCGGTTCGGCGATGCCCACCGCGGTGAACCGGGAGAGCGGGCTGGTGCGCACCATCGCCCGGGTCACGTACTGGATCAGGCCGCGCTCCGACTTGCGGGTACGGGCGGACACCTTGCCCGGGCCCTCGACCGCGGCCCGGTAGCGCTCGGCCTCCTGGTGCACCTCGGGGGCGATGAGGGCGAGGGAGCGCAGCAGGTCGCCGTCGCCCAGCAGGGCGGCCAGCACGGCGCGTTCGCGGTCGGCCGCGGCCGGGTAGCCCCGCGTGATCGTGGTGCGCAGCCGCTCCCGCCCGGTCCAGGCGGCCAGCCAGCGGGCCACCGACGGGGTCGCTTCGAGGCTCTCGGGCGTCTTCTTGGGGGCGCGGCCGTTGTGGATGGCGCGGCGCAGCGCGATGAGCTCGCGCCGCTCGGCGTCCGAGGCGGCCGCGCCGATCCGCTCGTACAGCTCCTGCGAGCAGACCTCGGCGGCCTCCGCCAACTCTGCTTCCGCCGTAGCGAGTTCACCGAGCAGGCGGCGCTGCTCCGGGTCGGCGAGGCGGGCCCTGCGCAGCGGGTTGACGCGCAGGAACCACTGGGGTTCGGGGCTGGTCATCGCGGGGCTCCCCTCTCTTCCGTGGCGGTGAGGCGCTCCCGCCAGCTGCTGCCGAGCACCTCGTCGACGGTCTCGGCGAGCGCGAAGCACATGTAGTAGCGCTGCATCGGCGAGACCGTGAGCAGGGGCAGCTGCTGGTAGAAGAGGTTCGTCAGCAGGCGGTAGGCCGCGAAGAACGGGGACGGGGTGCTGATCGCCCCCGAGCCGTGCACGGTCCGGTGGAAGTCGGTGTCCGGCTGCTCGCCGCGCGGCACCACCGTCTCCGCTCCGGGCGGCCCCATCCGGCTGCGGTCGACGCCGTCGGTGACGGAGTCGAGCAGGTCCGGGGTGAGGGCGCCCGTGGCGACCGCGTGGTCCAGGACCCCGGCGCCGTAGGCGAACGCCGTGCGCCACTGGGCCGCCGCCGGGGACACCGCGCCGTTCAGGCGCTGTTCGACGACCTCCCGGATGCGGGGGCCCTCCTTGGCGAGGCGCTCCCGGAAGACCGGGCGCATGTCCTTGCGCGGGGCCGCCCAGGCGAGGAAGGCCTCCACGTGCGAGCGGGGCGAGAACACCCCGTAGGCAGGCCCCAGGGCGTGGGTGTCGACGAGGGCGGTGAACGCCTCCGCGAGGCGGACCGTGCCGCTGCCCGGCTCCTCGGCCATCCCCTCGATCATCGTCAGTACCGGCGTCGCGAGGGCGCCGTACACGACCGTGCGCAGGGCGTCGAGGCGCGGCTCCCGGGAGCGCAGCGCGGGATCGCCGGGTGCGACGCGCAGCACCGCGCCGTGCTCGCGCAGCGGCAGGTACGGCGGCTCCACCGCTTCGAGGCGGCCGAACTCGCGGGCCTGGTCCAGATACACCTCCTCGGTCAGCGCCCGGGCCGGGTCGAGGGGGCCGGCGTCCAGCGCGGCCTCGATCTGCGCCCAGTCGACGGCGCCGCCGGGCGGCACCGCGCCGGCCGGGGCGAGCACGTCGACGTGCGGTCCGTGCAGCCAGCCGCGCCGCACCTGCACGCCGGGCACGCCCCGCTCGCCCAGTGCGCGGGCGACCGGGACGACGTGCCGGGCCAGCCAGGCCGGTGTCACCGGCATCCGGGTATGGAGTCGCACCCCCGTCAGGCCGGCGGAATCCGGCCTCACGGCAATGCGCTCCGGAGCGTGAACCCCCATGTCCTTTCACCTTCCGAGAAGAGCCACAATGAATTCGTGAACCTGAATCCCATGATTGGCGCCGGTAATTCGAGCCGGAAGGGAAAAAGGTCCGGCGCTTACATACGTCATCGTTTCCGTGACGCCCGGCCACGGGCCAGGATGACGGAATGTTGCATTCCGCTTCGAGGGCGCCGGTGGGCTGGTTCGAGGGTGCCGGTGAACTGGCCGGAAACCGCCAAGAAGGCAGGTCGGCCGGTGTATTCTCCGCGAGTGACATCTACGTCCCCCACAACGCCCCCCACCCCGTCCGCCACGGACGCCGAGTGCCTCGCCCTCACCCGCAACCTGCGCCGCCGAGGCGTGGCCGTGCTCTCCGTGTTCGGCCTGATGTGGGCCGTGGCGGCGGCCTCCGGGACCGGTTCGGCGACGGATGTCGCGCCGCTCGCCATCGAGGTGGCGGCGCTGCTGATCACCGCGGCGGCGATCTACCTGGGGTACCGCAAGGACGCCGCGCCCTCGCCCCGGACGGTGGACCTTCCGGCCAACTGGGCGCGCGGCGTGGGCATCGTCAACACCATTGAGCTGGCGGCCATCTTCGCCGTCATCGCCGCGTCCAACGCCGCGGGCCGGCCCGAGGTCATCCCCGCGGGCATCGCCCTCGTCGTGGGCCTGCACTTCTTCCCGCTCGCCCGCCTGTACGACCAGTGGCAGTACCGGTGGACGGCGTCGCTGCTGACGGTCGTCGCGGTGGCCGGGTTCGGGCTCGTCGCGGCCGGCCTCGCGAGCGAGACCGTGCGGATCGCGGTGGGCCTGGGCAGCGCGGTGGTGCTGTGGGCCTCGTCGTACCACCTGGCCCTGCGCGGCTGACCTTCTGAGGGATCCGAACGCAAGGATGTGCCCGACCGGCCGAGGCCGGACAGGCGCATCCTTGACGCGTTCAGGCTGTGGTGCTTGTGCCCTGACGCTGGTTCAGCAGGCCGAGCAGGTGCTGGACGAGGAGGACGAGGTGCCGATCGAGCCGCTGGAGGCGCCCATCTCCGGCAGGGCGACGCCGTCGGTGACCTCGAGGGTCTCCAGCTCGTCCGCGTCGAAGCCCTCGAACGCCTTGTCCGCGTCCTGGTTCTTGATGTCCTTGGCGGTCATGTCGAAATCCTTCCGAAGATCCTGGGTGAGTGGTTCAGCAGGCCGAGCAGGTGCTGGGTGAGGCTTCAGCAGGCCGAGCAGGTGCTGGAGGACGAGGAGGAGGTGCCGATCGAGCCGCTGGAGGCGCCCATCTCCGGCAGGGCGACGCCGTCGGTGACCTCGAGGGTCTCCAGCTCGTCCGCGTCGAAGCCCTCGAACGCCTTGTCCGCGTCCTGGTTCTTGATGTCCTTGGCGGTCATGTCGCATTCCTTTCGTCGAGGCCGTCGATTCCGTCACCGGATATCTCGGCCGTGAATTCCTGGTCGCCTTCCGGGATTTGTTTCCTTCCCGTCCGGCTCTGACATCCATATTGCTCGGGCAATCACCCCGGCGCCAGGGTCCGAGGCCGCCGGCTGACATTTATCACGGGGTGGATGACTTTTCGCCGCCGCCGGGATTTCCGGGCTCGTCGAGCGGAATTGCCCAGTCAGGGCTGTTCACCATGTGCCATTCCTCGCCCGGGTCCGCGGGCGGCTCGGTGCCGCCGGCCGGCGTACCCAGGAGGAAGTCGCCCACCGAGGACTCCTGGAGGTAGTCCAGGCCCAGCACCCTCGCCGACAGGTCGGCGTCGCCGTTGCCCAGCCCGCAGGGCGCCAGGCCCATCGCCGTGGCCACCAGGTACATGGTCTGGTAGAGCACCCCGGTGTGCCGCAGCGTGGTGGCGTAGGCCATCGCCCGGTACTTCCACGCCATCCGCTGGAAGCGCGAGGTCACCGTGAAGAGCACGTCGGGGTGGACGTCGAAGCCCACCGAGCGGGACGCGACGCCCAGCAGCGCCCGCCGGTCCGCCTCCTCGGCGCTGACCAGGACCAGGCGGTGCGCGTAGGAGTCGTAGTGGTAGACGCCCGGCTCCAGCCCGTCGCAGCGCAGCACCGTGACGTACAACTCCAGTTCGTACAGCGAGCCGCCGCTCGGGTACGGCCGTGAGACGACCTCGTCCTCGCCGGGCGAGCCCGGGCCCGGGGTGCGGTGGACTCGCACGCGCTGCACCCGGTACAGGAACGCGCCCAGCTCGCGGGCCGTCAACGCCCGCTCCCCGAAGGCGCGGTGGGAGCGCCGGGACTCGATGGCGGCGGTCAGTGACGGGTCGGCGGCGTCGAGCTCGGCGCGGCGCGGGCGGTACAGCTCGGTCACCGGGCCGGGCGGCGCGGGCTTCACGGCGGGCAGCGGGTCGATCTCGCCCTGATAGGGGTAGACGGCGCCGAAGACGCCGTCGTAGCGCCCGGAGCGCACGCGCGAGTGGAACAGCAGATCGTGGAAGTCCCACTGCCGCAGCACCGGTTCGCAGTCGGAGGCGAATGTGCCGTCCGGGCCGGCGACCTCGGCGAAACCAAGGCCGACCAGGTGCGACAGGACGTCGAGAGTCTCCGCCTCGCTCAGCCCGGTGACCTCCCCGGCGCTCCCCGCCCGGCCCGGCTGCCCCAGGGCGGCGGCGAGTTCACGCGCAGCCCGGTCGACCAGCACCGCGCGGAACTTCACCAGCGGTGACTCCAGGACCAGCACGCCCTCGCGGGAACGGCAGAACGCGAACCGGGAGAGGCGGACGCGGTCCCCGGCGGCCACGTCCGCGACGCGGTGCCCGGCATCCCGCGCGGTCGGCTCCAGCCGCAGCAACTCCCGCCGCAGCGGCGGTTCGTCATGCGTCAGCACGCTGTACGCCAGCAGCTGCCCGGCCCGCTCCAGCAGGGCGTCGGCCCGCTCCCGGCCGGCCGCGTCGAGACCCTCGTACAACTCCGCCCGCGGCAGCGGCCCTTCGGCCAGCCGGAGCAGGACCGTACGCAGCGGGCCGCGCACCGGGCGCAGGACGAGGGAGGTGACGGGCCCCCTCAGCAGCGCGGTGTGCGTGCCGTCGTCGAACGTCACCCGCACATCGGTGCGCAGTGCCCGGGCGGCGGACCCGGGGGGTTTCTCGGTGATCGCTTTCGTGCCTGCGGGATTCATCGGGCCTCCGGTGCTCGACTCGCGTGGGCGGACCTGTCGAAATCCACTCTGCGGCCCGCTACACCGGCTCCCCCCGCACCGGCCGCACCGAATGACAGTCGCCATTCCCGCTCGTGACCGGGGTCATGGAATGCATGACAGATGACAGGGGCGGACTTCGATCGCTCGGACATTCGGCACCCGAAGCGCATGCTCGGGACAGGAATTCTCTCCGCAACTCACCGACAGTGAAGGAAAACCTCGTGTTCAGTCGTCGGCATGCGATACGTCTCGGTCTCACCACCGGCGCCGTCGGCGCGGTCGGCGCGGCGGGCGGGGTCTTCCGGACGCTCACCGCCGGACAGCCGGCCGCGGCCGCCGCCGTACAGCCGGTCGCCGGCGCGGCGGCCGGGAAGACAGCACCGGCCGGCGCCGCGGCCGCCCCGGTCGAACCCTTCTCGCTGCCCCTGACGACCCCGCCGGTCCTGGCCCCCTACCGCCGCACCAAGACCGCCGACTTCTACCGGATCACGATGCGCCGCGCCGGCGTGGAGATCCTGCCGGGCACCCGCACCGACGCCCTGACCTACAACGGCTCGTTCACGGGCCCCACCATCCGCGCCCGCACCGGACGCACCACCGTCGTCCAGCAGGTCAACGCGCTGGACATGCCGACCTCGGTGCACCTGCACGGCGGCAACAACCCGGTGGCGCACGACGGCGGGATGATGGACACCATCGCCCCCGGCCGCAAGCGGACCTACGTCTACGAGAACAAGCAGCCCGGCGCCACCCTGTGGACCCACGACCACGCGCACCACATGGAGTCCGAGCACGTCTACCGGGGCCTGTCGGGCCTCTACCTGCTGCGCGACCCCGCCGAGGACAAGCTGGGCCTGCCGTCCGGGAAGTACGACATCCCGCTGGTGCTGCGCGACGCGCACTTCGACGCGGGCGCGCAGATGGTCTACACGATGGACGACGCGGAGAACCGCACGACCATCCTGGTCAACGGCCGCCCCTGGCCCTACCTCAAGGTCGAGGCGCGCAAGTACCGCTTCCGGCTGGTCAACTCCTGCAACCTGCGCATCTTCATCCTCGCGCTGTCCGACGGCTCGGCCACCCAGCACCCCGTGCGGCAGATCGGCACCGACGGCGGACTGCTCGCCGCGCCCGCCGAGACGCCCGTGCTGGTCCTGTCGCCGGGGGAGCGCATCGACTTCGTCGTCGACTTCTCGAAGTACGCGCCCGGCACCAAGCTCACCCTCGCCAACATGCTGGGCCCCGGCCCGACGGAACTCGTCGGCCAGGTCATGCGGTTCGACATCGGCGAGCGCACCGCCGACACCAGCAGGGTGCCGGACACCCTCGCCACGCTGCCGGCCCTGCCCGAGCCGACCGTGGAGCGCGACTTCGAGCTCTCCATGGACGAGCCCGGCTCCGGTGGCCACCAGGCCTACATCAACGGCAAGACCTTCGACCCGGACCGCATCGACACCCACATCCAGTGGGGCAGCACCGAGGTGTGGACGGTCACCAACAGGAGCGCGACCGTCCCGCACAACTTCCATACGCACCTGGTGCGGTTCCGCATTCTCGAACGAGACGGGCAGCCGCCCTATCCGGCGGAGACCGGCTGGAAGGACACCGTGCTGCTCTTCCCCGGCCAGACGGCGAAACTCCAGCTCACCTTCGATTCGCACCGCGGCGTCTATCCGTACCACTGCCACATGATCGACCACAGCGCCATGGGAATGATGGCGCAGATGAAAATCGCCTGATTCCCGGAAACGCCTCTTCCCAAAGGCGTTTCGCGATTCCCGGAATACATCTCCTGATTTCTGGAGAGGAGGACCATGACCACCGAAGCCATTCCCCGCTCCTCTGCGCGCCGCGTCCTCGCGGCGCTGGGCAGGGACCCGACCCGCATCGTCCTGCACCGGCCGGAACGGACGGTGACGGCAGGCGAGTTGCGCGCGTCCGTCCTGGGCAGCGCAGCGCTCCTGCACTCCCACGGCGTCCGCCCCGGCACCACCGTCGCCGTCCTGACCGGCCCCAACCACCCGCTGATGCTCAGCGCCCGCTACGCCGTCCATCTGCTCGGCGCCACCTCCGTCTACGTCCGCTCGATGAACCCGCGCACGGACACCGAGACCTTCTCGGTCGCCACCCAGACCGGGCTCCTGCGTGACCTCGGGGTGTCACTGCTGCTGGTGGACGACACGGACGAGGAGAGCACGGCCCGCGGCCGATGGCTGGCGCGGCGCAGGCCCGGCCTGACCGTGCGGGCGATCCCGCGCACGGCGAACGGGCACGACACCGTGCCACCGGCCCCACCGCCGCGCCCCGACGACCTGGCCGTCGTCGACTTCACCAGCGGCAGCACCGGCCGGCCCAAGATGGTCGCCCAGCGCTACGGCACCCGCGAACACCTCGTCGACCGGCTGGCCTCCGGCCTCGACCCCCGGGGCCCGGCGACGCTGCTGTCGGTCACACCCGTCAGCCACACGACGGCACCCATGGCCGACGCCGTGCTGTGCTCAGGCGGCACGGTCGTCCTGCACGACGAGTTCGACGCCGACGCGACCCTGACGGCGATCGCCGAACTGGGCGTCACCGACGTCTACTTGGCGGTGCCCCACCTGTACCGCCTGCTCGACCACCCGCTGGTCACCTCGTTCGACCTGTCCTCGCTGCGCCGCATCACCTACAGCGGCACCCCGGCCGCCCCCGAGCGGGTCCGGCAGGCGGTCCAGGTCTTCGGCGACGTCCTCATCCAGGTGTACGGCACGACGGAGGCGGGCGGCATCAGCAGTCTCACGCCGCTCGACCACCGAGAACCCGAACTGCTGGGCTCGGCGGGCCGGCCCTTCCCCTGGGTGCGCGTCGAGATCCGGGCAGCGGATTCCGGCGCCCCTCTGGGCCGCGGCCGGACCGGTGAGATCTGGATCAACTCGCCCACGGTGTCAGCCGGTTACCTCGACGACGCGGAGCTGACCCGGGCGACCTACCGGGACGGCTGGCTGCGCACCGGCGACCTCGGGCACTGGGACCGCTACGGCTACCTCCGGCTCGACGGCAGGGTCGGCGACGTCATCAAGCACGGCGGCCTCAAGCTCGACCCGGCCGCCATCGAGGCGGCACTGCTCCAGCACCCGCAGGTGCGGCAGGCGGCGGTGTTCGGCGTACGCGACGAGGACCTGGTGGAGCAGGTCCACGCCGCCGTCGAGCTCCACTCCGGGGCCGGCCACACCTCCTGCGACCTGCGCGGCTACGTCGCCGCGACGCTCACCCCGGAACACGCCCCGGTCGGCGTCTCGGTCTGGCCCGAGCTCCCGCTGACACCGTCCGGCAAACCGGACCGGGCCAGATTGCGGGAGGTCACCGCGCCGGTGCGGACCCGGTCGAGGGGGGCGGGGCCGCCCGCCGAGCCGCGCGGCACCGGTCCGCCCGACCCCGGCGGCTCCGCCGGACCAGACGCCCGCCGGGCCACCGACCGGCGTACGCGTACCGATCCGCGCAACAGAAAGGGCATCCCATGACCGCATTCGGCCACTTCGCCAGGTCGCTGAGGCTGCGGCGGCTCTACCGCCACAGCACGGCAGGCCTGATGATCACCCCTCTCGACCACTCGATCAGCGACGGACCCGTCGCTCCCAAGGGCACGAGCCTCGACCACCTCGCCGGGCAGCTCGCCGCCGGCGGCGCGGACGCGGTCGTCGTGCACAAGGGCAGCGTCCGGCACATCAGCCCGGAGCGGTTCGCCGCGATGTCGCTGATCATCCACCTCAACGCGTCCACCAGCCAGGCGCTCGACCCCGACGCCAAGTACGTGGTGACGCAGGTGGAGGAGGCCCTCCGGCTCGGCGCGGACGCGGTGAGCGTCCACGTCAACGTCGGCTCGGACGACGAACGGCAGCAGATCGGCGACCTCGGACGGATCGCAGACGCCTGCGACCGGTGGAACCTGCCGCTGCTCGCCATGGTGTATCCGCGCGGCCCCCGGGTCACCGACCCGCGCGACCCGGACCTGGTGGCGCACGCAGTCACCGTCGCCTCCGACCTGGGCGCGGACCTGGTCAAGACCGTCTTCCTCGGCTCGACCGCGGAGATGCTCGACCTGACCGCGGCCTGCCCGGTGCCCGTCCTCGTCGCGGGCGGTCCCGCGATGCCCACCGAGGAGGACGTGCTGGCCTACGTCCGGGACGCCCTGGCCGGCGGCGCGGGCGGGGTGGCGATGGGCCGCAACATCTTCCAGGCCTCCGACCCGCGGCAGCTCGCGGCCAAGGTCGCCCGGCTGATCCACCACTTCCCGGAGCAGCACTTCGCCCCGCTCGCCTTCCCGGCCGACGCGCACCGGGCCGAGCGGCTGACCCCCGATCACCTGGACGCCCCGGCCCACCTCGGCGCGCCCGGCTCCCCGCTCGACCACGACACGCACCACCTCTCCGACCCTTCGTACTCCTCACACCCGACAGGAGGTCCGCATCATGACGGACGCAAAACTGTGCTGGCTTGACATTCGCGGAGCCGGCACCGCCACCCAGGCCGTCCTCGAAGAGGCCCTGCACCAGCGCATCGACGGCATCGTCGCCGCCGACCCGGCCGCCTTCGCCGGTCTGCCGCCCACCGTCCGCAAGGTCCTGCTCTTCGAGGACGGGCTCGACGCCGTCCCCGCCGACCTCGGCGCCGCCGACCTGGTCGTCGTCCCGGGCCCCCGCGAGGAGCGGGCCGCGCTCCAGGAGGCCCACCCGGACGTGGAGTTCGGCCGCTACGTGGAGATCGTCGACGCCGACACCCTGGAGGACGCCTGCCTCGCGGCCCGCCTGGAGCCGTGGAGCGTGCTCGACTTCCGCGACCCCACCAAGATCCCGCTGGAGATCGTGATCGCCGCCGCCACCGGCGCCCCCGGATCCATCATCACCACCGCGTCCAACACCGAGGAGGCCGAGATCATCTACGGCGTCCTGGAACTGGGCTCGGACGGCGTCCTGATGCGGGCCAACACCGTCGGCGACGCCACCGCCCTGCGCACCGCCGCCAGCGCCCGGGGCGGCGAGATCGACCTGGTCGAACTCACCGTCACCCGGACCACGCACATCGGCATGGGGGAGCGGGCCTGCGTCGACACCACGACCCACTTCCGCAAGGACGAGGGCATCCTCGTCGGCTCGCACTCCAAGGGCATGGTGCTGTGCGTCAGCGAGACCCACCCGCTGCCGTACATGCCGACCCGGCCCTTCCGGGTCAACGCCGGCGCCCTGCACTCGTACACCGTCTCGCAGGCCGGCCGCACCCACTACCTCAGCGAACTCCACGCCGGCAGCAAGGTGCTGGCCGTCGACGTCAAGGGCCGCACCCGGCCCGTCAGCGTCGGCCGCGTCAAGATCGAGACCCGTCCGCTGATCTCCATCGACGCGGTCGCCCCGAGCGGGCAGACGGTCAACCTGATCCTCCAGGACGACTGGCACGTACGTGTCCTCGGCCCGAACGCCGCCGTCCTCAACTCCACGGAGCTGAAGCCCGGCGACACCATCCTCGGGCACCTGCCCACGGCCGACCGCCACGTCGGCTACCCGATCGACGAGTTCTGCCTGGAGAAGTGACCCCGGCACCTCCCCGCACAACCGTCGCCGCAGCGACCGCCCCAGCCCGACCAGCGCTCGCACGGCACCAACGCCCCGCCCCGGCACCCCTTGTGCCGGGGCCGGCGCGCGTTCGCCCACGGTCCGCGCGGCGCGCACTCCGGGCGCCGCGGGCATCACCTGCTCAGCCCGCCGGTCGGCACTCCCGATACCGCCCGCACGGCCCGCACCACCGGTGCCGCCCGTACGGACGCCACCGGTACGGCCCGCACTCCCGACACCGCCGGCACTCCCGACACCGCCGGCACTCCCGACACCGCTGGCCCCACCCGCACCACCGACCCCGCCGGCACCACCCCGCACCACCGACCCCGCCCGCATCACCGGCACCGCCCGTATCGCCTGCGGCGCCCACACCGCCCTCACAGCAACCCGTGTTCCCCGGCGATCCGCGCCGCGTCGAACCGGTTGCGACCGCCGAGCTTCTTGATCGCGGCGGACGTCAGATTCCGTACCGTGCCCGCCGCCAGATACAGCTCGCCCGCGATCTCCTTCACCGTCGCCCCGCCGGCCGTCAGCCGCAGCACATCCATCTCCCGCGTGCTCAGCGACAGTTCACCGACCGAGACCGGCCGCAGCAGCGACGGATCGACGGTCAGGCAGCCGCCCGCGACGCCCATCAGCGTCGTGACCAGCTGGGGGAGCCGGGCGTTCTTCGGCACGACGCCCAGCGCGCCGGCCGCCACGGCCCGGTCCACCACCGACGACGTCGCCGTCCCGACCATCAGCGCCACCCCGCACCGGGGATGCCGGCTGCGCACGTCGGTGGCGACGCGCAGCGCCTTCCCACCCATCGTGGACTCGCCGAGCAGCAACACCGTGGGCCGGTGCCGCTCCACGGCCGGCTGCACGGAGTCGTACGACGTGGCCAGGCCGACGACCTCCAGCCCGTCGACGCCGTTGAGCGTCTCGGCGAAGGCCTCCAGCACGAGTTGGTGATCACCAGCGAGGACTATGCGTATCGACATGCTCGACCCCCGTACGGCAGGACTAAGGCAAAGAGTCTGAAAAACATGACAGGTGGTGTCCGTCAGCCGGAGGGGGTGCGCCACTGCTCGTGCAGTCGCACCAGCCGCTCCACCACCGCCTGGGCCGCCTCCTCCAGGCCGAAGCCCTCGTGGCCCACGTCGACCTCGATGTGCTCGGCGCCGGCCGGCAGGGAGGCCGCGACGACACCCGACAACACGCGGAACGCCGGGCCCAGTTCCTCGCCTCCGCTTGCGGACGGCACGACCACGACACTGGCGGTGACCGGGCCGAGGTCGGCGGCGATCTGGCCGGTCAGCGCGCCGAAGCTCTCCGGCCGTTCCACATCGGCCTGATAGGGCAGTGCGACCAGCCCGATTCCGGCCAGTTCCTTGCACAGGAACGCGGCGTTGGTGGCGGCGTCGTCGCCGCGCCCCGGGTGCCCGGCGCCGACCACGGCGACCGCGGCGCCCAGCGCGCACAGCTGACTGGTGACCCGCCGACCGACGCCGGTGGTGGCGTCCACGACGAGGACGACACAGCCATGCAACGGCAGTGGTACATGTGCGACTGTGTGCGACACCGGAACTCCTGAGCGGGTAACGTGGCCAATATGTGAACGATCTACGGGGGATCTTCGCCCGACTTGCGACGGCTCCCCCGTGCCGCGCCTTCGCTCTCGAGCCGGCGCGGCCGTCCGGTCCAGACATGCGGTTCACATGTGGTTCAAGGGGGAGACGCCACGTGGACGACGTATCGCCGCTCGATCAGCAGACCCTCGCGGTGTACCGCGCGATCCTGTTCCACAAGCAGCATGATCCGGACAAGCTCGCCGAGCTCCTCGACATCGGTCCCGACGATGTGCACGCGGCGCTCATGCGCCTGTCGGACCTGTCGCTCCTCGCTCCCTCGGGCGACTCACCCGGCACACTGCGCGCGGTGAACCCCTCGCTCGGTCTGAAGGTCCTGCTCCAGCGGGAACAGGACGAACTGGCCTGGCGCCAGCAGCGCATCGAGCAGAACCGGGCGGCACTCGCCGCGCTCGCCGCCGAGTACACGGCGTCGGGCGGGTCCGGCTCGGACGGCACCGAGCAGCTCGACAACGTCGACGAGATCCGCATCCGGCTGGAGGCCCTCGCCGAGTCGTGCCAGCAGGAGTCCCTCGTCTTCCACCCCGTGGGCGGGCTGACCAAGGAGGCCATCGAGGCGTCCCGGCCGCTGAACGAACGGGCGCTCGCCCGGGGCGTACGGTTCCGTTCGATCTACCTCGACAGTGCCGTCAACGACCGGGTGACGAGGTCCCACGCGCAGTGGATGGCGGAGCACAACAGCGAGATCCGCACGTCGCCGACCCTGCCGATGCGACTGCTGATCATCGACACGACCGCGGCCATCGTGGCCAACCTGCCCGGCCAGACGGGCCCCGCGGCACTGATGTTCCACAGCCGGCCGGTGGTGCTCGCCATGCGGGCCCTGTTCGAGGCCTACTGGGAACACGCGACGCCGTTCCATCAGCACCCCTCACCCGACGACGACCCGCAGGGCCTCACCCCGCAGGAGCGCAAACTCCTGCAACTCCTCGCCACCGGCCTCACCGACGAGGCGGTCGCCCGGGCCCTCGGCATCGGCGTCCGCACCGAACGCCGCATCATGGCCGAACTGATGGAGCGCCTGGGGGCCTCCAGCCGCTTCGAGGCGGGGGTCCAGGCGGCCCGCCGCCAGTGGATCTGACGGCGGCTGCTCGCTGCCCCGGTCGCCTCAGCCGTAGCGGACGCGGATGCGGATGCGGATGCCGATGCGAATGCGGTCGTGGAGGTCACCGCTCGCCCACCGGACCGGGCTGCCAGGTGAAGTCGTCGGGGCCGTCGGCCGGCGACTGGTGCCAGGTGAAGTCGTCACGGTTGTGCAGCGGACCCGGCGTCCAGGTGAAGTCGTCGCCGCCCAGGGGCAGCGGCGTCCAGGTGAAGTCGTCGGGCGTGCCCGGCAGGTGCGGCAGCACGATGTCGCCCGGGATCCCGGCGTGCGCGGCGACGGCCGAGCCGGACCCCTGCTGGTCGGCGGCCTGAGCCGGCGCCGCCCAGGCGAGCGTGGCGAGCACGGCCGAACCGACGACGACGGCGGCGGCGGCGGAACAACGCTTGGTGATGCGGATCATTTCTGGTCTCCGTTCCCTGCGTGAGTCAGGACCTTTGCGACGATGCGCATGGAGCCAGTGGTGCTTCAGCTCCCCCGGACCGTTCCGCGTTCCCCGCGCTTCCCGGCCGCTGAGAAGAGAGAACCATCCCGCCGACCCCCCTGTCCGCATCCGGCCACGCCAGGAAGCTGCCTGGCAGGGAGTTGCACTCCGGGCCCCGGCACGGGCCTGTCCGCAAGCTGCGGCACCAGCGAGATCGTCAACGCGCGCAGGCGAACTCGACTATGTCGAGGGCCAGTTGATGCGACCGGCTAACTGGCTGCGTACGCGCCCGTCAGATAGTCCAGATCCGATCGGGGCGGCCCGTACCC
This sequence comes from Streptomyces sp. Ag82_O1-12, assembly GCF_900182715.1. Lineage (NCBI taxonomy): Bacteria > Bacillati > Actinomycetota > Actinomycetes > Kitasatosporales > Streptomycetaceae > Streptomyces > Streptomyces sp. Ag82_O1-12. Next base: position 3,687,341 of record NZ_FXUW01000001.1, on the reverse strand, counting down.
GAGAATCGCGTCCACCGCGGGCCACAGCTCGACGGGGACGGGATAGCAGTAGAGCATCCAGGGATCGTCGGCAGCCGGCGTGATCACTTCCCGCAGCCGGAGGAACTGCTCACGGCTGATGGGGTGCTCCACGCGCAAGGTGTCGTCCGCCTTGCTGAACCCCTCCAGGACCCAGACGACATCCGGCTCTTCCGCAGACATGCCGGGATCCTTGGGCTGATCGCCTGGGTCGGTCGCCTGAGCGGTCGCCTGGGTCAGTCGCCGACCCGCGGCAGCAGCGAGACGACCGTGCTGCCGTTCCGGGCGACGAGCGCGTCCTCGTAGAGCAGGAGTTGGGGCGAGCCGCCGAACGCGGGCCGTGCCTTGCCCATGTCGACGTGATCGCGCCAGACCTGCTCACCCGTGCGCAGATCGAGGCCGGAGAGGTCCCCGGTCGGGCTGAAGAAGTACACGACCCCCTGCCCCGCCGACACCACGGGCGACGGGAGGCTCGGCATCGATTCCCGGCTGGGCAGCTTGACGCCCACCGGGCGGGTCCACACGGTCTTGCCCGTGGTCAGCGAGTAGGCGGAGGCCTTGCCCTGCCAGGACACGGAGATCAGACGGTCACCGATGACCTCGGCAGGGATGCGACACGCTGCGGATTCCCGGTTGTCCACGAAGGTCGAAGGGGCCGCGGGCAGAATGTCCGGCGGCCCCTTCGATGTCCCTCCACCCCCCGTGGCGGCTACGGTTCCTCCTCCCGTCACCCGGTGAGTGTCGCGGTCACCACGATGCGTTGTGTGGTGGACAGCAGGGCAGGCGTCTCCGTGGCCTCGTCGAACAGAACGGCCGCGGCCGCATCGCCGAGTTCCTCGGCCAGAACGTCACGTCGCCGCAGGATTTCCTCGTAGACGGCGATCTGCCGCTCCCGCCAGCCGTCCACATGCAGCCGGTTCACCTCGGTAAGGCCGGCGGCTTCCAGGAACCAGCCGTAGTCCAGGTACTCCGGCTGCCAGGTGCTGAAGACGAGCCGGCCGCCGGGGCGCAGAACGCGGGCGATCTCGCGGAACGCGGCCACCTTGTCCGTGACCATCCACAGGACGTCGATGCTGACGGCGGCGTCGAACGTGTTGTCGGCCTCGCCGGTCCCGGTGAGGCTCGCCGCAGTGAAGCGGGCCCGGCTCCGCAGGCCGAACTCGGCCACCCGGGAGCGGGCCTCGGCCACACCCTCGGGAGCGATGTCGATGCCGACCAGTTCGGCTCCCGCCTCCCGGGCCAGCCACATGCCCGGACCGCCGCGTCCGCAGCCCAGGTCGACGAGCCTGCCCCCGGGTGCCAGCTCCAACTCATCGGCGATGTAATGGAGTTCGGTTCGGGTCAGGAAGCCGAAGGGGTCGATGTCCTGCGGGTAGTCGGCGCCGTAGGCCTGCTGGTAGATGTCCCTCAGCGTGGGACTCTTGGACTGGTGCTCCAGGACGGGCCGGTAGCGGGTCTCTGCTGCGAGGGTGTCGGTGGCTTGGGTCATGTCGGGACTCCCGTTCCGGTGAGCAGGGTGAAGGGCGGCTCGTGCGCGAGGTAGAAGTGGTCGCCCGGCACGGTCAGGTGCCGGAACGGACCGTCCGTCACCTCGCGCCAGGCCTCGGACTGGACGGTGCTCACCTGCGGGTCGGCGTCTCCCACGATCGCGGTGACGGGGCAGGTCAGCCGCGGCTCCGGGCGGTACTCGTAGGCGTCGAACATGCGGAAGTCGCCCAGGACGTACGGCAGGACGAGGTCCCGGAAGCCCGGGTCGGCCAGGAGTTCGGCATCCGTGCCGCCGAGGGCCAGCAGCTCTGCGGTGACCGCGTCCGGGTCGTCGTACACGTCGGCTGAGCCTTCCGGCCGCACGCGGCTCAGGCGCGGGCCACGGGAGCCGGAGGCGTACAGGTGCGACAGGCCGGCTCCCCGTGCCTGGAGCAGCCGCGCGGTCTCGAACGCGACGACCGACCCCATGCTGTGGCCGAAGAGCGCCACCGGCAGATCGTCGCCCGTCAGCGGCTCGACCGCTGCGGCGATCTCCTCGGCCAGCGCCGTCAGGTCGGTCGGCGGCGGATCGCCGATGCGCGCGGCGCGTCCCGGGTAGCAGACCGTATGGACCTCCACCGAGGGCAGCGCGGGCCCCCAGTCGCGGAAGAAGGAGGCGGAGCCGCCGGCGTGCGGGAAGCAGACCAGGCGCTGCCGGGCGTACGGGCGCGGGCGCGGGCAGTGCAGCCAGGTCATCGGGGCTCCTCCTGGCGGGCTGGGCCCGCGGCCCGCACGAGGTCCGCGACCAGCTGGGTCTGCCCTGCCAGGGTGCGGGCCGCCATCAGGTCGCGAGGGAAGACCTGGACGCCGAGATCCTGCACGATGCGGCGGGCCAGCCGCGTGATCAGCAGCGAGTCACCGCCCCAGTCGAAGAAGTCGGCGTCCACGGGGAGGTCCGGGTGGCCCAGGTACTCCTGCCAGAGGGCGGCCACGAGGAGGTGGGGGGCCGGCGGGACGGACGGCTGCGCGGGGGCCGCCGTGGTCGTCCCGGCGGTGGCCGACGCCTCCGGTGCGATCAGGGCCGGACCGTGGAACGGGTAGGACGGCAGCCGCGTCAGCCGACCGGACGCGCACAGCGGTGTCACGTCGACCGCCGTTCCGGCCGACCACAGGTCACCGAGGGCTCCCAGCATCTCCTCGACCGGGTGCTGTCCGCGTCCCGGCGACAGCGGTACGGCCGTCAGTCCAGCCGCCTCGGCGGCAGGCGACAGGGCCCGTCCGGGACCGACCTCGAGAGCGATCGCCTGGGGGAAGCGTTCGGCCAGCTCGTCCAGGCCGGGGCCGAACAGCACCCTGGCGCGCATCTGCGTCACCAGTGACGCGGGATCGATGCGGCTTCCGGCCATGATGAGCTGTCCCGTGACGTTGGAGACGTACGGAATCCGGGTGGGGCCCGTGCGCAGGTTCCCGGCCGCCCGGCTGACCTCGTCCGCCGCGGGGGCGAGCAGGGAGGTGTGGAAGGCGTGGCTGGTGTGCAGGCGGCGCGTCGGGACGCGGTCGGCGAGCCAGGTGCGGAACGCCTCGACCCAGGCCGTCGGGCCCGCGACGACGCAGCTGTCGGGTGTGTTGACCGCCGCGATCTCCAGCTCGCCCCCGATGTGCGGTGCGGCCTGCGCCAGCAGGGCCTCGGCCTGCCGTTCGCTCACCGCCACGCTGAGCATGGCGCCCGGCGGGCAGCTCTGCATCGCACGCCCGCGGGCCGCGACGAAGGTGGCTGCGGAGGGCAGGTCCAGGGCACCGGCCAGGCATGCGGCGGTGATCTCGCCGAGGCTGTGACCCGCCAGTGCCACGGGTTCGACGCCCAGTTCCCGCAGGGCTTGTGCCGCCGCGTACTCGACCGCGAACAGCATGGGCTGGGCGAGTTCGGTCCGTGTCGTCCCGGCCGCCGGGTGATCCGGGTCGTGGAGCGCCGGCCTGAGCCGTCGCTCCAGGTCCGGGCCGAACGCCTGCAGGCATTCCTCCAGTACGTCGGCGAAGCCCGGAAGCACCTGGGCGAACGGACGGGCCATGCCCGGGTACTGGCTGCCCTGGCCGGGCAGCAGGAAGACGACCGGAACCGGCCCCGAAGCCCGTCGGCCGGACGGCGCCGCCTTGTCGGGCACGCGATCGGCCGCCTCCGTCAGCCGCCGGGCCACCTCCGCCGGCTCGCGGCCGGTGACCGCGAGCCGGTGCGGGAGCGTCGCCCGCCCGGCCGCGAGGGTATGGGCGGTGTCGACGACCGACGCGCAGTCCCCGCCCCGGGTGAGCGCGGCGGCCAGACGGCGGGCCGAGTCCCGCAGGGCGCGGGGGTTCGCGGCGGACAGCACCAGCAGACGGTCGGCCGGAGGGGTCGGCCCCTGGGGTGCCGGACGCGCCGGGGGCTGTTCGAGGACCACGTGGGCGTTCGTGCCGCCGATGCCGAAGGAGCTGACCCCGGCGCGGCGCGGCTCGGGGCCGTCCCAGTCGCGGGCGGCCGTCGGCACGGTCAGCGGTGACCCGTCGTCCAACAGCGGGTTACGGCTGTGGAAGCCGGCCACCGGTGGCACCTTGCCCTCTCTGAGGACGAGCAGCGCCTTGACCAGGGAAACCAGTCCGGAAGCGGCGTCCAGGTGCCCGATGTTGGCCTTGACCGCGCCCACCGCGATCTGCCCCGAACCGGCGCCGATCCCGCGGTAGGCGGCGGTCGCGGCCGACCACTCGATGGGGTCGCCGATCCGGGTCCCGGTGGCGTGCGCCTCCAGGTAGCCCACCGAGTCGCCCGGCACGTCCGCGGCGGACATCGCCGCCCGGATCACCGCTTCCTGGCCCTCGGCGGACGGTGCGTGGTACCCCGCCTTGGCCGCACCGTCGTTGTTCACCGCGGAGCCGAGAATGACGCCGTGCAGCGGTGCGCCGTCCTTGAGCGCATCCTCGTAGCGGCGCAGTACGACGGCGGCGACGCCCGAGCCGCCCAGTGTGCCGTCGGCTTCCGCGTCGAACGGCCGGCAGACGCCGTGGGGCGAGAGGATGCCGCCGGGCACGTGGAGGTAGCCGGCCTGCGGGTGGCCTACCGCGGAGGCGACCACGACGGCCTGGTCGCACTCGCCCTGGAGCAGCGACTGCACCGCCAGGTGCACCGCCACCAGGGACGACGAACAGGCCGTCAGCACGCTGAGCGCGGGGCCGGTCAGGCCGAGCCGGTAGGCGATGCGGGTCGCCATGTAGTCCGGCTCGTTGGCGCGCAGCGCCTGCTCGACACCGGCGTGGTCCAGCGTGCCGGAGGTGAGCATGGCGCGCAGGTAGCCGCTGCTGCTCGCGGAGGCGTACACGCCCGTGGTCGGGCCGGGGGCGTTCGGCGCACAGCCGGCGTCCTCCAGCGCGGCCCAGGCGGCCTCCAGCATCAGCCTGTGCTGTGGGTCCATCAGCTCGGCTTCCCGCGGGCTGATGCCGAACAGCTCGTGCTCGAAACGGTAGGGGTCGGCGAGCGCCCCGTGGACGGGCACGTAGCCGGGGGCGTCGAGAAGGTCGTGCGGCACGCCTGCCGCCGCCAGCTCCTCGGCGCCGAACCGGGTGGTCAGCACCTCGCCGCCCAGGACGGAAACCCACAGGGACGCGATGTCGGGCGCCCCGGGGAACCGCCCCGACATCCCGGTGACGGCGATGTCCAGCGAGCGGTCGCGTGTCATGGTCCGATGTGCTGCGGTCACCTGGCCTCCTCCAGACGGGACGCGCGCTTCCTGCGGGCCTCGAGGGCCAGGCTGCGCCGGTCCCGGCCACGCGGCTGCGGGACGACGGAGCCGCCGGTGCCGCCGCTGTCACGGACCAGGCCGGCCTGGGCGGTGACCGTGGTGTGCCGGAACAGGTCTACGGGGGAGGGCCGTACGCCCGTATGCGCCTCCAGGGCGTCCTGGAGCCTGAACATCAGCAGCGAATGCCCGCCGAGATCGAAGAAGTTGACCGCCGAGGGCACCTCCGCAATCCCCAGCACCTCGGCCCACGCGGCGGCGACGCGCGCCGACAGGTCCGCGGCGGCGGGGGTGGGGGCGGCGGTGACCGCGGCGGTGGGCGACTGCGCAGTGGTGGTGGCGGTCGCCGTCGTGGTGGTGGCGGTGACGGTTGGCGGCTGCGCGGCCGTGGCGGCGAGTGCCGCCCGGTCGGCCTTGCCGTTGACGGTGCGCGGGAAGGAATCGAGGATCCGGAACCGCGAGGGGAGCAGGGCGGGCGGCAGCGTCCCCGCCAGCGCCGCGCGGAGACGCTCCGGCTCGGTGCCGGGCGGCGCGAGGACGAAGGCGACGAGCGAGGTGAGCGTGCCGTCCGGGACGACGACGGCTTCGCGGACCTCGGGGACGCGGCCCAACGCCGCCTCCAGCGCGCCGAGTTCGACCCGGTGTCCGCGGATCTTGACCTGGTGGTCCCGTCGGCCCAGGAACTCCAGCGTGCCCTCGGCGCTCCAGCGGACGAGGTCGCCCGTGCGGTACATGCGCGCCCCGGTGCCGGTGAAGGTGTCGGGGACGAAGGCGCGTTCTGTGGCGTCGGGTCTGCCGAAGTAGCCGCGGGCGACTCCGGCGCCGCCGATGACGAGTTCGCCGGTCACTCCCCGGGGCAGCAGGCGCTGCCGGTCGTCCAGGACGTAGAGCGCGGCTCCCGGCACCGGTCCTCCGATGTCCGGGCGCGCGGTGCGGCTGACGTACCGGTAGCTGGCCCAGACCGTCGTCTCGGTCGGCCCGTACTCGTTGACGAGCGAGACCTCGTCGCCGAGCACGTCGAAGTGCCGTCCCGGCAGGCTCTCCGGCAGTGGCTCACCCGCCACGGTCACGCTGGTCAGCGAGCGCAGCCGATGGGCGCCCAGGCGTTCGGCCGCGTCCAGCAGCACACTGTGCAGCGAGGGGACGCACAGCAGGTGGGTCACGCCATGCTCCTCCACGAGGGCCACCAGCCGTTCCGGGTCGCGTACCTCGTCGGGCCGCGCGACCACCAGCCGGCCACCCGCTGTGAGCGTGCCCCACAGCCCCGCCACGGAGGAGTCGAAGGCGAGCGGGGACACCAGCAGGAACACCGGCCTGCCCGGGTAGACGGTGCGCCTGGCCAGGGTCGAGGCAGCCAGCTGACCGTGTTCGACGACCACGCCCTTCGGCTCGCCCGTGGTGCCGGAGGTGTAGATCAGGTAGGCCGCGTCGTGTGCCGCGCGGGCAATGGGCGGGGGCGCCGGCGTGGCGGGCCCGGCCAGTATGGGCAGGGGGCCCGCCGTGCAGGCCTCGGCGGGTACGGGCCGGGGTCGTGCCGGGTGCGCCGTGCTCGCCTCCGCGTCCTCCGCGTCCTCGGCGTCGACGGTCCGCAGGCCGAGGGTCGCGGCGCGCGGCTGAAGCCCGCCGGTGGTGACCACGGCGGCCACTGAGGCGTCGGAGAACACCGCCGCCACCCGCTCGTCGGGATGGGAGGGATCCACCGGCACGTAGGCGGCGCCCGTGCGCAGGATGCCCAGCACACCCGCGACCATCGCGACCGAGGGCTCCGCGAGTACGCCGACCCGGTCGCCCGGGACGACTCCGAGGTCCTGGAGCCGTCCGCTCACGGCCCCCGCCCACGCGTCGAGCCCGGCGTAGTCGATCCGGCCCGTGCCGGACGCGACCGCCACGTCTCCCGGGATCTCGGCGGCGAGCCGCCGCACCGACACGTACACCGGCTCCGCTTCGGTGAGAAGGGCGCCGCGGCCCAGGGCGAGCAGCTCTTCCCGCTCGGCGCCGACGACCAGGGGGATGTCGTCCAGCAGACGGTCCTCGGCGCCGGTCAGCGCGCTCAGCACCGTACGCACCTCGGTGAGGAAGCGCCGGATGTCCGCCTCGGCGTATCGGACGCCGTCGTACTCGGCCGTGAGCTCGGCGGCGTCGTCGTACTCCCTGAGCCCGGTCGTCAGCTCGTGTCCGGTGCCGGGAGGGACGGGCGCCGGGGTCGAGCCGGCGGCCGTGTGGCGGAAGAGCACGCGCCGGGCAGGCAGGTCCCCTAGCCCGGAGAGCCGCGCCACGCTCTCCTCGCAGGAGCGCCGGATCTCGGTGAGCAGGGCGGAGCGGGTGGCTCCGGCCGGTATCCGCGCCAACACCGGCAGGGCCTCGGCGCAGTCCTCGGTGAAGGTGTCGATCACGGCCGGGGCGGTGCCGTCGCGGCGGGCCAGGACCACGGCGAGCGCCGCGAGTCCCACCGTGTGCGGCGTGGTGGCGTGCCGGCGGGCGGTGTCGCGCACGGCGTCGGTCAGGCTCGCCTCGAGCGGCAGTGTCGTCGAGCGCACCGTACCCGCGTCGTGCGGAGCCGAGGGACCGGCGTCGAGGAGACCGAGCGGATGCCGGGCGCAGGCGGTACGTACCTGGTCCGCCCACCGGTCGTGCGTCTCCTCCTGGGGCGCCGTGGTCGGTGACCCGCTCGGGCCGGTCGGGGAGATGCTCGCGTCGGCCGGGGACGTGCGCCCTTCGGACGCCGGGGAAGGCCATGCCATGGGAACTCCTTGGATGCGGTCGGTGGCGGGCAGGGAGAGAAGGCTCCTGGCGTGGGGCTGCGGCCGGTCGGGCGGCAGGGCCGATGTGGTCCGCCGTGCGGAACGCTAGCCATCAGGCACATCCCTTGGCAACAAAGTTTCCAGAATTTGACAAGAGGAGACTGGTCCTCCATGTAAATCTTGTCAGGATTCCGAGCGGTTGCTGGCAAGCGACTTGCCCGGGTGATCGCCGACGGCTAGCGTTGTCGCCAGTGACTACCGTGTCGCTGAGCCTCGCCACCTGTGCGGGCACACAAGCCCGCTACCTGTGCGGGCTGCACGAGCCTCGCCGCCTGTCCGGGTACATCCGTCAGACAGCAACGGGGGGCACGCACCACTCATCCGACAAGGGGTGGAGTGTGTCCTTGTGGGTGCGGCCATCCTTATACAACTGGTGGAATGAGCATGGTGGAACAGCCTGCTTTCGGGCGCCGCCTGAAAAAGCTGCGTAAGGAACGGGGCCTGTCACAGGTCTCCGTCGCCGGTGACGGCATGTCGACCGGCTATCTGTCCCGGCTGGAGTCGGGAGCGCGCCAACCGACGGCACGAGCCGTCGCCTACCTCGCCGAACGCCTGCGGGTGGACCCGTCCGAGTTCGACGAACCGACCGACGGACCCGTGGCCCAGGCGCTGACGCTGGCCATCTCGACCGACAACGACGAGGCCCTACAGGAGGTGGCCGCCGCGCTCGAGCGGTCGCCCTCGGTCGATCCGGCGCTCCGTTGGCAGGCGCTGTGGCTTCTCTCCGGTGCCGCCGCCCGGCGTGGCGCGCGAGCGGAGGAGGTCATGCTCCTGGAGCAACTGGATTCGACGGCCGAGGAGTTGATGCTCCCCGAGCTCCGGAGCCGGGCCCGCACACGGCTCGCTCGTAGCCTGCGCTCGCTCGGTGAGATACCCAGGGCCCTGGAGGCCGCGCAGGAGGCCTATCGGCTGGCCCGCGACCACCGGTTGTCGGTCCGGGACACGGGCCTGGCGCTGCTGGTGCTGGTGTCGGTGGAAGCGGAGGCCAGCCGGCTCGCCTCCGCCAGGGCACACGCCGACGAACTCGTGGATCTCGCGGAGGGGCGTGCCGACACGCTGCGGGCCGAAGCCCTGTGGGCGGCCGCGACGGTGAGCTTCCGGCAGGGCGACCCGGATGCCGCTCGCCTGCTGCTCGAACAGGCCCTGAAGGAGTTGGACAGCCATGTCGACCTGGTGCTGTGGATGAGACTGCGCCTGGCCGCGGCCTCGCTCCACCTCCAGCTCTCACCCCCGTGGCTGACAGAGTGCCGCCGGCGCCTGGACGAGGCCGAGCCGGCTCTCGGCCTGGTCGGCACTCCGGTGCTGCGCCAGGAGATGCTGACGTTGCGGGTGCACCTTGCCTTCGCGGAGGGCCGGTACGCGGAAGCCCGGGCGGCACACGACGAACTCGTGGTCGACGAGCTGGGGCTCACCTACCGCGATCGCATCCGGCTCGACATCCTGCACAACCGGCTGCTGATCCTTGAGAACCAGGATCAGCTCGGCATCCGGCAGTTGCGGCAACTCGGCGAGCAGGTGCAGCGGACGTCGAACATCGATCTGGCCGCCGAGATCTGGCGGGTCCTGGCGGAGACCCTCGCGGCGGCGCGCGGAGACGACGCCGAGACCCGTCCCTGAGGTCAAGTGACAGCTACCGCAGTGCAGTTGAAGGCCGTGCCGCTCGGTGAACCCACCGGGCGGCACGGCCGTCCCCGTCCCCGTGTCAGTGCCTGGCGGCCGCGGAGTGGACCGCGAGGCGGGCGCCGGCCACTGCGAGGAAGGCGGCGCAGCCCAGAACGGTCCAGGTCCAGCCGCCCGCGTTGTACAACCGGACGCCGGCCAGTGAGCCGGCTGCTCCGCCGCTGAAGGCGAAGAGCATGTAGAGCGTGTTGAGCCGGGCCCGCACCGTCTCGTCGAGCCGGAAGATCCTCGCCTGGTTGGCGATCTGGGCACAACTCGTGCCGTAGACAATGAGGTTGGTGCCCACCACGAGCGCGACGAGGGAGGTCGTGCCCAGGGTCGCGAACATGGCGAGGGCGAGGCCCATACAGGCCACGGCCAGGGCGTTGACGCGAGTCGCGCCGAAGGCGTCGCTGAGCTTGCCGGCCGAGTAGGACAGGATCGCCGCGGGCAGGCTCAGCAGGCCGAACAGACCGGCCCAGCCGGCCCCCTTGTCGAACGGCGGGTGCGCGAGGTGGAAGGGGAGGGTGGCCCAGAAGGCCGCGAAGACCGCGTAGGTCGCGGCGCCGAGGAGGGCCGACAGCCGTAGCTCGCGGTGGGCCCGCAGCAGTCCGGGCATCGACGCGATGAGCTTGCGGTAGCCGATCGTGGTCCGGCCGTCCGCCGTGGGCATGTGCCGTGGCAGTACGAGGATCAGTGCCGCGGTCAGCGCCGCGGCGAGGGCGTAGGCGCCGCGCCAGCTTCCGCTGAGGTCCGCGACGGCACCGGACAGGGTCCGGGACAAGGTCGAGCCGAGGGTCAGGCCGATGCCGACGGAGGCGACCACGCGGCCCCGCCCGGCCGGGCCCGCCATGGAGGCGGCGGCGGGCAGGATGATCTGGGGCAGCACGGTGGTCGTGGAGGCCGCCGCGGTGGCGATGGTCAGCACCACGAGGCTGGGGGCCAGGGCCCCGGCCAGCAGCGCGCCGGCGGTCAGTGCCAGGAGGACCGTGGTGAGCCGGCGCAGGTTGCGGCCGTCGGCCAGCGGCACCAGCAGGGAGATGCCCAGGGCGTAACCGACCTGCCCCGCCGTGGCGATGAGACCGGCGGTCGGCTCGGAGACGCTCATCCCGCGCGCCACGGCTTCCAGCAGGGGCTGCGGGAAGTAGATGTTGGAGACGGTGATGCTCCCGGCGACTGCCAGGACCACCACGACGCCGCGCCGGACGCCGAGGCCGGGGGCGGCGGGTATGGCCACGCAGGTCAAAGTCTCTTCTCCTTCGCGCGTCGTCCCCCGGCCGTCGGCCGGGGTTTCCGCAGCCGGTGGCTGGGGTTCCGCACCGTCCACGCGGTCCACGCGATCCATGCGGTCAAACGATGTTGCCACCGATGGCATCTTTGAGGCAAGGTGTTTGCCAAGCCAGGAACACCCTCCGCAGAAGGGACTGTCCGTGCAGATGGAACCAGGCGAGGCCCCGGCGTGTCCGTCGCGCCGGCCGGCCTCGGGCATCCATGAGGTGGTGGCCGGCATCGCACGGCTGCGCCCCATGGCCGTCGCCCTCGTCCAGGGCGACCGCACCAGGACCTACCAGCAGCTGGACGCGGCGGCCGACGCGTGGGCCGCCCGGCTGGCCGGGGCCGGGGTCGCGCGGGGCCAGCTGGTGCCGATCCTGATGCCGCGCGGCATCGAACTCGTCACCTCGATCCTGGCCGTGCTGAAGCTCGGCGCGGCGTACGCGCTCTGCGACCCCGCCTGGCCGGACCGGCGGCTGGAGGAAGTGGCCGGCCAGCTCGGCGCACGCGTGCTGGTGACGGACCCGGACGGGGCCGGGCGGACCTCTCTCGCCACCTGGCTCCCCCCGCGAGGGGGCGAGAGGACCCCGGACGGCTTCCGTGCCGCGACCGTCACCGGCACCGACCCGGCCTGCGTGTTCTTCACTTCCGGCACCACCGGCCGGCCCAAGGGCGTGCTGTCGCCGCACCGGGCCACCACGCGGCTCTTCCACCCGGAAGGCTTTCTCCCGTTCGGCCCCGACACGGTGATGCCGCTGGCCGCCGCGCTGCCCTGGGACGCCTTCTCCCTGGAGCTATGGGCGGCGCTGCTCAACGGCGGCACCTCCGTGATCGTCGACGAGCCGTACCTGTCGGCCCAGTCCCTGCGGGACGGCATCTCCCGGCACGGGGTGCAGACGGTGTGGCTCACCAGCAGTCTCCTCAACATGATCGTCGACGAGGACCCGGGGGCCTTCGGCGGTCTGCGGACCGTGATCACCGGTGGGGAACGGCTGTCCGCCTCCCATGTGCGCGCCTTCCTGCGCCGGCACCCGGGCGTACGCCTGGTCAACGGGTACGGCCCCGTGGAGAGCACCGTCTTCGTCGCCACCCATGACCTCGCACCGGCCGACTGCGAACTGCCCGACGGCGTTCCGGTCGGCCGACCGGTGCCCGGGACCGGCATCCACGTCCTCCAGGAGGAGCGGCCCTGCGCCGTGGGCGAGACCGGCGAGATCTGCGTCACCGGCGAGGGACTGGCCCTGGGGTATCTGGAGCACGGCGAGCCGAGCGGGACCGCCTTCCCGTCCCTGATCCTCGGCGGAAGGACCGAACGGGTCTACCGCACCGGCGACCTGGGGTACTGGGACGAGCGGGGAGTGCTGCACTACCGGGGCCGGGCCGACCGTCAGCTGAAGGTCAGGGGGCACCGCGTCGAGCCCGCCGAGATCGAGCGGCAGATAGAGGAGTTGCTGCCCTCCGTCCGGGCCTGCCGGGTGGTGGCACGCCGTGACGCCACGGGTGCGGCTCAGGGACTGCTGGCGTTCTGCGTGCCGGCCGCCCCCGGTGATCCCCTGGCGGGGGCGTCGGCCGCGCTGCGCTCCGCCCTTGTGCCGTACCAGCGGCCGGAGCTGGTGATCAGTGTCGACGCGTTTCCGCTCACTCCGACGGGCAAGCTCGACGAGCGCCGCCTGCTGGCCGGTGCTCCCCGCCCCGGTGGCACCCGGCCTGCGGCCCCGTCCCGAAGCAGGCCGGGGGAGGACGGCGGGGACGAGACGGTCCGGCTGGTCCGCGAGGCGTTCGCCGCGGTCCTGGACACCGACGACGTACCGCCGGACGTGCCGTTCGCCGAACTCGGCGGTACCTCTCTCGCCGCCGGACGGGTGTGCGCCCGGCTCGCGGCCCGTCTGGGATCCCCGCTGCCGCTGTCGCGCTTCTTCCGGGACCCGACCGTGACCGGAGTGGCCGCATGGCTCGCCGGGCAACGCCGGGCGACGGACGCCGCTCCCGCCCGGCCCGGCACGTCGCTGTCCGGCACGTCGCCGTCCGGCACGTCGCTCTCCGATTCGGCGATCTCCGGTACGCCCCCGCAGGCCGCGGCCGTGGACAGCTTCCCGGAGGTGCCGCTGACGCCCATGCAGACGGTTCATCTCACCCGTCACCTGCTCGATCCCACCGACCGGACCGCGTACTGCATGGTGTTCTGGACGGTCACCGGACCGCTGGACCGCGCCGCGCTGGCCGCGGCCGTCGCACGGGTCCACCGCCGTCATGAGCCGCTGCGCAGCGCCTACGTCATCGCCCCCCGGCCCACCGCCCTGGTCACGGACATCGAGGCGCCGGAGCTGGAGACGCTGCCCGCCCGGCCCTCGGTCGAGGAGGCGGTCGAGACGCTGCGAACCGAGCTGTCCGACCTGCTGGAGATCTCCGAGGGGGAGGTCTGGCGTGCCGCTGTCGTGCCCGTCGACGCGGCGGACACTGCGGACACGGCGGTGTTCGGGTGCGTGGTGCACCACATCGCATTCGACGGCTGGTCGGAGTCGGTCCTCGCGCGGGAACTGGCGGCTGCCTACAACGCGGTGCCGGGAAGCGGTGAGCACACCGCCCCGCCTCCCCCGTCCCTCGCCGAGGCCTGGCACCGCCGGACCGCGCGGCGCGAGCGGGCCGATCTGACGTCCCAACGCGCCTTTGTGGCAGAGGAGTTGGCGCACACTCCCGAGCTGCGCTGGCCCGCCCCCGGGGAGGCGGGCGGGCCCCGTACGCCGCGGATCGCCGAAGTCCTGCTCAGCCCGGCCGAGTTGGCCGCGGTCGATGCCCGGGCCGCCGACGCCGGCGTCACCCGTTTCGTGGTGCTGCTCGCCGCCTACGCGCAGACGCTCGCCGGCATCACCGGGCAGCGGGACTTCGCGGTGGGCGTCCCGGTGGCCCAGCGCGCGGACGACGGTCTCGACCGGGCCATCGGCTGCCACGTGGAGACCGTGTGCGTGAGACTGCGTGGCTCCGTTTTCACCGGCGACAACTCCCTCCCGGCTGTCCGCCGGTCCGTCGAGCGGGCCTTCTCCGCCCAGGATCTGTCGCTGCCTGAGGTTCTGGAGATCGTCCGGCCGCGCAGGAGCGCCCGGCCGCCCCTCTTCCAGACGCTCTTCGTCCTCCAGGACAACGCCTCCGCCGACCTCCGGCTCGACGGCCTGCGCACCCGTTTCGTGCGCCCGCCCTACCTGGACCTGCCGCTGGAGGCACACACGGAGGTCTGGCCCCTTCCCGACGGCGGAGCCCGTCTCGTGCTCTCGTCCCGGCCGGACGCGCTCGGCGACCGGACCGCGCACGAACTGCTCAAGCGCTTCGCCGACCGTCTGCGCACCGCGAACCGAGGAGACCACGATGACCTTGGCAGTCCCCGCCCCTGAAGTGCTGATCGACCCCGAACTGCACGCCACCGGAGACCCGCACGCCCTCTGGCGCTGGATGCGGGCCCATCAGCCGGTGTACTGGCACGACCCCGGCGCCCTGCCCGGCTTCTGGTCGGTCACCCGTTACGACGACGTACGGGCCGTCTGCCGGGACCCCGGGACGTTCAGTTCCGAACAGGGCATCGTGCTGCGGCCCGAGAGCCATGGAAAGGACCCCGGCGGCGGCCGGACGCTTGCGCTGACGGACCCGCCGCGCCACCGGCAACTGCGCGCCGTGGTCGCTGACTGGTTCACCACCCGGTCGGTCCGCTCCCTGGAGGACTCGATGCGCGGGGTGGTCCGTTCGGTGATCGCGAGAGCCGTCGAGGCGGGCGGCTGCGACTTCGTCACCGACGTCGCAGCCCGGCTGCCGCTCTACGTGATCTGCCACCTCATGGGGGTCCCCGAGGAGGACCGCGAAAAGCTGTTCCAGCTGGCGAGCGTGGCGTTCGGGACCGCCGACCCCGTCGCCCAGAGCGCGGCCCACCAGGAGATCATGCAGTACTTCGTCGAGCTCATGTACCAACGGATGGAGGAGCCCGCCGACGACCTGGTGAGCGCTCTGGCGAACAGCCCGGTCGACGGTGAGCTCCTGCCCGAGGACGACATCCTCCTCAACTGCGACAACCTGCTGGTCGGCGGCACCGAGAACGTCCGGCTCGCGACCTCGGGCGGCATGCTCGCACTGCTGGAGCGTCCCGAGCAGTGGCAGCGCCTGGCGGCCGACCCGGGACTCCTGCCGACGGCGGTCGAGGAGATCCTGCGCTGGACGTCCAGCGCGAACGTCGTCATGCGGGTGGCCACCGCGCCCACGGTGATCGAGGGACGGCGGATCGAGGCGGGAGACCGGCTCATGCTGTGGATTCCCTCGGCCAACCGCGACGAGCGGGTCTTCACGGACCCCGACCGCTTCGACCCGGCCCGCCGGCCCAACCGCCACCTCGCGCTCGGCGCGGGCGAGCACTTCTGCCTCGGCTCGCTGCTGGCCCGGACGGAGATGCGGGTGCTGTTCCGCGAACTGCTCGACATGGCCGTACGGGTGGAACAGACGGGGCCCGCGGTGCCCGTGCGCTCGATCGTGGTCAACGGGCTGGAGAGCCTGCCGGTGCGGATCGTGCCGCGCTGACTGCCGGGGGCGGGACCTTCGGCTCTCGTACGACCCGTTCGCGGGGCCCGGCGCACCGTCCAGGGCGCCGGGCCGGTCGTCGTAGCCGGAGTGACGCCGTGGCGGACCGGGAGGACGGCGGAGGACCGGCGGCCGTCATGAGCCGACGCTCCCCACCGGCCACCGGGGCCGGCCGGGCGGTCAGCCGGTGGGGAACTTCGACCGGCCGGTGTTCTCCAGGGTCTCCGCCAGCACCCGCCAGATCTCGGCGGCCAGATCGAGGTACGACGTGCGACGGGCCTCGTCGCCCAACTGCTTGAGCTGGGCGAGCCCCTGGGCCTGATGCCCCTCGACGATCATGAGCAGGCTGTCGAGGGTCTGCAGCCGGATCCGGTCCCGGTAGGTCAGGACGAGTTTGTCGAGGTCCAGCCCGTCATGGGCCGCCCTGGCGTCCTCGTACCGGCCCTCCTCGAACGCGAGGTGCGCCTGGAGCACCAGCAACTCCTGCTGCTGGACGGGCGTACCGACGAGGGCCAGCGCTGTCTCCGCCTCCGCCAGGCACGTCCGGGCCTGCTCGGTGAGGGCGGGCCTGGACTGCAGAAACAGGGAGGCCGCCGCGAGGCGCAGCCGCGCCCACAGGACGGGATCGACGCGGCTTTCCAGCGCCTGCATCGCCTGCATCAGGTACGCGTGAGCCGACTCGTCGTCCCCGTAGCGCGAGCTGACCGTGGCCGCCGACCACAGGGCCTCGACACGCAGCGTGTCGGTCCTGTCCGCCACGAGTTCGACCAGCTCCTGCGCGTGCGCCTGGGCGTCCGGCAGCCGGCCGGCCTCCGCCTCGACCGAGACGAGCACCAGCAGGGCGGTCCCGGAGTCGGAGGTGGACAGCTCGGCTTCCTGTGCCTCGTGGTAGGCCTGCACGGCGAGTTCGAGCGCCCGGGCGACCTGGCCCGTCGACCGCAGGCACCGGGCGAGCTGAGTCCTGGACCTGCACTGCAGTGCCGGGAGCTCGAGCTCGTCCGCCACCTTGGCCAGCTCCTCGAGGCACGCCTGTTCCTCGGTGCGCTCACCGCGCCGCTGCCAGTACCGGGCGATCAGCCACAGGGCCTGCCAGCGCAGCAGCGGATCCTCGTCCTGGGCCGTGGCGAGCACGTCGATCAGGTCCTCGACGGCCTCGTCGGTGTCCGAGGAGGTGGCGATGCTCAGTCCCTGCGCGAGCGAGCTGCCGCCGGGGAGGGCGTCGAAGGCCGAGCGATCCACTTCCAGTCGCTTGGCAAGGTAGGTGATCACTCGGTCAGTGGGTTGCCGGGCACCTGACTCCAGGCGTGACAAGTACCCCGTCGAGATTCCTTCGCCGGCCAGTGCGGCCTGGGAAAGTCCGCGCTGCAGCCGCAAGGCCTTGAGGCGTGCTCCGAAGGACGACTCTTCTGTCATGTGGGTCCCGCAATCAACTCTCGCGTACGGCCATGGTCGACCCCCCAAATGCACTGTCCGCATCCTAGCCGTGTCCGGCACAAGCTGACAAACCAGTTGCCGAGGCAATGACAGCCGGTGGGGCAAGGCTCACCCGCCAGTTGCCTAAATCCGCGAAGAAGATTGGCAACCCTTGGCAAGAAAGTCTTGCCAAGTGATCGTGGGACGCCCTAGGTTGATGCACGTCCAGCCGCACCAAGCGCCTGTACAGCGAGTTCCATCCCTCTCTGCATCCCTTGCCGGGGATCTTCTGTCTGGAGACGTTCATGCGTGCACGCGTCCTCGCCACCTCTGCGGCGCTCCTGCTCTCCCTTGCCGCGGCCCTCCTGGTCGGTGGCGGGTCCGGTATCGACTGGCCGGCGGGCGGTGAATCCACCGTCGCCCACGTCGAGGTCGGGGGTGGCGACATCGACTGGCCGTGACGTCGGCGCGTGGTTGCCAAAATTGACAAGGCTCCTTGCCAAGCAAGCTCAAGCCGGTTGGCAAACAGTGTCATGATCGCTTCAGGCCGAGTCGCTCGATCAGGCCCAACCCATCCGGGCCTTCGCCCAACCCCTCGGGCCCTTCGCCCGAACCATCCCGGGCTTCGCCCGACTTCTCCGGGCCTTCGCCCACCCCACCCGGGCCTTCGCCCACCCCATCAGGGCCTTCGCCCACCTCATCGACGAAGAACGGAGCTCTAACCAGTGTCCGTGCAGACGATCTACGCCCCCACGCAAGCGCCCGAACTGACCGAGGAACAGATCGCGCAGTTCGAGCGGTCCGGTTTCCTCGTGCTGCCCGGGTTCCTCCCCGACGACCTGGTCGCCCGGGTCAAGCCGGAAGTCGACCGCTGGGTCGACCACGGCCTGCGCGCCCAGGCCATCGCGGCCGTGGTGGACCCCGAGAACAACGGCACTCCGGCGGTCATGGAACTCGACATGCCCGCCCACGGCGAACTCCTCACCCACGAGCCGCTGCTGCGGGTGATCGGACAGCTGCTGGGTCCGCGGTTCGTGTTCCATCACATGCACAGCGACCGCCACGCCCCCGACCTCCCCGGGAAGGCCTGGCACCACGACTACGAGCAGCGAATCCAGTCGCACCGCACCCACGCCATGGTGCACGCGCTGCACTACCTCGACGGCATAGACCCGCAGATGGCCGGCCTCGCCGTCCTCCCCGGCTCGCACCGCGAGGTGGCCGAGAAGACCGCCCGCGTCCACCTGGGCACCGAGGTGCTGCCCGGCGAGCTGTTCATCGAGGACCTGCGCCCCGGATCGACCGTGCTGCTGCACTCCGCCCTGTTCCACGCCCGCCGGGCGAAGCCGGAGTACCCGGGCCGCCCGCGCTACTTCGTCGACGCCTCCTACTGCCAGGCCGGGACGCTGTGGCCGCCGGTGAAGCCGTACTGGCGGGAAATGCTGAGCCGGGCGCGCGAGCTCGGGCTCGCGGGCGCCGACTGGCCGGACCTGTTCGCCGAACGCCACTTCAGCGACTACGCGAAGCCCGAGTAGGGGGCGGCCACATGCTGTACGCGGGAGTTTCATGGCACGCGGGCGGCTACCAGCTCGCGGTGATCGGCCAGGACGGCCGGCGCGTCCCCGTGCCCGACGCATACCCGTCACACCGCGCGGGTGAACTGATAGCGGAACTGGGGAAGCTGGGCGAGGAGCTCACCGTCGTGGTGGAGAGCACCAACGGCACCCTGGACGGCCGCATGATGGCGGCGGGTCTGCGCGTCCACCGCGCCGACCCCTGGATGCTGCCCGACCGGCCGCTGCTCGGCTCCGTCCCGGTGGAGGAACTGGCCCGCGCGAGCCTGCGCCGGGCGACCGGCCTGGTGCCCCTGGAGGCCCACCGGGGCACCCAGACCGGCCGCGAGGGTGAACTGGCCGCCTGGATCGAGTCGTCGGCGGCGGCCGAGCGTGAACTCACCGCCGTCGGCCGCTTCTTCAGCCACGGCAGCCGCGACCGACGCCAGGTCGCGCTCACCTTCGACGACGGGCCACTGCCGCCGTACACCGGCCGGATCCTCGACATCCTGGAGCGCTACGGGATCCCGGCGACGTTCTTCTGCGTCGGGATCAACGCCGGCGGATTCGCCGAGGACCTGACGCGGATGCGCGAGCAGGGGCACGCCATCGGCAACCACACCTGGTCGCATCCGTTCCTCCCCGAGCTGTCGCGGCCCCAGCTGGCCGAGCAGATCAACCGCACCGCCGAGGCGATCGCCGAGGCGAGCGGGGGCGGGGCACCCGGGCTGTTCCGGCCGCCGTACGGGTCGCGGACGCCTCAGGTGATGGGCTGGCTCTCGGAGTTCGACGCCACCACGGTGCTGTGGGACGTGGCGCCGGACGACTGGGCGCTGCGGCGGGCCGAGACCATCGCGCGCGACGTGCTGGCCGACGTCAGGCCCGGCTCCGTCATCCTGCTGCACGACGGCGGCGGCGACCGCACGCCCACCGTGGAGTCACTCCCGCTGATCATCGAGGGACTGCTCGAGCGCGGGTACGAGTTCGTCCGCGTCGACGACATGCTCGCGCACACCGGGTCCGGCCTTGCGGGTGCCGCATGAGGAACTGGGCGGGCAACATCACCTTCGGGACGGCGCGGGTGTCGCGGCCCGAGTCGGTCGACGAGCTGCGCCGGATCGTCGCGGGCAGCGAACGGGTCCGGGCGCTCGGCGCCGGGCACTCCTTCAGCGGGATCCTGGCGACGACGGGCAGCTTCGTACGGCTCGACGGGTTGCCGCCGGCCGTCGACATCGACGCGGAGGCCGGTACGGCCACGGTGACCGCGGGCATGCGGTACGCCGACGTGGCCGCCGAACTGCACCGGGCGGGTTACGCGCTGGCGAACCTGGCGTCGCTCCCGGACATCACGGTCGCCGGGGCGTGCGCCACCGGCACCCACGGGTCCGGCGACACCCAGCGTGCTCTGGCGGCCGCGGCGACCGGGCTGGAGATGGTCGGCCCGGAGGGCGATCTGGTCGCTCTGCGACGCGACGTCGACCACGACACCTTCGCCGGATCCGTGGTCTCCCTCGGGGCCCTGGGCGTCGCCACCCGGATGACCTTGGAGATCGAGCCGTCCTTCGAGGTGGCCCAGTCGGTGCGCGTGGCGGTGCCGCTCGCAGAGGTCCAGGGCCGCTTCGACGAGGTGTTCGGCGCCGCTTACAGCGTCAGCGTGTTCACCCAGTGGGCCGACGACGCGACCGTGTGGCTCAAGCGGCGCACCGACCGGCCCGTGGCGGACCTGGACCTCGGAACGCCGGCCGAGGGTCCGCTGAACCCGGTGCCAGGGGCCGACCCGGCGCCGTGCACGGTCCAGCGGGGTGTGCCCGGCCCGTGGCACGAGCGGCTGCCGCACATCCGTACCGGCACCGCCCCCCGGCTCGGCGACGAACTGCAGTCGGAGTACTTCCTGCCGCGCTCCGCCGCCCCGGCCGCTTTCGCCGCGCTGCGCGAACTCGGCGCTCTCCTCGGCCCGGTCCTCCACGTTGCCGAGGTACGGACCGTGCGCGGCGACGACCTGTGGCTGAGCCCGGCGTACGAACGGGACTCGGTGACGTTCCACTTCACCTGGATCAAGGACATCGCCCGCGTGCCGCCGGTGATCGCCGCAGTGGAGAAGGCACTGGTGCCGCTGGGAGCGCGTACGCACTGGGCGAAGCTGACGGCGATGACCGGGGCCGAGATCCGGTCCGGTTACCGTCGCGCGCCCGACTTCCAGGAGCTGACGCGGAAGTTCGACCCGGACGGCAAGTTCGGCAACGACTTCGTCGACGAACTGTTCTCCTCCCCCATCGAAACCCCTTGCCCCCAGCCGACCCGGGAGACGCGCGCGTGGAAAAGCGACCTCTGAGCAGGACCGAGCGGAAGGTCTCCGTCGTCGGTCTCGGCACCTGGCAGTTCGGCGACGGATGGAACGAGGTGGCCGAGCGTGACGTCCGCGCCATCCTCGACACGGCCGTCACCTCCGGTGTCGACTTCATCGACACGGCCGACGTCTACGGCGACGGCCGCAGCGAGCGGCTGATCGGGCGGTTCCTGAGGGAGTTCCGTACGTCGCCGGGCGAGCGGCCCACCGTGGCGACCAAGATCGGGCGGCGCGGCCCGCAGGAACTCGGGGCGTTCACCCTCGGCAACTTTCGCGAGTGGATCGACCGTTCGCGGGCCAACCTCGGTGTCGACACGCTCGACCTGGTGCAGCTGCACACCCCGCCGGACGCCGTGTTCGCGTCCGACGCGGTGTACGACGCGCTCGACGTGCTGGTCGACGAGGGCCGGATCGCGGCGTACGGCGTCAGTGTGGAGACCTGCGACCAGGCCATGTCCGCCCTCGCCCGGCCCAACGTCGCGTCGGTGCAGATCATCCTGAACGTGTTCCGGCGCAAGCCGCTGGAGCGCGTCCTGCCCGCCGCCCGGGCCGCCGGCGTGGGCGTCATCGCCCGGGTCCCGCTGGCGTCCGGCCTGCTGTCCGCGAAGTTCCGGCGGGACACGGTCTTCGCCGCGACCGACCACCGTGCCTACAACCGGCACGGCGAGCAGTTCGACGTGGGCGAGACCTTCTCCGGCGTCGACTACGAGACCGGCCTGGAAGCCGCGGCCGAGTTCGCCGGCCTGGTGCCCGACGGCCTCACGGCCGCGCAGCTCGCCCTGCGCTGGGTCACCCAGCAGGACGGCGTCACCACGGTGATCCCGGGCGCCACCTCTCTCGCCCAGGCACGGGCCAACGCGGCGGTCGGCTCCATGGCACCGCTGCCCGAGGAGACCCTCGACCGGCTGCGCGAGCTGTACGACCGCCGGATCCGGGCCCAGGTGCACCACCTCTGGTAACCGCAGGCCGCGGCCGGGGCCACACCCTGACCGCGGGCCGACCCTCCCCACCCAGGAGCCACAGGATGAACATCGCCGGAGAGACCGTTCTCCTCACCGGTGCGACCGGCGGCATCGGCCGGGTGCTCGCCGAGCGCCTGACCGAGGCGGGCGCCGACCTGATCGTGACCGCCCGCGACGCCGACGCGCTGCGCGAGCTCGCCACCGCGGTCGGTGCCCGATGGGTGCCCGCCGACCTCGCCGACCCGCGCGAGGTGACCGACCTCGCCGAACGCTGCGCCGGCACCAGCATTCTGGTGGCGAACGCGGCGCTGCCCGCCAGCGGTGACCTGCTCGAGTACACGCCCGAGCAGGTCGACCGGGCCCTGGCGGTGAACCTGGGCTCGGTGGCCGTACTGGCCCGGCTAATCGCCCCGGCGATGGTCGGCGCGGGACGGGGGCACCTCGCCTTCGTCGGCTCCATGTCGGGGAAGGCCGCCACCCCGTACTCCTCGCTGTACACCGCGTCGAAGTTCGGTCTGCGCGGCTTCGCCCACGCCCTGCGGCTGGACCTGCGCGAGGCGGGCGTCGGGGTCTCGCTGATCCAGCCGGGCTTCGTCGGTGAGGCCGGCATGTTCGCCAGGACCGGGGCGCCCCTGCCGCGCGGCGCGCGCACCGTCACCCCGGACCAGGTCGCGGCGGCGGTGATCCGGGCCGTCGAACGCGACCGAGGCGAGATCAACATCGCGCCGGTCAAGCTCCGGCTGCTCTGCGCCCTCGCGGTGCAGTTCCCCGCCGCCGCGGCCTGGATCCAGCGGCAGGGCGCCCCGGACGACACCGCCCGGCGGATCGTCGACGCGCAACGGGCCTACCGGTGAGCCCCGGTGTCCGACGGCCGAACCCCACCCCCACAAGGAGCAGGCACATGAAGGAAAGCGTTCTCGTCATCGGCACGGGGTTCCAGCACTTCAGGGAGTACGCGCTGCGCGGGCTGGCGCAGCGGTACCGCGTCGTCCTCGTCGCGCGATCCCCGCTGGAGTGGGAGCTGCCGTACGTGGCCGAGTACCGCGAGGCGGACCTCCAGGACGAGGCCGCGGTCCTCGCCGCGGCCGAGGACCTGGCGGCGCGTAACCGGATCGTGGGCGTCGTCACCTGGGACGAGTGGCTCGTGGCGCAGGCCGCCGAGATCGGCGCGCGGCTGGGCGTGCGGTCCATGCCGACCGGGGCGGCGCGGTCGTGCCGCGACAAGGCGATGCAGCGCGCGCGGTTCCAGGAGGAGGGCGTCCCGTCGGCGCGGTTCCACCTGGCGGCCTCCGTGGCCGAAGCGGTCGCCGCCGCCGACGAGATCGGCTATCCCGTGGTGGTGAAACCCCGTGGCCAGGCCGCGAGCATCGCCGTCACGATCGTTCACAGCGAGGCCGAGCTGCGCGAGACCTTCGAGGTCGTCCGCGGCGCGGAGAGCCCGTCCATCGGCGACGGACTCGTCCTGATCGAGGAGTTCCTGTCCGGCCCGGAGATCGCGGTGGACAGCTGGGTGCTCGACGGCCGGGTCGAGCCCTTCTCGATCTCGGCGAAACGCACCGACTACCCGCCGTTCTTCGAAGAGGTGGCGCACGTCGTCGGCAAGGTCCTCGACAGCGGGACCGAGGCCGCGGTCCGCGACGTGGTGGTCGCCGCGAACCGGGCCCTCGGTGTCGACCGCGCGGTCACCCACACCGAACTGATGCTCACCGCCGACGGGCCCAAGGTGGTTGAGGTCAACGGCAGGCTCGGCGGCGACCTCATCCCGCGCCTGGCCGAGATCGCGATTCCAGGGCTGTCCATCGGCGGCGTCCTCGGCGCGGTCGCCACCGGCCGCGAACCGGACCCGATCCCGGAGCCGGACCGCCTGGTCGGCATCCGCTTCCTGTACCCGGGTGCCGACCTGACGTTCGACGACATCGAGGTGCCGGCCGCGCTCGCCGACGAGCCCTGGGTGCACGAGGTGCGGCGGGTAAGCGAGCCGGGGACCGAACTCCGGCTGCCGCCCCGGCAGTTCCTCGGCCGGGCCGGCTACGTCATCGCCACCGGCGCCGACATCGCCGAGATCGACGCGCGGCTGCTGGCGCTGGCCGACAGCACCACCGTCGTCGGCGAACCCCTGGGCGTCTGAGCCTCAACCACCACCATCCACCACCCCCTTGCACCACGAATGGAGAGAAACGTGAAGAAGGCCCTGATCTTCGGCGAGTACAAGATCGCCCGCTTCCTGCCCGTCCTGCGCGACCGCGGCTACACGGACTTCGTCGTCTACTCGGCCATCGAGTTCGACTCGGCCCTCGAGTTCGACGACGAAGGGGTGGAGGTCAAGCTGCTGAGCCTGGACTGGACCGCGGACGACGTGGTCCGGGTGCTGGAGGCCGAGCGGCCCGACGTCGCCATCGCCAACCCGTACGCCCACGGCCAGGAGCAGCTCCCCATCGTCTACGGACAGGCCGCCGCCCGCTGGGACGGCCGGTTCGTCGCGCACTCAGCCGCGTTCGCCGAGGTGGCCTGCGACAAGGTCAAGCTGCACGAAACCGGCGTGGAGCGCGGCTGGCCCGTCCCGGCGGGCGCGGTCTGCGCGGACGCCGGCGCGGTCGCCGACGC
Organism: Streptomyces sp. Ag82_O1-12; assembly: GCF_900182715.1. Lineage (NCBI taxonomy): Bacteria > Bacillati > Actinomycetota > Actinomycetes > Kitasatosporales > Streptomycetaceae > Streptomyces > Streptomyces sp. Ag82_O1-12. Next base: position 3,662,927 of record NZ_FXUW01000001.1, on the reverse strand, counting down.
CGCCCGGGAGCTGGGCTTCCCGCTCGTGATCAAGGAGGCCCAGGCACAGGCGGGCGACGGCCGGTTCTACGCGGCGTCGGCCGAGGAACTCGAGGCGGTGCTCGCGGCGGGCCTGGCGTTCCCCACGATCGTGCAGAGCTTCAAGCAGGGCGTCGAGACCGGCATCGAGCTGATCAGCGCGGGCGGTGAGCTCATGCGCTGGCCGGTGGTGTCCATGGGCCCCCTGGACGCCGGCCTCGACCCATCACTGCGGGCGCGCGTCGCTCCGTACACCCTCCCGGAGGGCGCCACCGCGCGGCTGGAGGCGTTCCTGACCGACATCCAGGAGAACTTCGCCCCGTACGGACCGTGGCAGATCGACTTCGCCGTGGTCGGGGACGACATCGTCGTCCTGGAGATCAACCCGCGTCTGGGCGGCCTGTCCGACCTGGGGCTCACCGGCACCGGCACCGACCCGCACGCGGTGTTCACCGGGACCGCGCTCGGCGAGCCGCTGCCCGAGGTCCGCACGCGCGCGGTGGCGATAGAACTGCCGTCGACCGAGATCCCCGGCGTCGAGGTGCCCGCGCACCCCGAGGGCGCCGACGTCATGCGGGTGACCGCGCGCAAGCCGACCAACCGGTGCTTCATCAACACCGACCGCATGCAGCTGGTCACCACGATCGGCGACCTGGAGGCGGGCCGGCGCTGGGTCAAGGAGCTCGACGCCGCGGGCCTGTTGCGCTGCTCGACGGAATCGGCATACCGGCAGCTGGAGCAGGGTTTCGAGATCTTCGACGGAAAGGCGGGGTCGTGATGAGGGTGCTGATCGCCGGTCTGGGCGAGAACAAGGAGTTCGGCCTCAAGTCGCTGCGGGACGCCGGGCACTTCGTCGGTGTCATCGACCTGCCGCACCGCGTCCCGATCAACCAGTGCGACTGGTGGCGCGCGGGCGACCGGTTCTCGGTCGACTCGATGCTCGAGGCGGCGAGCTCGGCCGACTTCGAGTGGGACGCGATCCTGTGCTGGGAGGAGCTGTCCACCGACGTCGCCCGGGAGGTCGCCCGCAAACTCGGCGTCGCGGCGACCCGGATGCCGGCGGGTGTCTTCCGCGACAAGGGCCTCATGCACGACCGTCTGCGTGAGCAGGGCGTTCCCTCGCCCCAGCTCGGCGTGGCCCGTGCCGTCGAGGAGGGCGAGCGGCTGGCCGAGGGCCGGTTCCCGGTCGTGGTCAAGCCGACGGACTACGGCGGCAGCGGCGGCGTCAAGGTGGTCGACGAACCGCGGGACTTCGCCGACGCCTTCCGGGCCGCCGCCGCGCTGTCGGCGAGCGGGCGAGTGGCGGTGGACCGCTACGTCGTCGGCACGGAGTACAGCGTCGAGGCCGTGACCTGGGCGCCCGGGGACACGCAGATCATCGCGATCACCGAGAAGCACCTGACCAGGCCGCCGTACTGCGTCGAGGTCGGCCATGTGTCGCCGGCGACGGTGCCGGACGCGGACCGCGAGCTGCTGTCGGCCGCGACGGTCCGCGCGCTGGAGGCCCTCGGCATGGAGGCGGGCGTGTGCCATGCCGAGTTCCGCATGAGCGACACGGGCCCGATCCTCATGGAGGTCGCCGGACGCCCCGCCGGCGACCAGATCCCCCGGTTGGTGGAGCTGGCCACCGGGTGGAACCTGAACACCGCGGAACTCGCGGCTGTGGTGGGCGAGCGCACAGCGCCGGGGACGCCGCCCGCGCAGTGCTCGGCCATCCGGTTCTTCGTCGGCAACGGCGAGACACCGTTCCGCCACCGGGTGACGCTGGACGGCGCGAGCAGGCCGCCGCTGCTGGGAACCCTGCGCGAACTGCGCTACTTCGCGGCTGAGGGCACGGTGCCGCGGGTGCCGCGCGGCCCGGAGGACCGGGTGGGCTACGCGCTGTTCGCGGGCACCCGCGCCGAGGTCCTCGCGGCCCTGGCCGAGCTCGACCAGGGCGCGGAGGTCTACCGCGGTGACTAGCACCCACGTCGAGCCGCGCGGTACGAGCGGACCCGAAGACCGGACGCAGCCGTCGAGCGAGCCCCCCACACCGGGCCGGAGCCTGTGGCACAACCGCGACTTCCTCAAGCTGTGGTCGGGGGAGACGGTCGCCGCGTTCGGCGCCCAGGTGACCCAACTGGCGCTCCCGCTGCTGGTGCTGGGCCTGGGCGCGAGCGCGACGCAGGTCGGTGTCGTCTCGGCGATGCAGTACCTGCCCGCGCTGTGCGTGACGCCGTTCGCCGGCCTGCTGATCGACATGTTCGACCGCCGGCTCATCCTGCTGGTGGCGAATCTCGTGCGCGTCACGGCGCTCGCCATGGTGCCGGTGCTCCACCTCGTCGAGGCCCTGTCCGTCCCGGCACTGTGCGTGATCGCGTTCCTGGTCGGTTCGGGCACCGCGGTGTTCGACGTCGCCTACCTGGCCTATCTCCCGGCGCTGGTGCCGCGGCAGCACCTCGTGGACGCCAACAGCAAGCTCCAGGGCTCCTACTCCGTGGCCCAGATCGGCGGTCCCGGCGTCGGCGGCCTGCTGATCAGGGCGCTCGGCGCGTGGTTCGCGATCCTGGCGAACGTCGTGGCCTATCTGGCGGCGTTCGTGACCATGTTCCTGATCCGCCACCGGGAGCCGCCGCGCACGCCGGCGGACGAGACCGCCAGACCCCGTCTGGCCGACATCCTCACCAGCTTCGGACTGCTGTGGCGCCATCGGATCCTGCGGGTGCTGACCTTTCAGGCGGGCTGGTTCAACCTGTGCGAGCAGGCCATCCTGACGTTGTTCCTGGTCTACTCGGTCAAGGAACTGGGGATGGACGCGGGCGGGGTCGGCTTCGTCCTCGCCCTCGGCAGCGTCGCCTCGCTCGCCGGGGCGGTGGTGGCCAAGCGGGCCGGAAACCGCTTCGGGTTCCCCAGGGTCCTGATCCTGGCCATGGGCTTCGCGTCGGTGGCGCCGACGCTGCTGCTGCCGACCGGCGGGAGCACGCCCTGGAACTTCGTGTCGGCGACGCTGACCTTCGCGGTCTATGGGTTCGGTCTGACCATCTACAACGTCCACGTCGTCGCGTTCCGGCAGTCGGTGATCCCGTCCGAGGTCCTGGGCCGGGCGACGGCGGCGTACCGGATGCTCACCTACGGGCCGTTCCCGCTGGGCGCGTTCCTCGGGGGCCTGATGGGCGAGCGGTTCGGCCTGTGGAACTCGATCCTCGTCTTCGCGATCGCCTCGGTCGCAGGCTGGTCGCTGTTCGCCTCGGCCTGCTGGAGGCTGCCCGCCGCGGCGGCCGAGAAGACACCGACGGCGTAGTTCGGGAAGGTACGGAAAATGACCTGGCTGGTCACAGGCGGTGCGGGGTACATAGGGGCGCACGTGGTCGCGGCGCTGCGGGAAGCCGGTATGGGCGCGGTGGTGCTCGACGACCTGTCGTCGGGCTTCGCGGACCGGCTTCCGGCGGACGTGCCCTGCGTGGTCGGGTCGGTGCTCGACGGCCACCTCGTGGAGGGGGTGCTGCGCGACCACCGGGTCGACGGAGTCATCCACCTCGCCGCGAAGAAGCAGGTCGCCGAGTCGGTCGGTGATCCGCTGTTCTACTACCGGGAGAACGTGGAGGGCCTGCGCGTTCTCCTCGACGCCGCGAGCAGGGCGGACGTGAAGCGGTTCGTCTTCTCGTCCAGCGCCGCGGTGTACGGCAGCCCGCCCACCGAGTACATCACCGAGGAGACCCCCTGCCACCCGGTGAACCCGTACGGCGAGACGAAGCTGGCGGGGGAGTGGCTGGTGCGGTCGGTGGCGCACGCGACCGGGGCGGGCTACGTCAGCCTGCGCTACTTCAACGTGGCCGGGGCGGGCACCCCCGAGCTCGCCGACCGGCAGGCGACCAACCTCATCCCGATGGTGTTCGAACAGCTCGCGCTCGGCAGGCGGCCGGAAGTGTTCGGGGCGGACTACCCGACTCCGGACGGGACCTGCGTACGGGACTTCATCCACGTGTCCGACCTCGCCGCCGCTCACGTGGCGGCGGCGAGGCGGCTGACCGCGGACGCCGGCGCGCGGCTGACCCTCAACGTCGGGCGCGGCCTCGGGGTGTCGGTGCGGGAGATCATCACGCTGATCGGTGAGGTGACCGGGCGCCCGGTCGAGCCCACGGTCCTGGAGCGCCGTGCCGGCGACCCGGCGCGGGTGGTGGCCTCGGTCGACTCCGTCCTGCGCGAACTGGGCTGGAGCGCGCGGTTCGGGGTGCGGGAGATGATCTCGTCGGCCTGGGCGGGTTGGCAGCCCTGCTTCTTGCCCACATGAGGAGGTCGGTCTCGTCGACGACCAGCACCGCCCGGTCGTCGTGCAGGTGCTCCACCACATAGCCGCACACGTCGTCGCGGACCTGATCGGCATTCCACTTGGCCCAGCCCAACAGGTGCTGCATGCCGTCCGGAGTGGCCTCGCCAACCCACTCGGCGATGGTCCAGCAGATCGCGCGCTGCGGGTCGGCCAATAGACCGAGCACCAACCGCGCCGCCCTGCGCCCGGGTTCGACCCGGGCGAAGCACCCCGCGATCCGGCCCATCAGGTCCTCGAACGCGTCCCGCCAACGGGCGGGTTCTATGCTGTGACCTGGGGCCACCGTCTCTTCGTCAGTCCACAACTCACGATGATCAACGGTGGCGGCCGCACCCGTCTCCACAACGCGTCAGGGTCGCGCAGTTCCGCCTGCCGTCCTGAGTCAGGAGGACATGTGCAACGTGGCGAAGTCTGGTGGGTGGAGTTCGACGAGCGGCGGCTGGTCGTACTGCTGGCGGCAGACGACGTGTCCAGGATCCGGGCGATGCAGGTCGTCACTCCTGCGGGCGTCGACATCAGCGGTCTGGGCGTCGAAGTGCAAGTAGGTGCCATGGAAGGACTGCCCTTTGAAGGCGTGCTGCGCTTCGCGTTCCCGCGCCCGGGCTTTACCCCCTGCACGTGGCTGACCACCGTGTCCCAGGACGACCTGATCGAGCGGGCGGGCGTCCTGTCCTCCGCGAAGCTCAACGAGATTGAGGACGCCCTCCGTCTCGGTGAACAGGCGAGGGCACGGACCCCGGCGACAACCGCGAAGCTCAACGAGATAAGGGCCGCCCTCCGTCTCCGTGAAATCGGGTAGGCGGAGAGGCGCCACTCACCATCGAGATCACGATCTACGGCTGGAGTGCTACCCCTTCCTTCTGTGGCCTCGGCAGAATTCGAACCTGCGACTTCGTCCCGAGGCCAACTTGGGTGGGCCCTAGACCTCAGGGCCGTGCGGCTCACGCCTGCTGCGATGGTCCGCAGGGGGTGTGCGCGGTTGTCCGCCGCTGTTCGTCGGCGTTGTCACGCAGTTAGACACTCACACGGCAAGTTGGTCGGAGCCTCAGTCGCCTGCGAACCACAAGTAGCTGCCTGGGGTAGCCGCGCACTGTTCCAGCATCGCTGTGAGATCGTCCAGCGCAGCGAGTTGACGCTCATCAGCGCAACTTCCCCTCAGGCCGTGGATCTCCTGGAGGGCGGTCGCGGCCTCTTGCTCGTTCATCAACGTGTCCCCGTACGGATCGACGGCGGTGAGCCTTCCGGGTACTCCGAGGAGCTGGAGCGAGCCGAGTGCATCGGCCAGCGCGTCGCCGTGCCCGTAGGAGCTCCGCAGCAGCGTTGCGCGGGACTTGCGCCAGTTGTTGCGTGCCGGCCGTGACGCGTGCAGCTCCAGATCAATCCCCATGTTTCATGATGACGCGCTGCGCTGCTGCACAGCCACGACTGATCACCGGCTGCCGAGACCTGCGGCCATCTGATCGGAGCTTGCAGGTCCTTGGCCCGGACCATCGGAGCCCTCGCATGTGACGTCGCGGGCCAAGGCGGCCTTTCCGCTCCGCCTCTACCGGCGGGTCGAGGACAAGACGGACCGACTGCTGGACGAGTCGACGCCCCTCGGCGAGCCGTACTCGCTGGCACCTGCGTGGCGAGCTACGTGAGCTCCGCTTTGAGTTGGACGGCGAAGCCGTACGCATCCCGTACTGGCTTGCGCCAGGACAACGGGTCGTGCTGCTGACGGTCTTCCGTAAGACGAGGATGCGTGAAGCGGCGGAAGTCGAGCGGGCGCATCAGGCCCAGAAGGTCTGCGAGGCCGAGCATGGCCATGCCCAGCACACGTACGAGCGGCGCAAGGAGAGCTGATGAATCACAGCACGTGGAGGACGCGCCGGGCCCGGCAGCTTGCGGGTGAGGCGGTGGAGTACGACCAGCAGTACGTCGACGCGCGGCTGGCCGGCGATCTCGGGCAGGCGGTCCACAACCGTCGGACCGAGCTCGGCCTGTCCCAGGCGGACCTGGCAGAGCGGGCTGGGATGACGCAGCCTCAGGTGTGCCGGATGGACACTCAGTTCCTCGCCGGTCAGCAGTCGGTAGCCGCTGGTCTCCAGCTGCGTCGACACCGTGCCTACTCTGCCGTTGCCGGGGCGCTTGGCTAAGGCCCTGGAGGGCACGCCGAACCTGATCACCGACGAAGACGACTCGCATGTCACCTTCACCCCGCACGCTGCCTGAGCCGCTGTCAGGCGGGCCGTCGGCCATGAAATCGAGGGGCACCTACGAGAGTCCGATATGGCTGTGCCCCCGACAGGATTCGAACCTGCGAAACCCGCTTTAGGAGTTCGATCGCTCCTCGGCATTGCCGAGGCACCACCCAGCCACGCTGGCCATGTCAGACCGCCTAGGACTGCATGGCGTCCGGCGCCGTTGATGTCACTCGTGGACGTCAGAACGGGGCAACCGTATGGGCGCTCTGGCACGATGGTCTCGTGGCTGACCTGGAGCGCATCGCGGCAGAGACCACGGCGTACTACCGAGCACTCGACGAAGGCGCCACCCTGCGACACCACTTTCGACACGCTGACGAGGAAGGCGGCCTCTGGTACATCGAGGCCGTAGCCGACCGCGGCGAGTTGATCGTCATCAAGCAAGCCGAGCTCACTTCGGCCGGCCAACTCCACCGGTACAGCTGGGAGCACCTTGAGGACGCGCACGGTGGCCTGACAGACCAAGCGATCGATCCTGAGGAAGACCCGCTGGAAGCCATCACAGTCGATGAGTTCCAGCAGGTGTGGGGTCGGTAAGCGCGCCGGACACCCGCTTTAGGAGTTTTCTCTGATCAAGGTCGTGACCTGGGGAAACTCCGCCATGGCCGCGTTTGACCTGGAGAAACATGTCTCGGTGGTTCTTGCAGGTTCCCAGGGTTTCCCGGCCTCATGTGTGCTGAATCCGTTCCGGGCCGACTGCAGGGGGTCGACCTCGTGTCACAGGTCGCGGGCGCGCGCGGCGTGGCCAGGGGGAGGCACAAGACGCGGAGGAGCACGCGCCCGGGTGGTGGATCATCACCCCGTTCACGGGCCCCAGTTGTCGTGCTGGTCGCGGTTGTGGGTGCGCCAGGATCCGTGTTCGACAACGCCTGTGCGTTCTTGAGAACGGACAGGAACTTGTCCGCGGACAGAGGGGTGGGCACCTTCGCCCCACCTTCACCCGGTGCGTCAGGGGCGGTCGGCCGTGCCCGGGGGCGCCGGACCGGTCCCTCGAGACGAAGGGCACTTCGCTGCCGGCGGAGGGCCGTCCTGACAGCGACCGGAGTCTAACGGCTCCCTGCGGCTTACTCACCTCGTCGGATCTGCTGCCAGGAGGGCCAAAAACAGGAGATGGCAGGACGAAGGTCCACAAGGCCGAGTACGTTCGACTCGGCCCGCTGGCTGCCGGACGGCATCGGGGTTACGCCGGCCGTCTCTCGCCCTCGCGACAGGAGTCGTTGCCCCATGACCTACCGGTTCAACCCGCCGCCCACCTGGCCCGCCCCGCCGGAGGGGTGGAGCCCGCCACCGGGCTGGGAACCGGATCCCGCATGGCCCACACCCCCAGGCTGGCAGATCTGGATCCCGGAAGGGGCCGCACCGCAGCCGAGCGCACCCGTTCCTCAGCAGTCCCCCCACAGTCCCCAGGCGACGGTCCCGGCCACAGGTGGGGGTCTGTTCGGCCGGCGCCGTAAGCAAGCGGAGTCCGAGGCGGCGCGTCTGGCGGGCGAGCTGGCGCTGATGGAAACACAGGTACGCGGACTACAGGAAGACAACCGTCACCTGACGGAGCAATTGAGTCGTCTCATCGGAGCCGACAGCGCTCAGATAGCCGCCGAGCAGCAGCGACTGCGCCGCGCGCATGAGGAGAAGCTCCAAGAGATCGGACGGATCGACGCTCTCCTCGACGAGAAGATAGAGCACGCCGCCGAGAGCGCCGCGCAGTCCCTGGTTGACGTGCGCCGCCAAGCCGACGACATGGCTCGCCAGACGGCGGAGGCCGAACAGCGCCTCACGGCCGCGCGCCGAGATCTGGTGCTCACTGATGAGACGCGGATGCTGCAAGAGGCCGGCATTTACGAGTACCGCCATCCGCTCGCCGACGCGCTCGCCTACAAGGACCGGCTCGACAGTCTCAAGGCCCGCTACAAGCAGTTGGCGAGGGACGATCGGGCAGTGCTCGGCAACCAGTACTGGATGGTGGACGGCTCAGCTGCCAAGGGCCGCAAGATGGTCCGTGACTTCTCCAAGCTGATGCTGCGCGCGTACAACGCCGAGGCGGACAACGCAGTGCGCGGCATGAAGCCGCACCGGCTCGACTCGTTGATCGACCGGCTCGGCAAGACGCGGGAGTCGATCGCCCGGCTCGGCGCCACCATGCAGATCCGCATCGGCGATGACTACCACCAGTTGCGGGTCCAGGAGTTGGAACTGACGGCGGACTACCTGGTGAGGAAGGAGACCGAGCGGGAGGAGCAGCGAGAGCTTCGAGCCCAGCAGCGCGAGGAGGAGCGCATGCAGCGCGAGATCGAGCGCGAGCGGCAGCGGCTGGAGAAGGAGCGCAGCCACTACGAGGGCGCCCTGCGCCGCCTGCGCTCCGGCACCGGCGATGAGGCCGCCATCGCCGAACTCGAAGGGAAACTTGTCGAGTTGGTCGCCGAACTGGAGGCGGTCGAGGCCCGCGAGGCCAACATCCGGGCCGGATACGTCTACGTCATCTCCAACGTCGGAGCGTTCGGCGAACGCATGGTCAAGATCGGTATGACCCGGCGCCTCGATCCCATGGACCGCGTCATCGAACTCGGGGACGCGTCCGTCCCCTTCCGGTTCGACGTACACGCCCTGATCTTCAGTGAGGACGCCGTCGGCCTGGAACGCCGCCTGCACCAGGAGTTCGAGTCCCGCCGCGTCAACCGGGTGAACCTACGCCGGGAGTTCTTCTACGTCACACCGGCAGACGTACGCGCCGCCCTGCAGCGGCTCGCCGGACAGCACCTCCTGGAGTTCCAGGACACGCCCGAGGCTCCTGAATGGAGGGCCAGCCAGACCGCTGCCGGGCGGTGACGGGCTCGACTCAGTCAACCTCGTCGGGTGTGTCCAGACGGCAGGTGGCGCCATCCGGACTGATCCAGGTGACCTTGGAGGTACTGCCGGCAGAAGGCCTATCGATGGCGTCGCGCAATCTCGGAGCAGCCGGTGGACGCAGAGTGACCTGTGGCGGATTTGGGACGGATGTGGTGGTCGCCCTGAAGTGGTTGCCCGGCGGCGAGCCCTCTGCCGGATGATGTGGCACGCCTGTGGCACGGGGCGGGAAACGAAGAAGGGCCAGCCTGGGAGAAAACCCTCCTGAGCTGGCCCTTTTCCTGTGCCCCCGGCAGGATTCGAACCTGCGACACCCGCTTTAGGAGTTCGATCCATCCGCGGCTCACACCCGAAGCCAGGCGGTTACATCGTCTCCGGGCAGCTACGCAGGACCGCTGACATCCGCCACTGTTGATGTCAGTGGTGGATGTCAGCCCGCCACGCGAACGCCGGACTCAGCCCGGCACTGCTGCACCCGTCATCAAGGCGAAACAAGCCCCGCCAACGACGCCTTCCCAGAAGCCAGCAACCATCTGGCGACCTCGATTGCACCCTGCTCACAGACGAGCTCAGCGACAATCCTGAGTGGTGAACTTCGTAGCCGGTTCTGTGCCCTTCCCGGTGTCCGCCTCGGGAAGGTTCCAGCGGGCAACTCCGCCCCACTCGTCAGTGATGATCACAGTGCCGCCCTTGGAGGGTGGATTGATATCCGTGATCGCCTTGTACGCCTTGCCCGGCTCTAGGTCGGCATAAATGAAGTAGTCGTCAATACACCCTTGCCATGGAGCGTTTGTGTAATCCCACTCCTCGACCTGGGCCCCGTCACCCTGCCACTTGATCATGTTGCCGGTCTGTTCACCGAGTGTGCCACCGGATGCCGACTTCATCGTGAAAGCGAGAGCGACGGCATACTTGCCCTGCACGCTGGCAGTCTTGTCCTTGGCAAGAGCGTCCCGGTAGGCAACTCCGGTGAGCGTGACCTGGAGGGACTTACCGTCTGCGTCACTGAGGGTGACGGTATCTCCCACTGTACGCCCGGTAGGATCCACGTTCTTGGTAGCGGTGGTACCGCTGGGCGAGGCGCTAGACGCTGGCCCTGACTCACTTCTACTTGCCGAGCACGCCGACGTGCTGAAAAGCACCGTGAGTAAACAGGCAGTGATTGCGACCGTTCGCATTACGGCTGGCCCCCAGTGATCAACGCTACGTGTTGATCACAGTACCAAGGGGCCACTAGCGCTGGCTTTGTTCCATTGCGGCTATCTCGGGCGCCGTCGCTGTGGCCCGCTGGCCTGCCTGGACCTGCTGGAGTCGTTTGATAGTGGCAGCCAGCACGTCATGGGCGTCTGTGGGATCCGCGCCCGCGTCCTCCACTGTGACTCGGGCGATGACGGTGCCGGACCTGCTGTAGCCGTAGACCGTGCCACTCGATCCGCTGTGCGCCAGGAAGACCGACTCCTCTCCGACTCGACCGGTCGCGATGGGGGCCGTTTCATCCGTGTCCGGCCACTGGTCGTACGCCGCCTTCGCGTGCGCGACATTGTCGAACTGGCAGACGTCCAGATCAATGCCTCGCGAGACGGTCGATCCCTGATAGTCGTAATCGCCGCTACCCGCTCGCTGCCAACCGGCCGGCGCTGGGGTGTCCAGCGGAGCACAGTCGTCGGGCTCGCCCGGCATGCGCTTGTGCAGACTGCCGGGAAGGTAGCCGGGGACCAGGTCCTCAGCGTCGGGAATCGCCTGTGTGAGTTCCCCCCGGCTGAGCTGCTTGGTCAGCGGCAGGTAGGTGTTGTCCTTGGACGGCCTTGCTTTGCCGGTTCCGCTCGCTGACGGCACCCCAGCGGGGGCCGGCGGCGCCTTGTCTGCGGAGCAAGCGGATAGCGTGAGGCAAGCCAGAAGCGTTGCAACGAGGGGAAGGTGACTCCTTGTCATGTTGTCAACATAGATCAGATCCGGGCCGCCAGATCCGGATCTCGCCAGTACCGCGGGGGCTCGACAAGATCAGGAGGGCGTCCGGGGCTTCACCATGTCGTTGCATGGACCCTGACTGGCAAAAAGCCCTCCCGAACGGGAGGGCGGAGACTTGCGCCCCCGGCAGGACTCGAACCTGTGGCCAAGCGCTTAGAAGATGCGCGCACGCCGTGGTGGGACGGCCTGGCCTTCCCGTGCCTCTGCCATGTCGGGTCGCCGAGCGCTGCAGCCGTCCGCAGCCGTTGCCGTCAGCGTTGCCGTCACTGCCGCCGGATACGCCGGCGCAGGCCTCACCCGGACGTCACCTATTGCAGGCGGCAACGACACCCAGAATCACAAGGGCGATCAGGAACATCGCCACGCAGCCGCCTACCGCACTCTCCGTCTCAGCGATGATTCCCTTGGGCTTCGGTCGAGACCTCTCGTAGTCACGCATGCCCCGTGCCACCGCGCGCCTGATCTCGTCTTCGTCCACGTGCTTGCCCCCGCGTCCCGCAGCGTCCTGAACCAGCACGGGCAACCTACCCGCTACAGCACCGCTCCTCTGACTTCTTCGTCCCGAAGCAACTTGGGTAGCGTTGTTGCCCTGGGCTTGTACGCTCCTTACCTGGGTTGATGGTCTCTGGACGTCCGTGCTCGTCCGCAGTTGTTCGTATGCGTTGTCACGCAGTTAGACACTCACTGCTGCCGTCTTCTGGGCGGCGCTTGGACGAGAAGCAAGGAGCCGGTGGCACCAGTCAAGGGTGAGCCCGCCCCTAGGAGTCCAACCGTGTCGCTTACGGCGGGCTTAGGCAGGTGAGGACTCGCCTTCCTTGGCCTTGGCCTTGGCTTCGGCCCGCCGTGCCTTGAATGCTTCAAATTGGGCTGAAAAGACATATAGGTAGTCGAGTAGGGCCTCGGCGAGTGCCAGGCCGTCGGCTGCGTCCTCACGACTCACTGAGGTCCCGGTGAAGTGAGCACCCTGGTTGCCAAGAACTCGCAGTTCTTGAGCCCATTCGAAGAGCTGCCCGTCGATCTTCCCCTCGTCCCTCATCTGCTCAAGCATCTTGAACAGCGGCTTCGGCCGGCCCACCGCGCCAGACATGCCTTGGTCCAGACACACGCCCTCAAGGGTCCGGCGGACCATGACCGCCGTAGCCGTGTACGCCTTGGCTGAGAAGCACTGTCGTGCCTCTTCATGTTCGCGCCGCATAGCCGCGGGCACGTTCAGGCTCAAGGGCCTCTGCTGCCTAGGCCAAACGGCCAGAGGGTCTCCATCCCAGCCCTGGCCGTAGTCCTCTTCCATCATCAGGAAGGGGTCGAAGCAGTTGCCACACTCGGCCAGCTCTAGAAGGTACGGCGGTTCGTGTTCACCGCCCCCTCGAGCCTCGCTGGTCACCTTGGCCAGCGTGGGCTTCTCACAATGGGGGCATACCAGCGGAAATGTGGTGCCAACTCGGCTCGCGTCGCTCATATGACCGCACGCTAGCTGTGTCCTGAGCACCGTGGGGGGTGATCGACCACACTGGGTTGCAGGCCTATCGCGGTCGGTGCCCATCAACGGCGAAGAGCAGGAACCAGCAAGGCCTGGTCCCGCTCCCTCAACCGCGTGAGGGTGTCGGTTGTCGGCGCGTCGAAGCTGCGACGCCCTCTTTAAGGAGAGAGGCTGGGTGAGTTGGGGCTTGAGCTGCGGCTTTATCGGCCGAGGAAGGTGGCGCCTACGCGACTGTGGGGCACCGGTGTTGACCGTTACTGACCCCTGCGTCTGGCACGGTTGTGGCACGAGGCTCAGCCGACGACAGTCAGCCACGATGGTGGGTGCGTCGACCGACTAGGCGCGCGTATGCCTCGTTGCACCCCCACCGGCCTTCACCACGTTGAAAGTGCCGTCAACGAGAGCAAGCCACGACGGCTGGCACGTGCTGACATGCCTGAGCCCTCAGCCTGGGAAGTTGCGACCATTCGAGGCCTGCTCGGGCAATTACCTGGCGTAACGCCCCGGTCGCCGTCTCTCAGGCTGAGCCGCTTTCACCCTGATTTCCTGTTCCCCTATCAAGTCGCACGGGCATTAGTAGATGCATGTGCTCTGGCTCATCATCCGCAGTAAAAATCGCCGGCTTATTCGGGTGCGTCACGGCCATTTTCACTGTCTTAGTTGCAAATGAACCAAGGGCGGCTATCAGAAAACGCGGAGCGAAGGCGATTTTGATTGGATCGCCAACCAGTTCCATGGGGACAGATTCCAAGACTGCATCGTCGCCGGAGAAGCCGATCTCGACGCTTCCTCCTGGCGATTTCCCGAGGTTCAAAGTCACGGGTGTATTGCGTGTCTTAGTTGCAGTGGTGGCCTTTTCTACTGCGTCCAAGAACGGTGCGCGGGCGAAGTGGGCGACGCCAGACGAATTGCTTGGTATCAGACCCAAGTAGGCAGGGAGCTCCTTGGGTCTAGTCGAATTCATTGCCAGCATTTTTTCTCGGCACTCAAATTCTGAGAATACTTCCCCAACTTCCATGCGCACCTTGTCGGTCCCGGTGAAAGCTTTGAGAGAGTAAACGTCCGAACCTAGGATGGATATTTCGAAGTCTTCACCTTTAGATGCGATCGGAAGGCGCCAAAGGTCTACCCTGTACCGGTCTGATGCCCACATTCTCAAACATTGATCGTCTGATTGAAAATGAACGTAGGCGAGTATCGGGTGAACGTCAGATGTATCGATGAAATAGGGAACCACCTGTGATGCCTTTGAGAGACCTTGAGCGGACACCTCCACCCACGCAGAGCTGTGGACTTGTTTGTTCTCTGGAGTTTGTATTGGGAGCCTGCGTCTCGGCCTCTTCGGTGCAACAGCTATATGTAGCTCAATTGCCTCTCTGACGTCTGGATGGAAGTCATTTCTTAGTTTTCTCAACTTTCTAAGGGCGGATGAGGCGCGTTCTCGATTTTGACTGTGGGTGATCTTTCCGAGGACGGTAGCAGCAGCAATCCGAAGCTCCGGATGAATGCTCTTGGATGCTTCCTCGATGTCTGCATCAAAATCTGCGTACGTTGTCGGCTGAGAGGGGGCGCGCATGAGCTTTAGGTCTCGATCTATACCGAAACAGCTCATCTGTGGCGTTTGTAGCGGATATCGTGCGCTTACTTCTTTTGACGAGTACTCAAATAGGTCGCTGAGGGAAATCCAGCCGTCTGCATCCACGTCTGCAGCGCCAGTCGCAATGCCGTCGCATATTGCTCGTGTGAAGACAGAAGTGGGACTATTGTTACTGCCATCCTCCAAAGCGTATTGAATGGGGGAACTCGCAGCCAATATAGCGTGCCCGGTGCCCTCCATGAACTCATCTTTGAACTCATCTGGAGTGCCCTCGGAGAGCGAAATCGACTTGGCCATGAGTTCACGGCCAAAGGCGCCCGAAAAGCAGCTGTCTAGGATAATCACGAGTTTTCTTGCTTGCGTATCATTGATCTGCTCTCGTATGTATCTTCCAGACAGCGAGGTTGCTGGTAGAGCTGAAAGGTCGGTATCCGGCAAGGCCAAATAGAAGCGGCCGAACATATCCTTCAAGCCATGACTTGAGAGATAAATCAGGACCAAGTCATCAGTTGCGGCTAGGTGTAGAAGTTCATGAATCTCTCGTTGGACTGTTACTAGAGTGCCATCATTGACGATGCGTACGTCAAACCCGCCCAGATTCGGCCTTTCCAGGAGATCGGCAAACCTGGCGCTGTCGGGTACGGATGACGGAAGGGGATGAAGGTTCGAATCGTTGTATGTGCCGCATGATATGAGGAGCGCCTTTTTCTTCATTTATGCCCCAGGCTACTCGTTTCCCTGCGTGGAGTTCGAGGCGGAGGTGCTATGACGTTGAATGAAGAACTCCAGAGCGGCCTCTTGATCCTTGCTCGTGGGTGCGGTCACTTCAAGACGTTCTCCGTCGACTTCGAGAATGATTGTCCTTGCCTTTTGCCTCTCCAGCCACGCCGTGATGACGGTTGTAGCCTGCCTAAGGGCGAAAGGGGCAGCGGTGAGCGTCAGGCCGACAAGGCCGAGAGTCATGGGCGACTTTGGCGTTCCCGGACCGGAGTGCTCAGCCGTGGCGTTTGCGGGGTGCACCCCGAGAAGACCACGAACTTCAAGTAGTTCATTGCGAAGGCTGCTGATGGCTGTTTCGTCGGTGATAGCTCCCGGACCGATGGTCACGGTGAGACGCAAATCTGACGTCCTGTCACTCATGGAGCAATCATGGCAGGTCGCAGCAACCGTATGTGCCCGATTGCACTTGTTGCAGCCGACCGCCCCAGCCGCGACGTGCCCCTCATGGCGGCAAGCGGCTGATTGCTGTGCGCGCGGCACGGGCGCCGGCCGGGCTGGAGCGGGGCGGAGACAGGAGCGCAGGCCCGGCCGGGGGCCGGGCCGCGCGCGGTGAGCGGAGCGAGCCGCCCTTGAACCAGTAGAGAAAGTTGTAACTCAGTCCGTGGCGTGGGCGTGTCTAGGCCCACCGTCGAGCATCAGCTGGGACCAGAACGTCAAACATCACCTGGGACTAGACACCGTGGCGCGGGGCGTGAAGTCGTATGCGCAGGCTGGGAGTTCGACACCTTGGCGGTGGGCCAGCGGTAGGAAGACCACTGGTCGGATCGTCCATGTGATGCGGGTGCTGGCGTGGGTCAGAGAGACCGTGCAGGGTTCCATGCGTAAGAGGGCTCGTCGCGTGTCGATGCGGCCGTCGTAGAGCCAGGCCCAGGCTTCGTCGGAGGCTTCCGGGTCTAGTGCTGGTGAGATCGTGCGCAGGGCGACTGCTACCCATCTGTCTGCCTGTGGTGCCGAGTACGCGTCGAAGGATGCCCGGAGTGCCGGCCACCCCGTCTCGTCGTTGACGTCTTGCGTCCAGCACTCGCACCAGAAGCCCCGCTGGGGCTTGTCCATCAGCACGGGTGTCCTCCGGGCTGGGTGTCCGTGAAGAGTTCGGCGGTGACGGTGTAGCCGCTGTGGCTGCCGTGGACGACGACCCGATGTGCGATGACGCTGACCATGCCCAAGCCGCGGCCGTGTACCGCGTCCTCGCTCGGCTGCTCGACCTTCGGGGCGGTGCCCGTTCCTCCCTCGTCGGTGACCGACAGGGCGACCACCTTGGGGGAGACCGCGAGGGCCAGGTGGAAGCTGCCCAGCCCGCCGCTCGCCGTGTGGAGGATCGCGTTCGCGCTCAGCTCGCTCACGATCAGTTCGGCGTCATCGGCCAAGGGAGATCCGCGCAGGATGTCCCGCGTCCAGCGGCGAGCCCGGCTGACCTCTTCCGGAAATCCTGGGCAAGTGAGTCCCCAGACCCGGGCGGTGCTCGTATACTCGTGCATACAAGTTCCTTCGTGCTGGTAGGCCGCCATGTGCAGCGGGTTCGGGCTAGACGAGTTTCACGCCGTCGTGGGCGCGGATGGCCGGCGGGGATACCGCGTCCAATGCGTCCAGGACGCGGATCGCGTATGCCTCGTCGGCGAGTTCGATGACTTCTTCGCGGGTGGCCCAGCGCAGTGCGCGGGTCTCGTCCCCGGTGGTGGGCGTGCCGTCGGCGGCCTCACAGCGGAAGACCATGGAGACGATCAAGCCCTTCATGTTCTTGTAGATGCCGGTCAGGGTCGCGGGAAGCGCGATCTTGATGCCGGTTTCTTCGAGGACTTCGCGCTGGAGGGCCTCGGGGATGGTTTCCTCGCGTTCGAGGACGCCGCCCGGGGGTTCCCAGTGGCCGTTGTCGCGGCGCTTGATCAAGAGGGCGCGGCCCTGGTCGTCGACGATGACTCCGGCGACGCTCACGGAGTGCGGGCGGTCGGTGCTCACGTTCCTCTGCCCTCTCGGATGGCTAGGCTCTCCACCGTAGCAACAAAGCTCGCCCACTCGTCTAGATACCTAAAGGAGTACACGTGCCGTCTCTTTCCTCCGGCCTCCTCGGCGATCTCGACCCCACGAGCGATCGTGCGGTCTTTCGGCAGATCGCCGACCAGCTGCGCGAGGCCATCGACCGTGGGCGATTCAAGGAGGGCGAAAAGCTGCCCTCCGAGGCCGAACTCGTCGAGCATTACGGGGTTTCCCGTATGACGGTTCGAAACTCCTTCTCCGTCCTCCAGGGCGAGGGCCTGGTGCACGCCGAGCACGGCAAGGGCGTCTTCGTGCGACCACGACCGCCTGTACGGCGGCTCGCCTCCGACCGGTTCGCCCGGCGCCACCGCGAGCAGGGGAAGTCCGCGTTCATCGTCGAGGCCGACGCCGCCGGCAGTCACCCGCAGGTGGACAGCCTGGAGGTCAAGGAGGAGAAGGCCAGTCAGGACGTCTCCACCCGGCTCGGGTCCGTGCGGCGGGTGCTGGCCCGGCGTCGCCGGTATCTGCTGGACGGGCGGCCGGTGGAGTTCGCCACCTCGTATCTGCCGCTCGACATCGCGCGGGGCACACCGATCGCCGAGCCCAACCCCGGGCCCGGTGGCATCTACGCCCGGCTTGAGGAGCTGGGCCACCGCCTCGACCACTTCGAGGAAGAGATCCGTGCCCGGATGCCCTCGCCTGATGAGGTCCGGACACTGCGGCTGGCCTCCGGCGTGCCGGTCATTCACCTGATCCGGACCGCGTTCGACGGTGAGGGGCGGGCCGTGGAGGTCTGCGACACGGTCATGGCGGCCGATGCGTATGTCCTGTCGTACCAGCTCCCGGCGACGTGAGCGCCTGACCGGTGGTGGTGCGCGGGGAGGCTTCTCTGAACTCGTACACCCCAACAGGCTCACTCGTATAGACGAGTGGGCAAGTTGTGTGGCAAGGTGGTTGCCGTCCCCGAGAGATCGGGTTCGAACGCCGCATCTTGTATAGACGAGTAGATGGGAAGAAGTCTTGCGCACCATCCGTGTAGAGACCTCGGCCGCGACGATCCTGCTGACCGAGGCGCCCGAGCCCAAGGTCCGCGACCGGCAGACGGGCGAGATCGCCAAGGACGCCGCCAGCGGAGAGGTCCTGATGACGCTCGGAGTCGTCTACCTGGAAGACGGTGAGTCGTCGCTGATCAAGGTCACCGTTCCGGAGAGCGGAGTGGCCGAGGGGCTGACGCTCGGGGCACCGGTCTCGCTGCCGGGTCTGGTGGCCCGGCCGTGGGAGAGCGTCTTCAACGGGCAACAGCGCCACGGCATCGCCTACCGCGCCGCCGCCGTGACACCGGCCGCGTTCCCGGCCGCCACCGGGG
Organism: Streptomyces sp. Ag82_O1-12; assembly: GCF_900182715.1. NCBI lineage: Bacteria > Bacillati > Actinomycetota > Actinomycetes > Kitasatosporales > Streptomycetaceae > Streptomyces > Streptomyces sp. Ag82_O1-12. The sequence continues at coordinate 3,644,354 of NZ_FXUW01000001.1, read as the reverse complement.
CCGCTGCCTGATGACCGATCTGACGACGCTCCTGGAGGTGGGTGGTCCTATCGCCGCGCTGGGCGGTGGGGCCGCCTACGCCCGGGCCAACCATCCCGGGGTGTACTGGTCCACGGTCGGCCTGCCGATATCCACGGCCCGGCTCCTCAGCTCCTACGGCTCGGTCATGGAAGCCTGCGGCCTGACCGTGGCCCCCTCCCGGCTGCGGATGCTGGCGGTCAAGGCCACCACCCACCGAGAGGTCCGTCCCGTACCGCCGCGTCGGGGCATCATCCGGCCCACCTCGACCGGGCTGCGGCTCCGTCTCCGGCTCGCTCCGGGGCAGGAACCAGCCGACTGCGCCGCCTCGGCCGAACGGCTGCGGCACGCCTGGGGCGTCCACGCCGTGTACGTGACCACGATCAAGCCCGGTGTAGTTGAGCTGCGGCTGGTCGGCTTCGATGTGCTGCGGCAAGTGCGGATGCCCCGCAAGGCGGACGCCAAGTTCCTTCAGGTGCCCGTGGCCCTGCGAGAGGACGCCATGCCGTTCATACGCGACTACCGGACCGTTCCCCACCAGCTCACCCTCGGCGCAACGCTGTCAGGCAAGTCCATGTACCTGCGGCACCTGATCACCGGCCTTGCCCCTCAGCCGGTCGCCCTGGTGGGCATCGACTGCAAGCGCGGTGTGGAGCTGGCGCCGTTCGCTTCCCGGCTCTCCGCGCTGGCGACCGATCCGGAGCAGGCCGCCGAGCTGCTGCCCGTGCTCGTGAAGGAAATGGAGGACCGCTACGACCTGATCAAGGCCCGGCAAGGCATCGCTCCGAACACTCCGGCCGAGGAAATCACCTCGGACGTCTGGGGACTGCCCGAGTCCGAACGTCCGGTCCCGATCGTGCTGTTCGTGGACGAGGTGGCTGAACTCTTCCTCGTTGCCACCAGGAAGGACGAGGAACGGCGGGACGAGATGGTCACCCAGCTCATTCGCCTCGCCCAGCTCGGCCGCGCGGCCGGCATCTACTTGGAGGTCTGCGGCCAGCGTTTCGGTGCCGAGCTGGGCAAGGGCGCGACCATGCTGCGGGCGCAGTTGACCGGCCGCGTCTGCCACCGAGTCAACGACGAAGCCTCCGCGAAGATGGCGCTCGGCGACATCGCACCCGAAGCGGTCACGGCCGCCTGCGCCATTGCCCCCGAACGGCCCGGCCTCGCCGTGGCCGGTGATACCTCCGGCGGTTGGTCTCGCATCCGCACGCCGTACCTGTCGCTGGGCGACGCTGCCGAGACCTGCCGCGAGTCGGCCCACTTGGTCCCCGACCTGCCCGCGCTCAAGCCTTTCCGGCCCGACGTGCCCGTACGACCCGTCGAGGCACCGGGACTGGCTGTGCGGCCCCGGCCAGTGGCCGACTGACCCGCGTCCCCACTCAACCCCGGTCGGCGTGACCGCCTCACGCCACGTCCCTACCCCTCCCATGCCCGAATTCGGAAGGAGCCGCAGCATGCGCGCCCACCTGGCCCGCGTCGATGCGGTGCTCGTTCAGGCGGTCATCGCCGCCGCGCTGTCCTTCGCCCACCTGCACGATGTCGCCTCGGCGGCCGGGCAGGACGGGTGGAAGGCGTGGGCCTACCCGATCAGCGTTGACCTGTTGCTCGTCGCCGCCTGGCGCCGACTGCGCTCCGGAGAGGCGAAAGCGGCCGGGTGGTGCTGGTTCCTGATCGCACTCGCCGCGTCCCTGGGTGCGAACGTCGCCACCGCCGGCCTGCTTGACCTGGATCACGTACCGGCGTGGCTGCGCATCCTCGTGGCGGGCTGGCCCGCGGTCGCCTTCCTCGGCGGAACGCTTCTGGTCCACTCGCCGCCGACAGCGCACGACGCGACCAGTGACGCCGTGGACCAACAGGATCCTGACGACATCGAGGAGCAGGAGAACGCGCCCGATCCGGCGCCAGACCCCCCGACGCCACCGGCGGCCGATCCGGCACCGGCCCCACCGTTGGCCCCGCCTCCGGTCGCTGTTCCGGCCGCCCTGGTCGAGCACGCCCGCAAAGTCGCCGCCGACCACCGCACCCGCACTGGAACGGCCATCGACACCCCGACCCTGCGCGCACGCCTCGGCGTCCCGCCACCCATGGCCGAAGCCATCGCCGCCCAACTCACCTAACCAGCAAAGGGAGACCATGCCGCTCTTCTGCTTCAACACGGCCGCCGACTACCTCTCAGCGGCCCGCGAGATGGCCGTCAGTGGCCGGTCGGCACTCGCCCGGCTCCTCGCCGAGGAAGCCGCCGACCGCACGCCCGATCCGGAAGAAGCCGCCCGGATCCTGCGCGACTTCCCCCGCCCCACCCCGCGACAGGAGGACTGACCATGCCCGCACCGAAGCGCTTCCGCCACGTCAGCCGCATCGGCCCCGTCCAGGTCGGCACCTCTTACGACGGCCGGGGCCGGGAGAAGCACACCGCCGCCTGCACCGCCCCGCGCTGCGGCTTCTCCACCGACTACGACAGCCGCGCCGCCGCCGAGCTGGCCGCCCGCACCCACCGCTGCCCCGTTCGCTGAAAGGACCTGCACCTCGTGACCGTCAGCCTGCCGCTTGTCGTCGTCCTCGGCTTCTTCGCCTGGGGAGCAGTCCGGTTCCTCGGCGTCCGCGTCTGGATCGTCGTCCTGGTCGCCCTCTTCGGCTTCTGGCTCTCCCGAACCTTCCTCGCACCCGCCATCGAGTCCGGCACGCGCTCTGGCGTGAGCGTCATAAACGGCTCACACACCTAGACGAGTAGATAAGGAGATCGGCCCGTGTTCCTCCCGAAGTACCCCGACAGCCCGACCCCGCCGCCCGCGCACACCCACACCCCGGCTGACTCGCCGGCGCCTGTACGGCGCTCGCTCCCGTCGGTCTCCGTCGATCAGAAGACCGTCGTCGCCTTGGTCGTCGGCGGGGTCGTCCTCACCGCGCTCCTGGCCGCCGTCGCCGTCACGGCGATCTCCGTTGCCGTGGCCGCTGTCGTCCTGCGCTCCATGCTCCGCGACCACCACCGCCGCTGAACTGCGTCGGCCTCCGGGGCGGCGGCACACGACCAAGCATTTCGCCGCCCCGGCGCCTTCCTCCCAACCGAGCCAGTCAGAAGGGAATCGCCATCCTCACCCGCACCACTCCGGCCCCACTTCCGGAACTCGTGAACCTGGCCTCGCAGGGCACGCTGCCGGGTATCCTCCGCCAGCTCTCCGGACTCGGCGGCTGCACCAACCCGGTCCGCCTCGACGGCCACCGCACCGAGTACGACGTAGACACCCGGACCGGCGAGATCGGTAACGTCCTTCATCGCCTCGACTCGTCCAGCCTCCCGGCCGGGCAGCTTCTCGTCCGCTGCAACAACCGCCGTACGACCCGCTGCGCTGCCTGTGCGGAGGTCTACCGCCGGGACACCTTCCACCTGATCACCTCCGGCCTGCGCGGTGGCAAGGGCGTCCCCGAACGCGTCGCCGCTCACCCGCGCGTGTTCGCCACCTTCACCGCGCCGAGCTTCGGCCCGGTCCACAACCGCCCATCCAGCGGACGCCCCTGCCGCTGCGGCACCCACCACGACCAGGACGACGACGCACTCGGCTCCCCGCTCGACCCGGACACCTACGACTACGAAGCCGCCGTGCTCTGGAACGCCCACGCCGGGCCGCTCTGGCGGCGCTTCTCCACCTACCTGCGCCGAGAGGTCGCCAAGCGCGCCGGCCTGTCCCAGCGGCGCTTCCGCGAGCACGCCCGCGTGTCCTTCGCCAAGGTCGCCGAGTACCAGAAACGCGGCGCGGTCCACTTCCACGCTGTCATCCGCATCGACGGCCCCAGCGGCGGCGACACCTCGCCCCCGGTATGGGCAACCGCCGAGCTGCTCACGGACGCCATCCGGGCTGCCGCTGCCAAGGTTCGCGTGGAAGGCCCGGTCATCGACGGCCGCACCCACACCTTCACCTTCGGCCGCCAACTCGACGTCCGCACTATCCGCTCGGCCGACTTCAACGACGGCCAGGAACTGACCGAACGGGCCGTCGCCGCCTACATCGCCAAGTACGCCACAAAGGGGGCGGAGACCGCGACGGGAGCTCTGGACCGGCCGCTCATGTTCGCCGCCGAACTCGCCCAGTTCGACATCAGCGACCACGCCCGACGCATGATCCGTACCGCATGGTTCCTCGGCGCCCGCAAGGACCTCGAACACCTCCGCCTGCGCGCCTGGGCTCACATGCTCGGCTTCCGCGGCCACTTCTCCACCAAGTCCCGCCGCTACTCCACCACCCTCGGTGCCCTCCGCGACGCTCGCGCCGAATGGCGCCGAGCCCAAGCCGCAGCAGCCAACGGCCCAGAGCCCGAGACGACGTACGTCCTCGCGCACTGGGTCTTCGCCGGAACCGGCCTCTCGGACACCGAAGCCTGGCTTGCCGCATCCCTTGAACCCGCCCCCGGAACGGAAGGAGAGCCCACCCATGCGTGACGACGAACTGCTGACGGTGCCTGACGTGATGGAGCGGCTCAAGCTCGGCCGCTCCACGGTCTACGACCTCATCCGCTCCCGTCGTCTGCTCGATCACCATCGGCCGGTGCCGTCGCATTCCGGCGCGGGCTGTCCGCGAGTACATCACCCACGAACTGGAGGCGGCCGCCTGATGGCCCAGCAACGCAAGCGGAACCCCAACGGCGCCGGCACCACCACCAAGCGCAAGGACGGCCGCTACCAGTGCGCGGTCTACGTCCTCCAGCCGGACGGCACCCGCGCCCGCAAGTTCGCCTACGGCAAGACCTGGGCCGAGTGCGACACCAAGCGCCGCGAGCTGCTCGCCAAGGTCGACCAGGGCGTGCCTGTACCCACCAAGTCCGCCAAGCTCGCCGAATGGCTGCCGTACTGGCTGGACAACGTCATCAAGCCCCGGCGGAAGCTCAGCACCTTCGACAAGTACGAGGCGCACGTCCGTCTCTACCTGGTGCCCCTGCTCGGCGCCAAGCGGCTCGAATCCCTCGGCGTCACCGACGTTCGCCGCTTCCTCGTCCGGCTGGAGAAGGAGACCACTGCCGCAACGGCCAAGGAATCGCACCGAGTTCTGCGCTCGGCGCTGTCCTCGGCCTGCCGCGAGGAGCTGATCACACGGAACGTCGCCAAGCTCGTCGAGCCGCCTCGCACGGACAACCGCGAGCTGACGCCATGGACCCTCGACGAGACGCTCGACTTCCTCGCCGCCTCACGGAAGGACCCGCTCTACGCGGCCTTCGTCCTCGCCATCGCCATGGGCCTCCGACGGGGAGAGATCGTCGGTCTCCGGTGGTCGGACGTCGACCTCGACAACCGCGTCCTCTACGTGCGTCAGCAGACACAGCGGCGTCGTGGGGTCCTGTATGACGACGACCCCAAGAGCCGCCGCCGTCGTGCCGTATCTCTGCCCGCCCTCTGCATAGCGCCCCTCCGCTGGCACCGGATGCGGCAGGCCGCTGCCCGAGCCAAGGCGGGGGAGAGGTGGCAGGAGTCGGCCTACGTCTTCACCACCCGGACCGGCCGTCCGGTCGAGCCGCGCAACGTCTACCGCTCGTTCACGCGCGTCGCCCAGTCCGCCGGCCTTCGCGTCATCCGGCTGCACGATGCCCGGCACGGCACGGCCACCCTCCTCACGGCGGCCGGAGTCGCGCCCCGCGTTGTGATGGAGATCCTCGGGCACTCTCAGATCAGCATCACCATGGACGTCTACACCCACGTCGTCCAGGACACGCAGCGCGAAGCCATGAGCCACATGGATCGCCTGCTCAGGAGACGCCCCATCCGCGCGTGACCGCCCGCGTTGATGTCAGATGTGGATGTCAGAAGGGCCCCACCTCCGACATTTCGGAGGTGGGCCCCTTCTGAGCTGGTGCCCCCGGCAGGATTCGAACCTGCGACACCCGCTTTAGGAGAGCGGTGCTCTATCCCCTGAGCTACGAAGGCAGTGGCAGTGGACGCGAGAAGCGTCGTGCCTGTGGTCTGGGAGGACCACAGGCGTCAGCGTACCGGATGTGGGTCGGGCGGGTGTGGGGGTCAGGTCAGGGGGACGTGGGTGAAGCGGGCCGCTGTGTGGAGGTCTGTCTGGATGCAGGCCGCCGTTGCCGTCAGTTCCGGGACCAGGTCCGTCACGCACTCCCTCGGGGTGCGGCGGCTCGCGTGCATCGCCGTGTTCAGGGCCGCCACCACCCGGCCCGAACGGTCACGGATCGGGACCGCGATCGAGCGGAGGCCCTCTTCCAGCTCCTCGTCCACCAGGGCGTAGCCCTGCGTGCGGACCGAGGTCAGGGCCTCCGCCAGTGTCTGCTCGTCCGTGATCGTGTGTGGGGTGAAGGCCCGCAGGGACTCGGAGGGGAGGGTGTCCCCTGACGCGTCCGCCAGCAGCACCCTGCCCAGTGCCGTCGCGTACGCCGGCAGCCGCGTGCCGACCGTGATGTTCACGCTCATCACCCGGGCCGTCGCCACCCGGGCCGTGTACTGGATCTCCTCGCCGGAGTCCGACAGCACCGCCAGTGACGTCGACTCGTGGATGCGGGACGTCAGGTCGGCCAGGTGGGGTTGGGCGATCTCGGGGAGGGACGTGCGGGACAGGGGAGGGAAGCCGAGGGAGAGGACCCGGGGGGTCAGCGTGAAGGTGCGGCCCGCCGCGGCCACCAGGCCCAGGTGTTCGTAGGTGATCAGGGCCCGGCGGGCCGTCGCCCGGGCCAGGCCCGTCGCCCGGGACACCTCCGTGAGGGTCAGCTCCGGCCTGCCCTCGCCGAAGGCCGTGAGGACCGTCAGACCCCGGGCCAGGGATTCGATGAACTCGCGGCCCAACTGCTGCTTGGACGCGCCGGTCCACAGGGCCAGGTCCGACGGGGGCGGGCCGGGCTCGGGAGGCGGGGCGGCGTGGAGTTCGTGTTCCATCGCCCGCACCGCGGACCGCAGCCGCGGCAGCAGCGTCGTCCGCAGGTTGCGCGCGGTGTGGCGGCTCGTGTGGCTGACCACGCTCGCCACGCTCGCGATCCGGCCGCCCGGGCCGGGGGAGCGGACCGGTACCGAGATCGCCACCAGGCCCGGCTCGATGAGCTGGTCGTCCAGGGACCAGCCGTGCGTCGACGCCTCTCGCGTGCGGTGTACGAACGTCTCGTCGTCCTCCGCGTCCCCTTCGTACGTGCGGGGCGGTACGGCCGTGAAGGACAGGTCCCTCGGGTCCGCCGCCCTGCGCTCACGCCAGCGTTGCCAGTCCGCTGACGTCCACCGGGTCGCGAACAGCGGGCCGGGGGCCGTGCGTTCGGCGGGGAGCAGGTCGCCGATGCGGAAGCTGAGGGACATCGCGCGGCGGCGGGTGGCCTGGTGGATGAAGCGGATGCCGTCGCGGTCGGCGACCGCCAGGGAGACCGACTCGTCCAGTTCGTCGGCCAGGGCGTCCGCGTGCGGGGCGAGCAGGGCGGGCAGGCGCAGGGCCGACATGTAGGCGTTGCCCAGTTCCATCAGGCGGGGGACACGTGGACGTCCCGGCCGTCGAAACGGACGTAGCCCATGCGGGCGAGCGTGGCCGTGATGCGGTCGACCGTGGAGCGGGCCAGGCCGCTCGCGCGTTCCAGGCCGCTCAGGCTCAGCGTGCCGCCCGCCTCCGTCAGTTCCCGCAGCACCGCGATGCCGCGGACCAGGGGAGTGACCGCCTCGGCGGGGGCCTCTCCCTCCGCAGCCGATCCGGCCGTCAATCTGGCCCTCCCTGCGGTCGTCGATCCGGCCGTCCCTGCGCGCGATCCGGCCGTCCCTGCGCTCGAGCCGACAGCCCCTGCGGCCGATCCGGCTGCCCCTGCAGTCGAGCCGGCCGTCCCTGCGCCCGATCCGGCTGCCCCAGCGGCCGATCCGGCCGCCCCTGCGGTCGATCCGGCCGTCCCTGCGCCCGATCCGGCCGCCTCAGTGGCCATGTCGCCCCTCAGCGTGGCCGACGCGGTCGTTTCCCCGATCGGTGGCGCCGCCTTCTCGGCGGCCGGTGGGGCGGACCCCTCCGGGGTCTCGGGCGTGCGCTTCGCTGGCATCGGCTCTCCGGTACGGCGCTCACGACGGTCGCGGCAGGCCCACCGTAATCCGGAATCGGCGGCCCGAAGGCCGGGAGGGGTTCCCACCTCCACCCCCTACTCCCTCGTCACTCTCTCGTCACCCTCACCCGGTAACCCCCCTCCACCCCCGCCCCCGCCGCTCCTGGCCCCACGCCCGCGACCTCGATCGTGATCCCCCTCGCCGCGTTGCGGAACGTCTCCCCGGGTGTGAACGGCGCGTCCGACAGCTCCGCGTGGACGTTCGGCGCGCGTGTGCAGCCGCCGCTGTCACGGCGGGCGTCCTGGACGGTGACCGGGCCCATGCCCGTGTCCACCTCCGCGTCGACCTTGTAGATCAGGACGCCGGGGCGGCACACCGACTCGTCGTTTCCGGCACGGGTACGCAGTTCGACGGCGTATCCGGTTCTGGTGTCGAGGGGGACGAAGACCAGCTTGGAGCCGCCGGCCAGGGCCAGGGGCGTCAGGGTGTACTCCGTGGTGCCGGAGGACGCCGCGCAGTGGACCTGGGCGGCGTCGAGCCAGCCCAGCTTCCACTTGTGCCAGCCGAGGAAGTCGTTGTTGGCGCCCCAGTCCTCGCTCATGATGTCCCAGTGGCCGACCGCGCCCCCGCCCTCCGCGGTGTACAGGTCGGGCAGGCCGAAGACGTGGCCGTTCTCGTGGGGGAGGACGCGGTAGCCGGTGCGGTCGTAGGAGCCCGAGCCGTCGTCCTGGCGGGAGTAGACGAAGGAGGCGTTGGCCACGGGTATGCCGTCGGCCGTGGGTGCCTCCGGGTTGCCGGCGAAGGTGACGGACAGGACGGTGTCCAGGGCGGAGGGGCCGGCGTTGGGGCTCACCAGGACGTTCAGCAGGTCGTACGCGCGGAAGTCCACCTTCGGGTCGGCGGCGGCCACGAGGTCCTGGACCATCGCGCGGTAGCCGGGGTCGAACGGGGCCCCGCGCTCTATGCCGTACTCGCGGAAGGACTTCGGCATCCGCAGCCACCCCGGGATCGGGGTCTCGGGGCGGTAGTCGAGACGGCCGTAGGAGCTGGTGCGGAACCACTCGCGGGTCTGCGGGAAGAACTCGTGGTAGCGGTCCTGGGCGTCGCCCTGGCCGGGGGCGTCGGAGAAGTCGACCATCAGGGTGAGGGCGCGGACGGTGCCGGTGGAGCGGGTGTAGCCGGTGGAGGTGGGGATGCCCTCGGACATCTGGACCTTCTCGGCGCCGCGGATCATGCAGGGGCCGTGCTCGGCGGTGTGGGACAGGGTGATCGGGCCCGCTCCCGCCGTATTGGTGCCCGGGGTGAGACGGCCCGTGCCGGCCGAGGTGCTGACCGTGAAGGTCAGGGCGGTCACGCAGGCCAGTGCGGCCAGCCGGCGCCTGGGTATCCGGCCGCCGGGCGGGCCCGTGCCGTCCGGGCGCGGGCGCCGGGGCCGTGGCTGTATGCAAGGGACCTGCAAGGGACCTCCCGCGCCACGGCAGCCTCCCGGTTTCCGACTGCACCCTTGCGATCACCCTGCGTCGCGGGGTGGGGGGACGCGCGTTGGAAGAGACCGATCGTGGGTTTCCCGTCAGTAGCGCCCCGACGAGTTTGTGAGCCAGGTCACAAGCAATTTCCACGGGAGCGGGAAATACCGGGGACCCACTCCCCGTTTAGCCGTGTGTCGGAACGAAACGGGGACCTGCTCCCCGGATCGGACCACGAGACATCTTCAAGCTCCACACACTTCTCCACTGACATCAGGAGTACGCCGTGCAGACCGCCAGCCCCGTGACGCGCAAGGTGCCCCGGCCCCGCGCCGACGCCCTGCGCAACCGGGAGCGGATCGTCACCGCCGCCCGGGAGATGTTCGTCGAGCACGGCCCCGAGGTGCCGCTCGACGACATCGCCCGCCGGGCCGGCGTCGGCAATGCCACGGTGTACCGCAACTTCCCGGACCGCGACGCGCTCGTCCGCGAGGTCGTCTGCTCCGTCATGGACCGTACGGCCGCCGCCGCCGAGGCCGCGCTCACCGAGACCGGCGACGCGTTCGAGGCGCTGGAGCGCTTCGTGCACGCCGCGGCCGACGAGCGGATCAGCGCGCTGTGCCCGATGGTCTCCAGCACGTTCGACCAGCACCACCCGGACCTGGAGGCCGCGCGCGAACGGGTCGAACGGCTGGTCGCGGAGGTCATGGACCGCGCCAGGTCGGCCGGGCAGCTCCGGTCCGACGTGGACGTCGGGGACGTCATGATCGCCGTGGCCCAGCTCAGCCGACCCCCGGCCGGTACGGACTGCTTCCGCGCCGACCGCTTCGTCCACCGCCATCTCCAGCTGTTCCTGGACGGGCTGCGCGCTCCGGCTCGCTCCACCCTCCCGGGCACGCCGGTGACTCTGGAGGACCTGCGCCGACCCTGACCGATGAGTTCAGGCCGCCCCACCCGTCTGAACCCTGACCGCCTGACCGCCTGACCGCCCGACTGCTTGACCGCCTGATCGCCTGACCGGCAGTCAGTCAGTACGGCCGTTCCCCGCAGACGAGCCGTCTGCTTTCGTCGCCCTTTTTCCGTTACGACGTCCCGTTTTTCCGTCACGAAGTCCCGAAGTGGGTATCCCCATGTCTGAAACAGCCTCAAAGGCTCTCCGCGCTCCGGCCGCGGAACCGGATGCCGGGCGCTGGAAAGCGCTCGTCTTCATCGCGCTCGCCCAGCTGATGGTCGTCCTGGACGCCACCATCGTGAACATCGCCCTGCCCTCCGCCCAGCAGGACCTCGGTATCTCCGACGGCAACCGGCAGTGGGTCGTCACGGCCTACGCCCTCGCCTTCGGCGGTCTGCTCCTGTTCGGCGGCCGGATAGCCGACCTGTGGGGCCGCAAGAAGGCCTTCGTCGTCGGTCTGGGCGGCTTCGCCGCGGCCTCCGCGCTCGGCGGCGCGGCCACCAACGAGGCGATGATGTTCGGCGCCCGTGCCCTCCAGGGCGTCTTCGGTGCCCTGCTCGCGCCCGCCGCGCTCTCCCTGCTCGCGGTGATGTTCACCGACGCCAAGGAGCGCGCCAAGGCGTTCGGCATCTACGGCGCGATCGCCGGTGGTGGCGGTGCCGTCGGCCTGATCCTGGGCGGCTTCCTCACCGAGTACCTGGACTGGCGCTGGACGTTCTTCGTGAACATCCCGTTCGCCATCGTCGCCGCGGCCGGCGCCTACTTCGTCATCCGTGAGCCCGAGGGCGGCCGCAACCGCTCCGCGCTCGACATCCCCGGCGTCATCCTGTCCACCCTCGGCCTGGTCGCCCTCGTCTACGGCTTCACCCGCGCCGAGTCCAACGGCTGGAGCGACTCTGTCACCGTCGGCATGTTCGTCGCCTCGGCCGTGCTGCTGGCGTCCTTCGTGCTCGTCGAGTCGAAGGTCAAGGCCCCGCTGCTGCCGCTGCGCGTGATCACCGAGCGCAACCGCGGCGGGATCTACCTCTCCCTCGGTCTCGCGATCATCGCGATGTTCGGCCTGTTCCTCTTCCTGACCTACTACCTGCAGATCGTGAAGGGCTACTCGCCGGTCAAGACCGGGTTCGCCTTCCTGCCGATGATCGCGGGCATGATCACCGGCTCCACCCAGATCGGCACCCGCCTGATGACCCGGGTCGCCCCGCGCCTGCTGATGGGCCCCGGCTTCCTGGTCGCCGCGCTCGGCATGCTGCTGTTGACCCAGCTGGAGATCGGCTCCTCGTACGCCGCCCTGCTGCTGCCTGCGATGCTGCTGCTCGGCCTGGGCATGGGTACGGCGTTCATGCCGGCCATGTCGCTGGCCACTCAGGGCGTCGAGCCGCGGGACGCCGGTGTCGCCTCCGCGATGGTCAACACTTCGCAGCAGGTGGGCGGCGCGATCGGCACGGCCCTGCTGAACACCATCGCCGCCTCGGCGACCACGGCGTACGTCGCCGACCACATCGCCGGGGCGACCAGCCGGTCCCAGCAGCAGCTGGTCCAGCTGGAGGCCATGGTCCAGGGCTACACCAGCGCCATCTGGTTCGCCGTCGGCATCCTCGTGGTGGCCGCCGCGATCGCCCTGACGTTCGTCAACGCCGGCCGCCCGGGCGGTACGACGGTGGCGTCCTCCGGCGAGGACGTGGCGGACGAGGTGAAGATCCCGGTCGTCGCCCACTGACGGCCGCGCACCGCACCCCTTCGGGCCCTGTCGTAGGCACGGGGAAGGGGACGCCCCGCACCTACGGAATCCAGGACCTGCCCTGCTCCCGCGTCATGGGAGCAGGGCAGGTCCCCGTCCGCCTCGGCGCCGGCGGAGCCAGGGCAGGTCCGCGTCCGTGGCTCCCGCGTCGGGGAGTCAGGGCATATCCGCTCCCGCTTCGGCGTCAGCGCAGCCGGGGCAGGTCCGCGTCCGCTCCCGTGTCAGCGGAGCCAGGGCGCACCACCGGCTTCCGCTCCCGTGTCAGCGGAGCCAGGGCACACCACCGGCTTCCGCTCCCGTGTCAGCGGAGCCAAGGCAGGTCCGCACCCGCTTCGGTCGGCTGAAGTCCCTCTGCGACGATCCGCATGATCTCGCCGAGGGACTTCTGCTGTTCCGGGGAGAGCCGGTCGAAGACCGCCTGGCGTACGGCCTCCACATGGCCCGGCGCGGTCTGCCGCAGCACCTCCAGGCCCTCGTCCGTGAGGACGGCGAACTGGCCCCGCTTGTCGTCGGGGCAGTCCTCCCGGTGTACCCAGCCGTTCTTCTCCAGACGGGCGACGGCGTGCGAGAGACGGGACCGGGTGATCTTCGCCAGCATCGCGAGCTCGGTCATCCGCAGCCGCCGCCGCGGTGCCTCGGCGAGCTTGACCAGCAGGCCGTAGTAGACGTGCGGCATGCCCGCGTCGCGCTGCAGCTGCCGGTCGAGATGGTCGTCGAGGAGGGTGACGCCCTCCATGAACGAGCGCCAGACGCGCTGCTCCTCGTCGGTGAGCCAGCGCGGTTCCTGGGGCTCCGCGGCGGAGCCCTGTGCCGGTGCGGATGCGGGTGCCTTCATGTGTTCCACTCTACGTGGACCCTCCTTGAACTTTAAACAAATGGCCCGTACAGTTTTGTAGGGAACCATGTTTTGGAAGGAGCCGCAGCATGTCCGCCGCCACCCAGGAGCGCATGCCCGCTCTGTACCTCAGTCACGGCGCGCCGCCCCTGGCGGACGACCCGGTCTGGCCGGGTGAGCTGGCCGCCTGGTCCGCCGGACTGCCGCGCCCCAAGTCCATCCTGATCGTCTCCGCCCACTGGGAGGAGGCCCCGCTCGCCCTCGGCGCCACCGAGACCGTCCCGCTCGTCTACGACTTCTGGGGCTTCCCGGAGCACTACTACCGGGTGACGTACGACGCCCCCGGCGCACCGGAGCTCGCCGAGTCCGTACGCAAGCTGCTGCGCGCCCCCGGCGTGCCCGTCCAGGACGTCCCCGACCGCGGCCTCGATCACGGCGCGTATGTGCCGCTGGTCGAGATGTACCCGGAGGCCGACATCCCGGTCCTCCAGGTGTCCATGCCGACGCTGGACCCGGTCCGGCTCCTGGAGATCGGCCGAAAGCTCGCCCCCCTGCGGGACGAGGGTGTGCTGATCGTCGGCTCCGGCTTCTTCACCCACAACCTGGCCGCGCTCCGGCAGGGCGGCATCCCCGCCTGGTCGTCCGAGTTCGACGACTGGGGCCGGCGGGCGCTGGAGGCGCGTGACGTGGACGCCCTGCTCGACTTCACCCGCAAGTCGCCCGCGGGGCAGCTGGCCCACCCGCGCACCGAGCACTTCGCCCCGCTGTTCGTGACCATGGGCGCCGCCGACGCGGCCGGTGAGCTGGAAGTGCAGAAGTCCGTGATCGACGGGTTCTGGATGGGGCTGGCGAAGCGGTCGGTGCAGTTCGGCTGAGAAGGACCCGGGGAACGGGCGCCTACAGCGGCTTCTCGTACCAGGCCACGTCCCAGTAGCGGCCGAATTTGCGGCCGACCTCCCGGTAGGTGCCGACGTACCGGAAACCGAGGCGCTCGTGCAGCCGGGTCGACGCCTCGTTCGGCAACGCGATACCCGCGTACGCGCGGTGCAGATCCTCGCCGGACAGGGCCTCGAAGAGGGCCGTGTAGAGGAGCGTGCCGACGCCGCGCCGGCCGGCCTCCGGGGCGACGTACACGGTCGTTTCCACGGAGGTGGCATAGGCCGGCTTCGTTCGGAAAGGGCTTGATGTGGAGTAGCCCAGAATCTCCTGTGGGTTCGCCGTCGTGGCAACCATCAGGCGGTGCGGTCCGTCTTCAGGGTGGGAGAGCAGCCAAGGGCGGCGCTCCTCCGGAGTGAAGATCGCGGTATCGAATGTGATCGCCGTCTCACGTACATAGTGGTTGTAGAGGGCCGTGAGGGCCTCGAGGTCACCCTCGACTCCCGGCCTGACCTGCACCTCTGTACGTTGCGACGGCATCGTGCCTCCCTGTGTGGCCGGACAGGGTACTGCATGATCAGAAAAATCGGAGGCCGGGTTGGGAATTCTGTCCTGATTCCAGTCGTTGTTTCCATCGGATGCAGGGCACCCGAGGAGAGTCCGGAGAGTCCCGGAAGACGGAGTCCAGCGTCCGAAGGACCACCCGCTGACCTCACCATCGCAAGGGAGCTCGCATGGCAACCCGTGCCGTCGCCCGTCGTCAGTCCGCCACCGGCGAGACGGCCGACGCGGCAAGCAGTGTTCGCGCCCATGGCGGCGAGATCGCCGACCGCGACCTGGTCGGCATGTACCTCGACGAGATCGCGCGCACACCACTGCTCGACGCCGCCAAGGAGGTCGAGCTGTCCCAGATCATCGAAGCGGGTGTGTTCGCACAGCAGATCCTCGACGGCCTCGAGGAGAACAAGGCCGGGGCCTCGCCCGAGGAGCTTCGGGCCTTGGTCGACGCGAGCGAGCGGGCCAAGGACGTCTTCATCCGCTCCAACCTGCGCCTGGTCGTCGCGGTCGCCCGCCGCTACCCCCGCAGCGGCCTGCCGCTGCTGGACCTGATCCAGGAGGGCAACGCCGGCCTGGTGCGCGCGGTCGAGAAGTTCGACTACCGCAAGGGCTTCAAGTTCTCCACGTACGCGACGTGGTGGATCCGCCAGGCCATCACCCGTTCCATAGCGGACCAGTCCCGTACGATCCGCCTGCCCGTCCACCTCGTGGAGGAGCTCGGCCGGATCCGCCGTGTGCAGCGCGAGTTCAACCGCGAGCACGGCCGGGACCCGGAGCCCGCGGAGATCGCCGCCGAGCTCGGCTCGACGCCGGAGCGCGTCACCGACGTGCTCGACTGGGCCCGCGACCCGGTCTCGCTGAACATGTCGGTGGACGACGAGGGCGAGACCCAGTTCGGCGACCTCCTGGAGGACACCTCGGCGGTGTCGCCCGAGCAGTCGGTGCTCACGCTGCTGCGCAGCGAGGAGCTCGACGACCTGATCGGCCGGCTCGACCAGCGCACGGCGTCCATCATCAAGATGCGCTACGGCATCGAGGACGGCCGGGAGCGCACGCTGACCGAGGTCGGCAAGGAGCACGGCCTGACCCGCGAGCGCATCCGGCAGATCGAGAAGCACGCGCTGCTGGAGCTGAAGAAGCTCGCCCGCAGCACGGGGTTCGACGCGGCGGCGTGACCCTGTTCGCGCGGAAGCGTGACCGTGTTCGCGTGGTAGCGAGATCCCGTTCGCGCGGCGGCGAGATCGCGTTCGCGCGGCGGCCGGACATCGGCGAGACGGTGAGCGTCCGGGCGTACGGCCCGT
This sequence comes from Streptomyces sp. Ag82_O1-12, assembly GCF_900182715.1. Taxonomy (NCBI): domain Bacteria; kingdom Bacillati; phylum Actinomycetota; class Actinomycetes; order Kitasatosporales; family Streptomycetaceae; genus Streptomyces; species Streptomyces sp. Ag82_O1-12. The sequence continues at coordinate 3,628,608 of NZ_FXUW01000001.1, read as the reverse complement.
CCCCACGGCCAGTGGGTGACGGATCGTGTGCGCCCGGAGGGCACCGCGTACGCCGGGTGGCGAAAGACCGCGCAAACATGGCGATGTAACGCCGCTTCAATTCGCGGACTCAGGGAACAAGACTTCTGGGTCCACCAGTTCGGGCCCGGGGTCACACCCCTGACCCCCAACAGCCAAGTCCCGTCGCACTCCCCCCGGCGCCGGGACTTTCCCCGAGGCCGGGCTTCGGCGTCCTTCCCCCCGGACGTCGGAGCCCGGCTCTCTTCGTGCCGGGCGCCGACCCGGATGGTGGAGGGCGGGCCACCCCGTACCTGAACCACGGGGTGGCCCGCCAGATGGCAGATTGTGTCACATGGGCATAGCCTGCCGGGCGTGAGCAGCACCACCCCGACCCCGCCTCCGTCCTCGCTGACCGAGCGACGGAAGTCCGAAACACGCATGGAGATCGCCCGGGCCGCGGCCGGCCTCTTCGTGCGGCACGGCCTGCGCGCCACCCGCGCGGAGGACATCGCCCAGGCCGCCGGTATCGCACCGCGCACCTTCTACCGGTACTTCGCCACCAAGGAAGAAGCCGTCGCCCCGCTCTACGCGGCCGGCGCCCAGCGCTGGGTGGAGGCGGTGCGCGCCGCCCCCGCCGACGCAGGCGTGCTCCACGCCCTGGAACAGGGGGTCCGCCACACCCTCACCCCGGGCGTCGGCGTCTCGGCGTCTTCCTGGGAGTGGGTCCGCACGCTGCTGCGGCTGGCCGAGGCGACCCCGTCCCTGCGCAGGGTGTGGGCGGAGGTCTGCCAGGCGTCCGAGCGGCTGCTGGCGGAGGTGCTGGCAGAACGGGTGACACGTGTCGGGGTCCCTGGGACAGACGGGGTGCCTGGGGCGGCCGGGGCCCCTGGGACGGCCGGGGATTCCGAGGTCTCCGCGGAGGGCCTCGACAACGTTGCCGCCGAGCCTGAACCAGCCCCTACCGCGACGCCTCACCCGCCCTCCACCGGGACCCCTCACCCGCCCCCCACCGCGACCCCTCACCCGCCCCCCACCGCAACCCCTCACCCGCCCCCCACCGCGACCCCTCACCCGCCCCCCATCGCCACCCCCGAGCTGCGCTTCGCCGCCGCCGTGGCCAGCGCCGCCGTACGTGCCGCGCTGGAGGCGTGGGCCGCGGGGGACGGCCCCGTCGACGGTCCGGACGGGCCCGCGGAACTCGCCCTGCGCAACCTCACGGCGCTCCGGGACTTCCCGTGGGGGCCGTGAGATTGCGCGCGATGGATGCGGGGCTTGCCGCGGTGGATGCGAGGCGAGGGCTCACACCGCGCCCCTCACACCCCCGCCCGCGTCCCCACCGCCCGCCGCCTTGCTCAACCGCGCCCCCAACTGCCTCACCGCCGTGACGAGTTGCTCCGGCTCGTGCACCACGAAGTCGCACTCCAGCATGGCCAGCCGGAACGCCACCCACTGCACCGCGTCCCCGACGGATCCCCGCAGCCGGCAGCTGCCGTCGTCCAACGGCTCGGGCGTGCCCAGCCAGTGGGGCACCCGGGCCGCGACGAAGTCGGCCGGGGCGGCGAACGTGACCTCGAAGTCGTAGACCTGCTGCTGCCGTTGCATCGAGTGCCGCAGGTACTCCGCCGCGTTTCCCGTCGGCAGCTCGCGCGGCACGAAGCGCGCGCCGGTGGCGAACGGCTCGCCGACCCGGTCGACGCGGAACGTGCGCCAGTCGTCCCGGTCGATGTCGTACGCCACCAGGTACCAGCGGCGGCCCGTCGACACCAGTCGGTACGGCTCCGTCAGGCGCCGCGTCTGAGTGCCGTCCGCCGCCCGGTAGGCGAACCGCAGCCGCTCGTGCCCGGCCACCGTCGAGGCCATGACGGTCAGGGTCTCGGGCGCGATGCTCGGCCCGTCACCGCTGGTCCATGGCGTGGTCGCGGCCTGGAGGGTGGCCACGCGGTGGCGCAGCCGGCCCGGCAGGACCTGCTCCAGCTTGGCCAGCGCCCGCACCGACGCCTCGTCCAGGCCTTCCACCGCGTGCCCCGCCCCGGCGCGCAGCCCGACCGCGATGGCCACGGCCTCCTCGTCGTCGAGCACGAGCGGCGGCATGGCCTTGCCGGCGACCAGCCGGTAGCCGCCGTCGGCGCCCTTGGTCGCCTGGACGGGGTAGCCGAGCTCCCGCAGTCGGTCGATGTCCCGCCGCACCGTGCGGCGGGACACCCCGAGCCGCTCGGAGAGCTCGCCGCCAGGCCATTCGCGGGGCGTCTGGAGGAGGGAGAGGAGGGTCAGCAGCCGAGCCGGAGTGTCCGTCGTCATACCGATGAGGATGCCGCACCAGTAGGACACGATCTGACCTAATGGGGGTCTACCTTCGAGGCATGAACTCGACCGACACCACTCTCGGCACGGCGGGCGGCGGGACCGACCGCCGGCGCTGGTTCGCCCTCGCGATCGTGATGACCGCGGCCTTCATGGACCTCGTCGACGTGACGATCGTCAACATCGCCATACCGTCGATCCGGCGGGAGTCCGGCGCCTCCTTCAGCCAGATCCAGTGGATCACCGCCGGTTACGCCCTCGCCTTCGCCGCGGGCCTGATCACCGGCGGGCGGCTCGGCGACATCCACGGGCGTAGGCGGATCTTCCTCGTCGGCATCGGCGGATTCACGGCCGCCTCCGCGCTGTGCGGCCTCGCGGTGAACCCGGAGATGCTGGTCGCCTCGCGCTTCCTCCAGGGCGGCATGGCGGCGCTGATGGTGCCGCAGGTGCTGTCGATCGTGCACGCCACCTTCCCGGCGCACGAGCGGGGCAAGGTGTTCGGGCTGTTCGGCGCGGTCGTCGGGCTCGGGGCCGTGTCCGGTCCGCTGCTCGGCGCGCTGCTCACCGAGTGGAACCTGTTCGGCTGGGAGTGGCGGTCGATCTTCCTGATCAACCTGCCCGTGGGCGTCGCCGGACTGATCCTGGGCAGCCGCTTCATCACCGAGTCCAAGGCGCCGCGCGCCCTGAAGCTGGACCTGGTGGGCGTCGCGCTCGTGACGCTGGGCCTGCTGATGCTGCTCTACCCGCTCATCCGCGGCCGCGAGCTGGACTGGCCGGTGTGGGGATACGTCTCGATGGCCGGCTCGCTCGTCGTCCTCGCGGTGCTGGTCGCGTACGAGAGGCGCAAGGCCGCACGGGACGGTTCCCCGCTGGTCGAGCTGTCGCTGTTCAGGGTCAAGAGCTTCGCGGCCGGGATCGCCGTGCAGACCGTCTTCGGGGTCGCGCTGGGCGTGTTCTTCCTCGTGTGGACGCTGTACATGCAGATCGGGCTGAACTGGAGGCCGCTGAAGGCGGGCCTGACCGGGGTGCCGTTCTCCATCGCCGTGTCGGCGGCCGCCGGGATGTCCGTGCAGATGCTCGTCCCGCGCTTCGGCCGCAAGGTGCTCCAGGCGGGCGCGCTGGTGATGGCGGCCGGAGTGCTCCTCTACATCTGGGAGTCCGGGCACTACGGCCTCGCCATCGCCCCCTGGCAGATGGCGCTCCCGCTCGTCGTGATGGGCGTCGGCATGGGCCTGATCGTCGCGCCGCTGACCGACGCGATCCTCTCGGAGGTGCCACGCGAGCATGCCGGTTCGGCGTCGGGGCTGATCAACACCGTGCAGCAGATGGGCAACGCGCTGGGGCTCGCTCTGGTGTCGGTGGTGTTCTTCGGCTCGATCTCCGACCACCTGCGGCCGGAGCAGATGGGTCCGGCCTTCGTGGACGCCTTCCAGAACGCGCTCGGCTGGGTCGCCGCGGTGATGGGCGCCATCTTCCTGCTGATGTTCGCGCTGCCGAAGCGGCCCGCACAGCACGTGGAGGGGGAGCAGGCGCCGGTGGAGGGGAAGGAACCGGCGCTGGTCTCCTAGGGACCGGTGCCCTCAGGGCTGTCGGCTGGGGTCACATCGGGCTCGGCACCTTCGGGTGCCGGGCCCGCCCGCGTTTCTGGCTGTGCCCGATTGGGTCCGAACCTGTTTACTTTGCGGAAATCTCGGCGTAGCCTCCCGCTGAAACCACACGTTCGGGCATGAGGCGGAGGCGAACGGACATGTACGCACCGGAGCGGCAGCAGGAGATCCTCCGGCTCGCCCGTGACGGCGGCCGGGTGGATGTCGTGTCGCTGGCCGAGCAGTTCCAGGTGACGGCGGAGACGATCCGCCGGGACCTGACGGCCCTCGACCGCGCCGGACTCGTCCGCCGGGTGCACGGCGGGGCCATCCCGGCCGGGCGCCTCGACTTCGAGCCGGACCTCGCCGAGCGCGAGACGACCGCCGCCGACGAGAAGGACAGCATCGCCAAGGCGGCCCTCGCCGAGCTGCCCGGCGAAGGCACGATGATCCTCGACGCCGGGACGACGGTGGCCAAGATGGCCGCCGCCCTCCCACTGGAGGCCTCCCTCACCGTCGTCACGCACAGCCTCCCCATCGCGGCCCGCCTCGCCGACCACCCCGGCATCCAGCTCCACCTCATCGGGGGGCGCGTACGGCACCGTACGCGCGCCGCCGTGGACGCCTGGGCGCTCCGGGCGTACGGCGAGATCCGCGCCGACGTGCTGTTCGTGGCCGCCAACGGCTTCTCCGCCGAACACGGCCTGACCACCCCCGACCTCGCCGAGGCCGCCGTGAAGCGCGCGGCCGTGGCCGCCGCCCGCCGGGTGGTGCTGCTCGCCGACTCCTCCAAGCACGGCCAGGAGCACTTCGCCCGATTCGGTGACCTGAGCGATGTGGACCTGCTGATCACCGACAGCGGGCTGAGCCCAGAAGACGCCGTCGCGATCGAGCGCGGCGGCACGGAAGTAGTGCGCGCATGATCCTCACCGTCACCCCGAACCCGTCCCTGGACCGCACCTACGAGGTGCCGTCCCTCGACCGCGGCGAGGTCATCCGCGCCACCGGCGAGCGGATGGACCCGGGCGGCAAGGGCGTCAACGTCTCGCGCGCCGTCGCCGCGGCCGGGCAGCGCACCGTGGCGGTCCTCCCCCTGGGCGGCGCCCCGGGCGCACTCGTCGCCGACCTGCTCCACCAGCAGGGCATCGAGGTCGCGCCCGTCCCGGTCGCCGGGGCCACCCGCTCCAACATCGCCCTCGCCGAGTCCGACGGCGTCCTGACGAAGATCAACGCCCCCGGCCCCGAACTCTCCGACGCCGAACGCGAACTGCTCCTGGAGACCGTGCGACAGCAGTCCCGCGACGCCTCCTGGATCGCCTGCTGCGGCAGCCTCCCGCGCGGACTCGCCCCCTCCTGGTACGCCGACCTCGTCGCCCGCGCGCACGCCGCCGGGGCACGGATCGCCCTGGACACCTCCGGGCCCGCGCTGCTCGCCGCCCTGCGTGAGCGGCCCGACGTGGTCAAGCCCAACGCCGAGGAGCTCGCCGGCGCCGTGGGCCGCCCCCTCGCCACCGTCGGCGACGCCGTCAAGGCCGCCGAGGAACTGCGTGAGATGGGTGCCCGGGCCGTCCTCGCGAGCCTCGGCGCCGACGGGCAGCTGCTCGTCTCCGCCGAGGGCGCCTGGTTCGGCAGCGCCCGCGTGGCCGCCGTCCGCAGCAACGTGGGCGCCGGCGACTCCTCCCTCGCCGGGTTCCTGATCGCCGGCGGCAACGGCCCCGAGGCCCTGGCCTCCGCCGTCGCGCACGGCGCCGCGGCCGTCCAGCTGCCCGGCAGCGTGATGCCGACGCCAGGTGACCTGGACCCGGCGGCGGTGACGGTCACGGCCGAGGTCCCGGCGGACCGTGTGCTGAAGGAGCCGGCCTCATGACCTGCAAGGAGCCGGCCTCATGACCCATGACGAGCAGCGCGGACCGACGCGCGAACGGCGGGCCCCCTCCTCGTTACTCACCGGCCCCGCCTCCCTCCCCGTCACCCCCGTCCCCCTCCTCGCCCACCGGGCGATACGCGTGCTAAGGAGCCCGCGATGAGCGACATGATCACGGCGGACCTGGTCGACCTCGACCTGTCCGCCGACACCAAGGAAGCGGCGGCGCGTGCCCTCGCGGAGCGCATGGTGGCCCTGGGCCGGGTGACCGACCTGGACGGCTTCCTCGCCGACGTGGCCGCCCGCGAGGCCCAGATGCCGACCGGCCTCGACGGCGGCATCGGCATCCCGCACTGCCGCAGCGAGCACGTCACCGAGCCGACCCTCGCCTTCGGACGCAGCGCCGACGGCATCGACTTCGGCGCGGCGGACGGTCCCGCCGACCTGATCTTCCTGATCGCCGCGCCGGCCGGTGCGGACGACGCCCATCTGACGATCCTGTCGTCGCTGGCCCGGCAGCTGATGAACAGCGAGTTCACCGACGCCCTGCGCGCGGTGGGCGACGCCTCCGCCGCCGCGGCCCTGATCCGCGGCGACGAGCCGGACGCACCCGCCCCGGCGGGTTCCGAGAACACCGTGGCGTCGGCGGGAGCGGCCTCTCCCGCCGCCGCCACGGTCACCGACGAGGACACCGTCGCCGAAGAGCCCTCCCCGGAGCGCCCGTTCCGCATCGTCGCCGTCACCTCCTGCCCCACGGGCATCGCCCACACCTACATGGCGGCCGAGTCGCTGGAGAACGCCGGCCGGGAAGCGGGCGTCGAACTCACCGTCGAGCCCCAGGGGTCGGCCGGTTTCACCCGGGTAGCCCCGGAGGTCATCGCGGCGGCGGACGCCGTGATCTTCGCCCACGACGTCCCCGTACGGGAGAAGGAGCGCTTCGCGGGCAAGCCCACCGTCGACGTCGGAGTGAAGGCGGGCATCAACCGCCCCGCCGAACTCATCGCCGAGGTCCGCGAGAAGGCGGCGCGCGGCGAGGTCACCTCCGGATCCGCCCCTGCCACCCCGGTGGAGCGCGCGGGTGAATCCGGCGAGGGCTACGGCACCAAACTGCGCAAGTGGCTGATGTCCGGCGTCAGTTACATGGTGCCGTTCGTCGCCGCGGGCGGTCTGCTCATCGCCCTCGGGTTCGCGATCGGCGGCTACAAGATCAACAAGGCCCCGTCGGTGATGGACCACTTCATGTGGATGCAGGCCGACAGCTGGGCGGCCCTGTTCTTCCAGATCGGCGGTGTCGCCTTCGGCTTCCTCGTCCCGGTCCTGGCCGGCTACATCGCCTACGGCATGGCCGACCGGCCCGGCATCGTCCCCGGCTTCGTCGGCGGCATGATCGCGTTCAACATCAACGCCGGCTTCCTCGGCGGTCTGGCGGCCGGTCTGATCGCCGGTGGCGTGGTGATGGCGATCCAGAAGGTGAACGTCCCGGCGGCGCTGCGCGGCATCATGCCCGTGGTGGTGATCCCGCTGATCTCCTCGGCGATCGTCGGGTTCCTGATGTTCGTCGTCATCGGCAAGCCCATCGCCGAGGCCCAGAAGGGCATGACCGACTGGCTGAACGGTCTGTCCGGCAGCAACGCGATCCTGCTCGGCACGCTCCTCGGCCTGATGATGTGCTTCGACCTCGGCGGCCCCGTCAACAAGGTCGCCTACACCTTCGCCACGGCAGGCATCGCGGTCGCCAGCCCCAGCGACTCGGCCATGAAGATCATGGCCGCGGTGATGGCGGCCGGTATGGTCCCGCCGCTGGCGATGGCCCTGGCCACGACCGTACGCGGCAAGCTCTTCACCCAGACCGAGCGCGAGAACGGCAAGGCCGCCTGGGTGCTCGGCGCCTCCTTCATCTCCGAGGGCGCGATCCCCTTCGCCGCCGCCGACCCGCTGCGCGTCATCCCGGCCTCCATGGCGGGCGGCGCGGTCACCGGAGCGCTGTCGATGGCCTTCGGCGCCACGCTGCGCGCCCCGCACGGCGGCATCTTCGTGGTCCCGCTGATCGGCAACCCGTTCCTCTACCTGGTCGCCATCGCCGCGGGCGTCTGTGTCACGACGGCCCTGGTCGTCGTCCTGAAGGGCATGCGCAAGCCGGCCCCGGGCGCCGCACCGGCCTCCGGCGAGGGCGGCGCGGTCCGGGCGGCGGAGGAGAAGCAGCCCGTCGCGGCCTGAAACGGCTGGAGGTTCGCCCCTTTCGGGGCGTGTGAACCGTTCATGCCACCTGCGAGATAGATCACGAAAATCACGGCCCGGGACCGTTGTCCCGGGCCGTGGTGTCTACTGGGGCGCATGCCCGAGCACGTCTCCCGATGGCCCGAAGGCCACCCTCTCCCCGCCCTCCCGCAACAGCGGCAGACGGGCCCCCGGTCGGAGTCCGTGGAACTGACCCCCGAGGAGAGAAACGCCTTCGCCGAACTGGTGCGTCACCTCGGCGACAGAGGCGTCTAGGACCCGCACCGCACGACAGGCCCACGGCTCGTCTCAGGAGAGCTGCGCCGCCCGCCGCTCCATCGCCTCGCGCGCCGCGTCCTCGCTGACGTACACCTCACACATGTGCCGCCCGTCCGGCGTCGCCGTGTGCTCGACCTCCCAGAGGGAGACCTCCGCGCCGTCGCGCAGCAGGAACGCGTGCTCGTAGAGCGAGAAGCCCAGCCCCGCCCGGCCCGCGCGGCACGGCCGGCCGAAGGCCTGGGTGATCTGGTGCCCGGACGCCGTGGCCAGCAGGTCCGCGGTGTCGGCGCCCGGCCGGTCCGTGTTCTCCGCCCGGCGCAGTAACCTGCGCGCGTGGTCCGCCGAGTTCTCCGCGGCGTACGCGTGCCGGGGCGCCGGGACAGGGGAGAGCTGCACCGTCACCGGCAGTTCGAAGTCCGGGGTGTCCGGCGGCAGCAGCAGTCGCGCGGTGGCGGCGCGCAGCTCCTCCTCGTCGACGTACACCTCGTGCTGCGGCTCGCTGCCGGGCGCGGTGTTGTGGACGAGCTCCCAGAGCGTGAGCGCCGAACCGTCGGCGAGCAGCCACGTGTGCCGATACGTCTCCCGGTGCAGGCCCGCGCTGTGGTGCGCGGAATGCAGCGAACCGTCGTGCGCCAGCGCGCAGTCCAGGCGCCTTATCGCCTCGTCCGGTAGCTCGAAGGAGTTCAGGGCGCGGCCGAGGAGTCGCGCGAGGTGCTCCTCCGGAGACTCGGGCGAGTCGTGGGGTTCGTACGCTGCCGTCTCGTACGGAACGCTCAAGGTTTCTCCCGGCGTTGCTGCATGTCACCTTGTGGGTGCATACCGTAGCCCCTCGGTCCGGCATCATGTCCGGGAACCGAGAAAACGTCCGTCCGGGAAAACGCGCGGGCCGCGCGAATGGTTCCCGCGCGGCCCGGTCGGTTCAGTCAAAAGCCCCTGAAGGGACGGACTTTCGGCAGGTCAGGCAGTGCCGCCCGAGACCCACTGGCTCCACGGCATGTTCCAGCCGTTGAGCCCGTTGTCCGGCGCCACCGTCTTGTCGGGGGAGTTCTTCACGATCACCACGTCCCCGATGAGGGAGTTGTCGTAGAACCACTTCGAGGGCGTGCTGCCCCCCGCGCCCTGGACGTCGGCGAGACCCACACAGCCGTGGCTGGTGCCCTGGCGGCCGAAGGGCGGGTTGCCCTTGTTGTACCAGTAGTTGCCGTGGATGAAGGTGCCCGACGTCGTCAGACGCATCGCGTGCGGCACGTCCGGGATGTCGTACTCGCCGCCGAGACCGACCGTCCGGCTGTTCATCCGGGTCTGCACGAACTTCTCGGAGATCACCATCTGCCCGTTGTACGTGGTGTGCTCCGGGCTGCCCGCCGAGATCGGGATCGACTTGAGGGTCTTGCCGTCCCGCACGACCGTCATGGTCTGGGTGTTGACGTCGACCGTGGAGACCTGCGAACGGCCCACCGTGAAGGTGACCCTCTTCTTCTGCACCCCGTAGACGCCGTCGGCGCCCTCGACCCCGTCCAGGTCGATGTTCATCGTGACCTTGGAGCCGGCCTTCCAGTACTCCTCCGGCCGGAAGTCGAGCCGCTGCCCGTTGAACCAGTGCCCGACGACCTTCTGCCCGCTGCTGGAGGTCACCGTGATGTGCGACTGCACGTCCTTGCGCGCGGTGATGGCCTTGTCGAAGGTGAACGACACCGGCATGCCCACACCGACCGTCGTGCCGTTGTCCGGCGTGTACGTCCCGATGAAGCTGTTGGACGTCGTCACCGTCGTGAAGATGGAGTTGGCCGCGGCCGTCCGGCCGTCCGCGTCCTTGGCGGTCGCCGATATCTGGTACTTGGTCCCGCGCTCCAGCTGCTCCTTCGGCTTCCACACCTTGCCGTCACCGGAGACCGAGCCCGCGACGGTCTGCCCGCTGCCCGACACCGTCATCTTCACGTCGGTCAGCTTCCCGTCGCTGACCTTCACGCCGGTCGAGTTGATGGACGCGCCGGTCGAACCGTCCTTGGCCGAGATGGCGATCTTCGCGACGGACGTCTTGGCGCCGCCCTTGCCGTCCTTCTCGTCGTCCTTGGCGTTGGCGCTGCCACCGCAGGCGGTGAGCGTCAGGGCGCCGACCATCAGGGCGGCACAGGCCCCCAGAGTGCGCCGCGCTGAAATGTTCGGCGTTGTCACGGGCTGCTCCCAGTTCGTGTGATGTTGCGTGATCCGCTCCAGTACGTGGGAGAAGAGGGATGGGGGAGCCGGTCGGGTTCCGTCCGTTTCCGATGAAGGCCGTCACGTGACAGAACCGCGACAAATTCCGGGCCGGCTGTGGATCCGCTGTGCGCGCGGGCCTGTTCAGAGGCCCGCGTACAACTCCCCGTACGACGGCCACGCCCCGCCCGGACCGTCCACCGTCTCCGCGGCCCGTACGGCCCGGACGATCGCCCGCGTCACCATGTCCGCGCCCGCCGCCAGGATCTCGTTCAGGGCGAGCGGGTTCGCGGCGTCCAGCGCGCGGTCACCCGTCGCCAGCGCGAACACCGTGTCCCCGTCGTTGAGGAGATGGACCGGACGCACCGCCCGGGCGATGCCGTCGTGCGCCGTGCCGGCCAGCTTCTGCGCCTGTGCCTTCGACAGATCCGCGTCCGTGGCGACCACCGCGAGTGTGGTGTTGAGCGGCGGCGGCGTGCTCCTCGCGGCCGTCTCCGCCAGACGCCGCTGCGCTGCCGCGTGGACCTCCGCCCCCGGGTACTCCACCCGTCCCTCGAACAACTCCCCGTACAGCACCCCCGTTTCCGGATCCACCGTCGACCCCGCCGCGTTGGCCACCACCAGCGCGGCCACCGTGATCCCCGAACCGAGCACCGTGCTCGCGCTGCCGACACCGCCCTTCACCACCCCGGTCACCGCTCCGGTGCCCGCGCCCACGCACCCCTGGGGCACAGGCGCGCCGAGCTCGCTCGCCGCGGCGGCCTCGACCGCGGCCCGACCGGTCGCCGCGTCCGGCCGGGCCCGGAAGTCGCCACCCCGCCCCAGGTCGAAGACACAGGCCGCGGGCACCACCGGCACGACATGCGCCGGGTCCGCCCCGACCCGGATGCCGCGCCCCCGTTCCTCCAGCCAGGCCATCACCCCCGACGCCGCGTCGAGCCCGTAGGCGCTGCCACCGGTCAGCACGACCGCCTCCACCGACCGCACCACATTGCGCGGATCCAGCGCGTCCGTCTCCTTGGTGCCGGGCCCGCCGCCCCGCACGTCCACGGCGGCCACGGCCCCGCCCTCCGGAGCGAGGACGACGGTGGTGCCGGTGAGCCAACCGTCGCCGGTGCGTGTCGCGTGCCCCACCCGCAGGCCGGAGACATCCGTCAGTGCGTCAACTGTCATGACACACAGTCTCGTCGAGCTACCGGCCCCGGCAGGCGTGCCGAGCCGGTGGGTGTGCCGAGGAGCGCGGGCGAGGCGGTGGGTGTGCCGAGGAGAGCGGGCGAGCCGGTGGCGCCGTCCTCGGTCCGCCGACCTGCCGGGGGAGGGGAGATCAGCCCGGCGACGGTCGTGAAGCACGGAGCGCGGGCGCTCTCACCCGGTGTGCGTGGCCGGCCCGCTCTGCCGGGCAGCGGGGCGCGTGGCCGCCAGCGTCTCTCCGGCGACCACCGACAGCGCGCAGACCACACCCGCCGCGAACACCGCCCAGTGCCCGAGGAACGTGCAGCAGATCACCAGCAGGGCCGTCGTCGGCAGCACCAACTGCTGGGTGATGCCCCGCTTGAAGTGGCGTGAGTGCAGGGCCCACACCGTGAGCAGGTACAGGGCCGTCGGCAGGGTCACGGCCGCCGACGCAGCCAGCGTGGAGATGTGCGCCTTGCCGACCGTCTCCTCCACCGCCACCTCCAGCCCGGCCCCGATCGCCGCCGCCGACGCGAACACCAGGTAGTGGCCGTAGCCCCAGAGGAACGCCTGCCGGTTGGACCGCAGATGGCCGTGGATGGGCACCACGAAGTAGATCCACCACGCGGCGAAGATGATCAGCAGCCCGCCCGCCGCGATGGGGAGGAGCTCGCCCAGCGCGTCGTTCTCGTCGATGCCGGTCTTCACCGCGACCGTGGCCGCCGCGATCGTCTCGCCGAGCACGATGATGGTGAACAACCCGTACCGCTCCGCGATGTGGCGGGGATGCCAGGACGTGGTGTGCCCCCTCTCCGCGAAGGGCGGCACGCACATCTCCAGCAGCGCCATCACCAGGAACCACCAGGGCCGGGCCCCTTCGGGCAGGAACAGCAGCCCCAGCCAGCCGACCTGGCACGTCAGCACGCCGCCGGCGTAGCGCAGGGCCGTCGCCCGCTCCGGGCCCTCGGCGGCGCGGGCCGCCCGCAGCCACTGCGCCGCCATGGCCACCCGCATGACCGCGTAGCCCAGCCAGACCACGAGGTAGTCGTGCTCCTCGAACGCCCGCGAGACCCCCGCCGCGAGAATCAGCACACCGGCGATCTGCACCAGCGTCACGACCCGGTAGAGGACGTCGTCGTTGTCGTACGCCGAGGCGAACCAGGTGAAGTTCATCCACGCCCACCACAGGGCGAAGAACACCATCGCGTAGTCGAGGATCCCCTGGCCCGCGTGCCCCTCGGCGACGGAGTGCACCAGCTCGATGCCCGCCTGGGCGACGGCCACGACGAAGCACAGGTCGAAGAAGAGCTCCAGCGGCGAGGCAGTTCGGTGCGCCTCGTCGCGGCCACGGGCCCGGAGCCTGCGCAGGGGTTGCCGGATGCCGGGCTCGCCGGAGGGGACGGGCGGGGGAGCGGAGCTGGACGTCATAGGTCCCAGCACACCAGAAGGCGCGGGGAATTTCTCCGCGACCGTACCCTTGTCGCATGAGTACCGTCCCCGGCCCCGAGCCGCGCGAGCCGAAGCCCGCGCTGGTCTTCGACGACCCGCTCGACCAGCAGTCCTCCGACGACACCGACCGCGGCTGGGGCGAGCGCACCGACTCCGGCGGCAGCGCGGCGGACCTCAAGCGCTTCCTGGACGAGAAGCCGCCCCACCACCTCTGAACCGCCCACCACCTCTGAACCGCCCGCGCGGGCGCCGCCGACGCCGTGCGAAGTGTCCGGGCCACCGCCCGTGACGCCGCTACTGCCGGTCGTGCCCCGAACCGCGCTGGGCGATCAGCGCGTCCCGGATCTCCTTCAGCACCTCCAGCTCGGTCACCTCCATGACCTCCTGCGCGCCCTCCTTCGCCTTCCGGCGCGCCTCCTGCCGGGCCAGGTACTTCGCCATGGGCAGGACCATCAGGAAGTAGACGACCGCCGCGGTGATCACGAAGCTCAGGGCGGCGCCGAGAACGGAACCCCACAGGATCTGGATGCCCTGCTCGCCCTGGCATTTCGAGCTCAGGCACGAGCTGTAGTGGTCGAGGTTCTTGGTCCCGATGGCTCCGACGACCGGGTTGATGATGCCCTTCACCACGGCGTTGACGATGTTGGTGAAGGCGGCACCGATCACCACCGCCACCGCCAGGTCGATGACGTTCCCGCGCATCAGGAAGGCCTTGAAGCCCTGCCAGACGCTCGGTTCCTTCTTCTCGCTCACCTCGGGGCCTCTCCTCGTACGAGCAGCTTGTGGAACAAAACGCTCCGCAACCTACGTCACACCTGGGCCGAACCGAGTACTCGGGTCCCTCGAACGAGGGCCCTGACCGGATCACGCACTGCATCACCACAGCGTCACCGCCAGCCGCCCCGTGGCACTCGCGCCGGCCAGTCGCGCGGCGGTGGCCCGCGGCACCGACAGCACGACCAGAGCTCCGCTGTCGCCCCCGTCCTCCACCGGCTCGGGCACCTTCGTCACCCTGGCCCCGCGCGCGACCACCCGGGCGTCGCCGCCCGGCACCGTCCCCTCCGCGGCGATCACGTCGACCCGGTCCCCGGGCCGCAGCAGCCGCACCGTGGCCGCGTCGGAGATGCGGACCGGGGCCGTCACCGACCCGGCGGCGCGGCGCGGGTAGGCGGGCTGCTCCCCGGAGAGGGAGGCCGTGTGCGCGGGAGGCCGGGCCCGGGGATGGCCACGGGCCCCGTCGGAATCGCGCGGGCCCGCCGCCACGAGTGCCGTCGCGGTGACGGCGAGTCCGACGGCCACGGCCCGCCGCCGGTGCCGCACGAGCCGGGCGGACCGGTGACCGCCGCGAACCCGCACCGGCTCGAACCGCGGCACCTCACGCGTCGCGGGCACCTCGGCGCCGGGCGGGCACGAGGCGAGCGACCAGGAGGGCGACGAAGGGACGACCGAGGTACGAGCGAGGGACACGGAGGGCGACGAAGGGACGACCGAGGTACGAGCGAGGGACACGGAGACCACCACCTGCGACGAGGGACCGGCTTGCGCTCCCCACGATGAGGCTTCCCGCCGCCGCCCGCTCAGGCCTGTGGACCCACCGCCGGCCTGTGGACAACTCCCTCGCCCGAACGGCACGTTCCGCCCTCCGCCAGAGGCCGGGGGCTGCCGGCTACGGCAGCACGAACCCCGGGTCCATCCCACCCAGCGCACTCGCGCACAGACAGCCCCGCTCACCCTCCCCGGGCAACCCGGCCACCGCGTCGAACAGCACCCCCCGCAGCCGGTCCACGTTCGCCGCGAACACCCGCAGCACCTCGTCGTGCGAGACTCCCTCGCCCGTCTCGGCACCCGCGTCGAGGTCGGTGACCAGGGTCAGGGACGTGTAGCAGAGCTCCAGCTCACGGGCGAGCGCCGCCTCGGGGTGGCCGGTCATGCCCACCACCGACCAGCCCTGCGCCTGGTGCCACAGCGATTCGGCACGGGTCGAGAAGCGCGGGCCCTCGACGACGACCAGCGTGCCGCCGTCCACCGGCTCCCAGTCCCGGCCCCGCGCCGCCTTCAGCGCGACGGCCCGCCCGGACGGGCAATAGGGGTCGGCCAGCGACACGTGCACCACGTTCGGCACGGAGCCGTCCGGCAGCGGCTGCCCGTCGAAGTAGCTGCCGGCGCGGGACTTCGTGCGGTCGACCAGCTGGTCCGGCACGAGCAGGGTGCCCGGCCCGTACTCGGGGCGCAGACCGCCCACGGCGCAGGGGGCGAGGACCTGGCGCACGCCGACCGAGCGCAGCGCCCACAGGTTGGCCCGGTAGTTGATCCGGTGGGGCGGCAGGTGGTGGCCCCGTCCGTGCCGCGGCAGGAAGGCGACCCGCCGGCCGGCGACCTCACCGAGGAAGAGGGAGTCGCTCGGCGGCCCGTACGGGGTGTCGACCTGGATCTCGGTCACGTCGTCGAGGAAGGAGTAGAACCCCGAGCCGCCGATGACGCCGATCCCGGCGCCTGCCTGGTCCGTCACGTTCGCCTTGTTCGCCATGCCCGCACCCTAACCGCAGGCACAAACGCCGAGGACCCCGTCGCCCGAAGGTGACAGGGTCCGGTAAGAATCAGGCCTTACGCGGCGGTGGTGCTGCTGCTGGAGGAGCTGCTGGTGCTCGACGACGAGCTCGAGCCGGAGCTCGACGAGCCGGAGTCGGAGGACGACGAGCCCGAGCCCGAGGTGCTCGACGACTTCGCGGCCGGGGAGCTGCTCGACGAGGAGCCGCGGCTGTCGTTCCGGTAGAAGCCGGAGCCCTTGAAGACGATGCCGACCGCCGAGAACACCTTCTTCAGGCGGCCCGCGCAGTTGGGGCACTCGGTGAGGGCGTCGTCGGTGAACTTCTGCACCGCCTCGAGGCCTTCGCCGCACTCGGTGCACTGGTACTGGTAGGTCGGCACTGTCTTCCTCCTGGCACTCTCACTCGATGAGTGCTAACGACGATCCATAGTGACGTATTCCGGCCGTTCAGTCCACTGCCACCGGCACGCGGTGACCCACGCCACGTGCGACCGTCCGGCCGTTGCCCCGCGCCACCAGCCGGGAGCGCAGGGCCAGGAGGGTCGCCAGGGCCAGGACGGTGCCGCCCATCGGCACCAGGAAACCGGCGCCTCCCCAGAGGCGGTCCTCCAGCTGTCCGGCGACGGTGACGGCTGCGGCCTGGCCGAGCGCCACCGCTCCGGTCAGCCAGGTGAAGGCCTCGGTGCGGGCACCGGCCGGGACCAGGCTGTCGACCAGGGTGTAGCCGGTGATCAGGGCGGGCGCGATGCACATGCCGACCAGCAGGCCGAGGCCGGCGAGGACCGGCACCGAGTGGGCGGCCCACAGGCCCGACGCGGTCAGGGCGAGTGCCGTGTAGCCGACGACCAGGCGCCGCTGCGGGGCCGCCTTCCAGGCGATCGCGCCGCAGACCACGCCGGAGAGCATGTTGCCCGCGGCGAAGACGCCGTAGAGGACGCCGTTCAGGCCCGGTTCGCCGATCGACTCGGTGAACGCGGCCAGCGAGACCTGCATGCCGCCGAAGACGGTGCCGATGCCCAGGAAGGTCACGATCAGCACGCGCACCCCGGGGACGCGCAGGGCCGAAGCGTGCTCCACGCGCGCGTGCCCGTCGGCGGCGACGGAGGGCTGCGTGCTCTTCTGCGCGGCGAACAGCAGGCCGCCGATCAGGGTCAGCGAGGCCTCCGTGACCAGTCCGGCGGCCGGGTCGACGGCCGTGCACAGGGCGGTGGCCAGCAGCGGTCCGACCACGAAGGTCAGCTCGTCCGTGACGGACTCGAAGGCCGCCGCGGTGGTCATCAGCGGCGAGTCCTTGAGCTTCACGCCCCAGCGGGCCCGCACCATCGGGCCGACCTGCGGCACCGAGGCACCGGTCGGGACGGCCGCCACGAACACCGCCCACAGGGGCGCGTCCAGCAGTGCGAGCGCGGTGAGCGTCAGCCCGGACAGCGCGTGCAGCAGCACGCCGGGGATCAGCACGGCGCGCTGCCCGTAGCGATCGGCGAGGCGGCCGCTGTAGGGAGCGAACAGGGCCATGGAGACACCGGTGACGGCCGCGGCGGCGCCCGCCGCTCCGTACGAGCCGGTGGTGTGCTGCACCAGCAGCACGATGGAGATGGTCAGCATCGCGAACGGCTGACGTGCCGCGAAGCCGGGGAGCAGGAACGTCCAGGCGCCGCGGGTGCGCAGCAGCCGGCCGTATCCCGGGCGGGCGGAAGCCGTCGGGTTCTCCGACGCCTTCGAGGTGACCGTGGACACCACGGCCCGTGCCTTTCTGCCGCCTGGTAGCGCGGCCCCGTAGCGGGCGGCGCCGAGAGCTGTCCTCTTGCGCGGAACTGCGGTAGATGCCGGGGCCCGGTGAGGAGGGGTGTCCCGACCGCCATACGGCCGCGCCAGCTCTGCGTCAGGCAGAGTTGGTTCGATCTGGGTAACGCCTTCATCGTACAGGGATCAAGGGGTGCGTGCCTGTGAAAGTGAGCACCACGGGCCGGTCCGCCTTGCAAATCGCATAGCAGGCAAAACCCCTCTTACCGGTCCGCTCCGTCCGTCCCCAGCCAGCCGGCCAGTTTGCCGCCGTGCCCGACGGCCCGCAGCCGGCTCTCGGTCGCGTCACGGACGGGATCCGTGGCGACCACCAGGAGCTCGTCCCCTCGTTGCAGGATCGTCGTCGGCAGCGGGACGAACGATTCGCCCCCGCGCACGATGAGCGTCACGGCCGCGCCGTGCGGCAGCCGCAGCTCGGCCACCTCCACGCCGTGCATCTTCGATCCGTCGGGGATCGCCACGGACAGCAGGTGCCCGCGCAGCCGCTCCAGCGGTGCCGACTCGATGCCGAGGTCGGCGGCCTCCGAACCGTCGCCGAGGCGCAGTTTGCGGCCCAGCCAGGGCAGCGTCGGGCCCTGGACCAGGGTGTAGACGACCACCAGCACGAAGACGATGTTGAAGATCCGGCGGCTGGCGTCGACGCCCTGCACCATGGGGATGGTCGCCAGGATGATGGGCACGGCCCCGCGCAGTCCCGCCCACGACATCAGGGCCTGCTCCTGCCAGGGCACGCGGAACGGCGACAGGCACAGCACCACGCTGAGCGGTCGCGCCACCATGGTCAGCACCAGCCCGATCACCAGCGCGGGCACGATGTCGTCGCCCAGTTCGTGCGGCGTGACCAGCAGGCCGAGCAGGACGAACATGCCGATCTGGGCCATCCAGCCGAGCCCGTCGGCGAACCCGCGCGTGGCCGGCCAGTGCGGCAGTCGCGCGTTGCCCATCACCATCGCGGCGAGGTACACCGCGAGGAAGCCGCTGCCGTGGGCCAGTGCGCCCGCCGCGTACGCCACCACGGCGATCGCCATGACGGCGATCGGGTAGAGGCCGGACGCGGGCAGCGCCACGTGCCGCAGCCCCCAGGAGCCCAGCCAGCCCACCGCGAGACCGATGGCCGCGCCGATGGCCAGCTCCAGCAGGATCACGCCCAGCAGCGAGTACCAGTGCTCGACCGGCCCTGCCGTGGACAGGGAGACCACGAGGATGACCACCGGGGCGTCGTTGAAGCCGGACTCCGCCTCCAGCGTGCCCGTCACGCGCGAGGGCAGGGGGATCTTGCGCAGCACGGAGAACACGGCCGCCGCGTCGGTCGAGGAGACGACCGCCCCGATGATGAGCGCCTGCCGCCATTCCAGCCCGATCAGATAGTGCGCGGCCGACGCCGTCACCCCGACGCTCACCGCGACACCGGCCAGCGCCAGTGCCGTGGCGGCGGGCAGGGCCGGCTTGATCTCCTTCCACTTCGTGCCCAGACCGCCCTCGGCCAGGATCACGACCAGGGCGGCGTATCCGATGACCTGGGTCAGTTCGGCGTTGTCGAAGTGGATGTCGCCCACGCCGTCCTGGCCCATGGCGACGCCTATCCCCAGGTACACGAGCAGGCTGGGGAGCCCGCTGCGCGAGGAGATCCGTACCGCTGCGACGGCGACGAGCAGGACGAGCGAGCAGACGAGCAGGAGCTGGTTGAGGTGATGAACAGTCAGCGGCCGAATCCTTCCCTGGCCCGCACGCACGCGCGCGTGGGCTCACGTACATCGCACATGAAGCTGTGGCGCACCGCGCCAACTACTTCGTTACCTTACCTAACTCTTGACGATTTCTTGACACTCTCGGGGGCAAGATCGAACGTCCGTGCGCGCTGGTTCCCGACTCCGCGTCAAGGGGCGCAAGGCCCTGCGCCTATCGTTGCTCCAGCGCTCAGTTAAAAGCACAGCCGAACCTGCCGCTCGCGTTAGGACAGCAAGGACAGCGATGCCCCCCAACACCACCGCCTCCACGGGTCAGCAGCCCGGCAAGTCCGGCAGGAGAAAGGGGCGCAAAGCCCGCCTAATCGTGCTCGTCCTGGTGCTGGCCCTCATCGGAGGAGTGGCCTACGGGTCGTACTGGTCCATCAGTACCGTCCGGGCCTCCTTCCCGCAGACCAAGGGCACCCTCACGCTGAAGGGCCTGTCGGGTCCCGTCGAGGTCAAACGCGACAACTACGGCATCCCGCAGATCTATGCCTCCTCCGACGCCGACCTGTTCATGGCGCAGGGCTACGTCCAGGCGCAGGACCGGTTCTACGAGATGGACGTCCGCCGCCACATGGCCTCCGGGCGGCTGTCGGAGATGTTCGGCAAGAGCCAGGTCGACAACGACGAGTTCCTGCGCACCCTCGGCTGGGACCGGGTCGCGAAGCAGGAGTACGACTCCAAGCTGTCGGCCACCACGAAGAAGTACCTCCAGGCCTACGCCGAGGGAGTCAACTCCTACCTCCATGGCAAGGACGGCGAGGACATCTCCCTGGAGTACGCGGCGCTGGGCTTCACCAACGACTACAAGCCGCAGGCGTGGACCCCGGTCGACTCGATCTCCTGGCTGAAGGCGATGGCCTGGGACCTGCGCGGCAACATGCAGGACGAGATCGACCGCGCCCTGCTCACCAGCCGCCTCGGCCCGAAGCAGATCGCCGACCTGTACCCGCGGTACCCGTACAGCCGGAACAAGGCGATCGTCCAGGAGGGCCAGTTCAGCGAACTGGCGGGGGCGTTCCAGCAGGGCGGCACGAGCGGCTCGTCCGGCACGAACGGCACCTCCGGGACGAACGGCACCGGCGGCACCTCCACCGGCACGGCGTCCGGCGGCTCCGGCACGAGCGGCACCGCCTCCGGCACGTCCGGCACGAGCGGCACCGCCTCCGGCGCCTCGGGCACCGCGGGCCTGGACAGCCAGCTCGGCGGCCTGACCCGGGTCCTGGACGACCTGCCGCCGGCCGTCGGCGTGAACGGCGACGGCATCGGCTCCAACTCCTGGGTCGTCGGCGGGGAGCACACCATCAGCGGCAAGCCGCTGCTGGCCAACGACCCGCACCTGTCGCCGTCCCTGCCGTCCGTCTGGTACCAGATGGGCCTGCACTGCCGCAGCGTCTCCAGCACGTGCCAGTACGACGTCAGCGGCTACACCTTCGCCGGCATGCCGGGCGTGATAATCGGTCACAACCAGGACATCGCCTGGGGCATGACCAACTCCGGCGTCGACGTCACGGACCTCTATCTGGAGAAGATCACCGGCAACGGCTACCTGTACGACGGCAAGGTCAAGCCCTTCGAGACGCGCGAGGAGACCATCAAGGTCGCCGGGGGCCCGCCCAAGAAGATCGTCGTCCGGGAGACCAACAACGGGCCCCTGCTGTCCGACCGCGACGAGGAGCTCGTGAAGGTCGGCAAGAAGGCCGCCGTCGACACCGCCGCCCCCGACAGAGGCGACGGCTACGGCGTCGCGCTGCGCTGGACCGCCCTACAGCCCGGCACCACCATGGACGCCGTCTTCGCCATGGACAAGGCGAAGAACTGGACCGACTTCCGCAAGGCCGCCTCGCAGTTCGAGGTGCCGTCGCAGAACCTGATCTACGCCGACAACGAGAACCACATCGGCTACACGCTGCCGGGGAAGATCCCCCTGCGCAAGGAGAGCGACAACGGCTCCATCCCGGCGCCCGGCTGGGACCCCGAATACCGCTGGACCGACTACATCCCGCAGGACGCGCTGCCCTACGAGTACGACCCGGAGCGGGGCTACATCGTCACCGCCAACCAGGCCGTGATCGACCCGGACAAGTACCCGTACACGCTCACCGCGGACTGGGGCTACGGCGCGCGCAGCCAGCGGATCACCGACCTGATCCAGTCGAAGATCAAGGACGGCGGCAAGATCTCCACGGACGACATGCGCCAGATGCAGCTGGACAACAGCAGCGAGATCGCCCGGCTGCTGGTGCCCACGCTGCTGAAGATCGACCCCGAGAACAAGGACGTCCGCGAGGCGCAGAAGCTCCTGGAGGGCTGGGACTACACCCAGGACGCCGACTCCGCGGCGGCGGCCTACTTCAACGCGGTCTGGCGCAACGTCCTCAAGCTCGCCTTCGGCAACAAGCTGCCCAAGGAGCTGCGTCCCAAGGGCCAGTGCCTGTGGGTCGAGCCGGTCAACACCACCGGCCCCGCCGACGAGGCCGAGAAGGTCCGCGAGTGCGGCCAGCGCGACCCCGACCAGGCGCAGCCGGACGGCGGCGACCGGTGGTTCGAGGTGGTCCGCAAGCTGATGGAGCAGCCGGACAGCGAATGGTGGAGCACCCCCAAGGTGGGCACCCGCCCCGCCGCCCACAACCGCGACCAGCTGTTCAAGCGGGCCATGATCGACGCCCGCTGGGAGCTGACCGCCAAGCTCGGCAAGGACATCGACTCCTGGAGCTGGGGCCGGCTGCACCGCCTGTTCCTGAAGAACCAGACCCTCGGCACAGCGGGCCCCGGTTTCATCCAGTACGCCCTCAACCGCGGCCCCTGGGAGCTCGGCGGCGGCGAGGCCACGGTCAACGCGACCGGCTGGAACGCGGCCGGCGGCTACGGGGTGGTGTGGGTGCCGTCCATGCGGATGGTGGTGAACCTCGGCGACCTCGACAAGTCGAAGTGGATCAACCTCACCGGCGCCTCCGGGCACGCCTACAGCGCCCACTACGTCGACCAGACCGACAAGTGGGCCGACGGTGAACTCCTGCCGTGGGCCTTCTCGGACCAGGCGGTCGAGAAGAGCACGAGCGACAAGCTGGTGCTCAAACCGTGAGCCATTGACACCCGTAGGACGAACGGCCCTCCACGCACGCGTGGAGGGCCGTTTCGCGTCACGGCTCCCGGATGAACCGCCGTACGCCCGACGGTGTCACCACCGCGTGCACCGGCCGGTCGTGCGGCTCCTCCGGGACGTGCCCGACGACCTCGGAGTCGTACAGCAGCACCACCAGGGCGGGATGGGCGCCCGCCCGCTCCAGCCGTGCCAGGACCCGGTCGTACGAGCCGCCGCCTCGCCCGAGCCGCATCCCGCGCGCGTCCACCGCGAGCCCCGGCAGCAGCACCGCGTCGGCGGTGGTCACGGCGTCCGGCCCGAGGCGCTCGCCCGAGGGTTCGAAGAGGGCCATCCTGCCGCCGTGTTGCACACGCGCCAGGGAGCCCTCGCCTTCGTACGGTCCCCAGTCCAGGTCGTTGTCGGGCAGCAGGGCCGGCAGCAGCACGCGCACGCCCCTGGCGTGCAGTGCGTCCAGGAGCGCGCGGGTGCCCGGCTCGCTCCCCACCGAGACGTACGCCGCCACCGTCCCGGCCTGCCCCAACTCGGGCAGCTCCAGCGCCCGCCCGGCCAGCGCGGTCGACGTTTCCCGCAGGTCATCCGCCGTCAACCTGCTCCTCACCGCGAGGATCCCGCGCCGCAAACTCCGCTTGTCAGGCTCGCCCGGACGTGCGATAGACCTCAATGGTTGCTCCCGTACTATGGCAATACGCTCATATGAGCGCCTATGAACCGGAGCCGCAGATTCCATGCAAAGGCACCGGATAGGGTGGCGGACATGACTCAGCACCCTCGGATCAGCAAGGCTGTCATTCCCGCAGCAGGCCTCGGCACCCGGTTCCTGCCGGCCACCAAAGCCACTCCCAAGGAGATGCTGCCGGTCGTGGACAAGCCCGCGATCCAGTACGTGGTCGAGGAGGCGGTCGCCGCGGGTCTCGACGACGTCCTCATGGTGACGGGCCGCAACAAGCGCCCCCTCGAGGACCACTTCGACCGCAACTACGAGCTCGAGTCGGCCCTGCAGAAGAAGGGCGACGCCGGCCGTCTCGCCAAGGTGCAGGAGTCCAGCGACCTCGCGACGATGCACTACGTCCGCCAGGGCGACCCCAAGGGCCTCGGCCACGCCGTCCTGTGCGCCGCCCCGCACGTGGGCGAGGAGCCCTTCGCGGTCCTCCTCGGCGACGACCTCATCGACCCCCGCGACCCGCTGCTGCAGCGCATGGTCGAGGTGCAGGAGCAGCGCGGCGGCAGCGTCATCGCGCTCATGGAGGTCGCCCCCGAGCAGATCCACCTCTACGGCTGCGCGGCCGTGGAGACCACCGAGGACAGTGACGTCGTCCAGGTCAGCGGCCTCATCGAGAAGCCCGACCCGGCCGACGCGCCCTCCAACTACGCCATCATCGGCCGCTACGTCCTCGACCCGCACATCTTCGACATACTGCGCAAGACCGAGCCCGGCCGGGGCGGCGAGATCCAGCTCACCGACGCCCTCCAGCAGCTCGCCGAGGACGAGACCATCGGCGGCCCCGTGCACGGCGTCGTCTTCAAGGGCCGCCGTTATGACACCGGCGACCGCGGCGACTACCTGCGTGCCATTGTCCGACTCGCATGCGAACGTGAAGACCTGGGCCCGGAGTTCCGGACCTGGCTTCGCAGTTACGTAGCCGAGGAGATGTAGCACGTTGAGCAGCGCCGCGCCCCACGTCACCGGCCAGGACTTCGGCCCCGACCACCTCTGGTCGGTGGACGAGCACCTGGAGGACATCCTCGCCACCGTCCGGCCCCTGGAACCCATCGAGCTGCACCTGCTCGACGCCCAGGGCTGCGTCCTCGTCGAGGACATCACGGTGCCGGTGTCCCTGCCGCCCTTCGACAACAGCTCGATGGACGGATACGCGGTACGGGTCGCGGACGTCGCGGGCGCGAGCGAGGAGTTCCCGGCGGCCCTGGAGGTCGTCGGGGACGTCGCAGCCGGCCAGGCCGAACTGCTCCCCGTGGGCCCCGGCCAGGCCGCCCGCATCATGACCGGCGCCCCCCTGCCGCCCGGCGCCGAGACGGTCGTGCCCGTCGAGTGGACCGACGGCGGGCTCGGCGAGGGCCCGGTGCGCGGCATGCTCGCCCGCAGCCTCGGCCCCGAGGGCGCCACCGGGCACGTGCAGGTGTACCGCCCGGCCGAGGCACGCGCCCACGTGCGCGCCAAGGGCAGCGACGTGAAGGCCGGCGACCGCGCCCTGGAGGCCGGCACCGTCCTCGGCCCGCCGCAGATCTCCCTGCTCGCCGCGATCGGCCGCGGCACCGTCCGGGTCCGCCCGCGCCCGCGCGTGGTGGTGCTCTCCACCGGCAGCGAACTCGTCCAGCCCGACACGGAACTGGGCACCGGTCAGATCTACGACTCCAACAGCTTCGCCCTCACCGCCGCCGCCCGTGACGCCGGCGCCATCGCCTACCGGGTGGGTGCCGTCGCCGACGACGCCGAGACCCTGCGCTCCACCATCGAGGACCAGCTGGTCCGCGCCGACCTGGTGGTCACCACCGGAGGCGTGAGCGTCGGCGCGTACGACGTGGTCAAGGAGGCGCTGTCGCACGTCGGCGACGAGGACGAGCCCGGCAGCGGCATCGACTTCCGCAAGCTCGCCATGCAGCCCGGCAAGCCCCAGGGCTTCGGCTCCATCGGCCCCGACCACACCCCGCTGCTGGCCCTGCCCGGCAACCCGGTGTCGTCGTACGTCTCCTTCGAGCTGTTCGTCCGCCCCGCGATCCGCACCCTCATGGGTCTGCGGGACGTCCACCGCCCCACGACCCGGGCGAGGCTGACCGCCGACAAGGCGCTGACCTCCCCCAAGGGCCGCCGTCAGTTCCTGCGCGGCACCTACGCCGACGGCAAGGTCACCCCGGTCGGCGGCGCCGGATCCCACCTGGTCGCCGCCCTCGCCCACGCGGACGCCCTGATCGCCGTCCCCGAGGACACCGTCTCCGTCGAGCCCGGCACCGAGGTCGAGGTGGTCCTGCTCGGCCGATAGCCGCTGGTTGGGGGTACCGTGTCGCGCACAACAGGCCCGTGCGCCGCACCGCGACGGGCCCGGACCGGGAGCGCGACACAGCATGAGCACGCAGGACCCACCCCCGCCGGACGACCGTACGCCGGACCGGCTGACGCACATCGACGAGGCGGGCGCCGCCCGTATGGTCGACGTGTCGGAGAAGGACGTGACCGCGCGCACCGCACGCGCCAGCGGACGCGTCCTCGTCTCGCCCCGCGTGATCGAGCTGCTGCGCGGTGAGGGTGTCCCCAAGGGCGACGCCCTCGCGACCGCGCGGATCGCGGGGATCATGGGCGCCAAACGAACCCCCGATCTGATCCCGCTCTGTCACCCGTTGTCGGTGTCCGGTGTGAAACTGGACCTGTCGGTCGCGGACGACGCCGTGGAGATCCTGGCCACCGTGAAGACGACGGACCGCACGGGTGTCGAGATGGAGGCCCTCACCGCGGTCTCCGTCGCCGCGCTCACCGTGATCGACATGGTCAAGGCGGTCGACAAGGGAGCGGTCATCACGGACGTACGGGTGGAGGAGAAGACGGGCGGCAAGTCGGGCCACTGGAGCCGGTCATGACCTACCGCGCTCTCGTCGTCACGGCCTCGAACCGGGCCGCCGCCGGGATCTACGAGGACAAGGGCGGCCCGATGGTCTCCCACGGCCTGAAGAGCTTCGGCTTCGAGGTCGACGGCCCCCAGGTCGTCCCCGACGGCGACCCCGTCGAGGCGGCCCTGCGCGCAGGTGTCGACGCCGGCTACGACGTCATCGTCACCACCGGCGGCACCGGCATCTCGCCCACCGACCGCACCCCCGAGGCGACCCGCCGCGTGATCGACCACGAGGTGCCGGGCATCGCCGAGGCCATCCGGGCGTTCGGCCGGGAGAAGGTGCCGACCGCGGCGCTCTCCCGGGGCCTGGCCGGAGTGGCCGGCGGCACGCTGATCGTCAATCTGCCCGGCTCCAGCGGCGGAGTGAAGGACGGCCTCGCCGTCCTTCAGCCGCTGCTGATCCACGCCGTGGAGCAGATCCGGGGCGGCGACCACCCCAGACCCGGCAGCGGGGGTGCGAGCTGAACAGCCCATCCTGGCCCGTGGAGCTGGTGGACGGCGACATCGTCCTTCGGCCGATAAAGCTGCGCGACCAGCGGGCATGGCGCGAGGTCAACCGGCGCAACCGCGACTGGCTGCGCCCCTGGGAGGCGACGATCCCGCCGCCCACGCCCGGCGGGCCGATGACGCACCGCCCGACCTTCCGCCAGATGGTCCGCCACCTGAGGTCGGAGGCGAACGCGGGCCGGATGCTGCCCTTCGTCATCGAGTACCAGGGGCGGCTGGTCGGGCAGTTGACGGTCGCCGGCATCACCTGGGGCTCGATGTGCTCGGGTCACGTCGGTTACTGGGTGGACGAGTCGGTGGCGGGACGCGGCGTCATGCCGACGGCGGTGGCTCTGGTCACGGACCACTGTTTCCGCACCGTCGGACTGCACCGCATCGAGGTCTGCATTCGCCCGGAGAACGCGCCCAGCCGCCGGGTCGTGGAAAAACTCGGATTCCGCGAGGAGGGGCTGCGTCCGCGTTATCTCCACATCGACGGGGCCTGGCGCGACCATCTCGTCTTCGCCCTCACCGCGGAAGAGGTCCCGGACGGGTTGCTCAGGCGCTGGCACCGGGCACGATCGCAGCGTAATCCGGGAATGCGGCACCACCCCGGAAATTGAATAAGTGTTCGAAATTGATCGCCTGGTGATCGTCTCAGGGCAATGAATTCCCGGCCTGGGCGGTCTGCTGATCGCATCGGTCACAAGAAAAGTTCGAAATATCAGCCAGATCGTGCGACACACCGGCTCAATTGGCAGATGGCCTCACGCAAACCCCTCTACGGTGTGAGCGTGAGCAGCAGCGGCCTCATCTACGCAGTCATTGTCGGGGCCTGGGCCGCCTACTTGGTGCCGATGTGGCTCCGTAGGCAGGACGAGCTGAACGAGGCCCGTCCGACGGAACGCTTCAGCACCGCCATCCGGCTGCTGTCCGGACGGGCGGGAATGGAGCGCCGGTACGCCAAGGACCTGCGGGCGCGCTCCACCGACGAGGGGGAGCAGGACGCCGACAACCTGGACGCCGTCACCGACTCGGTGGACGTCCGGGCCTTCGCCGTGTCCAAGACCCGTCGGCAGACCCAGGCGCCCGTCCCGTCGCCCGCCCCCGAGCCCCAGGCCCGGCCCGCGGCCCCCGAACCCCCCGTCCGGCAGTCGCCCGCACCGAACGCGGCCGCTTCCGGCCGCCCCCGGGAACGGGTACCGGCCGCCCGGCGCAACGCCTCGGCGCAGGCGAACGAGGCGGCCGCGGCACGAGCCCGGCGCACGAAGGTGCTCGCGCGCCGCCGGCGCACCACCACCATGCTGTTCCTCGCCTTCACCGTCGGCGCGATCGTCGCGGCGGTCGGCGGGCTCGCGTTCCTGTGGGCCCCCGGCGTGCCCGCGGTCATGCTCAGCGTCTACATCGCGTACCTGCGCTCCCAGGAGCGCCGCCGCTTCGCCTACCAGATGGACCGCCGCCAGGCCGAGGCCGCGGCCCAGCGCCTGCGGGAGCGCCAGCGTCAGCCCCGCCGACGCCCCCTGGCCGCCGACGAGAACGACGAACCGGAGGAGGGACCCGAGCCGGTGACCGACCCCGGCCTGTCGGCCCTCGCGGCGGACCGGCGCGCCCTCGTCGAGCAGACCGACCACGCGGAGTGGGTCGACCAGCAGCGCGAGCGGCAGCGGCGCCCCGGGCAGGGCGGCGACAGCTGGGAGCCGGTGCCGGTGCCCCTGCCGACCTACGTGACGGCCCCGGTCGCCCCGCGGGCCACCAGCGACGTGGACCTCAGCGCCCCCGACACCTGGAGCTCGGCCCGGTCGAGCACGGTCGCCCCGAACGCGGAGAACGAGCCCGCCGTGGATCACCACCCGGGCGAGCCGGACCCCTCCACCCCGGACACGGACGACGGCGACGGGCGCTCCGACGCGCGCCGGGCGGCCTCCGCCCGACGGGCCCGCGAGCGCGGCCGCACCCCGCTTTTCGACCAGTACGAGGACGGGGATCGCCCCCGGGCCGCCAACGAGTAGCCCCGCGAAGCCGCAGGTGACCGCCCCTCGGGAACGGATTTCCAAGCAGGCCGATCGGGGTGCTAAAGTTTCACTCGTTGCAAGGGCCTGTGGCGCAGTCCGGTAGCGCACCTCGTTCGCATCGAGGGGGCCAGGGGTTCAAATCCCCTCAGGTCCACGCAGCTCAGAGCCCCGGTCGGGAATCCCGACCGGGGCTCTGACGTGTGTTCAGCACCCCGTGGGTCAGAGGCTCTTCGCGAAGCAGCGGCTCGCGTCGTGGAAGCGGTAGTAGCCGAACTTGGCGCACGGCTCGTAGCCGCTGGACGTGTACAGGGCGATGGCCTCGGGCTGCTTGGTGCCGGTCTCCAGGACCATGCGGACGCGACCCGCCGTGCGGGCGTCCTCCTCCAGGGCGGCCAGGATGCGGCGGGCGAGACCCCGGCCGCGCATGCCGTCGATCACATACATGCGCTTGAGCTCGGCGTCGCCGTCGGCGTTGCCCTCGTCGTTGGCGTCCTGAGCACGCCAGCCACCCGACGCCACGGGCGTGCCGTCCTCGTCGTACGCGATCAGGTAGGTGCCGTTCGGCGGGTCGAAGTCCGCGGCGGCCATGGGCGTGGCGTCGCCGTCGTCGCCGTAGCGGACGGCGTACTCGGCCTGGACCTGGTCGTTCAGCTTCAAGGCGTCGGGGTGGTCGAAGGAGACCCGGCGTATGTGCATGGCCGCTACCGTATTCGATCCGGAAATGGACCTCGTCCAGGGTGCCGGTATCGTGCCGGGGTGCTCACTGTGACCTCTGTGAATGTGAACGGGCTGCGTGCCGCCGCGAAGAAGGGCTTCGTGGAGTGGCTCGCCGAGACCGAAGCCGATGTGCTGTGCCTCCAGGAGGTGCGGGCCGAGCCGGAGCAGCTGCCGGAGCACGTCCGTGCGCCCGAGGGGTGGCATGTGGTGCACGCGCCGGCCGCGGCCAAGGGACGGGCCGGGGTGTCCCTGTACAGCCGCCGCGAGCCCGACCGGGTGCGGATCGGTTTCGGGTCGGAAGAGTTCGACGGCAGTGGGCGGTACGTGGAGATCGACCTGCCGGGGGTCACCGTCGCCTCCCTCTATCTGCCCTCCGGCGAGGTCGGCACCGAGCGGCAGGACGAGAAGGAACGCTTCATGGGCGAGTTCCTCGCCTACCTCAAGGAGCTGCGGGAGCGTTCCGCCGCCGAGGGGCGCGAGGTGCTCGTCTGCGGCGACTGGAACATCGCCCACCAGCAGGCCGACCTGAAAAACTGGCGCGGGAACCAGAAGAACTCCGGGTTCCTGCCGGAGGAGCGGGAGTGGCTGACCCGGGTCTTCGAGCCCGCGGACGGCGGGTTCGTCGATGTCGTCCGTGCGCTCCACCCGGACACCGAGGGGCCGTACTCCTGGTGGTCGTATCGGGGGCGGGCCTTCGATAACGGCACAGGGTGGAGGATCGACCTCCACGTGGCCACCCCGGGGCTCGCCGAGCGCGCGGTGAAGGGGTTCGTGGAGCGAGCCGCCACGCATGCCGAGCGGTGGTCCGACCACGCGCCCGTGACCGTCGTCTACGACCGCTAGGACCGCCGCCCGCTACGGCCTGCGCATCCTGCGGTCCAACGCCAGCGACAGTTCCGCCTCCACCACGCTGCGGGCCAGGGGGCGCAGGCGGGGGAGGTCTTCGGGGGTGGCGTGGTCGAGGACCAGGTCGGTGAAGAGTTCGGCCAGGGCGTCGGCGTGGGTGCGGACCTGTTTGGCCGCGGCGAGGACCGCGGCGAGGGGGATGCCCTCGTGGACCAGGGCCGAGGAGACGTCGAGGAGGCGGCGGCTGACGTGGACGATTTCCTCGCCGTCGGTGCCGAGGTAGCCGAGGTCCATCGCGGCGGCGAGGTTCTCCGGGGTGGCCTCGCCCGCGAAGTGGTCGGCGAGTTCCTCGGGGGTGAGGTGGACCGGCTCCTCCTCGGTGGGGCCGCCGACGCCGAGCAGGTCGCCGACGTCGCGGCCGTGGTCGAAGGCCTCGGCCAGTTCCGCGATGCCGCTGAGGGTGTGGCCGCGCTCCAGCAGGGCCGTGATCGTGCGCAGCCGGGCCAGGTGGTGGTCGTCGTACCAGGCGATGCGGCCCTCGCGGCGGGGTGGCGGGATCAGTTTGCGTTCGCGGTAGAAGCGCAGGGTGCGCACCGTGATCCCGGCGAGGCGGGCCAGCTCTTCCATGCGGTATTCACGCTTCTCGGCCACCTGGGCACCTTAAGGCGTACCAGGGGTAACTTTCCTGGCCCCGCCCCCTACCCATCAGTACGCCGCTGCCCTACGCTCCCATTGCGCCAGTGTTCACTGGCACGGTTCTCGTGGTGTGTGGAGGTGTCGGCATGGGCGAGCGCGAACACGAACATGTGCGGGTCGCGGTGGTCGGGTCCGGGTTCGGCGGGCTGGGGGCCGCCGTGCGGCTGCGCCGGGAGGGTGTCACCGACTTCGTCGTCCTGGAGCGGGCGAGCAGTGTCGGCGGCACCTGGCGGGACAACAGCTACCCGGGGTGTGCGTGTGACGTGCCGTCCCATCTGTACTCGTTCTCCTTCGCGCCCAACCCCGACTGGCCGCGCACCTTCTCGGGGCAGGAGCACATCCGCGCCTATCTGGAGCACGTGACGGACGTGTTCCGGCTGCGGCCGCACATCCGCTTCGACTCGGAGGTGAAGCGGATGGCCTGGGACGGCGAGCGGCTGTGCTGGGACATCGAGACCAGCAGCGGGAGCCTCTCGGCGGACTTCGTCGTGTCGGCGACCGGGCCGCTGTCCGACCCGAAGGTGCCGGACATCCCCGGCCTGGAGTCCTTCCCGGGCAAGGTGTTCCACTCCGCCCGCTGGGACCACGACTACGACCTGCGCGGCAAGCGCGTCGCGATGGTGGGGACCGGTGCCTCGGCCGCCCAGATCGTGCCGGCGATCCAGCCCGACGTCTCCCGGCTCACCCTGTTCCAGCGCACGGCGCCCTGGGTGATGCCCCGCATGGACCGGGCCATCAGCGAGGCCGAGCAGTGGGTGCACCGGCGGTTGCCCTTCACCTCGCAGCTCCGGCGCGGACTGCTCTGGGGCATCCGCGAGTTGCAGGTCCAGGCGTTCACCAAGCATCCCAAGCAGCTCGGGCTGGTCGAGGACCTCGCCCGGCGCAACATGGCCCGCTCCATCAAGGATCCGGCCCTGCGGGCGAAGCTCACCCCGGACTACCGCATCGGCTGCAAGCGGATCCTGCTGTCCAGCGCGTACTACCCGGCGATCGCGCGGCCCAACGTGGATGTCGTCGCCAGCGGCCTCGCCGAGGTGCGCGGCTCGACCCTGGTCGCCGCCGACGGCAGCGAGGCCGAGGTGGACGCGATCGTCTTCGGCACCGGGTTCCACGTCACCGACATGCCCATCGCCGACCGGGTGGTGGGCGCCGACGGGCGGACCCTCGCCGAGACCTGGAAGGGCGGCATGGAGGCCCTGCGCGGCGCCTCGGCGGCCGGCTTCCCCAACTGGATGACGGTTATCGGGCCCAACACCGGCCTCGGGAACTCCTCGATGATCCTCATGATCGAGTCCCAGCTGAACTACCTCGCCGACTACGTCCGTCAGCTCGACGTCCTCGGCGGCCGGGTCGCCCTCGACGCCCGCCCGGACGCCGTGCGCGCCTGGAACCACCGGGTGCAGGAGCGCATGAAGCGCACCGTGTGGAACACCGGCGGCTGCACCAGCTGGTACCTCGACGCCAGCGGCCGCAACACCACCATCTGGCCCGGTACGACCGCCGAGTTCCGGCGGGCGACACGGCGGGTGGACCTCGCGGAGTACGACGTCCTGCGGGCGCCCGCGGCGAAGAAGGCCACCGCTGCGCAGAAGGCGGGGGTGGACGCGTGAGCCGCCTCCTGCACGTCGACTCCGGGCCCTACGCCCCGCCAGTCCCGGCGCGTGAACTGACCGCCGTCTCCGCCGACGGAGCCCGGCTGCACGTGGAGGTGCACGGGCCCGAGGGCGCGCCCGCCGTCGTCCTCGTCCACGGCTGGACCTGCTCCACCGCCTTCTGGGCGGCGCAGATCCGCGACCTGGCGGCCGGCCACCGGGTCATCGCCTACGACCAGCGCGGCCACGGACGCAGCCCCGCGAGCCCGGCGTGCAGCTCCGACGCGCTCGCCGACGATCTGGAAGCCGTCCTCGAGGCCACCCTCGCGCCCGGCGAACAGGCCGTGATCGCCGGGCACTCGATGGGCGGGATGACCGTGATGGCGGCTTCCGGGAGAGCCGCCTTCCGGACGCACGCCGCCGCCGTCCTGCTGTGCAGCACGGGCAGTTCGCAGCTGGTCGCCGCCTCCACCGTCGTGCCCATGCGGGCGGGGCGGGTACGGACCTGGCTGACCCGGCGGATCCTCGGCTCCCGTGCCCCGCTCGGGCCGGTCACGCCACTGGCCCGCCGGATCCTCAAGTACGGCACGATGGGCCCCGGTTCGGCCCCGCACATGATCGAGGCCTGCGCCCGGATCGTGCACGCCTGCCCCCGCAAGGTCCGCTACTCCTGGTCGCAGGTGCTGGATCTGCTCGACCTGGACCACGGGGTGCGGGAGCTGGACGTGCCCACGGCCGTGATCGTCGGTACGGCGGACCGGCTGACCCCGCCGGTGCAGGCCCGGGCCCTGGCCGCGGCGCTGCCGCGGTGCACCGGGATCGTCGAACTGCCGGGCATCGGCCACATGACGCCCATCGAGACGCCCGAACTGGTCACCGGCACCATCCGGGAGCTCGTCCACGCACACATCCAGGTCGTATCCGAGGAGAGCGCATGAGCAGGGTGAGCCTCGAAGGCAAGGTCGCCGTGGTGACCGGGGCGGCACGCGGCGTCGGGGAGTTGCTGGCCCGCAAGCTCTCCGCGCGGGGCGTGAAGGTGGCGCTGGTCGGCCTGGAGCCGGACGCGCTCAAGCAGGTCTCCGCGCGGCTGCACAGCGAGAGCGACCACTGGCACGCCGACGTCACCGACCACGAGGCGATGGTCCGCGTCGCGGGCGAGGTCAAGGAGCGCTTCGGCCGGGTCGACATCGTCGTCGCCAACGCCGGTGTCGCCACCGGCGGTCCGTTCGCCGACTCCGACCCGGAGTCCTGGCGGCGGGTGATCGAGGTCAACCTGATCGGCTCGGCGGTGACCGGCCGCGCCTTCCTGCCGCTGCTGACGGAGAGCCGGGGCTATCTGCTGCAGATCGCGTCCCTCGCCGCGATCACCCCGGCGCCGATGATGACGGCGTACTGCGCGTCCAAGTCGGGCGTGGAGGCGTACGCGCACAGCCTGCGGGCCGAGGTCGGGCACCGGGGCGTGAAGGTGGGCGTCGGGTACCTGTCGTGGACCGACACCGACATGGTGCGCGGGGCCGATCAGGAGGACGTCATGCGGGAGTTGAGGCAGCGGCTGCCCTGGCCGTCCAACAAGACGTATCCGCTGGGGCCGGCCGTGGACCGGCTGGTGGAGGGGATCGAGCGCCGGTCGAGCCATGTGTACGGGCAGTGGTGGCTGCGCGGCATGCAGGGCGTGCGCGGTTCTCTGCCCGGGATCATCGGGACGGTCGGCGGGCGCGAGATGCGGCGGTTCGCGGACCGCCTGACGGGCATGCGCACGGGCCTGGTCGGGGCCGGCGGGGCGGCCGACGAGCAGCACCGGACTACGCTGCGTAAGTGATCGACATGCGCAGCGTCACGGCCCGTGTGAATCTGATCGAGCCAGATCCCCTCACCCCCAACGGGAGTGAACCCACATGGGTATGAAGGACCAGTTCCAGGAGAAGTCCGAGCAGTGGCAGAACCAGGCTCGCCAGAAGGCGGACCAGGCTCGCGAGCAGGTGCAGGGCCGCGGTCGCCGGCGCGACGAGGACATGGACCCCTCGCAGCCGCAGCGCGACCGTGAGCGCTCCGAGCCGCAGCGCGACCGTGAGCGTGAGCGTGACCAGGAGGACCGCTTCGACCAGGACTTCGACGCCTGACGTTGCGTGCCGAAGGGAAGGGGCTCCCCTGAGCGGGGAGTCCCTTTCCCCTTGCGCCGCCCGGGCGTTCACGTCCTGGGCGGCAGCTTCGGACGGGAGCGGTCCGGTACGTCGCTGTAGGTCGGCGGTGTCGCGGGCGGGTTGGTCTCCAGCAGCCCGAGCGCCAGCTCCACCGCGTCGGTCAGCTGGGCGTGCCGCCCCTCGGCCCAGTCCAGCGGGGTGCGCAGGACGTCGATGTCGGGGGCGACGCCTTTGTTCTCCACAGACCAGCCGTACGCGTCGAACCAGGCCGCGTTCATCGGCACCGTGATCACCGTGCCGTCGCCCAGTTCGTGGCGGCCGGTCATGCCGACCACGCCGCCCCAGGTGCGCTGTCCCACGACCGGGCCGAGCTTCAGCAGCTTGAACGCGGCTGTGATCATGTCGCCGTCGGAGGAGGTCGCCTCGTCCGCCAGGGCCACGACCGGGCCGCGCGGCGCGTTCGAGGTGTAGGACACCGGCTGGGCGTCGCGGGTCAGGTCCCAGCCCAGGATCGTCCGGCTCAGCGTCTCGATGACCAGTTCGCTGATGTGGCCGCCGGCGTTGCCGCGCACGTCCACGATCAGCGCCGGGCGGGACACCTCCATGCGCAGATCGCGGTTGAACTGGGCCCAGCCCGAACCGCCCATGTCCGGGATGTGCAGGTAGCCGCAGCGCCCGCCGCTCAACTCGCGCACCACGGCACGGCGTTTGGCCACCCAGTCCTGGTAGCGCAGTGGCCGCTCATCGACGAGCGGGACGACGGCGACCCGCCGGGGCGGGCCCCCGCCCTTGACCGGGCTTGCCGCCGAGTCTTCCGCCGACCCGGCCACCGAGCTGTTCGCCGAGCTCTCCGCCGGGTCGAAGGTCAGCTCCACCGTCGTGCCGCCCGCCCCTGCCAGCAGCGGATACGGGCCCGCGTCCGGGTCCACCGGGCGGCCGTCGACATGGGTGAGGACCGCCCCCTCCCGGATGCCCGTACCGGCCAGCGGGGAGCGGGCCTTGGAGTCGGAGGAGTCGCCGAGCAGGATCCGCTTGACCGCCCAGCCGCCTTCCCTGCGTACGAAGTTGGCGCCCAGCAGACCCTGCCGGCGCTGGTAGTGCGGCGGGCCCTCGTTGCGCCGGGCGGCGGTGACGTAGGCGTGGGACGTGCCCAGCTCGCCGAGGACCTCGCGGAGCAGGTCGGCGAACTCGTCGGGGGAGGCGACCCGTTCGACCAGCGGGCGATACTGGTCGAGCACCCCGTCCCAGTCGATGCCGCACATGTCCGGCTCCCAGAAGTAGGCCCGGATCAGCCGCCCGGCCTCCTCGTACGACTGCCGCCACTCCGCCGCCGGGTCGACCACATGGAGGATGCGGCGCGCGTCGATCCACACGGTGGAGTCGCTGTCGCCCTGCTCGTTGGCCGGCACCGCGCGCAGTTCACCCTCGTCGACGATCACCAGCCGGCTGCCGTCGCCGCTGACCGCGAACCAGTCGAGGTGCTGGGCGAGTTCGGACTTCCTGGCCTTGGTGATGCCGAAGTGCTCCAGGGTGGGGCGGCCGCTGGTGTCGTCCGGGTTGGCGAAGGTCTCGCCGAGGGCGCCCGAGATCGGCCAGCGCAGCCACACCAGCCCGCCGCCGGCGACCGGGTGCAGGGCCGAGTACTTGGAGGCGGCCACCGGGAACGGCGTGACGCGGCTCTCCAGCCCCTCGACCTCGACGGTCACGGCCCCGTGATCCCCGTTGTCGTCGTCCTCGACCGGGTCCAGGCCCCCGGCGGCCGGGCGGCCCTCGGGGTTCACCGCGAACGGGGAGGGCGTAGCGGAGGACAGCGGTACGAGGTACGGGCGGCAGCCCAGCGGGAAGGACAGGTCGCCGGTGTGCACGTCGTAGACGGGGTCGAAGCCGCGCCAGGACAGGAAGGCGAGGTAGCGGCCGTCGCGGGTGAAGACCGGGTTCTCGTCCTCGAAGCGGCCGTTGGTGACGTCGACGACGAGCCGGTCGGTGAGCCGGGCCATCTTGATCTGCCGCAGGCTCCGTCCGATGCCCGGGTGCGACCAGGTGAGCCACGCCCCGTCCGGGGAGAAGGCCAGGTCGCGCACGGGACCGTTGATCGACCGGATCAGCTCGGTGACCTCGCCGCCGGAATCCTCGGTGACGTCGACGAGGAGGAGCCGGCCGTCGTGCGAGGCGACCGCCAGCCGCTCGCCGTCGGGGTCCGAGACCAGCTCGCGTACCCGGCCCAGCTCACCGGCGGCCAGCCGTCTGGGTTCACGGGCGCCGCTCGCCCTGGGCAGGGAGGCGATCTCGACGGCGTCCTCGCCCTCGGCGTCCGTCACGTACGCCACCCGCCCGCTCCCGCCGAGCATCTCCGGCATCCGGACCCGGACGCCCGGGGTGTCGGTGAGGGTGCGGGCCGGGCCGTCGCGGTGGGTCAGCCAGTACAGGCTGCCGCGCACGACGACGGCGCTGGCCCGGCCCGTCTCGTCGACCGAGAGCCCGTCGACGTGCCGGGACGCGGCCACCTGGTAGGGGCGCCGCCCCGCCCGCGGCCCGCTGAGCCGTACGTCCAGCCGGCGCGGCACGGAGTCCGGGGACAGGTCGTCGACGATCCACAGGTCGCCCGCGCACTGGTAGACGACCCGGGTGCCGTCGCTCGCGGCGTGCCGGGCGTAGAAGGCGTCGTGGTCGGTGTGCCGGCGCAGGCCGGAGCCGTCGTAGGCGCAGGAGTAGAGGTTGCCGACGCCCTCGTGGTCGGAGAGGAACGCGATCCGGCCGCCGACGAACATGGGGGAGTGCAGATGGCCGCCGAGGCCCTCCAGCAGCCGTTCGCCGTGCAGCCAGAGCCTGCCCGTGGCGCCGCCGCGGTAGCGCTTCCAGGAGGCCGGTTCGTGCGGCGGGGTGCCGGTGAGGAGGAGGGATCTGCGCTCCCCGCCCACGTCGGCGACCTGGATGTCGGAGACCGGCCCCCAGGGCAGTTTGCGGCCCGGGTCGCCGGCCGGGGCGACCTTGTAGGCCCAGGTGAAGTAGGAGAACGGCTCGCCGTGCGAGGCCACGGCCAGGATCTCGCCGTCCGGGGTCCAGCCGCAGACCCGGGTGTCGGCGCTGCCCCAGTGGCTCACCTGGCGGGCCGGGCCGCCGTCCACCGGGACGACATGGACCTCGGGCACCAGGCTGCGCCAGCTCGTGTACGCGAGGTGGCGGCCGTCGGGCGAGAAGCGCGGGTGGCCCAGTTTGGTGCGGTCGACGGTGAGCCGCCAGGCGCGGCCGGGGGTGTCGAGCGGGGCGAGCCAGAGGTCGTCCTCGGCCACGAAGCACAGCAGGTCGTCATGGAGGTGAGGCAGGCGCAGATAGGTCACGTCCTCATGCTTTGCCGGGGGACGGACCTGGGCAAGTCAAGGCAAATCCATGGCCGTGACCCAGCACACGTACGAAACGGTTTCGTTTCTATGAGGGGGTGCGCTACCTTGAGGGCGTACGAAACCGTGTCGTTCGGAGCAGGAAGGTGAGAGAGATGGCTGAGGTCGCCGCCGCGCGTCGCAGTCGGATCACCCCCGAGCGTGAGGCCGAGCTCTACGCGGCCGTGCTCGACCTGCTCCGGGAAGTCGGCTACGACGCCCTCACCATGGACGCCGTGGCAGCCCGCACCCGCTCCAGCAAGGCCACGCTCTACCGCCAGTGGGGCGGCAAGGCCCAGCTGGTCGTCAAGGCACTGCGCCACAACAAGCCGGTCAAGAACTTCGACGAGATCGACACCGGCTCGCTGCGCGGCGACTTCCACGCCCTCATGGCGCGTGCGGACGACGCCGAGATGGAGCAGAACGGCGCGCTGATGCGCGGCCTGGCCACGGCGATGCACGCGAATCCGGATCTGCACAGCGAGTTCCGGAGCCAGATCATCGAGCCGGAGATCGCGGACTCGCGCCGCGTGCTCCAGCGCGCCGTCGACCGGGGCGAGGTCCGTGCGGACTGCCCCGCGCTCGAGTTCGTGGTGCACATGATGCTCGGCGCGTTCGTCACCTGCGCGGTTCTCGACGACCGGCCGCCGACGGCGGCCTTCCTCACCTCGTACATCGACGCCGTGGTCCTCCCCGCCCTCGGCGTACCCACCACCGACTAGTCCCCTCAGCTAGCCCCTACCTGACGTATCCGCTCACGTCGTCGGGCTGATCACCCCTGCCCTGAACACCCCACGACTGACCGGGAGGGCCCTTGTGGCCACATTCCTCTACAAACTCGGCCGGCTCTCGTTCCGGCGGCGGCACGTCGTCGCCCTGATATGGGTGGCTCTGCTGACCCTCGCCGGTGTCGGCGCGGCCAGTGCGCCCGCCGCGGGCAACAGCTCGTTCTCCATCCCCGGCACCGAGGCCCAGAAGGCCTTCGACCTGCTGGAGCAGCGCTTCCCGGGCACCAGCGCCGACGGGGCCACCGCACGCGTCGTCTTCAAGGCGCCGAGCGGCGAGAAGATGACCGACCCCGGCAACAAGGCGACGGTCCAGGACACGGTGAAGGAGCTGTCCGACGGCTCCGAGGTCGTCCGCGTCACCGACCCGTACCAGGCGAAGGCCGTCAGCAAGGACGGCACGATCGCGTACGCGCAGGTGTCGTACAAGGTCTCCGGCATGGAGCTGGACGACGCCGCGAAGGACTCCCTCAAGGACAGCGCGCAGGACGCGCGGAAGGCCGGGCTGACCGTCGAGATCGGCGGCGACGCCCTCCAGGCCGTGCCGCACACCGGCTCCAGCGAGGTCATCGGCATCGCGGTCGCCGCGGTCGTCCTGGTCATCACCTTCGGCTCGCTGGTCGCGGCCGGTCTGCCGCTGCTGACGGCGCTCATCGGCGTGGGCATCGGCGTCTCCGCGATCACGGGCCTGGCCAGTGCGCTGGACCTGGGCACGACCACCTCCACCCTCGCGATGATGATCGGCCTGGCCGTCGGCATCGACTACGCGCTGTTCATCGTCTCCCGCTACCGCGCCGAACTGGCCGAGGGCCGCGAGCGCGAGGAAGCGGCGGGCCGGGCCGTCGGCACAGCGGGCTCCGCGGTGGTCTTCGCGGGTCTGACCGTCGTGATCGCCCTGGTGGGCCTGTCCGTCGTCAACATCCCGATGCTCACGAAGATGGGCATCGCGGCGGCGGGCACGGTGGCCATCGCGGTGCTGATCGCCCTGACGATGATCCCGGCCCTGCTCGGATACGCGGGCCGCAAGGTGAAGCCGATGGGGGAGAAGGGCAAGCTCTTCGGCCGGTCGAAGCCGCAGGACAAGGCGGCCGAGCCGGTCAGGCCCGCCAAGCCGAACCTGGGCACCCGCTGGGCGAGCTTCGTCGTCCGCCGCCCGCTCGCGGTCCTGCTGCTCGGCGTCATCGGCCTCGGCGCGGCGGCCGTCCCGGCGGCCTCCCTCGAACTGGGCCTGCCCGACGACGGCTCCCAGCCCACCTCCACCACCCAGCGCCGCGCCTACGACCTGCTGTCCGAGGGCTTCGGGCCGGGCTTCAACGGCCCGCTGATGGTCGTCGTCGACGCGAAGAACAGCGACGACCCGAAGGCGGTCTTCACCGAGACCGGCGACGAGATCAAGGGCCTGAAGGACGTCGTCACGGTCACGCCGGCGCAGCCCAACAAGGCCGGCGACACCGCCACCATCACCGTCATCCCCGGCTCCAAGCCGTCCTCCGTGACGACGGAGAACCTGGTGCACGGCATCCGGGACGCGGGCGCGGACA
Source organism: Streptomyces sp. Ag82_O1-12 (assembly GCF_900182715.1). Classification (NCBI taxonomy): domain Bacteria; kingdom Bacillati; phylum Actinomycetota; class Actinomycetes; order Kitasatosporales; family Streptomycetaceae; genus Streptomyces; species Streptomyces sp. Ag82_O1-12. The sequence continues at coordinate 3,588,543 of NZ_FXUW01000001.1, read as the reverse complement.
TCAAGGCCGACACGGACGCGAACGTCCTGGTCACCGGCAGCACGGCGATGAACATCGACGTCAGCCAGAAGCTCAACGACGCGCTCGTGCCGTATCTGGTGCTGGTCGTCGGCCTGGCCTTCCTGCTGCTGATCGTGGTCTTCCGCTCGATCCTGGTCCCGCTGAAGGCGGCCCTCGGGTTCCTGCTGTCGGTGATGGCGGCCCTCGGCGCGGTCGTCGCGGTCTTCCAGTGGGGCTGGCTGTCCGGCCTGATGGGCGTGGAGCAGACCGGGCCGGTCATGTCGATGATGCCGATCTTCATGGTCGGCGTGGTCTTCGGCCTGGCGATGGACTACGAGGTGTTCCTCGTGACCCGGATGCGGGAGGCCTACGTCCACGGTGAGAAGCCCGCACAGGCCGTGGTCACCGGGTTCCGGCACGGCGCGCGGGTCGTCACGGCCGCCGCGGTCATCATGATGGCCGTCTTCGCCGGCTTCATCGGCTCGTCCGAGTCGATGGTCAAGATGATCGGCTTCGGCCTCGCGATCGCGGTCTTCTTCGACGCGTTCATCGTCCGCATGGCCATCGTCCCGGCCGTCCTGGCCCTCCTCGGCCGCAAGGCCTGGTGGCTCCCGAAGTGGCTCGACCGCGCGCTGCCCAACGTCGACGTGGAGGGCGAGGGCCTGCGCACCCGCACCGACCGCGGCGACGAGGACAGGGAGCTGGTCCGCGCCTGACGGGCCGCTGCGAGAACCGGCCGGTGAGGGCTCCGTGGGGACGGGGACCCTCACCGGCCTTCCGTTCCCCGGCCCCGGCGGAACCCACTCGCGTGCCCGATACACCCACCGCTACGGTGCCCTCATGACGACGACAGCCGCCACTGACGCCGGAAGCTCCGGAGCCCATCCCCGATTCGCCGAAGCCCTGCGGGAGCTGGGGCTCGGACATCTCGTGGAGCAGGTCCGCCGGTTCCCGGACGCCACCCGTACCGCCACCGAGGCCGCTGCCGCGGTCGGGTGCGAGCTGAGCCAGATCTGCAAGTCGCTGATCTTCGCCGCGGACGGTGTTCCGGTGCTCGTGCTCATGGACGGGGCCTCCCGGGTCGACCTGGAACTCGTCCGCGAGGAACTGGGCGCCGACAAGGTCACCCGGGCCAAGGTGGACGTCGTCCGGGAGACCACCGGGTACGCCATCGGCGGCGTGCCCCCCTTCGGGCACAAGACCAGGACCCGCGTGCTCGCCGACCGCTCCCTGCTGGAGCACGACGTCGTCTGGGCCGCGGCCGGGACGCCGTACGCCGTGTTCCCCATCGCCCCCGAGGACCTCGTCGCCCACGCCGGCGGCACCCTGGTGGACGTGCGCGAGCGCACCTCGTGACCCCTCTGGTCACCGCCGCCGTTCTGCTTGCCGCCGTCACCCACGCCAGCTGGAACGCCATCGCCCACAAGATCACCGACAAGCTGGCCGGGTTCGCGCTGATCTCGGGCGGCGGCGTTTTGATCGGGCTGGCCCTCGCGCCCTTCGTGGCGTTCCCGGCGGCCGCGGCATGGCCGTATCTGCTCGCCTCCGCCGCCGTCCACGTGGCCTACTACGCCCTGCTGATGAAGTCCTTCCGGCTGGGCGACTTCGGGCAGGCCTACCCCATCGCCCGGGGCACCGCGCCCCTCGTCGTGACCGTGCTCGCCGCCCTCTTCGCGCACGAGGTGCCCGACGGGTGGGCCGCCGCCGGGATCGCCCTGTCGTGCGCGGGGCTGACCGGCGTCGCCCTGTGGGGACTGCGCGGACGGCGGCCCGACTGGGCGGCGATCGGCGCGGCCCTGGCGACCGGGCTGACCATAGCCGTGTACACCGTCGTGGACGGGCTGGGCGTGCGGGCCTCCGGGTCCTCCCTCGGGTACATCGCCTGGCTGATGGCGGTCCAGGGGGTCGTCATCCCGGCCTACGCCGCGTGGCACTGGCGCGGGAGGACCGTCGCCCTGTTGCGGCCGTTCGCCGGGGTCGGACTGATCGGCGCCGCGCTGTCCGTCGCCGCCTACGCCCTCGTCCTGTGGGCGCAGACCAAGGCCGAACTCGCCCCCATCGCGGCCCTGCGCGAGTCGTCGATCATCGTCGGCGCGGCGATCGGGGCCGTGTTCTTCAAGGAACGGTTCGGGGCGCCGAGGATCGCGGCGGCCGGGCTGCTGGTCGTCGGGATCGGGCTGATGCTGCACGCCGGATAGGGGGCCGTCAGGCGGGTGCGTCCGGTCCGTGCGAGGAGCACCCTGGAACTAAGCGTTCCGGAGGTGATCGTCATGATGCACACCACCGTGGGGTGGCACGTCGAGATGGAGTTCTCGGAGGACGACCAGCACACGAAGGCGGCCGCGATGGTCCGCCTCCCCGACGGCAGCGAGGTACGGGCGCACGGGCACGCCAGCCGGCATCAGACCGACGCGAATCAGCCCCGGGTCGGGGAGGAGATCGCCGGGGCCCGGGCACTGAACGAACTCGCCATGGCACTCCTGACCAAGGCCCACGAGGAGATCGACCAGGCGTCCGGCCGGACCTCCCACCCCATCCACGTCTAGCGGCCTACAGGGGCGGAGTCACAGCGACCCTCTACAGCCCCAGCACTCCCCGCACCGCCCGCACCAGCCCCTGCGCCCGCGGGTCCGCCGTGACCGTCTTGCGGAAGCCGTTGGTGACGTAGCCGAAGGCGATCCCCGTCTCCGGGTCGGCGAAACCGAGGGCGCCGCCGCGGCCCGGGTGGCCGAAGGAACCCGGGGTGAGGAGCGGCGAGGCGCTGCCGTGCAGCATGTAACCGAGGCCGAAGCGGGTGCCGACCACCAGGACCCGGTCGGGGCCCGCCGACTCCTCCGCCCGGGCCATGTCCACCGTCTCCGGAGTGAAGAGGCGCGCGGCGCCGGCCGTGTCGCCGATCAGGGTCGCGTAGAAGCGGGCCAGTCCGTCCGCCGTCGCGATGGCGTTGGTCGCCGGGAGGGCGGCTGCCCGGTAGGCGGGGTCGTTCTGGTCCGGGAACGGGGAGATCGCGGCGAACGCCCGGCGGGTCAGGGAGGCAGGGTCCTCGTAGGCCTCGGTGACCGAGCGCTTCGGGCGGGCCCGCAGACCCCCGGTCGGCTCGTCGCCCTCGACGCGGCCCACGCGCCCGACCCGGCCGGCCTCCGACTCCGGCAGACCGAGCCAGAGGTCCAGCCTCAGCGGGCCGGTGACCTGCGACGCGAGCCACTCCCCGGCGCCCTGCCCGGTGACGCGCCGCACCAGTTCGTCGAGCAGCCAGCCGTAGGTGAGCGCGTGGTAGCCGTGGTCGGTGCCGGGCTCCCAGGCCGGGGCCTGCGCCGCGACCGCCGCCGGTCCCCGCAGCGGGTCGAGGGCCTCCTGCGGGGTGAGCGGCCGGTCGAGGACCGGCAGCCCGGCCCGGTGGTTCAGCACGTGCCGGACCAGCACCCGCTCCTTGCCTTGCGCCTTGAACTCCGGCCAGTAGTGCCCCACCGGCGCGTCCAGGTCCAACTGCCCGCGCTGGTGCAGCAGCAGGAGGACGGCCGCCGCGACACCCTTCGTCGCCGAGCGCACGACCTGGGCGGTGCCGCGCTCCCAGGGAGCCGTGCCGTCGACGTCCCTGGTGCCGCCCCACAGGTCGACGACCTTCTGCCCGTCCCGGTAGACGGCGACCGCCGCGCCCCGGTCCCCGAGCGTCTCGAAGTTCCGTACGAACGCTTCCCTGACCGGCTCGAAGCCCTCGGCGACCGCGCCGTTCACGTCCACGCCCGTACTCCTTGTCTCGCCGCTGTGCTCGTCGTGCTCCTCCCTAGCCAAGCAGGATGGTCACGTCGATGTTCCCGCGGGTCGCGTTCGAGTACGGGCAGATCTCGTGGGCCGCGTCCACCAGCCTGGTCGCGAGGTCGGGGTCGACGACCGGCAGGGAGACGCTGAGGGCGACCGCGAGTCCGTAGCCGCGCTGCCGGTTGGGGCCGATGCCGACCTTCGCGGCGACCGTGGATCCGGCCAGGTCGTAGCCCTCGCGGTTGCCCACGAGGATCAGGGCGTTGTGGAAGCAGGAGCTGTAACCGGCCGCGAAGAGCTGTTCCGGGTTGGTGCCGTTGCCGTCGCCGCCGAGCGGCTGGGGCATCGCGACCTTGAGGTCGAGCTGACCGTCCTGGCTGGTGACGTAGCCCTCGCGACCGCCGTGGGCGGTGGCCTCCGCCACGTACATGATCTTCGTCGGGCGGGTGTCGACGGCGGGGCCGTCAGTCATGCTGTCCTCCCCCGGGAACCAGGTGTGCACAAACACATCGTGCACAAGGTACTGGCCGGTAACTCATGGGTGGTGACCAGGGGGTGGGCAACCGGGGGTAACCCTCAGCGGGCCCGCTCCGCCGCCGACTCCGCCCGCTCGGCCAGCCGCCACAGCTCCGCCCGCAGCCGCCCGGCCTCCGTCGCGTCGAAGCCGGTCGCCGTGAGCAGCGCGCCGGGCACCCGCCCCGCGCGCTCCCGGAGGTCCTCCCCGCGCCCCGTCACGGCCACGAGCACCGACCGCTCGTCCCGCGCCGACCGCTCACGCCGGACCAGACCGGCCGCCTCCAGCCGCTTCAGCAGCGGCGAGACCGTGCCGTAGTCGAGACGCAGGGCCGCGGTCAGCTGCTTGACGGTGGTCTCGCCGCGCTCCCAGAGGACCAGCAGGACGAGGTACTGGGGGTAGGTGAGGCCCAGCTCGTCGAGGAGCGGGCGGTACGCCGCCGTCACCGCGCGCTGGGCGGCGTACAGCGCGAAGCACAGCTGCTCGTCCAGCAGCGGCGATCCGTCGCTCTCCTCGTTCGTCACGCGCCCATTGTCACGGACGGGCCGCGGCCGCCGGGACGGAACGCGGATCGAAACCGAACGGCAGCTCCAGGCGGTGGGCCCGCATCAGCTCCTCGTCGGAGAGCAGCTCGCCGGTCGGCCCGTCGGCCGCGATCACCCCGTCGCTGAGGATCAGGGAGCGCGGGCACAGCTCCAGCGCGTAGGGCAGGTCGTGCGTGACCATCAGCACGGTCACGTCCAGGGACCGCAGGATGTCGGCCAGTTCGCGGCGGGAGGCGGGGTCGAGGTTGGAGGAGGGCTCGTCCAGGACGAGGATCTCCGGCTCCATCGCCAGCACCGTCGCGACGGCCACCCGGCGGCGCTGCCCGAAGGACAGGTGGTGCGGCGGGCGGTCCTTGAACTCCGCCATGCCGACCCGCTCCAGTGCCCGGTCCACGCGCTCCTCCAGCTCGGGCCCCTTCAGCCCGGCCGCCGCGGGCCCGAACGCCACGTCCTCCCGGACCGTCGGCATGAACAGCTGGTCGTCCGGGTCCTGGAACACGATGCCGACCCGGCGCCGGACCTCGGCCATGTTCCGCTTGTCCACGGGCAGCCCGGCGACCCGCACCGTGCCGGCGCCGCCGGTCAGGATGCCGTTGAGGTGCAGCACGAGGGTCGTCTTGCCGGCGCCGTTCGGCCCGAGCAGCGCGACCCGCTCACCGCGCGCGACCGAGAAGTCGACGCCGAAGAGGGCCTGGTGTCCGTCGGGGTAGGCGAAGGCGAGGCCAAAGACCTCCAGAGAAGCAGTCACAGGGACCATCCCAGCAGACAGACGAGCAGAGCGGCGCAGGGGAGGGCGAGGGCGTACGACCACTGCGCCCGGGACGCGGTCACCTCGTCGATGACCGGCATGGAACCGGCGTATCCGCGGCTGACCATGGCCAGGTGCACCCGCTCGCCGCGCTCGTAGGAGCGGATGAACAGCGCACCGGCCGACTTGGCGAGCACGCCCCAGTGCCTGACGCCCTTCGCCTCGAAGCCGCGCGACTCCCGCGCGATCCGCATGCGCCGCATCTCGTCCGTGATGACGTCGCCGTAGCGGATCATGAAGGACGCGATCTGCACCAGGAGCGGCGGGAGCTTCAGGCGCTGGAGGCCGAGGAGCAGTTCGCGCAGCTCGGTCGTGGCGGCCAGCAGCACCGAGGCAGCGACGCCGAGCGTGCCCTTGGCGAGCACGTTCCAGGCGCCCCACAGGCCGTTCACGCTCAGGGACAGGCCGAGGACGTCGACCCGCTCGCCCTCCGCCACGAACGGCATGAGCACCGCGAACGCGACGAACGGCACCTCGATCAGCAGCCGCCGGAGCAGGAAGGCGGCGGGCACGCGCGCGACGTACGCGACGGCCCCGAGCAGCACGGCGTACAGCCCGAACGCCCACATCGCCTCGCGCGGCGTCGACACCACGACCACCACGAAGGCGAACACGGCCGCGAGCTTGGTGTGCGGCGGCAGGCCGTGCACGGGCGAGTGCCCGTGCCGGTACAGCTTGTGCGCGTGCCCGGCCCCCATGTCAGACGCTCGTCACGCTGGTCGTGTCCGAAGGGGAGGCGTCGTCCGTACGGCGGCGGCGCACGGCCCAGAACACGCCGGTGCCCGCGACGACCGTGACACCCACGCCGATGACGCCCGCGAGCCCCCCGGACAGGCGGGCGTCGTCGACGTCCTTGACGCCGTAGTCGGCGAGCGGGGAGTCGGCGACCGCGTGTTCCTCGGCCTTCTTGTCGATGCCGTGGTCGCCGGCGACCTTCTCCAGGCCGTCGGGGTCGGCGGAGGCGTAGAAGCTGACGAATCCGGCCAGGAGCAGGGAGGTGACCAGGCCGGCGGCCCACACCCTGCGGTGCGAGGTCCGGGCGGCCACGGGCGCGGGCTCGGCGCCGGGGGCGTCGACCAGTTCGCCGTTGACCCGCAGCTTGAGCTTCTGCGTCAGTCCGCGCGCCCCGTACACCAGGTCCGGGCGTACGGCGATGACCGCGCCGACGGTGAGGGCGGTGATCACCGCCTCGCCGATGCCGATGAGGACGTGCACGCCGATCATGGCGGTGGCGACCTTGCCGATGGAGACGTCGGTGGTGCCGCCGATCGCGTACATCAGCGTGAAGGCCAGCGCGGCGGCCGGGACGGAGACCAGGGCCGCGACGAAGGAGGCCACGGTCACCGAGCGGCGGGTGCGGGGCAGCACCTTCACCAGGCCGCGGAAGAGGGCGTAGGCGACGACCGTCGTGACGATCGCCATGTTGGTGATGTTGACGCCTAGCGCGGTCAGACCGCCGTCCGCGAACAGGATGCCCTGCATCAGCAGGACGACGGAGACGCACAGGACCCCGGTGCAGGGGCCCACGAGTATCGCCGCCAGCGCGCCGCCGAGCAGATGGCCGCTGGTGCCCGCCGCGACGGGGAAGTTCAGCATCTGCACGGCGAAGATGAACGCCGCGACCAGTCCGGCCAGCGGCGCCGTGCGCTCGTCGAGTTCGCGGCGGGCGCCGCGCAGGCTCACGGCGACGGCGCCCGCGGCGATCACGCCGGTGGCGGCTGAGGTGGGCGCGTTGATGAATCCGTCAGGTACATGCACCGTTCGATGATGTGGCTTGATGCGAACGGTTTGCAAGAGCGTGATGCTCGTTTTATCTCACCCGCGATATATGCATCCCAAAGGGCGCGATACGGAGAATATGCGACATTGGAGGAGGAGTGGGACGGAGAGTTTCCACTCGGATTGCGCACGGTGAAGGGGCCGTCCGATGTCCGTAGTCGAGCAGTACGCACGAGCCCACATCGTCTCCGACGCGGCCGTGCCGCTCGTCGACGAGCTGGAGGCGGTTCCGGTCACCCTGCGGTACGACCCCGACCACAATCCCCGTTCGGTACGGATGACCCTGCCCGGGAGCGGGGGACATGAGTGGAACTTCCGCCGCGATCTGCTGGAGGAGGGGCTGCGGGCCCCCACCGGGAGCGGCGAGGTGCGGGTGTGGCCGTGCGGCAGGGTGCAGGTCGTCGTCGAGTTCCACTCCGCGCGGGGTGTGTCGGTGGTGCAGTTCGAGCGGCAGGCGCTGCTGCGGTTCCTGCGGCGGACCTACATGGCCGCCGCGGAACCCGTGACGCACTGAACCCGCGCCCTGCCTCGACCTCTGCCGAGGTGTTCAGCCGCCCATCTTCAGCAGCGCCGCCACGATCGGGCCCGCCGTCGAGCCGCCGTGCCCGCCCTGCTGGACGACGCCCGCGGCGGCCAGGTCGCCCCGGTAGGCCGTGAACCAGCCGTTCGGCTTCTTCTGCCCGTCGACCTCGGCGGACCCGGTCTTCGCGCCGATATCGCCGCCGACCCCCGCCATCGCCTCCGCCGCCGTGCCGTACGCGGCCGTGTACGACATCAGCTCACGCAGCTGGGACAGGGTGCTCGCCGGCATCGTGCGCGAGGCCTTGGCCAGCTTGCGTCCGTCCACGTCCGGGGAGACCAGGTAGGGCTGGTGGAAGGTGCCGGACTTGACGGTCGCCGACACCGACGCCATGTTCAGCGGGTTCATGCGGACCCCGCCCTGCCCGATCAGCGAGGCGCCCATCTGGGCCGCCGACTGCACCGGCACCGCGCCGTCGAAGGTCGGCACACCGATGGCCCAGTTGTTCATCCCCAGACCGAAGACCTGCTGGGCCTCCTTGGTCAGGTCGTCGTCCTTCAGCTTCGGCGCCTGACTGATGAAGGCCGTGTTGCAGGAGCGGGCGAAGCTCGCCTTGAAGGTGCCGTTCTTGATCTCGAACTTGTCGTCGTTCTGGAACTTCCAGTGGCCGTACGTGAAGTACTTCGGGCACGGGTGCTTCTTGTCCGCGGCGGCCAGGCCCTTCTCCAGCAGCAGCGACGAGGTGATGACCTTCATCGTGGAGCCGGGGGCCAGGGAGCCCTGGAAGGCGGTGTTGAAGCCGGGGGAGGCGTTGGCGGCGGCCAGGATCTCGCCGGTCGACACCCGCAGCAGTACCACCGACGACCTGGCCTTCTTCGCGACCCTCTGCTCGGCCGCCGCCTGCAGGGCCGGGTCCAGCGTGGTCTTCACCGTGCCGGGCGTGCCCTCGCTCAGCTCCAGCAGGGTCTTGTCGGACAGGTCCTTGGCCTTGGCGGCCTTGCCGCGCACGACCCGGAGCTCGATGCCGGCCTTGCCGCCCGCCTTCTTGCCGTACTTCTCGCGCAGTCCGTCCAGGATCGGACCGATCGAGGCGTACGTGGCCTTGGTCAGCTCGCCGCCGTCCCGGTCCAGGGCCTTGACCGGGGGCGTGCCCGCCTCGCCGGTGACCAGCTCGTCGCCGTCCTTCAGGTTCGGGTGGACGACCGCGGAGTGCCAGTCGACCAGGGGCTTTCCGTCAGAGGTGCGGCGCGTGACGGTCAGTGCGCTGTCGTAGGCCAGCGGCTTGTCGGTGCCCTTGTAGGACACCGTGCCCTTGACGGAGAACGGCACCTTGTCGCCCGTGGGACTGCCCGGGGTGAGGGCGACGTCCTTGATGTGGGCGTCCTTGGTGTAGCCGGTGAGCAGCGGCCGGGCCGCGGCGGGGTCGTCGGTGACCGCGGCGGCTTGGGGGACCTTTCCGGACTGCCAGGCGGTGAGGAAGGCGCGGGCGGTGGTGGTGACCTCGGCCCGCGACAGCGGGCCGGTCTTCACCTTGGCCTTCCCGTCCGACGCCCGCGTTCCGTCGTCGGCAGCGGCGCCGCCGCCGTACAGCGCGTAGCCCCCGGCCCCGGCACCCACGACGACCACGGCGATCATCCCGCCGATCACGGCGGGTCTCGTCTTCCGTCGCTCGGCGACGCGCCTTCTGTTGCCCACTGCTGTTCGTTCCTCCGCGAATCCCCAGGGTCCCCGTTGCCCTCAGCTGTCCCAAGTCCCAACGACGGCCACCACCCTAGAGTCCCGTCCCTCGAAGGTGAGATCAGCCACCTGTTCGTAGCACGGCTGCGACAATCGGCCCGGCCGCGTCGCCGCCGTGGCCGCCCTCCTCGGTCATGGCCGCCGCCGCGATGTCGCCCCGGAAGCCGGTGAACCAGCTGTTGGACTTGGCGTTGCCGTCGACCTCGGCGGACCCGGTCTTCGCGCCGATGTCACCGCCGAGGTCGGCCATGGCCTGGGCGGCGGTGCCCTGCGTGGCGGTGAGCCGCATCATCTGCCTGAGCTGGGCGGCGGTGCTCGACCGCAGACCGCGGGCCTGGGCCAGCTGCCGGCCGTCCAGCTGCGGCGAGACCAGGTAGGGCTGGCGGAAGGCGCCGGTGATCGCGGTCGCGGTGACCGAGGCCATGTTCAGCGGGCTCATCTGGACCTGGCCCTGCCCGATGGCGCCCGCCGCCCGGTCCGGCCCGTCGACCGTGGGGACGCTGCCGTCGAAGGACACGACGCCGGTCTTCCAGTTGTCCCGCCCCAGACCGAAGCGCTCCTCGGCCTCCTGGGTCAGCGAGGCGTCCGTGAGCGGCTTCTCGTCGATGAGCTTGATGAAGGCGGTGTTGCAGGACCGCATGAAGCTGTTCGCGAGCGTGGCGTTCTCGTCGGGCTTCATGTTCGTGAGGTTCTTGAAGGTCTGGCTCTGCCACACGGCCGTGTCGGGGCAGGGGGCCGGGCCGTTCATCGAGGTCACGCCGTTGTCGATGAGCATCGCGGCGGTGATGATCTTCATGGTGGAGCCGGGTGCGGCCTGACCCTCGAAGGCCGCGTTGAAGCCGTCCGTACGGTTGTTGGCCACGGCCAGCACCTCGCCGGTGCTGGGCTTGACGGCCACCACCGACGACTGGGCGAACCGCTTGACCGCCTTCTCGGCCGCCGCCTGCGCGCTCGGGCTGATGGTGGTGGTGAGCTTGCCCGGCTTGCCCTTGGCGAGGGTGAGCAGCGGGGTGTCGGGAGCGCCGTCGCCCTCGTGCCGGATGACCAGCTCGATGCCCGGGCTGCCGCCGGCCTTCTCGCCGTACTTGTCGCGCAGGGCGTCCAGGACCGGGCCGAGGGAGGGGTACTTCTCCTTCGTCAGCTCGGTGCCGTCGCGGCCCACGGCCTCGATGGGCGGGGTGGCCGACTGCTCGGTGACGAGGGTGTCGTCCTTCCTCAGCTCCGGATGGACGACGGACGGCTGCCAGTCGACCAGGGCCCGGCCGGTGGTGAGACCGCGCACGACCGTCAGCTTGCTCTGGTAGCTGAGCGGCTTGGACTTCCCGTCGTAGGACACCTTCGCCTTCACCGTGTACGGCACGGTGGTGCCCTTCGCGGGGCCCGGTGTGATCTTGACGTCGGTGATGTGCGCGTCGGTGGCGAAGGCGGTCAGCAGCTGATCCGCGGCCGCGTCGTTGTTGGTCAACGACGCCGCTGTCGCGACCGTGCCCTCCTGCCAGGCCGCGAAGAACTTGGCCGTGGTCTCCTCGACCTCGTCCTCGCCGGGCGGGCCCGTCTTCTTCTCCGCGGCCACCCCGCTCGTGCCGCCGTCGCCGTTCAGCGCGCTGATGATGTTGTAGGCCCCGTAGCCGGCCCCACCCACCATCACCGCGAACACCCCGCCTATGACGGCGGCTTTGACCCCCTTGCTCATAGGGTGGTCCCCTCCCCGTTGAGCCTTCCGCGTCCCGTTGAACGCGTTCAGAAAGCTCGAATCCCGGGAGCACTCTATGCGTAAGCGGTTACTAACGGGACAGGCGTTTTGGTTTTTGACCGAACAGGGATCAGGCCCGGCGGAGAGCCCGCTAGACCCACGTGTCCAGCCACATCCGCGACCGCCAGTCGTCGATCGGGATGGCCTGGCCCGTGTACAGCGGCCAGAAGTAGATGAAGTTCCAGGTGATCAGGAGGACCAGGACGCCCGCGGCGGTGGCGCCTGCGACGCGGCGGGTGTCCGTGGAGCGGGGCGGGCCGATGATCGCGCCGAGGAGCATCGCCACCGCCAGGCACAGGAACGGCAGGAAGACGACGGCGTAGAAGAAGAAGATCGTGCGCTCCTGGTACATGAACCAGGGGAGGTAGCCGGCCGCGATGCCGCAGGCGATGGCGCCCGCGCGCCAGTCGCGGCGGAAGAACCAGCGCCACAGGACGTAGAGGACCGCGAAGCAGGCGACCCACCACAGCACCGGCGTGCCGAGGGCGAGGACCTCGCGGGCGCACTTCTCCCCCGCGTCGGCGGGGCAGCCGTCCTTGCCGGGGGCCGGGGACTCGTAGAAGTACGAGACGGGACGGCCGAGGACGAGCCAGCTCCACGGGTTGGACTGGTACGTGTGCGGCGAGGACAGCCCGACGTGGAACTCGTACACCTGGTGCTCGTAGTGCCACAGGCTGCGCAGCCAGTCGGGCAGGAACGTCCAGCTGCCGCCCTTGCCGCTGGTCGCGGCCCAGTTGCGGAAATAGCCGCCGGAGCCGTTCGTCGCGGACAGGATCCAGCCGGTCCAGGTCAGGACGTAGGTGAGCAGGGCGACCGGGACCGTGGCGAGGAACGCGAGGCCCGTGTCGCGCTTGAGGACCGCCGTGTACGGGTGACGGGCGCCGGCGACCCGGCGCGAACCGACGTCCCACAACACCGCCATCAGGCAGAACGCGGCCAGGACGTAGAGGCCGTTCCACTTCGTGCCGATGGCCAGGCCCAGCATCAGGCCCGCCGCCCAGCGCCAGGGGCGCCATCCCAGGCGGGCCGTCTGAGCCGTGTGCCGGTCGGGCCGGGCCCGGCCGTCCTCGTCCAACGGCAGCGCGGCGGCGAGTTTCGCCCGGGCCCTGTCCCGGTCGACCAGCAGACAGCCGAACGCGGCCAGCACGAAGAACATCAGCACGCCGTCGAGCAGCGCCGTGCGGCTCATCACGAAGTGCAGTCCGTCCACCGCCATCAGCGCGCCCGCGAGACACCCCAGGAAGGTGGAGCGGAACAGGCGGCGGCCGATCCGGCACAGCAGCAGCACCGACAGCGTGCCGAGCAGCGCCGTCATGAACCGCCAGCCGAAGGGGTCGAACCCGAACATCAGCTCGCCGAGCCCGATGACGTACTTGCCGACCGGCGGGTGCACCACGTACGCCGCGTCCGTCGGAAGCGTGACGTGCCCGCCCGAGGACAGGACCAGGTCGTTGGCGTTCTTGTCCCAGTTGAGCTCGAACCCGCGGTGGACCAGCGCCCACGCGTCCTTGGCGTAATACGTCTCGTCGAATATCACCGCCCTGGGGCTGCCCAGGTTCCAGAACCGCAGCACCCCCGCCAGCAGTGTGACCAGCAGCGGGCCGATCCAGCCCGACCAGCGCACCAGCCGCAGCGCGAGCGGGTGCGGGACGCCGAGCGCCGCCCACAGGCGCGGGGAGGGCTCGGTGTACGGCGGCACCAGGCGGTCACGGACGTCGCCGGCGTCGCTTCTGGGCTGCCCCTGGTAGCCGAAGCGGCGCAGCCGCTGCTGCCAGGACGGCCGCTGGTCGAGCGGCGCCTGGCCCTGCCGGGTGTCCGTGGAGGACGCGGTACTGGTCACCGCGCCATCGTAGGGAACCGTTCTGTGTGAGTCCCGTGCATGGCCGGTATGCGTCCGCATCCTCCGCCCCTGGGAGGAGTCCGCACCCCCCGCCCCTGGGAGGATGGGAGCGTGATCGGAACCCTCGTACTCGCAGGCACCCCCATCGGCGACATCGCGGACGCCCCGCCCCGGCTCGCCGAGGAACTGGCCGGAGCCGATGTGATCGCCGCCGAGGACACGCGGCGGCTGCGCCGGCTGACCCAGGCGCTCGGCGTCACGCCCAAGGGCCGGGTGGTGTCGTACTTCGAGGGCAACGAGTCCGCCCGGACGCCTGAGCTGGTCGACGAGCTGGTCGGCGGCGCGCGGGTGCTGCTGGTGACCGACGCGGGGATGCCGTCGGTGTCCGACCCGGGGTACCGGCTGGTCGCCGCCGCGGTCGAGCGGGACGTGCGGGTCACCGCCGTGCCGGGCCCGTCCGCGGTGCTCACCGCGCTCGCGCTGTCCGGCCTGCCCGTCGACCGGTTCTGCTTCGAGGGGTTCCTGCCGCGCAAGGCGGGGGAGCGGCTGGGACGGCTGCGGGAGGTCGCCGACGAGCGGCGCACGCTCGTCTACTTCGAGGCGCCCCACCGGCTCGACGACACGCTGTCGGCGATGGCCGAGGTGTTCGGGGCGGAGCGGCGGGCCGCGGTGTGCCGGGAGCTGACCAAGACGTATGAGGAAGTACGGCGGGGCGGGCTGGGTGACCTGGCCGCGTGGGCCGCGGAGGGGGTGCGCGGGGAGATCACGGTCGTCGTGGAGGGCGCGCCGGAGAAGGGGCCCGAGGAGGTCGGGCCGCAGGAGCTGGTGCGGCGGGTGCGGGTGCGGGAGGAAGCGGGGGAGCGGCGCAAGGAGGCGATCGCCGCGGTGGCGGTGGAGGCCGGGGTGCCGAAGAGGGTTGTTTTCGATGCGGTGGTCGCCGCGAAGAACGCGGCGGGGTGACCGGGTTCGGGGTGGGGCTCGGGGTGCTTCGCGGGGCGCGGGTTGCGTGGGGTTGATCGCGCAGTTCCTCGCGCCGCCAAGGGGGCGTTGAACACCCTCTGAGCAGGGCGCATGTCGGATGAGCGTGCGCCCCATGCGTGGGCAAAGCGCAAGGGGCGCAGGGGCAAGGGACGCCCAAATCGGGGCCAATAGTCGACAGGTCTGCTGCCATCGGTCCGGCCGAGGAGTCCACTGGGGTGCGGGGACGGAATCGTCCTCACGCCAAGCGGACCAACAGGAGCTGGCATGAGTGAGATCGCAGGGCAGACCGGGCTCCGCGCCGGTGCGACCGCAGTCGTCAACGAGTCCTACTCCTTCGCCTGCATGAGGTGCGGGCACGGCTGGGAGCAGTCGTACGAGATAGAGCACCACACGGACGGCGCGGGTCACGAGTTCGTCCTCTACGTCGTGGACGGCAAGGTCGTGCCCTCCCCGCTGAGCAAGCCCGAGTGCCACAACTGCGACAGTCACGTCGTGCGGATCATGCGGCCCGGCCGGGTCGCCTCGGCGCGTGACGCGGCGCACCGGCCCTCCCGCGTGCCACCGCCCGGCGGGCCCGTGGAGGCGCCCACCGCGGACGCCGAGCCCGGGGCGACGGCCGACCAGGAGCAGCGCGAGCACCACCACTGGCACCTGTCCGACCTGCTGCACCCCTTCCAGCGCAAGGCGAGCTGACCCGTCCGGCTTCCCTTGTCCGACGCCCTCCCCGGTCCTCCCCGCCGGGGAGGGCGTGCCCCTCTCGCAGACCCCTTTCGTAGGATCGGGGCATGCCTTCGAACGACTCCGGCCGCCAGGACAAGAACGCGGCCCCGCCCCTCCCGGAGCCCCTCCGGGTGCCGGTCGCCGACTCCCACACCCACCTGGACATGCAGTCCGGCACGGTCGAGGAGGCACTGGCGAAGGCGGCGTCGGTCGGAGTGACGACGGTCGTGCAGGTCGGCTGCGACATCAAGGGGTCGCGGTGGGCCGCGGAGACGGCCGCCGCGCACGACGCCGTCCACGCCACGGTCGCCCTGCACCCGAACGAGGCTCCCCGGATCGTGCACGGCGACCCCGACGGCTGGTCGCGGCAGGGCGCCCGCGAGCCCGGCGGCCCGGCGGCCCTGGACGACGCGCTCGCCGAGATCGACCGGCTCGCCGCGTTGCCCCAGGTCAAGGGCGTCGGTGAGACGGGCCTCGACTACTTCCGCACCGGGCCCGAGGGCAAGGACGCGCAGGAGCTGTCGTTCCGCGCCCACATCGAGATCGCCAAGCGGCACGGCAAGGCCCTGGTCATCCACGACCGCGCGGCCCACGCCGACGTCCTGCGCGTGCTGAAGGAGGAGGGCGCCCCCGAGCGGACCGTCTTCCACTGCTACTCCGGCGACGCCGAGATGGCGCGGATCTGCGCGAGCGCGGGCTACTTCATGTCCTTCGCCGGCAACGTCACCTTCAAGAACGCCCAGAACCTGCGGGACGCGGTGGCGGTGGCCCCACCGGAGCTCCTCCTCGTGGAGACGGACGCGCCCTTCCTCACCCCGGCGCCCTACCGCGGCCGGCCCAACGCCCCGTACCTCGTGCCGATCACCGTGCGGGCCATGGCCGAGGTACGCGGCGTCGACGAGGACACGCTGGCCACGGCCCTCGGCGCCAACACGGCACGCGCGTTCGGGTACTGACCCTGCCGCCGGCCTCACCGCACGACTGTGCGTAGTCGCGTCGCTTTGGAGAGTGACGACCGCTCCGCTAGGTTCTGGGGGCCCGATCCGGACCCCTCTGGACCCCTCCGGCCCCTGGAGCGGCGTGAGCAACGCGCGGTACGAGACGTACGAGACGTATGGCCCGGCCTACGCCGACCCCGTGTACGGCGGCTTCGGCGCGCCACCGGCCGACCTGCACAGCGCAGAGACGCTCGCCCACGGGACACCCGGGGCCCCCGGTGCCTACGAGGACACCTACCGGCCCTCCTACGAGGTACCGACCCGGCCTGCCTACGAGGCACCGACCCGGCTCGCCTACGAGGTACCGACCCGGCTCGCCTACGAGGTACCGACCCGGCTCGCCTACGAGACACCGACCCGGCCCTCCTACGAGGCACCGACCCTGCCCGACTACGAGGTGCCGACCCTGCCCGGCCTGCCCCGGCAGGGCGCTCCGGGCGACGAGTCCGGGTCCGGGTTCGCGGGGTACCCCGACCCGGGCACGGGTGCGCACGCCGGGTCGCGTGCCGCGGCGCGCAACGGCTCGCACCGCAGGTCCGCGCGCCGGCGCAAGGCGCGCTACGCCGAGCGCCCCGACAGCCCCATGCGACGGCTGCTCCCGCAGGCCCTGGTCGTCGCCTTCCTCGCGGGCGGCACCACGGCGTTCGTCGCCGAGGACAAGGCGATCGAGCTGAACGTCGACGGCGAGACCCGCACGCTGCACACCTTCGCCGACGACGTCACCGAGCTGCTGACGGAGGAGGGCGTCGAGATCGGCGCCCACGACGTGGTGGCGCCCGGGCCCGGCACGGAGATCAGCAGCGGCGACGAGGTCGCCGTGCACTACGCCCGGCCGGTGCGGCTCACCCTCGACGGACACCGCCGTGAGGTGTGGACGACCGCCCACACGGTGGAGGGGGCGCTGCGGCAGCTCGGCGTACGGCAGGAGGGCGCGTACATCTCCACCTCGCGCTCCCGGCGCATCGGGCGCGAGGGGCTCGCGCTGGACGTGCGGACCGAGCGCACGGTCACGATCATGGCGGACGGCCGCGCCCGCACCGTACGCACCAACGCGGCGACCGTACGGGAGGCCGTCGAGGAGGCCGGGATCACCCTGCACGGCCAGGACGCCACCTCGGTCCCGCAGGGCAGCTTCCCGCGCGACGGGCAGACCGTGACCGTGCTGCGGATCACCGGCGGCAAGGAGGTCCGCGAGGAGCCGATCCCCTTCCAGGTGCGGCGGACGGAGGACCCGACGCTGTTCCGGGGCACGGAGGTCGTGGAACGGGCGGGCGAACCCGGCCTGCGCCGGGACACCTTCGCCCTGCGCACGGTCAACGGCGTCCGGCAGAAGCCGCGCCGGATCAGGTCCGAGGTGGTGCGCGAACCGCGCCCCCAGGTGGTGAAGGTCGGCACCAGGCAGCGCCCGGCCTCGGTGCAGGGCGCCGACCACCTCGACTGGCAGGGCCTCGCCGCCTGCGAATCCGGCGGCCGGCCCGACGCGGTCGACTCCTCGGGCACCTACGGCGGCCTCTACCAGTTCGACACCCGGACCTGGCAGGCCCTCGGCGGCAGCGGACGCCCCCAGGACGCACCCGCGGCGGAGCAGACGTACCGGGCGAAGAAGCTGTACGTGCGGCGCGGGGCCAGCCCGTGGCCGCACTGCGGGGGACGGCTGCGCGGCTAGGCCTCGACGCGGCCCCCCGTACCCTTGTCCCCGTGACCAGCAGCCCCACCCCCGACGCCCTCCTGGGCCCCGCCGACATCCGCGAGCTCGCGGCAGCCCTCGGTGTGCGCCCGACCAAGCAACGCGGACAGAACTTCGTGATCGACGCGAACACCGTCCGCCGTATCGTCCGCACCGCACAGGTCCGCCCCGACGACGTGGTCGTCGAGGTCGGCCCGGGCCTCGGCTCGCTCACCCTCGCGCTGCTGGAGGCCGCCGACCGGGTCACGGCGGTGGAGATCGACGACGTGCTGGCCGGCGCGCTGCCCGCGACCGTCACGGCCCGGATGCCCGAGCGCGCCGATCGGTTCGCCCTGGTCCACTCGGACGCCATGCACGTCACCGAGCTGCCGGGCCCCGCCCCGACCGCGCTGGTCGCCAACCTGCCCTACAACGTGGCCGTGCCGGTGCTGCTGCACATGCTCGACACCTTCCCGACCATCGAGCGCACCCTGGTGATGGTCCAGGCTGAGGTCGCCGACCGGCTCGCCGCGCCGCCCGGCTCGAAGGTGTACGGCGTCCCCTCGGTCAAGGCCAACTGGTACGCCGAGGTCAAGCGCGCCGGTGCCATCGGGCGGAACGTGTTCTGGCCGGCGCCCAACGTCGACAGCGGCCTGGTCTCCCTGGTCCGCCGGGCCGAGCCGCTGAAGACGACGGCCGCCAAGCGCGAGGTGTTCGCCGTCGTCGACGCGGCGTTCGCCCAGCGCCGCAAGACGCTGCGGGCCGCCCTCTCCGGCTGGGCCGGGTCCGCCGCGGCGGCCGAGGAGGCCCTCGTCGCCGCCGGGGTCTCGCCGCAGGCCCGGGGCGAGTCGCTGACCGTGGAAGAGTTCGCGCGTATCGCCGAGCACAAGGCGAACCGGCACCAGGAGAAGGAGACCGCGTGAGCGTCACGGTCCGCGTCCCGGCCAAGGTCAACGTCCAGCTGGCCGTCGGCGCCGCCCGCCCCGACGGCTTCCACGACCTCGCCAACGTCTTCCTCGCGGTCGGCCTCTACGACGAGATCACCGTCACCCCCGCCGACGAGCTCCGCGTCACCTGCGAGGGCCCGGACGCCGACCAGGTCCCCCTGGACCGTACGAACCTGGCCGCGCGGGCCGCCGAAGCCCTCGCCGAACGCTACGGCCGCAGCCCCGACGTACACCTCCACATCGCCAAGGACATCCCCGTCGCCGGCGGCATGGCGGGCGGCAGCGCGGACGGCGCCGGCGCCCTGGTGGCCTGCGACGCGCTCTGGGGGACCGGCGCCTCCCGCGACGAACTCCTGGAGATCTGCGCCGAGCTGGGCAGCGACGTGCCGTTCAGCCTGGTCGGCGGCGCCGCCCTCGGCATCGGGCGGGGCGAGCAGCTGACGCCCCTGGAAGTCGGCGGCACCTTCCACTGGGTGTTCGCGATGGCCGGGCGCGGCCTGTCCACCCCGGCGGTCTTCCGCGAGTTCGACCGGCTCGGCGAGGGCACGGACATCCCCGAACCCGTCGCCTCCGGGGAGCTCCTCGCCGCCCTCGCCAAGGGCGACCCGGACGCGCTCGCCGCGGCCGTCTCCAACGACCTCCAGCCCGCCGCCCTCTCCCTCTTCCCGGAACTCGCCGGCACCCTGGCCGCGGGCCGGGACGCGGGCGCCCTGACCGCACTCGTCTCCGGCTCCGGCCCGACCACGGCCTTCCTGGTCCGCGACCCGGAGTCGGCTGCCGCGGTGGCGCAGGCGCTGGTGGCGTCCGGGACGTGCCGGACGGTCCGCACGGCGTCGGGCCCGGCGCCCGGTGCCACGGTGGCGGCCGCCGGTTAATCACGTGCCCCGCCAGCCGCCGGGTGTCTAGGCTCCCCCGGGTCGTCGACGAGGGGGAGCACAGACGTGGAGCGACTGGTCGAGGCCGTGCGGCGCTCAGACGCGGACGAGGTCCGGGCCCTGCTGGAGGGCGGGGCCGACCCCGACACCCTCGTGGACGGTCTGCCGGTCCTCTGCCTGGCCGTGGCGGCGTACGACACACCGGTCGCCGAGGCGCTGCTCGACGGCGGTGCCGACCCCCTGCGCCGGCTGCCGGACGGGAGCACCCCGCTGACGCGGGCCGTGGACGGCGGGGCACACCTCCTGACCCATGCCCTCGCCACCAGCCGGATCCCGCTCTCGGCACCGGCGCGCGCGGACATGCTGGCCCGCGCCCGACGGTGGACCGAGGCGGGTGCGGAGGCCGAACTGCGCCGCATCACCGGCCGCACCGGGCCCATCGAGCGGATCAGGGTCGTGGACGACGAGATCGGCTGGTGGTGCGAGCAGCTCACGCTCGGCGGAACGACCGTGCGCGACGAGCACGGGGCGATCCTCACCTCCATGGAACAGCGCTACGGGATCCGTACGCCCTTCGACGAACTGGTGGACCGGGCCCTCGCCCATCCGGACCGTGGCCACGTCGTCTGGTCGGACGTGGTGTTCACCCTCGGCC
Organism: Streptomyces sp. Ag82_O1-12; assembly: GCF_900182715.1. Taxonomy (NCBI): domain Bacteria; kingdom Bacillati; phylum Actinomycetota; class Actinomycetes; order Kitasatosporales; family Streptomycetaceae; genus Streptomyces; species Streptomyces sp. Ag82_O1-12. The sequence continues at coordinate 3,568,446 of NZ_FXUW01000001.1, read as the reverse complement.
GCCGGCTGGACGAGGAGACCTGGCAGTGGACCCGGGACCTCCTCAACCACCCCGACCGGCTGCACCGCCTGCTCGCGGCGGAGATCCTGCTGTTCCTGATCCTCGGCGACCCCCTCAAGGGATGTGATCCGTTCTGGGAGCGGGGCAGGGAGCTGGTGCCCTGGGCCGAACAGGAGGAGGACCCGCAGGTACTGACCGCCCTCCTGAACGCGATGACCCACGACAGCGCACCCGAGATCGAGGCCGTAGGGCTGCTGCACCTCACCCACCCGGACCCGAGGGTGCGGGCCCAGGTGCCGGACACCCTGGAGCGCTCCGAGGACGGCCGCTCCCAGGTCCGCCCGAGAGCCCTCGCCACGGTGCTCACGCTGGCCGGTGACGAGGACTCCGGCGTGCGCGAGGCCGCGTGCCGCTGGCTGGGGCACTACCGGGGGAGCGAGCCCGAGGTGGGGGACGCCCTGGTCGCCCTCACCCGTGACGAGCGTCAGGAGATCCGCATCGACGCCGTGTCCGGCCTGGCCCACCGGGACGATCCGCGCTGCGTGGAGGCCGAGCACCGGATCGGCCCCCGCGACCCGGATCAGCCGTTCGACGAGCGGCTGATGGACGTGTGGCGCTACCAGCGCCGCCGGGAGGACGCCGAGGGCTCCTGAACGCCCCGGCCGGAGCACCCCCGCGCGCGACTACCCTGGGGGTCGATCCATCCCCCTTGGCAGGAGAGTAATGGCCGTCAACCTGGTCAATGTCGAGAACGTCAGCAAGGTGTACGGCACCCGCGCCCTGCTCGACGGCGTCTCCCTCGGCGTCTCCGAAGGGGACCGCATCGGTGTCGTCGGCCGCAACGGCGACGGCAAGACCACGCTCATCCGCATGCTCGCCCGGCAGGAGAGCGCCGACACGGGCCGCGTCACCCACTCCGGCGGGCTGCGCCTGGGCGTACTCACCCAGCACGACTCCCTCGACCCCGAGGCGACCGTCCGCCACGAGGTCATCGGCGACATGGCCGACCACGAGTGGGCCGGCGACGCCAAGGTCAGGGACGTGCTGACCGGCCTGTTCGGCGGACTCGACCTGCCGGGGTTCCCCAAGGGGCTGGACACCGTCATCGGCCCGCTCTCCGGCGGTGAGCGGCGCCGGATCGCGCTGGCCAAGCTGCTCATCGAGGAGCAGGACCTGCTCGTCCTGGACGAGCCCACCAACCACCTCGACGTCGAGGGCATCGCCTGGCTGGCCAAGCATCTGCAGACCCGCAGGTCGGCACTGGTGTGCGTGACCCACGACCGGTGGTTCCTCGACCAGGTGTGCACGCGCATGTGGGACATCCAGCGCGGCGACGTCTTCGAGTACGAGGGCGGCTACTCCGACTACGTCTTCGCCCGGGCCGAGCGCGAGCGCATCGCCGCCACCGAGGAGGCCAAGCGGCAGAACCTGGTCCGCAAGGAGCTGGCCTGGCTGCGCCGCGGGGCGCCCGCCCGTACGTCCAAGCCGCGTTTCCGCGTCGAGGCCGCCAACGAACTCATCGCGGATGTGCCGCCGCCCCGGGACAGCAGCGAGCTGATGAAGTTCGCGTCGACCCGGCTGGGCAAGACCGTGTTCGATCTGGAGGACATCACGGTCCAGGCGGGCCCCAAGGTTCTCCTCAAGCACGTCACCTGGCAGCTCGGACCCGGCGACCGGATCGGCCTCGTCGGTGTCAACGGCGCCGGCAAGACGTCCCTGCTGCGGGCCATGGCCGAGGCCGCGAGGTCCGAGGGCGAGACCCAGCCCGTCGGCGGGCGCGTCCGCGTCGGCAAGACGGTGAAGCTGGCCTACCTCTCCCAGGAGGTCGCCGAACTCGACCCGGCCACGCGCGTGCTGGAGGCCGTGCAGCAGGTGCGCGAGCGGGTCGACCTCGGCAAGGGGCGCGAGATGACCGCCGGGCAGCTGTGCGAGACGTTCGGCTTCACCAAGGAGAAGCAGTGGACGCCCGTCGGCGACCTGTCCGGCGGTGAGCGCCGCCGGCTCCAGCTGCTGCGCCTGCTCATGGACGAGCCCAACGTCCTCTTCCTCGACGAGCCCACCAACGACCTCGACATCGAGACGCTGAACCAGCTGGAGGACGTGCTCGACGGCTGGCCCGGCTCCATGATCGTCATCTCCCACGACCGGTTCTTCATCGAGCGCACCACCGACCGGGTCTTCGCCCTGCTCGGCGACGGCGCCCTGAGGATGCTGCCGCGCGGCATCGACGAGTACCTGGAGCGGCGACAGCGCATGGAGCAGGCCGCGGCCGCCTCGGCCCCCGCCGCCGTGTCGCAGAACGCCGCCCCGGAGAAGAGCGCCGCAGACCAGCGCGCCGCCAAGAAGGAATTCCAGAAGATCGAGCGGCAGCTCGACAAGGTCTCCGAGAGGGAGACCAAGCTCCACGCCCAAATCGCCGAAAACGCCACGGACTTCGCGAAGGTGGCTGAACTGGACACCGAGCTGCGGGAGTTGGCCGGTCAGCGCGAGGAGCTCGAGATGCGCTGGCTGGAACTCGCCGAGGACGCGTGAAGGGTGCGTGAAGACGCATAACGACGGCATCACGGGCCGGTCCTCCCTTGGGAACAGGGGGTGATACGGCCCGGTCGCTGTCGGAACCTGGTGATACAAAGAGTCGTCTTAGAACTTTATGAAGCGACTCTGAGCCCATCTCGTATCTCAGGGCGTGGCTAAAAATCAGTGATCGAACGGGGGAGCCGCTGATGACTCAGCCGCCCAGTCAGCCGCCGCACGGTGGCTTCGGAGCACCGCAGAACCAGCCGCCGCAGGGCGGTGGTTACGGGGCACCGCAGACCCCGCCGCCGCCCCAGGGCCCGCCCCAGACGCCGCCGCCCCCGCAGGGCCCGCCGCAGCCCGGCCCGCCGCAGCCGGGGTACGGATACCCGCAGCAGCCGGGGCCGTACGGGCAGCCAGGGCAGCCGGGGCCGTACGGGCAGCCGGGACAGCCGGGGCCCTACAACCCCGGCCCCTACGGCCAGCCGCAGCAGCCGGGGCCGTACGGCCAGCCCGGTTACGGATACCCGCAGCAGCCGCAGTACCCCGGCGCGCCCGGCACCCCGCCCGGAGGCGGCTCGAACAACCCCTTCAAGGGCAAGCCCGCCATGATCATCGGTGCCGCGGTCGCCGCGCTGCTCGTGGTCGGCGGCACCGTGTGGGCCGTCACCGGCGGCGACGACGGCAAGGGCGAGAAGAAGCCTGTCGCCCAGAAGACCGACGACGCCAAGCCCGGCTCCTCCGCCCCGGTCGACCCCGGTGACGGCGGCGGTGACGGCGGCGAGGACCCGGAGGACCTCAACGCGGGCCGCCAGGCCGGCGAGGCCAAGGTCCTCTGGTACAAGGAGGCGCCCGACGCCCCCGGCTCCGGCGCCGACGCCGACGGCATGTGGATCACCGGCAAGACCGCGGTGAAGGCCGCCTACAAGCAGCTGTCCGCGTACAACGTCGGGGACGGCAAGCCGTCCTGGGACGCGATCACCTTCCCGCAGAAGATCTGCGCGACCACTCCGCAGAAGACGTCCGACGACAAGATCGTCGTCGCGTACATGAGCGGCAGCAGCGACCGCGCCAAGTGCAACCAGCTCCAGGAGATCGACCTCGTCACCGGCGAGAAGGGCTGGAAGGAGCAGGTCGCCGACGGCGCCCTGTTCGACTCCACGCTCTCCGTCGAACTGTCCATCACCGGCAAGACGCTGATGGTGGGCCGCTCCCAGTCCGGCACGGCGTACGACGTCACCAACGGCGACAAGCTCTTCGACAAGAAGAAGTACGGCAACGCCTGCTTCCCCGCCGCGTTCGCCGGCGGCGAGAAGCTGATCGCCGTCTCCTCCTGCGGCGCGGGCTCCGACAAGGAGCACGACGAGGTCCAGGAGCTCGACCCGAAGACCGGCAAGGCCAGGTGGACCCAGCCGTTCGACAAGGGCTGGCGGGTCGCGCGCACCTACTCGGTGAGCCCGCTGGTCGTGTACAGCACCAACGAGGACAAGAAGGCCTGGAACATCTCCACCTTCACCTCCGGCGGCAAGTTCCGCTCGCAGGTCGGCTTCGACGAGGACTTCGCCCCCGAGTGCGGCTGGGCCATCCTGGAGCGCGACCTCACGGGCTGCCAGGGCGTGGCCGCCGACGACAGCACGCTGTACCTGCCGACCAAGGCCACCACCGGGGCCAACGAGGTCGTCGCGATCGACCTCGCGAACGGCAAGGAGAAGTGGCGCGTGAAGTCACCCGGCGACGAGTCGATGCTGCCGGTGAAGACCGAGGGCGGCAAGCTCATCGCCTATGTGGAGCCGTCGTACGACGCGGGCGGGCAGATCGTGTCCATCCCCACCGGCGGTAGCAGCCACAAGCCGTCCAAGCTGCTGCAGAACCCCGAGGGTGCCGCGGACATCGAGAACGGCTTCTTCTCCAAGGAGATCGACTGGGTCGACGGGCGCTTCTACATCTCGACGACCCGGCTGAGCGGGAACGACGACTCGAAGGAGAAGTTGATGCTCGCCTACGGCAAGTGATTCTTCCTCATCCTTGCGAACCCGCCCCGTCGTCCGTTCCCTTCCCCGAGGTACCCACGCCATGACCCAGCCGCCGCCCCCGCCGCCACAGCAGCCCCCGCAGGGGGGCGGCTTCGGGCCGCCCCAGGACCAGCCGCCGCAGGACCAGCCGCCGCAGACCCCGCCGCCCGCGGCCGGGCCGAACCTCGGCAAGGCCCCTGAGCCGGGGTACGGCTACCCCCAGGCGCCGCAGACGCCTCCGCCGGCCGCGCCGCAGACCCCGCCCACGCCTCCGCAGGGGTACGGGTATCCGCAGGGGGCTCCGGCGCCCCAGCCTCCGCAGGCCCCGCAGGGCCCGCCCGGCTACGGCTACCCCGGTCAGCAGCCGGGGCCGTACGGGCAGCCGCAGCAGGCGCCTTACGGGCAGCAGCCGGGCTACGGGCAGCCGGGTTACGGACAGCAACCGGGCTACGGGCAGCCGGGCTACGGGCAGCAGCCCGGTTACGGCTATCCGCAGCAGGCCGTGCCGCACCAGCCGCAGGGCGGTCAGCCCGGCGGCAAGAAGCTCAGCGTGCAAATGCTGATCATCGTCGCTGCGGTCGTGGCGATCGCCCTGATCATCGGCGGCGGCGTCTGGTACGCCTCGTCCGGCAAGGACGAGGGCAGGCAGAACGACACCGCCGGTGTGAGCGGCGGCACCGGCGGCACGGACGACGACAACGGCGGCACCACCTCCGGCAAGGAGAAGGCGCCGTCCGACCCCAGCGCCAAGGTCCTCTTCCAGGTCCCGGCACCCGAGGTGAAGAACGACAGCACGGTCGTCGTCTCCGGCTCGTGGCTCACCGACAAGGCGTACGTCAAAAGCGGCATCGCCCAGATCGTCGGCTACGACCGCGACAAGGGCAGCGAGCTGTGGAAGCTTCCGCTGGCCGGCCCGGTCTGCCAGGCCAGCCGCCACGTCACCGACGACAACCTGACGGCGATCCTCTACCAGCCGGCGATGCCCACCAAGGCCGACCCGTCGCACGGGTGCAGCGAGATCGCGCTCATCGACCTCGACGCCGGCAAGAAGCTGTGGACGAAGACCGTCAAGACCGGTGACCAGCTGATCAACTTCGACAACATCACGCTCAGCGGGAAGACCGTCGCCGTCGGCAGCACCAGTGGCGGCGCCGCCTTCGACGTCTCCGGCAAGCTCCTGTGGAGCCCGAAGCCGACCGACTCCTGCTACGACGCCGGGTACGGCGGCGGCGAGAAGCTGGTCGCGGTGCGCAAGTGCGGCTCGTACGACCAGCGGCAGCTGCACATCCAGACCATCGACCCGAAGTCCGGGAAGGTGATCTCGGAGTACAAGATGACCGAGGGCATCGAGTACGCCAGCATCGTGTCGACCAACCCGCTGGTCGTGGCCGCCGACGTCGGCGACTCCGCGGGCGACGGCAGCGGCATCTCCGACTTCTTCTCCATCGACAGCAAGACCGGCAAGCTGCGCACGCGGATCTCCGCGCCGGGCGAGCAGTTCGCGGCCCGCTGCGAGGGCATCACCCGCGTGGAGGCCTGCAACCTGCTGGCCGTCGGCAACGACCGGCTGTACCTGCCGACCGAGGAGCACGACGGCACCGGCAAGTACAGCCAGACCAACGAGATCGTCGCCTTCGACCTCGCCACCGGCAAGCAGACCGGGCAGCGGGCCGACGCGGGCGACGGCTACACGATCTCGCCGCTGCGCATGGACGGCGGCAACCTGATCGCGTACAAGCGTCCGCCCTACGACAAGGGCGGACAGGTCGTGAGCATCGCCGGGGGCAGCTTCAAGGAGACGATGCTGCTGCAGAATCCCGCGACGGAGTCGGTCCGTGACGTGGAGACCAGCATGTCGCCGGAGTACTCCGAGTTCCTGTACGCCGAGGGGCACCTGTACATGTCCAAGGTGTACGCGAGCAAGCGGTCGACGGTGCGGGAGAAGGAGTATCTGGCGGTCGGCTTCGGTACGGGCTGACCGGTCTGGCCGAGCTCTGACCGGGCTCTGATCTGGCGCTGACCGGGCTCTGCTCTGGTACTGACCGGTTCTTGATCGACTGGTGGCTGATGTGGCCCCGTCCCTGTTCAGGGGCGGGGCCACAGCTGTTCGGCGCGGTCAACCTGGAACGAGAGGACTTCGGCGATCCGGGGCGATTCTCGCCGGTAGGGGGAGCGCAACGTCGAACAAGCGTGTAGCTTCCGGGGGCATGAAGGCGGGGGAGCCGGGGGGCTTCCATGGGGGGCTGGGGTGACTGGGGGGTTGCTCGATGGGAGTACGGCTCATGGTGGTCGACGACCACCGATTGCTGGCCGAGGCGTTGGCTTCGGCGTTGAAGCTACGGGGGCACCGGGTGCTGGCCGCGGCGGCGCCGGCCGCGGGGGCGGCGGAGCTGGTGATCACGCGGGCGCCGGAGGTGTGCCTGCTGGGGACGGCGACGCCGGCGGAGCCGGGGATCTTCGACCCGGTGGTGAAGATCAAGCGGGAGCGGCCGCAGGTGGCGGTGCTGGTGCTGGGGCCGGTGCCGAGCCCCCGGGGCATCGCGGCGGCGTTCGCGGCGGGGGCGTCGGGGTACGTCCGGCACGATGAGCGCATAGAGGGTGTCGAGCGGGCGATCATGAAGGCGCGGTCCGGGGAGGCGGCGGTGGCGCCGCAGTTGCTGCAGGGGGCGTTCAGCGAGTTGCTCAACCCGGCGGCCCAACCGGACGACGAGGGCCAGCGGTTGCTCCAGATGCTCACGCCGCGGGAGGTGGAGGTCCTGGTCCGCGTCGCCGACGGCGAGGACACCCGCCTGATCGCGGCGGGCATGGGCATCGCACCGTCGACGGCGCGTACGCACGTCCAGCGGGTGCTGATGAAACTGGGCGTGGGTTCCCGGTTGGAGGCGGCGGCGCTGGCGGCGCGGACGGGGTTGCTGGACCGGGCGGGTGCGGTGCGGCGAGAGCGGTGAGGTGAGTGGGGGTGCGTGTTCGTTTCGCCTGGCGGCGGGTGGGGGTGCGCGTGCGTTTCGCCTTCGCGGTGGGTGTGGGTCGGGGCCGCGCCGGGGGGTGTCCGTCCTCGGAACGGCGCGATGGGGTTGCGTACCGACTGACTGTCCGTTGACGCGCCAACCGCTGCGGGCGGACACCCCCCGACACGGCCCCTTCTCGCCGTACGCGGGTGCGGGCCGCCCCCGCTGCGGGTAGGCGCGGCCGCCCCCAGCTGCGGGCATGCGTGCCGCTAGGGGCGGCACGGGTGGGCGCAGCGGTACCCCGTTCCGCCGGGCTGCGGACCCACCCGGCCCCGGCTGGACGCGGGGGGACTACTCCGCCCGCTCGTCGTCCTCCGGCTCAACCCCGGGCGGGGCCGGGGCCGCCGGCCTCAGCTTGAGCCAGGCCAGGAAGAACAGGCCCAGCAGGAGCATCCCCAACCCGGTCCAGAGGTTGATGTTGACGCCCGCCGCCTTGTCGATGTCCGCGTCGGACGCCGTCAGCCCCGCGAGCGTGACGATGACGCCGTAGACCACGAACAGCCCGCCGATGATCCGCCGGATGTCGAACAGCCGCGCGGCGGTCGCCGACTTGCCCTGCAGCTCGGTGATTTCCCGCTGCAGGTCCTTCTCGGAGTGGGACTCGGACATGTGCGATCAATCCTCCGTCGGTCAGAACGAGAACGGGATGTAGCAGGCCGCGGCCAGGACGATCGCGCCCCAGCCCAGCAGCGCCGGCCTGCGGTACCAGGCCTCGTCCCCCGGCGCCGGCGGCTCCGCCATACCGGGCGAGGTCGTGCCGTAGACCAGTCCCTGGAGGTCCTCCGCGGGCTTCGGCGCGGTGAACAGCGACACCGCCACCATGACGACCGCGCCCGCGACGAAGCCCGCGATCGCCGACACGAAGTTGGCTCCCTGGTCGGAGGGGATGCCGATGATGTCCTGCTTGTAGAGGACGAAGTAGTTGACCATCGCCGCGGTGGTGCCCGCGAGCAGCCCCCAGAAGCCCGACTTCATCGAAGCCCGCTTCCAGAACATGCCGATGATGAAGACGACGAACATCGGCACGTTGAAGAAGGAGAACAGCGTCTGGAGGTAGGCCATGATGTTGGAGAAGGACCGCGCGAGGAACGCCGTGCCGATGGAGGCCAGGACGCCGACCGCGGTGATGAGGCGGCCGAAGCGCACGTAGTACTCGTCCTCACGGTCCCGGACGACGTACTTCGCCCAGATGTCCGTCGTGAACACCGTGTTGAACGACGACACGTTCGCCGCCATGCCCGCCATGAACGCCGCGAGCAGGCCGGTCACGGCGATGCCCAGCACGCCGTTGGGCAGCAGCTGTTCCATCAGGTACGGAATGGCGTCGTTGTACTGGAGGCCGGATCCGGACGTGCCGATCTTGGGCACCAGGACCGCGGCGACCAGGCCCGGGATCATGACCAGGAACACGATGAAGATCTTCGGGAACGCGGCGATCAGCGGGGTGCGCTGGGCCGCCGAGAGGTTCTTCGCGGACAGCGCGCGCTGCACCTCGGCGAAGTTCGTCGTCCAGTAGCCGAAGGAGAGCACGAAACCGAGGCCCAGGACGATGGTCAGCCAGTTCGCGCCGAGCGGGTTGTCGCTGCCGATGCCCGTGCCGCCCCAGGAGGTCATGAAGTCGGCGCCGTGGCTCTTCGTCAGGGAGTCGGACAGTCCGTCCCAGCCGCCGACCTTCTTCAGCCCGAGGAAGGTGATGGGGATGAGCGCAGCCAGGATCACGAAGAACTGGAGGACCTCGTTGTAGATCGCCGAGGACAGACCGCCGAGGGTGATGTACGCCAGCACGAAGAAGCCGGCGACGACGATCGCCACCCACTCCGGCCAGCCCAGCAGCGCCTCGACGACGATGGCCAGGGCGTAGAGGTTGACGCCGGCGATGAGGATCGCGGCGAAGGCGAAGAGGACCGAGCTGAGCAGGTGCGCCGCCTTGTCGAAGCGCAGCAGCAGGAACTCCGGCACCGAGCGGACCTTGGAGCCGTAGTAGAAGGGCATCATCACCAGGCCGAGGAAGACCATGGCCGGGATGGCGCCGATCCAGTACCAGTGGGTGGTGTAGACGCCGTACTGGGCGCTGTTGGCGGCCATGCCGAGGATCTCGGTGGCGCCCAGGTTGGCCGCGATGAACGCGAGTCCGGTCACCCAGGCGGGCAGCGAACGGCCGGAGAGGAAGAAGTCGAGACTGGTCTTCACCGAGCGGCGGGCGGCGAAGCCGATGCCGAGGACGACGACGAAGTAGATGCCGAGGATCGTGTAGTCGAGCCAGTTCGTGGGGAGTCGCAGCTCGGCTGACAGATACGTGGGGGTCTGCATGAGCCCTCGCTTCGTTGCGTGAACCGATACCTCGCGGAATCTACTTCTCCGCCTTCAGCGATTGAACACGTCCGATGACGCTCTTTGTTTGATTGTGATGTTGACGATTGGGGTGAGTCGTGTTTAGGTATGTTGGGTTCTGTTTGAAGGACAAGGAGTCCGGCGTGAAGAAGACCTCGACCCGACTGGCCGACGGTCGCGAGCTCATCTACTACGACCTGCGTGACGACAGCGTGCGGGACGCCACCGACCGCCGCCCGCTGGACCGCACCGTCACCACGTCCGAGATCCGCCGCGACCCCCTGCTCGGCGACTCCGTCGCCATCGCCTCGCACCGCCAGGGCCGCACCTACCACCCCCCGGCCGACGAATGCCCCCTGTGCCCGTCGGCGGGCGATCGCCTGAGCGAGATCCCGGACTCTTCGTACGACGTCGTCGTCTTCGAGAACCGCTTCCCCTCGCTCGCCGGCGACTCGGGCCGCTGCGAGGTCGTCTGCTTCACCTCCGACCACAACGCGTCCTTCGGCGAACTCACCGAGGAGCAGGCGGGTCTGGTACTGGAGGCCTGGACGGACCGCACGTCGGAGCTGTCGCATCTCCCCTCCGTCGAGCAGGTGTTCTGCTTCGAGAACCGGGGCGCCGAGATCGGCGTGACCCTCCAGCACTCCCACGGGCAGATCTACGCCTACCCCTTCACCACGCCCCGCACCGCCCTGATGCTCCGCTCGGTCGCGACGCACAAGGAGATGACCGGCGGGGAGAACCTCTTCGACGCCGTCCTGGAGCGTGAACTCGCCGGTGAGCGGGTCGTCCTGGAGGGTGAACACTGGGTCGCCTTCGTGCCGTACGCCGCGCACTGGCCGTACGAGGTCCACCTGTACCCCAAGCGCCGCGTGCCCGATCTGCTCGGCCTGGACGAGGGCGCGCGCACAGAGTTCCCCAAGGTTTATCTGGAACTCTTGAGGCGCTTCGACCGGATCTTCGGCGAGGGTGAGGCTCCGACGCCGTACATCGCGGCCTGGCACCAGGCGCCGTTCGGCGCGCTGGAGGAGTTCGACGGGGTCGTGCGGGAGGACTTCGCGCTGCACCTCGAGCTTTTCACCATCCGCCGCACTTCCGGCAAGCTGAAGTTTCTCGCGGGTTCCGAGTCCGGCATGAACGTGTTCATCAACGACGTGCCGCCGGAGCGCGCGGCCGAGCGACTGCGAGAGGTAGCGAGTTCATGAGCGGGAAGTACCTGGTGACGGGCGGCGCGGGATACGTCGGCAGCGTGGTCGCGCAGCACCTGCTGGAGGCCGGTCACGAGGTCGTCGTCCTCGACAACCTCTCCACGGGCTTTCGCGAGGGCGTCCCCGCGGGCGCGACGTTCGTCGAGGGCGACATCCGCGATGCCGCCAAGTGGCTGGACCCCTCCTTCGACGGCGTGCTGCACTTCGCCGCGTTCTCGCAGGTCGGCGAGTCGGTCGTGAAGCCGGAGAAGTACTGGGACAACAACGTCGGCGGCACCATGGCGCTGCTGGCCGCGATGCGCGAGGCGGGCGTCCGCACGCTGGTCTTCTCCTCGACGGCGGCGACGTACGGCGAGCCGGAGCAGGTCCCGATCGTCGAGTCGGCGCCCACGTCCCCGACCAACCCGTACGGCGCCTCGAAGCTCGCCGTCGACCACATGATCACGGGCGAGGCGGCGGCACACGGCCTCGGCGCGGTCTCCCTGCGCTACTTCAACGTGGCGGGCGCGTACGGCGCGTACGGCGAGCGCCACGACCCCGAGTCCCATCTGATCCCGCTGGTCCTCCAGGTCGCGCAGGGCAGGCGCGAGGCGATCTCGGTCTTCGGCGACGACTACCCGACGCCGGACGGCACCTGTGTCCGCGACTACATCCACGTCGCGGACCTGGCCGAGGCCCACCTGCTGGCCCTGACGGCCGCCACCTCCGGCGAGCACCTGATCTGCAACCTCGGCAACGGCAACGGCTTCTCGGTCCGCGAGGTCATCGAGACGGTCCGCACGGTGACGGGCCACGCGATCCCGGAAGTGGTCGCCCCGCGCCGGGGCGGCGACCCGGCGGTCCTGGTGGCGTCGGCCGCCACGGCCCGCGAGAAGCTGGGCTGGAACCCGTCCCGCGCGGACCTCGCGGGGATCGTCGCGGACGCGTGGGACTTCGCGCAGAACATCTCAAGGGAGCAGTAGTGGGCGCACAGCAGGTGCGGGACGGTTTCGAGGAGCTCTACGGAGCCGCCCCCGAGGGTGTCTGGGCGGCCCCGGGCCGCGTCAACCTCATCGGTGAGCACACCGACTACAACGACGGCTTCGTGATGCCCTTCGCGCTGCCGCACACCGCCGTGGCCGCCGTCTCCCCGCGCACGGACGGCGTGCTGCGGCTGCACTCGGCGGACGTCGAGGGCGGCGTCGTCGAGCTGCGCGTCGACGAGCTGACGCCGTTGGCGGACCGGAACTGGACGGCGTACCCGTCGGGCGTGGTCTGGGCCCTGCGCGAGGCCGGCCACGCGGTCACGGGCGCGGACATCCACCTGACCTCCACGGTCCCCTCCGGCGCCGGTCTGTCGTCGTCGGCGGCGCTGGAGATCGTCGTCGCGCTCGCCCTGAACGACCTGTTCTCCCTCGGCCTGCGGGGCTGGCAGCTGGCCCGCCTGTGCCAGCGCGCGGAGAACGTCTACGTCGGTGCCCCGGTCGGCATCATGGACCAGACGGCGTCGGCCTGCTGCGAGTCCGGCCACGCCCTGTTCCTCGACACGCGTGACCTCTCCCAGCGCCAGATCCCCTTCGACCTGGCCGCCGAGGGCATGCGGCTCCTGGTCGTCGACACGCAGGTCAAGCACTCCCACAGCGAGGGCGAGTACGGCAAGCGCCGCGCCGGCTGCGAGAAGGGCGCGGACCTGCTGGGCGTCGACGCGCTGCGGGACGTCCCCTATGCCGACCTGGACGCGGCCCTGGCCCGCCTGGGCGACGAGGAGGAGGTCCGCCGCCTGGTCCGCCACATCGTCACGGAGAACGAGCGTGTCGAACGGGTGGTCTCCCTCCTGGAGTCGGGCGAGACCCGCGCGATCGGCCCCGTCCTGGTCGAGGGCCACGCCTCGCTCCGCGACGACTTCCGCATCTCCTGCCCGGAGCTGGACCTGGTCGTCGACACGGCACTGGCCTCCGGCGCGCTGGGCGCCCGCATGACGGGCGGCGGCTTCGGCGGCTCGGCGATCGTCCTCGCGGAGGAGCCGGACGTCGACGCCATCACCAAGGCGGTGACAGAGGCCTTCGCGACGGCGGGCTTCACGACCCCCCGCGTCTTCGAAGCGGTCCCTTCGGCGGGAGCCCACCGCCTGCACTGACCCGGCCCGACGAGAGCGGCACCCTTCCTCTGACGGGGCGCCGCTCTCGCCATGGTCAGCGGTTGACGGACTGGATCTCCTGGACCGGCACCTGGGAGGTGGTGGCGAACGTGCCGTTGGGCAGGTCGCCGCCCGTGCCGCCCGCGCCTTCCCAGCTGATCTCCCAGGTGAGAGTCGCCTCCAGGCCGTAGGTGCCGTCTCCCGACGAGCGCAGATACCGCACGCCGCACGGAGGCGTCAGCTCCCCCTTGCCCCTGGCGTACGGCTCGCCGATCGAACCGTCGTCATTGATCCCGCACTCGCCGGACGCCGGCAGGCTCTCCGCGTCCTGCGTCCCCGGTTCGATGTGCAGGCTCACCGGCTTGGCGGTCGTGGTCGCCCACAGCCCGGTGCCGGGCAGACTCGCAGTGACGGACACGGGCTTGAAGGCGCCCTTGTCCAGCCAGACCCAAGTGGGCGCGTTCACCGTCGACCTGGCGTCCGGCGCGAGGGAGACCTTGGTCGGCGGCACGACGGTGCGCTGGTGCGCGAGCCCGGCGAGGGTCTTGGTGTCGATGGCCTGGGGGACACCGGGGTTCTTGCCGTTGTCGACCCAGAAGGGGTCGCGTGTGCAGGCCTTGGCCGCCGGGTCGTCCTTCATCTCCGGGTTCTTCACGGCCACCCACCACATGCCCTCATCGTTCTTGGCGACGTTGAAGTCCTTGTAGGGATGGCCCTTCTTGTAGTGCGCTTGGACGTCCGCGATGCCCTCCGGCTCGCCACCGGCGGACTCGTACATCGACCACTTGGCCTCGTTGAACGTCTTGAAGTCCTTGGCCTTCCAGTACGGCTCGTACCAGCAGGCCGGTGGCTCCCAGTCCACGGCTGTGGACGTGATCGGACCACTGCCCTTCGCCTTGGTGCCCTTGACCGTGATGCTGACCCGGGATTCCAGGGCCGGGCCGGAGGAATCCCCGGATGTCTTCTTCTGCTGGGAACCGACAGGGTCGAACCCTCCAGCCAAAGCCGGAGACGTCCCGAGTCCGGTCAGCGCCACGGTCAGGGCCGCCAGTCCCAGGCATCGCGTCAGGGCTGACACTTCTGCGACCCCCGGTCCTCGGTGAGATCCCAGGTCTGCCAGACGCCGTCCTCGTTCTTCTTCAGGCCGAGGTTGTAGAAGACGTAGCTGTTGGGCGTGGTCTTGGTGCCCTGCAGCTTGTTCGTCTCGCGGTTCTTGAGGTCTGCCTTGCTCTCGTCGACGCAGTACGTCAGAGCCGCCGACTTCTTGTCGAACAGCGTCACCTTGCGGTCGTAGTAACGAAGGGTGCCGGCCCAGCTGGTCTTTTTGTCGATGGCACCCTTCGCATACTGGTAGACGCCGACCAGCGCGTTGTCCGTGTAGTAGAAGGCCATGCCCGACTTCTTCAGATCGCCGTACGCCATGGCCTGCCACACGGTGCTGACGGTTCGTTCGTTGTCCGCCAGGATCGCGTCCTTGACGGAGTCGCCCGTCTGCTGGCCCTCGAAGGTCAGCTTCATGTCTCCGGGAAGCTTGATCTCCGGCCGATCGATCCCGTTCGCAGAGGCGGAGGCCGAAGGCGAAGCCGATCCCTTGTCGCCCGAGTCCGCTCCGGCGATCTTGTCGGACGATGACGAACTGTCACCTCCCCCCGAGCCACAGGCGGTCAGCAGCAGGGCCGCGGATGCGGTGAGCGCGGCTGTCACGAGCCGAGCGGGGCGGTTCACTGTGTCTCCCGTTGATCATGTGTGGGGGGATAACTCAAGCGAACCAACGCTATCGGTGGGTGAAGGCGGGGCGGCATCGAGGGTTTCGTCCCCGCAGCTCAGCGCAGCCTCTTCGTCAGCATGTACTCCGTGATGCCCGGGGGATAGTCCGGCACCACGCACACCACCTCGTACCCCTGCTTCTCGTAGAACCGAGGCGCCTGGAAGTCCCAGGTCTCCAGGCGGGACGCGTGGCAGCCGCGGGAGGTTGTCGCGATGTGTTCCGCCTGGGCGAGCAATCGCGCGCCCAGGCCCCTGCCGCGGTGGCGTTCGTCGACCCAGAGGTAGGTGACGTGGAGCCAGGTCGCCCAGGTGTGGCCGACCAGGCCGCCGGCGAGGGCGTCGTCCCGGTCGTTCACAGCCCACACATGCAAGGGCGCGTCCCTTTCGTCCGGTGTTCCGCGCAGGGCGCGCAAGATCGGGGAGGCGGCCGTGTTCGTGTCCCGCAGGCGTGTGCGGAGCAGATCACGTCGGGCCTTGTCGACTTCTGTCTCAAGACGGAACATGCGGCACACCATAAACGCGTCGGACAGTCAGTTCTGCAAATAACCTTCCGCTCCGAGCCCCCGTCCGTACCCTGATGAACAGCACCGGTGGGGGCCGGTGCCGCTCAGGGGGCGAGACAGCCGGGTACGACGCCCGGGGTGGGGGTAGCGGTACCGCACGGCGGCGGCCGTGGGGTTGCGGCGACCCCAACAGGCTGCTGCGGCGAGGACCGACGGTCGGACCGCGGCAGATCCGGACACTCCGGCGTCGTACCCGCGCGGTGTCCTCCTCCGACGATGGGGTAGCCCCTGCTCTTCGGGAGCTCGGGGAAGGGGGTTTCGTGGTTCGCATCCGAGTCCTGGTCGTCGACGACCATCGCATCTTCGCGGAGTCACTCGCGGCGGCCCTGGCGGCCGAGCCGGACGTCGACGTCTCCGCGGCCGGCAGTGGTCCGGCCGCGCTGCGCTGCCTGGAGCGGGCGGTCGCCGAGGGGCGGCGCTTCGACGTGCTGCTCGTGGACGCCGACCTGGGCGGCAAGGTGCCGGGCGCCCGCCCGGCCGTACCCGTGCGGGAGGGCAACGAGGACGGGCTCGTCGACGGGATCTCCCTCGTCACGGGCGTGCGCTCCGCCCAGCCGCACGTACGGATCGTCGTCCTCGCCGAGAAGGACGACCCGCGGCGGGCGGCGCTCGCCCTGCAGGCCGGCGCCTGCGGGTGGGTGGCGAAGGACTGCTCCCTGTCCCGGCTGCTCACGGTCATCCGGGGCGTGCTGCGGGACGAGACGCATCTGCCGCCCGCGCTGCTGACGGGCGTGCTGCGGGAGCTCACCGCCGCCCGCAAGCACCGCACCGAGAGCGAGCGGCTCGTCGAGTCCCTCACTCCGCGTGAGCGGGAAGTGTTGCGGTGCATGGTCGCGGGGCTGGGGCGCAAGGCCGTGGCCGAGCGCCTGTATCTGTCGCCGCACACCGTGCGGACCCATATGCAGAACGTGCTCGGCAAGCTCGGCGTGCACTCCACCCTCGCCGCCGTCGCCCTCGCGCGGCGTGCCGGGGTCGGGCCCGCGGACCTAGCCGGGGATGTTGTCGAACGGGGCGGTCAGCTGGCGTAGCAGCCCCGCCAGTTCGCCGCGCTGGGCCCGGGAGAGCTCCGCGAGGATCGCGCGCTCCTGGTCCAGCAGACCCGCCAGGGCCTGGTCCGCGCGGTCCCGGCCCTCGTCCGTCAGCCGGACCAGGACGCCTCGGCGGTCGCTGGGGTCGGGGAGCCGTTCCACCAGGCCCTTCTTGGCCAGGCGATCGATGCGGTTCGTCATCGTGCCCGAGGTGACGAGCGTCTGGGTGAGGAGCTGACCCGGCGAGAGCTGGTACGGCGTGCCCGCGCGGCGCAAGGCCGTCAGGACGTCGAACTCCCACGGCTCCAGGTGGTGCTCCGAGAAGGCCAGCCGCCGCGCCCGGTCCAGATGCCGGGCCAGTCTGCTGACGCGGCTGAGCACCTCGAGCGGTTCCACGTCGAGGTCAGGGCGCTCCCGGCGCCACGCTGCGACCAGCCGATCGACCTCGTCCTCCATGACGATCAGTGTAGTGGTTGTGTCGACGTAGAGTCTCTTGACGTCCAGTTTCTTGACATCGAGATACTTGAAGATCACGCTGGGTGTGCGTCCCGCACGGTCACCACCAGGACACACAGGACACCAGGAGGAACCCATGCCCGCAGCCACCCCCACCTGGGACCCCGCCCAGTACCTGCGTCACGCCGATCACCGCGCCCGCCCCTTCACCGACCTCCTCGCCCGCGTCCCCGACCTGCCCGCGAGACCGTCCGCGGACCGCCCGCGCATCGCCGACCTCGGCTGCGGGCCCGGCAACGTCACCACGCTGCTCGCCGCCCGCTGGCCCACCGCCCGGATCACCGGCTACGACAACTCGCCCGAGATGCTCGACAAGGCCCACGTCGACCACGAGGGGCCGACCTCGGGTGGCGGGCGTCTCGACTTCGGCCACGCCGACGTACGGACGTGGACGCCGGACGAGCCCCACGACCTGATCATCAGCAACGCCACGCTCCAGTGGGTGCCCGGCCACGCCGAGCGCTTCCCCGACTGGGTGGCGGGACTGAAACCCGGCGGCACCCTCGCCTTCCAGGTGCCCGGCAACTTCGACGCCCCCAGCCACCGGCTCATGCGCGAACTCGCCGGTTCGGCGCGCTGGCGCGGCCGGCTCGCCGACACCCTGCGCCACGCCGACGCCGTCCACGCCCCCGAGGCCTACCTGGAGCGGCTGACGTCCCTCGGCTGCGCGGCCGACGTGTGGGAGACGACGTACCTCCACCTGCTCCAGGGCGAGGACCCGGTGCTCGACTGGGTGAAGGGGACCGGCCTGCGGCCCGTGCTGACCGCGCTCGCCGACGACCCCGAGGAGCGGGAGACGTTCGTCGCCGAGTACCGGGCGGCGCTGCGCGAGGCCTATCCGGCCGGCCCGCACGGCACGCCGTTCCCCTTCCGCCGGGTGTTCGCCGTCGCCCGGAAGGAGAGCCGATGATCACCGCCCTCGACCACGTCCAGCTCGCCGCCCCGCCCGGCAGCGAGGAGCGGCTGCGGGCGTACTACGTCGACGTCCTCGGCATGACCGAGGTGCCGAAACCGCCCGAGCTCGCCCGGCGGGGCGGGTGCTGGTTCCGGGCCGGGGCGGTGCAGTTGCACCTGGGGGTCGAGGAGGACTTCCGGGCGGCGCGCAAGGCCCACCCCGGACTGCGGGTGACGGGCATCGACGCCTACGCCGCCCGGCTGGAGTCCGGCGGGGCGTCCGTCGTCTGGGACTCCGCCCTGCCCGGGCACAGGCGGTTCTACGCGCAGGACCCGGTCGGCAACCGCCTGGAGTTCCTCGAACCCCTCTAGATCGGGCCTGGTCAGGCCTTGCGGCGCCCTATCAGGTGCGGCTTGGCCTCTATCCCGTCCAGGCCGTGCCACGCCAGGTTCACCAGGTGCGCGGCCACCTCGGCCTTCTTCGGCCGGCGCACGTCCAGCCACCACTGGCCGGTCAGGGCGACCATCCCGACCAGCGCCTGCGCGTACAGCGGGGCCAGCTTGGGGTCGAAGCCGCGGCTCTTGAACTCGCGGCCCAGGATGTCCTCCACCTGGGTGGCGATGTCCGAGATCAGCGAGGCGAAGGTGCCCGTCGACTGGGGGATGGGGGAGTCACGGACCAGGATGCGGAAACCGTCCGTGTACTCCTCGATGTAGTCCAGCAGGGCGAACGCCGCCTGTTCGCACAGTTCGCGGGGGTGACCGGCGGTGAGGGAGCTGGTCACCATGTCCAGCAGGCGCCGCATCTCACGGTCCACCACGACCGCGTACAGCCCTTCCTTGCCGCCGAAGTGCTCGTACACCACCGGCTTGGAGACCCCGGCCTTCGCCGCGATCTCCTCCACCGACGTGCCCTCGAAACCCTTCGCCGCGAAGAGCGTGCGACCGATCTCCAGCAGCTGCTGGCGGCGCTCGGCACCGGTCATCCGGGTGCGACGCGCTCGCCGCGGCTTGTCATTGCTGGGGGTGCTGCTCGAGTCGGTCGCCACAGCGCCCATCATGCCGCCTCGACGGGCTCCTTCCCGCGCGGGGAGCCGCCTTCCCCGGTATCACGGCGCGAATCGATACGGGAGCGTGACGGCCACCGCACGTCGTACGCCCAGCCCGCCATCTCGAACCAGCGGATCAGCCGGGCGGACGAATCCAGCTGCCCGCGCATCACACCGTGCCGGGCCGACGTCGGGTCGGCGTGGTGCAGGTTGTGCCAGGACTCACCGCAGGACAGCACCGCCAGCCACCACACGTTGCCCGAGCGGTCACGCGACTTGAAGGGACGCTTGCCGACCGCGTGGCAGATCGAGTTGATCGACCAGGTCACGTGGTGCAGCAGGGCGACCCGCACGAGCGAACCCCAGAAGAAGCCGGTGAACGCGCCCCACCAGGACATCGTGACCAGCCCGCCGATCGCCGGCGGCAATGCCAGCGACAGCACCGTCCACCAGACGAACTGGCGGGAGATGGCACGGAGCGTCTTGTCCTTGATCAGGTCCGGGGCGTACTTCTCCTGCGACGTCTGCTCCTCGTCGAACATCCATCCGATGTGCGCCCACCACAGGCCCTTCATCAGGGCCGGAAGGGTCTCACCGAAACGCCACGGCGAATGCGGGTCACCCTCCGCGTCGGAGAACTTGTGATGCTTGCGGTGATCGGCCACCCAGCGCACCAGCGGACCCTCGACCGCCATCGACCCCGCGATCGCCAGAGCGATCTTCAACGGCCGCTTGGCCTTGAAGGAACCATGCGTGAAGTGACGGTGGAAGCCGATCGTGATGCCGTGGCACCCCAGGTAGTAGAAGAAGACCAGCAGACCGAGGTCCAGCCAGCTCACCCCCCAGCCCCACGCCAGCGGCACAGCCGCCAGCAGCGCCACGAACGGGACGGTGATGAAGAGGAGCAGGGCGATCTGCTCGATGGACCGCTTCTTCTCGCCGCCCAGCGTGGCGGAAGCGGCATCGGTGGCCTGACCGGGTGCCTTCGGGGCGTCCTCGATCACGTCGGAACTACTGGTCATACGCGTCCCCTGGGGGGTATGTGGAGGGAGAGGGGGTAGCCGGGGCACGTCAACCGTGATGTGCTTCCTACGGTTCCGTAACCTACGGCATCGTAAGTATGGCAGTGCGTCGCCCGGCGGCAAGAGCCCGCGAGCCTGCGCGTCCTTGCCGACACCTATCCTTGAGTCGGTCGGACAGCGCGGTCCGCTCTGATTTCTTCCCGGATGTCCGGACCGTATGCGGCGCCCCGCCGCGCGAGACGCCGTCCGGGTTCCCCTCCCAGACGAGCTTCAACACTGCAAGGAGCCGCACCTGTGAGCAGTGCCGACGACCAGACCACGACGACGAGCAGCGAGCTGCGTGCCGACATCCGCCGGCTGGGTGACCTGCTCGGTGAGACCCTCGTCCGCCAGGAGGGCCCCGAGCTGCTGGAACTCGTCGAAAAGGTCCGCCGCCTCACCCGCGAGGACGGCGAGGCCGCCGCCGAGCTGCTGCGCGGCACCGAACTCGACACCGCGGCCAAGCTGGTCCGCGCCTTCTCCACGTACTTCCACCTGGCCAACGTCACCGAGCAGGTCCACCGCGGCCGCGAGCTGCGCGCCCGCCGCGCCGCCGAAGGCGGACTCCTCGCCCGTACGGCCGACCGGCTCAAGGACGCCGACCCCGAGCACCTGCGCCAGACGGTGGCGAACCTCAACGTGCGCCCCGTCTTCACGGCCCACCCCACCGAGGCCGCACGCCGCTCGGTCCTCAACAAGCTCCGGCGCATCGCCGCGCTCCTGGAGACCCCGGTCATCGAATCCGACCGGCGCCGCCTGGACACCCGTCTGGCCGAGAACATCGACCTCGTCTGGCAGACCGACGAACTGCGCGTGGTGCGCCCC
Source organism: Streptomyces sp. Ag82_O1-12 (assembly GCF_900182715.1). Classification (NCBI taxonomy): domain Bacteria; kingdom Bacillati; phylum Actinomycetota; class Actinomycetes; order Kitasatosporales; family Streptomycetaceae; genus Streptomyces; species Streptomyces sp. Ag82_O1-12. The sequence goes on along the minus strand of NZ_FXUW01000001.1, from coordinate 3,547,554 downwards.
GAGCCCGCCGACGAGGCCCGCAACGCCATCTACTACCTCGACGAGCTGCACGCCAACGCAGTCGGCGACGTCCTGGAGGACCTCACCGCCGAGCTGGAGCGCGCCGGGGTCAAGCTCCCCGACGACACCCGCCCCCTCACCTTCGGCACCTGGATCGGCGGCGACCGCGACGGCAACCCCAACGTCACCCCCCAGGTCACCTGGGACGTCCTGATCCTCCAGCACGAGCACGGCATCAACGACGCCCTGGAGACCATCGACGAGCTCCGCGGCTTCCTGTCCAACTCCATCCGCTACGCCGGCGCCACCGAGGAACTGCTGACCTCCCTCCAGGCCGACCTGGAGAACCTCCCCGAGATCAGCCCCCGCTACAAGCGCCTCAACGCCGAAGAGCCCTACCGGCTCAAGGCCACCTGCATCCGCCAGAAGCTGGAGAACACCAAGAAGCGCCTCGCCAAGGGCACCGCCCACCGCGACGGCCGCGACTACCTCGGCACCAGCGAACTCCTCGACGACCTGCGGATCATCCAGCGCTCCCTGCGCGAGCACCGCGGCGGACTCTTCGCCGACGGCCGCCTCGCCCGCACCATCCGCACCCTCGCCGCCTTCGGCCTCCAGCTCGCCACCATGGACGTCCGCGAACACGCCGACGCCCATCACCACGCCCTCGGCCAGCTCTTCGACCGGCTCGGCGAGGAATCCTGGCGCTACGCCGACATGCCCCGCGACTACCGCGCCAAGCTCCTCGCCAAGGAGCTCAGGTCCCGCAGGCCGCTCGCCCCCACCCCGGCCCCCGTCGACGCTCCCGGCGAGAAGACCTTCGGCGTCTTCGGCACCGTCAAGCGCGCCCTGGAAGTCTTCGGACCCGAGGTCATCGAGTCCTACATCATCTCCATGTGCCAGGGCGCCGACGACGTCTTCGCCGCCGCCGTCCTCGCCCGCGAAGCCGGACTCATCGACCTGCACGCCGGCTGGGCCAAGATCGGCATCGTGCCGCTCCTCGAGACCACCGACGAGCTCAAGGCCGCCGACACCATCCTCGAGGACATGCTCTCCGACCCCTCCTACCGGCGCCTCGTCGCCCTGCGCGGGGACGTCCAGGAGGTCATGCTCGGCTACTCCGACTCCTCCAAGTTCGGCGGCATCACCACCAGCCAGTGGGAGATCCACCGCGCCCAGCGCCGCCTGCGCGACGTAGCCCACCGCTACGGCGTACGCCTGCGCCTCTTCCACGGCCGCGGCGGCACCGTCGGCCGCGGCGGCGGCCCCACCCACGACGCCATCCTCGCCCAGCCCTGGGGCACCCTGGAGGGCGAGATCAAGGTGACCGAGCAGGGCGAGGTCATCTCCGACAAGTACCTCATCCCGTCCCTGGCCCGGGAGAACCTCGAACTCACCGTGGCGGCCACCCTCCAGGCGTCCGCCCTGCACACCGCACCCCGCCAGTCCGACGAGGCCCTCGCCCGCTGGGACGCCGCGATGGACGTCGTCTCCGACGCCGCCCACGCCGCCTACCGCCGCCTGGTCGAGGACCCCGACCTGCCGACGTACTTCCTCGCGTCGACCCCGGTGGACCAGCTCGCCGACCTGCACCTGGGCTCCCGGCCCTCCCGCCGCCCCGGCTCCGGCGTCTCGCTCGACGGCCTGCGCGCCATCCCCTGGGTGTTCGGCTGGACCCAGTCCCGGCAGATCGTCCCCGGCTGGTTCGGTGTCGGCTCCGGCCTCAAGGCCCTGCGCGAAGCGGGCCTCGACACCGTCCTCGACGAGATGCACCAGCAGTGGCACTTCTTCCGCAACTTCATCTCCAACGTCGAGATGACCCTGGCCAAGACCGACCTGCGGATCGCCCAGCACTACGTCGACACCCTCGTCCCCGACGAGCTCAAGCACGTCTTCGACACCATCAAGGCCGAACACGAACTCACCGTGCGTGAGGTGCTGCGCGTCACCGGCGAAGCCGAACTCCTCGACGCCACACCCGTCCTGAAGCAGACCTTCGCCATCCGCGACGCCTACCTCGACCCCATCTCCTACCTCCAGGTGGCCCTGCTCAAGCGGCAGCGCGACGCCGAGCAGCCCGACCCGCTCCTCGCCCGCGCCCTCCTCCTCACCGTCAACGGCGTGGCAGCCGGCCTGCGCAACACCGGCTGAACCACCCCGGACACGACCGTGCCCCCGAGCCCGCACAGGCCCGGGGGCACGCTCATGTCCTACGTCAGCCGCGGCCGGCCCGCCGACGCCGAACCCCTCAGACGGTCACGAACGCCGCCGTCAGCAACGCCACCCCCGACAACGCCATCACCCACGCCACCCGCGTCCGCAGCAGACCACCCGCCACCACCACCGACGCCAGCAACAACGCACCACCCAGCGGAATCCACGCGTACAGCACCCCCGCCGGACCCGAACGCACCGCGTCATCACCACCGGCCTTCAGGACCACCGTGTACGTCCGGCCCCGCTCCACCGCGACCGACTTCTCCAGCACCACCCGCGCCCGCGGCTGCGAACCCTCCGACAACGGCGTGTACCGACCCCAGCACGTATCCGCCCCGCACCGCGCCACATCGACCGTGCCCCGCTCCCGGCCCTTCGTGAGCATCACATGCTGCGCCGTACCCCACGACGCCCACACACCCGCGATCAGGATCAGCACCGCGACCGTCCCCATCGCCGCGAACCTCCCGAACCGCAGCACAGCGGCCGAACCCTGGGACGACGAGGGGGCAATGGCAGGCATGGCCGGGATCATTGGCCATGCCTGAACGACCCGTCAACCTCGACGGGTGACAAGTCAGGAGTTGTACGTGCTTTGCGCCCGCTCCAGCCCCTCGATCACCAGAGCCTCCACCGCGTCCGCCGCCCGGTCCACGAAGTAGTCCAGCTCCTTGCGCTCCGCCGACGAGAAATCCTTCAGCACGAAATCCGCCACCGGCATCCGCCCCGGCGGCCGCCCGATCCCGAACCGCACCCGGTGATAGTCCGCACCGAACGCCTTCGTCATCGACTTCAACCCGTTGTGCCCGTTGTCCCCGCCACCCAGCTTCAGCCGCAGCACCCCGTAGTCGATGTCCAACTCGTCATGCACCGCCACCACATGACCCACCGGCACCTTGTAGAAATCCCGCAGCGCATTCACCGGCCCACCCGACAGGTTCATGTACGACATCGGCTTCGCCAGCACCACCCGCCGGTTCAACGGCCCAGGAGGCCCGATCCGGCCCTCCACGACCTGCGCCTGCGCCCGGCCGGCCCGCTTGAACCGCCCCCCGATCCGGCCCGCCAGCAGATCCGCCACCATGAAACCCACGTTGTGCCGGTTCGCCGCGTACTCCGGCCCCGGATTGCCCAGCCCCACGATCAGCCAGGGAGCGGCGGCATCGGTCGTCACGTCCATGTCTCCTTCATACGCGTCGGCCGCTGCCCCGCACGGGAACAGCGGCCGACGAAACGACGACGAAGAGGATCAGGCCTCGGCGGCCTCTTCCTCGACGGTCTCCTCGCCCTCCGGGGCCTCCTCGGCCTGCGCGGCCAGGACCTGCAGAACGACGGTGTCGTCCTCGACGGTCAGCGTCGTGCCCTTCGGCAGCTTGATGTCCTTGGCGAGGATGGAGTCACCCGCCGCCAGACCCTCGACGGAGACGGTCACGGACTCGGGGATGTGGGTCGCCTCGGCCTCGACCGGCAGCGCGTTCAGCACGTGCTCCAGCAGGAAGCCACCCGGGGCCAGCTCGCCCTCGGTGTGCACCGGGATCTCGACCGTGACCTGCTCGCCGCGCTTCACCAGCAGCAGGTCCACGTGCTCCAGGAAGCCCTTCAGCGGGTCACGCTGCACCGACTTCGGGATCGCCAGCTCGTTCGTCTTGCCGTCGATGTCCAGCGCGATCAGCACGTTCGGCGTACGCAGCGCCATCAGCAGGTCGTGACCCGGCAGGGTCAGGTGCAGCGGGTCCGAACCGTGCCCGTACAGGACACCCGGAACCTTGTCTTCACGACGGATACGGCGCGCGGCACCCTTGCCGAACTCGCTGCGCGTCGCGGCGGAGATCTTCACCTCGGACATAGTCACTCCTCGAAATCAGAACGGACGTGGTCACCCGGCCACGAACGGCCTGCTACGAAGAGCGCGTCGATAACGGACAACCGCGTCCCGAAACGGGAACGGCCTCCCTCGCCGAGCAACTTCAGCAGTCTACTCGGAGAGGGAGGCCGCACCCAAAAGGATCTACAGAAGCCCGACCACAGGCTCCTACTGCTCGTCGAACAGGCTCGTCACCGAACCGTCCTCGAACACCTCACGCACCGCACTCGCGATCGTCGGAGCGATCGACAGCACCGAGATCTTCTCCAGATCCCGGCCCAGCTCACCCGGCGTCGGCAGCGTGTCCGTGAACACGAACTCACTCACCCGCGAGTTCTTCAGGCGGTCGCTCGCGGGGCCCGACAGCACACCGTGCGTCGCCGTCACGATCACGTCCTCCGCACCGTGCGCGAACAGCGCGTCCGCAGCGGCACAGATCGTCCCACCGGTGTCGATCATGTCGTCCACCAGGACACACACGCGACCCTTCACCTCACCCACGACCTCGTGGACGGTGACCTGGTTCGCGACGTCCTTGTCACGCCGCTTGTGCACGATCGCCAGCGGCGCACCCAGCCGGTCGCACCAGCGGTCCGCGACCCGCACCCGGCCGGCGTCCGGCGACACGACCGTCAGCTTCTCCCGGTCCACCTTCCGGCCCACGTAGTCCGCCAGCAGCGGCAGCGCGAACAGGTGGTCCACCGGACCGTCGAAGAAGCCCTGGATCTGGTCCGTGTGCAGATCCACGGTCAGGATCCGGTCCGCACCCGCGGTCTTCATCATGTCCGCGATCAGACGCGCCGAAATCGGTTCACGTCCACGGTGCTTCTTGTCCTGCCGCGCGTAACCGTAGAACGGCACGATGACCGTGATGGAGCGGGCCGACGCACGCTTCAGCGCGTCGATCATGATCAACTGCTCCATGATCCACTTGTTGATCGGAGCCGTGTGGCTCTGGATCAGGAAGCAGTCCGCGCCACGCGCCGACTCCTGATAACGCACATAGATCTCACCGTTCGCGAAGTCGAAGGCCTTCGTCGGGACAACCCCGACACCCAACTGCTGGGCGACCTCCTCGGCAAGCTCGGGGTGGGCGCGGCCGGAGAAGAACATCAACTTCTTCTCGCCGGTCGTCTTGATCCCGGTCACAGCACTGTCTCCTCAGAGGTGTCGCAGCTAGGTGTCGAGAAACCTCGCAGCCGGCTTGCCGGAGGCCGTCTCAGCTGGTGGGGGTGCGGGTGTGCACCTATCACCGTACGCCGTGTTTCAGGCGTCGGTTTCCGGTCAGCCCTCGCCGGCCGACTCCCGGGAAGCCGCCTCGGCCGCCTTCGCCGCCGCGCTCCCCGGACGCTTCCGAGCCACCCAACCCTCGATATTCCGCTGCTGACCACGGGCCACGGCCAGCGAACCCGCCGGCACATCCTTCGTGATCACAGACCCGGCAGCGGTGTACGCACCGTCCCCCACCGTGACAGGCGCCACAAACATGTTGTCCGAGCCCGTCCGGCAGTGCGAACCGATGGTCGTGTGGTGCTTCTCCTGGCCGTCATAGTTCACGAACACGCTCGCGGCACCGATGTTCGTCTGCTCACCGATCGTCGCGTCACCCACGTACGACAGATGAGGCACCTTCGTCCCGTCACCGATCGACGCGTTCTTCGTCTCCACGTACGTCCCGATCTTGCCCTTCGCGCCCAGCCGCGTCCCCGGACGCAGATACGCGTACGGACCCACCGTCGCGTCCGCACCGACCTCGGCACCCGCGGCCACGGTGTTGTCGACCCGCGCACCCGCACCCACCCGGGTGTCGGTCAGCCGCGAGTTGGGCCCCACCTCCGCGCCCTCGGCCAGATGCGTCGTGCCGTGCAGCTGCGTGCCCGGGTGCACGACGGCGTCCTGCTCGAAGGTGACCGTGACGTCGATCCAGGTGGTCGCCGGGTCGATGACGGTCACACCGGCGAGCATGGCCTCGGTCAGCAGCCGGTCGTTCAGGATCCGGCGGGCCTCCGACAACTGCACACGGTTGTTGATCCCGGCGATCTCACGGTGGTCACCGGCCACCGACGCCCCGACCCGGTGCCCCGCCTCACGCAGGATCCCGAGCACGTCCGTCAGGTACTCCTCGCCCTGGCTGTTGTCCGTCCGCACCTTCTTCAGCGCGTCCGCCAGCAACTGCCCGTCGAACGCGAACACACCCGAGTTGATCTCACGGATCGACCGCTGGGCATCGGTGGCGTCCTTGTGTTCGACGATGGCGGTGACGGCCCCGGTGGCGTCGTCGCGGACGATCCGCCCGTATCCCGTCGCGTCCGGCACCTCGGCGGTCAGCACCGTGACCGCGTTGCCGTCGGCGGAGTGCGTGGCGGCCAGGGCCTGCAGGGTCGCGCCCGTCAGCAGGGGCGTATCACCGCACACGACGACGACCGTCCCGTCGACGGCTCCGCCCAGCTCCTCCAGACCCATCCGCACGGCGTGCCCCGTGCCGTTCTGCTCCGCCTGCACGGCGGTGCGGACCTCGGGGGCGATGTCCCCGAGATGGGCGGTGACCTTCTCGCGGGCGTGGCCGACCACGACGACCAGGTGCTCGGGGGTCAGCTCGCCCGCGGCGGCGAGCACATGGCCCACGAGGCTGCGGCCGCAGAGCTCGTGCAGGACCTTGGGTGTGGCCGACTTCATACGGGTGCCCTCACCCGCTGCGAGAACGACGACGGCTGCCGGGCGGTTGGCGCTCACGGGATGCCCTTCGGCTGTGGATGGGGTGGGGTGACATCCGCAGGATACCGGGGGGTTTTGTGGGGGGCATGGGTGCGGGTCCTGACCGAGGGGCGGTCGGCCAGGACCCGAACCGAGAAGGTGTGTTCTGAGGGCTCCCCCGCAAGGATTCGAACCTTGTCCTGCTGGTACCAAAAACCAGTGTGCTGCCAGTTACACCACGGGGGACAGCGCCTCAGACCTTACCGGAGACGTGCTTCGGCGTGGGCAACGATGCCGCTCCACCAGCCCTCGATGCGGTTGTACAGCTCGGCACTTCGGGCCACGGTGACGACCAGGCAGCCGTGGTAGTCGTCACCGGTGTTCTTGCGGACGGTCTTGGGGTTGTGCTTCTTGAGGGTCGGCTTGGCGAAGGTCGACGCTTCGACGCCCGCGATGCCGGCCCAATGGCGATGGGCTGCGTCCACATCCGCCGACTCGTGGATGAGTACCCGGAAGCGCAGGCGCTCCCGGCTCACCCCGAGCAGGTCCAGCCAGGCCAGGTAGACCCGGATCACGCCGGGATCACTGTTGACGAAGATGGCTCGCTCACGCCTGTCGTAGGACTTGCTCTTGGAACCCTCGGCCCAGTACAGCGCGACTCCTGTCAGAAACAGTTCCCGGTCCGTGAGCGTGCCTGCTTCCTGCCGTGCGTTCTCCCTGGTTCGTCGGCGCTCCTCGTCCTGTGTGGCGCGGAGGCGTGCGAGGCCCGCCTGCATCAGCGCGCGTTGCTCCTCCGGCGTGTAGCGGGGCTCCGGCTTCGGCAGATCCCGCACCCAAAGCGACACCGAACTCCTCGAGCACCCCAGCTCCACCTCGATCTGGTCGTACGTCCAGCCCTGGAGGCGGAGTTCCCTCGCCCTCTCCCGCAGGTCGTCCTTCGCCCGGGGGCGTTTCGTCCAGGCCGGGGGCGGTTCGCCCTTCACCAGTTGGTTGAGGACGTCGTTGTTGTAGATCTTCAGCTCGTCGCGGATCTGGCGGAGGCTGAGGCCCTGGCGGCGGAGTGCCACCGCCTTCTCCCGCAGCCCTTCGAAGTCGGCGTACTTGCCGGATGCATGTGTCATACGCATACCGTCCGGGCGGAATGATCGCTTCCGGGGTCGAACGGTGAGCGATTCAGCAGTTCGAGGGATATCGGGTGGTATCGCAGCCGAACGGTCACGGAGTGTGGTGTGGGCCAGTCCCGGAAACTCACCGGAAAGCGGGCGGGGGGCGCCTTTAGGCTGGGAGGCATGACCGCGACGGGGGAAGACCATGTGACGGCCCGGGGAGGGCCGTGGTGGTGGGCCAGGCGGCGTAGCGCCGTGTTCGATGCGAGCCTGGCCGTGGTGTCCGCGCTGGAGTGCGCGTTGGAGGGGATCCCGTTCGCGCGGGACGCGGGGATCCCGGTGGCGGCGGGGGTCGTCTTCGGGGTGTTGGCCGGTTCCGTGCTGCTGGTGAGGCGCCGGTGGCCGATCGCCGTGGTGCTGGTCTCGATCGCGATCACGCCCGCCGAGATGGGCTTGGTCATGGGCATCGTCGGCCTGTACACGCTGGCCGCGGCCGAGCTGCCCCGGCGGATCATCGCCTCGCTGGCGGGGATGTCGCTGGTGGGGACGTTGATCGTGACGTTCGTGAAGACGCGGCAGGACATGTCGCGGGGGGACCTGGACGTAGGGGACTGGTTCGTGCCGTTCGCGGCGATCACGATGTCGCTGGGCTTCACGGCGCCTCCGGTGCTGCTGGGTCTGTATGTGGGGGCGCGGCGGCGGCTGATGGAGAGCCTGCGGGAGCGGGCGGACAGTCTGGAGCGGGAGCTTCAGTTGCTCGCGGAGCGGGCTGAGGAGCGGGCGGAGTGGGCCCGTAACGAGGAGCGGACGCGGATCGCGCGGGAGATGCACGATGTCGTGGCGCATCGGGTGAGTCTGATGGTGGTGCATGCGGCGGCGCTGCAGGCGGTGGCGCGGAAGGATCCCGAGAAGGCCGTGAAGAACGCCGCGCTGGTGGGGGACATGGGGCGGCAGGCGCTGACGGAGCTGCGGGAGATGCTCGGGGTGCTGCGCAGCGGTGGGGGTGAGCGGCGGGAGCCGGCGTCGTCGGTGCCGTTGGCTGCGGTGGGGGTGGCCGCGGCGGCGGCTGCGGCGGCTTCGCGGGCGGCGGATGACGAGGGTCCGTGTCTGGCGGAGCTGGAGGAGTTGGTGGGGCAGTCGGCTGCGGCGGGGATGGTGGTGGCGTTGTCGGTGGAGGGGGATGTCCGGTCGTATGCGCCTCAGGTGGAGCGGACGGCGTATCGGGTGGTGCAGGAGGCGTTGACGAACGTCCACAAGCACGCGGCCGGGGCGAAGACGTATGTGCGGTTGGCGCATCGGGTGTCGGAGATCGCGATGCAGGTGGAGAACGAGCCGCCTGAGGAGGCGGCGTCGTCGGCGCGGTTGCCGTCGGGTGGGAACGGTCTGGTGGGGATGAGGGAGCGGGTTTCGGCGCTGGGTGGTGTGTTCGTGTCGGGGCCGACGGATGCGGGGGGTTTCCGGGTGTCGGCGGTGATTCCGGCGTCGTGACGTGACGCGGCTGGGTGCTCAGTTCGTGGTGAGGCGGGCGGGTGCGGTGCCGGCGATGAGGGTGGCGAGGGCCTGGTCGATGTCGGGGCCGAGGTACCAGTCGCCGGTGTGGTCGAGGGTGTAGACGCGGCCGTCGGTGTCGATGGCGAGGAGGGCCTGGCTGTCGGTTTCGGCGCCGAGGGGGCAGACGTCGGTGCCGAGGGCGCGGCCGAGGTCGCCGAGGGTGCGGGCCATGTGGAGGCCGTGCAGTGGGTCGAGGTGGAGGTGGGCGGGGGCGACCTGGCGGCCGGGGCCGGTGGGGGTGATGTGGAGTCCGCCGAATTCGGCCCAGGCCTCGACGGCGGCGGGGAAGACGGTGTGGCGGTGGCCGGCGGGGGAGGCGTGGTCGCGCAGGGCGTCGGCCCAGATCTCGGCTTGTTTGATGTCCCAGCGTCCGGGTTGCCAGCCGGCGGCGCGCAGGGCGGCGTCGACGGGTACGGCGAAGCGGGTGGTGGAGGTGCGGTCGGCGTGCATGCGCCCTTCGTCTCGTCGAGGTCATGGGGTGGCGCGAGAGGGCGCGCCGGGGTGTCTGGTGCTGTGGGGGTGGGGTGCGTCAGCCGTTCTGGGACGCGGGGTCGACTATGCGCACGCCGAAGTGGGCGCTGAGCGCGGTGCAGGCGCGGCAGGGGGTGGCGAAGCTGCCGTGGAGGGGGTCGCCGTCCTCGCGGATGCGTCGGGCGGTGAGTTTGGCCTGCTTGAGGGCTTTGCGTGCCTCGCCGTTGGTCATGGGTTTGCGTGCGGCGCGTTTGCTGCGGGCGGTGTCGGCGGCGGCGATGTGGCGGGAGATGAGGATGGTTTCGGCGCAGCGGCCGGTGTAGCGGTCGCGTTGGGCGCTGGTGAGGGTGTCGAGGAAGTCCTGGACGAGGGGGTGCAGGGCGGGGGGTGTGTCGCCGCGGGCTGCGGTGCCGGTGAGGGTGGCGCCGCGGACGGAGAGGGCGGCGGCGACGGTGGGGAGGATGCCGTCGCGGCGGTGCCGGAGGGCGGGGGCGTGGGCTGCCTCGGTGGCGCTCCAGCCGATGCGGGGGTCGCCGCCCAGCGGGTCGGTGGCTCGTGGGCCGCCTGCCTGGGGGCCGGTGCCGTGGCTGCCGCCTCGGGGGTCGCCGTTTCGTGGGTCGGCGGACCTGCCGGTGTGTGGTCCCGTCTGCGTGGCATTCATGATCGTCTTCCCCTCCGTGCATCCCCCCGGGGGTCACAGACTGCCAAATGCCGTGGCTGGTGCGGAAGCTGGGGCGCGGCGACACGCCCATAGCGGGGTGTGCCGTCACGGTGGGGTGACGCCTGGTCACGGAAGCGGAGGGGGTGCTGACCGGTGCCGGTGACCGGTGTCGTCGTACCGCATAGGCTGTCGGCACCGCGGGTGATGCGGTGATCCGTTCGGGGCTCGATGCAGTGAACCGGAGGGTGATCCGCGGTCGGACGCGTGCAGTGACAGTCGATACGGGTCGTAGTGCGCCAAGGGTGGTCAATACGGGTCGTACAGAGTGCCGCAGGGGGCAACCGCCATGACGACAGGTCGGCTCGGGCAGCAAGCCGCGCCGCCGAACGCGGCCTACGCCGGGCAGGTCGTGCACTTCCCGGATCCGGTCCGGGCGGCGCGTCACCCGAGAGGGGTACGGGTCGACGAGCACGGTTACCCCGACTTCTCGGCTTACGCGCGCGCGGCCGCGGAGATCGCGGAGCCGCCGGAGGGTTTCGGTGTCGACGAGTTGCGGCTGACGGACTATGTGTCGGCGAACACGGCGCTGTCGGCGTCCGGGCACGAGTTGTGGGACACGGTGCCGGCGGTGGCGACGCCGCACGGCTGGACGTGGCACCACGTGGTGGGCACGCGGCGGCTGGAGCTGGTTCCGGTCGAGGTGAAGGCGCTGCTGAGGCATCACGGGGGTGTGACGACGTCGGGTGTCGACCATTCCAAGCGGGGCACGCGGCCGCTCCAGGAGACGCGTCCGGCGCATTTCGGGCTGCCGAAGTCGGGTGTCGCGGTGACGGAGTCGCAGGTGCAGGGCGTCGAGGAGGACCTCGGCTACCGGTTGCCGGGTGCGTACCGGTCGTTCCTGAAGGCGGCGGGTGGCTGTGCGCCGGTGGGTGCCGCGCTGGACGCGGAGCTGGGGCTGCTGGTGGACCAGCCGTTCTTCACGGTGCGCGACGAGGCGGCGGTCAATGACCTGGTGTACGTCAACAAGTGTCTGCGTGACCATCTGACCAAGGACTATCTGGGGATCGCGTTCGTCCAGGGCGGCCTGCTGGCCGTGAAGGTCAAGGGCGAGCGCATCGGTTCGGTGTGGTTCTGCGCGTACGACGACGCGCGGGACGTGGATCCCTCGGTGCCGCCGGCGGAGCGCGTGGAGCGGTTGCTGCTGTCGTGCGGGGACGACTTCGATGTCTTCCTGTCGCGGCTGGCGGGCAATCCGCCGGAGTTGGAGACGGTGGCGAACCTGATGGTGGACGGCGGGTTCGCGCGTGTGGTGCCGGTGGGTGCGGTGTCGTCCCCGGCCGTGGGGGAGTGAGGTCGGCGATGGTGACCTTCGCGCAGGCGCAGGAGCGTGCGGAAGAGTGGATCAACGGGGATCTGGCGTCGTACCAGCATCGTGAGGTGCGGGTGCGGGAGTTCGATCTCGGGTTCGTGGTGTGGGCCGAGGACCGGGCGGACGGGCCGCGGTCGGACGGTGGTGCGCAGCGGCTGGTGATCGCGCGGGACAGTGGCGAGGCGACGTTGTGGCCCGGGCTGCCGGTGGGTGAGGTGATCCGCCGGTACGAGGAGGAGTACGGCCGTCCGGACACGGTGGACGAGCCGGCACCGGCGGCGTCTGCCGCGCGGGTGGATCTGAATCAGACGTCGTTCCTGCTGACTCCGCCGGAGTGGTTGCAGGATGCGGCGGACAAGCTGGGGATTCCGGATCGTCGGGGTGTGGGGGCTGGAGCCGGGGAGCAGGCGGCTACTGCCGCTGGGGGGTCGGATTCCGGCTCTGGTTCCGGGCCTGGTTCCGGCTCTGGTGCCGGTGCTGTTTCCGGTCCTGCTTCCGGTTCTGGTTCCGGTCCTGTTTCCGGTTCGGCGACTCCCGCGCAGGGTGCGCCGGCCGCGCCGGGCAGTGGTGCCTCGTGGCCGGCGGCCGGGGGCGGTGACGCCGACGCCGACGCGGGTCCTTCCGGGGCTCCGGCGGCGCCGTCGGTGCCTGCGGGGGCGACGCCCTGGGCCGGCACGGACACCAACGCGGACGCCGGTGACGACCGTTCCGTGCCGCTGCCGGCGACGGTTTTCGCGCCGCCGCTGAGCGGGGCCGACAGCGACACCGCGCCGCCCTCGGCCACGCCCGAGGCCAAGACGACTCTGATGTCGGGTGGCAGTCAGCTGCCGTCTACGGCGCTGTCGCCGGCGGTCGACGACCCGAACGCCCAGGGGCCGGGAGCGGCGCCCGCACCCGCGCCTGGTGGTCCCGGGTACGGCTATCCGGCAGGTCCGGCAGGTCCGGGGGGTGCTCCGGGTGGGCCGGGGACGCCGCCTGGTGGTGCGCCGGGGATGCCGTCCGGCGGTATGCCGGGGACGCCGCCCGGTGGTGTGCCGCGGGGCAGTACGCCTCCGCCCGTGCCCGGCGGGCAGCCGTACGGGTATCCGCAGGCCCCGCAGGGGAGTACACCTCCGCCGGCCGCCGGGCCGGGGGCCGCTCCGAACGCCGGGGACATCGCCGACGCCGCGACCAGCAAGGCCGCTCCGCCGCCCGGGCGGCGGGGGGCGCGTCCGTCCACTCCGCCTCCTCCGGGTGCCCCGGGGACGCCCGGTGCTCAGCCGGGCAGCACGCCTTCGCCGTCTGGGCCCGGGGCGCCGGGCACTCCCGCGGGCGGCTACGTGCCCACACAGATGGTGTCGGCGCTCGGGCCTGACGGGCCGGGTGGATCCGGATCCGGATCCGGATCCGGGGACTCTTCGGGAACGGGCACGCCGCTGCCGCCGCCGGGGGTTCCTGGTGCTCCGGGTGCGCCGAACCCGCCCGGTCCTCCCGGTGCGCCGAACCCGCCCGGTCCTCCGGGCGCGCCGCAGCCTCCGGGCGCTCCGGGCGGTACGCCGCCCGGCGGTGTCCACCACGCTGCCACGATGCTTGCCGACCCGGGCCGGATGGGCCCGGGTGCGCCGCAGCCTCCGGCTCCCCCTGGAGCGCCGGGTGCTCCGGGTGCCCCCCAGCCCCCGGGGATGCCGAACCCGCCGGGTGCTCCCCACCCACCCGGTCCTCCCGGTGCGCCGCAGCCTCCGGGTGCCCCTGGTGCTCCCGGTGGTCCGGGTCCCGTGCACCATGCGGAGACCATGCTGGCCGCGCCCCCGGCGGGCGGTCCCGGCGTGCCTCCGCCGCCGCAGGCTCCCGGCGCACCACCCGCCGCCCCTGGCACGCCCGGTGCGCAGCCGATGCCGCCGGGGATGCCGGGTGCGGTGCCGCCCGGTATGCCGCCCGGCGCGATGCCCCCGGGTACGATGTCGCCGCCCGGCCAGCCCGTCCCCGGGCAGCCGCCGGCGTACGGCTATCCGCAGCAGCCGACCGGGCAGCCGACGGTCGGGCCCGGCTATCAGGCCGTGCTGCGCTACCGCGCGCAGGACGGTTCCGAGCAGCAGCTGATCCGGCGTTCCGCGCCGGGTACGCCGCACCCGGAGTGGCAGATCTTCCACGAGTTGCGGGCCATGAACGTGCCCCCGGACCAGGTGCTGGAGCTGCACACCGAGCTGGAGTCGTGCGAGCTGCCGGGTGCGTACTGCGCGCGGATGATCCGGGAGCAGTGGCCGCAGGCGCGCATCGCGAGCATCGCGCCGTACGGCACGGACCACGCGAGCCGGCAGCAGGGCATGCAGCAGCTGCTGGCCCACCAGGGCGAGTTGCACCAGGTGGCGGACGGCCCGGCGCGCCCCGCGCCGGTGCGCGCTCCGCTGCCGCCGGTGCAGATGGTGCCGCCGATCCCGCCGGAGGCCATCGGGCAGGAGCTGGGGGCCGCGTTCGGGCCGGGGGTGTTCCGGTTCGAGCAGGCCGCCGTGTCGCGGCAGGGGGTGCCGCCGGTGGTGGCGCACACGCTGGTGGCGGCCGGACTGCCGATGGACATGGGCCCGTTCTTCTGGGCGCAGGCGCAGCCCGGCCGGCCCGTTCCGACACTGGCGGAGCTGGCGGCCGAGCGCGGGGTGCAGCCGGCCTCGGACGCCGGTTCCTACCTGGTGATGGGCAGCGACTTCGGCAAGGCGATCTGCGTGCAGTACGGCACGGCGAACATCGTCGCCGTGCCGGTGGAGGCGGGGCCGGGTGGAGCGCCCGTGCCGCCGCAGTTCGTGAACACCGGGCTGCCGGAGTTCGCGCGCTGTCTGGCGCTGCTCGGGCGGATGTGGCGGCTGCGGTTCGGGCTGAACCAGGAGCAGGCGGGCCGCTGGACCGTCGACTTCCAGGCCCAGTTGGCCGCGCTCGACCCGGCGGCATTGGGGTCGCCGGAGAGCTGGTGGTCGGTGCTGCTGGAGCAGATGTGGGACGGACTGCTGTGACGCCTCGCCGCTGACGTGCCACAAGGAGCCGGGCTCGGTCGCTCGTACGACCGGGCCCGGCTCTTTTCATGCCCGTGCCGAGGATTCTTCGCGCCGGGCTGTCACATCTGTCTCCGCCGTTCCGTCAGTGCAGTGACAGCGACGCACGACGCACCGCCGACCCAGGAGGCAGAGATCATGCAGGCACGGATGACGAACCCGGCGTACGTCCTTTCCGGCGCGATGAAGGGCATCGGCACCCTCTTCCAGGCGATCGGGGAGGGCGGCCTGGCACCGGACGTGGCGGAGATCGTCGGGCTGCGCGCCAGCCAGATCAACGGCTGCGGGGCCTGCGTGCACGGACACGTGGCCAACCTCCGCAAGGCCGGGGCGAGCGAGGAGCGCATCGCGGCCGTCGCCGCCTGGCGGCACGCGCCCTTCTTCTCGGACGCCGAGCGCGCCGCGCTGAAGCTGACGGAGGCGATGACGCGGCTTTCCGACCTCTCGGGGGAGTCGGTGCCGGACGCGCTGTGGGACGAGGTGGCCGACCACTTCGACGAGAAGGAGCTCTCCGCCCTGATCCTCACCGTCTCGGTCACCAACATGTTCAACCGCATCAACACGACCATCCAGGAGCCCGCGGGCACCACCTGGGGCTGACGGCCCGTACCGGCCGTGGGCCCGTGACCTCTGTGCGGAGTGTCGCGTTATGAACACTTCCGTCTGATCCACCAAGATGTGCGCGAAATCATCCCATTTCTAGCGCGACTTCGCATCGATGCGCTTGCCCGCGCATCGGTGTGGTGGAGAGGGGCCCGGATGAGCAGCGCGACGGCGTCACCGCACGGTTTCACGGCCGTGCGGGGGCGCGGCTACCGTCCCGAGCAGGTCGACGCGTACGCCGAGGCCCTCTCCGCGGACCGGGATGCGGCCTGGGAGAGGGCAGCCCGCCTGACGGTGCTCGCCCGGCGGATGGGCGAGGAACTGGAGCGGCTGCGCGAGGCCGTGGCCCGGGTGGCCCCGCAGACCTACGAGACGCTCGGGCAGCGTGCACGGCAACTCTTCGAACTCGGCGAGCAGGAGGCCGCTGCCGTGCGGGAGGAAGCGCTGCGGGAAGCGCGGCAACGCGTGGACGCGGCCCGGTCGACCGCGGCCGGCGTGCGCGAGTCCGCCCAGGCGTACGCCGATGCCGTACGCGCCGACGGCGACGAACGCGCCCGCCAGCGGCTGCTCGCCGCCGACGCCGAGGCCGACGAGATCCGGGGCGTGGCAGGGCGTGAGGCGGAGGAAGAACGAGGCGAGGCGGTGGCCGCCCTGCGGGAGATGTGCCGGCGCACTTCCGGGATGCTGGCCGAGCAGGCCAAGGAGCACGCCGAACGGTGGGCGCAGGCGGAGCGCGAGGATGCCGCCCGCGAGGCTGCGTTGGACGCGCACGACGAGGAGGCCGTGTCGCGCGCCGAGGAAGCACTGTCCGACGCCGAGAACGCCTTCGCCGACGCGGAGGACTCCGCCCGCGACCTGGAGGAGGAGGCCCACGCCCATGCGGCGGAGCTGGTCGCCCAGGCCCGTGAGCACGCCGAGAACGTGGCGGAGGAGACGGACCGGCTCCTCGGCGAACACGCCGAGCAACGAGACGCCGCCCGGTCCCACATCGACCGCGTCCACTCCAGCCTGACGGCTTGGGCGGGGCGGGTGGCGGCGGAGTGAGGCCGACGGCGGCCGCCTGTGGCGCAGCCGCCGCCCAGGCTGCAGGGAGTGGTGACTCCGTAGTCCGGCCCTATGTGGACAACCACCCACCAACTGCCAACCGCCAGTCGCCATAAAGCCAGCCAACCGCCAACCGCCAGCCGCTGACGAGCCCGGCCCGGTGTGCCGGTCGGGCTCTCCGTCCGCCCCGCGGCACGGCGAGCCGTCCCCGGCGGTCAGCCTCGGGGAATCGAGCTGAGCCGCGAGCAATGCGCCGTGCCGCCGGGGTCACTGGTCCCTGCGGGCCGCGCCCGCCAGGATCCAGCCCTCCACCGCCTCGTACTGGTGACGCTGTTCCTCCGACTTCCGGTGGCCGGAGGCCATCGTGCCCAGCCAGCCGCAGGCGAAGCCCAGGGGTATGGAGACCAGGCCTGTGGTGGTGAACGGGAACCAGTTGAAGTCGGCCTCGGGGAAGGCCGAGACGGGTGAGCCGGAGACCAGGTTGGTGCCCGGCATCAGCAGCAGGACCGCGAGAGAGCCGCCGATGAGCGTGCTGAGCAGGCCCGTTCGCGTGTAGCGGCGCCAGAACAGGCTGTAGACCAGCGCGGGCGCGATGGCCGAGGCTCCCAGGCAGAAGGACAGCGTCACCAGCCATTGCAGGCTGCGGTGCTGGACCTGGGTGGCCAGGAGGATCGCGGGGACGCCCACGGCCAGTGCCGACAGCCGCGCCACGGTCATCTCCCGCCGCGGCGACATCTCCTGCACCCGCGCCGCGAACACGTCGTGCGCGAGGGAGTTGGCGCAGGCCAGGATCATGCCGGCGACGGAAGCGAGCAGCGTGAGGAAGACTGCCGTGGTGACGGTCGTGAACAGGAACGTCTCCGCCGACGACACGTCCGCGCCGAACGCCGCCTGCGATCCGAGCAGATACGCCGTGTTGCCCTGCGGGTCGACCTGCGCGATCAGTTCCCGCCCGACCAGCGCGGTCGCGCCGAAGCCGACGACCGTCATGACGAGCACGAACAGGGCCACGCCCGACACCGCCCAGGACATCGAGCGCCGCACCTGCCGGGCACTGGAGGCCGTGTACATACGCATGGTGACGTGCGGCAGGACGCCACCGCCGAGGACCACCGTCAGCTGCGCGGTGATCATGTCCAGGTCGGGGCTGGGGCCGCCGGAGAACTGCAGGCCCGAGGAGAGGAACGACGAGCCCACGCCGCTGTTCTGGGCGGCCGCGGCGAACAGGGCGCCCGGGTCCCAGTCGAACCGGTTGAGGATCAGCACCGCGACCACCATGCCGGAGCCGAGCAGCATCACGATCTTCAGGATCTGGATGAGGGCGGTGCCCTTCATGCCGCCGATCGCCGCGTAGCTGATCATCAGCGCGCCCACGCCGATGATGCAGCCGGTCTGCAGCGATTCGCCGGAGAAGCCGAGGATGAACGCCATCAGCTGCCCGGTCCCCGCCAACTGGACCAGCATCAGCGGCAGCAACGCCGCAAGGGTCACCGCGCAGGCCGCGATGCGGACACCGCGTCCCGGCATCCGGCGGGTCAGCGCGTCGCCCATGGTGAACCGGCCCGCGTTCCGCAGCGGTTCGGCCAGCAGGAACATAAGGAGCATCAGCGACAGGGCCGTACTCAGAGCCAGGACGATCCCGTCGTAGCCGAACAGCGCGATGACGCCGCCGGTGCCGAGGACGGTCGCGGCGGAGATGTAGTCGCCCGCGATGGCCAGGCCGTTGCGCATGGGGGACAAGGAGCTGTAACCGGTGTAGAACTCGTCCAGGTCGTCCCGGTCCGGGCCCGTCATCACGCACAGCAGCAGCGTGATCGTGGCGACGGCGGAGAAGCCGACCAGGGACATGGCCTGGGCGTTGCCGCTGAAGTCGGTGTTCACCGTGTCCCCTCCCGCTTCGCGTCCAGCTCGGCGTGCTTGCGTATCCGGTCCGCGATCGGGTCGACGCGGCGTCGGGCCGTCTGCTCGTACAGGGCGATCGCCAGCCAGGTCACGGGGACCTGGATGAGCGCGAGCAGCAGGCCGGCGGGCAGGCCGTCGGTGACGGTGCTCGTCATGAACGACGGTGCGAACGCGGACAGGATCAGGAACAGGACGAAGTAGCCGAGCGCCGTGAGCGTGGCCACGCGTCGCTGCCAGCGGTAGGCGCTGCGCAGGACACGGAGGTCGCTGTGGTGCCCGAGCGCGGTGTGGCGTTGGGGACGCCGTCCGGCCGGTTCGGGCGCCTCCTGCGGTGCCCAGGGGTAGGTGTCGTACGTGTACGGGTCGTAGGACGGGGGCGGATCGGGTGGTCGGTACGGGTAGGACGGGGACGGGTCGTAGGACATCCCGGTTCTCCTTGCGAGGGTTTGATCCGGTGCGGCGGGCCGCAGGGAGGTGGGGGGCGGGAGCCACGCACGCTACTGCGGGGTAGGGGTCCAGCGCGAGGGTTTTGGCAAACTGATCGGTCGGTACGCGCTTACCTTTCCGACCTCGGGTGTTACCCGCGTTAACTCGGATTCTTCGCAGGTCCCGGCGTGTCACCTGAGGTGGATCAGCGCCACGGGCGCCGGTACTTCGGAGCGGTCGTCGAGCGCCGCCCGGAAGGCCGGCCGCCGGTGGGTCCGACGCGGGACTGAACTGCTTGCGAGGGGTGTGAAGTTGACGCCGACCGCGCCGGGTGACCGTCGCCGCACGGCCGGTTGGTGGCGGGTGGACCGCGCGGGCGGAGCGGGAGACACGCGTACGAGTGCCGGCCGGGGGGCCGGCGGCCCCTCGCCACCCCAATGTTCGTCCGCACCGCGGACTCGCCCTGCACCGCCACTGTCCCGGGCGCGGTCGCCCGGGCGGTGCCGCCGCTTGCTGCCGGCATCGCCCCGAGCCCCGCCGCCATCGCTGTGCGCCTGTTGAAGTCCATGCCACCAGCGGACACGCACGGCCCGTCACTCCGCGTCACCCGAAAGAGTGTGCGGACCCGGAAGCGGGTCGGGGTCGCGCCCTAGGGGTGCCCTAAGGGCTGTCAGGGGAACTGTCGAGGGACCGGCGCACGTAGCGGACCCCCGGTTGTCCACCCACCGTCGTGTTCTCCACCCACGTGAAGCCGTTGCGGGCCAGGACCCTCATGGAAGCCGGGTTGTCGAGGGTCGTGCGCGCGGTGAGGGACGTCAGGCCGTAGTCGGTCGCCGCCAGCCGGCACACCTGCGCGACGGCCGCCGTCGCCACGCCCCGGCCCGCGGCCTGTTCGCCGACGCGGTAACCGAGTTCGGCGCTGCCGTCCGCCAGATCCATCAGGTTCACCCGGCCGATCAGCTCGCCGTCCTCCCCGAGGACCACATGGAAGCGGCACACACGCGCGTGCTGCTCCTCGAGGAGCGCCCGGAGGCGGGCGGCGAACCCTGCCGGCGTGAAGAAGACGTCCCCGCGGTCCGGCACCGTACGCGCGAAGTACGCCCGGTTCTCCCGCTCGAACGCCAGCAGCGCGTCCGCGTGATCCGCCCGCAGGGGTTCCAAGGTCACCATGGGCGTGAGGATACGGACGCTCAGTCCTTGAGCACCGGGAATTTCCGGGGCGCGAGGAACAGCAGCACCAGGAACGCCAGGGCCGCCGCCCCCGCCGCGCCGAGGTAGACCGCGTGCACCGCGTCGGCGATCGCGCGCCGGGTCGCCTCCGGCGCCGTGCCCGAATCGAGCGCCCGCGTCACCGAGTCCAGGTCGCCCGCACCGCCGAGCCTGGCGGCCAGCACCCCGTTGGCGACCGCCCCGAACACCGCGGCGCCGATCGTCTGGCCGGTCTGGCGGCAGAACAACACGGACGCGGTCGTCGTGCCGCGCTCCGCCCATCCCACGGTCGACTGCACACCGACGATGAGCGGCAGCTGGAACAGGCCCAGCGCGGCGCCCAGCAGCAGCATCAGCAGCGTCGGCTGCCACGCCTGCCCGGGACAGGGCAGGAAGGGGAACGCGAACAGGATCAGCGCGGCCGTGCCGATGCCCAGCATCGCCGTGTTGCGGAAGCCGATCCTGCGGTACACGTGCTGGCTCAGTGCCGCCGACACGGGCCAGCTCAACGTCCAGACGGACAGCACGAATCCGGCGGCCACGGGGGCGAGGCCCAGCACCGACTGGGCGTAGGTGGGCAGGAAGACCGACGGCGCGACCATCAGCAGGCCCAGCGCGCCCAGGGCCAGATTGACCGCGGCGATCGTACGGCGCCGCCACACCCAGCCCGGGATGATCGGCTCCGCCGCCCGGCGCTCCACCAGCACCACGACCGCGACCAGGGCGAGTCCCGCACCGAACAACGTCAGTGAGGGCACCGACAGCCACGGCCACGCCACTCCGCCCTGCACCAGAGCCGTGAGCAGAACGCCGCCGCAGGCGAACACCGCCAGCGCACCCGCCCAGTCCACGCGTGCGCGCGCGGTGGCCTCCGGCTCCGGCTCGTGGAGGTGACGGACGATCAGCCACAGCGCTACCGCGCCGATCGGAAGGTTGATCAGGAAGATCCAGCGCCAGTCCGCGTACGCGGCGAGCACCCCGCCGAGGCCCGGGCCGGCGACCGCGGACACCGCCCACACCGTCGACAGCTTCGACTGGATCTTGGGGCGGTCCTTCAGCGGATACAGGTCGGCGGCGAGGGTCTGCACCGTGCCCTGGAGCGCGCCGCCGCCCAGGCCCTGCACGATGCGGAAGGCGATGAGCGCCTCCATGTTCCAGGCCACCGCGCACAGCAGGGACCCGAGCAGGAAGACCACCGACCCCGCTATGAGGACCGGTTTGCGGCCGAAGGTGTCGGAGAGCTTGCCGTACACGGGAAGGGTGACGGTCACGGCCAGCAGATAGCCGGAGAACAGCCAGGAGAAGACGGAGAAACCGCCGAGGTCCCCGACGATCTGCGGGACGGCCGTCGAGACGATGGTCGCGTCGAGCGCCGCCAGCGCCATCGAGAGCATCAGCGCCGCGACGACGGCTCCGCGCCGGCCGGTCGTGGCGGGACGTGCGGCCTCGCGTGCCGCCGAACTGGTGCTGCCCACCCTGGTGCCTCCCCCTCGCCCCGGCCGCGCCCGCGCCACGGGTCCCGTCGTATGCCTGCCCCTTGCACCTACCTGCCGCGGACAGCTTCCCACTTGACCCTTACGCAGCGGGAGGGTGGAGCCTGACCGGGCCGCAGGGTGGAGCAAACCCTGAGACCGCCTCCACCCTGCGGTGGACTGCCCCTAGGGGTACCTCCGTACTACGACCTGGGGAGGGTTCGTACCGGCGGAGGACGAGACGGGCGGGCGCTCGTCCTTAACCTGGCTTTACGCCGCCGGGGGGCGGTTGGCACACCGGCGGGGGTGGGGTTTTCCACAGCGAAAGACTGCGCTGAACACCAGGGCGCGGGACCCCTCCCCGCCGCGAGACTGACAACGCGACGAACGGACTCCTGGTCCGGCACCGCGCACAGCGGCTGTCGACCAGGGGACCACCTTCACCATCTGCTGACCGATATAGGAGACATACCGTGACTTCGGCTGTGACCATTCCCAGGCACGGGGGTACTGGAGGGCGTACGGCCGTAGCCGCGCGAGCGCGGCAGGTCGTGAAGGCGTACGGATCCGGTGAGACCCGTGTCGTCGCCCTCGACCACGTCGACGTGGACATCGCACGCGGCCAGTTCACCGCGATCATGGGCCCCTCGGGGTCCGGCAAGTCCACGCTCATGCACTGCCTCGCCGGACTCGACACCGTGACGGACGGCCAGATCTACCTCGACGAGACCGAGATCACCGGTCTGAAGGACAAGAAGCTCACACGGCTGCGCCGGGACCGGATCGGGTTCATCTTCCAGGCGTTCAACCTGCTGCCGACGCTCAACGCGATCGAGAACATCACGCTGCCCATGGACATCGCGGGCCGCAAGCCGGACAAGGAGTGGCTGACGCGGGTCGTGGAGACCGTCGGGCTCGCCGACCGCCTCAAGCACCGCCCCACCCAGCTGTCCGGCGGCCAGCAGCAGCGCGTCGCCGTGGCGCGGGCCCTCGCCGCCCGGCCGGAGATCATCTTCGGGGACGAGCCGACCGGAAACCTCGACTCCCGCGCCGGCGCCGAGGTCCTCGGCTTCCTGCGCCGGTCCGTCGACGAGCTGGGCCAGACCATCGTGATGGTCACCCACGACCCGGTGGCCGCCAGTTACGCGGACCGGGTGCTGTACCTCGCCGACGGCCGCATCGTCGACGAGATGTACAAGCCGACCGCGGAGGCCGTCCTCGACCGCATGAAGGACTTCGACGCCCGGGGGCGCACGTCATGACCGTCATGAAGACCTCGATGCGCAACTTCTTCGCGCACAAGGGGCGGATGGCGCTCTCCGCGATCGCCGTCCTGCTGTCGGTCGCCTTCGTCTGCGGCACGCTCGTCTTCACGGACACCATGTCGACCACGTTCGACAAGCTCTTCGCGGCCACCTCCTCCGACGTGACGGTGGGTGCCAAGGGCGCCTCCGACACCGGTGAGACGACCGCCGACAACGGCAAGCCGCCGGTCATGCCGGCCTCCGTGCTGGGTGAGGTCCGCAAGGCGCAGGGCGTGAAGTCCGCCGAGGGAACGGTGTTCTCCACCTCGGTGACGGTCGTCGACGGCGACAAGGACAACCTGTCGCCCTCCAGCGGCGCCCCGACCATCGTGGGCAGCTGGAACGCCAACGACGCCCGCACCATGAAGATCACCTCCGGTGCGGCGCCCAAGGGCGGCGACCAGATCATGGTCGACGCCGACACCGCCGACAAGCACGGCCTGAAGCTCGGTGACGAGATCGGCGTGATCACCGCCGTCGGCACCCACACCGCGAAGGTCTCCGGCATCGCCGACTTCACCGTCACCAACCCCGGCGCCGCGATCTTCTACCTCGACACCAAGACCGCCCAGCAGACCCTGGTCGGCGAGAGCGACGTTTACACCAACGTCAACGTCACCGCGGCCACCGGCGTCAGCGACGCGCAGCTGAAGAAGAACGTCACGGCCGAACTCGGCGGCGACTTCCAGGTGAAGACGGCCAAGGAGACCGCCGACGCCAACCAGAAGGACGTCGAGGGCTTCATGAACGTCATGAAGTACGCGATGCTCGGCTTCGCCGGGATCGCCTTCCTCGTCGGCATCTTCCTGATCATCAACACCTTCTCCATGCTGGTCGCCCAGCGCACCCGGGAGATCGGCCTGATGCGGGCCATCGGCTCCTCCCGCAAGCAGGTCAACCGCTCCGTGCTGGCCGAGGCGCTGCTGCTCGGTGTCGTCGGCTCGGTGCTCGGCGTCGGCGCGGGCGTCGGCCTCGCCGTCGGCCTGATGAAGCTCATGGGCCAGATGGGCATGGAACTGTCCACCGACGACCTCACGGTGGCCTGGACGACCCCGCTGGTCGGCCTCGTCCTCGGCGTGATCGTCACCGTCCTGGCCGCCTACCTGCCCGCCCGGCGCGCCGGCAAGATCTCCCCGATGGCCGCCCTGCGCGACGCGGGAGCCCCCGCCGACGCCAAGGCCGGCTGGATCCGCGCCGCGATCGGCACGGTCCTCACCGGCACCGGCGGCTTCGCCCTCTACCTCGCGTCGGAGGCCGACAAGGCCAAGGACGGCTCGATGTGGCTCGGCCTCGGCGTGGTGCTGTCGCTGATCGGGTTCGTCGTCATCGGCCCGCTGCTCGCCGGCGCCGTGGTCCGCGTCCTGGGCGCCGTGCTGCTGCGCATGTTCGGCCCCGTCGGCCGCATGGCCGAGCGCAACGCCCTGCGCAACCCGCGCCGCACCGGCGCGACCGGAGCCGCGCTGATGATCGGCCTCGCCCTGGTGGCGTGCCTGTCCGTCGTCGGCTCCTCCATGGTGGCGTCCGCCACCGACCAGCTCGACAAGACCGTCGGCACCGACTTCATCATCCAGTCCGACAGCGGCCAGCTGATCACCCCGCAGGCCGTCAAGGCCGCCAAGTCGGCGTCGGACGTCGAGCGGGTCACCGAGTACAAGTGGAGCAAGGCCGACTTCACCACCCCTGACGGCAAGACGCTCAAGGACACGGCGATCACGGCGGCCGACCCGTCGTACGCGACCGACCTGCGCACCGAGACGGTCGCCGGCAAGCTCCCCGACGCCTACAAGCCCGACTCGATGTCGGTCCACGAGAAGTTCGCCAAGGACCACGGCATCCACCTCGGCTCCACGATCAAGGTGGCCTTCAAGGACGGCTCCGCGGCCGACCTGACGGTCCGGGCGATCACCAGCAGCGACGTCGTGATCGACGCGGGCGCGATGTACACCTCCATCTCGACGATGGCCAAGTACGTCCCGGCCGACAAGATGCCGCTCGACTCGCTGGTCTTCGCCAGCGCCAAGGACGGGCAGCAGGACGCCGCCTACACGTCCCTGAAGTCGGCGCTGCACGACTACCCGCAGTACGTAGTGCGCGACCAGACCGACTACAAGGACGCCCTGAAGGACCAGATCGGCCAGCTGCTCAACATGATCTACGGCCTGCTGGCCCTGGCGATCATCGTCGCCATCCTGGGTGTGGTGAACACGCTGGCCCTGTCGGTGGTGGAGCGCACCAGGGAGATCGGTCTGATGCGGGCCATCGGCCTCTCGCGCCGCCAGCTGCGCCGCATGATCCGCATGGAGTCGGTCGTCATCGCCCTCTTCGGTGCCCTGCTGGGCCTCGGGCTGGGCATGGGCTGGGGCGCCACGGCGCAGCAGCTGCTCGCCCTGGAGGGCCTTGGGGTCCTGGACATCCCCTGGCCGACGATCATCGGCGTCTTCATCAGCTCGGCGTTCGTGGGTCTGTTCGCGGCACTGATCCCGGCGTTCCGGGCGGGCCGGATGAATGTCCTGAACGCGATCGCGACGGAGTAGCCGAACG
This sequence comes from Streptomyces sp. Ag82_O1-12, assembly GCF_900182715.1. Classification (NCBI taxonomy): domain Bacteria; kingdom Bacillati; phylum Actinomycetota; class Actinomycetes; order Kitasatosporales; family Streptomycetaceae; genus Streptomyces; species Streptomyces sp. Ag82_O1-12. Next base: position 3,522,100 of record NZ_FXUW01000001.1, on the reverse strand, counting down.
TCGCGCAAGAACCACCGCACACGGGGGTTGCGGAGGATGGTCCGCCCCGGAGGCATCGCCTCCGGGGCGGCCTTTGCTTTCAGCCTCCAGCGCCTCGCTTTCAGCCCCCGGAGCCTTGCTCTCAGCCTCCGGAGCCTCGCTTTCAGCCTCCAGCGCCTCGCTTTCAGTCTCCGGCGAGCACCTTGCTTTCAGCCCCCGGCCGCCGTGCGCCGCTGGAGAAGCACGTAGCCGCCCGTCTCGCCCGCGATGTCGTACTCGGCGAGCGGATGCAGCTGCCGGGCGTACCCCACGGGGTCGCGGTACCTGTCGCCGATGTTCTCCAGGGCGATGTACTCCGGGGTGACGCCCTGGGTGTCGCCGAGCCAGAAGACCCGGCAGCGCGAGGTGAGGCGGCTGATCGGGCCGATGTTGGCCTCGACGGCGGAGTTGTCAGGGATCCGTGCCAGCAGCTGTTCCACGCCGGACACCGCGGCGGGCTTGCGAAAGACCTCAGCCCCGGTGAGCTGCGCCAGCGGCAGGGAGGTCGTCAGCGCCAGTGCCGCCGCGGCGACCGCGGCCGGTAGTTGAACGGCGTAGGAGCGAAGCCACGCGCGCGTGCTGTGGCGGACGGCCGGGAGCGCGTCGGTGAGGGCGAGGAAGACGACCGGCATCAGGACCGCGCTGTAGTGCCAGTCGGTGCCCCAGTAGTGCTCGTCGCCGGAGAGGAACCGCCAGCCGAGCGTCGGCAGCGCGACCAGCACCAGCGGGGAGCGCAGGGCGAGCAGCCCCGTGGTGGGGACGAGCAGCCAGGCGAGCGTGCGGAGCTTGGTGACGAGGCCGTCGAAGGGGCTGCCCGCATCGCTGACCTTGGTCCAGTAGTCGTAGCCCCCCGCGGTGTTGAACGAAGGGACGATCACCGTCAGGACGAGCACCGTCACCGCCACGCCGAACACCGCGACGCCGAGCGCGTACCGAACCGTCCGCGCCGACGAGCCGCGCGCCCGCCAGGCGACGACGAGCGCGATCGCGGCCAGCGTCAGTCCCAGGTCCTCCTTCACCAGCACCAGGGGAAGCGCCCACCACAGGGCCGCGCGCGGGCGCTGCGCGAGGAGGGCCTCCAGACAGAAGGCGATCAGCGGGACGGCGAAGCAGATCTCGTGGAAGTCGAAGTCGACGGCGCGCTGGATGCCCCAGGACAGCCCGTACGCGAGACCGAGTGCGAGCCCGCCGCGGCGGCCCAGGAGCCGGGCGGCGGCCCGCGTGACCGGCACGGCTGACAGCGCGAAGAGCGCGGCCTGCGCGACCAGCAGCGTGACCGGAGAGGGGAAGAGCCGGTACAGCGGTGCGAGCAGCGCGGTCACCGGGCTGAAGTGGTCCCCGAGGATGATGAACCCCGGCCCCTTGAGGTCGGCCACCGGCGCCCGCAGCTGGGCGTAGGCGCGCACGACCTGCTCGAAGATGCCCAGGTCCCAGGAGAGGCCGGCCATGTGCCGGTGGCGGCCGACGGAGACGACCGTGTAGGCGGCGAAGAGAGCTCCGGCGAGACCCCAGTGGTCCGCTCGCGCGAGGCCGGGGCGCCGGTCACCCGGGGGGAGGGCGACCGGCGCCGGTATGTGAGGTCGTGCGACCTGGAGGGAGGGGGCTGACATGCCGTGCCTTAGGGGTGCGGAGAACGGCCGGGAGCGACGTCCGACCGATCATGCCGGGGCGAAAACAGCGGGTGGGGGTGATGTCGTGAAGGTTGGGCGGGTGATTCCCCACTTGGCCGACTGCGGGCCGTGGAGCCGCGTGCCTCGACGACGGCGCTTCCCAGGAGCCGGCCCCGAGGGGAACGGGTGTTCGCTCCGGGGGAACGGGGCGTTATCCACAGGCCCGCCGCGCGGACGCGCATCGTCGTACGCTGGAGACCCCCCGGCCCGCGGCGCGCGTCAGGCCCGTCGTCTTGCCCACCCCTGCCCTCGACATGCGCCCCCCGCCCGTCGACCTGCCCACTCCCTGGACGGAAAGCCCCGAATGAGCCTGCACGGTCTGCTCGACGCCGTAGTCAAGGACGCCGCCCTCGCGGAAGCGATCAGGGCGGCCGCAGACGGCAACCGCATGCACGTCGACATGGTCGGCCCCCCTGCGGCCCGGCCCTTCGCAGTCGCCGCCCTGGCCCGTGAGACGGGCCGCCCGGTGCTGGCGGTCACGGCGACGGGCCGTGAGGCGGAGGACCTGGCCGCGGCCCTGCGCTCCCTGCTCCCGGCCGAGGGGGTTGTGGAGTACCCGTCCTGGGAGACGCTTCCGCATGAGCGGCTCAGCCCCCGCAGCGACACCGTCGGCCGCCGCCTGGCCGTCCTGCGCCGCCTGGCCCACCCCCGTCCCGACGATCCCGAGACCGGCCCGGTCTCCGTCGTCGTCGCACCCGTCCGGTCCGTGCTCCAGCCGCAGGTCAAGGGCCTCGGCGACCTGGAACCGGTCTCCCTGAGAACCGGGCAGACCACCGACCTCAACGAGATCGTCGAAGCCCTGGCCGCAGCCGCCTACGCGCGCGTGGAGCTCGTCGAGAAGCGCGGCGAGTTCGCCGTGCGCGGCGGCATCCTTGATGTGTTCCCGCCCACCGAGGAGCACCCCCTGCGAGTGGAGTTCTGGGGTGACGACGTCGAGGAGATCCGCTACTTCAAGGTCGCCGACCAGCGCTCCCTCGAAGTCGCCGAGCATGGCCTGTGGGCGCCTCCGTGCCGCGAGCTGCTGCTCACCGAGGACGTCCGCACGCGAGCGGCTGCCCTCGCCGAACAGCACCCCGAGCTCGGCGAACTGCTCGGCAAGATCGCCGAAGGCATCGCCGTCGAGGGCATGGAGTCCCTCGCGCCGGTCCTCGTCGATGACATGGAGCTGCTGCTCGACGTGCTGCCCAAGGGCGCCATGGCCGTCGTGTGCGACCCGGAGCGGGTCCGCACGCGCGCGTCGGACCTCGTGGCCACCTCGCAGGAGTTCCTCCAGGCCTCCTGGGCCGCCACCGCCGGGGGCGGCGAGGCACCCATCGACGTCGGCGCGGCCTCCCTGTGGTCCATCGCGGACGTCCGGGACAGGGCCCGCGAGCTGGACATGATGTGGTGGTCGGTGTCGCCGTTCGCCGCCGACGAGGAGCTCGACGGGGACACCCTCAAGCTCGGCATGCACGCCCCCGAGACCTACCGCGGCGACACCGCCAAGGCCCTCGCCGACACCAAGGGCTGGCTCGCCGACGGCTGGCGCACGGTGTTCGTCACCGAGGGGCACGGCCCGGCGGCCCGAACGGTCGAGGTGCTGGGCGGTGAGGGCGTCGCGGCCCGCCTCGACTCCGACCTCACCGAGATCTCCCCGTCCGTCGTGCACGTGGCGTGCGGCTCGATCGACCACGGCTTCGTCGACGCGGCCCTCGGACTCGCCGTCCTGACCGAGACCGACCTGACGGGTCAGAAGGCGTCCGGCCGCGAGGGCGCCCGCATGCCGGCCCGCCGCCGCAAGACCATCGACCCGCTCACGCTGGAGCCGGGCGACTACATCGTCCACGAACAGCACGGCGTGGGCCGCTACATCGAGATGGTCCAGCGCACCGTCCAGGGCGCCACCCGCGAGTACCTGGTCGTCGAGTACGCCCCCGCCAAGCGCGGCCAGCCCGGCGACCGCCTCTACATCCCCACCGACCAGCTGGAGCAGATCACCAAGTACGTCGGTGGCGAGGCCCCCACCCTGCACCGCCTCGGCGGCGCCGACTGGACGAAGACGAAGGCCCGCGCGAAGAAGGCCGTCAAGGAGATCGCGGCCGACCTCATCAAGCTGTACAGCGCGCGCATGGCAGCCCCCGGGCACGCCTTCGGCGCGGACACGCCCTGGCAGCGGGAACTGGAGGACGCCTTCCCCTACGCGGAGACGCCCGACCAGCTCACCACCATCGCCGAGGTCAAGGAGGACATGGAAAAGACGGTCCCGATGGACCGCCTGATCTGCGGCGACGTCGGCTACGGCAAGACGGAGATCGCGGTCCGGGCCGCCTTCAAGGCCGTCCAGGACGGCAAGCAGGTGGCCGTCCTGGTGCCCACGACGCTGCTGGTGCAGCAGCACTTCGGGACGTTCAGCGAGCGGTACGCGCAATTCCCGGTGAGCGTGAAGGCCCTGTCCCGCTTCCAGACCGACACCGAGGCCAAGGCGGTCCTGGAGGGCCTGCGCGAGGGGTCGGTCGACATCGTCATCGGCACCCACCGGCTGTTCTCGTCCGAGACGAAGTTCAAGGACCTGGGCCTGGTCATCGTCGACGAGGAGCAGCGTTTCGGCGTCGAGCACAAGGAGCAGCTGAAGAAGCTCCGCGCGAACGTCGACGTGCTGACGATGTCCGCGACCCCGATCCCCAGGACGCTGGAGATGGCGGTCACCGGCATCCGCGAGATGTCGACGATCACCACCCCGCCGGAGGAGCGCCACCCGGTCCTGACCTTCGTCGGCCCCTACGAGGAGAAGCAGATCGGCGCCGCGATCCGCCGTGAGCTGCTGCGCGAGGGCCAGGTCTTCTACATCCACAACCGCGTCGAGTCGATCGACCGCGCGGCGGCCCGGCTGCGCGAGATCGTCCCCGAGGCGCGCATCGCCACCGCCCACGGGCAGATGTCGGAGTCGACCCTGGAGCAGGTCGTCGTCGACTTCTGGGAGAAGAAGTTCGACGTGCTGGTGTCCACGACGATCGTGGAGTCCGGCATCGACATCTCCAACGCCAACACCCTGATCGTGGAGCGCGGCGACAACTTCGGGCTCAGCCAGCTCCACCAGCTCCGAGGTCGGGTGGGCCGAGGCCGCGAGCGCGGCTACGCCTACTTCCTCTACCCGCCGGAGAAGCCGCTGACCGAGACCGCGCACGAGCGGCTCGCGACCATCGCCCAGCACACCGAGATGGGCGCCGGTATGTACGTGGCCATGAAGGACCTGGAGATCCGCGGCGCGGGCAACCTCCTCGGCGGCGAGCAGTCCGGTCACATCGCGGGCGTCGGCTTCGACCTGTACGTGCGGATGGTCGGCGAGGCCGTCGCGGACTACCGGCGTCAGCTGGAGACCGGCGAGATCGAGGAGGAGCCGCCGCTCGAGGTCAAGATCGAGCTGCCCGTCGACGCGCACGTCCCGCACGACTACGCGCCGGGTGAGCGCCTCCGCCTCCAGGCCTACCGCGCCATCGCCTCCGCCAACTCGGAGGAGGACATCAAGTCGGTCCGCGAGGAACTCGTCGACCGCTACGGCAAGCTGCCCGAACCAGTGGAGAACCTGCTGCTCGTCGCGGGCCTGCGCATGTTCGCGCGGGCGTGCGGCGTCGGCGAGATCGTGCTCCAGGGCAACAACATCCGGTTCGCGCCGGTGGAGTTGCGCGAGTCCCAGGAGCTGCGGCTCAAGCGGCTGTACCCCGGGGTCGTCATCAAGCCGGCCGTGCACCAGGTGCTGGTACCGCGCCCGAAGACCGCGAAGGTGGGCGGCAAGCCGCTGGTCGGTCGGGAACTGCTGGCGTGGGTCGGGGAGTTCCTGACGTCGGTGCTGGGGTCCTGATGTGTCGGTGGCCGGGGCGTCGCTGACGCCCCGGTTCCGCCGAGGGTTGGTCAGGCCACCGTCCGTGCCCGAGCACTGGTTGGTCGGTTGCGCGGGGCCGCTGCCGAGGCGTGGGCGCTGACGCCGGCCCGACGCAGTGCCGTCGCAAGCCGGTCGCGCACGGCGACCTGCGCGGCGATACGGGCCTCCAGCACTGCGAGCCGGTCGGCGGCCACCCGCAGCCCCTTCTCGGAGGCGGGCCCGGCCGCGACGTCACCGTCCAGGCAGGGCAGGAACACCCGTGCGTCGTCGAGCGTCAGCCCCACGTCGAGCAGCTGCCGGATGTTGCGGACGCGCACGGCCGTACTGGCGTCGTACAGGCGATAGCCGTTCGCGGCTCGTTCGGAGGAGATGAGGCCCGCCTGCTCGTAGTGACGCAGGGCGCGTGCTGACGTGCCGGTCGCGTCGGCGAGTTCGCCGATCCGCATACGAGGGGCTGCCATGGGCTCAGTGTCATGTGACGACTGCGCCGCCGTCCACCGGAAGGATCACGCCGGTGATGAACGAGGCCCGTGGCGACGCCAGTCGGGCGATCGCCCACGCCACCTCCTCGGGGCGGCCGATCCGGCCGAGCGGCGTGTGGTCGAGCTGCCACGCGCGGATCGCGGCCTTCTGCTCGGGGGTGTGACCGGCGTGGTCGCCGATGGGGGTGTCGATCGCGCCCGGCGCCACGGCGGCGACCCGGATCCCGAGCGGCGCGAGCTCCACCGCCCAACTGCGGGTGAGCACCTCCAGGGCCGCCTTCCCGGCCGCGTACAGGGAATTGCCGGGCCAGCCGCGCTGCCCCACCGATGTCGTGACGTTCACGATGACACCTCGGCTGTCCTCCAGCGCCGGCAGCGCTGCCTGGGTGAGCAGGACCGGGGCGAGGAGGTTCGTCGCGAGGAGAGGGTCGACGGTGGCGCGCGTGTAGGTGCGCAGCGACCGGGCGTTGACGATGCCGGCGTTGTTCACCAGGACGTCGAGACGGCCGTGCCGGTCGAGTGTCGTACGGACGACGGTCTCCGGGCCGTCGACGGCCGTGATGTCGGCGACGAGCGGGCTGATGCGGGACGGGTCATGCCCGGCGGTCTCGACGAGGGGCGCCTCGCGTCGGCCCACCGCCACGACGTGTGCGCCCTCGTCGGCGAAGGCGTGCGCGGTGGCACGGCCTATGCCGCTACCGGCGCCGGTGACGAGCACGGTCCGCGAGGCCGTCCGCGCGTTCGGCCCGTTCTGCTGCCTGGTCTTCGGATACGGGGTTGCCATGCGGTGATCGTCCGACCCTGACGTCAGTGTCAAGGTCAAGCGGGTGCGGCACCCGGGCTGTTATTCGCCGGCGCGGAACAGCATCGTCGCCAGCTCGCGGAACACCTCCTCGGGGTCCTGGTCGTCCACCGGGCCGTCGAGGTTGTGGCTGAGCAGCAGCGTGGCGAAGCCGTGGGCCAGGGACCAGGCGGCGACACCGGCGAGCCGGGCATCGGTGCCGCGGCCCTCTGGCGGCATGGCCGTGACGGCGTCGCGCAGGGCGTCACCGGCGAGGGCACGCGCGGTGGCCAGTTCCAGGTCGCCGTCGCGCAGCAGTCCGGGCGCGAACATCACCTGGAAGTGGGCCGGATGCTCCCGCGCGAAACGCACGTAGTGCACGCCCGCCTCCTGTAGGTCCGCCGCCTCCCTGAGCGTGGTCGCGAGGAGCCCGAAGCCCTCGGCGGCGATCGCCGTGAGGAGCCCCGCGCGGTCCTTGAAGTGGTGGGCGGGCGCGGCGTGCGAGACACCGGCGCGGCGGGCGAGGTCGCGCAGACTCAGCGCGGACGGACCGTCCGCCGCGATCACGTCGAGGGCGGCGCCGAGGATGGCGCGGCGCAGATCACCGTGGTGGTACGGGCGGTCGGCAGGCTTCTTTTCGCCCGCCGGTGTCTTGCTGGAGCTCATGGTCAGGAGCGTACGCCGAATCTTGTCGTTGACAAGTTGAGGCGGGTTCGGGCAATCTTGTCAGTGTCAAGTTGTACGGGACCGGAAGCGATGGGGTCCCGCCTGCGGGATCGGGCACGAGTGGAGATACGCCATGCCGGAACAGGTCACTGAGATCGACGAGGGCGCCGGGGTGCGGGAAGGCGGTGTGGAGCCGGCCCGCGTTCGGCAGATGTGGCACCTGCTGGAGCCCTTGCATGCCGTGCTGTACTACGCGCCGGAGGCATTCGAGGAGGCGTCCGCCCTCGGGTACGGCACGGACGAGCGCTGGCCCAGCTACTTCCCCTACCGTGCCGCCCCGTTGGGCGAGGTCGGGCCGGAGCAGGTGGCGTCGGCCTTCTACAGCTTCAGTCCACGCATGGTCGCCGAGCACGTCGAACCGGCGTGGCGGATCGCGAGCCCCGCCGCGGTGATCGAGGCGAGGACGCGGGCGGTCGACAGGGCCTACCGCGCCCTGTTCGGCGACCGGGTGACCGGCCCCGAGCTGGCGGAGGCCGCCGCGCTCGTTCGGCGTGCGGCAGAAGCCGCGGACACGGCCGCGCGTCCACTGGCCGCCGCCAATGCCGCGCTCGACTGGCCGCAGGCCCCGCACCTGCAGCTCTGGCACGCGGCGACGATCCTGCGCGAGCACCGCGGCGACGGCCACCTCGCGGCCCTGCTCACGGCGGGCCTGGATCCCGTGGAGTCGCTCGTCTCCTTCGCAGCGATAGGCGCCGCGTCGGTGGAGCGCTTCGAGAGCCGCGGTTGGAGCCCGCAGGAGTGGACGGCCGCGCGTGGCCGCCTGACCGCCAGAGGACTGGTCGGCGTGGACGGCGCGGCCACGGAGGCGGGCCGGGCCCTGCGCCGGAGCGTGGAGCAGCGCACCGACCAACTGGCCGCCGGCCCATGGCACTCCCTCGGCCCTGCCGGCACCGACCGTCTCGCCGGGCTGCTGGGTGACTTCTGGGTCGCGGTTCTGGCGTCGGGCCTGCTGCCTTCGGAAACGACGTTGGGCATAGGCAAGGTCTGAGCGCCGGGTGCACGGACGAGTTCCGACCGGAGGAGATTGCCTCGGACGCAAGAGTTAAAGCCGCCCGCAACAGACACGCGTGAAGCCGTCCGTGGCAGACGCACGAAGCCGCCCGCAGCAGACACACATGAAGCCGCCCGCAGGACAGATCCATGGGTCTCCGCGGACGGCCTCGGAGTCGAAGGCCTTACTGCTGGTCAGGCCGTTCCCGGTCGCGGTCCATGCCCAGCGAGCCCTCGACGCGCTGCTGGCCGGAGTCGACCTGGTCTTCGTACTTGCCGCCGGTCCTCTCGTTGATCCGCTCTTCCGCGGCGTCAGAGCCCTGCTTGCCCTTGTTCCGCGCCTGGCTCTTGAACTTGTCGAAGATGCCCATGCAAAGCTCCCTCCGGAGGTGACTCAGAACCGACGATACGCGCGTGATGCGAAGAATGCGCATTGAGGCCCGATGTGGTCTGAACCTCTTCCTCGCTACCGTGGGACCGGGCGCGGGCCGGCCCGTAACGGAGCGGAACAGACAGACAGAGGAGGGGCGCAGGGTGACGCGTCTGAGGGGCGGGGCGGCACTGGCTGTCGCGATGGTGTTCACCGGTTCGGCACTGGCCGGCTGCGAGGGTTTGACTCCGCCCGCGGATGGCGGTGGATCCTCCGCCTCCGGCGCCCCGGCCGCCGGCGACGGACGCGCCGCGAACCCGCTGGACAACCCGGACGGCACCAAGCCGGGACTGGCGGCGGTCACCTCCGGCGCGGACAAGGAGAGGGCACGCGCCCTGATCGAGAAGGTGGCGACGAAAGGCCGCGGCCCCAGGACGGGCTACGAACGGGACAAGTTCGGCTACGCCTGGATGGACTCGGCGCCACGTGACGTCCCCTACTCCCACAACGGCTGCGACTCGCGGAACGACCTCCTGAAGCGAGACGGGGAGGACCTGCGTTACCGCGCGGGGTCGGACTGCGTCGTCACCTCGCTGACGCTGCACGACCCCTACACCGGGAAGGTCATCGAGTGGACCAAGTCCCATGCGATCAAAGTCCAGATAGACCACGTCATGCCGTTGTCGTACGACTGGCAGATGGGCGCTTCGCGCTGGACGAAGGACAAGCGGGAGTCCATCGCCAACGACCCACTCAACCTCGTCCCGGTGGACGGGCCGACGAACGGCTCGAAGGGGGACTCCGGCCCGGCGTCCTGGCTGCCCCCGAACAAGCAGATTCGCTGCTCCTACTCGGTGCGCTTCGCCCAGGTGTCCCTGAAGTACGAACTTCCCGTGACGTCGGCCGACAAGGAGATGATGCTGAAGCAGTGCGGCGGGTAGGGACCCTGCCCGGTGGGCAGTTGACGTCGATCGGAGGGTGAACGGATGCCGAGCGGACTCATCGCGCTGGCACTCGGCGGATTCGGTATCGGTCTGACCGAGTTCCTGATCGCCGGGCTGCTGCCGCAGGTGGCGTCGAGTTTCGCGGTGTCCGAGGCGGCCGCCGGCTGGCTGATCTCGGGCTACGCGTTGAGTGTCGCGGTCGGCGCGATCGCCCTGACCGCGGCGACGGCACGGCTGCCCCGAAAGCACATCCTGGTCGGCCTGGTGGCGCTGTTCGTCATCGGCAACCTGCTGTCCGCGGTCGCACCGAACTATCAGGTGATGTTGCTCGGGCGGATCGTGGCGGCGTTGTGCCACGGCTCGTTCTTCGGGATCGGGTCCCTGGTCGCGCGCAGTCTGGTCGCACCGGAGAAGAAGTCCCAGGCGGTGGCGGTCATGTTCGCCGGGCTGACGGTCGCGAACGTGCTGGGTGTGCCCTTCGGCGCACTGGTCGGTGAGCGGTGGGGCTGGCGAGCGGCCTTCTGGGCGGTCACGGCGATCGGCCTGCTCGCGCTGGCGGGAATCGCCGCGCTGGTCCCCTCCCGGGCGGGCCGGGTGCAGCCGGCGGCAGAAGCCGGGCAGGCGACGGGGACCGGAGCGGAGCGAATATCGCCCAGCGGCCTGGCGCAGCAGCTCCGGGCCTTCCGCTCCTGGCAGGTCTGGCTGACGCTGGTGGCCACCGCCCTGAGCTACGGCGGGATGTTCGGCGCGTTCAGCTACATCGCCTACACCTTCACCGAGGTGAGCGGCTTCGCCTCCGAGGACGTCGCCTGGCTGCTGATGGTCTACGGCGTCGGACTGGTCGTGGGGAACCTGGTCGGAGGGCGCGCGGCCGACCGGGACCGGGACCGGGCCCTGGTCCTCGCCCTGCTCGGACTCGCCCTCACCCTGGCCTTGTTCGGGCTGCTGGCGGACAGCGGCACCGTCTCGGTGGTCCTCGTCTTCCTCATGGGCGTGACCGGGTTCGCCAGTGTGCCCGGCATGATCACCCGGGTCACCGACTTCGCCCACGGGGCGGCCCTGGCGGCGAGTGCCAACGTGTCCGCGTCCAACGTCGGCAATGCGCTGGGCGCCTGGCTCGGGGGCGTGGCCATCTCCGCGGGTCTCGGGTACACGGCGCCGCTGTACGTGGGGGCCGGGATCGTTCTGATGTCCGTGGCCGTCATGGTGGTTGCCGCGCAGCGGGCCAGGTCGTCCCAGGCGGCGGACCGGGTGCCCGCTCGGTAATTCGGTTCCGTGCGTCCGCCGCCCTGCCTACCGTGATCACATGCAGCCGAAGATATCGAGCCTCGCCGACCGCCCGGACATGCTGGAGCGGGTCGTGGGGATGGCGGACAGCTGGCCGGAGTTCGTGATCCAGGACCTCGTGGGCGCCGCCCACTTCCCGCGGATCGCCGCCGAACTGCCGGAGTACGTCCTGTTCGCCGAGGACGAGCGGGGCGAGGTCGTGGCGAACGCCTACAGCGTGCCGTTCGCCCTCGGAGCCGAACACCGCGGCCGGCTGCCCGCCAACGGCTGGGACACCGTGCTGGTGTGGGCCTTCTCCGATCTGCGGCGCGGAGTCCGGCCCGACACCGTCAGCGCGATCTCGGTCTCCATAGCCCCACAAGCACAGGGGCGCGGCCTGTCCGGGGTGATGCTCTCGGCCATGCGGGACAACGCCCGGGCCCGCGGCTTCCGCGAGGTCGTCGCCCCGGTCCGCCCCAACGCCAAGCACCTCGAACCGCACACGCCGATGGAGGAGTACGCCCGCCGTGTCCGCCCCGACGGCCTGCCCCAGGACCCGTGGCTGCGCGTCCACGCCCGGGCCGGGGCCACCATCGACTCGGTGGCCCCGGCGTCCATGACGGTGGCCGCCTCGCTCGCGGACTGGCGTCGCTGGACGGGCCTGCCCTTCGACACCGACGGCGACATCGAGGTGCCGGGCGGTCTGGTGCCGGTGCGCTGCGAGGTGGAGCGCGGGTACGCGGTGTACGTCGAGCCCAACGTGTGGATGCGGCATCCCCTGTAGGGCGTGACGGACGGTTCGGCCTACGACGGGCCGGGGACGGGCTGTTCACACGAAGTGATCAGCATGACAACGGTTCGGTACAACCCGTGACCGGTTGTCCGTGTCGGGCTATACGCTCGGATTCCCCAACAGGGTCTGTCACTCGCACGCCCGTCCCCATCGGCCACACCGGTCCAGGAGCAGTCATGTACGGCCACGGCGCGGCGCCGCCTCCCCGCAGCGCGGCAACGGTCATCTCCCTGCGTGTGCTGTTCGCAGCAGCCGGCTTCCTCACGTGCGGCGTGCTGGCCTGCGTACCGCTGTTCCGGGTGGCCGTGCTGCGCGGACGGGCCCTCGACTGGGTGCTGGCCTGGGTGAGTCTCCCGCTGTCCATCGCGTGCTTCGTCGTGATCGGCACCCTGCCGGAGGACGACTACCGGACCGACCTCGCGCTGGCCCTGATCCTGCTGCTCGGAGCGGCCTCCGCCATCTACTTCCTCGTCACGGACATCGGACACCACGGCGAGCGGCGGAGGTTCGCCGGTTACGCGTCGCCCCACGCGCCGACCGTCGCACAGACCCCGTACGGCTACCCGCACCAGGCGCCGCCGTACGCCCCGACGCCCACGCCCGTCCCGCAGCCCCCGGGGCCCCACACCCCCGCCCCGCACGACACGCCCCGGGTCGCGGGCCCCATCCAGCCGCCCCCCTCGCCCCAGCGCCCCGCCCCGGCCCGCATCGACCAGGTCCGCGCCGAACTCGACGAACTCAGCGACTACCTGCGCCGGCACGAGGGAGAAGGCCACCGGGACGGCAACCACGAGGGCGGACGGTGAGCGTGGCGGCAGGACGTGTCGTCGCCGGGCGCTACGAACTGTCCGCCATCCTCGGGCAGGGCGGCATGGGCCAGGTCTGGACGGCGTACGACCAGCGGCTCGACCGGCGCGTGGCGGTGAAGCTGCTGCGCCCCGACAAGGTGGCCGGCCAGGACGCGGAGGAACTGCGGCGCCGTTTCGTGCGCGAGTGCCGGGTGACCGCGCAGGTCGACCACCCCGGCCTCGTCACCGTGCACGACGCGGGCAGTGAGGGCGAGGAGCTGTTCCTCGTCATGCAGTACATAGACGGCGCCGACCTCGCAGGCCACCTTGCCGAGCACACCCCGTACCCCTGGCAGTGGGCGGTCGCGGTCGCCGCGCAGTTGTGCGCAGTACTGAGCGCCGTGCACGCGGTGCCGATCGTCCACCGCGACCTCAAGCCGCGCAACGTGATGGTGAAGCAGGACGGCACGGTCACCGTCCTCGACCTCGGCGTCGCCTCCGTCATGGACGCGGACACCACCCGCCTCACCCACACCGGCACGCCCATCGGCTCGCCCGCCTACATGGCCCCGGAGCAGGCGATGGGCGGCGCCGTCGGCCCCTACACCGACCTGTACGCGCTCGGTGTGGTCCTGCACGAACTGCTCAGCGGCGACGTGCCCTTCTCCGGCTCCACGGCCCTCGGCGTCCTGCACCGGCACCTGTACGAGCCCCCGCTGCCCGTACGCCGCATCCGGCCCGAAGTCCCCGAGGCCCTGGAGGCCCTCGTCCTGCGCCTCCTGGCCAAGGACCCGCAGCACCGGCCCGCCTCCGCGCAGGAGGTCTACGAGCACCTGGAGCTGCTCCTGCCCGCGCGCGGGACGCCCACCGGAGCGGCCCTCGACCCCACCCGCCCCTTTCTGCGCCCGCACGCCCCCTGGCCCGACCGCGCGCGCACCCCCGCGCCCCAGCCCACGCCGGCCACACCCGTCACCGAGGCACCGGGGCAGACGGACATCGTCCGCGCCGTCGACGAGGTCAAGCGGCTCCTCGGCGAGGGCCGGGTCACCCAGGCCGTCGACATCCTCGGGGCGATCCTGCCCGCGGCCGCCGAACAGCACGGGGCGCACTCCCCGGTCGTGCGCACCCTGCGCAAGCAGTACGCGGCGACGCTCCTGGACGACGGCCAGTACCGGCGCGCCCTGCCTGAGCTTCGCCGCCTCGCCGACGAACGCGCCGCCGAGGCGGGCCAGGCCGACCCACAGGCCCTGCGCCACCGCTACGAGGCCGCCCAGTGCCTCGAACAGCTGGGCGAACCGGCCGCGGCGCTCGCCGAGTACCGGGCGGTCCTGCCGTACTACGAGAACCAGTACGTCGCCGCCGGCGGACCCGAGCTCGCGCACGACGTCCGCCGCCGGATCGGGCACCTCCAGCTCGCCCTCGGGGACCGCGGTGCCGCCCACGACACCCTCGCCCGGCTGCTGCACGACGTGGAGCGCACCCACGGCCCCGGGCACCCGCTCGGTGTGGAGATCCGCAGGACGCTGCACTGGCTGGGGCAGGTCCGCGGCTGACGGCCGCCCGGAGTTAGACGCGGCGGTGCCGGAAGTCCCGGTGAATCGTTGGTCGAATGGGTTGGCCAGAGCTTGGCCACTGCCTACCATCGATCATCGCAAGACCTTGTGCACCGTCGCACAATCTCCTCGGGAGGTTTCCTTGCACCGCCGCCGTCGCACCGCGCTCGTCCTCACCGCCGCGATCGCCGCCGCGGCGCCCCTTCTCACCGCCTGCGGGAACGACGCGCATCCTGGCGCGGCAGCCGTGGTGGGCGGCCAGCGGATCACCGTCTCGCAGCTGGACGAGAGGGTCGGCGAGGTTCGCGCGGCCCAGCGGGCGGCCGTACGGGACGAGGCGCAGTACCAGCAGGCCATCGCCAGGACCGGCACCCTCACCCGCGACACCCTGCACACCATGGTCCTCGACCGGGTGCTGCACCGCGCCGCCGAGAACGCCGGAGTGAGGGTCTCCCGCAAGGAGATCCAGGCGATGCGGTCCGGCCTGGAACAGCAGGCCGGCGGCGCGAAAGCGCTGGAGACGACCTGGCTCCAGCAGTACGGCATCCCGCCGCAGCGCCTCGACGAGAACCTCCGCCTCCAGCTGGAGGCCCAGAAGCTCGCCGAAAAGCTCGGCACGAACACCGACCGTCCCGAGTTCTGGAAGGCACTCTCCGACGCTTCCAAGGACCTGAACGTCGACCTCAACCCGCGCTACGGCACCTGGGACGTCCAGAAGAGCAGCCGCGCCGACGCCAAGACGCCCTGGGTACGGGACGTCACGGCGGCACAGACGCAGCAGGGCATGTAGGACGCCCGACCGCCGGGCCCTGTGGACAACCCGACCACCGGACCCAACCTGACCTCCGGGCCCTGTGGACAACCTGGCCGCCGGGGCCCTGTGGACAACCTGACCTCCGGACCCTGTGGACAACTTCGGGCGCTGTCGGCGGCGTGGGATAGCTTCGAACCGTGAACGCCAACAGCCCCGAAGCCACCCCGGGCCCCGAGCGGACCGCCCCCGACGCGGCAGCCGCCCCCGGCCGCATCGTCCTGCTCACCACCAGCCACCGCGTCGCCCCCGGCCTGCTCTCCTGGCCCGCCTGGCAGGCACTGCACGCGGCCGACCGGGTGCTGTGCGCGGACGGCACGCACCCGCAGCTGCCGTACCTGCGCGAGGCGGGGATCCCCGTCGCCGAGGCGTCCCCGACCGCCCAGGAGCTGGTCGACGCCTGCGCCGGCGGACACACGCTGGTCGTGGTCGCGACCGGCGAGGGCGAACCGGTCCTCACGGACGGCCTGGCCCGCCTCGCCGGCACCGGCCGTATCGCCATGCCCGAGCTGGAGCTGCTGCCCGCCTCCTACGACCTGCCGGGCGCCCGGCTCCTCGATCTGGTCCAGGTCATGGACCGCATCCGCGCCGAATGCCCGTGGTCTTCCCAGCAGACCCACGAGGGTCTGGCCAAGTACGGCATCGAGGAGGCGTACGAACTCGTCGAGGCGATCGAGGAGGGCGACCGTGACGAACTGCGCGAGGAGCTCGGTGACGTCCTCCTCCAGGTCGTCTTCCACGCCCGCATCGCCGAGGAGGGCCGCCCGGAGGACGGGGAGGAGCCCTTCTCCATCGACGACGTGGCCGGCGGCATCGTCGCCAAGCTGATTCACCGCCATCCGCATGTCTTCGGCGACGCGACGGCCACCACCCCCGAGGAGGTCAAGGAGCACTGGCTGCGCACCAAGGCGGTCGAGAAGCAGCGCACCTCGATCACCGAGGGCATCCCCCTCGGCCAGCCCGGCCTGGCCCTCGCCGCCAAACTGGCCTCCCGTGTCCGCACGGCGAACCTGGACATACCCCTCCCACCCGTCGAGGGCATCGGCTACGACCTCCTGGCCCTGGCCGTCCGCGCCGAGTCGGAGGGCGTCGACCCGGAGGCGGCTTTGAGAGCGGCGGCCCGCGCGTACCGGGACGCGATCAGAGACGCCGAGGGCTGAGCGGCCCGGGGACGGAGACCTGGGCTCCCGGAAGCCGGAAGCCGGAAGCCGGGAGCCGGAAGCCAGGAGCCAGGAGCCAGGAGCCATGAGCCGGAAGCCGGAAGCCGGAAGCCAGAAGCCATGAGCCGGAAGCCAGGAGCCATGAGCCGAACGCTGGGCGCCGGGAGTCAGGAAGACGGACGGCCAGCCCCAGGAAAGCCCAGCCCAGCCGCGACCGAGGCAAGAGCGCTCCCGGAAGCCGGATACCGTCGAGCCGTGACCGACCAGCCCCAGCCCAGCACACCCGCGACCACTCCCGACCTCTTCACCTGGGAGTTCGCGAGCGACCCCTACCCCGCCTACGCCTGGCTCCGCGAGCACAGCCCCGTCCACAAGACGCGGCTCCCCAGCGGTGTGGAGGCCTGGCTGGTCACGCGGTACGCCGACGCCAAGCAGACGCTCGCCGACCACCGGCTCTCCAAGAACCCCGCGCATCACGACGAACCGGCGCACGCCAAGGGCAAGACCGGGATCCCCGGGGAGCGCAAGGCCGAGCTGATGACGCATCTGCTCAACATCGACCCGCCGGACCACACCCGGCTGCGGCGGCTCGTGTCCAAGGCGTTCACGCCCCGCCGGGTCGCCGAGTTCGCGCCGCGGGTGCAGGAGCTCGCCGACACCCTCATCGACGGGTTCGCGGAGAAGGGGTCAGCCGACCTGATCCACGAGTTCGCGTTCCCGCTCCCCATCTACGCCATCTGCGACCTGCTCGGTGTCCCGCGCGAGGACCAGGACGACTTCCGCGACTGGGCGGGCATGATGATCCGTCACCAGGGCGGTCCCAGGGGCGGCGTCGCGCGGTCCGTGAAGAAGATGCGCGGCTACCTCGCCGACCTCATCCACCGCAAGCGGGAGGCGTTGCCCGCCGAGGCCGCCCCCGGCGAGGACCTCATCTCCGGTCTCATCCGCGCGTCCGACCACGGTGAGCACCTCACCGAGAACGAGGCGGCGGCCATGGCCTTCATCCTGCTGTTCGCCGGTTTCGAGACGACCGTGAACCTGATCGGCAACGGCACCTACGCCCTGCTCACCCACCCCGGGCAGCGCACACGGCTCCAGGCGTCCCTCGCCGCCGGGGAGACCGGCCTCCTGGAGACCGGCGTCGAGGAACTCCTCCGCTACGACGGCCCGGTCGAACTCGCCACCTGGCGTTTCGCCACGCAGTCCCTCACCCTCGGCGGGCAGCGCATCGAGGCCGGCGACCCCGTCCTCGTGGTCCTGGCCGCCGCGGACCGGGATCCGGAGCGGTTCGCCGATCCGGACGTGCTGGACCTCTCCCGCCGCGACAACCAGCACCTCGGCTACGGCCACGGCATCCACTACTGTCTCGGCGCCCCGCTCGCCCGTCTGGAGGGCCACACCGCGCTCGCCACCCTGCTCACCCGCCTCCCGGACCTCCGGCTCGCCGCGGATCCGGCCGAGCTGCGGTGGCGCGGCGGCCTCATCATGCGGGGGCTGCGCACGCTGCCGGTGGAGTTCGCACCGGTAGCACCGGCTGGACGTGACGAAACATCAGACCTGTGATCTTCACGTGATCTGCGCGGCATGAACTTGTGACAAGTGATCGACTGCCGATACGTTCACCCATCAACGCGGCGGGGAATCACGCCGCGTCGGTCACTGCTGTCTCGCGAAAGGTCTCCGTATGCTCTCCGGGAACGGTCGGCACCGTCGCCCCCGCCAGGCTCCGGCTCTCCTCGTGGCGGCCGGAGTGACCGGCTCCGCCATCGCGATCCCGCTCCTCGGGGCCTCCGGCGCCAGTGCGGCCGACGGCACGACCTGGGACCGGGTCGCGGACTGCGAAACCGGCGGCGCGTGGAGCCAGAACAGCGGCAACGGCTACTACGGTGGCCTGCAGTTGTCCCAGGAGGACTGGGAGAACCACGGCGGCCTCGACTACGCCGCGAGCGCCGACCTGGCCAGCCGCTCCCAGCAGATAGCCGTGGCCGAGAGAATCCTCGCCGACCAGGGGGTCGGCGCGTGGCGCACCTGCGGACTGCTCTCCGGGCTCGAGCAGGGCAAGGACTCGGACTCCGGCGCGTCCGGTTCATCCGACTCGTCCGGCCCGACGGACTCGCCCGGCCTGCTCGACTCGCTCGGGTCGTCGCCCTCCGCGAGCCCTTCCTCGTCCCCGTCGTCGTCCGACACGCCGTCGGACACGTCGTCGGACACGGAGGATGAAAAGACTAAGTCGGACAAGTCGTCTGAATCCGCTGACTCCGCGTCGCGGGACCAGGGGTCCGGTGGTTCTCCGTCGGCCACTCCGGAGAGCGGCGAGGCCGGCAACGCGCGGCAGGGTGACGAATCCTCGGCGCTGACCGACACCGGCTCCGGCCGCCATCGCGGCCCCAGTGCCGACGAATCCCTCCCGTCCGACAGCGGCCGTGCGGACGAGTCCACGGGCCGTCACGCCTCGGGCGGTGACGAGGGCTCCGAAGAGGGCTCCGGTGACGCCGTCCAGGGCGATTACATCGTGGGAGTCGGCGACAGCCTCTGGTCCATCGCCGACTCCCTTGACGTCAGCGGCGGATGGCACGCGCTCTACGTGGGCAACGAGAAGGCCGTCGGTACCGACCCGAACCTCATCCAGCCCGGTCAGAAGCTCACGGTGGAGGGCGAAGGGGACGAGAAGTAGCCGTTCGGGCAGTGCGGAAACGGGGGCGGAAGTCGCCCCGAAACCGCGCGAGTTCGCGTCATATTTCGCGGCGAATGTCCTGTTTGGGGCCCGTGAGAGATAGATCTCAGAAGCCTTGATCGTCTTTGAGATTCCGTGGATCGCGTGTCTACGGTCGTGACCGCTCGTCACCGCGAGCCCCGGCTGCCGCAACGCCGAATCCTGCCAGCGGCCGTACGGGAACAGTCGTCGCGTCAAGCGCCGTAGGCAGGAGCGGGGGACCCAAGGTAGGTGCCCGACCGGACAGTTGTGCCGGAAGGGCTTGGGGTGAAGCCGTGTCCCGGGAGGGGCGCGGCCGGGCAACTCAACCGGCCCGAACCCGACAGCTCACCTCGCAGGCGTCGGTGAGGGGATCCACCATGCTGTTTTCCGGCAAGGGCACGCACCGCCGTCCGTCCAAGGCCTCTCGGGCCATCGCCATCGCCGGTGTCACCGGTGCCGCCGTCGCCGCCCCGCTGATGGCGGCCGGCAACGCCTCCGCCGCCACCTCCTCCGAGTGGGACGCCGTCGCCCAGTGCGAGGCCGGCGGCAACTGGTCCATCAACACCGGCAACGGCTACTACGGCGGTCTGCAGTTCTCCGCCTCCACCTGGGCCGGCTACGGCGGCACCAAGTACGCCGCCACCGCCGACCAGGCCACCAAGGAGCAGCAGATCGAGATCGGCGAGAAGGTTCTCGCGGGTCAGGGCAAGGGCGCCTGGCCGGTCTGCGGCAAGGGCCTGTCGAGCGCCGGTTACACCGGCGGCGGCTCCACGAACGACTCGGGCAGCTCCTCGCAGAGCCAGCAGCAGAGCACCGAGTCCCGTGAGACCCAGCAGCCGGCCTCCCGCTCCGACGAGCGCCCGGAGGCCAAGAAGACCGTCACCACCCCGACCGGCAAGAAGGTCAAGAAGGGCGACGGCGAGTACAAGGTCGTCAAGGGTGACACCCTCAGCTCGATCGCCGAGGACAAGAAGGTCAAGGGCGGCTGGGAGAAGCTCTACCAGCTGAACAAGGACATCATCGACGATGCCGACCTCATCTACACGGGCCAGCAGCTGCACCTGAAGTAAGCAGCGGCTCACCGGACCCGCCAGGGTTCCGGCCCGCCCGGACCCGCCCAGGGTCCACAGGCTCCCCGTCCCGGTGCGTCATCCCCCGTACGCACCGGGGCGGGGTTTTTCGGCAACCGGCTTTGTTCCGTTCGGAAACAATTTACTCTCGGTTCTGTCCATGGGGTGGGCGACCCGGTGGCCGATCGTCCCGAGCCGGTTAGGCTCATGTCGCGAGCCACCGGGCCCGCACCTCGCCGGGTCCACGCGACCCGCGTCACCGCGTCACATAAGAAGGAGATGCTCGTGCCGTCCATCGACGTCGTCGTAGCCCGGGAAATCCTGGACTCCCGAGGCAACCCCACGGTCGAGGTCGAGGTCGGCCTCGACGACGGCAGCACCGGTCGTGCCGCCGTCCCGTCCGGCGCCTCCACGGGCGCCTTCGAGGCCATCGAGCTCCGCGACGGCGACTCGAACCGCTACCTCGGCAAGGGTGTGGAGAAAGCCGTCCTCGCGGTCATCGAGCAGATCGGCCCGGAGCTGGTCGGCTATGACGCCACCGAGCAGCGCCTGATCGACCAGGCGATGTTCGACCTGGACGCCACCGACAACAAGGGCTCCCTCGGCGCCAACGCCATCCTCGGCGTCTCGCTCGCCGTCGCCCACGCCGCCTCCGAGGCCAGCGACCTGCCGCTGTTCCGCTACCTGGGCGGCCCCAACGCGCACCTGCTGCCGGTGCCGATGATGAACATCCTGAACGGCGGCTCGCACGCCGACTCCAACGTGGACATCCAGGAGTTCATGATCGCCCCGATCGGCGCGGAGTCCTTCTCCGAGGCCCTGCGCTGGGGTGCCGAGGTCTACCACACGCTGAAGAAGGTCCTGAAGAGCAAGGGCCTGGCCACAGGTCTCGGCGACGAGGGTGGCTTCGCCCCGAACCTCGGCTCCAACCGCGAGGCCCTCGACCTCATCCTCGAGGCGATCAACGAGGCCGGCTACACCCCCGGCGAGCAGATCGCCCTGGCGCTCGACGTGGCCGCCTCCGAGTTCTACAAGGACGGCGTCTACACCTTCGAGGGCAAGCAGCGCTCGGCGGCCGAGATGACCGAGTACTACGCGGAGCTCGTCGACGCGTACCCGCTCGTCTCCATCGAGGACCCGCTGTTCGAGGACGACTGGGAGGGCTGGAAGACCATCACCGCCAAGCTCGGTGACAAGGTCCAGCTCGTCGGCGACGACCTGTTCGTCACCAACCCCGAGCGCCTCGCCCGCGGCATCGAGGAGGGCGCGGCCAACGCGCTCCTGGTCAAGGTCAACCAGATCGGCTCGCTCACCGAGACCCTGGACGCCGTCGAGCTGGCCCAGCGCAACGGCTTCAAGTGCATGATGTCGCACCGCTCCGGCGAGACCGAGGACGTCACCATCGCCGATCTGGCCGTCGCCACCAACTGCGGCCAGATCAAGACCGGCGCCCCGGCCCGCTCCGAGCGCGTCGCCAAGTACAACCAGCTGCTGCGCATCGAGGAGATCCTCGACGACGCCGCGGTCTACGCCGGCCGCAGCGCCTTCCCGCGCTTCAAGGGCTGACCCCGGCCACAAGAGGCAGCGTCGTACGTACGTCCCCGTACTCGGTCCCGTACCGTGTCCGGGGACGTACGCGCGTATGACGGTGGAGCGGGAGGCGGACAGATGGCCGTGAAGGACCGGGACCGGTTCTCCACCGCGACCAGGATCCGGCTGCTCGGTGAGCAGACCGCGGCCCGGGTCTACCGTTCCCAGACCAAGCGCCAGGCCCGCCGCTCGCGGCTGACCGGCCGGGCCGCGCTGCTCGCCCTCGTGCTGTGCTCGCTGATCGTGGCCCTGGCCTACCCGATGCGGGAGTACGTCTCGCAGCGCGCCGAGATCGACGACCTCCAGCGTGAACAGCAGCAGGCCCGCGAGCGCGTCGAACGGCTGCGCGACCTGAAGGCGCGCTGGCAGGACGACGCGTACGCCGAGCAGCAGATCCGGCAGCGGTTGCACTACGTCATGCCGGGGGAGACGGGCTTCATCGTCGTCGACCCGCACGCGGCGAAGCAGTCGCGCACCGACCTCGGGGCGGCCGACCGCCCCTGGTACTCGAACGTGTGGGACGGGGTCGACAAGGCCGACGCCGCCGGCCGGTGACCCGAGTCCCGCTCAGTGACCTGAACCCAGAGAAAGACAGCCTGAAGACAGTCATGGAAACGCCCCCGCCGACCACCCCGCGCACCGAGCCCACCGACGCCGACGTCGAGGCCTTCAAGCAGCAGCTCGGTCGGCCCCCGCGCGGTCTGCGCGCGATCGCGCACCGCTGCCCGTGCGGACAGCCCGACGTCGTCGAGACGGCCCCGCGGCTGCCGGACGGCACGCCGTTCCCCACGCTCTACTACCTGACGTGCCCGAAGGCGAACTCGGCCATCGGCACGCTGGAGGCCAACGGCGTGATGAAGGAGATGACCGAGCGGCTGGCCTCGGACCCGGAGCTCGCGGCGGCCTACCGGGCCGCGCACGAGGACTACATCCGGCGGCGTGACGAGATCGAGGAGCTCAGGAACTTCCCGAGCGCGGGCGGCATGCCGGACCGGGTGAAGTGCCTGCACGTCCTGGTGGCCCACTCGCTGGCCGCGGGGCCGGGCGTGAACCCGCTGGGCGACGAGGCTCTGGCCATGCTGCCCGAGTGGTGGCGCAAGGGCGCCTGTGTGACGACCGCCGAGGAGGACGCCCAGTGACCCGTGTCGCCGCCGTGGACTGCGGTACGAACTCCATCCGGCTCCTGGTCGCTGACGCCACTGGCGCCTCCGGCGCGGGCGCCACCGGTGAGCTGGTCGACCTGGACCGCCGGATGACGATCGTGCGGCTCGGGCAGGGTGTCGACCGCACCGGCCGGCTCGCCCCCGAGGCGCTCCAGCGGACCTTCGCGGCGTGCCGCGAGTACGCCGCGATCATCAAGGAGCACGGGGCGGAGCGGCTGCGGTTCGTGGCGACGTCCGCCACCCGGGACGCCGAGAACCGGGACGAGTTCGTGCGCGGCGTGCTGGACATCCTGGGCGTCGAGCCCGAGGTGATCTCCGGGGACCAGGAGGCCGCGTTCTCCTTCACCGGCGCCACCAAGGAACTCGCCGGGGGCGACCACCTTCCGAAGCCCTACCTGGTCGTGGACATCGGCGGCGGCTCGACCGAGTTCGTCGTGGGCGACGACCGGGTCCGGGCGGCCCGCTCGGTGGACGTCGGCTGCGTCCGCATGACCGAGCGGCACCTGGTCCGGGACGGGGTGGTGAGCGACCCGCCCTCCGAGGAGCAGATCGCGGCGATGCGGGCCGACATCGAGGCCGCGCTCGACCTCGCCGAGCAGACGGTGCCGCTGCGCGAGGCGCGCACGCTGGTCGGCCTGGCCGGCTCCGTGACGACCGTGTCGGCGATCGCGCAGGAGCTGCCCGAGTACGACTCCGAGGCCATCCACCACTCCCGCGTCTCCCACGAGAAGGTCCGGGAGATCACCGAGTGGCTGCTGCGCTCCACCCACGCCGAGCGCGCGGCCGTCCCGTCCATGCACCCGGGCCGGGTCGACGTGATCGGGGCGGGTGCCCTCGTGCTCCTGTCGATCATGGAGCGGATCGGCGCGCAGGAGGTCGTCGTGAGCGAGCACGACATCCTCGACGGCATCGCTTGGAGTTGCGCCGTCGAGGCGCGCTGAGACGGTGCCGGGCGGGGCGTCACAGGTTGCGGTAGACGTCCCGCCGGTCGCCCACCTTGACCACGAGGACGACGAGTTCACCATCGTTGATCTGGTAGGCGACCCGGTAGCTACCGACCCTGAGTCGGTAGAGGCCCGACGGGCCGGTGAGCCTCTTGACGTCGGCGTCTTGCCCGTACGGATCGTCACCGAGTGCGGTCAACGCGGTCAGGATGCGCATGGCGTCGGGTCGGCTGATGGCCCGAAGCTGACGCTGTGCCGCGGTGGTGAACCGGAAGGCGTACTTCACGCCGCCTCGCCGTCCTGCTCGGTGAACAGATCCGCCAGCAGTTCCGCCATCGTCACGGTGGTGCCGCCCTCGGCCAGCACAGCTTCGGCCTCGCGCGCCAACATCACGTCGGCGGCTTCCTCCAACGCTTCGAAGTCCGAGATCGGGACCACGGCCGCCACCGGTGCGCCGTTGCGCGTGATGACGGTCGGGACACCTTCCTCGGCCCGGTTGATGTGATCGGCGAGGTGTGCGCGGGCTTCCCGTACAGTCACGGTGTTTTCAGTCATGAAGTAAGTGTACGCATCGGCGTGTACACGGCGCATCCGTCCGTAGGGGAAGCGCGTTCGTTCGTGCGCGATCCTCGACGGCATCGCGTGGTCGGTGGCGTGACGGCAGTGCACTGAAGTGGCGTAAGCAACTTACGAAAAGTATGCGCTCTTTGTTGCCTATGGTCCGTTTCACCCTTTTTGTGATGGTGCACCCGAGCGGAGAGCATCTCCACGAGAAGGGTGAGACCAACCATGATCACCAGAGAGCAGATAGCGACCGTGCTGGACCACACGGTCCTCGACGAGGGCGGCAAGAAGATCGGCGAGGCCAAGCATGTCTTCCTCGACGACGCGACGGGGCGCCCGGAGTGGGTGTCGGTGAAGACGGGGCTGTTCGGCAGCAGCGAGTCGTTCGTGCCCATCCGTGACGCGACGGTGGTCGAGGATCACACGGAGGTGCCGTACTCCAAGAGCATGGTCAAGGACGCACCGCGCGTCGACGTCGACAGCGGTGGCCACCTCTCGGAGGAAGAGGAGCACCGGCTCTACGAGCACTACGGCATGGACTGGGACGAGTCCTGGTCCCGTGCCAATCAGCCCGGTGAGGGCGGCTGGGCCCACCAGGGCGGGACCGGTGCGGCAGGTGCCGCCGGAGCTGCGGGTGCCGCCGGAACTGCCGGTGCTGCCGGAACTGCCGGAGCCCCCGGAGCCCCCGGAGCCCCCGGAGCCACGGGCTCGGCGGGTACGTCCGGTACGGCCGCCGATGCGCGCAGGGATGCGGACGACGACGCGATGACGCGTTCCGAGGAGCGGATGCACGTCGGTGTCGAGCGTCGCGAGACGGGCCGCGCCCGGCTGCGCAAGTACGTCGTCACCGAGGAAGTGGAGACCACGGTCCCGCTGCGGCACGAAGAGGTGCGCGTCGAGAGGGAGCCCATCACGGATGCCAACCGGGACGCCGCGATGTCCGGGCAGGAGATCGGCGAGGCGGAGCACGAGGTGGTGCTCCACGAGGAGCGGCCGGTGACCGAGACCGAGACCGTGCCGGTGGAGCGGGTGCGTCTGACCGCGGAGGAGCACACCGAGCAGGAGACCGTCCGCGGGAAGGTGCGCAAGGAGCGCATCGAGGGCAGCGCCGAGGAGATCGACGACGACCCGGACGGCATGGGCCCGGACCGCCGCCGGTAGGGGCGCCGCGCCACGGGGCTCTGCGGGTGCCGACAGGGGACCTTCGCCGGCACCCGCCGGAGCGCCGGGTGGATCACCTCGCCGTGAATCGTGCTGGTCACGGCCTCCGTTGAGCGCCGGGAGCCACGAGTGAGCGGTCAGGGCAGGGCCTTGGGCGACCTGGGCTCGGGAAAGTTCGTGAAGTTCTTCACAAGGAATTCGGTCCTCCCGGGCGATGAGAGGGGCCCCGTTGGCCCGTCCGGGGGCTGAACAGTCCTTTGAACATGTTCAGAAGCATGGTATGGAGGGGGTCGGGAAGCTGCTCGAAGTGGCGCTCGGGGAATGCCTCACGAAGGCTCCCGCAGCACAGAGAGGCAGCTCACGCGGCATTGACAACGCTCCGGGGTGCATAAAGGAGCCCGGTTGTCACCATGACGTGGATCACGCGGGCCGGCGGAGGATAACACACACCCCACCCGAGCTTGTGAAGGGGCGCACGAGCTACCCCCCTGAGACGGGTGGATACTCGATGGCATGAGCACCACGGAGCGTCCCAGGATCCTCGTAGTAGGCGGTGGGTACGTAGGCCTGTACGCAGCTCGGCGCATCCAGAAGAAGATGCGCTACGGCGAGGCGACCGTCACGGTCGTCGACCCCCGGTCGTACATGACCTACCAGCCCTTCCTCCCCGAAGCCGCCGCCGGCAACATCTCCCCGCGCCATGTCGTCGTCCCGCTGCGACGCGTGCTGCCCAAGGCGGAGGTTCTCACCGGCCGGGTCACCACCATCGACCAGGACCGCAAGGTCGCCACGGTCTCCCCGCTGGTCGGCGAGGCCTACGAGCTGCCCTTCGACTACCTGGTGATCGCGCTCGGCGCGGTCTCCCGCACCTTCCCGATCCCCGGCCTCGCGGAGCAGGGCATCGGCATGAAGGGCGTCGAGGAGGCCATCGGCCTGCGCAACCACGTCCTCGAGCAGCTCGACAAGGCCGACTCCACCACCGACGAGGAGATCCGCCGCAAGGCGCTCACCTTCGTCTTCGTGGGCGGCGGTTTCGCCGGTGCGGAGACCATCGGCGAGGTCGAGGACATGGCCCGGGACGCCTCGAAGTACTACAAGAACGTGTCCCGTGAGGACATGCGCTTCATCCTGGTCGACGCCGCCGACAAGATCCTCCCCGAGGTCGGTCCCAAGCTCGGCAAGTACGGCAAGGAGCACCTCGAGGGCCGCGGCGTCGAGGTCTACCTGTCCACCTCCATGGACTCCTGCGTCGACGGCCACGTGGTGCTGAAGAACGGCCTCGAGGTCGACTCCAGCACCATCGTCTGGACCGCCGGCGTCAAGCCCAACCCGGCCCTGGCCCGCTACGGCCTGCCGCTGGGCCCCCGCGGTCACGTCGACTGCGAGCCGACCCTCCAGGTCAAGGGCACCGACTACATCTGGGCCGCCGGCGACAACGCCCAGGTCCCGGACCTCGTCGGCCGCAAGGCGGGCAACGAGAACGCCTGGTGCCCGCCGAACGCCCAGCACGCGCTGCGCCAGGCCCGGGTCCTCGGCGACAACGTGGTGTCCGGCATGCGGGGCTTCCCGCAGAAGGACTACGCGCACGCCAACAAGGGCGCGGTGGCCGGTCTCGGCCTCCACAAGGGCGTCGCGATGATCGTCATGGGCAAGGTGAAGATCAAGCTCAAGGGCCGCCTCGCCTGGTACATGCACCGTGGCTACCACGGCATGGCGATGCCGACCTGGAACCGCAAGATCCGCGTCTTCGCCGACTGGACCCTCGGCATGTTCCTCAAGCGCGAGGTCGTCTCGCTCGGCGCCATCGAGACGCCGCGCGAGGAGTTCTACGAGGCCGCCAAGCCGGCCCCGGTCGCCGCCGCGCCGAAGGAGAAGACCGAGGAGAAGGCCAAGGCCTCCTGACCTCCGGTCGGTCATCTGCCTGACGAAGGGCCTCCCGCCATCCGTGGTGCGGGAGGCCCTTCGGCGCGCCCGGGCCCTTCAGCGGGTCCGAGTCCACTGAGTGGCGCGTCCAGGTCCGCCGGCCCGTCAGGGAGCCGCGTCCGGGCGGCCGAAGCGGCGGTTTTGCCCAGTCATGACGCGTGCCGGGGACTGCGCCGGAGCCCCGCAGGTGTTTACGTGGTGTCGGACATTCCGGGATTCCCGTCACGGAGGTGTACACCATGGCAGACGCCGCGCCGCGGCTGCAGGGCCTCTTCACACAGTTGCTGGGAGCACCGCTCCCGGTGCGCATCCGCGCCTGGGACGGTTCGCAGTCCGGTCCGCCGGGCGCGCCGACCCTGGTCGTACGCAACCGACGCGCGCTGCGTCGCCTGCTGTGGAAGCCGGGCGAACTGGGCCTGGCCCGCGCCTGGGTGGCGGGCGACCTCGACATCGAAGGTGACCTCTACGCGACCCTCGACCTGATGGCCGGTCTCATCTGGGAGCGCGGTGAGGACGCCCGCACCCTCGCCCAGGCCCTGCGCGACCCCGAGGTCCGCGCCGCCGTCCGCGGCCTGGTCAAGCTCGCCGGACTCCCGCTGCCACCCGCCCCGCCCCGCGAGGAAGCCCGCAGCCCCCGCCGCCACCTGCACACCAAGCGCACCGACCGACGCGCCATCAGCCACCACTACGACGTCGGCAACGACTTCTACGAGATCGTCCTCGGCCCGTCCATGGTGTACTCCTGCGCCTACTGGCCCGCCCCGGACAGCACCCTCGAACAGGCCCAGCGGGACAAGCTCGAACTCGTCTGCCGCAAGCTCGGCCTGAGCCCCGGCCTGCGGCTGCTCGACGTCGGCTGCGGCTGGGGCTCGATGGCCATCCACGCGGCCCGCGAGCACGGCGTGCGCGTCGTCGGCGTCACGCTCTCCCAGGAGCAGGCCGCCTACGCCCGCAAGCGCGTCGCCGACGAGGGCCTCACCGACAAGGTCGAGATCCGCGTCCAGGACTACCGCGACGTCCGCGACGGGCCCTACGACGCGATCTCCTCCATCGGCATGGCCGAACACGTCGGCGCCGACCGGTACCTAGAGTACGCCGCCGACCTGTACGACCTGCTCAAGCCCGGCGGGAGGCTCCTGAACCACCAGATCGCCCGCCGCCCGCAGGGGGACGAGACGACGTACAGCGTCGACCCCTTCATCGACTCCTACGTCTTCCCCGACGGCGAGCTCCAGCCGATCGGCGCCACGGTGGCCCAACTGGAGCGCGCCGGGTTCGAGGTGCGCGACGTCGAGGCGATCCGCGAGCACTACGCCCTCACGCTGCGCCGCTGGGTCGAGCGCCTGGAGGCCGACTGGCAGCGCGCGGCCCGGCTGGCCGGCCCCGGCCGCGCCCGCGTCTGGCGCCTGTACATGGCCGCCTCCGCCCTGGCCTTCGAACGCAACCGCATCGGCGTCAACCAGGTCCTCGCCGTGCGCACTCGAGAGTCCGGGACGTCGGACATGCCGCTGCGCGCCCGCACCTGGAACTGACAACGCGAAGGGCCCCTCTCCCACCCGTGGGAAAGGGGCCCTTCGCGCGTCCCGCTACTCCGCCTTGATGGCCTCCAGCATGTTCAGCCGCGCCGCACGCCGGGCCGGCCACAGCGCCGCGAGGACGCCCACCGTCGCGGCCAGCAGCAGGAAGACACCCATCCGCGCCCACGGCAGGACCAGCTCGTAGGTCGCCATCCTCGAGGCCAGCAGTTCACCGGCCGCCCAGCCGAAGAACACGCCCAGGCCGATGCCCAGCACCGCGCCGAACAGGGAGATCACCAGGGACTCGATGCGGACCATCCGCTTGATCCCCTTGCGGTCCAGGCCGATCGCGCGGAGCATGCCGATCTCCTGCGAGCGCTCGAAGACGGACATGGCCAGGGTGTTGATGACGCCGAGGACCGCCACGATCACCGCCATCGCGAGCAGGCCGTAGACCATGTTCAGCATCAGCGTGAACATCTGCGCGATCTCGTTGGAGATGTCGTCCTTGGACTGGACCTTGACGGCCGGGTTGGTGCCGAGGGCCTTCTCCAGCTTGTCCTGCACCGCGCCGGACGTGCCGTCGGAGGTCTTCACCATGACCTTCATGTTGTACGGGTCCGACTCGTGCGGGGCGAGGGTCTTCTCGTCGAGCAGGATGCCGCCCAGGAAGTCGTTGCTCTCGTAGGTCCCGGCCACCGTGAGCTTCTGCTTCTTGCCGTCCGCGAAGGCGACGGTGAAGGCGGAACCGGTCTTCCAGCCGTAGGACTTGGCGGTCTCGCTGTCCACGGCGACCTGAGACCCGCCGACCTCGAAGGACCCCTCGTCGACCTCCGGGCCGACCAGGTCGCGGATCGCCGCGCCGTTCACGCCGGTCACGTACTCGCTCTGGCCGCCGATCCGGGTTTCGGCGTTGAGCATCGGGCTGGTGGCGGTGACGCCGTCGGCCTGCTTCAGCTTCTTCTCGACGTCCGGCGACAGCGGGTTGCCGTTCGCCATGGACACCACGTAGTCGGCCTTGATCGACGCCGACGCCATCTTCTCGATCGCCTGCTGGAGACTGCCCGCCATCACCGTCATGCCGGTGATCAGGGTCAGGCCGATCATCAGCGCGGAGGCGGTGGCGGCCGTACGGCGCGGGTTGCGCACCGAGTTCTGCCGGGCCAGCTTGCCGGAGATGCCGAAGGCGCGCAGCAGCGGCGCGGCGGCGGCGATCAGCGGGCGGGACAGCAGCGGGGTCAGGATGAACACGCCGATGATCAGCAGCACCGCGCCGAAGCCCATCGGCATCTGGCCGTCCGAGCCGTCCATGGTCGTGGCGACGAGGACCACCGCGATGCCCGCGGCCGAGACCAGCGCGCCCAGCGTGTTGCGCAGCACCAGCGACTTGGTCGTGGCCTTGGCGTGCACGCTGCTCATGGCCGCCACCGGCGGGATCTTCGCGGCCCGGCGGCCGGGCAGCCACGCCGCCAGCATGGTGACCAGAACGCCGACCGCGAGCGCGGCGCCGATCGTGCCGGGCGTGATGACCAGCGGACCGTCGGGCACGGCCGCGTCGAACGTGCCCATCAGGGAGCGCAGTCCGGCCCCGATGCCGATGCCCGCGACCAGACCGGTCACGGCGGCGACCAGGCCGACCACGAACGCCTCGATGAGCACCGAGCGCGTCACCTGCCGGCGTGAGGCACCGACCGCACGCATCAGCGCCAGCTCCTTGGTGCGCTGGGCGACCAGCATGGTGAAGGTGTTGGCGATGATGAACGTGCCGACGAACAGGGCGATGCCGGCGAAGACCAGCAGGGCCGTCTGCATGCCGCTCATCGACCGGGAGATCATCTCCGCCTGGTCGTCGGCGAGCTGCTTTCCGGTGGTGGTGGAGACGGTGCCCTCGGGCAGTGCCTTGTCCAGCTCCGCCTTCAGCGCGGCCTGGGAGACGCCCGGCTTGGCCTTGACGTCGATCTCGTCGTACACGCCCGGCTTGCCCAGCAGCTTCTGGGCGGTCGCCGTGTCGAACAGGGTGAGGCTGCCGCCGGCCGCGACGTTGCCGTCGTCGGTGGTGAAGATGCCGGTGATCTTCGGCGTCAGGACCGGCCCGTCGACGGACATCCGCACGGTGTCGCCGACCTCGTAGCCGGCGCGCTTCGCCGTCGCGGAGTCGATGAGGATCTGGTGCTCGCCCTTGGGAGCGTGCCCGCTGACGAGCGGGTAACGGGGGTCCTTGGTGCCCCAGTAGTTGCCGCCCTGCGACTGGAAGCCCTCGCCGATCAGCTTGCCGTCCTTGTCGGCGATGGCGGTGAAGTTCTGCACCACGCCGATCGCGGACGCGGCTCCGGGCACCCGCTCGCTCTTGTCGAGGGTGGCCCGGGTCAGCTCGTGGAGCTTTCCGACCTTGTCGCCCTCGGCGTCCTGGTAGTCCGAGGTCATGGCGACGTCGACCTGGTCGAAGCCCTTGGCGGAGCTCTTCTGGTAGGCGTCGGAGATGGTGTTGGTGAAGACCAGGGTCCCCGACACGAAGGCCACGCCGAGCATCACGGCGAGTACGGTCATCAGGAGCCGGGCCTTGTGCGCGAGCACGTTGCGCAAGGCGGTACGGAACATGGGTTTTCTCAGTCCAGTCGGTTCGGGCCGGGGCGTCGGTGAGGGGGCGTCAGCTCGTACGGCCCTTGGCGTCGAACGCCTTCATGCGGTCGAGCACGGAGTCGGCCGTCGGCCCGTACACCTCGTCGACGATCCGGCCGTCCGCCAGGAAGATCACCCGGTCCGCGTAGGCCGCGGCCACCGGGTCGTGCGTCACCATCACCACCGTCTGGCCCAGCTCCCGCACGGAGTTGCGCAGGAAGCCCAGCACCTCGGCGCCGGAGCGCGAGTCGAGGTTTCCGGTGGGCTCGTCCCCGAAGATGATCTCCGGCCGGGAGGCCAGCGCCCGGGCCACGGCGACGCGTTGCTGCTGACCGCCGGACAGCTGGGACGGCCGGTGGCCGAGCCGGTCCGCCAGGCCGACCATCCGGATGACGGAATCCAGCCACTGCTTGTCCGGCTTGCGGCCCGCGATGTCCATCGGAAGGGTGATGTTCTCCAGGGCGGTCAGCGTGGGCAGCAGGTTGAACGCCTGGAAGATGAAGCCGATCTTGTCCCGGCGCAGCTTGGTCAGCTGCTTGTCCTTCAGGGAGCCGAGCTCGGTGTCACCGATGCGCACCGACCCGGAGGAGAAGGAGTCGAGGCCGGCCACGCAGTGCATCAGGGTGGACTTGCCGGAGCCGGAGGGGCCCATGATCGCGGTGAACTCGGCCTGCCGGAAGTCCACGGAGACGCGGTCCAGGGCGACCACCTGGGTCTCACCCTGCCCGTAGATCTTCGAGAGATCCGTGGCGCGCGCGGCCGCGGTGGTGGCCCGGTCGGTGAGGGAAGCGGTGGTCACGGGATGGCTCTCCTGTCGAACGGCTGTGCAGGGGGAAGGACGTGTTCCATCGTCCGGGTCCCACGGCGGCGTGTAGTCACCCGTAGTTCTGGTTCCGAAGGCCGACTCGGGTCTGACCGCGCGGAGCGGTGTCATACCTGGGGATGACGAACACCCCTGAGGGGCCCCCGTGTCGGGAACCGACGCGTCCGGGTGTCGAGAACAGGTGGAGTGCCCTCGTTCGGGCGGTGAAATTCCGTCATTCCGCATGCGCGGCCGACCGGCGCAGGGAAGGCTATTGGCAAGTGCGGATGGCGTGTTCCGTGTGCTGATGCACCCTCAGACGTCAATAAAATAAGACAACATCGGTCCACGCTTCCGCTGTTCGGGGGACCTCTCCGGATAGTCTCGGAACCTCGATGCGGAGCCCACGGCCTGCCCGGATGGTGGAATGCAGACACGGCGAGCTTAAACCTCGCTGCCCCTTCGCGGGCGTGCCGGTTCGAGTCCGGCTCCGGGCACCTTCCGATCCCTGCGTGGTCCATTGAAGAGTTCACGGCGCGCCCGTTGACAGCGGCCGCATGCCGTCGGAGACTCACATGCACATGGTGAAAGAAATTTCACCTGACGAACGGATGAGAAGAGGTCGTCCGATGCGCACCACCGTCGGCATCATCGGAGCGGGCCCCGCCGGCCTCCTCCTCGCCCGGCTGCTCCACAACGCGGGCATCGACGCGGTCGTCCTGGAGAGCCGCGACCGCTCCTACGTCGAACGGCGGCAGCGCGCCGGGATCCTGGAGCAGGGCACGACGGACGTACTGCGCGCGGCCGGCGCCGGGGAGCGCATGGACCGCGAGGGGCTGCGCCACGACGGCATCGAGCTGCGCTTCGACCGCAGGCGCCACCGCGTGGACTTCCGCGCGCTCACCGGCGGCCGGTCCGTGACGGTCTACGCCCAGACCGAGGTGTGCAAGGACCTCATCGCCCTCCAGCTCCGGGACGGCGGCCCCCTGCTCTTCGAGGCGGAGGCGCTGGCCGTGGAGGACGCCGGCACCGACGCCCCGCGGATCCGCTTCCGGCACGAGGGCCGCGAGGACGTCCTGGAGTGCTCCTACGTCGTCGGCTGCGACGGTTTCTGGGGCGTGGCCCGCAAGGCGATCCCGGCCGGACTCGCCCAAGTCTTCGAACGGACGTACCCCTTCGGCTGGCTGGGCATCCTCGCCGACGTGCCGCCCTCGCACGACGAGCTCGTCTACGCCCGCCACGACCGCGGCTTCGCCCTGCTCTCCATGCGCCCGCCCGTCACCCGCAACCCTTCCGAGGAAGTCGCGTCGCCCCCCATCGAATCCTTCGTCTCCCGCCTCTACCTCCAGGTGCGCGACGGCACCGATGCCGGGACGTGGAGCGACGAGGAGATCTGGGACGAGCTGGAGCGCCGGTTCGAGACCGACGACGACTGGCGCCTGGAGCGCGGCCCGATCACCCAGAAGTCGGTCACGCCCATGCGCTCCTACGTCCACGAGCCCATGCGCCACGGCCGCCTCTTCCTCGCCGGCGACGCGGCACACATCGTCCCCCCGACAGGGGCCAAGGGCCTGAACCTCGCAGTCGGCGACGTCGTGACCTTCGCACGGGCCCTGACGCACCAACAGGAGACCGGCTCGCCGGAGCTGCTCGACGCCTACTCCGCGACCTGCCTGCGCCGCGTATGGCAGGCCGAGCGGTTCTCCTACGACCTGACGACCCTTCTGCACCGCGCCCCCGGCGCGACGGCCTTCGAGGACCGGCTCCAGCTCGCCCGGCTGGAGCGGATCGCCTCGTCCCGCGCGGCCGAGACGGACCTGGCGGAGGCCTACACGGGCTTCCCGTTCGGCTGAGCCGGGAGTGACCCCCTCCGGTGAGGGGAATCACCAAGCCGCGTAGCGTGTTGCGCAGCACGACGAGGGAAAGATCCTCCCCAAGCAGTAGGGTCATTCCTTTGCCTACCTATTACTCTTGAGCCAAGGCCACGACGTGTGGCCATGGAGGAGTGAAATGAGGAGCAGAAACCCGGTCTTCTCGCGACGGGGGTTCAGCCGCGACAACGGCTACGCGGGCTTCAACACCGCGCCGCAGGCCGGGGGTCCCGCTGTCGCCACGCAGGGCAACCCGTACGCGCAGCCGACGGGCGACCAGTACGCGCAGAACCCGTACGCGCAGAACCCTTACGCCCAGCAGGACCTGCAGTACGGCGCGCCGCCGCAGGCACCGGCCACCACCGGCCGGATGACCATCGACGACGTCGTCCTGCGCACGGCGAGCACGCTCGGTGTGCTCATCCTCACCGCGGCGCTCTCGTGGGCCCTGCTGCCGATCGACGACGCCAACATCAGCCGTAGCTACGGCATCGGTATCGGCGCCGCGCTGATCGGCATGGTCCTGGCGTTCGTGCAGTCCTTCAAGCGCAAGGCCTCGCCCGCGCTGATCCTGACGTACGCCGCGTTCGAGGGTGTGTTCCTCGGCGTCGTCTCCAACATCGTCGACAACCGCATCGCCGACGGTGCGGCCATGCAGGCCGTGATCGGCACGATGGCGGTCTTCACCGGTGTGCTGATCGCCTACAAGGCCGGCTGGATCCGCGTCAACCGACGCTTCTACGGCTTCGTGATGGCGGCCGCGCTCGGCTTCATCCTGCTGATGACCGTGAACCTGCTGTTCGCGGTGTTCGGCGGCGGTGACGGCCTCGGCTTCCGCAGCGGTCCCCTCGGCATCGTCTTCGGCGTCATCGGCATCATCCTCGGTGCCTGCTTCCTCGCCCTGGACTTCAAGCAGGTCGAGGACGGCATCGCCTACGGCGCCCCGCGCGAGGAGGCCTGGCTCGCGGCCTTCGGCCTCACGCTGACGCTGGTGTGGATCTACATGGAGTTCCTGAGGCTCATCTCGATCCTCAACAGCAGCGACTAGTTCAGGCAGTCGTAGCGCGAAGGGCCCCGGCTTCGTCCGGGGCCCTTCGTCGTCGGGAGGACGGTGTGGAGTGCGCGCCTAGAGCAGTTTGCGCGCGGCCCTCCTCAGGTCGTACTCGTGGATGATCGCCTTGGCGTGGCCGTACGCGAGGTTGTGTTCGTGCCGGAGCCAGCTGACCTTTTCCTCGAAGCGGAAGAGCGCCGGGCCATCTTCGACGGTGCGCAACCAGTCGGAGATCTCACGACCGGTGCAGTGGGGGATGCGGGCGAGCATGTTGCGGTGGGTCTCTTCGGAGAAGACTTGGGACATCGGCGCCTCCGGACGCTGGGATGTAAGCCGGTCCTTCAGGTCACCGTGCCTGAGTGTTCGCCCGTTGGCAACAGTCCCGCTGGGACGCGTACGCTCGCGGCGTGGTTGATACGACGCCTCTGACCCGTGCGGTGGAGCACTTCGCCGATCGATTGAGGGCCGCGCCCCAGAGCCGGTTGCAGCGAGGAGCTGCCGCTGAGGCTCTCGGGCTGGCCCGGGAGTTGGCCCGCAGGGCGCAAGTCCTCGAGGGCGTGGAGCCCCGGGAGATGCCGGACGCGGGGATGTTTGCAGCGGCAGATCAGATCACCGTGGCCGGGAACGATCTGGCGGTCGTGGTCCCCGACGAAGCCGACGTCGACGAAGCCGTGACGTTGGTGGAGGAGGCGCAGAAGCGGGCGGGGGTGTAGCGCCGTGCCGCGGGTGGCCTGTGGCTGATCGCGCCCGCGCTGGAGCCGCACATTGATGCAGCCCCGCGCCCCTTCGGGGGCGCTTCCCTACAGGGACGCGATGACCCGGTCCGCCAGGATGTAGACGTTCTCCTCGCCGCATTCGAACGTGAGGGTGTAGGCGCCCGAGATGCCGGAGCCGCCCAGCAGGACCGGGGTCCGGCCGGCGCGCAGGGCCGCGGAGAGGTGCTCCGCCGTCTCGCGGTGACCCGGGGTCATGCACAGGGTCGTGCCGTCGGCGAAGACGTAGACGTCCAGGGTGCCCAGCGGGCCGGGGCGGACGTCCGTCAGCTCGACGCGGGAGGAGGCCAGCTCCTCCAGGGTGGCGACGGTGCGCTCGTGGTCGTTCACGACCGGCGACTGTGCCGGCACGAAGTCCGGGTGCGAGGGGTGGCGGCGGCGGGCCGCGGCCAGCTCCGGGGACTCGGCGGCGGGTTCCTCGGTGTCGGCGCCGGGCTCGGACACCGGCTCCAGACCCGCGAAATCGGCCTGGCGGGGCAGGAACAGATCGACCTCGGGCAGGCCCAGCAGGGAGGGCGCGTCGGAGGCGTCACGGGCCTCCTGGGCGGCCCAGAACGCCCGCGCCTCGGCGAGCTCCCGCTCCCGTTCCTCGGCGAGTGCCGCCGCCACGGCGGCACGTATCTCATCGGTGTCGGCAGCGGTACGAGCGGCGGGCAGCAGCGCACGGGTGGTGGCGGCGCGGCTCTCGGCCAGCGCGGTGTGCAGGGCCGCGACCTGTCGGCGCAGCTGCAGGACGGTGCGCAGGACGGCGACGCCCACGGCTCCCGTGGCGGCCGTGGTGACCAGCAACGCGATCGGCATGGCGCTCACTGACGTACTCCCGGTTCAAAGTCGACCCCCGACTTCCTACATCAGCTTGAAGGGCGGACTAACCAGCTGTCAGTGCGTAACGTCACGAAACGGACAGGGCTTCGGTGTCGGGGGAGGGGGTGTGGCTGTTGTGACCTGCGGTTCTCCCCTGGCGGAGGGAGATAGGTCACATCCTGGGGGAGATTGGATCACAAAACAGCCCAGAACCCTGAAGTTTCCAGGGTTCTGGGCTCAAAGCTCACAGCGGGTGCTATGGCGGCTACGGTGCGCCGCTCAGCTGAGGCGCTCGATGACCATGGCCATGCCCTGGCCGCCGCCGACGCACATCGTCTCCAGGCCGAACTGCTTGTCGTGGAACTGGAGGGAGTTGATCAGCGTGGTCGTGATGCGGGCGCCGGTCATGCCGAAGGGGTGGCCGACGGCGATCGCGCCGCCGTTGACGTTCAGCTTCTCCAGCGGGATGCCCAGGTCGCGGTAGGAGGGGATCACCTGGGCGGCGAACGCCTCGTTGATCTCGACCAGGTCGATGTCGCCGATGCCCAGCCCGGCGCGCTTCAGCGCCTGGTTGCTCGCCTCGACCGGGCCGAGGCCCATGATCTCGGGGGAGAGGCCGGAGACGCCGGTCGACACGATGCGGGCGAGCGGGGTGAGGCCCAGCTCGCGGGCCTTGGTGTCGGACATGATCACGAGGGCCGCGGCGCCGTCGTTCAGCGGACAGCAGTTGGCGGCCGTGACCATGCCGTCGGGACGGAAGACCGGCTTGAGGCCCTGCACGCCCTCCAGCGTGACGCCGGCGCGGGGGCCGTCGTCCTTGGAGACGACCGTGCCGTCGGGGAGGGTGACCGGGGTGATCTCGCGCTCCCAGAAGCCGTTCTTGATGGCTTCCTCGGCGAGGTTCTGCGAGCGGACACCGAACTCGTCCATGTCCTGGCGGGTGACGCCCTTGGTGCGGGCCAGGTTCTCGGCGGTCTGGCCCATCGCGATGTACGGGTCGGGCAGCAGGCCGTCCTCGCGCGGGTCGTGCCAGGTCGAGCCCTCGGACGCGGCGACCTCGGCGGTGCGGGCCTCGGCATCGGCGAACAGCGGGTTGTGCGTGTCCGGAAGGCTGTCGGAGTTGCCCTTGGCGAAACGGGAGACCGTCTCGACGCCGGCCGAGATGAAGACGTCGCCCTCACCGGCCTTGATGGCGTGCAGGGCCATCCGGGAGGTCTGCAGGGAGGAGGAGCAGTACCGGGTGACGGTGCAGCCCGGCAGGTGGTCCATGCCCATCTGCACGGCGACGACGCGGCCGAGGTTGTGGCCCTGCTCGCCGCCGGGCAGGCCGCAGCCGAGCATCAGGTCGTCGATGTCCCTCGGGTCCAGCTCGGGGACCTTGGCCAGTGCGGCCTGGATGATCGTGGCGGTCAGGTCGTCCGGTCGCACGTCCTTCAGGGAGCCCTTGAAGGCGCGGCCGATGGGGGAGCGGGCGGCTGAGACGATCACGGCTTCGGGCATCACGGCTCCATTGACGTACCGGGTGGTCTGGCAGGGCTGACTGGGAAGTTACCCGTACGTATGGCCTGGGTCACGGGTGTCACGGTGTGACCCTGACCGCAGTTTCCAAGCGCTTGCTTTTTTGCTCTTCCTTTCTGCTCTCCCGGCTGCTCTTCCTTTCTGCGCCCGGTGCGTTTCCTCTGCTCCTCAGTTCGAAGGGCTCGCGGGGGCCGGTTCCTGCTCGGGGACCCGCCGACGCCGCCGGCGCTTCAGCAGGGCCCACGGTCCGCGCGGTCCGCTCGGCATCGCCGCCGCGACCTCCGTGCCCGCCTCCGAGGCGGCCTCCGCGGCCGCCCGCGCCACCGGCAGGAAGCCCTCGCGGCGGGAGGCGTCCGGGCGCTCCTCCTCGGCGGGCCACAGGCCCAGGGAGGCGCAGACGGTCGGCAGGACCGCCATCGCCGCCGTCGCGTAGCCCTCGGCGGAGGGGTGGTAGCTGTCCGGGCCGAACAGCTCGCGCGGGTTCTCGGCGAACTCGGGGCCCAGCAGGTCGCCCAGGGACACGGTGCGGCCGCCCTGTTCGACGACTCCGATCGTCTGGGCGGCCGCCAGCTGGCGGGAGGCCCGCCGGGCCAGCCAGCGCAAGGGCTGCCGCACCGGCTCGATCGTGCCGAGGTCGGGGCAGGTGCCGACCACCACCTCCGCGCCGGCCGTGCGCAGCCGCCGGACCGCCGAGGCGAGATGGCGGACCGAGCGGGTCGGGGGCATGCGGTGGGTGACGTCGTTCGCCCCGACCATGATCACGCAGATGTCGGGCACCGGGCCGGGATCGGCCAGCACCAGGGCCACCTGGCGGTCCAGGTCGTCCGAACGGGCCCCGGGAGTCGCCGCCGTGCGCAGCTCCACCGGCCGCTCGGCCAGCGCCGCGAGCCCCGACGCGAGCAGCGCTCCCGGTGTCTGCCCGCCCCGGTGCACGCCCTGGCCCGCGGCCGTGGAGTCGCCCAGCATCGTCAGCCTCAGCGGTGCCTCGGCCGGACCGGCGTACGTACGGCCGTACAGCCCGTCCGCGTGCGGCACATGAGGAGACGTGCCGTTGCCCACCCGGCGCCGCGCCAGCTGCACCTCGGCCAGTACCAGCCCGACCGCCGCCGCCCCGGCCAGACCGACCCCGCCGCCGCCGTACGCCGCGCCGGCGGCGATCCGCCGGGCCACCCTCGCCCTCGACATGCTCGTCATGCGTCGCTGCCACCTCCTCGAACCCGTACACCCAGTGCTTGCCCCGTACAGCCCGTCGTCCAATCTCAACAGGGAGTGAACGACCGTCACGGACCACGACAAGGTCATAGGCTGGCGGCACCACTCAGACCACTTCTGCGGCATCCGGAGACAACGGTGCAGTTCCACGACTCGATGATCAGCCTCGTCGGCAACACCCCGCTGGTGAAGCTCAACAGCGTGACCAAGGGCATCAGGGCGACCGTCCTGGCCAAGGTGGAGTACTTCAACCCCGGCGGTTCCGTGAAGGACCGCATCGCCCTGCGCATGATCGAGGCGGCGGAGGAGAGCGGCGCTCTCAAGCCCGGCGGCACGATCGTCGAGCCGACCAGCGGCAACACCGGCGTCGGGCTCGCCATCGTGGCGCAGCAGAAGGGGTACAAGTGCATCTTCGTGTGCCCCGACAAGGTGAGCACCGACAAGATCAACGTGCTGCGCGCGTACGGCGCCGAGGTCGTGGTGTGCCCGACCGCCGTGGACCCCGAGCACCCGGACTCGTACTACAACGTCTCCGACCGGCTGGTCCGGGAGACGCCGGGGGCCTGGAAGCCCGACCAGTACTCCAACCCGAACAACCCGCTCTCCCACTACCACTCGACCGGCCCCGAGCTGTGGGAGCAGACGGAGGGGAAGCTCACCCACTTCGTGGCGGGCGTGGGCACCGGCGGCACCATCTCCGGAACCGGCCGCTACCTGAAGGAGATCAGCGACGGCGCGGTGAAGGTCGTCGGCGCGGACCCCGAAGGCTCCGTCTACTCCGGCGGCTCCGGCCGGCCCTACCTCGTCGAGGGCGTCGGTGAGGACTTCTGGCCGACCGCCTACGACCGGACCGTCGCGGACGAGATCGTCGCCGTGTCCGACAAGGACTCCTTTCAGATGACCCGCCGCCTCGCCAAGGAGGAGGGCCTGCTCGTCGGTGGCTCCTGCGGCATGGCCGTCGTGGCCGCGCTGGAGGTCGCCGAGCGGCTCGGACCGGACGATGTCGTGGTGGTCCTGCTGCCGGACAGCGGCCGCGGCTACCTCAGCAAGATCTTCAACGACGAGTGGATGGCCGACTACGGCTTCCTGGAGGACGCGGGCCCGAGCGCCCGCGTCGCCGACGTCCTGAACGACAAGGAGGGCGACCGCATGCCCTCCCTCGTCCACATGCACCCGGAGGAGACGGTCGGTCAGGCCATCGACGTGCTGCGCGAGTACGGCGTCTCGCAGATGCCGGTCGTCAAGCCGGGCGCCGGCCACCCCGACGTGATGGCGGCCGAGGTCGTCGGCTCGGTCGTGGAGCGCGAGCTGCTGGACGCGCTGTTCAGCAAGAGCGCCTCGCTCGAGGACCCGCTGGAGAAGCACATGTCCGACCCGCTGCCCCAGGTGGGTTCCGGCGAGCCGGTCGCCGACCTGATGGCCGTGCTGGGCAAGGCGGACGCGGCGATCGTCCTCGTCGAGGGCAAGCCGACCGGTGTGGTCAGCCGCCAGGACCTGCTGTCCTTCCTCGCCCGCGCGGGGAAGTGACGGTCAACACCCGGTGAACTGCCCGTGAACCGGGTGAACTTGCGGCGTCCGTGATCTTCGCGGACTTCGCGGAACCGGTACGCGGGTGTCACGTTCACGCAGCACCCGCTTAACACGCGTCCTGCACATTGGTGGATGTCGGCAAGGGCGGGAGCGGCTCCCCGCCCGAACCGGCGCCGAACGGCGTCGACGGACCTCCGGAGCGGCTCCCGGACCTCCACGGACGCCATGGACGCGCCCGCCCGGCCTGACCGGGACCGCGTCCTTCGCGGGGACCGCCGTCGTCCCGCCCCCCGTTCACGGGGGTGCGGCGGTCCCCGCGCATTCCTCTCACACGGCGTCAGCCCGTCCGGCTGGTCGCCCAGCTCCCCAGCAGTGCCAGGCGCTCCGCCGTCTCCGAGCCCGGCTCGGGCGCGTACACCACGATCGTCTGGTCCGGCGCCGCCGGGATGGTGAGGGTCTCGTAGGGGAGGGTCAGCAGGCCCGCGACCGGGTGCCGCAGGAGCTTCACTCCGTGGTCGCAGGGCTTGACCAGGTGGTCCACCCACAGCCGGCGGAACTCCTCGCTGGCTTGGGCGAGTTCGGCGACGAGCTCCCCCGTGGCCGGGTCGCCGGGATGGTGGCCCGCCTGCAGGCGTAGATGCGCGACCGTCTGGGCGGTGACCTCGGCCCGGTCCGGGTAGAGCTCGCGCGAGTCGGGGTCGAGGAAGAGACGGCGCGGCAGGCTGAGGTCGCTCGCGCCGCTGAAGCCGAGCACGGCGTCGGCGAGGGGGTTCCAGGCCAGGACGTCCATGCGGTGGTCCAGGACATAGGCGGGATTGCGGTCCATGCCGTCCAGGAGCAACTGGACACCCGGGCGCACCCGGGGCGCGGCCTGCCCGTGCCCGTCCTGCCGGCGCGGCCGGGCCACCGCCCGCAGATACTCGTGTTCGGCGTCGTCCAGTCGCAGCACCCGGGCGATCGCGTCCAGCACGGCGTCCGAGACACCCCCGGACCTGGTCCGGGAGGGGGCCCCGGGCCCCCTGCCCTGTTCGAGGCGGACGTAGTAGTCGACGCTCACCCCGGCCAGCTGCGCCACCTCCTCGCGGCGCAGCCCCGGGACGCGGCGGCGGCCGTACGACGGCAGCCCCACCTCCTCCGGCTGGATCCGGGCGCGGCGCGAGCGCAGGAAGTCTCCCAGTTCTCCGTCCATGGGTCCGAGCCTAGGCCGCCCGGGCCCGCCGAACCTGGTACTGCCGGACCCAGGAAGAGCGCAGCCCTGGGTAGGGCGGCCGAGGCGGCCGAGGGTGGTGTCCGAGGCCGGGGAGACGCCCCGGCCGGCACCGAAGGGAAACCCCATGTCGTACGACAACCTGGCCGGCCGTACCGCCGTCGTCACCGGAGCCGCGAGCGGGATCGGCGAGGCCGTCGCCGTGCTGCTGGCCGCCCGGGGTGCCCGGGTCGCGCTGGTGGCCCGGCGTGCGGAACGGTTGACCGGGATCGCGGCGAAGATCCGGGCCGATGGCGGGCAGGCCCTGGCCGTCGCCGCGGACGTCACGGACGAGGTGTCCGTCGCGGACGCCGCGGCGGGCATCCACGCGGAGTACGGAACCGTCGACCTGGTCGTGAACTGCGCCGGCGTCATGCTGCCCCACCCCGTCGACGCCCGGCGCGCCGACGAGTGGCAGCGGATGCTCGACACCAACGTCTCCGGGGTGCTGCGGATGATCAGCGCCTTCACCGACGACCTGGTGAGCGCCGCCGCCGACGGACGTACGGCCGACATCGTGAACATCTCGTCCATCGCCGCGCATGTCAGCTTCCCGAACTACGCGGTCTACGGAGCGACCAAGGCCGCCGTCACCTACCTGTCGGAAGCCCTGCGCGGGGAGTTCGGGCCCCGGGACGTCCGGGTCACCAACATCGAGCCCGGGTTCGTGGAGAGCGAGCTGCGTACCCACATCTCGGACGCGGACCTGTCCCGGCAGGTCGAGGGCATGCTCGACGAGGTGGGCGCCCTGTCCGCGGAGGAGCTGGCCGACCTGGTGGCCTACGCGACGAGCCGGCCGCGCCGCGTCAACCTGCGGCAGATCATCGCGCTGCCGACGCGGCAGGTCTGAACGGCGTGCGCGCGCTCAGTCCTCCCAGCCACCGTCCTGGGAGGACCTGCGGCGGCGGCCGAAGAGGTTCGGGTTGGAGCGGAGCGCCTGGACGACGTTGACGCCGATGATGCCCGCCCAGGTGACGAGCAGCCCGGGCAGACGGGCCACGCCCCCGCTGATCACGGACAGCGGCACCGCGAGGACCAGGGAGACGATCCCGAAGCCGAACCGCTCGCCCCAGGAGTCCGTGACCCTCGGCGACCGGGAGTCCCGGGCCGCCTGCATCTGCTGCTCCGCGAGCTGCCGGCGCACCCGGCGCTCCACCGCGCCGTCGATCCGCTGGTCGACCTTCTCCAGGAACGAGTCGACCAGCGCCGGCTCGTACTCCTCGCCCAGATCCCTGCGTGCGTGCAGGGTGGCGTCGAGTTCCTTCTTGAGGTCGGTGTCCCGCGCGTCCATTCCCGTCATGCCGTCCACGGTAGAAACCGCCGCCGCCGGCCGCACTGGGGTTAGCCCCCCTGTTCCGCCGGGGGTTCCCGGTCCTGCCGCCGCCGCCCTGCGGTCCGGCTTGCCGCTCTGCATATGCTCATGCAGAATCCTCAGCTACTGAATAGGCGAGGGGGAGCACGTCATGAGCGTGACCGACAGCCCTGCCGCGCGGCTGCAGGCGCTCTTCGAGGGCCACCGGCTGACGCCGACCCAGCGGCGCATCGCGCACAGCATGGTGCGGCGCGCCGCCGACGTGCCGTTCCTGTCGAGCGTGGAGCTCGCCGAGCTGGCCGGGGTCAGCCAGCCGTCCGTGACCCGGTTCGCCGTCGCCCTCGGCTTCGACGGCTACCCCGCCCTGCGCCGCCACCTGCGCGAGGTCGCCCCCGCCGAGCCCGCCGCGGAGGCCGGGTCCCGCAACGAGTACCAGCAGGCCGTCGAGGCCGAGATCGAGAACCTGCGGCACCTGGCGGAGGTGCTGGCCGATCCCGG
The DNA here is from genome assembly GCF_900182715.1 of Streptomyces sp. Ag82_O1-12. Taxonomy (NCBI): domain Bacteria; kingdom Bacillati; phylum Actinomycetota; class Actinomycetes; order Kitasatosporales; family Streptomycetaceae; genus Streptomyces; species Streptomyces sp. Ag82_O1-12. The sequence continues at coordinate 3,478,026 of NZ_FXUW01000001.1, read as the reverse complement.
CCCCGTCCAGCGCGCGGGCCGCCTCCTCGCGGGCTCCCGGCCGCTGCTCGTCCTCGGCCTGCGGGCGGCTGCCGCCCAGGCACACGGTTTCGCCTACTTCGCCGCCAAGGTGCATCCCGACGTTCGGCTGCTCGGCGAGGGCGGCACGATGCTCCAGGACCGCGTCGACGCCGCCGTCCGGGCCGGCGCGAGCGCACTGCTCTGTTTCGCGCTGCCCCGGCACCCCCGTGAGGTCGTCGACACCCTCGCCTACGCCAAGGAGGCAGGGCTGACCGTCGTCACGGTCGCCGACTCCGCCTTCGCACCCGTCGCCAAGGTGTCCGACCTGCTGCTGCCCGCCGCCGTCGGCACCGGACTCGCCTTCGACACGGCCTGCGCGCCGATGCTGCTCGGCCGGGTGCTGCTGGAGGCCATGTGCGACGACCTGCCCCAGGCCCAGTCCCGCCTGGAGGAGTTCGACACGAAGGCGGCGGCGCGGGGCCTGTTCGTCGACTGACGGCACGGGCGGGCTTCTTAAGACTCGTCTCACGTTGCGTCGCTACCGTACGGCTCCCCAAGGCTTCGGAGACCGGACGGAGGCTGGACGTGATGCGCGGAGGACAGGGACTGGCCCGAGTGGCCGTCGTCGTACGGGCGGGGGCTGCCCCGCTGTGGTGGCTGGGCGTGCTCGCGACGGGCATCGGCCTGCTCACACCGGGCCTGACCGGACGCCGCATCGGCGTCCTGGCCGGAGCGGCGCTGTTCGTCCTGGCAACGGCGGTGGTCGCGTGCGTACGCCGCAAGCGCTACGCGGCCCTGGCCGCGGCCGCGACCCGGGCCGGCAAGCACGACGTACTCCAGGACCGCGCGGTCACGGTGCGCAACTGGCGCCGGGGCCACCGCTGGTGGCTCCTCATCGCCTTCCTGGCCGCCCTGGGCAGCGCCTTCGCCGCCCCGGCGGCCGGGGGCATGCTCCTGGCCGGCTGCGGCGCGGGCCTGTGGCTGAAGTCGGCCTGGCTGGGCCGCCGCGAGCAGGCCGAGGAGGCACTGCTGTGGGTCCGCGTGGACTGGCTGCGCGGGGGAGCGGCCCACCCGGCCGGCAAGCGCGTGAGGGCGTACCGCAGCACGGGCATCGCGGCGGGAGACGCCGCACCGGGAGGCGCACGAAGGAAATCACCGGCACTGGCCTGACCCGACAGCGGCGCAACGCCCCGGGGGCGCGGGGAACTGCGCGACAAGCCACGGCGCACCCGCGGCCGGGGTCCTTCGGAACGGTGCTTGGCGCTGCGGTCATCCGGCGGCGGTGCAACTCCCCCGGGGGCGCGGGGAACTGCGCGACAAGCCACGGCACACCCGCGGCCGGGATCCTTCGGAACGGTGCTTGGCGCTGTCGTCATCCGGCGGTGGCGCAACTCCCCCGGGGGCGCGGGGAACTGCGCGACAAGCCACGGCGCACCCGCGGCCGGAAACCCACCGAACCTCCCGCGGCGCTGCGCCCGAGGCCGAAACCCTACGGAACCTCCCACCGCCCTCGCGTCAACGCGTCCACCTGCGCCCCACCCGACTCCGCGACGACCTCGTCCACGGTCTGCGCCCGCCGCACCACCGCGAAGCGCCCGCCCGGCCCGAACCCGTACACGCCGGGCCGCACCAGCGAGTTGTACCCGTAGTGATGGGCGAAGTAGTACGCCCCGGTGTCCAGCGCGGCCGCGTAGTCCCCCTGCTCCAGCAACGGCATGGACCGCCCCTCCGCCAGCAGGTCCCCCGCGAAACAGGCCGGGCCCGCGACGTCCTGCACCACCACCGGCCCCTCCTTCGGCTGCCCCTTCGCGTCGTACGCGGAGATCCGCAACGGCCAGCTCCCCGGCGCGTACACCGTCCGTGCGGCCACCTGCACCCCGGCGTGCGTCACCGCCACCGCCCGCCCGCCGGAGACCTTCGCGTACTCGACCCGCGCCACCACCGTCCCGTGCTTGGCCAGCAGTGACCGCCCGAACTCGGTGACCAGCCCGTAGCGCCCGTCGAGCAGCCCCGGCACCTCCTCGGCCAGCAGCCGCGCGTACTGCGCGTAGGTCGGTGCCGTCGCCTCCGACCCGAAGTTCACCGGCAGGCCGCCGCCGATGTCGAGTGTGTCGACCTGCCGCCGCCCGGCCCGCCGGTTGATCTCCTCCGCCAGCGCATAGGTCTCCGCCACGCCCCGTGCCATCAGGGCCAGCGGGATGCCCTGGGACCCGGTGTGCGCGTGCAGCCGGGTCAGCCACGGCCGGTCCAGACAGGCCTGGACGACCCACTCCCGGGCGCCCTCGTCACGCAGCGCCACCCCGAACTTCGAGGTGGCCGTCGCCGTGGACAGCGCCTCGATGGAACCACCGCCGACCTGCGGATTCACCCGGATCCCCAGCGGGGAGCGGCTGGTCGAGGAGCGCATCAGGGCGTCGATCCGGGTCAGCTCCTGCGGATTGTCCGCGTTGACGGCGATGCCCAGGGACAGGGCCTCGCGCAGCTCGGCCGGCGTCTTCGCGGGCGAGTCGAGCACCGTCGCCTCCGGCGGCATGCCCGCCGCCCGGGCCAGGGCCAGCTCACCCGGGCTCGCGACCTCCGCGCCGACGCCCTCCTCGCGCAGCAGCCGCAGGACCGGCACCAGCGGGGTCGCCTTCACCGCGAAGGCGTGCAGCACCGGCGTGCCCGGCGCCACCACCGCCTCGAACGCGGCCCGCAGCTCCGCCGCCGATTCCCGGATGCCGGTGATGTCCAGCAGCCCGACGATGGGGCTGTCGGGCCCGAGCAGCCCTTGCTCCACGGCGGCCCGCACCGCCTCGTCCCGCCGCGCGGCCCGCCGGGCCCCGGTGTCGTCCGCCTCTTCCGCCTCGATGTGTGCGCACATGCATCCAGCCAAACATCCACGGCGGCGCCGCGCCGACGCCCCAGCGTATTGACTAGCTCTATTCAGACGGCCAGGATGTGAATAGCCACAGCAACAAACCGCCGGGAGCACCACGCACCCACCAGGAGGCAGACCATGTCAGGACCCCGCCCCGTCCGAGCGCCGCGCGGCACGGAACCGAGCGCCCTGGGATGGCAGCAGGAAGCCGCCCTGCGGATGCTGCAGAACAACCTCGATCCCGAGGTCGCCGAGCACCCCGACAAGCTCGTCGTCTACGGCGGCACCGGCAAGGCCGCCCGCGACTGGCGCTCCTTCGACGCGATGGTGCGCACGCTGAAGGGGCTGAAGCAGGACGAGACCATGCTGGTCCAGTCCGGCCGGCCCGTCGGCGTCATGCAGACCCACGAGTGGGCCCCGCGCGTCCTCATCGCCAACTCCAACCTCGTCGGCGACTGGGCCAACTGGGAGGAGTTCCGCCGCCTCGAACACCTCGGCCTGACCATGTACGGGCAGATGACCGCCGGTTCCTGGATCTACATCGGCACCCAGGGCATCCTCCAGGGCACCTACGAGACCTTCGCCGCCGTCGCCGCGAAGAAGTTCGGCGGGACGCTGGCCGGCACCATCACCCTGACCGCCGGTCTCGGCGGCATGGGCGGCGCCCAGCCGCTCGCCGTGACGATGAACGACGGCGTGGCGATCTGCGTCGACTGCGACCCGCGCGCCATCGACCGGCGTATCGAGCACCGCTACCTGGACGTGAAGGCCGACAGCCTCGCCCACGCGCTCCAGCTGGCCACCGAGGCCCGCGACCAGCGCAAGCCGCTGTCCATCGGCCTCCTGGGCAACGCCGCCGAGCTGCTCCCGCGGATGCTCGCCGAGGGCGCCCCGATCGACATCGTCACCGACCAGACCTCGGCCCACGACCCCCTGGCCTACCTGCCGGTCGGCATCGCCTTCGAGGACATGGCCGACGCCGCCGCCAAGGACCCGGCCGGCTTCACCACCCGGGCCCGCGAGTCCATGGCCCGGCACGTCGAGGCCATGGTCGGCTTCATGGACGCCGGCGCCGAGGTCTTCGACTACGGCAACTCCATCCGTGGCGAGGCCCAACTCGCCGGATACGACCGCGCCTTCGCCTTCCCCGGCTTCGTCCCCGCCTACATCCGCCCGCTGTTCTGCGAGGGCAAGGGCCCCTTCCGCTGGGCCGCCCTGTCCGGCGAGGCCTCCGACATCGCCAAGACCGACAAGGCGATCCTCGACCTCTTCCCGGAGAACGAGTCCCTCGCCCGCTGGATCAAGATGGCCGGCGAACGCGTCCACTTCCAGGGCCTGCCCGCCCGGATCTGCTGGCTCGGCTACGGCGAGCGGGACAAGGCCGGCGAGCGGTTCAACGACATGGTCGCGAGCGGGGAGCTGGCCGCGCCGGTCGTCATCGGCCGTGACCACCTCGACTGCGGTTCGGTCGCGTCCCCCTACCGCGAGACCGAGGCCATGCTCGACGGGTCCGACGCGATCGCCGACTGGCCGCTGCTGAACGCCATGGTGAACGTCGCCTCCGGGGCGTCCTGGGTGTCGATCCACCACGGCGGCGGCGTCGGGATGGGCCGCTCCATCCACGCCGGGCAGGTCACGGTGGCCGACGGCACGGCGCTCGCGGGCGAGAAGATCCGCCGGGTGCTCACCAACGACCCCGGCATGGGCGTCATCCGGCACGTCGACGCCGGGTACGACATCGCGGAGTCCGTGGCGGGGGAGCGGGGCGTCCGCGTCCCGATGCGCGAAGGTGACCCGGCGTGACCCGGAACAGCGGCAGCTCCTTCCACCACATGTGGCGCGAGCTGCTCCCCCTCGGGCGGCACCCCGTCTCCGGCGGCTACCGGCGGTTCGCCTGGACCGCGACCGACGGTGAATGCCGGGCCTGGTTCGAAGGGCAGGCCACGGCCCGCGGGCTGCGTCACGAGGTCGACCGGAACGGCAACCAGTGGGCCTGGCTCGGTGACCCCGCCGAGGGCGACGCCGTCGTCACCGGCTCGCACCTCGACTCCGTGCCGGACGGCGGCGCCTTCGACGGTCCCCTGGGGGTCGTGTCCGCCTTCGCCGCGCTGGACGAGCTGCGCCGCAGGGAGGCCCGCCTCACCCGGCCCCTCGCCATCGTGAACTTCGGCGACGAGGAGGGCGCCCGGTTCGGGCTCGCCTGCGTCGGGTCCCGGCTCACGGCCGGGCAGCTCACCCGCGAGCAGGCGCACCGCCTCACCGACGGCGACGGCGTGACGCTGCCCCGGGCCATGGAGGCGGCCGGATACGACCCGGACGCCATCGGGCCGGACCCCGAACGGCTCGCCCGCATCGGCGCCTTCGTCGAACTGCACGTCGAACAGGGCCGGGCCCTGGACCTGTCCGGCGACCGGGTCGGCCTCGCCAGCGCGATCTGGCCGCACGGCCGCTGGCGGTTCGACTTCCGCGGCGAGGCCAACCACGCCGGCACCACCCGGCTCGCCGACCGCCACGACCCCATGCTCTCCTACGCCGAGACCGTCCTCGCCGCCCGGCGCGAGGCCGAACTCGCCGGGGCCGTCGCCACCTTCGGCAAGATCGCTGTCGAACCCAACGGCGTCAACGCCATCCCCTCTCTCGTGCGCGGCTGGCTCGACTCCCGGGCCGAGGACCAGGTGAGCCTCGACACCGTGGTCGGCGGCATCGAGAAGGCGGCCCGGAGTTACGCGGACGCCCACGGCATCGACCTCGACATCGTCCGCGAGTCCTTCACCCCCGTCGTCGAGTTCGACCACGCCCTGCGCGACGAACTCGCCCGAATCCTCGGCACCGACACCGACCTCACGGTCCCCGTCCTCGGCACCGGCGCGGGACACGACGCCGGGATCCTGTCCGGGAGCATCCCGACCGCCATGCTGTTCGTGCGCAACCCCACCGGCGTCTCCCACTCCCCGGCCGAGTCCGCGAGCGAGGACGACTGCGTGGCCGGGGTTCTCGCACTCGCCGACGTACTGGAAGGACTGGCGTGCAGGTGACGACAGCAGCCCCGCGGACGTACTGGCTGGAGCACGCCTGGCTCGGCACGAATGTCGAGCCGGGCGTCGCCCTCGACGTCACGGACGGCCGCATCGCCGCCGTCCGCGCCGGCACCCCCGCCCCGCCTCCCGGTGCCGAGGTCCTGCGCGGACTCACCCTGCCCGGCCTGGCCAACGCCCACAGCCACGCCTTCCACCGCGCCCTGCGCGGCACCGTCCAGGTCGGCTCCGGCACCTTCTGGACCTGGCGCGAGGTCATGTACGCGACGGCCGGCCGGCTCACCCCGGACAGCTACCACGCGCTCGCCCGCGCCGTGTACGCCGAGATGGCGCTGGCCGGCATCACGGCCGTCGGCGAGTTCCATTACGTCCACCACGCCCCCGGCGGCACCCCCTACGCCGACCCCAACGCCATGGGCGAGGCCCTCGTCGCGGCCGCCGTCGAGGCCGGCATCCGCATCACCCTCCTCGACACCGCCTACCTCTCCTCCGGCTTCGGACAGCCCCCCACCGCCCACCAGCTCCGCTTCTCCGACGGCGACGCCGAGGCCTGGGCCGCACGCTGTTCACTTCTCAAGGAACGGGATCACGCACGGATCGGAGCGGCGATCCACTCCGTACGGGCCGTGCCCGCCGACCAGTTGGAGACCGTCGCACGGTGGGCCGAGGAGCGGCGGGCCCCGCTCCATGTGCACCTGTCCGAGCAGACCGCCGAGAACGAGGCGTGCCGGGAGGTCCACGGCTGCACCCCGACCCAGCTCCTCGCCCTGCACGGCGTCCTCGGACCGCGCACCACCGGCGTCCACAACACCCACCTCACCGCCGAGGACGTCTCTCTCATCGGCGGCAGCGGCACCGGCACCTGCATGTGCCCGACCACCGAACGGGACCTCGCGGACGGCATCGGACCGGCCGTCGCCCTGCAGAACGAGGGCTCCCCGCTCTCCCTCGGCTCCGACAGCCACGCCGTCATCGACCTCCTCGAAGAGGCGCGGGCCCTGGAGCTGAACGAGCGGCTGCGCACCCGCACCCGGGGTCACTGGACGGCGGCGGCCCTGCTGCGGGCGGCCTCGGCCGACGGCCACGCGGCCCTCGGCTGGGAGGACGCGGGCGCCCTGGAGCCCGGCGCGCTCGCCGACTTCACCACCATCGCGCTCGACTCGGTCAGGACGGCAGGGCCGCTTCCGCGGCTCGGGGCCGAGACGGCCGTATTCGCTGCGTCGGCAGCAGACGTGTCGCATACGGTCGTGGGTGGTCGGCACGTCGTACGGGACGGGGTCCACTCCCTCGTACCGGACGTGCCGCGAGCCCTCGCGGACGCCGTCGAAGCCCTGCGCGGATGACCCCGGGCCGCCCGCCCGCGCGGCCCGGCTCCGCCCCCGAACCCGACCCCACCGCCGACCAGGCCACCAAGGACGCCATGAGCAACGCGACGACCGTCAGCCCCGCCCACTCCGCGAGCACCGCAAGCACGCTCATCACGAACATCGCCAGCCTGGTCACCAACGACCCCTCCCTCGGTGACAAATCCCCCCTCGGACTGGTCCAGGACGCGGCCGTCGTCATCGAAGGCGACCGCGTCGTGTGGACCGGTGATCAAAGCAAAGCACCCGCCACTGACAACCGGATCGACGCGGGCGGCCGGGCGGTCCTGCCCGGCTTCGTGGACTCCCACTCCCACCTCGTCTTCGCGGGCGACCGGACGCAGGAGTTCAACGCCCGCATGTCCGGGCGGCCGTACAGCGCCGGCGGCATCCGCACCACCGTCGCGGCGACGCGGGCTGCGAGCGACGAGGAACTCGAGGGCAACGTCACCCGTTACCTCGCCGAAGCCCTCCGCCAGGGCACCACCACGTTCGAGACCAAGTCCGGCTACGGCCTGACCGTCGAGGACGAGGCCCGCGCCCTGCGCATCGCCGCCGCCCACACCGACGAGGTCACCTACCTCGGCGCCCACATCGTCCCGCCGGACCACGCCGAGGACCCGGCCGGCTATGTCGCCCTGGTCACCGGCGAGATGCTGGACGCCTGTGCCCCGCACGCCCGCTGGATCGACGTCTTCTGCGAGAAGGGCGCCTTCGACGGCGACCAGGCCCGCGCGATCCTCACCGCCGGCAAGGCGAAGGGCCTGCACCCCCGCATCCACGCCAACCAGCTCTCCTACGGTCCCGGTGTGCAGCTCGCCGTCGAGCTCGACGCGGCCAGCGCCGACCACTGCACCCACCTCACGGACGCGGACGTGGACGCCCTGGCCGGCGGCCGAACGGTCGCCACCCTGCTGCCCGGCGCCGAATTCTCCACGCGCGCCGCTTGGCCGGACGCGCGGCGGCTGCTGGACGCGGGTGTCACGGTCGCGCTGTCCACGGACTGCAACCCCGGCTCGTCCTTCACCTCGTCCGTCCCGTTCTGCATCGCCCTGGCCGTACGGGACATGGGGATGACCCCGGACGAGGCCGTGTGGTCGGCGACCGCGGGCGGCGCGGCGGCCCTGCGGCGCGACGACGTCGGCCGCCTCACCCCCGGCGCGTACGCGGACCTGACGCTCCTCGACGCCCCGAGCCACGTCCACCTGGCCTACCGCCCCGGCGTCCCGCTGGTCAGCGGGGTGTGGCGGCGCGGAATGCGCGTGGTGTGATCACCCGCCCGCGATAATGCGATGCCGCGTCGGACGACGACCGGCATCGGCGGAGGGCGGGGACCCATGGGGCGGGGACGGTTGGCGAAGCACTGGTCGGCACCACTCGTGGTGAACGTACTGCTCGGCATCCCGGGCGTGGTGCCGTTCTGGCTGCTCTGGTACCTCGCGGCGAACTGGCCGCTCGCCGAGGCCGGCTGGACGGTGCGGGAACCCACCGAGAACGACGGCATGGCCCTCTGGCTCGTGATCGTCGTCCCCGTCGTCACGCTCTACGGCCTGATCTGGTGGCTCGCCAACAGGCCGCTCCGGCGCCGGACGGCACTCGCCCCGCACACCTACTGGCTGCTGAGCCTGACGGCCCCGCTGCTGCCGACGGCGGTGCTGTTCCTCAACTCCTGAAGGACCGCCGCCGACCACCGGTGGCACGCGCCCGGGGGCGGGCCGTCAGGCCCGCCCCCGAGGGACACGTACACCAGGGTCGAGGATCACTCCTCGACGGTCAGCCCCTTGCGCAGCCGTACCAGCGTCCGCGAGAGCAGACGCGAGACGTGCATCTGCGAGATGCCGAGCTCCTCGCCGATCTCCGACTGGGTCATGCCCGCGACGAACCGCAGGGACAGGATCTTCCGGTCGCGCTGCGGGAGTTCCGCGATCAGCGGCTTCAACGACTCGACGTACTCGATGCCTTCGAGCCCGTGGTCCTCGTAGCCGATGCGGTCCGCGAGCGCGCCCTCGGAGTCGTCCTCCTCCGGCTGGGCGTCCAGCGAGGAGGCGGTGTAGGCGTTCGACGCCGCCATGCCCTCGACGACCTCGTCGTTGGAGATTCCGAGACGCTCCGCCAGCTCGGCCACCGTGGGGGCGCGGTCGAGCTTCTGGGACAGCTCGTCCCCGGCCTTGGCCAGGTCGAGCCGCAGCTCCTGGAGCCGGCGCGGAACGCGCACGGACCACGAGGTGTCACGGAAGAAGCGCTTGATCTCGCCGATGATGGTCGGCATCGCGAACGTGGGGAACTCCACACCGCGGGACAGCTCGAAGCGGTCGATCGCCTTGATCAGGCCAATGGTGCCGACCTGGATGATGTCCTCCATCGGCTCGCTGCGGGAGCGGAACCGGGAGGCGGCGAACTTGACCAGCGCGAGGTTCAGTTCGACGAGCGTGTTGCGGACGTACGAGTACTCGTGGGTGCCTTCCTCCAGCGTCTCCAGACGCCCGAAGAGGGTCTTGGACAGCGCCCGCGCGTCGACCGCGTCGACTTCCTCGTACGGGGGGATGTCCGGAAGTCCGGCGAGGAAGCCGTCCTGTGTGACGAGCATCTCGACCTGCTCGATGGGATCCAGATGTTCCGGAGGGGGTGTCGACGTCGCTTTGTGGGTAGGCGACCCGTCGAGCCGGGGTGACATGATGTCCTCCATCGTTCTCGGCATATGGCTGCCGGAGCCGTTCGGTGCACTGCGGTGTGCGGCGCCTCCAAAGCCGGCCGTGTCGGGTACGTGTCCTTACTAGGCCTACCCGCTTTCCTGAGCCCACCGCAAGTGCGTTCTGTGGGCATATGTCCGTTTGTGTGTAGTTGTTCGGGTGTCGGACCGTGCAGGGAAGGCGTAGTGTTCGAGGGCGTCAGCAACCACCTCGACGTCGGGAGAGAGAGACGGCATGGACCGCGGGACGGTCGGCAGCGCACAGTCTGGCCGGCTTCTGGTGGAGGTGCGAGAAGAGGGCTCAAGCGCAATCGTGACCCCGGCGGGTGAGTTGGATCACCACACCGCCGATTTGTTGCGTGAGCCACTCGAGGACTGCCTCGCCAAAGGATTCAAGCGCCTGGTCATCGATTGCGCACGCCTGGAGTTCTGTGACTCCACGGGACTCAACGTGCTCCTCGGGGCGCGGCTGAAGGCGGAGGCCGCCGGTGGCGGCGTCTCGCTCGCCGGCATGCAGCCGGTGGTGGCGCGCGTGTTCGAGATCACGGGCGCGGATGCGGTCTTCAGCGTCCACGACTCGCTCGAGGCGGCCCTGGCCGACGAGTCGGGCTGACCGGCGGTGCGTCGGCGCGCGGTGCCTCGGCCATCCCTCTGTGACCGGCGTCCCAGCCCCGTCACGTCATTCGTGTCGAATACATGGGTGTTCAGTCGGCGCGCCAGGGCAGGAGACATCCTGAACCTGTCGGTCGCCAGGGTGGCGGGGGCGCCGCGAAACCGACGTGCCGCGCACTGTGGGACCGACTGTGTAGTGAAGTTTTTGAATCGTGAACTGGTGAATCGGTGAGGTGAAGCGCTGATGAGCACCACCCGGCCTTACCCGCCGGGCGACCGCGGGCCGGAGCCCAGCGGCGCTTCCGGGGCGTCCGAGGGTGGCGTAGCGGCGGCCGGTGCGGCCGGCGAGGGCGTGGACGCGCCGTCCGGAGCCGCAGCGCCGCCGGGCGGTCGGCAGGTGCGGCGGCTGAGCTTCGAGGACGAGAGCGGCGTGGTTCCGCTGGCCCGCGACTTCACCCGTCAGGCGTTGTACGCGTGGGGCTGGCTGCCCGCCGCCTCCGCCGACCAGCGGGCCGCCGCCGAGGACGTGCTGCTGGTCGTCTCCGAGCTGGTCACCAACGCCTGCCTGCATGCCGAGGGGCCGGACCAGTTGCGGATCACCTGCGACAACAAGGTGATCCGTGTGGAAGTCGCCGACCGGGGCACCGGTCAGCCCGCACCCCGCACCCCGCACCGCGCGGGGCGCCCGGGCGGTCACGGCATGTTCATCGTCCAGCGCCTGTGCCTGGACTGGGGCGTCGTCCGTACGCCGGGGGTCTCCGGCAAGACGGTCTGGGCGGAACTGGGCGCACCCGCCTGATCGCGGAGAGTGCGCGTCCGGTCCCGGCGCGCAACCGACCGGCCTCGCCGTGCGCCTGTCCGCTCATGGGCATTCCTGTCCGATCTCGGGCGTACGTGCTGATCTCGGGCGTACGTGCTGACTTCGGCTCCGGCGGGCGCCCTGGGGTGCGTCCGAACGGGTGACCCCGTGCACCGGATCCTCGCCGCACATCCCCTCATACGTCACTCACACCGCGCCGGATCCCCACGGATCCGGCGCGCACTGCGTCTTCCTTCCTCGCGGCCCCGGGCGTACCTTGACGGCCCGATCTGATACGTCGTCAGGAACAGGAAGGGGAGCGGCATCGTGTCGTACCGGAAACGAACCGCCGCACTCGCGTCCGCCGCGGCCCTGGCCGGCTCGGCGGTGTGGATGGCCGCCCCCGTCGCCCGGGCCGAGGTCGTCGACGTCAACTACCAGTGCAAGACGCCGATCGGCGACAAAAGTGCCGTCTCGCCCATCGATATCAAGGGCGTCAAGAGCGGCAGCGGCTACCGGATCACGATGTCCTGGCAGAAGGGCGTCTCCTCCAGCCCGGTCGAACTGGGCAAGGGCGCGATGACGCCGAGCGCCACCATCGCCCTGGGCGGCGCCGACAGCGGCACCCTGGCGGTGTCCGGCCCCGCCAACGACGCCGCGATCCCCGCCAACACGCCCATCAAGATCAGCGATCTGAGCGGCACGTACACGCCGAAGAAGAGCGGCGAAGTCACCTTCACGGCCGGTGTGCTGACCATCAAGGCGCTCGGCACGACGACCACGTGCACCCCGACGAACGACCCGGGCCCGTCCCTCACGCTGGACGTCAGCGCCGGGAGCGGGGGCGGCGCCGGCGGTTCCGCCCAGGGCGGCGGCTCCGGCGCGGACACCGGTGCCGGACTTCCGCAGACCGGGCCCGAGGACTCGGCCGTCGCCCTAGGCACCCTCGGCGGCACGGTCCTGCTCGCCGGCGCGGCGGGTGCCCTGTGGCTGACGCGGCGTCATCAGGGGGCTGGGGCGGGCCGTTGACCGCCTGGCGCCTCTCCTGGCGGATGCGCCGCTGAGCGCAGGACGCGCGCGGTCGGTCTGACCGCGCCCGCCCGCACGCCGCAGGTCTGGCCGTACGCCCGCACGACAGCACTGCACGCCGCTGGTCTGGTGGTACGCCAGCTCCGCAGCACTGCACGCCGTCGTCTGACCGTCAGCCCGCAAAGCAGCACCGCACGACGGCCGGAGCCGCCGGTGCGACCGCACACGCGCACCGCACCACCGCACGACGGCCGGAGCCGCCGGTGCGGCGCACACGCGCACCCCACCACCGCACGACCGCTGCCGCCGGTCCGGCGCACACGCACACCGCTCCGCAGCACCGCAGCCACCGGACCTGCCGCACACGCACACCGCACCGCAGCACCGCTGCCACCGGACCTGCCGCACACGCACACCGCTCCGCACCGCACCGCACGCCGCAGCACCGCCCCCGCCCAGGTCCGGCCGCCTGCCCGCACCGCACGACCGCTGGAGCCGCCGATGCCGTTCGTCGTCCGTCTTCCGTATGTGTCCCTGCCGGTTCTGCTCGCGCTGCTGCTGGTCCTGGCGGGAGCCGGGTCCGTCGGGGCGGCGGACCGGCCCGCCGTCGAGCTGTCCAAGTCCCAGGCGGGGACGGGCGGTTCGATCACCGTCAGCGGCAGCGGCTGGCGGCCCCGTGCCCTGCTGACGCTGCTCGTGTGCGGGCAGGCCGAGCCGAAGCGGGGGGTGACCGGCGGCACCGACTCCTGCGCCAACTCCGACGGCCGGGCCGTCACGACCGGCGCCGACGGGCGCTTCCGCCGCGAACTGCCCGTGGTGGAGCCGCCCGTGCCGTGCCCCTGCGTGGTCCACGTGGCCACGGTGGCCGGACGCGGGGCCGAGGCCGACGCGGCCCTCCAGGTCGCCGGGCACGCCGTCGAGCCGCTGCCCGCGGAAGCGGCCGGCGGCCGGCTGTCCCTGCTCGCGGACACCCGGCTGCGGGGCTCCGGCGGTGTACTGACCTGGTTCGGCTCCCCGCCCGCCCGGACCCTCGTGGTCACCGTGGGCAACGTCGGCACGTCCCCCGTGAAGAACCCGGTCTTCCAGGTCGGCACCTCGCACGGCGTGTTCGCCCCGCAGTGGCAGGACCAGCGATGGCGCGGCACGATCCGCCCGGGCGGCAGGGCCCGCATCGAGCTGCCCGTGGAACTCGGGGCCGGGGCGCACGGCGACTACACCGTGTCGCTGAAGTACGGCGGCAAGGTGCTCGCCGAGCACCCCTGGGGCGTGGGACGGCCCTGGGGCGTCACCCTGTTCTGGGGCCTCGTCCTGCTGGTCGTGCCGGTGACGCTGTTCCGCGCGGGCCTGGCCGTGATCGACCACCTGCGGCCGCGCCGCCCCGGCCACGCGGCCCGCCCGCCTCGCCGGGTGTGGCCGCCCGTGGCCCGCCGGGCCTCCGCCGAGCCCTGGTTCGCCCCGGACGCGGACCCTCCGCGCTCGACCGGGACATGAGGAAGGGCCGCCGCACCCGGGGTGCGACGGCCCTTCTCGAGGAGTCAGGCGGCGGTGATCAGCGGACGTCGCCCATCATGGCCTTGACCTTCCTGCGGTACATGTACACCGCGAAGCCGGCGACCACGGCGAGCGCCGCCTCCAGCGCCACGAAGCCCGTCTTGTCGAGGTTGACCCCGCCGACGGCCGGGTTGGACAGCAGCGCGGTGACGGAGTCGCCCGCGGTGACCGCGAGGAACCAGACGCCCATCATCTGCGAGGCGTACTTCGCCGGAGCCATCTTCGTCGTCACGGACAGACCCACCGGGGACAGCGTCAGCTCACCGACGGTCTGCACGAAGTAGATCGCGACCAGCCACATCGCCGCGGCCTTGTGACCGCCCTCGGCGACCGCCAGCGGGGCGAGGAAGAGGAAGAAGGACGCACCCACCAGCACCAGACCGGAGGCGAACTTCACGATGGTGCTGGGCTCCTTGCCGCGCCGGTTCAGCCACAGCCACAGCCAGGCGAAGACGGGCGCCAGCGCCATGATCAGGACCGGGTTGACCGACTGGTACCAGGAGACCGGGAACTCCCAGCCGAAGATCGTGTTGTCGGCGCTCTTCTCGGCGAACAGCGACAGGGTCGAGCCGCCCTGGTCGTAGATCATCCAGAACACGGCGGCGGCGACGAAGAACCAGATGTACGCCGAGACCTTGGAGCGCTCGCCGGAGTCCAGGTCCTTGTCGCGCATGATGCGGGAGATGACCAGGATCGGCACGATCAGGCCGAGGAGCGTGAGCGGGATCAGCGCCCAGTTCAGGGTGAAGTGGCCCGTGCCGCCGACGAGGCCGTAGAAGACCACCGCGATGGCCAGCCAGATCAGGCCCTTGCGCAGGGTGGAGGCCTTCTCGGCGGGCGTCAGCGGGGTCGGGACCACGCTGCTCTTCGCGTCCAGGTGGCGGCTGCCGAGCAGGAACTGGACGAGGCCCAGCGCCATGCCGAGCGCGGCCAGGGCGAAGCCCAGGTGCCAGTCGACGTTCTCACCGACGGTGCCGATGACCAGAGGCGCGATGAAGGCGCCGAGGTTGATGCCGATGTAGAAGACCGTGAAGCCACCGTCGCGGCGCGGGTCCTCGGGGCCGTCGTAGAGGTGGCCGACCATCGTGGAGATGTTGGCCTTCAGCAGACCGGAACCGATGGCGACCAGGCCCAGGCCGACGTAGAAGCTCGCGGCGGCGGGCAGCGCGAGGCACAGGTGGCCGAGCATGATGACCACGCCCGCGACGGCGACCGTCTTGCGGGGGCCGAGCACACGGTCGGCGAACCAGCCGCCGGGCAGGGTGAGCAGGTACACCAGCGACAGGTACACGGCGTAGATCGCCGTCGCCGTGCCCGCCGGCAGATGCAGGCCACCCGGGGCCACCAGGTACAGCGGGAGCAGGGCCCTCATGCCGTAGTAGGAGAATCGCTCCCACATCTCGGTCATGAACAGAGTGGCCAGTCCGCGGGGGTGGCCGAAGAAGGTCTTCTCGGAACCGGGGGTGCCCGGTCGGGCCGAGTCCTTCGTCAGGCTGGACGCCATGGTCGTTCCTTGCTGCTCGGGACGCGCCCCGCGGCAGCGGTGGTGCGCCCGGTGGGGGCTGCCGGCACCGGTGGGTACGGCCGTCCGCCCGACGCCTACGGGGGTCCGCTCCGGGTCACGGAGCAGTGGGCGGTCGCCACCGGGATCCACGCCTCTACGCGCGTCGCCGCACTACGAGGCCCGGCCACAGGTCGTTTCACGTTGGGGGCCGGCGGGAACCGGCCCGCACACAAAAGAGACCCTCAGGGCAAACGGCCTCCGAAGGTCGCCGTGGTGTTACAGGCGTTGAATCACCATACGGCAGGACACCGCCGCATATGGAAGGGCTTGAGACACGGATCACAGGTGACGACGGAACCGTGCGCTCGGTTTCCAAGGTCCTTACCAGGATCGCACCCCACAGGCAGAGGTTCGTGCACCTACCTCCGGTGCGTAAGAACCGGGTATGCCAGCGGTAAGAATCAAGGATTCCGGTCACACCCCAGCTCAGGGCGTCGCAGGTCTACCATCACCTCATGACCCGTGTACTGCTCGCCGAGGACGATGCGTCCATCTCGGAGCCGCTGGCCCGCGCTCTGCGCCGGGAGGGCTACGAGGTCGAGGTCCGCGAGGACGGACCCACCGCTCTCGACGCCGGACTGCAGGGCGGAGTCGACCTGGTCGTGCTCGACCTCGGTCTGCCCGGCATGGACGGCCTGGAGGTGGCCCGCCGCCTGCGGGGCGAAGGCCACGCCATCCCGATCCTCATCCTGACCGCGCGCGCCGACGAGGTGGACACCGTCGTCGGGCTCGACGCGGGCGCCGACGACTACGTCACCAAGCCGTTCCGGCTCGCCGAACTGCTCGCGCGCGTGCGGGCCCTGCTCCGGCGCGGCGCCTCCGAGACGCAGCAGCCGCCCGCCACGCACGGCGTGCGCATCGACGTCGAGTCGCACCGCGCCTGGATGGGCGAGGAGGAGCTCCAGCTCACCGCCAAGGAGTTCGACCTGCTGCGGGTGCTGGTGCGCGACGCGGGCCGGGTCGTCACCCGCGACCAGCTGATGCGGGAGGTCTGGGACACGACGTGGTGGTCGTCGACCAAGACCCTCGACATGCACATCTCCTGGCTGCGCAAGAAGCTCGGCGACGACGCGGCCAACCCCCGCTACATCGCCACCGTGCGCGGTGTGGGTTTCCGTTTCGAGAAGAGCTGAGCCGCGAGGCGGGCTCGGGTAACAGGACATGCGTCGCCGACTGATCCAGTCCACGCTCGCCGTGGTGCTCGTCGTGATCGCCGTCTTCGGCGTCTCCCTCGTCATCGTCGAGACCCGGACGATCAGCAACAGTGCCCAGGAACGGGTGGAGTCCGAGGCCGTACGGCTCGCCAGCATCGTCGACAGCCGGCTCTTCGGGGCGCAGCAGGTCGACGCGGAGGTGCTGCGCGACCAGGTCACGCAGAACCGCTACTACGCGGTGATCCGCATCCCCGGGGAGTCGCCCATCGAGGTGGGCACGAAGCCCGCCGGGGACGTCATCAGCGCGACCGCGCCCGGCGAGGAGGGCGAGACCGTCACCGTCCAGGAGCCGCGCTCCTCGGTGACCCGTGAGGTCGGCCGGACCCTGCTGATCATCGCGCTGGTCGCGCTGCTGGCGGTGGTGGCCGCGGTCCTGCTTGCCGTCCGCCAGGCGAACCGGCTGGCGTCGCCGCTGACCGACCTCGCGGAGACGGCCGAGCGGCTCGGCTCGGGCGATCCACGGCCCCGGCACAAGCGGTACGGGGTGCCCGAGCTGGACCGGGTGGCGGACGTGCTGGACGGCTCCGCCGAGCGCATCGCCCGCATGCTGACCGCCGAACGCCGACTGGCCGCGGACGCCTCCCACCAGCTGCGCACGCCGCTGACGGCGCTGTCGATGCGGCTGGAGGAGATCACCCTCACCGACGACCCGGACACGGTGAAGGAGGAGGCGACGATCGCGCTGACGCAGGTCGAGCGGCTCACGGACGTCGTGGAGCGGCTGCTGACGAACTCCCGCGATCCGCGCACCGGCTCCGCCGTCTCCTTCGACCTCGACGAGGTCATCCAGCAGCAGCTCGCGGAGTGGCGCCCGGCGTACCGCAGCGCGGGCCGGGCGATCGTCAGCTCCGGCAAACGGCATCTGCGCGCGGTGGGCACGCCCGGCGCGGTCGCGCAGGTCCTGGCCGCGCTGATCGAGAACTCCCTCATGCACGGCGGCGGCACGGTGGCCCTGCGCACCCGCGTCACCGGCAACCAGGCGGTCATCGAGGTCACGGACGAGGGCCCCGGCATCCCCGCCGACCTCGGCGCCCGGATCTTCGAGCGGGCGATCAGCGGCCGCAACTCCACGGGCATCGGCCTGGCCGTGGCCCGCGACCTGGCGGAGGCCGACGGCGGCCGCCTGGAAATGCTCCAGACCAAGCCCCCGATCTTCGGCCTGTTCCTGTCCCGCACCCCCCTGCACAAGCCCGATGAGGACGAGGAACCGACGGTCCGCTAGGTGTATCGCCCCGGAGCGGCCCCGGCCCGGAGGGCTACGGCACCTGCTGCTTCGTCTTCGGGGGGACGGTCTGCCCGTTCCGGAGGACGGTGGCCGGGGGAGCCGGCGTCTCGTGGGCGGGGAGCGCCTGGAAGACCCAGGAGCGGTAGGACCAGAAGCGGAACAGGGTCGCGATGCCGATGCCGAGGAACTTGAAGACGTTGTTCTGCAGCGGGGTGTTCCAGCCGAAGCCGTACGTGGCCGCGTACAGCACGCCGTTCTCGATGACCAGGCCGATCGCGCTGAACAGCAGGAAGAGAGTCATCTCACGCGTGCGGCGGCTCTTGTCCCGGTCGCGGTACGTGAAGTAGCGGAAGCCGACGTAGTTGAAGACGATCGCGACGACGGTCGCGATCACGCTCGCGCGCACCACCTGGAGGTCGGTGGTGTGCCGCACCAGGTTGAAGACGGCGAGGTTGACCAGCACCCCGGCACCGCCCACCGCACCGAACTTGGCGACTTCGCGGACGATCCGTCGGAGCCGAGATGCACCATGTCCCATGGTCGTGCAGGCCCCCGTCCGGTCGTCGGCGTCAACCCAGCCATGCTAACCACCCTCCCGCGCGATCTTCCTGCGGATGCCGGTGGAGCGCCGGAGATGGTCCGGGCGGCCCCGGGGAGGGACGGGAAACCGGCCACCCTGGCGCGGCCGATACCCTGAGGGAGTGACGTTCCCCGTAGTCGGCATGGTCGGCGGTGGCCAGCTCGCTCGTATGACACACGAGGCGGGCATCCCGCTGGGCATCAGGTTCAAGCTCCTCAGTGACACCCCGCAGGACTCCGCTGCGCAGGTCGTGAGCGATGTCGTCGTCGGCGACTATCGCGACCTCGACACGCTGCGCGAGTTCGCCCGGGGGTGCGATGTGATCACCTTCGATCACGAACACGTACCCACCGAGCACCTCCGGGCCCTGGAGGCGGACGGCATCCCCGTGCGCCCCGGCCCCGACGCGCTCGTGCACGCCCAGGACAAGGGGGTGATGCGCGCGAAGCTCGACGCGATCGGCGTCCCCTGCCCCAGACACAGGATCGTCTCCGATCCGCAGGACGTGGCCGCCTTCGCGGCGGAGGGCGACGGATTCCCGGTCGTCCTCAAGACCGTCCGCGGCGGCTACGACGGCAAGGGCGTATGGGTCGTCGACTCCGTCGAGGAGGCCGCCGACCCGTTCAAGGCCGGTGTCCCCGTGCTCGCCGAGGAGAAGGTCGACTTCCTGCGCGAGCTCGCCGCCAACGTGGTCCGCTCCCCGCACGGCCAGGCCGTGGCCTACCCGGTCGTGGAGTCCCGCCAGGTCAACGGCGTCTGCGACACGGTCGTCGCCCCGGCGCCCGACCTCGACGAGGCCCTCGCCCTGGAGGCCTCCGAGATGGCGCTGAACATCGCCAAGGAGCTCGGCGTCGTCGGCCACCTCGCGGTCGAGCTGTTCCAGACCCGCGACGGTCGCATCCTCGTCAACGAGCTCGCGATGCGCCCGCACAACTCCGGCCACTGGTCGATGGACGGCGCCGTCACCAGCCAGTTCGCCAACCACGTCCGTGCGGTCCTGGACCTGCCCCTCGGCGACCCGCGCCCGCGCGCCGCGTGGACGGTCATGGTCAACGTCCTCGGCGGCGACTACCCCGACATGTACTCCGCGTACCTGCACTGCATGGCCCGCGACCCCCAGCTCAAGATCCACATGTACGGCAAGGACGTGAAGCCCGGCCGCAAGGTCGGTCACGTCAACACCTACGGCGACGACCTCGACGACGTGCTGGAGCGCGCCCGTCACGCAGCCGGCTACCTGAGAGGCACCATCACCGAATGAGCCCTGTTGTTGGCATCGTCATGGGGTCGGACTCCGACTGGCCCGTCATGGAGGCCGCCGCCAAGGCCCTCGACGAGTTCGAGATCGCCTACGAGGTCGACGTCGTCTCCGCGCACCGCATGCCGCGCGAGATGGTCGCCTACGGCGAGCAGGCCGACGGCCGCGGGCTCAAGGTGATCATCGCCGGGGCGGGCGGCGCCGCCCACCTGCCCGGCATGCTCGCCTCCGTGACCCCGCTGCCCGTCATCGGCGTGCCCGTGCCGCTGAAGTACCTCGACGGCATGGACAGCCTCCTGTCCATCGTGCAGATGCCGGCCGGTGTCCCCGTCGCCACGGTCTCCGTCGCCGGTGCCCGCAACGCCGGTCTGCTGGCGGCCCGCATCCTCGCCGCGCACGACGAGGAACTGCGCGGCCGGATGCGCGACTTCCAGCAGGAGCTGAACGACCAGGCCACCGAGAAGGGCAAGCGCCTGCGCTCCAAGGTCGAGGGCTCGGGCGGATTCGGCTTCGGCGCGGGGAAGTGACGACGATGACCTCCCAGGAGGCAGCCCGGGAGCTCCTGCGCGAGTTCCCGGTCGTCGACGGCCACAACGACCTGCCCTGGGCGCTGCGCGAGCAGGTCCGCTACGACCTCGACGCCCGCGACATCGCCGCCGACCAGAGCGCCCATCTGCACACCGACATCCCCCGGCTGCGCGCGGGCGGGGTCGGCGCCCAGTACTGGTCGGTGTACGTCCGCACGGACTCGCCCGACCCGGTCGCCGCCACGCTCGAACAGATCGACTGTGTACGGCAGTTGCTGACCCGCCACCCCGAGGACCTGCGCCCCGCGCTCACCGCCGCCGACATGGAGGCCGCGCGCGGGGAGGGGCGTGTCGCCTCCCTCATGGGAGCGGAGGGCGGCCACTCCATCGCCAACTCCCTGGGCACCCTGCGCGGCCTGTACGGCCTCGGTGTGCGGTACATGACCCTCACCCAC
The DNA here is from genome assembly GCF_900182715.1 of Streptomyces sp. Ag82_O1-12. Classification (NCBI taxonomy): domain Bacteria; kingdom Bacillati; phylum Actinomycetota; class Actinomycetes; order Kitasatosporales; family Streptomycetaceae; genus Streptomyces; species Streptomyces sp. Ag82_O1-12. The sequence goes on along the minus strand of NZ_FXUW01000001.1, from coordinate 3,457,264 downwards.
AACGACAACGTGGACTGGGCGGACTCCGCGACCGACGAGCCGAAAGCCGGTGGTCTGACCGCGTTCGGCCGTGAGGTCGTCCGGGAGATGAACCGGCTCGGCATGCTCGTCGACCTCTCCCACGTGGCGGCGACGACCATGCGGGACGCGCTCGACGCGAGCTCCGCCCCGGTGATCTTCTCCCACTCCTCCGCCCGGGCCGTGTGCGACCACCCGCGCAATGTCCCCGACGACGTCCTGGAGCGGCTGCCCGCCAACGGCGGCATGGCGATGGTGACGTTCGTGCCGAAGTTCGTGCTCCAGGCGGCCGTGGACTGGACGGCCGCGGCCGACGAGAACATGCGCGCCCACGGCTTCCACCACCTCGACACCACCGCGGAGGCCATGAAGGTCCACCGCGCCTTCGAGGAGCGGCACCCGCGGCCGGTCGCGACGGTGTCGACGGTCGCCGACCACCTGGACCACATGCGCGAGGCGGCCGGCATCGACCACCTCGGCATCGGCGGCGACTACGACGGCACGGCCTTCACGCCCGACGGCCTCGCCGACGTCTCCGGCTACCCGAACCTCCTCGCCGAACTGCTCGACCGCGGCTGGTCCAAGGCCGATCTGGCCAAGCTGACCTGGAAGAACGCGGTCCGGGTGCTGGACGCGGCGGAGGACGTGGCCCGGGGGCTTCAGGCGACGCGGTCGCCGTCCAACGCCACGATCGAGTCGCTGGACGCGTCCGCCGGCTGATCGTCGAGGGCGGGGTAGTCGGTGTAGCCGGTCGCCCCGCCCACGTACATGAAGTACCGGTCGCGCATCGCGTTGAGCGGCGCCCCGAGCCGCAGCCGCGCCACCAGGTCGGGGTTGGCGAGGAAGGGCCGGCCGAGCGCGATCAGGTCGGCACCGGCGGCCAGCAGCGCCTCGGACGCCCGGCGCACCTCCCGCGTGGTGAACTCGCTCAGCACCGGGTTGCCGATGAGCAGGCCCGGCCAGGCGGCGCGCACCGAACGGAACACCTCCGTGTCGGGGTCGGAGCGCACCAGGTGCAGATACGCGAGCCCCAGCCCGCCCAGCCGCTCGGCGAGCGCCGGGTAGAGCTCCTCCGTCTCGCCCTCCGCGATGCCGTTGACCGTGTTGCCGGGGGAGACCCGCAGCCCCGTCCGCCCGGCCCCGATCTCGGCGGCCACGGCCTCGGTCACCTCGGCCGTGAACCGGATCCGGGCGGCGACGGAACCGCCGTAGCCGTCGGTGCGGAGATTGGTGTTGCGGGCCAGGAACTGGTGCAGCAGATGGCCGTTGGCGGAGTGCACCTCGACGCCCTCGAACCCGGCGTCGATCGCGTTCCGGGCGGCCTTCGCGAAGTCGGCGACGGTGCTGCGGATGTCCTCGGTGGTCATCTCCAGGGGGACGACGGCCGGCAGGCGCCCCTGCGGCGTGTGGATCGTCTCGGGCAGGGGGACGGGCGAGGGCGCCAGCGGCGTGAGCCCGCTGGTCGCGGGGTGGCCGACCCGGCCGCCGTGCTGGAGCTGGAGGAACATCCGCCCGCCCGCGTCCCGTACGGCGTCCGTGACCTGCCGCCAGCCGGCCACGTGGGCCGGACTGTGGATGGCGGCGATGTCGGGGTACGTCTGACCGACCGCGTTCGGTGTCGAGGCCTCGGCGATGATCAGGCCGGCCGAGGCGCGCTGGGCGTAGTACTCGGCCATGAGCGGGGTCGGGGTGCCGTCGGCCTCGGCCCGGTTGCGGGTCAGCGGTGCCATCACCAGACGGCTGGGCAGGTCCAGCCCGGGCAGACGAGCCGGTTCGAAGAGTGCTGTCGTGTGCTGCGTCATACCCGTACGCTAGAACCTGACACCAATGTCACAATCAAGTCCGGGGGTGGCACATGCGGATCGGTGAACTGGCCCGGCGAACCAACGTCAGCGAGCGGTCGCTGCGCTACTACGAGAAGCAGGGCATGCTGTCCGCCGAGCGGACCCCCGGCGGGCACCGGGAGTACCCGGAGGCTGCCGTGGACCGGGTCATCCGGATCCAGGAGCTGTTCGCGGCGGGACTGTGCAGCGAGAAGATCGTCCAGCTGCTGCCCTGCATGCGGGACACCGACGGCGGCCCCTCCGTCGTCGCCACGCCGAAGCTGGTCGCCGACCTCACCGCCGAGCGCGCCCGCATCGACCGGATGATCGCCGACCTGGTCCGCTCCCGGGACACCCTGGACGAGGTGATCGACGCGGCCCGGCTGTCCTGAGGGCACCCGCCCGCCAGGCCCGCGCCGTACTCCGAACGCCCCGCCCACCAGGAACCACTCCCCGCTCCGTGCGACGGTGACCGTACCTCACGAACGACCGTACGGAGCCGCCATGGCAGACCTCCAGGACGACCTGCGCACCACCGCCGCGGCCGCCGGCGAGCTCGACGAACTGGCCGAGCCGTACCCCGACGAGGGCATCGTCACGGCGGAGTCCTACGAGCCCGTCTCCGACCCGGACGACGCGCCCATGACCCGGGCCCGCGCCATCCTGGCCGCGCACCCCGTCGCCGACGGCTACAACGGACTGCCCTGGGCGCTCAAGCGCCTGTCCTGGTACGACCTGGAGGACGGCGAGAGCACCGTCGACACGGACGTGCCCCGGCTGCGCAGCGGCCATGTGGGCGCGCTGTTCTGGTCGTTGCACCTGCCCGAGGGCCTGGACGGCGACCGGGCCGTCGGCGCCACCCTGGAGCAGCTGGACCTGGCGAAGACCGTCGTCCGGACCTGTGAGGAGGGGCTGCGGCCGGCCTGCACGGCCGGGCAGGTCGCGGACGCCCGCAACTGCGGCCGCGTCGCCGTGCTCCTCGGCCCCGCCGGCGCCCCGTCCCTGGGCGACTCGCTCGGCATCCTGCGCCAGCTGCACCTGCTCGGCCTGCGCGTCCTCACGCTGACCGGCGTGTCCTGGGCGAGCGAGGCGGGCCTGACCCGGTTCGGCGAGGAGGTGGTACGCGAGATGAACCGCCTCGGTGTGATCGCGGACCTCTCCGGCGCCTCCGCCCAGACCCTGCGCCGCGTCCTGAGCCTGTCCCGGGCGCCCGTGCTGTGCAGCCGCTCCGCGGCCCGGAGCCTGCGCCCCCACCCGGCCAACCTCCCCGACGACCTCCTGGCGGAGCTCGGCGCGGCCAAGGGGCTGTGCCTGGTGCCGCTGACCGCCGAGCAGACCGGCCCGACCGTCCGCGATGTCGCCGACCACCTCGACCACGTCCGCGCCGTGGCCGGAGCGCACTGCGTCGGACTGTCCGGCACGTATGACTCCGGAGCCGCGCACCCGCAGGAGCTCGGCGACACCTCCTGCTATCCGCGGCTGATCGCCGAGCTGCTGAGGCGCGGCTGGGAGGAGGCGGACGTGGCGCTGCTGACCTGGGGCAACGTCCAGCGTGTCCTGCGCGGCGCCGACTTCACGGCCCGCGCCGTCCAGCAGCGCCGCGAGCCGTCCACGGCGACGATCTCGGAGCTGGACGGGTAGCGACCCGCCGTCGGCCGGGCCTGCCGCCGGACGGGCCAACCTCGGTCGTCGGTCGGTCCGCGTACCGCGCGCCCGTTCCGGCATCCGCGTCACATCCGACACCAGCGCCACACCCTCCCCGGCGGGGCGGCGACCCACGTCGTCCGCCGTCAAACGGGCCTGCCGCCGGAGAGGGCCCGTCAGGTCGATCGTGCCCGAGCCGATCGCCCCGGGTCAGTCGTGCTCGATCCGGCACAGGCAGAACGGGTGCCCCACCGGATCGGCGTAGACGCGGAAGTCCTTCTTCTCGTCGTCCTCCTTGTCCAGCACCCGAGCGCCCAGCGCCAGTACCCGCTCCTCCGCCGCGTCGATCTCGTCCCAGGTCGACCCGGCGTCGAAGTCGAGGTGGAACTGCTGGGCGTTGCGGTCGGCCCGCGGCCACTCCGGCGCCGTGTAGCCGGGGGAGCGCTGGAAGGCGAGCCGGGGCCCGTCGGGAAGACGCAGCACCACCCAGTCGGGGTCGCCGTCCTCCGGTGTGCCGCCGCCGACCCGGGCGTAGAAGCGGGCCAGCTCGCGGGGTTCGGGGCAGTCGACGACCACGGAACGGAAACGTGCCACGGCGGACATGGGGCCTCCCGGTGTCAGCAGGCGCAGAGGCAGAACGGGTGCCCGGCCGGGTCGGCGTAAACCCGGAAGGTCCGCTCCCGGTCCTCCGCGTCCAGCGGCTTCGCGCCGAGCGCCAGCACTCCCTTCTCGGCCGCGTCCAGGTCGTCCACCACCAGGTCGAGGTGGAACTGCTGCGCCCCGTCGGGAGACGGCCACTGCGGCGGTACGTACCCGGGCGAGGCCTGGAAGGCCAGTGGTGTGCCGCCCGGCACCTTGAGGTCGACCCACTCGTCCTGCCCGTCGGTCTCCACCGTCGGCGTGCCGCCGAGCACCTCGGCGTAGAAACCGGCCAGTGCGCGCGGGTCGGGACAGTCCAGGACGACGACACCCAGCTTGGCGAGAGCCATGACTTCCTCCTCGAAGTCGCCGTTACCCGCAGAGGCGGGCAACCAGTAACCGTTACCGCATACTCCCGCATTGGCGGTAACCTCGCAAGGGGAATCGCGAGAGGTACGGTCCAGCCATGACGGAGAGATCACCCGCGCCCGGCGGCCTGACCCTGGTCGAGGCCCTGGTGAACACGCTGGACATCGAGTCCGGCGCCGACGCGCTGGACACACCCGAGGTCCGGGAGCGCCTCGGCATCACCGCGGAGGAGACGGACCGGGCCCGCACCCTGCGCGAATCCCTGCGCGCGACCCTGCTCGCCCACGCCGGCCACCCGCCGCACCGCGAGGTCACCCCGCTCGGCGTGCTCCTGGCCGAGGCCCCGCTCCTCGTCACCGTCGACGCGGCGGACGGCTCGGCCGCCCTGACCCCCGCCGACGACCGCTCCCTGCACGCGCGCGTGGCCGCCGCCGTCGCCGAGGCCCTGGTCGCCGGCACCTGGGCCCGCCTCAAGGCCTGCGCGGCCGCCGACTGCCACTGGGCCTACTACGACCGCAGCCCGGCCGGCCGCGGCCGCTGGTGCTCCATGCAGGTCTGCGGGGCCCGCGCGAAGATGCGCCGCTACCGGGCCAAGGAGGTGTAGGGGCTTCCGGCGGATCTCCGCGGCGGCGCGCCCCCCGGAGCTCCCTCAGAAGGCCGTTGGCCGCCCCGCCGCACGGCCCGGTGGTGCAGAATGCACGAAGACGCCGGTTCGGCCGACTGAGCCTCGGCCGAACCGGCGTCGCCTGTGTGACGCGCCCGCTCAGGCCCTGGGACGCCCCATCGCCCGGTACGTCCAGCCGGCCTTGCGCCAGAGCTCCGGGTCCAGGGCGTTGCGGCCGTCCAGGATGACCCGCGCCGCCGCGACCTCGCCGAGGGCCTCGGCGTCCAGCTCGCGGAACTCCCGCCACTCCGTCAGATGCAGCACGATGTCGGCCCCGCGCACGGCGTCCAGCGCCGAGTCGGCGTAGCCGAGCGTCGGGAACACACCGCGGGCGTTGTCCATACCCTTCGGGTCGTAGACCGTGACCTGGCCGCCCTGGAGGTGGATCTGCCCGGCCACGTTCAGCGCGGGCGAGTCCCGCACGTCGTCGGAGTCGGGCTTGAAGGTCGCACCCAGCACCGCCACCCGCTTGCCCAGGAACGGCCCACCGCCCAGCGCCTGCCGGGCCAGCTCCACCATCTGCCCGCGCTGGCGCATGTTGATCGAGTCGATCTCCCGCAGGAACGTCAGCGCCTGGTCCGCGCCCAGCTCACCGGCGCGCGCCATGAACGCCCGGATGTCCTTCGGCAGACACCCGCCGCCGAAACCGATCCCGGCCCGGAGGAACTTCCTTCCGATCCGGTCGTCGTAGCCGATGGCCTCGGCCAGCTTGGCGACGTCACCGCCCGCGGCCTCGCACACCTCCGCCATCGCGTTGATGAACGAGATCTTCGTGGCGAGGAAGGAGTTGGCGGAGGTCTTCACCAGCTCCGAGGTCGGGAAGTCGGTCACCACGAACGGCGAGCCCTCGGCGATCGGCGTCGCGTACACCTGCCGCAGCAGCTTCTCGGCCCGCTCGCTGCGCACGCCCACCACGAGACGGTCGGGGTGCAGCGTGTCGTCGACGGCGAACCCCTCACGCAGGAACTCCGGGTTCCACGCCAGTTCGGCGTCCTGTCCGGCGGGCGCGTGCGCGGCCAGGTAGGCCGCGAGGCGGTCCGCGGAGCCGACCGGCACGGTCGACTTGCCGACGACCAGCGCCGGACCGTGCAGATGCGGCGCGAGCGAGGCGATCGCGGCGTCGACGTAACTCATGTCGCAGGCGTACTCGCCGTGTCGCTGCGGGGTGTTCACGCAGACGAAGTGCACATCGCCGAACGCGCCGATCTCCGCCCAGTCCTGGGTGAAGCGCAACCGTCCGCTGGACCCCTCGATGCCGGCCACGTGCTTGCGCAGCAGCTCATCCAGCCCCGGCTCGTACATCGGGGCCTCGGCGCGCTCCAGCTTCTCGATCTTCTCGCGCACCACGTCGAGGGCGAGCACCTCGAAGCCCAGCTCGGCCATGGCCGCCGCATGTGTCGCGCCGAGATAACCGGTGCCGATCACGGTGATCTTCAGGGCCATGGGTACTCCAGGGGTCTACGGCATGCGGTGCGCGCCCGAGCATAGCCGGGGCATGGCGGCGCGCTTCACCGGGCAACTTCTCCGCTGTCGCCTAGCTCACGTATCACTCGCGTGGGCGACCCCATAAACTTTTGATTACTTAACGGTAGTTAGCGTCAGCATCGCAGTGTTTTGGAGCGTGAGAGACCTTGGCCGGATCGGCTGACTTCGACCTGTACCGCCCGTCCGAGGAGCACGACATGCTCCGTGACGCCGTCCGTTCCCTGGCCGAGGCGAAGATCGCGCCGCACGCCGCCGCGGTGGACGAGGAGGCCCGCTTCCCGCGCGAGGCCCTCCAGGCCCTGGTCGCGAACGACCTGCACGCCGTGCACGTACCCGAGGAGTACGGCGGCTCCGGCGCGGACGCGCTGGCCACCGTCATAGTGATCGAGGAGGTCGCCCGGGTCTGCGCCTCCTCCTCCCTCATCCCTGCCGTGAACAAGCTGGGCTCCCTGCCGGTGATCCTCTCCGGCTCCGAGGACCTCAAGAAGCGGTACATGACCCCGCTCGCCAAGGGCGAGGGCATGTTCTCCTACTGCCTCTCCGAGCCGGACGCCGGCTCCGACGCCGCCGGCATGAAGACCAAGGCCGTCCGCGACGGCGACCACTGGATCCTCAACGGCGTGAAGCGCTGGATCACCAACGCCGGCGAGTCCGAGTACTACACGGTGATGGCCGTCACCGACCCCACCAAGCGCTCCAAGGGCATCTCCGCCTTCGTCGTCGAGAAGTCCGACGAGGGCGTCTCCTTCGGTGCCCCCGAGAAGAAGCTCGGCATCAAGGGCTCCCCGACCCGTGAGGTCTACCTCGACAACGTCCGCATCCCCGCCGACCGCATGATCGGCGAGGAGGGCACCGGCTTCGCCACGGCGATGAAGACCCTCGACCACACCCGCATCACCATCGCCGCCCAGGCCCTCGGCATCGCCCAGGGCGCCCTCGACTACGCCAAGGGCTACGTCCAGGAGCGCAAGCAGTTCGGCAAGCCGATCGCCGACTTCCAGGGCATCCAGTTCATGCTCGCCGACATGGCCATGAAGATCTCGGCCGCCCGCGCCCTGACCTACCAGGCCGCCGCCGCCTCCCAGCGCCTCGACGCCGACCTCACCTACCTCGGTGCCGCCGCCAAGTGCTTCGCCTCGGACGTGGCGATGGAGGTCACCACCGACGCGGTCCAGCTCCTCGGCGGCTACGGCTACACGCGCGACTACCCGGTGGAGCGCATGATGCGCGACGCCAAGATCACCCAGATTTACGAGGGCACGAACCAGGTCCAGCGCATCGTCATGGCGCGCAACCTGCCGTGACCCGTCCCCGTGGACGCTCCTCGGCCCCCGGCTCGTGCTGGGGGCCGACGTGTCTCACAGGAAACGGCGGATCGGGGTCACCGCCGCCTCGGCCAGGCGCTCGGACAGCGGGCGGCGCTTCCAGAGGGCCGGGTCGATCGGGTCGCTGTGCTTGCGGTCGGCCTCGAAGTCGGCGTCGAGCCGCGCGGTGAAGTCCTCGTCGAGGACGGCCAGGACGACCTCCTCGTCGTGCTCCGTGGAGCGGCGGTTGAAGTTGGTGGAGCCGATGAGGGAGCAGACCCCGTCCACCGTGATGATCTTCGTGTGGAGCATGGTCGGCTGGTACTCCCGCACGTCCACACCGGCGTCGACGAGCGTCTGGTAGTACTGCCGCCCGGCCAGCAGGCACGCCCGCTGGTCGGTGTGCGGGCCGGGCAGCAGGATCTCGACCTGGACCCCGCGGCGGGCCGCCGCGGCCAGCAGGTCGATGAAGTAGGAGTCGGGGGCGAAGTAGGCCGTCGCCAGCCGCAGGCGTTCCTGCGCCGAGGTGATCAGGACCCGCAGGACCGTCTGCATGTCCTGCCAGCCGAAGGCGGCCGAGCCCCGCACGACCTGGACCGTGGCCCGGCCCGGCTGCTCCTGGGCGGTGAAGCGGTCGTGGTCGTCGTAGAGGTCGTCGTGGCACTCGGCCCAGTTCTGGGCGAAGGCCGCGGCGATGCCGTCCACGGCGGGGCCGCGGACCTGGACGTGGGTGTCGCGCCACTCGTCCGGGTTCCGCGCGTCGCCGCACCACTCCTCCGCGATGCCCACGCCACCGGTGAAGGCGGTGTGCTCGTCGGTGACCAGCACCTTGCGGTGGCAGCGGTGGTTCTGCCGCATCGGCGACAGGCGCGTGGGTCTGCGGAACCAGGCCACGTGGACGCCGGCCTCGTCCATGGCGTCCAGCAGGTCCCGCTCTATCTCCTTCGCCCCGAAGCCGTCCAGCAGCAGCCGCACCCGGACACCCGCGCGGGCCCGCTCGGCCAGGGCCGCGGCGAACTCGTGGGCGACCTCGCCGCGCCAGTACACGAACGTCATCATGTCGACGGTGTGCTCCGCGGCCCGGATGGCCGCCAGCATCGCCGGGAAGATCTCGTCGCCGTTGCGCAACGGCACCAGCTCGTTGCCCTCGGTCGCCGCGATGCCGAGCAGCCGCTCCAGCCGTCTGCGCAGCCGCTGTTTCTGCTCCTCGGGACCTCTCGGCTCCGTAGTCCGTGTCTCGTCGTACGTCTGCTGTGTCATGTCCGGGTTTCCCCCCTGCACGTGTTTCTCGCTGCCCCGCCCTCGCGACGCCGGGCCCCCGGCGCGCCTGCACCCCGTTTTGCCGCTGCGGGCGGTTTCACGCAGCACCCGGTGCGTCGTGCCTCACAACCGGAAGAGCACCGCACACGGGCGGGTCCGCCCTGTGGTGCTCATGGGGCCACAGGCGTAGGACGAGAGGTGCGGGTGTCGATCCGCGGCTCCCGCCACCCCCTGGAGGACGTCATGACCCAGCAGCCCACCACCACCACCCCGCTGACCAAGGAGATGCAGGACTGCGTCCAGGCGTGCATGACCTGCCACAGCGTGTGCGAGGAGACCATGAGCTCCTGCCTGCAGATGGGCGGCCCGGCCCAGATGCAGATCATGCGCATGGTCATGGACTGCGCCGAGATGACGCGCATGTGCGCCGACATGATGATGCGCCGCTCGCCCCTCATGGCCGAGATGTGCGCGATGTGCGCCCGGGCCTGTGACATGTGCGCCGAGGCGTGTATGTCCATGCCGGACGACGCGCAGATGATGCGCTGCGCCGAGGCGTGTCGCCGCTGCGCCGAGATGTGCCGCTCGATGTCGGCCGCGTCGATGTGAGAACCGCCGCAGACAGCGGAAGGGGGGCACCCGGCCCGGGTGCCCCCCTTCCGCTGTCCGCCCGCCCGGTCGCCCGGGACGGTGTCCGCTCAGTTGCCCGAGACGGTGACCTGCTCGTCGTTCTTCAGCTGGTTCACCAGCGTCTTCACCTTCGCCGTGTCCCACTGGAGATTGCCATTGGCGGTGTTGCCCGCGATCGGCATGTTCATCGACTTCCCCTCGCCGCCGCTGACGCCCTTCATCGCCCAGAACATGGACGCCAGGTCGAACAGGCCCATGTCCTTGTCGACCACGAGGGTGTCCAGACCGGCGCTCATGGTCGGGTACAGCCTGAACGGGTTGAGGACCGTGCTCGGGGTGGCGACCTGGTTGGCCAGGGCCGACAGGAACTTCTGCTGGTTCTTCGTACGGTCCAGGTCGGAGCCGGCGAGCGCGTAGCGGGTGCGGACGAAGGCGAGGGCCTGCTCGCCGTTCAGCGTCTGCTTGCCCTTCTTGAGGTCCGCGCCGGACTTGGTGTCCTTGATGTCCTGCGGGATGTCCATCTCGACGCCGCCGACCGCGTCCACGATGTTCGCGAAGCCGGCGAAGCCGATCTCCACGTAGTGGTCGATGTGCAGACCCGTGTTGGCCTCCACCGTGCGCACCAGCAGCTCCGGGCCGTCCTCGGCGTAGGCCGCGTTCAGCTTCGTCTGGCGGCCGGTGTTCGGGTAGAGCTTGCCGGAGTCGGACCCCTTGAACGACGGGATCGTGACGTTCGAGTCACGCGGCAGCGAGATCAGCGTCGGGGCTCCGCCGCCGGTGTGCAGGATCATCATCGAGTCCGTGCGCTTGCCCTCGGCGGACCCGGTGTGCAGCTTCTTCTTCTCCTCGGCCGACATGCCCTTGCGGCTGTCGGAGCCGACGATCAGGTAGTTCGTGCCCTCGCCCGTCTCCGGACGGTCGATGACCTTCGACAGGTCGACGTCGCGGTTGAGCTTGGAGTCCGCCCAGAAGTACGTGCCGACGCTCGTGACGACCAGCAGTGTCACCAGGGTGATGGCCGTCACCTTGATCCGGCGGCGCCAGTTGGGGGCGGGGCGCGGCTCGTACATGCCGTCGCCCGGGCCGCCGGGGCCTCTGCCCCCGGGGGAGCCGTAGACCTGGCCGGTGTTGTAGCCGCTGTCGTAGCCGTCGCCGGGGCCGTGGCCGCCGCCGTCGACGTACGAGGGCTGCGGAGGTACTCCGCCGCCATATCCCGCCTGCCCGGGCGATGCCGCCGGACCGCGGCGGACCTGCCGCATGACGCGGGCGCTCTCGGGCTGTGCGCTCGAGCTGCCGCGTCCGTAGCGGCTGCCGCGGTTGTCGCCGGTGTATCCCTCGGGCCAGTCATTCATGCGCCCCAGTGTGCAGGTCTCCGTAGTGACCCATACAAGAGTCGTCGGAAAATCAGAGCACGGCTGTGGCGAAGCTGACACAAATCCCCCTCATGCCGCCTCGGCATAAGGTAGGGGCCATGACAGACCTGGCCCCAGCTGCGGATTCCGGCAGTACGGATATCCCGGGCAAGCCGACTTCGGCGTCCCGCACCACCCTCAGCCACATCATGACCCACAACGACACGAACCTTCTGGGGACCGTGCACGGTGGGGTGATCATGAAGCTGGTCGACGACGCGGCGGGGGCCGTGGCGGGGCGGCACTCCGGCGGGCCGGCGGTCACCGCGTCCATGGACGAGATGGCGTTCCTGGAGCCGGTCCGCGTCGGTGACCTGGTGCACGTCAAGGCCCAGGTCAACTGGACCGGCCGGACGTCCATGGAGGTCGGCGTCCGGGTCCTGGCCGAACGCTGGAACGAGTCCGCCCCGGCCACGCAGGTCGGCTCCGCCTACCTCGTCTTCGCCGCGGTCGACGCCGACGGCAAGCCCCGCCGGGTCCCGCCGGTCCTCCCGGAGACCGAGCGCGACAATCGCCGCTACCAGGAGGCCCAGATCCGCCGCACCCACCGCCTGGCCCGCCGCCGCGCGATCATGGACCTCCGCGAGAAGCGAGCGGCAGAGGGCTTCGAGGACTGACCGGCGCGGCCCGGCCTCCGGGCCGCGTGCCGCCTCACCCGGCCGGGCCGGGCTACCCGTGCGGTCTGGTCTTCCGGCCGCGTGCCGCCTGGCTTCGCTGGACCACTCGCGCGGCACGGTCTCCCGGCCGGACGCCACGTCCTCCCCCGGACTGACCCGCCCCGGCCCGGACCGACCCGCGCCGTCCGGCCTCCTAGCCGCACGCCACCTCGTCCCCCCGCACCACCCCGAACTCGCCCTGCCCCGGGTCCTCGGCCCGTACCTTGCGGACGCGTTCGAAGTCCGGGCCCGCGATCACCTTCAGGGTCGCGCCCAGGCCCTTGACCACCCGCAGTTCGCTGCCCGGCAGGGCGGTCGCCAGGGACCGTGCCGAGCGGTCCCAGCGGGGGTCGTAGGCGACGACCGTGCGTTTCACGTCACGGGTGGCGGCGTTCACGGGGGCGTGGGTCGTGCGGAAGCCCGTCGAGGCCAGGGCCGCGTCCACGCGGCGTCCGAGGCCGGGCGTGCCGGTGCCGTTCTCCACCTGGACGCGGATCTGCTGCGGGGCGACCGGGACGACCCGGGCCGCGCCGCGCGGCCGGTGCACGGACAGCGGCTGGTCCTTGCGCAGGGCCTGGAAGAGCCGCTCCGACTTCACCGGGTCCCACTTCAGCGTCGAGCCGACGCCCTTCACGACGAACCCCATCCGCCCGATCGGGACGGTCGTGAACTCGGAGGAGGAGGGGGAGAAGTTCCGCATGGCGCGGCCCAGGTCCAGCATCTCGCCCGTGCCGAAGCCCTTGTCGGCCCGTACCGAGCCGAGCACCGCCCGGGTCACGTCCCGGAACTTCATCGGGTTGAGGAGGATCCCGGACGAGGTGAGCCGTTCCACGAGGGCCGCCATGAAGCGCTGCTGCCGCTTCATCCGGCCCAGGTCGGACGCCCCGTCGACGTGGCGGGCGCGGACGAACTGAAGCGCCTGCCCGCCCGCCAGGGTGTGCCGCCCGGCCGGCAGGTCCAGGCCGGTGTAGCTGTCCTTGAGGGGGTCGGCCGTGCAGATCCGCACGCCCCCGACCACGTCCACCGTCTTCATGAAGCTGGTGAAGTCGACCTCCAGATAGTGGTCGATCTTCACCTTCGTCATGCTCTCGACGGTGCGCACGGTCAGCTGCGGCCCGCCCTCGGCGTACGCGGCGTTCAGCTTGACGGGGTGCCCGTGGTGCCGCTTGCCCGACACCCGGTCGACATGCGGAGGCGTCACGGCGTACGAGTCGCGCGGCAGGCTCACCACGCTGGCCCGTTCCCGGTCCTCGGAGATGTGCACGATCATGACCGTGTCGGTGCAGTGGCAGGGCGCGCCGCCCAGCCGGTACTTGCGGCGCTCCTCCTTGCTGATCTTCTCGCGGCCGTCGGTGCCGACCAGCAGGACGTTCATGCCGTGGCCGGCCTGCGGGCGGTTCTTCATGTCCTTGAAGGGGTCGACCCGGGCGATGTCCGCGTCCAGGCTGGTCATGACCGCGTGCCCGATGCCGGCGGAGGCGAGGACCACCACGGACAGCGTGGTGACCGCCCGCATGGCCCAGCGCGGCCGCCGCGCGGGCGGTGCGGGCCTGCGCGGAGCACGGCGGGGGGCGGGGGGTTGCGGGCGGCGGCGGGGAGCGGCGGTGGACCGAGGGGACCGCGGCGGCGTGGGCATGGGGCACCTCCGGACGACGGCCGTATGTGGGATCCGTGAAACCGTAGGCCGATACGATCTGCGGCCCGCGCCACCGCCCCGGCGGCGCGCACCGCTGTCCCCCGTTCGCGGTAACGTGAGGCCCCTATGAACGCCAATCCCGACGTGCGGCACCCCGCCGTTTCCGTGATCATGCCCGTCCTCAACGAGGAGCGGCATCTGCGGGGAGCAGTCCAAGCGATCCTCGCGCAGGAGTACGCCGGCGAGATGGAGGTCGTGATCGCCCTCGGTCCGTCCACGGACCGCACGGACGAGATCGCCGCCGAGCTCGTGGCCGAAGACGCGCGTATCCACACCGTCCCCAACCCGACCGGCCGTACGCCCGCGGCGCTGAACGCGGCGATCAATGCCTCCCGGCACCCGATCGTCGTCCGCGTCGACGGGCACGGCATGCTCTCGCCGAACTACATCGCGACCGCCGTACGGCTCCTGGAGGAGACCGGCGCGCAGAACGTCGGCGGCATCATGCACGCCGAGGGTGAGAACGACTGGGAGCACGCGGTCGCCGCCGCGATGACCTCGAAGATCGGGGTCGGCAACGCCGCCTTCCACACCGGCGGTCAGGCCGGCCCGGCCGAGACCGTCTATCTCGGGGTGTTCCGGCGCGAGGCGCTGGAGCAGCAGGGCGGCTACAACGTGGAGTTCATCCGCGCCCAGGACTGGGAGCTGAACTTCCGCATCCGTGAGGCCGGCGGCCTGATCTGGTTCTCGCCCGAGCTGAAGGTGTCGTACCGGCCGCGGCCGAGCATGAAGGCGCTGGCCAAGCAGTACAAGGACTACGGCCGCTGGCGGCACGTGGTCGCCCGCTTCCACGAGGGCTCGATCAACCTGCGCTACCTCGCCCCGCCGACCGCCGTGTGCGCGATCGGGGCCGGGATCCTGGTGGGCGCCCTGCTGACGCCGTGGGGCTTCGTCGTGCCCGGCGGTTATCTCGCGGCGATCCTGCTCGGCTCGCTTCCGGCGGGCAAGGGCCTGCCGCTGAAGGCGCGGCTGCAGATCCCCGTGGCGCTGGCCACGATGCACATGTCGTGGGGCTGGGGCTTCCTGACCAGCCCGCGGACGCTGGCGCGGAAGGTCATCGCCTCCCGGCGCCCCGCGGTGCGGGCGGACGCCGCCGCGAGCTGACCCGACGTGACGTGGCCGTGGGCCCCCTTCCCGACCGGGAAGGGGGCCCACGGTGCGTGTGGCCGCGGCCGCGCGGTGATCAGCAGCCGGGGCCGCTGCAGCCGCCGGAGTAGTAGGACTCGCTGGAGGCGTTGTTGTTCTTCAGCCAGGACGGCAGGTTGACCCGCTTGCCGCCGAGGGTCTTGAACGAGTCGCCGGAGTAGCCGGAGTTGAAGTAGGTCTTGCAGGTGAACAGCGGCCCCATGTTGCAGAAGAGGGAGGCGGCGTTGTTGCCGACGACCTGGTTCTGGCCGCTGCCCGAGGTGATGAAGTAGTCGTCGTGGTGGGTGTACTGGTCGCCCTCGTAGTCGATCATCGAGCCCGAGGTGTTCGAGTTGAAGTAGAAGCACGTCTCCTGCACGGAGCACACGCCGTTGGCGGCGGAGGCGGTGCCCGAGAAGGCGAAGACGGAAGTGAGCGCCGCGGCACCGGCGGCGGCGAGCGTGGCCCAGCGGTTCATGTGAGGTCCCCTCGTTGTTTTGGTGGATGTGTACGCGCGGCCCGTACGGCGGTCAGCCGCCGTCGGCCGCGAGGATCTTGCCGGCGCGCGCGATGAGCCTCTCGGCCTCCGCGCCCGCCTTCTTCAGCTGTGCGGCCCGGGTGGTGACGGTGCTCCGCTGGAGCGTGCTCTCCACCCGCTGCCAGGCGTCCACCAGTCCCGTACGCCGCTTGCAGGTGATGTCGGCCACGGCCACCGACCGCTCGTGGTCCGTCACCGTGCGGCCCATGACGCCGGGGTCGGCGGGCGGGTCCAGCGGGGTGGCGTAGCGGTGGCCCGCCTCGGCCATGCAGCGCGACCAGGCGGCGAAGGCGGCCTTCACCCGTGGATCCTCCAGGGAGCGCTGGAAGGAGTCGCGCTTGTACCACTGGGGGAGGTCGACGGCCTCCATGTCGATCCCGGACTCCAGCTCGCGGTGCGCCTCGCCGGTGCAGCCGTCGTCGAACTCGCCGTCGTCCAGCGGTCTGCCCGTGCCGGTCAGGGCACGTTCGTAGGCCTTGGAGCGCTTGGGCTGCTTCGGCTCCCGCTCGGGTGCGCCGACCAGGTGGTAGCCGTGGGTGCGGGCCGTCTCCAGCACGGTGATGCCGTAGCGGCGTTCGTGTCCGGTGGGGCTCGTCGGGGTGGTGTCCTGCGGTGCCGGTGCCTCGTAGGTGAGGCCCTGGCGTCGCATGCACCGGTCGGTGAGCTCCGTGAGGGCGCGCGAGACGGTGCCGAAGTCCTCGTCGGACACCTGGTAGGGGTCGAGCGGAAGGGTGATCCGGGGCGGGCCGGCGGTGGCGTCCCCGCTCGCCGCCGCGCCCGTCGGGCGGGCGTGCCCGGAGGGTTCCGGGGACGCGCACGACGTGACGACGGCGGCGAGAAGGAGGACCAGACCGGCGCGGGCGAGCCGCATGTGTGGGTCCCGTCGGGTCAGCGGGCCCCGGCGGCGGCCGCGGCCTTGAGGATGGAGCTCTTGCGTTCCTTGAGCGTGTTCAGCAGCTGCTCGTTCTTCTCGACGGCCCGTTCCTGGTACGCGACCTCGACGGCGTACCAGACACCGATCACGTTGTTCTCGCGTTTGCAGGTGACATCGGCGGTGGCGACGCGGATCTCCTCGGCCGAGGCGGTGGCGGCCTTGGTGAACCGCTTGTCCTCGACGGCCGCCATGGGGGAGGAGTAGGTGTAGCCCTGCTTCTTCATGCAGGCGGACCAGGCACTGAACGCCTTCTTCACCCGGGAGTCCTTCTGGGACTCCTGGTAGGTGAAGCCGGCGAGCTGGTCGGCGAACTCCTCCTGGTCCGGGTGGACCTTGGGCCCCTTGGACGCGAGGTCGCGCAGAGATTTGCCCCAGCAACCCCCCTTGGGGATGGCCTTGCCGTTCTGCTCCGCCTTGGCGGACTCACCCTCGCGCGGGCCGAACAGCACGAGCGACTCGGCGCTGGAGTAGTTCTCCTTCGGCGGCTTGGGCCCACGCGCGGCGGGGTCCGGGTGGTAGCCGAAGCGGGAGGCCTTGTCCGGGTCGGACACCCCGTACCGGTTGGCGTCACGCAGGGCCTTGTCGCCCCGGTACGACGGCCGGGGCTCCAGATCGAACCCGTAGTCGCCCATGCACGCGGCGGCGAGCAGGTCCTCGCCCTGCCGTCGGGTGCGCAGCTCGTCGTCGGTCCAGGCGTACGCCTCCAGCGGCAGTTCGAGATTGACCGAGGCGGCCATGCTGGGCGTGGCGCTGACCTTCGGAGGGTTCTTGAAGTCGACGGGCGGGGCCGCGCTGGAGCGGGAGCCCGGCGTGTCGTCATCGGAGCCCGAGGAGCAGGCGGTCAGCCCGAGGGCGGCGCACACCAGCGCCGCCCCGAGCCGTCGTGCGGTGGTACTGCGCGGCATGGGATCGTCCGCGTCCTAGAAGGGCTCGTAGCTGGAGGCGTTGTTGTTCTGCAGCCAGCCCGGCGTGTTGCGGCGCACACCGTCGCAGGTGTGGTTGTGCCGCTGCCCGTTGAAGTTGGAGTTGAAGAAGATCGCGTAGTTGTAGCGGGTGCCCTCGCACTTCGCGGACGACGCGTTGTTGCCCACGACCAGGCCCTTGCCGGCGCCGCTGGAGCGGAACACGTCGTCGTGGTGGCTCGGCTCCTCGTCGTAGTAGTCGACGTAGGACGACGCGCCGTACTGGGTCGAGTGGTAGTACATGCACAGCTCACCGCTGTCGCAGCGGCCGTCGTTGTAACCGGCCTGGGCCGGTGCCGAGCTCAGTGCGAGCGTGCCGAGCGCGAGCGCCGCCGCGGCGAAAAAGGAACGACCTCTCATCAGTGTCTCCCCGTTTCCTGTGAGGGTGTTGTGACCAACGGCGCAGGATCCTTGCACGAGTTGTGCACTGACGTGCAAGACGAGTGACGGTTGTGACTTAAAAACGATCACCCTGGCCAGAAATAAATGGTCGTCAAGTGACTTTGAGAACAGATAACTTGACTTTGACCGAACGAAAATGGTCATCTCGGCGTGACCATGACGATGTGAAGGTGCTGGTCGGACGGCGTGAAGGCGCCAATCCGCCCCATGTCGTCCGCTGTTGGGGGAGTGTCAGTTGTCGAAGCAGGGGGAGAGCTCCGGCCTGACCCGGCGCAGGCGGTCGCTGACCGCGCTGGCCGTGGGTTCGGTCGTGCTCGTGGGCGCCGCACTGTGGACGTCGGCATACGTGAAGTCGCCGGCGCAGGCCGCGGCCGAGGCCCGGCCACCCGCTCCCGACGTCCTCACCGCGCCCGTCGAGCGCCGCGTCCTCGCCGACACGGTCGTCACCCGGGGCACGGTCTCCTCCTCCCAGACGGTGGACATCGCCCCCGCCGGCACCGCCGCCGAGGACGTCGCCCGGCCCGTCGTCACCAAGATCATGGTGCGCTCCGGCCAGACCTTCCGCGGCGGTCGCGTCCTCGTCGAGGTCTCCGGCCGCCCGGTCTTCGCCCTGCGCGGCGAACTGCCCGTCTACCGCGACCTCAAGCCCGGCTCCCGCGGCGACGACGTCCGCCAGCTCCAGAAGGCACTGCGCGATCTCGGCCACGGCACCGGCGCCGACACCACCGGCACCTACGGCCCCGGCACCAAGCAGGCCGTCGCCGCGCTGTACGCCGCCATCGGCTACGAACCCGTCGCCGCCGGCGGCGGCAAGGACGGCGCCGACCCGCTGAAGGGCGCCCGCGCCGAGGTGAAGAGCGCCCAGCGCGCCCTCGACGGCCTGCTCGGCGACAAGGCCGACGCCGACGAGGTCCGCTACGCCCGCGAGGACCTCACCGAGGCGAAGGCCGCACTGGCCGAGGCCGAGGCCGTGTCGGGCCCGATGGTGCCCGCCTCCGAGGTCGTCTTCCTCTCCGGCTTCCCCGCCCGCGTCGACAGCATGACCGCCAAGGTCGGCACGGCCGCGGGCGAGAAGCTCGCCACCGTCTCCGCCGGCCGGCTGGTCGTCACCGGCTTCCTCGGCGCCCAGGAGAAGGACCTCGTCCGCCCCGGCCAGAAGGTCAAGGTGCTCTCCGAGGTCTACGGCCAGGAACTCACCGGCACCGTCGGCACGGTCGCCGACACCCCCACCGTCCCCGAGGCCGACGGCGACGACACCGCCGCCGCGGCGGCACCCGCCGGGCAGGGCTACGCGGTCACCGTCAAGCCCGACTCCGCCCTGCCGGCCCGCCTGGCCGGCCAGGACGTACGGCTCACCGTCGAAGCCGGCTCCTCCGACGGCGAGGTGCTCGTCGTCCCGGTCTCCGCGCTGTCCGCCGGCGCCGACGCGCGCACCACCGTCACCGTGCTGGACGCCTCCGGCGAGCGGCGGCGCGTGGAGGTACGGCCCGGCACCTCCGGCGACGGCTACACCGCGGTGACCCCGGTGGGCGGCGCCCGGCTCGACGCCGGCGACAAGGTCGTCGTGGGGGTCCGGCCCGCGGCGGGCGACGGGACCGCCAAGTGAGCACGGCCGGCGCGCCGCCGGTCATCGAGTTCCGCGGGGTGGGGCTGACGTACCCCGGGCCACCGCCCGTACCGGCCCTGCGGCCCTGCGACCTGACGGTGCGGCAGGGCGACTACGTCACGGTCGTGGGCCCCTCCGGATCCGGCAAGTCGACGTTCCTCAACATCGCGGGACTGCTGGACGCGCCCACCGAGGGCCGGTACCTCCTCGACGGCATCGACACCGGGCCCCTCGCCGACGGCGAACGCACCGGACTGCGCGGGCGGCGCATCGGGTTCGTGTTCCAGAGCTTCCATCTGCTGCCGCACCGCTCCGCGCTGGAGAACGTCGAACTGGCCATGGTCTACAACGGCGGCGCCCGCCGCGGCCGCAGGGAACGCGCCCGCGAGGCCCTGCACCGGGTGGGCCTCGGCCACCGCACCGACGCGCTGCCCACCCGGCTGTCCGGCGGTGAGCGCCAGCGCGTCGCCATCGCCCGGGCCCTGGTCGCCCGCCCGTCGCTGCTGCTGTGCGACGAACCGACCGGCAACCTCGACACACAGACGGCGGAGTCGGTCCTGGCCCTCCTCGACGAACTGCACACGGACGGCATCACCCTCGTCGTGATCACGCACGCCCCGGACGTCGCCGCGCGCGGCCGGCGCACCGTCGCCATCCGGGACGGGGTGCTGACGGAGCAGGTGGGAGTCTGATGCCGGTCCTCAAGAAGCTCGGCACCCTCACCCGGCCGGGCCGTACGCCGGCCGCGCGGCGCGTCCCCCGGGGCGAGCGCTCCCGGTTCAGCCCGCGGGACCTGCTGGCGGAGTCCGTCGCCGGCATCCTTCAGCGGCCCGCCCGCTCCGCGCTGACGGCGCTCGGCACGGTGCTCGGCGTCGGCACGTTCGTCGCGGTCCTCGGACTGACGGCGACCACGTCGTCGCAGATCGACTCCCGCTTCAACGAACTGACCGCCACCGAGGTGACCGTGGAGGACACCGGCGGCGAGCAGCCCGAGTTCCTCGCCAACGCCTTCCCGGCGGACGCGGACCGCCGCATCGGAGCGCTGGGCGGTGTCCGCGAGGCCGGGGTGTACTGGCCCGTGCGGCTGGCGCCCGGCACCACCGTCGGCGCCGTGCCCCCGGCCTCCGGCGCGACGGGGGAGGAGGCGCAGGTCGTCGCCGCCTCACCCGGAGTCCTCGCGGCGGCCGAGCCGAGCCTGGCGCAGGGCCGGACCTTCGACTCCTACCACGACCGGCACGGGGAGAGCGTCGCCGTGATCGGCTCGGGTCTCGCCTCCCGGCTGGGCATCTCCACCCTGGAGACCGCCCCGGCCGTCTTCGTCGGGGACCGGGCCTTCACGGTCATCGGCATCGTCGACGACGTGCAGCGCAAGGCCGACCTGCTGCTGTCGGTCGTGGTGCCGCGCACCACCGCCGAGGAGATCTGGGGCGGGCCCCAGAGCGGCGAGCGGGCCAAGATGCTCATCTCCACCGACCTCGGTGCCGCCCGGCAGATCGCCTCCGAGGCGGCCCTCGCCCTCGACCCCGCCCACCCCGACCACTTCAAGGTCGTGCCCCCGCCCGACCCGAAGACCCTGCGCGGCAGCGTCACGTCCGACCTCGACCAGCTCTTCATGCTGCTGGCCGGGATCTGCCTCGTCATCGGCGCGGTCGGCATCGCCAACACCACGCTCGTCGCCGTGCTGGAGCGCACCGGGGAGATCGGCCTGCGCCGCGCGCTCGGCGCCCGGGGCCGGCACATCACCGTCCAGTTCCTGGCCGAGTCGGGGGCGCTCGGCGCGCTCGGCGGCCTGGTCGGCACGAGCCTCGGCACGGTGACCGTCGTCGCCATGGCCGTCCACCGCGAGTGGACACCGGTCATCCATCCGGCGACGGTGGTGACCGCACCCCTGATCGGCCTCGCCACCGGTGTGCTCGCCGGCCTCTACCCGGCCTGGCGCGCCAGCCGCATCCAGCCGGCGGAGGCACTGCGCCGCTGACCCGCCCGCGGACAAGAAGAAGGGGCCCGCCGTCCGGGAGGACGGCGGGCCCCGCTTCATGCAGCGGACGTCGTCACCACCGGTAGGGCCCGTACACGTCCATGCACTCCTTCTTGTCCGCGCTCAGCGCGTCCGCGGAGTCGGGCAGGTCGCCCGCCTCGGGAGCCTTCTGCTTCGGGTAGGTCGTGCCCTCCCGCCAGTCGCTGCCGATGGTCAGCGTGGTGGTCACGTCGTCCGTGGCCCGCACCTGGCCGCTCGGGATACCGACCGCCTTCGCCACCGACAGCGCGTTGGCCCGGCCCTGCTCCCCGGTGCTCTTCGGGTAGGTCACCTGGGTCCGGGCGTGCGGGTCCTGCTGTCCGGAGGCGACGGCCCGGGTGAAGCCCTCCTGCTGCAGCGCGGCCACGATCGCGGCGGCCCGCTGCGGAACGGCGGCCTGCTCGTCACTGGCCGTCCCGTTGACGACGGAGACCGACAGCCCCGCGGCCGGCGCGGCGGCGGGTCCCGTGGCCTTCACCGACGCCGGGGACGGACCCGAGGCCGCGGCCGCGCGTGCCTTCCCGGCCTTGTCGAAGGAGACGTCGTCGCGGAGCATCGCCCACATCGTGTCGGCGTCCTCGGGCTTGGGCACGAGGTGGTTGCGGTCCAGGGGGTCCTCGATCCACGGCATCGTCGTCATCGTGATGCGGTTGGTCGGGACGGACTTCAGCTGCATGCCGACGTCGTACAGCTCCTTGACCGTGCCGATCTCCTCGGACACCTTCAGCGCCTTGGTGCCCGACTCGGCCAGGCCCATCAGACGGCCGGTGTCGGTGAAGACGTTCTGCTGCTTGAGCGTCCGGATCATCGCGTTCATGTACATGTGCTGCGCCTTGGCGCGCAGCGGGTCACTGCCCCAGGCATGACGGGTGCGCAGCCACTGCAACGCCTGCTTGCCCTGCACCTTGTGCGTGCCGGCCTTCATCTTCAGCCCCGAGCCGCCGCGCTGGCCGGGCAGCGGCCGGTCCCACACGTTCTGGTTGACGCAGACCGGGACGCCGCCGATGGCGTCGGCCATGTCCACCACTCCGGCGAAGTCGACCATCATCCAGTGGTCGATGTACACGCCGGTCAGGTTCTGCCAGGTGGCCAGGGTGCAGCCCGGGCCGCCGCGCTGGAGCGTCTCGTTGATGATCGTGTTCTTGGCCGGGTAGGTGTCGCCGGTGTCGGGGTCGACGCACTTCGGGATGTCCACCCGGGTGTCCCGCGGGATGCTCACCACGGACGCGCTCTCGCGGTCCGCCGAGACGTGCAGGAGCATCTGCACGTCCGCCAGGGGCTTGCTGCCGACGTTGTCCCTGCCGCCGCCGAGCTTGACGTTCTCCGCGGAGTTCCGGCTGTCGGAACCGATCAGCAGGATGTTGAGCGGGGTCTGGCCGTCCGCGTTGGGCCCGGTCTTCTTGACGTCGGACTCGCCGGCGTTGCGCTTGCCCTTGTCGATGTTGCCGTTGAGATGGCGGTAGTAGAGGTATCCGGCGCCGGCCGTCCCGAGTATCAGGACCGACAGCACGATGGCGGACCAGCGCAATATCCGGCGGCCACCGCCGCGCCGCCGGCCATGCCGCCGGCCGGGTCCGCCCCCGCCCCCCTCGCTCCCGCCCCCGGCGGGCGCCGCCGTCCCCGGACGCTCGTCCTGGGCCAGGCCGCCTGAATCGCGCCGTGTGCTGCCGCCGCGCACGTCACTCTGCGCCATACCCCTGCCTCCCACCCCTACGGCCGACCGCCGGGACCGCCCCGCGTCGTGTTCGGATCACGGGTGACCCGTGTCCGTCCGGACCACGGGTTCCCCCGCCGCTCCGCCGGAGTACGGTCGTCCCCGCTCCTGGTTGGACCACTGACATGCCCGGTCGGATGTACGCCCGGCCCATTCGTCCGGGCATGTTCCGTCCACCTGTTAGACGCAGAACGGGACGCTCAGGTCACTTCGCGCACTCGACCTTGTCGGCCGTGGCCTTCTGCACGTCCTCCGGCACCTTCTCCGGAGTCGTGAGCGGCACGCCCGCACCCTCGAAGTCCTTGCCCAGGGTCAGCGTCATCGCGGGGACGCCCTGGGAGTTGGTCACGCTCTCGCCCGGCTTGAGCGCGGCCCCGGACAGGCCCATGATGTCGGCGAGCCGGCGTGCCTGGTCCGCCTGGTCGGGCGCGTACTCCAGCGTGGTCTTCGCCAGCGGCTGCTCGGCGTTGCCCGCGTTCTCGGACTTGGTCACGCCTTTTTGGACCTGCAGCCAGCTGAGGGTCTCCTGGGCGCTGCCGGCGACGGCACCGCCGTTGAGGATGCGCACCCGCACCTCGGAGGCAGGGGCCTTGGTGCCCTTCAGCCGGGCGGCCTCGGCGGCCTTCTCCTTCTTCTTCTCCTGCTTCACCTCGGTCAGCGACACGTCCTCCCGGACCATCGCGAACAGTTGCTGGGCCTGAGGCTCCTTCAGAACCACCGTGGCCTTGATCTTCTCCGCCGGGTTGTCGACGACGGGGACGGTGGCGAACGTGAGGTTCTTCGTGTCGAACTTGCCCAGCTCCGCCCCGAGATCGGCCAGCTTCTTGATCGTGCTGATCTGCGAGTCGACGGTCAGCGCCTTGGTGCCCGCCTCCGCCAGCTTGATCATCTTCGGCGGGCTGGTGAGGGTGTCGTTGGACTTGAGCTTGCGCATCATCGAGCCCAGGAACTGCTGTTGCAGCTCGATCCGGCTCAGGTCGCCGCCGAAGCCCACGGAGTGCCGCGTGCGGACGAAGGCCAGGGCCTCCTCGCCCTCGATCGTGTGCTCGCCCTTGGGCAGGTCGAGTTTGGAGTCGGGGTCCTTGATGTCCTTGGCCAGGCAGACGTCGACTCCGCCCACCGCGCTGGTCAGCGTCTTGACCGCGTTGAAGTCGGCCACCATGAAGTGGTCCATCTTCAGCCCGGTCAGCTCGGTGATCGTGCGCATGGTGCAGCTCGGCGTCCGGTCCTCCTGCCCGAGGCTGTTGTTGAAGCGGGTGCGCTGCTTGCCCGGGATGACCTTCTCCGAGCCGTCCTCCTGCGTCGTCGGACAGTCCGGGATGTCGGTGATGAGGTCGCGCGGGATGCTCAGCACCGTGGCGTTCGACCGGTCCTTGGACACGTGCAGGACGAGCGTGGTGTCCGCGTGCCCGGCGCTGTTCTTGTCGCCGTAGCCCTCGTTGCCCTTGCCGGTGCGCTTGTCCGTGCCGATCAGCAGGATGTTGATGGCGCGGTCCTTGCTGAACCCGCCGGTGCCGGCGCCGTCGTCGGACACGGACGTGATGTTGTTGTTGAGGTGCTCGTAGTAGAGGTACGCGGCCGCGCTCGTCCCGACGAGCACGAAGGCCAGGGAGCCGCCGGTCCAGATCAGGACCTTCTTGCCCTTCCCCTTCTTCGGCGCCGGACGGCGCCCGCGGCGCCCCGCGGCCGCCTCGGCCGGTGCACCGGTGCGCCTGCGCGGGGAAGGGGCATGGTCGTCGGGTGCCGCCGCACCGGAACGGCGGGCGGGGGCGGTCCGGCCGGTACGGGCCGCGCCGGCTCTTCCGGCCGGGCCGCGGCCACCGGAACCACGGGGGCCGGGAACGGACGACTGCGCTGCGGAAGGGGCCAGTCGCAGCTCGTATTCGCCGGTGTTCGGGTTGAGTACCCACTGGTCTGCGGGGTCGATGTCGTCCGCCCGCCCACGGCCTTGCGCGTCCACGGTTGCCTGATTCCTCCGTCGGGCCACGCGGCGCCCTCCCCCGGAAGACGCACGGTGCTGGTCAAGCAGTGCACGCCCCCAGGACGGAGCTCATGGGTGAGAGCACTGGATCGCACACACTATCCGCACACTTCGGTGTCAAGCGACGTGGGTGAGAAATTGCACGTTCTCACAACTGGGCAATCCCGCCCATTTGTTTGAAGGAAGTTCGGCGAACGCGAAGGAAATTCACGTCACTTGGCGCACTCCACCTTGTCGGCGGTGGACTTCTGCACGCCCTCCGGTGCCTTTGAAGGTGTGGTGAGGGAGACCCCCGCCCCCTCGAAGTCCTTGCCGAGGGTGAGCGTCATCGCGGGCAGCCCCTGGTCGTTGGTCACGCTCTCGCCCGGCTTCATCGCGGACCCGGGCAGGCCCATGAGGTCGGCGAGCCGGCGAGCCTGGTCGGCCTGGTCCGGCGCGTACTCGAGGGTGGTCTTCGCCAGCGAGGCGGGCGCGTTGCCGGCGTTCTCCGACTTGGTCACGCCCTCCTCGTTCTGCAGCCAGCTCAGCGTCTCCTGCGCGCTGCCGGCGACGGCACCGCCGTTGAGGATCCGCACCCGCACCTCGGAGGCAGGGGCCTTGGTGCCCTTCAGCCGGGCGGCGACCGCGGCGGCCTCCTTCTTCTTCTGCTCCTTGACGGCGGTGAAGGAGACGTCGTTCTTGATCATGTCGAAGACCTGCGGGGCCGTCGACTCGTTCAGCACGACCGTGGCCTTCACCTTCTCGGTCGGGTTGTCGATGACCGGAACGGTGGTGAACGTCAGGTTCTTGGTGTTGAGCTTGCCCAGCTCCAGGCCGAGGTCCTTCAGCTTGCCGATGCTGTCCAGCTGCGAGTCCACGGTCAGCGCCTTGGTGCCCGCCTCGGCCAGGTCGAGCATCTTCGACGGGCTGGTGAGGGTGTCGTTGGACTTCAGCTTGCGCATCAGCGCGCTCAGGAACTGCTGCTGCAGCCCGATCCGGCTCAGGTCGCCGCCGAAGCCGACGGCGTGCCGGGTGCGGACGAAGGCCAGGGCCTGCTCGCCTTCGATGGTGTGGGTGCCCTTGGACAGCTTCAGGTGCGAGTCCGGGTCGTCGAGGTCCTTGCCGACACAGACCTCGACCCCGCCGACCGCGCTGGTCAGCGTCTTGACCGCGTTGAAGTCAGCGACCATGAAGTTGTCCGGCTTGACTCCGGTCAGCTCGGTCACGGTCCGCATGGTGCAGCTGGGCGTACGGCCGTCCTGGCCGAGGCTCGTGTTGAAGCGGACCTGCTGCGTGCCCGGGATGACCTTCTGCGTGCCGTCCTCCTGGGTGGTCGGGCAGTCCGGCACGTCGGTGATCAGGTCACGCGGGATGCTCAGCGCGGTCGCGTTCGAACGGTCCTTGGAGACGTGCAGCAGGATCGTGGTGTCGGCGTGCCCGACACTGCCCGCGTCGCCGTAGCTGCCGTTGCCCTTGCCGGTGCGCTTGTCGGTGCCGATCAGCAGGATGTTGATGGCCTTGTCCTTCTGGAAGCCACCGGTGCTCGCGCCGTCGTCGGAGACGGACGCGATGTTGTCGTTGAGGTGCTCGATGTAGAAGTACGCGGCGCCCGCACCGGCGACCAGCACGAACGCCATCGTGCCGCCGGTCCACAGCAGGACCTTCTTGCTCTTCGAGGCCTTCTTCGCCGGGCGCCGTCCACGCCGTCCCGGCAGCGGCTCCTCCGGTGCTCCGCGGCGCCGGCGGGGCGGCGGCACCGCACGGCCGGGCGTCTCGGGCCGTGACCGGCCGGGCGCCTCCCTGCGGCCGCGCGCCGGCGGGGCCGCCTCGGAGGAACGCCGCCTGCGAGGCCCGGGGACGCCCGACTGCGGTGCGGAAGGCCCCAGTCGCAGTTCGTAGTCGCCGGTGTCCGGGTTGAGCACCCACTGATCTGCGGGATCGACGTCGTCCGCCCGCCCACGGCCTTGCGCGTCCACGGTTGCCTGATTCCTCCGTCGGGGCACGCGGCGCCTTCCCCTCCAAGGCGCTCGGGTCTCGGTCACACAGTGCGCGACCTCAGGACCGTCCCTCAGAGCCGGGCGCACCGGATCGCTCACACTAACCGCCCCATTCCGCGCCGAGCCACGACGGTGACACATTCCACGTCCCTACACCTGGGCAATTCGCCCATTTCCCGGGTGAGGAGCGCATTGCCTTGGAGTGGCCTTGGTGCCCGCTTTACTCGCAGGTGTCCTCGGCTGCCGTGTTCCCCCGAAACGTCGGTGGAGGAGAAACGGTGACGGCGGGCCCGCGATAAGGACCCGGAAACGAATCCCCGTACGACCCGTCACGCGTGTCGGGAAGCCTCAGCGGGGCGTGACGTCGCAGGCCGCCCCCCTCGACGACCACCGGAGTGTCCGTCCGCAGCCGCTCGAAGAGCCTCTCCGCCGCGGGCTCCACGAGTTGGTCGCGATTGGCGTCGTACGCATACGACTCCCGGGGGACGGTCAGGAATTGCACTTGTTCCATGGGGATGTCGCGCAGGCCGCGCACGAGTTCGTACAAACCACGCAAGCTGGCCAGTTTCGGGTCGGTGGTGAGAGACGACGTCGCGGCATCCAGTACGGGATACAGCTTCACCGGATTCAGCAGGACGTCATTGCTGCGCACCTTGTTGACGAGCGCCCCGAGGAATCGCTGCTGCCGTTCCATCCGCTCGGTGTCACTGCCGTCGCCGAGGGTCTTGCGGGCGCGGACGTAACCGAGGGCCTGCTCGCCGTTCAGCGTCACGCGCCCGGCGGGCAGCCGCAGCTTGGCGGCCCGGTCGTCGATCGGCTCCCGCAGGCACACCTCCACACCGTCGACCGCGTCGACCATCTCCTTGAAGCCGTGGAAGTCGACGACGACGTGATGGTCGACGCGGATGTCGGTCAGCTTCTCCACGGTTCGGATGGTGCAGGCCGAACCGCCCAGCTGGAAGGCCTGGTTGAACATGGCGAACCGGGGCGCGCTGCGGGAGCCGTCCGGGCGGCGGCAGCCCGGCAGGTTCACCATCAGGTCCCGGGGCAGGGAGACGGCGGTGGCGCTGCCCCGGCCCGCGGACAGGTGCAGCAGGATCGTGGTGTCGGACCGCTCGGTGCCGGAGTCCCGCCCGTAGCGGGCGTTGTCGCGCCCCTCGCGCGAGTCCGACCCGATCAGCAGGATGTTCCGCGCGTCCTTGACCAGGGAGGTGGGCCGCTCCTTGTCGTACTTCGCGAGCTCGGCGGCGGCGGCCTCGTCGGGGGTGATGTTCCCGCTGAGCTTGGCGTAGACGGCCCAGCCGACCCCGCCGGCCGCCACCAGCAGGGTCGTGGCCCCGAACGCCGTGATCCGCACCCACCGCCGCCGGCGCCGCCGCACCAGCCCCCGCCCGCTGGCGGACGCACCCCTGCCAGGACCGACCCTGTAGCCCACGGCAGCAACCACCCCTCCTGACGTAGGAACGCCCCGCGCGCACTGCTCCTACGACCATGGCGCGGATGGAGGGCGGGGGGTGGGTGGGGATGGGCCGAACGGGGGAGTGGACGCCCGGCTTGTGCGGTGCCTGCTGCGTGGCGGCTCGTGCCGCCTGCTGTGTGGCGAGTCGTCCGGCGCCTGGTGTGTGGCGGATCGTGCGGTGCTGGCTGCGTCGCGGGTGAGGGTGGTCGTGGTGCCGGCTCGCTCCTCTGGTGGCCCGTTGCGCCGCGGGCGAACGAGGGGCTCCGGCTCACCCCGCGGCCTGCCGCGCCGCGGGCGATCGTCGTGACCCGCTCGCTCGCCTACCGGCCCGTTGACCCGCTCGCTCGCCTACCGGCCCGTTGCGCCGCGGGCGATCGTCGTGACCCGCTCGCTCTCCACCCGCTTGTCCAGCACCCCGTCCCCGGCCTGGTCCAGATGCCGGCACAGCACCACGGAACCCCCGGTGGCCAGCGGCCCGTACAGACCCGCGTGCAGCCCGTCCCACGTGTCGTACGGCAGCCCGGAGAGGATCCGCGACCCGGGCCCGGTCAGCCCCAGCGCCGTCGACTCCGCCCGGGCCCGCTCGACCACCTCGGCCCCGCTGAACTCCCGCCCGGCCACGATCAGCGCGGGCCCCTCCGGATCCACGGGTGCGTACGGCACGAAACGGTCGCCCTGCCCCGGCACCTCCACCGCGTAGTCGACGAAGCCCTCGGGTGCCTGCGGGAACCGCCCTCCCAGAGGCCGCAGCGCCATCGCGATCCGCGCGCCGGAGCACGCCCGGGCCTCCTCCAGCCGGTCCGGCCCGCTCACCACGACGTCGGCTCCCCGGGCGTCCCCGGACACGTCCGCGACGACTCCCACCGACGCACACGCCAGCAGCCACACCGCCGTCTGCCAGTGCGCGGGCAGCAGCAGTGCCACCCGGTCCCCGGGCTCGACGGACAGCTCGTCCTGGAGGAGATTCGCGGTCTTGGCCACCCAATTGGCGAAGGTGGCCACGGACAGTTCGACGCGTTCGCCCGTGGCGTCGTCGTAGAAGGTCACCAGGGGGCGTCCCGGATCCGCGGCGAGCGCGGAACCCAGCAGGTCGGCAGGGGTGCGATCGGTGGCGTTCACCGCGCAAGCGTACGCAACGCACGGGCCCCCGCCCAACGGCCCGCCCGCCGCGGCGCCCCGAATCCGCCACCGGTTCGGCGGAACCCCGACCGACGGCCCGTCAACTCCCAAATAGACAGACTTGTACGACTATGTCCAAGATCAGGGGCATGCGTGGATTCCTTGCTTCCTCGATCGGTGTCACCTGTGCGGCCGCTCTGGCCCTCCCCCTCACCCCTCCCGCCCTCGCGGCGACGGCGAGACCGGTGCCGGCCGCGGAAGCCGCGAGACCCGCGCCCCGTGCGGGGACCCCGGCCACGACCCCGTCCGACCGGCGCGCCGCGGAGCCGTCCGCCGCCGGCAGCACCCAGTCCCTCCCCCTCGAACCACTCACCCGCGACCGCGCCACCCCCTCCGCCCCCGCCACCGAACAGGGCCTGCCCCGCCGGGACGTACGCCACTTCTCCCTCGTCGGCGTCGTCTGGGACGACCCGGACGCCGAACTGCACGGCCGCGTCCAGGTCCGCACCCGCACCGCCGGAACCGGCACCTGGTCGGGCTGGCAGGACGTGGAGACCCACAACGCCGACCACGCCGCCGACCCGGGCACCCCCGAGAGGGCCTCGGGCCGCGTCCGCGGTGCCACCGCCCCGCTGTGGGTCGGGGACTCCGACGGCGTGGAACTGCGGGTCCGCTCCGAGTCCGACGACTCGGTGGCCGACTCCGCCGGAGACACCTCGGGCACCCGCAACCTCCCCGCCGCGCCGCCGCTGCCCTCGGGCCTGCGACTCGAACTCGTCGACCCCGGCGAGGACGACGGCACATCCTCCGGCGACGAGGAGGAGCCCCGCGCCGCCGGCGGCGCGAACGCCGAGACCTCGGCCCTCACCGAGACCTCCGCCGTCGCCGAGGCCTCCGCCGTCAACGCCGACCTCGCCCCCTTCGGCGCCACCGAGATCGCGGCCCTGAGCCGTACCGAGACCGAGCAGGAGTACCTCGCTCTCAACGCCGGCGAGCTGACGGAGCGGCAGCTGCAGGCCAAGCCGTACGTCGGTCCGCGCCCGGGTATCGTCACGCGGCGCGGCTGGGGCGCGAACGAGGGGTTGCGGGAGAGCGGCTTCCGCTACACGAAGAAGGTCAAGGCGGCCTTCGTGCACCACACGGCCAGCGGCAACAACTACCGCTGCTCGCAGGCCCCGTCACTCATCCGCAGTATCTACCGCTACCACGTCAAGAGCATGGGCTGGCGGGACATCGGCTACAACTTCCTCATCGACAAGTGCGGAAAGATCTACGAGGGCCGCGCCGGGGGCGTGGCGAAACCGGTCCTCGGCGCGCACACCCTGGGTTTCAACAGCAACAGCATGGGGATCGCCGTCCTCGGGTCGTACGGCGCCACCAAGCCGTCGAAGTCCGCGGTCAAGGCCGTCGCCCGGCTGACCGCGTGGAAGCTGGGGCTGTACCGGGTGAATCCGAAGGGGAAGACCTACCTGACGTCGGCCGGCAGCAATCTCTACCGAAAAGGTAAAAAGGTACGACTGAACGTGATCTCGGGGCACCGGGACGGCTTCAAGACCGAGTGCCCGGGACGCAAGCTCTACGGAAAGCTCGGCTCGGCCCGCTCCAAGGCGGCCCACTACCAGGGCCGCTGAGCACACGTTCACCGCCTACGGGGGGCAGGGGGCGGCATGCCGCACGGCCAACGAAGGCGCCACGGAACGGTCTGCATACACTGACCGGCCGAAAGACAGTTCGGCCGGTCCCGGCAGGAAGCAGAGACGACACGTGACTGAAGCGATCCTCCTGGTCGGCGGCAAGGGCACCCGGCTGCGCCCGCTCACGGTGCACACGCCCAAGCCCATGGTCCGGGCGGCCGGCGTGCCCTTCCTCACGCACCAGCTGGCGAGAGCGAGAGCCGCGGGTGTCGAGCACATCGTCCTGGCCACGTCCTACCTGGCCGAGGTCTTCGAGCCGTACTTCGGTGACGGCGCCGCGCTCGGACTGCACATCGAGTACGTCACGGAGGAGGAGCCGCTCGGCACGGGCGGCGCCATCCGCAACGTGGCCTCCCGGCTGCACTCCGGCCCCGACGACCCGGTCCTGATCTTCAACGGTGACATCCTGACGGGCCTGGACATCCGGGCCCTGGTCGACACCCACGAGACGACGGGCGCGGACGTCTCCCTGCACCTCACCAAGGTCACGGACCCGCGCGCCTACGGCCTGGTCCCCACGGACGACACGGGCAGGGTCCAGGCCTTCCTGGAGAAGCCGCAGACCCCCGAGGAGATCGTCACCGACCAGATCAACGCGGGAGCGTACGTCTTCCGCCGCTCGGTCATCGACTCCATCCCGCTGGGCAGGCCGGTCTCGGTGGAACGGGAGACCTTCCCCGGCCTCCTCTCCGCCGGGGCGCACCTCCAGGGCATGGTCGACTCGACGTACTGGCTGGACCTCGGCACCCCGGCGGCCTTCGTCCGCGGCTCGGCGGACCTGGTCCTCGGCCGGGCCCCGTCGCCCGCCGTCCCCGGCCGCTGCGGCGACCGCCTGGTCCTGCCCACGGCGCGGGTCGCGTCCGACGCGAAGCTGTCGGGCGGCACGGTGGTGGGCGAGGGCGCCTTCGTCGCGGAGGGCGCGCGGATCTTCGGCAGCACGATCCTGCCCGGCGCGGTCATCGAACCGGGCGCGGTCATCACCGACTCCCTGATCGGCACCCGGGCCCGCGTCGGCCAACGCTCGGTCCTCACGGGCACGGTCATAGGCGACGGCGCGGTGATCGGCCCCGACAACGAACTCCTGGAGGGCGCCCGCATATGGTGCGACGCCCGCATCCCGGCAGGAGCGGTCCGCTTCTCATCGGACCAGTAGGCAGGGACGGGGCCGCCGCCGCGGCCATGCGTGCCGCCCCCGCGGCGGGCGGCATACGTGCCGCCCCGCTGCGGGCATGCGTGCCGCTAAGGGCGGCACGGGTGGGCGTGGGGGTCCCCCCTGCTCGAGCGAAGCCGAGAGCTTGGGGGAGGCACCCCGCTCCGCCGGGCCGCGGACCCACCCGCCCCCAGCACAAACGCCCAGGAACAGAGCCCGACAGCTCACGACCACTCGTCGACAACCGCCCGCTCACAACCGCCCGATATCCCACCGAGGCATCTTCGGCGTCCGCCGCGCCGGCACCCTTCCGCTCAGCAGAATCAACCGAGCCGCCCGATGCCGCTGCCCCGCGTACGGCTCCAGCAGCTCCAGCATCACCGCGTCATCGGCATCCCGGTCCCCGGCCAGCGCCCACCCCACGATCCCGGGCAGATGCAGATCCCCCACCGTCACCTCGTCCGCCGCCCCATGACTGCGCTGCACCGTCTCCGCGGACGTCCACGGCCCGACGCCCGGCACAAGCTCCAGCCGCGCCCGAGCCGCCCCGGGCTCCATCCCCACCGCCTGCTCCAGCCGCGCGGCGACCCGCACGGCACGCAGGATCGTCGACGCCCGCTTGTCGTCGACCCCGGCCTGGTGCCACTCCCACGACGGAATCAACGCCCACGTCCGCGGCGCCGGCATCACATACATCCGCGCGGGCGCGGGCCCCGGCGCCGGCTCCCCGAACTTCCGCACCAGCAGCCGCCACGCCCGGTACGCCTCGTCGGTCGTGACCTTCTGCTCCAGGATCGACGGGATCAGCGACTCCAGCACGAGCCCGCTCCGCGTCAGCCGCAACCCCGGCCGCCGATGCCGGGCCGCCGCCAGCAGCCGGTGCCGCGGCACGAACGCCGACGGATCGTCCGCGGCCCCGAGCAGCTCCGGCAACCCCTCCAGCAGCCACTCCGCCCCGGGCCCCCAGGCCTCCCCGCGCACCCCGTCGCCGTACGCGCGCACCCGGAGTGTCCCCGGGCCGGCCGGAGTGAGGCTGGTCCGCCACACGGACCCGTCCGGCGTCGCCCGGAAGGTCGGGTCGCCGGGCCCGCGCCGCAACGGCCCGAGCACCAGACCGAGATCCAGCGGCCCGTCCGGCACCCACTCCCGCACCCGGCCCGGCCCCGCCGCCTGCCGGGGCACACCCGCGGGCACGCCGACATGCCCACCGCGCAGGGTCGTACGCGTGGGCCGCTGAGCGAACCGTCCTGCCATGAATGACGTCCCTGGGATCCGTGAGGAGCAGCCCTACGAGCGTAGGCGCCGTCCGGCACCTGTCACCGCACCTCGATGAACGCCTCGGCGTCCCGCCCGGGACGGGGCCGCGGTTCCTCCGCCGGATGCCCGACCGCCACCGCCCCCATGGGGTCCCAGTCCGCGGGCAGCTCCAGCACCTCGCGCACCACGTCCCGGCAGAACATCGTCGACGACACCCAGGCCGACCCCAGCCGCTCCCCGGCCAGCGCGACCAGGAGGTTCTGCACGCCGGCACCCGTGGCGACCACGAACATCTCCCGCTCGGCGCCGTCCCGCCGCGGGTCGCCGTAGGTGTGTGAGCCGTCCATGACCAGGCAGGGGACGACGAGATACGGCGCGTTGCGCAGGACGTCCCCGCGCCGGACCCGCTTGGCGATGGACTCCTCGCTCTTGCCGTCCCGGCGCAGATCGGCGATCCAGGCGTCCTTCATGGCGTCGAGCAGCCGTGTCCGCGATTCCTCCGACTCCAGCAGGACGAACCGCCAGGGGGTCGTGTGGTGCGGGGCCGGTGCCGTCACGGCCGCGGCCACGGCCCGCCGTACGGCATCCGCGTCGACGGGCTCGTCGGTGAAGGACCGGACCGTACGCCGCTGGGTCACGGCCAGTCGTACCGCCTCGGAGGTGCCGAGGCGGAACATGTCGTCGCGCGCGCCGCGGACCATGGCCCGGGCGCCCTCGCCGGGGTCGCCCTCCGCCACCAGGTGCGGGAGCCCGCGCACCACGGCGACGGGCAGTCCCGCGGCCTTGCCCTTGACCAGGTCGCCGGCCGCGGCGAGTTCGTCGGCCGTGGCGACGACGGTGGCGCTGAGCGGATTGCCGTACGCGTCCGTGCCGCCGCGCAGATCGTCGAGCACGCGCACTCCGGCGGCGCCGATCGCCACGTCCGTGAGCCCGGCCCGCCAGGGCCGCCCGAACGTGTCGGTGACGACGACGCCGACGTCCACCCCGAGGGCGTCCCGCAGTCCGTCCCGGACGGCGCGGGCGGAGGCGTCGGGGTCCTCGGGCAGCAACAGCACCGTGCCGGAAGGGGTGTTGGACGCGTCCACCCCGGCCGCGGCCATGATCAGGCCCTGCCGGTTCTCGACGATCCGCAGGGCGCCGCGCCGGGCCACCACCCGGACCGTCTCCGCGTCGATCGCGGCCTCCCGGTCGGCGGCCCGGACGATCCGGCCCTCCGCCTTGGACACGATCTTCGAGGTGACGAGCAGCACGTCCCCGTCGGCCAGGCCGGGCTCGGCGGCCGCGATCAGCTTGGCCAGGTCGTCCCCGGCCGCGACCTCCGGTATGCCGCCCACGGCCCACACCCGGTACCCGCCGGCGCCCCGCTCCTCGTCGATGACCCCGGCAGACACGTCGGGGGAGGAATCAGCGCTCACGCCCCCCGCACCTCCTCGGCCAGCGCCAGCGCCTCCTGGGCCATCCGCGCGGTCGCGTCCGTGTCGCTCATCATCAGCGGCACGGCCCGGCAGCGGATCCCGGCCGCCTCGACCTGCTCCACCGCGCCCGCGTCCACCGAGTCGACGAGCCAGCCGTCCAGCAGGCCCGAGCCGTAGTGCTCGGCCACCGCCGTCGCGGTCGACTCGACGCCCACGGCGGCGAGTACCTTGTCGGCCATGCCCCGCACGGGCGCGTCACCGACGATGGGGGAGAGGCCGACGACCGGCACCCCGGCGTCGGCGATCGCCTCCCGGATGCCGGGCACGGCGAGGATCGTGCCGATCGACACGACCGGGTTGGACGGCGGGAAGAGGATCACGTCCGCCTCGGCGATGGCCTCCAGGACGCCCGGCGCGGGCTTCGCCTGGTCGGCGCCCACCGGCACGACGGCCCGGGCGGGCACCGAGGCGCGCAGCCGCACCCAGTACTCCTGGAAGTGGATCGCCTTGGTCTCGCCGTCCATCTCGACGGCCACATGGGTCTCGACGCGGTCGTCGGACATGGGGATCAGCCGCACGCCCGGCTTCCAGCGGTCGCACAGGGCCTCCGTCACCGCGCTCAGCGGGTATCCGGCGCCGATCATCTGCGTCCGCACGATGTGCGTGGCGAAGTCCCGGTCGCCGAGGCCGAACCACTCGGGCCCGACGCCGTACGCCGCGAGCTCCTCCTTGAGGTGGAAGGTCTCGTCGGCGCGACCCCAGCCCTGCTCCTCGTTGATGCCGCCGCCGAGCGTGTACATCACCGTGTCGAGGTCCGGGCAGACCTTCAGCCCGAAGAGATGGATGTCGTCCCCGGTGTTACCGATGACCGTGATGTCCGCGTCCGGGACGGCCTGCTTCAGACCACGCAGGAACCGGGCACCGCCGATGCCGCCTGCCAGAACCACAATGCGCATGGGAGCCAGTCTTGCAGGCGCCTACGACAACCGGTCGGCGGCTTCGACAACCGGTCGGCGCCTACGGCAACCGGTCGGCGCCTACGGCAACCGGCTGGCGCCTACGGCAACCGGCCGACGGCCTTCGACAACCCGTCGGCGGCTTCGGCAACAGTCGGCGGTCCCGGCGACCGCCCGGCGCCCACGGACCGGTCAGGCGGTCAGCGCACCCGGCACCGTGCGGGCCTCGCAGTGCGGGGCCGTGTGCATCGGCATGTCGGTGAGGCCCGGGTAGTAGACGTGCAGGCTCACCGCCGGCTCCAGCGCGTCGTTGACGACTTCGTGCACGTACCCCGGCGCGAACACGCGCTGCGCGCCCGCCCGCAACGCGCGCGTGCCCCGCTCCGTGCGCTCGGTCAGCGTGCCGTCCAGGACGGTCAGCACCCCGGAGGAGCGGCCGTGGTCGTGCAGCCCGCTGCCCTGTCCGGGCACCCAGGACAGCAGCCACACCTCGTAGCCGGGACCGGTGCGCAGCCGGTGGTACCAGCGGCTGGCCGCGTCGTAGCGGACGAGGTGCTCCCACTGGGAGCGGTCCTCGGCGATCGAGCGGGCCAGACCGACGAACTCGGCGACGGTGGCCGGGTGCTCGCGCGGGGTCTGGAGGAGGTGGGTGACTTCGAGGATGTCGCCGGCGATCTGGAGGTCGTTGTCGCTGTTCATGGGGTGCGTGGTTCCTCAGTGAAGAAGGTCAGAGGGAACGGGAGCCGAGATGCGGGTGGCTCGGCCTTCAGCTGGAGCAGGTGTGGCTCAACAGCTGGAACAGAAACAGCTACAGCGAGCGCGGGCAGCACCGTGGGACCCGGCGGTGCGGGTCGAGGTGAGCGCCAAGTTCGCGAGCATGCCCACAAGGACACCGGTTCACACCTTCACTGTCAACTCGACACCCGGTATGTGGGATGTGGTTCACCTCATCAGGTCGATCGCTCAGATGAAAGGTTTGCTCATGGCCCTCCCGGGACACATGGCGTCCAACCGGGCGCACAAACCCCGTTGCGTACTCGTGATCCGACTGTGATCCGTTTCGCTTCGACGTGCGTGTCGGAACGAGATCGAACTCCTGGGCGTCCTTCCCCGTACAGGTCTGCAAGGGGTCCGTCGGAAGGTGTGAGCCCTCAGGGGCTCCATCTGTGTGTCAGGATTTATGGTGATTTGAACACTTTCCGCATGGGCTTGGTTCCGCAGAGTGAATAAGGGGCTCAATAGCAGATCTCGGCTTGACTCGCCCGGAGCAGCACACTTGTAATTTCACTCGTGTCGTTCAGCCGGAATCGGTAACGGCTAGATCACGGGGACGCGAAGACAGACGAGGGGCGCACATGACCGAGACGGTGCAGCAACTGCTGGTCGACGACGCGGACGAGGAACTCGGCTGGCAGGAGCGCGCGCTGTGCGCCCAGACCGACCCCGAGTCCTTCTTCCCCGAGAAGGGCGGCTCGACCAGGGAGGCCAAGAAGGTCTGCCTCGCCTGCGAGGTCCGCTCCGAGTGCCTCGAGTACGCCCTCGCCAACGACGAGAGATTCGGCATCTGGGGCGGCCTGTCCGAGCGGGAGCGCCGCCGGCTGAAGAAGGCCGCCGTCTGACCTCCCACCCCTCTTCGTGAACGGCCCGTCGCCCGTGGGTAATCCACAGGCGGCGGGCCGCCTTCCGTGCAGCCGATAGTGTGGTCGCTCGTCCGAGACGCCCCGCCGCCCCCACCGGGCGCAGGCGTCCACCGCAGTCCACCGAACCGGGGCCCGTACCTCGATGTCCGTGCACAGCCACTCGGCAGCTCATCACGACACCGCTGCCACAGCCGTGTTTGACCCGGCCCGCCCGCCCGAGTTCCCGCGTCACGTGGTGACCGCGGTCCTCGTCTCCCACGACGGCGCCCGCTGGCTGCCCGACGCGCTCGCCGGGCTGCTCGGCCAGGAGCGGCCCGTCCAGTACGCGATGGGGGCCGACACCGGCAGCGCGGACGCCTCCGCCCAGCTGGTCACCGACGCCCTCGGGGCCGACCGCGTGCTGCACCTCGCCCGCCGTACCGGCTTCGGCCAGGCCGTCGAGGAGTGCGGCCGTGTCGCCCCGGCCCTCACCCCGGACGAGCTGCCGTACCTGAAGCGCCCCAGCGGCTGG
The DNA here is from genome assembly GCF_900182715.1 of Streptomyces sp. Ag82_O1-12. Classification (NCBI taxonomy): domain Bacteria; kingdom Bacillati; phylum Actinomycetota; class Actinomycetes; order Kitasatosporales; family Streptomycetaceae; genus Streptomyces; species Streptomyces sp. Ag82_O1-12. Next base: position 3,419,208 of record NZ_FXUW01000001.1, on the reverse strand, counting down.
GACCCGGTCACCCGCTCGTGGCGCGACGACGCCTACGACCTGCCCGAGCTGCCGCACGGCGAGCCGGTGCAATGGCTGTGGCTGCTGCACGACGACTGCGCCCCGGACCCGGACGCCCTGGCCCAGCTGCTGCGGGTCGTGGAGAACGAGTACGAGCTGGGCCGCGAGGACGTGGCCGTCGTGGGCCCCAAGCTCCGCGGCTGGTACGACCGGCGGCAGCTGCTGGAGGTCGGCGTCTCCATCGCCAACTCCGGCCGCCGCTGGACCGGCCTGGACCGCCGCGAACAGGACCAGGGCCAGCACGACCACGTCCGGCCCGTGCTGTCCGTGTCCACCGCCGGCATGCTCGTGCGCCGCGACGTCTTCGAGCAGCTCGGCGGATTCGACCGCCACCTGCCCCTCATGCGCGACGACGTCGACCTGTGCTGGCGCGCCCACGCCGCCGGCTACCGCGTCCTGGTCGCCCCCGAAGCGGTCGTCCGGCACGCCGAGGCGTCCAGCCGCGAGCGCCGCACGGTCGACTGCATGGGCCGGACCGCGGCCTCCCCGCACAAGGTCGACAAGGCCGGCGCCGTCTACACCCTGCTCGTCAACTCGCGCACGGCCGTCCTCCCCTGGGTGATGCTGCGGATCGTGCTCGGCACCCTGCTGCGCACCGTGGCCTACCTCGTCGGCAAGGTCCCCGGACAGGCCGTCGACGAGATCCGCGGCCTGATGGGCACCCTGCTCCGGCCCGAGCGGATCCTCGCCGGCCGGCGCGGCAGAGGAGCACCCCGGATCGACAAGGGCGAGCTGCGGGCGCTGTTCCCGCCGCCCGGCGCGACCGTCCGCGTCACCGTCGAGCAGGTCGCGAGCAGCCTCGTCGGCCGCTCCGACCCGGAGGCCGCGGCCGGCGCCGGACGGCACGGCAGCGCCGTCGAGTCGGGCCCCGGCGGCGACGACGCCGACTTCCTGGAGATCGAGCAGTTCGCCCGGCTCAAGCGCATCGCGCGCAAGCCCGGCCCCGTCCTCTTCCTGGTGCTGCTGCTCGTCTCCCTGGTCGCCTGCCGCCAGCTCCTCGGCGGCGGCGCGCTCGCGGGCGGCGCCCTGCTGCCCGCCCCCGCCGACTCCGGCGAGCTGTGGTCGCGCTACCTGGACGCCTGGCACCCGGTCGGCGCCGGCGGCACCTCATCGGCGCCGCCGTACGTCGCGCTCGTGGCGATGCTGGCGTCTCTGCTGTTCGGCTCGACCGGCCTGGCCGTCACGGTCCTGCTCGTCTGCTCGGTGCCGCTGGCCGGCGTCGCCGCCTACTTCGCCTCCCGCCCGCTCGTCGAGTCCCGGCTGCTGCGCGCCTGGGCGGCCGTCGTCTACGCCTTCCTGCCCGCCGCCACCGGCGCCCTCGCCGGCGGACGCATCGGCACCGCCGTCCTGGCCGCGCTGCTGCCGCTCATCGCCCGCGCGGGCATCGCGGCCGGCGGCCTGACGAACTCCTCCGGCTCCCGCGGCAGCTGGCGCGCCACCTGGGCCTACGCGCTGCTGCTGACCATCACCACGGCCTTCACACCGATCGTCTGGCCCATCGCGCTGCTCCTCGGCGTCGGACTGCTGGTGCTGCGCCGGGGCGACATCACGGCCTACGGGCTGCGCTTCCTCGCCCAGCTCGGCACCCCCCTGCTTCTCCTCGCACCCTGGTCGCTCACGCTGCTCCCGTTCGGCTTCCTCAAGGAAGCGGGCCTCGCGTACGGCCCCTCGGCGGCCTCCGCCGTCGACCTGCTCGGCGCCAGCCCGGGCGGCCCCGGCACCGTCAGCGGCCTCATGCTCATCGGCATCGTGCTCGCCGCCCTCGCCGCCCTGGTCCGCTCGGAGCGCCAGTCGGGCATCTGGACGGCCTGGGCGGTCGCGCTGATCGGCTTCGTCTTCGCGGTCCTGTCCAACAACTCCACCTGGGCCGGCCCGGCGACCCTCGTCTACGGCCTCGCCCTCCTGGCGGCCGCCGCGCTGGGCGCCGACGGTGCACGCGCGCGGGTGGCCGAGCAGAGCTTCGGCTGGCGCCAGCCGGTCGCCGTGCTGATCGCCTTCGCCTCGGCCGCCGGTCCGCTGCTCATCGCCGCGGGCTGGATGATCCGCGGTGCCGACGGCCCCCTGGAGCGGCGCGACCCGATCCAGGTCCCCGCGTTCGTCGCCGAGGAGAGCGGCACCCGCGACCAGGCCCGCACCCTCGTCCTCGACAGCGACTCCGGCGCCCACGTCGGCTACATGCTCGTCCGCGGTTCCGGCGCACGCCTCGGCGACGGCGAGATCGCCGCGGCCGACGGCGAGAACGGCAGGCTCGACAAGGTCGTCGCCAACCTGGTCGCGGGCTCCGGCGCCGACCAGGCCGACCAGCTCGGCGGGTTCGCCGTGCGCTACGTCCTCGTCCACCAGGGCGCGCCCCGCGAGGTCACCCGCGTCCTGGACGCCACGCCCGGTCTGACCCGGCTCAGCCAGCAGGCGGGCGGCGCGCTGTGGCGCGTCAACCGGGAGGTCGCACGCGCCCTGATCGTCCCCGCCTCCGGCACCCCGCAGCCCGTCGCCGCCGGACCCGTCGACATCCACACCACGATCCCGACCGGCGCGGGCGGACGCGTGCTGCGCCTCGCCGACGCGGCCTCCGACGGCTGGTCCGCCACGCTCGACGGCAAGCCGCTGACCCGCACCACGGTCGACGGCTGGGCCCAGGGCTTCGAACTCCCCGCCACCGGCGGCCGGCTGGACGTCACCTACGACGACCCGATCGGCCACACGGCCTGGCTGTGGGCCCAGGGCCTCCTCGCCGTCGTCCTGGTCGTGCTCGCCCTGCCCGGCCGGCGCCGCGACATCGACGACGACCTCCCCGAGGAGCCGGCCGTCCCGGCCCAGGCCGTCGCAGGCGAGGGCCGCCGCGCCCGCCGCCTGCGTGCCCAGGCGGAGGCCGACGCCGAAGAGACTCCGAGCCCCGAGGAGTTCCCGCCCCCGCCCCCGGAGCAGCCGCCGGCGGCGCTGCCCCAGCAGCAGAACTACGGGGAGTGGGACAACGCCGGCTACCAGGCCGGCGCGTACCCGGGCTACGGCGACCAGCACCAGAACGCCCAGTACCCGGCGGACGCCTACGGGCAGCAGTACCAGGCGGACCCCTACCAGGGCGGTCAGTACGACCCGTACGCGTACGGGGGGCAGGGCCAGAACCCGCAGTACGACCAGCAGGGTTACGACCAGACCTACCAGCAGGGCTACGGCACGCCGTACGACCCGGCGCAGCAGCACCACCCCCACGGCACGGGCAGTGAGCGTCCCGACGGGAGCCAGCAGTGAACCGCACCACCCTGTCCCTGATCGCCGGCGCGACCGCGCTCGCCGCCGTCACCGGCTTCGCCGCGCTGTCCGCTCCGGACGCCCCGGGCACGGGCACCGCCGCCAAGGCGGCCGCCCAACTGCCCGTGGAGCGCACGAGCCTGCTGTGCCCGGCGCCCAGTACGTCCGATCTCGCCGAGACGTCCTACACCTCCTTCACGCCCGTCACGAAGGGCACCGGGAGCGGCGGCAAGGCCGAACTCCGGGAGGCCGACGAGGAGTCGGCCGACGCCCCGGCCGACGGCGACGGCGAGGACAAGGGCAACGGCAAGGACAAGGGCAACGGCAAGGGCAAGGACGGCGGGAAGTCCGGCGAGGGCAAGCTCGCGAAGCCCGTGCTGACTCCCAAGGAGCCCGGCAAGCCGGTCACCGGCGACAGCTCCGGCGGCGACGCACCCGCCCTGATCGGCACGGCGGACGGCAGGTTCGCGCCCGGCTGGACCGTCCAGGAGACGACCGAGGTCGCCGCGGGGACCGGACGCGGCCTCCAGGGCGTCAACTGCACCGCCCCGGACACCGACTTCTGGTTCCCCGGCGCCAGCACGGACGCCGACCGCACCGACTACGTCCACCTGACGAACCCCGACGACTCGGCCGCCGTGGTCGACATCGAGCTCTACGGCAAGGACGGCGCCCTGAAGTCCGCGGTGGGGGAGGGCATCACGGTCCCGCCGCACTCCAGCGAGCCGGTGCTGCTGTCCACCCTCACCGGCGAGCGGCAGACCAACCTCACGGTGCACGTCAACGTCCGCAGCGGACGCGTCGGCGCCGCCGTGCAGGCCCTGGACGACAAGCTCGGCGGCGACTGGCTGGCCGCGTCCACGGACCCGTCGGGCAGCCTGGTCCTGCCCGGCATCCCCAAGGACGCCACCTCCGTGCGCCTGGTCGCCCTCACCCCCGGCGACGCCGACGCGGACCTGAAGGTGCGCCTGGCCTCCCCCTCCGGGCTGATCACCCCGGCCGGGCACGAGACGGTGCACGTCAAGGGCGGCATGACCACCGCCGTCGACCTGGGCGACGTCACCCGAGGCGAGGCCGGCTCCCTGGTGCTGACCCCGACGGACCGGTCCGTGCCGGTCGTGGCGGCCCTGCGGGTCGTACGCGGCAAGGGCGACAAGCAGGAGACGGCGTTCATCCCGGCCACCCGCCCCGTCGGCACGCGCGCGACGTCCGCCGACAACAGCGGCAAGGGCAGCACCCTGTCCCTGACGGCCCCCGGCGCCGCCGCCACGGTCAAGGTCACGGCCTCGGCCGGCAGCGAGGGCGGCACTCCGGTCTCGAAGACGTACACGATCAAGGCCGGCACGACCCAGGACATCGAGCCCCCGGCCCCCGGCGCCCTGAAGGGCACCTACGCGCTCACGGTCGAGACGGTGTCCGGAGGCCCGGCCTACGGAGCCCGCACCCTGACGGCGAGCGAGGACGGCGTCCCCGCCTTCACCGTGCAGACACTGCCGGACGACCGGGGCACCGTGGCGGTGCCGGAGGCGGACGAGGACCTGTCGGTTCTCCAGCGGTAGGGCCGCCGGCCGGAGGGCCCGTCGGCCGGAGGGCCCGTCGGCCGGAGCGGGTCCGCCGGAGCGGGTCCGCCGGACGGTGTCCGTCCGGCCCCGGTCCTCCTAGCCCTGGTCCTCGCCGTACCGCGGATCCACCGTCTCCGGCGTCAGCCCGAGCAGCTCGGCGACCTGCTCCACGACGACCTCGTGCACCAGTGCCGCCCGCTCGTCGCGCCCCTTGGTGCGGATCTCGACCGGCCGCCGGTAGACGACCACGCGCGCGGGGCGGCCCTCACACGCGCTGATCGTGCCGCCGAGGGGGACCGCCTCGTCGTTCCACGCCTGTCCGGGCCCGTCGAGCCGCGGCACCTCCAGCACCAGGAAATCGATGTCGGCGAGTTGCGGCCACCGCCGCTCCAGGCGCTCCACGGAGTCCTGCACCAGATCGGCGAACGCCTCCGCGCGGCTCGCGGCGAGCGGCACCTGCGGCGGTGCGATCGGGCCGCGCATGCCCCGTCCGTGGCGATCACGACGGCGGGGCCCGGGGGCGGCGGCACGGGGCGTTACGGGCTTGTCCATCACTGGTGAAGGGTAGTCCCCGCGGCGCCCCCGTGCCCGGAACCGTACGGCGGCACGGACGGCTTCCGGCCGCGCCACTCGGCATGTCGTTACATGACCATTCAAGCCAAGGTTGGGCTCAAATCCGTATCCCGCCGAGACCGGAACCCTCACGGCAATTGAGGGTTTTGTGACGACTGTTGATCGCTTGACGGACCCTTCGACACCTCGGACGGTGATGTCCTGCCAGGTCAGAAAGGTGCGCTCCCAAGGGTGTGTGGGGTGTTTCACAGCACGACACGGGGGAGTGACCTGGTGGAGGGTCGTCGCGGCCCGCTCAAGAGTGCGGTACCGTCCAACGTCGTGAGCCCTGTACGTCGCTGTTCGCGCACCGCTTGCGGCCGTCCCGCCGTCGCGACGCTGACGTACGTCTACGCCGACTCGACCGCGGTCCTCGGCCCGCTCGCCACCTACGCCGAACCCCACTGCTACGACCTGTGCGCCGAGCACTCCGAGCGCCTCACCGCCCCGCGCGGCTGGGAGGTCGTCCGGCTCCTCGACGGCTCGGCCCCGGCCCGCCCCAGCGGGGACGACCTGGAAGCGCTTGCGAACGCCGTACGTGAGGCGGCCCGCCCCCAGGAGCGGGCGGCCGAGGCGGGCGGCGGGGGCCGTGGGGCCGACCCGCGGGAAGTCGCGCGGCGCGGGCATCTGCGCGTCCTGCGTTCGCCCGACAACTGACCGCCCCTCTCGGTTTCTCCACGCGCCCACCCGTTGACGCGAGCTTGGCGCGGACATGACCATTCCGTTGTGAGGCTGCGAGAAATCGCTTTCGCATGACGGAAACCGGGGAGGGGCCCGTGTACGTCCAGGAACTGGAACCCGTCGCTGGCTCACTCGGCCTGTCCGCCCTGGTGGCGGGCCTTCCCCTGGTGACCGTCCTGGTCCTGCTCGGCGGCGTCCGTATGAAGGCGCACCTGGCGGGCCTGACCGGCCTCCTCGCCGCCGTCCTCGTCGCCCGGCTCGCCTACGGCATGCCGATCGGCCAGACCCTCTCCAGCGGCGTCCAGGGCGCCGTCTTCGGTCTTTTCCCCATCCTGTGGATCGTCGTCAACGCCCTGTGGGTGTACCGGATGACCGTCCGCACCCGGCACTTCGACATTCTGCGCCGGTCCTTCGGGCGGCTCTCCGACGACCCGCGCATCCAGGCCCTCGTCATCGCCTTCTGCTTCGGGGCGCTGCTGGAGGCGCTCGCCGGCTTCGGGGCGCCCGTCGCGATCAGCGCGGTGATGCTGGTCGCCCTCGGCTTCGAACCGGTGCGTGCCGCCGTCGTAGCCCTGGTCGCCAACACCGCGCCCGTGGCCTTCGGCGCGATGGGCACGCCGGTCGTCACGCTCGCCCAGGTGACCGGACTGCCCCTGGACTCCGTGGCGTCCGTGGTGGGCCGTCAGACACCGCTGCTGGCACTCGTCGTGCCCCTGGTGCTGGTCTGGCTCGTGGACGGCCGGCGCGGCCTGCGCGAGACCTGGGTACCCGCCCTGGCATGCGGAGTCGCCTTCGCCGTCGCCCAGTTCGCCGCGTCCAACTACGTCTCCGCCCAACTCGCCGACATCGGTGCCGCCCTGGCCGGTGCGGGCGCCCTGGTCGCCGTACCACGCGCGCGTGTGCCCGCCGCCGAGTCCGTGCGCGCCTCCGTGCTGACCGGCGCCCGCAGCGAGGAACTCGACGAGAAGGACCCGCACCGCGAGGTCCTGCGCGCCCACGCCCCCTACGCGCTGATCGTCGTGATCTTCTCCGTCGCGCAGATCCCGCCCGTCAAGGACTGGCTGGCCCGGACCACCCAGACCTTCGACTGGCCCTTCCTGGACGTCGCCGGCCCCGACGGCGAACCGGTCGGCGGCAACGTCTTCAGCTGGCCCGTCGTGTCGACCGGCGGCACCCTCGTCCTGCTCGCCGGGATCCTCACGGCCGCCGTCATCGGGGTCCACGCGCGCGTGGCGGTCAGAGAGTGGCTCGCGACCGTCCACGACCTGCGCTTCGCGATCCTCACCGTGACGTCCGTCCTGGCCCTCGCCTACGTCATGAATCTCTCCGGGCAGGCGGCGACCATCGGCCACTTCGTGGCGGCGGCCGGAGCCGGGCTCGCGTTCCTGTCGCCCGTCCTCGGCTGGTTCGGCGTCGCCGTGTCCGGCTCGGACACCTCCGCCAACGCCCTCTTCGGCGCCCTCCAGGTGACTGCCGCCCGAGAGTCCGGACTTTCGCCGGAGCTGCTGGCCGCCGCCAACAGCTCCGGCGGCGTCCTCGGCAAGATGATCTCCCCGCAGAACCTCACGATCGCCTGCGCCGCCGTGGGACTCGCGGGCCGCGAGGGCGACTTGCTGCGCAAGGTGCTGCCGTGGAGCCTGGGTCTGCTGCTGGTGATGTGCCTGATCGTGGTCGGCCAGAGCACCCCGGTCCTGGGCTGGATGCTGCCCTGACCTGAGGTTACGGCTGGGGGTCTTCCGGGCGTCCGCCCGGCGCGTTGTCGGTGGGCGAGGGTAGTTTGGGCGGACCGACAGTACTTTTTCAGGAAGGTTGGCCGTGGCTGCTGATCTGTCGCAGGTCGTGAAGGCGTACGACGTACGCGGGGTCGTCCCCGACCAGTGGGACGAGTCCCTGGCCGAGCTCTTCGGGGCCGCCTTCGTGCGGGTCACCGGCGCGAGCGCCATCACGACGGGGCACGACATGCGGCCCTCCTCGCCGGGCCTGTCGCGTGCCTTCGCGCGCGGGGCGGCCGCCCTGGGCGCCGACGTGACGGAGATCGGCCTCTGCTCGACGGACCAGCTGTACTACGCCTCGGGCGCGCTGGACCTCCCGGGCGCCATGTTCACCGCCTCCCACAACCCGGCGCAGTACAACGGCATCAAGATGTGCCGCTCGGGCGCCGCCCCGGTCGGCCAGGACACCGGCCTGGCGGAGATCCGGGAACTGGTGGAGGGCTGGAGCGAGTCGGGCGCACCGGAGCCGGCCGCGAAGGCGGGCACCATCACCGGCCGCGACACGTTGTCGGACTACGCGGCCCACCTGCGCTCCCTGGTCGACCTGACCGTCATCCGCCCCCTGAAGGTCGTCGTCGACGCCGGCAACGGCATGGGCGGGCACACCGTCCCCGAGGTCTTCGCCGGCCTGCCCCTGACCCTGGTGCCGATGTACTTCGAGCTCGACGGCACCTTCCCCAACCACGAGGCCAACCCCCTCGACCCCGCCAACCTCGTCGACCTGCAGAAGCGGGTCCGCGAGGAGGGCGCCGACCTGGGCCTCGCCTTCGACGGCGACGCCGACCGCTGCTTCGTCGTCGACGAGCGCGGCGAGCCGGTCTCCCCGTCGGCGATCACCGCCCTGGTCGCCTCCCGCGAACTGGCCCGGCACGGCGGCAAGGGCACGATCATCCACAACCTGATCACCTCCTGGTCGGTCCCCGAGGTGGTCGAGGAGAACGGCGGCAGCCCGGTCCGCACCCGCGTGGGCCACTCCTTCATCAAGGCCGAGATGGCCCGCACCGGCGCGATCTTCGGCGGCGAGCACTCCGCGCACTACTACTTCCGCGACTTCTGGAACGCCGACACGGGCATGCTGGCCGCCCTCCACGTCCTCGCGGCCCTCGGCGGCCAGGACGGCCCCCTCTCCTCCCTCGTCGCCCAGTACGACCGCTACGCCGGCTCCGGGGAGATCAACTCCACGGTCGCCGACCAGCAGGCCAGCCTCGCCGCGATCCGCGCCGTGTACGGGGCCCGCGAGGGCATCACCCTCGACGAGCTCGACGGCCTCACGGTCTCCTCCGCCGACTGGTGGTTCAACGTCCGCCCGTCCAACACGGAGCCGCTGCTCCGCCTGAACGCGGAGGCGCGCGACGCCGAGACGATGGCCCGGGTGCGCGATGAGGTGCTGGGGATCATCAGGGGCTGAGGCCCCGCCGCCACCGGCGGTAACCTGACCAGGCACGACCCCAAGCGCCCGCACCTCGAAGGAACCCCTATGCCCCTCGAATCCGGCCTCCTCGAGATCCTCGCCTGCCCGGCCTGCCACTCCTCCCTCACGGAGCAGGACACCGAACTGATCTGCACCGACAGCAGCTGCGGCCTGGCCTACCCCGTCCGCGACGGCATCCCCGTCCTGCTCGTCGACGAGGCCCGCCGCCCCGCCTGACCGACGGGGGCGCACGCACCCCGCGACACACGGTGCACATAGCCCCCGGCACAGCGGGCACGATCCAGGACACCCTCATAACGGACCCCGGCGATGGGAAGCTGCCGCCCATGCTCGACGAATCGCTGCTCGACTCCCCGGAGGGCCTCGCCGAGGCCGACCACCGCGGACTGCTCCGCGGCGCCGCAGAAGCCGGCGCCCGCGTCCGGACCGCGGCCCGCCACGCTGCCGAGGCGGGCGTCAACGACCTCAAGCCGGACGGCCGCCCCCGCGCGGTGCTCATCGCCGGCCCCGGTGCCGCCGCCACCCACGCCGCCGACCTCATCGGCACGCTCGCCGGTGCCGGCAGCCCGGTCATCCGCCTCGCCCCCACCGGTGTCGCCCCCGGCGCGGGCGCCCTGCGGTGGGAACTGCCCGGCTGGGCCGGCTCCGTGGACCTCCTGCTGATCACCACCCCGGACGGCACCGAACCCGGCCTGTCCCTGCTCGCCGAGCAGGCCTACCGCCGGGGCTGCACCGTCGCGGCCGTGGCTCCCGCCCGTACCCCGCTCGCCGACGCCCTCGCCGGTGTGCACGGCCTGTTCGTCCCCGTGGCGACCGCCCCGTACGACCAGGAGGAGCCCCTCGCCGCGTCCGCCCCCGGTGTCCTGTGGGCCCTGCTCACCCCGCTCCTCGCGCTCCTGGACCGCACGGGCGTACTCGACGCTCCGCCGGACGCCCTCGGCAAGGTCGCCGACCGCCTCGACCTCGTCGCCGAACGCTGCGGCCCGGCCATCGCCACGTACAGCAACGCCGCCAAGACCCTGGCCGCCGAACTGTCCGACGCGCTCCCGGTCGTCTGGACCGAGGGCGTCTCGGCAGGCCCGGCCGGCCGCCGCTTCGCCGCGGCCCTCGCCGAACTGTCCGGCACGCCCGCCGTCGTCGCCGAACTCCCCGAGGCGCTCGCCGCCCACGGCGCCCTGCTCGCCGGCCCGCTGGCCGCCAGCGCCGACCCCGACGACTTCTTCCGCGACCGCGTCGAGGAAGCGCCCGCCCTGCACGCGCGCGTGGTCCTGCTCCGCGACCGCCCCATCGGCGGCCTCACCGCCGCCCCCGGCGCCCGCGAACTCGCCCTCAGCCACGACACACCGATCAGCGAGCTCGAACCGGAGGCCGGCGGCGAACTGGAGACCCTCGCGGAACTGATCGCCATCACGGATTTCGCCGCGGTTTACCTGGCGCTTGCTTCGAGGGCCTGATCTTGCCCGGGACAGCCTGACGCGCCCGCACCCCCGCACACCCAGAGAGAACGCCATGGACCGCCTCGACAACACCGTCCGCCCCTACGCCTGGGGTTCCCCGACCGCCATCCCGCAGCTGCTCGGCGTCGAGCCGACCGGCGAGCCGCAGGCGGAGATGTGGATGGGCGCCCACCCCGGCGCCCCCTCGCGCACCGACCGGGGCACGCTCGTCGAGGTCGTCGACGCCGACCCCGAGAAGGAACTCGGGCCCGCCGCCGTCGCCAGGTTCGGCCCCCGGCTGCCCTTCCTCCTCAAGATCCTCGCCGCGGGTGCCCCGCTGTCCCTCCAGGTCCACCCCGACCTCGCGCAGGCCAAGCAGGGCTACGCGGACGAGGAGCGGCGCGGCATCCCCGTGGACGCCCCGCACCGCAACTACAAGGACGCCAACCACAAGCCCGAACTGATCTGTGCCCTCACCGAGTTCGACGGCCTGTGCGGCTTCCGCGACCCGCTGGAGGCCGCGGCCCTCCTCGACGACCTCGGCGTCGACTCCCTCAAGCCCTACGTCGACCTCCTGCACGCCCACCCCGAGGACGCCGCCCTGCGCGAGGTCCTCACGGCGATCCTCTCCGCCGACCCGGACGAGATGTCCCGCACCGTCGCGGAAGCGGCCGTCGCCTGCGACCGCCTCGGCGGCGCCTACGCCCCCTACGCCGACATCGCCCACCACTACCCGGGCGACCCCGGCGTCATCGCCGCGATGCTGCTCAACCACGTCCGGCTCCAGCCCGGCGAGGCCCTCTACCTGGGCGCCGGCGTGCCGCACGCCTACCTCGACGGTCTCGGCGTCGAGATCATGGCCAACTCCGACAACGTCCTGCGCTGCGGCCTGACCCCCAAGCACGTCGACGTCCCCGAACTCCTGCGCATCGTCCGCTTCCTCCCCAGCGACCCCGGCGTCCTGCGCCCCGAGGCCTCCCCGGACGGCGAGGAGGTCTACGAGACCCCCATCGACGAATTCCGCCTCTCGCGCTACGTCCTCCCCGAGGCGGGTGCCGCCCACGACCTCACCCGCCCGACCCCGCAGATCCTGCTCTGCACGGCCGGCACCGTCCGGGCCGGCGAACACGACCTGACCCCCGGTGAGTCCGTCTTCGTCCCGGCCGGAGAAAAGGCCGAAGTGTCCGGAACGGGAACGCTTTTCCGGGCCACCGTCATCGCCTGACCGTTTCGACCGCCCCGTCCCGGTGACCTGACTCACCGCTGTCGCGGAGGGCTGCAACAATGGCCCACCGTCAAGCACGGGCAAAGCCACGGGCGCGCACCAAGGCGGTCGCCCGGGCCCTGGAACGGCGTACGAAGGGACAACGCGGACATATGAGCGCGTCAGGCGGTACCAAGGCGATCGTGGCGGCATTGGGCGCCAACCTCGCGATCGCGGTGGCGAAGTTCGTGGCGTTCCTCTTCAGCGGCTCGTCGTCGATGCTCGCCGAGTCCGTGCACTCCGTCGCCGACTCCGGCAACCAGGCGCTGCTCCTGGTCGGAGGCAAGAAGGCCAAGCGCGAGGCCACCCCGCAACACCCCTTCGGCTACGGCCGCGAGCGCTACATCTACGCCTTCCTCGTCTCCATCGTGCTCTTCTCGCTCGGCGGCATGTTCGCCCTCTACGAGGGCTACGAGAAGATCAAGCACCCGCACGAGCTCACGCACTGGTACTGGCCCGTCGGCGTCCTGATCTTCGCGATCATCGCCGAGGGCTTCTCCTTCCGGACGGCCATCAAGGAGTCCAACCCCCTGCGCGGCAGCCGCTCCTGGAAGGACTTCATCCGCCACGCCAAGGCCCCCGAGCTCCCCGTCGTCCTCCTGGAGGACCTCGGCGCCCTCGTCGGCCTCATCCTCGCGCTCGGCGGCGTCGGCCTCGCCCTCCTCACCGGCGACAGCGTCTGGGACGGCATCGGCACCCTCTGCATCGGCGTCCTGCTCATCCTGATCGCCCTGGTCCTCGCCGCCGAGACCAAGTCCCTCCTGCTCGGCGAGTCCGCCGGCCTCGAGGAGACCCGGAAGATCGAGGCCGCCGTCGTCGACGGCGACACCGTCACCCGCATCATCCACATGCGCACCCTCCACCTCGGCCCCGAGGAACTCCTCGTCGCCGCCAAGATCGCCGTCCAGCACGACGACACGGCCACCGAGATCGCCGCCGCCATCGACGCCGCCGAGGCCCGCATCCGCGACGCCGTCCCGATCGCCCGCGTGATCTACCTCGAGCCGGACATCTACAGCGAGCGCGAAGCCGCCAAGGGCCCCGACCCCGAGGCCACCCCGGGCGGCCCGGCCCCCTCGGACCACTGACCCCTCCACCAGCGCCCACGGGGCCCGCCGGACCATCCGGCGGGCCCCGTCGCCGTCCCCCGGCCGACTGGACGATCACTGGAGGGATTCCGGTGCGGGCTGGGGTTCGCACCCGCCCCCGGTGTAGCTTGGGACGGAGCCAGACGTCGCTGCTGATGGCGGTCGGGCGGTCCCTCCGCGGACCGGCCGAGGGAGAGAGGGCCTCCGACGGACTGCGCTGCGCGTACGCGGGCATGCCTGTGTCCTCTTTCGGGCACCCCTGTGTCCGCCGCCGCGCAGACCAGCCGTACCCATCTCGCCCCAACCCCGAGGAGCAGCTCGCAATGACGACTGTCGAGAACCGACAGGACTTCAAGGTCGCCGACCTCTCCCTGGCCGCGTTCGGCCGCAAGGAGATCACCCTCGCCGAGCACGAGATGCCGGGCCTGATGGCGATCCGCAAGGAGTACGCCGAGGCACAGCCCCTGGCCGGCGCACGTGTCACCGGCTCCCTGCACATGACCGTGCAGACCGCCGTGCTCATCGAGACCCTGGTCGCCCTCGGCGCGCAGGTCCGCTGGGCCTCCTGCAACATCTTCTCCACCCAGGACCACGCGGCCGCCGCCATCGCCGTCGGCCCGAACGGCACCGTGGACAACCCCCAGGGCGTCCCGGTCTTCGCCTGGAAGGGCGAGACCCTGGACGAGTACTGGTGGTGCACCGAGCAGGCGCTGACCTGGACGGACAGCCCCACCGGCGGCCCCAACATGATCCTCGACGACGGCGGCGACGCCACCCTCCTCGTCCACAAGGGCGTCGAGTACGAGAAGGACGGCAAGGTCCCCTCGCCCGACACCGCCGAGTCCGACGAGCACCGCGTCATCCTCGAGCTGCTGACCCGCACCCTGGGCGAGAACCCCCAGAAGTGGACCCAGCTGTCCTCGGAGATCCGCGGCGTCACCGAGGAGACCACGACCGGCGTCCACCGCCTGTACGAGATGCAGCGCGACGGCGTCCTCCTGTTCCCGGCGATCAACGTCAACGACGCCGTCACCAAGTCGAAGTTCGACAACAAGTACGGCTGCCGCCACTCGCTCATCGACGGCATCAACCGCGCCACCGACGTCCTCATCGGCGGCAAGACCGCGGTCGTCTTCGGCTACGGCGACGTCGGCAAGGGTTGCGCGGAGTCCCTGCGCGGACAGGGCGCCCGCGTGATCGTCACCGAGATCGACCCGATCTGCGCCCTCCAGGCCGCGATGGACGGCTACCAGGTCGCGACCCTCGAAGACGTCGTCGAGACGGCCGACATCTTCATCACCACGACCGGCAACAAGGACATCATCATGGCCTCGGACATGGCCAAGATGAAGCACCAGGCCATCGTCGGGAACATCGGCCACTTCGACAACGAGATCGACATGGCCGGCCTCGCCAAGATCCCCGGCATCGTCAAGGACGAGGTCAAGCCGCAGGTCCACACCTGGACCTTCCCCGACGGCAAGGTGATCATCGTCCTGTCCGAGGGCCGCCTGCTGAACCTGGGCAACGCCACCGGCCACCCGTCGTTCGTGATGTCCAACTCCTTCGCGGACCAGACCCTGGCCCAGATCGAGCTGTTCACCAAGCCCGACGAGTACCCGACCGGCGTCTACGTGCTCCCCAAGCACCTCGACGAGAAGGTCGCCCGCCTCCACCTGGACGCGCTCGGCGTGAAGCTGACGACGCTGCGCCCCGAGCAGGCCGAGTACATCGGCGTGCAGGTCGAGGGCCCGTTCAAGCCGGACCACTACCGCTACTGAGCAGAGCAGCACCGCTGCCGCGTTCGCAGCCGGTCGGATCTCCGAGGCAGGCCCCCGCACCCCCGTGCCGGGGGCCTGCCCCGTTCGACGGGCCGGCGACGACCGGCCCAGCCCGTCAAGACCCAGGACCCCCATGCCCCGCGGCCGCTATTCGCTCCACGATCCGCACGATCACACCCCCCTCGCAGAAGAACACTTCCAATGCGCCCCCGGCCCCTCCGGCTGGCGCTACGTCTCCCAGCTGACCACCCCCGCAGGCGATCACCACGGCTCCGTCGACCTCACCCTCGACGAACTGGGCCGCCCCATCCGTCTCGAACTCCACGCCGCGGCTTGGCAGGTCCGCGGCGCCGCCCTCGACGGAGTCACCTGGGTCCGCACCGACCCCACCGGCACCGACGCCACCGAAGGCAATGTGCGCGCCCACGCCTTCACCGGCGCCTCCCCGGCATTCCTCGTCGCCACCGCCCGACTCCTGCGCCTCACCCCCTCCGCAGCCGCCACCCGCGTACGCCTCGTCGCCTTCACGGATCCGGTCCTCGCCCCACGCACCGTGGACCAGTCCTGGGCCTTGGTGAAGAGCGAAACACACGCCACTGACAACGGCCCCCTGGCCGTGGACGAATACCAGGTCACAGCGCTGGACACGGGCGAGCAGCACACCGTGCACATCGCCGGGGACGTGGTCCTCGCGGCCCCCGGTATCGAGCTCGAAGACCTGGAATCACCGCCGTCGGTGTTCCCCTGAACAGACAGCCACGCCGGATCGGCGGGCCCCGGGCTCCACTAGGCCGGCGGCACGAACCCGGTACCGGGTCGATCTCCCGCCGAGCCCGTCGGTGACTCCGAGGGCCGCTCCACCGTCGGTGATTCCGACGGCCGCTCCACAGCGGACGGCTCGGAGACCACCTCAGGCGTTCCGACCGGCGGTCCGTAGACAGCGGGAGTCCCGCGACGAGCCTCAGGCGAGGCCGCTGGACCGTTCGTCGCCGGGACGGCGGCGGGCGTGGCCGCCCGGGCCGTATCGCGTCCGAAGGCCCGCCGGGCCTCCCGCGCCTGCCGTTCCTGTACGACGGCCGCCAGATACGCCGCCGGCGGCACACCCTGCGGCACCGGAGCCCCCGTACGCTCCGCCAGATCCGACGCCAGCCGCTCCGCCATCGACCAGCCCACCTGCGGATCCAGCTGCCGCATGCGCGTCAGGTACTGCCGGACGGCGAGCCACAGCCCGTCGGGCACCGCCGACAGATCGAGCCCCGAGAACCGCCCCGCCAGCCATGGCGGAGGAGGCGGCACGAAACCGGTCCGCGTGACCGGAATCCGCTCCCGCACCACGAGCGTCCCCGCGAACACATCCCCCAGCCGCCGCCCACGCGCCGACACGAACGAGGCGATGCAGGCGACGACCCCGAAGGTCATGAGGATCTCGATCACCCCGATCAAACCCCTCACCAGCGCATGCCGGAAGCGGATCGGCCCCCCGTCGTCCCGCACGACACGCAGCCCGCACGCCATCTTCCCCAGCGACCGTCCGTGACTGAGCGTCTCCACCGCGATCGGCCCGCCCACCAGCACGAGAACGAACGTCCCGATCGACAGCGCCGTCTGAGCCGCCTCGTCGAGCGAGGCCGTGGACGTCACCAGCACGATGGTCACCGCGACGTAGACCGCGATCGCCGCCACCAGATCGAGCAGCACGGCCAGCGCCCTGCTGGGCAGCCTCGCGGGGCGCAGCTCCAACGCCACAGCCTCGCCCGTCACCAGCTCACTCACGCCCGCCGCCCTTCCCCTGCCCTGCCCCCGACAGGGCCAGTCTGCCAAGCTGAGGGCGCATCGCACCGCAGTACGACAAGCTGATCCACGACGAGCCTCCGACGACCCAGCCGAGGAGCAGGCACACCGATGGACCTCGACGTCTTCGTCTCCGCCCACCGAGCGGAGTGGGACCGCCTCGAAGCCCTCCTCCGCCGCCAGCGTCGCCTCAACGGCGCCGAGGCCGACGAACTCGTCACCCTCTACCAGCGCACCGCGACGCACCTCTCCCTGATCCAGTCCAGCGCCCCGGACCCACAGCTGACCGGACGGCTGAGCCAACTCGTGGCACGCGCGCGTAGTGCCGTGACAGGCACCCGACGCGCCTCCTGGCGAGACGTCACCAGCTTCCTGACCCACGGCTTCCCCGCGGCCGTCTACAAGGCACGCCACTGGTGGGTGCCCACGGCGCTCCTGTCGACGGCCGTCGCCGCCCTCCTCGGCTGGTGGATCGGCACGCACCCCGAAGTCCAGGCATCCATCGCCGCCCCCGGCGAACTGCGCGAGCTCACCCGTCCAGGCGGCCAGTACGAGACGTACTACTCCAGCCACCCGGCTGCCAGCTTCGCCGCCCAGGTCTGGACGAACAACGCCTGGGCCGCCGCCCTGTGCCTCATCCTGGGGGTCTTCCTCGGACTGCCGGTCCTCTGGATCCTCTTCCAGAACATGCTCAACCTCGGAGTCGGCGTCGGCCTGATGTCCTCCGTCGGCCGCCTCGACACGTTCCTGGGCCTGGTCCTCCCGCACGGCCTCCTCGAACTGACCGCCGTCTTCGTCGCGGCGGGCACCGGTGTGCGCCTGGGCTGGACGCTGATCGACCCCGGCCCCCGAACGCGGCGTACGGCTCTCGCGGAAGAGGGCCGAGCCGCCCTAGGCATGGCCATAGGTCTCGCCCTGGTCCTCTTCGTCTCCGGCGCCATCGAAGGCTTCGTCACCCCGTCCGGCCTCCCCACCTGGGCCCGCATCACCATCGGGATCGCCGCCGAAGTGGCCTTCTTGGCCTACGTCTACGTCCTGGGCGGCCGTGCCGCCCGCGCGGGAGAGACCGGCGACGTCGCGGCAGCGGAACGCAGCGCGACCGTCCCCACAGCCGCCTGATCGTTCGCCCGACCGCCGGATGTGCAACCACCGCCGTTCAGCTGCTAGTGTCCTCTTCGCCCCACAGGAGCCGTTGACACGGCAAGTGAGGGGAGGTAGATTTGAACAGTTGTCTGGAGATGGGCTCTAGTCCCAGACCAGCGAGAGTGAACATCTATCTGCTTCTTGGAATGCTGATTTCATTGAAGCCTCTCCCGATGATTCGGAAACGAATGGCCGGTCAATCCGGCCCGAAACTTCTGATAAAGTCGGAACCGCCGGAAAGGGAAACGCGGAAGCGGGAACCTGGAAAGCACCGAGGAAATCGGATCGGAAAGATCTGATAGAGTCGGAAACGCAAGAACGAAGGGAAGCCCGGAGGAAAGCCCGAGAGGGTGAGTACAAAGGAAGCGACCGTTCCTTGAGAACTCAACAGCGTGCCAAAAGTCAACGCCAGATATGTTGATACCCCGTCCATCGGATAACCGATGGTCGAGGTTCCTTTGAAGAAAACACAGCGAGGACGCTGTGAACGGTCGGGCTTATTCCGCCTGACTGTTCCGCTCTCGTGCGTGTCATCCCGATTACGGGAAAACATTCACGGAGAGTTTGATCCTGGCTCAGGACGAACGCTGGCGGCGTGCTTAACACATGCAAGTCGAACGATGAACCACTTCGGTGGGGATTAGTGGCGAACGGGTGAGTAACACGTGGGCAATCTGCCCTGCACTCTGGGACAAGCCCTGGAAACGGGGTCTAATACCGGATACTGACCACCTTGGGCATCCATGGTGGTCGAAAGCTCCGGCGGTGCAGGATGAGCCCGCGGCCTATCAGCTTGTTGGTGAGGTAGTGGCTCACCAAGGCGACGACGGGTAGCCGGCCTGAGAGGGCGACCGGCCACACTGGGACTGAGACACGGCCCAGACTCCTACGGGAGGCAGCAGTGGGGAATATTGCACAATGGGCGAAAGCCTGATGCAGCGACGCCGCGTGAGGGATGACGGCCTTCGGGTTGTAAACCTCTTTCAGCAGGGAAGAAGCGAAAGTGACGGTACCTGCAGAAGAAGCGCCGGCTAACTACGTGCCAGCAGCCGCGGTAATACGTAGGGCGCGAGCGTTGTCCGGAATTATTGGGCGTAAAGAGCTCGTAGGCGGCTTGTCACGTCGGTTGTGAAAGCCCGGGGCTTAACCCCGGGTCTGCAGTCGATACGGGCAGGCTAGAGTTCGGTAGGGGAGATCGGAATTCCTGGTGTAGCGGTGAAATGCGCAGATATCAGGAGGAACACCGGTGGCGAAGGCGGATCTCTGGGCCGATACTGACGCTGAGGAGCGAAAGCGTGGGGAGCGAACAGGATTAGATACCCTGGTAGTCCACGCCGTAAACGGTGGGCACTAGGTGTGGGCAACATTCCACGTTGTCCGTGCCGCAGCTAACGCATTAAGTGCCCCGCCTGGGGAGTACGGCCGCAAGGCTAAAACTCAAAGGAATTGACGGGGGCCCGCACAAGCGGCGGAGCATGTGGCTTAATTCGACGCAACGCGAAGAACCTTACCAAGGCTTGACATACACCGGAAACGTCTGGAGACAGGCGCCCCCTTGTGGTCGGTGTACAGGTGGTGCATGGCTGTCGTCAGCTCGTGTCGTGAGATGTTGGGTTAAGTCCCGCAACGAGCGCAACCCTTGTCCCGTGTTGCCAGCAGGCCCTTGTGGTGCTGGGGACTCACGGGAGACCGCCGGGGTCAACTCGGAGGAAGGTGGGGACGACGTCAAGTCATCATGCCCCTTATGTCTTGGGCTGCACACGTGCTACAATGGCCGGTACAATGAGCTGCGATACCGCGAGGTGGAGCGAATCTCAAAAAGCCGGTCTCAGTTCGGATTGGGGTCTGCAACTCGACCCCATGAAGTCGGAGTCGCTAGTAATCGCAGATCAGCATTGCTGCGGTGAATACGTTCCCGGGCCTTGTACACACCGCCCGTCACGTCACGAAAGTCGGTAACACCCGAAGCCGGTGGCCCAACCCCTTGTGGGAGGGAGCTGTCGAAGGTGGGACTGGCGATTGGGACGAAGTCGTAACAAGGTAGCCGTACCGGAAGGTGCGGCTGGATCACCTCCTTTCTAAGGAGCACTTCTTACCGAGTCCTTCGGGGCGAGGTCAGAGGCCAGTACATCAGCGAATGTCTGATGCTGGTTGCTCATGGGTGGAACGTTGACTATTCGGCCAGGACCTCGGGTCGGAGGCTGCTAGTACTGCTCGTAAGAGTGTGGAACGCATGATCTCCGGACGGGATTTGGCCGGGCACGCTGTTGGGTGTCTGAGGGAACGAAATTTCCTCAGTCGCCGGCCCCAGTGAACTCGCCTGTTGAGGGCGGGGTGATGGGTGGCTGGTCGTTGTTTGAGAACTGCACAGTGGACGCGAGCATCTGTGGCCAAGTTTTTAAGGGCGCACGGTGGATGCCTTGGCACCAGGAACCGATGAAGGACGTGGGAGGCCACGATAGTCCCCGGGGAGTCGTCAACCAGGCTTTGATCCGGGGGTTTCCGAATGGGGAAACCCGGCAGTCGTCATGGGCTGTCACCCGCTGCTGAACACATAGGCAGTGTGGAGGGAACGCGGGGAAGTGAAACATCTCAGTACCCGCAGGAAGAGAAAACAACCGTGATTCCGGGAGTAGTGGCGAGCGAAACCGGATGAGGCTAAACCGTATACGTGTGAGACCCGGCAGGGGTTGCGTATGCGGGGTTGTGGGATCTCTCTTCTGTCGTCTGCCGGCGACAGGACGAGTCAGAAACCGTTGATGTAGGCGAAGGACATGCGAAAGGTCCGGCGTAGAGGGTAAGACCCCCGTAGTCGAAACATCAGCGGCTCGTTTGAGAGACACCCAAGTAGCACGGGGCCCGAGAAATCCCGTGTGAATCTGGCGGGACCACCCGCTAAGCCTAAATATTCCCTGGTGACCGATAGCGGATAGTACCGTGAGGGAATGGTGAAAAGTACCGCGGGAGCGGAGTGAAATAGTACCTGAAACCGTGTGCCTACAAGCCGTGGGAGCGTCGGAATGAAGCTTGCTTCATTCTCGTGACTGCGTGCCTTTTGAAGAATGAGCCTGCGAGTTTGCGGTGTGTTGCGAGGTTAACCCGTGTGGGGAAGCCGTAGCGAAAGCGAGTCCGAATAGGGCGTTTCAGTAGCACGCTCAAGACCCGAAGCGGAGTGATCTAGCCATGGGCAGGTTGAAGCGGAGGTAAGACTTCGTGGAGGACCGAACCCACCAGGGTTGAAAACCTGGGGGATGACCTGTGGTTAGGGGTGAAAGGCCAATCAAACTCCGTGATAGCTGGTTCTCCCCGAAATGCATTTAGGTGCAGCGTCGTGTGTTTCTTGCCGGAGGTAGAGCACTGGATAGGCGATGGGCCCTACCGGGTTACTGACCTTAGCCAAACTCCGAATGCCGGTAAGTGAGAGCGCGGCAGTGAGACTGTGGGGGATAAGCTCCATGGTCGAGAGGGAAACAGCCCAGAGCATCGACTAAGGCCCCTAAGCGTACGCTAAGTGGGAAAGGATGTGGAGTCGCAGAGACAACCAGGAGGTTGGCTTAGAAGCAGCCACCCTTGAAAGAGTGCGTAATAGCTCACTGGTCTAGTGATTCCGCGCCGACAATGTAGCGGGGCTCAAGCGTACCGCCGAAGTCGTGTCATTGCGATATATACCCCCAACGGGGATCGTGATGGGTAGGGGAGCGTCGTGTGCCGGGTGAAGCAGCCGCGGAAGCGAGTTGTGGACGGTTCACGAGTGAGAATGCAGGCATGAGTAGCGATACACACGTGAGAAACGTGTGCGCCGATTGACTAAGGGTTCCTGGGTCAAGCTGATCTGCCCAGGGTAAGTCGGGACCTAAGGCGAGGCCGACAGGCGTAGTCGATGGATAACCGGTTGATATTCCGGTACCCGCTGTGAAGCGTCAAACATCGAGCATCGTGATGCTAAGGCCGTGAAGCCGTTCCGGACCCTTCGGGGAAAGGAAAGTGGTGGAGCCGCCGGACCAAGCGGTTAGTAGGTGAGTGATGGGGTGACGCAGGAAGGTAGTCCATCCCGGGCGGTGGTTGTCCCGGGGTAAGGGTGTAGGCCGTGATCCAGGCAAATCCGGATCACATAAGGCTGAGACCTGATGCCGAGCCGATTGTGGTGAAGTGGATGATCCTATGCTGTCGAGAAAAGCCTCTAGCGAGTTTCATGGCGGCCCGTACCCTAAACCGACTCAGGTGGTCAGGTAGAGAATACCGAGGCGTTCGGGTGAACTATGGTTAAGGAACTCGGCAAAATGCCCCCGTAACTTCGGGAGAAGGGGGGCCACACCTGGTGAGAACACTTGCTGTTCGAGCTGGGGGTGGCCGCAGAGACCAGCGAGAAGCGACTGTTTACTAAAAACACAGGTCCGTGCGAAGCCGTAAGGCGATGTATACGGACTGACGCCTGCCCGGTGCTGGAACGTTAAGGGGACCGGTTAGCTCCATTTCGGTGGGGCGAAGCTGAGAACTTAAGCGCCAGTAAACGGCGGTGGTAACTATAACCATCCTAAGGTAGCGAAATTCCTTGTCGGGTAAGTTCCGACCTGCACGAATGGCGTAACGACTTCTCGACTGTCTCAACCATAGGCCCGGTGAAATTGCACTACGAGTAAAGATGCTCGTTTCGCGCAGCAGGACGGAAAGACCCCGGGACCTTTACTACAGTTTGATATTGGTGTTCGGTTCGGCTTGTGTAGGATAGCTGGGAGACTGTGAACTCTGGACGCCAGTTCAGGGGGAGTCGTCGTTGAAATACCAGTCTGGTCGTGCTGGATGTCTAACCTGGGTCCGTGATCCGGATCAGGGACAGTGTCTGATGGGTAGTTTAACTGGGGCGGTTGCCTCCTAAAGAGTAACGGAGGCGCCCAAAGGTTCCCTCAGCCTGGTTGGCAATCAGGTGTTGAGTGTAAGTGCACAAGGGAGCTTGACTGTGAGACCGACGGGTCGAGCAGGGACGAAAGTCGGGACTAGTGATCCGGCGGTGGCTTGTGGAAGCGCCGTCGCTCAACGGATAAAAGGTACCCCGGGGATAACAGGCTGATCTTCCCCAAGAGTCCATATCGACGGGATGGTTTGGCACCTCGATGTCGGCTCGTCGCATCCTGGGGCTGGAGTCGGTCCCAAGGGTTGGGCTGTTCGCCCATTAAAGCGGTACGCGAGCTGGGTTTAGAACGTCGTGAGACAGTTCGGTCCCTATCCGCTGTGCGCGTAGGAATATTGAGAAGGGCTGTCCCTAGTACGAGAGGACCGGGACGGACGAACCTCTGGTGTGCCAGTTGTTCTGCCAAGGGCATGGCTGGTTGGCTACGTTCGGGAGGGATAACCGCTGAAAGCATCTAAGCGGGAAGCCTGCTTCGAGATGAGTATTCCCACCTCCTTGAGAGGGTAAGGCTCCCAGTAGACGACTGGGTTGATAGGCCGGATATGGAAGCACGGTAACGTGTGGAGTTGACCGGTACTAATAGGCCGAGGGCTTGTCCTCAGTTGCTCGCGTCCACTGTGTTGGTTCTGAAACCACGAACGGCCCCATGCCATCGTTGATGGTGTGGTGCGGCATTGTTCGACAGTTTCATAGTGTTTCGGTGGTTATAGCGTAGGGGAAACGCCCGGTTACATTCCGAACCCGGAAGCTAAGCCTTACAGCGCCGATGGTACTGCAGGGGGGACCCTGTGGGAGAGTAGGACGCCGCCGAACAATCTTTGGGAAAACCCCCGCATCTTCGGATGCGGGGGTTTTCTGCGTTGGGCCCCCTTTCGGGGCCCTTATTCGTTACAGGCGCCCCGCCGATTTCAGTGCCAAATACGCGTCCGCGAGTGCCGGCGCGAGGTCGTCCGGTGTGGCGTCGACGACCTTGACGCCGTGGCGACGCAATTGTTCCGCGGTTCGGTGGCGTTCCGACTGGGCCTGGGCGGCTGCGGCAGCTTCGTAGACGGCGTCGACATCGCCACGGGCCTTGGCCATGTCGGTGATGTGCGGGTCGGCCACCGACGCCAGCAATACCGTGTGGCGCTGGGTGAGCTGAGCCAGGACCGGGAGCAGGCCCTCTTCGATGGGAGCCGCGTCCAAGGTGGTGAGCAGGATGATCAGGGAGCGGCGGGGGGAAGCACGGAGAGCGGTGGCTGCGAGGCCTCGCGCGTCCGTTTCGACGAGTTCCGGCTCGAGCGCGGCCATGGCGTTGACCAGTGCGGGAAGAAGGTCACCCGCGGTGCGGCCTTGGACCAGGGCGCGGACTTTACGGTCGTAGGCGAGGAGGTCTACGCGATCGCCGGCGCGGGAGGCGAGGGCTGCGAGGAGGAGTGCCGCGTCCATCGAGGCGTCGAGGCGCGGTGCGTCGCCCACGCGGCCGGCCGAGGTGCGGCCGGTGTCGAGGACCAGGAGGATGTGGCGGTCGCGCTCAGGGCGCCAGGTGCGTACGGCGACCGTGGTCTGCCGGGCTGTGGCGCGCCAGTCGATGGAACGAGTGTCGTCGCCGGGAACGTATTCGCGCAGGCTGTCGAACTCCGTGCCCTCGCCTCGGGTGAGGACGCTGGTGCGGCCGTCCAGTTCGCGGAGGCGGGCCAGCTTCGAAGGCAGGTGCTTTCGGCTGGTGAACGGGGGCAGGACGCGAACCGTCCAGGGGGCCTTGTGGGTGCCCTGGCGGGCGAACAGGCCGAGGGGGCCGTACGAGCGGATCGTGACGCGGTCGGTCTGGCGGTCCCCTCGTCGGGTGGGGCGTAGCCGGGTCGTGATGCGGCGGCGTTCGCCCGGGGGGACCGTGAGGCGGTGGCGGGAGGCAGTCGTTTCCGTGCCGGGCTGCCAGCTGCTGGGGGGCCAGGCGTCACGGAGCCGGGCGCGCAGGGGGCGGCGGGACGGATTGGTCAGGGTGAGGATGACGTCCGCCGTGTCGCCGAGGCGTACGGAGGTGTCGCCGGAACGGGTCAGGCCCAGACGGCGCACAGGGGCGGCCAGCGCGAAGTCGCAGGCGCAGGCCACGGCCAAGGGGGCGTTGACCGCCAGGATGCCCGTCCAGCTGGGCTCCCAGATGCCGACGGGGAGGGAGCCCAGGGCCGCGAGCAGGGCGGCGCGTCCGGTGAGTGCCATCAGCGGGGGACGGGGACGTGGGCGAGGATCGCGTTGATGACGGAGTCGGCCGTCACGCCTTCCATTTCCGCCTCCGGGCGCAGTTGCACGCGGTGGCGGAGGGTCGGGAGGGCCAGGGCTTTCACGTCGTCGGGGATGACGTAGTCGCGGCCGGTCAGCCAGGCCCAGGCGCGGGCGGTGGCCAGGAGCGCCGTGGCGCCTCGGGGGGAGACGCCGAGGGTGAGGGACGGCGATTCGCGGGTGGCGCGGCAGATGTCGACGACGTAGGCGGTGATCTCCGGGGAGATGGTCGTCTTGGCGACCGCTGCGCGGGCTGCTTCCAGGTCGGCCGGGCCCGCTACGGGGCGTACGCCGGCGGCGTGGAGGTCGCGCGGGTTGAAGCCCTCGGCGTGGCGGGTGAGGACGTCGATCTCGTCCTGGCGGGAGGGGAGGGGGATGGTGAGTTTGAGGAGGAAGCGGTCCAGTTGGGCTTCCGGGAGGGGGTAGGTGCCCTCGTACTCGACCGGGTTCTGGGTCGCTGCGACCAGGAACGGGTCGGGGAGGGGGCGGGGGGTGCCGTCGACGGTGACCTGGCGTTCCTCCATGGCTTCCAGGAGGGAGGACTGGGTCTTGGGGGGCGTGCGGTTGATCTCGTCGGCGAGGAGGAGGTTGGTGAAGACCGGGCCGGGCTGGAAGGAGAACTCGGCGCTGCGGGTGTCGTAGACCAGGGAGCCGGTCACGTCGCTCGGCATGAGGTCGGGGGTGAACTGGACGCGCTTGGTGTCGAGTTCGAGGGCCGAGGCGAGGGCGCGGACCAGGAGGGTCTTGGCGACGCCGGGGACGCCTTCGAGGAGGACGTGGCCGCGGCAGAGCAGGGCGACGACGAGGCCGGTGACGGCGGGGTCCTGGCCGACCACGGCCTTGGCGATCTCGGCGCGCAGGGCCTCCAGGGCGTCGCGGGCGGTGCCCGGGTCCCCGCTCGGCCCGGCGTTGTCAGTGGTCGGGTCCATCATGGACGGCGTACCTCTCTTTCGAGGGCGTCGAGTCGGTCGGCGAGTGCGATGAGTGCTGCGTCGTCGCTGGGCGGTGGTCCGAAGAGGAGGGCGTGCTGGTCCTGGCCGACGCCGTGGAGGTGGGCGGACAGGGCGGGGAGCAGGGCCTCGGGCGTGTGCGCCTGGGTGACGGGGACGCCTACGAGGGGGGCGAGGCGGGTGCGGGTGGTGGAGCGAAGAGCGTCGGCCGCGCGGTCGCGGGCGTCGGTCTTGCGGTAGAGGCGGGCGCGGCCTTCGGCGGTTTCGGAGGCGCGGATCGCGACGGGGAGTTTTTCGGGCACGAGGGGGCCCAGTCGGCGTGCCCTCCAGAGGGCGGCCAGGGCTGCGGCGACGAAGAGCTGCAGGGTGCCCCAGAGCCAGCCCGAGGGGAGCAGGTCCAAGAAGCTGCGTTCGTCGTCGGTGCCGGTGGCCGACGTGTCGGAGAGCGAGGGGAGGTACCAGACCAGATGGGGGCGGGAGCCGAGGAGTTGGAGGGCGAGCGAGGCGTTGCCCTGCTCGTCGAGGCGGTCGTTGAGGAGGATGTCGGGCGCGCCGAGGGCGATGGTGTCGCCGTTGCCCTTCTCGTCCGGGAGGCGGAGCAGGGTGGCCAGGCGTTCGCTGGGGTAGCACGCGTCGGCGCCGAGGTGGGTGGTGGTGTAGCGGACGCCGCCGGTGTCGGCGGTGCCTGCGCGTCGGGCGGCGGGCAGGGCGCAGTCGGGGGCGAGCGCCGAGTCGAGGCTGGTGGCGGGGTCTGCGGTGACGCCGGGGGCGAGCCGTTCGACGGAGGCGCTGCCGGAGGCGACCAGGACGGTGCGGCCGCCGGAGTCGGCGAACGCGTGGTGCAGGCGGGTCTGCTGAGCGGGGGTCAGCAGGTCGGGGGCGGCGACCAGGAGGGTCGTGTCCGGGCCGGCTGCGGTGGCTGCCTCGTCCAGGGTGGTGACCACGCGGGTGTCCACGCCCCGGTCGGCGAGGAGTTCGGCGACGGCGCGGCTGCCTCCCGGGTCGGCGGAGCGCGGGTCGAGTTCGCCGTGGCGGGCGTCGGAGCGGACGACGGCGATGGCGACGGCTCCCGCGAGGAGCACCACGAGGGCGAGCGCGATGCCGCGAGCGCGGGTCCACACCTGGCGGGCGGTGGGCGAGGCCGAGCTGGATGTGAGGGTGGCCTCGGTGGTCATTCGGCGGCTCCCTGGCGGGTGGTGGGGGCCGTGGCGGCGCTGCTCGTCGCGAGCTGGGGCTTGGTGCGTTCCAGGTCGCGGTCGAGTTCGGCGATGCGGTGGTACGACTCTTCGGTCGCCGAGCGGCCGCCGTACGTCACGTCGTCGAAGTCGCGGGCGGCGGTGCGCAGTCGGTCGGTGTGGGCGGGCAGGGCCCGGCCGGCTTCGGCTGCGGCCTCGTCCGCGGTGCGGCCGGGTCGGACGTCGAGGAGGGCGCGTTCCTCCAGGGCGCGGACGAGGGCGCGCATGCGTTCCTGGACGGCCTGGTTCCAGTGGCCCTGGGCGGCGTGTGCCTCGGCGGCGGCGCGGTGCTCGGCGGCGCTGCGGGGGCGGTCGTCGAACAGGGTTGCGGACGTGGTGGGTTGGCGGCGGGGGGTGCCCAGGCGCCACCACAGGGCGGCCAGGACCGCGATGACGGCCAGGATGATGACGATCAGGCCGAGTGTGCCGCCGGGGGTGGCGGTCGAGGTGGCGTTGAAGAGTTTGCCGAGCCATTCCCAGATGGCGTCGAGGGCGCGCTGGAGCAGGCTGGGGTCGTTCTCGTGGTACATCCGCTTGGACAGTTCGCGCCGGGCCGCCTCCCGCGCGGGGTCGCGCGGGATGGTGAGGGGCGGGTCGTCGGCGGAGCGGGCCGACGACAGCAGGGAGGTGTCGCCGACGCTCAGCAGCGTCCGTATGCCGGCGCGTGGCAGCGCCGTTGTGAGAAGTTCCCCCGTCGGGCTCACCGCATCAGCTCCCCGGGGTGGCGCCGGGGGCGGTGGAGCCGTAGTCCTGGACACCGGCGGCGCGGGCCAGTTCGAGGTCGAGGGCCTCGCGGCGGATGCGCTGGTCGATGTAGAGGAGCACGGTGACGCCGGCCGTGATCGGGAACGTGATCATGGAGCCGATCACCGAGCCGATGCCGCTGATGATGAGGAACGACCAGCCGAGGCTGCCGACACCGGTGTTGAGCCAGCCGGTGAGGCCGTCGCCGCTGAGGGCCGCGGCGAGGAGGGTGAAGGGGATGACGATGATCGAGGCGACGATGTTCGCGATGAGTGTGGCGAGCAGTTGGATGCCGAAGATCCGCCACCAGGTGCCCTGGACGAGCTTCGCGGAGCGGCTCATGGCCTTCTTGATGCCCTGCTTCTCCAGCATGAGGGCGGGAGAGGCGAGGGAGAAGCGGATCGCCAGCCACAGGGCGACGATGCCGGCGCCGATGATGCCGAGGACGGTGAGGGCTACGCCCGCGGCGCTGCTCCCGGCGACGGTCACGAGGAGGCCGGGCAGGGCTCCCACGGTGACGACGCCGACGGTGATGAGCAGCAACACGCAGATGAGGCCGAACAGTTTGAGGATCTGAGGGCGGGCGTCCCGCCAGGCCTCGCCGATGGTCACCGACTTGCCGAGCACGGCGCGGCTGGTGACGGTCGTGAGCAGAGCGGTCGCGATGACGGTGCCGACCAGGGAGATCACGAAGACGACGGAGGAGTTGAGCAGGGCGTCGCCCATGGCGCGGCTCAGCTCGCTGAGGGTGGCGCTGGGGTCGTTGAGGGCGTCGGTGCTGGAGTCGTCCAGGACGAGGCCCTGGAACAGGACGACGATGACCTCGGTGAGGACGGCGACGGTCAGCGAGATGCCGAGGACCGTGCGCCAGTACGTGCGCATGGTGGAGACGGCGCCGTCGAGGATCTCGCCCACGCCGAGCGGGCGGAGCGGGATCACGCCGGGCTTGGCGGCGGGCGGGGGACCGCCCCAGCCGCCTCCCCAGCCGCCGGGGCGACCGGGGGCGCCGTATCCGCCGTGGCCTGCGGGGCCATGTCCGCCGGGGGGCTGGTTGCCCCAGCCCGGGCCGGGGGGAGGGGGCGGGGGTGCCTGGCCGGGGACGGAGGGGCCGCTGGGGGCCGACCACTGGGCCGGTGGCGGCTGGTCCTTGGACCACTGCGGGCCGGGTCCCTGCGGTGCCTGGCCGGCCTGGGCCGGCTGGTCCGCGGGCTGTGCGGGGCGATCGGTGGGCTCGGCGGGGCCGGACTGGTCCGGCTTCTGGCCGTCGGACGGGGCGGATCCGGGCGAGGCCCAGCCCGGAGTGTCGTTCATCGTCGCTCCTTCACGGTGCCCGTCCGCGGGCGCGGCGGCAGGTTGGCAGCCATCGTGCCATGGGGTGGTCTTGGAGTGACCGGCCGCGGTATGGGCTGCGTACCTTCAATTGTCCGCTCGATTGGGGGCAGACTGACGGCATGGCTGATCAGTACGCGCACAGCGGCGATGACAAGCGGCCGAGCGAGATCCCGGCGATCCGCTGGGAAGAGCCACCGGAAGGCCCCGTTCTGGTCCTGCTGGACCAGACGAGGCTGCCTGCCGAGGAGGTCGAACTGGTCTGTACGGACGCGTCCGCACTCGTGGAGGCGATCCGCTCGCTGGCCGTGCGCGGGGCACCGCTGCTCGGCATCGCGGGGGCGTACGGCGTCGCGCTCGCCGCCCTGCGGGGCTTCGACGTGGACGAGGCGGCGGCCGCGCTGGCGGGTGCCCGGCCGACCGCGGTGAACCTGGCTGTGGGCGTGCGCAGGGCGCACTCGGCGCACGAGGCGGCGCTCGCCGAGGGCGGCGACGTCCGGCAGGCGGCTGCGGCGGCGCTTGCCGCGGCACGGCAGCTGCACCGGGAGGACGCCGAGGCCAGTGGGCGGATGGCCGAGCACGGGCTGGCACTGCTGGACGAGCTGCTGCCCGGTGGCGGGCACCGGGTCCTCACCCACTGCAACACCGGTTCGCTGGTGTCGGGCGGCGAGGGCACGGCGTTCGCGGTGGCGCTCGCGGCGCACCGGACGGGGCGGCTGCGGCGGTTGTGGGTGGACGAGACGCGGCCGTTGCTGCAGGGTGCCCGCCTCACGGCGTACGAGGCGGCCCGGCGCGGGATGGCGTACACGCTGCTCACCGACAACGCTGCGGGGTCGCTGTTCGCCGCCGGTGAGGTGGACGCGGTGCTGATCGGGGCGGACCGCATCACGGCGGACGGTTCGGTGGCGAACAAGGTCGGGAGCTATCCGCTGGCGGTGCTGGCGCGCTATCACCATGTGCCGTTCATCGTGGTGGCGCCGGTGACGACGGTGGATCTGGACACGGCGGACGGGGCCTCCGTCGAGGTGGAGCAGCGGCCCGGGCACGAGGTGACCGAGGTGACGGCGCCGCAGGTGCCGGTGGTCGGTACGGAGGCGGGCGGCGGGATTCCGGTGGCGCCGCTGGGGACGCAGGCGTACAACCCCGCGTTCGACGTGACTCCGGCCGAGCTGGTGACGGCGATCGTCACGGAGGAGGGCGTCGTTTCGCCGGTGACCGCTGAGGCACTCGCCGAGGTGTGTGCGCGGTCGCGCCGGGTGACGGCGGGCTGAGCCGGGCACTGTAGGGCCTGTGGCGGGTGTGTGGGGCCTGCACAGGGTGCGGGTCACGGCGGGTCGAGCCGACCGCTGTGGAGGGTGGGCGGGGCCGGAGCAGGTTCCGGCACCCTCGTCGCCTGCTCTCCTCGGCTGCGATCGGTCCTGGGCCCCTTCGCCGCCGTCCCGGGCCCGGGAACCGGGCCGCCGGTGCCCGCGTCGAGATCATCGGCGGGCGGGCGAGGGCAGACAGTAGCGCTTGCTGCGACTATGGTCACTGGCCGGTGACCTACCTCACCACTGCCTTCGCCACTGTTATGAGAATGGGATGATGTCGTTTATGAAGGGACGAGTCCTTGTCGTCGACGACGACACCGCACTGGCCGAGATGCTCGGCATCGTGCTGCGTGGTGAGGGTTTCGAGCCGTCGTTCGTGGCCGACGGTGACAAGGCGCTGGCCGCGTTCCGTGAGGCCAAGCCCGATCTGGTGCTGCTGGACCTGATGCTGCCCGGCCGGGACGGCATCGAGGTGTGCCGTCTGATCAGGGCGGAGTCGGGCGTGCCGATCGTGATGCTGACCGCGAAGAGCGACACGGTCGACGTGGTCGTGGGCCTGGAGTCGGGCGCTGACGACTACATCGTGAAGCCGTTCAAGCCGAAGGAGCTGGTGGCCCGGATCAGGGCGCGGCTCCGCAGGTCGGAGGAGCCCGCTCCGGAGCAGCTCGCCATCGGTGACCTGGTCATCGACGTGGCGGGGCACTCCGTGAAGCGGGACGGGCAGTCGATCGCGCTGACGCCGCTGGAGTTCGACCTGCTGGTCGCGCTCGCGCGCAAGCCGTGGCAGGTGTTCACGCGCGAGGTGCTGCTGGAGCAGGTCTGGGGTTATCGGCACGCGGCGGACACGCGGCTGGTCAACGTCCATGTGCAGCGGCTGCGCTCCAAGGTCGAGAAGGACCCGGAGAAGCCGGAGATCGTGGTGACCGTCCGTGGTGTCGGGTACAAGGCAGGGCCGAGCTGACATGTCCGGCGACAGTGCCGCTTCGGCGCCCGGCCGGTCCGGGGCCCGCCCGGAGCGGCCTGTCGGGCGGAAGAAGTCCGGCTCCCGCTGGGGACGGTTTCTGGAGAGTGGGCTGCTGCTCCAGGGCGGAGTCCAGGGCAGCCCGGTCATCCGCCTGTTCATGCGGTGGGTGCGCCGGCCGTTGCTGCCCGTCATGCGGCTGTGGCGGCGCAACATCCAGCTCAAGGTCGTCGTCACGACGTTGCTGATGTCGCTGGGCGTGGTGCTGTTGCTGGGCTTCGTCGTCATCGGGCAGGTGCGCAACGGCCTGCTCGACGCCAAGGTGAAGGCGTCCCAGAGCCAGGCCACGGGCGGTTTCGCGGTGGCCAAGCAGCGGGCCGAGGAGGCGCCGAGCGGCACCGGCGACGACGCTGCCACGGTTGACGGGCGTCCCGCGCAGAACGTCTCCCCGTGGATGAGCGACCTCGTCTCCTCGCTGTCCAGCGGCGGCCAGGGCGCCTTCGAAGTGGTGACGCTCCCGGCGTCCGACGCGGGAAGCGCGGGCGGCCGCGGGCAGCGTGCCTCCGGCGAGGTGGACTGGAGCAGGAGTGTCCCCGCCGACCTGCGTGAGCGGATCGGCAGCAGTACGACGGCCGCGCAGAGCTACACCCGGATCACGTACAACAACCCCACCAAGGACTCCCAGCCGGGCCTGGTCATCGGTATGCAGGTCGACGACCCCAACGGCGACCCGTACCAGCTGTACTACCTCTTCCCGCTCACCCAGGAGGAGAAGTCGCTGAGCCTGGTCAAGGGCACGCTGGCGACGGCCGGGCTGTTCGTCGTCGTCCTGCTCGGGGCCATCGCCTGGCTCGTCGTGCGGCAGGTCGTCACGCCGGTGCGGATGGCGGCGGGAATCGCGGAGCGGCTGTCGGCCGGGCGGCTTCAGGAACGTATGAAGGTCACCGGTGAGGACGACATCGCGCGGCTCGGTGAGGCCTTCAACAAGATGGCGCAGAACCTTCAGCTGAAGATCAGCCAGCTGGAGGACCTGTCGCGGATGCAGCGCCGGTTCGTGTCGGACGTGTCGCACGAGCTGCGCACGCCGCTGACGACCGTACGGATGGCCGCGGACGTCATCCACGAGGCGCGGGTGGACTTCGACCCGGTGACCGCGCGGTCGGCGGAGCTGCTCGCCGACCAGTTGGACCGGTTCGAGTCGCTGCTCGCGGACCTGCTGGAGATCAGCCGGTTCGACGCCGGTGCCGCTGCGCTGGAGGCGGAGCCGATAGACCTCAGGAACGTCGTACGGCGGGTGGTCAGCGGGGCCGAGCCGCTCGCGGAGCGCAAGGGCACGCAGATCCGGATCCTGGGCGACCAGCAGCCCGTGGTCGCCGAGGCCGACGCCCGGCGCGTGGAGCGTGTGTTGCGCAACCTCGTCGTCAACGCCGTCGAGCACGGAGAGGGCAAGGACGTCGTCGTCAAGCTCGCCGCGGCGGGCGGTGCGGTCGCCGTGGCGGTGCGGGACTACGGGGTCGGGCTCAAGCCGGGCGAGGCGACCCGTGTCTTCAGCCGCTTCTGGCGGGCCGACCCGGCACGCGCGCGTACCACGGGTGGCACGGGCCTGGGGCTGTCCATCGCCCTGGAGGACGCGCGGCTGCACGGCGGCTGGCTGCAGGCGTGGGGCGAGCCGGGCGGTGGCTCCCAGTTCCGGCTGACGCTGCCCAGGACCGCCGACGAGCCGCTGCGGGGCTCCCCGATACCGCTGGAGCCCAAGGACTCACGGCGGAACCGGGGCCTTGACGACGCCGGGCTGCCCTGTGGCGGCGGGGACGGCGAGAAGCGGGCGACCGTGCCGGCGCAGCCGGTGAGCGGGTCGGTGCCGCAGGGGGCGAAGCGGGACCCGATACCGCCGCGTGTCGCCCCCACCGCGGACCCCACGGCACTGCCCGGCAACGGTTCGCGTGTGGTGCCCAGGCCCGCCTCGGACACGCGACGGCAGGACACGTCACCGGCGGACGAGCAGTCGGATACCCGCGGGGCTGCGAGGGGCCAGGAGAGGCCCGGGCGCGACGAGGGTGACGGTGGCCGAGCCGGACGGGATCCGGTGGTGAACGGGCCGCGGGACGAGGACAGCCGCCGGGAGAGCGAGCCGGGGGACGTGGACAGGCAAGGGGAGGCATCTCGTGGGCGCTGACCGCGAGGGGCGCGGCCGGCGCAGGCCCGCCCGCGTGATGGCGTACGCCGCCGGTGGCGTCCTGGTGCTGGCGGGGTGCGCCTCGATGCCGGACAGCGGGGATCTGCGGGGCGTGGAGTCCACCCCGCGCCAGGAGACCCAGGTGCGGGTCTTCGCCGTGCCGCCGGGGGAGGACGCGCCGCCCTCGGAGATCGTGCAGGGCTTCCTGGAGGCGCTCACCAGCGACGACCCGCACTACAAGACGGCGCGCCAGTACCTGACCGGCGTAGCCGCGAAGGAGTGGCGGCCCGAGGCGTCCGCCACGGTGCTGACCGACGGACCCGGCGCCAAACCCGAGGCGGGCGGCGGCGGGGAGGACACCGGCGAGATCTCGTACATGCTGACCGGCACCAAGGTCGCCACCGTCGACGCGCAGCTGGCCTACGCGCCGGCGACCGGTGCGTACGGCAGGAGCGTGCACCTGACGCAGGACAGCAAGCGGCAGTGGCGGATCGACGCGCTGCCGCAGGGTGTCGTCATCGGCGAGTCGGACTTCCTGCGCAACTACATGTCCGTCAGCAAGTACTACTTCGCCTCGAACACCGACGCGGCCGGGTCGAGGTCCCAGCCCACGGCGGTCGCCGATCCCGTCTACGTGCGCCGGCGCGTGGATCCCATGACACAGATGGTGAACTCCCTGCTCAACGGGCCCACGCGATGGCTCGGGCCCGTGGTCAGGTCGAGCTTCCCCACCGGTACGGCGCTGGCGAAGGACGCCGGCGCGCTGACGCCCGACGACCGGAACAAACTGACGATCCCGCTCAACCACAAGGCGGCGGGCGTCGGCACCAACCGGTGCCAGGAGATGGCCGCCCAGATCCTGTTCACGCTGCGCAACCTCAGCCCGGCCGTGGACGAGGTCGGGCTGCGGGCCGGCGGATCGGAGCTGTGCTCGCTCACGCGCGGGGCAGCTGACGCGGCGGCCTCCCGGAGCTCGGCGCGTCACCCCGACTACCTGTACTTCGTGGACGGCAAGCACCGGCTCGTACGGATCCCCACGGGCAACAGCGGCACCGACCCGGACGCGGCGCCGGGGGCGCTCGGCGAGGGCGACACGGCGCTGCGGTCGGCGGCGGTCTCGCGTGACGAGCACACCGCGGCAGGCGTCAGCCTCGACGGCAGGTCGCTCTACGTGGGGTCGCTGGTCTCGGGCGGTTCGCTCGGTGAGCCGCTGCTGCGCAGCCAGGGCCGGGCCGAGAAGGACCGGCTGACGACCCCCAGCTGGGACGCGGACGACGGCCTGTGGGTGGCCGACCGGGACCCCGAGCATCCCCGGCTGCTCCTCTTCGAGGAGGGCAAGGGCGATCCGGTGGAGGTGCGGATGCCGCACCTGGACGGACGGATCCAGTCCGTACGGGTGGCCGCCGACGGGGTGCGCATCGCGCTCGTCGTGGAGAAGGGCGGCAAGAAGACCCTGCTCATCGGGCTGATCGAGCGAGACGGCGGGCCGGGTGGGAAGCCGGCCGTCAGCGTGGTCGAACTGCGCTCCGCGACGCCGGAGTTGGAGCAGGTCACCACCATGTCGTGGGCCGGGGACAGCCGGCTCGTGGTGGTCGGGCGCGAGCACGGGGGCGTCGAGCAAATGCGGTACGTCCAGGTCGACGGCTCCACGCCGGACGTGCCGGCGCCCGCGGCCCTTTCGGGCGTCAAGGAGGTCACGGCCGCCGAGGACGACCAGTTGCCGCTGGTGGCGTACTCCGTGGACGGCATCGTCCGCCTGCCGTCGGGCGAGCAGTGGAAGAAGGTGACGGAGGGGACGGCGCCGGTCTATCCGGGGTGAGGTGTGAGCGCCCCGGTGGCAGATGTGGCCGGGGTGCTGGGGTGGGTGGCCGCTCCTGCCGAGATCGACTCGGGAGGGGCGGCCCTTGGTGTTCCCGGGGGCGCCAAGGGGGTCGTTGATCGTGTCTCCTGCGGGGTCGCCCTACGGGGTCGCTCGTGTGGGGGACGCGCTGGTGCCGGAGCGCTGGGTTGTCCACAGGCTGTTGTCCACAGGGGTGGCAGGGTCGGGTCCGTGTCGGCACAGTGGACGTCATGCGGGGGTGGTGGCAGGACCTCACCGACCTGGTGCTGCCGGGCGAGTGCGAAGGCTGCGGAGTGCCTCGTACGGTGCTGTGCGCGCGGTGCCGTGCGGTGCTGAGCGGAGCCGAGGCGCACCGGGTGCGGCCGGTGCCGGAGCCGCCCGGGCTGCCCGTGGTGCACGCGGCCGCCCGGTACGCGGACGAGGTCCGGGCGACGCTGCTGGCCCACAAGGAGCGCGGTGCCCTGGCGCTCGCCGGACCGCTCGGCGTGGCACTGGCGGGAGCCGTGCGGGTGGGGCTTTGGCGTGCCTCGGCCTCGGCGGGGGCCGGGGCGGTGTGGTCGCGGGGCGGCAGGGCTCCTGTGCTGCTCGTGCCGGTGCCGTCCGGGCGGCGCTCCGTGCGGGCCCGAGGGCATGATCCGGCGCGGCGGATCGCGCTCGCGGCGGCGGGTGAGTTGCGGCGGACGGGATGTCCGGCGCGGGTGGTCGGCGTGCTGCGGCAGCGGCGGGCCGTGGCCGACCAGTCGGGGCTCAACTCCCGGCAGCGGCTGGACAATCTCGCGGGCGCTCTGGCGGTGGCTCCCGCAGGGGTGCGGCTGCTCTGTGGGGGGCCGGTCGTCCTCGTCGACGACGTGATGACCACGGGCGCCTCCCTGGCGGAGGCCGCGCGAGCCGTACGGGCGGCCTCGTCCGCGCCCGGGGTCCCGTCCGGGGCGCCGGGGCCGATTCCGGACGCTGCGTGGACTTCGGCCGTGTACGGGGGAGAGACCTGGGAAAGCAGAGAAGAACAGAACGTCGGATCAAGGCGAGAGAGGACGGGTCGGCGGCCCGCCCGGCAGGTGAACGCGGGCGCGGTTGACGCCGGCGGAGTCGTTGACGTGGTGTGCGCGGCAGTGGTCGCGGCATCACCGGACTCTTTCGAAATAAACCGGAACTGACTGAGATCTTGTGTCGTTGCAGGTAACGAGAGGGCCTATTCACCTGAACGGAGGTACGCCGCAGTAGAGGGTGACGACATCCGTCCGGGCGAGATATGTTCGGTTGAGAGGGAAAGCCGCAGGCCACACCTCTCAAAACCGAATGCCGTGTTGCGGGTTTTTTCTTCATCACTCGCGACGGTGGAGTGGAGATCTCGCTCACGGGGGAGGAGGTGGAAGTCACCGAGTCCGAGGTTCCGGGACTCACCGGAGCCTGGTGCAAAAGGGAGACGCTCCGCACCGAAGCGGAGCGATCCGGGAACGGAGTTCTGCGTGGACATCGTCGTCAAGGGCCGCAAGACCGAGGTGCCCGAGCGGTTCCGGAAGCACGTGGCCGAGAAGCTGAAGCTGGAGAAGATCCAGAAGCTCGATGGCAAGGTGATCAGCCTCGACGTCGAGGTGTCCAAGGAGCCCAACCCCCGGCAGGCCGACCGTTGCGACCGAGTGGAGATCACGCTCCGCTCCCGCGGTCCGGTGATCCGGGCGGAGGCAGCGGCGAGCGATCCGTACGCGGCGCTCGACCTGGCGGCGGAAAAGCTGGAAGCCCGGCTGCGCAGGCAGCACGACAAGCGCTACTCGCGCCGCGGTGCGCGCCGGATCCCGGCCGCCGAGGTCGCCGACCACGTCCCGGGCGTGGCGACGCTCAACGGAAACGGACTCGTGCCGGCTCCCGAGGAGGAGCCCGAGGCCGTACCCACGAAGAAGATCGGCTCGCTGGAAGTGCAGGGTGACGGCCCCATCGTCGTCCGCGAGAAGACCCACGTCGCAGCACCCATGACCCTCGACCAGGCTCTCTACGAGATGGAGCTGGTCGGGCACGACTTCTACCTGTTCGTCGACTCCGAGACCAAGGAACCGAGTGTCGTCTACCGACGGCACGCCTACGACTACGGCGTGATCCACCTCAGCACGGACACGATGGTCACCCAGGCGCACTCCCCGGACGCGGGCGGTGCGCTCGGCGGCTGACCATGCCGGGTGACAGCGGAACAGGTGCCCCTGGAGCGCGTGTGCGCCCCCAGGGGCACCCCCGTGCGACCACTTCGCGCCCCGCTCCGGCACCCTGGTGCCGTCCGGGCATGAAATCATGGTGGCCACGGCCCAACCGGTGGGTCGTTGCTCTGGGTTGGCGATGGCTCAGGACCTCAGGCCACAGCCTTCAGGGGGAGGAACGATGGCGGACAGCTTCGGACCGATGCGTGACGAGGATGCCGACGGCGGCGTCGTCGGCATGGGCCCGGACTCGGGGACTCCACGCAAGGAACCGATCAGAGTCCTTGTGGTGGACGACCACGCCCTGTTCCGCCGTGGCCTGGAGATCGTGCTCGCGGCCGAGGAGGACATCCAGGTCATCGGGGAAGCGGGCGACGGCGCCGAGGCCGTCGAGAAGGCCGCCGACCTGCTGCCCGACATCGTCCTGATGGACGTACGGATGCCCAAGCGCGGCGGGATCGAGGCGTGCACCTCCATCAAGGAGGTGGCACCCAGCGCCAAGATCATCATGTTGACGATCAGCGACGAGGAAGCCGATCTCTACGACGCCATCAAGGCGGGTGCGACCGGCTATCTCCTCAAAGAGATCTCCACGGACGAGGTGGCCACCGCCATTCGCGCGGTGGCCGACGGGCAGTCGCAGATCAGCCCGTCCATGGCGTCGAAACTCCTCACCGAGTTCAAATCGATGATCCAGCGCACGGACGAGCGCCGGCTGGTGCCCGCGCCGCGCCTGACCGACCGCGAACTGGAAGTCCTGAAGCTGGTCGCCACGGGAATGAACAACCGTGACATCGCCAAGGAGTTGTTCATCTCCGAGAACACCGTGAAGAACCATGTCCGCAACATCCTGGAGAAGCTGCAGCTGCACTCCAGGATGGAAGCGGTGGTGTACGCGATGCGGGAGAAGATCCTCGAGATCCGTTAGGGACCGGGTCTCGCCCGGGACCCGGGCTTGCCCAGGTACCGGGCTCGGCCAGAGCCCCCGGTCTCAGCCGACGAGGCGGGCGAGTTCCTTCGTCAGGGGCTCGCGCAGGTCAGGTGCGTCGACCCGCTCCACGCGGACGGTCGTGCAGTCCACCCAGGTCGCCGCCTCCGCCAGGGCCTGGGCGACCGCCGGCACGGCCTTCGGGCCGTCCAGCGTGACCTGCTTGGCCACCAGCGTGCGGCCCTCGCGGGCCGGGTCCACGCGGCCGACGAGACGCCCGCCGGCCAGCACCGGCATCGCGAAGTAGCCGTACACACGCTTCTGTTTGGGGACGTAGGCCTCCAGGCGGTGGGTGAAGCCGAAGATCCGCTCCGTGCGCGCCCGCTCCCAGATCAGGGAGTCGAAGGGGGACAGGAGCGTGGTGCGGTGGCGACCGCGCGGGGGCGTCTGAAGGGCCGCGGGGTCGGCCCAGGCCGGCTTGCCCCAGCCCTCGACCGAGACCGGGACCAGGCCCGATTCCGCGATCACCGCGTCGACCTGCTCGCCCTTGAGCCGGTGGTAGTCGGCGATGTCCGCTCGGGTGCCGACCCCTAGGGAACGGCCCGCCAGGCGGACCAGGCGGCGCAGGCACTCGGTGTCATCCAGCTCGTCGTGCAGCAGCTCCTGCGGGACGGCGCGCTCGGCGAGGTCGTAGAGGCGCTTCCAGCCTCGGCGCTCCACGCAGACCACCTCGCCGTACATCAGGGCGCGTTCGACGGCGACCTTGGAGCCGGACCAGTCCCACCAGTCGCTCGTCCTCTTCGCGCCGCCCAACTCCGTCGCGGTGAGGGGGCCTTCGGAACGCAGCTGCTTGACGACCTGGTCGTAGGCGCCGGCGGGGAGCTCGTGGTTCCAGTGCGGGCGGTTGCGGTAGGCGCGGCGGCGGAAGGCGAAGTGGGGCCACTCCTCGATGGGGAGGACGCAGGCGGCATGGGACCAGTACTCGAAGGAGTGCGTGTCCTGCCAATAGGCGTCCTCGACCGTCTTGCGGCCCACCGCGCCCAGGCGGGCGTACGGCACGAGTTCGTGGGAGCGGGCCAGGACCGAGATCGTGTCGAGCTGTATCGCGCCCAGGTGGCGGAGGATGCCACGGACGCCGGAGCGGCGGTCGGGCGCGCCGAGGAAGCCCTGGGCGCGGAGCGCGATTCTGCGGGCCTCGTCGGCGGAGAGGTCTGCGATGGGGCGCGGGGTGGTCATGGCCGCAGAGTAGGCGGTGGGACTGACAACGGGGTGTGACCTGCGGGTCTGCCCGGGAGGGCCGGTCAGCGCGCCGGCAGGTAGGGCGCCGTCGACGGGAGGCCCATGTCCGAGGGGAGCAGGGAACCCACCCAGATGTCCCGGCGTACTCCCTTGTTGTTCATCGCGGAGCGCAGCGTGCCCTCGATCGTGAAGCCCGCTCGTTCCGCCACCGCGCGGGACGCCCGGTTCCCCACCTCCGCACGCCATTCGACGCGGTCGAGAGCGGCATGGGTGAAGGACCAGCGGCAGGCGGCGAGGGCGGCCTCGGTGACGTAGCCGTTGGCGCGGTGCTCCTTCGTGGCCCAGAAGCCGATCTCGCCCATGCCCAGGGCGCGCAGGGTGATGCCGAGCATGCCCGCCAGCCCTCCGGAGTGCGGGAAGACGCCGAAGGTGAACATGGAGCCGTCCGCCCAGCCGTCGGGGACCAGTTGTTCCGTGAAGCTCCGGGCGTGCTCGCGCAGGTAGGGCGAGGGGATCGTGGTCCAACGCTGGATGTCGGGGTCCTGGCAGGCGTCGTACACCGCGTCGGTCTCCTGGGAGCCGACCGTGCGCAGCAGGAGACGGTCCGTGGTGAGGGTGACGGGGTCCATCGACTGATTCTGCTGGGAAGCCGGTCACGACGCCATGTCTTCGCCGTCAGTGAAGGGGTGGTCACGCGTTGTGCAATTCGGTGGAGAGGTGCGGCACTATCCGAGGGGGCCGCACGTTGTCCCCTTTGAAGCAGACGTGAATCAGAATTGAAGCAGCGGACGGTCGCCGTCACAGCAGGCCCTCCCGGCGCGGTGGGGTCCTCGCATACGATGGCCGTTGCTCAGTAAGTCAAGTGGTAACCGACCGTCCCAGGCCCGACCGGCAAGGAGACCAACCCCCGTGTCCGTCCTCTCGAAGATCATGCGTGCAGGCGAAGGCAAGATCCTGCGCAAGCTGCACCGCATCGCGGACCAGGTCAACTCCATCGAAGAGGACTTCGTCGACCTCTCCGACGCCGAGCTGCGCGCCCTCACCGATGAGTACAAGCAGCGCTACGCGGACGGCGAGACCCTGGACGACCTGCTGCCCGAAGCGTTCGCCACCGTCCGCGAGGCCGCCAAGCGCGTCCTCGGCCAGCGTCACTACGACGTGCAGATGATGGGTGGCGCGGCCCTGCACATGGGTTACGTGGCCGAGATGAAGACCGGTGAGGGCAAGACCCTCGTCGGCACCCTGCCGGCGTACCTGAACGCCCTGTCCGGCAAGGGCGTCCACATCATCACGGTCAACGACTACCTGGCCGAGCGCGACTCCGAGATGATGGGCCGCGTCCACCGGTTCCTGGGCCTCGAGGTCGGCTGCATCCTCGCCAACATGACGCCGGCTCAGCGCCGTGAGCAGTACGCCTGCGACATCACGTACGGCACGAACAACGAGTTCGGCTTCGACTACCTGCGCGACAACATGGCGTGGTCCCAGGACGAGCT
Organism: Streptomyces sp. Ag82_O1-12; assembly: GCF_900182715.1. Taxonomy (NCBI): domain Bacteria; kingdom Bacillati; phylum Actinomycetota; class Actinomycetes; order Kitasatosporales; family Streptomycetaceae; genus Streptomyces; species Streptomyces sp. Ag82_O1-12. The sequence goes on along the minus strand of NZ_FXUW01000001.1, from coordinate 3,377,775 downwards.
CGTCCAGCGCGGCCACAACTTCGCCATCGTCGACGAGGTCGACTCCATCCTCATCGACGAGGCCCGTACGCCGCTGATCATCTCCGGCCCGGCCGACCAGGCCACCAAGTGGTACGGGGACTTCGCCAAGCTGGTCAAGCGCCTCAAGCGCGGCGAGGCCGGCCAGCCGCTCAAGGGTCTCGAGGAGACCGGGGACTACGACGTCGACGAGAAGAAGCGCACGGTCGCCATCCACGAGTCCGGCGTCGCCAAGGTCGAGGACTGGCTGGGCATCGACAACCTCTACGAGTCGGTGAACACCCCTCTGGTGGGCTACCTGAACAACGCCATCAAGGCCAAGGAGCTCTTCAAGAAGGACAAGGACTACGTCATCATCGACGACGAGGTCATGATCGTCGACGAGCACACCGGACGTATCCTCGCGGGCCGCCGCTACAACGAGGGCATGCACCAGGCGATCGAGGCCAAGGAAGCGGTGCCGATCAAGGACGAGAACCAGACGCTCGCCACGATCACCCTCCAGAACTTCTTCCGCCTCTACAAGCGCCACGACCACAACGAGAAGGAACAGCCCGGCCTCTGCGGCATGACCGGTACGGCCATGACCGAGGCCGCCGAGTTCCACCAGATCTACAAGCTCGGCGTGGTGCCCATCCCGACGAACCGGCCGATGGTCCGCAAGGACCAGTCGGACCTGATCTACCGGACCGAGGTCGCCAAGTTCGAGGCGGTCGTCGACGACATCGAGGAGAAGCACCGCAAGGGCCAGCCGATCCTCGTCGGCACGACCTCCGTCGAGAAGTCCGAGTACCTCTCGCAGCAGCTCAGCAAGCGCGGCATCCAGCACGAGGTGCTCAACGCCAAGCAGCACGACCGGGAGGCGACGATCGTCGCCCAGGCCGGCCGCAAGGGCGCCGTCACCGTGGCCACCAACATGGCCGGCCGTGGTACGGACATCAAGCTCGGCGGCAGCCCGGAGGACCTCGCCGAAGCGGAGCTGCGCCAGCGCGGCCTCGACCCCGAGGAGCACATCGAGGAGTGGGCGCACGCCCTGCCCGAGGCGCTCGAGCGGGCCGAGAAGGCCGTCAAGAACGAGAAGGACGAGGTCGAGAAGCTCGGCGGGCTCTACGTGCTGGGCACCGAGCGGCACGAGTCGCGGCGCATCGACAACCAGCTGCGCGGTCGTTCCGGCCGACAGGGTGACCCGGGTGAGTCCCGCTTCTACCTCTCCCTCGGCGATGACCTGATGCGCCTGTTCAAGGCCCAGATGGTCGAGCGCGTGATGTCGATGGCGAACGTCCCGGACGACGTGCCGATCGAGAACAAGATGGTCACGCGCGCGATCGCCTCCGCCCAGTCGCAGGTCGAGCAGCAGAACTTCGAGACCCGTAAGAACGTCCTGAAGTACGACGAGGTCCTCAACCGCCAGCGCGAGGTCATCTACGGCGAGCGCCGCCGCGTCCTGGAGGGCGAGGACCTGCACGAGCAGGTGCAGCACTTCATGGACGACACCATCGACGCCTACGTCCAGGCCGAGACCGCCGAGGGCTTCCCGGAGGACTGGGACCTCGACCGGCTGTGGGGCGCCTTCAAGCAGCTCTACCCGTGCAACGTCACCGTCGAGGAGCTGGAGGAGGCGGCCGGCGACCGCGCCGGACTGACCGCCGAGTTCATCGGCGACTCCATCAAGGACGACATCCACGACCAGTACGCGGCGCGTGAGGCGCAGCTCGGCTCCGAGATCATGCGCGAGCTGGAGCGCCGGGTCGTGCTGTCGGTCCTGGACCGCAAGTGGCGCGAGCACCTCTACGAGATGGACTACCTCCAGGAGGGCATCGGCCTGCGCGCCATGGCGCAGAAGGACCCGCTGGTCGAGTACCAGCGCGAGGGCTTCGACATGTTCACCGCCATGATGGAGGGCATCAAGGAGGAGTCCGTCGGCTACCTGTTCAACCTGGAGGTCCAGGTCGAGCAGCAGGTCGAGGAGGTCCCGGTCGAGGACACCAAGCCGGTGGCCGACCTCGAGAAGCAGGACGCGGTGCCGGCGCAGGCGGGCTCCCGGCCGGAGATCCGCGCCAAGGGGCTCGACGTCCCGCAGCGGCGCAACCTGCACTTCTCCGCGCCGACGGTCGACGGTGAGGGCGGCACCATCGAGGGTGACTTCACCGAGGACGGCGAGCCGGTGCGCTCCGAGGCCGACGGCCTGACGCGTGCGGAGCGGCGCAAGCAGTCGCGGAGCCGGGGTCGTCGCAAGAAGTGACGGTTGCCGAGGCGCCGTAGCGGCTTGAGGGGCCGGACACCTGAGGGTGTCCGGCCCCTCGGTTTTTTTGCGCCTCAGTCGGACTCCGGGCGGGGCGGGCGGGGGCCGAGTTCCACCGCCGTGCAGCGCCAGCGCAGGTCCTGGCCGAGTTCCAGGCGGAAGGCCATGGCGCGCAGCCGGTCGCCGGCGCCGACGCGTGCGAAGGCCTCGATGGCGCCCGGGCGCGGTTCGAAGTAGCCGATGTCGCGTACGACGGGGCGGGCGCCGCGGGTGCGCAGGGGGCCGCGTTCGGCCAGCCAGGCCAGTTCGTCGTAGGCGCGGCCGCGGGTGTGGCGGAGCATCGAGTGGACGGGGCGGTGGCCGCTCAGGACGGCGACGAGGAGGTCGGCGAACACGTCGGTGGGCAGAGGCTGGGGGATCGCCGCGTGCCGGGACCCTTGAGCCGGGACGCGCGGGGCGGCTTCGGTGGAGGTGGAGCCCGGGACGGCGAGGTCCGTGCCCGGCGCCCGGGTGGCGGCTGCCTCCGGGGCCCTACGGGGGGTTGTGCGGGTCGGGGCGAGGGTCGGCGGGCGAGTGTCCGCCGGGCGGGTGCGGGAGGCCCTGGCGCGAGCGGAGGCGGGTGGACGACCGCCCGCAGCCGAAGGCCGGGAGCGCCCACTGCCGGGGGATCGCGGGGGCGCGGCAGCGGCGGGGACGGGCGGGGCGGATCCGGGGCCGACGGGGGTGCGGGGTGAGGTGCTTGGGGATCGGCGGGGCGCTGCGCTGCCGGGGGTGCGGGGTGTGGGGTTCGCGGGAGGGCACGGGGCGGTGTGTGCCGGGGCGTCGGGTGCGGTGCTGCCGACAGCGGCGGGTGTGGTGTGCGTGGAGGTGCCGGGTGTGGCGGATCCCGGGTCGGCGGTGGTGGTGCTGGGTGCGGTGCTCGCAGATCCGTGGGGCGCTGCGCTGCCGGGGGTGCGGGGTGTGGGATTCGCCGGAGGTCGCGGGCCGGCGGTGTCGGCGGGCACGCGGGGTGTGGTGCTCGCAGATCGGCGGGGCGTTGCGCTGCCGGAGGCAGGCGAGGGGGTGCCGGGTGCTGTGCTGTCGCGGGAGGCGGACCTCGGGGAGTGGGGCGTCGGGCGGTGTTGGGTCCTGGTCATGACCTTGTGCATGGGGGTCCCCGTTTCGTGGGCCCGGTTGATACCGGGGAGTAACTTCGGGTTGGTGATCTTGTACGGGGCCGACGGGGGCCGGGGCAAGGAAGCGGGACCCGGCTCGCGGGCGCCGGAATGTTCACCTATCCGGGTGATGTCGGGGGCGTGGAGCCCGAGATCGCGGGGATGCGCCGGGTGAATTCCGGGCCTGGGGTGGACGCGTCCGGCGCCCCGGGCCGGGACTCGAAAGGGGACGCCCCGCACGTATCCTGAAGGCCCTCCGGGAGCTCTCCCGAGCTCTCCCGAGCTCTCCTGACCCCTCTGACCACGACCATGACCACGACCACGAAAGCGGCCAGCCATGCGTGTCTACGTGCCCCTGACCCTCCCCGGTCTCGCCGAGGCGTACAAGACGGGTGAGCTGGGAGCCGGCGCGTTCGTCGCCTACGCCGTGACGCCAGGGCTGCGCGACTGGTACGCCTCCGACGACATCGAGGAACTGGAGTACGCGGCGCTCGGCCGGGCCGCGCTGGCCTCGCTGCGCCTGCTGGCGGCCGAGCCAGAGGCCCCGCGGCGCCGGATCGTGATCGCCGTGGACGTGCCCGACCGGGCCGCGAGCGCGGATCACGACCCGGCGGAGCCGGGGGAGGTGCGGGTCGCGGGGCCGGTGCCGTTGGGCAAGGCCGCGTCCGTGCACGTCGACGCGGCGGACGCGCAGGCCGGGGTGACGGCGGCCGCCGAGGCGCTGCCGGCGGCGGACCGCGGGGACGACGACGCGCAGTCCGTCGTGGACGGCGCCGAGGACCACGAGCTGCTGTGGTTCGCCACGCAGGAGATCGCGAACCTGGTGGGCCACGGAGGCTGAACCGGCCGCGGGGGGCGCGTTGAGGTGCCGTTCTCTTGATTGTCAGTGCGGGCGGGTACGTTTTTGGGCATGGGGATGAAGACGGGCGCGCACATTGTCTGGGACTGGAACGGGACGCTGTTCCACGACATCGACGCGATCATCGGGGCGACGAACGCGGCCTTCGCCGAGCTGGGGCTGGAGCCGCTGACGCTGGAGAAGTACCGGGAGCTGTACTGCGTACCGGTGCCGAAGTTCTATGAGCGGCTGATGGGGCGGCTGCCGACCGAGGCCGAGTGGGAGGCCATGGACGACATCTTCCACCGGTACTACGCCGAGCACCGGACGGCGTGCGGGCTGACGGTGGGGGCCGTGGAGCTGCTGGCCGGGTGGCGTTCGGCGGGGCGCAGCCAGTCGATCCTGAGCATGTACGTGCACGAGGAGCTGGTTCCGCTGGTGCGCGGGTTCGGCATCGAGCCGCACTTCATACGGGTGGACGGGCGGACCGGGCCGTCAGGGGGCAGCAAGGCCGAGCACATGGTGCGGCACCTCGCGTCGCTGAGCGGTGTGGCGCCGGAGCGGACCGTGGTGATCGGGGACGCGGCGGACGACGCGGTGGCCGCGCTGCACGTGGGAGCCCGGGCCGTGCTGTACACCGGCGGGTCGCACAGTCGGGTGAGTCTGGAAACCGTCGGCGTTCCTGTCGTGGACACGCTTGAGGAAGCGGTAGCCGAGGCTGAGCGGCTCGCGGCCTGACGGGCGCACCTGACCGGAACCGGCAGCGACACTGTGCAGAACGTCAAACTTCCAGGGCTGGTTTTGTACACATACGGCTCATGACGGAGCCCCTGTAAGGAGCGATAGCCTTGGTGGCGTGATCAGCGCGATAGTTCGCGGGGACGTCGTCGTCCCTGCCCTGCGCCCGGAGAGCACGGACGACATCCGTGACCGGGCGGCGGTCGCTGGTCTTCGCGGGCGGGACGTGACATCGAGGACTCCCGGGACCCCGAGCATCACCTGGATTCGGGCGTCGCAGAGAGCAGCGTCACACCGGTGCGGCAGCTCAAGAATGGCTCAGACACCCCCGCTCATCTCACCTTGCGGCATAGCGTCGGAACAGACCGGATACCCCGTGTCACGACGTGAGGTCGTAAGCGCAGAGGCCGTACTTCCTTCTACGTCACGCAACGGCGCGCGACAGGAGCCAGAGGACAATGCAGACCAAGCTGGACGAAGCCAAGGCCGAGTTGCTCGAGAGGGCCGCCCGGGTAGCTGAGAACAGCCCGGTCGGGGGGCACCTACCGACCGGGTCGACGGGCGAGGAGACCCCAGACGCCCAGAAGGCCCCGGACCGCGAGACCCTCCTGACGTTCCTCCAGCGTTACTACCTGCACACGGCCCCGGAGGACCTCACCGACCGCGACCCGGTCGACGTCTTCGGAGCGGCCGTATCGCACTACCGGCTGGCCGAGAACCGCCCCCAGGGCACGGCGAACGTGCGGGTGCACACCCCCACGGTCGAAGAGAACGGGTGGACCTGCAGCCACTCCGTGGTCGAGGTCGTCACCGACGACATGCCCTTCCTCGTCGACTCCGTCACCAATGAGCTGACGCGTCAGGGGCGCGGGATCCACGTCGTCATCCACCCCCAGTTCGTGGTGCGGCGCGATGTCACCGGCAAGCTCATCGAGGTCCTGTCGACCCCGCCCACCGGCGACCTTCCGCACGACGTGCACGTCGAGTCCTGGATCCACGTCGAGATCGACCGTGAGACCGACCGGGCCGATCTGAAGCAGATCACCGCCGACCTGCTGCGCGTGCTGTCCGACGCCCGTGAGGCCGTCGAGGACTGGGGCAAGATGCGCGAGGCGGCGATCCGGCTGGCGGAGGGGCTGCCGGACGAGTCCATCCCCGACGACCTGCCCGGGCCCCAGGTCGAGGAGGCCCGCGAACTGCTGCGCTGGCTCGCCGACGACCACTTCACCTTCCTCGGCTACCGCGAGTACCAGCTCCGCGAAGACGATTCGCTGGCCGCCGTGCCCGGCACCGGGCTCGGCATACTGCGCGCGGACCCGCAGCACGCCGGGGAGGAGAGCCACCCGGTCAGCCCGTCGTTCGAGCGGCTGCCCGCCGACGCCCGGGCCAAGGCGCGCGAGCACAAGCTGCTCGTGCTGACCAAGGCGAACAGCCGGGCGACCGTGCACCGGCCGTCGTACCTGGACTACATCGGCGTCAAGAAGTTCGACGCCGACGGCAACGTCATCGGCGAGCGCCGGTTCCTCGGGCTGTTCTCCTCCGCCGCCTACACCGAGTCCGTGCGCCGGGTCCCGGTCATCCGGCGCAAGGTCGAGGAGGTCCTGGAGCGTGCCGGGTTCTCACCCAACAGCCACGACGGCCGCGACCTGACGCAGATCCTGGAGACGTACCCGCGCGACGAGCTCTTCCAGACCCCGGCCGACGAGCTGCGGGCCATCGTCACCTCCGTGCTCTACCTCCAGGAGCGCAGGCGCCTGCGGCTCTACCTGCGCCAGGACGAATACGGGCGCTACTACTCCGCCCTCGTCTACCTCCCGCGCGACCGCTACACCACGGCCGTCCGCCTGCGGATCATCGAGATCCTCAAGGAGGAGCTCGGCGGCATCAGCGTCGACTTCACCGCCTGGAACACCGAGTCGATCCTGTCCCGGCTGCACTTCGTGGTCCGGGTCCCGCAGGGCACCGAACTGCCGGAGCTGTCCGACTCCGACAAGGAGCGCATCGAGGCCCGGCTGGTGGAGGCCGCCCGCTCCTGGGAGGACGCCTTCGCCGAGGCGCTCAACGCCGAGCTCGGCGAGGAGCACGCGGCCGAGGCGATGCGCCGGTACGCGCACGCCTTCCCCGAGGGCTACAAGGCCGACCACAACCCCCGCGCCGCGGTCGCCGACCTCGTCCACCTCGAGCAGCTGAACAGCGAGGCGGACCAGGACTTCGCGCTCAGCCTCTACGAGCCGGTGGGCGCCGCCCCCGAGGAGCGCCGCTTCAAGATCTACCGCACGGGCGACGCGATCTCCCTCTCGGCCGTCCTGCCGGTCCTCAACCGGCTCGGTGTCGAGGTCGTCGACGAGCGGCCGTACGAGCTGCGCTGCTCGGACCGCAGCGTGGCCTGGATCTACGACTTCGGTCTGCGCATGCCCCGCGCCAACGGCGCCGGGGACCACTTCGGCGACGACGCCCGCGAGCGCTTCCAGGACGCCTTCTCCGCCACCTGGACCGGCAAGGCGGAGAACGACGGCTTCAACGCCCTCGTGCTGAGCGCCGGGCTGACCTGGCGCCAGGCGGTGGTCCTGCGGGCGTACGCCAAGTACCTGCGCCAGGCCGCGTCGACGTTCAGCCAGGACTACATGGAGGACACCCTCCGCAACAACGTCCACACCACCCGCCTGCTCGTCTCCCTGTTCGAGGCGCGGATGTCGCCCGACCGGCAGCGCGCGGGGCACGAGATCGTGGACGCGCTGCTGGAGGAGGTCGACGCGGCCCTCGACCAGGTGGCCTCGCTCGACGAGGACCGGATCCTCAGGTCCTTCCTGACGGTCATCAAGGCGACGCTGCGGACCAACTTCTTCCAGGAGGCCGCGGGCGGCAAGCCGCACGACTACGTCTCCATGAAGTTCGACCCGCAGGCGATCCCCGACCTGCCGGCACCCCGCCCGGCGTTCGAGATCTGGGTGTACTCGCCGCGCGTCGAGGGCGTCCACCTGCGCTTCGGCAAGGTCGCGCGCGGTGGCCTGCGCTGGTCCGACCGGCGTGAGGACTTCCGCACCGAGATCCTCGGCCTGGTCAAGGCGCAGATGGTCAAGAACACCGTCATCGTGCCGGTCGGCGCCAAGGGCGGCTTCGTCGCCAAGCAGCTGCCGGACCCCTCCGTGGACCGGGACGCGTGGATGGCGGAGGGCATCGCCAGCTACAAGACGTTCATCTCGGCGCTGCTCGACATCACCGACAACATGGTCGCGGGCGAGGTCGTGCCCCCGGCCGACGTTGTCCGGCACGACGAGGACGACACCTACCTCGTCGTCGCCGCCGACAAGGGCACCGCGACCTTCTCCGACATCGCCAACGGGGTCGCCGAGAACTACAACTTCTGGCTCGGTGACGCCTTCGCCTCCGGTGGCTCCGCCGGTTACGACCACAAGGGCATGGGCATCACCGCCCGCGGCGCCTGGGAGTCCGTCAAGCGGCACTTCCGGGAGCTGGGCGTGGACACCCAGACCGAGGACTTCACGGTCGTCGGCATCGGCGACATGTCCGGTGACGTGTTCGGCAACGGCATGCTGCTCTCCGAGCACATCCGCCTGGTGGCCGCCTTCGACCACCGGCACATCTTCATCGACCCGAACCCGGACGCCGCCACCTCCTACGCCGAGCGCCGCCGCCTGTTCGAGCTGCCCCGCTCCAGCTGGGAGGACTACAACACGGAGCTGCTGTCGGCCGGCGGCGGCATCTTCCCGCGCACGGCCAAGGCGATCCCGGTCAACGCCCACATCCGCGAGGCGCTCGGCATCGAGGCCAAGGTCACCAAGCTGACCCCGGCCGACCTGATGAAGGCGATCCTCCACGCGCCGGTGGACCTGCTGTGGAACGGCGGCATCGGCACATACGTCAAGTCCTCCACCGAGTCCAACGCGGACGTCGGGGACAAGGCCAACGACGCCATCCGCGTCGACGGCACGGACCTGCGCGTCAAGGTCGTCGGCGAGGGCGGCAACCTCGGCCTGACCCAGCTCGGCCGGATCGAGTTCGCGCTGCAGGGCGGCCGGATCAACACCGACGCCATCGACAACAGCGCGGGCGTGGACACCTCCGACCACGAGGTGAACATCAAGATCCTGCTCAACGGCCTGGTCCGGGACGGCGACATGACCGTCAAGCAGCGCAACAAGCTGCTCGCCGACATGACCGACGAGGTCGGCCACCTGGTGCTGCGCAACAACTACGCGCAGAACACGGCGATCGCGAACGCCCTCGCCCAGTCCGGCGCCATGCTCCACGCCCAGCAGCGCTTCATGAAGCACCTGGTCAGGGAGGGTCATCTCGACCGGGCGCTGGAGTTCCTGCCCACCGACCGGCAGATCCGCGAGCGGCTCGCCCAGGGGCAGGGCCTGACCGGCCCGGAGACGGCCGTGCTGCTGGCGTACACGAAGATCACCGTCGCCGAGGAGCTGCTGCACACCTCGCTGCCGGACGACCCGTACCTGAGCACCCTGCTGCACGCGTACTTCCCGACCGAGCTGCGCGAGCAGTTCCCCGACCACCTCGTCTGCCACCCGCTGCGCCGTGAGATCACCACGACCGTGCTGGTCAACGACACGGTGAACACGGGCGGTACGACATATCTGCACCGGCTGCGCGAGGAGACCGGCGCGTCGCTGGAGGAGATCGTGCGGGCGCAGACCGCGGCCCGGGCGATCTTCCGCCAGTCCCCGGTGTGGGACGGGGTCGAGGCACTCGACAACAAGGTCGAGGCCGAGGTCCAGACCCGCATCCGGCTGCACGCCCGCCGCCTGGTGGAGCGCGGCACGCGCTGGCTGCTCAACAACCGGCCGCAGCCGCTGCAGCTGGCCGAGACCGTCGACTTCTTCGCCGACCGCGTCGAGCAGGTCTGGTCGCAGCTGCCCAAGCTGCTGCGCGGCGCCGACCAGGAGTGGTACGGGAAGATCTACGACGAACTGACGGGTGTCGGCGTCCCGGACGAACTCGCCACCCGGGTGGCGGGCTTCTCCTCGGCCTTCCCGACGCTCGACATCGTCTCGATCGCCGACCGCATGGACCGGGAACCGCTGGACGTCGCCGAGGTCTACTACGACCTCGCCGACCGGCTGCGCATCACCCAGCTCATGGACCGCATCTCCGAGCTGCCCCGCACCGACCGCTGGCAGTCCATGGCCCGTGCGGCGATCCGCGAGGACCTGTACGCGGCGCACGCGGCGGTGACCGCCGACGTCCTGGCCGTGGGCGACGGCACTTCGACGCCGGAGCAGCGCTTCAAGGCGTGGGAGCAGAAGAACGCGGCGATCCTCGGCCGGGCCCGCGCCACGCTGGAGGAGATTCAGAGCTCCGAGTCGTTCGACCTCGCCAACCTGTCGGTGGCGATGCGCACGATGAGGACGCTGCTGCGCACGCACTCGTAGCCGCGGGACGTACGGCGTGACAGGCGCCCCGGGCCGGAATCGGCCCGGGGCGCCTGCCGTTCGAATCCGACGCCGCACGAGGAGCCGGGGGCCCCGAGGCCGGGAGATGGGGTTACTTGAGCGCGCTCGCCACCAGCCGCACGGCCCGCTTCACCCTCGGGCGGGCCAGTCTGCGGGCCGTCGGGCGGATCAGCTTCGCCGTGACCCCCACCGGTTCCCAGCGGACCTGGAGACGGCCCGGGGCGTGGCCCTCCGGTTCCACCGTCAGGTGGTGGGAGGGGACGCGGGTCGTCAGGGTCGGGAAGGCTAGGGGGGCCAGGAGCAGGCCCGTGTGAGAGAGGCCTTGGTGCTGGAGGCGGAGCAGGGGGTGGCGGATGCCCGCGAACCCGTGGAGGGGGAGCGAGGCCGCCCCGAGGTCCAGGTGGGCGTGGCCCTCGAAGAGGCCGGGACGCACGGGGGAGAGGCGGAAGTGGACGCGCAGGCGGCGGCCGCCCGGGGCGATGAGGAGCGTCGCCCGTTGCGGGCCCACGGGGAGGCGCAGCGCCGGGTCGTAGGTGCGGATCGTGAGGTCGATCGAGGCGCCAGGGCCCCGGGTGATCTCCGTGATCTCGTGGCGGAACTGGGCGCTCGGGAAGGGGCGGGTCTCCAACTCCAGGTCGGAGATGTCCAGTTCCCGGCGTGCCCATTCCGACTCGGGGACTCGGTCCCCCCAATAGGTGCGGCCCTCCGCGTCGGCGGTCACGCGCCTCGGGCCCACTCCGTGGCCGAGGCCCCGGGCGGCCAGGCGGGCCTCCGGCAGGCGGCGGTCGCGGATCAGCTGGACGACGACGCGTTCGGCGCGCGGGAGACGCGCGAACGCACCCGGCGTGAGCGTGTCGAGGTAGGGGGTGACGATGTCCGCGAAGGACGTCAGCCAGGCGTCGTCCCGGTAGGGCAGGTCACCGGCGTACATCCGGAAGTCGTGCTTGAGGAACTTGTGGTCCTTGTCCTCGCGCAGCGACTCGTGCCCGCTCTCGGACAGGAACGCGTCGATGAGGTGCTGGACGTGGACGCGGTCCCGGACGTTGGCCAGCTTGTGCCGCTGGTTGGATATCGAGGCCGTCTCGGAGGCCGCGAAGGGCGCCACGTACCAGCGGTAGACCGGCTGCGGAATGATCGTGAAGGTCTTGGCCAGGCAGTACGCCTGCGCCGAGAACAGCTGGTCCTCGTAGTGGATGCCCTCGGGGAAGCGCAGGTCGTGCCGGTCGAGGAAGGCGCGGGCGTACATCTTGCTGGTGGACAGGTGCTCGAAGAACAGCCGCGGGTCGGCCTCGATGCCGTCGAGGGTGCGGCGCTCGGCGACCAGGTGCGGCATCCACGTCGAGCGGCGGCCGTTGTCCACGCGGACCCGTTGCACCGCGCCCATCGCGAAGTCGATCTCGCGTTCGCGGTGGGCGGCGAGCAGCAGTTCCACGGCGTTGTCGGGGAGTTCGTCGTCACTGTCGAGGAACATCAGGAACGGCGCCCGCGCGATCTGCAGGGCGCGGTTGCGCGGGGCGCTGCAGCCGCCGCTGTTCCGCTCCAGGCGCAGATGGCGGATGCGGGGGTCCTGGGCCGCGAGCCGCTGTGCCACCGCCGGAGTCGCGTCCGTGGAGTGGTCGTCGCTGATGACGATCTCGAGGTTGGCGTGGGTCTGGCGGCGGACCGATTCGACCGCGCGGGTGAGCCGTTCGGCGTCGTTGTAGACGATGACCGTCACGGTGACGTCAGGGGTGCTCATGCGGTCGCCTCCTGCGGGGTCGGGGCCGGAGTGCGTTCCTCGATCGGCAGCACGGGCGGCAGGTCCCGTCCGTCTTGGCCGAGGAAGACCCGGCGGACGACGCGTTCGGCGGCGCGTCCGTCGTCGTACTCGCAGAACCGGCGCCGGAAGACGGTCCGGGTCTTCGCCGCGCCCTCGTCGCGCCAGGCCTCGGTGGTGAGGATCTCCGTCAGTTCCTGCTGAGTGCGGGCGACCGGGCCCGGGGCCTGGTCCATCAGGTCGAAGTAGACGCCGCGGGTCGTGCGGTACGTCTCCCAGTCGTCGGCATGGATCACGATCGGCCGGTCGAGGTTGGCGTAGTCGAACATGATCGAGGAGTAGTCCGTGACCAGGACGTCCGCCGCCAGGCACAGTTCCTCGACCGGGTCGTAGGAGGAGACGTCGATGATCCGGCCGGTGCGGCGCAGGTTCGTGAGCGGGGAGGCGGCGCCGCCGTAGAAGTAGTGGCCGCGCACGAGCAGGACCGTGTCCTCGCCCAGACGGTCGGAGAGGGCGGCGAGGTCCAGGCGCGGCGTCCAGCCTGCCTCGTAGTCGCGGTGGGTGGGCGCGTAGAGGACGGCGCGGCGGCCCGGGGCGATGCCGAGGCGGTCGCGGACCCTGCGGATGTCGCCGGCGCCGGCCGTGTAGTACACGTCGTTGCGCGGATAGCCGTGGTCCAGGGAGATGTAGCGCGACGGGTACGCACGCTCCCACATGCGGGTGGTGTGGCTGTTGGCGGAGATGCTGAAGTCCCACTTGTCGATGCGCTCCAGCAGCGCCTTGAAGTCCAGGCCCTGCGCGGCGGCCGGGAACGCCATCTGGTCGATGCCCATGCGCTTCAGGGGCGTGCCGTGGTGGGTCTGGACGTGGATCGCGTCCGGGCGTTTGACCACCGCGTTCGGGAAGTTGACGTTGTTGACGAGGTACTTGGCGGTCGCCAGCGCCTCCCAGTAGCGGCGGCTTCCGGGCACCACGTGGTCGGTGCCGGGCGGCAGGAGGGCCGCGTTCTCCTCGGTGACCACCCACACCGCGTGGATCTGCGGGGCCAGTTCGGCGAGCTTGGCGGCGATCGCGGCGGGGTTGCAGGCGACGCCGCGGTTCCAGTACGCCGAGAACACCGCGAGATGCGGATTGACGGGGCGGCCGAGCGCCTTGCGGTACTGGTGGTCGCGGAGCTTGGCGCCGGCCTGGCGCTTGCGGGTCCGCAGGGCCGACTTGGCGGTGCGGCGGGTGCGGTTGACGGCCTGGAAGGCGCGGTACTTCGCGTAGGCGCCCTCCTCCAGCAGGGAGCGGCGGACGCCTTCGAGCCCGGCCGGACGGCGGTGCTTCTCGGGGCGGCGGCGCAGGGCGGCCAGGGACGCCCGGCGGAAGAACTCCCGCGCGACCTCCTCCGGCATGCCGCCGCGCGCGAAGGTGCGCAGGCAGTCGCGGACCATGAGGTCGTAGAGCACGGTGTGCGCGGCCCGCCGGTCGCGGGTGAGGTCGAGAAGGGACTCGTAGCGCTCGACGAGGCCGTAGCGCTGCTCGGGCGTGACCGGCGGCAGGCTCGCGGGGCGCAGCCGGCGGTCCTCGTAGGCGACGTGCGGCAGGCAGGCGACGCGGTCGGCGAGCAGCAGGGCGGCCAGGGCGGCGTACGGCTCGTCGTCGGTGCTCAGCCGCGACTCGTGCGCCCGCCAGAAGTCCGCGCGCAGGACCCGGGTGCCGAGCAGCGGGGTCAGCCGCAGCAGCGGGGCGCAGTCGTCGAGGGCGACGTCGGCGCGGCCCGCCCGGGCGAGGATCGCGCCGTCCGGGGAGGGCATGCCGGAGGTGTGCCAGGTGCTGCGGACGTGGTCCAGGAGGAGGACGTCGACCTCGCCCGGGAGTTCGGCGACCCGTTCGGCGACCGTGCGCGGGGTGCCGGCGGGCAGGCCGTCCTTGGCGTGGACGAAGTGCAGCCAGCGGCCGGCGGCCCGGGCCGCGCCCGCCGCCCGGGCCGCCGCGTCGCCCGTGCCGTCCGGCAACGGCACGACCTGCACGTCGGGGGCGTGCCGCTCGGCCGTCTCCCGGGCCCAGTCGCCGACCGCCGCCACGATCACCTCGGCGTCCGGGAGGGTGTGGGCGGCGAGGGAGTCGAGGAGTTCCGTCAGATGGTCCTGAACGTTCGGCCCGTGGACGACGATACTGAGCTCGGCCATCACAGGGACCCCTCTCACAGCTGCACCGTATGCGGTCATGCTGCCATCAATGAGACAAAAGGGCCGACCGGGTGGGCCTCACGAGGGAACGGCGGCTTTCACGAGGGAACGGCGGCTTTCACCAGGGGGCGGCGGCCTTCACGAGGGAACGGTGACCTTCGGCTTGGCTTTCGGCTTCGGCTTGTCCGCCTTGTCGCCGGTGAACGCCTCGTACTCCTTGAGGACGTCCTCCGTCGGCCCGTCCATGCGCAGCTCGCCGCGCTCCAGCCACAGCACCCGGTCGCAGGTGTCACGGATCGACTTGTTGTTGTGGCTGACCAGGAACACCGTGCCCGCGTGCTTACGCAGCTCGCGGATGCGCTCCTCGGAGCGCTTCTGGAAGGAGCGGTCGCCGGTGGCCAGCGCCTCGTCGATCAGCAGGACGTCGTGGTCCTTGGCGGCGGCGATGGAGAACCGGAGGCGGGCCGCCATGCCGGAGGAGTACGTCCGCATCGGCAGGGTGATGAAGTCGCCCTTCTCGTTGATGCCCGAGAAGTCGACGATCTCCTGGTAGCGGTCCTTGATCTGTTCGCGGGACATGCCCATGGCCAGGCCGCCGAGGTGCACGTTGCGCTCGCCGGTCAGGTCGTTCATCAGGGCGGCGTTGACGCCGAGGAGGGAGGGCTGGCCGTCGGTGTAGATATGGCCGTTCTCCACGGGGAGGAGCCCGGCGACGGCCTTCAGCAGGGTCGACTTGCCGGAGCCGTTGGTGCCGATCAGGCCGATCGCCTCGCCCCGGTAGGCGACGAAGGACACGTTCTTCACCGCGTGCACCCGGCGCACGCCCGATGCCTTCTCGGTCTGCTTGCGACGCACGATGCGGTTGAGGGCGGCGGTCGCGGAACCGCGTCCGGCGCCGGTGCCGTTGACGCGGTAGACGATGTCGACGCCGTCGGCGACGACGGTGGGAACCTTCTCGTTCGGGTGCTCAGCCACGGCCGTACGTCTCCTCAGCCTTCCAGAAGTAGATGAAGCCGCCGACCCCGGCGATCAGCGCCCAGGCGGTGGCGATCGCCCACACGTGGGCGGGGAGCTGGCTCGCGTGGAAGCTGTCGATCAGGGCGAAGCGCATCAGGTCGATGTAGACGGCGGCCGGGTTGGCCGCCAGCGCGATGGTCACCACGTGGGGCAGGCTGTCCTTCTGCGCCAGCTTGTCGATGCTCCACATGACACCCGAGACGTACATCCAGGTGCGCAGCACGAACGGCATCAGCTGCGCGATGTCGGGGGTCTTGGCACCCATCCGGGCCATGACCATGGAGACGCCCGCGTTGAACGTGAACTGCAGGAACAGGGCCGGGAGCGCCAGCAGCCAGGACACGCCGACCGGCACGCCGAAGCAGAGCAGGATGACGACCAGCGCGCCCATCGAGAACAGCAGCTGCTGGAGCTGCTGGAGGCAGAAGGAGATCGGCAGCGCGGCGCGCGGGAAGTGCAGGGCGCGCACCAGGCCGAGGTTGCCGGAGATGGCGCGGGTGCCCGCCATGATCGAGCTCTGCGTGAACGTCCAGATGAACACGCCCGTGACCAGGAACGGGATGTAGTCCGGCACGCCGTGCTTGGTGCCGAGCAGCACGCCGAAGATGAAGTAGTAGACCGCCGCGTTCAGCAGCGGGGTCATCACCTGCCAGACCTGGCCGAGCTTCGCCTGGCTGTACTGGGCGGTGAGCTTGGCGGTGGCGAACGCGGTGATGAAGTGGCGGCGGGCCCACAGCCGGCGGACGTACTCGGGCAGGGAAGGCCGGGCGCCGCTGACCGAGAGGCCGTGGCGGGCGGCGAGGGCCGTGAGGTCGTCGTAGACCGGGGCCGGGGCTGGAGGCTGGGGCGGTGTGTGGAGGACCGTACTCACATCCGCTGCTTTCGCTCGGGGGCTGTGGGACCAGGAGCCGCGAAGAGCAAGGGCTGAGGGGTGGCTTTTACCGGACTCTTCACGAATTCTTACGTCGGGACGGGGCCGTATCGTCGTAACGGGAGCGTACGTCGGGCGGACGTCGGAACGCAACCGTTCCGTCGTGACGCCCTATGCTGTCGGCATGACGACGAAGCCCGACGAGCCCCAGCAGCCCCCGCGCCGCCGGGCCCCCGCGGGGGCGGCCGTGCTGCGGGAGGACGTGACGGAAGCGATCCGGGCGGCCGTCTTCGAGGAGCTCGCGGCCGTCGGGTACGCGCGGATGTCCATCGAGGGGATCGCGCGCCGGGCGGGGGTCGGGAAGACGGCGGTGTACCGCCGCTGGCGCTCGAAGCTGCACCTGGTGCTCGACATCGTCTCGGCACTCGCCGTGCAGGGCCTGCCCGCGCCGGACACCGGCTCCCTCGAGGGCGACCTGCGGCTCCTCTACGAGGTGACGTCCCGGGCCCTGCGCCACCCCGTCGCCTCGCAGATCATCCCCGATCTCCAGGCCGAGGCGGCCCGCAACCCCGAGATCGCCGAGGCCATGCAGAAGGCCCTGCGCGAAGGGCAGGACGGCGTGGCCACCGGCATCGTGACGGCGGCGGAACGCCGCGGGGAGCTCCGCGAGGGCCTCGACCGCGACCTCGCGCTCGACCTGATCTCCGGCCCGCTGTACTGGCGCTCCGTGGTGATCCGCAACCCGAAGCTGCCGAAGGGGTACCTGGGTTCCCTGGCCCGGGCCACGGCGGAGGCGTTGCGGGCGCTCTGAGGGGCTCCGCCGTCAGGGAGAGCGGTCCGGCGGCAGGCGGGGTCAGCCCCGTCCCGCCTCCGGGTGCAGCCGCAGCCACCCTTCCCACGCGGACGCGATCATGTCCCGCACGTCGAGCCGGGCCTTCCACCCCAGCTCCGCCGCCGCGCGGTCGGCGGAGGCGACGACGCGGGCCGGGTCGCCCGGGCGGCGGGGGGTGACCGCGGGCGGACGGTCGTAGCCGGTCACCGCGTTGATGCGGTCGATCATCTCGCGCACGGAGACGCCCTCGCCCCGGCCGATGTTCAGCGTGAGGTCGCGGCCGGGGGAGGAGCGCAGGGCCCGGGCCGCCGCGACATGGGCCTCGGCCAGGTCGACCACGTGGATGTAGTCCCGCACGCAGGTGCCGTCCGGGGTCGGGTAGTCGTCGCCGAAGACGCGCGGCGACGCGTCCTGCGTGAGCTTCTCGAAGACCATGGGCACGAGGTTGAAGACACCGGCGTCCGCGAGCTCCGGAGCCGCCGCCCCCGCCACGTTGAAGTAGCGCAGGGACGCCGTCGACAGCCCCGTGGCCCGGCCCGTCGCGCGGACCAGCCACTCACCGGCCAGCTTGGTCTCGCCGTAGGGCGACATGGGCAGGCACGGCGTCTCCTCCGTGACCAGGTCCACGTCCGGCATGCCGTACACCGCCGCCGAGGAGGAGAAGACGAAGGACGCCACCTTCGCCGCCGTGACGGCGTCCAGCAGGATCCGCAGGCCCTCGACGTTCTCCCGGTAGTAGTGCAGGGGCAGTTCGACGGACTCGCCCACCTGCTTCTTCGCCGCGAGGTGGACGACGCCGGTGACCTCGTGGTCCGCGAGGGTACGGGCGACGCGCTCGGCGTCCAGGGTCGAGCCCACCACCAGCTCCACCCCGTCGGGCACGCGCTCGGCGATCCCGGTGGACAGGTCGTCGTACACCACCGCCTGTTCGCCCGCCGCGGTCATCGCCCGTACGACGTGCGCGCCGATGTAGCCGGCGCCGCCGGTGATCAACCAGGTCATGTGCGGCCGTCCCCTCGTCAGTTCGCCCGTGGTGGTGGTGCTGTGCGCCGGTCCGTCGTGGTCGTCGTCCTCGCGTGCTCTCAGTGAAGCAGGCGGCGCAGTCGTGCGCGTACGACCGACAGCACCCCGCGTACGCCCGGGGCCACCCGCAGCGCCAGCGCGCCGGAGTGGGTGGTGTACGGCTGTACGAGTACCACGCAGTGCCGGGCGCTCGGGACGGCGCGGCGGCGCAGCAGACCGGCGCCCGTGAGGGCGTGCGCCGTGACGTCGCGGCTCGCGCCGTCACGGAAGCGGATACGAAGGCGCAGATCCCAGGTCCCGACGCCGGACGCGGCCAGCGCGAGGAGATCGACGGCAGTCTCGGCCGACCAGGGGCCGGAGGAGTCGGCGGATCCGCCATGACCGGCTGGATCTCCATGACCGGCTGAACCACCGGCACCGGCTGAACCGGCGGTTTCGTCGGCTCCGGGCCTCCCCCCGCACGGCGCGAGCGGCAGGCTCGCGCCGCGGACCACCACGTCCCCGTCGTCCCGGTGCCGCCACTCCACGTCCACCGTCTCCGGCCCCGCCTGCGCCACCCGCCCGTACAGCTCGTGCAGGCGCAGCCGCAACCGGGTGCCCCGCGCGCCCGGCCGCAGTTCCGCGTCGACGGCGAGGGGCAGCGCCCGCACCGGCCGGGCCCGCAACGGCTCCAGGGAGACCTGCGGGACGGCGTCCGACCATACGGGCGTGCCGTCCGCGGCGCGGGCGTACGGCGGGTACAGGCGGGCCGGGCGGGCCGCGAGCTCCCGCAGCCGGGGGAGATCGCGGGGCTCCGGGGAGGCCAGGACGACCCGCCCGATCAGGCGGCCGGGAGCGGCCGGGTTGCGCGCCCAGTCGTCGGCGTCGTACTCCGCGAGATGCGCCCGCGTGAGCTCCCACCACGCGCGCCGGTAGGCGGCGTCGCGCAACCCCAGTTCGCGCACGTACATCCGCAGATCGTGGTCGAGGAACTTGGCGCGCGCCGTCCGCGCGAGTTCCTTCTGCCCGGCGCCCAGCAGCACCTCGTACGCCTGGCGGCACGCCTCCGTCCGGGCCCGCCAGTTCTCGACGCCGGACCGGTCCAGGGAGATCGACAGCCGCGTCTGCGACCGGCGTACGTGCCAGACGTACACCCGGTCCGGGATCAGGGCGATGCGCGGCGCCGCGGCCAGGAGGCGCGCGGTGAAGACGACGTCCTCGTACGGGAAGCGGCCCTCGGGGAAGCGGATGCCGTGCGCGCGCAGGAAGGCGGTGCGGTAGAGCTTGTTGACGCAGAGCGTGTCGTGGACCAGGCGCGTTCGCTGCGCGGGGCGCGGCACCACGGCGTGCAGCGCGTAGAGGCGCGGCTGCCAGGGGACTTCGCGCCCCGACGGCAGTTCCCGGCGTACGCACAGACCGCCCGCGACCTCGGCGTGCGCGCCCTCGGCCGCCGCCAGCAGCGCGTCGACCGCGCCGGGCGGCAGGACGTCGTCGCTGTCCAGGAACATCACGTACGGCGAGGTCACCGCGTCGAGCCCGGTGTTGCGCGGGGTGCCGCAGCCGCCGCTGTTGGCGCGGCGGCGGATCACCTTCAGGCGTGACTCCGAGGCGGACAGCCGTTCCAGCAGGCCGACGCTGCCGTCCCTCGAGCAGTCGTCGACGGCCACCACCTCGCGCACGGCCGGCCCCTGGGCGAGCGCCGAGCGCACGGCGTCCGTCACGTGCGCGGCGTCGTCGTAACCGATCACCACGACGGCGACCTCGGCGGGCGGCCTCTCGCCCTGCCCGTCGGCCTGCCCCTCGGTATCCCTGGCGGTCTCACTCTCGGCATTCATCACGGCGGATCGTAAGCCGGGCGAATGACATGAAAGTGCTAACACACCATCAAACCCCTGTGTAGCACCTTATTCGGCACAGAATCGGGCCGTGAAGAGCGGACAGTCGAGGGGGAGCGGCCGTTTCGGCACGCGGGTGTCGCCCGTGGCGGTGCCCATGGCGGTGATGCTCACGCTCGGGCTGTGGGGGCTGGACCGCGGCGGGATGTGGGGCGACGAGAGTGTCACCTTCCAGGTCGCGCAGCGCACGGCCCCGCAGATCTGGCGGCTGCTGCACGACGTGGACGCCGTGCACGGCCTGTACTACCTGTTCATGCACGCCGTCCTGACGGTCCACCCGAGCGAGGTCGTGCTGCGCCTGCCGTCGGTGTGCGCGGCGACGGCGACCGCCGGCCTGGTCGCGGCCCTGGGCGTCCGGCTGGCCGGGCCCCGGGTCGGCCTCGGGGCCGGTGTCCTCTACGCGATCACGCCGATGACCGGCCACTACGCCCAGGAGGGGCGGTCGTACGCGCTCGTCGCGGCGGGGGTGGCGGGGGCGACGCTGCTGCTCCTGCGGGCCGTGGACGCGGGGGGTGCCCGGGCCTGGTGGCCGTACGGGACGGTCGTCGCCCTGACCTGTGTGCTGCACGAGCTGGCGGTGCCGGTGCTGGGCGCGCACGCGGTGACGCTGGCCCTGCTGCGGGTGCCGAGGAGGGTGTGGTCCGGCTGGGGGCGTGCGGCGGGCGCTGCGGCACTGCTCGTACTGCCGCTGGTGTGGGTGTCGCAGGGGCAGGCCGGGCAGGTGGCGTGGCTCGTGCCGCCGGGGTGGGACCGGGTCGGGAGGCTGGCCCGGAACTTCGCTCCCGGCTCGGCGGGACCGGTGTTCTGGGGGGCGGTGCTGCTGATGGCCGTGGGGCTCCGGGAGCGGCGCACGGCCGCGGTCGCGCTGCCGCTGCTGCTGGTGCCGCCGGGGATCCTGATGACCGTGTCGCAGGTCCGGCCGCTCTACCACGACCGATATGTGCTCTACGCGCTGGCGGGCGCGTCCCTGCTGGTCGCGGCCGGGGCGGGGCGGGTCGCCCGGGCGCTGGGGCGGGTGCGGTTCGACGGGCGGCGGATGCGGGTCGGTGGCAGGCGGGTGCGGGCCCTGCTGGGCGTCACCGGCGTGCTCGCCCTCATCGTCACCTTCCTGAACCAGCTCCCGGTGCACCGCCAGGACCGTTCCGCCGCCCACCGCCCGGACAACCTCGCCGTGGTGTCCGCGCTCGCCGTCCGCCAGATGCGCCCCGGCGACCCGGTGCTGTTCGTGCCGTCGGTCGGCAGGCTCGCCGCGCTGGCCTACCCGAAGGGGTTCCAGCGAGCCCGGGACATCGCGCTGCGGGAGTCCGCGCCCCGCTCCGGGACGCTGTGGGGGCTGGAGGCGAACCCCGGGGAGCTGCGGCGGCGGCTCGCCTCGGTGGACCGCGTCTGGGTCGTCGCCGAGGCGCACGCGCTGGACCCGCACCGGCCCCCGTCCGACCCGGTGGAGCGGACCAAGCTCGCCGTCCTGAGCGAGGAGTTCCGCGTCCGTGAGGAGCACGTCCGGCGGGAACGCGTCCGCGACGACGTGCTCCTGCGCCTCTACGTCCGGCGCGGGCCCGGAGACACCCCGGCCGGGGAAGAGCCGCCTCGCCGGCCGGCCGACGGCCTGCCGCCCGGCGTGTCCGCCGGCACCCCCGCCCTCGGCGCCAGGCCCCGCCCGGTGCCGTAGCGCCCGCTGCCGCTACGGCCGCTCGGCGGCGGCGGTGGACGGGCCGCCGGGTGGCTCCGCGAGTGCCGCGGCCGCGTCCAGCGCGGTGGTGAGTTCGTCGAGGCGGGCGCGCAACGCGCGGACCTCCTCGGGGCCGAAGCCGGTCGAGGACGCGATCCGGCGCGGCACCTGAAGCGCCCGCCCGCGCAGCGCGACGCCTTCCTCGGTCAGCCGCACCTCCACCGACCGCTCGTCGCGGGCGCTGCGCTCGCGGCGTACCAGACCGGCCGCCTCCAGCCGCTTGAGCAGCGGCGACAGCGTGCCCGAGTCGAGACGCAGGTGCTCGCCGAGCTTCTTCACGGGCAGCTCGTCGTGCTCCCACAGCACCAGCATCACCAGGTACTGCGGATAGGTGAGCCCGAGGTCCTTGAGGATCCCGCGGTAGACGCCGTTGAAGGCGCGGGAGGCCGCGTGCAGGGAGAAGCAGATCTGCTGGTCCAGGCGGAGCCAGTCGTCGTCGGGCGTGTTCATGCGTCCAGGATAGCTCGTGCCCGTCATTCAATTGCGCACAACTGAATTGTGTGCTCTAATTCTGGGTGTCAGGCGGCCCGGAACGGACCGTCGAACGTTGACGTGAGAGGGAAGGTTTTCCATGGACGCGCTCTACACCGCTGTCGCCACCGCCACCCACGGCCGCGACGGCCGCGCCGTCAGCTCCGACGGCGTGCTGGACCTCGCCCTGGGCGTGCCCCAGGCGATGGGCGGCAACGGCCAGGGCACCAACCCCGAGCAGCTCTTCGCCGCCGGCTACGCCGCCTGCTTCGGCAGCGCCCTCGGCCTGGTCGGCCGTGCGGCCAAGGTCGACGTCAGCGACGCCGCCGTGACCGCCGAGGTCTCCATAGGCAAGCAGGGCGAGGGCTTCGGGCTCGCCGTCACCCTCCGCGTGGAGCTCCCCGACAGCGTGGACGAGGCGACCGGCCGCAAGCTCGTCGAGCAGGCCCACCAGGTCTGCCCGTACTCCAACGCCACCCGCGGCAACATCGAGGTCGACCTCGTCATCGAGTAGCCCCGAGAGCCGACGAGGCTCACCCCCCGACCCGCGCCAGCACCTCCCCCGTCCGTCCGCTCCACGCCACCACCACGGCCTCCTCGGGCACCGGGTGCCAGCGCGTCAGCAGCAGCCAGCGCACGTGGTAGCGGCGGACGACGGCGGACCGCTCGGCGCGGGTCGAGTCCGGGGCGAGATAGGCCCGGACGTCCGCCGCCCGGCGCTCCCGCCGCCGCTCGTCCAGGGCGGGGTCGGGCCAGATGGGCGCGGCGAGGTTCGGCCCGTACCCGGCGATCGCGTGACTGGCGAGGTATCCGTCGGTGATCACCACCTCGCCGGGCCCGATGTGCCGCGCGGCCCAGTCGTACGACGGCCAGCGCGTCGGCTGGGCGAACCCCACCGGGTCGACCGAGCGCGGCACGACCGCCCCGGCGTGCACGGTGACGAACCCGACGCACACCCCGGCCGCCGCCGCCCCGCCCAGCACCCGCCGGGCCCGTCGCCAGGGCCGGGGCGCCGCCAGCTCCACCGCCAGGGCGAACTGCGGCGGCACCAGCACGGCCCACAGGGCCCGGGCGTACGTGTAATGCCCGCTCGTCCAGCCGTACGCCACGAGCAGGCACTCCAGCAGGAACATCCACACCAGCGGATCACGCGCCGACCTGCGGGCCCGCGCCCAGAGCGCGGGCAGGCCGAGCAGGGCCAGCCAGGAGTTGGCGAGCATCCTCTCGTACAGCTGCCGGTGCATCGCGTCCATGCCGGTGTCGTTCACCAGCGTCAGGACGTCGTAGTACGGCCAGCTCAGGGCCACCGCCGCGCAGGCCGCCCCGGCGAGCGCCCAACGCGCCGCCACCGGCCGGCGCCAGCCGCGCTGCCGGGACGCCACGATCGCCAGCGCCCCGGTGAGCGCCGAGGCCGCCGTGACGGGGTGGGTGAGCAGGATCAGCCCGTACAGCACGCCGATCCCGGCGTACCCCCACCAGCCGCCGAGCCCGCTCGGGCCGACGAACCGCACGGCGGGGGCGTCGTCCCGGGCGCGCGTGCCCGTCCAGGCCCACGCCCAGAACGTCAGCCCGATGGCGAGCGCGGACGGGTAGCCCAGGTTCGTCGTCATCGACATCAGCCCGAGGTAGCCGCTCCACAGGATCCGCGCGGTGCCCCACAGCAGCGTCATGAACAGCAGGGCCCACACCGGCGCCCAGGGGCGCGGGGTGAGGGTCCTGACGAACCGGCCGAGCCCCGCCAGCAGCACCAGCAGATGCACCGGCCCGGCGAGCTTCACGACCTCCCAGCCGGTCAGCCCCGTCAGCCGCGCCAGCATGCCCTGGGCGACGGCGTACGGGCCGTAGTACGGGCTGCCCTCGCCCGGCAGGTCCGCCATGGAGTGGGCCGGGTGGAGCAGGTCGGCCTTGAGCCGCTCGATGACCGCCGCGTGCTGCCCGGCGTCGCAGCACAGCGGGACCCGCCAGTAGGCCAGCGTCATCACCAGCCAGAACAGGGCGCCGTAGAACTGGTACGGGGTGAGCCTGCCGACACGGCCGCCGCGCAGTGCCGTCGCGCCGCGCACGGCCCGCCGGACCAGGACCGGGGCGCTCACAGGAGGGTGGAAGGGGTCTGGGGCATGCGGCGAATGTTCCCGCCCCTACGCATGCCCTGACCCCGGATCACTTCATCGGGTGAGGCCGCTACCGCCACCTGCCGGTCGGTCGCACAGCGCCTGCTGCGCCGCCGCCGGCCAGCGCGCGAACCGGAACCGCGTCCGCTCGGCCGCCCCGGTGAGGTTCCGCCAGAACCGCTCCGCGGTGAGCGGGGCGCGCACCGACTCCCTCAGCTCGGCGAGCTCGCCGCAGCCCAGTGCGGCCCGGGCCGCCTCGACCGTCTCCCGCGAGGCACCGGCGCGCAGCAGGTCGCGCTGCGGCGGGTGCTTCGCCGCCCACTCGGCGAAGACCCAGTAGTTGCGCAGGAACTTCTCGTGCCCCGGCCAGCTCCACCGCTCCAGCGCCAGATGCGCGCCGATCGGGCTGGCCAGCCCCCAGGCGTCGTTGACGTAGACGTCCAGCGGCGCCGCCGCCCCCGTCACTCCGAGGTGACGCCCCACGATCACCACCCGGTACGGGGAGTCCGCCCGCATCGGCGCCGCGTGCAGCCGCCGCTCGGCGTCGAAGTAGAGCAGCGTCGGCCCGGGCGCGCGCTCGGCCCGGGCCAGCATGGCGCGCCCCTCCGGAAGGGCGGGCCAATTGGCCACCCAGGTGCCGGTGCGCACCGGGTTGTGGTCGCCGAGGCCCTCCACGTCGGAGCTGCGCACGTTGAACGAACCGGGCGTGCTGCGCACGTCGAACGGCGCCCGCAGCGGACTGACCGCCGCGCACAGCCACACCACCAGCAGCGCACCCGCCACACCCGTGACCCGGGTCGCGGGCACGACCAGAACCGGCAGGAGCAGCAGCAGAAGCGCCGGCAGGATCATGCGGGCGTGCATGTAGTCGCCACCGACGCGCACGACGTACCCGGCCAGCAGCAGACCGGCCGCGAGCGGCGCCAGCAGCACCGCGAGCGAAGCCCGCCCCGGGACGCGGTCCCGCTGCTCCCGGCGGGTGCGCCGCACCAGCAGCACGGCCAGCGCCGCGAGCACCGGCACGACCGGCCACAGCCAGTACGGCCCGAGCGTCTCCTGCACGTACCCGGCGCCCCGGCTCCAGTCGCTGGCGCTCGCCTCCTTGGCGATGGCGGGCAGCGGCACCAGGATCCCGTAGTACCCGGCCCGGAACACCTCGTACGCCAGCGGCACCGCTCCCGCCGAGGCGAGCATCGCCGCCGTGCCCCGCCGGGAGGGACGCAGCACCCACCACTGGGCCGCCAGGAAGCACGCCGTGACCACCGCCAGGTCGGGCCGGACCAGCGGGCCCAGCCCGAACACCAAGGCGGCCGTGCGGGTCTGCCCGCCCGCCTGGCCGCGCCGGGTCCGGGTCAGCAGCCACCACGACAGGCCGGTCCAGAAGGCGCCGAGACCGCTCTCCAGACCCGACGTCATGTACGACCAGAACGGCGGCACCGCCAGCAACACCAACACACCGGCAGGCAGCAGCAGCCCGGCGCCCCGGTGCAGCCGGCACGTGGCGAGCAGGGCGAACGCGAACCCGGCGGTGCTCAGCAGCAGGCCCAGTCCGACCGCGAGGAACGCCGGATCCTCGCCGGTGACCCAGGTGGTGAGCGCGAGCAGCCACTGCCACAGGGTGCCGGTCGAACTCTCCGCCCTTTCCCCGACGTTGAACACGGGCCCGTTGCCCGCCAGGATCTGCCGGACCGGGCGCAGGTAGATGAGCCCGTCGTCGCAGATCCAGCGGCGCCGGTAGCCCAGCACGAACAGGGCCGCGGTGGGCACGGCGACCAGGGCGGCGTGCCACCGGTGCACCGGCGGCGGCGACTCGGCGACCGCCGGCGGCCGGGCCGTGGCGGCCCGCTGACCGGGCAGGGAGGGGACGGCCTCGGGGGTTGCGGGAGTTCTCATCTCTCGATCAGCGCCTCGGAACGGGTGCGGGCGCCCTCGGTCCTGCGGGCCGCGGGCAGCAGCGCCCCGCCCCGCTCGCCCAGCATCAGCAGCCGGACGACCCGCTCGGCGGCCCGCCCGTCCTCGAACTCGCAGTACCGTTCCCGGAAGACCGCCCGCAGCCGCGCCGCCTCGGCGTCCTGCCAGGTGCCGGACGCGAACAGCCAGGCCAGCTCCCGGTACGAGCGCGACACATGACCCGGCGCGTCGGCCGTGATGTCGAAGTAGGCGCCCCGGCTCGCCGCGAACGCCCCCCAGTCGTCGGCGTGGACGACGATCGGCCGGTCCAGCAGGGCGTAGTCGAACATCAGGGCGGAGTAGTCGGTGACCAGCACGTCGGAGGCGAGCATCACGTCCTCGACGTGCGGCTCGTCGGTCGCGTCCACCAGCACGCCCCGCCGGTGCAGGTCGGACAGGCCGAGACCCCGCGCGACGCCCCCCGCCAGCGACGGGTGCAGACGGACGACCAGCGTGTGCCCGGGGCCCAGGTCCGCGGCGAACCGGGCCAGGTCGAACCGGTCGACGTGGCCGCCCCGCCGGTAGTCGCGCCGGGTCGGCGCGTACAGCACGACCGTGTGGCCGGCGGGGACGCCGAGCCGCTCGCGCACCTCCCGGCCCCGCTCCGGACCGGCGCCGACCAGCACGTCGTTGCGCGGGCTGCCGGTCCGCAGCGAGGTGAAGTGGCACGGGTACGCCCGCTCCCACGCCCGTTCCGCGTGCCGCCCCGCGACCAGGCTGTAGTCCCAGCGGTCGGCGCGGCGCAGCATCTGCGGCACGTCGAACCCGTGCCGGGCCCCCGGCTTGGTCAGCAGGTCGGCGCCCATGTACTTCAGCGGGGTGCCCTGGTGGGTGTGGATGTGGACGCTGCCCGGCCGCTTGGCCAGGGTGCCGGGCCAGTTGACGTTGTTCACCCAGTACGTGGCCCGCGCCATGACCTCGTGGTAGCGCCGCGAGCCCGGCGTCACATGGTCGACGCCGGGCGGCAGCGCGTCCACCGCGTCCTCCCGGACCACCCACACGCCCCGGATGTGCGGGGCGAGCTCGCGCGCCTTGTCGTGGATCGCGGCCGGATCACCGCTCACCCCCCGATGGTGGGTCGCCGAGTAGACGGCGAGGTGCGGATCGAGGGGGCGCTTCGACTGGGCCGCGTACCAGCCGCGCAAAGCCTTCTCCGACGCCCTCTTCGTGACTCGCCGCTGCCCGCCCAGGGTGGCGGCGCGCAGGTCCCGTAGCCCGCGCGCCGCCGCGTACGACGCGTAGGGCGCCGAGGCGAGCAGCCGCATCTCGACGCCGCGCCAGCCGTCCGGCAGCGGGAAGCCGCCCTCGGGGAGGTGACGGCGGTGGAAGGAGCGGATCTCACGGTAGAAGTCGCCCCGGTCGGCGGGCCGGACCCGGTCCTCGCGGGCCAGCACGAACAGCATGTGGTCCAGCGCCCGCTCCAGCAGCAGCGGCCGCGCCCAGTCGAGATCGGGGCGCTGCTCCAGGAACGTGAACAGCCCCTCGTACTGCGCGAAGATGTCGAAGTGCCGGCGCCCGGGCGTCTTGGTGATCGCGCCCTGCCTGCGCTGCCGGTACTCCACGCCGATCCGGTCCAGGCAGGCGATGCGGTCGGCCAGCACCATCGAGCGGTAGGTGACCGGCGCGTCCTCGTACAGCCCCGGCGCGTACCGCAGGTCGTGCTCCTGGAGGAACGACCGCCGGTAGGCCTTGTTCCAGGCGACCAGGAACAGCTTCAGATACTGCGGGCTCTCCCGGATGCCGAACGTCTCCAGGCCCGCCGCGGCCAGCAGGTCCGCCGCCTCGCTGCGCCCGCCGCGGCCCCACCAGTGGGTGCGCACATGGTCGAAGACCAGGATGTCCGGGTCGCCGGTCGCCGAAAGGCGCGCGGCGACGGCGGCCAGCAGGCCCGGCGTGTAGTGGTCGTCGCTGTCCAGGAACAGGACGTAGTCGCCGGCCGCCCGCGCGAGTCCGGCGTTGCGGGCCCGGCCGAGGCCCACGTTCTCCGGCAGGTGCAGCACCCGCACCCGGTCGTCGCGGGCGGCGTACTCGTCGAGGATCGCGCCGCTGCCGTCGGGCGAGCGGTCGTCCACGGCGATCACCTCGAAGTCGCCGTGGGACTGGCCGAGCACCGAGTCGAGACACTCGCGCAGGAAACCCTGCACCTTGTAGACGGGGACGATGATGCTGAAGCGGGGCACTTCTTCGTCAGCTCCTTACGAGGGTGGCGGCGGGGGCCGGGACGCGTTCCGCGAGCGGGATCACGGGCGGGATCGACTCGGGCGGCTCCCCGAGCAGCACCCGGCGCACGACGCGCTCGGCGGCCCGCCCGTCGTCGAACTGGCAGAAGCGCTCCCGGAACGCGGCCCGCAGGGACGTGGCGGTCTCGTCCGCGTAGGAGCCGTCACGGAAGACGGCCGCCAGCTCCTCGGGCGTGCGGGCGACCCGGCCCGGCGGGAGCTCCATGAGGTCGAAGTAGACGCCCCGGGTCTCCCGGTAGACGTCCCAGTCGTCGGCGTAGGCGACGATCGGCCGGTCGAGGTTGGCGTAGTCGAACATGATCGACGAGTAGTCCGTGATCAGCGCGTCGGCGGCCAGGCAGACGTCCTCCGACGAGCGGTGCCCGGTGACGTCGATGATCCGCCCGCCGCCCCTGCCGGGCCCCTGGTCGTAGAAGTAGTGGGCGCGCAGCAGCACCACGTAGTCGTCGCCGATCGCCTCGCAGAACTCCGCCAGGTCCAGGCCCGTCTCGAAGCCGGTGGCGTAGTCGCGGTGCGTGGGTGCGTAGAGCAGGGCCTTCTTGCCGTCGGGGACGCCCAGTGCCTTGCGGACGCGGGCGACGTCCTCGGCGGACGCCGTGCAGTAGACGTCGTTGCGCGGATAGCCGTACTCGAGCGTCTCGTGCGTGCTGGGGAACGCCCGCTCCCACATCTCGGTGGAGTGCCGGTTGGAGGTCAGGTTGTAGTCCCAGCGGTCCACCCGGGCCAGCAGCTTGGCGAAGCTGCCGGTCGCCGCGGCCACCACGGGGTACGTCGCCTGGTCGGCGCCCATCGTCTTCAGCGGGGTGCCGTGCTGGGTCTGGAGGTGCACGCTGCCGGGGCGCTTGACCACGGCGTCCGCGAAGTTGGCGTTGTTGACCAGGTACTTCGCACGGGCCAGCACCTGCCAGTACTTCCGGCTGCCGATCACCGCGTGCTCCACGCCCGGCGGCACGCTGCCCACCGCCTCCGGCTCCACCAGGAAGACCGAGCGCAGCTGCGGGGCGAGCAGGCGGGCCTTGGCGTGGATCGCGGCCGGGTTGCAGGCGTAGCCGCGGCCCCAGTACGCGCAGTACACGACGAGGTTCCGGTCGAGCGGGAGGCGCAGGGCGGCCGCGTAGCGCAGCCGGGTGCGCAGTCCCCGCGGGCGGGGGAGCAGCGCGGCGGCCCGCGACGCCGTCCGGTGGGCGGCGCGCAGGGTTCGGAACGCCGTGTACGACCCCGAGGCCAGCAGCCGGTGCTGGACGCCGACGCTGCCGCCGGGCGCCCGGTATCCGGTGGGGCGGTGCCGCCGGTAGAGCGCGCTCGCCCGCCGGAAGAAGGCGCGGCGTTCGGACGTCAGCCGCCGCGGGTGGGCGGCCGTCTTCAGCACGGCGGCGAAGAGCTGCTCGAACAGCGGCTTCAGCCGGTCCGCCGGCAGGTCCTGTTCCGCGGCCCGCGTCAGCACCAGCTCGGTCTGGTCCAGCAGCTCGGCGTGGTGCTCGCCGGGCAGGCCCAGCCGGTTGCCCTGCCTGCGCAGCAGGTGCCGGACGACGACCGCGCGCAGGGCCGCGACCCGCTCCGCCCGCAGGGCGACCAGTCCGCCGAAGCCGACGTCGGTGAAGTGGCCGCCGGGGAAGGCGAGATCCCGCTCGGTGAGAAACGCCCGGCGGTAGACCGCGCTCCACGCCGGGAGCGCCACGCCCGTGAGCTGCGGGGCCCGGCCGGGGGAGAAGGCCCCCTTCGGTGTCCGCGCGAGCAGGGGCGCCGCCGGGTTGGTCGGCTCGCCCTCCCACCAGGGGGTGCGCTCGTGCTCGAAGTACAGGACGTCGACGTCGCCCACCGCGCTCATCCGCGCGTCCAGGGCCGCCAACGCCCCCGGAACCAGCACGTCGTCGCCGTCGAGGAACAGTACATGGCCGCCGACCGCCGCCTTCAGCCCGGTGTTGCGCGCCCCGGCCAGACCGGCCGACGGCGGCGAGTGCACCGGCGTCACCCGGGAGTCCCGCTCGGCGTACCCGGCGACGACGTCCGCCGCCGGTGCGTCGGGTGCGTCGCACACCGGGATCAGCTCGAAGTCGCCGAACGACTGGGCGAGGACGGAGTCCAGCGCCTGGGACAGCCGACCCGCGACCCCATGGGACGGGACGACGATGCTGAAGCGGGGCATTCTGCTCTTTCTGTCGAGGGCGGTCGTCGCAAGGTGGTGTTGGCGGGCCGTCTCACACGGAGCGCGGTCCGTCCGGCACGCCGGTTCCCACGGCGCGCGGGCGTCCCGGCCGCCCGGACGGGCGGCAGGAGGGCGGCCGGGAGGGTGTCGGCCGCGACGGGCTGGAGGGCATGCGGACTCCCCGGGGTGAGAACCGTGGTCAGAGGCTGTCGGTGACGGCGTGCGGGGAGGCCGGCAGCGGCACCGTGGTGAGCGGCTCGCGCGTCAGCGACGCCGCTGCCGACGGAACGGGGCGGCGCTCGCCGAGCGGCACGAGGGGCGGCAGCTCCGACTCCCCGAGGACGACCCGGCGCACGACCCGCTCGGCGGCCCGGCCGTCGTCGTAGGCGCAGAACCGCTCGCGGAACGCCGTCCGCAACTGGGCCGAGCGGGAACCGCGCCAGTGGCCGGTGGCGAAGATGTCGATCAGCTCGTCCTCCCCGCGAGCGATCGCGCCCGGCGGGAAATCGCGCAGGTCGAAGTAGGTGCCGCGGGCCGCGTCGTACGCCTCCCAGTCGTCGGCGTGGACCACGATCGGCCGGTCCAGGTTGGCGTAGTCGAACATCAGCGACGAGTAGTCCGTGACCAGGGCGTCCGACGCCAGGCAGAGCGACTCCACGCTGGGGTGCCCGGAGACGTCTACGACCCGGCCGCAGGTGCTGGTCAGCGGGCCGTCGTAGACGGGGTGGGCGCGGGCCAGGACGACGAAGCGCGGGCCGAGGCGGCGCACGATCCGCTGGAGGTCGAGGGTGTGGCGCTGGGAGCGGCGGTAGTCGCGGTGGGTCGGCGCGTACAGGATCGCCACCGCGCCCCGCGGGATGCCGAGCGAGGCCCGCAACCGGGCCACGTCCGCCGGGGTCGCCGTCCGGAAGACGTCGTTGCGGGGGTAGCCGTACTCCAGCGTGGTGTAGCGGCCGGGGTGGACGCGCTCGTGGGTCAGTGTGGTGTGGCGGTTGGCCGACAGCACGTAGTCCCACCGGTCGACGTCCTTCAGCAGCCGCGCGAAGTCCCGGCCGCGGGCCGCCGCGGGGCGCTCCTGGAGGTCGAGGCCGAGGTGGCCGAGCGGGGTGCCGTGCCCGGTCTGGATCAGGACCTGGCCCCGGCGCTTGGCCAGGCGGTCGTCGAAGCCGGTGTTGCTGACCAGGTAGCGGGAGCGGGCGAGGGCCGTCCAGTAGGCGGCCGTCCCGGGGACGAGGCGGCGCGGGCCGGGCGGGATCGTGTGGTGGTGCTCGCGGCGGGCGATCCACGCCGTGCGGATGTGCGGCGCGAGGTCGCGGAACGCCGCCTCCAGCGCGCCGGGGTTGCAGCCGTGGCCACGGCCGTCGTAGGCGGCGAAGGCGGCGCGGTCGGCGCGCAGCGGCAGGCAGCGCTGGACGCGGTAGTGGGTCCTGAGGGCGGCCGACCGCAGGCCCCGCAGCAGCCTCCCGCCGGTCCGGGCGGCGGCGCGGTGCAGGGCCGAGGCCAGCTGCAGGGTGCGGTAGGTGCGGTGCAGGCCGAAGCGGATCAGGACGTGGTGGATCCGGCAGCGCAGGGGGACGGGCACGCCGGGGGTGCGGTAACGGCGGTAGTGGGCGCGGGCCCGGCGCAGGAAGTCGGCGCGCGAGCCCCGCGGCAGCCGGTCCCGCCGGGAGTACACGATCGCCAGATGGTGCACCATGCGGCGGAACAACACCGGCCGCCACTGGGCCAGTCCGGGGCGCTCGTCGACGAACGCGAAGACCCGCTCGTACTGCTCGAAGACGTCGAAGTGCCGCTCGCTGGTGGTGCGCAGGATGCTGCCCTGCCGCCGCTGTCGGTAGTGCACGCAGACCCGGTCGAGGGTCGCGATCGAGTCGGCGGTCATCAGCACCGGGTACGTCCACGGCGTGTCCTCGTAGACGCCGGGCGGGAAGGCGAACCCCTCCCGCTCGACGAACTCCCGCCGGTAGGCCTTGTTCCAGGCGACCATCAGCAGCCGCAGCAGCCCCGGCCGGTCCTCCAGCCGGAACGGCGCCGGGCCCTGCTCGGTCAGCTGCAGGGCCGCCTGGTTGCGGATCGCCTCACCCGTCCAGTACGTGCGCGCGTAGTCGAACACCAGCACGTCCGGCTCGCCGGTCTCCTTCAGCCGGTCGGCGATCGAGCGCAGCGCGTCGGGCGTCAGGGTGTCGTCGCTGTCGAGGAACAGCAGATAGTCGCCGCTCGCGTGCGCCACGCCGGCGTTTCTCGCGCGGCCCAGGCCGACGTTCTCCGGCAGATGGACGGGGCGGACGCGCGGGTCGCGGGCGGCGAACTCGTCGATGATCGCGCCGCACGCGTCCGGCGAGCAGTCGTCGACGACGATCAGTTCCAGATCGGGACAGGACTGGGAGAGCACCGATTCGAGGCACTCGTGCAGGTACGCCTGAACCTGGTACGCGGGGACAATGACACTGAACCTGGGCAAGAGGCCATCCATCGGTCGGCGCGGGCGTTCGGCCCGGGAACGGCCGGTAGGCCGACTTGGTTACGGTGGCTACGGCATCCGGGGGAACGCGGAAGGGGCGGACCGCCCCCGGCCCGCCCCTCCAACCGCCTTGCTGTAGACGCTATTTGACCGCGCCCGCCATGACGCCGGACACGAACTGCCGCTGGAACGCGAAGAAGACGGCCAGCGGGACCACCATCGAGATGAACGCGCCGGGTGCCAGCACGTCGATGTTGTTGCCGAACTGCCGTACCTGCGTCTGGAGTGCGACCGTGATCGGCTGACTCCCGGAGTCCGAGAAGATCAGCGCGACGAGCAGGTCGTTCCACACCCACAGGAACTGGAAGATGCCGAGGGCCGCGATCGCCGGGGCGCCGAGCGGCATCACGACACGGAAGAACAGGCGCAGTTCACCCGCCCCGTCCAGGCGCGCCGCCTCCAGCAGCTCGCGCGGGATCTCCGCGAAGAAGTTCCGCAGCAGGAACACCGCGAACGGCAGTCCGAAACCGACGTGGAAGAGCACCACGCCGAGCACCGAGCCGAAGACGCCGATCTTGCCGAAGAGTTCGGCGATCGGGATCAGCGCCACCTGCACGGGCACGACCAACAGGCCGACCACGCCCAGGAACCACCAGTCCCGGCCCGGGAACTCCATCCAGGCGAAGGCGTAGCCGGCCAGCGAGCCGATGATCACCACCAGCAGGGTCGCCGGGACCGTGATCCACACCGTGTTCAGCAGGCTGCTGGTGATGTCCTCGTTCTCCAGCAGCTTCCGGTAGCTGTCGAAGGTGATCTGGGAGGGCTCGGTGAACACGTTCCACCAGCCGCTCGCCGCGATGTCCTCCGGCGCGCGGAGGCTGGACAGCAGCAGCCCGATCGTCGGCACCAGCCAGAACAGTCCGACGACGATGAGGAACACCCGCAGCAGCCCGCCGCTGACCCCCTCGGCGAGCCGCGAACCCAGCGACTGTTTGGCCTTCACCGCCGCACCTCCCGCCTGAGCCTGCGTACGTTGCTGCGCCTTCCCGGGGACGCGAACATCAGGGGCTTGAGCCCCGGGCCCCCGGGCCCCCGGCCGGGGGAAGGCCGGGCCGCCTTCATCGCCTGACCTCCCGTCGCAGCCGACGCACGTTGAACCACATCACCGGGATCACGAGCAGCAGCAGGAACACCGAGATGGCGCTGGCGACGCCCGGCTGGTCCTCGGAGAAGCCCTTGCGGTACAGCTCCAGGGCGAGGACGTTCGCGTCGTCCTGGGAGGAGCCCGGAGCGATGATGAAGACCAGGTCGAAGATCTTCAGCACGTTGATCATCAGGGTGACGGCGACGACCGCGAGGACCGGCGCCAGCATCGGCACCGTGATGCGTCTGAACACCTGCCACTCGCTCGCGCCGTCGACCCGGGCCGCCTCCATCAGCTCCCGGGGCACGCTCGCGAGCCCGGCCGCGATCAGCACCATCGCGAAGCCGGCCCACATCCAGATGTACGAGCCGATGATGGCCGGGGTGACCAGGGACGGGCCGAGCCAGTCCAGGCCGTTGTACGGTTCCTTGAAGTTGCTTGCCGGGAGCCGGAGTCGGGCCCCGTCGGCCGCGGCGGGCAGCGTGAAGGTGCCGTCGTCGGCGGCCGTCGCCGACGCCACCACCTTCCCGTCCTTCACGGCCTCGACCTTCATCCCGGCATAGCCGAGTTCGGCCGGGTCGACGCTGTTGAGCTTGCCGACGCCCTTGCCGCGGGTGAAGTCCTGCCAGGTCGTGCCCGTGACCTTGTCCGGCTCGGGCTTGGGCGCCACCGCGGCCTTCGCCCCGTCGGGCATCAGATCGGGCGCCACACCCACCAGCGGCAGCGAGACCACCTCGCCCGTGCGGACGGGCGAGGTGGTGATGAACGCGCCCCCGCCGGCCGGTTTCAGCGGCGATTCCCGGCCCGGGTGGGCCTTCGGGAACGCCGACGCCTGGGAGAACGTGTCGTGCACGCCCACCCACACCGCGTTCGCGATGCCCTTGTCCGGGTCCTGGTCGTACACCAGGCGGAAGATGATGCCCGCCGCCAGCATCGAGATCGCCATCGGCATGAAGACGACCAGTTTGAACGCCGTACCCCAACGCACCCGTTCGGTCAGCACCGCGAAGATCAGGCCGAGCGCCGTCGCGATCGTCGGCGCGAACACCACCCAGATGATGTTGTTCTTCAGCGCGGTGCGGATGCCCTCGTCGGTGAAGAGGGCCTTGTAGTTGTCGATTCCGGCGAAGCCGTCACCGGACTGGTCGTAGAAACTGCGCACGACCGAGTACCCGATCGGGTACACCACGAGCGCGCCGAGCAGGACGAACGCGGGTAGCAGGAACAGCGCCGCGACGGTCCTGCGGGTGCCGGTCACACTCTTGCGCGACTTGGGAGCGGCAGGGGGCTTGTGGCCCCCTGCCGCCGAAACCGACGTCATGACGTCAGTTCCCGTACGCCGCGGCCGCTTCGGTCTCCAGCTTCGCCTGCGTCCCCGCGATGTCCTTCGGGTTCTTCAGGAAGTCCTGGAGGATCTTCCACTCGCCCTTGCCGGGCGTTCCGCCGAAGGCCTGCGGGGCCTGGTCGGACATGTCGAAGCGGAAGTCGTCACCGGCGTCGATGAGCGCCTTGGCGATCTTCTGCTGCACCGCGTTCGGATAGTCGGAGTTCGGCACGTTCTTGTTCGGCGAGAGGTAGCCGCCCAGCTTGGCCTGGATCGACGCCGCGTCCGGGGAGGCGAGCCAGGTGGCCAGGGCCTGCGACCCCTTCGAGTCCTGGAGGATCACGGCCGCGTCGCCGCCCGAGACCACCGGTCCGTTGTCACCGACCGCCGGGAACGGGAACACCTTCGCGTCCGTGCCGATCTTCATGCTCTTCGGAACGTTGACCTGCGCGAAGTCGCCCGCGGCCACCATGGCGGCCTTGGGCTGGTCCCCGCCGGTGAAGACCTGGGTGACGGACGCCGGGAAGTCGGTCTGCAACGCCCCGTTCGCCCCGCCCGCGATCCAGTCCGGCTTGCCCCAGACCTGCGCGAGCGTGGTCAGCGCGTCCTTCACGGACGGGTCCGTCCACTTGATCTCGTGCTTGGCCAGCTGGTCGTACTTCTCCGGCCCGGCCTGGGAGAGGTACACGTTCTCGAACCAGTCGGTCAGCGTCCAGCCCTCGGAGCCGCCGATGGAGAACGGGGTGACGCCGGAGTCGAAGACCGTCTGCGCGGTGTTGAGCAGATCCGGCCAGGTCTCGGGCTCACTCGCCCCGGCGTTCTCGAAGACCTGGTTGTTGTACCAGATCAGGGACTTGTTGGCGGCCTTGTAGTAGACGCCGTACGGCTTGCCGCTCACCTTGCCGATGTCCTGCCAGCCCTGCGAGTAGTTCTCGCCGAGCTCCTTGACGGCTTCGGACCCCAGCGGCTTGGCCCAGCCCTTGTCGACGGCCTGCTTGATGGCGCCGGGCTGCGGCAGCATCGCGATGTCCGGCGGCTGTCCGCCGGCCACCTTCGAGCCGATGAAGTTGATGATCGGGTCCTGTGCGGGCACGAACGTGACCTTGGCGCCCGTGCGCTTCTCGAACTCTGACAGAACCTTCTTGAAGTTGGCCTGTTCGGTGCCGCTCCACACGGCGGCGACCTCGAGGCTCACCCCGTCCAGCTTCGGAAGGGTGACGTTGCTGGTGGTGTCGTCGGTGTCGCCCGTGCTCCCACCGCTGCCTTCGTCGCTGCTTCCGCAGGCGGACAGCGAGAGCGCGAGGGCTCCCGCGGCGACGGCGGCCGCTGCCTTGGCGGCTCTGCGGTGCTGGGGGGTCGCCGTGTCCGGCTTGGGCGACCAGCGTGTCCGGATGGTGCTGCTCGTCATGCGCATGACTGCCCCGTTCTTCGTTCCTCGTCGAACGTCGAGCGCGCTCCCGTGCGATCTGGTCTACGCCCGGGTGTGCGGGGGCGGCAAGATGGCGTCGGCTGTCAAGCGGGGGATCGTGACTCCCTCGTGACCAGGGACGCGGCCCCATGACGCCGGGTGGGGCCGACGGCCGTCCTCGGTCACAGGAGCGACGGCACCTTCGCCGCCGCGACCTCCCGTGCCGCCCTTTCCAGCGCGCTGGCCAACAGTGCCAGGTCGGTGGGGCCGTTTCCGAGCTCCCGCACCGGACGGCGGGCCGGAGGGTCACCCATGCGGTGCCATTCCAGGGGCACGACCGTGGGGCGCAGCGTCGCCGTCCGGGGGATCCGGCCGGTGACCCGGCCGCCCTGGAACGGGGTGACCCGCCCGTCCGGACCGGTCAGCCTCCCCCGGCCGGGCGCGGGCTCTCCTCCAAGCTCTTGGCTTCGCTCGACCAGGGAGGTGCCCCCACGCCCCGGGGCGGGCGCGTCGAGTGTGACGCGCAGGGTGGCCCGGCGCGCCGGCTCCGTCTCCGCCGTGCGGGCGCACGGGCCGGTCGCCGCCACCAGGTGAACGCCGAGCCGCTCGCCCTCCCGGGCCACGGCCTCCAACGCGCGCATCACCGATCCGGCCGCCGGCCGCCCGGTCGAGCCGAGCGCCGGGGAGACCAGGGCGTCCAGGTCGTCGACGACCACGACGAGCCGGGGGAGCGGCGGCGCGGCCGCCTCTGTCTGCCGCCGGGCCGCTCCCGGCCGCAGCCGCATGGTCGAACTGGACGGGGAGTCGAGATCCCCGGCCCCTCCCTGGAGCGTGGCCCCGGCAGGCTCACCGCCCCGCGCCGTCGCCGTGCGCTGGGCGACCATACGGCCCGACAGCTCGCGCCCGGTGTGCCACTCGGCGAAGTCGGACCGCCCGAGCAGCTCGGAGCGCCGCTTCAGCTCGGCGCTCAGGGACTGCGCGAACTCCCGCATCCGGACCGGGTCGTGGGCCATGAGCAGCGTGGTGACATGCGGTACGTCCGTACACACCCGCAGTCCCTCGCCGTGCCCGCCGCCCGCGCCCGGGCCGCCCCGGCCGTCGACCAGCACGATGCCGAGGCGGTCCGGCCGCTCGGCGGCGGCCAAGGACGCGACGACCGCCCGCAGCAGCTCCGTACGCCCGCTGCCCGGCGGTCCCTCGATCAGCAGGTGCGGCCCCTGGGCGGCGAGGTCGGCGCAGACCGGGCCGCGCGGCCCGGCTCCCAGCACCGCGCGCACACGACCGCCCAGCGCCTCGGCGTCGTCGGCCGCGTCCGCCCAGCGCGCCATCAGCGACGCCGGGGTGGCCCGGGCCAGGCCCAGCTCGTCCAGCAGGCGGGCCGCCTGCGGCAGCGGTGCGGAGACGCGCGGCTGGCGCTCGCTCGCCGGGCCGTCCGTCCGCAGCGGGGCCAGCGCCCGCGCGAACCGCTCGGCCCAGGCCGCGGAGACGGCGTCGACGGTGGCGACGGTGCCGTGCCCGACCGGCCCGGCCGGTGAGCCGTCACCGCCGGCCCGGGCCACGCGCATCAGCCGCAGGGCCGTCGCCACGTCCCCGCTGAGCAGCGCGACCGCGCCGCACTGCCGGAAGGTCGGTGCCACCGCGCAGGCCGCCTCGTACGTCTCCGTCACCGGCGAGGCCGGGGAGGCGGCGGCCGTCTCGGCCAGGCAGACGACGTGTATCCCGGCCCGGGGGCCCTCCAGTGCCAGCCGCGCGACGGCTTCGCGCAGGTCGGCGCCGCCGGGGTCGCCGTCGACGACCACGACGGTGTACGGGCCGGGGAAACCGGCCGCCGCGTCGGCACCGGAGTCGTCGTCCCGGGCCCAGGAGGGGCGGCGGGGGGCGGGGACGGAGTGGTCCGGTTCCGGGGACGGGGCGGTGCCGGTGGGCTGCGGGCCGCCGGTCACCGAGGTACTCGTCGGCACACCGACGCTCCCTGCCGGGCCGGAGCCCTGGGCCGCGTCCGCCAGCTGGTCCTCCAGACGGCGGGTGAGCTCGTCGGCGCGGGCCGCCGCCTGTTCGCGGTCGTGGGCCAGGAGAAGCCGGCAGTCCTGCCCGTGCCCCGGGCGGACGTGCGGCAGCCAGCCCAGCCAGGACCACTCGGCGGTGCGCTCCTCCAACGAGCGTGAGCGGTCCGCGGCGATCAGGACGATCTCCAGCGAGTCGGGGGAGTGCAGCGCGGTGAGCTGGGCCAGGACCGCACGGGTCAGCCCGGCCAGCCGTGCCCGCGGCCCGGCCAGTCCCAGGGCGCCGACCTCGCGCAGCCCGGCCGTCACGGGTACGGCGGGCAGCAGGCCCGAGCCGTCCGGTGCCGCCCGGTCGGCCGTACCGAGGCGCACGGCCAGCGCCTCCGGGTGACCGGGGCCGCGCTCCCACAGCCGCGGCCCGGGCCCGAGGGCCGTGAGCAGCAGCGTGGCCGGGTCCGGCCAGGTCTCCGGGGCGGCCGGTGCGACGACCGGGTGCTGCTCCGCCGCGACCCCGGCGGCGGGCTCGTCCTCGTACGCCTCGCCCGGTTCCGCCGCCTGCTCGCCCCGCCCTCCGGTCAGCCGCCGGGCCCATGCCCCGATCCCCCCGCGCCTGCGGGTCCCCGGGGGTACGTCGGTGCCGCGCAGGGGGGTGCCCTTGCGCCCACGGCCGGAGCGCTGGTCCGCGAGGGCCGGGTCGTCGGGAGCGGCCGGCCCGTCCGTCTCCCGGGGGTGAGGACCGGTTCCGTCCGCGACGCCGAACGCCCCGAGCCCGGGTCGACCCGCGTGCGTGTCCCCGGCGCCGCTCACCGGCCGGGCCGGGGTGCCGGGAGGAGTCACGGGGGAGGGCCCCTGAGCGGCTTCGGGCCGCCGGGTGGACGTCCCGTGCGTCCCGTGCGTCTCGGAGGCAGGCCGTGTGGCGCCGGCCCGCGAACGTGCCGCGTCCTCGGTGCCCGGGTCGGGCGCCTGACTCGCGCCGTTCCCAGCGCGCCGGGCGCCCTGGGGCGGCACCTCGCCCCGGCTGTCTCCCGGGCGGACCGCACCCGCGGCGCCCTCGGCGGGCGCCTGACTCCAACGGGCCCCGACACCAGTGCCGCCCCGGGGCGGCACTTCGCTCCAGCCGTCCCCGGCGTGGGCCGCGCCCCCGGTGCCCTGGGCGGACGCTCGACTCCAACTGTCCCCTGTGTGGGCCGCACGCGCTGTGCCCGGAGAGGGCGCCTGGCTCCGGCCGGCCCCCTGGGCCGTCACCTCGCTCCGGCCGTCTCCGGCGCGTGCTCCGCGACCGGCGCCTTGGACAGGCGCCTGACCCCGGCTGTCCCCTGTGTGGGCCGCACGCGCTGTGCCCGGAGAGGGCGCCTGGCTCCGGCCGGCCCCCTGGGCCGTTGCCTCGCTCCGGCCGTCTCCGGCGTGGGCCGCGCCCCCGGTGCCCTGGGCGGACGTTCGACTCCAACTGTCCCCTGTGTGGGCCGCACCCCCGGTCGGCGCCTCGCTCCGAGAGCCCTCGGCGCGGGTCTCGCCGCCGCTGCCCGCAGCGCGGCCCCCGCCGCCGTCTCCTCGCGCCTCCGGCCGTTCGGGCGCCGCGCCCGCGCCCGGGCCCTCGCTCTCGATCCGTGGTGCCCCGCCCTGCCCGGGCACCACGGCCGGATCAGCCGGGCCGCGCCCGGAGGCACCGGGCGTGCCCCAGGCCGCCGAGCCGTAGGCGTGGTACGTGGCACCGGCGGGCCCGGCCGGTCCCGGGTCGGCCACGCGCGCGTGCGACGCGGCCGCGTCCCCGGCGGGCCCGGCCACGCGCACGTGCCCCTCCCCGTCCGGCGTCGTCTCGACCCGGCCCCCCGGCCCCCCGGCGGGAGCCAGCCGCAGGGCCGACTCACCGATCCGCAGCAGCGCACCCGGCGCGAAGGGGACCGCCCGGCCGTCCACCCGCGCGCCATTCACCGTCGTGCCGTTCGTGGAGTCGAGGTCGGCGACCGCGACGCGGCCGTCCGCGCTCACCGTGACCGTGCAGTGCAGCCGGGAGACGTCCGGGTCGTCGAGCGGTACGTCGGCGTCGGCGGAGCGGCCGACGCGGATCTCGCCGCCGTGCAGAAGATGGACACCGCCGGCGTCGGGGCCGGCCACCACCTGGAGCTGGGCCGGGGCGTCGTCCAGCTCGGGATGCGGCTCGGGCTCGCCCGGCGCGCCCACGGACAGCACGGCACCGTCGGTCAGCGGGGGCTCGCCGAGCGTGCAGCGCTGGGCGTCGAGCCGCTGCTCCCCGGCGTACAGCACGGGCGTGCCCGAACCGTCACCACCGGAGACCACCTGGGCGAGCGCGGACGCCACCGCGGCGAGCGCCGTACCGGCGGGCGCCGTGACCAGCACGTCGCTGCGCGGGGCGCGGTCCCGCGCCGGCGCCGACGGGCCCAGCGGATCTACGACGGTCAGCCGGATCTGCATCGCCGTCAGCGGTCCCTTCTGCCCGGGCGCGGAGTCCCCCACCCCGCCCCAGCACGTCGGCCAGTACTGGCAGCATCCTCGCACCTGCCACTGACAGCGCGCCCCTCGCTCGGGAAAAGGTGATCTTGATTGGTCGGCTCTGCCCGCAAAAGTGCCTGAGAGATGACCCACAGGCGACCGCTTGAGATCAGTCACGCTCACTCCCGGCAACCACAAGACCGAGGTGAGCGTCTTTCCTTCGAACGGCTGTGAGGGCCGTTACGTAAGACCCACTGCGTGAGACCGGCGACGCGAGACCCACAGAAGACGACACACCGGTCCCCGGCCCCCCGGCACTACAGTGGGTCGGACAGGCCAGCAGGCAAGGCAAGCACCAGGGAGCGCATGACGTGCGGCCGGTAGGCAGCAAGTACCTCCTCGAGGAGCCGCTCGGACGCGGCGCCACGGGCACCGTCTGGCGTGCCCGCCAGCGCGAGACCGCGGGCGCCGAGGCGGCCGTGCCGGGTCAGCCCGGCGAGACCGTCGCGATCAAGGTCCTCAAAGAGGAACTGGCCGGCGATCCGGACATCGTCATGCGGTTCCTGCGCGAGCGCTCCGTCCTGCTGCGGCTGACCCACCCGAACATCGTCCGGGTGCGTGACCTGGTCGTCGAGGGCGAGCTGCTGGCGCTGGTCATGGACCTCGTCGAGGGCCCCGACCTGCACCGCTACCTGCGCGAGAACGGGCCGTTCACCCCGGTCGCCGCCGCCCTGCTCACCGCCCAGATCGCCGACGCGCTCGCCGCCAGCCACGCCGACGGCGTCGTCCACCGCGACCTCAAGCCGGCCAACGTCCTGCTCCAGCAGTACGACGGGCAGATGCACCCGCTGCTGACCGACTTCGGCATCGCCCGCCTCGCCGACTCCCCGGGACTGACCCGCACCCAGGAGTTCGTCGGCACGCCCGCGTACGTCGCGCCCGAGTCCGCCGAGGGCCGCCCGCAGACCTCCGCCGTCGACATCTACGGCGCCGGCATCCTGCTGTACGAACTGGTCACCGGCCGCCCGCCGTTCTCCGGCGGCTCCGCCCTGGAGGTGCTGCACCAGCACCTGAGCGCCGAGCCGCGCCGCCCCTCGACGGTCCCCGACCCGCTGTGGACCATCATCGAGCGCTGCCTGCGCAAGAACCCGGACGAGCGGCCCAGCGCCGAGAACCTCGCCCGCGGCCTGCGCGTCGTCGCCGAGGGCATCGGCGTGCACGCGAACTCCGCGCAGATCGCCGCCGCCGAGGGCGTCGGCATGCTCCTCGTGCCCGACCCGGCCCCCGCGCCGGTGCCGGACACCCCCGGAGCGGC
Source organism: Streptomyces sp. Ag82_O1-12 (assembly GCF_900182715.1). Classification (NCBI taxonomy): domain Bacteria; kingdom Bacillati; phylum Actinomycetota; class Actinomycetes; order Kitasatosporales; family Streptomycetaceae; genus Streptomyces; species Streptomyces sp. Ag82_O1-12. The sequence goes on along the minus strand of NZ_FXUW01000001.1, from coordinate 3,335,053 downwards.
CGACCCCACCCAGGTCCTCCCGCAGGGCGCGGGCTCGTACGACCCGAACGCCGCGACCAGCGTCATGCCGCACACCGGCGGCCCGGCCGGCGCCGCCGACCCCACCGCCGTCATGAACCACCGGGGCGCGGGCGACCCGACCGCCGTCATGCCGCCGGTCCCGCCGGGCTCGCCCGGCCACCCTGGCGGGCAGAACCAGCAGGGCGGACCCGAGGACCCGCACCCCTGGCAGAACCAGTTGCGGGCGGCCCGTGACCGCAACGAGCAGACGCAGGTCCAGAACTACCTCGACCCGAACGAGGACCCGCTGCGCCGCCGCCCCCAGCGCCAGGTGGCCCGGCCCCAGCAGCAGCCCCCGCGCCGCCAGGCGCCCCCGCCCGGACCCGGCTACGGCTACCCGCAACAGCAGCAGCCCCAGCAGTACGCGCCGCAGCCCCAGCGCCCCCAGCCGCCGCAGCGCTACGCCCCGCCCGCGCCGCCGCCCCAGCAGCCGCAGCCGCCGCAGCGCGAGCCCCGGCAGCCGCGGCAGCGCAGCGCCAACCCGATGCGGATCCCCGGGCTGGGCTGTCTGAAGGGCTGCCTCTTCACGATCGTCATCCTGTTCGTCGCCGGCTGGCTGATCTGGGAGCTGAGCCCGCTCCAGGAGTGGATCGGCACCACCAAGGGCTACTGGGACCAGCTCACCGACTGGTTCAACACCGTGACCGGCTGGTTCGAGAAGCTCGGCGGGAGCAGTTCCGGCACGAACTGACCGGAACCGCCCCGCGGGGTTGGTGATTTGTCGACACCCGGCGGGTGATTTCCGCCTCGACGGTGAAGGTTGGGTCTCCGGACGCGTAGTTTTAGCGACAACACGCGTCGGTAGGAGCAGCCTTGGCACGGAAGATCGGCAGCCGGTACACCGCCCACCAGATCCTCGGGCGGGGCAGCGCCGGCACGGTGTGGCTGGGCGAGGGCCCCGAAGGTCCCGTCGCCATCAAGTTGCTGCGCGAGGACCTCGCGTCCGACCAGGAACTCGTCGGCCGCTTCGTCCAGGAGCGCACGGCCCTGCTCGGCCTGGAGCACCCGCACGTGGTGTCGGTGCGGGACCTGGTCGTCGACGGCAACGACCTGGCGCTCGTCATGGACCTCGTCCGCGGCACGGACCTGCGCACCCGGCTGGACCGGGACCGGCGCCTGGCCCCCGAGGCGGCCGTCGCGATCGCGGCCGACATCGCCGACGGACTGGCCGCCGCGCACGCCGCGGGCGTCGTGCACCGGGACGTCAAGCCGGAGAACGTGCTCCTGGACATGCAGGGCCCCCTCGGCCCCGGCGGCTCCCACCGTGCCCTGCTGACCGACTTCGGCGTGGCCAAACTCATCGACACCCCGCGCCGGACCAAGGCCACGAAGATCATCGGCACTCCGGACTACCTCGCCCCGGAGATCGTCGAGGGCCTGCCCCCGCGCGCGTCCGTCGACATCTACGCGCTCGCCACCGTCCTCTACGAGCTGCTGGCGGGCTTCACGCCCTTCGGCGGCGGCCACCCGGGCGCGGTCCTGCGCCGTCATGTCACGGAGACGGTCGTCCCGCTGCCCGGCATCCCGGACGAGCTGTGGCAGCTGCTGGTGCAGTGCCTGGCCAAGGCCCCGGCGTCGCGGCTGCGAGCCTCGGAGCTCGGCGTCCGGCTGCGGGAGCTGCTGCCGATGCTCGCGGGCATGCCCCCGCTGGAGGTCGACGAGCCGGACACCGAGTCCGCGGAGGAGGCCGACCGCGAGGAGCAGCCCGCACCGGAGCCGACCGGGGAGCGCGTCCGGCGGCGGGGCGCGGTCCCCCTGGTGCCGGGCGCCAAGCCGGCCGACTCCAACCGCGACACCCACACCTCGATGCGCGTCCCCGCCCCCGACGAGCTGGCCGGCGGCGCCCACGGCACGGCCCGGGCCCCGCGCACCGCGGGCACTCCCCGCCCCGGCTCGGCCCGTAACCGCGCCGCGGCCCGGCGCCGCCGGGTGGCCCTGGGAGCGGGCGCGATCGCCCTCACGGCGGCGATCGGCGTCGGCGCCTGGCTGTCCACGTCGGACGACGACGGCGGCGCACCTCCCCAGGACACGAAGAACTCCGCCCCGCAGACCCCCTGAGCCGCCCGCACCGGCCGCCCGGCGATGGCCGCCGGGCGGAGCCGTTACGCTGGAGGGCGTGGCAGTCGTCGACGTATCCGAAGAGCTCAAGTCCCTCTCCTCGACCATGGAGTCGATCGAGGCCGTTCTGGACCTCGACAAGATGAGGGCAGACATCGCCGTGCTCGAGGAGCAGGCGGCCGCGCCGTCCCTCTGGGACAACCCCGATGAGGCGCAGAAGATCACCAGCAAGCTGTCCCACCTCCAGGCCGAGGTGCGCAAGGCCGAGGCCCTGCGCGGTCGCATCGACGACCTGGGCGTTCTCTTCGAGATGGCCGAGGAGGAGGACGACCCGGACACCCGCGCCGAGGCCGAGTCCGAGCTCACCGCCGTGAAGAAGGCGCTGGACGAGATGGAGGTCCGCACCCTCCTCTCCGGTGAGTACGACTCCCGGGAGGCGCTGGTGAACATCCGCGCCGAGGCCGGTGGCGTCGACGCCGCCGACTTCGCGGAGAAGCTCCAGCGCATGTACCTGCGCTGGGCCGAGCAGCGCGGCTACAAGACCGAGATCTACGAGACCTCCTACGCGGAAGAGGCCGGCATCAAGTCGACCACCTTCGCCGTGCAGGTCCCCTACGCCTACGGCACCCTCTCCGTCGAGCAGGGCACGCACCGCCTCGTGCGCATCTCGCCCTTCGACAACCAGGGGCGCCGCCAGACCTCCTTCGCGGGCGTCGAGATCCTCCCCGTGGTCGAGCAGACCGACCACATCGAGATCGACGAGTCCGAGCTGCGGGTGGACGTGTACCGCTCGTCCGGCCCCGGCGGCCAGGGCGTCAACACCACCGACTCCGCGGTGCGCCTCACCCACCTCCCCACCGGCATCGTCGTCTCCTGCCAGAACGAGCGGTCGCAGATCCAGAACAAGGCGACCGCCATGAACGTTCTCCAGGCGAAGCTGCTGGAGCGGCAGCGCCAGGAGGAGCGGGCCAAGATGGACGCCCTCAAGGACGGCGGGAGCTCCTGGGGCAACCAGATGCGTTCTTACGTCCTGCACCCGTACCAGATGGTGAAGGACCTGCGCACCGAGTTCGAGGTGGGCAACCCCGAGGCCGTTTTCAACGGCGAGATCGACGGGTTCCTCGAGGCCGGAATTCGCTGGCGCAAGCAGCAGGAGAAGTAAGTTTGTCGACAAGGCAACTGCCGCCCCCGGGGCGGTAGTTGCCTTTTCTGTGCTCGGATGTCCGGGTTTTACATCACACTCACACGCTTAAACTCCCGGCATATCTCTCGTAGTTGGACATGGCAGCCGTAAACGGCCTTGACGTGTTCTTGAAAAATGGGAAGGGTGAAGCGCGGCATGCGTGTCTCTGGGGCGCATGTGAACCGGGGGCCCTTCAACGCAGCCGTCCCCGTCGAGCACAGCCCCGAGCGCTGCCTAATGACGATGAGCTACTGGGGGTAGCAACCATATGACGAAGAAGACGCGGATCCGTGTCGCGCGGATAGCCGCCGGCGCCGTGATCGCCGCCGGTGCCTCGCTGACCGCCGCCGGCGCCGCATCCGCCACGGAGGCCGACGACTGCCTGCTCGGCATCCTGTGCGCCGACGAGTCGCCGTCCCCGACGCCGACCGACCCGCCGACCGAGCTCCCGACGGACCCGCCCACGGACCTCCCGACGGACCCGCCCACGGACCTCCCGACGGACCCGCCGTCGACCGAGGAGCCCACCGACGAGCCGACCGAGCCGACGGACGAGCCCACCGAGCCGACCGAGGACCCGACGACCGCTCCGACCGACCCGGGCAACGGGAACGGCACCGGCGGCGGCAACGGCAACGGTGGCAACAACACCGACCCCGACGGCGGCACCTCGCCGCAGGAGGAGGGCTCCTCCTCCCTCACCGAGATCGGCTCGGACTCCACCCCGGCCCCGCAGGCCCAGGCCCAGGGCAACGGCGAGGAGCTCGCCGAGACGGGTGCCGCGCAGACCACCTTCCTGGTGATCGGCGCCGCCACGATGATCGCCGGCGGTGTCGGCTTCCGTCTGCTGCCGCGCCTCGTGGGCGGCCGCGGCGGGGCTGCCGCCTGACGGTAGCCGCGTCCGCACGGACCGTGGACACACGGACCGTGAGCACAGCGCAACACCGAGGGCCCGGAGCGATTCGCTCCGGGCCCTCGGCCGTGTCCGGGGGCGGCTGCCTACGCCGCTACGCGGTCTGGTGCGCCAGCAGGGCCACCGCCGCGATCAGCACCGTCAGCAGTGCGATCAGGGTCATCGGGTTCAGGCCGGCGAGGAAGTTCTCCTGCTGCATCCGCTCGCGGTTCGCGCGGCACACCGGGCAGCGGCCCTCGTTCACGGGGGACGCGCAGTTCGCGCACACCAGCCGGTCGTACGTCATGCGCTTGCCCTCCTTGCGCCGGTTCCACCCGTCCAACGTCCGTGGGGGTGGGAATGTTCCCCCCTCCACTTTGCCAGGTTCCGACGGCCGTCGCGCGGCTGCGCATTTTCTGTGGTTGTACGCACAGTCCCCCCGCGCCTCTCGGGGCTCGGTATAAAACGGCACATCCGTGGCGCAACCACTGTCGGTGACTGCGATGCCCCACCCGGGTCGCGTATGGTCACGCTCATCTACCCCCGGCGACCCGTGGTGCATCCGTGATCCGATTCGACAATGTCTCCAAGGTCTACCCCAAGCAGACCCGCCCCGCCCTCAGGGATGTCTCCCTGGAGGTCGAGAAGGGCGAGTTCGTCTTCCTCGTGGGGTCCTCCGGCTCCGGAAAGTCCACCTTCCTGCGGCTGATACTCCGCGAGGAGCGGTGCAGTCACGGTCAGGTGCACGTTCTGGGCAAGGACCTCGCCCGCCTCTCCAACTGGAAGGTCCCGCAGATGCGGCGCCAGCTGGGGACGGTCTTCCAGGACTTCCGCCTGCTGCCGAACAAGACGGTCGGCGAGAACGTCGCCTTCGCGCAGGAGGTCATCGGCAAGTCCCGCGGCGAGATCCGCAAGTCCGTGCCGCAGGTGCTCGACCTCGTCGGGCTCGGCGGCAAGGAGGACCGGATGCCCGGCGAGCTGTCCGGTGGTGAGCAGCAGCGCGTCGCCATCGCGCGGGCCTTCGTCAACCGGCCCAAGCTGCTCATCGCCGACGAGCCCACCGGCAACCTCGACCCGCAGACCTCCGTCGGCATCATGAAGCTGCTCGACCGCATCAACCGGACGGGCACGACCGTGGTGATGGCCACGCACGACCAGAACATCGTGGACCAGATGCGCAAGCGCGTCATCGAACTGGAGAAGGGCCGCCTCGTCCGCGACCAGGCCCGCGGTGTCTACGGCTACCAGCACTGATACCGCACCCGAGATCCACGGAAAGGCATAACCAGTCGCCATGCGCGCCCAGTTCGTCCTGTCGGAGATCGGTGTCGGTCTCCGCCGCAACCTGACGATGACCTTCGCCGTCATCGTCTCCGTCGCCCTGTCGCTCGCCCTGTTCGGCGGGTCGCTCCTGATGAGCGACCAGGTCAACACCATGAAGGGCTACTGGTACGACAAGGTCAACGTCTCGATCTTCCTCTGCAACAAGAGCGACGCCGAGTCGGACCCCAACTGCGCCAAGGGCGCGGTGACCGACGACCAGAAGTCGCAGATCAAGGCCGACCTCGGCAAGATGGACGTCGTCCAGGCGGTCACGTACGAGTCGCAGGACCAGGCGTACAAGCACTACAAGGAGCAGTTCGGCGACTCCCCGCTCGCCAGCTCCCTCACGCCGGACCAGATGCAGGAGTCGTACCGCATCAAGCTGAAGGACCCGGAGAAGTACCAGGTCATCGCCACCGCCTTCAACGGCCGGGACGGCGTGCAGTCCGTGCAGGACCAGAAGGGCATCCTGGACAACCTCTTCAAGCTGCTGAACGGCATGAACTGGGCCGCCCGCGCGGTGATGGCGCTGATGCTGGTCGTCGCGCTGATGCTGATCGTCAACACCGTGCGCGTCTCGGCGTTCAGCCGCCGGCGTGAGACCGGCATCATGCGGCTGGTCGGCGCCTCCGGCTTCTACATCCAGGCGCCGTTCATCATGGAGGCCGCGGTCGCCGGACTCATCGGCGGCACCCTCGCGTGCGGCTTCCTGCTGATCGCCCGGTACTTCCTCATCGACCACGGACTGGCCCTGGCCGACCAGCTGACACTGATCAACTTCATCGGCTGGGGCGCGGTGCTGAAGTATCTGCCGCTCATCCTCGCGACGAGCCTTCTGATGCCCGCGTTGGCCGCGTTCTTCGCGTTGCGCAAGTACTTGAAGGTGTGACGCATGCCAAGAGGGGCCGTGCGGTCAACCGGCCGTACGGCCCTTCCGCTTGTCCTAGACTCACCGGCATGTCAGGTCGTGACCCGTTCTGTCAGCCCCGTCGCATCCGTCGCGGGGCCGCCCTGACGTTGGTGTTCGCGAGCGTGCTCGTCGCCGGTGCGGCCACCGGGGCGTTGCCGCAGGGCGAGGGTAAGTCCGCCCGGGACGAGGCTCGTTCGGCCGGACCGGCCGGGCGCCACGCGGACGTCGCCAGGGCGGCCGAGGAGGCCATGGCCGACGGCAAGTCCCCGATCCAGGCCGCCAAGCGCGCCGTCAGCCGCAGCGGTGACCGCTGGGGCGCCGTCTACTCCCGGGGTGAGTACGAGGAGTTCGAGGAGTCCCTCGACGGCCAGTACACCGGCGTCGGCCTGTGGGCCCGCAGCGAACGGGACGGCCGTATCGAGGTGACGAAGGTGCGCGCCGGCTCGCCCGCCGCGACCGCCGGGATCCGCCCCGGAGACCTGCTGCGCAGCGTCGACGGCGAGAAGACCGACGGCCGTCCCGTCACGGAGGTCGTCTCCTTACTGCGCGGGGACGCCAAGGACGCCCCCGCGGGCACCGCCGTCCGCCTCGGCCTGGAGCGCGGCAACCGCGCGTGGACCGAGACCCTGCGCCGGGCCCAGCTGTCCACGGACTCCGTCACCGTGCGCGAGCTCGCCGGCCGGGTCACCGTCATCAAGGTCGCCACCTTCACCAAGGGCTCCGGCCGCCAGGTCCGTGAAGCCGTCCGGCAGTCCCCGCCCGGCGCCGGGATCGTGCTGGACCTGCGCGGCAACTCCGGTGGCCTGGTCACCGAGGCCGTGACCGCCGCCTCCGCCTTCCTCGACGGCGGCCTGGTCGCCACCTACGACGTCGAGGGCGAGCAGCGCGCCCTGCACGCCGAGTCCGGCGGGGACACCACGAGGCCCCTGGTCGCGCTGGTCGACGGCGGGACGATGAGCGCGGCCGAGCTGCTCACCGGTGCCGTGCAGGACCGTGGGCGGGCGCTCGTCGTGGGCTCCCGCACCTTCGGCAAGGGCTCGGTCCAGATGCCGAGCCGGCTGCCCGACGGCTCCGTCGCGGAGCTCACCGTCGGGCACTACCGCACCCCCTCCGGCCGCGGGGTCGACGGCCGGGGCATCACGCCCGACCTGGAGACCGGCGAAGATGCCCTCCAGCGGGCCCAGGCCGTACTGCGGGGCCTCGCGAGCCCCTCGTAATCGACTTTCCGCAGGACCCCTCCGTAGTGCGAAAATGGCGGCACTATGGCTAAGGAAAAAGGGCGCAAGCTGATCGCGCAGAACAAGAAGGCGCGGCACGACTACCTCATCATCGACACCTACGAGGCCGGCCTGGTCCTCACCGGGACGGAGGTGAAGTCCCTGCGCCAGGGACGGGCGTCGCTGGTGGACGGCTTCGTGCAGCTGGACGGGAACGAGGCGTGGCTGCACAACGTCCACGTGCCGGAGTACAGCCAGGGCACGTGGACCAACCACAGCGCCCGGCGCAAGCGGAAGCTGCTGCTGCACCGCGCCGAGATCGACAAGCTGGAGTCGAAGTCGGGCGAGACGGGCCACACCATCGTGCCCCTCGCGCTGTACTTCAAGGACGGCCGGGCCAAGGTCGAGATCGCGCTGGCGAAGGGCAAGAAGGAGTACGACAAGCGCCAGACGCTCCGTGAGAAGCAGGACCGCAGGGAGACCGACCGCGCGATCGCGTCGGTGCGGCGCAAGCAGCGCGGGGCGTAGGGAATACGCTGGCACCGACCCGCGTTGGTCACGTACGATGGTCACTGCACCCCACAGCGGGTGCGCGCCCCTCTCCGGAGGGATTGTCAACACAACATGGGGATGATCGGTTTCGACAGCGGCTGTCGAAGCAGGGGAAGCGTGTCGAGGAAGCGGCAATGATCTCGTAAACCATATGTCGCAAAAAATAATCGCCACTACCAAGCGCGATTCCCAGTCCTTCGCCCTCGCTGCCTAATAAGCAGTGAGTGAAGGACCCTTAATGGGTGTCAGCCCGGGAGCGTTCCCGACCCGGATCCTGGCATAATCTAGGGAACTAAACCATCGAGCCCGGTCACGGGGCTCGATGGGAAATCAAACAGTGACTGGGCCCGTCGGCGACTTGTTCGCGTGATCGCCGGGGCCGAGAAAATCACAGCGAACTGCACACGGAGAAGCCCTGATTCCGCACCGTTGGACGCGGGTTCGATTCCCGCCATCTCCACTCATCCCATGTGGGCAAAGGCCCCGTCGCTTATCTGCGGCGGGGCCTTTGTCATGCCGTCCGGCGTGCCGTGCTCGCCCGTTCCGTCAGCCGGGGCGCAAGAAGCGTCGTCTCCCGTACGGGGGTGCCGTGCAGCTTCCGTATCAGGAGGTCCACCGCGTGGGCGCCCAGCTCGTCGGCCGGCAGGGACACCGACGTGACCGGGACACGGGGCGTCGTCGCCAGGTCGTCGGCGCAGACGGCCATGACGGAGAGGTCGGCGGGGATGCGCAGGCCGAGATGCTCGAAGGCGGCGATCAAGGGGGCCAGGAGAGGTTCGTTGTGGACGATTACGGCGGTGAGGGCGGGGTGCTCGTGGAGCAGCCGCTCGGCGAGCCCCGGGGCCGTGGCGGGGTCGGGGTCGCCCGGGTGGACGGACGAGGCCAGGCCGTGACGGGTGGCGGCCGTGGTGAAGCCGTGCATGAGGTGGTGGGCGTAGGCCGTCTTGCGGAGGTAGACCTCCGGGGGCGAGCCCACCAGGGCGACCGTGCGGTGGCCCAGCTCCGCCAGATGCTCCACGCATGCCTCGCCCGCCGCCCGGAAGTCGAGGTCGACGCAGGTCAGGCCGTATGCGTGCGCCGGGACACCGATCAGGACCGACGGGCGGTCCAGGGAGCGGAGCCGAGGGAGGCGGGGGTCGTGGAGTTCCACGTCCGTCAGCAGCAGCCCGCCCACCGAAGCCGTGTGCACGGCGCGGCTCAGGCCCTCCTCGGCCTCCTCCTGGGTGAGGAGCAGGACGTCGTGGTCGTGCGCCCGGGCCGTCGTCACCACCGACACCACCAGCCTCATCACCACCGGGACGTGCACACCGGCGCGGAGCGGAGCCGCCAGGGCCAGGACGTTCGGTACGCCGTCGGCCAGGGCCCTGGCGGCCGCGTGAGGGCGGTAGCCCAGGTCGCGGGCGGCCGCCTCGACGCGTCGCCGGGTCTCGTCGGAGATCGGGCGCTTGCCGCTCAGCGCGTAGGAGACGGTGCTGGGGGAGACCCCGGCCCGCCGAGCCACGTCCGTGATCTTGACCATCAGCCGAGATCCAGCGCGAGGAGGCCCGTGCCGGGCGCGGCCTGGACCTCGCGGTCGCCCGCGGCCAGGCTCCAGGCGGCCGCCGGGGCGTCGCACGTCGCCCGCAGGGTGTTCCCCTGGCGAACGACCGTGAAGGTCACGCCCCCGACCGGCACCGTCACCTCGTCGCCGGGCCGCAGACCGTACGCCCGCAGCGTCACCCCGTCGGCGTGGTCGTAGTCCGGGCGGTCGTCCCGCGCGCCGACCGGGATCACCGCGCCGGGCCGGACCAGCAGCGGCGCGCTCAGGAAGCCGTGGTGCTCCCGCACCCAGCGCGGGCCGGTCACCGTGCCGCCGGTCGGGAAGTGTGTCCAGGTGCCCTCGGGGACGTAGTACGTGACGTCGCCCTCGTCGCTGAACACCGGGGCGACCAGCAGGTCCGGGCCGAGCATGTACTGCCGTTCCAGGTGCGCGCACCCCGGGTCGTCCGGGAACTCCAGCACCATCGCACGCATCATGGGCAGGCCCTCGGTGTGAGCCGTGCGGGCCGTCTCGTACAGGTAGGGCATGAGGCGGAGCTTCAGCCGGGTGAAGTGGCGGGCCACGTCGACCGACTCCTCGTCGAACTGCCAGGGCACCCGGTAGGAGCTGCTGCCGTGCAGGCGGCTGTGCGAGGAGAGCAGTCCGAAGGCCAGCCAGCGCTTGAACAGGGCGGGGGTGGGGGTGCCCTCGAAGCCGCCGATGTCATGGCTCCAGAAGCCGAATCCCGACAGGCCGAGGGACAGGCCGCCGCGCAGCGACTCCGCCATCGACTCGTAGGTCGCCTCGCAGTCGCCGCCCCAGTGCACGGGGAACTGCTGGCTCCCCGCGGTCGCGGAACGGGCGAAGAGCACGGCCTCCCGCTCACCGCGGTGCTTGCGCAGCACCTCGAAGACCGTGCGGTTGTACAGGTACGTGTAGTAGTTGTGCATCCCCTCCGGGTCCGAGCCGTCGGACCAGACGACGTCGAGGGGCACCCGTTCACCGAAGTCGGTCTTGAAGCAGTCGACGCCCTGCGCGAGCAGCGTTTCCAGCTTGGCGGCGTACCAGTCGCGGGCGGCCGGTGACGTGAAGTCGACCAGGGCCATTCCGGGCTGCCACATGTCCCACTGCCAGACCGAGCCGTCCGGGCGCTTCAGCAGATGCCCGAGCGCCTTGCCCTCGGCGAACAGCGGCGAGCGCTGGGCGATGTACGGATTGATCCAGACGGAGACGTGCAGGTCACGGGCCTTCAGCCGGGCCAGCATGCCCTCCGGGTCGGGGAAGACGCGGGAATCCCACCGGAAGTCGCACCAGTTGTGCTCGCGCATCCAGAAGCAGTCGAAGTGGAAGACGGACAGCGGCAGTTCACGCTCCCGCATGCCGTCGATGAAGGAGGTCACCGTCTCCTCGTCGTACGAGGTGGTGAACGACGTCGACAGCCACAGGCCGAACGACCAGGCGGGCGGCAGGGCCGGGCGGCCGGTCAGGGCCGTGTACCTGCGCAGGATGTCCTTCGGGGTCGGGCCGTGGATGACGTAGTACGTCAGCTCCTGGGTCTCCGCGCTGAACTGCACCCGGGAGACCACCTCCGAGGCGACCTCGAAGGACACCCGGCCCGGGTGGTCGACGAAGACGCCGTAGCCCGCGTCCGTGAGGTAGAAGGGCACGTTCTTGTAGGCCTGTTCGCTGCATGTGCCGCCGTCGGACTGCCAGATGTCGACGACCTGCCCGTTCTTCACCAGCGGGCCGAAGCGCTCACCGAGGCCGTAGACGGACGTGCCGACGTTGAGGACCAGCTGTTCGCGCAGGTGGTGCGCGCCGGAGGCGTCCGTCATGATGCCCGTGTTCTTGTGGCCGCTGCTGGTGAGCGTGCGGCCGTGCGCGCGGAACTCGACGTGCCAGGGGCCGCCCCGGGCCAGCCGGACCGACAGGTCGCCGGAGGTCAGGGTCGCGTGCTCGTCGTCGTACGAGATCTCCGCGGAGGTGTCCGACGCCGTGAGCTCGAACTCGGGGCCGCGGGGCTCGCCACCGGTGAAGTGCGTCAGGGTCAGGCCGATGACGCCGGGCATGGGGGTGTGTGCCCGGACCGTGAGGACCGGGCCGGTCATCAGGTCGCCACGGGAGCGGACGGGCCGGGTCGGGGCGTGGATCTCCAGGGCGCCGTCCGACTCGGTGACGTCGAGGGCCTGGGCCGGATGGGCCGCGGTGACGCCCTCGCGCAGGAGCCAGTAGCCGTCGGTGAACTTCATGTGGGGTCCCTACTCTCCCGGCGCACGACACTCTCCCGGCGCACGAAGTCGAAGCGCTTCGACGATCGAACGTATGCGGGGGGACGTGAGGGCGTCAATGGGGTGCGAGGCACTCGGTGAAGCGATTCGAAGGTCTGCGCAGGGACAACGTCAGGGCCATGCCCGCCGCCACCACCGGGACCACGTAACCCGCCGTCGGAGAGAGGCGCTCGACCGTCCAGCCGCCGATCGCGCTGCCGCAGGCGATGCCGCCGAGCAGGCCGGTCACGGCGAGGGTCATGCCCTCGTTCAGCCTGCCCTCGGGAGTGCGCTCCTGGACCAGCGTCATGGTCGTCACCATCGTCGGGGCCGTCGCCATCCCGGCGACCAGCAGCGCGGCTGCCAGCAGCAGGAGCGAACCGGTGAGGGACGCGGCCAGCAGCGGCAGGGTCAACAGTGCCGCCATCGCCGCCACGCACCAGGGCAGCCGGGCCGCGGCCGGACCGGCGGGCTTCACGGCGCCGTACAGCAGGCCCGCCACGCAGGAGCCCGCCGCCTGGAGCGCGAGCACGATTCCGGCCGCCGACTGCCGCCCCTGCGCGTCGGCGAAGGCGAGCGTGACGACCTCCGTCGCGCCGAAGACGCCGCCCATCGCCAGGCAGACCGCGAGCAGCGGGGGGATGCCGGGGGCGCGCAGGGGCGCCCTTCCGGGTGGGTGCGCGCGGACCGGGGGCTCCGTCGCGCGCCGGGTCGTGAACAGAACCATGCCGGCCAGCAGCAGCGCCGCGCCCACGAGGGTGCCCGCCTCGGGAAAGAACGTCCCGCACAGGAAGGCCGCGAGCGCCGGGCCCAGCATGAAACACAGTTCGTCCGCCGCCTGCTCGAAGGAGTTGGCGGTGTGCAGTGCCTTCGCGTCGCCGGCCAGCAGATGTGCCCAGCGGGCCCGGGACATGCCGCCGGTGTTGGGGGTCGTGGCGGTGGCGGCGTAGGAGGCGAACAGGGTCCAGTCGGGGGCGTCGTGGCGCACGCACAGCAGCAGGGAGAGGGAGCCGAGGACGGCGATCACCGTGGCGGGCAGGGCCACACGGGCCTGGCCGTGCCGGTCGACGAGCCGGGCGGTCCACGGTGCGACCAGGGCGGTCGCCGCGAGTCCCGTCGCCGTGACGGCACCGGCGAGGGCGTAGGAGCCCCGGGTCCCGGCGATCATCATGACCGCGCTGACGCTGAACATGCCCATCGGCAGGCGGGCGAGCAGGTTCCCGGCCGTGAAGGCACGGGCGCCGGGGAGGCGGAACAGGCGGCGGTACGGGGAGAGTTGCGGCATGCGTCAACCGTCGCCCGGGGGTGATCGGGCGGTCCAACACCTGTTCCGTGCGCAGTCACGCACCTGGGTTGTGAATCGCGCGGGTGCGGCCGAAAAGGTCATGGCGAAAAAGGTTCGCTCGCTGTTCTTCATACAGGGATATGGAGATTCCTAATACTCCTCATGGCGCGTGGAAAAGATGCTCATTCGGGAAAATCCTTCACTCGTTTGCCGCGCATCCGCCGAAGTGGGGCGACGGTTAGTCGGTACATGACCGAGGCGACCAGGAAAGACGGGTGGGCGGTAACGCTCGGCCCGTACACCTACATTCCCGCTCCAGCGCACTCGTCGGCGACCGTCAACGGGACGCTCACCAGAGGGGGTTGCCCGGTCACGTTGCAGGTGACGGAGTCGCTTCTGCGGGATTTCATCGACGCCATGAGCACGCTGGAAAAGGATCTCGCACGACGGTGGATCAGTGCGACGGATTGGCCTGCTTTCGCGCTCGCGGAATAGTCGGGGCGCGCCGTGTACGACAAAGTAGAGGGCACCGGCCGGCATCGGGCTCCGGCCCGGGATTTCATCACTCCACTGACCCCGCCGGACCCGACCTGGGACCCCGCCGAGGAACTGGCGTTCATCCTCGAGGAGGCCCTCGGGGAGCAGGCGGCGAGGATCCCCGCCCCCCGCGACGAGGACCGGGCCCCGGACCCGGACCCCGCACCCGCGCCCGCCCAGGGCACCCACATGCGGCGGCTCCAGGACATCACCGAGGAACTGCCACCCGTGCGGGAGGTCCCCCGGCGGCACCGCAAGGTCCGGACCCGCAAGGCCCCGGGCGTGCTCCGCACCACCAGCTTCCTCGTCGCCGCCCTCGCGGCCGTCATCGGTCTGGCGGTGAGCCTCCTGAGCGGCATGGTCGCCTACGACCCCCTGCGCCTGGTCGCCGTGTCCCCCGCGGCGAGGGGCCTGCGCACCTGGTGGCCCCTGCTGGTGTACGGGCCCTGGCTGGTGGGTTCCCTGTCCGTCCTGCGGGCCGCGCTGCACCAGCGCCGTGCCGTGCACTCCTGGTGCGTGGTCCTGGTCTTCTCCTCCATCGCCGTCCTGCTGTGCGTCGTCCAGGCACCCCGGACGGTCCTCGGCACCGCGGCGGCCGCCCTGCCCGGCCTCGCCGCCCTGGCGTGCTTCCAGCAGGTCATCCGCCAGATCACGCTGACCAGGCCGCCGATGCGGTCGGCACCTCGGCACCGGGTGGGGCAGGCTCCGTCGGCGGACGGCCGGAAGGGGGCGGAGGGCGTGAACCACGCGGAGGTCCGGGCCGGCGAGGGAGAGACGCCCGGGAAGAAGCCCGGCTCTTGATCCTCTGATCCCCGGCGGTCCCCGCCGCTGTAGGTTCACCGCATGACCGCCCACCTCGACCCCCGACTGCTGCGTGGCTTCGTCACCGTGGCCGAGGAACTGCACTTCACACGGGCGGCGATGCGGTTGCACGTGGCTCAGCAGGCGCTCAGCCGGGACGTGCGGCGGCTGGAACGGGAGCTGGGGACCGAGCTGTTCGTGCGGACCACCCGGCAGGTGACGCTCACCCCGGACGGGGAACGGCTGCTGCCGCACGCCCGCCGGGTGCTCCACGCGCAGGACGAGCTGCTCGCCGCCTTCCACCAGGCCCGGCCGCTGCTGGTCGACCTCAACTCCCCGGGCCTGGCCACACCCCGCCGGGTGCTGCACGAGGCACGTGAACTCGCCCCTCACCAGGAGCTGATGGCCCGCTACGAGAGCGGCCTGACCGGCGCCGCCGGTGAACTGCTGGCCGGCCGGCTGGACGCGTCGTTCGGACGGTTCGCCGGGCTGGACCCGGCACTGCGGGCCGGGCTCGACCACCAGCCCGTGCGGTTCGAGCCGATGGCGGTCGTCCTGCCCGAGGACCACCGGCTGGCCGCGTGGGAGTCCGTGCCGCTCGCCGAGCTGGCCGGCGAGAGCGTCTACGCGGGCGCCGGCAACCCGCGTACGCCGGAGTGGACCGGCCTCGCGCGGCTGCTCTTCGAAGGGCGCGGCATCGAAATCGCGCCACCCGCCCCGCTGGCCATAGGAGAGGAGGAGTTCCAGCGGATCATGGCCAGAACGCGCAACCCGATCCTGGCCGTCGTGGGGTTCCCGGCGCCTGCGTCGACGGTGGTGCGGCCCCTGGTCGACCCCGTCCCTCTGTCCCCCGTTTCGCTGGTGTGGCGCAGAGGCCTGACCCACCCCGCGCTCGACGCGCTGCGCCGGGCCGCAGCCCGCCTGGCGGCGGAAATGGGGTGGCTGCGCAGGCCCGCGGGCAGCTGGACACCGGCCGGAGACGATGTCCTCATGGCGTCTCACGGCTGACACGATTCGTCACGGCGCCCACACAGAACCTGCGCGTGCGCTACATTCGACGCCTGAGCACGGTGTGGTACGAGGGGGCGTTCGGACGGGTGGGGGCCCGGTCCGACGGCGGGTGCTCAGGTCGTCAAGCGCACCTGAACCATCCCGTGGGGGGAAGTGCGTGCGCGTGAAAGAGTGGCGAGAAGACGCCCAACCCGAGTGGCCCGAGGCCGCTACGGCAACCGGAGAGCTCCGGCCGGACGGCAGAGCCCGGGACAGAAGAGCGACGCAGGTCTTCCCCGGCCGTGATGTCCGGGCGACCGGCCACGGGCTGCCCACCGGGACGGAGATACTGCGCGGCATCCCCCGCCAGAGTGACGGCGAGGCCGATTCGCGCGCCCCGGAACCGGGGAGCCGGACCGCGGTCCGCGACCCCTGGCAGGAGCGGGAGGAGGCAAGCCCGTCCGGGCACGCCCCCGAGGCGGAGGGGCACGCCCCCGAGGCGGACGGGCAAGCCCACGATCCGCACGAGGTCACGGTCCAGCTCGACGCCGTGCAGCTCGGGGAGGGCTTCCTGAGGCAGGTGAAGGAGGGCCCGGGCGCCGAGGCCGCCGCCGACCGGCCCGTCTTCGTCGACGAGTCCGGCCGCCGCAGCCGCCGCTACCGCCGCATCGGCATGGCCGTCGCCCTGGCCTGCGGGGTCTACGCCGTCGTCATCGTCGCCACGCTGCTGTCAGGCAACTCCAACGCCCCCTGGCTGCCCGTGCCGACCAAGGACGACAACCCGCCGGCCGGGCAGGTCGACAGCCCGCCGCTGACCGCCGAGTCGGCTCCGACCGAAGAGGCCGGAGAGGCCGGGGGCACCGGCGTCACCGCGCCGGGCAGCGCACCGGCGACCGGCGGGGCCACGGCACCGGCGCCCGGCCCCAGCGCCGCCGCACCCGGTGCCACGGCCGGCCCCGACCGTCCCGGCACGTCCGCCAAGCCCTCGCCGACCGCGACCCGGACCACCCCGGCGCCGGGCGGCAAGGCCACCGACCCGGCCCCGACCAAACCGGCGGACCCGCCGAGCACGCCGCCCACCGACCCGACACCGACGGGCGAGCCCACGGCCGCGCCCACGGAGACGACGGGCACCGGCGGCGACGGCGGCACCGTCGCGGAGGGCCCGGCCGAGCCGCAGCCCGTCGCCGAGACGCCCGCCGCGGCCTAGACCGCGTCGCCGTCCGGACCGCGTCGTCGCCTGAACCGCGACGCTGCCCGGACCGCGCCGCGAAGCGGCGCCCGCCGCTCCGGGCGCCGCACAAGTCCTTCCGTCCGGGCATCGCAGGATCGCCTGTTCGGTCGGGCGCAGCATCACCGTCTGTTCGACCGGGCACCGCACCACCCGCCCGTTCGGCTGGTCGGAGCACCATCGCTCATCCGGCCAGGCACCCGCTCCACCCGCCCGTCCGGCCGGGCACCGCACCACCGCCCATCCGGCCGGGCACCGCACCACCGCCCATCCGGCCGGGCACCGCACCACCGCCCATCCGGCACCGCAACCACCGTCTGTTCGACCGGGCACCGCACCATCGCCCGTCCGGCCAGACACCCGCACCATCCGCCCATCCGGCCAGGCACCCGCACCACCGCCCATCCGGCCACGGCCAAGTGCTTCCCACCGGCCCCGGCCGCCCCGGCCGGCCCTGGGAGTCCGGCTCTTCGGGCCGGCAGGGCCGCCTCTCGATCGAGGCCGGCCGCTCCGACCGACCGGTCCGCCGGTGCGACGGACGCGCAACCGCGACGTCCCCGCCGGCCGGGCCCGTTCCCACCACACCGTCCGCCCGCCCCGTCCGCCCGTCCCCGTACCACCCCATCCCGCACCACCCGGAGTACCACCACCCATGGCATCCCGTACTCGCCGTTCCGGGCGCGCGTCCCGAGCCCCTGGCGGCTCCAGGCGCCGGCGCCTGCCCATGCGTCTGTTGCTGCCCCTGCTCGTGCTCGTCGCGCTGGGGGCGATGCTCATGCTGCGCGGCTACGTGCACAGCGAGGTCCTCGCCGACCACCGCGTCGGACCGCCCACCGCGAACGACCGCGTCCCGAAGGACATCCTCAAGGGCGGCCCGGTCATCGACACCCGCGGCGGGAAGGCGACCAGCCTGGACCTCCCCGACCACGAGCTGGTGCTGACCTTCGACGACGGTCCCGACCCGATGTGGACGCCCAAGGTCCTCGACGTGCTGAAGAAGCACGACGCCCGCGCCGTCTTCTTCATCACCGGCACCATGGCCTCCCGCTACCCGGACCTCGTCCAGCGCATGGTCGACGAGGGCCACGAGATCGGGCTGCACACCTTCAACCACCCCGACCTGTCCCTGCAGAGCAAGAGCCGGGTCGACTGGGAACTGTCACAGAACCAGCTCGCCCTCGCCGGCGCCGCCGGAATCCGCACCTCGCTGTTCCGCCCGCCCTACTCGTCGTTCGCCCAGAACATGGACAACAACTCCTGGCCGGTCACCGAGTACATCGGCAGCAAGGGCTACATCACCATCGTCAACGACACCGACAGCGAGGACTGGCGCAGGCCCGGGGCCGGGCAGATCATCCGCAACGCCACGCCGAAGAACGGTCACGGCGCCATCGTGCTGATGCACGACTCCGGTGGTGACCGCTCCCAGACCGTGGCCGCCCTCGACCGGTACGTCTCCGGGCTGCAGGCCAAGGGCTACCGCTTCCACACCCTCACCGGCGCACTCGACGCCCCCAGCGCGCACACCCCGGTCGCCGGGCTGGAGTCGCTGAAGGGGGAGGCGTGGGTGTTCCTGGTGCAGGCCTCCGAGAACGTGACCGGGGTGCTCGTCGCCGGTCTCGCCGTCGTCGGCGTGCTGGTCTTCGGGCGTCTCGGGCTGATGCTGATCCTCTCCGTGGCGCACGCCCGCCGGGTGCGGCGCCGCGGCTTCCGCTGGGGCGACCCCATCACGGAACCGGTCTCCGTCCTCGTGCCCGCCTACAACGAGGCCAAGTGCATCGAGCAGACGGTCCGTTCCCTCGTCGCCAGCGACCACCCCGTCGAGGTGCTGGTCATCGACGACGGCTCCAGCGACGGCACCGCCCGCATCGTCGAGAACCTCGGCCTGCCCGGCGTACGGGTCGTCCGCCAGCTCAACGCGGGCAAGCCCGCCGCCCTCAACCGGGGCATCGCCAACGCCACGTACGACCTGATCGTGATGATGGACGGCGACACCGTCTTCGAACCGACCACCGTCCGCGAACTCGTCCAGCCCTTCGGCGACCCGCGCGTCGGCGCCGTCGCGGGCAACGCCAAGGTCGGCAACCGCGACTCGCTCATCGGCGCGTGGCAGCACATCGAGTACGTGATGGGCTTCAACCTCGACCGCCGCATGTACGACGTGCTGCGCTGCATGCCCACCATCCCCGGCGCGGTCGGGGCGTTCCGGCGCAGCGCACTGGAACGCGTCGGCGGCATGAGCGACGACACGCTCGCCGAGGACACCGACATCACCATGGCCATGCACCGGGACGGCTGGCACGTGGTGTACGCCGAGAAGGCCGTCGCCTGGACCGAGGCCCCGGAGTCCGTCCAGCAGCTGTGGTCCCAGCGCTACCGCTGGTCGTACGGCACCATGCAGGCCGTCTGGAAGCACCGCCGGTCCATCGTCGAGCGGGGCCCCTCGGGCCGCTTCGGCCGGGTGGGCATGCCGCTGGTCTCGATGTTCATGGTCGTGGCGCCGCTGCTGGCCCCGCTGATCGACGTGTTCCTGCTGTACGGGCTGGTGTTCGGCCCCACGGAGAAGACCATCGGCGCCTGGCTGGGCGTCCTCGCGGTACAAGGGGTGTGCGCGGCCTACGCGTTCCACCTGGACAAGGAACGTATGACCCACCTGATCTCACTCCCGCTCCAGCAGATCCTCTACCGCCAGCTCATGTACGTCGTGCTGCTCCAGTCCTGGATCACCGCCCTCACCGGCGGCCGGCTGCGCTGGCAGAAGCTGCGGCGCACCGGCGCGGTGGGCCTGCCCGGGGGCGGGTCCCCCGCGTCCCGGCCGCAGATGGACGGGAGGCCGGTCGGATGACCACGCACGCGACTCCCGTCACCGAGGCCGCCCCGCAGGAGCCGGCCGCCGCCAAGAAGCCCGGCCGCGACCGGTACTTCGACCTGCTGCGCGCCCTCGCCCTGTTCCGTGTCGTGCTGTACCACCTGACGGGCTGGGCCTGGCTGCCGCTGGTGTTCCCGTCCATGGGCGTGATGTTCGCGCTCGCCGGGAACCTCATGGCCCGCTCGCTGAAGCGCCCGGCCGTGCAGGTGATCCGCGGCCGGATGCGCCGGCTGCTGCCGCCGCTGTGGCTGCTCGGCGTCGTCGGCGTCACCGGCATGGTCCTCCAGGGCTGGGGCCCGGACGAGGACGGGCACCCCGGCTGGTGGCTGCTCCACCTCACCTTCTGGATCGTCCCGCTCAGCGACCCGCCCTACGCGGAGGGGCTGCCCGGCATCCACGGCTTCATCGGCGAGAACTGGGCCGCGGACCTGGCGGGCCCGCTCTGGTACATCCGCGCCTACCTCTGGTACGTCCTGCTCTCCCCGGTGCTGCTGAAGGCCCTGCGCGCCCTGCCGGTCCTCACGATCCTCATGCCGATCGCCCTGGCCGTCGCCTTCGAGCAGGGCTGGATCACGCTGCCCGGCGAGCGGATCCCCTCGGCGCTCACGGACTTCTCCACCTTCGGCGCCTGCTGGATCCTCGGCATGGCCCACCAGGAGGGCATCCTGCGGCGGCTGCCGCGCTACGTCGTGCCGTCCGTCGCACCCGTCATCGCCCTGGCCGGCCTCTGGTACGCCCTGCACCACGACTTCGGCACCGGCAACGACCTCGACAGCATGCCGCTCGCCCAGGCCCTGTGGTCCTTCGGCACGGTGATCCTGCTGCTGCACCTCAGCCCGTCCTGGACGGAGTGGCCGCGCCGGCTGCGCGCCTTCGCGGGGACGATCACGCTGCTCAACTCCCGGGCCGTGACCATCTACCTGTGGCACAACACCTGCATCCTGATCGCCGCCACCCTCTGGGACCAGCTGTGGGGCTTCCCCCTGCTGGAACAGAACGTGCCTGGGCTGCTGGAGAGCATCTGGCCGGTGCTGGTCCTGGTCTGGATCCTCATCGGCTGCTGCATCGTGGCCTTCGGCTGGGCGGAGGACCTGGCGGCCAAGCAGAGGCCGCGGTTGTGGCCGACGGGGGAGTCCCGGGCGAAAGCGCGTGGGGGCCGGAGGCGCGCCTGACCGGACCCCGGTTCGCCTGAGGGGCCCCCGTTCCGCCTGACGGGATGGGGCCCCGTTCCGCTTGACGGGACCCCGTTCCTCGGGGCTCTCCCGGTGTGGAAAACTGCCTGGGTTGCGCTTGTGAACGAAGTGACCCGGGGGAGCGGTGGGATGAGTAAGCGGCAGATGCAGAAGATGCTGCGGCTGATGGCGAGTGGGGAACCGGTCGAGCTCACCAGCCCGATGGCGTCCGTGAAGAAGCTCGCCCGGCTGGCCTTCGTCGCCCAGCAGTTCGGCTACGAGTACGCCGACGTCCGCCAGAGCAGCGGCCGCAACGGCGCGCTCACCATGCTGATCCTGCCCGACCCGAGCCCCCAGGCCCGGGCCCGGGCCGGGCAGAACTGGGCGCAGTACCCCAACGCGGCCGACGGTGTCTCCCTGCCGCCGCTCGTGCCCGACGCCTTCGAACTGCTCAAGGCCCGCATCAACTTCGACCTCACCGGCAAGAACGCCGAGAAGCGCATGGGCTACGGGGCCCTGGGCGTCACCGTCGGCTGTGTGATCCTCGCCTTCCGCTTCGGGGGGCGGTCCACCGACTTCGTCGCGGCCGGTGTGGTGTGGCTGCTGCTCATGGCGGTCTTCGGCATCGGCCTGCTGGTGACGCGCAAGCGCAACGCCAAGTTCGCGGCCCGGCTTCAGGCGGCGGGCTTCACACCGGTGCAGGACGAGACCGGGCGGTTGCGGTATCTGCCGCCGGGGGCACAGCCGCCCGGGCAGGGCAATCCGTTCGCGGGCGGGCCGTACGGCGGGGCCGTGCCGGGTCGGCCGGGTCCGGCGACGGGAACGCCGCAGCCGGCCTACGGGCAGCAGCCGCCCGGGCCGTACGCCCAGCCCGCGCCCGGGCCGTATCCAGGACAGCCCGCGCAGGCCCCGTACCCGGGTCAGCCCGCCCCGCCTCCCTACGGCGGTCAGCCCGCGCAGGCCCCGTACCCGGGTCAGCCCGCCCCGTCTCCCTACGGCGGTCAGCCCGCGCAGGCCCCGTACCCGGGTCAGCCCGCGCCCGGCCCCTATGCGGCGCAGCCCCCGGGTCCGTACGGCCAGCCGTACCACCAGCCCCAGCCGCCGCAGCCCCAGCCCCACCCCCAGCAGAATCCCCACTGGCAGCCCCCGCAGCACTGACGCGGAAACCTCCCGGAACCTCTCATCCCGCCCGAGCGCGGGGTGAGAGCAAAGTTCCCTCGCGGTCACCCGCTGCCACAGGCAGGAAACGCGCCCTCCCTACCTTCGGATCAGTCACCGGAAGTACGACCGAGTCCCGGAGCACAGTGGAGGCGTCATGACAGGCCCTGGCACGGCACCCGCACCCCCGAGCAGGGGCCGACGCTGGATCCGGCACTGGGATCCGGAGAACGAGACGTTCTGGAACGAGACCGGGGAGAAGGTCGCCCGCCGGAACCTCTTCTTCTCCGTGCTGTCCGAACACATCGGCTTCTCGATCTGGACCCTGTGGTCCGTGCTGGTGCTGTTCATGGGCCCGGAGTACGGGCTGACCCCCGCCGACAAGTTCATGCTGACCTCGATGGTCACGCTGGTCGGCGCCGTCGTCCGCGTCCCCTACACGTTCGCCGTTGCGATCTTCGGCGGGCGGAACTGGACGATCATCTCCGCGAGCCTCCTGCTGATCCCGACCATCGCCGCGTTCGCCGTGATGAAGCCCGGGACCTCCTTCTCCACGTTCCTGCTCGTCGGTCTGCTGGCCGGTGTCGGCGGCGGCAACTTCGCCTCCTCGATGACCAACATCAACGCCTTCTTCCCGCTGCGCAAGAAGGGCTGGGCCCTCGGCCTGAACGCGGGCGGCGGCAACATCGGCGTGCCGGTGATCCAGCTGGCCGCGCTCGCGATCATCGGCGCCGGCGGTGGGCCGCGCGTGCTGCTCGGGATCTACATCCCGCTGATCGTCGTGGCCGCCGTCATGGCCGCGCTGTTCATGGACAACCTGGAGAACGTCAAGAACGACACCGGTGCCGCCAAGGACGCCGCGCGGGACGCCCACACGTGGATCATGTCGATCCTCTACATCGGTACCTTCGGCTCCTTCATCGGCTACAGCTTCGCCTTCGGCCAGGTCCTGCAGAACCAGTTCGGCCGCACGCCCCTGCAGGCCGCGTACGTCACCTTCCTCGGCCCGCTGCTCGGCTCCCTCATCCGGCCCGTCGGCGGCTGGCTCGCCGACCGGTACGGCGGCGCGAAGATCAGCCTGTGGAACTACGTCGGTATGGGCGTCGCGACGGCGGTCCTGATCGGTGCCTCCATGGAGAAGTCGCTGGCGCTGTTCACCGGGGCGTTCGTGGTGCTGTTCGTGCTCAGCGGCCTCGGCAACGGCTCGACGTTCAAGATGATCCCGGGCATCTTCCAGACCAAGGCCCTGGCCAAGGGGCTGGAGGGTGAGCAGGCGGCGGCGTACGGGCGGCGGCTCTCCGGGGCCTCCATGGGCCTGATCGGCGCGGTGGGCGCGCTCGGCGGTGTCGGCATCAACCTCGCCTTCCGCCAGTCCTTCCTCTCCTACGGCTCGGGCACCGGGGCGTTCGTCGCCTTCCTCGCCTTCTACGCGGTCTGCTTCGGGGTCACCTGGGCCGTATACCTTCGTCGTACGGCTCCCCGGGTACCCGTCACCACGGCGACCTCCGAGGCGAAGCCGCAGCTCAGCTACGCCGAGGTGTGACGTAACACCAGCGACATCACGCCGATCCGGGCCTGTCACGAGCCGTTGACAGGCTCGATCGGCATGTAGGTACGCCGTACCCACGAAGTACGACGACTCGAGTGCGGGACGAGAGCCATGTACGAGGAAGAACAGCGACCGGACCACGGGCCCCTGGCGGGTTTCACCGTGGGTGTGACGGCCGCGCGCCGGGCCGATGAGCTCGGGGCGTTGCTGCAGCGACGCGGTGCCGCCGTCCTGCACGCCCCTGCCCTGCGGATCGTGCCGCTCGCCGACGACAGCGAGCTGCTGGCCGCGACGAAGGAGATCATCGAGCAGGTGCCGGACATCGTCGTGGCCACGACCGCGATCGGCTTCCGGGGCTGGGTCGAGGCCGCGGACGGCTGGGGCCTCGGGGAAGAGCTGCTGTCCCGGCTGGGCGGCGTACGGATCATGGCGCGCGGGCCGAAGGTCAAGGGCGCGGTGCGGGCCGCCGGGCTGACGGAGGAGTGGTCGCCGTCGTCGGAGTCCATGGCGGAGGTGCTGGACCGGCTGCTGGAGGAGGGTGTCGACGGTCTGCGGATCGCGATCCAGCTGCACGGTGAGCCGCTGCCCGGGTTCGTGGAGGCGCTGCGGGCGGCCGGGGCCGAGGTGCTCGGGGTGCCCGTCTACCGCTGGATGCCGCCGGAGGACATCACGCCGGTCGACCGTCTGCTGGACGCGACGGTCGCCCGGTCCCTGGACGCGGTCACCTTCACCAGTGCCCCGGCCGCGGCCTCCCTCCTCTCCCGGGCGGAGGAACGCGGACTGCTCGACGAGGTGCTGGCGGCGCTGAGCCACGACGTCCTGCCGGCCTGCGTCGGCCCGGTCACCGCCCTGCCCCTGCAGTCCCGCGGCATTGACACGATCCAGCCCGAGCGCTTCCGGCTCGGGCCTCTCGTCCAGCTCCTGTGCCAGGAACTCCCCGCGCGGGCGCGCTCCTTCCCCGTCGCCGGGCACCGCGTGGAGATCCGGGGCCACGCCGTCCTGGTCGACGGCGATCTCAGACCCGTCCCGCCCGCCGGCATGTCCCTCCTGCGCGCCCTCTCCCACCGCCCCGGCTGGGTCGTCGCCCGCGCGGACCTCCTGCGCGCCCTGCCGGGCTCCGGCCGCGACGAACACGCGGTGGAGACGGCCATGGCCCGCCTCCGCACGGCCCTCGGCACGCCGAAGCTGATCCAGACGGTGGTCAAACGCGGCTACCGCCTGGCCCTGGACCCGAGCGCGGAAACGAAGTACGCAGACGCGTGATCCCGTCCGGGGGTTGAGCCGAATTGCGACATCTTCTGCTCCGCCGTCGGCCGGGGACCCGCTTCCGGACGTCGGTGGGGAAGGCAGGGCGCGCGGTGCCTGGAGGTCCCACGGGGATGCGGTGCCGGGTGGGAGGGGTGTCCGGTGGAGGTCCGGCCGCAGGGATGGTCTCGCGGGGGTGACGTCCGACGAGAGTCCGGGCGTCGGGCGTGCCGACGCGAGTGGGGTCCTGTACGGGTATCGACGGCTGCGTGACCTCGCGGGTCGGCGCGGCGGGCCTGGCAGCCGGTGTGGAGCTCGTGTCCTGAGCGGGGCGCGCCGTGCGGGTCCGGCCGCCGGGGGCGGCTCGGCCGGGTGATGTCCGACGAGAGTCCGGCCGCCGTTGCGGTCGCCGCCCGAGTGGGGCGCCCCGGGGATCCCACCGGCGCGTGACCTCGTGGGACGTCTGTCGGGCCGAACCGGCCGTTCGACCCTGGCTCCGGCGGCCGACGCGGGGCGGCCCTCGCGGCCCCCCGGCCTGGGCGGGACGCCCCGCGCGGCCCCCCGGCCTGGGCGGGACGGCCCGCGCGGGCCCCCAGGCCCGGGAGGGACGGCGCACGCGGCCCCCCGGCCCGGGAGGGACGGCGCACGCGGCCCCCCGGCCTGGGCGGGACGCCCTGCGCGGCCCCCCGGCCCGGGAGGGACGCCCTGCGTGGACCCCCGTCCGGGCCCCCGCTCCGCTCCACGTGTGGCCGGAACGGGCATCCCGTGCCGGTGTCCGGCGCGGTCAGGTGTGCGCGAGGGGTTTTCGGCGTCGGGGCGGGCAGGCACTGTAAGAGGGAGCGGCTCACCGGCCCTCTCGGCGGTGTCCCACGCGACGCGTCTCACCGAAGCCCTCGCGACCGGGGTGAACCCTAGGCGGTGACAGGCACATGGCACTGGGTACGGCCACGGCCCCCTACGAGCTGCGGTTCGACGCCGGGCGGATCTGCCTGGACCTGCTCTCCACCACGCACCCGGAGGAACGGCTCGACTCCGTGGACGTGCTGCGCGTCTGGATCACCGGCTCCGGGCTCGTCCCCGCGGACACCGCCCTGACCCACGCCGACACCGGCTGGTTGCCGGCCTTCCGTGAACTGCGCACCCAGATCGACCGGTTGGTGCGCCGCCGGCCGAGACCCGGAGCCGCGACGTACGACCTCGCCCTCGCCCGCGTCAACGACCTGGCCCGCACCGCGCCCCCGGCCCCGCGCGCGGTCCGCGGCGAAGACGGCCAACTGCTGCGGCGGTTGGACGGACCGCCCGGCTGCGCCACCCTGCTCGCGGCCGTCGCCCGGGACGCCGTGGACCTGCTGACCGACCCCGTCGCCCGCGCGGCCCTGCGCCAGTGCGAGGGGGACAACTGCCCCATCGTGTACCTCGACACGTCCCGGGGACGCAGGAGGCGCTGGTGCTCCAGTGAGGTCTGCGGGAACCGCGAACGCGTCGCCCGGCACCGCCGTCGCGCGGCACTCGCCCGCGCGTAAACGGAATTGGGTGGTCCGTGCACTCAATTTCCCTGTCCTAAATGCTACTTCTGCGACCCCGGCGTCGAAGTGATTTCGATTACATGCCGTTTACCTACGCCACCGTAGGGAAGCCCTGGCTCGATCTTGCCGATGTGGCGGAAATGTAAAGAACGCGGGGTGGGAATGTAGCCCCATGTCCAGCTCGTCACGTCATCCCGAAGAAATCTGTCGGGTCTCTTTGAACGCCCAACCGCTCACGTCCGTACGGCATGTGGAGCGACCGACTGGGGGAACCCCCGGACATCGGAGGTGGGCGTGCGCAAGGATTCCGTCGTGGCCAATGAACGAGCACCGAGGGCCCGACATCGCATGTCCCAGCCCTCGGAACCCGACGAGGAGCTGATGCGTGCGCTCTATCGCGAACACGCCGGACCCCTGCTTGCGTATGTCCTGCGCCTGGTCGCCGGAGACCGGCAGCGCGCCGAGGACGTCGTGCAGGAGACGCTCATCCGTGCCTGGAAGAACGCCGGTCAGCTCAATCGAGCGACCGGATCGGTACGCCCCTGGCTGGTGACGGTCGCCCGGCGCATCGTCATCGACGGCCACCGCAGCCGGCAGGCCCGGCCGCAGGAGGTCGACCCGTCGCCGCTGGAGGTCATCCCCGCGGAGGACGAGATCGACAAGGCGCTGTGGCTGATGACTCTCTCGGACGCACTCGACGACCTGACCCCTGCCCACCGGGAGGTGCTCGTCGAGACGTACTTCAAGGGGCGTACCGTCAATGAGGCGGCCGAAACCCTGGGCATACCCAGCGGAACCGTCCGCTCCAGGGTGTTCTACGCCCTGCGTTCGATGAAGCTGGCACTGGAGGAGCGGGGGGTGACGGCGTGATGAGTGTTTACGGGGGTAACCAGGGATTCGGTACGGGAGGCGTGGGTATGTCTGGACCCATGCAGGAGTCCCCGGTGCCGAATGAGCACGAGACCGTCGGCGCCTACGCCCTCGGCATCCTCGACGACGCCGAGGCAACCGCTTTCGAAGCCCACCTCGCGACCTGCGAATGGTGCGCCCAGCAGCTCGACGAACTGGCCGGCATGGAGCCGATGCTCGCCGCCCTCGCCGATCTGCCCGGCTCCGGCAGCACCCCCGCGATCGGCGAGTCGCTGTCCGCGAAGCCCCGGCCGCGCCTGGTGGAGAAGCTGGTCGACGAGGTCGCCGACCGCCGCGCCCAGAAGCGCCGCCGCAGCTTCTACATGGTGGCCGCGGCCGGTGCGCTGATCATCGGCGGCCCCTTCGTCGCGGTCGCGACGAACGGCGGCGACGGCGGCAGCGGCGCGGAGAACCGCCCGCTCGCGGCGAGCCCCGCCAAGGCGGCCTTCGAGGGCATCTCCGACAAGATCACCGCCACCGACCCGAACACCAAGGTCTCCGCCACCGTCGCCCTCCAGAAGAAGGACTGGGGCACGGGCATGGTCCTGGAGCTGAAGAACGTCAAGGGCCCGCTCAAGTGCGCCCTTGTCGCGGTCGGCAAGAACGGCGAGCGCGAGACCCTGTCCTCCTGGTCCGTCCCGGAGTGGGGCTACGGCCTCCCGGACGCCAAGTCCGACAAGGCCAAGGAGCCCCTGTACGTCCAGGGCGGCGCCGCCTTCGAGCCGAACGAGATCGACCACTTCGAGGTCGTCACCTTCGACGGCAAGCGACTGGTCGAGGTCGACGCGTAGGACTGTTCGGCCGTACGGCAGGCGCCATTGGGGCAACAGGTCCCGCGCCTGCCCGCCGGCCCGTAGCTTCCAGGGGTCCCCTTCGCGTACGGTTGACGGCTGCCCAGCACGTCAGAAGGGGGCCCGGTGGCCGTTCAGGCTCAAAGACAAGACGCGGTCGGTTCGGTGCACGATTCGGTTCGTGACCGGGAGATCGGCGTCGAACAGGAACACCTGGACCGGGTGTACCGGCGCCTCGAGGAGAAGATCCACGAGGCGGAGTTCCTCATGCAGGACGCGGCCCGGCGCGGCCAGGTCGGCACCCCCGGCGCACTCGCCGAACGGGACGCCCAGGTCTTCCGCGCGGGCATTCACCTGAACCGCCTCAACAACGAGTTCGAGGACTTCCTCTTCGGCCGCATCGACCTGCTGACCGGCAAGGACGGCAAGAAGGGCCCCGACGGGGCGTACACCGCCGTCGAGCCGGCGGAGGGGGCCGTACGCCCCGACAACACCGCCGACATCGCCGAGACCCTGCACATCGGCCGCATCGGCGTCCTCGACCAGGACTACACGCCGCTGGTCATCGACTGGCGGGCCCCGGCCGCCGCCCCCTTCTACCGCTCCACCCCGGTCGACCCCGGCCGGGTCGTCCGGCGCCGCGTCATCCGCTCCAAGGGCCGCCAGGTGCTGGGCGTCGAGGACGACCTGATGCGCCCCGAGCTCACGGCGTACCTCGACGGCGGCGAGCTGCCGGTCATCGGCGACGGCGCCCTGATGGCCGCGCTCGGCCAGGCCCGCAGCCACACCATGCGCGACATCGTCGCCTCCATCCAGGCCGAGCAGGACCTGGTCATCCGCGCCCCCGCCGCCTCCGTGACCTACGTCGAGGGCGGCCCGGGCACGGGCAAGACCGCCGTCGCCCTGCACCGCGCCGCCTACCTCCTCTACCAGGACCGGCGCCGCTACGCGGGCGGCATCCTGATCGTCTCGCCCACCCCGCTGCTCGTCGCCTACACCGAGGGCGTGCTGCCCTCCCTCGGCGAGGAGGGCCAGGTCGCCATCCGCGCCATCGGCTCCCTGGTCGAGGGCAGCGAGGCCACGCTCTACGACTCCCCGTCCGTGGCCCGCGCCAAGGGCTCCTCCCGCATGCTCAAGGTGCTGCGGAAGGCCGCGCGCGGGGCCCTGGAGCTGAACGATCCGCCGGCCCGGCTGCGCGTGGTCGCCTTCGGACGCCGCCTGGAGCTGGAGGCGCGGGAGCTGGACGGCATCCGCCGCTCCGCCCTCGGCGGCACCGCCCCCGTGAACCTGCTGCGCCCGCGCGCCCGCAAGCTCCTCCTGGACGCCCTGTGGGAGCAGTCCGGCGCGGCCGGCCGGCACTCCGACCCCGAACTCGCGGCCGAGCTGCGCTCCTCCTTCGACGAGGACATCACCTCCGAGGACGCCTTCATCGCCTTCCTCGACGCCTGGTGGCCGGAGCTGACCCCGGCGGCCGTCCTGGACGCCATGGCCGACGAACGGCGCCTCGGCCGCTGGGCCCGGCGGATCCTCAACCCCGGCGAGGTCCGCAAGGTCGCCCGCTCGCTCAGGCGCGAGGGCCGCACGGTGCACGACATCGCCCTGCTCGACGAGCTGCAAGCCGTCCTCGGCGCCCCGGCCCGCCCCCGCCGCAAGCGCGAACTCGACCCGCTCGACCAGCTCACCGGCCTGGAGGAGCTGATGCCGGTGCGCGAGGAGTCGCAGCGCGAGCGCGCCGAACGACTCGCGCAGGAACGCGTCGAGTACGCCCACGTCATCGTCGACGAGGCCCAGGACCTCACCCCGATGCAGTGGCGCATGGTCGGCCGCCGCGGCCGGCACGCCACCTGGACGGTCGTCGGCGACCCGGCCCAGTCCTCCTGGTCCGACCCGGACGAGGCCGCCGAGGCCCGCGACGAGGCACTCGGCACCCGCCCCCGCCGCCGCTTCGAGCTCACGGTGAACTACCGCAACCCGGCCGAGATCGCCGAGCTGGCCTCGAAGGTCCTCTCCCTCGCCATGCCCGGTTCCGTGTCGCCGAAGGCGGTCCGCTCCACCGGCGTCGAACCCCGCTTCACCGTCGTGGAGGACAGCCTGGGCGCCACCGTCCGCGACGAGGCGGCCCGGCTGCTGGAGCGCGTCGACGGCACGGTCGGCGTGGTCGTCGCCATGCAGCGCCGCGAGGAGGCGCGCCGCTGGCTCGCCGGTCTCGGCGACCGGGTCGTGGCCCTCGGCAGCCTGGAGGCCAAGGGCCTGGAGTACGACGCGACGGTGGTGGTCTCCCCGGCGGAGATCGCCGACGAGTCCCCGGCCGGCCTGCGCGTCCTCTACGTCGCGCTGACCCGGGCCACCCAGCAGCTCACGGTCGTCTCGGCCGACCGGGACGAGCCCGACGCGGCGGGAGTTCCGGACCTGCTCAGAGATTGAGGCCCGATACCCACTTACCGGCGAAATGAACTACCGGTACGGGAATGGCCTTACGGGATCTGTTTGTTAGCCTGGTTGTGGCACCGGCTCGATCCAAGCCCCCGGGCCCAACCTTCGTCGCTACGAGCGACCACTTGCCGCGAGGCGAGCATGGCGGGCCGGTGCCACCTAACCGGAGAAGAAACCCACGTCCACGTGACGTGGGTCTCTTTTTGCTGCCCCATTCCGCGAACAAAACGTTCGCAATCGAGGGCGGCTACCTGCTACTCAGCGGTAGGTGCGACGATCGGACGGCACAACTCAGGCTCAGGTGAAAGCAGAGGAAGTCGGCCATGGCAACGGCGCCCAGCGTCTCCTACTCGATGACGGTCCGGCTGGAGGTGCCCGCGAGCGGAACCGCCGTCTCGCAGCTCACCACCGCCGTGGAGTCCTCCGGAGGCTCGGTGACCGGCCTCGACGTCACCGCATCCGGTCACGAGAAGCTCCGTATCGACGTCACCATCGCGGCCACGTCGACCGCGCACGCCGACGAGATCGTGGAGGAACTCCGCGGCATCGAGGGCGTCACGCTGGGCAAGGTCTCGGACCGGACCTTCCTCAT
Organism: Streptomyces sp. Ag82_O1-12; assembly: GCF_900182715.1. Taxonomy (NCBI): domain Bacteria; kingdom Bacillati; phylum Actinomycetota; class Actinomycetes; order Kitasatosporales; family Streptomycetaceae; genus Streptomyces; species Streptomyces sp. Ag82_O1-12. The sequence continues at coordinate 3,303,984 of NZ_FXUW01000001.1, read as the reverse complement.
GCACCTCGGCGGCAAGATCGAGATGGCGTCCAAGCACCCCATCCGCAACCGTGACGACCTGTCCATGGTCTACACGCCGGGCGTCGCCCGCGTGTGCATGGCGATCGCCGAGAACCCCGAGGACGCCCGCCGCCTCACCATCAAGCGCAACTCCGTTGCGGTCGTGACGGACGGCTCCGCCGTGCTGGGCCTGGGCAACATCGGCCCCAAGGCCGCGCTGCCCGTCATGGAGGGCAAGGCGGCCCTCTTCAAGCGGTTCGCCGGCATCGACGCCTGGCCGATCTGCCTCGACACCCAGGACACCGACGCGATCGTCGAGATCGTCAAGGCGATCGCCCCGGGCTTCGCGGGCATCAACCTCGAGGACATCTCCGCCCCGCGCTGTTTCGAGATCGAGGCCCGGCTGCGCGAGGCCCTCGACATCCCCGTCTTCCACGACGACCAGCACGGCACCGCGATCGTCGTCCTCGCCGCCCTGACGAACGCGCTTCGCGTCACCGGCAAGGCGATCGAGAACATCCGCGTCGTCATGTCCGGCGCCGGCGCGGCCGGTACGGCCATCCTGAAGCTGCTGCTCGCCGCGGGCGTCAAGAACGCCGTCGTCGCCGACATCCACGGTGTCGTGCACGCCGGCCGCGAGGACCTGGTGGACGCCGCCCCGGACTCGGCGCTGCGCTGGATCGCCGACAACACCAACCCCGAGGGCCTCACGGGCACCCTCAAGGAGGCCGTGCGCGGCGCCGACGTCTTCATCGGCGTCTCCGCCCCGAACGTCCTCGACGGCGACGACGTGGCCGCCATGGCCGACGGCGCCATCGTGTTCGCGCTTGCGAACCCCGACCCGGAGGTCGACCCGGCGATCGCCCGCCAGACCGCGGCCGTTGTCGCGACCGGCCGCTCGGACTTCCCGAACCAGATCAACAACGTGCTGGTCTTCCCGGGTGTCTTCCGCGGTCTGCTGGACGCGCAGTCCCGGACGGTCAACACCGAGATGATGCTGGCCGCCGCGACGGCCCTCGCGGACGTGGTGACCGAGGACGAGCTGAACCCGAACTACATCATCCCGAGCGTCTTCAACGACAAGGTCGCGGGCGCGGTCGCCGGCGCCGTGCGGGAGGCCGCCAAGGCGGTCGGTGCGTCGGCGGGCAGCCCGTCCGGCGTCTGAGGCCGAGGCCGTCCGGGCCGCTGCGGGGGCCCGGACGGCGCAGTCTTCCCGGACTGTGAGTAACCCCACGGCAGCCTGGAACCCGGCGCGTCGCAAGAACCCTGTCAGCAGCGGAGCTATCGTGGCGCAAGGCTCAAGCCCTCTATTCGTGTGACTCCCCAAGGGTGTTCTCACGACTCCAGCGGGTGCCGGATTGGCTTTCCCGCCGCAGGTAGGGGCAGGATGCGTCTCTGGGCGCGAGGGTCTGACGACGGACCCGGGTCCGGGGACTCATCGAGGACCCTGGCAGCATCGGCTTCGATCTGACGCCTCAACGGCAAGATGAACACGGGAGTAACAACATGAACCGCAGTGAGCTGGTGGCCGCGCTGGCCGACCGCGCCGAGGTGACTCGCAAGGACGCCGACGCCGTGCTGGCCGCTTTCGCCGACGTGGTCGGCGACATCGTCTCCAAGGGCGACGAGAAGGTCACCATCCCCGGCTTCCTGACCTTCGAGCGCACGCACCGTGCCGCTCGCACCGCCCGCAACCCGCAGACCGGCGAGCCCATCCAGATCCCCGCCGGCTACAGCGTGAAGGTCTCCGCGGGCTCGAAGCTCAAGGAAGCGGCCAAGGGTAAGTAACCCTGCCGTTCGTACGCCGACGGTGTACGAACCCAGTGAGTGACATCAAAGGGGCGGCCACCCGAACCGGGTGGCCGCCCCTTTGGCGTCATTGCGAGCGCGACTGGCCGAGTGCCTTGCCCGGCAGCTCGACCTTCGCGCCCGGTCTAGCCGAGCGCCTTGCCCGGCAGCTCCACCTTCGCGCCGAGCTCCATGAGTTTCTCCATGAAGTTCTCGTAGCCGCGGTTGATCAGACCGATGCCGTGGACGCGGGACGTGCCCTGGGCCGCCAGGGCCGCGATCAGGTACGAGAAGCCGCCGCGGAGGTCGGGGATGACCAGGTCCGCGCCCTGGAGCTTCGTCGGGCCCGAGACGACGGCCGAGTGCAGGAAGTTGCGCTGGCCGAAGCGGCAGTTCGAGCCGCCCAGGCACTCGCGGTAGAGCTGGATGTGCGCGCCCATCTGGTTCAGCGCGGACGTGAAGCCGAGGCGGGACTCGTAGACCGTCTCGTGGATGATGGACAGGCCCGTGGCCTGGGTCAGGGCCACGACCAGCGGCTGCTGCCAGTCCGTCTGGAAGCCGGGGTGCACGTCCGTCTCCAGCGCGATGGACTTCAGCTGGCCGCCGGGGTGCCAGAAGCGGATGCCCTCGTCGTCGATCTCGAAGGCACCGCCCACCTTCCGGTAGGTGTTCAGGAACGTCATCATCGAGCGCTGCTGCGCGCCGCGGACGACGATGTCGCCCTCGGTCGCCAGCGCCGCCGACGCCCAGGACGCGGCCTCCAGGCGGTCCGGGAGGGCGCGGTGGTTGTAGCCGCCGAGCTGGTCCACACCGGTGATGCGGATCGTCCGGTCGGTGTCCATCGCGATGATCGCGCCCATCTTCTGCAGCACGCAGATGAGGTCCTCGATCTCCGGCTCGACGGCCGCGTTGGACAGCTCCGTGACGCCCTCCGCGAGGACGGCCGTCAGCAGCACCTGCTCGGTGGCGCCGACGGACGGGTACGGCAGCGCGATCTTCGTACCGCGCAGCCGCCGGGGCGCCTCCAGGTACTGGCCGTCCTCCCGCTTCTCGATCTTCGCGCCGAACTGCCGCAGCACCTCGAAGTGGAAGTCGATGGGCCGGCCGCCGATGTCGCAGCCGCCGAGGCCGGGGATGAACGCGTGGCCGAGGCGGTGCAGCAGCGGGCCGCAGAACAGGATCGGGATACGGCTCGAACCCGCGTGGGCATCGATGTCAGCGACGTTGGCGCTCTCCACGCGCGTCGGATCCATCACCAGTTCGCCGGGCTCGTCACCCGGACGGACCGTCACGCCGTGCAGCTGCAGCAGACCCCGTACGACTCGAACGTCGCGGATGTCCGGAACATTGCGCAGCCGGCTCGGAGCGCTGCCCAGCAGCGCTGCGACCATGGCCTTCGGTACGAGGTTCTTCGCACCGCGGACACGGATCTCGCCCTCCAGCGGGGTTCCGCCGTGGACAAGCAGGACATCGTCGTTGACGGTCATGAATCTCGCGTTCCATGGAGTCGGGCAGGGGCCAGGAGGGAAAGGGTAATCGCCCACCACCCCCCTTCTGTAAGCCTGAGTGAGACCCAGCCACGTCATAGCTCTGTCACAACACGAACGGTTCCGTGCCGGGCACATGGGGTCACGGCCGGTTTCGTGCGCGTGGGGCGCATCAGTGCGCCCTGAGCTGCGTTCCCTGCCTGTCCCGCATTGCCTCCCCACGCGGAGGGAGAATGCGGGATCATGTCTGCCATGACCGAGGTGTCCTCGCTCACAGGGCGGTTGCTCGTGGCCACCCCCGCCCTGGCGGACCCGAACTTCGACCGCGCGGTGGTGCTGCTCCTCGACCACGACGAGGAGGGCTCCCTCGGCGTCGTCCTCAACCGCCCGACCCCGGTGGACGTGGGCGACATCCTGGAGGGCTGGGGGGATCTCGCCGTGGAACCGGGTGTCGTGTTCCAGGGCGGCCCGGTGTCGCTGGACTCCGCCCTCGGGGTCGCGGTCGTCCCCGGCGGCGCGACGGGTGAGGCCGCCCCGCTGGGCTGGCGCCGGGTGCACGGCGCGATCGGTCTGGTCGATCTGGAGGCCCCGCCGGAGCTGCTGGCCTCCGCCCTCGGCTCCCTGCGCATCTTCGCCGGGTACGCCGGCTGGGGCCCGGGCCAGCTGGAGGACGAGCTGGTGGACGGCGCGTGGTACGTCGTCGAGTCGGAGCCCGGCGACGTCTCGTCCCCGTCCCCCGAGCGGCTCTGGCGCGAGGTGCTGCGCCGCCAGCGCGGCGAGCTGGCGATGGTGGCGACGTACCCGGAGGACCCTTCGCTCAACTGATGCCTGTGAGCTTCAGTACCCTTGGCCCTATGAGCACTCTCGAGCCCGAGCGCGGGACTGGTACGGGGACCCTCGTTGAGCCGACGCCGCAGACCTCGCATGGTGACGGTGACCACGAGCGCTTCGCCCATTACGTCCAGAAGGACAAGATCATGGCGAGCGCCCTCGACGGCACCCCCGTCGTGGCGCTGTGCGGCAAGGTGTGGGTGCCGGGCCGCGACCCGAAGAAGTACCCCGTGTGTCCCATGTGCAAGGAGATCTACGAGTCCATGAGCTCCGGCGACGACGACAAGGGCGACAAGTAAGCCCGACCCGCGGGGCGTGAGGCCTCCAGGGCGCGTTTTGCGCGCCCTGGAGGCTTTTGTGCTGTCCGGGCGTTGCGCAGGGTGCGTCTGCCGGTCACAGAGTGGTTGAGACCTCTTGTGGGCGTGTTCATGAAGTCCCTAGCCTCCGAAGTGTTGTGCACAGCGAAACCTTCATTGCGTATGTTGCAACACTCCCTCGGAGGAGCACTCCATGAAGCTGTCCGTCCGTTGTGCCGGGCTCACCGCGCTCGCCGCTCTCCTGGCCACCGCCTGCGCGCCCCAGACCTCCTCGAACTCCTCCTCCGACAAGGACGAGAAGACCGGCACGCTGCGCGTGTGGCTCTTCCAGGAGGTCGGCAACGCCCCCAAGCAGAAGGTCGTCGACTCCGTCGTCGCCGGCTTCGAGAAGGACCACAAGGGCACGAAGGTCGACGTCGAGTACATCCCGATCGACACCCGCGCCCAGCGCGTCAAGGCCGCCTTCAACGACCCCGCCTCCGCGCCCGACGTGATGGAGTACGGCAACACCGACACGGCCGGCTATGTGAAGGACGGCGGACTCCTCGACGTCACGAAGGAGTTCGGCGACTGGGCCGAGGCGAAGGACACCGACCCGACGGCGAAGCAGTCGGTGACGGTGGACGGCAGGCTCTACGGCGCCCCCTTCTACGTCGGCGTCCGCGCCCTGTACTACCGCACGGACGTCTTCAAGGAGCTCGGCCTGTCCGTCCCGAGGACGATGGACGAACTCGCCTCCACCGCCCGCGCGATACGCGCCGCCAAGCCCGAGCTGTACGGGCTGGTGGTCGGCGGAGCCTACATCTACGGCGCGATGCCGTTCGTCTGGGCCAACGGCGGTGAACTCGCGAGCGGCAAGAGCGGCTCGTACGCGTCCGGCATCGACAGCCCTCAGGCCCGCAAGGGCATCAAGGCGTACACGTCCCTCTTCGGCGACGACAACTGCCCGGCCGCCAAGTGCGCGGGCATGGGCGGCAACGACACGATCTCCGCGTTCGCCGCGGGCAAGGCGGGCATGGCGATCGGCGGCGACTTCAGCCACACCGCCGTCGAGGCCGGCAAGGTCAAGGGCGACTACGCCGTCGTCCCGCTGCCGGGTGTGACGTCCGGCTCGATCGCCCCGGCCTTCGCGGGCGGCAACAACATCGGTGTCCTGAAGAGCACGTCCCATCGCACGCTCGCCGTGCGGCTGATGGAGCAGCTCGCCTCGAAGAAGACGCAGGGCGAACTCTTCGACGCGATGGGCTTCCTGCCGACCTTCACCGACGTCCGCCAGCAGGTCGCGCGGCAGGAGCCGTTCGTGAAGCCCTTCGTGCGGACCCTGTCCGCCGGCACCAGGTTCGTCCCCGCGTCGCCCGCCTGGGCCCAGATCGACTCCTCCCTCGTCCTGCCGACGATGTTCCAGGAGGTCATCAGCGGCAAGAAGGACGTCGCGAAGGCCTCTGACGACGCCGCGCAGAAGATGAACGACGCGTTCGGCTCCGCCGGGTGAAGCCGATGAACGACCGCGGCTTCGTGAAAACCCCGGTGGCCGCCGCGGCGCCGGCCGTGCCGGCCCCCCGGCCCCCGCGTGAGGCCGCCGACGCACCGGGCCGCCGCACCGCACGCGGGGCCGCCCGCCGCACCGGCGGCTGGACGCCCTGGCTGTATCTCGCGCCCGCGCTCGTCGTGCTGGGCGGGCTGCTCGTCTACCCGATCTACCAGCTCGGGCTGATCTCCCTCTTCCAGTACACGCAGGCACAGGTCAGCGGCGGGGAACCGGCCACCTTCGAGGGTTTCGGGAACTACGCCGCACTGTTCGGGGACCCGCAGTTCTGGCAGGTGCTGCTCGCCACCGTGCTGTTCGCGGCGGCCTGTGTCGTCTCCACGCTCGCGGTCGGCTGCGCCCTGGCCGTCCTCCTCACCCGTGTCCGGGCCGTACCGCGGCTCGCGTTGATGCTGGCCGCCCTGGGCGCGTGGGCGACCCCGGCCGTGACCGGCTCCACGGTGTGGCTGTTCCTCTTCGACCCCGACTTCGGCCCGGTCAACCGCATGCTGGGCCTCGGCGACCACTCGTGGACCTACGGCCGTCTCAGCGCCTTCTTCCTGGTGCTGCTCGAAGTGGTGTGGTGCTCCTTCCCGTTCGTGATGGTGACCGTGTACGCGGGGATCCGCGCCGTACCCGGCGAAGTGCTGGAGGCCGCCTCTCTCGACGGCGCCTCGCAGTGGCGCATCTGGCGTTCCGTACTCGCCCCGATGCTCCGGCCGATCCTGGTCGTCGTCACCATCCAGTCGGTCATCTGGGACTTCAAGGTCTTCACGCAGATCTACGTCATGACGGGCGGCGGCGGGATCGCCGGCCAGAACCTCGTGCTGAACGTCTACGCCTACCAGCAGGCCTTCGCGTCCTCGCAGTACGGCCTGGGCTCCGCGATCGGCATCGTGACGCTGCTGATCCTGCTCGCCGTCACGCTGGTCTACCTGCGGCTGCTGCGCCGTCAGGGGGAGGAACTGTGAACCTTCCACGCGCTCGAGTGCGCCGCCCGGGCCGGCTGGCCGCCGAGGCCTCCGCCCTGCTGATCGCGATCGTCGTGGCCTTCCCCCTGTACTGGATGGTGCTCAGCGCCTTCAAACCGGCCGGGGAGATCGAGTCCGGCGAACCCAGGCCGTGGACGCTCGCGCCCTCCCTGGATTCCTTCCGGCGCGTCTTCGGGCAGCAGGAATTCGGCCGCTACTTCCTCAACAGCCTCGTCGTCGCGGGCTGCGTCGTGATCGCCTCCGGGCTGATCGCGTTTCTCGCCGCGACCGCCGTCACGCGATTCCGGTTCCGCCTGCGGACCACCCTTCTGATCATGTTTCTGGTGGCCCAGATGGTGCCCGTGGAGGCCCTCACGATCCCCTTGTTCTTCCTCATGCGGGACGCCGGCCTGCTGAACGCGCTGAGCTCGCTGATCCTGCCCCACATCGCCTTCTCGCTGCCCTTCGCGATCTGGATGCTGCGGGGGTTCGTGAAAGCCGTCCCGGAGGCGCTGGAGGAGGCCGCGTACATCGACGGGGCGAGCCGCGCGCGATTCCTCTGGCAGATCCTCTTCCCCCTCGTCCTGCCGGGGCTCTTGGCCACCAGCGTGTTTTCGTTCATCTCCGCCTGGAACGACTTCCTGTTCGCCAAGTCGTTCATCATCAGCGACACCGCGCAGTCGACGCTGCCGATGGCCCTCCTCGTCTTCTACAAGCCCGACGACCCGGACTGGGGCGGAGTCATGGCCGCCTCCACGGTCATGACGATCCCGGTCCTGGTCTTCTTCGTACTCGTACAGCGGCGCCTGGTCTCCGGACTGGGCGGAGCGGTGAAGGACTGACGTGACCGAACTGATCCCGGCGCCCCGCGGCGCCACCGCCGGATCCGGCGAGGTGCGGCTGACGCACCACTCCCGGCTCTGCGCCGACACCGCGACGCAGGGCGTCGCCCACTGGCTGGGCGCCGCCCTGCGGCAGGCCACCGGGCTGCCGCTGCGCGAGGGGCGGGAACTCGACGACGCCGAGGGCGGCATCGGGCTGCGCCTCGACCCCGGCCTCGGCCCCGAGGAGTACCGCCTCGTCAGCGACGGCTCCGGCGTCCTCGTCGAGGGCGGTTGCGCGGCCGGTGTCTTCTGGGGCGCCCAGACCCTGCGGCAACTCCTCGGCCCCGACGCGTACCGCAGGGCCCCGCTCGATCGCGACCGGGCCTGGACCGTGCCGCATCTGACGATCGAGGACGCTCCCCGATTCCGCTGGCGCGGCCTCATGCTCGACGTCGCGCGGCACTTCATGCCCAAGGAAGGAGTGCTGCGCTACCTCGATCTGATGGCGGCGCACAAACTCAACGTCTTTCATTTCCATCTGACGGACGACCAGGGCTGGCGCATCGAGATCGAGCGGCATCCCCGGCTGACCGAGATCGGCTCCTGGCGCGCCCGTACGAAAACCGGCCACCGCGCCTCGCCGTTGTGGGAGGACAAGCCGCACGGCGGCTACTACACCCGGGACGACATCCGCGAGATCGTCGCCTACGCCGCCGAGCGGCATATCACCGTCGTCCCCGAAATCGACGTGCCGGGCCACTCGCAGGCCGCCATCGCCGCGTACCCGGAACTCGGCAACACCGACGTCATCGACACCACAGCCCTCTCCGTCTGGGATACCTGGGGAATCAACCCGAACGTACTCGCCCCCACTGACAACACCCTGCGCTTCTACGAGGGCGTCTTCGAGGAAGTGCTCGAGCTGTTCCCCTCGGAGTTCGTCCACATCGGCGGCGACGAATGCCCCAAGGACCAGTGGCGGCAGTCGGAGACGGCCCAGGCGCGGATCAGGGAACTCGGGCTCGCGGACGAGGACGAGCTCCAGTCCTGGTTCATCAAGCACTTCGACGCGTGGCTCTCCGCGCGCGGGCGCCGGCTGATCGGCTGGGACGAGATCCTGGAGGGCGGGCTCGCCGAGGGCGCCGCCGTCTCCTCCTGGCGCGGCTACGCGGGAGGCGTCGCCGCCGCCCGGGCCGGCCACGACGTCGTCATGTGCCCGGAGCAGCAGGTGTACCTGGACCACCGTCAGGACCCGGGCCCCGAGGAGCCGGTACCGATCGGGTGGGTGCGCACCCTGGAGGACGTCTACCGGTTCGAGCCCGTTCCACCGGAGTTGACACCCGAGGAGGCCCGGCACGTGCTGGGTACCCAGGCCAACCTGTGGACCGAGGTGATGGAGGACCACGCGCGCGTGGACTATCAGGCCTTCCCCCGCCTCGCGGCCTTCGCGGAGGTCGCCTGGAGCGCCCTGCCCGCCCCGGCGGAACGGGACTTCGCCGGTTTCCAACGCCGTATGGCCGCGCACTACGGGCGGCTCGACGCCCTGGGCGTGGCCTACCGGCCCCCCACCGGCCCCCTGCCCTGGCAGCGGCGCCCCGGGGTGCTGGGCCGCCCGGCCGACGGGCCGCCGCCCCACCGGTAGCGGTACCCGTCATGACCGAACAGCTCGAACAGGCCACGGAAAAAGCGCACAAGGGTCACCGAAAGTGCCAATCGGCATGCACTGGTGAACCAGTGAGAAAACGGACCATCTCGCCGGTGAGGTGGGCGAATGCCTCCTAGCGGACCCGTGTCTTCGGCTCTCGCCAAGATGTGCCAGAGTTGCCACGTCCGCCCTGTCAGCACGTACCGTACGGCAGCACAGGTGGGACCAGGTGGGGCAGCGGGAAGGGGCAGCCGGTTTGACCACGCACGCACCGCAGGCGGCGCAGGCCGTCACGCTGCCCACGACGCTGGACGAGGCCGTCGCGGCGCTCACCGCCGTGCCCGCCGCCGTACCCGTCGCGGGCGGCACCGACCTGATGGCCGCCGTCAACTCCGGGCAGCTCAGGCCCGCCGCCCTGGTGGGGCTCGGCCGGATCAGCGAGATCCGGGGCTGGCAGTACCTGGACGGTCACGCGCTGCTCGGCGCGGGCCTCACGCACGCGCGCATGGGCCGCCCCGACTTCGCGGCCCTGATCCCGGCGCTCGCCGCCGCCGCCCGCGCGGCCGGCCCGCCGCACATCCGCAACGCGGGCACCCTGGGCGGCAACATCGCCTCGGCCGCCCCCACCGGGGACGCGCTGCCGGTGCTGGCCGCCCTGGAGGCGACACTGATCGTCGCGGGCCCGGGCGGAGCCCGCCGGGAGATCCCCGTGTCGCACCTGCTGGCCGGGATGGACATGCTCCGCGCCGGCGAACTCATCGGCTTCGTGCGCGTGCCGCTGCTGCACGCCCCGCAGGTCTTCCTCAAGGCGACCGGCCGGACCGGCCCGGGGCGCGCCGTGGCGTCCGTGGCCCTGGTCCTGGACCCCGCGCGCCGGGGCGTGCGCTGCGCGGTGGGCGCCATAGCGCCGATGCCGCTGCGGCCCCTGGACGCCGAGCAGTGGGTCGCCGGCCTCATCGACTGGGACAACAACCGCGCGCTCGTCCCCGAGGCGCTGAGCGCCTTCGGCGAGTACGTCGCCGCGGCCTGCATCCCCGACGCGGCGCCGGCCGAGGACGGCTCGGTCGCACAGCTTCCGCCCGCCGTACTGCACCTGCGGCGCACCGTCGCCGCGCTGGCCCGACGAGCACTGGGGAGGGCGCTGTCGTGAGCGACGACCAGTACGGAGAGGGCACGCCCCGGGGCGGCAGCCGCTGGGACCCGCTGCCCCAGGGCGAGTACGACGACGGCGCCACCGCCTTCGTCGAACTCCCCGAGGGAGGCGTCGACGCCCTGCTGGCCGCCGACAGCCCCCTGGCCGCGCCCGGACACGGGTACGTACCGCCGCAGATAACGGTCAACCCCGCGACGACCGCCGGAACCGACCCGGCCGCCACGGGCGCGTGGCCGGTGCCGGGCGCGCCGGTCGACGGGGCGCAGTGGCACGACCCGAACGCCGGGCACCGGCAGCACGGCCATGAGCACGGCGCGCACCACCAGCAGGGCCACGACGTGCCCGAGCAGTCCTACGGCGGCACCGACGCGCCCTACGACGCCGGCACGCCCTACGCCCCGGGCACGCCCTACGCCCCCGGCACGCCCTACGGCCCCGACGCGACGGCACCGTCGCACGGCGGCGACGACCGGTTCACGTACAACCCCGGGGCGACCGGGCAGTGGACCTTCGAGGAGACCGCGGCCGCCGAAGGCGCGCCCGGCCATGACGTGACCGGGCAGTGGTCCATCCCCGTCGCCGGGGGCGACCTTCCGGACGAGTCGGGCGAGTTCACCACCTCCTCACTGGTCGAGCAGTGGGGCGGCACCCCGCCGGCCACGCTGCCCGGCGGCGCGCCCGCGCCCTGGGCGACGCAGGCCACCGGCCGGCCGTGGGGGCAGGACCCGCAGGACCCGCAGGACACGGCGGGGCAGGAGGAGGCCGGGCCGGGCTTCCCCCACGAGCACGGTCACGAGCAGGGCGACGCCGCCTCCGTTACCGGTTACGCCCCGGAGTCCGGATACGCGCCGGAGTCCGGATACGCCCCGGAGTCCGGATACGCGCCGGAGCAGCAGGCCGCCGGGCCGCTGCCGCAGGAGGCGGGCCCGGAGGCCGGGCCCGGGCGCCACCCGCAGGACGTTCACGCGCCGGGCGCCCACGAGGACACCGGTCACGGTCACGCGCATCAGCCCGGGGAGTTCGGCCACGGGCCGGAGTCCCTCGGAAACGCCGACCATGGGCCGGAGACACCGGGCGACGGCCACGCGCCGCAGCCGCCGTCGAGCGCCGCGTACGCGCCGGGGGAGCCCGGGGAGGCCGGTCACCCGGAGGATCCGTCCCGTTTCGCCGACCACGGGGCCGAGCCGTCCCACTTCGCCGAGCACGGGCCCGAGCAGCCGGACTTCGCCGACCACGGGCCGGAGGGGGCCGGTCCCGCCGGTCACGCGCCCGGACAGCCGTACAGGGAGGCCCAGGACGGGTTCTCCGGGGAGCCCGTGCCCGAGGCGCACCCGGATTCCGACGCGCCTCCGCAGGACGCCCAGGACGCCCAGGACGCCTCACAGGCCGCTCCCGGCCTCGGTGAGGCCGGTGAGCCCTCCGAGTCCCCCGAGGACACTCCAGGGGCCCCAGAGGCCGCCGACGGCCCCTCCGAGCCCGCTGCCGGGCCCCTCCCGGACCTCGCGGACGCGGACGCGGAGACCGACACCGGCACCGGCCCGGAGACCGTCGACGGGGAGCCCCCGGCCGAGGACCCGGACCAGGACCCGGCGACCGCCGCGACCACCCCGTCCGCGGCCGCCCCCCACGACGCACCCCCCGCGGCCCCCCAGGAGGAACACCCCCTCGCCTCCTACGTCCTGCGCGTCAACGGCACCGACCGACCCGTCGGCGACGCGTGGATCGGCGAGTCCCTGCTGTACGTGCTGCGCGAGCGGCTCGGCCTCGCGGGCGCCAAGGACGGCTGCTCGCAGGGCGAGTGCGGCGCGTGCAACGTCCAGGTCGACGGGCGGCTCGTGGCGTCCTGCCTCGTCCCGGCCGTGACCGCCGCCGGCAGTGAGGTCCGTACCGTCGAGGGCCTGGCCGAGGACGGACAGCCGTCGGACGTGCAGCGGGCGCTCGCGCGCTGCGGCGCCGTCCAGTGCGGCTTCTGCGTCCCCGGCATGGCGATGACCGTGCACGACCTGCTGGAGGGCAACCCGGCGCCCACCGAGCTGGAGACCCGCCAGGCACTGTGCGGCAACCTGTGCCGCTGCTCCGGCTACCGGGGCGTGGTGGACGCCGTCAAGGACGTCGTCGCCGAACGCGAGGCACACTCCGCGCCCGCCGACGGCGACTCCGGCGAACCCCGCATCCCGCACCAGGCGGGCCCGGGCGCCGGTGGCGTGAACGCGTCGGCCTTCGGAGCGCCCCCGCAACCGCGCACCCCCGAACCGCACTCCCCAGAAGCGCACGACCAGCCCTACGGCCAGGACGGAGGCCCCGCGTGAGCAACGAAGCAGCCACCGCCCAGGCCGCGGAGGCCGCGCCCGCCCCCGAACCGCTTCCGCACGGCATCGGCGCGTCGCTCCCGCCCGCCGACGCCCGCGCCAAGACGGAGGGCACCTTCCCGTACGCCGCCGACCTGTGGGCCGAGGGCCTGCTGTGGGCGGCCGTGCTGCGCTCACCGCACCCGCACGCGCGCATCCTGTCCGTCGACACCACCCACGCGCGCGAGATGCCCGGCGTCCGCGCCGTCGTCACCCACGAGGACATCCCCGGCCGCCCGTTGCACGGCCGCGGCACGGCCGACCGCCCCGTCTTCGCCTCCGAGGTCGTGCGCCACCACGGCGAGCCCATCGCCGCCGTCGCCGCCGACCACCCCGACACCGCGCGCATGGCGGCCGCCGCCGTCATCGTCGAGTACGAGGTGCTGGACCCGGTCACCGACCCGGAGCAGGCCTTCGAGGCGGAGCCGCTGCACCCCGACGGCAACCTGATCCGGCACATCCCGCTGCGCCACGGCGACCCGGAGGCGGCCGGCGAGATCGTCGTCGAGGGCCTGTACCGCATCGGGCGGCAGGACCCCGCGCCCATCGGCGCCGAGGCCGGCCTGGCCGTGCCGCGCCCGGACGGCGGGGTGGAGCTGTACCTCGCCTCCACCGACCCGCACGCCGACCGCGACGCGGCCGCCGCCGCGTTCGGCCTGGAACCCGAGCGCGTCAAGGTCGTGGTGACCGGCGTCCCCGGCGCCACCGCCGACCGCGAGGACCAGGGCTTCCAGCTCCCGCTCGGCCTGCTCGCGCTGCGCACCGGCTGCCCGGTGAAGCTCACCGCCACGCGCGAGGAGTCCTTCCTCGGCCACGTCCACCGGCACCCGACCCTGCTGCGCTACCGCCACCACGCCGACGGCGAGGGCAGACTCGTCAAGGTCGAGGCGCAGATCCTGCTCGACGCGGGCGCCTACGCCGACACCTCCTCCGAGGCCCTGGCCGCCGCCGTCGCCTTCGCCTGCGGCCCCTACGTCGTCCCGAACGCCTTCATCGAGGGCTGGGCCGTACGCACCAACAACCCCCCCTCCGGCCACGTACGCGGCGAAGGCGCCATGCAGGTCTGCGCCGCCTACGAGGCGCAGATGGACAAGATCGCCAAGAAGCTCGGCATCGACCCGGCGGAAGTGCGGCTGCGCAACGCGCTGGCGACCGGCGACGTGCTGCCGACCGGCCAGACCGTGACCTGCCCGGCTCCGGTCGCCGAACTCCTCCAGGCAGTCCGGGACTTCGCGCTGCCGCCGCTGCCCAAGGACACGTCCGAGGACGAGTGGCTGCTGCCCGGCGGACCCGAGGGCGCGGGCGAACCGGGCGCCGTGCGCCGGGGCGTGGGCTACGGCGTGGGCATGGTGCACATGCTCGGCGCGGAGGGCGCGGACGAGGTCTCCACGGCGACCGTGAAGGTCCACGACGGTGTCGCGACGGTCTTGTGCGCGGCCGTCGAGACCGGCCAGGGCTTCACGACGCTGGCCCGGCAGATCGTCCAGGAGACGCTCGGCATCGACGAGGTGCACGTGGCGCCGGTCGACACCGACCAGCCCCCGGCCGGCGCGGGCTGCCGCGGCCGCCACACCTGGGTCTCGGGCGGGGCGGTGGAGCGCGCGGCGAAGATGGTCCGCACGCAGCTCCTCCAGCCGCTCGCCCACAAGTTCGGCATGTCGACGGAGCTGCTCCAGATCACCGACGGCAAGATCACGTCGTACGACGGGGTCCTCTCCACGACCGTCACCGAGGCGCTGGACGGCAAGGAACTGTGGGCCACCGCCCAGTGCCGCCCGCACCCGACCGAGCCGCTGAACGAGACCGGCCAGGGCGACGCGTTCGTGGGCATGGCCTTCTGCGCCATCCGCGCGGTGGTGGACGTGGACATCGAGATCGGTTCCGTACGGGTCGTGGAACTGGCCGTCGCCCAGGACGTGGGCCGCGTCCTGAACCCCACCCAGCTCGCCGCCCGGATCGAGGGGGGCGTGACGCAGGGCGTCGGCATCGCCCTCACGGAGAACCTCCGCACGCCGCGCGGCATCGTCCGCCACCCCGACCTGACCGGTTACGCCCTCCCGACCGCCCTCGACGCGCCCGACATCCGCATCGTCCGGCTGGTCGAGGAGCGCGACGTGGTCGCCCCCTTCGGGGCCAAGGCGGTCAGCGCGGTGCCGGTCGTAGCGTCCCCGGCGGCCGTCGCGTCCGCCGTCCGCGCCGCGACGGGCCGTCCCGTGAACCGCCTCCCGATCCGCCCCCAGGCAGCGGTGGTGACGGAACGGGGCTGAGGCGATTCCCCGGAAGCCGATGTGATTCGGCGGAACTCGGTCCGCTTCGGCGGAAGTCGATGCGATTCCGGGGAAAGGGAACGCGCGGGGGTGCTCCGAGCGTCTTGTGAGGTGACGCGGCGCGGTCGCCGGGCGCGCGTCGCCGGTCCGGGGCGTTGTCAGTGGTGGCGCGTACTGTTCTGGGCAGTGGGGAACGGCTGCCGGGCTTCGCCGGGCGGTCCGCCGTGCTCCGCCAGGGGACGGTGAGCAAGCACATGCGGGGGAGCCCATGAGTACGACCGATACCGGTTCCGCGGTGATCACCCTGACCGAGTCCGAGCTGGACCCGTGGGTGACGCACGCGTCCACGCGGCACTGGCTGACCGGCCCCGGACTGCCCTGCGACAGCGGCGTGCTGAGCTTCGCCGAGCTCAGCCGCGAAGGCCTGCGCACGGTCGCCGACTCGACCGGCGACCCGGACGACCGTCTCTCCGGGGAACTGCGCGAACAGCTCGTGATAGGCGGACTGCTGGGCCCTGGTGGCCTGGAGACGGAGTCGGTCCTGCTGGACGGCGCGACGGGCGAGATCTCGACGACGTATGTCCTGCACGACCGCCCCGACCTGATGGACCGCCGCCCCCTGGCCCCGTCCCTGCGGACGCTGGTCCGCTTCGCGGAGGCCACGGACGAACTGGCCGGTCTGCGCGGCCAGTTCGCCTCCTACGCCGGCCGCTACGGCCCCAAGGCGGTGGCGCAGGCGTCCCAGCATCTGCTGGCGGTGTTCCGCGACGGCGCGGACGGTGAACCGGCCCCGTTCTGGAAGATGGCGGCGCTGATCCGCCCCCTGTCCCTGGTGGCGGGCCGCGGCGGCGCGTCCGGCCTCTCCCTGGACCTCCCGCACCGCCTCCTGGACCAGGAGTTCGGCCCCGGCAGGACGGTCCGCTTCGAGGACGTCGACTTCCCCGCGACCCTCACGCACGAACCGACCCGCCGCTTCCTGCGGGAGGTGGGCCTGCCGGAGGACGCCCATGTCTTCTGCCTGGACACGGACGTGCCCCTGGCGACGCTCGCCGAGTACCACGCCGACACCGACACCCCGGCCGTGCTCCCCGCGGGGGCCCATCGACTGATCCGCCTCGGCCACCTGGTCGAGGACAACAGCCTGGTCATCGACGGCGCGACGGGCGCGGTCCTGAACTGGAGCGAACCCGAGGCGACGCTGTACCCGCTCAACACGGACGTGTCGACCCTCGCCTTCACCCTCTGGCTCCTGCACCGCGAGCGCGCGATAGACGCCCAGTCGTCCCACGAACTGACGACCGACACCTACGACCAGTTGGCCATGACGATGCTTCAGGTCCTGTCGACGGTGGACCCGACGGGCGTGAGCGCCGGGAGAACGGTCCGCCACTACTGGACGGACGCGTTCCAGGACGAGGCCGGCGGGGTGCTCTGACAGGGCTGCCGTCAGGCGGACTTGGAGGCGTTGCGGCGGCGTACGGCGAAGACCAGACCGCCACCGAGCACCGCGGCGGCGGCCGCGGCACCGGCGAGGAGCGGGGTGCCGTCGGAGCCGGTGGTGGCGAGGTTGCCGCCGGTGGTGCTGCCGGTCGTGGTGCCGGTGGAGCCGCCGGTCGTCGTGTCGGTAGAAACCGAGGCCGACGGGGAAGCCGTGGCGCCCGTGCCGCCCGCGGCCTGGCCCTCGGGGTCGTTGCCGTTCCCGCCGTTGCCGGAGCCACCGTCGGCGCCGTCCGAGGGGCTCGGCTCGGGCTCGTAGTCGCTCGGCACGTCGATGCCGATCGTGGCCGTGTTGTTGGCGCGGTTCGTGTCGTACTTGGGCGCGATGTCGTAGACGGACGACGCCTTGATCTCACCCTCGGTGTCCTGCGTGGACTTCTTGATCTTCAGCGTGATGGTGTACTCCACCGACTGCCCGGCGTCGAGGATCCCGTCCTGCGGCCAGCACACGTACTTGGGCTTGCCCGTCGTCCCCTGCGGCCCGCTCGGCCCGTCGATCCCGAACGGCGCGCAGTCCTTCGGCACGCCGATCGCCACGGTGCCCGGCGGGATCTGCACCAGCAGGGCGGGGAGGTCGTCGCTCTCCTGGTTCTGCACCCAGCCGGGGCCGTCGTTGCGCAGAGTCGCCGTGACCGACTGCTCTCCGCCGGCCAGTGCCTCCATCTCCTGACCGACGGCGACGAGATCGGCGGTGTTGTCCGCGGTCAGGGTGAGCCGCCGGTAACTGTCGTCGAAGCCCTCGCCCGGGGCGTCCCCGGTCGCGCTCGTGCCGTACTCGACGGCTTCCATCAGGGCCTTGTCCAGCGCCTTGAACCGCACGGGCGTGGTGACCGAGGCACCGGGCTCGACGACCGTGTCGAGCTCACACACCGCCTGCCTGACCTGGTCCTTGACGGTCGAGTAGGTGCAGCCCTTCACCTGCTCGGGGAAGTCCAGCCCCCGCGTCAGACGCACCCGGAAGGTGATCCCGTCCACGGCGGCCGTGCCCTTGTTGGTGAGGGTGACGGACTTGTCGTACACCTCGCCCGGCTTGGGAGCCGCGGACGGCAGCGCCGACACGACCAACTCGGGCCCACCCTCCTCGGCCTGCGCGACGGGCGCGGCGACAGCGGGACCGGCAACGGCGATCACGGCAGCGGCCAGGACGGCTGCCGAGGGGCGGAGGCGCACGGTGTTTCTCCTCGTCGGGGTTTCCTCGTCGTTCCCGAAAGGCACGACGACCGGAGCGTGGGCTACCGGTCATGTCCTGGACAGCTGAGAGGGGCTCGGGGTTGTGCACGAGTTTCCGAACACGCCGCGAGGGCCCGGCCGACGTGAGGTGACGGCGCCCGGCCGCGCCGCGCTCCCAGAGCAGATCGCCGAGAGGGGCAATAGGCTGGTCACAGGGGTCGACACGGGTCATGTCCTGCCCGAACGACGGTCTCTGCTCGGCGGGCTGATGCTGGAGGCCGTGGCGGGATTCGAACCCACGTAACTCGCTTTGCAGGCGAGCCCCTGAACCACTCGGGCACACGGCCGGGTCGAGTACGAAGCAGTCGGCGCACGGCCGTGTTCGAACTCGGTGTAGTGACCGTAGGCCGGGGGTGGGGTGGGGCTCAAGGGGATCGCGTGGGCTGCAACGTGACTGCCATGTGCCGTTCATGAAGGGGGTGGCCGGGAAGAGGGGTGTACGACCAAGGTCCTAGAGGAGGACCGTCTTCGGACAGGGGTCAAAGTGGGGCGTGGACCTTACGCTGGCGGGCATGACCGTCCCGAAGCCGCGTGATGCCCATGTCGTGGAGGCCGCTGACCTGCCCTCCGTCGCCGAGCGGGACGCGGGCGTGCTGGGGGCGGCGTACCGGGCGTTGAGCGTCGGGATCGTCTCCGTCGTGCTGCTCATCGCCTTCGAGGCGACCGCCGTGGGGACGGCGATGCCCGTCGCCGCACGCGAACTGGACGGGGTCTCCCTGTACGCGTTCGCGTTCTCCGGGTACTTCACGACCAGTCTGTTCGGGATGGTGCTCTCCGGTCAGTGGTCGGACCGGCGCGGCCCCCTCGGCCCGTTGACGACGGGCATCGTTTCCTTCGGGGCCGGGCTGCTGCTGTCGGGGACCGCCCAGACGATGTGGGTGTTCATCCTGGGCCGGGCCGTTCAGGGGTTCGGCGGGGGGCTGGTGATCGTCGCGCTGTACGTCGTCGTCGGGCGGGTCTATCCGGAGCGGTTGCGGCCCGCCATCATGGCCGCGTTCGCCGCGAGCTGGGTGCTCCCGTCGATCGTCGGTCCGCTCGCCGCCGGCACGGTGACCGAACAGTTGGGGTGGCGGTGGGTGTTCGTGGGG
The DNA here is from genome assembly GCF_900182715.1 of Streptomyces sp. Ag82_O1-12. Classification (NCBI taxonomy): domain Bacteria; kingdom Bacillati; phylum Actinomycetota; class Actinomycetes; order Kitasatosporales; family Streptomycetaceae; genus Streptomyces; species Streptomyces sp. Ag82_O1-12. The sequence continues at coordinate 3,285,013 of NZ_FXUW01000001.1, read as the reverse complement.
ATACCCGTGCTCGTCGTCTTCCCGCTCGCGCTCGCGCTGCCGCAGATACGGCGCCGGGCGTCCGGGCCGGCGCAGCACACCGCTGCCGAGTCCGCCGCGGCGCGGGGTGCCGACCTCCCCGTCCCCGCGGAACGGACCGCCGTCGCCGACCGGCCCGTCATGCCGGACCCTGCGGGGACGACCGACCGGCCCGTCACGCCGGACCCTGCGGGGACGACCGACCGGCCCGCCCCACCGGCCGACCCGTCTGCCCCACCGGCCGACCCGCCCGCCACCTTCGACCGTCGGCGCATCCGGCTCGCCCTGGGCATCTCCCTCGGTGCCGGGCTGCTCCAGTACGCCGCCCAGGACCTGCGCCCGCTCTCGCTGCTGCCCGGCGCCGTCGGCGTGGCTCTGCTGGTGCCGGCCGTGCTCGGGCTGCTCCCGCGCGGCACGTACCGGGCCGCGCGCGGGCTGCCGTCCGTCGTGCTGCTGCGCGGCGTCGCCGCCGGGTCCTTCATCGCCGCGGAGTCGTTCGTGCCGCTGATGCTCGTCACGCAGCGCGGGCTCAGTCCGACGCTGGCCGGGTTCTCGCTCGCCGCGGGCGGGGGTACGTGGGCGCTGGGCTCCTGGGTGCAGTCGCGGTCGCGGGTGGAGCCGTACCGGGAGCGGCTGACCACGGTCGGGATGCTGCTGGTGGCGGCGGCCGTCGCCGCCGCGCCGAGCGTGCTGATCGAGTCCGTGCCCGTCTGGACCCTGGCCGTCGCCTGGGCCTTCGGCTGCTTCGGCATGGGGCTCGTGATCTCCTCCACGAGCCTGCTCCTGCTCAAGCTCTCCGCCCCCGAGGAGGCCGGCACCAACTCCGCCGCCCTCCAGATCTCCGACGGCCTCTCCAACGTCGTCCTGCTCTCCGCCGGCGGCGCCGCCTTCGCCGCGCTGGGCGGCGGCGCGGTGTCCCACACGGCCACCCACACCTCCGGCTCCCACCCGGCCGCCTTCACCGCGGTGTTCCTGCCGATGGCGGCGGTGGCCCTCGTCGGTGCCTGGGTGTCGACCCGGCTGCGGGAACACCGGCCGTAGAGCGGCAGAGCAGCCGCCGCAGACCGGCAGAGCAGCCCGTCGTAGACCGGTGGAGCAGCCGCCGCAGACCGGTGGAGCAGCCGTCGTAGACCGGCGGAGCCGCCGTCGTAGACCGGTAGAGCCGCCGCCGCAGCCCCGTGGAGCAGCCCGCCGTCGCGCCCCGGAGGCTGTGACGTCGGTCCCACCCGCCGGTGACCCGGCCCGGTCCGCGCGTGGACCGGCTCGGGGCGCCGGTAGGGTGGCCCGGTTGTCATACGTAGCCGAGCCGTCAGGCTCCCTCGCACGAGCCGCCCGACCCCCAACGGAGACCGTGACTACCACCGCCGGCACCAGTTCTGCCTCGCACCACCTGTCCCCGGCGTTCCCCGGCCGCGCCCCCTGGGGTACCGCCAGCAAGCTGCGAGCCTGGCAGCAGGGCGCGATGGAGAAGTACATCCAGGAGCAGCCGCGGGACTTCCTCGCGGTCGCCACCCCCGGCGCCGGCAAGACGACCTTCGCGCTGACGCTGGCCTCCTGGATGCTGCACCACCACGTCGTGCAGCAGGTGACCGTCGTCGCCCCGACCGAGCACCTGAAGAAGCAGTGGGCCGAGGCCGCGGCGCGGATAGGGATCAAGCTCGACCCGGAGTACAGCGCCGGGCCGCTCAGCCGGGAGTACCAGGGCGTCGCCGTGACGTACGCCGGTGTCGGCGTCCGGCCGATGCTGCACCGCAACCGCGTGGAGCAGCGCAAGACGCTTGTCATCCTCGACGAGATCCACCACGCCGGTGACAGCAAGTCCTGGGGCGAGGCCTGCCTCGAGGCCTTCGAGCCCGCGACCCGGCGGCTCGCCCTGACCGGTACGCCCTTCCGGTCCGACACCAACCCCATCCCCTTCGTGACGTACGAGGAGGGGAACGACGGGATCCGGCGGTCCGCCGCCGACTACACCTACGGCTACGGCAACGCCCTCGCGGACAACGTCGTGCGGCCCGTCATCTTCCTCTCCTACAGCGGCAACATGCGCTGGCGCACCAAGGCCGGTGACGAGATCGCCGCCCGGCTCGGCGAGCCCATGACCAAGGACGCCATCAGCCAGGCCTGGCGGACCGCGCTGGACCCGCGCGGCGAGTGGATGCCGTCCGTGCTGCGGGCCGCCGACCAGCGGCTGACCGAGGTGCGCAAGGCCATCCCGGACGCCGGTGCGCTCGTCATCGCCGCGGACCAGGACTCCGCCCGCGCCTACGCCAAGCTGATCCGCGAGATCACCGGCAGCAAAGCCACCCTCGTGCTGTCCGACGACGCCGGCGCGTCCAAGAACATCGACGAGTTCAGCGGCAACAACGACCGCTGGATGGTCGCGGTGCGGATGGTGTCCGAGGGTGTCGACGTGCCGCGGCTGGCCGTCGGGGTGTACGCCACCACCATCTCGACGCCCCTCTTCTTCGCGCAGGCCGTCGGGCGTTTCGTGCGGTCCCGGCGGCGCGGCGAGACCGCCTCCGTGTTCCTGCCGACCGTGCCCGACCTGCTCTCCTTCGCCAACGAGATGGAGCGCGAGCGCGACCACGTCCTCGACAAGCCCAAGAAGCAGGGCGAGGAGGACCCGTACGCCGAGTCCGAGAAGGAGATGGACGAGGCGAACCGGGAGCAGGACGAGGACACCGGCGAGCAGGAGCAGTTCGCCTTCGAGGCGCTGGAGTCCGAGGCCGTCTTCGACCGGGTCATGTACAACGGCGCCGAGTTCGGCATGCAGGCCCACCCGGGCAGCGAGGAGGAGCAGGACTACCTCGGCATCCCGGGACTGCTCGAGCCCGACCAGGTGCAGCTGCTGTTGCAGAAGCGGCAGGCCCGGCAGATCGCGCACAGCCGCAAGAAGCCGGACGAGGAGGCCGACCTGCTCGAAATGCCCGCCGAGCGGCGGCCGGTGGTCTCGCACAAGGAGATGATGGAGCTGCGGCGGCAGCTCAACACGATGGTCGGCGCGTACGTCCACCAGAGCGGCAAGCCGCACGGGGTGATCCACACGGAGCTGCGGCGGGTGTGCGGAGGGCCTCCGGCGGCGGAGGCGACGGCGGGGCAGTTGCGGCAGCGGATCACCAAGGTGCAGGAGTGGGCTACGCGGATGAAGTGACGTCCGTGGTGAATCGTCGGTGAGGTGCAGGTCGTCGATCGCGCTCTCGACCCCCGCGCGGGCTCCCGGCTGCGCGTCGGCACGCCCACGCGGCGGAGCCGCACGTCGACCCAGCCCCGCGGCGCCCCGGCCGGGGCGCGCATATCGCCGCAAATTCGAGCAGTACGCCCCCTGCCGTGCCCGGATTCTGGACGGAGCCTTCCGCTCAGCGAACCTGCTTCGCTACTGTCCGGCTACGCACACGCCCCGTGGCAGCGCCGCCGCGGAGCGCAGCCGTGAAGCGACGCGGCCCGGACAGGCCGGGCCGCCGGCCGATCGGCGGCCTCTGAAGCGCGTTGCCGACGGGACTCGGTGACGCATCCGCCGACCGGGGGGCCGCCGACCTCACCACTAAGGAGTGGGCGTCGTGACCGCGGAGACCTCCCAGACGCTCGACCGGGGACTGCGTGTCCTCAAGCTGCTCGCCGAGACGGACCACGGGCTGACCGTGACCGAACTCTCCCACCGGCTGGGCGTGAACCGGACCGTCGTGTACCGGTTGCTCGCCACGCTGGAGCAGCACGCCCTCATACGCCGTGACCTCGGCGGACGTGCCCGGGTCGGGCTCGGTGTGCTGCGGCTGGGACGGCAGGTCCACCCGCTCGTACGGGAGGCCGCGATGCCTGCGCTGCGGTCACTGGCCGAGGACATCGGCGCGACGGCGCACCTGACCCTGGTCGACGGGGCGGACGCGCTGGCCGTGGCCGTCGTGGAGCCGACCTGGACGGACTATCACGTCGCCTACCGGGCCGGGTTCCGGCATCCCCTGGACCGGGGCGCCGCCGGCAAGGCGATCCTCGCGGCCCGGCAGCACCCGATGGCCGACCCCGGCTACATGCTGACGCACGGGGAGCTGGAGGCGGGCGCCTGGGGAGCGGCGGCGCCGCTGCTGGGCGTGACGGGCGTCGAGGGCAGCGTGGGTGTGGTGATGCTGGCGGAGGCGGTACCGGAACGGGTGGGGCCACGGGTCGTCGACGCGGCCCGGGAGGTCGCGGAGGCGCTGCGCTGAGGGCCGGCGGGCTCCCCGCGCGGGCCCCGGACGCCCTGGTCCCGGCCGTGCCCTCCTCCCGCGTTAGATTGATCCCGTGTTCTCTCGCCTCACGCGCCCCCAGGCCATCGCCGTCTGCGCCCTGCCCGTCGTGGCCCTGCTCGCGACGGCGGTGCTGGCGCCGTTGCCGTTCTCGGTGGCGCAGCCCGGGCTGACGGCGAACGTGCTGGGCGAGAACAAGGGCACGCAGGTGATCACCATCTCGGGTGCGCCGGTCCGGGACACCCGGGGTCAGCTGCGGATGACCACCATCGAGGCGACCTCCCCGGACACCCGGGTCTCGCTGCCCGACGTCATCGACAGCTGGTTCCGCACCGACCAGGCGGTCATGCCGCGCGACTCCGTCTACCCGAGCGGGGACAACGTCAAGGAGATCGAGCGGCACAACGAGAAGCAGATGAAGGAGTCCCAGGACGCGGCGACGCAGGCCGCGCTGGGGTACCTCGACCTCGACGACAAGGACATCGAGGTCAGTCTGAAGCTCGCGGACGTGGGCGGGCCCAGTGCGGGGCTGCTCTTCTCCCTGGGGATCATCGACAAGCTGGACGGCGACGGCACCGGCGGGGACCTCACCGGCGGCCGGGTCATCGCCGGTACGGGCACGATCGACGCGGCCGGCCGGGTCGGCGCGGTGGGGGGCGTCGCCCTCAAGACCCAGGCCGCCAAGCGTGACGGGGCGACGGTGTTCCTGGTCCCCAAGGCGGAGTGCGGCGACGCCCGCGCCGAGCTGCCGAAGGGCCTGCGGCTGATTCCGGTGACCACGCTGAAGAGCACGGTGAGTTCACTGGTGGCCCTGGAGACGGGGAAGGGCTCCGTCCCCAGCTGCTAGGCCTAGTGTGCGGGGACCGGCCCGGGCCGGGTGGCGAGCTTCAGCCCGACTTCTATGAGGGTCCAGCCCAGCCGCGCACGGAGGTCCTGCCGGGGTGCGGGACGGGGTTCGGTCTCGGCGCGGAGTTCGGCGGCGCGGGCGTGGTGCAGGGCGAGGTGGATGTCCGGGTGCATGGCGAACCTTTCAGTCGGTTCGGATCGGGAAGGCATGTGTCTGGATACGGACCTGCTCCACACCAGGTGTGTCCTCGGCAGCAGCACGGTCGCGGTAGGTCTCGACAAGCGCGTGCATCTTCTCGACGAGCTCCCGCGTCAGTTCGGGAGTGAGGCTCAGGGTCGCGCTGCTCATGTCCCAGGAGCGGGTCCACTCCTCCGGCCACGATTCGCGGTTGCCCAGCCAGGTCGACAGGGCCCGGGTCTGCGTGGTGGCGACCTCGTGCAGATACAGGTCCGCCGCTCCGCGGACGACCGGGTCCGAGTCGGTGAGCAGGGAGTCGTCGAAGCGAATGCCGTGGTGGGTCGCCTTCCACCAGCGTTCGCGGCCCTTGCCGTGCTCCGGAGCGTCCTCGACGAAGCCGTACTCCGCCAGTTGACGCAGGTGGTAGCTGGTGGCACCGCTGGACTCGCCCAGCTTCTGGGCCAGTTGCGAGGCCGTCGCCGGGCCGCCGAAACGCAGTGCGTCCAGCAGCTGAATGCGCAGGGGGTGCGCCAGTCCCCGCAGGGATCGGGCGTCGAGTTGCCGTACCGGTGTGTTCTCGGGCTCACTCACCATGCAAAGGTAGCGTTGCAAAGCCTCCTTTGCAACGCCTTCTTTGTAACTCACTCCTTGACGAACCCCTCCTGCACCAGCCAGTCCAGCGCCACCTGGTGGGGATCCTCCCCGTCGACGTCCACCTTCGCGTTCAGGGTCTGCGCGACGGAGTTGTTCAGCTTCGCCGTCACCGGGTTCAGGACCTCCGCGATCGCCGGCCACTCCTTCATGGACTTCGCGTTGATCATCGGCGCGACGTTGTAGTTGGGGAAGAACTTCTTGTCGTCGTCCATCACCACCAGGTTCATGGACTTGATCCGCCCGTCGGTGGTGAACACCTCCCCGTACGTGCAGTTGCCCTTCGCGGTCTGCGTGTAGATGATCCCGGTGTCCATCTGCGTGACGTTCCGCGACGGCACGTTCATGCCGTAGGCCTTCTGCATGCCCGGCAGTCCGTCCGCCCGGTTCGCGAACTCGACCTCCACGCACAGCTTCACGGCCCCCGGGTCGGACTTCGCCAGCTTCGCCACGTCCGACATCGTCTTCGTGCCGTACTTCTTCGCGTTCTCCTGGTTCATGGCCAGCGCGTACGTGTTGTCGAGCTTCGACGGCGGCAGCCAGACCAGCCCGTTGCCCGCGTCCTCCTTCTTCACCGCCTCCCATTGCTCCTGGGGGTCGGTGATCGGCTTGCTGTGCCCGAGGTACGTGATCCAGGCCGTGCCCGTGTACTCGTACCCGGCGTCCGCGTCGCCCTTGCGGACCGCCTCGCGGCTGCCGATGGAACCCTGGATGCCGGTGCGGTCGATCACGTCCGCCCCGGCCGCCTCGAACGCGATGCCCATGATCGAGCCGAGGATCAGCTGCTCGGTGAACGACTTCGACGTCACCGTCAGATGCGCGCCCTTCAGCGGCTCACCCCGGCCGATCGACCCCGGCTCCACGTCGTCGGTCAGCGGGGAGCCGCTGGTCAGGCCGCAGCCGGCCGCCGCCAGCAACAGGCCCGCCGCCAGGTACGCACGCCGCCTCATGGCTGCAACCCCCGCGGCCGCAGCAGCAGTTCGGCGAGCGACGCCAGCCAGTCCACCAGCAGCGCCAGCACCACCGTGAGGATCGACCCCAGCACCAGCACCGGCATCCGCTGGTTGGTGATGCCGGTCGTGATCAGCACGCCGAGGCCGCCGCCCCCGCCGAAGACCGCCAGGGTCGCCGTACCGACGTTCAGGACGAGGGCCGTGCGCACGCCCGCCAGGATCAGCGGGACCGCGAGGGGGAGTTCGACCCGGGTCAGCACCCCCGACGGGGACATGCCGATGCCGCGGGCCGCCTCCAGCAGGGTCGGGTCGTTCGCCTTCAGGCCCGTGATCGTGTTGGAGAGCACCGGCAGGATGGCGTAGACGATGATGCCGATCAGGGCGGCCCTGCGGCCGATGCCCAGCCAGATCACCAGGAGGGCGAGCAGGCCGATCGCCGGGGTCGCCTGACCCATGTTGGCGAACGCCATCGCCACCGGGGTGGCCCGGCGCATCGCCCCGCGGGTCAGCAGGATGCCCAGCGGGATCGCGATGATCAGCACGAAGAACGTGGAGATCACGGTCAATTGGATGTGCTGCCACAGCGCCTTGGTGACCTGGCCGCCCGACAGGGCGTTGCGGGTGAGCGCGTCCAGGTCGGCCTGCTGGAACCAGAGCCAGGTGGCGAGCAGCACGACGATCAGCGCCACCGGCAGGAACGTCAGCTTCTGCCAGGTGAGGCGGGACGGCCGGCGCTCGGGTGGGGGCGCCTCAGCCTCCTCCAGAGGCTCGGAGGTCTCGCCGACCCCCGTGGCCGTCACCGCTCCCCTCCCGGACCGCCCACACCCGCCGGGCCCTGAGCCCCCTCCTGCTCCGCATGCGTCTGCGAGGCCCGCAGCGACTCCAGTTCGTGCTGGTGCTCCATCGCGTCGAGCCGGTCGGCCTCCAGCATCTCGTGCACGGAGTTCATGAGGGTCTCCATGTCGACGACGCCCGTGTACTCCCCGCGCCGCCCGGTCACCACCACCCGCCCCGCGTTGTCGGTGAGGACCGCCTCCAGCGCGTCCCGCAGGGTCGCGTCCCGGGTGACCGTGTCGCTCACCAGGGTCCCGGCGCGGGCCAGCGAGCCCCGGGCCCGCATCAGATCGCCGCGCCGCAGCCACTTGTAGGGGCGGCGGCGCCGGTCGAGCAGCAGGATCTCGTTGCTGCCGCTGGTCCGCAGCAGGTTGAAGATCTGCTGGAGCGGGTCGTCGACCGTGACCGTCGGATACTCGGTGATCTCGACGTCCCGCACGCGGGTCAGGTTCAGCCGCTTCAGTGCCGCGCCGGCGCCGACGAAGCCGGACACGAATTCGTCGGCCGGGTTGGTGAGGATCGCCTCGGGGGTGTCGAACTGCGCGATGTGCGACCGCTCGCGCAGCACGGCGATCCGGTCGCCGATCTTGATCGCCTCGTCGAAGTCGTGGGTGACGAAGACGATCGTCTTGTGCAGCTCGTGCTGGAGGCGGATCAGCTCGTCCTGGAGGTGGTCCCGGGTGATCGGGTCCACCGCCCCGAACGGCTCGTCCATCAGCAGGACCGGCGGATCGGCGGCCAGGGCCCGGGCCACGCCCACGCGCTGCTGCTGCCCGCCGGAGAGCTGGCGCGGGTAGCGGCCGCGGAACTCCGCGGCGTCCAGGCCGACCAGGTCGAGGAGCTCCTCGGTGCGCTCCCGGATCCGCGGCTTCGACCAGCCGATCATCTTCGGGACGATCCCGATGTTCTGCGCGACCGTCATGTGCGGGAAGAGCCCGGCGGACTGAATGGCGTAGCCGACCTTGCGGCGCAGCTTGACCGGGTCCATGTCGGTGACGTCCTCGCCGCCGATGCGGATGCGGCCGCCGGTCGGCTCGATCAGCCGGTTGATCATCTTGAGCGTGGTCGACTTGCCGCAACCCGACGGGCCGACGAGTACGACGACCTCGCCCGCCTTGATCTCCATGCTCACGTTGTCCACGGCCGGCTGCGGACTGCCGGGGTAGTGCTTGGTCAGGCTCTCCAGCTCGATGGAGGCGCCGTGGTCACCGGTCTCAGGCACGGATCCCCCTGGGAATGGTCAGCCGTCCGATCAGGACGTACGCGGCGTCGAACAGCAGGGCCAGGACGATGATGCCGAGCGTGCCCGCGAGGACCTGGTTGAGCGCGTTGGCGCTGCCCAGCGAGGCGAGGCCGCGGAAGATGACGTTGCCGAGCCCGGGGCCGGAGGCGTACGCCGCGATGGCCGCGATGCCCATCAGCATCTGGGTGGAGACCCGGATCCCGGTGAGGATCGGCGGCCAGGCCAGCGGCAGCTCGACCCGCAGCAGCCGGGCCGGCCGGGACATCCCGATGCCCGTGGCCGCGTCCACCAGCGTCGGATCGACCCCGCGCAGCCCGACGATCGCGTTGCGCACCACCGGCAGCAGCCCGTACAGCGTCAGCGCGACCACCGTGGGCGGCACACCGAGGCCCACGATGGGGATGAGCAGACCGATCAGGGCGAGCGCCGGCACGGTCAGGATCGTGGCGGTGGTGGTGGTCGCGAGGTTCGCGGCCCACTCGCTGCGATAGCTGACGACGGCGATCAGCACCCCGAGCACGGTCGCCACGACCATGCACTGGAAGACGGCGCTCGCGTGCTGGTAGGCGTCCGTGAGCAGCTGCTGGTGCCGGTTGACCAGGTACTCCCAGAAGTTCACACGCGCTCACCCCTACCCGTCAGGTCTCCTCCGCGGCCTGCTCCACGAGCGGGATGATCCGCAGCGGAACGGGGTTCTCCATGACGATCGCCGTCGAGGCCCGGACGATGCCATCAAAACCGACGACCCGGTCGATCACACGCTGGAGATCGGCGTTGGAGCGGGCCACGAGCCGGCACATCATGTCTCCGGTGCCGGTGGTGGTGTGCAGCTCCAGCACCTCCGGCACGGTCGCCAAGTGCGCCCGTACGTCGGGTCCTTGGCCCTGCCGGATCTGCAGCGTGGCGAACGCCGTGACGGGGTAGCCGAGCGCGGCCGGATCGACCTCGGGACCAAATCCGCGGATGACTCCGTTCGACTGAAGCCGGTCCAGCCGTGCCTGCGCGGTGCCCCGGGCCACCCCCAGCCGCCGGGACATCTCCAGCACCCCGATCCGCGGCTCCCGGGCGAGCAGCAGGATGATCCGGCCGTCCAGATGATCGATCGCCACAGCAGCCTCCCGGCATGGTCATCCTGTACAGAAAGGCCGACGATACGGCCGTATTGCTGAACAGATTGCCCAGCTGAAACGCAAACTATTGCGCACCTTGCCGAGCGGGGAGACCCTGCGGCTATGACGCAGACCACACACCACACTCCCGACACCGCCCGGCAGGCCGACCCCTTCCCGGTCAAGGGAATGGACGCGGTCGTCTTCGCCGTGGGCAACGCCAAGCAGGCGGCGCACTATTACTCCACCGCCTTCGGCATGAAGCTCGTCGCGTACTCCGGACCGGAGAACGGCAGCCGCGAGACCGCCGCGTACGTCCTGGAGAACGGCTCCGCCCGCTTCGTCCTCACCTCGGTCATCAAGCCCACCACCGACTGGGGCCACTTCCTCGCGAAGCACGTGGCCGAGCACGGCGACGGTGTCGTCGACCTCGCCATCGAGGTCCCGGACGCCCGCGCCGCCTACGCCTACGCCCTGGAGCACGGCGCCCGCTCGGTGGCCGAGCCGTACGAGCAGAAGGACGAGCACGGCACGGTCGTGCTGGCCGCCATCGCCACGTACGGCGAGACCCGCCACACCCTCGTCGAGCGCTCCGGCTACGACGGCCCGTACCTGCCCGGCTTCGTCGCGGCCAAGCCGATGGTCGAGCCGCCCGCGCAGCGCACCTTCCAGGCGATCGACCACTGCGTCGGCAACGTCGAGCTCGGCAAGATGAACGAGTGGGTCGGCTTCTACAACAAGGTCATGGGCTTCACGAACATGAAGGAGTTCGTGGGCGACGACATCGCCACCGAGTACAGCGCGCTGATGTCCAAGGTCGTCGCCGACGGCACGCTCAAGGTCAAGTTCCCGATCAACGAGCCGGCCATCGCCAAGAAGAAGTCCCAGATCGACGAGTACCTGGAGTTCTACGGCGGCGCGGGCGTGCAGCACATCGCCCTCAACACGGGCGACATCGTCGAGACGGTCCGCACGATGCGCGCGGCCGGCGTCGAGTTCCTCAACACGCCCGACTCCTACTACGACACGCTGGGGGAGTGGGTCGGCGAGACCCGCGTCCCGATCGACACCCTGCGCGAACTGAAGATCCTCGCCGACCGCGACGAGGACGGCTACCTGCTGCAGATCTTCACCAAGCCGGTCCAGGACCGTCCGACCGTCTTCTTCGAGATCATCGAGCGCCACGGCTCGATGGGCTTCGGCAAGGGCAACTTCAAGGCCCTGTTCGAGGCGATCGAACGCGAGCAGGAGCGCCGCGGCAACCTGTAGCCGCCGGCGATAGCGGGCGTGCGGGTGTCACGGGGCACCCGCACGCCCAGCCACCGCTGCGCGAGCCCGCCGCCCTGCCGCGCGGTGACGGAGACGTCCCCCGGGGGGGCGCCGCCCCCCGTTCGGCGGGGGGCGTTGCCGTAGAGGGAACTCGTGCCCTGCCGGGCCGCAGCCGTCACGCTCGCCGCATCGCCGCGCGGCCACGGACGCGCCCGCCCCCCTGGCCGCCGCCACGCGGGGCCCGTCGGCGTAGCGCGGGCCCGTGTCTCGCCGGGCCGGCGGCGGAGTCGCGGCGGTGCACCCCGGCCGTACCCAACTACCCCGCCCCGCCGTCCATCTCCGGCACCCCTTCGTCCGGCGGCTCGCCCAGCGCCTCGGTCGCCGCCCGTGCCGCAGGCGCGTGCAGTGGGGAGAAGCGGGGGTTGATCCGCAGGGCCTCCGTGAGGTGTCGGCGGGCCGCGCCGTGGCGGTTCAGCTCTTGCTCGATCATGCCCCGGTGGTACATGGACGCCGCGTCGAGCACCCCGCCCCCGGGCTCGGTGCCCGTCGCCGTCAGCGCGAACCGCAGGGCCTCCTCGGGCTCCCCGGCCCGGTACAGGGCCCAGCCCAGCGCGTCGGCGACCTCCGTCCCCGGCTGGCGTTTCCACTCCGCCCGCAACCGCCGCACCGCAGCCTTCGGATCGCCGTGGTCGGCCTCGAACCGGCCCAGTACCAGCTCCTCGTCGGCCCCGCCCGCGGCAGCGCGCCGTACCCGCTCCCGCAGCAGGCCGTACCGCACCCGGGCTGCTTCCGGCATGCCCAGCGACTCGTACAACTCGCCCAGCTCCAGGGCGTACCGCGGACACGGCTGCCCGGCGAGGGCCGCCCGGTAGGCGTTCAGGGCCTGCGTCGTCCGGCCGAGGGCCGCCAGGGTCCGCCCCTGCCCGGCCCGCGCGGCCCACTGGTCGGGGTCGAGACGGACCGCCTCCCGGAAATGCCGCAGCGCGACGTCCAAGTCCCCGCGTTCGAAGGCCAGCTGCCCGGCCCGCTCCAGATAGGCGGCCCGCTCGGCGGGGGCCCGCGCGCCCGCCGCCGCGTCCGCCAGCGAGGCCGCCGCGTCCTCCCGCCAGCCCCGGTCCCGGTACACGGCCGCGGCCCGCGCCAGCACGGCGGGCCCGGAGCGCAGCCCGGTCAGCCGGTCCAGCGTCCGCTTGGCCGCCTTGTACTCACCGAGCCCGGTGTAGGCGTCGATGAGCAGCGGATACGTCGTCCACCGCCGCGGCTCCAGCTTCAGCGCCGCCTCACCCCACCGGCGCGCCGCGGGGAAGTCCCGGCGGGCGTTCGACAGCGCGGCAAGCCCCGCCAGTGCCCGGGTGTTGCGCTGCGGCCGCACCGACAACGACGCCCGCAGCGCCTTCTCCGCCCGCGGGTAGTCCGCCGGGTCCGCCAGGCGCCGCCCCCGCTCCACGTAGGCCGCCCCGAGCACCGCCCAGGACGTCGCGTCCTGCGGGCGCGTCCGCACGGCCTCCCGCCGCTCCTCGATCAGCTCCGCCAGGCCGGGCAGCGCGGCCGGCACCCCACTGCCGACCGCCGCCATGGCCAGCGCTCCCGGCGACGGCCGAGCGGGCTCGGCGGACCGCTCCCGCGGCAGCAGCACCAGCACCCCGCCCAGCACGGCACACCCCGCGACGGAGGCGATCAGCACCGGCCGGACGCGCACCCGGCGCTTCGAACCGCTCTGCCGCCGCACCGGACCCTCCTGCTGGTTCTCCATGGCGCTCACTGTGCGTCAGTACGACGACCCCACCCGGGCAGGCGAAGGGTGCCGCCGACGGGGTTCACACCGATGGCCCCGGGTGCGAACCTGTGATCATGAGCCGTATCGAAGCGCCCAGCTCCGAGGACACCGCAGCGACCGGCGACCTCGTGGACCTGCTGCTCAGCGGCCTCCCGGCCGAAGCGGTCCTCACCGACCCCGACGTCACGGCCTCCTACGCCAACGACATGGCGAGCTTCTGCCCGGCCGGCACCCCCGCCGTGGTCGTGCTGCCCCGCACGACCGAACAGGTCCAGCACGTGATGCGCACCGCCACGGCCCTGCGCGTCCCCGTCGTCCCGCAGGGCGCCCGCACCGGACTGTCCGGCGCCGCCAACGCCTCCGAGGGCTGCGTCGTGCTGTCCCTGACGAAGATGGACCGGATCCTGGAGATCAACCCGGTCGACCGCATCGCCGTCTGCGAACCCGGCGTGATCAACGCCGCCCTGTCCCGGGCCGTCGGCGAGCACGGCCTGTACTACCCGCCGGACCCCTCCAGCTGGGAGATGTGCACCATCGGCGGCAACATCGGCACGGCCTCCGGCGGCCTGTGCTGTGTGAAGTACGGGGTCACCGCCGAGTACGTTCTCGGACTGGACGTGGTGCTCGCCGACGGGCGGCTCATGTCCACCGGCCGCCGCACCGCCAAGGGCGTCGCCGGCTACGACCTGACCCGGCTGTTCGTCGGCTCCGAAGGCTCGCTCGGCATCGTCGTACGGGCCGTCCTCGGGCTGCGCCCCAAGCCGCCCGAGCAGCTGGTGCTGGCCGCGGAGTTCGCCTCCGCCGCCGCGGCCTGCGACGCCGTGTGCCGGATCATGGAGGGCGGCCATGTGCCGTCACTCCTCGAACTCATGGACCGTACGACGGTCAAGGCCGTCAACGACATGGCGCAGATGGGCCTCCCCGAGAGCACCGAGGCGCTGCTCCTGGCCGCGTTCGACACCACCGCCCCCGCCGCCGACCTCGCCGCCGTCGGCGCCCTGTGCGAGGCGTCCGGGGCCACCCAGGTCGTCCCCGCCGACGACGTGGCGGAATCCGAACTGCTCCTCCAGGCGCGGCGGTTGTCGCTCACCGCGCTGGAGGCGGTCAAGGGTGTGACGATGATCGACGACGTGTGCGTGCCCCGCTCCCGGCTCGCCGAGATGCTCGAAGGGGTCGACCGGATCGCCGAGAAGTACCAGCTCACCATCGGTGTCGTCGCCCACGCGGGTGACGGCAACACCCACCCGACGGTCTGTTTCGACCCGGCGGACCCCGACGAGTCCCGGCGCGCCCGCGAGTCCTTCGACGAGATCATGGCCCTCGGTCTGGAACTCGGCGGCACCATCACCGGCGAGCACGGCGTCGGCGTCCTGAAGAAGGAGTGGCTGGCGCGCGAGATCGGCCCCGTGGGCATGGAGATGCAGCGGGCCGTCAAGCAGGCCTTCGACCCGCTGAACATCCTGAACCCGGGCAAGCTCTTCTGAGCCCCGGGCCCTTACTGCCCTCACTGCCCTCACTGGGCGAGCAACTGGGCCAGTTCGTCGTCGAGGCCCAGCTGTTCGCCCTCCGTCCCCGGCGGCACCACCCTCAGCGTCCGCTCCAGCCAGGCCGACACCGCCGCCGCCGGGGCCTCCAGCAGGGCGTCCCCGTCGGGTGAACTCAGCGCCATCAGCACCACGCTGCGCCCCTCGGTCTTCGTCGGCCACACCCGCACGTCCCCCTGCCCGCACGGCCGGAACACGCCCTCCACCAGCAGGTCCCGGGCGAACGTCCAGTACACGGGGTGCTCGGTGTCGATGTGGAAGGTGACGTGGACGGCGTAGGGGTCGTCGGTGAGGTACCCGAGCCGGGCCGGCACCGGGATCCTGCGCTCCGGCGACAGGACGAGTTTCAGCTCCAGTTCCCGCTCCACCACGGTGTGCATGGCGGTGTTCCCTTCTCCAGACGGCTGCCCGCGAGGGCCGGTCGGAAGGAGAGAGCGGGCCGCGGCCGCGGCATTACGCGGCTTGCCGGAAGTTTTTTCGCAGGGGGATCCACCGGAGCGGCGCGGCGCGTAGCACATCGGTGCTCGAAAGGGGTGGGTCCGGTGGGAGCGGCGGTGGGGCTTGCGCTCGTCTGATAGATGTGGAGGCCCCCATTTGACCCCCGAGCAGATACGGGACGACGGACATGAGCGCCCCAACCCCGGCCCCCGGTGACGACAGGCCCCGCGAAGGGTATTACCCGGACCCGTCCATTCCTGGATATGTCCGGTACTGGAACGGCGCCTCCTGGGTGCCGGGCACCAGCCGTCCGGCGCCCAAGAACGGCGAGTCGCTCGCACCGCCGCCCGGAGCGGGGGCGGGGCAGTCCGGCGCCGCCGCCTCGGTCGAGGAGACCGGGCCGCACTTCTTCGACGAAGACCCGGTCGAGGAGCCCTCCGAGCCGCCGTCCGCCTCCGACGTGCAGCACGGCAGCCGTCCCGCACCGGCCTCCGCCTGGGGCGCCGACCGCTCGCGACAGTCCGGCTTCGGCGGCGACCAGGACCGCCGGGTCTCGTGGGGCGCGCCGCAGGGGGCACAGGGCGCGGCACCGCAGGGCGCGCAGAGCGGTGACCCGAGGGTGGCGCGCGCCGACCAGCGGTCCGAGGGTGAGTCCGCCCGTACGGACGGCGCGACGAACAGCGCGCCCTCCGGCCAGGAGGCGAACGCCGCGGCGGGGGGCGGCACGTTCGTGTTCCGCCGTCCGACGGGGCAGGCCGGGGGAGGGGCCGCCGCCGACACTCCCGACGACGGCACGATGACGTTCCGCGCGGTGCCCCCGCGCACGGGGCCGGCCGGCAACTCCGGTGGTTCCGGCGGAAACGCCGGCGGCAACTCCGGTGGTTCCGGCTTCGGGCCGGCGGGCTCGGGCGGCTCGGGCAGCGGCCCGGCGGCCCCCGGTTTCGGCGCGCAAGGCGCGCAGGGGGTGCAAGGCGCGCAGGGGATGCAGGGCGTGCAAGGCGGTCAAGGCGGCGCGGCCGGTTCCGGCTTCGGGCCGGCCGGCTCGGGCGGTGACTCGGCGGCGTCCGCCTTCGGCCCGGCCGCGTCAGGACCCGCCTTCGGCCCCCAGGCCGGGCCGACCGGTTCCGGGAGCGGCTCCGCGGGGCCCGGCTTCGGCGCCGGGAAGGCGGCCGCCGCCCGGGCCTCCGCCGCGCAGGCGGGAGCGGGGAGCGCGGCCGCACAGGCCTCCGGCGCCGCCCCGAGCGCGCTGTCCGGCCCCCAGGCGGCTCCCACCGTCCCTCCGCAGTCCGCCGGACCCGGCAGCGCCCAGCCCGGTGCCGCCGCCTCCTCCGGTACTCCCCTCAGCGCGGGCCCGGGCGGCGGTCAGTCCTCCTGGGCGCAGCAGGTGCACCGGCTCGCCGGGGCCGGTGGAGGTGACGAGCAGCCCGTCGCACCCTGGAAGCCGCCGGTCGAGGACGTGTTCCAGGCGGCCGCCCGGCGCCAGGCCGAGGCCCGCCCCGCGGGACTGGGCAAGCGGCTGGCCGCCCGGCTGCTGGACACCGTCGTCCTCGCCGCCCTCACCGCCGCGGCCGCCGTGCCGCTCGGCACCAAGGCGGTCGACCACGTCAACGAGAAGATCGACGCGGCCAAGCTCTCCGGCGAGACCGTCACGGTCTGGCTGCTCGACGGCACGACCTCGATCTATCTCGGCATCATCCTGGCTGTCCTGCTGCTCGCCGGGATCCTGTGCGAGGTGCTGCCCACCGCCAAGTGGGGCCGCACTCTCGGCAAGAAGCTGATGGGCCTCGAAGTGCGGGACATCGAGGCCCACGACTCACCGGAGTTCGGCGCGGCCCTGCGCCGCTGGCTGGTCTACAGCGTGCCCGGACTCCTCGTCGTCGGGATCGTCGGCGTCGCCTGGTGCCTCTTCGACCGGCCCTGGCGCCAGTGCTGGCACGACAAGGCGGCCCGCACCTTCGTGGCGGGCTGAGCGGGCTGAGCGGGCTGAGCGGGCTGAGCCGGTTGAGCGGGCTGAGCGTGCTGGGCTCCCTCGGACGGCCGTCCGCCGGATGCGGAGCACGGGGGTTCGCGGTCGACTCGGGCCATGAGCAGTGAACCGCCCCCCGGCTCCGGCCAGCAGCCCCCGGACGACGACCCGTTCCGGAAGCGCCCCCCGGACGAGCCGCCCGGTGGGGGCACGGGCTCGCCCCCTGGCGGCGAGCCCCCGCCGTACGCGGGCGGTGGCCCGGGCGGGCCGAACGGCCCGGGCGGTCCCGGCGGCGGCCCCTACGGCGGCGGCCCCTACGGCGGTGACCCGTACGGCGGCGGCCCCCACCCCGCCGACCCCCTCGCCGGCATGCCCCCGCTCGCCGACAGCGGCAAGCGCACGCTCGCGCGCATCATCGACATGATCCTGGTGGGTGTCGTCGTCTGGCTGCTCACCTGGGGCTTCGGTGTCAACGAGTACAACGTGGACAGCGACCGCATCGAGATCGGCAAGTCGTTCTGGCAGTCGGCGGTCGCCGCCGTCCTCTACATCGCCTACGACACCCTCCTGACCGCGCGGACCGGCCAGACCCTCGGCAAGAAGCTGCTGCACATGCGGGTGGCCAACCTGGACAACGGGGCGACGCCCTCCACGCAGATCGCGCTGGCGCGCGCCGCGGTGCTGTGGATCCCGTTCGCCTTCTGCTGCGCCTGTGTCTGGACCGCGATCTGCGGCGGCTGGAGCTACTTCGACCGGCCCTACAAGCAGGGCCTGCACGACAAGGCGGCCAAGACGGTCGTGGTCAGCACGAAGTGAGGCACAGGAGAATCGACTGGAGCGCGACGGGCGGTCAGGAGGCCGCCCGTTCGCGTACCGGCTCCCGGGCCGGCTCCGGGGCCGGCGCCGGGACCGAGGCCCGGAGCGGCTCCTGGGGCGCGGGCTGTTCCACCGCGGCCGGGCGCTTCCCGGGCAGCGGCACCGTCATGGCGACCAGCAGTCCGAGGGCGAGCGCCGCGACGCAGATGACCGCGATCCCCGCACCCGAACTCGTCTGAGACAGCAGCAGCATGGCGAGGGTCGAGAAGATCACGGTGCAGGAACCGTAGGCGAGCTGTGCGGCAGTCGGACGGGGCATGGCCATCATGTCCTCGAAAGTGGGGGTCCACGGTGGTGTCGGCCTGGCTTTACGCCGGCTTCCGGGCGTTCCGCCAACCGACATTCTCACCGGCAGGGTGCCCGACCGGAACCGGCGGTAAGCGTGACCTAATCAACAAGGGCGGTGCACAGGGGGCGCACGGAGTCATGACGTCCACCTAGTGGACATATGCACGCGCCCGCACGGCCGGTGGGGAGGGCCAGGGGACAACCGTTTGGTTGTCCGTAAAACGAACGTTGCCTCCGCATAGTGCACTTGACCTGTCCAAGTCAAGGTCTGTCTTTTCTTCTAAACCTCTAGTCAAATGTCGTCACTTGACTACACGCGTTGATCACGTGCGCGCGGATTCCACGACCGGGACCCTGCCTGCCGCGCGCCCGAACGCGGGGGAGGATCTCAAGTGACCAGTAGACCCTGGACGTTCCGAGCGGCCGCCATAAGCGTGGCGCTCGCGGCGGCCACCGCCACCGCCTCGACGTACGCGGTGGCCGACGACGCCCCGGCCCCCCGGTCCACCACCGTGGACCGGCATGACCCGGCGGATCGTCACCACGACGAGCACGACCTCGAAGGCCCGCTGAGCAAGACGCAGGACGCTCAGCGCCAGGAAGCCCTCAAGCAGGTCATATCGGGCAAGAGCAAGGCCAAGAACCGCGAGGGCTCGAAGGTCGTCCAGCTCAAGAGCAAGAAGGGCGACGCCAAGTACGTCGAGCTCGGCCGCGAGAAGACCGACAAGATCTTCACGATCCTGGTCGAGTTCGGCGACAAGGTCGACAGCCGCTACGGCGGCACCCCCGGCCCGCTGCACAACACCATAGCCAAGCCGGACCGCAAGAAGGACAACTCCACGGCGTGGAGGGCCGACTACGACCAGGAGTACTTCCAGGACCTGTACTTCGGTCACGGCAAGGGCGTCGACTCGGTCAAGACCTACTACGAGAAGCAGTCCTCGGGCCGCTACTCGGTCGACGGCGAGGTCTCCGACTGGGTCAAGGTCCCCTACAACGAGGCCCGTTACGGCAACAACGCCTGCGGTGACACCAACTGCTCGAGCGTGTGGAACGTCGTCAGCGACGGTCTGAACGCCTGGGTCGACCGGCAGAAGGCGGCCGGCCGCACCGACGCGCAGATCAAGGCCGACGTCGCCCGGTTCGACGAGTGGGACCGCTACGACTTCGACGGCGACGGCGACTTCAACGAGCCCGACGGCTACATCGACCACTTCCAGATCGTGCACGCCGGCGAGGACGAGTCCGCCGGCGGCGGCGCCCAGGGCACCGACGCGATCTGGGCCCACCGCTGGTACGCCTTCGGTACCGACGCCGGCGCCAGCGGCCCCGAGCAGAACAAGCTCGGCGGCGCGCAGATCGGCTCCACCGGCATCTGGGTCGGCGACTACACCGTCCAGCCCGAGAACGGCGGACTCGGCGTCTACGCCCACGAGTACGGCCACGACCTCGGTCTGCCGGACCACTACGACACCTCGGGCGGCGAGAACTCCACCGGCTTCTGGACGCTGATGTCGTCCGGTTCCTGGCTCGGCACCGGCAGGAACGAGATCGGCGACCTGCCCGGCGACATGACCGCCTGGGACAAGATGCAGCTGGGCTGGCTGAACTTCGACAAGGCCAAGGCCGGCGTCAGCTCCTGGCACAAGCTGGGCCTCGCCGAGTACAACACCAAGCACAAGCAGGCCCTGGTCGTCGACCTCCCCAAGAAGGCGGTCACCACCGAGGTCGTCACCCCCGCCGAGGGCAAGACCCAGTGGTGGAGCGGCAGCGGTGACGACCTCAAGAACACCCTGACGCGTGCCGTCGACCTGACCGGCAAGTCGAAGGCGCAGCTGACCCTCGACGGCTGGTACGACATCGAGGCCAACTACGACTTCCTCTACACCGAGGTCTCGACCGACGGCGGCGCCAACTGGACCGCTGTCGACGGCACGGTGGACGGCCAGCCGATCCAGCGCGACGCCAGCGACAAGCCGGTCCTGACCGGCACGGTCGACGGCTACAAGAAGCTCGCCTTCCCGCTCGACGCCTACGCCGGCAAGAAGATCGAGCTCCGCTTCCGCTACCAGACCGACGGCGGCGTGGCCCAGAAGGGCTTCGCGGCCGACGCGATCACGGTGACGGCCGACGGTGCGCCCGTCTTCTCCGACAACGCCGAGACCGCGGACGGCGCGTGGAAGGCCACCGGCTTCTCCCGCATCGGCGCGTCCTTCACCAAGGACTACGCGCAGTACTACATCGCCGAGAACCGGCAGTACGTGTCGTACGACAAGACGCTGAAGACCGGCCCGTACAACTTCGGCTTCACGGCGCGCCCGGACTGGGTGGAGCACTACGCGTACCAGAACGGCCTGTTGATCTGGAAGTGGGACACCTCCCAGGTGGACAACAACACCAGCCAGCACAAGGGCACCGGTCTGGTCCTGCCGATCGACTCGCACCCGGACGCGCTGAAGTGGGCCGACGGCACCCTGATGCGCAACCGCGTCCAGGCCTACGACTCGCCGTTCAGCCTCTACCGCACCGACGGCATGACGCTGCACAACGCGGACGTCGCGAAGTACATCCCGGGCTCGAAGGGCGTCTCGGTCTTCAACGACCGGAAGAACGACTACTACGACGAGTCGAACCCGACCGCGGGTGTCAAGATCACTGACACCAACACGAAGATCAAGATCCTCAAGGAAGCCAAGGACGGCTCGACGATCGAGCTGGAGGTCGGCGCCGCGGGTAGGTAATCCGCATCCTTGCAGGTCAGAGCGTGATCGGCGGTGACCCACTAGCGGGTCACCGCCGATCCGTGTTTAGGTGCGTCCTGTGGCTCTCTTATTGACACCGACCGACACGGGGGACTGAGCGCATGGCCGCAGGAGGCTTCTGCAAGCTGCCGAACGGCACGGTGGTGGTGGCACTGAACCTGCCCAGCCCCGCCGTCGACGGCCCCGGCGCCGTCCGCGTCCTCGTCCACTCCGTGAACCGCGCCCGGGCCCTGACCAGGCTCCGCAATCTGGGTCTGCGGTCGGTCTACCTGCGCGGCAACGCGGCCCCGCCGACCCCCGACGAGATCACCGCGGTCCTGCACCACCCCGACGGCCTGATATGGCGCACGGCCCCCGACAACGGTGTCCCGTCCAGCCCGGAGCTGGTCCAGGAGCTGTGGCGCCCGATCCGGGCCCTCCTCAGGCGCCCGACGGCCCAGACCTGACCCGAGGTGCCCGCCGGGAGCCGCTCGGCTACGGCGGTGCCCGCCGGGAGCCGCTCGGCTACGGCACGACCGGCTTGCCCGACAGCTCCACGCCCGCCTCGCGCAGCTCCTCCAGGGCCCGCTCGGTGCTCTCCTGGGTCACTCCGGCCGTCAGATCCAGCAGGACCTGCGTACGGAAGCCCTCCCGGGCGGCGTCCAGCGCCGTGGCGCGTACGCAGTGGTCCGTGGCGATGCCGACCACGTCGACCTCGGTGACGTCGCGGGAGCGCAGCCAGTCGGCCAGCGGCGTGCCGTTCTCGTCGGCGCCCTCGAAACCGCTGTACGCCGCCGAGTACGCCCCCTTGTCGAACACCGCGTCGATCGAGCCGGAGGCGACGGCGGGGGCGAAGTTCGGGTGGAAGCCGACGCCCTCGGTGCCGGCCACGCAGTGCGCGGGCCAGGAGCGGGCGTAGTCCGGGTTCGTGGAGAAGTGGCCACCGGGGGCGATGTGGTGGTCGCGGGTCGCCACGACGTGCTGGTAGCCGGACCCGGCCGCCTGCCCGATCAGCTCGGTGACGGCGGCGGCCACATCGGCACCGCCGGACACCGCGAGGCTGCCCCCCTCACAGAAGTCGTTCTGCACATCGACGACGATCAAGGCGCGGCGCATGGTCGGTGTCCTTCGGCTATGAGGTCGGCAAGCCCGGCCGGTGAACCACCGAGCCTATTGACAGAGGGGAGCGGGCGGGAGGGGGCTCGGGTCGGCGCATCTCGGCACACCGCAACCAGGGGGTGTTCGGAACGTGCAGCACAGCACCCACGGCGCCCGGCACGCCCCCTCGCCGCACCGGCCGAAAACCCGAGTAGCTCCGCTACGAGGGCCTTCGTCCGGCACGCCGAGGGCACGCACCGAACACCGCGGGCACCACACTGCCCGTTCCGAACACCCCCTAGCTACCCGAGCTCGCGTGCAGGTACTCCGTGGGAAGGACGGGCTCCCCGCGTGAGAGCTGCGTGGCCGACATCGGGAGACCCGCGCGCGCCCTCGTGTGCCGCTCGCGCGCCGCGTCCAGGGGCTCGCGCGCCACCACCTCGCCCCCCTTGACCAGCTCCACCAGCAGCTGCCGGTCCGCGAGCGCGGCCGGCACCGGCCCGGTGCCGAGCACCTCGGCCTCGGCGACCCCGTAGGAGTCCAGCCGCCGCGCGGCCCACTTGCGTCCGCCGACCGACGTCTTGCCGCCGGTGGACTTCTTCGCCACCGGCACCAGCGGCGCCTTCGGGTCGGCGGACTCGGCCCGCGCGACCAGCTTGTAGACCATCGAGGAGGTCGGGTGGCCGGAGCCGGTCACCAGCTGCGTGCCGACGCCGTACGCGTCCACCGGCGCCGCGGCCAGCGAGGCGATCGCGTACTCGTCCAGGTCCGAGGTCACGACGATCTTCGTGTCCCTCGCGCCCAGCTCGTCGAGCTGCTGGCGCACCCGGTGCGCCACCAGCAGCAGGTCGCCGGAGTCGATCCGCACCGCGCCCAGCCCGGTCCCGGCGACCTCGACGGCCGTGCGGACCGCCTCGGCGACGTCGTAGGTGTCCACCAGCAGCGTGGTGCCCGAGCCCAGCGTGTTCACCTGGGCCTGGAAGGCGTCCCGCTCGCTGTCGTGCAGCAGGGTGAAGGCGTGCGCGGAGGTGCCGACGGTCGGGATGCCGTAGCGGAAGCCCGCCGCGAGGTCGGAGGTGGTCGCGAATCCGCCGACGTAGGCGGCCCGGGAGGCCGCCACCGCCGCCAGCTCGTGCGTGCGCCGGGCGCCCATCTCGATCAGCGGCCGGGCACCGGCGGCCGCCGACATCCGCGAGGCGGCGGCGGCGATCGCCGAGTCGTGGTTGAGGATCGAAAGGATCACGGTCTCCAGCAGCACGCACTCGGCGAAGGTGCCCTCGACCCGCATGATCGGCGAGCCCGGGAAGTACACCTCGCCCTCGGGGTAGCCCCAGATGTCGCCGCGGAACCGGTAGCCCGCCAGCCAGTCCAGGGTCTCCTCGTCGACGATCTCCCGCTCGCGCAGGAAGGTCAGCACGGCCGTGTCGAAGCGGAAGTTCTCCACCGCGTCCAGCACCCGTCCGGTGCCGCCCACGACGCCGTAGCGGCGCCCGTTCGGCAGCCGCCGGGTGAAGACCTCGAACACGCTCCGCCGCTCGGCCGTGCCCGCCGCGAGGGCGGCCCGCAGCATCGTCAGCTCGTACTGGTCCGTGAAGAGCGCCGTCGAGGGAACGTCCACCGGCAGCCCAAGGTCCGCTACGTCCACGTCAGCTCTCCTCGCCATTTCTCGCCGTGTGGTGTGTCGGCCGGGGGCCCGGGGGCCGTCCCCCGGTGTCCGCGGCATGGTGAGGAGCGTACCCCCATTTCGTCAATCTGACGATTGCGGTCCCGGGAGACGCGATCGCCTTGCGGCCAGGCCCGTTTGTGCGACTACCCCCCTCGGGTGGCAGCATGGGCAGTGTGACGTCACCCGCGCCCCTGGAGATCGAACGCACCGAGTCGGCGGAGGAGGTCTTCGCCGTACCCGAGCCGGACGTCCCGTGGGTCACCATCGTCCACAACGACCCGGTCAACCTCATGAGCTACGTGACGTACGTCTTCCAGTCGTACTTCGGCTACTCCAAGGACAAGGCCACCAAGCTCATGCTCGACGTCCACCACAAGGGCCGGGCGGTCGTCTCCAGCGGCAGTCGCGAGGAGATGGAACGCGACGTGCAGGCCATGCACGGCTACGGCCTGTGGGCCACCCTCCAGCAGGACCGCAAGTAGCCAGCTCCCCGCCCAGCAGCGAAAAGGCGTTCATGCCCGGAACCTTCGAACCGCTCCCCGGCGGCGGCGCGGCCGTCGCCCTCGACGACGTCGAGATCTCCATCATCCGGTCGCTGGCGGTCCAGCTCCTGGAGCTCATCGGCCCCGGCCCCGCCGAGGACACCCCCGACGACCCGCTCGCCGAGCTGTTCGCGGAGGGCCCGAGCGAGCCGCCCAGCGACCCGGTGCTGCGGCGCCTCTTCCCGGACGCCTACAGCGACCCCGAGCAGCCCGCCTCGCCCCGGGACGCCGAGGAGCAGCGGGCGCACTCCGCGGAGTTCCGCCGCTACACCGAGAACGACCTGCGGGCCGGCAAGCGGGACAGCGCCCTCACGGTGATCCGCTCCCTCGACGCGCTCTCCTCGGCCGCGGCCGGCGAGGGCGGCGCGGTGCTGAAACTGTCGCAGGCGGAGTCACAGCAGTGGCTCGGCGCGCTGAACGACCTGCGGCTCGCGATCGGCTCGCGGCTGGAGATCACCGAGGACGAGGACACCGACCTCCTCTACCGCCTCCCGGACGACGACCCCCGCAAGCCGATGGTGATGGCCTACCTCTGGCTCGGTGGACTCCAGGAGACGCTGGTCGGAACCCTTATGGCCTGATCGGTGCAGGTTTCGTGACCGGCGAGTGATCGATCGGTGTTCGCTCAGAGGACACTCAAATCCGGATAACGATCGCGTCACCGCACCCGCCCTCTATGGCCCCCTCGAAAGCGTTTCGTCCGCTTTTCCCTGTGCCGTGTGCCACACCCCACCCCTGTGATCAGTGTTGCGGCCGTGATAAATCTTCACGACCGCCCGGCAGAACACCACCCGAATGTTCGGCCGGGTGCGCCACCGAGTCGGCAACCGCCGGCCAGGCACGAGCGGGCTCGCGGGCCCGCTCAGCTCCATCATTCCGGGGGGATCGAAACCCGATCCGAGGCTGACGAGGGCCCGGATCGGCATGGAGAAAGGCGCACCACACATGACCTCTGCGCAGGTCGAATCGGAAAACGTCTCCGAAGAGGGGTACGAGCGCGGACTCGGCAGCCGCCAGGTCCAGATGATCGCGATCGGCGGCGCCATCGGCGTCGGCCTGTTCATGGGCGCCGGTGCGAACATCGCCAAGGCCGGCCCCAGCATCATCCTCATGTACGCCCTCGCCGGCGTCGTGATCTTCTTCATCATGCGGGCCCTGGGCGAGCTGCTCCTCTACCGGCCCGTCTCCGGCTCCTTCGCCGAGTACGCCCGCGAGTTCCTCGGCCCGTTCTTCGGGTTCGTCACGGGCTGGACGTATTGGCTCATGTGGGTGGTGACCGGCATGGCCGAGCTCACCGCCGCCGCGATCTACATCCACTTCTGGTTCCCGGAGATCCCGCAATGGGTCAGCGCCCTGGTCTTCCTGGTGGTGCTCTTCGGCGTCAACCTGATCTCCGTCAAGATCTTCGGCGAGGTCGAGTTCTGGTTCTCGATGATCAAGGTCACGGCCATCATCGGCATGATCGTCATCGGTCTCGGCGTGCTCACCCTCGGCTTCTCCGACGCCGGTGACACCGCCGCAGTCTCCAACCTCTGGTCGCACGACGGCTTCTTCCCGAACGGCATCGGCTCCAGCCTGATGACGCTCCAGGGCGTCATGTTCGCCTACCTCGCCGTCGAGCTCGTCGGCGTCACCGCTGGCGAGTCCGAGAACCCCGAGAAGACCCTGCCCAAGGCCATCAACACCCTGCCCTGGCGCATCATCGTCTTCTACGTCGGCGCGCTGCTGGTGATCCTCTCCGTCGTGAAGTGGACCGAGTTCTCCGAGGGCGAGAGCCCGTTCGTCCACGCGTTCGGCGAGATCGGCATCCCGCTCGCCGCGGGAATCGTCAACTTCGTGGTGCTCACCGCGGCCCTGTCGTCCTGTAACTCGGGCATGTACTCCACCGGCCGCATGCTGCGCGACCTGGCCGCCAACAGCGAGGCCCCGCAGGCGTTCGGCAAGCTCAACGCCCGCAAGACGCCCGCCGTCGGCATCACGGTCTCCGTCGCGCTCATGGGCATCGGCGTCGTCCTGAACTACGTCGTCCCGGAGAAGGCGTTCCTCTACGTCACCTCCGTCGCCACCGCGGCCGGCATCTGGACCTGGATGATGATCCTCGTCAGCCACATCCGCTACCGCGCCGCGGTCGACGCGGGCCGGCTGCGCGCCTCGTCCTTCCCCGCTCCCGGCGGCGCGCTCTTCAGCTGGGTCGCGCTCCTCTTCCTCATCGGCGTGACCTGCATGATCGCGTACGACAAGGACGCGCGGGTCTGCCTGTACGTCGCGGCCGGCTGGGCGGTCGCCCTCGGCATCGGCTGGCAGGTCCTCAAGAGCCGCAACCCGCAGATCGCCGAGCGCCGCGGCGACGCGGAGTTCGAGAAGGTCGGCTAGGCGCTTCGCCGGAAGGGCCCCGCGCCCCTGGCGGCGCTGCCGAGCAGCCTCTCCCAGGACGCCCAGCGGCGGGGAGTACTCGTGGCACTCCCCGCCGCTGCCGCTCAGGGCGTCCGGCATATGGGCCGTTCCGTACCAACCCTCGGTACGGAACGGCCCTTCTGCTTATCCTTGCCGGCATGCTGACCATCACCCAGGCCCTCGTCGACCAGATCGTCGCCCACGCACGCAAGGACCACCCCGACGAGGCATGCGGCGTCGTCGCCGGCCCGGCGGGCTCGGACCGCCCCGAGCGCTTCATCCCCATGCTCAACGCGGCCATGTCGCCCACGTTCTACGAGTTCGACTCCGGCGACCTGCTCAAGCTCTACCGCGAGATGGACGACCGCGACGAGGAGCCGGTGGTCATCTACCACTCCCACACCGCGACCGAGGCCTACCCCTCGCGCACCGACATCTCCTATGCCAACGAGCCGGGCGCGCACTACGTCCTCGTCTCCACCGCCGACACCGACGGCGCCGGCGAGTTCCAGTTCCGCTCCTTCCGTATCGTCGAGGGCGCGGTCACGGAGGAGGAAGTCCAGGTAGTCGAGGCCTACTGAGGACGTCTGAACAGGGCGGTCTCACTCCCCGGCCCGAAAACGTCCGCCATGTGGGATCACATTCCAGGACCCGGACCGGGAATCGATACGATGAGCCCATGGTTTTGCATGACGTGAGCGAAAAGACGCCGGGCGATCTGCTCGTGGCGCGGCTGCACGTCGACCTGTGCAGGCTCGCCAGCGCCATCTGTTGACGCCGGTCCCTGCCGCCGTACGGCCGTGAGCCGCGGCGCTGCACACACGCACCACCTGCTGTTCCTGCGCTGCCGCGCGCCCCGACTGACTACTCCCGACAGGAGCCCTGAAGCCATGGCCATCGAGGTCCGCATCCCGACCATCCTCCGCACCTACACCGACGGTCAGAAGGCAGTGGAGGGCAAGGGAGACACCCTCGCCGAGCTCTTCACCGACCTCGAGACCCGGCACGCCGGCATCCAGGCCCGCATCGTGGACGGCGACAGCCTGCGCCGCTTCGTCAACGTCTACCTGAACGACGAGGACGTCCGCTTCCTCGACGGCATCAACACCAAGCTCTCGGACGGCGACAGCGTCACGATCCTGCCGGCCGTGGCCGGCGGCATGGTCTGATCACCCATGCGCTACGACTCCCCCCTGGCCGCGGTCGGCAACACCCCCCTGGTGCGCCTGCCGCGGCTGTCGCCGTCCGCCGACGTCCGAATCTGGGCGAAGCTGGAGGACCGCAACCCGACGGGATCGGTCAAGGACCGTCCGGCCCTGCACATGATCGAGCAGGCGGAGAAGGACGGCCGGCTGACCCCGGGCTGCACCATCCTCGAGCCGACGTCGGGCAACACCGGCATCTCCCTGGCGATGGCGGCGAAGCTCAAGGGCTACCGCATCGTCTGCGTGATGCCCGAGAACACCTCGCAGGAACGCCGGGACCTGCTGGGCATGTGGGGTGCGGAGATCGTCTCCTCCCCGGCGGCGGGCGGCTCCAACACCGCCGTGCGCGTCGCCAAGGAGCTCTCGGCCGAGCACCCCGACTGGGTGATGCTCTACCAGTACGGCAACCCGGACAACGCGGGCGCCCACTACGCCACCACCGGCCCCGAGATCCTCGCCGACCTGCCGTCGGTCACGCACTTCGTGGCCGGCCTCGGCACCACCGGCACCCTCATGGGCGTGGGCCGCTTCCTGCGCGAGCACAAGCCGGACGTCCAGATCGTCGCGGCCGAGCCCCGCTACGACGACCTGGTCTACGGCCTGCGCAACCTCGACGAGGGCTTCGTCCCCGAGCTGTACGACGCGTCCGTCCTCACCACCCGCTTCTCGGTCGGCTCGGCGGACGCGGTCACCCGCACCCGCGAGCTGCTCCAGCAGGAGGGCATCTTCGCCGGGGTCTCCACGGGCGCCGCGCTGCACGCCGCGATCGGCGTCGGCAAGAAGGCCGTCAAGGCCGGGGAGTCCGCCGACATCGTCTTCGTCGTCGCCGACGGCGGATGGAAGTACCTCTCGACGGGCGTCTACACGGCGGCCACCACGGAGGAGGCCATCGACACGCTCCAGGGCCAGCTCTGGGCGTAGCCGACGCCGGACACCGACACCACGAAGGGCCGGAGTCACGACGACTCCGGCCCTTCGTACGCAGTCACGACGTCACGACGTCGGCCCCTCATGCGGAGTCACGACGTCGGTCTTCGTGCGGAGTCACGGCTTCGGTCCCTCGTGCGGAGTCACGAGTTCGGTCCTACGCCGCGCTCGGCCCGCGGGGGACGGCTCCGGCTCTTCATGCGTGCTCGGCCGCTCGCCGGCCGACCCCGGCTCTTCATGCGTGCTCGGCCCGCCGGACGGACCCGGCTCTTCGTGCGTGCTCAGCTCGCCGGACGACTCCGCCCTTCGCGCCCGCTCCGCCGTCGGGACGTTCCCGTCCCCCGCGCCTGCTCAGCCCGCCAAGTACCGCACCCGGTCCCACAGCGCCGGATCCACCACGCCGACCCGCCGCCGGAAGCCCCACACCGGGACCTCCCGCAGTTCGTCCGTCTCCAGGAAACTCGCGCGGCCCTGGGCGTCACCGACCGAGCCCGGGGGCAGCGGGATCACCCCGGACCGCTCGTCGCGGAACCGCGTGGTGATCTTCGCGACCGTCGCCCGCTCCCCGTGTACCGCCAGCACCAGACAGGGACGGTCCTTCGTGCGGGCCTCGTCCTCGTAGGGCACGTCCGCCCACCAGATCTCCGCCGGCTGCGGCCGGCCCTCCAGCGTCGCGGCCGGTGCCGCGGGCCGGACCCGCCGGGCCGACGGCCGGCGTCCCCGGCCCCAGCCGTCGACGAGCGTGGCGATGAGCGCGAGCAGCACCACCGCGGCGAGCGCCAGCCACCAGGACGTGTCCATACTGAGACGTTACCGGCGCGGCCCTCGCCACGCGCCCCCCTCACGAGGATCACCCCCGGCCCTGCCAGCCGAACCGGTGACACCACAGGTGAGTTCGCCCACAACAGGCCTTGGCGGAGGAGCTACCGGAGGTTTTGCGCCTTACGCTCGACGGACCGCACGACCCCCGACGCCCCTCTCAGACATTCCCGCCAGCGGAGGTTTCTGCTTCATGAAGCTCACCGTCGTCGGCTGCTCGGGGTCGTTCCCTTCCGCGGAATCGGCCTGCTCGAGCTACCTCGTCGAGGCCGACGGCTTCCGGCTGCTTCTCGACATGGGCAACGGTGCCCTGGGCGAGTTGCAGCGCCACTGCGGTCTCTACGACCTCGACGCGATCTTCCTCAGCCATCTGCACGCCGACCACTGCATCGACATGTGCGCGTACTTCGTCGCGCGCTACTACCGCCACGACGGCGGCCGCTGCGATCCACTCCCCGTCTTCGGCCCCGAAGGCACGGAACACCGGCTGACCACCGCCTACGCGGACACCCCCTCCGCCTCCTCCATGAGCGAGGTCTTCGACTTCCACACGGTCAAGCCGTCCACGTTCGAGATCGGCCCGTTCACGGTGCACACCGAGCGGGTGGCCCACCCCGTGGAGGCCTACGGCATCCGCATCGAGCACGGCGGCAAGGTCCTGACGTACTCCGGCGACACCGGAGTGAGCCCCGCGCTGGACGAACTCGCCCGGGACGCCGACCTGTTCCTGTGCGAGGCCGCGTTCACGCACGGCAAGGAGAACATCCCCGACCTGCACCTCAACGGCCGCGAGGCGGGTGAGACGGCGGCCCGGGCCGGTGCCCGCCGCCTGGTCCTCACCCACGTCCCGCCGTGGACGGACCCGCAGGTCAACCTCGTCGACGCCCGCGAGGCGTACGGCGGTCCGGTGGACCTCGCCGCACCCCGGCAGACGTACGAGATCTGAGCGCCCGGCACACGCGAAGGCCCCGGAACCGAGCGGTTCCGGGGCCTTCGGCGGCAGCGGCCTACTTCGCCTCCGCCTTCTGCAACTCGGCGAGTTCCTCGTCGGACTCCCGCCCCGGCGTCGGCAGGTTGAACTTGGTGATCGCGAAGCGGAACACCACGTAGTAGACCGCCGCGAAGCACAGACCGGTCAGGGCCAGACCCCACGGGTTGGTCGCGATGCCCAGGTTCAGGAAGAAGTCCACCGCGCCGGCCGAGAAGCCGAAGCCGTCCTTCATCCCCAGCGCCCAGGTCAGCGCCATCGAGACACCGGTCAGCACCGCGTGGATCGCGTACAGCACCGGGGCGATGAACATGAAGGTGAACTCGATGGGCTCGGTGACGCCCGTGACGAACGAGGTCAGCGCGAGGGAGAACATCATGCCGCCGACGACCTTGCGGCGCTCGGGCCGGGCGCAGTGCACGATCGCGAGGCAGGCGGCCGGCAGGGCGAACATCATGATCGGGAAGAAGCCGGTCATGAACTGCCCGGCGCTCGGGTCACCGGCCAGGAACCGGGCGATGTCGCCGCTCTTGCCCTCGTAGGTGCCGGCCTGGAACCAGGGGAAGGAGTTCAGCAGGTGGTGCATGCCGATCGGGATCAGCGCACGGTTGGCGACACCGAAGATGCCCGCGCCGACCGCCCCGGAGCCGACCAGCCACTCGCCGAAGTTGTGCAGCGCCGTGCCGAGGACCGGCCAGATGTAACCGAAGACGATGCCGATGACCAGACCCGCGAAGGCGGACAGGATCGGAACCATGCGGCGGCCGCCGAAGAAGCCCGCCCAGTCCGGCAGCTTGGTCCGGTAGAACTTCTGGTAGAGCAGGGCCACGACTATGCCCATGACCACGCCGCCGAGGACCTTGGCGTCCACGGGAGCGTCGACCATGACGACCTTGCCGTCGACGGCCGTGGCCACCTTCGGCAGGTTCTTGTCGGTGAACGTGGCCAGCACGTTCTTGAAGACCAGGTAACCGACCACGGCCGCCAGCGCCGTGGAGCCGTCCGACTTCTTGGCGAAGCCGATCGCGATGCCCACCGCGAACAGCAGCGCCATGTTGTCGAGGATCGCGTTGCCGCCGGCCGCCATGAAGCCCGCGATCTTGGTGACGAACGCGGGGAACGACTCGCGACCGAGCATGTCGGTGTTGCCGAGACGCACCAACAGGGCGGCGGCGGGCAGCACGGCGACGGGCAGCATCAGGCTGCGGCCGATGCGCTGCATGACGGCCATCACGGCCGACCCCTTCTTAGGGCTCGCGGGCGCGGCTGTGGCTGTGGACATGAACTTCCTCCAGGGGGCACGGCGCCGCCCAGGGAGAATGCAGCGGGGGACGGCGGCGTCTCAAAGAAAGGGGAACGCGGACGTCACCGCGCGACCTCCACCAGTGAGTGGTGTAGACCAGTTGTAGCACGGTAGGCCGAACGAGTGGAACCCGCCAATTCCGCCCCACGGAGACGATCACGCCTTGGCGCTGTCCTCGACGTCCTCGGCCGGCTCACGCCCCGGAGTGCCCAGATCGAACTTCGTGATCGCGAACCGGAAGATCACGTAGTAGACGAGCGCGAACCCCAGACCGATCGGGATCATCAGCCACGGCCTCGTCGCCAGATTCCAGTTGATGACGTAGTCGATCAACCCCGCCGAGAAGCTGAACCCGTCGTGCACCCCCAGCCCCCACGTCACCGCCATCGACACCCCCGTCAGCACCGCGTGCACCCCGTACAGCACCGGCGCGACGAACAGGAACGAGTACTCGATCGGCTCCGTGATGCCGGTGACGAACGACGTCAGCGCCACCGACAACATCAGACCGCCGACCTCCTTGCGCCTCTCCGGCCGCGCACAGTGCGTGATCGCCAGCGCCGCCGCCGGCAGCGCGAACATCATGATCGGGAAGAACCCCGAGGTGAACTGGCCGGCATCCGGATCCCCCGCCAGGAACATGTTGATGTCACCATGCACCACCGTCCCGTCCGGCTTCGTGAACGAGCCGAACTGGAACCAGATGGGCACGTTCAGGAACTGGTGCAGCCCCACCACCAGCAACGCCCGGTTCGCCACCCCGAACACACCCGCACCCCACGCCTCCAGACCGTCCATCCAGTCGCTGAAGCTCTCCAGCGCATCACCCACCGGCGGCCACACCCACAGACACAGCGCGGCGAACAGGATCGCCACGAAGGCCATGATGATCGGCACCAGCCGCCGCCCGTTGAAGAACCCCAGCCAGTCCACCAGCCGCGTGCGATGGAACCGGGCCCAGAAGAACGCCGTCAGCAGCCCGATCACGATGCCACCGAACACCCCCGGGTTCTGGAACGTGAACGCCGTGACCGTCATGTCCCCGTCGGTCACCTGGCACCCCACGTTCGGCACCGCCACCGACCCCTCCGGACAGCCCTCCGGAAACTGCCGCAACACAGTGAAGTAGACGAGGAACCCGGCCACCGCCGCCAACGCCGTCGACCCGTCCGCCTTCTTCGCCATTCCGATCGCAACGCCCACGCAGAACAGCAGCGGCAGCCCCAGCGAACCGTCCAGCAGCGCGCCGCCCGCCCCCACCATCACCTTCGAGACGTTCGTCCAGCCCAGCCCGTCGTCCCCGAACACGTCCGGCTGCCCCAGCCGGTTGAGGATCCCCGCCGCCGGCAGCACCGCGATCGGCAACTGAAGACTCCGGCCCATCTTCTGCAACCCCTGGAACAGCAGGTTCCAGCGAGCCCGCGCGGGGCTCACGGCCGGCGCGGCGCCGGCGGGGCTGTCGGCACTCATCCCGGTCCCCTTTGTCGGGAGGCCTACTCGTGGTGTAGACCAGTCGTTCGACGGTCGCGCTGGTGTGACGCCATCCTTCGTCACACGCCACAGGACCGCTCGCCAACATGGGCCAACTGTGGGTTACTGCGACAAAGCGGTTCGGATCAGGGAGAACGAACATGGCCACCAAGGCTGAGAAAATCGTTGCCGGGCTCGGCGGCATCGACAACATCGAAGAGGTCGAAGGCTGCATCACCCGCCTGCGCACCGAGGTCGTAGACCCCGCCAAGGTCGACGAAACCGCCCTGAAGGCCGCCGGCGCCCACGGCGTCGTCAAGATGGGCAGCGCGATCCAGGTCGTCATCGGCACCGACGCCGACCCCATCGCCGCGGAGATCGAAGACATGATGTGAAGAGCGGGGATCGTCCCGGGCTTCACCCCCTGACAGACCCCTGACGCCGGCGTGCGCACGGGCCCCTCCCCACCGGGAAGGGGCCCCCGCGCACGTACGGATAGGCTCAGCCGCATGTCTCGAATCGACGGCCGCACCCCCCAGCAGCTCCGCCCCATCACCATCGAGCGCGGCTGGAGCAAGCACGCCGAAGGCTCCGTCCTCGTCTCCTTCGGCGACACCAAGGTCTTCTGCACCGCCTCCGTCAACGAAGGCGTCCCGCGCTGGCGCAAGGGCAGCGGCGAAGGCTGGGTCACCGCCGAATACTCCATGCTGCCCCGCGCCACCAACACCCGCGGCGACCGCGAGTCCGTCAAGGGCCGCATCGGCGGCCGCACCCACGAGATCAGCCGCCTCATCGGCCGCTCCCTGCGCGCCGTCATCGACTACAAAGCCCTCGGCGAGAACACCATCGTCCTCGACTGCGACGTCCTCCAGGCCGACGGCGGCACCCGCACCGCGGCCATCACCGGCGCCTACGTCGCACTCGCCGACGCCATCGCCTGGGCCCAGGGCAGGAAACTCATCAAGGCCGGCCGCAAGCCCCTCACCGGCACCGTCTCCGCCGTCTCCGTCGGCATCGTCGCCGGCGTCCCCCTCCTCGACCTCTGCTACGAGGAAGACGTCAAAGCCGACACCGACATGAACGTCGTCTGCACCGGCGACGGCCGCTTCGTCGAGGTCCAGGGCACCGCCGAAGCCGAGCCCTTCGCCCGCGACGAACTGGGCGCCCTCCTCGACCTCGCCGTCGCCGGCTGCGACGAACTCGCCGCCCACCAGCGCGCCGCGCTCGACGCCGTCCTCGGGAAGCAGCCCGACAAGCAACCCGAAAAGTAAAAGGCACACCAAGAGAGGTGCTCGGCCCGGGCAACCGCGCCGAGCACACTCGCGTCTGAAGGAGTACGGGCGCACGGCTCATCCCTGTGCGCCCGGCCAGCCGCGCGGGCCCGACCGGCCCGACCGAACGAGAGGGACCGCTCCATGGCCGCGAGCCGCCGACGCCGCACCGCAGCCGTCGCCGCCACCCTGGCGGCCGTCGCGCTGACCGCCGGACTCACCACCGGCTGCGCCGCCGTCGACAAGGCGCTGGACTGCGTCCAGACCGCCGACGCCATCGCCGACAGCGTCACCGACCTTCAGCAGGCGGTCGACAGCGCGGCCAACGACCCGACCCAGCTCGACGAGTCCCTCGACTCCATCGACCACAACCTCGGCGAGATCGGCGACAAAACCGACAACGCCGATGTCAGCAAGGCCGTCGACGACCTGAACAAGGCCGTCGACAACGTCCGCACCTCGATCAAGAACGGCGACGAGACGCCCGACATCAGCCCCGTCACGGACGCGGCGGGCGAACTGACGAAGGTCTGCACCCCGTAGCCCTGCGGGCCCGTCGTGCTCGCTCGCGCAGTTCCCCGCGCCCCTGACGGGGACCCATACCCTAGGGGCCATGAGTCGCCTGATCCTCGCCACCCGCAACGCCGGGAAGATCACCGAACTTCGCGCGATCCTCGCCGAAGCCGGGCTGCCCCACGAACTCGTCGGAGCCGACGCCTACCCGGACATCCCCGACGTCAAGGAAACGGGCGTGACGTTCGCGGAGAACGCGCTTCTCAAGGCCCACGCCCTGGCCCAGGCCACCGGCCTCCCGGCCGTCGCCGACGACTCCGGCCTCTGCGTCGACGTCCTGGGCGGCGCCCCCGGCATCTTCTCCGCCCGCTGGTCCGGCCGCCACGGCGACGACAAGGCCAACCTGGACCTCCTCCTCGCCCAGCTCTCCGACATCGCCGACGAACACCGGGGCGCCCACTTCGCCTGCGCGGCGGCACTCGCCCTGCCCGACGGCACGGAGCGGGTGGTGGAGGGACAGCTGCGGGGAACTCTGCGCCACGAGCCCACGGGCTCCGGCGGCTTCGGCTACGACCCAATCCTCCAGCCGGAGGGCGAGTCCCGCACCTGCGCGGAGTTGACCCCCCAGGAGAAGAACGCGATCAGCCACCGGGGGAAGGCGTTTCGGGCACTGGTGCCGGTGGTGGGGGAGCTGTTGGGCTGACGACGAGGCCCACCCGGTACACCGGGTGGGCCATCGATTCAAAGGCGTGCGGCCGGAGGGACTCGAACCCTCAAGGGATTTCTCCCACAACATCCTAAGTGTTGCGCGTAGGCCAATTCCGCCACGGCCGCATCCAGGTCATGGTACCGGTCATGCGGGGCGGGTCTGTGGGGAACGCCTGCCGCCGCCTCTGCACCAGGTGCTCGTCACCGCATGGCAGTTGGGGCACAACAACCGCAGGTTCTGCAACCGGTCGTCGCTCCAGTCCCCGTTGATGTGATCCACCTCCAGCGTCATGGGTCTGCCGAGCCACTCGGGGCCGACCCCGCAGTCGGCGCATTCCTCTGGTACGCCCACCTCATGGAGCGCCCGACGTAGGACAATGGTCCGAGTCCTGCGCCCGCCGTCCTGCTTGACCAAGATGTCCTCAGGGCGTCTGGCCGAGGTCGGGCGGCGCTTCCCCCGCTGGTGGGCCTGGCCCAGAAAGTGCTCTGTGGTGAGCTTGTCCTCGGCGATCCACCGGCGCAGATGCTTGCGCCGAGTACCGCTCTCCGGGAGCCCCAGGCGGCGCAGCACCTCCGCGACGGAGCGGGACTCGGCGACCGCGCCGCGCAGTTCCTCAGGCGAGGGCCGTGCCTGTCGGCTGCTCATGAGGCACGCCTCTTGCCTCGCCCCCGGTAACTGTCCGTCGTCGAATGGCAGTTGGGGCAGAGGAGCCGAAGGTTCTCGATGCGGTTGTCCCTCCAGTTGCCGTCGATGTGATCGACCTCCAGAGGGAGCGGGCGCCCCCGCCAAGCCGCCCCCGTGCCGCACAGGGCGCACCGCTCCGCCATTCCCAAGGACGTCATCGCCCACTTGAGGCGGTCGCTCGGAATGCGCCGGGCGCGATCCGCCGGTTGCTCGACCAGGAAGGCCTCCGGGGTTCGCGGGCGCCAGGGTTTCCCACGCCGAGTCGGCACCCTGAAGTGCGATGTGTCGATGCCGTAGGCCCTGACCCGGCGGCTGATGTGTGTGTGATGTCCGCCCACCACCTCGAGTCCGAGATGCCGCAGCACCTCACACATGTTCGTCGACGCCGCCACCGCTCGCTCAAGGACGTCCCTCGTCCACCGCACCCCCTCTCGCTCGAAGTGCGCCACGTCCACGCCGAGCTTCCTCATCCGCTGGGACACGTACCGCCGCGTCGAACTCTGCGGATCCACCCCCATCGACAGCAACGCCTCCGACAACGACCGAGCCCCCCGAGCCGCCTCCTCCAGCCGCTCTCTGGTGTATGCACTGGCCCCCACGAAACACCCCTCCGTCCCCGACCACCCGTTCGTGGTCTCGCACGGAGTAACGAACCGTTTATCGGACGGTCACGCACGAAAAACGGAGCGGCTCGTACCGGACCTCACCGGTACGAGCCGCTCGCGGAGGAAACAGCGGGGTCTCAGACCCCCAGGTCCTTGATGATCTTGGCGACATGCCCGGTCGCCTTGACGTTGTACAGGGCGCGTTCGACCTTGCCCTCCTCGTCCACGACGATCGTGGAGCGGATGACGCCGACCACCGTCTTGCCGTAGAGCTTCTTCTCGCCGAAGGCGCCGTAGGACTCCAGGACCTGCTTGTCCGGGTCGGCGAGCAGCGTGACCTTCAGGGACTCCTTGTCGCGGAACTTGGCCAGCTTCTCCGGCTTGTCGGGGGAGATGCCGATGACGTCGTAGCCCGCGCCCGCCAGCAGCTCCAGGTTGTCCGTGAAGTCGCAGGCCTGCTTCGTGCAGCCGGGTGTGAGGGCGGCCGGGTAGAAGTACACGATGACCTTGCGGCCCTTGTGGTCCGACAGGGACACCTCCGTGCCGTCGGCGTCGGGCAGGGTGAAGGCGGGGGCCACGTCCCCCGGCTGGAGTCGCTCGCTCATCAGGCCAGGGTAACCGGGGGTCGAGGCAGTGCGATGAGCCGTGGAGCTGACAGACTGTCCGGCACAGGCTTCACACCGACTTCGAAAGGCGACACGGTGGCGGACACGGCGGACACCAGGACCCCGGCGCAGATCGAGGCGGACATCAGGCGCCGCCGCGCGACCCTGGCCGAGACCCTCGACGAGATCGGGGTGCGGGTGCACCCGAAGACGATCGTCGGGGATGCCAAGGCCAAGGTCGCTTCCAACATCGACCACACCCTCGGACGGGCCTATGTGGGGGTCAACCGGGCCGTCACCGACGTGCGCGCCCGGTTCGTGGACGAGAACGGCGCACCCCGGCTGGAGCGGGTGGTGCCCGTCGCGCTCGTCGTCGTGGGCGTGGTCGGGCTGCTCGCGGTCAGCACGCGGCGCCGCAAGGGTTGACCCGACTGCGTCCGTTTGCGGGGAAGACAGGTAGGTTTCAGGGCGTGAGCGCCAAGAGAAACGAGCACAGTACCCATCCGGACAAGCTGCCCATCCGGATGCTGCACGACCGCGTACTCGTGCGGCAGGACACCAGCGAGGGCGAGCGGCGTTCCGGCGGCGGCATCCTGATTCCCGCCACGGCCGCGGTCGGCCGGCGCCTGGCGTGGGCCGAGGTCGTCGCGGTGGGGCAGAACGTGCGGACCGTGGAGACGGGCGACCGGGTGCTGTACGACCCGGAGGACCGTGCCGAGGTCGAGGTGCGGGGGGTCGCGTACGTGCTGATGCGCGAGCGTGATCTGCACGCCGTCGCCGCGGACCGGTTCGAGGGTGCCGAGGACTCGACCGGCCTGTACCTGTAGGGCCGGCGGCAGTCGTACGGAAAGGGGCTGGTGACCCTGGTCACCGGCCCCTTCGCCGTGTCGTGCGGGCTTTGCTACGTTGGAGACACCCCCGACGAGACGCGCCGTACCGGGACCAAGGCAAAGACGACGCACCGACACCGTCAGCCCGTTTCCCGGAGGTGCCCGTCATGGCCTGGGTTCTGCTCGTCGTCGCCGGTCTGCTCGAGGTCGGGTGGTCCGTCGGCATGAAGTACACCGACGGTTTCACCCGCCCCCTGCCCAGTGTGCTCACGGGCGTCGGCATCGTCGCCAGCATGCTGCTGCTGTCGCAGGCCGCCAAGACCCTGCCCATCGGTACCGCCTACGGCGTGTGGGTGGGGATCGGTGCGGCCGGGGCGGCGGTGTTCGGCATGGCGGTGCTGGGTGAGCCGGTGACCGCCGCCCGGATCTTCTTCGTGTGCCTGCTGCTGGTCGCCGTGGTGGGGCTGAAGGCGACCAGCGGCCATTGAGCCGTCATGGCGCGCTGAAGGCGACCAGCGACCAGCGGCCAGCGGCCACTGACCGGCCCGGCCCGGCCCGGGCTACGGGCTACTCGCGGCGGGCGCCCTGTGGGACCACGCCCCAGCCGGGGCCGGTCGGGCCGCCCGTCTGGCCGCCGTCGCTCGTGTCGCCGCCGCCACCGCCGTCCGTGGTGCCGCCGTCCGTGGTGCCGCCGTCGGTCGTGCCGCCGTCGGTGGTGCCGCCGTCCGCGGTGCCGCCGCCGGTGGGGGACTCGCCGCCGGTGGTGCCGTCGGTGGTGCCGCCGTCGGTCTGGCCCTCGGTCTGGCCCTCGGGGGCGCTGGGGCTCTGGCCGGGCGTCTCGGTGCCGGTGTCCTCGCCGCCGGTGGTCGTGCCGCCGTCGGTGGTGCCGCCGGTGGTCGGGTCGGCCGGGGCCTCGCTGCTGGGGGCCTCAGAGACGTCGGCGCCGGGCTGGAGCCTGAGGTCGAACTCCTTGGCGGGCTTGTTCTTGAGGGCGTCCTCGGTGAACTGCGTCCAGATCTCGGCGGGCGCGCCGCCGCCGTTGATCCGGTCCAGGCCCATGGCGCCGTACAGCGACTTGTGGGCGGCGGTGACCGGGTCCTGGCCCATGACGGAGACGACGGTGGCGAGGTCGGGGGTGTAGCCCGCGAACCAGGCCGCCGTGTCCTCCTCGGCGGTGCCGGTCTTGCCCGCGACGGGGCGTCCCGCGGCCTGCGCGGCGGAGGCCGTGCCGTTCTGGACGACGCTCTGCAGCATCGATGTGGTGGTGTCGGCGGCCTCGCGGCTCACGGCCTGCCGGGTGCGCCGCTCGGGCAGGTCGATCGGCATGCCCCCCTTGGTGACCTTCTCGACGATCGTGTACGTGCCGTGCCGGCCGTGGTTGGCGAGGGTGGCGTAGGCCTCCGCCATGTCGAGGACGCTGGCCGTGGCGGTGCCGAGCGCGATGGCGGGGCCGTCGGCGAGGTCGGGGGTCGTCTCGGGGACGCCGAGGTCGATCGCGGTCTGCTTGACCTCCGCGGGGCCGACGTCGGCGGCCATCTGCGCGTACACCGAGTTCACGGAGCTGTCGGTGGCCTCGGTGACGGTGATGTCGCCGTAGGAGCGCTGGTCCTCGTTCTCGGGGGCGTAGGGGTCGCCGGTCCAGCCCTGCACGGAACGCTTGTTGGTGCCGTCGTAGATCGTGTTGGGGGTGATGACGCGGCCGTCCTGGGTCTCCGAGTGGTTCTCGACGGCCGAGGTGAACACGAACGGCTTGAAGGTGGAGCCGACCTGGAAGTCCCTGCGCGTGGCGTTCGGGGTGTACTGCTTGACGTAGTCGACGCCGTTGTACATCGCGACGACCTTGCCGGTCTTGGGATCGACGGAGGCGCCGCCGGCCCGGACGTAGGTGTCGACCTTGTTGTTCTTCTTGTCGAGCTTGGACATCAGCTTGTCGTCGACGGCCTTCACGAACGCGTCCTGCTTGCCCTTCTGCAGGGTCGTCGTGATGCGGTAGCCGCCGGCGTCGAGCTGCCTCTCGTCGACGATCTTGTTCTGGACGAGGTAGTCCTTGACGATCCGGACGATGTAGCCGCGCTGCCCGGACATGCCGGTGGAGAGGGTGGACTCCTTCGGCATGGGGAACTTCATGCCGGTGCGCTCGGACTTGCTGAGCCAGCCCTTCGTGACCATGCCGTCCAGGACGTAGTTCCAGCGGGACTCGGCGGCCCCCCGGTTCTCGGGGTGGGCGACGACGTCGTACTGGCTGGGCGCGTTGACGAGCGCGGCGAGGTAGGCGGCGCGGCCCGGGTCGAGGTCCTTGGCGTCCTTGCCGTAGTAGGCCTGGGCGGCGGCCTGGATGCCGTAGGCGTTGCGGCCGAAGTAGCTGGTGTTGAGGTAGCCCTCGAGGATGTGGTCCTTGCTGACCTCGCGGTCCAGCTTGATCGCGATGAAGAACTCCTTGGCCTTGCGCGTGACGGTCTGTTCCTGGCGCAGGTAGTAGTTCTTCACGTACTGCTGGGTGATCGTGGAGCCGGACTGCTTGCCCTTGCCGAGCGCGGTGTTCCAGGCGGCGCGGACCATGGCCTTGGGGTCGACGGCGGACTCGGTGTAGAAGTCGCGGTCCTCGGCGGCCAGGATGGCGTGCTGGGCGTCCTTGGAGATCTGCGGGAGTGTGACGTTCTCGCGGTTGACCTCGCCGTCGCGGGCGATCACGGAGCCGTCCGCGTAGAGGTAGACGTTGGCCTGCTTGGTGGCGAGCGCGTTGGCCGGGGGGATCTGCACCAGCGAGTAGCCCAGGAAGAAGCCGCCGGCCAGCAGCAGGACGACGATGACGAAGGCGCCGAGCGTCATGCGCCAGGTCGGGATGATCCGGCGCCAGCCGGTCCGCTTCGGTTTCCCGGCCGCCTTGGTCCCGGGCGTGCCCGGGGCGCCGTCGGCGTGCGCCTGCGGCTCTCTCGATGCCCAGCCCGGGTTCGGCTGCTGCGGCTGAGGCTCGTCACTCATGTCGTGCACGGACTCCTGTTTCGCGTCGTACGTCGTTCCCGTACGTCTCTGCTCGCTCTTGCGCCCCTGTGATGAAGACTGTCCCATCCGTTGATCAGTTCCCTGATCGAGGGCCGGGTCGTGAGCCGTGTGGTGAGGCGGGCCGCATGCGAGTGGGTGCGCGGGCGGGCACGGGGTCAAACGCGCTGTTGCGTACGTCTGCCCGAATCGTGATCTCGCCTGCGCGACATTCGCCCGAAGGGGGACACGGCCGTGGTTCGTGACGGCTCGTACGCTCCGCCCGGCCGGCACCGCCGCCACGCTGCTCGCCCTGGCCACGGTCGCCTCCGGCCCGCGCGGACGCAACGGATCGTACCGTCTGGGCCGGTCCGCGCCCGCCCCGCGGCGCCCTTGCCGCTCTCCGAAATTGCGTGGCACGCCCGTTCGCCGGGCCACTAGGCTCCTGCGCTTCGGTGCCTGGCGGCGAGGAGGGTGGTGGATGTGGGCTCGGGGCGGTTGTACGCGGCCGTCGCGGCGGGTGGTTTCCGGCGGTACGCGACGTATCGGTCGGCCACGGTGGCCGGGGTGTTCACCAATACGGTCTTCGGCGTCATCCTCGTCTACACGTATCTGGCGCTGTGGGACGAGAAGCCGCATCTCGGGGGGTACGACCAGGCGCAGGCGGTGACCTATGTGTGGCTGGGGCAGTGCCTCTACGCCACGCTGGCGATCCAGGGCGGCGGCGCCGAGAAGGATCTGATGGAGCGCATCCGCACCGGTGAGATCGCCGTGGACCTGTACCGGCCGGCCGATCTTCAACTGTGGTGGCTGGCGGGGGATGTGGGGCGGGCGTTGTTCCAGATGCTGGGGCGGGGCGTGATCCCGTTCCTGTTCGGCGCGGTCTTCTTCCCGATGGCGCTGCCGACGCAGGCCGCCCCGTGGGCGGCTTTCGTGGTCACGCTGCTGCTGGCGACGGTCGTGAGTTTCGCGATCCGCTACCTGGCGGCCCTGAGCGTGTTCTGGCTGATGGACGGCACGGGCGTCAACCAGGTGCTGGTGGTCACGGGGATCTTCTTCTCGGGCATGGTGCTGCCGCTGAACGCCTTCCCGGGGGTCTTCGGGGAGATCGTGCGGGTGCTGCCGTGGGCGGCGCAGATCCAGATGCCGGCGGACGTGCTGATGGGGGAGACGGATCCGCTGCGGGCGTTCGCCTTCCAGGCGGCGTGGGCTGTGGCCCTGCTGGCTGCGGGGCGGCTGATGCAGTCGGCCGCGACGCGGCGGGTGGTGGTGCAGGGTGGGTGAGCGCGGTGCTGTGGCCGAGGGGCTGCGGGCCTACCGGCTGATCGCCGGGATGTGGGTGCGCTCCAGCATGACCTACCGCGCCTCGTTCGTGGTCACGGTGTTCGGGAACCTGACGGTGACGGGCCTGGACTTCGTGGGAATCCTGCTGATGTTCTCGCAGGTGGACTCGCTGGGCGGCTGGTCGCTGCCCGAGGTCGCCTTCCTGTACGGGCTGTCGGTGACGTCGTTCGGGATCGCCGATCTGGCACTGGGCTCGATGGACGTCCTGGGCGCCCGGATGCGCGACGGCTCCTTCGACACGCTGCTGGTGCGTCCGGCGCCGGTGCTCGCGCAGGTCGGGGCGGACCGGTTCGCGCTGCGGCGGCTGGGGCGGATCACCCAGGGCGCGGTGGTGCTGGGCTGGGCGCTGGTGTCGGTGGACGTCGACTGGAGCGCGGCGAAGGTGCTGCTGGTGCCGGTGATGGTGGTCAGCGGCGCGGCGATCTTCTCGGCGGTGTTCGTGGCGGGCGCGGCCTTCCAGATCTACGCGCAGGACGCGGCCGAGGTGCAGAACGCCTTCACCTACGGCGGGACGACGCTGTTGCAGTATCCGCCGTCGGTGTTCGGCAAGGACCTGGTGCGGGGCGTGACCTTCATGCTGCCGCTGGCCTTCGTCAACTGGGTGCCCGCCGCCTACGTGCTGGGGCGGCCGTACCCGGTCGGGCTGCCGGGGTGGGCGGCCTTCGCGTCGCCGATGGTCGCGGTGGCGTGTTGTGTCCTGGCCGGGCTGGCGTGGCGGACGGGGCTTCGTTCGTACCGGAGTACAGGGAGTTGAGTTGACCGGGTCGGAGAGCGGGTCCAGCCAGGAAGGCGGATCGGAAGGCGGGTTCATCGGATCGGAAGGCGGGTTCATCGAACTCGACGGTGTTCAGAAGGTCTTCGAGGTGCGCAAGAAGACCGGTTTCATGAAGCGGGAGCGGCGGCAGGTGCGGGCCGTCGACTCGATCTCCTTCCGGGTGGAACGCGGCGAGATGGTGGGCTACATCGGCCCCAACGGCGCCGGGAAGTCCACCACGATCAAGATGCTGACCGGGATCCTCACCCCCAGCGCGGGCCGGCTGCGGGTGGCGGGCATCGACCCCTCCCGGGAGCGGACACGGCTCGCGCACCGCATCGGCGTGGTGTTCGGGCAGCGCACGACGCTCTGGTGGGACCTGCCGCTGCTGGACTCCTACCGGCTGATGCACCGCATGTACCGGATCCCGGACGCCCGTTACCGGGAGAACCTCGGCCGTCTGGTCGAACTCCTCGACCTGGGCGACCTGCTGGACGTGCCGGTACGGCAACTCTCCCTCGGTCAGCGGATGCGCGGCGACATCGTGGCGGCGCTGCTGCACGACCCGGAGGTCCTGTACCTGGACGAGCCGACCATCGGTCTCGACGTGATCTCCAAGTCCAAGGTGCGGGATTTCCTGCGGGAGTTGAACACCGAGCGCGGCACCACGGTGCTGCTGACCACGCACGACCTCCAGGACATCGAGCAGTTGTGCAAGCGGGTGATGGTCATCGACCACGGGCGTCTGATGTACGACGGTCCGCTCGCCGGGCTGCACGAGGTCGGGGAGAGCGAGCGGACCCTGGTCGTGGACCTGGAGCGGGAACTGCCGCCGATCGACGCTCCGGCGCCCGCGCGGGTCGTCCGCGTGGAGGGCCCGCGTCAGTGGCTGGCGTTTCCGG
This sequence comes from Streptomyces sp. Ag82_O1-12, assembly GCF_900182715.1. Classification (NCBI taxonomy): domain Bacteria; kingdom Bacillati; phylum Actinomycetota; class Actinomycetes; order Kitasatosporales; family Streptomycetaceae; genus Streptomyces; species Streptomyces sp. Ag82_O1-12. The sequence goes on along the minus strand of NZ_FXUW01000001.1, from coordinate 3,240,454 downwards.
CGGGGGAGTCGGCGGCGCCGCTCGTGGCGCGGATCGCGGCCGAGTACCCGCTGGTGGACCTGTCGGTGCGGGAGCCGGACATCGAGGCGGTCATCGCCACGATGTACGGGGAACAGGCCGAGCGGGCGATCTCGTAGCCCCCGGCGGGGTGAACTCGTAGGCTGCTGTGTATGACCGACGACGCCGTCCCGGACCTCCGCGCCTCCGACGCCGACCGTGAACAGGTCGCCGGCATCCTGCGGGACGCCCTGGCCGAGGGGCGCCTCGACATGGAGGAGTTCGAGGAGCGGCTCGACGCGACGTACAAGGCCCGGACGTACGGGGAGCTGGCGCCGATCACCCGGGATCTGCCGGCCGCGGGCGTGACGGTCCCGGCGGTGTCCCTGACGAAGGACCCGGCGGCCGGCCCGGACTGGTCCGGGCGGATCACCGGTGGCGAGGGGTCCTCCTCGTGGGCCGTCGCCGTGATGTCCGGCTTCCAGCGCAAGGGGCACTGGACGATGCCCCGGCGGTTCACCTGCTTCGCCTTCTGTGGCGGTGGGGAGATCGACCTGCGCGAGGCGAACTTCGCGGACCGCGAGGTCGAGATCAACGCCGTCGCGATCATGGGCGGGGTGGATGTGATCGTGCCGCCCGGGGTCGAGGTCGTCGTCCGCGGCATCGGCATCATGGGCGGCTTCGACCACCGCGAGGAGGGCGTGCCCGGGGAGCCGGGCGCGCCGCGGGTGATCGTGACGGGGTTCGCGCTGTGGGGCGGCGTCGGGGTCCAGCGGAAGCTGACCCGGGCGGAGAAGCTGCGCATCCGCGAGGAGCGCCGCCAGGAGAAGCTGGAGCGCGGGGCGGGACGGCGGGAGCTGGACGGGGAGCGCTGAGCCCCTGCACTGCGGGCGGTACGGCCCCGGCAGCGCGGGTGGCGCACCGAGCCTTGGCGCTGCGGCGGCCGGGCCCCGGCAGCGCGAGTGGCACCGAGCCTTGGCGCTGCGGCGGTCGGGTCCCGGCAGCGCGGGTGGCACCGAGCCCGGCAATACGGGCGACGCCCAGCCCGGCAGCCGTGTGCCCGCCGCCTGCGGACAGGCGACGGGCACGGGACGAGACGGGACGGCGCGAGACGGGACTACAGCTCCGCCGGCGCCGACCCCTTCAGCGTCTCCAGGTCGAAGGACTCGGCCATCCGCGCGTACCCCTTGTCGCTGGGGTGCAGATGGTCGCCCGAGTCGTAGTCGGACCGCAGCCGTCGCGGGTCGTACGGGTCGCGCAGCGCCTGGTCGAAGTCGGCCACGGCGTCGTACACCCGCCCGGCGCGGATCTGCGCGTTGATCGTCTGGCGTACCGCCTCACGCGCCTCGGTGTACCCCCGGTGCCCGTAGAACGGCATCAGCGTCGCTCCGACCACCTTCACGCCGCGCGCGTGGGCCTGGCCCACCATCGTGCGCAGACCGGCGATGATCGCGTTCGGGTCGGCGAGCCGCGGGTTGCGCAGGATGTCGTTGACGCCGAGGTCGATGACGACGACCTTGACGTTCGTCCGCTCCAGCACGTCCCGCCCGAAGCGGTTCAGCCCGCTGGGGTTGTCCGCGGGGCGGCCGAGCCCGTCGGCGAGGGCCTGGTTGCCGCTGATGCCCTGGTTGACGACGCTGTAGCGGGGCAGGTCCCGGCCGGCCGCGATCTCCGCGCGCAGCCGGTCCGAGAGCACGTCGGTCCAGCGGCTGTTGGTGTCCGGCGTGGAGGTGATGCCGTCCGTCAGCGAGTCGCCGAGGACGACGACCGTGCCATCGGACTCGTTGCTCAGCAGGTCCAGCGCGGTCAGGTACCGCCAGGACCCGATCCGCTCGGTGTACGGCGTGCCCGTGCTGTCCTGCGCCTGGTCGCCCTGGGCGACGTAGGAGGTCTGCCGGGCGTGGCGGTGGTAGGTGACCGGGCCGGAGCTGCTCGGCGTGTAGGTGGTGATCAGGACGTCGGAGTCGTGCGGGACGACGACCCGTACGGCGTCGCTCATCACCTGCCGGCCGGGCGGGATGACGACCGTGGGGCCGCCGCTGAAGGTCAGCTGCCGCATGGTGTCCGCCAGTGCCGCCGCGGTGCCGCTGCCCGCGGAGACGGCGATCGTCGCCCGCGTGATGCTCAGCGGCGACTGGCCGTAGAGATTGGACAGCGTCACGCGGGCACTCGTACCGCCGACACTGGTGTGGACGACGTTGCGGACCGAACGGTTCGCCATGCCCGTGGCCTCGGTGCCGGGTTCGGCGGCGGAGGGAGACGCGGACCAGGTGCCGACCCAGGTGCCGGTGGAGGCGGGTGCGGCGGAGTTGTGAGGGGCGCGACCGTCGCCGAGGGCGTTCCGGTTGCGCAGGCCGTCGTCGGACCCCACTCCGACGTATATGGCGGTGGAAAGGGCCACGATCGCTGCGACGACCACGGCCAGGAGGGCGTAACCACGTCCTCGGGTCATGCTGTGTTGTTCTCCTCGGGCGATGGGAGCCCAAGGCTCCGATCTGATGTGCCCATGATGCGTCATGGGCCGGGGGAAGTTCACAGGACCCCTGGCATTACCCCCCTCCCGACAGACGCCGGGAACTCCTGTTCCGTTCCAGGAGTCGGTCAGGAAGGGACAATGTGTGCGGGATCACCGAGCGGGTGGAGCGGATGGAACGGACGAAAGCAGCAGAAAAGGGCGCCGATGTCGGAGGGCAGCATGCCCGCCCCGGCGGCGCCGTGAACCGCGCGATGACGACGTTCAGCCCGGCGGACGAGGAGAAACAGCGCGGCGTACGCCGGATGAAGCTCACCGCCACCGGACTTCTGGTGTTCGTGGCGCTGGTCTACGTCCTGTCCACCTGGGCGCACAACTCCGGTGCCGGGTCCTGGGCGGCCTACGTCGCGGCCGCCTCCGAGGCGGGCATGGTCGGCGCGCTCGCGGACTGGTTCGCTGTCACCGCCCTCTTCCGGCACCCCCTCGGCATCCCCATCCCGCACACCGCGATCATCCCCACCAAGAAGGACCAGCTGGGCGTCTCCCTGGGCGAGTTCGTCGGGGAGAACTTCCTCTCCGAGGACGTCGTACGGCAGCGGCTGCGCGCCGTCGGCATCGGCAGCCGCCTCGGCGCCTGGCTCGCGGTCCCCGAACACGCCGACCGGGTCACCGCCGAGCTGTCCACCGCCCTGCGCGGCGCCCTGACGGTCCTGCGCGACTCCGATGTCCAGGCCGTGGTCGGCGAGGCCATCACCCGCCGCGCGAACGCCCAGGAGATCGGGCCCGGCATCGGCAAGATGCTGGAGAAGGTCGTCGCCGACGGCGGCCACAAACGCGTCGTCGACCTCGTCGTCACCCGCGCCCACGACTGGCTCGTGCTGCACGGCGACTCCGTGATGGACGCCGTGCAGGGCGGCGCCCCCGGCTGGACCCCGAAGTTCGTCGACAAGAAGGTCGGCGAGCGCGTCTACAAGGAACTGCTGCGCTTCGTCACCGAGATGCGCGACATGCCCGGCCATCCCGCGCGCGGCGCCCTCGACCGGTTCCTCACCGACTTCGCCTCCGACCTCCAGTCCGACACCGACACCCGCGCCCGGATCGAGCGGCTCAAGGGCGAGGTGCTGGGCCGCGACGAGGTCCAGGACCTCATCGCCAGCGCCTGGACGGCCGTACGATCCATGATCGTCGCGGCGGCGGAGGACGAGCGCAGCGAGCTGCGGCTGCGCGTGCGGGCGTCCCTGCTGTCGCTGGGCTCGCGGATGGCGGCCGAGCGCAAGGTGCAGGACAAGGTCGACCAGTGGGTGGAGGACGCGGCCGTCTACGTCGTCACCACCTACCGCAAGGAGATCACCTCCCTGATCACCGACACGGTCGCGAGCTGGGACGCCGAGCACACCACGCGGAAGATCGAGGCCAACATCGGCCGCGACCTGCAGTTCATCCGCATCAACGGCACGGTCGTCGGCTCCCTGGCCGGTCTGCTGATCTACACGGTGTCGCACGCGCTCGGGGCGTGAGAGAGGCCGTTCGGGGCGAGGCGAGGCGGCTCGGGGCACGAGAGGGGTATCTCAGGGCGTAAGAGAAACCGCTCAGGGCACCCGATCCGGGTTCGCTCGACGTGGAGGGAGCCCATGAGAACCGCGCAGGCCGGGACCGGCCGAACCATCACCACCGACATCCCCGCCCGCCTCGACCGCCTCCCGTGGTCGCGCTGGCACTGGACGATCGTCATCGGCCTCGGCACCGTGTGGATCCTCGACGGTCTCGAAGTCACCGTCGTCGGCAACATCGCCAGCCGCCTGTCGGAGCCCGACAGCGGCCTGCCCATCACGTCCGGTGAGGTCACCGGCATGGCGGCCGCCCTGTACGTGGCGGGCGCCTGCCTGGGCGCCCTCTTCTGGGGCCGCCTGACCGACAAGTGGGGGCGCAAAAAACTCTTCATGATCACGCTGGCCGTGTACCTCGCGGCCACCGCCCTCACCGCGATCTCCTTCGACACCTGGTGGTTCTTCCTCTTCCGCTTCCTCACCGGCTTCGGCATCGGCGGCGAGTACGCGGCCATCAACTCCGCGATCGACGAGCTGATCCCCAAGGAGTACCGCGGCCGCACCGACCTGATGATCAACGGCAGCTTCTGGCTGGGCGCGGTCTTCGGCTCACTGCTGTCGATCGTCGCCCTGGACACGGACATCTTCGCGGCGAACGTCGGCTGGCGCCTCACCTTCGCGCTCGGCGCGGTCCTCGCCCTGGTGATCCTCCTCGTCCGCCGGCACGTCCCCGAAAGCCCACGCTGGCTGCTGATCCACGGCCGCGACGACGAAGCGGAACGCATCGTCTCCTCCATCGAACGCAAGATCGAGGAGGGGCGGGACGACCCGCTGCCGCGCGCCGAGGGCGAGATCACCATCCACCAGCGCCGCAGCGTCTCCTTCCTGGAGATCGGCCGCACCGTCTTCTCCGACTACCGCAGGCGCGCCATCCTCGGCTTCTCCCTCTTCATCGGCCAGGCGTTCCTGTACAACGCGATCACCTTCGGCTTCGGCGCGATCCTGACCAAATTCTTCGACGTCCCGAGCGGCCACACCGGCTACTACTTCGCCGTCATCGCCGTCGGCAACTTCTTCGGCCCGCTGCTCCTCGGCAAGCTCTTCGACACGGTCGGCCGCCGCATCATGATCTCCGGCACGTACATCCTGTCCGGCCTGCTGCTCTTCGGCACGGCCTGGCTCTTCGACCAGGGCTCCCTGAGCGCGACCACGATGACGGCCTGCTGGTGCGCGGTCCTCTTCTTCGCCTCGGCCGGTGCGTCCAGCGCCTACCTGACCGTCTCCGAGGTCTTCCCGATGGAGACCAGGGCCATGTCCATCGCGTTCTTCTACGCCCTCGGCACGGCGGCCGGCGGTATCAGCGGCCCGCTGCTGTTCGCCAAGCTCACGGAAACCGGCGTCGTCGGCGACACGGTCCTCGCCTTCTCGATCGGCGCGACGCTGATGTGCCTGGCGGGCCTGGTCGCGGCACTCCTGGCGGTCAAGGCGGAACGCCGCTCCCTGGAGGACATCGCCAAGCCGCTGACGGCGGCGGGCAGCGGTGACGGCGGAGAGGTCAAGGCCTGAGGGCCGAGGTGGCCGAGTGACAGGGGGGCGGCGAAACCCATCCGCCTGAGGCACGTGCGAGTGCGGGTTCAGTTTCCGCGCTCGCACGCCGCTGTTGCCGTCCGCCGACGGGTGAGAGGTCGCGGATCAGCCGCTACCCGCGAGGAGACGGCCTGCTGGTGAAGGGGAAACAGAAACTGCGCTATAGTTGATCTGCGTCCAGTCGCCGGAACTCCGGTCGGTGGACAGTGCGTTGGTGGTCCAAGGAAAGACGCCCCACTTCCTGTGGGGAGATGCAGGTGCAAGGCCTGCCCGGCGCTCCGACAAGAACCCGGCCCTGGAATTTAGGGCCGGGTCCTTTGCTGTATCGGCTTCTTCGCTGTGCCGGCCGAGGTGAGCCGACCGGCCGCGCCGACTCACCGAGGCAAGCCGGTCAGCTGCGCCGACTCACCGAGACCAGCCGGTCAGCCGCGCCGACTCACCGAGACCAGCCGGTCAGCTGCGCCGACTCACCGAGATCAGTCGATCCGCCGATCAGCCGCACCGGTCCGCGACCGCCCACGAGGCAAGGCCCACGGCGCCCGCCACCCCGAACACGGCGGGCCAGGCACCCACCTTCTTCGCCAGCGGATGCGACCCGGCGAAGGCTGCGACGTACGCGGCCGACAACGCCCCCGCGGCCACCCCGCCGGCCTGCTCCCGCCACTGCCGCGCGGCCGCCACCCCGGCCACGGCGAGCACGACCCCGCCGAGCGGCCGCTGCCTGGTCCAGCGGGCCACGCCGTACCCGCCCACGAGCCCGCTCGCGGCGACCACCGCGCTGGGAACCTTCGCCATGTCTGCCTCCTGCGTCCTACGCCCTGATCGGGATCTTGAGGCTAGCCCTCGGACTTCCGGAACCCGAACCTGAGCCCTGGCTTGTCAACTTTCCTCCTCCGAGCTATATAAGAAGACGCAGACCGTAGGGCATCGCACCGACTGCGTCCGAAGAGAGGAGTGACCAGTGATGCTCATGCGCACGGACCCCTTCCGTGAGCTCGACCGACTGACCCAGCAGGTGTTCGGCCCCACCACCACCCGCCCGTCGGCGATGGCGATGGACGCCTACCGTTCCGGGGACGACTTCTTCGTCCACTTCGACCTCCCCGGCATCGACCCGGAGACGATCGAGCTGGACGTGGAGCGCAACGTCCTGAACGTCCGAGCCGAGCGCAGGTCCGCCGCCCCCGAGGGCGCGGAACCCCTCGTCGCCGAGCGCCCCACCGGCACCTTCACCCGCCAGCTGTTCCTCGGCGACACGCTGGACACGGAGCGCATCGACGCCTCCTACGAGTCCGGCGTCCTGACCCTGCGCATCCCGGTGGCCGAGCAGGCCAAGCCCCGGCGGATCCAGATCACGGGCGGCGACCGGCGCAGGCAGCTCAGCGGCTGACCTCACCACACCGCCCACCCCGTGTCGCGCCGCCGGTACGAGCTCCCGGCGGCGCGGCCCGGCACCGCATCGCACGCGTCAGGAGGAAACCCCGCACATGAGCACGGCGACAGTGCCACGTGTGACCACGAAGCCCCACCCCCAGGTCGACGACGTCACCTGGATCCAACTGATCGAAGCCGTCAGGCAGTCGGGCCGATACGCCACCCGGCCGGAGGCCGAGCAGGTCACCCGTACCGTCCTGGCCGCCCTCGGCACCCACGTCACCGGCGACGAACGGGTCGACGTCGCCCGCGCCCTGCCCGGGGAGGCCGCCCGGCTGATCGCCTCCCAGATCCCGGTCACGCACCGGCTGACGGCAGCCGAGTTCGTCGACTCGGTCGCGTCCCGTACCCCGGGAGCCACATCCGCCACAGCCCGCTGGGACGTCAGCTCGGTCCTCGGTGCGCTGCCACCCCTGGTCGGCGACGACCTGGTCAACCGTCTCCTGGCCCAACTCCCCCCGGGCTACGCTCTGCTGTTCGGCCGAGCGGATCTGAGTGCCCGCTCTCGATCCCGGTCTTGAGCAACCCGGGGAAACGGCTCCCCGGAGTTTCGCGAACCGCGCTCAGGGACGGCCCGCCCCGTCGACGTAGGCCTTGGTGGCGTCGGTGATGAAGCCGAGGGTGTCGGCGGGGTCGAGAGCCTGGGCCTGGAGGTGGTCGTACATCACGCTGTAGTGCCGTACGTCGGAGTGTTTCTCCAGGTAGAGGTCGCTGGTGAACCGCTCCAGGTACACCACCGCGTCGAGGGTGTCGGCGGATCTCAGGATGGAGAACTGTCCTGGCAGGCCCGGGTTGGCCCCCACGGTGTAGGGGAGGATCTGCACGGTGATGTGCGGCTCGGCGCTGAGCGCGATCAGGTGTTCCAGCTGTTCGCGCATGATGTCGGGACTGCCGACGACACGGCGCAGTACCGATTCGTCCAGGACGACCCACAGGCGCAGCGGGGAGGCCGGGTCGTAGATCCGGTGCTGGCGGCGCAGCCGTACCCTGAGGCGCGCGGCGGCCTGTTCGACCGTGAGCCGGGGAATCGTTTCCTCGATGACCGCGTGGGCGTAGGCGGGGGTCTGGAGCAGCCCGGGGATCACCATGGGCTCGTAGGTGTGGAGGGAGGCGGCGTCCGTCTCCAGGGCGATGTAGACGCTCTGGGGGATGTCGCCGTAGGCGTGCCACCAGCCCTGCTGTCCGGATTCCCGGGCCATCTGCATCAGAGCGTCGATGACCTGCTGGTCCGTCACGTCGTAGAGCGCGCACAGGTCGCGCACGTCGCGGGGGCTGATGGCGCGGTTGCCGTTCTCCAGGTGACTGATCTTCGGCTGGGAGACCATGAGTTGCTCGGCCACTTCTGTGCTCTTCAGTCCCCTGGCCTCGCGGAGCCGACGGAGCTCGGCTCCGAGGCGACGCCTCCTGACGGTGGGGTTGCTGTTCGCGGCCACGAGCGGTGTACCTCCGGCTCCAAGTCATCGTGCAGGCCCGCAGATTGCCATGGGACATGACCCGTTGATCGTCTGCCGTGCCGTCGTGTCGTGAGGCAGCCGAAACGGAATCTGCCGCTGTAATGTGCCCCACGGCAGGAACCGTCAGGCGTTCTGCCGGGTGGGATCGAAGTCAGGCACCGATCCGGCACAGTAGGCTCCTGAACCGCCTACGACGGCCACTCGTTGACGGCCGGGGGGTGGCCATACGGCGGGTGTCTCGGTGGAGCCAAGCGCGCGGTGGGCACGAGAGGGCCGCCGGACCGGGCAGCCGGCCACGTGGACGACACGAGGGGGCTCCTTGACTCACACGACGTCCGGAACCCTCACCACCCCCGACGGCACCCACATCGCCCACAGGGACCACCACCCCGCAGCCACGCCCACGACCACGTTCCTCCTCCTGCACGGCCTGGCCGGCCACCAGGGCGAGTGGGACACCCTCGCCGCGCGGCTGTCGGCCGACGGCCACCGCGTGGTGACGTACGACGCCCGAGGCCACGGCGCCAGCAGCCGCACTCCGCAGACGACGACCCGCGCGACCCACGTCCAGGACGCCCTCACCCTGATCGAGGAACTGGGCCTGGCCCCCGTGACCCTGCTCGGCCAGTCCCTGGGCGGCCACACCGCCATGCTGCTGGCCGCGTCCCACCCTCGCTTGGTGAGGTCCCTGATCCTGATCGAAGCGGGCCCGGCGGGCCCGGCCCCCGACCTCCCGGCACGGATCGCGGCCTGGCTGGACGGCTGGCCGACCCCGTTCGGGTCCCTGGAGGAAGCGGAAGCCTTCCTGGGCCACGAGGCATGGACGAGGACCCTGGTCCAGCGCGAAGACGGCTGGCACCCGACCTGGGACCGCGACACGATCATCGCCTCGGTCGCCGAACTGGCCACCACTGCCTACTGGGAGGAGTGGTCCCGCATCACCTGCCCCACGCTCCTCATCCAGGGCGAACACGGCACGATGCGCCCCGAGGAACCGGCCGCGATGCTCGCCCACCGCCCGGACACGGTGACGGTGCGCATCCCCGGCGCGGCCCACGACGTCCACCTGGACCGGCCGACCCGCCTCCACGAGGCGATCGCCGCCTTCCTGTCCGGCTGAAGGGCGCGCCCACCGCCCCTGGCCGGCTGAAGGGCGCGCCCACCGCCCCTGGCCGGCTGTAGGGCGCGCCCACCGCCGCGGTCGATATCCCGCCAGCGGAGGAACCAGCCGCGACTCCCCGCCAGCCGACCTGCAACAACCCCGTAGATGCCCGCTTTTGCGCCGCCGTGAGCCCCGGGTCACAACTGAAACCCACACGAAACAAGGTCTTGTCGCTGGCTTAAAACGATGGTTATTTTAACCGCCATTCGAAGTCCGGCCTGATCATCCGGGCGACCTCAAGGCGTGTGCATGTCTCAAGGAAGGGCAGTGCCATGACGCTTGACAGCGCGCGGTTTTCTCGTCGGGGTTTTCTGGGGCTCGGAGTCGCGGCGGGGGTCATCACGCTGACGGCGTGCGGCTCCGGCGCCGGTGCGACTGACGCTCCGCTGGTGATGACGGTGTGGGGCGGCGACCCCGACCGCAAGACGTATCAGGCCCGCATCGACCTGCTGGTCAAGAAGCACCCGGACCTGAAGGTCAAGCTGCAGCTCATCCCGGGCGACGCGTACCCGCAGAAGGTGCAGACGATGATCGCCGGCGGCACCGGCCCGGACATCATGCAGGTCGCCGAGAGCGTCAACACGTACTCCAGCAAGAACCAGCTGCTGCCCCTGGACGACCTCGCCAAGAAGGCGAACCTCGACACCGGGCAGCGCTTCGGTCCGGTCGGCTCGCTCTACACGTACCAGGACAAGCTGTATGCGATCCCGGACCGCTCCGGCGCGGTCACCGTGTTCTACAACAAGGACATGTTCGACAAGAAGGGCATCGAGGCTCCCACCGCGGACTGGACCTGGGACGACGCCCTCGACGCCTTCAAGGAGCTGACGGTCCCCGGGAAGGTATGGGGATACAGCGGCGCCGAGTGGTTCCCGCAGTGGTGGAGCCTCGCCTACCAGAACGGCGGCACCATCATCGACGCCCAGGGCCGGCCCGCGGTCGACAGCGACGAGGTCGTCGAGGCGCTCCAGTGGGCCGGCGACCTGGTGTTCAAGCACAAGGTGGTGCCGAGCAAGGCGGACTACGCCGACATGGGCCCCGACATCGGCGGCGACCAGGCGTTCCCCAACCAGAAGGTCGCCACCCACGCCAACGGCTTCTGGGTCATGTCCGGCCTGACGAAGGTGAAGTTCGGCTGGGACATCGCGCCCATGTGGCGCGGCAAGAAGCAGGCCGTCTCGGCGTTCGGCAGCGGACTGGCGATCTCCCGCACCTCCAAGCAGCGCGACAACGCCTTCAAGGCGATCGACTTCCTCACCTCCGCCGAGGCGCAGAAGGTGATCATCGCCTCCGGCCAGGACGTGCCGGCCAACCTGGAGGTGCAGAAGAGCCAGGCCTTCCTCAAGCCGTCGTGGATGAAGACGGACGTCGACATGGGTGTGTTCGCCGAGTCCAGCGCGTTCGTCTTCCGGGCGCCGTTCATCCCCGAGTGGAACCAGATGATCGACACGATCTCCAACGGCCTCGCCGACTTCTGGCTCGGCAAGGAGCGCAGCGCCAAGAAGGCGCTGACGGCCGTGCAGAAGGACCTCGAGTCCCTCATCAAGTCCGGGGCATGACCGGCTGTGGCACCCTCGACCGCCTCGAAAGCCGCCTCGAAAGCCGCCTCGAAGGCCGCCCCGGAGGCCGCCCCCACGGCCGCGGAGAAGCCCCCCTCACTCGGGAAGCCCAAGCTCTCCAAGCGCCGGCGCCGTGAGGCGCTCTCCTTCTACCTGTTCATCTCCCCATGGGTGATCGGCTTCCTGGTCTTCCTGCTCGGGCCGATGATCGCGTCGGTCTACTACTCCCTGACCGACTGGGACTCCTTCAACCCGCCGAAGTGGGTCGGCTTCCAGAACTACGTCACGGCCCTCACCGACGACCCGGTCTTCTGGAAGGCCCTGTGGAACACCTTCTACTACGCGGCGATCTCGGTCCCGCTGGGCCTGGTGCTCGGGCTGTGGCTGGCGAACCTGCTCAACAAGCAGGTCAGGGCCCGCAAGTTGTTCCGCACCCTGATCTACCTGCCGACGCTGATCCCGCTGGTCGCCACGGCGATGATCTTCCGGATGGTGCTCGCGCCGAACGGCCCGATCAACGACTTCCTCGGCCTGTTCGGACTCTCGGGCCCCAACTGGCTGCTCGACGGCCCGTGGGTCAAACCCGCCCTGATCCTGATGTCGGCGTGGGGCGCGGGCGCCGCGACCGTGCTGCTGCTCGCCGCGATGAAGGGCATCCCGCGTGAGCTGTACGAGGCGGCCGAGGTCGACGGCGCGAGCGCGACGCGGCAGTTCTGGAGCATCACGCTGCCGCACCTGACGCCCATCATCTTCTTCAACCTGATCATGGGCCTGATCAACGCGTTCCAGATCTTCTCGCAGGTCTACATCCTCATCCCCAAGGGCAAGAACCCCGCGGGCTACGACGCGGCCCAGACCATGGTGCCGCTCCTGTTCGACCAGGCGTTCAGCTACTACCGCATGGGCTACGCCTCGGCGATCTCCTGGCTGCTGTTTCTGGTGATCCTGGTGTTCACGGTGATCGCCTTCCGCACCACCCGGCGCTGGGTGTTCTACGAGACCGAGGTGAAGTGATGGCGACCCTGGCGACCCCTGTCCGCAAGCGGGGGCACGAGGACCGGCCCGCGAAGGAACAGGCCCCCGCCGTAAGGGCGTTCCGCGCGACCCCGTTCACCTACGGCACCCTGCTGATCGTCGCGGCGATCCTGACCACCCCGCTGGTCTTCGTCGGTTCGATCGCCCTGTCCAGCGACGCCACCGTGAACAACGGCGCGTTCACGATCATCCCGCGCGAGTTCAACTGGGACAATTTCTCCCGGGTGTTCGGCACCGAACTGCCGGTGGGCACCTTCCTGCTCAACTCGGTGCTCATCTCGCTGTTCTCGGTGGTGGGCCAGGTCCTCTCCAGCGGCCTGGTCGGCTACGCCTTCGCCCGGCTGCGCGCGCCGGGCAAGAACACGATGTTCCTCGTCGTCATCGCCACGATGATGATCCCGACCCAGATCACGATGATCCCCCAGTTCATCCTGTTCCGGGACCTGGGCTGGGTGAACACCTTCCTGCCGCTGATCGTGCCGAACTTCTTCTCCAACGCCTTCAACGTCTTCCTGGTACGGCAGTTCGTCTCCCGCCTGCCCAGCGAGCTCGACGAGGCCGCCATGATGGACGGCCTGGGCTTCTTCGGCGTCTACCGGCGGATCATGTTCCCGATGCTCAGGCCCGTCCTGATCGCCATCGGCATCTTCACGCTCACCCACACCTGGGGCGACTTCATGGGCCCCCTGATCTACCTCAACGACGAGTCGAAGATGCCGCTCGCCCTGGGCGTGCAGTACATCACCGCCACCTCGCAGGCGGGCCAGGCGCCGCCCTGGAACCTGGTGATGGTCGGCTCGATCCTGCTCGCCCTGCCGATGATCCTCGTCTACTACCTCGGCCAGAAGTACCTGTACGAAATGGACATCAGCGGCGGAAGCGCGGGAGTCAAGTGAGCCACCCCACCACCACTTTCGGCCAGGACACCACACCCGGCCCCACCACCACACCCGGCCCCACCACCACACTCGACCAGGGCATCGCGCTCGACCAGGGCATCGCGCTCGACGCCCGTGGCATCCGCTTCGAGGGCGGTCCGCAGCTCCTGCTGTGTGCGTCCCTGTTCTACTTCCGCCTGCCCCGGGAACAGTGGCGCGCCCGGCTCGCCCAGGTCCGTGCCTCCGGCTACACCTGCGTGGACGTCTACCTCCCGTGGAACTTCCACGAGACGGCCCCCGGCCGCTGGTCCTTCGAGGGCCGGCGGGACGTCGCCGCCTTCCTCGACCTCGCCCAGGAGGAGGGGCTGTACGTCATCGCGCGGCCCGGCCCCTACATCTGCTCCGAGTGGGACGGCGGCGCACTGCCCGCCTGGCTGGGCCTGGACCCCCAGCTGCGGGTCCGCCAGCACGAGCCGCGCTTCCTCGACCGGGTCACCGCCTGGTTCGACCAGGCGCTGCCGCTCCTCGCCGAGCGCCAGTACCCGGCGAACGGCCCCGTGATCATGGTGCAGTTGGAGAACGAACTGGACTTCTTCGACTGCCAGGACCGGACCGGCTACCTCACCGCCCTGCGCGACCAGGCCGTCCGGCACGGCATCACCGTGCCGCTCATCGCCTGCTCCGGACAGGGCGACCTCGCAGGCGCCACCGGAGACGTCCCCGGTGTCGTACCGGCGTGCAACTTCTACCCGGACGACGACTCCCCGCACATCGAACCCGAAGTGCGGCGCTACGCCGAGCTGCTGGCGCAGCGCGACCTGCCCCTGCTGATCACCGAGACCAACCGCCGCCACCGCACCCTGCGCCGCCTCCTGGCCAGCGGCGCCTCGCTGATCGCCCCCTACCTCCAGTCCTCCGGCTGGAACTTCGGATACACCCCGTCCGCGGGAAACTGGGGCAGGCCCGGCAACCTCATGAGCCACGGCTACGACTTCGGCGGCTACGTCTCCTCCACCGGCACCGAACGCCCCGAGTACGCCGAGGCCCAGATCCTCGCCCGCGTCATCGACACCCTGGGACCACGCCTGGCGCTCGCCACCCCCACCGCCCCACCCACGCCGGTCACCACCGACTTCCCGACCAGCTCGTCACCGTCGGCCCTGCGACTCGACGGAGGCGGCCTGCTCCTCGCCGTACCGCATCTCGGGACGGGGGCCGGAGCGGGGGCCGGGGTGGGAACAGCGGTCGTGAACGGGATGCCGGTCGCCGTCGCGGCGGACTCGTGCCCGTTGATGCTGATGGGCGTGCCCCTGAGGCCGTGGGGCCACGAAGGGACCCTCACTCTGGCGTCGGCGGATCTGGTGGCGGCGGGGGAGGGCCTGCTGGTGTTCTCCTCCGAGGTGCCGGTCACCGTCGTGGTCGGGGACACCCGTGTCGAGATACCGGCACCGGCGGCCGGAGCGCCGGGGCGGGCGACGGCCGAGGGGCTGACCCTTGTGGCGCTGACCCCGGCGGATGCCGTACGCCTGCGCGCCACGGACCGCGACGGCACGGTGCATCTCGACGAGCCGGCGCCCGCGCGGTCCGAATCGGCGCCCGTCGCGGTGCACCGCGCGCGGCGACGAGCGGACACCGCTCCCGGTCGCGCGGCGGGCCGCCACGAACTGCCGCCGACACTGGAGTCCCTCGGCGTGTACCGGGGACGCGGCACCTACCGGACCACGACCGACCTCACGGACGTCGACGAGCTGCTGCTCGTCGGGGCTGCGGACATCGTCGACCTGTCGGTGGCCGGCCGGGCGCGCCCGACGATCGCCGGGTTCGGCGCCACCCGGCGGATCGACGTCCGGGAAGCGACCGGTTCCGTCGACGTCGAGGCCGTCGTGGAGATCTGGGGCCACGCGAACTTCGACGACGCGCGCCTTCCGGCCCTCCGCCTCGGCGCGCTGCGCGGGCTCGGCACGCTCTGGACGGTCAGGCAGACGACGGACATGTCGGCCCTGTGGGAGGTCCATGGCCACTGGGCGGGCCGCCCGGCACCCCTGCGCGAGCTCGGCGGCTGGAGCAGCACCCGCGTCGGCCTCCCCGTCACCTACACCCGCGAGGTCCGGTCGGACACCGCGGCGGCTCTGCACTTCAAGGGGGTGATCGAGCCGGTACGGGTCACGGTGGCGGACGCCGAGCAGCACACCGACCACGAGGCGTACACCGTGCACGCCGAGGACCCGTGGGTCCTGTTGCCCGCGGGCACCCACCGCATCTCGGTCACGCTGCCGCACCACCCCAGCGGCGGCGGCCTCCGTGCCGAACTGCTCGCCCTGGACCCGGTGACGGACTGGATGTGCTCCGCCCAGGACGACGACCTGCTGACCGGCTTCGCCACCGATGCCGCCCCCGGGCAGGAGGTCCAGCTGCCGCTGGCTTTGGCCCCGGGGGAGGAGGCATGGCTCGACGTCGACCTGCCGCCATCCCACGACGGCCTCCTCCTGCGCCCGGACGGCACCCAGATCCGAGTGACCGGATGGGCCGGCGGGGAGTGCGTGGGCCGGGTCTGGGCCGGAGACCGGCCGGACTTCTCGGGTGGTGACGCGAACGTCCTCTGGATCCGCCGGGTTGGTCCGGGCTGACCCTGCTGGTGCGCGGCTCCGCCGGACCGGCAGCCCCGGAGCTTCGTGTGCTGCGGCTGGAGTCCTCCGACTGATGGGTCACCCCCGCGCACCAGGTGGGGGTGACCCTTGACCTCAACTTTGCTTGAGGTCCTACGTTGACCGTATGAACACGCAGACCGAGAACCTCAAGGAGTACTCCCAGGAAGAACTGGCCACCCAGCCGATCGGCGCCTGGACCGGCCAGGCCTACCGCAGGGTCGTGGGGTCCATAAGAGCCCAACTCGCGGTCGAGAAGCTCACCCAGCCTCACTGGTGGACCCTCAACCACGCGTCCGGCGCCCCCGGCAGGTGGACCCGCCCCACCCTGACCGCCCGCCTCACCCCCTACGACGACCAGGCCACCGACTTCGACCAGGTCTACGACGACCTGACCGCCCGGGGCTGGCTCACGGAGGACGCGACAGGCGGCATGTCCCTCACGGAGGCCGGTGAGGCGGCCCGCATCCGCGCCCGCGAACGCAACCTCCACGTCCACCACCGCACCCACGAGGGCATTTCCCAGGCCGACTTCATCACCACGATCAACGTCCTGCGGCGCATGGTCGCCAACCTGGGCGGCAACGGAAACCTGCCCGACGACCCAAAATAGCTGGACACGGCGCGGCCTCCCCTCCCATCCTGCGAGGGAACTCAACTCATGTCAGGAAAAGGGCCGTTGACCCCGTTGAACCCCACCATCCGACACATCACCTTCGACTGCGCAGGCGAGCCCTACGAACTGGCGGGCTTCTGGGCGGCGTTCCTCGGTCACCCCATCTCCGGCATCGACAAGCCCGGGGATGACGAGGTCCTGGTCGAACTTCCGGACGGCGCGCCCGGTCTCCTCTTCGTCAGGGTCGAGGAGGCCAAGGCGACCAAGAACCGCATCCACTTCGACCTGGGCCCCACCGGCCGCACCCGCTCCGAGGAAGTCGAACGCGCGGTATCCCTGGGCGCCCACGTCCTCACGGACCGCACCCTCCCGAACGGCCGGGGCTGGGTCGTGATGGCGGACCCGGAGGGCAACGAGTTCTGCATCGAGCGGGGGGAACGGGGCTGATGGAAGCGCGGCAGAGTTCGAACCAGGAAGGGCGAGCGCCCATGGTCGAGGACGAACCAAGGGTGTACGAGATCCGCGTCCTTGGCTGCCCGAGCTCGAAGGAGGCTCTCGCCCTCCAGGCCCCGATCAAACTCCTCCTGTGCCCGGACCCCGACCACGCCCCGCCGTGCGAGGTCCCCTGGAGCTTCACCCTCGCCGGCGGGGACGACGGCGCCTCCACCGCTCTTGTCCTGGGTGTGTATACGTCCAGGGGTCGGGCCGCGCAGGTGGCGGACCGGGTGCGGGTGCTCGTGGGAGAGGCGCGGTCCGTTGCTGTGAGTGAGGGTGATGCGGGGGAGTGGGAGGAACTGGTCGAGCAGTATCGGTTCGAGAGGGGGCTGGGCTCAGGTCGGTACGGCCGAGGGCAGTAGAAGACCAGGCATGTTCGGATGCCACAGGCGCTGTCCCTCATCGCACACCCGCAGCGCGAAAGCCTCCGGCCCTGGACTGCCTGCGGCGTCGAAGGCGTCCAGAACGCTCTCGACGCGCTCCCACATTTTCACCGGCCCGCCTTCTCGCACATGCCAGTCACCGTCCAAAGGCGTCAGTGTGGCCGTGGAGCCGCTCACGACGTCGACCAGATGAACGACCTCGTCGACAGTGACCATCTGGGCGTTCGGCACGGCGCATTGGGCAAGGAACCGCAGATGGAACGCCTCCTCGGTCGTTGCCGCGAGGCGCTCCGGACCGTGTCGGGCCGTTCTGGGCTTGTCCGGAAGCCCGGCGGCCCAGTGCGCGGGATTTCCGAAAGCCGGCGCGGAATGTGTCCGCGCAGCCATGAAGGAGACCGTGCCGGGCAGCAACGCACCCTCCGCCGTGCCGTCTCCGGCGACGGTGAGCAACACGCGCGCATAGCCGTAGAGCCACCCCGACAGAGTGAGCAGAACCTTTCCGCCAGGCCGGGTCTGCGCGAGCAGGGCAGGCGGGACCGCACGGAAGGAGCAGGCGGCGACGACTCGATCGAAGCGGGCCTCGGGCCAGTACCCGTACAGTCCGTCCGCCACGGCCAGGGCCGGGGTGTAGCCGCAGCCGTACAGCGCGTCAGCGGCAGCCTCCAGCCGACGTGGGTCGACCTCGATGCTGGTGACGTCTCCGGAGTCGAGGCGCTCGCATGCCAGCGCCGTCGAATAGCCCGTGCCGGTCCCGATTTCCAGCACGGTGTGACCTTCGGCCACTTCGGCGTCGGACCACATTCGCACTACCAGGGACGGAAGCGTGGACGACGAGGTGGGAGCACCACCAGGCCGTACGACTGGAGCCTGCCAGTCGGGCTCTTCGCCGTCGAACTGGGTGATCAGAGTCGTGTCCGAGTACGCGGCCGCCAGCCACCGTCCGTAGTCGAGCTCGGCGGTGACCGGTTCCCAGGCCGTCAGACCCTTCGTGTCGCGCCGACCCACGGGCAGGTAGAACCCGGGCACGAAGCGATGCCGCGGGACCGCTTCCACCGCCGCCAGCCAGGCCGGGTCCAGCGGGACATCGTTCCGAGCGAGGGCGTTCACCATGGCCGCGCGCAGGGGGACCGCGTCGTTCTCGGGATCAGCGGGCATCGCCATGACCTACCGTTTCCTTCCGCTCTTGCGTGTTCAGGATGTCGGCGAATGCCTCGGCGATGTCCGCCGCGTCCGGAAGCCAGCCCCATTGCCCGTTCGGATTGCACTCGATGGCCCACCAGTCTTCGGGCTCGTCTCCGCCCCCGGTGAGCGCGAAGTCGAAGCAGCCGAAGACCAGGTCGAAGGACCTCAGGTAGCTGTGAAGGGCGGCCGTGACCGTGGCAGGCACGGTGGCGGGAGAGTGCGACAGTTCGTCCCAGTCACCGCGACGCCAGTCCAAGGCTCCGTCCGGAGCGACGATCCGCTGGGCGAAGACCTGAGGGCCGACCACCGTGACCCGTACGTCCGAGCACTTGGGGACCTCTGCCTGGAACAAGTGCGCCGTCATCGCGAGTGTCTCGTCGAAACTGTCGGGCTGCACCCGTTGGGTCCAGATCGCTCCGGCGTGGCCGTCTTCTCCACGTGGAAGACCGCGGAAGGACTTACAGACGATCCGCCCGTGATCGGCCGCGAACCTCCTGGCATGCTCCGCTTCATTGGTGATCAGCGTGGGTGGGACGCGCAGGCCCAGCTCGGCGAATCTCTGCAACTGGGCCGGCTTGTAGTCCGCGCGGGTGACCGCGTGCGGATGATTCACGTACATCGCCGCGCGCAGGGCGTTCAGCACACCACCAAGCCCGTGCCGCGCCTCTGCGGCGCCGAACTGCGCCTGTTGTCGGAGAAGATGCTCGAAGCGGACGGCGTACGGGGTGGGGCGACGGTAGTAGACCGCCGTCACGTCTCGCACGTCCACTTCTCGGCTCGAGGTGCTCAGCCGTCCGGCCCACGCGGGCTCGTCCTCGCCGAGGCGGAATCCGAAGGTCAGGTCGGGCCCGAGATCGGCGGGATCGATGCGTACGACCGGTACCTCGCGCTCATTGAGCGCACGGATGACGCGGTCCGCGGTGAAGTCCTCCAGCGCGGTGATGACCAATACCGTGGACGCCATGGGTCAGTCCGACTCGTAGTCGGTGGTGTGGTCGTCCTGAGTCTGCGGCTGCGGATTCTGCCCGTCGCCGCCTCCGGATACCGATGCGGTGCCCGTCGTCCTCGACGTGCCGTGCTTGCCCATCTCAACCACCCGGCCGTCGGTATCCATATACCGAGCCGTCTGGGTAGGCCCGTCCAACACGACGCTCGCGAAGGACGGCGGGCGTACGGGCAGCCGGTCCGTTACCAGCTGCATGGCCCACGGGCCCTGAACAACCACGGCATCCATGAGTTCACCCCCGTCGTGCGAACGGATCTCCCGCTCGGCGGCTTGTCGAGCTTGACCCGCTTCGAGCAGACCGAGAACTGAAAGTGAGGGACACAAGTCACCCTCGTGCCGAGGCGGAACCACCCAGTACGTCCCCGGTGGTTGCCGTCTATCGATGCGCGGCACTCCCAGGTACGTGCCGCGACCGAGGCACGTGACGACGTCGTCATCAGCCAACGTGAGGCCGGCATGCACGTCGACCAATGCGTAGTAGGTGCCACCCGCCACTCGGCGGTCGAAGATGATCCCTCCTTCCAGTAAGCCCCCGAGCTCAGTCGCAACGACCTCCTGGTCCTCGGACCGGACGGCGGCGTGCACGATCTCGGACGCCATACGCACCGCGGCGAATCGCTCGCCGAGCGGCAGCAGCGCGACGCCTTGCGCAGCCCACTCCGTCCATACGCGCTCGGGTACCGGGTGGGTCCGTGCCAGCCACTCCGCGACCCCTCCGCCCAAACCCTCGTGTGTGTACAACAACGTGCTCCCTCGCTGTCCGGCCGTGCGTACGGGAGAACAGAGTCCACTGACCGGTCTGCACATTCGAGGACTCTGAGAGGCCGTTGAGCGGACATTAAAAGGGCCTGAGTACCTCCCTGGGGTGGACCGGGTGTCCTGTAGCGGACTCACATGGGAGAGTTTGGAGCGGGCAGTCAGCAGGAGGAGGTGGCTCGTGCCAAGGCCAACAGGCAACGTTCGACTCAAAGCCGCTCGGGTGGCAGCCGGCTTCAACTCGCAGCAGGATCTGGCGGACGCGCTCACCGAGCACGCGAAGAGCATGGGCATGCGGGGCCTGTCCATCGGGGTGCGTCAGGTCCGACGCTGGGAGTCGGACAACCCACCGTGGCCGCAACCGGACTGTCAGCGCGTGCTGGTGCACTTGCTCGGCCAGAACCTGGACGCGCTCGGCTTCACGCCGCCGTGGGGCGCGGAGGGAGTGGCACCGGATCCGATCCGACGCAGGCTGGTCGCCGGCGGGGTGGCAACACTGGGCCTGGCGATGGGATCGGGCCGTGCCGTAGCCGCCGCCCATCCGCCGACCGCCGGGGCGGATTTCGAGGCCGTCACTCGTTCCCACCGCAGGCTCTACTGGTCCGTCGCACCGACCACACTGCACCCGGCCGTGGTGTCACACGCGACGCTGGGCTGCGTCCTGCTTCCGGAGACGTCCGACTCCACCCGCCGCACGATCGCCGCCGCGCTGGCCGAGACATACCTCTTGGCGGGCCGGATCGAATTCTTCGATCTCTCCGAGCCGACCACCGCGCACGACACGCTTCTCCTCGCCCTACAGGCAGCGGGCGAGGCCGACGACGCATTGCTCGGATCGGCGATCATCGCGCACATGGCATTCATCCCCGGCTGGGCGGGCGATCAGGAGGGAGCACAGGAGCGAATGATCGCGGCCCGGACCTACGCCCGCCGTGCCCCTGCCTCCGCCGAGTTCCTCGCCTGGCTGGACGCCGTCGAAGCGGAGTGCGAGACCAGGTGCGGCGATTCGCGAACCGCGCTGAACCTGATCACCCACGCCGAGGACGTCCTGGAGGACGGCAACGAGCATCCGTCGCCGCCCTGGATGGACTGGTTCTCCCCGGCGCGGCTGGCGGCCTTCAAGGGAAACACCCAACTGCTCGCCGGCCACCTCCCACAAGCCCGGGCCGCGCTCCTCCAGGCCCTCGAAGCCATGACCCCGGGCGAGGAGAAGCAACGAACCGTTGTGTACGGCGACTTGGCAGCCGTCGAAGCGGCCTCGGGCAAGCCGGAAGCGGCCTGCGAGTACGCGGGCAAGGCACTCGATCAGCTGGCTCTCACCTGGTACGCCACCGGCATGGACCGCGTACGCGAAGTCCGACGTGCGCTTACTCCGCACCAGCACGAGAGCTGCGTTCGCGACCTCGACGACCGGCTGTACGACTGGTCGACGACCCTCAGCGCGTTGAGGCGTTGAACTCGGCGACGTTTGGTGAGAGTTCGTCCAGGCTCTCGACACGGAAGGTCGGCAGCTCCCTGGCTTCCGCGCTGTCCCATTGAATGCTGGCCCAAGGACCGCGACGCACCAGCGCGGTGTGCATGCCGGCCTGCCCGGCAGGCTTGATGTCGTTGTCGCACCGATCACCGACGTACAGAATCTCGTCGGCCCCGAAGGGCACGGCCGCGGCCACGCGCTTGAAGAACTCGGGGTCGGGCTTGCTGGCGCCCCAGTCGTCGGAGGTGCCGATCAGATCCACGTCGTTGGAGAACAGCTCCCGCAGGATTCCGCCGGCCCGTACGGTCTGGTTGCCGGCGATCCCGAGCCACAGCCCGTCGGCCCGGAGCTGCCGGAGGGCGGGCCGGACGTCTGCGTACAGGTCGTCCTCGCCGAACCACTCCGGCTTCCCGGCCGCAGCACGCTTCTCCCGCTCCGCGTACAGATCGAACCCGGGCCGGAACTCCTGGAACGTCTCCCGGTAGTCACGACCCTGGGCGATGACGGCCCCGAACATCGCATGAAAGGTGTGCCTCGGCACGCCCAGCCAGTCGGCCCAGGTCCCGTACTCCCGGGTCTCGTCCACGAGGCACTCACCGACGTCGAAGACCACTGCGCGAATCATGGGGGCCAGCGTAGCGAAGCCCCGAGTCGTGCTTGAGGCGATTCGCCTTAGTGTGCCCGACGCAGGCGACACCTGAAATGCTTTACCGGCCTCGCAGGTAGTAATGGATCGCGGAGGCAATCGCGGTCCCAAGAGGGATGGGTACAGCGTTCCCGATCTGGGTCGCAATTTCCGTCTTTGTGCCGCACCAGCGGAAATCAAGAGGGAACCCTTGGATCCGAGCGGCCTCGAAGTGAGTGATCGGCCGATTCTCCGTGGGGTGGAGGTAGCGACCCTTCTCCGGCTTATAGAACTCGGTTCGAATGGTTACTGACGGCTCACTGAGGCGGAGCCGACCCATGACGTCACCCGTGCCGGTGTTGTGACGGTCCCAACTCTCGGTCGACAGGGGGTAAACGGGAGTCCTGACTCCGGGAGGGTTGGGCTCTCGGAAGACGTGCACCTCCCCGAGCTCATCGAGTGTGAACCACTTGTCGCGCAGGTCCTTACGGTTTCCACCTGGCGGAATCGCGCTGTATCGAGCCCTTGACAGAGGCTCAGGGCTACGGCGGAAGTGTAGGTCGCTGGTGGTGAAGACCCCCGGCAGGACAGCGTTTATCTCCGGAATGAACTCCTTGCTGTCAGGGAGCTCGGTGCCGTGCAGCTCTCGCTGAGACGACTCGTCGAAGATGCCCTTGACTGCCTTCCAGTACGAAACGGTGCCATCCACTCCGTCCAGTGGGAGGGAGGCAGCTGTGGCGCTCACCCTCGGCCGTCGGGTGTGCGTCCTCGCCGGGTACGACATCGTCCGACCGTTGTTGATGTCACGGCGAACGCCGATAACGATGGCCCTACGACGGGCCTGACTCGCGCCGAAGTCCGCTGAATTCAGAAGATAGCGCCTGGTCCGCTCTTCTTGGGTGTCGCTTGGGTCCGACCCGGGCGGATCAACAAGGCGGTAGTCTGCAAGAAGCCCGCCCTCCTCAACCTCGCTCAGTAGATTCTTGAACTCGTCGGACTTCAGGAAGCGGTCGACGTTTTCAATGACGAAGACCTTGGGGCGAACGGCGGCGACAATCCGAACGTATTCTTCCCAGAGGCGATTACGTTCGCTGCCCTTCTTCTTGCGGTTCAGGGCGGAGAAACCTTGACAGGGTGGTCCCCCGACCACGACGTCCGCATTGAGCGCCTCGGTGGTGGGCTGCCATTCCTCGATGTCTCCGACGTGGACTCGGGCTGCCGGCACCCGCTCGTCGAGGCGTAGGCTCCCGAAGTTGGCTGCATATGTGGCCGCCGCAGCGGCGTTGTGTTCCACTGCGGCGATGCTGCGAAAGATGGGGCCGGTGCCGGCTGCGTTCGCAGGGCGGAACTCATGAAACCCCTGGGTGAAGCCCCCGCAGCCGCTGAAAAGGTCAACGACCGTGATGGGATCGGAGGCAGGCTGTCGGGGCGTACGCATGCAGCGATCCTATCCGCGTAGCGCGGATGCGATCGACTGACCGACCGCAGTAGCGAGCGGCGGTGGCATCGCGTGGCCCACCTGACGGTACCTGGATGTCTTGCCGCCGGCGAACACCCAGTCGTGGGGAAAGGCCTGGATCATGGCGGCTTGCTCAACGGTGAGCTTGGGGTGATCACCGACCCCGAAGTCGGTGCCCGGCGGCTCGTCCCCCAGACTGTTGCCGTTCACGCCGAGCGCGGCCCAGGCCCTTTTGCTGCCGGTCGGGCCCAGATCGGCGCCCCCGCGACGGTCCGAACCTCCAACAAGTGCCGGTGCGATGCGGTCGGCGTTCCTGATCCACCGTTCTGCCCCGGGCCAGCCGCCGGATGCCATGGAAGGCCCGAGGACCTGGCCCACGGTGGGTGGTGGCAACTCGCTCGGCCGGGGCCATGCGAAGGCCGGGAAGTATGGAGCCTGCAGAGCGACCAGAAAGCCGCTGTTCCGATTCTGCGGCACGCCGAAGTCCGCGGCGTTCAGAACCCTCCAGCTGGTGCGGTAGCCGGCTTCGCGCAACTCTTCGTCGATCCAAGCGCGATCGGCCTCGAACTGAAGGCTCTCGACGAGATCGGGAACGTTCTCGAAGAAGACAGACCTGGGTTTGATCTTGCATACCAAGTTGATAGCTGTCCGTAGTACCCGGAGCTCATCTGCATCCTCCGTTCCGCCGACTGTTGCTGAGGACTTCACGCGAGGCAACCCGCCACTGAGTAGATCAACTCCCAGGGCGTCGGGGCGCATGCTCGGGTCGAAGTGCCCGAGGTCCATACAGATGACGTCCCATTCAGGCCTGTTGCGATCGATAGTGAAGCAGGCGTCCGCTTTGCTGTCGATCAAGAAGACTGGATCGAATCCGGCAGTCTCCAAGCCGAGGGCCTGGCCCCCCGCGCCCGCACACACTTCGATGAACGTGAGTCGGTGCGGCGTAGTGGCGTCCGGCGGAACGACGCCAGTTGCCACCTCGGTGACAACATGCGGGCGAGGGTGAAGGTCGGCTTTACGCTCGTCCGTTCTCGCTGTTGCGGCCGCAGCCTCCTGTGGAGGGCGGGCCGCTGAGGAGGACTCGCCACGCTGCGCATCGACCGCCTCTGTGGCGACCGCGCGCAGCTCGTCGTCCAGAGCATGTTCCTCAATCCCGTCGAAGAGCACGAAGGGAGCGAGTCGCAGCAGCCGCTTGAGGAAATCGCGAAGAGTGTCGCGCTCGTTGATTCCCGTCAGATCAAGGTCGTTCCATACGCGCAGGATGGCGCGTACCAGATGCGGGCTGCCACCGAGCGCGGCGCGTCGAGCGTAGATCTGGTCGAAGGCAGCCTCTCCGAGAATTCGCAGTGCATGGTAAGGATCCGGAGTATCAGGGGACCGAACCAGTTGCGCACGCCACCACAGGCGCCCGAAGACGTGGCGTGTGAGGTCTGTGCCGAGGATGCGATCCTTGGGTGGCTGGGGGTAGCGCCAGAAGGCGACATCCGGAAGCAGAACCAGAGCAAGAAACGCCCACGCGTCTCGAGAGGCTGCCTCAGCGGGCACCATGCCCATCTCGGTGTGCAGTAGGGCTGCCAAGCGCAGATCGAATTCGGCGTTACGCGCCCGGTCCGATTCCTCGGGGAAGCCGCTCTGCTTAGCTAGATCGAGTACGCCCTCTCGCAGCTCCTGGAGACGAGAGGGCGAAACTCGATCTCCACCTGTGGCGACGTAAACCGCAGATTCGTGCGTGAGGTTCACGTGTCGGGTCAGCTCGCCCACCGTCAGGTGCTGATACTCGTCGTAGAGCGGCTTGGCCTGCTCGGAGAGCAAGCGAGGGTAGAGGAAGCTCATCACGACACCTCGAAGATCTTGACTGCCGCTTGAAGGTCTGACGCGAAGAGGGCAGGTGACTTCCTCTGCCGCAGCCGGATATCAGTGATGGACTGTCCGGGGAAGAGCTGGTCGAACAAGCTCTGCAGGGTGGCGCCAAGTGATCCCTCTGGAAAGTCGGACTCCTCGGTGAAGTCATCATGTCCCAGGGCGTGTTCGACCATGACGCGGGCTGAGTCCGCATAGACAGCGGAGAGGACAACCCGATCCACCGGGCGCGGTCGTGACGCGTTCTGAAAGGCAGTCGCGGTGACCACGTTCTGTTCGTTGACGAGAAGCAACAGGGAGCCCATGGTTGCGCTTTCGAGGCTTCCGCTGATCTGCAGGTGCCAAGCTGCGCTGTCGGGAAACGACGTACGGGCGAAGTCGATCACAGCCATGGGGAACTGTGGAGCGTCACCCTGCAGACGTACGGCTGTCCGATCGCTCCACAGCACAGAGCCCGCGCGCCGGGGCGAGGAGGGGCGAGAGCGGTCCCTTTGATCGGCGAGCAGCAGAGCCGTGTCCAGGAGGAGCAGCCCCCCGAGGTCCGCGCCGCGCAGAGTGAAATCCAACTGAACCGTGATGGTTCCTGCTTCGGTCATCCTGACATGCTGAGCGGGACCACTCAGATTGGATCCCGTCGCTGTCCAGACCGCAGACAACATGAGCGCCGTGTCGGCCGGCAGCCCCGATTCCCGACGTGTCCGATCGAGATCGACATGCACGGCCCTGCGTATACGCAAATCCATTTGATAGTCCCAGTCCGGCAGGGCTACGGGCAGAGCAACCTCGCCGTCCTCGACGATCAGCTGCCAAGGCCCGGCCGAGACGACATCGTCCGCCGGAGCGCGGTATGGGAGAACGCGCCTATTCACGTAGGTCTCACCGCCTCGACCCTGATGCCGATCTCGGTCATGGTGTCGGGGGCAGGTCGGACCAGGGCTCGCCAGATCGAGTCACCGCCCTCGATGACACAGGGGTCATCGCTGTGAAGCCGGCCCGTCTGGTCCTCCCAACCGACCAGTACCGGCATGCTGGCCCCGATCGGAGGGTCAGTCTCGCGCCCTCCAGTGCCAGGGAGCGTGACGGCAAGATCGATGCGTACTTGCTGCGGGCCTGGGACTGGCAAGCGGAACTCTTGGACCAACAGTGAGTCGTTGCCGCGGTCGTCGTAGTACGGGTCGCCGACGTACTGCACCCGCGGTCGCCGGCGGGAGGTGACATTGCTGTCCTCGCTCGTTGTGCCGTTGGGCAGACGTCCGTCACCGCTGGCGCCTCCTGCAGCCGGCACATCAACGGAGGGCCGCGCTGAAGCACGACCGCCCTGTGCCGTTCGTTGAACGGGTGCTTCCGCATCCTCGACCTGTGATCGGCGCGTGGCTGTGCTGCCGGGCTTCGAGTAGTCGGTTGCTCCGCCGATCCCCCATGTTCCTCCGACCAGTCCCGAGAACAGCGAGCTGGCCGCACCGAGGGCGACGTTGCTGGTTCCGGGTCGCACACCTCCATTGAGGGACAGAAGTCCGTTGAGGGCTTCGTCTATACGGCGAAACGTTGTGTGGATGTAGGTGCTCTCCGGCCGGTCGAGCGAGTGAGGGTTCCAAGCATCGTGTGTGGGCGGTTCCGCCTTGGCGTAGACGTCATCCATGGCCTCGGCGGCTCGAAAGACCCCTGCGTAGCCCTGATTCGCACTCGGCGGCTTGGGCCCCGGGCGGTAGGTGACGACGAGTTCGGCTGGGCGCATCAAGCACACGTGATGGATCAAGTCCTCAATGTTCAGCATGCGCTGCGCGCGGGTCGGTTCCAGCGGCGGCATGATGCGCTTCACCAGGCCGAATCGACCGAGATGCTTCTTGGGCTTCAGGCACTCCAAGTCTCGGCCATCCTGGCTCACCATTGTCTCGTAAGCCGCAACAAACATGTTCAGGGGACGGGTAACGCGAGGGTTCGGCACGGGGTGTTGAACGCCATCACAGGTGACCGAAAAGCGCATCGCGGGAGGCCGGCCGTCGGTTGAAATCGCCTTGGGCCAGAGATGCCAGGCGATTGTGTCGGCCAAGTAGTCTGCCGCACCCGCAGGCTCCATCTCGTCGAGATGTGGATCAACGACGACTACGGTCGTCCCTGTCTCCTCGGGGGCGAATGACCGCAGCCCCAATCGCTGGGCCACCACCTCGGCCTCTTGATCCAGCAATGGTTCCACGACGTCACCGGATGGGTCGCCCCACCAGTGCCTTCCCGTGTAGCGACGTTTCCCTTCGGCCTCGGTTGTCACGTAGCTCTTCCACAGTGTGCAACCGATGAGGCGGGTCTCGTACCTGCCCTGAGGCGTGCGGCAGCGAGAATGCACGAGCACTGTCCCGGACTTCGACAACAAGTAGAAAATGCCCTTGCCGAAACCGTAGGTTCCACCACCGAGAGCGGTATCCCGGGGTTCGCCGATGTTGCGGATGAACGAAACGAAGTCCCGATCCGGGCCGACGGCGTCGTTGGCCCGAGTCGGCCCGCCGAGCCCACGGGTTCCGCGGTCGGAAACGGCCAGAAGACGAATGGAGCCTTGCCTGAGGGAGTTGTGGAGCGGGAAGTGCTGGGCGTTGGAGGGCGCCCCAGCTTGGAGGAGCGTGCGCCATGGGCCGGTGTGTGCCGGCCCGACTGTCCACATGTCTATGCGGAAGTCGACGGGCTCTGAGGAACCCAGGATTCGGGCATCCCAACTGTTTTGGGCTGATTCTCGAACCAGAATGGTGAGGAGGTCGAGTTCAGGGCGCCCCAGTTGGTTACGAATGCCCTCGGCGGCGCTGGCCCCCTCCGGGGGGTAGGGCTGGGAGTACCAGCGAGGTTCCCTCACGCTGACTCCCGAATGATGCGATCAAGCACGTTAGGTACATCGTCCTGTTCAAGGGCGAAGGGTGAGTCACCCGAGAGGTCCACGGTGTATTCGACATCCTCAACCGAGACGGGCAAACCGGCTGCGGCCAGTGCGCTGCTGGTAAGCCCGGGGAAACCAGGACCGACCTGGTACCACTTCTCTTCTGTGACTGCAAAGCGAACGTCGCGGTAGCGGTCGTCTTCGAGCGGGCTGTAGCCGGCCTCGCCGAGCAGCCCGATTACTGCACCTTCGTCGTCGCACAAGTGAAGTACCTGTTCGACCAGATCGACGAAACCTGTGCCCGCATCTGGTGTCGTGAGGCGGTTCAGGCTGAACCATGCAAGATCGAGGCGTCCACCCGCGGGAACCTCAAGCTGAGTCAGTCCGTGTATCCGAGGCTTTCGTGTCTTGCCGTCGGCGCCTGCCTTCACTTCAATGGCGACGGCACCGGTCGAGAAGTCGTGACGATGGCCACTCGGTCCGAGCCAAAGCCGATGAGCGCTGGGATCCCGACGGAGGAGTTCACTGAGAACCAACAGTTCGGCGAAGAGTCCGAGCAACTGCTCGGGGCCCAATGTCGGTGCTTGCGTTTGAAACAGCGACTTCCAACGATCGAGGACACGGTAGAGGGCCTTTACCGGGTTATCGGGAAGTGTCTCGACCGTACTCAGGACGTCCACGCAGAGCCTGGTAAACAAGTCGTTGAGGTCTTTGCGTAGGCAGGCCAGGTCGGCGAATGTCTGATATGTGTCTTCGTCCTCCAACGGCCGCTTCCGCAGTTGCAGTACCGGCCCTGTGAGTTCGGAGCGGATCTTTCTGTGGCTGTCTATGGGTACCAACAGGTGCCTGTGACCCTCGTGGTCCACTGCCGCGGCGACCGGGCCTTGGTCCGTCATGATCGGAAGTTGAGAAACGCGCAGACGGCGTTCGCCGGTGGTCGGCTGTGACATGAGTGCAGTCCAGTGCTCTTCGGCGAGTCTCCGAAGATCCTCCTTGTTCACGCGTCTTCACCTTCGAGCAGGCTGAAGTCCTCGTCCTCAATGCGTACACCGGACAGATCGGCAGAGATGTACTTCTCCACGGTGCTGTCACCGTGGCGAGGATCGGGAAAGACGAGTCCGACGCCGATCACGTGTTCCTCGGCGTGCAAGGGAGCACGGAGCGTTTTCCCGGGTTCGGGCTCCGATGTCTTGTCGATCGGGTACAGCAGCAGAAGACCGGTGTTCGGCAGTTGAGTACTGCGTGCGTCCTTGAGAGCCTGCTCGGTCAACTTCGTCTTGACGCCGACGAGGTCCACGGCTGCGTCCCGCGGACCCAGCAGCGACTTGATGTCGGCGTAATCAGGATCGGGATTGGGAAGTGCGAGACGAGTACGCGTAACGCGTCCCACAGTCACGTTGGGTGCGAAAGTGAAGGGCTCTCCTTGAGGAGTGCCCATGACGGCGACGTTCCAGCGACGCAGTGAGCCGGCGGATGACACGCGCTTCCGGATGTAGGCGCTAATGAGATCGGGATCGTTCTCCGTCGACTTCTCGTGGAACTTGTACGAACCCAGGAACTCGGTGATGACGTCGTACGGCACGTCACGGAATATGAAGCGGCCCTCAGCGGATCGGTCCTCCACACGGACGGCGTGCGTGACCGCGTCGCTGACGAGATCTCGGGCCGCTGCGATGTTCCCGCGAAGCCAATCGGCGTTCGTGTGGAAGTAGTGCGTCTGTACCCCCCTGCCACCGTACGAGGAGGCAGCTGTGACGGCTGAGCGCATCTTGGCGGCAGCCGTGACACGCAAGGCTGGATGAGTGCGCAGTCGAACGGCGAACGTGAGAGGCGTCTCGTCCTCGGTCATGTAGATGTCGATGTCGCGACGCATCTCAGTCTCGACCGTTGCCAGATGCCGGAACCACTCCGCCAACTCGTCCGTCATCCATATCCTGGGCAGATCCGCATAACCATTCCGGAATCCGAACCAGCGCCCCATCTGAAGCAGTGTGTCGTACGCCGACACAGCGCGGACGAAGTAGCTGACCGACAAGCCCTCGAGTGTCAGACCTCGTGAAAGGGTGTTGCCGCCCACAGCAATGGCGACCACTGGGCCGTTTTCATAGTCGAGGCGGTCCTCGCTGCTCGAGTTGTCCATGATGATGCGACAGTTACCCAGCACTCCGGGTAGTTCAGCCAGCAACGAGTCGAACGGCACCTTCGTCTCACCGAAATCCTCTGCGGCAACACGAGCCGTTTCCTTGTCCCAGAGGGTACGCAAGCGGTCGATGACGGGTTCGTCGGTGAGAGTCTTGGCCGTCCTCTCCCGCAGATGCTCCAGCGGCCGCTTAAAGCTGTTGTGAACGGAGGTGTTAACGCTGGTGTGAATCAGCATCGTGCTGTGAGGGTTGCCTGTCCCACGAACGCGTCGCGCGGCCGTGGCCAACCAGAAGTACTCAATCGCACTGCGCAAGGTGTCCGTGACGACCGGCTCGAATCCCTCGACGTCCGCCTTGGACTCGGGACGAACACAAGGTATGTCATCGATGGGAACCGAGCGGATCATGTCGTGGCCGTCATCGACATCGTCTTCGTCCTCGCCGTCCAGCGCGTACCGCCCGAAGAGGACTTCGGTGCCAAAGTGACCTTTGGGCTTGGGCAGGTTGACGATGAAGTCGCTCGGGTACAGGTCCTCGGCGCTCGGATCGATCAGCAGATTGGCGAACGGCGATGCCGTGTACCCGACGTACGCGGACCGCGGCAGGCTCTTCATGATGCTGAGGATCAGCGGGTTGATGGACTTCGTGGCCACGGTGGCTTGGTCGGCCTCATCGTCGATGATCAGTGCGGGGCAGTCCTTGAGGTAGTCCGAAGCCTTGTCCAACCAGCGAGCAAGCTTTCGGAGGACGGTTGCGTTCTTCTTCACGACGCACAAGACATGTGTCTTGTTGCTCTTGCCGAAGTAACCGGCCGGGTTCTCTTGCGGGGTGAAGTCCTTGTCCAGACCGGTGAGTTGTGACCACATCGAAGGGTTCGGCTCAACGAGTTGTTGTACCAGACGGGCCTGGGTCTGGCGTCGGAGCCCGTTGTGGATGCCGGCAAGCACGATGAACAGCTTGTAGCCGCGATCCGCGGCTTTCGCCATCACTGATGTGAAGTTGGTGGTCTTGCCGGACTGTACGTACCCCACCACAAGACCTCGCGTGGAGAACGACTTCTCCTTCGGGTGGTTCAGGAGTGAGACGACGCGGGTGGAGGAGTCGTCGAGATCTCGAATCGCAGGCTCCTCCGGCCAACCGTCCTTGCGCAGCAGCTTCACGATCGCGGGCCAGCACTTGTCCTTTGCCTGCGGGCCCGTGTACCACGTGTCCCGGTTACCCAGGACCACCGCGTGAGGTTCTTCGAGTTCCTTGATGCGGATCGTCTGCTGCTCGTGCCGGTCACGGATTCGTTCGACCACATCTGGTTCGACACCCAATAGTTCCAGCCGCTTGACCGCTTCCGAGGGGGGAAACGTCTCCAGGAGCGCCTGGAAGGTCTCGTACATGGCATCGAAATCGTCGGTCATGAGTTGACCGCCCCCGCTCTCATCGATCAGCTGACTGCCCCTCAGCATCCCCTCACGGTCGCATGGTGAACCGACCTGCCAATGGGGACTCTGAGACGCCAATCAGCGCCCCGCCTTCACAACCCCTACACACTATTGGTTGAAGGTCTCATCACTCAGTGAATCAACGCCAAGGTTCGCCGGGATAGGCGGATTTTTGCCATGATCGCATCGATGATTCTGGTGTGATCTGTGGCAAAATTGGGCATACCGTCTTCGTGTTGAGCTTCCCGTCACAGGGCCGTGGAGGGGCGGTTGGGCCCCTGGCGTTTTGACTCCACCGTCATAGCGATGCGTTGGGCGACGCCACTCACTGGCTCGTGTTCCCAGAAGCGCAGGACCGTCCAGCCCTGAGCGGCGAGATGCTCCGTCGTTTCGACGTCGCGACTCATGTTCTTCTCGAGCTTCGCGCGCCACCACTCCGCGTTCGCCTTCGGATGCGTTGCGTGCTGAGGGCATCCATGCCAGAAGCAACCGTCGAGGAACACTGCGATCTTTGTCTTGGGAAAGACGATGTCGATCGTGCGACGAGGCAGCCCCGGCACGGGCACGTTCACGCGGTAGCGAAAGCCGGAGGCGTGCAGCAGCCGTCGAACCGCCACCTCAGGAGCCGTGTCACGAGAGCTTTGGCGGCTCATTCGGGCGGAGACACCGGGGGAGGATGGGACAGCACCGGTCACAAAAGCATTCTGCCAGTGCTCCGGACGCGGTGAGAGGAGTGGGTGGAGGCTCCGGGTGAACAAGAGCGCGCGAGGTGGCCGGAGGGGCCGATGGGCCGGGCGTTGTGATGCTGCCTCGCAGTCAGCTGGTGGCCACCCGCTTCCTTGTCAGTGTCGTGCCTCCGCGCCCCGCATCAAGGGCGCTCCCACTCCGCTGCGCTGCGTTCCGCGTCGGCTGGCGCCGATGGCCCTCCGCGCCCCGCATCAAGGGCGCTCCCACTCCGCTGCGCTGCGTTCCGCGTCGGCTGGCGCCGATGGCCCTGCGGGCCACCCTTGACCCGGGCCGCTCCAGCACGGGAGAGAAGCGAGCGGGCGGCCCGGGGAAGCGGGAGCCAGGGTGGGGAGCGCCGCCGTGCGCTGCGCTGTGCCCGGCGTGCCGGGCGCGTCAGCGGTTCCGCGCACGCCGGATGGGCTCAGCGGCGATCCGCCGGTGTTCTTGGTGTCCCTTGTCAGCTGCGTTGCGGCACGCGGCGCGGGCCTGAGACCGGATCGGCATCGCGCCCGTGCCGGTCTCAGACACTGCTGCCGTGGCACTGGCCGTAAGGCCGGCCCGACCCACACCAACAAGCCGCCCCCTGCTGCGGCGGCCACGCCACCGCCCGTCCCCGCGCCGCCAGTGTCGTCGCGTACTGGGGGAGGAGGGTCGGGTCGGTCGGGGGCGAGAGTTCCGAGGCCGCGAAGGCCTCGTAGGACGGGACCGTGCCGGTGACGATGCCCAGGTTCGGGGTGCCGGAGGCGGAGAGTTCGCGGAGGGCCGTCTCTATGGTCGCGAGGTGTTCCTCGTGGGTCGGGTACTCCGATGCGAGGGCCGGGTACGCCTCCAGGAGTTCCGTGAGCTCGTCCGCCGGCCAGTGCAGGATCGCCACCGGGAAGGGGCGGGAGAGGGCCTCCCGGTATGCGCCCAGTTCCGCTCGGAGGCGGAGGATCTCCGCCTCCAGTTCCGCGGGGTTCTCCGAGCCCAGGGACCAGACGCGCTTGGGGTCGTGGAGTTCGTCCAGGGTGATCGGGAGGGAGTGGACCGAGTCCGCCAAGGCGTCCCACTCGTCGTGGGACTTGCCCAGCATGCGCCGTACGCGGTGGCGGCCGAAGAGGAGGGGGTGGGTGGCGTAGGGGGGCTCCGGGACGTCCGTCAGGAGGTGGCGTACGGCCTCGGTGAAGGTGTCGTGGGCCGCTTCCAGTTCGTCGTGGGATTCCAGGGACTCCGCGACGATCACCCAGGGGGCCGGGTCCTTCGGGGACGCCACCCGGACGCCCTCGATGATCGCGCGGGCCTCGGCCTCGTGGCCGTACTCCCAGAGGTTCGAGGCCTTGAGCGCCCGTACCAGGTGGGGGTTCTCCAGGCCGTCCGGGGAGGACAGCAGGCGGTCGTAGAGCGTGGTCGCGGTGGGGCGGTCGCCGGAGAGTTCCAGGTGGGCCGCTGCCCGCAGCAGCAGGGCCTCGGCGTCCTCGGGATACAGGCCGGCGGTCCGCTCCAGGCGTGCCGCCTCGGCGGTGTGGTCGACGTTTTCGGCAGGCGTGTCGGGGCGCATGGGGGACACCGTACTGCCGGGAGGTGACGAGCGTGAGAGATGTGCAGGCCAGACCCGATATCGAGGGCGCCCAGGGGCTCGCGGGTTTCTCTCACGCTCCGCGCACATCTAAAGCGTCACGCCGTCTATCTGGAGGGTTTGGACTGATTTTGCCGCGAATGGGACGGCTACCGACTTGCCGGACAGGCGGATGTCCGAGCGGGCCGTGTAGAGGTCGCCGCCGCCCGTCGTCACCGTGTTCCAGCGGGGGACCAGGCCGCCCGAGCCGCCCGTCACCGTCGAGAAGCGGGAGAGGTCGAAGGTGAGGGTCTGGGCGGACGTGGACGTGTTGACCGCGACGATCACCAGGCGACGGGCCGTGGCGTCGTAGGCCGCCACCGCGTAACCGACGCCTGTGTCCAGGATCGTCATGCCGGGGCGGATGTGGCGGCTGAACTGGGCCATCACGTAGTGCTTGGTCTGGACGGTGGTGGGCTGGAGGGTGTTGGCGTCGTAGGCGATCATCGCCCAGCCGCTCGACGGGTCCATGACCTGCCAGTAGCACCAGGCCGTCGGGTGCAGCCAGCGGAAGTCGAGGCAGAGGTTCGAGGCCATCGTCAGGCCCGTGCCGTCGCTGTCGCCCGTCTCGGAATTCCACAGCTTCTTGCGGGAGGTGGTGACCACGTCCGTGTAGAGGAGGTCGCGGCGGCCGCCCGAGCCCTGGTAGCCGTGCACGTTGACCTGGGAGACCAGGCCCTTGGCGGTGGAGTTGAAGGACGACCAGGTGGAGCGGGCCGTGTCGTAGTTCGTCTCGTCCGAGGCCGCGATGCGCAGGCCCGTGAGGCCGCGCTTGTCCAACTCGCTGCGCATGTAGGGGAGTACGGCCGCCTGGACCGCCGGGTCCATGTGGCAGCCCTCCTGGGTGCCGGTCGCCGTCCACCAGGTGGAGGCCGGCTCGTTGAAGGGGTCGACCGTCGCGAAGTTCACGCCCCAGTTGTTCTTGGCGTACAGGGCCGTCGCCGCCAAGTGGCTCGCGTGCTGGCGGTAGTTCCAGGTCTGGAGGTTGTTGCCGCCGCCCGACGCGCCCGAGGGGTTGTGGTTGGAGCACATCCACCACATCGGGGAGTTGGCGAACAGTTCGGTGATCGCGCCGCGCTGCGTGGCCTTCACCAGCATCGCGCGCTGGTTGGCGTCCGCCGTCCACTTCCACGCCGAGGACGTGGGGTCCTCGTTGTTCCAGTCCTGCCAGAAGCCCTCGATCTGCTTGAAGGCGGGGATGTTGGGCGACTTCACCATCGTCGCGCCGCCGACGCTGTTGGAACTGCACGCGCCGAGGTTGTAGCGGGCGATGTTGAGGCCCAGGCCGGGCAGGGAGCGGCCGTTGTACGTGACGGACTTGGTGGTGAAGAACAGGTCGGCGAAGTCGTCCCGGGCGCCGAAGACGTTGGCCCACCAGGCAAGGGAGGTGCCCCAGCCCTCCCAGGTGCCGTACGTCGTCGACGGGTTGACGGCGATCGTGGCGTCCGCGTGCGCGGTGCCCGTCGCAAGGGCGCTGCCGAGGAACGTTCCGCCTGCTGCGGCCAGCAGACTTCTGCGTCGGATCACGGCTCCTCCGTAAGGGAGATGGGGGCGGGCGCCCGGTCCCTGGCCCGGCGCACAGGGGTGCCCCCGTGATTGGTGACGAGAAGCATCGGGTGTGACGGGTGGGTTGTCGAGAGTTGTGACGAACCTTTCTCAAACCCGTGTACGAAGTCGCGGGCCCGGGTGGAAGGGCGGTCCTGTATAACGGACGACAGGGCATACGCGCGTACGAGGGGAGGGGCAGCCGTGCACCGGAGCTGGGCCACTCTGCGTCCCGCCCTCGCGCTGCTCTTCCTGCTCGTCGAGGTGGCGCTGCTCGACACCGGCAGCCTCACCGCCACCGTCGCGCTCGCCGCGACCGCCGCCGCCTCGTCCGCCCTCGCGCTCTGCGCCGTCATCGCCTCCCGCTGCGCGCCCACCGTGCCGCGCACCCGCGTGCGTACGGCCATCCGCGACCGGGACCGACGTACGGCCTTCCTGCCGCAGCGCGATCCCGACGCCCGGGGGCGCACCCGGCCCCGGGCACCCGGTCACGCCCTCCGGGCGACCGTCGCGTAGGGGCGTAACCACACCCAGGGTGCGGGCGTAACCACACCTGAAGTGACCCCGCGCGGGTCGTCATGCCGCCATGACCTGTTCCGGCACGACGAGACCCCCGGAGGGCTCACTCATGTCCGTCTTCGCCACGCTGGTCGAGCACCTTGCCGGCCTGCTCCAGCCGCTGTTCGGCGCCTCGGCCGCCGCCGCGGCGATCGTCCTGTTCACCGCGCTCGTACGACTCCTCGTCCACCCCCTGTCCCGGGCCGCCGCGCGCGGCCAGAAGGCCCGCACCGCGCTCCAGCCGAAGATCGCCGAGCTGCGCGAGAAGCACGGCAAGAACCCCGAGAAACTCCAGAAGGCCGTGCTGGAGCTGCACGCCGAGGAGAAGGTGTCGCCGCTGGCCGGCTGCCTGCCCGGGATGCTCCAGATTCCCGCGTTCTTCCTGCTCTACCACCTGTTCTCCAGCGACACGATCGGCGGCGAGGCCAACGGGCTGCTCGGCCATCAGCTGTTGGCGGCGCCGCTCGGGGAGCGGTGGACGGACGCGCTCCAGGGCGGTGTCCTCGGTGGTGCGGGACTCGTCTACGCCGGGCTGTTCGTGGTCGTCGGATGCGTCGCCGCGTTCAGCTACCGGCTCAGCAAGCGCATGGCGGCCGCGAACCCGGCCGCCCAGGCCGGCGGCGGGGAGCAGCTGCCAGGGCTGGGGACGGTGACGAAGATGATGCCGTTCATGTCGTTCTTCACGCTCGTCACCGTGGCCGTCGTGCCGCTGGCCGCCGCGCTGTACGTCGTGACCAGCACGACGTGGAGTGTCGTCGAGCGGGCCGTGCTGTACAGGTGACCGGGCGGCCGGGGTCCAGTACGTGAACGGGGTATTGCGGAGTGCACTCCGAGCTTGGAGGATCGACCAGTCCTCCGATGGCTGCCCCGCCGCATCCGGGTCGCGCGCATCGGCCGGGCGCCCGCGATCGAGGGAGACTGATCATGAAGCTGCTGCGAGTCGGTACGGCGGGGGCGGAGCGGCCCGCGCTGCTCGACGCCGAAGGGACCCTGCGGGACCTGTCGGGTGTCGTCGCGGACATCGACGGCGCGCTGCTCGCCGACGAGGAGGCGCTGGGCCGGGTCCGGGCCGCCGCCGACGCCGGTGACCTGCCCGTCCTGGACGCCACCGGGCTGCGGGTCGGGCCGCCGCTGGCGCGGATCGGCAAGATCGTCTGCATCGGGCTGAACTACCACGACCACGCGCGCGAGACCGGCGCCGAGCCGCCGGCCGAGCCGGTCGTCTTCATGAAGGCCCCGGACACCGTGGTCGGGCCCAACGACACGGTCCTCGTCCCGCGGCGGGCCCTCAAGACCGACTGGGAGGTCGAGCTGGCCGTCGTCATCGGGCGTACGGCCCGGTACCTCGGGTCCGTGGAGGAGGGGCTCGCGCATGTCGCCGGGTACGCGGTGGCGCACGACGTGTCCGAGCGGGAGTTCCAGATCGAGCGGGGCGGGACCTGGGACAAGGGCAAGAACTGCGAGACGTTCAACCCGCTGGGCCCGTGGCTCGTGACGGCGGACGAGATACCCGACCCGCAGGACCTGTCCCTGAAGCTCTGGGTCAACGGGGAGCTGAAACAGGACGGGACGACGGCCGAGCAGATCTTCTCGGTGGGTGAGGTCGTGCGGTACCTCAGCCAGTTCATGACGCTGTACCCGGGCGATGTGATCAACACCGGTACGCCGGCGGGCGTGGCACTGGGAGCGCCCGAGCCGAAGCCGTTCCTGCGGAGCGGGGATGTCGTGGAGCTGGAGATCGAGGGGCTCGGGCGGCAGCGGCAGGAGTTCAAGGACGCGTAGGCGCTCCGCTGGGAGGGCCGGGGAACTGCGGTCAGTTTCCGGCTGCGGGCAGTCCGTGGCCGGTCGCGCAGTTCCCCGCGCCCCTTAAGGCGCTCACCTCACGCCAGTGCGGAAGCCAGGTCGCGCCACGCCTTCCTCGGGAGGGCGTCGCGGGGCTCGCCGGTCAGGACCTGGAGGGCCACGTGGTCCGCGCCCGCCTCGAAGAACGCGTCGATCTTCGTGCGGATCGCCGCGTCGTCGCCCCAGGCGAACAGGGCGTCGACCAGGCGGTCGCTGCCGCCGTCCGACAGGTCGTCCTCGGTGAAGCCGTGCCGGAGGAAATTGTTGGTGTAGTTCGGCAAGGGGAGGTAGATCCCCAGGAACTCGCGGGCGAGGGCGCGGGCGCGGCCGGGGTCCGTCTCCGGGACGACGCCCAGCTCCGGGGCGAGCAGCGGGGCCTCGCCCAGGATCTCGCGGGCGTGCGCCGTGTGCTCCGGGGTGACCAGGTAGGGGATCGAGCCCGCCGCCCGGTCGCTGGCCAGCCGGAGCGACTTCGGGCCCAGGGCGGCCAGGAGGCGCCGGTCGGCCGGCACTCCGGCGGCGTCCAGTCCGTCGAGGTGCTCGACCAGGGCCGAGTAGGGGCGGGCGTACTGCTCCACCCGCTTGGCGTGGCTCACCCCGAGGCCCAGCAGGAACCGGCCGGGGTGGGCCGACTCCAGCTCCGCGAAGGCCGTGGCGGCGGCGTCCGGTTCGTGCTGCCAGATGCTCTGGATGCTGGTGCCGACCGTGAGCTTCGAGGTCGCCTCGATCAGCGGGGCGGCGTTGGCGGCGGAGCTGTTGCCGCCCAGCCAGACGGCGCCGTAGCCGAGTTCCTCCAGTTCGGCGGCGGCCTCGGTGAGTTCGCCGCGCCGGTCCGGGTCCTCCGAGCGCAGGCCTACGCTCCAGATGCCGTACCGGCCGACGGTCTCCTTCAGGGGGGTGGTCATCGGTGGGGATCCCTCCGGTTGGGGCGCCGTGCTTGATCACGCGTACGCAGGTGCCAACCGGAGGGAGCCTCCGGTCATTCCGGGTGCGGGACCTGGAGGTCCTGGAAGCGCTCCAGCGCCTCGACCACGAGCCGGTGGTCCTGGAGCTGCGGCAGCCCCGACACCGTCACCGCGCCGATCACGCCCACGCCCTCGACGGTGATCGGGAAGGAGCCGCCGTGGGCCGCGTAGGTGTCGGGGTCGAGGCGCGAGGACTCCTCGAAGGTGCTGCCCTTGGCGCGGAAACGGGCGCCGACCAGGTAGGAGGCGGAGCCGTAGCGCTCGACCACCCGGCGCTTGCGGGCGATCCAGGCGTCGTTGTCCGGGGTGGAGCCGGGCAGCGCCGCGTGGAAGAGCTGCTGGCCGGTGCGGTGGATGTCGATGGCGACCGGGGCCTGCCGCTCCCGGGCCAGCTCGACCAGGAGCGAGCCGAGGGCCCAGGCGTCGTCGTACGTGAACTGCCGGAACACCAGCAGGCGTTCCTGCTTCTCCAGCTCCTCCAGGCTCGGGGTGAGCTCCGGGTGGAACTTCGGGGTGAGCCCCTGGCTGTGCGAGGGGTTGCTCTTGTGGGTCACAGGGTCACCGTCACCTTCTCGCGGGCCGAACGACGGGCGGCCTCCAGTACGTCCAGGGCGGCGGCCGCCTCCCGTGCGGTCACCGGGTTCGGGGCGCCCTCCAGCAGGGCCTTCGCCACGGCCGCATAGTAAGCGGGGTAGTCGCCGGGGAGGGTGGGTTCGGCTCGTCCGCCGCCGGTCACCGGGGACTCGCCGGAGCCCACGCGGCCCCACAGCGACTCGGGCTCCGCACCCCAGTCGGGGCCGGGGCGCAGGCCGTCCCGGAGCGCCGCCTCCTGCGGGTCGAGGCCGTACTTGACGTAACCGGCGGTCGAGCCCAGGACCCGGAAGCGGGGGCCGAGCTGGGCGGTCGTCGCGGAGACGTAGAGGTGGGAGCGGACGCCGCCGGTGTGCGTGATCGCGATGAACGTGTCGTCGTCCGTCTCGGCGCCCGGGCGGCGGATGTCCGTCTCCGCGTACACGGAGGCCGCCGGGCCGAACAGGACCAGGGCCTGGTCGACGACATGGCTGCCGAGGTCGTAGAGCAGACCTCCGATCTCTGCGGGGTCGCCGGACTCCCGCCAGCCGCCCTTCGGCTTCGGACGCCACCGCTCGAAGCGGGACTCGAACCGCCACACGTCGCCCAACTCGCCCTCGTTCAGCAGCTTGCGCAGGGTGAGGAAGTCGTTGTCCCAGCGGCGGTTCTGGAAGACGGAGAGGAGCAGTTCGCGCTCCTCGGCGAGGGCGGCGAGCTCGCGGGCCTCGGCCGCCGTGCCCGCGACGGGCTTGTCGACGACGACCGGCAGGCCGGCCTCCAGCGCGGTCCTCGCGAGCGGCACGTGCGTCTTGTTCGGGGACGCCACGACGATCAGGTCCAGCTCGGCGGCCCGCTCGAACAGCTCGTCCGGTGTGGCGGCGAGTCGGACGTCCGGGAACTCGGCACGGGCCTGCTGCTGCCGTTCCGGGTTCGAGGTGACCACCGTGTCGAGGGCGAGGCCCTCCGTGGCGGCGATCAGCGGGGCGTGGAAGACGGAGCCGGCGAGGCCGTAGCCGACGAGGCCGACGCGGAGGGGCGAGCCGGAGGCTGTGCCGAGGGGTGTGCCAGTCATGCCACCCACTTTCGCAACGCTGTTGCCAAAGTGCAAGCGCCGGGGACAATGGGGGGTGTGAAGAGGGCGGACGACCGTACGGGCGGAGTGGGCGACATGCGCGGGACGGGGAGCGCGGGGGCGACCGGGACGGCCGGGACGACTGGGACCACAGGGACAGCCGGGACGGCCGGGACTGCCGGGGCGGCCGGGGCAGGGCTCGGGGTCGGGGGCGGCGGGGTCAATCTGCTCGCCCTGCGCAGCCACAACGCCGCGCTGGTGCTCGACCTGCTGCGGACGGCCGGGGACGAGGGCATCAGCCGCCTCGAACTCGCCGAGCGGACCGGGCTCACGCCGCAGGCCGTCAGCAAGATCACGGCCCG
Organism: Streptomyces sp. Ag82_O1-12; assembly: GCF_900182715.1. Taxonomy (NCBI): domain Bacteria; kingdom Bacillati; phylum Actinomycetota; class Actinomycetes; order Kitasatosporales; family Streptomycetaceae; genus Streptomyces; species Streptomyces sp. Ag82_O1-12. The sequence goes on along the minus strand of NZ_FXUW01000001.1, from coordinate 3,199,159 downwards.
TTTGCGGGAGGACGGGCTCGTGGCGGAGGCCGGGCGCAGGGCGTCCACCGGGGGCAAGCCGCGCACGGTGCTGCGGCTGGTGCCGGAGGCCGGGCACGCGGTCGGGGTCCATCTGGACCGGGACGAGGTACGGGTCGTGCTCGTCGATCTGCGGGGGACCCTGGTGGGGGAGCGCCGGGCCGCGCTGGATCTGGGGGCGGGGGCGGAGGCCGTGCTGGGAGCGGTGGGGGAGACGGTGGCGGGGGTGTTGCCGGGTGGGCTTGGTGAGGGCTTGCGGTCGGGGTCGGCCGGACTCGATGGGGGCGGGCGGCCGGGGTCCGCTGGGCTTGAGGGGGGCTTGCGGCCTGGGCAGGCCGAGCTCGATGGGAGTGCGCGGTCGGGGTCGGCCGGGCTCGACAGGGACTCACGGCTGGGATCGGCCGGGTGTGACGGGGGCTCCCGGGTGGGAGTTGCCGGACTTGCCGAGGGCTCGCGACCGGGACTGGCCGGGCTCGATCCATCCCTGCTCGGGGTCGGCGTCGCGCTGCCCGGACCGCTCGACCACGCCCGGGGCGTGCTGCACCGGGTGACCGGGTTCCCCGAGTGGGACGGCTTCCCGCTGCGCAAGGCACTGGCGGAGCGGCTCGGCGTGCCGGTCGTCGTCGACAAGGACACCAACGCGGCGGCCCTGGGACTCGCCGCCGGGGGCGAGAGCGGCTCCTTCGCGTATCTGCACCTCGGTACGGGACTGGGGGCCGGGCTGGTCATCGGCGGCAGCGTGCACCGCGGGGCCAGGAACGGGGCCGGGGAGTTCGGCCACCAGGTCATCCAGCTCGACGGCCCGCCCTGCACCTGCGGGAACCGGGGCTGCGTCGAGGCCCTGTGTCTCGCCGCGGTGGCACGCGGCGACCTGGCCGAAGCGGCCCGGGTGCTGGGAGCCGGGGCGGCGAACCTCGTGGACCTGCTCGACATCGACGTCGTCCTGCTCGGCGGCCGCACGGTGGCCGCGGCACCGGAGGCCTTCACGGCCGGGGTCGGCGCGGTACTGGAGGCCCGGTCCCGGCGAACGGGCCAGGACGCGGTGCCGGTGCGCGTAGCGCCCGGCGGGGACGGGGCCGTGGCGGTGGGTGCGGCGCAGCTGGTGCTCGGGCCGGTGTTCGGGCGTGGGGGTGGGTGAGGTGCGGGGCGGTGGGGCGGATCGGGTGGTGTGTGGGGGGTGATGGCCGCATCGGGGCGGGGCGGGGCGGTAGAAGCCGCTCTGCTCGTGCTCGGGCGGCGGGCTGCCCGGTGGTCTCGTTCCGCTGCCGGTGTCCCACGCGTCCTCACCGTGGCCGGTCTCGTCCTCGCGGGCTGGGCCCATACACGCGCGAAGGCCCTGGGGTGCCGCTGACGGCTGGGCCGCTGCCGGGCCCCGTCCGCCGACCGGGCGGATCCCCGCCGCCGTTCGGGGCCCGTTCGCGTCGGAAGCGTCTCGCGACGCCTGCCACCCGGAATGTCACATCATCATGCGACTCTGTACGCCCGCTCATCTCTGCCTGGCGGCGGCAGCGGCGGCCGCCGCCCTGCTCCCCGGTGCTGTCCCGGCGCACGCGGACGCTCCCGCGCCCTCCTGTGCCGCGCCCGACGACCACACCTTCCCGCTCACCACCCGCATCCACGGCGGGCCGGACACCTACACGGCCGGGGGCGGGTTCGGGACCTGGTACGTCGACCTGACCAACACCACCGACCGGACCTGCACCGAGATCCACCCCGTCGTCGTGCTCATCGACGACAAGCGGGCCCTGGAACCCTCCCAGCCGCGCCTCGAGTTCTTCGAGGGCGAGCGGGCCCACCCCGTGCGGTTCGAGAAGACCGGCGAGGACGAACTCGTCGGGGCGTTCGCCGACGAGGAGGACCGGTTCGCCGGGTTCACCGTCGAGCCGGGCAAGACCGTCACCGTGAAGGTGCGGCTCGCGCTCACCTCGGACGCCGTGCCCAACGACGTCACGGCCAACGCCGCGGTGGTGCAGCGGCACGACGACGACGGCGACTGGGTCGGGCAGTCGAACGACTACCGGTTCGGGATCCACGCCGGTGAGGCGGACACCGACACCGGCACGGACCCTGACACCGGTACGGACACCGACACGGACCCTGACACCGGTACGGACACCGACACCGACACCGATACCGGCACGGACACCGGCACCGACACGGGGACGGAACCCCGCCCCGACTCCAGCGCCTCCGTCCCGCCCCGCGAGGACCGGTTCCCCTTCGCGGAGGAACTGGCCCGCACCGGCACCGGCACCCAGGTCGCCGTGGCGGCCGCGGCCCTGCTGCTCACCGGCGGTGGGGTGCTGCTCGTCGCGCGCCGCCGCCGCTGAGCAGGACGTCCCGCCAGTCGGGACGCCGCACACGGGCCATTCCGCAAGATCCCGCCACTGTCTAGGCTGGGTCGCACGCAGGACCGCGTACGGCAGGAGATCCCGCACATGGCAGACCGCAAGCCCATCGAGTCGTGGCTCACCGACATGGACGGTGTGCTCATCCACGAGGGCGTGCCGATCCCCGGCGCCGACGCCTTCCTGAAGAAGCTGCGCGAGTCCGGGAAGCCCTTCCTGGTCCTCACCAACAACTCGATGTACACCCCGCGCGACCTGCACGCCCGGCTGCGCCGCATGGGCCTGGAGGTGCCGATCGAGTCCATCTGGACCTCGGCCCTGGCCACCGCCCAGTTCCTGGACGACCAGCGGCCGGGCGGCTCGGCGTACGTCATCGGCGAGGCCGGGCTGACCACCGCGCTGCACGACATCGGCTACATCCTGACCGACCACGAGCCGGACTACGTCGTCCTCGGCGAGACCCGCACGTACTCCTTCGAGGCCATGACGAAGGCGGTGCGGCTCATCCTCGGCGGCGCCCGGTTCATCTGCACCAACCCCGACGAGACGGGCCCCTCCACCGAGGGCCCGCTGCCCGCGACCGGCGCGGTGGCCGCGCTGATCACCCAGGCGACCGGCAAGAAGCCGTACTTCGCGGGCAAGCCGAACCCGCTGATGATGCGGACCGGGCTGAACGCCATCGGGGCGCACTCCGAGACCAGCGCGATGATCGGCGACCGCATGGACACCGACGTGCTGGCCGGCATGGAGGCCGGGATGCAGACGTTCCTGGTGCTCACCGGCCTGACCCGGCCCGAACAGGTCGAGGACTTCCCGTACCGGCCGTCACAGATCGTGGACTCGATCGCGGACCTCGTCGACCGGGTCTGAACCCCGGGCGGGCGGCAGGCGAGGGCCAGGGCCCGCCGTCGCCCCCCGCCGCCGACGCCCCGCCGAACCCGTCGTCCCTCGCCGCCGCCCCCCGCCGAACCGCCCGCCAAACCCGTCGTCACCCGTCCGGAGCAGCCGCCGTTTCCCTGAGGATGCGGCGGCCCACCGCGCGGGAGAGGCTCCAGGTATCTGGAGGTTCACGATGGGTTCCCTGAGAGTCACTGTCTGTACCGGCGTCCTGGCTGCCGTCGCCCTCGCCCCGGCGGCGTACGCGGCGGACGCGGCGGACGCGGGGAGCGTCTCGGCGACCCCGGCGGCCCCCGCCCCCGGCAGTGACATCACACTCCGCGTCACCGGCTGCGCGCAGCGGACGGCCGTCGCCGCCTCGACGGCGTTCGTCGCGGACGCCCGGCTCACCGTCACCGGCGCAGGCGAACTCACCGGCGAGAGCCGCGTCCGCTCCACGGCCGAGGCGGGTTCGTACGCCGTGCGGGTCACCTGCGGTGCCACGCGACAGACCGGCACGCTCACCGTCCGGGACGGCACGGCGCGAGGGCCCGAGTCCGGGCAGCCGTCCGCGCATGAGGCCGTACCGCTTCCCGTGCACGAGGCCGCACCGCTGCCGGTTCCCGGGGCCGGTGGTCAGCCACCCGCCCAGGGGACGGACGGCCACCTGCCCGCACCCGGTGCGGCCCCACAGCCGCAGTCCGGGCGACTGCCAGCACCCGGCGCCGCCGGCGAAAGCGGCCGACTGCCCGCACCCGACGGCGGCGGTCAGCTGTCCGCACCCGACGGCGGCGGTCAGCCGTCCGCGCCCGGGGTCGACGGGGAACCGTCCGCTCCCGGCGCCGACGACGACGCCTCCCTCTCGCACCGGCCCGGCGCCCCGGCCTCACCCGTCGCCCCCGTCCAGGCGGGCGGTGGCGGTGCCGCCGAGCTCGTCGCCGCCGAGGAGCGTGGCGCCGGTCCCGGTACGGCGCAGGGGGTGACGGGGCTGCTGCTCGCCGGCGTGGCCGCGGTGGTCGTCGCGTCGCGCGGTCTGCGCCGGGGCCGTGGAACGGACTGACCATGCACGATCACGATCACGTACAGAGACGCTTCTCGGGCACCGGCCGGCTGCTGACCGGCATGGCCTGGGTCGTGCTGCTGCTCGGACTGTGGCTGTGGGGCCGCGAGGTCACCGAGATGCGGCACGGCATCGCGGCCCCCGCCACGGGCGACATGGCGGCGGCCGGACGGCCCCCGGACATCAAGCTGCCGCCCGAGCACCGACCGCTGGGCGACGCGCTGCCGCAGCGCGTCGACATCCCCGGGCTCGGCGTCCAGGCCCCGGTGGTGGCACGCGGGCTCGACGCACGCGGGGCGCCCGACCCGCCGCCGTACGACCAGCCGGACGTGGTCGGCTGGTACTCCGGCGGGGTCGCGCCCGGCGCGCCCGGGACCGCGCTGATGGTCGGTCATGTCGACACCGACACCCGGCCCGCCGTGTTCTACAAGGTCAGCGCCATGCGGCCGGGCCAGACGATCCGGGTGATCCGGAACGACGCCAAGGTCGCCGAGTTCACCGTCGAGTCCGTGCAGGTCCTCACCCGCGACCGCTTCGACGCCCAGCAGGCGTACGGGCCCCGCGAGTCGGGGCGGGCCGAACTGCGGCTGGTCACCTGCGGCGGCAGCTTCGACCGCACGACCCGCAGCTACACGGCGAACGTGGTCGTCTCGGCGTACCTGACGGGAACCGGCCTCTGAGACCCGAGGGTGGTGCGGCCCGGCGCCGCCGCCCAACCCCCCACGAAAGTCACGGTGGGTGATTCTCCGGCCGAAGGCCGGGCAGGTGCTGAGAAGACCTAGAACCAAAGGCCACCCCCGCCCAGAGGTTGGATGACGCCAAGTCCCGGTACGGTGGCGCTGCGTCATCCGCGCAGGTGGGATTCGCCGTATGGCGTCGCGGGACGTATGTCAGGATTGAGACTTGGAACGCTGCACCCAAGGGGGAGTTGGATGTACGGCAGCAGGGGGGCGGGGGTGTTCGCCGGGAGGCGGATGTCCGCAGTGGTGCTGGGGGCGGCACTGCTGGTGACGGGGTGTTCCTCCTCCGACGGAGGAGACGGATCGGACAAGGGCGCCGACGCGGGCGCCGGGATCACCCAACAGCCCAAGGAAAAGGCCCCGTTCTGGGTCAATCCGGACGGGACCGCGGCGCGACAGGTCGCAGCCCTGGAGAAGTCCGGCAAGAAGCGGGACGCCGAGCAGATCCGCAAGATCGCCGAGCAGCCGGTCGCCGAATGGGTCGGCCCGGACAATCCGCAGGAGCAGACACAGGGCTTCACCGAGGCCGCCGACAAGGCCGGCCGTACGGCCCTGTTCGTCCTCTACAACATCCCGCACCGCGACTGCGGCCAGTACTCGCAGGGCGGAGCCGCCGACGGCAACGCCTACCGCGAGTGGCTCGACGGCGTCGCCGCGGGCATCGGTGACCGGGCCGCCACGGTCGTCCTGGAGCCGGACGCCCTGCTGCACCTGGTCGACGGCTGCACCCCGGAGCAGTTCCACGAGGAGCGCTACGACCTCCTCAAGGGCGCCGTCGCCAAGCTGACGTCCCTGAAGAACACGAAGGTCTACCTGGACGCGGGCAACGCCGGCTGGCAGCACCCCGACCAGATCTTCGAGTCCCTGAACCGCGCGGGCATCGCACAGGCCGACGGCTTCTCGGTGAACGTCTCCAACTTCTACTCCACCAAGGACTCCATCGCCTACGGCAAGCAGCTCTCCGCCAAGGTCGGCGGCAAGCACTTCGTCATCGACACCAGCCGCAACGGCAAGGGCCCCTACGGCGCCGGTGACCCCGACGAGCGCTGGTGCAACCCGCCCGGCCGCTCCCTGGGCGAGACCCCGACGACGAAGACGGCGGACCCGCTGGTCGACGCCTATCTGTGGGTGAAGCGCCCGGGCGAGTCGGACGGCGAGTGCAAGGGCGGACCGAAGGCGGGCCAGTGGTGGGGGGACTACGCCCTGAAGCTGGCGAAGGCCACCGGCTGACGGACCGGCGGCACATACGAAAGGGGCGCTCACCTCACGGAGAGCGCCCCTGGTCGTCTTCTTACGTGCCTGCTTCTACGGCACGCCTGCTTCTACGGCACCTTGACCCACTGCGCCTTGCTCGGGGTCCCGTCGGCGTCCGTCACGAACATCATGTACCAGCCCGCCTGGACCAGGTTCCGGTTCTCCGGCACGGTCACCGTCAGCTTGTCGCCCGAGGCCTTGAAGTCCAGGGCGATCGACCGCTGGTCCACGTCCGTGACATGCGTGGCGGCGCTCGGCCTGATCAGCCGGACCTTCTTGACCCGGGAGGCGTCCGAGGAGGTGAACGTCCCCGTGCCGCCGCGCTCGATGGTCTGCGGCCCGCCCGACAGTGAGGGCCGGTCCCCGTCGCCGTAGAGGTAGGGCGGCGTGTAGATCTCGATGCGCTGCTCGAACTCGCCCGGCTTGGTGTTGGCCTTGTCGGCGTAGAGCGAGTCGGAGCCGAAGAACATCACGCGGCCGTCGGGCAGCAGGATCGAACCGGAGTGGTAGTTGCGGCCCACGAGCGGGTCGGCGACGCGCTTGAGCTCGTTCTTCTCCGTGTCGTAGAGCCGCGCCTCGAGGATGTTGGAGTCGCCGCGGCCGCGGTAGTCCTCCGAACCGCCCGAGATCAGCACGTTGTCGTCGGGCAGGACCGAGGCGCTCGGGTAGCGCGTCCCCTTGTCCAGGGACGGGCCGTCCACGAAGCGCGGGTCCGCCTTCTTCAGGTCGACGATCCGGGTCTTCTCGCTGGACTTCTCGGACTCGCCGACACCGCCGCCGCCGACCACCATGTACTTCTCGTCCTGCGCCGGAGGCAGCAGCACCGTGCCGGACGTCTCCATCAGTGTGGGGTCGCTCAGGCCCGGTATCTTCGAGAACTTGTTGGTGTCGACGTCCCACACGCCCGGCTCACGGCCCACGTTGTCCGGCCCGTAGCCCGCGTTGGACCCCGAGTAGAAGATCTTGCCGTTCTGCATGAGGAACAGCGCCGGGTAGGTCGGGAACTGCCGGACCTTGCCGGTGTAGGCCCACTTCTTGGTCTTCGGGTCGAACACCTCGTTCTTGCCGGGGACCAACTGGCCGATGTCGTCGAGGCCGGAGACGCTGAGGATCTTCCCGTCGCTCAGGGTGGTGAGCGTCGGGTACCAGCGGGCCTCCTTCATCGGGTCGACCTTGATGTACTTCTCGGCTATCGGGTCGAACTCGAAGGCGTCCCGGATGCCCTGGAAGTCCTTCTTGTCGAGGGCGAGCTTCTGCGCGATGCCGTAGGTGTTCTTGGCAGCGGCACCCTTCAGGCCGTGCACGCGGTAGTTGTCCTGCGTGCCCGTCTCGTACCTCTTGCCCCGCTTCTGCGCCTCGACGTAGATCCGGCCGAGACCGGGGTCGTTGCGCAGGAACCTGCCGGTCGCCTTGTCGAAGACCTTCTTGGCGCGCGGCACGAGCACCGGGTCCTTGGAGACGAAGGTCTTGCCGTTCTTCTTGCCGGTGAACGTGGTGCCCGCGGGCAGGGTGATCGGCGCGTCCGGGTTCTCGTTGTGGACGATCATCAGGCCGCCGGCCTTCTTGACGTCACCCTGGAGCTTCTCGTAGCGCTTGGTGCCGCCCGCGATCAGCAGATTGCCGTTGGCGAGCTGGGTGTGGCCGGTGCAGAACAGGTCGGCCGGTGTGGGGACCTTCTTGATGGTGCCCTTGAGCGGGTCCCAGATCCGGGTGTCGAACTTCTTCGCGTCGAAGTTGTCCTGGTTGTTGCCCGACCCCGCGACGAGCAGCACCTTGCCGGTGCGCAGCAGCGCCGCGTGGATGGTGTTCTGCCGGTACTCCTCGGGGAAATCGACGATCTCCCACTTGCCGTTGGCGGCCTTGTACTCCGGCTTGTTGATCTTGTACTGGTGGTATTTCTCGGTGCTGAAGCGGTAGAGCCACGGCCCGTTCATCCCGGCCAGCGCGAGTACCACCGCCGTGCCGATCGCGAGTCGACGGGCCCGGCGGCGGCCTGCACGGTCGTTCATTCCTTACGTCCCCCAAGTCCACCAAGGGCGATCTGCATGGTCTGGTCGGATCCCCCGACCTCCCCGTGTGCGCCCGGGGTCGCGGCCCAAGTGGGCTTCTGCTGCGGGGTGTGCCCGGTCGGCTGCTGCGGGATGGGCAGCGGCTGGGTCCGGGGAGCTCCCGCAGGGTCCTGCGGCCGGTCCTCGGCAGAGGCGGCGGGCTTCTTCGCGTCCTGCCGCAGCTGCCAGCGCCAGGCGAACACCGGCGAGGCGGTGATCAGCAGCGCGAACGTCGCCCAGATGATCATCGCGGGGTGGGAGTGGCCGAAGGCGAAGCCGGCCGCGATCGACCCGCCGAAGATCGCGACGAAGTACCAGTGGTAGCGGAACGTGCCGAACCAGCGGTCCGGGCTCGCCGAGTCGCCCTTGGGCGTCACCACGAACTTGCTCTTGCGCCGCAGCACGGCGTCGAACAGCGCCTTGGCGTACAGCGGCGCCGACAGCGCGGACATCACCATGCCGGCCACACCGCCGGAGCCCTCCGGCTCGTGCGGCGAGACGTTGTGCCGGCGGTTCCAGACGTACAGGCCGATCTGCAGGGCGGAGGCGTTGCCGTAGAGCATCAGCCAGACCGCCGGGTCGATGTTCACACCCGAGGCACCCAGGCCCAGGAACAGGCAGCAGCTCAGCGCGGCCAGGATCCAGTTGAGGGCCGACATCGGGTAGAAGATGATCATCATCGTGTAGTTGAAGAGCTTGCTCGGCGGCAGCGAGTACCAGCCCTTCCAGTACTGCCCGATGATCGTCTCGTACGTGCCTCGCGACCAGCGCATCTGCTGGGTGAAGAAGTCCGTCCAGGCGCTCGGGCCCTCACCGACCGCGAGCACGTCCGGCGTGTACACCGAGCGCCACTTCCTGCCCGTCGCCGGGTTCTTGTGGCGGTGCATCTCGAAGCCGGTCGCCATGTCCTCGGTGATCGAGTCGTACAGACCGCCGATCTGCTTCAGTGCCTTGATGCGCACGGCGTTGGAGGTGCCGACGAACATCGGGGAGCCGTAGCGGTTACCGGCGCGCTGGATCAGCGCGTGGAAGAGGAACTGCTGCGACTCGGCGGCCTTGGTGATGGGGTTGTCGTAGTTGCCGTAGACCTGCGGGCCGATGACGAAGCCGACGTCCGGGTCGCGGAAGAAGCCGAGCATCCGCTCCAGGTAGTTGGGCAGCGGCACGTGGTCGGTGTCGACCGAGGCGAAGAAGTCGTAGGTGTCACCGTGCGCCTCGAGCCAGGCGTTGTAGTTGCCGTGCTTGGTCTTGGCGCGGTGCGGGCCCTTGGCCTGGTTCCACTTCGCGACGCCCTTGCGGGAGAAGTGGTGCACGCCGAGGCGCTCGCAGACCGCCTTCACGTCGGGGTCGTCGCCCTCGTCGAGCAGCCACACATGCATCAGGCCCCGGTGACGGATCCTGACGGCCGCCTCCAGGGTCTTCGTCACCATCTCCAGCGGCTCCTTGCCGGGCACGAAGGAGGTGAGGAAGGCCACTCTGGTGCCGGTCTCGGGCACCACCGGGATCGGGTCGCGGGCCACCAGCGTGGCGTGCGCGTTGGACAGCACGTTCATGCAGCGGAAGAACTCGATCAGGCCGATCGAGACGAGCATGACCATGTCGAGCGCGGGCAGCCAGTCGAAGGCGGGGTAGTCGCGCTCGGTCCAGTGCTCGGGCTGGAGCAGCCAGAACAGCAGCACCAGGGACAGCACCGGGGCGGCGGCCAGCATCAGGGCGACGCGGATGCGGTGCGGTTCCTGCGAGATGAGCGAGCGGTACTGCACCTTGTACGGCTTGTGCGGATCCGGCTGGGTGAGGGGACCCGCGAGCCGGCTGTAGTGCTCGTAGTCGTATCTCGGCAGCGTCTTCTTGATCCGTCGGAACGTCCCCGTGGTGCTCATCCGGTGCGACGGCACCCTGAGCTGGGTGGTCTGGGACGGGTCGTGGTCCTGCCGGGCACCCGTGGGCCTCGACGTCATGAGTCATCCCCCCACACGCGGACAACCGCGTGTTTCGTAGCTTCTTACCGTCTGCTCCAGGTCCCCCTCGACCTTCACAGACGTATCAGTGGTGGATCGCAGTCACCACGTCATCCACACCCTATAGACACGGCAACGCGACCTTCCGGTTGCATGATGCCCCCCTTGGCATCGGTTCATGATCGGGGCCCCTACCCCCCGCCCACGCCGCAACCGGTTCCGGATCCCCCCAACTGCCGCGAACGCGCGGCACCTTGTGCAACCAGAAGACCAGGGTTCTACGGCGTTCATCATGATCGCAAGGTGCGAACACGGTGATTACCGGTCAAACGCGTTCATTGTGGTGGGTGTGGGGACCCTGTGGAGCCGTTGTGGACAGGCGGGCGCGGATGTTGCCGAAGTGCTCTCTTATGGCCTCCTCCGCTCGCATCGAGTCCCCGGACCGCACCGCGTCGAGGATCTCCCGGTGCTGCCGGCAGGTCACCTTCGGGTCCTGCGGCTCGCCCCCGAGGTCCGTGCGGACCCGGTGGAAGGCGTCCCAGAACGCCTCCAGGACCTCGCACAGCAGCACGTTGTCCAGCCCCCGGTAGAGGGTGGCGTGGAAGGCCCGGTCGGTCTCGGCGAGCCCGGCTCCCCGTGCGGCCTGCTCTTCCATACGGTCGACGAGCGCGTCCAGTTCAACGAGGTCCGCTTCCGGTATCCGGCCGGCGAGCCGGGACGCGAGCCCCGTCTCCACCGCCTCCCTCAGCTCCAGCAGCTGGAGCAGGGAGTCCTCGCCCCGGTAGTGCCCGGCGACCGTGCGAAAGGCGAGGCCCTCGATCATCGGGGCCAGGGACATCGGGCCGACGTAGGTGCCGAAGCCGTGCCGGATCTCCACGATGCCCATCGCCTGGAGCGCCTTCAGCGCCTCCCGCACCGAGTTCCGGCTCGCGCCGAGGTACTCCATCAGCTCGGGCTCGGTCGGCAGCGGGGCCCCGGAGGCCAGCCGGCGGTCGATGATGAGCTTCTTGATCCGCTCCTGTAGGTCACGCGCTGCCATGGCGAGAGGGTATCCGGCCAATCGCGCGGTGGGCCGGGTTCCGGCCAGGGAGAGGTTCGGCCGGGCCTCTGTTCCCGGTCGGGGTGATGCCGAAGGGCGGGGGTGTGGGTGGCGGAGCCCCCACGGCGCGCGGCGGAGCCGAGCGGAAACGACGATGGCGGCTTGCGTTCGCGTTGTCCGCGAACACAAGCCGCCACCGGCACAGTGCGCCGCCAGGGACTCGAACCCCGGACCCGCTGATTAAGAGTCAGCTGCTCTAACCAACTGAGCTAGCGGCGCCTGCTGACGTCGTAACTCTACAGGACGTCCGAAGGTGCTCCGGACCACCTGCCCGGGCCCGGGAGGGGGCCCCACAGGGCGGCCGTGTACATCATTCGGACCGTCAGCATGCGCGTGCGGAAGACAGTTGCGAAACTGACGACGCGCGCCCTCCGGTGCACGGGCGCCGCATTTTCCGCCGGAAGTGTGAGGGGTATCGCATGGAGTCTCCGGTATTCGAGGAAATCGACCCCGCGAGCGACTGCGACTGCCCCGGCTGCGTCCACTGGCGCCGCGCCCTGCCGCATTCCTGGGCGGGCCGCGCCGGAGCCCATCCGGCCGCGCACCGGGCTCTCGCCCTGGCCGCCGTCGCCTCGGCCGCACTCGGCGCGGGCCATGCCGTCCCGGCCGCGGCCGCCCCGCACGCACCCCACCGACCGGGCATCCCCGCAGGTGACGAGCCCGACACGCCTCAGGGCGCCACGGCCCCGCTGCACGGCCCCGGAGGCCGTCCGGCCAAGCCCCCGGTCGCCCCCAAACCCACCGCCATCACCCGCACGGAGATCATCAACCGGGCCAAGACCTGGGTCGCCGCGAAAGTGCCCTACAGCATGAGTGCCTATTGGTCCGACGGTTACCGGCAGGACTGCTCCGGCTATGTCTCGATGGCCTGGAAGCTGCCCGGAAACGAATGGACGGGCAGCCTCGCGCAGTACGGGCAGAAGATTTCCAAGGAGGAACTCCAGCCGGGCGACATTCTGCTGTTCCACAATGCGTCCGACCCCGAGCAAGGCTCGCACGTCACCCTTTTCGGCGGCTGGACGGACGCCTCGCACACCTCCTACACCGCTTATGAGCAGACCCGCCCGCACACCCGCCGGCAGTCGACCCCGTACGCCTACTGGAACAACTCCGACCGGTACGTGCCCTACCGCTACAAGGGCGTCACCCTGGAGGAGCCGGTCCCCGGCAAGGACGGCGGCCAGCCGGGCGCCCCGGCCGCCACGCCGTACCCGGGAGCGGCGTATTTCGGCCCCGGCGCGAACAACAAGTACGTCACGCAGCTCGGCCGCATGCTCGTCGCGCGCGGGGCCGGCGGCTCCTACGCGTCGGGCCCCGGGCCGCGCTGGACCGACGCCGACCGGCGGGCGACCCGGGCGTTCCAGACGGCGCAGGGCTGGACCGGCGCGGAGGCCGACGGCCTGCCCGGCCCGCACACCTGGGAGCTGCTGGTCACCGGCAAGGGCAAGGACGTGAAGGACGGGGCGGTCGGCCCGCCGCCCGCCTCCCACGGCGTCCCCGGTTACCCGGGGCGGGCGATGTTCCGCCCCGGCGCGAACAACACCTACGTCACCCAGCTCGGCGAGCAGCTCGTACGGAAGGGGTTCGGCAGGTTCTACCGGGTCGGGCCGGGGCCGATCTGGAGCGAGGCGGACCGGCGGGCCGTCGAGGCCTTCCAGCGCACCCAGGGCTGGCGGGGCGGCGCGGCCGACGGCTACCCGGGGCCGGAGACCTGGCGCCGCCTCTTCTCGTAGGCCCCTCGGTCCGCCCTCGGCCCTTCCGGGCGGTCCCTCACCGACCACTGTTGTGACGCATCTGGCGCGGAGGCTGGAGGCACGCATGAGTACGACCACTTCCCACCCGTCCGAGCCCGACGGACCGGCCGACGGACCGTTCCGGCCCGCCCGGCTCATCCAGAACGAGGCCACCACCGAGATCCCCGTCCACCTGCTGTTCCGCGACGACCCCGAACCGGCGCCGGTGCCGCTGAAGCCGGCGGTCGTCGGCCGAAGGCAGGGCACGGGGGAGCAACCCCGCCTGCGACGCCCGGCGGTCGTCGCCCCGAAACGCCCGGTGCCGCAGGTCGATCCCGACCTGGCGGAACGGCCCGCGCGGGTGCTGCCCGGCGCGGTGGGCGTACTGGCCGGAGCCTGTGGCGCCGCCGGGTGCGTGGCGACCTCCTGGTGGGCAGGGGTGCTCCCGCCGCTCGTGGGGCAGGCGCTGCGGCTGCCCGGGTACGCCGGGGCCGGGCTCGGGCTCGCGCAGTGGGCGGCGTACGCCGGGGCCGGGGCGCTCGGGCTGTTCGGGCTCGGGGGGCTCGCCCGGGGCCGCACCGGGCGGGCCTGGGTGCTGGACCTGTTCGGCCGCTACCGCGGGACCGTCCGGCGTTCCGGCCTGCTGTGGGTGAATCCGCTGCTGCTGCGCCGCCGGGTGGACGTGCGGCTGCGGCACTGGCGCAGCGAACCCGTGCCCGCGGCCGACGGGAGCGGGGTCGCGCTGCGGGTGGTCGTCCTGGTGGTGTGGCGGGTGCGGGACACCGCCCGGGCCATGCTGGGCGTCGAGGACCACGAGGCGTATCTGCGCGAGTGCGTCGAGGCGGGACTGGCCCGGGTGCCGGTGGAGATGCCGGGCGGGCCGCGGGGAGCCGGGGACGCGGCGGGCGAGGCGCTGACGCGACTGGTGGCGGCGGACGCGGCCCCGGTCGGCCTGGAGGTGTTCTCCGTGCAGCCGGTGCGCGTGGAGTACGCCCCCGAGGTCGCCGCCGCGATGCACCGCCGCCGGATCGCCGCGCTGGACGCCCAGCACCGGGCGAGCGTGCTCACCTCGGTCGTGGACTCGGTGGAGGACACGGTGACCCGGCTGACCGTGCGGGGCCTGGTGGAACTCGACGACTACGAGCGCAAGGCGCTGGTGAAGGACCTGACGGTGGCGTTCTGCGCCGGCCGGGGTGAAACAGCCCCGTGATTGGTATGGACATGTTCAACAACCGCCCATAATCTCGAACTTGGTCTAGACCTACACGCACGGCTCACCGAACTTCCCCCACGTTCTCCAGGAGCGGCAGCATGCGTACAAGGACCAAGTTGTCCGCAGCCGCGGTGGGACTGGCCACGACCGGAGCCCTCGTGCTCTCCTCCGGCGGTGCCAGCGGCCACGGCTACACCGACCTCCCCATCAGCCGGCAGAAGCTCTGCCAGAACGGCACCGTGACCAACTGCGGCTCGATCCAGTGGGAGCCGCAGAGCGTCGAGGGCCCGAAGGGCTTCCCGGGCTCCGGCCCGGCCGACGGGCAGATATGCAACGCCGGGCTCGGCCACTTCAGCCAGCTCAGCGCACCGCGCACCCCGTCCGGCGGCGCCTGGCCCGCCACGAAGGTGACGGGCGGCCAGAACTACACGTTCCGCTGGCAGTTCACGGCCATGCACGCCACGACCGACTTCAAGTACTACGTCACCAAGCCCGGCTGGAACCAGAACCACAACCTGGCCCGGTCCGACCTCAACCTCACCCCGTTCTTCACGGTGCCCTACAACGGGCAGCGCCCGCCCTCCACGCTCTCCCACAGCGGCAGGCTGCCGACCGGGCTGAGCGGGCGTCACGTCATCGTGGCCGTATGGACGATCGCCGACACGGCCAACGCGTTCTACGCCTGCTCGGACGTGACCTTCTGAACCTCTGAGGTTCTCTTGAGTCACCGGTGCGGCCGGGGTGGGTAGGTTCCTCCCACGCCGGCCGCTCGGGTCCGGCGCATCTACCCCGGGGGATGCGCGATGGACGTGATCTTCTACGTCGTGCCCGGCCTCATCATGGTCCTGGCCCTCTTCATGGCCCACCGCGTCGTGCGGCGCTGGCTGCAGATCCGGGGCGCCTGGAACAGCGGCCTGAC
The DNA here is from genome assembly GCF_900182715.1 of Streptomyces sp. Ag82_O1-12. Classification (NCBI taxonomy): domain Bacteria; kingdom Bacillati; phylum Actinomycetota; class Actinomycetes; order Kitasatosporales; family Streptomycetaceae; genus Streptomyces; species Streptomyces sp. Ag82_O1-12. The sequence continues at coordinate 3,183,893 of NZ_FXUW01000001.1, read as the reverse complement.
GGCCGAGGGCCGCTGCCTGCGGACCTTCACCACGGTCCACGGCGGCCACGGCGACACCTCGGTCCGCACCACCCTCCACCACGTCTACGAGTTCATCGCACACGACGGCCGGGTCATCCGCTTCGAGGAGGACGGCGGCCCCGCGACGACCGTCGAGGGCGACTACGTCACGGTCTACTACACCGACGGCCGCCAGGTCGTGGCCACGGCCCAGGCGCCCAGCCGGGCCAGGCAGGCGGTGAGCGCCCTCGGCATCCTGGCGTTCCTCGGTGTGATCGTCGTCTTCTGCGCCGGCTTCGTCACCGCGTACAGCCAGACCTTCGGCCCGTACGGCGACTTCGTCTTCAGCGTCGACAGCCAGACGTCCGTGACGCCGTGACCCGTGGCGCCGCGTCTCTCCACATCTGACGGGGCGTCAACTACCGTGCGCGCCTATGGACTCACGGGCGAGCACGGTCGCGGAACTCATCGCCGCCCGCTGGGGCGACCCCCGCCCCGGCCTGCGCTGCGAGGACCGGACGCTGACGCACCACGAGGTGGCGGCGGGCGCCGCGGCCCGCGCGGCACTCCTCACGGACCTCCTCACGCCGACCGCCGAACCCCACCTCGGCGTGCTGCTCGACAACACCCCCGAGTTCCCGCTGTGGCTCGGCGCGGCGGCCCTGGCCGGGGCCGCGGTCGCAGGGGTCAACCCCACCCGGCGCGGTCCCGAACTCGCCCGCGACATCCTCCACACCGAGTGCCGCGTCCTGATCACCGAGCGGGCCCACCTGCCGCTGCTGGCGGGCCTGGACCTGCCGGGCGTGCGCCTGCTGGTGACGGACACGGCGGAGTACACCGAGCTCCTCACCCGCTACGCGGACGCCCGCCCGGACCCCTCCCGCGCCACCCCGCGCGACCGCTTCCTGCTCTACTTCACCTCCGGCTCGACGGGCGCCCCCAAGGCCGCGCTCTGCTCCCAGGGCCGCCTGGCCGCCGCCGGGCGCTCCCTGGCGGCCCAGTTCTCCCTGTCCCCCGACGACGTCCACTACGTCTGCATGCCGATGTTCCACGGCAACGCGGTGATCGCCGACTGGGCACCCGCGCTGGTGACCGGTGCGACGGTGGCGCTGCGCCGCCGCTTCTCGGCATCCGGCTTCCTGCCGGACGTGCGCCGGTACCGGGCGACGTACTTCACGTACGTGGGCCGGGCGATCCAGTACGTCCTCGCGACCGCGCCGCGAGCGGACGACCGGGACACCCCCCTCCGTCTGGGCTTCGGCACGGAGGCGGGAGCGGCGGACGCGGCGGCCTTCGAGCGGCGGTTCGGGGTGCGGCTGGTGGAGGGCTACGGTTCGTCGGAGGGCGGGGCGGCGATCCCCTGGTCGCCGGGCACCCCGCCGGGCGCGGTCGGTCGGGCGGCGCCCGGGCTCGTCGTCCTCGACCCGGAGACCCGCGAGGAGTGCCCGGCGGGAGTCTTCGACGGGGCGGGGCGGCTGCTCAACGGGGACGAGGCGATCGGCGAACTGGTCAACCGCGGCCCCAGCCCCTTCGAGGGCTACTGGCGCAATCCCCGGGCGGAGGCGGAACGCCGCAGATGGGGAGGCTGGTACTGGACGGGCGACCTCTTCTACCGCGACACCGACGGCTACCTCTACTTTGCGGGACGCACCGACGACCGCCTCCGCGTGGACGGGGAGAACCTGGCGGCCGCGATGATCGAGAACATCCTGGCCCGCTACGAGGGTGCGGAGGCGGTGTGCGTGTACGCCGTACCGGATCCGGTCACCGGCGACCAGGTCATGGCCACGCTCGCCGGCACCTTCGACCCGCTCTCCTTCGCGGAGTTCCTGCTCGCCCAGCCGGACCTGGGGACGAAGATGGCGCCCCGGTTCGTGCGGGTGGTGGAGCGGATGCCGGTGACGGCCACCCACAAGATCCGCCGGGCGGAGCTGCGCGGGGAGGCCCTCCGCTGCCCGGACCCGGTGTGGTGGCGGAGGCCGGGGGAGTGCACGTACCGCAGGCTGACCGACGGCGATCTCGAAAACGCCGAGGGGCCTCTCGCTCCCACGAGAGGCCCCTCATCCGTGCGCCGCCAGGGACTCGAACCCCGGACCCGCTGATTAAGAGTCAGCTGCTCTAACCAACTGAGCTAGCGGCGCATGACTCCCGCCGGCCGCTGGAACTGTGTTCCGCGGCGGGCGACGGAGAAAATACTACCCAATGCCGAGGGGTGCTCCGGACCACCCGAGCGAGGGCTGCGACAGGTCTTAGATCGCCATGGAGAGCAGCACCGGGGCCGCGTGGCGGTTGAGGGCGTCGGCGGCCTGGCGCAGGCGGTGGGCGTGCTCGAGCGGGAGGGACAGGGCGAGGCAGCCCACGGAGGAGCCGGCCGTGACCGGGACGGCCGCGCAGACCGTGCCGACCGCGTACTCCTGGAGGTCCAGGACGGGCACCGTGGGCGGCTGTGCCTCCAGGCGGGAGAGCAGGAGCCGGTCGCTGGTGATGGTGCGCGAGGTGAGGCGGGCCATCTTGTGCCGGGCGAGGTGGTCGCGGCGCCCGGCGTGGTCGAGCTGGGTGAGCAGGCTCTTGCCGATGGCCGTGGCGTGGGCCGAGGAGCGGAAGTCGACCCACTCGTTGACCTTGGGCGCGGCCGGGCTGTCGGCGTACTGGGTGATGCTGATCTCGCCGTCGACGTACCGGCTCATGTAGACGGCGGCGCCGACCGAGTCGCGCAGCCGGTCGAGGGTGCGCTGGAGCTTGTCGCGCAGGGCCTGCTCGCGGTGCTGGGCGGAGCCGAGGCGGGCCAGGGTCTCGCCCGTGACGTACGCGCCCTCGGCGATCTGCTCCACGTAGCCCTCGCGGCGCAGCATGCGCAGGAGCGCGGTCAGCCGCTCCGGCGTGATGCCGGTGTGCCGGGATATCTCGGCGTCGGTGACACCGCTGGAACCGCGCGCCACCGTCTCCAGGACGCGCAGGGCTTCCTGGGCCGAGTGGTACGGGGTGGTCGGCTCGTGCTTCAGCGCCACGGTGGTCTCCCCCTGCGCTTGCTGTAGGGCCGTAATCCGGTCAGTGAACCTCTTCCAGGTTAACCGGCAAAGGGCTTGCGGGGAGCGGGGGTTGACAAGATTCCAGGGGCCCCGGACTGGGGCAATGACACTCTGGCATATGCCAGAAGCATGCCCCAGTCCTCCCTCGCGCGAGGGGTCGAATGTTGTGCCTGGTCACGGGCCGTAGTCACAGCACTGCGCTGAGGAACTCCCGTGTCCGGTCCAGTTCCGGGTCGCTGAAGATCTTCTCCGGCGATCCCGACTCGATGATCCGGCCCGAATCGAACATCAGCACCTGGTCGGAGATGTCCCGGGCGAAATTCATCTCGTGGGTCACGCAGAGCATCGTGATGTCCGTGGAGCGGGCGATGTCCCTGAGGACGTCGAGGACGCCCGCGACCAGCTCGGGGTCGAGCGCGGAGGTCACCTCGTCCAGGAGCAGCACCTGCGGGCGCATCGCCAGGGCCCGGGCGATCGCCACCCGCTGCTGCTGGCCGCCGGAGAGCTGGGCCGGGTGCGCGTCACACTTGTCGGCCAGGCCCACCATGTCCAGCAGGCCCTTGGCCCGCTCCACCGCCTCGTCCTTCGACATGCCGAGGACGGTTACCGGCGCCTCGGTGATGTTCCGCAGCACCGTCATGTTCGGGAACAGGTTGAACTGCTGGAAGACCATCCCGATCTTCTTGCGGACCTCGCGGACCTGCTTGTCGGAGGCCGGGAACAGCTGCTGCCCGTCGACCGTGATCGTGCCCTCGTCGGGCTTGAGCAGGGTCATCAGCAGCCGCAGGATCGTCGTCTTGCCGGATCCGGACGGCCCGATCAGGGTGACGTGCTTGCCGGCGTCGACGGAGAAGTCCAGGTGGTCCAGGACCGTGTTGCTCCCGAACCGCTTGGTGACCTGCTCCAGCCGGATCAGCTCGCCGGTGCTCTGGGCGGGGTTCTTCTCGGGATCGGTCCCGGGATTGGGGAGAGTGTCAGTGGGCAAGGCGTCGCTCCAGGGCTCGCAGGGCAAGGGAGGCCAGGTAGGAAATGACGATGAAGGCCACGCCGATCACCGTCAGCGGCTCGGTGAACTGGAAGTGCTCCTGCGAGTACAGGCGCGCCTGGCCGAGCATCTCCAGCACCGTGATCGCCATGACCATCGGAGTGTCCTTGAGCATGGAGATGACGTAGTTTCCGAGCGCGGGGACGACCCGGCGCACGGCCTGCGGCAGGATCACCGCGGACCACGTCCGGTGCAGCGGCAGGTTCAGTGCCGTCGCCGCCTCCCACTGGCCGACCGGCACGGCCTCGATACCGGCCCGGTAGACCTGCATCGTGTACGTCGAGTAGTGCAGCCCGATCGCGAAGACGCCGGTCGTCAGCGCCGAGAAGGTCAGGCCCCACTCGGGCAGTACGTAGAAGAGGAAGAACAGCTGCACCAGCAGCGGGGTGTTGCGGACGAACTCCGTGACCACGCCGACCGGCCAGGTCACCCAGCGCGAGGGCATCCGCATCAGCAGCGCCCACACCAGGCCCAGCGCGAACGAGATCAGCGAACCGAGGGCCAGGATCTGCACGGTGACCAGCAGACCGTCCCAGAAGTACGGCATGAAGCCGCTGACAGCGCTCCAGTCCCACTTCATGCGACTGCACCTCCCACACCGGTGGTCTGCGGACGGTCCAGCTCCTGGTCGGGCGTGCTCCCGACGGCCTTGCCCGTGCCGGCCTTGAGTTTGCGCTCCAGGCCGCGCATGCCGCGGGTCAGTGCGAAGGCGATCACGAAGTAGATCAGCAGCACGATCGTGTAGATCTCCGCGCTCTCCTGGAGTGCCAGGCGCACCAGGTTGCCGCTGAACGCCAGGTCACCCATGCCCATGATGGACACCAGGGCGGTGCCCTTGAGCAGTTCGACCAGCAGGTTGGAGAACGGCGGAATCATCTCCGGCACGGCCTGCGGCAGCAGGATCAGCCGCAGCCGCTGCCAGGGCGTGAAGCTGAGGGCGATCCCGCCCTCCTTCTGCGCCGGGTCCACCGCGTTCAGCGCGCCGCGCACGATCTCGGAGCCGTACGCCCCGTAGGTCAGGCCGAGCGCGAGGGTGCCCGCCCACAACGGCACCAGCTGCCAGCCGAAGGCGATGGGCAGCACGAAGTACACCCAGAAGATCATCACCAGCGCCGACGTGCCGCGGAACACCTCGGTGTAGACGCCCGCGAGGAAGCGGACGATCCACAGCCGGTGGGTGCGCGCCACGCCGACGACGAAGGACACCGCGGCGCCCAGCAGGGCGCTGCAGACGAGGAGCTGGATCGTGACCCAGACACCCTTGAGTACGAGTTCCCAGAGTCCCGAGGTCATCCGCCGCAGAGCTCCTTCGCGGTCATGTCCGTCATCTCGGCCTTGGTGAAACCGAAAGGCCGCAGGATGCGGAACAGTTCGCCGCTCTTCTTGAGCTTGCGCAGCTCCACGTTGAAGGCGTCGCGCAGGTTCGTCTCGGTCGGCCGGAACGCGAAGGCGCCTCCGTCGACATGCGGTTTGCCGCCCACGATCGGTGTGAAGGGCTTGGTCGCCTCCGCCTTGGCGGACTTCTTCACCACCTCACGGGTGGTCAGCGCCGTACCGGCGAACACGTCCACGCGCCCCGCCTCGACCGCGTTCAGACCCGCGACCTGGTCCGGGACGATCAGGATCTCGCTCTCCTCGTACCCCGCCTCGACGGCGTACTGGATCTCGGCGTAGCCGGTCCCGGTGGCGAACTTGGCCTTCTTCGCGACGACGTCCTTGTAGCTGTGCAGCCCCTTCGGGTTGCCCTTGCGCACGATGAACGAGTCGAGCATCTGGTAGTCGGGGTCGGCGAAGATGACCTGCTCGCAGCGCTCGGGGTTGACGTACATCCCGGCGGCCACGACATCGAACTGCTGGGAGTTCAGGCCCGGGATGAGCGAGCCGAACTCGGTCGGAACGGGCTGCACCCGGTCGACGCCGAGCCGCTTGAAGATCACCTTGGCCAGTTCCGGCGCCTCGCCGGTCAGTTCGCCGTTCTTGTCGATGAAGCCGAACGGGATCTCGCCCGCGATGCCGAGGCGGACGACGCCCGCCGCACGGAGCCGGTCGAGCAGATCGCCGCCCTTGACGTCCGACGCGGTGGCGACCCTGCTGCATCCGGCGGCGCCCAGCGCGCCGAGCGCCGCGACCCCCGCGAGCAGCGACCGGCGTGCGGGCCCGGAGGAGGGCCCGGATATGGGTTCGGGACTTCGTGTGGTGCTTCTGTGTGGGCTTCTCTGTGGTGGAGCCATGGGCGCGCAGCTACCCGACCGCCTCCGAGTTATTCCGGTCTTTTCAAGCCCCGCACTTACCCCGTGCGCTCTTGACCTGAGCGGCGGTGGGCACTCCCATGGAGGGCATGGCTGATCGCTACATCGAAGTCTCGCTGGTCAAGCGCGACGTGACCTGCACGGCCAGGCTGCTGGACGACCGCGCGCCCATCACCTGCGCGGCCGTCTGGGATTCCCTCCCGCTGGCCGGCGACGTCTACCACGCGAAGTACGCACGCAACGAGATCTACGCCCTTTTCCCGCCTTTCGCCCAAACCGAGCCACCACTGGAAAACCCGACCATCACCCCCATTCCCGGCGATCTGTGCTATTTCACCTTCGCCGGGGCGGAGCTGGGGACCAAGTCCTACGGCTACGACCGCGAGGTCCGCGCCGGGACCACGCTCGTCGACCTGGCCCTGTTCTACGAGCGCAACAACCTGCTGCTGAACGGCGATGTCGGCTGGGTCCCCGGCATCGTCTGGGGCCAGGTCGTCGACGGCCTGGAGACCATGGCCGAGGCGTGCAACGACCTGTGGAGGTCGGGAGCGGCGGGGGAGTCGCTCAGCTTCCGGAGGGCCTAGGCCGGCCGGCGGAAGCCACCCCGGCCTCGTACAGCGCGTGGGCCGCCCGCAGCACCAGATCGTCCCGGTGCCGGGCGGCCACGAGCTGCAGCCCGATCGGCAGACCGTCCGCGTCGGCGCCGACCGGCACGCTCGCCGCGGGCTGCTGCGTCATGTTGAACGGGTAGGTGAACGGGGTCCAGCCGGTCCACCGCCGATGGCCGGATCCCTTCGGCACCTCGGCGCCCGCCTCGAACGCCGTGAGCGGCATGGTCGGCGTGACGAGCAGGTCGTAGGCGTCGTGGAAGCGGCCCATCCGGCGTCCCAGGTCCATCCGCACGTCCACCGCGGCCAGATACTCCAGTGCTGAATAGCGGGCCCCCTGCGCGCAGATCTCCCGCAGGCCCGGGTCCAGCAACTCCCGCTGGTGCGGGCCCAGGTGCTGCGTCACCCGGGCCGCCCCGCTGAACCACAGGGTGTGGAAGGCCTCCACCGGGTCGGTCAGATCCGGGTCGCTCTCCGTGACGTACGCGCCCAGCTCCGCCAGCCGCTCCACCGCCCGCCGCACCGCCCTCGCGACCGCCGGCTGCACCGCGACCTGCCCGCCCAGCGACGGCGAGTACGCCACCCGCAGCCCGCGCACCCCGCCCGCCAGACCGTCCGTGTACGGACCGGCCGGAGCGGACAGCGCCGACCAGTCGCGCGAGTCCGGGTGGCCGATGACGTCCATCAGCAGCGCCGCGTCGGCCGCGTCCCGGGTCATCGGCCCGACGTGCGCCAGCGTGCCGAACGCGCTGGCCGGGTAGAGCGGCACCCGCCCGTACGTCGGTTTCAGCGCGAAGATCCCGCAGAACGACGCCGGGATGCGGACGCTGCCGCCACCGTCCGTGCCCAGCGACAGCGGTCCCGCGCCGAGCGCCACGGCCGCCGCACTGCCGCCGCTGGACCCGCCCGCGGTGCGCGAGGGGTCGCACGGGTTGCGGGTGATCCCGCTGAGCGGTGAGTCCGTCACGCCCTTCCAGCCGAACTCGGGCGTCGTCGCCTTGCCGATGAACACCGCCCCGTGCTCGCGCAGCCGGGCCACGGACGGCGCGTCCTCGTCCCACCGCCCCGCCGGATCCACGGCCCTCGACCCGCGCAGGGTCGGCGCCCCGCGCTGCAGCAGGATGTCCTTGACGGTGACCGGCACCCCGTCGAGCAGACCCCGTGGCTCACCGCGCCGCCATCGCTCCTCGGACTCCCGGGCCTGCTCCAGAGCCTCTTCGGCGGTCAGCCGGACGAAGGCGTTCACCTCCGGCTGGATCGCCTCGGCCCGCTCCAGCGCCGCCCGTGTCGCCTCCACGGGCCCCCACTCGCCCTTGCGGTAGCCGTCGAGGAGCCGTACGGCGGTCAGCTCGGTGAGCTCGGTCATGCACCCTCCCAGGAACGTCAGTGACCAGGTACGTACCCACGCTGCTTGTCGACCACGTTCTTCAACGGCTCCCCAGCCGCCCACTGTTCGTACAGCTCCACGAACTGGGCGCCGAGTTCGTCGCGCCAGCCGATGGTGTCGCCGCTCATGTGCGGGGACACGATCAGGCCCGGGGCCTGCCACAACGGGCTCTCGGCGGGCAGCGGTTCGGCCTCGAAGACGTCGAGGGCGGCGCCCGCGATCCGGCGCTCGGCCAGCGCCTCGGCGAGCGCGTCCTCGACGACGAGCTGGCCGCGGCCGATGTTGACGAACCGGGCGGACGGCTGCATCAGGCCGAAGCGGCGGGCGTCGAACATCCCGTGCGTCTCCTCCGTGAGCGGCGCCGCCGCGATCACCCAGTCGGCGCGGGCCAGCAGCCGGTCCAGGTCCTCCGGGCCGTGCACGCCGGAGCGCGCAGCGCGGCCCACGAGCGCGGTCGTGATGTCCAGCGCCCCCAGCGTGCGCGCGATCGCCCGGCCGATCGGCCCCGAGCCCACCACCACGGCCCGGCCCCCGGCGATCTTGAGCGACTCGCGGTGCCGCCAGGTCCGCTCCCGCTGCAACTCCAGCGTCCTCGGCAGGTCTTTGGCCATCGCCAGCACGAGCGCGGCGACGTACTCCGCGATCGGCTGGTCGAAGATGCCGCGCGCGTTCGTCACCACCGTGTGGGAAGCGGCCAGTTCCGGACACATCAGATGGTCCACGCCGGCGCTCGCCGTGTGCACCCAGCGTGGCCGCGGACCCTCGCCGGGCCACGCGTCCCGCACGGCGCGCGAGGTGAAGTCCCACACCAGGAGTACATCCGCGCGCGGGAGGCGCTCGGCGAGCCCCGCCGCGTCCGTGTGTTCGATGCGGGCGCGGCCGGTGAGGCGGCCGAGGCGGGGGAGGGGTTCGGCGTCCAGGACGAGCAGGGTGGGGGTGGGCATGAGCAGCCGTTTCTCCAGCCGTACGGCGGTGCCGGCCCGCCGCGGGGGGCTTGCCGGTGACGACGAGTTAACCCGGTGTTGACCAAGGAGTGATCCGGGCGGATTGACCACGCTCGCACCCGAACCTACCGTCGTCAACACGGGCGTTCCCACGATCCGTTGCACACTCTTGCCCAGCGTGAGGCCGGTGCCTGCCATGGACGTCTCATTTCTCGGCGGGCCCAGCCCGCAGCGCGGGGTCGGCGTCGTCGCCCCCTTCGACTTCGCACTCGACCGCGAGCTGTGGCGCTGGGTGCCGGACGACGTCTCGCTCCATATGACCCGCACACCGTTCGTGCCGGTCGAGGTCAGTCTCGACCTGGCCCGGCTGGTCAGTGAGCACGAGACGCTGAGCGAGGCGGTCCGCACGCTCAACGCCATCGCCCCCGAGGTGATCGCTTACGCCTGTACGTCGGGCAGCTTCGTCGGCGGCATGATGGGCGAGCGGGCGATGTGCGAGGCGATGAGCCGGGCCGGCGCCGTCCCGGCGATCACCACCTCCGGCGCGCTGCTGGAGGCCCTGGTGGAGCTGGACGTACGCCGGGTGGCGCTGGTGACGCCGTACACGGTCTCGGTGACGCAGTCGCTGGAGGCCTACGTCGCCCAGGCCGGCGTCACGATCTCCGGCTGCGCCTTCATGGGGCTGACCCGGCACATCTGGAAGGTCCCCTACCGGGAGGTGGTGGACATGGCCCGGCAGGCCGTCCGCGGCGACGCCGACGCGCTGTTCATCAGCTGCACCAACCTGCCCACGTACGACGTGATCCCCCAGCTGGAGGCCGAGCTGCGCATCCCTGTGATCTCGGCCAACCAAGTGACGATGTGGGCGGCACTGCGCCGACTGGGTACCCGTGCGGTGGGACCGTACCAAGCGCTGATCAATCCGGCGGCGCGTTCCGGTCCCGCAGTACCGGGGGTGGACCCCGGTCCCGTACTGCCGGAAGAAGAGCAGCAGCAGGAAGGCTGGACATGACAGCACTGGGATTTCTCTACCCGGGCCACTCCGCCGAGGACGACTATCCGCGCATCGAGCAGTTGCTGGGCAGCGACGTCCGGGTGGACCTGGTGCACACCGACATCGGTGAGGACGCGCACCGGGTGGACGCGCTGCTCGAGATGGGCTCCGCCGGCCGGCTCGCGGCGGGCGTCCAGGAACTGCGGCACGCCGGTGCGGACGCCGTGGTGTGGGCCTGCACGAGCGGCAGCTTCGTCTACGGCTGGGACGGCGCGCAGGAGCAGGTCCGCGCCCTGGCCCAGACCGCCGGGCTGCCGGCCTCGTCCACGTCCTTCGCGTTCGCGCACGCGGTGCGGGAGCTCGGGGCGCGCAGGGTCGCGATCGGAGCGACGTACCCGGAGGACGTGGCGCAGCTCTTCGCCGAGTTCCTGCGCGCGGCCGACGTGGAGGTCGTGTCGGTGAACAGCTCCGGCATCATCACGGCCGCCGAGGTCGGCACGTGGGGCGAGGCCGAACTCCTCGCCCTCGCCCGCAACTCCGACCACCCCGACGCCGAGGCCCTCCTCCTGCCCGACACGGCCCTGCACACCGCGGCCCACATCCCGGCCCTGGAGAAGGAACTCGGCAAGCCGATCCTCACCGCCAACCAGGTCACGGTCTGGGAGGGCCTGCGCCTGGCGGACCGGCGGGTGAACGCGCCGGAACTGGGGGCGCTCTTCACACGGGAGCCGATCGTCCAGGTGTGAGACGGCAAGCCTGCTCTTCGCCCCCCTGCGGCAGACCCGCAGGGGGGCGAAGAGGAGGTGCGAACGTCGCTCTGAGGCATCCGGCCGCTCGCGCCACCCGGTACGCACCATTCCTCATGAAGTCCGAGTGCCCCGGTGCGGCCGAAAACGGGTGCCGTGCCCTCGAACGCGTCCTCCATGTGGGCCGGAATCGGTCCTACCCCTTCTTCGGTGCACAGTGGGGCATACATGCTCCAACTCCCCGCTCAATGCTGAGGAATGCTCAACTCCGCCGCATCGGGCGACACGCGGGTTGACCGAAAGCGCGTTCCCCTTCTGCTGTCCATCGCGTGCACACTGACCACGTCCGCAGCCAGTCATGCCGTGAAGGACTCTCCGATGGCCGAATCGGGCCCGTTCAGATCCTCTGCAAGCGCTGTCCAGCTGTCCGGGCGCCTGCTGTGCTGGAGCCTGGCCGCGGCCATGGCCTCGGCCGCCGCGGACGCCTCCCTCCACCCCCGCCTCCGCTGGTGGGGTGCCGTGTGGCCGCTGCCCTGGTGGTTCACCTGCCTGGCCGCCCTCGCGTGGACCGTCCTGCGAGCCCGCGAGAAGGCGCAGCGCACGCCCCCGCAGGACAGCACCCGCAGCGACTGGGAGCAGGCCGCCTGACGGTCCCGGGCGCAGCGGCCGGGAATAACCGGAGACAGTCCCCTGTTAGAGCCGGAACGACGACAGCACCGGCACACAGCAGGAGGCACCCCACCGTGGCGGCAGACGAGACACGCGGCGACGAGATACGCGGCGCGGCACAGGGCAGTGCCCCGGTCCCCCTCTCCGTACTGGACCTGGTCACCGTGGGGGCCGGCCGCACCGCCTCCGACGCCCTGCGCACCAGCGTCGACCTGGCCCGCCTCGCGGAGCACCGCGGCTTCCACCGGTACTGGGTCGCCGAGCACCACTCCATGCCGGGCGTGGCCTCCTCGTCCCCGGCCGTGATCCTGGCCCACCTCGCCGCCCACACCGACCGCATCCGGCTCGGCTCGGGCGGTGTGATGCTGCCCAACCACGCCCCGCTCGTGATCGCCGAGCAGTTCGGCACGCTGGAGGCCATGGCTCCGGGCCGGATCGACCTCGGCCTCGGCCGGGCCCCCGGCACGGACGGCGCCACGGCCGCCGCCCTGCGCCGCACGGAACGGCTGAACGAGGGCGCCGACGACTTCCCGCAGCAGCTCGCCGAGCTGACCCGCTTCCTCGACGACGACTTCCCCGACGGGCACCCGTACCGCCGCATCCACGCGGTCCCCGGCCCGGTGCAGGCCACGTCCCCCGGCGGCGTCCAGTCCCCGCACCGCCCGCCGCTGTGGCTGCTCGGCTCCTCCGGCTTCAGCGCCCGCCTCGCCGGTGCCCTCGGGCTGCCGTTCGCCTTCGCCCACCACTTCTCGGCGCAGAACACCGTCCCGGCGCTGGACCTGTACCGGGAGTCCTTCCAGCCCTCCGCCGTGCTCGACGAGCCGTACGCCCTCATCGGCGTCTCCGCGCTCGCCGCCGACGAGGAGAAGGAGGCCCGTAGGCAGGTGCTGGCGGCGGCTCTCAGCATGGTCCGGCTGCGCACCGGCCGCCCCGGCCTCGTGCCCAGCCCCGAAGAGGCGGAGGCCTACGAATTCAGCCCCATGGAGCGCGACTTCGTCGACTCCTGGAACGCCAACGTCATCCACGGCACCCCCGACGAGGTCCGCTCGGGCCTCGACGACCTCGCCAAGCGCACCGGCGCCGACGAGCTGATGATCACGGCCAACGCGCACGGCGGGGACGTCCGCCTGCGCTCCTACGAACTCATCGCCGACGCCTACGGGTTGCCGACGCCCGCCTGAACGTCCGGCGTGCCCAGCAGTTCGGAGATGCGGTCCGGCGACACCGGACGGGAGTACAGCCAGCCCTGTCCGGTGTCGCACCCGATGCTCCGCAGCCGCGTCGCCTGCGCCGAGGTCTCCACGCACTCGGCCGTGACGGTCAGCCCGAGCCGGTGCGCGAGCTGGATCATCGCCTCGACCACGACCTCGTCGGCCGGGTTGGCACGAGCGGCCGCCTCCCGGTCGTCGTACTGGAAGCCGCGTACGAAGGACCCGTCCAGCTTCAGCACCGACACCGGCAGCCGGCTCAGGTACGCCAGGTTCGAGTAGCCGGTGCCGAAGTCGTCGATGGCGATCCGCACGCCCATGTCGCTGAGCGCCTTCAGGGCTTGGAGCGGGCGCCCCGCCGAGCCCATCACGGCCGACTCGGTCAGCTCCAGCTGGAGCAGATGCGGGGCGAGCCCGGTCTCGGCCAGGGTCTCGGCCACGTCCGCCACCAGGTCCGAGTCCCAGACCTGCCGCACCGCCACGTTCACGCTGACGAAGATCGGCGGCTCGTCCGGGTGGTCCAGCTGCCACCGACGGGCCTGCCCGCACGCCGTACGGAGCACCCAGCGGCCCAGCGGGACGATCGAACCGTCCTCCTCCGCGAGTCCGATGAACCGATTCGGCGTCAGTACGCCGAACTGGGGATGGTTCCAGCGGATGAGGGCCTCGACCCCGTGCAGCCGGTCGTCCTCCATGCCGACCAGCGGCTGGTACTCCAGCCGGAACTCGCCCCGGTCGATGGCCGGCCGGAGCGTGGAGGCGAGGGCCTGGCGGGTCATGCGGTGCGCGTTGCGCTCCGGGTCGAACAGCGTCCAGCGGGCCTTGCCGTCGGCCTTCGCCCAGTACAGCGTCGTGTCGGCGGCCTGCATCAGAGCGGTGGGGGTGGTGCCGGCCGCGTGCCGCTCCACGACGCCGATCGACGCCGAGACCGACAGCCGCTGCCCGGAGATGTCGAACGGGTCCTGGACCGCCCGCAGCGCCGACTCGGCCAGCTCGGCCAGCTGTTCGGTGCCGGTGGAGTCCTCGACGAGCAGCGCGAACTCGTCACCGCCCAGCCGGGCCACCAGCGGGATGCTGGTCCGCGTCTGGCCGGCCTCGTCCGCGCAGCGCGTCAGGCGCTCGGCGACGGCGGCCAGCAGCCGGTCCCCGACGCGGTGGCCGAGGGTGTCGTTGATGGCCTTGAAGCCGTCCAGGTCCAGGTAGCACAGCCCGATCCGGCCCGTGCCGCTCTGCTCGTACGACTCCGCCTCCAGCGCGGCCGACAGCCGCTCGAAGAACAGGGTGCGGTTGGGCAGCCGGGTCACCGGGTCGTGCATCTGCAAGTGCCGCAACCGGGCCTGGAGTTCCCGGCGGGCGCTGATGTCGGCCACCGACAGCAGCACACCGTCTTCGGCGGGCAGCGGGGCGACCGTCACCTGCACCCACAGCGAGTGCCCGTCCGGGTGCTTGAGCCGGCGCGTGCAGCGCAGCCGGGACTGCCGTCCGCGCAGCACCTCGCGGTAGGCGTGCCAGGTGCGGGCGTCGGAGGAGAGGTCGACCAGGTCGGCGGCGACGGACCCGGCCAGTGAGTCCGGGCTGCCGCCGAGCAGCGCGGCGAGCGCGTCGTTGGCGCTGGCGACCGTGCCCTCGCGGTCCACGACCGCCATGGCGAGCGGGGCGGCCGTGAAGACCGAGCGGTAGGGCTGCCGGGACGGGGGCTCGGTACGGGGAGACGTGTCGATCTCACTCTCTGTGACGACCGGCCGGTCCAGGTCTGCCGCGGGCGCCGGCCCTTCGGAGGTTCCGCTCACCGCTCGCTCCCGCATGTATTCGATCTCTGTTCGTGCAGGAAAGGTCAGGAAAGTGTGCCGATCATAGAGGCTGGCCCCAGGGCCTTCCAGCCGGTGTCCAGTCTCCCCGGCCAACCGGCCCTTCTGCCAGATCGTTTCTGCGCGCACCTGGACGGCTTCTTCAGGCCCCCGACCAGTTGTGACGTTCTGTGAGTGCTTCGGGGGTGTCGGCTTCCGTGATTTTTCGGCCCCTTCACCCGACCGGTGCAGGCAAACAGGGCGCGGTACGACAAATCATCACAGGCTGGGTGCGGTGTTCCGCGAACCGTACCCGGAGGTACCCGTGCCGCGTCCGTTTCCGCGCGCCCGACTGCGCAGTACCGCGGCCGTGTTCACCACCATGTCCGCGCTCGCCGCCACCTCCCTCGGTGCCGGTCCCTCGGCGGCAGGGCTCGACTCCGCCACGCCCTGCGCCCTGACCCGGACCGACGCCCACCACTCGGAGGGCCTGGACACCTGGAACGCCGCCTATCCGCGCCCGGCCCGGTCCCTGAACGCGGTGATGGTCTTCCTGTCCTTCCCCGACGCCTACCCGCTGACCACGCCGCAGGAGCTGACCGCGGACCACTTCCCGGCCACCACCCACTTCTTCGAACGCGCGTCCTACGGCCGTTTCACGCTGCGCCCGCACGCGCTGCGGCACTGGATCCAGATGCCGAAGCCGTCCACCGCGTACGCCATACAGCGCGACTGGAAGCCCGAGCACCGGGCGGCGTACCTGCGTGACGCGCTCTCCGTGGCCGACCCGCGGGTGGACTTCTCGCGCTACGACGTCGTGTACTTCGTCGCCGACCCGGACGCGCCGGGCGTGGACTCCGACGCGACCAAGGTGGTGAACCTGACCAGCCCGCTGCGGGCCGACGGCACCGAGCTGCGCCGGATCGTCACGGTGTTCGAACAGCATCCGCCGGACCGGCTCGTCCTCGCCCACGAGACCGGGCACGTGTTCGACCTGCCCGACCTGTACCACCGCCCCGCGGACGGCAAGGGCGACTGGGACACGCACGTCGGCGACTGGGACCTGATGGGCAGCCAGTTCGGACTGGCCCCCGACCTCTTCGCCTGGCACAAGTGGAAGCTGGGCTGGCTGGATCCGCGGCAGGTGCGGTGCGTGCAGGACGCCGGGCCCGCCCGGCTGACCCTGGAGCCGCTGGCGGCGGGGGCGGGGATGCCGACGACGGGGGCCGCGGGGGCGCAGCCCTTCGGGCTCGGGCGGGGCACCAAGCTCGCGGTGGTGCGGACGGGGCCGGACAGTGTGCTCGCCCTGGAGGTGCGGGGCCCGGTGGGCAACGACGTGGCCGCCTGCCGGCAGGGGGTGCTCGTGTACCGGGTGCGCGGCGGGGCGCAGTCCGGGGGCGGGCCCATCGAGGTGATCGACGCCCACCCGCGCACCGACGCGTGCTGGGAGGACTCCGTCTACCCGCCCCTCGCGGACGCGCCCATCGGCATCGGGGAGAGCTTCACGGTGCCGGGGGAGGGAGTGCGGGTGGAAGTGGAGGGGCGCACGGCTTCGGGGGCGTGGACGGTGAAGATCGCGGTGGGGCAGTGACGGGCTTGTTCGGAGAACGTGATAGGGCCCCTCGCTCTCGCGAGGGGCCCTATCACCGTCTGTGCGCCGCCAGGGACTCGAACCCCGGACCCGCTGATTAAGAGTCAGCTGCTCTAACCAACTGAGCTAGCGGCGCCTGCTGACGTCGTAGACCTTAGCATCCTGGTCGGCGGGAGGAAAAATCGAAATCCGCACCGCCGAGCGGGCTGCCCGGACGGCTGCCCAGAGCAGTACTTCGGGGCCGGGAAGCCAGGGCTGACGGGTGTCCGGGGCGACGAGCCAGCGCGAAGCGGAACGGTCGGGGGCGGTGGCCCCGGCGGACGGCGAAGTGGCGGGGGAGGCGCTCTTCGACGGCGCCCGGACGGCGGGGGAGATGCTCTCCGATGGCGCCGGGACCGTGGGGGAGATGCTCTCCGATGGTGCCCGGACGGTGAGGGAGATGCTCTTCGACGGCGCCGGGACGGTCACCGCGTCGCCGGTGCCGTGGCACAGCAGCGGCGGTACGGCGTCCGTACGGGTGGCTTCCCGGCTGTCCCGGCCGCCCCACTCCTCCCACTCCAGCAGCGCGGGGAGCCGCTGAGCCGTCCCGGGGGCGGCGAACAGCAGCATCCGGCCCCGGAACCGCGCGACCGGGCCCGAGCCGGGGCCGTCGTCCCACAGTCGGTCGAGCATCCGCCGGCCGAACATCGCGGGCGCGCTGACCACGTCGAAGACCGACCCGCAGGGCAGCACGACCGGGGCGTCCGGCCGCTCCTCCCAGAGCGCGAGCGTGCTTCGCGGATACGTTCCTGCCGAGGCGAGCCAGGCGGCCCCGTCCGGGGTGACATCGGAGGCGTTCCATGCGCTGCTCATGGCATCAAGGTGTACCCGCCGTGAGCGCCCGGTTCCCGAGGGTTGCGGAAAATCGGGACAGGAGGGGGTGGGAGGGAGTATCTTGCCCGCCTGGCATATGCCAGGTGATCGGGAAAGGGGCCTGCGGTGCCGTGTCAGGCGGAGTCGCCGGGGCCCCGGCCCTCGGCGTCGCCCCGCATCAGGTCCCGCCCGAACTCGACCATCTTCTTGGCGTAGTCCTCGGTCCACTCGGCCCGCTCGGCGATGTCCGCGGTCGTCAGCCGGTCGAACCTGCGCGGATCGGCCAGCTGCGCCGCCGCCATCGCCTGGAACTCCACCGCCCGGTCCGCCGCGGCCCGGAACGCCAGCGTCAGCTCCGTCGCCCGGGCCAGCAGGGCCCGGGGGTCGTCGATCGACTCCAGGTCGAAGAAGTGCTCAGGGTCGGAGGCCGCCTCCGCAGGCTCGAAGAGCAGGGGCGCGGGGCGTAGCCGCGATTCGTTCCGACGCGGCGTGGACTCCGCCATGTCTTCTCCTCCTCGTACGTCGCGCTGGCCCTCCCGGTGGAGTGGGCCACCGTCCATTGTCTCGCGGGCGCGCAAGTGGGCATCGCGGTAGTGGGTACGGCCGCCACACCACCCGGCGTTCGTCACGCCTCCCAGGACACGCCGTGTTCCGGCCACATCGACGCCGCCCAGTGACCCGGTGTTCCGGCCGGATCAGGGCCGCCAAGCGACCCGGTGTTCCGCCAGGTGCGCGAGCACCGCGTGGTTGGCCTCCCAGCCGTCCGGGCTGTGTTCATCGGCCGCCTCCGGCGGCGTGCCGCCCTCCGGTCGGCGGTGGGTCGGGTGGGGGCAGGTGCGTCAGGGGGCGGCGGTCACGGTCGCCAAGCGACCCGGTGTTCCGCCAGGTGCGCGAGCACCGCGTGGTTGGCCTCCCAGCCGTCCGGGAACTTCACCACCGTCCCCAGCTGCACCGGCTCCGTCGACGGGTAGTCGTCCAGCAGGTCGGTGACCCCCGCTCGGCAGACCACGATGCAGGCGTGCCGGTGGCGGGAGGCCAGGACGCAGAGGCGGCCCGTCTCCAGGTGGAAGGCCGTGGCGTCGGGGCGGCCGGACAGGGGGTGGAGGACCACTGTGACGTCGTACTCACGACCCTGCAGCCGGTTCGCCGTGTCCACGACCACGTCGGTGACGCCCAGGCCGGCCAACGCCGCGCGGACGGCGGCCGCCTGGTCGCGGTGGGCCGTGCCCACGGCGATCCGGTCGGCGGTGAGGGCGGAAGGGGCCGGGGAGCGCTCCGAGGTCGCCGCCCCCGCCCGGTCCAGCAGACGTCGTACCACCGCCGCCACCGCGCGGATCGCCTCCGGGTCCGTGCGCGGGGTGTGCCGGGCGGGCAGCTCCAGCAGCCCCCAGCCCGACTCGGCCGCCTCGTCGATCACCCGGTCGGGGCCCGAGCCGTCCGACGGCACGCCGAAGGCCAGGCTCCGGTCACCGGGGCCGGTGCCGCTGTGGAACGGCGTAAACGGGTAGAACGCGTCCGAGACCAAGGGCGCCGCGGAGGCCGGGAGCCGCCAGGAGACCGGCAGCCGGTGCTGGGGCAGGTCCGGGTTGTGCGCCAGCAGGGTCGTCACCGCCGAGCCCGAGGGGTCGTACGTGAGACCGGCCCACTGCTCGCTGCCGACGATCGCGAACGGGTCGAGCTGCCCCGGGTCGCCCACGAACAGCGCCCGCTCGAACAGCCCGGCCACGGCGAGCAGCGCGTCCGAGCGCATCTGGTACGCCTCGTCGACGATCGCGTGCCGCCACGGCTCGTCGACCTTCACATGCGCCCACTTCGCCGCCGTCGAGATGACCACGGCCTGCCCGGCCAGGTCACCCGCCTTGGCCGACTTGCGCACGCTCGGCAGCTCGTCGAGCGCCTTGTCGTACGGGTCGGAGTCGCTGCTGTGCAGCCGGCCCACCGGCAGCTCGGGGTTCTTCTCGGCGAGCCGCAGGACCAGGTCGTCGACCTGGGCGTTGGTCTGCGCGACCACCATCAGCGGGTGACCCGCCTCGGCCAGTTCCAGGGCCGCGCGGACCACCAGCGTGGACTTGCCCGCGCCCGGTGGGGAGTCCACGACGACACCGCGCGCGGTGCCGTGCAGCGTGTCGTGCAGGATCGCGTCGGTGGCCTGGGCCGCTGCGGCCGAGGGGTCGAACACCGTGGTCACAGCACATCCTCCTCGGTCACCGGATCGGCGGCCTCCAGGGCCGCCTCGCCGGGCGGCCCGCCGTGCGTCCACGGCGTCTCCTCCGGGTCGGGCAGCTTCGCGCCGCCCCGCTGCTCGTGCTCGAAGAGCGTGAAGCAGACCCGGTCGCCCTTCTCCGGCACCGAACCCGGCTCGGGCTCCTTGCCGCGGCCCATCTTGTCGAGGACCCGCAGGACGACGAGCGCGCCGTCCTCCTCGTCCGCGACGAACTCGGCCGACTGCGGTTTCCCGCCCAGCGACCGGTACACCTTCGTCCGGTCGCCGAGATGCGGCCGGTCGTCCGTGCGCACCGTGACCAACGGGCGCGGGCTGGGCCGCTTGCCCTCGCTGTACGCCATCACGACATCGGTGACCTCACCCGCGAACGCCTCCCCGGACAGCCGCCGGCCCGCCATCACCAGCGGGTCGTCGAGGGCCTCCTGCGCCTCCAGCCGGGCCTGTTCGCGCTCGCGCGTGGCGAGCTTGTTCGCCGCGGTGACCGCGTCGTCGCGGCGCGGCTGCGGGGGCTCCCCGGCCAGCACCCGGTCGCGGTGTCCGGTGAACGACCAGCGGTCGCGGGTCCACCGCTCCTCGACCCGCGCCCCCTCGGGCAGCTCCCGCAGCAGGTCGAGCCCCCGCCAGACCGCATCCCAGGTGGGCCGGGTGCGGCTGAGCACCAGGTCACGGATCTCCCGTTCGGCGGCGCTCAGCGCACCCAGCCGGTCGTCGGCCTCCAAGCCGTCCTCGGCGGCGGCGAGGGCGGTGCGGGCCCGGTCGTAGCGCTCGATGGCCGGGGCGAGCAGCTTGTTGTCGAAGGCCGGGTCGGTCGCCGGGCCGGCGGGCGGGCACGTCAGCTGCCCCTGCGCGTCCCGCTCCAGCTCGGCTCGCAGCGCGGCCTCGGCACCGGTGACGCCCTGCGGCGGGTCGATCCAGGCGAGCAGCGCGCCCAGATGCTGGTCCTCCAGGGTGGACTGCCCGGTCACCCAGTGCCGGCCCAGGACGTCGGTCATCGCCAGCAGCAGCGAGGAGCCGGGCACCCGGGCCCGCTCCCCGAAGTGCGTCAGCCACCGCCCGAGCAGCGGCACCCGCGGCGGCGCCGGAAAGGGAGCCTCCGGATCCTGCTCCGCCGTACGCCGGAACCGCGTCGAGCGTCCGAGCAGCCGCACCAGGTCGATGCCCGCGCGGCTCGGCACGATCAGCTGCGGCGCGTCCGCGCACAGGTCGACCTCGACCTTGACGCGCTTGCCGGTCTCCGGGTCGGTCTCGGTGCGCTCCGCGGCCTCCACGGCTCCGGCGTAGGAGTCGACGTACGGCAGCACGACATCGGCCAGTTCGGCCAGGAACGCGAACCTGAGGTCGCGGTCGCGGGGCTGCGGTACGGCCAGCAGACGCGGCGCCTCCCGGTCGGTGCCGACCAGCGCGCCCAGCGGGGCACCGGCCTCACCGGCGGTGATCAGTGGCACGAACACCAGCGGGCGGTCGCCGAGATGCCGGTGCCGGACGGTGGCGGCGGGCTGGGCACGGCCCGTGCTGACGGCTTCGAGGCGGGCCAGGGTGGAGATCAGCGACACGCCGCCTCCAGTGCCTCGGCGCGCAGGGCGGCAGCCCGCCGCAGGGCCGCCACGGCCGGGTCGTCGGGATCGCCCGCCTCGCCGCGCGCGGCCGCGAGGACGTCCTCGACCGTCGTGAGGCCGCCCAGCTCCGCCCGCAGCGGACGCCCGAGCGCGGTCACCGCGCCCTCCTGGCGGGACCGGGCCCGGCAGTGGAAGGCCAGCTCGCACGCGGACAGGCACTCGGGCGCGTACGTCGCCGGGACCGACTCCACAGCCGCCGTCAACTCCTCGGCGGGCAGCTCGGGCGAGAAGCACGTGCCCTCGGGGAGCGCGTCGGCGATGTCCTCGATGCGGGTCAGCCGGGCCAGCTGGCGGGCCGTCACCGCCCGCTGCTTGCGGATGTCGACGGCGGACGCGGCCGGCAGATTGGAGAAGTCCCTGGGGCAGACGAGCAGCACCCGGTGCCGCACCCGCGGTGCCGGAGCCCCCTCCGCGCCGAGACGGGCCGCGACCTCCTCCAGCGCCAGCACGTACACCGCCGCCTGCCGGGCCGCCGCCCCGACCTTCGCCGGGTCCGCCGAACCGTCCAGCAGGGGGAAGGACTTGATCTCCACGACCGTCCAGCTGCCGTCCGGATGCACCACCACCGCGTCCGGCTCCAGGAACGCGGGGGAGCCCGCGACGTCCAGCGCGAGCATCGGATGGTCGAGCAGCGTCCACGCGCCCGGGTGCGCGGCGGCCTCCCGCAGCTCCAGCTCCGTACGGGCCGTGCGCCCCCGGGGACCGGCCGCCGTCAGGTCGGGCACGCGCGCGTCGGCGGGCGGTTCGGCGGACCGGTCGAGCTTGTCGTGCACCAGCCGCAGCAGCTCCGCGCCGCCGTCGGCCTTGACCTTCGCCTCGAAGGCATTGCCCCGGGTGAGCGCGAACTGCGACTGCCCGAAGGCCGACGGCGCGCCCAGCGCGCTCGCCAGCGCCGCCTTGTTCACCCCGGCGCCGTCGAGGATCGCGCGCCGCGCACAACCGGGGTTGGCGGCCAGCGCCGCCAAGGCGCGGGCGTCCAGCGCCTTCGCGGGTACGTCGCCGCGCAGCTCAGCGAGCCTTCCCCAAGCTCTCGACTGCGCTCGAGCAGGGGAGACCCCTATCCGGAGCGCCGTCCCCCGCGTCCTTGGGAGAGGCACCCGACTCGGCTCCGTCTTCGAACCGCGACTCGCGCTGCCGTGGAATTCGCTCACCCGCGGAAGTCTGGCATCCGGCACTGACAATCGAGGAACCCGCGGCGGAGGAGTCCCCCGCGACCGGTGCGGAATCCGAGGCGGAGGAGTCCGCCGCGACCGGTGCGGCCGACGGCACGAATTGTGCCTTGACCCGGTCCGCGGCGCGCATCACGACGGGGGCCAGCAGCAGCCCGACGCCCATGACGGCCGCGCCCGCGACCGCGTCGAGGAAGTAGTGGTTGGCGGTGCCCATGACCACGATCGTCGTGATCAGCGGGTAGGCCACGGCGGCCGTCTTCGTCATGCGCGAACCGCCGAAGCGCCACAGCATCACGCCGCACCACAGGGCCCAGCCCACGTGCAGACTCGGCATGGCCGCGTACTGGTTGGTCATGTCCCCCATGCCGCGTGGTGCGCTCGCCGCGCCGCCCCACCAGCCGTAGGAGCTGTACTGCGCCATCGTGTCCACGAAACCGTGGCTCGCGTCGAGGAGCCGGGGCGGGCAGGTCGGCAGCAGGGTGAAGCCGATCAGGCCGATCAGGGTGGACGTCATCAGCCAGGTCCGCGCGGCGCGGTACCGCACGGCCCGGGAGCGGAAGAGCCACACCAGGACGGCCGGAGTGACCAGGTAGTGCAGCGACGCATACCAGAAGTCAGCGGGTATGCCTATCCAGGCCTCGCGCGTGAAGAGACGGTTGAGGGGGTGCTCGAAGTTGAGGTACAGCCCCTGCTCGAAGCGCAGGATCGTCAGACCGTGGTCGACGGC
The DNA here is from genome assembly GCF_900182715.1 of Streptomyces sp. Ag82_O1-12. Classification (NCBI taxonomy): domain Bacteria; kingdom Bacillati; phylum Actinomycetota; class Actinomycetes; order Kitasatosporales; family Streptomycetaceae; genus Streptomyces; species Streptomyces sp. Ag82_O1-12. The sequence goes on along the minus strand of NZ_FXUW01000001.1, from coordinate 3,161,045 downwards.
GCCGGAGACGTCGCCGCGGGCGAGGAGCCGGCCGGCCGAGTAGCACGCGTACACCAGCAGGATCAGCGGCAGCTCGGTCCACCAGCGCAGCCTGGGCGCGGGGGCCGCCGCCTCGGTGCCCGGTGTCTCGGTGTGCTGCATCCGATCGTCCTCCCCCTTCGTCGTCACGCGTAGCCCGTTCGGCCGTGCCACTTTACGGCGTGCGCGCCCGCCCCGGGGGGCGCCTCCGGCCCTCAAAGACGCAGAGATCGCCCCCCGGGTTGCCCACGGGGGGCGTGCGCGATGATGGAGGAGTTCCCCTTGCGTAGTTCTTCCTGCGTTGTTCTTCCGGAAAGGTGACCCATGCCCGCGCGCATCCTGCTGGCCCGCCACGGACAGACCGAGTGGTCCCTGTCCGGCAAGCACACGGGCAGGACCGACGTGCCGCTCCTGGAGGAGGGCCGGCGCGGCGCGAAGCTGCTCGGCGAGCGCCTGCACCGGGCCCCGTACGAGGGCCTGGGCGGCGTCGAGGTGCGCACCAGCCCGCTGGCACGCGCGCGTGAGACCTGCGAACTGGCCGGCTTCGGCGACCGCGCGCGTACCTGGGACGCGTTGCTGGAGTGGGACTACGGGTCGTACGAGGGCATGACCCCCGCGGACATCCAGGCCGTCCGGCCCGGCTGGCTGATCTGGCGCGACGGTGTCCCGGGCGGGGAGTCCCTCGCGGAGGTCACGGCCCGGGCCGACGAGGTGGTCTCCTGGGCCCGCTCCGAGGACCGCGACGTCCTGGTCTTCGCCCACGGGCACATCCTGCGCTCCATCGGGGCGCGGTGGCTCGGCCTGCCGATCGACTTCGCGGCCCGGATCCGGCTGAACCCGACGTCGCTGTCGGTGCTGGGCTGGGCCTACGGGGAGCCGGCGATCGAGAGCTGGAACGACCTGGGGCACCTCGCCCAGGACCTGCCGGACGTCGCGCGGCGGGCGTGACGTCCGCGACAGTCCCTCAGGCCGTCCGCGGCGCCGAGGCGTGCCGCTCCAGGAACGCCGACACCCCGGAGGCCCTGCGGTGCGGCAGCAGCACCCGCGCGGTCGCCGCCAGCATGGTCTGGACGCGGGACGACTGGACCTCCTCCAGGAGATCCAGCACCCGCATCCCCGCCACCGCCGCCTCGTCCGGCAGGCCGCCGCGCGCGAGGTCGTCCGCCAGCTCCGCCGTGTAGAGGGCGATGTTCCGCGTGAAGTGCGGATCCTGCAGCTCGGCGGCGCGCCGCGCGTGCCGTGCCGCCCGGGGCCAGTCGCCGAGCGTGGACCAGCACTGCGCCTCCAGGCCCTCCAGTTCGGCCTCCCCGTAGAAGGTCATCCACTCGGGGTCGGCGTCCGAGGGGCCCCGCTCGAAGAAGGCCTGCGCCCGGGCCAGTGCCTGTTCGCAGCCGACGCGGTCGGCCAGTCCGGCCCAACCGCCCGCCTCGCGCAGCGCGAGCAGCGACATCAGCCGGGCCGATCCCACCGGCCGGGCGACGCGCTGCGCGGCCTGGGCCGCACGGACCGCCTCGCGGGGCCGGCCCGCGTCGCGCGCGAGGAACGCCGTGTTGCAGAAGGCGTGCGCCTCAAGGCCCGGGTCGCCGGTCATCCGGGCGGTCGCGAGGGCTTCCGCGTAGTGCGAGCGGGCGTCGTCGAAGCGCCCCGAGTCGTGGGCCAGCCAGCCCACGGAGATGGCCAGTTCCCCGGCACCGGAGTACAGCCGGTCCGCCGTGGTCTGCCGGGTCGTCCCGGCGTCCAGCAGGGCGTAGGCGGCGCGCAGCGGCGCGGCGGCGCGGCGGTAGAGGCCGTCCGCCCCGTGCCGGTCGTCGAGCAGCCGGATCCGGCGGACGGCTTCTTCCAGGGCGCCCGCGTCGCTCGCCCCGGCGCGGTGCACGGGGCGCTGTGCTGCCGAGGCGTCGCGGGCGAGGCCGACAGGCCCCAGTGAGGCGGCGGCCACCGTGGCGCCTCCGCCGGTCATGAACGCGCGACGTAGCACGTCGCTCTCCTCGTAGGTGTCGTGCGGGTGGTACGGGTCGTACGGGTTCCGCGTTTCATACGGCTCGCACGCCCCGCTGGTCTCACTCGTGGCGTTCGCCGGGTTCGCGGTGCGCGTCAGGGGCGCGTCCTCGGTGTCGCGCGCCCGCCGTCCGCGTACCGACGAGCGGGGCGCGAACCCCAGGTCGGTGAGTGTGCGGCCTGGGTACATGTGCAGGAACACCCGTTCGTACGCGTAGTTGGGGCAGCGGATCTCGCCCGCCTCGACCCGGCCGATGTACCGCGCGTCACAGCTGACCTGCTCGCCGATCTCGAGCCCGGCCCGGCGGATCACCGCGGCGAACTCGGCCGGCGAGCGCTGTCCGCGCAGTCGCCGGAAGACGAGGTTCGGCCGTGGTGGCCGGTGGGGTTGAGACGAGGTCACCGTTGACGACGCCATGGCCGGGTCCTCCCGTGCGAACCGTCGAACCATGCCGGACTCAAGGCGACTTGGTGCGAGTTGTCCGCATGGGTGCCCCGTGTCCGGCGGGCAAGAACGTACCTGCTGTGATGGAGTCGCCACGCTGGGTTTGGCTACAAACCGGATATCTCATCCGTGATCTGCCATGAAGTGCCATCCTTTGCGGCTGACTTCCGCCGTAGCCGTTGACACCCTGCCGCGTTGAACATCGCGGACCGGGAGGCCCCCGACTCCCGACCGCTCGTCCAAGCAGGGGTTTTCGTGGTGGAGGCCGGGATGGACACCAGCCGGATCAACGATCCTCGTACGCCGCCGGGTACACCGGCGGCCGGCTGCGATGTGGTGAGGGTGCCGGCGCGGCAGGGGCTGGAGGCGGTCGACATCCTGCGGCGCGGGCCGGGGGACGCGGTGGGACCCGTGCTGCACGACGACGGCGGTGACACCCTGGGCTTCCTGGTGCCGCCGGGGACGGCCGCCGGGTGGGACGTGCCGGGCAGCACCTGCACGGAGACCGACGGGCGCGGACAGACCCTGGCACCCGAGCCTCCCGTGGCGGGCTCGGACTGGCTGCTGCCGCCCGGCGAGGCGGACCTCGCGACCGATCCGGCGGTGCTGCGCGAGGCCCTGGGGGAGGCCGCCCGGATGATCAAGGCGGCGGACAGCTGCCGCTGAGGCGCATCCGGCCGGCCGCCGCTGAGCCGCCTCGGCCACCTGCTGCTGACGGTCCCGGCCGGCTGTCGCTGAGCCGCCCCGGCCACCTGCTGCTGACGACCCCGGCCGGCTGCCGCTGAGCCGCCTCGGCCACCTGCTGCTGACGGTCCCGGCCGGCTGTCGCTGAGCCGCCCCGGCCAGCCCCCGGCCGGTCGCCGCTGAGCCGCCCTGGCCAGCCCCCGGTCACCTGCCGCCGACGCCCCCCGGCCGCGGCTGCCGCTGAACCACCCCCCGGCGCCTGTACGCGTCCGCGTCCCCGCATGCCGGGCCGACGGAGCGTACGTCCTGCTTAACAGCCCACCCCGATAATGGCCCCATGGGAAAGTCCAAGGGCGGCCGGCGCAGACAGGCCGGTGCGGAAGCCGTCGTCGAGAGCGTCGACGGTGGGCTCGCCGAGCTGATCCCCGACCGCGAGCGGGCCCGGGCCTGGACCCTGGTGATCGACGGGGCCCCGCAGTCGCACGTCGACCTGGACGACCCGGCGTACCTGTCCTTCGAGTACCAGCGCCGCCTCGGGCACGTGATCGACCTCGTCGCCCCGCCCGGCCGGCCCGTGCACGCCGTGCACCTCGGCGGCGGCGCCCTCACCCTCGCCCGCTACGTCGCCGCCACCCGGCCCCGCTCCACCCAGCAGGTCGTCGAACGGGACGGCACCCTCGTCCAACTGGTCCGACGCGCACTGCCGTTGGATCCGAACGCGCGCATACGGGTGCGCTCCACCGACGCCCGCGAGGGCCTCGCCAAGGTGCCGGACGGCTGGGCCGACCTCGTGATCACCGACGTGTTCAGCGGGGCCCGGACACCGGCCCACCTGACCTCGACCGAGTTCCTCGACGACGTGCGCAGGGCCCTCAAGCCCGGCGGGGTCTACGCCGCCAACCTCGCCGACGGACCGCCGCTCGCCCACCTGCGGGGCCAGATCGCCACCGCCGCCGCCCGTTTCGAGGAGCTCGCGCTGGTGGCGGATCCGGCGGTGCTGCGCGGCAAGCGCTTCGGGAACGCGGTCCTGGTCGCCTCCGACCACCCGCTGCCCGTCGCCGAGCTGACTCGCCTCGCCGCCTCCGACCCGCACCCCGCCCGCGTCGAGCACGGCAGGACCCTCACGGACTTCACCGGCGGGGCCGCGCCCGTCACGGACGTCGCGGCGGTGGCGTCGCCCGCACCACCCGCGTCGGTGTTCAGATGACCGTGTACGGCACCCAGCGGCCCCGATGACCTCGTACGGCGCTCAGTAGGTCCCGATCTCCACCCGCGGCGGCCCGTCGTGCCAGGTGCAGAACACCGACACCCGGTCCGCGCCCGAGGAGAACTCCACGCGGATCCACGACTCCGTCTTCCACACCTGCATCGACCAGCCCGCCCCGGGTGTCGCCGAGACGAGCGTGGCGGAGGTCCTGCCCAGATCGAAGACCGCCCGGCCGCCGTCGGTGTCGTAGCTCCTGACCCGGCCGGAGGCGGCGGGGGCGGTGCCGGGCGAGGACGTGGACGAGGACGGCGTGGGGGAGGGGGCCGGCTTCCCGGACGCGGACGCCGGAGGCGTGCTCGGCATCCGCCGCTTCGGCGGAGGCGTCCGTTCCGGCTCCGGCGTGGCCAGCGCCTTCGGCTCCCGCGTGGACGCGTCGGCGGCCTTGACGGGCAAGGCGCGCGGCGGGTCGTAGGCCGTTCCCGCCATCACCGTGTGGACACCCCACCACGACAGCGTGACCGCCGCGCCCGTGGCGAGCAGCCAGGCCAGTACGTGTACGAGTCCTCTGCGCATCGCGGGCCATACTGCCTCACGCGCCCCACGCGTGGCCTGCGAACGGCGCCCTGCGGCACCTCAGTTGTCCACAGCCGGGGAGTTGTCCACAGGCCCGCGCCCGGCTGTTCGAGATGGCGTACGGTGCGGCGCATGGCAAGTGTTCTCGTGGTCGAGGACGACCAGTTCGTACGCTCGGCGCTGATCCGGCACCTGACCGACGCCTCGCACACCGTGCGCAGCGTGGGGACGGCGCTGGAGGCGCTGCGCGAGGTCGCCCATGTCCGCTTCGACGTGGTGATCCTGGACCTCGGACTGCCCGATCTCGACGGGTCCGAGGCCCTGAAGATGCTGCGCGGGATCACGGACGTGCCAGTGATCGTCGCCACGGCCCGGGACGACGAGACGGAGATCGTACGGCTGTTGAACGCCGGGGCGGACGACTACCTCACCAAACCTTTCTCGGTCGAGCACCTCTCGGCCCGGATGGCGGCCGTGCTGCGCCGCGCCCGCTCCGGCGCCGGGGAAGGGGAGCCGTCCGCCGTGATCCGGGTCGGCGGCCTGACCGTCGACCCGCTGCGCCGCCAGGCCGAGCTGGACGGCGCGCGACTCGACCTCACCCGCCGCGAGTTCGACCTGCTCGCCTTCCTCGCCGGCCGGCCCGGCGTCGTCGTCCCCCGCAAGGAGCTGCTCGCCGAGGTGTGGCAGCAGTCCTACGGCGACGACCAGACCATCGACGTCCATCTGTCCTGGCTGCGCAGGAAGCTGGGCGAGACGGCGGCCAGCCCGCGCTATCTGCACACCCTGCGCGGCGTCGGCGTGAAGCTCGAACCACCGGGGGCGCCACGATGAGGTGGGCCCTGGTCAAGGTGTCGCTGGCGGTGACCACCATGGTCGTGCTGGCCTTCGCCGTGCCGCTCGGGCTCGTCATCCGCGAGATGGCCCGCGACCGTGCCTTCTCCAACGCCGAGCGGGAGGCCGCGGCCGTCGCCCCCGCCCTGTCCATCACCACCGACCGCGACCAGCTGGAGCGGGTCGTCGCCTCGGCCGGCTCCGACGCGGGGATGGCCGTGCACCTCCCGGCGGGTGACGGCCGGGAGGCCCTCGATCTGGGGCGCCGCCGCGCCGCCGACGAGGACATCGCGGCCGTGCGGAAGCTGGGCCGCGCCTCCACCACCGGCGTCACCGGCGGCTGGACACTGCTCCAGCCGGTCGCCCTCAGCACCGGCAAGATCGCGGTCGTCGAGGTGTACGTGCCGGAGTCCGACGTCACCAACGGCGTGGGGACCGCCTGGGCGGTGCTCGCCGGGGTCGGGGCGGCGCTGATCCTCGGCTCGGTCGCGGTCGCCGACCGGCTGGGCGTGCGCATGGTCCGGCCCGCGCGGCGCCTGGTCGAGGGAGCGCACGACCTGGGGGAGGGCCGGTTCGGCGCCCGCGTGCCCGAGGAGGGCCCGAGCGAGCTGCGCCTCGCGGCGGTCGCCTTCAACTCGATGGCCGACCAGGTCGTCCAGCTCCTGGCCAACGAGCGGGAGCTCGCGGCCGACCTGTCCCACCGGCTGCGGACACCCTTGACCGTGCTGCGGCTCAACACCGCCTCACTGGGGGAGGGTCCGGCCGCGGACCAGACCCGGACCGCGGTCGAGCAGCTGGAGCGCGAGGTCGACACCATCATCCGTACGGCCCGGGAGGCCAAACCGCAGACGGCCGCGGCCGGCCCGGGCGCCGGGTGTGACGCGGCCGAGGTGGTCCGGGAGCGGATGGTGTTCTGGTCGGCGCTCGCGGAGGACGAGGGCCGCAAGTGGCGGGTGGCCGGGGCCGACCGGCCGGTGCGCATACCCGTGGCCCGCGCCGACCTGGCCGCCGCACTCGACGCGCTGCTGGGGAACGTCTTCCGGCACACCGCGGAGGGCACCGCCTTCGCGGTCGACGTGCACAACGGCGAGGACGCGGTGATCGTCCTCGTCTCCGACGCGGGCCCCGGCATACCCGACCCCGAGGCCGCGATGGCGCGGGGCCGCGGCTCCGGCAGCGACGGCTCCACCGGGCTCGGCCTGGACATCGTGCGCCGGCTCGCGGAGTCCACCGGCGGGGACGTACGGCTCGGATCATCGGTGCTCGGCGGCACCGAGGTGCGGATCTGGATCCAGCTGGACGGCCGTGCTCCCGCGCGCGGAGGGCACCGGCAGATGCGGCGCCGCCGCCCCGGCAGGTTCGCCGCCGCGTACCACCGCTCCCGGTCCCACTGACCGCCCCCCGCAGGCGGCCTTCACAGGACGGTCACGTTTCGACAAATGAAGGGAACGGCTCTTGACGCATGACCGGACATGCGGCTGTCATTGCGCCACCGTGTTCGGTCAAGTTGATTTCTGGTCGATTGCGGCTGGAATTCACGCCACACCCTCGTGGCCGAACCCTGCCTTCAGGAGCCGTCCATGCACGACCTCTCTCCCTCCGGTTTCTCCCTCCCCGCTCCCAGCCGCCGCACCCTGCTGCGAGGAATGGGCGGCGCGGCCCTGCTCGGCGCCGGCATACCCCTGCTGAGCGCCTGCGGCGGCAGCGGCTCGTCGGCCGACCCGAAGACGGTCAGTCTCGGCTCCAACTCGTCCGACGCCGTGCCGAAGAAGGCGTTCGCGGAGATCTACGCCGCCTTCACCAAGAAGTCCGGCATCAAGGTCGACGTGAACACCAAGGACCACAACACGTTCCAGGAGCAGATCAACTCCTACCTGCAGGGCACGCCCGACGACGTGTTCACCTGGTTCGCCGGCTACCGCATGCAGTTCTTCGCCTCGAAGAAGCTGGCCACGCCCATCGACGACGTGTGGCAGAAGATCGGCGGCAACTTCCCCGAGGCGATGCAGAAGCTCAGCAAGGGCGACGACGGCAAGTACTACTTCGTGCCGCTGTACACGTACCCGTGGGCGGTGTTCTACCGCAAGAGCGTCTTCGCCCAGCACGGCTACAAGGTCCCCACCACCTGGGACGACCTCGTCGCCCTGTGCAAGCGCATGCAGAAGGACGGGCTCGTCCCGATCGCCTTCGGCGACAAGGACGCCTGGCCCGCGATGGGCACCTTCGACCAGATCAACTTCCGCACCAACGGCTACGACTTCCACGTCGAGCTGATGGCCGGCAAGGCCTCCTGGACCGACCCCAAGGTGCGCAAGGTCTTCGACCACTGGACGGAGATCCTGCCCTACCACCAGGAGGGCGCGGTGGGCCGCACCTGGCAGGACGCGGCGCAGACGCTGGTGGCCAAGAAGGCCGGCATGTACCTCCTGGGCACCTTCGTCGGCCAGCAGTTCACCAATAAGGCCGACCTCGACGACCTGGACTTCTTCGCCTTCCCGGAGATCGACCCGCAGTTCGGGCAGGACACCGTCGAGGCACCCACCGACGGCTTCATGCTCTCCAAGGCCCCGAAGAACCACGCCGGCGCCGTCAAGCTCCTGGAGTACCTGGGCACGCCCGAGGCCGAGCAGATCTACCTCAAGGCCGACTCCAGCGTGGTGGCCGCCTCCACCAAGGCCGACACCTCCTCCTACACCGCGCTGCAGAAGAAGTCCTTCGAGATGATCTCCGGCGCGAAGAGCCTGACGCAGTTCATGGACCGCGACTCCCGCCCGGACTTCACCTCGACCGTGATGCAGCCCGCGCTGCAGAACTTCGTCCGCAACCCGAAGAACATCGACAGCATCCTCTCGTCGATCGAACGCCAGAAGAAGACGATCTTCGCCTCCTCCTGACCGAACGCGGAACGACGACTCGGATCACGACATGACCGCCACCCCCGCGAAGGCTCCGGAGCCGGCCACCCCGCCGGCTCCGGGGCCCGCCCCCACGTCCCCGTCCGCCAAGGTGCCCCACGGGCACCGGCGGCTGCTCACCCGCCGCGACCGCGTCACGCTCGGCCTGATGGCGGGCGTGCCCACGATCCTGCACGTCGCCCTGGTGTGGCTGACGGCGCTGGCCTCGATCGCACTGGCCTTCACCACCTGGGACGGCATCGGCTTCGACTCCATCAAATGGGTCGGACTTCAGAACTTCCGTGAACTGTTCACCAGCAACCCGCAGTTCTGGCCCGCCGTCGAGCACAACGTGATCTGGTTCGTGGTGCTCATCCTGCTGCCCACGCCCTTCGGCCTGTTCCTCGCCGTGCAGCTGGACAAGAAGATCCGCTTCAGCCGCGTCTACCAGACCGCGTTCTTCCTGCCGGTCGTGATGTCGCTCGCGGTCATCGGGTTCGTCTGGCAGCTGATCTACAACCCGGACACGGGCCTGATCAACAGCATCATCGGCGCCAACAAGCCCGGCCACTACATCGACTGGATCGGCGACCCGGACCTCAACCTGTGGGCCGTGCTCGTCGCCGCGTCCTGGCGGCACGCCGGCTACATGATGATCCTCTACCTGGCCGGCCTGAAGAGCGTCGACCCCGCCCTGCGCGAGGCGTCCGCCCTGGACGGCGCCGGCGAGTGGCAGACGTTCAAGAACGTCATCTTCCCGACCCTGCGCCCGACCAACACCGTCGTCCTGGTCGTCACGATCATCGAGGCGCTGCGCGCGTTCGACCTGGTCTTCGTCTTCAACAAGGGCGCCCAGGGCACCGAACTGCTGTCGATCCTGGTGACCAACAACATCATCGGCGAGTCCAGCCGCATCGGATACGGCTCCGCGATCGCCGTCGTCCTGCTGGTGATCTCGCTCGCGGTGATCATCCCGTATCTGATCGCCACCTTCCGGAAGGAGCGGCGCGCATGAGCTCCCACCCGTCGCCCCCCACCACCCTGCACGTGGCGCTTCGCGCCGCCCCTTCGAACTCTGGCGGCCCGCGGGCGCAGCGCACACCGATCCGCCCCGCCCGGATCCTGCTGCACACCTTCCTCGTCGTCACCGCCCTGGCCTGGCTCGCCCCCCTGCTGTGGGCGCTGCTCGCGGCGATGCGGCCGTACGCGGAGACCAGCACCAGGGGCTATGTCTCCTGGCCCGACAAGCTCACCTTCGACAACTTCACGAACGCCTTCCAGCAGTCGGACATGCTGCACTACTTCGGCAACACGCTGCTGATCGCCGTCCCGGCCGTGCTGCTGACGCTGCTGCTGTCGTCGATGGTCGCCTTCTACGTCAGCCGCTTCGACTTCCGGGTCAACCTGTTCCTGCTGCTGGTGTTCACGGCCGGCAACCTGCTGCCCCAGCAGGTCATCATCACGCCGCTGTACCGGCTGTACCTGCTGATCGACCTGCCCGGCATCACCATGAGCGGCAAGCTCTACGACTCCGCGCTCGGCCTGGTGCTGATCCACGTGGCGTTCCAGTCCGGCTTCTGCGCCTTCGTGCTGAGCAACTACATGCGCTCCCTGCCGCACGAACTCACCGAGGCCGCCCTGGTCGACGGCGCCTCCGTCTGGCGCCTGTACTGGCAGATCGTGCTGCCCCTGTGCAAGCCGGCCATGGCCGCCCTGGCCACCCTGCTCTCCATCTGGATCTACAACGACTTCTTCTGGGCGATCGTCCTCATCTCCACCGGCGAGAACATGCCGATCACCTCGGCGCTGAACAACCTCTCCGGCCAGTACTTCACCGACCCCAACCTGGTCGCCGCCGGAGCCCTGCTCACCGCGATCCCGACCCTGATCGTGTACTTCGCACTCCAGCGCCAGTTCGTCAGCGGCCTCACCCTGGGCGCCAACAAGGGCTGACACCCACCTCCCCGAAAGAGAACCTCCGTGCACCACCCCTTCACCCCGGTCGCCTCCGTGCCGGTCGATCCCCGCAAGGCGCGCGTCCACGAGGAGGGCTGGCAGTCCTGGAGCCCCAGCGGCGCCTACGCCCTGGACGCAACGCCCTACCGCCCGACCAACGCCAACTGGGCCACGGTCTGCTACCGCCCCGGCGTCACCGCCCCCGCCGGCACCTTCCAGGGCGAGGGCCTGCTCGCCCTCGACCCCGGCGACGGCTCGCCGGTCCGGCTGTGGGCGGCGGCCGAGCCGACACGTGAGGTGCCGTCGATCCGGCTGGTCACCGGGGACGGCCGGGTCGCCGAGATCAGCGCCGACGGGCCGGTGAAGGAGTGGACCGGCCCGGACATCCAGACGGTCCTGGGCGAGTGGGCCACCGGCCTCGGCCTCGACGCCCCCCGCCCGGCACCGACCGTCTGGTGCTCCTGGTACGAGTACTTCACGGGCGTCACCGAGGACGACATCCACGAGAACCTCCGCGCGATGGACACCCTCGACCTGCCCGTCGACGTCGTCCAGATCGACGACGGCTACCAGCGGGCCCTCGGCGACTGGCTCACCCTCTCCGGCCGCTTCCGCTCCCGCGCCGGCATCGCCGAGAAGATCCGCTCCCGCGGCCGCCGCGCCGGCATCTGGACGGCCCCGTTCCTCGTCGACCCGGCGAGCGACCTGGCCGCCGCGCACCCCGACTGGCTGGTCCGCGACACCACCGGCGGCTTCGCACACGCCGGCCGCAACTGGGGCCACGACCTGCGCGTCCTGGACACCACCCACCCCGACGCGGCGGCCTACCTGACCGAGGTCTTCACGACCCTGCGCGCGGAGGGCTACGACTACTTCAAGACCGACTTCCTCTACGCGGGCGCCCTGGACGGCGTACGCCACGCGGACGTCGACGCCCTCACGGCCTACCGCGCCGGCATCGGCCTGATCCGCGACGCCATCGGCGAGGACGCCTACCTCCTGGGCTGCGGCGCGCCCCTCCTCGCCTCCGTCGGCCTGTTCGACGCGATGCGCGTCAGCCCCGACACGGCACCCCACCGCCGCCCCGAGGCCGATGACTACAGCCAACCCGGCCAGGACCCGGCCGAGTTCACGGGAGCGGCCCGCCAGTGGCAGCATCACCGCCTCTGGATCAACGACCCGGACTGTCTGATGGCCCGCCCGGCGGTCGAGACCCGCGAACAGTGGGCGGCGCACGTGGAGTCCACCGGGGGCCTGATGGCCTCCAGCGACCGGCTGCTGTCCCTGGATCCGTGGGGCGTGGAGACGACGCGGCGGCTCCTGTCGGGCGCCCGCCGCTGAGAGACGGGCCGGGGCGCGGCACTCCCCTAATCGTGCCGCGCCCCACCCCCGTTCCCCCGTCGGTCAGACCGCCTCGGCCTCGGGCAGCGCCCCGGTCCGCGCCGCCCGGCCGTACCACAGGGCGCTCGTCTTCGGCGTGCGTTCCAGCGTCGCGTAGTCCACGTAGACCGCGCCGAAGCGCTTGCCGTAGCCGTACGACCACTCGAAGTTGTCCATCAGGGACCACAGGAAGTAGCCCCGGACGTCCGCGCCGTCCGCGATGGCCCGGCGGACCGCCGACAGGTGGCCGTGCAGATAGGCGACCCGCTCCGGATCGTGCACCCGGCCGTCGGAGTCGATCTTGTCGTCGTAGGCCGCGCCGTTCTCCGTGATGTACAGCGGCAGGCCCGGCGCCTCCCGGGTGTAACGCATGATCAGCTCGTGCAGACCGGTCGGGTCGATCGTCCAGCCCATCTCCGTGCGGTCGCCGGGCGTCTGGTGGAAGGCGACATCGTCCGCGGCCGGCCACGGCGAGTGGTCGCTCGACCCGTGACCGTCGGCGCGCGGCGCCTTCGCCGACGCGTCCGCCGCCGAGACCAGCGAGGGCGTGTAGTAGTTGAGGCCCAGCGCGTCCAGCGGCTGGTTGATCAGCTCCAGGTCGCCGTCGAGGACGAAGTCCCAGTCCGTGAGGGACGCCGTCGCCACGTACAGCGACTCCGGGTAGGCGCCGTGCAGCATCGGCCCGTGGAACACGCCGTTGGCCAGGTCGTCGATCCTGCGGGCCGCGTCCAGATCCGCCGGGTTCTGCGAAAGCGGCCGCACCACCGAGGAGTTGAGGCTGATCGCGACCGTGTTGCGGGCCGGCATCACCGACCGCAGCGCGGACGCGCCCAGCCCGTGCGCCAGATTCAGATGGTGCGCGGCACGCAGCGAGGCCGCCGGGTCCGTACGGCCCGGGGCGTGCACCCCGGAGGCGTAGCCCAGGAACGCGCTGCACCACGGCTCGTTGAGCGTGATCCACTGCTCCACCCGGTCGCCCAGCGCCTCGCCGACGATCTGCGCGTACTCCGCGAACCGGTACGCCGTGTCGCGCTCCGGCCAGCCGCCCGCGTCTTCCAGATCCTGCGGCAGGTCCCAGTGGTAGAGGGTCACGGCCGGCTTGATGTTCTTGGCCAGCAGCTCGTCCACCAGCCGCCGGTAGAAGTCCAGGCCCTTCTGCACGGCCGGGCCCCGCCCGGTCGGCTGCACCCGCGACCACGAGATGGAGAAGCGGTAGGCGCCCAGGCCCAGCTCCGCCATCAGCGCCACGTCGTCGCGGTAGCGGTGGTAGTGGTCGACAGCGATGTCACCGTGGTCGCCGCCGACGGTCTTGCCCGGCGTATGGCTGAAGGTGTCCCAGATCGACGGCGTACGGCCGTCCTCCCGCACCGCACCCTCGATCTGGTACGCGGACGTCGCCGCGCCCCACAGGAAGGCGGGGGGAAAGGTCACCGGAGTGGCCGGGTACTCGGAGTCAGGCATGGAAGCGCTCCCAGGGGGTCGTATGGACCGACGAGTGGAGGGGGGAGGGGGGAGGGGGGAGGGGGGAAGGGGCCGAGGCGGCTGTGGCTCGGCCCCTGGGAAAGCAGGACTCAGCCCTTGACGGCGCCCTGCATGATGCCACCGACGATCTGCTTGCCGAAGATCGCGAAGACGATCAGGAGCGGCAGTGTGCCCAGCAGGGCGCCGGCCATGATCAGCGACTGGTCGGGGGTGTAGCCGCGGCCCAGCCCCGCCACCGCCACCTGCACGGTCGGGTTGCCGGTCTGGGTCAGGACCAGGAAGGGCCACAGGAAGTCGTTCCAGGTCTGCACGAACATCAGCATGCCCAGGACGGCCATCGCGGGCCGCGCGGTCGGGAACACCACGTGCCACACCACGCGCCAGCTGCTCGCGCCGTCCACCCGGGCCGCCTCGATGATCTCGTCCGGCAGCGCCTGGATCAGGTACTGCCGCATGAAGAACACACCGAACGCGCTCACCAGCGACGGGAAGATCACCGCTTGGAGCTGGTCCGTCCAGTCGAGCTTCGCGACCATCATGTACAGCGGGATGATGCTGAGCTGCGGCGGCACCATCATCGTGCCGATCACCACCAGCATCGCCGCGCCGCGGCCCTTGAAGCGCAGCTTGGCGAAGGCGAATCCGGCGATCGTCGACAGGAAGACGATGGTGAACGACGAGATGCCGGCCACCAGCGTGGTGTTGAGGAACGCCTCGCCCAGGTTGGCGTCCGTCCAGGCCACTTCGAGCTTGTCGAAGAGGCCGGAGCCGAACCAGAACGGCGGCGGGGTCTGCGCCAGGCGCTGGTTGTCGCGCGAGGCGGCGATAGCTGTCCACACCAGCGGGAACAGCGAGATGACGGTGAAGAGGGCAAGGATGACGTACGCCAGCGGGCCGGCGTGCAGCTGCCCGCCCGCGCGTGCCGCCTTCATGCCACGTGAGCGCTTCGGCGGCTCCGGGACCGCGTCGGCCGGGGGTTTCGTCAGGGTCGTCGTCACGGCCGGTTCTCCTTAGCTACTGGCGCGCAGCCGGCGCGAGATGACGTAGTTGACGACCCCGATCACGATGAGGATCAGGAACATCGTCCAGGCGATGGCGGAGGCGCGGCCCAGGTGCTGGTTGATCCAGCCCTGCTCGTACAGGTACAGGCCGAGCGTCTGGAACTGGTGCTGGGATCCGCCGGAGGCGCCCTTGTTCGCGTCGAAGAGCAGTGGCTCGCCGAACACCTGCGAGGCGCCGATGGTCGACACCACGACCGTGAACAGGATCGTCGGACGCAGCGAGGGCAGGGTGACGTGGAGGAACTGCCGCCAGCGGCTGGCTCCGTCCAGTGCCGCCGACTCGTAGAGGTCCTGCGGGATCGCCTGCATCGCGGCCAGGTAGATCAGCGCGTTGTACCCCGTCCAGCGCCAGACGATGATGCTGGACACGGCGATCTGGGACGGCCACTTGTCGTTCTGCCAGTCGACGTGGTCGATGCCGACCGCGTTCAGCGCCCAGTTGATCATGCCGTAGTCGCGGCCGAAGAGCAGCACGAAGACCAGCGAGGCGGCGGCGATCGACGTGGCGTAGGGGGCCAGCATGACGACGCGGTAGAAGGTGGAGCCGCGCAGCTTGTAGTTGAGGATGTGCGCCAGGCCCATCGCCATCAGCAGCTGCGGAACCGTGGAGATGATGCCGATCGTCAGGGTGTTCTTCGCCGCGTTCCAGAAGAAGTCGTCGTCGAAGATCCGGGTGTAGTTGCGCAGACCGACCCAGGACATGTCCGTGGGTGCCGTCAGCTCCACCTGGTGGAGCGAGGCCCAGCCGGTGTACAGCAGCGGGAACAGGCCGAACGCGAGGAAGAGCAGGAAGAAGGGCGAGACGAACGCGTAGGGGCTCCACCGCATGTCGCGTTGCCAGCGACGGGAGAGCCGGGCGCGCTTCTTCATCGCCCGCTCCGTGTCCGCGCCGGCCGGCGGGCGGGCCGGGGCCGCGCCCCCCTCCTTCACGGGGGGCGCGGCGGTGTCGTGCCTGGATGCCATTCCGGTCACTGGTCCAGGTTGTTGTCGATGGTCTTGACGGCCGTGTTCCACGCCTCCTCGGGCGACTTGCCCTGGGTGACGAGGATGACGCCGTTGTCCGTCAGACCCTGCTGGATGATCTGGTCCTTCGGGCCGATCGTCTGTACCGGGCTGCTCTTGGCGGCCGCGGCGAAGATGGTGCCGATCGGTGCGTCACCGGTCATCTCGTTCTTGGCGCTCTTCACCGCGTCCGACTCGTAGGCCGCCGGGGTGCTCGGGAAGCTGCCCTGCACGGCGAACAGCTTGGCCTGCTGCTCGGGTGCGGTCAGCCAGGCGGCCAGCTTCGCGGACTCCTCGGCGTTCTTGCCCGACTTGGGAACCGCCAGGAAGGAACCGCCCCAGTTGCCGGACTTCGGCGACGCGGCCACGTCCCACTTGCCCTTGGCGTCCGGCTTCGACTTGCCCTTGATGTAGCCGAGCATCCACGGCGGGCAGGACATCGCGGCGAACTTGCTGTTGGCGATCGTGGTGTCCCAAGCGGGCTGGAACTGAGTCTGGTTGCCTATCAGCCCGTCCTCGGCGGCCTTCGCGGTGAGGTCGAACGCGTCCTTCACAGCCGGGTTCGACTTGTAGATGACCTTGCCGGAGGAGTCGTAGAAGCGGTCCTTCTCACTGCTGAGGATCGCCTGGAGCAGACCGCCGGGGGAGTCCAGGAAGGTGGTGCCCTTCGGAGCCTTCTTCTTGTAGTCCTCGCCGACCTCGACCAGCTTCTTCCAGTCACCGGCCCACAGTTTGGCGACCTCTTCGCGGTCGGTGGGCAGACCGGCCTTCTCGAAGAGGTCCTTGCGGTAGCAGATGGCCATCGGGCCGACGTCCGTGCCCAGGCCGACGGTCTCACCGCCCTCGGTGGTGGCCTGCTGCCACTTCCACCCCAGGTAGTCGCTCTTCTTGCCGTACTTGGAGAGGTCCAGCAGCTTGGCGGACTGGGTCTTGACGATCTCGGCGATGTTGCCGACCTCGACGCCCTGGATGTCCTGCAGGCCGCTGTTGGTGGTCAGGTGGTTGACCAGCGTGGGGTAGTAGTTCTCGTTCCGCTCGACGACCGTCTGCTGGATGTCGATGTCCGGGTGGAGCTTCTCGTACTCCTTGTAGAGGCCGGCCTCCTCGAACCCGAAGGTGCCGAAGAGCCCCAGAGTGATCTTGGTCTTGCCACCGCTGTCGCCGCTGCCGCCCGACGAGCCGTCGCTTCCGCCGTCGTCGGCACAGCCGGCCAGCAGCCCGGCGCCCAGCGACGCGACGGCCGCGACGACCATCGCCTTGCGGGCGGTTCGGATGCGTGCTCGCATGTCGTCCTCCTGTTGCCCTGACGTGCCGACCCCCCGGCCAACTGCATTGTCGGACCGTTTTACGCGCTTCAGGCTCGGGCGGGGAACGTGCGGGTTGTGTATGTGTCAGGTAGTGTGGGAGCGCTCCCACCGGTGATGTGTTGAAGAGTCCCCGGTCGCGGCGGGGGTGTCAAGGGACCGGACAGGGAGAGATGCGTTCAGTTATCGGGCTGTTAACTGGACCCGGAACGGGCTCGATTGAGGTCCGGGACAGCGATATCAAGCCGGTCGGACGCCGCTCGTAACGGCTCCTACGGCCGAAGCGGAAGGCCGGGGGGCAGCGAGCCCGCGGCGGCAGTCACCCGGCTGACGAGCCTGTTAAATTCCAGGCCAGTCGCAGAGTGCGGGTGTGGACGGGAAGGCGGAGCCCATGGCAACCCACGGAGCGCGGGGGCGAAGTGGTGGCCGGCCCACCCTCGAAGAGGTGGCGGCGCGCGCCGGTGTCGGCCGCGGCACCGTCTCGCGGGTGATCAACGGCTCGCCCCGGGTCAGTGACGCGACCCGCGCGGCCGTCGAGGCGGCGGTCGCGGAGCTCGGCTACGTCCCCAACACCGCGGCCCGCGCCCTGGCCGCCAACCGTACGGACGCGATCGCGCTGGTCGTCCCCGAGCCGGAGACCCGGTTCTTCGCGGAGCCGTACTTCTCGGACATGCTGAAGGGTGTCGGGTCGGCGCTGTCCGACACGGAGATGCAGCTGCTGCTGATCTTCGCGGGCAGTGACCGGGAACGCGCCCGCCTCGCCCAGTACCTGGCGGCCCACCGCGTGGACGGCGTCCTGCTGGTCTCGGTGCACGCGGACGACCCGCTGCCCGACCTGCTGGCCCAGCTGGAGATCCCCGCGGTGATCAGCGGTCCGCGCTCGTCGGCGGAGACGCTGCCGTCGGTCGACTCGGACAACTACGGCGGCGCACGCCAGGCCGTCGAGCACCTGCTGTCCCGGGGCCGGAGCCGGGTGGCCCACATCACCGGCCGCCTCGACGTCTATGGTGCCCAGCGCCGTGTCGACGGCTACCGCGAAGCCATCAGTGATGCCGGCCTCGGGGTGGACGAGGGGCTGATCGAGGCGGGGGACTTCACGGAGGAGGGCGGACACCGGGCCATGACGGCCCTGCTGGAGCGCCACCCCGACATCGACGCGGTCTTCGCCGCCTCCGACGTCACCGCGGCCGGCGCCCGCCGGGCGCTGCGCGCTGCGGGCCGCCGCATCCCGGAGGACGTGGCGCTCGTCGGCTACGACGACTCCGCCATCGCCCGCCACATGGAACCGCCGCTGACCAGCGTCCGCCAGCCCATAGAGGAGATGGGCCGCCGGATGATAGACCTCCTGCTCACCGAGGTCGCCGACCGCCGTCCGCTGGCGTCCCGGGGCCTGGAGCGCCGGCAGATGGTCCTGGCCACGGAGCTGGTGTCCCGGTCCTCTTCCTGACGCTCCCCTCTTCTGCGTGACGCTCCCCGCCCATGACGCGCCGCTCCGGAGCCGTTCGGGCCTGCCCCGGCGAACGGCCCACGGGCGCGGGGGAGTCGGCTACGGCGTGACGGCGGTGCGCGGGCCGAGGCCGGGGTGGCGCCGCAGGACGTCCAGGCCGTCGGGCACGAACAGCCGGTTCCGCAGCGCCTCCCGCAGATCCGCCTCGCCGAGCCACCCGTGCCAGGCGATCTCGGACGGGTCGGGGGTCAGGGGCTCCGTCACGACGGCCTCGTGCACCCCGAGCCAGTACGGGCTGATCGCCCCCCGGCAGAGGAACTTGACGACGAACCGCACCCGTGCCCGGACGCCCAGCTCCTCCGTCAGCTCCCGGGCCGCGGCCTCCTCGTAGGACTCGCCGACCTCGACGGCCCCGCCGACCAGCCAGTCGTGGTGTCCGGGGAACCGCGACACGTGCTCCGGCCTGCGGTACACCAGGACGCGCCCTCGCGGATCACGGCACACCGTGGTCGCGACCCGGTGCGGCCAGCCCTCGCGGATCGCCTCGTCCCGGTCGACCACCCCGAGCACCCGGTCCTGCTCGTCGACCCGTTCCACCCGCTCACCCATGGGCTTCACGGTCCCACGCCCTCACACCCGGGCCGGCTCCGGCCGGCGCAGCAGATACACCGCCGCCGTCACGACCAGGACGGCCATGCAGGCGATGAACACCAGCCCCGCCCCCTCCAGGCCGATCGGCCCGGTCAGCAGGCCGACGCCGATCACCGGGACGGAGATGCCCGTGTAGGCCACCACGAACAGCGTCGAGATCACCGCCGCCCGCTGGTGCTCCGGCGAGGCCTCGGCCACGTCGGACAGGGCGCCGCGGAACGCCAGGCCCTGACCGATTCCGCCGACGAGCGCGCTGGCGACCAGCAGGCCCATCTGGTCCCACCGCAGCGCACCGGCGAGCAGCGCGAGCCCGGCGAGGAGCCCCGCGCAGCCCAGCGGCAGGGAACGCCGTACGCCGACCCGGCCGACCGCCAGTTGCCCGGCCGTCGACGAGAAGAAGGCCAGCGCGACGATCAGCCCGCTCACGGCGTGGTCGTCCACGTCCAGGGACTCCACGAGGAAGGCCGGGCTGACCGAGGTGAACACCCCGAACAGGGCGAATCCGACGAAGGAGGCGGTGGCGGCGGGGCCGAACACCGCCCGCACCTGCGCGGGCAGCTTGGGCCGCTGCGGGCGTACGGCGCGCAGCGGCTGCCGTTCCCGTACCGTCTCCGCGAGCCGCAGCAGGACGGCGGCCGAGGCGGCCACCAGCGCGAGGTGGGTGACGAACGGCAGGTACAGCGGCCAGGGCGCGTACTGCGCGAGAAGCCCGGAGAGCAGCGGACCGCAGCCCAGTCCGCCCATGTTGGCGGCCGTCGCCACGAACGTGGCCCGGGGGGCACCGCCCTCGGGTGCCAGCTCCATCACGTACGCCGTGGCGGCTCCGGTGAACAGCCCGGCGGACAGTCCCGACAGCAGCCGTCCCACGTAGAGCCAGCCGAGCCCGGTGGCGCACAGGAAGCAGACGGCACTCAGCGCCGCGAAGCCCAGACCGCACAGCAGCACCGGACGCCGGCCCACGGCGTCCGAGGCGTTGCCGACCAGCAGCAGCACACCGATCACCGCGAACGCGTACAGGGCGTAGACCACGGTGACCGTCAGCTCGGAGAAGCCGAACTCGGCCTGGTAGAGGGGATAGAGGGGAGTCGGCAGCGTGGTGCCGGCCATGCAGACGGCGAAGACCGCCCCGCCGAGCACACACGCGCGCCATCCCGGGCGACCACCGTCCATAGGGCCGACGGTAGCCGCGGCCCGCGGACGCGCCCTCGACCGGCGCGCTGGAAACACGCAGGCCTGGAAACGCTTCAGCCGGTGGCCTCTTCCGAGACCACCGGCTGAATACTCAGGGTGAGTGACGGGACTCGAACCCGCGGCATCCTGGACCACAACCAGGTGCTCTACCAGCTGAGCTACACCCACCATGACCGGCTTGGAGGAGATCAGTGATGTCCCCGACCGGCCGAGAAAAAGTGTACAGGGTCCGAAGGGGTGCTCGCGCCCGGCTTTCTCCGTGCCGCCCGACGGCCCCCCGTCCTGCCTACTGAGCAGGCAGGACGTGCTTCGCGGCGATCGTCCGCGCGGTGTCCGAGTCCGGTCCGGGCTGCGGGACGAACAGGGCCTCGCGGTAGTACCGCAGCTCCGCGATGGACTCGCGGATGTCGGCGAGCGCGCGGTGGTTGCCGTTCTTCTGCGGGCTGTTGAAGTACGCCCGCGGGTACCAGCGGCGCGCCAGCTCCTTGATCGACGACACGTCGACGATCCGGTAGTGGAGGTAGCTCTCCAGCGTCGCCATGTCACGCAGCAGGAAGCCGCGGTCGGTGCCGACGGAGTTCCCGCACAGCGGGGCCTTGCCCGGCTCCTTGACGAACTCCCTCACGTACGTCAGGACCTGGTCCTCGGCGTCCTTCAGCGTCGTGCCGCCGGTGAGCTCCTCGAGCAGCCCGGAGGCCGTGTGCATCTGACGCACCACGTCCGGCATCGTCTCCAGCGCCTGGTCCGGCGGCCGGATGACGATGTCCACGCCCTCGCCGAGCACGTTCAGCTCGGAGTCGGTCACGAGGGCGGCCACCTCGATGAGCGCGTCGTCCGACAGCGAGAGGCCGGTCATCTCGCAGTCGATCCACACCATGCGATCGTTCATGTGTCTAACCTTACGGCCCGCCGCCACCGGCCGGGCCGCCCGTGCCGGGAAAGCCGAAGGGCCCGCGGGCAGACGTGCTCCCCACGGGCCCCGGCTACCGGATCACGGCGCGCTGCGCTGCCCGGGCAGGCTCGCCGACAGGGCCGGCGACTGGCCCACCGCACTCGCCGCCGTACGGCGGGACTGCAGCGGGACCGGGTGGTCCGGGTGCAGCGGGGCGGGCACCTGGCCGGGCTGGCCCGGGTGGTGCCCCGCGTGGCCCGGATGGCCCGGCATGCCGGGCCCGGGACCGCCCGGCGCGTTCTCGGTCTCCTGGGGCCGCTCGCCCTGCGGGCGCCGGGCCCGGTACGCCGCCCGGTACGCGGCCGGGGACGAACCCAGCTGGCGGCGGAAGTGCCCGCGCAGGGCGACCGGCGACCGGAAGCCGCAGCGCCCCGCCACCTCGTCCACCGAGTAGTCCGACGTCTCCAGCAGGCGCTGCGCCTGGAGGACCCGCTGCGTGATCAGCCACTGCAGCGGAGCGCTCCCGGTCAGCGAGCGGAAGCGGCGGTCGAACGTACGCCTGCTCATGTACGCGCGTGCCGCCAGCGTCTCCACGTCGAACTGTTCGTGGAGGTGCTCCAGCGCCCAGGCGACGACCTCGGCGAGCGGGTCGGCGCCGATCTCCTCTGGTAAAGACCTGTCGAGGTAGCGCTCCTGCCCGCCGCTGCGGCGCGGCGGCACGACGAGCCGCCTGGCCAGGGCCCCGGCCGCCTCGTTGCCGTGGTCCGTGCGCACGATGTGCAGGCACAGGTCGATGCCCGCGGCCGTGCCCGCCGACGTCAGCACGTCGCCGTCGTCGACGAACAGCTCACGCGGGTCCACGTGCACCGACGGATAGCGCTTGGCCAGCGTCGGTGCGTACATCCAGTGGGTGGTCGCGGGGCGGCCGTCCAGCAGGCCCGCCGCCGCGAGGACGAAGGCGCCGGTGCACAGCCCGACGATGCGGGCGCCCTCCTCGTGGGCGCGGCGCAGCGCGTCGAGCGCCTCCTCCGGTGGCGGAGAAGTGATCGAACGCCAGGCCGGTACGACGACCGTGCCCGCGCGTGAGATCGCTTCCAGGCCATGTGGTGCGGTGAGTTCGAGGCCCCCTGTGGTCCGCAGCGGGCCGTCCTCGCCCCCGCACACCAGCAGTCGGTAGCGCGGTACGCCGGCGTCCTGGCGGTCAACCCCGAACACCGACAGCGGTATGGAACTCTCGAAGATGGGGCCGCCGCTGAACAGCAGCACCGCGACGATCTCCTTGCGGCGTCGCCCGGAAAGTTTCCGGGCCGCGGCTTCCGGCGCGGCAGTGGAGTCGTGGCTCATACTGCTAAGCCCCCCTCGGTGGTCGCGGCTCCTCGGTTGTGTCGCTCCTGCACGTTTCCCCTCGGTCCTGCACGAGTCCCCCGCCGTAGACAGTCAAGATCGAATCTACTGTGTGCCGTCGTGCCGAAGTGGCCGGTTAGTCACTCGGCACATTGTCGACTTGGCAACTTGGCGTGAAGCATTCGATCACGAAGCGTTGCACTCGTGGGGCGTGCAGGGAAGTGCGCCTTGTCGAGGTGGCCAATCCACGTAGGGTGCGCGGACCCCCTGAGGCCCTTTCCGTGCAGGTCGAACGGGGGTTGGGGGGTGGTCGGACCGGGGGATGCGCCACTATGAGAAGTTGGCTGAAAACCGATGTGCGCGTGCGCGGAAACCGGTCAGCCGACCGGTGTATCCCCTCCGGTGTGCCGTCCGCCACGGTGCGACCCCGTTCCGGTGCGGTGGCGCCGTCCCCGGTGGGGTGCCCGGTCCTCGGCCGCGAGCCGGGCCGCACCGCGCTCGGACTGGCGCAGCAGCACCCGGCAGGCGCCCGTGACGGCCGCGAGCCCGAGGGCGGTGCCGGCGGCACCGGCCAGAGAGGCGCCGTAGCCGAGGAGCACCACGGGGACGAGCAGGCAGCTGAAGGCAGCCCAGCGAACCACATCCGTCGCGGTGTCCCGCGGCGGCGGGGTCGCGCGGTCCGCCTCGGCGGCGGCGCGTGGTGCGGACATGGGGGCTCCCTGTGGCGTGACTCACGGAGTTCAACGCGTGGCCGGGGCGTCGGTCACTGGCGGCCTGGATCGCCGCACGTGCCCACGGCTGAGTGAATCCCGTGCAAACCGCCTGTACAGCGCAGCAACCATTGCGTTACGGGCGGTGCCTCGTGCATGCTCCCTGGAACCCGCACGCACCGTGAGCGGGATCTGGGCTAAGGAGGCGTGCCGCCGTACCCTTGAGGGTATGGGGGTGGGAAGACCATTCCCGGACACAGCTCCGCCGCACACTGTTGTCCCCCATATAAGGATCACGACGCCGAGACAGCCATGGCCGGTCACGAATTCTTCGAACCCGCGGACCGCAAGCGGCCCGTCGCCGATCCCACGGCGGCCGAGCCCCTGGCGGCGGAAGAGCTACGCCATTCCTGCGATCCCGCCTTCAAGCACGGGGTCGTCGTCGGCTTCGACGGCTCCACGTCCAGTGAGCGCGCCCTGGCGTACGCGATCGGGATGGCCCATCGCTCCGGGTCGGGCCTGATCATCGTCCACGTCGCCAACCGGCTGCCGACCACGGTGTGGGCGGGCTGCGAGCCGCCCGTGTTCGTGGACGTGCCGGACCACCGCACCGAGGTGCTCGGTCTTGAGCTGGCCTGTGCGGACTACCTCGCCGAGGTGCCCTGGATCCTGGTCGAGCGCGGCGGCGACATCTGCCACGAACTCGAAGAGGTGGGCCGGGAGTACGAGGCCGACGCGATCGTCGTCGGCTCCACCCACGGCATCGTCGGGCGCATCTTCGGCTCGGTCGCGGGGCGGCTCGCCAAGCGGGCGCAGCGGCCCGTCATCGTCATTCCCTGACGTTCACGCAGGAGCGGCCTCCTGCGGCAACTCCCTTGTGCACCGCGCAAATCTACCCGCGCGTAGAGGTGTTTGTGCCCTTGTGAAGGGCATATACGGGACACCGCACAACTGCACATGCACGAAGGGAGCCCGCCGTGGACAAAGACGTCTCCGCGGGAAACGGAATCACGACCGTGGTCGGTCGACTCGCCCTGGGAATCACCCTGTTGGCCTTCGGGCTGGGGCATACCGCTCTGATCGACGGCGTGTCGGCCGCTGACGCCGTGTCAATCGCCCAGTACGTGGGCGGCGTTGCGCTCTTCGTCGCGGGGCTGGTGGCCCTGCGGGAGGGTGACGCCGCCGGTGGTACGGCGTTCTCGGTGCTCGGGGCGCTGTGGTTCACCTGGGCCGTGTCCGACAGTGCCTCCGGCAACGAGGCGGGGCTGTTCCTGCTGTTGTTCGCCCTGGTGGTGCTGTCCCTGACGCTCGCGGGCGGGGACCGGCTCGGTCAGGGCATGTACGGGCTGTTCTTCGTCGCCCTGTTGCTCATGGCGATCGCCGGTTTCGCCGGCAACGACGGGCTCGTGAAGGTGGGCGGCTGGTTCGCCGTCGCCGCGGGGGCGGTGGCCTGGTACGCCGCGACCGCGGCGCTGGCGCACTGGCCCACGGCGATTCCGCGACGCGCTGCGGGCCGGGGTGTGACGGCCACCGGTTAGCTGCGCCGGCTGGGGAGTTGGGCGGCTTCCCGGCGATGAAAACGGACCCCCCGTGCGTGGTGGCAGCACGTGGGGGTCCGTCCTCTTTCGTCGGCCTGTGCGGGTGCGTGGGGGCTTGTCGCGCAGTTCCCCGCGCCCCTGAAAAGAGGGCCTCTACTCCACCGTTACCGACTTCGCCAGGTTCCTCGGCTTGTCGATGTCCCTGCCCAGGGCCAGCGCCGTGTGGTAGGCGAGGAGCTGGAGGGGGATGCCCATCAGGATCGGGTCCAACTCGTCCTCGTTCTTCGGGACGAGGATCGTCTCGTCGGCCTTCTCCTGGGGCTGGTGGGCCACCGCGAGGATCCTGCCGCTGCGGGCCTTGATCTCCTCCATGGCGGCGCGGTTCTTCTCCAGCAGATCGTCGTCGGGGACGATGGCGACCGTCGGGAGGGCAGGCTCGATCAGGGCCAGCGGGCCGTGCTTGAGCTCCGAGGCGGGGTAGGCCTCGGCGTGGATGTAGGAGACCTCCTTGAGCTTCAGGGAGGCCTCGCGGGCCACGGGGTAGCCACGGACGCGGCCGATGAAGAGCATCGAGCGGGCCTCGGCGAACTGCTGGGCCAGCTTCTTGACCTCGTCCTCGTGCTCCATGATCTCGGCGATCTGGGCGGGCAGCTTGCGCAGGCCCTCGATGATCCGCTTGCCGTCCCGGACCGACAGGTCACGGGTGCGGCCCAGGTGGAGGGCGAGGAGGGCGAAGGCCACCGTGGTGTTGGTGAAGCACTTGGTGGAGACGACGCAGACCTCCGGCCCGGCGTGCACGTAGATGCCGCCGTCCGCCTCGCGGGCGATCGCCGAGCCGACCACGTTCACGACGCCCAGGACGCGGGCGCCCTTGCGCTTGAGCTCCTGCACGGCGGCCAGGACGTCGTAGGTCTCACCGGACTGGGAGACGGCGACGTAGAGGGTGTCGGGGTCGACGACGGCGTTGCGGTAGCGGAACTCCGAGGCGGGCTCGGCGTCGGCGGGGATGCGCGCCAGCTCCTCGATCATCTGGGCGCCGATCATGCCCGCGTGGTAGGAGGTGCCGCAGCCGAGGATCTTCACGCGGCGGATCCGCCGGGCCTCGCGGGCGTCAAGGTTCAGGCCGCCCAGGTGCACGGTGGAGAAGCGGTCGTCGATGCGGCCGCGCAGCACGCGGTCCACGGCGTCGGCCTGCTCGTGGATCTCCTTGTGCATGTAGGTGTCATGGCCGCCCATGTCGTAGGAGGCGGCCTCCCACTCCACGGTGGTGGGCTCGGCCGTGGTGCGGGTGCCCTCCGTGGTGTAGGTGCGGAAGTCGTCGGCCTTCAGGGTGGCCATCTCGCCGTCGTCCAGGGTGACGATCTGGCGGGTGTGGGCGACCAGCGCGGCGATGTCCGAGGCGACGAACATCTCCTTCTCGCCGATGCCGAGGACGACCGGGGAGCCGTTGCGGGCGACGACGATCCGGTCGGGGAAGTCGGCGTGCATGACGGCGATGCCGTACGTGCCCTCGACGAGCCGGATGGTCTCGCGGACCTTGTCCTCCAGCTTGGTCGCCTGCGAGCGGGCGATGAGGTGGGTGAGGACCTCGGTGTCGGTCTCGGAGAGGAACTCGACGCCGTCCGCCTCCAGCTTGCGGCGCAGGTCGGAGGCGTTGTCGATGATGCCGTTGTGCACGACGGCGACCTTGTTGTCGGCCGACATGTGCGGGTGGGCGTTGACGTCGGACGGGGCGCCGTGGGTCGCCCAGCGGGTGTGGGCGATACCGGTCGTGCCCTTGAAGCGGGCCGGGACCTTGGCCTCCAGGTCACGCACGCGGCCCTTGGCCTTGACCATCTTCAGGCGGCCGCTCGAAGGGGTGGTGACCACGATGCCCGCGGAGTCGTAGCCGCGGTACTCCAGACGCTGCAGGCCCTCCAGGAGGAGGGGCGCGACGTCACGCTTCCCGATGTAACCGACGATTCCGCACATGGATACGTATTCCTAGCCGTAGACGATGCGCCGCAGCTGCCGGAGCGAGAGCTCCGGCGGGGCCACCGCGCGGTATGTGAGATCCGCCTCGATCCGCTCGAAGATCGCCGCGTTGACCAGGCCCTGGGCCTGGAGCTCGCGGTGGCGGCGACGGACGTACTCCTCGGTCGTCTCGTCGAAGTAGGCGAGCACGTCCTGGATCACGCGCAGCGCCTCGCCCCGCCCGAGGGCGGTGGACCGCGTCAGATGATCAACGAGTTCGTCGTGCACTCGCTAGATGTTGGGGCACCGGCGACGCTTTCGCAAGAATTCTGCCCGATTTCGGGCAAGCGTCTGAGGGGATCCTTTGGGGGAACGTTGAACGTGTCATGAGGGCTTGTTCGTGATGCGTCCACCGGGCGTCCGGAATCCCGTTGCCCGAGGCGTCGATTTTTGGACGCCATGGACACTCCTCGTATGGGCGTACCCGAGCGGCTCGCCGAGCGCATGACCATGGCCGAGCAGCACGAGTACCTGCGCGCCAGGTTCTCCCGGCGCACGATGATCAGAGGCGGCGCCGTCACGCTCGGCGCCGTCACGGGTGGCGCGTTCGTGCCCGGCGCCACCGCCCAGGC
This sequence comes from Streptomyces sp. Ag82_O1-12, assembly GCF_900182715.1. NCBI lineage: Bacteria > Bacillati > Actinomycetota > Actinomycetes > Kitasatosporales > Streptomycetaceae > Streptomyces > Streptomyces sp. Ag82_O1-12. The sequence goes on along the minus strand of NZ_FXUW01000001.1, from coordinate 3,133,852 downwards.
CGCCGTCCCGAGCGGCCGCCCCGGCACCGAGACCGTCGACGGCGCCCATGTGGCCCCCTTCGGCCGGCACCTCGCCTACGGCACCGACCCGCGCACCGAGATGACCGTCTCCTGGCAGGTCCCGGTCGCCGTCAAGAAGCCCTTCATCCGGATCGGCGCCCACCCCACGGACCTCTCCCGCAAGATCGACGCCGAGGTCCGCACCCTCTTCACGCCCGCCGGTGTCGGCGCGAGCGGCAACCACACCCAGTACTACGTCCACGCCAAGCTGACCCATCTGAAGCCGGGCCGGACGTACTACTACGGCGTCGGCCACCAGGGCTTCGACCCGGCCGCACCGCACCTGCTGGGCACCCTCGGCACCTTCACCACCGCCCCCGCGCACAAGGCGCCCTTCACCTTCACGGCCTTCGGCGACGAGGGCGTGAGCTACCACGGCCTGGCCAACAACGCCCTGCTGCTCGGCCAGAACCCGGCCTTCCACCTGCACGCCGGCGACATCGCCTACGCCGACCCGTCCGGCTCCGGACAGACCTCCGACACCGGCTTCGACTCACGGATCTGGGACCAGTTCCTCGCCCAGACCGAGTCCGTCGCCAAGTCCGTGCCGTGGATGCCCGCCTACGGCAACCACGACATGGAGGCCTGGTACTCACCCAACGGCTACGGCGGCGAGGAGGCCCGCTGGACCCTCCCGGACAACGGCCCCGACAAGAAGAACCTGCCGGGCGTCTACTCCTTCGTCCACGGCAACACGGCGGTCATCTCGCTCGACGCCAACGACATCTCCTTCGAGATCCCGGCCAACCTCGGCATCTCCGGCGGCACCCAGACCACGTGGCTGGAGACGCAGCTCAAGAAGTACCGGGCCGCCCACGACATCGACTTCATCGTCGTGTTCTTCCACCACTGCGCCTACTGCACCTCCACCTCCCACGCCTCCGAGGGCGGGGTCCGGCAGGAGTGGGTGCCGCTGTTCGAGAAGTACACGGTGGACCTGGTCATCAACGGCCACAACCACCAGTACGAGCGCACCGACGTGATCAAGGGGAACAAGGTCACCAAGAAGCTCCCCATCGGCGGCACGGCCTACCCCGAGACCGACGGCGTGGTCTATGTGACGGCCGGTGCGGCGGGCCGCAGCCTCTACGCGTTCAGCGCCCCGCTGTCGTACGAGGGCAACGAGCACGACGTGGAGTCCGTGGCCTCGTTCGTCAACGTCAAGGGCGGCAAGCAGAACGAGACCGTCGCCTGGTCCCGGGTGCGCTACCTCGACTACTCCTTCCTGCGCGTGGACGTCACCCCCGCGCCGAAGGGGCGCCTGGCCACGCTGACCGTGCGCGGCATCGCCGAGGCCGGGGACCAGGTCGACCACTTCACGGTGGCCCGCCGGGCGAAGTAGTCGCGCGCCCTACATCCGCTTGAGAATCGCCTGTTTGGCCAGGGCGAACTCGTCGTCCGTCAGCACGCCCGCGCGGTGCAGTTCCCCGAGCTCGCGCAGGCGGCGCAGCAGGGCGTCGTGGTCGTCCTCGGCGGACGCGACCGCAGGAGAAGGCAGCTCCGGTCGCGCGTCCACCGGGTGCGTGGCGGCGGCCCGGGCCGGGTGCGGAAGCCTCGCCTGGACCGCCGCCGCGACCAGCGCCATCAGCGGGTCCTTCTTGAAGCCCCACAGCTCCACGGCATTGGGGTCGTACTTGGGCGGGGTCTTGGTGGGCGCGTGCCGCACGGTGAAGCGCAGGTGGCCGTTCTCCAGACCGGCCGCCGGGTGCCACTCCACACCCGTGATGTCGGCGAGCGCGAGGGTGCGGGCGCCGGCGGCGGCCTTGGCGTCCTCCGTCTTCCAGTTCCACTCCAGACGTATGCGCTCGCCGTCGAAACCGGCGGTGCCGTCCCCGGCGGAGACCGACAGGGGGACGGACGGGCCCGGCAGCAGATACGCGTCGACCGGGCCGGCGGGGACCTGGTCGAGCAGCAGGGCGCTGCGGACCTCGTCCACGAAGTACTCGGCGACGCCGTAGCGGTCGGACTCCACGATCAGCTGGTACGGGTCATGCGGCTCGGTGAGACTGCCACCGGTGGCGTGCAGCAGCGGGTCGGCGCCGTCACGCAGCCGGAGCCTGAGCCGCCCCGACTTCTTGCCCTGTTCGAAGGAGACACCGGCCAACGCCCCCAACGGCACGACCAGTTCACCCAGTTCCTTGCGCAGCACACTGACGTTCTTGTCCCGTCCCGGAGTCAGCCGCAGTGCGTCGCCGTCGAAGGCCCACGTGCCGTCCCTCTGGATGATTTCCGCCATGGGTGTGGATTGTTCCACCCGTCTCACGAGAGAGTGGTCCAGACCTCCTGGAGCTCAACGGCTCGTGAAGGGACACGCTTGTGAGAGATGGCCGTGTGAGACAGCACCGCAGAACGCTCCGCCTGCTCGGTTCCCTGCTGCTGGTCGCGATGGCCGCCTCGGTGACCGGGGCCGCTCCCGCACCGGCGGCATCGCCCACCCCGCTCGACCGGGTGATCCCCGCGCCCGCCTCGGTCGCCCCGGGCGGATCCCCGTACCGGATCACCCGCGGCACCCACATCCGCGTCGACGGATCCCGGGAGACCCGGAGCGTCGGCGAGTACCTCGCGAAGATCCTGCGCCCCTCGACCGGCTACCGCCTGCCCGTCACCGCCCAGGGCGCCGGGGGCATCCGACTGCGCCTGGCCGACGGCCCGTTCGGCGCCGAGGGCTACCGGCTCGACAGCGGCCGGGGCGGCGTCACCATCACCGCCGCCAAGCCCGCCGGGCTCTTCCACGGGGTGCAGACCCTGCGTCAGCTCCTGCCCGCGGCCGTCGAGAAGGACTCCGTCCAGCCCGGCCCCTGGCTGGTCGCCGGCGGCACGATCACGGACACCCCGCGCTACGGCTGGCGCGGCGCCATGCTCGACGTCTCCCGCCACTTCTTCACCGTCGAGCAGGTCAAGCGCTACATCGACCAGCTCGCCCTCTACAAGATCAACAAGCTGCATCTGCACCTCAGCGACGACCAGGGCTGGCGCATCGCCATCGACTCCTGGCCGCGCCTGGCCACCTACGGCGGTTCCACGGAGGTGGGCGGCGGACCCGGCGGCTTCTACACCAAGGCCGACTACCGGAAGATCGTGCGGTACGCCTCCTCCCGCTATCTGGAGGTCGTGCCCGAGATCGACATGCCCGGCCACACGAATGCGGCCCTCGCCTCCTACGCCGACCTGAACTGCGACGGGGTGGCACCGCCCCTCTACACCGGCACCGAGGTCGGCTTCAGCTCGCTGTGCGCCGGCAAGGACATCACGTACGACTTCGTGGACGACGTGATCCGGGAACTCGCCGCGCTCACGCCGGGAAGGTACCTCCACATCGGAGGCGACGAGGCCCACTCCACCAGCCATGAGGACTACGTGAAGTTCATGGACCGGGTTCAGCCGATCGTCGCGAAGTACGGCAAGACGGTGGTGGGCTGGCACCAGCTGACCGGGGCGACGCCGGCGAAGGGGGCACTCGCCCAGTACTGGGGGCTGGACGGCACCAGTGCCGAGGAGAAGGCGCGGGTGGTGAAGGCCGCGCAGAACGGGACCGGGCTGATTCTGTCCCCGGCGGACCGGGTGTATCTCGACATGAAGTACACGAAGGAGACGCCGCTGGGGTTGTCCTGGGCGGGGTACGTCGAGGTGAAGCGGTCTTACGACTGGGATCCCGGGGCGTATCTGCCGGGGGTGCCGGGCGGGGCCGTACGGGGTGTCGAGGCGCCGATGTGGTCGGAGACGCTGGAGAACTCCGAGCACATCGAGTACATGGCGTTTCCGCGGTTGCCCGGTGTGGCCGAGTTGGGGTGGTCGTCGGCGGCTTCGCATGACTGGGAGCGGTACAAGGGGCGGCTTGCCGCGCAGGCTGAGCGGTGGGACGCGCTGGGTATGGAGTGGTATCGGTCGCCGCAGGTGCCGTGGGGGTCCGGCGGGCCGTGATCTGTCTGCGGGCCGGTGGGGGCTGGTCGCGCCCGCGCGGCGGAGCCGCAAATCGATACAGCCCCGCGCCCCTGAAGACTGCGCAACTCCCCGGCGCCCCCAGAAAGACCGCGCAGTTCCTCGCGCCCCCAAAGACGTGCACCCCCGGTGGACCGTACACCGGGGGTGCGCGTCTGTCTGTGGGATCAGAACCGGGCGATCGGGTTCTTCAGGGTGCCCACCAGCTGGAGGGCGCCCGACGGGTCCGACAGGTCGACCATCTGTTCGTTGTTGCGGAGTTGGAGGCGGTTGAGGCAGGAGAGGGCGAACTCGGGGGCGAACATGTCGTACTGCTTGAACTTGTCGGCGAGTTCGGGCATCGAGTCCTGGTAGGCGCGGGTGACCTCCGCGACCGTGTGCCAGAAGTCGTCCTCCTCCAGGATTCCCTCGGTGGCGAGGTTCGCCGCGAGGAAGCGGAAGAAGCAGTCGAAGACGTCCGTGAAGATCGACAGGAGCTTCTTGTCCTCCGGGACCTCCACGCGGAGCCGCTCCACCGTCGGCGGCAGCACCGCCTCCGGGTCCATGACCGCGATCTCCTCGGCGATGTCCTTGTAGATCGCGCGCTGCACGACCCCGTCCTTCAGCACCAGGATGACGTTCTCGCCGTGCGGCATGAACACCAGGTCGTAGGCGTAGAAGCTGTGCAGGAGGGGCGTGAAGTAGGCCTGGAGATAGCGGCGCAGCCACTCCTTCGGGGGGAGGCCCGACTGCTCGATCAGGGCGCCCGCGACGGACGCCCCCTGGTGGTCGACGTGGACCAGGGACGCCATCGTGGCCAGGGACTCGCCCTCCTCCAGGGACGGCACCGGGCTCTCCCGCCACAGCGCGGCGAGCATCTTGCGGTACGGCGAGTAGCGGTCCGTCGCCTGCTCGTACTCCAGGTGCCGGTAGCCGACCGCCGCGCGCTCCCGGATGATCGACAGGCCCGTGGACCGCAGCACCGGGTCGCCCTCGATGAGCTGGGCCAGCCAGTCGTTGATCGCCGGGGTGGCCTCCATGTACGCCGCCGACAGACCGCGCATGAAGCCCATGTTGATGACGGACAGGGCCGTCTTCACGTAGTGCTTCTCGGGGCTGGTCTTGTTGAAGAAGGTCCGGATGGACTGCTGGGCCAGGTACTCGTCGTCGCCCTCGCCCAGGCACACCAGGTGCTTACGGGCCAGCTCGGCGGCGAAGGTGACGGTGAGCTTGTTCCACCACTGCCAGGGGTGCACCGGGATGAACAGGTAGTCGGCTGGGTCCAGGCCCTGGTCGCGCAGGACGCCGTGGAAGCGCTCGACGGTCCTCTCGCCCAGCTCCTCGCGCAGGAACGACTCGTACTCGATGCCCACCCCGGCCGTGAACGCCGCACGCGAGCGGTGTGCCGCGAGCCAGACGAGCCGGACCGGGCTCGCGGTCTCCGGCGCGTACGACAGGTACTCGCGGATGCCGAAGCCGAGCCGGCCGTTGTTGGCGACGAAGCAGGGGTGGCCCTCGGTCATGCCGGTCTCGATGGCCTGAAAGTCACCGCGCGCCAGCTCGGCCGCCGTGGTTTTCGGCTTGGTGAGCTTGTAGCAGGTGCCGGAGAGGGTGGAGGAGATCTCCTCCAGGTAGACCGGCAGGATGTCGTCGCTCAGGCCCAGCGACTTCTGCAGTTCGATGAAGAAGTCCAGGGCAGCGAGCGGCAGTTCGGCGCCGTCCCGGTGACGGGTGATGGAGGCGGCGTCGACCTGCCAGTGGTCCAGGGCGCGGCGGTCGGCGGAGAACCGGTAGCTGGTCAGGCCGTCGTCGCTGCGGACGACGTAGCTCTCGCCGTCCTGCTCGGGGGTGATCAGCCGCTCGTGCGCGAACTCGGCGAGCGCTTTGCGGACCAGCAGGCGGCCCGCCTGGTCCCAGCGCTCGGGGGACAGGTGTGCCACGGCGTCGGACAGGGTCATATCGCCACTCCTCGGGCAGCCAGGAACTGTGCGCGCGTGCAGAAGCTGAGCAGTGCGCGCTTCTCCGGCTTGTCGATCTCGCGCTCGGCCACGAAGCCGACGGCCTCGTTGAGCGCATGTACTGCCTTGTTGCTCACGTCGGGCTCCACCACGACCCGGCGGGTGCGCGGGTCGGCGAACAGCTCGTCCATCACGGCGGTGATGACGGCCCTGGTGAAACCGTGGATCGGCCGGTCGGTCGGCGCCACCAGGAAGTGCATGCCGACGTCGCCGGGCTCCGGGTCGTACAGGCCTTCCAGCTCGACGTACCGGGGGTCGTACTTCTCCATCAGGAACGCCGGGCGGCCCTCGTGCAGACCGATGTAGGCGTCGTGGTGCTCGTGCGCGGCGATCCGCATGTACTCGCGCTCGACGTCCTGGAGTTTCGCGCCCTGCATCATCCAGTAGGCCGCCTTGGGGTGGGTGACCCAGGAGTGCAGCAGCTGGGCGTCCTTGAGGGGGTCGACGGGGCGGACGGTGAGGGTCCCGATGCCGGTGCCGGCGCTCATACGGCGAACTCCTGGAACGCGATGCTCTTCTCGACCGGGTAGTACTCGCTGCCGAGCAGCTCGCGGATGATGTACGCGTTCCGGTAGGGGCCCATGCCGAGGTCCGGGCTGGTGATGCTGTGTGTGTGGACGCCGGCGTTCTGCAGGAAGATCCCCCTGCCGGTGACGTCGATCGCGTAGTTGCGGGCGACGTCGAAGTTGCCCTGCGAGTCGTAGACCAGGCGGTCCTTCACGGGAGCCAGGAACTCCGGCTCGGCGTACTTGTAGCCGGTCGCCAGGACCAGGCCCTGCGAGTCCAGCTCGAAGTCCTTGCCCTGCTCCTCCTGGCGGAAGCCGAGGGTGTACGTGCCGTTCTCGTACCGCGCGCTGTGCAGCGAGGAGTTGGTGAGCAGCCGGGTGGGGACGGGGCCGCCGAGGTTCTTCTGGTAGAGCAGGTCGAAGATCTCGTTGATGAGGTCGCCGTCGATGCCCTTGAACAGGCCCTTCTGCTCGGCCGTGAGGCGGTAGCGGGTCGCCTCGGGCAGCTCGCGGAAGTAGTCGACGTACTCCGGGGACGTCATCTCCAGCGTGAGCTTGGTGTACTCCAGCGGGAAGAAGCGCGGGGAGCGGGTGACCCAGTTCAGCCGGTAGCCGTGGACGTCGATCTCGCTGAGCAGGTCGTAGTAGATCTCGGCGGCCGACTGGCCCGAGCCGACCAGGGTGATCGAGTCCTTCTTCTGGAGCACCGCCTTGCGGTCCAGGTAGCGGGAGTTGTGCAGGAAGTCGCCGCCCAGGCCCTGGCAGGCCTCGGGTATGTGGGGCGGGGTGCCGGTGCCGAGGACGAGGCGACGGGCCCGGTAGGTGTCCCCGGCGGTGGTCCGCACGACGTAGAGCTCGTCCTCGTACGTCACCTCGGCGACCGTCGTGCCGAAGCGGATGCTGCTCAGTTTGCCCGCGGCCCAGCGGCAGTAGTCGTCGTACTCGACGCGCAGCGGGTAGAAGTTCTCGCGGATGTAGAACGAGTAGAGCCGGCCCTTCTCCTTCAGGTAGTTCAGGAAGGAGTACGGGGACGTCGGGTCGGCGAGGGTGACCAGGTCCGACATGAACGGTGTCTGGAGGTGGGCGCCGTCCAGGAACATGCCCGCGTGCCACTCGAAGTCGGGCTTCGACTCCAGGAAGACGCCGTCGAGCTCGTCGATCGGTTCGGTCAGGCAGGCCAGGCCGAGGTTGAAGGGGCCGAGCCCGATCCCCACGAAGTCATGGATTCTCGTCGGGTTCTCAGGACGCGCGGTCAAGGGACTCTCCCAGGTACTGCTCGGCGTGGCCGGCGATCAGATCGAGGACGGCGGCGATGTCGGACGCCTGTGTTTCGGGGTTGAGCAGGGTGAACTTCAGGTAGTGGCGGCCTCCGACCTTGGTGCCCGCGACGATGGCGTCACCGGAGGCGAACAGGGCCTTGCGGGCGTAGAGGTTGGCGCGGTCGATCTCGGCGGGGTCGGTGACGGCCGCCGGGATGTAGCGGAAGACGAGGGTGGACAGGCTCGGCTGCACGACGACGTCGAAGCGCGGGTCGGCGGCGATCAGCTTCCAGCCCTCCCGGGCCAGGTCGCACACCTCGTCGAAGAGCTGCCCGATGCCGTCGGCGCCCATGGTCCGCAGGGTCATCCACAGCTTGAGGGCGTCGAAGCGGCGGGTGGTCTGAAGGGACTTGTCCACCTGGTTGGGGATGCGCTCCTCCACCATGCGGCGCGGGTTGAGGTACTCGGCGTGGTAGGTGGCGTGGCGGAGCGTGGCGGCGTCCCGCACGAGCACGGCCGAGGAACTCACCGGCTGGAAGAAGGACTTGTGGTAGTCGACGGTGACCGAGTCGGCGCGCTCGATGCCGCTGATGCGGTCCCGGTGCTTCAGGGAGGCCAGCAGGCCGCAGCCGTAGGCGGCGTCGACGTGCATCCAGGTGCCGAACTGCTCGCACAGCTCGGCGATCTCGGGCAGCGGGTCGATGGAGCCGAAGTCGGTGGTGCCGGCGGTGGCGACGACGGCCATGGGGACGAGGCCGTCCTTCGCGCAGCGCTCCAGCTCGCGGGCGAGCGCGACGGTCTGCATGCGCTTGTCGTGGTCGACGGGTATGGAGACCACGGCGTCCTGGCCGAGCCCGAGCAGCTTCGCGGACTTCTTCACGCTGAAGTGGCTGACCTCGGAGGCGAAGATGCGCAGTTTCGCCAGGGAGGCAGGACCTTCCCACCCATCCCGCCCTGGCTTCGCCTCCTCGCGGGCCAGCAGCAGCGCCTGGAGGTTGGACTGGGTGCCGCCCGAGGTGAACACACCGTCGGCGGCCGGGCCGAGGCCGATCCGCTCGGTCGTCCAGTCGATCAGTTTCCGCTCGATGAGGGTGCCGCCGGCCGACTGGTCCCAGGTGTCCAGCGAGGAGTTCACCGCGGACAGGACGGCCTCGCCGAGCACGGCCGGGATGACGACCGGGCAGTTGAGGTGAGCCAGGTAGCGCGGGTGGTGGAAGTAGATCGCGTCCCGGAGGTAGACGTCCTCCAGTTCGTCGAGCACCGCGGTGGTGTCGTGCAGCGGCTGGTCGAGGTCGATCTCGTCGATGCGCGGGGAGAGCGCGTCGACGCTGATGCCGGTGAACGGCCGGTCGGTGGCGGCGAGTTTGGCGGCCACCCGCTCGACTCCGTCGGTCACGGAGCGGCGGTACCGCTCCGCGGTGGTGTCGTTGAGCAGGTGCGAGCGCATGTGGGGGTCCTCCGGTGGGGACAGTCCGGTGTGGGACGGGGTGGGCTGGTCTCCGGCGTCCAGAACTTAGGTAAGCCTAACCTAACTTGATTGAGGGGAGGGAAGGTCCTGCCGTGACAGTGATCACTCGTGTCACCTCAGTGCCCATGAGCTGCGGCTACGCCTCAGCCCGCAGCTGCTCCTCGCTCGCGCCGCGCCGCCAGTAGCCGACGAACGTCACCCTGCGGCGGTCGATCCCGCGTTCGCGCACGAAGTGCCGGCGCAGCTCCTTCACGCATCCGGACTCGCCGGCGATCCAGACGTACGGCCGCTCGGCCGGGGGCAGAGGGGCGGCACGGAGGGCGTCGAGGGCCGCGGGGGACCCCTCGGTGCCCCTCTCGTCCCGGCCCAGCCAGGTGATCTCGGCGTCGGCCTCGGTCGCCAGGTGCTGGATGTCGTCGGCGTGCGGGACTTCCAGCCAGACCCGGGCGCGGGTGCCGGCCGGCAGCGCCTCGACGATGGCCGAGGCGGCCGGCACGGCGGTCTCGTCACCCCAGACGACCACGAGGTCGGTGTCCTCGGGCGGCCGGAACCGGATCGCCCGGTTGTCGGCGACGGCCGGGCCGAGCAGCAGGACCCGGTCCCCGGCGGCGGCCCGGGCGGCCCAGCGGGAGGCCGGACCGGCCTGGACGCGGGCGCCCGGCTCGATGCCGTGCAGGGCGAAGTCGATGTCGATCTCGTCCGGGTCGCGGCGCAGGGCGCGCAGGGTGTACGACCGCATCACGGCCCGTACGTCGTCCGGGAGTTCACGCCAGCCCTGCCACCAGCTGTCGCCGAGCTCGAGCGGGACGACCGGCTCGGGCTGCCCGGGGTGCGGCAGGAACAGCGACAGGGACTGGTCGCGTCCGTCGGAGTGGAAGGCGTGCAGATCGGGTCCCCCGAAGGTGACCCGGACCAGAGACGGCCCGAGCCGCCTCGTCCGCACGACCTGGAGGGAGAAGAAGCGGAACGGGGCGGCTACGGCGGTGGTCACGTGCGGCTCCTGGACATCCGGAAGGGGGAGGGGGTCAGGCGACCTTCTTGGCCGACTCGATGGCCTTCGCGAGGTTCTCCACCAGAGGCGTGCACTTGTCGTACGACAGGATCGGCTCGGGCGAACGCGAGATGACCTGGCCGGCCTTGACCGCGGGCAGCTTCTTCCAGGTCGCCTCGGTGATGTCGGCCGGCTGGATGGTCGAGGCACGGTCGTCCATCATGATGATGTCCGCCGGGTACTTGTCGACGTTCTCCCAGCTGAGGTTCTCGAACCAGCCGCCGTTGGCCTTCTTGGCCTTCTCCGGGGGCTCGACGAGGTTCACGCCGAGGGCCTTGAAGTACTCCAGGTCGATGGAGAAGTTGGAGCCGGAGACGTAGAAGATGGCGTCCGAGGCGGAACCGGCCAGCACCTTGATCTCGGGGCGGGACTTGGCGGCCTTGCGCAGTCGCTCGGAGGCGGCCTCGAAGCGCTTCTTCGCCTCGACGACCTTCGCGGCCTTGAGGTCGGCGCCGAGGGACCCAGCGAGCTCGGCCATGCGCTGCAGCGGCTTCGGCAGCTGACGGTCGAAGACCGAGATCGCGACGCTCGGGGCGAGCTTGGCGATCTTGTCCTTGGATGCCTCCGGGACGTACCAGAGGCTGCCCGCGGCGTCGAAGGTGGTGGTGAGGAGCACCTCGGGCTGGAAGGCCGCGTACTGCTCGACGTTGAACTGGTCGAACCTGTTGCCGAAGACGGTCAGCTTGCTGACGTCCATGTCGCCGGCCTGGACGTCGGCCTTGCCGTCCTTGGTCTTGGTCGGGCCGAAGACGCCCTTGACCTCGATGCCGTAGTCGTACAGGGCGGCGGCGACACCGGTGAACGCGACGATCCTCGTGGGGACGTGGTCCAGGCTCACGGTCTTGCCGCGGTCGTCCTTGAACGACCAGGGGCCGGACTTGGCGGCACCCTTCGCGTCCGAGCCGCCGCCGTCCGTGGAGTCCTCACTGCCACACGCGGTCACGAGGGCGCCGAGCCCGAGAGCACCACCGGCGGCGAGCAGGCCGCGGCGGGAGTAACGGGCGGTTCTGGCGTTCGACATGACGGGATCTGCTTTCGTGCGTACGGAGCCACTGCGGGCACGGCTGACAGCCGCTCGGGACTGACAGCCGCCTGGCCTGGAACGAGGCTTAGGTTAGCCTAACCTCAGATTGTGTCCAGGGGGGGCATGGGGGTGTGTGCCCGGGGGTGAGGGCCGGGATGCCCGAGACTGCGGTGATCCGGATCACGAGGTTGCCGGAGACGGGTGCTTTCGGTCGGTCGGCGCCTACGGCATCGCAGGGGTGCTTCCGGCCGGTCGGGGCCTACGGCTTGAGACTGGCGGGTCCGGGCCTACGGCTTGAGACTGCCGGGCTCGGGCTTGCGGCTTGAGACTGGCGGGTCCGGGCTTGCGGCTTGAGACTGGCGGGTCCGGGCTTACGGCTTTGAGGCCGCCGGGGCCGGGCTTACGGCTTGAGGCGGCGCGCCACGGCCCTGACCAGGTCGGTACGGGCGACCTGAAGGGTGAAGGCCTCGCCTTGGTCCGCCGCGGGCTTCGCATACCAAGGGAGCCCGCGGCGGCGCCACTTGGCGGGAGCGAGGTCCGCGGGGACCGGCGGCAGGCCCCATGCCCAGCCGCCGAGCCGCAGTTGCCCGGCCCACAGCCCCGCCGGCAGTTCGGCGACCGGCACCCGCACGACGAGATCGGCGCCGGACGGTGAGGCGTGGGCCGGAAAGACGGCGGTGCCGCCCCGGCCGTCCTCCAGATGGACGGCGAGAGCGCCGTCGGGAAAGCCGGCGAGGGCGCAGCGAACGCCGAACTCCAGCTCGGTGGGCGCGTCCGCTGCCCACCGCACGGTGGAGACACTCACCTGCGGCAGCACGGCATGCTTGCGCTCGCCGATGTCGAGGGTGAAGTTGCCGTGCGGTGTGGTGGTGTAGAGCGTGACGGCGCGGGCCTGGCCGCCACCGTCCACGATGTGCGTGGCCGCCGCGCCCGACACGGACGCGTCCCGCTTGCTGCCGATGCGCACAGCTCGGCTGATGCCCTGGGCGCCGATGACGAGGGAGATGTCCCACAGTCCGTCGGGCAGTCCGCTGCCGTCTGCGGCGGTGGCGACGTCGACGGAGACCTCGAAGCCGGCCGTCTCGTAGACGTAGTGGCCCTCGTCATCTTCTTTGCCGAGACCGGGGGTCGGGGTGTGCGCGACCGGCAGCCGGTACTCCGCGCCGCTGTCCCGTTCGCGCAGGAGGAGCTCGGTGGTGACGTCCTCGGTCGCGATCCGGTGCAGGTAACCGTGGTGATTGGCGCGGCTACGGCAAGGTGCGCGTCGTCACCTCGAACGGCACCAACTCCCCGTCCAACACGAAGACCGAGCACGTCTTCTTCCGCGGTCTTCACGGTGACGTCAACGCGAGCGGTGCCACGCGCTCCGCATCGGTGACCGACTCGAACGGGACCTCGTACGAGGACACGGAGTGGAAGGCCGGTCAGGAACTCGAGACCCTCACCTACGACGGCGCCACTGTCACCGAGAAGTCGGTGGCGGTGCCGTGGACCGCGGTGACGGCCACAAGTACCAAGGACTGGGGCACCCGCAGGGCTCGCTACGTCGCGAACGGTGCGACCGACACCTACGTGGCGCTCGCCATCGGCGGCTGGCGTCGTACGCGGGCGACCACCCAGTACGACTCCAAGACCGGGCGGGTCCGCCAGGTCGACGACTACGGCGCGGTCGGTGTCGCCGACAACGAGTGTGTCCGCACCGAGTACGCGGACAGCGAGAGCCGGCACATGTACGCGTACGTGTCCCGGGTGGAGAAGGTCAGCGTCGAATGCGGCGTGACCCCCGACCGGCGCACCCAGGTCATCTCCGACGACCTGACCCTCTACGACGGCTCCACCACGCTGGGCGCGGCCCCGACCAAGGGCGACGTGACCACCACCAAGCGCCTCGAATCGCACAGCGGAACGACGGCCACCTATCAGACCACTGCCGTCACGACGTACGACGACTTCGGTCGTCCGCTGGTGGTGAAGGACGCGGAGACGGCCTCGTCTCCGACGGAATACGCCTCGTCGACCACGTACGCGGAAACGTATGGACTCGCCACGAAATCGGTGGTCACCAACAGAGCGGGCTGGACGGCCACGACCGAGTACGCGCCGCAGTGGGGCGTGCCGACCGCCAAGGTCGACCAGAACAACCGGCGCACCGAACTCGCCTACGACGGACTGGGCCGCCTGACGTCGGTCTGGCTGCCGGACCGTATCGGCGCGACCGCGTCCATCACGTACACGTACCTGGTGCGCGGGAACACCGGCCCGACCGCTGTGCAGACCCAGAAGATCGAGAAGGGCGGGCAGTCGTACGGCAGCGAATGGACGCTGTACGACGGCCTGTTGCGGCCCCGCCAGGTGCAGACCGAGGGACCGGGAGGCGGCCGCATGGTCGCCGACACCCTCTACGACGGCTCCAACCGGGTGGTACAGGTCAACGACACCTACTACGCCGCAGGTGCCCCGTCCTCCCAGCTCTTCAATCCGGTCAACGCCGACCTCACCGGTCAGACGGTGACCGAGTACGACGGGGCCGGAAGGGTCACCGCTTCGATCTTCAACGTGCAGGGTGAGGAGAAGTACCGCACGTCCTTCGTCCACGGCGGCGACCGGGTCACTACGACCCCGCCGGCGGGTGGCACGAAGACGACGGTGGTGAAGGACGCCCGGGACCACACCACGACCCAGATCCAGTACCCGCAGGGCGGGGACGCGGTCACCACGTCCTACGGATACACCCCGGCCGGTCAGCTGCAGAAGGTGACGGACGACGCCGGGAACGTGTGGACCTACACGTACGACCAGTTGGGCCGCAAGAAGACGGCGGTCGACCCGGACACGGGTACATCCGAGTTCACCTACGACGCCCTGGACCGTCAGACGTCGGTGACGGTCAACGGCAACAAGACGTCCACCAAGTACGACAACCTGGGGCGTCCGGAATCCACCTGGCAGGGTGAGCCGGACACCGGCACCAAGCTGTCGATGACGAAGTACGACACCGCCGCCAAGGGTGAGCTGTACGGCGTCTACAGCTACAAGGACGGCGCGGTCCACTCGTCGGTCACCTATCCGACGCTCGACGCGAACAACGACTACAAGCCCGTGTCGACGAAGTACTTCCTGTCGAAGACGGCCGAGCCGCAACTGGGCGGGACCTACGAGTTCACCGCCCAGTACAACGACGACGGGACGGTGCTGGGGCAGGGTCTGCCGGCGGCGGGCGACCTGCCCGCGGAAGCCCTCGGCTACTTGTACGACGAGCTGCAGCGGCCGACGGGCCTGAACACCTCGTTGGGCGGCCTCAAGTACGTCACCGACGTGTCGTACTCGCCGACCTCCGATCTCGAGCAGGTGGAGCTGTTCACCGGCGAGTCGACGGCCAAGAAGACCTGGCTGAACAACACGTTCGAGGCGGGCACGCACCGCCTGGCCAACGCGAGCGTCAGGGTGGAGGGCGCGGCGAGCGCCGCCTACGACGCGGACTTCACCTACAACTCCGTCGGTGACGTCCTCTCGATCGCGGACACACCCGCCAGTGGCACGAGCGACGTGCAGTGCTTCCGGTACGACGGCCTGCGGCGTCTGACCGACGCGTGGACCTCGTCGGTGGCGACCAACGGCTCCAGGGGCACGGGCGGCGCGGATGCGGCGTGTACACCGGATGCGGCGTCCTCGACGGTCGGCGGGGTGTCCCCGTACTGGACGGAGTACGGGTACGACGCGATCGGTAACCGGAAGAGCGAGACGCGGCACGGTCTGGGCGGGGCCCCTACCTCGACGCGGACGTACGCGTACGGGGAGAAGTCCGGCCCCAACGGCACGAACTCCGGTCCGCACACGCTGTCTTCGGTCGTGGAGAAGACGGCGGCCACGAGCACGACGCCCGAGGTCACGTCTCAGGACACCTACACCTACGACGTGACCGGCAACACGAAGACCCGTGCTCTCAACGGGGACACCCAGTCCCTGGACTGGGACAAGCAGGGCGAGCTGACGAAGGTCACGAACGCTGACGGCACGGTGACGCAGTACACGTACGACGCGTCGGGCGAGCGTATTCTCCGGGACACCTCCAAGGAGAAGACGTTCTACCTGCCGGGCATGGAACTGCACCTGGACAAGTCGACGTCCAAGGTGACGACGACTCGCTACTACGCGTTCGGCGCCATGCAGATCGCCATGCGGGACGCAGCCGGTGTCCACTTCCTGGCGTCGGACCACCAGGGGACGTCTCAGCTGGCGATCAACGCCAAAACCGGTGAGACGACGCGCCGCCGCACGGACCCGTTCGGTAACCCGCGCGACGAGTCCACGTCATCGTCCTCGGCTCCCGCCTGGGTGAACGACAAGGGCTTCGTCGGCGGGACGGTCCAGAAGTCCACGGGCTTGACGACCCTCGGGGCGCGTGAATACGACTCGGACACGGGCCGCTTCATCTCGGCGGACCCGATCATCGACTACACCGACCCGCAGCAGATCAACGGCTACTCGTACAGCAACAACAACCCGGTCACCTTCTCCGACCCGAGCGGGCTCAAGCCCGACGACTGCGTGAACGTCGGCATCACCTGCACCCTGGAGCGTGACGGCGGGTGGGAGGTCAAGGCGACCGACACCTACTACACCTACTACGGGGTCAAGAAGCCGACCGAGTCGCCGGCGCAGCACCGGGCGCGCCAGCAGAAGGCGCGAGCGGACGCGGCCAAGCAGCGGGCGATCGCCGTCGCCAAGGAACTCGGGCAGATCATCGCGGACGAGCTGGGCATCACAGACGCGCTGGACTGCTTCACCACGGGCGCGTTGGGCTCCTGCGGGGCCACGGCACTCAACGTCGTCTCGTCGCTCGTGGCCGGTGGACCGCTGTCACGGCTGGCGGCGAAGTACTGGAACAAGCTGGACAAGGCCTGGGCCTTGATCAAGCGCATCGGAGGCCTGAGCCGCAGGCTGTGGGACAGCTTCCAGGACTGGCGCAAGAGCAGCAAGGCGGCGGACGAGGCGACGGAGGCGGTTGCCTGCAAGGTCGGTAACAGCTTCACGCCCGGCACGAAGGTGTTGATGGCCGACGGTTCGACGAAACCGATCAAGGACGTCGACATCGGCGACAAGGTCTTGGCGACCGACCCGGAGACGGGTGAGACGAAGGTCGAGACGGTCACAGCCGAGATCAAGGGCAAGGGCCTCAAGCACCTCGTCAAGGTCACGGTCGACATCGACGGCAAGAAGGGCTCGAAGACGGCTTCGGTCACAGCGACCGATGGTCATCCGTTCTGGGTTCCTGAGCTGGGGGAGTGGGTCGACGCCACTGATCTGAAGGCGGGGGAGCGGCTGCGGACCCGCGCGGGCTCGCGTGTGCAGGTCGCTTCCGTGAAGCGGTGGACGACGGGTTTGGCCACGGTTCACAACCTCACCGTCAACGACTTGCACACGTACTATGTGCTGGCGGGTGAGACGTCGGTACTCGCGCACAATGCAACACCAGGTCAAAAGTGCGATCTGACGCTGGGTGCTGGCCCGAATGCCCGAGAGGGAGTAGGTCTGGAGAACGGTGACATTGAAGCAGATGGCGTTCGAGATCTGATCAATGAATCCGGAAATAAGCACGGCTGTCACACTTGCGACGCCACGACCCCCGGCACCAAGGACGGGGACTGGATTCCAGATCACCAACCGCCGTCTAGTCTCGTCGACCCTGGATCTCCTCAGACGGCGTATCCTCACTGTCTGCCTTGCGCTAGGCGGCAGGGAGGGGTCGTCTCACAACTTTCACAAGGAAAGAGCAAGAAGGAATGGTAGCTAATAGCCCTGTGGTTGCATTCCTGGCAAAAATCGAGCACGGATGCCTGATCTTGCGGGATGCAGGAAGTGACGATGACGTCAGTGACTGGGACCCGGCGTCGAGCAGCTGGTATCGAGAGGGCAGTTCACTCATCTTCGGCGTCCAGGCCAGTGTCGACGGTCCTGTCGAATGCGAGGTATGGAAGTCGGATCCGTCTGCGGTGCTCCCTGCGAACCTCTTTGAGGTGCCACTCCCATGCCCGTCCGGGTGGCTGGTATTGCATGACCCGAACGAATACGCTCGAATGCAATTCACGGGATTCCGTGGGTCTGTGATCTGTTCGGTAATGGTGGATGATGCGCAATTTCCGTCAAAGGTTCAGATCTTGCTGAGGGGAGAAGGTAAGTAGCTTCTTTACGCTCGCAGCAACGGGCGAGGCTGCACTCGGGGAATCGCCAGTTTCTGGTATGTGGCGTGGGGGCGTCGCTCCCCTAGCGATGCCGGCCTTCCCGCGCCGTTCCGAACCGCAAAGTTGAAGCCCCGTCAGGTGTGTCCTGACGGGACTTCTGCATGGAGCGATGGCAGTAGTTGACGCCAGCCGGCTGGCGTCAGCCCACCAGCCCCAACTCCCGCGCGATCAGCATCCGCTGTACCTCGCTCGTGCCCTCGCCGATCTCCAGGATCTTGGAGTCCCGCCACATGCGGGCCACCGGGTATTCGTTCATGAAGCCATAGCCGCCGTGGATCTGGGTGGCCTCGCGGGCGTTGTCCACCGCGACCGTGGACGAGTGGAGTTTCGCCAGGGCCGCTTCCTTCTTGAAGGGGGCTCCGGACACCAGGCGGGCCGCCGCGTCGCGCCAGGCGAGGCGGGACGTGTGGGCCTTCATCTCCATGTCGGCGATCTTGAACTGGATGGCCTGGTTGGCGGCGATGGGCTTGCCGAAGGCGTGGCGTTCCTTGGCGTACTTGACCGATTCGTCCACGCAGCCCTGGGCCAGACCCGTCGCCAGCGCCGCGATCGCGATGCGGCCCTCGTCGAGGATGCGCAGGAACTGGGCGTAGCCGCGGCCCTCTTCGCCCAGGAGGTTCTCCGCCGGGACGCGGACGTCCGTGAAGGACAGCTCGCGGGTGTCCGAGGCGTTCCAGCCGACCTTGGAGTAGGGGGCCGCGACCGTGAAGCCGGGGGTGCCCGACGGGACGATGATCGAGGAGATCTGCGGCCTGCCGTCGGGCTTGCGGCCCGTGACCGCCGTGACCGTCACCAGGCCCGTGATGTCGGTGCCCGAGTTGGTGATGAAGCACTTCGTGCCGTTGATCACCCACTCGTTCGTGGCGGAGTCCAGACGCGCCGTCGTACGGGTCGCGCCCGCGTCGCTTCCGCCGTCCGGCTCTGTCAGACCGAACGCGCCCAGGAGTTCGCCCGAGCAGAGGCGGGGGAGCCATTCCCGCTTCTGGGCCTCGGTGCCGTAGAGGTGGATCGGCATCGCGCCGAGGGAGACGCCGGCCTCCAGGGTGATCGCCACCGAGGAGTCGACCCGCGCCAGTTCCTCCAGGGCCACGCCGAGGGCAAGGTAGTCGCCGCCCATGCCGCCGTACTCCTCGGGGAACGGCAGGCCGAACAGGCCCATGCGGCCCATCTCCCGGACGATCTCGTACGGGAACTCGTGCCGCTCGTAGAAGTCGCCGATCTTCGGCGCCACCACCTCGTGCGCGAACTCCTCGACCGTGCGGCGGAGTTCCTCCAACTCGGGGGAGAGACGGAAGTCCATGGTGATCAGTGCTCCTCGGTGTCCTCGTGGGACAGGGCTCGGACGGTGCGGGACGGGCTGGGTCGGCCCAGATGGGTGGCCATCCACGCGCTCGTGGCGACGAGGCGGCCGAGGTCGATTCCGGTGTCGATGCCGAGGCCCCGCAGCATCCACACGAGGTCTTCGGTGGCGAGGTTGCCGGTCGCCGACTTCGCGTACGGGCAGCCGCCCAGGCCGCCCGCCGAGGCGTCGACCGTGGTGACGCCCTGCTGGAGAGCCGCGAGGGTGTTGGCGAGGGCCTGGCCGTAGGTGTCGTGGAAGTGGACGCCGAGGGCGGTGGGCGGGACGCCCGCCTCGTCCAGGGCCGCGAGGAGTGCGACCACGTGTCCCGGGGTGGCCACGCCGATCGTGTCGCCCAGGCTCAGTTCGTCGCAGCCCATGTCCAGGAGGGCCTTGCAGACCTTCACCACCTGGGGGAGGGGGACCGCACCCTCCCACGGGTCGCCGAAGCACATGGAGAGGTAGCCGCGGACATGGACGTCCTCGGACTTCGCGCGGTTCACCACCGGCTCGAACATCGCCAGTGCCTCGTCCACCGTGCGGTTGAGGTTGGCCTTGGCGAAGGATTCCGTCGCGCTGGCGAAGACCGCCACCCGCCGGGCGCCCAGCGCCAGGGCGCGGTCCAGGCCCCTCTCGTTCGGGACGAGCACCGGGAGTGCCACCGGGAGGTCGCTGACGAGAGGGAACAGCCGCTCCGCGTCCGCCAGTTGAGGGACCCACTTGGGGTGGACGAAGCTCGTCGCCTCGATCGTCGTCAGGCCCGCGTCGGCCAGGCGGCGGATGAACTCCGCCTTGACCTCCGTGGGGACCGTCGCCTTCTCGTTCTGCAGGCCGTCGCGCGCACCGACCTCGTGGATGCGGACGCGGGTGGGCAGGTCCCTGCTCGGGACGGCCATCGGGAGCCCTGGGGCTGTCATTCCGCCGCCTCCTCGTGCGGTGCGATGACCGCCAGCACCTGGTCCATGGCGACCGTGGTGCCGGGGGCCACGTCCAGCTCGGTGACCTTGCCGGCGTGCGGCGCGGAGATGACGTGCTCCATCTTCATCGCCTCCACCACCAGCAGGCTCTGACCGGCGCTCACCTCGTCGCCGACGGCGACCTTCACCACCGTCACCGTGCCGGGCATGGGTGCGGTGAGGGAATCGGCGCCCGCGTGCGCCGACCGCGTGAGGGACGCGGCGACCGGGTCGTGGTCGCGCACGTGCCAGGCGTCGCCGTCGCGGCCGAGCCAGTCGGCGGTGCGGTGGAAGGTGTGCCGGACGCCGTCCAGGGTGACCGCGACCCGGTCGCCGGTGACCGTGGCCGTGCCGCGCGGGGTGTACTCCTCCGGCTCCTGCACCCGCAGGGGGAAGACCGGCGGCTTCGGCACACCGCCCAGGCGCCAGCCGCTCGGCACCGAGAACGGGTCCGTCCAGCCGCCCGGCTCCGGCTTCAGGGCCTCGAGGCGTACGGCCGCCGCCGCCTCGTACACCTCCTCCGGTACGTCCGTGGGGACCAGTCCCTCGACCTCGCGCTCGACCAGGCCGGTGTCCATGTCGCCGGAGACGACCGCCGGGTGGGCGAGCAGGCGGCGCAGGAAACCGGCGTTCGTCTGCACGCCGAGCGTGACCGTCTCGGCCAGGGCCGCCCGGAGTTTGCGCAGGGCGGTCGCGCGGTCGGGGCCGTAGGCGATGACCTTGGAGAGCATCGGGTCGTAGAGGCTGCCGACCTCCGTGCCCTCGGTGAGGCCCGAGTCGGTGCGGACGCCGTCGCCCTGCGGTTCGCGCAGCTTCAGGACGGTGCCGCCGGAGGGGAGGAAGCCACGGGCCGGGTCCTCGGCGCAGATCCGGGCCTCCACGGCGTGACCGGTCAGCCGTACGTCCTGCTGGGTGAAGCCGAGGGGCTCCCCGGCCGCGACCCGCAGCTGCCACTCCACCAGGTCCAGGCCCGTGATCAGCTCCGTGACCGGGTGCTCCACCTGGAGACGGGTGTTCATCTCCATGAAGTAGTACGACGACGGGTCGGTGCCGGGGACGATGAACTCCACCGTGCCCGCGCCCCGGTACCCGCAGGAGCGGGCTGCCTGGACCGCTGCCTCGCCCATCGCGGAGCGCGTCTCCTCGTCGAGGAGGACGCTCGGCGCCTCCTCGATGATCTTCTGGTGGCGGCGCTGGAGGGAGCACTCGCGCTCCCCGAGGTGGACCACGTTCCCGTGGCCGTCCGCCAGGACCTGGATCTCGATGTGGCGGGGGCGGTCGATCCAGCGCTCGACGAGGAGCGTGTCGTCGCCGAAGGAGGCGCGGGCCTCGCGGCGGGCCGACGCGATCTCGTCCTCCAGCCGGGTCAGGTCCCGCACCAGGCGCATGCCCTTGCCGCCGCCGCCCGCGCTGGGCTTCAGCAGCACGGGCGCGCCCAGCTCGCGGGCCGCGTCGGCCAGATCCGGGTCGCGCCCACCGGGCACGACCGGTACCCCGGCCTTCTGGACCGTCTCCTTGGCGCGGATCTTGTCGCCCATCAGGGCGATGGCGTCCGCCGGAGGTCCGATGAAGACCAGGCCGGCCTCGGCGCAGGCGCGCGCGAAGGCGGCGTTCTCGGCGAGGAAGCCGTAGCCCGGGTGGACGGCCTGCGCGCCCGTGCGGGCCGCCGCCTCCAGCAGGCGCTCCACCGAGAGGTAGCTCTCGGACGCGGGAGCCGGTCCGATCCGCACTGCCGTGTCGGCCTCGCGGACGTGCCGGGCGTCGGCGTCCGCGTCGGAGAAGACGGCCACCGAGCGCACGCCCATCGACCGCAGCGTCCGGATCACCCGTACGGCGATCTCGCCGCGGTTGGCCACCAGTACTGTCTCGAACATCGTCGTCCGTCCCCTCACATCCGGAAGACGCCGAACTGGGGGTCACCCAGGGGCGCGTTGGCGCACGCGGTCAGGGCCAGGCCCAGGACCTGACGGGTGTCCAGCGGGTCGATCACACCGTCGTCCCAGAGGCGGGCCGAGGCGTAGTAGGCGTTGCCC
This sequence comes from Streptomyces sp. Ag82_O1-12, assembly GCF_900182715.1. Classification (NCBI taxonomy): domain Bacteria; kingdom Bacillati; phylum Actinomycetota; class Actinomycetes; order Kitasatosporales; family Streptomycetaceae; genus Streptomyces; species Streptomyces sp. Ag82_O1-12. The sequence goes on along the minus strand of NZ_FXUW01000001.1, from coordinate 3,111,978 downwards.
TGGCGCTCGTACTGGGCGCGGATCGGGGCCTTGAAGGCGTCCTCGTCCTCGGCCGGCCAGGACTCGCCGCGCCCCTCCAGCTGGTCCCGCTTGACGGTCGCGAGGACCGAGGCGGCCTGCTCGCCGCCCATGACCGAGATCTTGGCGTTCGGCCACATCCACAGGAAGCGGGGGGAGTACGCCCTGCCGCACATCGAGTAGTTGCCCGCGCCGTACGAGCCGCCGACCACGACCGTCAGCTTCGGTACGCGGGTGCAGGCCACCGCCGTGACCATCTTGGCGCCGTGCTTGGCGATGCCGCCCGCCTCGTAGTCCTTGCCGACCATGAAGCCCGAGATGTTCTGGAGGAAGACCAGGGGGATGCCGCGCTGGTCGCACAGCTCGATGAAGTGGGCGCCCTTCTGGGCGGACTCGGAGAACAGGATGCCGTTGTTGGCGACGATACCCACCGGGTGGCCGTGGATCCGGGCGAAGCCCGTGACCAGGGTCTGGCCGAACTCGGACTTGAACTCGGCGAAGCGGGAGCCGTCGACGACCCGGGCGATGATCTCGCGCACGTCGTAGGGGGTGCGGGAGTCGACCGGGACCGCGCCGTAGAGGCTGTGCGGGTCGACCTTGGGCTCCGTCGCCTCCGTGACCTCCCAGGGGAGCGGGCCTCGGGAGGGGAGCGTGGAGACGATGGTGCGAACGATGCGCAGCGCGTGCGCGTCGTTCTCCGCGAGGTGGTCGGTGACGCCCGAGGTGCGGGAGTGGACCTCGCCGCCGCCCAGCTCCTCCGCCGTGACGACCTCGCCGGTGGCCGCCTTCACCAGGGGCGGGCCGCCCAGGAAGATGGTGCCCTGGTCGCGGACGATCACCGCCTCGTCGCTCATCGCCGGGACGTACGCCCCGCCGGCCGTGCACGAGCCGAGGACGGCGGCGATCTGGGGGATGCCGGCACCGGACATGCGGGCCTGGTTGTAGAAGATGCGGCCGAAGTGGTCGCGGTCCGGGAAGACCTCGTCCTGCATGGGGAGGAAGGCGCCTCCGGAGTCCACCAGGTAGACGCAGGGGAGGCGGTTGTCGAGGGCGACCTCCTGGGCGCGGAGGTGCTTCTTGACCGTCATCGGGTAGTACGTGCCGCCCTTGACCGTGGCGTCGTTGGCGATGACCACCGTCTCGCGGCCGCTGACCCGGCCGATGCCGGCGATGACGCCGGCGGCCGGGGCCTGCCCCTCGTACATCCCGTCGGCCGCGAGCGGGGCCAGCTCCAGGAACGGCGAGCCCGGGTCGAGGAGGGTGTCCACACGGTCGCGGGGGAGCAGCTTGCCGCGCGCCGTGTGGCGGGCGCGGGCCTTCTCGCCGCCGCCCTGTGCGGCGGCGGCGAGCTTGGTGCGCAGCTCCTCGACGAGGGCGTGGTGCCCCTCCTCGTTGGCCCGAAAGGCCTCCGACGCGGGGTCTGCCGCGCTCGTGAGCTCCGGTGCCTCGTGCATCCTGCGGGTCCCCTCACCTTGTTAATGAGCGTTAACACATTTCCTTCAGGTTAACGACCGCTAACCTCCCTGTCTAGAATTGTTTTCATGGCCACCAGAACCGACGCCCCCACCCGCCGCGAGCAGATCCTCAAGGAGGCCGCTCGGCTGTTCGCCGAGCGGGGCTTCCACGGGGTCGGAGTCGACGAGATAGGCGCCGCGGTCGGGATCAGCGGGCCCGGGCTGTACCGGCACTTCGCGGGCAAGGACGCCATGCTCGCGGAGCTGCTGGTGGGGATCAGCGGGCAGTTGCTGACCGGGGCGAAGCGGAGGCTGGCGGAGGCGGACGGGGGTGGGGCGGAGGCGGTCCTCGACTCGCTGATCGAGGGGCACATCGACTTCGCGCTCGACGACCGGCCTCTGATCACCCTGCACGACCGTGAGCTGGACCGCCTCCGGGACACCGACCGGAAGATGGTGCGGCAGTTGCAGCGGCAGTACGTGGAGCTGTGGGTGGGGGTGGTGCGGGAGGTGTACCCGGGGTTGGGGGAGCCTGCGGCTCGTTCTGCCGTGCACTCGGTGTTCGGGTTGTTGAACTCGACGCCGCATCTGGGGAGGGCGGGGTCGCTGCCCGGCCGGGGGGCCACGGCGGAGTTGTTGCACCGGATGGCCCGGGGGGCGTTCGCGGCGGCGGAGAACTGACGCGCGGACCCACCCTCGGCGCCCACCGGTGACGCACGGACCCTCGGTACCCACCGGCGGCGCGCGGCCCCTCGGTATCCATCGGCGACGCACGGACCCTCGGTGCCCACCGGCGAGCAGACCCTCGGTATCCACCGGTGACGCGCGGACCCTCGGTGCCCACCGGCGAGCAGACCCTCGGTATCCACCGGTGATGCGCGGGCTCTCGGTGCCTACCGGCGTGATCGGCGTGACGAGCGTTACCCCACCCCCACCCTGGACGGTCGCTGATACCCGCCGGTATCTTTGGCTGAGCAAGCGCTTAGACATGCGAAGTCGTGGAGGTGGCGGCGTGCGCCGTACGGTGTTCAACGAGGATCACGAGGCGTTCCGGGAGACCATCCGCGCCTTCATCGAGGCCGAGGTCGTACCGGTGTACGACGAGTGGTTCGCGGCGGGCCAGGCGCCCCGCGACTTCTACTACAAGCTCGGTGAGCTGGGCATCTTCGGCATCAACGTGCCCGAGGAGTTCGGCGGCGCGGGCCTGGAGAGCCACAAGTTCGAGGCCGTGCTGTACGAGGAGACCGCTCGTGCCGGCGTCCAGTTCGGTGGCTCCGGCGTGCACGTGCTGCTCGCCCTGCCGTACCTCAAGATGCTCGCCACCGACGAGCAGAAGAAGCGGTTCCTGCCGAAGTTCGTCTCCGGCGAGGAGATGTGGGCCATCGCGATGACGGAGCCGGGCACCGGTTCCGACCTCGCGGGCATGAAGTCCACCGCCAAGCTGAGCGAGGACGGCACCCACTACGTCCTCAACGGCGCCAAGACCTTCATCACCGGCGGCGTGCACGCCGACCGCATGATCGTCTGCGCCCGCACCTCCGCGCCGACCGCCGAGGACCGCCGCCACGGCATCTCCCTCTTCGCCGTGGACACCAAGTCCGAGGGCTACTCCGTCGGCCGCAAGCTCGACAAGCTCGGCCTGAAGACCTCCGACACCGCCGAGCTGGCGTTCGTCGACGTCAAGGTGCCCGTCGAGGACCTGCTCGGCGAGGAGAACAAGGGCTTCTACTACCTCGGCCACAACCTGGCCTCCGAGCGCTGGGGCATCGCCTTCGGTGCCTACGCCCAGGCCAAGGCCGCCGTGCGGTTCGCCAAGCAGTACGTCCAGGACCGCACCGTCTTCGGCAAGACGGTCGCGTCCTTCCAGAACACCAAGTTCGAGCTGGCCGCCTGCCAGGCCGAGGTGGACGCCGCCGAGGCCGTCGCCGACCGCGCGACCGAGGCCCTGGACGCCGGTGAGCTCACCCCCGCCGAGGCCGCGAGCGCCAAGCTGTTCTGCACCGAGGTCGCCCACCGCGTCATCGACCGCTGCCTCCAGCTGCACGGCGGCTACGGCTTCATGAACGAGTACCCCATCGCCCGCCTGTACGCGGACAACCGCGTCAACCGCATCTACGGCGGCACGAGCGAGATCATGAAGTCGATCATCGCCAAGAACATGGGCCTGTAAGGCCCCCGACACCGAGACGCGATCACTGGCCGGTACAACGACCCTATGAGCCAGGCACTACAGGACCTCCTCGATCTCCTCGACCTCGAGCAGATCGAGGAGGACATCTTCCGCGGCCGGTCCCGGTCCGCCGTCGTCCCTCGGGTCTTCGGCGGGCAGGTCGCGGCCCAGGCACTCGTCGCCGCCGGGCGCACGGTCCCCGAGGACCGGCCCGCGCACTCGCTGCACGCGTACTTCCTGCGCCCCGGCGACCCCGGCGCGCCCATCGTCTACACCGTCGACCGGATCCGCGACGGCCGCTCCTTCACCACCCGCCGGGTGGTCGCCGTCCAGCACGGCAAGCCGATCTTCCACCTCTCGGCGTCCTTCCAGACGTACGAGGACGGGCTGGATCACCAGGAGCCGATGCCCCTCTCACCCGACCCCGAGAGCCTCCCGACCGGTGCGGAGCGGCTGCGCGGGTACGGGCATCTCGACCCCGTCGTGGTGGAGAAGTTCATCGAGGCCCGCGCCGCCGTCGACCTGCGGTACGTCGACGAGCCGCCGTACGGGACGTTCGGGGAGCCGCGCGAGCCGCACTCGCAGGTGTGGTTCCGCACCAACGGCAAGCTGGCCGACGACCCCCTGCTGCACGTCGTGCTCGCCACGTACGTCTCCGACATGACGCTGCTCGACTCCGTGCTGCTCGCGCACGGGCGCGGCGGCTGGGCCGTCGGGGACGTGGTGGGGGCCTCGCTCGACCACGCGATGTGGTTCCACCGGCCGTTCCGCGCCGACGAGTGGCTGCTGTACGACCAGGAGTCCCCGTCCGCGTACGGCGGCCGGGGACTGGGGCAGGCCCGGATCTACACGCAGGACGGGCGGCTCGCCATCACCGTGATCCAGGAGGGCGTGGTCCGCGTCCCGCGCGATCCGGTCACTGGCTGAGGCCCGCCTCCGCCAGCAGGTACGCCGTCATCGGGTCGTAGTGCCGGGGACTGATCACGTGGTCGTCGAGGGGCACCGTCACCTGCACGGTGCCCTCGGCCTCGGCGATGAAGAGGGCCGGGTCGTTGCAGTCGGCGTAGCCGACGGAGTCGACGCCGTGCTGGCCCGCGTAGCCCGCCCAGCCGTGGTCGGCGACGACCAGGTCGGGCAGCGGGCGCCCCTCGCGCTCCAGGCCCTTCAGGATCGCCTTCATGGGTTCGCCCGAGTGGGTGTGCCACAGGGTGGCGCCGTGCTCCAGGACCGCCACGTCCGCGAACTGCATCACGTAGCCCTCCTCGGTCGTCAGCCCCTCCGGGATGACGACGATCTCGCAGCCGGCCGCGCGCAGCGCCGCCGCGGTCGCGCGGTGCACGTCGAGGAGGCCGCCGGGGTGGCCGGTGGCGAAGAGGACGCGCTGCTGCCCGTCCGCCGCCTTGCGCAGCCGCCCTGCCATCCGCTCAAGCCCGTCGACGGTCAGCTCCGGGTCGATCGTGTCCTGGCCGTACCGGTACTCCGGGTCGTCGTTGACCCCCACCCGCTCCGCCATCACCGCGAGGACGTCCTGCTCGTCGCCCCAGCGGTCGCCGAGTTCCAGCCCGAACCAGTAGTGGCGGTCGCTGTTCGCCAGCTTGCGGTAGTGGGAGAGGTTGTTCTCGCGGGGGGTGGCGACGTCGCCCGCGATGCGCGTCCTGACGAGGTGTTCGACGAGTTCGGCGCGGCTGGGTGTCCCGGATATCGGCATGACATCCATTGTGAGGCAGCCGCCTGTGGGCGTCCCTGGCGTATCGAGCGCTGGGACGTGCGTCACGTACTCAGCGGTACCCCGCTCATGTACTCAGACGTGCCGCAGCGCGAACCAGAGTTCCATCCGTACGTCCGGGTCGTCGAGGTCCGTCGCGAGCAGGGCCGCGCAGCGGGCGACGCGCTGGCGCACGGTGTTGCGGTGCACGGACAGGGCGACGGCCGTGCGGTCCCAGCTGCCGTGCAGGGAGAGCCAGGTGCGCAGGGTCTCGGTGAGCGCGGGGTGGGCCGTGACGGGGGCGAGCAGGGCGTGGGCATGGGCCGCCGCCTCGCCGGGCGGGACCAGGTCGGCGAAGGCGGGGCGTGCGCCGTGCCGGAGCAGCGGGGCGCGGGTGGCACGGGCCCGGGCCAGGGCGCGGGCGGCCTGGGTGTCGGCGGCGGGCCAGTCCTCCGGCTCCACGGCGGCGCTGATGCCCAGGGTCCAGCCGGGCAGCGGGTCGGCCGGCGCCCGGTCGGCAGGGACCAGGACCCGTACGACGTCCCCCGCCGGGTCGATCAGCGCGGACCCGAGCGCGGCGCCGAGCGCGGAGGCCGCGACGGGGTCGGGGGCACCGTCTCCGTCCGGCCGGGCCCGCACGACGACCCACGGCCCGTCGCCGAGCAGCGACGCGACCTCCTCGCGCGGCACGCCGAGCAGCATCCGCACCAGCGCGGAGGAACGGGCGGCCCCGGTGCCGCTCTGCTGCTCGCCGGTGAGCAGCGACAGCAGCACGGCCGCGACGGAGGCGACGGTGTGGTCACCGGGGGTCCGCTGCGCAGCGGCGACCCCGAGCACGAACCCGTGCCCGGCGCCCAGGCTGTAGGCGGCGAGATGCAGCCCGGCGACGGAGTCGGTGGCGGAGGCGGGGGCGGGGCGGCCGGGGTCGGTGGGTGCCGCCGCCGCGGGACGCTCGGACCGGGTCGGGGCGCCGGGCTCGGCCTGCCGTGGCGCGTGGGGCGAGGTGGGGCCGGGCCGCGTCGTCGGCGGCCGCACCACCTCACCCAGCCGCGTCAGCGCCCCCCGCGCCTCGTCCCCGGGCTCCCGCCCCGCTCCCGCGATCTCCGTCCCCTCCGGCCCGTACAGCACCGCCCAGCCGCCCAGCCGCTGGGCGAGTTGGCGGAGGACGGAGGGGACCGGGTCGGGGCGGGACGCGGCGGTGGCGAGGCTCTGCTGGGCCTCGGTGACGCGGCGGAGTTCGGCGAGGCGGGCCCGGGCCATCAGCTGCCAGACCGCGCGGGCCACGCCCGAGAAGGTGGTGCGGGGCGGCACCTCCAGCAGGGGCAGGCCGTGCGAGGCGCAGGCCGCGACCAGGGCCTCCGGCACCGTGTCGTGCACCGGCGCCACCCCGAAGCCGAGGGCGGCCCCGCCCGCGGCCACGATCCGGGAGACGTAGTCGTCGAAGTACGAGGTCCCCGGACCCGCCCCCTCCGGGATGTGCACGCCGGCGCTGAGCAGCAGCTCACCGCCCAGCAGATACGGATAGGGGTCGGCCATCTCCGAGGTGTGCACCCAGTGGACGACGACGCCCTCGGCGGGCGGCCCCGCGAGCTGCCGCAGGCCAAGGTCCTCGCGGGCCAGCAGCGCGGTCAGCGGGACGGGCGGGGTGGGCGGGACCGCCGGATCCGGCATGGTGTGCGTTCCCTCCATCCAGCACCGGCTCCAATGGATGAAACGTACACTTCGCAGTCGCTTTCCGGCCACCTAAGGTCAGTCCTCGTCACCCGCCGGCGACACCGATCGAAGGAGGCCCTCATGGCCGTCGACTACGCCGTCATCGTCGTGTACCTGGCCGGCATGCTGGCCATGGGCTGGTGGGGCATGCGCCGCGCCCGCTCCAAGAGCGAATTCCTCGTGGCGGGCCGCCGCCTCGGCCCGGCCATGTACTCCGGCACCATGGCCGCGATCGTCCTCGGCGGCGCCTCCACCATCGGCGGTGTGGGCCTCGGCTACCAGTACGGCCTGTCCGGCGCCTGGATGGTCTTCACCATCGGCCTCGGGCTGCTCGCCCTGTCCGTCTTCTTCTCCGCCCGCATCGCCCGGCTGAAGGTCTACACCGTCTCCGAGATGCTCGACCTGCGCTACGGCGGCGGGCGCGCCGGGATCATCTCCGGTGTCGTCATGTGGGCGTACACGCTGATGCTCGCGGTCACCTCGACCATCGCGTACGCCACGATCTTCGACGTCCTGTTCGACATGAACCGCACGGTCGCGATCGTCCTCGGCGGCTCGATCGTCGTCGCGTACTCCACCCTCGGCGGCATGTGGTCGATCACCCTGACCGACATGGTGCAGTTCGTCGTGAAGACCATCGGCGTGCTGCTCCTGCTGCTGCCCATCGCCGTCGTGAAGGCGGGCGGCTTCAGCGAGATGAAGGCGCAGCTGCCCACCGCGTACTTCGACCCGCTGGGCATCGGCGGCGAGACGATCTTCACCTACGTGCTGATCTACACCTTCGGCATGCTCATCGGGCAGGACATCTGGCAGCGCGTCTTCACCGCCCGCGGCGACCGGACCGCCAAGTGGGGCGGCACCGTCGCCGGCACGTACTGCCTCGCCTACGCCCTCGCGGGCGCCGTCATCGGCACCGCGGCCAAGGTGCTGTACCCGGGGCTCGGCAGCCCGGACGACGCCTTCGCGACCATCGTCAAGGACGAACTGCCCGTCGGGGTGCGCGGCCTGGTGCTGGCCGCCGCCCTCGCCGCAGTGATGTCGACGTCCTCCGGCGCGCTGATCGCCTGCGCGACCGTCGCCAACAACGACATCTGGTCCCGGCTGCGGGGCCTCGGCAAGGCACCGGCCGAAACCGTGGACGACCATGACGAGGTGACGGGCAACCGTCTCTTCATCCTGGTCATGGGGCTCGCGGTCATCTGCACAGCCATCGCGATCGACAACGTCGTGGAGGCCCTGACCGTCGCCTACAACCTCCTCGTCGGCGGACTGCTGGTGCCGATCCTGGGCGGGCTGGTCTGGAAGCGGGGCACCGTCCACGGCGCTCTCGCCTCGGTCGTGGCCGGCGGACTCGCGGTCATCGTGCTCATGGCGACGTACGGCATCCTCGCCAACGAGCCCGTCTACTACGGCCTGCTCGCCTCCCTCGCCGCCTATCTGGTCGTCTCCCTGGCCACCCCCGCCACCGACGCCGCCGTCCTCACCGCCTGGCGCGAGCGGCTCGCGGGCCGGTCTACCGAACTCGCGTCCGAACCGACCCCCGTGTCCCAGTAGAGTCGTAGAACAAGCAGTACATAGCAGTACACACGCGATGAAGCGTAGGAAAGAGAGCATTTCTTCATGAGCAGCAACGAGACTCCGCGCGGGCCCGTCGACTCCTCCCGCGTCCCCCGGTACGCGGGACCGGCGACCTTCGCCCGGCTGCCCCGGCTGGACGAGGTCGGCCGGGCCGATGTCGCCGTCGTGGGCGTGCCGTTCGACTCGGGCGTCTCGTACCGGCCGGGCGCCCGCTTCGGCGGCAACGCGATCCGTGAGGCGTCCCGGCTGCTGCGCCCGTACAACCCGGCGCAGGACGCCTCCCCGTTCGCCCTCGCCCAGGTCGCGGACGGCGGCGACATCGCCGTGAACCCGTTCAACATCAACGAGGCCGTCGAGACCGTCGAGGCCGCCGCGGACGACCTGCTCGGCACCGGCGCCCGCCTGATGACCCTCGGCGGAGACCACACCATCGCGCTGCCCCTGCTGCGCTCGGTCGCGAAGAAGCACGGCCCCGTCGCCCTGCTGCACTTCGACGCCCACCTCGACACCTGGGACACCTACTTCGGCGCCGAGTACACGCACGGCACCCCGTTCCGCCGCGCGGTCGAGGAGGGCATCCTCGACACCTCCGCCCTGTCCCACGTCGGCACCCGCGGCCCGCTCTACGGCAAGCAGGACCTGACCGACGACGAGAAGATGGGCTTCGGCATCGTCACGTCGGCCGACGTCTACCGGCGTGGCGCCGACGAGGTCGCCGACCAGCTCCGCCAGCGCATCGGCGACCGGCCGCTGTACATCTCCATCGACATCGACTGCCTCGACCCGGCCCACGCCCCCGGCACCGGCACCCCCGAGGCCGGCGGCATGACCTCGCGCGAACTGCTGGAGATCCTGCGCGGCCTGGCATCCTGCAACCTGGTGTCGGCCGACGTCGTCGAGGTGGCCCCCGCGTACGACCACGCGGAGATCACATCGGTGGCGGCGTCCCACACCGCCTACGAACTGACCACGATCATGTCGCGCCAGATCGCCGCGGCCCGGAAGGACTCGGAAGCGAAGTGACTCACGACCACGACCTGGTGCTCCGCCCCACGCCCGCCCAGACGGAGGCCGCCCTCAACCCTCCTCCCGGCCGCAACGGCGGAGACCTGGTCGTGGAGACGCTGGCCGGGCTCGGCGCCACGACCGTCTTCGGGCTGCCCGGCCAGCACGCCCTCGGCATGTTCGACGCGCTGCGCCGCTCGGACCTCAATTACATCGGCCTGCGGGTGGAGAACAACGCCGGGTTCGCGGCGGACGCCTACGGCCGGATCACCGGTGAGGCCGCGCCGCTGCTGCTGTCGACCGGCCCGGGGGCCCTGACCTCCCTGGCCGCTCTCCAGGAGGCGGCGGCGGCCTCCGCGCCCGTGCTGGCGATCAGCAGCCAGGTCCCGACGGCGGGCCTCGGCGGCGGCCGGCACGGCTACCTCCACGAACTCCCGGACCAGGCCGCCTCGTTCCGGGGCGTGGTCAAGTCCGTCCACACCGTCCGCACCCAGTCCCAGATCCCCTCCGCGATCGAGGCGGCCTGGACGTCGGCGCTGACCGCTCCGCACGGCCCGGTGTGGGTGGAGATCCCGCAGGACGTGCTGCTCGCCGAGACGGCGATCCCGGTCGTGACGGGCGGCGACGCCTTCCCCGAGGAGCTGCCGCCGCGCCCCGAACTGACCGCCGTGGCCGCCGATCTGCTGTCCAAGGCGGCCCGTCCGGCGATCATCGCGGGCGGGGGAGTGGTCCGGGCGGACGCCTCCGGCAAGCTGCGGCAGCTGGCGGAGCGGCTCCAAGCGCCGGTCGTCACCACCCCGGGCGGCAAGGGCGCGTTCCCCTGGACCCACCCGCTGTCGCTCCAGTCGTGGATCGAGGACCGGCACACCACCGACTTCCTGGAGGACGCCGACGTCCTCCTGGTCGTCGGCTCCGGCCTCGGTGAACTCTCCTCGAACTACCACACGTTCAAGCCGCGCGGCCGGGTCGTCCAGATCGAGGCCGACCTCGGCAAGCTGGAGTCCAACCACCCGGCGCTGGGCATCCACGCGGACGCCCGCCTCGCGTTGCAGGCGCTGCTGGAGACCGTCCCGGAACGCGAGGACGCGACGGCCGAGGGCCGGGTCCGCGAGGTGCTCGCGAAGGTCGCCGACCGTATCGACTCCCAGGAACTCACCCTGGAGCAGGACGTGCTGGCGTCCGTCCGCAGGGCGCTCCCCGCCAGCTCCCCGTCCTTCTGGGACATGACGATCCTCGCGTACTGGGCCTGGTCGGCCTTCGACGCCAAGGGCCCCAATCACATGCACTCCGCCCAGGGCGCGGGCGGCCTCGGTTACGCCTTCCCCGCCGCACTCGGCGCGGCGGCGGCCGACCCGACCCGGCCGGTCCTCGCCGTCTCCGGCGACGGCGGGGCCCTGTACTCGATCGCCGAGCTGGCGACGGCCCGCCAGTACGACCTGAACGTCACCTGGCTGATCGTGGACGACGGCGGCTACGGCATCCTGCGCGAGTACATGAACGACGCGTTCGGCGAGGCGACGGCGACGGAACTGTCACGGCCCGACTACGTGGCCCTGGCGGAGTCCTTCGGCGTCCCCGGGGTCCGGACGACCCCGGAGAACCTGGAGCAGGACCTCGCCAAGGCGCTCGCGGCGCCCGGGCCCTCGGTGGTCCTGCTCCCGGCCGTGCTGCGGATGTTCGCGCCGACGCACCTGGGGTGAGCGCCGGCCGGGTCCGCAGCGTCCGACGCGCCGCCCGAGGGGCCCGGGCGGGCGACCGCCCGGTCGTCTACAGGCCGTCGCGGACCATCGCGGCGACGATGTGGACGTGGCGGTCGGCGGCCGTGCCCGACCACTCGTTGTCGTAGTTCAGGCCGTAGGGCCAGAAGTGGCCGCCGCCGGTGGAGATCTTGGCGCCCGAGCCGTCGTACTGCTTGACCAGCGCGGTGGCCTGGCCGCCGGTCCAGGTGCCGCTGCCGCCGAGGCGGGACCAGCCCGAGCTGGTGCCCACACCGATGGTGTGGGCGATCTCGTGCAGGGCCGTCCGCTCGCTCATGTAGCTGCGGTTGCTGCCGAAGCGGATCGTGCCGTTGATGTTGCCGTCGGCGGTGGGGACGCCCGGCTCGTAGCGGACGGTGAGGGTCTTGCCCAGGTCGCTGAGGTTGTTGTAGCGGGCCACCGCCGCGTTCATGGCCTTGGTGATGAGGTCGTAGGCCGAGCTCTGGTCCGCCGTGGGGTTGCTCGCGCGGACGAGGGACCAGGTGATGGTGGCCGCCGCGGCGCGGTCCCGGGCGGGGGCGGGGGCGGGCGGAGCCTGGGGGGTGGCGGCCTGGGCGACACCGGGGCCGGCCAGCAGAGCGGCGGTCAGGGCGGCTATGAGGGCCTTGCGTGGGCTCATGTGCGGATCCTCCTGTGGGGGGTGGTCGTCACGAAACTTGCGAAACTTCGCACGACGTTCGGGATCTCGGACAAACTGACGCCGCCGGCCACTCAAATCCCTTGTTCGACGCGGCAGTTGGCGCGCTGTCGACCGCAAGTATCCCGGTGGGAAAGGTGGCGTCAAGAGTTCCGGCAGAGGTCAGTGGAGCCAGAAGAGCAGCGTGTCAGGGTTCGTCCCGAGCTGCCGCGCGCTCTCCCACTCCTCGGCCTCGCACCGCATGGCCTCGACGAACCGGCGGGCCGTGCCCCGGAATTCGGGGTCGAGGCGGTCGCGTACGCGCGTGTAGGCGTCCGCGAGGTCGGCGGCGCGCCGGGCCGGCAGCGTGCCGATCGCGGGCACCGCGTCGCCGGGGTGCGGCAGCCGCAGCGGCGGGCCGCTGAACAGGAACGCGCCCGGGAGGAGGTCGGACGGCACGCCGTGCCGGGCCAGTTCGTCGTCCATGGCGTGGAACCACGTCGGCCGGCGCCAGGCACCGAGGTCGGTGGGGTCGGAGAAGTGCGCCGCGACGGCCTGGTAGAAGGCGTAGCTGTACGCGGGGCAGCGATCGGTGCTCGGGGTGCCGTCGATCAGCTCGTCCAGGGCCCGGCTGATGGAGACGTCGAGGTCGATGCCCTGCTCCCGGAAGCGGGCGTCGGTCCGCTCGCACTCCGTGCGCACCCGGGCGAGTGTGCGCTCCTGCTGCTCGGTCCGCTCCACCGCCGTGAGCAGCCGCACCACCGTTCTCATGTCGCCGGTGCTCATCTCGAGGCAGTAGCCCACCGCTGCGTTTCCCTTCACCCGTTCCCCGGACACCGGTGTACATGATCGGGGACGCGGGAACGGCCCCGGACCGAGGGGCCGGGGCCGTTCGACGGTGTGCGGTCGCGTCGGGTCAGCTGACGTCGGACGCGTCCAGGCGGTAGACGGCCGACTGGCCGGACTGCGAAGAGGATTCGGAGCCGTTGCCGGAGCCCGTACTCGTACTGTTGCTGTAGTCGCTCTCCTTCACCGCCGTTCCGTGCTTCCGCACCCACGCCGTGACCTCGGAGCTGACGGAGGAACCGCCGCCCGGGCCGCCGCCCATGCCGCCGCCGAGCTGGACGTAGTGCAGTTCGCCCTTCTTCACCAGTTCCTTGAGCTTGGTGAGCGTCATCGCCTTGTCGCTGCCGGACCAGCCCCACATCGAGATGACGGGCTCCCCGCTGCTCATGATGAGCTGGGCGGCACCCTGTGAACTCGACACCGCCAGCAGCCACGTGGCGCCGTCCTGGTGCTTCTTGAGGTACGCGATCAGCTCGCTGCTCGCGCCACCGCCCATGCCGCCACCACCGGGGCCGCCCTGCATGCCGCCGGAAGCCTGGCCGCGCTGCGTGCCGCCGGGAGCCTGCTCGCCCTGCGTGCCTTCCGGAGCCTGCCCGCTCTGCGTGCCGCCGGGTGCCTGCCCGCTTTGCCCGGCCGCCGGCATCCCGCCGCCGGGGAAGCCGCCCCCGGCCTGGGTGTTGTCGCCCTGCCGGCCGCCCTCACCGGGACCGCCCGAGCCCCCGCCCGGGATCCCCCGGCCCCCGCCCCCGGGCCCGCCGAAGCCGCTGCCCGTGGTCGGCCCGGCCGTCGGGTTCGTACCGCCCATGCCGCCGCTCGCGCCCGACGACGGAACCGACCAGGCGTACGCCGCCGGACCCGCCACCGCCGCGACGACGGCCGCCGCCACCGACACCGCCAGCAACCGCAGCCGCAGCGCCGAGGCGCCGGAGCGGAAGGCGAACAGCCCCACCACGGCCAGCGCCATGACGACCAGGACGGCCGGCCACAGCCAGGTGTTCCAGCCGGAGGCCCGGCGCAGCAGCACCGCCGCCCAGACGGCCGTGACACCCAGCGCCAGAGGCAGCACCCACACCCACCGCCGGTCCGCGCGGAAGGCCCGCAGCAGCAGCACCCCGCCGCCTCCGCACAGCGCCGCGATGCCCGGGGCGAGCGCGGTCGTGTAATACGGGTGCATGGTGCCCTCGGCCAGGGCGAAGGTCAGGTAGTGCAGTACGGTCCAGCCGCCCCACAGCACGAGCGCGGCCCGGGGGAGGTCCGTGCGCGCGGCACGGCCGCACAGCACCAGCCCGCCGACGAGCGCGATGCCCGCGAAGGGGATCAGCCAGGAGATCTGGCCGCCGAGGATGTCGTTGAACATCCGGCCGAGGCCCGCGGTGCCGGAGAAGCCGCCGCCTCCGCCGCCCCCGCCGTTGCCCTCGCCGCCGAGGATCCGGCCGAGGCCGTTGTAGCCCATGATCAGGTTCCAGGCGGTGCCGTCCGTCGAACCGCCGATGTACGGCCGCTCCGAGGCCGGGACCAGCGACACGGCCGCGGCCCACCAGAAGCTGGAGACGGCCAGCACCACCGCGGCGAGGACCAGATTCACGAGGCGCTTCACCACCGCGGGCTTCGCCGCGTACAGATACACCAGGAACACGGCGGGCAGCGCGATGTACCCCTGGAGCATCTTGGTGTTGAAGGCGAGCCCGAAGCAGGCCGCCGAGCCGAGCAGCGGCAGCAGCCGGCCGTCGCGCGTCGCGCGCAGGGCGAGCGCCGCACCGGCCACCATCAGGAACACCAGCAGTGTGTCGGGGTTGTTGTCCCGGTTGATGGCGACCGTGATCGGGGTCAGGGCCAGCACGAGGGCTGCCACGGCCGCCGCCGCGTGCCCGAACACCCGCTTCACCGAGGAGTGCAGGATCCAGATGGTGCCCAGGGCGGCCACGACCATCGGCGCCATCATCTGCCAGGTGCCGTAGCCGAAGACCCGGCAGGACAGGCCCATGACCATCAGCGCGAGCGGTGGCTTGTCGACGGTGAGGAAGTTCCCGGCGTCCAACGAGCCGAAGAACCAGGCCTTCCAGCTCTCGGTGCCGCTCAGCACGGCGGCGCTGTAGAAGCTGTTGAGGCCGGATCCGGACAGGTTCCAGGAGTACAGCACCGCGGCCAGCGCGAGGATCGCGAGCAGCGCGGGGAGGGACCAACGCGGCGCGGGGGCGGCGTCCTGGGGCGGGGCCGCAGGGGGCTCGGCGGCGCGGAGCTGGGTTTCGGTGGCAGAGGTCACCCGAGCATGGTGGGCAGCCGCGTTGGGAGGCCGCTGTGCCGAAGCTGGCCGCCGCCTGTGAAACCGGGCGGTCTCCGGTAACGACTCGTACAAGCCTTCGCCACCCCTACAACCATTCGCCCGCGTCCGGCAGTCAAGGGGTGCATGACTTCTGGGATATCCCGCCGCGCGAGAGTGCTCGCGGCGGCCGTGGGTACGGGCGTTCTCGTGCCGCTCGTCGCCGCCGCCACGCCCGCCGCCGCTGCCCCGCCGGCCGTGACCTGCACGTCCGCCAAGGCCGGGCTCGCCGCCAAGCTGAAGAAGGACATCACCGCCGCGCTCGCCACCCGCAAGGGCACGGTCGCGGTCGGCCTCTACGACCGCAGCACCGACACGACCTGCACCCTGCGCGCGAGTTCCGCCTACGACTCGGCCAGTGTCGTCAAGGTCACCGTCCTCGCCACGCTGCTGTGGGACGCGAAGAAGACGAACCGGTACCTCACCGACCGCGAGAACACCCTCGCCAAGGCGATGATCACCAAGTCGGACAACGCGGCGACCTCCACCCTGTGGAAGCAGCTCGGCCTGACGAAGATCAAGAACTTCCTCAAGGCCGCCGGTATGACGCAGACCCAGCCCGGCGCGAACGGCTACTGGGGTCTGACGCAGATCACCGTCACCGACGAGCAGAAGCTGCTGAAGCTCCTCACCGCCAAGAACGCGGTCCTCAGCGACAACTCCCGCGCCTACATCGTCAAGCTGATGGGCCAGGTCGTCTCGTCCCAGCGCTGGGGCACCCCGTACGGAGTGCCCTCAGGCGTCTCGGTGGCCGTCAAGAACGGCTGGTTGCAGCGCTCCACGAACGGATGGCGGGTGCACAGCGTCGGCGCGTTCAAGGGCGGCGGCCACGACTACGTGATGACCGTGCTGTCCCACGGCAACAGCACGATGAACTACGGCATCGCCACCATCCAGGCCGTGGCCAAGGTCATCCACAAGGATCTGGCGGCGAGCTGACCGGTTCTAGCCGAGGACGTCCAGGAGCCTCCTGACGATGGCGAGGATGGTGTAGAGCGCGGGGGGAAGAATGTTTTCCATATCCGGGCAAACGACCACAAGGCGGGCTAGTGCCTCTCCGTGTGGCCGACTCACCGGAACGGCCGACCTTCCCTCGGGAGGAATCGTTACGGCGGGATGAAATCCGCCCTCGCGCATGTTGACGCCTTCCGGCAGCTCAGGACGGACGGAAGGCACCGGTGTGACACCGAAACGGGGATGGGCGCGACGACTGTGGGCCTATGCGTGGCGCCACCCGAAGGACGTCGTGCTCGCCCTCGGGTCCTCGCTGGCCGGCATGGCCGTGATGGCCCTCGTCCCGCTGATCACCAAGGTGATCATCGACGACGTCATCAGCGACCACACCAGGGACATGACCACCTGGGCCGGCCTCCTCGTCGCCGCCGCCCTGGTCGTCTACGTCCTCACGTACATCCGCCGTTACTACGGCGGCCGTCTCGCCCTCGACGTCCAGCACGACCTGCGGACCGAGATGTACGGCACCATCACCCGGCTCGACGGCCGCCGCCAGGACGAGCTGTCCACCGGCCAGGTCGTCGGCCGCGCCACCAGCGACCTCCAGCTGATCCAGGGCCTGCTCTTCATGCTCCCGATGACCATCGGGAACTTCATGCTCTTCCTGATCTCCCTGGTGATCATGGCGTGGCTGTCCTGGCCGCTCACCCTGGTCGCCCTGGCCGTCGCGCCCGCCATCTGGTGGATCGCCAAGCGCAGCCGCACCCGGCTGCACCCTTCCACCTGGTACGCCCAGGCCCAGGCCGCCGCCGTCGCGGGCGTGGTCGACGGCGCCGTCAGCGGCGTACGCGTGGTGAAGGGCTTCGGGCAGGAGGAGCAGGAGACCGGCAAGCTCCGGGAGGTCGGCCGCCGGCTGTTCGCGGGCCGGCTGCGCACCGTCCGCCTGAACTCCCTCTACACCCCGGCCCTCCAGGCCGTCCCCGCCCTCGGCCAGGTCGCGATGCTCGCGCTCGGCGGCTGGCTGGCGGTACGCGGGCACATCACGCTCGGTACGTTCGTCGCCTTCTCCACCTACCTCGCCCAGCTGGTCGGCCCGGTCCGCATGCTCGCGGTGGTGCTCACCGTCGGCCAGCAGGCCCGCGCCGGCACCGAGCGCGTCCTGGAGCTGATCGACACCGAGCCGTCGATCGAGGACGGCCACAAGGACCTGCCCGCCGACGCCCCGGCGACGGTCGAGTTCGACGACGTCTCCTTCGGCTACGACGGGGCCCACGGCAAAACCAGTGCCGTCCTGGACGGCCTCTCCTTCGAGATCCAGCCGGGCGAGACCCTCGCCGTGGTCGGTTCCTCCGGCTCCGGCAAGTCCACGGTCTCCCTCCTGCTGCCGCGCTTCTACGACGTCACCCGCGGGGCCGTCCTGGTCGGCGGGCACGATGTGCGCGAGCTGACGACGCAGTCGCTGCGCGCCGCGATCGGCCTCGTCCCCGAGGATTCCTTCCTCTTCTCCGACACGGTCCGCAACAACATCGCCTACGGCCGCCCGGAGGCCACCCAGGAGGAGATCGAGAAGGCCGCCCGCGCCGCCCAGGCGGACCGTTTCATCGCCGAGCTGCCCGACGGCTACGACACCACCGTCGGCGAGCACGGCCTCACCCTCTCCGGCGGTCAGCGCCAGCGCGTCGCCCTGGCCCGCGCCATCCTCAGCGACCCGCGCCTGCTGGTCCTGGACGACGCCACCTCCGCCGTGGACGCGAGGGTCGAGCACGAGATCCACGAGGCGCTGAAGGGCGTCATGCGGGGCCGTACGACCCTGCTGATCGCCCACCGCCGCTCCACCCTGAACCTCGCCGACCGCATCGCCGTCCTGGACGGCGGCCGCCTCGCCGACATCGGCACCCACGAAGAGCTCCAGCGGCGCTCCGCCCTGTACCGGCGCCTGCTCACCGATCCCGACGAGCTGGGCGCGGTCTCCCCGGGCCACACCCCGCCCGCCTGCCCGCAGGAGGACACCTCCGTCCGGGACGAGCTCGACGCCGAGTTCGACGCCGAGCGCGGGATCACGCCACGGCTGTGGACCGGCGACCGCGAGCGCAAGGACCTGGCCCTCGCCGAGAGCCCCGCCACCCCCGAGCTGCTCGCCCAGGTCGAGGCGCTGCCCCCGGCCACCGACGTACCGGACGTCGACGAGGCGAAGGCCGTCCAGCCGGAGGACTCCTACGGCCTGCGCCGGCTGCTGCGCGGCTTCGGGCTGCCGCTGCTGGTCAGCCTCGCCCTGGTCGCCACCGACGCGAGCATGGGCCTGCTGTTGCCCGTGCTGATCCGGCACGGCATCGACTCGGGCGTCACCCAGGCCGCGCTCGGCGCGGTGTGGGCGGCGGCCCTGCTCGGGCTGCTGACGGTGGCCGTGCAATGGGCGGCCCAGATCGGCGAGACCCGGATGACCGGCCGTACCGGCGAGCGGGTCCTGTACTCGCTGCGGCTGAAGATCTTCTCCCAGCTCCAGCGCCTCGGGCTCGACTACTACGAGCGCGAGCTGACCGGGCGGATCATGACCCGGATGACCACCGACGTGGACGCGCTGTCGACGTTCCTCCAGACGGGCCTGGTCACGGCCTTCGTCTCGGTCGTCACCTTCTTCGGGATCATGGTCGCGCTGCTGGTGATCGACGTGGAGCTGGCACTGGTCGTCTTCGCGACGCTGCCGCCGCTGATCATCGCCACGTTCTTCTTCCGCCGGGCGAGCGTGAAGGCGTACGAGCTGGCCCGCGAACGCGTGTCGGTGGTCAACGCCGACCTCCAGGAGTCGGTGTCCGGGCTGCGGATCGTGCAGGCCTTCCGGCGCGAGCGGGACGGCGGGCGGCGGTTCACCGAGCGCAGCGACAGCTACCGCGAGGCCCGCATCCGGGGCCAGTGGCTGATCTCGGTGTACTTCCCGTTCGTGCAGTTCCTGTCGTCGGTGGCCGCGGCGGCCGTGCTGATCGTGGGCGGGGCCCGGGTCGACGACGGGACGCTCGCGATCGGCTCGCTGGTGGCGTACCTGCTCTACATCGATCTGTTCTTCGCGCCCGTGCAGCAGCTCTCCCAGGTCTTCGACGGCTACCAGCAGGCGACCGTGTCGCTGGGCCGCATCCAGGAGCTGCTCCAGGAGCCGACGTCGACGAAGTCCGCCGACGAGCCCATGGAGGTCCTGTCCCTGCGGGGCGAGATCGCCTTCGAGGACGTGCGCTTCGCCTACGGCGCCGCCGACGAGGGCGAGGCGGCCCTGGGCGGAGTCGACCTGCGCATCCCCGCCGGGCAGACCGTCGCCTTCGTCGGCGAGACCGGCGCGGGCAAGTCGACCCTCGTCAAGCTCGTGGCCCGCTTCTACGACCCCACCGGCGGCCGGGTCACCGTCGACGGCACCGATCTGCGGGCCCTCGACCTCACCTCGTACCGGCACCGTCTGGGAGTCGTCCCGCAGGAGGCGTACCTCTTCCAGGGCACCGTCCGCGACGCCATCGCCTACGGCCGCCCGGACGCCACCGACGCCGAGGTCGAGGCGGCGGCTCGGGCGGTCGGCGCGCACGACATGATCGCCACGCTGGACGGCGGGTATCTCCACGAGGTCGCCGAGCGGGGGCGCAACCTGTCCGCCGGGCAGCGCCAGCTGATCGCGCTGGCCCGCGCCGAGCTGGTCGACCCGGACGTGTTGCTGCTCGACGAGGCCACGGCCGCCCTGGACCTGGCCACGGAGGCCCAGGTCAACCAGGCCACCGACCGCCTGGCCGGCCGCCGCACCACGCTCGTGGTCGCCCACCGCCTCACCACCGCCGCCCGCGCCGACCGGGTCGTCGTCATGGACCACGGCCGGGTCATCGAGGACGGCACGCACGAGGAGCTCCTCGCGCGCGAGGGCCGGTACGCGGAGCTGTGGCGGACGTTCATCGGCGCACCCGAACCGGAGGAGCCGGTCGGCGTGTCCCGCTGACGGGTGAACTCGAGGGCGCCCTCACGGCCCATCCCGAACGCCGCGCCGGGCCGCGTTTTCGCAACACTCGCGCAACCGTCCGACCTACGTCATGCGTCCGTACGTGCGTACGCCGATGGTCGCGGACGACGCGGTACGGGAGGACGACAGTGCACAGTGGAGCGATACGCCGGCGGCTCGCGCTCGGGCTGGCCGTGCTGACCGCGTCCGGACTGCTCGCCGTCGCGGCGCCGGGTGACGCCCAGGCCGCCACCGCGCTCTGCCCCGGTCGCAAGGTCCGTACCCTGCCGTTCTCCACCGGGACCGTGCTCGTCTACAAGCGCGGCGGCTACGTCTGCGCAGTCACCCTCCCCAAGAGGCCCGGCGCCGCGCAGAAGATGTCGGTGAGCGTGCAGGCGCGCGGCAACCGGCCCGTCGTCGACGAGGGCAAGTACGCCCACCACGCGGGCCCGGTGACCGTGCACGCCGGACGCCGCTGCGTCTGGCTCAAGGGGCAGGTCGGCAGGGGGAAGTTCAGCTCCGGCTGGATCCTCTGCTGAACGCGCGCCGTTATCTTCTTCGCGGTCCTGCAAGAGGGCCGCCGGCCTCCGGGCCCGGCATGACTGGTGCTCCGGCAACCAGCCCGAGAGAGGTCACTCCGCAGCGGCTCTGTACGCGTGCGTATGAGTCACAGAGGCCGCGTCGGCCAGGAATTTGACGACAGACCCGACCTCCTCGATGGAGACCATGATTCCACCGCCAAGCTGGTGGGCCAACACGACGTTCTTGTGTCCTGGTGGACCCCAGCCGTCGACAAGCAAGTCATGCACACCAGTGAACTTGATGTAGAACTCCAGGGTGTTGTGCCCCTTCGCCAGCCACTCATCCGACGGACGCGAAGGCCATGCCTTGGTACTGAATCCCAGTGTTGCGGAGGAATCCCGCTCATCGATATGCACGTAAGAAACTTCGCAGGAATTCAGCGGCGGGGGCGCAGGATAAAAGTCCGCGAGGCCAGCCTGGTCCACGATCATTCCGGCCCACTCAGATGCGTTCATAAAAGGCCCTCTCGCTCGTGTCTGGAATTCCAGAATGGCGAATTCCGTCGATTCGACGCAGGAATTGATGTCGCCCTCCGTCCGAACCATCCGCCTGCCTCGCGAATGCACTGAAATGGCCGATCAGGGCAGTGCCTGAGCTGGTGAATTCCAAGCGCATTCCAGTGCCCGTCACACGGACACGTGTCCTTCGTTCTGCATTGATCGGGGTCACATCGATGCGAGCAATGACGGGAGGGTTCCAACCTTGAAGGCGGATGTGCTCCACGGCCAGGAACTGAAGCTGGCACTGAACTGTGTCCAATCCCGCCCGCCGCCACGCTTCTGGTGGCTCGTCCGGAAAGTCTGGCAGGTCCATCCGCAAGGTTACCGCGGGTCCTCGCCAGTTGAGATTTACAGACCGAAGCCTGACATTGTGCAGCGAGGGGAGGCCGTCACTGTACAAAGTGCGCAACAGCTCAGCATTCGCCACCAGAAGATCATCTGTCATAGTAATAATGCTCCTCGCAGCCCGGGATTTGTCCATTGCGCGTGTCCTCGAAAGGCCTTACGTGAACGTGCGGCCCCTGGTATCCGGGTTCACCGGGCTTTTGATGCCCGAACCAATGATCCTGGAACACCACGAGGTCCTGCCCGTTCGGGTGTTCGTACACCTCCTCCGTGTACCAGATCGGCTGATGGTCGTCACCCATCAACTGCTTCGCCCCTTGCCATTCCGGCGTAGTGGCAGGTACATAGTTATTCACGTCGATGGGCTCCGCACCGTCCGGGATTCCAGCGTCTCGCAACGCCTGGGCCTTCGCATCACCCAGGTTACGTCCAACACGATTCGCCTTGGGGCAGTCAGCCGGCGCGAGGCCAAGGGGGTCGGCCCAGGTATGCGGATTGAGGACGTAGGCGACAGGGTTGGGGGCCGGCGCGAGTCCGAGAGGATCGGTCGTAAGGTAACGAGCAGTTTCGGGGTCATACTGTCGAAAACAGTTGTAGTGAAGGCCGGTTTCAGGGTCGTAGTACTGTCCCGGAAAACGAAGCGGTGTGTAGGCGGTGCTGTCTTCTGCCCAGGCGGTGGTGCCCCAGAGGGTGCTACGGGTGCGCCATGCGATGTCGCCACACTCGTCGATGAGTTCGGTGGGAGTGCCGACGACGTCGGTGACGATCGCGAAGAAGCGGGAGTCGATTTCCTCCTGCGGGGCGTCAGCCGAGGTGATGCGTTCGACCTGGCATACCGGGCGAAAGCCTTGATGGTCCCATGTGAGAGTGACCGGGTTCGGAAATGTCGGAGAACTGGTCCTCTGCTCACACAAGGTCCTGCCGTCCCACGTGAAATTCACGCACTCGACGACCGCGTCACCGTCCTTCGCCAGGCGGAGCTTCGTCGTGCGGCGGCCCAGGGGGTCGTACGTGTAGCGCCAGCGCGTGCCGTCCGGAGTCGTCACCGAGGTGAGGCGGTCCTCCGCGTCCCATTCGTAGCGCCAGGTGTCCGGCTTGCGGGACAGGCGGGTCTTCTGGCGCAGGGTGATGCGGCCGAGGGCGTCGTGTTCGTAGCGAATGTTGCCGGCTCGGGTGATGCGGGTGCCCACATACTCGCGGGTGCCGGTCGCCTCACCGCCGGGATGGGATGTCGGCCAGTGTGCCGCCGTCTGGTTGCCCGCCGCGTCGTAGGCGTACGTCTCCGACCAGTTCGCTGCGTGGACCGCCGTCACGCGGCCCGTCGCGTCCAGGTCGAAGCGGCGGGAGCCGGCGAGGTGGTCGTCGATGCCGATCAGGTTGCCGTCGGCGCGGTAGGTGTAGGAGCGGTGTTGCACGGCATGGTCGCCGGTGCCCGTTACCGACTGGGTGGTCAGGCGGCCCAGGGGGTCGAAGGTGTGCTCCAGGGCGACCGTCTCGCCGATGCGGCGGGTCAGTTCGCGGCCTGCCGGGTCATAGGTGATGTCGATGGAGCGGCCTGAGGCCACCATGCCGGTGCGGCGGCCCGCGGCGTCGTACGACCATGTCGTCGTCGCGCCGGTCGGGGTCGTACGGCCCGTGCGGCGGCCCAGCTCGTCGTAGGTGTAGGTCATCGTGCGGCCGTCGACCGTCTCCGAGCGCAGGCGGCCGAAGCGGTCGCGCAGGAGGGTCAGGCGTGTGCCGTCCGAGCCGATGGCCTCGGCGAGCTGGTCGGTCATGTCGTACGCGTACGTCGTGACCCGTCCTGCGGCGTCCTTGCGGATCACCTGGCCCAGCTCGTTGTGCTCGAACTGCGTCACCTCGTCGAGCGCGTTCCTCCGGGAGGTCAGACGGTCGGCCGGGTCGTAGGTGTAGGTGAGCGTGCGGTCGTCGAAGTCCGTCTCCGTGATGAGGCGTCCGGCTGCGTCGTACTCGTAGTTCCACGTCAGGCCTTGCGGGTTGGTGACCTTCGTCAGCCGCAGTTCGAGGTCGTGGTCGAAGTCGTAGCGCACGCCGTCCGGGCCGGTACGGGCGGTCAGCAGGTCGAAGTGGGTGTACTCGAAGCGGGAGACCCCGCCGATCGGGTCGGTGTGGGTGGTGCAGTTGCCCTCGCCGTCGTACGTCCATGACTCCGTCGAGCCGTCGGCAGCGGTACGGCGGGTCAGGTGGCCCTCCACCGTCCACTCCAGGCGGGTCACGGCGCCCGTGGGGTCCGTGAGGGTGACCGGGCGGCCGAAGGCGTCGCGTTGGTAGCGGGTGGTCGCGCCGAGGGGGGCCGTGATCTGAAGGGGGAGGCCGGCGCGGTCGGACACGATCGTGGTCGTGTGGCCCAGCGGATCGGTTACGGAGGTGACGTGGCCCGCATCGTTGTGGGTGAAGTGCGTGGTCCGGCCCGACGGCGCGGTCACCGAGGTGCGGTTGCCCCGGTCGTCGTACGTCTGGCGGACCACCGTGCCGTCGGAGTTCACCACCTTCACCGGCAGGCCGAGTTCGTTGTACTCCGCCCTTGCCTCGCGGCCGTCCGGGCGGATCAGCGTGAGGAGGTTGCCGGACTCGTCGTAGTGGAACGTGGTGCGGTGGCCGAGAGGGTCGGTGCGGGAGAGGAGGCGGTGGTAGCGGTCGCGTTCGAAGCGGGTGACCGCGCCGAGCGGGTCGGTCTCGGCGACGATCTGACAGGCGTCGTTGACGACGTAACGCCGGGTGTGCCCCTCGGCGGTGGTCGTGGTCGTCACGCGCAGGCCGGTCTCCGGGTCCGTCTCGTCGTAGGACAGGCGCAGGGTCATGTGGCCGTGCGTGCCGCCCTCGGCGACGCAGCGGTCCTGGTCGTCGTACTCGTACGTGTAGCCGCGGTCGTTGGTGTCCGTCCAGGCGGTTACGCGGCCGAGCTCATCGTAGGTGAAACGGAGAGGTCGGCCTGAGGAGTTGATGACCTCGGTGAGGTGGCCGTCCGTGTAGGCGTAGCGCTTCAGCTCCTCGCCCGTGGCGGCGAGATGGAGGGCCGTCACGCGGCCCGCCCCTGTGGTGACACGGACGTGGTAGCCGCCGCTGGAGATCACGGCCAGCGGGGTGCCTTCGGCGTCGTACTCGAAGGTGATCCAGTTGCCGTGGCGGTCGTCGATCTGTTCCAGGACCGCCAGGTCGTCGGTGCGGTCGGCGAAGTGCCAGACGCGGTGGGTGGTGGGGTCGGTGACCGTGTAGCCACCGTTCTCGCGGTCCAGCGGCCATCGCGGGCCGTGGGAGGGAAGCGTGGGGAGGCCCGGGGCCGGGTGCGGGTAGGTCAGGAGCAGGCCGTCCTCGGTGACGAGGACGACACCCTCGGAGTCGATCTCCAGACGCTGGTCGAGCGTGGACGACCAGGAGGGGCCGAACCACCGGCCGTAGTGGTATCCCGACGCCACCCGCCGCCTGAAGACGAGGGGCAGGGCGCCTGGCAGCACCACGTCGGTCTGCGGCAGGTACATCTTGCCGGTGGTGAGGTCGACCGGGTCCGTGGGATCGTGCTCGACCTTCTCCCGCGGGTTCGGGGTGTCGTGCTGCTCCGGGTGCCTTCTGGCGGCGTCCGCCGCGCCCTTGGCTTCCCTGCTCGCCGCCCCCTCCATCCCCTCCTTCACCGCGGCCCGCAGCCCGCCCCGGGCCAACCCCAGCCCCTTGGTGCCGATCAACTCCGGGATCAGACGGCCGATGCCCTCGGACGGATCCTTCTTGAAGCCCTCCCACGCGGACTTCACCACACGCTCGGGATGCGCGGCAGTGGAGACGAGACCCGAGAGCGTCATGCTGACGTTCTGGAGGTACTCGGCGGGATGCGTGATGTTGTAGCCGTCCAGCGGGTTCAGGCCCCGTGCGAAGTTGACCAGGCCCGCGCCCCCCTTCACCACACCCCCTGCCACATGCAGGATCTCGGTGTTGAGCGCTATGTACCCGTCCTCCGCGTTGGCCCGGAGGCGGTCCAGCGCGGGCGGCTCGGCCGGCGCGTGCGCGAGGGCGGCCTGCACGGAAGACGCCGCGGTGCGGCCGGCGTCGTTGCGCTGGCGGCGGGCCTCGGCGAGGATCTCGCGGGCGCGCTTGATGTCGGCGGTGCCCGGATCCTTGAAGGGCTCGGGACGCGGGCCCGGGTCCTCGTCCGTCTTCAGCTTGGCGTTGTAGGCGTCGACGCGCTTGTTGTAGGAGTCGACCGCGTCGTCCGACGCCTTCCTGCCCTTCTTGTACAGGTCGATGGCGTCCTGGGCCTGACCCTGCGCCCACTTGACCGTGTCGGCGAAGTCCTGCAAAGCCTTGGCCGCCTTCTCACAGGCGTCCGCCGCGTGCAGCCACTTGGTCGGGTGCATGGCGAACTTCTCGCGGAACGTGTCGGCGGCCTCGCCCTTCCAGTGCGAGGAGTCCAGCTTCCGCATCCCGTCGCCGACCTTGTCGAAGGCCTTTTGGAAGTCCTTCAGGTGCGAGGCGGACGCCCGGATGGTGCCCGGGTTGCCGTGGATCAGCTCGTTCGCCTGCTCGCTCTGCCCGAGTTGCTGCTCACCCGGCGTGGCACCGAGGTCCGAGGCCAGTTCGTCGCCGAAGTCCTCGACCTTGTCGGCCCAGCCCTCGGCACCGACTTTCTCCAGACCCGCACCAATCAGGTCAGTGCCCTTGTCGATGCCCTCACCGACAAGCTTCTTACCCGCGTCCCAACCGTCCTCGAACTTGTCCAGACCCCCGTTGACGAAGTCACCGAAGCCCATCAGCCGGTCTCCCCACCCTGCTGTCGCGGTTGTAGATGCTGCTGCTCAGCCCGCTCTTCGGCGGAGGGGCCGAAAGCAGCGTCCATGAAGGTCTCGTACTGCTCGTCACTCACACCCGCGGCCTGCTGAACGTTCAGCGGACCGGGTATCGGGCCGGACATCGCCTGCGAGGTCATCACATCGCGGCTCGCATCCATCCAGCCCTGCTTGCTGTTGTCCCACGCCCGCTCGAAGGAATCACCGCTGTAGTCCGGGTTCCTGAGCGAGTCCATACCGGTGCCGGCGATCTGGCGCCAGCCCATCTGCGTGACCTCATCCTCAGAGGCATACGGGTTGCCCATCAGGGAGTTGACGCCGATCTTCAGGGCGCCCTCCACGTACTGATCCGTCTCGTGCAACGTGCCCGCAGAGAGGCCCACGTTCTGCGCGAAGAGGTTGCCCTCGATCACAAGGCCACGCACGCCCCACTCCCAGCGCTCACAGAACGACTTGAACGCCGAGGTCAGCCCCTCGTGCCCCAACTCTAGTCCGGACAGCGCGAGTTCCTCGAAGCCACGGCCGGAACCGGCGAGACTGTCCATGCCGAGCTCTTTCAACTCGGAGAGGGTCATCGTGATGCCCTGCGCGATGACCTCAAGGCCGATCGCCTGGAGATCCCTGCCGCCCGTTTCACCGCTCACCGCGGTCCTCCCCGTCCACCGTCTCCGCGTCCACCGCGGCCTCATCCGGCACGATCCCCGCCACCGGCGGGAACAGCACGCCGTCCCGGTCACTGCCCACGTCCAACGCCACCCCGGTCGGCACCCCCGTCGCCGGAACACCGGCATCCAGCAACCGCGCCCCCAACACCCGCCGGTACTCCCACTCCCGCGAGCCTTCACCCCTCGCGACCGCGAACCGGGCCAACGCCGGCTCGTCCGAGAAGGCGTAGATCCAGCGGATGCCGCCATAGTCCCCGACCAAGGGGGCCTCATCCTCGTCGAGCGGTACGAGTACGGGTGTACGACGGAACTCCCCCAGCAGCGCGGAGAACTCACGGCGGGCACGGGCGACGTCGTCCGCGCTACCCAGGGAGGGGGCCACGGCGGTCGGCTGTATGGCAGGCCCCATCAAGGGGCCATGCGATGGCGATTCAACGCTGCCCCCCGGCGCCTGCCCGACCTCGTCGTCCGGATCAGCCTTCTCCAGGTAGTCATACAGCCTGGACCTGGACACCTCCGGGCTGCCGCCCCCGCCTTCAGCCATGCCCGGGATCATCACATCCGTATATTGTCGAGCGCAACGCGGATCACCGTCCGTAACGGGAGCTGGCTGTCAAGTCGGCACCGCCCCGCTATCTTCTTCGCGGTCCTCGTTGAACCCGCCGACCACAGCGTCAAGCACGGCGTGGGAGGAGCAGGAGGAGCACTCGGCCACCGCGACCACGCGGGCCTGCGATACCCCATCGGACTGTGATGTGACCCCTTCTTGCCGAAGGCGTCGTTGTTCGTCCCCGAGTCCGGCACGACCAGCAGTGTCCCCAGAGCCAGCACCCGCAGCCCGCGAGAGAGCTTCCTCTCTGCCCAGTGGCCGGGGCCTCGATCCACGGCGAACACGCCCCCAGAGGGGGGAACCGACAAGGCAAACGCGCGATGTTCCTTGCCGCCCTCGCCGCTCTCCACGATCCCGCCACCCGCAGCTACTACGACCGCTGCCGGGCCCGAGGCGAAACCCACACTCAAGCCCTCCTCCGCCTCGCAAGCCACCGCAACAGCGGCCTGTTCGAGATGGTCCGCGACGGCACCTTCTTCGAACCCAGAACCGCACGCCTCGCTTGACAAAAGACATGGTGCCCCCCCCCGCGCACAGGGTTTTCCCTATGTCCCCTGGTGCTCCGGTGAGTTGGTCCGCTAGCTTCCGGCGCACATCTGTCTCACAGGGGAGTGCGCATGCGCAAGGCGCTCAGATGGCTGCTGGCGCTCACGGTGCTCATAGGCACACTGGGCACGGCGGGAGCGGCCACCGCCGCCGACGCCGCCGGCACCACCGACATCAAGGAGAGGCTGCTCTCCATACCGGGCATGAGCCTGGTCGAGGAGAAGCCGTACACCGGCTACCGCTTCTTCGTCCTGAACTACACGCAGCCGGTCGACCACCACAAGCCCTCCAAGGGCACGTTCCAGCAGCGCATCACCGTGCTGCACAAGGACGTCTCGCGCCCGACGGTGTTCTTCACCGGCGGCTACAACGTCTCCACGACGCCCCGCCGCAGCGAGCCCACGCAGATCGTGGACGGCAACCAGGTCTCCCTGGAGTACCGCTTCTTCACCCCCTCCCGGCCCGCCCCGGCGGACTGGTCCAAGCTGGACATCTGGCAGGCCGCCAGCGACCAGCACCGCCTCTTCAAGGCCCTGAAGGGCATCTACTCCAAGAACTGGATCTCCACCGGCGGTTCCAAGGGCGGCATGACCGCCACCTACTACGAGCGCTTCTACCCGCGGGACATGGACGGCGTCGTCGCCTACGTCGCCCCCAACGACGTGGTGAACAAGGAGGACTCGGCCTACGACCGCTTCTTCGCCCGCGTCGGCACCAAGGAGTGCCGCGACCGGCTGAACGCCGTGCAGCGCGAGGCGCTGGTGCGCCGCGAGCCGCTGGAGAAGAAGTACGCGGCCTACGCCGAGGAGAACGGCCTCACCTTCACCACCATCGGCAGCCTGGACAAGGCCTACGAGGCGACCGTCCTGGACTACGTGTGGGGCTTCTGGCAGTACAGCCTGCTGTCCGACTGCGACCAGATCCCGGCCGACGCCAAGAACGCCACCGATGAGGCCATCTGGGACTCCGTCGACACGATCTCCGGCTTCTCCGCCTACGCCGACCAGGGCCTCACGACCTACACGCCGTACTACTACCAGGCCGGCACCCAGCTCGGCGCGCCGACCATCCACTTCCCGCACGTCGAGAAGCGGTACATCCGCTACGGCTACCAGCCGCCGCGCAACTTCGTCCCCCGGGACATCCCCATGAAGTTCCAGCCGTCGGCGATGCGCGACGTGGACACCTGGGTCCGGCACAACGCCCGGCAGATGCTGTTCGTCTACGGCCAGAACGACCCGTGGGGCGCGGAGCCCTTCCGCGTCGGCAAGGGCGCGAAGGACTCCTACGTCATGACCGCCCCCGGCATGAACCACGGCGCCAACGTCGCGGGCCTCGTGCCCGAGCAGAAGGCCCTGGCCACCGCCCGCATCCTCGACTGGGCCGATGTCGCCCCCAGCGCGGTGCAGGCCGACCCGCAGGCGGCCAAGCCGCTGGCGAAGTTCGACGCCAAGCTCGACAAGCGGGACCAGCGGCGTGAGATGACGCTGCGCCCGTAAGGCGTGTCGGTGCGCCCGTCCGCTGTCACAGCGGCCGGGCGCACCCCACGGGCCGCTTCCCGCCCAGCCGGACGTACAGCGCGGTCGGGGAGGGGCAGTCGGCCCGCTCGGCGACCGCCCGGACCACCTGGTACTGCGGCTCGCGCCGGCCCGTGCCGTCGCAGGCGGTCTCGCGGACCTGCCCGTCGCCGGAGCCGTAGACGCAGTCGCCGACGATCGTGCGGGGCCCGCCCCCGCCGCCCGGGTCACCGGGGTGCGGCGGCTGGAGGTTGCGCATGCAGGCGTAGCCCTGCGGGACCGCCCCGTCGCCGTCCTCGTCGGACGCGGGCCGCTGCTCGCTGATGTGCAGCACGAAGTCGGTGGTCGACGGGCAGCGCGGCCCGTCCGGCACCGTGCCGTCGTGCCGCGCCGCGACCCGGGCCGCCGCCCGCTCACCCGCGCACGGCACCTCGGAGAAGCTGGTCGTACCGAACGAACTGCACTCGCCGGCCGCGAGGAACACCGCCCCGTACCCGGACGGCCGGGTCGGTGCCGGCGACACCGTGGCGGCCTCCCTGGTCCCCCCGGTCGTCCGCTCGCCCAGCCGGCCGTCCTCCGTCACGCCTCCCGACGGACTCTGGCAGCCGGTCAGCAACGCGCCGAGCAGGACCAGGAGCCCGCAGACCACCCCCACACCACTTCGCTCACGCATCGCCGTCCCCCCGAGTGTGCTCGCCCAGCGTGACCCGCCGTAGCGGGCGCACGCCAGGCACACGGGGTGGTTTGCGCACGTTGGGGGTGGTGCGCCCGGGCTGTGGCGTACGTCTAGTACGACAGCCCGTAGCCGACGGGGTACAGCACCTGCTCCGGATCATCCGCCCGCTGCACCGGCACCGGCAGCTTCCCGCGTGGCTTCACCCGCCCGGCGATCACCCGTGCGGCGGACCGCAGTTCGACGTCGGTCCAGGAGTAGGCGGCCAGACAGGCCGGCGCGGACGGCAGCTGGGCCACGTCGTACGGGTTGCGGATCGCCACCGCCACGACCGGCCTGCCGGTCGCCACGAGCTGCTCCACCAGCGCCTTCTGGCCGCTGCCCGCGGTGACGTTGTACGTGGCGACCACCACCGCGTCCGCGTCCCGCGCCGCCGCGACCGCCTTGGCGATCGTCGCCGCCGAAGGGGCCGTGCCGGTCGACAGGGCCGTGGCGGTGAAGCCCAGTTCGCCCAGGGCGCCCGCGAGCACGCCCGTGGGCGGTCCCGTCGTGCCGGACGGCGACGCCGGGTCCGCCCCGACGACCAGCACCGTGGGGTACCGGCGGCGCGACAGCGGCAGCAGCCGCCCCTCGTTGACGAGCAGCGTGGTCGTCCGCTCGGCGATCCGGTCGGCCGCCGCCAGATGCGCCCGGGTCCCGACGGTCCGGTCGACCTCGCCCTGACCGACGTACGGCGAACGGAACAGCCCCAGCTTGGACTTCAGCCGCAGCACCCGCAGGATCGACGCGTCGAGCCGGGCCTCGGTGAGCTCGCCCTCGCGCACGGCGGTGAGGACGGCGTTCCAGGCGAGGTCGAGGTCGGGCGGGTTGAGCAGCTGGTCCACGCCCGCCTTCAGGGCGAGCACCGGCACCCGGGCGTCGCCGTACTTGCTGCGCACACCCTCCATGCCGAGGGAGTCGGTGACCACGACCCCGTCGTAGCCGAGACGTTCGCGCAGGATGCCGGTAAGGATCGGGCGGGAGAGGGTGGCCGGGTCGCCGGAGTCGTCGAGGGCCGGGACCATCAGGTGGGCGGTCATGATCGAGTCGATGCCGGCGGCGATGGCCGCCCGGAACGGCGGTGCGTCCAGCTTCTCCCACAGCTCGCGGCTGTGCGTGATGGTGGGGAAGCCGGTGTGGCTGTCGACGTTGGTGTCCCCGTGCCCGGGGAAGTGCTTGGCGGTGGCGGCGACCCCGGACCCCTGGTACCCGGCGACCTCGGCGGCCACCAGCGCGGACACCGCCCGCGGGTCGGCGCCGAAGGACCGTACGCCGATGACCGGGTTGGCCGGGTTGACGTTCACGTCGGCCACGGGGGAGTAGTCCTGCCGGATGCCCATCGCCCGCAGCTCGGCGCCCGCGATCCGGCCGAGCGTCCGGGCGTCGGATCGCGACCCGCCCGCCCCGACGGCCATGGCCCCCGGGAACAGCGTCGCGGGCCTGCCCACCCGGGCGACGATCCCGTGCTCCTGGTCGGTGGAGATGAGCACGGGCAGCCCGCGCGGCAGCTCCAGGGAGGCCTTCTGGATGCCGTCGGAGAGGTCGGCGATCTGGTGCGGGTCGCGGGTGTTGTGCGCCCAGGTGAAGTAGATGATGCCGCCGACCCGGTACTTCGCGACCAGCTCGGCGGCCGTGCGGACCCCGATCTCCTTGAGGTTGGCGTCGATGTCGGCCTGGTCGGGTGCGGTGGCGGAGTGGCCGTAGACCCGCATCACGAAGAGCTGGCCGACCTTCTCCTGAAGTGTCATGCGGGAGACGATGGCGCGCAGCCGACTGTCGTCCGGGGCGGCGGCGTGCGCGGGCCCGGCGGCCGCGAGGGCGGCGGTGACGCCGGCCGTGGCGGCGAGGACGGTGCGTCTGGAGGGCTGTGCGGTGTTTCCCGTGCTTCCCGTGCTTCCCGTGCCGGTGTCGTGCACGTGCGCCCCTTCCGGAGGTGATCCGCTCGGATCCACTGAAGGAAACTTCCAAGAGGTCACCAATATCCGGGAAGTTTCTGCCAGTCAAGGGAACGCGCAGCAACCGCACAGGGGCCGCCACCGGCGCGGTTGGAGGGGGGCGCGCCGATGGCGGTGGGCCGCCTGTCGCGGTACGGCGGAGAGGGTGGTCAGCGATCGCAGCCAGTGGCGAGGGCCGACACCGCACCGTGGTGACTCTCCGGCGGCCTGCGATTGGACGGGCACGGTCCGGCCCGGGTTCCCGACTCGGCCCGGATTTCCGTAAGTCGGTACGCGGGAGGAGCCAGCGGTTCAACGGGGCGGATGAGCCGCCACCTTCGGCCACTGCTCGCCGAGCACCCGGACGCATTCCGCGATGGCCGGACGCCGCGCCGCCCCCGTTGGCCGGGGTGGGGCTGGCCTCCCTGACCCCGCGTCGTGGTCCAACCCGCCAACTGCCGCCCACGGCTCGGCGTTTGCTTGCTGTCGCACACGGTGATGACGCCGCGGCCGAGATAGTCTCGACACCGACCAGTCGTCTCGTGACTTGGAGGAAGTACCCATGACGAAGGCTCCGTTCGTCGCCATGTCCGCGGCTACCGCGGGGCTGGGGACCGTGCTCGGTGCCCTTGCGCTTCAGTTGCGCGCAAACGGATACGAGCAGTACGTCGAGTCCGTGGCCACCTTCAGCGTCCTGATGTACGTCACCGCGGCCCTGGTCGTGGTGACCTGGGTCCGGGACGGCCGGCCGCGCTCGAACTGAGCTCCGC
Organism: Streptomyces sp. Ag82_O1-12; assembly: GCF_900182715.1. NCBI lineage: Bacteria > Bacillati > Actinomycetota > Actinomycetes > Kitasatosporales > Streptomycetaceae > Streptomyces > Streptomyces sp. Ag82_O1-12. Next base: position 3,078,901 of record NZ_FXUW01000001.1, on the reverse strand, counting down.
GCGGCCTAGGACGCCTCGACGAGCATCCCCGGCGGGCTGACATGGAAGGTGCGGGCCCGCACGCCGAAGCCCGTGTCGCCGTCCAGGTGGCTGTCGTCGTCCCAGGTGACGATCACGCTCTCCGGTCCGTTGCCGAAGGCCGTCGCGGTGCAGGTGTGGGACCGCCGCCCGGGGTCCGCCGTGCTGACCCGCACCGGGTCGCCGAGTGAACCCTGGCTCTCCGAGCAGACCTTGGCCATCACCGTCGGCACGGTGTCGTGCGTGTCCGCGCTCTCCTCGACCCAGGCCATCAGGAAACGCCCGCCCGGCAGCCGGGACAGGGACGGGGAGCTCCGGGTGACGCCCCGGGGGTTGCCGGCCGTGATGTCGAAGGTCTCGGTGCCGTCGGGCTGGAAGATGCTCGCCGCGATCGTGGTCTGCGGTTTGCCCAGGTCGCTGGGCTGGATGCCCTCGATGTGCGCGACGACGAAGCGTCCGTTGTCGAGCAGGGTGATCGCGTTGACCCCCGTGAAGCCGCCCACGTTCGGCTGGATCTCCCCGCCCAGCGGGTTGCCCTCGAAGTCGAAGAAGCGCAGGGTGAGCCGGCCGCCGCCGATCGCCGAGGGGTCCGTCGACCAGGCGACCACCACGTTGCCGTTGGTGAGGATCGAGGCGGCGGGCTTCTCGTGGAAGCCCTCGGTGGTGCTGACCGTGAACTCCGGTGTCGCCGCGCTGCCGTCCGCGTGGAACCGCCGCGCGCGGATGCGCTGGTCGGGCCGCAGGCTCGCCCAGGTGACCAGCACACCACCGTCGATCATGAACGCGAGGCAGGGCCGGACCTTCGGGTCCGCGTCCGCCGTGACGAGCGTCTCCGGGCCGGACTTCCGGCCCTCGGTGAACCGCTGGAGCTTCACGGAGGGGCTGGGCCCGGGCGTGCCGAACGGGGTCTCCAGCCATACGGCGAACTGGCCGCTGATCCCGGCGGACAGCACGGACGGCCACAACGGCCGCACCCCCGGCCCGTCGGAGGGCTGCGAACTGACCGCGAACTCGTCCCCGAGCTTGTCGCCGTCGTCCCCCAGGAACTGCCCCTTGATGACGAAGTCGCTCTCGTCCGACCACAGCTCCAGGAACTGCGTGCCGAACAGGGCGTCGACGGCGGGCTGGAACTGGTCGCCGGACTTGGTGGTGTTCACGAGGAAGTCAGCCATGGCTGCTCTCCGAATCAGGGCGAGGGGAAGCGAGAGCGGTACGACCGGCCGAGTCCTTGGGAAAAGCGTGTCACGCCCGGGGGACGGGTGCATCCGGAGCGGCAGGGGCGCCCCGGACGCCGGTGCCGGCCCTGCTGGGCGGGGCCACGGCCCGGACACGCCGCTGCCCCGCCCCCCTGGCAGGCGGGGCGGGGCAGCGGGGCGGGGCAGCGGCCCGGTCAGCGGGTGTGCTCGGTGAACCTCCGCGCCGTCTCGGCCAGGACCTCCTGGCCGTCCCGTGCCCACAGGATGTCGTTGAACAGCTCCACCTCGATGGCGCCGGTGTAACCGGCCGCCTCCACGTGGTCCTGCCACTCCCGCATGTCGATCGCCCCGTCGCCGATCTGGCCGCGGCCGGTGAGGACGCCCTGGGGGAGGGGCGTCGTCCAGTCGGCGAGCTGGAAGGTGTGGATGCGCCCGCCCGCGCCCGCCCGGGCGATCTGCGCGGGAGCGGTGTCGTCCCACCAGATGTGGTACGTGTCGACCGTGACGCCGACCTGGTGCGCCGGGAAGCGTTCGGCGATGTCCAGGGCCTGGGCCAGCGTCGACACCACGCAGCGGTCCGAGGCGTACATGGGGTGCAGCGGCTCGATCGCCAGGCGGACGCCGTGCCGCTCCGCGTACGGGCCGAGTTCCGCGAGGGCGTCCGCGATGCGCTCCCGGGCGCCGTGCAGGTCCTTCGAGCCCGCGGGCAGCCCGCCCGACACCAGGACCAGCGTGTCCGTGCCCAGCGCCGCCGCCTCGTCGATCGCGCGGCGGTTGTCGGCCAAGGCCTCCGCCCGCTCCCGCGGGTCGATGGCCGTGAAGAAGCCTCCCCGGCACAGCGTCGTCACCGTCAGCCCCGCGTCCCGGACCAGCTTGGCGGTGGCCTCCAGGCCGTGCGCCTGCACCGGCTCGCGCCAGAGCCCCACGTTACGGATGCCCAGCAGGGCGCAGCCGTCGACCAGTTCCGGCAACGACAGCTGCTTCACGGTCATCTGGTTGATGGAGAAGCGTTCCAGGGACCCGCTCACTGGTTCACCCCGTACACGCTCAGCAGTGTCTTCATCCGCTCTTCCGCCAGCTTCGGGTCGGGGAACAGCCCCAGCCCGTCGGCCAGTTCGTACGCCGTCGCGAAATGCGGCAGCGAACGGGCCGACTGCAGGCCGCCGACCATCGTGAAGTGCGACTGGTGGCCGGCCAGCCAGGCCAGGAAGACCACGCCCGTCTTGTAGAAGCGGGTCGGGGTCTGGAACAGGTGCCGGGAGAGCCCGACCGTGGGGTCCAGCAGATCGCGGAAGCCCCGCACATCGCCGGTGTCCAGGGCCCGGACCGCCTGAGCCGCCAGCGGGCCCAGCGGGTCGAAGATGCCGAGCAGCGCGTGGCTGAAGCCCTGCTCGTCGCCCGCGATCAGCTCGGGGTAGTTGAAGTCGTCGCCCGTGTAGCAGCGCACGCCCTTCGGGAGCCGGCGGCGGATGTCGATCTCGCGCCGGGCGTCCAGCAGGGAGACCTTGATGCCGTCGACCTTGTCGGGGTGGGCGGCGATGACCTCCAGGAACGTGTCCGTCGCCGCGTCCAGGTCGGCCGACCCCCAGTAGCCCTCCAGGGCCGGGTCGAACATCGGGCCCAGCCAGTGCAGGACCACCGGCTCGGCCGCCTGGCGCAGCAGATGGCCGTAGACCTCCAGGTAGTCCTCGGGGGAGGAGGCCGCCGCCGCGAGCGCCCGGGACGCCATCAGGATGGCCTGCGCGCCGGACTCCTCGACGAGGGCGAGCTGCTCCTCGTAGGCCGCGCGGACCTCGGCGAGCGAACCGGAGGCGATCTGGTCGGTGCCCACACCGCAGGCGATGCGGCCGCCGACCGCCTTGGCCTCGGCCGCCGACCGGCGGATCAGCTCCGCCGCGCCCGCCCAGTCCAGGCCCATGCCGCGCTGGGCGGTGTCCATGGCCTCGGCGACCCCCAGCCCGTGCGACCACAGGTGGCGGCGGAAGGCGAGGGTGGCGTCCCAGTCGACCGCGGCGGGCGAGTCGGGGGAGACGTCGGCGAACGGGTCGGCGACGACGTGCGCCGCCGAGAAGACCGTGCGGGAGGTGAAGGGCGTGCCGGGGGTCACGGCCAGGGGCTCGGTGCGGGGCTCGTAGGTCCGCAACGCCCCGCCGGCGCCGGGGAGTCGGATCGTCACAGCGCGATCTCCGGTACGTCGAGACGGCGGCCCTCGGCCGAGGACTTGAGGCCCAGCTCGGCGAGCTGGACACCGCGGGCACCGGCCAGCAGGTCCCAGTGGTAGGGGGCGTCGGCGTAGACGTGCCGCAGGAACAGCTCCCACTGGGCCTTGAAGCCGTTGTCGAACTCGGTGTTGTCCGGGACCTCCTGCCACTGGTCGCGGAAGACCTCGGTGGCGGGGATGTCCGGGTTCCAGACCGGCTTGGGGGTGGCGCTTCGGTGCTGGACGCGGCAGTTGCGCAGACCCGCGACCGCGGAGCCCTCCGTGCCGTCCACCTGGAACTCCACCAGCTCGTCGCGGTTGACGCGGACGGCCCAGGAGGAGTTGATCTGGGCGATCGCGCCGCCCTCCAGCTCGAAGACGCCATAGGCGGCGTCGTCGGCGGTCGCGTCGTAGGGCTTGTCGTTCTCGTCCCAGCGCTGCGGGATGTGCGTGGCGGTGAGCGCCTGGACGGACTTCACCCGGCCGAACAGCTCGTGCAGCACGTACTCCCAGTGCGGGAACATGTCGACGACGATGCCGCCGCCGTCCTCGGACCGGTAGTTCCAGGAGGGGCGCTGGGCTGTCTGCCAGTCGCCCTCGAAGACCCAGTAGCCGAACTCGCCGCGCACGGAGAGGATCCGGCCGAAGAAGCCGCCGTCGATCAGGCGCTTCAGCTTCAGCAGGCCCGGGAGGAAGAGCTTGTCCTGGACGACGCCGTGCTTGATGCCGGCCGCGTTCGCCAGCCGGGCGAGGTCCAGGGCGCCGTCGAGGCCGGTGGCGGTCGGCTTCTCGGTGTAGATGTGCTTGCCGGCGGCGATGGCCTTCTTCAGCGCCTCCTCGCGGGCGGAGGTGACCTGCGCGTCGAAGTAGATGTCCACCGTCTCGTCGGCGAGGACCGCGTCCACGTCCGTCGACCAGTGCTCCAGCCCGTGCTGCTCGGCCATCGCCTTCAGCGCGTGCTCCCGGCGGCCGACCAGGATCGGCTCGGGCCACAGCACGGTGCCGTCACCGAGGTCGAGGCCGCCCTGCTCGCGCAGGGCGAGGATGGAGCGGACCAGGTGCTGGCGGTAGCCCATGCGCCCGGTCACGCCGTTCATGGCGATCCGCACCGTCTTGCGTGTCACGTCGTTCCCTTCGTACGCGGTCGTCGCGCCGCGTACGCCCCACCCTTCACAGCGGCCCCTGGGGCACCCGTGGACTGGTGAGCGTTGCAGCAAGCGCTTTCTATATACGAAGAAGCTAGCCTCTGAACCGCGGTCCGGACAAGACCGTGACCAGGACGAGTTGTTCGAGGGGGCGAACAACTCGGGGTTGGGGGCTTAAGGTCTGCACGGAACCTTGGCCATGGGTTCGCCGGGACAGAGGCGGTCGACCTGCTGTTCCGCGCGGAACCATGGCCAGTGGTCTGGGTGTGTACGAGGGCGGAGACGAGAGACGAGATGCGCGACCGGAGGACGACGAGATGACGGTGACCCTGGCGGACGTGGCGGCTCGCGCGCAGGTCTCGCCCGCGACGGTGTCGCGCGTGCTGAACGGGAACTACCCCGTGGCCGCGTCCACCCGGGAGCGGGTGCTGAAGGCCGTGGACGAGCTGGACTACGTGCTCAACGGGCCTGCCAGCGCCCTGGCCGCCGCCACCTCCGACCTGGTCGGGATCCTGGTGAACGACATCGCCGACCCGTTCTTCGGGATCATGGCGAGCGCGATCCAGGCCGAGATCGGCGGCCCGGGCGGCCGGGCGGGCGGGGAGCGGCTCGCGGTGGTCTGCAACACGGGCGGCTCCCCGGAGCGGGAGCTGACGTATCTCACGCTGCTCCAGCGGCAGCGGGCCGCGGCCGTGGTGCTGACCGGCGGGGCGATCGAGGACACGGCGCACCAGGCTGCCATGGACGCGAAGGTGCGGAAGCTGGCGGAGGCCGGGACGCGGGTCGTGCTGTGCGGGCGGCCGCCGGCCCCGGAGACCGGGGCGATCGCGCTGACCTTCGACAATCGCGGCGGCGGCCAGGAGCTGACCGAGCACCTCATCGGGCTCGGACACCGGCGGCTCGGCTACATCGCCGGCCCCGAGGAGCGCACGACCACGCGCCACCGGCTGGAAGGGCACCGGGCCGCGCTGGCCGCGCGCGGGATCGAGGAGGACCCCCGGTGGACGGTGCACGGGCGCTACGACCGGCGGTCCGGCTACGAGGCGACGCTGGAGCTGCTGCGCCGTGACCCGTCGCTGACGGCGGTCGTCGCGGCGAACGACTCCGTCGCGCTGGGGGCGTGCGCCGCCCTGCGCGACTCCGGCCTGCGGATCCCGGAGGACGTGTCGGTGGCGGGCTTCGACGACCTGCCGTTCAGCATCGACGCGGTGCCTGCGCTGACGACGGTACGGCTGCCGCTGGCGGAGGCCGGGGCCCGGGCCGGGCGGATCGCGATGGGGCGGGAGGAGGCGCCGCCCGGGGGGATCGCCTCGGTGCGGGGGGAGTTGATGGTGCGGGGGTCCTCGGGGGTGCCGCGGTCTTCTTGAGGCGCTGTGGCTTGAGGGGGCGCGGCGTTGAGGGCGGTTGGTTCGGGGCGCTGGCTCTGGGGGCTCGGGTGTTGAGGCCGAGGGGTGTTGAGGCCGAGGGGTGCCGAGGCTGTGGTTCCAGGGGCTCGGGGCGTTGGGGCCGCCGGGGTGTCAAGGCTGTGGCTCGACACGGCGCGGCGTTGGTGCCGGTCGTGGCCGTGCTGTGGCTCGTCGCGTGCTCGGTGTCGGTGCGCGGGCCGTGTGACGGTTGCCGCCCCCGGGAGCCTGCTCCGGCGTGAACGGCCTCGGCCCTCATCCGCCCGGCGCCCGCCGGTCAGGTGCCTAAGGTCGGGCGCCTCCGGGGACCCCGCCGGGAAGTCACCTCCGGGCAGCCGCCTCCGGGCAGGCCCCGCCGGGGAAGCCTTCCGGCCAAGCCCCCAACCGCCTCCGGCCAAGCCCCCAGCCGCCTCCGGGCAGGCCCTTCCGGGCAGGCACCTCCGCGCAAGCCCCGGCCAAGCCCCGCCGGGCAGGCCCTCCGGCGTGTGCCCCGCCCGGGAACGCGCCGGCAGGGCGAGTATGCGGGGGAGCCGGAGGGGGGAGGGGGTGGAGGGCTCGTCAGCGGACGACGTCGAAGACGTTCTTCTGCAGCCCGTTGGGATAGGCCTCGTGCTCGACGAGTCGCAGCTTCTGCGTGTCCTTGTCCGTGGCGCTGAAGAGCCGCTTGCCCGCCCCGAGCAGGAGCGGAAAGACGAGCAGGTGGTAACGGTCGATCAGGCCGGCGTCGGAGAGGGCCTGGTTGAGGGAGGCGCTGCCGTGGATGATGATCGGGCCGCCCTCGGTCTCCTTCAGGGCGGCGACCTCGTCGAGCGAGCGCAGGATCACCGTCTCGCCCCAGTTCGACACCAGGTTCTCCTCGGCGAGGGTGGTGGAGACGACGTACTTCGGCATCACCTTGTAGTCGGCGAAATCCTCCATGTCGGGCCACACCTGGCTGAACGCCTCATAACTGGTGCGACCCATCATCATCGCGGTGGCTTCCTTCTGCTCCCGGCCCTTGATCTCGAATGCCTCGGGAAGGAACTCGACACCCTTGAAGGTCCACCCGGAGTTCCGGTAACCGGGCTCGCCGCCAGGGGCCTCCACGACGCCGTCGAGCGAGATGAAAGCGGTGCTGATCAGAGTACGCATCGAGGGTTCCTCGGTATCTCGTGTCGGATTCTCGGCGGATGCCGTCGCCGCACGCTTGCACGACACGCGCGGCTGCGACGCACCAACACCTCTTCCGACCGCCGAGCGCGGAGAAACTCATCGGCCGTCGCAGGTCCTCCCGTCGGCTCGGCCGTCCTACTCGCCTCGTGCCTGGCTCCGGCTGCCCTGGAGGTCTAAGCTCGACCACGAGCATCTCTGACTGAGTCAAACATCGGGGGTAGAGGCCATGACCGTCCAGGACATCCGCTCCTTCAACCGCTTCTACACGAACGTCATCGGCGCCCTCGACTACGGCCGCCGGCTCTACGCCCCCTACACCCTCACCGAGTCCCGCGTCCTGTACGAGCTGGCCCACGCACCCCGTACGGACGCCGCCGACCTGCGCGCCCAGCTGCACCTCGACGCCGGATACCTCACCCGAATCCTGAACAAGTTCGAGGAGGACGGGCTGGTCGAGCGCGGCCCGTCCGACACCGACCCGCGCCGCCGCCGTATCACCCTCACCGCACCGGGCCGGGAGGCCGCCGCGCTGCTCGACGAGCGGGCGCGGGAGACGGTCGGGGCGATGCTGGACACGGTCAGGGCCGAGGACCGCCCGCGGCTGGCGGAGGCCATGCGGACCGTCCGGACGATCCTGGGCGACGGCGACGGCGACGGCGACGGCGACGGGGGTGGCGACGGCGACGGCGACGGGGGTGGGGGCGGCAGCGCCTCGCGCCCCGAGGACGTCGTCCTGCGCGAGCCCGCCCCCGGCGACCTCGGCTGGATCGTCCAGCGCAACGCCGCGCTCTACGCCGCCGAGTACGGCTTCGACGCCGACTACGAGGGACTGGTGGCGAGGATCGTCGCCGACTACGGCGAGGACCACGACCCGAACCTGGAGCGGACCTGGATCGCCGAGCTGGACGGCCGGCCGGTGGGGTGCGTGATGTGCGTCCGGGACGACACGCCCGGCGCCGCCCGCCTGCGGCTCCTGCTCGTCGAGCCGGACGCGCGCGGCCTCGGCATCGGCGACCGCCTGGTCGGGGCGCTCGTCGGCTTCGCGCGCGAGGCCGGCTACCGCGAGGTCGTCCTGTGGACCAACGACATCCTCGGTTCGGCCCGCCGCATCTACCAGCGCCACGGTTTCGTCCTGGTCGCGGAGAAACCGCACCACTCCTTCGGCAGGGACCTGACCGGCCAGGACTGGCGACTGGATCTTTACGCAACACCCGAGTGACGAAGGGGAGTCGAAGGCGGGGGTGCCGGGTAGGGTCCGTCGACATGAAGCTGGCGTTCTCCACCCTCGGTGTCCCCGGCCTGCCCCTGCCCGACGTCCTGCGGCTCGCGACCGCCCACGGCTATCACGGCGTGGAGCTGCGCACCCATCCCGAGGAACCGGTCCACACCGGCCTCGGCCCCGCCGAACGGGCGGACGTCGCGGCCGAGTTCAAGGGAGCGGGCGTAGAGCTCCTGGGTCTGGCGGGCTATGTACGGGTCGCCGCGCCGGGCGACGACGAGCCCGTCCTGGCCGAGATCCGCGCCCTCCTGGACCTGGCCCGCGACCTCGGCGCCCCGTACATCCGGGTCTTCCCCGGCGGCGACCTCGACGTCCAGACCCCCGAGGAGGCCGACGCGACGGCCGCCCGCCGCCTGGGCACGGCCGCCGAACACGCCAATGACCTTGGCGTACGCATCCTCCTCGAAACCCACGACTCGCACCGCACCGCCGCCGACGCGATGCGGATCCTCGGCCTCGTCGGGCACCGCCAGGTCGGCGCCCTCTGGGACGTGATGCACACCTGGCTCGGCGGCGAACAGCCCTCCGAGACCTACGCGGCCCTCTCCCCCCACCTCGGCTACGTCCAGGTCAAGGACATCGCCTCCGTCGAGGACACCACCCCCCTGCCGCTCGGCGCGGGAGTGCTGCCCCTGGCCGAATGCGTCGAGGTCCTCTCCCGCCACAACTGGGACGGCTGGCTCTGCTGGGAGTACGAGAAGCGCTGGTACGAGGCGGCGGCCCCCCTGCCCGACCTCCTGGACTCCGGACGTGAGCACCTGAGCAGGCTGCTGAACGAGTCGGCGTGACGCGTCAGCCCTCGGCGGCCCTCGGCGGCCTGGGCGGCCCCCAGGGCCGGGACCGCGAGCAGGGCGATGCGTCCCGAGTCGCTGGCCGCGATGCGGTCACGGCTGCGGCGGCCGGACGCGTGGGCGGCGAGAGCTGCCCGCCGTTCGGCCTCGCGCTGTCCTCCTAGGCCCCTATGTGCCCGTCCTTGACGGCGGCGACGAACGCCGCCCAGCCGCTCCGCGAGAAGGCCAGGGCGGGCCCGTGGGCGGTCTTGCTGTCCCGTACGGGGACGTCGGGGCGGCCGGGGGCGACTTCGAGGCACTCGCCTTGATCGCCGCCGCTGTAGCTGGACTTGTACCAGCCGGTGAGAGCGTTGTGCTCACTGTCGATCATGCGTGTGTTCCTCCGCTGCCGCCCTGACGAGGGCCAGTGACTCCTGCTGCGACAACGCGTCGCTCAGCGCCAGAGCGTAGGCGGTCTGACAGGCACTCACCAGAGCCGGATCGTCCATCAAGTTGCCGGTCTGGAAGCCCTCGACGTAGGCCACCGGGGCCGAGTCCTCGAAGGTCATGAGTGTGAGCAGACTCTGCATGAGTGCGTGCGCCCCCACGCCGTAGGGAAGGACGTGCAGACGCAACCGTCCCGACTCGGCCATGTCAGCGACCTTGTGCAACTGCTCCGCCATGACCCGCGGGCCGCCGACACAACGGCGGATGACCGCCTCGTCGAGCAGCGTCCACACGACAGGCCGCGCCGACCCATCAAGGATTCGGCGGCGCTGTGTTCGAATGACAACGAGTTCGTCAAGTTCGTCGGTCGTGTGGTTCGGACGATAGGCCCGGAACAGGGCGCGTGCGTAGTCGTCGGTCTGAAGCACTCCGGGAACCAGGGTGAGTGCGAACTGCTGGATGCACAGGGCCAGTTGCTCAAGCTCAGCCACGGCCGCGAAGTGGTCGGTGTACCGCGACTCCAAGTCCTCCAACCACCGAGAGAAGAACCCGTCCGTCCCCAGCGCCCGGTCGATCCGCCGCGCGTCATCCGGCTTGGGGAGGCGTCTGCCCGCCTCGAAATGACTGATCAGCGTGGGCGAGCACACCACCTGGTCGCCCAGTTCCTCCTGGGTGAGGCGGGCGGCGGTCCGCCTCAGGCGCATCTCCTCCCCGTACTTCTGACGCGGTGTTCGAAGCATGCGACGTTCGTCCATCGGCCAACCCCTCTTCTTGACAAGCCCGATGTCAAGCTCCACCCCCTGGCAGCGTAGCGAGCGCCGACCCCACTCTGTGAGTGATCCAGAACAGAACGCAGTCACCGCAGGTGAGAAGGCAGGCAGACAGACGTGACAGACCCCATCGCACTGCTCCTCGAACCGCTCCTCCGCCTCCTCCTCCCTCCCCGGGGCAGGCGACGGCGATCCGCGGCGCCGCCCTCGCCCCCGTTCGCGTGCCCGGCGGCCTGCTGCCGTCCCGACGCGCGTCCGCTCCGGGGAGAGGACAACCGACTGGTGCGCCCCTACCTGATGGCGGAGGCGGGTGCATGACCGGCGGGGCGCGCGATCACGCGGTGGCCGGGCGGCTCCTGCCGTGGACCGGCGCCGACGGAAAGCCGTGCTACCTCGTGGGCGACGGAACCGGCTACGTCTCACGGCTCGCCGACGAGATCGAGGACGTGCAGATCGACATGGCGGACCGGCTGCTCGGGCATGCCGCCGAACTCCTCGCGGAGCACCGCGTGACCGGCGAGGAACTGCACTACCTGGCCCGGCGGCTCAGCGAGTCGCTGCGGGACGTCGCAAGGGTCGCGGAGAGCAGAGGGGCGCGGCTCGCCCACAGGTCCCGGCCGTGACCTGGACGGCGTCATTGCTGCTCGGAACGACGGGCGTACGCCCGGGCCGCGCGGGCGCGGTCGCCGCAGCGGGTGGAGCACCAGTGGCGGCGGCCGTGGCGGAGCAGGTAGCGGTTGCAGGGCGGTGAGCCGCAGGCGGTCAGGCGCTCGGCCGCGGGGGAGGTGAGCAGGTCGGCGGCGTCCGCGGCGAGGGTCGCCAGGGCGAGGTCGACGATCGCGGTGGTGGGGTGGGGGGCGGTGCGATAGGGGCCGGTCTTGTCGTCCCACCGCAGGAGCGGGGCCGTGGGGACCCTGGTCATCGCGTCGTTGACGGCCGACACCGCCGCGGGCAGGGCGGGCACGCCGTCGACGCGGGCGGCGAACAGGGATCTGATCTGTTCGCGCAGGGACCGCAGTTGGGTCGCGCACATCTCCCGCATGCCGGCGTCGACCGGGGCGAGGTCGCGCTGGGTCAGCCAGTGGTTCGCCCGCGCGGGGGTGCCCAGGAGATCGAGTGTGCGCCCGCCGGGCAGGGCGATCGCGGTGTTGGCGAGGGCAAGGGAGGGGTGCTCCTCCTCGCCCTGGGCGGGCGGCGGGGCGGGCTGTTCGGTCACGGGCTCCTCCATGCTTCTCATGGTACGGCTTGCTTGTATCCGTGAGAAGCGGCTACGGTCGTCTCACGGTTCAACCACGTCTATCCGTGAGGTGCCTCATGTCCTCCCTGCCCGTGACGACCGACCTCCCCGTCCGCGCCCTCGGCGGCCCGACCGCCCTGTTCGAGTACGGCGGCCTGCGCTTCCTGACTGACCCGACCTTCGACGCGCCCGGCGACTACGCCCGGCCCGGGGGTCCGCTCCTGACCAAGACCGCGCCCGCCACCACCACGCCCGCCGACCTCGGCAACGTCGACGTGGTGCTGCTCTCCCACGACGAGCACCCCGACAACCTCGACACCTCCGGCCGGGCCCTGCTCCCCGGCATCCCCCTGACCCTGACCACGCCCGGCGGCGGTGAGCGGCTGCGCGAGAGCCTGGGGGACAAGGTCAGGGGCCTGGCCGACTGGGAGGCCGTCGAGCTGGACCGGCCCGGCGGCGGCACGGTCACCGTGACCGGCGTCCCGGCCCTGCACGGCCCCGGCCCGCGCGAGCAGGTCGAGGCGTACACCGGCCAGGTCGTCGGCTTCGTCCTGACCGGCGAGGGGCTGCCCACCGTCTACGTCAGCGGCGACAACGCCTCGCTCGACGCCGTCCGCGAGATCGCCGACCGCTTCGCCCCCGTCGACACCGCCGTGCTCTTCGCCGGTGCTCCCCGCTTCCCCGTCCTCTTCGACAACCAGGTCATCGTCCTGGACAGCGCGATGGCCGCCGAGGCCGCGCGGATCCTCGGCGCCCGCCGCGTCGTCCCTGTCCACTACGACAGCTGGGCCCACTTCACCGAGGGCCGCGAGCAGTTGGAAGCGGCCTTCACCGCCGCCGGGCTCGCCGGCCGGCTGGACTGGGGCAAGGGTGCCTGACCTGCCGCTACTTCCGCCAGAACAGGTGGTGCGTCACCCCGCTCGGACTCGGCACGACATCGCGGTGGAAGCGGTCGAGCAGTTCCTCGGGTGACTCCCACAGTCGTGTGCCGGACCCGAGCACCACGTCGGGCGAGACCGTCACGTGCAGCGTGTCGACCAGGTCGGCGTCCAGGAACTGCCTAATGGTCGACGCCCCGCCGCCGAGCCGTACGTCCTTGCCCCCGGCCGCCTTGCGCGCCTGGGCGAGGACCTCGGCCGGATCCCCGCCGACGAAGTGGAACGTCGTGTCGGAGAGGGTGAACGAAGGGCGCTCGTGGTGGGTCATCACGAACACCGGCGTGTGGAACGGCGGTTCGTCACCCCACCAGCCCTGCCACTCGTGGTTCTCCCAGGGGCCGCGCTGCGGGCTGAACTTGTTGCGGCCCATGATCTCGGCGCCGATGTTGTGGTGGAAGTCGCGCACCAAGTAGTCGTCGAGGCCGCGGCTCCCGCCCGGGGCGGTGCGGTTGGGCCAGCTGGCCGTGGCCCCGGCCCAGGCGAACATCGTGCCGGGGTCGGCGTGACCGAACGGCCTCTCAAGGCTCTGGCCCTCACCGGCACCGAAGCCGTCACTCGAAACGTTGAAGTTCTGCACGCGCAGCAACTGGGACACAGCGCTCCTCCTGTGGTCGATGCAAGAGAGACCGCCCGGACCGGGAAAACTCATCGGCGCGGGCCCGGCGCGTCCACCGGCATACGGCGTCGGAGCTGCTGTCCGGGCAGGCTCCGGCGTCACCCGGCCTGCGCCACCACGTGGTCGATCACCTGCCGCATGTCCGCACTCGGCGAGAACTCCACCAGTTCGCTGTCCTCCAGCGCCACCGGCACGTGGCCGGGGCCCCAGTGGTACGCCTGCCCCGCCTCGTACTCCTCCTCGCCCGTGGCCGTGCGCATCCTGATCCGGCCCTTGAGCAGGTAGCCCCAGTGCGGGCACTGGCAGGCGTCGCCGGGCAGGCCCTTGAGGGCCGGGCCCATGTCCGTGCCCTGGGGCAGTGTGATGTAGCCGACCGACATGCCGCCGCCGATCGGCATCAGGCGCAGTTCCACTCCGTCGCCTTCGAGGGCCACGGGTACGTCGTTCCGGGTCGCCGCCGTCATGGTTCCTCCACTCCGGCCCGCCAAGGCCTCGAACGCCCCACAGGAAACCCCCGCACCTCCAGCCTGGCCCGCCGGGCCGCGCCCCGCGACATCACGATCCGGTCAAGAGGTACCGCCGGGGGCTTGATTCGGCCGCGTGTAATCGATTCCATGCTCCCGTCGATGTAATCGATTCCACGAGCACCCACCCGGTGCTCCCACGACTGATCCACAAGGAGGTGGAGCGGCGGTGGCCAGCATCAAGGACGTCGCTGCCGAGGCCGGCGTCTCCGTCGCCACGGTCTCGCGCGTCCTGAACGACCACCCGTCGGTCAGCGCCGACGCACGCACCCGCGTGCTGGCCGCCGTCGCGACCCTGGGCTACCGCCCGAACGCCGTCGCCCGCTCCCTGCGCACCGACCAGACCCACACCCTCGGCCTGGTCATCAGCGACGTGATGAACCCGTACTTCACGGAACTGGCCCGCTCCGTCGAGGAGGAGGCCCGCGCGCTCGGCTACAGCGTCATCATCGGCAACGCCGACGAGCGGCCGGACCTCCAGGACCACCACGTACGCACCCTGCTCGACCGCCGGATCGACGGCCTGCTCGTCTCCCCGACGGACGGCGGCTCGCCCCTGATGCTGGACGCCGCGCGAGCCGGGACGCCCATGGTCTTCGTGGACCGGTGGATCCCGGGCGTGGACGTGCCGGTGGTGCGGGCGGACGGGCGGAGCGCCGTACGGGACCTCGTGGCGCATCTGCACCGGCTGGGACACCGCAGGCTCGCCATCATCGCGGGCCCGGCGGCGACCACCACCGGCCAGGAGCGCGTCGAGGCCTTCCGCGAGGCGCTCGGTGCGTACGGGCTCGAACTTCCCGACGCCTACATAGGGCAGGGCGACTTCCAGGCCGAGAGCGGCCGGCTGGTCACCGAGGGCTTCCTCGACCTCGCCGACCCGCCCGAGGTCGTCTTCGCGGCCGACAACCTGATGGCGCTCGGCGCCCTGGACGCCGTACGCGCGCGTGGTCTGCGCGTACCGGACGACCTCGCGCTGGCCGCGTTCGACGACATCCGGTGGTTCGTGCACACCGATCCGCCGATCACCGCGATCGCCCAGCCCACGGGCGAGCTGGGCCGGGCCGCCGTACGGGCCCTGGTCGACCGCATCGAGGGGCGGCCCGGCGAGTCCGTCACGCTCCCCGCCCGGCTCGTCGTACGCCGCTCGTGCGGCGAGAACCCCACCCCAGTGCAAAGGAGCACGACGTGAGCAACGCGGACGAGTTGCTGCGCATCGAGGGCATACGGAAGACCTTCCCGGGCGTGGTCGCGCTGGACGGCGTCGACTTCGACCTGCGCCGGGGCGAGGTGCACGTGCTGCTCGGTGAGAACGGTGCCGGCAAGAGCACCCTCATCAAGATGCTCTCCGGCGCCTACACCCCCGACGCCGGGCGGATCCTGGTCGGCGGCGAGGAGACGCGCATCCAGGGTGCGCAGGACTCCGAGCGGCTCGGGATCGCCACGATCTACCAGGAGTTCAACCTGGTACCCGACCTCACGGTCGCCGAGAACATCTTCCTCGGGCGCCAGCCGCGCCGCTTCGGGATGATCGACCGCAAGCGGATGGAGGCCGACGCCGAGGTCCTGCTGCGGCGGGTCGGCGTGAATGTCTCGCCCCGCGCGCGGGTCCGTGACCTCGGTATCGCCCGCCTGCAGATGGTCGAGATCGCCAAGGCGCTCAGCCTGGACGCCCGTGTGCTGATCATGGACGAGCCGACCGCCGTGCTCACCTCCGAGGAGGTCGAAAAGCTCTTCGCGATCGTGCGCACGCTGCGCGAGGACGGCGTCGGGATCGTCTTCATCACCCACCACCTGGAGGAGATCGCCGCCCTCGGCGACCGGGTGACGGTCATCCGCGACGGGAAGAGCGTCGGGCAGGTCCCCGCCGCCGCCCCCGAGGACGAGCTCGTCCGGCTCATGGTCGGCCGCTCCATCGAGCAGCAGTACCCGCGCGAACGGGCCGACCGCGGCGCCCCCCTGCTGTCCGTCGAGGGCCTCACTCGCGACGGCGTCTTCCACGACGTCGGCTTCGAGGTGCACGCCGGTGAGGTCGTCGGCATCGCCGGGCTGGTCGGCGCGGGCCGTACCGAGGTCGTGCGGGCGGTCTTCGGGGCCGACGGGTACGACAAGGGCACCGTGAAGGTGTCCGGCGCCCCGATCGCCAAGTCCGACGTCAACGCGGCGATGACCGCGGGCATCGGACTCGTGCCCGAGGACCGCAAGGGCCAGGGCCTGGTGCTGGACGCCTCGGTCGAGGAGAACCTGGGCCTGGTGACGCTGCGGTCGGCCACCCGCGCCGGGCTCGTCGACCTCAAGGGCCAGCGCGAGTCCGCCGAGCGGATCGCGAAGCAGCTCGGCGTGCGGATGGCCGGGCTCGGCCAGCACGTGCGCACCCTCTCCGGCGGCAACCAGCAGAAGGTCGTCATCGGCAAGTGGCTGCTCGCCGACACCAAGGTGCTGATCCTCGACGAGCCGACGCGCGGCATCGACGTCGGCGCCAAGGTGGAGATCTACCAGCTGGTCAACGAACTCACCGCCGCCGGAGCGGCCGTCCTGATGATCTCCAGCGACCTGCCCGAGGTGCTCGGCATGAGCGACCGGGTGCTGGTGATGGCGCAGGGCCGGATCGCCGGTGAGCTCTCCGCCGACGAGGCGACCCAGGACGCCGTGATGGCACTCGCCGTCAGCACCCCCACGACGTCGACCACGACGACGACCACGAACGGAACGGAGGCCTCCCGTGGCCACTGACACGCTCAAGAGCACAACGGGCGCGGGTGGCGCCTCGGGAGGCCTGCGCCGCCTCCTGCTCGACAACGGCGCGCTCACCGCGCTCATCGTCCTCGTCATCGCGATGTCGGCCCTGTCCGGCGACTTCCTGACGACGGACAACCTCCTCAACGTCGGTGTGCAGGCGGCCGTGACGGCCATCCTCGCCTTCGGCGTGACCTTCGTGATCGTCTCCGCGGGCATCGACCTGTCGGTCGGCTCGGTCGCCGCGCTGTCCGCCACGGTCCTCGCCTGGAGCGCCACGTCGGCGGGCGTCCCGGTCTTCCTCGCCGTCCTGCTCGCCATAGCGACGGGCATCGTCTGCGGCCTGGTCAACGGCATTCTGATCTCCTACGGCAAGCTCCCGCCGTTCATCGCCACGCTGGCCATGCTGTCCGTGGCCCGGGGCCTCTCCCTCGTCATCTCCGAGGGCTCCCCGATCGCCTTCCCCGACTCGGTCTCCCACCTCGGCGACACGCTCGGCGGCTGGCTGCCGGTGCCGGTCCTGGTGATGATCGTCATGGGTCTGATCGCGGCCTTCGTGCTCGGCCGGACCTACATCGGCCGCTCCATGTACGCGATCGGCGGCAACGAGGAGGCCGCGCGGCTGTCCGGCCTGCGCGTGAAGAAGCAGAAGCTCGCCATCTACGCCTTCTCGGGCGTCTTCGCCGCCGTCGCCGGTGTCGTGCTGGCCGCCCGGCTCTCCTCCGCGCAGCCCCAGGCCGCCGACGGCTACGAACTGGACGCGATCGCCGCCGTCGTCATCGGCGGTGCCTCCCTCGCGGGCGGCACCGGCAAGGCGTCCGGCACGCTCATCGGCGCGCTGATCCTCGCCGTGCTGCGCAACGGCCTCAACCTGCTGAACGTCTCCGCGTTCTGGCAGCAGGTCGTCATCGGTGTCGTCATCGCGCTCGCGGTGCTGTTCGACACGCTGCGGCGCAAGGCGGGGGCGACCCCGGTGGCCGGTGCCTCCCAAGGGGGCAAGGGCAAGCAGGCGGCGACGTACGGGCTCGCGGCCGTGGCCACCGTCGCGATCGTCGGCGCCACGTCCTTCCTGCACAACGGCTCCTCCGCCACGAGCAGCCCGAAGCTGGGCCTGTCGCTGTCCACCCTCAACAACCCCTTCTTCGTGCAGATCCGGGCGGGTGCCCAGGCCGAGGCGAAGAAGCGGGGCGTGGACCTGACCGTCACCGACGCTCAGAACGACGCCTCCCAGCAGGCCAACCAGCTGCAGAACTTCACCAGTTCGGGCCTCGGCGCGATCATCGTCAACCCGGTGGACTCCGACGCGGCGAGCAACTCCGTCAAGGCCGCCGACCAGGCGAAGATCCCGGTCATCGCGGTCGACCGAGGCGTCAACAAGGCGTCGGTGGACGCCCTGGTCGCCTCCGACAACGTCGCCGGCGGTGAACTCGCCGCCAAGACCGTCGCCGACAAGCTGGGCGGCAAGGGCAAGATCGTGATCCTCCAGGGTCAGGCCGGCACGTCCGCGGCCCGGGAACGCGCGCAGGGCTTCGCGAACGGCCTCAAGGCCTTCCCGGGCATCCAGGTCGTCGCCCAGCAGCCCGCCGACTTCGACCGCACCAAGGGCCTGGACGTCATGTCGAACCTGCTCCAGGCCCACCCGGACGTCCAGGGAGTCATCGCCGCCAACGACGAGATGGCGCTCGGCGCGATCAAGGCGCTGGGTTCCAAGGCCGGCAAGTCGGTCTCGGTGGTCGGCTTCGACGGCACGCCTGACGGACTGAAGGCGGTCGAGGGCGGCACGCTGTACGCGTCCGTGGCGCAGCAGCCGTCCCAGCTCGGGAAGATCGCCGTGGACAACGCCCTGCGGGCCCTGAAGGGCGAGAAGGTCGAGGAGACGGTGAAGGTGCCGGTGAAGGTGGTCACCGAGGAGAACGTGGCCGGCTTCAGCGGCTGACATCGGGCAACGGCGGGCGGTCGCACACGGTGTGCGTGACCGCCCGCCCATCTCACTCACGTGGGGAGACAACTCATGTACGACTACGACCTCCTGGTCGTGGGGTCGGCCAACGCCGACCTGGTGATCGGAGTGGAGCGCCGGCCCGGCGCCGGAGAGACCGTGCTCGGCTCCGACCTGGCCGTCCACCCGGGCGGCAAGGGCGCGAACCAGGCGGTCGCCGCCGCCCGGCTCGGTGCCCGTACGGCGCTGCTGGCCCGGGTCGGCGACGACGCGCACGGCCGGCTGCTGCTGGAGTCGCAGCGCGCGGCGGGCGTCGACACGGTGGGAGTCCTGGTGGGCGGCGCACCGACCGGCGTCGCGCTGATCACGGTCGATCCGTCCGGGGACAACAGCATCGTGGTGTCGCCCGGCGCGAACGGCCGCCTGACCGCGGAGGACGTGAGCGCGGCCGGGTGCCTCTTCCAGGGCTCGCGGGTGGTGTCGGCGCAGCTGGAGATCCCGCTGGAGACGGTGGTGGAGACCGTGCGGAGCCTGTCGCCCGAAAGCCGTTTCGTGCTGAACCCCTCCCCGCCGCGCCCCCTTCCGCAGGAGGTGCTGGCGGCCTGCGACCCGCTGATCGTGAACGAGCACGAGGCCAAGGTGATCCTGGGCGGCTCCGCAGTGGGGGACACCCCCGAGGACTGGGCGCGGATTCTGCTCGCCAAGGGCCCGAAGTCGGTGGTGGTGACGCTGGGCGCGGAAGGCGCGCTGGTGGCGTCGGCGGAGGGTGTCGCGCGCGTGCCGGCCGTGAAGGTGGACGCGGTGGACACGACGGGCGCGGGTGATTCCTTCACCGCCGCGCTGGCCTACCGGCTGGGCGCGGGCGCGTCGCTGGCCGAGGCTGCGGCGTACGCGGCGCGGGTGGGTGCCGTGACCGTGACGAAGGAGGGCGCGCAGGCGTCCTTCCCGACGGCGGCGGAGGTCGCCGCACCGTGAAGAGGACCGGAATACTGAACCGTCATCTCGCCGGTGCGCTGGCCGAACTCGGCCACGGCGACGGGGTGCTGGTGTGCGACGCGGGCATGCCGATCCCCGACGGCCCCCGGGTGGTGGACCTGGCCTTCCGCGCAGGGGTGCCGGCGTTCGCCGAGGTGCTGGACGGGCTGCTGGCCGAGCTGGTGGTCGAGGGGGCGACGGCGGCGCAGGAGCTGCGGGAGGCCAACCCGGAGGCGTCGGCGCTGCTGGAGGGGCACTTCCCCGGACTGGACCTCGTGTCGCACGAACGCCTCAAGGAGCTGTCGGCGGGTGCCCGGCTCGTCGTCCGCACGGGCGAGGCACGGCCGTACGCCAACGTCCTGCTGAGGTGCGGCGTCTTCTTCTGACGGCCTCGAAGGGGCCCTGAACGGCCTCTGAACAGGCCCGAACGGTTTCGAGGGAGCCCGGTCCGTCGACCAGGCCCCCTCGGCCTTTCCCCTCCCGTCAGGTCCCCCGCGATCCCCCCGGATCCCCCTCCAGAAGTCCTGACGCATAGTACGACCGCCTTGGGGCCGAAAGGGTTGCACGGCGACGTAAGAAATTCTTGCCGGATTTTTGAGGGGCCCCGGCCGTGGCTCCGGCGGGCCGCCCTAGGTTGACACCATGCGCCTCTTCGACAAGCTCACCGGGACCACCCATCCCGCCGCCGGGGTCGTTCCGCGTCCGGCCCAGGAGGTGCGCGCGGCCCTGCTCGGGCTGGGCCGCGCCGACGCGCCGTACGTGATCCGCGACGGTGCCGCGCAGGGCGCCGACGTGGTCGCGGAGTGGCGGACGGCCGAACCGGCCTGGCAGGACCTCTTCGTCCGGTCGCAGCTGACGCGTGCCGTCCGGTTCCGGATGCGCTTGGTCCCGGAGACCCACGAGGTGCGCGTCATCGAGGAGGGGCGGGAGGTCACCCGGGTCGGCGATCCGCCGCGGCTGAAGATCTCCGGGCAGTACACGCGCGGTCCCGACCGGACCGTCTCCCGCCACTACACGATCGGCCGCGGGGAGAGCGGCCGGCTCGAAGCGACGGAGACCTACCGCTTCGACAGCGCGGAGCTGCGCGACCCCCTGCGGGACGTCGTGCTCACGGCCGGCTGGACCTGGCGCGGGGTCATCCTCGGCAGGCTGTGAGCACGCGGGTGAGGCCCCCGTCGTTCTCCTCGACGTCGCGCACGTGCGCGAATCCCATCCGGCCGAGCAGGCGCAGCGAGGCCTCGTTCTCCGCGGCGACGGTGGCGTGCACCTCGGCGAGCCCGAGCGTTTCGAAGCCGTAGGCCACTAGTACCTCGGCGAGTTCGGTCCCGAGTCCGCTTCCCCAGGCCTCGGGAGCCAGCGCGTAGACGATCTCGTGCCCGTCCACCGCGTCGGTGCGCTTGATCTCCGCGTGCCCGACCAGTCGCCCCTCGCGCCGGACCGCCCACACGTCGAACAGGTCCTGTGCGTAGACCTTGGTGAAGATCCTCCCGAACAGGGCCCGGTCCTCCGCCTCGGACGAGGGCCCGTCACCCATCCACCGGGACAGCCTGACGTCCTGGAACAGGGCGACGAAATCCTCTTCGTCGTCGGGGGTGTAGGAGTCCAGGAGCAGGCGCGCGGTGTGCAGGGTCGGGGGCATGGGGCGGACGCTAATCAGGCGGGAGGCGGAGCGGCAATGGGTTTCGCGCCGTCCGGACATCCGCCGGCGCCTTCAGCGCCGCAGGCTGTAGCTCACCATCGACGCCCCCACCACCGATCCGAACGCCGGCAGCAGGAACTGTGCGAAGGCCTCCCAGCCCCAGACGATGCCCGCGCACGCCGCCGTGATGTTGATGGCCAGGGACATGATCCACAGGGCGACGCTCTGGGCCTGGGGTGACATCGTTCCTCGTCGTCATTCGGAGCCGGGGGAATGGAATGGGAAGGGGCGGAATCAACCCGGCCCGGGGCTGGGAAGGGGCGGCAATTCCGGAGCGGGTGCCCGGTGCGGCAGGGGAGGGTCGGGCGTGTTCCCGTGCGGCGTCGAAGACCCCGGGGCCACGATCGCGTGCTCCCCGGAAATCGCCGGAGCCATCACGAGCAGCGTCAACGTGCCGACGGCGCACAGTCCGACGAGCACCGTGCCCGCGGTGTGGGCGCGCCGGGGACCGCTCGGGCCAGGGGAACGCATCGGCATCACGGTCGCTCCGGAATCGAGTCCGCCCCCCATTTCTCGAACGCCTGAATTCTTCCACGGAAGGAATCACAAAAGGGGCGACCAGGATGCTTGAACTGTAAAGTTTCGGACTCTCTTGTGAACTCACCGTGAAAGCTGAGCCCCTGATCGCATACTGATCGGTCGCTTTATGCGCCGGTCACCGGCGCTCCGGCCCGGCCGCACTGTCGTACCCGGGCGGTACCGTCGGATCATGACCGATCAGGCGGGGGCCGCCCAGACGGGCGAGCGGCGACTGGCCACGTTGGAAGGCGTACTCGAACGCATCACGTACGCCAACGAGGAGAACGGCTACACGGTCGCCCGGGTCGACACCGGCAGAGGCGGCGGCGACCTGCTCACGGTCGTCGGCGCCCTGCTCGGCGCACAGGTCGGCGAGTCCGTGCGCATGGAGGGCCGCTGGGGCTCGCACCCGCAGTACGGAAAGCAGTTCCACGTCGAGAACTACACGACCGTCCTGCCGGCCACCGTCCAGGGCATCCGCCGCTACCTCGGCTCGGGCCTGGTCAAGGGCATCGGCCCGGTCTTCGCCGACCGCATCACGCAGCACTTCGGCATGGACACCCTCCAGATCATCGAGGAGGAGCCCAAGCGCCTCATCGAGGTCCCCGGCCTCGGCCCCAAGCGGACGAAGAAGATCGCCGACGCCTGGGAGGAGCAGAAGGCCATCAAGGAGGTCATGCTCTTCCTCCAGACGGTCGAGGTGTCCACGTCCATCGCCGTGCGCATCTACAAGAAGTACGGCGACGCCTCCATCTCCGTCGTGAAGAACCAGCCCTACCGGCTCGCCTCCGACGTCTGGGGCATCGGCTTCCTCACCGCCGACAAGATCGCCCAGTCCGTCGGCATCCCGCACGACAGCCCGGAGCGCGTCAAGGCAGGCCTGCAGTACGCGTTGTCCCAGTCCACCGACCAGGGCCACTGCTTCCTCCCGGAGGAGCAGCTGATCAAGGACGCGGTCAAACTCCTCCAGGTCGACACGGGCCTGGTCATCGAGTGCCTGGCCGAGCTGGCCCAACCCCCCGAGGACGGTGAGGACCCCGGCGTCGTACGCGAGAAGGTGCCGGGCCCCGACGGCGGCGAGCCCGTCACCGCGATCTACCTCGTCCCCTTCCACCGCGCCGAACTCTCCCTCTCCGCCCAGCTGCTGCGCCTCCTGCGCACCGCCGAGGACCGCATGCCGGGCTTCCGGACCGTGGCGTGGGACAAGGCGCTGGGCTGGCTGAAGGGGCGTACCGGCACCGACCTCGCGCCCGAGCAGGAGGCCGCCGTCAGGCTGGCGCTGACCGAGAAGGTCGCCGTCCTCACCGGCGGCCCGGGCTGCGGCAAGTCCTTCACGGTCCGCTCGATCGTGGAGCTGGCCCGCGCCAGAAAGGCGAAGGTCGTGCTGGCCGCCCCCACGGGCCGGGCCGCCAAGCGCCTGTCCGAGCTCACGTGCGCCGAGGCATCCACCGTCCACCGCCTGCTGGAGCTCAAGCCCGGCGGCGACGCGGCCTACGACCGGGACCGCCCGCTGGACGCCGACCTGGTCGTGGTCGACGAGGCGTCCATGCTGGACCTGCTGCTCGCCAACAAGCTGGTGAAGGCGGTCCCGCCGGGGGCGCACCTGCTGTTCGTCGGGGACGTCGACCAGCTGCCCAGCGTCGGCGCGGGGGAGGTGCTCCGCGATCTCCTGGCCGACGGCGGCCCGATCCCAGCGGTCCGTCTCACCCGGGTCTTCCGGCAGGCCCAGCAGTCCGGTGTGGTGACGAACGCGCACCGGATCAACGCCGGGCAGCATCCGGTCACGGACGGCATGAAGGACTTCTTCCTCTTCGTCGAGGACGACACCGAGGCCGTCGGGCGGCTCACCGTCGATGTGGCCGCCCGTCGCATTCCGGCCAAGTTCGGGCTGGACCCGCGCCGGGACGTCCAGGTCCTCGCCCCCATGCACCGCGGTCCATCCGGCGCGGGCACCCTCAACGGCCTGCTGCAACAGGCCGTCACCCCGGGCCGCCCCGACCTGCCCGAGAAGAGATTCGGCGGGCGGGTGTTCCGCGTCGGCGACAAGGTCACCCAGATTCGCAACAATTACGAGAAGGGCGAGAACGGGGTCTTCAACGGCACCGTCGGCGTGGTCACCTCGCTCGACCCCGTCGACCAGCGCCTGACGGTGCTCACGGACGAGGACGAGGAGGTGCCGTACGAGTTCGACGAGCTCGACGAGCTTGCCCACGCGTACGCCGTGACGATCCACCGCTCCCAGGGCAGCGAGTACCCGGCGGTCGTCATCCCGGTCACCACGAGCGCCTGGATGATGCTCCAGCGGAACCTGCTCTACACGGCCGTCACCCGGGCCAGACAGCTGGTCGTCCTCGTCGGTTCGCGCAAGGCGATCGGCCAGGCGGTGCGCACGGTTTCGGCGGGCCGGCGGTGCACGGCACTCGACTTCCGGCTCGGTTCAACGAAAAATGATCGATCAAACGAGTCGTGAAGGTCACAAGACACTTCCAGAAGGGGAACTCAGGGGGCAGGATGAGCAAGTTGACGGCACTCAGTGCCGTCGATAGGCCCGATGGTCGACCCCGAGTGCACTCTCCTGAGCCAAGTGGGGGATGGTAGAGACAGTCAGGGCAACCTCGAAGATGAGGCACAACGTCGGTGAGGGAAGACGTGAGCGACAACTCTGTAGTACTGCGGTACGGCGACGGCGAGTACACCTACCCGGTGATCGACAGCACCGTCGGTGACAAGGGCTTCGACATCGGAAAGCTCCGCGCCCAGACCGGTCTGGTGACGCTGGACAGCGGTTACGGCAACACGGCCGCGTATAAATCCGCCGTCACGTACCTGGACGGCGAAGCGGGCATCCTGCGGTACCGCGGCTACCCGATCGAGCAGCTGGCCGAGCGCTCCACCTTCCTGGAGGTCGCCTACCTGCTGATCAACGGCGAGCTGCCGACCGTCGACGAGCTCTCGGTGTTCAAGAACGACATCACGCAGCACACCCTGCTGCACGAGGACGTCAAGAACTTCTACAAGGGCTTCCCGCGCGACGCCCACCCGATGGCCATGCTGTCCTCGGTGGTCTCGGCGCTGTCCACGTTCTACCAGGACAGCCACAACCCGTTCGACGAGCGCCAGCGCAACCTCTCGACGATCCGCCTGCTCGCCAAGCTGCCGACGATCGCGGCGTACGCGTACAAGAAGTCGATCGGTCACCCGTTCGTCTACCCGCGCAACGACCTCGGCTACGTCGAGAACTTCCTCCGCATGACCTTCTCGGTCCCGGCGCAGGAGTACGACCTGGACCCGACCGTGGTCTCCGCGCTCGACAAGCTGCTGATCCTGCACGCGGACCACGAGCAGAACTGCTCGACGTCCACGGTCCGCCTGGTCGGCTCCTCGCAGGCGAACATGTTCGCCTCGATCTCCGCCGGCATCAACGCCCTGTGGGGCCCGCTGCACGGCGGCGCCAACCAGTCGGTGCTGGAGATGCTGGAGGGAATCCGCGACTCCGGCGGTGACGTCGACTCCTTCATCCGCAAGGTGAAGAACAAGGAGGACGGCGTCCGCCTGATGGGCTTCGGCCACCGGGTCTACAAGAACTTCGACCCGCGCGCCAAGATCATCAAGGCCGCCGCGCACGACGTGCTGTCCGCCCTCGGCAAGTCCGACGAGCTGCTGGACATCGCGCTGAAGCTGGAGGAGCACGCGCTCTCCGACGACTACTTCGTCGAGCGCAGCCTCTACCCGAACGTCGACTTCTACACCGGCCTGATCTACCGGGCCATGGGCTTCCCGACCGAGATGTTCACGGTCCTGTTCGCCCTCGGCCGGCTGCCGGGCTGGATCGCCCAGTGGCACGAGATGATCAAGGAGCCGGGCTCCCGCATCGGCCGCCCGCGCCAGATCTACACGGGCGTGGTCGAGCGCGACTTCGTGCCCGTCGAGGAGCGCTGAGACTGCCGCCCAGGAGCCCTGAGGCGCGGTACCGCCAGAGCCCCCGCATCCGGTTGCCGGATGCGGGGGCTCTCGCGTGAGCCCTGGCGTGGTTCGTGGATCACCGACCGTTCTCGTGATCCACGCCGTGGTTCGTGGATCACCGACCGGCTCGCATGATCCCTCACGTGATTTCTTACGCAATGAAGAAGGCGCCCCGGCGCCGGTCCCCCCACGGGCCGACGTCCAGGGCGCCTTCCCAGTCCCGGTGCGGATTCCCCCCACGGGATCCGGCCGGGCGTCTGTGAGGACAGCGCCTGAATCGCTGTTGAGCAGAACGAGCAAAACTCGTCGTGCTGTGGTGCGCGCTCTGCCGGGACAGCGCACGTCCGGGAGGGCCGCTCAAAGCTTCCCGGCGTACGTGCCCCGGCAACGCTCCCCCAAGCTCTCAACTCCGTTCGAGCCGGGAGGTACCCCCAACTGGAGAAGTCCCCCAAGACATCTCCAGATGCCAGGTGGCGCCCCCCAAGACGCTCCCTGACATCGTCAACTTAGACCTTCGAACCCCTTCGATGGTTACGTTCACATCACTGTGATCTGCGTCTCTTGCATTTGTCCGTTAGCTGCGCAAGAGCCCGGATATGCCGACCGGGACCCAAGCGTAAGGATGATGCGCGAGCCTTGTGAAGAGCTTATGTGAGCCCGGCCCGGGACTCCAGAGGGGCTCAAATCACGTTCGCCGTGAACTTAGGGGGAATTCGGGGGACTTCACCGGAATGTCCGCAGTCGCAGGCTGTTCGTGACGACGAAGACCGACGAGAACGCCATCGCAGCCCCCGCGATCATCGGGTTCAGCAGGCCCGCGGCGGCCAGCGGCAGCGCCGCCACGTTGTAGCCGAAGGCCCACAGGAGATTGCCCTTGATCGTGCCCAGGGTCCGGCGGGAGAGCCGGATCGCGTCCGCGGCCACCCGCAGATCGCCGCGGACCAGGGTCAGATCGCCCGCCTCGATCGCCGCGTCCGTGCCGGTGCCCATGGACAGGCCCAGATCGGCGGCGGCGAGCGCGGCCGCGTCGTTGACGCCGTCGCCCACCATCGCGACGACCCGCCCCTCGGCCTGTAGCCGCCGTACCGCGTCGACCTTGTCCTCGGGGAGGACCTCGGCCACCACCGTCTCGATCCCCACCGCCGCGGCCACCGTCTCGGCCACCGCGCGGTTGTCCCCGGTCAGCAGCACCGGCGTGAGCCCCAGGGCGCGCAGCTCGCGCACGGCCTCGGCGCTGGTCTCCTTGACCGCGTCCGCCACGGCCAGAACGGCCTGCGCCGTCCCGTCCCAGCCGGCCAGGACGGCCGTACGCCCGGCCCGCTCGGCCTCGTCCCGCACGCGGGCCAGCTCCTCCGGCACGTCGTCGAAGAGCCGCCCCACGGCGACGTCCCGGCCCTCCACGCGCCCGCGTACGCCCCGCCCGGGGACGTTCTCGAACCCGTCGACCTCCGGGAGCCGCCCGGCCCTCTCCTCGGCTCCCAGCGCGATCGCACGGGCGACGGGATGCTCCGAGGCGTGCTCGACGGCGCCGGCCAGCCGCAGCACCTCCTTCTCGTCGGTGCCCTCGGCGGCGTGGACCTCCAGGAGGGTCATCCGGCCGGTGGTGACCGTGCCGGTCTTGTCCAGGACGACGGTGTCGACGCGGCGCGTGGACTCCAGCACCTCCGGGCCCTTGATGAGGATGCCGAGCTGGGCGCCGCGGCCCGTGCCGACCATCAGCGCGGTCGGCGTGGCAAGGCCCAGCGCGCACGGGCAGGCGATGATCAGCACCGCGACGGCCGCGGTGAACGCGGCGACGCCGTCGCCCGTCAGCCCGAGCCACGCCCCGGCCGTGGCGACGGCGATCAGCAGCACCACCGGCACGAAGATCCCGGAGATCCGGTCGGCGAGCCGCTGCACCTCGGCCTTGCCGTTCTGCGCGTCCTCCACCAGCTTCGCCATCCGTGCGAGCCGCGTGTCGGCACCGACCCGGGTGGCCTCGACGACCAGCCGTCCGGCCGTGTTGACCGTCGCGCCGGTGACCGGGTCCCCGGCCGCCACGTCCACCGGCACCGACTCGCCGGTCAGCATCGAGGCGTCCACGGCGGAGGCGCCCTCGACGACCGTGCCGTCGGTGGCGATCTTCTCGCCGGGCCGCACGACGAACCGGTCACCGACGGCCAGCCGCTGCGCCGGGATCCGCACCTCGCGTCCGTCCCGCAGCACGGCCACGTCCTTGGCGCCCAGTTCCATCAGCGCCCTGAGCGCCGCTCCGGCACGGCGCTTGGAGCGGGCCTCCAGCCAGCGTCCCAGCAGGATGAACGCGGTGACGCCGGAGGCGACCTCCAGGTAGATCGAGGAGGCGCCGTCGCCGCGCGAGACCGTGAACTCGAACGGGTGCCGCATGCCCGGCGTCCCCGCGTCGCCGAGGAACAGCGCCCACAGGGACCAGCCGAAGGCGGCCAGGGTGCCGAGGGAGACCAGGGTGTCCATGGTGGCGGCGCCGTGCCGGGCGTTCGTCCATGCGGCCCGGTGGAAGGGCAGTCCGCCCCAGACGACGACCGGCGCGGCGAGGGTGAGCGAGAGCCACTGCCAGGTGTCGAACTGGAGCGCCGGGACCATCGCCAGCAGGATCACGGGCACGGCGAGGGCGGCGGAGACGGCGAGGCGACCGCGAAGGGCCGTCAGCTCGGGGTCCTCGTCCTCGGTGGCGGAGGCCTCCTCCCGCGGGGGCGCGGGTTCCTCGGCGGTGTACCCGGTCTTCACGACGGTGGCGATCAGATCGGCGACCTCGGTGCCCTCGGGGCAGGTGATCCGGGCCTTCTCCGTCGCGTAGTTCACCGTGGCCGAGACGCCGTCCATCCGGTTCAGCTTCTTCTCGACGCGGGCCGCGCAGGAGGCGCAGGTCATCCCGCCGATGAGCAGCTCGACCTCGGCGAGGGCCGGCTCGCGAGCGGCCGGTGCCTGGGCGGTGGTGCTGGTCATGTCCTCACTCCAGGAGATGCGGGGCGCCCGGGAGACGGAACGGGCCGTACGGGCCGGGGCGGCGGCCGTACGGCCCGTACACGGGTACGAGTGCCAGGTCTGGTGCGTCTCAGGCCCGGCCGGCCAGTTCGAAACCGGCCTCGTCGACGGCGTCGCGCACGGCCTTGTCGTCGAGCGGGGCCGCGGAGACGACGGTGACCTCGCCGGTCTTGGCGACGGCCGTCACCGAGCTCACGCCGGGGATCTGGGAGATCTCGCCGGAGACCGCGCCCTCGCAGTGTCCGCAGCTCATGCCGCTCACCTTGAAGACGGTGGTGACGGGGCCCGTGGTGTCGGTCTGGGCGGTCATGTCGTTACTCCTCGTCGAGGCATGTGGGGCTGTGGGGTCCGCTGGGGACCCGCATACTCCACTGTACCCCTAGGGGGTATCGGTTCACGACGCCCGCCGCCGACGCGGCGCCCGGGTCGGCGGCGTTCCCCGGCCCACCGCTAGCGTGCCCCGAGGCGTCGCCCGCCCGGGGCGCCGGGGCACCCCCGTGCGCCGGCGGGGCCGGGCGCGGCATGAGCGAAAGGCGGGTGGATCCATGCGGGCCGTGGTGTTCGAGCGGTACGGGGAGGCTGCCGAGGTGCGGGACGTGCCGGACCCGGAGCCCGCGGAGCACGGGGTCGTCGTACGGGTCGAGGCCACCGGGCTGTGCCGCAGCGACTGGCACGGCTGGCAGGGCCACGACCCGGACATCGCGCTGCCGCACGTGCCCGGGCACGAACTCGCCGGGGTCGTCGAGGCGGTGGGCGCCCGGGTGACCGGGTGGCGGCCCGGGGACCGGGTCACCGTGCCGTTCGTCTGCGCCTGCGGCACCTGCCCGTCCTGCGCCGCCGGCGACCATCAGGTGTGCGAGCGCCAGACCCAGCCCGGCTTCACCCACTGGGGCTCCTTCGCCCAGTACGTGGCACTGGACCACGCCGACGTGAACCTCGTGGCGCTGCCCGGGGAGCTGTCCTTCGCGACGGCGGCCTCGCTCGGCTGCCGGTTCGCCACGGCGTACCGGGCGGTGGTGCGGCAGGGCAGGGTCGCGGCGGGGGAGTGGGTCGCGGTGCACGGGTGCGGCGGGGTCGGGCTCTCGGCCGTGATGATCGCGGCCGCGGCGGGCGCCCGGGTCGTGGCCGTCGACGTGTCGCCCGGCGCCCTGGACCTTGCGGGGACGTTCGGGGCGGCGCGATGCGTCGACGCGACGGGCGTGCCGGACACCGCGGCCGCGGTCCGCGAGGTGACCGGCGGTGGCGCCCACCTCTCCCTCGACGCCCTCGGCTCGCCCGGCACCTGCGCCGCCTCCGTGAACGGCCTGCGCCGCCGCGGCCGGCACGTCCAGGTCGGCCTGCTCCCCTCCTCGTCCGGCACGACCCCCGTGCCGATGGCCCGCGCGATCGCCCTGGAACTCGAACTCCTCGGCAGCCACGGCATGGCCGCGCACGGCTACCCGCCGATGCTGGAGCTGGTCCGCAGCGGGGTGCTCCGCCCCGACCTGCTGGTGACGTCCACGATCACCCTGGACGAGGTGCCCGCGGCTCTGGCGGCGATGGGGACCGCGCCGGGAGCGGGGGCGACGGTCATTCGGCCGTGGAGCTGACGGTCGTCGAACCCTGGGACTGACGTACGCGCGAACGGCCGTGCCCCACGCGACGGTGGGGCACGGGAGGGGCAGGGGGTGGGTCAGTCGGCTCTTCGGCGGTTGCCGGGCCGGGAGGCGACCCAGGCCCGGACCGTGTCGGCGTACCAGTAGGGCTTGCCGCTCTCGACGTGGTCGGGCGGGGGCAGCAGCCCGTGTTTGCGGTAGGACCGCACGGTGTCGGGCTGCACCCGGATGTGCGCCGCGATCTCCTTGTAGGACCAGAGCCTTCGGTCGGTCATGACGTGCACCTCCCCGCGCGCACCGCGGCGGCGGCCGTGGACGGCCGTCCGGGGGAGCCGGGCGCTGCGCTGGCGATCAACAAGCCTGTGCCCGGTCAACGACGCCCGGTGATACGGGGCAGGGCCTGTGCGCCGGGTGTGACGGAAGACCCGCGTACTCGCGACACGCGTGACACGAGGGAGGCGTTTGTGACACAGCCGCGGCACATGGGCGGGCCCCGGCGTCGGCGGGGTGCCTTGACACGGGCCCTTGACACGGGCCCCGACGAACGGAAAGCGCTGTCATGATCTGGTCCGAATGTCTGGACAAAACATTGACAGGGCCTCGAGAGGGGGGCTACAAAACCGGGGAGAGCCGAGCATCGAGGGGACACCGATGGCGCACGACCTGATCACCATGGGGCGGATCGGAGTGGATCTGTATCCGCTCCAGACCGGCGTCCCGCTGCCGCAGGTCACGTCCTTCGGCAAGTTCCTCGGCGGCTCGGCGAGCAACGTCGCGGTGGCCGCGGCCCGCCTGGGACGGCGCACGGCGGTGATCACCCGCACCGGCGACGACCCCTTCGGCACCTACCTCCACGAGGCCCTGGGGGGCTTCGGCGTGGACGACCGCTGGGTCACCCCGGTCCCCGGCCTGCCCACGCCGGTCACGTTCTGCGAGGTCTTCCCGCCGGACGACTTCCCGCTGTACTTCTACCGGCTGCCCAAGGCCCCCGACCTGGAGATCGACGCGCACGAGCTCGACCTCGACGCCATCCGCGACGCCCGGGTCTTCTGGGTCACGGGCACGGGCCTGAGCGAGGAGCCGAGCCGCACGGCGACCCTCGCGGCCCTCGCCCACCGCGCCAAGGCCGGCACCACGGTCTTCGACCTCGACTGGCGCCCGATGTTCTGGACCGACCCACAGGCCGCCCGCCCCTTCTACGCGGAGGCCCTGCGCCACACCACCGTCGCCGTCGGCAACCTCGACGAGGTGGAGGTCGCCACCGGCGTGCGCGAACCCCACGCCGCCGCCCGCGCCCTGCTCGACGCGGGCGTCGAACTGGCCGTCGTCAAGCAGGGCCCCAAGGGCGTCCTCGCGGTGAACAGCGCCGGCGAGAGCGCCGAGGTCCCGCCGCTGCCGGTGAACGTCCTCAACGGACTCGGCGCCGGCGACGCCTTCGGCGGCAGCCTCGTTCACGGCCTGCTGGCCGGCTGGGACCTGGAGAAGACCATGCGGCACGCCAACGCCGCCGGTGCCATCGTCGCCTCCCGCCTGGAGTGCTCCTCCGCGATGCCCACGCCGGACGAGATCGAGGCGGCCGTCACCGCGGGGGCCGTCCAGTGACCGTCGACGTCGGCGAACTCGTCCGCCTGCGCGGCCACCGCCCGGAGGCGATCGCCGAGGCCGCCGCCCGCCGCCCCCGCCGGCCGCTGCTGAACGGCGACGGCCGCCTGATGATCGTCGCCGCCGACCATCCGGCCCGCGGCGCCCTAGGCGTAGGCGGCCGTGCCCTGGCCATGGCCAACCGTGCCGACCTCCTCGAACGCCTCTGCCTGGCCCTGTCCCGCCCGGGCGTGGACGGCGTCCTCGCCACCGCCGACATCCTCGACGACCTGCTCCTGCTCGGCGCCCTCGACGGCAAGGTCGTCGTCGGCTCGATGAACCGCGGCGGCCTCCAGGGCGCCCGCTTCGAACTCGACGACCGCTTCACCGGCCACCGCCCCGAGGACATCGAGCGCCTCGGCTTCGACGCGGGCAAGCTGCTCCTGCGCATCGACTACGACGACCCCGGCTCGCTGACCACCCTGGAGTCCACCGCCCGGGCCGTCGACGCCATGGCCGCCCGGCGACTCCCCGTCTTCGTCGAGCCGTTCATCAGCCACCGCGACGAGCGGGGCCGGCTCCGCAACGACCTCTCCGCCGAGGCCGTGACCAAGTCGATCGCCATCGCCTCGGGCCTCGGCGGCAGTTCCGCCTACACCTGGCTCAAGGTCCCGGTCACCGACAACCCCGACGACATGGCCGAGGTCATGGCGGCCTCCACGCTGCCCGCCGTACTGCTGGGCGGCGAGGTGGGCGACGATCAGGACGGGGCGTACGAGAAATGGCGCGGCGCCCTCCGACTGCCCACCGTGTGCGGGCTGGTCGTGGGACGTTCGTTGCTGTACCCGGCGGACGGGGACGTGGCCGCCGCCGTGGACACCGCCGTCGGACTGCTGTGAGGGCCGCCTCATGACCATCCGCACCTTCACCGCGGGCGACAGCACAGAAGACCGAGCGTTCCCTCTCCCGGGCAGGTCCCGGGCCCAGATCGCCTCCGGCGCGGGAGGCCGCTTTGCTTTGGCAGGAGCGAAGAGCGAGCGACAACTCCCCGCCCGCTACGGCCCCGCGCCGGAGGTCCCCCCGACGAGGAGTACGCGGCCTCCCCGGGTGAACGCCCTGAACGCCCGTGGTCGCCGTCGCGTATCCGTGACCACTCAGAGGGAGGGACACCGATGACCTCGACGACACGGCTGACGGCGGCACAGGCGCTCGTGCGCTTCCTGTCCGCCCAGTACACCGAACGCGACGGCGTGCGGCAGCGGCTCATCGGCGCCACCTGGGGCATCTTCGGCCACGGCAACGTCGCCGGCATCGGCCAGGCGCTCCTTGAGCACGCCGAGCAGATGCCGTACCACCAGGGCCGCAACGAACAGGCCATGGTGCACGCGGCGGTCGGCTACGCCCGCCAGTCGAACCGTCTGTCCACGCACGCGGTGACGACCTCCATCGGCCCCGGCGCCACCAACCTCGTCACCGGTGCCGCCCTCGCGACGATCAACCACCTGCCGGTGCTGCTCCTGCCCGGTGACATCTTCGCCGGCCGCCCCGCCGACCCGGTCCTTCAGCAGCTCGAAGTCCCGTACGCGGGCGACGTGTCGGTCAACGACTGCCTGCGCCCGGTGTCGAGGTACTTCGACCGGATCACCCGGCCCGAGGCCCTGATCCCCTCGGCGCTGAACGCGATGCGCGTCCTCACCGACCCCGTCGAGACCGGCGCCGTCACCCTCGCCCTGCCCCAGGACGTGCAGGCCGAGGCGTACGACTGGCCCGAGGAGTTCTTCGCCGAGCGCGTCTGGACCGTACGGCGTCCCGGCGCCGACCCGGCGGAACTGGCCGAGGCGGTACGGATCATCCGCTCGGCGAGGAGGCCCCTGGTCGTCGCGGGCGGCGGCGTCCACCACAGCCGCGCCGAGGACGCCCTCGCCGAGTTCGCCGAAACCACCGGCATACCGGTCGCCTCCACCCAGGCCGGCAAGGGCTCCCTGCGCCACGACCACCCCCAGGACGTCGGCGGCGTCGGCCACACCGGCACCGCCACCGCGGACGAACTCGCCCGCACCGCCGACCTGGTGATCGGCGTCGGCACCCGCTACACCGACTTCACCACCGCGTCCGGCACGCTGTTCGGCAACCCGGACGTCCGGTTCCTCAACCTCAACATCGCGCCCTACGACGGCCACAAGCTCGCCGGGCGGCCCCTGGTCGCCGACGCCCGCAGCGGCCTCCAGGAGCTCACCGGCGCCCTCCGGCTGCACGCGCACCGGGTCGCGGGCACCTACGCCACCGAGTACACCGAGGACAAGGAGCGCTGGGAGCAGCGCGTCGACGCCTGCTACGAGGTGGACGAACCGGACACGCGCCCGACCCAGCCCCAGGTCCTCGGCGCCCTGGACGAGATCGCCGACGAGTCGGACATCCTGATCAACGCCGCCGGTTCCCTCCCCGGCGACCTGCACAAACTGTGGCGCACCAGGTCGCCCGACCAGTACCACCTGGAGTACGGCTACTCCTGCATGGGCTACGAGATCCCGGCCGCCATCGGCGTGAAGCTGGCCGCTCCCGACCGGCCCGTGTGGGCGCTGGTCGGCGACGGCACGTACCTGATGATGCCGACGGAGATCGTCACGGCCGTGCAGGAGGGCGTCGCGATCAAGGTCCTGATCGTCCAGAACCACGGCTACGCGTCCATCGGCGGCCTGTCGGAGTCCGTGGGCGGCGAGCGGTTCGGCACCGCCTACCGCTACCCCTCCGAGGACGGCTCCTACACCGGGCCGCCGCTGCCCGTGGACCTCGCCGCCAACGCGGCCAGCCTCGGCATGCGCGTCCTGCGCGCGAAGACCGTCCGGGACCTGCGGGAGGCCCTCGCCGAGGCCCGGGCGGCCGACACTCCCACATGTGTCTACGTCGAGACCCAAACGGCAGACACAGTGTCGGGCGCGCCTCCCGCGCAGGCCTGGTGGGATGTACCCGTGGCCGAGACCGCGACACGGCCGTCCGCGGTCAAGGCACGTGAGCTGTACGAACGGCACGTCTCCACCCGACGCCGCCATCTGTGAAGGAGTTCCCGGCCATGACGAAGATCGTCAACCACTGGATCGGCGGCAAGACCGTCGAAGGCGCCTCGGGCACGCACGGGCCGGTGACCGATCCGGCGACCGGCGAGGTGACGACGAAGGTCGCGTTCGCCTCGGTCGACGAGGTGGACGCGGCGGTCGCCGCCGCCAAGGAGGCCTACCTGACCTGGGGCCAGTCCTCGCTGGCCCAGCGCACCTCGATCCTGTTCAAGTTCCGGGCGCTGCTGGACGCCAACCGGGACGCGATCGCCGAGCTGATCACCGCCGAGCACGGCAAGGTGCACAGCGACGCCCTCGGCGAGGTCGCGCGCGGCCTGGAGATCGTCGACCTGGCCTGCGGCATCAACGTGCAGCTGAAGGGCGAGCTGTCCACGCAGGTCGCGAGCCGCGTCGACGTCTCCTCGATCCGCCAGCCGCTCGGCGTCGTCGCGGGCATCACCCCGTTCAACTTCCCGGCGATGGTGCCGATGTGGATGTTCCCCATCGCCATCGCGTGCGGCAACACCTTCGTGCTGAAGCCGTCCGAGAAGGACCCCTCGGCCTCGCTGAAGATCGCGGAGCTGCTGTCCGAGGCGGGCCTGCCCGACGGCGTCTTCAACGTCGTCCACGGCGACAAGGTGGCCGTGGACCGCCTGCTGGAGCACCCGGACGTCAAGGCCGTCTCCTTCGTCGGCTCGACCCCGATCGCCCGCTACATCCACACCACCGCCTCCGCCAACGGCAAGCGCGTCCAGGCCCTCGGCGGCGCCAAGAACCACATGCTGGTGCTCCCGGACGCCGACCTCGACGCGGCCGCCGACGCCGCCGTGTCGGCCGCCTACGGCTCCGCCGGCGAGCGCTGCATGGCCATCTCCGCGGTCGTCGCGGTCGGCTCGATCGGCGACGAACTGGTGGAGAAGATCCGGGAGCGCGCCGAGAAGATCAAGATCGGCCCGGGCAACGACCCCACCTCCGAGATGGGCCCGCTCATCACCAAGGTCCACCGCGACAAGGTCGCCTCCTACGTCGAGGGCGCCGCGGCCGAGGGCTGCGAGGTCGTCCTGGACGGCACCGGCCACACGGTCGACGGCTTCGAGAACGGCCACTGGATCGGCATCTCGCTGCTCGACAAGGTGCCCACGTCCGCCAAGGCCTACCAGGACGAGATCTTCGGCCCGGTGCTGACCGTGCTGCGCACCGAGACCTACGAGGAGGCCCTGGACCTGATCAACGCCTCGCCGTTCGGCAACGGCACCGCGATCTTCACCCGGGACGGCGGCGCGGCCCGCCGCTTCCAGCTGGAGGTCGAGGCCGGCATGGTCGGCGTCAACGTCCCGATCCCGGTCCCCGTGGGCTACCACTCCTTCGGCGGCTGGAAAGACTCGCTCTTCGGCGACCACCACATCTACGGCAACGACGGCACGCACTTCTACACCCGCGGCAAGGTCGTCACCACCCGCTGGCCCGACCCGGCCGACGCCCCCGCGGGCGTGGACCTGGGCTTCCCGCGCAACCACTGAGGCGAAGGCCGAGAGTTTTTTCCGGGGGCTCCCTGCGGTTACCGCAGGGAGCCCCCGCCCTGTTCCCGTCGACCTCCGCTTCCCAAAACGACAGCATTGACGTGTTTCTGCTGCGGATTTCGTAGGCAAACAGCCATTGACGTGCTGCTTTCGTCGGGGTGTGATGCTGCGCAGTTCACCGCCGAGCCGTAGGGAACCGCCGCATGACCGACACGCTCCGCCCCGTCGAGCCCGCCGTCGCGCAGGCGCCGGACCGTCATCCCGGGAAGCTCAAGCGCTCCATCGGAGTCGTCGGCGGCACCCTCCTCACCCTCTCCTGCGTGACCCCCGCCTCCACGCTGTTCGTGGTGGTCCCCGACCTGTTCGGCTCGCTCGGCACCGCCACCGGCCTCACCATCGCCATCGGCTCGCTGCTCTGCGTCGCGGTGGCGTTCTGCTACTCGGAGCTGGGCACCCTCATCCCCAGCGCCGGCGGCGAGTACGCCATGGTCTCGACGATGGCCGGACGCCTCGCGGGCTGGCTGGTGTTCGTGCTCTCCCTGCTGGTCGTGATGATCGTCCCGCCGGTCATCGCGATGGGCACGGCCGACTACCTCGCCCCCCTCGTCCACCTCGACCCGTCCTGGACCGGTGCCTCGGTCATGCTCCTCGCGACCCTGGCCGGTCTGCTCGACCTGCGCGCCAACGCCTGGATCACCGGCGTCTTCCTGGTCCTGGAGGTCATCGCGGCGGCCGTGGTGGCGGTCCTGGGCTTCAGCCACGCGGAACGCGGCCCGGACAGCCTGGTCTCGATGGACGTGGCCGGCCCGAGCGGCGCCCCGGACACCGTCACCGCCCTCCTGGTGGTCTCCGGCCTCGCCATCGCCCTGTTCGTCACCCAGGGCTTCTCCACCGCGGTCTACCTCTCCGAGGAACTGGAGAACCCGCGCCGCTCGGTGGCCCGTACGGTCCTCGCCACGCTCGCCATCTCCACCGTGATCATCCTGGTCCCGGTCGCCGCCATCACGCTGGGCGCCCCGGACCTCGCCGCCCTGACCGGCGGGGACATCTCCGCCATGGTCACCGCCTGGTCCAACTCGGCCGTCGGTACGTTCGTCAGCCTCTGCGTGGCTCTCGCGATCATCAACGCCGGGATCGTCATGGTCATCCAGAACTCCCGCGTCCTGTTCGCCTCGGCCCGCGACAAGGCCTGGCCGGAGCCGGTCAACACCCTCTTCTCCCGCCTCGGCCGCTTCGGCTCCCCCTGGGTCTCCACCCTCGCCGTGGGCGTCCCCGGCGCGGCCCTGTGCTTCGTGAACCTGGACACCCTCTACGGCGTCACGGGCGTCTCGGTGACGGGCATGTACCTGCTCGTCGCGATCGCCGCGCTGCTGTCCCGCCGGGGCCACCACAAGCACACCCAGGCCTGGCGCATGCCCCTGTGGCCGGCGGCCCCGCTCCTGCTGATCGTGGTCCTCGTCTACATCCTGATCCAGCAGGACCCGGCGTACTTGCTCTGGACGGGCGGCATCACGGCCGTGGCGACCCTGTACTGGGCCCTGTACCTGCGCCCGCGCAGGGAGACGCGGTGGCTGGTCTCCGTACCCGAGGCGTAGGGCCTTTCGGTCCGCAGTACGCCGTAGCGGACCCGCACGCACCGATCCTGCGCCCGGCCCCTGCCCGAGGACGCGCGGGCCCCGCGACTGGCCGCCGACCCTCTCGCCGCCCGCACCCGCCGGGTCGAGGACTACGCCCAGGTGCCGACCGCCTCGGCTTCTCCAGTGCCACCCACTTCAGCACGTACGTCCAGCAGCGCACCGGCCAGAGCCCGACCGCCTTCCGCGACACGGTCCGCGGGCACGCCCCGAAGTGAGCCGTGCGGGCTGGACCCGGGCTTCCCGCGCAACCACTGACCGCTACCGGCCACTCTTCATTGGGCGAGCAGTCGAGCGGGGAGACTGTGGGCATGCACACACCGACGCAACCCCCCGCGGAGACCCCCACGACCCTGGGCGAGCAGCTCATGCTCCTCTCGCTGGACGACGAGTCCGGAGCGGCGAAGGAGTCGGCGAAGGTGGCGCCGGCGATCTCCGGTGCCTTGCTGGTGGAGCTGGCGCTGGCCGGCCGGATCGGCGTGACCGACGACAGGGTGACCGTCCTCGACGCCACGCCGCTGGGCGACCCGGCCCTCGACACGGCACTCGCCGACATCGCCGGCCGGGACAAGCCGGGCAGTGCCAAGGACTGGATCACCCGGCTGAAGACGGACGCGATGGCCTGGGCGAACCGGGGCCTGATCGAGAAGGGTCTGGTCCGGGAGGAGAAGAAGAAGGTGCTCGGCCTCTTCTCCGTGCGCCGCTATCCGGAGACGGACGGCTCGGTGGAGGCGGCGGTACGGCAGCGGCTCGACGCGGTCGTCCTTCGGGGCGCGGCGCCGGACGAGCGTACGGCGTCCCTGGTGGCCCTGCTGCACGGAGCGAAACTGCACCGACTGGCCTTCCCGGACGCCGACGCGCGTGAGGTCCGGGCGGCCATGGAGTCGATCTCACACGGTCAGTGGTCCGCGACGGCGGTGCGCCATGTCGTGCGGGCGGCGGAGGAGGCGCTGGCGGTGATCGTCGCCGTGACAGTGACGACGAACGTCATCGCCGGCGGCTGACGACAGCCGACAGCCCCTCCTCGGGTCGCCGCGGAAACGCCTCGTCACAGGTACTGGATGAGGCCGCCCTCGACGGACAACGACCGTGGCGTGGGCCACCGAAGACAGGGAGCGCCGTCCTCGGTGAGCGCTTCCGCCAGCAGGTCGCAGTAGTGGCGCAGGTCCTCGTGCCAGCCGACGAACGACGCGAAGTCCCGCATGTGGACGGCCAGTCGAAGAGTGGCCGCGCGTGCGGTGCCCGGCGGGACGGCGGCGGTGCCGTCGCCGCCGGTGTAACCGGAGAGCAGGGCGTGGACCGCGGTCGCGTGGTCGACCCGCGGGCCCTTTCCGGCGGAGCCGAGGCCACGTGCGGCGGCGGCGCGCAGTTCGTGCAACTCGCCGAGGACCCAGCCGAGATCGAGGGCCGGATCGCCCCCGGTGACCTCCTCGCCGGTGAGCAGGGCGGTGTGGCCACCGGCAGGGGAGGGGACCAGCCAGCCGGTGCTGGGCGCACCGTGCAGCAGGACCGCGCCACCCCCGGGTGGCTCCTCCGCGGCTTCGGACCAGTCCGCCAGCCGCGCCCACAGCGAGGGGCCGAGCCGGGTACGCGCCAGCTCGCGCAGCCGGGTCGCTCCAGGAGCGTTCTCCTCTCCGGAGAGCCAGGCCAGAAGCCGTCGCGCCCCGTGGTGGGGCGGCCGTTCAGGGAGGCCCCACGGCTCCTGGTGCAGCCGTCGCAGGGTCCTGCCCAGATCCGCCAGCGCCTCGACCGCGAGCCGGAAGGCGGTGTCGTCGCCCAAGGACAGCAGCCGCGCCACCGAGACGGCGCCCGGCACGCGGTAGAGCACGCCCGAGCCCGGCGGGGTCGCGCCGTCCCGCGCGGAGCCGGCGGCCGGTTCGCCCAGCGTGAGCCGGGCACCGCGCGGGGCTTCGGCGGTGACGCGGGCGCCGGCCACGGCCTCGTCGACGCGGCGCAGTGCCGCGCAGGCCACCGCCGGAGGAAGGCGCTGCGGAGCCGTGTGGGCCGGTCCGGGGGTGCGCAGCCAGCTGAATCCCGCCTCGCCGTGGTAGCGCACGGTGATCCGCAGATAGCGGGTCCCGTACTCGCGTACGGTGACGGGCGCCGCTTCCGAGGGCGGTTGTGTCGCCGGCGGACCGGCGGGCGCCGAGGACCGAGGGGTAACCGGCTCAGCCACTGTTCCGTCGCCCGACCGCCTCGATGATCTCCCGGACGTCCCGCAACGCGGCTGCCTGCCCCTCGGTGAACAGCACTCCGGCGCAGTTGAGGATCACCTCGTCCACCCCGGCGTTCCGGTACTCCTCCAGCCCGGCGGCGATGTGGTCGGCCGAGCCGTACAGGTACGTGCCACTGTCCACCAGGGCGGCGGCGCCGGCTACCGGGTCGGCCGGATCGACGGGCACACCGGCCCGGCGCAGCATGTCCGTGTAGTGCTCCATGGTGAGGTGACCGGAGGCGGCCGTGTGCGCGAGCACGTGCGGGTCCCGGCCGTCGCGCTCCACGCCGACGTGCACGACGGTCGCGACGCGGCAGCGGGTGTCCCGGTCACTGTCCTTGGCCCCTTCCTCCAGGGCGGGCAGCAGGGTTTCGGCGACGTACCCGGGCGGGGTCATCCAGGTGATGGCGACGTCGGCGACACCACCGGCGGTCCGGGCCATGTTGGGGCGCAGCACGCCCACGCCGACCTCCACGTGCGGATGCTCCATGGGGATCAACCGGCCCTGCAGCTTGTGGTAGTCGCCCGCGTGGTCGACGATCTCCCCGTCGAGCAGGGCCCGGACCGTGCGCAGGTAGTCCGCGGCCATCGTGCGCGGGCTGGTGAACGGGCGTCCGTTGAGGCTGCGGACGAACGCCGTCGAGCCGACGCCGTAGCCGGCCACCACCGGCAGGCCGGTCAGCAGGGCGAGCGAGCGGGCCTGGAGGGCGGCCTCGTACGGGTGGCGCAGCGGCATGAGAGCCACGCTGAGGCCGACGGGGACGCGTATCCCGGCACCGGCGAGGTGGGCGAACGCCTGGTGGGCCTCCACCTTGAGCGACTGCCCTGTCCACAGGCGGCGCACTCCGGTGTCGCGGACCAACTCGGCATAGGGCCGCAGGGAGTCCGGGGCCTCCGGCATGTTCGGCACGAGCACGCTCGGGAGCACGTTGTCGGCGATCACGGCTGGACACCTTCCTTATGTCGCTGGTGCTCTGACATCTGCCGGAGCTGTTGCTGTTCCTTGACGAACTGTTGTGTTTCTACTACGTTTTTTCCATGAGCCCAGTGAGTCATCGCGAGGGAATGCAGATCTACAACCAGCTGAGAGTGCTCCGCGCCGAGCGTGGCCTCAGCCGCGTCGCGCTGGCCAAGCTGGTGGAGGTGCACCCCCAGACCATCGGTGCCATCGAGCGGGGCGACTACTTCCCGAGTCTCGACCTGGCGTTCCGGCTCAGCGACGTGTTCGAGCTTCCGGTGGAAGCGATCTTCAACCGCAAGCCCTTCGCCCCCCTCTCCGCCCAGCTGTACAACAAGGAGGACCGCTCGTGAGCCGGCAAGGTACCAACGGGACGACGGATCTGGCGCGCAGCCCCATGCGCCCTGTGGCGCTCTCCCTCTGTGTGCTGAGCGCGTCCATGGTGGTGCTGTCGTTCATCTCGGACGGCAACGCGTTCTCCGACTCGTGGTGGCTCGTGGCCTTCGTGCTCTGGCTGCTGCTGTGGGGCGTGCTGCGCTCGATGACCCGCGGAGTGGCCGAACGGCCGCAGATGGGACTGGACGAACGCGAGCGCGGGCTGCGCGACCGGGTCTCCTTCATCGGCTACCAGTGCGCGGTCGGCGCCGGGATGGTCGTCGTGCTGCTCATGGTCGTCTTCCAGAACCAGCCCGACATGATCGAGCGGATGCCGGCGCTGCTGACGACTCTCATGCTGACCGCGTCCGCCGTGCCCTCCATCATCCTGGGGATGTCCGGCGTGGGCGTCGAGGACGCCGACGACGACGAGGACGAGTGATTCGGCCGGCGCGGAGCGGGAATCAGGTTCTCGTGCGACAGGGCGGGTGCCCACCGATTGCGGCGGTGGGCACCCGCCCCTTTTTCTCAGCGGGTCACGCGGTTCAGCAGGAGTGGTCGAAGGTGTTGTCGACCGAGACGGCCGAGACGGCGGACGCGGCGGAGATGCACGCCTGCGACGAGGTGGTGATCGTGATCGTGGCGGCCGGGGCCTCCACGGCCGGGACGATCTCGTCGGCGGCGGCGTAGGTGGAGTAACCGCTGATGAGGGACTGGGCGTTCATGCTGACTCCCGTGTTCTCGGATTCGAATGGTGACCGGACTGGCGATTTCTGCAACCGCGTTCTCCGGCCGTGGCAGAACCATTCCTCGACCGGTGCCGTGCTGGCAACGGAGTTGACCGCATGCGGACACTGTCCGCAATCGGTCAACGCCCCCTGTTGAGCGGGTACTTGACTCGGTCCTATGCTCGCCGGGATGAGCCGAGATCAGCTGCATCGCTTGGTATTGGACAATGGCCTCCGGGTGTTGCTGGCACCGAATCCCGTGGGCGCCTCGATCGGTGTTGCTGTGCACTACGACGTTGGTTTCCGCACGGAACCCACGGGCCGTACGGGCCTGGCGCATCTCTTCGAGCACCTCATGTTCCAAGGTGGCAGGGGTGCCGAGCCCGAGGGTTATCTGCCACGGGTGCAGAGCGCCGGCGGATTCGGCGACGCCCGGACCCGCCAGGACGTGACGGTTTACTATGCCGCCGCTCCCGCCTCCGCCCTGGAAATGCTGCTCGCGCTCGAAGCGGACCGAATGCGCTCGCCCTGTATTTCCGCGCGAAACCTCCGCACGCAAACCGCGGTGATCGACGAGGAGATCCGGCTCATGGTCCGCAATCGCCCGTACGGGACTCATCCCTGGGCGCTGTCGCGGGCCTTGCACCGGCGCGCGGAGAACGCCAGGGACGGGTACGGCGAAACCGTCGACCTCGCCGGCTTCGACATCGCGTTGTGCGAAAGGTTCTTCGCCGACCACTACGGCCCCGGAAATGCCGTGCTGACCATCACCGGCTCCTTCGACCGCGGAATGGCGGAACGTCTCGTACGCCGCCACTTCGAGGACCTGCCGGCGCGTTCGACGGTGCGGTCGCCCGACCCGCACGAGCCGTTGCCGGGAGAGGAGCGGCGGCTGACGGTCGCCGACCCGCACGCCGGTTCACCCGCCGTGGCGGTGGCCTACCGGATGCCGGACCCGGTCACCGAGCGCCCCGACTACCTCGCGCACCTCGTCCTGGCCGCGCTGCTCGGACAGGGCAGGCACGCCCTGCTGCGCCGAGGGCCGACCGCGGCCGCGGCGGCATCGAGCCTCTCGGTGGGCTGCGGTCTCTTCGGGCTGCCACTGGACACGGTGGGGCCGGACATGCTGACGCTGTTCGCCGTGCACGAGCACGAGCGAGGCGCTGAGCACATCCTGGACGCGCTCGACGGCACGCTGGAAGCACTGGCGACGAACCCCGTCGCCGCCGGGCAGCTGCGTGCCACGACCGCCCGCCAGGCCGCCGGGGCGATGCGCGAACTCGGTGATCCGGGCACCCGGGCGCGGTTGCTCGGCCTGCGCGAGACGCTCTTCGGCGAGGCAGAGCTGACCCAAGCGCTACCGGAGCTGGTACGCGGCGTGACCGGCGAACAGGTGAGCCGGGCGGCGGCCCGGCTCAGGTCCTCCCACCGGGCGGTCGTGCACTTCGTGCCAGGACGCCAGGCCGTACAGCGGGACATCGCACGGGAGCTGACGGCATGACCGGGAGTGTGGCGAACAAACTCCCCGGATACGGCAGGCGACCGGAGGCGAACGAGGGGCGGCTGCCGCTGCCCGATGCCGACCTCACCCTCGGTAACGGGCTGCGTGTCGTGGTGTGTTCGGCGCCCGTCGTCCCTCTGGTGGAGATCCGGCTCACCGTCCCGTACGCCGCCACGGCACCCGGAGAGGTGGCGCACTGCCAGCTCATGGCCGAGCTGCTGCTGCGCGGCACCGCCCAGCGGGGCGCCGACGACCACGATGCGGCGCTGGCCGCACACGGGGCCACCCTGGACACCTCCGCGGACGCCCGCAAGCTCACCGTCACCGGGCACACCATGGCCGACGGCCTGCCCGCCGTGCTCGCCCTGCTGGCCGAGGCCGTCGGCGGGCCGCGGCTGACCGAAGAAGCCGTCGCACCCGCACGCGAACGGCTGGCACGCCGCCTACGGCTGGCCATCCACCAGCCCGCAGCGCTCGCCCAGCACGCACTGCTGCGGCGGAGGTACGGCGAGGAGAGAGCCGCCCGGTGGCAGCCGACGCCCGAACAGGCCGCCGCCTGCACGCCGGACGACCTGGCACGACTGCACGCGCGGCATCTGGGCGCCAGGGGCGCGGTGCTCGTGCTGGTCGGAGATCTGGAGCCGGAGGAGGCCGTCGCCGCGGCCACCGAGCTGTTCGGGGCGTGGGAGCCGGGGCCCGAAGGCGACGTACCCGAAGTGCCGC
The DNA here is from genome assembly GCF_900182715.1 of Streptomyces sp. Ag82_O1-12. NCBI lineage: Bacteria > Bacillati > Actinomycetota > Actinomycetes > Kitasatosporales > Streptomycetaceae > Streptomyces > Streptomyces sp. Ag82_O1-12. The sequence goes on along the minus strand of NZ_FXUW01000001.1, from coordinate 3,034,492 downwards.
CCTGGTTCCCGGGCGGGTCCCTGCGGCGGGTGGACCGGCCCGGAGCCGTCCAGAGCGTGATCCGGCTGGCCGCCCCCGCCCTGCCCCGAACGGACCCGGGCTATCCGGCCCTGCACCTGGCCCAGTTGGTCTTCGGCGGGTCCTTCGCCTCCCGGCTGGTCGCGCGCCTGCGCGAGGACAAGGGGTACGCCTACCAACTCGGTTCGGGCGTGGAGTCGGTGCCGGGGGCCTCGACGCTGATGGTCGAGGCCGACACCGCCGCCGAGCACACCGTCGCGGCTCTTGCGGTGATCAGGGAAGAGCTGGAGCGCATGGCCGCCGATCCGCCCGGCGCGCGGGAGATCGACGCCGCCAGGAGGTACGCGGTCGGTTCCACCGCGACGGCGATGTCGTCACCGGGCGCGCTGGCGTCCGGGCTGGCGAACCTGCTGCATGTCGGCGTCGGTTCGGACTGGTTGCACAACTGGGGGCCGCTGCTGGACGGCGTGGCCCACGACCAGGTCGGCGAGGCGGCCCGCCGGTTCTTCCGGCCCGCCGATTTCACCGGGGTGATCGTCGCCGACGAGGCGGCGGTGGCACCACTGCGCAGGGGCGCCGCCGGCGAACTCGGCTTCTGACGGCTCGAGGGGGTTGTGCTTTCCGAGTGACCACTCGGAAAGCACAACCCCCTCGGCGGTGGGAGCCGATCGGGCAGGTCAGCCCCGGCCCTTCTTGATCCCCGCGAGGACGGCGACGAGGACGGCGATTCCGATGGCGATCCAGAGGGCGGTGCTCATGAGGTGCTCCTTCAGTGCTTTTCGGGAGGGGGTGGGTCGGAGACAGGAAGTGGGTCGGGGACAGGGGTTGGTGGGGGACAGGGTTCGAGCGGGGGCAGGAGGGGGCTGGTCGGGGACAGGGTTCGGGCGGGGGCAGGAGGGGGCTGGTCGGGGACGGGGAACTAGCGCACCCGCAGCGCTTCGGTGAGCGGTACGCGGGAGCCGCTGCGCAGCACGCTGCCCGCGTACATCCGCCCGGCGACGCGGGTCATCCCCGCCAGCGCGGCGACCGCCAGCAGCAGGGAGAGGGCGATCTGCCAGGCCGGGGCGATACCCAGCAGCATGCGGGCCGGCATCAGGATCGGGCTGAGCGGCGGTACGAGCGACAGCCATTCGATCAACGGGTCGTGCGCGTCCTTGCTCAGCAGGACGATGCCCAGCACGAACGGCGTGGTGATGAGCAGCATGACCGGTTGCACCACCCCTTGCAGGTCCTCCTGGCGCGAGACCCGCGCGGCGGCCGCGGCCAGCATGGCGGCGAAGAGGAAGAAGCCGAGCAGGAACCAGACGCCCAGCGTCACCAGAGACCCGCCCACCGCGTTCGGCAGGGCGATGGCGCCGGTGCCCTGAGCGAGCACCACCGCGGCGCCGCCGAGCAGTACGAGCTGGGTCACGCCGGCCACCGCGACACCGATGAGTTTCCCGGCGAGGAGCTGCCAGGGGCGGATGGTGGAGAGGAGCAACTCCACCACGCGGCTGGTCTTCTCCTCCACCACCCCCTGCGCCAGGGTGATCCCGTAGAAGACGAAGAAGAAGTACAGCAGCCCGGTGGAGGAGACGATCAGCGCGAACTGCTCGGCCGCGCTGGTCTTTGACGGTTCCAGCGCGTCGACCTGCACGGTGGACGACGCCACGCGCTCCCTGAACTCCACAGGGTCCACACCGGCGCGTTCGAGCTCCCGGGTGGTGCTCTCCTCGGCGACCGTGGCGCGCACCACGGCGAGCAGGTTCTCGTCCGCCTCACGTTCCACGGACAGCGTGAGCTGCCCGGCGGTGCCGCCGAGCACGGCGGAGAGGTCCCCGTCGCGCAGGAGCCGGTCGGTACCGTCACCGTCGACGGTGACGAACTCGAAGTCGTCCGACCCGCCCGCCCTTTCGGCAACCGCGGCGAGCACCGGGCGCATCGCCGCGACCTCCCGCTCGACGCCGACCCTGGCCGGGCCGTCCTCGGCGAGGACGATCACGAGGGCGTAGACGCCGAGGCCGAGCAACAGGCCCAGGGTGCTCAGGACGAAGGACTTGGTCCGCATCCGGCTGTTGATCTCCCGCCGGGCGACCAGGCCGACGGCTCGGCGGGCCGACAGCGCGCCGGTGCCGTTCTGCGGCCCGGCGGTGCCACCGTCCCGGACGGAGGCGTGCTCCCCGTCCGGGACATCGGGGTCGTCCGGGCCGTTCGTGTCGCCCGGCGCACGTGTCACTGCGCTCATGTCTCGTCCCCGTTTGTGTCGTTCGCCGCCGTCGCGACGCCTGCCGCGGTGTCCGTATCCGTCTCCGTGTCCGTGTCCGCCGTCCGCCCGGCGTCCTCCCCGCTCGCGCCGGTCTTGGTGACCAGGTCGCGGTACAGGTCGGACAGCGGCGGCCGTTCGGACACGAAGGCGGAGACCGGCCCCGTCGCCAGGGCCGCGTGCAGGACCCGTTGATCGTCCGCACCCTTGGTCAGGCGAAGCCGCGTACGAGTGCCCTCGCGGCTCACGACTGTCACGCCGGGCAGTCCCGCGGCCCAGTTCTCGCCCGCCTCCGGGGCGTCGACCATCAGCCGCCGTTCGGCCTTCTCGCTCAGCTCCTCGATCGTGCCGCAGGCGATGAGGCGCCCGCCGGAGACGATGCCGACCCGGTCGCAGACGCGCTCGACGAGCGACAGCTGGTGACTGGAGAACATGACGGGCACCCCGTCGGCGGCCCGTTCGACGAGCACGTCGTGCATGACGTCCACCGCCACCGGGTCGAGGCCCGAGAACGGCTCGTCGAGCACCAGCGCCGCCGGTCCGTGGACCAGCGCCGCGGCCAGCTGGACCCGCTGCTGGTTGCCGAGGCTGAGGTTCTGGACCTCCTCGGAGGCGTACCGGGAGAGCTCCAGCCGCTCGATCCACCGATCGGCCGCCGTCCGCGCGGCAGCCGGCCGCAGGCCGTGCAACTCGCCCAGGTAACGCAGGTGTTCGCCGACCTTCATCCGTGGATACAGGCCGCGCTCCTCGGGCATGTAACCGAACTGCCTGCGGGCGGCGAAATCGACCGGACGGCCGCGCCAGCGGACCTCTCCCTCGTCGGGCGTGAGGACGCCGAGGATGATCCGCATCGTGGTGGTCTTGCCCGCCCCGTTGCTTCCCACGAAGCCGAACAGCTCACCGGCACGGATGCCGAAGGTCATGTCGGCGACTGCCTGACGTCTGCCGTACCGCTTTCGTACGCCGTCGACCTCCAGCGCCGACCCCGTCATGTCGCACCTCCAGAGCGATGTACTAACTCGATGAAGTATTGCGTTAACACATCACTCCGTCAAGGTAGTCATACGCTCTGCCGCTCTACCACATAGACATGCTTCTCCGCGCGATCCGTGACCGGGCTGCGGTCCCAGTCGGCCCAGCGGCCCGTCACGCGCAGTCCCGCGAGGCGGGCCATCACGTCGAACTCGGCAGGCCAGGCGTACCGGCTGACCTCGGGCACCTTCCGCAGCCCGCCGGCGCCCATGATCGTGTGGACGACCAGGACGGACTGGAGCGACTGGTTCACCTGGACCGTGTCGAGCAGCAGCGCGTCCGGCGCCGGATGCCCGACCCGGGTCGTCGCCTCGGTGAGCCGGTGGTACACCTGCGGGTTGTAGGTCTCGAAGACCGCGACGCCGCCGTCCGCGAGTGCGTCGTGGATGCCGCGCAGGCAACTGATCTGCTGCTCCTGGGTGGGCAGCATGAAGAAGGTGTTGAGCGCGGTGAGCACGAGGTCGTAACGCTCCTCGACGACCAGCGCGCTGAAGTCGCCCACCGCGGTGGTGACCTTGCCGGTGGAGTCGTTCTCGTGGAGTTTCGCCAGCATCGCGGGGGACGCGTCCACGCCGTGCACCCGGTAGCCGTTCCTGGCCAGTGGGATGGCCAGCCGGCCGGTCCCGACCCCGAGTTCGAGCAAAGAGGCCGGGGCGGGACGCAGCTCCTTGAGGAAGCCGACCATCGAGTCGATGGCGGGGCCCGCGACGGGGTAGAGCGAGTCGTAGATGTCGGCCAGCGCCTCGCCGTACGCGCTGCTGTTCCCGCCCGGTTCGGCGTCCGAGCCGGATGCCGCCTCGGCATCGGCCGGCCGCTGTGTTTCGGTGGTCATCGTGCTGCCTCCGTGCGATGTCAGGTGAACAGGGGTTCCGGCTCGGCCCCGTCGGGGCCGCCGAGGGCCGGTGCCTCCAGCGCCGCCCGCAGCCGGTCGGCCGCGGACAGCACCTCGGGAAAGGACGCGGGCGCCCACGCCTCGCGCTTCCCGCTGGTCGTGCTGCGGCCGGGATGGGGCGGTACGACGACCACGTTGCGCCGCGCGCGCAGCTTGGCGGTGTGTTCCGTGTACGCCGCGCTCTCCGTGCCACCGGGTGGCAGCGCGGGCGCCAGCGCGATCGCCGCCCGCGTGCACTGCAGCGCGAGGAGCGAGGGCGAGTCGCCCAGTCCCAGGGCCAGCCTGGCCAGGTAGTTCAGCGTCGCCGGGAAGACGACGACCGTGTCGGGCCACTGCGCGAGGTCCACATGCCGTGCCCTCGGCTCCGGCTCGTCGGGCCACCGGTCCGCCAGCACCTCACAGCCGCCGATGGCGACCAGTGACTCCCGGGTGACGAACCTGGTGGCAGCTCCGGTCAGCACGTACCGCACGTCCGTCCCGGGGTGCCCGACCTTCAGCCAGCTCGCCCAGAACGGCAGATGCGCGGCGGTGACCGAACCCGTCCCGATCACCAGCAGGCGCCGCGCCTCCACCGGCTCGGCCGCGGTCGCCGCGCCGGTCACCGGACCACCGCCCCGACCGCCGGCGTGGCCGGCACCGGCTCGCCGCCGACCGGCTGCCGCGCACCACCGCCGCGCAGCGACTGTCCGTGCACCAGCTCCTGATAGAGCGCGGAGCGCGTCAGCAGCTCCTCGTGAGTGCCCCGGTCGACGGTGCGTCCCTCGTCTACGACCACGATCAGATCGGCGTCCTGCACCGTGGAGATGCGGTGCGCGACCACCAGCACCGCGCGCTCCTCGGCGAGGGTGCGCATCAGCGTCCGCAGCCGTTCCTCGTTCTCGCTGTCGAGCTGGGAGGTCGGTTCGTCGAACAGGACGACGCGCGAGTCCCGCAGCAGGACGCGGGCGGCCGCCAGCCGCTGCCGCTGACCGCCCGACAGGTCCTCGGCCCGTCCCAGCTCGGTGTCCAGACCGTCCGGCAGCGCTTCCACGGCGTCGCGCAGCGCCAGTGCCTCCAGCGCCCGCCACAGCTCCGCGTCCGGCAGGGCATCCCTCTCGTCCTCCCGCCCGAGCAGGAGGTTCTGCCGCACCGTGCCTTCCACGAGGGTGAAGCTCTGGTCGACGTAGCTGATCGCGCCGCGCAACTGGTGCAGGGGCCACCGCTCGACGGGCAGTCCGCACACGGAGATACGGCCGGACTCCGGCAGGAGGAAGCGTTCGGTGAGGCCGAGCAGCGTCGTCTTTCCCGCCCCCGACGGCCCGACAATGGCGGTGAGCCCCCGCGCGGGGGCCGCGAAGGTCGCCTCGTTGATGATGGGGCGCCCGCCGTCGCGGTAGGTGACCGCATCGAACTCCACGGCGGACGCGGTCGGTGACGGCTCGACCGGGTGGGCGGCCCCGGGGTCCTCCGGCGCGATGGTGAGCACGCTGTTCAGGCGTGCGCGCGCCGCCAGGCCGCTCTGCATTCTGGCGACCCCCGAGACCAGCAGGGTCAGCGGCGCGACGAGTTGCAGGAGGTAGACGATGAAGGCGGCGAACTCGCCGATGCCCAGGCTCCCCGAGGCGAGCCGGGCACCGCTGGTGACCATCACCGCGACGATCGAGAGCTGCTGGCCGAGCTGCATCGTGGGTCCGACCAGAGCGGTCACCCGCGCGACCGACACGGCGGCCCTGCGCGCGTCCTCGACGCTGTGGCCCAGCGTGGCCGCCATCTGGCGTTCGGCGAGGAACGCCTTGACCGTGGGCAGTGACAGCACGGCCGCCGTCATGTGCTGGGACATGGTCCCGACGGCGTTCTGCTGGCGTTCCACACCGCCGCGGATCGACCGTACGCACAGGAAGATGCCGACACCGGCGATCGTGAACGTGGCGAGCACGACGAGCAGCAGGACTCCGTCCAGCAGGCCCATGGCGATCAGGGTGCCGACGGCCAGGAACAGCGAGGACGGGATCTGCGCCACGCCGACGTCCACCACGGAACGCAGCTGTGTGCTGTCGGAGTTGGCCCGGGCGACCAGGTTGCCGGCCCCTTCCCGCCGCACCCGCCGCAGCGGCAGGGTCAGCACGTGCGAGGCGATGCGGAGCCGTGCCTCGGAGACCAGGCCCTCACCGGCACGGGCGAGCAGGTAGGAGGACAACGCCGACGCGAGCCCGGCACCGACCGCGAGTCCCGCCATCATCAGCAGCGGACCGACGGGACGTTCGTCCTCGGAGAGTGCCATCACCAGGTCGCGCACCTGGAGGGGAAGGACGAGGGTGGCGGCGGCGGAGAGCAGGCTCAGCACCACCGCGGCGGCGACGGGCGCCTTACGGCCCTTCAGAAGCTCTGCGAAGACGCGCAGTTCGCCGGTGCCGGCCGGGCGTGGTTCTCTGGCCATGGTGAGGGACCTCCTGCAGGGGGCGGTGACATCCGGTCGGCCGTCGACGGCACGGCGGACGGCTCAGATCGAGGACCGGAGGGCCGTCTCCCACGGCCAGTCGCCGGAGTCGAGATTGCGGGCGGGGTCGGCGGGGTCCACGTTCGCCGCGACGCACGCGGCAGCCAGTTCGGCGGCCGTCGGACGCTCGCGGCGCCGTTCCGCCGCGTTCACGAAGGCCCGCGCGACCACATGCGCCCGGTGCTCGCCGAAGCTCAGACCGCGCATGCCCGTGCGGTTGTCCTTCGGTTCCCACGCGGCCGTCACACCCGGCGCGAGCACATGGGCGAAAGCGGGGGCGGGTCCCTCCGGCAGGGCGGTGGCCAGGGCGCTTTCGACCACTGTGCCGACGGCGTCCCAGGAACCCGAGCCCAGGTAGACGACCATGCCGTCGTTGCGCGGCAGACTGGCCGGATTCGAGATGATCTTCGCCCGGTAGGTCGCCGAGCGGCTCTCCAGTGCGCTCAGCACGGCATGCCACAGCTCGGGCGCCGCGTCGGCGTCGGCCACCCTCAGATAGAGCCGCAGCAGAGCGCCGCCGCCGGTGGTGCGGCCCGCGCCGCTGTCCACGAGGAAGAACCCGGGAGAGACGAGCGGGCGGGCCGACGGGAGGTTCATCCGCACCACCGGGCGTGCGGGATCGCCCGCCGTACGCCCGCTGTCCCGCGGTGTGACCGAGTCCGGCACGTTCACGCGCAGGCCGTCGATCTGCACGACCTGCCGGCCGGCGGCCGTCCGCTGCCCGGTGAGGATCCCCGCGGCGACCGTCTCGCGGTGCGGGGTCGCCTGCGCCAGTCGTGCTTCGAAGTCCGGCGCGCGCAGTGTCCTGGGCGCCTCGCGGTCCTTGACGCCGCGCCCGGTGTGCAGCACCTCGTACAGGGTGCGGGCGAGCAGGAAGCGCATCGCCGACGCGGACTCGGCGGTCACCTCGTCGTCGCGTACCCAGGCCGTCCTGCCGTCCGGCGTGATCGTCACGTCCTCCAGCGCACGGCGGAGCCCGGCCGCGAGCTCCGGCGCCCCTTCCTGTGCGCCGGCCGGCTCCGGCGGTCGGTCGGCCGTGAGGGTCTCCTCGACGCGTGTGCTCATGCTGCCTCCCCGAGTCCGACCGTGGAGACGAAGCTCCGCGGATCCAGTAGTGCGGTCCTGCCGATGCCCGCCGCCGCCCGGACGATGGCCGACAGCCGGCCGCTCTCCCTGGTCGAGGCGATCAGCCGGTCGATCAGGTGCCATCCGGCGTAGGACGTGGCACGCACCAGAAGCCCGTCGTCGTCGGGACCGCCGCCCTCGCGGTACCCCCGGTGGAAGGCGGAGATCAGCGGCAGTACGCGGGTCAGCTCCTCGCTGCCCCGCGCCACGACCTCCTCATGGGTGAGCACGGCCGAGAACGCGTCGTCCGTCTCCTGCGCGGGAATCCGCAGCACCGCACGGTGCAGCCACTCGCCGACGTACGATCCGACATCGCGTGCCGGGTCGCCGAGCCGGAATTCCTCCCAGTCGTTGACGTAGAACGCGGCGTCGGTGACCAGGAACTGATCCAGCCGCAGGTCACCGTGAACGGGCACGCGAGCGGCCCCGGCCTCGGTCGCTCGCAGCCGCTCCAGCTCCTCGACCAGCACGGCGTCGCGCTGCAGCAGCCCCCACGCCTCGACGAAAGCACCGGTGGCGTTGACGTAGCTCTCCAGCGGAAGCGACCGGAGGTCCTCGACCGGTGGAAACGGATGCGGATCCGATTCCGGGAAGTCCTCGGTTCTGTACGGGAGCCGGTGCAGCGCCGCCAGCGTCCGTCCGGCCTCCGCCGACATGGACTCGGTGAACTCCTGGTCCGCGGCGAGTTCGCTGCCGGATCTGATGCCGTCCAGCATCCGGAACACCAGCAGCCGCTGCTCCTCGTCGCCCCCCAGGAACTCGGGGCGAGGGAAAGGGCGGCCGCCGTCCCGTGCGAGGCGCTCGAAGAGCAGGACCCTCCGGTACCGTTTCAGGGATTCTTTCGGGCTCCCCTTGAGCTTTTTCACGAATACCGAATTGCCGGTGTCCGTGATGCCCGACCAGTTGTCGTTCCGGCCGGGATAGGAGTAGATCTCCGAGGTGCTCAGCGATCCCAACCCGATCCGGTTCAGCAGCTGTTCGACCGATGAGTCCACGGGAGTGTCGACAACCGACGCGGAAGACCGGCCCTGCGGATATTTAGTCTTTTCTCCTGCCACAGGGGGTTTCTATCGCGGGGCGCTGCCGCCGGACAACGAATTGACCGGGATCGGCCACCGTCGGCAGGACCCGTGTGGGATGCGGTTCGCCCCGCCCGCCCGGCCGCGTGACAGGTCACCGCGCCCGGCGCGGTGTCGCGGGACCCGGGCGGAGCGGGAAGAAGGGCGGCGGGTGACGGTTTCCTCCGCTAACCGTCATCCGCCGCCGCATCGACCTGCCGGCGCACGCTCCCGGGTCAGATGACTCTTCGGCGCACGGCCCACACCACTGCTTCTATCGGGGTTTCCACGTCGACGCGCTCGCAGATCGACCGGAGTTTACGCCGGAGCGTGCGGTCGCTCATTTCCATTCGACGGGCGACCTGCGTCATGGTGCAGCCCTGGGAGATGAGTTGCAGTATTCTCAAGTGATCGTTCCCAAATATGAGGTGGGGCTCTCTCAAGGAACTGTTCAATGTCACCTGTCAAACCTCATGGTTTCGTCCGACGGTGGGGCATCGGATCTCCGCCTGTTGGTGTGAGAGTTGCGCTGATCGCCTGGCCGCTCAACTGTCCCGCGGGCGAGCATGCTAAAACGCCGTGTTCTCTCTCGGCGTCGATGTCGGCGTTATACGTCCGCAGTCGGTTCGCCAGGCCGGCACGCCCACCACGCCGTCAAGGGAGAGGAATTCGGTGAAACGAAGATCCCCGGGACGCGCGTCAGGCGGAGCTACTGGTCAGAAACTGAACTGGTACGGACTAACGGTACGTTGGTTGGCGTGAAGCATGCTTTCCCCCTTGCCGTTCGGTCACGCGAACTGTGCAGACGGCCCTTCGATGGCGCCTCGCGGGCGGGAGATTGAAGGGTCTTTCTGTCTGCGGCTTCGTTCCGCCCGGACAGTATACGAAGACCTGTCTCCGCTTGGGCAACGCTTTACCCATGTGATCGACGTCACACCACAATTACTTTCGCGGAATTTGAGATTCCGATTGTGGTTGGTTTTCCTCTCGCGATTTGTTCGCCTGTAAAAGGACCGTGCCGATCGGTACTCACCAATCCAAGGGCAAAAAGGAACCCCGAGTGAAGGCGGAGTGCCCCTGGTCGCCGTACCGCGGACGCGGTATGCCGAGGGGCTCCGTACTCCCCTGGGAGGGGTGCGGGTTCGGCCCTCGGTCGACAACTGACCGACAGGTTCACCCCGTACCGTTGACGCATGGATCTTCACCTGCCCGGGCTGCGAGGGCTGACCCGGCGGCCGCGGCGGCTGTTCGCCGCGGCCGTCGTCGTCGTGCTCGCCGGTGCCGGTACGTGGACGGCCGTCGCGTCCGACGACCCGCCCGCGGTGCACCGCGCCGACCGTGCCCTCGGCGTGGGCGGCGGGGTGCGCATCGACACCTCGTACTTCACCTCCGGCGGAGCCGGCCGCCGCCCCGCCGTCCTGCTCGGACACGGCTTCGGCGGCAGCAAGAACGACGTACGGCAGCAGGCCGAGGACCTCGCCCGGGACGGCTACGCGGTGCTGACCTGGTCGGCCCGCGGCTTCGGCACGTCGAACGGCAGGATCGGGCTGAACGACCCCAAGGGCGAGGTCGCCGACGTCTCGAAGCTCATCGACTGGCTGGCGAAGCAGCCCCAGGTCGAGCTCGACACGAAGGGCGACCCCCGCGTCGGCATGGCCGGCGGCTCCTACGGCGGCGCGATAGCGCTGCTCACCGCGGGCCACGACCACCGTGTCGACGCCATCGCCCCGGCGATCACCTACTGGAACCTCGCCGACGCCCTCTTCCCGAACGGTGTGTTCAAGAAGCTCTGGGCCGGCATCTTCGTCAACTCCGGCGGCGGCTGCGAGAAGTTCGAGCCGGCGCTGTGCCGGATGTACGAGCGGGTCGCCGAGTCGGGCGAACCGGACGCCGAGGCGCGCAAGCTGCTCGAAGAGCGCTCCCCCTCCGCCGTCGGCAGGAACATCAAGGTGCCGACCCTGCTGATACAGGGCCAGTCCGACTCCCTCTTCCCCCTCGGCCAGGCCGACCAGGCCGCGAAGGCGATCCGCGCGGGCGGCGCCCCCGTCGACGTCGACTGGATCGCCGGCGGGCACGACGGCGGCGACATGGAGACCAGCCGCGTCCAAGGCCGCGTGACGTCCTGGTTCGACCGCTACCTGAAGGACGACAAGGGCGCCGACACCGGCCCCGCCTTCCGCGTCACCCGCACCCTCGGCCAGGGCTCCGGCGACGGCGAACCCCGCCTGACCGGAGTGACCTCGGACCGCTACCCCGGCCTGGAGGCCGAGCAGCGCTCCATCGCCCTGGCCGGCCGCGAGCAGAGCTTCGACAACCCGCCCGGCGCCAGCCCGCCCGGCATCTCCGCCCTGCCCGGCCTCGGCGGCGCCGGCGGCCTCAGCCAGCTCTCCACGCTCGGCATCGGCGTCTCCCTCGACTTCCCCGGCCAGTTCGCCGCGTTCGAGTCGAAGCCCTTCGGCGAAGACGTCCAGATCACCGGCTCGCCCACCGCCACCGTCCACGTGAAGTCCACCGGCGACGACGCCGTGCTCTTCGCCAAGCTCTACGACGTCGGCCCGGGCGGCGGCATGCGGCAGGTGCTGCCCTCCCAGCTCGTCACGCCCCTCAAGGTCGAGGGCGCCAAGACCGGCAAGGACGTCACCGTCACCCTCCCGGCGATCGACCACGAGGTCGACGACGGCCACCGGTTGCGCCTGGTCCTCGCCTCGACGGACCTCGGCTACGCCTCCCCGGTCTCCCCGGCCACGTACACCGTCTCCCTCAAGGGCGACCTGAAGGTCCCCTCGGTCCTCGGTCAGCGTGACACCGAGGGCGGGCTGCCCGCCTGGGTGTGGTGGATGCCGATCGCCGGCGCCGTCATCGCCTCGGCGCTGATCATCACGGGCCGCCGCCGCACCGCGGCCCCCGCCCCGCCCGACCCCGCGCTCGCCGAAGTCCCCCTCCAGATCACGGACCTCACCAAGCGGTACGCGAAGTCCGCCGACCGGTACGCCGTCAAGGACCTCTCCTTCCGCGTGGAGAAGGGCCAGGTCCTCGGCCTGCTCGGCCCCAACGGAGCGGGCAAGACGACCACCCTGCGCATGCTGATGGGCCTGATCAGGCCCGACGACGGCGAGATCCGCGTCTTCGGCCACGCCATCAGCCCCGGTGCTCCGGTCCTGTCCCGGGTCGGCGCCTTCGTCGAGGGCGCGGGCTTCCTGCCCCACCTTTCCGGCCGCGAGAACCTGGAGCTGTACTGGCGCGCCACCGGCCGGCCCGCCGAGGACGCGCACCTGGAGGAGGCCCTGGAGATCGCGGGCCTGGGTGACGCCCTCGCCCGCGCGGTGCGCACCTACTCCCAGGGCATGCGTCAGCGCCTGGCCATCGCCCAGGCCATGCTCGGCCTGCCGGACCTGCTCATCCTCGACGAACCGACCAACGGCCTGGACCCGCCCCAGATCCGCGAGATGCGCGAGGTGATGATCCGCTACGCCGCCGCCGGCCGCACGGTCATCGTCTCCAGCCATCTCCTCGCGGAGGTCGAGCAGACCTGCACCCACCTGGTCGTGATGGACCACGGGCAGCTCGTCCAGGCGGGCCCGGTCGCGGACATCGTCGGCTCGGGCGACACCCTCCTCGTCGGCACGGCCACACCCGTGGACGAGCCCGTCGTGGAGAAGGTCACCGCGCTGCCGGGCGTCGCCTCGGCCGTGCGCACCGACGAGGGCCTCCTCGTCCAGCTCGACGCCGACGGCTCCCCGCAGCGCCTGGTCGCCGACCTCGTACGGCTGGACGTGCCGGTGCGGTCGGTCGGCCCGCACCGCCGCCTGGAGGACGCCTTCCTCACCCTGATCGGAGCCGAAGCATGAGCACGCTCGCCGAGCCGCCCGTCGAGGTCGCCGAGGGCTACCGCGCGGGCCGCACCCTGCCTTTCCGCGTCGAGCTGGTCCGGCAGCTGAAGCGGCGCCGCACGATGGTCATGGGCGGCGTCCTGTTCGCCCTGCCCATCATCCTGCTCATCGCCTTCCAGGTCGGCGGCGACCCGGGCGGCAACAACAACCGCGTGAACCTCATGGACACGGCGACCGCGTCCGGGGCCAACTTCGCGGCGGTCAACCTCTTCTCCGCCGCCGGCTTCCTGCTCGTCATCCCCGTCGCCCTGTTCTGCGGCGACACCGTCGCCTCGGAGGCGAGCTGGTCCTCCCTGCGCTACCTGCTCGCGGCCCCCGTGCCCCGGGCCCGGCTGCTGTGGTCCAAGCTCGCCGTCGGACTCAGCCTGAGCCTGGCGGCGATGGTCCTGCTCCCGGTCGTCGCCCTCCTCGTCGGGACGGCCGCCTACGGCTGGGGACCGCTCGAACTCCCCACCGGGGGCAGCCTGTCCACCGGTACGGCCGCCCAGCGCATCCTGATCGTCGTCGCGTACATCATGGTGTCCCAACTGGTCACCGCCGCCCTCGCGTTCTGGCTGTCGACCCGGACGGACGCCCCGCTCGGCGCGGTCGGCGGCGCGGTGTTCCTCACCATCATCGGCAGCGTCCTCGACGAAGTGACGGCCCTCGGCGACTGGCGCCATTTCCTGCCCGCGCACTGGCAGTACGCCTGGCTCGACGCCGTCCGGCCCCAGCCGGAGTGGTCGGACATGATCCAGGGCACGTCGATCTCCGTAACGTACGCGCTCGTGCTGTTCGCCCTGGCCTTCCGCGGTTTCGCCCGCAAGGACGTCGTCTCCTAGGTCAACGGAAGATCACCCACCGGTCTCGAAGGGCCGCCTCCGTGGCCGCTTCGAGACGCTTCCGCAACCCCCCGTACCGCACGTTCCGGCCCCCCGCGCCGTCACAGTCGCAAGAAGCCGACGTCAACGGACGCAGGGGGTACGGACGATGGAGCGATTCCGCACACGAACAGCGCTGCTCGCGCTCACGGCGGCGAGCGGCCTGCTGCTCACGGCGTGCAGCGGGGGCGCCGACACCGGCGAGAGCAGCAAGGCGGCCGACCGCCACGACTACAGCGCGGGCCAGCCCGCCCCCGCCGAAGGCCAGGACGCCGACGAACGGGACGACCGCCGCGAAGACCCCGGCCACCTCTCCACCTTCGCCCTCGACGTCGACACCGCCTCCTACGACTACGCCCGCCGGGCCCTCGCCGACGGCCGGCTGCCCGACCCGTCGACGGTCCGCCCCGAGGAGTTCGTCAACAGCTTCCGCCAGGACTACGACCGCCCGGACGGCGACGGCTTCTCGGTCACCGTGGACGGCGCCCGCACCGACGACGAGGACTGGTCCCTCGTCCGTGTCGGCCTCGCCACCCGCACCACCGAGCGCACCGGCGAACGCCCGCCCGCCGCCCTCACCTTCGTCATCGACGTCTCGGGCTCCATGGCCGAACCGGGCCGCCTCGACCTCGCCCGGAAGTCCCTCTCCGTGATGACGGACCGGCTGCGCGACGACGACTCGGTCGCACTGGTCACCTTCAGCGACGAGGCCGAGACCGTCCTGCCGATGACCCGCCTCGACGGCAACCGCGACGAGATCCAGGACGCCGTCTCCGACCTGGACACCCAGGACTCCACCAACCTCGGCGCCGGTGTCGAGACCGGCTACGAGACGGCCGTCGAGGGCCTGCGCGAGGGCGCCACCAACCGGGTCGTCCTCATCTCCGACGCCCTCGCCAACACCGGCGACACCGACGCGGACAGCATCCTGGAGCGGGTCTCTGGCGAGCGCCGCGAGCACGGCATCACCCTCTTCGGCGTCGGCGTCGGCAGCGACTACGGCGACGCCCTCATGGAGCGGCTCGCCGACAAGGGCGACGGCCACACCGTCTATGTGTCCGACTCCGACGACGCCCGCAAGGTCTTCTCCGAGCAGCTCCCGCGCAACGTCGACCTCACCGCCCGCGACGCCAAGGCCCAGGTCGCCTTCGACCCCGAGACGGTCGAGGAGTTCCACCTCGTCGGCTACGACAACCGCCGCGTCGCCGACGAGGACTTCCGCGACGACCGCGTCGACGGCGGCGAGGTCGGCCCCGGCCACACCGTCACCGCCCTGTACGCCGTCCGCACCGAGCCCGGCGCGAAGGGCCATCTCGCCACCGCCACCGTCCGCTGGCTCGACCCCGAGACCCGCGACCCGCACGAGGAGACCGGCGACCTGGAGACCGACGCCCTCGACGACTCCGTCTGGAGCGCGAGCCGCGGCCTGCGGACCACCGCCACCGCCGCCTACTTCGCCGACGCCCTCGGCGACCACGACCTGCCCGACGCCCCGCGGCTCGACGAACTCGCCGACCACGCCGACGACTTGGCCGACAGCACGGAGAGCGAGGAGATCCGCGGGCTCGCCGAGGCGATCGACACCGCGAACCGCCTGATGTGACCCGCTGCCATTGACCTGAGCTTACTTCTGAGTAAGTTTACTCTGGAGTAAGTAACTACGGCAGCACGTCAGCCTCATCCGCGACCGGGAGCCGTCATGGGCGTACGCAAGGATCTGCAACGGGCGAAGCAGCGCACCGATCTGACGATCCGCACGCAAGCCGAGACCGTCAGGGACGAGCGCGGCGTCGTCCGCGAGGCCCGCGTGGCTCCCCTCGCGCCCCGCCCGACGACCGGCAGCATCGCCGACATCCCGTACACCAACGCGGCCGAGGCCCCGGGCGCCGTGGTCCTGCGCCGCGAACGGCACGGCACCTGGCAGCCCGTCGCGGCGGCGGCCTTCGCCCGCGAAGTCACCGCCGTGGCCAAGGGACTGATAGCCGCCGGCCTCGAACCGGGCGGCCGCGTCGCGGTGATGTCCCGCACCCGCTACGAGTGGACGGTCCTGGACTTCGCGATCTGGTCCGCCGGCGGCCAGACGGTCCCGGTCTACGCCACCTCCTCCGCCGACCAGGTGGAGTGGATCGTCCGCGACTCGGGCGCCCGGTACGTCGTCACGGAGACCGCGGAGAACGCCGACACCGTCCGCACCGGCACGGCCGCCCACCCCGAACCCCCGCGGATCTGGCAGCTCGACGGCGACGCCCTCGACGACCTCACCGCCCTCGGCCGGGACATCACCGACGAGGAGGTCACCAAGCGCCGCACCGCCCTGACCCCCGGCACGACGGCGACCCTCTGCTACACCTCCGGCACCACCGGCCGCCCCAAGGGCTGCGTCCTCACCCACGCCAACCTGCACGCCGAGGCCGCCAACACCGTGGAGCTCCTGCACCCCCTGTTCAAGGAGGTCACCGGCGAGACCGCCTCGACTCTGCTGTTCCTCCCGCTCGCCCACATCCTCGGCCGCACCCTCCAGATCGCCTGCCTGATGGCCCGGATCGAGATCGGCCACTGCCCGAGCATCAAGCCCGACGAACTCCGCCCGGCCCTCCGGGCGTTCCGCCCGACCTTCCTGGTCGGCGTCCCGTACCTCTTCGAGAAGATCCACGACACCGGCCGCGCCACCGCCGAGAAGCTCGGCCGCGGCGCGTCCTTCGAGCGCGCCCACCGCATCGCCGTCCGCTTCGGAGCGGCCCACATGGACAGGTTCCTGGGCAAGGGCCCCGGTCCGGGCCCCGGCCTGCGCGCCGCGTGGGCCCTGTACGACCTGCTGGTCTACCGCCGTATCCGCAAGGAGCTCGGCGGCCGCATGCGCTACGCCATCAGCGGCGGCAGCCCCCTCGACCGCGACCTCAACCTCTTCTTCTACGCGGCCGGCATCCTGATCTACGAGGGCTACGGCCTCACCGAGACGACCGCCGCCGCCACCATCGTCCCGCCCCTGGACCCCCGCCCCGGCACGGTGGGCCTGCCGGTCCCCGGCACCGCCGTCCGCATCGCCGACGACGGCGAGGTCCTCATCCGGGGCGGCATCGTCTTCGGCGCCTACTGGAACAACCCGGACGCGACCGGGGAGGTTCTGGACGACGGCTGGTTCGCCACCGGCGACCTCGGCTCCCTCGACGAGGACGGCTACCTCACCATCACCGGCCGCAAGAAGGACATCCTCGTCACCACCGGCGGCAAGAACGTCTCCCCGGCCGTCCTGGAGGACCGCCTGCGCAGCCGCCCGCCCGTCGGCCAGTGCCTCGTCGTCGGCGACAACCGCCCCTACGTCGCCGCCCTCATCACCCTGGACCCCGAGGCCCTCGCCCACTGGCTCGCGGTCCGCAAACTCCCCGCCGACACCCCGATGTCCGACCTCGTCCGCGACGAACGCCTGCGCGCCCACGTCCAGAAGGCGGTGGACCACGCCAACGAGGCCGTCTCGCGCGCCGAGTCGATCCGCGCCTTCACCCTCGTCGAGGGCGACTTCACCGAGGAGAACGGGCTGCTGACCCCGTCCCTGAAGGTCAAGCGCAAGGCGGCGACGGCCGCCTATGCCGAGCAGATCGAGGCGCTGTACGCGAACAAGCGCTGAACACGGCGAGGGCGGGCCGCCGAGCAATCGCTCGACGACCCGCCCTCTTTCGGCGCTGGTGCGTCACTCGCCGTTCGCCGACAGGACCGACACGTCCTCCAGCAGGTGCGCCAGCGCACCGTCGCGCTTGGCGTTGGTGGAGTTCTCGGCACACTGCTGCTGCTGGTGGTCCGACAGGATCGGGATGTCCTGGATCGGGACACCGATGAGCGCGCCGACGCCGATGGGCAGGTCGTTCACGGCGATGCAGGGCTTGTTGAACGAGCCCTGGATGAGCGCCATCTGGGGGCTCATGTTGCCGTACGTCGAGGAGTTGCCGAAGCTCTGCATCGCCCCGTTGCCGTTCACGGCCGTGGGGCCGCTGTCGTCACCGAGAGCCAGGGCCTGCGGGGCCGCGGCAGCGGAGGCTCCCATGACGGAAGCGGCGATCGCCGCGGTGGCAATAACCTTCTTGATCACTGACCAGTCCTTTCTGAGGAAACCCCGTCCTCCGGAGCGTTCTGGTCAACTGCCCGGGCGGTGCTTGGTTTCTCCCCATCACTCTGTCAGCCCATGCCAGGACAGTTTGTGTGTTCTTCGTTCCCGGTGATTATCAGGGCTTTTCGGCGCTGCGGGCCAACCGGGTGAACACCCGCAACCATTCATCCGGAGCCCGGTTGATGAGGCCGTAGGACATGCGTCGCTACGAGGAAAGGAACGCGAAGTGCTCAAGAAGGCAATGGTCGCCGCGGCAGCCGCCGCTTCTGTCATCGGAATGTCGGTGGCGGCTGCTCCCCAGGCTCTTGCCGTCGGGGACGACTCCGGGCCGTCCGTCGCCAACGGCAACGGCGCCTCGTCGTCGTTCGGCAACTCGGCGACCAAGGGCGACATGAGCCCCCAGCTCTCGCTGGTGGACGGCACGCTCAACAAGCCCTGTCTCGCCGTTCAGGACCTCGACGTCGGCGTCGCCGCCCTCATCGGCGTGGTGGTCCAGGACATCCCCGTCCTGTCGGACCACGTCCAGCAGCAGTGCGCGGACAACTCCACGAACACCAAGCGGGACGGTGCGCTCAACCACATCCTGGAGGACCTGTCGGTCCTGTCGGCGAACGGCGACTGAGCCGTACCAGTACGCAGCCCGGGCGGCCCGCCGAATTCCACGGCGGGCCGCCCGGCCGTACTTTGTCAACTTTTCGTGGGGCAATCGAGTGAATTCCCCCACCCCGTACGTTGTTCAGTTTCTTCGGCTGTCAATTCCTCGTTTGCAGGCTGCAGGTCATGGTGGGCATGACCGCAGAGAAGGGAAAGTTCATGAAGAAGAGCGCTGCTGTCGCCGTGGGCGCGATCATGGCTCTGGGTATGGCCGGGCCGGCCATCGCCGACTCCGGGGCCCAGGGTGCCGCCGTCGGTTCCCCGGGTGTCCTCTCCGGCAACGTGATCCAGATTCCCGTGCACATCCCGATCAACCTGTGCGGCAACACCGTGGACGTCATCGCCGCCCTGAACCCGGCGTTCGGCAACGAGTGCGAGAACGACTGACGCCGTAACGCACGAGCAGCATCGGCTGCGACTCGGCCGGCCCTGGGACAGCACCGTTCGTTCCGGGGCCGGCCTTTCCCACTTCTACCAGCAGGAAGATCACGAGATGCGACAGACCCTGAGCAGGGGAATGGTCGCGGCAGCGGCTGCGACGGGCATCCTGTCCCTGTGCGGCGGCACCGCTCTCGCCGACACCGCGGCCGACGGAGTCACCAAGGACTCGCCGGGCGCCGTGTCCGGCAACACCGTCCAGGCCCCGATCGACGTACCGGTGAACGCCTGCGGCAACACCGTCGACGTGATCGCCGCGCTCAACCCGGCCTTCGGCAACTCCTGCGCCGACGAGGCCGGCAGCCACGGCGGCTACGGGGACGACGACGGCGGTTACGGGGACGACGACACCCCGCCGACCAAGCCTCCGCACACACCCCCGACGAAACCCCCGCACACCCCTCCGACCAAGCCCCCGCACACACCCCCGCCGGGCGGACACCAGTCGACCCCTCCGGCGACGCCCCCGGTCGACCGGCACACCCCCCCGCCGCCCCCCGGTGGCCAGGAGCAGCCGCCCAGTCTCCCCAAGACCGGCGCCGACGCCCTGCTCGGTGCCGCGGGCACGAGTGCCGCGCTGATCGTGGGCGGTGTCGTGCTCTACCGGCGGGGCCGGGCCGCGACCCACCGCTGACACAGCGGGTGCCGGACGCAAGCGCCCGGCACCCGTGAGGCCTGTGGGATCAGCACTGGTCCGGGAAGAAGAACCCGAGCAGCGGGATGCCCAGCAGGGTCAGCCCCAGGCTGTCGTACTCGTCGCACTCCCGGGAGGTCGACTGGTCGGCGGTCTGGGGGAGGAGGTCGGTGTCGGCGGCCGTCGCGGTGCCGCCGAGGACGGCGACACTCAGGGCCAGGCTGGAAAGCACCGTGGCGGTGCGCTTCATGTGAGTCATGAGAATAAATTAGGCATTTCTTAGTAAAAAGCACGTATTTCTGTCAGGCCAGCCGAGTGACACCGGGTCACCGGTGCGGCGGAGCGGACCACTCGAAAGCTCCAGCGAAGGTGGCACCCAGGCGATTCATATGACTGGGTGTCAGTAAGCGGAGAAGAGCGAGAGGGGCTGCCATGGCCACACAGCAGCGACGCGTACGGTCCCGGCGGCTGGCAGTCGTCGCGGCGGCGGTCGCCGCGGCGACTGTGCTGACGTCGGGTCACATGGTCGCCGCGGGCGCGGGTTCGGCGCGATACGCCGAGCCCCCCGGACCGGTACCGGCGGCCACACCGGCGGCACCCGCCGTCCCGGCCGAGCCGCCCGCCCCGGCCGCCGCGGCACCCGGCACGGCATCCGCCGCGCCCTCGGCCTCGGCTTCCGCTCCTCCCGCCGCGGACGTCCCCGCCTTCGGCGCCTACCTCGACTACGGCCCCCGCGGCGTGGCCCGGATGGCACAGCTCAGCACCTGGCTCGGCGGTGCCGAACTGCGCGTCGGCCACACCTATCTGCCGGGCGACCGCTGGAGCAACATCGAGGGCCTGCCCGGCTTCCTCGACGTGTGGGCGAACTGGCGGCGCGAGCGGGCCGACCGGCTGCTCGTCCTCAACGTGCCCCTGATGGAGCGCAACGAGGAGGGCCTCTCCGACTGGGAGGTGCGCCGGCTGTTGCGCCAGGCCGCGGAAGGCCGCTTCGACCACCACTTCCGCAGGCTCGCCGAGCGGCTGGTCGAGCTGGGGGTGCCGGACACGGTCCTCGTGCTCGGCTGGGAGATGAACGGCATCACCTACACCCACCGCTGCGGGCCGGACCCGGAGTCCTGGAAGCAGTACTGGAACAGGATCGTCACCACCATGCGCGCGGTGCCGGGCCAGAAGTTCCGGTTCGACTTCACCCCGAGCCGAGGCCGGGACGCCGTGCCCTGGACGCAGTGCTATCCCGGCGACGACACCGTCGACATCATCGGCATGGACGCCTACGACCAGCCGCGCGGGATGTCGTTCGACGAGCAGGTGACGGAACCCTACGGACTCCAGCACCACGTGGAGTTCGCCAAGGCACACGGCAAGGCCATCTCCTTCCCGGAATGGGGCCTCTTCCGCAACGGAGACAACTCCGAGTACATGAAGCGCATGCTCGCCTGGATGGACGAGCACAAACCGCTGTACCAGACGCTGACGGACTACTGCCCGCACGGCGTGTGGCAGTGCGACGACAACCCCCGGGCCTCCCAGGTCTACCGGTCCTTCCTCTTCGGCCGCGACGACCGGCCGGACCCGGCCCCCACCACCCCCTCCACCCCGGCCCAGACCCCGGCGCCCACCCCCACACCGCAGCCGACCACGCCCACCCCGGAGCATCCGGCGAACTGCTCGCCGCTGAGCCTCGGCGACTGGGTCGAGTACTGGATCGGCGGCAAGCTGTGCCTGCGCCTCGACTGGTGGTCGCGCACGAGGTAGCCGGGACGGAACGTGCGGCCGTCGGCGGCGGACCCGGTCAGGGGCCGCCGCCGCGACCGCGGCTCCGCAGGCGCCGCAGCAGCTCCTTGCCCCGCCTCCGGACGGCCACGTCGCACAGCGCCGCCCCCAGCAGCGGCGCCGTGCGCCGCCGGGCCAGCAGCAGCCGCTGGTTCACCACCACCCGCGGGCGCCAGTGGTGCTTGTAGGGCTCGTTGCCGCGCAGCAGACTCAGCGTGGCGGGCGTGCCGTCCTTGGTGTGGGTCGCGGTCGAGTCGAGCAGCATCGCCGCCACGTCCGCCTTGCGCTCCCGCAGCCCCGGATGCGCGCCGTAGAGATAGCCGCCCGCGAGCAGGGGCGAGAGCAGGGTCACGTCCACCGCCACGACCTCGTCGTCGAGCCGGAACTCGGTGACCACCGCGTCGCCGGCGCGCACCATCGGCCCGACCGACCGCACCAGATGCTCACGGAAGCGTGCCCGCAGGTGCTCCGACGTCACCTTCCGGCCCTGCCACTGCAACCGGTGCAGCTCCAGCAGCCGCAGCAGTGCCGTCTCCACCTCCCCGGGGGAGACGACACGCCGCTGGATGCCGAGCGCGTCCAGCTTGCGCAGCTTGGCGCGCAGCCGCTGGTGGGTCTTCGCCGGGAGCCGGGCGAGCAGCTCGCCCATCGGCCCGGCCGGCAACTCCAGGCACACCGAGTCGTTCACTCGGCTCCGGGGCCCGGACCACTGCTCGTAGACCTGCTCGGCCGCACCGCCCGGCCGTACCTCGCGCAGGTCGATCAGCGCCGCCCGGGCGGCGGCCGCTAGCGCGCCGGTGAGCGCGGCCAGCGCCCCCTCGCCGTGCTCGTCGTCCAGCAGCACGTCCCCGTAGTCGGAGATCGCCCCGCCGAGCGGCACCAGGGCCGGGAGCGGACGCCGTACGCGCATCAGCGGGGCCGCCGCGACGAGGTCGCCGCCGTGCCGCACCAGCACCAGCCGCAGCCGGCCGCGTCCGCCGTACGACTGCCACCACGAGTGCAGCCAGGTGTGGCTCTGGAACGGGGTGGCGGACGCGCACCGCCGGTACAGCCGGTCCCAGTCGGCGGCCAGGCCCGCGAAGGCCCGCTCGTCGGTGACCAGTTCCGCCGTGTAGGTCACAGCTGGCCGTGAGTGCCGGCGGCGACGGCCGGACCGGGCACGGCGGCGGGCCGCCCGGCGCGGTCGGCGGCCCGCCGCGGCCGGACCAGCACCGCCAGACCGCCCAGCAGAGCGCCCGCGCTCGCGCCCACCAGCCCCGTCACCGCCGCCGACGCGGAGGACGGCTCGGTGGGCCGCACCGCCCGGGCGAACTGCTGGAGTTCGACATGGGTGGACTGCTCGGTGTCGCCCGCGTGCCGGGTCAGCGCGCGGGCCACGGCGTTGGCCATGTCGGCTGCCTCGTCCGGGCGGGAGGAGGTGGCCGTGACCGACACCATCGGCGCGTCCGGCGAGGTCGCCGTCCGCACGTTGTCCCGCAGCGTCTGCACGGGCACGCCCGCCCACACCTGGGCGTCGCCGAGCACCGCGAGCTGGGGGGCGACCCGGCCGTACACCTGGGCGAAACCGAGGGCGGTGGCCGTGTCGGACTTCTCCGTCGGCACGGCGACGACATAGCTGGTCGCCGTGTACGCCGGTGTCCTGACCAGGCCGTACGTGCCGCCCAGCAGACCGCCTGCCACGGCCCCGGCCGCGAGCAGGGACCAGGGGGGCAGGGCTCTGGAGCGGGCGGTGACCTGGCGGTGCTGCCTTGCGGGGGTGTCGGTCATGAGGTGCGGGCTTCCTGGAGGGAGGGGGACGGGGGACGGGAGACCGCGGCGGCGTACACGTCCATGAGCCGGGCGGCGCTGCGGGTGATGCAGTAGTGGCGGGCGGCCTCGGGAGCCGTGCGTGGTGCGGGGCCCTGGCGGCGTACCTCCGTCACGGCACGGGCGTAGGCGCCGGGACCGCCGGTGACGCGCCGGGCGGCGGGCGCCGCGGACGGCGGCAGGTCCTCCAGGGCCGGGCAGGAGGCGTAGAGCACCGGCAGGCCGGACGCCAGGGCCTCCACGATCGCCAGGCCGAAGGCCTCCTCGGGGGACGGTGAGGCGAGGACGTCCATCGCGCAGGTCAGCGACGGCAGATCGGGGCCGGGCGTGCCGTCCGGGACGCAGGGGCGCTCACCGGTGAACAGCACCCGGTCGGCGACCCCGGCCGCACGGGCGGTGCGGCGCAGCACGTCCTCCTCCGGTCCACCGCCGACCAGCAGCAGCCAGTGGTCCTCGGGGAGTTGCGCGAGCGCGCGGATCAGCGCGCCGAAGCGCTTGCCCGGGGCGAGGCGGCCCACGGCGCCGATGACGTAGGCGTCGTCCGGCAGGCCGAGCCGGCGGCGGGTGTCGTGGCGGCGGGCCGCGTCGAAGCGGAAGCGGGCCACGTCGATGCCGTTGGGCACGACCTCGATCCGCGGCCCGGGCACGCCCCAGCGCTTCAGCCGCTCGGCGACCGTGGGGGAGACCGCGACCGTCGTACGGCCCAGCCGCTCGCCCGCCAGGTACAGGGCACGCACCCCGGCGTTCAGCGGGCGGCCCTCCATCTGCGAGTCGCCGAGGGAATGCTCGGTGGCCACGACCGCCCGGACGCCCGCGAGGCGCGCGGCGATCCGGCCGTAGAGGCAGGCCCGGTAGAGATGGGTGTGCACGAGCTGGTAGCCGCCCGAGCGGATGACCCGCACCAGGCGGGGCAGCGCGCCCAGGTCCCGGTTGCCCGCCATGCCGAGGTCCAGGACCCGCACCCCGTCGGCGGCCAGTCCGGCGGCCACGGTGCCCGGGTTGGTCAGGGTCACCACGTCGCAGTCGAGGGGCAGATGCCGCAGCAGCAGCCGCAGTTGCTGCTCGGCCCCGCCCACGCCCAGGCCGGTGATGATGTGCAGGGCCTTCACCGCGGCTCCACGACGGGTCGGCGGCGCAACCGGTGCAGCCGGTACTTCAGGAACAGCCGTACGGCGGTGTCGTTCTGGCCGATGTGCACCCGGGGCAGGGCGTGCGGGCCGCCGAGCGGGCCGGGGTCGATGGCGCAGGCGTACGCGTAACCGGCCTCCCGTACGGCGTCGACGGCCCGCTGGTCGAGCGTGCCGTACGGGTAGCAGAAGCCGGCCGGTACGGCGCCCGTCAGCTCCGCGAGCACCGTCCTGCTGCCCTCGGTCTCCGACTTCAGGGTGACGTCGTCCGCCTTGGTCAGGTCGACGTGCGTGAGGCCGTGCGAACCGATCTCGATGCCCTCGGCGGCGGCCTGCCGGACGCCGTCGGCGGTCAGGAGGCGCTTGCGCGGGCCCAGCGGGTCCCAGGCGTTGTCGCCGCCGAGCCGGCCCGGCAGCACGAACAGGGTGGCGCCGCAGTCGTGCCGGCGCAGGACGGGCAGGGCCTCGGAGACGAAGTCGGCGTAGCCGTCGTCGAAGGTCAGCCCGACCAGGCCGCGGCCCTCGCCCCGGGCCCGGGCGGCGAGCAACTCGGTCATGGACACGCCCCGCAGCCCGCGCCGCCGGAACCAGCCCAGCTGCCGGTCCAGCCGCTCGGGCGTGACCGTGATGCGGTAGGGGTCGTCCGTGGGGTCGGCGACGGAGTGGTACATCGGCACGAACAGGGCCGGACCGGGTCTGGTGCGGGTGCCGGTGTCCGGGGAGTCAACGGGAGCGGCCATGAGGGAGCCTTCGTGAGACGGAACGGAGGGATGCCAGCGCGGTGACGCAGCCCTGGTCGCCCAGGGCCCGGCCGAGCAGGAGGAAGACGGCGGCGATGGTGAGCCCGCCGGCGACAAGAGAGGGGACGGGCGTGTCCGCCCGGCCCGCGGCCCAGGCGCCCGCGGGCGTGGCGACGGCCGCCGCGGCCAACGGCCTGGACAGCTCGGCCAGTACGCGCCGGGTGCGGATCGGGATGCTGCGCGGACCCATGCCGGCGAGCAGCAGGGCGGCGGTGACGGTGATGCCGACGGCGTTGGCGGCGGCGATGCCCATGACGCCCCAGGGGCCCACCGCAGACGCGCCGATCCCGGCGGTGACGGCGAGCCCCACGGCCATCGCGCCGAGCGGGTACCAGGTGACGCGCCCCGCCGAGAAGTATGAGCGGATCAGTGCGCCGACCAGGGTGTGCGCGAGCAGCCCGAAGGCGTACACGCGCATCACCCGGACCGTCGAGGCCGTGTCCTCGCCGGTGAACGCGCCGCGCTGGAAGAGCAGTTCGACGATCTGCGGGGCGCAGGCCACGACGACCGACGCACCGGCCAGCACCATGCTCGCGGCCAGGGCCAGGTCCCGCTCCACCCGGTCCCGGGCCCGCTCGGTGTCCCCGTCGGCCAGGGCGCGCGCGACCACCGGGAAGGTGACCGTGCACAGCATCAGCGACAGGGTCATGGGGATCTGGGCGATCTTCTGCGCGTAGTTCAGGTGCGAGATGGCGCCGGAGGGCAGCGTGGAGCCGAGGAACCGCTCGATCAGCACCTGGGACTGCCGGCACAGCGCGAACAGCAGCACGGCGGCGAGCAGCGCGACCCCGACGGGGCGGCCGCCGCTCTCCTCGCCGTCGGCCTCGGCCACCGGTCGCACCCGCAGCAGGCGCCCCAAAACGGGCAGTTGCGCCATGACCATCAGACAGCCGCCGATCGCCACCCCGGCCGCCGCCGCGCGCACGCCCCACCGTGCGCCGAGGGTGAGGACGACGGTGATGATGCCGGCGTTGTAGACGACGTAGATGGCCGCCGGGGCGAGGAACCGGCGGTGGGCGCGCAGGGCCGCGCTGCAGTACCCGGCGAGGCCGAAGGTCAGCACGCAGGTGGAGGTGAGCCGGGTGCAGTCCACGGCGAGCGCCGGGTCGGGCAGGCCCGGGGCCAGGACGCGCACGACCTGCGGGGCGAACGCGGCCAGCAGCGCGGCGGCACCGGCGAAGGCCAGCGCCAGCCGGGGCAGCGTACCGGCGACCAGCGTCCGGACCGGGTCGCCGGGCGCACCCCGCGCCCGCCGGGCCAGGGCCAGGGCGAACGCCGGGATCAGCGCGATGGCCAGCCCGTCCTCGATGAGCAGCGTGGCGGCGAACTCCGGCACGGTCCACGCCACGAGGAACGCGTCCGTCGCACTCCCGGCCCCGAACATCCGCGCCAGCGCCTGATCCCGCACGAGCCCGAGCAGGGCCCCGGCGAAGGAGAGACCAGCGGTGAGGAGGGCGGCCCGGGCGAGGAACCCGCGGGTGACGGGGGCGTCCGCGGGGGAGGGCTGGGGGGCCTCGGACGGTGTGGCCGGCCCGGCGGCCGGAGCCCCGGTGCCGGCCACTGCCGCTGGAACGGCCGGAGGCTCGTGTGCGGCGGCGGCCCGGGGAACGGTCGCCCCGTTCGTGGGCCGGGGGAGCGTCGGTCCGCCGTCCGTGTTCGTGTGTTCCGGTGTCACCGTCATCGGGTCCGTGCCTCCTCCGGCAGATCCCGTGCGGTCGGGCCGGGCCGGTCGTGGCCGGTCGTCGCCGGGCCGGCCGGGGCCGCCAGGCCCCACCACGCCGTCAGCCCGAAGCACATCGCCGTCAGGACGGTGGACGGGCCCCCGATGTCCGCGTAGGCGAAGTCCGTCAGCTGCCAGACCAGCAGGCCGCAGGCGACCAGGCCGCAGTCCAGGCCCGGTGCGCGGGCCCGCCGGGTCCGCCACAGGGCGCGCACCGCGCACAGGAGGAGGGCCAGCCAGCTGCCCACCAGCGCGAGGAGCCCGAGCAGCCCCTGCTCGGCCAGGATCAGCAGATACATGTTGTGCGGGGAGAGCAGCGGCTGCTTGCGGAAGGCCGCGCCCGCGCCCTCCGTGTCGCTGCCCGCCGAGAGGGCCAACGAGGCGTGGGAGTCGCGGTGTTCGGGGAAGCCCTTCAGGCCCACACCGGTCAGCGGGTGCTCGCTCCACATCCCGGTCGCCGCCGCCCACATGGTGTACCGGTCGGTCACCGACTGGTCGGGTGCGTCGGCGACCTGCGTGATGCTGCTGATCCGCTCCTGCAGCATCGCCGTACCGACGCCGAAGCCGCCCACCAGGATCACGCCCGCCGCGGCCACCACGGCCCCGGTCGCGAAGGCCCGCCGCAGCCCGCCCAGGAGGAGCTGCGCCGCGCACGTCACCGCCGTCGCGATCCACGCCCCGCGGCTGAACGACAGGGCGAGCGGCGGCAGCAGCACCAGCACGCAGGCGAGGGCGACGACCCGCTGCCGCACCGGCGCACTGCCCAGTGCCAGCCCCACCGCGCACACCAGCCCGAGAGAGACGACCGTGGCCATCCCCATCACGTCCTGCGCGCCGAACGTGCCCACGGCCCGCACCGGACGCCCCTGGTACGAGGCACCCGTCCCGGTCACGTACTGGTGCACGCCGACCGCCCCCTGCCACACCGCGAGCCCCACGAACGCCCAGGCCAGCAACCGGAAGTCGCCCTGGCCCCGGACCAGCAGCAGCACGGCGGCCGGGACCAGTACGAAGATCTGGAGATAGCGGCCGAGGCCGGCGAGCCCCTCGCCCGGCGACACCGCACCCACGGCGGCGACGGCCACGCCGAGCACCGGAAGTCCCAGCACCACGGCGGCCGTACGGGACAGGGGCCGCCGCCGCTCCCGTACCAGGCGCACCGCGCAGAACAGCACGACCAGCGCGGACACCGCGTCGGCCGGTCCGGCGCCGCCCTCGCCGCCCGGCGCCAGTGGCAGGGCGAGCAGGACCACGACGGCGAGCAGCGCGAGGACGGGCGCCTGGGCCCCGATCCGGGTCATCCGCGCTCAGCTCCCCGTCGGACGCACGAGCGCGGCCGCCGTACGCAGGACGATGCAGATGTCCTGCCACAGCGACCAGTCGTCGATGTAGGCGTTGTCGAACCGGGCCCGGTCCTCGATCGAGGTGTCCCCGCGCAGCCCGTGCACCTGGGCGAGTCCGGTGATGCCGGTGCGCACCCGGTGGCGAGCGGAGTAGCCCGGGTGGGTCTGGCCGAACTGCGCGACGAAGTACGGGCGTTCGGGACGCGGTCCGACCAGGCTCATGTCGCCGCGCAGGACGTTCCACAGCTGGAGCAGCTCGTCGAGGGAGGTGCGGCGCAGGAAGCGGCAGAACCACGACATCTGGCGTTCGTTCGCCACGCTCCAGCGGGTCGCCGACTCGTGCGCGTCGACCGGGCGATGGGTGCGGAACTTCAGCAGCGTGAAGGGGCGCCCGTCCTTGCCGATCCGCTCCTGCCGGAAGACGACCCCCGGCCCCTCGCTCATCCGCAGCACCGCCGCGCACAGCAGCAGCCACGGGCTGACCAGGAGGAGCAGCGTCCCCGACACCACGACGTCCAGCACCCGTTTGCCGGTCCTGCCGCGCCGCCCCGTCCCGAGGTCCAGCCGCCGGCAGGAGAACCCGGCGAGCCGGTCACCCGTCCGGAACGACGGCACGTCCGGGTCGACCTCCCACACCGTGCAGCCCGACTCGGCCAGCGCCCGCAGCAGCGGCCCCTGCCCGGCCCGCACGGAGGGGGGCACGGCCAGCACCTCGCGCACCCCGTTCTGGATGAGCGCCCGCTGCACCTCCTCGCCCGTGGTCAGCACGGGCAGCCCTGCGATGCCGTCCGGCTCGTCGGTGACGACGCCCACCGGCCGTACGCCGTCCCGCGGATGCCGCAGCACGGCCGCGGCCACCCGCTGCGCGGTCCCGGCGGGCCCGACCACCAGCGCGGCCTGCGGCCGGTGCAGCAGCTCGGCGCGCCGGCAGGCGTGCACCGCGCCGCGCCCGGCACAGCTCGCCGCCGTCTGGAGCGCGAAACCGGCGAGCAGCGTCGAAGCGGAGAGCACGTGCTGAGGGGTGTACGCCGCCACGAACGCCGCGAGCGCCAGCCAGGCCACCGCGACCCGGCCGCTCACCGCGGGCAGTTCGTCCAGCACGGCCGGCACGCGCCCGGGCCGGGGCGGGCGCAACAGCAGCGAGGCGACCACCAGCACCGCGAGCAGCAGCGGGTGGCGCTGGGCACCGGAGAGCGCCAGTCCGCCCAGCACCGCGGCGGTGCCGTCCGCGGCGAGCAGCGGCAGCGGCGACACGGGCCGGACCGGCGGGCGCCGGTCGGGGAAGCGGAAGCCCGCCGCGGCGCCGCGCGGCGGCAGGACCGACACGGGCGGATATCCGGGATCCCGCGAGGGCCCGGTCGAAGTGGGAACGGTGCTTTCCGCGGTCACGAGGCGACAGACTCCCTGCGCTCGGTGGACACGGCGTGCGCGTCCAGGAGTTCGCGGTACACGTCCGCGACCGCCTGAGCCGTGCGGCGCACGTCGTGCGTGGACAGGACGTGCCGCCGCCCCTGGTCGCCGAGCGCGGTGCGCAGCGGCGGGTCGAGCAGCAGCCCCGCGACGGCCGCGGCCAGTGCCGCCGGGGCCAGGGCGGGGACCAGGCAGTGCGGCAGGAGATCCGGCGGCAGGCTCTCCCGGGCCCCGCCGACGTCCGTCACCACCACCGGCCGCCCGCACGCCATGGCCTCCAACGGGGCCAGCGCCATGCCCTCCCAGCGCGACGGCAGGACGACCAGATCGGCCGCCTGGTACCAGGGCACGACGTCGGCGACGTCCCCCGCGAACAGCACGGAGCGGGGGGCCATGGCCCGCAGCCGACCGTGGTCCGGTCCGTCGCCGACCAGCGCCAGCCGCGCCCCGGGCACCCGCCGCAGCACGGACTCCCACGCCGTGAGCAGGACGTCCTGCCCCTTCTGCCGGCACAGCCGCCCGACGCACACCACGAGCGGCCCGCGCGGGTCACCGTCCGGCAGCAGCCGCGCCCGTACGGCATCCGCGTCGGCCGGCCGGAAGCGCTCGACGTCGATCCCGTTGGGGACGACGCTCCACCGCCCCCGCACCCCGGCCTCCACCCCGCGCCGACGCTCCGCCTCGCTCACGCACACCACCCGTGCGGCCCACCGGGCCCCCCACCGCTCCCAGCCGCGGGCGAGAGCCGCGGTGACGCCGTCCACGGCCTCGAACGACCAGGCGTGCGGCTGGAACACGGTCGGGATCCGGCCCCGCACGGCGAGCCGTCCGGCCAGCCCGGCCTTCGCGCTGTGCGCGTGCACGAGGCAGGGCCGGACGTCCTCGACGATCCGGGCGAGCCGTCGCGCCTCGTCCGCGAGGGACGGCCCCGGCGCACGGGTGGCAGCCCAGTGCCGCACGTCCGCGCCGACGTCCGCGAGCCGGGCCGCGAGGGGGCTGTCGGGGCAGGCGACCGTGACGTGCAGGCCCGCGGCGAGCTGCGCCCCGGCCAGGTCCGTCACGACGCGGGCGACCCCGCCGTCCACGGGTTGCGTGACGTGGAGGACACGTGGCGGAGGGGCGGTCGGTGACAGGTGCATGCGCGGTATTCCTCGCTCACGGATGGCGCTCGGGACGGCGGGAACGCGCCTGAACTGCCGGGTGCCGACAGCGCCGAAGAGCACGCCCGGCGCACGCCGCGTCCCGCTGGGAAACGAGCCGGACGGCCACCTGGTCACCACCGCACCGGAGGGCTTCGCGGACCGTGGTGTCCCCCCTCGTCCCTGAGTGCGATTTGCTTGCCGTAGGGGTGTGTTGAGAGGTTTGCGACTCTAGACGCTATCCGTACTCTTCCTTCAAAACCGGGCGTGTGTGTCGGAACGGTGAAGACGGGCCCTCCGGCGAGATCACTCCTTTGGCGGCACAACTCGCGTGCACGCCACGCGTTGACACAGCGCCGGGCATCCGCCCGGATGTTTGTGTCAACCCCCAAGGAGCACCTCTCCATGTCGCGTATCGCGAAGGGCCTGGTCCTGACCTCCGCTGCCGCTGCCGCTGTCGCGGGCAGCACCGGCATCGCCGCCGCCGACAGCGGCGCGCAGGCCGCCGCCGCCCACTCCCCGGGCGTGCTGTCGGGCAACGTCGTCCAGGTTCCGCTGCACATCCCGGTCAACGTCTGCGGCAACACGGTCGACATCATCGGCCTGCTGAACCCGGCGTTCGGCAACGAGTGCGAGAACGACTGACGTCGCCTCGAAACCCTGACCGGCCGTTCTCCCGCGGGACCACGCGGGAGAACGGCCGGTTCGCCGTTGCCCCGAACGGGGGCGGGCGCGCCGCCCGATGGACGGGCCTCGCGCACGCCGCCTCACCAGGGGGGACGCCGCGAACCCGGGAGCAGGGGCGCTGACCTGGGGCGTTCGCTCGGTTGCGGAGCGTTGTGGCCGCTCGCACGGTGGGCACAAGATCCGACGCACCACCGAAAGGAACCCCCATGCGTCTGCCCGCACGGCGAATCGCGACCTCCGCGCTCTGCGCCACGCTGCTGCTCGGGGTCACCGGGCCCGCGGCCGTGGCCGCCGACAGCGCATCCGCCCCGGACCACACCCACGCGGCCTCCCGGGCTCCCGTCCCCGACGCGGACGCACTGCTCGGCCAGGTCGAGAGCCTGGGTGACCTCGGCGGCGTCGTCGTCCCGGTCACCGATCTGCTGACCGCCGTACTCAAGGCCGACGGCGGCCAGCTGCCGCACTCGCAGGCGGCCAAGCTGAGCACCTCGGTGCAGGACGCCATCGACCACGCGACCGCGCACGCCGCGTCCCCGGCGACCGCGCCGGGCACCACCGCCCCGAGCAGCCCGCTCCCGCAGGCCAGCACGCTGCCCGCCCCCGTCGACGGCCGGGCCGAGCTGCCCGAGGGCCTCGCGGGCGAGGCGCTGACGGCCCTGGAGAAGGCGACCGACGGGCTGGTCAAGGCCGTCACCTCCGACGACGCGGCCCAGGTCACCCCGGCCGTCAACGCGGTCGTCGCCGGGCTCGTCAACGCCGTCGCAGCGACGCTCGTCGGCAGCGAACTGCCCGCCCCCGACCTGGCCGGACTGCCCTCCCTGCCGAAGGCCCCCTGAGCCGCGCCCGCCCCGGCGGTCGTCGTGCCGGCCCTCCCGGACCGGCACGACTTCTGTTCAGCGACTCATATGAGGTTCCGGCGACGGGGTTTCCGCTCCGCACGGGCATCGTTAGGCACGGCGTCCGAATTCCCCGCCGGTGACATCCGTCGCCGAAGAAAGGATTCTCGATGAAGTCCCTGAAGGCCGCCGCCGTCGTTGCCGGTTCCCTCGTCGTCGCCGGTGCCGCCGCACCCGCGCACGCCGCCTACGACCCCGCCAACGTCACCCCCACCAGCCTCAACGGCGCCGTCAACGCGCTCACCAGGGAGCCCATCGACCCGATGCCGCTCAAGCACCAGTCCAACGCGCTCGACACCGAGAACGAGGACTCGATGCTCAGCACCGTCAAGCAGGCGACCACCCAGCTCAACTCGAACGGCGGGCTCCTCGGCGGTCTTCCGCTGCCGAAGTGACCCCGCCCGCGCCCGCCGGAGCGCGCACGGCGGGCGCCGGCCGGGCGTTCGCCCTGCTGCTCGTCGTCACCGGCGCGGCCGGGCTGCTGGCGTCCTGGATCATCACCCTCGACAAGTTCAAGCTGCTCGAGGACCCGGACTTCACGCCCGGTTGCAGCCTGAACCCGGTGGTGTCCTGCGGCAGCGTCCTGGAGAGCGACCAGGCCGAGGCCTTCGGGTTCCCCAACCCGATGCTGGGACTGGTCGCCTACGGCGTCGTGATCTGCGTCGGCCTGAGCCTGCTCGCCGGCGCCCGCTTCCCCCGCTGGTACTGGCTGGCCTTCGACGCCGGATGCCTGTTCGGCGTCGGCTTCGTGACGTGGCTCCAGTTCGAGTCGCTGTACCGGATCAACGCGCTGTGCCTGTGGTGCTGTCTGGCGTGGGCCGCGACGATCCCCCTGTTCTGGTACGTGACGTCGTTCGCCGTGCGCCAGGGGTTCCTGCCCGCGCCCGGGGCGGTGCGCCGCTTCCTCGACGAGTTCACCTGGGTGCCGCCGGTGCTGCACCTCGGCGTCGTCGGCATGCTGGTCCTCACGCGCTGGTGGGACTTCTGGACGAGCTGACGCACACCCGTCGGAAGGCGGGGCCGGTCCGTCGTATTACTGCGGCAGTCGGGGGAATTGTGCGCTGGTGCGGTTCCCCGGCTCGTTACTCGGTACGCACGCTGAGCCCCCGACACGCGAAAGGGACCGTACCCCAGATGAAGTCGACCACCCGAGGAACCCTCGCCGCAGTGATCACGTGTGTGGCGGCCGCGGCCGGTGCCGCCGCCACCCCCGCCGCCGCGGTCGGCACGGTCCCCGTCCCCCTGCCGCTGGGCGGTGCCGAGAAGGCGCTCGACGTGGAACTGCCCGAGGCCACCGGGCAGCTCCCCGTGCCGGTGCCGGGCTCGCCCGAGGGGCCCCGCTACGTCGAGGGCCGGCTCCTCCCCGAGCGCGCCGTCCCGCAGCTGCCCGTCCACGGTGGCCTGCCCGGCGCGGACCTGCGCGCACCCCTGCCGCACATCCTCGGCACCGGCTTCGACCACGTCGGCGTCGACGCGCCCGCCTCCGACCTGCGGACGCTGGCCCCGGGCGCCTCCGTCGACGCCCCGCTCACCTCGCCCAGCGCCGACGGCTTCGGCCTGCCCGAGGCCAAGCTCCCGCAGGTGGGCGTACTGGCCCCGCTGGTGCAGACGGTGCCGACCGCGGACCTGGGCATCGGCCCCGGCCTGTAGGACGCCGGATCGCACCGGGTGTTCTCGTGTGGCCCCCGCGGTGGTGACCGCGGGGGCCTTCGGGCTGTTACCGCAGTGACAACCCGAGCGGAACGAGGAGCACGACATGGTCGTAGGCGTCGGTGGAGTACCGGTGGGAGCGGCGGGAGACGGGGATGCCAGAGGCACCCGGCGGGGAGTGTTGCGGGGGCTGATGGCCGTGGCCGCCGGCGCCGCGCTCACCCCCCTCGCCGTGGCCGCCTGGCCCGAGGAGACCGACGGCAAGAACACGGACGTGCGGGCCGGCGACGGCATGTTCGAGGAGACCTATCGGGGCCGCCTCATCCGCGGCGTGCCGATCCCCTCCCCGGAGCAGCAGGCCGGTGACGAGGACTGGCACGTCACCGTGGACGGCCGGCCGCTGCACCTGATGCGCCGCGCCGACGGCAGCTGGCTGAGCATGGTCGACCACTACCGCTCCTACCCCACCCCGCTGGCGGCCACCCGCGCCGCCGTCGACGAACTGGGCCCGGGGCGGCACCTGCGCGACCTGCCCGCCCACGCCCCGG
Source organism: Streptomyces sp. Ag82_O1-12 (assembly GCF_900182715.1). Classification (NCBI taxonomy): domain Bacteria; kingdom Bacillati; phylum Actinomycetota; class Actinomycetes; order Kitasatosporales; family Streptomycetaceae; genus Streptomyces; species Streptomyces sp. Ag82_O1-12. Next base: position 3,000,172 of record NZ_FXUW01000001.1, on the reverse strand, counting down.
GACACCTGGACGGGGGAGCCCATGGCGTACACGCGTAAGGACGTCAGCACCCTCACCCGCACCGAGAAGCGCCGCTTCGTGAAGGCGATGCTGGAGGTGAAACGGCGCGGCGAGTACGACGAGTTCGTCCGCACCCACATCGAGTACTACACCTCCGACGGCGAGAACGGCCTGCGCACGGCCCACATGGCGCCCTCCTTCCTGCCTTGGCACCGGCAGTTCCTGCTGGACCTGGAGAAGGCGCTGCGCCGGGTCGACGCGTCGGTGTCGGTGCCGTACTGGGACTGGACGCGCGACCGCACGACCACGTCCGCGCCCTGGACCGCGGACCTCCTCGGCGGCACCGGGCGGCGCTCCGACCGTCAGGTGATGACTGGGCCGTTCGCCTACGCGGAGGGCAACTGGAAGATCAAGGAGGGCGTGACCGACGAGGAGTTCCTCACCCGGGACCTGGGCCGTGCCCGCGACCCGATCCAGCTGCCGACCAAGGCCGAGCTGGAACGCGCCCTGAAGGACCCGGTCTACGACGCCTCCCCCTGGGACTCGACGGTCGCCAGGGGCTTCCGCAACAAGCTGGAGGGATGGGGAAGCGGCCGGGGCAGCGCCTCCTGGCAGAACCACAACCGGGTGCACCGCTGGGTCGGCGGGGCCATGGTCGGCGGCGCATCCGTCAACGACCCGGTGTTCTGGATGCACCACGCCTTCATCGACCTGGTGTGGTCCCGCTGGCAGCGGCGGCACCGCGAGCACCGCTATCTGCCGGCGAAGCCGCCCGCTCCGGGCAGTGCGCAGTACCGGCGGGTCGTGGCGCGGCACGAGAAGCTGCCGCCGTGGGACATGACACCGGATCAGCTGGAGGACCACGCACGGATCTACCGGTACGCGTGAGACTCCGGGTACACGAGGAGAGCCCCGGCGCTCGAGGTGCCAGGGCTCTCCGCGTGGTGCACGGGGTGGTGCGTGTGATCAGTTGCCGTACCCGTAGCCACCCGGGTGGCCCTGGTGCTCGCTCTTGTTCTCGCACTCGTTGCCGAACGCCGGGTTGAGCAGGCCGATGACGTTGACGGTGTTGCCGCACACGTTGACCGGGATGTGGATCGGGACCTGGACGACGTTGCCCGAGAGGACGCCCGGCGACCCGACGGCCGTGCCCTGGGCGCCCGCGTCGGCCATGGCCAGGCCGGCCCCGCTGAGGACCACGGCACCCGTGCCGAGCGCGACACCGGTTGCCTTCGCGATGCGAGACATCACGTTCTCCTTCTGACTCGGTGAGCACGGCGGCAGGTGGCGCCGCCGTGCTTCCCGTTCAACGCGCCCGTGCACGGGTGGTCACGGCGATCATGGCCGGATCACCCGTCCTGGACGGCCACGAGGGTGTCAGGGGCGGTCAGGGACGTTCAGGGGAGCCGTCGCACAGGTGTGCCGTCGAGGAACGCGCGGATGTCCTCGACGGCGTGGCCGTAGTACGTCGCGTAGTTGGCGCGGGAGACGTAGCCGAGGTGCGGGGTGGCGAGGAGGCGGGGTGCCGTTCGCATCGGGTGGTCCGCGGGGAGGGGCTCGACGTCGAAGACGTCCACGCCGGCGCCGGCGATCCGCCCCGCGTGCAGGGCGTCCAGGAGGGCGTCCTGGTCGACGATCGCCGCCCGCGAGGTGTTGATCAGGTAGGCGGTCGGTTTGAGGAGGGCGAGTTCTGCCCGGCCGAGCAGGCCGCGGGTGCGGTCGCCGAGGGCGAGGTGCACGGACACGAAGTCACTGTCCGCGAGCAGTTCCTCCTTGGAACCGGCGAGTTCCACGCCCACCTCGTCGGCGCGCTCCCGGGTGAGGTTCTGACTCCAGGCGCTCACCCGCATGCCGAAGGCGAGCCCGATCCGCGCGACACGGCTGCCGATCTTCCCCAGGCCGAGCAGACCGAGACACCGGCCGTGCAGATCGGCGCCGACGGTGCTCTGCCAGGGGCCGCCCGAGCGCAGCGCGTTGCTCTCCTCGACGATGCCGCGGGCGAGACCGAGCAGCAGGGCCCAGGTCAGTTCGACCGGCGGGGTGGAGGAACTGGCCGTGCCGCACACGGTGACGCCGTGCGCCTCGGCGGCCGCGTAGTCGATCACCGAGTTCCGCATGCCGGAGGCGACGATCAGTTTCAGCCGGGGCAGCCGGGCGATCAGCGACCCGGGGAACGGCACGCGTTCGCGCAGGGTCACCACGATGTCGAAACCGGCCAGGGCCGCGGTCAGGTCGTCCTCGCCCTCGATGTGCCGGTCGAAGGACACGACCTCCACGTCGTCCGCGACCACCGCCCAGTCGGCGACCTCGGTCGCCACCTGCTGGAAGTCGTCCAGTACAGCGCATCGCAGCCGCACGTCGTGCCCCTTTCACGGCCTGTGGATCGGTTCCCCGGGCCATGATCGCGCCTCGGGGACGGCGCGGGAAGCCTCCCCTTGGCACCCGCAGACCCGATCGCGCCCCGCACGTCCACGGTGGCGGCCAGGACCACCTGGCCTTCCGTCGCGTCGGCCACCCCGGCTTCCGCCACCTGGCGTCGGGCTCTCGGTCGGCAGTGCGGCGGCGCTGACCGGGAAGCGAGCAGATCCGGTGGCTCGTCCGCAGCGATCCGCAGCGCGCCGAGGAGCAACTGGCACGCACCCGGGCCCTCGCCCGGGACGCGTTCTCCGAGGTGCGGGCGGTGTCCGCCGGGTACCGCGTGCCGGGCCTGGAGCGGGAGGCACGGGTGGCGGCCGGGCTGCTCGAACCCCTCGGGGTCACCGCCGACGCCGAACCGGCCGGGCGCTACCGGCCCGGGCTCTGGCCGGCCGTCCCTGGTCACTGTCCTGGCCCGTCGGCGGGGCGGTTGTCAGTCGACGGAGGCCATGAAGTCCAGCATCCGGCGGTTGATCTCCTCCGCGTGGTCGATCTGCGGCCCGTGGCCCGTGCTGGAGATGATCTCGGCTCGGGCTTCGGGGATCAGACGCGGCACACGCTCTGCCTGCCGCTGCGGGTGCACGAGGAGGCTTCGCCTGCCGAGCACCAGATAGAGCGGAGTCCTGATGGTGGACAGCTCCTCCTCGGACAGGGGAAGCGGCGCTGGACGGCGTATGCGGTAGGCGCGAACCGCCGTTCTGATCATCGCGCGCAGCTCCGGCACGACGAGGACCGGCTGTTCGAGCCAGGCGGCGAGTCGCGGACGGAGCACCTTGGGCGCGAAGGTTGCGAAGAGGCTGGCGAAGATCCAGACGAAGAAGCGCAACCCCACCTTCTCCAGGCCGCCGGGGTCGAGCAAGGTGACCGAGGCGAGGCGACCGGCCCCGCGGTGCGCCTGGTTCAGGGCAAGCCAGCCTCCGTAGGAGGAGCCGACGAGATGGACGCGGTCGAGTCCGAGCCCGGCGAGCGTCTCATCCAGCCACTGCGCCGCATGTTCGGGGTGGTGGATGGGTTCGCGCTGCACGCTGCGGCCGGGATCGCCCAAGGTGTCGATCGCGTAGACCGGGCGGTCCGCGCTGAGAGCGGGGGTGTTCGGGTACCACATGGCGGAACAGGAGCCCGCCCCGTGCACCAGGACGACGGGGGTTCGGGATCGGACGGCCTCGTTCGCGGGGCCATAGCGGTAGACGTGAGTCGTACCGAAGGACGTCTCCACGTCCTCTTCCGCGAGCGCGGGCGCCCCCATCGCGTACACCGCGTCGCAGGCCGTGAAGTAGCGATCCCGCCAGGCATCGCTCGCATAACGGCCGACATCGGCCCGGGGTCGGGCAGCGGTCTCGGGCATGGCCACCTCCGGCGTCTCATTTTTGTGATACGAACGTACCACGAAGTTGGTACAGCTGTATCATCAAGATGCGATAGTCGTAGCAGGAGGGGAGAACCGGCCGATGCCCAAGCGCGTGGACCACGCAGAACGGCGCACCGAGATCGCCGAGGCCCTCGTCCGGGTCGCCGACCGACGCGGACTGCATGCCGTCGGGATGCGCGATGTGGCAGCGGAGGCGGGCGTATCGCTGCGGCTGGTGCAGTACTACTTCCAGACCAAGGAGAAGTTGCTGCTCTTCGGGCTTGAGCTTCTGGCGGAGAGATTCGGGGAGCGGGTCTCCGCCCGTCTACGGGTCGCCGGAGACAGTCCTGGTCCGCGCGCGATGGTCAAGGCGCTGCTGATGGCGGCGCTACCGACAGACGGCGAGAGCCGCACCTTCCACCACCTCTACACGTCATATGCGGTTCTGGCCGTGAACGACCCGGCGCTCGCAGCCCAGCCCTTCATCAAGAACCCCGATGCCGCCGAAGACGCGCTGACCGAACTCCTCCGGCAGGCGCAAGAAGCGGCGCTGCTCGAGCCCGGTGTGGACGCACGGTTGGAGGCGGCCGGCCTGCTTGCCATGTCTGCGGGACTCGGCACCAGCATCCTCGTCGGCCAGCGCAGCCCGGAGTCCGCGACCGCAGTCCTGGACCACCACCTGAACCGAGTCTTCCGTAGCGGTGACGCGGTCTTGACGTGAGTGACCAGCTGCCGGAGATCTCCCCGAGCGGCCGTGCGCTGACTGACCTCATGGCCCGCAGAAACTTCGACGCGTATTCGACACGGCCACCCGCGAAAGCCCGGCAACAGCCGGACGGCCCCGGAGCCCGCCCTTGATCATCAAGAGGGCGTCCGGGGCTTCGTCGGGTCGGCTGGCATGTGCCCTGACCAGCAAAAAGCCCTCCCCAAGGGGAGGGCGGAGACTTGCGCCCCCGGCAGGTCTCGAACCTGCGGCCAAGCGCTTAGAAGGTGTCAGGGGTTGAGCGATGTGCTCACCTGCGTCTTCGCTGGTCGCTCGCGACGGACTGCCGTCAAAGCGCTTGCCGTCATTTCCCGGGGACCTTTGGCTGATGACCGCGCCCCGTGCCTTCGCTCTGGCTCATCGGGACAGGGCGAAGGCACGTTCAGCCTCTCAGTCGATGCAGAACTCGTTGCCCTCGATGTCCAGCATCGGGATACACGAATCTTGGCCGTCGTACAGCGTGCGCACGTGCACCGCACCGAGCGGGACCAGTCGTGCGCATTCCGCCTCGAGTGCGGCGAGGCGCTCTTCCCCCATGAGCCCGGTGCCGACCCGCACATCAAGATGCACCCGGTTCTTGGCCGCCTTCCCCTCGGGGACGCGCTGGAAGTACAGCCGCGGGCCCACACCTGAGGGATCGACGCAGGCGAACCAGGAATCCCGCTGCTCAGGTGGCTGCGAGCGCGTGAAATCGTCCCAAGTGGCAAACCCCGCCGGTGGCGGCGGTATGACGTACCCCAGCACCTCGCACCAGAAACGAGCGAGCCGCTCGGGTTCTGCGCAGTCGAAGGTGACTTGGAACTTCTTGATCGGCGTCATCGGGCAACTGTATGGGCGCGTGCCGGCATCGAGGCTCGGGGCGCCATCTCCGTGCGGATCGAGGTCTCGCGTGACGTGAGTTGGTGACGGGCGGTGGTGTCCGTGGACCGGGAGTGGAACCAGCTTGGTTTCCGGCGCAGGGCGGGGCGGGGAGGGGCGGACGGGGTACTACCGGTCGTGCCGGATCTCGGGCCGGGTGACGGGCACGATGGTGATCAAGTCGTCGAGGCCCTTGAAGTCGTCGGGGTTGGTGGTGAACAGGGGGAGTCCCTCGGCGGCCGCGACGGCGGCGATCATCAGGTCGGCCACACGGCGACGGGGCTTGCGGCCTGTGGAGACGACGGCGGCGCAGATCCTGCCGTAGATGCGGGCCGCCTCCACGTCGAAGGGGATGGGGTCGAATTCATTTTCGGCACGCTGCAGGACGTCCATGCGGCGGGCCCGCTCGGCGTGTTCGCCGTAGTCGCTCTGCTCGCCGCCGCGCACCTGGTGGGGGCCTGCGGAGAGTTCCGCGAGGGTGATGGCGCTGATGGCCATCTCCGCGGGTAGCTCGTCGGCGTCGATCCACTTGCGCAGGATCATGATGTCGGTGTCGAGCAGGCCTTGCTCGTGCTCAACGGGCATACGGGTCGTCCAACTCCTGATCGACGACGGTGTCCTGGTCGTCGCGGAAGGCGTCCAGCGAGATGTCAGGGGCAGTACGTGACATGGCCGCGAACTCGGCGCGGGGAACGAAGCGGCGACGGCGGCGGAGCGGGATCAGCTCGCCGACACGGTGCCCGTCGCGGGTGACGGTGAACGCCTGTCCTCCCTGAACGGCATCCATGATCTCTTTGGAGCGGGTGCGCAGATCGCGCTGAGTGATCTCCGGCTGCGCTGTCATGCTGTCCACGATACGAAGGCGTGCTACCCGGTGCTACACCGTTACCCGCGATCGCGGACAGGTGAAGGCGCCTGCCCTAGAGCGATGTACATCCGGACACGAAAAGAGCCCCTCACGCGTTTTCGCAGGTGAGAGGCTATAGGCGCCCCCGGCAGGACTCGAACCTGTGGCCAAGCGCTTAGAAGGTGCGCGGGCCTGAGCGATGTGCTCACCTGCGGGTTCGCAGGTCGCCTACGAACGAAAATCGTCAAAGCGCTTGCTGACGATTCCGGGATGCCTGCTCGATGGTCGTCTCGGGTAGCGAGGCGCGTGCCGTCGGCCGGAGCCAGGGCGTTTCGCCGGCGGTGACGCCGGAACAACTACACCGTGAGGTATTTGGGTACCATGGCGGCGGAGGTGTTGACGATGACGACGGCGGCGAAGTCGGTGCGCCAGTCCCCGCTGAAGGTGGACCCGGCGACGGACAAATTGATCAGCCAGGGCGCTCATTTCCTGGGGCTGACGAAGAAGGACCTGGTGGCCGAGGCGGTCCGGGTGTATCTGGAGCAGCGCCGTGAGGATCTGCGGTCCGGCATGGTGGAGGCGCTCAGTGTGCTGGATGGCTCGCTGAAATCGGATGTGATGCTGCTGACCGGGCTGACCGCGGAGGAGATCGACGCGGTCGGGGGAATCGAGGAATGAGCGGACCCGGCCCGCTGCGCCCGGCCCGCCCGACGCTGCGCTGCTTACGCGAGGATTTGTGCCTCGCGGTGCCGCCGGTCACGGTGCCGCTGGACGAGATCGACCACCCGGTGCTGGCCAAGGCATCCGAGCAGTTCGCGGACGAGGATGGCAAGCACGAACGCATCCGGTCCGTGGACGACCAGGTGTTGTTCAAGGTCAAGGTGCAGCGATGGCGCGGCGCGGTATGGCTGGACGCCGATCTGCCGTGGCTGGTCGCGGCGGGTCGGCGCGAGGACGGCTCGGGCGAGGACTTCTATGCAGCCCTGGAGGCCGACGGCCGCGCCGTCCGGGCTCGCTACAACGCGGAACATTCCGACGGGCTGAAGACCGCGACACACACCGCTCACCTCCTGCCCGAACGCGAGGACCATGTCCGGTACCGTGCCGAGGCTGGTGTCCGCTTCGTGCGCCGCCTGCGGGCGACTCTGCTGGACCTGGCGCACGCCACGCTGCGCGACGGCCGTGAGCACACACGCGAGTTCGACACCTTCACCCTTGGCCTCCAGGTGCGCGCGGACGACGGCCATGAGACCTACCTCGCCGTCCGGATCACCGGCTCCGTGCCGCCGAACCTGACCGTGCTGATTCTGCGCAACGTCCCCGGCTGCGAGGCTGAGGGCTGGTATCCGGAGTACGCCCTGCCAGAGCGGGACCTGCTCCCGGCCGAACAGGCGTGGTCCAACCTCATGGACCCACGCGCGGCTGCCCAGGTACTGAACGAGGAGCGGTAGCCAGGCATCCGTCGGCGCGAACTGCAACCCCGATCTCGGGGTATGTATCCACGAGCGTGGACAGTCAAGGCGCTTGGTCTCACAGCGATGTGCATCCGGACATCAAAGAACCCCTCACGCGTTTCCGCAGGGAGAGGGTGTGTGCGCCCCCGGCAGGACTCGAACCTGCGGCCAAGCGCTTAGAAGGCGCTTGGTGGGTCGGGTGTCCCGCCCCGGCTGACCTGCTTCTTTTCCGGTGTCGGGCGTCGCGTCGAACTGCTTTCGACACGCATTCGACTTCGACAGAGGGCGGGCAGGGCTAGTGACGGTTGATCGGGATCTCGTAGACGATCTCGCAGTGAGCGGCGGGCACCACGATGTCCGCCGTCTCCACGGGCCGCCCGTCGTCGCTGTAGTACGTCCGCCGGATGTGCGTCACGAGCGCGGCCTTCTGGATACCGAGTAGGGACGCCTCCTCGGCGGTCGCTTGCCTCGGCTCCGGCTGCTCGACGGCGTGGCTGACGGTGACGCCAATCGCGGCCATGCGGTTCACGACTCCCGCGCCTGCGTGCGGGCCTCCCTCGGGGAGGACGACGAGTGTGCCGGCGGTGAGGTCGTACGGCTCCCAACTCGTGGACAACTGCACCGGCCTGCCGTCGGCCAGGAACTCATAGGCAGTCCGGACGCAGAGGTCGCCCTCGGCGATGCCCAGTCGGGCCGCGACGTCGGCCGGGGACGGCACCTTGGCGTCGGTCCTGCTCTCCCAGTCGCCTTGCTTGCCCATGGCCTTCATGTCCGCGCGGAACGGCGACCCATCGGGCTGCTCGCGAGCCGACGAACGGACAACCCGTACCCGCTGCCGGGGCTCGGCGACATACGTACCTGATCCGGCGCGACCCTCCAGCACACCCTGGGCGATCAGCAACTCCTGCGCGCGACGAACCACGTTCTCGCCGACGCCGCAATCCTGGCCGATCTGGGCGCGGGAGGGAAGCCGGTCCCCCGGCTCCCACACGTGCTCCGCGATGCGCCGCCGGAGTTCGTCGGCGATGCGGAGGTAGGGCGGCTGCTCAGGCATATAGAAAATCTAGTCCACTAGCTCTAACCTAGTTAACTAGCTTTACTGAAAGTGATCGCCGGTGACGGAGGCTGCCCTGTGCCCGCTTCGGGAGATCGCACGGCAGCCATCGCTGCCCGGCTGTCCGACCTCGGGCTTCCCGCGCGCGTGGGGGAGCACGACCAGTTCACGTCGGTCGAGGCGGAGGTGCCGGACTCGCTCTCCGCCGACTTATGGCGGGAGGTCCTGGAGGTGGTGGCCGAGGCCGATCGGTTCGGGCTCCTCGCCACCAGCATGAACGGCCGCACCCTCTGGGCGGTCGTACGCAAAGCGGTCCCCACGACGGGCGATGTCGGGGGACCGAGCCATCAGCGATAGGAGCTGACCAGCGTGCTCAACCGTATCCGCCGTGCCGTGGCTCTCACCAGAGCGCGGCACTTCCCCGGGGGCGGCAGGCACCGCCGCCCGTTATGGCCCTCCCAGCCACCGATCGCCCCAGCTCGCTCGGCGTCTGACGAGCCGACGCTCGTCCTGGGGCAGGCCGTGCTTAAGCCGGGTCACCATCACCCGCTCAGGGGTGAGGACGCTGCATTGGTCCGCCCATATGTACTGGTGCACGAAGAGCGCGCCGCCCGACGGCCCTCGACGGTCGCTATTGCTCCTTACCTGCCGACCGACGCATGGTCGGCACGCCTGGGGGCTCACTGATGCCCACACGGCGGCAGATTCTTCGCCCGGACGCTTCAGCCACCTCGTATCGCTCGACTGCTTGCCAGATCGGCACGCACCAGGCCTGCACGGAGTCCACTCCGGATGCAGCACCGGTCGACCTTCCGTTGATCTACGAGGCTTGCGGCTGTGTGTGCCACGCGGCGTCTCAACAGTCTCGGCCTGGGGGTGACGCGGTGACGAACTTTGCATCCAGCGGCCCGCTGGCGCCCGCCATCGAGGCCACCGAGGGACGAGCTCAGAGATGACGACACGGGACGAACTGAGGCTCCTCCCCTGGGCGGGGCCGGACGGCAAACCGTGCTACCTGAGCACCGACGACCAAGGTGGCTACGTGTCTCGCCTGGCAGACCACATCGAGGCGTACCAACTCGGTATGGCGTCTCAACTGCTGGAACATGCACGTCAGGTACTCGACGACGAGACCGAAGACTTGGAGGAGCTGCATCTTCTCGCCGCCCAGCTGACCACCGCCTTGCGGGACGTGCTGCGCGTGGCGACCAGCCGCGTACGCAGGCCGGTCCCGCCTGGTCGCCACTGAGAAAACTGAACGGCCGCTGTTGCAGCGCCGCGGGGAGCCCCGGTGACGGTCCGGGGCTCCCGGCTCCCTGCCCTTGATTCCCTCTCGCGCTGGATGAGGACGACTCCGAGGGACGGCCGATTCCAGCTCCAGCCCGTCCCTCTCAGGCATGATTGTCACGGCTACCCTGGTGAGCTCCCGGAGAGCTATCGCCACAGAGGGGCACGTTGTGCAGTAGGGCGGCGATATGACGTGCCGGGTGTGAGTGCGCTGGTTTCGGGCTGGGTTGCAGGGGTGCCGTGCCGGACACTCGTGGGAGCGTTGAGGGGATTTCGCTTTGGCGGAGTTAGAGCTGCCTCCCGGTTGGGTGGAGATTCGGCTGGCCGACGTTTTGCGCAGCCCGCTGGCGAGCGGGCGATCGAAGGCGAACGGAGCCAACGGCCGATGGAAGGTGCTGCGTCCAACGGCACTGTCCCCAGCAGGGGTGGACTGCAGAGATGTCGACGAGAGCGTGAGGGGTGCTGGGGGAGGGGCTCCGGTTCTTGCCTGTGAGGGCGACTTTCTCATCTGTCGTAGCGCGGGGACTCTGGACCGGCTCGGTCGCGGGGCGCTGATCGGGGACGGGTCCGCGCCGGTGGCCCTTCCGAGCAGCATCGTGCGTGTACGAGTGCGACCCGAGATCCTGCACCCTGAGTATCTGGGTCATCTGTGGCAGTCCTCCCAGGTGCGTGACCAGCTCGATGCAGCTTCGGGCGGCGGCCGCATGCGCTCGCTGGCCATGCGCACACTGCATGAGATCAGACTGCCCTTGCCGCCGTTGGCGGAGCAGCATCGCATCCTCGACATGCTGGGGGAACGGCTCCGGTGCCTGGATCGCGGTGGTGAGGCTCTGCGTCGCGCGGCCGCAGGAGTGACACTCCTGCAGGACGCTGCCCATGATGCCCTGACCCCGTGCTGTGATGCGCCCTTTGAAGATCTTCCTCCCGGCTGGTCCTGGGGGCAGCTCGGCGATGTCATCAAGAGGATCGAAGCGGGCCGGTCACTGGAGTACAACAGGCGGCCCGCGCGGGATAACGAGTGGGGGGTGATCAAGACCAGCGCCATGACACGAGGCGTCTTCCGGGAGACCGAGAACAAGGCTGTTCGAGCCGGCGCACCCATCGATGAGAGACATGAGATCAGAGCTGGCGATGTCTTGCTGTGCCGCGCCAACTCCCCTGACCATGTCGGTGCGGCGGTCCAAGTCATAGCATGCCGCCGGCGCCTGCTCCTGAGCGACAAGAGTCTTCGGCTGGTGCCAGAGGAAAACGTCGATGGGCGCTGGCTGGCACGGCTGCTTGCCACCACCTACGTGCGCACTCAGATCGCGCAACGGAGCAGGGGCGTCGTCGCGTCGATGCAACACATTTCTCAGGCTGGCTTGAGAGGCATCTCGATTCCCATCGCACCTCCAGGCGAACAGGAACGGCTGGGGCAGAAAGCCACCGCCTGGACGCTGGGAGCACAACGACTCTATGCCCAGGTGGAGATGGCCCAGGAGAAGTCGGAGCAGTTGCGCCGAGCACTTACTGATGCGGCCTGTACCGGGCAGTTCGTCGGTCCCGCTGGCGTCGGCACACCGCAGCAAGAGGGCGTGCTGCCAGTCCAGCCGGCGCTGCACCGGGTGGACGACAGCATCCAACGATCAGGCCAGAGGCCCACCCTATGGCCGACGGCCGCCCGGGACCCCAACACCAACATCGCCGCTGTGCAGCTGGAGCTCGAGCTATGACCGGCACACTTCCCTTCTCCCGTCACTTCTCCCAGCCAGTGGCGGTATCGAACGGCAAGGTGGCGAGACTGGCCGACAAACTCGTCGACTACTGCACCGTGCTGTGTGACCGCGGGCTGTCCACCGTGGAAGCTGTCGAGCAGCTCACCTATCTACTCATGCTCAAGCTCGAGGACGAACGGCTAAGTCCGCCTCTCACCGGGCTCAGGGAAAGCTGGCCAGCTCCCCCTGAGCCGTACCGGTGGGGCTCATTGACCCAGCGGCAGGGAGAAGATCTTCGAGCCCATTTCAGCGAGGTTCTTTACTATCGATCGCGTCATGGGACCGGTTCAATGCTGGATGGTGTCTTCGCAGGAGCGCAGAACCATATCCAGGACGCAGGGTTGCTGCGCCGCCTTGTGCGCGACCTCTTCGACGCGTCCACATGGAGCGTGCACGGCATTGACGTCTTGAGCGACGCCTATGACGCCCTCCTGGAGAGGGCGATGAACGATGTCAGGAGCGGCGCAGGCCAGTACTTCACACCTCGTCCGCTCATCGACGCCATTGTCGACGCGATCCAACCGGAGCTGACCGACACCATCACCGACCCGGCCTGCGGTACGGGCGGGTTCCTGATCGGCGCGCACGCGTACCTCATGCAGCATCATATGGCTCACGCGACCGCCGAAGAGTGGGTCCGCTACCGCACACAGCAAATCCGGGGAAACGAACTGGTGCCCAGCACAGCTCGGTTGGCGACGGCGAACCTGCTGCTGCACAGCGTCGCCTCTGCCGGGCAGCCGACACTGATCGCTGTGGGCGACGCTCTCGCTCAACCGCCCGAGCGGCGAGCCTCACTGGTGCTTGCGCACCCGCCTTTCGGCAGGCATGCAGCAGTACCGGTCGGATCCTTCAGCACCGCCCGATATGACGCGCTCGCGCGAGCAGACTTCGTGACCGGGTCGATCGACAAACAGGTCAACTTCCTGCAACACGTGATGTCGCTTACGGCGACGCCGGGTCGTGCAGCCGTTGTTGTACCGGACAGCATGCTTTTCGCCGGGAGCGCAGCCGAGACCGTGCGACGGCATCTACTCGAGCACTTCGACGTCCATACCGTGCTCAGGTTGCCTGTCGGCATCTTCCACAGCAGCGGGATCAGGGCGAACGTCCTCTTCTTCGACCGACCGGCACACCGCACGGACGACCGCCCCCAGACAGCCAAGGTCTGGGTTTACGACATGCGCTCGGGCCGGCAGTCCGCGCCCGCGCATGACCCACTTCTCCAGACCGATCTAGACGACTTCGTCTCTGCGTATCTGCCGGGCCGACCGCGCACGGACCGGGTCGAGACGGACCGCTTTCGATGCTTCGACGTCCAGGACGTGCTGGACCAGGACCAGGCACGCTTGGACCTCACGTGGTCCCTGGAGCAGACCGGCGTCGGCTGGCTGGCGCCTCCTGAGGAGATTGCCCGGGACGTCGTGCAGGATCTGCGTCTCGCCCTCGAGGAGTTCGAAGAGCTCGCCGCAGAGCTGCGTGGCGAAGCCGACTGATCCCAACCGTCCTGCCGGATGAAGCTGGGGCCCGGCGGAACGGAAGCGAGTCGGTGAGCCGTAGCTCGGTCGCGTGTCCGCCGCCGGGGAGGGTTGAGGCTAGCACCCCAGCCAACCGATGATCGCTTGCCGACACTCTTGGCTGCTGGGATACTCGCTCGTCCCTGGGACACCGACTAGCGAACTGAAGGCTACCGGTGTGTCACTGAGCCAGGCGTTCAACATCGGGGAGTGGGAGCAGGATGGCCGGCGGGGGCGCATGGTCGGAATTGGAGGCGTATTGGCCTGCCGAGCAGCTGTTGCGGGACAACGATCGGCTGATTCCGAAAATTGAGCAGTGTTACCGCGACGCTCACCCGAACGACAAGCAACCCTCGGTGGGTGAAGTCGACTCGTGGCGGGAAAGCGTCTATGAGGTTGCCACGGCACTGGTCGACGTCGGCCTGGGCAAGGTGTGGATGTTCGTGGAGTACCGGGTTCACCCGGGGATGGACGGCATCGACGTGGTCCTCGCTGGCCTTCACCCGAAGGGCGGGCTCAGCTTTGCCGCCGTCGAATTGAAGCAGTGGCGCGAGGTGCAGCGTCCGACCTTGTCGGCAAGCAGGAAGCGTCTTTGCTCGCAGTGCAAAGACCCGGCCGCCGTCATGCTTTGCGATCAGTGTGCCCTCGAATTCGTCTTCGCGCCTGGGTACGGAGAGCACAAGAAGCATCCGGCCGTGCAGGTGAAGGGCGCCTTGGACTCGCTCAAGCGCTATCACAGCATGTTCGACGACCGGTATGTGCATCTTGTCGGCGCCGCTTATCTACACAACCTCAAGGACCTGGAGTCCCAGTGGGTCAGCCGGGTCGTTCCATGCCGTGGGATCCCCACCTTCACCGCGCGCCAGCCCGCAGATCTCCGGAAATTCCTGAAAGCCAACTTCAGTTCGGCTGCGGGTGACGAAGCCGCGCAGGCGCTCCTTCAACGCCGTCGCTCGAGTGCGCTCCTCACCTCCGAGGCCGGGGCCATCGTTAATGGTCACACGAAGTTCAGCTTGGTGGAGAGACAACTCGAAGCTGTAAACGGCATCATGCGTTCGGTGCGTGAGACCTCTTCATCCGGCCTTAAGAAGGTCTATGTCGTCAGCGGTCGCGCGGGCACAGGGAAGTCGCTCGTCGCACTCACCCTGTTAGGTGACGCCCTCAGAGAGGGCTACGACGCGCGTTTCGTGTCGGGGGGTGTCGCCTCCAGGGAGAACTTCAAGCGTGGCGTCAAGGGCAAGGGCAAGGCCTTCATGACCTTGAACCAGGTCGCGGACAAGATGGGGCCCAACGAGCTCGACCTGCTGCTGTGCGACGAGGCGCATCGGCTCACCGAGCGTCCGCAGACGGGCTCGTTCTCCATGCGTCCTGGCGAATCGTCTGTATCCGTGATCGTGACGCGGGCGAGGGTCCCTGTCTTCTTCATCGACGGCGATCAGCGGCTGTTCGCTGAGGAGGTGTGGTCTGAAGCCGACCTGATTGAGGCGATCCAGGACCTGAGGGCGGAGGTCGTGCCGATCCGGCTAGACAGGGCGCTGCGGGCCGTGGGGAGTGCCACCTACGACACGTGGGTGCAACGTCTCCTCCTGGGCGCGCCCCTTCCATGGGACACCGACGATGACGAGGATCCGGAACCGTTCGAGCTGTACTACACGGACAGCGCAGCGCGGATGGAGAAGTTCCTGCAGGCAAAGGTGGATGCGGGATCTAGCGCTCGAATGACCGCCGGCATGTGCTGGGAGTGGACTGACGATACCGGCACTGTTCCAGACGTCGCACCAGAGAAGAACTGGGCACGCCCCTGGAACGCTGGAGACAACCACCCGACGCCAGGGGTACCGAAGCGCCGGTTCTGGGCCACGGACCCGGGCGGCTTCGGGCAGATCGGCTGTGTTCACACCGCGCAAGGGCTTGAGTACGAGTGGGGCGGCGTCATTATGGGACCCGATCTCACCTGGGACGGCGGCTGCTGGGTCCTGGATCGTGAGCATGTGCGAAGCAAAGCCAGCCGAGTCCGTTCGGATGACGAGCTGGCGGAGCGAATCCGTAACGCCTACGGCGTTCTGATGACGCGTTCGATCCGTGGCACCGTTCTCTACTCGGTCGACCCGGCTACGAGGCAGCTCTTCGCGGACCTCGGTGTTCCGAAGATCTGACCAGGCGTAGGTCACCCGCTAGTCGACAGGATCAAGAAGGGCCGAATGAGGGCAGACTCCGTGGGAGCCCACTCCCGCTTGCGCTGAATGAGGGCGGAGCCTGCATCCCCGCGCCGACAACTATCGGCGGGGCGGCAAGCGTTCCGAGACTCAGGGAGACGCAACCTGAGCTTGGGAATCACCGGCTGGCCAGCGCTATAAGCCCGCTGACCTGCGGAAACAGCGGTGATCGGGATGCATGGTGGCCTTTCTTTGTGACCGTGGTTGACCGGTGTCGCCGCCGCCCTACCTGATGCGACAACCACTGCTCGTGGGAGCTTGGGCGGTCGGAGGTTGGAGCCGTACGCTGCCAATCAGTCTCCAGCACGGAACTTTCTGTCCGGCCGAGATCTGGTGAGATTGATGAGTGAGCGACACATTGGTCACCGCCGCCGTCAGTGCCGGTGCTGCGTTTGCAGCGTCGGGACTCGCCTCCTGGATTGCGTTGCGGAGCGTACGCCATCAGACCACAGCACAACGAGAGCTAGCTGCAGCAGATAGAGCCGAGCGTCGGGCGGTTGAGGAGCGCTCCGTCCGACGTGACGCATACACGCAGTTCATTACTGCAGCGATCCGATGTGCCGGCCTTATCGGTGAGGCGAGGGAAGAGAACATCACTGACGACGAGTACCGTGATCGCGCCTCCATCGTACGGAGCGCATTGTCTGACGTTATCCAGGCACAAGCGATCGTCAGCGTTGAAGGACCTGCTGGGGTGGCGCAGGCGGCCGTCCATGCGCGTAGGAGCCTCGACAACGAGTTCAAGGCTGTGCATGCGTGGCGCTCCGGCACGGGCTCAGCAGACGAAGTGATCACCGCTGGTCGGGTCAGGCTTCGAGCCGTGGGGCGTATGTCAGACACGGCCAGGCGTGCTTTCGGCGACGAGAGCGGCCCACCCCCAGCACCTTCGTGCGTTGCTGGTTGAGGCCCGTGATCCGCCGTTGGTCACGGCGCACGCACCACCTGCGACCAACGACGGACCGGGTTTGCGAAGGGTGCTCTGGGCCTGTCTTCTTGCCCTGGGTGTTGTCGGGGATCTTGGTGAGCTGGGTTTTTGCTGGTCAGGGGCGGTGGGCTCGTGCGCCTGGTGGTCGTCGTTGGTCGTCATTGGCCATTGTTGAGCAGCGTCGGACGGCCCAGGGACGGCCCAGACAACGGCCCGTTCGGCGGCCTACGAGCTGATGGGCAACTCTCGTGCTCGCTGACGTGCTTGGGCTCGCATCTCCTTCAGACGACTGTGGAACGCGTTGTGGCGGTTCTGGTCGAGGTTCAGCGGGAGGTCGAGCTGGGCAATGAGCTGTGACTCCAGGTCCCATGGTTCGCTCTGCTCAATCCAGCACACCCGCGCGTTGTCCGCCATCCACTGGCTCAGGGTCGCTTCGCCGGCCTTGCCGAAGGTCATCCGCTTGCCGCTGCCCACGCGGCGCAGCTCAAGGCCGAGCATGCACCCGAGGGTGAGCCGCAGTGTCGAGCCGGCCGCGTTGCCCCGGTAGTGGTAGCGCACCCGCTTGCGCAGGTTCTGGGTGCTGGTCCGGTTGGCCATGTACCGCGGGGCTATTCCGACGTAGAGCAGGCGCCGGCCGTCCAGATCCGGATGGGGCGGTTGCTCGAAGTGCCACCCGTAAACCCCTGCAACTCCCGGGACAGGGCTCGGGCGCAGCAAGACCTGCTGCGCTGACCACAGTCGGTTGGGACTGACGAGAGCGGTAGCGTCCACGAAGCCTCCAGGTGCTACGGCTGATCATCGCAGGCTACTGGTCGACGCTGACAAGGTCCCTGGCCTGCGCAGCTGCCGTGACATCAGCTTGGGAAGCTGCGATCACTCGGGTTGAGGGGTGGTCAGAAGCGTGTCCCGTTGGCAGAACACCCGAGGGGCAACCTGCCTTCCCGCATCGGATGCAAGTCAAGCTGTCGCCTGCCCACATGTTTAAGACGGAAACCCCTGCGAACACTCGTGGCCGTCCGTAGCCTGGTGAGAGTTCCAAGGCCTGGGGAGGCAGAAGGTGGCCGAAAAGCTGACGCGTGAGCAGATCCAGAAGCTCTATTCGAACCCTGAGACACAGGAACGAATCCTTCGGATCGATTGCCTGGCCGACCTCCTCAGGTCTTGCATTATCTCAGAAGCTTATGAGGTCCCGCCCCGTTTGACGGCGGCAATCAGACTCACTTCTGCTGGTGCAGGGCTCGTTGCGCGAGTGCAGAGCAACGCCAACCCCCGCAATGAATGCACGCTGGCTACGTTCCTGCAAGTCTCTTGGAATGAGCTGCTAGTAGATGCGGATGAAACCAACATCGAGTCGATTGAGAAGGTGGTTTCAGACGAGATTAAAAAGGAGAGAGTTCTTTTCCCGTATATTTACGGGCGAGAGCTCTACGATAAGGCCTTCGATGAGCTCAAAGACAACAACGATACTTTGACTCACAAAGACACAATGACTTTGTTGGCTGGGTCCCCCCAAGGGGTATTTCAGCTGCATGACTACGTAGTTGGACCGTGGGGGCTCCTGCGCTCTCGGGAGGTTAGGTACTGTCCCCCTTCGGTTTGGGTTCCCCTTTATCACTGTGATGACCTGTCATGCATGCGGGTGCATAACGTCCTCCTCGAAACGGGTACATCGAAGATTTCGAAGGTTCGTACTAAGATGCGCGAGGTGCTGTCACGGCAAGATAGCGCGGAAGGTGAGTGGGAAGACTTCCTGCGTGATCAGATTGCTGCTCATGTTAATCCTTTCTCGTGGAAGCATTCAGCAGGGATTCCGAGCCTTGTCGGTGATGCGTTTTCCGTTGAAGAAATGCGCCTGATTCTGCACGACCTACTCAACTTTACCCAAGGCAGACTGCGAGCATCGATCTCTGAACTTGGGCGGGAAGTCAAGGAAGCCGAAAAGTTTACCGAGGATCTCAATGAGGCTCAGATGCTTCAACTGATCCTCTTGTGTCGAGATGACGAGATCATTGATTCCTTGGACTCGCTCATTCTGTCCGGCAGCATCAATATTCCGCCTGCCGAGATTCGCAAGTCTCCTAGAGGCGTTAAGGCGACGGGGTACTTCGACCTAGTGCCTGAGTGTGCGAGTAGAGGTGTCAGGTTTCTCGGTAGCTCTTCGTTGGCTTTGCTGCGGAGTCGCCATCTGATTTCAAACCTCTTTGACCTCGGGAACCCGGCAGAACGAGAGAGACTTGAGTGGCTGATCAGGGGAACAGACGGCACTTCGTTCCAGGAGCAATTGGACCAGTTTGTGTGCGGCGGTCCGCTAGATGGAGCGCTGGGATCGCTGATCTTTGACAGCGGCGCGAACCTCGTAGCTGCGGAAAAATTCGTCGGAATTGGCCCCCGTGCCAGGGAGCGCTTGTCGAACGAGGAAGCACTTCGGCGGGCGATTACTTGGCGCCTGGGTATCGACGGACCGTCCGAATCCGATGTCTTGCTGGACTTTCGACAATATGGCACTAGGTTGAGGGAACTAGCAATGCGGACCCACACCTACGCGTCGGCGGATCAGGCAGACATCAGAGCAGTCGCTTCGAATTTCTTCGTGAAGTTGGAGGGTCTGCTTCAGGAATATCTCAAGCTAGCGACCTGGGCCCTTCTGCGTGATCATTATGCGACGTCGGGGTTCGTCTACTCGCCCGAGGAGGCTGTTGCTTTCACTATCGAGGAACTAAGTCGCGAGCAGTCAGATATTCACTTCTCCAGCGACGGTAAGTGGACGCTTTTCCCAATGGTTAGAGGGTTCGATGTTCTAGCTAACCGCTTGAAGCTTTTGAAATCCGACGATACTACCAAGCGCAGTGTTAGTGATTACCCTAAAATTCTGCGCTCCGCATCTCCGTACACGTTCCTCTTCAAGCACATCTACCCCTACCTAGACCTAGATTCGACCGCGAGATCTCGAATCGTAGCGATGTTGACCACTGCGTCGCGTAAGTTGAACGCAGGTAAGGTTGATGAGATCAGAAATGTGCTTCAGCATACGAACCCAAAATTCCCGACGCAGGATGATGTATTGGGTGCAATCAACGCGGCGGAGACGGTTCTTGCTGAGGCGGAGGAGGCTGGGTTTCTGCCAGTAGTTTCGCGCCTTCGCGAATCGCAAACGGATAGTTACGGTCGCCGCACGCTGACACTAGGCACTGCAAACGGAAAAACTCTTCGACTGGTTCGCCCCTCGTCCTACTATTTGACGGGCTTGCCTGCTGTGTCAGAGGCGCAGTATGTTCTCAGGTCGGCCATGTATGAGAATTCGAGCGAGGTGCTTCGTCTCTCTATTCGTGAGGACTCTGAGTATACGAAGCGGTGGTCTAACTATCCGAAGCGTCGCGGCGCGAGGGCAAAGTCCGGCAGTAACAGTCACGTCGATTCCTAGGTAGGTGCTTGGTAGATCGACCAGTTGAGGTCGGCGGAGCGGCTTTGGGCTGGAGCTGCTTTGGTGCGAGTGATCATGGCCCCGTAAGCTTCCGGCGCGTCGGGCAGTCTGTGGACCTGCCCGGTAAAGCACGACGTTGGGGCCATGATCTTCGAGGCTCGCGCCAAAGTGGCTGCCTAAAGCCGAGGAGCCGACCGCCCCAGCCACGACGTACCCCTTCCCTGGCATCAGGTGGCTGATCGCTGGGGGCGCGGCACGGGCGCCGGCCGGGCTGGAGCGGGGCGGAGACAGGAGCGCAGGCCCGGCCGGGGGCCGGGCCGCGCGCGGGGAGCGGAGCGAGCCGCCTTGATGAAGTAGAGAAAGTTCTACCGCGCTCTTGGCTACTGATCGTCCACGCCGTCAGTGCCTACTCTTGAGAGTGGGCTCCGGGCTACGCTTGTGCCAGCCGACATAAGAGGACGACAGGGAGCGTGCTAACCGGATGGGACCCAAGTCGGAGCGGGTCTACCGCACGATTCGCGAGTGGATCGCGACGGGACAGTACCCCCCAGGTTCCAAGCTCCCGTCCGAGCGGACCTTGTCGGAAGAGCTGGCCATCGGCCGGACCGCGCTACGGCAGGTGCTCGCCAAGCTCGTTGCGGAGAGTGTGATCGAGGTGCACGGTCGCAGCTCCTACCGGGTGCCGGATCGGTCTGTGACGACTCAGGCGCCGGCGGATGTCGAACGGTGGCAGATCCATGGCGAGCGGACTCTGTATGACAACCGCTGGGTGAAGCTCAGCCTCGTCGACGTCGAACCGCCAGGGGTCGACCGCTTCGAGCACCACGTCGTGAAACTTCACCACGTGGCCATCGCGGCCGTCATCGACGACCAGGACCGTGTCCTGATGATGTGGCGCTACCGCTTCGTGCCCGACTCGTTCGGGTGGGAGCTCCCGGGCGGCATTGTCGACGAGGGGGAGGACTCCTTGCAGACGGCGCTGCGTGAGGTCGAGGAGGAGACTGGTTGGCGGCCGGATTCCTTGGAGCACGTGGTCACGTATCAGCCCATGGTGGGCATGGTCGATTCGCCGCACGACATCTTCGTGGGCAAGGGCGCCAAGCTCGTTGGTGAGCCTTCCGATTTGGAGGAGGCCGGGCACATCGCCTGGGTGCCGCTTGCCGACATTCCTGGCCTCATGGCCGGGGGTGAACTCATGGGCTCCGGCACGCTCGTGGCCTTGCTCCATGTCCTCTCCGCACGAGGTGCTGGAGCTCCGCCTACAAACGCTGCGTGAGCTGTTCGACTCGACGCCGTTGGCGTACGGACCCGGTGCGGTTCGCTATCAAGCGGGCCTGGCGGAGGTGCTTGTGCGCCTGGTCGTACTCGCCGCGGGCTATGTGTGCCTGGGCCAGGTCGCAACGCATACCTGCGGAGGCCCGTATGAACGTCGGGTCGGCGGTGTCCAGAGCGGTGTAGAGGCTTTCTACCGCTTCTTCGTCCCCGATCAGAGCCAGCGCGTTACCTCGCCATCTGGCGAGGTGCCCGCCGTTGAGGAAGATGCTCAGCATGTCGGGGTCACGGGCTTCGTCACCCGAGGGCAGGGAGCGCGCCGCGCTCTCCAATGCGCGCTTGCAGGCGTCGGGCATACCCGCCCGGGCGCATATCTCGGCTTCTGCGGCGTACAGCCAGGCTGTAAGGCGGGGGGACATGGCCTTTCCGCCGAGTCGCTGGGCCTCGTGGATGAGCTGCACTGCCATGGGTGCGCGTCCGGCGTCGCAGAGGACGTAGGCCTGCTCGGCTGTGGCGTGTGCCAGGTACATCGGCTCTTCAGCCTCTTGGGCGGCTCGCTTGCCCAACTCGTAGTGCCGCCAGGCTCGCTCGATGGCTCCGACGTCAAGTGCTTGCCAGGCGGCCAGTGTCGCTGCTCCAGCCAAGGCGCGTGCGACTGGACGCCGTGTCTCGGGCAGGACGGCGAAGGTGAGAGCGTCCTCAAGCGTCGCAAGGTGGGCCGTCATCTGGTCGACCAGGCTTGCTGCACCCATCTGTCGGTCCACGGTCCGGAGCAGTTCCGTTTGATCCATGAACGTGCTCACCATGGTCACGCTGATGCTGCGAACCGCGTCGATACGTCCCATGAGCTCGTCGTATCCGTCGGTCGTGGCGGCAGGCACCAGCAACTCTGTCCTGCCCGCCAGCTCGTCGTCCGTGATGCCCAGCAGCGCTCGCAGTATCTTCGCGTAGCGGGCTGAGATGGAGCGCCGGCCGTTTTCCCACTCTGAGACGTACACGCGCAGGCTGGCTGTTGATGCGACGTCGAGCATGTGTTGTCGCGCATAGCGCTCGATCTCCCGAACGAGCCGCTCTTGCGACCACTCCCGTGCGCTCCTTGCTGTCTTGAGTCCGTTCGTCACGTGGCGCCGCCCTGCCTGGGTTACAGAGACCTCATTGCAGCATGCCTGAGATCACCGCAGGTCGGCAGGGGTTAACGCGTCAGGTGTTAACCCCTGTTGGCTACCGGGGCGTTGGCGGAGACGGTTCCCTAGAACCATCGCAGCAAGGCGAGTTGAGATGCCGAAGCAGCGACAGCGCTTGACATCTGGTGCGCACCAGATGCAGCCTACTGGTGCGCACCAGTTAGGGCGCACTCCCCGCAGCTTTGCTGCATTCATCTGTCAATGCACGAGAGCGGCGACCCACCGCCAAGCAAGTGCGCCGCTCCCGCCCCTCGCAAGGGAGTTCCATCATGCGTCAGATTCCCGTTGAGACGTCCGGCGCGACCGTGATGGTCGCCAAGGCCCCGCAGCCCAAGGTCCGCGACCGTAGGACCGGCGAGATCGCTATCGATGCCGACGGCGTCAAGCTGATGACCGTGGACGTGATGTTCGCGGCCAACGACGAAGTCGAGATCCTGTCCATCACCGTCCCGGAGCCCGGTATCTCCAGCGACCTGGCCATGGGCACCCCCGTGGCGCTGACGGGCCTGATCGCCCGGCCGTGGGAGAACGAGTTCAACGGCCAGAAGCGCCACGGCATCGCCTTCCGTGCGGTCGCGGTCACCTCGCTGGCCGCCGCCGGGTCGGCGTCTGAGGCGGCCTGATCATGACCTGGTTCATGGTCGCTGTGGTTGTGGTCGTCGCTGCTGCGGGTCTCCTGCGGTGGCGGCGGCCCGCCTGGTACTGGCTGACCTTCGGGGTCCTCGTCGCGACCGTGCGGGTCCTGGTCCGCTACGCCTCGGTCATGGACGCCTGCGGCCTGACGGTCCCGCCCTCGCGCTGGCGCCTGGCTCTGGCCCGGGTGGCCTACCGTCCGGTGCCGGAGTCCCAGGTGCCGCGCATCCTGCGGTTGCGGCCGACCCGGACCGGCCTGGTCCTGCGGCTCAAGCTCCGGCCGGGACAGGACGCCTTCGACGTGGCGGCCTCGACGGACCGGCTTCGGCACTCCTTCGGGATGTACGGCGTGACCTCCCGAGAGGTTCGCTCCGGCGTCGTTGAGGTGCGGATGACCGGCTATGACGTGCTCAAGCAGGTCCAGATGCCCGCCAAGACCGAGACGCGTCCGATGCGGGTTCCGGTCGCGCTGCGGGAGGACGGCTCGGTGCACTACCGCGACTACCGCGCCGTTCCCCACGGGCTGACCCTGGGGGCGACGGAGTCCGGCAAGTCGGTCTACCAGCGCAACCTGGTCGCCGGGCTCGCCCCGATGGACGTCGCCCTGGTCGGCATCGACTGCAAGCAAGGCGTTGAGCTGTTCCCGCTTGCCCGCCGGTTCTCCGCCCTGGCCGACAACCCGGACACCGCCCTGGAGCTGCTGGAAGCGCTGGTGTCCCACATGGAGGAGGTCTACCAACTGATCCGGGCCGAGCAGCGCATCAGCGTCGCCGTGCCGGATGCGGAGATCGCCGCCGACATCTGGGACCTGCCCGACGACATCCGCCCCGTCCCGGTCGTGGTCCTGGTCGACGAGGTCGCCGAACTCGCCCTGTTCGCCAGCAAGGACGAGGAGAAGCGCCGGGACCGCATCATCACCGCCCTGGTGCGTCTCGCCCAGCTCGGCCGCGCGGCCGGCATCTACCTGGAGATCTGCGGGCAGCGCTTCGGCTCCGAACTCGGCAAGGGCATCACCATGCTCCGCGCCCAGCTCACCGGCCGCACCGCCCACCGCGTCAACGACGAAACCTCCGCCAACATGGCCTTCGGTGACATCTCCCCGGACGCCGTCCTGGCCGCCATCCAGATCCCTGCTGAGACACGCGGTATCGCGATCGCCGGTGACTCCACCGGTGGCTGGTACCGCATCCGCGCCCCGCACACCTCGCTGCGCCAGGCCGTGAACACCTGCAACAAGTACGCCGACCGCACCCCCGACGTGCCTGCCCTGACCGCCTACCGGCCCGCGGTCGCCGCGCTGCCCTCGGCCCGGGTGCCGCTGTCCAAGACAGCCCCCGCCACGGCCTGACCTTCCCCTGCTGCACCGGTCGGCGTGACCGCTTCGCGCCAGGTCCCTACCCCTCCCATGCCTCACGACAGGAAGGAGCCGTGATGGCCCGCCCCGCTCTCCGCATAGATGCCGTCCTGGTCCAGGCCGTCATCGCCGGGGCGCTGTCCTTCGCCCACCTCCACGACCTCGCCGCCGCTGCCGGACAGGACGGCTGGAAAGCCTGGGCCTACCCCATCAGCGTCGACCTGCTCCTCGTCGCTGCCTGGCGACGGCTCCGCTCCGACGGCCCGTCCCGACTGGCCTGGTGCTGGTTCGTGATCGCCCTGGTCGCCTCGCTCGGTGCCAACGTCGCCACCGCCGGACTCCTCGACCTGACCGACGTCCCGGCCTGGCTGCGCATCCTCGTCGCCGCCTGGCCCGCCCTGGCCTTCATGGGCGGCACCCTCCTCGCCCACTCCGCCACAGACCCGGTGCCGGATCCGCCGGCACCCGCAGCCCCGGTCACCGAGCCGCACCCTGAGCCGGTTACCGAGACCGAACCAGAGCGTGAGCCCGAGCTGGCCCCGGCGGTCGACGACACTCCCGCACTTCCGGCTGCCGACCCCGCCCCGGCCGCGCCCGCTCCCGCTGTGCCGGTCCCGGCCGCGCTGGTCGACCACGCCCGCAAGGTCGCCGACGACCACCAGGCCCGTACCGGTGCGCCGATCGACACCGACACCCTGCGCGCCCGCCTCGGCGTCCCGCCTCAGCTGGCCGACGCCATCGCTGCCCAACTCGCCTGACATCGACGGGAGACACGCCATGACCAGTGACCCGGCCGACCTGACCGCCGCCGACCACCTCGACGCCGCCCGCGAGATGGCCGCCGCGAACCGGCCCTTCCTCGCGCACCTGCTCGCCGAGGAAGCCGCCCGCCGCACCACCGACCCGGCCACCGCCGCTGGCATCCGCGCCGCCTTCCCCGACCCGGCCCTGACCCGAGAGGAAACCGACTGACATGCCCGCTCGCGACCACTTCCACTCCGTGATGCGGATCGGCCCGGTGCAGATCGGCACCCACCGCGACCGCCACGGCCAGACCAAGTACGCCGCCGTATGCACCGCCGACCGGTGCGGCTGGTCCTCCGACTACGGCAGCCAGTCCGCCGCCCAGCTCGCCGCCCGCACCCACCGCTGCCGCGTCCGCTAGGAGGCACCGCCATGGAAGTACCGCTCTGGCTCGCGCTGCTCGTCGTCGGCTACCTCGGCGTCAAGCTCATCCGCCCGCCCGCCTGGCTCATCGCCATCCTGCTGCTCGGCGGCTTCCTCCTCGCCGACAGCGTCCTGGCCCCCGCCATCGACACCTTCATCAAGTAGCCGAAGGGAGAACCGCTGATGTTCCGTCCGAAGATCCCGACCATGCCCACGCCGACCGGTCAGGTCACGCCGCCCGCCGTGGTCGAGCCGACCACCATCGTCCCGGCCGTCCAGACCTCGCAGCCCTCCCCGGCGGCTCCGGCGCCCGCGCCGTCCCGGCCGACGGTGCAGCTCACTCCCGGGACCGCGCTCGCCCTCGTCGGCGGCGGCACCGCCGTGGTCCTGGTCGTCGGCGCCGTCCTGGTCTCCATGCTGCTCGCCGTCGCGATCGCCGGCGCCTCGGTCGCCGTGTGCGCCGTCGTCCTGCGCTCGCTGCTCGCCTCGGAGATGAAGCGGCGCTGACCGGCCCCCGGAGCGGCCTCAACCGCCAAGTCTCGTCCGCTCCGGGCGCCGTCCCTGTCCAATCTCACAACCGGAAGGAACCCCCAGCATGACGCACCACCCCACACCGACGGCCCGCATCTGCCCGAACTGCGACGGCTTCGCCACCGCCGCCATCACCACCGGCAGCCGCGACCGGCACGGCCACCGGCACACCATCACCGCCAACTGCCCGGCCTGCCACGGCCAGGGCACCGTCCCCGGCCGCCGTGTCCGGGAGGCTGCGCGTGCCTGACCTGCTCGACCCGACCACCCTCGGCGACCTGCTGAGGGTGGCTTCGGCCTCTGACTACGACCGCTGGCACGAGCAGATCCGCCGCACCGGCGGCTGCGCCGACCCCATCCACCTCACCGGCTGGACCCTCACCAAAGACAAGACCACCGGCCAGACCCTGCACCACTACACCACCGCGAACGAGCCGGGGGGACGCCTCCGCCTCGCCTGCGGCAACCGCCGGGCCTCCCGCTGCCCGTCCTGCGCCTGGACCTACGCGGGCGACACCTACCACCTCATCCGCGCGGGCCTGGCCGGAGACGACCGACGCGACATCCCCGCCACCGTCCGCGACCACGCGCGCGTCTTCGCCACGCTCACCGCCCCCTCGTTCGGTCGCGTGCACAACCGGCCCGACCACGGCACATGCCGCTGCGGCACCCGCCATGCCCCGAACGCCCCGGAACTGGGCACCGCCCTGGACCCGGCGACGTACGACTATGCGGGCGCCGTGCTGTTCAACAACCATGCCGGGCAGCTGTGGCAGCGCTTCACCAACCGGCTCCGCCGCGAGATAGCCGCCCGCGCCGGCATCACACAGCGGGACCTGAAGGAGTGCGCCCGCCTTTCGTACGGCAAGGTCGCCGAGTTCCAAAAGCGCGGCGCCCTTCACTTCCATGCCGTGATCCGCATCGACGGCCCCGACGGACCCGAGACCGCCCCGCCGTCCTGGGCCACGGTCGACCTCCTCGCCGACGCGATCCGAGCAGCTACCGCGCACTCATACACCTCGGTCTCCGTCCCGGCCGCCGACGACCAGCCCGCCCGCACCTTCCGTTGGGGCACGCAGCTCGACGTCCGGCCCGTGAAGGCCTTCGGGGACGGCTCCGACATCACCGAACAGGCCGTCGCCTCCTACGTGGCCAAGTACGCCACCAAGGCCGCCGAGAACACCGGCACCCTGGACCGCCGCATCGGCGACCTCTCCGAGCTCGACCGCCACCAGGTCCCCGACCACACCCGCCGCCTCATCGAGGCCTGCAAGCAGCTCGACCCGCTCTACCCCGACCGGCGCCTGTGGGCCTGGGCACACATGCTCGGCTTCCGCGGCCACTTCTCCTCCAAGTCCCGCCGCTACTCCACCACCCTCGGCGCCCTCCGCCAGGCCCGCGCCGACTACCGCGCCGCCCAGGAACACGCCGCCCTCGGTCTGGAGGAACGCGAGCCGGACACCGTCCTGGTCCTGGCCGACTGGCAGTACGCCGGACACGGCCATACCCCCGGCGAATCCGCACTCGCCGCCACCATCGCCCGCGACCTCCAGCTCAACCGCGAAACCGCCCGCGAAGCCTTGCTCAGCGAAGGGAGCAGTACATGACCACGGCCACCAGATCGCGCACCATGCTCACCCTCGCGGAGGTCTGCGAGGAACTGGCCATCTCGCGCTCGACCTTCTACGACTGGCGGGCCAAGCGGCGCGCACCGCGCTGCATCAAGCTCCCGAACGGCGACCTCAGGATCCGGCGGAGCGACCTCGACCACTGGCTTGACGACCGTGAGGACGCCGCCTGATGGAGACGACGTACGACGTGAAGGTCTACAAGATCCTCACCTACAAGGGCGCCCGGAAGACCACATACACCGTGCGCTGGGTGGTCGCGGGGAAGCGCTGGCGTGAGCCCTTCGACACCGTCGCCCTCGCCGAGGGCTTCCGCTCCGACCTCATCCGGGCCACTGGCAAGGGCGAGGCGTTCGTCATCGCCACCGGGCTCCCGGTGTCCCACCGCTCCAAGTCGGCTGCCATGAGCTGGTACAAGTTCGCCGTCGAGTACGTGGATGCCCGCTGGCCTCAGCTCGGCGGCAACAGCCGTAAGAACATCGCCAAGACCCTGACGGCGACCACAATTGCGCTGCTGCGGGCCAAGCCCACCCAGTTCGCACCTCCGGCCGTGCGCACCGCCCTGCGTGAGTGGGCGTTCAACACCAACCGACGCCCCGACGCACCCCGAGACGTGGTGGCCATCCTCCGATGGGTCGAGCGGAACTCCCTGCCCGTCTCGGCCTGGGAGGACCCGGAGAAGGTCGACCAGGTCCTACGCGCCATCGACACCCGCCTCGACGGCAAGCAAGCGGCGGCCTGGTCCCGCAAGCGCAACCGCCGCATCCTCAACGTCGCTATGAAGTACGCGATCCGGCGGCGCATCCTACGGACCAACCCGCTTCCCAAGGGCAAGGAGTCGACGGCCGTCGTAAAGACCACGAACGCCGTGGACAAACGGTCCCTGCTTAACCCGGAGCAAGCGGCGGCCATCCTCGACTGGATACGGCGCCGGCCACGCGGCGGCGAGCGACTTCACGCCTTCTTCGCCACGCTGTACTACTGCGGTCCCCGGCCCGAGGAGGCCGTAGCGATGCGAGTGGAGGACGTGACCCTGCCCGAGCCCGACGCTGCCGACCAGTGGTGCGAGCTGCTGATCCACACCGCGACCCCCGAGGTCGGAAAGCAGTGGACAGACACGGGGGAGATCCACGAACAACGCGACCTGAAAGGCCGTGCGGAGGGTGAGACCCGCACTGTCCCGGGGCATCCCGCCCTCACGCGCATCCTGCGGCAGCACATCGAGACCGAAGAGCTCAAGCCAGGTGACCTGCTGTTCCAAGGCGAGTCGGGCGGCATCCTCGCCGGTTCCGTCATCCGTCGAGCGTGGCGCAACGCCCGAAAGGCCGTACTGCCCCCGCACGTCTTCGAGTCACCCACCGGACGGCGTGTCTACGACAACCGCAACACGCGCCTGACGAAGTGGCTGAACGACGGCATCCCGCCCGCCCAGGTAGCCGAGTGGGCCGGAAACAGCGTTGCCGTGCTCCTGGCGACCTATGCCCGATGCGTCGAGGGTCAGCTGCCCGACCTGAAGAGGCGGCTCGAAGCTGCCGGAGATCTCCCCGAGCGGTCGTCCGCCGACTGACCTCGCGGCCCGCAGAAACTTCGACACGTATTCGACACGGCCACCCGCAAAAACCCGGTAACAGCCGGACAGCCCCGGAGCACGCCCTTGATCATCAAGGGGACGCCCGGGGCTTCGCCGCGCCGCCCCGCACCCACCCTGACCAGCAAAAAGCCCTCCCCAAAGGGAGGGCGGAGACTTGCGCCCCCGGCAGGACTCGAACCTGCGGCCAAGCGCTTAGAAGGCGCCTGCTCTATCCACTGAGCTACGGGGGCCGGGTGTGGTGGCCTCTGTCCTGGTGCCCTGGTGTGGGCCGATCCGTGACGTCGCCGGGGACAAGGATAGGGCTCCCGCGTCCGTGTCCCTGTTGCTTCGCCTCCGTGGCTCGATGTGGAGGTTCAGTGAAGCGGTCCTGATAATCGCAGGCAGGTACGAATCGTGCACCGCTTTTGGCGTCACAGGCATCGGGTGTTGTGCACTCGTTATGCCTGGAGTGTGCCCGTGTCCCAGTCGTCCCTTCCATCCCTTGTGTTCTGTCGGCGCGCAGACATGCTCATATGCTTCAGAATTCCCCTAAAATTGGGCATTCTTCACATGTGGTGACCTTGGACGTACGGCCTCAGCTGCTCGACGCACTCTCCGCCCTGCGCGACCGTGTCGCCGCCGCACGCTTCCCGCTGCCCCTGGCGGGGGCCCCACGCGCGCGTGCCAACCGCGACGAACTCCTCGCGCAGCTCGACGACTACTTGGTGCCCCGGTTGCGGGAGCCCGAAGCGCCGCTTCTGGCCGTCGTGGGCGGGTCGACCGGAGCCGGGAAATCGACGCTCGTGAACTCCCTCGTGGGACGGCGGGTCAGCGAGGCGGGCGTGTTGCGGCCGACGACACGCACCCCCGTGCTGGTCTGCCATCCGGAGGACCACCACTGGTTCAGCGGGATGAGAGTGCTGCCCGATCTCACCCGCGTGTGGGTGCCCCAGCAGGACTCCACCGACGACCTGCTGCTCCCCGGCGAGAACCCCGCGCGCGTGCTGCGCGTCGAGACCGCCGAGACCATCCCGCCCGGCCTCGCCCTCCTCGACGCGCCCGACATCGACTCCCTGGTCGCCGACAATCGCGTCCTGGCCGCCGAACTCATCTGCGCCGCCGACATCTGGGTCATGGTCACCACCGCCGCCCGCTACGCCGACGCCGTCCCCTGGCACATGCTGCGCACCGCCAAGGACTACGACGTCACCCTCGTGACGGTCCTCGACCGCGTGCCCCACCAGGTCGTCAACGAGGTGTCACGGCAGTACGGCGCCCTGCTCACCAAGGCCGGACTCGGCGAGGTACCGCGCTTCACCGTGCCCGAACTGCCCGAGTCCGCCTGGGGCGGCGGGCTCCTGCCGGCCTCCGCCGTCGCCCAGCTGCGCAACTGGCTGATCCACCAGGCCCAGGACCCCGCGGCCCGGCAGCACGTCCTCGCCCGTACGGCGTACGGCGTCCTCGACTCCCTCAAGTCCCGCATGCCCGAGCTGGCCGGTGCCGCCGCCGCGCAGTACGCCGCCGCTCTGCGGCTCACCTCCGCCGTGGAGGGGGCGTACGACAACGAGCACGCGCGCGTGCGGGGCCGGTTGCAGAGCGGCGCGGTCCTCGCCGGCGACGCGCTCAAGCGGTGGCGCGCCTTCCCCCTGGACTGCACCGCCGCCGAACTCCTCGACGCGCTCGTGGAGAGCCTCAGCGCGCTGCTGCTGTGCGCCGTCACCGCCGCCGACGAGCGCGTCGACGACGCCTGGCGGCGCGAACCGGCGTCCGCCGCCCCGGAACTCGCCGCCCGCGAGACCGGCGCGGACAGCGCCGAGCACCGCATCGGACTCGCCGTACGGCGCTGGCGGCGAGAGCTCGAGGAGCACGCCGAGGACGAGGTCCGCGAACTCGACCGCAACCTCGCACCCGACCCCGAACTGGTCGCCGCCCTGGTCGCCACCTCCCTGCTGGGCGGCCGCCGGGGCCGGATGGCCGGAGAGGGGCTCGCCGAGCGGATCGGCGCCCATGGCGCCCTGCGGCTGCGCGACCGGGCCGGGCGGCTGCTCACCGAGCACGTGGACCGCGTCCTGCACGCCGAGCGCGAACGCCGGCTCGCCCCCCTCGACGCGCTCGACGTCCACCCCGAACCCCAGGCCGAACTCATCGCCGCGCTGTCCGTACTGCAGAAGGAGAGGTGACCGGTGACCGCCGTCACTGACCAGGACCACACCGAGCACACCGATCAGCCGGACGACGACGCACATAAGCCAGACGCCCGTAAGACAGACTCCCGTACGGCCCGTCGGGCATTCGCACGCAGCACAGACGCCCGCGACGCAGGCGCCCATGAGCCGGGCGTCCGCGACGCGGGGACGGGGAGCGCCCGCGACTCCTCCCGAGGCGCCCCGGACGGCGAGCGCGCCCCTCGCACCGATTCGACCGAGGCGGCCTGGGACGACGGACTCATCGCGCGCCGGGTCAACGAGACAGCCGAAGGAGACCGGTTCCCCATGACGGACAACCGCTCCGCCGCCCCGCAGACGGTCACCCCCCTGGTGTACGACGGGTCGCTGCGCTCCCGGCTCGAGGCCCTGCGCGAACTCGTCGGGCTCTCCCGCACCCGGCTCGACAGCCGGACGCTGTCGGAGGCCGGCCGGGTGCTCGACGAGGCGTCGGCGCGGCGCAGGCTCTCCGGGCAGCACACCGTCGTCGCCATCGCGGGCGCCACCGGCA
Organism: Streptomyces sp. Ag82_O1-12; assembly: GCF_900182715.1. NCBI lineage: Bacteria > Bacillati > Actinomycetota > Actinomycetes > Kitasatosporales > Streptomycetaceae > Streptomyces > Streptomyces sp. Ag82_O1-12. Next base: position 2,968,259 of record NZ_FXUW01000001.1, on the reverse strand, counting down.
GCGGCAAGTCACAGCTGTTCAACGCGCTCGCCGGGGTGACCATCTCGGAGACGGGCGTACGCCGTCCCACCACCGCCGCGCCCATCGCGTGCAGTTGGAGCGACGGGGCCGCCAGCCTCATCGAGCGGCTCGGCATCCCGCCCCGGCTGCGCCGCCGGCCGCTGCCGACCGGGGACGGCGAATCGCCGCTGCGCGGACTCGTCCTCATCGACCTTCCCGACCACGACTCCGCGGCCGTACAGCACCGCCGGCACGTGGACCGCATCCTGGCGCTCGTCGACGCCGTCATCTGGGTCGTCGACCCGGAGAAGTACGCCGACGCCGTCCTCCACGAGCGCTACCTGCGGCCGATGGCGGCGCACGCCGAGGTCATGTTCGTCGTCCTCAACCAGATCGACCGGCTGCCCGGGGAGGCCGCCGAGCAGGTCCTCGACGATCTGCGGCGGCTCCTCGACGAGGACGGCATCGCCCTCGGCGAGTACGGCGAACCGGGTACGACCGTGCTCGCGCTGTCCGCGCTCACCGGCGACGGCGTCGGCGAACTGCGCGAGACCCTCGGTCAGTTCGTCTCGGAACGCGGGGCGCCGAACCGCCGTATCGCGGCGGACGTGGACATCGCCGCGGCCCGCCTCTGGCCCGTCTACGCCACGCAGCGCCGGACCGGGCTCAGCGAACAGGCCAGGGAGGAGTTCTCCGACCGGCTCGCGGACGCGGTGGGCGCCACGGCGGCGGGTGAGGCGGCCGAACGCGCGTGGTTGCGCAACGCCAACCGTGCCTGCGGTACGCCCTGGTTGCGGCTGTGGCGCTGGTACCAGGACCGCGGCGAGCCCACCACGGGCCGGCTCCCCGGACGTACGCAGTCCGATGAGGAGGCGACGGCCCGTCAGCGGGTCGAACAGGCGGTACGGACCGTGGCCGACCGGGCGTCGGCCGGGCTGCCGGCGCCCTGGGCGCAGGCGGTGCGCGAGGCGGCCGTCCGCGGCTCACAGGGGCTGCCGGAGGCGCTGGACGAGCTGACCGCGCGCGCGGGCGTGCCGACGGGGCGGCCGCCGCGCCCGGGGTGGTGGCCGGTCGCCGTCCTCGTCCAGGCGTCCATGACGATCCTGCAGTTCCTGGGCGGGTTGTGGCTGCTGGGGCAGATCATCGGGGTCGTGGCGCCCAACCTGGGGGTGCCGGTGCTGCTGATGGTGATCGGCATCGTCGGCGGCCCGCTCATCGAGTGGAGCTGCCGGATGGCCGCCCGCGGCCCGGCCCGGCGCTACGGCCTGGAGGCGGAACGCCGATTGCGGGAGGCGGCGGCCGGATGCGGCAGGGCCCGGGTTCTGGACCCGGTGGCGGCGGAGCTGCTGCGGTACCGGGAGGTCCGGGAGCAGTACGGGAGGGTGGTGGGGACGGGGCGCTGACGGGCGTCCTGGCTGGAGGCGGGGCGGGGTGCTGAGGAGCATTCTGGCCGGGGGTGGGACGGGGCGTTGACGGTACGGCCGTCCCGGGGGCGAGGCGCGGCGCGGCGCTGACGGTACGGCCACCCAAGGGTGAGGGCCGGGCGCGGACGCTACGGCCATTTCGAAGGTGCGGCGCGGCACTGACGCAACGGCTACCCGGGGGCATCACCCCTGCGGGCGGCGGCGTTGTCCACAGGCGTTCGGTGATCCACAGCGCTCAGCGGGCCCGGCCCGGCGGCGGCAGTCTGGCAGACACAGCCGTACGGGACGGGCCCGTACGCGTGTCGGCCCGGCGCGGGTGCCGTGGTCCGGGCGAGGGAGGGTTCGCGATGAACGAGACGATGGTCTGCGCGGTCGGCAGGGTGGCGACGCAGCCGGTGTACCGGGAGATGGCGTCCGGCCCGTCGGCGAGGTTCAGGATGGCGGTGACCGCGCGCTACTGGGACCGCGAGAAGAACACGTGGACGGACGGGCACACCAACTTCTTCACGGTGTGGGCCAACCGTCAGCTGGCCACGAACACGGCGGCGTCGCTCACGGTCGGCGAGCCCGTGATCGTGCAGGGCAGGCTGAAGGTGCGGACCGACGTGCGCGAGGGACAGAGCTGGACGTCGGCGGACATCGACGCGGTGGCGATCGGCCACGACCTGGCATGGGGCACCTCGGCCTTCAGGCGGGCGGGCAAGGCGGAGACGGCGCCCTCGCCGACGCAACCGGAGCCCAACTGGGAGACACCGCCGGATGGTTCCGCAGAGCCGGGCGTCTCTCGCGTGCAACACCCGCCGGAGGCAGCGGTACTGACGTGACGTCACTCACTGGCCCCGCCTGCCCGAACTGCGGCATATCGACGAGTGCGCACCGAACTACGAGGGGTTGATTTGTCGATACGCCCTGCTCACCAGGGATCTTGGCGATAACGATTCCGATTCGGATCACTCGTCCGACCGTCCGACCGGCGGGCGGGCTCCCCCACGTCCCTAGGATGCCGGACATGGCTCTTGGGACTCTTGTGTCCTGAGAGTCCTCTGATTCTGCTGGTGGGACCGTCCCCCCACGTCAACGGTCCTGCTCGAAGGGGAATTTGGTGTTTGCTTCGTTCTCTGAGCTGTTCGTACGCAGGCGAGGGGCGACCCGCCTCGCTACCGCGACCGTCCTTACCGGCCTCGTCGCCGCGGCCGGGCTGGCCGGTGCCGGCCCGGCCGCCGCCGACGAGACGACGCAGAGTCAGGGCGGCGCGGCCGCGACGATAGGCGGCCTCAAGACGTACGGCGCGGCCGTCATACACGCCGGCACCGGCGACCAGGAGATCTCGGCGGGCCTGTTCGAGATGTCCGTCGACGGCGGCGGCATGCTCCAGACGTACTGCGTCGACCTCCACAACCCCACGCAACGGGACGCCAGGTACCACGAGACGTCTTGGAGCGGCACGTCCCTGGGCGCCAACAAGGACGCCGGCAAGATCCGCTGGATCCTGCAGAACTCCTACCCGCAGGTCAACGACCTCGCGACGCTCGCGCGCAAGGCGGGCGTGCGCGGAGCGCTCACCGAGCAGGACGCCGCCGCCGGCACGCAGGTGGCGATCTGGCGCTACTCGGACGACATCGCCGTCGACGCCCTCGACCCGCAGGCCGAGCAGCTCGCCGACTACCTGGAGAAGCACGCCCGCAATCTGCCCGAGCCCCGTGCCTCGCTCACCGTGGAGCCCTCCGCGGTCTCCGGGCGGCCGGGGGAGCGGATCGGACCGGTGACGGTGCGCACCAACGCGGGCAGCGCGACGGTCACCCCGCCCGCGGACGCCGCAACGAGCGGAGTACGGCTCGTCGACAAGCAGGGCAAGGCCGTCACCTCCACGCCCGACGGCGGGCAGGTGTTCTTCGACGTCCCCGCGGACGCGGCAGCCGGTACGGCGGAGCTGACCGTGCAGGCCTCGACCACCGTGCCGGTCGGCCGGGCCTTCGCCTCCGAGAGCCGCAGCCAGACGCAGATCCTGGCCGGTTCGAGCGAGTCGACCGTGTCCGCGACGGCCGGGGTGACCTGGGCGCAGCAGGGCCCGATCCCGGCGCTGTCGGCGGCGAAGAACTGCGCCGAGGGCGGGGTCGACATCATCGCCTCCAACAAGGGCGACGAGCCGTTCACCTTCGAACTGGCCGGTCTGGAGCACACCATCGCCGCGGGCGAGTCCCGCACGGTGACGGTCCCGATCCAGGAGGACCAGGCCTACGACTTCACGATCCACGGCCCGGGCGCCCTGGAGAAGCGCTTCACCGGCGTGCTGGACTGCCAGACGCGCGGCAGCGACACCGGTACCACCACCCAGACCCTCAGCGAACCGAGCCCGGCGACGGTGGGCGGCACGGCCCCCGACACCAACCTCGCCGAGACGGGCGGCTCCGGCATCACCCCCCTGATCGCAGGCGTCGCCATCGGCCTGGTCCTGATCGGCGGAACGACCCTGATCGTGCTGCGGCGCAGGGAGGCGGCGGGGGAGTGACGGCGGCGCACGGCCGGCCGCTGATCAATCACGTCAGCTGACAGCGGCCGCCGGTCCGCCGTCGGCCCATTCGACCAGGGGGGGGCCGGAGGTCTGTTCAGTGCAGGCTCCGAGGGCCCCGGCCGGTCTCGGTGGCGGAGGTCGAAAGCGGCGACGCCAGAGGTCCCCGTGTGGCACGATCCACCGCGTGGAGTGGGTGACTCTCGTGGGTACGGCTCTGGGGGCGGTGCTCGGTGTCGGGGCGACGCTGGCCGGTGAGCATCTGCGGTGGCGACGTACTGTCAGGGACAGCAGGCTGCAGGACCGCCGGACCATGTACGTGGACTGCCTGGTCGCTCTTCGCAGAGCACACGAGGCGATGCGACTGGTCGCCGACGAGAACCACACGGATCCGCAGACGAGGGCGGCCAAGATCCGGCAGGTGTTCCAGGCCTCCGGGTGCGATGAGGCGCGAGAGCGGCTGGTTCTCACTGCGACCGCCGACATAACGGAAGCGATAGACGGCTCGTACCACTCGCTGCGCGACATTCGCGAGGCGCTCGCGTCGGGGTGCACGATCGCGTCCGAGGAGTACCAGGCCGCACGGCAGATCCACGGTGACGCGACCCGGGCAGCACGCGTAGTCCTCCGCGCGGACCTGGCCGCCCTGGAGGCGTGACCGGTCGCCGTACAGCGGCTCAGGCGACCGACTGTGACTGCCGGGTCCCAGCCGCCACCAAGAACCCCCAGGTCAGCGCCCCCACCCCATACGCGTTTCCACCCAGGAAGCGTGGCTGAGTCCGGTGGGGGGTGCAGCGAGGCACGCGCGCGCCTGATCGGTCGGCGTAACGGCACGGGGGCCCTGTCCGTTGCGCACCCCGACCCCGCACCGCCCCGGGTCAGTGGCCACGCTGAAAATGTTCAGTAATCGCTTAGGTCAATGAGAACGTCGGCGTGCGGGTCATCGGACGGGCGATGAAGGTGGGAATTGTTCAGGTACCCCGGAGACTGAATAGCCCCCAGCAAGCCGAGCCCCGTACGTGGAAGCGGCACATCCACTCCCCACACTTTCTGTTCAGGCGAGTTCACATAGAGGCGGAGCTTACCCGCCGGACGCATGAGGAACCCGAGCAGGAACGGCTCGCCGTCCTCACCTTCCTCATACGCCTCAACCAACTGCCGCAGCACCTCCACCGCTTGCGCCCCCTCAGCCAGAGGCGCAGGCGGGATCTTCTCCACGTCCAGGCGCACGTGATTCATGCCCATGACGTCCTTCACTTTGGAGCTGGAATACAGCTGCAAGCCGCTCACTACCTGCGCGAGCGCACCCGGGATCGCTGCAGGCAGCATCCCGAACGGAAGCTCATACAGGAAGTCGATCCCTTCCGTCTCTTCACCGCAGTGCACGGCCACCCGCAGCCCCTCCGGCCAAGGCGGGCAGCCCCGCACCCACGCATACGGGGCGAAAGGACATGCGGTGTAGTGCAGGAGCAGACGACATAGTGCCGTCTGCTCCTGCCTCCGCTCAGATGCGGTTAGAGCTTCGCCCATGCTGGACACTTGTTTCCTTGCTGGTTGTGGCAGTACGCCGTGATGACGCCGATGGTGTTTCCCCTCCCGGCGTCGTACCGGTTATCCAGGCTCTTCCTGGCCTGCCACACTACGACGGTGATCTTGACCTGGCGAGGGCGAGGGACACCGGTCTCGAAGACGACGGCATCGTATTCGAGCTTTCGCCCCTGCTCGAACTTACGGTCTACCTTGCCGTGCAGGGCAGCGTAGAGAGTTGAACACTTCTTGATGTTGTGGCGTCCGGTGAAGTGCCTCCAGCCGAACTCGGAGTTCCCGTAGCGGGCGACGATCTTCCGGTCATCGGGGTCTTTGGTTTCACACTTGACCCGATGGTCCCATGGGTGTGGCTGGGCAGGCATCGGTCGGGCGTACGCAGTTCCGAAGAGTGTGGTGGCACTGATGATCGCTGCGGCTGCGAGAGTGATGATCTTCTTCACGATCATGATCCAAGCAGACCTCACCCGACAGCTGGTAAAAGAATCTGGAAAGTTGGGACGCCAATCCGAGTTGGAACGCCTCGATGTGGTCCGCCAGGCGTGAGACGTAGCCGCCTTGGTCATCGGTGCTCAAGTAGCACGGTTTGCCGTCCGGCCCTGCCCACGGGAGAAGTCTCAGTTCGTCATGTGCCGTCATCCCCGTGTGCCCCTCTCGGTGATCTCGGCGTTGAGCGCCAGCGTGCCACTCGATGCTGAGCCGCTCACCGCGTCACCTTCGGGGTGAGGCCGGCCGGGTGCCGCGTGGCACAGGCAGGCGCAAGCCTCGTAAATCAAGGGAAGGTCGACCGGCGCCGATTCCGGCGACTCCGCGCAGGCGTGGTGCGTGCCGATCTGGCACGCAGTCGAGCGGTACGAGGAGGCCGAGTCGTCCGGGCCAAGAGCTTGCCGCCGTGATGCCATCAGCGGACCCCCAGGAGGGTCGACCTGGCGTCGGCCGGGAGATAGGGAGCGAGGACGACCCTAGTTCCATATGCCTGAGCAGCCGCCCTACCTCCGTATCGCCGACGAACTCCGGCGGCGGATCGCGGAGCACGTGTGGGAGCCGGGGGACCGGCTGCCCTCCCGTACCCAGATCGGCCAGGAGTGCGGCGTGGGCGAGAACGTGGTCCGCCGGGCTCAGGAGCTGCTGATCTCCCAGGGCGTGCTGGAAGGCCGCGCCGGATCGGGGACCTACGTCGCCGAGCCCCGGCAACGGGTGCGGGTTGTCCGGTCGTCTGCGCGTGAGCAGCCCAGCGGGTCGCCATTCCGGGCGGACATGAAGGCCGTGGGCAGGCAAGGAGATTGGGAGAGCCGGACCGACGCCAAGGCCCCCGCCCCGGCCGACATCGCGGCGCGGCTGGGCCTCGCCGAGGGTGATCTGTGCGTAAGGACGTCATACGAGTTCCTGGCTGACGGCAGGCCGGTGCAGCTGTCGACGAGTTGGGAGCCCTACGACCTCACCGCCGGCACCCTCGTCGTCCTGCCCGAGGGAGGCCCGTACGCCGGGGCCGGTGTCGTGAACCGCATGGCCGCGATCGGTGTCACGGTCAGCCATGCCGTGGAACAGCCGGAGCCGCGACAGGCGACCGCCGAGGAGGCCTCTCTTCTGGGCATCCAGAAGGCCGCACTCGTCACGCACATCCGGCGGACGTACTACAGCGACCAGGGGCGGCCCGTCGAGACAGCGGACATCGTCGTGCCCGCCGCTCATTGCGAGATCGTCTACGAGATCCCGATCAACCGGTAGGCACAGGCTTTCGCGTGGGCGCATCCCTGGGCCGCCTCTGGGCCGTGCGACGGTGCCCGAAGCCAACCATTGGCGACCGACAGTGACAGGCGAGTCTCAGTCGCCCATCACGAAGCCCCAGGTCACAGCCCCCGCGTCATACGCGTTTCCGCCCAGGCCTGGCGGTACGGCAAGATGGGGTGTATCTGCCCACTGCCAGTTTCAAGCTGCCGGACGGTTTCTCTTGGCTGAGTTCATTTACACCATGCGCAAGGCGCGCAAAGCGCACGGCGACAAGGTGATCCTCGACGACGTGACGACCAGCTTCCTGCCGGGGGCGAAGATCGGCGTCGTCGGCCCGAACGGCGCCGGCAAGTCGACGATCCTGAAGATCATGGCCGGCATCGAGCAGCCGTCCAACGGTGACGCCTTCCTCACGCCCGGTTACACCGTCGGCATCCTGCAGCAGGAGCCGCCGCTGACCGAGGACAAGACCGTCCTGGAGAACGTCCAGGAGGGTGTCTCCGGGATCAAGGGCAAGCTCGACCGGTTCAACGAGATCGCCGAGCAGATGGCGACCGACTACACCGACGAGCTCATGGAGGAGATGGGCAAGCTCCAGGAGGACCTCGACCACGCCAACGCGTGGGACCTGGACGCCCAGCTGGAGCAGGCCATGGACGCGCTGGGCTGCCCGCCCGGCGACTGGCCCGTCACCAACCTGTCCGGTGGTGAGCGCCGCCGCGTCGCGCTGTGCAAGCTGCTGCTGGAGCAGCCCGACCTGCTGCTGCTCGACGAGCCCACCAACCACCTCGACGCCGAGTCGGTGAACTGGCTGGAGCAGCACCTCGCCAAGTACCCCGGCACCGTCGTCGCGGTCACCCACGACCGGTACTTCCTCGACAACGTCGCCCAGTGGATCTGCGAGGTCGACCGCGGTCGCCTCTACCCCTACGAGGGCAACTACTCCAAGTACCTCGAGACCAAGGCCGCCCGCCTCAAGGTCGAGGGCCAGAAGGACGCCAAGCGAGCGAAGCGGCTCAAGGAAGAGCTCGAGTGGGTCCGCTCCAACGCCAAGGGGCGGCAGGCCAAGTCCAAGGCGCGTCTGGCCCGCTACGAGGAGATGGCCGCCGAGGCCGACAAGATGCGGAAGCTGGACTTCGAGGAGATCCAGATCCCGCCGGGCCCGCGCCTGGGCAACGTCGTCGTCGAGGTCAGCAACCTCAGCAAGGGCTTCGGCGACAAGCTGCTCATCGACGACCTCAGCTTCACGCTGCCGCGCAACGGCATCGTCGGCATCATCGGCCCGAACGGCGCCGGCAAGACCACCCTGTTCAAGATGATCCAGGGCATCGAGGAGCCGGACTCCGGCGCCATCAAGGTCGGCGACACCGTCAAGATCTCGTACGTCGACCAGAGCCGCGAGAACATCGACCCCAAGAAGACCCTGTGGGCCGTTGTCAGCGATGAGCTCGACTACATCAACGTCGGCCAGGTCGAGATGCCGTCCCGGGCCTACGTGTCGGCCTTCGGGTTCAAGGGCCCGGACCAGCAGAAGCCGGCCGGTGTGCTCTCCGGCGGTGAGCGCAACCGCCTGAACCTCGCGCTCACCCTCAAGCAGGGCGGCAACCTGCTGCTCCTCGACGAGCCGACCAACGACCTCGATGTCGAGACCCTCTCCAGCCTGGAGAACGCGCTGCTGGAGTTCCCGGGTGCGGCCGTGGTCGTCTCCCACGACCGGTGGTTCCTGGACCGGGTGGCCACGCACATCCTCGCCTACGAGGGCGAGTCCAAGTGGTTCTGGTTCGAGGGCAACTTCGAGTCGTACGAGAAGAACAAGATCGAGCGGCTCGGTCCGGACGCCGCCCGTCCGCACCGCGCCACCTACAAGAAGCTGACCCGGGGCTGATCGATCTTGCGGCACATCTACCGCTGCCCGCTGCGTTGGTCGGACATGGACGCGTACGGCCATGTGAACAACGCGGTCTTCGTGCGCTACCTGGAGGAAGCCCGCATCGACTTCCTCTTCCGGCCGGAGAAGGATTTCCAGCAGGGGTCCGTGGTGGCACGCCATGAGATCGACTACAAGCGGCAGCTCGTCCACCGGCACCACCCGGTGGACATCGAGCTGTGGATCACCGAGATCAGGGCCGCGTCCTTCACCATCACCTACGAGGTGAAGGACGACGACGTGGTCTATGTACGGGCCTCGACGGTGGTCGTGCCGTTCGACTTCGAGGCACAGCGCCCGCGCCGGATCACCTCGGAGGAACGGGAGTTCCTCCAGGAGTACACGGATGACGACGAGGAGGAGGCCGTCGCCGCATGACGGTGCTCCACCTCGCCGACGAGGGGGAGGCGGCGGATCTCGCGGCCTTCCTCTCCCGGCTGCTCCACTACGACCGTGGGGCGGCCGTGCGTCTGCAGGCCGCCGGCACCGCACTTGCCGTCTTCGGGCGGCCGCCCTCCTTCGAGGTGCTCGCCGTGCGGGCGGTGCGGCTGGCGAAGCCGTACGAGAAGGGGCTGGAGGTCACGCTGGACGTGACCGTGTCCGCCGGTGAGTTCCTGGAGGCGGTGGACGAGAAGGCCGGCACGGCGCTCGTGCCGAGCGCGGTGACCGGGCCGCCGTGGGCGGGGGTGCTGCCGCCCCGCGGGGACTGGCGGTCCGAGCCGGGGCTTCCCGCGCCGGACGCCCTGCGGTCCCTGGTCGCGGCCGTCGTCGCGGAGTTCCGGTCCCGTACACAGGAGTTGCCCGCCGAGCTGCGGACCCGCGCCGAGCTGGACCGGATCGGGGCGGACATCTGGTCCCGCACGGTCGGGGACACCCGGCTGCCCGTCCGGGCCGTGCACGCGGCGCAGTCCCTGGGCTTCCTGCGGCCCCGGGTGCCGCTGGGGCTGCTCTCGTCGGGCGCCTGGCTGCGGCTGCGCACGCCGTACGGGTCAATCGCCGTACGACGTGCCGGGCTCGGGGCGCTGGACGTCAGCGTCCGCTGACCTGGCCCTCGACGGCCGTCAGCCCTCGGTGTTGACCATGGAGGCCGCCGCGTACGTCAGGTACTTCCACAGCGTGTGCTCGTGCTCCTCGGACAGGCCGAGTTCGTCGACGGCGACCCGCATGTGCTTCAGCCACGCGTCGTGCGCCGCACGGTCGATCGCGAAGGGCGCGTGCCGCATCCGCAGCCGCGGGTGGCCGCGGTTGTCGCTGTACGTCGTGGGGCCGCCCCAGTACTGGATGAGGAACAGCGTGAAGCGCTCCTCGGCCGGGCCCAGGTCCTCCTCGGGGTACATGGGCCGCAGCAGCGGGTCCTCGGCGACTCCCTCGTAGAAACGGTGGACGAGCCGACGGAAGGTCTCCTCCCCGCCGACCTGCTCGTAGAAGGTCTGCTCCTGAAGCGTGCCGCGCCGAATCTCATTCACGCGATCCATGGTCTCAGACGCCCCGGCATAGGACTCAAGACCTAGGACCCTGCCCCTCCTGTGAGGACCCTGCCCCTACTGTGGAGACATGGGCGGCCACACACCCGGCAGTGAACTCGACGCTCTCGCCGCCGCCGGGCGGGCGGCGCTGGTGGACCGGATCGAGGCGAGCGGGGCCTGGGCAGCCGACCCGGGCTGGCGGGAGGCCTTCGCGACGGTCCCGCGGCACCTCTTCGTGCCGTACTACTACCTCGGTGTCGCCGGCGGCTACGAACGCCGCTGGGGAGAGAGTGCCGCTCCCGAGGCGCGGGAGCGGTGGATGCGGGGCGCCTACGAGGACACCCCGCTGGCCACCCGGCTGCGCGACGGCGAGCTGCTGTCCTCCAGCAGCCAGCCGTCGCTGATGGCGGACATGCTGACCGCGCTGGGCGTCGCGGACGGCCACACGGTCCTGGAGATCGGCGCCGGCACCGGCTACAACGCGGCGCTGCTGGCCCACCGGCTGGGCGACGACAAGGTCACCACCGTCGATCTCGACCCGGAGATCACCGAGGCGGCCCGGCGGCACCTTGCCTCGGCCGGCTACCACCCGGTGGTCGTGACGGGCGACGGTGCCCGGGGCGTGCCGGAGCGCGCGCCGTTCGACCGGATCATCGCCACCTGCGCGCTGGGCGGCGTCCCGCGCTCCTGGGTCGCCCAGACCCGCCCGGGCGGCCGGATCCTCATGCCGCTCGCCACCGGCCTGATCGTGCTCACGGTGACCGGCGCCGGACAGGCCGAGGGGCGTTTCCTGCACACGCCCGCCTACTTCGTGCCGCTGCGCGGCGCGGGCCGGCCCGGCGGCGAGCCGGTCCAGCTGGGCGGGGTGCCGCACCGGGCCCGGGAGGACGAGCTGTTCCGGTTCCTGCTGACCCTGACCCGCGGCAGCCTCGACCCGCAGGAGGCGCACGCGCTCTGGGAACAGGAGGGCAGGCCGCAGCGCGAGCGCTACGGCATCACCGTCAGCGAGGAGAGGGAATGGGCCTGGCTGGACGACCCGGAGGGGCCGTACGCCTGGCCCCTCCCGTCGTGAACGGCCTTCCGTCGCGGCGGCTCAGCCGCGGCGGATCGTGATCGTCGTCCAGGCGCCCACATGCACCCGGTCGCCGTCCCGCAGCGGTACGGGGACGAACGGCTGGATCGGTTCCTCCGAGCCGTTGACCGTCGTGCCGTTCGTCGAGTTCTGGTCGACGACCGCCCAGCTGCCGTCCGGCTGCTGCACCAGCACCGCGTGCTGGTGCGAGACGCCCGGGTCCTCCGGCGGCGTCGACAGGTCGATGTCGGGGGTGTCGCCGGTGGAGTGCCGGCGACGGCCGATGGTGAGCTGGTTGCCGGTGAGCGTGCGCTGCTGCTCGGGCGAGTACGCGGGCAGGTTCAGGCCTGCGGCCTCGGGGCCGGAGCGGTGCATCATCGCCATGAAGTAGTCGCGGTCCGGGCCGATGGTCGCGGTCCACGTGGCGGGTCCCTGCGGCGCCTGGGGCTGCTGGGGGAAGCCACCGGGGCCGGGCGGGGCCTGGGTCGCGCCGGGCTGCGGGTAGCCGTAGCCGCCCTGACCCTGACCGGGGCCGCCGGGGCCACCGTGGCCGCCCGGGCCCGACGTCGGTGGGGAGATCACCCAGTCGTCGTCACCGCCGCCGAAGGACGGACCGCCCTGCTGCGGGGGCCGCTGGGTCTCCTGTGGGAACCCGGGCGGGGCCGGCGGGCCGGACTGGTGGAAGGCCTGCGGAGCACCGGGGCCGCCGGGGCCACCAGGCCCGCCGGGACCACCGGGTCCGGGCGGGGGCGGGACCGGCCGGGAAGGGTCGGCACCGAAGGTGCCAGGGGCGCCGGGACCACCGGGTCCGGGCGGGCCGCCAAAGCCGCCAGGGCCACCAGGACCGCCGGGGCCACCAGGACCGCCGGGGCCGGGCGAGGTCGGGGCAGGGCCGGGCTGCGGGTAGCCGTAGCCGCCGCCCTGCGGACCGCCAGGGCCGGGGCCACCGGGGCCACCCGGGCCGGGGCGGCCGGACGGGTCGCCGCCGAACGGCGGGATCGGCTCGGCCGGGCGGTTCATCTGGGACGGACGGGACCCCTGGTACTCGTAGGAGTCACCGCCGCCGTACGACGGGCCGGGGGGCGGACCGCCCTGCTGGCCCGGTGGCTGGAAACGCACGCCGGGGCCGGGCGGCGGGGCCGCGGGGGTGTACGACGTCGCCGTGTTCGTCAGGAAGTTCCACCGGCACTCCTCGCAGAACGGGGCGCCGCCCTCACGCGGCGTACGGCACTGCGGGCAGAGCTCCGGCTCGGCGTTCGGCACGGCGGACAGGTGCGGCGGGCGTCCGCCGGGCTGGCCGCCCGGGCCGCCGGCGGGGGGCGGGAAGCCGTAGCCGCCGGGCGGTGGCGGGGGAGGAGGCGGAGGCACGGCACCCGCCATGCGGTGACCGCAGACCTCGCACCAGTCGTCGGAACCCGACTGGTGTCCGTTCGGGCAGGTCGGCATGTCGGCGCGTCCCTCCTTCGATCTCTTCCAGGTCACTTCTTGACGCGAACGGTCTTGGTGGAGCGGGTTTCGAGCGTCATCTCGTCAGCCTCCGCGACCTTCGCCTTCAGTCGCACAGTACCGGTCGCGGCGTCGACCACGTCCACCACCTTCGCAAGCAGTTTCGCAGTATCGGCGTTGCCGGAGGCACTCGCGAGCTGAACGGCCCGGCCCAGTTTGGCCGTTGCTCCATCCATATCGCCCGACTTGCGAAGATCCAGCCCCTGTTGGATGACTTGTGCCAGTTCGGCCTGCCCGGTGTAGTGGGCGACCTGAGGGTTGATCGACGTCGAGGCGACCATGTCGTCCGTCCAAACGGCCCGCACCAGGCCCTGCGCGCCGAGGTTCTGGGCGCTGCCGTGGGGCTGCGGAATGACCAGGGAGATCCGGGCCGCCAGCATCTCCTGCCCGATGTGCGCCACCGGGACCTCGACGCAGACGTGGTAGTCACGGGACTCGTCTCCCCAGGAACCAAGGGGATAGTCGCCGGCGCGCGGACCCGCCTCGGTGCGCCGGCCGGTCAGCTCCTCGACCGTCGGCGCGACCTGCTTGACGAACTTCACGGTCGTGTCGACCGGGGTCCACAGCCGCAGGGAGACGTCCGCGACCTCCTTGCCCATCGCCGTCTCCATCATCTGGGTGAAGTCGGCGGCGAGCGCGGCCGGATCGGCGACGATGTCGGCGGTGCCGAGCAGGGCCGAGGCGATCCCTGTGACTTCTTTCACTTCCCAGTCGGTGCCCACGCCGCGCGCGTCACAGGTGAAGCGCCCGGCGCACGCGTCGAGCGCGGCCTTCAGGTCCTGGGGCGACTCGTGCTCGTTGCGGCCGTCGGTGAGCAGGATGCCGTGCCGGATCGCGACGTCCGCGGAGGAGAGCAGGCGGTCGGCGAGTTTCAGCCAGGTGCCGATGGCCGTGCCGCCGCCGGCGCTCAGGGAGCGCAGTGCCTGCTTGGCCTGCTCGCGGGTGGTGGCGTCGGCGACCGCGACGCGCCCGCCGCCCGGGTAGACCTCCTTCGCCACGTGCGTCCCGCCGATCACCGCGAAGTGCACGCCGTCGCGCAGGGTGTCGATCGCCGCGGCCGTCGCGTCGCGGGCGTTGCGCATCTTGGTCGGCGGGTAGTCCATCGATCCCGAGCAGTCGACCATGATCGCCACGGCCGCGGACGGGCCCTGGCCGGGCGAGTAGAGGTGGGGCGCCGCGACCGCGCCGCCGGTCGTGCCGCCGCCGGTCGCCGTCACCGTGACGATGGCGTTGACCTCGCCGGCGCCCTCCGGCAGGTACTCGTTCTGGTAGACGTCCACCGAGAACTGGGGCACGTTCGACTTCGAGAAATTGGCCATGCCTGCTTCGATCCCCCTCCAAAGCCCCCGCCGCGGCGGGGTGATGACGGTAGGCGGACCGGTCCCCTCCGGTCCGCCGAGGCGTCCCCGTACGTGGCCTCAGGCCGATCCTGCCCCCTGGGGCACGGCCGGGAACGGCACGAGCGCCACTGTTACGTTGTCGTGGCCCCCGCCGTCCAGCGCGTGGCCGAGGAGCACCCGGGCGCTGTGCAGGGGGTGCACGGCTGCGTCGAGGGGGACGACCCGGGCCATTTCCTCGGCCGCCTCCGCGTAGTTCCACAGGCCGTCGGTGCAGACGACCACCACGCCGGGCCGGTCCGGCTTGAACGCGGCGGTGTGCGGCTCCAGTTCGTAGGCGTCCGCGCCGAGCCAGCCGGTGATCGCGTGAGCGCGCTCGTCGGCGTAGGCCTCGGCCTCGTTCATCAGACCCGCCGCGACCATCTGCGCGGCCCACGAGTCGTCCTCGGTGAGCCGGGCGGGGGGAGCGCCGCGGTCGACCGGGACCCAGTAGGCGCGGCTGTCGCCGACCCAGCCGACGATCAGCAGGCCCGACGTCACCACGGCGCCGACGATGGTGCACGCGGGGGCGTTCTGGTGGGGGGCCTGCTCGCGGGCCGTGGCGGGTTCCGCGGCGAGCGAGTTGACGGCGCGCGAGGCGGCGAGGATCGCGTCGTGCATCGCCTGCTGCGGGTGCGTGCCGCGCGGCAGGGCCGCCAGCAGCGTCTCGCCCGCCGCCTTGGACGCCGCCGCGGAGGCGTCGTCGGGGCGGGTCGCCGAGGAGACGCCGTCGCAGACGATCGCGACGGACGCGGGAGAGCCGTCGGGCAGCGCGGTGGTGCCGATGGCGAACGCGTCCTCGTTGCGGTGGTGGCGCAGGCCGCGGTCGCTGACCGCGGCCACCGGGCCGGACTCCTGCTCCATGTGGTCCCGTTCGCGCGGCTGGGCGTGGCCGCAGTTCTCGCAGTAGCCGTCGTCGTCCACGCGGCCGGCCCGGCAGGCGACGCAGACCTTGCCGCCGGCGCCAGCGGCCTGGGCCGCTTGCTCGGCGGACACCCGTGGGTCCGGTGCCTGGAGGAGGTACTCGTCGGGCTGTGTCTGGTAGATCTCCGGCGACGCGGCGGGCCCGTCGGGCTGCGGCGGCCGGTCGAACCGCACACCTCCGGCCGCGGCCGGAGGGGCGCTCGACGGCGGGGGTGTCTCCGGTGGCAGGGCGGAACCGCCCGAGTCCGTGCCCGGGAGGTCCGTCGGCAGGTGCACCGCGTCCGGGGCGCCCGAGCCGTCGGGCCCGGGAGCGGGCCAGGCCGCGTCGGCGGGTGGCGCCGGCGGGGGCTCGGGGTACGCACCGGCCGGAGCGCCCTGGGCGGGCACCGAGCCGTTCATGGTGATGGTCGGGTTGTCCTCCGGCCGTGCCGGCACGGCGGACAGGTCGTATCCGCACGCGCCGCAGAAACGGTCACCCGACTCGAGGGGTTCCTCGCAACTCGGGCAGGCGGACAACTGGGGCATCTGCGACATCAACTACACCCACGTCCGGGGGCGGTAACGATTGGCACGTTCCACCAGGTCGATCCTCTCCTCGCCGCCCCGCGCCAGCCGGGCCAGCATGCGGTACGAGCGTTCCAGACCGAAACGCAGGCCCCGCTCGTCCAGGCCACTGCCGAGCAGCGTCCGTCCCCCGGCGGCGGGAGGGGCGGAACCCTGGCCCCCGGAGAGTACCCAGTCCAGCGCGCAACCGAGGACTTCGGCCGACAACTGCTCCCGCCGCGCCGGATCCAGACCGTACGCCTCCAGCGCCTCGACCTGCGCCGCGGCGGCCGTCAGATCCTCCAGGAACGGCGCGTCGGAGGCGCTCGCCGTGCGCTGCCGCAGCCGCGCCCGGACCGCCGCCACCCGCGCGGCCGTGTAGTGGATCGAGGACTCCGGGACCGACTCCAGCGTCCGTACGGCACCGCGCCGGTCCCCGGTCGCCAGCTGTACACGGGCCAGGCCGAACGCGGCGCTCACATAGCTCGGATCGGTCGACCACACCAGCCGGTAGTACTCGGCGGCGTTGTCCAGCTGCCCCAGCACCTCCGCGCACAGGCCGAGTGCCAGCTTGGGCGCGATCTCGCCCGGGAAGGCGTCGTAGATCGCGTCGAAGGCGAGCGCGGCACCCTCGTCGTCGCCGGTCACCAGCGCGGCCACGCCCCGGTACCAGACCACCCGCCAGTCGTCGGGCCGCTCACCCTCCAGCGCGACCAGCGCCCGCAGAGCGGCGGCCGGTTCACCGGTCTCCAGCCAGGCCCGGATCTGCCGCAGCCGCGTCTCGATCGACGGGGCGGGGGCGGCTGCCAGGGCGCCGAGCAGTTCCGCGGGGGCGGAGGTCATCAGGCCCGCCAGGAAACCAGCGTTGGGGTCGGTCGGGTCGACGCGCGGGACGGGCAGGGCGAAGGCGGCGGCGGGGGTGTCGACGGGCCTGACGAGGCTGTGCGGGGTCTCGGGCCGCTGCTGCGGCAGGGCGGCGGGAGCGCCGGTGCCGGCCCGGGGCCGCACCACCCGCGCCCCCAGGCGGGACACCTCGCCGTCCAGGCGGGGGAACAACTCCGTGTCCGTGACCCGCAGTTCCGGTCCGAACAGTGTGGACAGGGCGGGGCGGGCACGGCCCGTCTGAAGGGAGACGACCTCCCGCAGGACGCCCGTCAGCTGCTCCGTCATCTCCTGCGCGGAGGCGAACCGGCGCGCCGGGTCGGGATCCGTGGCCCGGACCAGGAGCCGGTAGAACGACTCGTACTGCCGGAACACCTCGATGTGGTCCGGGTCGGGCAGGGAGTCCACGTAGACGTTCGTGTAGCCCTGGAAGTCGAAGGTCATGACGGCGAGGGTGCGGGCGACGGTGTAGAGGTCGCTCGCCACCGACGGGCCCACCTCGGCCACCTCCGGGGCCTGGTAGCCGACCGTGCCGTAGATGGCCGACTCCTCGTCGTCCATCCTGCGCACCGCGCCCATGTCGATCAGCTTGAGCTGGTCCTCGGTCTGGATCGCGTTGTCGACCTTGAAGTCGCAGTACAGCAGGTTCCGGCTGTGCAGGTGCCCGAGCGCCTCCAGCGCCTCGATGCCGTACGCGCAGGCCTGCTCCACCGGCAGCGGGTCGCGCCTGCCCTGGGCGGTGCGGCGGGCGTTGGCGATCTCCTTGAGGGACTTGCCGCCGACGTACTCCATGACGATGTAGCCGTCGAGCGAACCCGTGCGTTGGTCCAGGTGCTCCACGAAGTTGTAGATCCGCACGATGTTGGCGTGCTCGATCTCCGCGAGGAAGCGCCGCTCGGAGATCGCCGCCGCCATCGCGTCCTGGTCGCCCGTGTCCAGCAGGCCCTTGAGGACCACCCAGCGGTCCGAGACCGCCCGGTCGACGGCGAGGTAGATCCAGCCCAGCCCGCCGTGCGCCAGGCAGCCGACCACCTCGTACTGGCCGTGCACCACGTCCCCGGCCCTCAGCTTCGGCACGAAGGAGTACGGATGGCCGCACTTGGTGCAGAAGCCCTCCGTACGGCCCGGCCGGTCACCGCGCGCCCGGCCCACCTGGGCGCCGCAGTCGGAGCGCGAGCAGAACCGCTTCCGCTCCGGCACCTCGGGGTTGTCCAGGACCATCTCGCGCGGGTCGGGCCGCGGGATCGGCGGCACCTGCACCAGACCGGCGCCCAGCCGGCCCCGGGACCCGGAACCGGCGGCCGAGCCGGAGCTGCGCACGGAGACCGAGCGGCCCGTCGACTTGCCCGACAGCGACCGCGACAGGCGCCCCGACACCGAACGGCGGGACTTCGACGACTGGGACGACGTCCGCGAACTGCGGACGCTGGAGCGGGAACTGCCGCTGCCGGCGGACCCGCGGGAACCGCCCCTGCCCCCGGCGGTGATGCCGGTGGGAGGGGAGCCGACCTCGCCGTTCGCGGCGACGACCGGGGCGAGACCGCAGGTGTCGCAGTACAGTTCGCCGCCGCCCACGTCCTCGTACGCGCCGTCGCAGGTGGGGCGCTGGCAGGTGCGCTCAGGCGCGCCCGTCGGCTCGTGCGGTGCCTGACTCATGGACTCCCCCTCGTCGCTCACGCGCCCGGCCCCCTCCGGTCGTCCTCGGGCACACCCTGCCCCGGCACCCGGGGGCCGCCGAACAGCTCCGCCGCCGCGTGCTGGTAGCGCAGCACCGCCTGCTCGGCGGCGCGCAGGTCGCAGGGCGCGCTCCACAGCATGCGGCGCGCCTTCTCGTACCGCTCCACCAGCAGCGCGTCCTCGGCGAAGCCGTGCCGGGCGACCTTCGCCTTGTACGCGTCGAGACGGCCGCGCAGCTCGGCGCGGACCGCCAGCGGGGCGGTCACCTCCGTCAACGACTCGCGAGCGCGCAGCAGTTCGTCCTCGGCCTTCTGCTCCAGCGACTCCAGCAGCGGGGACAGCCGGTGCCACTGTGCCTGCCTGCGGTACTCGGCCGCGGCCGCCAGCTGCTCCTGGAGCACGGTCGGCGGTCCGCCGACGACCGGCACCTCCGTCGCCGCGATCTTCGCGAGGACCTCGCCGCGTGCCGTGCGCGCCTCGGCGAGGGTGCGGTCCGCGCGGCTGAGGATGTCCCGCAGCTTCACGATCCGCTTCTCGGCGTCCTGCCGCACGGTCAGTACGGCGTCGATCTCCCGGCGCACCTCCTCCAGAGCGCGCGCCTCGCGGTCGTACACCGTCGTGTCCGGCCGGCCGCCGCCCGGTGCCGAACTGCCCTCCGCGGCCTGCCAGAACGCCAGCGGGTCCGAGACCACCTGCTCGCGCAGTTTCGTCAGTATCCGCGTGATGCGCTCCAGGTCGTCGCCCGCCGGGTGCTCGCCCGGGCGCACGCCCACCGAGTGCGCGAGCCGCCGGGTGCGCTGGAGTTCCGCCGCGAGCAGGTCGATCCGGGCCGGCAGAGCCGACCAGACCGCGTCCGCGGCGACCACCATGTCCAGGCTCGTCGCGTACAGCTCGTTCATCCGGTCGACGAGGGTGCTGAGCGAGTAGCGCTCGCTGAGCTTCGTCGGACTGCCGTGCAGAGTGGGGGCGTTGGCCGTCGCCGAGGCGCTGCCGGCGACGGTCACCGAGTCGCCGTTGAGCAGCTCCGTCAGCTCCACCAGGTCCTCGCGGCTGGACCAGCGGCGGCGCGAGCGGATGTCGCGGGCGGAGCGCAGCGCGTCGGTGTACGCGTCGAAGTACGTCCACAGCAGCGTGATCGACGCCTCCGTGGACGTCCAGCGCTCCCGGGTGACGCCGGTGAGCTCGGCGCCCTCCAGGAGTCTGCGGCCCGCGTGGTCCTGCAGGGCGAGGAGCGAGGTCTCGATCGCCTCGTGCTCCGCGCCGAGCCGCGCCAGCGCACGGTCCACCTCGTCCCGGTCCATCACCGGCCCGGTGGATCCCGTGACGCCCATCGATCACCTCTCGCTGCGGTCGTGTGTCGCGTGTCGTCTGTCGTCTTCTGATGCGGGTGTTCGCGGGTTCAGCCGGGTGTCAGGTGGTGCGGAGGTACTGCGGTGCCGGTGGTTCCGACTTCTTCGCATCCTTGCCCAGGGTTGCCGACAGCCATTTCTCGTACGACGCCTGCCAGCCGTTCGCGGTGTCCTTGCGGTAGTCCACCAGGATCTGGTTGACCCGGCGTACCAGATCGTCCGCGTCCTTCTTCATTGCCACGCCGTAGTACTCGGCAGTGAAGGCGTCGCCCTTGAGCTGGACCGTCGGGTCCTGTGCCGCCTGGCTCGCCGCGAGGGCGCCGTCGGTGACCACGGCGTCGACCTCGCCGAGCTGGAGCCGCACCAGGCAGTCGAGTTGGTTCGGGACGGTGGTGGAGATGTCCGTGCTCGCGGGGAGCTTGCCGTCCTTCTGGTCCGCCTCCAGCGCGGCGAACGCCGTGGAACCGGCCGCCGTGCAGACCCTGCGGTCCGCGAGCGTGTCGTCGTAGCCCTCGACGGGGGAGGACTTCGGCGCCAGGACCTGCTGGCCCGTCTTGAAGTAGGGCGCGGAGAAGGCGACGTCGCCGATGCGGTCGCAGTTGATCGTCATCGTGCGGACGACCATGTCCACACGGCCGTCCTCGATCGCCGGAATGCGCTGGTTGGTGGGGATCGCCTTGAACTGGACGGCGTCCGCGTCGCCGAGTATGTCCTTCGCGATGCGGTGGACCAGGTCGATGTCGAAGCCCTCGAGCTCCGCGGTCTTGCCGCTGTTGGGGTTGCGGTAGCCCCAGCGGTAGCTGTTCTGGTCGACGCCGACGACCAGCTTGCGCTTCTCGCCCGTACGGTTCTTGATCGCGCGGATGGTGTCGCCGTCGGCCGAGGAGGGCGACAGCGTCTGCTTCTCGGGGGCCTCGCAGTCCTCTTCGGCCTTGGTCCCGGTGGTGTAGGTGGTCGCGGTGGTGTGCTGGGCGGTCGTGGTGAGCGGCGGCAGGCAGAGGGCCACCAGCGCCACCAGGGCGCAGACGACTGCCATCGCGGTCACTCCGCCCCAGCCCCTGAGCGCGTCTCGCACGGTCGTTCCTCCCTTCGCCCCTGCCCCGTTCATCGGTACTCCGACAGTCTGCGGCCGATGCCCACGACCGCGCCCGCGGCGCCCAGCACCGCGAGTACGGCCACACCCGCCGGCATGCCCGTCAGCGCGTCGCGGCCGTCGCCCGCCGCGCGTTCGAACTCCGTCTCCTCGTGCGCGAGCGCCGTGCGCAGGTTCTCGTCGACGCTGTCGAAGCACTCGCCGGTCGCGCCCTTCGCGCCGATGACCCTGTCCAGCGCCTGCTGGTAGTTGCCGTTCTCGTCCTGCTCGCGGGCCGCGGTGTGGCGCTTCTTCCACTCCGTCATGTTGCCCACGGCGGCGGTGACGGGGCGTTCGCCGGAGGTGTCGTCGGCGAGCTTCTGTGCCGCCGCCAGCTTCACGGCGAGGGCCTTGATGTCCCTGCCGAAGTCGTAGTCGTAGGCGTCGTAGGTCCTGTCGCCGACCTTCTTCGTCTCCGCGCCGCGCGCCACCAGGGTGAGGTTCTCGTTGCCCCTGGCCTTGAGGGAGGCGATGCGCGCGTCGTGCAGGACGTTCAGGGAGCGGACGCCGTGCTCGTAGGAGTCGTCCAGGTCCGCGCGGGCGAGGGTGTGGCCGACGACCAGCCAGAGGAGGACGACCGTCGCCGTGGCGGTCGCGGCCACCAGGCCGTGGTTCAGGACCCTGTTCGTCCGCCGGTAGTTGCGGTGCTGGGCCCAGGCGAGGGCCGCCAGGGCGGCGACGCCGAGGGCGATGGCCGCCCAGGGGTAGGGCGTGGCGTCCGCGTAGTCCGCGCTGAGGCGCTGGTTCTCCTTGGTGTAGAGGTCCTCCGCCGCCGGAAGCATCTGGTGCTGCATCTTCTCGTTGGCGTAGCGGAGGTACGCGCCGCCGACGGGGAAGCCCTGGCGGTTGTACGTACGGGCGCGCTCCACCAGGCCCTTGTACTCCGGCAGGAGCTTGTTGAGCTTGGCGATCGTCGCCGTGGACGGGGAGTCCGGTTCGGCGTTGGCGGCGGCGTTGACGAGCTTGTCGGCGGCCGTGCGGATGTCCCGCTCGTAGCGGTCGCGGGTGGTGGCCGACTCCTGGCCGCCGGCCAGGAAGCCGCTGGAGGCGGCGGTGTTGGCGTCCGCGAGGGAGCGGTAGATGTCGGCGGCGTCCGAGCTGAGGGGCTGGCTGCGGGTGAGGACGTCGTCGGCGGCGGCCGCGCGGTCGGTCATCTGCCAGGCGGTGACGGCGCCGAAAGCGACGACGAGGAGGGCCAGCAGCGCGCCGATGATGCGGAGGCGGCCGGGTTCCGTCGTGGCCGCGGAGCGCAACTGGTCGAAGCCCTCGGCGAAGGCGGTGCGGCGGGGGGCCGTGGCGGGGGGTGCGGCGGGGGCCGGGGCGGTGCCGGGGGGACCGGCGGGTGGCGCCGGTTGGGCCGGTACGGCAGGCAGGATGGGCAGGCTGGGGCCCGGTGGTGGTGGGCTGCTCTTCGGCGTGTACGTCACTGTGACCTCCCCCGTGGTCATCCGTCGCCGCAAGTATCGCTGCCAGGACCGACATCCGCACCGGCCTTGCCCTGATCTTGATCGGATCGCAGCGTGCAGCGCGCCCCCTCGCACCACCCTTGCAACACCCCTCGTCCAGGAACACGTACGGGGAGTTGGTTCGGTTCCCGGACGAGTGGTGCGCCCCCGCGACGCTGACGTGATCCAAACGACAGACCTAGGCGTCGTAGTACGTCCGCAGCGTCTCCTGCGCCCCCTCCGCCGCTCCGACGTGGTCCAGCCCCAGCAGTGCGGCGCCCAGCACCGGGCTGGACGTCACCACCCGCGGTACCGCCTTCGGCGCGCGGTCCGCCAGCAAGTGCGTGATGTGGTCGTTCAGTTGGGGGTGCCGGGCGGCCAGGACGCCGCCGCCCAGGAGCACAGGTGTCTCCTCGGCGAGGAGGTCCAGGCGGGTCAGGGCGACGACCGCCATGGAGACCACCTCCTCGGCCTGGCGTTCCACGATCGCCCGGGCGATCGGGTCACCGTCGGCGGCCGTGGCGAAGAGCACCGGGGTCAGTTCGTGGCGCCGGAGCGTCGGGACGTGCTCCAGGTGCAGCGCCTCGACGAGGGCGTACATGGAGGGCAGGCCGAAGTGGGCGGGGAGGGTGCGGGACAAGGCGGTGCGGGCGCCGCGGCCGTCCTCCGCCCGGGACGCGTGCCACAGGGCCTCCTCGGACAGGCCCCAGCCGCCGCCCCAGTCGCCCGAGACCCGGCCGAGGGCCGGGAAGCGGGCCGTGCGGCCGTCGGGGCGCATGCCCACGCAGTTGATGCCCGCGCCGCAGACGACCGCCACCCCCCGGGGTTCGCGGGCACCGGCCCGCAGGATCGCGAAGGTGTCGTTGCGGACCGTCACCGTCGTGGCCCAGGCCCGCGCCCGCAAGGCCGCGGCCAGTTGCTCCTCCTCGACGGGGAAGTCGGCGTTGGCGAGGCACGCCGAGACGTGGGTGACCGAGGTGAGCCCCGCGGCGGCGAGGGCCTGCGCCACCGTCTCGGCGAGGCCGTTCATGGCCGTGTCCACGCCCACGGCCGGTGGACGGAAGCCGCCCCCGCGTGCCGTGGCGAGGACGTCCCCGTCCGTCGTCACGATCGCGACGTCCGTCTTGCTGTTGCCCGCGTCGATGGCGAGGACACGTGCGCTCACGCCCACGCGAGGTGCTCCCGGTTGTGTGCGATCAGCCGGTCGGTGAGCGTCTCGGCGTACGCGTACTGACCGACGAGGGGGTGGGAGAGGAGGGCGCGGAAGACGCGGTCCCTGCCGCCGTGCAGGGCGGCCTGGAGGGCCAGCTCCTCGTAGGCCGTGACGCCGGCCATCAGGCCCGCGTAGAGCGGGTCCACGGGCGGGACGGGGAGCGGGGACGCGCCCTTGGCCCCCACGGCCGCCTGGACCTCGATCACCGCGTCGTCGGGGAGGAACGGCAGCGTGCCCCGGTTGTACGTGTTCACCACCTGGTACGGCGAACCGCCGCCGCCCAGCAGGGCCGCCGCCAGGTCCACCGCCGCCTCCGAGTAGAAGGCACCGCCCCGCTCGGCGAGCAGCTCCGGCTTCTCGTCCAGTGCCGGGTCGGCGTACATCGCGAGCAACCGGCGTTCCATCTCCGCCACTTCGGCCGCCCGGGACGGCTTCGTCCCCAGTTCCCGTACGACCTCGTCGTGTGCGTAGTAGTAGCGCAGGTAGTAGGAGGGGATCACGCCCAGCGTGTCGAGCAGGGGGCGGGGCAGGCGGAGGTCGGCCGCGATCGTGTCGCCGTGTTGGCTCAGCAGTTTCGGCAGGACGTCCTCGCCCTCCGGGCCGCCGAGGCGTATGGCCGTCTCCCAGGTGAGGTGGTTGAGGCCGACGTGGTCCAGGTGGATCGCGGAGGCCTCCACGGCCAGCAGGGCGGCGAACTTGCGCTGGAGGCCGATCGCCACGTTGCACAGGCCCACCGCCTTGTGTCCCGCCTGGAGCAGGGCGCGGGTCACGATGCCGACCGGGTTGGTGAAGTCGATGATCCAGGCCCGGGGGTTGGTGCGGCGGACGCGGTCCGCGATGTCCAGGACGACCGGGACCGTGCGCAGGGCCTTCGCCAGGCCGCCGGCGCCGGTGGTCTCCTGGCCCACGCAGCCGCATTCCAGGGGCCACGTCTCGTCCTGCTGACGGGCCGCCTGGCCGCCGACGCGGAGTTGGAGGAGGACCGCGTCCGCCCCGTCCACCGCCTCGTCGAGGGCGGTCGTCGTGGTGACGCGGCCCGCGTGCTCCTGGCGGGTGAGGATGCGGCGGGCCAGACCGCCGACGAGGTCGAGACGGTCCTGGTCGGGGTCCATGAGGACCAGTTCCTCGATGGGCAGGGTGCCCCTCAGGCGGGCGAAGCCGTCCACGAGTTCGGGGGTGTAGGTCGAGCCTCCGCCGACCACGGTGAGTTTCATGTCTGCTTAACCCTTTACTCCGGTGAGCGTGACACCCTCCACGAACGCCTTCTGCGCGAAGAAGAACACGAGGATCACGGGGGCCATGACCAGCACGGTGGCGGCCATGGTGAGGTTCCAGTCGGTGTGGTGGGCACCCTTGAACGAATCCAGGCCGTAGGAGAGCGTCCAGGCGCCCGGGTTCTCCGAGGCGTAGATCTGGGGGCCGAAGTAGTCGTTCCACGCGTAGAAGAACTGGAAGAGGGCCACTGCGGCTATGCCCGGCTTGGCCATCGGCAGAACGACCTTCAGCAGCGTGCGCAGGTCACCGCAGCCGTCCACCTTGGCCGCGTCCACGTACTCGTCGGGGATCGTCGTCAGGAACTGGCGCAACAGGAAGATCGAGAACGCGTCGCCGAACGCCATGGGGATGATCAGCGGCCAGAGCGAGCCGGACAGGTCCAGCTGCTTCGCCCAGAACAGGTACATCGGGATGATGATCACCTGCGGCGGCAGCATCATCATCGAGATGACCAGCATCAGGGCCAGACTGCGGCCGCGGAAGCGGAACTTGGCCAGGGCGTAGGCCACGGGGATCGAGGAGACGACCGTGAGGACCGTGCCCAGGCCCGCGTAGACCAGGGTGTTCTTCCACCAGGTGAGGAAGCCGGGGGTGTCGAACACCTTGGCGTAGTTGCCCCACTCCCAGGTGTGCGGGATCAGGTCGCGGCTGAGCGCCTGGCTGTCGCTCATGAGGGAGGTGAGGAGGACGAAGACGAACGGGAGCGTGAAGAAGAGGGCCGCCGCGATGCCGAGGGAGTGGACCGCGATCCACTCCAGCAGGGCCCTGCGGTGGGCCGTGCGTTCCGCCGGCGACGGGGGTGTCTTCAGCTCCAGGGGCTTGTCGAGCACCTGCGTCATCGTTCACCTGCCTGGATCAGGCCGCCCCGGCGGCGCATCAGGAGGGCCGTGAAGGCCATGGAGAGGGCGAAGAGGACCAGGGCGACCACACAGGCCGAGCCGTAGTCGAAGCGCTGGAAGCCCAGGTTGTAGACGAGTTGGGGGAGGGTGAGGGTCGACTTGTCCGGGTAGCCGGGCTCGAACTGCGTTCCCGCGCCCTGGATCACGCCCGACGCGACCTTCCCGGCGATCAGCGGCTGTGTGTAGTACTGCATCGTCTGGATCACGCCCGTGACGACCGCGAACATGACGATCGGCGAGATGTTCGGCAGCGTCACGTAGCGGAAGCGCTGCCAGGGCGTCGCGCCGTCCAGTTCGGCCGCCTCGTACTGCTCCTTCGGCACGTCGAGCAGGGCGGCCATGAAGATGACCATCAGGTCGCCGATGCCCCACAGGGCCAGCAGGGTGAGGGCCGGCTTGGACCAGGCCGGGTCGTTGAACCAGCCGGGGGTCGGGAGCCCGGTCTTCTCCAGCAGGGAGTCGACCGGCCCGGTGCCGGGGTTGAGGAGGAACGCGAAGGCCATCGTGGCCGCCACGGGCGGGGCCAGGTAGGGCAGGTAGAAGAGGGTGCGGAAGACACCCGTGGCCGTCTTGACCTTGGTGATCAGCAGGCCCACGCCCAGGCCGAAGGCGACCCGGAGCGTGACCATGATGACGACCAGCCACAGGGTGTTGCGCAGGGCGGGCCAGAAGAGGGGGTAGTGCTCGAAGACGTACACCCAGTTCTTCGTGCCGCTCCACGCGGGCGGCTTGAAGCCGTCGTAGCGCATGAAGGAGAAGTAGACGGTGGAGATCAGGGGGTAGGCGAAGAAGACCGTGAAGCCGATCAGCCAGGGGGAGAGGAAGGCGAGGGTGCGCAGCGTCGAGCGGCGGTGCTTCGCCCGCAGTGTGTAGGTGCTCATGGGCTACTTCGCCTGCGCGATGTCCGTGTCGATCTGCGCGGCCGTCTTCTTCAGACCGGCCTTGAGGTCGGTCGCCTTGCCGCTTTCGTAGGCGTAGCCGAACTCCTGGACCGTCGTGAGGTAGACACCACCGTTGATGGAGGCGGGGGCGGTGGTGGAGTCCGGGTTCGCGGCGATCTCCAGGAACGTCTTGAAGCGCGGGTCGTACGTCAGCTTCGGGGACTTCAGGGCCGCGAGCGTCGAGGGCACGTTGTGGATGGCGTTGGAGAAGTCCACCACCGCGTCCGTGTCCGTGGTCATGTACTTCACCAGCTCCCAGGCCGCGTTCTGCTTCTCGCTCGTCGCGGCGATGCCGGCGATGGTGCCGGTGATGTAGCCCTTGCCGTACTGGTCGGCCTGCTCGTCGGGGACGGGCAGCGGGGCCACGCCGATGTCGAACTTCGGCTCGGTGTCCAGGGCCATGCCCAGGCGCCACTCGCCGTCGAGCTGCATGGCGACCTGGCCGGTGTGGAAGGGGTGCTTGGGGCCCCATTCGTCGCCGAGCCTGGAGCGGTAGGTCTCCAGCTTGCGGTAGCCGCCGAGTGCGTCGACGAGCTTCTTCTGCACCGTGAAGGCCTGGGCGAACGCCGGGTCCTTGCCGACGTTCGACGTGCCGTCCTTGTCGAAGTACGTGGGGGAGAACTGGCCGAGGTAGTGCTCGGTGGTGGTCTCCCAGCCGTGGTAGTTCGGCATGAAGCCGAGCTGCTGGTACGAGTCGCCCTGGGGGATCGTCAGCTTCTTCGCGACGCGTTCGAACTCCGACCAGGTCTTCGGCGGGGCGGCGATGCCGGCCTTCTTGAACGCCGTCTTGTTGTAGTAGAGGCCGTAGGCGTCGCCGAGCAGGGGCACGGCACAGCGGTTGCCTTCGAACTGGGTGTACTCGTTCATCGCCTTCGGGAAGGTCTGCTGCGGGTCGATGCCCGACTTCTCGAAGAACGGGTTGAGGTCCACCAGGGCGCCCGACGAGCAGAACTTCCCGACGCTGTTCGTGGTGAACGACGAGATCACGTCCGGGGCCTTGGCGCCGCCGGTGCGCAGGGCCTGGTTCATCTTGTCGTCCGTCATGTTGCCGACGACGTCGACGTGGATGTTGGGGTGCGCCTTCTCGAATCCGGCGACCAGCTCCTTGACGGCCTTCACCTCCGACGGCGCGCTCCAGGCGTGCCAGAAGTTGAGGGTCGTCTCCTTGGACGCGTCGTCGCTCGCGCCCGCGTCCGACTGGCCGGTGCAGGCCGTGGCGAGGAGGGCGAGGGTGGCGGAGGCGGCGAGCGCGAAAGTCGCTTTTCTGGATGTTCCGGGCATGGCAGAGCTCCCTGAGGCACGGGGGAAGAAGGGAATTACCGGGGAGGGGGGTGGGGTCGGCGTGAGTGGTTCGGCCCGAGTCGGTTCAGGCCGAGTCGGTTCAGCGGGAGGTGTCGAAGACCTCGTCGCGTGTGGTCGCGAGCGCGCTCTCCAGCGCGCCGCGCAACACGGGGTGTTCACGGACGTCGCCCACGACCAGGCGCGGGCGGGACGCGGCCAGCTCTTCCAGTTCGGCCTGGACGAGGGCGCGCAGCGGCTCGCCGCCCGAGGTGAGGGCCGCGCCGCTCAGCACGACGAGCTCGGGGTCGAGGACCGACACCAGGGAGGCCAGACCGGTGGCCAGCCGGGTCGCGTAGGTCCGCAGGAGCTGCCGGTGGGTGTCGTCGTCCGCCTGCGCCGCCCTGGCCACCAGTGCGGCGGCGGACTCGGCGTACGGGCCCGGCGGGACGTCCTCGATGCCGAGCTCGCGGGCCAGGCGCGGGACGGCCTGGGAGCCGGCCAGCTCCTGGTAGCCGCCGCTGTTGGCCTTGGTGACCTGACGGACCAGGGGCGTGCCCGGCACCGGCAGGAAGCCGACCTCGCCGGCGCCGCCGGTCCAGCCGCGGTGCAGCCGGCCGCCGAGCACCAGGGCGGCGCCCAGGCCCTCCTGGTTCCACAGCAGCACGAAGTCCGCGTGGCCCCGGGCCGCGCCGAGACGCTGCTCGGCGAGCGCGACCAGGTTGACGTCGTTCTCGTACTCGAACGGCATCGGCAGCGCGGCGGCGAGCTCGTCCAGCAGGGTGGGGGAGTGCCAGCCCGGGAGGTGAGAGGCGTAGCGCAGCCGGCCCGTGGTGGGGTCGAAGGCACCGGGGGTGCCGATGACGAGGCGGTGGATGTCGTCCCGGGCGAGACCGGCAGCCTTCACCGCGCCGTCCAGCGCGTCGGTGACCTGTTGGACGACCGGGGTGCCGGTGCGCCTGCCGGGAGTGGGCAACTCGTGGCGGCCGACCGTGCGGCCGGTGATGTCGGCGACCGCGGCGAGGATCCGCTGGGGGGTGACGTCGAGTCCGGCGGCGTGACCGGCCGCCGGGTTGACCTCGTAGAGCTGGGCGCTGGGGCCGGGGCGGCCTTCGGTGGTGCCGGTGGCCAGGACGAGTCCCGCCGCCTCCAGACGGGCCAGGAGCTGCGAGGCGGTCGGCTTGGACAGGCCGGTGAGCTTGCCGATCCGGGTGCGGGACAGCGGTCCGTGCTCCAGCAGCAGGTCCAGGGCGGCCCGGTCGTTCATGGCGCGCAGGACGCGCGGGGTGCCCGGCGTGCCGGCGGTTCCAGCCATGCGTGTCCACACCTGCCCTTCGGCTGCTCAGCTTCTCAGTGATCAGACGGGGAAGTCCATCGGACGACCGTTCCTCCGGGTGCTCCTGATCACTGTTAGGAAAGTTTCCTATTGATGGGAGGAAGGTAGGCCCGGGGCGGGGTGGGCGTCAATGGGGGGCGGCTGCCGATATCGGGACCCGCGGCCGGCGTGCGGCCGGACAGGCGAAGAGGGCGGCACCCGGCAGGACCGGGTGCCGCCCTCTTTCCGAGGTGCCGGCCTACTTCGTGGTGCTCGTCGGCGAGAGCGGGGACGCGGCCGCAGACTGCGGAGACGTGGCGTTCGCGTACGCCGACGGTGCCGCCATCCCCGCCGTCGGGTCCGCGGGCTGCTCCTCCAGCGGGGCCGTGGCGCCGCCGACGATCCGGATGTCCGCCGCGTCGAAGGCCCGCTTCACGCGCCAGCGCAGTTCGCGCTCCACGGTCAGGGACTTGCCGGGCATGGTCTTGGCGGTGACGCGCACGACCATCGAGTCCAGCAGCACGCTGTCCAGGCCGAGGACCTCGATCGGGCCCCACAGCAGCTCGTTCCAGGGCTCCTCGGCGCTCATCTTCTCGGCGACCTCGTCCAGGGTGGCCTTCACCTTGTCCAGGTCCTCGCCGGCGTGGACGGTGACGTCGACGTTGGCCGTGGCCCAGCCCTGGGACAGGTTGCCGATGCGCTTGACCTCGCCGTTGCGGACGTACCAGATCTCGCCGCCGTCGCCGCGCAGCTTGGTCACGCGCAGGCCCACCTCGATCACCTCGCCGGAGGCGACACCCGCGTCGATCGTGTCGCCCACGCCGTACTGGTCCTCCAGGATCATGAAGACGCCGGACAGGAAGTCCGTGACGAGGTTGCGGGCGCCGAAGCCGATCGCCACACCGGCGACACCGGCCGAGGCCAGCAGCGGGGCGAGGTTGATGTTGAACGCGGAGAGGATCATCAGGGCCGCGGTGCCCATGATCAGGAAGCTGGCGACCGAGCGCAGCACCGAGCCGATCGCCTGGGAGCGCTGACGGCGGCGTTCCAGGTTGACCAGCAGGCCGCCCAGGGCCGAGCCGTCCGCCGACTGCTCGGTGCGGCTCATCCGGTCGATGAGCTTGGTGATCGCCCGGCGTACCGCGATGCGCAGCACCGTCGCTATCACCACGATCAGCAGGACCTGGAGGCCGATCGCGAGCCATGTCGACCAGTTCTGCTCGACCCAGCCGGCGGCGTTCGTCGCGCTCTCGTGGGCGTCCTGGAGCGAAGGCACTCTCGGGGACTGGGTCTCCGAGGGGGTCGGCGACGGTGACGGGTCGACGGCCGACAGGACGGAGTCCGCGAGGGACAGGAACACAGCAGGTACCTCCAGGTGCAGCGGTCTGCCCCGGCGCGGTGGTTCTGGGGGGTCAAGGTCACGGCTGGGTCACCGAAGGGGCAGAACCACCACACTAACGGGGCATTGTGTGTGCGCTTGCCGGATGTGTGAAGGAGAGACCGTGCTCACCTGGGCTTGAACGGGCCATGATCCGGGGGATGAATGGGATGTGGTCGAAAACACTCCCAGCCCGTTACGGGGACATGGTGGCGCTTCCACCAGGCATGAGGGGAGACTGGCTACGAATCGTCCCGGCGCGAGCCACGCGCCGCCGGCGTCCAAGGAGGCATCCGTGCCGCATGTCCTGGTCCTCAACGCGTCGTACGAGCCGCTAGGCGTCGTACCGCTCCGCCGCGCGCTCGTCCTCGTCCTCGAGAACAAGGCAGTCTGCCTCGAGGAGTCCGGCGCCTATCTGCACAGCGCGACCGTCACAGTCCCCGCACCCAGCGTGGTCCGGCTCAAGCGATTCGTCCGGGTTCCCTATCGGGGGCCCGTTCCACTGACCCGCCGGGCGCTGTTCGCCCGCGACGGGGGCCGGTGCATGTACTGCGGTGGCGTCGCAACCAGCGTCGACCACGTCATCCCGCGCAGCCGCGGGGGCAAGCACGTCTGGGACAACGTGGTGGCGTCCTGCCGCCGCTGCAACCACGTGAAGGCGGATCGGCACCTCTTCGAGATCGGCTGGCGGCTGCGCCACAAACCCGCCCCGCCGTCCGGCCTGGCCTGGCGCATCATCGGGACCGGCCATAGGGATCCGCGCTGGCTGCCGTACTTGCAGCCGTTCGGCGCGGAGGACGCCATGGCCCGGATCGACGGCATTTCCGCCTGAGACGATCCGGGCCTTCGTATTGCCGCGATACCGCCGCCCGGCGGCGGTATCGCCCTGCACCCCGCACGGGCCTCCGGCCTGGGAATGCCCTGCACCCCCGCACGGGCCTCCGGCCCGGGAATCCCCTGCGCCCGCAGAAGTCACCGGCCCCGGGAAACCCCCGTTCCCCCGGGACCGGCCGATCATGGACGGTCCCACCGGCCCCACGTCACGCGTAGCGCAGCTCCCCGGGCCGCACCGAGCGGCCCAGCAGCGGCAGCGAGGTCGCCACGGCGAGCAGGCAGGCGGCGTAGACCGCGAGGGGCACCAGGGCCGTCACCCAGGGGACCGGGCGATGGGCGAGCAGCGCGTACCAGGTGCCGATGGCCGTCCCGCCCAGGCCCGCGAGCAGCACAGCCGGTGCCAGCGGCAGCGCGGTCTCCAGCAGCAGGGACCGGCCGAGCACCGCGCGCGGCACCCCGGCGGCAGCCTGCGCGGCCAGGCCCCGGCGGCGGGTGGCCAGGGACTCGGCGGTGCCGACGGCGAGGCCGGACAGCGTGATCGCGAGGGCGATCGCGACGGCTGCGCCGGTGAGGTTGATGCCCAGGGTGTAGTAGCCGAGGCTCTCGGTGTTGTTCTGCCTGGAGCGCACCACATCCAGGAAGACCTCCCGGATGCCCATGAACCCGGTCCCGACGACCGTCACCAGCAGCACCGCCGCGTGCGACCGGGCGGCCGCCCAGGGGTCGTCGCGCAACCGTTCCGCCGCGATCAGCACCGCCGCCGACCGGGCCCGGGCCGCCAGGATCCGCCCGGTGACCTTGGCCATGGCTCCGGAGAGCCACACCGAGCCCGCGCCGACCGCGAGGACCACACCCACCATCGTCAGCGGCAGCCCGGCGCTCGGCCGGTTGGAAGCGGCCGAGGACGTGCCGAGCAGGGCGAACAGCGCCGCCGCCCCGACCAGCAGCAGGCCCGCCAGGAACAGCAGACCCGGTCCCCGTCCGGTGCGCGGCGCGGTCCGGCGGACCCAGCCGAGGGGTGAGGCCACCACCCGGCGCAGCGCCAGCGCGCCCGCCGCCGCGCCCAGCAGCGGTACGGCGACGGCGACCAGGGCGATCCCCGCCCAGGCAAGGGCCGTGGGGTCCCACAGGCGCAGCAGGAGCAGTACGGAGAAGACGGTGGCCACCGCCGAGCCCAGCAGACAGGCGAGCCCGGTCTCCAGCGCGGCGATCCGCCGCACCTGCCAGGGGGTCGCCCCGGCCAGCCGCAGCCCGGCCAGCCGCCGGTCGCGGTGCACCGCCCCGATCCGGGCGCACTGGCCGAGGAACCCGAGCACCGGCACGAGCAGGAGCAGCAGGCCGGCGATCACGCCGGACCGCGTGCCGGGCTCGTTCAACAGGCCCGAGGCGACGGGCACGTAGGAGCTGCCGCGCAGGGACGCCAGGGCGACGGCGGCCAGGGCGAAGCCGGCCGCGAGCGCGGCGCCCACCGCCGTGAGGGTCACCCGCCACCACTCGCCGCGGTCGGACCCCCGGGTGAGTTCCCAGGCGAGGCGCAGATCGGCCCGGAGAGACGTCACGCCGTCACCCCCAGCGCCGCCACGGCCCCGTCCCGCAGCCGGACTTCGCGGTCCGCGTACGCCGCCACCTGGGCGTCGTGCGTGATCAGCAGCACGGCCGTGCCCGACTCGCGGGCCGTGTGGACCAGGGCCGTCATGACCTGCTCACCCGCCAGCGAGTCCAGGGCGCCCGTCGGCTCGTCGGCGAAGACCACCCTGGGCCCGGTGACCAGCGCCCGGGCCAGCGCGGCCCGTTGCGCCTGGCCGCCGCTCAGCTCGCCCGGCCGCAGGTCCTCCTGGCCCCGCACCCCGAACCGCTCCAGCCACTGACCGGCCCGGGCCCGGGCACCGGCCCGGTCGGTGCCGGCCAGCAGCAGGGGCAGGGCCACGTTGTCCAGGACTGTGAGCTCGGGGATCAGCTGCCCGAACTGGAACACCACGCCGAACTCGGTGCGCCGCAGCTCGCTCAGTTGCTTCTCGGTCAGGTCCTCCAGCCGCCGGCCGTCGTACGTCACCGAGCCCGCGTCCGGGCGGACGATGCCGGCCAGGCAGTGCAGCAGCGTCGACTTCCCGCTGCCGCTCGCGCCGGTCACGGCGAGGATCTCGCCGGCGCGCAGCTCGACCGACGCGCCGCGCAGGGCCGTTGTCCGGCCGTGCGTCTTGGTGAGGCCGCCGGCCGTGAGAAGGGGCACGGGTCTGCTCATGTCGCGTCGACCTCCGCGGTCAGGGTGGTGAGCCGGGCCGCCGTGGTGTTCATCCAGCGGAGATCGGCGTCGAGGTGGTTGAGGGCGTAGTCCGCCGAGAGCACGGTCGCGAGATCGGCTCCCTTGGCGGCCTTGACCGCCGTGAGCTCCCGCATCCGCGCCATGTGCGCCGCGCGCTGGGCGCTCAGGTAGCCGTCCGGGTCGCCCCCCGCGAGGATCGCGGCCACGACCTTGGCGAAGATCTCGTTCGCCACGAACGGCGCGGGCGGGGCGATCTCCCCGGCCCAGCGGGCCAGTTCGCGGGTCCCCTCGTCCGTCGCCCGGTACGTCGTGCGCTCCGGGCCGCCGTCCGAGTCGGTGCCGTCGATCTCGGCGAGGCCGTCCCGCACGAGACGTTGCAGGGTCGTGTAGACCTGCCCGTAGGCCAGCGGGCGGGCCTGCGGGAAGCGTTCGTCATGGCGTCGCTTGAGGTCGTAGCCATGGCTCGGACCCGTCGCGAGCAGGCCCAGCAGGATGTGGCGGGTGCTCATGCGGATCATTATGTACTGAGTACATGTACTGAGTGAATAGTGAGCGGTGGGGAAGTTCTCGCCCTGCCTGGAGAGTGGTTCAGTCGGAGACGGCGTACGCCTCCGCCGACCACAGCGAATAGCCGTACGGGGTCGCCCGCTTGTCGCCCTGGACGCGCAGAAACCGCACGTCCCGTTCGTCCAGGGGGACGTTCTCCCGTCCGCCCCGGCTGTCCCGGACGACGGCGGCGGTGCGCCAGCGGCGGCCGTCCGGGGAGACCTGGACGCGGTAGGAGGAGGGGTGGGCGTCCTGCCAGTGCAGCGCGACCCGGCCGAGCCGCGCCGGGCGGGCCAGCTCCACCTGCCACCAGGCGCCGTCGTCGACCGGGGACGACCAGCGGGTCTCCGGGTCCCCGTCGTTCGCCGCCGAGGCGGGGAAGTCGGGCGTCTCGTCGCCCGAGGAACGGGCGGTGCCGGTGCGCGCCAGGTCGGGGCCGCCGGTGGGCGGGACGGCCCGGACGGTGAGCGTGCGGTCCGCTCCCGCGAACCCCAGTTGGACGTCGTACGACCGCATCGGGGCGCCGCGCTCCACGGTCACCTCGACCGGGACCTCCACCGTCGTGCCGCGCCGCACGGTCAGCTCGCCCCTCGGCACCCGGACGCGGACGCCCTCGGGCGCCTCGACGGTCAGCCTGCCGCGGGCGTCGGCGGGGCGCAGCGATCCGAGCCGGGCCGTCAGCCGCTCGGTGCGGCCGGTCTCGACGTCCGCCCGGTCGCGGGGCAGGCCGAGGGAGACGGCGGGCGAGTCGGTGAACCAGGGGATGAGGTGGTGCACGCGGGAGGGTGCGGGGCCGGTGACGCGCAGGGCGTCGGCGCGGGTCCCGAGCCGCACCTCGGTCGCCCCGGACCGGTCCAGCCGGCCCGCCTCACGCCAGCCCTGCCCCGGCACATGCACCTCGACGCCGCCCTCGGTGCCCGGCTCGGTCAGGGCCGTCACGGCGGTGAGCGCCCGGGGCCGCGGGAGGCGCAGGGTGCGGCCGTCGCCGGGGTTGCGGAGCGGCTCGTGGTGGATGCCCGACCAGGCGGCGTACGACTTCTGCGCCCGCCGCAGGAAAGGGTCCAGCACGTCCGTGCCGACCTGCACGGGTGCCGTCTCCAGCCGGGCCCGCAGCGTGCCGAGCCTGCGGTACGCCGTCCAGGCCGCCGCCGCGTCCCCGGCGTGCTGCGCGTCCAGCATGCCGAGCGCGGCCGTGCCCGCCTCGCCGTAGGACGCCAGCTGTTCCGACCAGGGGGCGACCTCGGAGCCGAGGCCCGTGCCGGACAGGCGCCGGGGCAGCTCGCGCAGCACGGTGAAGGCCTCGCGCAGCCGCCGCTCGGCGTCCCCGTCGGTGCCCGCGCCGCCCGCCGTGCGGGATGCCCAGTACGCCTCGGTCAGCGGGCGCAGATACGCCGACTCCTCGTCGTCCAGGACCGACGAGGCGTCGTTGCCGGCCAGCGCGGCCAGGGCCTGCTCGCGGCTCCGGTCCCCGCCCGCGAGGTCGGTGATCGCGGCCCGCCAGGACTCCCCGGGCCGGTAGGCGCGCGGATTCCAGGCGTAGTCGGCGGCGGTGAACAGGGGGATGCGGGACGCCTCCGGCTGCTGCATCGCGTTGGCCAGCAGGGCGGCCGAGCCGGTCGCGACGGCCGGATCACGGCCCTGGTACGGGCCGAGGAAGATGCGGCCGGGGTCGTAGTCGTTGACCGGGTAGTTGTCCATCGTGACCAGCGGATGCCCGAACGCCTCGCGCGCGTCGGCCAGTTCGCCGCCCGTGATGGTGCGCGGCACCACCCCGACGCCCGTCCAGGCCACCTCGACACCCCTGGCCAGCTCGCTCGCCAGCGCCCGCCGGTAGTCGGTCGTGCCGTCCTCGTAGTACTCGGTCGGCATCAGGGACAGCCCGGCGGCGCCGGGGTGCCGCGCCGCCAGGTGGCGGGCCACCGCGTTCGCGACCCGGGCCTGGGCCCGCGCCGCCGCCTCGGGGCCGGAGCCGAACCGGTCGGCGTCCGCCCCGCAGTGCCACTCGCTGTAGCTGACGTCCTGGAACTGGAGCTGGAACGCCCGGAAGCCCAGCGCCCACATGGCGTCCAGCTTGCGTGTCAGCGCCCGCACGTCGTCGTCCGACGCGAAGCACATCGCCTGGCCCGGGGCCACCGCCCAGCCGAGCGAGACGTGGTTGCTCCGCGCCCGCTCGGCCAGCTCCCGGAACCGGGCCCGGGCCTGCGCCGGGTAGGGCTCACGCCAGCGGGCCTGCCGGTAGAGGTCGTCGCCGGGGGCGTACAGGTAGCGGTTCTGCTTGGTACGCCCCATGAAGTCCAGCTGCGCCAGCCGCTGCCGGTGCGTCCAGGCGGTGCCGTAGAAGCCCTCGGTGATGCCGCGTACGGCGGTGCCGGGCCAGTCGCGGACGACGGCCGACGCGATCGTGCGGTCGGGACGCAGGAGCTGCCGCAGTGTCTGCACGGCGTGGAAAAGGCCGTCCTCGCCGGTGCCGGTGAGGAAGACGCCGCCCGCGCCCACCGACAGCTCGTATCCCCCGGCGGGCAGGGCGCGGCGGTCGTCCCGGCGGACGGGCTCCGTCCGTGCGCGCACGACCAGGGCGCCCGGTCCGGCCGTGTCCGTGATCCGGCGGGCCCCGGCCTGCCGCAGCAACTCGCGCAGGGCGTCGACGGTATGGGGGTCCGCCTGCGCGTCGGTGACCAGGGCGACCTCGTCGGGCACGGCGACCGGGACGCCGTTCGCGCGCAGCGACTGGGGGCGTGGCCAGACGGAGAGGTCCGCTTTGGCGCTGTCGGGGGTCGTGGTCGTCGCGGTCGTGTCCGGTTCAGACGGAGCCGCCGGCGCGGCGGGCGGGGCCGCGAGGCTCCCGGCGACGACGGCGACCGCGAGGGCCGCGGCCCGCTTCCCACGCCGCAGTCCCACAGGCCCCTCCAGATGTGTCCGACCGGCACGACGAGCCCACCACCCGCCTGGTGAACATGTCAACGAGAGTGGCCGTTGTGGGTGAAATGCCGGAATCTGGAGTATGTGGAGGGGAGTGGAATGTGAGCAGAAGCACGATGTTGGGCCTGGGGCGTCTGCCTTCGCGTCGACTGGGTAGGGCTGCGATGACCCTTTGAAAGCCGTACCGACAAGGAGGCCCCCGTGGCTGCGATGACTTTTCTTCCGCTCCCGGCCCCGTCCAAACCCGTGGCGGACCAGTCCGCCGACCTCGACGACCCGCACTACGCCGACCCCCGCTACTGCGTCTTCAGCTCCGAGAGCACCCACACCGAACTGCCGCTGACCAGCGAGCCCCCGCTGCCCGACGCCGAGCCCCTCACCAGTGAGCCGCCGCTCGCCGAAGCCGCTCCCCTGACCAGCGAGCCCCCGGCCTTCGTCCCGGACTACTCGAGGATGTAGATGACCGCACCCCGGCCGGCCGACCCGCCCTCCGAGGACCTGTCCCGCCTCGCCGTGCTGCACGGCGTCGCCACTTCCTACAGCCCGTCCCCGGACCGCTCGGTCGCGGCCTCGGCCACCGCGGTCACCCTGACCCTGGCCGCCCTCGGCGTGGACGCGAGCACGCCCGGCGCGATCCGCGCCGCGCTCGCGGCCCGCGAGCGGGAACTGGGCGAACGGCTGCTGCCCCCGACCGTCGTCGGCTGGAGCGGCAGCCCCCCGGCCGCCCTGGCCGCGCTCCCCGAGGGAACCCGGCTGCGGATCGACACCGAGCGGGGCGAGAGCCGCGCCGAGGCCGACGGCCTGCCGCCCGGCGTGCACCGGCTGACCGCCACCACCCCCGACGGCCGCACCGCCACCGCCCACCTGATCGTCGCCCCGCCCCGCCTGCCCACCCCCGCGGGACGCTCCCACGGACTCCTCGTCCAGCTCTACTCCCTGCTGTCCCGCCGCTCCTGGGGCATGGGCGACCTCGGTGACCTCGCCGAGCTGGCCGGCTGGGCCGGGCGGTCGCTCGGCGCCGGGTTCGTCCAGGTCAACCCGCTGCACGCCGCCGTGCCCGGAGCCCCCACCGACCCCTCCCCGTACCGCCCCTCCTCGCGCCGCTTCCCCGACCCCGTGCACCTGCGCGTCGAGGACATCCCCGAGGCCGCGTACGTCGACGACCCCGAACGCCTGCGCGCCCTGCTGGAGAGAGCGGGCCGACTGCGTGAAGCGGTGCTGCACCAGGGCGCGTTGATCGACCGGGACGCCGTGTGGGAGCTCAAGCGGGAGGCGCTGGAGCTGCTCGGCGAGGTCCCCCTCGGCCCCGGCCGGCGCGCCGCCTACTGCGACTTCCTCGCCGAGCAGGGCCAGGCCCTGGAGGACCACGCCACCTGGTGCGCCCTCGCCGAGGTGCACGGCTCGGACTGGCACCGCTGGCCGACCGGCCTGCGCGATCCCCGGTCGGCCGAGACGACCCAGGCCCGCAACGGCCTCATGGACCGGGTCGACTTCTGGTCCCGGCTCGCCTGGCTCACCGACACCCAGCTGACCGCCGCGCAGCGCGCCGGGACCGAGGCCGGGATGCCCGTCGGGATCGTGCACGACCTCGCGGTCGGCGTGCACCCCGGCGGCGCCGACGCCTGGGCGCAGCAGGAGCACTTCGCCGCCGGCATGTCGGTCGGCGCCCCGCCGGACGCCTTCAACGCCCGCGGCCAGGACTGGGGCCTGCCGCCCTGGCGCCCCGACCGCCTCGCCGAGTCCGGCTACGCCCCGTTCCGCGACCTGCTGCGCGCCCTGTTCCGCTACGCGGGCGCCCTGCGCATCGACCACGTCATGGGCCTGTTCCGCCTCTGGTGGGTCCCGCAGGGCCACCCGCCCACCGAGGGCACCTACGTCCGCTACGACGCCGAGGCCATGCTCGCCGTCCTCGTCCTGGAGGCCTCCCGGGCCGGGGCGCTGGTCATCGGCGAGGACCTCGGCACCGTGGAGCCCGGCGTGCGCGAGGCGCTGCGCGAGCGCGGGGTGCTCGGCACGTCCGTGCTGTGGTTCGAACGCGACTGGGACGGCGACGGGCGCCCCCTGCCCCCCGACGGCTGGCGCGCCGACTGCCTGGCCACCGCCACCACCCACGACCTGCCCTCCACCGCCGCCCGTCTCACCGGCGAGCACGTCGAGCTCCGCGCCGGCCTGGGCCTGCTGACCCGGCCCCTGGAGGAGGAGCGCGCCGAGGCCGCCGCCGACGCGGGGGAGTGGCTGTCCCTGCTCTCCCGGCTCGGCCTGCTGCACGGCACGGGCGGCGGCGGTGACACGTCGTCGGAGGAGGCCCAGATCCAGGCCGTCCACCGCTTCCTGCTGCGCACCCCGGCCCGCATGGTCGGTGTCTGGCTGCCGGACGGCGTCGGCGACCGCCGCCCGCAGAACCTCCCGGGGACGTGGGACCAGTACCCGAACTGGCGCCTGCCGATCGCGGACGCGCAGGGGCGGCCGGTGACCCTGGAGGACCTGGCGGCCTCACCGCGACTGCACGCCCTGATGGAGGTGCTCCGGGAGGGCGGCGCGTGAGGCGGGCGTCCCTTACGGCACCCCGGGCGCGCGTCCCCGGTCGGCGTTGGATATTTTGACACCGTGGACAAGAAGAACGCCCTGCGCGCCGGCGCCCTGGCAGCCGGTACGACGCTGATGATGCTGCTCATGTCGTCCCCCGCGAGCGCGCTCACCCGCGACGACGGTGACGACCCCGGTCAGGGCCTGAGCGTCATCGAGACGCTGGGCCTCTTCGTCGCGGCCCCCATCGTGCTCTACCTGGTCATCCACGCTCTGGTGACGATCGCGGACAAGACGCACAAGAAGAAGGACCCGACCAGCTCCAACATCACCCCCAAGGCCGAGGCGAAGAGCGAAGTCAAGGCCTGATCAGCGTTCCTCGTCGAGGGCGCCGTCGCGATGACCGCGGCGGCGCCCTCGTCGTGTCAGGACCTGTCTGTCGGCGCCGGTCGTGTCAGGACCTGTCCCGTCCCCGCCGGTCGTGTCAGGACCTGTCCGTCCCCGCCAGCAGGTCCCGCAGCAGCTCGGCGAGCTGCCCGGCCCGCTGCGCGCCCAGGGCGGAGAGCGCCTCCGTCTGCACCGCCAGCCCCGCACCGACGGCCTCGTCGACCAGTGCGCGGCCCTCGTCGGTGAGCGTGACGTGCAGCCCGCGCCGGTCGTGCGGATCGGGGGAGCGGCGCAGCAGGCCCGCCCGCTCCAGCTTGTCCAGGCGCCCCGTCATGCCACCGGTGGTGAGCATCAGCGTCGCGGAGAGCTGCCGGGGCGAGAGCGTGTAGGGCTCGCCGGAGCGGCGCAGGGTCGCCAGGACGTCGAACTCCCCGCGGGAGATCCCGAACGTCGCGTACGCCTGCCCCACTCGTTCGCCGATCGCGTGGGAGAGCCGGTTGATCCGGCCGAAGACCTCCATGGCGGCGGTGTCGAGGTCGGGCCGGACCGTCGCCCACTGGTCGATGATCGCGTCGACGGGGTCCTTGCGCTGCTGCGGGCGTTCGCTCATGTCACGAGTATCGGCCGAGGCTCGGTCACCCGCAAGAAAGTAGCTTGACTGAAAGTTGCTTAGCGGTAAGCTACTTTCTGCTGACCTACTCAGAAGGGTGTCTCCCATGGCCCTCTCCCGCCCGGCCCTCATCACCCTCACCGCCCTCGCGCCCGTCTCCTGGGGCACGACCTACGCGGTCACCACCGAGTTCCTCCCGCCCGACCGCCCCCTGTTCACCGCCCTGGTGCGCGCCCTGCCCGCCGGTCTGCTGCTGCTCGCCCTCGCCCGGGTGCTGCCGCGCGGTGCCTGGTGGTGGAAGGCGGCGGTGCTCGGCGCGCTGAACATCGGCGCCTTCTTCCCGCTGCTGTTCCTCTCCGCGTACCGGCTGCCCGGCGGTCTGGCGGCGGTCGTCGGCTCCGCCGGTCCGCTGTTCGTGGCCGGCCTCTCGGCGCTGCTGCTCGGGCAGCGGCCGTCGGCACGCACGCTGGTGACCGGGGCCGTGGCCGCGTTCGGCGTCAGCCTCGTGGTCCTGCGGGCGGCCGGGGCGCTGGACACGCTCGGCCTGCTGGCGGCCGTGGCCTCCACGGCCTCGATGTCGACCGGCACCGTGCTCACCCAGCGCTGGGGCCGCCCCGAGGGGGTCGGGCCGCTGGCACTGACCGGCTGGCAGCTCACCGCGGGCGGCCTGCTCATCGCGCCGCTCGCCTTCCTGATCGAGGGCGCGCCGCCGGCGCTGGACGGCCGGGCGGTCGGCGGCTA
Source organism: Streptomyces sp. Ag82_O1-12 (assembly GCF_900182715.1). Taxonomy (NCBI): domain Bacteria; kingdom Bacillati; phylum Actinomycetota; class Actinomycetes; order Kitasatosporales; family Streptomycetaceae; genus Streptomyces; species Streptomyces sp. Ag82_O1-12. Next base: position 2,926,626 of record NZ_FXUW01000001.1, on the reverse strand, counting down.
CCTCTACCTCGCCGTCGCGAACACGGCCGTCGCGTACTGGCTGTGGTTCCGCGGCATCGGCCGGATGGCCGCCACCCAGGTCACCTTCCTCGGACCGCTCTCCCCGCTGACCGCCGCCGTCGTCGGCTGGGCGGCACTCGGGCAGGCGCTGACGCCGGTGCAACTGGTCGGCATGGGGCTGGCGTTCGGGGCGACGGTGGCGGGGCAGTTCGTCACCCGGCCCTCGCGCACCGTCGGCGTCACCGGGCGGAACCTCCACACCGGGACGACGGACGTGCGGGACGCGGCGCTACGGCGCTAGGCGCGGCCGCGCCCGCGGTCGGCGGGGGACAGGCGAAGGGGCGTCCGGCACAGACCGGACGCCCCTTCGGGGGTGTTGCGGACCGCCGGGATTACTCCCCGGCGGCCGCCGCGTCCGCCCGCTGGGCCCGCAGGGCGCGCTCCACGCCCGCGCGGGACTCCGAGACCAGGCGCCGCAGGGCCGCGGTCGGCTCGGCGGAGGTCAGCCAGGTGTCCGTCCGGTCCAGGGTCTCCTGGGAGACCTGCACGGCCGGGTAGAGGCCGACGGCGATCTGCTGGGCCATCTCGTGGGAGCGGGACTCCCAGATGTCCTTGACCACCTCGAAGTACCGCTCCGCGTACGGGGCGAGCACTTCGCGCTGGTCGGTCTGGACGAAGCCGGCGATGACCGCCTCCTGCACGGCGTTCGGCAGCTTGTCGGAGTCGACGACCGACTCCCACGCCTCCGCCTTGGCCTCCGCCGTCGGACGGGCCGCCCGGGCCGTGGTCGCGTGCCGCTCACCCGCGGCCGTGCGGTCACGCTCGTACTCGCCCGCGATCTCCGCCTCGTCGAACCGGCCGACCGCGGCGAGCCGCTGGACGAACACCCACCGCAGCTCCGTGTCGACGGCCAGGCCCTCGATCGTCTGCGAGCCCTCCAGCAGCGCGTCCAGCAGATCGAGCTGCTCCGGCGTGCGGGCCGTCGCCGCGAAGGCGCGCGCCCACGCCAGCTGGTGGTCGCTGCCCGGGGCCGCCGCCCGCAGGTGCGCCAGCGTCGCGTCGGTCCAGCGGGCCAGCAGCGCCTCGCGGGCGGCCGGGTCGGCGTACAGGTCGATCGCCAGTTTCACCTGCCGCTGGAGCGACTGCACCACACCGATGTCCGACTCCTTGCCGATGCCGGACAGCACCAGCGACAGGTAGTCGCGGGCCGCCAGCTCGGCGTCGCGCGTCATGTCCCAGGCCGACGCCCAGCACAGGGCGCGCGGCAGGGAGGACTCGAAGTCGCCGAGGTGCTCCGTGACGAAGGCCAGCGACTGCTCGTCCAGGCGGACCTTCGCGTACGACAGGTCGTCGTCGTTGAGCAGGACCACGGCCGGGCGGTGCTGCCCCACGAGCTGCGGCACGGCCGTCAGCTCGCCGTCCACGTCCAGCTCGACGCGCTCCCGGCGGACCAGCTTGCCGCTCGCCTCGTCGAGGTCGTACAGGCCGACGGCGATCCGGTGCGGGCGCAGCGTCGGCTCGCCCTTGGCGCCGGCCGGCAGGGCCGGGGCCTCCTGGCGGATGGCGAAGGACGTGACGACGCCGTCGGAGTCCGTCTCGATCTCCGGGCGCAGCACGTTGATGCCGGCCGTCTCCAGCCAGGCCTTCGACCACGACTTCAGATCACGCCCCGAGGTCTCCTCCAGGGCGCCCAGCAGGTCCGACAGGCGCGTGTTGCCGAACGCGTGCGCCTTGAAGTACGCCTGCACGCCCCGGAAGAACTCGTCCTCGCCGACGTACGCGACGAGCTGCTTGAGCACGCTCGCGCCCTTGGCGTACGTGATGCCGTCGAAGTTGACGAGCACGTCGTCGAGGTCGTTGATCTCGGCCATGATCGGGTGCGTCGACGGCAGCTGGTCCTGGCGGTACGCCCACGTCTTCATGGAGTTGGCGAACGTGGTCCAGGAGTGCGGCCAGCGCGACTCGGGGTGAGCCGCCTGGCAGGCGATGGACGTGTACGTGGCGAACGACTCGTTCAGCCACAGGTCGTTCCACCACTCCATGGTCACGAGGTCGCCGAACCACATGTGGGCCAGCTCGTGCAGGATGGTCTCCGCGCGCACCTCGTACGCCGCGTCCGTCACCTTCGAGCGGAACACGTACTGGTCACGGATGGTCACCGCGCCCGCGTTCTCCATCGCGCCCGCGTTGAACTCCGGCACGAACAGCTGGTCGTACTTCTCGAACGGGTACGCGTAGTCGAACTTCTCCTGGAACCACTCGAAGCCCTGCCGGGTCACCTCGAAGATGGCGTCCGAGTCGAGGTACTCGGCGAGGGAGGGCCGGCAGTAGATGCCGAGCGGGACGGACCGGCCGTCCTTCTCGTACACGCTGTGCACCGAGTGGTACGGGCCGACGATCAGCGCCGTGATGTACGTCGAGATGCGCGGCGTCGGCTCGAAGACCCAGACGTTGTCCTGGGGTTCGGGCGTCGGGGAGTTGGAGATGACCGTCCAGCCCTCGGGCGCCGTCACGGAGAACTGGAAGGTCGCCTTGAGGTCCGGCTGCTCGAAGCTCGCGAACACCCGGCGGGCGTCCGGGACCTCGAACTGGGTGTAGAGGTAGGCCTGGTCGTCGACCGGGTCGACGAAGCGGTGCAGGCCCTCGCCGGTGTTGGTGTACGCGCAGTCGGCGACGACCCGGAGGATGTTGCGGCCCCGGAGCAGGCCGGGCAGGGCGATCCGGGAGTCCGCGAAGACCTCGGCCGGGTCGAGGGAGTCCCCGTTCAGGGTCACCTCGTGCACGGCCGGCGCCACCAGATCGATGAACGACTCCGCGCCGTTCTCGGCCGTCACGTCGAAGCGCACCGTGGTCACGGACCGGTAGGTGCCGCCCTCCTGCGCGCCGGAGAGATCGAGTTCGATCTCGTACGACTCAACGGCGAGCAGCTGCGCCCGCTGCTGCGCCTCTTCGCGGGTCAGGTTTGTGCCAGGCACGCGGTCATCTCCTCGGTATGGGTGGGTTGCGCCATCTTTCCACGGCGGCTCGGCGTCATGCGACGACCTGGGCGACTCCTAGGGATACCCCTCGGGCGGGACCCTTCGCGGGCGGCGGCGCACCGGTGTCCAGCGCTCCCGAGGAGCGTTGCCGGGCCTGTCTTCCGGCCGTGCCGAGTGAGGGAACGCGACGTCCGGATCCCGCCGGTGAGCGCGGGTCGCGCGAGCGAGTCTGGTGACCATGACGACGACCACGTACGACGCTCGCCCCATCACCCCCCGCGCTCTGAAGGAACTGCGCACGACGGACGACGCGGGCCGCCCGACCGACGGCTTCACCGACACCGAGGGCGGCAGCCCACTGCGCTGCTGCCTGCGCCACAGCGAGCCGGGCGAACGCCTCGCCCTGGTGTCCTACGCCCCGCTGCGCCGCTGGGCCTCGGAAACGGGCGCCACGCCGGGTGCCTACGACGAACAGGGCCCGGTCTTCATCCACGCCGACGCGTGCGCGGGCCCGGCCGGCGACACCCTCCCCTTCACCGGCTCCCACCGCACGGTCCGCCGCTACTCGGCCGAGGGACGGATCCTGGGCGGCCGGCTGGTCGGGGAACCGGGTGGGTTCCGGCAGGCCCTCCGGGAAGCGTTCGACGACCCGGCCGTGGCACTGGTCCACGTCCGGGCCGTCGAGTACGGCTGCTTCCTCTACGAGGTGCGCAGGGGCTGAGGGGGGGCGGAAACTAGCCCTTCAGCTCCGCCGCCACCAGCTCCGCGATCTGGATCGCGTTCAGGGCCGCGCCCTTGCGGAGGTTGTCGTTGGAGACGAAGAGGGCCAGGCCGTTGTCCACCGTCTCGTCGCGGCGGATGCGGCCGACGTAGGACGGGTCCTTGCCGGCGGCCTGGAGAGGCGTGGGGATGTCGGTGACGACGACGCCCGGGGCGTCCGCCAGCAGCTCCGTCGCGCGCTCGGGGCTGATCGGCCGGGCGAAACGGGCGTTGACCTGGAGGGAGTGGCCGGAGAAGACCGGGACGCGCACGCAGGTGCCGGAGACCTTCAGCTCGGGGATCTCCAGGATCTTGCGGGACTCGTTGCGGAGCTTCTGCTCCTCGTCGGTCTCGTTCAGGCCGTCGTCGACGATGTTGCCCGCGAGCGGCAGCACGTTGAAGGCGATGGGGCGCTTGTAGACGCCCGGCTCGGGGAAGTCGACCGCCTCACCGTCGTGGGTGAGCTTCTCGGCGTCCGCGACGACCTTCTGCGTCTGGCCGTGCAGCTCGGCGACGCCCGCGAGACCGGAGCCGGAGACCGCCTGGTACGTGGCGACGACGAGGGCCTCAAGGCCTGCCTCGTCGTGCAGCGGACGCAGGACCGGCATCGCGGCCATGGTCGTGCAGTTCGGGTTCGCGATGATGCCCTTGGGGCGGTCCTTGATCGCGTGCGGGTTGACCTCGGAGACGACCAGGGGCACCTCCGGGTGCTTGCGCCACGCGGAGGAGTTGTCGATCACGACGGCGCCCTGCGAGGCGACCTTCTCGGCCAGCGCCTTGGACGTGGCACCGCCCGCGGAGAACAGGACGATGTCCAGGCCGGTGTAGTCGGCGGTCGCCGCGTCCTCCACCGTCACGCCGTCCAGCTGCGACCCGGCGGAGCGGGCCGAGGCGAACAGACGCAGCTCGGTGACCGGGAAGTTCCGCTCCTTGAGGATCCTGCGCATGACCGTGCCCACCTGTCCGGTGGCTCCGACGATTCCGACCCTCACGGTGACTCCCTCTCCTGCGTCTGTTCACGTACTCGTTGCTTGGCCGAGGCTTTTCCATCATGCGGCCGACCACGGCCCGCCTGTCCACTTCTTTCCCCGGTCTGCCCGGAGAGTGGGACGGCCTGTCCCGTTCCGTGGTTGCGGACCTGCGGTGTCGACCCCGCTGAGCTGGAGGAATTCGTCCGGCCGGGGTCGTGCGCCGCAAGCTCGCCTGCCCATGCCGATCCCGGCCACACGGAAGTGTGACGTATGCCTCTGCCGCCCCGGCGGAACTCGCCGCGCGGCGAGCGAACGTTCCGGGACGTGCCGGCGTCGTAGGAGAAACGACGTGAGGGGGGTGGCTTGTGCTGTTGCGCGGAAGGCCACGGCGCGGCCGGGAGGCGCACACGGCGACCGGCGACGACCCGGGGGGCGGGGCCGATCCGCTGGACGCGGCGCAGGAGCGCCGGGTGCGGGCGGTGCTCGCGCTCGGCGGGGTGCCGCAGGCGGACCTGCCGGACGGGGTGCAGCAGGTCCGCCTGCGGCTCCTGGAGCGGGCCGCCGGCGGCCGGGAGGCGCCGCGGGACGTCTCGGCGTGGGCGGCGGTCGTCGCCTCCAACCTCGCCATGGACTGGCACCGGGCCAAGCGCCGCCAGGAGCGGCTCGGGGAGCGGCTGGCCGCCCTGCGCCAGCCGACGGAGCAGCCCTCCGGCGAGGACAGCAGTGTGCTGTCCGTCGCCGTCGCTCAGGGCCTGGACGAGCTGCCCGACGCCCAGCGGCAGGTCGTCGTCCTGCGCTTCTACGCCGACCTGCCGGTCCGCTCCATCGCCGAGCAGCTCGGCGTCCCCGAGGGCACGGTCAAGAGCCGGCTGCACACGGCCGTACGGGCCCTGCGCGCCCGCCTGCACGAGGACGAGGTGGTGTGACGTGACCGCCGGGTACGACAAGGACGGGCACGACGAAGCAGCGCTGATGGCGGTGATCACCGGCGAGGCGCCCGGGGACGACGCCCTCGCGGACGACGCCTTCATGACGGCGTACCGGTCGGCGACCGACGACGTGGCACTGCTGCGCGAGCAGCTGGGCCTCATCGGCCGGGCGCTCACCGAGCCGGGGCGAACCGCCGAGCCCGGGCTAGCCGCCGATCCGGAGCAGGCCGCCGTCCCGGAGCAGGCCGCCGTCCCGGAGCAGGGCGCCGATCCCGAGGGGGCCGCCGCGCCCGAGCCGGGAGGAGGCGCGGGCGCCTCCGTGACCCCGCCGGCCGCGCACCGCACCCGCTCCCGCGCCCGCTCCCGCTCCCGCCGGCCCCTGGCCGTGGCGCTGAAGGGCCTCGTCGCGGCCGTCGGTGCCGGTCTCGTGATCGGCACGGGCTGGCTCGTCGTCCAGAGCGACGGCCTGAGCGCCGGAGACGATCAGGGCGGGTCGTCAGCCGCCGACAGTTCCGCGAGCCGCCCGCAGGCCGGTGAGGGCGCCAAGCTCGGTCACGCCGGGTACCTCGCCTGCGCCCGGATCGTCGTCGAGGGCACGGTCGCCGGGGTCGAGACCCTCCCCGGCACCGGCCAGGACCGGATCACCCTCGACGTCACGCGCTATTACAAGCCCGACAAGGGCGGCAAGCGGATCACCTTCCCCATGGAGACCGGCGTCGAGCCCCGGCTCCGGGCCGGTGACCACGTCCTCGTCGGGATCCCCGGCGGGCAGGCCGAGCCGGACATGTGGACCACGGGGGAGAAGGAGATCGCCCGCGACCGGGCGTGGATCACCGAGGCCCTGCCCGCCTCGCGCACCTTCCCGTGCCCGTGACAGCGGAAAGGGCGGGCGCCCTCACGGACGCCCGCCCCACCGTTGCCGCGGTACCGCTACGGCAGCACCTTCTCGATCTTCACGCTGCCCACGCCCGCGACCGTGCCGCGCGCGTTGACCAGCTGGACCTGGCCGAAGAACTCACGCCCCTCGGGAGCGGCCGCCGCGGCGGTGACGCTGCCCGAGACCGTGGCGGAGTCGCCCGTGCCGAGCTTCACCGGACCCGACCCGTCGACGGTCACGCTGCCGAGGGAGGGGGAGAAGAACACGTCCTGGTAGTCGTACGCCGTGGTGCCGGCCGGCACCGAGTACCCGGCGACCTCGACGGTGTACGTCCCGGCGGCCGGGGACGGCACGGACACCGACTCCTCCGAGTCGCCGTCCGCGGAGCTGCCGACCTGCGTGCCCGACGCGTCGTACACGGCGAGGTCCAGGTCCGCGGCGTTGTCCGAGACACCGCCGATGGCGACGTCCAGCGACTTGGCGCCCGCGGGCACCTCGACCGTCGTGGTCTGCGTCTCGCCCTGCTTGATCGAGGGGCGGGCCACCTTGGCCGAGCCGAGCGGGCCGCCGACCAGCTTGCCGTCGAGCGCGGCGAAGCCGTTCGTCACCTTCCAGGAGGCGGCGGCCGGGGTGCCGACCTTCGCCTCGGGCACGGTCACGGTCTCCGGGTCGAAGGCCGCGCCGAGCACGGCGACGTCCAGCTTGTACGGGTTGTCCAGCAGCGGCGACGTGCGGCGCGACTCGACCTCGATCTCCCAGACGCCGGCCTGCGGGTCGGCGTAGGAACGCAGGTCCGGACGGCAGGTGTTGTCCGGGCTGGCGTAGTTCGGGTAGCAGTTGATCGTCGACGTCGGGTCCGACGGCACACCGTACGGGTGGATCGAGATGAACCGCGTCTGGCTCTTGTCCTTCAGCCCGCTCATCGCGACCTCGAGGGTCTTCGCGCCCTCGGGGACGGTGACGAAGTAGTGCTGGGTGCTGTTGCGCTGCACCGAGCTCTTCGCGGAGAACGTGTACTTCAGCGGCGCGGCGACCACGACCGTGCTGAGGACCTGGCGGTCGATGCCCTCGGTCTTCGGGTCGTCGACCTCCAGGATCGCGCTCTGGAGACCCGCGGACTTCGGCGCGGCCTGGACCTTGACGGTCACCGGCTGGTTCAGCGGCAGCTTCACCTCGTCGGAGCCGACGACGCGGAACGTGCCGCCCGCGTTGTTCTCGAAGTGCAGCTCGTGCCGGATCGCCTTGTCGGCGCCGGACGTACGGGTCAGGGTGATCTCGTACGTCTTCTTCTGGCCGGCCTTCAGGCCGCCCTCACGGTCGTAGAGGCCCGTGCCGAAGCCCGGGGTCTTCAGGAGCTGGTCGATCGCGGTGTCGACCGGCGCCTTGACCGTGTACGTGTGGGCGGTGGCGTCGTCGCGGATGGCGTCCCAGGCGTCGGGGATGTTCATCAGGCCCGCGCCCTCCTCGTACGCCTGCACACCCTTGATGTGGTCGGCGGTCGAGGTGAGGGCCGTGCGCAGGGTCGCCGGCGTGAGGTCGATCTTCTTCTGCTTGGCGGCCGAGATGAGCAGCGCCGAGGCGCCGGTGGCCTGCGGGGAGGCCATCGAGGTGCCCTGGAGCATCGAGTAGCCGGCCGGCAGGGTGTAGCCCGCCTCCGCGACCGGGGCGCCCGGCAGCCAGGTCTGCGTGGTGTTGATCGCCGCACCCGGGGCGACCAGGGTCGGCGTGAAGCCGCCGTCCTCACGCGGGCCGCGCGAGGAGAACGGCATCATCGCGTACTTCTTCTCCACGACCGAGCCGTAGTTGGCGGCCCAGGTCTCCTTGGAGACCGACGCGCCGACCGAGATGACCTTGTCGGCCAGGGCCGGGTCGCCGATGGTGTTGGCGCCGGGGCCGGAGTTGCCCGCGGAGATCACCAGCTGGACGCCGTAGGTGTCGATGAGGCGCGTGTACAGCTCGCTGCGCGCGTTGTTGCCGTCGTTCAGCGCCGGCAGGCCGCCGATCGACATGTTGACGATGTCGACGCCGCGCTTGGTGACGAGGTCGATCATGCCCTCGGTCAGCGCGACGTTGGTGCATCCGCCGGACCAGGTGCAGGCGCGCGAGGAGACCAGCTTGGCGCCGGGGGCGGCGCCGTTCATCCTGCCGCCGAACAGGCCGTTGGCGGCGGTGATGCCGGCGACGTGCGTGCCGTGCTCGGACTCGATGACGCCGATGTTCACGAAGTCGGACTTCTTGCCGACCCAGGAGCCGCCCAGCGGGTCCATCGGGACGTCCTTGCGGATCTCCACGACGAACGGCTGCCGCTCGGCGATGTCGGTGGCCGGGTCGTCGGTGCCGAAGTACCCGACCTGCTGGCCGTCCTTGTACGGCTTCATCGGGGCGTCGTCGCCGAAGTCGTTGTTGTTGTTCAGGTCGACCCGGACCGTGCCGGTCTTGGCGTCGTACAGCACGCCCCAGACATCGGTGGTGTCGCCGTCGCGGTTGGCGTCGCCCTTGGCGTCGCCGGCGGCGGTGTACGACTCCTTGAAGAGGCTGACGGCGTACGAGCCCGCCGGCGCCTTGAACGACTGGCCCTGGTAGGTGAAGGCCGGGCCGGACACGGCCGTGACCATCGGGCGCCAGGTGTTGTCGTTGTCGATGATCGGGTCGGTCGCCGTGACCCAGTCGACGATCTTCCGCTCACCGGTCGTCGTCTTCTGCAGCGCCGGGTGGCCGAGGTCCACGCCGGAGTCGAGGATGCCGATGGTGACGCCGCGGCCGTCCGCCTTCGGGTGGTCCTCGACGAAGTCGACCGCGCCCGTCTCGAAGGACGGGTTGTACGGGTTCTCCGCCGGGGTCTTCTTCCCCGGCGCGGGGTACGTCCCCTTCGCGGCCTTGGCGCCCTTGGCGGTGTCCGCGCTCGGCGTCGGGTCGTCGAGGGGGATCTCCTCGCGCAGGTCGATGCCGTGCACGGAGGACAGCTTGGCGGCGGCGGCGATCGCCGAGTCCGCCTTGGCCGTCGGGACGGTGGCGCGGACGTAGCCCAGCTTGTCGTCGGCCCGGCCCACCGAGCCGCCCTTGACCGCGTCCAGCTGCCCGGCGACCTGCTCGGTCTTCCCGGGCGCGGTGGCGATCATCATCGTGACGGACTTGTCGCCGTCGGCCTTGGCCTCCGCGAGCAGGTCCGCGTCGTCCGAACCGAGCTTGGCGTGCGCGGACTTGACGCTCGGGTCGGCCGGGGCGTCCGTGCCCGGACCGTCGGCGGAGAACGCCATCGGGATCGGCCCGGCCGCGGAGAGCGCGGCCACGAGACCGGCGGCCACGGCGATGCGGGCCACGCGTCTCGGGCCCGATATCTGATCGCGCTGGGTGGGAGGGGTCATCGGCATCCCTTGGAGGTAAAGGAACGAGCGGGAAGCGGCCGGGGCCCGATCGGCCCTGGTCGCACACGGTCCGAACGGCAAGCCCGGACGATCGCACAGCCTTACGCAAGGGGAACTTCTTTGGGGAGGGTTGACCGAAACGAAATGGATGTATGGGGAAAACCCGCGATGCGATTTGTGAGCATCAGTCCCGAAGGTGGGGAAGAAATCGGTTAACGTCCCCAAGTGAGACAGAAGTTGAGGGTGGCGGCCTACGCCATATGCGTCCGGGACGGACAGATCCTCCTCGCCCGCTCGCCCGCCCAGGACGGCACGCCCGAGTGGGTGCTGCCGGGCGGCGGGATGGAGCACGGCGAGGATCCCTACGACACGGTCCGGCGGGAGGTGGAGGAGGAGACCGGGTACCACATCGAGGTGACCGGGCTGCTCGGCGTGAACTCCGCCCACCGCGTCTTCCGCAACGGCTTCGGGCCTCCCGTCGACCACCACGGCGTCCGGCTCGTCTACGAGGCCCGGATCATCGGCGGCGAACTGCGCAACGAGGTGAACGGCTCCACGGACCTCGCCGCCTGGCAGGACCTGGACGCCGTGTCCGGGCTGGTGCGGATCTCGATGGTCGACATCGCGCTGCGGATGTGGCGCGAACGCCCGGCCACCGGACGACTGGCCGACGCTCTGGAGTAGAGCCCGACCGCACGACGGTTCAGGTGCGCAACCCCGGAAGATGAACGCCGCGTGGCCGGTTCCCGGCCGGATCCGGAGCGGGCGACGACGCGCAGGGTAGTCCAAGATCCACGTTCGGTGATCGGCGCTGCGCGTTGCCGCCTCGTTCACGCGCAGGTCATCCCCGGTGCCAACGATCGAGTACGAGCGGGGTGTTCAGGTCGTGAACCCCCCGCGACCACTGCCGACGCGTTCGCACTCGGGGAGAGAAGCGCATGTCGCGCACACGCTCAGCCGCCGGCTCCGGCCAGGGCATCCACCGTCGTTCCGTCCTCGCCGCCACCGGCGCGGTCGCCCTCTCCGCGGGCGTCGGCTACGCCCTGCGGCCCAGCGAAAGCCAGGCCGCCACCGCCGAGGAGGCCACCCAGGCCGTGGCGGCCTCGTCGCGCCAGGCACCGGCCGCGCCGCTGGCCCCCTACACCAAGGGCACCACCCTCGCCTCCGTCGCCGCCCCGCGCGGCAGCTCCGGCTACCGGCGCCTGGGCGACGGACCCGGCTGGCAGCGGGTCGTCCGCTCCGACCTGGCCGCGCCCAAGTCCGGCCGCGCCGGGCGCCGTACCGCGCTCGCCGCGTTCGTGCAGCTCACCGACCTGCACATCATCGACGCCCAGCACCCGCTGCGCCTGGAGTATCTGCGCTCGGCCGACATCCACGCCTGGCGGCCGCACGAGGCGCTGACCGTACAGGGCGCGATCGCGCTCGTGGAGCGGATCAACGCGCTGCGCGGCGCCCCCGTCACCGGCGCCCCGCTGCACTTCGCCATGACCACCGGCGACAACACGGACAACAACGCCACGTCCGAACTGGACTGGTTCCTGAAGATCATGAGCGGCGGGCGCATCACGCCCAACTCCGGTGACCCGCGCCAGTACGAGGGCGTCCAGAACAGCGGCCTCAAGCAGTACTGGCAGCCCGACGCCGCCGTCCGCGACAGCGACAAGCAGGCCGGGTTCCCGCACCTGGACGGCTTCCTGAAGGCCGCCATCCGGGAGGTCCGCAGCCCCGGCCTCAACCTGCCCTGGTACTCCACGGTCGGCAACCACGACTCCCTGCCGATGGGCTGCTACGCCTCGCACGGCGACTCGTACCTCACCGAACTGGCCGTCGGCGGCAAGAAGCTGATGAACGTGACCGCGGCCGAGGCGCAGCAGCTCCAGGCGCAGATCAAGAAGGCCCGCGACCCCCAGGGCGTCCGCTACCACGACTTCCTCAAGTCCCACGCCCGCTCCATGCGTTCGGTCACCCCCGACGAGAGCCGAGCCCCCTTCACACAGGCCGAGTACCTCCGCGCGCACCTGGACCCGGCCCACCGCGGCGTCGGCCCGGCCGGCCACGGCTACTCCTCCGCCAACCTGGACACGGGCACCCAGTACTACGCCTTCCGCATCTCCGACGACGTCATCGGCATCAGCCTGGACACCACCGACTCCGGCGGCCACTACGAGGGGTCCATCGGCACCGCCCAGCTGAAGTGGCTCGACAAGACACTGCGCGACAACAAGGACTCCTACGCGGTGATCTTCAGCCATCACACCAGCAAGACGATGACGAACCTGCGCAGCGACCCGGCGAGGCCGAACGAGCGCCGCCACAACGGCCAGGAGGTCCTCGCCCTGCTCGGCAGCCACCCCAGGGTGCTCGCCTGGGTGAACGGCCACATCCACAAGAACGTCATCACCCCGCACTCGATGTCCGGCGGCGGCACCTTCTGGGAGATCTCCACCGCCTCCCACGTCGACTTCCCGCAGCTCGCGCGGGTCATCGAGCTGGCCGACAACAAGGACGGCACGATCTCCCTGTTCACCACGCTGGTGGAGTCCTCGGCCCCGCACCGCACGGACTTCTCCGACCTCTCCCAGACCGGCCTGGCGGCCCTCTACCGCGAGCTGTCCCTCAACGCCCCCGGCGCGAGCACGACCCTCGGCGGCGACCCGAACGACCGCAACACCGAACTGGTGCTCAAGAAGAGCTGATTCCGGCTCAACTGCCCGGGCCCGGTCAACCCGGGCCGGGCTGCCGAGGTCCCTCCCCCCGACACGGTTCGAAGTGGCAGGGGGAAACGGGGACATGAAGAGACACGTGCGTACGACCCTGACGGCGGCGACCGCGGTGGCACTGACGGCGGCCCTGGCGGCCCCGGCGCTGGCAGCCGTCCCAGGCAAGGCTCCCGGCGGCCATGACGCGACCCGGCAGGCGGTACGGGCCGCGGTCGCCGACGGCGTCCCGGGCGTCACGGTGACGGTACGGCGGGGCCACGGCACCTGGGCGCACGCCGCAGGCGTCGGCAACCTGGAGACAGGCAAGCCGCGTTCGGCCCGGGATCACTACCGGGTCGCCAGCATCACCAAGACGTTCGTCGCGACCGTGGTCCTGCAACTGGAGGCGGAGGGAAGGCTGTCGCTCGACGACAGGGTGGAGAAGTGGCTGCCGGGCCTGGTCCGGGGCAACGGCCAGGATGGCAGCCGCATCACGATCCGCCAGCTCCTGAACCACACCAGCGGCATCTTCGACTACCTGGAGGACCCGGGCTTCCAGCAGACCTACATGACCCCGGACGGCTTCATGAAGCACCGCTTCGACGAGGCGGCCCCCGAGGACATGCTCACCATCGCGATGAAGAACCGGCCGTACTTCGAGCCCGGCGCGTCCTTCGCGTACTCCAACACCAACTACCTCCTGGCCGCGCGGGTGATCGAGAAGGCCACCGGCCACGACTACGGCGACGAGATCGACCGCCGGATCATCGCCCCCCTGCACCTGACCTCCACCTCGGTCCCCACCACCCGCGTCACCCTGCCCCGGCCCGGCAGCCGCGCCTACTCCAAACTGGCCAAGACGGACACGGGCCCGACGTACGACGTCACGGAACTGAACCCGCGCCTGGCCTACGGCTCCGGCCAGATGGTCTCCAGCTCCGCCGACCTGACCCGCTTCTACTCGGCCCTGCTCGGCGGCAGGCTGCTCCCGCGCGAGCAGCTGAGGGAGATGAAGACCACGGTCGAGTCCAGCCGGGAGACCAGCCGCTACGGCCTGGGGCTCGTGGACCGCAAGCTCAGCTGCGGCGTCCACGTCTGGGGCCACGGCGGCGGTATCACCGGCTCCAACTCGGACGTGGCGACGACCGAGAACGGCCGGCACTCCCTGGCCGTCAACCTCAACGGCGACTGGTCGGGGAGCACTGACGCGATCATCGAGGCGGAGTTCTGCGGCAAGTAGCGCTCCCGACAGGAGGAGGGGCCGCCGGTGCGTCCCGGCGGCCCCTCCTCTCCCCTCCTGGTCCTGCCCCCGCGTCCGTCACTAACGGGGCAGCACCGCCACATATGCCGCCGGATCACGGTCGGCCGAGGCCATCAGGGCCGTGCGGAGCACCGTCGCCTGCTGTTCCGGGGCGTCGCGGAGCTTGCGCGGCGTGATGTGGACGACCGTGATGCCGAGCCGCTCCAGGTGCTCGCGCTTGCGGGCGTACTCGGACCACAGGGCGTCGTCGTCCTGCCGGGGTGCCCGGGTGTCGAGTTCCACCGCCACCGCCTGGTCGGGCCAGTACGCGTCGAGGCCGCCGAGGTAGGGGCCGCCGGGCAGGCGCAGGTCCACGTTCCAGACCGGGTCGGGCAGGCCGTACTCGTGGACCATCCGGTACAGGCGGTCCTCCGCCCGCGCCCGGCCCTCGGCGAGCAGGGACTCCACCGCGTCCACCACGTGGGGGCGGCTCAGCAGCCGGGCCTGGTTCAGCTCGCGGACCACCGCCGCCGGGTCGCAGTGGGCGCCGCGGACCGCCTCCGTGAGCAGCCGGCGGACGATGCCGGCGTCCGCGAGTTCGGCCACCGCGTCGGCCAGCGCCCGGGCGACCGGCGCCACCGGCACCCCCGTGACCTGCTCGGGGGCGGGCATGACGGGCGTGCGGACGATGCGCACGCAGCCCGTGGAGCGCAGCCGCCGCAGCCGCGGGACCAGGACGTCGATGGCGTCCAGGGACGGCAGCGGGGGAGTGGAGGAGAAGCCGTGCAGCGTCAGCGCGGCCAGGCCCGTGATCATCACCTCGGGGTAGGCGGGGGTGTGCGGCCGGCCCGCGCCGGGCTGGGCGGGCACCCCGGTGCCGCGCTCCCGCGCCGCGTACATGAGCACCGCGTGCAGCCGCTCCTCGCTGGTCGGCGGGCCCGGGTGGAGCAGGACGACGCCGGGGAGGAGCTGCTGCCAGGGGCCGCCCGCGCGGCACTGCTCGTTCGTCTCGGCCGTGGAGACGCCGTGCGAGCGGAGCTGGGCGGCCGTCATCACACGGGGGCGGCCACCGCCGGACAGGTCGTGCAGGGGGCGGGGGGAGAGCGGGGTGTTGTGGGTCATGACCCGCAATTTCCCGCGCTCTGCCCCTTCTTGAACCGCTGTTACAGGTCCGTCGACAAATACGGACAACCCGGCGCTAAAGGACGAGTGTTCGGATGCCGAAAGCCCCTGGTCCGTTCGGGTGCGGACCAGGGGTTACGGCTCACGGGGCACTCATCTCGTAACGAAGGCGGAACGCCCAGATCTCAGGCCAAAGCTACTGGTCAGAGACCTCGTCGCACGCCTGTCCACGCAACGCCCGCGCCAGGTCGTCACGGGACTCCAGTACCAGCCGGCGCAGCGCCGGGGCCGCCTCCTTGTGGGCGTCCAGCCAGGCGTCCGTGGCGTCCAGCGTCTCCTTCGACTGCTGGAGCGACGGGAACAAGCCCTGCACCACGTGCATGCCGATCTGGATCGACCGCTCGGCCCACACCCGCTCGATCGCCGCGAAGTACTTCCCGGCGTACGGCGCGATCAGCTCCCGCTGCGAGCCCTGGGAGAAGCCCGCGATGGTCGCCTCCACCATGGCGTTGGACAGCGCGTCCGACTCCACGACCTGCGCCCACGCCTGCGCCTTGACCGCCTCGGACGGGCGGGCGGCCAGACAGCGCACCTGGTGGCGCTTGCCGGACGCCGTGTCGTCCCGGGTCAGCTCCTCGGCCAGCGCCTTCTCGTCGACGGCCCCGTGCGCGGCCAGCGGCTCCAGGAACACCCAGCGCAGCTCCTGGTCGAGGTCGAGGCCCTCGACGGCGGCCGTGCCCGCGAGCAGGTCCCGCAGCAGCCCGAAGTCGGCCTCGGCGGCGGCCGTCCGGGCGAAGAAGCGCGCCCAGGCGAGCTGGTGCTCGCTGCCCGGCCCGGCCGCGTACAGCTCCCGCCGGGCGCCCTCGGCGAGCAGCCGCGCGGCCGTCTCCCGCCGGGCGGGCGCCGTGTAGTGGGTGATCGCCGACTCCGCCCAGGCGTGCAGCATCTGCACGACGCCGATCTCCGACTCGCGGCCGCCGAAGCGTAGCACCAGGTCCACGAAGTCCCGGGCCGGGAGCAGCGCGTCGCGCGTCATGTTCCACAGCGCCGACCAGCACAGGGCACGCGCCAGCGGGTCGGTGATCGCGCCCAGGTGCTCGCGCAGGGTCGCCCGTGACGTCGCGTCGAAGCGGATCTTGCAGTAGGTCAGGTCGTCGTCGTTGACCAGGACCAGGTCGGGAGCCTCGGCGCCGGCCAGGTCCGCGACGACCGTGCGGGGTCCGTCGACGTCGGTCTCCACGCGGGCGTACCGCTCCAGCGCGCCGCTGTCCGCCACCCGGTACAGGCCCACCGCCACCCGGTGCGGACGCAGTTCGGGGTGGGACTCGGCGGCCTCCTGCACCACCGCCAGCTCCTCGACGCGGCCGTCCGCGTCCAGCAGCACCTGCGGCGTCAGCGAGTTCACCCCGGCCGTCTGGAGCCAGGACCGCGACCAGGCGCTCATGTCCCGGCCGCTGGTCTCCTCCAGCACCGACAGCAGGTCACCGAGGCGCGTGTTGCCGTAGGCGTGCCGCTTGAAGTAGCGCCGGGCGCCCTCCAGGAACGCCTCCTCGCCGACGTACGCCACCAGCTGCTTCAGCACCGACGCGCCCTTGGCGTACGTGATGCCGTCGAAGTTGAGCTTGGCGTCCTGGAGGTCGCGGATGTCGGCCGTGATCGGGTGTGTGGAGGGCAGCTGGTCGGCCCGGTAGGCCCAGGCCTTGCGGCGGTTGGCGAAGGTGATCCAGCCGTTGACGAAACGGGTCGCGCCGACCAGGGCGAACGCGCCCATGAAGTCCGCGAAGGACTCCTTCAGCCACAGGTCGTCCCACCACTCCATGGTGACCAGGTCGCCGAACCACATGTGCGCCATCTCGTGCAGGACGACGTTGGCCCGGCCCTCGTAGGACGCCTGCGTCACCTTCCCGCGGAAGATGAACTCCTCCCGGAACGTCACCAGGCCCGGGTTCTCCATCGCGCCCAGGTTGTACTCCGGCACGAACGCCTGGTCGTACTTCCCGAACGGGTACGGGTAGTCGAAGTGGTCGTGGAAGAAGTCCAGGCCCTGCTTGGTGACCAGGAAGACGTCGTCGGCGTCGAAGTAGGGCGCGAGGCCCTTGCGGCACAGGGCGCCGAGCGGAATCTCCAGCGTCGTGCCGTCCTCGAAAGCGCGCGTGTAGGAGTCCGTCACGTAGTGGTACGGGCCCGCCACCACACACGTGATGTACGTCGAGATCGGCTTGGTCTCGGCGAACCGCCACACCCCGTCGGTCTGCTCACCGGCGCCGTTGCTCCACACCGTCCAGCCCTCGGGCGCCCGTACCTCGAAGCGGTACGGGGCCTTCAGATCGGGCTGCTCGAAGTTCGCGAAGACGCGGCGCGAGTCGGCCGGCTCGTACTGCGTGTACAGGTACACCTCGCCGTCCTCGGGGTCGACGAAGCGGTGCATGCCCTCGCCGGTGCGGGAGTAGGCGCACTGGGCGTCGACCACCAGCTCGTTGTCCGCGGCCAGGTCCTCCAGCGTGATCCGGGAGCCGTCGAAGACCTCTCCGGGGTCCAGATCACGGCCGTTGAGTGAGACGGCCGTCACACTCGGGGCGATCAGGTCCGCGAAGCTGCTCGCCCCGGGCTCGTTGCAGCGGAAGCGGACCGTCGTGACGGAGCGGAACGTGCGGGGCCCGTCCCCGGGGTCCTCGCCGACCGCGGACCGCAGGTCGAGGGACACCTCGTACCCGTCGACGCTCAGCAGGGCGGCCCGCTCCCGGGCCTCGTCGCGGGACAGATTCTCACCGGGCACGGGCGGCACTCCTCGAATGTCGTGGGGCAGGGCTGAACAGCGCCGATCCTGCCACGTGCACCTGACACGGGGCAGCCGGGAATGACGGGAACGCGTACCGGCGTTGCCCGGGAAACGGTTTCCTGCTGAGGAGAGACATGTCGGACAAGACCCCCGTCGACTTCTGGTTCGACCCGCTGTGCCCCTGGGCCTGGATGACCTCCCGCTGGGTGCTGGAGGTGGAGAAGGTCAGGGACATCGAGGTGCGCTGGCACGTCATGAGCCTCGCTGTCCTGAACGAGAACCGGCTGGACGAGCTGCCCGAGGAATACCGCGACATGCTGGCCACCAAGGCGTGGGGCCCCGTCCGGGTCGTCATAGCCGCCCAGCAGGAGAAGGGCCCCGAGGTCCTCGGCGACTTCTACACCGCGCTCGGCACCCGCATCCACAACCAGGGCGAGGGCCCCGGCAAGGAGACGGTCGCCGCCGCCCTGAAGGACGTCGGCCTGCCCGAGTCCCTCCTGGAGCACTGGGACTCCACCCCGTACGAGCCGGAGCTGCGCGCCTCCCACCAGGAGGGCATCGACAAGGTCGGCCAGGACGTCGGCACCCCGGTCATCGCCGTGCCCGGCCCCGACGGCGAACAGATCGCCTTCTTCGGCCCGGTCGTCACCCCGGCCCCGCAGGGCGAGGAGGCCGGCCGCCTGTGGGACGGCACCCTCGCCGTGGCCTCGGTCCCCGGCTTCTACGAGATCAAGCGCACCCGCACCAAGGGCCCGGACTTCTCCAACCTGTAGGCCTCACCGCGAGGCGTCGGCTCCCGGGTTCTGCAACTCCTCCGGGAGTCGGCCCCCGCCGGCCCGATGGTCCCAGGGCTGATACCACCGGCAGCCCGCGGCGGTGCAGCGCCACAGGTCCGTGCGGTTCGTCCCGAGGGCCTTGCGCTCCTCGGGCTTGAGCGGCGTGAACACCTGCGTGCCGCTGCCCTTGCAGGTCGGGCAGTGCTTGTCCTTGAAGAACATCAGCTCCTCCTCGCGATCACCGCCAGGTCCGGGAAGTCGGTCACGACCGCATCGACCCCCATGCGGTAGTACAGCGCGTATTCGGCGAAAGCGTCCCCGAAATCGTTCGGTCCGCTCCCGTGTCGGAATTGCGCGGGCAGGAACTGGTTCTCGGCGCGGAAGGTGTACGGCCCGATCCGCAGCCCCGCCGCGTGCGCGTCCGCGACGAGCGACGTGCCGACGAGCGACGCCTTGTCCGGCCCGATCCAGTCCGCGTACGCGGCGATCTCCGCCAGGCCCGTCGGCGTCATCATCTCCGTGTAGGTCCTTCCGGGCAGGTCGTACGGGCCGCCCGTCGTCCCCAGCGCCTGCCACAGCGGCACACCCAGGCCCGCCATGCGCCGCAGGCTCGTCGGCTCGAAGGACTGCACGACGCACTCGCGCCGCCCGAGCCGGTTGCGGCGGATCACGGCCGCCAGCTTCGGCTCCAACGGCAGGCCGATCGAGCGGAAGTACGTCGGATGCTTGGTCTCCGGGAAGACCGCGACGGTCCGGCCGTGCTCCCGCGACAGCCGCCGCGCCAGGTCCACGACCTCCTGGAAGGTCATGACCTCTTCCCGCCCGTCGAAGACGGTGTTGCGGTTGCGGACCGCCGGCAGTCGCTCCACCGCTCGCAGCGTCTTCAGCTCGGCCAGCGTGAAGTCCTCCGTGAACCAGCCGGTGACGGCCCGCCCGTCGACCGTCTTCGTCGTACGGCGGCCCTCGAACTCCGGCCGGCGGGCCACGTCGGTCGTCTGGGAGATCTCGTTCTCGTGCCGCACCACCAGCACGTGGTCCTTCGTCGGCACCAGATCCGGTTCGATCCAGTCGGCCCCGGTCTGCACGGCGTACGTGTACGACGGCGCCGTGTGTTCCGGGCGCCAGCCGGCCGCGCCGCGGTGGCCGATGACGACCGGGCCGCCGCCCTTGCGGGGTGCTGCTCCCGCCGGGGCGGCCGTGCCGGCCGTGGCGGTTCCCGCGGCCGCCGCGAGCAGGAGTGATCTGCGTCCGAGCTGCATGCGACTCCCCTTCGTCGAAGACAGGTTCACGTGCGGGCCCGGTCCCGGGCCCGCGCCAGCCGGTCCAGGTGCTCCGCGTAGCCGCTCGTGTAGAAGGCGGCCCGGTCCGGGTCCGGCTCGACGACCGCCGTCGGTTTCGTCCACGCCCGCGCGTCCAGCCCGACCCCGTACCGCTCGGCCGCCGCCAGGACCGCGCCCCGGGCGCCGACCTCGCCCTCCACGATCCGCAGGGGCCGCCCGAGCACATCGGACAGCAGCCGCATCCAGGCGGAGCTGCGGGTGCCGCCGCCGCACACGGCCAGGCTCCCGGTGAGGCCCGCCGCCTCCAGGCAGTGGCGGGCCGCGTACCCGATGCCCTCACAGGTGGCGCGGACCAGATCGCCCCGGGTCGACTCCAGGGAGACACCGGTGAGTTCGGCGCGCAGACGGGGTTCCACGAAGGGCGCGCGCTCCCCGGAGGGCGCGAAGTACGGCAGCACCCGGACGCCGTGCGCGCCCGGCGGCGTCCCGGCCAGCAGGCCGTCCACCTCGTCGTGCCGCACTCCGGTCGTCGACAGCACCCAGTCCAGCGCCGCCGTGCCGACCATCGCGGGCATGGCGCGCAGCCAGTGCCCGGGCCGGTCGGTGGAGATGTACAGGCCGGCCGGTTCACCGCCCAGATCGAGCTCGGTGGTGGCGACCAGGCTGGCCAGACAGGTGCCGACGATCAGCAGACCGTCCCCCGGGGACGTCACCCCGGCGCCCAGCGCGCAGGCCGGCAGATCGTAGGGGCCGTTCGAGATCCGGGTCCCGGACGGCAGGCCCTCGCCCCGCGCCTCGGCGGTCGCGACCGGGTCGCTGACCGGGGCCAGCAGATCCCGGCGGTGCGCCAGCCCCAGCAGCTCCACGACCCGGTCGTCGTACGTCCGGGTCCGCGGGTCCAGGAACGGCATCGAAGCGTCCGACACATCCGTCGCCGGACCGGCCCCCGTCAGCCGCTGGAACACCATGTCCTTGCAGTACAGGGCCGCCTTCGCGGCGTCCAGCGCCTTCGGCTCGTGCCGGTCCAGCCACGCCAGCAGCGGGCCCGGGCAGCCCGGGAACATCGCGCTGCCCGTCCGCCGGAACACCGACTCGAAGGTGCCGTCCGCCAGCCACCGGTCGACCAGCTCGTGCGCCCGCCCGTCCATCCAGGAGGCGGCGGGCCGCACCGGCCGGCCCTCGTCGTCGACCAGCCACACCCCGTCGCCCTGCCCGGTGAGTCCGGCCAGCTCGACCGGCTCCGGGACCCGCCCGGTGACCTCCCCGAGCACGGCGACGACCGCCCCGTACACCTCCTCCATGTCCTGCTCGACGACCCCGCCGTGCAGGGAGAGTTCCACCGGGCGGGATGCCACGGCGAGTTCACGGCCCGTGGCGTCGAAGGCCGCCGCCTTGACCATGGACGTGCCCACATCGATACCGACGTACATGCCGCTCTCCTCCGGGTCCTCAGGTCAGACAGTGCGCGAGCGGCTCCCCGCGCACCCAGCGGCCCACCTCTTCGGCGGCGATCCGGGCGGCCTTCTCCGCGACCGCCCGCGACGCCCCGCCCAAGTGGGGGGTGAGGACCACCCGGTCGGCCAGCCCCAGCAGCCGGGACCGAGCCGGCAGCGGCTCCCGCTCATAGGTGTCCAGAGCCGCCGCCGACAGCCGCCCGCTCTCCAGCGCGTCGCACAGCGCGCCCTCGTCCAGCAGCGGGCCCCGGGCCACGTTCACCACCACCGCGCCGGACGGCAGCAGCCCCAGCTCCCGGGCGCCGATCAGCCCCCGCGTCTCGGGCGTGAGCCGGGCGTGCAGGGTGATCACCTGGGAGCGGCGCAGGAGGTCGTCGAGCGAGGTCACGCGCAGGCCGTGGATCTCGCCGTGCACATACGGGTCGTGGACCATCACCCGGGCCCCGAACGCGCACAGCACCCGCGCGACCCGGCTGCCGACGGCCCCGTACCCGACCAGACCGACGGGCAGGTCCTCCAGCTCCAGTCCGCTCCGCTCGTAGGTGTAGTACGTCGCGCCCTCCCAGCTGCCCTGCCGGGCGAGCGGGTCGTGGGCCTGGGGGATGCGGCGCAGGGCGGCCAGCATCATCCCCACGGTGAACTCGGCGGTGGCGGCGGCGTTGCGGCCCGGCGCGAAGCACACCCGCACGTCATGGTCCTTGGCCGCGTCCAGGTTGACGTTGACCGGCCCGCCCCGGCAGACCACGACCAGCCTCAGATCCGGGCAGGCGGCGAGGACCTTCCCGGTGACCGGGCCCATCTGGGTGACCAGGACCTCCGCCCCGGCCAGCGCCTCGATCATCGCGTCCTCGGCGTCACTGGCCTCCTGCACCTCGGCGACCGGCCCGAACGGCTCCAGCGGCCAGCCCAGTTTCAGCTCTCGGACGTCCGCCCGCGCCACCTCGTGCTCCACCGCCCGCGCGATCAGCGACGGCAGGACGAAGTGGTCACCGGCGGCCACGACACGCACGCTGTTTCCGTCAGTCATCGCAGGGATGCTCCCGTCTCGGCGTCGAAGACATGGGTGTGCCCGGGGTCGGCGGCGACCCGGACCCGCTCGTCGTGCGCGAGCCGCACCTCGGGGTCGGTGAGGACGACCAGATGCCGTTCGACACCGTCCAGGGCGAGGGTCGCCAGGCCCGACTCCAGGAGCGGCTCATGGGCGACGACCCGGGCGGGCAGACCGCCCTCGGCGGTGAGGCGGACGTCCTCGGGGCGGATCCCGACCACCACCTGCCGGCCCTCGTCCACCGGCACGGGCAGGGCGATCCGAACCGTGTCGGAGAGCCGGGCGTGGCCGTCGCCGGCGATGCCGGGCAGCAGGGTGATCGCCGGTTCGCCGACGAAGTCCGCGACGAACACGTTGGCCGGACTGTCGTAGATCTCGTAGGGCGTGCCGAGCTGCTGGATGACGCCGTCCTTCATCACGGCGATCCGGTCGGCGAGGGAGAGGGCCTCCTCCTGGTCGTGGGTGACCAGGATCGTGGTGTGGCCCAAGTCCTTCTGGATGCGCTTGAGTTCCCGGCGGGTGGAGTCGCGCTGGGCCGCGTCCAGGTGGGAGAGGGGTTCGTCGAGGAGCAGGACGTCGGGTTCGCGGATCAGGGCGCGGGCCAGGGAGACGCGCTGCTTCTGGCCGCTGGAGAGGCCGGCCGGGCGGGCGCCGAGAAGGTCCGTCAGACCGACCCGCTCGGCGATGTCCTTCACCTTGCGCTCGACGTCCCCCCGGGAACCGCGGGCGGCCCCGCGGCGGGCCTTCAGCCCGAACGCCAGGTTCTCCGCGACCGACAGCGGCGGATACAGCGCGTAGTTCTCGAACGCGACCCCGATGTTCCGCTGCTGGGCGGGCCGTTCGACGACCGACGTCCCGCCGACCAGGATGTCCCCGCCGGTCACGGACTCCAGCCCGGCGATCATCCGTAAGGTGGTCGACTTGCCGCATCCGGACGGCCCGAGCAGCCCGAGCAGCTCCCCGGACCGCAGGGTCAGGTCGATCCCGCGGACGGCGTCCACCCCCGGCCGCCCCCGCGACCGGTAGGTCTTCCTCAGCTCACGTAGTTCCAGTCCCGTCATGGCCGTCCCCTTTTATGGCTCGTTCGCCTCCAGGGCGCTTTCAGCCGGTGTCGAGACCGCGACCGTGCTCGACCCTTCGGGCCTCCGCGCGCTCGCACCCTCGACACCGGCGCGCCCTTACGGCTCACGAGCGGTCATCGCGCAAACCTCGTAACGGACCTTGTGCTCGTCCAGATCCCGCAGTGCCTCCGGTGACGCCCCGTCGTCCACGAGGAGCGTGTCGAAGCGGGACAGCGGGACGACCCGGTGCAGGGCGACCCGGCCGAGCTTGGTGTGGTCGACCAACAGGACGTTGCGTGCCGCCGCGTCGAGCATCGCCCGCTTCACCGACACGATGTGCTGTTCCTGGTGGTAGGCGTAACCCCCGTGCACGGCCGACGTCGACGCGAAGCACACATCCACCCGGAGCTGCTGCACCGCCTCCACGCAGGACACCCCGAGGAACGAGGAGTGCAGCGGGTCGTAGTCGCCGCCCAGCGCCATCAGGTGGATGCCGCGCTGGTCGGACAGGAGGTTGATGGCCTCCAGGAAGTTGGTGACGACCGTCAGCGGCGTGACCTCGGCCGTGCGCAGCCGCCTGGCTATCTCCAGGGTGGACGTGGAGTCGTCCAGCAGGATCGCCATCCCGGGCTCGACCATCCGCAGCGCGTGCTCGGCGACGGCCGCCTTCTCGGCCCGCATGCTCTTCAGCCGGTACTGCACGTTCGACTCGAAGACCCCCGACGGCTGCGCGGTCACCCCGCCCCGGAACTTCCGTACGATGCCCTGCCGTTCGAGCTCGTCGAGGTCCCGGTGGATGGTCATCAGACTCACCCCGAACCGCTCGGCGAGCTCCGCCGCCGTGGCCGAGCCGTCGGCCAGCACCTGCTCGGCCATGGCGGCCTGCCGCGCCGCGGGCCCGTGCTGTCCACCACTGCTGCTGCTCATGATCGTGTCTCTATCCGTCGTCCCGGTCGCTCCGGCCGGTCGGCCTCGAACAGCAGCAGGTTCTCAGGCCGGACCACGAGCCGTACCGGATCGTCCGCACGAAGGCGCGCCGCGTCCGCTCTGGGGGCCACCAGCGACACCCGCTGCTCCCCGGTGCCGAGCCGCACGGTGACCTCGACGGACCGGCCGAGCACCTCGGTGACGTAGACCGTCCCGGTCAGCTCGTGGCCCTCGCCGCCGTGCAGGGCGAGGTCCCGGGGGCGCAGACCGACCAGGACGTCGGTGCCCGGTGCGGCCCGGGCCCGGACCGGCAGCTCCACACCGCCGTCCGCGCGCACGCCGCTCTCCGTCACCACTCCCGGCAGCAGATTGATCCGGGGCCGGCCGAAGGCCCGCGCGACCTCGGTGTCGTGGGGCCGGTACCAGATCTCCTCCCGCGTGCCCGTCTGCACGATCCGGCCCTGGCGGATGACCCCGATCCTGTCGCCGAGCGCGAGCGCCTCGACCGAGTCGTGGGTGACGTAGAGGGTGGTGGTGTGCTGCACGGCCCCGATCGCCTTCAGCTCGGCCCGCATCTGCTGGCGGAGCTTGGCGTCGAGGTGGGAGAGCGGCTCGTCGAGCAGGAAGGCCCGGGCGGGGCGGACCAGCACCCGGCCGAGGGCGACCCGCTGCCGCTGGCCGTTGGACAACTGGCCGACCGGCCGGTCCAGCAGCCCGGAGATGCCGAGCAGCTCGGCGATCGCGCCGATCCGCTGCCGGGCCTCGGCGGCGGGCAGCCGGTGCCGGGGCGAGCGCAGCGGCGAGGCGAGGTTGTCGTAGGCCGAGCGGTGCGGATAGAGGGCGTAGCTCTCGAAGCACATCGCCACGCCCCGGTCGTACGGCTCGACCCCCCGCATGTCCTCGCCGTCGAGCACGACCGTGCCGGAGTCGGGCTGTTCGAGCCCGGCGACGGTTTTCAAGGTCGTGGTCTTGCCCGCGCCCGACGGGCCGAGCAGACAGAAGAACTCGCCCTCCCGCACGTCCAGTTCGAGCTCGTCGAGTGCGAGCGTCTTCCCGTACGCCTTGCGTATCCCGCTCAACCGGATCAAGACTTCACCGCCCCGAACGACAGGCCCCGCACCAGGTACCGCTGGATCGTCAGTGCCAGCAGCAGGGGCGGTACGACGGACACGAGCGCGGCGGCGGCCGTGAGGTTGTACTTGGGCCGGTCCCCGCCGAGGAACGACAGGGCGCCCACGGTCACCGTCTGGGCCTCGTTGGAGGTGAGGATCAGCGGGAAGACGAAGTTGTTCCAGGCGAAGATGAACGCCAGCAGCGACACGGCCGCGATGCCCGGCTTGACCAGCGGGAGCGCCACCTTGAAGAACGCCTGCTTGCGGGTGTAGCCGTCCAGCAGGGCCGCCTGCTCCAGCTCCGGTGTCAGATCGGCGAAGTAGGACCGCATGATCCACACGATCAGCGGCAGCGTGACGAGTTGCAGCACCCACACCATGCCGACGTACGTGTCGAAGAGGCCGAGCTTCTGGTAGAGCACGAACAGCGGGATGATCACGGTGAGTTCGGGGGCGAAGCGGAACGACAGCAGCGTGAACATCAGGTTCTCGGAGCCCTTGAACCGCCACCGCGCCGAGGCGTACGCCGCCGGCAGCCCCACCACCAGCGACAGCGCGACCGCCCCGACCGACACCACCAGGCTGTTGACGAAGAACCGCACGAACGGGATGCCCTCGCTGTCGCCGAGGACCGTCCGGTAGCCGTCGAGGGTGGGGGAGAAGGAGAAGTAGGTGGAGAAGAGCTGGTCGGTCGGCTTCAGCGAGAGGATCACCATCCAGGCGATCGGGAACAGCGCGAAGACGAAGTAGAGGACGAGGGCGGCGTCGCACAGCCACCCCACCAGGCGTTTCCTCATGTGGTGACCTCCGCGGCCTTCCGCTGGATCTTCCCCAGGTGTTTCACCAGCACCATCGCGGCCAGGTACACCACGGCCCACAGGACGATCGTGTAGGAGATCCCGAAGGAGTAGCGCTGGAAGCGGATGGCCTCCAGGTACGCCCGGATCTGGAGCACGACGGTCGAGTCGCCCGGTCCCCCTTCCGTGAGCGCGTAGATGATGTCGAAGACCTTCAGCGAGTCCATGAACCGGAAGATCACCGCGACCAGGACGTACGGCCACAGCATCGGCAGGGTCAGGCGCCGGAAGGTGTACCACCACCCCGCGCCGTCCACGGCCGCCGCCTCGAACGGGGAGGTGGGCAGCGACCGCAGACCGGCGAGGGCGAGGATCGCCACGAACGGGGTGTAGACCCAGACGTCCACGGCGATCGATGACAGCAGCGCGCCCGTCGGGGTGTCGGTCCACTGCACCCCGCCCAGGCCGAAGGGCCTCAGCAGGTGGTTGACCACCCCGACCGACGGCTGGAGCATCAGCTTCCAGATGATCGCCGCGATCACCGGGGCGATCATCAGCGGCAGGATCAGGATCTTCTCCAGGATCCGGCCCAGCAGGGACGAGCGGTACAGGAGCAGGGCGACGGCCACGCCGAGCACGGTCTCGGTGAGGGCCGCCCCGACCGCGTACAGCACCGTCACCCACGCCGAGTTCCAGAACGCCTCCTGGGTGAAGACGGTGCTGTAGTTCTCGAGCCGCACCATGTCCGGCTGCGGTTTGCTCGCCGAGAAGTCGAACAGCGTGTAGTACAGCCCGAGCCCGAAGGGGTAGAGGATCCCGCAGGTCAGCAGCAGTGCCGGGACGATCAGGAGGTACGGGCGCAGGGTGAGCCGCCACCCCATCGCGCTAGCCCACCTTGCCGGCGAGGTCGTCCGCCAGCCCGTCCAGGACCGACTTCGCGCCCTTGCCGCCGTAGATCTCCTGGAGGGCCGCCGCCCAGCTGGTCGTCGCGTCGAAGAACTGCGCCTGCGGGGTGAACTGGATCTTCGTCTGGTCGACGACCGTCTCGAAGGTCTCCAGGAAGCCCGGCAGGTGCCGCATCTTGTCCTTGTAGGCGGCGTCGTCGGCGACGGACTTGCGCACCGGATCGATGTGGTTGTGGGTGATCGCGCTCCTGCGCAGGTGCTCCTTGCCGGTCGCCCACTGCAGGAACAGCCAACTGGCGCTCTTCTTCTTGCTCTTGGCGTTCATGCCGAGCGACCAGATCCACATGTTGGTCGCCAGCGACCCGCCGGGCCCCTTCGGCCCCGGGTGGAAGGCGATCTTCCCGGAGGCGGGGCTCGCGCCCTTGACCGCCTGGAAGTAGGCGGCCGTGTCGGCGTCGAACAGCATGCCGGCCTTCTTCGCGCCCAGGTCGCTGGAGCACTGGTACCAGGTGTACGACGTCCAGGACGGCGGCCCGCCCCGCTTGACCATGCGGGCCCAGTCCTCGGTGAAGGCGACGGCCTCGGGGCTGTTCATGGCGGGGGTGAGCTTGCCGCCGTCGACCGTGAAGTCCTTCAGCCCGTTGCGGGCGTACATCGTCATGAAGCCCGGGTGGATGGTGGCCCAGCTCCTGGACCCGCGTACGGCGATCCCGTACATCCCGTCGTACCCGGCGCCCGGCGCCTTGCGCTTGATGGTGCCGGCGAGTTCGGTCAGCTCGTCGAACGTCTCGGCCGGCTTCACACCGAGCTTCCTGAACAGTTCGGTGTTGTAGGCGACGACGTTGGTCTCCCAGCCCCACGGCAGCGCGTACTGCCCGCCCTGCCCGAGCGGCGCGCCCGCCTTCAGGGACCACTGGTCGGCCTGGAGCAGGTTCGGGAAGAAGTCCGCCTGGTCCCATTCGGCGCCCGTCGCCGAGGAGTTGCGCATCCAGGGCCCGAGGTCCTCCAGCCAGTTCGGCGGCCCGTACTGCCACACCATGTACGCGCCGAGCATGAAGACGTCGTAGGAGGCACGCCCGCTGGACAGGTCCACGGTGAGCTTGTCGAAGTAGTTGTCCTCGGGGAACACGTCGTACTCGACCCTGATACCGGTCCTCTCGGTGAACGACTTCAGGTCGGCTATCAGGGCGTCCGTGTACGGGTGCTTGTTGAGCAGGGCCTTGACGGTGGTGCCCTTCTCCCGCTTCCAGTCGAAGGAACCGGTGACGTCGTCCGCCGCGGACCCGTCGCTCTTGTCGTCGTTCCCGCCGAAACCGGCGCCGCAGGCCGTGAGTAACGGGGCCGCCGCCGCCCCGGCGGCGAGGGCGAGGAAGCGCCGGCGGTCGTGCACGTGCGTGTCCATCCGTACCTCCGCGGGGAGCCTGGTTAACACGTCGGGTCGACTCGTTAACAGAGGGTGGAACGGCTGAAGTTGGGCGTCAATCCCTCGCGCACGGGAAAATATCGGGGCACAGTGAGAAGTTCACAGATCCGGCTGCGACGGCACGGGAGGTTCCGGATGGTGGACGAGGATGCGGGCTGGCTGGGTATCGACCTCGGCACGCAGAGCGTCCGCGTGCTGCTCGTCACCGCCGACGGCACGGTGCTCGGCAGCGGCTCGGCCCCGCTGACCGGCCGGCGGGACGGGGTGCGGCACGAGCAGGACCCGCTGCGGTGGTGGGCGGCGCTGTGCACGGCGTCCCGGGCGGCCCTCGGCTCCGCGCCCCCGCAGCTGCGGGTCGGCGGACTCGCGGTGTGCGGCACCTCCGGCACGGTCCTGCTGACCGACGGCTCCGGCCGTCCGGTGAGCCCCGCGCTGATGTACGACGACGGGCGGGCCAAGGCTGAGGCCGCGCGGGCCCGGCAGGCGGGACTCGCCGTCCAGGACACCTGGGCGCTGCCGAAGGCGCTGTGGCTGCTCGGGGAGTACGGCGGCGGCTCACTGCGCCTGGCGCACCAGCCCGACCTGATCGTCTCCCGCCTCACGGGCCAGCCGCCCCCGGCCGATTCCAGCCACGCCCTGAAGACGGGCTACGACCTCGACGGCGACCGCTGGCCGCAGGCCGCCCTGGACGGACTGGGCGTGCCCGACGGCCTGTTGCCGGACGTCGTCCGCCCCGGGACGCGCCTCGGCGAGGTCGGCCCGGCCGCCGCCGACGCCACCGGCATCCCCGCCGGCACACCGGTGTTCGCCGGGATGACCGACGGCTGTGCGGCCCAGATCGCGTCGGGCGCGCTGCGGCCCGGCTCCTGGAACTCCGTGCTCGGCACCACGCTCGTGCTGAAGGGCGCCGCCCGCGACCCGGTCCGCGACCCCGCCGGCGTGGTCTACAACCACCGTGCCCCGGACGGCACCTGGCTGCCCGGCGGGGCCTCCAGCGTCGGCGCCGGGGCGCTCTCGGCGCGCTTCCCCGACGCCGACCCGGCCGGCATGGACGCGCGGGCGGCCGCGTACGAGCCGTCTGGTGCGGTCGCCTACCCGCTGGTGTCACCGGGGGAGCGGTTCCCCTTCCGGGCACCGGAGGCGACCCCGCTGATCCTGGGCGACCCCGTGGAGGACGCCGACCGGTGGGCCGCGCTCCTCCAGGGAGTCGGCTTCGCCGAACGCCTGTGCCTGGACTACCTGCACCACCTCGGCGCGTCCCTCGACGGCCCGCTCACCTTCACGGGCGGCGGCGCCCGCAGCCCCTACTGGAACCAGCTGCGCGCCGACATCCTGGGCCGCCCGGCCCGCGTCCCCGAGCAGACCGAAGCGGCCCTGGGCATGGCGGCGCTCGCCGCGTACGGGGCGACGCGGGCCGGTGCGCTCGCGGACGTCGCCGAGCGCATGGTCCGCGTCCGGACCGTCGTCGAACCCCGCCCCGGCCGCACGGCAGCCTTCGCCGAGCCGTACGCGCGTCTGGTCGACGCCCTGCGGGACCGCGGCTGGCTGCCCGCGCCGGTCGCCGCGCACGCACACAGCCGACTGAGCCGGGATACTTCCGCAACATGAGTACGACCCTCCTGCTGGTCCGCCATGGACAGACCGTCTGGCACGCGGAGAACCGCTACGCCGGCATCAGCGACATCGACCTGACCGACACCGGCCGCAGCCAGGCCGAGGCCCTCGGCCGGTGGGCCGGCGCCCATCCCGTCGACGCGATCTGGACGTCCCCGCTGTCCCGCGCCGTCGCCACCGCCGAGCCCGCCTGCCGTGCCCTCGGCCTCACTTCCCAGAGCGAACCCCACCTGCGCGAATGCGACTTCGGTGTGCTCGAAGGCCGTACGCTCGCCGAGTTCGAGACCGAGGACCCGGAGTGGGCGGCGGCCTACCGGTCCGACCCGGTGGAGCACTCCTTCCCCGGCGCCGAGGACCCGCTGGCGGCGGCGGCCCGCGGTGTGAAAGCCCTGCGGGACATCGCCGCCGCCCACCCCGGCGAACGCGTCCTGGTCGTCGCCCACAACACCCTGCTGCGCCTGGTGCTGTGTACCCTGCTGTCGATCCCGGTCGGCGAGTACCGCAGAGTGCTCCCACGGCTCCGGAACGCGGCGATCAGCGAACTGCGCATGAACCCCGACGGTTCCGCCGCGCTCCTCTCACTCAATGTGCCGTGCGAGGCCGAAGTGCCGTAGCACCATGGGCACATGACCCAGATCTCAGAAGCCCCCCGCGAGTCACGTCCTCGCGGGGGGCTTCCTCTTACCGCCTGCCGTGCGTGAAGGTTGAGAAGACGATCACGAGGCAGGACGACTCAGCGGCGGGCCGTCGTCACGGCGCCAGCAGCAGCACGTCCGTCCGGGACCTGGCTGCCTCGTAACGGCGCGCCACGTCCTGCCAGTTGACGACCTGCCACATCGCCTCGATGAAGTCGACCTTCTGGTTCTTGTACTGCAGGTAGAAGGCGTGCTCCCAGGCGTCGAAGACCAGGATCGGGGTGGCGCCCTGGCCGACGTTGCCCTGGTGGTCGTAGACCTGCTCCACGATCAGCCGCCCGCTCAGCGGCTCGTGGGCGAGCACGCCCCAGCCCGAACCCTGCGTGGTCGCGGAGGCCTTGGTCAGCTGGGCCTTGAAGCCGGCAAACGACCCGAACGACTCGACGATGGCGTCGGCGAGCTCCCCCACACCGTCGGCGGCCAGCGGCTCACCGCCACCGTCCTTCGGACCGGTCATGTTCTGCCAGTAGATGCTGTGCAGGATGTGCCCGGACAGGTGGAAGGCCAGGTTCTTCTCCAGCCCGTTGACCGCCCCCCACGTCTCCTTGTCCCGCGCCTCGGCAAGCTGCTCCAGCGTGTCGTTGGCGCCCTTCACATAGGCGGCGTGGTGCTTGTCGTGATGCAGCTCGATGATCTCGGGGCTGATCACGGGGGCGAGCGCGGAGTAGTCGTAGGGCAGTTCAGGCAGCGTGTAGACGGGCATGGGCGGGATCCCCTCCGGACCTCTTATTGCAATAGGCTTGCAACTGCACGCTAGCAGCAGGAAGGGGTCGACGGGTGGCCCGGGCACGCAAAAGGCCCCCGCGCGTGTCGCGGGGGCCTTCGGCGGTGGATCTCCTACTGCTTGGCGCGGGCCCTCTGCCACCCGTACCCGACGGCCGCCAGGACCAGGATCATCCCGCCCGTCGAGTACAGCTGAACCCGCGTGTCCGGCTCCCGGGCCATCAGGACGAAGACCGCGGCCATGCCGGCCAGGGCGACCCAGGTCAGCCAGGGGAACGCCCACATGCGCACGGCCAGCTTCTCGGGTGCCTCGCGCTCCAGGCGGCGGCGCAGGCGCAGCTGGGAGACGGCGATGAAGATCCAGACGGCCAGGATGACCGCGCCGATCATGTTCAGCAGCCAGGCGAAGACGTCGTCGGGCCGCCAGTAGCTCAGCAGCACGCACAGGAACCCGAAGACGGAGGACGCCAGCACGGCGATCCGCGGCACCCCGCCCGAGACCCGGCCCAGCCCCTTGGGGCCCTGGCCGCGGTCGACGAGGGAGTAGGCGATGCGGGAGGCGCCGTAGATGTTGGCGTTCATCGCGGACAGCAGGGCGACCAGGACGACCACGTTCATCAGCTGGCCGGCGCCCGGAATGCCGAGCTCGTCGAGGGCGGCGACGTACGGGCCCTTCTCCACGACCTCCTTGGAGTCCCACGGCACCAGCGTGACGATGACGGCCATCGAGCCGATGTAGAACAGCGCGATGCGCCACATCGCCGTGCGGACCGCGGTCGCGACGCCCTTGACCGGGTTCTCCGACTCGGCCGCCGCGATGGTGACCGTCTCCAGGCCGCCGTACGCGAAGACCGACGCGAGCAGGCCGATGACCAGGCCCTCGCCGCCGTTCGGCAGGAAGTCCGTGAGGTGGCTCGCGCCGGGGGAGTCCGTGCCGGGCAGGATCCCGAGGATCGCCAGGACACCGAGCACCAGGAACAGGGTGATCGCGCCGACCTTCAGCGCCGCGAACCAGAACTCGAACTCGCCGAAGTTCTTCACGGCCGCGAGGTTCGTGCCGCAGAAGACGACCATGAACAGCGCCACCCACGCCCACTCCGGCGTGCCCGGCAGCCAGCCGCTGACGATCTTCGCGGCGCCGATGCCCTCCAGGCCGACGGCCGTGCACAGCAGCACCCAGAAGGACCAGCCGGCGGTGAATCCGGCCCAGGGGCCGATCGCCCGCTCCGCGTGCGCCGAGAACGACCCCGACGACGGATACGCGGCCGACATCTCGCCGAGCATCCGCATCACCAGCATCACGAGGACACCGGAGAGGGCGTAGGCGACCACGATGGACGGGCCGGCCGCGGCGATACCGGCGCCGGAGCCGACGAACAGACCGGCTCCGATCACCCCGCCGAGGGCGATCATCGACAGGTGGCGCTGCTTCAGGCCATGAGACAGGGAGGTGTCGTCCGTGCTGGACGGGGTCCCCGTGGTGGTGCTGCTGGGCATGGGCGCGACTCGTCCTATGCGTGAGAGGCGTACGAGGGCAAAAACGCCGCCAGTCTCGGATGCCTCTCCGCTCACACGAAGAGGCATCCCACCATCCGGACAGTCGCGTCGCTCTGTGTGGCTAGGCGGCGACCGGTGAGTAGTGCGAGGCGTCGCCCTCGATGACGTAGCTCTCCTTGCCCTCGATCCCCACGGGGATGTCCCCGGCCACGGTCACCCGGTGCAGGCGCCGGGGCCGGCCGTCGTAGTTGTCGACGGCGTAGTGCTGGGTGATGCGGTTGTCGAACAGGACGAGCTGATTCGGCGACCAGCGGTGGCGCAGGACGTTCTCCGGCCGGGTGACGTACGCCTGGAGCAGGTCGAGGATCTTGCGGGACTCGCCGGGCGAGAGGCCCACGATCCGCTGCGCGAAGCCGCCGATGAACAGCCCGCGCTCGCCGGTCAGCGGGTGGACGCGCACCACGGGGTGGACCGTGCGGTACCTGATCGAGGTGAACTGGGCGCGCCGGGCGGCCTGCTCCTCGTCGACGTCCTCCTCGGGGACGGCGTAGTCGTAGTCGTTGGTGTGCTCGGCCCACAGGGTGTCGGCGAGGCTGCGCAGCGACTCCGGCAGGTTGCGGTAGGCGGCGGCCGAGCTGGCGATCAGCGTCTCGCCGCCGTAGGGCGGAACGGTGATGCTGCGCAGGCTGGTGGCCTGCGGCGGGTTCAGTACGAAGGTGACGTCGGTGTGCCAGTGGTTGGCGGCCCGGCCGCCCTCGCTGTCGACGGGCAGCACGTTCGGGGCGCCGTCGACGGCGGACACCGTCGGATGGGCGGTGGTGATGTCCCCGAAGTGGCGGACGAAGGCCTGCTGGCCCGCGTCGTCCAGGCCCTCAGCGTCGAAGACCAGGGCCTTGTGGGCGTTGAGCGCCTCGCGCAGGGCGGTGGAGGTCTCCTGGTCGAGGGGCCGGGTGAGGTCGACGCCCTCGACGCGGGCGCCGATGTGCGCGGTGACCTTGTGGATCTCGATGGTCATGACGGGTTCCTTTCAGCGAACCGGAAGAGGGGTCAGACGAGAGCGGGGGCGATGACGTGCTGGTTGGCGGGCCGGGGCAGGCCGTAGCGCTCCCGCAGGGTCCGGCGGGCGTCGCCGTACTCGGTGCGGAGCAGCCCGCGGGCGCGCAGGATCGGGACGACGTGGTCGACGAAGGTCTCCAGGCCGGACGGCAGGACGGCGGGCATGATGTTGAAGCCGTCCGCGGCGCCCGACTCGAACCACAGCCCGATGGTGTCGGCGACCTGCTCGGGCGTACCGGCGAAGGTGAGGTGCCCGCGCCCGCCGCCGAGCCGCCCGATCAGCTGCCGCACGGTGAGCCGGTCGCGCCGGGCCAGCTCGACGATCAGCGTGTAGCGGCTCTTGGCGCCCTCGACGGCGCTCTCCGGCGGCAGGTCGGAGGGGAGCGGACCGTCCAGCTCCAGGGTGCCCGGGGCCAGTTGCAGCAGCCGCTCCAGGCGGTCCACCCCGTGCGTGTGCACGATGTGGTCCTCCAGGACCCGCTCGTTCGCCAGCGCCTCGGCCTCCGTGGAGCCGATCACCGGAACGATGCCCGGCAGCACCTTGATGTGGTCGGCGTCCCGGCCGGCCGCGACCGTCCGGGCCTTGAGGTCGGCGTAGAAGGCCCGCGCGTCCTCGATGGTCTGCTGGGCGGTGAAGACGGCCTCCGCGTACCGCGCGGCGAACCGCTTGCCGTCCTCGGAGGAGCCGGCCTGCACGAGCAGGGGGTAACCCTGGGGGGAGCGGGGCACGTTGAGCGCCCCCTCGACGCTGAAGTACCGGCCCTGGTGCCGGGGCGGGTGGATCTTCGCGTCGTCGCCCCACACGCCCGCCGCCTTGTCGGCGACGATCGTGTCGTCCTCCCAGCTGTCCCACAGCTTCAGCGCCACGTCGAGGAACTCGGCGGCCCGCGCGTACCGCTCGGCGTGCGCCGGTTCGGCGTCCAGACCGAAGTTCCGGGCGGCCTCGGCACCGGCGGTGGTGACGATGTTCCAGCCCGCCCGGCCGCCGCTGAGGTGGTCCAGCGTGGCGAACTTGCGGGCCAGGTTGTACGGCGAGTTGTACGAGGTGGAGGCCGTGGCGATCAGGCCGATGTGCTCGGTCGCCGTCGCCAGCGCGGTCAGCAGCGTGATCGGCTCCAGCGCCCCGGCGGGCCGCTGCGCGAGGTTGTTCCACAGCTGTGGGCCGTCGGCGAGGAACAGCGAGTCGAACGTGCCGCGCTCGGCGATCCGGGCGAGCCGTACGTAGTGGGCCAGGTCCACATGCGCGTACGGGTCGCTCTCCGGCAGCCGCCACGACGCCTCGTGGTGGCCGGTGTTCATCAGGAACGCGTTGAGGTGCAGCTGTCTGCGGGTCATCGATGGTCCTCCGTGACACCGAGCGCGGCCAGCAGCCGCTCCCGGTACTCGCCGAGCAGGGGGTCGCGGTACGACCGCGGGTGCGCGCGGTCGATGGTGAGGTCGAGGCCGATGCGGCCCTTCTCCAGGACGAGCACCCGGTCGGCGAGCACGATCGCCTCGTCCACGTCGTGGGTGACCAGCAGCACCGACGGCCGGTGCCGCTCCCACAGCTCCCTCAGCAGGCCGTGCATCCGGATCCGGGTGAGCGCGTCCAGCGCCCCGAACGGCTCGTCGGCCAGCAGCAGTTCCGGCTCACGGACCAGGGACCGGGCCAGGGCGGCGCGCTGGGCCTCCCCGCCGGACAGCTCGCCCGGCCAGGCCCGCTCGCGGCCCTTCAGCCCCACCTCCTCCAGGGCCGCGCGGCCCCGGCGGCCGGCGTCCTTGCCCTCCGCGCCGAGCAGCACGTTGTCGAGGACCCGCCGCCAGGGCAGCAGCCGGGAGTCCTGGAAGACCACCGACACCCGCTCGGGCGCGGTGAGCTGCCCGCTGCCCGCGACGCCGTGGTCGAGTCCGGCGATCGCCCGCAGCAGGGTGGACTTGCCGGAGCCGCTGTGCCCGAGGAGGGCCGTCAGCTGCCCGGCGGGCAGATCGAGGTCGATGCCGTCGAGGACCGTGCGCCCCTCGAACGACCGTGTCAGGCCGCGCAGTTGGACGGCGGGACGGGTCAGCTGCTCAGTGTGCGGCGCCATGACAGCACCCTCCGTTCGACGATACGGACCGCGCTGTCGGAGATCAGGCCGAAGATGCCGTAGACGACCAGGCCGACGAGGATGACGTCCGTCTGGCCGTAGTTCTGAGCCTGGAACATCATGTAGCCGAGACCGCTGGTGGCGTTGATCTGCTCCAGCACCACCAGACCGAGCCAGGAGCCGGTGACTCCGAGCCGCAGGCCGACGAAGAAGCCGGGCAGGGCGCCGGGGACGACGACCTGGCGGATGAACTGGAACTTCGACAGGCCCTGCACCTCGGCGAGTTCGACGAAGCGGCTGTCGATGCCGGACAGCGCGGCATGCGTGTTGAGGTAGATCGGGATGTAGACGACGATCGCGATGATGGCGATCTTGAAGGTCTCGCCGATGCCCAGCCAGAGGATGAACAGCGGGATCAGACCCAGGGTGGGGATCGCCCGGTTGAGGTTGACCGTCCCGTCGATCAGAGCCTCCCCGGTCCGGGTCAGCCCGGACGCCAGGGCGAGCAGGATCCCCACGACCAGGCCGATCGAGAAGCCGGTGGCCGCGCGCTGCAACGAGGTCAGGATGTCGTCCGGCAGCGTGCCGGCCGTCCACAACCGGCTGCCCGTCTCCAGCACCGTCCAGGGAGCCGGGATGGCGCCCGGGTCGAGCAGCCCGGCGGCGGAGGCGGCGCTCCACAGCGCGAGGACGGCGGCAGGCCCGAGCAGCCGGGTGGCGGGCAGCCGCTTGCCGGGAGCCAGCCGCCGGCGCCTGCGCACCTGGCGGGTCTCCTCCTCGGCGAGGGGAGCGAGCGGTGCGCCGGTGTTCGTGCTCGTGCTCGTGGTGCTCGTGCTCGTCGTCGTGTGCGTGGTCGTGGTCACGGCGGTCACCTCCGGTACTCCGCGGGCACGGCCTGGGCCGCGAGGGACTCGAAGCGGTGGTCGAACAGCTCCGAGACGTCGAACTTCTTCACGAAACCGCCTTCCGCGAGCAGATCGGCGGTCTCCTGCTCCCAGGCGATCGCCTCGTCCCAGCGCGGCGGGAACAGCGGCTTGTTGGCCAGCGCGGTGACCGCCTTCGCCTGCGCGAGGGTCAGGTTCTGCGTCCCGACGTAGAACTGCTCGTTCCACTCGTCGGGGTGCTCGTACGTCCACACCTGGCTCTTCGCCCAGTACGGGACGTACGCGGCGACCGCGGCGGCCTTCGCCCGGTCGTTCAGCACCGACACCGGCGCCCACAGCAGGCTGAGCAGGTCCACCACGTCCGTGGTGATGGTCCGGGCGGACTTGTACTGCGTCAGATACGCGGGCGCCTGGGTGTTGGCGAGCGGGGCGATGTCCACCTGCCCGGACTGCAGGGCGGTGAGGAACTGGTTGCTGGTCAGCGGCACCAGCTCCACGTCGTCGTACTTCAGCCCCGCCTTCTTCAGCGCCCGCAGCAGGACGACGCCCTGTGCCTGGCCCTGGGAGAAGGCGAGCCGCTTGCCCCGGAAGTCGGAGACCCGGCGGATGTCACTGCCGGGCTTGGTGGCGAAGAGGTAGTTGGGCTTGCGGGTGATGTTGATCGCGACGATCTTCGCGTCGAAGCCCTGGTAGTGCGCCTGGATCGGCGGAATCCCGGCGTTGTTGGCCACCTCCAGGGACTTCGCGCGGAAGGCGTTGATGACATCGGGGCCCGCGCCGATGTTCAGCCAGTTGGACACCTTGAACGGCAGATCGCGGAACCCGGCCAGCTTGAACTGGAGTTGCTGCGCGTTCTGGTACGAGGAGATCTTCAGGCTCGTCCCCGCGGGGACCTTGGAGGCCAGGGGAGCGTCGGAGGCCGTCT
The DNA here is from genome assembly GCF_900182715.1 of Streptomyces sp. Ag82_O1-12. Classification (NCBI taxonomy): domain Bacteria; kingdom Bacillati; phylum Actinomycetota; class Actinomycetes; order Kitasatosporales; family Streptomycetaceae; genus Streptomyces; species Streptomyces sp. Ag82_O1-12. The sequence continues at coordinate 2,888,664 of NZ_FXUW01000001.1, read as the reverse complement.
CGTCGGCCGCCGCGCTGCTGTCGGCGCAGCCGCTCAGTCCGGCCGCCGCGGCCGTCACGCCGAGCAGTGAGGTCAGGAACAGGCGCCGGTCTGGACCGGAAACGGAGGACGAGGACATGGAGGGCTCCCTGGGTATGGAAGACGGCACAGCGAGCGGAATTCCGGGCAGGAAAAGACCTGCCAAGGGAAATTCACGCGAATGTCACAAAGGAAGGAGAAGGCGCTCCGTGAAGGGGCGCCGGGGGCGCGTCAACGGGTCAGCAACAGAGAGTGCGACAGCTCGTGAGCGGGCTCATGAACAGGATGTTCCTGGTCAGCGGCCCGGCCTGTCAACATTCCGAGTTTCTGAATTAAATAGCCTCAGGTGACGCGGCCAGCGGATCCCGGTAGAGGACGTCGAGAGCCACCGAACCACCGGCCACCGCCAGCACGGAATCCGGGAAACTGATCGGCGAGACGGTCGCGGCGCGATCCGCCCCGATCTCTTCCCGCAGCGCCGACAGGCAGTCCTCCCGGTGCATGGCCCCGATCTCCGTCACGACCACCCGCTCCGGGTTGAGCACATCGAGCAGCAGCCCGACCGCACGGCCCACCCGACGCGACCGCTCCCGCAGCAGCCGCACCGCGACCGGGTCACCGGCCGCCGCCGCACCGACCACGTGCATCGGGTTCACCCCGTCGACGACGCCCGCCTCACGGGCCCGCCGGCACAGGGTCCGCTCGCTCAGCTCGACCTGGAGGCAGCCCACCCGGCCGCAGTCGCAGGGCTCCGTGCCGCCCGGCACCGGCAGATGGGCGATCGCGCCCGCCTGGGAGCGCGGCCCGTGGTGCACCTCGTCATGGGTGGTGAACGCCGCGTCGACCACATTGCCCGCGAACAGATGCAGCACACTGCCGCTGCCCCGCGCGCGCCCGAACAACCGCTCCGCGTTCACCAACGCCCGCGCGTGCCCGTCCACATGGACCGGCAGGCCGGTGCGCGCCCCGAGCAGCTCCCGCACCGGCACCTCGCGCCAGCCCAGCAACGGATGCTCCACAACGCTGCCCGAGTCCCGGTCCACCCAGCCTCCGGCCGCGAACCCGACCCCCAGCGCCCTGCTGCCGGGAACACCGGCGAGCAGCGCCCCCAGCGCGTCGGCCGCCCGGGCCAGCACCCGGGCGGGGTCGGTGCCCTCGTGCTTCAACTCGCCCCGGGCCACCACCCGTCCGCGCAGGTCCAGCAGCGCGACCGTGGTGTACGGCACCGCCACATGCACCCCGCCCACCACGAACCGGGTGTCGTCCAGGTCGACCGGCAGATGCGGCCGACCCACACCCCTGGACCGCCGCAGCACGGCGGACTCGCGGATCAGCCCCAACTCGCTGAACCGGGCGCAGTAGTCGGTCACCGACGCCGGCGACAGGCCGGTCAGCCGGGCGATGGTGCTGCGCGCGACCGGTCCGTGCTCCAGCACGGACCGCAGGACGACGCTCGCGCTGGTGCGGCGCCGGTCGCTGTCGGCGACACGGGGGATGGGGGACGTCAGAAGGGGAGCCGCGGTACGGGGCATGGGAATCTTCCTGGAGGCCGGTCCGACACTGCGCCGTCTCGATCGGCGGGCCGGATCCCTCCGCCCCGCCTCACCGAGGGCGGCGACAGGTGGCCGTGCCCTGGCGTCGCAGGTCGACATAGCGACGCGACGAGAAGTACCGGGCCTGGGCAACCATGTTCGCGACGCTAGCAAAACGGCCCCGCACTGCCCAGACGGCGACCGACGGGCGAGACGGCCGCCCCGGTGCCTTTGGGGGAAACCTACAGAGGCCCGATCTCCCGCTCCCGTGTCGCACGGCACCCCATCACCGTGACCGGCATCACCCCTGACTCGCTGTAACCCGCATCCTTTGTGTGAAGCCGACCAACGGCCGGTCCCGGCCTTTGTGGACGGCTGACGGTGATCGGGGCGAGGGCGCTGGGATAGCGTCACGGTGTCCCGACCGGCCCTCACCCTCGCGGAGTCCCGATGAGCACCGCTGCCGCCACACCGTCCCACACCGGACAGGTCCTCGCCGACCTGCTCCCCGCCTCCCGAGTCCGGGACGCGGCCCTCGTGCTCGGCGGCGCCGCGCTCACCGGCCTCGCCGCCCAGATCTCCGTGCCCGTGCCGGGCTCCCCGGTGCCGGTGACCGGCCAGACCTTCGCCGCGCTGCTCGTGGGCACCTCCCTCGGCGCCGGCCGCGGCTTCCTGGCGCTCGCGCTGTACGCCGTGGCGGGCATCGCGGGCGTGCCGTGGTTCGCGCAGGGCACCTCGGGCGTCGCCCCCTCCTTCGGCTACATCCTCGGCATGATCGTCGCCTCCACCGTCGTCGGCGCCCTGGCCCGCCGCGGCGCCGACCGCTCGGTGCTGCGCACGGCCGGCACGATGCTGGTGGGCGAGGCGATCATCTACGCCGTCGGCGTGCCCTACCTGGCCCTCGCCACCAACATGTCCGCCACCGCCGCGATCGCGGCCGGCCTCACGCCGTTCCTCATCGGCGACGCGCTGAAGGCCGCGCTGGCCATGGGCGCCCTGCCGACGGCCTGGAAGTTCGCGAACAAGCGCTGACACCACAGGCGTTGCCGAGAGGCCCGACGGGGGCGTACCGCCCCGGCGGGCCTCTTTGCGTACGAGACGCGGCAGGGGACCGATTCAGCCCTCCTGAGCCCCCGGCCGCCGCCGCTGCGACCACCACATTCCGGCCACGCCCGCCGCGAGCAGCGACGCGCCGGCCGCGCCCAGCGGCAGCAGAGCACGGGCCGGACCGGTCTTCGGCAGTTCCTTGCCGCCCGGGCCCGCCGGCTCGTTGTCGGTGCCGAGCAGCAGGGGCGTGGCCGGGGCGTCCGGCGACGGGTTGCTCGTGCCGAACGGCACCGGGCCCTGCTGCCAGAAGGTCTTCTTCCCGTCGCTCGTCTGCACGGGCAGACAGATCTTCCCGGTCGTGCCGAGGTCGAACGTCGCGTCGACGGCGTACGACTTCGACTTACCCGCCGCGAGATTGTCGATCGGGCATGCGAATCCGCTGTTCGAACCCTCCGGAAGTCCCTTCTCGGGTATCGCCGAACACCCCTCGACCCCCTTGACGGCCAGCCCGTCGAAACCGACGACCAACAGCCGGATCTTCCCGCTGTCCTTGCTCCCCTCGTTCTTCACCGTGGCGGTAATCGCCGCCTTTTCGGAACCGTTGTCGACCGAGATCTTCCCGGGCAGCGTCGTGGTGAGCCTCACCCCGGCCGGCGCCGTGTCAACCGCCTTTCCCCCCTTGCCGCTTGCGGGTCCTTCATCCTCAGCCCCGGCCGTGCCGGAAAGGATCAACACCGCCGAGAAAGATGCCATGACCAGCGATCCGGCGACCGCTGTCGTGCGACGAGAACTCATGTTCGTCCCCCTTGCGTCCCCCTGGACTGCGCCTGAATTCGCAGCACTGAAAGAGGTACCACAAGATTTCACCCCACTATCCTGGTGCGGCGCGAAGTGTGACCATTGTGTTTCACTGGAGTCGGTCGCGGCGTCGTGGAGGGGGTGCAGCGGATTGCCGGGGAATACGAACCGTGGCGGTGTTCCAGGGATATTGGTGACGGGGCGATATCGGTTGGTCGAAAGTATCGGCCAGGGGGGAATGGGGCGGGTGTGGCGAGCCGCCGACGAAATACTCGACCGGCAGGTCGCCGTCAAGGAGATGCGGATCGACGGTCTCGACGCGGAGGACAGCAGGACCCGCCGCGAACGGACCCTGCGCGAGGCCAGGGCCACGGCCCGGATCGACCATCCCAACGTCGTCCGGGTCTACGACGTGGTCGACGAAGGCGAACGCCTGTGGATCGTCATGGAGTTGGTGTCGGGCCGCTCCCTCGAACGGATCCTCGCGGAGTCGGGCCCGCTGAGCCCCGGCGAGACGGCCCGCATCGGACTCGGTCTGGTCGCGGCGCTACGGCAGGTGCATGAACGCGGCGTACTGCACCGCGACATCAAGCCCGGAAACGTGCTCGTGGAACACGCGGACGGCGTGGCCGGATCCGTACGCGGCAACGGCAACGGTTCCGGTCACGGACGGCGCGTCGTCCTCACCGACTTCGGCATCGCCGCGATCCAGGACGCCAAGGCGCTCACGATGGTCGGCATGCTGGTCGGCTCGCCCGACTACATGGCCCCCGAGCGCATCTCCGGCCGCCCTCAGGGCCCGCCGTCCGACATCTGGTCCCTCGGCGCGACCCTGTGCGCGGCCCTCGGCGGCCGCTCCCCGTTCTCCCGCGACACCACGCTGGCGACCCTGCACGCGGTCCTGTACGAGGAGCCCGAACTCCCGGCCGCGTCGGGCCCGTTGCGGGACATCCTGACGTCCCTGCTGGCGAAGGAACCGTCGGCCCGCCCGAACCTGGAGACGTTGGAAACGGCACTGGAGCCGGTGGCGTATCCGGCACCGACACCCACGGTCGCCGCCGACCTGGAAACCCTCGGAGGCCGACCACCGGCCCCCGGGCCGCAGTCGCGGAACTCTCTCCCCGCACCCCCGCAGGAGGCACCGGCCCCCGCCTGCACCCCGGCATCCCAGGACCCTCGCCAACCCTTCCCCGTCCAGGGCCCTGCCCCGGATGCCAAGGAGGGCGACGAGGCGAAGCAGGGCGACGAGGCGAAGGAGGCCGACGAGGCGAAGGAGGCCGACGCGGCGAAGGCCCAGCCGGTGGCGGCCCCTTCCGGAGGCCGGACCGGCGGCACCACCCACCCCCCAAGCCCCGTCTCCCTCACCCGCGCCCAGGCGGAGACCGAGCGCCGCCCCCACCCCGCACCGCTGCCGATGCCGCCCGGCGAGCTCCCCGGGCCGCCCGCCTCGGCAACGCCCCGCTCCCGCCTCCGTCGCCGTACGGTGCTCACCGCCGCGGCGGCCACCCTCGCCACGGCCGGAACGGTCGTGGGAATCCTGCTGGCGACGTCATCCGGCTCACCGAGCGGGGACGACACTCCGCGCGCGGGCTCCTCGGTATCCGCGCCGGCCACCACCGGAGCCACCACCGGGGCCACCACCCCCTCGCCCACCGTCGAGGGCACCACCAGGCCGCAGACCCTGCCGCCCGGCACGCACCGGGAGGCCGGCGGGTTCGCCTGGGCGACGCCCGACGGCTGGCGGCGGGACGTGAAGACGGGGGCGGAGGTGCACTACACCTCCCCGGACGGGTCCCAGGAGCTGGTCGGCAAGTCCTCCCTGGCCCGCGGCGACCTGCTGGAGACCTGGCAGACCTCGGAGCGCAACGCCCAGCAGGGCGAGGACTACCGCAAGATCCGCCTGGAGGAGACGACGTTCCGCGGCCACCCGGCGGTGGTCTGGGAGTACACGTTCACGATGAAGGGCGTCCACTGGCACGCCCGCCTGCTCGGCTTCAACGTGACCGGCAAGTCGTACCAGGTCAACACGTGGTACCAGAAGGAGATCGAGCAGGAGGCGCTCGCCACCTACGAGAAGGCCAAGGACGGTTTCACCGTGCTGTAGGCATCGCGGGAGGCAAAGGAAAAGGGGCCTGCGGCGCGTGGCGATGCACGCACCACAGGCCCCCGTTCACGACGAACGGCGAGCGGCCGGAGGATCAGCCGGCCGACACCTCGCTGTGCTCCTCACCCTGGACCTGCGGGGCGTCGGCGGCCGGACGCCCACCGCGGAACCCCTTCTTCACGAAGGCGATGACGAGCACCACGGCCGCGACGAGCAGCGACAGCAGAATGGTCTGGCGCCCGTCGTGCTCGGTGTCGGTGAGCATGTAGCCGAGGATGAACACGATCAGCGCGGCAGTCGCCCAGGTCAGGTACGGGTACAGCCACATCTTCACGACGAGCTTCTCGGGCGCCTCGGCCTTGATGATCTTCCGCATGCGCAGCTGGGAGAAGCAGATCACCAGCCACACGAACAGGGCGACCGCGCCACTGGAGTTCACGAGGAAGAGGAAGACGGAGTCCGGGAACTTGTAGTTGAAGAAGACCGCGACGAAGCCGAAGGCGACGGAGGCCAGGATCGCCGTGCGCGGCACGCCGTTGGAGGTCGTGCGGGCGAAGGCCTTCGGCGCGTCGCCGCGCTGGCCGAGGGAGAAGGCCATGCGGGAGGCGGTGTACAGACCGGAGTTGAGACAGGACAGCACCGAGGTCAGCACGATGAAGTTCATGATCTGACCGGCGTGCGCGATGCCGAGGGAGTCGAGCGCGGCGACGTAGGAGCCGTCCTTGGTGATGGACTTGCTGTCCCAGGGGAGCAGGCACACGACGACGGCGATCGAGCCGAGGTAGAAGACGGCGACACGCCAGATGATGCTGTTGGTGGCCTTGGTGACGGCCTGCCGCGGGTTCTCCGACTCACCGGCGGCCAGGGTCGCGATCTCGCTGCCCATGAAGGAGAAGACGACGAGCAGCACACCGGTGAGGATGGCGCCGGCCCCGTTCGGCAGGAAGCCGCCGTGCTCGGTGAGGTTGCTCAGCCCGGCCTGCTCGCTGTCCACACCCGGCAGCACCCCGAACACGGCCAGCCCGCCGACGATGATGAACGCGGCGATGGCGACGACCTTGATGCCCGCGAACCAGAACTCGAACTCGCCGTAGGAGCCGACGGAGACCAGGTTGGTGGCGGTCAGCACCAGCATGACGATCAGGGCCCAGCCCCACTGCGGCACGGCCGGCATCCAGCCCTCCAGGATCACCGCACCGGCGGTCGCCTCGACGGCCAGCACGACGACCCAGAAGAACCAGTACAGCCAGCCGATGGAGAAACCGGCCCAGGACCCCAGCGCCCGGTCGGCGTGCGCGGAGAAGGAACCCGAGGTCGGGTTGGCGGCCGACATCTCACCGAGCATCCGCATCACCAGCACCACGAGCGTGCCGACGAGGGCGTACGACAACAGGATGCCGGGCCCGGCGGTGGCGATACCGGAGCTGGACCCCACGAAGAGTCCGGCGCCGATGACACCGCCGATGGCGATCATCGAAAGATGCCGGTTCTTGAGCCCGGCCTGCAGCCCGGAGCCCTCGGCTCCGGGTTCTCCGGGCCCTGTGGGGTCGTTTCCGGTCTTGTTCATGGTCGGCTGCGAGGTCATGGAACGGATTTCCTTTGCGCCGGGGAGCTGTACTTCCGTAGGGACCGAGCGAGCCGCACGAAAGGGGTGTTTCGCGGCCTGCCGGTGTACGGGGGACCCGTACGAGCGGTGTACGAGCCGGTCCAGTGAATCGGAGGCGAACGATTAGGAGAACCTTTGAATCCAGATTGTTACTTGAGGTTTTCCTGAGCTTCAGTAATGCGGCTCACATTCGCCTGGGGTTTTCCTGAGCGCCACCCCGCGCGCCTTCCCCGAAACGCCCGTGTCACACTCGTCCCATGCGCGTGTACCTCGGCTCGGACCATGCCGGCTACGAACTCAAGAACCACCTCGTCGAGTGGCTGAAGGAGGCGGGTCACGACCCCGTCGACTGCGGCCCGCACATCTACGACGCCCAGGACGACTACCCGCCCTTCTGTCTCCGGGCGGCGGAGCGCACGGCGGCGGACCCCGACGCCCTCGGTGTCGTCATCGGCGGCTCGGGCAACGGCGAGCAGATCGCCGCGAACAAGGTCAAGGGCGTTCGTGCGGCCCTCGCGTGGAGCGAGGAGACGGCGTCCCTGGGTCGCCAGCACAACAACGCCAACGTCGTCGCGGTGGGCGCGCGCATGCACTCGCAGGACGAGGCGACGAAGTTCGTGGAGACGTTCCTCGCCACGCCCTTCTCCGGTGACGAACGTCACATCCGCCGCATCGACATGCTGGCGTCCTACGAAACGACCGGCGACCTGCCCCCCATCCCGCCGCACCACCCGCAGCAGTAGCCCCCGCCCCAGCTCCCCGAGGGACTCCGGCCCTGGAGCCTCAGTGGGCTGGGCTGGGCTGGGGTGGGGTGGGCTGGCTGGTCGGGGCTGACTTGGCTTGGCCGAGCTGGCTGCTCGGGGCTGGCTGGGCCGCGCTGGCCGGGCTGGGCTGGCTGGTCGGCGCTGGTTGGGCTGAGCCGGGCTGAGCCGGTGGGGCCGGGCGAAGCGGAGAGGGCGAGACGAGCCCCGAAGGGCCGAGGGCGAGAGCCCCGGAGGGCCGAGGGCGACCAGAAGCCCTGGAGCGCCGAGGGCGACCGAAGCCCCGGAGGGGTGCATGGGACGCAGTCCCCGCTGGGGGCCCGGGGCGAAGCCCCGAGGCTTTTCGACCGAAGCCTCTCCAGAGACCGTGTCGGGCGGGCGGGTGGGCAAGACCCGGGGTCCGGGGCGGAGCCCCGCGGCCTCAGCCCCGTGAGTGACCGTGTCGGGCGGGCGGGCGGGCAAAACCCGGACCCGAGGCGGAGCCCCGAGGCCTCAGCCTCATGAAGCCCCCGTCGGCCCGGAGGGCAAAGGCAACGATCACAGGAGCACCCGTGCCGGAAGGCCACACCATCCACCGCCTCGCCCAGGACTACGCCGCCGCCTTCCTCGGCACGAAACCCCGCACCACCAGCCCGCAGGGCAAGTTCACACCCGCCGCCGCCCTCCTCACCGGCACGGAACTCACCCACACCGAAGCCCACGGCAAGCACCTCTTCCTCGGCTTCCGCGACACCGACTGGATCCACATCCACCTCGGCCTCTTCGGCAAGGTCACCTTCGGCCCGGCCCCCGAACCGCCCCCCACCGACACCGTCCGCCTCCGCGTAGCGAACGACACCACCTACGTGGACCTCCGGGGCCCCACGACCTGCGCCCTCATCACACCCCCGGAGAAGCAGGCGATACACGACCGCCTCGGCCCCGACCCCCTCCGCGACGACGCCGACCCGGACGCCGCATACCGCCGCATCACCCGCAGCCGTACGACGATCGCCGCCCTCCTCATGGACCAGAAGGTCATCGCCGGCGTCGGAAACGTCTACCGCGCGGAGGTCCTCTTCCGGCACCGCATCGACCCGTTCCGCGCCGGCAAGGACATCACCCCCACCGAGTGGCACGCGATCTGGACCGACCTCGTCGACCTCATGCACGAGGGCGTCCGCAACAACCGCATCGACACCGTCCGTCCGGAGCACACGCCGGAGGCGATGGGCCGCCCGCCCCGCGTGGACGACCACGGCGGCGAGGTGTACGTCTACCGCAGGGCCAACCTGCCCTGCCACATCTGCGGCGGCGAGATCCGCACCGCCGATCTCGCCGCCCGCAACCTCTTCTGGTGCCCGGCCTGCCAACGCCCCTGAAGTCCCGGGCGCCGGCGCCCCTGAAAAGGCCCGGGCGCCCGCGAAAGAGGCCCGGGCCTCAGAACCCGTGCGGCAGCCACGGCGGCACACCCACCCCGAACCCGAGCGACGCCTCCGCCAGCGCCCCCGGCCGAAGCTCCCGCACCCGCCCGGCCGCCCCCAGCGCGCCCAGCGACACGCCCCCGAGATACGCCGCCCCCAATTCCCGTACGGACAGGGCGACATCCGCCGCATCCGCCGTACGCTCGCACGACGCCCCCTTCGCGTCCCCGCTCAACCGCCAACGCCCGGCGTTCCAGGGGCAGAACGCGTCCTTCACCTCGAACACCACATCCACCGGCGTCTGATACGTCCGTGCCGCCAGCGCGGCCCCCACCTCCACCAGCCGCACGTACAGCGCGTCCCGCACCCGCGGATGGCACCGCCGCGGGTCGGTCACCAGGTACTGCCACGCGTCGTCCACCGGGCGCCCCCGCACGGTGACCTTCGACGTCAGGTCGATCCCGAACAGGAACCGCCACAACGCCGCGTCCGCCGCGGGGTCCAGGCCCTCCGACTCCTCAACGATCACCGTGCCGTTGGATCCGGACAGCTCCCACTCGGGCTTGACGCGGTACCGCGCGTACCCCACCGTCTCCCCGTCCCGCTCGGCGAGCACGCACTGCAGGGGCGACGCCCCCTCCCGCTCGCTCGCCGGATCGAGCACCCCGAGCCGCTCCCAGCCGGGCTGCCGGGCCAGCATCCCGGGCCGTGCCTGAACCAGCCGGGCGTACACCGCCTCACACACGTCGAGCACATCGGCCGGCGCCGCGTACCGCACCCGTACGTCATCCGTACCGTCCGGCACCGACAGTCCCACCCGGGTCGTGTCGATCTCGGCGGCCAACGACAGGGTCGCGTTGCCGTATCCGAACCGCCCGTAGATCGCCGGCTCGGACGCACAGAGCACGGCCAGCGGCTCACCCCAGGCACGGACATCGTCCAGCTGCCGCCGCATCATCGACGTCAGCAGGCCGCGCCGCCGATGCGTGGCGGCCACGCTGACCATCGTGACCCCCGCCACCGGCAGGGACGCGCCACCGGGCACGGTCAGCCGGAAGCTGAACGCCCCGGCCGTCCCCACACACTCGTCCCCGTCCCAGACACCGAGCGAACGGTCGAACTCGGTCAGCGAGTTCCACAACTCCCGCTCCTCGGCGGATTCCGGCACCCCTCCGAAGCCCCGGATCAGGGTGTCGTACCACTTGTCCCAATCGTCCTTCCGGAGGACCCGCAAGTCGGACGAAAGACCGTTCGCGTCAGTTCCCATGAGCCATGCCTACCAGGGCAATGCGGGACGAGCGAGGGAATTTCTCCCGGGCGGCGGCAGGGCCGCGCGCTGTGAAGTTCACTGTGAAGTCGGCCCTCGGACGGGGGACAAGTGGGACCTCCCGTGCCAAGCGGCTGGTCCGATGGATAGGGTCCCGAACTAATGGCATCAGGACGAGAGCGGCGTGCGGAAGCCGAGACGTTCACGGCCCGGTTGAAGAAGCAGTGGCACCGGGTCCGCGTCGGCGTGCGCCGCGCCGCCGTGGACTACTTCCGCGGCAACGGCTCGGACTGGATCGCCCTGGCCGGTCTGCTCCTGATGGTTCCCGTGATCGCGTCGGCGACACTGGCGAACTCGGTGTGGTTCTCACCGGCCGCACTGGTCCTGCCCGTCGTCGTGGGCGGCCTGCTGCTGCGCCCGGCGAGCCTGCTCGGCCTGTACGCGGCGGCGGCCACGGCACTGATCGTGGAGTCGGTGCGGCTCGGCCCGTACACGGAGGGCCCGTCGAGGGTCACCCCGGGCGTCGTGCTCGTGGTCGCGGCCTGCGGCTTCTTCGGACTGCTCCTGGCCCAGTTCCGCAGCCGGGTCGGTGTGCCCTGGCGGCGCGGCGGCACCATGCTCTTCGACCTGCGCGAACGCATCCGGGTGCAGAGCAAGCTGCCCGACCTGCCGGGCGGCTGGCACCGGGAGATGGCCCTGCGCCCGGCGGGCGGCCAGTCCTTCTCGGGCGACTTCGTCGTCGCGGCGCGCACCAACGGCGGCCGTACGCTCGAGGTCGTCCTCACCGACGTCTCCGGCAAGGGCATGGACGCGGGCTCCCGCGCCCTGCTGCTGTCCGGCGCGTTCGGCGGCCTGCTCGGCTCCCTCCCGCCGCACGCCTTCCTCCCCGCCGCCAACGGCTACCTGCTCCGCCAGGACTGGGACGAGGGCTTCGCCACTTCCATCCACCTGGTCCTCGACCTGGACTCCGGCGACTACGAGCTCTACTCCGCGGGCCACCCGCCTGGCCTCCAGCTCAGCGCCGGCAGCGGCCGCTGGGAGGAGAAGACGGCCGAGGGTCCGCTGCTCGGGGTGTACGACGGCGCCCAGTTCGACCCGGTGAAGGGCTCACTGCGGCCCGGTGACGTGCTGATGCTGTTCACGGACGGCCTGGTGGAGACCGCCGAACGAGACATCGTCGAGGGCATCGACCGCCTCACCGGCGAGGCCGACCGCTATGTGGCCGGCGGCTTCCACGGCGCCGCCTGGCACCTCATCGAGGCCGTGGCCAAGGACGTCAACGACGACCGGGCCCTGCTGCTGATCTGCCGAGAGGGCCCGACGGCCGCAGCGAACCGCTGAGGTGGGGTTTCCCCAGGTGGGTTCGGCGGTCGTCCTCCTGGCCCGGCCACCTTCCGGCTCCGTACGGTCGAGACACCCCGGCGCATCGGTGCGAACGACTCGGATCCGGAAGGACACACATGTCATGCGACTGGGCCGTGGAACTGCACGGCGTCCGCAAGCGCTACGGCCGCGCCGACCACACCACTGCCCAGTCCCTCGACCGTGAGCTCAACGCCTGGGCGAACACGGTCATGGCGGCCGTCCTCGGCGGCTTCGCGGCCGTCGTCGCCGTCAACGCCCTGGTGATGACGGGCCTGGACCGCCGCGGCGAACTCGGCACGCTCCGCCTGCTCGGCTCCACCCGCCGCCAGGTCCTGCGCATGGTCCGCTGGGAAGCCCTGCTGGTCGCCGCCGCGATCCTGATCGTCGGCACGGCCGCGGCCACCCTGCCGGTCCGGGCGGCGCTGCGCGGGGAGACACTGGATCGGTGACCGAGACATCCCGGATGACCCTGGCCCAGGTCGAAGCCACCGCCCGCGCCGCACACGCCGGCCAGACCGACAAGGCGGGACGGCCCTACGCCGAACACCTGCGGGCCGTGGCGGCGGGCGTACGGGCGCGGGGCGGCGACGACGAGCAGATCGCGGCGGCCTGGCTGCACGACGCGGTCGAGGACGACGCCCTCTCCGCGGAGTGGCTGCGCGGGGCCGGCTTGAGCAACCGTACGAAGGACATCGTGCTCGCGGTCACCAAACGGACAGGGGAGCCGCCGGAGGCGTACGCGGCGCGGATCCTCGCCACGCCCGGGGCGCTGCTGGTGAAGGAGTCGGACCTGGCGCACAACGCGGACCCGGCCCGGCTGGCGGTCCTCGACGAGGCGACCCGGAAACGACTGACCGAGAAGTACGCACGGATGCGCGCACTTCTCGGTCTCGTCGGATGAATCCCGCTCGGAGGGTCAGGCGTTGACCTTCTCGCGTTCGCGCTCGCGCCGTTCGGCGCTCTGGCGTTCGCGGGCCAGCTCGGCCGCGTCCCGCTTGAAGGCCCAGGCCATCTTCGGCTCCATCGCGAACCGGAAGAGGCGCTGCACCGGCTTGGTGCACAGGACCGTCACGACGGCGGCCGCGAGGGCGGTCACGAGGATCTCACCGGCCGGGTGGTGCAGCCAGGACGCCTCGAACCAGCCCTGGTAGTCGCCGGCCTTCACCAGGAAGCCGTGCAGCAGGTAGCCGTAGAGCGTGCCGGCGCCGAGGGCGGTGAACCACATGTGGCGGCGCGGCACCCAGGCGAAGAAGCAGGCGGTCAGCACCAGGGAGCAGCCGAACATGGCGAGCACCATGACCGGCCCGGCCCACCAGGGCGCGCCCAGTTCCTGCGCGGCGTCCCGGTGGTAGAACCACGCGGTGTTCATCCGCGGCACCGCCCACCAGCTGAAGGCCAGGGCGACGGCGAACACGGGCACGGAGGCGATCCGCACGGCACGCGTGCGCACCATGTGGAAGTGCTCGGGCTTCATGACCAGGCCCAGCACGAAGAACGGCAGGAACTGCAGGACGCGCTGGAGGTCCAGGTCGTCGCCGATCTCCGGGGTGACGGTCGCCAGCATGGCGAGACCCAGCGCGAGCGGCAGCGGCCAGCGCACCAGGTTCCAGATGGGGGTGGTCAGCCGCCAGACGAACAGCGCGACCAGGAACCAGGTCAGGTACCAGGGGTCGAGGAGGCTGATCTCCTGGTGCGGGTCGTTGTCGATGACGCGCTTGAACAGGGGATAGGCCGTCTCGAAGATGATGTACGGCACGGCGACGCCGGTGATCAGGCGCTTCAGCCGGTCGGGCCGCATGTCGAAACTGCGCGAGAAGTAGCCGGAGATGATGATGAACGCCGGCATGTGGAACGCGTAGACGACCTGGTACGCCGCCTCGAGTATCCGGCTGTCGCCCTTGAGCGGCTCCCAGGCGTGGCCCATGGCCACCAGCACGATCGCGAGGTACTTCGCGTTGTCGAAGAACGCGTCGCGCTGCTTGCCGTTCTGCTTCTTCTGCGTGCTCTGCGGCGAGCGCGGGCTCGGCACTCCGTCCGTCGGCGGCTGTGCCGGGGGAAGTGGCGCCCTGCGGTCGCCGTTCGGTCGCAGCGAGTTCGTCACAGACCCTCCCACCAGGAGCTCGGGGAGACGATCCGGGACCTCGCTGCGCGTACGGGGGACGAGGCAGCGTGGAACATCTGAGGCACCCTAGCGTTCCCTGCAGCTATTCGTAAAACGCCGGAAGTGATTCCTGGCTATTCGCTGCGGGTACCCCGGATTACGGGTAGTTGACGGCGCTGTCGGCGTGATGGCCAACACATCGCCCGATGGCGGATTGTGTACACCGACGGGGCGTTGCTTGTCGTGATACTTCCGGACTAAGTGACGCATAAGACCAGCAGGCGACTCCAGCGGAATGTCCGCTTCGGCACTCTTCGACCCCTGGTTCGCGGGGCTGTTGCCGGGCTTGTGGCAGCAATTCGAATTAACTGCGAACGCGTTGTGTGGGGACGGAAACGATGCGGGCGAATTCCCTGTGCGGGTGGCCCGTCGAATTGTCGTGCGACTCCACGCTGTTGGGTCCCCGCGCGCGGTCGGGGCACACGCGTGGCGGCGACACGCGTGTGGTCGATGCGTCACCGGCCGCATAGCCGGGGCGTGTTGGTGGCACGATGGTTCTGGCGGGGGTGCGCGGGGTCGCGTCCCCGGGCCGGGAGAGCGGACCGACCGAGGGTGTGATCAGTTGTGGCCATTTCACTGTCTGTGGTGCTGCTGTTGGCGATCATCCTGGTGGTGTTGCTGAGAGGGGGATCCATCAAGGCAGGACCGGCGATCGTGGCGATCCTCTTCGGCTTCTTCCTCGCCTCGACCGGCATGGCCCCGTCCATCAACCGGTTCCTCAACTCGATAGCGGACACCATCAACTCCATCAGCTTCTGACCGGTCCGGGAGCGCCCCTGCCGAGCCCCGCGCACGGCGCACGGGCTGCCCGGCTAAGCGGACGCCGGGCAGAACGAGGAACGGCGCCCCTGCCCCCACGGAACCCCGACGGAACAGTCCTGGCCGCCACGCGACCCGGCCGGGACGCCCTGCGGGGTCGAGCGCACCCGAAGCCGCCGCAGACCCGCATCGCACTCCTGATGGCCTCGGCCGCCGTGGCGGCCGCACTCATGGCGATCGTCACCACCACCGCCACCCTGATCCGCTACAACGACCGTCCGGCCCCGGTCCACCTCCGACGGCGCCTCCGGCGACGAGGGCGCGCTCATCGGCACCAACGGCGGACGCCGCTACGGCTACGGGGCCGAGCACGCGAAGGCGCGAGCGGCATGGGGTCCGGCCGCACGGTCTACGCCCCGGCCGCCGGAACCGGCAAGGAGCTCTGGCGGAGCCCGACCGGCAGCGGCGAGATGGCGGTCGTCCCCGACGATCCCGAGGGCACCGCCACGTCCGTGCCCGAGGGCGTCCTCACTTTCTCGCGCACCAGCGGCGACGCCCTGGACATCCCCTACGGCGTCCGCTCCGCCTGCACCGTCGACGTACGCGACCTCCGAGAGCGGGGGAGGGCCGCGTGACCGTGCGGGTCGGTCAATGATCGGCACCGTGCGGGTCGGTCAATGATCGGCACCGTGCGGGTCGGTCAACGATCGGCGAGGCGGAGATCGGCGACGAGGCGGAAGCGCTCCAGAACCGCCGGGGTCGTGTCGTCCACGGTGAAGCCGGGGTCCTCCAGGGCGGCGCGCATGTCCTCGCTGTGCCAGAACCGCTCGTGGTCCTCGCGCCACTCGGCCACGCTGGTGTGCCCCTCGCCCTCGTCCACCACGTGCGCGAGATCGACCTGGGCCAGCGGGACGACGCGGACGTCGGTCACCTCGATGACCGCGACCGGCCGCCCGTCCGAGTCGACGACCACGGAACGGTCCCCGGTTTCCGGTAACGGATCCCCCTCGTGCTCGTAGTCGACGACGAGTCCCGTCGTGGCGGTCTTCGCACCTCCGAGGATCGCCGTGACGAGCCGGTCGCGCAGTGAGCCGGGGAATGCGAACTCGGTCCGGGGCATCGACGCGATGTCCTCGGGCGTGAAGGAGTGAAAGATCATGCCGACGACCGTAACGACCCCGGAACCGATCAGGGCCGGGCCGGAGAATTTTTCTCCGGCCCGGCCCTGATGCGTATGGAGCGGGCGACGGGAATCGAACCCGCGTAGCTAGTTTGGAAGACTAGGGCTCTACCATTGAGCTACGCCCGCACAGCACGCGCCGCAGGTCGGGTGACCGCGGCACTGAAGGCATCGTAGCGGGTCGGCCCCCTCCGTCGCACACCGCATTCCCGCCGGAGCGGACCCTGTGGAAATGCGGCGGCCACACCGCCGGCCGGCATGTACCCTACGTCTCGCACCAGACGGGGTGTGGCGCAGCTTGGTAGCGCGTCCGCTTTGGGAGCGGAAGGCCGTGGGTTCAAATCCCGCCACCCCGACCAGCCACCCGATCATCTCGCGTGATCGCCCATCCGATCACTCACGTGATCGCCTTTTGGGCGGCGTAGGCGCTGCCGTTACTATGCAAGCTGCACGCCCGTGTGTCTCAGCGTCTGAAGTCTCCGGGCGGCGAAATCCGCCGGGCCGTTCTGGCCCCGGCAGAAACCAAGAAGTCAGCCACAAGGAGACCGAACCGTGAAGAGCGCCGTGGAGACCCTGAACCCGACCCGGGTTCGGCTGACTGTCGAGGTGCCCTTCGAGGAGCTCAAGGACAGCCTCGACGCGGCGTACAAGAAGATCAACCAGCAGGTCACGGTGAAGGGCTTCCGCAAGGGCAAGATCCCTGCCCGTGTCATCGACCAGCGGTTCGGCCGCGGTGCGGTGCTGGAGGAGGCGGTCAACGACGCGCTTCCGAAGTTCTACACCGACGCGGTCAACGAGGCCGAGCTCAGCGTGCTGGGCCAGCCCGAGGTCGACATCACGGAGCTGAAGGACGGCGAGACGCTGAACTTCACCGCCGAGGTCGACATCCGCCCCTCCATCGAGATCCCGGACTTCTCCGGCATCGAGGTCGAGGTCGACGCGGTCGAGGTCACCGACGAGGACGTCGACAAGGCCGTCGAGGAGCTGCGCGAGCGCTTCGCCTCCACCGCCCCGGTCGAGCGTGCCGCCGAGGACGGCGACGTCATCACGATCGACCTGCAGGCCAAGGTCGACGGCGAGGTCCTGGAGGACGGGGTCGCCGACGGCGTCTCCTACACCATCGGCTCCGGCGAGCTGCTGGACGGCATCGACGACGCCGTGAAGGGCGTGGAGGCCGGTGGCGAGGCCACCTTCACCTCCGAGCTCAAGGGCGGCTCCGCCGCCGGCAAGGAGGCCGAGGTCACCGTCAAGGTCACCCAGGTCGCCAAGCGTGAACTGCCCGAGCTGGACGACGAGTTCGCGCAGCTCGCCTCCGAGTTCGACACCATCGAGGAGCTCCGCGCGGACAGCCGCAAGCGCCTCGAGAACATGAAGCAGTACGACCAGGCCACGCAGGCCCAGGAGCGCGTCCTGGAGAAGCTGCTCGAGCTGGTCGAGGTCCCGGTCCCCGAGAAGCTGCTCGAGGACGAGGTCAACACCCGCAAGCACAACCTCGAGCACCACCAGCTCGGCCAGATGGGCATCGACCTCGCGAAGTACCTGGAGATCCAGGGCAAGAGCGAGGAGGAGTTCGACGCCGAGACCAAGGAAGCCGCAGTCAAGGGCATCAAGACGCAGTTCGTCCTCGACGAGCTCGTCAAGCAGGAGAAGCTGAACGTCAACCAGGAGGAGCTCACCGAGCACCTCATGCGCCGTGCGGCCTCCTCCGGCATGTCCCCCGACCAGTTCGCCCAGGCGGTCGTCGAGGGCGGCCAGGTTCCGCTCCTGGTCGGCGAGGTCGCCCGCGGCAAGGCCCTGGCCGTCGTGGTCGAGAAGGCCACGGTCAAGGACACCAACGGCGAGATCGTCGACCTCGACGACGAAGAGGACGAGGGCACCACCGAGGCCTCCGCCGAGGAGACCCCGGCCGAGTCCGCCGAGGAGAAGACCGAGGGCTGAGCCCCGGCAGCGGTGAGTCCGTGACGAGAAGGCCCTGGGGCACGCCCCAGGGCCTTCTCGTCATCCAGGAGGCAGCGCACTCCAGGGGCACTCCAGGGGCGCGGGGAACTGCGCGACAAGCCCCCCACTCGCCCGCGGCCCGGCGATTTCCGCACCACCCACGACGAGACCGCGCGGCGCCCCGGCGAAGCCCACCGCGCTACGCCCCCGGCGAACACTCCCATCTCCGGGATTCCCCGAAGGGACCCGCGCGTTAGGGTCCATGAATACGAGGGCAGTGGAGTCCCCGAACGGCTCCTAGCCCCTAGGGAAACGTGAGACGGCCCGGCGCCGTCGTAAGACGAGCAGGTGGATACGTGACGAATCTGATGCCCTCAGCCGCCGGCGACCCTTCCATCGGTGGTGGCCTCGGTGACCAGGTCTACAACCGGCTGCTCAACGAGCGGATCATCTTCCTCGGCCAGCCGGTCGACGACGACATCGCGAACAAGATCACCGCGCAGCTGCTGCTCCTTGCCTCCGACCCGGAGAAGGACATCTACCTGTACATCAACAGCCCCGGCGGTTCGATCACGGCCGGCATGGCGATCTACGACACCATGCAGTACATCAAGAACGACGTGGTGACCATCGCCATGGGCCTCGCGGCCTCGATGGGCCAGTTCCTGCTCAGCGCCGGCACCCCCGGCAAGCGCTTCGCGCTGCCGAACGCCGAGATCCTGATCCACCAGCCCTCCGCCGGCCTGGCCGGTTCGGCCTCGGACATCAAGATCCACGCCGAGCGGCTGCTGCACACCAAGAAGCGCATGGCCGAGCTGACCTCACAGCACACCGGCCAGACGATCGAGCAGATCACCCGCGACTCGGACCGCGACCGCTGGTTCGACGCCTTCGAGGCCAAGGAGTACGGCCTCATCGACGACGTGATGACGACGGCCGCCGGTATGCCGGGCGGCGGCGGCACCGGGGCCTGAGCGGTCCCCACGGGGCCTGTGGCGCCCCGTGAGGCCCACGGAGCCCTCCCGGGCCCCAGCGACCCCAGACAGCCCCAGCCGACCGCCTCAGCCCTTTTCAGGAGACACCGTGAACCAGTTCCCCGGCAGTGGGATCTACGACCGCATGCACGCCGTGCAGGACATGAGCGCCTCGCAGGGCCGCTACACCGGCCCGCAGGCCGAGTCCCGCTACATCATTCCGCGCTTCGTCGAGCGCACCTCCCAGGGCATCCGCGAGTACGACCCGTACGCGAAGCTCTTCGAGGAGCGCGTGATCTTCCTCGGCGTCCAGATCGACGACGCCTCCGCCAACGACGTCATGGCGCAGCTGCTGTGCCTGGAGTCGATGGACCCCGACCGTGACATCTCGGTCTACATCAACAGCCCCGGCGGCTCCTTCACGGCGCTCACGGCGATCTACGACACGATGCAGTACGTGAAGCCGGACATCCAGACGGTCTGCATGGGCCAGGCCGCCTCCGCCGCCGCCGTCCTGCTGGCCGCCGGTACGCCGGGCAAGCGCATGGCCCTGCCGAACGCGCGCGTGCTGATCCACCAGCCGTACAGCGAGACCGGCCGCGGTCAGGTCTCCGACCTGGAGATCGCCGCGAACGAGATCCTCCGGATGCGCTCGCAGCTGGAGGAGATGCTGGCCAAGCACTCCACCACGCCGGTCGAGAAGATCCGCGAGGACATCGAGCGCGACAAGATCCTCACGGCCGAGGACGCGCTGAGCTACGGCCTGATCGATCAGGTCATCAGCACCCGGAAGATGGACAACTCGAGCCTGCGTTGAGGCGAGAGGCTGTAACGTCTGCCGCCCCTTGGCACGGTTTGGCTCGGTTCACGTCAAAGCGAACCGCGCCAAGGGGGGCCCGAACGGGGGGCCCGGCAAGGTACCGTCGGACATAAGGCAGCACCAGGAGTCCGCTGGACGGAGACGTCCAGGAGTCTCCCAGGCGAAGGGGAAGCACACCGTGGCACGCATCGGTGACGGCGGCGATCTGCTCAAGTGCTCGTTCTGCGGCAAGAGCCAGAAGCAGGTCAAGAAGCTCATCGCAGGGCCCGGTGTGTACATCTGCGACGAGTGCATCGACCTCTGCAACGAGATCATCGAGGAAGAGCTGGCGGAGACCAGCGAGGTCCGCTGGGAGGAACTCCCGAAGCCCCGCGAGATCTACGAGTTCCTCGAGGGCTACGTGGTCGGCCAGGAGGCCGCCAAGAAGGCCCTCTCCGTAGCGGTGTACAACCACTACAAGCGAGTCCAGGCCGGCGAGAACGGCGGGGCGAACGGCCGTGACGACGCCATCGAGTTGGCGAAGTCCAACATCCTGCTCCTCGGCCCCACGGGCTCCGGCAAGACCCTCCTCGCGCAGACCCTCGCGCGCATGCTGAACGTCCCCTTCGCGATCGCCGACGCCACGGCGCTCACGGAGGCCGGCTACGTCGGCGAGGACGTCGAGAACATCCTGCTCAAGCTGATCCAGGCGGCCGACTACGACGTCAAGAAGGCCGAGACCGGGATCATCTACATCGATGAGATCGACAAGGTCGCAAGGAAGAGTGAAAACCCCTCGATCACGCGCGACGTCTCGGGCGAGGGTGTCCAGCAGGCCCTGCTGAAGATCCTGGAGGGCACCACCGCCTCGGTTCCGCCGCAGGGCGGCCGTAAGCACCCCCACCAGGAGTTCATCCAGATCGACACGACGAACGTGCTGTTCATCGTGGGCGGTGCCTTCGCCGGTCTCGAGAAGATCATCGAGTCCCGGGCGGGCGCCAAGGGCATCGGCTTCGGCGCGCAGATCCGCTCCAAGCGCGAGATGGAGTCCAAGGACCAGTTCCAGGAGGTCATGCCGGAGGACCTGGTCAAGTTCGGCATGATCCCCGAGTTCATCGGCCGCCTCCCGGTCATCACCTCGGTCCACAACCTCGACCGCGAGGCCCTGCTGCAGATCCTCATCGAGCCGCGCAACGCGCTCGTCAAGCAGTACGAGCGCCTCTTCGAACTCGACGGCGTGGAGCTGGACTTCGAGCGCGAGGCCCTCGAGGCCATCGCCGACCAGGCCATCCTCCGCCAGACCGGCGCGCGAGGCCTGCGCGCCATCATGGAGGAAGTCCTCCAGGGCGTGATGTACGAGGTCCCGTCCCGCAAGGACGTGGCCCGGGTCGTCATCACGGCGGACGTCGTCCAGTCGAACGTCAACCCGACGCTGATTCCGAGGGACGCGCGCAACGGACGCGGGCCGGGCGAGCAGAAGACGGCCTAGCCCCCCCCCGCACGCGTGCACGCGAAGGCGCCCAGCACTGTTGCTGGGCGCCTTAGTCGTTGATGGCGTCAGGCTGCGACGCGGATCTCCTTGCGGACCTTGGTCGTCAGGTCGATCGCCACGTCCTTGGTGACGCCCTGCGCCACCTCACCCGGCGACACGAGGGCGATGGTGCTGTAGTCGGCCCACGCGCAGAACCAGTTGATCTTCTCCTTCTTGCTCAGCCGGTCCTGGCCCTTGAGCGACTGGCACTTCATGACCGCGCCGTCGAGGTCGGCCGCCTCGGGCTCACCCACCAGTTCGGGCTTGCCCGACCCGGTGGCGGACTCCTTCTCGACCGACGTCTTGAAGTTGGCGAAGAACAGGTCCAGCGTCGCCTCCGGGTCGGAGATCTCGCCGTAGGCACCGGCCACCGAAAGGGTCTTGGCCGTCGCCAGCTTCGCCGAGGAGGACGGATCGTCGGGGTCGTAGTCGCTCATGTCCAGCGTGTTGTAGAGGCCCGCCGTGGACTTGGCGTTCTTGACGCCGCTCTTCTCCAGCTCCGACGTCGAGTCGCTGCCGGCGGTCGCTCCGTCCTTCGTGGTGCGCTTGTAGTCGCCGAGCACCTTCGCCGGCGTCGTCAGCTTGTGCGGCCCGTCGTCCTCCAGGGCACCCGCGCCGCCGCCCCCGCCGATCACGAAGTACGCGCCCACGCCGATCGCCGCCACGACGGCGACCGCGCCGATGACGAGCCCGGTCTTCTTCTTGCCGCCGCCCGGCGCGGGCGGCTGGGGCACGCCGTAGGGGGCCTGGCCGTAGGGCGGCTGCTGGCCGTACGGGGGCTGCTGGCCGTAAGGAGCCTGCTGGGGCGGGACGCCCTGCGGGGGCTGCTGCGGGTAGCCGTAGCCGGGCTGGGGCGGAGGGGCCTGCTGGGGATATCCGTAGCCGGGCTGGGGCGCCTGCGGCGGCTGGCCGTACGGGCCCGGCTGGCCGTACGGACCGGGCTGCTGGGGCTGCCCGCCGTACGGGCCCGGCTGGTTGTAACTCATGTTCTGGGTTCCCCTCCAGATGCTTATGTGTTCAGACATCCTGGCGCAGACCCGCCGTGTGCCTGGCATCGGGGCTCCCACCGTTACAAACGAAACGCGTTTCGGGACCGGTCGGTGACACCTCTAAACTGACCCCCGTGACCGAGAACGCTCAGCAGCAGCCACCAGCGCCCAGCACCGACCTGCCGACCCAGTACGCGCCGGCCGACGTAGAGGGGCCGCTGTACGAGCGCTGGGTAGAGCGGGGTTACTTCGAGGCGGACGAGAAGAGCGACAAGCCGCCCTACACCATCGTCATCCCGCCGCCGAACGTCACGGGCAGCCTGCACCTCGGGCACGCCTTCCAGCACACCCTCATGGACGCCCTCACGCGCCGCAAGCGCATGCAGGGGTACGAGGCGCTGTGGCTGCCCGGCATGGACCACGCCGGTATCGCGACGCAGAACAAGGTCGAGCAGCAGCTCGCCGAGGAGGGTAAGTCCCGACACGACCTGGGGCGCGAGGAGTTCGTCGAGCGCGTCTGGCAGTGGAAGGAGGAGTACGGCGGTCGGATCCTCGGCCAGATGCGTCGCCTCGGTGACGGCGTCGACTGGAGCCGTGAACGTTTCACGATGGACGACGGCCTCTCCAAGGCCGTCCTCACCATCTTCAAGCGGCTCTACGACGACGAGCTGATCTACCGCGCCGAGCGCATTATCAACTGGTGCCCACGCTGTCTGACGGCCATCTCGGACATCGAGGTGGAGTACCAGGAGGACGCGGGTGAGCTGGTCTCCATCCGCTACGGCGAGGGCGAGGACAGCCTCGTCGTCGCGACCACGCGTGCCGAGACGATGCTCGGTGACACGGCCGTTGCCGTCCACCCCGACGACGAGCGGTACCGGCACCTCATCGGCAGGCAGATCAAGCTCCCGCTGACCGACCGCACCATCCCGGTCGTCGCCGACGCCC
Organism: Streptomyces sp. Ag82_O1-12; assembly: GCF_900182715.1. Classification (NCBI taxonomy): domain Bacteria; kingdom Bacillati; phylum Actinomycetota; class Actinomycetes; order Kitasatosporales; family Streptomycetaceae; genus Streptomyces; species Streptomyces sp. Ag82_O1-12. The sequence continues at coordinate 2,865,484 of NZ_FXUW01000001.1, read as the reverse complement.
ATGTCGACCCCGAGTTCGGCACCGGTGCGGTCAAGGTGACCCCGGCGCACGACCCGAACGACTTCGAGATCGGCCGCCGTCACGACCTGCCGTCCCTGACGATCATGGACGAGCACGGCGTGATCACGGTTCACGGCCCCTTCATCGGCCTGGACCGCTTCGAGGCCCGCTCGGCCGTGGTCGGCGCCCTCAAGGAGCAGGGCCGCATCGTCGCCGAGAAGCGCCCGTACATGCACTCCGTCGGTCACTGCTCGCGCTGCAAGACCACGGTCGAGCCGCGCCTCTCCATGCAGTGGTGGGTCAAGGTCGGCCCGCTCGCCAAGGCGGCCGGTGACGCGGTCCGCGACGGCCGCGTCAAGATCCACCCCGAGGACATGTCGAAGCGCTACTTCGACTGGGTCGACAACATGCACGACTGGTGCATCTCGCGCCAGCTGTGGTGGGGCCACCGCATCCCGATCTGGTACGGCCCGGACGGCGAGGTCGTCTGCGTCGGTCCGGACGACGAGCCGCCCACCGGTGAGGGCTGGACCCAGGACTCCGACGTCCTGGACACCTGGTTCTCCTCCGGCCTGTGGCCGTTCTCCACGCTCGGCTGGCCGGAGAAGACCCCGGACCTCAAAAAGTTCTACCCGACCGACGTCCTGCTCACCGGCCACGACATCATCTTCTTCTGGGTCGCCCGGATGATGATGTTCGGCCTCTACGCCATGGACGGCGAGGCCCCCTTCCACACCATCGCGCTGACCGGCCTGGTCCGCGACGAGTTCGGCAAGAAGATGTCGAAGTCGAACCCGAACGCCGTGGACCCGCTGGTCTGGATGGACGCCTACGGTTCCGACGCCGTCCGCTTCACCCTCGCCAACGGCGCCAACCCGGGCGCGGACGTGCCGATCGGCGAGGACTGGGTCAAGGCGTCCCGGAACTTCACCAACAAGATCTGGAACGCCACCCGCTTCGCCCTCATGAACGGCGCCACGATCGAGGGCCCGCTGCCGGACGCCTCCGAGATGTCTGCGGCGGACCGCTGGATCCTCTCGCGCCTGAACACCACGGTCGCCCAGGTCGACGCGTACTACGACGACTACCAGTTCGCCAAGCTCGCCGACGCGCTCTACCACTTCGCGTGGGACGAGGTCTTCGACTGGTACGTCGAGCTGTCCAAGACCACGTTCTTCGCGGGCGGCGAGCCGGCCAGGGTCTCCGGGCGGGTCCTCGGAGAGGTCCTGGACGTGATGCTGCGTCTGCTCCACCCGGTCATCCCGTTCGTCACGGACGCCCTGTGGACCACCCTGACCGGCGGCGAGTCCCTGGTCATCGGCGACTGGCCCAAGGACTCCGGGTTCCGTGACAAGGCCGCCGAGCAGGAGATCGAGCTGGTCCAGCGGGTCATCACGGAGGTCCGCCGATTCCGCAAGGACCAGGGCCTGAAGGACGGCCAGAAGGTCCCGGCCCGCCTGGACCTGACCGGCACCGTCCTGGCCCCTCACGAGGCCGCCATCCGCCAGCTGCTCCGCCTCCAGCCGGAGGGCGACGCCTTCACGGCCACGGCGACCCTCCCGGTCGCCGGCGCCGAGGTCGCCCTCGACCTGTCCGGCACGATCGACGTGGCGGCGGAGCGCAAGCGCCTGGCGAAGGACCTCGCAGCGGCGGAGAAGGAGAAGTCCCAGGCCAACGGCAAGCTCGGCAACGAGGCGTTCCTGGCGAAGGCCCCCGACCACGTCGTCGACAAGATCCGCACCCGCCTCGCCAAGGCGGAGGAGGACATCGCCCGCATCCAGGCCCAGCTGGAGCGCCTGCCGCAGGGATAAGGGTTCGTACGGAGTGTGAGGCCCCCGGAGCTGTCGGCCCCGGGGGCCTCACGACTGCCTCAGGGGCACGTACCCGCTGTTCAGGGGCGAGGGGAACTGCGCGAGCGACTCCCACGGACCCGCAGCCGCCCAGGGACACAAGCCACCGCGAACAATGTCAGTCGGTCTCCGTAGACTGGGCCCCGTGAGCGAGCTCCCTCCAGACCACAACGCCGACGACCAGCCCGACCCCCTCGACCCCTTCGACGAGATCATCGCGGAGGAAACCGACCGCGACCCCGACCTCGCGGTCATCGAAGCCGGCAGCCGAACCCTGCGCACCCAGGGCGGCCCCCCGGACGCCGACATCCCCACGCGCCCCGCCGACCCCGAGGTCGACAAGGCCCTGCGCGAGGTCGAGACCGAACTCGCCACCCGGTGGGGCGAGACCAAGCTGGAGCCCTCCGTCAGCCGTATCGCCGCGCTGATGGACGTGCTGGGAGAGCCGCAGCGGTCGTACCCGTCGATCCACATCACGGGGACGAACGGCAAGACCTCCACGGCCCGCATGATCGAGGCCCTGCTCGGCGCCTTCGAGCTGCGTACCGGCCGTTACACCTCGCCGCACGTGCAGTCGATCACCGAGCGCATCAGCCTCGACGGCGCCCCCATCGCGCCCGAGCGGTTCATCGAGACGTACCAGGACATCAAGCCGTACGTGGAGATGGTCGACGCCTCCCAGGAGTACCGGCTGTCCTTCTTCGAGGTGCTCACCGGCATGGCGTACGCGGCGTTCGCCGACGCCCCCGCCGACGTGGCCGTGGTCGAGGTCGGCATGGGCGGTTCCTGGGACGCGACGAACGTGATCGACGGGGACGTCGCCGTCGTCACGCCCATAGACCTCGACCACACCGACCGGCTGGGCTCCACGCACGCCGAGATCGCCACGGAGAAGGCCGGCATCATCAAGCAGGGTGCGACGGTCATCATGGCGCAGCAGCCGGTCGACGCGGCGCAGGTGTTGCTGAAGAAGGCCGTCGAGGTGGACGCGACCGTGGCCCGGGAGGGGCTGGAGTTCGGCGTCGTCGAGCGGCAGGTGGCCGTCGGCGGCCAGCTCGTGACCCTGCGAGGACTGGGCGGCGAATACCCCGAGGTCTATCTGCCGCTGCACGGCGCGCACCAGGCGCACAACGCGGCCGTCGCGCTCGCCGCCGTCGAGGCGTTCTTCGGCGTCGGCGCGCAGCGGGCCGACGCGCTGGACCTGGACACGGTCCGCAAGGCGTTCGCGGCCGTCGCCTCGCCGGGCCGGCTGGAGGTCGTGCGCCGGTCGCCGACGGTCGTGCTGGACGCCGCCCACAACCCGGCCGGTGCCCGGGCCGCGGCCGAGGCGATCGGGGAGGCGTTCCAGTTCAGCCGCCTCATCGGTGTGGTCGGCGCGAGCGGCGACAAGAACGTCCGGGGGCTGCTGGAGGCCTTCGAGCCGGTGTTCGCCGAGGTCGTGGTCACGCAGAACTCCAGCCACCGCGCGATGGACGCCGACGAGCTCGCCGGTATCGCCGTGGAGGTGTTCGGCGAGGAGCGCGTCCAGGTCGAGCCGCGGCTGCCCGACGCCCTGGAGGCGGCCATCACGCTGGCCGAGGAGGAGGGCGAGTTCTCCGGCGGCGGTGTGCTCGTCACCGGTTCCGTCATCACCGTCGGCGAGGCCCGACTGCTCCTGGGGAGGGGCTGAGTCCCGTGCGCACGCTCTGTTCTTCGACCCTGATCGGCGAGTTCTTCGTCATCGGGTTCGCCGGTCTGGTCGCCATGAAGGACCCCGACCTGTCCATGACGACGGTGTGGACGGTCAGCGGCATCGCGATGTTCCTGTGTCTGGTGCTGTGCGGCCTGGTGACGCGCCCGGGCGGGGTGGCTCTCGGCTGGGCGCTGCAGATCGCGCTCATCGCGTCGGGGCTCATCGTGCCGACCATGTACTTCCTGGGGGCGATCTTCGCGGCCCTGTGGTGGGCGTCGGTGCACTACGGCCGGAAGGTGGACGAGGCGAAGGCGAGATTCGCCGCCCAGGCGAGTTCCTCCACACCTGACGCTGCGTGACAGTCGCCCCGACACGCCGGGTAACCTCGTCCCACCGCTAAACCTTTACGTACAAGGAGCCCGTAGTGAGCCAGCGCACCCTCGTCCTCCTCAAGCCCGACGCCGTCCGTCGCGGCCTGACCGGCGAGATCATCAGCCGCATCGAGCGCAAGGCGGGCTGGACGATCACCGCGCTGGAGCTGCGCACCCTGGACCAGGACACGCTGGAGCAGCACTACGGCGAGCACAAGGGCAAGCCCTTCTACGAGCCGCTGGTGGACTTCATGGCCTCCGGTCCGGTCGTGGCGCTGATCGTCGAGGGTGAGCGGGTCATCGAGGGCGTGCGCGCGCTCGCCGGCCCGACCGACCCGATCGCGGCGGCGCCCGGCTCCATCCGCGGCGACTACGGCGTCATCGTCCGGGAGAACCTGATCCACGCCTCCGACTCCGAGGAGTCCGCCGAGCGCGAGGTGAAGATTTTCTTCCCCGGCCGGGCGTAGCGTCCGCACCTCACCAGCACATACGGCAGGTCCGGGGGCCGTAGCCCTCGGACTTTGCGGCATATGCGTGGCGATCGAGGGAACGATGGTCCCCAAACGCCCGTCTCCAGAAGCGAATGCGGACGGCATCTGCTGACAATGGCGGAGACCCTCCCGCAGTGTTCGCGAAGGCGCGTCTACGATGGAAGCCTTCACGTCACAGCACCCACCTTTGCCTACCTGAAAAGCCCTCAAAAGCTAGTGGGAAGGCCAGACGAATCCTGATGGGGAACTCAATGTCGTTCATCGGCCGTGACATGGCTGTCGACCTCGGGACCGCCAACACGCTGGTGTACGTCAGGGGTCGCGGGATCGTACTCAACGAGCCGTCCGTCGTCGCGATCAACACCAACACCGGTGGCATCCTCGCGGTCGGCGCCGAAGCGAAGAAGATGATCGGGCGCACGCCCGGCAACATCGTTGCCGTTCGTCCGCTGAAGGACGGCGTGATCGCCGACTTCGAGATCACCGAGCGGATGCTCCGCTACTTCATCCTGAAGATCCACAAGCGGCGGTATCTGGCTCGTCCGCGGGTCGTCGTCTGTGTGCCCTCGGGCATCACGGGCGTCGAGCGCCGCGCCGTCATCGAGGCGTCGTCCCAGGCCGGCGCCCGCCAGGTGCACATCATCGAGGAGCCCATGGCCGCGGCCATCGGTTCCGGCCTGCCGGTCCACGAGGCCACGGGCAACATGGTGGTCGACATCGGCGGCGGCACCACGGAGGTCGCGGTCATCTCCCTCGGCGGCATCGTCACCGCCCAGTCCATCCGTGTCGCGGGCGACGAACTGGACAACGCGATCATCCAGCACATCAAGAAGGAGTACTCCCTCCTGCTGGGTGAGCGCACGGCCGAGCAGATCAAGATCACGATCGGTTCGGCGTACGACCTCGACTCCGACGAGCACACCGAAATCCGCGGCCGGGACCTCGTCTCCGGGCTGCCGAAGACCGTCGTCATCTCCGCCGCCGAAGTCCGCAAGGCGATCGAGGAGCCGGTCAACGCGATCGTCGACGCCGTCAAGACGACCCTCGACAAGTGTCCGCCGGAGCTGTCCGGCGACATCATGGACCGAGGAATCGTTCTGACCGGCGGCGGAGCGCTGCTGCGCGGTCTCGACGAGCGGCTGCGCCGGGAGACCGGCATGCCGATCCACATCGCCGAGGACCCGCTGGACAGCGTGGCGCTCGGATCCGGAAAGTGCGTCGAGGAGTTCGAGGCGCTCCAGCAGGTGCTGGACGCCCAGCCGCGCAGATGACATAACTCTTCGATTCCGCCGTACGGGACGATCTCCTCTCGTACGGCGGATCGTTGATACATCTGCATAAGCTCCCACAAAGCAGCCCCTCGGGTTTCCCTGGGGCTTCCCGAATTCCTATGAGGAAGGGCACGGCCGCCGCACGTGAGGGACACACGAGAGAGCCGGCTGCTCCTGGTGCTGCTGATCGCCATCGCGTTCGCGTTGATCACGGTGGACATCCGTGGCGGGGAGGACTCGCCGGTCGACGGTGCCCGGCAGGGCGCGGCGACGGTCTTCGGCCCGATCGAGAGCGGCGTCTCGGCCGCGGTCGACCCGGTCGGCAACGCGGTCTCCGCCATCCGTGACTCCGGTGAACGGCACGACCGGCTCGCCGCGCTGGAGAAGGAGAACGCGGCCCTGAAGGCGCGACTCGGCAGCGACGACCGCAGCCGCAGCCGCCTCAAGCAGCTCGACAAGATGCTGAAGATCGCCGGCCAGGGCCAGTACGGCATCAAGGGCGCCGAGGTCATCGCCATCGGAGCCGCGCAGGGCTTCTCCTGGACCATCACCGTCGACGTCGGCGCCAACGACGGCATCAAGCGCGACATGACCGTCCTGAACGGGGAGGGGCTCGTCGGCCGGGTCACCACCGTCGGCCCCAACACCGCCACGGTCCTGCTCGCCAGCGACCCCGACTTCACGGTCGGCACCCGGATGGAGTCCGGCGACGAGCTCGGCTTCGCCTCCGGGCAGGGCGACCGCCCGCTGCGCGTCGAACTCCTCAACGGCAAGGCCGAGGTGAAGAAGGGCGACCGCCTGGTCACCTTCGGCTCGCAGGCCGACCGGCCGTTCGTGCCCGGCGTGCCCGTCGGCGTGGTCTCCCGCGTCGACCCCTCCGGCGGCGGCCTGACCCGCACGCTCTACGTCACGCCGTACGTCGGCTTCACCAAGCTCGACGTCGTCGGCGTCGTCGTCGAGGCCCCGAAGAAGGACCCGCGTGACACGGTCCTCCCGCCCAAGCCCAAGCCGACCCCCAGGCCGACGGTGACGGTGACCGTGACGCCGTCGGCCGAGGCACCCGTGGACGGCCAGAACCAGCAAGAGCAGTAGGAGCTGTCACCCCATGCGCGTCAACCGGATCCTGCTCTCCTCCGCCCTGGTCGTCGTCGCCCTGGTGATCCAGGTGAGCGTCCTCGCCCGCCTCCATCTGCCGGGCGCCGTGCCCGACCTGCTGCTGCTCACCGTGCTCGGCCTCGCGCTGGTCTACGGGCACGTGGGCGGTGCCCTCGTCGGGTTCGGCGCGGGCCTGCTCGCCGACCTGGCCCCGCCCGCCGACCACGCCGCCGGGCGCTACGCCCTCGTGCTGTGCGTCATCGGCTACCTCGCGGGCCTGGTGAAACCCGAGACGGGCCGGCTCAAGTCCGCGACGGGCCCCATGGTCGTAGTGGTCGCCGCCGCGGTCGGCTCCACCCTGCTGTACGCCGGGGTCGGCGCCCTCGTCGGCGACACCGCCGCCCGCCACGTCGGCCTCGGCAGCCTGCTGTTCACGGCCGCCCTGTACGACCTGCTGCTCGCCCCGTTCGTGGTGCCGGGGATCATGGCCCTGGCCCGGCGCGCCGACAACGATCCGCTCGCCGAGTCGACCTCGGCCGCCGCGAAGGCCACGGACATCTCCTCGGGCTGGCTCTCCGGCGGCACCGGACTGAAGATCGGCAGCCAGCGCAACGGGCTGCGGGTGAAGGCGGCCCGGGCGCGCATGGCACGCGCCGGGCGCATCAAGGGGGTCAAGCGGCTGTGACCGCAGGGAAGTTCACCCGAACGGGTCGGTCCAGTAGGAACGCCTGGTCATGGGCCCGTCGTTCATCACTCGTATCCGCACATCCGTGCCCGGACGCACGGTCGCACCCGCACACCCGTACGCGCACCGAGAGGGGGAGGCAGCCGCAGTGACCAACATTCCCGAGACCGGCAGGAACTCACGGGTCCAGATCCGGCTCGTCGTCATCCAGGTCCTCGTCCTCTCCCTCCTGCTCACCCTCGGCGGCCGTCTGTGGTATCTCCAGATCCGTGAGGGCGCCGCCTACGCCAAGGAGGCCTCGGGCAACCACGTCCAGCAGGTCGTCCAGCCGGCCGTCCGCGGCTCGATCCTGGACGCGCGGGGCGTGGCGATCGCGGACAACGAGACGCGGCTGGTGGTCTCCGCCTCCCGCACCGACCTGCTGAAGATGAAGGACGACGGCAAGGAAGTCCTCACCAAGCTCGCCGGGGTCCTGGGCATGACGCCCGAGGACGTCCAGATGAAGGTCCGGCTGTGCGACGCCAAGACGCCGCAGCCCTGCTGGAACGGCTCGCCGTACCAGCCCATCCCCATCACCGACGAGGCCACCGCCAAGCAGGCCCTGCAGATCCGCGAGCGCGCCGAGGACTTCCCCGGCATCACCGCCGAGCCGGAGGCCGTGCGCCGCTACCCGAGCCCGGGCAAGGCCAACACCGCCCAGGTCCTCGGCTACCTCTCCCCGGTCACCGACGAGGAGATCAAGAAGGCGCAGAACACCAACTCGCCGTATCTGCGCTCCGACCAGGTCGGCCGCTCGGGCCTGGAGCGCCAGTACGACAAGGCGCTGCGCGGCAAGGCCGGCGTGACCCGCTACGAGGTCGACAACCTCGGCCGGGTCATCGGCCAGGCCGAGGCCGACCCGGCCCACCCCGGCGACAATCTCGTCACCAGCATCGACTCCCGGGTCCAGCGCATCGCCGAGTACCAGCTGAACGAGGCGATGAAGGAAGCCCGCAAGCAGCACGACCGCAACACCGGCACCAACTACAAGGCCGACTCCGGCGCCGTCGTGGTGATGGAGGCAAAGACCGGCCGCGTCGTCGCCATGGCCTCGAACCCCACCTACGACCCGAACGCCTGGGTGGGCGGCATCTCCGCCAAGGACTACACACGCCTCACCGGCAAGAGCTCGAACTACCCGCTGCTCAACCGCGCCATCCAGGGCCAGTCGGCCCCCGGCTCCATCTTCAAGGTCATCCCGACGGCCGCCGCGGTCAACGCCGGGTACTCCTTCGACGGCCCCTACAACTGCTCCAGCTCGTACTCGATCGGCGGCCAGGTCTTCAAGAACTTCGAGTCCCAGAGCCACGGCCCCATCAGCCTCGGCCGCGCCCTGGAGGTGTCCTGCGACACCGTCTTCTACGCCCTCTCCCACGAGGAGTGGAAGCGCGACGGGGGCACCAAGCCGAAGAAGAAGCCCCACGACTGGTTCTACAAGACCGCCCACCAGTTCGGCCTCGGCAAGGAGACCGGCATCGACCTCCCCAACGAGGTCACCGGCCGCGTCCCCGACCGCCAGTGGAAGCTGAACTACTGGAAGGCCAACAAGGACGCCTGGTGCCGCACCGGCAAGCGGGGCGGCAGCTACGCCGAGAAGATCGCCTACGAGAACTGCCTCGAAGGCAACCGCATGCGCGCCGGTGACTCCGTCAACTACTCCATCGGCCAGGGCGACACGCTCGTCACGCCCATCCAGATGGCCACCATCTACTCGGCCATCTCCAACGGCGGCACCCTTTACAACCCCTCCGTGGGCAAGGCCGTCATCAGCGCCGACGGCAAGACGGTCACGCCGATCAAGCCCGAGTCGCACGGCAAGCTGCCGATGACGCAGAAGACGCGCGACGAGATAGACGAAGCCCTCGCGGGAGTCGCCACCCGCGGTACGGCCGCCTGGAGGTTCGGCGGCTGGCCGCAGGACAAGATCCCGATGCACGCCAAGACGGGTACGGCGGAGGTCTACGGCAAGCAGACGACCTCCTGGTTCGCCACGTACACCAAGGACTACTCGATCGTCATGACGATCTCCCAGGGTGGTACGGGTTCCGGCGCCTCGGGCCCCGCCGTCCGCAACATCTACAACGCGCTGTACGGCGTCTCCGAGGACGGCGCCATCGACTCGAAGAAGGCGCTGCTGCCCACCCCGCAGAAGGCCCTGCCGAAGGTCAAGACGGACGGCACCATCGCCTCCCCGAAGGTCCCGAAGGACCCGGCCAAGGACCAGAAGGCCGACAAGAAGGACCCGAACGCCCCGATGGACCCGCTCCAGCCGGTCACGTCGGCCCCGCCGTCACCCGAGAACCGTGACACCCGAAGGCGGCGGCGCCGCCGGGGAAGCCGGAGGTGCCCAGCATGACCGGCGGAGTGAACAGCTTCCAGGTCTCCGGCTACGGGCCCGAGCGCTCCGGCTGGACCCGACTGCTCGCCCGTGACTCGGTGGCGCGGCGGCTCGACTGGCCCATCCTGCTGTCGGCGGTGGCCCTGTCGCTGCTCGGCACGCTCCTGGTCTACTCGGCGACCCGCAACCGCACGGAGCTCAACCAGGGCGACCCGTACTACTTCCTCGTCCGGCACCTGCTGAACACCGGCATCGGCCTCGTCCTGATGGCCGGCACGATCTGGCTCGGCCACCGCGCCCTGCGCACGGCCGTCCCGGTCCTGTACGGCTTCTCGCTGATGCTGATCCTGCTGGTACTCACCCCGCTCGGCTCCACGATCAACGGCGCCCACTCCTGGATCAAGCTGCCCGGCGGCTTCTCGCTCCAGCCCTCGGAGTTCGTCAAGGTCACGATCATCCTCGGCATGGCGATGCTGCTGGCGGCCCGGGTCGACGCGGGCGACAAGCAGTACCCCGACCACCGCACGGTCGTGCAGGCGCTCGGCCTGGCCACCGTGCCGATGCTGATCGTCATGCTGATGCCCGACCTCGGGTCGGTCATGGTGATGGTCATCATCGTGCTCGGCGTGCTGCTGGCCTCCGGGGCGTCCAACCGGTGGGTGTTCGGCCTGCTCGGCGCGGGCACCCTGGGCGCGGTCACCGTCTGGCAGATCGGAATCCTCGACAAGTACCAGATCAACCGCTTCGCGGCCTTCGCCAACCCCGAGCTCGACCCGGCCGGCGTCGGCTACAACACCAACCAGGCCCGCATCGCCATCGGTTCGGGCGGGCTGACCGGCTCCGGCCTCTTCCACGGCTCGCAGACCACCGGCCAGTTCGTGCCCGAACAGCAGACGGACTTCGTCTTCACCGTGGCGGGAGAGGAGCTGGGCTTCCTCGGCGGCGGCCTGATCATCGTGCTCCTCGGCATCCTCCTGTGGCGGGCCTGCCGCATCGCCCGGGAGACCTCAGACCTGTACGGCACGATCGTGGCCGCGGGCATCGTCGCCTGGTTCGCCTTCCAGACGTTCGAGAACGTCGGCATGACACTCGGCATCATGCCCGTCACGGGCCTGCCGCTACCCTTCGTGTCCTACGGAGGATCATCGATGTTCGCCGTGTGGATAGCGGTGGGGTTGTTGCAGTCGATCCGGGTGCAGCGGCCGATGTCGGCCTAGCGGCCCGAACGGGGGAGCGGAATGTCCGGGGAGCACGTCGCCCTGTGCCCGGTGACCGAGGAACTGGTGAGCCATCTCCTCGCACTGGCGGAGCTGGACCTGACCGACGACGACGCCGTCGAGGCGCGGATGCGGGAAGCCGGCTGGCCCGACTGGTCGCAGGCGGTGCGGGAACCGGCGTACGAGGACGCACCCGACGTCCCCGACGCCACCCACATCACCCCGCAGGGCCACTTCGTCACCTGCGACGGCGACGGCTCGCTCCACCTGCCGTTCGCCTACCTCTACTCCGTCGACGGCGGTCTGCTCGACGAGGACTGCTGGGGCCCGATACCCGGCTGGACCAGCGAGGAGGGCGCCTGGCGGCCGGAGTTCGACGCCCACTTCGCCGCCGTGGTGCGGCAGTTCACCGAGCGGCTGGGCCTGCCGGACCACGACATCCGGCAGCCCAGGTTCCAGACCCGGTACGTCAGCTGGCGCCTGGAGCACAACGTGCTGATCGTCGGACAGGGCCCGGAGCCGCTGTCGTACCACCAGTTCGAGGACGCCCACGTGTACCTCGTGTCCCGGACGGTGAAGGACGCGCCCTTCCCGGACGGCGAGGAGATGCGGGCCCTGCTGACGACCTGAAAGCGCCCCTCCCCGGGGCGCGAACCACTGCTCTCCCGGCCGGTCAGCCACTAGATTTGGTTCATGGCGGAGACGAAACGCGAGATCGAGCGCAAGTACGAATCCGACGAGAGCGGCCTCCCCGACCTGACCGGCGCCGGCGGGATCGCCGCCGTGGTCGACAAGGGCGTGGCCCACCTCGACGCCACCTACTACGACACCGGAGACGAGCGCCTCGCCGCGTCCTCGGTCACCCTGCGCCGACGCACCGGCGGCTCCGACGCCGGCTGGCACCTGAAGTTCCCGATCGCGCCGGACATCCGTGACGAGATCCACGCCCCGCTCTCCGACACCCTCCCCGACGACCTCGCAGCGCTGGTCCGCTCCCGCGTCCGCGACAGCGAGCTGCTCCCGGTGGTCCGGTTGCGCTCCGCCCGCGACGTACGCCACCTCCTCGACGCCGACGGCCGGCTGCTCGCCGAGGTGAGCGTGGACACCGTCCACGCCGAGCGGCTCACGGGACGCGGCGGCGAAGCACAGTGGACCGAGGTCGAGGTGGAACTCGCCGACGGCGGAGACCCGGCCCTGCTCGACAAGGTGGACAAGCGGCTGCGCAAGGCGGGCGTACGGCCGTCGGCGTCGTCGTCGAAGCTGGCCCGCGCCCTGGAGGAGACGGCGCCGGGCAAGCGGCGCAAGTCCCCGCACGTCCGGCGGCCGGTGACAGCCGGAGACCATGTGCTGGCCTACGTGCGCACCCAGCGGGACGCGATCGTCGAACTCGACCCCGCCGTCCGCCGGGACACCGAGGACTCCGTGCACAGCATGCGCGTGGCCACCCGCCGGATGCGCAGCACCTTCAAGTCGTTCGGCGCGATCCTCGACCGGGCCGTCACCGACCCCGTCGCCGACGAGCTGAAGTGGCTCGCCGGCGAGTTGGGCCGGGACCGGGACCGCGAGGTGCTGACCGAGCGGCTGACCGCGGCCGTCGACGAGGTGCCCGCCGGCCTGGTCCGCGGCCCGGTCACCGAGCGCCTGCACTCCTGGTCCAGCGCCGAGCACGGCGGGGCCCGCGGCCGTCTCCTCGGCGTCCTGGACTCCCGCCGCTACCTGGCCCTCCTCGACACCCTGGACGCACTGATCGCCGACCCGCCCCTGCTGAAGGCGGCCGGCAAGAAGCCCCGCAAACCGATCGCCAAGGCCGTGGGCAAGGACTTCCGCAAGGTGTCCCGGCTGATCGCGCAGGCGGCGGACCTGGAGCCCGGCACCGACCGGGACGTCGCACTGCACGAGGCACGCAAGAAGGCCAAGCGCACCCGCTACGCGGCGGAGGCGGCCCACCCCGTCCTCGGCAAGCCCGCCAAGACCATGGTCAAGTCCATGAAAGCGCTGCAGAACCTGCTCGGCGAGCACCAGGACAGCGTCATGGCCCGGCAGGCCCTGCGCGAACTGTCCGCGGTCGCCCACGCGGCCGGGGAGAGCGCCTTCACCTACGGCCTCCTCCATGAGCGCGAGGAGCAGCGGGCGGTGCGCGCGGAGGCCGAGCTGCCCGGCTTCTGGGACGGAATCAAGGACGGTGCGGCGGCCCTGTGACCTTCCGGCGTACAGAGGCTCCCCGCGATCGCGTTAGTCTGGATGGTCACCCCTGTCAGTTCAGTCCAGCTCACGAAGGTGCGCGACATGCCTGCCGAAGTCGCTGCGTCGGTCTTCCCGCAGCTCGAAGCTCTGCTCCCGCATGTGCAGAAGCCGATCCAGTACGTCGGCGGAGAGCTCAACTCCACGGTCAAGGACTGGGACTCCTGTGACGTCCGCTGGGCGCTCATGTACCCGGACGCCTACGAGGTCGGTCTGCCCAACCAGGGCGTCATGATCCTCTACGAGGTGCTCAACGAGCAGCAGGGCGTCCTCGCCGAGCGCACCTACAGCGTGTGGCCGGACCTCGAGGAGCTCATGCGGGAGCACCACGTCCCGCAGTTCACGGTCGACAGCCACCGGCCCGTGAAGGCCTTCGACGTGTTCGGCCTGTCCTTCTCCACGGAGCTGGGCTACACGAACATGCTCGCCGCGCTCGATCTGGCCGGCATCCCGCTGGAATCCAAGGACCGCGGTCTGGACGACCCGATCGTCCTGGCCGGCGGCCACGCGGCGTTCAACCCCGAGCCGATCGCCGACTTCATCGACTGCGCCGTGATCGGCGACGGCGAGCAGGCGGTCCTGGAGATCACCGCGATCGTCCGCGCCTGGAAGGCCGAGGGCCGCCCCGGCGGCCGCGAGGAACTCCTCTTCCGCCTGGCGCGCACGGGCGGGGTGTACGTCCCCGGCTTCTACGACGTCGAGTACCTGCCGGACGGCCGGATCGCCCGTGTCGTGCCGAAGCGCAGCGGGGTCCCGTGGCGGGTCTCCAAGCACACCGTCATGGACCTCGACGAGTGGCCGTACCCCAAGCAGCCGCTGGTTCCGCTGGCCGAGACGGTCCACGAGCGCATGTCGGTGGAGATCTTCCGCGGCTGCACCCGCGGCTGCCGCTTCTGTCAGGCCGGCATGATCACGCGCCCGGTGCGCGAGCGCTCCATCACGGGCATCGGTGACATGGTCGAGCAGGGCCTGAAGGCGACGGGCTTCGAGGAGGTCGGCCTGCTGTCCCTGTCCTCCGCCGACCACACGGAGATCGGCGACATCGCCAAGGGCCTCGCCGACCGCTACGAGGACGACAAGATCGGCCTGTCGCTCCCCTCCACCCGCGTGGACGCCTTCAACATCGACCTGGCGAACGAGCTCACCAGGAACGGCCGCCGCTCCGGCCTGACCTTCGCCCCCGAGGGCGGCTCGGAACGCATCCGCAAGGTCATCAACAAGATGGTCTCGGAAGAGGACCTGATCCGCACGGTCTCGACGGCGTACGGCAACGGCTGGCGCCAGGTGAAGCTGTACTTCATGTGCGGCCTGCCGACCGAGACCGACGACGACGTCCTGCAGATCGCCGACATGGCGACGAAGGTCATCGCCAAGGGCCGCGAGGTCTCCCGCTCCAACGACATCCGCTGCACGGTCTCGATCGGCGGCTTCGTCCCCAAGCCGCACACGCCCTTCCAGTGGGCCCCGCAGCTCTCCGCCGAGGAGACCGACGCCCGACTGCAGAAGCTGCGGGACAAGATCCGCGGCGACAAGAAGTACGGCCGCTCCATCGGTTTCCGCTACCACGACGGCAAGCCCGGCATCGTCGAGGGCCTCCTCTCCCGCGGCGACCGCCGGATCGGCGCGGTCATCCGCGCGGTCTACGACGACGGCGGCCGCTTCGACGGCTGGCGCGAGCACTTCTCCTACGACCGCTGGATGGCCTGCGCGGACAAGGCCCTCGTCCCGTTCGGGGTCGACGTCGACTGGTACACCACCCGAGAGCGCACCTACGAGGAGGTCCTCCCCTGGGACCACCTCGACTCCGGGCTGGACAAGGACTGGCTCTGGGAGGACTGGCAGGACTCCCTCGACGAGACCGAGGTCGAGGACTGCCGCTGGACACCGTGCTTCGATTGCGGGGTGTGTCCGCAGATGGACACCAGCATCCAGATCGGCCCGACGGGCAAGAAGCTGCTGCCCCTGACGGTCAAGAACGCGGCACCGGCGCCGAGCGGGCATGCGCACTGAGATGAGTGAGGCGCTCCTTCTCGGAGCCTGACCGAAGCATTCCGGTGACCACTGAGCCCCCTTCGACCCGGAGGGGGCTCAGTGGCGTCGGCGCTCGATGACGTCGTCGCGCGGTGCCACCCCACCCGTCGGACCCCGGTAGGTGAGAGGTCCGTCCTGTGGGGGACCCGCTCAGCAGGCCGGGTTGGTGACGCTCCCCTGGGGGGCCGACTCGGTCAGGTTCCCCCAGTTCAGAATGTGTGCTGGGGGAGCCGTCAGGTCAGGCGGCCCTCCTCGCAGACCCGCCGGGCGACCTCGCGGAGCTTGATGTTCTTCGCCTGCGAGTAGCGGCGCAGCACGTCGAAGGCCTGCTCCTCGGTGAGGCGGTGGCTGCCCATGAGGATGCCCATGGCCTCGCCGATGAGGTGGCGTGTGGCCATGGCCTGCTCCATCTGGGCGTGGCTGCGGGCGCTGGAGAAGGCCACGGCCGCGTGCGAGGCCAGCAGCCAGCCGGCGGTCTCGCTGTCGTCCGTGAAGGCCCCGGCCCGGTGGGAGTACAGATTGAGCGCGCCGAGATCCTCGTCGTCGGTGTAGAGCAAGAAGCCCATCATGCTGCCCACGCCCAGGTCGCGGGCGCGCGCGGCGTAGGCGGGCCAGCGGGGCTGCTCGGTGGTGAAGTCGGAGACGCGGAACACGCGCTCCCTGGTGCTGGTGCGGGCCGCGTCGAAGCAGGGACCCTCCGCGAGGCGCTCCTGGAGCTGGTCGCTCTCGACGACCAGGTCGTGGGTGGGTGCGAGCGTCTCCACGCGCTTGCCGTGCAGGAGGAGGATGCCGGCCGCGTCGCACCCTGCCACGTGCTGCGTGGCCGCTCCGGTGATGTGTTCGAGCGTGGTGCCGACGGAGTCCTGGGCGAGCAGGTCACGCGCCATGGAGGCCATCTCCCGTGCGAATACGCGCCAGTCCACTGCCGTCCTCCTCGGTCGGGTGCCGGGCATGCATACCTCCTGCCACGGTGTCACGGGTGGGACACCCCGGTGGGCCGCTCACCGTGCTCGTCGTGGAAGACGGGGCAGTGAGGGGGGTGGACTCCTTGCGTAGCCTATCGAATCTCGATAGATTTCCATCGTGGCTCGATCGAGGGAGTGGTGATGGGGAAGCTGGCGGTGGCGGCGTTGCGCGGGGTGCTCGTGGTGTTGCTCGCCGGGTCGCTGTTCGTGCAGGCGGTGATGGTGCCGCTGCTGGCCGTCGACATGAACGGGCTCAGGCCCGAGTACGCGTATCTGCGCACCCCGATCCTCGTGATCACGATCCTGGGTATCGTGACGGCCCAGGTCGTCGTGGTCTGCGTGTGGCGGCTGGTGACGATGGTGCGTCGCGGGACGGTGTTCTCCACCGCTGCCTTCCGCTACGTGCACATCGTGATCGGCGCGTTCGTTGCGGCCGCCCTGCTGGTCTTCGCGCTCGCGGTCGTGCTCGCGCCGGGCGAGGCCGTGGCTCCCGGGGTGGTCCTTCTGCTGTGCGGGGTCGTGATGGCCGTGCTGGGCGTCGCGCTGGTCGTGCTCGTGCTGCGGATGCTGCTCGCGCAGGCCGTCGCACGCGACATCGAGGCGGCCCGAATGCGGGCCGAGCTGGAAGAGGTCATCTGATGCCGATCGCCGTCGACATCGACGTGATGCTGGCCAAACGCAAGATGTCCGTGGGCGAACTGGCGGAACGGGTCGGCATCACCCCCGCCAACCTGGCCGTCCTCAAGAACGGCCGCGCCAAGGCGGTCCGCTTCTCCACCCTCGCCGCGCTGTGCGAGGTGCTGGAGTGCCAGCCGGGAGATCTGCTGCGCTGGGAGACGGACGGGGCAGTGGAGCCCACCATGCTCTGATACCCCACCATGCTCTGATGGAGAACATCGGCATCCGCCCCGCCCGCCCCGCCGAACTCGCGGCCGTGGCCGCCCTGAGGTGGGAGTGGCTCGTCGAGAACGGCTCGGCGGACCTCGGCGAACCCGACGACTTCGTACGGCACTTCGTCGCCTGGGCGCAGGAGAACGCCCGGACCCACCACTGCACGGTGGTCGTCCGCGACGACCGGGTCATCGGCATGGCCTGGCTCGCGATGGTGCAGCGGGTGCCCACGCCCCGGTCGCCGCGGCGTGCCTCCGGCGATCTGCAGTGCGTGTACGTCGTACCCGAGGCGCGTGACGGCGGACTCGGCGGGCGGCTCGTCCGGGCCGTCCTGGACGAGGCCCGCGGGCTCGGCCTGGAGCGGGTGACCGTGCACTCCAGCTCGCGGGCCGTCCCCGCGTACGCCCGCAGCGGCTTCGAGGGGTCGCCCCGGCTGCTGCAGGCGCGGATCACCCGCGCGTGAGCCGTATGATCTTGCGGCCGAGTGGAGGAATCGCGGGAGAACGGGGCGGGGTTGTGCGGTGCTGGATCCGGACGGGCCTCTGAGGGCGTCTACGACGGTATGGATCTGGAGAAGCGCCCCCGCGAGGGCTTTGAGGCACGGGTCGATCTGGGCAAACGGCCGGCCGAACCGCAGGTCCGGCGCGAGCCGGAGGCGGTCGAGGGCTGTCTCGCCGTCGCGATCCGGATTCCCGTGCGGATCATCGTGCTCGTCCTCGTCGTCCCCGTGCGGATGCTGTGGGACGCGCTCGTCGTCACCGGCCGGTTCCTGAACGACGCGCTGCTGCGGCCGCTCGGCCGGGCGCTGCTCTGGCTCGGCCGGGCGGTGTTCGTCTGGCCGTTCGTGGGGCTGTGGCGCTATGTCGTGGTCCCGGTGGGCAAGGCCCTCGGATGGCTCGGGAACGTCGTCCTCGTCGTGCCTCTGGTCTGGCTGTACCGCTGTGTCCTGACGCCGGTGGGGCACGCGCTCGCCTGGCTCGCCCGGGGTGTCGGGGCGGCCGTCGCCTGGCTCGCGAGGGGCGTCGGAGCCGCGCTCGGCTGGGTGTACGCCCACCTGCTGACGCCCGTCGGGCACGCGGTGGCATGGGTCCTGAAGGGGCTGGGCGCCGGGCTCGCCGCGCTCGGCATCGGCGTCTGGACGGTCGTGGCCTGGCTCGCCAGGTACCTCGTCGTCGTACCCGCCGTCTGGCTGTACACCTGGCTGCTCGCCCCCGTCGGCCGCGCGGTCGTCTGGTGCGGCAAGGGGCTCGTGCGGCTGGTGAGCATGATCGTCACCGGCATCGGCATGACCCTCTACTGGATCGCCCGCATCCTGCTCGTCCTGCCCGCGCTCGCCCTCTGGCGGTGGATCCTCACGCCTGTCGGACGGGTCCTGGCCGTCATCGGCCGGGAGGTGTGGGACGCCCTGGGCCACGCCTGGCGCGTCGCCGGGCACATCTCGCTCACCGTCGGGCGTTTCCTCGGCACCCTCCTCCGGTGGATCTTCGTCGAACCGGTGCGGTGGGTGTACCGCAGCGTGCTGACGCCCGTCGGGCACGTCGTGCGGGCCACCGTCCTGCGGCCCGCCGCCGAGGCCGCCCGCAGCGTGGGACGGGCCACCCGGCAGGCGCTGACCGCCGCCCGGGAGTCCGTACGTCAGGCCCGCGCCGACTTCCGGCGGATGCTCTTCGGCGAGCCGCGGCAGCCGCAGCCGGTCGGCCGGAGGGAACCATCGGGGCGCGAGGCACGTACTCTTGGTAGCAGTACGACCGCTCTCACGAAGGACTGAACGACACTGGGCAAGCGACAGCCCGAAGGCCCGCCGCCCGCACCCGCGGTGCAGCGCATCCGACTGCGTTACACCAAGCGCGGCCGCCTCCGGTTCACCAGCCACCGTGACTTCCAGCGCGCTTTCGAGCGTGCGTTGCGCCGTGCCGAGGTGCCGATGGCCTACTCGGCCGGCTTCACACCGCACCCGAAGGTGTCGTACGCCAATGCCGCACCCACCGGTACGGGCAGTGAGGCGGAGTACCTGGAGATCGCGCTCACCGCACCGCGCGACCCGGAGCAGCTCAGGGCCCTCCTCGACGAGTCGCTGCCCACCGGGCTCGACATCACCGAGGCGGTCGAGGCCCGCACCTCGGGACTCGCCGACCGGCTGACGGCTTCCGTATGGGAGCTCCGGCTGGACGGAGTGCCGGTCGAGGAGGCCCGCCGGGCGGCGGACGCCTTCAACGCGGCCGAGACCGTCGAGGTCCAGCGCCTCGCCAAGAACGGCGTCCGTACGTTCGACGCCCGTTCCGCGGTCGCGAGCCTGGAGGTCCGCGGCCCGGAGGAAACGCACAGTTCGCAGGCTGATAGGCCGACCGACCAGCCCTGTGCGATACTGCGGCTGGTTGTTCGGCACGTGACGCCTGCCGTACGACCCGACGACGTCCTGTCCGGTCTCCGCGCCGTGGCCGACCTGGCGCCGCCGGTCCCCGCTGCGGTGACCAGGCTGGCGCAGGGGCTGTTCGATGCAGAGACCGGCACGGTGACCGACCCGCTCGCGCCCGACCGCGAGGCAGTCGAGGCCCACTCAACGGCCGAACCGACTGCCGCCGCGACGGCGTCGGCGTAAGGAAGGTCCCGCGTAGGGACGGACGTCGTAGCGCCGCCCTCGGACTCGGGAGCCACCTGGGTCGGGCAGCGCACCGACCAGAAGACTTTCGCCAGGCCGTACGCATTCGGCGTACGGAACCGGCGAGACAGGACACAGAGAGCTCCCGTGCGGCGCCCGCGCCCCGGACGGCGGCGAACGCGCACAGCGCGCGCCGCGGACGTCACCGGCACTGCCGGACCAGGCGCGGCGCCCGGGAGCCTGACGGGAGATAAGCCCGCATGCTCGAACCGACCGAACCCACAGAGGGTTCCGAACAGAACACTCCCAGCGACACCCTGCCGCCGCGCCGGCGGCGGCGTGCCGCGTCCCGCCCGGCGGGTCCGCCCACCGGTGCCTCCGACGCGCCGGTGGAGACCGTCGCGCCGGCCATAGCGGCCGCCGAGGCCGAGGATCTCGCGGCCGACGTCGTGGAGACGGACGAGGTCGAGGAAGCCACCGCCGAGGCGGACAAGGCTCCCGAGGCCGCCGAGAGCGACGAGGCCGCCGCGCCCGCCCCGCCCAAGCGGCGTCGCGCCGTGCGCCGTGCCTCCGCGCCCGCCGGGGCTCCGGAGGCGGCCGAGGCCGCCGAGACCGTGGTCACGGCGGCCGCAGGTACTCCCGCCGCGTCCGAGCCCGCCGAGGCCGTCACCGCCGCCGCGTCCGCCGATGCGACCGAGGACGCCGCTCCCAAGCGCACCCGGCGTCGCGCCACCCGCACCGTGACTTCGCCGACCGCCGCTCCGGCGCAGACCGCCGAGACCGTCGCCGCTCCGGCGGAGGCGGCCGAGACCGTCGCCGCTCCGGCCGTGGCCGACGCCCCGGAGCCGGCGGTCGTGGCCGACGGCGCCGCCGAAGGTGCCGAGGCCGCTGAAGAGGCTGCTCCGCGTCGGACTCGCCGGCGTGCCTCGCGGCGGGCGTCCGCGCCCGCCGGGGCGCCTTCCGCCGCGGACGCGGTGGAAGGCAACGCCGAGGAGGCGAAGGCATCCATGACCGAGAACCCCGCTGCCGAGCCCGCCCGCGCGTCCGAGGCGACCGCCTCCGAGACCGCTGCCGCCGAGCCCGCCCGCGCTGCCGACGCCCCCGCCGAGACCGCAGCGGACGAGGCTGCCGCCGAGTCGGCCGAAGAGGCCGGACCGCGGCGCCGTCGCCGCGTCGTGCGCCGGGCCGCCAGTGGCTTCGCCGAGCCCGCTCAGCCCGCCAAGGGCACGAGGGCCTCGAAGGCCGCCGCCCGGGCGACCGCGAGTGCGGCCGACGGCGAGAGCGAGCCGACGTCGCGTCCGAGGCGCCCCGCCGTCGCGCTGTTCCAGGCGCCCGTCTTCACCGAGCCCCAGTTCCAGACCCCGGAGCGGGCCGCTGCCGCGGCCGCCGCCGAGGCCGCGGGGGCCGATGAGCCGCAGGAGGCGGAGGAGTCCTCGCCGGCCGAGGCCCAGCGCGAGGAGCAGACCGGCGGCTCCCGCCGTCGGCGCCGTCGCCGGGGTGCCGGCGACGAGCCCGAGACCCAGGCCCCCGAGACCCAGGCCCCCGAGACCCAGGCCCCCGAGACCGCCGCCGCCGACACCTCCGCCGATGAGCCGGAGGAGGCCGACGAGTCCGCCGAGGATCAGGCCGACGAGGACGACCAGGACGAGTCCGAGGGCACCGGCTCGCGCCGCCGCCGTCGCCGGGGCGGTCGCCGCCGTCGGCGTGGCGAGTCCGCCGACGCCGACGGAGAGGGCGGCGAGGCCTCGGACGCCGAGTCCGAGCAGGCCGCCGCCGGGCAGGACACCGAGGACGCCGAGGAGGACGACGAGGACTCCGACGACGCCACCGACCGCGACGAGTCCGGCGGAGGCGGCTCCAGCAGCAGCCGCCGGCGTCGGCGCCGCCGTCGCCGCGCCGGTGACTCCGGCACCGAATCCGAGCCCTCCGACGACGACCCCGAGCGCACGGTCGTCAAGGTCCGCGAGCCCCGCCCCAAGGCCGAGCCGTCCGACGAGGTGCAGTCCATCAAGGGCTCGACCCGTCTGGAGGCCAAGAAGCAGCGCCGCCGCGAAGGCCGCGAGCAGGGCCGTCGGCGCGTGCCGATCATCACCGAGGCCGAGTTCCTGGCCCGCCGCGAGGCTGTCGAGCGTGTCATGGTCGTCCGCCAGCACGGCGACCGCACGCAGATCGGCGTCCTCGAGGACGACGTGCTCGTCGAGCACTACGTCAACAAGGAGCAGGCGACCTCGTACGTCGGCAACGTCTACCTCGGCAAGGTGCAGAACGTGCTGCCGTCGATGGAGGCCGCCTTCATCGACATCGGCAAGGGCCGCAACGCCGTCCTGTACGCCGGTGAGGTCAACTTCGAGGCGCTCGGCATGGCCCACGGGCCGCGCCGCATCGAGTCCGCCCTGAAGTCCGGCCAGTCCGTGCTCGTCCAGGTGACGAAGGACCCGATCGGTCACAAGGGCGCCCGCCTGACCAGCCAGGTCTCCCTCCCGGGCCGCTACCTCGTGTACGTGCCCGAGGGCTCCATGACCGGCATCAGCCGCAAGCTGCCCGACACCGAGCGGGCCCGGCTGAAGACCATCCTCAAGAAGATCGTCCCCGAGGACGCGGGCGTCATCGTGCGCACCGCCGCCGAGGGCGCGAGCGAGGACGAGCTGCGCCGGGACGTCGAGCGGCTGCAGCAGCAGTGGGAGGACATCCAGAAGAAGGCCAAGGGCGGCAACGCTCCGACGCTGCTGTACGGCGAGCCGGACATGACCGTCCGGGTCGTGCGCGACATCTTCAACGAGGACTTCTCCAAGGTCGTCGTCAGCGGTGACGAGGCGTGGTCGACCATCCACGGGTACGTCTCGCACGTCGCGCCGGACCTCGCCGAGCGGCTGTCGAAGTGGACCTCCGAGGTCGACGTCTTCGCCACCTACCGGATCGACGAGCAGCTCGCCAAGGCCCTCGACCGCAAGGTGTGGCTGCCCAGCGGCGGTTCGCTGGTGATCGACCGGACCGAGGCGATGGTCGTCGTCGACGTCAACACCGGCAAGTTCACCGGCCAGGGCGGCAACCTCGAGGAGACCGTCACCAGGAACAACCTGGAGGCGGCCGAGGAGATCGTGCGTCAGCTGCGGCTGCGCGACCTCGGCGGCATCATCGTCATCGACTTCATCGACATGGTGCTGGAGTCCAACCGGGACCTGGTGCTGCGGCGCCTGCTGGAGTGCCTGGGCCGGGACCGTACGAAGCACCAGGTCGCGGAAGTGACCTCGCTCGGGCTCGTGCAGATGACCCGCAAGCGGGTCGGGCAGGGCCTGCTGGAGTCCTTCTCCGAGACCTGCGTCCACTGCAACGGACGCGGTGTCATCGTGCACATGGAGCAGCCGACGGCCGCCGGGGGCGGCGGCAAGCGCAAGAAGCGCGCGCGTGCCGGCGCCGCCGAGCAGCCGCACGTGCACGAGGCGGCCGTCGAGACCGCCGAGCAGGAGGCCGAGACCGAGGCCGAGGTCGGAGCCGAGGCCGCCGAGCCGATCGCGCTGCCCGAGCCGTCCTTCGAGCCCGACGAGGAGCTGTACGGCAGCGCCGCCGAGGCGGAGGCCGCGGCCGGCCGCGGACGGTCGCGTCGCCGGTCCGGCCGGCGGGCGTCGGCACCGGCGGGCTCCCCGCGCGGTGAGGCCGCCGAGCCGAAGGCAGAGCAGGGCAGGGACCGCACCCGGCGCGGCCGGGGCCGGGCCGAGCAGGCCGAGGCGGAGGCGCCGACGGCTCAGGACGTGACCGCCGAGCAGGAGGTCGCCCGTCCGGTGCAGCCGGAGTCGGCCGCCGAAGCCCATGCCGAGCCGATGGCCATGGAGGACCCGGTGGTCGAGGCCGCGCAGGCCGCTTCGGTCGAGGAGGCCGCGCCCAAGGGCCGTACCCGGCGTCGGGCCACCCGCAAGGTGTCCGCTCCGGCCGGTTCCCCGGCGGGGGCCGAGGCGACCGTGGTGACGGTCGCCGAGACCGCGCCCGCGGCCACCGAGGCGGCCGAGCGCGCCGAGGCCGCCGAGCCGGTCGCCGAGGCGCCCGCGGAGAGCGCCGCCCCGGCTCGTCCGCGCCGCCGCGCCGTGCGCAAGCCCACGGTGTCCACGGCGTCCGAGGAGACGGCCGTGGTGGTCGTCCCGTCGGCCGCGTCCGAGGAGACCGCCGTGGAGGAGGCCGTGTCCGCGCAGGCCCCGCAGGCGCCCGCGTCGGACGCCGTCACCGAGGAGGCCGCCGAGGAATCGGCGCCCGCCAAGAAGACGGCCCGCAAGACGGCCAAGAAGGCCACGGCGAAGAAGGCCGCCACCACCACCAAGAAGACGGCGGCGAAGAAGACCGCCGCCAAGAAGACGACGGCCAAGAAGGCGGCGAAGACCACCAAGACCGCCGCCAAGAAGACCGCGTCGAAGAAGACCGTGGCGGCGGAGCAGGCGGCATCGTCCGCGTCCTCCGTCTCGGCCTCCACCGACGAGGGCTGAGTTCCCCTGCCTGTGCGACCGGCGTGACCGGTCGCACAGGTGACGGGCCCGGCTCGGTTTGACCCCTTCGGCCGCGGCCCCGTAACCTTGACCGTCGGCGTGTCGATTGACGCGTCTACATCCCCGTAAACCTCATCCTCCGGGCGCCGGGCGCCAGGAGAGGCTGCCTGCTGAGTCGGGCGGCTGGCCTGCGGGGGTGCCGTTTCCCGAGCTAGAGAGTGAGTTCCGCGTGTACGCCATCGTGCGCAGCGGTGGTCGCCAGCACAAGGTTGCTGTCGGCGACATCGTTGAGGTTGACAAGATTTCCACTGCCAAGGTTGGCGACTCGGTCGAGCTCTCGACCCTGCTCGTTGTCGACGGCGACGCCGTGACCAGCGACCCGTGGGTGCTGGCCGGCATCAAGGTCCAGGCCGAGGTCGTGGACCACCACAAGGGCCAGAAGATCGACATTCTGCGCTACAAGAACAAGACCGGCTACCGCCGTCGCCAGGGCCACCGCCAGCAGTACACGGCGATCAAGGTCACTGAGATCCCCGCGGCTGCGAAGTAAGGGACTGAGGAGAAATGGCACACAAGAAGGGCGCATCGTCCACCCGGAACGGTCGCGACTCCAATGCCCAGCGGCTCGGCGTGAAGCGCTTCGGCGGTCAGGTCGTCAACGCGGGTGAGATCCTGGTCCGTCAGCGTGGCACCCACTTCCACCCGGGCTCCGGCGTCGGCCGTGGCGGCGACGACACGCTGTTCGCCCTCGAGGCCGGTTCGGTGCAGTTCGGCACCCACCGTGGCCGCAAGGTCGTGAACATCGTTCCGGTCGCCTGATCGGAAGCTTTCGCGAGGCGGACCTCACTTCCCTCACGGGAAGCGGGTCCGCCTTTCGCGTGTTACGCAGAGAGCAACCCCGTACAACCTCGTACACATACGTACGCACCTGGAGGCACACACCATGACCACCTTCGTGGACCGCGTCGAGCTGCACGTCGCCGCGGGTAGCGGAGGCCACGGCTGTGCCTCCGTTCACCGTGAGAAGTTCAAGCCCCTCGGCGGGCCGGACGGCGGTAACGGCGGGCGCGGCGGGGACGTGATCCTCACCGTCGACCAGTCGATCACCACGCTGCTCGACTACCACCACTCCCCGCACCGCAAGGCCACCAACGGCAAGCCCGGCGAGGGCGGCAACCGCTCCGGCAAGGACGGCCAGGACCTCGTGCTGCCCGTGCCGGACGGCACGGTCGTGCTGGACAAGGCGGGCAACGTCCTCGCCGACCTGGTCGGGCACGGCACGTCGTACGTCGCCGCGCAGGGCGGCCGGGGCGGGCTCGGCAACGCGGCGCTGGCCTCCGCGCGGCGCAAGGCGCCCGGGTTCGCGCTGCTCGGCGAGCCGGGAGACCTGCGGGACGTCGTCCTGGAGCTGAAGACCGTCGCCGACGTGGCCCTCGTCGGGTACCCGAGCGCCGGCAAGTCGTCGCTGATCTCGGTGCTGAGCGCCGCCAAGCCGAAGATCGCCGACTACCCCTTCACCACGCTCGTGCCGAACCTCGGTGTCGTCACGGCCGGTTCGACCGTGTACACGATCGCCGACGTGCCCGGTCTGATCCCCGGGGCCAGCCAGGGCAAGGGCCTGGGTCTCGAGTTCCTGCGGCACGTGGAGCGGTGCAGTGTGCTCGTGCACGTCCTCGACACCGCGACGCTGGAGTCGGAGCGTGACCCCGTCTCCGACCTCGACATCATCGAGGAAGAGCTGCGGCAGTACGGCGGACTGGACAACCGGCCGCGGATGGTCGTCCTGAACAAGATCGACGTACCGGACGGCAAGGATCTGGCCGAGATGGTGCGCCCCGACCTGGAGGCGCGCGGCTACCGCGTGTTCGAGGTCTCGGCCGTGGCGCACATGGGTCTGAAGGAGCTGTCCTTCGCGCTCGCCGAGCTCGTGGCGCAGTCGCGGGCCGCGAAGCCGAAGGAAGAGGCGACCCGGATCGTGATCCGGCCCAAGGCCGTGGACGACACCGGCTTCACCGTGGCGCAGGAGGCCGACGGCCTGTTCCGGGTGCGGGGCGAGAAGCCCGAACGCTGGGTGCGCCAGACCGACTTCAACAACGACGAGGCCGTCGGATACCTCGCCGACCGGCTCAACCGGCTCGGTGTCGAGCAGGAGTTGGTGAAGGCGGGCGCCCGGGGCGGCGACGGCGTGGCCATCGGCCCCGAGGACAACGCGGTCGTCTTCGACTGGGAGCCGTCCATGACGGCCGGGGCCGAGATGCTCGGCCGGCGCGGTGAGGACCACCGCTTCGAGGGGGAGCGGCCGGCCGCGCAGCGCCGCAAGGACCGGCAGGCCGAGCGGGACGACGCGCAGCAGGAGTTCGACGACTTCGAGCCGTTCTGAGTTAACGAACAGCAAATTGCAACGGACTTCGGCGCAACCAAGTCGTTCTCCGGTGAGTCGTACAGGGTGGCGCCGGTAGGGATCTTGTTCCCCGCCGCGCCGTAACTGCCCAGCGGATCAACGGAGTTGACGTGCCTCAGTCCATGAGCAAGCGCAGGGTCGGCCGAGTGGTCGCCGCGGCCATCGCCGTCGTCGCGGCCGTGACCACCCCGGTGGCGGCCGCACACGCCGCCCCGGCCGCTCCGTCCGGCGCGGAGAGGCTCCAGGACGACTTCAACGGCGACGGCTACCAGGACCTGGCCGTCGCCGCCCCGCGCGGAAAGGTCGACGGACAGGCCCAGGCCGGTTACGTGGCCGTCGTGTACGGCTCGGCCAAGGGCCTCGACCTCACCCACAAGCAGGTTCTCAGCCAGAACACCCCGGGCATACCCGGTGCCGCGGAGACCAACGACGACTACGGCGACGGTCTCGCCGCCGGCGACCTGGACGGCGACGGCTACGCCGACCTGGTCGTGGGCGCCCCGGGCGAGAGCGTCGCAGACGTCACGGCGGCCGGCACGCTCGCCGTGCTGTGGGGCGGGAAGCAGGGCCTGTCCGGCGGCACGGCCGTGGCCACCGGCACCGAGGAAGACCGGGTCGACCCCGAGACCCCGGCGCTCGGCGACTTCGACGGCGACGGCCATCTGGACCTCGCCACCGGCAACCGGCTGCTGTCCGGGCCGTTCGACCGCATCACGGGCGCCGCGAAGAGCCGGACCCTGGCCATCGAGCCCGCGTACGTCACGGACGACGTGGCGGCCGGGGACGTCGACCACGACGGCATCACGGACCTGGTCGCGCTCATCCACGACGTCAGCGACGACGACATGCACGACCCCGACTACCGGCACCGGCGCGCGGTCTTCCTGCGGGGCACCCATGACGGCCTGAGCGCCCCCGCCCCGGTGAACAACCCCGACGGCACGCGCATGCGCGGCGGCGAGAGCCTCGGCGTCGGCGACGTGGACAAGGACGGGTACGCCGACCTCGTCATCGGCCGCCCGAACGACGGCTTCGGCGAAGTCGACCTCGACGACCCGCTGCTGAAGGGCGGCCAGATCGGTGTGGTGCACGGCTCGGCGAACGGACCCGACACCTCCCGTACGACGATCATCACGCAGGAAACCCCGGGTGTGCCCGGAAGCTCGGAGTGGTCCGACAGTTTCGGCGGGGGCATCTCCGTCGGTGACGTCAACGCCGACGGCTACGCGGACGTCGCCACCGGCAGTGCGAGCGAGGACCTCGGCGAGGTGTACGCGGCCGGCCAGGTGACCGTCCTGCGCGGCGGCGGGTCCGGGCTCACCGGGAACGGCGCCTACAGCATCAGCCAGAACACCAAGGACGTCCCGGGCACCGCGGAGCAGAACGACTTCTTCGGCGCCGACACCAACCTGCTCGACGTCAACGGCGACGGCCGGGCCGAGCTGTTCGCCGGCGCCACCGGCGAGAACCGGGACGGCGGCGTCTGGGCGTTCCCCAACCCGGTGAACACTCCCACCGCGACCGGCTCGTTCAGCTTCGGCGCGGGGACCCTCGGCACGGTCACGAGCGGCTCCTCCCTCGGCAGGGGTTTCGCACGCTGACCCGTTACTGATCACCTGTCAGACTCGCCCCGGCAACGGCTTGTTCCGATGCTGGCGGCGAGTCTCTCTTTGTCTGCTTAGTTGTCATGTACGTGAACCCCGGCGTTCAGCGGGCGGACCGCCCACGAGCGTGAAGCTTCCCAGTGTCCATGTGGCCAGCGAGGTAAGGGAGTCAGCCGATGACCGGAGCAGTATCCCCCGACCGACGCCGCTTTCTGACCGCGGGAGCCGCGGTGCTCGGCGCCGCGGCCTCCGCCCAGCTGTGGCTCCCGGCCGCCGCCCGAGCGGCCGAGACGCCGTTGCCCGACGGTGTGTTCAGCCTCGGCGTCTCCTCGGGCGACCCGCTGCCGGACGGCATCGTGCTGTGGACCAGACTCGCCCCGGACCCGCTGAACGGCGGCGGCATGCCCGACCGGCCGGTGCCGGTGGAGTGGCAGCTCGCCGAGGACTCCCGGTTCAGAAGAATCGTCCGAGAGGGCACCGCACAGGCCCGGCCCGAGTACGGGCACAGCGTTCACGTGGACGTACGCGGGCTGCGCGCGGACCGTACGTACTGGTACCGCTTCCGCACCAGCGGGCAGCTCTCGCCCGTCGGCCGCACCCGTACCGCGCCCCACCCCCACAGCTCCGGTGGCTCCCTGCGCATGGCCCTCGCCTCCTGCCAGAACTGGCAGCACGGCTATTTCACGCCATACGCAGACATGCTCGACCAGGACCCGGACGTCGTGGTGTTCGTCGGCGACTACATCTACGAGTCCACGCCCTCGGCGACGGGCGTACGGCGGCACGAGGGCGCCGGTGAGCCCCTCAGCCTCGTCCAGTACCGCAACCGCTACGCGCAGTACCGCACCGACCCGGACCTCGCGGCGATGCACGCGAACGCGCCCTTCGTGGTGACCTTCGACGACCACGAGGTGGACAACGACTTCGCCGGCGAGATCCCGCAGGACCCGGACAAGCAGCCGCACGACGCGTTCGTCGCCCGGCTGACCGCGGCCTACCAGGCCTTCTACGAGCACATGCCGGTCCGTGCCACCGCCGTCCCGGACGGCCCGCACATCCGGATGTACCGCCGCCTGGAGTTCGGCCGCCTGGCCCGGCTCAACGTCCTGGACACCCGCCAGTACCGCAGCGACCAGGCCACCAGCCAGGCCGGCGCCCAGGACCCGTCGCTGACCATGCTCGGCGCCCGGCAGAAGCGGTGGCTGCTGAACGGGCTGCAGGACTCGCCCGCCCGCTGGAACCTCATCGCCTCCCAGATCATGATGGCCGAGACGGACCTCCAGGTGGGCGAGGGCAAGCTCTGGTTCTACGACGCCTGGGACGGCTACCAGGCCGAACGCAACCGGTTCCTCCAGGAGTTCAGGCAGGTCCGCAACCCGGTGGTGCTCTCCGGCGACCGGCACCTGACGATGATCAGCGACCTCAAGGAGGACTACGCCGACCCGGACGCCAGGGTCGTCGGCGCCGAGTTCGTCGGCACCTCCATCTCCAGCAACGGCGACCAGGACCAGGCCGCCTTCCGCAAGGAGTGGGACCCGCGGCGCCCGGACAACCCGCACTGGAAGCTGCTCGACGCCCACCGCGGCTACCACCTCTTCGATGTCCGCCGTGACGGCATCGACGCCCAGGTCAGGGTGGTCGACACCGTGCGGCAGCCGACCTCGACGCCGAGCACCCTGGCGCGGCTGCGGGTCGAGGCGGGGCACCCGGGCGTCGAGGTCGTCTGACCCGGCCCGCGAGGCGCGTGAGCCCGGGACTCCTCGGAGTCCCGGGCTCTTCGTCGTACGGGACGTGTGAGATGTGTGAGAAGTCCGACCTGGTCCCGCTGGTGTATTGCTCATGCCGAGACCGAAATGCTGCGCAATCGCAACCAGGAATTCCGCGGCAATGAGCTGCCGGGAGAGCGGTATTCGCGGTCGGCCCGCATGAAGAACGAGTGCCGCCCCGGGCCCGGGGAAGTGCGGAGTCGCACTCCGCGGCCCCCGTGACCGCCCGGGCGAGCGGCGGCCGTGGTGCACGGGGCGCCGTCAAAGCGCGTACCGTGCACAGGACATCGTCCCAAGGAGCCCGTGAGGGCCCCTCGGTCACCGCCGCCCCGAGCGGCTCCGCTGTCGCTGGGCTTCTGTGCAGTTACTCACAGCGCATTTCCCGGGGCTCGCGCAGCCGTCTCGCAATGAGCGGCGTCTCCAGGTGAATGAGAGGTTGCGCGCACATATGCGGTGGAGGTCGCTCACCTTGCATTGCGGTAACCACAAGTGGGACCATTTCCAAGTTCCCTGTCGCCCCAAGGTAGGTCACCTGTGTCCCAGCACATAGCCAAGCCCCGTACCACCGCAGTGATCCTGGCCGGTGGTACCGGTCAGCGCGTGGGTCTGTCGATCCCCAAGCAGCTGCTGAAGATCGCCGGCAAGGCAGTCATCGAGCACACGCTGACCACCTTCGAGAACGCCGACTCGATCGACGACATCATCGTGCTGATGGCGCCGGGTTACGTGCCCGACATCGAGAAGATCGTCGCGAAGGCCGGATTGAAGAAGGTCTCGAAGGTCATCGAGGGCGGCTCCACGCGGAACGAGACCACCGAGCGCGCCATCGCCGCGCTGGGCGAGGGCCTGGCCGAGGGCGAGGACGCCAACGTCCTCTTCCACGACGCTGTGCGCCCCCTGCTCTCGCAGCGCGTCATCGACGACTGCGTCGTCGCCCTGGAGCGCTACCAGGCCGTCGACGTGGCCATCCCGTCCGCGGACACCATCATCGTCACGCGCACGCACGGCGACGACGGCGAGTTCATCACCGAGATCCCGGACCGCTCCCGCCTGCGCCGCGGCCAGACCCCGCAGGCCTTCAAGCTGTCCACGATCAAGCGCGCCTACGAGGTCGCCGCCGGCGACCCCAACTTCCAGGCGACCGACGACTGCTCCGTCGTGCTCAAGTACCTGCCGGACGTGCCGATCCACGTCGTCGCGGGTGACGAGTACAACATGAAGGTCACCCAGCCCGTCGACGTCTTCATCGCCGACAAGCTCTTCCAGCTGGCCTCCACCGCCGCCCCCGAGCAGGTCTCCGAGGAGGCCTACCGCGAGCTGCTGACCGGCAAGACCATGGTCGTCTTCGGCGGCAGCTACGGCATCGGCAAGGACATCGCCGAGCTCGCCGAGTCCTACGGCGCCAAGGTCTACGCGCTCGGCCGCTCCACCACCGGCACCCACGTGGAGAACCCGGAGGAGGTCGACGACGCCCTGTCGAAGGCCTACGCCGAGACCGGCCGCATCGACTACGTGGTCAACACCGCCGGCGTGCTGCGCATAGGCAAGCTCGCCGAGACCGACAACGCCACCATCGAGGAGGCGCTGAAGGTCAACTACCTGGCCCCGGTGCAGATCGCCCGGTCGTCGTACAAGTACCTGTCCGAGACCAAGGGCCAGCTGCTGCTCTACACCTCCAGCAGCTACACCCGGGGCCGTGCCGAGTACAGCCTGTACTCCTCGACCAAGGCCGCGATGGTGAACCTCACCCAGGCCCTGTCCGACGAGTGGGCCGGCGACGGCGTCCGCGTCAACTGCATCAACCCCGAGCGCACCGCCACGCCCATGCGCACCAAGGCGTTCGGCCAGGAGCCCTCGGGTTCCCTGCTGTCCTCCGAGGCCGTGGCCCGCACCTCCCTCGACGTGCTGCTCTCCGAGCTCACCGGCCACGTCATCGACGTCCGCCAGCAGGACCCGACGGCCGGCGCGGCCCGGGCCACCGGCTTCGAGCAGGCACTGGCCACGGTGCTGGACCGGCAGGACGGCGTGTAATAATTGGCGCCAAATAGACTTCAGTAATTCAGGCCTCTGCGCCCTCCTGTTCACGGCTTTTGCCGTCGATCGGAGTGTTCGCAGGGGCCTGAATCCATACAGTCTCGCGAATATTCACAGACCAGCCGCATTCTCGAACCAAGACCGGCACACCCCTCCCAAGAGCAGGTTTCTCCGTGATATCCACCGCTATTCGCGTCGCCCGGGTGGGCAGCGCGGCCGAGCTGGCCGCGGCGATCCTCATGGTGGCGGGCTTCCCCGCCCTCATGCTGGCCGCGCTCGTCCCGAGCGTTCCCGCCTTCGCGGCAGCGGCCGCCGTGACGTACCTGGCGGACCACTATCTGCACCGCAAGGGCAGCTACCTGATCAACCGCCTCGGCAAGGTGCGGGCCGGTCTGTCGATCCGCTTCCTGATAAGGCAGCTGCTGCTCGTCCTGCTGCTGGCCCGGCTGTCCCTCGCGGACAACCTGATCTACTACGGGGCGATCGCCTGCTTCATCGCCTTCTACGGTCTCCAGGCCCCGCACGGCGCGCTGGTCCAGCTGATCCGCAACCGCCGCCGCATGCCGGTCGCCACCCGCAACGTCGACCTGGCCTCGCGCATCCGCATCCCGGACGCCCCGCCGCGCAGGCTGCTGCACCGCTCCGCCGAGAAGATGCTCCACCTCGACCTCGTGGCGGTCGTCGGCATCCTGGTCGCCGCGCAGGTCAAGTCGGCCCTGGTCGGCTTCATCGGCATCGGCATCACCGTGGCCCTGGCCACCCTGTACGTCCTGGCGCTCGTGCCGTACGTGCGCGGCCGGAAGACCCCGCCGAACGCAGAGAAGGTCCTGGCCGCCGTCGACGACTGGCTGGGCGAGTACAAGCCGGAGACGGTCCTGTACTTCTCGGGTTCGAAGGACTCCGCCTACCAGGTCAACATGTGGCTCGACACCATGGAGAAGCTGGAGTCCAAGCCGCTGATCATCCTGCGTGAGCGGGCGATCCTGAACAATCTGGCGCCCACCACGGTCCCCGTCATCTGCGTGCCCGGAGGGGTGCACCTGATGAACCTGGACCTCTCCACGGTGCGCGTCGCGCTCTACGCGGCCAACGTCGGCAAGAACATCCACCTGCTGCGCGTGCCCACCATCAAGCACGTCTTCATCGGCCACGGCGACAGCGACAAGCTCGCCAGCGTCAACCCGTACAGCAAGGTCTACGACGAGGTGTGGACGGCCGGCCGTGCGGGCCGCGACCGCTACGCCATCGCCGACGTCGGTGTCCGCGACGACGACATCGTCGAGGTCGGCCGCCCGCAGCTCGCCCCGATCCAGACCTGGCAGGGCGTGCCCGAGGGCCGCATCCCCACGGTTCTGTACGCCCCCACCTGGGAGGGCTGGGACGGCAACCCGGGCAACACCTCGGTCGTGCTGGCCGGCGAGAACATCGTGAAGCAGCTCGTGCAGGCCGACCCGCCGGTCCGTGTCCTGTACAAGCCGCACCCGTTCACCGGCAACGTCAGCAAGGAGGCCGGCGCCGCTCACCGGCGGATCACCGCCCTGGTGCAGAAGGCCGCCGCGGAGCGCGCCATCAACACGCGCTTCATCGCCGACACCGCCGCCCAGGCGCAGGCCAAGGCCGAGCTGGAGCGGATCGAGGCCCGGCTCGCGCAGCTGTCCGGCTCCGGCGGCGACCGCGGCGACGAGGCCGAGGCCACCCGTGACGGGCTGATCGACGTCGCCCGGCACGAGGAGGCCGCCCGGCTGCGCGCCGAGTGGAACGACGCCTACTGGCGTTCCTTCCCGTCCTGGGAGCACCGCGTCATCACCGGAGCCGAACCGCGGCTGTACGACTGCTTCAACGTCTCCGACGCGATGGTCTCCGACATCTCCAGCGTGGTGTCCGACTTCATCGCGAGCGGCAAGCCGTACGCGGTCACGGACTCCGCCGGAGTGGGCGTCGAGGAGTTCAAGCGGAACAACACGGCGGTGCGTGCCGCGGTGATCCTCTCCAACAGCGCGTCCGAGCTGGGCGAGCTGCTCGGCGCGGTCCGCGCCCCGGACGCCGACCGGCTGGCCGGGGACCGCAAGGAGCTCAAGCAGTATCTGCTGGGCCCCGACGAGCCGACCTCGCTGGAGCAGTTCAACACCGCCGTCGCGAACCTCGCGGTCAAGGCCGAGGCGCGCAACGTCGGCCAGCAGTCCCGGGACGTGGCCGCCCTCGCGGAGAGCGAGGCCGAGCTGGCGAACGCCGTGCCCGGGCAGCGGGTGTCGACCGCCGGTGACACGGACGGAGTCGGCACGGGCTGAACTGCCCCCGCGTGAGACAGGTCGGCCCCGAGGAGTTCTCCTCGGGGCCGAACCCTTTCGTTTCCCCGTTTCCTGTTCGTTCACTTTGTGACCTGAACCACTAACACGGGTGTCCGAGGCAACCGCTTGCCCCGATCACCCGTCTATCAAGTAGCGAATGAGGCGATACGGGGGGAATATCCCATTGACTAGGGGGAAACGTGGCCGTTGCGCAGCCTGATGTGAGTGTGATCATCGGGGCGTACGAAGCGATGCCGTATCTGATCGAGTGCCTCTCGTCCGTCGAGGCGCAGACCATCGATCCGATGCGCGTCGAGGTCATCGCGGTGGACGACGGTTCGACGGACGGGACGGGGGAGTACCTGGAGGAGTTCGCCGCGCGGGCTCCCATGCATGTGCTGGTGATCCGGCAGGAGAACTCCGGCGGCCCCAGCGGCCCGCGCAACGTGGGCCTGGGCAAGGCCACCGGACGCTACGTGTTCTTCCTCGACGCGGACGATCGGCTGGGCCCCGAGGCCCTGGAGCGGATGGTCGACATGGCCGACCGCGCCGGCACGGACGTGGTGCTCGGCAAGGTCGAGGGCGTCAACCGCTCGGCGCCGAAGTCCATGTGGGGCAAGACGGTGGAGCGGACGGACGTCTTCTCCTCCAACATCAAGTTCACGCTCAGCGCGCAGAAGCTGTTCCGCCGCGCCCTGCTGGACCGGCACGGCATGCGCTTCGACGAGTCGCTGTTCACCGGCGAGGACGCGCTGTTCACCATGGAGGCGTATCTGCGGGCGGACGGCGTCTCCGTGGTCGCCGACCACACCTGCTACTACCTGGTCGGCCGCGACGACGGCAAGCACGTGACGAAGAGCGGCGGTTACACGCTGCGCTTCGACTCCGCGCGGGCCCTGATGGAGCTCATCGCCGATCTCGTCCCCGCGGGCGGCCGGCGGGACCAGCTGATGATCCGCCCCTTCCTCGTCACGCTGCTGCCGCAGTTCGGACCCAAGTACCTGACGGACAGCGAGGAGGTCCGCCGGCACAAGTTCGAGCTCGCCAAGCCGCTGATGGACACCTACTGGACCGAGGGTGTCGCCCAGCGCCTCAAGGTCCACGAGCGGCTGCGGCTGCACCTGGTCGCCGAGCAGCGCCCCGAACTGCTGCCGGACGTCGTGAAGTTCGTCAAGGCCAAGAAGCAGGCGGCGGCCCTCCTGGAGAGGAAGGGCCGCCGTGTGTACCTGGCCTACCCGCACTTCCGGGACCGCGCCGCCGGCGTCCCCGACGCGGTCTACCTCGCCGAGCCCCGGGAGGCCCGGGCCTTCCCGGGCTACCGCGAGGGCGGTGTCGACACCTTCATGCGCCGGGCGGTGCGCAAGGCGCGCCGGGTGCTGACGTCGCGCGAGGTGCGGCACGCGGCGTGACCGCACGTGCCGCTGCCCGACGCGGTGCGGTCGGGACCTCGGTCGCGGTGCCGCTCGACGCGATCGGTCGGGGCCCCCGTCGCGATGCCGCTCGGCGCGTGGGGGCGCGACCTGGAACGCGGTGCCGCTCGACGTGGTGCGGTCGGGACCTGCGGCGCGGTGCCGCTCAACGCGGCGCGGTGGAGACCTCGGCCGCGGTGCGCTGACCGGGCACCGCGGCCAGCCGCTCCGCCACCCGTGCCCTGTGGTCCCGGGCCGCCCCGCACAGCGCCCGGACGGCGTCGTTGAAGCGCTCCTGTGACGAGGGCTCCGCCGGGCCGAGCAGCCGCAGCTTCAACTCGGCTCGCGCCTCGGCCAGTTCGTCGCGCTCCGGGTGCCGGACGGCGTCCAGCAGGTCCGGCACCCCGGCGGCGTCCGGCGTCAGCACCGTCGCCGCCACCACCGTCGGGAACGCCACCCGGAAGGCGTCCTCGGACAGCCCGCTGGTGTTGGCCACGGCGTACGGCTTCGCACTCGCGAGGAAGTCGCTGATCACGCTCGACACATCGCTGATCAGCAGGTCGGCCACGTTGAAGCAGGAGTACAGCGTGGGCCGGGCGTCCGTGATGATCTGGTGCGCACCCTCCGGCAGCGAGGACCAGTACGCCTCCTCCCACGCGGCCGTCGCCCGCGCCACCGCCTCCGCGCGGCCCGGCTCCGGCGCCGACTGCACCAGCATCCGCTCCAGGGTGTCGGCCCCGGCCCGGAACACCGACGTGGTGAGCCGGTCCAGCTCTGCGGTGCGGAGGGTGAGTTCGGCGCTGTCCGAGGTGCGTGCGCCCGCCCGCTCCCGGTTGGCCGCCCGGATCAGCTCCCGGATCCGCAGATCGGCCGCGCCCGCGCGCGGGTCCACCGAGCCCGTCAGCGGGTGCGGCTTGTACAGCAGCCGCACGCCCGGGTCCGCGAGCAGCGCCCGCACCAGGTTCTCGCCGGCCGCGATCACCGAGGTGTTGCCGGGATTGCCGTCCCAGCCCTCCCAGGTCGGCGCGTACAGCACGGTCGTGCGCGGCCCGGCCGGCGGGCCCGCGTAGGGCAGCACGCCGTCCAGCTGCGGGCGGCCCGTCTCCACCACGTCCTTGTCCTCGACCCCGACCTCGGCCAGGGCGTAGCGCTCGCGCGCGGCGGGCCCGGCCACCCACACCTCGTCGTACGCCTTCGCGTACGGGTTGCAGGACGACAGCTTGTCGCTCTCGCCGTGGTTGACGAAGGTGTGCTTGATCGTGGGGATGCGCAGCACCTGGGAGGTCTTGCCGGAGTTCGACGGGTGGATGAGGACCTGGAGAGTGGAGTGCTCCAGGCGCATCAGCGTCGACACCTTCGGCAGGCACACGATGGGGATGTCCGTCGCCGCGATCTTCTGCACCATGAACCGCTCGCGCAGGATGATGACCGGCCTGCCGTCCAGCCCGGCGAGCGGCTCCAGCCACATGTTCGCCTGGTAGGCCGAGGCGGCACCGCCGGAGAAGTACAGGCCGGCGGTCGGCCGGTACGTGGCCAGCCAGGCGTCGAACCAGTCGAGCACCTCCTGCTCGTCCGCCGGGCGGCGTCCCGGCAGCAGGCGCAGGAGCAGCGCAGCGAGGCCGGTCAGACCGAGGGCGAGGGAGAGCGCGATGCCCGCCGCCGCGTAGACCGGCCGGTCGCCCGGCGCACTGGCCAGCAGCCCGGCGGTCGCGGGCAGGCCGAACACCAGCAGCCGGTGGCCGGGGCGGCGCAGCAGCACGGACGGGGCGGGGGACAGCCGCAGCGCCGAGGCGTCGATGTTCCGGGTCACCACGGGCAGCGTGCGGGTGCGGCGGACCAGCACGGAGACCGCCTGGATCGCGCAGTGCAGCGCGTAGAAGACGAGCAGCCCGGCCACCAGCGGGGCGTACACCGTCTCCCGGTCCTGCTCGCCGAGCCGCAGCAGGGCCACGACCAGCAGCAGGTCCCGCAGGACGTGCCGCACGGTGATGTCGGCGTGCGACTTGGCGAACAGCGACAGCACCCCGCGCTGCCACCGGTACAGCACGCCCTCGGTGGCCAGGGAGACGGCCGTCGCGGCGATCAGCAGCGGGACGTGGGGCAGCAGCGCCGCGACCGCCTGTGCGGCGAACGCGGCGGCCAGGACGACGGTGACCAGCCCCTTGAGGAGGGCCTGCGGGCGGGGGAGAGGTACGGGCACTGCGGTCACTCCAGGAGCGTCGGGTCGGCGCAGGTCGGCCGTCCGGGTTAACGCGCGGCGACCTCTCTACGACACGCGCGTGTCGCAGGGGCGTGGGGGCGGTTACCGTCTCGCGTGTCGTGGACCGTAGCGGAAGATCCTGTTCCTGTCGCGGGCGGGGTCGAAGAAGGTCGGGGAAGAGGCCCGACAAGGGGGAAAGGTCGCGTTGTGGAGTCGAGGAAGGGCGGCAGCGCTGCCGTGACGACGGGGGCGGCGTTCCCGTGACGACGGGGGCGGCGTTGCCGTAACGACGGAGGCGGCGCTCCCGTGACGACTGGGGCAGCGTTCCCGTGACGACCGGGGCAGCGTTCCCGTGACGGCGGTGGCATTGCCACCCTGGCGACGCGACGGGGCAGTGTTCCCGCGACGACGCCGCCACCGCTCCCCTGACGACGCCGGCAGCGCTCCCGTGACGCGGACGGCACCGCTCCCGTGACGCGGACGGCACCGTCCGTAGCGTGGACCGGCGCCGCACCCCGTCCGGCAGTCCCGTAGATTTCCTGGTGAGGGACCGAATCGACGCGAGGGGACGGACGGCGACGTGGCAGGGGCAAGGCAGGCCGTGGGCGAGGCCCGCAGGATCGTCGTCAAGGTCGGGTCCTCCTCGCTGACCACCGCCTCGGGCGGCCTGGACGCGGACCGCGTGGACGCGCTGGTGGATGTCCTCGCCAAGGTCCGCAGCGGCGGGGAACGCGAGATCGTCCTGGTCTCCTCGGGCGCCATCGCCGCCGGCCTCGCCCCGCTGGGCCTGCGCCGCCGCCCCAAGGACCTCGCCCGGCAGCAGGCCGCCGCCAGCGTCGGCCAGGGCCTGCTGGTCGCCCGCTACACCGCCTCGTTCGCCCGCTACGGCGTCCGCGTCGGGCAGGTCCTGCTGACCTCCGACGACATGAGCCGCCGCTCGCACCACCGCAACGCCTCGCGCACCCTCGACAAGCTGCTCGCCATGGGTGCTGTCCCGATCGTCAACGAGAACGACACCGTCGCCACGGACGAGATCCGCTTCGGTGACAACGACCGCCTCGCCGCCCTCGTCGCCCACCTCGTCCACGCCGACCTGCTGGTCCTGCTGTCCGACGTGGACGGCGTCTACGACGGCGACCCGGCGAAACCCGGCACCTCCCGCATCGGCGAGGTGCGCGACCCCTCCGACCTCGCGGGCGTAGAGATCGGCAGTACCGGCAAGGCCGGTGTCGGCACCGGCGGCATGGTCACCAAGGTCGAGGCCGCCCGGATCGCCGCGGCCGCCGGCGTCCCCGTCGTCCTCACCAGCGCCGTCCACGCGGCCGACGCCCTGACCGGCCAGGACACCGGCACCTTCTTCCACCCCACCGGCAAGCGTTCCGCCGACCGGCTGCTGTGGCTCCAGCACGCCTCCACCCCGCAGGGCGCGCTGACCCTGGACGACGGCGCCGTGCAGGCCGTCGTGGACCGCCGCAAGTCGCTGCTGCCGGCCGGGATCGCCGCCGTCGAGGGCGAGTTCAGCGCCGGCGACCCGGTCGAGCTGCGGGACGGCACAGGGCACGCGGTGGCCCGCGGGCTGGTCAACTTCGACGCCAAGGAGATCCCCCGGCTCATCGGCCGCTCGACCCGGGAACTGGCCCGCGAACTCGGACCCGCGTACGAACGCGAGGTCGTACACAGGGACGACCTGGTGGTCCTGCACCCGTAATGGGTCGAAACGTCCGCCCCCGGTGGTGGACGTTCCGCAAAACCGCCACGCGATGCCTTGCGGCCTGCTCAACTTTGTCTCGGGGAACTGTTCCGCAGCAGCGCCAAGCGCAAAGGAGGCCGTCGTGAGACGAGTGCGCCCTGGGACTCAGGCGTCCCGCGGTGGTGCCGGCTCCCGTGCGGCCGGTGAGGAGCGCGCCCTGACGAGCGTGGCGGCCGGGGACCGGTTCCAGGGCGAGGAACCCGGCGACACCCCGCGTCTGTGGCACGTCACCCTCAGCGTCTCCGGCAAGGAGGCCCCGCTCCCGGAGGTCCGGCGCGCCCTGGAGCAGCTCGCCCACGACCATCCCTTCTTCCTGACCAGCCGGTACGCGGTCGACCACGCGGAGATCCGCTACTGGGAGGAGGCCCGCGACCTGCACGACGCGGCCGCCGTCGCCCTGCGCCTGTGGGGCGAGCACCGGCAGACCGCCGGCCTGCCGCCCTGGGAGATCGTCGGCCTGGAGGTCATCGACCGCGCCACGTACCACCAGCGCATCGCGGAGGGGTACGGGCCGCCCCCGGCCTCGCCCGTCGGAGTTCACCCGTTTTGATCCGGTCCGGGAAACGTCTCGGGGTGTGAAACGCGCGATGAACGGATCCGCTCGGCGCACTACGCTTCCCTCATGACCACGCTTTCGCCGTACGACTCCATGTCCCCGGTCACCGAGGCCGCCTACCGCGCCAAGGCCGCCGCCGCGACCCTCGCGCCGCTGCCCCGGGCCGAGAAGGACGACGCGCTGCTCGCCATCGCGGACGCGCTGGAGGTCCGTGCGAGCGAAATCGTCGAGGCCAACGCCAAGGACGTCGCCAAGGCCCGCGAGGCCGGCATCAGCGAGGCCATGATCGACCGGCTCACGCTCACCCCCGAGCGGATCCGCGCCATCGCCTCCGACGTGCGCGACGTCGCCGCCCTGCCCGACCCGGTCGGCGAGGTCGTCCGCGGCTCCACGCTGCCCAACGGCATCGACCTGCGCCAGGTCCGCGTGCCGCTCGGCGTCGTCGGGATCATCTACGAGGGCCGCCCGAACGTCACCGTCGACGCCGCCGCCCTCTGCCTGAAGTCCGGCAACGCGGTCCTGCTGCGCGGCTCCTCCTCGGCGTACCAGTCGAACACCGCCCTGGTGCGCGTCCTGCGCGACGCCGTCGGCGGGGCCGGACTGCCCGCCGACGCCATCCAGCTCGTCCCCGGCGAGAGCCGCGACAGCGTGCGCGAGCTGATGCGCGCCCGCGGCCTCGTCGACGTGCTCATCCCGCGCGGCGGCGCCTCCCTGATCAACACGATCGTCCAGGAGTCCGTCGTCCCGGTCATCGAGACCGGCACCGGCAACTGCCACGTCTACGTCGACGCGCAGGCCGACCTCGACATGGCCGTCGAGATCCTGATCAACTCCAAGGCCCACCGGGTCGGCGTCTGCAACGCCGCCGAGACCCTGCTGGTCCACCAGGACATCGCCGCCGCGTTCCTGCCCCGCGCCCTGGACGCCCTCGCGGAGGCCGGCGTCACCGTGCACGCCGACGAGCGCGTGCAGGCCTACGCCGAGGACTCCAAGGCCACCGTCGTCGAGGCGACGGCCGAGGACTGGGAGACCGAGTACCTGTCGTACGACATCGCCGCCGCGGTCGTGGACTCCCTGGACAAGGCCGTCGAGCACATCCGGCTGTGGACCTCCGGCCACACCGAGGCCATCGTGACGACCTCCCAGCAGGCCGCCCGCCGCTTCACCCAGCTGGTCGACTCCACCACCGTCGCCGTGAACGCCTCCACCCGCTTCACCGACGGCGGCCAGTTCGGCTTCGGCGCCGAGATCGGCATCTCGACGCAGAAGCTGCACGCCCGCGGCCCCATGGGCCTGCCGGAGCTGACCAGCACGAAGTACATCGTCACCGGGGACGGGCACGTGCGGCGCTGACCCGCGCTTCCCCGGAGCGCGGGGGTATGCAAGCCGTCGTATGACCGTGCGGGTCATCCGGATGGCGCAGACGCGCGCGACCGGAGTGCCCGGGCGGGCGTGCGCCGTGTGGGGCCCCGCGCGAGCCGTCTCAACCGGCGGATGAATTTCCGTACCGTCTGCCCAAATTGACCCCCCAGGTCTACTCTGGATTCGTGCCGGAGGACGTGGGGGGCACGCCGTTTCCGGACGGCCGGGAGCCCGACGACGACCACGACCGCGGGGTGTCGGACGAAGAGTTCGCCTCCGTGGTCTTCGACGAGGCCTTCGTACGCGCGGCCGTGGTGCACGAGCCGACAGCGGTGGAGCGCCTCCTGGCCGCCGCCCAGGCGAGAGCCGAGGCCTCCGAGGCGGAGTCGCGCCGCGCCCACACCAGAGGCGAGCGCTTCGACGACCGGTACGCGGACGGGCGCGGAGATTTCGGCCATGATCCCGACTTCGACGAGTTCGACGACCCCGATGTCATCGAGGGCCCTTACGGCAGCACCGGGACGTACTCCAAACAGGTCCGCTGGCACCGCCCCGTCGCCTGGCTGCTCGCCCTCGTGATGGGCGTCGGCATGGTCGCCCTGGCCTTCATGGCGGTCTACCGGGGCGCGTCCTCCAGCCGGGACGAGCCCGCGCCACCGCCCGCCTCCACCGGCCTGGAACAGGGCGGCGCAGCCGCCCCCTCGGCGTCCGCCGACTACTCCCAGCCGGCCGTCTCGGTGATCCCCCGCAGCCCCTGACCGGAACCCGCCCATCCTGGTGAGAACCTGTCAGAACTTGTGGAGCAGCCGGGCGTTTACCCGAGCTTCCGGCGACCTACCCTGAAGATATGGGCGGGCC
Source organism: Streptomyces sp. Ag82_O1-12 (assembly GCF_900182715.1). NCBI lineage: Bacteria > Bacillati > Actinomycetota > Actinomycetes > Kitasatosporales > Streptomycetaceae > Streptomyces > Streptomyces sp. Ag82_O1-12. The sequence goes on along the minus strand of NZ_FXUW01000001.1, from coordinate 2,823,028 downwards.
TGGAAACCCACCTGAGGGGAGTCCCGAGGGCGCCCCCGGAGGTGGAGAGGACGAGTATCGATCCGTCGTCTTCGACGAGTCGTTCGTCCGTGCTGCCCGCCTCCAGGAGTTCTCCGCGCGGGAGCGCATCGCCGACCACGCGCCCGCCGTGCGACGCCGGCCGCCCCTGCGCCGGGGCCTGTCCCGGCAGGCCCTGGTCCTGGTCCTGCTGATCGCCGTCGCCTTCGGCACCGCGATCTACATGGGAGTACGGCACCCCTACCAGACCCCCGCCGCCCGGGAGCCCATCGAGCCCCTGCGGATGACCGTCATCCCGCTCGCCCCCGAGGGCAAGGTGCCCGGCACGGCCGACCTGGCGAACCTGTATGAGCACAGCCCCGCCGCACAGTTCCGGACCGGCGCGGAGGGCGTGCCGCTGCCCGCCTCGCGGCGCACCGCGCACTTCTCCGACAGCCAGGTCGTGAGCGCCCTGAGCACCGCCAAGGACTACATCGTGCGGTCGGCTCTCGACCCGGAGGTGCTCACGGGCGGCGAGGTCAGGGCCGTCCGCGTGCTGCTCGACCCCGAGCAACTGGACCAGTTCGACCAGAGCTTCACCCGCCCCACCGCCGACGGCCGCCACGCGCCCACCGGCTGGCTGGTCCGCTTCGACCCCTCGCGCGCCCAGCTCGCCGACAACAAGGTCCGGGTCCAGGGCACGCTGCAGGCCGCCGAGGCCGATGCGTCCACCCTCGAGGTGACCGCCGACCACACGTTCGTGTACGCGCTGCGGGCGACCGGGTCCGGCTCGGGCGGCCCGGACGAGGTGTCCCTGTTCACCCTCCGGCGCGAGCTGCACTTCCGCTTCGACCGCGACGATCTGCGGCTGCACCAGGCGCAGCTCGTCGTCTCCTACGTCCAGGCCGGCCCGCTCTCCTGCGCCGAGGACTCCACGAACCATCTGAGACCCCTCCTGGCCGGCCAGACGGCCAAGGAGGGCGGCCCCGCGGGCACCGACCCCTACGCCACGGGCAGCGCGACGGCCCTGTGCGGCACGCTGGCGACGAGCGCGCAGCCGAAGGTCTGAGGGGCCGGAGGGCCGGAAGGGTGCTAGCTGCCGTCCCGCGGCGGCCGGTCGTCCCCGGAGGAGTCCGACGGGCCCGTCTCCGGCCCCTGGGGCGGCTTCGGGGACGTGTTCGTGAAGCCGCCGAAGCCGCGGCGGACCCGGTCGCCCAGGTCGCCGGCGCCGCCCGCGAGGTCGGTGACCAGCTTCATCAGCGGGTCCTTGGAGCTCTTCACATGGGTGCTGTAGTGGTTCGCCGACTCGCGCCAGGAGTCCCGGACCGAGGTGTCCTTGTCCTCGTCGCGTCGCGGGTAGTGGCCGTCCATGATCCGCTGGTAGTCCCGCGACTCGGCCCACTTCTTCAGCTCGGCCGCCCGCACGGTGGTGAAAGGGTGGGAGCGGGGCAGCACGTTGAGGATCTTCAGCACCGAGTCGCGCAGGTCACCGCCCGCCTCGTACTCCTCGGCCTGCGCGAGGAACGCGTCCACGTTCATCTCGTGCAGGTGGTTGCCGCCCGCGATCTTCATCAGACCCCGCATGGAGGCCTGCAGATCCTGCCCGACCAGCAGCCCGGCCCGGTCGGCGGAGAGCTCCGACTTGCGGAACCACTCCCGCAGGCCGGTCACGATCGCCATGATGGCGAGGTTGCCCAGGGGGATCCAGGCGACCCGGACGGCGAGGCTGGTCAGGAACAGCAGGATCGTCCGGTAGACGGAGTGACCGGACAGCGCGTGGCCCACTTCGTGCCCGACGACCGCCCGCATCTCCTCCTCGTCGAGGAGCTCCACGAGGCCCGTCGTGACGACGATGATCGGCTCGTCCAGGCCGATGCACATCGCGTTCGGCTGCGGGTCCTGGTTCACGTACATCGGCGGGACCTTCTCCAGGTCCAGGATGTAGCAGGCGTCCCGCAGCATCACGTTCAGATGGGCGAACTGCTGGTCCGAGACCCGCACCGAGTCGGACAGGAACAGCAGTCGCAGACTGCGCTCGGGAAGCAGGCCGCTGAGCGCCTTGAACACCGTGTCGAAACCGCTCAGCTTGCGCAGCGCCACCAGGGCGGAGCGGTCGGCCGGGTGCTCGTAGGTGCGCGAGGAGATCCCGGGGAAGCGCCTGCGCTGCCTGCTCGGCACGTGCTCGTGCCCGGTGTGCTCGTGGCCGTCGGACATGTCTTCCCCCAGCGTCTGGTGTGACCTTTGCGGCCCTTTGTGCGGCCTTTTGCTTCCCCGAGGCAGAGCCCAGCCTAGGCGGAGTTACGGTGGACGGGCAGTACAGCGAAGGAGACCACCGTCATGGAGCACCACCCCGCATCCGCCTGGCTCGCCGGGGCCGCGAACGCCGCCGAGGGGCAAGGGCCGGGGATGCTGCGGATCGTGCTGATCGTGATGATCCTTGGCTGTGCGCTGACCGCGTGGTTGCTGCTGCGTGGCTACAGACGGAAGGACGACTGAGGCCACACGAAGGTTCCCCGCCGGGTCCCGGGACCGGCCCCGGCGGCGGCACGCGTGACCGCCCGCGGCACGAACAAGCGGAGTCGGGGTGATCGCGGAACGGGCGCCCGCTTACGATGAGCCGACGTCTTTAACCCGCCCTCACGCGATAGGTCCTGCCGAAGATGAGCTTCCACAGCACCGCTGCCCAGTTGGTCACCCTCGCCGCCGAGGGTGAAGAGCACGGCGGAAATCACGAGAGCCTCAGCCCCTACCTCACCGGCGGTGGCGCCCTCTTCATCCTGCTGCTCCTGCTGTGGATCACCACCCGCTTCAACCGCGACCGCTGAGACCGGCGGGGCATCCCGCCGCGGACGCCCGGGGGACCACGGGGGCGGCCGGAGCCCTCAGGCAGGGCCGGTAGGGTCTGCACGCATGGGAGAGCAGGACATGCCTACCGGTCCGGCGAACGAGACGCCGCACGACCCGGCACGGGACACGGCGAGCGGAACCGAGCGACACTCGGAGCCCCGCCGTGCCTCCGCGGTGGCCGGCCGGACCGACGGCCCCGGAAAGAGCCCGTCGCGACCGGTCAAGCGCCGCCTCGGTGTCATGGGCGGCACCTTCGACCCGATCCACCACGGGCACCTGGTGGCGGCCAGCGAGGTCGCCGCGGCGTTCCACCTCGACGAGGTGGTCTTCGTGCCGACCGGCCAGCCCTGGCAGAAGACCCACCGCAGCGTCTCCCCGGCCGAGGACCGCTACCTGATGACGGTCATCGCGACCGCCGAGAACCCGCAGTTCTCCGTGAGCCGCATCGACATCGACCGCGGCGGCCCCACCTACACCGTGGACACGCTGCGCGACCTGCGCGCGCTCAACCCGGACACGGACCTGTTCTTCATCACCGGCGCCGACGCGCTCGCCCAGATCCTGACCTGGCGGGACAACGAGGAGCTGTTCTCCCTGGCGCACTTCATCGGGGCCACCCGGCCGGGCCACCACCTGGACGACTCCGGACTCCCGGAGGGCGGTGTCTCGCTCGTGGAGGTTCCGGCTCTGTCCATCTCCTCCACGGACTGCCGTGCGAGAGTCGCCAAGGGCGACCCCATCTGGTACCTGGTGCCGGACGGCGTCGTGCGCTATATCGACAAGCGCGAGCTGTACCGCGGCGAGTGAGCCGAGAGGGGCACCGGTGAACGACCGATACGACGCGGGGTCCGCGGGATACGGCGCCGACCAGTACGAGCTCGTCGGCTACGACGAGTACGGCCAGCCTGTCTACCGGCAGGTCCCGACGCAGCAGACCCAGCAGCAGACCTACGACCCGTACACCCAGCAGCACCAGCAGGGCTACGGCTACGACCCGTACGCGCAGCAGGGGCAGCAGCAGGGCCCGCAGTCCCCGCCCGCCTACGACTACGGCACCGGCGGGCAGCCCGCCCCCGACTACGGCTCCTACGACCCGTACGGCACCACCACGCACCAGGGCGGTGCCGCGCAGGGCGCTCCGCACGACCCCTACGGTCGGACCGCCGCCGGCACCACCGGCCGACAGCCCCGGGTCGCCGAACAGACCGCCCACATCCCGCAGCAGGCGGGCCCCGACCACGACCAGGAAGCCCCCGCCGAGCCGCAACGGGAGTACCACACCGAGCAGTTCGCCTTCGTCGAGGAACCGGACGCCAACTCCGAAGACGTCATCGACTGGCTGAAGTTCACCGAGAACCGCACCGAACGCCGCGAGGAGGCACGGCGGCGGTCCCGCAGCCGGATCGTCGCCCTGGCGGTCGTCCTCGCACTCGTCGTGGCCGGCGGCGTCGGCTACCTCTGGTACGCGGAGAAGCTGCCCGGTCTGTCGTCCGAGGACTCCAAGGCGGGCACCGCGACGGCCGCGGGCGCCCAGAAGCGCGACGTGATCGTCGTCCACCTGCACGACATCAAGGGCGGCGGCACCTCCACGGCCCTCCTCGTCGACAACACCACCACCGAGCGGGGCACCACCGTCCTGGTACCCAACTCCCTCGCCCTGACCAGCGACGACGGCACCACGACGACGCTCGCCAAGTCGGTCGAGGACGACGGCTCCGACGGCACCCGCGACGCGCTCGACACGGTCCTCGGCACCGACATCGAGGGCACCTGGCGCCTGGACACCCCCTACCTGCAGAACCTCGTCGACCTCGTCGGCAACATCGACGTCGACACCGACGCCGAGGTGCCCGACCCCGCCGCCAAGAAGAAGGGCGAGGCCCCGCTGGTCAACAAGGGCCGGGACCAGACGCTGAGCGGCAAGATGGCGGTCGCCTACGCCACCTACCGCGCCCCCGGCGAGGCCCAGAACGCCCAGCTGGAGCGCTTCGGCCAGGTCATGCAGGGCGTGCTGCGCAAGATGTCCTCCGACCCGAAGGCCGCGACGACCACCATCCAGACCCTCGCGCAGATCCTCGACCCGTCCCTCACCGACAAGGACCTCGGCACCTTCCTCGCCGGGCTCTCCGACCTCGCCAAGGGCGGCGACGTCAAGACCGATCTGCTGCCCGTCCAGAACGACGGCACGCTCAGTGCCCAGGCGAGCGCGCGGGTCGTCAAGAACGTCCTCGGCGGCACCGCCAAGAGCCCCGACAAGGACGCCGCCGTCAGCGTCTCGGTGCAGAACGCCACCGGCGTCAAGGACAACACCGAGAAGGCCCGCGTCGTGCTCCTCAACGGCGGCTTCACCTTCCTGGAGGGCGGCACCGGCACCGCCCGGGCCACCTCCGAGGTCGTCTACGCCGACGCCGCCGACCAGGCGAACGCCGCCGAGGTCGCCAAGACCCTCGGACTGTCCGCGGGGTCCGTCACGAAGGGCAGGACCTCGGGGAGCGCCGATGTCTCCGTGGTCCTCGGCCAGGACTACAAGGCGTCCGCCGGCTAGTCGACGGAGCGCGCTCCCCACGTGATCCCTGTCATCGCGTGGGGGGCCGGCGGCGGTCCGTGAGACCCTTGGTGTCAACCGCCCGCCGACCGAAAGCCATGCAGTGACCGTGACCGACCGCTCTCACGAGCTGATCAACACCGCCGCCCAGGCGGCCGCCGACAAGCTGGCCCACGACATCGTCGCCTACGACGTCAGTGACGTGCTGTCCATCACGGACGCCTTCCTGCTGGCCTCGGCACCCAACGACCGCCAGGTCAAGGCGATCGTCGACGAGATCGAGGAGCGCCTCTCGAAGGAACTCGGCGCCAAGCCGGTGCGCCGCGAGGGCGACCGCGAGGCCCGCTGGGTACTGCTCGACTACGTCGACATCGTCGTCCACGTCCAGCACAGCGAGGAGCGCGTCTTCTACGCCCTGGAGCGGCTGTGGAAGGACTGCCCCGAGGTCGAGCTGCCCGAGGAGGCCAAGGCCACCCGCGGGAAGGCCGAGGAGCACGCCAAGCTGCGGGCGGCCGAGGAGGCGGCGGAGCTGGACGGTGACTGGCGGTGACCTCCTCCAGTGAGGCGTCCGCCGGGAAGGGCCGTGGCCGTCGCATCATCCTGTGGCGGCACGGCCAGACCTCGTGGAACGTGGAGCGCCGTTTCCAGGGCAGCACGGACGTCGAGCTGACCGAGACGGGTCTCGCCCAGGCCCGCCGCGCCGCCCGGTTGCTCGCTTCCCTGAAGCCGGACGCCATGGTCGCCTCCGACCTGCGGCGCGCAGCGGCCACGGCCGCCGAGCTCGCCACGCTCACCGGCCTCGACGTCACTCACGACGAGGGGCTGCGGGAGACCTACGCGGGCGTCTGGCAGGGCCTGACGCACGACGAGATCATCGCCCGGTACGGCGAGGAGTACGCCGCGTGGAAGCGCGGTGAGCCCGTCCGCCGCGGCGGTGGCGAACTGGAGACCGAGGTCGCCGACCGCGCCGCCCCCGTGGTGCTGCGGCACGCCGAGAAGCTCCCCGACGACGGCACGCTCGTCGTGGTCAGCCACGGCGGCACGATCCGGACCACCATCGGTCGTCTGCTGGGTCTCGATCCCCACCACTGGGAGAGCCTCGGCGGACTCTCCAACTGCTGCTGGTCCGCGCTCGGCGAAGGCGCCCGCGGCTGGCGTCTGCTGGAGCACAACGCCGGCACCCTGCCGGAAGCGGTGCTCGGCGACGACGACTGACCTCCGGATTTCACTTTCCGGCAGGTCGCAGGCTAAAGTTCTTCTTGTTCGCCCCGCCAAGCGGGAAGAGCACGAGGGGCTATAGCTCAGTTGGTAGAGCGCCTGCATGGCATGCAGGAGGTCAGGAGTTCAATTCTCCTTAGCTCCACGTCAAGATCCCGTTCCCGCTCAGGGGGCGGGATTTTTCGTGCTCCGGCTTGAGTCACTCGGGCTCGCTCAGGCGTATACCTCTACGGCTCCGCCCGGTGCTGTGTCCGGACTGGTACTGAGGCGTCGCTGACCGTATTGGTCCGGCCGTGGCAGAATCAAACGGCCGGAAGGGGGCGCGGCCCGACGGGAGGAGTAGCGATGCCTGCGAGCATCCGCGAGGAGGTCGACCACCTCCTCGAAGCGGCGTTCACACGGGAGATGTCCACCCGGCTCAGCTGCCCTTCCTGCGGTTCCGCGCACGTGGCCCAGATGCTCGGCGACAACGGCGGGATTTCCTACGTGTGCACGGCCTGCGGCCACAGCTGGAGCTGATCGATGGGTGCACACAGGCGGAAGTGCGACTGGTGCGGCAGCGGGACTCCGATCGTCCGCGACATGGAGCCGATCAATCCCGACTACCAGTACTGGTGCGAGGAATGCGCGCGGGCGCTGATCATAAAAGGCGACCCGATCGAGACGTACCGCGAGTTGGAGGGCGAGCCGATCTACGGTCGGCTTCTGGAGGAGCACTGCACGCTCAAGCGGTTCTACTCGTTCGTCACGGCATAACGGGCATTTCGGGCGAAGCGAAACCGATTTGGTGTTGGGCCTGATGGGCCAGTAATGTTGGCGTCGCCGCCGGGGAAACCCGGAGGAGCACTGGCAAGGGGCTATAGCTCAGTTGGTAGAGCGCCTGCATGGCATGCAGGAGGTCAGGAGTTCAATTCTCCTTAGCTCCACAGCAGATGAGAAGGCGGGCCATCCGATTCGGATGGCCCGCCTTCTTCGTGTGCGTGGTCTTGTGTGTCGCCCGGTGCGCTCACGGCGGGCCCGGCCGGGCCCGCCGTGTCTGTGCTCAGCGGCCGAGAGCGCGGCGGCCGCGGCCCTGGGAGAGGACCGGGAGGTTGCGGGACGGCGCTCCCGGCGCGCTCCCCTCCTCGAGGCGCAGCGCCAGCGCCGGGCAGCGGCGCACCGCGCGTAGAGCCTTGGCCTCGGCGTACCGCGGGACCTGCGCCTGCGCCACGGTCGGGAAGCCGTCGGCGCCCAGCTGGAACACCTCGGGGAGGATGTCCGCGCACAACCCGTGGCCCCGGCACAGCGTCCAGTCCACGTAGATCTTCTGGCGGCTGGGGCCGTTCTCCTCGGACTCTCCGCCGCCCGGGATGCCCGTGGGGGCCCTGCCCCCCTCGAAGAGCGGCAGAACGCCCTCCACGGGCCGTCCGCAGCCGTTGCCGAGGACGTGGGCGGCCAGGTCGTCGGTGAAGGCCTTGATGGTCGACTCGATGAACATCGCGGAGCCGTCCGGGTGCGAGCACGCCCCGCGCCGCTTCACGTTCTTGGCGACCTGCTTGAGGGCCTCCAGGGCGGCCGGTCCGCCGCCGTTGAGGATGTCCTCCAGGCCGCGTGCGGCGGCCGGCAGGCCGAGGTAGCAGGGGCCGCACTGGCCCGCGCTCTCCTCGGCCAGCCACTGCGCCACCCGCAGCGACTCGCCCAGCGGGCAGGTGTCCTGAGTGATCGGCAGAATCGCGCCGGCGCCGAGCGCGCCGCCCACCGCGTCCAGGGAGTTGCGGGAGACGACCGCCTCGTTGACCGTCGCCGCGTCGATCCACTTGCCGTGGTAGCCGCCGGTGAGCACGCCCTGCGGTACTGGCGGCGCGCCGGCGAGCTGCAGGACGTAGCGCAACGGCACGCCCGTCGGGACCTCGATCACCATGGGGCGGGCGACCGCGCCGGAGACCGTGAGCATCACGGTGCCCGGCTCGTCGTACAGGCCGGTGTTGCCGTAGCGCTCGGGGCCGATGCGGGCGGCGATCGCCAGCTGGGCGAAGGTCTCGGCGTTGGACAGCAGCGTGGGTGCGCCGCCGACGCCGTTCTGCGAGGCGCTGACCTTGCGGCCGGGCGGGATGGCCGGGCCGCCGTCGATCGAGCGGATCAGCGACGCGGCGGCACCGGTGACCATGCGCACCGGGTTGCGCTGGACACGCGCGCGCAGCGCCGACCGGCGGCCGTTGCTGAGGCCGCGTTCGGCCAGCGCGGCCTCCATGGAGCGCTGGGTCGACTCACGGGTGACCCCCACCACGAGCGTGCGGGCACCCAGGGCCTCGGCGCACAGCAGCGCGCCGTCCAGGATCAGATGCGGGGCACGGTTGATCAGCACCGTGTCCTTGCGGCAGGCCGGCTCGTCCTCGCTGCCGTTCACGACGACGACCGGACGGACGCCGCGCTTGATCGCCGCATCGGCGACCGAGCGCAGCTTCTTGTGGAAGGGGAAGCCCGCGCCGCCGCGGCCCTTCAGGTTGATGCGTTCGGCGAGTTGCGCGAGCTGCTCGCCGCCCATCGGCTCGAGCGGCCCGTGCACCTTGAGATGCATGGGCAGATCGAGTCGATCGACAAGGTCGAAGCCCGACGTGAGCTGGGGAAGACCGACTACGCGGACTTCGGGTACGTCGGGCAGGGCCTCGTTCACTTAAAGCCTCCGGAAGGCGTGTTCCAAGGTTCGCCCGATCCCGGTGCGTCGAAGTCATAGGACGCACCGGGGTTTGTTTCATTGGCGGGACCGCTGTTGTACGTGTCGTTCGGGTAGTACGTGTCGTAGACGGCATTCGTCTCACCCGTGTCGTACACATCACTCGATCCGTAGCCGGCGGCGCCTGGATTGCCATAGGCCGGGATGCTTTGTCCGGTGTCCTGAAGGGGGTCGTAGGGGGGGATGTTGAAGCCCGTGTCCTGGAGCGGGTCGTAGGCCGACGGCGGGGCCTCGCCGACCGGGGGCGGGGACGGGATCGGCCAGTTGCCCGAGGTGCTGGAGAGGCCGTCCACGGTCGGGAAGGTCTCGGTGGGCTGCATGTCCAGCGGCAGTTGCATGCTGGTCGTCGGCCCGGGCGCGAAGGCCTGCCCGCCCTGGGGAGGGCTCGAGACGGCCCGGTAGGCGGCGGCGAAGCCGTTCGCCGGTTCCTTGGCCGCGCCGCGTTCCGCCTTCTCGTACAGCGGGCCCTTCGGGGACACCGCGGCGCGCGCGGATGCTCCCCGGCCCTTCTGGTCGCCGCGCGCGAACCCGCCCGCCGCCCGGGCCCGGCTCTCCTCCAGGTCCCTGCGGCCCAGGCCGTCGCCGGGTCCGATCATCGAGGCGACCTTGTCGGCGACCTTGCGCTTGACCTGGCGCGGAGCCGCGCGCAGGGCGAGCGCTCCGGCCACGCCGGCCAGGGACAGGCAGTACAGGATGACGAAGATCGGCTTGGCGGAGCGACCCGCGTAGAGTCCGTGGACCAGGGCGGCGCACCAGGCCGGGTAGGCCAGCATGTGCATGGCTCGCCAGCGCGCGGCGACGGGCGCGGGGGACGCGAAGCGGTTGCGCAGCACGCCGGTGATGCCTACGAAGATCATGAGCATGCCCGCCAGGGTGCCCAGCCCGATCAGGAACGACCTGCCCCCGACCACTTCCTCGTCGGTGAACGCCAGCCCGAAGGGGATCACCGCGGCGATCCACGAGGTGTGGGCCAGCGCCAGCTTCACGCCGATGTGCACCAGCAGGAAGACGATCGAGGCGACGGCCGTGGTCCGGTGCACGGCCTGCGCCAGGATGCGGCGGCGCGTGTCGAGGAGGACCCGGTCCTGGGCGATCAGGCCCCAGATCACCGAGCACGTCAGACACACGAGGGACAGCACGCCCGCACCGAAGTTGAGGAACTCGGCGAACGAGTCGTCTGCCGTGGAGTCGTAGGGGTTCACGACAAGCCTCCCCACGTCCCGGCCACCGGGTGTAGGGAGGTGTTACTGCGATGAGGGTTCATGGGGGCAACTCCGAGCGGTTCGGGAAAGCAGCGGTCCCGCTGCCGAACTCTAAGCGGAGCCATACCGATGAGTACGAGGTTTGAGTTATTGCGTTGTTATCAAAGGACAATGCGCTTGTTGTGATGCCCCTTAGTGGCTGTTACGCGAAGTAACTTTTGACCTTGGTTCAGGTTTTCGGGCGCCGAGAGGGGCCCGGAAGTGCGTCGCGACGCGCTGAGGGCCTGCGGTACCCTAGCGCCATGCGTGCCGTACGCCTTCTGCTTAGCGGGCCGCGCTGATCAGTCCCGGCCACCGGACGAGTCGAGTGGCCGGCATCGGCGCGGCGTCCCCTCCTGTGTGAGGGGATTTTTCGTTTCTCGAACCAGACAGCCGCAGGCAGAGACGATCGATGGAGCTTTGAGGATCATGAGCGAGACGAACCCCGCCGTCACCTCCGAGGTGGCGGCGCCGCACCGCTACACGGCCGCCATGGCTGCCGAGATCGAGGCACGCTGGCAGGACTTCTGGGACGCCGACGGCACCTACGCCGCGCCCAACCCCAAGGGCGACCTGGCCGGTGACCCGGAGATCGTCGCCCGCCCCAAGAAGTTCATCATGGACATGTTCCCGTACCCCTCCGGTGCGGGCCTGCACGTCGGCCACCCCCTGGGCTACATCGCCACGGACGTCTTCGCCCGCTTCCAGCGGATGACCGGCCACAACGTCCTGCACACCCTGGGCTTCGACGCCTTCGGGCTGCCCGCCGAGCAGTACGCGGTGCAGACCGGCACGCACCCGCGCGTGTCCACCGAAGCCAACATGGAGAACATGAAGTCCCAGCTGCGCCGGCTGGGCCTGGGCCACGACAAGCGCCGGTCGTTCGCCACGATCGACCCGGACTACTACAAGTGGACCCAGTGGATCTTCCTGCAGATCTTCAACTCCTGGTACGACCACGACGCCCGCCGGGCCCGCCCGATCGCCGAGCTGGTCGCCGAGTTCGAGTCCGGTGAGCGTCCCGTACCGGGCCACACGCGCGCGTGGAGCGAGCTGAGCGCCGCCGAGAAGGCCGACGTCCTGGGCGAGTTCCGGCTGGCCTACGCCTCCGACGCGCCGGTCAACTGGTGCCCCGGGCTGGGCACCGTGCTGGCCAACGAGGAGGTCACCGCCGAGGGCCGCTCCGAGCGCGGCAACTTCCCCGTCTTCAAGGCCAAGCTGCGCCAGTGGAACATGCGCATCACGGCCTACGCCGACCGCCTGCTGGACGACCTGCAGGAGCTGGACTGGCCCGAGGCCATCAAGCTGCAGCAGCGCAACTGGATCGGCCGCTCCGAGGGCGCCCGCGTCGACTTCCCCATCGACGGCGAGCGCATCACGGTCTTCACCACCCGCCCGGACACCCTGTTCGGCGCCACCTACATGGTGCTGGCGCCCGAGCACCCGCTGGTCGAGAAGTTCACCCCGGCCGCGTGGCCGGAGGGCACCCACGAGGTGTGGACCGGCGGCCACGCGACCCCCGGTGAGGCCGTCGCCGCCTACCGCGCCCAGGCCGCCTCGAAGTCCGACGTGGAGCGCCAGGCCGAGGCCAAGGACAAGACCGGCGTCTTCATCGGCGCGTACGCCACCAACCCGGTCAACGGCGAGCAGGTCCCGGTCTTCATCGCCGACTACGTCCTGATGGGCTACGGCACCGGCGCGATCATGGCCGTCCCGGCCGGCGACCAGCGTGACTTCGAGTTCGCGCGCGCCTTCGAGCTGCCGATCCACTGCATCGTCGAGCCGACCGACGGCCGCGGCACGGACACCTCGACCTGGGAGAACGCCTTCTCGTCGTACGACGCGAAGATCATCAACTCCTCGAACGACGAGGTGAGCCTGGACGGCCTGGACGTCGCCGAGGCCAAGGCCCGTATCACCGAGTGGCTGGAGCGGTCCGGTGTCGGCGAGGGCACCGTCAACTTCCGGCTGCGCGACTGGCTGTTCAGCCGCCAGCGCTACTGGGGTGAGCCCTTCCCGATCGTCTACGACGAGGACGGCATCGCGCACGCCCTGCCCGAGTCGATGCTGCCCCTGGAGCTGCCCGAGGTCGAGGACTACTCGCCGCGCACCTTCGACGCGGACGACGCCGACACCGAGCCCGAGACCCCGCTGTCGCGCAACGAGGACTGGGTGAACGTCACCCTGGACCTGGGCGACGGCCGCGGCCCGCGCGCGTACCGGCGCGAGACCAACACCATGCCCAACTGGGCCGGTTCCTGCTGGTACGAGCTGCGCTACCTGGACCCGCACAACTCCGAGAAGCTGGTCGACCCGGAGATCGAGCAGTATTGGATGGGCCCGCGCGAGGGGCAGCCGCACGGCGGTGTCGACCTGTACGTCGGCGGCGCCGAGCACGCCGTGCTGCACCTGCTGTACGCGCGCTTCTGGTCCAAGGTCCTGTACGACCTGGGCCACGTCTCCTCCGCGGAGCCGTTCCACAAGCTGTTCAACCAGGGCATGATCCAGGCCTACGTCTACCGCGACAGCCGTGGCATCGCGGTGCCGGCCGCCGAGGTGGAGGAGCGCGACGGCGCCTACTACTACCAGGGCGAGAAGGTCTCCCGGCTGCTGGGCAAGATGGGCAAGTCCCTGAAGAACGCGGTCACTCCGGACGAGATCTGCGCCGAGTACGGAGCCGACACGCTGCGCCTGTACGAGATGGCGATGGGCCCGCTGGACGTCTCCCGGCCGTGGGACACGCGCGCGGTGGTGGGGCAGTTCCGGCTGCTGCAGCGGCTGTGGCGCAACATCGTCGACGAGGCGACCGGCGAGCTGACCGTCGTCGACGCCGAGACCGACGAAGACACGCTGCGCGCCCTGCACAAGGCGATCGACGGGGTCCGCGGCGACCTGGAGGGCATGCGGTTCAACACCGCCATCGCCAAGGTCACCGAGCTGAACAACCACCTGACCAAGGTGGGCGGGGCCGTGACCCGACCGGTCGCCGAGGCCCTGGTGCTGATGGCCGCGCCGCTGGCCCCGCACATCGCCGAGGAGCTGTGGCGCCGGCTGGGGCACACGGACTCGGTGGTGCACCAGGACTTCCCGGTGGCCGACCCGGCGTACGTCGTCGACGAGACCGTGACCTGTGTCGTGCAGGTCAAGGGCAAGGTCAAGGCGCGGCTGGAGGTCTCGCCCTCGATCTCCGACGACGAGCTGGAGAAGGTCGCGCTGGCCGACGAGAAGGTCGTCGCCGCGCTGGGCGGTGCCGGGATCCGGAAGGTGATCGTGCGCGCGCCGAAGCTGGTGAACATCGTTCCGGCGTAGCCGTCAGGCGTAGGGCTGCTCTCGGGGGTGGTCCGCCCGGGCTCGGACCGTTCTCGGTTCCGCTCAAGGGGCAGGACCGCTCTCGGGGTGGTCCCCTACGGGCAGGTTCGGGGTTTTTCTGGAACTCCGGACCTGCCTGTTGCGTTTACCGTTGAAGAGCGACGTGAGGCGCCGCGACGTCCTGAGGAGGAGCCCTTGTGGAAGCAGTGATCGCAGTCTTCGCCCTGCTCTTCGTGCTCTTTCTCGGGCTCGGGGTGTACGCCACGGTGAGGGTGGTCGGCGCCGCCAAGCGCGGCGTGGACCGCGGCATCACCCAGGCCCGCCGCACGGTCGAGGACCACACACTGCGCGCCAAGTCCTTCGCCCAGCCCGGCGCCGCCGGCGAACTCGCCCAGCTCAGGCTGAAGCTGCGCACCTCGATGCGGGCCACGCAGGACGCGCTGCAGGCGGCCGTCGCCGAGGACGAGTCCCTGAAGGAGTCCCTCGGCCTCTTCGAGCGGCTCAGCGCGCACGGACACGAGCTGGACGGCGAGCTCAGGCGCCTGGAGTCCGAGCCGGACCGCGCCGCGCTCACCGAGCGGCTGCCGGGGCTGCGCGAGCGCACCGAACGCATCACGCACTCGGCGGACTCGCTGCGCTGGGCGGCCCGCGACCGGGCCCGCCGCTTCGCGGACGACGACCTGGACTCGCTCAGCGCCCAGATCGACCTGGAGTCCGGGGCCCTGCGGCACTGGACGGCGCCGGAGCCGCAGCCCGCCTCCTCGCCGCAGTCCGCCTCCGGGCAGTCCGCGTCCTCCTCGCGGCCGGGCTCCTCGTCGCAGTCCGCCGCGCCGCCGCCCTGGCCCGAGGCGCCCGCCGCCGATGCCGCCACGGCCGGGCAGACCTGGCCGGACACCGCGCGGTCGAGCCCCGAGCAGGAGCCGGCGCGGCCCGCCATCACGCCGCCCGCAGCGCGCCCGACCTACCCCTGGCAGAAGAAGCCCCGTCCCGAGAGCACCACTTGATCCGGCCAGTGGCCCCGCAGGGCGCGGGGGCCGGGCTGCCGCGCGGACGCTACGGCAGGTAACCTCCAGCTCATGTCCCGCCATGTCGCGATCGTCACCGATTCAACGGCCTACCTGCCGACCCGGACGATGGAGCGTCACGGCATCATTGCGGTACCTCTGACCGTGGTGCTCGGCGACCGGGCGCTGGAGGAGGGCACCGAGATCTCGACCCGCGCCCTCGCCCAGGCTTTGCAGAAGCGGCGCCCCGTGACGACCTCGCGGCCCGGTCCCGCGGTCTTCGAGGAGACCTACCGCAAGGTCGCCGAGTCCGGAGCCACCGGCATCGTCTCCCTCCATCTCTCCGCCGAGCTCTCCGGGACGTACGACGCGGCCGTCGTGGCCGCACGGCAGGCGCCGGTGCCGGTGCGGGTGGTGGACACCGGCATGATCGCGATGGCGCTCGGGTTCTGCGCGCTCGCCGCGGCGGAGACCGCGGAGTCGGGTGGGACGGTCGACGAGGCCGTCGCAGCCGCCGAGAAGAGGGCCGCGGGCACCTCCGCCTACTTCTACGTCGACACCCTCGACTACCTGCGGCGCGGTGGGCGGATCGGCGCCGCGCAGGCCCTGCTGGGCTCGGCGCTCGCGGTGAAGCCGCTGCTGCAACTGGCCGACGGCCGCATCGAGCCGCTGGAGAAGGTGCGGACCGCGTCCAAGGCGATCGCCCGCCTCGAGGAGATCGCGGCCGACCGTGCGGGCGACGCCCAGGTGGATGTCGCCGTCCATCATCTCGCCGCCCCGGACCGGGCGTCGGCTCTCGCCGACCGGCTGCGGGCCCGGGTGTCCGGTCTGGCCGATCTGCATGTCAGCGAGGTCGGGGCGGTGATCGGGGCGCATACGGGACCCGGGCTGCTGGGGGTCGTGGTTTCGCCCCGGTGAACGTTGCTGTGGGACTGTGGCCGCCCGTGTGAGTGACGGAGTTATCCACAACCGGGGGATTGTCCCCGGGAATTGACCAAGATCATCGCGGGTGGGCCGGAGTGGCCGATCCTCGTCGCATGGCACTTCGATCACGTTCACGCACAGCGACGGCGACCAGTGGGCCGGGCCGTCATCCGGCGTCCGACGGGCGCGTCCGTCATCACCGACGCCCGCCTGTCGCGCGCGGGCGGGCCCGGCAGCGCCATGCCTCTGCGGAGGAACTGCGGCGGCGCGCGGGGGTGTTGTTCGGCGAGCACGCAGGGCAGGCAGAGCGGGCAGGGCACGCAGAGCATGCAGAGCGCGCAGGGTCGGCCGGGCCTCCTGGGCGGGCCGAGCCGGTCGAACCGGCCGGGGACCGGCGGGAGTCGGGGCAGGGGCCGCCGGGCTGCGTCGGCCTCGACGAGATCCCGCGAGTGCGTGGTGGACGCCCCGCGCTCGCGGAGTCCATGGGTGGTCGCCCTGATCTGGAGGCGGAACCCATGGGCGGTCTCCAGGGCGAGGACGTCCGCGCGGGTGGGGGAGTCTGGCGGGAGCGGGCCGGGTCGGCGCTGCGGGAGCGCATGCCGCTGTGGTTGCAGGCCAGGTGCGGTCTGGAGCGGCGGAGCGTGCTGGCGCTGGCGGTGGTGCTCGTCGTCGCCGCGGCCTTCGCCGTGCAGCACTTCTGGGCAGGCCGAACCCAGTCCGTGCGGCCGCCGGAGGTGGTGCGGGCGGCGGTGCCGTACGGGGAGGGGCAGGAGAGCGGGCAGGCCGGAGGGAAGGGCGGCCCGGGCGCCGCGAGGGCGCCTGCCGGAGCCGCCTCGGGGGCTTCCGCCGGGTCCGTGAAGGCGGGCGCGCCCGAGATCGTCGTGGATGTGGGCGGCAAGGTGCGTGAACCAGGGATCCACCGGCTGCCGGCCGGCTCGCGGGTCGCGGACGCGCTGCACGCGGCGGGCGGGGTGAAGCCCGGCACGGACACCGACGGGCTCAACCGCGCCCGGTTCCTCGTGGACGGCGAGCAGGTGATCGTCGGAGGTCCGGCTCCCGCACCGGCTCCAGGGGCGGGTGGTGGTTCGGCTCCGGGCGGCCCGGCCGGTGGAGTGGCCGCGCCGGCCGCCCCCATCCCCCTCAACACGGCCACCGCGGACCAGCTCGACACCCTGCCGGGGGTCGGCCCGGTGCTGGCGCAGCACATCATCGACTACCGCACGCAGCACGGCGGTTTCCGTTCCGTGGACGAGCTGCGCGAGGTGAACGGCATCGGCGACCGCCGCTTCGCCGACCTGCGCGACCTCGTACGGCCATGAGGAGCCTCCCCGGCCCGCCGGTGCGGCAGGACGATCCCGCGTCCGGGCTCCGTCCCACCCGGTCACCCGTGCACGCCTCGTCCGGCACCCGTCTCGGCACCGCCCGGCCACGCCAGGAGGGCCCGACGGACCTGCGACTCGTGCCGCCCGCCCTCGCGGCCTGGGGCACGGCGGCGCTGGTGCTGGACGCGTCTGAGGCGTGGGTGTTGGGCCTCGTGATCGGCTGCCTGGTGGCCGTCGGACTGCTGCCGTTGGCCCGGCGGGCCCCCAGGGCGCGGGTGGCGTCATGGCCGCGCGCCTCCGCCGCCGCCCTGCTGCTGTGTGTGGCGGCGGCTGCCGCCTCGGCCGGGCTGCACGGGGCGGATCTGCGCCGGGGTCCGGTGCCCGGCCTGGCGCGGGAGTACGCGACGGTGACGGCCGAGGTCGAGCTCTCGTCCGACCCTCGGCTCACCCGGCCGAAGGTCAGGGGCGATCACGTGGCCCCGACGGCCGTGCTGATCGACGCCGATGTGCTGCGCGTCCAGGAGGCGGGCGGCACGGAGGTGACGACACGGGCGCCGGTGCTGGTGATCGTGGACGTGGACGCGGCCCCGCCCGGTCGGGTCGCCGATGGGCGGGGCCGGTCACCGTGGCTCGGCCTGCTGCCGTCGACGCGGCTGCGGGTCAGTGCGCGGCTGGCGCCCGCGATGACGGGCGGCGACCGGGTCGCGGCCGTGCTGCGGGTGCGGGACCAGGGCGAACCGGAGGTGGTGGGAGAGCCCTCGGGGCCGCAGCGGCTCGCCGGGCGGCTGCGCGCCGGGCTGCGCGAGGCGACCGACGGGCTGCCGGCGGACCCCCGGGCGCTGCTGCCCGGCCTGGTGGTCGGGGACACCTCGCGGATCACTCCGGAGCTGGAGGAGGCGTTCAAGGAGACCGACCTCACGCACACGCTGGCCGTGTCCGGGGCCAACTTCACGATCCTTCTCGCGCTGCTGCTCGGGCCGCCGGGCCTGGCGCAGCACGTCGAGCGGCGGGGCCTCGCGCCCCGGCTCGGCATCTCCCTGCGCGGGACGGCGGTGCTCGGGGGCGTGCTCTCGCTCGGGTTCGTCGTCGTGTGCCGACCGGATCCGAGCGTGGTGCGCGCCGCGGCCTGCGGAGCCGTGGCGCTGCTCGCCCTGGCGACCGGCCGTCGGAGGTCGATGATCCCGGCGCTGGCGACGGCGGTCCTGCTGCTGGTGCTGTACGACCCGTGGTTGGCCCGGAGTTACGGATTCCTGCTGTCCGTCGTGGCGACCGGTGCCCTGCTGACACTCGCGCCGCGCTGGAGCGCCGGACTCCGGCGGTGCGGAGTACCACCGCGACTGGCCGAGGCGCTGGGCGCCGCCGCGGCCGCGCAGGCGCTGTGCGCGCCCATCGTCGCGGTGCTGTCGGCGCGGGTGAGTCTGGTGGCGGTGCCGTGCAATCTGCTCGCGGAGTTCGCGATCGCGCCGGCGACCGTGCTGGGGTTCGCGGCGCTGGCCACGGCGCCGGTGGCGATGCCGGTGGCCGAGGTGCTCGCGTGGTGCGCGCACTGGCCCGCCGGATGGATCGCGCGGATCGCCCGGGCGGGGGCGGCGCTGCCGGGCGGGGGAGTGGACTGGCCGGGCAGTTGGGCGGGCGCGGCGCTGCTCCTGACCGCGACCCTGGTCGTGGTGCTCGTCGGACGGCGGCTGCTCGGGCATCCCTGGTGGTGCGCGGCCTGCGGACTGCTGCTGGCGCTGGTGGTGGTGCAACCGCCGCCGCTGACCCGGGCGGTCACGGGCTGGCCGCCGCCGGGCTGGCGGCTGGTGATGTGTGACGTGGGGCAGGGCGACGCCATGGTGCTCGCGGCGGGCGAGGGGACCGGCGTGGTGGTGGACGCCGGGCCCGACCCGCGACTCGTCGACCACTGTCTGCGCTCACTGGGCATCAGCAGCATCCCGCTGGTCGTGCTCACCCACTTCCACGCCGATCACGTGGCCGGTCTGCCCGGGGTGCTGCGTGGCCGGGCCGTGGGCGCGATCGAGGCGACGGGGTTCGAAGAGCCCGCCGACCAGGCCGCGTTCGTGCGGAGAGTGGCGGCGGCGCGGCGGATCCCCGTGACGCGGGCGGCGGCCGGGGAGCAGCGGCGGACGGGGGAGTTGTCCTGGCAGGTGGTGTGGCCGCCCCCCAGCCCGCCACCGAGCCCACCGCCGGACTCGCCTCCGTGGACACCGCCGGGGGCACCTCCGGGAGCCCTTCCGGTCCATCCGCCGGCGCCGGAGGGGCCGAACGACGCCAGCGTCGCCATGCTGGTCCGCACGGCCGGACTGCGCCTGCTGCTCCTGGGAGACCTCGAGCCCCCGGCGCAGCGGGCGCTGGCGAGATCACCCGCGGCCGCGGCACTGGAGGGCGTGGATGTCCTGAAGGTCGCCCACCACGGCTCTGCCTACCAGGACCCGGGGCTCATACGCCGGGCGGCCCCGCGGCTGGCCCTCATCTCCTGCGGTGACAACTCGTACGGGCACCCGGCGCCCGGCACGGTCGCGGCGCTGCGCTCCGGGGGCGCGGCGGTGCTGCGGACGGACCGGGACGGCGCGCTCGCGGTCGCAGGAGAGGGCGGAGAGCTGAGGGTGGCGCGAGACTGAGCGCATGAACTCAGCACAGGTTGATGCCTATCTCCGCCGACTGGGAGCCGAGCACCCCGCGTGGCCCACCGTCGACGCGCTGCGCGAACTGCACCTGCGTCACCTGCGGACCGTGCCGTTCGAGAACCTGTCGATCCATCTGGGCGAGGAGATCGTGCTGGAGGAGACGCGGCTGCTGGACAAGGTGGTGGGCGCGCGGCGGGGCGGATTCTGCTACGAACTCAACGGCTCCTTCGGGGCGTTGCTCGCGGCGCTGGGGTACGACGTGGCGCTGCTGGCGGCGCGGGTGTACGGGGAGGAGGGGCGGCTCGGCATCCCGTACGACCATCTCGCGCTGCGGGTACGGACGGTGGACGGGGGCGACTGGCTGGCCGATGTCGGGTTCGGGGCGCACAGCCACCTTCCGCTGGCGTTCGGGGACCGGGGTGAGCAGAAGGATCCCGGTGGCACGTTCCGGATCGTCGAGGCGGGGCCGGACGCGGCCGGGGTGCGCGGCGGGCACGGCACCGTGGAGGCGGCGGACCTGGACGTGTTCCGGGACGGCAGTGCCCAGTACCGCCTGGAGACGCGGCCGCGGGTGCTCGGTGACTTCGTGGCCGGAGCGTGGTGGCACAGCACGTCCTCGGTGTCGCATTTCACGCGGTCGCTGGTCTGTTCGCGGGTGACGGAGGAGGGAGGGCGGATCACGCTCAGCGGGCGCAAACTCACGGTGACGGCGGCCGACGGGACGCGGGAGGAGCGGGAGCTGGCGGCGGACGAGGAGATCCTCGGGGTGTACCGGGACCGGTTCGGGATCGAGCTCGACAAGGTGCCGACGCTGCGAAACCCCGCGTAGACGTCCATTCCGGCCACACGGGGCTACTCGTGCGTAGTACCAGCACATGTGCTGGATTCCCGTGATGTGGTCCCGTGTTGCCCCGAAAGCCTCACCGATGGTCGAATGCTTCTTCGGCAAGGTGTGATCAACAGTGATCAACAGGCGATTTCGAGCCACTCAGGGAGTCGTGATGATCGGCCGCTGGCGGGGAAGCCGCACCGACCGGGTGCAACGAACGAGTCCCCTGGCGGCGGTGCCGACCCCGCCCAGTGCGGGGGTGCTGGCCTGCCGGGTGCTGGACCCGGTCAACGAGCCGGTCCGACACGCGGAGTTCGCGGTCACGGACGCCGTGGGGCGGCCGGTGGTCAGCGGGGGAGCGGATCCGTACGGGTCGTTCATGACGACCGTGCCCGCCGGGGAGTACCGGCTCGCGGTGTCGGCGGAGGGGTACACGCCGTACCGGGCGACCACGCAGGTCGCCGAGAACGCGCTCGCGTCGCTCGGGGACGTGACGCTGCAGGTGGCCCGGCCGCCGGAGCTTCCCGATGCCGGTGACTGGGAGATCGAGTCGGCGCACTCCTCGATCGGCTTCACCGCGCGGCACATCGGACTGGCCCGGATCCACGGGCGGTTCAAGTCGTTCGCGGGGGTCATACGCGTCGCCGATCCGGTGGAGCGTTCGGCGATGCACGTGGTGATCGACGCCGCGTCCATCGACACCGACATGAGTATGCGCGACGACCACCTGCGCTCGGCGGACTTCCTGGACGTCGAGAACTTCCCGACGCTGGAGTTCTACAGCGAACGATTCGTGCACAGGGGCGGCAACCGGTGGGCCGTGACCGGGGCGCTGACGCTGCACGGCGTGACACGGACGGTCACGCTGGACACGGAGTACCTGGGGCTGGGAAACGGCCTGGAGGGCGAGGTGCGGGCGGCCTGCCGGGCCACGACCGAGCTGCACCGGGACGACTTCACCGTGAGCTGGCAGACCATGCTGGCGCGGGGCATCGCGGTCGTGGGGCCGAGCATCAAGGTCGACCTCGATGTGCAGGTCGTCCGCAAGGGCTGAGCGGCCGGGCCGCGAGGCGGTGTCGGACAATGTCCGGCGTGAGTGATGTGCGACATGTGCTGGTGCTGCCCGACCGTGACGCCGCGGAAGAGGTGGTGGAGGCGCTGCGGGAGCGGTTCGGGGTCGTCGAGGAGCCGCAGCTGGTGCGGGACGCGCTGGCCGGCGAGGACGACGCCGAAGACGCGCAGTGGCTGGTCGTCCTGCGGGACGAGGACGAGCGGCTGGATCCCGCGGAGCTGGACGGACTGGCCGGCGAGTGGGAGGGCTGGCGGGAGGAGCCGTAGCGGCTCTTGGGGCCCGCGTGCGCGCACGGCCGGTCCCGCGTGCGCGCACGGCCCCGCGTGCGCGCACGGACCGGTCCGTGGGACCACAGCCCGGTCCGTGGGACCACGGCCCGGTCCGTCGGGACCCGTTGTCAGTGGTGCGTGGGATGCTTGGCGCGATGGCCAGGAAGACTGCGAATGACGACCCCCTCGCCCCGGTGACGCTCGCCGTGGGCCAGGAGGACCTGCTCCTCGACCGTGCCGTGCAGGAGGTGGTGGCCGCCGCGAAGGCCTCCGACGCCGACACGGACGTACGGGACCTGACCCCGGACCAGTTGCAGCCCGGCACGCTCGCCGAGCTGACGAGCCCGTCGCTCTTCGCGGAGCGCAAGGTCGTGGTCGTACGCAACGCGCAGGACCTGTCGGCCGACACGATCAAGGACGTGAAGGCGTACCTCGGGGCCCCCGCCGAGGAGATCACCCTGGTGCTGCTGCATGCCGGCGGGGCAAAGGGCAAGGGGCTGCTCGACGCCGCGCGCAAGGCCGGGGCCCGTGAGGTGGCCTGCCCGAAGATGACGAAGCCGGCGGACCGGCTGGCGTTCGTGCGGGGCGAGTTCAGGACGACGGGGAGATCCGCCACGCCGGAGGCGTGCCAGACGCTCGTCGACGCGATCGGCAGCGATCTGCGGGAGCTGGCCTCGGCGGTGTCGCAGCTGGTCGCGGACGTCGAGGGGACGATCGACGAGGCGGTCGTCGGGCGCTACTACACCGGCCGGGCCGAGGCGTCGAGCTTCACCGTCGCCGACCGGGCGGTCGAGGGGCGGGCGGCGGAGGCCCTGGAGGCGCTGCGCTGGTCGCTGGCGACCGGGGTCGCGCCGGTACTGATCACGAGCGCGCTCGCACAGGGCGTCCGGGCGATCGGGAAGCTGTCCTCGGCCCGCGGGGGCCGCCCGGCCGACCTCGCGCGGGAGCTGGGCATGCCGCCGTGGAAGATCGACCGGGTGCGGCAGCAGATGCGCGGCTGGACTCCGGACGGTGTGTCGATCGCGCTGCGCGCCGTGGCCGAGGCGGACGCGGGGGTGAAGGGCGGCGGCGACGACCCCGAGTACGCGCTGGAGAAGGCGGTGGTCACCATCGCCAGGGCGGCCCGCTCCAGGGGACGCGGCTAGCGGGGCCCGGGCCGATCGGACTCAGGCCTCGTGGGCACCTTCCTCCACGGGTCGTTCCGGTACGGCTCGCTTCAGGGACCGCCCTGCGATGGGCCTTCTCTTTATGGCTCGCTTCAGGGACCGCCCCGCGATGGGCCTTCTCTTTATGGCACGCTTCAGGGACCACCCGGCGATGGGCCTTCCCTCTACGGCACGCTTCAGGGACCGCCCCGCGACGGGCCTTCCCTCTACGGCACGCTTCAGGCCGCCCCGCGATGGGCTCGCCCGACAGCTCTTTCCATGAACCGCCGCCTCAGAACACCGGCTCCCCCATCCCGAGCAGGTTCCCCTCGCTGTCGTGGAACCAGGCGCCGCGTTCGCCCCGTGCGCCCTTGCTCGGGTAGTTGCCGTCGATCTCGGCGATCCCGCCCCGGGTCCGGAAGCCGGGGGCGTCGACCTCCTCGAAGACCACGCCGCGCCGCTTCAGCTCGGCGACCGCGGCCTCGATGTCCTCGACCTCCAAGGCCATCTGCGTGAAGGTGCCGGGCGAGGCTCCCGTCGACCGGAACAGCACGAACTCCGCGCCGCCGCAGCGGTAGAGCAGCCCGCCGGGGCGTTCGTCCACGGGGTCCAGACCGAGTTTCTCCGAGTAGAAGCGCCGGGCCCGCTCCAGGTCCTGGGCGGGGAGTCTGGTCGCCGCGCGGACCAGGGCCGGCGCGCTCGTGTCGTCTGCGTCCATGTCTCCACTGTGCCGTGATCGAGTCGCCCTCCTCCTGCCGAAGAGGAGAATCGGGTGTATCAGCCGTACGTCGCCAAGAGACGGAGAGGTGGCGAGGGTCATGGCTGAACACCCGCACGCAGCGCTGGTCCGCAAGGGGTTCGAGGCCTTCTCACGTGGTGACTTGGACACCCTGCGGGAACTGATCGCCAAGGACGCGACCCATCACGTGCCCGGAAGTCACCCGCTTTCGGGTGACTTCAAGGGCCAGGACGCGATCATGGACATGTACCGGCGGCTCGGCGAGGAGACCGCCGGGTCGATACGTCTGGAGATGCTCGGCATCGCCGTCGACGGCCGGGGGCACGCGGTCGGCATGTGCAGGTTCACGGCCGAGCGGCAGGGCAGGAAGCTGGACGACACCGGCTGCATCGTCTTCCGGATCGTCGGCGACAAGGTCACCGACCTCGACGAATGCGTCGAGGACATCGAGAAGAACAACGAGTTCTGGTCCTGAACAGGCCGAAGGCCCCGCCGGCCGCCCTGGGGAAGGGCGGAAAGCGAGGCCTTCGGTTCAAGCTGCGGGATCCGCGCCCGCGTGGCGAACGCAGGCCGCGCGCGGATCCGGGGGTGCCGGACGGGAGCGGATGAGAGAGGGCCCGCTCGATTCCCTCCGGCGTCACATCAGATGTCAGCCCTTGATCGCGTCGACCTTCGAAGCAAGCGCCGACTTCTTGTTGGCGGCCTGGTTCTTGTGGATGACGCCCTTGGAGACGGCCTTGTCGAGGTGACGCGCGGCGAGGCGCTGGTACTCGGTGGCCTTCTCGACGTCACCCGCGGCAGCAGCCTCACGGGCCTTGCGGATCGCGGTCTTGAGGGAGGACTTGACGGCCTTGTTGCGCAGCCGCGCCTTCTCGTTGGTCTTGATCCGCTTGATCTGGGACTTGATGTTCGCCACGAATGAGCCTTCTCAGGTTCTGGCACGAGGCCGCACGGACACCGCACGATTCCCGCACCGGGTGATTTTCTTGGGTCGCGCCTCCTGCGAGAGGGCATGAGGCACAGCCACCCAGGCTACCAGCGGCCCCTTCCGCGGCCCAAACCCGTCCATGGTCCCCACCCGTGGGACCATGGAGGCTACGTATCGATCCGACCCGAGACCGCAGACACTGCGGACGCCTCAAGAATCAGGACCCTGCGTGCCCGCGATCCCCAGCCACGTGCCCGAGCCGAGCCGTACCGACCCGGCTCTGATCCGCAACTTCTGCATCATCGCGCACATCGACCACGGCAAGTCCACGCTCGCCGACCGGATGCTCCAGCTGACCGGAGTGGTCGAGCAGCGGCAGATGCGCGCCCAGTACCTCGACCGCATGGACATCGAGCGCGAGCGTGGCATCACGATCAAGTCACAGGCGGTACGTCTGCCGTGGGCCCCGACCCACGACAAGAACGACACGCACATCCTGAACATGATCGACACCCCCGGGCACGTCGACTTCACCTATGAGGTCTCCCGGTCGCTCGCCGCCTGCGAGGGGACCATCCTCCTGGTCGACGCCGCCCAGGGCATCGAGGCGCAGACCCTCGCCAACCTCTACCTGGCGATGGAGAACGACCTCAAGATCATCCCGGTGCTGAACAAGATCGACCTGCCGGCCGCGCAGCCGGAGAAGTTCTCGGAGGAGCTCGCCCACCTCATCGGCTGCGAGCCCGAGGACGTGCTCAAGGTCTCGGCGAAGACCGGCATCGGTGTGGACGCACTCCTGGACCGGGTCGTCCGCGACGTCCCGGCCCCGGTCGGCGTCAAGGACGCCCCCGCCCGCGCGATGATCTTCGACTCGGTCTACGACTCCTACCGTGGCGTGGTCACGTACGTCCGTGTCGTCGACGGGCAGCTCAACAAGCGCGAGCGCATCAAGATGATGTCGACCGGCGCAACGCACGAGCTCCTGGAGATCGGCGTCTCGTCGCCCGAGATGACCCCGGCCGACGGCATCGGCGTCGGCGAGGTGGGCTACATCATCACCGGCGTGAAGGACGTCCGTCAGTCCAAGGTCGGTGACACGATCACCAGCAAGGACAAGGGCGCCACCGAGGCCCTCGGCGGGTACAAGGACCCGAAGCCGATGGTCTTCTCCGGTCTCTATCCGCTGGACGGCTCGGACTACCCCGATCTCCGCGAGGCGCTGGACAAGCTGCAGCTCAACGACGCGGCCCTGGTCTACGAGCCCGAGACCTCCGCGGCCCTCGGCTTCGGCTTCCGCGTCGGCTTCCTCGGCCTGCTGCACCTGGACGTCATCCGTGAGCGCCTGGAGCGCGAGTTCAACCTCGAACTCATCGCCACGGCGCCCAACGTGGTCTACCGCGTGATCATGGAGGACGGGAAGGAGCACACGGTCACCAACCCGAGCGAGTTCCCCGAGGGGAAGATCGACAAGGTCTTCGAGCCGGTCGTCCGGGCCACGATCCTCGCCCCCAGCGAGTTCATCGGCTCGATCATGGAGCTCTGCCAGACCCGTCGCGGCACGCTCCTCGGCATGGACTACCTCTCCGAGGACCGCGTCGAGATCCGCTACACACTCCCCCTCGCGGAGATCGTCTTCGACTTCTTCGACAACCTGAAGTCCAAGACCCGCGGCTACGCCTCCCTGGACTACGAGCCCACCGGCGAGCAGGACGCCCAGCTGGTGAAGGTCGACATCCTGCTGCACGGCGACCGCGTCGACGCCTTCTCCGCCGTCACCCACAAGGACGCGGCCTACGCGTACGGAGTGCGGCTCGTCGCCAAGCTGCGCGAGCTGATCCCGCGCCAGGCCTTCGAGATCCCCGTGCAGGCCGCCATCGGCTCCCGGGTCATCGCCCGTGAGACCATCCGCGCCATCCGCAAGGACGTCCTCGCCAAGTGCTACGGCGGTGACATCTCGCGTAAGCGGAAGCTGCTGGAGAAGCAGAAGGAGGGCAAGAAGCGAATGAAGATGGTGGGTTCCGTAGAGGTTCCGCAGGAAGCCTTCATCGCGGTCCTGTCCAGTGATGACAGCGCGGGGTCGGGCAAGGGCAAGAAGTAACCACGGATTACCGTGGGTTACACCGCAATCCGGGTTGAACAGGGGCTCGTCGTGCGAAAGTGCGGCGGGCCCTGTGCGTATGCGGGGTAGCTCTCTGTACGAAGTGACAGGCCGCGGGCCCTTACGCGGCGGCCGGTCGCCCTTTACTCTGATCCCTGCTCGTTAGTTACTCACGAGTTAAACAACGGGCGAGACCTGCATCTCGTGAGTGCCACCCAGCCGCACCTGAGCCAGCCGCATCGTCGCGGGCCCCGGAGGATGTCGTGAGCGACACACAGACCCTGATCGAGAACCGTCCCCCGTCCGTGGCGGGCCTCTTCCTGGAGCGCGTCGCGGCCACGCCGGACGCCGAGGCCTATCGGTATCCGGTCCCATCGCCCGCGGGCCAGGGGCCGGACGAGTGGAAGTCGCTGAGCTGGGCGCAAGCATCCGAGCGGGTCTACGCCATCGCGGCGGGGCTCATCGAGCTGGGCGTGCGGGCCGAGCAGCGCGTCGCCCTCGCCGCCGGCACCCGGCTCGAGTGGATCCTCGCCGACCTCGGCATCATGTGCGCCGGCGCGGCCACGACCACGGTGTATCCGCAGACCAACGCCGAGGAGTCCGCGTACATCCTGTCGGACTCCGAGAGCCGGGTGCTGATCGCGGAGAACGCCGAGCAGCTGGCCAAGGCCGAGGAGAAGCGCGCCGAGCTGCCCGAGCTGACGCATGTCGTGGTGATCGACGCGGCCGGTGTCGAGACCGCCGACTGGATCCTCACCCTGGACGAGCTGGAGAAGCGCGGCGCGGCCCGGCTGGAGAAGGACCCCGACCTGATCAAGGAGCGGGTCGGCGCGATCACCAAGGACCAGCTGGCCACCCTCATCTACACCTCCGGCACCACGGGCCGCCCCAAGGGCGTGCGCCTGCCGCACGACAACTGGTCGTACATGGCGAAGGCGATCGCCGCGACCGGCCTGGTCAGCACCGAGGACGTGCAGTACCTCTGGCTGCCGCTCGCGCACGTCTTCGGCAAGGTGCTGACCTCGGGGCAGATCGAGGTCGGGCACGTCACCGCCGTGGACGGCCGGGTCGACAAGATCATTGAGAACCTGCCGGTGGTGCAGCCGACGTACATGGCGGCCGTGCCGCGCATCTTCGAGAAGGTCTACAACGGCGTGGCCGCGAAGGCCCGCGCCGGCGGCGGCGCCAAGTACAAGATCTTCCAGTGGGCGGCCGAGGTGGCCCGCGAGTACGCCAAGGTCTCGCAGGACAACTTCCGGCGGACCGGGACCGCGTCGGTGCCGTTCGGGCTGGGCGCGAAGCACAAGGCCGCCGACGCGCTGGTCTTCGCCAAGATCCGCGAGGCCTTCGGCGGCAACCTGCGGGCGTGCGTCTCGGGCTCCGCCGCGCTCTCGCCGGAGATCGGCTACTTCTTCGCCGGCGCCGGCATCCACATCCTGGAGGGCTACGGCCTGACCGAGTCCTCGGCCGCGTCCTTCGTGAACCCGGGCGAGGCCTACCGCACCGGCACGGTCGGCAAGCCGCTGCCCGGCACGGAGGTGCGGATCGCCGACGACGGGGAGATCCTGCTGCGCGGCCCGGGCATCATGGAGGGCTACCACAAGCTGCCCGAGAAGACCGCCGAGGTGCTGGAGACGGACGGCTGGTTCCACACCGGGGACATCGGGGAGCTGTCGCCCGACGGGTACCTGCGGATCACCGACCGCAAGAAGGACCTCATCAAGACCTCGGGCGGCAAGTACATCGCCCCGGCGGAGGTCGAGGGGCAGTTCAAGGCGGTGTGCCCGTACGTCTCCAACATCCTGGTGCACGGGGCCGACCGGAACTTCTGCACGGCGCTCATCGCGCTCGACGAGGCCGCGATCACCGAGTGGGCCAAGGAGAACGGGCTCGAGGGGAAGTCGTACGCGGAGATCGTCGCCGCGCCGGTGACCGTCGACATGGTCGACGGGTACGTGAAGCAGCTCAACGAGGGGCTTCAGCGGTGGCAGACCATCAAGAAGTTCCGGCTGCTGCCGCGGGACCTGGACGTCGAGCACGGTGAGATCACGCCGAGTCTGAAGCTGAAGCGGCCCGTTGTGGAGCGGGAGTACAAGCACCTGATCGAGGAGATGTACGAGGGCTCTCGCGAGGCGTAGGGGGCGGTGCGGGAGCGCGGGCGACCACAGGCCGTTCGTGGTCGCTCGCGCCCACGCGGCGGAGCCGCACATCGATACAGCCCCGCGCCCCTAAGGTGCGTCACCCGCCCGGCGTTTCAAGTCCTGGACCTCCGCCCTGAGGCGTTCCACCTCTCTGCCTTTTCGGTAGAGGTCCAGGAAGACGCTGACCTTCTCCCTGAGGACCCACGGGTCGAACGGCTTGGTCACGTAGTCGGCGGCGCCGGTCGCATAGCCGCGGAAGGCATAGCCCGCGTCGTCGTCCGCGCCGGTGAGGAAGATGATCGGGACGTCACGGGTCTGGTCGAGGCGTTTGATGTGGGACGCGGTCTCGAAGCCGTCCATGCCGGGCATGCGGATGTCCAGCAGGACCAGGGCGATCGGCCGGCGCAGGAGGGCCTTCAGGGCCTCCTCGCCGGAACGGGCCCGCAGGAGCGGCTCGTTGAGGGAGGCCAGCACGGCCTCCAGGGCAGTCAGGTTGTCCTCCATGTCGTCGACCAGGAGGATTCCGGCGCGTTCGGGGTGAGTGGCCGTGCTGCTCATGCCTCTTCTTCCGTGCCCTCGGGGTCCAGCAGTTCGCAGACGACCGTCAGCAGGCCGTCGATGTCCACCGGTTTGGGCACGTAGTCGTTGGCGCCGCGGGCGATGGACTTCTCCCGGTCACCGGGCATCGCCTTGGCGGTCAGCGCCACGATCGGCAGGCCCGTCCAGCGGGGTGTGCGGCGGATCGCGGAGATGGTCTCGTAGCCGTCCATCTCCGGCATCATGATGTCCATCAGGACCAGTTCGACGTCCGGGCTGCGCTCCAGCGTCTCGATGCCCTCGCGGCCGTTCTCCGCGTAGAGCACGGTCATGCCGACCCGGCCCAGGACATGCGTGAGGGCGAAGACGTTGCGGATGTCGTCGTCGACGATCAGCACCCGCCGGCCGGCCAGGATCCGGCCCGGCCTGCCGGACGTCCACGCCTCCAGCTTCGTGGGGGACGGCCAGGCGTCGTCCGTGTCGTGCGCGACCGGGAAGGGGCCGGTGGTCGGCTGGAGCGGCAGGGGCAGGTCGGCGCGGTCCTCGGGGAGGGGCACGGGAGCCGTGTGCCCGGGGCTGACGACCGGCACGTACAGGGTGAACGTGGAGCCCTTGCCGGGTTCGCTCTCGGCGACGATCCGGCCGCCGAGCAGGCCCGCGATCTCCCGGCTGATGGACAGGCCGAGCCCGGTCCCGCCGTACTTGCGGTTGGTGGTGCCGTCGGCCTGCTGGAACGCCTCGAAGATCACGGGGAGCTTCTCCGACGCGATCCCGATGCCGGTGTCGGACACGGCGAACGCGATGACGTCGCCGGTGTCCCTGACATAGCGGTGCTCGGCGTCCTCCCCCCGGTCCACCCGCAGCTCTACCTTGCCGTTCGCGGTGAACTTGATCGCGTTCGAGAGCAGGTTGCGCAGGATCTGCTGGAGCCGCTGCTCGTCCGAGAACATCTCGCGCGGTACGTCCTCGCCGACCGCGACCTCGAAGGCCAGCCCCCGGTCCAGGGTGAGCGGACGGAACGTGGCGTGGACGTAGTCGAGCAGTTTGATGAGCGGGAGCCGCTTGGGGCGTACGTCCATCCGGCCGGCCTCGATCTTCGACAGGTCCAGGATGTCGTTGATCAGTTGCAGGAGGTCCGAGCCCGAGCGGTGGATGGTCGTCGCGAACTGCACCTCCTGGTCGGAGAGATGGCCGTCGGGGTTGTCGGAGAGCAGCCGGGCCAGGATCAGCAGGGAGTTCAGCGGTGTGCGCAGCTCGTGCGACATGTTGGCCAGGAACTCGGACTTGTACTGGGAGGACGTGGCCAGCAGGGCGGCCTTCTCCTCCAGTTCGGCGTTGGAGCGCTGGAGTTCGCCCTGCTGCTTCTGGAGTTCGTCCGAGCGCTCCTGGAGCTGCATGGCCAGGCGCTGGGACTCGCCGAGCAGGGACTCCGTGCGGGAGTTGGCGATGATCGTGTTGATGGCGACGCCGATGGTGTTGACGAACTGGTCGAAGAACGCCAGGTGGACGTCGGAGAAGCGGGAGAACGAGGCGAGTTCGATGACGCCGAGAAGCTTGTCCTCGAAGAGGATCGGGATGATGACGATCGTGGTCGGGGCCGCCTCGCCGAGGCCGCTGTTGATCTTGATGTAGTCGGGCGGGGCGCCCTCCACCAGGATCCGCTTCTTCTCCCGGGCCGCCTGCGCGACCAGACCGTGCACCGGCAGGCCGCCGGTCTCGACGGTCGCGTCCTGGGCGGCGCCGTACCCGGCGATGAAGGCCAGGCCCTTGATCGGCACGGTGGTGCGCGGGGCCGCGCTGTCCTCGTCCGGGTCGGCCGGATAGAAGGCGCCGTACTGGGCGTTCACCAGCGGGGTCAGCTCGCGGAGTATCAGGTCGGCGACCTCCATCAGATCCCGGTGGCCCTGCATCAGGGCGGCGAGCCGGGCACACCCCGGACACGCCGCGCACCTGGGCACGGCCGCCCAACTGGCCCTCGGTGCCGACCTCGCGGGCGACACGGGTCACCTCGTCGGCGAAGGCGGACAGCTGGTCGACCATCGTGTTGACGGTCAGCTTCAGCTCCAGCAACTCGCCGGTCGCCTCCACCGTCACCGTGCGGGTCAGGTCGCCCCGGGCCACCGCCGTCGTCACGGCGGCGATGTCCCGCACCTGGGCGGTCAGCCGGGACGCCATCGTGTTGACGGCCTCCGTCACGTCCCGCCAACTGCCCGACAGGCCCTGCACCTTGGCCCGGCCGCCGAGCCGGCCCTCGGTGCCGACCTCGCGCGCGACCCGCGTCACCTCGCCCGTGAACAGGGAGAGCTGGTCCACCATCGTGTTGACGGCCCGGCCCAGGCGGCGCAGGTCGCCTCGCAACTGCCGCGTCCCGTCGTGCAGATCGACCCGCTGGGTCAGATCGCCGCCGGCCACCGCGTCCAGCACGCGCGTGGCGTTCGCCGCCGGGGCGACCAGGGCGTCGAGCAGCTGGTTCACGTCGTTGACCCGGGATGTCCACAGGCCCTGGCCCGGGCTGGCCGAAAGCCGCTCGTCGAGCCGTCCGTGCCGCACCAGCTCCCGTCTGACGCGCCGCGTCTCGGACGTGAAATGCACGCTGCGGTCCATGATCTGGTTGAAGACCGCGGTGAGTTCGGCCACCATCCCGTGGCCGGATTCCGGCACCTTGGTGAAATCACCGTCACGTGCCGCTGTCATGGCTGCGAGCAGGGGACGCAGATCGGATGCACGAATCTGACCGTCTTCGTGCCGGTCTTCGACCACAGGAGTAGCACTGTTCTCACTCATGGCGGCCCACTTCGGTAACTCGGCGCTTATGGGCGGGGTCAGTCTGTCACTCTGTCGGCATCGACTGTGGCGTATTCGTACGAACTGCCCGGGGAGCTGTCCATGGGGGCCATTCCGACGCAACGGGAGACCGCTTCCCGTGCCTCAGAGGCGCCTGCACACGCTTGGGAGACGCCCGTGCCCGTCCAGGAGGGGCCCGTTTCCGAGGAGCCCGCACCGTCCGCGGAGGTGATCACACCGTCCGCCGGGGCGCCCGCACCGGAGTGCGCGCGGGCGCACGCGACCCTGCCCGGCAGTTCCCTCGCGCCGGGCGCCGCACGCGCCCTGGTGCGCGCGGCCCTCACCGAGTGGACCGGGCTCGGACTGCCCGGCGCCGAGCACCTCACCGACCGCCTCGCCGACGACGCCACGCTCGTCGTCAGCGAACTCGTCACCAACGCCGTCGTGCACGCCGGCACCGACGTCGAGATGGAGTGCCGACTGGAGGGCGACACCCCCGACACGGCCGCGCTCGTCGTCGAGGTCTCCGACCACCACCCCTCCCGGGCCCCACGCGGCGGCGAGCCGGAGACGCCGCACGACACCCCCGAGTACGGGCGCGGCCTGCGGCTCGTCGGCGCGCTCTCCGAGGCGTGGGGGATCACCTACCGCACGGGCCGCAAGACCGTCTGGGCACGGCTGCCCGCCGGGGGGTGCGCGGCGGGCGAGCAGATCGAGGCGTACGCCGGGGAGCACGCGCTGGCGCGCGGCCTCCGGGTCGCGGAGATCCTGGCGCCCGAGCCGCGCCAGGACGACGAGGCAGCCGAGATCCTGGCGTCCGAATCGCACCCGGGTGACGAGGCGGTGGAGGCCCTACGGGCCTGGCGTGGCACAGGCGACCTGTGGGACCAGCGTGACGGAGAAGAGACATGGGACTCGCGGGAGGGCGGAGAGGCACGGGACTGGCCCGCCTTACGGGAGGCTCGTGACCTGCGTGACTGGAACGACCTACGGGACTGGCGGGACCGGCACGAGAACCCCGGCGGACGCAACGGGCCCGACGGCGCCTGGCTCGGCCGCGGAGCCCTCTCCTTCCTCGCCGAGGCCTCCGACCTGCTCGCCGGGCAGCTCGACGAGGACCTGGTCGCGGCCCTCGCCGGGCAGCTGATCGTGCCCCGGCTGGCCGACTGGTGCGCGGTGTGGCTGGAGGACGAGGCCACCGGCGGCGGCTGGAGCGGCGGAGCGGGCGCGGGCGGACCACGCCTCGCCCGGGTCTGGCACGGCAGCGAGAACCGCATCGAGGAGCTGCGCCGCGTCCTGGAGAAGGACCCGCCGCAGCCGTTCGACCCCACGGGGTCGTCGTCCCCGTTCGAACGCAACCGGGAGCGGGGCAGGTCCGGGCCCGTCGACTACCCCTGGCCCGGCGAGGCGCTCGGCGACGGCGAGCCCGGCTCGGCCCTCGCGTACCGGCTGGTCGCCGGGGGACGCCCGCTGGGCACCCTCGTCATCGGGCGCTCCGGGAAGGCCGGCTTCCCCGACGAGATCACCGGACTCGCGGAGGACCTCAGCCGCCGGGTGGCCCTCGCCATCGGAGCCGCCCGCCAGTACGCCCGCCAGGCCACCATCAGCGCCGTCCTGCAGCGCGGCCTGCTGCCCGGCGCCGTGGCCGAGATCCCCGGCATGCGCAGCGCCCTCGTCTACGAGCCGTGCGACAAGGGCGGCCCGAGCGGCGACTTCTACGACCTGTTCCCCGCCGGCGACGGCCGCTGGTGCTTCGCCGTGGGAGACGTCCAGGGCAAGGGCCCCGAGGCGGCCGTCGTGATCGGCCTGGCCCGGCCCTGGCTGCGGCTGCTGGCCCGTGAGGGCTACCGGGTCGCCGACGTCCTCGACCGCCTCAACCAACTGCTCCTCGACGACGCGACGGAGGCCGCCGACGCGGCGGCCCGGGCGCTGGTGGCCGCTGGCGCGCGCCCGACCCCGCCCGGCGACGGCCCCCAGACGCGCTTCCTGTCCCTGCTGTACGGCGAGCTCGTGCCCTTCGACGGCGGCGTCCGCTGCACCGTCGCCTCCGCCGGGCACCCGCTGCCGCTGCTGCTCGGGGCGGGCGGCGAGGTCCACACGGCCGCGCAGCCCCAGACCCTCCTCGGCGTCGTGGAGGACGCCACCTACACCAGCGAGACCTTCGAGCTGCGCTCCGGCGACACGCTGCTGTGCGTCACCGACGGCGTGACCGAGCGCCGCTCGGGCTCCCGCCAGTTCGACGACGGGGACGGGCTCGCGACGGCGCTGGCCGGGTGCGCCGGGCTGGACGCGGAGCTGATAGCCGAGCGGATCAAGCGGCTGGTGCACGAGTTCGGGGCGCGTCCGCCCGCGGACGATCTCGCGCTGCTGGTCCTCCAGGCGGACTGACAGCCGCTCCGGGCGGAGCGGGCGCGCCGGTGCTGGACAATGGAAGGCATGCCTTCCGCACTCCCCGACGGCGAGCCCGTCCCCGATGACGGCGCACTGCCCGCGTCCGCGCTCGCCGGGGCCGCCGACCGCCCGCTCGGGTTCTACCTGCACGTCCCGTACTGCGCGACCCGCTGCGGCTACTGCGACTTCAACACGTACACCGCGACCGAGCTGCGCGGCACCGGCGGGGTGCTGGCCTCCCGCGACAACTACGCCGAGACACTGGCCGACGAGGTCCGGCTGGCGCGCAAGGTGCTGGGCGACGATCCGCGGCCGGTGCGCACGGTGTTCGTGGGAGGGGGCACACCCACGCTGCTGGACGCCGGAGATCTCGTACGGATGCTGAAGGCCGTGCGGGACGAGTTCGGGCTGGCGGAGGACGCCGAGGTCACGACCGAGGCGAACCCGGAGTCCGTCGACCCCGCGTATCTGGCCGCCCTGCGCGAGGGGGGCTTCAACCGGATCTCCTTCGGGATGCAGAGTGCGCGGCAGCACGTGCTGAAGGTGCTGGACCGCACGCACACGCCGGGGCGGCCCGAGGCCTGTGTGGCGGAGGCCAGGGCGGCCGGGTTCGACCATGTGAACCTCGACCTGATCTACGGCACGCCGGGGGAGTCCGACGACGACTGGCGGGCGTCGCTGGACGCGGTGCTGGGGGCCGGGCCGGATCACGTCAGCGCGTACGCGTTGATCGTCGAGGAGGGGACGCAGCTCGCGCGGCGGATCCGTCGCGGCGAGGTGCCGATGACCGACGACGACGTGCACGCCGACCGGTACCTGATCGCGGACGAGGTTCTCTCGGGCGCGGGCTTCGCGTGGTACGAGGTGTCGAACTGGGCGACCTCGCGGGCCGGGCGGTGCCTGCACAACGAGCTGTACTGGCGGGGGGCCGACTGGTGGGGGGCCGGGCCCGGTGCGCACAGTCACGTGGGCGGGGTGCGGTGGTGGAACGTCAAGCACCCGGGGGCGTACGCGGCTGCGCTGGCGGCGGGGCGGTCGCCGGGGGCCGGGCGTGAGGTACTGAGCGATGAGGATCGGCGGGTCGAGCGGATCCTGCTGGAGCTGCGGCTCAGGGAGGGCGTGCCGTTGTCGCTGCTGCGGGAGGAGGGGCTTGCGGCCTCGCGCAGGGCGCTGTCGGACGGGCTCCTGGACGCCGGGGCGTATGAGGAGGGGCGAGCCGTGCTCACCCTGCGAGGGCGGTTGCTGGCGGACGGGGTTGTCCGGGACCTCGTGGACTGAGGTGCTCGGTGTGCGGGCTGCGGCGGGGTGGGTCCGCAGCCCGGCGTCGCGGAGTGCCGCCCTCCCAGGGACGGGAGCCGCCCCTGGCGGCACGCATGCCCGCAGCTGGGCGGCTGAGCGCGCCCGCAGCTGGGCGGCCGCGTGTGTCCGCAGCTCGGTGGCCGCGTGCGTCCGCCGCTATGCGGCTGCGCAGGGGCGCGGCAGGTATTGGACCGCCGTCAGGGCGCCGCGCGGCACGCATGCCCGCAGCTGCGTGGCTGAGCGCGCCCGCAGCTGGGCGGCCGCGTGTGTCCGCAGCTCGGTGGCCGCGTGTGTCCGCCGCTATGCGGCTGCGCAGGGGGGCGGCAGGTATTAGGCCGCCGTCAGGGCGCCGCGCGGCACGCATGCCCGCAGCTGCGTGGCTGAGCGCGCCCGCAGCTGGGCGGCCGCGTGTGTCCGCAGCTCGGTGGCCGCGTGTGTCCGCCGCTATGCGGCTGCGCAGGGGCGCGGCAGGTATGACCGCCGTCAGGGCGCCGTCACGAAGTCGATCAGTTCTTCCACCCGGCCCAGCAGTTCCGGCTCCAGGTCCTTGTACGAGTGGACCCCCGACAGAATCCGCTGCCAGGCCGCACCGGTGTTCTCCGGCCAGCCCAGAGCCCTGCACACGCCCGTCTTCCAGTCCTGGCCGCGTGGGACCCGGGGCCAGGCGGCGATGCCCAGGGACGACGGTTTCACCGCCTCCCAGATGTCGATGTACGGGTGGCCGACGACCAGCGCGTGCTCGCTCGTCACCGACTGGGCGATGCGCCACTCCTTCGAGCCCGGTACGAGGTGGTCCACCAGGACGCCCAGCCGCGCGTCCGGGCCGGGGGCGAACTCGGAGACGATCGACGGCAGGTCGTCGACGCCCTCCAGGTACTCCACGACCACGCCCTCGATGCGCAGGTCGTCGCCCCACACCTTCTCGACCAGCTCGGCGTCGTGCCGGCCCTCGACGTAGATGCGGCCGGCGCGGGCGACACGCGCGCGTGCGCCGGGGACGGCCACCGAACCGGAGGCCGTGCGGGTGGGACGCGCGGGGCCGCCCGGCGAGGGGCGGACGAGGGTCACCACCCTGCCCTCCAGCAGGAAGCCGCGCGGCTCCATCGGGAACACCCGGTGCTTGCCGAAGCGGTCCTCCAGCGTCACCGTGCCGGCCTCGCAGCGGATCACCGCGCCGCAGAAGCCGCTCCCCGGCTCCTCCACCACCAGGCCCGGCTCCGCCGCCACCTCGGGCACCGGTTTCGGCTTCTTCCACGGCGGGGTCAGATCGGCGGAGTACTGGCGCATTCGGATGACGATAGGAGAAGGCGAACGGCGATCACCGCGACACGCCGAAACGCGCCGCCAGCGCGTCCCGTTGCGCCCGCACGAACGCCGCGTCCACCACCGCTCCGTGACCGGGCACGTACACCGCGTCCTCGCCGCCCAGGTCGAGCAGCCGGTCCAGGGCGGCCGGCCAGTGCGACGGCATCGCGTCGGGGCCCGCCTGCGGCTCGCCGGACTCCTCGACCAGGTCGCCGCAGAACACCACCTCCGGATCGCCCGGCACCAGCACCGCCAGATCGTGCGCGGTGTGCCCCGGCCCGACGTTCGCCAGCAGCACCTGCCGACCGCCGCCCAGGTCGAGCGTCCACTCGCCGGAGACGAGGTGGCCGGGCGGGGTCAGCCGCTCCGCCGCCTCCCGGGCCGTGGGCGCCGCCAGGCCCTGGCGCACCCCGTCCTCGCGCAGTTCCTCGCGGTCCCGCGCCCGCGTCAGCAGCGCGTCCACGCCCACCGCGCCGAACACCTCGGTGTCCGGGAGCGCCGCGGCACCGAAGACATGGTCGAAGTGCGGGTGGGTCAGCGCGAGATGTGTCACACGGTGACCGGTGAGCGCCCGCGCCTGCGCGCCCAGTTTCGCGCCCTCGGCGAGGCTCGACCCCGCGTCGATCATGAGGACCGCCCCGTCCCCGGCGACCAGCCCGGTCGTGCAGTCCCACACCGGCAGCCGGCACCGCCCCACACCGGCGGCCAGGCGCTCCCATCCGAGGTCTTCCCAAGTCACCGTCATACGGCGACGCTAGCGGTGCGCCCCGCTCGGGGCACGGCGCCGCACGACCAGCCTTGCCGGGGGTGTACCCCACCGCCGTACACTGGGCCGGGGAATGCTGGCACTCGCACGCGCAGAGTGCCAGGCTCGACAGGCAGGACCACGGGCGGACGACTTCTGGAGGTGTGCGCGATGCTCAGTGAACGCAGGCTTCAGGTGCTGCGCGCCATCGTCCAGGACTACGTCGGCACCGAGGAGCCGGTGGGCTCCAAGGCCCTCACCGAGCGGCACAGCCTCGGCGTCTCCCCGGCCACCGTCCGCAACGACATGGCGGCCCTGGAGGACGAGGGGTACATCGCCCAGCCGCACACCAGTGCCGGGCGCATCCCCACCGACAAGGGCTACCGGCTGTTCGTCGACAAGCTCGCCGGCGTCAAGCCGATGACCGCGCCCGAGCGGCGCGCGATCCAGAACTTCCTGGAGGGCGCCGTCGACCTCGACGACGTCGTGGCGCGGACGGTGCGGCTGCTCGCGCAGCTCACACGTCAGGTCGCCGTCGTGCAGTACCCCTCGCTGACCCGTTCGACGGTGCGGCACGTGGAGCTGCTCTCCCTCGCGCCCGCACGCGTGATGCTCGTGCTGATCACGGACACCGGGCGGGTCGAGCAGCGGATGGTCGACTGCCCGGCGCCCTTCGGCGACGCCTCGCTCGCGGATCTGCGCGCCCGGCTCAACAGCCGTGTGGCGAACCGCCGTTTCGCGGATGTGCCGAGTCTGGTGGAGGATCTCCCGGAGGCGTTCGAGCACGAGGACCGGGGTACGGTCTCTACGGTGCTCTCCACACTCCTGGAGACGCTCGTCGAGGAGAACGAGGAGCGGCTGATGATCGGCGGCACCGCCAATCTGACCCGCTTCGGGCATGACTTCCCTCTCACGATCCGGCCGGTGCTGGAGGCGCTGGAGGAGCAGGTCGTGCTCCTCAAGCTGCTCGGCGAGGCGCAGGATCCGGGCGTGACCGTACGGATCGGTCATGAGAACGCCCACGTAGGACTCAACTCCACGTCTGTCGTGTCGGTCGGTTACGGTTCGGGCGGCGAGGCAGTCGCCAAGCTCGGCGTGGTCGGACCGACCCGCATGGACTACCCGGGAACGATGGGAGCGGTACGCGCAGTGGCACGGTACGTCGGACAGATCCTGGCGGAGTCGTAGTGGCCACGGACTACTACGCCGTACTCGGCGTGCGCCGCGACGCGTCGCAGGAAGAGATCAAGAAGGCCTTCCGGCGGCTCGCGCGCGAGCTGCACCCGGACGTCAACCCCGATCCGAAGACCCAGGAGCGGTTCAAGGAGATCAACGCCGCTTACGAGGTGCTGTCGGACCCGCAGAAGAAGCAGGTCTACGACCTCGGCGGCGACCCGCTCTCGCAGGCCGGTGGCGGCGGCGCGGGCGGCTTCGGAGCCGGCGGTTTCGGGAACTTCTCGGACATCATGGACGCGTTCTTCGGCACGGCGTCGCAGCGCGGACCGCGCTCGCGCACCCGCCGCGGCCAGGACGCGATGATCCGTATCGAGATCGAGCTCGACGAGGCCGCCTTCGGCACGACGAAGGACATCCAGGTCGACACGGCCGTCGTCTGCAACACCTGCAGCGGCGAGGGCGCGGCCCCGGGCACTTCCGCCCAGACGTGTGACATGTGCCGCGGCCGCGGTGAGGTCTCGCAGGTCACCCGGTCCTTCCTGGGCCAGGTCATGACGTCCCGCCCCTGCCCGCAGTGCCAGGGCTTCGGCACGGTGGTCCCGACCCCGTGCCCGGAGTGCGCGGGCGACGGCCGCGTCCGCTCCCGCCGTACGCTCACGGTCAAGATCCCGGCCGGTGTCGACAACGGCACGCGGATCCAGCTCGCCGGCGAGGGCGAGGTCGGTCCCGGCGGCGGTCCGGCCGGTGACCTCTACGTCGAGATCCACGAGCTGCCGCACAGCACGTTCCAGCGGCGCGGCGACGACCTGCACTGCACGGTGACGATCCCCATGACGGCGGCGTCCCTCGGCACGAAGGTGCCGCTGGAGACGCTCGACGGCATGGAGGAGGTCGACATCCGCCCGGGCACCCAGTCCGGCCAGTCGATCCCGCTGCACGGCCGGGGCGTCACGCACCTGCGCGGCGGCGGACGCGGCGACCTCATCGTCCACGTCGAGGTCCAGACCCCGACCAAGCTCGACCCCGAGCAGGAGCGCCTGCTCCGCGAGCTCTCCAAACTCCGCGGCGAGGAACGCCCCACGGGGCAGTTCCAGCCGGGGCAGCAGGGGCTCTTCTCGCGGTTGAAGGACGCGTTCAACGGGCGCTGACGCCGGCGGTGCGGCTGCTGCCGGGGGTCCGGGGGTCGTCCCCCGGGCAGGCACAGTCAGCCGGGGCAGCAGGGGTTGTTCTCGCGGTTGAAGGACGCGTTCGACGGGCGGTGACGCCGGCGGTGCGGCTGCTGCCGGGGGTCCGGGGGTCGTCCCCCGGGCAGGCACAGTCAGCCGGGGCAGCAGGGGCTGTTCTCGCGGTTGAAGGACGCGTTCAACGGACGGTGAGCGGGCCTCGCCCCGGTGACGTGAGGTGCTTGTTCCTCTGGTCTATGCCAGTCGGCAGGCCGGTTTCTGGGTTGTTCGGAGGACGTGACAACATGCGGTCATGTCCTCCGCACTGACCGATCTCTTCCCTCTCCCGATCGTGCAGGCCCCCATGGCGGGCGGCGTCTCCGTACCCCAGCTCGCCGCGGCCGTGTGCGAGGCGGGCGGGCTCGGGTTCCTCGCCGCCGGGTACAAGACCGCCGACGGGATGTACCAGGAGATCAAGCAGATCCGGAGCCTCACCGGCAGGCCCTTCGGCGTCAACGTCTTCATGCCGCAGCCGGAGTCCGCCGACCCGGCCGCCGTCGACGTCTACGCCCACCAGCTGGCCGGCGAGGCCACCTGGTACGAGGCCGAGCTCGGCGATCCGGACAGCGGACGCGACGACGGCTTCGAGGCCAAGCTGGTGGTGCTGCGCGACAACCCCGTGCCGGTCGTGTCGTTCCACTTCGGCGTCCCGAGCCGTGAGGTCGTCGACGCCCTGCACCGCGTCGGCACCTTCGTCCTGGCCGCCGCGACCACCCCCGACGAGGCCCGCGCCGTCGAACGGGCGGGTGCGGACGGGGTCATCGCCCAGGGCGTCGAGGCCGGCGGCCACCAGGGCACCCACCGGGACATCCCCGAGACGGACGGATCCGGCATCGGGCTGTTGTCGCTGATCGCCCAGGTCCGTGAGGCCGTCGGCATCCCGATCGTCGCCGCCGGCGGCATCATGCGCGGCGGCCAGATCGCCGGGGTCCTCGCGGCCGGGGCGAGCGCGGCCCAGCTGGGCACCGCCTTCCTCGCCACGCACGAGTCGGGCGCGAACGCCCTGCACAAGCAGGCGCTGACCAACCCGCTGTTCGTCCGCACC
Organism: Streptomyces sp. Ag82_O1-12; assembly: GCF_900182715.1. NCBI lineage: Bacteria > Bacillati > Actinomycetota > Actinomycetes > Kitasatosporales > Streptomycetaceae > Streptomyces > Streptomyces sp. Ag82_O1-12. The sequence goes on along the minus strand of NZ_FXUW01000001.1, from coordinate 2,781,555 downwards.
GAGCTGACCCGGGCGTTCTCCGGGCGGCCCGCGCGCGGCCTCGTCAACCGGTTCCTGCGCGAGCACGGCCCGTACGCGCCCGCCGCCTACCCCGAGATCCACCACCTCACCTCGCCGCTGCGCAAGGCCGCCGCCAAGGCCGGTGACGCGCAGGGCATGGCGCTGTGGGCCGGGCAGGGGCACCGGATGGCGCGGGAGCTGCCCGCCGGGCAACTGGTCGAGGTGCTGGCCGGTGAACTGGCCGCCGCCCGGGCCTCGTTGACGGGCGGGGGCGTGCTGTGACCGCGCCGGTGTTCGTGGTCGAGCACTTCGACGCGGGCGGCGGCGGCCGGTACGTCCTCGACGGGCCGGAGGGGCGGCACGCCGTCTCCGTGAAGCGGCTGCGCGCCGGAGAGGACGTCGTCCTCACGGACGGGACGGGCCGCTGGGCGGACTGCGTCGTGCTCGACACGGAGGGCAAGGACCGGCTGATCCTCCAGCTGGACTCGGTGTCCGAGGAGCCCGCGGAGGAGCCCCGGGTCACCGTCGTCCAGGCCCTGCCCAAGGGCGACCGCGGTGAGCTCGCCGTCGAGACGATGACCGAGGTCGGGGTCGACGCGATCGTGCCGTGGGCGGCGGCGCGCTGCATCACGCAGTGGAAGGGCGACCGCGGGGTCAAGGCGCTGGGCAAGTGGCGGGCCACGGCCCGGGAGGCCGGCAAGCAGTCCCGCCGGGTGCGCTTCCCGGAGGTCGCGGAGGCGGCGACGACCAAGCAGGTCGCCGCCCTGCTGGCCGGTGCGGACTTCGCCGCCGTGCTGCACGAGAGCGGCGACGAACCGCTGGCTACGGCCGAACTGCCGTCCACCGGTGACATCGTGCTGGTCGTGGGGCCCGAGGGGGGCGTCGCGCCGGAGGAGCTGGCGCTGTTCGAGGAGGCGGGGGCGCAGGCGTATCGCCTCGGGCGCAGTGTGCTGCGCACATCGACTGCCGGGACGGCCGCCGCGGCCGTGCTCCTGGCACGCACCGGACGCTGGTCCTGACCCGCTTGGAGGCACCGTGGAACTCGCCCAGGTTCGTCTGCTCGTGACCGACTTCTCCGCTTGCTACCGCTTCTACGGCGAGGTCCTCGGCCTCACACCGCAGTCGGGGGCGGCGCAGGGGCCGTACGAGAAGTTCAGTCCCGCGGCGGGCTCCGCGGGGATCGCGTTGCAGGACCGGTCGATGATGGCCGAGGTGCTCGACGAACTGGGCGACGCGGCGGCCGGCCACCGCTCCCTGGTGGTGCTGCGGGTGGACGGCCTGGACGCGTACTGCGAGGAGATCACGCTGCGCGGCGCGACGGTCCTGCACGGCCCGGCGCCCATGACGGACCGTATGCGGGTGGCGCATCTCAAGGACCCCGAGGGCAACGTGGTGGAGCTTCAGGAGTGGCTGCTGCTGCGCGGCTGACGCCTTTGCGCCCTACCGCGCGGCCCTCGTCAGTGGCAGGCTCCCCTCCATGGGGGCTTCGACGAGGTATCGACTGGGGCCGCGCGGGCGGCGCGTGGCGGTCGCGGCGACGTTCGCGGTGCTGGCGGTGGGCGGCGCTGTCGCCTGCGAGCCCGGCGGCATCAGCTCCGCGTCCGTCGCGTACACCACCGACGAGACCGTGACCAAAGAGCTCAACCGGCAGAAGGCGGGCGTGCGTTGGCTCACCTGCACCGCCTCCTACGGGGAGAACGGCGGGAAGTCGTCGCCCTCGGCGCGTGAGCGGACCGTCGCCACCGTCGACTGCGAGGGCGAGACCGACGACGGCAAGGACATCACCGTCGACGGCAAGGTCACCCACGCGGTGGACGGTGCCTGCGTGCGCGGAAACATCACCGCCAAGGTGGACGGCAAGGTGTGGTTCCAGGTCGACGGCCTCGGCGACTGCGACTCCACCACCCCGCCCCCCGTCGGCGGGCCCGCCGACGGCCGGCCCGGGCCGACCGTCACCGTGACCGTCACCCAGACCGTCTGGTGCGACCGGTACCCGGACTGCCGCCCCGTCGAGGGCAAGTGATCCGAACCCTGTCCGCGCGGCGTGGTCCCTGCATAGGGTGATCAGGTGACATCGTCTGCTTACCTCCGGTTCCCCCATGTGCACGGCGACCTGGTCGCCTTCACCGCCGAGGACGACGTGTGGCTCGCTCCACTCGGCGGCGGCCGAGCCTGGCGGGTCAGCGCCGACAACATGCCGGTGACCCAGCCCCGCATCTCGCCCGACGGCACCACCGTCGCCTGGACCTCCACCCGCGACGGCGCCCCCGAGGTGTTCGTCGCCCCGGTCGACGGCGGCCCGGCCAAGCGGCTGACGTACTGGGGGAGCCTCAAGACACAGGTGCGCGGCTGGACCCCGGACGGCGAGGTGCTGGCGATCAGCACCCAGGGGCAGGCGAGCCTGCGCCGCACCTGGGCACGCGCCGTCCCGCTGGACGGCGGCCCGGCCGCCACCCTGCCGTACGGGCCCGTCGGCGACGTCGCCCACGGCCCGCACACGGTGCTGCTGTCCGCGCCGATGGGGCGTGAGGCGGCCTGGTGGAAGCGCTACCGAGGCGGTACGGCGGGCAAGTTGTGGATCGACCGCGAGGGCGACGGGGAGTTCGTGCGGCTGCACGAGGACCTCGACGGCAACCTCGAGTACCCGCTGTGGGTCGGGGACCGGATCGCCTTCCTCTCCGACCACGAGGGCACCGGAGCGCTCTACTCCTCCCTCGCCGACGGCTCCGACCTGCGCCGGCACACGCCGCTCGACGGCTTCTACGCCCGGCACGCCGCGACCGACGGCACCCGGGTCGTCTACTCCAGCGCCGGTGAACTGTGGGTGCTGGACGACCTGGAGGGGGCCGAGCCGCGGCGGCTGGACGTGCGGCTGGGCGGACAGCGCGCCGACCTGCAACCCTTCCCGGTGAACGCCTCCCGGTGGTTCGGATCGGCGTCCCCCGACCACACGGCGCGCGGCAGCGCGGTCGCCGTCCGCGGCTCCGTGCACTGGGTCACCCACCGCGCCGGACCGGCCCGCGCACTGGCCGCGACACCGGGTGTACGGGCCCGCCTGCCGCGCACGTTCCGGACGGACGGCGAGCAGTGGGTGGTGTGGGTGACGGACGCCGAGGGCGACGACGCCCTGGAGTTCGCGCCCGCCACCGGACTCGCCCCCGGGGCGACGCCCCGCCGGCTCGCCGCCGGGCAGCTCGGCCGGGTGCTGGACCTCGCCATGGCGCCCGACGGCAGCCGAGCGGCCGTGTCCTGCCACGACGGGCGCCTGCTGCTCGTGGAGCGGGAGACGGGCGAGGTGCGGGAGGTCGACCGCAGCGAGGACGGCGATGTGTCGGGCCTCGTCTTCTCGCCCGACTCCTCCTGGCTGGCCTGGTCCCACCCCGGCCCCCGGCCCCTGTGCCAGCTGAAGCTCGCCAACACCACCGACCTGTCGGTCACCGAGGCCACCCCGCTGCGCTTCCAGGACTACGCGCCCGCGTTCACGATGGACGGCAAGCACCTCGCGTTCCTGTCGACCCGCTCCTTCGACCCGGTCTACGACGAGCACGTCTTCGACCTGGCCTTCGTGGTGGGCGCCCGGCCGCATCTGATCACCCTCGCGGCCACCACGCCCTCCCCGTTCGGGCCGCAGCGGCACGGCAGGTCCTTCGAGACGCCCGACCGTGAGGAGACCCCCGACAGCGAGGGCACCCCCACCACCCGCATCGACCTCGAGGGCCTCGCCGACCGCATCGTGCCCTTCCCGGTCGAGGCCGCCCGCTACACCAACCTGCGCGTCGCCAAGGACGGCGTCCTGTGGCTGCGCCACCCGGTCGCCGGTGTGCTCGGCGCGTCCCGGGCCACTCCGGACGACCCCGAGCCCAAGTCCGAGCTGGAGCGCTACGACCTCGCCCAGCAGCGCGTCGAGCATCTCGCCGTCGACGCCGACCACTTCGCGGTCAGCGGCGACGGCAAGCGGGTGCTGCTGTGGACCGACGGGCGGCTGAAGGTCGTCCCCAGCGACCGGCGTGCCTCCGGCGACGACGACAGCGACTCCAACATCACCGTCGACCTGGGCCGCGTACGCCAGTTCGTCGACCCGGCGGCCGAGTGGCGCCAGATGTTCGACGAGAACGGCCGCATCATGCGGGACCACTTCTGGCGGCCCGACATGAGCGGCGTCGACTGGGACGGCGTCCTCGACCGCTACCGCCCGGTCGTGGACCGGTGCGCCACCCACGACGACCTCGTCGACCTGCTGTGGGAGGTGCAGGGCGAACTCGGCACCTCGCACGCCTACGTCACGCCGCGCGGCGGCCGCGGCGGCGGCCCCCGCCAGGGTCTGCTCGGAGCCGACATCTCCCGCCACGAGGACGGCAGTTGGCGCGTCGACCGCATCCTGCCCTCCGAGACCTCCGACCCGGACGCCCGCAGCCCGCTGGCCGCGCCGGGAGCCGCGGTACGCCCCGGGGACGCCATCGTGGCGATCGCGGGACAGCCGGTCGACCCGGTTCTCGGCCCCGGCCCGCTGCTGATCGGCACGGCCGACAAGCCGGTGGAGCTGACCATCTCCCCCTCCGGCGGTGGCGACCCGAGGCACGCCGTCGTCGTCCCGGTCGCCGACGAGGAACCCCTGCGCTACCACGCCTGGGTCGCCGACCGCCGCGCCTACGTCCACGAGAAGTCCGGCGGCCGCCTCGGCTACCTCCACGTCCCGGACATGCAGGCCCCCGGCTGGGCCCAGATCCACCGCGACCTGCGCGTCGAGGTCGCCCGCGAGGGCCTGGTCGTCGACGTCCGCGAGAACCGCGGCGGCCACACCTCCCAGCTGGTCGTGGAGAAGCTGGCCCGCCGCATCGTCGGCTGGGCCGTCCCGCGCGGCATGCGGCCCTACAGCTACCCGGAGGACGCCCCGCGCGGCCCCGTCGTGGCCGTCGCCAACGAGTTCTCCGGCTCCGACGGCGACATCGTCAACGCGGCGATCAAGGCCCTCGGCCTCGGCCCGGTCGTCGGCACCCGCACCTGGGGCGGCGTCATCGGCATCGACAGCCGCTACCGCCTGGTCGACGGCACCCTGGTCACCCAACCCAAGTACGCCTTCTGGCTGGAGGGCTACGAGTGGGGAGTGGAGAACCACGGCGTGGACCCGGACGTGGAGGTCCTGCAACGCCCCCAGGACTACGCGGCGGGCAGGGACACCCAACTGGACGAGGCCATCCGACTGGCACTGGAGAGCCTGGAGACAGCACCTGCAAAAACGCCTCCAGGCCTGCCGACTTAAGGGGCGCGGGGCTGTATCCATGTGCGGCTCCGCCGCGTGGGCGCGACCAGCCACAAACGGCCCGCACCCGACGACGCTACGATGCCCGAGTCGGACCGCACGGCCCAACCCTCGGAGGAGACATGGCAGGGGAGCCCCAGGAAGACTGCCTGTTCTGCAAGATCGTCGCAGGCACCATCCCGGCGACCATCGTCCGCCAGACGGAGACGACCATCGCGTTCCGCGACATCAACCCCCAGGCCCCCACTCACGTCCTGGTCATCCCCAAGGCGCACTACAAGAACGCCGCCGCCCTGGCCGCCGCCGACCCGGCCCTCACCGCGGACGTGCTCCGCGAGGCCCAGGCCGTCGCGGACGAGGAGAAGCTCGACAGCCACCGCCTCGTCCTCAACACCGGCGGCGGCGCCGGCCAGACGGTCTGGCACGTGCACGCCCACGTGCTCGGCGGGCGCGGCCTCGACTGGCCTCCGGGGTAGTCCGCCTTGTCCGTACGTGAACTCGTGGTCCTCGGCACCGCCAGCCAGGTCCCGACCCGGCACCGCAACCACAACGGCTATCTGCTGCGCTGGGATGCCGAGGGCATCCTGTTCGACCCCGGCGAGGGCACGCAGCGCCAGATGCTGCGTGCCGGGGTCGCCGCGCACGACCTGAACCGGATCTGCGTCACGCACTTCCACGGCGACCACTCCCTCGGCCTCGCCGGTGTGATCCAGCGCATCAACCTCGACCGGGTCCCGCACGAGATCACCGCCCACTACCCCCGATCCGGACAGCGCTTCTTCGACCGGCTCCGGTACGCCACCGCCTACCGCGAGACCGTCGGCATCACCGAGGCCCCGGTGGCCGCCGACGGGCCCCTCGCCCGCACGGGCGGCTACACGCTGGAGGCCCGGAAGCTGTCGCACCCGGTGGAGTCGTACGGCTACCGGATCGTCGAGCCCGACGGCCGTCGCATGCTGCCCGAGCGGCTCGCCGCGCACGGCATCAAGGGCCCGGACGTCGGCCGGCTCCAGCGCGAGGGCTCGCTCGGCGGGGTCTCGCTGGAGGACGTCAGCGAGGCTCGGCGCGGCCAGCGCTTCGCGTTCGTCATGGACACCCGGCTCTGCGACGGCGTGTACGCGCTCGCCGAGGGCTGCGACATGCTCGTCATCGAGTCGACCTTCCTCGACGAGGACGAGGAACTCGCCGTCGAACACGGCCATCTGACAGCTGGTCAGGCGGCCCGGGTGGCCCGTGACGCCGGCGTGCGGCACCTCGTGCTGACCCACTTCAGCCAGCGCTACACGGAACCCGACGAGTTCGAGCGTCAGGCCCGGGCCGCCGGGTATGACGGTGAACTGACCGTGGCCCACGATCTACTCAGGGTGCCGGTTCCGAAGCGTCGGTGAAACGGCCGTACGATGAATTGATGTCCCTCCCCAAAGCCGAACTGCACCTTCACATCGAAGGCACCCTGGAACCGGAGCTCGCCTTCGAGCTCGCCGCGCGCAACGGTGTCACGCTGCCGTACGCCGACACGGACGAGCTGCGCGAGGCCTACCGGTTCGAGGACCTTCAGTCCTTCCTGAACCTGTACTACGAGCTCATGGCCGTCCTGCGTACCGAGCGGGACTTCGAGGACCTGGCGAACGCCTATCTCGCCCGGGCCGCCGCGCAGGGCGTGCGGCACGCGGAGATCTTCTTCGACCCGCAGGCCCACACCGGCCGCGGTCTGGAGATCGGCACGGTCGTCGAGGGGCTGTGGCGCGCGCTGGGGAGCAGCGAGGCGAACCACGGCGTCTCGACCCGGCTGATCCTGTGCTTCCTGCGCGACGAGTCCGCCGAGTCGGCCCTCGCCACGCTGGACGCGGCCAAGCCGTACCTGGACCGGATCACCGGCGTCGGCCTCGACTCCGCCGAGGTCGGGCACCCGCCGGTGAAGTTCCGCGAGGTCTACGACAGGGCCGCCGCGCTCGGTCTGAGGCGGGTCGCGCACGCCGGTGAGGAGGGCCCGCCGGAGTACATCACCGAGGCGCTGGACGTCCTCGGCGTGGAGCGGGTCGACCACGGGCTGCGCTGTGTGGAGGACCCGGCGCTGGTGGAGCGGCTGGTGCGCGACCGGGTGCCGCTGACGCTGTGCCCGCTGTCCAACGTCCGGCTGCGTACCGTCGACACCCTCGCCGACCACCCGCTGCCCGCCATGCTGGACGCCGGCCTGATGTGCACGGTCAACTCCGACGACCCGGCCTACTTCGGCGGCTACGCCGGCGACAACTTCGACGCCGTGCGCGCCACCCTCGGCCTCACCGAGGAGCGGCTGCGCGAGCTCGCCCGCAACTCCTTCCTCGCCTCCTTCCTGGAGGACGACGAGGAGCTGCGGGCGCGGTATCTCGCCGAGGTGGAGGCCTACACCTTCGGTTAGCTCCGGGGGGGTCTCAGAAGACCTCCGACCCCGCCTTGTCGTAGGCACGCTGGGCGGGGACGGCCGGGGTCTCGACCGGGATCTCCACCACCGGCTGCTCCGGGGCGCCGATCTCGGGGATCGCGCCGGTGGGCGTGCCCGTGGCTGCGGCGACCAGGGCGGCAGGGTGACCGCCGCGGCGGCGGATCGCGCCGGGCAGCAGCGGGCGTCCGCCGGTGTGCAGGGCGACGGCGGTCATCGGCAGGGCGATCACCAGCAGCCCGGCGCCCAGGACCGTGCCCATGGCCGGGAATCCGGCCTGCGCCGACAGCACGCTGCCGGTCAGCGGCCCGGCCGCCGTGCCCAGCGAGGACGCCGAGCCGACCAGCACCGCCCAGCGGCCGCGCGGGTCGAGCGAGGCGGCGAGCCCGATGAGGTACGACAGCACCACCGGGTAGAGCGTGTTCCAGGCGATCTCGCCGGCCGCGAAGCTCCCCAGGTCGGTCGCGGAGGCGCTGAGCGCGATGCAGGCGGCGATGAGGACGGTGCCGCCGCCGATGGGTATCGCGCGTCCGAGCCGGGCCCCGAGGGCGCCCGCCGCGAGGACCCCGGTCAGGCCGGCGCCGAGGCCGAGGGCGAAGACGACGCCGACGGTGGCCTCGCCGAGGTGCGCCTGCTCCAGGCCGATGCGTCCGCTCACGCCCCACAGGGAGTTCTGGGCGAGCGACCAGCACACCATGGCGGCGGCCAGCAGCAGCCCCGAACGGGCGTGCGGCAGCCGGGCCTTGTCGTGCCGGGCGGGCACGACGGGCAGGCCGGTGGGAAGGCTGCCGGTGAGCGGCCAGACGGCCATGGCCGTGAGGGCGATCGCGGCCAGCGGCAGGCCGTGCCCCGGGCCGAGGTGCGGCACCGTCAGGTACACGGCGCCCGCGAGGGCGGAGACGGTGAGCAGCCCGGCCGTGGAGGCCCGGTGCGGATCCCTCTGACCCGCGATGAGGGTCGCGGCGACGGTCGTGGCCGTGCCGGAGCCGAACCCGCCGACGATGGCGCCGGCGACGACGGCGGGGACGGCGGTGGTCAGGGCGGCACCGCCGTAGCCGAGCAGGGCCAGGGCGAGGCCGAGCCGGGCGAGGGTGCGGGCTCCGATCCGTTCGACCCGGGAGGCCAGGACGAACCCGGCGGCGGCCGAACTCAGCAGCAGGGCACTGCCGACGGCGCCGGCCTGTGTGGCGGAGAGCGGAAGGTCCGAGTCGAGTCTGCCGACGGTGGTGGGCAGCAGATACGGAGCGAGGTACCCGGCCGTGAAAAGGGCGACGAGGGGCCAGGGAGTGGTGCGAGGGGCGAACACGGGCGTTCCCAGGGCATGCGAAAGGAGCGGGGGAAAAGGGGGATTGGGCGACGACCGTCGACGGACAGGAACGCGCGAGCAATTTGTATCAAGCACGTAGTCGCACACGTGAACCCGGGGCCTGTGATCTGGAGCACGTTGAGTTTGGAGTGGTGAAGCCCGGGTAAACGAGCGCCTTTCGTCAGGCGTCGGCGGCGTTTTCGCTAACGCCAGTGCACCGATCCGGACCCCGACGGAACGGTCGCCTCGGCCTTGATCCGGATCTCCCGCATCACCGCGACGATCTGCTCCTCGTGCGCGGGCGTGAGCCGGGCGACGGGCACCGAGCAGCTGATCGCGTCCAGCGCCGGACTGTCGTAGCGCAGTGCGAACCCGAAGCCGACGATGCCGGTCACGCCCTCCTCGCGGTCCACGGACCAGCCGCGCGAGCGGGTCTCCACGAGGTCGGCCAGCAGGGATTCCCGGCTCGTGTGCGAGTTCGGGGTCAGCGCCTCGTACGGGCCCTCGGGCAGCTCGTCGTCCGGGCGCTGAGCCAGCAGAGCCTTGCCCAGGGCCCCGGCGTGCGCGGGCAGCCGCCGCCCCACCCGGCTGATCGTGCGCAGGTACTCGTGCGACTCCCGCGTGGCCAGGTACGCCACGTCCCGCCCGTCCAGCCGGCCCATGTGGATGGTCTCGCCGAGCGCCTCGGACGCCTCGTCGAGGTAGGGCCGCACGGCCCGGACCCGCGGGTCGGAGTCGAGGTAGCTCGTGCCGGTGAGCAGGGCGTGGATGCCGATGCCGTACAGGGAGCCGGTGACGTCGGTGCGGACCCAGCCGCGCGAGATCAGGGTCTGAAGCAGCGCGTACATCGAGCTGCGCGGCACGCCGAGTTCGTCGGCCAGCTCCTGGAGCCGGGCCGGGCGGTCGCCGCGCGCGGCGAGGAGTTCCAGCAGCTCGACCGTGCGGGCCGCGGACTTCACCTCGCGGACGCCCCCTGTGTCTGACATGTGCCGATGGTAATCGGGCCGCCCGGGCGGTTGACGTTCGCATACACAGCCTTCATTCTCATATATAGATGGCGTCTACATAAGGAGATGACTGGGTGATGACCGTGAGCGCTGGACCGGTGGCGGTCGCGCAGCGGCTGCGGGACGGCATGGCGGGCGGCGTGCTGTCGTTCCCGCTGACCGCCTTCCGCGACGACGGCGCCCTCGACCCGGACGCCTACCGGGCCTATGTCGCAGAGCGGCTCGCCGCCGCGCCCGGCGCAGTCTTCCCGGCCTGCGGCACCGGCGAGTTCTTCTCGCTCGACGAGGACGAGTACCGGCAGGTCGTCACCATCACCGTCGAGGAGGCCGCCGGCCGCGTCCCGGTCGTCGCGGGCACCGGCTACGGCTGGGCGCAGGCCGTCCGGTTCGCGCGCATCGCCGAGGACGCCGGAGCCGACGCACTCCTGGTGCTGCCGCACTACCTGGTCGCCGCCCCGCAGGACGGACTGGTCGCCCAACTGGAGCAGATCGCCGCCCGCACCCCGCTGCCCCTGATCGCCTACCAGCGCGGCCAGGTCGCCTTCACCGCCGACTCGCTCCGGCGCATCGCCGCCGTCGCGAACGTCATCGGCCTCAAGGACGGCCACAGCGACCTCGACCGGCTCCAGCGCCTCACCCTGGCCGCCCCCGAGGACTTCCTGTTCTTCAACGGCGCCTCCACCGCCGAGATCCAGGCCCGCGCCTACGCCACCGTCGGCGTCCCCGCCTACTCCTCCGCCGTCCACGCCTTCGCCCCCGAGATCGCCGGCGCCTTCTTCACCGCCCTGCGCGACGCCGACCACGGCACCGTCGACAAGCTGCTGCGCGACTTCTACGTCCCCCTCGTCGAACTGCGCGACCGCGTCCCCGGGTACGCCGTGTCACTGGTGAAGGCGGCGGCCCGGATCCGCGGCCACCGGGTCGGCCCGGTCCGCGCCCCGCTCACCGACCCCACACCCGCCGACCTGGCCGCCCTCACCGCCCTCCTCACCGCCGGACTCGACCTCGTGGGAGCAACCCTGTGAACCTCACCATCACCGACGTGACGCTCACGCCGATCCTGGTCGCGGACCCGCCGCTGCTGAACACCCAGGGCGTCCACCAGCCGTACACGCCCCGGCTGATCGTCGAGGTCGTCACCGCCGACGGAATCACCGGCGTGGGGGAGACCTACGGCGACGCCAAGTACCTGGAGCTGGCCCGGCCCTTCGCCGAGCGGCTGAAGGGACGCCAGGTCAGCGACCTGAACGGCCTGTTCACCGTCGCGGACCAGGTCGCGGTGGACGCCTCCCGCGTCGAGAACGCCGTCGACGTCGGCGGGCTGCGCGGTGTCCAGACCGCCGACAAGCTGCGGCTGTCCGTCGTCTCCGGCTTCGAGGTCGCCTGCCTGGACGCCCTCGGCAAGGCGCTCGGACTGCCCGTGCACGCCCTCCTCGGCGGCAAGGTGCGCGACGCCGTCGAGTACAGCGCCTACCTGTTCTACAAGTGGGCCGGCCACCCCGAGGGCGTACCCGCCGAGAAGGACGACTGGGGCGCCGCCGTCGATCCGGCGGGGGTCGTGGAGCAGGCCCGCCGCTTCACGGAGCGGTACGGCTTCACCTCCTTCAAACTCAAGGGCGGCGTCTTCCCGCCCGACGAGGAGATCGCGGCGATCAAGGCCCTGGCCGAGGCGTTCCCCGGACATCCGCTGCGGCTGGACCCCAACGGCGCCTGGTCGGTGGAGACGTCGGTGAAGGTGGCCCAGGAGCTCGGCGAGATCCTGGAATACCTGGAGGACCCGGCGCTCGGCACGCCCGCCATGGCCGAGGTCGCCGAGCGCACCGGGGTCCCGCTCGCCACCAACATGTGCGTGACGACCTTCGCCGAGATCCAGGAGGCCTTCACCCGGGGCGCCGTCCAGGTCGTGCTCTCCGACCACCACTACTGGGGCGGACTGCGCAACACCCAGCAGCTCGCCGCCGTCTGCCGCACCTTCGGCGTCGGCGTGTCGATGCACTCCAACACCCACCTCGGCATCTCGCTCGCCGCGATGACCCACGTGGCGGCCACCGTCCCGAACCTCCACCACGCCTGCGACTCCCACTACCCCTGGCAGTCCGAGGACGTCCTCACCGAGCGGCTCACCTTCGAGGGCGGCAAGGTCGCCGTGTCCGACGCGCCCGGCCTCGGCGTGGAGCTCGACCGCGCGCGGCTGGCCGAACTGCACCAGCGGTGGCTGGACGACGACGGCGCCCTGCGCGACCGTGACGACGCGGCGGCGATGCGGATCGCCGACCCGGAGTGGGTGACGCCCGCGATGCCCCGCTGGTGAGGCCCGCCGAGGCCGGGGGAGGGAGCGTGCGGGGGCCCGGCGCGAGCTGACGGTGACGGGTGGGTCCGGCGTGATCGGCGTCACCTCGTCGGTGATGTGGTGCAGACTGGCCTGATCCGCACCACGTCAGGGAGCGCACAGTGACCGCGTCCACCGCCCCGGCCGGAAGGGGCCCGGCCGGAAAGGGATCGCACCGACAGAGCCAGGTCGATCCCCTCGCCCCGCTGCGTACACCGGACGACCCGCCCTGGGACGTCTACCTCACCGGCACCGTCTTCCTGGACATCATCTTCACCGGGCTCGACTCCGCCCCGGTGCGCGGGACGGAGTCCTGGGCGCGCGGCATGGGGTCGAGCCCCGGCGGCGTCGCCAACATGGCCACCGCTCTGGCCCGCCTCGGCCTGCGCACCTCCCTCGCGGCCGCCTTCGGCGACGACCACTACGGCGACTACTGCTGGGACGCCCTGGAGCACGGCGAGGGCATCGACCTCTCCCCCTCGCGCACGGTGCCCGGCTGGCACTCCCCGGTGACCGTCTCCATGGCCTACGAGGGCGAGCGCACGATGATCTCGCACGGCCACGAGCCACCCCCCGAGGAGCCCGCGCCCGCCTGCCCCCCACGCGCGCGTGCCGCCGTCGCCTCCCTCGCCCCCGGCGTGAGCGCACCCTGGATCGCCCAGGCCGCGAGCAACGGCACCCGGGTGTTCGGCGACGTCGGCTGGGACGACACCGGGGCGTGGGACCTGACGGGGCTCCCCGACCTGCGGCACTGCGAGGCGTTCCTGCCCAACGCGCAGGAGGCGATGCGGTACACGGGCGAGGACTGCCCCCGGGCCGCCGCGCACGCCCTCACCGAGTACGTGCCGCTCGCGGTGGTCACCCTCGGCGCGGACGGGGCCTACGCGGTGGACCGGCGCACGGGCGAGACGGCGGAGGTGCCGGCCATCGCGGTCGAGGCGCTCGACCCGACCGGGGCCGGTGACGTGTTCGTCGCCGGGTTCGTCGCCGGGACGCTGGCGGACTGGCCGCTCGCCGACCGGCTGGCCTTCGCCGGGCTGACCGCGGCGCTGTCGGTGCAGGAGTTCGGAGGGTCGCTGTCGGCGCCGGGCTGGTCGGAGATCGCGGCATGGTGGCGCAGGGTCCAGTCGGTCGAAGGGCAGTCGCCGGTGGCGCTGGAGAGGTACGGGTTCCTCGCGGAGCTGGTGTCGGAGGAACTGGTGCGGCCCTGGCCGCTGCGCAGGGCCGTACCGACGATCGGCTTCCGGCGCTCGGCGTGAGGCTCCCGTGGCGCCGGGTGACAACCAACCCCCAAAACCCCTACGGCGTTGTCACTCCCCCGTCGTACCCTGGGAATCGCGAGGCCGCCCTCAGCTGCGCGGCCATGACGAGGAGGAACCGCAGGCCTTAAGCGCCGGCCCATGACTCAATCATCGACAGCTCACACCCCCGCGCAGGAGCAGGCGAGAGCACAGCTCACCGTCCCCGCCCAGCACCCCATGGTGACCGTGCTGGGGTCCGGCGACTCCCTCCTGCGCGTGATCGAGAAGGCCTTCCCGGCGGCCGACATCCACGTCCGGGGCAACGAGATCAGCGCGGTCGGCGACCCGAAGGACGTCGCCCTCATTTCGCGCGTGTTCGACGAGATGATGCTGGTGCTCCGCACCGGGCAGCCGATGACGGAGGACGCAGTGGAACGCTCGATCGCCATGCTGAAGGCGAGCGACAACGGCGAGAGCGACGGCCAGGAGACCCCGGCCGAGGTGCTCACGCAGAACATCCTGTCCTCGCGCGGCCGCACGATCCGCCCCAAGACGCTCAACCAGAAGCGCTACGTCGACGCGATCGACAAGCACACGATCGTCTTCGGCATCGGCCCCGCGGGCACCGGCAAGACCTACCTGGCGATGGCCAAGGCGGTGCAGGCCCTGCAGTCCAAGCAGGTCAACCGCATCATCCTGACCCGCCCCGCGGTCGAGGCCGGCGAGCGGCTCGGCTTCCTCCCGGGCACGCTCTACGAGAAGATCGACCCGTACCTGCGCCCGCTCTACGACGCGCTGCACGACATGCTCGACCCGGACTCGATCCCGCGGCTGATGGCGGCGGGCACCATCGAGGTCGCCCCACTGGCGTACATGCGGGGAAGGACCTTGAACGACGCCTTCATCATCCTGGACGAGGCCCAGAACACGAGCCCCGAGCAGATGAAGATGTTCCTCACCCGCCTCGGCTTCGACTCGAAGATCGTGATCACGGGTGACGTGACCCAGGTCGACCTGCCGGACGGGACGAAGAGCGGCCTGCGCCAGGTGCAGGACATCCTGGACGGCGTCGAGGACGTCCATTTCTCCCGGCTGTCGTCCCAGGACGTCGTCCGGCACAGGCTGGTGGGCCGTATCGTCGACGCGTACGAGAAGTACGACACCACGCACGGCACCCAGAACGGCGCGCACAAGAGCCGCGGCAAGTCCGGGCACAAGGGGAAGTAGACACACACAGCACCATGTCGATCGACGTCAACAACGAGTCCGGCACCGAGGTCGACGAGCAGGCGATCCTCGACATCGCCCGCTACGCGCTCGCGCGGATGCGCATCCACCCGCTCTCCGAGCTCTCGGTGATCGTCGTGGACGCCGACGCCATGGAGCAGCTCCACATCCAGTGGATGGACCTCCCCGGCCCCACGGATGTCATGTCCTTCCCGATGGACGAGCTGCGCCCGCCCTCCAAGGACGACGACGAGCCGCCGCAGGGCCTGCTCGGCGACATCGTGCTGTGCCCCGAGGTCGCCGAGAAGCAGGGCAAGGACGCGGAGACGCAGCACTCCATGGACGAGGAGCTCCAACTGCTCACCGTCCACGGGGTGCTGCACCTGCTGGGCTACGACCACGAGGAACCGGACGAGAAGGCCGAGATGTTCGGCCTCCAGGCGGCCATCGTGGACGGCTGGCGCTCGGAGCGGGGCCTGACCGGCCCGTCCCCGGCGCCGACGGTCTCGTAACGCCGCCGATGAGTCCACAACTCGCCCTGGGCGCCATCGCCCTGGTCGTCGTGGCCTGGCTCGCCGCCTGCGCGGAGGCGGGCCTCGCCCGCGTCTCCAGCTTCCGCGCCGAGGAAGCCGTACGCTCCGGCCGCCGCGGCAGCGCCAAGCTCTCCCAGGTCGCCGCCGACCCGACCCGCTACCTCAACGTGGCGCTGCTGGTCCGCGTCGCCTGTGAGATGGCCGCCGCCGCGCTGATCACCTACGGCTGCCTGAAGGCGTTCGACGGCACCACCGAGGCCCTGCTGGTCGCCATCGCGGTCATGGTCCTCGTGTCGTACGTCGCCGTCGGCGTCTCCCCGCGCACCATCGGCCGCCAGCACCCGCTGAACACCGCGACGGTCTCGGCGTACGTCCTGGTGCCGCTGGCCCGGATCATGGGCCCGATCCCGTCGCTGCTGATCCTCATCGGCAACGCGCTCACTCCCGGCAAGGGCTTTCGCCGCGGCCCCTTCGCCTCCGAGGCGGAACTGCGCGCCCTCGTCGACCTCGCCGAGAAGGAGTCCCTCATCGAGGACGAGGAGCGCCGCATGGTGCACTCCGTCTTCGAACTGGGCGACACCCTCGTCCGCGAGGTCATGGTCCCGCGCACGGACCTGGTCGTCATCGAACGCTTCAAGACCATCCGCCAGGCCCTCACCCTCGCCCTGCGCTCCGGCTTCTCGCGCATCCCGGTGACCGGGGAGAGCGAGGACGACATCGTCGGCATCGTGTATCTGAAGGACCTGGTCCGCAAGACGCACATCAGCCGCGACGCCGAGTCCGAGCAGGTCTCCACGGCCATGCGCCCGGCGTTCTTCGTGCCCGACACCAAGAACGCCGGCGACCTGCTGCGCGAGATGCAGAAGGAACGCAACCACGTCGCAGTCGTCATCGACGAGTACGGCGGCACCGCCGGCATCGTCACCATCGAGGACATCCTCGAGGAGATCGTCGGCGAGATCACCGACGAGTACGACCGTGAACTGCCGCCGATCGAGGAGCTCGGCGACGACCGCTTCCGCGTCACGGCCCGCCTCGACATCAGCGACCTGGGCGAGCTGTACGGCCTGGAGGAGTTCGACGACGAGGACGTCGAGACGGTCGGCGGCCTGCTGGCCAAGGCACTGGGGCGCGTCCCCATCGCCGGAGCCTCGTCCGTCGTGGACCTCCCCGACGGCCGGGAACTGCGGCTGACCGCGGAGGCCTCGGCCGGCCGCCGGAACAAGATCGTGACCGTGCTGGCGGAGCCGGTGAACCCGGCGGACCCGCCCGAGGAGGAGAAGCCGGAGTGACCCCGCAGGAACTGCGCGCCTTCTGCCTGTCGTTCAACGCGGCGGTGGAGGAGTTCCCGTTCAGCCCGGAGATCTCGGTCTTCAAGGTGCAGGGCAAGCTGTTCGCCCTGTCGCACCTCGACGCGCGCCCCCTCAAGGCCAACCTCAAGTGCGACCCGGACGAGGCGGTCCGTCTCCGCGGCGAGTACGAGGGCCTCATCGCCCCCGGCTGGCACATGAACAAGCGCCACTGGAACACCGTGACGGTCGACGGCGAGCTGCCGGACCAGCTGGTCCGCGAGCTCATCGAGGACTCGTACGACCTGGTCGTCGCGAGCCTGCCCCGAGCGGACCGCCTCCGCCTCGACCGGCCCTGAGGCGGGGCCGGGGCGCTCGCTCCGTATGCTCGGATCATGACCGACAGCAGCGCGCTCGACCCCGAGGACCGCAAGATCGTCACCCTGGCCCGTTCCGCGCGGGCCCGCAACGGCGTGCCGGAGGGCGCGGCCGTACGGGACGAGACCGGACGTACCTATGTCGCGGGCACCGTGGCCCTCGACTCACTGAAGCTCAGTGCCCTGCGGACGGCGGTGGCGATGGCGGTGGCCTCGGGCGCGACGTCCTTGGAGGCGGCGGCGGTCGTGACGGAGGCGGAGACCGCGTCCGACGCGGACCGGGCGGCCGTACGGGACCTCGGTGGTGCGGGGACACCGGTTCTGGTGGCGGGGCCCGACGGAACGGTCCGGACCACCGTCACCGCTGGCTGAACTTCGCTGTAACCGGCGGTAATTAGGCCAGTTTTCAACCTTGCCGCCGCCTGCCCCACGCGCATCAATGGAACCGTCCATTCCGACGGACCGTCAGGTTCGACTCTCGGCGGTGTGCCCGCATCCATGCGCCGAGCGGTCCGCCCCCCACGGAAACGGAGCCGGAATCCCATGAGATGCAAGCGAATCGGAGCAGGTGCGGCACTGGCTGCCGGGGCCCTCGCGGTCACCGGACTCGCCTTCGCCCCCGCGGCCCTCGCCGTCACCCCCCAGACGGCGACGATCAGCGCGGACTGCGGCACCTTCGGCAGTGGCGAGGCCACCCTCACGGCCACGCAGGACGGCACCGCCGCCACGCTCACCGTCAAGTCCTCCGCGATCACGGCGCCCATCGCGCTGGGAGAGGACTCGATCTCGTCCACCCTCACCCTGGTGAAGGCCGGCGGCGGCACCGTCGACTTCGCCGGCACGGAGAACCCGGCGATGGCCGCCGGCGCCCCCGTCGAGGTCGGCCCGCTCAGCGGCACCGTGGCCTCCGGCGACAGCCTGGAGGCCTTCGGCGGCTCGCTGAAGATGACCGTCTTCGGCATCACCATCACCTGCACGGCGACCGGGCCGCAGTCGCCGGGCCCGTTCGTGTTCGACTGAGAAAAGCGGCGGCGCGGCCCCGGTGTCAGAGCGCGTCGGGGCCGCGCTCGCCCGTCCGCACTCGCACGACCGTGTCGACGGGCAGCGCCCACACCTTGCCGTCGCCGATCTTGCCGGTGTGCGCGGCCTTCACGACCGCGTCGATGACGGCCTCGGAGTCCGCGTCCTCGACGACGACCTCGATACGGACCTTGGGCACCAGGTCGACCTGGTACTCGGCGCCGCGGTACACCTCGGTGTGACCGCGCTGCCGGCCGTAGCCGCTGGCCTCGCTCACGGTCAGGCCGTGCACGCCGAGTTCCTGCAGGGCGTTCTTGACCTCGTCGAGGCGGTACGGCTTGACGATCGCGGTGATGAGCTTCATGCCTGGGGGGTGACCTTCTGGGGGTGGGAGACGACGGAGGAGGAGACCGGGGCGCCGTGGCCCAGGACCCCGTGATCGTAGGCCGTCTCGGCGTGCACCGTAAGGTCCAGGCCGGTCTGCTCCTGCTCCTCGGTGGCGCGCAGGCCCATCGTGGCGTCGATCAGCTTGCCGATGCCGTAGGTCACGCCGAACGCGTACGCCCCCACCACGACCACGGCCAGCAGCTGCTTGCCGAGCTGGGCGAGGCCGCCGCCGTAGAGGAGGCCCTCGGCGCCGCCCGTCATCGCCCGGGTGGCGAAGACGCCGATGAGGAGCGTGCCGATGACACCGCCGACCAGGTGGACGCCGACGACGTCCAGGGAGTCGTCGTAGTTCAGCTTGAACTTCCAGCTCACGGCGTACGAGCAGACGACACCGGCCGCGAGGCCCACGACCAGCGCGCCGAGCAGGGAGACGGACCCGCAGGACGGGGTGATGGCGACCAGCCCCGCGACCGCGCCGGACGCGGCGCCCAGGGTCGTGGGATGGCCGTCGCGCTTCTGCTCCACGAAGAGCCAGCCGAGCAGGCCGGTGCAGCCCGCGGCCAGGGTGTTGAGGAACGCGGCGGCCGCGAGACCGTTGGCGCCGAGCGCCGAGCCGGCGTTGAAGCCGAACCAGCCGAACCACAGCAGACCGGCGCCCAGCATCACCATGGGCAGGTTGTGCGGGCGCATGGCGTCCTTCTTGAAGCCCATCCGCGGGCCCAGGACCAGGCACAACGCCAGCCCCGAGGCGCCGGAGACGATCTCCACGGGCAGTCCGCCCGCGAAGTCCAGGGCACCCAGCCGCTCCAGGATCCAGCCGCCCGGCCCCCACACCCAGTGCGCGACCGGAACGTATACGAGCAGCGCCCAGACCGGCACGAAGACCAGCCACGCGGCGAACTTCGCCCGGTCGGCGACCGCCCCGCTGACCAGCGCGGCCGTGACGATCGCGAAGGTGAGCTGGAAGGTGGCGAACAGGACCGTGGGGACCGTGCCCTGGACGCTGTCCGGGCCCAGGCCGCTCATGCCGACGTGTTCCAGCCCGCCGATGAGTCCGCCCGCCGCGTCCTCGCCGAAGGCCAGCGAGTAGCCGGCCGCCAGCCACACCACCGTCACCAGGGCGATCGACACGAAGCTCATCATCAGCATGTTCAGCACGCTCTTCGTACGGACCATGCCGCCGTAGAAGAGGGCCAGGCCCGGGGTCATCAGCAGGACGAGGGCGGTGGCGGCGAGCAGCCAGGCGGTGTCACCGGTGTCGGCGCTTGCGGCGGCGAGGGTCACGGTTGTCTCCAACGGTGCGGGGGCTCGTCAGAGGTTCACCGGCCCTCGTTTCCGGTTGCGTACGGGTGTGTTTCCATGACGTTTCGTTGCGTGAGGGTTTCCAGGAGCTCACGGAGGGCGTCCGGTACGGGGCGGCTCCGGGGATCAGGGAGAATGGGCGGCATGAGCGTTCGTACCCAGTCATCCGAAGAGCCGGCCGGAGCTGTCCACAGGGCCGGTTTCGCCTGCTTCGTGGGCCGTCCCAACGCGGGCAAGTCCACTCTCACGAATGCTCTGGTCGGCCAGAAGGTGGCGATCACGGCGAATCAGCCGCAGACGACGCGGCACACCGTGCGGGGCATCGTGCACCGCCCGGACGCCCAGCTGATCCTGGTCGACACCCCGGGACTGCACAAGCCGCGCACCCTGCTCGGCGAGCGGCTCAACGACGTCGTGCGCACGACGTGGGCCGAGGTCGACGTGATCGGCTTCTGTCTGCCGGCGAACGAGAAGCTCGGCCCCGGTGACCGTTTCATCGCGAAGGAACTGGCGTCCATCAAGAAGACGCCGAAGATCGCGATCGTCACCAAGACCGACCTCGTGGACAGCAAGACGCTCGCCGAGCAGCTGATCGCCATCGACCAGCTCGGCAAGGAGCTGGGCTTCGAGTGGGCCGAGATCGTGCCGGTGTCGGCGGTCGGCGACCAGCAGGTGGGTCTGCT
Source organism: Streptomyces sp. Ag82_O1-12 (assembly GCF_900182715.1). Classification (NCBI taxonomy): domain Bacteria; kingdom Bacillati; phylum Actinomycetota; class Actinomycetes; order Kitasatosporales; family Streptomycetaceae; genus Streptomyces; species Streptomyces sp. Ag82_O1-12. Next base: position 2,761,172 of record NZ_FXUW01000001.1, on the reverse strand, counting down.
GGCCGACCTGATCGTGCCCCTGCTGCCCGAGGGCCCGGCGCTCTACCCCGAGGGCGACCTGACCGACGAGCCCGAGCAGGTCATGATCGCGGAGCTGATCCGCGAGGCCGCGCTGGAGGGCGTCCGCGACGAGCTGCCGCACTCCATCGCCGTCGTCGTCGAGGAGATGCTCCCCCGCGAGGACCGCCCCGCCGACAAGCCCCTCCTCGACATCCACGCCTTCGTCTACATCGAGCGCCCCAGCCAGAAGGGCATCATCATCGGCCCCAAGGGCAAGCGCCTGAAGGAGGTCGGCATCAAGTCCCGCAAGCAGATCGAGGCGCTGCTGGGTACCCCGGTCTTCCTGGACCTGCATGTGAAGGTGGCGAAGGACTGGCAGCGGGATCCCAGGCAGTTGCGCAAGCTGGGGTTCTGAGGTTCGGCGAGGCCACGGCGCGAGCCCAGGCCTCGTGACGTCCCGCGGCGGGTCATAACGCCGTCCCCAGGCTCGCCCACACCGCGTTTCCGCCCGTGAGGGTCGAGCGGGTGATGCCCCAGCTGTCGGCTATCTCCCGGACGAGCAGCAGGCCGCGGCCTCCCTCGTCGTCGGGGCCGGGGCAGCGGTCGGGGATGCCGCGGCCCGTGAGGTCGCCGTCGTGGACCTCCAGCCGGAAGCGCGCGTCCGTCATCAGCTGGACGCCGCACAGGACCCGTTCGCTGAGCGTGTGCAGCACGGCGTTGGTGACCAGCTCGGACACGAGCAGCACGGCGTTCGCGCACACCTCCTCGGGCACCTGCCACGAGGCCAGCCGCGCGCTCATGGCATGGCGGGCGACTCTGACGCTGGTCCGCTGTGGAGGCAGCTCCAGCCATTCGGTGCGGTCCGGGCGCACCGCGTCCAGGAACCGGGGAGTGGATGTCGTGTGGGGGGACACGGCGATCGCCTTCCGTGGGGGGTGGGCGCAGTCAAGGAAGGGGCGAGCGGACAACGGACCGGCCGGATGGGGGAGTTGCTTCTTCCGGAACCCTGGTCACACAAGTAACTATGCTCGTAGAGCAGTTCACGCTGCAACCATCTGCCTGATAATTTCAGAAGGACGGTATCGCCCGGGCGGGACGATCTGGTGAAACGTTCAAGTCCTCCCAAAATCAGCGGCGATGACGACCCTTCAGGAGGCACGGCGTGAACGACGCGCGATCCGGCGCCGGTGCCGGTGCTCCCACCGTTCTCCGCATGATCCTGGGCCGCCGGCTCCAGGAGGCCAGGCAGGGCGCGGGCCTGTCGCTCGACGACGCCGCCAAGGCCCTGCGCGTCACGCCGCTGACCATCCGCCGCCTGGAGAAGGCCGAGGTCGGCCTGAAGATCCTCTACGTCGAGAAGCTGCTGGAGACCTACGGGGCCGGCCGTCAGGAGATCGACGAGTTCGTCACCCTGGCCGAGCGGGCCAACGAGCCCGGCTGGTGGCACCCCTACCGGGATGTGATGCCGTCCTGGTTCACCGCCTACGTGAGCCTGGAGACCGGCGCGAGAACCCTGCGCACCTATGAGCCGCAGTACGTCACGGGCCTGCTCCAGACGCCCGGGTACGCGCGGGCCGTGCTGCGCGGCGGCTTCCCCAACGACGGCGAGGACGACCTCGACCGGCGCGTGGAGCTGCGGCTGCGCCGCCAGAGCCTGCTCACCAAGCCGGACGCGCCCACGCTGTGGGTGGTGATGGAGGAGGCCGTGCTGCACCGGGTGGTGGGCGGCCCCGAGGTGATGCGGGACCAGATCGACCGGCTGCTGGAGGCGTCCGAGCTGGAGCACGTCAGCGTCGACATCGTGCCGTTCGGCGCGGGCGCCCACGTCGGGGCGTGCGCGCCCTTCACCTACTTCCGGTTCGAGGAGCGTGAGCTGCCCGACATCGTCTACAGCGAGATCCTCTCCGCCTCCGTCTACCTGGACCAGCGCGCGGATGTCGTGGCCCATCTGGAGGCGCACAACCGGCTGTCGCTGAAGACCTCGTCCGCGGACAGCAGAGCGCTGTTGAACCGCATGCGGAAGGAGTACGCATGACCATCACCGAGGGCACCGTCTACAACGGGATGCCCGCGTCGGACCTGGGGGAGCAGGGCTGGGAACGGCCCTGGAGCGGTCCGAACGGGGGCCAGTGCGTGGAGACCAAGCAGCTCGCCGACGGCCGCGTGGCGGTCCGGCAGTCCACGGATCCCGCCGGTCCCGCGCTGATCTACACGCCCGAGGAGATCACCGCGTTCGTCGCGGGGGTCAAGCAGGGCCTCGCCGACCATCTGACGGCCCGCTGAAGCCCCCTGCGGGCCGGGCCCGCACCACCACCCCCCACTGAGAGGCACCCCATGAGCAACTCGCAGACCGCGCGGGACATCGACACCAGCAGGCCGCACTCCGCCCGCATGTACGACTACTACCTCGGCGGCAAGGACCACTTCGAGGTCGACAAGCTGGCGGCGGAGCGGGTCGCCGAGGCCTACCCCGCCATCTTCGTGTGCGCCCGCGAGAACCGGGCCTTCATGCACCGCGCCACCCGCGTCCTGGCCCGCGAGCACGGCATCCGCCAGTGGCTGGACATCGGCACGGGCATCCCCACCGAGCCCAACCTGCACCAGGTCGCCCAGTCCGTGGTGCCGGACGCCCGGGTGGTCTACGCCGACAACGACCCGCTCGTCCTGAAGTACGCCGAGCGCCTGATGCGCAGCACCTCCGAGGGCCGCACCACGTACATAGAGGCGGACGTCAACGCCCCGCAGTCGTTGCTGAACGCGCCCGAGCTGGCCGAGATCCTGGACCTGGACCGCCCGGTCGCGCTGTCCCTCAACGCCCTGATGCACTTCGTCACCGACGCCCAGGACCCCTACGGCATCGTGCGCCGCCTGCTGGACGTGCTGCCCTCGGGCAGCGCCCTCGCGCTCAGCCACTGCACGCCCGACTTCGACCCGTCGACCTGGCAGAAGGTCACCGACATCTACACCTCGGCAGGCACCCCGGTGCGGTTCCGCTCGCGGGAGGAGGTCGCCCGCTTCTTCGACGGCCTGGACCTGCTCGAGCCGGGCGTCAGCGTGGGCCACCGCTGGCGGCCCGACGCCACCGGGGGCGACGCCCCGACGGACGCCGAGGTCAGCCTGTGGACCGGGGTGGGCATCAAGCCGTAGGCGCCTGCGCCTTCAGCAGCTCCCGGTACCAGTGGTAGGACGCCTTGGGGGTGCGCTCCTGGGTGTCGAAGTCGACGTGGACCAGGCCGAAGCGGCGTGCGTAGCCCTCCGCCCACTCGAAGTTGTCGAGCAGGGACCACACGAAGTAGCCGCGCACGTCGACGCCCGCCTCCACCGCCCGGTGCAGGGCCCGGACGTGGCCGTCCAGGTAGGCGATGCGGTCCTGGTCGTCGACGCCCGGGTAGGAGCAGCCGTTCTCGGTGATGACGACGGGCGGGAGCCGGTCGCCGTAGCGGTCGCGGAAGGTGGTGAGGAGTTCGGTGAGGCCCTCGGGGACGACGGGCCAGCCGAAGTCCGTGACCGGGTGGCCCTCGATCTCGCGGACGGAGAAGGGCAGTTCGGCGGGCATGGTGATCCCGCCGAACTCGATCTCCGCGCCCTGCGGGGCTCCCACCCGGGTCGGGGCGTAGTAGTTGATCCCGTACCAGTCGAGCGGCTCGGCGATCACCTTCAGGTCCGCCTCGACGTCCCCCGGCATCAGCTCGCCGATGCCGTCCGGGTAGCGGCCCAGCAGCAGCGGGTCCGCGAACAGGCGGTTCAGCAGCAGGTCGTAGAAGTCCGCCGCCTCCACGTCCGCCGCCTCCGTGGACGCCGCCCAGGTCGGGCCGTGCGAGTTGGCGATGCCGATGTCCGACGCGCCCGAGGCGCGCAGGGCCCGGACGGCCAGGCCGTGGGCGAGCAACTGGTGGTGGGCTGCCGGCAGCGCGTCGAACAGCAGCTGCCGCCCCGGCGCGTGCACGCCCAGGGCGTGGCCCAGCAGGGTGTGCTCGGCGGGCTCGTTCAGGGTGATCCACTTCGTCACGCGGTCGCCGAGGCGGTCCGCGACCCGCGCCACGTGCTCGGCGAAGTGTTCGGCCGTGTCCCGCTCCAGCCAGTCCAGGTCCGCGGGCAGGTCCCAGTGGAACAGTGTCGGGACGGGACGGACACCCGCCGCGCACAGGTCGTCGACCAGCCGGTCGTAGAAGTCCAGGCCCTTCTCGGAGCGCACCCGCGGCCACGAGATCGAGAAGCGGTAGGCGTTCACGCCCAGGCCGGCCAGGAGTGCCACGTCCTCGCGGTGGCGGTGGACGTGGTCGCAGGCCACCGCCGCCGTCGAGCCGTCCTTCACCCGCCCCGGCTCGGCCGTGAAGGCGTCCCACACGGACGGCTCACGTTCGTCCGCGGCGCCCTCGATCTGGTGCGCCGAGGTGGAGACGCCCCAGAGGAAACCGGCCGGGAAACGGGGGATCGGATTGCCTGCGTCAGTCGCCATGCGCTGGATCATCCGTACCGGCGGTAACGGAAGTCAACGGCCCGGCGGAAAGGAGCTGTTGTCCGGCTGGTGGCGCGGACCCGTCACGCCCCTTCCTTCAGCACCCGCGAGATCAGCTTCCGCTGCTCGTCCGTCAGCCGGGGATCCGCGCAGTACACGGTCTTCCCGTCCACGGTGAGCTGGTAGGAGAACCCGTCCGGGACCCCGACCGGCGGTGTGCTCCGGCCGGCGGCCACGGCCTGCTCCGCGAGGGCGTGCCACGCGGAGGCATCCGGCCGGTCCGAGGTGTCCACCTCGGCATGCCGCTCGATGCCCGCGAACCCGCCCGTGCGCCGCACCTGAATACGCATGACACCTGTCTAGTACGGAACTACAGGGTCCGCACCCCGACCTGCTCCCAGGCCTTCGACACGGCGTCCAGTTCCTCCCCGTCGCCGAAGCGCTCCCGGGCGGCCTTCACGGTGAGCGTGGCGAAGTCGGCGAACATCGCCTGCTGCTCCAGCTCGCCGCCGGTCAGGACGTCGTACCAGACCTGTCCGGCCCGCTCCCAGGCGTGGCCGCCGAGGGCCGTGGCCGCGAGGTAGAAGGCGTGGTTCGGGATGCCCGAGTTGATGTGGACGCCGCCGTTGTCGCGTCCGGTGCGCACGAAGTCGTCCATCGTCGCCGGCTGCGGGTCCTTGCCGAGGACGTCGTCGTCGTACGCCGTGCCCGGCTCCTTCATGGAGCGCAGCGCCGTGCCGGTCACGCGCGGGGCGAGCAGGCCCGCGCCGATCAGCCAGTCGGCCTCGGCGGCGGTCTGGCCGAGCGTGTACTGCTTGATCAGGGCGCCGAAGACATCCGACAGGGACTCGTTGAGCGCGCCGGGCTGGCCGAAGTAGGTGAGGTTGGCCGTGTACTGCGTGACGCCGTGCGCGAGTTCGTGGCCGATGACGTCGATCGGGATGGTGAAGTCCAGGAAGATCTCCCCGTCCCCGTCGCCGAAGACCATCTGCTCGCCGTTCCAGAACGCGTTGTTGTAGTCGCGGTCGTAGTGCACCGTCGCGTTCAGCGGGAGGCCGTTGCCGTCGATCGAGTCGCGCCGGTAGGCCTGGAGGAACAGCTCGAAGGTCGCGCCGAGGCCGGCGTAGGCGCGGTTGACGGTGGCGTCCTTTCCGGGCTTGTCGCCCTCGCCGCGGACCTTGTGGCCGGGCAGGTCGGTGCCGTGCCGGGCGTCGTGGACCGTGCGCCGCGGCTTGCCGTCGGCGGCCGCGGCGACGGCACTCGCGCCGATGACCGTGGTGAGGCGGCGCTGGGTGCGCTCGAAGGCGTCGCGTTGCAGGGTGCGGCGGGCGGGACCGGCGAGCGCGGAGTCCTCGGCCTGGGCGAGCTTGTCGAGGACATGAGGCGGAACGATGGTGCAGAAGACGGGCTCGAAGCCCCCGTGAGTCGTCATGCCCGGCACCCTTGCACTGCGTGACGAAGCTGTCACTAGTCGCCACCATGATTGGTGAAATACCGGGACAACACCCCTCACGCTCCGTGGTGAGTGCTATGGCGAAGTGGCATAGCGCACTTTTTGTCCCCTATGTGCGCCGGGTCCCGCATACTGATACGACCCCACGCGCCGGGAGAGGCTCGGCTAGCATGCTGCGCATCATGCGTTTCGGGCTGCTTCTCCTTAGCTGCCGCGGCGAGGGCCTGTAGTCGAGGCCGACTCCCTCCCCGCGGAGCTTGGTGCTGCGTCGTCGGCCGTCCTTCCGGACACCCTCTGAGGAGCCCTAAGCATCATGGCGAACCGCCAGCAGCCCAGTTCCCTGCCGATCCACAAGTACGGCCGCTACGAGCAGGTCGACATCCCGGACCGCACCTGGCCGGAGCAGCGCATCACCACCGCCCCCCGCTGGCTCTCCACCGACCTGCGTGACGGCAACCAGGCCCTGATCGACCCCATGTCGCCCGCCCGCAAGCGCGCAATGTTCGACCTGCTGGTGAAGATGGGCTACAAGGAGATCGAGGTCGGCTTCCCGGCCTCCGGCCAGACCGACTTCGACTTCGTGCGCTCCATCATCGAGGAGCCCGGGGCCATCCCCGACGACGTCACCATCTCCGTACTGACCCAGGCCCGCGAGGACCTGATCGAGCGCACGGTGGAGTCCCTGAAGGGCGCCAAGCGCGCCACGGTCCACCTGTACAACGCCACGGCCCCGGTCTTCCGCCGGGTCGTCTTCCGCGGCTCCAAGGACGACATCAAGCAGATCGCCGTCGACGGCACCCGGCTGGTCGTCGAGTACGCCGAGAAGCTGCTGGGCCCCGAGACCGAGTTCGGCTACCAGTACAGCCCCGAGATCTTCACCGACACCGAGCTGGACTTCGCGCTGGAGGTCTGCGAGGCGGTCATGGACGTCTGGCAGCCCGGCCCGGGCCGCGAGATCATCCTGAACCTGCCGGCCACCGTGGAGCGCTCCACGCCCTCCACGCACGCGGACCGCTTCGAGTGGATGGGCCGCAATCTCTCCCGCCGCGAGCACGTCTGCCTGTCGATCCACCCCCACAACGACCGCGGCACCGCCGTCGCCGCCGCCGAGCTGGCCCTGATGGCCGGCGCCGACCGCGTCGAGGGCTGCCTGTTCGGGCAGGGCGAGCGCACCGGCAACGTCGACCTGGTCACCCTGGGCATGAACCTGTTCTCCCAGGGCGTCGACCCGCAGATCGACTTCTCCGACATCGACGAGATCCGTCGCACGTGGGAGTACTGCAACCAGATGGAGGTCCACCCGCGCCACCCGTACGTGGGCGACCTGGTCTACACGTCCTTCTCCGGCTCCCACCAGGACGCCATCAAGAAGGGCTTCGACGCCATGGAGGCCGACGCCGCCGCCCAGGGCGTCACCGTCGACGACATCGAGTGGGCCGTCCCCTACCTGCCCATCGACCCCAAGGACGTCGGCCGCTCCTACGAGGCGGTCATCCGGGTCAACTCGCAGTCCGGCAAGGGCGGTATCGCCTACGTCCTGAAGAACGACCACAGTCTGGACCTGCCGCGCCGTATGCAGGTCGAGTTCTCCAAGGTCATCCAGGCCAAGACGGACGCCGAGGGCGGCGAGGTCACGCCGAAGGACATCTGGGCGGTCTTCCAGGACGAGTACCTGCCGAACCCCGAGAACCCGTGGGGCCGCATCCAGGTCCGCAACGGCCAGTCGACGACCGACACCGACGGCGTGGACACCCTCACGGTGGAGGCCACGGTCGACGGGCAGGACACCGTCCTGACCGGTACGGGCAACGGTCCGATCTCGGCCTTCTTCGACGCCCTGCAGTCCGTCGGCATCGACGTACGCCTGCTGGACTACCAGGAGCACACGATGAGCGAGGGCGCCTCCGCGCAGGCCGCCTCCTACATCGAATGCGCCATCGACGACAAGGTCCTGTGGGGCATCGGAATCGACGCGAACACCACGCGGGCCTCGCTGAAGGCCGTCGTCTCGGCCGTCAACCGCGCGGCTCGCTGACCAGCCGTACGGGTTCGCGGCCGTAGGCCGCTCACCGGTGCCACAGGGGCTCCGTCCGCCGATGTACGGCGGGTGGAGCCCCGTCGTATACCGGCCATTTGCTGTGGAGGTCACGGAAAGGTCTCCTCCGGGGTGCTGACTCCTCGTCTCTCATGTGGCTAACATCACGCAAGCGCGGCGACGTTGCCGTGCGGCGTGACGGAGGTGTGACGTGCTGCCAGGACGGGGACGAAACGGCCATGCCGCCAGGCTTTCGCGCGTCCTGGGCACCCGGACCGCGTGGACGGCCGCCGGTGACGGGGAGTTCTTCTGCCCCGGCTGCGGCGGCGACCGCAACTACCAGCGGCTGACGGGACAGCGCCGCTTCACCCTGCTCGGCCTGCCCGTGCTGCCGCGCGGCGAGACCGGCCCGGTCGTGGAGTGCGCCGCCTGCCGCCGCCACTTCGGCACGGACGTCCTCGACCATCCGACCACCACCCGCTTCTCCGCGATGCTCCGCGACGCCGTGCACACGGTCGCCCTCGCGGTGCTCGCCGCGGGGGGCGCCGGGTCCCGTTCGGCCCTGGAGTCCGCCGTGCTCGCCGTGCGCGCGGCCGGCTTCGACGACTGCACCGAGGAGCAGCTGGCCGCCCTCGTCGAGGCGCTGGAGGCCGACACCGGCCGGATCGCCGGCGAACCCTGCGGCGCGGGGCTGGCCATAGAACTGCACGAGGCCCTGGACCCCCTCGCCCCGCACCTCGCGACCGTCGGCCGCGAATCGATCCTGCTCCAGGGGGCCCGCATCGCCCTGGCGGACGGGCCGTACACCCCGGCCGAGCGGGACGCGCTGGCGACGGTGGGTGCGGCGCTCACGATCTGCTCCGACGACGTGACCCGCCTGCTGGCGGCGGCGCGCACCCCCTCGTAGGGCCCGCCCGCCGGCGGCGGCGCGCACCCCCTCGTAGGACCCGCTTCCGCGTACTCCCCGGGGAGTAACGCGCGGCCCGGGCCGCCCCCCGAAGTACGCTTCCGCCCGGTACGCGTCCTTACGGCCCCCATGGGTCCGGCTCCCTCCGGTCGGGTGTCTGGATCGGTCTCCAGACTCCCGCCGGCCGGGCGCCGGTTCGTCGGGCGTGAGGTCGATTCGAGGGGCAGGTCGTAGGCGCCGCTCACCTCGGTGATCTACCGGCCGGCGGTGCGCCGGTCGGCGTCGGTGAGTCCGCCGTCCCGGTGGTAGACGAGCACCAGGTCGGTCGCCTCACCGCCCGGCAACTCGTCCTGGATCCGCGCCACCTGCGTCGAGTCGGCGCTGTCGGGCAGGTAGTCGACCGCGCGGTTCTGCCGGATGTCGGCGAACTTGCCGGCGAGCGGCCCGACCAGCACGAGCGCGGCGAGCCACAGCCCGACCACCACCCAGGGCACGGCCCCGGGACCCGAACCGGCCGTCCACGTCGCACTGGACGAGCGGGACGGCGCCCTGCACCTGTCGGTCCGTGACCACGGCACCGGACCGGCCCCGGGCGGCACCCAGGCTTCGGACTCGTGGGGATGCGCGAGCGGGCCCGCAGCGTCGGTGGCACACTCGACGCCGGACCGCGCACCGGGGGCGGGTTCGAGGTCACCGCGGTCCTGCCGCTGGCCACGACGGGGGAGAGGACCGGATGACCGTACGGGTGCTGCTCGCGGACGACCAGACGCTGGTGCGGGAGGCGTTCGCGATGCTCGTGGAGTCGGCCCGCGACATGGAGGTCGTCGGCCAGGCCGCCACCGGCCGGCAGGCCGTCGAACTGGCCCGCGGCGCCCGCCCCGACCTCGTGGTGATGGACATCCGCATGCCCGACCTGGACGGCATCGAGGCGACCCGGCTCATCGCGGCCGACGAGGACCTCGCGGACGTCCGGGTGCTCGTCCTCACCACGTACGACACCGACGAGAACATCGTGGACGCCCTGCGCGCCGGGGCCTCCGGGTTCCTGGTCAAGGACACCCGGCCGGCCGAACTCCTCGACGCCATCCGCACGGTCGCGGCCGGCGAGGCCCTGCTGTCGCCCGGGCCCACGGCACGGCTGATCGAGCGGTTCCTGCGCAGCCCCTCGGCACCGGAGACGGGCGGACCCGAGTGCCTGTCCGGCCGGGAGCGTGAGGTGCTCGCGCTGGTCGGCCGCGGCCTCAACAACACGGAGATCGCCGACGCGTTGGGCCTGAGCCCGCTCACCGCGAAGACCCATGTCAGCCGCATCATGGGCAAGCTGGCGGCCCGGGACCGGGCGCAACTGGTCATCGTCGCCTACGAGTCGGGGATGGTGACCCCGGGGAGCGTCTGACGGCCGGGCACGGCCCGGCTTCTAGAGCAGACCGGCCGCCGCGAGGTACTTCCCGACCTGCTCCACCTCGCCCGGCGACAGCGGGATCTGCGGCTCCGCCGTCGCCGGGGAGTCGATCACGCCACGCAGGTGCAGCGCGGTCTTGAAGGCGCCGATCGCCGAGGAGTTCGGGCCCATCCGGGCCGGGTCGCCGACGGTCACCATGCCGAACAGGGCGCACAGCCGCTCCTGTTCGGCCCGGGCCCCCTCCCAGTCCCCGGCACGGCACAGGCCGTCCAGGCGGACGTAGCCGTGCGGGTCGACGTTGCCCAGGCCCGGCACCGTGCCGTCCGCGCCGATCGCGAGGGCCGCGTCGACGATCAGCTCGGAGCCGGTCAGCACGCTGAAGCCGGTGATGCCCCGGCGTTCCCGCACACCGGTCACGACCTGGCGGAAGGCGGCCAGATCGCCGCTGGAGTCCTTGAGCCCGGCCACCACACCGTCGGCGGCCAGCTCCAGCACCACGTCGGCCGGCAGCTTCGTGTGGACGGCGACGGGAAGGTCGTAGGCGATCACCGGGACCGGGCTCGCGGCGGCGATCGCGCGGTAGTGGCGGGCGATCTCCGCGGGGTGGGTGCGGGCGTAGAACGGGGCGGTGACGACGACCGCGTCCGCGCCCGCCGCCGTCACCGCCGCGACATGGTCCAGGACCCGGGGCGTCGTCATGTCGATCGCCCCGGCCAGTACCGGCAGCTGCCCGCCCACATGGGCCGTGACCGACTCGACGACCAGCCTGCGCTGCCGGTCCGGCAGATACGCGGCCTCCGAGGTCGAGCCGAGCACGAACAGCCCGTGCACCCCGCCGGCCACCAGATGGTCGACGAGCCTGGTCAGCGAGGGGACGTCCACCTCGCCGTCCGATGTCAGGGGCGTGCAGACGGGCGGGATGACACCGGTCAGCGGGGCGAGAGTCATGGGGCCTCCATCGGGTCGCGTCGAAGGACGAGGTCGCGGGTCGACTCGTCCTCCTGGACAGGATGGTGGCAGCGGAAGCGGTGCGCGGGCGCCGACGCGGCGGAGAAGCCAGGCATCTCGTCCGCGCACAGCCCGTCCGCCTTCCAGCAGCGGGTGCGGAACGGGCAGCCGCTCGGCGGGCGGGTCGCCGACGGCAGCGGACCGGCCAGCGGGATCGGGTCGACCGGGTCGAGCAGGCCCGGCGTGGCGGAGAACAGGGCGCGGGTGTACGGGTGCCGGGACCGGTCGGTGACCAGGTCCGCCGGGGACTCCTCCACGATCCGGCCCAGGTACATGGTGATCACACGGTCGCTCATCCGCCGTACCGTCTGGATGTCGTGCGAGACGAACACCAGGGCCAGGCCCAGGCGTTCCTTCAGGTCCAGCAGCAGATTGAGGATCTGGGCCCGGACCGACACGTCCAGGGCGCTCGTCGGCTCGTCGGCCACGACCAGGTCCGGCTCCAGCGCCAGCGCCCGGGCGATCGCGACGCGCTGGCGCTGCCCGCCCGACAACTGCGCCGGCAGGGCCCCGGCGAGGGCGCGGGGGAGGCCGACCAAGGACATCAACTCGCGGACCCGCGCGTCCCGTCCGCTCCTCGTGCCCCGGTCGTGCACGTCCAGCGGGTCCCGCAGGATCTGCCGGACGGTCAGGCGGCGGTTCAGGGCCGTCGACGGGTCCTGGAAGATCATGCCGATGCTGCCGCCGACGGCCCGGCGGCGCTCGGCGGCCGGCATCGCCCACAGGTCCCGGCCCCGGAACGCCACCGTCCCCCGCGTCGGCGGCTGCACCCCGACCAGCACCTTCGCCAGCGTCGACTTCCCGCAGCCGGACTCGCCCACCACGCCGACGGTCTCGCCGGGCGCGATCGCCAGGTCGGCACCGGTCAGGGCGTACACGCGGTCCCGGGTGAAGAGGCCGCCGCTGCGGGCCTTGTGGACGACGTGGGTGCCGGACAGCTCCACCAGGGCGTTCATGTCCCGACCTCCGACCAGGCGTTCATGTCCCGACCTCCGAGGTGACCAGGTCGATCGCGGGGTGGTGGCAGGCCGCCGTGTGCGTCGGCGTGCCCAGCGGGTCTGGAGGCGTCGTACGGCAGGTCTCGGAGGCGAGCGGGCAGCGGTCGGCGAAGCGGCAGCCCGCCGGGAAGTCCGCCGGGGACGGCACGACACCCTTGATCTGTGTCATCCGCTCGGCCGCCGACTCCAGCGACAGCACACTGCCGAGCAGCCCGCGGGTGTAGTGATGCGCCGGGGCCTCCACCAGGTCGGCGGTCACGCCCGTCTCCACGATCTGCCCGCCGTACATCACCACCACCCGGTCGGTGACGTCCGCGACCAGCGCCAGGTCGTGCGAGACGAGGATCAGCGCGAAGCCCAGCTCCGCACGCAGCCGCAGCAGCAGCTCCATGACCTGGGCCTGCACGGTCACGTCGAGGGCGGTCGTCGGCTCGTCGGCGACGATCAGTTTCGGGTCGCGGGACAGGGCCATGGCGATCAGGACGCGCTGGCGCTGGCCGCCGGAGAGTTCGTGCGGATAGCTGCGCAGGGTGCGGCCGGGGTCGAGGCCGACCAGGGTGAGGAGTTCGGCGGGGGTGCGGCGGCCGCCTCGGCGTACGACTTGTTTGAGCTGGGCGCGGATCGTCATCGCGGGGTTGAGGGACGACAGCGCGTCCTGGTAGATCATCGCCATCTCGTGGCCGAGCAGCTTGCGGCGCACGCGCGTCGGCTCGGCGAGCAGGTCCCGCTGGTGGAAACGGACCTGGCCGCCGATCCGCGCCCCCTTCGGCTGGAGCCCCATGATCGCCAGTGCGGTGAGCGACTTGCCGCAGCCCGACTCGCCGACCAGGCCCAGGACTTCACCGGGGAGCACCTCGAAGCCGACGCCGTCGACGATGTCCACCCCGCCGTGCCGGCCCTCGAAGCCGACGGTGAGATTCTCGACCGCGAGGACCGGTTGCCGCCCCTGGGGCAGGGGGCGGGCCCGCGCGCGCAGCCGTTGCGCGGCTGCCGCGAGGCCCGGCAGTGGCAGTACCTCGCCGCTGCCCGGCTCCGGGGCCTGAAGCGGGTCGTCGTTCTCGCGTACGTCCACCTCCCGCTCCGACGGAACCGCCCACGCGTCGGACACGCCCTCGGACAGGATGTTCAGCGAGAGCACGGTCACCAGCATCAGCAGCCCGGGGAACACCGTCGCCCACCAGCCGCCGGTCAGCACCATGTTCTTGCCGTCCGCGATGACACTGCCCCAGGACGGGTCGGGTGGCCGTACGCCCGCCCCGATGAACGACAGCGACGCCTCGAACACGACCGCCTCGGCGACCTGGACCGTGCAGAACACCAGCACCGGCGCCGCGCAGTTGACCGCCACGTGCCGCAGCACGATGTGCGGGGTCCGCGCGCCGATCACCCGTTCCGCCGTCACGTAGTCCTCGCCGTACTGGTCGAGGACGTTCGCCCGGACCACCCGCGCCACCGGTGGTGTGAACAGGAACGCGATCGCGCAGATCAGCACCGTGATGCCGCCGCCGAACACCGCCACCAGCACGGCGGCCAGCGCGATGCCCGGGAACGCCATCACCACGTCCAGACAGCGCATCAGCGTCTCGTCGACCGCCTTGCGCGAGGTCGCCGCGACCGCCCCCAGCAGCGCACCGGCGACCAGGGCCAGCCCCGTCGCGCCGAGCCCGATCGCCAGCGACCAGCGCGCCCCGTACATCAGCCGGCTGAGGATGTCCCGGCCGAGGCTGTCCTGGCCCATCCAGTGCCCGGCCGACGGATGCCCGGTGCCGTCGGCCGGCGGCTGCTGGTCGAGCGGGTCGTGCGGGGCGAGGAGCGGCGCGAGCAACGCCATCAGGACGACGACCGCCAGGAAGCACACGGCGATCTTCGACAGCGGAGGCAGCCTGCGCCAGCCGCGCAGCCGGATGCCGGGCCGGGACAGCTCCGCGGTGAGACTCTTGCGGGTCATCATGTGGTCGCATCCCTCAGTCGCGGGTTGACCAGCAGATACAGGACGTCGATGACGAGGTTCACGACGACGAACCCGGCCGCCGTCGTCAGCACGACACCCTGGACGACGGCCGGATCGCCGTTCTTCACGGCGTCGATCATCAGCTTGCCCATGCCGGGCAGCGAGAAGATCGTCTCGATGACGACCGCGCCGCCCAGCAGATAGCCGACGCGCAGCCCGAGCACGGTGAGCGGGTTGATGAGCGCGTTGCGCAGCACGTTCCGTCCGACGACCACCCGCGGCGGCAGGCCGCTCCCGATCGCCGTGCGCACGTAGTCCTTGTCCAACTCCTCCACCACGGCCGTCCGCACGATCCGGGTCAGCTGCGCCGCCACCGGCAGCGACAGCGCCAGGGCGGGGAGGGTCATGGTCCTCAGCCAGCCGGTGAAGGAGTCGGCCGGGTTGATGTAGCCGCCGGTCGGGAACCAGCCCAGGTCGACCGCCAGGTACTGGATCATCAGCAGAGCCAGCCAGAAGCCGGGCGCGGCGACCCCGGTCAGCGACACGACCCGGATGATCTGGTCGGGCAGCCGGTCCCGGTAGATCGCCGCGGTCACCCCGCCCACGAGGGACAGCACGACCGCGATGCCGAGGCCGAGGAACGTCAGCTGGAGGGTGAGCGGCAGCGCGGTGGTGACCTGGTCGATCACCGGTGCCCGGGTCAGCGCGCTGGTGCCCAGGTCGCCGTGGAGCAGGGCGGCGACGAAGTCCGCGTAGCGCACCGGCAGCGGATCCAGCAGGCCGTGCTCCTCGCGGAAGTCGTGCAGTTGCCGCGGCGTCGGGTTGGCGCCCTGGAAGAACGCCGAGGCCGGGTCGACGTCCGAGAACCGCATCACCAGGAACACGAACAGCACGATCCCGAGCGTCAGCGGCACGAGCAGGGCGACACGGCGGAGCAGGATCCGCAGGACGGCCGTCACGGGGCTAGGCCCACTTGGCCGTCAGGAGGTTGATGCCCGGGTACGGCTGTGCCCTTATCCCGCTGAGCCGTTCCGGGTCCCAGGCGGTCATCAGCTCGTTGTGGACGACCGGGTAGAGCACGGCCTGTTCGGCGACGACGTCGATGTAGTCCTGGACGATCGCCTTCTTCTTCGCCGGGTCGGGCTCCCGGGTGGCCCGGTCCATGTCCTTGAAGAGCTGCTTGGCGACGGGGTCGGCGGCCCAGCGGGTGTACTGCATCCAGAGGTTCTCGGGCCCGTAGTTGTAGTGCATGATCAGGTCGGCGTCGAGGCCGAACTGGTTGGGGTTCGAGGCCGCGGCGACGACCTGGTAGTCCTGCTTCTGGTCCATCTTGGTGAACACGGCCGTGGTCTCCTGCGGGGACAGGGTCGTGCGCACCCCGATCGCGTCCCAGGACGCCTTGACGGTCGGCAGGCAGTCGACGATCCAGCTGACGTTCACGGCCAGGATCTCGATGCTCAGCCCCGTGACCCCGGCCTCCTTCAGCAGCGCCTTCGCCTTGTCCGGGTCGTGGTCGTAGACCGTCTTCGCCCGGCGGTAGGACGGGTTGGCCTCGTCGAGGAAGGAACTGGACGGCTTGCCGTGGCCCTTGAGCGCGACCTCCACCATCTTCTCGGTGTCGATGGCGTAGTGCAGGGCCTGGCGCACCCGCACGTCGTCGAACGGCTTGTGCCGGGTGTTGAACATCAGGAACAGGTTGTTCATCCCGGCCCCGCCGCCCACCGTCATCCCGCCGCTCTCCAACTGGCCGATGTTGGCGTACGGGATGTTGTCCGCGATCTGGGCGCCGGCACTGGAACCCGAGATCTTCGCGACGCGCGGGGCCGCGTCCACGATGGTCAGCCAGTTCATCTTCCGGAAGGCGGGCTTGCGGGGGCCGTTGTAGCCGTCGAACGCCTCGAAGGTCGTGTTGGACTTCGGGTGGTGCGCGGTCTGCCGGTACGGCCCCGAGCCGATCGCCTTGCCCTTGATGGCGTCGTCCCAGGCGCCCGGCCGGGAGAACACGTGCCTCGGCATGATCTTCGCGAGGGTCAGCCGCGAGAGCCCGTCCGGGAACGGGAACTTCAGCACCAGCGCCACGTTCCGCGCGTCGATCTTCCGGACCTCCTTCAGCCAGCTCGCGAAGAAACCCTTGGCGAGGGTCTGGGTGTCCGGGTCGAGGATCCGCTGGAACACGAAGACCACGTCGTCGGCGGTGACCGGCTTGCCGTCGTGGAACGTCGCACCCGCCCGCAGCGTGAACGTCCACGACGTGCCGTTCGGGTCCTTCGGCACCTCGGTCGCCAGGGCCGCGTACGGCTCACGGGAGATCGGGTCGGTGTCCAGCAGGCCCTCGTAGATGTGGTTGTTGGCGGCCATGCAGAACGCGGACGCCGTCTGGGTGGGGTCCCAGCTGCCGTCGTTGCCGTAGCCGATCACCGCGGTGAGGGTCCGGTCCCGGCCGCTGCCCGTACCGGTGTCGTTGGTGGACTCCGGCCCGGACGAACAGGCCGACAGCGACGCGGAGACGGCGGCGGCCGCGCCCAGGGCGCCGGTGTACTTCAGGAACGACCGGCGGTGCGGCGCCGGCACGTCGGGGGTCTCGTCGCGCACGGGTCCTCCAGCGAGGTCCGGGGGGAAGGGACGGGCAGCGGAGATACGACGTCCTACGTCCGGTGGTCAGCGCGACCATAGGAGGGGGCTCGGGGGCGGTCAAGGGATCGCACACGAATGGCGTATCTGCCAGAGGTCGGACCAATGGCGGCGTGTGCGTGGCGAGTTGACGCATTATCAGGGCAGGTCCGGCACCGGGTACCGCCAGAGGTGGGACGTGGGATGTCAGGGGCGCGTACGATGCGGCGCATGTCCGAGGAGCCCAGGACCAGCCGGATACAGCGCCAGGTCGTCCAGCTCATCCTCGACCGCAGACTCACCGCCGGGGCCCCGCTGCCCACCGAGGCCGCACTGATGGAGGACCTCGGCGTCAGCCGCAACTCCGTGCGCGAGGCGCTCAAGGCCCTCCAGGCCCTCGACATCGTGGAGATCCGGCACGGTTACGGCACCTATGTCGGCCGGGCCTCCCTGACCCCCCTCGTCGACGGCCTCACCTTCCGCACCCTCACCCGTCACGACGACGACGCCGGCGCCCTGGCCGAGATCCTCCAGGTCCGGGAGGTGCTGGAGGTGGGCCTCATCCGCCGGGTCGCCGCGACGGTCACCGAGGCGGAGCTGGACAGACTGGAAGCCGTGGTGACCCGCATGGAGTCCGCGTGCGGCACGGGGCGCACGGGCAGCGCCTTCCCCGACCTCGACCGCGAGTTCCACGAGGTGCTGTACGCGTCGCTGGGCAATGACCTCGTGCCACAGCTTCTCGCCGCGTTCTGGACGGTGTTCCGCCGGGTCAGTGGGGCGCGCGGCTGGACCGGAGACCCGGCGCCCGAGGTCACCGCCCGTCGCCACCGGGACATCGTCACGGCGCTCCGGGCCCGGGACGCCGAGGGTGCGCAGCGGGCGATGGCCGTCCACTTCCGGGGGATCGAGGCGAGGGCGTCGAAGGAGTCCCGGGGGGCCGGCTGATTGCGCCTCCGCGCCGGGTGCACGCCCAGCATGATGAGGGGTGTGAGCGAACTGTGGAGCGAGACCGACAGCGGCGTCCTGCGCCTGCCGTCCGGGCGGCTGGTGCGGGGCCGCGGGCTGCGCCGTCCCCTGGACCCGGACGCCCCGGTGCCCTCCTACGGCCTCTACCTCCTCGGCCGTCGGCCGCCCGAGTCCGCCTGGGAATCCGACTGGATCCGCTGGCCCGACTTCCGCCTCCCGACGGACCGCGCGACCGCCCGCGGCCTGCTGACCGCCGCGTGGGAACGAGCCGTCGAAGAACGCGTGGAGATCGCCTGCGGAGGCGGCCGCGGTCGCACGGGCACGGCCCTGGCCTGCCTGGCGGTGCTGGACGGGGTGCCCGGCGGGGAGGCGGTGGCTTACGTCCGTGAGCACTACGACCGGCATGCGGTGGAAACGCCCTGGCAGCGGCGGTACGTGCGCCGGTTCGGGGAGGGATGAGCCTCTCCTTCGGCACGGCACCTCATACCTTGGTCGCACGGCCGTAGACCGACGGCCGACAGCGCAGCCCGTGCCGCGCTCGGCACAGTGGGCCGCATGGCAGAGACCAAGGGGACCAGGCAGGCGAGAGGAATCAGCCGGGCGCAGTTCCTGGCCGGGGCCGCGGCGGTGGGGGCCGCCGGGGTGGCGGGACCGGCCGGACAGGCCCAGGCGGCGCAGACCCGGCGGGGACGGGGACTGCGCAGGCGGGGCGTCGTCTACACGGTCGGCGCGGGGGAGACACCGGGCACTGCGTGGAGTGCCCGGCGGATGCGGCACGACATCCGGGCCATCCGGGACGACCTGCACGCCGACACCGTCGACGTCACCGGCGACGGCGTCGAACGCCTCACGAAGACCGCGGCCGAGGCCGCCGAACGCGGGCTGCACGTCTGGTTGCAGCCGACCCTCGGGGACGCCCCCTCGCGGGACATCCTGGAGCACCTCGCCGAGACCGGCCGGTTCGCGGAGCGGCTGCGCAGGCAGGGCGCGAGTGTCGACCTCAGTGTCGGCTGCGAGTTCTGGCTGTTCGTCCCCGGCATCCTGCCGGGCGAGACGGTGCTGGAGCGCATCGAGAACCTCCAGAACGGCACGGTGGACTGGCCACGGACGCAGCGCCGCCTCGCCGAGTTCACGGCGAAGGCCGCGAAGGTCGGCCGCTCCGTCTTCAAGGGCGACCTCAGCTACGCGGCCGCCCAGAGCATCGACGACCCGGACTGGAACCTCTTCGACATCGTCGGCATCGACTACTACGCGTACTTCGACACCCCCTCCGACCACGTCCGGGAGCTGCGGCAGTACCTGAAGTGGGGCAAGCCGCTCGCCATCACCGAGTTCGGCACCTGCGCGTACGTCGGTGCGCCGGAGACCGGCGGCATGGGCTGGGACATCGTCGACTACGCCAAGGAGCCGCCGGAGATCAAGGGGAATCCGGTCCGCAGCGAGCGTGTCCAGGCCGACTACGTGGGCGGGTTGCTGGACGTCTTCGCGTCGATGGGTCTGTACGCGGCGATGGCCTTCGAGTTCATCAGCGCGGACGCCCCGCACCGCCCGGACGCGCCCCGCCTCGACCTCGACATGGCGTCGTACGCCCTCACCAAGGTGATCAGGGACCGCCCGGACGACCCCGCCTCCGGCTGGCACTGGGAGCCGAAGGAGGCGTTCCACGCGGTGGCCCGCAGGTACGCCAGGGCGCGCCGGGCCGGTCAGCCGCAGTAGGCGTCCGTGCGGGGCCGTTCCCCGGTGGCCAGGAAGCGGGAGACGAGGGCGTCGCCGCACGCGGTGCCGTTGTCCAGGTAGGCGCCATGGCCGGTGGCGTCGTTCGTGACCATCACGGCTCGCCGGCCCAGGGCCTCGCGCAGCTTCAGCGCACCACTGAGAGGGGTCGCCACGTCCCGCTCGTTCTGGATGAGCAGGACATGGGACGGGCCCCGGTCGGTGACCCGTACCGGCGGCTCCTTCGGCTGCCACGGCCAGGCGGCGCACACCATCGCGTTCCGCGGCATGCCCGCGGTCAGCGGGTACTTCAGGCGGGCGGCGGCGACGTCCTTCCGGTAGGCGGCGGCCGACCGGGGCCAGGCGGCGTCGTTGCAGAGGGTGGCGGCAACGACCGCGGCATAGTTCCGCAGCGCCGAGTCCGGCGGCGCCTGGGGCGCGGGCGGCACCGTGCCCTTCTTCGCCGCCCGGATCAACTCGGCCAGGACGGGGTAGCCGTCGGCGGGGTCGTAGAACGCGTCCAGCATGGTCTGGCGCAGAACATTGCCGTTCAGCTCCTCGGGGTTGGCGCCCGGCCAGGGGATCGGCGTGCGGTCCAGACGGGCGGCGAGGCGCAGAAAGAGCGGGCGCACCTCGGCCGCGGTGCGGGCCAGCCGGTACGGGTTGCCGGGCCGGGACGCCCACGTGGCGAACTCGGGGAAGTTGTCCTCGACACCGACCTCGAACGCGGCGAGCCAGGCGCGTTGGGCCTGCGCCGGGTCGGGGTGGTCGTTGCTGTCGAGCACGATGCGGTCGGTGCGCCGCGGGAACATCTCCAGGTAGGCGGCGCCGACGTAGGTGCCGTACGAGACGCCCCAGGCCGACAGCTTGCGCTCGCCGAGGGCGGCACGGATGCGGTCGATGTCGCGGGCGTTGTTCTTGGTGCTGATGTGCCGCAGCAGTTCGTCGCCTTCGCGGGCGCAGGCGTCCGACAGCCGGCGGGCGGTGGCCATGTTCTCAGCGACGGATCCGCTCGCTGCGGGCCAGGGGAGCAGCTTGGTGCGGGCGAGATCGGAGTGGTCGATGCCGCAGCTCACGGCCGTGGACGGGGAGTTGCCGCGCGGTGCGAAGCCGATGAGGTCGTAAGCGTCGCGTACCGACCGGGGCAGCTGCCTGCCCTCCTCGGAGGGGCCGGCGAGGCTGTCCCCGCCGGGCCCGCCGGGGATCATCAGTAAGGCGCCGCGGCGGGCCGAGGGGTTCTGGCTGGGGAGGCGGGAGAGGGCGATGTCGATCTTCCGGCCGCCCGGGTCGGCGTAGCTCATCGGCACGGAGAGCGTCGCGCACTGCTGACGGGGGTCGAGGCCGGTGCCCTCGCACTTGGTCCATCGGAGAGGCCCGGCATCGGCGGCGGAAGCGGTCAGCGGGACGGCGAGTCCCCACAGGAGGGCGGAGGCCGCGATCAGGGAGGCGTTGCGCTTGATCTGCTTCATGGGACGAGCTTGACGGCTTTCCGACCCTGATCACATCCGGTCAACTGCCGTACTGTTCAGGGGGTTTACCCCCTCCGCGTGCTTCGGCTCGTTGCTTTACAAGAGCCCTTGGCGTGTTCGGCTCGTCAGGGGGAGGCGCAGCATGAAGATGTCGATCGGGTCCTGGGATTCCGCCCTGAAGCCGTGGCGTTCGTAGAGACGGCGGGCGGGGCTGCCCTGGAGGACGTTCAGACGGACGGGTTCGGCGGCGGCGTCCGTCCCGGCCAGGAGGGTTCGGAGGACTGCCGATCCCAGGCCTCGGCCCTGGACGTGCGGGCTGAGGTAGAAGTGCTCCAGCCAGTGGCCGTCCTCGGCTGGGCGAAGAGTCACGCTGCCTGCGAAGGAACCGGCGGCCGTGATGATCGACGTGTGCTGCGGGGAGAAGCTGTCCCGAAACCGCCGCCTCACCCGGTGTTCGTCGTAGCGGCCCAGACGCTCCAGGTCCGGGCGCATCACTGTCGCTCGCAGTTCCGCAATCGCGTCGACGTCCATCGGTCGTGCCGGAAGCATCGACCAGGCCAGTCCTGTTTCGGTGTACTGGTGGCCCGGCTGGGTCTTCTTCGTCTCCATGCTCCGCATACCGCCTATCGTCAATCAGCTTCCTGCACAACCGCTCGAAAATACCGTCGGTTTGCAGCACCCCGCCGATCCGCTGCGCCACATCCAACGGCGGTTTGCGAATGGCCTCCCCGCGCCGAAGAACTCCCACACCACCTGTCGAAAACCGTTGGCCATTGCCGAACCCCTCTGTGCTGCACCGCAGTTGTAGGACACAGACCCCTCCTCATTGTAGGCGCGGAGCGTCACCGTGGGGATACGAAGAGTGAAACAGTGAAAGAGGGGGGAACACGGTGGAGGCACGACACTCGACGCTCTGCGTCGAAGAAGCGGAGGACGCGGTGAAAGAATTGCGGGCAGAACTCGCCGAGGCCGGAATTATCCTGCCCTCACTGGGACTTGACCCGGTGAGTCTTGTGCGGAAGGCACCCTGTCCGCTCGTGGAATTGGGCCGGTGTTCCATGGAGATCGCCCGCCGACTCGCGGCGGTGCCGCGATGAAGCCACCGGTCGGCGCCTATGTCGTGGACACCCGCTGCGGACGCATCGGCATCGTCATGGGGCATGAGGGGCCCTACGTGCAGCTGCGGCCGTACGGGGGCGGCAGGGAGTGGGACGCCGACCCCGGGGCCGTCCGGCACGCCACCCCGGCCGAGCGGCTGCGCGCGGCGACGGCGTACGCCAACGCACGCAGCAGGGGCGAGGTCCCTTGACGTGACGGCCCTGCCAGAATGGCTCCATGAGTCTGTTCCGCGACGACGGCATCGTGCTGCGCACCCAGAAGCTGGGTGAGGCGGACCGGATCATCACGCTGCTCACGCGCGGTCACGGACGGGTACGCGCGGTGGCCCGGGGCGTGCGCCGGACGAAGTCGAAGTTCGGTGCGCGTCTCGAGCCGTTCTCCCATGTCGACGTGCAGTTCTTCGCCAAGGGCAGTGAGCTCATCGGGCGGGGGCTGCCGCTGTGCACCCAGAGCGAGACCATCGCGCCGTACGGCGGCGGAATCGTCACCGACTACGCCCGGTACACGGCCGGGACCGTGATGCTGGAGACCGCCGAGCGGTTCACCGACCACGAGGGGGAGCCGGCCGTGCAGCAGTACCTGCTGCTGGTCGGCGGGCTGCGGACCCTGGCCCGGGGCGAGCACGCACCGCACCTCGTGCTCGACGCGTTCCTGCTCCGCTCCCTCGCGGTCAACGGGTACGCCCCGAGCTTCACCGACTGCGCGAAGTGCGGGATGCCCGGGCCCAACCGGTTCTTCTCGGTCGCCTCGGGCGGATCCGTCTGCGTGGACTGCCGCGTACCCGGCAGCGTCGTACCCTCGCCCCAGGCCCTGGAACTCCTCGGCGCCCTGCTTACGGGAGACTGGGAGACCGCGGACGCGTGCGAGGCGCGCTACGTCCGGGAGGGCAGCGGGCTGGTGTCCGCGTATCTGCACTGGCACATGGAGCGCGGGCTGCGCTCCCTGCGCTACGTCGAGAAGTAGCGCGGCGGCGGAGCAGAGCAGCACAGAGACAAGCGAGCACGAGGAGACGAGAAACACATGGCCGTACGCGGGATCCTGGGGCGCCAGCGCCGGGAGTACAGGACGCCGGAGCCGCACCCGTCCGGCGCGCGGCCCCCGAAGATCCCCGGGGAGTTCGTACCGCAGCATGTGGCGATCGTCATGGACGGCAACGGCCGCTGGGCCAAGGACCGGGGGCTGCCCCGTACCGAAGGGCACAAGGTCGGCGCCGAGCGCGTGCTGGACGTGCTCCAGGGCGCCATCGAGATGGGCGTCGGCGCCATCTCCCTCTACGCCTTCTCCACCGAGAACTGGAAGCGTTCGCCGGACGAGGTGCGCTTCCTGATGAACTTCAACCGGGACTTCATCCGCAAGACCCGGGACCAGCTCGACGCGCTGGGCATCCGCGTGCGCTGGGTCGGACGGATGCCCAAGCTGTGGCGCTCGGTCGCCAAGGAGCTCCAGATCGCCCAGGAGCAGACCAAGGACAACGACCGGCTGACCCTGTACTTCTGCATGAACTACGGGGGCCGGGCCGAGATCGCCGACGCGGCCAAGGCCATGGCGGAGGACGTGAAGAGCGGAAAGCTCGACCCCTCCAAGGTCAGCGAGAAGACCTTCGCGAAGTACATGTACTACCCGGACATGCCGGACGTGGACCTGTTCCTGCGGCCCAGCGGCGAGCAGCGCACCTCCAACTACCTGATCTGGCAGAGCGCCTACGCCGAGATGGTCTTCCAGGACGTGCTGTGGCCGGACTTCGACCGGCGTGACCTGTGGCGGGCCTGCCTGGAGTTCGCCTCGCGCGACCGGCGCTTCGGCGGGGCCGTCCCGAACGAGGAACTGCTGGCCATGGAGGGCGAGCAGCAGTAGCACGCCAGGCCCGGCGGCCTCATCCGTCGCAGCCGCCGCCGCGGCCCGGCAGGCCCCTCCAGTGGCAGCCGGGCCGCAGCGGCGGTGTCCTGGTGGCATGGGTGGGACCGCCGTCGGCGCACCCCGGCGGACCACGAGACAGGCCGGGGTCTTCATCGCGGCCTCGTTGGCCCTGTTCTGCATCCAGCTGGACTTCTTCGCGCTCAACCTGGCCATCCCCGGGATCGCCGACGAGCTGGACACGACCGTCTCCGCGGCCCAGTGGACGCTGTCCGCGTACATGCTCGCCGTTCGGCTGCCTGTTCATCGTCGGCGGGCGGCTGGGCGATCTCCTCGGCCGGCGTCCGGTCCTGCTGGCCGGGACCGGGCTGTTCGCCGCCGCCTCCGTCGGCTGCGCCCTCGCGCCGAGCCTCGGTGTGCTCGTCACGGCCCGGATCGTGCAGGGCGCGGGCGCGGCGCTGATCTTCCCCGTGTCGGTCTCCGTGATCACCAACGCCTTTCCCGAGGAGACCCGGGCCCGGGCGCTCGGGGCGATGTTCGGGATCGCCAACGTCGGCACCGCCCTCGGACCGTTCGTCGGCGGCGGCTTCACCGACGGGCCGGGCTGGCGGTGGATCTTCTGGCTGCTGGCCCCGCTCAGCGCCGTCTCCCTGCTGATCGCCCTGCGGTACGTCCCGGACTCGCGGGACGAGAGCGCGCCCCGCCAGATCGACCTGCCGGGCTGTCTGGCCGTGGTGACGAGCCTGGCCGCCCTGACCCTGGCCGTGGAGCGGGGGAGCGCCTGGGGCTGGGACCACGCCCGCACGCTCGCCCTGTTCGGGATCGCCGTGGTGGCCGGCGCCCTCTTCGCGCTGCGGGAGCGGACCTGCCGCCATCCGCTCGTCGACTTCCGGCTGTTCCGCAACATCCGCTTCGACCTGGTCACCGTGATGGGGTCGGTCGCCAACATGGGCTACGCCGTCACGGTGTTCCTCGCCACGCTCCAGTTGCAGCAGGTGCGCGGCCTGTCGGCGATCCTGTCCGGCACGGTCTTCCTCGCCCCGGCCGTGATGGTGGCCTGCTCGGGGCCCATCGGCGCCTGGCTGTCCGGCCGGATGCGCGCCACCAGCGTCATGGCCCTGGCCGGGACCATCGCCGGCACCGGCATGATCGGGCTGAGCTTCGCCTGGTCCTGGTGGGTCTACCTGCCCGTCTTCACCTGGTGCGCGCTCGGGCTGGGCCTCGGCTGGACCTTCGCCAGTGTCGCCACCCAACAGGTCGTCTCGCCCGCCCGCGCCGGAGAGGCCTCGGGCGTCGTCCTCACCGCCCTCGTCACGCTCGGCGCCATCGGCCTGGCGGCCGTCGCGGCGGCCATCACCTCACTCACCCCCGAGACCGGCCCGGAACGCGCCTACGACCTCGTCCTGCGCGTCGGCGGCGCCGTGATCCTGACCTCCACCGCCCTGTCCCTGCTGGTCCGCCGCAGGCTGAGCACCCGAGGCGCGTAGGAGGCCAGGAGGCTTCCGACCTCAGGGGCGCGGGGAACCGCGCGAACAGACCTCAGGGGCGCGGGGAACTGCGCGAACACCCCCCAGGCACCCGCACCCGGCAACGAACCCGCAGGCTTCCGACCTCAGGGGCGCGGGGAACTGCGCGAACACCCCCCAGGCACCCGCACCCGGCAACGAACCCGCAGGCTTCCGACCTCAGGGGCGCGGGGAACTGCGCGAACACCCCCCGCACAGCCGCATCCGACCACGAAACCTCACCCCCACGGCGGGGAGTGAACCGGCTCAACCGCCGGAGGCCCCCGCACAGTCCGCGCAGGTCCCGAAAATCTCAACCGTATGAGCCACGTTCACATACCCGTGCTCCGCGGCGATGGACTCGGCCCACTTCTCCACGGCCGGCCCCTCCACCTCGACGGCCTTGCCGCAGCCGCGGCACACCAGGTGGTGGTGATGATCGTCCGTGGAGCAACGCCGGTACACCGACTCACCGTCGGCCGTGCGAAGGACGTCGACCTCACCGGCGTCGGCGAGGGACTGCAGGGTGCGGTAGACCGTGGTGAGCCCGACCGAGTCGCCCTTGTGCTTGAGCATGTCGTGCAGTTCCTGCGCGCTGCGGAACTCGTCGACCTCCTGCAGGGCCGCCGCCACAGCGGCCCGCTGCTTGGTGGCGCGGCCCTTCACGGACGGTCCAGCGGTCGTCACCGTTGCCTCCTCACGTCTGCCTTGCCCGGGCCATTGTGCCAGCCCGGGGTGGGGGCGGTCAGACGCCGACTTCGTCGGCCGACGTCCGGCTGCCCGGGATCGTGCACTCGGCGGGGTCGGCCGTCGGGTCCGAGGCCGCCGCCGCGCGGGCGCGGCGCCGGGCCAGCGGGGCCGCGATCGCCGTCAGCACGATGAACGCGCCGATGGTCAGCAGCACGATCGTCGCGCCGGGCGGCACGTCCTGGTAGTACGAGGTGACGGTACCGCCGATCGTCACGCTGACGCCGATGGCGACGGCGATCGCGAACGTGGCGGCGAAGCTGCGGGTGATCTGCTGGGCGGCCGCGACCGGCACCACCATCAGCGCGCTGACCAGCAGCAGCCCGACCACCCGCATCGCGACGGTCACCGTGACGGCCGCGGTGATGGCCGTCAGCAGGTTCAGGACGCGCACCGGCAGGCCCGTCACCCGGGCGAACTCCTCGTCCTGGCTGACGGCGAACAGCTGCCGCCGCAGGCCGAGGGTGACCAGGACGACGAACGCGGCCAGGACACAGATCGCGGTGACGTCCGACTGGGACACCGTCGACAGGGAGCCGAACAGGTACGACGTCAGGTTGGCGTTGGAGCCCGTCGGCGCGAGGTTGATGAACATCACACCGCCGGCCATGCCGCCGTAGAACAGCATCGCGAGGGCGATGTCGCCGCGGGTCTTGCCGTACCAGCGGATCAGCTCCATGAGGACCGCGCCGAGGACGGAGACCAGGGTCGCCATCCACACCGGGGACCAGGTCAGCAGGAAGCCGAGGCCGACGCCGGTCATCGCGACGTGGCCGATGCCGTCGCCCATCAGGGCCTGGCGGCGCTGGACCAGGTAGATGCCGACCGCGGGGGCGGTGATGCCGACCAGGACGGCGGCGAGCAGCGCCCGCTGCATGAAGGCGTAGTCGAGGAAGTCCATCAGCTCAGCAGTCCCGTGCGGATCGGTTCGGCGCCCGCGGGTGCGTGCGGGTGTACGTGGTCGTGGCCGGGCAGGGCGTGCTGGCCGACGGCCTTCGGGGGCGGCCCGTCGTGGACGACGCAGCCGTCGCGCAGGACGACCGCCCGGTCGATGAGGGGCTCCAGGGGGCCCAGTTCGTGCAGCACGAGCAGCACGGTCGTGCCCTGGGAGACCTGCTCGGTGAGGGTGTGCGCGAGGACCTCCTGGCTGGCCAGGTCGACGCCGGCCATCGGCTCGTCCATGATCAGCAGCTCCGGCTCGGAGGCGAGCGCGCGGGCGATGAGGACCCGCTGGTGCTGGCCGCCGGACAGGGCGTCGACGGAGTCCTTGGCCCGGTCGGCCATGCCGACGAGGTCCAGGGCGCGTCGTACGGCCGCGTGGTCGGCCTTGCGCAGGACGCCGAAGCGGGCCCGGGACAGGCGGCCGGAGGAGACGACCTCCGCCACCGTGGCGGGCACGCCGCCGGCGGCCGTGGTGCGCTGCGGGACGTAGCCCACGCGGTGCCAGTCGCGGAACCGCCCGCGGTCCGTGCCGAACAGCTCGATGGCGCCGGCGCCGGTCTGCACCTGGCCGATGACGCTGCGCACGGCCGTGGACTTGCCCGAGCCGTTCGCGCCGAGCAGCGCGACGACCTCGCCGCGGTGCACGGTGAGGTCGATGCCGCGCAGCACGGGGCGCGAGCCCAGGTCCGCGCGGACGCCGCGCAGGGATACGACGGGCTCGGTCATGCCGTCCTCCGATGGGTCGATCACTTGGCTCCCAGGGCCGTCTGCAGGGCCTTGAGGTTGGCTTCCATGACCTGGAAGTAGTCGTCGCCGCGGGACGTGTCCGTGATGCCCTCGATCGGGTCGAGGACGTCGGTCTTCAGGTTCGCGTCGCGGGCCAGGGTCTTCGCGGTCTTGTCGGAGACCAGTGTCTCGTAGAAGACGGTGGTGACGCCGTCGGCCTTCGCCTCCTGCTGGAGCTCCCGGACGCGGGCGCCGCTGGGCTCGCTGTCGGGGTCGACGCCGGAGATGGCCTCCTGGGTGAGGCCGTAGCGCTCGGCGAGGTAGCCGAAGGCGGCGTGGTTGGTGAAGAAGACCTTGGACTTGGTGTTGTTCAGGCCGTTCTCGAAGTCGCCGTCGAGGCTCTTCAGCTTCGTGACCAGGGCTTCGGTGTTCTTCTTGTAGTCGGCCGCGTGGTCCGGGTCGGCCTTCTCGAAGGCCTTGCCGACGCCCTGGGCGATCTCGGCGTACTTCACCGGGTCGAGCCAGACGTGCGGGTCGCGGCCGTGCTCGTCCTCCTCGGAGTGGCCTTCCTCGCCCTCGTGGGTGTGGCCGCCGGTGCCGTGGTCCTCGAGGTGGGTCAGGCCGGCCGCGTCGATCTTGGTCTTGATACCGGTCTGGCCGACGGCCTCGTCGACGGCGGGCTGGAGGCCCTTGAGGTAGAGCGCCGCGTCGGCCTCCTCCAGCTGCGCGCGCTGTTTGGTGCTGATCTCCAGGTCGTGCGGCTCCTGGCCGGGCTCGGTCAGGCTGGTGACGTTCGCGTGGTCGCCGCCGATCTGCTCGGCGAGGAAGGCCATCGGGTAGAACGACGCGACGACGTCGAACTTGTCCGTGTTGCCCGTGGCCGCGCTGTCGCTGGAGCAGGCGGTCAGGGCGCCGAGGCCGAGAGAGGCGGCCGCGGCGGCGGGTATGAGGCGTCGTCGTACGTTCATGACACTCATTTTCAACAAATATGGAAACCGTTGTCAACAAACGCCCTGACCGGGGCCTTGAGGGCGCCGGAGGGGGAGCGATTTGATTGAGGGGGCGCCCCCGCCGGTAACCTGAGTCATTCGCTGGAAGCAACTCGCTTCGTCGCCCGTCGTCGTAATGAAGAGAGCACCGTGGCCGCCGACAAGATCGACACCATCGTCAGCCTGAGCAAGCGCCGTGGCTTCGTATTCCCCTGTAGTGAGATCTACGGCGGTCAGCGCGCCGCTTGGGACTACGGCCCCCTGGGTGTCGAGCTCAAGGAGAACCTCAAGCGCCAGTGGTGGCGCTACATGGTGACGTCGCGCGAGGACGTCGTGGGCATCGACTCGTCCGTGATCCTGGCCCCCGAGGTCTGGGTCGCCTCCGGTCACGTCGCCACCTTCACGGACCCGCTGACCGAATGCACCTCCTGCCACAAGCGGTTCCGCGCGGACCACCTGGAGGAGGCCTACGAGGAGAAGAAGGGCCGCGCCCCGGAGAACGGCCTCCTCGACGTCAACTGCCCCAACTGCGGCAACAAGGGCCAGTTCACCGAGCCCAAGCAGTTCTCGGGCCTGCTGTCCACCCACCTCGGCCCGACCCAGGACTCCGGCTCCGTCGCCTACCTGCGGCCCGAGACCGCGCAGGGCATCTTCACCAACTTCTCCCAGGTGCAGACCACCTCGCGCCGCAAGCCGCCGTTCGGCATCGCCCAGATGGGCAAGTCCTTCCGCAACGAGATCACGCCCGGCAACTTCATCTTCCGCACCCGCGAGTTCGAGCAGATGGAGATGGAGTTCTTCGTCAAGCCGGGCGAGGACGAGACGTGGCAGGAGTACTGGATGGAGCAGCGCTGGAACTGGTACACCGGTCTCGGCCTGCGCGAGGAGAACATGCGGTGGTACGAGCACCCGAAGGAGAAGCTCTCCCACTACTCCAAGCGCACCGCCGACATCGAGTACCGGTTCTCCTTCGGCGGCAGTGAGTGGGGCGAGCTCGAGGGTGTGGCCAACCGCACCGACTACGACCTCGGCGCCCACTCCAAGGCCTCCGGCCAGGACCTCACCTACTTCGACCAGGAGGCCGGCGAGCGCTGGACCCCGTACGTCATCGAGCCCGCGGCCGGTGTCGGCCGCGCGATGCTGGCGTTCCTGCTGGACGCCTACATCGAGGACGAGGCGCCCAACGCCAAGGGCAAGATGGAGAAGCGCACCGTGCTGCGCCTCGACCACCGCCTCGCCCCGGTGAAGGTCGCGGTGCTGCCGCTGTCCCGCAACCCGGAGCTGTCCCCGAAGGCCAAGGGCCTCGCCCAGGCGCTCCGGCAGAACTGGAACATCGAGTTCGACGACGCCGGCGCCATCGGCCGCCGCTACCGCCGCCAGGACGAGATCGGCACGCCGTTCTGCGTGACCGTCGACTTCGACACGCTCGAGGACAACGCCGTGACCGTCCGCGAGCGCGACACGATGAAGCAGGAGCGCGTCTCCCTCGACCAGATCGAGGGCTACCTGGCGAGCCGCCTGGTCGGCTGCTGATCGCCTCTCGCTGCGTCGCGGTGCCGGGTTCCTCTGTGGAGGGGCCCGGCACCGCCGCGTCTCACAGGTCGAGGTTGACGTAGACCGCCGCGGGGTCCGAGGCGCGGTTCCACTTCGAGGTGACGGTGCCGAAGGACTTGATGGTGGACGGCGCCCGGACGCCGCGCCGCTCGACCTCCACGTGCTGCACCTGGTCTGCATGCCGGCGACCTTCGTGGTGTTCGCCGCGTACGGGGTGCCGGCCGCGTCGGTGCGCCGGCACGTCGTGGGCCGCCCGCGGGTGATGGCCTGGCTGCGGCGGGGCTTCGCGGGCTCGTTCGTGGCCCTGGGCGCGAAGCCGGCGCTCACGGCGGGGTAGCCGCGGTACCTCCCGGGGGCGACGGCGACGCAGTATCCCCCGGGGCGACGGCGGCCCGAGCCGTGCGTGTCCTCACGCCGCCGTCGGGTCCACCGTGGCCTGGTGGGCCTCTGCCAGGTGCTCCTCCGCCTTCAGCCAGGGCAGGAACTGGGCGCCTCTGTGCCAGCCGCAGGTGGCGCATCTGATCGTGCGCTGGACGCCCGTCCGGTGCACCCGCACCACGTGCTCCCGGCCGTGCTGGTCCCACCGGCTGACCTTGCTCGTGTCGATCTGCGTCATGGCCCCTCCCGCGTCGAGAAATCCGGCGTTCCGGTCTGCTCGCAGCAAGGAGTGTGCAGCAAGACCGACATCAACAGGGCTTCCCCGGAGATGAGTTATCAGGCCGTGAGAGACCTCAGGCGACGGTGCGGGGCAGCCGCAGGCTCAGCAGGCCCGTCAGTACGACGCCGCCGAGCTGCACCAGCAGGGTCGTGACCAGGGCGTCCCGCATGCCCATCCCCGGAACCAGGGACAGGAACAGCGTGCCCAGGGTCGCCACGCCCAGGGCCAGTGCCGACTGCTGGGTGGTGATCATCACGCCGCTGCCGACACCGGCCCGGGCGGGCGGCACCTCGGAGAGGATCACCCGGTAGACGACGGGGAGTTGCAGCGCCTGGCCCGCACCGGCGACCGCCGCGCCCGGGAGCAGCTCGACGAAGCCGAGGTGCGGCCAGAACCGCCAGGCGGCCAGGGCCATCAGGGCCAGCCCCACGCCCTGGAGGGCGGCACCGGCCGTCACCACGCGGGTGCCGTACCGGGCGACCAGGCGCGGGCCCAGCAGCGAGAACACGAAGAACACCACCGCCAGTGGCGCGAGTGCCAGCCCCGCCGCCACCGGCCCGAGCCCGGCGCCCTGCTGCAAGGCCACCGCGATCACGAACATGAAGCCGCTGAAGCCGATCGAGAACGGCAGCACCAGCAGCAGCCCGCGCCGCAGCGAGGTGAGCGCGAACAGGCTCGGCGGCACCAGCGGCGTACGGCCCTCGCGGTCGGCCCGGCGCTCCACCGCGTAGAACGCCGCCGTGACGAACGGGAAAGCCGCCAGCGACAGCAACGTCCACAGCGGCCAGCCCGCCGCCCGGCCCTCGGTGAGCGGCACGAGCAGGGTGAGGAGCGAGGCCGCCAGGAGGAACGTGCCGGGGACGTCGACCGGCTCGGGCCGCGGCGAGCGGGTCTCGGGGACCACCCGGACGGCCAGCACCAGCCCGGCGAGCACGACCGGCACGTTGACGAGGAACACCGAACGCCAGCCGGTCCCCGCGATGTCGGCGGCGACCAGCACGCCGCCCAGGATCTGCCCGGCCACCATCGACAGCCCGGCGGTCGCGCCATAGAGGCCCATGGCCCTGGCGCGCCGGGGGCCGGTCGTGGTCGCCTGGATCGTGGCGAGCACCTGGGGCAGCATCGCGGCGGCCGACGCGCCCTGCGCGACCCGGGCGGCGACCAGCGACCAGGCGCCGGGTGCCAGCCCGCAGGCCAGCGACGTCAGCCCGAAGGCGGCCATGCCGACGAGGAACAGCCGCCGCCGGCCGAACAGGTCGCCGAGCCGGCCCCCGAGGACCAGCAGGACGGCGTACGACACCCCGTACCCGGCGACGACGAGTTCCAGGACCGACTCGCTCGCGGCGAGGTCGGTGCCGATGGTGGGCAGGGCGACGTTGACGATGAAGAAGTCGACGAGGGGCAGGGCCGCGGCCAGCAGCACGGCGAACAGCCCGAGACCGCCGAGCGCGGGGGACGGTGCGGCGGGGGAACGCAGGGGACTGGGGGCGAGGGATTCGGTGGTCACGCTCCCGAGCCTGCGACGTCACTCAGACTGGTACCAGAGTGTCCTTATCCTGGTAGCGGCACCACCTGGAAACAGGGTCCGGACGGCGGCAGGCTGGAGACCATGACGACCATGGCGCGTGAGACGACGCCGCGCACCCCCGAGGCGCCCCGCGACGCGGATGTCCGCCGGCGCGAGCTGGCGGCGTTCCTGCGCAGCCGCCGGGAGCGGATCGCCCCCGAGCAGGTCGGCCTGCCCCGGGGCCGCCGGCGCCGCACGCCGGGTCTGCGCCGCGAGGAGGTCGCCCAGCTCTCGGCGGTGGGCGTCACCTGGTACACGTGGCTGGAGCAGGCCCGGGACATCCAGGTCTCCGTGCAGGTCCTCGACGCGCTCGCCCGCGCCCTGCTGCTCGACCCCAGCGAGCGCGCCCACCTCTTCCGGCTGGCCGGGGCCGCCGACCCGACACCGGCGACCATCTGCCCGTCGGTCACCCCGGCGATGCGGACGCTGCTGGAGCAGGTCGAGCCGTTTCCGGCGTGCCTGCAGAACAGCCGGTACGACATCCTCGCCCACAACCGCACCTACGGACTGCTGCTGTGCGACCTGGACGCGGTCCCGCCCGAGGACCGCAACTGCATGCTGCTCTCCTACACCCACGCCGAATGGCAGTCCTCGATCGTGCACCTGGAGGAGACCCAGCGCCTCATGGCCGCCCGCTTCCGCGCCACGATGGCCGGTCACCTCACCGAGCCCGCCTGGAAGATGCTCCTGGACCGTCTGCACGCGGAGTCCCCCGCGTTCCGCACGGCCTGGGACCGCCACGAGGTCGTGTCCCACCGCACCAAACGCAAGGAGTTCCGCAACCGCCACGTGGGCCGCGTCACCGTCGACCACACGGACCTGTGGCTGACGCCGGGGACGGGGCCGCGGATGGTGACGTACGTACCGGCGGACGGGGAGTCCCGTGAGCGGCTGGAGCGGCTGCGGGAGATCGCCATGGGGCGGGCGGCGGCCATGGTGTAGCGGACGCCATCGGCCGCCGAGGACCCGTTGCGGGGGCAGCGGGCCGGCCGCGACGAGGTCGTAGGCGTTCCGCACGCTCTGCGGCAGCTTCTGCCCCTTGCCGGAGGGGCCGGCGAGACTGTCCCCGCCGGGACCGCCCGGGATGAGCAGCAGGGCGCCCCGCCGGCCGCGCCGTGACGAGGCTCAGCCGCTCGTCCCGACGGCCTGTCGCACCGTCGCGTTCTCCAGCCTCGCCGCCGCCCGCTCGGCGGTCCCCCGGGCCCACCGCCCGTTCGTCACCGCTCCCAGCGCCAGCACCGCGAACCCGCACACGGCGAGGATCCACCACCCGGGCCGGGCCGCGGACACGAACACCTCCCGGTACGAGGAGGTGCCGACGCCCGAGGCGAGGACCGCCCCCACCACGGCCACGCCCAGCGTCTGGCCGAGCTGCCGGCTCGTGGAGGCGACCGCCGCGGCGACGCCCGCCTGGGCGCGCGGCATGCCGGACACCGCCGTGTTGGTGATGGGCGCGTTGACGAAACCGAAGCCGATGCCGAACAGGACGTAGCCGGCGAAGAGCGTGACGTTGGAGGTCTCCGCCTCGAAGGCGGCGAACAGGACACCGCTCGTCGTCATCGCGAAGCCCGCGATCAGCAGCGGCAGGCGCGGACCGCGCGTGCCCACCAGGCGGCCCGACAGCGGCGCGCACAGGAACGTCGGGACCGCCATCGGCAGCATCCACAGGCCCGCCTCCAGGGCGGTCAGACCACGGACGTTCTGCAGGTACAGCGTCGACAGGAACAGGAAGCCGCCGAGCGCGGCGAACGCGCTGATCGCGATGACCGTCGCGCCGCTGAACGGCGCCGAGCGGAAGAAGCGCAGGTCGATCAGCGGTTCCTTGCGGCGCGGCTCGTGGACGAGCAGCCCCACGAGGGCGGCGAGGGCGACGACGGCCAGTGGCGCGATCGACCCGAACGGGGTGCTCGGCGCCTCGATGATCGCGTACGTGAGCGAGCCGAACAGCGCGATCACCAGCACCTGCCCGACGGGGTCGGGGCGGCGGGCGCGCGGCGCGCGGGACTCGGGCACGAAGCGCAGGGTGAGCAGCAGGGCCGCGAGGCCCACCGGCAGGTTGATCCAGAAGATGGAGCGCCAGCCGACGGAGTCGACCAGGAGCCCGCCGACCAGCGGGCCGGCGGCCATCGATATGCCGACGACCGCGCCCCAGACGCCGATGGCCCGGGCCCGCTCGCGCGGGTCGGTGAAGGTGTTGGTGATGATCGACATGGCGACCGGGTTCAGCATCGAGCCGCCCACCGCCTGCACCATCCGGAACGCGATCAGCGCCTGAAGGTTCGGCGCGAGGGAGCACAGGACCGAGCCGAGGGTGAAGACGACCAGCCCCGCCATGAAGACCCGCTTGCGGCCGATCCGGTCGGCCGTGGAGCCCGCGAGCATCAGCAGGGAGGCGAGGACCAGGGTGTACGCGTCGATCGTCCACTGCAGGCCCGAGGTGCTCGCGTGCAGGTCCTGCTGCATCGACGGCAGGGCCACGTTCAGGACCGTGTTGTCGAGGCTCACGATCAGCAGGCTCATGCAGCAGATCGCGAGCACCAGCATGCGGCGGCGGGGGCTGAGCTCGGGCATGCGGACCATCGTACGCCGACTTCGATAGTGTTGCTAACTAATGAATTTTGCCATCTCATTGCACGGCACAATGGAGGCATGTCCACGCCCCTCCAGATCGGTCCGCACACCGTCCAGCCCCCCGTCGTCCTGGCCCCCATGGCCGGGATCACCAACGCGCCCTTCCGCACCCTGTGCAGGGAATTCAGCGGCGGCAAGGGCCTGTTCGTCAGCGAGATGATCACGACCAGGGCGCTGGTCGAGCGCAACGAGAAGACCATGCAGCTCATTCACTTCGACGCGAGTGAGCGCCCCCGCTCCATCCAGCTGTACGGCGTGGACCCCGCGACCGTCGGCAAGGCCGTCCGCATGATCGCGGAGGAGGACCTCGCCGACCACATCGACCTCAACTTCGGCTGCCCCGTGCCCAAGGTCACCCGCAAGGGCGGCGGCTCCGCGCTGCCGTACAAGCGGAACCTGCTGCGGGCCATCCTGCGCGAGGCCGTCAGCGGCGCCGGCGATCTGCCCGTGACGATGAAGATGCGCAAGGGCATCGACGACGACCACATCACCTTCCTCGACGCCGGCCGGATCGCCGTCGAGGAGGGCGTCACCGCCATCGCCCTGCACGGCCGCACCGCCGCCCAGCACTACGGCGGCACCGCCGACTGGGACGCCATCGCCCGGCTGAAGGAGCACGTGCCGGAGATCCCGGTGCTCGGCAACGGCGACATCTGGTCGGCCGAGGACGCCCTGCGCATGGTGCGCGAGACCGGCTGCGACGGGGTGGTCGTGGGCCGCGGCTGCCTGGGGCGGCCCTGGCTCTTCTCCGACCTGGTCGCCGCCTTCGAGGGCCGCACCGAGGACATCGCCCGCCCCGCCCTGCGCGAGGTCGCCGACGTCATGGTCCGGCACGCCACCCTGCTCGGGGAGTGGATCGGCGACGAGGCCCGGGGCGTGATCGACTTCCGCAAGCACGTCGCCTGGTACCTGAAGGGCTTCGCGGTCGGCTCCGAGATGCGAAAGCGCCTCGCGATCACCTCGTCTCTGGAGGAACTGCGCTCCGGCCTGGACGAGCTGGACCTCGACCAGCCCTGGCCCACCGGCGCCGACGGGCCCCGGGGCCGTACGTCCGGCAACAACCGCGTGGTGCTGCCGGACGGCTGGCTGAAGGACCCCTACGACTGCGCCGGAGTCGGCGAGGACGCCGAGCTCGACACCTCCGGCGGCTGATCAGCCCTCGGAGGGGTGCGGTGTGGAGCCGAACGCCTTCAGGAAGCGGTCGCGGAAGGAGCTCATCTTCCACACGGGCGCGTCACGGTCGGGCTTGAGGCCCTGCGTCCAGTTCCAGTCGGCGACCTTGTCCAGGACCTTCGGGTCCTTCGCGACGATCGAGACCGGCACGTCCCGGCTGGCGCCGTTCCCGCTGACCCGGGCGATGGGCTGGTGGTCGCCGAGGAAGACCAGGACGGTGTCGTCGGTGCCGTAGCGCTCCAGCCACTGGGTGAGGCTGGTGACCGAGTACTGGATGGACTTGCCGTACTCCTCGCGGGACTTGGTGGTGTCGGTGATGACGTCGGAGGCCTTGTTGCCGGCCTTCTGGATCGCGTCGAAGACCGAGCCGTCGCCGAGTTCGTCCCAGCCGACCGTCTTCGGGATGGGCGCCCAGGGCTGGTGGCTGGAGGTCAGGATGACGAACGACATCAGCGGCTTGTCCCGCTTCTTCCCGTGCACCCGCCGCTGGAACGCCTCCAGCGCGTACTGGTCGGGCATGGTCGACCAGCTGAACTTCGGCCCCTCGTACCCCAGGTCGAAGGCGTCGTAGAGCTTGTCGAGGCCGTACCACTTCTCCTCCGGCCAGCCCTTCTGTACGCCCGGCATGACGCCGACCGTGTCCCAGGCGCCGGTCTTCTGGAAGGCCTTGGTGAGGGTGAGGTGGTCGCCGGCGCTGACCGTGCGGTAGCGCCGCTGGTTGTCGATCCACAGGCCGGACATGGTCGTGGAGTGGCCGAGCCAGCTGCTGCCGCCGTACGTCGCCGAGGTCAGCCAGCCGCTGCGGGCGGCGAACCCGGCCTGCTCCAGGGCGGCGGTGCTCGCGTCCAGGGTGCGGTCGACGCCGGGGGCCATGACCGGGTCCTCGATGGCGCTGCGGCCGTAGCTCTCGATGAACGTGAAGATCACGTCCTTGCCGCGCAGGTCCGGCAGCAGTTCGCCGGGCGGGGTGTTGCCGAAGGTGTCGGCCTTCGACTGCCGCACGAACGCGGCCTCGTCCCGCAGCGACTCCACCGTCCGCTGCGCGTGCACCCGGAGGGCACCCGCCCCGCGTTCGGAGGCGATCGGGCCGCCGAACAGGGTCAGGCCCAGCGCGGAGCAGGTGACCCAGACGGTGCCGGCGATCAGGGCGCCCTTGGTCGCCCGCACCCGGTGGCGGGCCAGCACGTGCGCGAGCCGGATCGTCGCCGCGACCATGACGGCAGCCACGAGCAGCACGAGCACCACAGCGCCGACGGAGACGGCGGTCGCGACGCCCCCGCCCAGCGTGTCCTCGACGTAACCCTGCGCGTCGGGCAGGAGATCCCAGTCGAGCGCGGCGTTGAAACCCCGGCCCAGGTATTCGTTGAACCCCATGTCGAGCAGGTTCACCGTGGTCAGGACGGTGAGACCGAGCCCGTACAGCACCGCCGCCACCAGCCGGGGCCGGCGCGGCAGCGCCAGCACGACGACGGCCCCGATGACCGCCTCGGCCGGGATCCGCGCGAAGCCGGCCGCCTTGAGGGCGGGGAGGGTGTTGGGCAGCAGCAGGGCCCCGAGGACCAGGGCGGCGGCGAGGGCGGTGGTGGCGAGGCGGACGGCGCGTGCGGTCCGGGGGTGGCGGGTGCGCCAGGCGCGCAGGCGGGGGGGCTGGTCCTCTGAATTGGCGGCCCGGGCGCGCAGGCGGCCGAAGCGCTGTCCGAGGGTGGCCCACGTGGAGGCCGGAGCCGAGTCGGGCGCCGCCGCCCGCACTCTCCCGTCCTCCCCGCTCTCCCCGCCCTCCGCCTTCTCGGCCTCTGCCTCGGACATGCCGTCACCCGGCTGCGGCGGCTCGCTGAAGCGTGTGAAGACAGGCACCCGGAGGTCCTTCCCGTTCAAAACCCGGTGAGGTGGCGGACCCGCGTGGGGGTGCGGGTCCGCCACCGTTCCGTACGGGACGTCCCTCGGGTGCGTTCAGCCCGCCGGGCCAGCGCTCGGCAAACACCCGGCAAACGGCGGACCAACCGGCCCTCAGACCACACCGACCGCCGTGAGCAGCGCCAACGGGGCGGACGCGGAGCGGGATTCACGCACGCACGCGTACGGGTACGGCACCGGCTCCGGGTGCGTGTCGCGGCCGTAGCCCGCCAGGACCTCCGGGAGCCGGTGGCCGGTCGCGCCCGCCGCGTCGACCAGACCGCGGGCGATCGCGCGCGCCTCGTCGTGCAGCCCGTAGCGGGCCAGGCCCAGCGCGATCAGCGCGTTGTCGTGCGGCCAGACCGAGCCGCGATGGTAGGAGAGCGGGTGGTACGCCGGCTGCCCGGCGGCCAGGGTGCGCACGCCCCAGCCGGAGAAGAAGTCCGCCTCGAGCAGCCGCCGTCCGACGAGCTCGCCGTACTCCTTGTCCAGCAGCCCCGACCAGAGCAGGTGCCCGGCGTCGGAGGCCAGCGCGTCGACCTGCTTGCCCCGGCCGTCCAGCGCGAGGGCGGGAAAGGACTGCTCCGGCATCCAGAAGTCCCGCTGGAAACGGTCGCGCAGATCGCCGGCCGTCTGCTCCAGCAGGTGGGCGTACGTGGTGTCCTGCCACACCGTGCGGGCGAGGCCCGCCGTGCGGCGCAGGGCGTCGTAGGCGTAGCCCTGGGCGCCCGCGGCCGTCACCGGGCCGTGCGGGCGGGTGCCCTCGGCGGAGCAGATGGCGCCGGGGGAGTCCTTCCAGTTCTGGTTGGCCAGCCCGCCCTGGTCGGCGCGGTAGACGAGGTAGCCGCGCGAGGTGAGGCCGCCGTGGTCGAGCATCCAGGTGACGGCGGCCCGGGCGTGGGGTTCGAGGCGGCGGGCCGGGCCCGTGTCGCCGGTGTGCTCGGTGTACGCGCCGAGCAGGACGAGGAAGAGCGGGGTGGCGTCGACCGAGCCGTAGTAGCGGCCGTAGGGGACCTGGCCGAAGTGGGCCAGTTCGCCGTGGCGTACCTCGTGCACGATCTTGCCGGGCTGGGCGATCCCGTCGGGGCCGGCCCCGGTGGCCTGGGTCGCGGCGAGCGCGGCCAGGGTGGCGGCGGCCGGCCGGGGCCGGTAGGGCAGGGCGAACAGCGAGGTCAGCAGGGCGTCCCGGCCCAGCAGGGTCAGGAACCAGGGGGCGCCGGCGGCCGGGACGCGCAGTTCCTCGCCGTCCGGGCCGGTCGCCGGGACCTGGAGGTCGGCGAGGTCGGCGAGCCCCCGGGTGCAGGCGGCGGCCAGTTCGGGCCACCCCTGCGGGAAGGCCACACCCTCGACGAACTCGTTCTCCCGGGCGCGCAGTTGCTCCCGGACGGCGGCGGGGGAGCAGGGCACGCGCAGGGCGCGCCGGTCGCCGTGCGGGCGGGCCATGACCCGCAGGGTCAGCTCGGCGGTGCCGTGCGGTTCGAGGTCCAGGGCCCACGACAGACGGCGGGCGCCGGTGCCGGTCTCCTCCACGGCGTCCGGCCGGGGCTCGGCCGTCACGGTCGTGACGGAGTGCCACTCGCCGCGCCGGTAGGCGAACTCCACGCCGTGGGTGAGCGTGTGGCGGGAGCGGACGGCCCCGGCCTTGGTGTAGGTGCGGTGGTCGGAGCGCAGCTCGAACTGGTCGGTGAAGTCGGCGTCGGCGGTGACCGCGAGGTGGACCGTCGTCGGCACCGGGCGGTTGCTGGTGACGCGCAGCGACTCCACGAACGAGGAGTCTCCGACGGCCTGTTCGCGGAAGAGCGTGTACGCGGGCGGTTCGTCGCGGCCGCCGCGCGGGACGAGGACACAGCGCGCGGTGTCCCCGTCGGCCACCGGGGTCAGCGTGTCGGGCACCGCCCCGTCGACGGTGAGCTGCCACCGGCTCAGATGCCGGGCGTCCCGTACGAACATGCCGTCCGGGGCGCTGCCGCCCCGGTAGCCGCTGATGTCGCCGCGGTCGCCGACGGCGGCGAACGTCCGGCCGTGCACGAGCAGATGATGCCGGTCCGTCATGCCGGGTCCTCTCCCTTGATCGCCGTGAGGCCGTTCCTGCCCCGTGCGGGCCGGTCGTGCAGCAGGTCGAGCGTGAGCGCGGCGGTCCAGCCGAAGCCGGTGACGCCGCAGGCCTGTGCCGTGTAGGGGTCGACGTACTCCGCGAAGCCGGAGGCGCCGGCGGTGTGCAGCATGCCCTTGCGCAGGGCGTCGGCCCGGCCGCGCTCGCCGTGCCGCCGCAGCCCGCGCTCCAGCAGCCAGTTGGTGTTGAACCAGGCCGGGCCGCGCCAGTAGCGGTGCGGGTCGAAGGCCTCGCCGAGCAGGTCGTAGCTCGGGACCAGGCGGGTGGTGCCGCCGAGGCCGAAGTGCGGGCCGCACATCGTGCGGACCAGGGTGGCCGCGAGGTCGTGGGGCAGGGCCGGAAGCAGCAGGGGGATCAGCCCGGAGACACCGCGCTGAGGGATCGGTTCCCCGGCGCGCACGTCCCGGCACAGGAACATCCCCGCCGCCGGGTCCCACAGCCGCTCCACCAGAGCCGCCGTCAGGCGGTCCGCACGGGCCCGCCCCGCCGCGCCGGTCACGCCGAGCTCGTGGGCGATCCGGTCCAGGGCGTACTCGGAGGCGGCGAGCAGCGCGTTGAACGCCGGGTCCTCCACGGCGAAGTCGCCGGGGCCGTCGGCGTAGCCACGGTCCCGGTAGTCGGCCGCCAGCCGCACGTACCGCCCGTAGTCCAGATCCGTCGGCCGGTCCTCGGGGGCGCCGTGGTCGAGGTCGGCGCGGCGGAAGGAGCGGGCCGGGGCCGGGGTGACCCGGGACAACGGGCGGTCCCAGCAGGGGCTGTTGTCCATACCCTGTTCCCAGGGGTGCACCACGGACACCAGCCCGCCCCCGCCGAGGTCACGCCGGTGCAGGAGGTAGCCGTGCCAGGCGGCCAGCCGGGGGTACGCGCGGGTGAGGAAGCCGCGCGCCCTGGACAGGCCCGGGTCGGCGAGGTGCACCAGCCACGCGGCCAGGGCGTGGACCGGTGGCTGCACGATCCCGGAGGTCTGTACGGTGCGCGGGGCGCCGGCGGCGCGCCCGGCGGTCGACGAGCACCAGAAGTCAGGGCTCGGGAAGTACGCGTCGAGGGGGACGGAGGGGTTGAAGACGATGTGCGGGATCCGCCCGTCCGCCCACTGGGCCGCCAGCAGCGTCTCCAGCTCCGTCTGGGCCCGTAACGGCGAGAGGTGCCTCAGGCCGATCGCGATGAACGCCGAGTCCCACGACCACTGGTGCGGATACAGGCCGCGCGAGGGCACGGTGGACCGGCCGGTCCAGTTGCCCTCCAGGACCTGTGCGGCCCTGACGTGCAGGGACGGCGGCGCGGCGGCCGGATCGTATGCGATCTCGCGTCCTGCGGGACGCGTGGTGAGCTGGGCGATGCGATCCACTCGGGGCTCTCCCAAAGACGTACTCCTGGCCAGGATCGGCAGGAGCTACCGTAGGGTTACGTCTATTTAACACGCAAAACCCAATATGTAATGCAGGGTTGGGAAACACAAGGGGGTGTACATGACCGGACAGGCCGGGAGAACCGGACGAGGCGCGGGTCAGGCCAGCGCCGGCGATCTGCTCGAACTGGTGCGCAGTCGCCGCGCCGTGACCCGGGGTGCCCTGCAACAGGTGACCGGACTGTCCCGGGCCACCGTCGGGCAGCGGCTGGACCGGCTCTTCCGCGCGGGCTGGTTGCGCGAGGGCGCCGGGGGGCCGGTCGACTCCCCGCTGGGCGGGCGACCCTCCATCACCCTGGAGTTCGACGACGACCACGCGGTGGTCCTGGCCGCCGACCTCGACACCCGGCACGCCCGCGCTGCCGTGCTGTCACTGAGCGGCGAGATCCTCGCCGAGCACTCCGGAACCCTCGTCATCGAGGACGGACCGGACGCCGTGCTCGGCGAACTCGGCCGCTGGTTCGCCGAGTTGCTGGTCAAGTCCGGGCAAGGGGCCGAGGCGGTCTGCGGGGTCGGGCTCGCGGTGCCCGGCCCGGTCGACACCGAGACCGGCCGTGTCGTCCAGCCGCCGATCATGCCCGGCTGGGACGGCTACGACATAAGGGGCCGGCTGGCCCGGGCGCTCGCCGAGCACGCGGACGCCGCCGGGGTGCCCGTGCTGGTGGACAACGACGCCAACCTCATGGCCTACGGCGAACAGCGCACCGGCCACCCGGACTGCTCCGCCTTCGTGCTGGTGAAGGTCTCCACCGGCATCGGCGCCGGGGTCGTGGTGGACGGCGCCGTGTTCCGGGGCATCGACGGCGGCGCCGGCGACATCGGACACATCCGGGTGCCGGAGGGCGCCGGGGCGCTGTGCCGGTGCGGTTCCTACGGCTGCCTGGCCGCCGTGGCGAGCGGTGGCGCGGTGGCGCGGCGGCTGGCCGAGACCGGGGTGCCGGCGGCCTCCGGCTCGGACGTGCGGGACCTGCTGGCGTCCGGGCACCCGGAGGCGGTCGGACTCGCCCGGGAGGCCGGGCGGCGGGTCGGGGACGTCCTCGCGACGGTCGTGACGCTGCTCAACCCCGGCGTGCTGATGATCGCCGGGGATCTGGCCGGAACTCCCTTCCTGACAGGGGTGCGCGAACTGCTGTACCAGCGGGCGCTGCCCCGCTCCACCGCCCACCTGGACGTGGTCACCGCGCGGCTGGGTGAGCGGGCCGCGCTGGTGGGAGCCGGTGCCATGGTCGTGGAGCACCTCTACGCGCCCGAGCGGGTCGAGGAGCGGCTGCGCGCGCTCGGGGTGTGACGGCCGGGTTTCTCGTCCCGGGACGCGTCCGCATGGTGAAATCCCGGCGGCTGTGGCAGCGTGATTCTCGCCACCCCTGATAAGGGTTGCGCTCAGATGAGCGGATCTTGAGCGGCTGCACTTCTCCAAAGGGTGGCACTGAGTGCCACCCTTTGATCGTTCATCGAGCGAAATCAAATGTGCGGAAACCTCGCTCACATGAGCGCCCAGAGGGGCTCAAGGAGGTTCTTGCGTTCAAGAAGTGAAAACATGCGGCTGCGATCGCTTGCTCAGCCTTGACTTTCGATCCGCTGGCGGACGAGTGGTTACAGGCGCATGACGCACGAGTGGACGTACCCAGACGCCTTTGATCTGGGTATGTTCCTGCCCGTCAGGGCAGCCACCGCGTCCTCGAGGAGTCGAGACCCGTGTCGGAAAACAAAGATCTTCAGGTAGCTGAGCACGGCACCAGCGTTGAGGGCGTGAAGTTCGTCTACGACTTCACCGAGGGCAACAAGGACCTCAAGGACCTCCTCGGTGGCAAGGGCGCGAACCTCGCGGAGATGACGAACCTGGGCCTTCCGGTCCCTCCCGGCTTCACCATCACCACCGAGGCCTGCAAGGTCTACCTGGACAGTGGCGAGGAGCCGGCGGCACTGCGTGACGAGGTGAGTGCACACCTCGACGCGCTCGAGGCCCGCATGGGCAAGAAGCTCGGCCAGGCCGACGACCCGCTGCTGGTGTCGGTGCGCTCGGGCGCCAAGTTCTCCATGCCCGGCATGATGGACACCGTCCTCAACATCGGCCTCTCCGACAAGTCGGTGCAGGGACTGGCCAAGCAGGCCGGCGACGACCGGTTCGCGTGGGACTCCTACCGCCGCCTCATCCAGATGTTCGGCAAGACCGTCCTGGGCGTCGACGGCGAGCTGTTCGAGGACGCGCTGGACGCGGCCAAGGCGGCCAAGAAGGTCACGGTCGACACCGAGCTGGAGGCCGCCGACCTCAAGAAGCTCGTCACCAAGTTCAAGAAGATCGTCAAGACCGAGGCCGGCCGGGACTTCCCGCAGGACCCCCGC
This sequence comes from Streptomyces sp. Ag82_O1-12, assembly GCF_900182715.1. NCBI lineage: Bacteria > Bacillati > Actinomycetota > Actinomycetes > Kitasatosporales > Streptomycetaceae > Streptomyces > Streptomyces sp. Ag82_O1-12. The sequence goes on along the minus strand of NZ_FXUW01000001.1, from coordinate 2,716,979 downwards.
GAGCAGATGGACCTCGCCATCCACGCGGTCTTCGACTCCTGGAACACCGACCGGGCCAAGCTCTACCGCCGCCAGGAGCGCATCCCCGGCGACCTCGGCACCGCGGTCAACGTCTGCTCCATGGTCTTCGGCAACCTCGGCCCCGACTCCGGCACCGGCGTCGCCTTCACCCGCGACCCCGCCTCCGGCCACCAGGGCGTCTACGGCGACTACCTCCAGAACGCGCAGGGCGAGGACGTCGTGGCGGGCATCCGCAACACCGTGCCGCTCGCCGAGCTGGAGCAGATCGACAAGAAGTCCTACGACCAGCTGATGCAGATCATGGCGACGCTGGAGAACCACTACAAGGACCTCTGCGACATCGAGTTCACCATCGAGCGCGGTGTGCTGTGGATGCTCCAGACCCGCGTCGGCAAGCGCACCGCGGGCGCGGCCTTCCGCATCGCGACCCAGCTGGTGGACCAGGGCCTGATCGACGAGGCCGAGGCGCTCACCCGCGTCAACGGCGCCCAGCTCGCGCAGCTGATGTTCCCGCGCTTCGACGAGGACGCGAAGGTCTCGCAGGTCGGCCGGGGCATCGCCGCCTCCCCGGGCGCGGCCGTCGGCAAGGCCGTCTTCGACTCCTACACGGCCGTGAAGTGGTCGCGGTCCGGCGAGAAGGTCATCCTGATCCGCCGTGAGACCAACCCCGACGACCTGGACGGCATGATCGCCGCCGAGGGCATCCTGACCTCCCGCGGCGGCAAGACCTCCCACGCGGCCGTCGTCGCGCGCGGCATGGGCAAGACCTGTGTCTGCGGCGCCGAGGAGCTGGAGGTCGACACCAAGCGCCGCCGGATGACCGTGCCGGGCGGGCACGTCGTCGAGGAGGGCGACGTCGTCTCCATCGACGGCTCCTCCGGCAAGGTCTACCTCGGTGAGGTACCCGTCGTGCCGTCGCCGGTCGTGGAGTACTTCGAGGGCCGGATGCACCCGGGCGCCGACGACGCCGACGAGCTCGTCGAGGCCGTGCACCGGATGATGGCCTTCGCCGACCGCAAGCGCCGCCTGCGGGTGCGCGCCAACGCCGACAACGCCGAGGACGCGCTGCGCGCCCGCCGCTTCGGCGCCCAGGGCATCGGCCTGTGCCGCACCGAACACATGTTCCTCGGCGACCGGCGCGAACTGGTGGAGCGGCTGATCCTGGCCGACACGGACACCGAGCGCGAGGAGTCCCTCAAGCAGCTGCTCCCGCTGCAGAAGCAGGACTTCGTGCAGCTCTTCGAGTCCATGGACGGCCTCCCGGTCACCGTCCGCCTGCTCGACCCGCCGCTGCACGAGTTCCTCCCGGACATCACCGAGCTGTCCGTCCGCGTGGCCCTCGCCGAGTCCCGCCAGGAGCCGCACGAGAACGAACTGCGCCTGCTCCAGGCCGTGCACCGGCTGCACGAGCAGAACCCGATGCTGGGTCTGCGCGGTGTGCGCCTCGGCCTGGTCATCCCCGGCCTGTTCACCATGCAGGTCCGGGCGATCGCCGAGGCCGCGGCCGAGCGCAAGGCCGCCAAGGGCGACCCGCGCGCCGAGATCATGATTCCGCTCGTCGGCACGGTCCAGGAGCTGGAGATCGTCCGCGAGGAGGCCGACAAGGTCATCGCCGAGGTCGAGGCAGCCTCGGGCGCGCAGCTGAAGCTGTCCATCGGCACGATGATCGAGCTGCCGCGCGCCGCGCTGACCGCCGGTCAGATCGCCGAGGCCGCGCAGTTCTTCTCCTTCGGCACGAACGACCTGACCCAGACGGTGTGGGGCTTCTCCCGGGACGACGTGGAGGCGAGCTTCTTCACGGCGTACCTGGAGAAGGGCATCTTCGGGGTCTCCCCGTTCGAGACGATCGACAAGGACGGCGTCGGCTCCCTGGTGAAGCTGGCCGCCAAGGCAGGCCGCGAGACCCGCCCCGACCTCAAGCTCGGCGTCTGCGGCGAGCACGGCGGCGACCCCGAGTCGGTTCACTTCTTCCACGAGGTCGGACTCGACTACGTCTCCTGCTCCCCGTTCCGCATCCCGGTGGCCCGCCTGGAGGCGGGCCGGGCGGCGGTCCAGTCCCAGGGCAGCGACCACCGCTGACCCGGGGGTAGAGAACCCGGAGCCGTCGGCGGTCCCCGACCCTCACCGATCGCGGCGGCTCCGGCGCACGGAGAAGAGCGGGGCGGCACCTTGTGCGGAGGTGCCGCCCCGCTCTCGCGCGTTCCGTTCCCGCGTTCCGTTCAGGTTCCGGCGACGGTCACCGCGGCAGGCCGTCGCGCAGGCACACGGCCGTGCCGGTGCGGGCCGCGCTCAGCAGGGCTGCGAGGGTGGGCAGCCGGGTCGCCAGCGGGGTGGACGCCAGGTCGGCGAGGGCGAACAGGCCGTGGTGGTCGTGCTCCGCGCTGCGCCGGACGGGCTGCCCGGCCGGGAGCCTGCCGCCGTGGAAGTAGAAGTCGAGGACCGGCCCCGTCCCCAGCACGTCGGCCCGGTGGTCGTACCCGAGGAACGGCAGGTCCCCTTCGAGGACGATGCCGGTCTCCTCGTGCAGCTCCCGCCGGGCGGCGCCGGCGGGGTCCTCGCCGTGGTCGAGCATGCCGCCCGGCAGCCCCCAGAGGCCCGCGGCGGGCTGGCCCCCGGCGTAGCGCAGCAGCAGGAGCCGGTCCTCGGCGTCGAGCAGCAGCACGCAGGACGCGACGATGGTCTGCGGCAGCGTCTTGACCCACTCGGCACGGGGCAGCACACCCGGCGCGTTCGGGGCGGGCACGGTCGTGTCCACGGTGGTGTTCCTTCCGTCGGCTGGGCAGCCCCGGAACGAGCTGCCCCGAACGGTGGAACGGCCGGGCCCGCCGATGGTCACCGGCACGCCGGGCTCAGGTGTCGCAGGCGACCCCGTCGTTGTCCCGGTCCAGGTGGGAGGCGTACCCGGGCTCACCCCGGTGGATGGGGGCGGCCCCGGCGGCCCGGACCTCGCTGCAGTTGCCGTAGTACACGTCCGCGCCGCCCCCGGAGCCACCGTCGTCGGACCCGCCGCCCGCCGCCGGCTGTGCGGTGACCGTGGTGGTGACCTTGACGGTCTTCGTGGCGGTGACGGTGGGAGCGGGCTCCGGCTCCTTCGTGGGCGGCGTCGCGGTGGCGGTGGCCGTCGTGGTGACCGTGACGGTCGGCCGGGGCTCGGCGGACGCGGGCTTCGCGTCGTCAGCGCTCTCCCCGCCGCTCGCGCCGATGCCGATGCCGATGCCGATGAACAGGGCCAGCCCGAGGGCGGGCAGCGCGTAGCGCTTCCGGGCCCAGCGGGGTGCCGGTCCGCCGGGCCGCGGCACCGGCGGCGGTGCGGGGTACGGGCCGTTGTGCGGGCCGGTGTACGGATGGGTCATGGTCATCCCCCCCAGGGCTGGTTCGTGAGGGTGTACCGCCCTGCGCCCGGGGTTGGGGGACGCGTGCCTACGCCGGCAACGCCGGGGCCTCCCGTCTCGGCCTTCTCGGGCGGTCGCCGCCCGGGCCGGGGGTGCCCTCGCCCGGCGGTCGCGCGGACGGCAGGCGGATCACCACGTCCAGGCCGCCGGTCGCCGCCGCGCGCAGCGCCGCCTCGCCGCCGCTGGCGTGGGCGAGGCGCTGCACCAGGGCGAGACCGAGACCCGTACCGCCCTTGGGGGCACTCGGGGCGCGCCAGAAGCGGTCGAAGGCCCGGGCCCGCTGCTCCTCCGTCATGCCCGGTCCCTCGTCGGTGACATGCAGGCCGACCCAGCGGGGCCGGGTGTCGCGCAATGCCCGCCGGGGCGGGGCCTGGAGTCGCAGCTCGATCGTGACGGTGCTGCCCGCCGGGGACGCCCGCAGGGCGTTGGACAGCAGGTTGTCCATGATCTGCTCGACGGCCCCCGGCACCGCGAGTACCGGGCCCACGCTCCCCGCGAAGAGCACCAGGGAGACGTTCTCCCGGGCGAACAGGGGCTGCCAGGTGCGGTGCCGTTCCGCGCAGACCGCGCCCAGGTCGACGGTGGTGGGGATGGCCGCGTGCTCCTCCAGCCGGGCCATGGCCAGCAGGTGCTCGACCATGCGGGCCAGCCGGTCCGTCTCGGTGACGGCGGCGGTGAGGCTGCCCCGGGCCCGGGCGGCGATGTCCGGCTCCAGGTTCTCCAGGCGCAGCCGCAGCGCCGCCAGCGGGGTCTTCAGCTGGTGCGAGGCCTCGCCCGCGAACGCCCGCTGGGACGCCAGCAGATGGGCGAGCCGGGCCGCCGTGTGGTTGAACGCGGCGGCCAGACTGCGTACTTCCGGCGGCCCCTTCGTGATCGTCACCGGCGCGAACCGGCCGCCCTCGGCCAAGTCGTGCGTGGCCTGCTCCAGTTCACGGATGGGGCGGCCCGCCCAGCGGGCGAAGGCGAAACCGACCACGGCGACCGCCGTCAGCACGGCGAACCCGCCCAGCGCGAGCAGCAGCCAGACGTGGTGCACCCGCTCGTGGACCGTCCTCGTCGGCACCGTCAGCCACACCGCACCCACCGGCCGCGCCTCCTGCCCGACCGGCGCGGCCACCGACAGATACTCCACCCCGCCGATCGTGGAGGTCCGGACGTCCACCGTCGACGTGCCGCGCAGCGCGGCCGCGATGCCCGGCCGTGCCGACAGGTCGCCGGACATCCCGGCGTCCACCGGGTGCGAGGTGGCGAGCGGCGTGCCCGTGGCGCCGACGATCACCACCTTCCCGCCGATGCGCCGCGCGCAGTGCGCCACCCGCGCGGGCAGGTCCTGCTCGGCCCGCCCCGCCGCCAGGGACAGCGCGGCGTACGCGGAGACCGACTCGGCCTCGTCCTTCGCCGCGTTGACGACCCGCTCCCGCTCGCCGCGCGAGTACACGAAACCCAGCGGGACCTCCAGGCAGAGCAGCACCAGCGCCGCGAGGCTGAGGTAGCTGAGCAGCAGTCGGCGGGTCACGGAGAGGCCACCCGCGCGGTCGGCCCCGTGTGCACCGCCAGCCGGAAACCGACACCCCGCAGCGTCCTGATCCACGCCGGGTGCCCCAACTTGCGGCGCAACGCGGCCACATGGACGTCCAGGGTCTTGGTCGGGCCGTCGTAGTGCGGGTCCCAGACACGGTCGAGGATCTGCTGCCGCGAGTAGACCGCTCCCGGGTCCTCGCTGAGCAGCGCCAGCAGGTCGAATTCCTTGGGCGTGAGCAGGACGGGGGCGTCGCCGACCCAGACCTGGCGGGTACGGCGGTCCACGACGAGCGGGCCCGGGTCGTGCGGCGATCCGGGTGCGGGGTCGTGCGCGGCGGTCGCGGGGGGTTCGTAGGAGAGGGCCGGGGCCGGGTCGTACGCGGGGGCGGGAGCAGGTTCGTAGGCGGGTGGCGGAGTCGGCTCGTACCCGGGGGCCGGAGCCGGTTCGAACGGCGGATGCTCGGGGACGCTCCGGGCGCCCCGGGCCTCGGGGAACGCCTGCTGGGCGCGTTGCGTGCGACGGGTCACCGCGCGGACCCGGGCGACCAGTTCCCGCACGCTGAACGGTTTCGCCAGGTAGTCGTCGGCGCCCAGCTCCAGGCCCAGCACGCGGTCGGCCTCCTCGCCGCGTGCGCTGAGGATGACGATGGGCACGTCCGAGACCTGCCGGATGCCGCGACAGACGTCGATGCCGTCCATGTCCGGCAGTCCCAGGTCGAGCAGGACGACGTCGTTGTACGGGCCTCTCAGGCCCTCCGTGCCGGTGGCGACGTGGTCGACCGCCAGTCCGAAGTTGCCGAGCCCTTCCATGAGCGGCTCGGCGATCGTCTCGTCATCTTCGATGAGCAGCACTCGTAGGCCCATACGCCCTGTCTCTCCGTGAAGCCGGCATGAATCCGGGCAGGGTGAATTCACATTCCCCGCCACGGAGTTCACACGCTACAAGAAGACGCTGCGTCTGGGAATCCGGGCAAAGAATGTTCAATTGCTGGCCGGGCTTTGGAGTTTGCTTAACCTGCTGCTGTAGGTCGGCGGTCTACGGTGGGGTGCACAGGATGAACTCCCAGCTCAGGAGGTTGCCTTGAAGACTTTGCTGGATCGTGCCCGCACGTTCAGGACGCGCGTCGACTTCGACAGCGTCGCATACCGGAAACTGGCCGAAGGGCAATATCCGGAGGCGCTGTTCATTACCTGCTCGGACTCGCGTGTCATACCCGCGATGATCACGGGTGCACGGCCCGGGGAGATATTCGAGCTACGGAACGCGGGCAATATCGTGCCGCCCTACGGACGGCCCGGGGCCTGTGGCGAGGCGGCCACCATCGAGTACGCGCTGGAGGTGCTCGGGGTTCAGGACATCGTGGTGTGCGGTCACTCACACTGCGGTGCGATGGGTGCGCTGAAGTCCGGCGACGACCTCTCGTCCCTGCCCGGCGTGGACGCCTGGCTCCGCCTCGCCCGCCCGGAGCTGACCTCCGTACTGGAGACCGCGCCGGACGACCCGTCCCTGCCGGAGGTCTCCCAGGGCAATGTCGTCAACCAGCTGGCGGCACTGCGGAGTTACCCCGTGGTGCGGCAACGCCTCGACTCGGGCCGGCTCCGGCTGCACGGCTGGTACTACGAGGTCGACACCGGCTTCGTCCACGAACTCGGCGACGAGGGCGACTTCCGGGTGCACGCCGCGTGAGCGGGGCGCACGCGCGGGGGAGGGGACGGGGCGGGCGGCCGGCCTACCCGGCCGGGGGTGCGGCGGACCGGGGGGCCGCCGACGCCACGGGCTGGGGGACAGCCGACACCGTGGGCTGGGGGACAGCCGACACCGCGGGCTGGGGGCCACCGGAGCCCCTGGAGGCGGCCGGGGGACGGGGGACGGCCGGTGGGGAGGGAGGGGCCGGGGGGTGGCCGGCGGGTGATCCTGCGGGGGGCGCGGGAGCCTGGGGGCCGGGGGGCGGAACGCCGGGTGATCCAGGGGGTGGAGCCGGGGGTGATGCCTGGGGCTTCTCCGGGGGTCCTTCCGGAGGCGGCGGCGCCGGGGGAGGCCTGGCCGGTGGGGCAGGTGGCTGGGGGACGGGCGGGTCGGCAAAGGGGGGGCGCTCGACCCGTGGAACGGGCGGGAACTCTCCTGGTGACCCGGTCGCAGGCCGTGCGGGCGGTGGTGCCCTGGGCGGGCTGATCCGCGGAGCGATGAGCGGCGCCAAGGTCCTGGGGGGCAAGGGCGCCGGTGGCAGGGACCTCGGTGGGGAGGTGCCCGGTGGCAAGGACCTCCATGGCGAGGTGCTCGGTGGCGAGGTGCCCGGTGGCAGGGGCCTCGGTGGGGAGGTGCCCGGCGGCAGGGACCTCCATGGCGAGGTGCCCGGTGGCGAGGACCTCCGTGGCGAGGTGCCCGGCGGCAAGGGGCTCGGTGGCCAAGGTGGCGCCAGGGGGGACCTCGCCACCGACATCACCGCCTCCCTCGTCGTCTTCCTCGTCGCTCTGCCGCTGTGCATCGGTGTCGCCGTGGCCTCCGGCGTCCCCGCCGAACTGGGGATCATCTCCGGGGTGATCGGCGGCCTGGTCGTGGGCGCGGTCCGGGGCAGCACGCTCCAGGTCAGCGGTCCGGCCGCCGGCCTCGCCGCGCTGGTCGCGGAGACCGTCGCCGAGGTCGGCGTGGCCATGCTCGGCGTGATCGTGCTGTTCGCCGGCATCCTCCAGATCATCCTGGGGCTGGTCCGGCTCGGCCGGATGTTCCAGGCCATCTCCGTCGCCGTCGTCCAGGGCATGCTCGCCGGCATCGGTGTGCCGCTGATGTTCAGCCAGGCCTATCCGATGGCCGACGCCAAGGCTCCCGGCACCGCGCTCGAGAACATGGCCGGCATCCCCGGGCTGCTGGCCGGCGTCCTGACGAACCCGCAGGCGATGATCGCCACCCTCCTCGGCGTCGTCACGATCGTGCTCAGCTTCGTGTGGAAGAAGGTGCCCGGGCCGGCCGGGAGGATCCCCGCGGCCCTGGTCGCCGTGGGCATCGGCATGGTCGTCGCCGCGCTGCCCGGCGTGGACGTGAAGACGCTCCAGGTGGGCAATCTGCTCAACTCCGTTCAGGTACCCGGTGCCTCCCAGTTCGCCGCGCTCGCCGACGGGACGATCATCACCGCGATCCTCACCTTCACGGTCATCGCGTCCGCGGAGAGCCTGTTCACGGCCGCTGCCGTGGACCGGATGCACAGCGGCCCGCGCACCCGCTACAACACCGAGCTGATCGCCCAGGGCGCGGGCAACACCGTCGCGGGCATCCTCGGCGCACTCCCCATCACCGCGGTGGTGGCGCGCAGTTCGGCGAACGTCCAGGCCGGGGCCAAGACCCGGCTCTCACGCACCCTGCACGGCCTGTGGCTGCTCCTGTTCGCGCTGCTGCTGCCGCAGGTGCTCGCGCTGATCCCGATCTCCGTCCTCGCCGGCGTCCTCGTGCACAGCGGCTGGAAGCTCTTCGGGCCCGCCGAGTTCCCGAAGATGTGGCGGCAGGACAGGGGCGAGTTCGCGGTGATGACGCTGACCATGCTGGTCATCGTGGCGACCGCGCTGCTGGAGGGCGTGCTGTTCGGTCTCGCCGCGGGCATCGTGCTGGCCGCGCTGCGCATGTCGCAGACCGTGATCCGCCAGCACGTGGAGCAGGACACGGCGAAGGTCGTCATGGCGGGCAACGCCACGTTCCTGCGGCTGCCGAAGGTGATCGACGCGCTGGAGGCGGCCGCCGCGTCCGGGAAGCCGCGGATCCGGCTCGACCTGACCGGCGTGACCCACCTGGACCACGCCTGCCGCCAGCAGGTCGAGGAGTTCACCGCCCAGCAACGGGGACTGGGGCTGCGGGTGGAGCTGCTGATGCCGGGGGAGGCGAAGCACGCCGGTGCCGAGCCGCCCGCCTTCGAGGATCCGGCGACGGCGCCGCTGCCCAGGCGTCCGGTCACCGGTGCCGAGGAGGCCGCGGCGGAACCGCCGCCCTGGCCCAGCGCGGACGCCGAGTGGTTCTATCTCGACACCAGGCCCCTCCCGGAGGAGCACACGCGCTCACCCCTCGTGGGCTGACCCGTCCGGCGGTACGGAGGACCGGGGCACCCTTCTCGCCGTCTCGCCGTGCAGCTCGGTCAGCGGCGGCTCCCGCGGGGGACAAGCCGAGGTGGCGTGCACGCCCGAGCAGGCCTGCACGCCACCGCGTTCGTGCCGGGGGCCGGATCAGCCGCAGCGTGCTGCGGTTCCGAAACTGCTCCGGCCCTCCGGCTACGCCGTCCGCACCTTGTAAGCGGTCACCCGGACCGTCTCGTCGTCCAGGCACTCGCCCGACGTCAGGTCGAAGCGCTGCTTCAGCAGGGGGGAGGCGACGAAGGGGCGGCCCTGGTGGGTGCCCGTGAGGCCTCGGGAAAGGACGGCCGCGCCGGTGAAGGGGTCGCGGTTGTCGATGGCGAAGAGGTCGCCGGAGCGGTCGCGGAAGATCGCGGCCTGCCGGCCGTCCGGCAGCAGTGCGGCCACCCCGCGGCCCGGCAGCAGCGCCGTCAGGTCGCAGACCGTGAACCAGTCGTCGTCCAGGGCGAGTTCGATCTTGAGGTCGGTGGTCTCGAGTGCCAGGGTCATCGCTGGGCGCTTCCTTCCAGTACGTCAGCGGCGGGTCGCATGCCGATGGACAGCAGCGGCAGGTCGGGCTTCATCTGGTCGCGCTCGGGCACGAAGGCGACGACGGGGTCCGGGGTGTCCGGGGCGTTCACGAAGGACACGAACCGGGCGAGCTTCTCGGGGTCGTTGATGGTCTCGGACCACTCGTCGCGGTAGTGCGCGACATGTGCCCGCATCAGCTGCTCCAGCTCGTCGCAGATGCCGAGCGAGTCGTGGACGACGACGTCCCGCACGTGGTCGAGGCCGCCGGGGATCCGCTCCAGCCAGGTGGAGGTGCGCTCCAGGCGGTCGGCCGTACGGATGTAGAACATCAGGAACCGGTCGATCAGCCGGACCAGTTCGGCGTCCGACAGGTCCTGCGCGAGCAGGTCCGCGTGGCGGGGCGTGGCGCCGCCGTTGCCGCCGACGTAGAGGTTCCAGCCGTTGGCCGTGGCGATCACGCCGAAGTCCTTCGACTGGGCCTCCGCGCACTCGCGCTGGCAGCCGGAGACCGCCGACTTGAGCTTGTGCGGCGAGCGCAGACCCCGGTAGCGCAGCTCCAGGTCGATCGCCATCTTCACCGAGTCCTGCACGCCGTAGCGGCACCAGGTCTGGCCCACACAGGACTTCACCGTGCGCAGCGACTTGCCGTAGGCGTGGCCGGACTCGAAGCCGGCGTCCACCAGCCGGGCCCAGATCAGGGGCAGTTGCTCGACGCGGGCACCGAACATGTCGATCCGCTGACCGCCGGTGATCTTCGTGTAGAGGCCGAAGTCGCGGGCGATCTCGCCGATCACGATCAGCTTCTCCGGGGCGATCTCGCCGCCGGGGATGCGCGGCACGACCGAGTACGAGCCGTTCTTCTGCAGGTTGGCCAGGAAGTGGTCGTTGGTGTCCTGAAGGGCCGCCTGCTCGCCGTCCAGGACGTAGCCGCTCGCGCCGATCGTCGGGGCGAGGGAGGCGATGATCGAGCCCACGGCCGGCTTGCAGACCTCGCAGCCGTCACCGCCCCGGGCCTCCTCGCGGCCGTGCCGGTCCAGCAGGTCCTGGTAGGTGGTGATGCGCAGGGCGTGGACGATCTCGTAGAGCTCCTCGCGGGTCTGCCCGAAGCAGCCGCACAGGCCCTTGTCGACCTCGACGCCGCTCGCCTCCAGCTCGGCGTTGACCAGCTGGCCGAGGACCTTGACGCAGGAGCCGCAGCCGGTGCCGGCCTTGGTGCACTTCTTCACCTCGGGCACGGTCGTGCACTGGTGGTCGGTGACCGCGCCGCGGATCGTGCCCTTGGAGACGTTGTGGCAGGAGCAGACGATTGCCTCGTCCGGCAGCGCGGACGGGCCGAGCTGCACGGACTCCCCGGCCCCGGCGGGCAGCACCAGTGACTCGGGCGAGACCGGCGGGACCGAGCCGGTGAACGCCTTCAGCGTGCCGTACGCCTCCGCGTCGCCGACCAGGATGCCGCCGAGCAGCGTGCCGTCCCGGCCGATGACCAGCTTCTTGTACAGGCCCGCGCGGGAGTCGGAGTAGACGACGTCCAGGCAGTCCTCGGCGGTGCCGTGCGCGTCACCGAAGGACGCCACGTCCACGCCGAGCAGCTTCAGCTTGGTGGAGAGGTCGGCGCCGAGGAAGGACGCCTCGTCCGAGGCGATCGTGGCCGCGGCCGTCTCGGCCTGCTCGTAGCCCGGGGCCACCAGGCCGTACACCCGGCCGTCGGAGGCCAGCGCGCACTCGCCGATCGCGAAGACGTGGGGGTCGGCGACCGTACGGCACTGCTCGTCGACGGTGATGCCGCCGCGCTCCCCGACCGTCAGACCGCAGTCGCGGGCCAGCTGGTCGCGGGGGCGCACACCGGCGGAGAACACCACCATGTCGGCGGCGAGTTCGGAACCGTCGGAGAGCTTCATGCCGGTGACGGCGCCCTCGGCATCGACCAGGATCTCCTGCGTGCCCACGCCCGTGTGGACGCTCAGGCCCATCTCCTCGATGGTGCGCAGCAGCGCGGCACCGCCGCCGTCGTCCACCTGGACGGGCATCAGCCGGGGCGCGAACTCCACGATGTGCGAGGTGAGTCCGAGGCCCTTCAGCGCCCCGGCGGCCTCCAGGCCGAGCAGACCGCCGCCGACCACGGCTCCCACCTTGGCCTTCGCCTTCGCGTACTCCTCGATCGCGAGGAGGTCCTCGATCGTGCGGTAGACGAAACAGCCCTCGGCGTCCTTGCCCGGGACCGGCGGGACGAAGGGGTAGGAGCCGGTGGCGAGCACGAGGGTGTCGTAGTCGAAGACCTGGCCCGAGCGGGCCGTGACCTTCCTCGCCTCACGGTCGACGGTCTCGGCCGGGTCGCCGACGTACAGCTCGATGCCGTGCGTGGCGATGAACTCCATGTCCGTCATGGAGAGGTCCTCGGGGGTCTTCCCCGAGAAGTACGAGGTGAGGGCGACGCGGTCGTAGGCCGGGCGCGGCTCCTCGCAGAGCACGACCACGCGGTGCGTGGCGGTCAGGCCGCGCTCGGCGAGCGCTTCGAGGAAGCGCTGGCCGACCATGCCGTGTCCGACGAGCACGATCGTGGGGGTGGCCTCCGTGGCCTCCGGGGTGGCGGTCATCAGGAGCCTCCATCGTTGGTGAGCAGGTGGAGCAGCGGGCCGCCGTCGGAGGGGAGCGGCTCTGCTCCCTCCCAGGCGCGGGCGAGCGCGCCGACGGTGCCGAGTTCGCCGACGAGGACCCCGCCGACCAGGCGGTCGTCGCGGACGACGACCTTGCGGTAGGTGCCGCGGGTCGCGTCGGCGAGCTGGACGACGTCGTCGCCCGGGAGGGCCTCGGTCTCGCCGAACGCGGCGAGGTCGAAGGGGCTGTCGTGCCCGTTGAGCGTGAGCCGCGTCAGGGAACGCGTACCGGTGTACCGGGCGGTGGGATCACCGGCCAGCAACTCGGCGAGCGCGTCGGCCTGTTCGAGCGCCGGAGTGGCGAGGCCGTACACCGTGCCGTGGTGCTGGACGCAGTCCCCGAGGGCGTGGATGTGCGGGTCGGAGGTGCGCAGCTCGTCGTCGACGACGATGCCCTTGCGCACCTCGAGGCCGGCCGCCTGCGCCAGACTCACCCGCGGGTGGACCCCGCAGGCCAGGACCACGAGGTCGGCGTCGAGGGCGTATCCGTCGGCCATCTCCACCGAGCGGACCGCACCGCCGACGCAGCGCACGTCGCGGACGCGCAGGTGGGTGTGCACCTCGACGCCGAGGTCAGTGAGGTGACGCCGGATCAGCTTCGAGGCGGCCGGGTCGAGCTGGCGCTCCATCAGCCGCTCGGACTGCTGGGCGAGCACGACCTGGGCGCCGCGCAGCGCGAGGGCGCGGGCGGCGGAGACTCCGAGGAGCCCGCCGCCGATCACGACCGCCTTCGAGCCCGGCCGGACCGCCTTGGACAGCCCCAGGCAGTCGTCCATGGTGCGGAACGCGTGCACACCCTCGGGCAGTTGGTGGTTCTCGGTGAACAGACCGCGCAGGGGTGGCAGCACGGGGTTGGATCCGGTGGCCAGGACGAGCGTGTCGTATGCGATCACCGAGCCGTCCGCGCACCGCACGGTCCGCGCCTCGCGGTCGATGCCGGTGACCCGGCCGCGGGTCAGTGCCGCGGGCGAGGGCAGGGCGATGACCTCGGGGCTGTACCGTCCGGCCAGCACCTCGGCGAGCAGCACCCGGTTGTAGGGCCGGTGTTCCTCCTCGCCGATCAGCAGCGCGGGCGTGCCGAGCTCACCGAGCCGCCGGGCGAGCCGTACGCCCGCGAGGCCGGTGCCGATCACCACCACACGCTTATTCGAGGTCATGTCCTTGAGCGTGCGGTGCCGGTGTTACCCGGCAGCATCACCTCTGTTTCCCGCGGGGAACGCTGCCCTCAGCAGGCGGGGGCGCCGGGTGTGAGGCTTCCTGAGGTGCGGCGACGGCGGGCTGTGAGGCTTCCTGAGGTGCGGGGACGGCGGGCTGTGAGGCGTCTTGAGGTGCGGCGACGGCGGGCTGTGAGGGGTTCCGCGGCACGGGGGCGGCGGGCTATGAGGGGGGCTGAGGTACGGCGACGGCGGGCTGCGACGGATCCCGCGACCCGGCGACGCTGAGCTGTGACGGATCCCGCAGCGAGGCGACGGCGGGCTGTGAGGGGCGTCGCAGAGGCGGCGTACCGGCCTCGCATAGGGTCGCGATCATGCCCGACATATCGCTGACCATGATCGTCCTGCTCTGCGTCGCGGCCCTCGCCGCCGGCTGGATCGATGCCGTGGTCGGCGGGGGCGGCCTCCTGCTGCTGCCCGTGCTGCTGCTCGGGCTGCCGGCGCACACACCCGCCGCGCACGCGCTCGGTACCAACAAGGCCGTCGCCATCGTCGGCACCACCGGCGCGGCCGTGACGTACGCCCGCAAGGCTCCCGTGGACGTCCGCACCGCCGTCCGCATCGGGCTGGCCGCCCTCGCCGGATCCTCGGCCGGGGCGTTCTTCGCGGCCGGGATGAGCACCGACGTCCTCAAGCCGGTGATCATGGTGGTGCTGCTGGGGGTCGCCGCCTTCGTGATCCTGCGGCCCGCCTTCGGCACGGCCCCCGCGACCGGCCCGGCCACCCCCCGTCGGATCCTCGCGGCGATCGGCCTGGCCGGACTCGGCATCGGCTTCTACGACGGACTCATCGGCCCCGGCACCGGCACGTTCCTGGTCCTCGCGCTCACCGCGATCCTCCACCTCGACCTCGTCACGGCCTCCGCCACCGCCAAGATCGTCAACTGCTGTACCAACGCGGGCGCCCTCGCCACCTTCGCCTGGCAAGGCGCGGTCCTCTGGCAGCTGGCCGCCCTGATGGCCGTCTTCAACCTGGCGGGCGGCACCCTCGGCGCCCACACCGCCCTCAAGCAGGGCAGCGGCTTCGTCCGCGTCGTGCTGCTGACGGTCGTCTTCGCCCTGGTGGGGAACCTGGCGTACGAACAGTGGCTGGCCTAGCGCCCCCGCCCGTCCAGCAGCGCGACCGTCCCCGTGCCGTCCTCGCCGCCGTGCCCCAGGGCGAGCCACCGCTCCATGAGCTCCATGTACGGCGTCAGCAACCTGAACGACGCGCTGGAGCCGCTGGGAGCCTGGGGGCGGGCCCCTGTCCTGGGCGGGTCACCGACTGCCGGTGAGGTGCGCGAAGACGACGACGTTCCCCTGGTACCCGGTGCCGCGTGAGAACCCGCCGCCGCAGGTGATGACCCGCAGTTCGGGGCGGCGGGCGGCGCCGTAGACCTTCTCGTCGGGGAAGTCCTTCGCGGCGTACACCTCGACGGCGTCCACGGTGAACACCGCGACGCCGCCGTCCCGCCGGTCCACCTCGATGGTGCTGCCCCGGGCCAGGGCGCCGAGGTCGTAGAAGACGGCGGGGCCGTCGGCGTTGTCGACGTGGCCGGCGACGATCGCCGTGCCCGGCTCACCGGGGGTGGTGCCGGCCTCGTACCAGCCGGCCAGGTTCTCGTCCGCCGCGGGCGGTACGTCGAGGCTGCCGGTCCTCGTCAGGCCGAGCCCGGTCAGCGGGGCGTTCACCCGGATCGCCGGGATGCGGATGCGGTCGGGCGGCGAGGGCGGCAGCGCGGGCACGGCGGGCCGCTCGCCGACCCGGCCGTCCAGCCCGGCCCGGGCCTGCGCGGCGGAGGGCTGCGGCGGGGCGTGCGTTCCGGCACCGTCGCGCAGCAGCCACACCCCCGAGCACAGGGCGAACACCGTGACGGCCGCCATGGCCGCGTTCGCGGGATCGCGGAGGCCGCTGCCGACCCTGGGGAACCTGCGCACACCCACCCCTTTCTGAGCTTCGGCCCCGTACCCCCCTCCGGGCCGCGAGGGGCGTCGGACCCGGAGGGGGAGGGGACATGCGGTACCGGCGACGGACAGCGGAGGGTGTCCGTCAGATCCCGTCGCCTCTCGCCCGGCGATGCAGGAGCCAGGTACCGCCCGCGGCGGCGACGGCGAGGGCCGCCACACCGGCCGCGGTCTGCACGGGGTCGGGGCCCAGTGCGCCGCCGACCCCCGTCTTCACGCTCCCCCGTGGATGCACCTGCCCGCGCATCGACGTCAGCGTGACCACCAGGTCCCCGGTGGTCCGCCGGCCGCTGCCGCCGCAGGTGGCGGTGATCTCGTACGTCCCCGGCTGCGCGCTCGGCGGCACCCTGAACCGCCCGGTCGCGTCCTGCCCGTGCGCGTCCGGCGCCAGGCTCAGGGAACCGGCCCCGACCGCGCTGGCGTCACCCGTCGCCGAGCCGCCGTCGCCGCAGGCCGCCGTGCGCACCGTGACCTGACCGCCGGGCACGACCGAGGCGGGGGACACGTCCAGGCCACCGGCGGACGCGCCGTACGCGGGGGCGGCGGCGAGAGCCGCGGCGGCGACGGCGAGCGCGATGCCGGTCAGCGGCCGGGCGGTACGTCGCATCGGTGCTCCCCCTTCGAGCGGGTCGGTCGTGCGCCTGCCCTTCCGAGGTAACGGGCAGCGGCACCGACGCGCTTGCTGAGGGAGCGTCAGAATTGGGGTGAATGGGTGTCAGGGGGAGGTGAACCGCTGGCTCCGCGCGGTCGTTTCGGCAGGTCACGGGCGTTCGGTGAGCGGGGTGCGGAAATGCGCGGGGTGCGCGTGTGAACGGGTGACCCGGGTTCACGCGTCGCCGCTTGACCTCAAGGATGGTTGAGGTACGAGGCTGTGCCGCATGAACACGACCACCACCGAACCGCCCGCCCGTCAGCAGACCGCGACGGACAAGGCTGCCCGTCAGCAGTCCTCGACCGACCCCCTCCGCCTGACCCTCGTCATGGGCAGCAACCGGCACGGACGCTTCGGCCCCGTCGTCGCGGACTGGCTCCTCGACCGCATCCGGGACCGTGCCGACCTGGTCGCCGAGGTCGTGGACGTCGCCGAGGCCGCCCTGCCCATGTCCCTCGAACCGACCCCGGAGGCGACCGCCGCGCTGTCCGGCATCACCCCGAAGCTGGCCCGCGCGGACGCCTTCGTGGTGCTCACCCCCGAGTACAACCACTCCTTCCCGGCGGGCCTGAAGAACCTCGTCGACTGGCACTTCACGGAATGGCAGGCCAAGCCCGTCGGCCTGGTCTCCTACGGCGGCCTGTCCGGCGGCCTGCGCGCGGTGGAGCACCTGCGTCAGGTCTTCGCGGAGCTCCATGCCGTGACGGTCCGCGACACCGTCTCCTTCCACCACGCCGGTGCCTCGTTCGACGACCGGGGCGCCCTGCGCGACCCGTCCGGCCCGGACGCGGCGGCGAAGACCATGCTCGACCAACTGGTGTGGTGGGGACGCGCGTTGCGGGAGGCCCGGGTGAACCGGCCGTACGGGGGCTGAACCCGCGTCGACACCCCTCTCACACCTCGCCTCTCACACCCGCGCCCGCCAGTCCCCGCCCGCGATCGCCCGCCCCCGGGCCCGCAGCCGCGCGGCGACGGCGGGCGCGGCCAGGTACACCCAGGCCGGCACGGCCGCCCCGTCGGCCTCCCGTACGACCTGCCGCTCGACGCGCACGTACAGACTGCGCGGATCCCCCGGCGCGTACTCCTCCAGCCGGTCCAGCTCGGCGAGCAGCCCCTCGTACGCCTCCGGCAGCGCGGTGACGAGTTCCCCGCCGACCACGCCGCCGCCCGGCTCCTCGACCGCGTACGGATAGCCCGGTCCCTCGTACAGCACCGCGTCCGCGAGCCTGCCCGGCTCCTCGGAACGGGTGCGGCCGCGCAGGAAGAGGCCGTGGTTGACCTCCCCGGGACGGAGGGTGCCGTAGACGAAGAAAGGGAGGGTCACAGGAACGATTCTGCACCCTCACACACCTCCACATCGGGGCTATGGACATGCCATGTCCGCGCCGCCTTAACTCGCGGTCAACATCAACGCCGCCCCCGGTCGACCCCACGCGACCGGGTGCGCCCGTATGAGGAGACCGATGAGTCGGATACGTCATGTCCGCGGTTCCCGTCTCGCCCTCGCCGGTGTGGCCGTCACCGGCACCACCGCCCTGCTGGCCGCCGTCCTCTCCCCGGCCGCCGGCGCGGCGGACCGGCCGACCAGGTCGGCCGCGATCGAGGACGCGGAGGCGGTGCTCGCGGACCGGGCCGGAGCCCTGGGCCTCACCTCGGCCCAGGAGACGAAGGTCCGGGACGTCGTCGTCGACGATGACGGCACCCGGCACGTCCGCTACGACCGCGCCTACCACCGGCTCCCGGTCCTCGGCGGGGACTTCGTCCTCCACCTGAACCCGGACGGCACCTACCGCGGCACGAGCCGTGCGACGAAGTCCGCGCTCTCCCTCGCGAGCGTCACCCCGAAGGTGACCGCCCCCAAGGCCGCCGACCTCGCGGCGAACCTGCTGCGCGCGGCCCACCTCGGCGAGACCCTGAAGAGGCTGACCGCCAAGCCGCGCCTGGTCGTCGACGCCCTGCACGGCGCCCCGAAGCTGGCCTGGCAGACCGACGCGGTGGCCCACGACGAGATCGGCAACCCCGTCGGGCGCACGGTCCTGACCGACGCGAGGACCGGCGCCCGGATCGACGCCTGGGACTCCATGGAGTCGGCGTCGGGCGACGGCAAGTCCCTCTACGGCGGCACGGTTCCACTGGAGACGACGGCGGCCGGCTCGTCGTACCAGCTCAAGGACGCGACGCGCGGCGGCACGTACACCGGAGACGCCGAGAACAAGACGGACAAGTGCCTGCTGACCGTCTGCCTGACCCGCGCCCCCGCGACGCTCTTCACGGACGCCGACAACCAGTGGGGGACGGGCGCGTCGGCCGACCGGTCCACGGTGGCGGTGGACGCCCAGTACGGCACGGACGTCACCTGGGACTACTACAAGAAGGTCCACGGCCGTAACGGCATCGCCGGCGACGGCAAGGGCTCCTTCAACCGCGTCCACTACGGCAAGGACTACAACAACGCCTTCTGGGACGACAACTGCTTCTGCATGACGTACGGCGACGGCGACGGCAAGCTGATGGGCCCGCTGGTGTCGCTGGACGTCGCCGGGCACGAGATGTCCCACGGCGTGACGTCGAAGACGGCGGCGCTGACGTACTCGGGCGAGTCCGGCGGCCTGAACGAGGCCACGTCGGACATCTTCGGGACGCTGGTGGAGTTCCACGCGGCCAACGCCGAGGACCGGGGCGACTGGCTCATCGGCGAGAAGGTCGTCCGCTCCGGCCTCGGCCGCGAGGCCCTGCGCTTCATGGACAAGCCGTCCAAGGACGGCAAGTCGGCGGACTGCTGGAACGCGAAGCTCGGCGACCTCGACGTGCACTACTCCTCCGGCGTCGGCAACCACTTCGCCTACCTGCTCGCGGAGGGCAGCGGCGGCAAGACCCTCAACGGCGTCGCCTACAACTCCCCGACCTGCGACGGCTCCACGGTGACCGGCATCGGCCGGGCCAAGCTGGGCAAGATCTGGTATCGCGCGCTGACGGTCTACATGACGTCCTCGACGACCTACGCGGACGCGCGCACGGCGACCCTGAGCGCGGCGAAGGACCTCTACGGCGGCGACAGCACCGAGCAGAAGGCGGTCGCGGCGGCGTGGAAGGCCGTCGCCGTGAGCTGATCCCCGGTGTCTGTCGCCCTACCCCTCGACGGTCTCCAGCCGCACCGCGCACGCCTTGAACTCCGGCATCCGGGAGGTCGGGTCGAGCGCGGGGTTGGTGAGGGTGTTGGCGCGGCCCTCGCCCGGCCAGTGGAAGGGCATGAAGACGGTGTCGGGCCGGATGGCGTCCGTGATCCTCGCGGGCGCCACGGCCCGGCCCCGCCGTGACACGACGGCCACCGGGTCGCCCTCGGCCGCCCCCAGCCGGGCGGCCAGCCTCGGGTGCAGCTCCACGAAGGGCCCGGGCGCGGCGGTGTTCAGCTCCGCCACCCGCCGGGTCTGCGCCCCGGACTGGTACTGCGCCACGACCCGCCCGGTGGTCAGCAGCACCGGGTACTCGTCGTCCGGTTCCTCGGCGATCGCGCGGTGCGAGACGGGGACGAAGCGGGCGCGGCCGTCGGGGGTGGCGAAACGGTCGAGAAACAGGCGGGGCGTGCCGGGGTGGATCCCTGCCGGTCCGTCCGTCGCGACGGCCGGGCGGCCCGGGGCGCGCCCTTGCGTGCCGGGGCCGGCCGCCGCGTCGTCGGACCCGGCCGGTTCTCCCGGCGCGGGCCGCCCGGGCAGGCCGGGCGCCGCAACCCCTGACCCCGTCGTCACGAAGGAACGGCCCCCCGGAGCCTCCACCCCTTCCGGCCCTTCCGCTTCCGCCTCCACCCCTTCCGGCCCTTCCGCCTCTTCCGCCGGACAGGGCCAGAACACCCCGTTCCCCTCCGCCAGCCGCCGGTAGGTGATCCCCGAGTAGTCCGCCGCCCCGCCCGCCGACGCCCGGCGCAGCTCCTCGAAGACCTCCTCCGGGTCCGTCGGGAAGCCCTTCTCCACGCCCAGGCGGGCGGCCAGTTCGTGCAGCACCTCCAGGTCGCTGCGGATGCCGTCCGGCGGGGTGACCGCCCGGCGCCGCAGCAGCACCCTGCCCTCCAGGTTCGTCGTCGTGCCCGTCTCCTCGGCCCACTGGGTGACCGGCAGGACCACGTCCGCGAGCTCCGCCGTCTCCGACAGCACCACGTCGCAGACCGCCAGGAAGTCCAGTGACCTGATGCGCTCCTCGACGTGCGCGGCACGCGGCGCCGACACCACCGGGTTGGACGCCATCAGCAGCAGCGATCTGATGTCGCTGCCCAGCGCGTCCAGCAGCTCGTACGCACTGCGCCCCGGCCCGGGCAGGCTGTCCGGGTCGACTCCCCACACCTCGGCGACATGCGCCCGCGCGGCCGGGTCGTCCAGCTTGCGGTAGCCCGGCAACTGGTCGGCCTTCTGCCCGTGTTCACGCCCGCCCTGCCCGTTGCCCTGCCCGGTCAGGCAGCCGTACCCGGACAGCGGGCGGCCCGCCCGGCCGGTCGCCAGGCACAGGTTGATCCACGCGCCCACCGTGTCGGTGCCCTTGGACTGCTGCTCGGGCCCGCGCGCGGTGAGCACCATCGCCGACTCCGGCTCACAGAACAGCCGTACGGTCTCCCGCAGTTGAGGAACGGACACCCCCGTGATCCGCTCCACGTACTCCGGCCAGTGCGCCATCGCCGCCGCCCGGGCGTCCTCCCAGCCGGCCGTGCGCTCGCGGACGTACTCCTCGTCCACCCGGCCCTCGGCGATCACCAGGTGCAGCAGGCCCAGGGCGAGGGCCAGGTCCGTGCCCGGCCGGGGCGCCAGGTGCAGGTCCGCCTGCTCGGCGGTCTTCGTGCGGCGCGGGTCGATGACGATCAGCGTGCCGCCGTTCTCCCGCAGCTCGGTGAAGAACCGCAGCGACGGCGGCATGGTCTCCGCGAGGTTCGACCCGACGAGGATCACGCAGCCGGACTTCGGGATGTCCTCCAGCGGGAACGGCAGCCCCCGGTCGAGACCGAACGCCTTGATGCCGGCGGCCGCCGCCGACGACATGCAGAAGCGGCCGTTGTAGTCGATCTGGGACGTGCCGAGCACGACGCGCGCGAACTTGCCGAGCGTGTACGCCTTCTCGTTCGTCAGCCCGCCCCCGCCGAACACCCCGAGCGCGTCCGGCCCGTACTCCGCGCGTGTGCGTCCCAGCCCCTCGGCGATCCGGTCCAGCGCCTCCTCCCAGGAGGCGGGCACCAGCGTGCCGCTCTCGTCGCGCACCAACGGGGAGGTCAGCCGCACGCCGGGCGCGAGCACCGCCGCGGCCGTCCGGCCCTTGCCGCACAGGGCGCCACGGTTCACGGGGAAGTCCGGGCGCTCGCTCACCTCGACGGTCCCGTCCGGCGCGGGAGTCAGGTTCATCCCGCACTGCAGGGCGCAGTACGGGCAGTGCGTGGGCGTCACGGTGCTCTGCATACCGTTCAGCGTGCGTCGGCCGTGTTACGCCCGGGCCGGTTCCCTGTTACGCGGCCGGGACGGCAACCTCCCCACCGCCGGCCCTCCCGCGTGAGGCAGCAGCCCCCCGCCCTGGTCAGAGACAGGCCCGCCCTCCTTCAGGTTGCCGCCGACCGGCACGGACGTTGCCCGTGGGACGAGAATCGCCACATGTGGCTCATTGCGTTCCTTTCTTGGCCGATCCGGCCTCGTTGAGAGTTGAAGCAGCCGCACTACGCTCTCGCTACGCGCAGCGCTCGCACGACTCCGCACGGCGTTCGACACCCGGGCATGCCCGCCGCTCACGGCTGCATCCACCCGCGGCCCCGCCGCGGGTGGCCATCCGACCTCGAAACAGCCAGGAGGCCACCCGACCATGCCTCTGCGCCACTTGACCCCCCATGACCAGCAGCTCTTCCGGCAGTACGGACGGGGCCCCACCGTCCCCGTCCCCGACCCCCTCCTGCACCACGCCGTCGCCCGGCACGCCCTGGCCACCCCGCACGCCGTCGCCGCCGAACACCAGGGCGCCCGCATCACGTACGGCGAGCTCGACCGGTACGCCGGTGCCCTCGCCGCCCGCCTGGTCCGCGAGGGCGTACGCCCCGGCGACCACGTCGGCCTGTTCGTCCGCCGCTCGATCCCGATGCTGGTCGGCCTGCTCGGCATCCTGAAGGCCGGCGCCGCCTACGTCCCGCAGGACATCGGCCTCGCACCCCCGGCCCAGCTCACCCACGTCATCCGCACCGCCCGCACCCGGGTCGTCCTCACGGTCGCCGAGCACGCCCACCGCGTGCCCCTGCCGGACTGCCATCTGCTGCTCCCGCTCGACGAGCCGCTGCCGTACGCCCCGGCCCCGCGCGTCCGCGTCACCGGCGACGACGGCGCCTACGTCCTGTTCACCTCCGGCACCACCGGACGCCCCAACGGAGTGAAGGTCACCCACCGCAACGTCGCCAACCTCCTGCTCACCGCCCCGGGCGGCCTCGGCGTCCGCCCCGGCGACCGCGTCGCCCAGCTCCTCAACATCGCCTTCGACATGGCCGCCTGGGAGATCCTCGGCTGCCTCGCCCACGGCGGCACGCTCGTCATCCGGGGCAAGGACCTCGCCGCGGCGGCCCGCACGGCGGACGTGCTCGTCGCGACCCCGACCGTGCTGTCCGGCCTCGACCCGGCCGCCTGCCCGCGGGTGCGCACGGTCGCCGTCGCGGGTGAGCCCTGCCCGCGCCCGCTGGCCGACCGGTGGGCCCGGCAGGCCGCCTTCTTCAACTGCTGCGGCCCGACGGAGACGACGATCGTCAACACGATGAGCCGCCACGACCCGTCAGCCCCGCTGCTCACCATCGGCCGCCCCACCCCCAACAACACGGTCTACGTCCTCGACGCCGACCGCCGCCCCCTGCCGATCGGCGAGGTGGGTGAGATGTGGGCCGGCGGCGCCTGCGTCTCCGCCGGCTACCTCGGCGACGACGCCCTCAACGCCGAGCGCTACGCCCCCGACCCGTTCCTCGGCGGCGGCCGGCGCATGTTCCGCACCCGCGACCTCGGCCGCTGGACCCCCGGGGGCGAACTGGAGCACCTGGGCCGCACCGACGACCAGGTCAAGGTGCGCGGCTTCCGCGTCGAGCTGGACTCCGTCTCCTCGGTCCTGGAGTCGGCCGCCGGCTGCACCCGCGCCGTCACCCTGAGAAGCGACGCCCGCACCCTGGTCTCCTTCGTCTGCCCGGCGGACGTCGACCCGGACGCCGCCCGCCGGGCGGTCGCGGACGCCCTGCCGTACTACTGCGTCCCCGAGCAGGTCCTGCCGCTGGCCTTCCTCCCCGAGACCGACCGCGGCAAGGTCGACAAACAGGCGCTGCTGCACATGATCGAGGAGCGCGTGGCGGTGGCCCGATGACCACGTCCCCGCCCCGGAGCCAGCAGGCCACCGGCGGACTCCCGCCGCTCCTGTCCGGCCCGCGCCGCCTGCTCAAACACCCCCGCCTGATGCACTACAACCGACTGGCCGCCCTGGTCCTGCTGGCCAACGCGGTCTTCGCGGCGACCGCCTGGCCGCTGACGGCGCCCACCCTCGGGCACGCGGCCCTCGCCAACCTCGCCCTCGCCGTCGTCGTGCGCCAGCAGTACGTCGTCAACCTGCTGTTCCGCCTGGCGACTTCGGCGCCGACCAGCTGGCCGCTGCGGGTCCGCTGGACGCTCGGCAAGGTGTACCACTTCGGCGGACTGCACGTCGGCGGGGCGCTGGCGGGCACGGCCTGGTTCCTGGCGCTGACGATCACGACACCCAGCGGTCCCCTCAGGGCCGTCGGCTGGGCCCTGATCGCCCTCCTCGTCCTGATCATCGCCACCGCCCTGCCGCCTTTCCGCTCCCGCCACCACGACCACTTCGAGAAGATCCACCGCTTCGGCGGCTGGACGGCCCTGGCCCTGTTCTGGACGCACACGCTGCTGGCGTCGCCGGGCCCCTGGGAGGTCGGCACCCTCGCGGTGGTCACCTTCAGCGTCGCCCTGCCCTGGCTGCGGCTGCGCAAGGTGGACGTCCGCCTCGAACGCCCCTCCTCCCACGTCGTCCTGGCCCGCTTCGACCACGGCGAGACCCCCTTCGCGGGCTCGTCCACCGCGATCAGCCGCAGCCCGCTGACGGAATGGCACTCCTTCGCCAACGTCCCCGCCCCCGGCGAGTCCGGCTTCCGGCTCACGATCTCCCGGGCCGGCGACTGGACCGGCTCCTTCATCGACGACCTGCCCCGGCAGGTGTGGGTCAAGGGCATCACCACGGCCGGCGTCGCCAACATCGAGGTCCTGTTCACCAAGGTGGTCTACGTCGCCACCGGCAGCGGCATCGGCCCCTGCCTGCCCCATCTGCTCGCCGCCCAGGTGCCCTCCCGGCTCGTCTGGGCGACCCGCGACCCCCGCACGACCTACGGCGACGCCCTGGTCGACGAGATCCTCGCCGTCCAGCCGCACGCCCTGATCTGGGACACCTCCCGGCACGGCAAGCCCGACATGGTGCGCCTCGCCCACGAGGCCTGCCGGGACTTCGGCGCCGAGGCGGTCATCTGCATCTCCAACAAGAAGCTGACCTGGCAGGTGGTCCACGGCCTGGAGCGGCGGGGCATCCCGGCGTACGGCGCGATCTGGGACTCGTAGAAGGGGATACCCATGAACAACCTGAAGCTGGAGCGGGACGGCCGGGTGGTGACCGTACGGCTGCACCGCCCGCACGTACGCAACGCGCTCAGCTCGGCGCTGCTGTCCGAACTCCTCGACGCCCTGCGCCCGTTGGACGCGGACCCCGGGGTCGGCTGCTTCGTCGTCACCGGCTCGGACACGGTCTTCGCGGCGGGCGCCGACATCAAGGAGATGGCGGGGAAGTCGGCCGTCGACATGGCGGCCGAGGACTACTTCGCCGCCTGGGAGGAGTTCGCGGATCTCCGCACCCCGAAGATCGCGGCCGTCAACGGCCATGCCCTGGGCGGCGGTTGCGAACTGGCGATGATGTGCGACCTGGTCGTCGCGGGGGAGTCGGCGATCTTCGGCCAGCCCGAGATCAAACTGGGCGTGATCCCCGGCATCGGCGGCACCCAGCGGCTGACCCGGCTCGTCGGCCGGGCCACTGCCATGGACCTGGTCCTCACCGGCCGCACCATGGACGCACGGGAGGCTGGACGCTGCGGTCTCGTCTCCCGCGTGGTCCCGGACGACCGCGTCCTGCCCGAGGCCCTCGAAGCGGCGGCGGCGATCGCCTCCTACGGCCGCGCCGCGGTCAGAGCGGCCCGTGAGTGCGTCGAGATGGCCCTGGAATCCGGCCTGCGCGACGGCATCCGCTTCGAACGCCGTGTCTTCCACGCCCTGTTCGCCACCGACGACCAGAAGGAGGGGATGACGGCGTTCCTGGAGAAGCGCCCCCCGCGCTTCCACGGACGCTGACGGCCGACGGGTCAACCGGCCAACCGGCCAACCGGCCAACCGGCCAGCGGGTCAACCGGCCAACCGATCAACCGATCAACCGGTCAGCCGGTCAGCCGGTCAACCGGTCAGCCGGTCAACCGAGAGGGTCTTCGGCCGACGCCAAGGCCCTCTCCACACCCGGCTCCCGCGGCCCGAGGAACCGCGGATCCGGCCGGAACACCGCGTCCAGCGCGGCCTTCCCGGCGGCGAAGATCTCCCGGGTGCCCCCGTAGTACCAGGTCGCGTCGTGCACGGCGTCCACCCCGACCCCGTACGACGCGACCCCCGCCGCCTCGCACAGCGCCACCGCCCGCCGGATGTGGAAGCCCTGACTGATCAGCACGGCCCGGTCCACCCCGAAGATCTTCTTCGCGCGCACGCACGAGTCCCAGGTGTCGAACCCCGCGTAGTCGCTGACGATCCGCCCGTCGGGCACCCCGTGCCGGGTCAGGTACACGCGCATCGCGTCCGGCTCGTCGTAGTCCTCACGGCTGTTGTCCCCGGTGACGAGCACCACCTCCACCCGCCCCTCCCGGTAGAGCTTCGCGGCCGCGTCCAGCCGGTGCGCGAGATACGGCGAGGGTTCCCCCTCCCACAGCCCGGCACCGAACACCACGGCCACCTCGGTTCGCGGCACATCCGCCGTCGTACGCAGCCGGTCACCCGCCACGGTGTACATCCAGGTCGCCGGGAGCAGCGCGAGCACGCACCCGGCCATCACGGCCTGCACCAGCCGCCGCTGCCCCCGCCGGGTACGCGGCAGCCGCGGTCCGCGCAACGTCACACGACGCATCGGACGGTCCCTCCCCAGGTCGGCCCCTCGACAGTCAAGGACGTCCTCCCGGGCCGCCCGGTTCGTCCGCGGTCGCGTGACCAACTTCACTCGATGTACGGAAACCGCAGGTCAAGCCTCCTCACACACCCCCTGCCCCACATCGTGAACCGCTGGAAAACACCCGTGACGCCCATGCAACGGGAAGGCAACGTGACGCCGCGACCATCGGTGCATGCCCAGTCAGCTCAGCCTCGTCCCGCCGCCCGCCCCGCGTCGCCCCGCCGCGCCCGCCCTCGTGGTCGTGGCGCACGGCAGCCGCGACCCCCGCGCGCTGAGCACCGTGAGCGCGCTCCTCGACCGGGTCCGGGCCCTGCGCCCCGACGTGCCGGTGCACCTGGGCCACATCGAACTCAACGCCCCCCTGCTCCCCGACACGCTCGCCGCCCTGGGCGACACGGAGGCGGTCCTCGTCCCCCTCCTCCTCAGCCGCGGCTACCACGTCAAGCAGGACATCCCCGAGATGGCCGCGGCCTCCCGGGCGCACACCCACCTGGCGGCCCCCCTCGGGCCCCACCCGCTCCTCGTCGACGCCCTCCAGGCCCGCCTGACGGAGGCCGGCTGGGGCGGGACACCTCACCGCACCAGTGCGGTGGTCCTCGCCGCGGCGGGCTCCCGCGACCCGGACGCGAAGACGGACACCGCCCGCACGGCCCACCTCCTCGCGGCCCGCCTCGGCGTCCCCGTCGTCCCGGCCTACGCCTCGGCCGCGACCCCCACGGTCCAGACCGCCGTCCGCACCCTCCTGGCAAGGGGCCGCCGCCACATCGCCCTCGCGTCCTACTTCACGGCCCCGGGCCGCTTCGCCACGGAGTGCGCCCAGAAGGCCCCCTGGATAGCGGCAGCCCCCCTGGGCACCCACCCGTCGATGGCCCAGCTCCTCCTCCACCGCTACGAGGAGGCGTTGGCGAAGGCGGCCTTCAGGCAACTGGCCTCAGCCTGATACCCGGGAGCGGGAACAGGCCCTGAAAAGGGGCGCGGGGAACTGCGCGACAAGCCACACCGAGCCCGCAGACGCCACACCGCCGGACTCGGCACACGCGACGGCGTACAGCACACCCATGCCCGTACTGTCGACACATGGCAGGCACCGCACAAGACCCCACGGCCTACGACCCGACGTCAGTCGACCGCTGGGCCCCGGAACCCGACAAACGCCCCGGCCGCACAGCCTTCCAACGCGACAGGGCAAGGGTCCTCCACTCCGCCGCCCTCAGAAGACTCGCCGGCAAGACCCAAGTCGTGACGCCCGGCACCATGGGCCCCGCCTGGGACGCCAGCCCCCGCACCCGCCTCACCCACTCCCTCGAATGCGCCCAGGTCGGCCGCGAACTGGGCGCGGCCCTCGGCTGCGACCCCGACCTCGTGGAAGCCGCCTGCCTCTCCCACGACCTCGGCCACCCGCCCTTCGGCCACAACGGCGAACAGGCCCTCAACGAGTTCGCGGCGGACTGCGGCGGCTTCGAGGGCAACGCCCAGTCCCTCAGACTCCTCACCCGCATCGAGCCCAAACGGTTCACCCCGGAGGGCTCCGTCGGCCTCAACCTCACCCGCGCCGCCCTCGACGCCGCCACGAAGTACCCCTGGCCCCGCGGGGCCCACCCCAGCGACCCGGCTTCGAACAAGTTCGGCGTCTACGAGGACGACCGCCCGGTCTTCGACTGGCTCCGCAAGGACGCCCCCGGCACCCGCACCTGCTTCGAGGCGCAGGTCATGGACTGGTCCGACGACGTGGCCTACTCCGTGCACGACGTGGAGGACGGCCTGCACGCCGGCCACATCGACCCGAACTGCCTCCAGGCCGACCCCGAACGCCGTGACGTCTTCGAGGTCGCCCGCGGCCGGTACGTGCCCGCCGACACCGACCCCGCCGAGCTCGCCGAGGCCCTGGACCGGCTCCTCGCCCAGGAGTGGTGGCCGCACGGCTACGACGGCACCGCCGTCGCCCAGGCCCGCCTGAAGGACGCCACCAGCCAGCTCATCGGCCGCTTCTGCCTGGCCGCCGAGACCGCCACCCGCACGGCGTACGGGGCCGGGCGGCTCACCCGGTACGCCGCCGAGCTGGTCGTCCCGCGCGAGACCCGGATGGAGTGCGCCGTCCTCAAGGCCGTCGCCGACCTCTACGTCATACAGCGCGCCGAGCAGGAGCGGCTGCGCGCCGACCAGCGGATCGTCGTCGCCGAACTGGCCGAGGCGCTCACCGCCCGCGCCCCGGACGGCCTGGACCCGCAGTTCCGCGCCCTGTTCGACCGGGCGGCGGACGACAGGGCGCGCAAACGGGTGATCGTGGACCAGATTGCCTCCCACACCGACACGTCCGCCCGTTCGCTTCACGCCCGTCTGACGGGGCAGGGATGAGACTGACGCGACGGGTGGGACGCGAGCACCCCCGAATGTGACCCTCCGTGGCCTGATCGGGTCACTCCCTCTTCCCGCATCACGCTCCGTGCGGGACGCTCGCAAGTGGCGACACCCTGACGAGGAGGCATCAAGTGGTCGACGCGGATCAGACATTCGTCATCGTCGGAGGCGGACTGGCCGGCGCGAAGGCGGCCGAGACGCTCCGCGCGGAGGGCTTCACGGGCCGCGTGATACTGATCTGCGACGAACGCGACCACCCCTACGAGCGCCCGCCCCTGTCCAAGGGCTACCTCCTCGGCAAGGAGGAACGCGACAGCGTCTTCGTGCACGAACCCGCCTGGTACGCGGCCCACGACATCGAGCTGCACCTCGGCCAGACCGTCGACGCGATCGACCGTACGGCGAAGACGGTCCGCTTCGGCGAGGACGGCACCGTCGTGCGCTACGACAAGCTGCTCCTGGCGACCGGCGCCGAGCCCCGCCGCCTGGACATCCCGGGCACGGACCTGGCCGGCGTGCACCACCTGCGCCGCCTCGCCCACGCCGAGCGCCTCAAACACGTCCTGACCAACCTCGGCCGGGACAACGGCCACCTCGTCATCGCCGGAGCCGGCTGGATCGGCCTGGAGGTCGCGGCGGCGGCCCGCGAGTACGGCGCGGAGGTCACGGTCGTCGAACACGGGCCGACCCCGCTGCACGGCGTGCTGGGCCCGGAGCTCGGCGAGCTCTTCGCCGAGCTGCACCGCGAGCACGGGGTGCGCTTCCACTTCGGCAGGCGGCTGACGGAGATCGTCGGCCAGGACGGCATGGTCCTCGCGGCCCGCACGGACGACGGCGAGGAGCACCCGGCGCACGACGTGCTGGCGGCGATCGGCGCGGCCCCGCGCACCCACCTGGCGGAGGCGGCCGGCCTGGAGATCGCCGACCGGGCCCACGGCGGCGGCATCGTCGTCGACGAACGGCTGCGCACCTCCGACCCGGACGTCTACGCGGCCGGCGACGTCGTCTCCTTCCCGCACCCCCTGTTCGGCACGCGGGTGCGCGTCGAGCACTGGGCCAACGCGCTCAACGGCGGACCGGCGGCCGCGCGCTCCATGCTGGGCCGCGAGGTGACGTACGACCGGGTGCCGTACTTCTTCTCCGACCAGTACGACCTGGGCATGGAGTACTCCGGCTGGGCGCCCGCGGGCGCTTACGACCAGGTGGTGATCCGCGGGGACGCCGGGAAGCGCGAGTTCATCGCGTTCTGGGTGAAGGAGGGCCGGGTGCTGGCCGGGATGAACGTGAACGTGTGGGACGTCACGGACAAGATCCAGCGCCTGATCCGCTCCAGGGCCCGGGTGAACACCGAGGCCCTGGCTGACCCGCACGTGCCGCTGGACAGCCTCGCCGCATAGCCGCCGGGGCTGTCAGGAGTGTCGGTCCGCCACCGTGCTGCAATTCCCGGGGGGCAACCCCCGGACTCCCGGCCGGAAAGCCGTCTGGCCTCAGGAGTGTCAGTTCGGCCCCGTAGACTCACCTCGTGGCAGGACGGATCAACGACGAGGACGTGAAGGCGGTACGGGACGCGGTCCCGATCGACGCCGTGGTGTCCGAGTACCTCCAGCTGCGCAACGCGGGCGGCGGGAACCTCAAGGGTCTCTGCCCCTTCCACGACGAGAAGTCGCCGTCCTTCCAGGTCAGCCCGAGCAAGGGGTTCTTCCACTGCTTCGGCTGCCAGGAGGGCGGCGACACCATCACGTTCGTGATGAAGATCGACCACCTCACCTTCTCGGAGGCGGTCGAGCGCCTGGCCGGCCAGGCGGGCATCACCCTGCGCTACGAGGAGGGCGGCTACAACCCCTCCCACCAGCGCGGCGAGCGGATCCGCCTGGTCGAGGCCCACAAGATCGCCGCCGACTGGTACGTGGAGCAGCTCGCGACCAGCCCGGAGGCCGACACCGGCCGCCAGTTCCTCGCCGAGCGCGGCTTCGACCAGGCCGCCGCCCAGCACTTCTCCGTCGGCTACAGCCCGCAGGGCTGGGACCACCTCACGCGCTTCCTGCGCGGCAAGGGCTTCACCGACAAGGAGCTGGTCCTCTCCGGCCTCTCCCAGGAGGGCCGCCGCGGCCCCATCGACCGCTTCCGCGGCCGTCTGATGTGGCCCATCCGCGACATCGGCGGCGACGTCGTCGGCTTCGGCGCCCGCAAGCTCTACGAGGCGGACAACGGCCCGAAGTACCTGAACACGCCCGACACGGCGATCTACAAGAAGTCCCAGGTCCTCTACGGCATCGACCTGGCGAAGAAGGACATCGCCAAGGCGTCCCGCGCGGTCGTCGTCGAGGGCTACACGGACGTCATGGCCTGCCATCTCGCCGGTGTGACGACCGCCATCGCCACCTGCGGCACCGCCTTCGGCGGCGACCACATCAAGATCCTCCGCCGGCTGCTCATGGACAACGGCTCGGCCCGCGTCATCTTCACCTTCGACGGCGACGCCGCCGGCCAGAAGGCCGCCCTGCGCGCCTTCGAGGACGACCAGAAGTTCGCCGCCGAGACGTACATCGCCATCGCGCCGGACGGCATGGACCCCTGCGACCTGCGCCTCGCCAAGGGCGACGAGGCCGTCGCCGACCTCGTCGAACCCCGCACCCCGCTCTTCGAGTTCGCGCTGCGCCAGATCGTCAGCCGCTACGACCTCGACACCCCGGCGGGCCGCGCGGCCGCGCTGGACGAGGCCGCCCCGATCGTCGCCCGCATCAAGAACAGCGGCGCCCAGCACGAGGTCGCCGTCCAGCTCGCCGGCATGCTCGGCATCCTCGACACCCAGTTCGTGGTCAAGCGCGTGGCCCAGCTGGCCCGTTGGGCCCGCGACCGCGGCGGCAAGGGCCCCGCCCCGGAGCGCCACCGCCAGGGGCAGCAGTACGCCGGCCCGCCCCAGCCCGCCGCCCCCCGCGGCCCGGCCCTCAACCTCCGCAACCCGGTCTTCGCCACCGAACGGGAGCTCCTCAAACTCGCCCTCCAGCGCCCCGAGTTGGTCTCCCCGGCCTTCGACGCGTACGGCGTGGACGAGTTCACCGCCCCGCCCTACGCCGCCGTCCGCCAGGCCATCCATGACGCGGGCGGCGCCGAACCGGGCGTCGCCGACCCCCAGGACTACCTGGTCAGGGTCCGCGAGGCCGCCCCCGACGACGCCGTCCGCGCGATGGTCACGGAGCTGGCCGTCGAGGCGATCATGCTGCACAAGGGCGTGAAGGGCGCCGACGAGGTATACGCGGGCGCCCAGTTGGTGACGGTCCGCCGCCGGGCCGTCGAGCGCCGTATCCGCGACATCACGGGCCGGCTCACCCGCCTCGGCACCCACGGCGACCCGGCCGAGCTCGCGGCCGTACAGAACGAACTGTGGGTCCTCCAGCAGTACGACCAGACCCTCCGGGAGCACGGCGCCGCCGCGCTCTGAGGTCACCGCGCGGTCACGGACCGGAAGCAAAAAGTCATCGCACGCCCCTCGTGGCGACGATGTGTCTTACCCCACACTGGGTTCCGGTGCCTGAGTCCTCGGAGCGCGGCCGATCCGTCACCGACGGGTCCCAGACCCCCGCGGTTCCGCTCATCGCGTACGGGACGGAAAGCGGCGAGGCCGACTCCGCCCCCGAAGTACCGCTGCCGTACTCCTTGGCAGCGATCATCCTGGAGGTCGCCCCCGTGCAGACCCAG
This sequence comes from Streptomyces sp. Ag82_O1-12, assembly GCF_900182715.1. NCBI lineage: Bacteria > Bacillati > Actinomycetota > Actinomycetes > Kitasatosporales > Streptomycetaceae > Streptomyces > Streptomyces sp. Ag82_O1-12. The sequence goes on along the minus strand of NZ_FXUW01000001.1, from coordinate 2,684,666 downwards.
ACCCTCACCCAGACCGACGCCGGTGCCGCGCCCGGCGCCGACGGCACCGCGCCGGACGTGGAGGCCGACGCCCTGTCCGCGGTCCCGGCGCAGAGCCGCGCCGTGCACCACCCCGAATCCGAACCGGAGCCGGACGAGCCGCCCGCCGAGGCCGTCGAGGCGGCCGAGCCCCCGGAGGTCGTCGTACCGACCCCGACCCGTACCGAGTCCGGCAGCCCCTCCTCGGACCTGTTCCGCCAGTACCTGCGGGAGATCGGCCGCATCCCCCTGCTGACCGCCGCCGAGGAGGTCGAACTCGCCCGACGTGTCGAGGCCGGCCTGTTCGCGGAGGAGAAGCTGCGGATCGCCCCCGACCTGGACAGCCAGCTCGCGCTGGACCTGGACCGGCTCGTCGTCATGGGCCGCATGGCCAAGCGCCGCCTGATCGAGGCGAACCTGCGCCTGGTCGTCTCCGTCGCCAAACGCTACGTCGGCCGCGGCCTGACCATGCTCGACCTCGTCCAGGAGGGCAACCTCGGCCTGATCAGGGCGGTCGAGAAGTTCGACTACGCCCGCGGCTACAAGTTCTCCACGTACGCGACCTGGTGGATCCGCCAGGCCATGTCCCGCGCCCTGGCCGACCAGGCCCGCACGATAAGGGTCCCGGTCCATGTCGTGGAGCTCATCAACCGGGTCGTCCGCGTCCAGCGCCGCATGCTCCAGGAGCGCGGCTACGAGCCGACGCCCGAGGAGGTCGCGGCCCACCTGGAGCTGCCGCCGGAGCGGGTCAGCGAGGTCCTGCGCCTCGCCCAGGAGCCGGTGTCGCTGCACGCGCCCGTGGGCGAGGAGGACGACGTCGCCCTCGGCGACCTGATCGAGGACGGCGACGCGACGTCTCCGGTGGAGTCGGCGGCGTTCCTGCTGCTCAGGGAGCACCTGGAGGCGGTCCTGTCGACCCTGGGGGAGCGGGAGCGGAAGGTGGTCCAACTCCGCTACGGCCTTGCGGACGGCCGCCCCCGCACCCTGGAGGAGATCGGCCGCATCTTCGGCGTGACGCGGGAACGGATACGGCAGATCGAGTCGAAGACCCTCAACAAGCTGAGGGATCACGCCTTCGCGGATCAGCTGCGGGGCTATCTGGACTGATGCCGCCTGCGGGCCGGTGGGGGTTGTTCGCGCAGTTCCCCGCGCCCCTGAAAGGGCGTCAGCTGCACGTACCCAAGGGGCGCGGGGAACTGCGCGACCAACCACAACGGTCCCGCAGCCGCCCCACGACACCATGCGGCGCCCCCGAACGCGCATCAGTCCACCTCGGCCACCGCCTGCGCGAACTGCGCCTGGTACAGCCGCGCATACGCACCGCCCGCCGCGAGCAGCTCCTCGTGCGCACCCTGCTCCACGATCGACCCGTTCTCCATCACCAGGATCGTGTCCGCGTCCCGGATCGTCGACAACCGGTGCGCGATCACGAACGACGTGCGCCCGTGGGCGAGTTTCGCCATGGCCTTCTGAATGAGCACCTCGGTCCGCGTGTCGACCGAGCTCGTCGCCTCGTCCAGCACCAGGATCACCGGGTCGGACAGGAACGCCCGGGCGATGGTGATCAGCTGCTTCTCGCCCGCGCTGACCCCGCTCCCCTCGTCGTCGATCACCGTGTCGTACCCGTCCGGCAGCGTCCGGACGAACCGGTCCGCGTGCGCCGCCCGGGCCGCCTCCTCGATCTCCCCGCGGGTGACCTCCCGGGACGCGCCGTACGCGATGTTCTCCGCGATCGTGCCGCCGAACAGCCAGGTGTCCTGGAGCACCATGCCGATCCCGGCCCGCAGTTCGTCCCGGGACATCCGCGCGATGTCGACGCCGTCGAGGGTGATGCGCCCGCCGGTGACGTCGTAGAACCGCATCAGCAGATTCACCAGGGTCGTCTTGCCGGCACCCGTGGGGCCGACGATGGCGACCGTGTGCCCCGGCTCGACCTTCAGCGACAGGTCCTCGATGAGCGGCTTGTCGGGGTCGTAGCGGAACGACACGTGCTCCAGCGCCACCTGCCCGCGCAGTTCCTCGGGCCGCAGGCCCGGCACCGGGTCGGCGCCCTGCTCCTGCGCGTCGAGCAGCTCGAAGACCCGCTCCGCCGAGGCGACCCCCGACTGCACCAGGTTCGCCATGGACGCGACCTGCGTCAGCGGCATCGAGAACTGCCGCGAGTACTGGATGAAGGCCTGCACATCGCCGATCGACAGGGTGCCGGAGGCCACTCGCAGTCCGCCGACCACCGCGACCAGCACGTAGTTGAGGTTCGACACGAACATCATCAGCGGCTGCATGACCCCGCTGTTGAACTGCGCCTTGAACCCCGCCTCGTACAGCGCGTCGTTCTGCTCGGCGAACTGCTGCGCCGACTCCTCCTGCCGCCCGAACACCTTCACCAGGGTGTGGCCCGTGTACATCTCCTCGATGTGCGCGTTCAGCTGGCCCGTCGAGCGCCACTGCTGCACGAAGTGCGGCTGCGACCGCTTGCCCACGCGCGTGGCCACGACGAACGACAGCGGCACGGTCACCAGCGCGACCAGCGCGAGGATCCAGGAGACCCAGAACATCATCGCGAGCACGCCGATGATGGTCAGCACCGAGTTGATGAGCTGCCCCATCGACTGCTGGAGGGTCTGACCGATGTTGTCGATGTCGTTGGTCGCCCGGGACAGCACCTCACCGCGCTGGCGCTTGTCGAAGTACGACAGCGGCAGCCGCGACAGCTTCGTCTGGACGTCCTCGCGCATCCGGAACATGGTCCGGTTCACGGCACGGTTCACCAGCCGCGTCGCCACCGCCATCAGCAGCCCGGCCACCGTGAACACGCCCAGCGCCAGCAGCAGCACATGCCCGACGGCCGTGAAGTCGATGCCCTCGCCCGGGGTGAAGTCGGTGCTGCGCAGCATGTCGGCGACGTCGCCGTCCCCGCGCTGCCGCATCGAGTCGAGGACCTGTTCCTTGGTCGCCCCCTCCGGCATGCCGCGCCCGACGATGCCGGCGAAGACCAGGTCGGTCGCCTTGCCGAGGATCTTCGGCCCGACGACGCTGAGGCCGACGCTGAGCACCACGCACAGCAGCAGCGCGTAGATGGTGATCCGCTCCGGCCGGAACTGGGCGACGAGCCGTTTGCCCGACCCCTTGAAGTCGAGCGAGCGGGAATCGGGGCCGCCCCCGGCCATCATCCGCCCCATGGGCCCCGCCATCAGGCAGCCTCCGCTTCCGTCAGCTGGGAGAGCACGATCTCCCGGTAGGTCTCGTTGTCCGCCATCAGCTCGTGGTGCCGGCCGGTGCCGACGACCCGGCCCTCGTCCAGGACGACGATCCGGTCGGCGTCCCGGATGGTCGCCACCCGCTGCGCGACGATCACCACGGTCGCCTCCGCGGTCTCCTGCCCCAGCGCGGCCCGCAGGGCGGCGTCCGTGGCGTAGTCGAGTGCGGAGAAGGAGTCGTCGAAGAGGTAGATCTCGGGCCGCTGCACCAGCGTCCGGGCGATCGCGAGCCGTTGGCGCTGACCACCCGAGACATTCGTCCCGCCCTGCGCGATCGGCGCGTCGAGCCCGCCCTCCAGCCGCTCCACGAAGTCCTTGGCCTGCGCCACCTCCAGCGCGTGCCACAGCTCCTCGTCGGTGGCGTCCGGATTGCCGTAGCGCAGGTTGGTCGCCACCGTCCCCGCGAACAGGTACGGCTTCTGCGGCACCATCCCGACGGTCTTCGCGAGCAGCTTCGGCTCGATCTCCGCCACCTCGACACCGTCGACGAGCACCTGCCCCTCGGTCGCGTCGAACAGCCGCGGGACCAGCCCGAGCAGCGTGGACTTGCCGCTGCCGGTCGAGCCGATGACGGCGGTCGTCTCACCCGGCCGGGCCACCAGGTCCACGGCCCGCAGCACCGGCTCCTCGGCACCCGGATAGCGGAAGCCCGCCCCGCGGAGCTCCAGATGCCCGTGCCGGCGCAGCTCCCGCACCGGCGCCGTCGGCGGCACGACGCTGGAGGAGGTGTCCAGCACCTCCTGGATGCGCTCGGCGCACACCTCAGCGCGCGGCACCATCATGAACATGAAGGTGGCCATCATCACGGACATGACGATCTGCATCAGATAGGCCAGGAACGCCGTCAGGTCGCCGATCTGCATCCCGCCGCTGTCGATCCGGTGCGCGCCGAACCACACCACGGCGATCGACGACAGGTTCACCACCGTCATGACGATCGGGAACATCAGCGCGAGCAGGTTGCCGGTGCCCAGCGCGAAGTCGGTGAGATCGGTGTTGGCCTTCCGGAAGCGCTGCTGCTCGTACTCGTCCCGGACGAAGGCGCGGATCACGCGGTTGCCGGTGATCTGCTCGCGCAGCACCCGGTTCACCGAGTCCAGCCGCTCCTGCATCGACCGGAACAGCGGCCGCAGCCGCCGCACGATCAGCGTCACGCAGATGCCCAGCACCGGCACGACCGCCACCAGCACCCCGGACAGCGGCACATCGAGACCGAGCGCGAGCACGATGCCGCCCACGCACATGATCGGTGCCGACACCAGCAGCGTGAACGTCATCAGCGCCAGCATCTGCACCTGCTGGACGTCGTTCGTCGTCCGGGTGATCAGCGACGGCGCCCCGAAGTGACCGACCTCACGCGCGGAGAACGACTGCACCCGGTCGAACACGGACGCCCGCAGGTCCCGCCCCAGCGCCGAGGCCGTACGGGCGCCGTAGTACACGGCGCCGATGTTGCACACGACCTGGACCAGCGAGATGCCGATCATCAGGCCGCCGTAGCCCAGGATGTAGCCGGTGTCGCCGTTCACGACACCCTGGTCGATGATGTCCGCGTTCAGCGTGGGCAGGTAGAGCGTGGCGCAGGTCTGCAGGAACTGCAGCAGCACCAGTAGAGCGATGGGTCTCTTGTAGGGCCTGAGACAGGTCCGCAGAAGTCGTATGAGCACGCTGCTTCTCTCGGAGTGGACGACGGGGCGAGTGGTTGCCCCTGGCCCCTATCGTCGAACACTCCACCGGCGTTACCTCAAGCGAATTAACCCAACAGGCGGTCAAACCCGTCAGAAGGCCCCCGGGTGCGTCTGCTCCCGCACCGCAACGAACTGCTGCCGCACCGCCTGCCCCACGGCCAGCTCGTCCCCGGGCTCCAGCACCTGCGCCACCGCACCCTGCCAGGCCGGCGGGTTCCGCACGTCGAGCGTGCCCTGCGATGCCCCGAGCGCCCAGGCCGCCTGACGGGCGGCGCCGATCGCCGCGTAGTCGGCGGGCTGCGGCACCACGACCTGCGTCCCGAACAGCGCGGGCGCCGCGGCCTGCACGGCGGGCAGTTCGGCGGCCGACCCGAGCAGGAACACCCGCCGCACCTCCACACCCCGGCCGCGCAGCACGTCCAGCGCGTCCGCGAGCCCGCACAGCATCCCCTCGAACGCCGCCCGCGCCAGATGCTCCGCCTTCATCGACTCGCGCCTGAGCCCGGCGAGCGTCCCGGCGGTGTGCGGCAGGTTCGGCGTCCGCTCACCCTCCAGATAGGGCAGCAGCACCAGCCCGTGCGACCCGGGCGTCGACTTCATCGCGAGGTCGGACAGACTCTCCAGATCGGGCAGCCCCAGCAGCTCGGCGGCCCCGCGCAGCGTCCGTACGGCGTTCAGCGTGGTGACGACGGGCAGGTGCATGCCGGTCGCGTCCGCGAGCGCGGTGATCATCCCGGACCCGTCGACCAGCGCCTCGGGGTGTACGGCCATCACCGACCCGGACGCGCCCAGCGACACCACCGCGTCGCCGAGGCCGATGCCCAGACCGAACGCCGCCGCCATGGTCTCGCCGGTGCCCACGGAGATGAGCAGCCCCTCCGGCGTCGTACCGGCGGCGTCCGCCGGGCCGATCACCTCCGGCAGCATCACCTGGTGCCCGAGGGCCAGCTCCACGAGGTCCGGCCGGTAGCCGCCGGTCGCCGCCGACCAGTAGCCGGTGCCGGACGCCCCGCCCCGGTCGGTGGTTCTCCGCACCGGCCGGCCCAGCAACTGCCACACCAGCCAGTCGTGCGCCTGGAGGAGGATCGCGGTGCGCTGGGCGTTCTCCGGCTCGGTCCGGGCCAGCCAGCGCAGCTTGGTGACCGGCTGAGCGGCCTGCGGCACACAGCCCACCGCCTGCGCCCACGCCTCGCGCCCGCCGAGCGCGTCGACCAGATCGGCCGCGGCGACCTGTGTGCGCTTGTCGCCGCCGACCATCGCCGGCCGCACGGTGTTGCCCTGCGCGTCCAGCGGCACGACGGCGTTCTGCTGCGCCGAGACGCCGATCGCCTGCACGCCCTCCAGCAGCCCTCCGCCCGCGGCCTCGCCCAACGAGAGCAGCCAGGCCTGCGGATCGACGTCCGACGGCCGGCCGCCGCCCTCGGGGCTCTCCACCGGATGCGGCGCATATCCCTGCCTGAGCACGGCTCCGGAGTCCGTGTCACAGACGACGATACGAGTGAAATCGGGTGAACTGTCCAACCCGGCGACTATCCCCATGGCCAAAATTCTGCCGTACCGCCGCGCCGGCTGGAGCCGTGGACGCCGTGGGGGGTGTCGCCGGGTTTCGGGTGCGGGCTCGTCGTGGCTGGTCGCGCCCACGCGGCGGAGCCGCACATCGATACAGCCCCGCGCTCCTTTCCAGGGGCGCGAGGCTGCTCGGCATCAAGAAGATCAGGTATTGCTCGTGCCCCAGTCGTCCTCGCCGCCGTTGTGGGTGGCTCGGTCGCGGAGGTGGCGGACGCGTTCCGTCACCGAGTCGGGGACGCGGTCGCCGACCTTGTCGCTCACCACGTGGTACGCCTTGCCCGCGAACTCGCGGCCCTGATGGGCCGCCGTCTCCGCGGTGTTGCGGACGGCGGGGTTCTGAGCGAACTGCCGGGCTGATTTCTTGAGCTGCTCGTAGCGCTCGCGTCCGGCCCTCGTGCCCAGCACGTAACCCAGGACGACTCCGGCGACGAACGTGAGCCGGTAACGCATGGCGGCCACCCTTTCCTTGCGTAGGTCTCCGGTGCGGCGTCGGTGCCGGGGAGTACCGATTGGCGGAGCACCCCCCTGCTTGCGCTAATGTATGTGTCGCAGCGAACGCGCGCCCCCTGGCGGATACCCAGGTAGGTACGTTCGATGCAATACGAGACCTTCCTCGGTAGCTCAATTGGCAGAGCAGCCGGCTGTTAACCGGCAGGTTACTGGTTCGAGTCCAGTCCGGGGAGCTCGGTCCTCCGTAGCTCAATTGGCAGAGCAGCCGGCTGTTAACCGGCAGGTTACTGGTTCGAGTCCAGTCGGGGGAGCAGGATGAACGAGGACCCCTCTCAGGGGTCCTTTTTCATGTCCGATCCGCTGTCCCGGGAACCGCGCGGCACCCGGCGCAGTCCTCAAGCTCACGTAGGCCGTGCGCAGCCGCCCAGCCGAAGCAGGAGATCGTATGAGCGGCTATGCTGCGGCAGACGGCGCGCACACATGTACGCGACACGCCGCTATGGGGCGGTAGCTCAGCCGGTTAGAGCAGCGGACTCATAATCCGTCGGCCGTGGGTTCGAGTCCCACCCGCCCCACTTGTGCAGGCTTCTGACCTGCGGAAACGTCCCTTCTGTGGTGTTGCAACGTCAACTCGGGCTGAACGGACTGAATCCGCTGCTCAGGCTTACGGTCCGAAGCTGCAGGGGATCGCCTGTCTGATCTTGGCAGGGCTCTGACCTGCAGTGACGCGAGCGTTCGGGTGCACTGGAGGCCGCCTGGTGGCTCTGCGATCCAAGATCCAGTGGACGTACAGTGGACGCGAGGGCGTGGAGCTGGTCGGAGAGCGGCATGGCCGGTTCGAGGAGGAAGAGGATCGTCGGGTCGGTTGTCCGAGTTCAAAAGCCGCTTCGGTCATAGCGGAACCATGAAAGCCGCGGGTGAGTGAGGCGCCACCCCGCACGTGGCTACCGCGTACTACGTGCCGCCCTGCGCGCCCGACCTCCACCCCGGAAGGCATCTGGTCCTTCCTGCAACGCGGTTGGCTTGCAGGCACCACGTATGCCAGCTCCGCCCAGGCGGCACAGCAGGGCGGTGGCCAACGCCGTTGTAGACAGCCCTGACCGAGCGCGCCGGCAGGCGGCACGCAGCAGGCGTCATTGCTGCCTGTACCCGAGTTTGAGTGGACACGAGGCCCCCGCGTGGCCTCCGCTGCCCCGGCTTGGGATCACGCTGAAGCGCGCCCTGCTCGTGCTGACCAACGGCGAGGTCGCACGCTGGCCGACTGTCTTCGCCGCGACCTGACGGAAGCGGCTGTGCCAGGAGCACGCCGCACCGACGTGATCGGCTGGTGCTGGGTGTCGCGCCAGCGGTGCGGGCTACAGGTCGTCGGGTAGGAGCCGGAAGGCGGGATGGCCGGTCAGGGGGCGGACCATGCGGAAGTGATGGTCGGTGGTGAGCAGGGCGTCGGTGCGGTAGGCGGCGGCCAGGGCGACGTTCATGGCGTCGGTCAGTCCGATGCCTTTGCCGCCGTCGGCGTCGGCATACCCCTCTGCGACCGCGATCGCCGCACTCAGGTGCGTGCTGACAGGCGGCACCTCGAATCGGCGCGTCGCTACGTTGCGTTCGATGAACCGGGCCGCCGCCAGAGCTTTGCGGGCTCCGGCGCGTGTCGCGATCAGGTAGTCCAGCTCGGCCAGAACCAGGGGGGAGATGATCAGGTGGCTGGTCGCTGCCAGTGCCTTCTTGTGCTCCTGATGGCCGGTGAGGTTCGGGTCGAGCAGGCGGTACAGGCCGTTAGTGTCGGCGATGGCGATGATCGTCACGCGCCCATCCCCTTGAGCGTGTCCTCGATCTCGTCGTCGGTGAGATCGGGCAGGCCGAGGTCGGGCAGGTCGAGGTCCCCCATGGGGTCGGTCGGGTACGGGGGGATGTCGGTGTCGCTTATCGGTACGACCCGAGCCACCGGGGTGCCGTTCTTGGTGACCGTGACGGTCTCGCCACGGGCCGCGGCGGCAAGGATCTGCGAGGACTTCTGATTGAACTCGCGGGCAGTGGTTTCCATGTAGTACATGTTACTACCATAGGCTGTCGGCGACGGACGGTGCCGCTCATTCGGTATCCCAGCGGAACGGCCGGAACGCGAGTGCCGACGACCCTCCGGGATGGGTGCGGCCGCCTCGCACGTCGGGCCCATCGCCCGGGCGTTATGCCGGGGGCATCACCGCGTGGATCCGCGACAGAGTGAACACCCGCTCCGCATCGCGTAGATGACACCAGGTATACAGATACGGAGGGTCGAGGTCGAGGCCGCTGATGGTGCGGATCGTGCGGCTTCCCGTGGTGGCGACGTACTCGATGGTGACCGCCGTCCCACTGTCGACGGCGTGGGCGAGTTGGCGGACATCGGCGTGGGGGATCTGGGTCGCGTATCCGGCGATGATTTCTTCGGTATCGGTGGCGAAGAGGATGCCGTTGCAGGGGTCGGGGGCGGGATGGGTCAGTGGGGCGACCGCGAGTCGGGTGGCCAGCGCGGCCAGCTCGGCCTGCTTCGGGGTGGCGGTCGTGCGGGATGGGGTGCTGGGCCTGCTGACCGCTCTGCGCGGGGGCGGTACCGGCGCGGTCGCCCGGGGACTGCGGGGCCGTTCGACGCGCACGGTTCCGTCGGCTGTCTCCGCGACCGGCGCGTATCCCTCGGTCCGCAGTGCGGCGAGGGTTTTCTCCAGCGGGGTGCGGCTGACGAGGACGGTCGGGGCAAGGTGCCGCAGGCCCAGTTTGGAGAGTTTGCGGTGGGCGGCGATCTCGGTGAGGAGGGCGGGTTCCTCGCCGTGGATGACGCAGGCGGCCGAGGCGATGCGGATCCGGCCGTGGCTGCGTGCCGTGTCCGTGATCAGGTAGGACAGGGGCTGGGGCACCGGGCCCACGGCGACGGCACCCAAGTCGGCCTCGATGGAGTCCGGGCGATGGCCGGCGTCCAGGGCGCGGCGGACGCTCGCCGGGCTGAACCGCCACAGCGAGGCCGTGCCGCTGGTCTCCCGGTCGGCGACCGAGTCCAGCAGCGTGACCAGCCGCGCGGCGGGCGTGCCGGTGACGACAGCGGTCAGGTCGCTGCCGAAGCGGGCCGTCGCGGTGGCGGCGGGAAGCAAGCAGGCGGCGGCCAGTTCCTCGGTGCTGTCGGCCAGCAGAGCGGCACCGATCGGGGACAGCGCACCGCGAGCGAGGACACCGAGCACCTCCGCCTCCCGGATCACGGTGGCGAACGGCATCGCGTCCTGTGGCAGCACCTCGGCGAGTGGCCGTGACCAGTGGGCAAGAGGACCCAGTTCGGCTGCGTTCTTCGCGCCTTGCCCGGCCGGAAGCCGGGAAGCGGCGGTGAGCAGCCCCTTCCGGGCCTGGAGACAGCCGGCGCAGGACGGGGTCCCGGCCAGGGCGGGCAGCACCTTGTTGTCGTTGTCGCGGGCCTGCGACGGGGTGAGCCCAAGTGTCCACCAGGCGTGCAGCAATACCGGAAGTCGCTCCGCGGGCTCCGACTCGGCCCAGGTGTCGTAGGCGTCCGTCGTCGCGACCCGGTCGCCGTCACGGGCCATGAGACCGGCTTCGTACGCCGTCTCGAGGGTGAGACGTACGACGGTCTCCTCGCAGCGTGCTGCCTTGCCGATCCTGGCCAGTTCGCGTGCTCCGACGCCGCCGGACTTCAGCCGGGCGGGCGGAGCCGTCGCACACACCGACAGGACCGAGGCGCCGTGGGCGGCGAACGCCGTGGCCGCGGCGGACGCCTCACTGTCGACTTCTGCCGGGGAGACGGGCACCAGGGGTGTGACGGGCGGCGCGGGGTCGAACGGAGGATGCCAGCCTGGTCCGCGCAGCGCGAGCGTCACCTCGGCGGGCATCCGTGCGGGGCCGTAGCCGTATCGATGCTGGACCAGCAGCCCCCGCTCCAGCGCCCAGCGCGCACCCGGTTCAGAAGCGGGCTGGCTCCCGAAGAGGACGAATGCCTGGGGTCGGTACGCGGGGTCCGCCCTGCGTTTCAGCAGTTTCCGGGTGTCGGCCGGTGCCTGGGCTACCACCGCGGCGACACGTGCCGGGTCGCTGTGGTGCTCCACGAGCGACGCGAGGCGCTGCGGTTTGGTGCCGGGAGGCCGCACGCCCAGAGCTGTGAGCATGCGGCGCAACTCCTCGGAGGTCGTGTCCTTCGACAGCGCCGCCAGCGGCTGGTCCAGCCCGAGCGGCGTGTCCCACGCCTGCCGCAGGGGCGCGGCCATGCACAGGGCTCCCTCGCGGTCCGGCCAGACCAGCGCATGCGTGGACAGCGTCTGGAGCGCCGTTTCCAGACCGCGTGCGGCCCGGCCCTCCGTCGCGTCCAGCAGGTCGGCCAGGACGTCCCGAGAGGCCGGCGCACCCAGTGCCGCCAGTGCCTCGGCTGTCTGCAGGGCGGGCAGCGGGAGCCGGGGCAGCGCGAGCGCGACCGAGCCCGGGCGTTGCAGGCGTTCGGCCAGTTCGCTCACCGAGCGGGGCTCCGGCGGGGACACGGCGTCCGGCCGTGCCGCGAGTACCCGCTCCAAGTGTTCGGCGCTGAGGCGGTGGAGCCATGCTGCGAGGGTCGACTTACCGGACTTCACTGATCAGTGCACCTCGTTGAGGGAAACGCCACGCTTCGCGCCCACAGGCTGGGCGAGACGCGCCGTGCCGTACGGCCTCCAAGCATGGCGCATTCGGCGGGTGCCGCATGGCCGTCGTCAGAGATTCGCGGACAGGGCCGCACCGGGTCTCTCTTCCCACACAAAGTCGTCGCCGTGTGGCAGATGGAGAAGCCGGAGAGGGATCGGTTGCGCAAGGCGAGAGGGAACCGTAGCCGTGCGGAGGGCTGCATGGTGGGCCCGTAGTGGACACGCAGTGGACGGAAGGACCGGTAACGATCAGGAAGACCGGAGCAGGAAGCGGCGGTCGCCACCCTTGTGACCTGCACAAACAGGAAGGTAAGGGAAGGAACCCGGACGGGAGCGAAACACCCGCAAGGACTCATAATCCGTCGGCCGTGGGTTCGAGTCCCACCCGCCCCACTGTGCACCTCTCTGACCTGCGGAAACGTCTCATCTGAGGTGTGGATTCAGGGCGTTGGCCCACGGAGCTGAATCCGCTGCTCGTGAGTTCGAGGTCCGAGTTGGGACGCGCCGAGGCTCGACGAGGCCGACCAGCAGTCCCCGGGTCCGTCGCACGGTGCGTCACGGACGCTCCGATGTCGAGCACGACCTTGCCCGACAGCGCGGCGGCCGTCTCTGCCAGGGTCTGGAGACCGCGGGATGTGGACAGGAGGACGTCGGCCGACCGCGATCGCGAGCCGGGCGAGGCTCGTGACGAACGACGGCCCGCTGTGCCCCGATCTCACCGCCGAGGTCTGGTTCTGTGCAACAGCTCCCTGGGCCGGGCCGCCCTGACGACCGGTGACAGCTGTCCGGGCCAGGAGTGCCGCCTCCTCCTGCGCATCTCCCTCGACCGCCTCAGCAGCCGCAACACCGCACCCCTAGGGAGTACAGCTCTCACCGCAGCGGGCGCTGTTCGGGCGAAGACGCCGGATCAAGAAGAAGAGACCGACCTCTTGCGGGAGGTCAGGCCGGCCCGTTGGCCGACGATCCGGCCGTCGGCCATGCAGGAGAAGCTCATGGCTTGCACCGAGATCCTGTTGCCGAAGTGTCACCTGGTGACCATCGGGTGACCGCCACCCGCCGGGCGTTTCGCCGGATCCCTGGAAACGATGGGAGACGTCACCGCGAGCAACCAGCCGCCGAAGCACCGCGCGAACACCCGAATCGCGCTGGAAGGACATGCCTTGACCGCCACCGCTCCCAAGGCCCCGACTGCACCCCGGGTGCGGTCCTGGTGGGGAATCCCGTACGCCACCGCCGAGCGGTACCGTCGCCCCGTGGTCGCGGATTTCGATCCGAACCGTCCCTATGACCGCAAGGGCGTCGTCTCTGTCCAGCCCGACAGCGGCGACTGGCTGGAAGCGGACAGCGGGATGGGCGAGGACTGTCTGAACCTGAACGTCTGGGCTCCTGAGCAGCCGGCCGGGACGGCGCTTCCGGTGGCCGTGTACATCCACGGCGGCGGATTCGAGTACGGCGCGAACACGCAGATCACCTCGAACGCCTCCGGCCTCGCCGCGACGGGGCGCGTGGTGGGTGTGTCGGTCAACTACCGGCTCGGCGCGCTGGGTGCGCTCTCGCTGTCGCAGTACGGCGGGCGGCTCGCCGAAGCCAGCAACCTCTGTCTGCAGGATGTCATCGCCGCACTGACCTGGATCAAGCGGAACATCGCCCACTTCGGTGGCGACCCCGACAACGTCACCGTCTACGGCCACAGCGGCGGCGCCTATGCCACCTTCGGGCTGCTCGGCGCCGCCTCCGCAGGCGGCCTGTACCGGCGACTGGCCGGCTTCTCCGCCGGGCCCTCGCGTCTCCAGCCGGCCTGGTGGGCCGAGGAACTCGCCCACCGGTTCGTCACCGAGCTCGGCGTCGCGGACGACCCGGAGAAGCTGCTCGACCTTGATACGGCCTCCTTGGTGGCCGCCCTGCACAAGGTCACCCCGACGGACCTCGGAGTCCGTGGCGGGATGGACAGCAAGAGCCTCGGCGTCGTCCTGGACGCCGGACAGCCCGGCGCGGTGCTGCACGCCCACCCCATGGACGAACTCGCCTCGGGCGCACACCGTGATGTCGACGTGCTGCTGAGCATGGCCAGTGACGACATGGGCTGGTGGGTGGCGAACGACCTCGACCGGTTCGACCCGCACACCGTCGACCGCATCGTCGACGAGGTCGCCGGGTGGCGCATTCCCCGCTCCCGCGCCAAGAAGATCGTCGACGCCTACGACCAGGGCGGCCGCACCCCTGCCGAAGTCCGCGCCGCACTCCTGTCGGACTACATCTTCGGGCTCCCCGCAGCCCGCGGCGCCCTGGCGCACACCGCGGCGGGCGGCAACGCCCATCTCCTTCTGATCGGGCCCGCCGAGGGCGCGCCCGCCGTGCACGGCACCGAGATGTACGCGCTGGTCGGCCAGGAGCGGCCGGGCCGCAGCGCGGAACAGGCCGAGCGTGACAAGCGTATCCGCGACATCGTGCTCGACTTCGCCACCGGCGAGCAGCCCCGGCTGTGGCCCGCCGTCACGAACCGGCCCACCTCGGAAAGCGTCGGCAACCCTCCCTTCGAGGCCACCACCCACTATCAGCAGGCCCTCGACCTGTGGGAGGGCATCGACCGCCCCTGACAGGCATCGGCTGATACCCAACCGCGCACCACGGGGGCGAACAGAGTGAGGAATCCGGCATGAGCCAACCGACAGCAGCCGGCGAGGCCGCACCAGCCACGATGCGGGCCGTCGTCGTCACCCGGCCCGGCGGCCTCGACGCACTGGAGATCCAGGATGTGCCGGTGCCCGCACGAAAGCCCGGCTGGGTGCGGATCAGGGTGAAGGCGTTCGGCGTCAACGAGTCCGAGGTCACCACCCGCAAGGGCGAGTCGGATGCGGAGGTCGGCTACCCGCGTGTGCCCGGCATCGAGGGCGTCGGCGTGGTCGATGAGGCCGATGAGGACAGCGGGCTGCGGCCGGGACAGCAGGTGGCCACGATGATGGGCGGCATGGGCCGCTCCTACGACGGCACGTACGCCCAGTACGTGAGCGTTCCGGCCGGGCAGGTCATCCCGTTCGAGTCCGGTCTGCCGTGGGAGGTCGTCGGTGCGCTGCCGGAGATGTTCCAGACCGCCTACGGATCGCTGACCACCGGCCTGGACCTCAAGGCCGGGCAGACGCTGCTGATCCGCGGCGGCACCTCCACGGTCGGGCTGAGCGCGGCCACGATCGCGAAGGACCTCGGAGCCACCGTGCTGTCCACCACCCGCAGCCCGGAACGGGCCGGGGACCTGCGGGCCGCGGGCGTCGACCATCCCCTCGTCGACAGCGGCACGATCGCCGACCAGGTGCGCGAGCTGATGCCGGAGGGTGTCGACGCCGTACTGGAGCTGGTGGGCTGCTCGGTCCTCGCCGACACCCTCCGCACCGTCCGCCGGCACGGCACCGTCTGCTTCACCGGAGCCCTGGCGGGCCAGTGGACGATCCCCGATTTCAGCCCGTTCATGATCCCGGGCGGGGTGCGGCTGACGTCCTACGGCGGTCAGGCAGCCGACCTCCCGGCCGACGTCTTCGCCCACCAGCTCCAGGCCATCGCCGCAGGACGCCTCAACGTCCCGGTCGCGAAGGTCTACCACGGCCTGGAACAGGTCCGTGACGCCCAGGCCGACGTCGAGTCCGGCACAACGCCGGGCAAGCACGTCGTCGTCCTGGACGACTGAGGCCCGGGACTTCCGCGACGAGGTGGTCCTCGCGACCAAGTTCGGCTTCGACATGACCGCCCCGGCGCTCAGCCCCGGCTTCAACAGCCGCCCGGAAAACATCCGCAAGGTCGCCGAGAACAGCCTGCGCTACCTGCAGAGCGACCACATCGACCTCTTCTACCAGCACATCTCCGACCCGGACGTTCCGGTCGAGGAGGTCGCCGGCGTGGTCGGCGAACTGATCACCGAAGGCAAGGTGAAGTACTTCGGTCTGAGCAACGTCGGCCCCCAGTACATCCGGCGCGCCCACGCCGTCACCCCGGTCTCCGTGCTCCAGTACGAGTACTCGCTCTTCGAGCGGGAGGTCGAGGAGAAGATCCTTCCCGTTCTGCGGGAACTCGGCGTCGGCCTGGTGCCCTACTCCCCGCTCGGTCGCGGCTTCCTCACCGGCCAGGTCAAGCCCGCCGGCGAATACCCCGCGGACGACATGCGCAGCTGGGACGAGCGTTGGCAGGGCGAGAACTACACGTACAACCTGCACGCCACCGAGCAGCTCAAGGACCTGGCCGACACCGCGGGTATCACCGTCGCCCAGCTCGCGCTGGCCTGGCTGCTCGCCCAGGGCGAGGACGTCGCGCCCATTCCCGGCACCCGCAGCACCAAGCGCCTCGAGGAGAACGCCGGCGCCACCGACGTCCAGCTCTCCGCCACCGATCTGGCCCGCATCGCCGAGATCCTTCCCCACGGCTCGGCAGGCAGCCGCCTCCCGGCCGCGATGCTGTCCAGCTTCACCACCGACTGAGCCGCCACTCCACGCGGCCCGCACGGGCATCAAGCGCGAGGCGTACGGTCACCTGTCCCGGTCTCTCGCCGTGGGAGGCGAGCCGCGGTTCAGCTACGAGATCGGCGACATCGCCTACTGGTCACCTGGCCCCGACATCGCCGTCTGCTATGACCACGACGGCGAGTCCATCCCCGACCCCGGCATCGTGATCCCCGGGAAAATCGACCACTTGGGGCCGATGCTCTCAAGAAGTACGGCGGCGCGGTCGACGTCGCCATCGAGGCCATCGACTGAGACCCAGCCGGAAACCACCGAGATCTCGTCAACCAAGGGAGCGAGGGGGGAGAATCGGGGATTCGCCGGCCGCGAAGGCGGACGGGGTGAGGCCGGTGCGGTCGCGGAAGAAGCGGCCGAAGTTCGCGGGATCGGTGAAGCCGAGGTGCACGGCCACGGTACGGGCATCCCATCGGGCTCCTCTCAGCAGGCGCCGGGCTTCGAGGAGGCGCCGCTCGTCGATGAGTTCACGTACTCCCTTGCCGGTGGCGTCTTGGGCGGCGCGGCTGAGGGTGCGGACCGAGCAGCCGAGCAACTCGGCGTAGTCTGCGGCTTGGTGGAGTTCGCGGAAGTGCAGCTCCAAGGCGTCCAGGAAGCGCCGGTACCGGTCGGCGCGGCCCGCGTGGGCCGTGGCCGTGCCGATGGGGGCGATGCCCGGGGAGTCGGCCAGGCGCAGCAGCAGTGATTCGAGCAGGCTGCGCCGCAGGGCGTGGTGGATGTCGAGGGGGCGGCGCCCCAGGGCGCGGTGTTCGTCCAGGAGCTGGAGTGCCGTCTGCTGGAGCCAGGCGGTGTCGTCGGGGCGCGGGCTGAGCACGGCAGGGGCCTCGTGCGCGGTGAGCGGGGCCAGAAGACGGGCTACGTCGGGCCGCACTACATCCGGTTCGAACAGGATGAACGGGCCGCGGGCCGCGCCGGGCGGATGCCAGCACTGCGCATGCCCCGGACGCACCCACAGCCACTGGCCGGCGGCGACCGTCCGCGTGACGTGATCGACGTCGTGGAGCAGCTCACCCTCGGTGACCGCGATGAGGTAGTGGAAGGTGGCACGGCCTGGACGGGGCGGGTTCCACGGCCAGTCGTCGTGCTGGGCGAAGAAGTCCTCGACGGTGCTCACCTCAAGGCCGTAGGGAGTACCGACCGGGGGCTGGAAACCGTACAGCGGAACCGCAGCCGGTCCGGCCGTGCTTCCGCTCGGGTCGCGGTGTCGCTTGTCGACCATCACGTGTCCGCAGCCTAGCGCCCTTCCGATCGGCTGCGGCGGAAGGATGGGACGTGCCGGCGCGCCCGCGCGGCGCGCTCCGCGCCTTCTGCGATGCCGCAGCCCGTCACCACCTGAGGAGGCTCACCACCCATGAATGGATCGGCCTTGCACAAGATCGCCGCCGACTGCGCGGAGGAACTCCCCGGGGCCCAGCTGGAGCACCCCTTCGGCCCCGACTGGGAGGTCTACAAGGTGCGCGGCAAGGTGTTCATGCTGATGACCGATGTCCCGGGGCGGCCTGTCGTGATCCTCAAGGCGGACCCCGGAGAGGCCTACGCCCTGCGGGAGCAGTACAGCCACATCACCCCCGGCTACCACATGAACAAGAAGCACTGGATCACCCTGGAGAGCGGAGAAGGCGTCGACGAGGAACTCGTCAGGGAGCTCGTCACCGACTCCTATCGTCTCGTTGTCGCTCACCTGCCCAAGGCTGAGCGGCCTGTCGACCCGCACACCTACGGCACCGGCACGCGGGGGGCCCGGTGAGCGCGGCGGGTGCGCGGCTCCAGGGCACCGCCCGCCGGGTGGCCCTGGCCCTCCCCGACGTCAGCCACGGCTACCCCTTCACCCCGGGACTCGACGTGTACAAGGTCGCGGGGAAAGTGTTCCTGATCGTCACCGACGACCCGGACGAACAGATCATCACGGTCAAGTGCGAACCCGAACACGCCCGCGCGCATGTAAGCGGCTACCCCTCGATCTCACCGGGCCGCTACCTCGACAAACGCCACTGGATCTCGCTCGGGCCTGGCCCCGGCATCACCGAGCGGCTGGTCACCGACGCGGTCGAAGATTCCTACGACCTGGCCGCCGAGCGGCTGCCGAGACGCGACCGCCCCCGTGTCCGATGAGCACCGCGAGCTTCCCCATGAGCGGCTGAGCCACACCTGCCTGCTGTTCGTCGACGAGATCCACCGCTTCAAGCGTGCCCAGCAGGACAGCTTCCTGCCCTACGTCGAGGACGGCACCGTCCCCCTGATCGGCGCCACCACGGAGAACCCGAGCTTCGAATTTTTGCGGCGGGCCTGGTCGCCGTGCTGCCCCGCTCCCCGAATGGCGTAGAGGCTCTGCCTCAGCACCCGGGGAGAGCCTCCGCGCGGTTGGAAAGGGAGTCCGCTGCGGGCGGGGTCGAGATCGCCTCCCGAGCTGGGGCGCTGGTCTTCGTTCCCGGCCGGATCAAGCTCCGCCCTGGCCGTGCGTCCGCAGGCCCCACCGCGCTACAGGCGCAGAACCGTTTCTACTCGCGGGAGAGCGAGAAGGGCGGTGCCGCTCCTGAGCGGCTCATCCGGTTCACCCGCCCGGCCCCGCAGCAGGGGCCGTCGAGCAGTGGGCTGCTGACGGTCCGTCGGTGGGGGACGTGGCCGGGGTCGCGCCGTGGTGGCGCTGGCGGTGGGTGTACGCGGTGAGCGCCTGCCAGAGGTCGCGGCGGTCGGTGTCGGGCCAGAGGCCGGGCGTGAAGTGCAGCTCCGCGTAGGCCGTGTGCCAGGGCAGGAAGTTGGAGACGCGCTGTTCGCCGCCCGTGCGCCAGAGCAGGTCCACGTCCGGCAGGTCCGCCAGGGGCAGGTGCCGCGCGAAGTCGTCCTCGGCGATCAGGTGGGGCTCCAGACGGCCCTCCCGGGCCCGGCCGGCCAGGGCGGCGGCCGTGCGGGTGAGCTCGTCCCGGCCGCCGTAGTCGATGCACATCGTCAGGGTCAGGCCGGTACGGGCGCGCGTGGTGCGCTCCCTCAGGTGGAGCACGTCGACCAGGTCGGGGGGCAGGCGGCCGGCGCGGCCGTGCCAGCGCATCCGGACGTCGAGGTCGCGGAAGGGGTTCTCGGCCAGTTCGCGGCGCAGCAGGTCGAGGATCGCGTCGACCTCCTCCGGGTCGCGGTGCCAGTTCTCGGTGGAGAAGGTGTAGAGCGTCAGATGGCGCAGGCCGAGGTCCAGGGCGCCATGGACCACCTCGCGGACCGCGGCGGCACCGGCGCGGTGGCCCTCGTGCCGGGGCAGGCCGCGCTGCTGGGCCCAGCGGCCGTTGCCGTCCATGATCACGGCGACGTGGGCGGGCAGATCGCCGGGCGGGATCTCGGGGGGCCGCGCGCCGCTCGGGTGGGGCGGCGGCAGCCGGAAGGTGCCGGGGGCGGGTGCCGGCCGGGCCGGTGCCGGGGGCCGGTGGGCGCCGGGGTGTTGCGGCGGCGGCACCGTCAGCGGGGTCAGGCTCCAGGCCAGGGCCGCGCGGGTCCGGGCGGGGGCGAGGATGCGGGCCCGGGTGCGCAGCGCGGGCCGGGGCGGCGAGCGGAGCAGGGCCGGACCCGCGGCGTCGATCGCGTCGAGCTGGGCGCGCAGCAGGGCGGCCATCGTGTGCAGGACCGTGGCGGGGCCGGGGTGCATGCCGCGGGTGAGCGACTCGTGGCTCACCCACTGGCGCGCCAGGCCGGTCAGGTGCGTGATCAGGGCGGCGACGGCGGGACTCCAGCGGCGCCGCGCCAGGTCGGCCGCCGACCCGGGGTGGAGGTCGAGGGCCTCGGCGGGCAGCAGGAGGTCGCCCTGGGCGAGGTCGGCGGCCAGGTCGGTGAGGATGTCGGTGAGCCGGACGCCGTCGAGGAACTCCTCGTAGGTCTCCCGGGTGTCCAGACGCAGGGCGACGGGGATGCCGGCCCGGTCGAAGACCGTGCGGACCAGGCCGAACCAGGGCAGGAGGTTGTCCCGGCCCCAGGTGCGCCACTCGGCCCAGTCGGTGAAGTGCCTGCCGCCGGTGTCGTCCTGGACCTGGGCCATGGCGTCGCGCAGCTCGGACAGGTCCAGGCGCCAGCGGTTCGCGGTGTCCACCAGGGCGCGGCGGACCGGGTCCGGGCTCGATCCGGTGGGCAGTTCGCGGTGCAGGGCGGTGATCCAGGCCCCGACCCGGGCGGCCCGCTCGGCGGCGGGCGCGGTGCGGTCGTCGCCCAGGTCGTCCAGGGCGTTGGCGGCCGCCCACAGGGCGTGCAGCGCCGGGCGCAGGGCCGCGGGCACCAGCTGGATCAGCGCGTACTCCGCCGGGTCCTCGTCCTTCGTCCGGCGCCGGCACAGTCGGTAGGCCGCCCGCAGGGCCGGGTCGTCGCCGGTCACCGAGGGGCCGGCCGGTCCGGGGGGTGTGGGGGTCGCTTCGAGGTCTGCCGGTGCTGTGGTCGCGGGGGGCACGTCGCTGGTCGCGGGGGGCACGTCGCTCACACCGAGGACGATACGTCCTGGTTCCGCGCGGTGATCACAGGGGCCGGGCGCGCGTCAGCGGTGGACGTCACGGGCCCGGTCCCGGGTCCGGGTGCACGGCCTCGGTGATGCCGGCCCGGGCCGCCTCCAGCTGAGCGGCGAACGCGATGCCGAGGAACAGCACCACCCCGGTCAGGTTGGCCCACAGCAGCAGGGCGACGAACGCCGTCAGCGGCCCGTACACCGCGCCGAAGGAACCGCTCTCGGCGACGTAGAGGGCCAGCAGCCAGGTGGCCGTGATCCACAGCACCAGATGGACCGCCGAGCCGAACGCCAGCCAGGTGTAGCCCGGTTGGTCCCGGCGGGGCGCCCAGCGGAAGATCACCGCCGAGGCGACCCAGGCGAGCACCACGCCCAGGGGCACGTCGAGGGCGCCCCACCAGCCGAGCCAGGTGCGGGACCAGCCGTAGGTCTCCACCACCGCGCTGCCGACGGCGTCGCCCGCGACGAGCACGAGGAATCCCAGCACCATCGGCATGCCCGCGGCGAGGGCGAGGAGCAGGGAACGGCCGTACTTGGCCAGGAAGGGCCGGTCGCGCTCGATGCCGTAGATGCGGTTGGCGCCCCGCTCGACCTGGGCCATCGCCGAGGCCAGGTTGAGTACGGCGAAGGCCAGGCCCGTCCACATGGCGACGGCGCCCCAGACGCCGGAACCGGCGCTGCGCTCGGTGCCGTCGAGGGCGTCCTCGATCAGCTCCGCGCTGGCGCCGGGCACGATCCGGCCGAGGGTGAGTTCGATGATCCGCCCCACGCTCTCGGTGTGCACGGTGGTGGCGACACCGACCAGGGCGATGGTGAACGGCACCATCCCGAGGACCACCTGGAAGGCGAGGGAGCGGGAGTTGCTGAAGCCGTCGGCGTAGCGGAACCGGGTGAACGCGTCGACGAGCAGCCGACGGCCCCCGTAGCGCCGCAGCGCGGTGAACGCCTCGTCCCCGGAGAGTTCCTCCCCGATCATGTCCCGCGTCTGCGGGACATGCACTGCGGTGCCCATCGAGAAGGTCTCCTTCTGCCTGCCCTGCTGTACCGGACCAGCATGCCTGGCGGTCCGGCCGGGCGGTATGTCAGAAGGGCATACGACCACGCGTGCGGCGGCCGGCCGAGCCGCTGCGGCTCACCGCGCGGGAGCTCGTGTGGAAGGGCTTGCTGAAGAGCCTGCCCAGGACGCCGGGGGCCTTGCTGCCGGCGCGGGCGCCCGCGCCGAGCGAACGCTGGGTGCCGCGCTCGGGGTGGCGCGAGAGACGGGGGACGAGGAAGGCGAGCACGGCCAGGAGCACGCACCCGGCTATGACGACCGCGATGATCACGAGTAACTCCCTTACTTGGTTGGGGAGGTACGGGTGCCCCGTCGTGCCGCCTCCATGTGGCCTTCTCCGTTCAGCCCCGGCGGCGCCGCGCGACAGCCTGTTGCAGCGCCGTGCGCAGCTCGGGGGACGGCGGGGGGCCGTCCGCTTCCGCGCTCGCCGTCACCGCCGCCGCGACATCGCGCAGTTTGGTGTTCGACAGCTGGGACGTCTCGCGCAGGATGTGCCACGCCTCGTCGGACGTGCAGCCGTGCGTGGCCATGAGGATGCCCCGGGCCTGGTCGATGACCGGGCGGGAGGCGATGGCCTGGCGGAGCTGCTCGACCTCCTCCTGCAGCACGTGCAGGCACTCCGCGCGTTCCAGGGCGACCGCCGAGGAGGCGGGAGCGGTCGGCGGCCCGTCGGGAACCGGGCCCGTGACGGCCAGACCGGTCAGCGGGTCCGTCGTGTCCAGGCCCGCCAGTTCCAGGATCCGGCGCGGCTGGCCGTTCCAGTTCGTCGCCGTCACCGTCAGCGACCGCTGCCGGCCGTGGTCGGCCAGCACGTCCAGGAACTGCAGACCGGCCGTGTCCATGAAGTGCACGCCCGCCATGTCCAGGTCGACCCGGGTGACGGTGGCCGGCATACCGGCCAGGGTCCGGGCCAGGACGTCCGCGCAGCCGTGAACGAGCTCACCCCGCGGGGTGAGCTCGGCGCGGTCCGCGTCGACGCGGCCACGGATGACCAGGGTGTCCAGCCCTCCCGTGAGATGTGGTGATGCCGCTGAGGTCATGTCACCGCCTTGTCGTCCTCGTCGGTCGTGTTCGTCTCGCTCGCCGGACTGCACCACGTCACTCGCCCCCGTGGACGTCGGTGTGAGGTGCGCCTGCCCGGCGTACGGCGTACTACACACCCTTTGGGGGAATGAGCTTTCGTCGTACGGGTACGAGCGCAGTGGTCCAGAAGCGTCGGGAGAGGGCCTTGAACACTCGGCATCAGCTGTCGGAGAGCGGCCCTCGCGGCCCGGTGCCGGGCCTCGCGGTGTTCCCGCTGGCCGGGCAGCAGGGCGTCCGGGCGGCCGGCGAGGTCGGCCTGACGACCCGTGCGATCTGGGAAGGCGTACTGGAACAGGCTGTTCGCGAGGATGAAGACGTGTACTACCTGGAGCTGTCCGGCGTGACGTTCGTCGACGTCGCGGGCGCCGGCGCGCTCGCGGCCGCCGCCGGGCAGCTCCGGGACGGCCGGCGGTTCGTGGTGCGCAGGCCGCCGCCCGCCCTGCGGCGCACGCTGGACCTGCTGTGGCCGGGCCAGAGGGGAATCGAGGTGTCGACGTCATGACCACTGCCGTCACCGAGCCCTTCGGGCCCCTCGACCCCTTCGCCCACCCCGCGCTCTTCTACCGGGACGAGCAGGAGTACCTCGACGGCACCCTGCCGTTCGTGCACGACGGCCTGGACGCCGGAGAGCCGGTCGCCGTCGCCGTGCCCGGCAAGAACCTCGCCCTGATCAGGGACGCGCTCGGGGACGCCGCCGGAGCCGTGCGGCTGCTGGACATGCGCGAGGCCGGACGCAACCCCGGGCGGATCATCCCCGGCGTGCTGCGCGCCTTCGCCGACGCCCAGCCCGCCGGCCGCCGGGTGCGGATCATCGGCGAGCCCGTCTGGGCGGGCCGCTCCGACACCGAGTACCCGGCCTGCGCCCAGCACGAGGCGCTCATCAACGCCGCCTTCCGGGGGCGTACGGCGACGATCATGTGCCCGTACGACGTGGCGCGGCTGCCCGAGCACATGGTCGCCGACGCGTACGCCACCCACCCCGCCGTCATCCACCCCGGCTCCCGCACGGCGCGGGACAACGACGCGTACGCTCCCGAGGACGTCGTCAGCCGCTACAACGAGCCGCTGGCGCCGGTGCGGGACGCGCTGACGTTCTCCTTCGTCTCCGACTCGCTGTCCCATGCCCGGCACGTGGCCGTCGGGGAGGCCGCGCGGCTCGGCCTGGCCGGCGTGAAGCTGGACGACCTGGCCCTCGCCACGGCCGAGCTCACCACCAACAGCGTGGTGCATGGGGGTGGTTCCGGCGTGCTGCGGGTGTGGGCCGAGGACGGGTACGTGGTGTGCGAGGTCCGCGACGAGGGGCAGCTCGCGGACATCCTGGCCGGACGCCGGCCCGTGCCCCGCGAGCAGCGCGGCGGGCGCGGGGTCCTGCTGGTCAATCTGATCGCCGACCTGGTGCGGGTGCACCGGAGCGACACCGGGACGACCGTGCGCTGCTGGTTCGCCCGCTGACCGGCGCCTGACGCTCAGGTGCTCGCCGGGTCCGGCGCCTGACGCTCAGGTGCTCAGCGGGTCCAGCGCCAGCGGCGCGATCCGGCCCTCCAGCATCGCGCCGAGACCCTGCACGGCGCACACGTCCGGGCGCTCGGCGATGTGCACCGGCATGCCCGTCGCCTGACGCAGCATCTGGTCCAGGCCCGGCAGCAGGGCGCTGCCGCCGACCATCATGATCCCCCGGTCGCCGAGGTCGGCGACCAGGTCGGGCGGGCAGGCCCGCAGTACCTTGCCGATGCCGTCCAGGATCGCGGTGAGCGGCGTCTGGATGGCGTCCCGGACGGCCGCGGTGTCGACCTGGACGGAGCGGGCCAGGCCGGTGGCGACGTCCCGGCCGTGGATCTCCGTGGAGGCCGGGCCCTGCGCGGTGAGGCCGTTGCCGGACAGGGCCAGTTGCAGCGGCCGTACCGACTGGCTCGGCAGCATCAATTCGTGCTCGTGGCGCAGGTGCTGCACGATCGCCTGGTCGACGGCCTCCCCGCCCACCGGGATGCGCTCGGCGGTGACGATGGAGCCGAGCGACAGCACGGCCACCTGGGTGGCCGCCGCCCCGCACACCATGATCATGGTCGCCTCGGGCTGCTCCACGGGCAGCCCGCAGCCGACGGCGGCGGCGATGAGCGTGTCGACCAGCTCCACACGGCGCGCACCGAGGCCGACGAGCGTCTCGATCGCGGCGCGCTGGGCCAGCGGGTCGGCGTCGTGCGGGGTGCAGGCGGCGGCCCGCAGGATCGGCTTGCGGCGCAGGCCGCGGCGCATCTTGTCGCCGAGCAGGTGCCGCAGCATGCGCTGCGCCATCTCGATGTCGACGACGGTCCCGCCGGAGACCGGCCGGACCACCCGGATGTAGTGCGGGGTGCGCCCCGTCATCTTCTCGGCGAGCTCGCCGACCGCGATCAGCGCGCCGGTGCGGGTGTTCACGGCGGCGGCGGACGGCTGGTCGACGACGAGCCCGGCGCCCTTGACGTAGACGCGTGTGCGGGCCGCCCCCAGGTCGACGGCGAAATGGCAGCGGCGCAACTGCTCCAGACTGGCGGTCATGGCAGGTCCTCCCGAGAGCACAGACCGTGGGGGGCCGCCAGGTGGCGGGCCTCGCAGACGTGGGTCCGCCGGGTCGGCGGGCCTCTTTTCGCATCGTGCGCGGCAGGGAGCCGGGCCGCCTTTCGTGGGGGGCCGGGCGGGGTGCCGCCGAACGGGGGGTTCGCCGTCTCGTCACAGGGAGTGCGCGGCCTCCAGCAGGGGCGCGAGGGAGGTCACGGTGGTCTCGCAGCCGGCCTCGCGCAGCTGCCGGTCGGTGGTGGTGTTCCGGGCGAGGCCGACGAAACGCAGCCCGGCCCGCTGGGCGGCGGCGAGCTCGGCGACCGTGGAACCGATCACCAGGCCCGTCGCGGCCGACCCGGCGCAGGCGTCGAGGGCGCGCAGCATGCAGTCCGGGTGCGGGGTGAGCAGCGCGAGGTCCTCGGCGCGTCCGTGGACGCCGGCCACGGGCAGGGCGCCGTAGGGCCGCAGATAGCGGGGGACGGCCTCGGCGCAGACGTCCGTGATGACGCAGACGCGGCGGCCGGAGGCGTGCAGGGTGCGGACCAGGGGCGCGGAGTTGTGCGTCGCCGGGGCGTGCGGCACCGCCCGCAGTTCGATCTCGTCCAGGCGTTCGCGCAGCAACGGCCCGAGAGGGTCCCGCGCGAAAGCCCGCAGCACGTCCAGCGGATGGGCGAACGTCTCCCGCACCGCGCCGGGCAGGGCGTGCCGCGCGTCGCGGTGCTCGTCGACCAGGGCGAGCAGGCCGAGCACGGCCTCGCGCGCGGCGCTCGCCGAGAACAGACGGGTCATCGGGCCGTCGAAGCCGACCAGGACGGTCTCGGCCTCGCCGAGGAGCCGCGGCAGCGGGAGCTGCGCGGGCGCGGCCACCTGCGGTTCGGGCAGGGCCGCACCCTCCCGGTCCAGTTGTACCGACGCCGTCACCGACAGCCCGGGCACCGGCCAGCGGCGCAGTCCGGCGTTGACCGCGCGCTGGGCGGCGCCCGCCCGGCGCAGCGGATGCCGGCGGGTGATGCGGGCAGCCTCCTCCAGCAGGTGGTCGAGCAACGGCTCGGACACCCGGCCGACCTCGGCCCGCACGAAGGCGACCGGATCCTCCACGTGCCAGGACAGCTCGACCGCGGCGGCGAAGACGCCCTTGCCGGAACTCGGCAGGGAGACCTGGTGGTGGGCCTGGTGCGTGGTGAGGTCGACCTCGTAGTACGTCACGAGCCGCGTCTTGCCGTCGCCGTGCGGCCGGGCGGGATTGAGGAGGGTCAGCGGGCCGTCGGGCCGGGTGTGGACGACGGCCGTGCGGCCCGGGGCCGGTATGCCGAGCCGGCGCAGGTCGCGTGTGATGAAGGGGCCCTGCACCAGGTCGCGGGCCTCGGGCTCGGGGGTCGTGGCGGGGGACAGCGGGCAGTACCAGGCGACGGGCGGGGTGTCCGTGGCGCCGCCCTGGTAGAGGGGCTGGAAGCGCTGGGGGCCATGGGCGGCCGAGCTGGCGGCGAACTGCTCGTAGACGGCCGGGGAGACGATCACCTGGATGTCGGCGGGCACGGGCGGCGGCTCGGGCGGCGGGACGGGCCGGTCCCAGAACGTGACGGTCAGGGGCGGTGGGTCCACGAGTCCGGTGAGCACCTCGGGCAGGCCGCGCAGGACGGCGACCAGCACGGGGAGGAGGTAGGTGCCGGGCTCGGTGTGGACGTCGTAGCCGCTGCCGCGGACGCGTACGTCGAACCGGTGGGGGGCGAGCGCGCCGCGGGCGAGCATCTCGTGCACCGCGTACTCGAGGGTGATGCGGGCCTCGGGGTGGCCGGTGAGGTCGTCGGACTCGAAGAGGATCGTGGGAGCGGCGGTACCTGTGTCCGATTGCGGGTCCGTCCCGCTTAGCCGCCGCACGGTCTCCGCGCTGACCGTCGCGAACGCCGGGCCGGCCTCGCCGTGTCCGTCGCCCGTCTCGGCCCGGAACTGACCTGCCGCGAGCCCCGCGCGCTCGTCGATCAGGCCCCCGACCCGGGCGAGGAACTCCCGGGTGCGACCGCGGGCCGTGCGGGGCAGTGAGCGCAGCAGCAACTCCCGTACGCCGGGCCGGAACGCGTAGGAGCCGGAGGGGCCGGGGACGGAGGTGAGCATGCCGCTGAGGATCACCTCGGCCAGGTGCTGGGGGCGCGGGTCGCGGTCCAGGGTGCGCTGGACGAGACGCATCACCGGCACCGAGGGGACCGCCAGCGCGAGGTGCCCGGCCAGACGGAAGGCCTCGGGGGAGGCGGTCGCGCGAAAACGCAACACCAGGTCCTCAGGGGAGGCGGTGGTGAGGTCGGGGGCGGGCTCGGCGGGGGGTGCGGGAGCGGGCGGCAGCCAGGCCACCGCGCCGGGTGTGCGGCCCCCGCCCGGGTCGGCGAGCAGGGCGGCCCAGTGGGCGAGCCAGGGGGCGCCCGGTTCCAGGACCGGCAGCGGGAGAGCCTCGTACGGGGGCGGAGACGCGTCGTACGGGGTGAACGCGAGGGCCGCCGTGGGGGCCGCGGTGGTGGGGGCCGTCAGCAGGCCCGGCTCGGCGAGCAACGCCGTTGTGGGCCACAGGTGTTCGGGGAGGGGCTGGACCACGGCGAGCGGCATGCGGTGGGCCCAGTTCCGCAGGGTGCGGTACCAGCGCTCGCCCGCCTCGCCCGGGCGCCACTGCGGGCCCATGCAGTCGCTGACGACGAGGGTGGCCGTGCGGCCGTCGTCGAGGACGGGGACCTGGCGGGCCCGGCCGTCGGGCGTGGCCGGGTGCAGGGTGACCGTGCGGAAGATGCCCGACTGGGCGAGTGCCGCGTGCAGTTCGCTCACCAGGGGACGCCAGACCGGCATGGTGGGGCCGGTGTCGTGCACGAGGTTCAGGCGCAGCCAGCGGTCGGGCGCCGGGCGCAGCACGGGGAGCCACACGTCCGGGTGGGCGCCCAGCCGCGCGATCCGGTCGGCCGTCGCGCGCTCGTCCAGCAGGCGCGCGTGCGGGGAGGGCATTTTGCGCTGCAGCGGACGCAGGGCGCGTTGCAACGCGAGGGGGTGGGGGAGCATCGGGGGCGCGGGCGCGAGGAGGGGCGATCCACCGGCGCCGGGACGGTGCTGCGAACCGTCCGGGGACCTCGGGGCGGGGAGGCGGAGGGGCACGCGGTCGTGAGCGGGCCGGACCGGGGGCTCGGTGGGGTGCGCGGGTGCGGGGGCGGCGGGTGCCTGCTCGGCGGGGCCGGGCGGGTCTCCTCCGGTGGCGGGGGTCTTCGGAGCGGCCGGCCGGCCGGTCTCGGGCTGCCCGGCCGGGGGCTTCCCGGCGCGGGGCTCCTCTGCCGGTTGCTCCAACTGGCGTGCCAGCCACAGCAGTTCGGCGATCTCCCGGGGCGTCGGAGCGGCGCCCGCCGCCGAGAGGGCCGCCGCCAGCCGTGCGACCGGCGACGGCCCGGATCCGGCCTCAGAAGCCATCGCCGTCGGCCGCCGCGCTGAGGTACGGCATCAACTGCTCGGCGAGGTCGTCGCGCGACTCGGCGTCCAGGCCCGCCACTCCCGTGAGGTAGAGGGCGTTCAGCAGCTGGTCGGTGGCCAGTTCGCCGCCGGCGGCCCGCTCCAGGAAGCGGCTGATCAGGCGGTCCGCGTCATCGCTCGGCGTGTCCAGATGGGCCCGGACGATGTGGGTGAGCTGGTCCCGGCCGGGGCGGCGCAGCTTCAGCCGGACGCAGCGGCGCAGGAAGGCGGGCGGAAACTCGCGCTCCCCGTTGCTGGTCAGCACGACGAACGGAAAGGCCCGGCAGCGGACCCGGCCGCGGCGGACGGCGACCGGCGTGTCCGTGCCGTCGGCGAGGACCTCGGCGGTGCCGTCGCCGGAGTGCCGGGCGGCACGGACCAGTTCCGGGATCTCGTACTGGCCCTCCTCCAGGACGTTCAGCAGGTCGTTCGGCAGGTCGAGGTCGCTCTTGTCGATCTCGTCGACGAGCAGCGCGCGGGGCCGGTCGTAGGGGAGCAGGGCGGTGCCGAGCGGGCCGAGCCGCAGGTGGTCCTCGACACCGCCGGGTCCCTCCTGCCCTTCCCGGGCCGCGTACAGCCGGGACAGCGGGTCGTACTGGTAGAGGCCGTCCGCCAGCGAGCTGCGGCTGGTGATGTTCCAGCGCAGCACCGGGCCGAGCCGCAGCTCGCGCGCCACCGCGTAGGCGAGGGACGACTTGCCGGTGCCGGGTGGGCCGGTGACGAGCAGGGGGCGGCGCAGGCAGAGCGCGGCGTTGACGAGCCGGACGCTCTCCTCGCCGGCGACGTACGACCTCGCCCGGTGCACACGGTCGGGGGAGACGGCCGTCGCGTCGTCGCCGTCGTGGGGCGGCGGCAGGGCCGGCCCGCCGTCGAAGGCACGCCAGGGCGGCGGGGCGGGCAGGTCGGCGATGCCGTCGTGCGGCTCGTTGCGGCCGGTGTAGACGGACCAGTGCGGCATGGGGAGTGGTCTCCGCTCTCCGTTTTCGTGCGGGTGTTTCCCGAGACGCCTCGCGTGCGGGTGTCTTCCCGAAGCGCGTCGCCTCGCGTGCGGGCGGGTCAGGCCACCGGCGACCTCGCGTGCGCGGGCGTGACGGCGTGCGGGTCGGCGAAGAGCCGCGGGTCGTCCCAGAGCAGCTGGATGCCGTGGGCCCAGTGGTCCTCCTCGGCCAGCGCCTCCTCACGCAGGGCGAGGACGTGGCGCGGGAGTTCGGCGGGCGGTACGGCCATGACGTGGGCGTCGAGCGCGTCGAGGAACACCTTGCCGGTGCAGCCGTCCGCCCCGGCGCACTCCTCCTGCCCGGAGCCGCAGCCGCCGCGCGACCACACGATCACCGGGGCCGGAGCGGTGAGCGAGACGTCGAAGTGGGGCCGGGTGCGGGCGGCGGCCGGGGCGGTGCCGAACCCGGCGAGGCAGGCGTCGCTCTGCCGCAGCCGCAACCGCAGCCGCCCGGGCTCCTCCGGCCCGCCGCACTCCACCCGGTGCATCCGCGCTCCCGGCCAGGAGTCCAGACGCTTCCACGTCCGGGTCAGCACGTGCCGGGTGCTGGCCTTGCGGCGGGCGTGGTCGGTGACGACCAGCGGGTAGACGCAGCCGAGCGGTGTGTCGTCGTCCGGGGCGCTCTCCCAGCGGTCGACCGGCCAGTCCAGCCAGTCCCGGGGCAGCGCGAACGCGACCAACTCGTCAGCGCCGGGCGTCAGATGACGGAAGGCCGCCTCGATCCCCTCCTGCACGTACGCGTGCAGCCGGTGTTGCTCGACCGTGCCGGACTCGACGGGGTGCCGCCGCCCCTCGCTGTACGCGGACACCTCGACCCGGACCAGGCCGTCGCCCGCCCCGCTGTGCCCGAGCTCCACCAGGATCGGCGACCAGTCGGGTGCCGACGGCTGCACGGCCGGGGCGTGCAGCAGATCCTGGAGCCGGTCGGCGAACCGGGCGACGGTGCGGGCGGCGCCCGGGCCGTCGAGTTCGCACAGCACGAACAGGGCCGCCGACCACAGCGAGTCGAACCCCTCCTGCGGCGGCGGGGGGTCGAACGGGTCGGCCGCCGCCGTGTACAGCCGCGCCGGGTCGCAGTCGACGCCGGCACGGGCCGCCTTCTCGACCAGGGCGCGCAGCCGGGCCCGGTCGGCGCCGGTGTGGTCGGAGGTGGGGACCAGGCTCTGCAGGTCCGGCCAGTAGCGGGCCATGACCTGGGTGGGCATCATCCGGCCGGTGCGCACCTCGCCGCTGCCCGAGTCGGCCGTGACCAAGCCCACGACCTCGCCGGTGTCGGCCAGGGTGACGGCGGCCCCGCTGAAGCCGGGGGCCAGAGGCTGGCCGCCCTGGTGCCAGGCCTCCAGCTGGAACCACTCGCGTCTGATCAACTGTGGTGCCGTGACCCGGCATTCGGCGAGGGTGCCCTCGTCCCAGCCGTCCGGGAAGCCGTAGACGACGAGCCGTCGGGCCGTCGGGCCGTGTGCCGCGTCGACCGGGGCCAGCGCGGCCGGGGCCATCGGCATCTCCCGGTCCAGCTCCAGCACGGCCAGGTCGCCGGGGTCGGTGACACCGCCGCTCCAGCCGCCGTGCGCGACGACCCGGGCGGGGACGGCCGGGGTGCCGGGCCGTTCGGTGAAGGTCACCGTCAGGTCCTCGCCGTCGCCCACGACATGAGCGCACGTCAGCACCGTGCGCGGGGTGACCAGGAAACCCGCTCCGGCCACCCGGCCCCGTAACTCGATCCGGGCGTGCCACTCGGCGCTGTTCAGGGCGCCCGTCGCCGCACTGTCCACGGCGTTCCTCATGAGGCGGCGCCGGCCCCCGGAGCGGACGCGGCATCCGGTGTGACGGCATCCGGTGCGGGCGGGACGTGCGGCGCGGAGGCGGCCTCCGGCGTGGACGGGGACCAGGTCAGCTTGACCACCAGATGGCCCTCGGCGGTGCCCTTGGCGATGAACGCGCCCGTCTCGGCGGCCAGTTTCACCCCGAACTCGATCTCCACGCCGTCGGGCCTCAGCGAGCCGTCCCGGAAGACTCGCAGCGCGGACTCGGCCGCTGCCCGCACTCCGTCCAGGGCGCCCTCGAACGTGCGGGCCGCCTGGACCGTGCCGTCGCCACGGGAGACCAGGCGCGAGCCGGACCGCTCCTCCACCGCCTCGACCGCGACCACGGCCCCGTCACCGGTCTTGAACTCGACCAACCCGTCCACGACACCCCCGTCGTCCGATTGCGCTGGGCAGCACCATTGTGACGGAAGGTACGTGAGACGTGGAGGGCAGCACCTGTTTCTCGCGGAGACGGCCCGTCGTTCACGCCGGGGAGGCGTTCCGGTCCTGCACGCACCAGTGTCTGCTTGAGCGCCACGCTATCGCCGCGGCTATGGAGACCGCTGCGAGCGCCACCCAGCCGAGCGCTCGAACTCCGGCGATGGCAAGCGCAGCGCCACCAGCCAGGGCACCTCCACCGATTCCCAGATTGAAGGCGGCGACGTACCAGGACGAGGCTGTGTCGTGAGCCGTGCCGGCGATGCGCAGAACGGTCGCCTGCAAGCACACCGGTGCGGCTGCGAAGGCCATCCCCCAGACGGCGACAGCCACAACGGCGACGGGCGTCAGTGAAGCTCCGAATGCCAACAGGCCGATCGCCAGCGCCATCGCTCCCGTGGTTCCGAATATGGCGGCGGACGGCGCGCGGTCCACCCAGAGACCCGCAAGCCACGTGCCGCCGAGCCCTGTTACGCCGTACGTCGCCAGGAGCGCGCTCACTCCGGCGCCGTCCGGTATCCCCATGCTGTGGAGCAGCGGGGTGACATAGCTGTACAGAGTGAAGTGGCCAAGCACGAGCACCATCGTGGTCATCACCAACGGAAGGAGACCAGGCAGGCGCAGTGCATGGGGGCCTGGGTCGGCTTCTAGTGGATTTCCTGGAACCGGAGGAAGCACTCTCATGGCCACTGTCAGCATCAGCAGCGCGGCGAAGGCCACCAGCCAGAAGGCTGCTCGCCAGCCCACGGCGTCGCCCAACGCAGCGGTCAGGGGGACGCCGAGGACCAGTGCTCCGGAGTTTCCGGCGAAGACGACCGCCGTTGCTCGGCCCGGTCGTTCCGGAGGGGCGAGAGCTGTGGCGTAACCGGCCACGATGGACCAGAACACGCCGTGCGCGGCACCGCAGACGAGCCGTGCGACAGCCAGCAGCGCAAAATTCGTCGCCGCACCGGAGAGGACCGCACCCGCGGCGAAGATCCCCACGACCGCGAGAAGAAGATGCTTCCTCGGCCAGCTCGCGGTCCAGGAAGTCAACGCGGTCGCAGTCATTGCCACCGTGAAGGCATAGGCCGTGAGCAGTGTCCCCGTCTGGGACTCGGACACCTCCAGACTCGTGCTGATCGTGGACAGCAAACCGACAGGGAGCATCTCCGTGGTGACCACGATGAAGGTGGCCAGGGCAAGGACGGCCAGGCCGCCGCGGTGCTTTCCCAGGGGACCACGCGGCGCAACGGCCTGGCCCTGCGCGTCCATAGCGGTCATGCGGAAACAGGGCCAAGAGACGCGAGGAAACGGCGTACGTGGCCGAGCCAGAGCGCCCGGTTGTCCGCGTCGAGGATGTGCCCTGCTCCGGGCAGTTCGATCAGCGTGGCGCCCTGGATTCCCGCAGCGAGGCGGCGGGAACTCTCCGGGAGCACCAGACGGTCTCCCGTCGGCGCGAACACGAGGGCGGGGGCCGTCACGCCGGTGAGGTCGCCGCGGACGTCCACGCGGGAGACAAGGTCGAAGTGGTCGAGCATGCCGGGAGGCATCGACGCCTCCACCTGCGCCACCGCCTCCTCCACGTCGGTCGGCGACAGCCCGTTCAACTGGCTCTCGGACAGGCACGCCAGGAAAG
The DNA here is from genome assembly GCF_900182715.1 of Streptomyces sp. Ag82_O1-12. Lineage (NCBI taxonomy): Bacteria > Bacillati > Actinomycetota > Actinomycetes > Kitasatosporales > Streptomycetaceae > Streptomyces > Streptomyces sp. Ag82_O1-12. The sequence continues at coordinate 2,651,067 of NZ_FXUW01000001.1, read as the reverse complement.
CCAGCCGGGCCACCTCCGTCCACTCGCCCGCCTTGCCGAGAAGGGCGATCAGTCGGGAGGCGTGTGCGAGGACTGGATCGGCCACGGGAAACCCTGCTGTGAGCACCAGTCCTGTCACCCGTTCGGGATGGCGGGTCGCGGCACGCACCGCGATGGCGGTTCCCAGGGACTCTCCAAGGATGGCGAACGTCTCGTGGCCGCGTGCCACAGCGGAGGCGACAAGGGCGTCTGCGAGCTCGTCGGGATCGAGCGGTTCGGTCGCGACCGGTGTGCCGCCCGCTCCTGGGTAGTGCGGACCGATCAGCGTGTGGTCCCGCGCCAGATCGTCGAGCACCAGCCCGAAGTTGCCTTCGATACCGCCGCCGGCACCATGCGCCAGCAGCAGGGCAGGGCCGCTGCCCTGCACATACACATCAAGATTCCGCTCGAGAACGGCCTGTTCAGCACTCATGGATACGACGCTAAACTCCGACACCGGTGTCAGAGTCAAGTCGCCGGGAGAGGCAGCGTCCCATGCGTATGAAGGAGATGGTCCAGCGGACTGGAGTGCACGAACGACTCCTGCGCTATTACGAACAGCAGGGGCTGCTCACCCCGACCCGACTTCCCAGCGGATACCGGGAGTACAGCGACGCAGACGTGGAGACAGTGCGCCGTATCCGCCGCCTCCTGACGGCCGGCCTCTCCACCACCGTGATCGCTCGAGTCCTGCCCTGTGTTGCCGACGACATCGACCACCTGGTCCCCATGTGTCCGGACCTGGTCCGTCAGCTCCAAGGCGAACGGCAGCGGATTACACAGGAGATCGAGGCCCTTCAGGCATCACGGGCCATGCTGGACACGGTACTCGACGCAGCTCCGTCAGCCCTCGCGAGCGAACAGCCGACCGGGGGTGCAACACCCTCCCCAGCAGCCGCTTAGTCCGCTCGGAACAGCCGGCCGGCCCACTGCTGCCAGGGTCTGCGACCGCGCCTGTCTGAGCCGTCCTCGGTGCGGGTGTACCAGGACAGTCTCGGGCACTGGTAGGGCTCCTTCGTCGGGCCGGCCGAGGTGCAGCCGCTGCCGGGGAACGGGCGCGTACTCGGTGTCGACTGGGGCGTGGAGGAAACCGCGACCACCACCTCCGACGCGCACGATCCTCCCCACGCCGAGCACGGCAGATAGTCCCAGCGAAGCTGACCCGGTACGACCGGATGATGGCCCGCCGCAGGCCGAAGAAGGGCCAGCCCGGATCGAAGGGCCACCGCGAGGCGGCGAAGCTGCGGGCGAAGGCGTACAAGAAGGTCGCCAGGCAGCGTGCCGACACCGCCCGCACGTGGGCCACGAGCGTGGTCCGGGACCACGACGCTGTCGCGGTGGAGGATTTCCGTCCGAGGTTCCTGGCCAAGAGCACCATGGCCCGCAAGGCCGCGGACGCCGCGATCGGCGCCACCAGGAAGGCCCTGGTCGAGACGGGCCGCAAGCACGGGCCTCCACCTGCACCGCGTGCGGGTACGTGTCCCCACGGGACAAGAACTCCGCACGCGTGATGCTCCACCGGGCTGGTCTCAACCCGGCTGGTGCCGATGGCGCAAGACCTCCTGGAGCGCTGCTCCGGGAGGCGGCCTGAGCCGGAATCCCCTCCTTCCCGGAGGGGAGGATCCAACGAACTCACCCACCGACCGTCCCCCGGATCACCCCCAGCTCCACCAGGTCCTGCGGCCGGATGCGGAGTTGGTCCGCCGTCGACTCGACCTCGCGCGGGGGCCGTTTGAGGATGGCCGCGGCCAGTTCCGGCGCGATCACCGAGAAGTAGCTGTCGGGTGTGGCCCACGTGTTGCCGGGGGCGGCCAGGGCCAGGGCGCCGCCCGAGCCCCCCTCGCCGATCACCAGCGTGGTCACCGGGGTGCGGACACTCGCGACCGCGCCGAACAGGTCGGCGATGGCCGCGCCCGCGCCCTGCCGCTCCGCCTCCGCGTCGTTGGCCGCGCCCGGGGTGTCCACGAGGGTCAGCACCGGGATGCCGAGCCGGTCCGCGAGGCGGATCAGCCGGGCGGCGGTGCGGTATCCGGCGGGGCGGGTCGCGGTCCCGGTCTGCGCGGCGTACGCGACCGTACGGCCCTCGTGCGTGCCGAAGCCGCACAGTATGCCGTCCGGGTCGGTGCCGCCGCAGCGGTCGCCGCTGATCGCCGCCCTCTCGGTGAAGTAGGCGTCCAAGTAGGCGTCGGCGCGCGGCCGTTGCGGGGAACGGGCCCGGCGGACGGCGTCCCAGCCGGTGACGGGCAGGACGGCGGACTCGCCGAGCGGTTCGGGCGGCGGGGCGGGCGTGGTGGACGGGCAGGTCAGCAGCCGCAGCCACCGCCCGAGCGTCTCGCGCAGCTCCTGAGGCCGGACGACCGCGTCCGCCGCCCCGGCCGCGACCTGCGCCTCCGCCGTGTACGCCGCCGGGTCCGCGGCCGGGGGCCGCACCCGGGACCCGGCGAAGCCGACCTGGGCCCCGGGCAGCGCGAGCACCACGTCCGCGCCCGCGCCCAGGGTGGCCCAGCCGCCCCCCGTCGTCGGATCGCGCAGAACCGCGACCTGCGCGAGACCGGCCTCCCGGGTGAGCGCCGACTGGCGTGCCACCCGCTGGAGTTGGGTCAGCGCGAGCATGCCCTCCTGCATGCGGCTGCCGCCCGTCGCCACCAGGGGCACGACCGGGAAGCGCCGTTCGCGGGCGTAGGCGTACGCCGCCTCCAGCCGGTCGCCGGTGCGCTGACCGAGGGAGCCGCCGAGGAAGCCGAACTCGAACGCGATCAGCACGGCCCGGACACCGCCGACGCGGGCGGTGCCGCAGACCACGGACTCCTGTTCGCCGGTGCGTTCGGCGGCCCGGGTCCGGGAGTCGTCGTAGCCCGGCCAGGCGAGCGGGCCGTCGGGCCGCGACTGCCGTGCCGGGGCGGGGAGTTCGGCGAAGGTGGCGTCGTCGGCGAGGGCGGTGACGATCTCGCGCGCGGAGAGGCGCTCAGCCATGGGCCAGCGCCCGCTTCATGATCTTCCCCATGTCGTTGCGGGGCAGCGCGTCCAGGTGGTGCACGACCCGCGGCCGCTTGTGCGGCGCGAGCCGCTGCGCCACATGGTCCGCCAACTCCTCCAGCGTCGGGGGCGCCTGGGGATCCGCCGGCACGATCCACGCCACGATCCGCTCGCCCAGGTCGGCGTCCGGCTCCCCGGTGACGGCCGCCTCCCGCACCCCGGGGTGTTCCAGGAGCGCGTTCTCGATCTCACCGGCCCCGATCTTGTAACCGCCGCTCTTGATCAGGTCGGTGGCCTTGCGGCCGACGATCCGGACGTAGCCGTCGGGGTCGCGCACCGCCATGTCGCCGGTGCGGAACCAGCCGTCGGCGGTGAAGGCGGCGGCGGTCGCGTCGGGGCGGTTGAGGTACTCGGTGAAGAGGTTCGTCCCGCGCACCTGGATCTCGCCCACCGTCTCCCCGTCGTACGCGGTGACCTCCGAGCCGTCCTCCTCGACCAGCCGCAGCTCCACGCCCGGCAGCGGCACGCCGACCGTGCCCGGGCGGGCCTCGCCGTCGGCACGGACGCTGGTGTTCATCAGCGTCTCCGTCATGCCGTACCGCTCGATCACCCGCCGCCCGGTCGCGGTCGCGATCCGGCCGTGGTCGTGCACGGGCAGCGCGGCGGAACCGGAGATCAGCAGCCGGGCCCCGGTCAGCGCCTTCACCAGGTCCGGGTCGCTCGTCACGGCCTCGGCGATGCGGTGGTACATCGTCGGCACGCCGAACAGCATGGTCGCGCCGCCGTTCAGCTCGCGGGCGACGCCCTGGGTGCTGAAGCGGCCCAGGTGCCGCACCGATCCGCCGCGCCGCAGCGGGCCGAGGGTGCCCAGGACCAGGCCGTGCACGTGGAACAGCGGCAGCGCGTGGACGAGGACGTCGTCGCCGGTCCACTGCCAGGCGTCGGCCAGCGCGTCCAGGGTGCTCGCGACGGCCCGGCGCGGGATGACGGCCCCCTTGGGCGGGCCGGTGGTGCCGGAGGTGTAGACGACCAGGGCCGGGTCCTCGTCCGCGGCGCGGTCCTCGGGGGCCGGGCCGGTGGCGCGTACGTCGACGTCCACGCGGGTGAGGTCCCGCAGGGGCGCGGGAAGCAGGTCGTCGGGAGCGGTGAGCACGAGTTCGGGGGCGCTGTCGGACAGGATGTGCCCGAGTTCCTTCTCCCCGGACTTGGGGTTGAGCGGCACGGCCGGGACTCCGGCCAGCAGCGCGGCGACCACGGCGACGGCCGTCTCCATCGTGGGCGTCGCCCAGACGGCGACCCGCGTGGCTCCGCCGATGCGGCCCGTGAGCGCTCCGGCCGCGGCGGCGAGCTGCGCGTAGGTGAGGGAGCGCTCGCCGAACCGGAGGGCCGGACGGTCGGCCGGGCTGTCGGTCAGGGCCGGGAAGAGAGGGGGCACGCGTCACATCTCCTTGACTGTTGCCTGCTGTTGTCCGTGGGCGGTGGGCCCGGCCGGGTCATCCCCAGCCGGGGGCGACCATCACCAGCCAGGCCGCCGCCGGTACGACCGCCACCACAATCCCTCCGTACACCATCAGCTGCCGGAAGAAACGCTCGCGGTCCACGTCCGGGGCGGCCGCCAGGACGAGGGCGCCGTTCGTGGAGAACGGGCTCACGTCCACGACGGTCGCCGACACGGCGAGCGCGGCGATCATGCCGATCGCGCCGATCTCGCCCCGCTCCAGGAACGGCACGGCCAGGGGGATCAGGGCGCCCATGATCCCCACGGAGGAGGCGAACGCGGAGACCAGGGCGCCGATGTAGCAGAGCAGGACGGCCGCGAGGAGGGGGACGCCGATGCCGCCGACGCCCTCGCCGGCCCAGGTGATGGTGCCCATCTCGTCGAGGACGCCGACGTAGGTGAGGACGCCGCAGATGAGGAGGACGGTGGGCCAGGCGATTTCGCCTACGGCCCTGCGGCTGTCTTCGGGCCAGGCGGTGCTGAGTACGACGGCGAGGGTGATGGCTGTCAGTCCCGCGTCCAGGTCGAAGACGAGGACGGCGACGACCAGGGCCAGGAGGGAGGTGAGGGTGGCTGTGCGGGCCGGGGTGAGGCGGGTTTCCTCCGGGCTCCGGGTGGGAGCGGCCGGGGCGGGGCGGGTCCGCAGCTGGGCGGTGCCGGGTGCAGGGGTGGGACTGCCCGCAGCCGCGACGGCATTGCCCGCTGCGGGGGCGGGACTGCCCGCAGCCTGGGCCGGGCTGCCCGCTGCCGGGGCGGGGCCGCCACCGGCGCTGTCGCTGTCGGCCACCGCGCCCCGCGCCCACAGCTTCAGCCCTCCGCACACCACGAACACCACCGCCGCGATCACCAGGTTCGCCGCGAGTGACGCCAGGAACAGGACGACCTCGTTGCCCGGGAGCTTCTCGCGTTCCACGATGCCGTTGACGATCGAGCCGTAGATGCTGATCGGGGAGAAGCCGCCGGCCTGGGCGCCGTGGACGACCATCGCGCCCATCAGCAGCGGGCTGATCCCGTAACGCGCGGCGAAACTCAGGGCGATGGGGGCGACGATCGCGACGGCGGCCGGGCTGACCGCGCCGATGGCCGTGAGCGCGCCGGTCAGGGCGAACATCACCCAGGGGATGAGCGCCACCCGCCCCCGCACGAGCCGGACGGCGGCGTGCACCAGCCAGTCGGTGGTGCCGTTGGCGCGGGCGATCGCGAAGAGGTAGGTGACGCCCACCAGGACGACGAACAGGTCGCCGGGGAACCCGGCGAAGATGCCGTCGGCGTCGAGGTCCGCGACCAGCCCCCCGACGGCGAACGCGGCGGCGAAGGCGAGCGCGCCCATGTTGACGGAACGGGTGGTGGCGATGACGAACACCACGACGAGGACGAGGATCGAGATGAGTTCGGGGGACATGCGGGCTCCCGTCGTTGGGCCCCGGAGCGACTGGGCACACCTTGAGTGGTCAAGTGGCTGAACCACTTGAGGTGCGTTGGTCGAACAGCGTGGGGGCGGGCCGGGCGCCCGTCAAGGGGGTGCGCGAGAATTGGCTTAGCCACTGCGCCACTGTCGAAGGCCGGTGCTAGGCTCCCGGCGAGAGGGGGAGCCCGTGACCGACGCCCTGCGCCCCATGACGAAACAGCGCCTCTACGAACAGGTGCTGGAGCGGCTGCGCCAGTACGTCGCCGAGGGTGGTCTGCGGGCCGGTGACCGGTTGCCGCCCGAGCGGGATCTCGCCCAGCGGCTCGGGGTCAGCCGGGCCTCGGTGAAGCAGGCGATCGTGGTGCTGGAGGTCCAGGGCCTGGTGGAGGCCCGGCACGGCGGGGGCACCTACCTCGTGCGGGACAGCCTCGACACCGAACCGGTCGAGCGGATGGTCGAACGCCGCCGGCGCCTGCCCGACGTCCTGGAGGCTCGGGAGGCGCTGGAGACGAAGCTCGCGGAGCTGGCCGCCGAGCGGCGCACCGAGGACGACCTGGCGGCGATGCGCTCGGCGCTCGGCGTGATGACCGAGGAGATCGAGGCGGACGGCCACGGCGTCGAGGGCGACCGGCTGTTCCACGCGGCCGTGACGGCGGCGGCCCACAGCAGTCTGCTCGCCGAGTTCATGCGCTCCATCGCCGAGCAGATCGCCGAGAGCCGCACCGAGTCGCTGCGCCAGCCCGGCCGCCCGTCCCGCTCCCTCTCCCAGCACCGGGCGATCCTCGACGCGATCGCCGCCGGGCAGCCCCGGCAGGCCGCCGCGGCCATGCGGCGCCACGTCCGCACGGTGGCGAAAGTGCGGCTGCTGGACTGGGAGCCGGGGGAGGAGAGCTAGGACGCTGGGGGGCGGTCCGGTCCTGGGCCTCCGGGTCAGCTCTCCACCACGTCCGCCACCACGCAGCTGACGTTGTCCGGCCCGCCCGCCGCGTTCGCCGCCGCGACCAGAGCCTGAACGGTCTCGTCCGGGGACGCGGGCGCGACGAGGAGTTCCCGGACGCGGTCCTCGGCAACGACGCCCGACAGGCCGTCGGAGCAGAGCAGATAGCGGTCGCCGGGGAGAGCGTCGTGCAGGCGCAGGTCCGGGGCCGTGCCGGTGCCGCCTCCGGTGAGGGCCCTCAGGAGCATCGCGCGCTGGGGGTGGGAGACCGCCTCCTCCGGCGCCAGCCGGCCCTCGTCGACCATCGACTGCACCATCGTGTGGTCGTGGGTGATGCGGAACAGCTCACCGTCGCGCAGCAGATACGCGCGCGAGTCGCCGATGTGCACCAGCGCCAGCCGTGAGCCCGTCCACAGCAGGGCCGTCAGGGTCGTGCCGATGTCGTCGGAGCCGTCGGCGACGTCCCGGACGGCCTGCTCGGCGCCCCGCACCGCGTCCTCCAGGACGTTGAGGACGCCGCCGGCCGGCACCTCGTCGGTGTCCAGGAAGCGCAGTGCCTCCACGGCGGCGCTGCTCGCGGGCGCGCCCGCCGGTCCGTAGCCGTCGGCCACGGCCAGCAGCCGGGTGCCCGCGTAGGCGGTGTCCTGGTTGGCGGGGCGCACGCGGCCGGTGTCCGAGTGGGCGGAGTAACGCAGTTCCAGCATGGCGGTGTCCTTCCCGGGCCCGTTCGGGTCCGTCGTCAGGTGAGCGACCAGGAACGCGGCGAGGTCCCGCCGGACCGCCGTCTCCGCCTCGACCCGCGCCCAGTGGGCACGGATCTCGCGGGCGGCGGCCGACGGGTCGCGGTCGTGCAGGAGACACACCCGGCGGATCTCGGCCAGCGGCATGCCCAGCCGCCGCAGCCACGCCACCAGCCGGGCCCGCTCCAGTTGGCCGGCCGCGTAGTACCGGTATCCGGTGTCCGGGTCCACGCGGGCGGGCCGCAGCAGGTCCAGCTCGTCGTACAGGCGCAGTGCCTTCGGTGAGAGCCGGCACGCCTTCGCGAACGCGCCGATCGTGAGCATGGTCATGCGACCCCCTGCGGTCCCGGCGCTCCTCGCGCTCGTTCTCGTTCCGCCACCGATGCTGGGGCTTCACCGAAGGTGAAGGTCAAACAGGGTGTCGTGGTTCCGGACGGGATTGTTAGCCTGCGACGGACATCGAATCGATCGTTCGTACGAGGATGGAGTCGCCGTGACCGGCATCCCGCGCATCGCCGTCGTCACCTACGATCCGCGCGGCGAGCAGCACAAGGACCGGGACCTGCCGGTGCTGGTCGCCGCGCTGCGGGAGGCCGGAGCCGATGCCGTCGCCGTGGCCTGGGACGACCCCGCCGCCGACTGGGCCGCCTTCGATCTCGCCCTGATCCGCTCCACCTGGGACTACAGCTGGCGCGCCGAGGAGTTCACGGCGTGGGCCGAGCGGTGCGGGTTGGCGACCCGGCTCGCCAACCCGGTCGGTGTCGTGCGGTGGAACGCCGACAAGCGCTACCTCGGGCAGCTCGCCGAGGCCGGAGTGCCGACCGTGCCCACCCGGTACTTCGCTCCCGGCGACCCCGTCGAGCTGCCCGCCGAGGGCGAGTTCGTCGTGAAGCCCGCCTCCGGGGCCGGAGCCCGGTACGCCGCCCGCCACCCGGCCGGGGAGCGCGACGCCGCCGAACGGCAGGTCGAGCGCATGCACGCCGAGGGGTTCACCGTCATGGTGCAGCCCTATCTGAGCAGCATCGACACGCACGGCGAGCGGGCCCTGCAGTTCTTCGGCGGACGTCTGCTGCACGCCAGTGTCAAGGGCGCCGTCCTCACGCCGGGCACGCCGTACGACGCGGACAAGGTGGCCCACCCCGACCTGCGCCGCTGGGAGCCGGCCCCCGCCGAACTCGCCGTCGCCGAACAGGCACTGGCCGCCGTGCCCGTCGACGCGGAGCTGCTGTACGCACGCGTGGACCTCGTCACCGGCCCGGATGGCGAGCCGTGCGTGATGGAGCTGGAGCTGATCGAGCCGAACCTGTTCCTCGATCTGCACCCGGACTCCGTGCCGCGGGTCGTGCGGGCGGTGCTGGCCGCCGCCGACTGACCCCCCGGGTGGGGCATACGTCCCGCGGTGGGGCTTTTGGTGTACTGGTAGGGCCATGCCCTCTCCCGAGCCGGTCCCGCAGTCCGCGCGACGGTCCTGGGCACCGCTGCTGGCGGTGTGCGCCGGGTACTTCATGGTGATCCTGGACGTGACGGTCATCAACGTCGCCGTGCCGGTGGTCGGCCGGGAGCTGTCGGCCTCGCTCACCGGCATCCAGTGGATCACCGACGGCTACACCCTGGTCTTCGCCGGGTTCCTGCTGACGGGCGGGGCACTGGGGGACCGGCTGGGCAACCGACGGGTCTTCTGCTGGGGCGTGGCGGTGTTCATGGCGGCCTCGGCGGCCTGCGCGCTCGCGCCCGGGACGCCCTTCCTCGTGGTGGCCCGGCTGGTGGAGGGGCTGGGCGCGGCGCTGATCGTGCCCGGTTCGCTGGCCCTGCTCCAGCAGGCCTACCCGGAACCGGACGTCCGCTCGCGGGCCTTCGGGCTGTGGGGTTCGATGGCGGGCATCGCGGCCTCCGCCGGGCCGCTGCTGGGCGGGCTGCTCGTCTCCACGGTGGGCTGGCGCTGGGTGTTCCTCATCAACCTGCCCGTCGGCGCGGCCTGTCTGGCGCTCACCCTGCGGCACGTGGCCCGCTCGCCCCGGCGCGCCGACCGGGCCCTGGACCGGCCCGCGCAGGTCGCCGTCGTCGCGGCGGTGGCGCTGCTGACCGCGGGGCTCAACGAGGCCGGACGGCGCGGCTGGTCCGACCCGGCCGTGCTCGCCGGCCTGGGCCTGGCCGTACTGTCCGCCGTCGCCTTCGCCGTGCGCGAGCGGCTGGCCCGGTCCCCGGCCCTCCCGTTGGACCTGCTGCGCTCCCGCGCGATGGGCGGCGGCGCCGTCATGGGCCTGCTGTTCAACTTCGGCTTCTACGGCATGGTGTTCACCGCCAGCCTGGAGTTCCAGCACCAGCGCGGCTACAGCGCCCTCGGCACCGGTCTGGCGCTGTTCCCGGCGGTGGCGATGACCATGTTCGCCTCGGTGCTGTCCGGCCGGCTGTCCCGCCGTACCGGCCACCGGCCGCTGGTGGTCTCGGGCATGCTCCTGGCCGCCCTGGGGCTGGCCGGCTGGGCCGCGGCGGGCGCCGACCCTGCCTACGCGCTGTTGATCGCTCCGATGATGGCCGCGGGCTTCGGCACCTCCTTCGCCCTCACCGGCTCGACCGCCACCGTGATGGGCGCCGCGCCCCCGGCCTATTCGGGCGCCGCCTCCGCCCTGTTCAACACCACCCGCCAGATCGGCAGCGCCACCGGCGTCGCACTCGGCGGCAGCCTCCTCGCCTCGGCCGCGAACTACGGCACCGGGATCCGGACCAGCATGGGCGCCGGAGCCCTCGCCTATCTGGGCGCGGCGGTCCTCGCGTGGTGGTGCGTACCGGCGAGGACCCGCCGCCCTCCAGGACTCACGCGCCTCAGCCCTGAGCACCGGTGACGGACACCCGCTGCACCAGCCCCCAGGTGAACTCGGCGACGGCCTCCCGCCTGACACCCTCGGCGTCCGGCGCGGTGAACGCCAGACCCCACCGGGTCGGAGCCGTGCCCTCCAGGGGACGCGCCGGGGCGAAGGCCCGGGCCGCCTCGTCGACGGTGCAGGACCAGGGGGTGAGATCGTCGAGCGTGCGCAGCTCGGGGCTCTTCGCGCCCGGCGCGCGGACCAGCCACTCGTTCCACACCGCCCGGTTCGGGGCGGTCAGCACCTCGAAGCGCAAGGAGGGCCACAGGGGCACCGGCCACAGCCAGGCCTCGCAGTCGAGATCGCCGATCCGGCGCGGCGTGCGGGTCTCCGGCTCGCCCAGCACTTGGCGGTACCGGGACAGGGGCGCCCGGGAGCGCGGGGAGCGGGCCATCGCCTGCCAGCGCCGGTTGGCCTCGCGCATGTTCGCGATCGACACCCCCAGCTCATGGCGGGCGGCCTCCACGAGCCCGGGGTTGTGGTCGGCCATGCGGCGCAGCAGCACCAGCTGGAAGTCGAGCGGGGTGAAGGGGCTAGCGGGGGGCTTTGCGGAGGGCATGGGACCCATGGTCGCCCACCGGGGCCTTGCCGGGGCGGCGGCCGTCGGGCAGGAACAGGACGGAGTTGACGTAGCGCGGGCCGCGCAGGAGCGGGGAGGGCAGGACCCGGCGGAGCAGGCCGTGGGAGACGACGTAGGACGCGCGGGCCTGGTGGTCCTCCAGCGGGAACTTCGCCAGCGGCACCCAGGTGTCGCCGGGCAGCACCCAGCCGTCGTAGCCCAGCAGCGACAGGTAGGTCACCACCGGCGCGATCGGCTGGATGCGGGACTCCAGTTCCACGAACAGGGCCGGCCGGTCACGGGCCAGCAGGCCGGTCGCGCCACGCAGCACCGCGAGCTCGTTGCCGTCCACGTCGATCTTGATGAAACCGACGTCGCGCAGACCGAGTTCGTCCAGCGTGACGCAGTGCACGTCCAGCGCGCGGCCGTGGATGTCGCGGCGGACCAGCGAGGACACGCCCCGGTCGCCCGAGTCGTCCGGTGGCAGCCACAGCCGGGCGATGCCCGGCCGGTCCGAGGCCGCCGCCCGGATCACCCGGACGTTCGGCGGGGCGGCGGTGGCCAGCAGCCGGGCCAGATGGGGCACCGGCTCGACGGTCACGACCCGCTCGGCGAGGCCGGACAGGCGGTGCGTCCAGGGCCCGTACCAACCGCCGACGTCCACCGCCGTACCGCAGCCCGGCGGGCACAGCTCGGCGAGCCGGGCCAGCTCCGGCTCGAAGCGGGGGTACAGCGCCCGGGCCGTCGCGGCCACCAGCCGGGTGGGCAGCAGAGGGGCGAGGCGGGCCGCCAGGCTGGTCACGGCGCCATCCTCTTCAGGAGTTCCTCGTGCTCGTCGTCCGGCACCTGCTCGCCCGAGGACGGCAGCAGCTGCGGAATGCCGTCGGTGATCGGGTAACGGCGGTGCAGACGCGGGTTGTACAGCGCCTCCTCCCGCCCGGCCTCCTCGGCGAGCAGATGCAGCGGCCCCTTGTCGAGCGGGCACGCCAGGATCTTCAGCAGCGGGTCGTCGGACTTCATGGCGATGCCAGCTCCTTGGCGGGTGGGGAGGGTTGGGGAGCGGTGTCGTGCTTGGGCATGGTCAGCAGCACGGCCACCGCCAGGGCCGTGCCCGCCACCCGCAGCGCCAGCCGCAGCGGCTCGTCCGGCAGGGCCTCGCCGAACGACAGCGTGCCGAGCACCGCCGTGAACAGACTCGTCACGGTCGTGCACACCGGCACGATCAGCGAGGCCCGGCAGCGCTGCAACGCCGCCTGCGACATCACCAGGCCGAACACACCGGTGAACAGCAGCAGATACGGATAGGGGGAGCTCAGCAGGTCCAGTACCGCGCCGCCGATCCCGCGGGTCGTCAGCCGGCTGGAGACGCCCTTGATGGCCAGTGAGCTGACCCCGTAGAGCAGGCCCACGGCCACGCCGTACTCGACGCCGGTCGTGGGCCGCCGGTGCCGGTTGCGGGTGCGCCGCTCGGCCGAGGCGTACAGCCACACCCCGGCCGCCAGCGACGGCACGCACACCAGCAGGATCAGCGGGTAGGGCGCGTCCTGGCTGACGGTGTCCGACCCTTCCCGCAGCGACAGCACCACCATCAGCAGCGCCAGCAGGATCGCGCCCAGCGCGTACCGCTCCCGGCCGGACGTCTCCTCCCCGAGCAGCCGCGCCGACAGCAGCACCAGCAGCACCAGGCCGGAGACGAAGATGCCCTGGGCGGCGGCGATCGGCAGGGTGCGGTAGACGACGAGCTGCGCGGCGAAACCGGCCGCGAGGGCCAGGGACCCCCCGATCCACAGGGGACTGCCGAGGACGAGGCGCAGCAGTCGGGCCGGCCGGCGGATCGTGACCTCGGGCAGGGAGGTGAGGGCACGTTTCTCCAGCACGAAGCCCAGGCTGTAGAGGGTGTTCGCCAGCAGGGCCGCGGCCACTCCCCACCCCATGGGCTACGTCCTCCTGGCGTGCAGCAGCAGGATCGACGCGAGCTGCGGCCGGGCGCAGGCCAGCCGGTCCAGCGGGCGCAGCGGGCGCGGCACGCCGTGGAAGGGAGCCCCTTCGAGCCCGACGACGGTGAACCCGGACGCGGTGACGAACTCCTTCAGCGCGCGGGCGGTGTAGAGCCGCAGATGCCCGACCACCTCCTTGCCCGGGCGGCCGTGGATGCCGCGCAGGCTGACCTCCGAGAACACCGGCTGCACACCGGCCAGCAGCAGGCCGCGGTTGTACCAGGCGGCCAGGTTCGGCGTGGACAGCATCAGATGGCCGCCGGGGCGCAGGATCCGCCGGATCTCGTCGAGCGCGGCGTCCGGGTCGACGAGGTGCTCGACGACCTCGCTGAACAGCACGGCGTCGGCCGACCCGGAGGCGAACGGCAGCCCGCCGCCGGTGAGTTCGCCGCGCACCGCGTACGGGATGCGGGTGCGGGCGCGGCGCAGGGCGTCCTGGGACCAGTCGACGCCGATGACCCGGTGGCCGGGCAGGAGCGGGGCGGCGGTGGCTGCGGCGGTGCCGTCCCCGCAGCCGATGTCGATGATCGTCCGCGGGCTCGTGGTCGCCGGGCCGCCCAGGGCCCGGGCCAGCATGCGGGCCTGGCGGAGGCTGCGCGGGGTGCCGGAGGCGACCGGCACGGCCGGGTTCTCGTAGAAGTCGCGCAGGTCGCGGGGCGGGGGCCCGGTGGTGGTCGGTGCGGTCACGGGGTCACCTCCGTGGTGTGCAGGTAGTGCTCGAAGAGGTCGCGGAGGTGGGCGCCGTCGCCGTGGCCGAGCAGGGCCTTCGACCAGCGCAGGGCCAGGTGGAGACGGCCGGCCGTGGAGGCGGTGGTGACGGTCAGGCCGCGTGGCATCCGGGCCGGCGCCGAGAACCAGACCGCGTGCGCGCGGCCCGCCTCCTCGCCGAAGTCCAGGGGGTAGGGGATGCGGCCGATGTTGCTGAGCAGGGTCGTCGACGTCCAGGGCGCGGCGGCCCTGCGCAGGGTGCGGGTGAGGGCGGCGCGGGCGGTGACGGGCGCCCAGGGGGACGTCAGGAGGGCCGCGCCGTGGCCGAGTTGGGGGCGGGGGAGGGACTTCAGGGCGCGGGTCCGCTCCGCGGTGCGGCGCAGCAGGGCCGGCATGTCGGTGACGTCCAGCTCCCGCGGCGCGTACGGGACTTCCACCAGGCGGGTGCCGTTGCCGATGGGCATCGTGGTGTCGCGGGGGCGATCGTCCACGGGCATCGTGATGCGCAGGGGGCGGGGGCGGGCGCCGTGCTCCCGGTTCCAGTGGGCGATGGTCAGGGCCGTGGTGACCATGAGCTGGTCGTTGACGGTGTACGGGGAACCCTTGGGGCGGTGCGGGAGGGGGAGTTCGGTGACGAGCAGGCCGTTGCCGGGGGAGGGCTCGGGGGTGCCGCGCGCCACCCGCGCGGGGGGTGCCCAGCCGGCCGGGGTGTCCGGCACCTCCTGCCGGGGTTCGGCGGCGCGGGTCGGGGGCGCGGCCGGGGCGTTGTCCCGGCCCCCGTACAGCTCGGCGGCCGTGGCCAGCACACGCAGGCACGCCGGGCCGTCCAGGGCGGTGTGGTTGATGGTGAGCAGCAGGACCGAGTCCACCACCTCGAGCCGGATCGGCGGGGACATCGACAGCGGCGGGGCGTCCGTGAGGGCCCGGGTCCGGGCCTCGTGCAGGGCGCGGCCCGGCGGGGCGAAGGTCACCACCTCCACATCGGGCTCCGGCGTCAGCTCCCACTCGTACTGCCGCCGGTACCAGGGCCCCCGCGCCTCCCGCATCAGGATCCGCGGATGCCGGTGCAGGGCTTCCAGGAACGCCTTGCGCAGCCGCGCGTGGTCGAGGGGGCCCGGGAGGTGGACCTCGATGTGGACCGTCTCCGGTTCGGCCTCCTGGAGGCAGTGCCGGGACACCTCGTCCACCACCGGGAACGGGATGCGTGCCGGTGCCGTCATACGGGCCGGCCCTCCCCGGTCCGCGTCCTCGGCAACTGTTGCGTCGGCGCCTCCGAGGGCGGCTCCTCACGCAGGCTCACCAGCCCCGCGAACAGGCCTATCAGTGCCAGCAGTTGGGCCAGGTGCCCGAACGCTCCCTCGCCCGCGCCCACCGGCTCCCCGGCCCCGAATGCCGCGACGATGCCGGCACCGGCCAGGGCGGCGAAGGCGATCGGCACCAGCAGGGCGTGCCGCCGCGCTGCGAGCAGCGCCAGCGCCGGGACCAGCAGCGCGAACCAGCCCGCGATCACCACCCCGACCAGCGTCAGCGCCACCGTGCCGAGCCACAGCCCGGGCAGCGGCGGGACCGGCTGCGGAGCGTCGGGGTTGGGGGCGCGACGGCGCCACAGTGCCAGGCCCAGCAGGACCGCGATCCCGGCGCCGCTGCCGATCAGGGCGGCGTCGTACGTCGTGGCCGGCTCGTAGGACAGCGTCACGTTGCCGCCCGCCCCTGCCGGGACCCGCCAGCCCTGCTGCCAGCCGTCCAGCCGCACCGGGGTGAGCTCCTTGCCGTCCAGGGTGGCCTTCCAGCCGTCGTTGAAGTTCTCGTACGTCGTGAGGTACGAGGCCGCGCCCGAGCCGACCGTCACCGCGCGCCGGTCGCCCAGCCAGTCCCGGATCCGCAGGTCGCGCCCGGCCGCGGCGGCCTCGGGCACCGTGCCCCGGGTCAGGGTCACGTCCGTCAGCGCGAGCGGGCCGGCGTCTCCGCCCTCCAGCCGGTGGTCGCCGGAGGAGAGCCGCACCTCGGCGTCGCCCCGGCCGTCCTGACAGAGGGTCACCTCCACGCCCCGGCGCTCCACCAGGTCCCGCACGGTGCCCTTCGCGCTCGTCTGGTACAGCTCGCCGTCCAGCGCCACGTCCGGGCCCTTGCCGCACGGGAGGGAGAACGTCCGGGTGCCGTCCGGCTGCGGGGTGCGGTACTGGTCGAGGGAGGGCAGGTAGGCCTCCGTGAGGCCCACCGGGAGGCGCAGGTCCTCGTCGGCGACCGGGTTGTGCAGGGTCAGCGGGGCCGTCTCGGTGATCGTGATGTCGAGCCGGTCGGTGGTGATCGGCGGGAAGCGGACCCAGCCGTTCTCGTCGACTCCGGCGATGGCCGCGCCGTCCGGGGAGCTGATGTGCACCTCGGAGGCCCGGGCGGACAGGCCGCCCGCGGGGGCCAGGACCAGTTCGCCGACCGGCTGCTTGCCCTCCCAGCGCAGGTGGATCGTCGGCCGGTCGCCCGCGATCCACGCCGTCGTCAGGTCGCCGTCGGTGAGGTTGCGTGCCGTGAGGCCCGCGCCGAGGCTCGCCGTGGAGTCGGCGGTGGCGACGATCCGGGCCTGCTGCTCGGGCGCCACCTCGTAGAGCAGCTTGTCGAACTCCTCGCCCGGCACCGGCACCGCGCTCGCCTTCACCTCGTACGTCCCGGAGGCCGACGTCGTGAAGCGGCGGTGCAGTCCGGCCTCGGTGCCGGTCGCGGAGAGACCCGTCGGATCGGAGGCGCGGTGCAGGGAGACGACGGTCGCGGCCGACGTGGCGTCCTCGGCGTCCGCCGGGAGCCGCAGCAGCCGCGTCACCTGCACGTCCGGCAGGTCGATCTCGGAGAAGCCCGCGCCGGTCAGACCGGCCCGGCGCTCCACGGAGTCCACGATCGTCAGCTTCATCCAACCCGTCGCGCCCGCAGGGGCCTTGATCCGCTGGGTCATGCCGTTCGGCCGGAGGAAGCTGGTCCTCTCGCCCTTCTCGGTCTCCACCCGGACCTTCGTCGCGGCGGCGCGCACGCTCTCCTGCGGCAGCGGCGTGACCTTGAACGAGGACGGCATGTCGTAGGAGCCGGTGAAGCCGATCCGCAGCCACTGCCCGTCCGGTGTGTCCGGCGCGCCCTCCGCCCACGCGGTGTCCGGGTTGCCGTCGAAGGCGTTCACCGGGTCGTACTGCGGGAGGTGGAACAGCCAGTTGCCGTACGAGGACGCCGACACCGAGCGGGCGCCGCGCAGTTCGGCCACCGTCTGGTGACCGGTGCCCTCGGCGGGCAGGATCTGGCGCGGTTTCTCACCCGGGTCCTGGAGCGCGTCCGGCGCGTTGCGTTCGTCCCGGGTGTACGTGTACGACGTGCCGGCGTTGACCAGCCCGAACCGGGTGTCCGCCCGCCGCAGCCCGTCACCGAGCACCTGCACGGCCGGGGTGCCGAGCCCCGGGTGGTTGTCGCCGGTCAGGACGGTCGCCCGCCCGCGCAGCCGCTCCGCCAGCGGCAGCAGCGCCTCCGGCCCGCCGGACACCACGGCCGTGTCGGCGACCGGGGCGAGCCCCGCCTGGCCGGGCCGGACCACGTCCGCACCCGTCGGGCGGTAGATCTCCACGGCCCGCTGCCGCGGGTACAGCCCCTCCACCTGGAGCGGCGCGTCCTGCGCGATCCGGCCGCCGGTCATCACCGGCCCGAGCCCGGTCACCCGCTCGTACCCCGACTGCTCCAGGGTGCGCTTGACGGTCGCCGTGGGCACATAGCCGATCTGGTCGGGGTCGAGGTCGTTGCGCACGACGACGTAGTACAGCCCGGCCCGGCTCACGTAGTCGGCGAGACCCGGCACGTGGGAGCCGGACAGCAGTGCCTGTTCGACGGCGTCCATCGCGCGCCGGTTGCCGGGCGTGCCGAACGGCACGTAGTCGCGCTGCGCCCACCGCGACTCGGCGAGCACGTCGAGCGGCTGGTCGACGGGGGAGCCCCAGGAGTAGACGCCGTGCGCGGTCGCCGGGACGACCAGGGCCCGCGAATCGGGCGAGTACTTCTCCAGCCAGTCGGCCGTGGCCTGCCAGTAGGTGGGGAGCTTCTGGAACGAACCCGGGTTGAGGATCGACCCGTTGAGGTACGGCCACAGCAGTCCGGGCAGGATCAGCACGGCCGCGATCAGCGGGGCGAGGCGCCGCCCGCGCACCCGCCGGGCCCCGCGCGGCTCGGCGGCGACACCCACCAGATGCGCCAGACCCAGTGCGAGCGCCAGCGCCACACCGGTCTGGAACTTGTAGATGTTCCGGAACGGCGACGCCCACCCGTCCAGCCAGCTCTGCACGACCCCGTGGAACGGCGCCCCGAACGCCCCGCCGTACCCGGCGAGCAGCACCAGCACGGCCACCAGGACCGTCAGCACCAGCCACCGCCGCTCGGGCATGTCCCGCCGGGCGAGTCCGGCGAGCCCGAGGCCGGCCGCGAGAGCCGAGCAGAGGATCACGATGACGGAGGAGGCCACGGCCCAGCCGGCCGGCAGCCACGCCTCACCGAGGTGCAGATAGGCGACCCAGTTCCCGGCGCCGCGCAGCGCCTCGGTCGCCGACATGGTGTCCGTGGTCGTCTGCGCCGTCTCTATGTAGGGGAGGAAGTTCTCGCCGTAGATCCCGAGCAGCAGCAGCGGAACCCACCACCAGGCCGTCACCACGAGCACGGCCGGTGCCCACCAGGCGATCAGCTTGCGCTGCCGGGGGCCGGGCGGCCGGGACAGCAGATACAGCCCGGCCGGCAGCAGGGAGGCCAGCGTCGCCGACGCGTTCACCCCGCCCATGAACGGCACGAGCAGCGCCGACCGCAGCGCCGCGACCCGGGCCGCGTACCGCTCGTTCGTCAGCGGCAGCAGCACCCACGGCAGGAACGCGCCGGGCAGGGCGGCGGCCGACGTCGACCCGATGACGGTCGTGAACAGCGGCCACAGCGCGTACGCCACCGCGCCCAGCAGCCGGGACGCCCCGCTCCCCACCCGCAGCCGCTCCGCCAGCCGCAACGCCCCCCAGAAGGCGACGGACACGATCAGCGACAGCCACAGCCGCTCCGCCAGCCACACCGGCAGCCGCAGAAGGTCGCACAGCCAGTAGAACGGCAGCATCGGCCACAGATAGCCGACGTACTGGTCCTGGATGCCGCCGAACCCGGCCCGGTCGTGCCACAACTGGCCGAGGTCGGCGAGGAACTGCCCGGGGTCGACCGTGACACCGAGCTTGGTGTCGAAGGTCTGCCGCCCCGGCCGCACCGCGAGGAACAGCACGAACACCACGGCCCAGAAACCCAGCAGCCAGCGCCGCGACCGCGGGCCGTCGGGCGGGCCCGAGGCGGTCGCGGTGGTGGGGACGGCTGCCGGGGGAGGAGCCTGGACCGTGGTTGTCATGGGGGACACCGCCGCAGAATGAGGAGGAGGTTCCAGGTGGCGAACTCGCGGATGCCGGGCGCCTTGACGACGGCCTCCGCGAGGAACGGCCAGTAGCGGGAGCGGGCCGAGACGACCGTGACGTCGTCCCGGGCGCGCACCTGCCGCAGGGTCGAGCCGATGTGCACCGCGAACAGGTTCTCGCCGAGCGTGTGCTTGGCGGGTCTGCCGGTCCGCCGCAGATAGCGGGCCCGGGCCCGCGCGGCACCGAAGTAGTGCCAGGGAGCCCACTCGTGCCCGCCCCACGGCGACAGCCAGTTGGTGAAGGACACGTAGATCAGCCCACCGGGCCGCGTCACCCGGGCGAGCTCGCTGAGGAACGTCTCCGGATCGGCCACGTGCTCCAGCACGTTGGAGGAGAAGGTGACGTCCGCGACGCCGTCCCGCAGGGGCAGCAGATACCCGTCCGCGACGACCGTGCCGCCCGGTGGCTTCTCGCCCAGCTCGGCCATGTCCGGTTCGAACAGATGGGCATGGGCGCCGCGACGCCGGAACTCCTCGGTGAAGTAGCCGCTGCCGCCGCCGATGTCCAGGACGGTACGCCCCGCGACCGGACCGTCGTAGGCCTCGACCTGGTCCACGGCGTCGCGCGCGAGCAACGCGTAACAGCTGTCGGGATCATCCTGTTCGTGGAGGAAGGCACGGAACAGGGCAAGCGATCTCCGGAACGAGGGGTCCTGGTGAGAGGGGCGCGGGGTTGCACCGTGCGCGGCTGCGCCACGTGGGCGCGACCAGCCACGGACCACCGCACGCCGCCTCAAGGTCCCCAGCCCCTCACCGCCTCCGCGGCGACGACCCGGAACGCCCGCACAGTCCGGTCCCACCGAAACCGCGCCGCACGCTCACGCGCCGCCTTCCCCATCAACTCCCGCTCCCGCCCGGCCAGGGCCAGCGCACACCAGGCCGCGGCGAACGACGACTCGCCGCGGGCGAGAACGCCGGTCTCACCGTCCACCACGGAGTCCTTCAGCCCCGGCACGTCGAAGGCGACGCTCGGCGTCTCGCGGGCCGCGGCCTCCGTCACGACCAGGCCCCACCCCTCCACGGCGGAGGGGTGCAGCAACAGCCAGGCCGCGCACAGCAGCCGGTGCTTCTCGGCTTCCGTCACATACCCGGTGAACTCCACACCGGGACCGGCGAGCCGTTCGAGACGTTCCCGTTCGGGCCCGTCTCCGACGATCACCAGCCGGCCGCCGGTCACCGGCCGCACCCGCTCCCAGAGCCGCAGCAGCAGATCGATGCGCTTGTACTCGACCAGCCGCCCGACGGCGACGAACAGCGGCTCGGCCGAGCGGTCGGCCCGCGGGCCCGGCTCCTCGACCCCGTTGTGCACGACCCTGATCCGGTCCCGCTCGACCCCGATCGCGCGCAGCGCGTGGGCGGTCGAGGAGGACACGGCGACGAGCAGGTTCCGCTGCTGCGACCCGGCCAGCGCCCAGTGCTCGAGTCTTCGGCCGATCCGTGCCGCCGGTGCCAGCGGCCCGCCGAAGCGCATCTTCCACAGGTCCGTGTGGACGTGGTTGACCAGGGTCAGCGTGGGCCCGTGATGCCACAGCGGCGCCAGGTACGGCATGCCGTTGCACACCTCGACCAGCAGGTCGCAGTCGCCGACCCGGCGGGTGAAGGCCGACCGTGCGCGCAGGTAGTGCCCGTACGGGCCGCCCGCCGACACGACCCGGTAGTCGCGGAAGGCCGCGGGCCCCCCGCACAGCAGGGTCACCTGGTGGCCCAGTCGGGTCAGGCCGTCGGCGAGCTTGTCGACCAGCAGCTCGGAGCCGCCGGCGGACGGGTTGTCCAGATCACGATGGGCGAGGAAGACGATCCGGCGCGGATGTGGGGGGAGCGCCGGGGGGTGCTGCGCGCTGGGGGACGCGGCGCGGTGGGGGTCCCCCAGCTCGAGCGCAGCCGAGAGTGGGGGAGTGGAGGGTACGTGCTGGGGCATGGGTGCTCCAACTCGTCTCGGGGTGCGGAACTCAGCGTGGGGAAAACGTGGGGGGTGCGTTCGTCACGGAGGAGTCGGCTCGTGGGGAGCCTGAGCTCTTCCTGGGAGGGGAGTGTGGACGGGATGTGCTGGGGTGGGGTTGGACAGTTTTCGCCCGGACGTTCGCCACGGCTACTCACCGACGTGACAATTTCGGGCTTTGTTAGAACTGACGTCACATCACTTCGTGAGAGAGGGCTGGGGCGTTCCGGACGTATCGGCCGGAACGGGGTTCTCCGGCTCCTTCCGCCCGCGCGCCACGAGAACGCCACCCACCACCGCGAGCACCAAGCCGCCCACCGCCGCCCCGATCGGCAGTGTCGTGCCCACCATCCGCAGCTGTCCGCTGTCCCGCTTCGCCTGCCGCACGGCCTCCTTCTGGGTCGCGGTCGTGAACGAGACCTTCGGGCTGTCCAGCAGCACCGCCGCGTCCTTCTCGCCGCCCGGCGCCCGCAGGGTTCGCCTCGGGCCGGTCTGCGCGTAGATCACCCGGCCCGTCGCCTGGTCCACGACCAGCTCGAAGCCATGGTTGGAGTACCACTCCTCGGCCAGCACCTGCGGCCGGTTCGGCTGGTCGACGAGGCTGCCGGGGACCATGCGCGTGCCGGTTTTGGTCGGCGGCACGGAGCCGGTGAACTTGTAGCCGGTGTACCCCTGGACCTTCGCGGTGCCGCGGTAGCGCAGCACCACCGTGTCGCCGAGGGTGTTGTCCCACCACTGGTAGGAGCGTTTCTGCACGTCGAAGGGGAACTTCAGATACGCCTCACCCTCGATGTACGGCTTCTCCCCGCAGCAGTGCACCGGCCGCGTGGTCTCGCGGTCCATCACCCAGCGGTGCGGCACGAAGTCCAGCGCGTCGTGCGGATCGGCGGCCGGCAGCGACTTGTCGGTGTCGACCGTGGTCGTCACGTCCCAGATGGCGTTGCCGCTGCGTTCGCTGTCCTCGACGTTGCCCCGCACCCGCTGGGTCACGGTGATCGTCCGGTCGTCCACCGTCTCGATCCGGTCAGTGTCGAAGACGCTGCCCCGGCCGGTGTAGACGGCGGTGGTGTCGATGTCGATCGGGTTCACCGCGGCACGCGGCTCCACGTACCAGGCGAGCAGGGGCGCCAGCACCAGCAGGAACGTGCCGAGACCCAGCAGGACCAGGGAAAAGGGAGAGGTTGTACGGCGCATCCGGGCACTCCAGTGGCTTGGGACGGCTCGACGTACGAGAGGGCCGACACGGCTCGGGAAACGGCGCGTGCGGTTGGGCCGGGAACCGTAGGCCGCTCTTGACGGGGTGTCAATGCTTGTCGAGACTGGGCGCGACAGGCAGGGACGGGACGCCGGGGTGGGGAAACCTCCGGATGTTCTCCGGACGGATCCGGACAGAGAGGCTGACCCTGCGATGTCCAGACTGCTCGCTGCCGCGCTGACCGTCGCGCTCGGAGCCGCCCTCGCCGTGGGCGCCGCCCTTGGCGTGGTCGCACTGCTCGAAGCCACACCCGACCAGCCCAACACCCCCCTGATCACGTACGAGCAGGACGGGCAGGGGGGTTGACGGTGACGGCCGCCCGCACCGCAGCCGTCACGACCCGCTCGGCCTGGCACGACGTACCGCGCTTCCAGGTGCGCCGGTTCGCCGCGATCGCCATGGCGGAGGCACCCGCGCTCGCCGAGGAGATCCTCTGCGAGATACAGCGCGAGTACCCGCATCTGCCCGTCGTCCTCGACGACTCCGGCGAACCGATGGCCCTGGTCGGCATCCGCCGCGCCATCGAGGTGTTCGTGCAGCACCTGGAGCACTCGGAGGGACGCCCGACCGTCCCGCCCGGCGTCTTCCAGGACTTCGGCCGCGGCGAGGGCAGAGACGGCCGCTCCCTCGACTCCCTCCAGGCCATCTACCGCATGGGCGTACGCCTGGCCTGGCGCCGATTCGCCGACATCGGCCAGCGCGTGGAGATCCCGCCCCCGGCGATGTACGAACTCGTCGACGCGGGCTACGAGTACCTGGACGGCCTGGTCGACCAGTCCGTACGCGGCTACGCCGAGGCGGCGGCCCGCCAGGCCGGCGAACGCCTGCGCCTGCAACGCCGCCTGATGGAGCTGCTGCTCGCCGAGCACCACCGCGGCGACCCGGCCGAGGCCCTGACCGAACGCGCCGCCCGCATCGGCTGGCCCTTACCGGCGAAGGTCGCGGTGGGCGTGCTGCTGCGCCCGGCCCGTGAGGCGATGGCCCCCGCGGTCGGCCAGGGCGTCCTGCTCGACATGGAGTACGAGCAGCCCCGCATGGTCGTGCCCGAACCGGACGCGGCGGGCCGCCCCGAGCTGGTCTACCGGGCCCTGGCCGGCTGGTCCGGCGCGATCGGCCCGCCGGTCCCGCTCACCGACGCGGCGAAGTCCCTGCGCTGGGCGGAGGCGGCGGTCCGCCTGATGGAACGCGGCCTCCTCCCCTCCGGCGAGGTCCTCTACTGCACCGAGCACACCGAGGCCCTGGTCCTCCTCCAGCCCGAGGAACTCATCGACGACCTGGCCCTCAGGTGCCTGGCCCCCCTCACCCACTGCGGCCCCACCCACGGCCGCCGCCTCGCCGAAACCCTCCTGGCCTGGCTGGAGACCCGCGGCGGCGCCCCCGAGGTCGCCACCCGCCTCGGCGTCCACCCCCAGACCGTCCGCTACCGCCTGCGCCAGATCCGCGAACTGTGGGGCGACGAGATCGACGACCCCGACCGCCGCTTCGAACTGGAACTGGTGCTGCGGGCCCAGCGGTTGCGTGGGGAGCTCGGGGTGGCGCGGGGACGACGACGCCCCTGACGGCATCTCAGCACCGCGCCCCGGACCCGAACCTGCCCGGTGGTGGCCGCCGTTCGGCCAGTGCCCGGTCTCCGGCGAGTTTCGCCCGCGGCCGGAGGACGGTGCCGGGGCAGGCCCGCATGCGTTCGCGGGGAGGGTGTCTCAGCTCGGTGGCTCCGTCGTGAACATGCCCGGTGGTGGCCGCCGTTCCGCCAGTGCCCGGCCTCCGGCGAGTTTCGCCCGCAGCCGGAGGACGGTGCCGGGGGGCAGGCCCGCCACGCGTTCGGCGGGGACGGCGACGTCCAGGCGTCCGCCCGCGTAGCGGGACAGCAGGTCGGCGTAGCCGGAGACCGGCCGGGCGTCGAGCACGTCGACGACCAGCCGGTCCCAGCCCGCCAGCCGCGGGTCCGGACCGGAGGAGACCAGGCGCGTGGTCAGCGCGGTGAGGTTCTCCATCGCCTGCACCATGCCGGTCACCTCCATCGGTCAGCCGCCGCCCGCCGCGACCGCCTACCGGCGGTAGGAGTGCCCCACACCGCCCGCGCCCGAGTTCGCCGCCCGCGGTGCGCCGTTGAGCTCGGGCCGCGAGCCCGCCTCGGCGTACGGCTCGGGCCGGCGCGCGTCGCCGGTCATCCGCTGCTCCAGCGCGTCGAGCCGGGCCTGAAGGGCGTGGACCATCTCGTGCAGCCCGGTCTCGGCGGCCGGTTCCGTGCGGGCGGCGCCGGAGCGGACCGGCAGGTGGACGGGGCCCGGCACGGTGACCCCGACGGTGGCCGTCATCGTCGGGCCGGACGCGGAGATGCCGGTGACGGAGACGCCGGTCGGGGCGCCCGCGTGGGAGTGCGAACTCGGGGCGGTGGCCGCGCCGAACGCGGTGTTGCCGGAGCTGCCGGGGTAGGCGTCCCCGGCGTCGCCGCGGTTGACCCCGAACTCCAGCTCCCGTTCGTCGTCCGCCTGCACCAGCCCCACCATGTACTGGGTCTCGTCGGTGTTGTCC
The DNA here is from genome assembly GCF_900182715.1 of Streptomyces sp. Ag82_O1-12. Taxonomy (NCBI): domain Bacteria; kingdom Bacillati; phylum Actinomycetota; class Actinomycetes; order Kitasatosporales; family Streptomycetaceae; genus Streptomyces; species Streptomyces sp. Ag82_O1-12. The sequence continues at coordinate 2,626,181 of NZ_FXUW01000001.1, read as the reverse complement.
GGCCGGTGCTCGTCGATGTGCCAGATCAGCAGCCCGTCGCCGGGCAGCGAGACGTCGTAGCCGGTGCGCTGGCGGTTCTCGAGCAGGAAGTACTCGCTGCCCGGCAGCCCTCCGGTCCACAGCCTGTGCACCTGGTGGCTGTTCTTCACGTCCGGCAGTGAAAGGGTCGCGGAGCCGGTGACGTTGGCGACCGTCGCCCAGCCCTGGTCGAGCTTGCACCAGGCCGACGGATGCGTCGGCACGTCACCGCCGCCGCCCCAGGAACCGCCGCCCATCAGGCACCAGTTGCCGACGCCCTCCGACGAGCCGTCGATGTCGTACAGGTCCGGGAAACCGAACACGAGGTGTCCCAACTCGTGGGCGCACACACCGATCTTGGCGTCCTCGGGAATGGTGAGGTAGGCGAAGATCCGCGCTCCGTCCGCGTTGTAGGCGTTCGGCAGGACCCACTTGTGCGACCAGATGTCCCCGGAGTCACCGGTGACCTCGCCGCCCCGCGCCGCGTGCACGACGATGAACGCGTCGACGAACCCGTTGCCGTCGTTGTCGTACGGCGCGTAGTTGATCTGCGGGTCGGCGGCGATCGCGGTGTCCCGGGCCATCAGCTGCGCCCGGGCCTCCCCGGACGGCCGGCCTATGCCGAAGTTGCCGTTGGCGTACCAGGAGACCTTCTTCGGCAGCCGCACCGGGCCGACGACCTCGCCGACGATGTCGACCAGGCCGTGCGTCGCCTCCCGGTAGTACTCCCGGACACTGCCGTGCGGCATCGAACCCAGGGAGAAGAACAGCTCCTCGAAATGCTCCTGAGTGGCCGTCATCTCCTTGTCGTCGAAGTCGGCGAGGACGACGACCACCCGCACCGCGCCGGTGAGCGGGGCGCGTTCGGCCGCCGCGGCCGCGATGGACTCCCGGGGAGTGCCCACGGGAAACTCGTCAGGCGGCTTGATCGTGCCGTCGTTGAAGCCGGGGTGGCGCGGCTCGCCGCCCAGGACGAACTGGCCGCCCAGCGGCGAGGCGGACTCGATCCGCTGCCGCTCCTCCAGGAACCGCTCCCGCAGTTCGGGGCTCGGCGAGACGGCGCAGAAGTCGGACCAGACGGCGACGGCGCCCGTACGGTGGGGAAGGTGATCGGACATGGTGGTGCCCCTCGGAGTGAGAAGGTGGGGTTTCGGCCAGTGACGCACGCCGCGCAGGCCGCCGCAACCGCAGTGCCCGGCCGCGCTCGCGGGCTCATCTCGCCGCCGCGGAGGCCCCGATGTGCATATGCGCGACGGGCGGATCCGAGGTTTGATGGAAGGGAGCGCAGGGCACGACGCCCGCGCGGCGTCCTCAACAGGACGGCACAACATTCAACTTCATCGGGTCGCCCCCGATCCCGGCGCGGGCCCTCGCGTCCCTCTCACCTCGCGCCCCTCCACCGGCACACCCATCCGTGGAGCACCCCCATGCCTGGCACCCCGGACTCGAACCGCCCTCCGCTCTCCGCCGCGGAGATCCGCACCTCCCCCCTCCAGGTCCCTCAGCACGACGCCCCGGACCCCAACGGCTTCAAGCCCGTCGAACTGCCCAAGTCGACCGTCGTCCCGGTGAAGACCCCGACGGCACAGGAGCAGCCGGCGCCCGACCTGGCGCCCTCGATGCCGAACGGGCAGGACGACATCCGGCTCGAACCCAACCGCTTCCAGGTCGGCGAACCGCCCCAGTTGGTCTTCGCCGGACAGGAACTCGAGCCGCTCCTGGTCTTCAACCCCGACGGCCGCCACCCCTACGACGACCGCACCTTCCCCTGGGTGCTGTCCTGCCGGGTGTTCTCCGGGTCCGGAAACGGGTCCGGCGCGCTGATCGGGCCGCGGCACGTGCTGACCGCCAGCCACGTCATCGACTGGCAGGCGCTCACCGTCTCCGTCAGCATGGTGCAGGGCTCCACCCAGCTCGCGAGCGCGGGCGCGACCCACATCATGGCCTACGAGCACATCGTGGACGTGACCTACAGCAACGCCGACGACGACTACGCGGTCGTCATGCTGGACCGCAGGCTCGGCGACGGCTTCGGACACTTCGGCTGCCGTACCTACGACTCCGACTGGGACAACGAGACGGCGAACTGGTTCAACATCGCCTACGAGCCGCTCATCCACGCCACGGCGGCGAACTTCCAGACCGGCTTCTTCCTCGACGAGGACGACTTCGACCTCGGCGGCGGCCGCATGCTGATCACCAAGACCGGCGACTTCCTCAAGGGCATGTCGGGCAGCCCGGTCTTCGGCTTCTGGCCCGAGGGCCCCTTCGTGGTCGGCGTGGCCAGCGCCGGAGCCAACGGCGGGTTGTCCGGCAACTACAACGCCATCGCCGGCGGCAACAACCTGACCCGGCTCGTCAACAAGGCCAGGGCCGACTTCCCCTGATCCACGGCCCTCCCGGTCCGGCCGCCGACGCCGGACCCCACGGGGCACCGGCGGGAGCCGCCGCAGGAACGCGGCTCCCGCCGGTGCCCCGCGCCCATTGCGTGCCTCTGCCCATTGCCCGGGCATTCCTCTATGGCTAGCCTGTGTTCGTCATGCCGATCGCCTGTTGAAATCTCGAACACAGGCGCCTGAGACATTTAGGGAGGGTGCCGGTCGTGGGACGCCTCGTACCAGCTGTGACCCGGGCTCTCGACATTCTCGAGCTCTTTCTCGACGGGGACGGGACGCTCTCCGCCCCCGACATCGTGCGCCGGCTCCAGCTGCCGCGCACCACCGTGCACGAGCTGGTGACCACGCTCGCCGCCCGGAAGTACATCGTGCAGGTGCCCGGCCAGCCCGGACGCTACCGGCTCGGCGTGCGCCCGTACCAACTCGGTGCGCGCTACTCCGAGCAGCTCGACCTCGCGGCCGAGGGCCAGCAGGTCGCCCGGACCGTCGCCGAGACCTGCGACGAGACCGTGCACGTGGCGATCCTCGAGGACACGGACGTCATCTACATCGCCAAGGTCGACTCCACGCACGCCGTGCGGATGGTGTCGGCGGCCGGCCGCAGGCTGCCCGCCCACTGCACGTCCGTCGGCAAGATGCTGCTGGCCTCCCTTCCCGAGCCGGAGCTCACCGCGCGCATCCCCGACAGCGCCGAGCTGGTCGCGATGACCCCCAACAGCATCACCGACCCGGCCGCCCTGCGCGAGGCCCTGGCCGAGATCCGTGAGCGCGGCCTCGCCGTGGAGAACCGCGAGTCCAACCCGGACGTGTCCTGCGTGGCCGCGCCGGTCCGCGACCGCACCGGGCAGGTCGTCGCCGCCCTGTCGATCTCCGTGCCCATGATCCGCTGGAGCGAGGAGCGCCGGGCCGAGCTGGAGCAGCTCGCCGCCAAGGGCGCCGCCGAACTGTCCGAGCACCTCGGGCACCGGAGCATGGCATGACGACGTCGTACGAGGTCGCGGTGCGTGCCGAGGCCGAGCTGGGCGAGGGACCCACCTGGGACGCGGCGACCGGCCGTCTCCTGTGGATCGACATCCTCGGCTCCCGCCTGCACACCTACGACCCGGTCACCGGACGCCGCTCCGTGCGCCGCACGGAACAGCACATCGGCGCCGTCAAGCCCCGCGCCGGCGGCGGGCTGGTGCTGAACCTGCGCGACGGGGTCGGCCTCCTCGACCCCGACGGCGGCTTCCGCTGGCTCCACCACGAGCCGGTCCCCGGCCGCCGCGCCAACGACGCCGCCGTCGCACCCGACGGCGCGCTGTGGACGGGCACGATGCGCTACGACGAGGCACCCGGGGGCGGGACGCTGTCCCGCGTCACGGGGGACGGCTCGGTCGACGTGGTGCTCGACGACGTGGCCGTCAGCAACGGCACGGGGTGGAGCCCCGACGGGCGCCTCATGTACTACATCGACTCCCCGACCCGGCGGGTCGACGTCTTCGACCACGTGGACGGGCGGATCACCGGGCGGCGGACCCTCGCCGAGATCGAGGAGAGCGCGGGCTTCCCGGACGGGCTGACCGTGGACGCCGAGGGGTGCGTGTGGGTCGCCCTGTGGCAGGGGTCCGCGGTGCGGCGGTACACCCCCGACGGTGAGCTGGACCGGGTGATCGACCTGCCGGTGCCGCTGGTCACGGCCTGTGCCTTCGGCGGGGCCGACCTGAGCGATCTGTACATCACCACGGCTCGCGTGGGGCTCACCGAGCCGCCCGCGCTCGCGGGGTCCTTGTTCGTGGTGCCCGGGGCGGGGAAGGGACTGGCTCACCCGCCGTTCGCGGGCTGACGCGAGGTGAGGCGGGGCGAGGGCGGCCGGGTTCCCGAGAGGCTCGCAGGCGCGTACGCCGCCGGGGCGCGGACCCCGGACGGACACGCCAGTCCCTGTCCCAGCCCCCAGCCTGTCCCAACCCCCAGACGCAGTCCGAGTCCCAGCCCCCAGCCTGTCCCAGCTCCCGGTCCCTGTCCCAACCCCCAGCCCCAGACGCAGTCCGAGTCCCAGCTCCCAGTCGCAGTCCGGTTCCAGCCCCAGCCTCAGCGTCCCGTGTGGTCCAGCCGCCGCAGGACCGTCCGCTCGTCCTCCGTCAGCGGCGCCCCCACCGCCGTCGGCAACGGCGGCCCGCTCAGCGTCGCCAGCACGGTCGAGGGCCGGAGCAGCCGCGTCGGCCCCGTCGTCATGCTCATCACGTCCCAGAGCGCCGACGCCGCCGTGTACGAGCCGGTCGCCGTGCGGATCATGCGGCGGGTGTAGGCGGTGACCAGGCGGTCGGCGACCCCGGGCGAGCCCCCGCGCGTCCCGGGGTACCAGACGTCCTGGCTCACCGCCATCGTCCACGCGGCCTCCACCGGTCTGGCCGCCCGCCGCTGCGCACGCCGGGCGAGCCCGGGCTCGTCGAGTCCGGACCGCCGCAGCTCGCGGTCCAGTTCCCGGGCGCCCAGCGCGGCCACCGACATGCCCTGCCCGTAGGCGGGGTTGAACGTGGCCAGCGCGTCACCGAGGACGACGAGGCGGTCGGGCCAGGAGCGGACCTTCTCCAGGTACCGGCGGTGATTGCTGGTGCTGCGGCTGACGTGGACCTCGGTGAGCGGCTCCGCGCCGGAGATCAGACGGCCCACGATGGGGTCGGGCAGGTCCAGGGTGTACCGGAGGAACGCGTCCGGGTCGGACGGCGGTTCGCCGCCGCCCCGCGTGCCGGCGAGGCTGACCATCCAGCGGTCCCCCTCGATCGGCAGCACCATGCCGCTGCGGCCGGGCCGTCCCCGATACGGATCGGCCTGCACCATGGTCAGGGGAAAACGCCCGGCCCCCTCGGGAGCGCGGTAGAGACGGGTGGCGTTCACCAGACCGGCGTCCACCGTCTTCTCGCGCACGTCGTCGACGCCCAGCCGCGCCAGCCAGTGCACGATCCGGGAGCCGCGTCCGCTCGCGTCCACCACGAAGTCGGCGGCGAGGTCCTCCTCCCCGGCGGCGGTCGACAGGCGCACCCCCGTCACACGCTGCCGCGACCCCGTCAGCTCCAGCACCCGCGCCTTGCGGATCACCACCGCGGTGCTGTCCAGCACAGCGCCCCGCACCGCCCAGTCGAGCAGGGCCCGGGTGCAGGTCAGCATGCTCGGGCCCGGGTGACGCCAGCGCCGGAGCCAGCCCTCGGGCGTGAGGGCGACCATGCCCGAGCCGAGCGGTATCTCGTGCGCACCCGCGGCGAGCAGGTGCTTGCGCATGCTCACGCCCGGCACCAGCTCCTCCATGGGGGCCAGCCCGCCGGCCATGAGGAGATGCGCGTGACGTCCCTGCGGCAGGCCCTTGCGGTGCTCCGGCCCCTCGGGCAGATCGTCGCGGTCGAGCACGACCACCTCGTCCGCGACGGCGGACAGGGCCGCCGCGGCCAGCATTCCGGCCAGACCCGCACCGATGACGACTGCTCTACGCGACATGCGACTCCTCGCACTCAGCCATGAAGGCTCCTTAAGCCCTGCGGGCATTCCCCGACGTCCGGCCACAGCCGCGCAGCGCACAACACCCTCCGCCGACACCGGTTTCGAGCCATGCGGGACCCGCCCCGGACGGCTCTCACCGTACCTTCACGTACCGTCCCCGCGGCCCCCCTGTGCGGTTCAGCCGGTGAGCGACTTGCCGCCCCTGGTGTCACGCGCCAGGGCGCGGATCGCCCGGAGGTCCTCCGGGCGGCGCAACACCCGGGACACGGCGCCGATCTCGCGCAGCAGGTCCGTGGTGTCGCGGGCACCGGTGCCGTCGTCCTCCCCGGTCCGGTTCCTGGCGTCGATCGCGTCCAGGATCGCCGCGGTGGCGGCGAGTGCCTTCGCCAGGTCGGGCGGGTGGCCGAGGGCGAGGGCGGCGTCGTGGAACCGCTCGCGCCGGTTCTCGTCGATGTGCCGGGCGAGCGGCAGCAGCACGTCGCGGATGAACGTCTCCCGGCGCACCAGCCGCAGCTCCGGTGTCGCGCGCAGCAGGAACGGGACCCCCGCGCCGTTGACCGTCTTCATCAGCAGGTACAGCGGCCGCAGTTCGTGGAGGGCGAGCCGGACGTGCCAGCGGCCGTGCAGGTACTGCCCGGCGTGCGGGAGGATGAAGCCGACCGCGATGAGCACGGCGGACAGGCAGGCGAGCGGCGGGGCGACGGCCGTGCTCAGCCAGTCCACGTTCCGCCCGGACCAACGGGCCGCCACGGCACTGACCTTGGCGGCGTCGAAGAGCAACTGCGCCGCGTAGCCCACGCCGAGGAACTTCAGCCCCCAGCGCAGCAGCGAGTCGAGCCCGTCCGTGCGGACCCAGTTCCAGATCAGCCCGTTGGTGACCAGCGCGGCCAGGGTGTGCGCGAGCAGGTAGAGCACGATCATCTCGCGCATGTACGGGGTGTTCGCGTAGTACGTGTCGAGATCCCGCAGCCGCTCCTCCGGTACGTCCGCGAGAGCGAACAGCACCCACATCGCGACGATCACACTCGCATAGACCACCACGACCCCCCGCATCGCGCGCCGGGTGTGGTCGGAGCGGTCGGACAGGCCGTTGCGCCAGGAGATGATCAGCAGCAGGCAGGAGGCGCAGAAGGCCGTGAGCAGCGAGTAGACCCAGGGGCCGGAGAAGTTGGCGACCCCGGTGAGCCGGTTGACCCGGGCGATCGTCGACGGCGCCACGAAGACGAACACCGCGCAGGCGAGCAGCAGCAGCCCGCCGACCGCGCGCAGCAGCGGGTCCTTCCAGAGCCGGATGATGCTCGGCAGCTTGATGGCCAGGGCGGCGGCGAGGACTCCCGCGGGGATCCACCAGAAGTTCGGATAGAACTGGTTGACGAACTCGGCCGGAGTGAGCGCCACCGTCGTCACGGGGCCGCACCTCCTCGCGGTCCCCGGTAGCCCAGCGACCGCTGCAGGGGGCCGAGGGGTACGTCCGGTCCGCGCCCGCCCGGCAGCAGTGCCCGGCAGCGCGCCGCCAGTTGATGTCCAAAGGCATCGGCCTCGGACTCGTCCCGTTCCCGGGAGCCGTTGCGGGCGGCCACGGTCAGCGCGATGTCCTCCCACCCCGGCCGGTCGGCGAACGCGTCGGCCGCCGCCGCACCCGCCCCCGGGTGATGGCGGTGCCCCGCGTGCAGATGCCACAGCTCGTGCCCGAGTATGACCAGTTGCTGCACGGCCTCGGCCCGTTCCTCGACGATGACGAGGTCGAAGTCCTGGAACTCCACCCACAGGCCGGTCACTTCGATCTCGTCCGGGAAGCGTTCGAAGCGGACCTCGACGGGGCGTCCGCCGCGCCGGGTGCTCATCTCCTCGCACAGCGCCCGGCACAGGGACCGCACGTCGGTGGGGTAGCGGGGTCTGGCCCGGACCGCGGTGGCGAGCTCGGCGGCCAGGCCGCGCATGGCTGAGCCACTGCGTGGGCGCCTGAGCGCGGCGGTGGCTCGGGCGGCCCTGATCCGCGCGCCCGCGATGTCCATCGCTCCCCCTTCTCACCGCCGGCCCGTCGACCGACGACGGCCCTGCCGGCGCGTCCGAGACTACGCGCCCGAAAGTGTGCGCGTCATGCGATCCGACGTCCGATGTTCAACGCGGAACGACCGTTCCCGCCCGGAACGTCCTGTCCGAAATCTGGCCGGACCATTGACGCGCAAGCGCTTCGAATTTACGGTCCCGTTCGAAGTAACGAGCGCCATCCGAAATACCGAACGGTTTCTGATCATCGATCGTAAGGGCAGGGCATGGGACGACCTGACCTGAACCGCAGGCAGCTTCTCGGCGGGCTCGGCGGCCTCTTCGTCGCGAGCAGCTTCGGCTTCGCCGCGCTCGGCACCGGCGCCGACGCACTCGCCTCCGACGCCGACACCCGGGTGCGCTACTGGAACCTCTTCAGCGGCGGCGACGGCTCCAACATGATCGCGATGCTGGACGCCTTCCGTACGGCCAACCCGGACATCGCCGTCAAGGACTCCACCCTCCAGTGGGGCAGCCCCTTCTACACCAAACTCGCCATGGCGGCGGCGGGCAACCGCGCCCCCGACCTCGGCGTCATGCACCTCGGCCGCGTCACCGGCTTCGCACCCGGCCGCCTCCTCGACCCCTGGGACGTCGGCCTGCTCGCCAAGTACGGCGTCCGGGAGCAGGACTACAACCCCACCCTGTGGAAGCGCGGCGTCATCGACGGCAAGCTCTACGCCCTCCCGCTCGACATCCACGTCCAGCTCTGCTTCTACCGCAAGGACGTCCTGAAGAAGGCGGGACTGCTCGGCGACGACGGCCGGATCGTGCCCGTCACCTCCACCGACGAGTGGTTCGACGTCCTCAAGGAGGCCAAGCGGGCCACGAAGAAGGGGCTCCAGACCATCGGCATGTGGAACGCCGACCAGAACTTCCAGTGGTGGTTCTTCGTCGCCTTCTACACCCAGCTCGGCGGCACCTGGTTCAACGCCGCCGACACCGAGGTCACCTTCGACACCGACAAGGCCGTCCAGGTCCTTCGGTTCCTGCGCCGGCACGTCACCGACGGGTACTCCGACCCGGGCTTCGGAGGCCTCGCGAGCGCCGAACAGTTCATCAACGGCTCCCCCTTCGTCTGGGAGGGCAACTGGTCGGTCCCGGTCTACTCCGGAGCGAAGCTCGACTACGGAGCGACCCCCCTGCCGCCCGTCTTCGGCAAGCAGGCCACCCACGCCGAGTCCCACTCCTTCGTCCTGCCGCACCAGTCCGACCGCGGCGGCGCCGCCAACGAGGCCGCCCACCGGCTCGCCGCCTACGTCGTCCAGCACGCCCGGCAGTGGGCGGCCGGCGGCCACATCCCCGCGTACACCCCCACCCTGTCCACGGCGGCGTACAAGAAGCTGGACCCGCAGAGCGAGTACGTCTCCGCCATGGACCACCAGGCCACCGAGCCGAAGGTGTGGTTCGCGGGCTCCACCGGCATCCTCGCCCAGCGCGTCGGCCCCATCGTGGTCTCCTCGACGATGGGCTCCGCCAAGCCGGAGACCGCGGCCGACCGCATGAAGAAGGCGCTCACCCAGCTCCTCGCCACGAAGAACCCCATGGACGGGAAGACAGCCGCAGAAGGAGGTGCCGCCTGATGGCCACCAGCGCCCACACCCTCGCCGCACCCGCACGCGCGAGGACCGCCACCGGCATCGCCACCCTCCGCCGCAAGCAGGGCTTCCAGCACGGCGGCTGGTTCGTCGCCCCGTTCCTGCTGCTCTTCGCGGTGTTCGTGATCTGGCCGCTGCTGCGCGGCGTCTACCTCAGCTTCACCGACGCCAACATCACGGGCGAGGGCGCGAGCTTCGTCGGCCTCGACAACTACCGCGAGGCCCTGGACGACCCCCTGGTGTGGGACTCCCTCGGCCACAGCGTGTACTTCACGCTCCTGGTCGTGCCCTGCATCACCGTCCTCGCCTTCCTCCTCGCGATGCTCGCCCACCACATCGAACGCGGCAAGTGGCTGTGGCGGCTATGCTTCTTCGCCCCGTTCCTGCTGCCGTCCACCGTCGCGGCCAACCTGTGGCAGTGGCTGTTCAACCCCGGCACCGGCATGATCGACCACGTCTTCGGCCTTCAGACGCCCTGGCTCACCGACAAGTCCTACGCGATGCTCGCCATCGTCATCACCACCCTGTGGTGGACCGTCGGCTTCAGCTTCCTGCTCTACCTCGCCGCCCTCCAGGGCATCCCGGAGCACCTCTACGAGGCCGCCAGACTGGACGGCGCGAACGCCTGGCACCGCACGGTCCACATCACCCTGCCGATGCTGCGCAACATCACCGGCCTGGTCATCGCCCTCCAGGTCCTCGCCTCGCTCCAGATCTTCGACCAGGCCGTCGTGATGATGGACTTCCTCCCCGGACCCGAGGGCTCGACCCGCACCTTCGTGCAGTACACCCTCGAAGAGGGCTTCACCAGCTACCGCGTGGGCTACGCCTCCGCGATCTCCGTCATCTTCTTCGTGATCATCGCGGCCGTCGCCCTCGCGCGGATGTGGCTGCTGCGCAACGTCAAGGAGACCGCCCGATGAGCACGGCCGCACAGCCCCGCAAGCCGTGGACCCCGAGCCAGATCGTCCTGACCCTCCTCGGCGCCGCCGTCTCCCTCGTCTTCCTGGCCCCCTTCGCCTGGGGCCTGTTCACCTCGCTCAAGTCCGAGACCGAGGCGGTGGAGGTCCCGGCGCACTGGCTTCCGAAGGACTGGACGGGCCAGGCCTGGAAGGCCCTGTTCGAGTCCGGCAACATCACCAACTGGTTCGTGAACTCCCTGGTCGTCTCGGTCTGTGTGACCTCCGTCGTCCTGCTGGTGAGCGCCCTCGCCGGATACGGCTTCGCCCGCACCGAGTTCCGCGGCAAGAACGTCCTGATGGGCCTGGTCATGGCAGGACTGATGATCTCGCCCGCCGTCCTCGGCGTGCCGCTGTTCACCACGGTCCAGCAGATGGGGATGGTCGACACCTACTGGGGCATGATCCTGCCGCAGTGCGCGCCCGCCGCGATGGTCTACATCCTCTACAAGTTCTTCCAGGGCATCCCGCGGGAGCTGGAGGAGGCCGCGTTCATCGACGGGGCGGGCCGCTGGCGGGTCTTCTTCACCATCGTCCTGCCGCTCTCCCGCCCCTCCCTCGCCGCCGTCGGCATCTTCACCTTCATCGCCTCGTGGAACAACTTCCTCTGGCCGTACATGGTGACCAACAACCCCGACCTGATGACCATGCCGAACGGCATCGCGACCGTCATGAACTCCTACGGCATCCAATGGGCCCAGCTCATGGCCGGTGGCCTGATGGCGGGCCTGCCCCTGATCATCGTGTTCGTGTTCTTCCAACGCCAGATAGTGGCGGGCGTGGCCCATACGGGCTTGGCAGGCCAATAACGCCCTCCGTCTTGGGGCGCGGAGCTGTGCTCGATGTGCGGCACCGCCGCGGGGGCGCGACAAGCCCCCTCGCACCCGCAGACGAAACCGAACCTCGAAAGGCAAGCATGCACAAGGCCCGCTTCACCCTCGACCCCGCATTCACGGTCGGCGAGGTCAACCCCCGCCTCTTCGGCAGCTTCGTGGAACACCTCGGCCGCTGCGTCTACACCGGCATCTTCGAACCCGGCCACCCCTCCGCCGACGAGGACGGAATCCGCACCGACGTCCTGGACCTCGTCCGTGAACTCGGCGTCACCGCCATTCGCTACCCCGGCGGCAACTTCGTCTCCGGCTACAAGTGGGAGGACTCGGTCGGCCCGGTCGAGGACCGTCCCCGCCGGCTCGACCTCGCCTGGCGCTCCACCGAGACCAACCGCTTCGGCCTCTCCGAGTACATCGCCTTCCTGAAGAAGATCGGCCCCCAGGCCGAGCCCATGATGGCCCTCAACCTCGGCACCCGGGGTGTCGCCGAGGCTCTCGAACTCCAGGAGTACGCCAACCACCCCGCCGGCACGGCCCTGTCCGACCTCCGTGCCGCGCACGGCGACAAGGACCCCTTCGGCATCAACCTCTGGTGCCTGGGCAACGAGATGGACGGCCCCTGGCAGACCGGCCACAAGACCGCCCAGGAGTACGGCCGGACCGCCGCCGAGACCGCCCGCGCCATGCGCCAGATCGATCCGGGCGTCGAACTCGTCGCCTGCGGCTCCTCCAGCCAGTCGATGCCGACCTTCGCAGCGTGGGAGGCGACGGTCCTGGAGGAGACCTACGACCTCGTCGACCACATCTCCCTGCACGCCTACTACCAGCCCGAGGACGGCGACCTCGACTCCTTCCTGGCCTCCGCCGTCGACATGGAGTCCTTCATCGAGAACGTGGTCGCCACCGCCGACCACATCGGCGCGAAGCTGAAGTCGAAGAAGAAGATCAACCTCTCCTTCGACGAGTGGAACGTCTGGTACATCTCGGAGTGGCACGAGATCGAGAACTCCGGCGCGCGGGACTGGGCCGAGGCCCCTCGCCTCCTGGAGGACAACTACAGCGTCATGGACGCGGTGGTCTTCGGCTCGCTCCTCATCGCCCTGCTCCGGCACGCCGACCGGGTCACGATCGCCTGCCTCGCCCAGCTCGTCAACGTCATCGCGCCGATCATGACCGAGCCGGGCGGCCCCGCCTGGCGCCAGACCACGTTCTTCCCGTTCGCGCAGGCGAGCAAGTACGGCCGCGGCCGAGTCCTCGACGTCCGCGTGGACTCGCCGAAGCACGAGACGAAGAAGTACGGCGAGACCGACCTGCTGCACGCCACCGCCGTGCGCGCCGAGGACGGCACCGTCACCGTCTTCGCCGTCAACCGCAGCCGCACCGACGCCCTGCCCCTCGACGTCGCCCTGAGCGGCCTCGACCTCACGCGGGTCGTCGAGCACAGCGCCCTCGCGGACGCCGACCCCGACGCCCGCAACACCCTCGACGACCCCGAGCGGGTCGCCCCGCACGCGGTCGACGGCACGGCCCTCCAGGACGGCACGCTCAGCGCCGTCCTGGAGCCGCTGTCCTGGAACGTGATCCGGCTGGCGTGACGGCCCCGGTCGGCGTTCGATGTGCGGCAGGGCGGTCGAGGACGCCGAGATCGAGGTCGTCCCGACCGCCCGGTAGCCGTCCGAGCCCGGCACCTTCGCCAAGGCGTTCATGACGAGGGGGGCGTCACCACCGGCCCCCGCTCGCTCACCCGGGCCGTGCCGTCCCGGCGCGGGCAGTGGGCCCCGGGTCCGGTCCCAGAAGTCCCGGCCGGCGATCCGGTCCGGCCGTCTCCGCGCGTCGGCGACGATCCCGATCCGGTCACACCGGTGTCACGGGCACTCCTCCGGCCGCCGCGCCCAGCAGGGTCAGCCGCGCCTCTCCGGGCCCGGACGGTGTGGTCCCGTCGGACAACACCGCCAGCGCCAGTGTGTTGGCACCCCGTGTGCGCAGGATCCCGTTGGGCAGCACGAAGGTGTGTTGCGGGCCCACGTCGTTGATGTACTGGCCCATGTTCCAGCCGTTGAGGAAGATCTGGACGCGGTAGGCCCGGCCCGGGTCGTCGTCGAGGACGAGCCCGATCGAGGCGTCGACACCCGGGGCGACGTCCAGCCGGAAGTCCGTCCGGTACCAGGTGACGCCCTGCCGCCGGTCGGCCCGGGGGAGTTCGGCGTCCTTCCAGTCCCCGTCGTCGTACTCGGGCAGATGCCAGCCCTCGCGTTCCCCGTGCAGCCCGCCGGTGTTCATCGGCCCGCGCACGGGGTCGGGCGTGGAAGCGCCCTGGATACGCCACTTCACCTCGGGGGAGCCGCCCTCGAAGGTGACGGCGGTCAGACCCCGCGCGGCCTTGTGCGTGTCGAGAGCCTCGCCGTCCATGTCGTGCTGCATCCGCCGCACGAGCACGGAGAGCACATGCCGGTCACGTGTCCCGTCCCGCGCCTCGCGGAACCTCTCCCGCAGCTTCTCCGGCAGGTCGAAGCCGGCCTTCGCCGTCCACGTCCCCTGCCGCGCCCGCTCCTTGTCGGGGACCGGCATCCGGTGCGTGCCCAGCGGCTCGCCGTCCAGCCAGGCCATGAGCAGGCCCTGGGTGCCCGTGCTGTAGGCGAGGGACACGGACTCGATGCCGTTCTCGTCGTTCCACTCGCCCCGGTACCAGACGTCGCCGTAGTGGAAGCCGTAGTCGTCCGCGAACAGGACGGGCTGCCCGTCGGGCACGGGCGTGGTGCTGAAGGTCGTCTCCTTGTCGGCCGTCGTCCAGTCCGAGTCGTCGAAGTCCGGCTCGGACTCGGGGTTCCCGTCCCGGCGCCGCCAGCCGTCGAGGGCGGGCAGGGACGGCCGGGCCACCCCGGGCAGCGGCCGCAGCGCCAGCAGGCTCCCGGAGGCGCTGATCCGGGTCGCGACCGGGCGCCCGTTCCAGGTGACGTGGGTGATCCCGCGCGGCCCCCACACCTCCAGGCCGGTCTGCCCGGTGGTGTCGCCGGTGAGATGGACCGTGGAGTCGCGCAGCTCCGCCGAGCGCAGCAGGGCGGGGCCGTAGACGAGCAGCGGACCGGACGGGGTCTCGTAGGGCCACAGCCGCAGCGCGGTGGCGTCGTCCGCGAACAGCACCAGCATCGGGGTGTCCACCCCGTCGCCCTCGACCCGCACCCGGCTCAGCCCGCCCGCGCCGAGCGGGGCCGTGATGTTCAGCTTGCCGAGGTTGTACGCCCAGGCGGGCTCCGCGTCGAGCCGCATGGGCGTGGGCTCGTCCGCGCACTCCAGGACGACCTGGGCCATCTCGCCCCGGCGGCCCGCGAACACGGCGATGTCCTGCCGCCCGGCGGTCAGGCTCAGCATGGGCTGCACGGTGGAGTGCACCAGCGTCCGGTGCCCGAGCCGCAGACCGGCGGCGATCAGCTTGGCGTCCCGGGCCGGGACCGTGACCGGCACGTCGATCCCGGCGTCCGGCAGCGTCGAGGAGACCGCCTCGCCGGTGTCGTTGCGCAGGACGTAGAAGTGGGCCCCGGTGTCGGGGTTGGTCAGGTGGTAGACCTTGATCCGCTCGTCGGTCGCGCGCACGGACTTCGCCCGGTGCAGCTTGGCGAGGTCGGGCACGAACCGCAGCAACTGCCCGGTCTGGTGCATCGGCGCGAGCTTCGGGGTGGCGTTGCGGGCCTCGTCGAACGCGGCGCCGTAGTCGTACGAGGTGTAGACGGCAGGCGCGGGCAGCCAGCCCCAGGAGGTGCCGCCGAAGGTCATGTAGACGTTGTGCAGGGTGATGCCGTTGGCGAGGTTGGTGAGGTGGAAGCGCCGCTCGTACGCCGCGTCCCGGGTCCGGCGCGCCTCGGCGTACCCCTTGCCGTCGAACGCCGACCCGCCCCACGGATCGAACCAGCCCCCGCCGAACTCGGGCACGAACCCGGGCGTCTTCGGACTGGCCGTGGCTCCGCCCGTCGCGCCGCCGGTCCCGAAGAGCCCCCAGTCGTGCGGCACCCGGTCCGGCTCCGGGTATCCGTCGAACCCGTACAGCCAGCGCCCCTTCTCCCCGCCGGTGCCGAACGACCCCGGGGTCCAGTGCCCGCCCGGCCCCTTGTCGTTGTGGAACAGCGGTACGTCGATGCCGTCGGCGCGGACCTTCTCGTACAGGTACGACATGTAGGCGCGCCCGGACGGCTCGTCGACGTGCGCGTCGTACTCGTTCTCGATCTGGTAGAGCAGGACCGTGCCCGTGCCGTGCGTGAACAGGCGTTTCGCGACGACGGCGTTGACGGCGGTCAGCCACTCGTCGACATAGCGCAGATACGTCGGGTCGGAGGTCCGGGCCCGGCCCTCGGTGGCGGTCAGCCAGCCCGGGAAGCCGCCGGCGTCGACCTCCGCGTTGATGTACGGCCCGGGCCGCAGGATCACGTACAGCCCCGCCTCGGCGGCCGTCCGCAGGAACAGGTCCAGGTCGCGCACGCCGGTGAAGTCGTAGCGGCCGGGGGCGGGGGAGTGGTGGTTCCAGGCGACGTACACGCTGACGGCGTTGTATCCGTGCGCCCGCATCTTCTCCAGCACGTCCCGCCACAGCGACGGGCTCGGCAGCCGGAAGGGGTGCATCTCGCCCGACCAAAGCACCAGGCGGCGGCCGTCGACCAGCAGCGAGTAGCGGTCGAAGCCGATCTCGTGCGGCCGGCCGTCCGCGCTCGGCACCGGTGGCGGCGGGCCGGTGGGCGCGGTGCGTGCCGGGTTGGCGGAGGTGGGCGACCCGCTGCCGGTCAGCGCGAAGCCGAGCGCCGCCGTGCCGGCCAGAGCGTGGAAGGTACGCCTGCTGAGCTCCAAGGGAGCGCCTCCTGTTGTGCCTTGCGATACGTGGTGCGTGGTGCGGGTGATCGTCGTGCGGGGTGCGTGTGCTCGCTGTGGTGCGCGGTGCGTGTGCTCAATGTCTACAGGGTCACGGGGACAATGGTCCTATGAGGATCTCGGCACGAGCGGACTACGCGGTACGAGCGGTCGTGGAGCTGGCCGTCCGGCAGGGGGAGGGGCCGGTCAAGGCGGAGGCCGTCGCCACCGCTCAGGACATCCCCCACAAGTTCCTGGAGGGGATCCTCGGGGATCTGCGGCGCGGCGGGGTCGTCGACAGCCGGCGTGGCGGGGGCGGCGGCTACCGGCTGGCCCGGGAGGCCACGGAGATCACGGTCGCGGACGTGATCCGGGCCGTCGACGGGCCGATCGTCTCGGTGCGGGGCGAACGGCCGACCGGTCTCGCCTACTCCGGCACCGCCGAGCCGCTGCTGCCGCTGTGGATCGCCCTGCGGGCCAATGTGCGCAGGATCCTGGAGGGCGTGACGGTCGCCGACCTCGCGGCCGGGGCGCTGCCGGAGCCGGTGGAGCGGCTGGCGGCGGAACCGGCGGCCTGGGAGAACCCCTGAGGGGCTGCGGCCGTGCGCGGCGCTGTGCGTGATCCTCATTCCGTCCTCGGGATGTCCTCGGTCTGACGCACTGGTGCAACGCACCCTATGTGCCTGCCGGTATCCCAGTGAATTCCCGCCAGTGTGAATGGCCGGAGAGCGACCTGGCCCACCCCCGTCGGGCTGCGTACGATGCGACCGCTCCCGCTCTTCACATCCCCTTCATGGAATGGTCACAGGTCGGGGGTGCGTGTGGCTGTCACTTTGACATGCGCATGCTCAGTCTCATGCTCCATCACCGTCACGATCCACCCCCCACGTACGGATGGGAGAACCATGGCCGGTGGCCTGCTCCTGAGCGGTGCGGTAGCCGCGCTCCTCACCAGCGCACTTCCCGCACAAGCCTCGTCCTCCGGGTTCGACGACCCGCCCCCGGACAAGATCATCATCCAGGTCGCCACGGTGAACGGCTCCGGCTGCCCGCAGGGCACGGCCGCGGTCGCCGTCTCCGAGGACAACACCGCCTTCACGGTGACCTACAGCGACTACCTCGCCCAGGCCGGCGGAAGCTCCGACCCGACCGCGTTCCGCAGGAACTGCCAGCTCAACCTGAAGGTCCACGTCCCCGGCGGCTTCACCTACGCCATCGCGAGCGCGGACTACCGGGGATTCGCCTCCCTCCAGCGGGGCGCGAGCGCCTCCCAGCGGGCCTCGTACTACTTCCAGGGCTCGCCCAGCACGGTGTACAAGAACCACCCTTTCAGCGGCCCCCTCAACGACAACTGGCAGGCCACCGACGAGACCGACTGGGCCCAGCTGGTCTACGCACCCTGCGGAGTCCAGCGCAACTTCAACATCAACACCGAGATCCGCGTCAACGCCGGCACCCAGTCGGCCGACAAGGTCAGCTTCATGACGATGGACTCCACGGACGGGGACATCAGCACGGTGTACCACCTGGCGTGGAAGGAGTGCCCGAAGAAGTCGTGACGGTGTGAACGGGGGGCGGCCTCACCGGGCCGGTGGTCGGTGGGCCGCCCCTCGTGTTCCCGCGTGGACGATGCGGCGAGGACCGGTCAGCCCCGGGGCGCCAGCGCCGCCGCGGTGGCCCGCACGAAGGCCTCCGGGTTGTCCAGCATGATGTTGTGACCGCAGTCGGGGATCGCGACGACGGACACACCCGCCTCGCCGAGGGCGTCGGAGCCCGGGAGCGGCCCGTCCGCCTCGGGAAGCAGGAAGGTGCGGGGAATCCTCAGATCCAGCAACAGCTCCCGCATCGTGGGGTCCGTGCCGCGCGTCAGATGGAACGCGCTGCGGTGCAGGGCCTCGCGGCCGGCCAGACGCATCGTGGACCACCAGTGGGCGCCGGCCCGGTCGCGGACCTCCTCCCAGCCGCCGCCCGTCACGAACTCCTCCTCGGAGTAGGCGGCGATGCCGCTGCTGCCCGAGGAGCCGGGCGTACGCGGGATCGGGTCGAGATTGGCGTCGATGAGCACCAGCCGGGAGACCAGGTGGGGGTGGCGGGCCGCCAGGACGATCGCCACCGAGCCGCCCATGCTGTGCGCGATCACCTCGGCGCCCGAAGCCCCCGCGGCGGTCAGGGCGTCGGCGAGCGCGTCGGCGTGCGATGCGAGCGTGTAGTCGAAGGCCGTCGGACGGTCGCTGATGCCGTGGCCCAGCAGGTCGATCAGCAGTGACCGGTGTCCGGCGAGCAGCGGGTGGACCGCGACCTGGGTGAAGTAGGCGGGCGACGTGGCACCCAGTCCGTGCACGTAGACGCGCGGCGGCTCCTGCCCCGGCAGTTCGACCCAGCGGATCTGGTCGCCTTCGGGCGTTACGGCGGCGCTGCGCACGGTCTGCTCTCCTGTGGTCACGACGACGGGAGACACGAGAGTAACCACTGAGGTTGGATGAGCCATGGAATTCTTCTGCTACCACCGCGACCGGCCCGGCTCCCTGCCGCTGCGGGAGGAGCTGGGTGAGGCGCACTGGGCCTATATGGACCGGTACGAGGCGGAGCTGATCGCCCGGGGGCCGACCTTCGCCGAGGACGGGGAGACGCCCACCGGCAGTGTGCACATCGTCGACCTGCCGGATCCCGCCGCCGCGCGGGCGTTCGCCTTCGACGAGCCCAACTACCAGGCCGGGGTGTACCGGGATGTCGTGCTGCGGCGCTGGCGGAACCTGCTGGGGCGGACCATGTGGGAGTTTCCGGGCGGGCGGACGGGCGGCGACCGCCATCTGGTGCTCGGACTCGGCCCCTCGACCGGAGAACCTCTCGAAGTACCCAACCGGCCGGACGAGTTGATCGCGCTCGGCCCCCTGCTGTCCGACGACGGCGAGGTATGGGTGGGCACGGCCGCACTGGTCCGGGCCCCCGACCCGGAGGCGGCGCGTGCCGTGCTGCCCCGGGGGCGGTACGCGGCCATCGAGGTGCACGTGTGGGAGTTCGGCGGGCGGCGGTGACGCGAGCGCCCGGAGCCCACCGAAGCGGGGGTGGGCTCCGGGCCTTGGGCCGTGTCAGCCCTGTTCCACTCCCAGGGTCAGCGCACCGGCGTAGCCCGCCGACGTCGTGCTGCCGAGGGGCGTGAGGGTGAGGAGGCCCGAGGCCGCGCCGCCCTCGTCGTAGATGGAGTCCTGGGCGAGTGTGGTGCGCGGGACCGTGTTGACCTTGTACGCCGAGAGTGCGGCGACCCTGGTCGTGATCGCCTCGGCGAAGAAGAGCTGGCCGGTGTGGAGTTCCTCGCCGCCGGTGAAGGAGCCGTCGGGGGTCAGGGTCACGTCCGTGTGGACCTTGATGTGGATGTGCACGCAGCGACCCCGGTACCAGCCCGGGTAGACCGTGGTGATCGCCGCGACGCCGCGCGCGTCGGTGAGGACGCCGCCGCGCAGGAACGTGCCGTTGTCGGGTTCGTCGTGACCGTTGTTGCCGACGAAGCCCGAGTACTCGCCGAGGGCGTCGCAGTGCCAGATCTCCACCAGGGCGTCCTTCAGCGGCGCGCAGGTGTCGTCGTCGACGACCGTGAGCGTCAGCTTCAGGGGGATGCCGGTCTTGTCCTCGCGGATGTCGGAGCGGACGTACTGCCCGTCGAGGTAGTAGGGGCCTTCGGTCAGCTCCTTGGTCAGGGTGCAGACGGCCGTGGCGGCGACCGGGGCGGTCGCGGCACGGCCGGCGGGGGTCTCGGTGCCGGGGGCTGCCGCGCCCACGGCCAGGGCGGCTGCGGTGGCGCCGGTGGCCAGCAGGACGGTGCGGCGGCCGATGGACGTGTCGGGGTGGTTCTTCGAGGTGTCTGTCATGAACACGTCACCCTAGGGAGGCTTTCTGTCGGGGAGCTGTGGATCCGGCAAAGTGACGGCGCGTCAAGTGACTTGTGAGACGGTCGTGGAATACCGTGCCGGGCGCGGGTGTTGAGCACGGCATGACGCAGAATCCGGGGCCTCGTCCCCTGTCCGACGCGGCCCTCTCCGACCTGCTCGGCAAGCAGCAGTTCGGCACGCTCGCCACCGTCAAGCGCAGTGGCCACCCGCACCTGACCACCATGCTGTACAGCTGGGACGCCGAGTCCCGCACGGTGCGCTTCTCGACCACCGCCGACCGTGTCAAGGTCCAGCACCTGCGCCGTGAACCGCGTGCGGCGTTGCATGTGCAGGGCGGGGATGTCTGGTCGTTCGCCGTCGCCGAGGGCGACGCCGAGGTCTCCGACGTCACCACGGTCCCCGGCGACACGGTCGGCCGGGAA
Source organism: Streptomyces sp. Ag82_O1-12 (assembly GCF_900182715.1). NCBI lineage: Bacteria > Bacillati > Actinomycetota > Actinomycetes > Kitasatosporales > Streptomycetaceae > Streptomyces > Streptomyces sp. Ag82_O1-12. The sequence continues at coordinate 2,605,712 of NZ_FXUW01000001.1, read as the reverse complement.
CTGCTCGCGATGGTCCCGGCGGGCGCCCGACCGGACGACGAGGACGCCTTCCTCCGGCAACTGGTCGACGAGCGGCGCGTCGTCATCCGACTGAGGGTGGACCGGCTGTACGGGACCGCGCTCGACATCGCGTAAGGGGACTGCGGCACGATGAGCGCATGAACGAACAACGGGGAAGCGCTGAAGTGCCGATCGCTGAAGAGCCGTCCACCCGAGGGCCGATCACCGACGAACCCTCCCTCGCGGATCTCGGCCGGCGACTCCTCGCGGTGGACACCGGCGGCTGGACGCCGGACGTCGTCAGGGCCTTGGCGGACGGGCTCGGTTGGGCCCAGGGCGGTACCGCGGAGCATCCCGTCCTGGTCACCGGCCGGTCCTCGGGTGACGCCCGGCTGCGTCCCGTCGGCACCTACGAGCGGCGTTACGCGGGCGGCGAGTCGTACGTCGAGCTCGCGGTGCCCGTGGCGACCGCCGCACCCGACGCCGCGGCGCAGGCCGCCGCCTTCCGGGCAGCGCGTGAGGAACTGACATCGGCCCTGGGCCGCCCGTCCGTCATGGGTTCGCACGGCGACATGGGCCCCTTCTACGACAGCGGGCCGCTGTGGGGCGCCCCCTTCGTGCGCTGGCGCGGCACACCGGACACCCTTGAGCTGCGTGCCGGGAAGTCGGGGCCGGAGCTGGTCCTGCAGCCCACCGACCCGGCCGAGAACTGGTTCTGGCGGCAGGGCAGCGGCGAGGAGCACGCGATCAGCGGCTTCTTCGGCAGCAACGACGATCCGGCCAACGCCGGTCTCGGATTTCCCGGCGGTTGGCGAGCCCGCAGCTGGGGGACCGTCACCCGGTCGCTGGGCGACTTCCTGGAAACCCTGCCCGCGGAGGCCGTCGCCCTCGGCACCGGATTCGGGATGCCGTTCTACGGGAGGACCGGCGACGGAGCGCCCCTCCTCTTCGACGTGACATGCGACGACCGGCTCTCGATCGGTTGCTTCGCCCCGGACGGCGTCGACGCGGCCGCACTCGGCTGGGGCACCGTCGCCGAACACCCGGGCACGGCCTCGATCTGGAGGGACGACGATCCGGTGTGGCGCGTGGACGCCGGAGGTCCCGGCGAACCCAAGGGCCGCGCCCTCGCGGAGATGCTCGTGGCGACGGCCAGGGCGGCCGGGGTGACCGAGCCGGCCGGTCTGATCGTCGGCGGCGAGGCCGAGTACGTGGACGTCTACCACGTCAGGTACTACGGCCTGGGCCTGCCCACCGGCTGACCCTTCAGCGGCCCCCCAGCCGGATCCTCGGCTCATCCCCCGTCTTCCATGGTCCGCGCAGTAGTTGCTGCGCGGACCATTGACGCGCAAAGGGTTCGATTCTACGGTCCGTTCGAACTTGCGATCGCTGTTCGAAATATCGAGCAGCTTTTCACCCCCACCGCAAGGAGAGGACCCGCATGAGCCGCAGTCCCCGCACCCTCCGCAGGCGAACCGCCCTGTTCGCCCTCCCCGCCGCCGCACTGCTGGCACTGGTCCCGGGCACGGCGTCCGCGTACCCCAACCCCGGCCGGGTCACCGGCGACGTCGTCACCCACGACCCTTCGATGATCCGCACCTCGTCCGGGCAATACCTGCTGTACGCCACCGGCGGCGGCATCGCGAGCAAGACCTCCGGTGACCGCACCGCCTTCCGCAACGGAAGCGACGCCTTCACCAGCAGGCCGAGCTGGTGGAAGAACTACTCGTCCGTCCCGGAGGCCTGGGCGCCGGACATCTCGTACCACGGCGGCAAGTACCTGATGTACTACTCCGTCTCGAAGTTCGGTTCGAACACCTCCGCCATCGGTCTCGCCACCTCCAGCACCGGCCAGCCGGGCAGCTGGACCGACCAGGGCACGGTCCAGACCTCGAACTCCGCCAGTGATTTCAACGCCATCGACCCGAACCTCTTCGTGAACGACGACGGCAAGTGGTGGCTGTCGTTCGGCAGTTGGTGGACCGGGATCAAGATGATCCAGATCAACCCGTCCACCGGAAAGCAGCTCTCCTCCAACACCACCCGGTACTCGCTCGCCTCCCGCCCCACCGGGACCAAGGCCGTCGAGGCGCCCTTCATCGTCAAGCGGGGCGGCTACTACTACCTCTTCGCCTCGTACGACACCTGCTGCGCCGGCACCAGCTCGACGTACAAGGTGAAGGTCGGGCGCGCCTCCAGTGTCACCGGGCCGTACCGCGACAAGAACGGCGTCGACCTGATGAACAACGGCGGCACGCCCGTCCTGGAGTCGCACGGCAGCGTCATCGGCCCCGGCGGCCAGTCGATCCTGAAGGACACCGACGGCGACCTGATCGTCTACCACTACTACGACGGCAACGCGAACGGCACACCCAAGCTCGGCGTCAACCTCCTGAACTGGAGCAGCGGATGGCCCGTCGCCTACTGACCCTGCTGGCGGCCCTGCTGCTCGCGCTGAGCGTCGGCCAGCCCTCCGCGAGCGCCGCCTCCTTCTCCAACCCGGTCAAGTCCGTGAAGGGCGCCGACCCCTGGATCTCGTACCACGACGGCAACTACTACCTCGTGACGACCAGTTGGACCGACGTCATCACCATCCGCAAGTCCACCACCCTCGCCGGGCTCTCCACCGCCCCCAGCGTTCAGGTGTGGAAGGGCGACGCCGCCTCCCGCTGCTGCAACATCTGGGCGCCGGAGCTGCACTTCCGGGGCGGCCGCTGGTACCTGTACTACGTCGCCGGGCAGAACGTGTCCGACTACAACCCGACGCAGCGCAGCCATGTGCTGGAGAGCGCGGGCTCCGACCCCATGGGGCCGTACACCTACAAGGGGCAGCTCAACAGCGCCTGGATGCTCGACCCGAGCGTGCTGGACGTGGGCGGCCGGCTGTACATGCTCGGTAGCGCGATCACCGGCGGCACGCAGAACCTCGTCATCGCCCCGATGCCCAACCCGTACACCGTCAGTGGCTCCTACTCGACGATCTCGACCCCGACGTACGCCTGGGAGCGGCAGGGCGGCACGGTCAACGAGGGCGCGGAGATCCTGCAGCGGGGCGGCCGGACCTTCCTGATCTACTCGGCGAGCGGCTGCTGGACGCCCGACTACAAGCTCGGGCAACTGGAGCTGACCGGCTCCAACCCGCTGTCGGCTACCTCCTGGACCAAGAAGTCCACGCCGGTCTTCCAGCGCAGTGACGCCAACGGGGTGTACGGCCCCGGCCACAACGGCTTCTTCACCTCGCCCGACGGCCGCGAGAACTGGATCGTCTACCACGCCAACGACTCCGCCTCCGAGGGCTGCGACAACGGCCGTACGACCCGGGCGCAGAAGTTCACCTGGAACTCCGACGGCACGCCGAACCTCGGCACGCCCGTCCGGCTCGGGGCGGGCCAGTCCGGGCCGTCGGGGGAGCCGGCCTCCGCCTCGACGACCTACACCGTCACCAACCGCAACAGCGGCAAGTGCCTGGAGGTGGCGGGGAGTTCCTCGGCCGACGGAGCCGACGTCCAGCAGTACGGGTGCGACGGAGGGGCCAATCAGCGCTGGCGTCTGGAGGACCTCGGCGACGACACCCACCGTCTGGTGAACGCCGCCACCGGCAAGGTCCTCGACACCGCCGACTGCTCGACGGCCGACGGCGCCGACCTGCGCCAGTGGTCCTGGCTGAACAACACGTGCCAGCGGTTCCGTTTCGTGGCCACGGACAGCGGCTACGTCCGCATCGCCAACCAGGCCTCCGGCAAGGTGGCCGACGTGGCGAACTGCTCGACAGCGGACGGCGCCGACGTACGCCAGTGGTCCTGGCTCAACAACACCTGCCAGCAGTGGAAACTGACAGCGGTGTAACCCCCCAGGGGCGCGGGGCCGTGCTCGATGTGCGGCTCCGCCGCGTGGGCGCGAACAACCATGACGTTGCCCCGCACCCGGCCGGACACGGAAACCGCCGACGGCGAGAGGGCGCTACCCCGCCTGCCCCATCCCCGCCGCGTTGGGCCAGCTCTGCGCCGCAGGCCACCCCGTGGCCGGTGCCGGCGTCAGCCCGTTCGTCCCCCGCACCTGCGCCGCCGTCAGGCCCCCGCGGGCCGGAACACCGGGCGGCGTGGGCCCGGTGAACGGAGCGGCCATGGGCGACGGCGCGGGCGCGGGAGCCGGAGCAGGAACCGGCACCGGGGCCTGGGCCACGGGCGCCAGGGGCGGCGCAGGGGCCTGGGCCACGGGCGCCAGGGGCGGCGCAGGGGCGGCCACCGGCTGGGGAGCGGGCTGCGGCACCGCCTGCGGCATCTGAGGCTGGGGCACCTGCGGCTGCGGCATCTGCGCCGCGGCCGGCATCGGCATCCCGCCGCCCGCACCCGCCGGCACGGCGGACGCGGCGGCGGGGAGCGGCATGCCGATGCCGATGCCGGTGGCCGGAGCGGGGGCCGGGGCGGCGGACGCCGCGGCGGGAGCGAACCCCGCCCCACCCGTGCTCGCGGCCGCCGGAGCGAAACCCGCCCCACCCGTGCTCGCGGCCGCCGGAGCGAAACCCGCCCCACCCGTGCTCGCGGCCGCCGGGGCGAGCCCCGGCCCCCCGGCCCCCGCCGCGGCAGCCGGCATCGGAACCGCTGCCGGGGCCATCCCCATCGCCTGCGCCGCGAGCCCCCGCATGCCCGACCCGTTCGTCTCGCTCACCAGACGGTCCACCGCCGCCGTACCCGAGCTGTAGCTGGTCCCGTTGCCCAGCTCGGGTACGGCGGCTCCCCTCCTGGACGTCCCGTAGAGCACCTGTTCCAGGCCGGACACCAGGCGACGCACGTCCACCTGGGGGCGCACCACGAGACGCAGGAAGCGACTGGACGAACCGATCTTGTTGCCGCACTCGCGGACCAGGATCCGGTGCTCGGTGAGCATCCGGTCCCGGACCACGGTGCCCTCGGCGCCCACGGGGAGGCGCACGAAGAGGAAGTTGCCCTGCGACGGGTAGACCGTGAGCCCGGGCAGGGAGGAGAGCTGGCCGGCCATGTCGAGGCGGTCGCGGCGCACCTGCGTCAGGCTCTGCGCGTACTCGGCGCCGTGCTCCTTGAGCATGAAGACGACGTGCTCGGCGAAGGAGTTGAGGTTCCACTTGGGGAGCATCGAGCGGATACGGCCCGCGAGCGCCGGGTTGGCGACGAGGTAGCCGAAGCGGATGCCGTGCAGGCCGAAGTTCTTGCCGAGGCTGCGCAGCACGACGACGTTGGGCCGCAGCATCGCCTCCTGGACGACGGACGGCTCGGCCTCGGCGTCCGCGAACTCCAGGAACGACTCGTCGATGACGATCAGGTCGAGGTCGGCCATGGCGTCCATGAACTGCACGATGGCGTGCTTGTGCAGGAACCCGCCGTCGGGGTTGTTGGGGTTGCAGATCACCGCGACGCGGGTGCCGCGGGCCCGGATGAACTCGGCGTACTGCGCGAGGTCGAGGGCGAAGCCGCTGGACTCCTGGAGCGGGAACATGTCGACCCGCTTGCCGGTCTCCATGGGCTGGTCGGTCCAGCGGCCGAAGGTGGGGACGGGGACGGCGAGGGACTCGCGGACCAGCAGGTGGTCGATCCAGGTGATGAGCTCGGTCGAGCCGTTGCCCATGGCCACGCACTGCGGGGGCAGCTGGAGCAGGCTGCACAGCTCGGCGGTGATCGTGTCGGCGCTGCTCGGGTAGTACGTGATGATGTCGCGCAGCCGGGCCGCCATGTCCTCGAACATGGCCGGGGTCGGGAAGTACGGGTTGCAGGGGATACAGAAGTCCACGGGGCCGGCTCCCTCGCCGCCCTCACGTGTCAGAGCCGCCATCGACGGGCTGTGTGCCGCGGTACTGCGGAACAGCGACGTGACGTTGTCGGCCATGGAACCTCCGTATGGGGCGGGCCCGTTGGGGACGGACGGGCCCGACGTTCAAGGGCGGCCCGCGCGGGGGAGCGCGGGCCGCCCTTTCATACGGAGACCACGGGGGCGCCGTTCAACCGTCGGGAAAACGGTCAGAACATGTGCCCATTGCGTGAAGGACTGTCAGTGACCTCAGCAGCCGAACGTGTGGATCGTGGTCGTGCGGTACGTCTGCCCCGGTCGCAGCACCGTCGACGGGAACTTCGGCTTGTTCGGCGAGTCCGGGAAGTGCTGCGTCTCCAGGCAGAGCGCGTCGCCCTGCCGGTAGGTGCGGCCGGACGGGCCGGTCAGCGTGCCGTCGAGGAAGTTGCCGGAGTAGAACTGAAGGCCCGGCTCGTTCGTGGCGATCTTCAGGCTGCGGCCGGAGGCCGGGTCGCGCAGGGTCGCGACATGCTCGGGCCGGGCGGTGATGCCCTTGTCGAGCACCCAGTTGTGGTCGAAGCCCTTGGCGGTCACCAGCTGCGGGTGCGAGGTGCGGATGTCCCGGCCGATCGGCTTGGCACGGCTGAAGTCGAAGGGCGTGCCCGCGACCTTGGCCAGCTCGCCCGTGGGGATCAGGCCCGCGTCGGTGGGCGTGTAGCGGGACGCGGCGATGTGCAGCTCGTGGTCCTCGATCGTGCCGCTGCCCTCGCCGGCCAGGTTCCAGTAGACGTGGCTGGTGAGGTTGACGACGGTGGCCTTGTCCGTGGTGGCCTCGTAGTCGATGCGCCAGTCGCCGTGCCGGGTGAGCGTGTACGTCACCTTCGTCTTGAGCGTGCCCGGGTAGCCCATCTCGCCGTCGACGCTCGTGTAGTACAGGTGCAGACCGACGTCGGAGCCCTTCACGAACGGCTCGACGTCCCACACGCGCTTGTCGAAGCCCTGGGCGCCGCCGTGCAGGCTCTGCTCGCCGTCGTTCACGGACAGCTGGTAGTTCTTGCCGTCGAGGGTGAACTTGCCCTTGCCGATGCGGTTGCCGTACCGGCCGATCAGGGCGCCGAAGTACGGGGTCTTCGCGACGTAGTCCTCGAGGTTGTCGAAGCCCGCGGAGACGTTGGCGTACCGGCCGCGACGGTCGGGGATCTCCAGGGACTGGACGACCCCGCCCCAGGAGAGGACCTTCAGGCGGGTGCCGCCGTTCTCCAGCGACCAGCTGTAGACCTTGGTGCCGTCGGCCAGCTTGCCGAAGAGCGTCTTCACCGGCTTCCTGCCTCCCGTGGCGTGCGCCGTGCCGCCGAGCGTGGTGGCGGCTATGCCCGCCGCCGCCGCTCCCGCGATGACCGTGCGTCTGTTCAGTTCCATGTGTGCGGCTCCCGATAAGGAGAGGGCCCCGCCTGCCGGCGGGGCCCCGATCTGACTTACGAACCGACCTTGCGCTTGTTCCACACGTCGAACCCGACCGCCGCCAGCAGCACCAGGCCCTTGATGACCTGCTGCCAGTCGGTGCCGATGCCGACGAGGTTCATACCGTTGTTCAGCACGCCCAGGACCAGGCCACCGATGATCGCGCCGAGCACGGTGCCGACACCGCCGCTCATCGACGCACCGCCGATGAACGAGGCCGCGATCGCCTCCAGCTCGAAGTTGAGGCCGGCCTTGGGAGAGGCCGCGTTGAAGCGGGCGGCGAAGACCAGACCCGCCAGGGCCGCGAGCATGCCCATGTTCAGGAAGACCAGGAAGGTGACCTTCTTGTCCTTCACACCCGACAGCTTGGCCGCCGGGAGGTTGCCGCCGATCGCGTAGATGTGGCGGCCGATGATCGCGTTGCGCATGACGTAGCCGAAGCCGACGAGCAGCACGCCGAGGATGAGCAGCACGATCGGGGCGCCCTTGTAGCTGGCCAGCAGCATGGTGAGCGTCAGCACCGCGGCGCCGATCGCGACCAGCTTCAGCAGGAACAGCTTGGTGGGCGGGACCTCCAGGTTGAACTCCTGCTGCCGCTTGCGGTCACGGACCTCCTGGAAAATCACGAAGGCGATCATCGCGAAGCCCAGCAGCAGGGTGAGGTTGTGGTAGTTCGTGTTCGGGCCGACCTCGGGCAGGAACCCGTTGGCGACCTTCTGCAGCCCGTCCGGGAACGGGCCGAGGGTCTGGCCCTCCAGGAAGATCTCCGTCAGACCGCGGAAGATCAGCATGCCCGCCAGGGTCACGATGAACGACGGTATCCCGCCGTACGCGATGAAGAACCCCTGTACGGCACCCGCGACCGCGCCCACGGCCAGGCAGAGGACCACGGCGAGGGGCCAGGGAAGGTCATGTTTGACCATGAACACGGCGGCCATCGACCCGACGAACGCCGTCAGTGAGCCGACCGAAAGGTCGATGTGGCCGGCGATGATGACCAGCATCATGCCGATCGCGAGGATCAGGATGTAGCTGTTCTGCAGCACCAGGTTGGAGACGTTGCGCGGCAGCAGCAGGTCACCGTCGGTCCAGACGGCGAACAGGACCACGATCAGGCCCAGCGCGATCAGCATGCCGTACTGCCGCATGTTGCGGCGCATACCGTCGATCACCAGCTGCAGCAGGCCGTCGGCCGCGGCCCCTCCGCTCTTGCCCGGCGGCGCGGGGGCCGGGCTCTTGGCGGTCACGTCCGTGCTCATCGGGTTACCTCTTTGTCCTTCGTCATCTGACGCATCAGCGATTCCTGGGAGGCCTCGGCCCGCGAGAACTCACCCGTCAGCCGCCCCGCGGCCATCGTGTAGATGCGGTCGCACATACCGAGCAGCTCGGGCAGCTCGGAGGAGATGAAGACGACCGCCTTGCCCTGGGCGGCCAGCTGGTCGATGACCGTGTAGATCTCGTACTTGGCACCGACGTCGATACCGCGCGTCGGCTCGTCCAGGATCAGCACGTCCGGACCCGAGAAGATCCACTTGCTGAGGACGACCTTCTGCTGGTTGCCGCCGGACAGCTTGCCCACCGGCTCGAACACCGTCGGCGCCTTGATGTTCATGGACTTGCGGAAGCCCTCGGCTACTTGCCGCTCCTCGTGCTCGTCGACCACACCGTGCTTGGCGACCTTGCCCAGGGCGCTGAGCGAGATGTTCCGGTTGATGGTGTCGATGAGGTTGAGGCCGTAGTGCTTGCGGTCCTCGGTCACGTAGGCGATGCCGTGCTTGACCGCCTCGGGGACGGTCTTCGTACGGATCTCCGAGCCGTCCTTGAGGACCGTGCCGCCGGCGTACCGCCCGTAGGTCCGCCCGAAGACGCTCATCGCGAGTTCGGTACGGCCCGCGCCCATGAGACCGGCGATCCCGACGATCTCCCCGCGCCGCACGTGCAGCGACACGTCGTCGCACACCTTGCGCTGCTGGTCGATCGGGTGGTGCACGGTCCAGCCCCGGATCTCCAGCGCCGGCGCCGCGCCCTCCTCGGGCTCGTGCGGCGACCGCTCCGGGAAGCGGTTCTCCAGGTCGCGGCCGACCATGCCGCTGATGATCCGGTCCTCGGTGGTCTCCGCGGCCTTCACATCGAGGGTCTCGATGGTCTGGCCGTCGCGGAGGATCGTCACCGAGTCGGCGACCTTGCGGATCTCGTTGAGCTTGTGGGAGATGATGATCGAGGTGATGCCCTGCTTCTTCAACTCCAGGATGAGATCGAGGAGTTTGCCGCTGTCCTCGTCGTTCAGCGCGGCGGTCGGCTCATCCAGGATGAGCAGCTTCACCTTCTTCGACAGGGCCTTGGCGATCTCCACGAGCTGCTGCTTGCCCACGCCGATGTCGGCGACGCGGGTGTCCGGGTGGTCGGAGAGACCGACCCGGCGCAGCAGTTCGGTGGCGTGCCGCAGGGTCTCGGTCCAGCTGATGATCCCGCGGGTGGCGTGCTCGTTGCCGAGGAAGATGTTCTCCGCGAGGGAGAGGTAGGGCACCAGGGCCAGCTCCTGGTGGATGATCACGATGCCGCGCTCTTCGCTGGCCCGGATGTCCTTGAACTGGCAGACCTCTCCCTCGAAGAGGATGTCGCCCTCGTACGTGCCGTGCGGGTGGACGCCGGAGAGGACCTTCATCAAGGTCGACTTGCCGGCGCCGTTCTCCCCGCAGATGGCGTGGACCTCGCCCTGCCGGACGGTCAGCGTGACGTCCGACAGCGCCTTGACGCCGGGAAAGGTCTTGACGATCGAGCGCATTTCCAGGACGGGTCCCGCCATGGTCGTGCCTTCCAATCAGTGGTGAATCGTCGGTCGGTGGCGGGGGCTACTTGACGTCGCTCTCCTTGAGGTAGCCGGAGTCGATGAGCTCCTTCTGGTAGTTGCTCTTGTCGACGGCGACCGGCTCCAGCAGGTAGGCCGGGACGACCTTCGCGCCGTTGTCGTAGGTCTTGGTGTCGTTGACCTCGGGCTTCTTGTCCTTCAGCAGCGCGTCGACCATGTTCGAGGACACCTTGGCGAGCTTTCGGAGGTCCTTGAAGACGCTCATCGACTGCTGGCCGGCGATGATCGACTTCACCGAGGCGACCTCGGCGTCCTGGCCGGTGACGACCGGCAGCGGCTTGGCCTTGGAGCCGTAGTCGTCCGACTTCAGCGCCGACAGGATGCCGATGGAGATGCCGTCGTACGGGGAGAGGACCGCGTCGACGCGCTCGCTCTTGTAGGCCGAGGTCAGGATGTCGTCCATGCGCTTCTGGGCGGTGCCGCCGTCCCAGCGCAGGGTGGTGACCTGGTTGAGCTTGGTCTGCTTGGAGCCGACGACGAGCTGCTTCTTGTCGATGTACGGCTGCAGGACCTTCATCGCGCCGCCGAAGAAGTAGCGCGTGTTGTTGTCGTCGTTCGAGCCGGCGAAGAGCTCGATGTTGAACGGGCCCTTCTTGCTGCCGTCCTTCAGGCCGAGCTTCTCGACGATGTAGGTGCCCTGGAGCTCGCCGACCTTCTCGTTGTCGAACGACGCGTAGTAGTCGACGTTCTTCGTGCCGAGGATCAGGCGGTCGTAGGAGATGACCGGGATGTTCGCGTCCTTGGCCTGCTGGAGGACGTTGTTCATCGACTTGTTGTCGATCGCGGCGATGATCAGCGCCTTGACGCCCTGCGTGATCAGGTTCTCGACCTGTGAGACCTGCTGGTCCGGGTCGTCCTCGCCGTAGACCAGCTTGGTCTTGTAGCCCTTGGACTCCAGTTCGGTGACGACGTTCTTGCCGTCGGCGATCCAGCGCTCGGAGGACTTGGTCGGCATCGCGATGCCGATGGTGGCGCCCTTGGTGTCCCCTTCGGCCTCCTTGCCGCCACCCTCGCTGCTCTGACCGCAGGCGGACAGGGTGAGGGCGAGGGACGCGGCTCCGGCTATGGCGGCGAGAGCGGCTCTGCGGTTACGCATGATGATCATCCTTGATCTGTGTGCAGGGCTCGGTCTGAGGCGCGAAGTCGCTCCGGGTGGTCGTGCCGGAAAGACCGAGAAGATGTGTGGGATTGTGCGCGGCTGTGTCGTCTTTTGTAAGCCGAGTAGCCGGAACGTTATGACGAGGTTTCGAACCGTTGCAGATCGCCCGGCAGCCGCGAGCCGAGCGGCGCCATGTCGCCGTCCGCGCCGTGGCGGGCCAGCAGGTCCAGGGCGAGCCGGCCGCGACGCACCCGCTCCTTGGCGGTGGCCAGCGTCAACTCGCGCATGTGGTGCCCGTACGGGTAGATCCCGGGGGCCTTGGACAGGCCGAACTTCAGGTACAACGGGGCCCCACGTCTGATGAGTTCGGCCACCTCGTACATCCGGACGTAGCCGCCGAGGTCGTCGGGCGCCTCGATGTACATGTCCATCGGAGCGCCCGACACCCGCCGAATCTCGGTGAGGTGATCGAGCGTCAGGTCGCTGGGCACGTTGACCGAGTCCGCGCCGAGGCGCTCGTACACCGCGTACGCCGCCGGGTTGACCGGGCCGATGAGCGCGGAGACCTTGAGCGTCGTGTCGGCCGGGATGATCCCGGCGACCCGTGCCCGGTGCAGCGTCCACAGCACGCCCTCGTCGGCGACGAGCAGGCACTTCACGCCCAACTCCGTTGCCCTCACCGCGTCTTCGACACAGCCTGCGACGGCGTCGTGGCCGCGGGCGCGCAGGCCGCCTCCCCGCGAGTCGGTGCGCGTGGACCCGCCGATGTCCCAGGTGCCGCGCGGCCCGGTGAACAGGCAGAGCTCGATGTCGCGTTCGCCGGTCGACTCGACCATCTCGGTGATCTCGGCGTCGGTCAGCATCCACACGCCGCTGCCCTGGCTGATCCGGTGGATCGGGACGTCCAGCCGCGAGGCCTCCTTCAGCACCACCGCGAGCGCCTCGGGGCCCTCGCAGGAGGGGATCTCGGTGCGCCAGCGGCCGCCGCCGGGGAAGGAGTGCGCGGAGGCGTCGGCGGGATCGGGGGCGGGCGCGCTCAGGCCCAGTGCGGTGAGCGCCTGCTCACCGGGCCTGCGGGCTGCCGTGGTGGAAGCGTCGGTCACAGGAATGTCCTTCGGTTCGATATTTCGGACGAGGTTCGCGGCTCTGGGTAGGGCGAGGCTGGGGTACGCCGGTACGGGAGCCGTCAGGTTGCCCCCGTACCGGCGTACGTCTAGGGGCGGAGCAGGACCTTGCCCACCTTCGGGTCACCGGCTCCGACCAGCTCGATGGCCTGCGAGAACTCGGTGAGCGGCAGCTCGTGCGTCACCAGCGGCAGCGGATCGAGCAGACCGGCGGCGAACACCCGCACCGTGTGCGCCCAGGCATCCGGCGGCGCACCGAAGACGGTGTGCACCTCCAGCTGCCGTACGACGAGGTCGGTCGGGTCGAGACCGTCGGCGTCCGGTGCCGGGATCCCGGTCAGGACCAGCCGGCCGCCCCGCCTGAGCAGGCCGGCCGAGATCCGGGCGGCGTCCGCGGACCCGGCCGTCTCGATCACCACGTCGAAGTCGTCCGGGAGTTCCTGGTCCTTCGTCCGGAAGTCCGTCGCGCCGTACTGCCGCGAAAGCGCCTCGCGGTCCCGGCGGGTGCCGACGACCAGCAGCTCGGACGGCGAGTTCGCCTTCAGGAACTGCACGGCGAACATGCCGAGGGTGCCGGTGCCGACCACGGCGACACGCTCACCGGGCTGTGCGTTGCCCTTCAGCGCGGCCGCCGCGATGCACGCGGCGGGCTCCAGGAGTGCCGCGGCCGTGAGGTCGCAGTCGTCCGGGAGGGCGTGCAGGAGACGGGCCGGGAGGGTCAGCGTGGCCGCCATCGCGCCCGGCTGGGTGAACCCGGTCTCCTCGTAACCCGCCGTGCACAGCGTCGTGTCGCCCGCGTGGCAGCGATCGCAGACCTGACAGTTTCGAAAACCCTCACCGACGACCTTGCGGCCGACGAGGGACTCCGGGACACCGGGGCCCACGGCCTGAACCGTCCCGGACCACTCGTGGCCCGGGGTCAGCGGGTAGCGCACATAGCCCTCGGGGCGGTTGCCCTGGTAGACCTCGCGGTCGCTGCCGCAGATCCCGGAGGCGTGCACCCGGACCAGCGCCTCGCCGGCCTCGGGCCGCCGGGGCTCGTGCGGGACGAGACGGTGCTCGCCCGGGGCGTCGATGACGACCGCGGTGCTCACTGCGCGCCCTTCGGCTTGCGCTGTTCCCAGCCCTCCGCCCAGAGGTCGAAACGGGCCTGCTGCTGGGGGAACTCGGCGGCGGCGTCGACGTCCAGCTCCACACCGAGGCCCGGGGCGTCGGAGAGGTGGAAGCAGCCGTCCTCCGGGTTCACCTGCGGGGCGCCCTTGACCACCTTCTTGATCTCCGCGTCGGCGAAGTCGTTGAAGTGCTCAAGGATCTTGAAGTTCGGCGAGGTGAAGCCGACCTGGAGGGACGCGGCGGTCAGGACCGAACCGCCCACGTTGTGCGGAGCCACCAGCATGTAGTGGGTCTCGGCGGTCGCCGCGAGCTTCCTGGTCTCCCAGATTCCACCGATGTGGCCGACGTCCGGCTGGATGATGTCGACGGCCTGGCTCTCGAACAGCTCCCGGAACTCGATCCGGTCGTGGATGCGCTCACCGGTGGCGACCGGCATGTCGACCTTGGCGGCGACCTTCTCCAGCGCCTTGAGGTTCTCCGGCGGGACCGGCTCCTCCAGCCACGCCGGCTTGAACGGGGCCAGCTCCTTGGCCAGGCGCACGGCCGTGGCCGGGGAGAAGCGGCCATGCATCTCCAGCATCAGCTCGGCCTCGGGGCCGATGGCGTCGCGCACCGCCTCGATCAGGGAGACGGCGTACAGGGTCTGCTGGTGGTCCAGCTCGAAGTGGCCGGTGCCGAACGGGTCGATCTTGAGCGCCCGGTAACCGCGCTCCATCACGCCCTGGGCGGCCTTGTGGTAGGCCTCCGGGGTTCGCTCGGTGGTGTACCAGCCGTTGGCGTACGCCTTGACCTTGTCGGTGACCTTGCCGCCCAGCAGCTGCCAGACGGGGACGCCCAGGGCCTTGCCCTTGATGTCCCAGCAGGCCATCTCGATCACGGCGATACCGGACATGACGATCTCGCCCGCGCGGCCGTAGTCGCCGTACTTCATGCGCTTGACGAGGTCCTCGACAGCGAAGGGGTCGGACCCGAGAATGTGATTGGTCTCGGCCTCCCTCAGGTATCCGAGAAGGGCGTCGGTGTGTCCCAGCATCCGGGTCTCGCCGACTCCGGTGATCCCCTCGTCGGTGTGCACCTGGACGTACGTCAGGTTGCGCCAAGGCGTCCCGACCACGTGTGTGCTGATTCCGGTGATGCGCACGGCGGTTGTCCCTCGCAGCTTCGTCGGCTCAGTTCCGTCAGTGTGTTCCGTCAGCGTCCCGCTCGTGTTCCGGCGACTCGGTCTGTTCGAGATTTCGGCACACGTTCGAAATGCTGGCGTGACAGTAAGGATCGGGCGGCGGGGGTGTCAATGGGTCGCGCGCATAACGGTTTCGACAGTTTCGAAACCATGGGTGGGCCGGGTCCCTACAGAACCTTCACGGCTGGCTCTAGGAACGTGACCTGCGCGGAACTTAATCTTCCCGCGTCATGGACTACTGCGACCCGTGCCGACGGCACCTCAACGGCGCCCTTGCCTGCCCTGGGTGCGGCACCTCGGCCGAAACGCTGCGCAGGCGCGGGCAGGAGTACGGCGGGTACGGCGCCACCGCGGCAGGGCACCCCGGCGTAGTGCCGGGACGGCCGACAGGGGCGGACGGGCCGCAGGGGCCGGATACGCCAGGCGCCTCCGACTACGGGCGCGACGGGTGCGGCGGACGCGACGAGCACGACGGGTACGACGAGCACGACGGGTACGACGACACCTACGCCGGCCCCCATGCCGATGACGACAGCGACGACCACGGCCACGACGACGCTGAGGGCGACAGCCACGCTGATGGCGACGGCGAGCACCTCGGGCGCGCCGCCCGGCGGCGTGGGCGCGGGCGCGGGCACGGTCCGGTCGCCGACGGCCCGGGCGGGTCGAGCCGGCGGGATCGCAAGGCCGCGGCACACCGCCGACGGCGACGCCGGACCCTGTTCGTGGCGGCCGGGTTCGTGCTGGCGGCCGGTGGCCTGAGCCTCGCGGAGCTCGGCATGGACGCCCCCGACTCGACGCCGAAGTCGGCCGCGGCCGGGGGCGAGTCGGCGGACGGGGACGCCTCGGGGGAGGCGGGGGAGACGGGCCGTGGCCCGGACGGAAAGGCGGCCGGGGCCGACGGCGCGTCGGCATCCGCCTCGCCCGAGGCGTCCGATGGGCCGTCCGCTTCCGAATCCCCGAAGAGCGAGAAGTCGGAGTCCCCGAAGGGCGACGAACCGACGAAGGACCCCGAGTCGGCGACGGCGGCAGGCGCACCCAGCCGCCCGGCGTCCGATCCCACGGCCGCCCCGCCCGCTCCGGAGCCGGCCCCGACCTCGGGCCCGACCACGCAGGCGCCGGAACCGGAACCGTCCGAGTCCGAACCGTGCAAGCGGTTCCTGTGGTGGTGCGCTTAGCGCCGACTCGGCCGACTTCGCCGGCATCCGTCGCAGGAGCGGAACCGCTGCTTCCTGCCCCTGGAAATCCTGGAAGTCCTTCTGCGCAACGTCGAGTTCGCGGCACCCGGAGCGGGCGAGTCGGGCGTCTCCGGGCGGGGCCTGCTCCGACGTGTGTCGGAGGTCCGAGCGCGCATCGCCGGTGACTGGCCCGCCGTTCAGGGGTGCGCCCGCCGCGCAGCTCCCCGCGCGGTCGTGAGCCACCGCTCCCCGGGCATCACCGCCCCCGGACGTCACCGCTCCCCGGGCATCACCGCCCGCCGGCGCGCGCCACGGCGCTTCGCGCCCCTCCTCAGCCCAGCATCCGCCGCAGCGTGTCCCGCAGTGCCACCCGTTCTCCCTCGGAGAGCCCCGCCAGGGGCTCGCGGGCGAACCGGAGTGACTCCCGCAGGCTCCGGGCCACCCGGCGTCCCTCCTCCGTGGCCGCCGCCACCTTCACCCGGCGGTCGGCGGGGTCCGGCCGGCGCTCGACC
This sequence comes from Streptomyces sp. Ag82_O1-12, assembly GCF_900182715.1. NCBI lineage: Bacteria > Bacillati > Actinomycetota > Actinomycetes > Kitasatosporales > Streptomycetaceae > Streptomyces > Streptomyces sp. Ag82_O1-12. Next base: position 2,589,416 of record NZ_FXUW01000001.1, on the reverse strand, counting down.
AGCCCCCGCGCCTCCAGCCGGTCCACGATCCCCGTCACGTTGGACGGCTCGCACTTCAGCTGCTGGGCCAGCCTGCGCATCGGCAGCGGTTCGAGGCACAGCAGGCTGAGCAGCCGCGCCTGCGCGCCGGTCAGGGCGTGTTCCGCCGCCCCCGACTCGTAGTCCTCGTGGAACCGCGCCACGACCTCCCCGATCAGCTCGACGACCTCGAGCGTCAGCGGATCCGGGCGGTTGGTCATCTCGGGGGGCGTCGGTGTGGTGGAGGCCATGCCATCGAGGGTACCCGGTTATTTGACAACATGAAATTTTCAGGAGCATGGTTGTTTCAGGTACTGAAACATCCGCATCGAGCCAGTGAGGTAAGGCGCATCATGACCGACACCCCCACCCTCCCCGTCGTCAGTCGCGAGTGGCACCTGGCGAGCCGTCCCGTCGGCTGGCCGAAGCCCGAGGACTTCGCCTTCGTCGAGGCGGAGGTCCCGCAGCCGGGTGAGGGGCAGGTCCTCGTCCGGAACAAGTACCTCTCCGTGGACCCGTACATGCGTGGCCGCATGAGCGACGCCAAGTCCTACGTCGCCCCCTTCGAGCTCGGCAAGGTCATGCAGGGCGGCGCCGTCGGCGAGGTCGTGGCCTCGAACGCCGAGGGGCTGTCCGTCGGGGACCACGTACTGCACTTCTTCGGATGGCGCGAGTACGCGGTCGTCGGCGCGAAGAACGCCGTCAAGGTGGACCCGGACGCCGCGCCGCTGTCGACGTACCTCGGTGTGCTGGGCATGACCGGCCTCACCGCCTACGCGGGTCTGCTGCGCACCGCCGCCTTCAAGGAGGGCGACACCGTCTTCGTGTCCGGCGCCGCCGGCGCCGTGGGCGGCCAGGTCGGTCAGATCGCCCGGCTCAAGGGCGCCTCGCGCGTCATAGGCTCCGCCGGGTCGGACGAGAAGGTGAAGCTCCTCACGGAGGAGTACGGCTTCGACGCCGCCTTCAACTACAAGGACGGGTCCGTCGCCGAGCAGCTGCGCGCCGCCGCCCCCGACGGCATCGACGTCTACTTCGACAACGTCGGCGGTGACCACCTGGAGGCGGCCATCGGCTCCCTCAACGAGGGCGGCCGGATCGCCGTCTGCGGCATGATCTCCGTCTACAACAACACCGAGCCCGCCCCGGGCCCGAAGAACCTCGCCCGCCTGATCGCGACCCGCGGCCGTATCGAGGGCTTCCTGGTCAGCGACCACTACGACCTGCAGCCGCAGTTCGTGCGGGAGGTCGCCCCGTGGGTCGCCTCCGGTGAGCTGAAGTACCGGGAGACCGTCGTCGAGGGCATCGAGAACAACCTGGAGGCGTTCCTGGGTGTGCTGCGCGGCGACAACACCGGGAAGATGATCGTCAAGCTCTGACACCTTCCTTGCGGATTCCGGCATGCGGTAACTTGTTTCCGAATCCGTCCCGGCCCGGGCGCGAGCCGCGGCGGACGACCTAAGGAACACAACCGCATGCCGATCCAGCAGTCCGACGTCCTGTACACCGCCGTCGCCACCGCAGAGAACGGGCGCGACGGCCGGGTCGCCACCGACGACGGCACGCTCGACGTCGTCGTCAACCCGCCGAAGGCAATGGGCGGGAGCGGCGCCGGCACCAACCCGGAGCAGCTCTTCGCCGCCGGGTACAGCGCCTGCTTCCAGGGCGCTCTCGGTGTCGTCGCCCGTCAGGAGGGGGCCGACCTCACCGGTTCGACCGTGACCGCGAAGGTCGGCCTCGGCAAGAACGGGGACGGCTTCGGGATCATCGTCGAGATCTCGGCCGACATTCCCAAGGCCGACCGGGGCACCGCGCGGTCGCTGATCGAGAAGGCGCACGAGGTCTGCCCGTACTCGAAGGCGACCCGCGGCAACATCACCGTGACGCTGGTCTGACCTCGGTCGTTGCGTACGCGGAGGCCGCACCCTTGGACGTGGGGTGCGGCCTCCGCCCTTGCTCCGGCCTCTCCGCTCCTGCTCCGGCCTCTCCGCCCGTGCCCGGCCTCAGAGGGCGAGCGCCGCCGCTGCCCGGCCTCAGAGGGCGAGCGCCGCCGCTGCCCGGCCTCAGAGGGCGAGCGCCGCCGTGTGCGCCGCCCGCGCCAGCCGGTCGTTCTCCGGGGCCGCCCCGCCCGGGAAGGCGAACCGGCGGCGCGTGTAGCCGTAGGCGAGGCCGCTCCACGGGTCCGCGAAGGCCTGGGAGCCGCCCGCGCCGCTGTGCCCGATCGTCCCGGCACCGAGGAACGGGTGCCATGTGTCAGCCGTCATCTGGAAGCCGAGGCCGAACGACTTGTGGGCCCGGGCCACCAGGTCGTAGCCGGCCGAGTGGAACTGGCCGAACTCCGCCACCGTGTCCGGCTTCAGCAGCGCCGGCTGCTCGCCCACCTGGCTGATCGCCGCCGCGTACATCCCCGCCAGGCCCCGCGCGGACGCCACCCCGCCCACCGACGCCGGTCCTTTGGCGCGGATCAGCGGCATGTTCGGGAGGGAGACGAGGTCGGTCGCCTCCGCCGCGTGGCGGTTGAACGCGATCGAGGCCAGCGCGTGCGGACCCGTGGGTGCGGCGTCGAGGACGGCCTGCTGCTCGGGCGTCGGATCCATCGGCTGAGTGGTGCGGAAGCGTGGTTCCCCGGGCGCGGGCAGCCCCAGGTGGAAGTCCAGTCCGTACGGAGTCCTGATCCGCTCCTGGTAGACCTCCTGCAGCGTGCGGCCCGTCGCGCGGCGTACGACCTCGCCGACCAGGGCGCCGGCGACCAGCGCGTGATAGCCGAAGGCCGTGCCCGGGCGCCAGAACGGCCGCTGGTCGGCGAGCCGCTCGGCGAGCTGGCGGTCGTCGGCCAGCTCCGCGAGCGAGAAGCCGGTGTCCGTGCCGACCACGCCCGCCCGGTGTGCCAGCAGATCCCGCAGGGTCAGGGCGCCCTTGCCCTCGGCCGCGAACTCCGGCCAGTAGTACGTCACCTTGCGGTCCAGTTCGAGCGTGCCGTCCTGGACGAGCAGAGCCACGACCAGGTAGGCGGCGCCCTTGGTGGACGAGAACACACCGTAGAGGGCGTCCGCGTCGGTCCCCGCCCACAGGTCGACGACCTTCCGGCCGTGGACGTAGGCGCACAGCTGCCCCTCGTAGTCGGCTCGCTCCCCGGCGACGAACGCGGTGAACTCCTCGCGCACCGCCTCGAAGCCGTCCGCCACGGTGCCGTGGATCTCCTGCGTCATCCGCTCTCCTTGACTGAAGCGCTGTGTGCCACTGTGAACAATGCCCTTGCCACCTGCGGGAATTCCCCCTTGGGGTGGTCCCGGAAGAGTGGTTCGGTGCCGAAGAGGACGGTGTTGCCCCCGCTGACGACCGAGGCCTGCCCGGCGGCCGCCGCGGGACCGCCGGTGCCGCCGGGCAGCGGCCGCCAGTGCCCGGAGACCAGCGGGTTCCCGGTCGCGTACGACTGCTCCACGCGGACGCCGGGGCCCGGGTCGGTGAACCAGAGCGGGGCGTAGACGAAGCCGTGGTCCGGTGCGTCGCGCGTGATGCCGCCGGTGTTGGTCACCTTCACCACGCCGTTCGCATCCGCGTTGCCCTCCACCGGCTTGACGGCCAGCCGGCCCGCCGCCGCGTTCAGAGCCGCCCCCGTCGCGCCCCGGCCGACCAGGCCGTGCCCGTCCAGGAAGGTGTCCAGGGCCTGGCGGGCGGGGGCGGTCAGGTCCGCGTGCTCCAGGCCGGCGGACACGAACAGCACGTCCGTGCCGGACCAGTCGAAGCCCGCGTTCAGGACGGCCGTCGAGATCGGTGTGACGTCGAAGTCCATCTCCCGCAGGGCGAACAGCTCACCCGGTGTGACGGCGGCGGCGACCCGGAGGCGGTGCAGCGGTGTCGTGCCGGCCTGCCGCGTGGCCGTGAAGGAGACGTCGTGGTCGCGGGCAGCCGTGCGCGCCGCGCGGCGGGCCGACGCCGGGACGACGACGCTGCCGTCGTCCGCCCGCCGGACCGGGACGCCCTGCCGGAGCAGGGAGTTGAGGGCGGCGATCTCGCGCGGGTCGGTCAGGCCCAGCCGCAGATCGCCGTGCGCGGGCACGTGGGCGACCGGTGTCGCCTCGCCGATCGCGCGCAGGGGTGCGCCCCGCAGGCTGCCCGACGGCACCCGCTCGACCGTGGCGCCCCACAGACGGCCCAGGCTCCAGCCGGAGATGTCGTACATCACCGAGACCTTGCCGCTGATGTCCCGGCCGTCGGCCAGCAGCACGTTCGCCATGCCGCGCTTGGGCTGGTGCATGTCGACGACGTACGAGCCCCCGGGGTAGGTCCGTCCGGCGAGCCGGAAGGGGCGGGTGGCGCGGGTGACGCGGACGTCGTTGGCGATGAGGTGGTCGACCAGACGGGCGGCGGCGGGCCCCGAGCGCCGGCTGCGGGCGTCGCCGGGCGGGATGACGTAGGCGCGCGGGAACCTGGTCGTGTAGACGTCCTCCGGGCCGATGCCCGGGACGCCGGGAACCGTCTGTGCCGACACCGGCACCTGCGCGGCGCCCGTCGCGCCGCGGCGGAAGACCTCGATCTGGTCGGTGATCAGGGTGCCGCGGTGCTCGCGGACATGGGCCAGGGTCGCGCCGATCGCCGCGCCCGCCACGGCCGTGTTGATCGCCGAGCGGCGGCGCAGCTCCGGGACGGGCAGCTCGTCGTACTCCTCGTTGTTCACCGCGAGCGGGATCTCCACCGTGTGGGCGGCCACCGTGCCGTGGAAGGCCGCGTACTGCGGGGTGAAGATCGGCGGCCAGTCGTCCCAGCCCTCCTCCTGGTCGCGGAACGGGATCTGGGCCGCCTCCACACCGTCCTTCGCCGGCGTGTAGCCGAGAGCGTTGACCGCGGACTCCATGCCGAGGGCGTTGGCGTAGGTGTTCTTCAGGAAGAGGTCGTACTCGTAGTTCTCGCCGTGCGGGGGAGTGGTGGGCTCGATGAGGGTGCCGTTGACGTAGCCGTGCAGGTCGAGCAGGACGGCCGGCTGCGTGCCGAGTTCGATCCGCCGCATCGCCCGCGTCTCGGGCTGGGAGGCGGTGACGAAGTCCCGGTTCAGATCAAAACCGTTCGCGTTGGCGCGGGTCCCGGCGATCCGGCCGTCCGGGTTGGCCGTGATGTTGAAGTACAGGCGGCTGTGCGCGAGGAGATCCCTGGTCTTCGCGTCCTTCGCCGTCGCGAGCCGCTCGATGGTCTTCAGGGAGGCGTCCGTGCCCTCCCACTCGTTGCCGTGGATGTTGCTGTTGACGAAGACCGGTGTCTTGTAGTCGCGCTTGATCTCACGGGACTTGGCCGCCGCGGCGGGGGCGTCCCGGATCAGTTCGCGCATCCGTTCCTGGGCGCGGGACTGCCGCGTGGTCTCCGGGGCGGTGACGGTGACGAGGTAGAGGCGGTGGCCGCCGGCCGAGCGGCCCGTCACCTCCACGCTCACCCGGTCGCCAAGACGCTGTAACGCGTTCAGCTTCGGCGCGATCGCGTGGTACGGCGTGAGGCCCAGCTTCAGGGACGTGTCGCCGGGGTTCTCCGGATCGGGGGAGAGGACCAGGCGGCGGGGGTAGGCGCGGGTGGCGGTGCCGGTGGGGACGTCCTCGGTCAACGCGCGTCGCGTCGCGCTCGCGGGCGCCCGTGCCGCGCGGTCGTCCACGGCGGAGCCCTCACGGGTGACGGGCTTCGGGTCCGCGCCCGCGGCGCCCGGGGTGAGCAGGAGTGAACCCGCCGTGGCCAGGGCCAGGACGGTGATCAGTACAGGTCTCGCGGGAACGCTTCTCGTGGTGCGCACGCGTGCCTCCTCCGGGGCTTCCTGAGATCGGTACGGCGAGGTGTACCGCTTCGACTCAACGGCAACAAGGACGCCTTGGTGTCACCGGAGCCCCGGACGGCCCTGTCGGGAGCTGTCCGGGCCTGCCCGGATAGGGTTTCCCCATGCGCGATCTAGGGGCGGGTTTCCGGTACCTCCTGAAGGGCCAGCGATGGGTGGCCCGGCACGGCAGGCAGTACGGCTTCGGGCTGCTCCCGGGCCTGATCACCCTCGTCCTGTACGCGGCGGCGCTCGTCGCGCTGGCGCTGTGGGGCGAGGACCTCGTGGGCTGGGCGACACCCTTCGCGGACGACTGGACCAGCCCGTGGCGCGGGCTCTTCCGCGGCTTCCTGACCGCCGTGCTGTTCGCCCTCGGCCTGCTCCTGTCCGTCGTGACCTTCACCGCCGTGACCTTGCTGATCGGGCAGCCCTTCTACGAGAACCTCTCCGAGAAGGTCGACCGGGACGTGTCCCCGGACGGGCACGCCCCCGAGTCGGGGCTGCCGCTCTGGCGCGAGCTGTGGATCTCCGCCCGGGACAGCCTGCGGATCGTGGTGCGGGCCGCCCTGTGGGGTGTGCTGCTGTTCGGGTGCGGCTTCATCCCGGTGGTCGGGCAGACGGTCGTCCCGGTGATCGGGTTCTTCGTCACCGGGTTCTTCCTCACCGAGGAACTGACCGCCGTCGCCCTCCAGCGCCGCAGCGTCGAACTGCGCACCCGCCTCACCCTGCTGCGCTCCCGCAAGACCCTCGTCTGGGGCTTCGGCACACCGCTCGCCGTGGCCTTCCTGGTGCCGTTCGTCGCGGTGTTCCTGATGCCGGGCGCGGTCGCGGGCGCCACCCTCATGGCGCGTGACCTGCTGGGTGAGGAGATCGACGAGGGCGGCGAGGAGGGCGACCGGGCCGCTACGACGTTTCCGCAGCCACCTTCAGGATCGCCCGCACCTGGGCGATGATGTCCAGCCGGTTCCGCACGAACTCCGGGTCGGTGACCTCGGTGGTGTTCCCGGCGGCGAACTGCAGCACGGGCGTGTGCACATGCCCGCCCGGCAGCGTGCCGTGCAGTCCCAGCCGGTCCCGCAGCAGCGTCGCCCGGTAGGCGATCTCGTTGGACAGGTAGTCCCCGCCCCCGCCCGCGCGGGCGGTCGAGCCGGGCGTCGGCCCGTCCGGGCGCACGACGGACTCGGTGCCGCCGGCCGGGATCTCGGTGACGCTCGTGTTGTCGTACACCGGGAAACGGCCGGTCCGCGCGGCGGTGATCGCCGCGTACGGCAGCGTGGTCGTCGTCCACTGCGGCTGCGAGGCCGGGTCGCTCACCGGCACGGTCTCGGTGCGGCCGATGTTCTCGTTGTCCCCGAAGCCGCCCCGCCAGGCCCCGTTGGTCCGCTCGATGTCGAACCGCCCGACCCGGCCCTGGCTCACCGTCGTGAACAGGTCGACCTTCGGCAGGTGCGGCCGCAGGGTCCGCTCCACCGTGCCGTCCGTGAAGTCCCGCCAGCGCACCGGGAACACGGCCGTCTCGACCCGGGCCGGGCCGTCCGCCGTCTCGATCACCGTGCCGTCGAGGGCCAGGGCGGTGGCGCCGGAGGGGTTGGAGATGCGGATGTCCCGGTCCAGGGTGAACGGGTCGAAGCCGGTGAGCAGGATCCGCTTCAGGCCCTTGCCGTGCGGATACCGGATGGCGTCCTGGCCGCGCGAGGTGCGCTCCAGCTCGTCCAGCAGCGCGGCCCGCTGCCCGTCCGTCAGGCCGAACTCCGGCTCCCAGGTGCGCACGTCACGCGTCATGCCGAGCCGCGCCCAGTACAGCGGCCGGTCGTCGTCCCGGCTCAAGTCCCCGCCTGCCGGTCCGCGCCCCTGCGCCCGGTCGACCGCACGCTGCCACAACCGCGCGCCCTCACGCGTGACCGCCCGGCGCGCCTCCCCGTAGGAGCGAGCCCCCTCCAGCGCCCGGGCCAGCCGCGGGGCCGCGGCGTCGAACCCGGAGCGGCGCAGGATCTCCTGGGGGGCGGCTCCGCCGAGCCGCTGCTCCTCGACGGTGGGGGAGGGGGCCGCCTGGGCGGCGCTCGCCGCCGTCGGGGTGGTGAAGCCGGTCAGCAGGGCGAGGCCGAGGACGCCGAGGCGAACGCGTAGGGAGTTCAAGGGTGTTCAGGCCTTCCGTCGCGGTGGGGGGTCGGTGCCGGACGGCCGAAGTATCGCGTGACGGGTGTGGTCCACGCCATGGGCGGGGTTCAGGTGGGGATCGTCGCCGTCGCCTCCCGCACCGCGTCCAGGAACGCCGAGGCCGCGGGGGTCAGGGACCGGCCGCGCGGGGTCGCCGCGTACACCGCCCGGGCCGGGGCGGTGTCGTCGACCCGCAGCAGTGCGATGTCCGGGCGTACGGACGCGGCCGCGAGCGCCGGTACGAGGGTCACGCCGAGCCCGGCGGCGACGTAGCCCTGCTTGGCGGTCCACTCGCCGACGACATGGGCGACCCGCGGGCTGAAGCCCTGACGCAGGGCCGCGTCCAGGAGGGTGCCCTCGGGCCGCGGGCTGCCGGAGATCCAGTCGGCGTCCGCGAACCGGCCGAGCGGCACCGGGCCTTCGTGTCCGGCGAGGGGATGGCCGGCGGGCACGGCGACGTACAGCGGCTCGTCGAGGAGGTGGTGGAGCTCGTACGACTCCAGCGGCGCGCGGCCCGTCGTCGAGACGACCGCGAGGTCCAGGTGACCGGCCGTCAGCCGGTCGAGCAGCGCGGGCGTGAAACCCTCCTCGCGGACGACCCGGACCCGGGGGTGGCGGGCACGGAACAGGGCGAGGGCGTGCGGCACGAGGGCCGCGTCGGCGGTGGCGAAGGCGCCGAACCTGAGCCGCCCGCCGGCCGCCTCCCGCAGGGCACCGAGTTCACGACGGGCGTCGTGCAGCGCGCCGGTGACCGTCTCCGCGTACGGCACCAGCAGCCGCCCCGCCTCCGTCAGGGCCACCCCGCGCGGCAGCCGGTCGAAGAGCGGGCCGCCGTCCAGCGCGGCCTCCAGCGAGGCGACCTGCCGGGACACCGCGGACTGCGTCCAGCCGAGCGTCCGCGCCGCCACCGTGAACGAGCCGTGCCGGGCGACCTCCAGGAAGACCCGCAACCAGACGGTGGAGAGCTCGGGCCCGGTCTCACGCGTGTGCGGCAGCGGAGTCTCATGCGTGTTCGGCATGGCAGCCATGCTAGACATTCGCTTGTCGCAACACAGGGTCGCGCCTAGCGTCGGCGGCATGCAGATCAGCCTGGACAGCCCCGCCTCCGCGCCCCAGCCCCTGAGCCCCTACTACTCCCAGGTCGCCCGCATCGAACACCCCGACGGCAGCGCCCTGTTGTTCGTCTCCGGCCAGATCGCCGAGGGTGCCACGCTCGCCGAGCAGACCCGGGGCGTGTTCGAGACCCTCGCCGCGCTGCTGAAGGCCCACGGCGCCGGACTGGCCGACGTCGTCAACATCCGCACCTACCTGACCGATATCTCCAAGCTGGACGAATACGGCGCCGTACGACGGGAGTTCCTCACCGGGACCCCGCCGACCAGCATGACCTTCGAGGCCGCCCGGCTCTTCCGCCCGGAGGCCTTCGTCGAGGTGGAGGCCGTCGCCGCCGTACCGGCCCGCTGGTCGGTGCTCTTCGCAGCGCCTCCTTCGTCGGGAAGTGGTGCGGCAGCCCCTGCTGGGTGAGTCAAAGACTGGTCGCGGTCGCGAGTCCTTCGCATGCTGCCGAGGCAGGATGATGACGTACATCGACTTCGACGAGGAGGCCGACGTGGCGGAGACGGTACAGACAATGCAGGATGCGGCCCGTGAGGTCGTCGTCGAGGCCGCCCTCGGCGCACTCGACCTGGACGCCAAGACGCGGCTGCTGGCCGGCCAGGACATGTGGAGCCTGCCCGCGATCCCGGAGGCCGGGCTGGCCTCGCTGGTCATGTCCGACGGCCCGATCGGCGTCCGGGGCGTGCACTGGAGCGCCGACGACCCGTCCGTCGCCCTGCCCTCCCCGACCGCCCTCGCCGCCACCTGGGACCCCGAACTGGCCCACGGGGCCGGGGTGCTGCTGGCCCAGGAGGCCCGCCGCAAGGGCGTCCACCTCCTGCTCGCGCCCACCGTCAACCTGCACCGCTCCCCGCTCGGCGGCCGCCACTTCGAGGCCTACAGCGAGGATCCGTACCTCACCGGGCGGATCGGCACCGCGTACGTCCGCGGCGTCCAGTCCGGCGGCGTCGGCACCACCGTCAAGCACTTCGTCGCCAACGACGCCGAGACCGACCGCCTCACGGTGAACAACCTCGTCGGCGAACGCGCCCTGCGCGAGCTGTACCTGGCCCCCTTCGAGGCGATCGTCGAGAACGCCCACCCCTGGGGCATCATGACCGCCTACAACTCCGTCAACGGCCCGACCATGACCGAGCACCACCACTTGGTCGACGAGGTCCTGCGCGGCGAATGGGGCTTCGACGGGGTCAACGTCTCCGACTGGACCGCCGCCCGCTCCACCATCGGCGCCCTCACCGGCGGCCTCGACATCGCCATGCCCGGCCCCGGCACCGTCTACGGCGAGGCCCTCGCCCGGGCCGTGCGGGACGGCGAGGCGGACGAGGCCCTGGTCGACGAGGCCGTCCGCCGCGTCCTGCGCCTCGCCGCCCGGGTCGGCGTCCTCCGGGGCGCCGAACCGGCCGTCACCGACCTGCCCGCAGCCGTCGACGGCGAGGCCCTCGCCCGCGAGATCGCCCGCCGCTCCTTCGTCCTCGTCCGCAACGAGAACGGCGCGCTGCCGCTGAAGCCGGGCCGGGTCGCGCTGATCGGCGCCGCCGCGCGCGACGCCCGTGTCCTCGGCGGCGGTTCCGCCACCGTCTTCCCGGCCCGGGTCGTCTCCCCGCTCGACGGACTCACCGCCGCCCTCCCCGACGGCACCCTCACCTACGGCCTCGGCGCCGACCCGAACACCGAACTCCCCGTCGCGGACCAGGGCTTCGAACTGCGCGCCGTCTGCCGGGACAGCCAGGGCACCGTCCTCGGCAGCCGCTCCGCCCCCAGTGGCCACATCCAGTGGATGGGCGACGACCTCCCCGACGGCGTCACCCACGACGCCCTGCACAGCGTCGAACTGACCGGCACCTTCACCCCGCGCGAGACCGGCACCCACACCTTCGGCATCAAGGGCCTCGGCCCGTTCCGGCTGACCGTCGCGGACACCACGTACTACGACGACGTCCAGCGCCCCGCCGGGGACGGTGACCCCTTCGCGGCGTTCTTCGGCGCCCCGGTGCCCCACGCCCGGCCCGAACTCACCGCGGGCGAACCGGTCGAGGTGTCCCTCACCTACACGGTCCCGCCGCTCGGCGACCACCCCATGCGGGTCATCGGCTTCACCCTCGCCCACCAGGACCCGCAGCGCGACGCCGACGAACTCATCGCCGAGGCCGTGTCGGCAGCCCGGGCCGCCGACACGGCCGTCGTCGTCGTCGCCACCACCGAACGCGTCGAGTCCGAGGGCTTCGACCGCACCGACCTGCGCCTGCCCGGCCGCCAGGACGACCTGGTCCGCGCTGTCGCCGCCGCCAACCCGAACACCGTCGTGGTCGTCAACTCCGGCTCCCCGGTGGAACTGCCGTGGCGCGACGACGTCGCCGCCGTACTCCTGTCGTGGTTCCCCGGCCAGGAGGGCGGCGCGGCCCTGGCGGACGTTCTCACCGGCACCCACGAACCCGGCGGCCGCCTGCCCACCACCTGGGGCGGCCTCACCGACGCCCCGGTCACCCGGGTCGTCCCGGAGAACGGCGAACTCCCCTACGACGAGGGCGTCTTCATCGGCTACCGGGCCTGGGAGAAGCACGGCCGCAGCCCCGCATACCCCTTCGGCCACGGCCTCGGCTACACCGACTGGACCTACGACTCCGTCGAGGTGGAGGAGAGCGCCGAGGGGACCACCGCGAAGGTCCGCCTCCGCAACACCGGCGACCGCCCCGGCCGCGAGGTCGTCCAGGTCTACCTCGCCCCCGGCGACCCCGACCCCACCCGTCCGGCCCGCTGGCTGGCCGGCTTCGTGAGCGTCGAGGCCGCCCCCGGCGAGAGCGCCGAAGCCACCGTCGAACTGCCGCGCCGCGCCTTCGAGATCTGGGACGAAGCGACCGGCTCGTGGTCGCATGTGAAGGGTTCGTACGAGATCCAGGTCGGACGCTCGATCACGGACCGCAGGATCACCGCGACGATTAACGTCTGATCCGGGACAAGTTCCCCACCCAGCAGCCCCGGTCCGGGACCTGACCTCCGGACCGGGGCTCGTGGTTCGTGGGGCCGCCCTTCAGCGGACGCCGAACCCGTACACCGTCTCCGAGCGGAACACCTCGCCCGGCCGCAGCACGGTCGTCGGGAAGTCCGGACGGTTCGGCGAGTCCGGGAAGTGCTGGGTCTCCAGCGCGATGCCGTCGCCGGGCGCGAAGGGGCCGGACAGGTGGTCGGCGGTGTACAGCTGGAGGCCGGGCTCGGTGGTCGCCACCGTCAGCAGCCGCCCCGACGCCGGATCGTGCAACTCGGCGACCTTCACCGGAGTGTCCGTCACACCCTTGTCGAGCACGAAGTTGTGGTCGTAGCCGGAGCCGGTCTTGCGGGCCTCGCGGAAGTCGAAGCGCGTGCCGGTCACGTCCTGCGGGCCACCGGCCGGGATCAGGTCGGCGTCCACCGGCGTGTACCGGGAGGCGGCCAGCCGCAGTTCATGACCGCCGGCGTCACCGGAACCGGCCAGGTTGAAGTAGCTGTGGTTCGTCAGGTTCACCACGGTCGGCGCGTCCGTCACCGCCTCGTACGCGATCCGCAGGGCGCCGGACCCGTCCAGCGTGTACGTCGCCGACACCTCGAGCCGGCCCGGGAACCCCTCCTCGCCGTGCGCGCTGATCCGCGTCAGCCGCACCCCGTGCCCGACCGGCTCCGCGTCCCACGGTCGCTTGTCGAAACCCCGCTCCCCGCCGTGCAGCGAGTTCGGCCCGTTGTTCGGCTCCAGGGCGTACGTCCGACCGTCCAGGGTGAACCGGCCACCGGCGATCCGGTTGGCGTACCTGCCGACCAGGGCACCGAGGTACGGCTCCGGATGGGTGAGATACCCGTCGAGATCCGGGAACCCCAGCACCACGTCCCCGGCCCGGCCCTCCCGGTCCGGCACCTCCACGGACTGCACGATCCCGCCGTACGACAGGACCCGCACCCGCACTCCCGCCCGCTCCAGGGTCCAGCGATGCACCGGGGTCCCGTCGGAAAGTGTTCCGAAGAGTTCGTTCATGTGCGGAACTCTAAGTCAGGGGCTTGTGCGCGGTGACGGTGCGGTACGCGATCTCCGCCAACCGGGCCTGTCCGTTCACGCTGGGGTGGAAGTAGTCCCAGCGGCTCAACTGGGCGGTGCCGAAGCGGTAGTCGTACACGGCGCCCCCGTCGTAGCGGCACCGCTTGTCCTCGGCGCAGACCTCCTTCAGGACCTTGTTGTAGTCCTCCACCCGCTTCTGCACCGTGTCCCGCCGCAGGGTAGCCGCCGAGTCCAGGGCGTCCGCGTCGCCCAGCATCGACGGGCAGATGCCCAGCTTCCACACCTGTTTGCCCATCGGGCTGCTCCGGCCCTCGGACCACAGCCGCTTCAGGTTGGGCACGCTCGCCACGAACACCTGCGCCCTGGGCAGGGCCTCGCGCAGGGAGCGCAGGGAATCCTCGAAGTCGGCGCGGAAGGCGGAGACCGGAGTCATCGCCGAAGGTGTCCGCCGGCAGGCGTCGTTCGCCCCCACCATCACCGTCACCAACTGCGGCTCGCGCCGCACCGCCTGCGCCACCTGCCCGGGCAGGTCGGCCATCCGCGCCCCGGTCACGGCGTAGTTCCAGCTGCGCTGCGCGGCCCCCGCCCTGCCCAGCAGCCGCACCGCGAGCGAGTCGACCTCGGGGCTGGCACCGGTCGCCCAGGACGCCTCCGGACAGTCCGACAGCACGTCACAGGCGTCGAACCCCCGTGTGATGGAGTCCCCGACGGCCGCGACGGAACCCGGACTGCGGTCCCACAACGGCGTCGGCTTCGGTGACGGTGTCGCCTTCTCGGACGGGGCCGCGGAATCACCCCCCACGGCATCACACCCCGCGACACCCAGCACGGCCGCCGCGACCACGGCCAGAACGCCCCGTGTACGACGGCCTCGCTTCCGCATCCCTGGTCCATCCCCTCGCCACGCCGAGCCGGTCTCCCCAACCAATAACAACGCACGAGGGTTCCCGACCGATCAGGTGCAACGGCTCACACCCGTACAAGCGTCCCCCTGGGTGAATGGCAGGCGTTTCCCGGCACCTGGACCGACCGTACGTCACACTCCTTGCGCCCCCGCACGGTAGCCTCGCCATCAACGTGACCCGCCCGGTCACAGCCGTTCCGCCCGTTTGCACCATGTCCCGCTCTGCCCGGAGGTTCCGGTGACGACACGTGGAGTTCTGTACGTGCACTCCGCGCCGCGCGCGCTGTGCCCGCACGTCGAGTGGGCCGTCGCCGGGGTGCTCGGCACACGCGTCAGCCTGGACTGGATCCGGCAGCCGGCCGCCCCGGGCACCTGGCGCTCGGAGTTCTCCTGGCAGGGCCAGGTCGGCACGGCGTCCAAACTCGCCTCCGCGCTCCGCGGCTGGCACCTCCTCCGCTTCGAGGTCACCGCCGAACCCTGCGCGACCGCCGAGGGCGAGCGCTACAGCTGCACCCCCGACCTGGGCATCTACCACGCCGTCACCGGCATCCACGGCGACATCCTCATCCCCGAGGACCGTCTCAGAGCGGCCCTGACGCGCTCCCAGCGCGGCGAGACCGACCTGGAAGCCGAACTCAGCAAACTCCTGGGCAAGCCCTGGGACGACGAACTGGAACCCTTCCGCTACGCCGGCGAAGGCGCCCCGGTCCGCTGGTTGCACCAGGTGGTGTGAGTCTTTCAGGGGCGCGGGGCTGTTTCGATTTGCGGCTCCGCCGCGCGGGCGCGACCAGCCCCCACCGGCCGCACCCGGCACACCACCTCACCGAAACGGCGAATGGCCCGAACCCCCACCCAAGGAGTTCGGGCCATTCAACGCTCAAGATCAAACCGTCCGGAACGCCAACACCACGTTGTGTCCACCGAAACCGAACGAGTCGTTCAGCGCGGCGATGCGGCCCTCGACGGGCAGCTTCCGAGCCTCACCCCGAACGACATCGGCATTCGCCTCGGCCTCGGGGTCGAGGTTCTCCACGTTGATGGTCGGCGGAGCCACCCGGTGGTACAGCGCGAGCACGGTCGCGACCGTCTCGACACCACCGGCACCACCCAGCAGATGCCCGGTCATCGACTTCGTCGCGGACACCGCGAAGTGGTCGGCGTCGTCGCCGAACACCTTCCGCAGCGCCTTCAGCTCGGCGATGTCACCCGCCGGCGTGGACGTCGCGTGCGCGTTGACGTGCACGATCTCCGCCGGGTCCAGGTCGTTGCGGTCCAGCAGGTTCTGCAAGGCGTGCGAGATGCCCCGCCCCTCCGGCTCCGGCTGCACGATGTCGTGCGCGTCGGCGGAGATGCCCTGCCCGACCGCCTCCGCGTACACCCGGGCACCGCGCTTCGCGGCGTGCTCGGCGGACTCCAGGACCACGACACCGGCGCCCTCGCCGAGGACGAAGCCGTCGCGGGCGGTGTCGTAGGGACGCGACGCGCCCTGCGGGTCGTCGTTGTTCTTGGACATCGCCATCATGTTGCCGAACGCGGCGATGGGCAGCGGGTGGATCGCCGCCTCCGTGCCGCCCGCGACGACCACGTCGGCGCGGCCGGTGCGGATCATCTCGATGGCGTAGCCGATGGCCTCGGCGCCGGAGGCGCACGCGGAGACCGGCGTGTGCACGCCCGCCCGGGCGCCCACGGCCAGACCCACGTTGGCCGACGGGCTGTTGGGCATCAGCATGGGCACGGTGTGCGGGGAGACGCGGCGGACGCCCTTCTCCTTCAGCACGTCGTACTGGTCGAGCAGCGTCGTCACGCCGCCGATACCGGAGGCGATGACCGCGCCGAGCCGGTCGGGGTCGATGTTCGGATCCTCGCCGGCCTTCGCTTCGAAACCGGCGTCGGCCCAGGCCTCCTTGGCCGCGACCAGCGCGAACTGCGCCGAGCGGTCCAGTCGGCGGGCCTGCGGCCGCGGGATGACCTCGGTGGGCTCCACGGCGACCGGGGCCGCGATCTTGACGGCCTGGTCGGCCGCCCAGTCCTGCTCCAGGGGCTTGACGCCGGACTTGCCGGCGACGAGGCCCTCCCAGGTAGAGGCTGCGTCGCCACCCAGCGGTGTGGTTGCGCCGATACCGGTGACGACCACGGTGTGATTGGTCGGGCTCACGGGAATTCTCTCTCCAACGGTTACGAGGATTAAGCGGCGCCACCGCCGGGTGGCGGGGCAGTCAGCCAGGGGCCTGATCGGTGGGATCAGCCCTGGTGCTTGAGGATGTAGTCGGTCGCGTCACCGACGGTCTTGAGGTTCTTGACGTCCTCGTCGGGGATCTTGACGTCGAAGCGCTCTTCGGCGGCGACGACGACCTCGACCATGGACAGCGAGTCGACGTCCAGGTCGTCGGTGAAGGACTTGTCCAGCTGGACGTCCTCAACCGGGATGCCGGCGATCTCGTTCACGATCTCGGCGAGACCGGCGACGATCTCTTCCTGAGTGGCGGCCATGTTGGCGCTCCTTCGTAGATATCCAGAGGGTGTGGCAGGTGTTTCCTCCCGTGCCGGATCGCATGATCCGGCACGGAGTGCCTAGGGGAGGGTAACGACAGTCGCGGCGTAGACGAGACCCGCCCCGAAGCCGATGACGAG
The DNA here is from genome assembly GCF_900182715.1 of Streptomyces sp. Ag82_O1-12. Taxonomy (NCBI): domain Bacteria; kingdom Bacillati; phylum Actinomycetota; class Actinomycetes; order Kitasatosporales; family Streptomycetaceae; genus Streptomyces; species Streptomyces sp. Ag82_O1-12. Next base: position 2,572,781 of record NZ_FXUW01000001.1, on the reverse strand, counting down.
CGCGGTGTCGCCGCTCTTCGCCTCTCCGGTCGCCAGGAGCCGCTCCATCGCGAGCGGGATCGAGGCGGCCGAGGTGTTGCCGGTGGTGCGTACGTCACGGGCGACCGTGACGGACTCCGGCAGCTTGAGTGTCTTCACCATCGAGTCGATGATCCGCTCGTTGGCCTGGTGCGGGATGAAGACGTCCAGGTCCTCCGCGGAGATGCCGGCGGCGTCCAGCGCCTCCTTGGCGACCTTCGCCATCTCGAAGACGGCCCAGCGGAACACCGCCTGGCCCTCCTGCGTGATGGCGGGGAACTTGACGACCTCGCCGGAACGGTAGTCCGTCCACGGCACGGTCTGCTTGATCGTCTCGGACTTGTCGCCCTCGGAGCCCCACACGGTGGGGCCGATCGCGGGCTCCTGGGCCGGGCCGACCACGACCGCGCCGGCACCGTCGCCGAACAGGAAGGCCGTCGCGCGGTCCTCCAGGTCGGTCAGGTCGCTCAGCCGCTCGACACCGATCACCAGGACGTACTCCGCCGAGCCCTCGACGATCATGCCCTTGGCGAGCGTGAGGCCGTAGCCGAAGCCCGCGCAGCCGGCCGAGATGTCGAAGGCGGCGGCCTTGTTCGTACCGAGCGTGTCGGCGATCTCGGTGGCGACGGCCGGGGTCTGCTTGAAGTGCGAGACGGTCGAGACGATCACGCCGCCGATCTGCTCGGCGGAGATCCCGGCGTCCGCGATCGCCTTGCCGGACGCCTCGACGGACATCGCGGCGACCGTCTCCTCGTCGTTCGCCCAGTGCCGGGTCTGGATGCCGGAGCGCGAGCGGATCCACTCGTCGGACGAGTCGATCGTCTCGAGGATCACCTCGTTCGGCACGACCCGGGTCGGGCGGTAGCCGCCGACGCCGAGGATGCGCGCGTACGGGGCGCCCTTGCTGGGCTTGATCTTCGCCATGCGGTCGGCTCCTTGGGGGCGGCGGTCAGGCGTGCTCGGCGATGAGCTCGCGAGCCGCGTCGAGGTCGGCGGGGGACTTCAGGGCCAGCGTCTTCACGCCGGGCAGGGCCCGCTTGGCGAGGCCGGTGAGGGTGCCGCCGGGGCACACCTCGATCAGGGCCGTGACGCCGAGCTCCTTGAAGGTCTCCATGCACAGGTCCCAGCGGACCGGGTTGGCGACCTGGCCGACCAGACGCTCCAGCACCTCGGCGCCGCCGTCGACCGTCCGGCCGTCCTTGTTCGAGACGTAACGGACCTTCGGGTCGCCGGGCGCCAGGGCCTCGGCGGCCTTGGCCAGCGTGTCGACCGCCGGTGCCATGTGGTGCGTGTGGAACGCGCCGGCGACCTTCAGCGCGACGACCTTGCGCACGCCCTCGGGCTTGTCCGCCTCCAGCGCGGCGAGCTGCTCCTTCGTGCCGGCCGCGACGATCTGGCCCGCGCCGTTGATGTTCGCCGGGGTCAGCCCGAGCTTCTCCAGGTGCGCGACCGTCACCGCCGGGTCGCCGCCCAGCAGCGCGGCCATGCCCGTCTCGGTGACGGCCGCGGCCTCGGCCATGCCCAGCCCGCGGGTGCGGACCAGGCGGAGCGCCTCCTCGTGGGGGAGCACTCCGGCGAGCGAGGCGGCGGTGAACTCACCGACGCTGTGCCCGGCGATCGCGCCGACCTTCTGCGGCAGCTCGGCCGGGTCGTCGAACAGCAGGGCGGCGGACGCCAGTCCGGCCGCGACGAGCAGCGGCTGCGCCACCGCGGTGTCGCGGATCTCCTCCGCGTCGGCCTCGGTGCCGTAACGGATCAGGTCGAGTCCCGCGGCGTCGGACCAGGCCTCGAGGGCACCGCGAACACCGGGGAAGTCGAGCCATTCGGTCAGGAAGCCGGGCGTCTGAGCGCCCTGGCCGGGAGCGACGAGTACGAGCACTCTCACACTCTCTCTTGGGTACGGGCACGGCCGCCCGTGGGGACAGGGACGAAGAACAGGGAGGGGTTTTGTCGAGCCCCGACAAAACCTTAGGGCTGGAGATCTCCATCGACCAGACGCCCCAGGATCAACGCGATCCGCAGTGTGAACGCAGAGCGTACATCGGAGGGTGACCAGCCGGTGACGTCAGTCACACGTCGAAGCCGGTAGCGGACGGTGTTGGGATGGACGAACAGCATCCGGGCGGCGCCCTCGAGACTGCTCGCCTGCTCGAGATAGACGCTGAGGGTCTCCAGGAGCGCGGCCCCGGCCTCCTCCAGCGGTCTGTAGATCTCCTCCACCAGCTGCTCACGGGCCGAGGGATCCCCGGCCATCGCACGCTCCGGGAGCAGATCGTCCGCCAGGACCGGGCGCGGGGCGTCCTGCCAGGCGGAACACGCCTTCAGCCCGGCCGCGGCGGCCTGCGCGGACCGGGTCGCGGCCAGCAGGTCCGGCACCACCGGGCCCGCCACGACCGCCCCGGCCGCGAACGGGCCGATGAGCGACTTGGCGACGGCCAGCGGGTTGTCGCTGCCGCCCGCGATGACGACCAGCCGGTCGCCGAGCACCCCGGTGAGCACCTGGAGCTTGGCGTGCCGGGCCGCTCGCCGTATGGCCTCGACGGTCAGTTCGCTGTCCCCGTCGGGCGCCGTGCCGAGCACCACGCACACGTGCTCGGGCGAGTTCCACCCGAGGGCGGCGGCCCGGGACACGGCGCCCTCGTCGGCCTCGCCGCTGAGCACGGCGTTCACGACCAGGGACTCCAGCCGGGCGTCCCAGGCGCCGCGAGCCTCGGCGGCCTGGGCGTACACCTGGGCCGTGGCGAAGGCGATCTCCCGGGCGTAGACGAGCAGCGCCTCGCGCAGCACCCGCTCGTCGCCCGGGGCCGCGACCTCGTCGATCGCGCTCTCCATGACCTCGATGGTGGTGCGCACCATCTCCACGGTCTGGCGCAGGGTGATCGCCCGGGTCAGCTCGCGCGGCGCGGTGCCGAACACGTCGGTGGAGATGGCCTGCGGGGCGTCCGGATGCCGGAACCACTCGGTGAACGCGGCGATGCCCGCCTGCGCGACCAGACCGATCCAGGAACGGTTCTCCGGGGGCATGGCCCGGTACCAGGGCAGCGTCTCGTCCATCCGCGCGATGGCCTGCGCGGCGAGCGACCCGGACGACTTCTCCAGCCGCTTCAGCGTCGCGGCATGGGCGTGGACGTCGTGGGCTGCGGCTTCGTTCTTGCTGGTTTCGGGTTCGGGCACGGGGACAAGACTGCCTTATCCGGACGGGAGGGTGGGGCGCAGGGCCTACCGTGGACTCCGTGATGGACGTCAGGCGCGGAGACGGGCGCTACCCCGGAGGGGATCCGGCCGCAGGGATCGAGTCGTGGCACGCCTTCTCCTTCGGGTCCCACTACGACCCGGACAACCTCCGGTTCGGCGCGGTGCTCGCGTGCAACGAGGAGCGTCTGGCGCCCGGGGCCGGATTCGACGAACACCCGCACAGCCACACCGAGATCGTGACGTGGGTGGTGGAGGGCGAGCTGACCCACCGGGACTCCACCGGGCACGAGTCGGTGGTACGCCACGGGGACGTGCAGCGGCTCAGCTCGGCGGGCGGGGTGCGGCACGTGGAGCGCAACGACGGCCCGGAGCCCCTGACCTTCATCCAGATGTGGCTGGCACCCCTGCGGCCCGGCGGCGACCCGTTCTACGAGGTCGTCCACGGCATCGCCGACTCCACGCCCTACGCCGTCCCGGAGGCCGGCGCGATGCTGCACGTGCGGCGCCTCGGGCCGGGGGAGCGGACCGCGGTGCCGGACGGGCCGTACGTGTACGTGCACGTCGTACGCGGTGACATCCGCCTCGACGGCGACGAACTGGGCGCCGGAGACGCCGCCCGGATCACGGACGCCAAGGGCCTGGAGGCCGAGGGCGTGACGCAGGCGGAGCTGCTGGTCTGGGAGATGGCCTAGCGACCCGGGGCTCGCTCTACAGCTCCGCGAGCACCGCGTCCGTGAACGCCGGCCACACCTCGGTCGCCCAGGGCCCGAACGCCCGGTCCGCCAGGGCCACGCAGGCCGCGCCCGCGTCCGGGTCGATCCACAGGAACGTACCGGACTGCCCGAAATGCCCGAACGTGCGGGGCGAGGACGAGGAGCCCGTCCAGTGCGGCGACTTGGAGTCGCGGATCTCGAAGCCGAGCCCCCAGTCATTGGGGTTCTGGTGGCCGTACCCCGGCAGGACGCCCTTGGTGCCCGGGTAGTGCACGGTCATCGCCGAGGCGACCGTGCGGGGGTCCAGCAGCCGCGGCGCCTGCACCTCGGCGGCGAACCGCAGCAGGTCCTCCACCGTCGACACCCCGTCCTTGGCCGGGGAGCCCTCCAGGGTCGTCGAGGTCATGCCCAGCGGCTCCAGCACGGCCTGCCGCAGGTACTCCCCGAACGGGATGTCGGTGGCCTTCGCCACATGGTCGCCCAGCTGCTCGAAGCCGGCGTTGGAGTACAGCCGACGCTCCCCGGGCGGGGCCGTGACCTTGTGCTCGTCGAAGGCGAGGCCCGAGGTGTGCGCGAGCAGGTGCCGGACCGTCGACCCGGTGGGACCCGCCGGCTCGTCGAGCTCGACGGCCCCCTCCTCGTACGCCACGAGCACCGCGTAGGCGGCCAGCGGCTTGGTCACCGACGCGAGCCGGAACCGCTGCGCGGCAGGCCCGTGGGTGCCGAGGAGGGTGCCGTCTGCCCGTACGACACCCGCCGCAGCGGTGGGAACCGGCCAGTTATCGATCAACGCGAGGCTCTTCAGCGACATGCGTTCGAGCCTATGCGCTCAGAGCGCGAGCTCCAGCAAAGGGTCGGGCTTGGGGCGGAAACCGAGCGAGACGTACAGCGGCTCCGCCTCCGGCGAGGCGGTGAGCTGTACCCGCCGGGCACCGCGCTCGCGGAACCACTCCCAGCAGCGTGGTCATGCAGGCCCGCGCGTACCCGCGGCGCCGGGCGTCCGGGTCGGTGGCGACGCTGAACACGAAGCCCACCATGCCCTGCGGGTCGCCGGACTTGCCGATGCGGTAGTCGATCGTCCCGGCCACCAGGCAGGCCAGCGCCCCCGGCCGCTCCGGGTGGTCCACGACGAACGCCGTGAAGTCCCCGTCGGGCTCGCCCAGTTTGGCCCGCAGAGTGGGCAGGGACTCCCCGTGCCAGGCGACGGACGGATCGGAGGCGAACATCGAGTCGATCATGATCTGGCGCAGCCGCAGGACTTCTTCGGCGTCCCTGGGCAGGGCGCGACGCACAACACTCATGAGTCCGTACGCTAACCAGCCGGATCAGGAAACGTCCTGCCGATTTCTTACCGTCGGCGCTTGCTTGGAGTGCACTCCAAGGTTCTAGCGTTGGGGCCATGACGGTGATGGAGACCACGGGGACCAGGACCGACACCTGCGCCGGCCCGACGCAGCAGCAGAACCGGCGCCCGGACGGTGACGACCACTACACGATCAGCGAGGTCGTCGCCTTCACCGGCCTGACGGCCCACACCCTGCGCTGGTACGAGCGCATCGGCCTGATGCCGCACATCGACCGGTCCCACACGGGCCAGCGCCGCTACACCAACCGCGACCTCGACTGGCTCGACCTCGTCGGCAAGCTCCGCCTGACGGGCATGCCGGTCGCGGACATGGTCCGGTACGCGGAACTGGTGCGCGAGGGCGACCACACCTACGGCGAGCGCTTCGAACTGCTCCAGACGACCCGCGAGGACGTCCTGGCCAGGATCGACGAACTCCGCGGCACGCTCGCCGTGCTCGACCGGAAGATCAGTTTCTACGCGGACGCCGGGCGTGCCCTGGCGTCGGAGAGGTCCCGATGACGGACGGCAGGATCACGACGGCGAAGCTCGGCGACCACGGCCTTGAGGTGAGCGTCCAGGGCCTGGGCTGCATGGGCATGAGCTTCGGTTACGGCCCCGCGGACGCGGACGCGTCCCGGGCCACGCTGGAGCGGGCGCTCGAACTGGGCGTCACCTTCTACGACACGGCCGACGCGTACGGCGCCGGGGAGAACGAGCGGTTCCTCGCGCCGTTCTTCAAGGCCCACCGCGACGAGGTCGTCATCGCGACCAAGTTCGCCCTGTCGATCCCCCCGGACGACCCGACGCGCCGTGTCATCCGCAACGACCCGCCCTACATCCGCCAGGCTGTCGAGGCGAGCCTGAAGCGCCTGGACGTCGACGCCATCGACCTCTACTACATGCACCGGCGCGATGTGAACGTGCCGATCGAGGAGAGCGTCGGCACCATGGCCGACCTGGTCCGCGAGGGCAAGGTCAAGCACCTCGGCCTGAGCGAGGTCACGGCCGGTGAACTGCGCGCCGCCCACGCCGTCCACCCCATCGCCGCCGTGCAGTCGGAGTGGTCGCTGTTCAGCCGTGACATCGAGACGCACGTCGTCCCCGCGGCACGTGAGCTGGGCGTGGCCCTCGTCGCGTACTCACCCCTCGGCCGCGGCTTCCTCACCGGCTCCTTCACCAACGCCGACCAGGACCTGAGCGACGGTGACTTCCGCCGCCAGCAGCCCCGCTTCACCGGCGACAACGCCATGGCGAACGCGACCCTGCTGGAGCTGATCCGCTCGGTGGCCAAGGCGCATGACGCGACGCTCGGTCAGACGGCCCTGGCCTGGGCCCAGCAGCAGGCGACGATCCACGACCTCCCGGTCATCCCGATCCCGGGCACCCGCAAGCCCTCCAGGGTCGAGGAGAACACGGCGGCGACCAGGATCGTCCTGACCGACGAGCAACTGGAGCTGCTGGACGGCATAGCGGCCCAGGTGGCGGGCACGCGCTACGCGGACATGACCTTCACGTCAGCGGGCCGGGAGTAGCGAAGCGCCCCTTCAGAGGCACAGGGACCAGCGCGCCTGCGGGTGCGGGCCACGTACGGCCCGCACCCGCAGGCGCGCAGCACCCCGCAGACGCTACAGCTCCGCCAACAACTCGGCCTTTTTGACCGAAAACTCCTCATCCGTCACCAACCCGGCCTGATGCAGCTCACCCAGGTGACGAATCCGCTCGGCGATGTCCGCGGGATCCCGCCGGGGCGCTGGCACCGCGGCCACCGGGCTCGACGTCCGCACCGCCGCCAACACCGCGGCGGCGAACGGCAGCGACTCGTGCACGGGGCCGTACCCCAGCCCGAACACCACCGCCGCGGGATCCTGATCGGCCTGAGCCCCCGATACTCCCGCATCCCGGCGCAAAAGCCGCAAATGCCCCTCGAAGACCTCCGGCGACCGCCACTCCACGCCGTTCAGCTCCCCGACGGAGAAGCTCTGGTCGCCGGCCTTCCACTTCGCCGACGACGCCCCAGTCCAGAACCACCGGAAGTTCACGGTGCGTCCGTCGAAGGTCGCCTTCCCGTCGTACGCCTTGAACGACAGCGGCCCCTCGGGCGGCTTCACGAGAAAACGATCGGCGGGCCCGGACTCCGTCAGCAGACCCCGCAGTTCGTCGGCGTAGTACTCCGCGAGGACCTCCCGGTCGGCGGGCAGCACCAGGCGGTAGGGGTCGACGTTCTCCTTCAGCTGACCGGCGGCCGCCTCCAGCAACGGGTCCGCCCCGGGTCGCGGCTCCACGCGCAGGACGACCGTGCCGCGTCTGCCGCGGGTCAGCGTCACCCCGGCGATCGCCTCCAGGGGCACACGGCGTTCCCCGAGGGCCTGGAAGAGCTTGGGTGCTCGAATCCCCCGTTCGTAGCGGATGCACACGGAGTCGGACTCGAACTCCCAGGCGGCATGAAATCCGGCCAGCACGTCACCCATGCGGCTCATCGTATGCGGCACGAGCTCCTCCGTCCCCCTTCCGAGCAGACCGCAATTTCTTCGCCTCTACGCGCGTCAGGCCGCCGCCGTGCCGGACAAACCGGTACGGCAGACGCCGTCTTCGTGCGCGCAGTGCACCGAGCGGTATGCGCCAACGCCGATCTCTGCGAAATTGAACAGACTTGCCGTGCCCGGCTCGAAGTAGCCCGCGTGGCCCTTCGCGCCCTCGGCCGACAGCACCCGCGCCCCGAAGCCGGCGGACACCGGATCGGCGCCGTGGCCCAGCCCGCCGACCTCCAGGTAGGGCACGTCCTGGATCCAGTCGTCGGAGTCCCGCATCGCCCACACCCGGGCGCCGGTGTGCAGCTGGGCGGCCTTCTCGACCCGCATGCCGGGGCTGCCCGCCACCGCGATGTCGGACACCCGGCCCGGCATTGAGTGCGCGGCGACCCCGCACACCACGGAGCCGTAGCTGTGGCAGAACAGCGAGACCGGCGAACCGCCGGGCAGCGCCCGCACCAACGCGTTCAGGCGTACGGCACCCTCCTGGGCGCGCATCGCCGTGGCCGAGTCGATGCCGAGTCCGCTGGGCGCCGTGTAGTCGGCCCAGGCGATCACGGCCGTACGGGTCGAGGGGCTCACCTTCCGCTCGGCCGCGTACAGGGACTTGGCCATGCCGACGGGCGCGGAGTACGTGCGGTCGGTGCGCTGGAAGGTGAGCAGGTCGGTATCGACGCCGGGGACGACGACCGAGACCCGCTCGGCCCTGCGCAGGTTGCCGAACACCTCCGCCACCCGGCCCGAGCCCTCCGGGTCGAACGCCAGGATGTGACGGCCCGGCTCCATGAGGTCCTCGAAGCGGTGCATCCTGCGGCCCGCCTCGTGCTGCCCGGCCGGGGTGAGGCGCTGGTCGTGCATGCGTTCCCGCTCGACCTTGCGCGCCTTGGCGAGCGCGAGATGGTTGGCGCGGTAGCGCACCTCGACCGGCGCGCCGTTCATGTTGCCCACCGCGAGCGAGTACTTGCGGATCAGGGTCGAACGGTCCTGCTCGGACAGCGAGGAGAAGAAGCGGGCGAGCTTCGTCGGCTCGGACTGCGGGTCCGGCAGTTCGTGCCCGCCGATCCGGCCGTGCTCCCAGGCGGAGAGCGATGCTTGGAGCGGCGTGGCGCCCCGCTGGTTGCGCAGGGCCGTCCAGCCGGTGGTCGCCAGCATCACGAACACGACGGCCAGAGCGAGCAGTGCGCGCCAGACGTTCAGTTGCGGGGAGGTGTCGAAGGAAGTCACTGAAAGGACACACTAGGAGAACGAGAGGGTCTCGCGTTAACCAAGTGACCGGGATCACGTTTCGGTGGAGGGGCTAAGGGGACTGCTCCGCACGCCAGTTCCCCGCCAGCGCGGGACCCACCTGATCCAGGTATGTCGCGGTGAGTTCGCGCATTCCGTCGAGGGTGACGTCGTCCCCCGCGGACCACAAGCGTTCGGTGACACGAATCACCCCGCCGAAGAGGGCCACGACGATCCTCGGCCGGGGGTCCGCGTCCACGTCGAGACCCTCGCGCTCGGCGATGATGCCGGCGAGCTGCTCCTCCAGCTCCGCCGAGCGCCGCAGATGGGCGGCGAGCAGCGCGGGCGTGGACTCGATCACCCGGTAGACGCGCATGTGGAGGTCGATCGGCACGAGCTCCTCGACGGCCTCGTTGATCGCGTCCCAGCTCTCCAGCACGGCCCGGCGCAGCGCCTCCAGCGGCACCTCGTCCGGCGGGCGCGTGCGCAGGGCCTCGACGACGAGCGTCTCCGCCAGGCGCGGCACGAAGAACGCCGTCTCCTCCTTGCCGGCGAAGTAGCGGAAGAAGGTGCGCTGCGAGACGTCCACGGCGGCGGCGATGTCGTCGACGGTCGTTTCCTCGTACCCGCGCGTGGCGAACAGTTCCAGCGCGGCCCGCAGCAATGCGTCCCGGGTGCGCCGTTTCTTGCGTTCGCGCAGGTTCAAGACGTGCCTCTCATCCGAAGTGTTCTCGCAGTTCAGGCTATACGGGGATGTCGTGTCAGTTACCGACTAGTGAATCGGTTTGTCAATTGTCAGTGGCTGTCATTAGCCTCGCGGTATGACTAGTCAGACCACCATCGACACGACGGGGTCGGGGGGCAAGGTGCCGGCGTCGCCGTCGGACGCGACGCCGGGCAAGGGGCTGCGCGGGCACCCTTGGCTCACCCTCATCACCGTCGCTGTGGGGGTCATGATGGTGGCCCTCGACGGCACCATCGTGGCCATAGCCAACCCGGCCATCCAGAAGGACCTCGGCGCCACCTTCGCCGAGGTCCAGTGGATCACCAACGGATACTTCCTCGCCCTCGCGGTCTCCCTGATCACCGCGGGCAAGCTCGGTGACCGCTTCGGCCACCGCCAGACCTTCCTCATCGGCGTCGTCGGCTTCGCCGCCGCCTCGGGCGCGATCGGCCTGTCCGACAGCATCGCGTTCGTCGTCGTCTTCCGCGTCCTTCAGGGCCTGTTCGGCGCGCTGCTGATGCCGGCCGCGCTCGGCCTGCTGCGGGCCACCTTCCCGGCCGAGAAGCTGAACATGGCGATCGGCATCTGGGGCATGGTCATCGGCGCGTCCACCGCGGGCGGCCCGATCCTCGGTGGTGTGCTCGTCGAGCACGTCAACTGGCAGTCGGTGTTCTTCATCAACGTGCCGGTCGGTGTCCTCGCCGTCGTCCTCGGGGTGCTGATCCTGCTCGACCACCGCGCCGAGAACGCCCCGCGCTCCTTCGACCTGCTGGGCATCGCCCTGCTGTCGACCGCCGTGTTCTGCCTGGTGTGGGCGCTCATCAAGGCCCCGCCGTCCGAGTGGGGCTGGGGCGACGTCAAGACGCTGTCGTTCCTGGGCGCTTCGGTGCTGTGTTTCGCGCTCTTCGCCTTCTGGGAGACGAAGGTGAGGGAGCCGCTGATCCCGCTCGCGCTATTCCGTTCCGTGGCGCTGTCCGCCGGTGTCGTGCTGATGGTGCTGATGGCCATCGCGTTCATGGGCGGCCTGTTCTTCGTGACGTTCTACCTTCAGAACGTGCACGGCATGAGCCCGATCGACGCGGGCCTGCACCTGCTGCCGCTCACCGGCATGATGATCGTCGGCTCGCCGCTCGCCGGCGCGATGATCACCAAGCTCGGCCCCCGGGTCCCGCTCGCGGGCGGCATGGCGCTCACCGCGATCGCCATGTACGGGATGTCGACGCTGGAGACGGACACCGGCAGCGGCATCATGTCGCTCTGGTTCGCCCTGCTGGGCCTCGGCCTCGCGCCGGTCATGGTCGGTGCGACCGAAGTCATCGTCGGCAACGCCCCGATGGAGCTCTCGGGCGTCGCGGGCGGTCTCCAGCAGGCCGCCATGCAGATCGGCGGCAGCCTCGGCACGGCCGTGCTGGGTGCCGTCATGGCCTCCAAGGTCAACAGCGACCTCGCCGGCAACTGGGCGAAGGCGGGCCTCCCGCCGCTCACCCCGGAGCAGGAGCACCAGGCCTCCGAGGCGGTCCAGGTCGGCGTCCCGCCGGTGGCACCGGGCACGCCGGACGCCATCGCCGCGAAGATCGCGGGCGTCGCGCACGACACGTTCATCTCGGGCATGAGCGCGGCCTCGCTCGTGGCGGCCGGGGTCGCCGTGGTGGCGGTGCTGGTCGCGTTCCTCACCAAGCGCGGTGAGAACGCCGAAGCCGGCGCGGGCGCGGCACACATCTGACGGTTCCCGGCGGTTCGTTCCCTCATCAGGGTGAACGCGGCCGCTGAACCCTCCCCTCCGGCCCGTGCCGCAGGTCACAGTGGGTCAAGTCCTCCGCAGGACATGGAGGGCGGACGCTGCGGCGCGCTGCCGGAGGGGGGTGGCGCGCAGGCAGCGGGATTAACGCGCACCGACGGGGTACCCGTCATGTCATACCCGAAGAGAAACCCCAACCGATCGAGGGTTTACGGGAGTTGATGATGGCGAGCTTCGGACACGGTACGCGCAGGCACCCCCGCTCACGTGGCCGGACGTGGTCACGGGCCGGGACGGATCGCGCGACGCTCGGACTCATCGGAGTCATCTGCGCCGTTGCAGGCTTCTTCGTGCTGGGGATCGTGCTCGGTCCCGCCGCGATGGTCTGCGGCTGGCTCGCCATGGGCCGCGCGTGGTCGGGCTCCCGCCCCACCGCGGCCGTCGTCGCCCTGGTCCTGGGCGCCATCGACACGCTCCTGGCCATCATCTGGCTGTCCGGAGCGGCCACACCGGGCATGGGCATGCTCTGACCCGGGTGAATTGTGGGAAGAGCCCCCGGCCGCTCGGCCGGGGGCCCTCTCATTGCTCCACCGGGGTCATCGCTCCACCGAGATCCCCCTTGAGCGCCGCCAACTCCCCCCGCAGCGCCCGCACCTCCTCCGTCAGCTCCCGGATCGCCTCGGTCTGCCGCCGCTCCTCGACGTCGTCCTTCTCGAAGCGTGCGATGAACCAGGCCGCGATGTTCGCCGTCACCACACCGAGCAGCGCGATCCCGGAGAGCATCAGCCCGACCGCCAGCATCCGCCCCAGCCCGGTGGTCGGCGCATGGTCGCCGTACCCCACGGTCGTCATCGTCGTGAAGGACCACCAGACCGCGTCACCCAGTGTCCTGATGTTCCCGTCCGGAGCGTCCCGCTCCACCGAGAGCACGGCCAGCGACCCGAACATCAGCAGCCCGACCACCGCGCCCGCGACATACGTCGTCAGCCGGATCTGGGATGCCATCCGCGCCCGCTGCCCGACGAGCAGCAGCGTCGACACCAGCCGCAGCAGCCGCATCGGCTGGAACATCGGCAGCAGCACCGCCCCCAGATCGAGCCAGTGCGTCCGCACGAACGTCCGCCGGTGCGGCGCGAGCGTCAGCCGTACGCCGTAGTCGAGGGCGAACGCGGCCCACACCACCCACTCGACCGCCGTGCACAGCCCGACCACGTTCCGGCCCGCGTCGGGCCGGACGATCGGCACGGCATAGGCGACGGCGAAGGCCAGGGCCAGGCCGAACAGGGGTCTTTGCGTGTGCTGTTCCCAGCGGAGCTGGGCCGACTGCTGCTGCATGGCCGCATCGTAGGAAACGTGAAGGGGTGGTGTGCCCACGGTGTGTCCGTGATGCGCACCACCCCTTGACAGGGTTTGACGTGTTATGCGTCGCCGCCCGCGGCCCCCGGGTCGGCCGCCGACACGTCGAGCAGCTGGTACCGGTCGATGGCCTGCTTCAGCACGGAACGGTCGACCTTGCCCTCCCGGGCCAGCTCGGTCAGCACTCCCACCACGATCGACTGCGCGTCGATGTGGAAGAACCGCCGGGCGGCACCGCGCGTGTCCGCGAAGCCGAAGCCGTCGGCACCGAGCGACTGGTACGTCTGCGGCACCCAGCGCGCGATCTGGTCGGGAACGGACCGCATCCAGTCGGACACGGCCACGACCGGCCCCTGCGCGTCCGCCAGCTTCCGCGTCACGTACGGCACCCGCTGCTCCTCCTCCGGGTGCAGCAGGTTGTGCTCCTCGCAGTCCACGGCCTCGCGCCGCAGCTCGTTCCAGGACGTCGCCGACCAGACGTCCGCCTTGACGTTCCACTCCTCGGCGAGGATCTTCTGCGCCTCGACGGCCCAGGGGACCGCGACACCGGACGCCAGGATCTGCGCCGGGATCGAGCCGGCCGTGCCCTCGCTGAACCGGTGGAGCCCCTTGAGGATGCCGTCGACGTCGACGTTCTCCGGCTCGGCGGGGTGCTGGATGGGCTCGTTGTAGACGGTCAGGTAGTAGAAGACGTCCTCGCCGTGCGGGTGCTCCTCGGAGCCGCCGTACATCCGGCGCAGGCCGTCCTTCACGATGTGCGCGATCTCGAAGCCGAACGCCGGGTCGTAGGAGACGCAGCCCGGGTTCGTGGAGGCCAGCAGCTGCGAGTGGCCGTCCGCGTGCTGGAGGCCCTCACCGGTCAGCGTCGTACGGCCGGCGGTCGCGCCCAGGACGAAGCCGCGCGCCAGCTGGTCGGACATCTGCCAGAACTGGTCGCCGGTGCGCTGGAAACCGAACATCGAGTAGAAGACATAGACCGGGATGAGCGGCTCGCCGTGCGTGGCGTACGCCGAACCGGCCGCGATCAGCGACGCCGTGCAGCCCGCCTCCGAGATGCCGTCGTGCAGCATCTGGCCGTTCGGCGCCTCCTTGTAGGCGAGCAGCAGGTCACGGTCGACCGACTCGTACTGCTGGCCGAGCGGGTTGTAGATCTTCGCGCTCGGGAAGAACGAGTCCATGCCGAACGTGCGGTACTCGTCCGGCGCGATCAGCACGAACCGCTTGCCGATCTCCTTGTCCCGCATGAGGTCCTTCAGGAGCCGCACAAAGGCCATGGTCGTCGCGATGGACTGCTGGCCCGAGCCCTTCTTCACGGTCGCGTACGTCTTGTCCTCGGGCAGCGCCAGAGGCTTGGAGCGGACCACGCGCGTGGGGACGTAACCGCCGAGACCCTTGCGGCGGTCGTGCATGTACTGGATCTCCTCCGAGTCCCGGCCCGGGTGGTAGTACGGCGGCGCGCCGGACTCCAGCTCCTTGTCCGGGATCGGCAGGTGCAGACGGTCGCGGAAGCGCTTGAGGTCGTCGACCGTCAGCTTCTTCATCTGGTGCGTGGCGTTGCGGCCCTCGAAGTTCGGGCCCAGCGTCCAGCCCTTGATCGTCTTGGCGAGGATCACCGTCGGCTGGCCCTTGTGCTCCACGGCCGCCTTGTACGCCGCGAAGATCTTCTTGTGGTCGTGGCCACCGCGCCCCAGGTGCAGGATCTGGTCGTCGGTCATGCCCTCGACCATCGCCCGCAGCCGGTGGTCGTCGCCGAAGAAGTGGTCGCGGATGTACGCGCCGGTCTCCGTGGCGTACGTCTGGAACTGTCCGTCCGGCGTGGTGTTCATCCTGTTGACCAGCACGCCGTCGCGGTCCTGGGCGAGCAGCGGGTCCCAGCTGCGGTCCCAGACCAGCTTGATCACGTTCCAGCCGGCCCCGCGGAAGATCGACTCCAGCTCCTGGATGATCTTGCCGTTGCCGCGCACCGGGCCGTCGAGGCGCTGCAGGTTGCAGTTGACGACGAAGGTGAGGTTGTCCAGGCCCTCGCGCGCGGCGATGGACAGCTGGCCCAGCGACTCCGGCTCGTCCATCTCGCCGTCGCCGAGGAACGCCCAGACCTGCGACTTCGAGGTGTCGGCGATCCCGCGCGCGTGCATGTAGCGGTTCATCCGCGCCTGGTAGATCGCACCGATCGGGCCGAGGCCCATCGACACCGTCGGGAACTCCCAGAAGTCCGGCATCAGCCGCGGGTGCGGGTACGACGACAGGCCGTGCGGCGCCTTCGACTTCTCCTGGCGGAAACCGTCCAGGTTCCCCTCGTTCAGCCGGTCCAGCAGGAACGCGCGGGCGTAGATGCCCGGCGAGGCGTGCCCCTGGAAGAAGACCTGGTCACCGCCGAGGCCGTCGTCCTTGCCGCGGAAGAAGTGGTTGAAGCCGACGTCGTAGAGGGAGGCGGAGGACGCGAACGTGGCGATGTGGCCGCCGACGCCGATGCCGGGGCGCTGGGCCCGGGAGACCATCACCGCCGCGTTCCAGCGGGTGGCGTTGAGGACCTTGCGCTCGATCTCCTCGTTGCCCGGGAAGAACGGCTCGCTCTTGGTGGGGATGGTGTTGACGTAGTCCGTGCTGCGCATCTCCGGCACGGCCACGCGCTTCTCACGGGCCCGCTCGATCAGCCGCAGCATCAGATAGCGGGCCCGCTCCCGGCCGCGCTCGTCGACGGCGGCGTCGAGGGAGTCGAGCCACTCCTGCGTCTCTTCGGGATCGAAGTCAGGAACCTGACTCGGAAGGCCGCCAATGATGATCGGGTTGCGATCGGATGCGGAAGCCACGCTGTTCCTTACCTGTCAGAGGGCCCGCGAGGGCCGCTGTTTCGCTGTCGTCGCCGGGGCGTCGTCGCTGGAGGGCGCGCCGCTCCCATGGTCCACCTCGGGGCCGGGAAACGTCATCTCTACCCAGCGGTAACCCAGACGTGAGATCGACTCCGTGACGTATGGGGCGAATACCTTCGAGTCTCGTACCCATAGACGATTTCCAAACGCGCAAACAGGGCAGAAAGGTGTGGTGTGTGTCACGTCGGAGCATGATGGTGTGCCAGGAGTTGCGGTGACACCGCCAGGATCGTCACCGTTTCGGCGGTCTGAACGGCCGGGTACTTGCGCGATCCGTCCCGCCCGTGTGGACTACGGCCAATGCTTCGCGCACGCGCGTGGCTGAGTTATTCCCAAAACATGATCAGGAGGCAACCCGTGAGCGCGACCGCGGACCACGCGGAGGAGCGGACGAACCCTGCCGCCAGGCTGGGGTTCCAGCCCGGGCAGGTGGTCCAGGAGATCGGCTACGACGACGACGTGGACCAGGAGCTCCGCAAGGCCATCGAGGGCATCATCGAGGCCGACCTGGTGGACGAGGACTATGACGACGTGGCCGATGCCGTTGTGCTGTGGTTCCGTGACGACGACGGCGACCTGACGGACTCGCTGGTCGATGCCACCACGTACATCGAAGAGGGCGGCGCGATCCTGCTCCTCACGCCGAAGACCGGCCGTTCGGGGTACGTGGAGCCGAGTGACATCTCGGAAGCCGCCACCACGGCGGGTCTGACGGCGTCCAAGAGCGTCAGCGTCGGCAAGGACTGGAGTGGCAGCCGGCTGGCGACGCCGAAGGCCGCCAAGTCCAAGCGCTAGTCGTACGGCGGGGCGGGCCGGCGTTGTCGGCCCGCCCGTCGGCCTGCGCCGGTGTCTGCGTAGGGTGGTCTCACCCGAAAAGCCCCACGAAGGGACACCCACAGCGATGGCGATCCAGGTCGGCGAGAAGGCCCCCGACTTCGAGCTCAAGGACAACCACGGCCGGGCCGTGCGGCTGTCCGACTTCCGGGGCCGGAAGAACGTGGTGCTGCTCTTCTACCCCTTCGCCTTCACCGGCGTGTGCACCGGCGAGCTGTGCGAGCTGCGCGACCACCTGCCGCAGTTCTCCGACCGCGACACCGAGCTGCTCGCCGTCTCCAACGACTCCATCCACACCCTGCGCGTCTTCGGCGAGCAGGAGGGCCTGGAGTACCCGCTGCTGTCGGACTTCTGGCCGCACGGCAACGTCTCGCGCGCCTACGGCGTCTTCGACGAGGACAAGGGCTGCGCCGTGCGCGGCACCTTCGTCATCGACAAGGAGGGCGTCGTGCGGTGGACCGTCGTCAACGGCCTGCCGGACGCGCGCGACCTGAACGACTACGTGAAGGCGCTCGACTCCCTGTGACGCCGGTCGGGCGGCATGCGCCCGACACCCGTTGAAATCCGGGCTTCAGGGCCTGGGTGGGGCGGGAACCCGTCACTAGGATCGACTCGTTGATCCGACATCCGAGCACAACGGGGCATCCGCCCCTGGACACCAATGGAGGACTCGTGGGAGTCAGCCTCAGCAAGGGCGGCAACGTATCGCTGAGCAAGGAGGCGCCGGGCCTGACCGCGGTCATCATCGGTCTGGGGTGGGACGTCCGCACCACGACCGGCACGGACTTCGACCTGGACGCCAGCGCGCTGCTGCTGAACAACTCCGGCAAGGTCGGCAACGACCAGCACTTCATCTTCTTCAACAACCTCAAGAGCCCGGACGGCTCCGTCGAGCACACCGGTGACAACATCACCGGTGAGGGCGAGGGTGACGACGAGCAGATCAAGGTCAATCTCGCGACCGTCCCGCCGGAGATCGAGAAGATCGTCTTCCCGGTCTCCATCTACGACGCCGAGACCCGCCAGCAGTCCTTCGGCCAGGTCCGCAACGCGTTCATCCGCGTCGTGAACCAGGCCGGCGAGGCGGAGATCGCCCGTTACGACCTGAGCGAGGACGCCTCCACCGAGACCGCCATGGTCTTCGGTGAGCTCTACCGGCACGGCGCGGAGTGGAAGTTCCGCGCCATCGGCCAGGGCTACGCCTCCGGCCTGCGCGGCATCGCGCAGGACTTCGGCGTGAACGTCTGAACCACCTGAAGGGCCCTGGCGACGGGGCCCGAAAGGTCTTCTTGTCCGGCGCCGCACGGTTTACGTGCGGCGCCGGACGCGCAGGACCACCTCAGTGACACCACCGGGCCTGTGGCCCCAAGGGGAGGGAC
Organism: Streptomyces sp. Ag82_O1-12; assembly: GCF_900182715.1. Lineage (NCBI taxonomy): Bacteria > Bacillati > Actinomycetota > Actinomycetes > Kitasatosporales > Streptomycetaceae > Streptomyces > Streptomyces sp. Ag82_O1-12. The sequence goes on along the minus strand of NZ_FXUW01000001.1, from coordinate 2,554,854 downwards.
AGCATCATGGGCGTCACGCTCGCCAAGGGGGGCAATGTCTCCCTGTCCAAGGCCGCGCCGAACCTCACTCAGGTGATGGTCGGGCTCGGCTGGGACGCGCGCTCCACCACCGGAGCACCCTTCGACCTCGACGCCAGCGCCCTGATGTGCAGCAGCGGGCGCGTGCTCGGGGACGAGTGGTTCGTCTTCTACAACCAGCTCAAGAGCCCGGACGGCTCGGTCGAGCACACCGGTGACAACCTCACCGGCGAGGGTGACGGCGACGACGAGTCGCTCCTGATCGACCTCCCGAAGGTGCCGCCGCAGTGCGACAAGATCGTCTTCCCCGTCTCGATCCACATGGCCGACGAGCGCGGCCAGACGTTCGGCCAGGTCAGCAACGCCTTCATCCGCGTGGTGAACCAGGCCGACGGCCAGGAACTCGCCCGCTACGACCTCAGCGAGGACGCCTCCACGGAGACCGCGATGATCTTCGGCGAGCTCTATCGCTACCAGGGCGAGTGGAAGTTCAGGGCCGTGGGACAGGGGTACGCGTCGGGGCTGCGGGGCATCGCGCTGGACTTCGGGGTCAACGTCTCATAACGCGTTATGAGCAAAATCCGGGGCCCAGTGGGGTGCCGCGGGGGGACGACTAGACTTCGGCTTCAAAAGTTCGTAAAGCCGGGTACGGCGCGGGGGAGCCCCGTACACACACGATTGGGTAGCCAGTGGTTCTGAAAACCTTCGGGTGGTCGTTCGCGGTCACCGCGCTCGGCCTGGTCGCGGCGGTCCTGTTCGGCGGGTGGAGCGCGCTCGGCATCGTCGCGATCCTGTCCGTCCTCGAGATCTCGCTGTCCTTCGACAACGCGGTGGTCAACGCCGGGATCCTGAAGAAGATGAATGCCTTCTGGCAGAAGATCTTCCTCACCGTCGGCATCCTGATCGCCGTCTTCGGCATGCGGCTTGTCTTCCCCGTCGTGATCGTCGCGATCAGCGCCCAGATGGGCCCGATCGAGGCCGTCAACCTCGCCCTGAACGACAAGGAGCAGTACCAGCAACTGGTGACGGACGCCCACCCGGCGATCGCCGCCTTCGGTGGCATGTTCCTGCTGATGATCTTCCTCGACTACATCTTCGAGGAGCGGGACATCAAGTGGCTTGCCTGGCTGGAGCGCCCGCTGGCCAAGCTCGGCAAGGTCGACATGCTGTCGGTCTGCATCGCCCTGGTCGTCCTGCTGATCTCGGCGCTGACCTTCGCGGCCAACGCCCACCAGCACGGCGGTGCCCACGTCGACAAGGCGGAGACGGTCCTTCTCTCCGGTATCGGTGGTCTGATCACGTACATGATCGTCGGTGGTCTCTCCGGCTACTTCGAGGACAAGCTCGAAGAGGAGGAGGAGCGTGAGCACGAGGCGGAGGAAGAGGCCGCGCGCAGCGGCAAGCCCCGTTCCGCCGTCACGCTGGCCGGCAAGGCCGCTTTCTTCATGTTCCTCTACCTCGAGGTCCTGGACGCGTCCTTCTCCTTCGACGGCGTGATCGGCGCCTTCGCCATCACCAACGACATCGTCCTGATGGCCCTCGGCCTCGGCATCGGCGCCATGTACGTCCGGTCGCTGACGGTCTACCTGGTCCGCGAGGGCACTCTCGACGACTACGTCTACCTGGAGCACGGCGCGCACTACGCCATCGGCGCGCTCGCCATGGTCCTCCTCGTCACCATCCAGTACGAGATCAACGAGTTCATCACCGGCTCCATCGGCGTCATTCTGATCGCCGCCTCCTTCTGGTCCTCCGTGCGCCGCAACAAGGCACTGGCGGCGGCCGAGGGAAAAGCCGGCTCGGACGAGAAGACTGAGGTCTCGTCCGGGGTGTGACACCCCTCCGGGTGAGGAACGCTCTGTGCGGGGCGGTTACCGAGGACTCCTCGGCGGCCGCCCCGTTCGGTCGTCATGGGCCGTGGGTACGGGCGATGACCTACGGTCTCCAAGTGAACGTGGGGGCGGAATGGGCCTGTTCGACGGACTCCGGCGCGGCGATGTGCAGTTCGACTCGGGCGACGCGTCGACCAACGCGATCGAACTGACCAAGCGGCGGGCGCAGATATCACTCACCAAGCAGGGCGCGGCCACCGGCCACCTGCGCGTCAACCTCAGCTGGCGGATGCGCACGTCCGACATCGGCGGCTCCCAGCGCGAGAGCCTGCTGCGCCATCCCTTCCGGGCGCTCAAGCCCCCCGAGGTCGTCGGCCACAGCCAGAGCATGGTCAACGTCGACCTCGACCTCGGCTGCCTCTACGAACTCCAGGACGGCAGCAAGGGCGTCGTCCAGCCCCTCGGCGGCTACTACGGCGACGCCAACGCCGCGCCGTACGTCAAGCTCAGCGGCGACGACCGGTTCGGCTCCGGGTCCGGCGAGACGATGTACATCAACCTCGACCACCGCGACAGCATCAAACGGCTGCTGGTCTTCGTCTACATCTACGACCAGACACCCGCCTTTGACCGCACGCACGCCAGCGTGACCCTGTATCCGAGCAGCGGCCCCCGCATCGAGGTCCACCTCGACGAACGCCAGCCGCAGGCCCGCTCCTGCGCCGTCGTCATGATCGAGAAGGTGAAGGACGAGATCGTCGTCCGCCGCGAGGCGAAGTTCGTCTACGGCTTCCAGGCCGAGCTCGACCGGCTGTACGGGTGGGGGTTGCAGTGGGGGCGCGGCTACAAGACGAAGGTCGACCGCTGACCGCGCGGCCCCGGTGCGACCCGCCTCGCGGCCGAAGGGCGCAGTCTCTCAGCCGACCTGATCCAAACGGCAGACCCTAGCGCCCGATGAACTGCGGTCCCTGCGGGGGCAGACGGAAGTCGGGGTCGGGGACCGCCGAGACCGGCGGCGGGTAGCCGTAGCCGGTCTGCGCCCCCGCGGCGCCCGCCGCGGCCGGTGCCTGGGGGTAGCCGTACGTGGGCCGGCCGGTGGGCTGCGGGTAGCCGTAGGCCGGCTGCGTCGCCGGCGGCTGCTGCGGGTACCCGTACCCGGGCTGCGCGGGCGCCGCGGTCGGCTGCTCCGGGGGCAGCGGCAGGGAGACCTCGGGGGACTGCTGTGCGGGGCCGGCGGTCGTCGGCTGCGCGGGCGTGTTCGTGGTGGGAGGAGCGGGGACCGTCGTGGTCGCCTCCTCCAGCCCCTCCGACTCGTCGACCGAGATGCCGAAGTCGGTCGCGAGCCCCTTCAGTCCGTTCGAATAGCCCTCGCCGAGCGCCCGGAACTTCCAGCCGTCCCCGCGCCGGTACAGCTCGCCGCAGATCAGCGCGGTCTCCTCGCCCGTCTCCGGCTTGACGTCGAAGTACGCCAGCGCCTCCGCGCCGGTGTCCGCGGCGTCGTACAGCAGGATGCGCAGGGCCTGCACCCGGTCGAACGTCACGCCGTCCGCCGATGCGACGAGCAGAATCCGGCCGACCTCCGACTCGACACCGGTGAGCTCTGTCTGGATCGTGTCGGTCAGGCCCTCGGCGACCCGCTTCTTGCCGAGCCGCCACACCTTTCCGGCCGGGTGCCGGGGCTGGTTGTAGAAGACGAAGTCCTCGTCGGAGCGCACACGGCCGTCAGGGCCGAGGAGCAGCGCGGAGGCATCGACGTCCGGAACCCCCTGCCCGGGCGTCCAGCGCAGCACGGCGCGCACCGTGGTGGCTTCCAGCGGGACGTTCGACCCCTTCAGCATGGCGTGCGTCATGCGGTCATCCTGCCTGCTCGGTCCTGCTCACGACAACGCGGGGGCCCCTGGTCGCGAGCGGCGCCGACCGCCGTCTCGGACTACGGTTGTCAGGGCTGGGTACTGGCTGTGATTGCCCGCGTTACCTGAAATTCATGCCTGATGGGAACCTCTGACACGGACATCTACGTACTATTACCGGCCACCTTTCGTCGATTCGCAGGTCGCACCACCACCACGGGGGACTTTCATGCGTCATTTCGGGCACGTCGCCCCTGAGGTGCGGAAGCGTCTCTTCTTCCGCGAGCCGGGCGTGTTCACCCCGGACTCCCCGGCCCGGCTGCTCGCGGCCGCCCTGGGCGCCACGCTGTACAGCCCGGCCACCAGGCCACGCCTCGCCGACGACGTCCTCAAGCAGGCCGGCCGCGGTGTGGTGTCGATGGTGCTGTGCCTGGAGGACTCGATCGACGACGCGGACGTCGGCCCCGGCGAGGAGAACCTCGTCTGCCAGCTGACGGCCCTGGACGACCTCCCGGACGCCGACCTGCCGCTGCTGTTCATCCGGGTCCGCACCCCCGAGCAGATACCCGACCTGGTGCGCCGCCTCGGCCCCGCCGTCCGGCAGCTGTCCGGATTCGTCCTGCCCAAGTTCACCGAGGAACGCGGCATTCCCTTCCTGGAGGCCCTGGCCACCGCCGAGGCCGAAAGCGGCCGTCGCCTTTTCGCCATGCCCGTGCTGGAGTCCCCGGAGCTGCTCTACCGGGAGTCGCGCGTGGAGACCCTGGAGGGCATCTCCCGGGCGATCGACAAGTACCGCGAGCGCGTCCTCGCCCTGCGCCTCGGCGTGACGGACTTCTGCTCCTCCTACGGGCTGCGCCGGGGCCCCGACATGACGGCCTACGACGTGCAGATCGTCGCCTCCGTGATCGCCGACGTGGTGAACATGCTGGGCCGCGCCGACGGGACCGGCTTCACCGTGACCGGGCCCGTGTGGGAGTACTTCCGGGTCCAGGAGCGCATGTTCAAGCCGCAGCTGCGGCAGAGCCCCTTCCTTGAGGTGCAGGCCGCGGAACTGCGCGAGAAGCTGATTGAGCACGCCATGGACGGCCTGCTGAGGGAGATCTCCCTGGACCATGCCAACGGCCTGCTGGGCAAGACCTGCATCCACCCCTCGCACGTGCTGCCGGTGCACGCCCTGTCGGTCGTCAGTCACGAGGAGTTCTCGGACGCCCAGGACATCCTGCGGCCCGAGCGCGGTGGCGGGGGTGTGCTGAGATCGGCGTACACGAACAAGATGAACGAGGTGAAGCCGCACCGGGCCTGGGCCGAGCGGACCCTGCTGCGGGCCGAGGTTTTCGGCGTGGCGCACCAGGACATCGGCTTCGTGGAACTGCTGGCGGCGGGTCTGCCGGGCTGACGGCACGACGCAAGGGATCCATGGAGAAGGCTGAGAACGCAGTGAACGAGGGGGAGCATCAGGTGTGCGACGAGGGCGACCGCGTCTGGTCCGGCAGCTGGGTCGCCGAGCGGCTCGGCGTCGAGCTCGTCGGCGACGACCCGCTGACCGGCCTGCTGGGGCTGGCGCTGCGCCGCAACCCCAAGCGGGCCCATCTGCTGGTGTCGAACGTGCTCGGCAAGCATGTGCCGCAGTCGCCGTCCGTCGTCTACGGCTACGGCGTCGAGCTCGGCCGCCGGGTGCGGGAGCTGCTGGGTGCCGAGGAGGCGGGCAGGGCCGTCGTCCTCGGCTACGCGGAGACCGCGACGGGTCTCGGCCACTCCGTCGCCGACGGGCTGGGCCTGGCCCCCTACCTGCACTCCACCCGCCGTCCTGTCGCCGGTGTCGCGGCGGCCGGCGGCTTCGAGGAGGCCCACTCCCACGCGACCTCGCATCTGCTGCTGCCGGAGGATCCCGCGCTGCTCGGCGGTGACGGACCGCTGGTCCTGGTCGACGACGAGTTCTCCACGGGGAACACGGTGCTGAACACCGTGCGCGATCTTCATCAGCGGTATCCGCGGCGGCGGTATGTCGTGGTGGCGCTGGTGGACATGCGGTCCGCGGCGGATGCGAGTCGCCTCGCGGATCTCGCCGAGGAGATCGGAGCCCGGGTCGATCTGGTGACGGCTGCCAGGGGGACGGTGCGGCTGCCCGAGGGGGTGCTGGAGAAGGGGCAGGAGCTCGTGGCGCGGTACGAGTCGGAGACCGCGGGGGAGGCTTCGCCCGCGGGTGCGGCGCCGTCGTGGCCGGTCGCGCCCCTTTCAGGGGCGCGGGGAACTGCGCGACCAGCCCCCACCGGCCCGCACCCGGACGACAACGGCACCGCCCCCCACACCACCCGCATCGACCTGCACTGGCCCGCCAACCTGCCGGACGGCGCCCGGCACGGGTTCACGCCCGCTCACCGCGCCCGGCTGGAGGCCGCCCTGCCCGCGATGGCGGCCAGGATCGTCGAGGCTCTGCCTCGCAACGCCCGCCGCGTGCACATCCTCGGCTTCGAAGAGCTGATGTACGCGCCGCTCAGGCTGGCCCGGGAGCTGGAACGTGTGACGGGCATCGAGGTCCGCTACTCCACCACCACCCGCTCACCCGTCCTGGCCGTCGACGACCCCGGCTACGCGATACGCACCCGCCTCGCCTTCCCCGCCCACGACGACCCCGCCGACGGCCCCGGCGAGCGGTACGCCTACAACGTCGCCGGCGCCGGATTCGACGCCGTCGTCGCGGTGGTCGACTCGGCCGGGGACACCCCCGCGCTGCACGCGCCCGACGGTCTGCTGGCCCGCCTCGCCGCGCACACCCCGCGGGTCCTGCTCGCCGTCATACCGTCGTACGCCCCCGAAAGGCCCTCCATGCTGCCCGAGCCCCTCCGCGGCCCCGCCTTCTCCTCGTACGCGCCCGAGGAGGTCGGCTGGCTGCTCCAGGACCTCTCGGACGTGACGCTGGAGGCGCCGACCGAGGAGCGCGAGGAGGCGATCCAGAGCGGCGGCGCGCACTACGCGGAGTCGCTGCCCGTGGAGTACCAGCCGAGCGAGCAGTACCAGGAGTTGTTCCACGCCGCGCTGGAGGACTCGGCGGCCCGTATCGCCCAGGCGGCCGGCGTCGTCACCGAGACGGTCCTCGCCGAGCGGTCCCCGCGCCCCGTGCTGGTCTCCCTGGCCCGCGCCGGCACCCCCGTCGGCATCCTCATGCGCCGCTGGGCCCAGCACCGGCACGGCCTCGACCTGCCGCACTACGCCGTGTCGATCGTCCGCGGCCGGGGCATCGACGCCAACGCGCTGCGCTGGCTCGCCCGGCACCACGACCCCCGGGACGTCGTCTTCGTCGACGGCTGGACCGGCAAGGGCGCCATCACCCGCGAACTCGCCAAGGCCCTGGAGGAGTTCGAGAAGTCCGACGGCATCACCGGCTTCGACCCCGAGATCGCCGTCCTGGCCGACCCGGGCTCCTGCGTGCGGACCTACGGCACCCGCGAGGACTTCCTGATCCCCTCCGCCTGCCTCAACTCCACCGTCTCCGGCCTGATCTCGCGGACCGTGCTGCGCGCGGACCTGGTCGGCCCGGACGACTTCCACGGCGCCAAGTTCTACCGCGAACTCGCCGGCACCGACGTCTCGGTGGCCTTCCTGGACGCCGTGTCCGCCCGCTTCCCCGAGGTCGCCGACGCCGCGTGCGCCCAGGCCAAGGAACTGCTCGCGACCGACCGCTCACCCACCTGGGAGGGCTGGGCCGCCGTCGAGCGCATCAGCGAGGAGTACGCCATCCACGACGTGAACCTCGTCAAGCCCGGGGTCGGCGAGACCACCCGGGTCATGCTGCGCCGCGTGCCCTGGAAGGTGCTGGCGCGCGCCGGGGCGGGCAGCGACCTCGACCACGTGCGCCTGCTGGCCGAGCAACGCGGCGTGCCCGTGGAGGAGGTCGACGGACTGCCCTACACCTGCGTCGGCCTGATCCACCCCAAGTACACCCGGGGCGCGACCGGCGCCGACGGCAAGGCGGTGTCGGTCTGATGCCCGTCCTCGTCGCGAGCGACCTCGATCGCACCCTGATCTACTCCGCCGCCGCGCTGGCGCTCACCATGCCGGACGCGCGGGCGCCCCGGCTGCTGTGCGTGGAGGTGCACGAGAGCAAGCCGCTGTCGTACATGACGGAGACGGCGGCGCGGCTCCTCACCGACCTGGGCGACGCGGCCGTGTTCGTGCCGACGACGACCCGGACGCGCAAGCAGTACCAGCGCATCAACCTGCCGGGCCCGGAGCCCACGTACGCGATCTGCGCGAACGGCGGGCATCTGCTGGTCGACGGTGTCTCCGACCCCGACTGGCACGCGCAGGTCACCGCGCGGCTGGCCGACGAGTGCGCGCCCCTGGCCGAGGTGCAGGAGCACCTGCTGCGGGCCGCCGACCCGGTCTGGGTGCGCAAGCAGCGCGTCGCCGACGACCTCTTCGCCTATCTCGTCGTCGAGCGCGAGCTGCTCGACGAGGACTGGGTGAAGGAACTCGCGGTGTGGGCGGAGAACCGCGGCTGGACCGTGTCCCTCCAGGGCCGCAAGATCTACGCCGTTCCCAAGCCCCTCACGAAGAGCGCGGCGATGCGGGAGGTCGCGCGGCGGACCGGTGCCGATCTCACGCTCGCCGCGGGTGACTCCCTGCTCGACGCCGACCTGCTCCTCGCGGCCGACCGGGGCTGGCGGCCGGGACACGGAGAGCTGGCCGACACCGGGTTCACGGCTCCCTCGCTCAGGGCGCTTCCCGACCGGGGTGTCCTCGCCGGGGAGCGGATCCTGAGGGAGTTTCTGGGGGCAGTGCGGGGCGCCTGAGCGTTCGGGTGGGGTGGTCGTCGTCGTGCGGGTGCGGCGCCGTCGTGGCCGTTCGCGCCCCGCGGCGGAGCCGCTGATCGTTACGGCCCCGCGCCTCTTCGGGGCGCGTCCCCTTGGGGCGTCGCAGCAGCCGTACCGCGATGAACGCCGCCACCGCCAGCGCCGCCACGGCCAGGACCGCCTTCGAATAGGTCGAGACGATGTCCGAGACCTGGTGCCAGTTCGCGCCGAGGAAGTAGCCCGCGAGGACGAACACCGTGTTCCAGATGGCGCTGCCCAGGGTGGTGAGTCCCAGGAACACGGGCAGGCGCATGCGCTCGACGCCCGCCGGCACCGAGATCAGGCTGCGGAAGATCGGGATCATACGGCCGAAGAACACGGCCTTGGTGCCGTGCTTCAGGAACCAGGCCTCGGTCTTCTCGATGTCCGATACCTTCACCAGTGGCAGCCGGGCCGCGATCGCCACCGTCCGGTCACGGCCGAGCAGCGCGCCGACCCCGTACAGCGCGAGCGCGCCGATCACCGAGCCGGCCGTCGTCCACAGCAGGACGGCGAGCAGGCTCATCCGGCCGCTGCTCGCGGCGAACCCGGCCAGCGGCAGGATCACCTCGCTGGGCAGCGGCGGGAACAGGTTCTCCAAGGCGATGGCGAGACCGGCTCCCGGCGCGCCCAGCGCGTCCATCAGGTCGTTGACCCACTGCGGCCCGGCGTCCGCTGCGATGGCTGTCATGCCACTCACGCTAGGAAACCGAAGCTGAAGGGTTCCTGAGGAAGCCCGGGGGAGGGCGTCAGCCGCAGCAGCCGCCTCCGCAGCAGCCGCCCCCACCGCCGCCGCTCGCGCGGGGCGCGGACGCCGGGGCGGAGGCGGAGCCGCCGACCGCGACCGTGGAGAGGAGTTTCACCGTGTCGTCATGGCCCGAGGGGCAGGCCGCGGGGTCGGACGACTCGGCCATGGGACGGCTCAGTTCGAAGGTGTCGCCGCAGGTCCGGCAGCGGTACTCGTAGCGAGGCATGGGGACAGATTAATCGTCGCCGACGTAAATGCCGCCTTTCGTGAACCCGTCTGACCATTGTTGCCGTACCGGTGTGGAGGACATGTAAAAGCCGCTGATAACTTTCGAAAGCGCGAGGAGCCGTACAGGCGGGGGATGACGAGGGATCGCTGCCGTCGACCACCGCAGCCAAGCCCTTCCGCGCGAGCACCACCGTAAGCGGGAGGGAGACGCAGCCGTGTCGAAGGATGGGCGGGAACCGGACGAGACCATGCAGTTGAAGGTCCCCGACTCCGTGCACGCGGACGAGACCATGATGTTGCGCGTCGTCGGGGCGGCCTCGACCGACCAGGCGGACACGGCGTCCGGCGCGGCGAAGGACGGGAGCGCACCGGACAGATCGCGTCGCCGGCGCAGGGCTCCCCGGCCCTCCCCCCTGACCCGTCTCACCGCCGCCGCCCCGGGGCCGGCCCGACTCGTCGCCCGCGCCGCATCCGCCGCCCGCCGCCTGCGGCCCCGTTACCCGCACGCCGACCGCACCGGCTGGCGGCGCTGGGCGCCCTCCTGGCGGCAATGGCTCGGTGCCGCGCTGACGTTCACCGGCCTGAGCGTCGTCCTCCTGGGCTCCGCCTACGCCGCCACCGACATCCCGGAGAACCTCAACTCGTACGCCACCCAGCAGGACAACGTCTACTTCTGGTCCGACGGGACGCCCATGGCCCGCACCGGCTGGGTGCGGCGGCAGGCGATGCCCCTGAAGGACATACCCGAGGACGTCCGCGGGGCCGTGCTGGCGGCGGAGAACGCGAGCTTCTACAGCGACCCCGGCATATCCTTCAGCGGCCTCACCCGAGCCGTGTGGCGCACCCTCGGCCAGGGGGAGACCCAGGGCGGCTCCACCATCACCCAGCAGTACGTCAAGAACGTCTACCTCAACCAGGACCGCTCGGTCGGCCGCAAGTTCACCGAGGCCATGCTCGCCCTCAAGCTCGACAACGAGATGAGCAAGGACGACGTCCTCGAGGGCTACCTCAACACGAGCTGGTTCGGCCGCGGCACCTACGGCATCCAGCGCGCCGCCCAGGCCTACTACGGCAAGGACGTCGGCGAACTCGACGCCGGTGAGGCCGCCTTCCTCGCCTCCCTCCTCAAGGGCGCCGCGCTCTACGACCCGGCCCTGAGCGAGGCCAACCACGACCGGGCGGTGGAGCGCTGGTCCTGGATCCTCGACCGCATGGTCGACACCGGCGCACTGTCGAAGGCCGAGCGGGCCCGCTACAAGGAGTTCCCCGAGCCGCTGAAGCGGGCGCCCGGGTTCGACACCGGCAAGCAGAGCGACTACCTCGTGGAACTGGCCGCCCAGTACGCCAAGAAGGCGGCGCACCTCTCGGCCAGGGAGTTCGACCTCGGCGGCTACCAGATCTACACGACCTTCGACCGCAAGCAGGAGACCGCGCTCACCGACGCCGTGGACAAGGCCCGCAAGAAGGCGCGCAAGGACGACCCGGCCAAGGCGAAGTCCCTGCACTTCGGCGCCTCCTCGGTGGCCACCGACGGGCGCATCCTCGCCGTCCACGGCGGCCCCGACCACCGCGAGCAGGGCTACAACGAGTCGAACGCGACCACCGTCCCCGCCGGTTCGGCCTTCCTGCCGTTCGTCTACGCCGCCGCCCTGGAGCACGGTGTGCACACCACCCGCGACGGCGCCGCGGCCGAGGTCACCCCCCAGACGCTGTACGACGGGGACGACGGCATCGCCGTCAGGACACCCGAGGGCCCCTACTGGGACCGCGGCGGCAAACAGGTCACCTCCCACAACGACGGCGGGAAGTCCTACGGGCGGATCGGCCTGGGCCGGGCGCTCGCCCTGTCGGTGAACACACCGTTCATGCAGCTCGGCATGGACACCGGCCTGGACACGGTGCGGGACACCGCCCAGCGGGCGGGCCTGCTCCCCTCCAGCTTCGGTCCGCAGGTGCCCGCGATGTCCCTGGGCAGTGCCACGCCCAGCGCGATCCGCATGGCGAGCGGATACGCCACGTTCGCCGCCGCCGGCAAGCACGTCGAGCCGTACTCGGTGGCCCGGATCACCCGCAACGGCTCCGGGGTCCCGCTCACCGAGCCCGGGTCCCGCCGCGCGGTGAAGGCGAGCGTGGCCGGGGCGGTCCAGTCCGCCCTCACGGACGCCTTCCGCACCGCCCGCCCGGGGGCGGTCACGACCGCCACGGTGGCCGGGAAGGCCGGTACCACGCAGAACGACACCGCCGCCTGGTACGTCGGCACGGCCAACTCCGTGTCGACGGCCGTGGTGGCCTATCGCATCGACCTCACCAAGAGCCTCGAACCCCTGCCGCTGGACGGGATCGCGGGCTCTGTCGGCGACAGCGTCCCGTACCGCATCTGGTCCGGTGCCCGCGGCATCGGCTGACCCCCACCCAGGACCCCGCACCCGGGCCTCCGCCCCCTCCCTCGCAGAATGAGCCGCGCATGAAACAGCCGTCCGGCCGCCGCCGCCGATCCCGCGCACCCCGCCGCACCACGCCCCCGGGGGTCCTGACTCTCGCGGCGCTCCTCGTCGTCGCGTCCCTGGTCGGGGGATATCTGGCCCTGACCCGCTCGGACACCACCACCCCGACCGCCTCCTCCGGAGCCCGCAAGGGAACCTCCCCGAAGCCGCACCAGGAGCCCCGGTGGGACGGCAAGCCGAAGGTCCTCGGAGACGGCTCCACCTCCTACACCGGCCCGCAGAAGGGCCAGTTGAAGCCGGTGCCGCTCAAGCCGGGGGAGAAGCCGCCCCAGTTCGTGGTCTTCTCCTGGGACGGCGCGCTGCAGGGCGACGACGCGCTCTTCTCGCACTACCGGGAGCTGGCCGAGGAGTACGACGCCCACATGACCTTCTTCCTCACCGGCATCTACCTGCTGCCCAAGGCCAGGAAGGAGCTGTACTCCCCGCCCCAGCACGCCAAGGGCTCGGCGGCGATCAGCTTCGCCACCGACGAGCACATCCGCACCACACTGGAGCAACTCGGCAAGGCGTGGCAGGGCGGCAACGAGATCGGCACCCACTTCAACGGCCACTTCTGCGGCAAGAAGGGCGGCGGTGACTGGAGCGTCGCGGAGTGGAAGAGCGAGATCGACCAGTTCTACGCGTTCACCGAGAAGTGGAAGACCAACACCGGCTTCCAGGACGTCGACCCGCTGCCGTTCGACATCAGGAAGGAGGTCACCGGCGGCCGCGCTCCCTGCCTGGAGGGACAGAAGAACCTGCTGAAGGCCGCCAAGGACTACAAGTGGCGCTACGACGCCAGCTCCGCCGGCGACTTCCAGATATGGCCCGCCAAGAAGAACGGCATCTGGGATTTTCCGTTGCAGATGCTCCCGTACGAGGGCGGCAAGTACCAGGGCCTCTCGATGGACTTCAACTTCCTCTACAACCAGTCCGAGGGCGAGACCGAGGGCGACCCGGCGAAGTACCCCGAGTGGGAACAGGAGACCGTGGCCTCCTACATGTCCGGCTTCAACCGCGTGTACTACGGCAGCCGGGCCCCGCTGTTCATCGGCAACCACTTCGAGGACTGGAACGGCGGCATCTACATGCGGGCCGTCGACCAGGTCGTCAAGGACATGTGCACCAAGAAGGACGTCAAGTGCGTGTCCTTCCGGGAACTGGCCGACTGGCTCGACGTGCAGAAGCCCGGGACCCTTCAGCGGCTGCGCGGCCTGGACCCGGCGCAGTCGCCCGACTGGTCGACGGTCGTGAAGTGATCACGCCAAAGTAACGGCCGCAGCACCCTTCACAGCAGCCACACACTCCATGCGAAGATCGCCTACCCCGGCAACCCTTTGGCCGGGGCAAGAGGGGAAACACCAGTGAAATCACGGAAACTGAGCGGGACGCGACGTCGCGTCACGATACTCGGGGCCGCGGCGACCTCGGTCGTCGCCGGAGTGGCCCTGCTGCCCAACTGGAGCGCGGGCGCGGCGGTCGTCGACGATCCGACGGTGGACGCGCGGACCAAGGCCACCTTCCAGCGGCTGGCGGACGCGGTCTTCACCGACCGCACCAACGCCCTGGTCGACGGCGGGCGGGCCGGCGCGGACAAGCCGCTGACCGACGCCTTCTCCGGCGACGTCGCCCTGTCCTCCGGCACGGCCCGCACCGAGGACGCCACGCTGTCCGAACTGGGGCAGCGCAAGGAGCAGCTGGCGAAGGCCGGCGAGACGTACGGCAAGGCCAGCACCACCGTCACCCTGAACGCCACGCGGGTGACGGGCCGTACGGCCAAGGCGGACGTCACCGAGACCACGACGCTGACCTACGCCCGGGCGCGTGGCAATGCGCCGAAGACCACCGGCTTCCAGGCCCGGCACGAGCTGACCTTCAAGGCCGACCGGCAGGGCGACTGGCGGCTGACCGGCATCCGCGACACCGACGAGGGCGGTCTCGCGGTGAACACGCTCTCCAAGCCGGCCCCCGTCAAGGCGACCACCGCCGCCGACAACACCACGCCGAACGCCCCGCGCGCGGCCATCACCCGCAACCCGGCCGCCGCCCCGAAGACCGGCACGACGTACGACTACAAGGCCATGGCGGCCTACGCCGAGAAGTACTGGAACGTCTACAACAAGGACTACCCGGACTTCAACGGGCACGGCGCGGGCGGCGACTGCACCAACTTCGTCAGCCAGTCGCTGAAGGCGGGCGGCTGGAAGCACGCCCCCGGCTACGTGTACGACTACACCAAGTGGTTCGGAAACGCCGACATCCAGTCCGACTCCTTCGTCGGCGTCAACGAGTGGTCCTGGTTCGCCCAGAACTCCAAGCGGACCACGCCGCTCGCCAACGTCTTCCAGCTCGAGGTCGGCGACGTCCTCCAGATGGACTTCGACCGGGACGGGTCCAAGGACCACACGATGATCGTCACGTACAAGAGCGGCGGTGTGCCGTACGTGACCTACCACTCCAACAACACCCTCCGCAGGTCGGTGGCGAGCCTCGTCGCGTCGTACCCGAACGCGTACTACTACGCCTACCGCACCTGAGACCGGGCCGGGGCCGGGCTCAGTGTCCGGCCCCTCGCTCCTCGCGGATCCCGGAGACCACGTGGGCCACTGCCCGGCGGACCGCTTCGGTCTCCGTGAGGAAGTGCCAGTAGTCGGGGTGGCGGCCCTCCAGGGTGGCGACGGCGCGGTCCAGCCGGGCCACGGCGTCGTCCAGGGGGCGGGCGTGGCGCGGGTCGGGGGTGTTGCGGCCGGCCATGGCGAGGCGCTGGGCGTCTCGGATGGCGAAGCGGGTGCGGTCGATCTCCTGCTGGGGGTCCTTCTGCACGGCGTTCAGCCGGTGCAGGCGGTCCCCGGCGGCCGAGACGGCCTCGTCGGTGCTGTTCAGCAGGGCCCGCACGGTCGACAGCAAGGCCGTGGCGTCGGCCCAGCGCTGTGCGCCGCGGGCGGTGTGGGCCTCGGCCAGTTTCGCCTCGGCCTGGCGGACGTTCTCGGCGGCGGCGTCGGGGACGTGCTGCAGGTCCTGCCAGCAGGCCGCGGTGAAGCGGCGGCGCAGTTCGCTCAGGGTCGGCTCGACCTGCTCGGAGCGGGTGGTGAGGGCCTGGGCGCGGGTGCGCAGGGAGACGAGGCGGTGGTCGATCTCGGCGGCGCGGTCCGGCAGCCGCTCGGCCTCCACGCGGACCGCCTCCGCCTCGCGGGTGACCCGCTCGGCCCGCTCCAGGGTGTGCGGGACGCCGTGCTGTCCGGCGCCCTGGTTCAGCTTGGTGAGCTCCGGCGAGAGGGCGGCGAGCCGGGCGGCGAGGTCGTCCGCCTTCAGACCGGACGCCCGGACGGAGTCGAGGGCGTTGGAGGCGGCGAGCAGGGCCTGGCGGGCCCGCTCGACCGCGGGGGCCAGGCGGGCCAGCTGCGTCTCGGCCTTGCCGAGGAGGGGGCCGAGGCCGTCGGTGAACCGGTCGAGCTCCTGCTTGACCCGGTCGAGTTCCTCCTTGGCGGCGGTCAGCTCGCCGCGGGCGCGGGAGGCGGTGGAGGCCTCCAGGTCGTCACGGTCGAGGTCGTGGGCGTCGACGGCGTCGATGTAGCGGTGACTGGCCTCGTCGATGCGGTTGCCGAGGGCGTCGAAGTCGGCGACGGCCCGCCGGGCGGCGGGGGAGTCGTCGACGGCGGTGATCGTCTCGATCGAGATGCGCAGGTCGCGCTGGGCGGTGTCCAGCTCGTAGAAGGCCGCGGCGGCGGCGTCCTTGGCGGCCTGGGCCTCGGCCCGCTGGTTCTCGGCCCGGCCGCCGAACCAGCGCCGGGTGCCCCCGCCGGCGAAGGCGGCGGGCAGGGCCAGCGCGGCCAGCAGCGGAAGCCCGACCAGGGTGAGCGTGTCGCGCAGCGGGCCGGGGGTGCGGGGGGTGCCGCCGCGCGCACGATGGGCGCGCGGCGCCGACGGCGAGTCCGGCTGTCCTGGTGTCGCCGTCACATCCCTCTCCCGTGCTGTGGTCCGCCCTGCCCGGTGTCATTCTCCCACCGGTTAAGGACGAACACACGGGCCGGTCAGTTCGCTGTTCGGACCGTCACTTTGCCGTCGCCGGTGTGGGCGGACACCAGATGGGGGCTGGTCTCGTCGCGGGGCACGGACACGTCGACGCCCCCGTCGCCGGTCTCGGTGGTCACGCGGTAGGTGGACCGGGGCACCACGATGGTCACGGAGCCGTCGCCGCTGCGGGACTCGACGCGGTCCGGTACGACGCCGAGTTCGAGGCGGACGGAGCCGTCGCCGGTGTGGGTGCGGACGTCGCGGGAGGAGACGTCCGCCCGGATCGATCCGTCGCCGGTGCGCATCCGCAGGGAACCGGTGGTGTCGCTGACCCGGATCGAACCGTCGTCGGTGCGCAGCTCGACGGGGCCGGTGGTGTCCTGGACGCGGACGGAGCCGTCGCCGGTGCGGATGTTCAGGGGATCGTGGAAGCCGCGGGCCCGCACGCTGCCGTCGGCGACCTTGACCTTGACGGTGATCCCTCGGGGCACCTCGATGCGGTGCTTGGCGGAGCAGTCGACGACGATGCCGGAGCACCTCAGCCGCAGGACCAGCCGGTCCTCCCGCAGGGACCAGGTGGCCTTGGGATCCTTGCCGATGGCGACCGACCCCTGGAACCACCGGGTGACCTCGACCTTGCCCGCCGGATTGCCGTCGGCGGCGACGATCTCCAGGGCGGAGTCGTCGGAGTCGACGGTGAGGGTGCGGCCCTGGAGGCCGAAAGACCGGTGATCGGGGTCCGTGTCGTCCCCGGCGGACGCCCCGCAGGCGCTGAGCCCGGCGACGAGCACCACGACGGCACCGGCGAGGGCGACGGTGCGGGCGGTGGCGGTGCGTGTGGTCATGACGATCTCCCCCTGGACGGACGACGGGCGCTCTGGGGCGCTCTACGACCGTATGGATCGGGGGCCCGCCGGGGGATCCGGGTCACTCCCGGATGTGAGGTGGGGTTAACCCCAGGCGCGGGACCCGCCACGGCCCGCGAAACGGGTTTGCGGGACCGTGCCCCGGGCCATGTAGGCTGTCGACTCGTCCTGGGCGCGAGGCCCGGGAGCCGGGTGCGTAGCTCAGGGGTAGAGCGCCTGCCTTACAAGCAGGATGTCGGCGGTTCGAAACCGTCCGCGCCCACCACACCGAGTTCCACGGCGGAGGCCCTCCAGGGATGTACCTGGAGGGCCTCCGCCGTTGGTCCCGCGTCGGCAGGGCTCAGTAGTTCGCGTTGGCGAGGAGCTCCCCGTCCTTGTCGTACACCGTGACGAGGCCGTTCTTCGACTCGTAGCACGAGGTGAACGCGGAGGCGATGAGTTTGCCCTCGCCCTGGTGGGGGCCCATCAGGCCGCCGCTGAAGTCGGTGAAGACCTCCGCGGCGTCGAGGATGTCGTTGCGCTTGTCCGCGCCGGTCACCTTCGTGACGTGTTCGACCGCCGCCTTCTCCGTCTCCGTGCCGTTCTTGGCGACGCAGTCCCTGAACTGCTCGGCCTGAGGCTTCTCCTCGGCCGCCCCGGCCTTCTCGGCGCTGTCACCCCCGCGCTTGCCGTCGGCGGCGACGGCCTTGTCCTTGTTCGAGGTGTCGCCGCTGTCGTCGCCTCCGCCGCCCGTGGCGACGGCGGCGATGACGAAGAGGGCGATGATGCCCGCGCAGCCGAGGCCCGCGATCTTGCCCACGCCGCGCTTCTTGGGCGGCTGGGGCGCCGGGGCGCCGTAACCGGGCTGCGGCGGGTAGGGCTGGGTCGGCTGCTGCGGGTACTGCTGGCTCATGGGTCCCCCTCGGGATCTTGCGTGTCGTGCGTACGACCTGCCGGGGGAGCCTCGTGGTTGTAGAAGGCTGAACGAGTTCACCTGATGGGAGTACAGCCGGTCGCACAGCCTGCGGCCGCCCGTACGCGCGTGCGCCCCGGGTCGATGCCGGCCCCGGGCCCTTCTCTACGATGAGCGCGTGAACAGCCCCGGGCAGCGTGCTCAGCGAACCGTCGCCCGGCGGTGGCATGTGCTGTGTGTGCTGGGGCTGTTGGCCGGGTTGCTCGGGATGCACGGGCTGGCGCCCGGTGGTGGTCTGCCCCGGCAGGGGCACGGGGAGCGGGCGCACGCCTCGCAGGCGGCCGTGCCCCGGAGTCATGTGCTCCACGAGCCCCGGACCCAGGTCATGCCGTACGGCGACTGCGGTGACGGCGGGCATGTTCAGCACGCCGACCCGACCTGTGCGTCGGGTGCCGTGGGCGGGGGGCCGGTGGTGCCGCCGCTCGTCACCGACCCGGTCCCCGTGGACGAGGGGGAGAGCGCCGTTCGGGCGTATGCCGTCATGGATACGGAGGGTGCCCGGGCCCCGCCTTCCCTCTCCGAGCTCCAGCTTCTGCGGATCTAGACACGTCGTGTCCGAGATCCCCCAGTTCCTCGTAGAAGCAGGAGTTCACGCATGAGCAGCAGCATTCGTACCCTGGCGCGCCGCGCCGCCCTGGTGGCGGCGACGGGCGCCGCGGCCCTCGTCCTCGCCGCGTGTGGCGGTGACGGCGCCGACCGCGCCGCCGGCGGTGCCGGGCACGGCGACGCCGGTGGCCATGCCCCCGCCGGAACCCCGTCGCCCGCAGGCGCCCACAACCCCCAGGACGTCGCCTTCGCGCAGGGCATGATCCCGCACCACCGGCAGGCGCTGGAGATGGCGCGGCTGGCCGCGGACCGGTCCTCCTCCGGGACGGTCAAGGACCTCGCGGGGCGGATCGAGAAGGCGCAGGACCCGGAGATCCGGACCATGACCGGCTGGCTGAAGTCCTGGGGCGAGAAGGTCCCCGGAGGGACCGGAGGCGGCGGCATGGACCACTCCGCGTCGGGCCACTCCGGCATGCCCGGCATGATGGGCGGCGAGGACATGGCCGCGTTGGAGAGGCTGACGGGCAAGGCGTTCGACGTCCAGTTCCTGACCCTGATGGTCGAGCACCACGAGGGGGCCGTGGAGATGGCGGAGACCGAGCAGCGCAAGGGCCGCCACGCCCCCGCCAAGGCCATGGCCGGCGACATCGTCACCGCCCAGAACGCCGAGATCGGCGAGATGAACAAGCTCCTCGGCAAGAGCGAGAGCAAGAGCGACAGCTGACCTGACGGCCGGGCGTCACGGGGTTGTGCCGGTCTCCTCCGGCACAACCCCGTGCGTGTGCTGTGTGTGCTTCAGCTGCGAGCGGGCCGCCACCCGATCGGAGCCGGCGAGCTCGGACCAGTAGCGGTGCGTGCTCACGAACACCGCGAGCTCGTGCTCCCGCTGCCGGAGCTTTTCCACCTCGGCCTGTTCGTCGGCGGTCCAGCCGGGGGAGGCGGGGCGTTCCACCTTGCGCCAGCCGTTGTCGTCGCTGAAGCCGTCCAGCGGCTCCACCGACCAGGGCAGCCGCTTCAGCAGGGCCGACAGCTCGGCCCGGACCTGATGGAGTTCCTCCTGACCGGCCAGGAGGTCACTCGGAAAGTCATAGGTCGTAGCCACGCCCCAATGATACGCCTGTTCGAATTTGGTAGGCGAGTTCCTTCCTGTGGTTCAGGCGAACGGGTGCACCTCCGCCACCACCCGGGCCGCCACCGGCGCCGGGATCCCGTGCCGCTCGGCCGCGCGGAGCAACGCGCCGCCGATGGCGTCCAGTTCGAGGGGCCGCCCGGCCTCGGCGTCGCGCTGCATCGAGGACTTCGTCGACGGCGGGAAGGCGTCGTAGCGTGCGAGGGCCTGGGCCGGGTCCGCCGGGCCGCCGCACGCGCGGCTGATCGCGGCCGTCTCCTCCACCAGGGCGGTCAGCTCGTCGCGGTGGTGGGTGCGGACGTCGCCGAGGGGGAGTCCGTAGCGGGTGGTCAGCAGGGCGAAGGGCGCCAGGAACGACATCTTCGCCCACAGGGTGGCCGTCTCGTCCTCCAGGACGCGGGCGGCCGGACCGGCCGCGGCGAAGGCGTCGGCGAGGGCGTCGAGACGGGGCCGGGGCACGTCCGTGCCGGTCAGGTCGATCTCCGCGAAGGGGCTGCCGTGTTCGACGACGCCCGGCGCGACTCGGGTGGACTCGACGCGGATCACGGCGGGGGCCACCCGGTCCGGCCGGTAGCGGGCGCGCAGGGCCGCCGGATGCTCGACGCCGTTCAGGAACGGCACCACGAGCCCGTCGGACAGCACCGGGGCGGGAACCCGCGCCAGGGCGGTGTCGAGGGCGGTGTGCTTCACGGTGACCAGGCACGCGTCGACCGGCTCCCGCAGCTCGGTGTCGGCCTCGATCCGGGCCGTGAAGTCGCCGAAGCGGGCGCTGCGGACCCGGATGCCGTCGGTGCGCAGGGCCTCGGCGGTCTTCTCGCCGGACAGGCAGATCACGCGGTGGCCGGCGCGGGAGAGCAGGGCGGCGAGCAGGCCGCCCACGCCGCCGGGGCCCAGGACGGCCACGCTGAGTTCGTTCGCCACGAGGAGTTCCTCTCGTCGGTCGGCCCCGGAATGGTGGCCGCCTCGGAGCGATCATGGCAGGCATCTCTGTCGTACGAGGGCCGGGCGGGTGAGACTGGGGGCATGTGCCGGAGTATCAAGACGCTGCGTCCGCCCGCGATGCCCGAAGAGGCCACCGAGGCGGACGTGCGCGCTGCCGCCCTGCAGTACGTGCGGAAGGTGTCGGGATTCCGCGCCCCCGCCGCTCACAACCAGGAGGTGTTCGACCGCGCCGTGGAGGCCGTCGCGCAGGCCACGGCCGACTTGCTGGACGGTCTGGAGGTGCGCGGGGCCGGGGCGCGGAAGGCGAGCTAGGACACCCCAGGAGCTTAGATCCGGTCGGCCCCGAGCCGGTCTCAGACCGCCAGTTCGGGCTGCGGTTCGGGGCGCGCGGCGGGCGCCGGCTCCGCTTCCCACAGCCTGGTGGTCCGCCGGTAGCCGTAGACCACCGAGGCCATCGCCAGCAGGAGGAGCGGGCCGGATATCCACGGGTACGCGGCCATCTCCATCGGCACGAAGCGGTAGGACGCCAGCAGCACGGCGAAGACGACCGTCCCGTAGCCGATCAGCCGGAGTCCAGCCCGGTCCCAGCCGCGGTCGTATGTGCGCAGTCCTGCCTCGACCGTGTACGCGAACACCACGCCGGCGATGAGGTCCACCCCGTAGTGCCAGCCGAATCCCAGCGTCGCGGCGAGCGTGGCGACCAGCCAGAACGTGCCGGCGTACCGCAGGGCGCGCGGCCCCTTGCGGGAGTGGATGAAGATCGTGGTCGCCCAGGCCGTGTGCAGGCTGGGCATGCAGTTGCGCGGGGTGATCTCGTCGAACGGCATCGCGTACGGGGTGATCACCGGCGGCAGGGTGTCCGGCCACAGGTCGGCCGCCGCCCAGTGCCCGCCCTCGGGGCCGTAGGCGAACATCGGCCCGACCACGGGATAGATCATGTAGAAGGCCGGTCCGAGCAGGCCGATCAGCAGGAACGTGCGGACCAGGTGGTGGCGCGGGAAGCGCCGCTCGGCCGCCACGTCGCGCAGCTGGTACAGCGCCACACAGACCGCGGCCACGGCGAGCTGGGCGTAGACGTAGTCGAGGGCGTGCTCGCCGACCGGGCCGCTCGCCCGCAGGAGCCGGCCCGCCAGCCACGACGGGTTGCCCAGCGCGTGGTCGGCCATGGCGACGTACGGGTCGAGGATGAGCGGGCGGGTCTTCGACGTGATCAGCAGCCAGGTGTCACCGGTCTTGCGGCCGGCCACCAGCAGCAGGCCCAGTCCTACGCCCTTCAGCATCAGGACGCGTTCCGGGCCGGTGCGCCGGGTGAGGGCGATGACCGCGATGCCCAGGATCACCCACAGCGCGCCGTTGCCGAACGGGTGGCCCTCGTCGGGATAGGCGCCGGCCAGCCACCGCACCAGCAGGAAGACGAGGTCGATGCCCAGCGCGGCGCCGAGGGCGATGAGCCGTTGCCGCCAGGTGAGCACCACCATCGTCAGCGCCAGGCTCGCGTACAGCAGGAACCCGGACTTGGGGGCGTAGATCACCTCGCGTGCCTGCGCGGTGATCGGCCCCTCGGTGCCGAAGTGGTGCGCGGCGATCTGGAGCGCGACGAGGAACCCGAGCGTGGCCACGCCTGCCGCGACCCACAGCAGCGCCCGTGGGTGCCGCCTCGCGGCGAGGGCGATCCGTCTCGTCCGGGAGGTTTTCCGCGACTCCGTGATGGTCAATGTCTCAGCCGCTTCCAGGTCTGGATGGTCGTGGTGGTGAGCCGGAGCCCGGTCTACGACGTCCGCGGCTCGCGCCGCATCAGGAACGCCGCTCCCGCCCCGGCGGCGAACAGCGCCCCCACCGACACCGCCGTCGCCAGCCAGGTCGCGCCCAGCCAGTGGGCGCCGAACCAGCCGAGGGCGACGCTGTACACGGCCCAGGTGAAGCCGGCCAGGGCCGACCAGGGCAGGAAGTCACGGGCGCGGCGGTGGGCGGCGCCCGCGCCGAGGGAGACCACGGAGCGGCCGGCGGGAGCGAAACGGGCGAGGACGACGAGGGCTCCGCCGCCCCGGGCGAGGGCCGCGCCGAGTCGTTGCTGGGCGGTGGTCAGCCGTCGGGAGCGGGAGATCGCCCGGTCCAGGCGGGCGCCGCCGCGCCAGGCGAGGCGGTAGGCGACCAGGTCGCCCAGGACGGAGGCGGTGGCCGCGCAGAGCGTCAGGGCGAGGATGTCGGGCACGTCGGTCGCCGTGCCCGCTGCCGCCGCCGTGGCCGCCGTGATCACCAGGACGCCGCTGGGCAGCACCGGCAGGAACACGTCGAGCAGCACGGACAAGGCCACCACCGCGTATATCCATGGGCTGCCGATCGGCAGCCCCACTTGCTCCAGCACCGCAACTCCCCGTGACTCCCCCGTGGGCCGGACCGCCGTGCCGCGGTGGCGCGGGGGAGCGGCAGGGGTGGCCATGACAGCCATAGAGCGTACGCCTGGGTGTGAGGGGCGGTTCACGGGGGGCTCATACGTTCGGTGTGGACTGTTCACCTCGGCGCGCCTCGTCCGGCTGTGTCAGCATATGCGCGGTTTTCTCCGCCGACACGCTGATCGCGGTCCGGTACAGACGCAGCGGCGCCTCCCCCGAGGGGCAGGCGCCGCTGTGTGTCCGACGGGGCGGGCGGTTCAGGCGGCCACCGGGGTCTGATCCGCGGAGCGCTGCCCCTGGATCGAGGTGCGCTTGGACAGCAGCCGGTCCAGGCCGAACGCGCCGGAGCCCGTGAAGATCAGCAGGAACATGGCCCAGCAGAACATCGCCGCGCCCTCGCCGCTGTTCTCGATCGGCCACAGGCCCTGGGGCTGGTGGACCTTGAAGTACGCGTACGCCATCGCCCCGGAGGATATGAACGCCGCGATGCGGGTGCCGAGGCCCAGCAGCACCAGGATGCCGCCGACGAGCTCGATGACGGCCGCGTACCAGTTCGGCCAGGCGCCGGTCGCGGCGGTGCCGCCCTTGCCGTCCGCGCCGCCGAGAACGCCGAAGAGTGCGACGGCGCCGTGGCAGGCGAACAGCAGGCCGACGACGATCCGGAACAGGCCGAGCGCGTACGGCTGGGCGCCGTTGAGGCGAGCGGTCATGTGGGGGGTCACTCCTTCGGTTGGCCGGCCCTGGGGAGGCCGGTCGGGGACGGATACCGCGGAGTAGCCCACGTTAGGTGCGCCTAATTGATGCTTGCAAGTTCAACATTTGGCCACTGCTTTAGCTCCCGTTGGGGCTCGATCTCGGGCCCAGCCGCACGTGGAGCGGCTCTCGCCACCGCGTCCACGTCCGAAAGAATGACCGAATCCACCCCTGGGCGGGCTCCCGCGGCGGTCGCCCAGTGCACGCCTTCTGTCGGCACGCCGAACGCGAACCGCCTTGTGTGTGCAACTTCTTGACGAACCATCAGCCGACAGGGGCGCGCTGTGACGCGTCCACCCCCTGTCTCATAACCGTCCACGACGTACGGGCGGCGCTGCCCGCACCGCGGCACACCGCCGGGAGGTCGTCGGCGGTGTGCCGAAGGTCGGGCTCCGGCAGGCGGGCTGCCTATGAGGGTTCTCACACGGACCGCCGGCCCTCCCCCGGGAAGGCCTGACGGTCGCCGTGGGATGCCTCACCGGCCTTACGGGGCACCACCGGTCACAGCGCGACAAACGGGCGGAACGGGGGGCCAGGGGACGAGGGGGTCAGGGGGTTCAGGGGGTGAGTTCGGAGTCCAGCAGTGTCGTCAGGCGGGGGCCCGCCCCCTCGCGGGTCTTGGCGTGCTCCAGTCGCAGCCGGGCCGAACGGCCGCGCAGAGTCAGGGTCATCAGCTGGTTGCCGAACCAGGGGCCGCCCGTCTTGCGCCAGCCGACCGGGGTCTGCGGCAGACGGCCGTGCCGGGCCAGGCCGCGGCCGATGCCCCGTGCCATCGCGCTCCAGCCGATACGGAAGGCCAGCCGCATCGACAGCGGCACCGAGTTGTGGACGGGTGAGCAGACCAGTTGCAGCACCCGGGCGTCCGGGCTCCGGCCGGGCCAGGAGGGCTCGGCGATATAGGCGTGGTGCACGTCCCCGGACAGCACGCACACCGTCGCCGGCGCGTTACGCCCCGAGCCCGCCTCGGCGATCAGCTCCGCCAGCCCCGCGAAGGACTCGGGGAACGCCGACCAGTGCTCCAGGTCGGCGGCGCGCCGCACCTTCTCCCCGAACCGTGCCCAGCGCGCGCCCCGTTCGCCGCCGCACAGTGCCGTGTTCCAGTGCTCGGCGTCGTGCACCAGGTGCGGCAGCAGCCAGGGCAGCGAGGTGCCGATCAGGAGGTGGTCGTAGGCCCCGGGTGTGCCCAGCACCTGCTCGCGCAGCCAGGCTTCCTCACCCGGGTCGAGCATCGCGCGCTTGTCCTCGGCCAGCACCCGGGCGGCCCGGCTGTCCACCATCACCAGGCGTACGCGCCCGAAGTCCCGCCGGTAGCTCCAGCGGGCCGTGGCCGCGTCGGCGTCGGCCCGGGCGACGAAGGCGCGCAGTGCGTCGGTGCCGTCGGGGGTCTCGCGGACCGCCTCGTACACCGGGTCGGCCGCCAGCTCCTCCAGGGACAGGTTGCCCAGGTGCTGGTGGACCCAGTACGACATCAGGCCGCTCAGCAGCCGCTCCTGCCACCAGTCGGTGGAGCGCATGTCGGTGAGCCAGGCGGCGGAGGTGTTCCAGTCGTCGATGACGTCGTGATCGTCGAAGATCATGAAACTGGGCACGGTGGACAGCAGCCAGCGGATGCGCGGGTCGAGCCAGGACTCGTAGTAGAGGTGGGTGTACTCCTCGTAGTCCGCGACCCCGGTGCCCGGCCCCTCCTTGATGTCGCGGCGGCCCGCCAGCCAGCGCTGGGTGGAGTCGGAGGTCTCGTCGGCGTACACCTGGTCGCCGAGCAGCAGCAGCACGTGCGGCCGCTCGCCCTCGGGGTCGGCCGCGAGGCGGGTGGCGAGGGCGTCCAGGGCGTCCGGGCCGACGGGGTCGTCCCCGCCCGCCGGCGGAGAGGCCCAGCGGCAGGAGCCGAAGGCGACGTCGAAATCGCCGTCCGGGCCCGGGGCGTGGATCGCCGAGGGCGGGAAGGGGGAGCCGGGCAGCGGCCACACCTGGGTGCCGTCGAGGAGCACCTCGTACGTCGTGGTCGTGCCGGCCGTCAGGCCCGTCACCGGGACCAGCGCGTAGTGGTGACCCGCGATCTGGAAGCTGCGGGCCGTGCCGCCGGCGCCGTCGGCGCAGCGCACCTCGGCGGTGCACGGACGGCTCGTCTCGACCCACACGGTCGCGGACGAGCCGTCGGTGTACCTCAGCAGCGGTCCGAGGCGCAGTGTGCTCATGTCATTCCCCTCTCCGTCGCCCCGTACGGTACGCAGCGACGGAGGTCAGCGGGGAGGTCCCGACATGAATTCAGCGTGTCAGCAGCTCGCGAGGTAGTTCTGCAGCGCCGACTTCTCGGCCGAGTCGACCGAGAGGCCGTAGTAGTACTTCACCTGCACCCAGGCGCGGACGTAGGTGCAGCGGTACGCCGTCCGGGAGGGCATCCAGGTGGCGGGGTCCTGGTCGCCCTTGGCCTGGTTGACGTTGTCGGTGACCGCGATGAGCTGCGGGCGGGTGAGGTCGTTGGCGAACGACTGGCGGCGGGACGTCGTCCAGGAGTCGGCACCGGAGTCCCAGGCCTCGGCCAGCGGGACCAGGTGGTCGATGTCCAGGTCGGAGGCGGCGGTCCAGGTCGCGCCGTCGTAGACGGAGTACCAGCTGCCGCTGGTGGCGGCGCAGGAGGAGTCCTGCTGGACGTTCGAGCCGTCGCGCTTGAGGACGACCTCGCGGGTGTTGCAGGCGCCGGACTGGGTGATCCAGTGCGGGAAGAGGTCGCGGTCGTAGCCGGTGCGGTCCTCGGTCGCGACGGTGAGCGAGGCGAGGTAGGTGCGGGCGGTGGCGGCGCTCACCGGCGTCGGGAGGGCGGCGGAGGCCGTGGGGGCGTTGAAGAGGGCCACGGAGGATATGAGCGCGGTGGCCGCCGCGGCCATGCTCAACCGTCGACGCGCGTAGAACCTGGGCATGCGAACTCCCTGGGGAGAGGGGGGTGTTGGCTTGCGAGCGAGGGGAATGCTCGCGGTGCCGTGTTGCGCACAGATGTGCGCCCGGTGAGAAGTTAGTGACGCGGTCATGACATGACAAGGTTCGAGGCGGAACTTTTCACTTCGGGCGCGTCCCGTACCATGGACGGCGCAGAAGGGGAGTAGCTCTTCGCCGGACCGTCGACATACTGCTCAGCCCGCCTGAGCCGGCGCCCGGAGGCGGTCCTTTCCCAGGACCCGCCAGCGAGACCTTCGGCAAAGCAGTGCACGCCCGTGCCCCCGGCGCGGGTCCCGAATGTGCTGCCGTGCCGAGGTGTCGTGTGCGAAGGTCCAGCACTCTCGGTGGGGCGGCCCCGACCGATTGAGGAACCCTTGATCAGCCTGACCGTGACGGCCGTCGTCTTCGGCGTCGTCTTCCTCGCAGAACTGCCGGACAAGACCGCCCTCGCCGGCCTCGTCCTCGGCACCCGCTACCGCGCCTCCTACGTCTTCGCCGGTGTCGCCGCCGCCTTCGCGCTGCACGTCGTGCTGGCCGTCGCGGCGGGCAGTGTGCTGACGCTGTTGCCGCAGCAGATCGTGCAGGCCCTCACGGGCGTGCTCTTCCTGGGCGGGGCCGCGGTGCTGCTGCTGAGGAAGGGCGAGGACGAGGAGGAGGTCCGCAAGCCGGAGAACCAGTCCTTCTGGAAGGTCTCGGGTGCCGGATTCATGCTCATCCTGGTCGCCGAGTTCGGTGATCTGACCCAGATCATGACCGCGAACCTGGCCGCCCGGTACGACGACCCGCTCTCCGTCGGCCTGGGTGCGGTGCTCGCACTGTGGGCCGTGGCGGGGCTCGGCATCGTCGGCGGCAAGGCGCTGATGAAGAAGGTGCCGCTGCGGCTGATCACCCAGATCGCGGCGCTGGTCATGCTGGCGCTCGGGCTGTGGAGCCTGTGGGAGGCCGTGACCGGCTGAGCCGGGCGGGCTGAACAGTGGGTGAACGTCACAGGGGGCCCCTGGCGCGAAGGCGGCCTTGTTTTGTACCGTGGGGGAACAAAGTGGCCTCCGCCCGTTTTCCCTGACCGGCGGGCGGGGCCGCCTTGTCTCCCCGGGGCGTGCCGGTCGCGATTTGTGGTCCGCCCCCTCCCGCGCTGGAACGCGCCCCGAGCCTTGGAGCTGCCGATGACGGCCACCGCCGTGCTCACCGCCCGCGCCCTCCTGCTGGACATGGACGGCACCCTCGTCAACTCCGACGCCTCGGTCGAACGCGTCTGGCGGCGCTGGGCCGAGCGCCACGGGCTCGACGGCGGCGAGGTCATGAAGGTCGTCCACGGCCGGCAGGGCTACGCCTCCATGGCGCTGCTGCTGCCCGAGCGGCCGATGGAGCAGAACTACGCCGACAACGCCCGGATGCTCGCCGAGGAGACGGCCGACACCGAGGGCGTCGTCGCGATCCCGGGGGCGCCGGAGTTCCTGGCCTCGCTGCGGGGGCTGCCGCACGCGCTCGTGACCTCCGCCGATGTGCCGCTCTCGACGGCGCGGATGGCGGCGGCCGGTCTGGACCTGCCCGAGGTACGGGTGACGGCGGAGTCCGTCGGGGCGAGCAAGCCCGACCCGGAGGGCTTCCTGAAGGGCGCCGCGGAGCTGGGGATCGCCCCCGGGGACTGCGTGGTGTTCGAGGACTCCGGAGCCGGGATAGCGGCGGGGCGCGCCGCCGGGATGACGGTCGTCGGGATCGGGCCCCGGGCCGCGATCCACGAGCCGGACGTGGTGGTGGAGGACCTGACGCGGGTACGGGTGGAGGCCGTGGGCGACGGGACGATCCGCCTGCACATCGGGTGAGCCACGGCCGCCCGGCTCACCCGGAGGAAGAGGGCGAGCGCGTCACTCGCGCGGCGATGACGTGCGCGCACTCCAGGGACTCGGTGTGGGTCGTGTCCACCTCCACGTCGTAGCTCATGCCCGCGTGCACGACCTGGGCCTGTGACGCCGCCATGCCTCCGACACGGTCTCCCCGGGCGATCTCGCGCCCCGCGGCGACCGCGCTGTCGCACCGGACGCCCACCCACAGCACGGCGAGGCCGGACAGGGCCTTCTCCCACCGCTGCCGGGACGCCGGACCGCCGAGGAAGACATCGTCGACGATGATCCCGGCGCCCGCGCGGGCCATGGCGGCGATGCCCTCGGTCCAGGCCGCGTCCAGCGCCCGGAACTCCGCGCCCACGCTCACGCCGCCGTCCGCCGTGAACGTGATCCCGCCCTCCGAGTCCCGCAGCCTCGCGGGCAGCGCGTCGACGAACGAGTCGACGCCGAAGGCCAGCCACGGATCGGGCAGAACCTGTTGCAGACACCGGACGATCCCGGACTTGCCCGAGCTCGAACCGCCGTTGAGAACGATCACCTGAATGGTCACCCCGTCACGGTAGGGCGCCCGGGCCGGTCAGGGCTCGCGAGTTTCCGACTCCAGCTTCTCCCGGGTCGCCCGGTCGTAGACGCCGAGTTCGTCGCTCTGGACGCCGCGTGACCACTGGTAGGTGCGGACCGCCTCCGCCAGGCGGTCGTCGAAGGTGCCGTCGGCGTCGTCGTCGTAGAGGTACAACTGGCGCAGGCGGAGCTGGAGTTCGGTGACCTCCGGGCCGCGGTCGCCGAGGCGCAGGACGGTGGGGCCGGCCTTCTGGCGGCCGTTGTCCGGGGGCGCCTGCTCGGCGCCGGTCGCCGACCCGGACGGCTGCGAAGCCGACGGTGAGGGTGACTGCGACGGGCTCGCCGAGGCGCTCGGCGCGGACGGCGACGGCGAAACGGACGGGCTCCCGCTGCGGGACGGCGACGGTGCGGCCGGTGCCGGGGGAGCGGCCGAGGCGCTGCCCTGCGGGGGCGTCGACGCCGCGCTGCTCGACGGGGCGTCCGGGACGCTCGCGCGGATGTCGTCCGGCAGGGCGGTGTCCCGGGACGGACTCTCGTAGGAGAACAGCCCGCTCGCGTACCCGGCCGCCACGACGACGGCGGCGCAGGCCCCGGCGGCGGCGATCAGGAGGGTGCTGCGCCGACGCGGCCGACGCCTGCCGCCTTCCGGCGTGCCGCGATCCGCCCCCGCCGTGCCGTCGAACATGCGCAGATCGGTGACGCTCGGCTCGGTCGCGGCGGGAGCCAGGGGCGTCGGAAGCGCCGCGGTGACGGGAACTGCGGCCGGCAGTACGGCGGTCGCGTCCGGGTCCACGGGGCGCAGCGGCATGGTGGCGTCGGCGGGGGAGAGTGGCCCGGCGGCACGGGCGGGGCGGGGGGTCTCGGCGTGCGGGAGGCTGCCGGCACGGTCCGCCGCGGCGGCCGGGCCCGGTGTGGCTCCGGCCGGAGACTGAGACGGCGTTCCGCTGCTGTCCGTCGCGGCCCGACCCTGTCTGCCATCGGCTCCGGAGCCGTGGCCCTGGGGCCGGGGTGCCTCCGCAGAACCGTTTCCCGGCGGCCGGGGAGCGTCTTCGTACGCGGGTGTGGCGCCATTGGCCGTTGCGGCTGGACGCTGTGTGCCCTCGGCCGTCTGCCCGGGGCGCTGGGTCCGCGTTGCCTCTGCGGAACCGTTTCCCGGCGGCCGGGGTCCGGCCCCGTGCGGAAGGGCGGTGGTGTTGTCCGCTGCGGCTCGGCCTTGTGCGTCCTCGGCCCTCGCGCCGGGGTTCTGGCCGGGTGGTGCTTCCGCCGGGCCGGTTCCGGGTCGTAGGGCGGCGTCGTCCGGGGCATGCGGGGTGGGCTCGACCGCGTCGGCCGAGGGCGCCGTATCCCTGCCCGGACCGCCGGAGGCCCCGGCGTCGATCTCCACGTACGGGCGGATCCGCAGCGGGTCGAAGTCCTCCGCTGCCGCCGCCTCGGCCGTGCGGGCGTCGCGGAGGGCCTCGGCGGCGCGGTGCGTGCAGGCGCAGGCGGGGGTGTTGTCCCGCTGTCTGGGCGCGCCGCACTCCGGGCACGGGTGGCCGTTGGGCGGTTCCACGCGTTCCTCCCTCCCCTCGCGAACTCCAGAGATTATCCAGATCTTCTCCACAGTGCGGTCGAGGAGCCCCCGGAAGCGCAGCTTCCAAAAGGGCCCGGCGGGCCATAACCGGTCACAGCGGTCACGATGGAAAATGTCACAGGAGACTCGGGAGGTCGTATGGCCGGGGACGTGAACGCCACCACGCTGACGCCCCCGGGCGCGGCCCCGCAGGAGCAGGTGCCCGGGAACGTCCTGGTCTCCATCGGCGCCCTGCTCCTCGGCATGCTGCTGGCCGCCCTCGACCAGACCATCGTGTCGACCGCGCTGCCCACGATCGTCAGCGATCTCGGCGGCCTGGACCACCTGTCCTGGGTGGTCACCGCCTATCTGCTGGCCGCGACCGCCGCCACCCCCCTGTGGGGCAAGCTCGGCGACCAGTACGGGCGCAAGAGGCTGTTCCAGACGGCGATCGTGATCTTCCTGATCGGGTCCGCGCTGTGCGGCGCCGCGCAGGACATGGCTCAGCTGATCGCCTTCCGGGCCCTTCAGGGGCTCGGCGGCGGCGGATTGATCGTGCTGTCGATGGCGATCGTCGGAGATCTGGTGCCGCCTCGTGAACGCGGCCGCTACCAGGGCCTGTTCGGGGCCGTGTTCGGCGCCACCAGCGTGCTCGGGCCGCTGCTCGGCGGGCTGTTCACCCAGCACCTGAGCTGGCGCTGGGTGTTCTACGTCAACCTGCCCGTCGGCGTCGTCGCGCTCGCCGTGATCGCCGCCGTCCTGCACATCCCGCGCACGGCGCAACGGCACGTCATCGACTACCTCGGCACGTTCCTCATCGCCGCCGTCGCCACCTGCCTGGTGCTGGTCGCCTCGCTCGGCGGGACGACCTGGGCGTGGGGGTCCTGGCAGATCGTCGGCCTCGCGGTCCTGGGCGTGCTCCTCGCCGTCGCCTTCGTGGCGGTCGAGCGGCGGGCCGCCGAGCCCGTCCTGCCGCTCAAGCTGTTCGGCGTACGCACCTTCACGCTCGCCGCCCTGATCAGCTTCGTCGTCGGGTTCGCCATGTTCGGCGCCATGACGTATCTGCCGACCTTCCTCCAGGTCGTGCAGGGCATCAGCCCGACCATGTCCGGTGTGCACATGCTGCCGATGGTGCTGGGCCTGCTGCTGGCCTCGACGGCCTCCGGGCAGATCGTCAGCCGCACCGGCCGCTGGAAGGTGTTCCCGATCGCCGGCACCGGCATCACCACGCTCGGGCTGCTCCTGCTCCACCAGCTCGACGAGCACAGCTCCACCGCCGAGCTGAGCGGCTTCTTCTTCGTCTTCGGGCTCGGACTCGGCCTGGTGATGCAGGTCCTGGTGCTCATCGTGCAGAACGCCGTCCCCTACGAGGACCTGGGCGTGGCCACCTCCGGCGCGACCTTCTTCCGCTCCATCGGCGCCTCGTTCGGCGTCGCCGTCTTCGGCACGGTCTTCGCGGGCCGGCTCGGCGACCAGCTCACGGACGCCTTCCGGGGCGTCCGGCTCCCGCCCGGCATCTCCGTGGACACCCTGGAGGCCGACCCGCGCGGCATCGCCGCCCTGCCGTCCGGCCTGCGCCCGCCCGCCCTGCACGCCTACGCCGTCTCCATCACGGACGTCTTCCTGTACGCCGCCCCCGTCGCGCTCCTCGGCTTCGTCCTGGCCTGGTTCCTGAAGGAGGACCGGCTGCGCGGCTCGGTCACCGTGCCCGACGTCTCCGAGACCCTCGCCAGCAACCCCGTCGAGCGGACCTCGTACGACGAGGTGTGCCGGGCGCTGTCGGTGCTCGGCACCCGCGCGGGGCGGCGCGAGATCTACCGGAAGATCACCACCCGGGCGGGCTACGACCTGCTCCCGGCCACGAGCTGGCTGCTGCTGCGGATGCGGCGCAACGGCTCCGTGGAGCCGGGCGTGCTCGCCGACACGATGCCCGTGCCGCTGACCGTGGTCATGGAGGCCGCCCGGCAGGCCGAGGAGCGCCGCCTCGCCGTGCGGCGGGGCGTCGACATGGTCCTGACCGACGAGGGGCGCGAGGTGGCCGGACGGCTGGCCGCGGCCCGTGAGGAGTCCCTCGCCGAGCTGCTCGGCGACTGGTGGGGGCCGGACCGGCCGACCGACCTGGAGCGGCTCGTGCGGGAGCTGACCGGCGAACTGTGCGGATCACGGCGCGAGCGGCCGTACAGCGTGCGCTCCGCGCGGGAGAGGGCCTGAGTTCAGGCCAGCTCCTTGCTGAACCAGTGCTCCGCGTACCGGTCGTCGTTGTGGGGTCCGGTCTCCGTGTAACCGAGGCGGGCGTAGAGGCCGCGGGCCTCGACGAGGTCGCCCCGGGTATCGAGGATCATCCGGGTGGCGCCGAGCGCGCGTGCGGCGTCCTCGGCGGCCCGGACCAGGAGCGGGGCACCGCCCCGACCGCGCATCGGCTCGTGCAGGAACACCCGCTTGAGCTCGGCCGTGGTGGCGTCCAGCAGCCGTACGCCGGCGGTGCCGGCCGGCTCACCGCCGTACCGGGCGACCAGCAGCCGGCCACGCGGCGGTGCGAGGTCGGCACCCGGCTGGGCGGCGATCTCCCGCTCCAGCTCGGCCGGGTCGGTCCGGCGCCCCTCGTGCAGCAGGTACCAGCGGTCGCTGACCTCGGTGTAGTACGCCCGCCACAGCGCGGCGGCCACGGGCGAGTCGTACGGCTCCTGAGTCACGGTCCAGGTCATGGACCGCATTCTCCTCAGGCACCCCACCGGACACGCAAGCGAATAGTCCCGGCCACCGATTCACGCCCCGGTTGCGCCCGGGAGCCGTTTGGAGACGGGCTTTGGGGACACCCGACGGGCGAACCGGCTCGCGAGGAGAGCCGGTTGGGCCGAGAACCCGGAAGGCATTCATGTCCACTGGCCTGATCATTGCTCTGATCGTGATAGCGGCGGTCGTCATCATCGCGGCCGTCATGACCCTGCGCGCCCGCGGGCCTCGGCGCGGCCCGAGCCTGAAGCGGCGCTTCGGACCCGAATACGACCGGGCCGTAGCCCGGCACGACGGTGACACCAAAGCGGCCGAGCGCGAGCTGACCGAGCGCGTGCAGCGCCACGGCGATCTGCGCGAGCGGTCGCTGGAGCCGGCGCAGCGCGAGCAGTACGAGGCGCGCTGGACGGCCGCGCAGGAGCGCTTCGTCGACTCGCCCCGCGAGGCCGTCGCCGAGGCGGACCGGCTGCTCGCCGAGGTCGCCGGTGTCCGGGGCTTCCCGGACGGCGGGCAGTACGAGGAACAGCTGGCCGCGCTGTCCGTGCACCACGCCCACCACGTGGACGGCTACCGGCGCGTGCACCGCGCGGCGCATCTGCGCGCCGAGGACGCCCGCGACGGCGGCCAGGGCACGGAAGACATGCGTGAGGCCTTTGTGGCGGCCCGCGCCCTGTTCGAGGAGCTGGTGAAGCCGGCTCCCCACGACGGCGGCGGCCACACCGGCGGACGGCACGACGGCGGCCGCGAGCGCACCGCCCTGAACGGGGGCCGCAAGGCTCCGGGCCGCGGCGGTCACACGCCGTGGGCGATGAACCGACGTCAGGCGAAGGAGAGTTGAGGCAATGACCGACATGACCCGACCGCCGGGCGACCACACCCCGGACGACCACACGCCGGACGCCCGCGGCGAGAGCGCCCTGGGCACCGGCCACCGCACGAACGCGCCGGGCACGGACCACGACACGGCCCGGGACCTGGACGCGGACCGCGGCGCCACGCGCGGCATCGAGACCGACCGCGGCGCCCCGCACGGCACCGACGCGGACCGCGCGGCGGCGCACGGCGCCGACATACCCGCTGCCGACCGGCGCGGTACGGACCTGCCCGGCACCGACCGGCACGGTACGGACCTGCCCGGCACCGACCGGCACGGAACGGACCTGCCCGGCACCGACCGGCACGGTTCCGACCTGCCCGGCACCGACCGGCACGACACGGACCGGCTCGGCGCCGAGGCACCCCGCGGCGACCACGGCACCGGCCCCGACAAGGTCGGCTCCGCCAAGAACCGGGCCCACCTCCTCGCCCACGACGACTCCGACAAGCTCGGCTCGCAGTTGCAGCACGCCGTCGCCGGGTTCGTCGACGGGCCCCGGGCCGCCGTCGAGGAGGCCGACCACGTGCTGGAGGAGATCGCGGCCCGCTTCACCGAGGCCGTGACGCAGCGCCGTCGCACCTTGCGCCACTCCTGGCAGTCCGTCGAGGGCGGCGAGGGCAGGTCCGTGTCGTCGGCCGACACCGAGCAGCTCCGGCTGGCCCTGAAGGACTACCGCGAGCTGGCCGAACGGCTGCTGCACGTGTGATCCGGGGTGAAGCCCCCGGTCGTCAGTGCTCCGCCCGGCGCTCCCGCCACTGCCGTACGACGTCCTCGACGTCGTACGGCTTCTTTCCCAGCGGGGGGCCGGGCGGCGGCTTGAACATCATCTCGCGGACCTTGTCGTTGATCTCGCCGATGATCTTCCGGACGATCCGCTCCGAGGGGGCCGCGAGCGCGGCCTCCAGCGCGTCCTCCGCCTCCTTGCGCAGTGCCAGCGTGGGCGGGAGGACGGAGAAGCCCTCGCGGGCCATCTTCCGCTTGACCCACCACAGTTCGTCGTAGGTGCTCTCGATGTCTCGGGGGAGGGGTTCGCCCGCTCCCGGCAGCCGTTCGAACTCCCCGCGCGTCTCCGCGTCACGGATCTGCTTGTCGACCCAGGACTCGAAGTCGACGCCTGGTGGCTTCCGCTCGGTCATGAAGCCATTGTGCCGGACACCGTGCGGCCAGGCGTTCTATCATTCGGCGGGCTTGCAGTCCCACCAGGACGTCTCGGACAAGGAGCGCACGTGCTCGAACTCACCATGGCCACCGTCGCGGAGGCGGAGGCGGGAGCCACGGCCGGCATGCTCATGGCCGACGCGCCGAGCGAGCCGGGCGCGGTGCTGCGGGTGGGCCGCGACAAGTCCGTGTGCCGGCTGAGCACGCCCGACGACTGGCTGTTCGTCTCCCGCGTGCACCTGGAGTTCCTGTGCGGGCCGGAGGGGACCTGGCAGCTCACCTGGCTGCGCGGCTCCCAGCCCGACCCGTCCTCCGAAGTGCGGCTGACCCTGGGCGAGTACGTCCAGCCCCTCGCCTACGGCGGCACCGTCCCGCTGCCCAGGGGCGGCAGCGGCGAGATCATCATCCAGGACCGCACCGCCCCGCGCAGCGTCAACGTGGGCTTCTACCACGAGGTGTGACGGCGAGGCCCCCGGGTCAGGAACCCGCCGCCCCGCGCCCCCGGCGCGGGTCGGGCAGGCGGTGCTCCATGAAGGGCCGTGCGGTGACGAACCGCCTGAATCGCAGGGCTGCCTCGGACAGATAGGTGTCACGGCTCCACACCAAGGTCAGTACCCGGTGGCAGTCGGGCGCGTCCAGGTGCACCCAGCCCACGGGGACCAACGACTCCGTACCGGCGCGGCGGGACATGGCCGGAATGAGGCCGATGCCGAGGCCGGCGCTGATCATGTCCTGGCTGGCCCCCGGTTCGTCGCCCTCGCAGGACAGCACCGGCGTGAGACCTTCGGCCGCGAACAGCCGGTCGAGCAGGGCGCGCTGCCAGTGCCCGGGGCGAGTGGTGACGAAGGGCTCGTCGGCGATCTCCGGGATCGTCACGCTCTCCCGCCCGTCGAGCCAGTGCCCCGGCGGCACCGCGAGCAGCACCTCCTCGCGGGTCAGCTCGACCGACTCCAGGTTGGTGCCGGTCAGCGGCTGTGAGGCGACACAGAAGTCGACCTCGCCCGCCCGCAGCCGGCGGTCCATTTCCTGCGCGGTCGACTGATAGAGCCGTACGTCGGCTCGGGGATGGGCCGCCCGGAAGCTGCCGAGCGCATGAGTGATGGTCAGCAGCGTCTCGGAGGCGACCGTGACCCGGCCCAGCCCCGTGTCGCGGGCATCGCGCAGGGCCCTGCGGCCGTCCTCCAGCTCGCTCAGGGCCCGGTCGACGTGCCGCAGGAACATCGCGCCGTACTGGTTGAGCCTGATGCGGCGGCCCTGCCGGTCGAAGAGCGGGGCGCCCAGCTCGGCCTCGAGGCGCGCGACGGTGCGGCTGAGGGAGGGCTGGGCGACGCGCAACTCCTCAGCGGCGCGGCTGATGTGCTCGTAACGGGCGACGACCTGGAAGTAGCGCAACTGCAGTAGGTCCATGTTCACCTCGACTTATGCCTTCCAGGTCATCATCACATGGCGAAAGTGGTCTTGGAACGCATAAGAGGTTTCTTCCTACGGTCTCCGACGGGGCCGGTGCGCAACCGCCGCTCCCCGCTCCCGTCAGGCATGCCCCCAGGAAGGTCGCACCATGAGCTCGGTGGATCTGGCCAGACTCCAGTTCGCGGCCACGACCGGTATTCACTGGTTGTTCGTGATCCTCACCATGGGGCTCGTCCCTCTCGTGGCGGTCATGCACACCCGGGCCGCGTACACCCGCGACCCCGCCCGCAGAGAGGTCCGGGAGCGGATGACCCGCTTCTGGGGCCAGCTCTACGTCGTCAACTACGCGGTCGGCATCGTCACCGGCCTCGTCATGGAGTTCCAGTTCGGGCTCAGCTGGAGCGGCCTGAGCAAGTTCGCAGGCAACGTCTTCGGC
This sequence comes from Streptomyces sp. Ag82_O1-12, assembly GCF_900182715.1. Taxonomy (NCBI): domain Bacteria; kingdom Bacillati; phylum Actinomycetota; class Actinomycetes; order Kitasatosporales; family Streptomycetaceae; genus Streptomyces; species Streptomyces sp. Ag82_O1-12. Next base: position 2,517,763 of record NZ_FXUW01000001.1, on the reverse strand, counting down.
GCCCCACTGGCACTGGAAACGCTCATCGCCTTCTTCGCCGAGTCCACCTTCCTCGGCATGTGGATCTTCGGCTGGGGCCACCTGCGCAAGGGCACGCACGTCACGCTCATCTGGCTGGTCGCCCTGACCGCCTACGCCTCCGGGTACTGGATCCTCGTCGCCAACGGCTTCATGCAGCACCCCGTCGGCTACGAAGTCCGCGACGGCGTCGCCTACCTGACCGACTTCGGGGCGCTGCTGACCAACCCCAGCACCCTGGTCGCGCTCGCCCACCTCACCCTCGCCGCGCTGACGACGGGCGGCGTGTTCGTCGCCGGGATCAGCGCCTGGCACTTCGTCCGGGGCACCGAGGAGGCCGACCTGTTCCGCGGTTCCCTGCGGCTGGGGACGTGGGTGGCCATGCTCGCCTCCTTCTTCGTCATCGTCGTGGGCGACATGCAGCTCCCGGTGATCCGGCGGACGCAGCCGATGAAGGCGGCCGTCCTCGACGACCACGGCGTCGCCGCACTGCGGCAGCAGCTCGTCGAGCGGTACGGGCCCGGCGACTACGTGCCACCGCAGGGCTGGATGCACCTCTCGACGGACGTGATGACGATCATCGGCAACACCGTGTCCACCGTCACCTTCGTCGCCGTCTTCCTGCTGTGGAAGGACCTGCTGGTGCGTTGGCGTCCTCTCGCTCACCTGATGACCGCGCTGATCCCGTTCCCCTTCGTCGCCTCCGTGGGCGGCTGGGTCGTCCGCGAGGTCGGGCGTCAGCCCTGGCTGGTCTACGGCCGGTTGAAGGTCGAGGACGCGCTCTCCCCCGTCAGCAGGGCCTCGCTGGCCGTGTCCTGCGCCCTTTTCATCGCCGTCTTCATGGGGCTGACGGTGACGAACTGGACCCTCATCGCCCGCTTCGCCCGCCGTGGTCCGGTCGCCACCCAGCTCGGTGCAACCGAGCCGCTCGCCGCCGACGTGCCCGGGGAGGCCGGCGAGAAGCGGACACTGCCCGCCTTCTGACCCGGTCCGACGCACCCGCGAAGAAATGAACTCACCTGCTGTGAAGAGAAGTTGAGAGAGATGAGTCTGGAGACCTGCTGGCTGGCCCTCCTCGGCCTGCTCCTCGCCGGGTACTTCGTGCTCGGCGGCTACGACTACGGCGTACAGATGCTGCACCCCTTCCTGGGCGGCCGGGACCGGGGGGACCCTGAGCGCACCGGCCACCACGCGGCCCTGGAGGCCGTCGCGCCGTTCTTCCTGGGCAACGAGGTCTGGCTGGTCGCCTTCGCGGGCGTGCTGTTCGGTGCCTTCCCGCACCTGGAAGGCACCCTGCTGCCCGGTCTGTACCCGCTGATCGTGGCGATCCTGGTGGGCCTCGTCCTCGGCAACGCGGCGGTCCAGCTGCGCGGGCGCGCCCGTACGGAACGCGGCCGCCGGCGGTGGGGTGCCCTGATCGTGTTCGGCGGGGCGGTGCCCGCCCTGTGCTGGGGACTCCTCCTGGGCCTGCTGCTGCACGGCGTGCCCCGCCGGGCCGACGGGAGCTTCCACATCGCGCTCGGTGACGTGTTCACGCCGTTCGTGGTGGCCTGCGGCGTGACCGTCGTACCTCTCTTCGCGGCGCACGGGGCGGCGTTCGTGGCCCTGCGCTCGGCTCCCGCTCTCGCCTCGGAGGCACAGCGGCTGGGCACCGGCCTGCTGCGGGCGGCCGGGGCGGCTGCCCTCCTTCCGGTGCTGCTGACTCTGTTCGGGGCGGGCGCGGCGCTGACGAACCCTGGTACCTCGGCCGCCCTCACCGCCCTGTTCGGCATGGCGCTCACCGGCGCCTGGTGGTGTCTGAGCCGCGGCAGGCACGGCCGGGCGTTCGCCGCGACCTGCTGCGCGACGATGCTGCCCGTGCCGATCGTGGGGGCCGGCCACTACCCGTACGTCCTGATCAGCTCTTCGGGGCCGGGGATGACCGTCGGCGAGGCCGTCACGGACGGCGCCACGCTCAGGATCCTCACCGTCTTCGGGATCGTGTTGATCCCGGTGATCCTCGCCTACCAGACCTGGAGCTGGTGGGCCTTCCGGGGGCGGACCGGCCGACGCCACCCCCGGTACTTCTGAGCCGCGGCGACCACGGGGCGACGGGACACGACGAGGGAGCACCAGGATGAAGCAGGTCGAACGCCGTCTGCTGCGGGAAGTGGCGGTGCTGCGACGCCACAGGGTGTCCGCCGCGGCGCTGGCGCTGCTGGGCGCCGTGCTCACCGTCGCCCAGGCGACGCTGCTGGCCACGGCCCTCGCGGCCGGCTTCGCCGCGGGGACGCCGGGGGCCGCGCCGCTGGCCGCCCTCGCCGTCGTCACGGCCTTGCGCGCGCTGCTCGGCTGGGCCCGCGGAGTGCTCGCCCGGCGTGCCGTCGCCGACGCCAAGCGCACGCTGCGGGACCGCGTCACCGGTCACCTGGAGCGGACCGGCCCGCTGCGGTCGGCGGCCCACCGGCACGGCGAGACGGCCACGCTGCTCACCCGCGGCCTCGACGCCCTGGACCCGTACGTCCTCGGGTATCTCCCCACGATGGCGGCCACCGTGGTCGTGCCCCTGACGGTCGTGGGCTGGCTGCTGTGGACCGACTGGGCCTCTGCGCTGATCGTCGTCGTGACGCTGCCGCTGATTCCCGTCTTCGGCGCGCTGGTCGGGATGCACACCGCGCGGCGCACTGCCCGGCAGTGGCGGCTGCTCGCGCGGCTGGGCGGCCACTTCCTGGACGTGCTGGCCGGACTGCCGACACTGCGCGCGTTCGGCCGCGAGGGGCACCAGGCCCGGGTGGTGGGCGAGATGGCGGACGCACACCGGCGGGCGACGATGCGGACGCTGCGGGTGGCGTTCCTGTCGTCCTTCGTCCTGGAGACGGTCGCCACGCTCTCCGTGGCGCTGGTGGCGGTCCCCGTCGGCCTGCGCCTGCTCGGAGGTGAGACGGACCTGCGTACGGCACTGATCGTCCTCTTCCTCGCCCCCGAGGCCTGTCTTCCGCTCCGCGCCGCGGGCGCCGCCTTCCACGACAGCGCCGAGGGCATCGCGGTCGTCGAGCGGGTCTTCGAGATCCTCGACGAGGCGGAGCCGGCCGGTACGCGCCCCACAGCCCCGGCCCCGGACGCCCGCACCGCACACCTGCGGCTCGACGACGTCACGGTCCACTATCCGGGCCGCGCCACGCCCGCCCTGCGAGGCGTCTCCCTCCGCGTGCGCCCCGGCGAGCACATCGCCCTGGTCGGTCCGAGCGGCGCGGGCAAGTCCACGCTGCTCTCGCTGCTCCTCGGCTTCGTCACCCCCGCGTCGGGCCGCGTCATGATCGGCGGCACCGGCCTCGCCGACATCGCGCCCGGCGCATGGCACGCGCAGGTGGCGTGGGTACCGCAGCGACCGCACCTGTTCGCCGCGTCCGTCGCCGACAACATCCGCCTCGGACGGCCCGACGCGACCGACGCCGAGGTACGCCGGGCGGCCCGTGCAGCCGCCGCCGACCTGTTCGTGGAGGGGCTGCCCCAGGGCTACGACACCCGGCTCGGCGAGCACGGTTCGGGGCTTTCCGCCGGGCAGCGGCAACGCGTCGCTCTGGCCCGCGCCTTCCTCAAGGACGCTCCCGTGCTGCTGCTGGACGAACCGACCGCCCACCTCGACCCGGAGAGCGAGGCCGCCGTCACGCGCGCCACGGCCGACCTCATGCGCGGCCGGACGTCGATCGTGGTCGCCCACCGCACGAGCCTCCTGCCGCACGCCGACAGGATCGTCACGCTACGGGCGGGCAGCCTTCTGCCGCCCCGGCAGCCGCAGCGGACGGGCCGGTGACTCGATGCCCCGTCAGGAACCGGACCCCGTGATCGACTCTCACACAGAGGCCGGCGACACCGCAGACGCCGGCAGGGCCACGGAGATCAGCGGGGGCGCGGAGGCCGCCGGGTGGGCGCCCGGTCGTGCCGCGGGCGTCGCACTCGGCCGGGTACCCTCCGCACGCTCTGCATCATCCGAGGCATCGACTCAGAGCAGTCCGAAGCCGATGCCGAGCAGGGCCGCCGGCGCGTTCGCCACGCGCGGCCGCGGACCCACCCTCCGGCTCCTGAGGCATCTCCTTCCGTACTGGCGCAAGCTGGTGCCCGCGGTGCTCGCCTCGGCCACGAGCGAACTCGCCACGGCCGCACTGATGGCCACCGCCGCCTGGCTGATCACCCGCGCGGCACAGCAACCGCCGCTCGCCGCCGTGAGTGTCGCGATCGTCGCCGTACGCGCCCTGGCCCTGGGGCGCGGAGCGCTGCGCTACGCCGACCGGCTGCTCGGTCATGACGGCGCCCTGCGGGCCGTCACCGGTTTCCGGACCCGGGTATACGAGGCACTGGTGCCGCTCGCCCCGGCCGGCACCCCCGTCTTCCGCAGCGGCGACCTGCTGACCCGCCTCGTGGACGACGTCGACGCCGCCCAGGACGTGCTGCTGCGGGTCCTCGTCCCGGCCTCGGCGGCCTGCGCGGTCGCCGCGACCGCCACCGCGGCGGCCACCGCGCTGCTGCCGTCGGCAGGCCTTCTGCTCGGGCTGCTCCTGGCCGTGGCGGGCCTCCTGGTGCCCGCCCTGGTACTCAAGCTGTCCCGCCGCGCCGGCCGGGAGGAGAAGACGGCCCGCGCCGAACTCGCCGCGTTGACGGTCGACCTGACCCGGGGGGCGGCGGACCTCACCGTGTACGGCGCCCGGGGCCGAGGGCACGAGCGTGCCCGCCACACCGCCGCGCGGATCGCAGCGCTCGAACGCCGGGGGGCTGTGACCACCTCGCTGGCCTCCGGAACGGTGCTGCTGTTCCAGGGCGGGACGACGGTCGGCGTCACCTGGCTCGCGCTGCGCGCGCAAGCCGCCGGAGAGTTGGCCGCCGTGCACCTCACCGTCCTCGCGGTCCTGGCGCTGGTCTCCTTCGAGGCGCTGACGCCGCTGCCCGAGGCCGCCCGCCGCCTCGCCGCGGTACGGGTCTGCGCGCGAAGGCTCGCCGAACTCCTCGACACACCGCCCCCGGTCATCGACCCGTCGGTGCCTCTCGCCATGCCCGACGGCCCCCTCGGCGTGGACATCACGGACCTGCGGGTCCGCCACCGCCCCGGTGGGCCGCCGGCCCTGGACCGCGTGAGCCTGCACGTGCCACCGGGCCGCAGGGTGGTGCTCGTCGGCGCCAGCGGATCCGGCAAGTCGACGCTGATCGCCGCGCTCATGCGTTTCGTCCCGTACGAGGCAGGCAGCATCCGTGTCGGCGGGCGCGAACTGAGCGACTGCGCGGGCGCCGACGTCCGGCGTGTGATCACCGGCATGACCCAGGACGCGTACGTCTTCCGGGCCACTGTCCGAGAGAACCTGCTCCTGGCCCGACCGAGCGCCACCGACGCCGACCTGCGGGCGGCGGCCGGCAGGGCCCGGCTCCTGGACTGGATCGAGTCGCTGCCCGAGGGCTGGGAGACGTATCTGGGACCGGACGGCACCACCATGTCGGGCGGTCAGCGCACGCGCCTGCTGCTGGCTCGCGCGCTGCTCGCCGACCCGCCCGTGCTCGTCCTGGACGAACCGACCGAGGGCCTCGACCCGGACACCGCCCGGGCCGTGCTGGCCGACATCCTCGACGCCACCCGCGGCCGCACCATGCTTCTGGTCACCCATGAGCGGTCCGGCCTGGACGCGGCCGACCATGTCGTGACACTCGACGGGCGTGGGAGCCACGACCCGGCGAGGTCCTGGGTGTATTGACCCGCGTCAACAACCCTGCGAATCAATACACCTAGGCAAGTACGCGCGCCAGGGCGAACCCGTCGTAGCCCTTCATGCCCACCGTCTGGATCGCGGTGCCGCTCAGCCTCGGGTGGGCGGCGATCAGCTCGATCGCGGTGCGGGTGCCCGTGACGTCCGGGGCGGTGCTGTCCGCGTCGACGACCCGGCCGCCCCGTACGACGTTGTCGAGGACGATGAGGCTGCCGGTGCTGGTGAGCCGGATCGCCCACTCCACGTAGTGCGGGTTGTTGGCCTTGTCGGCGTCGATGAAGACCAGGTCGAACGGGGGCGGGTTCTCGTCGGCCAGCTTGGGCAGCGACTCCAGGGCCGGACCCACCCGCACCTCGACCTGCTTGTCCAGGCCGGCGCGGGCGAGGTTGCGGAGGGCGACCTCGGCGTGCCGCGGGTCGTACTCCAGGGAGACCAGCCGCCCGTCGGCGGGCAGGGCGCGGCCCAGCCAGATGGTGCTGTATCCGCCGAGCGTGCCGATCTCCAGGATGTGGCGGGCGCCCTGGATCTGAGCGAGGAGCTGGAGGAGCTTGCCCTGGTTTCCCGCGACGTTGATGTGCGGAAGCCCGGCGGCGTCGCTGTCGCGCAGCGCGGCCGCCAGGGCTTCGTCGTCCGGTGCGAGGTGGGTGGTGAAGTAGGCGTCGACCTCGTCCCAGACGTGCGACTCGCTCATGCGCCGCTACCTTTCGTCAGCATAGTTAGCATTCCTAACTACTGGCGCTGACGAAGATAGTTGGTGCGCGGGTCGCTGTCAGCGGGTTTTCACTCGGCGTGTCGACCCGCCACCGAGGGCGCCGAGCCGGGCAGCGGACGCCCCGCCGACTCCGTCATCCGCCACACGGCGAAACCGCCGATCACGGCTGCGGCCATCATGTAGTACGCGGGCATCATCATGTTCCCGGTCGCGCCGATCAGGGCCGTGACCACCAGCGGGGTCGTGCCGCCGAACAGGGACACCGAGACGTTGAAGCCGATCGACAGCGAGCCGTAGCGGACCTTCGTCGGGAACAGCGCCGGCAGCGCCGAGGGCATCGAGGCCGTGAAGCAGACCAGCAGCATGCCGAGGGCGCCCATGCCGAGCGCGACCGCGAGCAGGCTGCCCTCGCGGATCAGCAGCAGGGCCGGGACGGACAGCAGCAGGAAGCCCGCGCAGCCGGTGGCGATCACCGGGCGGCGGCCGACCCGGTCGGTCAGTGCGCCGGCGAACGGCTGGGCGATCATCATCACGGCCATCACGCCGAGGACGACCAGCAGGCCGTGCGTCTCGTCGTAGTGGAGCTGGCCGGTCAGGTAGCTCGGCATGTACGACAGCAGCATGTAGTCGGTGACGTTGAAGACCAGCACCAGGCCGACGCAGAGCAGCAGCGCGCGCCACTGGCCGGTGACCATCTCGCGCAGCGGCGTCTTCGGGCGGTTGTTCTCGGCCTTCTCCGCCTCGGCCGCGAACGCCGGGGTCTCCTCCAGGCGCAGCCGCAGGTAGAGGCCGATGATGCCCATCGGGCCCGCGATCAGGAACGGGATGCGCCAGCCCCAGGAGGTCAGGTCGTCGGCGGAGAGCAGGGCGGTCATGATCGTGACCAGGCCCGCGCCGCCGATGTAGCCGGCCAGCGTGCCGAACTCCAGCCAGCTGCCGAGGAAGCCGCGCCGCTTGTCGGGGGCGTACTCGGCGATGAAGGTGGAGGCGCCCGCGTACTCGCCGCCGGTGGAGAAGCCCTGCACGAGCCGGGCCACCAGGAGCAGGATCGGCGCGCCGACACCGATCGTCGCGTACGACGGGATCAGACCGATCGCGAAGGTGCCGGCCGCCATCATGATCATGGTGACGGCGAGGACCTTCTGGCGGCCGACGCGGTCGCCGAGCGGGCCGAAGACCATGCCGCCGAGGGGGCGGACCAGGAAGGCCGCGGCGAAGGCGCCGAACGTGGAGAGCAGCTGGGCGGTGGGGTTGCCCGAGGGGAAGAAGACCTTGCCCAGCGTCACCGCGATGTAGCTGTAGACGCCGAAGTCGAACCACTCCATCGCGTTGCCCAGCGCGGCCGCCTTCACGGCGCGCTTGACGAGCGCGGGGTCGGTGACGGTGGGGTCGGGGGCCTTCGCCTTGCGGCTCTTCGCGAGGGACGCGGGGGCGACGAATGAGGCACTCGACAAGACTCGCTCGCCTACCTTTCGACGGGGACGGGAACACGGTCCGCGCGGCGGCGCTGTCGAACGGGCCGAACAAGCGACGATAGGCGGCAAATGCCCGATCACGGGCGGTATGCCTATCGTTGCAGCATGCATCTAAACGCTGGCTGTGCAGGCACGTATGCCCGCCCGGGAGTGGTTCCCATGAGATCTTGATGTGATCCTTCTCGCGTCACGAGAGGCAGCCGCAAGCCTCGCGCACTATCGTCAACCGGACGAAGAGGGCATAAGGGGTAGAGGGTCGGCGAGGCGTGGCGAATGCGGAGCGCGGCGGACGACCGACGGAAGCCTTCGGAGCGACTGCCGTCGGCAGGACCCGTGCACGCCTGCGCGTGGCCTGCCTGGGACTGTGGCTGATCGCAGCCTTCCTCGCCGCCCGGCAGGTGGCCGCCGTCCTCGCCACCCCGCGTGGTGAGCGGCTGACGGACCTGGAGACCTGGGTGGGGCCGAACGGCGTCCTGCATGTGAACGGCTCGCTGTACGACTCCACCCGCTTCACGGGCACGCCCTTCGGCGGGCTCGTCCTCAAGCCCCTCACCCGTTCGGCCGAACAGGCCCTCGGCTGGGGCTGGACCTTCGGCACGCTGTTGCTCGTCGTCGCCCTCGGGCTGATCGCCGCCCGCGCCCTGCCCCAGCCGGTCAGCCGCCGCACGGCACTGCTGGCAGCGCCCGTCGCCGTCAGCCTGCTGATGCTGTCCCTGCCCGTACGCGACACCCTCTCGCTCGGCCAGACCAGCATCATCCCGGTCCTGCTCGTCCTGCTCGGCTGCTTCACCGCCCGCGGCCAGCGCACCAGCGGTCTGCTCATCGGCCTCGCGGCGGCGCTCCAGCCGACGCTGCTGCTTTTCGCGCCCCTCCTGTGGTTCACCGGCCGCAGACGCGCCGCCCTCTCCACCGGCGTCACCTTCGCCGCCGGCACCGGACTCGCCTGGGCGGCGATGCCGCACGACTCCCACCGCTACTGGGTCCACCACCTGGCGGGCGCCGGTCTCGGCGGCCGGGCCGACGACCTCGCCAACCAGTCCCTGCACGGCGCCCTGCTCCGGCTCGGCCTGACCGGCCCCCTGGAGATCGCGCTCTTCCTGACGCTCGGCGCGGCCGTCGCCGTCCTGGCCCTGCGCCGGGCCGTGCGGTACTTCGACGACGGACGGCTGCTGCTCGCCGTCGCGATCACCGGCTGCGCCGCGATCGTCGTCTCACCCACCGCCTGGCAGCACCAGCTGCTGTGGGTGCTGCTCGCGGTCGTCGGCATCACCGGCACCCGCGCCGGCGACCGCTGTGTGTGGCCGGCCGCCGTCGTCCTGGTCATGACGCTGCCCGCGGGCATGCTGCTGCCGGACATGGACGCCCTCCACCCGCTGCGGGACAACGTCGTCCTGCTGGCCGCGCTCGCCGCCGCCACCGCCGTGCCGTTCCTGCCCCGCGGCTCGCCCTTCTACCGGTCGCCGAAACCGGCCGCGTACGCACCCGCCGCCGCGGCCCGCTTCCGCCATGTGCCGCTGGTGCCGTTCCTGCGCCGGGCCCTCACCAGGCCGAACCTCCTCCTGGAGCTGCTCCTCCTCCGCGTCACCTACGCCGCCTACTCCCAGGTCCGCCTCGCCGCGGGCGGCGGCAGCAACGCCGCCGGGCGCGCGGAGGCGGAGGAGCACGGCAGGCAGGTCTACGACCTCGAGCGCGTCCTGCGTGTCGACATCGAGCGCTGGGCCAACCACACCGTCGTCGGGATCGACCGGCTGCGGGACTTCCTCGACCAGTACTACACGTCGTTCCACTTCGTGGTCCCGCTGGCCGTGCTCGCGGTCCTCTACTGGCGCCGCCCCGGCGACTACCGCTGGGCCCGCTCCGCCCTGGGCTTCGCCACGCTGCTCGCCCTGGCCGGCTTCTGGCTCTACCCCTTGGCCCCGCCGCGCCTGATGCCCGGCCTCGGCTTCATCGACACCGTCCACGGCGTCCAGGACTTCTCCCAGCCCGACTACGGCACGCTCACGCACCTGACCAACCAGTACGCGGCCATGCCGTCCCTGCACTTCGGCTGGGCGCTGTGGTGCGGCGTCGTGATCGCCGTGCTGGCGCGCCGGTGGTGGGTGAAGGCCTTGGGGGTGCTGCATCCGCTGCTCACCGGCTGCTCGATCGTGGCAACCGGGAATCACTGGGTGCTGGACGCGGCCGGGGGAGCGGTGGTGGTCGGGGCGGGCTTCGCGCTGACGTATCTGCTGTCCGGACCCCGGGCGGGCACCGCCGCCGCGCGCCGGGCGTCCCGGGCGGCGGATCCGAGCACCGGCCGCTCGACCAGTTCCGTCGGCTGACGCACGCACCAGCTGGATCAGCGTGCCGGAAACCGTCGAAAGCGCTCTCTCGGGCCGCCGCGTACTCGCCCGCGCCGACTTGGGCCAGAGCTCGTTGCGGCAGGCCGGCACCCGGGCGGCGTTTCCGGGACCGGTCATGGCCGGGCACGGACGCCGGAATCCGTTGTCGAGCGCTTCCCGGGACGGAAGTCTCCTCCCCGTGACCAGTACAGAAGGTGAAGAGGCCATGCGTTCCCCGCTCATACGTTCCTTCTCGCAGCTCGACTCCCTGGACCCCTGCCGCCCCGTCGTGACGCTGTTCAGCGGCGGACTCGACAGTTCGTATCTGCTGCTGCGGCTGCGGCGGATGGGCATCCGCGAGGTGCACGCCGTGAGCGTCGACATCGGAGAGGACGAGTCCAGCACCTACAAACGCCAGGTGGCCGAAGCGCTCGGCGCGACGATCCACATCCTCGACCGGCGTGCCGAGTTCGCCGACCGGTACGTGGCTCCCGCGATCGCCGCTCAGGCCGTCTACCTCGGTATCCACCCCGTCAGCTCCACGCTGAGCCGCCCACTGATCGCCCAGAGTGCGGTCGGACTGGCCCGTGCGCTCGGTGCGCAGGCCGTCCTGCACACCGCCAACCGCTCCCAGAACACCCTGCGCCGCCTCAACGGGGCGCTGACACTGCTCGGTTACGAGGGCGCGTTCGGCAGCCCGTACGATCTCGATCCCGTCAGTCGCGACGACAAGCTCGTCGAACTGCGCGCCGCCGGCATCGATCTGCTCGCCGGGCGGATCGTCAGCGGCGACTCCAACCTGTGGTGCCGCGAGTTCGAGTCGGGCATCCTCGACGACCCTGAACTCCACGAGGTCCCCGAAGAGATGTACACCTGGAGCCGGCCGACCGCCCGCCCCGGTGACACCGACACCCTGACCGTCACCTTCGAGCACGGGCTGCCCGTTGCTCTCGACGGAGAACCGCTGCCGCTGACCGGTCTGGTCGAGCGGCTCAACCGGCGGGTCGGCGCGTACGGACTCGGCCGCTACTCCGGCCTGGAGCACCTCGATCACGGCGAGAAGGTCCTCGAAATCCGTGAGATGCCCGCCGCCTGGCTCCTGCTCAGCAGTTACCGGCACATCGAGAGCGCCTGCCTGGGCGCCGAACTCATCCGCGAGAAGCGGCACCTGGAACAGGTCTGGACACGGGAGGCCCTCGAGGGCCGCTGGTTCGGCGAACTGCGTCTCGCGGCCCAGGTGTTCATCGACGCCTGCGCGGCCCGCACCACCGGGTCCGTGGCCTGGCGGCTGCGCACCGGCGGCGCCGACACGCGCTCCATCGCCGTCGGATCACCGCTGTATCTGCGTGACCGGGAGCAGTGGGAGGAGCGGGCGATCAACGCGGAGTCGGCGCCGTTCGTCCCCGCGGCGGAGGCCGTTCTCGCCGCCGTCTGATGGTTCCCTCCCGCCCTTCTCATCGGCTCCCCCCCCGCGTCGCCCCCTCGTCCTCTCTCCTCCCCCTGGAGTACGCCGTGACCACTGCCGCCATCCAGCACCCCGCCGCCGTCGATGCCGTCAACGCTCTTGCCGGGCCCGGCGGTCATCTGATGCCCGCCGCACAGCTCTCCGCGCTGGCCGGTGTCGGCGCCGCCGACTGGGCGCGCTTCGCCGCCCACTGGGACGAGCTCACCCTCGACACGTACATGGCCGACGGAGGAACGTACCGGTTCCGTCGCTACGGACAGTTCGAGGTCGACCCGGTCGAGGGCGAACTCACCCTGCTTCCGCACGCGCCGTACCGTCAGGAGTCGGACATCAATCCGCTCAACGGCGGCGTCGAGCGGGTGTTCGACCCGCTGACCGAGTCCTTCGTCGATGACCCGCTGCTGCGTTCTGTCCTCGTCGAACTCGGCCGGATCTTCACCGCCGTCGACGGCACCGAGTCGTGGAACGTGAAACTGCACCCGTACCGCATCAGCGCCTCCGCGGATCAGCAGGGCCAGCCGGCGCCCGAGGGCCGGCACCGTGACGGCGTCACCTTCATCACCTCGCTGCTGATCGGCCGCAGCAACGTCACCGGCGGTGAGAGCGGCGTCTACTCCGACGAGGGTGAGCACCTGCTCACGGTTACCCTGTCCGAGCCCGGTGACCTGCTGCTGGGCGACGACCGCCGCACGCTGCACTCGGTGACCCCGGTGCGGCCGGTGGACCCCGAACTCGCCGCTCACCGCGACGTCCTGGTGATCGCCTACACCGCGCGCTGAGCCGCCGCTCCAGCTGCACACCTCATCGTCCGCCGCCTTAGGAGTCCCACATGAGCGTCAACGCGGCCCGCCGCGCCTGGCTGACCGATCTGCCCGTCCTGCTGGTCGCGGTGGTGTGGGGCTCCAGTTACCTCGCTGCCAAGGACATCACCACAACCCAAACCGTCCTGGCCGTGCTCGTCCTGCGATTCGGGGTGGTGCTGCCGGTCCTGGTCGTCACAGGGTGGCGCAAGCTGCGGGCGCTCGATGCAGCACAGATACGGGGCGCCGGCGTCCTCGGGCTGATCCTTTCCGGGATCTTCCTCCTGGAGACGTACGGCGTCGTGCACACCTCCGCGACCAACGCCGGGCTCATCATCAGCCTCACCATGATCTTCACGCCGCTCGCGGAGAGCCGGCTCACCGGCACCCGGCCCTCCCGGTCGTTCATCGCGGCCGCGGGGCTCTCGGTGCTGGGTGTCCTGCTCCTCACCCAGGGCGCCGGGTTCAGCGCACCGTCCCTCGGTGATCTGCTGATGCTGGGCGCGGCCGTGGCCCGTACCGTGCACGTCCTGGCGATGTCGCGCATGCGGTCGGTGCAGGGTGCGGATTCGATGTCGATGACCACGGCCCAACTGGGCAGCGCGGTCATGGTGTTCGCGCTGTTGTTCGCGGCGCCCGGTACCGGCAGCACCCCGTGGGCGGCCGCGGCGGACTTCGACGCCGGGGACTGGCTCGGACTGCTCTACCTGTCGGCGTTCTGCACCCTGTTCGCGTTCTTCGTGCAGATGTGGGCCGTACGCCGGACATCGCCCTCCCGGGTCAGCCTGCTGCTCGGCACCGAGCCGGTGTGGGCCGCCGTCTTCGGAATCGCACTCGCCGGGGACCGGCCGGGATGGCCAGGGCTGCTGGGCGCGCTCCTCGTGCTCGCGGGCACGGCATGGGGCCGTAGCGCAGCCGCCCCGCGGCAGACGTCAGTCGTCGAGCCAGCCGAGCCGGACAGCGCAGACACCAGCCTGGAATCGGCTGGCCGTTCCTAACCGTTCGGTCAGCTCGGAGACGAGGCGGCGGACCGTGCGCTCGGAGACCCCGAGCTTGCGGGCCATCGCCTCGTCGGTGAGTCCGCCCCCGAGCATCCGCACAAGTTCGCGGTGGCGGCCGGTCGGGTGCCAGTCGCCCTCGGGGCTGTCGGTCGCGGACTCGGTCAGCACGGCGGAACTGGCCCAACAGTGCTCGAAGATCCCCCGGAACACCCCGACCAGCGTCTCGCCCCGCAGCACGACGGCGGCGATCTCCTGGTCCGATGCCTGGGACGCGGGCACGATCGCCAGCGAGCGGTCCACCACGATCAGCCGCAGCGGCAGGGTGTGCGCGGTGCGGACCTGGGCGCCCGCGCCGTTCAGCCGCCGCAGATAGGCCGCCATGTGCGGAGCGGCGGCCGCCGAGCTCAGATGGACGGTACGCATCTGTACGCCGCGGCCCAGCACGGTCCGGTCGCGTTCGAGTCCCGCCTCGACCATCCCGGCGGGCAGCGCGCGGCCGGGATGCAGCGAGAGCACCTCCTCCTCCGCCCGCCGCGAGGCGTCCTCCAGGACGGCAGACACATTGGCCATACCATTCACCACCTCCATCTGCGCGGAGGCCAGGTCGCGGGCGTGCACCGGCTGGAAGTCCGCCAAGACCCGGGCGAGCGAGGAGCGTGTCTGTCGGACGGTGGTCAGCAGGGCGTTCGTGTGACGTTCCTCGTCGAGGAGCAGCTTGCGCAGCGCGGTGTCCGGGGCGAGCGCCGTCCAGCCGTTGCGATTGTCCGAGGACGGTACGAACAGGCCGAGTTCGCCGAGCAGCCGGAGCGCCTCGGCGAGTTCCGTCCCGCTCCAGCCGCGGTTCTCGGTGAGGGTCTCCGGGCACCAGGCCGCGTTGTCGAGAGCGAGCCGGTAGAGCTCCTGCGCTCGGGCGCGTGCGTCCATGTGGAATCGTCCCCCTACTGATTCACGAGCGCCGTCCCCCTGACGCTCCGTCGGGGATCTTAGGAACGGTCCGGCCATCGGAAAAGCCACCGTCCGTTATACGGACTGCCGGACGGTCCCTGCGCCGCGCCCCGGCCGTCGTCCGCCCCTGGCCATGACCGGTCCCGGAACTCCCGTCGCCGTAGCCGCGAACGGCCTCGCCATCACATGCTGAGCCCCCGGCGTTCGCCGCTGACCACACACTCGACGACCGTCGCGACGACGACCTTTCGGACGACAATCCAGGGGGACCCCTCATGTCTGCTTCTTCTCTTCTGCTCCGTGGCCTGTTCGCGGTGCTCGCCACGGCCCTCGTCCTCGGTGGCGCGCCGAGCACCACGACGAACGGCACCGAGGCCCTGGCCGTGGCCGCGAGCAACGACTCGCTGATCTGGGGATGAGCCGATGGCCGGACCGAGAGTCGCCGTCGTCGCACCGCTGACCGGTCCGCGTACGGACTGGGGGGCGACCCTTCTCGGCCATCTGGAACGGGTCAGAGCCGCCCGCCCGGAGGCCGCAGAATGGGATGTACATGATGAGACGCCGGGGGTCGCCCGTACTGTCGCCGCCGACGGTTACGCGGCGGTCGTCGGCCACACCGACGCGGCGGGGGCCCGCCGAGCCCTGCCCGTGTACGAGGCCGCGGGGCTGCCCTGTCTGATGCCGTTCGTACGGGCCGGCGCTCCCGCGCTGAGCTGGGCACCCGACGGGGACGTGCTGGCCCGCAGGATCGTCGAAGGAGCACTGGCCCTGGGGGTGAACGCCCTCGCCATCGCCCAGGACGAGGAGCCCGGCTGGGTGGCTCTCGCGCGCGCGGTCGGAGAGGAGGCCGAGCGGGCGGGACTCGCGCCGGGCCCCGGTGGCGCGCTGGCGGTGCTGGCATCGCAGGACCGCTTCGCCCGCTTCGTGCGGGGCGCGGGCCCCGTCCTCGTCCCTACGGACTGCGGGCTGGTCTCCTTCGCTCAGCTGCGCCACGCGGCATCGGACCGCGAGGTGTGGGCCGTCCACCCCCAGATGTGCGCGGCACGCCGGGTGAGAGCCGCCGTCACGGCACTCGCGCAGGCGCTGTCCGAGGCTCCCGCACTGCGCGGTACGGCACTGCTGGATGCCGTACGAGTCCGCTCGGGGACCCTGCTCACCGCCGAGGGAGCCCCCTTGGGCGACGGCTGGCTGATCTCCCGGCTGCCGTGGGCGTGCACGGCGGCGACCCCGCTCTGACCCGGCACGGGTGCCTCGCACTCGAACCAGACCGTCTTCCCGCCCTCGCGCCACACCGACACGCCCCACTTGTCGACCATCGCGTCGAGCAGGAGGAGTCCCCGTCCGTTCTCGGAGTCCGGGTCCGGCGTGGCGGGCGTGCGGGGGAGTTCATCGCTGCCGTCCGTGACCTCCACCCGTACGCCGGTGCGCTGCCGCAGCAACAGCAGCGCGCAGCGGCGGTCCGGGACGTGCCGTACGACGTTGGCGAGCAGCTCGGTCACGCCCAGCTCGACGGCGTCCGACAGCTCGGGCATGTCCCACTCGCCGAGGAACGAGCGGACGATACGGCGGATATGGCGGGGGCGTGTTCACCGGCGGTGAGGCGCATCGCGTACTGGGCGGGAATGTATTCGTTCACAGGACGAGGCTGACGTGCGGTGACTACCCTCGGCTACGGAACGGATACAACTGGTTCCGTTGTGGACCGAGTTGCGTGAGAGGGGCTTCTGCCGTGACCCACATCAACGCCCTTGACCCGGGTGCTTCTCCGCTGGACTACTACGGCTACGAGCTGCGGCGGCACAGGGAGGCCGCCGGGCTGACGCAGCGGCAGTTGGGGGACATCCTCAACTACACCGGCTCCTTGGTGGGCCAGATCGAGACGGCCAGGAAGCTTCCGACGCCGGAGTTCAGCGAACGGGCGGATGCGGCGCTGGGAACGGACGGAATGTTCTCCCGGCTGGTCGAGCTGGTGCTGCGTAGCCGGCTTCCGGCTTGGTTCCAGCAGGTGGCGGAGCTGGAGGCGCGAGCGACGGAGATCAGTACGTTTCAGATGGGCATGTTGCACGGCTTGCTCCAGGCTGGCACGTACGCGCGAGACACACTCGGCGCGCTGGACCGGACCGACCTCGACGACCGGACTGCTGTTCGTCTGGCTCGTCAGCGCATCTTCGAGAAGGAGGAGCCGCCGGTCTTCTGGATAGTGCTGAGTGAGGCCGCGTTGTATCAGGAGATCGGCGGTCCCGAGACCATGCGCGGTCAACTGGAGCACCTGTTGGCCTTCGACAGCAACCCTCGGATCAATGTCCAGGTGTTGCCCTTTTCGGCCGGAGCACATGCGGGGCTTACAGGCTCGTTCACCCTCTTCCGCTTCGCGAGCGACCCGGCCATCGTCTACACCGAGGGCTATGGCAGCGGGCACCCCACCGCGAATCCGGACACCGTCAAGGACTGCTCGCTCCGTTACGATCATCTACAGGCCGCCGCGCTCTCCCTCAGGGACTCGGCGAAGTTGATCCGGCGAGTGATGGAGGAACGCTATGGCGAGCATCGCGATTCCGGCGGAGACTCAGTGGCGTAAGTCCAGCTACAGCAGCGATCAAGGCGGCGAATGCGTCGAATGCGCGCCGATCGGCACGCTGGCCTGGCGTAAGTCCGCGCACAGCGGCGACCAAGGCGGCGATTGCGTCGAGATCGCCGAAACCCCGCACGCCACCGTCGCAATACGCGACAGCAAGAACCCGGCGGGACCGATGCTCACCCTCGATCCCGCCGCCTTCACCACGTTCGTCAACTGGACGTCTACAACCGCTGAATGATCGTGCCGGTGGCCAAGCCGCCCCCCGCACACATCGTGATCAGCGCGAACTCCTTGTCCGCGCGCTCCAGTTCGTGAAGCGCCGTCGTGATGAGCCGGGCCCCGGTCGCTCCCACCGGGTGCCCGAGCGCGATCGCGCCGCCGTTGACGTTCACCTTCGACAGGTCCTGGTCGAAGACCCGCGCCCAGCTCAGCACCACGGACGCGAACGCCTCGTTGATCTCCACCACGTCGATGTCCTTGAGGGACATCCCGGCCTTGCCCAGCACCGCCTTGGTCGCGTCGATCGGGCCGTCGAGGTGGAAGTGGGGGTCGGACCCCACCAGCGCCTGGGCCACGATCCGGGCCCGGGGCCTCAGCTTCAGCGCCCGGGTCATCCGCTTCGACGCCCACATGACCGCCGCCGCCCCATCGGAGATCTGCGACGAGTTGCCCGCCGTATGCACCGCCGTCGGCATGATCGGCTTCAGCGCGGCCAGCGCCTCCGCCGTCGTGTCGCGCAGGCCCTCGTCCTTGTCGACCAGGCGCCACATGCCCTGCCCGGCGTGCTGCTCCTCCTCGGTCGTGGGGACCTGGACCGCGAAGGTCTCTCGTTTGAAGCGCTCCTCCGCCCAGGCGTGGGCGGCCCGTTCCTGCGAGGCGAGGCCCAGCGCGTCGACGTCCTCGCGGGTCAGGCCCCGGTGGCGGGCGATGCGCTCGGCCGCCTCGAACTGGTTGGGCAGGTCCACGTTCCACTCGTCGGGGAACGGCTTGCCCGGCCCGTGCTTCGAACCCGACCCCAGCGGCACCCGCGACATCGACTCCACCCCGCAGGAGATGCCGACGTCGATCACCCCGGCCGCGACCATGTTGGCCACCATGTGCGAGGCCTGCTGGGAGGACCCGCACTGCGCGTCCACGGTCGTCGCGGCCGTCTCGTAGGGGAGGCCCATGGTCAGCCAGGCCGTGCGGGCGGGGTTCATGGACTGCTCGCCGGCGTGGGTGACCGTACCGCCGACGATCTGCTCGACGCAATCGGCGGGGATGCCGGTGCGGCCGAGGAGCTCGCGGTAGGTCTCGCCCAGGAGGTAGGCGGGGTGCAGATTGGCGAGCGCGCCGCCGCGCTTGCCGATGGGGGTGCGTACGGCTTCGACGATCACGGGTTCGGCAGCCATGGGTGCGGGTCCTCTCCGGGAGGCTCAGCGGAACTAGTACGCGTTCTAGTTCTGTGAGTAGTGTGCTGAGGGCCGCTCGATGCCCGCAAGGGTCGTGCGGGCAATTGGCGGGCCCGTGCCTCTTGCGACTTGTAGAACCCGTTACTACCGTCACCGCAACTCCGCACAGCTGATGGGCCGTCAGACCTCAGAGTCAGTACGAGTGGTGGGAGCCGCCCATGCCCTGTCCCGCGCTGCCCGAGGGGTTCGACTTCACCGACCCCGACCTGCTGCACCACCGCGTGCCCCTGCCGGAGTTCGCGGAGCTGCGCCGGGCCGAACCGGTCTGCTGGGTGGCGCAGCCGACCGGTCTCGCCGGCTTCCAGGACGACGGCTACTGGGCGGTCACCCGGTACGCCGACGTCAAGTACGTCTCCACGCACCCGGAGTTGTTCTCGTCGTCCCTCAACACGGCGATCATCCGCTTCAACGAGCACATCGAACGCGACGCCATCGACGCACAGCGGCTGATCCTGCTGAACATGGACCCGCCGGAGCACACCCGGGTCCGGCAGATCGTGCAGCGCGGGTTCACCCCCCGCGCGATCCGGGCGCTGGAGGACCGGCTGCGGGCCCGGGCCCACTCCATCGTCGACTCCGCCCGCGCGCACACCGGGCCGTTCGACTTCGTCACCCACGTCGCCTGCGAACTGCCCCTCCAGGCGATCGCCGAGCTGATGGGCGTCCCCCAGGAGGACCGGGACAAGATCTTCGACTGGTCCAACAAGATGATCGCGTACGACGATCCCGAGTACGCCATCACCGAGGAGGTCGGCGCCGAGTCGGCCACGGAGATCATCGCCTACGCGATGAACATGGCGGCCGACCGCAAGCAGTGCCCGGCCCACGACATCGTCACGCAGCTCGTCGCGGCGGAGGACGAGGGCAATCTCAGCTCCGACGAGTTCGGCTTCTTCGTGCTGATGCTGGCCGTCGCGGGCAACGAGACCACCCGCAACGCCATCACCCACGGCATGCACGCCTTCCTCACCCACCCGGACCAGTGGGAGCTGTACAAGAGCGACCGGCCCGAGACGGCGGCGGAGGAGATCGTGCGCTGGGCAACCCCGGTCGCCGCCTTCCAGCGCACGGCCACCCAGGACACCGAACTCGGTGGCAAGCGCATCCGCGAGGGCGACCGGCTGGGGCTGTTCTACGCCTCCGCCAACCACGACCCCGAGGTCTTCGACGACCCGGACACCTTCGACGTCACCCGCGACCCCAACCCGCACCTCGGGTTCGGCGGCGGCGGTCCGCACTACTGCCTGGGCAAGTCCCTCGCCGTGCTGGAGATCAACCTCATCTTCAACGCGATCGCCGACGCCATGCCCGGGCTGAGGCTCGTCGGGGATCCGCGCCGGCTGCGGTCCGCCTGGATCAACGGGGTGAAGGAGCTTCCGGTGAGCACCGGCTGACGTCCCCGCCCGGTCCGGCTTGTCCGGCAGGTCCGAATATGACGAAGGCGACGGCCCCGGGGATCAGGGGACCGCCGCCTTCGGTCTGTGGGGGCGGCTCCACAGAAACAGCCATGCCCGATGCGTGCAACGACCCCTCTTACTAGGTCCGGCAGCATGTGCCGGGCGGGCCGCCGCCTGTGACCGGGGCCTTGTTGCTACGGCCCGGCTTCGTATGTGCCGCGGGTCACGTGGGCAGCCTCACTCCCTGGCCGGGTCGAACGCGACCGGCGTCTCGAAGGCCGCCCGGCGCGTGGCCCGGCGCAGCGCCCTGAGCACCGCCGGACCGAGGGTGAGCGTCAGGACGACCGTGACGACGGCCCGCCCCAGGTCCCAGCCCAGCGACGTGGCCAGGCAGTACGCGACGAAACGGGCCAGGTTCGCGGCGACCGGCGCGTGCGGGTCGAGGGCCACGTTCGAGGCGAGGGCGCTCATGAACGGCCAGCCCGCCATGTTCATCACCGTGCCGTAGGCGAACGCGGCGAGGAAGCCGTAGCCGGCGAGCATCGCCAGTTCACCCCGGCCGCGCAGCCGGTCCGGACCGGGCAGCAGTCCCGCGCCCATCGCGAACCAGCCCATCGCCAGCATCTGGAACGGCAGCCACGGCCCGACCCCGCCCGTGAGCAGCGCGGACGCGAACATCGTCACCGAGCCGAGGACGAACCCGAAGCCCGGGCCGAGCACCCGGCCGCTCAGCACCATCAGGAAGAACATCGGCTCGATACCGGCGGTACCGGCGCCGATCGGCCGCAGGGCCGCTCCCGTCGCGGCCAGCACGCCGAGCATCGCGACCGCCTTCGGGCCGAGGCCGGACTCCGAGATCGCCGCGGCCACGACCGCCACGAGCAGCACGAGGACGCCAGCGAAGAGCCAGGGCGCGTCCTGGGCGTGCGCGCTGAGCCGCGAGGTGGGCGGGGCGAGGAAGGGCCAGCCGAAGCCGGCCACACCCACCGCGCTGACCAGGGCCAGCGCGGCGACGGAGCGGGGGCCGAGCCGGACGGCCCGGGCCTGCCGCCGCGCGGGCGGGCGGGTGGTCGCCTGGAGACTCATCGGCCGGGCCCCTCCAGTGCGGTGCGGACCTGGGCGACCGTGAGCCACTGCTGGGGCGCGAGGATCTTGGTGACCTGCGGGGCGAAGGACGGCGAGGAGACGACGACGTCCGCCGTCGGGCCGTCCGCGATCACCTCACCCTCGGCCAGCAGCACCACCCGGTGGGCGAGCTCGGCCGCGAGCTCCACGTCGTGCGTCGCCAGGACGATGGCGTGGCCCTCGGCGGCCAGCGCCCGCAACACCGTGACCAGGCGGGCCTTCGCCGCGTAGTCCAGACCCCGCGTCGGCTCGTCCAGCAGGAGCAGCGGGGGCCGGGCGGTCAGTACGACGGCCAGGGCGAGCGCGAGCCGCTGCCCTTCCGAGAGGTCCCGGGGGTGGGTGTCGTCGGTGACGCCGGGCAGCAGCTCGGTGACCAGGGCCCGGCAGGTGCCGGGGTCGGCGCCGGCGTCCTGGTCGGCCGCCGCGCACTCGGCGGCGACGGTGTCGGCGTAGAGCAGGTCGCGGGGTTCCTGGGGGACGAGGCCGACCTTGCGGACGAGGTCCTTCGGGGCGGTGCGGTGGGGGGCGGCTTCGCCGATGAGGACGGTTCCGGAGCTGGGCTTGACGAGGCCTACGAGTGAGTTGAGCAGGGTGGACTTTCCGGCGCCGTTGCGGCCCATGAGGGCGATGGTCTCACCGGGGGAGATGGTGAGGGTGATGTCGTGCAGGGCTTGGATGCGGGCGCGGGTGACCGAGAGGACTCGTACCTCGCCTGAGGGGGTGGGGGGCGCCGAGTGTTGGCGAGTGCGGGTTGTCCGTGGTTGATCGCGCAGTTCCCCGCGCCCCTGAAGGGCGCTGCCCTCGCGTGCCTCAAGTCGTTGGCGCAGATCCCCCGCCCTGCGGCGCGCGTCGCGGACCGTCAGGGGCAGCGGGGACCAGCCCGCCAGGCGGCCCAGGGCCACCACCGGGGGGTACACCGGGGACACGGCCATCACCTCGGCCGGGTCGCCCAGGATCGGGGGTGCGCCCGGGGACGGTAGCAGGACGACCTGGTCGGCGTACTGGATGACGCGTTCCAGGCGGTGTTCGGCCATGAGGACGGTCGTGCCGAGGTCGTGGACGAGCCGCTGGAGGACCGCCAGCACCTCCTCGGCGGCTGCCGGGTCGAGTGCGGAGGTCGGCTCGTCCAGGACGAGGACGCTCGGGTGCGGGGTGAGGACCGAGCCGATCGCGACGCGCTGCTGCTGGCCGCCGGAGAGCGTGGCGATCGGCCGGTCGCGCAGGCCGGCCAGACCGAGCAGGTCCAGCGTCTCCTCGACGCGGCGGCGCATCACGTCCGGGGCGAGGCCCAGCGACTCCATGCCGTAGGCCAGTTCGTCCTCGACGGTGTCGGTGACGAAATGGGACAGCGGGTCCTGGCCGACCGTGCCCACCACGTCGGCCAGCTCGCGCGGCTTGTGGGTGCGGGTGTCGCGGCCGGCGACCGTGACCCGGCCGCGCAGGGTGCCGCCGGTGAAGTGCGGGACGAGCCCGCTGACCGCGCCCAGGACCGTGGACTTGCCGACGCCGGACGGACCGGCCAGCAGGACGAGTTCGCCTTCCGGGACCTCGAAGTCGATGCCCCGGACGGTGGGTTCGCGAGCCCCGTCGTACGTCACGGAGACATCCTCGAAGCGGATCACGACGGCTCCTTGGGATCGGGGGCGACGAACGCGGGCAGCAGACCGAGCAGTACGGCCGCGGCCGGCCAGAGGGGGAGGGTCGGGGCGACCAGGGGGACCACGCCCGGGTGCAGGGCCGCGGGGTCACGGGCCGCGGCGAGGGCGAGCAGGGCCGCGGCCGCGACGCCGGAGGCGACGACCAGCCAGGCGCGCACGTCCCAGCGGTCCGGGCGGTATCGGGTGCGCGGCGAGCGGCGTCCGCCGAGTCTGAGACCCGCGAGGGCGGCGGCGAGACCCGCGAGGAGCAGGGGGAAGCCGTAGGCCGCGCCTTCGGCCGTGAGCAGGCCGTACGTTCCCGCGCAGACGCCGAGCAGACCGCCGAGGGTGAGGGCGGCGGTGGTACGCCGTACGGCGGGCGGGACCTGGGCGGTACGGCCGTAGCCGCGGGCGTCCATCGCGGCGGCGAGGGAGACCGAGCGCTCCAGCGCGCCCTCCAGGACCGGGAGGCCCACGTGCAGCAGGCCCCGCAAGCCCTTGTCCGGACGGCCGCGCAGACGGCGGGCGGCGCGCAGACGCTGCACGTCGGCGATGAGGTTCGGGGCGAAGGTGAGGGCGACGACGACCGCGACGCCCATCTCGTACAGGGCGCCCGGGAGCGACTTGAGGAGACGGGAGGGGTTGGCGAGGGCGTTCGCGGCGCCGACGCAGATGAGGAGGGTGGCCAGGCGAAGACCGTCGTACAGGGCGAAGGTGAGGGCCTCCGCGGTCACGTCGCCGCCGAGGCGGATGCCCTGGGCCCAGGCGGGGAGGGGGAGTTCGGGGAGGGTGAGGAGGGTGTGCGTGCCCGGGACGGGGGAGCCGAGGACGATCGCGAAGAGCAGGCGGATGAGGATCACGGCCAGGGCGAGTTTGACGAAGGCGCCGTAGGAGCGGGACCAGGGGGTGTCGGGGCGGCGGGTGGCCACGACGTAGGCGGAGACCGTGATGAGGAGGGCGAGGAGCAGAGGGTTGGTGGTGCGGGTGGCCGCCGTGCCGAGGGCCAGTGCCCAGAGCCACCAGGCTCCGGGGTGCAGTTGTGCCCGGCGCCGGCGCCCGGGCCGGGGTGGGTGCGCACCCCGGCGCCGCGGCGTGTCGCCCGCGCCCACCCTCTCCATCGCCCCGGCGGCACGACTGCCCACAGGTCGGGCGGGACGGCTACCCACGCCGGCGTACCTGCCAGATCGCCGCCCCGCCCAGGACCACCACCACGGCGATGCCCGCGACCAGGCCCAGGGACGGACCGTGGTCCGACGGGGTCTTGTGCTCCGCCGTGGGCTTGCCGTGCCCCGGCGTCTGCTTCTGCGAGACCTGGTCGCCGCAGCCCTGCTCCGGATAGCCCGCGATCGCGCACAGCAGGGCGTTGGTGTCGTAGCGCAGCGGCTTGGCCACCGCCGCCAGGGCCTCGGCCGTCGTCGCGTCGGGGGAGACCCGGGCGCAGGCCGTGCGGGCGGCGGGCGGGGTTTCGCCGTCGGGGGCGTCCGACGGGGTGCCGAAGTCGAGGACCAGGGCCACCCGCTTGCTGCCGTCCCGCGCGGGCGTCTTCGCGCAGATCGTCGCGAAGTCGGCCTTGCCGCGTGGCCGGGTCGCGTTCGCGGAGTCCTCGCTCACCGCGAAGCGGAAGCCCTGGACGTCGCCGTCCGAGGGGCGGGCCAGGGAGGGACCCTGGGTCGCGTAGACCCAGTGGTCGCCGTCGCGCTCCCAGAACGACCAGTACCGGTAACCGGCGGCCTGGGCCTGGCCCGTGCCCGCGCACAGCAGGAGCGAGGCCAGGAGGAGGAGAAGGGCCCGGCGGATCACGGCTGCTGCTTCTTCTTGCGGCCGGTGAACAGGAAGCCGATGCCGATGCCGGCGACGAGGCAGACGCCGACGTACCACCAGACGCCGAAGAAGTCCGAGCCGGAGTCCTCCTTCTTCTCGTCCGAGGCCTTGGTCTTCTCCGCGGTCTGCGGGGCCGGGCCCGTGGCTCCCAGCTGCTTCACGAGGTCCGCGCCGCCGAAGTCGCGCGGGTTCGTGCCCGTCGCGTGGGCGGCGAAGATCAGCTGGGCGTAGGCGGCCGGACCGCTCTGTGCGGCCCAGGCCGCGGAGTTCTTCTCCAGCCACCGCACGGACTTCTCCGCCTGCGCGGTGGCGCCCTGCGCGGCGAGCGCGACGACCGCGTCGGCGGTGTTGCCGAAGTCGGGCTGGGGCTCGGCACCGGCCAGGGCGGACATGAGGTGCCCGTCGTCCTTGGTCAGGGCGGCGGTGAGGTAGCCCGCGCCGTTCGCCGCCGCCTGCTCCGGCGTGGTGGCCTTCTCGCAGGTCGCGTCGGACTTCTTGCCGGGCTCGACGACCATGCCCTTGCCCAGGGAGCCGAGCACACCGGCCGCCGTGGCGTCCGCGTTGGCGGCGAGCTTGCCCTTCTTGTCCGGCTGGAACGCGAAGGCGCCGCCGCCGTCCCCGCCGCAGGGCAGGGCGAGCTTCAGCAGCGCGTCGTAGGGCGACTTGCCGTCCTTCTCGACCTTGCCGGGCTTCTCGCCCGCGGCGGCGAGCGCGCCGATGACGATCGACGTCGAGTTGGTGTCGTCGGCACCGCCGGGCGAGTAGCCCCAGCCGCCGTCCTTGTTCTGGACGGACTTCAGCCAGTCGACGGCCTTGCCGGTGACGTCGTCGTGCCCGCCGAGCGCGGTCAGGGCCTGGACGGCGGCGGACGTGGCGTTGGTGTCCCGCATGGTCTTGGCGTCGCACGGGGCGGTGGGATCGGGGCGGTACGAGGCGAAGGAGCCGTCCGCGCACTGCTGACGCACCAGCCACTCCACGGACTTCGCCGCCGGCTTCACCCCCACCGTGTCCTGCGCGAGCAGGGCGAGGGACTGCCGCCAGACCCCGTCGTACTTCGGGTCGGTGCCGCCGTACAGGGCGGAGGGAAACGCCTGGGAGGGCGACGGGGACGGGGTGGCGGCGGCCGGGGTGGCGGCGCCGATCACGGCGACGGCGGCCAGGACCGCGGCGCTGCGGCGGACGTTCATGATCGGCGGGTGCCTCTCCCTGTGGGGGAGCCGGGCGGCACGGGGCACCCCCCGGCGGCTCGGCTCCGTATACCTCGACGGTGCCGTGCACCGGCGGGCTGCCGGGCACGTGAGCCGGTCACGAAACCGTACGAAGCGATCCGGCTCACCGCCGCGGCGGGCGGTTCACGGTTGCGGGTCAGCGCCGGAATTGCACCGGCTTCCCCCCGTACGGTGTGATGACGACCCGCTCACTGTACCCGCACGTAGGAATCGGGCCGAGGGGGCTTGGGTAGCGCTGCCGGCGGGGACGCCGGGCGGCGGAGTGGCTGCGCGTGGTCCGGCATGTGGCCTGCCGGGTGTGGGCCGGTGCGCCGGTTGCCGCGGACGAGCGGAACGAGCTGGCCTTCGGGCCACCCGCCGGCCACCGCTGGAGGCCGAACTCCTGCTTCTCGCGATGGAGTTGATCCTCTCCGGGGCGTCGACCGGCTACCGTGGGGATTCCCCGATCTCTCACGCAGGAGCGTCCATGACCGAGCAGGTGGAGAACGCCGAGCAGGCGCCGTTCCCCAAGATCGACACCTCGGTGCCGCACTCGGCCCGGATCTGGAACTACTGGCTGGGCGGGAAGGACAACTACGAGGTCGACCGGGTGGCCGGTGACGCGTTCCTTGAGGTCTTCCCCGGGATCGAGACCGGTGCCCGCGCCGCCCGCTACTTCCTCGCCCGCGCCGTGCGCCACCTCGCCGCCGAAGAGGGCGTCCGCCAGTTCCTGGACATCGGCACCGGCCTGCCCAACGTGGACAACACCCACCAGATCGCCCAGCGGGTGGCCCCGGAGAGCCGGATCGTCTACGTCGACAACGACCCGCTGGTGCTGGCCCACGCCCGCGCCCTGCTCACCAGCACGCCGGAAGGCGTCACCAACTACGTCGACGCCGACCTGCGCGACCCGGGCGCCATCGTCCGGGAGGCCGGGAAGACACTCGACTTCGACCAGCCCGTCGCCCTCATGCTGATGGGCATCCTGGGCCATATCGAGGACCACGACGAGGCCCGCTCGATCGTGCGCCGGCTGGTGGACGCCCTGCCCCCCGGCAGCTACCTCGTGCAGTACGACTCCACCGACACCAGCGAGGAGTACGTCCGGGCCATCCAGCACTACAACGACGGCGGCTCGATCCCGTACATCCTGCGCAGCCCCGAGCAGATCGCGCGCTATTTCGACGGCCTGGAACTGCTCGACCCCGGCGTGGCGTCCTGCTCGCGCTGGCGCCCGGACGCGGCGGCCCTGGACCTGCCTCCGGAAGTGCACCAGTACGGCGGCGTCGCCCTCAAGCGCTGACCCTCAGGTCTCCTGAAGGACGCGATGCAGGATGGTCGGAGTCTCGTCCGGCGACTCGGCTTCGACCACCAGCCGGTTCATGGCGTCCCAGTAGCACTCGATCTCGGCCGGCCGGTCGGGGTAGAGGGCGCCGGTGAGCTGCTCCAGGTAGACCACGTCGGGCAACTGCCCGCCGGGCAGCCGCAGAATGGTGACCGGGCCGCCCTCCCCGGCGTGAGCGCCCGCGGCGAACGGCAGGATCTGCACCGTCACATGCGGAAGCCGGCAGATCTCGATGAGATGCCTGAGCTGGTCCCGCATGACCCGGATGCCGCCCACCGGGCGGCGCAGCGCCGCCTCGTCGATCACCGCCCACAGCCGGGTCGCCGGCTGCCGGTGCAGGATCCGCCGGCGGGCCATCCGCAGGGCGACCCGGCGGTCGATCTCCGCCGCACCGGCGTCCGGGTGCACGAGCCGCACGGCGGCCCGGGCGTAGTCGGCGGTCTGCAACAGGCCGGGGACGCGCTGCACCCGGAAGCAGCGGATGAGACTCGCCGCCTGCTCGGCTCCGAGATAGGTCTGCGTCCAGGCGGGCACGACATCGCTGTACGACCGCCACCAGGCAGGGGTGTTGGCCTGCTCGGCGAGCGCCAGCAGGGTGGCGCGCTCGGCCTCGTCCGTGACGCCGTAGAGGGTGAGCAGATCGGCGACGTCGCGCAGTTTGAAGCCGTGGCGGCCGGCCTCCATCCGGCTGATCTTGGAGGAGGAGGCGCGGATGACGTGCCCCGCGTCCGCTCGGCCGATGCCCCGTTCCTCCCGCAGTGCGCGCAGCCGGGCCCCGAGGGCCAGGCGCGGCACCATGGGCCCGGCGCACCCGCCGTCCAGGGCCCCGCTGCCGGTCGTCGTGCGTGCGGCCTCTTCGGTGCCCATGGGCGTCTCTCCCGGTGCGAGCGTTGCTTCCGACCATCCTAGGGGCGCTCCGCAGCGTCAAGAGCCCTATGACGCGGGCACGTTCGATCGCGGTGTGGGTCCTCCGAAGGGCAGGTGAAGGGTCCGCGAGGCGAGCAGCCAGACCCCCGCCCGCCCGGTGGAACGTGTCCTCGTAGTGCCCGATCTGCACCGGCGGCCCGGCGCCGGGACGACGCCGCCCTCGTAACCGTCGACGCGGGAGGTCGTGAAGCAGGAGATCCCAGTGGCCGTGTCGGGTCTCGTCACACCGCCACGTACGTCACCGGCTCGCTCCCCGGCACCGCCTCCGCCCGGCCCAGCTTCACCAGTCGCCGCAGATGCGCCTCGGCCTCCGAGACGGCGATGGTGCGGGAGCCGTGCGGGATGTCGGACCAGGGGCGGTTCCACTCCATGCGCTCGGCGAGCTGCCAGGGGGTGAGGGGTTCGGCGAGCAGGGCCAGCAGGTCGGTCAGGCGGGACTCGTGGTGGGTGAGCAACTCCCTCACACGGGCTGCGGTGTCGGAGAAGGGGTGCTGGTGGGCGGGGAGGACCTCGGCGGGGGCCAGTCGGCCGACGCGTTCGAGGGAGTCGAGGTAGTCGCCCAGGGGGTCGGTGACGTCCCCCAAGCTCTCGGCTTCGCTCGAGCAGGGGGGACCCCCAGTGTCCTCGGGATCCTCGTAGAGGCCGATGTGCGGAGTGATCTCGGGCAGCAGGTGGTCGCCGGAGAACAGGCGTCCCCGGCCCGGGAGTCGGGCCGGATGGTCCTCCTCCAGGTGGAGGCAGACGTGGCCCGGTGTGTGTCCCGGGGTCCAGATCGCGCGCAGCCGGCGGCCGGGCAGCGCCAGGAGTTCGCCGGGGACGATGTCGCGGTCGGGCAGGGCGGGGGAGAGGCCGGGCAGGGTGCGGTGGCGGGGCTGCCGCAGGGGCGCGATGTGCTCCTCGGGGGCACCGGCCGCGGTGAGCTTGGCCGCCATGTACGTGAACCAGCGCTCGGGGCGGGCCTCGCGGGTCCGCCGTACGACCGCGGTGTCCGCCGCGTGCATCGCGATCCACGCGCCCGACGCCCGACGGACCCGGCCGGACAGGCCGTGGTGGTCGGGGTGGTGGTGGGTGATGACCACGCCGTGGATCTCGGCGGCCGAGGTGCCGCAGGCCGTGAGGCCCTCCGCGAGGGTGTCCCAGGACTCCGGGTCGTCCCAGCCGGTGTCGATCAGCACCGGGCCGCGGTCGGTGTCGACGACGTACACCAGCGTGTGGCCGAGCGGGTTGTCCGGGATCGGGACCCGGAGGGAGCGGACGCCTCCGCCGTGGTCGGTCACCTGTGTCATGGGCTCCCCCCGTCGCCGGCTCCCCGCCACTATAACTAGAACGGGTTCCAGCGAGGAGCCTTCCCGTGGTGCGCGGTCCGTGGACTCCTCGGGGTGGGGCTGGTATCAGTGGGCGTACCTGATGAACCGTCAGAGAACGCTCCCGGGGAGGCAGTCGGCCATGACCGAGCTCGTAGAACACGGACAGCTGTTCATCGGCGGGGAGTTGACCGACCCCCTGGGCCAGGACGTCATCGAGGTGATCTCGCCGCACACCGAGGAGGTCATCGGACGCGTCCCGCACGCCTCGACGGCGGATGTGGACCGGGCCGTGGCGGCGGCGCGGCGGGCGTTCGACGAGGGGCCCTGGCCGCGCATGAGCCTCGACGAGCGGATCGAGGTCGTGGGCCGGATCAAGGACGCCGTCACCGTCCGGCACGACGAGATCGCCCGCCTGATCTCCGCCCAGAACGGCTCGCCCTACTCCTGGAGCGTCCTCGCCCAGGCCCTCGGCGCGGTGATGGTCTGGGACTCGGCGATCACGGTCGCCCGCAGCTTCACGCACGAGGAGCGGCGCGACGGCGTCCTGGGCAGGATTCTCGTGCGGCGCGAGCCCGTCGGGGTCGTGGCCGCCGTGGTCCCCTGGAACGTGCCGCAGTTCGTCGCCGCCGCCAAGCTCGCCCCCGCGCTGCTCACCGGTTGCACGGTCGTCCTCAAGCCGTCGCCCGAGTCCCCGCTCGACGCCTATCTGCTCGGCGAGATCGCCCGCGAGGCCGGGCTGCCGGAGGGCGTGCTGTCGATCCTGCCCGCCGACCGGGAGGTGAGCGAGTACCTGGTCGGGCACCCCGGCGTCGACAAGGTGTCCTTCACCGGGTCGGTCGCGGCCGGCAAGCGCGTCATGGAGGTGGCCGCCCGCAACCTCACCCGCGTGACGCTCGAACTCGGCGGCAAGTCCGCGGCCGTCGTCCTGCCCGACGCGGACGTCGAGACGGCCGTCGCGGGCATCGCCCCCGCGGCCTGGATGAACAACGGCCAGGCCTGCGTCGCCCAGACCCGCATCCTCCTGCCGCGCTCCCGCTACGACGAGTTCGCCCAGGCCCTCGCCGCCGCCGCGGGCGCCCTGGCGGTCGGCGACCCGCTGGACCCGGCCACCCAGGTCGGCCCGCTGGTCGCCCGGCGGCAGCAGCGGCGCAACCTCGACTACATCCGCATCGGGCAGGAGGAGGGCGCCAAGATCCTCACCGGCGGCGGACGCCCGGCCGGCCTCGACCGCGGCTGGTACGTCGAACCCACCCTCTTCGGCGACGTCGACAACTCCATGCGCATCGCCCGCGAGGAGATCTTCGGCCCGGTGATCTGCCTGCTCCCCTACGACGACGAGTCCGACGCCGTGAAGATCGCCAACGACTCCGACTACGGGCTGAGCGGCAGCGTCTGGACCGCGGACGTCGAGCACGGCATCGACATCGCCCGCCAGGTCCGCACGGGCACGTACTCCGTCAACACCTTCAGCCTGGACATGCTGGGCCCCTTCGGCGGCTACAAGAACTCGGGCCTGGGGCGGGAGTTCGGGCCCGAGGGGTACGGCGAGTACCTGGAGCACAAGATGATCCACCTGCCGGCGGACGCGTAGCGATGGGCGACCGCTGGCACGTCGAGGTGGACCGCTCCCTGTGCATCGGCTCCGCGCAGTGCCTCCACCACGCGCCGGGCGGCTTCCATCTGGACGCCGCCCGGCAGTCCCGTCCCGCCGCTCCGGACATGGACGCGAACGAGCGGGTGCTGGAGGCGGCGGAGAGCTGTCCGACGGAGGCGATCACGATCACGCTCGGGGACAGCGGGGAGGCGGTGTTCCCGCCCGAGGAGTAGAGCGGGGGGCAGGCCGGGAAGTGCCCGGAAAATCATGGTTGAGGGGGTTTCATTCCCCTGGGGGCGTTCTATCCTGGAAGTCGGCCTACGAGGCGAGTGAGGGAGTCCGACCGGAGTGGCCGACGTCGGCGGGAAGCGAAGCTGGCTTCCGCTGGTGCCGACTGCGACGGTAGGGCTGAGAGGCGTAAGGGAGCCGGGCCGAAACGCGGCACCCCGAGGCGACCCCCATCACCTGATCCGGACCATACCGGCGAAGGGAACCCGTCTCGTAGGTCCTTGCCGTGCCCGGGGATCTACGGGCCGGTCGGCGCCGTCAGGTCGATCAGGCGGCACACCGTCTCGATGTCGATCTTCACCTGGGCGATCGAGGCGCGGCCCGACAGCCAGGTGACCAGCGCCGAGTGCCAGGTGTGCTCGATGACCCGGACCGCCGACAGCTGCTCCGGGGTCGGGTTCTCCTGGCCCATCGCGTCCAGGATGATCGCCGTCGTCTGGCGGGAGACCTGGTCGACCTCCGGGCTCACGCTGCGGTCGGCGAAGGTCAGCGCCCGGACCATCGCGTCGGCCAGATGCGGCTCGCGCTGCAACGCCCGGAAGGCCCGCATCAGCGTCTCCGCGACCCGCTCGGCGGCCGTCTCGCCCTGCGGGGGCTTCTTCCGCAGCGTGCCGTGCATGTGCTCCAACTGGTCCTGCATGGTGGCGACCAGCAGGTGGATCTTGGACGGGAAATAGCGGTACAGCGTGCCGAGCGCCACCTGGGAGGACTCCGCGACCTCGCGCATCTGCACGGCGTCGAAGCCGCCCCGGCTGGCCAGCTGGGCACTCGTGTGCAGGATGCGGCGGCGGCGGGCCTCCTGCCGCTCCGTGAGGGGCGGGGAGGCGGGCGCTGCCGCTCTGGCTTCCACCTTGGCCGGCTTGTTCACCTTGGCGCTCACCTTGGCTTCCGCGGGCATGGGTCGGTCCCGTTCCGTGACCGTCCGTGAGGACGAGTGATCACACAGCATGGCACGGTGCCGGTCGTGGCGTGAATCACCTGATCCACTGCTCACGGCACCCTTACCTGCCGGTAGATTCAGAGCCTCCGGACGATCAAGTCTGAAACTTGTTCTAGATTAGCGTCCCGGCGTAATCTCGCGGGACAGTGCAGGGAGAAGGGGGCCCGGAGTGACCGCTGAGGCCAGGGAGGCCGGGGCTCCTCAAGGCCCCGCTGCCGACGGCTTGCGACCGCTCAACATCGCGCTCCTCACCTATAAAGGGAACCCGTTCTGCGGCGGGCAGGGCGTCTACGTCCGGCACCTCTCGCGCGAACTGGCCCGCCTCGGCCACCGGGTCGAGGTCATCGGTTCCCAGCCGTATCCGGTCCTCGACGAGGGCTACGACGGGCTGAGCCTCACCGAGCTGCCCAGCCTCGACCTGTACCGCCAGCCGGACCCCTTCCGCACACCGAAGCGCGGCGAGTACCGCGACTGGATCGACGCGATGGAAGTCGCGACGATGTGGACCGGCGGCTTCCCGGAACCGCTCACGTTCTCGCTGCGCGCCCGCCGCCTGCTGCGCGCCCGGCGCGGCGAGTTCGACGTCGTGCACGACAACCAGACCCTCGGCTACGGCCTGCTGGGCGATGTCGGCGCGCCCCTGGTCACGACCATCCACCACCCCATCACCGTCGACCGGCAGTTGGAGCTGGACGCGGCGGACGGCT
The DNA here is from genome assembly GCF_900182715.1 of Streptomyces sp. Ag82_O1-12. Classification (NCBI taxonomy): domain Bacteria; kingdom Bacillati; phylum Actinomycetota; class Actinomycetes; order Kitasatosporales; family Streptomycetaceae; genus Streptomyces; species Streptomyces sp. Ag82_O1-12. The sequence goes on along the minus strand of NZ_FXUW01000001.1, from coordinate 2,484,972 downwards.
GGAAGCGGCGCGCCTCGGTGCGGCGCTGGTACGCCTTCACACGCATGCAGAAACGCGTCGCGCGCCGCCTGCCGTCCGTGCTCACCGTGTCCGGCACCTCGCAGCAGGAGATCGTCGACCACCTCGGCGTCCGGCGGGACCGCATCCACGTGGTTCACATCGGCGCCGACACCGACCTGTTCTCGCCGAATCCGTCGGTGCCGGTCGTGCCGGGCCGGATCGTGACGACGTCCAGCGCGGACGTGCCGCTGAAGGGCCTGGTGCACCTCGTCGAGGCGCTCGCCAAGGTCCGGACCGAGCACCCCGGTGCCCATCTCGTCGTCGTCGGCAAGCGGCCCACCGAAGGGCCCGTCGCCCAGGCGATGGAGCGGTACGGCCTCGCCGGTGCCGTCGAGTTCGTCAAGGGCATCTCCGACGCGGAACTCGTCGACCTCGTGCGCTCGGCGCAGGTCGCGTGCGTGCCGTCGCTCTACGAGGGCTTCTCGCTCCCGGCCGCCGAGGCCATGGCGACGGGCACGCCCCTGCTCGCCACGACCGGTGGCGCCATACCCGAGGTCGCCGGCCGCGACGGCGAGACCTGCCTGGCGGTACCGCCAGGCGACGCGGGCGCGCTGGCCGCCGGCCTGGGCCGCCTGCTGGCCGACCCGGACCTGCGCGCCCGCCTCGGCGCGGCCGGGCGGGAGCGGGTACTGCGTCACTTCACCTGGGCGAGGGCGGCGGAGGGCACGGTGGCCCGCTACCGCGAGGAGATCGACAGGGCCGGGACCGGCACCGTGCCGCGGGTTTCCGGCCGTTCGGTCCCCTCGACGGGTGCTGTCCCCACAGCCCTCACGGGCACGGCAGGTGCTGTCTCGGCAGCCCCCGCGGGCACGGCAGGTGCTGTCTCGGCAGCCCCCGCAGGTACGGCAGGTGCTGTCTCGGCAGCCCCGGCAGATGTAGAAGGCGTCAACTCCGAAAGCAGGGCCACGTGCTGACCGTCGACTTCTCCCGGTTCCCGCTCGCCCCGGGTGATCGTGTCCTGGATCTCGGCTGCGGTGCCGGGCGGCACGCCTTCGAGTGCTACCGGCGTGGCGCGCAGGTCGTGGCGCTGGACCAGAACGCCGAGGAGATCCGCGAGGTCGCGAAGTGGTTCGCGGCGATGAAGGAAGCCGGCGAGGCCCCCGAGGGCGCCACCGCCACGGCGATGGAGGGCGACGCCCTCGCGCTGCCCTTCCCCGACGAGTCCTTCGACGTCGTGATCATCTCCGAGGTGATGGAGCACATCCCGGACGACAAGGGTGTCCTCGCGGAGATGGTGCGGGTGCTCAAGCCCGGCGGGCGCATCGCCGTCACCGTTCCGCGCTACGGCCCCGAGAAGGTCTGCTGGAGCCTCTCCGACGCCTACCACGAGGTCGAGGGCGGCCACATCCGCATCTACAAGGCGGACGAACTGCTGGAGAAGATCCGCGAGGCCGGCCTGGAGCCCTACGGCACGCACCACGCCCACGCCCTGCACTCGCCCTACTGGTGGCTCAAGTGCGCCTTCGGCGTCGACAACGACAAGGCCCTGCCGGTGCGGGCGTACCACAAGCTGCTCGTCTGGGACATCATGAAGAAGCCGCTGGCCACCCGGGTCGCCGAGCAGGCGCTGAACCCGCTGATCGGCAAGAGCTTCGTGGCGTACGCGACCAAGCCGCACCTGCCGCGTCTGGCCGAGACCGGGGCGGACGCCAAGTGACCACTCCCCGGACGGAACATCTGGTCCTGCCCGGGGTCCTCACCGCGGGGGAGGCCGCAGCGACCGTCGCCGGCATCCTCGCCGTGCAGCGCGAGGACGGTGCGATCCCGTGGTTCCGGGGGCACCACCTCGACCCGTGGGACCACGTCGAGGCGGCCATGGCCCTGGACACGGCCGGCGAGCACGAGGCCGCCGAGCGGGCCTATCTGTGGCTGGCCCGGCACCAGAACGAGGACGGCTCCTGGTACGCGGCCTACACCGACGGCGAGGCCGACGCGGTCACCGATCGGGGCCGGGAGACCAACTTCGTCGCCTACATAGCCGTGGGCGTCTGGCACCACCATCTCTCCACCGGCGACGACGCGTTCCTGGACCGGATGTGGCCGGCGGTGTACGCGGCGGTGGAGTTCGTGCTGCGTCTCCAGCAGCCCGGCGGACAGATCGGCTGGAGGCGCGACGACGACGGCACGGAGACGACGGACGCCCTGCTGACGGGCAGCTCCTCCATCCACCACGCGCTGCGCTGCGCACTGGCCATCGCCGAGCAGCGGGAAGAGCCGCAACCGGACTGGGAGTTGGCGGCGGGCGCGCTGCGGCACGCCATACGCCACCACCCCGAGCGGTTCCTCGACAAGAACCGGTACTCGATGGACTGGTACTACCCGGTGCTCGGCGGCGCCCTGACCGGCGCGGAGGCCAAGGCCCGGATCGAGGAGGACTGGGACCGGTTCGTCGTCCCCGGGCTGGGGGTGCGCTGTGTCGTTCCCAACCCGTGGGTGACGGGGGGTGAGTCGGCCGAACTCGCGCTCGCGCTGTGGGCGATGGGGGAGTCCGACCGGGCGCTGGAGATCCTGCAGTCGATCCAGCATCTGCGGGACGAGGGCAGCGGGCTGTACTGGACCGGGTACGTGTTCGACGACGACGCGATCTGGCCGCGGGAGTTGACGACGTGGACGGCGGGATCGTTGTTGCTGGCGGTGGCCGCGCTGGGTGGGCACGAGGCCACGTGCCGGGTGTTCGGTGGGGACTTGCCCGTGGGTCTGGACTCGGACTGCTGCGCCTGAGCGCTCGGGGGCTCGCCGGGTTTGCGGGCGCGCGTGGTGTGTGGTTGCTCGCGCAGTTCCCCGCGCCCCTGAGGGCGAGCCCCTGAACGGCGTTCTCAGTGCCGGTGTGCTCGACTGGCGATGGCGTGCCCGACGAACAGGTACACCACCGCCGCCAGGCCGTAGCCGCAGACCACTCGGGCCCACGCCTCGTCGAAGGTGAACAGGTCGTGCGACCAGCCGGCGAGCCAGCGGGCCGCGTCGTGGATGAACTGGACGAAAGAGTTGCCGGGGTTGGCGTCCAGTAGGTACATCAGGATCCAGAGACCCAGGATGAGGGCCATGATGTCGGCCACGACCGCGACGATCGTGCCGGCCTGATTCGCACCGTTGCGATATCGAGGGGACATGCTTTCCGGATTGCCCTTGAACTCTGGATGAAACCCGCCGATTCGCTCAGGAGTTCAACTCCGCGAGTATCCGCAGGGTATGAGGGTCGGGGCTGAGCACGAGGAGGTCGGTCACCGGGCCCTTCCGCCACGACTCCAGCCGCTCGGCGATGCGTTCACGCGGCCCGACCAGGGAGATCTCGTCGGCGAAGGCGTCGGGGACGGCGAGCACGGCCTCCTCGCGGCGGCCGTCGAGGAACAGCCGCTGGATCCGGCGGGCCTCCTCCTCGTAGCCCATGCGCGCCATCAGGTCGGCGTGGAAGTTGCGGGCCGCGTGGCCCATGCCGCCGATGTAGAAGCCGAGCATCGCCTTGACGGGCAGCAGCCCCTCGGCGACGTCGTCGCACACCCGGACCTGTGTCATCGGCGCCACCATGAATCCCTCGGGCAGCTCCGCCAGGGCCGGGCCGTAGACCTCCGGCCGGTTCGGCGACCAGTACAGCGGCAGCCAGCCGTCGGCGATCCGGGTCGTCTGGGCGACGTTCTTCGGGCCCTCGGCGCCCAGCAGGACGGGCAGATCGGCGCGCAGCGGGTGGGTGATCGGCTTGAGGGGCTTGCCGAGGCCCGTGGCGTCCGGGCCGCGGTAGGGGTGGGAATGGAAGCGGCCGGCCAGTTCGACGGGGGCCTCGCGGCGCAGCACCTGCCGTACGACGTCGACGTACTCGCGGGTGGCGGTGAGCGGTGAGGCGGGGAACGGGCGGCCGTACCAGCCCTCGACGACCTGCGGGCCGGAGAGGCCGAGGCCCAGCAGCACGCGGCCGCCGGAGAGGTGGTCCAGGGTGAGGGCGTGCATCGCGGTCGTGGCCGGGGAGCGGGCCGCCATCTGCGCGACCGCCGTGCCGAGCCGGATGCGGGAGGTGTGCGCCGCGATCCAGGTGAGCGGGGTGAACGCGTCCGAGCCCCAGGACTCCGCCGTCCACACCGAGTCGTAGCCGAGCCGTTCGGCCTCCTGCGCGAGGCGTACGTGGTCGGGGGAGGGACCGCGGCCCCAGTAGCCGAGCGCGAGACCGAGCCGCATACCTGACTCCTGACGGTGTGTCAGTTGACGGGACGCCGACTGTACGGCAACGGCCCCCCGCCCGGAAGGGCGAGGGGCCGAGCGTGGCCGTGGGGCTCAGCCGCGCTGGATGCCCGACGTGTCCTGGAGGACACCGCGGCGGCCGTCCTGCGTCTGGGCGACCAGGGCCGCTCCGCGCTGCTCGACGGCCAGGTACCAGGTACCCGGGGCGAGTTCGGCGATCGGGGTGGGCGAGCCGTCCTCCGCGAACAGCGGCCGCGGCACCGGCACCGCGAACCAGAACGGGGAGAAGTCCCCGGCCGGCGGCTGCGGAGCCTGGGCCTGCGCCTGCTGGGGCTGCGGCTGGCCGCCGTACGGCTGCCCCGGCTGCGGCTGGCCGTAGCCACCGGGCTGCTGCGCGCCCGGGTAGCCGTAACCACCGGGGGGCTGGGCGCCGTAGGGCTGCGGGGCGGCCGGGCGGGGAGCCGGGAGGAGGGCGGCCTTGAGGGCCGGGACGAGGGGCGTGGTGAGGGCGGCGGCGGCCATCAGCAGCGTGGCGATGAGGGCGAGGATCATGCCGATGCCAGGGCTCGGGAGGAACTCGGAGTTGGTCCCCTCGATGTTGTCGTAGCCACCGGTCACGTCGAAGATGTTGCCGAGGGCGCTCCACGCGGCGAACACCGTGAAGGCGGCACCGAACTGGCCCAGCTCGATCCCCGCGATCTTCGGGGCCTGCGGCAGGCCCCGGGAGACGACGACGAGCGCGGCGCCGATGATCCCGGCCAGCACGACGCTGAACACGACCGGGCCGCTGCCCCACAGCATGGGGAGGTCGACGCTGTCGGGGACATTGTCGAACGAGTAGAGGTCGAGGAACGACGCGATCAACAGCAATACCGCTGCTCCGATCACCACGCCGTCGCCCCGAGTGAGGGAGCGGATATTCACTTCAGGTCCTTCGTAGGTCGTCTCATCGTCGGTAGAGGCGTCGCTGTCACCATGCCGCCGTCCGGACTCGGTGTGAAGCGCGGGGGTGGCCCCTCATCGTAAGGAGGACCCTATCGTCCGCCGGATCAGGGTGTCCGCCGGGATCTGCCGGTCCACACCTACCCGCGCAGGAAACTCACGATTCCCTCAGAGATTCCTTGCGCCGCCTTCTGTCGCCAGGCGCCGCTGGTGAGCAACGCCGCGTCCTTGCTATCGCGCATGTTGCCGCACTCGATGAACACCTTGGGAACCGTTGACAGATTGAGACCGCCCAGGTCCTTACGCGTGACGAGTCCGCCGCCGTCGCCGATGTAGTTGGAGGGCGCGCTGCCGGTGACGGCCACGAAGCGGCCCGCGACGTTCTCGCCGAGGTCGCGCGAGGGGCCGACGATCGCCCGGGTGTCCGCGGCGCCCGCATGGACCGCGCCGGGCAGGATCACATGGAAGCCTCGGTTGCCGGCGCCCGAGCCGTCCGCGTGGATCGAGACCACGGCGTCGGCCTTCGCCTGGTTGCCGATCCGGGCCCGCTCGTCCACGCACGGCCCGAACGGCCGGTCGCCGTCCTGTGTCAGCTTCACCGTGGCGCCCTGCGCCTGAAGGAGCGTGCGCATCCGGTGCGCGACGTCCAGCGTGAACTTCGCCTCGGTGTAACCGTCGTTGGTGGATGTGCCCGTGGTGTCGCACTCCTTCGAGTTCGTCCCGATGTTCACCTTGCGGTTGATTTCGGAGGCGTGCTGGAAGTTGTCCGGGTTGTGCCCCGGATCGATGACGACGACCTTGCCCTTGAGCGGGCCGGAGGCGGCGGGCGCGGAGGCCGAGGGCGTGGCCGTGGGCTTCGGGGAGGCGCTCGGCTCCTTGGCGTCGTCGGAGGGCGCGCTCGACGCGGCGGGCGAGGAGGACCGCGCGCTCGCCCGTCCCGACCCCCCGTCGTCCCCCGGGCCGCCCACCGTCTCGTACACCAGCCAGCCGAGCAGCACCCCCGGCACCAGCGCGGCGAGCGCGACGGTCAGGGGGCCGCGGCGGCGGCGGGGCTGGGGAGGTTCGAAGTCCGGGCCTACGTACGACACGCCAGCCACCCTAGCGGCCGTGAGCGGGGGCGGCGGCCCGAGGACGGCCCGGCGGGTGGCGGCTACGCACCGTTCCCGCCGCCGTCCCCGTGCCGTACCGCCTCCTTCACCCGCGCCTCCACCTCCTGGCGCGGTGTGCCCTCCTGCTTCGCGTACCCGGTCACCGCCGCCTGGACGTCCCGGGCGAGATCGCGCCAGGCACGCCAGGCCGTCTCCCAGGTGGTGGTCTGCTGGCCGCTCCACTTGGTCTGGGTGGGCGGCCCGTACGCGTCCTGGAGGTGACGCACGCGCGCGTACGCCTCGTCCGCCGCGCGCTGCTTCTCCACGAGCTCTTCGAAGGTGTGTGCCACGCGCCCGGATCCTTGGGCAGTGGCTCCCGCCCGCCGACTCGCCACGCCGCCCGTGGGCCGACCGGGAAGGGGTGCCGGGGGTGCGGTTCACCCGCCCAGCCGCCCGGCGCGTGCCGGTGCGTCAGATGCCCGGGCCCGTGCGCCGCAGCACCCGCAGCGAGTCCGTCGCCGAGACCTCGGTGAACGCGCCGGAGGCGAGGGCCCGGAGGTAGATCCGGTAAGGGGCCTGGCCGGTGAATTCGTCCTGCGGGTCGGGAAAGACGTCGTGGATGAGCAGCAGCCCGCCCTCGGCGACGTGCGGCGCCCAGCCCTCGTAGTCGGCCGTGGCGTGCTCGTCGGTGTGGCCGCCGTCGATGAAGACGAAGCCCAGCGGCGTCCGCCAGAACGCGGCGATCCGCGGGGAGCGCCCGACCAGCGCCACCACGTGCTCCTCCAGGCCCGCCCGGTGCAGCGTGCGGCGGAACGTGGGCAGCGTGTCCATCAGGCCGACCTCGGGGTCGACCGTCTCCGGGTCGTGGTACTCCCAGCCCGGCTGCTGCTCCTCGCTGCCGCGGTGGTGGTCGACGGTGAGCGCGCTGACCCCGGCCTCGCGGGCCGCGTCGGCGAGCAGGATCGTGGACCGGCCGCAGTACGTGCCGACCTCCAGCAACGGCAGTCCGAGCCGCCCGGCCTCCACGGCCGCCGCGTAGAGCGCCAGACCCTCGCCGGCGGGCATGAACCCCTTCGCCGCCTCGAACGCGGCCAGGATCTCGGGCTTCGGCGCCGCGGGCATGGGCTTCCTCTCGGTCGTACGACGGTCAGGGCGCCATCGTGCCGTACCCCCTGCCGCGGGACGACAGGGGGTACCGGTGAGTAACGGGGCCGGGCGGCAGGTCAGGCGGGGACCGTCTCGCCCGGCAGCGACAGGTCCAGGTCGACCGGGCGCTCGTCGCCCGTGTGGGTCGCGGACGAGGCGAGCGGGGCGTGGCCCGTGGCCCGGGCGGCCACGACGTAGGAGCCCCGGTCGGGGACGGTGAGCGCGTAGCTGCCGTCCTCGGCGGAGAGCGTCGCACCGGCCTGGCGGCCACGGCGGTCGATCAGCGTGACCTTGGCGCGGGCGACCGGGGAGCCGTCGGCCGCCAGCACCCGGCCGCGGAAGCCGCGCAGCACCTCCTCGGCGCGCTCCAGCACCGCGTCCTCCTCGCTGCTGGCCCGCAACTGCGGCTTGTCCGACGGCCGCCGGCCCGGCAGGAACAGCGCCAGGAGCAGGCCCACGGCCACCGCGCCCGTCGCGATCAGGAACGAGACCCGGAAGCCGTGCATGGTCGGGATCTCGACGCCGCCGACGTTGTCCGCGGTGTTCGCCAGCACCATGCCGATCACGGCACTCGACACCGACGTGCCGATGGAGCGCATCAGGGTGTTGAGACCGTTGGCCGCACCCGTCTCCGACGCCGGGACCGCGCCCACGATCAGGGCGGGCAGCGAGGAGTAGGCCAGGCCGATGCCCGCGCCCAGCAGGACCGAGATGACCAGGCTCTGCCAGGCGGCGCTCATCAGGCCGAGGCCGGCGCCGTAGCCGATCGCGATGATCAGCAGGCCGAGGATCAGGGTGACCTTGGGGCCGTACTTCGCGGACAGCCGGGCGTAGACGGGCGCCGTGAACATCATCGTCAGGCCGAGCGGCGCGACGAGCAGACCCGCGACGACCATCGACTGGCCGAGGCCGTAGCCGGTGGACTTCGGCAGCTGGAGCAGCTGGGGCAGGACCAGGGAGACGACGTAGAAGGAGACGCCGACCATGATCGAGGCGAGGTTGGTGAAGAGGACGGCCGGGCGGGCCGTGGTGCGCAGGTCGACCAGCGGGGCCTTCAGGCGCAGCTCCATCACGCCCCACAGCACGAGCACGACCGCCGAGGCGGCGAACAGGCCGAGCGTGGTGCCGGAGGCCCAGCCCCAGTCGCTGCCCTTGGTGATCGGCAGCAGGAACAGCACGAGCCCGGCGGACAGGCCGATCGCGCCCGGCAGGTCGAAGGTGCCCTCGGCGCGCATCGGGGACTCCGGCACGACGAGGAGCGTGAGGGCGATCGCGAGCAGGCCGAGGCCGGCGGCGCCGTAGTAGAGGGAGTGCCAGTCGCTGTGCTGGGCGACCAGGGCGGCGGCGGGCAGGGCGAGGCCGCCGCCGACGCCTATGGAGGAGCTCATCAGGGCCATCGCCGAGCCGAGCTTCTCGCGGGGCAGCATGTCGCGCATCAGGCCGATGCCGAGCGGGATGGCGCCCATCGCGAAGCCCTGGAGCGTACGACCGGCGATCATGAGCAGCAGATCGCTGGTGAGCGCGCTGACCAGGGCGCCCACGACCATCACGGCCAGGCTCAGGATCAGCATGCGGCGCTTGCCGTAGAGGTCGCCCAGGCGGCCCATGATCGGGGTGGCCACCGCGCCCGAGAGGAGCGTCGAAGTGAGGACCCACGTGGCGTTGCTGGGGGAGGTGTCCAGCAGTTGCGGCAGATCCTTGATCACCGGCACGAGCAGGGTCTGCATCACCGCGACAACGATGCCCGCGAAGGCGAGCACCGGGACAACGGCCCCGCTCGCTCTGCCGGCCGGGCGGTCTGTCGTCGTCTGCGTCATGGAAAAGGGCCTCCAGGCCGGGGAGCGTCGGGTTACGTGGGATCTGAACCTCGTACGTCCAGGCAACTATTCCGTTGCTTTGGCACCCTAACGAAAACTTGACCTTTTCTTGGGGAAGGGCCCCGCATGCCCGCACGAAGCCCTAGGTCGAAATCCCGATGCAGGGGGTGTGGAGCGGTTGAGAGCATGACACCCATGCTCGAAGCCGCCGAAATAACCCGCACGCCCCGCCGCACCGCGCCTCCCACCTGGCTCGTCGTGGCGCTCACCTGCGCCGGTCAGTTCCTCGTCGTCCTGGACGTCTCCGTCGTCAACGTGGCGCTGCCGTCGATGCGGACCGGGCTGGGACTCGGCGAGCAGGGCCTGCAATGGGTGGTGAACGCCTACGCCATCGCCTTCGCCGGGTTCATGCTGCTCGGCGGGCGCGCCGGGGACCTCTACGGCCGCAAACGGATGTTCCTCGTCGGGCTCGGCCTGTTCACCCTGGCCTCGGCGGCCGGCGGGCTGGCACAGGACGACTGGCAGCTGCTCCTGGCGCGGGCCGTGCAGGGGCTGGGCGCGGCCGTGCTGGCGCCCTCGACGCTGACGATCCTCACGGCGTCGGTGCCGGAGGGCGCCGCAAGGGCCCGGGCCATCGGGACCTGGACGGCCGTCGGGGCCGGCGGCGGCGCGGCGGGCGGCCTGGTCGGCGGGCTGCTGGTGGAGACGCTGTCCTGGCGCTGGGTGCTGCTCATCAACGTGCCCGTCGGCGCCGTGGTGCTGTGCGCCGCCGCCTGGTTCCTCACCGAGGGCCGGGCCGGGGACGGCCGCCGCCTCGACCTGCCGGGCGCGCTGCTCGTGACGGCCGGCCTCGGCACGCTGGCCTACGGCATCTCCCAGACGGAGGCGGCGGGCTGGACGGCACCGGCCACCCTGCTGCCGCTGCTCGCCGGGCTGGTCCTGCTCGGGGCGTTCCTCGCCGTCGAGGCCCGCACGGCGAGCCCGCTGATGCCGCTCGGCCTGCTGCGCGTCCGCTCGGTCTCCTCGGCCAACGTCTCGATGTTCCTGTGCGGTTCGGCGATGTTCTGCATGTGGTTCTTCATGACCCTCTACGCGCAGAACGTCCTCGGCTACACCCCGCTCGAGGCCGGCCTGGCCCTGGTCCCGAGCTCCCTCGCCGTCATCCTCGGCTCGAAGCTCGCACCCCGCCTGATGCGGCCGGTCGGCCCGCGCAACGTCGCCGCGCTGGGCACCTTGGTCGCCGTGGCCGGCTTCGCCTGGCAGTCCACGATGACCGCCGACGGCTCCTACGCCACGGTGATTCTCTTCCCCGGCGTCCTCATGATGCTCGGCGCGGGCCTGGCGGCGACCCCCCTCGCCTCCCTGGCCACCTCCGGCGCGGCCCCCGAGGAGGCGGGCCTGGTCTCCGGCCTCGTCAACACGTCCCGCACGATGGGCGGTTCCCTGGGGCTCGCGGTCCTGTCCACCCTGGCGGCGTCAGAATCGGCGGGCAGCACGACCCCCCAGGCCCTGACGGAGGGCTACGCCCTCGCGTTCCGGGTGGGCGCCGGGGTGCTGGTGGCCGGGATGGTGCTGATGTGGGTGTGGCTGCCGCGGCGGGCCAGGGAGCACCAGGGCACCTGAAAAAACCACGGGCGGCGTGGCCCGGAACGGGGGCGAGAGGGCCCTCCCCGGGCGAGCCGCCGCTGTTCCGGTCCGGGGGCGCGGTGATCCGACGGCGGGGCTCCCGCCCGCGCCGCATGGGTGCCCCAGAGCCTCCTCATCACTCCGAAAGGCGGCACTGACCTGGCCCTTCGTGAGGTCCGAACGTATCGTCAGCGGACGCGGAAGGGGGGCCGGATGGACCGGAACATACGCACCGTAGACGACGTACTCGCCCTGCTCGACGGGCTGTTCGCCCCCGAGGCCGATCGGTGGACGGGCCGCGGAGCCGACTGGTGGGACGGCTTCTACGCCGACCGCTCGCGGACGGTGCCGTTCTTCGTGGCAAAGCCGGACGAAAGCCTGGTGGCCGCCGTGGAGCGGGGTCCGGTCGGCGGGGGACGGGCGCTGGACCTCGGGTGCGGGCCCGGGCGCAACGCGCTGTATCTGGCTGCGCGCGGCTTCGAGGTCGATGCGGTCGACCTGTCCTCGGCAGCCGTCGACTGGGCCCGGGAACGCGCTCGTGAGGCGGGGGTTAAGGGCGTGCGGTTCCATCGTGGGGACGCCTTCGCGCTCACCGGCGGGGCACTCACCGGACCGTACGACCTCGTCTATGACTCCGGCTGCTTCCACCACCTCCCGCCGCACCGCCGGGTCAGCTACCTCGCCCTGCTGGAACAACTCCTGGCGCCTGGCGGCCTGTTCGGCCTCACCTGCTTCGCCGCCGGGGACGGAGGGATGGGGTCGGAGCTGTCCGACGGTGACTTCTACCGCGAGGGAGCGGGACTGCGGGGAGGGCTCGCCTACACGCCCGAGGCGCTGCGCAGGATCTTCTCCGATATGACCGAGCTCGAACTGCGGCGGATGCGCGACGAGCCGGAGGAGTCGGAGTGCTTCGGCGAGTCCTTCCTGTGGACCGCGTTGTTCCAGCGGGTGCAGGGCTCATAGCCAGCCCTGGTGGCGGGCCTCGCGCAGGGCCTCCATGCGGTTGCGGGTGCCCGTCTTGCCGATCGCGGAGGACAGGTAGTTGCGGACCGTGGACTCCGACAGGTGGAGCCCGGCTGCGATGTCCGCGACCGTCGCGCCGTCCGCGGAGGCCTTGAGCACGTCGCTCTCGCGGGTTGTGAGGGGGTTGGGACCCGCGCTGAGGGCGGCCGTGGCCAGGGCGGGGTCGACGACCGTCTCGCCGGCCAGGACCCGGCGGATGGCGGCGGCGAGTTCCTCCACGGGGCCGTCCTTGACCAGGAATCCGGTGGCACCCGCCTCCATGGCGCGGCGCAGGTAGCCGGGGCGGCCGAACGTCGTGAGGATCAGCACCCGGCAGCCGGGGACCCGCACGCGCAGGTCGGCGGCGGCGTCCAGGCCGCTCCGGCCCGGCAGTTCGATGTCGAGGAGGGCGACGTCCGGGCGGTGGGCGAGGGCCGCGTCCAGGATCGCGTCGCCCGCGGCGACCTGCGCGACGACCTCGATGTCGTCCTCCATCCCCAGCAGCAGCGCGAGCGCGCCGCGCATCATGCCCTGGTCCTCCGCGAGCAGGACGCGGATGGGCCGCCCGGTCACGGGCCCGGGTCGGGTCGGCAGGTGTCCAGCAACGAGGTCAGCGTCCGGATGAAGGAAGCCGCCGAGTAGTCCGCGTGGTCGCGGATGCGCGCCGCGACCGTATCGGCGCCGCCGCCCTCCAGGAGACCGGCGATCCGGTCCAGGTCCTGCCCGTGCCCCTCCTCGGTGGTCAGGTAGAAGTCCGTCGCGTCGTACGCCATGTGGAAGACGTGCTTCTTCACATCGCTCAGCGTCAGGTAGTCGTCGTGCGTCTTGGGCGTCGGCTCGGGCGCGCCCACGCACACCGCCGGGGTGCCGGCGCCCCAGGAGTTGACCGCCAGGTGGTAGGTGTCCGTGACGACCAGCCGGTAGCGGGGCAGGACCCCGACCAGGTCGCCGACGGTGGGACTCCCCGGGCGGGCCGCGATGTGGCGCACCGGGTCGGGGACCTCCCGGTCGAACCACGGCAGCCACTCCAGCGGGACGCCCAGGCGGTCGGACAAACCCTGGCAGAAGCCGGGCAGCCAGTCGGGGATCGGGGTCCGGGCCCCCAGGAAGACCCCGATCGCACCGCCGTCGGGGACCGACCGGGACCACTCGGTGACCGGGAGGTGGTCGAGGTCGCCGGGGCGGGAGAGCAGCGCCGCGTCCGAACCGAAGTGGTCGGTCGTACGGTCCCGGCGCAGATGCGCGATCTTCGCCGCCGAGAGCGGATCCCGCACCCACATCCGGTGGCTGCGGGTCACCAGGCGCGAGAACAGCGGGCCGTACTCCTTGTCCTCGTAGTCGGACTGCGTGTTGTGCAGGATCGTGCCGCCGTAGCTGAGGGTCCGCGCGAGGACCTCGTCCGGCTGGTCCGCGAACAGCAGGGCGCGGTTCAGCTGCCCCCGGGCGTCGTCCCGGTCCGTGGCGAAGCCGAAGTCGAGCAGGCGGTTCGTCGCGTCCTGCGCCAGGTAGTGCCGGGTGTGCAGGAAGTCGCCCCAGAAGACGACCGCGTCATGGTCCCGGAGTGTGTCGAGGTGCTCGGCCAGCGGGTGGAAGCGGAACGGGAACTCGATGCCGCGCGCGCCGTCGCGCAGCGGCACCGTCTCCGGCGTGTGCAGCGTGTACCAGGTGGCGTCGAACGCGGTGTCCATCCGCCGCCGCAGGGACTCGAACGCCAGGTCCACGGTCAGCATGCCCGTGTTGCGGTACCCGATGTTCGGCGCGGTGATGACGGCGACGCGTCCCATGTGCTCCCGTTCCCCCGGCCGTTGTCGCCGGTGCTCTACGTGGTCGCGCGGATCACCGGCCAACGTACACGTCCGCGTCGCTGCGAAAGTCTCCCGCCCCCGCCGGCCGTGCGTCCTCCACGTCGAGCGGAAGCTCCGCCGTCACCTCGAACCCGCCCCCGGCTCGCGACCCTGCCGTCAGCGAACCACCCGCCGCCGCGAGCCGCTCCGTCAGCCCGGTGAGCCCGGTGCCGCCGGAACCGACCGAAGCCATGACGTCGCCGTCCACCGGCGCGTCCGGAGCGCCCACCCCGCCCCCGTCGTCGGAGACCGTCAGCCGCAGCCGTTCCCCGCAGCCCGACAGGGTGATCACGCAGCGCTCCGCCCCGCTGTGCCGTACGACGTTGGTGACCGCCTCCCGGACCACCCAGCCCAGGAGCGCCTCCGTCTGCGTCCCGAGCGGCGGGCCGGAGCGGCTCACCACGAGGGTGACGCCCGCGGCCGTCAGGACCGAGTGCGCCCGGTCGAGTTCCGTGGCGAGGCTGCCCTGCCGGTAGCCGGTCACGGCCTCCCGGATCTCCGTCAGCGCCTGCCGGCCCACGGCCTCGATGTCCGTGATCTGGGCCAGCGCGGCGTCCAGGTCACGGCCCGCCAGCCGCCGGGCCGCCTCCGACTTCACGACGATCACCGACATCGTGTGCCCGAGCAGGTCGTGCAGGTCGCGGGAGAAACGCAGCCGCTCCTTCTCGACCGCCCGGCGGGCCAGCTCCTCACGGGCGGCGCGCAGCTCCCGCACCGCCTCGGAAAGGCGCATGATCGCGGCCGTCACCATCGTCGAGATCCACGTGGCGTACGCGATGTCGAGCCCGCCCCAGCCGTCGTGGAAGCAGGCCACGGCACCCGCCAGCACCGCCACGGCCGTACCGGCGGGCCGCAGGTGCGACAGCCGCAGGGCCGCGCCGGTCGCGAGGCCGAGCAGCGGGAAGAACAGCAGCCAGGTGTCGCCGTACCCGGCGGCGAGCGCGCAGGTCACGGCCGCCAGCAGGGCGAGTGCGACCCGGGTGGAGAGGGCCTCGCGCTTGTGCTTGTCGAACGAGCGGAACGTTACGTAGATGTAGAGGCTGTTGAAGGTCAGCAGCCCCAGGCCACCGATCCACGGGTTCGCCGTGCGGCCCTGGAAGAGGTGGGAGAACGCGCCCATCCCCATCAGCAGCCACGGCAGCAGGGTGAAGCCGGTGGGCGGCGGGCCGGCCACCGCGTCGGGACCGCCCGCCTTCCGGGCCGCCCGCCACTCGGCCTTCAGCCGTCCCTTGTTCGCCTGGTAATGGCGCCGGTGCTCCCGGGCCTCGCGGACGTCCGACCGCACCGCCTCGAACCGGCACTTGAGCTTGTCCCTCCAGGACACGTTTCCGTCCTCCGTCCCGACTGCGCCGGCCTGGGGCACGGCCCCCGGACTCCGCGTGGTCATGGCAGCGACGTTACGGACCGGGCGGGGCCGGCGGCAGAGGCGGTTGTACGGACTCCGGCAGGACAAATGTCACCGCCACGCCGATCCGGCCCGACCGGATCTGACACGGTGTCAGGAGTCTTCACAAGTGCCGGGGCCTCGGCTATACAGAGGGCGCGGGACTGGAACGCGTTTCAGTTCGCGGCCCGGTCCGGCCCCAGACGGCCTCGGTGCGGCCGACGGTGCGGACGGCCGTACCGAGGTCCTTCCTCCGGCGATCAGGAGCCCCATGCCCATCGACGCAGCCAAGGCGCTCGCCGCCGGACCCCGGACCGGCGAGATCTCCTGGGACCACAGGGACGTGCAGCTGTACCACCTCGGCATCGGCGCGGGCAGCCCCGCCACCGACCCCGACGAACTGCGCTACACCCTGGAGTCCCGGCTGCACGTCCTGCCGAGCTTCGCCACCGTCGCGGGGGGCGGAAAGCCCGGCGTGACCAGCGGCCTGTCCATGCCCGGCATCGAGGTCGAACTGGCCCGCGTCCTGCACGGCGGCCAGAGCCTCGTCATCCACCGGCCCCTCCCGGCGACGGGTACCGCCACCGCGACCAACCGGATCGCCGCCGTCCACGACAAGGGCACCGCGGCCGTCCTCGTGCTGCGCACCGACGTCGCCGACGCCGACGGCCCGCTGTGGACCAACGACGCCCAGATCTTCATCCGCGGCGAGGGTGGCTGGGGCGGCGACCGCGGCCCCTCCACCCGCCTCGAACCGCCCACCGGCGAACCCGACCGGACCGTCGAACGGCCGGTCCGCGACGACCAGGCCCTGCTCTACCGCCTCTCCGGCGACTGGAACCCGCTGCACGCAGACCCGGAGTTCGCCAAGCTCGCCGGATTCGAGCGGCCCATCCTGCACGGCCTGTGCACCTACGGCATCACGCTCAAGGCCGTCGTCGACACGCTCCTCGGCGGGGACGTGACCCGGGTGCGGTCCTACGCCACCCGGTTCGCCGGGGTCGTGTACCCGGGCGAGACCCTGCGGATCCGCATGTGGCACACGCCGGAGTCGACCCGCGTCGCCGTCAGCGCCGTCGAGCGGTCGGACGCGCCCGTCCTCGCCGACACCATCGTCGAACACACCTGAGTCCACAACGCCGTACGAGGGGAGCCCGCACCATGCGCGCAGCCGTGCTGCACGAGATCGGCCAGGACAAGCTGGAGGTCCTCGACGACGTCGAGGCGGTGGGGTTCGGACCCGGCAAGGTGCGGATCCGGGTGCGCGCCACGGGACTGTGCCACTCGGACCTGTCGGCGATGAGCGGGGTGCTGCCGCAGCCCGCGCCGTTCGTGCCCGGACACGAGGGGGCGGGCGAGATCCTCGAGGTCGGCGAGGGCGTGAGCCACCTCAAGGCCGGTGACCGGGTCGTGGTGTGCTGGCTGCCCGCCTGCGGCGCCTGCCCCGCCTGCAAACGCGGCCAGACCGAGCTGTGCCTGGCCGGGTTCATGAACGCCGGCACCCCCAACTTCAAGCGCCCCGGCGGGGACGTCTTCGGCTTCGCCGGCACCGGCACCTTCACCGAGGAGGTCGTCGTCGACGCCGGCTGCGCGGTGCCGATACCCGACGACGTGCCCTTCGACATCGCCGCCCTCATCGGCTGCGGAGTGACGACCGGCCTCGGCGCCGCGCTCAACACGGCCGATGTGGAGGCCGGTTCGTCGGTGGCCGTCATTGGCTGCGGGGGCGTCGGCATCTCCGCGATCCAGGGGGCCCGGCTGAAGGGCGCCGCGGAGATCGTCGCCGTCGACCCGGTGGCCTCACGTCGCGAGTCGGCGCTGAAATTCGGCGCGTCGCGGGCGGTCTCCTCGGAGGAACTGCCCGATGCCAAGCAGCAGGTGACCGGCGGCGAGGGCTTCGACTACGTCTTCGAGGTCGTCGGCAGGTCCGTCACCGCCCGCACCGCCTACGAGAACACCCGGCGCGGCGGCACCCTCGTCATCGTCGGCGCGGGCGCCATGGACGACTTCCTCCAGCTCAACATGTTCGAGCTGTTCTTCGACGAGAAGCGGATCCTGCCGTCGATGTACGGCGGCGGTGACGTGCTGACCTCCTACGAGCGGACCATCGCCCTGTGGCGGGCGGGCCGTATCGACCTCGCGGGCCTGATCACCCACCGGGTGCCGCTCGCGGACATCAACGAGGCCCTGGACCAGATGCGCACCGGGACCGCCCTGCGCACCTGCATAGAGATCTGAGGACTCCGCCGATGCCACTGCCACTTCAAGGGCTGTCCGCCGTCGTCACGGGCGCGGGCCGCGGGCTCGGCCGGGCCGAGGCGCTGGAACTCGCCCGGCTCGGCGCCGCCGTGGTCGTCAACGACTACGGGCAGCCCGGCCGCGACGGTTCGGGCGAGGCGTCCGCGGGGCCCGCCGAGGAGGTCGCCGCCGAGATCCGGGCCTCGGGCGGCACCGCGCTCGCGCACACCGGCGACGTCTCCGACTTCGCCCAGGCACGCACGCTCGTCGAGTCGGCCGTCGACGCGTTCGGCAGGCTGGACATCCTCGTCAACAACGCGGGCATCCTGCGCGACCGCATGGTGTTCTCCATGGCCGAGGAGGAGTGGGACTCCGTCCTGCGCGTGCACCTCAAGGGCCACTTCAACACCACCCGGTTCGCCGCCGCGCACTGGCGGGAGCGGTCCAAGCGGGCCGGGGAGCCGGTGTTCGGGCGGATCGTGAACACCTCTTCGGAGGCGTTCCTCGCCGGTTCCGCCGGGCAGCCCAACTACGCCGCCGCCAAGGGCGGGATCGTCGGCCTCACCACGTCCACCGCCCTCGCCCTCGGCAGATACGGCGTCACGGCCAACGCCATCTGCCCCCGCGCCCGCACCCGGATGACCGAGGACGTCTTCGCGGGCGTCGAACAGCCCTCCGGCACCGGCCTCGACCCGCTCGCCCCCGAGCACGTCGCCCCGCTCGTCGGCTATCTGGCCTCACCCGCGGCCGCCCACGTCAACGGGCAGCTTCTCGTGGTGCACGGCGGGATGGTCGCCGTCGTAGAACGGCCGCGCCTCGCCGCGAAGTTCGACAGCAAGCAGGACGCCTTCACCTACGACGAGCTGGAGGCCGTCCTCGGGCCGTACTACGCGGACCGGCCGGCCGGGGAGACGTTCGCGGCGGCGGAGGTGCTGAGCCTGAAACGCGGGTGAGCGACACCGAAAGCACGGAACGGCCCTCCCCGCTTGTGGCGGGAAGGGCCGTTCGCCGTCTGGTGACCGGCGTGCCGTCAGGCCGCGGTCACGGCCTGCTCGGTCTCCGCCACCGGCTTGCGGTGACGTCCGCGCGGAGCCGTCTCGCCGTCCCGCGTGGAAACCTCTCCACGGTGCCGGCCGGGGCCGGTGGAGGACTGCTGGACGTCGGCGTTACGCGGCTGGTTCGTGCTGGCGTCACTCATCGGATGGAATTCACCCCGTCAACATGATCTTTTTTACAGCCGGGTGAGTCTAACCGGCCCCCTTGACCTCGGATCCAGGCAGCCACGCCAACCGGCACTAGTTCGTTACAAGGCGTCCCAACGGCGCTTCCTGAAGGGGCACAGGACGTGGAGCGGAGGGCGCCGGAGGCTCGGTGGGCTGCGCCGATGGCTGCGCGGGCCGTGCGGAGTGTTCCGCAACCGGGGCCGCCGGCTCGGGCTCCGAAGCCGGCGCCGTCGCCGCCCCATGCTCCGGTTCGGCGGCCGGCGGCGGACTCACCTGCGCCACCCCGCACGGCACGGCCTCCGTCGCGTACGGCAGCCGCAGCACCCCCTCCGGCGTCCACAGGCCCGTGCCCGCCAACCACCCCTCGGGAGCCCGGAAATGGTGCACCCGCCGCTCTGCGGGCCGCCAGACAGCGACCCAGCTGCCCGTTGGCCCGTCCACCCGCAGCGCCACCGCACAGCTCTCCGGCGTCAGCACCTGCCCCGGCTGGACCGCGAACGGCGTGACGGAGCAGTCCCGCACCCGCAGGCACTCCGGGAAGCGCACCGGCAGCGAGCTGCCGAGGACGCCCCAGCCCAGCCGGTCCTGCCCCGGCGAGGGCGCGTCCGAGCGGACGATCAGCAGCCCGCTGTCGTGGTCGGCGAGCAGCAGCCGGTCGTCGCTCTCGGCGGCGATCTGCAGCAGCGGCGACACCTCGCCGCCGCCCTCCAGGTCCACCACGACGGACTTGGTGCGACCGCCGGTCTCCCGGTCCAGCGCCAGCAGCCGCCCCGACCGGTCCAGCCAGACCCCGCCCGAGCAGCGGCCGGGCAGCTCCGCCAGCCGCTCGGGCCCGAAGGCGCCGCCCGCCACCAGCCACACCGACGTCGCACGCGGCCCGACGGCCAGGGCGTAGGCCCGCTCCCCGCCCGGGGCGGGCGGCAGCAGCCGCAGCCGGGCGGTGCCGTCCGGGCACTCGACCGCGCCCAGCGGCAGTTCGCCGGTGCCCGGTCCGGTCGGATAGAGCAGCGAGAACGCGTGCCGCCCGGCCACCACCCGGTGGATGAGGACCCGCCCGTCCGCCATCGGCTGCACCTCGGTGCCGGGCTCCTCCGGCTGGTTGCGGGGCAGCGGCACCGCGTACGGCTCGGGGCCGTCCAGGGTCCAGCGCTCCGGGAACCAGGAGCCGCCGGCCGACGCGAGGCGGGCGCCGTAGGCACCGTCCGCGGTGAGCGTGCAGCCTGTCGGCGCGGTCACGTCCTCGTCCTCGTGTCCCGCCGAAGGTTCGATCACACAGGCCGTCATCGTTCGGTCACCTCCAGTGACGAACGCTAGGTATCGCACGCGCGGACGGGGAATTCCTCGGGCCCAGGCTTCACACATAAGGGTGTTCCAGGAACGATTCGCCTGAGGAAAAGGGGGCGATTGTGCTGAGCGGGGCCATGGGGGCCGGGAGCGGGCGGTGGCGGTGCAACGCCACAGATCAGGCGGGTAGCCTTGCTCCCGTGCCCCGTCTGTCTGAAGTCATCACCGCGCTGGAGACCCTGTGGCCCGCCGAGCGGGCCGAGTCCTGGGACGCGGTCGGCACCGTCGCGGGCGACCCGGACCAGCAGGTCACGCGGGTCCTGTTCGCCGTCGACCCGGTCCAGGAGATCGTCGACGAGGCGGTGAAACTGGGCGCCGACCTGCTCGTCACCCACCACCCGCTCTACCTGCGCGGCACCACGACGGTCGCGGCGACCCACTTCAAGGGCCGCGTCGTGCACACCCTCATCAAGAACGACATCGCGCTGCACGTCGCCCACACCAACGCCGACAGCGCCGACCCGGGTGTCTCCGACGCCCTCGCGGGCGCGCTGGACCTGCGGGTCACCGGGCCGCTCGTGCCGGACCCCACCGACCCCGCGGGCCGCCGGGGCCTCGGCCGCCTCTGCGCGCTGGACCACCCGGTGACCGTCCGCGAGTTCGCCGCCCGCGCCGCCGAGCGGCTGCCCGCCACCGCGCAGGGCATCCGCGTCGCCGGCGACCCCGAGGCGCTCGTGCGCACGGTCGCCGTCAGCGGCGGTTCCGGCGACAGCCTCTTCGACCACGTCCGCGCGGCCGGAGTCGACGCCTTCCTCACGGCCGACCTGCGCCACCACCCGGCGTCGGAAGCCGTTGCCCACAGCCCCCTCGCGCTGCTCGACGCGGCGCACTGGGCCACCGAGTGGCCCTGGTGCGAGCTGGCCGCGAGCCAGCTCGACGAGATCTCCGACCGGCACGGATGGGACCTGCGCGTCCACGTCTCGAAGACGGTCACCGACCCCTGGACCGCGCACGCGGCCTCGCCCCCTTCTGATCCCCTTGGAGCCCCGAACTGAACGCCGCGCCCGCCGACCAGATCCGACTCCTCGACGTCCAGGACCTCGACGTCCGCCTCCAGCAGCTCGCGCACAAGCGCAAGTCGCTGCCCGAGCACGCCGAGATCGAGTCGCTGACCAAGGACCACACCCAGCTGCGCGACCTGCTCGTCGCCGCGCAGACCGAGGAGAGCGACACCGCCCGCGACCAGACCAAGGCCGAGCAGGACGTGGACCAGGTGCGCCAGCGCGCCACCCGCGACCAGCAGCGCCTCGACTCGGGCGCCGTCACCTCCCCCAAGGACCTGGAGAACCTCCAGCGCGAGATCGCCTCCCTCGCCAAGCGGCAGGGCGATCTGGAGGACGTGGTGCTGGAGGTCATGGAGCGCCGCGAGTCCGCGCAGGAGCGGGTCGCCGAGCTGACCGAGCGCGTCACCTCCGTCCAGTCGAAGATCGACGACGCGACCGCGCGCCGCGACGCCGCCTTCGAGCAGATCGACGGCGAGGTCGCCACGGTCACCAAGGAGCGCGAGGTCGTCGCCGCTTCCATCCCGGCCGATCTGCTGAAGCTCTACGACAAGCTGCGCGGCCAGCAGGGCGGCGTCGGCGCGGCGAAGCTGTACGCGCGCAGCTGCCAGGGCTGCCGGCAGGAGCTCGCCATCACCGAGCTGGCCGAGATCCGCAAGGCCGCGCCCGACACGGTGGTCCGCTGCGAGAACTGCCGCCGCATCCTGGTGCGCACGTCCGAGTCCGGTCTCTAGGCCTTCAGGGAGCCCTTCCGGTGCGGGAGTTCATCGTCGAGGCCGACGGCGGCTCGCGGGGCAACCCCGGGCCCGCCGGCTACGGGGCCGTGGTCAGCGACGCGGTGACGGGGGAGACCCTGAGGGAGACCGCCGAGTACATCGGCGTCGCCACGAACAACGTCGCCGAGTACCGCGGCCTCCTCGCCGGTCTGCGCGCCGCCCGGGAGCTGGACCCGGACGCGACGGTCCACGTCCGGATGGACTCCAAGCTCGTCATCGAGCAGATGTCGGGCCGCTGGAAGATCAAGCACCCCGACATGAAGCCCCTGGCCGCGCAGGCGGCCCGGGTCTTCCCACCCGGCCGGGTCACGTACGAGTGGATGCCGAGGGCCCAGAACAAGCACGCCGACCGCCTGGCCAACGAGGCGATGGACGCGGGGGCCAGGGGCGAGCAGTGGTCGGAGGCGGAGTCCACGGCGGAGCTGGACACGGCGGGTGAGGTTGCCGCCGGGGTTTCGGAGGGTTCCGGAGTCGCCGCCGAGGTCTCGGAGGTTCCCGGAGCCGCCGAGGTCTCGGAGGTTCCCGGAGCCGCCGAGGGCTCGGAAGTTTCCGGAGCCGCCGAGGACGCCGCACGCGCCGACACCCGCGCCGCCACAACCGTCGCCGCTCCCGGCTGGGCCCCCGCCGACATGGGCGCACCCGCCACCTTCGTTTTGCTGCGGCACGGCGAGACGCCGCTGACCCCGCAGAAGCGGTTCTCCGGGAGTGGTGGCACCGATCCGTCCCTGTCCGACACCGGCCGGGAGCAGGCCGAGCGGGCCGCCACGATGCTGGCCCGGCGGGGCACGATCCAGGCCGTCGTGTCGTCGCCGCTGGCCCGTACGCGGGAGACCGCCGGGATCGTCGCCGCCCGGCTCGGACTCGACGTGAGCATCGACGACGGGCTGCGCGAGACCGACTTCGGCGCCTGGGAGGGACTCACCTTCGCCGAGGTGCGCGAGCGCCACCCCGAGGACCTGAACGCCTGGCTGGCCTCACCGGACGCCGAACCCACCGGAGGCGGCGAGAGCTTCGCGGCGACGGCCACCCGGCTCGCCGCCACCCGCGACAGGCTGGTCGCGGCCCACGCCGGCCGCACGGTCCTGCTCGTCACCCACGTGACCCCGATCAAGACGCTGGTCCGGCTCGCCCTGGGCGCCCCGCCGGAGTCCCTGTTCCGCATGGAACTGTCGGCCGCGTCCCTGTCGGTCGTCGCGTACTACGCGGACGGCAACGCCAGCGTCCGCCTCCTCAACGACACGTCCTACCTGCGCTGAGCCCCGCCGCCGCACGGGCCAGCTCCTCGACGCGCCCCCAGTCGCGGGCGGCGACGGCGTCCTGCGGCAGCATCCAGCTCCCGCCCACGCAGCCGACGTTGGGCAGGGCGAGATAGTCCGGGGCGGAGGACGGGCCGATGCCGCCCGTGGGGCAGAAACGGGCCTGGGGGAGCGGTCCCGACAGCGACTTCAGATACGCCGTGCCGCCAGCGGCCTGCGCCGGGAAGAACTTCATCTCCCGCACCCCGCGCTCCAGCAGCGCCACGACCTCGGACGCCGTGGACGCCCCCGGCAGGAACGGCACCCCGGAGGCCCGCATCGCGTCCAGCAGCACGTCCGTCCAGCCCGGACTGACCAGGAAGCGGGAGCCCGCGTCCACCGCCTCCACGACCTGCGCGGGACGGATCACCGTCCCGGCCCCGACCACCGCCCCGGGCACCTCCCGGGCGATCTCCCGGATCGCCTCCAGGGCCGCCGGCGTCCGCAACGTCACCTCGATCGCGGGCAGCCCACCCGCGACCAGCGCCCGCGCGAGCGGTACGGCGTCGCCGGCATCCTCGATGACGACGACGGGGACGACGGGCGCGAGGTCCAGCACGGAGGCGGGCGGGGCAGGGGAGACCATGGCGTCATCCTGCCGTCGGCATGCAGAGCACGCAAAGGCCGTTGCGCACTCTGCAACGCCGCCACCCGCACCCGCACCCGCACGAGCGCGACGAGGGCCGTCGTCGACGTCGCGGCGCCCAGCCCGCTAGTGAACCTCGTCCACCAGCACGTCGAGCGACCAGCTCTGCCCCGACTTCGCCGGAGCCTGCGCCTCCACGACGTACCCGAGATCCTTGAGCGCCTCCACCAGCTCGGCCGGCCCCTTCGGCTCGGCCCCCGAGGTCAGCAGGCTCCGCACGATCCGTCCCTTGGTCGCCTTGTTGAAGTGGCTGACCACCTTCCGGGTCGGCGCGTGCAGCACCCGCACGGACGCCGTACGCCCGGCGACCTCGCCCTTGGGCTTCCAGGCGGCGGCATACGCGGCGGACCGCAGATCCAGCACCAGCCCGCTCCCGGCCACCTCGGGCAGCACCGACGCCATCGGCGTACGCCAGTGCGCGCCCAGCGCACCGAGCCCCGGCAGCTTCACGCCCATCGAGCACCGGTAGGACGGAATCCGGTCCGTCACCCGCACGGCACCCCACAGCCCGGAGAACACGAGCAGCGACCGCGCGGCCCGCCGCTTGGCGGCCGTGTCCAGGCTCGCCAGACCGAGGGAGTCGTAGAGCACGCCCGTGTAGATCTCCCCGGCCGGCCGCGCCCCCGCCGTGCGCAGCTCCGCGTTCTTCGCGACCTCGCCCCGCAGTCCCTCGCTCAGCCCCAGCACCTCACGCGCCTTGTCCTCGTCGCCGGCGCACAGCTCGACCAACTCGGTGAGAACGGCCTCCCGTGCGGCGGTCAGCCCCGGCAGCGACAGCGACTCCGGCTTGAGCGGGGCACCGCGGCCGGAGGAGCCCTTGCCTTCGGACGGCGGCAGCAGGACAAGCACGCGTACTCCTTCGATCGAACTCCGCCGACAGCGTACGGGGGCGGACGAGGAGCTCAGACGGGCGCCCGGCCGAGGGCGCGGACGAGGCCGTCGGGGTCGTCGGCGTGGAAGCGGACGACCCGCACCTTCCGGCTCCGCCCGTAGAAGCCGACGTGCGTGAGGGGTTCCGTCAGTTCGAGCGTGACGCTGGTCTGCGAGCCCACCTCCAGATCCAGCTCCCCGTCGGCCCGCCCGTGCGTCATCCGCAGCTCGCGCCGCACGGCACCGACCCGCTCCAGCGGCACCAGCAGATCGACATGGACGTACCGCCGTATCCGCAGGGTCCTGCGGTCCGGATCCAGCACATGGGGCCGTACGACGGACGAGGCGTGCAGCCCGACGACGAACACGATCGTGTACACGTCCAGGAAGAGGAACACCGCGTGCACGGCCGGCCAGTCGCGCAGCAGCACGGACAGCGCGACCGTCTCGACGACACACACGAACGCCAACCCGGCCATCATGGCGCCCTGCCCGCGCGCGTACCCGAAGGCCACCCCGCCGCCCGTCCCATGCGTACGCCGCGCCACCCACAGGGCGAGACTCGCGAGCAGCCGCACCTCGTGCCGGACCAGGAGCCACCCGACGCTCATCGCCGCTCCTCGGCGAGGATCCGCAGCGTGCGGCGGACGGCCTCCGCCTGGGCCGGGGCGAGATCGTCATAGAAGACGCGCAGGAAACCGTCGTCCGGGTCGGGCTCCCAGGCCTCCCCGGTCTCCCCGGTCTCCGGGAACAGCCCTGGCGGAATGCAGCCGGCGAGTGTCAGGGCGGCCTCCTCGACGCGCGGGTCATCGGGCTCGGCGCCGGCGAGCGCGTCGAGCAGCGCGTACGCCTCTCCCGCCCGCGCCATCGCCCCCGGACTCCCCAGCGCCTCACCCACCCACGCCACCATCCGCTCCCGGTCCTCGGCCGGCATGGCGGTCTCCAGGAAGGCGATGATCTCGCGGTCCTTCACGGCCATGGGCGAGTCCGACAGATGCGAGGTCCCGGCGAACAACGCGGCCAGCTCGGGCGACACCGGCCCCTCGGCGGGCATCCCGCCCTCCGCCTTCAGCAGGGTCCGCAGCCGCGCCCGCCGCTCCCGCAGGACCGCCTCCTGACGCGCCAGATCCTGGTCCAGCTCGGTCAGCACCTCGACGAGGTCCTTCCCCGCATCGTCCGCGAGCACGTCCCGCACCTCGGCGAGCCCCAGCCCCAGCTCGGTCAGCCGCCGGATCCGCGCCAGCACGACGGCATGCCGCAACCCGTACTCCCGATACCCGTTGGCCCGCCGCTCGGGCTCGGGCAACAGCCCCAGATGGTGGTAGTGCCGCACGGCCCGCGTGGTGACGCCGACGACGGCGGCGAGTTCTCCGATCCGCATGCCACCAGTGAAGACGTTGACGCTGCGGCAGGGTCAAGCGAGCCGTTCGGCCTTCTGACGAGGACCGTGCTCGTGTGCCACGATCGAGGGAAGGGATCCCGATCTCACGGACAGGTGATCAGCCGATGTCCCAATCTGGCGGGCGACAGAAGGAGGGGCGTGACATGACTGCCATGGCCCACGAGCCGCTCTCGCAGGCAGACGTCCTGCTGGAGGGCTTCCTCGCCCTGGACACGCCGGAGGGCTTCCGGGCCGAGCTGATCGAGGGGGAGATCGTTGTGACGCCGCCGCCGGGCGGGGATCACGAGGACTACATCGGACTGATCGTGAACCAGGTGATCAGACGTTCCCGGACCGACATGCAGTTCTCAGGCAACAAGGGGTTGAAACTGCGCAGCGGAGGCGGCTGCCCGAAGAACTACTTGATCCCTGACGGCATGTTCGCTCCCATGGAACTGCGCCTGTACCGGGGGGCCGACCCCTGGATGCCCTGCGACGGCGTCGCCATGGTGATGGAGGTGACCTCCACCAAGCCGCAGGCCGACCGCGAGGCCAAACGCCGCTGCTACGCCCGCGCCGGCATCCCTCTCTACCTCCTCGTCGACCGGGACACGGCGCAGGTCACGGTGTTCAGCGAGCCGAAGGACGACGACTACCGCGAGCACTGCGCCCGCCCCTTCGGCAAGCCCATCGCTCTTCCGGAACCGTTCGCCTTCGACCTGGACACGGCCGACCTCGTCTGATCCCCTGTGGGCGGGGGTGCGACATGGGGATACGAGAACAGGCCAGCTGGACCAGGGCACGCCTGGGGCGCTGCGGGCCTCCGCTGGACCTCCTCACCGCCCACTTCGACAGCCACGTCTACGCGCCCCACGCCCACGACGAGTTCACCATCGGCGTCACGGTCGGCGGCTCGGAGGTCATCGCGTACCGGGGTGGTCACATCCACTCCTACCCCGGCTCGATCGTCGTCCTGGAGCCCGGCGAGATGCACACCGGCGGCCCGGCCGCCTGCGACGGCTACGCCTACCAGGCCCTCTACGCCGAACCGGCCCTCCTCACCGACGGCACCCTCGGCGGCCTGACGCACTTCCGCGACCCCGTCCTCCACGACCCGGAACTGGCGACAGCCCTGCGCGCCGCCCACACCGACATCAGCGCCTGCCCCGACCCGCTGGAGGCCGAGTCCCGGCTGCCCTGGCTGCTCACGGCCCTGGCCCGCCGCCACTCCACGTCCCGGGCGGCGAGCGACACGGTGCCCGGCGCCGACCACATCGCCAGGTCCGTACGCGACCGGCTCGCGGACGAACTGCTGGACCCGCCCTCCCTGGCCGCCCTCGCCACCGACCTCGGCCTGTCCCGCTACCAGCTCCTGCGGGCCTTCCGCACGACGATGGGCGTACCGCCGTACGCCTGGCTGGCCCAGCACCGGGTGGCCAGGGCCCGCGGCCTGCTGGAAGCCGGACTGCGCCCCGCCGAGGTCGCCGGTCTCGTCGGCTTCGCCGACCAGGCGCACCTCACCCGCTGGTTCCGCCGGGTGCTGGGGGTGACCCCGGCGGCGTACCGCAACAGCGTTCAAGACACCAGGGGGTGACGCGGCCGACACTCGTCGCATGACTGCACGCGGCTGGTTCCTGTTCTCCCTCATGGGAGTGATCTGGGGCGTCCCCTATCTGATGATCAAGGTGGCGGTGGACGAACTGTCCCCGTCCATGGTGGTGTTCGCGCGCTGCGCCCTCGGCGCCGCGCTCCTGCTTCCCTTCGCCCTGCGCCAGGGCGGCTTCGGCCGGTACCGTCCGGACCCACTGGAAGCCGATGCTGGCCTTCGCCGTCATCGAGATCATCGGCCCCTGGTGGACCCTGACCGACGCCGAACGCCACCTGTCCAGCTCGACCGCCGGACTCCTGATCGCGGGAGTGCCGATCGTCGCCCTGCTCCTGGCCCGCTTCTTCGGCGCGGGGGAGCGGGTGGGCGCCCGCCGCGTCGCGGGCCTGGCCCTCGGCCTCGCGGGTGTCACCGTCCTGACCCTGCCGCACCTCACCGGCGGCGACGCCCTGTCGATGGCCGAGGTGCTGGTGACGGTCGTCGGCTATGCCACGGCCCCGCTGATAGCGGCCCGGTACCTCAAGGACGTCCCGACGCTGCAACTGATCACCCCGTGCCTCACGCTGGCCGCCGTGGTCTACGCCCCCGCGGCATTCCTCACCCGCCCCGCCGGCATGCCGTCGGGCGAGGTCCTGGCAGCCCTCGCCGGCCTGGGAGTGCTCTGCACCGCGATCGCGTTCGTGGCCTTCCTGGAGCTGATCAAGGAGGTCGGCCCGACCCGGGCCGGCGTGATCACATACGTCAACCCGGCGGTGGCGGTCGCCGCGGGCGCGCTGTTCCTGGACGAGAAGCTGACCCTCGGCATCGGCGTCGCCTTCACTCTGATCCTGGCGGGCTCGGTACTGGCCACGGCGGCCGCGGCGCCGAAGCGGGACGTAGGCCGGGTACGATGGTCGACACGGCAGACGAGCCGGGCGGACGGCCGCGTGGAGTCCCCCTGACGGGGAGCTTCCCGAGGAACGTCCGGGCTCCACAGGGCAGGGTGGTGGCTAACGGCCACCCGGGGTGACCCGCGGGACAGTGCCACAGAAAGCAGACCGCCGGGGATCTCGGTCCTCGGTAAGGGTGAAACGGTGGTGTAAGAGACCACCAGTGCTTGAGGTGACTCAGGCAGCTAGGTAAACCCCACCCGGAGCAAGGTCAAGAGGAGCCGCCGTAAAAAGCGGCTCTGCGCGGACGATCGAGGGCTGCCCGCCCGAGTCCGCGGGTAGACCGCACGAGGCCGGTGGCAACACCGGCCCTAGATGGATGGCCGTCGCCCCGGCTCCCGCGAGGGAACCGGGGAACAGAACCCGGCGTACAGCCCGACTCGTCTGCCGCTCGACATTTCCTTAGGTCAGCGGCCATGTTCTCTTGCCGAACAGGAACGCTGGTGAGATGGGCGCTCGGTTAGTAGCCCGCATGCGGTCGACCGGACCCCACCGTGAGCCGACGCAAGCGCAGGGTTTGACAGTTGATGACGCGTGCCTGGGCGTTGGCCGACGAGATCAGACACGACGCGTGCTACCCGCGACCCAGACCACCGGTACGACTGCCAGTACCGCCAGGTACCCTCGAACGCATCGTCAACGCGGCCCGACGGGCTTCCGCTCCACCCCGGTGGAGTCTCGAAGGACACGCCCCCACCCGCACGAGTCTTTCGTGCTGCCCGGGGGGGCCCTTGCTGTTCCGCGCGTCCGCGAAGTCGGTCGCCGCCATGGCGCTCGACAGTTCGCTCTATCTCCATCTCACCGAGCAGTTCACCCACATGCACGGCTACCGGCCGAACCCCTCGGAGGCGCGGTCCTGGGAGCGGAGTATCCCAGCACTGGCCGCGGCGCTGAATGACGCGGGGCTCGGTGACGTGGAGGTCATGCTCGAGTACGCCCTCCCGATGAACAGCAAGCGAGCTGACGCGGTCCTCGCCGGCATTCACCCACTCACAGGCGACCCCTCCTATGTCGTGGTAGAGCTCAAGCAGTGGAGCGATGTCGTTCCGGATGAGGACGACCCGATCCTCTGCCACGTTCCTCATTATCCTCAGCCGGTCCTCAACCCCATCGAACAGGTGCGCCGCTATTGCGAGTACCTCGTCAACTTCAACGGCGCCGTCGCCGGTCACCCGGGGAGGGTCGCCGGAGTGGCCTTTCTGCACAACGCAACCGAGTTCGATGTGGGTGCACTGCGCGAGATCGAGTCCGACCAGTGGGGCCAGTTGTTCGCGGGCGACAGCCGCGGTGGGTTCATCGACTACCTTCGTGCCCGGCTCAGCCCTGAGCATCCGGGCGCCGAATCAGCTGATGGGCTGCTCGCAGGCAAGACGGTACCGTCGAAGCAGTTGATGGCGGTCGCAGCACAAGAAGTCCGTGAGAGGGAACAGTTCGTACTCCTCGACGAACAGCAGGTTGCCTACCGTAAGGTTCTCAACGCGGTGCGGAAGGCACAGCAGTCCGACCACAAAGAGGTCGTGGTCATCACCGGTGGTCCTGGTACCGGCAAGAGCGTCATCGCGCTCTCCTTGCTCGGCGAGTTGTATCGACGAGGCGTCCCAGCTCTGCACGCAACCGGGTCCCAGTCATTCACCAAGACGATGCGCAAGGTCGCGGGTGCCAGGAAGCGCGAAGTTCAGGATCTCTTCAAGTACTTCAACAGCTTCATGACGACGGAGAGAAACAGCCTCGACGTCTTGGTCTGCGATGAAGCCCATCGCATCCGTGAGACATCGGCCAACCGGTACACGCCGGCCGCGCGCCGGACCGGCAAGCGGCAGATCGACGAACTCATAGACGTGGCGAAAGTGCCCGTCTTCCTGCTCGACGAGCACCAGGTTGTGCGCCCGGGTGAGATGGGCACGGTGGAAGACATCCGAGCCGCAGCGGCACGCAGGGGGCTGGACTGCCCGGTCGTAAGGCTGGAGAGCCAGTTCCGTTGCGGCGGGAGCGACGCTTACCTGCGCTGGGTGGTGCGGCTTCTGGGCCTGGAGCCTGGCGGCCCGGTCGTGTGGGACCCCGATGACCGCATGCAGCTCCTTTTGGCCGACAGCCCGGAGGAGATGGAGACCTTCTTGGACGGCCGCCGCGGCCAGCGCCATAGCGCTCGCATGTCAGCCGGCTACTGCTGGCCGTGGTCACCAGAACCCAAGCCGGGACGGCCCCTTCCAGCCGACGTGAGGATCGGCGACTGGGCGCGCCCCTGGAACTTGCGCGGCGACCGTTCTGTGTCCGGCGCACCACCGTCCGCCCTGTGGGCCACGGACCCGGCTGGCTTCGGCCAGATCGGTTGCGTCTACACCGCCCAAGGCTTCGAGTACGACTGGTCGGGCGTCATCATCGGCCCCGACCTGGTTTGGCGACATGATCGATGGGTGACGGACCGTACGGCGTCCAAGGACCCGGTGTTCAACCGTTCGACACCGGACGCTGATGTGGATCGTCTGATCCGCAACACGTACAAGGTGCTGCTGACCCGCGGAATGGTCGGCACGGTCGTCTACTCCACGGATCGGGAGACGCAGGAGAAGCTCCGCGATCTGGTGAGGGCGGGGCGGCGCGTGGCGGTCACGGGGTGAACGACCAGCCTGGGTCAGCAGTTTTGCGCCAACTTGCCACTTGCATGCCACGAGCTGGCGGGAGAAAGCTCGCTTGAGCTGCCGCGCTCCCTAAGATCATCCGTACAGAATGCGGCCCGACGGGCTTCCTCTCTGGGAGAGGACACGCCCCCACCCGCACGAGTCACTCGTGCCCTGGGGGAACCACCTCGTGTCCATGCTCCTGCTGAGGCTGTCTGCGCAGGACCTGCTCACACTGAACTTGAGACGCCGGATGGTGCCGCATCTTGCCGCCAGATACCGGCACTTCCGAGGGCGCGATGTGTCCGATACGGAACGGGAGGCATGGGCCGAGAGTCTCATCGAGTTGGCGGAAGACCTGGTCGAGGCGGAGCGGGGAAACGTCGAGATGGTCGTCGAGTGCGCGGCGACGGTCGACGAACCGCAGAAGGGGGAGCCCTCCCTCATCGATGTCGTGCTCGTGGGCCGACACCCCGAGACGCGCCTGCCGTCGTTCCAACTCGTTGAGCTGAAGCGTTGGTCAATGGTGACGCGGGTTGAAGCCGCCACCGCGGAGCTTGTGAGGGTGCCGGGATATAAAAAGCCCAAGAAGCACCCCGCATTGCAGCTCAGGAATACCTACCGGTTGTTCACCGGAGACCAGGGGCCGCTGCGTGGCATCACGGTCGAATGCGGCGGGTTCGCGTACCTGCACAACGCGACCGATGACTCGGTTCGGCCGCTGCTTGATACGTTGGCGCCTTCTGGAGCCTATGAGCGTGTGTACACCCAGGACAGCCGTGACCTGCTCCTCGCGGACCTGCGCCGACATTTCGCGGAGGACGGAGCGGCTTCTGAGGCCGAGCAACTTCTGCGGTTCATGAACCTGCGCAACACGCCGCTTCTCGACGCGATGATCAGATCTCGCGGAGAGGACACGGTGTTCACCTTGCGGGGACGGCAGAAGGAGGTGGCGGCAAGTGTTCTGCAACGAGCGGCCTTGATTCTCGGAGATGCCGACCAGTCCGCGCCGTCGGCGGGCGACGGACGAGCCGTGTTCATCGTGACGGGTGGCGCAGGTACAGGAAAAAGCGCGGTGGGTCTACAGCTCAGGGCCGACTTCGAGGCGGCCGGACACACGGTGAAGTACGCCAGCGGGAGCCGTGCCTTCAACGGCGCGCTGCAGGAACAGGTGGGCTACACCGACACCGAGTTCAGGAAGAGATTTGCCTACTTCAGCCACTTCGTGACACCTCCGGACCCTCCCCTGGACGTCCTCCTTTGCGACGAGGCGCATCGTTTGAGAGAGCGAACCATCGACATCTACCAGCGAGAGGAGAAGTCGGGCAAGCAGCCTCAGGTGGACGATCTGCTCGACGCCTCCCGCCTCACGGTGTTCTTTCTCGACGAGAGCCAGTCCGTGAGACCCAAGGAGGTCGGAACGGTGAGCTTGATCGAGGAAGCCGCAAGAGCGCGAGGGATCACTCCACTCCACTACGGGCTCAGGGAGGAGTGGCGCTGCGGGGGGAGCGACGCCTACATCCGTTGGGTCCGGGCTGTCCTCGACATCGAGGCGGGAACCACCGAGTGGACCCCCGATGGTCTGATGCATGTAGAGGTGGCCGACAGCCCAGAGGAACTCGAGTACATCATCAGGGTCGAGGCGGAGGCAGGAGCGACAGCTCGCATGGTGGCCGGCTTCTGCTGGCCGTGGACCGAGCCGGTGGGCGAGGGGAAGGCGGCGCGCTTGGAGGCGGACGTGCGGATCGGTGACTGGCACCGGCCGTGGAACGCCAAGGGTGACTCCTTCCGCGAGAACGGAGCGGTGCCCCCGTCCACGAAATGGTCGGTGCACCCGTACGGCATCAACCAGATCGGCTGCGTCTACACAGCCCAGGGCTTGGAGTGGGACTGGTGCGGGGTGATCCTCGGCGAGGACATGGTGAGACGCGGTGACCGTTGGGTTTACCGCAAGGGGCAGTGGTGCGTGGACCTGGAGAGCAAGGTCAAACGTGTCAAAACCCCCGGCTCGTTCGACATGAAGCTCCGGGAGGGGACGGGAAGCAAGGAAGAGAGGGAGGAGGAGTTCGCGCGCTGCGTTCGCCACGCGTACCACGTGCTCATGACCAGGGCGAGCCGGGCGACGGTGCTCTACTCCACGGATGAGGAGACACAGACGTATCTCAAGAGCCGCGTGGGCGACGTGCCAATACACGGTCTGCGGCCCACCTGGGAAAATCTCCCTGCCGAGGCACGGGTGCCGCATCTCCCCAGCCCGAAGAGGAAGGGCCCCGACACCTCTCCCGGGCAGGGACTGCTCTTCTGAAGGGTCCTTGTCCCAGGGCTGATGCCGGACAGACAGAAGTGTGGCGGGCTCGCCGGGCCCGCCACATGCCTACCTCAGATGAGGTGGCGCGCTGCCGCCGACAGTGCCTCCCACACGAGGTTGGAGATCACGCTCGCGACGGCGCCGACCAGGATTTCGCGAATCCAAGGACGACGCGCAGGCTTGTACTCAACCGGTTCCATAAAGGCCCACTCCATGGTGTGAGTTCGGAACGGTAGGACCGCCCTACCGGGCAAGCCCCATTCCTCACTCACGGCCAGCGGACTGGACCGTGGACTCCGCCTCGTACCCTCCGGGAAGGTGCGCAGCAGCAAGAAGTCTATCGCACGGGCGTGCCGCCTGATTGGGCCAACAACAGCGTAGCTTGGTGGAGTTGGAGCCTAGTCCGGTCCGATGGTGTTGTCCGGCGGATAAATGAGACGCCACGCCCTGCGCGGCGGTCGGCACCGCGCTCCGACGGTGAACCCGCGCCCACGTGTCTCGACGTTGTCCCCGTACGAGCTGCCTGCCTGTCAGCGGGGCGCGGTAAGGTCAACCTGGGATTTTGGCCCGAGAGGGCGTGAGGAGACAGCGGAGGTCGAACGGTGACGGCAGGAGGCCCGCGCCCGGTGCCCAAGCCGGGACCGCCGCGTCCGGCGCAGCAATGGTTCCAGGATCGCCCCTCCCCGTACCCCTGGGAGCAGGACGCTCTCGACCATGTACGCCGCCTGATGCCGGCCGCTGAGCCGTATCGCGCCTGGGCCACCTTCTCCTTCACCGCGCAGTCGGGCCGTATCAATGAGTGCGACCTGCTGATCGCGGTGCCGGCCGGTCTCTACTTGATCGAGATCAAGAGCCATCCAGGGCGGCTGGAGAACCACGGATCCACCTGGAACTTCCGCGGCTCCGACCGCACCAGGACGATCAGCAACCCGCTCCACTTCAACGACGCCAAGTCGAAGGACCTCAAGAGCAGGCTCCTGTGGGCGGCACGCAAGCTGGGCATCCCCGAGCGCTCCGTGCCACGTGTGGAGCCGGCGATCTTCCTCTCGGCTCCGGACCTCGAGAGCCATCTCGACGACGTGCAGAAGGTCAAGGTCTACGGTCGTGACGACCGCTCCACCGGCCTGAAGCGCATCTGGCAGGACTTCCTCGGCCTGCCGCCCGACCGTCCCGACCGCCGCATCACGCCCGACTTCTCCCGGAATACGCTGCCGCGTCTGCTGAAGGCCATCGGTGTCCAGCAGTCCACGGCCCATCTCAGGTTCGGCGACGCCTGGAAGCTGCAGCCGCACCCCCTGGACCGCGGGCAGTCCTGGGAGGACCGCCTGGCCACGCGCGACGACGGCCTCGTCCAGGAGGAGGGCCGCGTCCGCATCTACCTGGTCGGCCATATGGCCACCGAGGCCGCGAAGAAGTCGACCGATCGCGCGGCCCGCCGCGAGTACCAGGTCCTGCAAGGCATCACGCACCGCGGCATCGTCGAGGCCGTCGAGATCCGCGAGCACCAGGGCGGACCCGCGATCCTCTTCCGTCACCGGCACACGGACCTGCGCCTCGACCAGTACCTGGCCACCTACGGGGGCAAGCTCACCCCCGAGATCCGACTCGATCTCGTTCGACAGCTCGCCGAAGCCGTCCGCTACGCGCACAACCGCGCCCTCTACCACCGGGCCCTGGCGGCCAGTTCCGTCTACGTATCCTTCGGGTCCGACGGGACGCGCCCCGAATTGCGCATCACCGACTGGCAGACCGCGGCCCGCGACTTCGACAGCAACGCCACCTTCTTCCGCTCCATCGGCGGTTCGGCGCTCGACGCCGCTCTGATCGAGGACGCGGCCCGCCTCTATCTCGCCCCCGAGGCCGACCAGCCGTACGCCGATCCGGCCGACCTGGACATGTTCGGGCTCGGCGCGGTCGCGTACCTGATCCTCACCGGTCAGCCTCCCGCCACGCAGCGCAGCGCGCTGAGCGAGCGGCTGCGCACCGACTCCGGGCTGCATCTGTACGCCGTCGCCGACGGTTTCTCGGACGCCCTCGACGACCTGGTCTTCAAGGCCACTCGCTCCGACGTGACCGAACGCCTCGGCTCCGCCGAGGAGTTCCTCGACCTGCTGGACAAGGCGGAGCGCGCCAGCGTGCTGCCCGAGGCGCCCACGGCCGTCGGCGTCGACCCGCTGGAGGCACTGCCCGGCCAGTCGCTCGACGCGGAATGGTCCGTACGCCGCGTTCTCGGCACCGGCGCCACGGCCCGCGCCCTTCTCGTGGAGCGCGTGGTCGAGGACGAGGACGGCCGCACACAGATCGACGAGCGAGTCTTCAAGGTCGCTCTGGACGAGCAGAAGGCCGAACGGCTGCGTGCCGAGGCGGGCGTCCTCAAGGAGGTCGGGGGCGGCGCGGTCGTACAACTGCGGGGGGAAGGGCTGCGCGAGATCGGCGGACGCACCGTCCTGCAGCTCGAGTACGCCGGTGAGCAGTCCCTGGGCGCCCGGCTGCGCGGCAAGGGCAAGCTGACCTACCACGAGCTGGAGCGCTTCGGCGACGATCTGTTCAGGGCGCTCGACCAGCTGGCCGCCAACGGAGTCCTGCACCGCGACCTGAAGCCCGACAACTTCGGCATCCACCACAGCAAGGACCGGATCTGGCGTCTGAAGCTGTTCGACTTCTCCCTCGCCGACGCCTCCGAGCGTGACATCAAGGCGGGCACGCGCGGCTACCTCGACCCCTTCCTCGGCTCCCTGCGGCGGCCGTACTACGACGACCACGCCGAGCGGTACGCGGCGGCCGTCACCCTGCACGAGATGGCCGGCGGTGAGCGCCCCATGTGGGGCGACGGACAGCTGGACCCGCTCACCAACGAGTCCGCCGAACTGTACGTCGCCTCCGAGCTGTTCGAGCCGGCCCTCAGGGACGGCCTCACGTCCTTCTTCCGGCGGGCGCTGCACCGCGACACCGAGCACCGCTTCGACACGCTGCGGCAGATGCACGACGAGTGGCGCGAGGTGTTCCGGGCGGCCGACGCGACCAAGCCGGCCACCACCCCGGCCACGGTCGGCGCCCAGGCCGAGGACGCGGAGGAGGCCCGTGACGCCGCCGCCGAGGCCGCGGACGCCGAGACCCTGCTGGACGCCGCAGGCCTGTCGCCCCGGGCCGTGTCCGTCGCGCACGGGCTGGGCGCCACCAAGGTGGGAGAGCTGCTCAACGTCCAGCCGTACGCGATCTCGAAGGCGCGGGGCGCGGGTGCGCTCGTACGCAAGGAGCTCAACCGGCGCCGCAAGCAGTGGGCGATCGCCCTGCGGCAGCCCACCGGGGCCGACGTCCGACCCGCGGTACCGACCGCGCGCACGGACGGTGGCCCCGAGCCGGACGGATCGCTGCTCCTGTCGATAGAAGACATGGCCGCCAGGCTCACCCCCGAACCCGGTCGCAAGGGTTCCCACCGTGCGCCGGTGGTCCGGCTCACGCTCGGTCTGCCGCCCGAGGAGGGCGGGCTGTCGCCGTTGGGCCCCTGGCCGGTCCAGGCCCGCATCGCCGACCACCTCAAGATCAAGCAGCCGCCGGTCTCCCGTCACCACCGCATCGAGATCAAGCAGTGGGCCGAGGCGGACTGGCTGCGACGGGTGCGCGAAGAGCTGGTCGAGATCGTCACGGCGGCCGGGCGGGTCATGACCGCGCAGGAGGCGGCCGCCGAGCTGCGCGTCCGGCACGGCGCGGGCGACGACACCCCCGAGCGTACGCTCGCGAGGGCGCTGGCCGTGGTACGGGCCGCCACCGAGGCCGAGCTGTGGGACGGCGAGGGCGCGGAACAGCACGAGCCGCGCCTGGCCGTGCACCGACGGGGCGACACCGTACTGATCGCCGCGGAGTCGTTGCCCGGGACCGACGACCCCAGCCCCCGTGAACTGGCCGACTATGCAGCCGAGTTGGGGTCGGTGGCGGAGCGACTGGCGCGTCAGGAGCCACTGCCGGGACGAGCCGCGGTGGTCCGGGACCTGCGCGCGGTACCCGCCCCGGAGGGCTTCGCCCCGCTCGCGGACACCCGGCTGGTCGACCTCGCAGCCGCCGTCGCCGTGGGGACCGAGGTCACTCCGCGCCTGGAGCTGTACCCCCGTGACCTCAGCCTGGACCGCGCCCTGCGCATCTCGCAGGCAGGGGCGGGAGTACGACGGGACCGTGGCATCACCGTCGCCGAGCTGCTGGCGCGGCTGCGCGCGCGCTTCCCCGTGCTCGACGCGCTCTCCACAGAGCGAGAGCCGACGTACGTCGAGCTGGAGGACCCGCTCAGGGAGGCGCGCTTCGAGCTCCAGTACGACACCAAGCTGGAGCGGTTCTTCCCGCCTGCCCTGGAGACGGCCGGCCAGTGGACGTCCACCGGGACGGGCACCAGCTACGTGTCACCCGGCCACGGCATTCCGGCGGTCGCGGAGGTGGACGGGGATCCGCATGCCGCCACCCGTGCCAGGCTCGCTTCCCGCGTTCAGCGCGGCGGGTTCCTCGCGCTGACCGTGAAGGGCAGCCGGCTGCCGGGTGCCGCCGAGGCGGTGGCCGCGGCGTTCCCCGTCGAACCCGTCGACTTGGGGCGGGAGTTCCTCGCCGAGTTCCGCGCGCTGGCGGCGGAGAAGGGGCAGAACTGGGAGAAGGTCCTGCGCGCCGACGCGGGCTCCGCGCCGGGGCAGATCAAGCGGGGTCTGGCTTCGTTCGTACGTGCGGTCTGGGTACGTCTGGAGGCGGCCCTGCTGGAGCGGGCCGCGGCACCTCGCACGGTCCTCTTCCTGCATGATGCGGGGCTGCTCGCCCGGTACTGGGACGAAGGCGGCCACGACCTCCTGGTCCGGCTGCAGACGGCGGCCCGCCGACCGGCCGACGACCCGCACGGGCTGTGGCTGCTGTGCCCCGTGGACACGCGGACGCAGGTCCCGCACCTGGACGGGCGGACGGTCGAGGTGATCGGCGGCGACGGGGAACGGGCTTACCTCGACGGCGACTTCCTGACGGCAGTGACCGCGGCCGCCTGAGCGCTCCGCTGGAAGTGCCGGGTGGAAGTGCCGCGATGTGCCGTCGGTCGTCTCCGGCGCCGTGGTGGCCGGCCGCGCGGTTCCCCGCGCCCCTTCGGGGCGCCCTCCGCCGCCTTCAAGGGCGCACACCGGGATCTGCCTGTCGTCAGTGCGCGCGCCGGGAGACGCCCCCCTTGCGGCCGATGCCGAAAGCCAGGCGGTAGACGTCGGGGATGTCGACCGCGTAGTCGCGCAGGTCGGTGGCGCCCGCCGCTCGCCGTGTCATCACGCCGAGCCTCTCCAACTCGTCGATCAGTTCACGGTGGTTGTCGACATCCTCCGGGCCGCTGCCCTGTGAGCCGTTCGCCAGGACCTCGCGCAGCTTCGCGGAGAGGGAGGCGTCCCGCCAGTAGGCGAGGACCACGGACGGCTGCATCGGCACCTGGCCGCCCCGCAGTTGCTCGACGGCGACCGCCGCCCAGCGGATGTCCTCCGTGATCTCGTCCACGCGGATCTGGGAGGCGGTACTCACGGACGCTCGGATGGCGTCGTAGTGAAGGGCGTATTCGTGTGCGGGGTATCGATCCCGGCTGATGGTCGCCGCTGTGGAGACGGCCTGGAGGAGCGTGCGTGGACTCACCTGGCCCTTGCCGTCCTGCAGGTGGTTGGGAAGCCAGGTGTACGTGTGGCCGCGGCGGTGGCTCGGGCCCATGTACGGGCCGGCCATCGTGATGAACAGATCGTGCTGGCGTTTCGGTGTGGCGATGACGTCGACAGGGGCGATGCACCGGCCTTCGCCCTCACTGCGCCAACTGCCGGTCCACGAACGGAACTTCTCCGCCTCGGGGCTCGGGTGGTTGCCCAACTGGTGGTAGAGGAGGCCGTACAGGTTCTCCGTGGTCCAGGTCAGGTCGGTGGCGTTGGCGCCGAGTTTGGAGGCGTCGGGGAAGTGTTTGGGCGCGCTCTCGTACATGTCCGGGCGGACGAAGATCTTCGCCCGGACCGCGCTGGTGCTCATGCGAAGATCCAACGCCACCTCGAAGAGGCCGGACACCAGCTGGTCGACGACCGGCCTCTCGTTGTGGAGGTGCTCCAGGGCATCGAAGATCAGCAGGCGGGTGCGGCCGCTCTTGCGGGCCTCCTGGTCGATCGTCCACAGGGCTCGTTCGTAGGACTCCATGTGCTCGGCGACCCAGCGGACCCGCTTGTCCCAGCCTTCGATGCGCAGGATCTCCGGGGCCCCGAGTCCGGTCAGGACCACGGCTGACCAGAGGTGCTGGGGCTTGACGCCGTCCTCCAGGAGTTTGCTGATGACGTTCTTGCTGGGGTGGTGCAGATTGGGCTCGCCGCCTTTCGCGTGGCCCGTGGCGACCGTCATCCGTTGCAGCCGGGGCATCATGTACGAGGCCGCGGCGATCTCGCGCATGCGGTCGTCGCTGAGCACCTTGGTCCACACGGTCTTGCCCGAACCGCGTGCGCCGCGCACCACCGTCACGTCGGGGTCCAGCGCACGCCGGTGGCTCGACGGCGTGAACAGCCGCGTGACGTCGGGGCTCACGGTGTCGGCGTCGAAGGCGCTGCCGGGGGCGGTGGCGAGCAGCGTCCGGTACTCGTCGGTGGACAGTGGGTCCCGGTCCGTCATGACAGCTCCTCGCTGGGGAAGACGAGTTGGTAGACCTCGTCGAGGAACCTCTTGTACGCGGCCTCCACGAAGGGCAGTTCGGGCCAGTCGCGGTCCTGGAGCGGGTCGAGGCCGATCAGGTCGTGGCTGAAGAGGATCGGGATGGGCGAGTGCGGGGCCTGGTCGTCCTCCAGGGCCGGGTGGTACGCATCCAGGTCCGCGCCCTCCGCGTCGTCGTAGAGCGTGTCGGCGAACATCTTCTGGGCGTTGTCGCGGAGCTTGTGCAGGCGCTGTATGTCCCCGGCGGATCGGAACATGGCGGCGACGATCCGGAGTCGTTCACGCAGGTCGACGGCCCGGTCCGGGCGCTGCTTCCACTGGGAGAGCAGCATGCCGTAGCCGTACCAGGTGGACGGGTTGTCGACGGTGAAGAGCAGGGACAGCCCGCTGAGCTGGGTGAGGGTGACGGCGGCGATGTCGTGGATGCCGGCGCGGCTGTCGAGCAGGACGACGTCCGGTTGCCGCGAGATCCCGGCCACCTGCGCCTCGCAGGCGGCGATGGCCTCTTCCAGCCGTACGCAGAACGGCTTGGGCGCGCCACCCGGTTCGGCGGCCGGTAGGTCGCTGTATATGCGGTTCAGCTTCGCGAGGTAGTCGTAGTCGTCGCGGGGGCGTCCTCCGGCGGGGGCCAGCCAGATCTCGCCGTTGCCCTGGGCGGGCGTGAAGAACGAGCTCTGAGTGACGAGGTCCAGCTCGTCCGCGTTGCCGACGCCGGCTTCGACCAGGTGGTCGACGATGCCGTGCTCGGGCAGTTCGTCGAGGCCGTGCAGGAGCGTGGAGACTCCCGGGGACTCCAGATCGAGGTCGACGACGAGGACGCACTTGCCCTTGTCGGCGAAATGGCGGGCGAGGACGGCGGTGGCGGTGGAGCGGCCGACTCCGCCCTTGAAGCCGTACAGGGCGACGCGTTGCTCTCGCACCTCGGGCTGCGGTGAAGCGCCTGGTGCGGCTTCCCGGGCCCAGTCGGCGCCCACGACGGTCCGTTCGAGTACGGCGACCCTGCCTCGATGGCCTGGCTCGCCCTCGTCCTGCACGATGAGTTCGCGGGAGCCGAAAAACATCTCCGGTGCGAACATCGTGGACGCGGCCTGGACGGGTTGGGGGCCTGCGAAGGCCTGGGTGTCGCGTCGGAACGCCTCCGCCAGCGATTCCAGCTCCTCGACGGGCAGTGGCTCGGACTCGTCGTCGATGAGGAGCGACGCACGCCCGAACAGGTCGCGTACGAGGACGGTGTCCCGGCCGGTTTCGGCGGCCCTGTGGGCGTGGCCCAGGGCGGCGTGCCACGCGGCGTCGAATCGGGTGGGGTTCATGGGGCGGGCGCCTGCTTTTCCACTTCGGCTCTGGCTTTGGCTTGGCTTCGGCTGCGTTTGTGCTTTGGGCTACTTGGCCTGTTGGTAGGCGGCGATCACGGTACGGGCCGCGGTGAGGTGACGTTTCACGCGCTGATCCGATATCTGGCTGCTGTCACGGTAGCGGTGGGCCACGTCCCACTCGTCGGCGGATTCTCGGAAGGGGTTCTGCTGGGGGATCTGCGCGAGGACGGTGGCGCCGCGGTGGCCGTTCGCGAGGAGGAGGAGTTGGTCCCAGACGTGGGGCAGGTGGCCATGCTGGGAGTCCCTCCGCGCTCTGTCTGCCTGCCGCTGACTCTGTGTCGGTCTGTTCCGGATCACGGGGCTGTACGGAATCCCCTGCGGCGTGTCCTGTACGGAACCGAAGAAGTCGAGGAGCATCGCCTTGATGGCGCACTCGGCGGCGATACCGGCCAGATGGTCAGCGGGGCCGAAATGCTGCGGCGACTTGGCGAGCTGCGTTGCCGCGTTGAAATGGCAATGGCCCGCCTCCAAGAAGGAGTGCGGGTGGGCGGGAGCGAGTGGGGGTGTCGGCGTAGGTGCTGCGGGTGCCGGGACTGCGGGTGTGGTCGAGGCCGCCGGGACCGGAGAGGGTGTCTGAGCCGTCACGGTGATCACCTTAGCGGCGTGATCATGGCAGATGAGAGTACTTTGCCAGGACTCCTGCGGGATCTGTTTCGGTCGACGGTGCTGGCAGGATTGGGACGCGAAACCGTATGGCGATGTGCGGTGGGTGACGTGGTGCTGAGAGAGGGATGCGAAGAGTGACGGTCACGGGCCAGGATGCGCGGGCAGGGCTGGACCAGGCGGCGCTGCTGAAGGATCTGCGGCGGCAGGTCGTTGTCCTTGAGGACGATCTGCGTGCGCGTAGTGAGTCCGAGGACGAGTACCGCGTCCGGCTGGAGTCCGAGTACCGGCGAGCCCGGGAGGCGCAGCGTACGGCGGCGACGTATGGGGCGTGGCGGGACGAGCGGGTGACTCAGGCTGCGGTGGCTTGGGTGCTGGCATGTGTCTTCGTACGGTTCTGTGAGGACCACGGGCTGATCGAGGCGCCGTTCATCGCCGGGCCCGGGGAGCGGTTGGTCGAGGCGGAGGAGCGGCACGAGGCGCACTTCCGTGAGCATCCCGACCACAACGACCGGGACTGGCTGCTTGCGGCGTTCCAGCATCTTGCGGAGGCCCATGAGACCGTGGCCGGTCTCTTCGACCGTGCACACAATCCGCTGTGGGAGCTGATGCCGAGCTATGAGGCCGCGACGGAGTTGTTGCGGTTCTGGCGGCGATGGGATGCGGACGGGCGGATCGTTTACGACTTCTCGGATCTGGACTGGGATACGCGGTTCCTCGGTGACCTGTACCAGGACCTGAGTGACCATGCCCGGAAGACGTACGCGCTGTTGCAGACGCCGGAGTTCGTCGAGGAGTTCATCCTCGATCTGACGCTGGAGCCGGCCATCGAGGAGTTCGGGCTGGATCCCGTGGTGGAGGGGCCGGGGGGTGTCGAGCGGCGGGGGTTGCGGACGATCGACCCCGCGTGCGGGTCCGGGCACTTCCTGCTGGGCATCTTCGAGCGGCTCGTCGAGAAGTGGCGGGAGGCGGAGCCGGGCGCTGACGAGTGGTCTGTGGTGCGGAGGGCTCTGGAGTCCGTCCACGGGTGCGACAAGAATCCCTTTGCGGTGAGCATTGCTCGTTTCCGGTTGCTGGTCGCGGCTATGCGGGCTGCGGGGGCAGAGCGGTTGTCGGTTGCGCCGGTGTTTCCCATCAATGTGGCGGTGGGGGACTCGTTGCTGCATGGGCGGGATGCGGCGGGTATTCAGACGGATTTGGGGACGTTGTTTGCGGAGTTGGAGGGAGGCGACTCTGGGGGTGGGGGCGCCTTTGTTTACTCGACGGAGGATGTGGGAGATTTCGCTCGGCGGGTGGATCTGCTGGGGCGAGGGTCGTATCACGTTGTGGTGGGGAATCCGCCGTATATCACTGTGAAGGACAAGCAGGAGAACGAGAACTATCGGGCGGCGTACGATGCTTGTGCGGGCACCTATGCTTTGTCGGTTCCGTTCGCGCAGCGCCTGTTTGAACTGGCAGCGAAGGGTGCTGGCGGTTCGGCGGGTGGGGGTGGCTTTGTCGGGCAGATCACTGCGAACTCCTTTATGAAGAGAGAGTTCGGTAAGAAGCTGATCGAGGTAGTTTTCCGGAACCGGGTTGAGCTTTCGCATGTGATCGATACATCCGGGGCGTTCATCCCGGGGCATGGTACGCCGACGGTGATTCTTGTGGGGCGGAACCGGGTGCCGAATCTCAAGCGGAAGGTTCGGGCGGTGCTGGGCGTGCGGGGCGAACCCTCACAACCAGATAACGCCGCGGAGGGGCTCGTTTGGGAGGCGATCGTAGGGCAGGTGGGGAGGCCAGGCGAGGAGTCTGCGTGGGTATCGGTTGAGGATCTTGCGGCAACCGCCTTCCTGGACCATCCCTGGTCGGTTAGCGGGGGCGGGGCCGGGCAACTGCTAGAACGGGTTGCGGCTGAACGTCCTGTGCTTCGGGAAAGAATTTCTCCTCCGATTGGCCGAGCAATTCGCGCGGGCGCTGATGAGGCGTTCATGCGGCCGACGCGCTCTACGTATCAGACACGGGCAGATCGGCGTGGCCTGAGGCCTTTTCTCCTTGGGGAAATCGTTCGAGACTGGAGTGGCAACCCAAATGCAGCGATTTGGGATCCTTATTCGCTAGCTGTAGCGAGGGGAGAGCTTGCGGAAGAGCTGTGGCCGTGGCGAACTCCCCTTGCTGCGCGCCGTACGTTTCAAGGAGATATGGAGGATGCAGGTCTGCAGTGGTGGGAATATATGCAGCATACTGCTTCTGCGTATACAACTCCACTTTCTATCGCCTTTGCCTTTGTAGCCACCCACAATCACTTTGTACTTGACCGCGGCGGGAAGGTTTTCAATAAGTCCGCTCCCGTGATTAAGCTAAAGGCCGAGGCGAGTGTTGATGAGCATTTGGAATTGTTGGGTCTGCTCAACTCATCCACAGCTTGTTTCTGGTTGAAGCAGGTGAGTCAGGCTAAGGGAGGGACTGATAACTCCAGCGGTGGGGGTAATCGCTGGACTCCGGAAGCCTGGATCGATCGATACGAGTTCACTGGAACAAAGATTCAGGAATTCCCGCTCCCCGAGAAGCTGCCGCTTTCCATGGGGCGCGTCTTGGACTCTCTGGCTCAAGGGTTGGCCAAGGTTGAACCATCTGCTGTTATCGACAGGGTTGCTCCTGCGCGGCCTGCTCTTGATGAGGCTCACGCCGAGTACATCCGCCTCCGTGCGCGGATGATTGCTCTGCAGGAAGAGCTGGACTGGCAGGTATACGGGCTGTACGGCCTGCTATCTGAGGCTGAGGTAGCACGCACTACCGTACAGTCGCCTGATCCGGACACCATCCCCGAAGTGCGGCTCGGGGAGCGGGCGTTTGAGATCGTGTTGGCTCGCAAGGTGGTGAGCGGGGACACCGAGA
Source organism: Streptomyces sp. Ag82_O1-12 (assembly GCF_900182715.1). Taxonomy (NCBI): domain Bacteria; kingdom Bacillati; phylum Actinomycetota; class Actinomycetes; order Kitasatosporales; family Streptomycetaceae; genus Streptomyces; species Streptomyces sp. Ag82_O1-12. The sequence goes on along the minus strand of NZ_FXUW01000001.1, from coordinate 2,440,133 downwards.
CCGCGTGGTTCGAGCGGCACGGGTCGACGCCGGTCACGGAGATTCCACGCCACTGGCCTGACTCGTACCGGGAAATCGTCCAGGCTCGTATCGACATCATCGAACGGCGAAAAGACGTCAAGCTAATCGAGCGGCCTGACTGTAAGAGGCGTTGGTCCGCAGAGCCCTGGGAGAAGAAGGAGAAGGCCGCTCTGCGCACCTGGTTGCTCGACCGGTGTGAGGATCCCGCGCTGTGGTTCAGCCTCCGTGAGGGTGTGAAGCAGCCGCGTCCACTCACCGTCAATCAGCTTGCTGATGCGCTGAGTTCCGACGCTGACTTCACCTCTGTCGCCGCGCTCTACGCCTCCGACCACCTCAACAAACCCGATCTCCCGCTCGGGCAAGTACTCGCCGATGTCATCGCGGACGAGCACGTGCCGTATCTCGCCGCAATGCGGTACAAGGACCCCGGTCTACGCAAGCGTGGGCAGTGGGAAGAGGTTTGGGAGCAGCAGCGGGAGGAGGACCAGACCGGGCAGCGGCTTGATATCCCTGTACCGCCGAAGTACTCGTCCGCCGACTTCCTCAAGCACTCCTACTGGTCCCACCGCGGCAAGCTCGACGTGCCCAAGGAGCGGTTCATCTCCTATCTGGAGGCCGAGCCCGAGGCGGACCCGACCACACTGCTCGGGTGGGCCGGGTGGGACCACAAGGATCAAGCCCAGGCGCTCATCAACCTGATTGAGGATCGTACGGAGCAAAGCGGTTGGGGCACCGAGCGGCTCACCCCATTGATTGCCGGGCTCTACGAGGTCATGCCCTGGGTGCGGCAGTGGCACGGTGAGTACGACGCCGAGTGGGAGTCCGTGCCGGCGGAGGACTGTGATGCCTTCCTGGACGAGCAGATGGGCAAGCATCGGCTCAGCGCGGCGGATCTCAAGGCCTGGCGGCCAGTGAAGCGGGCGCGAGGGCGCAAGGCTGCAGCCTCGAAGAAGGCGAGCACCCCGGAACAGCCCGCCCTCGACGTCGAGTAGGCGGAACGTGGCGGTGGGGCTGCGGAGTTCAGAACTCCGTCAGCCCCAGGGGCATTGGGCGGGCGTCAGACTCGGGCGTCTGCCGCGTATGCGACGAAGGTCGACCACGTGGTGCGGGAGAGGGCCAGCTGGCCGCCCTCCTTGTCCTTGGAGTCCCGGACGCGGATGGCTTCAGGGCAGTCAGCGACTTCGACGCAGTTGTCGCCCTCGCTACCGCTGTAGCTGCTCTTGAACCACGCCGGTTCCGTAGTGCTCATAGCGCTCCTCGCATGTGTTCCAGCAGGCTCACCGTGGCCCTGCAATCGAGGGCCTGCGCACGCAGCTTGCCATAGCGCTGGAGCAGGACGCTCACGTCCTTCGATGCCGTGATCAGGGTGCTGGAACGCTGACCCTCGGTGTAGCCGATCCACTGGTTGTCAGGAGTCTCTGCCAGGTACATCTGGCCGTCAACGCCCGCGTGGTCCTCCTGCTGCAGTGGCATGAGCTGGATCTCCACGTTGCGCAGCTTCCCGACCTCCAGGAGGTGCTCGATGAGGGCCTTCGTGACGCTCGCTCCACCCACCCGCCTTTCCAGCAGCGTCTGTTCGATGACGAAGCTGAAGGCCGTGTTCGGCTTCTGCGTCAGGAGTTGCTGTCGCTCAAGTCGTGCCGCAGTCTCGCGTTCCACCTGCTCCTCGGTCACCGGCGGCAACCTTCGGTCAAAGATCGCTCGGATATAAGCCTCCGGCTGCAACAACCCAGGAATCGCCCGGCACTCATACGCATAGAGCGAGATCGCCTCCTCCTCGATCCCCGCCCACTGCACAAACCACGAAGCCAGCCCCTGCCTCCGAGTCAAATGCCGTGCCGCCGCCTTGAGCACCTTCGGCGCCTGGAGAACCACCCCGGCCCGCTCGATGAACCTCACCGACGGGAACCGTTTGCCCTGCTCCAGCTTGGCCACTGCATGCACCGAGTATCGCACCTGAGGCGCGAACTCCTCCTGCGTCAGGCCCGCTTCCTCCCGCAACGCCTTCAGGACCGCGCCGAAGCTCTTGAGGCCGTCCGACACTTCCGGTTCACTGCTCGCGACGCCGTCCAACACGCCCGGCCCACCTCCCACGTAGCCCACCGGGACACCAACCCACCCATGGTTACGGGGCGTCACCCACCCTGTCCACTCAGTGAACCCGCCCAGCCGCGGCTGTACCAGTGCCGTGCCTGGTGAACGACCCTCCCTCTCACAACGCTGGACCGCATGACCGCACCTCAGGCCCAACCGGCCGTCACCGTACGTGTGTTCTTCCAGAGGCTGAGCGCGACCCGGCGCGGCGCCCGCCTCGCCCGCAACCTCGCCACGCACCAACTCGACGTCTGGGGCATCCCGTTCGGCTCGGACCTCTCCGACACCGCCGCCCTCGTCGTCGCCGAGCTGGCGTCCAACGCCGTACTCCACGCCCGCGTACCCGGCCGCGACTTCGCCCTCCACCTTGAACACCGTACGGACGCACTCCGCATCGAGGTCGCCGACGCCCGGGGTGACCGCCCCCTCACCGCACAGCCGCCCGCGACCGGCGCCACGGACGCGACCACCGATCAAGACCACGGCCGAGGCCTCGTGATCGTCGGCGCCCTCGCCTCCCGTTGGGGCGTCACCGACCGCCAGGGGCCCGGCAAGGTGGTCTGGGCCGAGATCGACCTCCTCGACAGCGCCCCAAGCATCCGTCACGGCATCCGAACCGCAGGTGGGCTCGGCCGCTGCCAGTAGTGCAGCACCGGAGGATGCGCGACCTCCTCCCCGAGATCGGAGGTCAGCAGGTGATGCCGGGCAACCGCGTCGTCGACGATCTGCCGCCACCACTCCAGCCTGTCCGGTCCCGCGTCGGCCGAGATCAACTCATCGTGCAGCGCGTACAGCTCACACGTGTTGTGCCACTGCGACTCGCGTACGCCGGCGGTGCTCTCGCTGAAGCGGGACAACTCGGCGCCCTCGCACACCGCGCACCCGCACGTCCACGGTTCGACGCGCGCGAACCAGTTCTGCAGCACCTCCACCCGGTGGTACTTCAGCAGCTCACGGACGAGCACCACCGGATACGGCCGCCAGCCCCGGCCCTTGCGGCGCGGGTCCATGCCGTGGCGGAGCATGGCGGTGACCCCCACCGCCGTGCCCAGGGCGCCGTGCGCCAGGGCGTCGAAGGCGGCCAGGTCCGTGCGCCACAGCAGCAGACGCGGGCACGACCGGCACAGCACACGCAGGCCCTCGGCGACCCCCGCCCGCTCCAGCGGGTCCTTGGAGTGCTGCATGATCAACGCCACGGGATGCCGACTCGCCCGTACCGCCGCCACCAGGTGCAGCAGCGACTCGTCCCGCAGCCAGCGGTAGCTGCACGGCAGCAGAACGACCGTGTCCGTTCGCTCCAGCAGGTTGGCCTGGGTGATCACGGCACGCAGTACGCGCGCGTCGCCGTCCTCGTCCGGCGGTATGAAGCAGGTCGGGGTGACCGCGAACGCCGCCTTGTTGGCGAGCTGGCCGTTCAGGGCCTCCTCCAGGCCGGAGAAGTCGAGCGCGTGCCAGCCGTCGGCCGCCTGATAGCCGAAGGGGCGGTCTACGGTCGCGACCCGGTGCTCGTGGCCGCCGTAATCCACGGCCACGACCGTGTCCGGGTAGCTGTTGCGTATGTTCCGGCACCTCACCGCCGCATCGGCGCCCGTGAGGAGCAGCCCTCCGGCGTTTCCGTCGATGTGCGGCAACAGGCCGATCGCCGACCTGTCGTTCACCATGATCAGTAACCTGTCGCGCAGTAAGCCCTCGATCCCGGTGCTCCCCATGGGGTCCCCCTCGCGGTCCTCAAGCACGCCGGCATCTCCCGCTGGTCACGAGTGTCAGAGCCGGTCGAAAAGGAGCACAAGACGGTCGTATGCGGGCTTAAGCGGTTCTCGGCCAGGCTGTCGACAGGCCTGCACCCAGGTGAAAGTCACGGAGAGGTGCCTACTCGTCGCTTTGCGTGAGATATTCGTGTGCTCGAGTCGCGCAACGTGACACCGGTGTCACGGAACTTCCGTCTGACCTGGGCACAAGGCATGGCAAGACTGGCAAGATTGGATGTCGCGCGTGAGATCCGGGAGATCGCCGCGCCCCGACTGCTGCCGAGTGAGGGAACGAGAGCCGGATGCCCACCAGCGAACTCTTCCTGCGGGATGTCATCGACATCAAGGAAGACGTCCATGCCGGCGATTTCAAGGTCGAGCTGTCCGGCGGGTTCACCGAAACCGATGCCCGCGTCGCGGAGTACGTGGTCACCGAGCAGCTGCAAGGGGCCTTCCGCAGCGCGCTCGGGCTGGTCGGGGCGGCGGTCAGGTCGGGGAACTCGCACGCCGCCTACCTGCACGGTTCGTTCGGTGCCGGTAAGAGCCACTTCCTGACCGTGCTGCACGCCGTGCTGAACAACAGCGCGGCGGCCCGCTCCAAGCCGCGGCTTCAGGAGGTCATCGCCGAGCACGACGACTGGCTGCGCGACAGCACGTTCCTCATGGTGCCCTACCACCTCGTGGGCTCCACCGACCTGGACTCGGCCATCCTCGGCGGTTACGTGCACGCCGTGCGGTCCCTGGAAGGGAACAAGCCGACCCCCGCCGTCTACCGGGCCGACTCCGCGCTCGCGGACGCGCGCAGGCAGCGGGAGTTCCTCGCCGACGACGCCAAGTTCGTGCAGTGGCTCGGGGACGGGGCCGCCGCGGTGGCCCCTGGTGGCGGTGCCCTGGGCGCGGACGGCGATGACGACGACCTCGACATGCTGGACGCGGACGACGCCGCCCCGGCCGCCGGCAGCTGGACCTCCGCCGACCTGGACCGTGCCTTCGACGCGCCCGCCGGGGACCCGTACCGCGAGGCACTCGTCTCCGCCCTGCTCTCCGGGCCCATGGCGGCGTACGCGCAAGGAGCCCGCGGCGACAAGGACGCCTTCGTACCGCTGGAGAACGGGCTGTCGGTCATCTCCCGGCATGCCAAGTCCCTCGGCTACGACGGCATCGTGCTCTTCCTCGACGAGCTGATCCTCTGGCTCCAGGCGCACATGGGCGAGCAGGACTTCGTACGCGACCAGGTGCAGCGGCTGGTCAAGCTGATCGAGTCCGGCGACACCGACCGGCCCGTACCGATCGTGTCCTTCATCTCGCGTCAGCGCGACCTGTCGCAGCTCATCGGCTCCGATGTGGCGGGCGCCGAGGTGCAGAACCTGGAACAGCAGATCGAATATCTCGCCGGGCGTATCGACGTCGTCAATCTGGAGGACAGCAACCTCGTCGAGATCATCAAGCGCCGTGTGCTGGAACCGAAGCCAGGGATGGAATCGGCCCGCGACGAGGCCTTCACGCTCGTCGAGTCGTCCAAGGACGAGGTCCGGCAGGTGCTGCTCGACGCCCACGGGCGGACCGAGGCCAGCTGGGACGACTTCCGCACCCTGTACCCGCTCTCGCCCGCGCTGCTCAACGTCCTAGTGGACCTCTCCGGAGCGCTCCAGCGTGAACGCACCGGCCTCAAACTCGTCCAGGAACTGCTGCGGCGCCGACGCGACGACCTGAGGATGGGGGAGCTGATTCCGCTCGGCGATCTGTGGGACGTCATAGCGTCGGGCACCGGCGAGGCGTTCACCGCCAAGCTGCGCCGCGAGTCCGAGATCGCGCACCGCTTCCACGCGCGCGTACGGGCGCATCTGCTGGAGAAGTACGGGTCCGTCGACGATCCGCGCTACCGGCGGGACGACCGGCTCGTCAAAACGCTGCTGCTCGCCGCGCTCGCCCCCAACGTCCCGGCTCTGGCACGGCTGACCGGTGGGCGGCTCGCCGCCCTCAACCACGGCACGATCAGGGCCCGGGTGGGGTCGGCCGGATCGATCGCGGTGAAGGCGCTGCGAGACCTCCAGGCCCAGGGTTTCGGGGAGCTGAGGAGCGAGGGCGACGCCGACCCGGTGTTCCATCTGCACCTGTCCGACCTGGACGTCGAGCCGCTGCTCGAAGAGGTCCAGGGGGTCGCGGACAAGGGCGGACACCGGCGGCAGTGGGTCAAGGACCAGCTGTGGGCGGCCTTCGGTATCAAGGACACGCAGGCGTTCGTATGCGAGCGCGAGATCGTCTGGCGGGGCACCAAGCGGACCGCCGAGTTCGTCTTCGGGAACGTGCGGGATCCCCATCTGCCCGACGAGCAGTTCGAACCGCAGACGGACGGCAACATCCGTTTCGTGCTGGACTATCCCTTCGACGAGCCGCAGCGCTCGCCTATCGAGGACGTCCACCGGATCGAGGCCCTGAAGCGGTCGGGACGGTCCGGGAACACCATCGTCTGGCTGCCCGACTTCTTCTCCGAGCAGCGGGCACGGCAGCTCGGACGACTCCTGAAGATCAACTATCTGCTGGAGCGCGACCGCCTCGACGACGTCACCGCCACCCGCCCGACCGAGGAACGGATCCAGATCCGCCACCAGCTCAAGGCGCAGAGCGACAATCTCACCACCCAACTCTCCGCCGTACTCGAGCAGTTGTACGGGATCAGCAAGGCGGAGGCCGCGAACGTCGGAGCCGAGGTCCCGGCGGACCAGCACGTGTGGTCGCTGCGGCCCGGCTTCACGCGGCAGAAGCCCGAGCCCGGAATCGGCTTCGAGAAGAACCTCTACGCCCTCGCGGACGAGATGTTCGCCGTGCTCTACCCGAAGCACCCCGACTTCGACCCCGCCCTCACCCGCAAGCCGGTCACCCTGCGCGAGCTGAAGACGGCGCTCGAATGGATCGGCCGGGCCATGGAGAGCGGCGAGCGACGCATCGTCGTCGACAGCCACCAGCTGGCCATGGTGAAGAAGATCGTGCATCCGCTGGGACTGGGCGAGGTGTACGACGGTCCGCTGAACGTCAGCCGTGAGTGGCGGCTGCGGATCAACCAGAAAGCCGCCGACGCGCACGCCGGCACGGACCTGTCCGTCGAGGACATCCGCAGGTGGATCGGCCAGCTCGGGTTCACCGGCCTGGAGAAGAACGTCAGCAACCTGATCATCGCCACCTACGCACTGCTCGACGACCGGACGTGGGTGTACCAGACCTCACCGCTGCGGCAGGCGCCGGAGCTGGACAAGATCGGTCCCGGCTACGGACTGCGCGCCGTCGAGAAGCCGACCGACGAGGAGTTCGCGACCGCGCGTGAACGGGCCGGAAGGATCTTCGGGGTTCACGTACCGCCCGCGCTCATCGCACTGAACGTCGCCAAACTCGCCACCGGCGTGAAGGAAGTGGCCGAGAGGCATCGCGATGCCGTGAGCGGGGTCCGGTCCGTGCTGCAGAAGCGGGCCGGGGAACTGGGGCTGCAGGGCCCCCAGGGGGCGGACGCCCCGCGGATGAGGTCCATGAAGGCCGCGGCGGACCTCGTGGCCCGGCTCGGGCGCACCGACGACGCGGCCGTGGTGGTGCGCGAGCTCGCGGCGGTGGCGTACGACGTGACCGACCAGGAGATCGGGGCAGCCCTCAAGCAGGCCCCCGAGGTGCTGGCCGCGCTCGACGACACCAACTGGAAGCTGCTGGGCAGCGTACGCGGCTTCACCGGCCGGGACGACGGCGTGGGCGACCGGGCCGCACGGTTGATCCAGGTCATCGAGGAGACCGCGAACGACCACGAGCAGGCCCGCTCGCTCGTCCCCGTACTCGAACAGCTCCAGGACCGGGCACTGGCCCTCGTCAACGAAGTCGCACGCCTCGCGCAGGTCGCCCAGCCCGTGCCACCTCAGCCGCAACAACCACAGCCGACCGCCGGCGACATCAGCTTCACGGAACACGGGAAGCCGGTGATCCCGTCGGCGCCCGTCGTGCCGGAGGACACGCCCCAGCAGGTCGACGGTGGCGGGCGACCGGTCGACGTACCCGCTCACGCCGTACGCCCGGGGGCTCCGCATGTCGTCGAGCCCACTCGGCTCGAAGCGTCCCTCGCCGCCACGGTCGCCGATGTGGAGGAGGAGATCAGGTCGTACCTCGCCACCCATCCGGGCACCCGCATCCAGGTCACCTGGCGCCCCGTGCCCACCGGCGATCAGGAGAAGGAGACCGGACGCTGATGGGCGCCGCCCTGCCCCAGGTGGGCCGTCGCACCATCGAGGCTCTGCTCGCCACGCACGCCTCCGGGCTCGGAGACCGGCGTCTCGTCCTGGTGCACGGGCGCTACACGGCCGGCGCGCCCGAGGAGTTCACCGTGCGGGCGGGGGAGGAGACGCGGCGCGTCCGCGTCAGCCACCAGGCGTCCGTCCTGGGCATCCTCGAGGAGTGGACCAAGCACCGGGACAAGGCCGCCGGTGCGGACCTGCTCGTCGTCACCACCGGCGTCGACGACGGTCAGATCGGCTGGGACCTGCGCGGTCAGGCGGTACGGCGGCAGACGCTCACGGTGGAGAACGCCGAAATCGTCATGCAGCGCTTCGGAGCGGCCGGACTCGACCCGCGCATGTACGACGAAGGATGGCTGCTGGAGGCGCTGCTCGACGCCGAGCCGTCCCGGGGGTGGACACGCGCGGGCTCCGTCCTGACGCGGGACGCGGCGCTGCGCGCGCTGGTCGTGGCCCGGCTCGGGCTGGGCGACGGCGACGACGGGGCGGGCTCGGCGGCCGGGACCGCCGTCGATCTGGACGCCCTGCTCACCTGGTCCCGTACGCCCGCGGGGCCCTTGCGCTTCGTGGAACTGGAGCAGACCGAACGGGACGAGCTGAAGAAGTGGCTCGGTGAGACAACGGGGCCGGCCGCACCAGTTCTGATGTCCCTGGCGGAGACCGGGCGCGGGCAGGACGCGATGCCGCTCGGGCTGCTGGGAGCAGTTCTGCGCGACCAGACCGCGAGCCCCGACGTGGTGCTCGCCGTCGGCGGGTTGTTCGGCCAGGTGATGCCGCGCCGGACGGAACTGCAGTCCTTCACCGAGGCCGTCGAGGGCGCCCTCATCCGCTGGATCGGGGAGGCCCGGCACAACGCCGCCGCGCTGGATCGGGTTTCCGCCGTCCTCAAACGCGCAGACAAGCTCGCCGAGGACGCCGGACTCACCACCGCCCTCGAATCCAACCGCTTCCTGCCGTCCAGCTTCACGGCCCAGCTGCGGCACGTGACGGCAGCGGCCCGCACCTCCCCGGAAGCCGGGGAAGCGGCCCTGGCCGAGCTGAAGGCCCACATGCTGGCCCGGCTGAACGCGGACCGCGTCGGCGTGGCCGAGATGGCCGTACGAATCGCCCGCTGGCTGGCCCTTCCGCGGCCCTCGGTGGCGTCGGTGGCGGCCGGAGTACGGGGCCAGGCAGGGGAGTGGGGCTGGGCGGACCGGGCGCTCGCCGTTCTGTGGGCCGGCGACCCCGAGGGTGACGCCGCCGCGGGCGAGGACCTCCGTGCGCTGTACGAGGCGGCTAGGGAGCGGCGCGAACGGCTGGACGAGGAGTTCGCCCGGCGGCTGGCCTCCTGGACGCCGAATGCCACCGCGCTCCACCCCGGCGGCTGCCTGGTCGTCGAGAACGTACTGGCCGAAGCCGTCAGGCCGCTGGCCGGCGATACGGCTCCGCTCGTCCTGGTGCTGGACGGCATGAGCTGCGCCGTCGCCGCGCAACTGGGCGAGGAGGCCGAGCGCGAGGGCTGGACCGAGGCCGTGCCCGGCAAGGCGGGCTCGGAAGAAGAGCCGCGGCGGATGGCCGCGGTGTCCATGCTGCCCTCGGTCACCGAGGTCAGTCGTGCCTCCCTGCTCACCGGAACGGCGGTCAAGGGCGGGCAGGCGAAGGAGAGTTCGGGATTCGCCGCCTTCTGGAAGCAGCGGCGACTCGACGCGCTGCTCTTCCACAAGGCAGGGATAGAGGGAGGAGCGGGAAGGTTCCTCTCCGAGGAGATCATGGCCGCGCTCGCCTCGGATGCGGTCGTCGGCGTCGTACTGAACACCATCGACGACGCCCTCGACAAGGGACAGCAGGGGCGGCGTACCCAGTGGAGCCTGGGTGACGTCACCTACCTGCGGGAACTGCTGTCGGCGGCCAAGGGGTACGGGCGCCCGGTCGTGCTCGTCGCGGACCACGGCCATGTGCTGGAGCGGGGTGCGAGCCAAGGACCTGTGGGTGATGAGGGCGCGGGGCCCGGCTCGGCCCGATGGCGTACGGGCGCGGCGAAGGACGGCGAGGTCCAGCTGTCGGGGCCGCGTGTCCTGGAGGGTGGCGGCACCATCGTCGCGCCCTGGCGGGAGGACATCCGCTACACCGGCCGCCGGGCCGGGTACCACGGCGGAGCCGCGCTCGCGGAGGTCACGGTGCCGCTGCTCGTCCTGGTGCCCGACCGCGACCTGGTGCCGAAGGGGTGGGAGGCCCTGCCCCGGGAGCAGGCCGTCCCCCGGTGGTGGGCCCCCTGCAAGGGCGGGCGGCCCGAGGCCGTGGCAGCGCAGGAGCCACCACACAAACCGAAGCGGGGAAAGCCGAAGGAGCAGCACGCGGGCGAAGGGCTCTTCGCCGCCGCCGACGTCGTAGTGCCGGCCGCGGACGGAGCCGCCCCTGCCACCCTGGGCGAGCGAGTGGTCGCCAGCGAGGTGTACGAGGCGCAGAAGGAGTACGTCCGCAAGGCTCCCGAGAGCAAGGTCGTGGCGGCCGTCATCGACGCGCTGGCCGGGGCGGGCGGCACCATGTCACCGGCCGCGCTCGCCGGCGCCATCTCGGCGACCGGGCGGGTGCGGCGCAACATCGACGGGTTCATCGCCACCGTGCAGCGGCTGCTCAACATCGAGGGCTACCCGGTCCTCGGCTTCATCGACGCCGGGCACACGGTGAAACTCGATGTGACCCTGCTGCGCGACCAGTTTTTCCCGAAGGAGCCGACGTGACGCCGATGACGCCGTCGCCCGACGTGAGCGCGGTCCGGCGGCGGGAGGTCGTCGACGCACTGCGCCGGGGCACCGTGCCGCACTCCGGGCTCGACCTCTTCGCGGTCGGCCTCGACCGGTTCACCGGCGCCCTCGACGAGGACGTGGCCACGGTGGCGCGGGGCGGGGCAGCCTTCCACGCCATCCGCGGCGAGTACGGCTCCGGCAAGACCTTCTTCGCACGCTGGCTCGCCGAGCGGGCCAAGCGCGCCGGGCTCGCCACGGCCGAGGTACAGATCTCCGAGACGGAGACGCCTCTGCACCGGCTGGAGACGGTGTACCGCCGGCTCACCGAGCGGCTGTCCACGGCCACCCACCAACCGAGTGCACTGCGCGCGATCGTCGACTCCTGGTTCTACACGCTGGAGGAGGAGGTCCTCGACAACGGGGACGTGGACGAGGAGGACGAAGCGGCGCTGGGCGAAGCGGTCGACGAGCTGATGGAACGTCGGCTCGCCGAAGTGGCCCGCACCACACCGGCGTTCGCCGCGGCCCTGCGGGGGTACCGGCGCGCGGTCGCGGCCGACGACGCGGTGACCGCGGAAGCCCTCATCGCCTGGCTCGGCGGTCAGAAGTCCGTTGCCGCGTCAGCACGCCGGGCCGCCGGGGTACGGGGCGACCTCGACCACTTCGCGGCGCTCGGCTTCCTGCAGGGGCTGCTCACCGTGCTGCGAGACTGCGGCCACCCCGGTCTGCTGCTCGTCCTCGACGAGATCGAGACCCTTCAGCGGGTGCGCGGTGACGTGCGGGAGAAGGGACTCAACGCACTGCGGCAGCTTCTCGACGAGATCGATGCGGGACGCTTCCCGGGATTGTTCCTCGTCATCACGGGAACGCCGGCCTTCTACGACGGTCAGCAGGGCGCGCAGCGGCTTCCCCCGCTCGCGCAGCGGCTGGCGACCGACTTCACCACCGACCCGCGCTTCGACTCGCCGCGGGCGGTCCAACTGCGGCTCGCCGGCTTCGACCTGGAACGGCTCGGCGAGTTGGGCAGGCGGGTGCGTGATCTGTACGCGGGCGCCGCCCGGCATCCGGAACGCGTCAAGCAGCAAGTGGACGACACGTATCTCATGGAACTCGCCACCGCCGTCACCGGCGGACTCGGAGGCAAGGTCGGAGTCGCGCCCCGCGTCTTCCTGCGCAAACTCGTCGCCGATGTGCTCGACCGGGTGGACGAGTTCCAGGATTTCGATCCACGCAAGCACTACGCGCTTACCATTACGGACGGCGAGCTGACCGAAGTGGAACGCAATGCGGCGGCCGCACGCGCGGACGACATCGACCTGGAGATGCCGTGAGCGGCATCGACGATCTCGAACCCGCGCTCGTCCACCACATCGTCAACACGCTCGGCTGGCCCGGACTGCGCCCCCTGCAGGAGGAGGCCATCGGGCCGCTGCTCGCGGGCGACGACGCGATCCTTCTGGCGCCCACCGCCGGAGGCAAGACGGAGGCCGCGTCGTTTCCGCTGCTGTCGAAGATGACGCAGCGGAAGTGGTCGGGGACGTCCGTCCTGTACGTGTGTCCGCTCAAGGCGCTACTCAACAACCTGCTGCCCCGGCTGGAGACGTACGCCTCGTGGCTTGGACGCACGGCCGCCCTGTGGCACGGGGACGTCACCTCCGGCACGCGGAAGCGGATCCTGGCCGCGCGGCCCGACATCCTGCTCACCACACCGGAGTCGCTGGAGGCGATGCTGGTGAGCGCGAATGTCGATCACACGTCCTTCTTCTCCGGACTGCGCACCGTGGTCGTCGACGAGGTGCACGCCTTCGCCGGGGACGACCGGGGCTGGCATCTGCTCGCGGTCCTGGAGCGGCTGCAGCGCGTCGCCGGGCGACCCGTGCAGCGCGTCGGGCTGTCCGCCACGGTCGGCAACCCTGAGGAGCTGTTGCTGTGGCTTCAGGGATCCGGAGTGGGGAAGCAGCCGTCCGTGGTGGTGGCACCGCATCTGGCCGACCCGCAGCCGGCGACACCGGGAGCGGTGTCGCCGCCCCCGGCGGACATCCAGCTCGACTATGTGGGTTCCGTCGACAACGCCGCCACCGTGATCGCGGCCCTGCACCGCGGCGAGAAACGGCTCGTCTTCTGCGAGTCCCGTCGGCTCGTCGAGGAGCTGGGCGAGAAGCTGCGAGCCAAGGGCGTGACGACCTTCCTCTCCCACGCCTCCCTTTCGGTCGACGAACGCCGTCGCGCGGAACAGGCATTCGCAGAAGCCCGCGACTGCGTCATCGTCTCCACGAGCACCCTCGAACTCGGCATCGACGTCGGGGATCTGGACCGGGTCATCCAGATCGACGCCCCGCTCACCGTCGCCTCCTTCCTGCAACGGCTCGGCCGCACCGGACGCAGGCCCGGGGCATCACGCAACTGCCTGTTCCTCGCGCTGGACCGCGATGGACTCCTCGGCGCCGCGGCCCTTCTCCTGCAGTGGTCGCGCGGCTGGGTGGAGCCTGTCGTCGCCCCGCCGGAGCCGCGGCACATCGTGGCCCAACAGCTTCTCGCGCTGTGCCTGCAGGAACCGCAGGTCGGGGACCGTCTCTGGCAGGAGTGGTGGAATGGCCTCGGCCCGTTCGGCCAGTCCGCCGAGCCGATCGTCCGGCACCTGGTCGACAACGGCTACCTGAACCAGGACGGCGGACTCCTGTTCATCGGCCCCGAGGCGGAACGGCGCTTCGGGCACCGGCACTTCATGAGCCTCACGGCGGTCTTCACCGCGCCTCCCCAGTTCACCGTGCTGCAAGGCCGCCGGGAGATCGGCAGGACCGATCCGAGCCTTCTCACCGAACGGACCGACGGACCAAGGCGGTTGCTCCTGGCCGGGCGGAGCTGGCAGGTCACGTACATCGACTGGAAGCGCAAGCGGTGCTTCGTCGAACCCGTCGACGGCGGCGGCAGAGCGAAGTGGAGCGGTGCCGGGCTCGACTTCGGCATCTCCTTCGAACTCACCCGCGCGGTACGAGAAGTGCTCCTCGGGGCGAACCCGCCGGTGGACCTCACGGCGCGAGCGGAGAAGTACCTGGTCGAAGCACGGGAGCACTTCATGGAAGCGGTGCACCCCGGAGGCACGGTGATCACCCGCGGTTCCGGAGGATACGTGAGGTGGTGGACATGGGCCGGCCATCGGGCGAACGCCACACTCGCAGCGACGCTCGCCGAGGTCGCCATACCTGCCCAGCAGATCAACGACTGCTGGATCCGGCTGCGTGAGGACCTCAGCCCTGACACCTGGAAACAGGTTTCGGTCACCGCCTCGGACCATCTGTGCCTGCCGGAGGTCGACGAGCGGGCGGTCAAAGGACTGAAGTTCGCGGATGCACTGCCGCCCAGGCTCGCCGAATCGACGCTGGCAAGGCGGCTGGCAGATCTGGAGCCGGCAACGCGAGTGCTCTCCGAACCTGTGCGCTTCATTGTGTGTCCACGATGAGTACCGCCCGGGACCTGTGTCAGGGCGTCAGTCTCGGGGCCACGTTATTAGCGAGCCTCACACGAATTGGCCGATGCCGTATTCGGCCGAGCGCGGCTGCCGACTGCCGCCTACCTCCCGAGGTCGTGCTGCCGCTGATCCAGGCACCTCAGCCACAGAGCATGAGCCGCCCGTGCTTCACGCAGCGACTCCTGTGCAAACCGCTCGTGCGCGAAGCCGGTTCTTGCCGCCTGTTGCACGACGGTGACCAGATGTTCGGCCACAGCTGAGACTCGTTCCCTGTGTGCCTTCTGCAGTTGCGGTGCGAGCTCCGCCCCACGGTCGGCCATCGCCAGAAGATCCTCGTACTCCGCATCGTCGCCGTACGTGGATGGCACCGAGCGAAGATCGATCTCGCGGAGCCGGGACACGTCCGTCGGCGGCGTGTCGTCCTCGAGGGCCGCCTCGCGGCCCAGAATCCGATTCAGCAGACGCAGCGTCGCCACCGACTGACGTACCTCCCCGGCGATCACGTCGAGAGCCGTCAGTTCCGCTGCGACCTCTTCCCGGGCCTCCCGAATGAGCAGGTGCCGAAGGTGGGCCGCGGCATCTTCACCGCGGGCACCGGCCTCATCGATCACGCGGTCGCAGGCGTTCAGTTCGGCGAATGCCCGCTCCGCCGTGTCGACCGAGGCTCTCAGCATGCCCGCCGTGTCCTCGTCGAAGAGGCCCACCGCACCCCGAAGTTCGGCCACCGTGATGGGTACCGCCTCCAGCAAGTCCTCGATGCGAGGCCCGCCGGCGGGCAGCCTGCTGTCCATGTTTTCGTTCCCCCTCGTTCTGCGGCCACTTACGAGACGCGGCCGAATATGTGCGAACCGTGAACATCGCGTCACACGCACACGTCAGAATATGCGTGTGATCACACACGGCACTGGCTTCGTCTACGTCATGCGGAATCCTGCGATGCCCGACATGGTGAAGATCGGCCTCACCACTCTGCTACCGGAGGAACGCGCGGCGAAGATATCCAGCCACGAGGGCGTACCACTGCCGTTCGAGGTCCTCTTCCGGGCGCTGACCATGCGTTGGTCCAAGGTTGAGAAGCTTGTTCATCAGCGCCTGAGCAGACAGCGGGTCAACCCTCGGCGGGAGTACTTCTCCGTGTCCGCCGACATCGCCGTGGCGACCGTCCGTGAGTGCGTGCTGGAGGTCAACGGCAACCACGCCTGGGAGGTCGGGGAGATCCATCCCATCGGCGGTGAGGACCGCATCACGCTCTCCCTGGAGGCGGGCGAGGTCTTCGTCCTGCTGGCCCAGCCGTCGTTGTTCGGCGATGGCGGGTGGGAGCCGCTCGACTTCTGGCAGGCGCACGCCGACGGCGACCAGTTCGAGATCTGTGCTGTGGACGGTCCGGATGAGACAGCCGGGTTCAGCGATGGTGACGTCGGCGGTGATGACGACCCCGTGCCCCATCTCGACGCCGTGGGGAACGTCGCCAACGGAGCACTCATCGGCCGTGAGCGCCTCGCGCCGGGGGACCGCATCCTGTGGATGAGGGATGGGGAGCAGCCGGCGGCGTGCAGAGGCGTGCTCTTCGAGGCCCGTGAGTACTGCCAGATAGCGTGCCGCACTTGGAACCCACAGGTGAACTCGGTCGGGATGCCTCTAATCCTCAACTACCTTGAGCGCGACCCTTCGCCCGCCATGGTTGCTGTCTCCCGGCTGGCCCTCCGCCTCCCCGGCCCGCGCACCTGGGCGCCGCGCCCAACGCCCCGCGAGGAGCTGTCCCTCCCCCTACCCGGCCCCGAACGCTGGCTCCCCCAGCTCAGGCCGAAGAAGGACCGCCCTCCCCGTCGGGGCAAGCGTTCAGCCTGACCAGCGTGGCTGTCACTGCCCCCACATAGGCTGCTGTACGACGTGAGCTGCAGGACATACGAGGAGACCGATGACCGACGCATACCCGGCGCTCTACCTGAGACTGCCGAGAGGTGGGCCGGAGGCTCGGGGTCGGCTGCTGGGGGAGAAGGGCGCCAGCGGGAGTCAGAGGTTCGTCATCGCGGCGGGGTCTCCAGCCCAGACCAAGGTGGTTCCCTCGTTTGCGGCACGCAAGCCGACGTCGTACCGCACACGACAGCAACTCATCTCGCAGGGACTGCTGCGGCATTCCGAGAGGTGGCCGGGATACCTGGAGGCGGCCTGGGACATCGAGTGCACCTCGCCCTCGGCTGCCGCCGAAATCCTACGAGGCTGCAGTGTCAATGGCTGGGGCGAGTGGAAATCGGCCGATGGGCAACCACTCGCCCACCTCGATCACATGTCGACTGCGCCCAACCGTGCGTGGCTCATCCGCGGCTCAAACGTCACCGGCGTCAATCTTGTTCAGCGGTTGTGGCTCGCCGAAGGATTGGTCACCGTCGCGGCCACCAGGTTGCGGCTGGGCGTCGAAGCGAACCCGGACTGGAACCTGCTGCGCACCCTCGTAGAGGAGGACTACGAGTCGGCGGCCACGTACAACCAGAAGCAGGAACTCGTCGAGGCGCTGCACGTCTTCCTTACCCGGATGAAGCCCGACGACACGGTGTGCGCGCGCTCCGACGGGCGGCTGTACGTCGGCAAGGTCACTGGAGCCGCCGAGCAGATTGCTTCTGAGGACGGGCGGTCCAATCTGCGGCGGCCCGTCGACTGGCAGGACACCAGTTATGAGTGGGAGGAACTGCCCGAGGAACTCCAGCAGAAGCTGTCGGTCCAGCACGATGTCGTCGACCTCACGGCCGTACAAGCCCTCATAGACGGGCTGGGGCTGACCGATGAGCAACTGGCCGACGAGGCCGAGGCCACCGTGAGCGACCCGAGCGCAGAACTGCCGGCCCAAACCGCCCGTCGGAAGCTGGAACTTCCCGCCCCGGATCAGGCGCTGACGGACCGTCTCAACGTGCACAGTGTCTCGTGGCTGAGCGAAGTGCGGGACCTGCTGTGGGACGAGAAGCAGCTCGTGTTCTACGGGCCGCCTGGAACGGGCAAGACCCATCTCGCTCTGGAACTTGCCGAGTTCCTCGGCGGTGGCCCCGAACAGGTCAAACTGGTGCAGTTCCATCCCTCCTATTCCTACGAAGACTTCTTCGAGGGCTACCGTCCCAAGGAGGACCCGAAGACCAAGGAGGTCGCCTTCCGTCTCACTGCCGGGCCGCTGCGCGAACTCGCGGACCGCGCGGACAAGGAGGGCAACCGGCACATTCCCCACTTTTTGATCATCGACGAGATCAACCGGGCCAACCTGGCGAAGGTCTTCGGAGAGCTGTACTTCCTGCTGGAATACCGGCGCCAGACACTGCGGCTCACCTACTCTGGTGACGACTTCTCCCTGCCGGACAACCTCTTCGTCATCGGCACCATGAACACCGCAGACCGCTCCATCGCGCTTGTGGACGCGGCCATGCGGCGCCGTTTCGCGTTCGTCGAACTCTCCCCACGCACCGAACCGACGAGAGGCCTGCTGCGTCGCTGGCTGGCGGGGACGGAGAGGGACGCGGAGCGGGCCGAGCTGCTGGACGAGCTCAACTCCCGTATCGAAGATGTGGACTTCCAGATCGGGCCGGCGTACCTGATGAAGCCCGGGGTGGACCGGGAGGGCGGTCTGGAACGCACCTGGCGCACCAAGATTCTTCCGCTGCTGGAGGAACACCACTACGGAGAGGGCGTGAAGATCGAGAAGCGGTACGGGCTCGCGTCCCTGCGTGCGACGCTGGCGGTCCGCGGAGACGAGCCTGTCACGTGAGTGCCGTCGCCGTGCCCGTCGAACTCATCGAGCATGCGCGGGCGGTGCGTCGCCCCCTTCCCGAGGCGGTGGGCCGGGCCCTCGCCGCCTCGCGTATCGTCGAGGCCGCGCCCGACCCGTACGTGGCCGGTCACTGGTGCCTGAAGGCCGGCAGCAAGGTGGGGGCCGTGTCCGTGACTGTGCCCGGCGCGGGACCGGTCACGGTACGGATCACCCCCAAAGTGCCGATGGCCCGGCTGTTTTTCCTGCTGGGCTACAGCCTCGATCCCCGCGGCTGGCAGGACGGCCAGGTGGATGTGGCCGAACATCGGGAGGTGCTGCCCGCGCTGGCGCACGCATTCGAGCGTCAGGTGGAGGGCGCGCTCCGAGCAGGGTTGATCCAGGGATACCGGACGTTTGAGGACACCGCTCTCGTCGTTCGGGGTCGCATCCGCGAGGCCGAGCAGGTCCGCAAACGGTTTGGCGCCGCGCTGCCCGTCGAGATCGCCTACGACGAGTTCACCACCGACATCCCCGAGAACCGGCTGCTGCGCGCCGCCACTGAACGGCTGCTGCGTCTGCCCGGCGTTCCGCGTCCCGTACGGGCCCGGCTGCTGCATCAACGGATCCGGCTCGCGGACGTCTCTCCGCTCGTACGCGGGCAGAGGCTCCCCGAGTGGCGTCCCTCCCGGCTCAATGCGCGCTACCAGCACGCGCTTCATCTGGCGGGGGCGATCCTCGACGGCGCTTCGGCCGAGCACCGTCCAGGCGGTCTGCGGATCGACGGGTTCCTCTTCGACATGAACAAGGTATTCGAGGACTTTGTCTGCGTCGCCCTGCGCGAAGCGCTGTATCCGTACGGCGGGCGCGGCGTGCTCCAAGCCAAGGGCGTGCACCTCGACGAGGAGGAACGCGTCCGTATGCAACCGGACTTCGTTTGGTACGGCGACGGGAACCCGGGCCGTCCTCTCGCTGTCGTCGACGCCAAGTACAAGGTGGAGAACAAGTACGGCTATCCGGGCGCCGACCTGTATCAGATGCTGGCGTACTGCACCGCGCTTGGACTCCCCGCAGGTCATCTCGTGTACGCGAAGGGCAACGCCGCGCACGCCGGTCATCGCGTTCGCGAGGCGGGGATCGTTCTGCACCAGCACGCCCTCGACCTCGACCAGTCGCCGGAGGGCCTCCTGACCGAAGTAAGTGAATTGGCTAAGGAGATGGCCGCGACCGCGCATGGATGTTGACAGCGGGCGACCACTGTCTGTGACCAACGTGAAGATTGTGGAATACCTGGCGATGCCCAGGTTCCAGCAGCTGACGGTGCCGAACCGTACTCCGACCACGGCGTGCACTCACGCAATGACGGTTTGGATGCCGCGGACCGACTGACCCAGAAGCGAACAGATCCATGCTGGACGGTTTGGCGCCGGGGCAGGGACTTTGTGCTTACGGGGCGAGACGGGACGCATCCGCTTGCCTAACCACCAAAGTAGTCGCGTTGGTAGGCGTTACGTCCGTCTGCGCAGGTCATAGCGCTGTGATGATTCTTCCTGGCGTACAGCCCGACTCGTCTGCCGCCTATCCGCACCCCGCTGTCACGGACGCCGCGACGTGCGTGAAACCCCGCGACGGACCAACCCCCCTCCCCCGTAGAGCAGACGACAGGAAGCTCACAGGGAGGGGAACAGGACGTGGCAGGGCACAGGGGCAGACGCGTCAGGGGTACGGCGGCCGCGGTGGTGGCGATGGCGGCGCTCACCGCGTCCCAGGCACCGGGGGCCGTCCCGGCGCGGGCAGCCGCACCGGCGCGCGGTCAGGCACCTGCCGAGGACGGACCCAGCGTGTCCGGTGACGCGTCGTACCGGACCGAGCTGCCGCCGCTGCGGACCGGGAAGCCCACGGGCGGCGGGGCGGCGGAGGAGGTGGGCGGTGCGCTGCCGGCGAGCGTGTTCGCCGCCTATCGGCGGGCCGAGGACCGCCTCGCGCGCGAGGCGCCCGGCTGCCGGTTGCGCTGGCAGCTGCTGGCGGCGATCGGGCAGGTGGAGTCGGGGCAGGCGCGGGGCGGAAGGGTGACGTCGGACGGTACGACCGTGGCGCCGATCCTCGGCCCGCGGCTGGACGGCGTGGCCTTCGCGCTGATCCGGGACACCGACGGCGGTGTCCACGACGGGGACACGGCGTACGACCGTGCGGTCGGGCCGATGCAGTTCATCCCGTCGACCTGGGCCCGCTGGGGCGCGGACGGCAACGGCGACGGGCGTTCGGATCCGAACAACGTCTTCGACGCGGCACTCGCCGCCGGACGGTATCTGTGTGCGGGCGGGCGGGATCTTTCCGTTCCCGCCGCGCTGGACCGGGCGATCCTGGGCTACAACCACTCGGCGGCCTATTTGCGCACGGTCCGGGCCTGGTACGCGTACTTCCTGGAGGGGCACCGGGTGGTGCCGGACCGCTCCCCCGGGTCCTCCTCCGCGTGCCCTGAGCCGTCACGATCGCCCTCGAAGCCGGAACGATCCGCACCCACCCCTTCCGGCCGTCCGACCGGCATCCCGTCCCGTCCGTCGTCGGCCCCCGCCTCACCGGCCTCCACCCCGTCCCGTCCGGCCGCCGAGCCCCCGGAGACGGAAGAGCCGCAACTCGCCGTCCCTGCCCCGGACATGGAGCTCCCCGGCGACGACCTGCTGCCCAGCGGCGCCCCGCTCACCAGTAACAGCGCGGACTCGATGGCCGTCTCCCCCTCCACAACCGCCGATACTGGGCGGTAATGTCGCCCACCGCCGGACAGCACGAGACCGGTGGGTGAGCGCGAAGGGGCCCTCATGGCGACGGACACGCCTGCGGACATGCCCGCAGAGACACCTGCGGAGGTGACCGCGGCCGACGAGCGGTGGCGGCGTATGTGGAGCCACCGCGAGCACCTGCTCAGGGTGGCCCGGCGCAGGTCGATGAGCCCGGAGGACGCCGAGGACGCGGTGCATGAGGCGATGCTGCGCGCCGCCGAGCGGCCCGACCTGGACGAGGAACGGCTCGCGGCCTGGCTGACGACGGTGACGATGCGGCTGTGCGTCGACCGGTACCGGCAGGTGAACCGCGAGGCCGAGGTGCGTACCAGCCCGACGCTCATCGCCCCGGGTCCGGTTCCCGTCGAGGATGCGGTGTGCGACCGGGCCGAGGCGAAGTGGCTGGCGGTGCGCAGTGGTGAGCTGCCCGCGCGGCAGGCCGAGGCGCTGCGGCTGAAGTCGCAGGACCTGGACGTCGGCCAGGTCGCCGTCCGGATGGGACTGAGCTACCGGACCGTCGAGTCGCTGCTGGCCCGGGCCCGGCGATCGCTGCGGCAGTCGCTGGCCGCCACGCTCGGGTTCGCGCTGTTCCTGATCGGGTGGGGGCGGCCGCGCGGGGTCGGCAGGGCACAGGCCGTGGCGGTCGCCTCGACGGCGGCGTCCCTGGCGGTGGCGGGGTTCGTGCTGCCGTACGCCCTCGACGGCGGTGGAGGTGGGGGTGAGGGTGGCGCGGCGCCTCGGACCGCGGTCGCCTCGCCGGACGCGGAGACGTTGCGGACGGACGGCGGTGGCGAGGGCCGTACGCCTCGGGGGACCGAGCCCCCGACTGCGGCAGCCGAGCGCGGAGCGGCCGGGGCTTCCGTCGGCGAATCGTTCCTCCCGCTGTCCGTGCCGACGCTTCCGGAAGTCCCGGTCGTCGCGCAGGTCCCGGAGGTCCCGGACCTTCCGGAGGTCCCGGCGGCCCCGCTGCCCGGGCTGTCCGCGCCGGAGGTCCCGCAGGTGCCCGACGTCCCCGACCTGCCGGTGGAGCCCTCCGCCGTGTCGACGGACGTGGCGGACACGGCGGATATGGCGGACACGGCCGTCCCGGAAGCTCCTGAGGCTTCCGACGCACCGTCCATCTCGTTCCCCGAGCCCACGGCGAGCCCGCTTCCGGAGCGCTGCCAGGAAACCCACCCGGGTAGCGCCGCCCGGCAACCGCCCGCAAGCACCGTCCGGCAGCGCTGCCCGTAAACCGACCCGAAGGCGCCGCCCGCAAGTACCGTCCGGCAGCACCGCCCGGAAACCCACCCGAAAGCACCGCCCGGAAACCCGCCCGAAAAAAATCGGCCACACGAGCGACGGACGCCCAGCCCCTCCCCGTAGAGCAGATGTCAGAGCTGCTCCAGGAGCACTGCTCCATGGGCTGAAGGGTGGACCGGATGGGTGTCGAGATCTGTGTGGAAGGGCTGACCAAGTCCTTCGGCCACCAGGTCATCTGGCAGGACGTCTCGCTGACGCTGCCCGCCGGGGAGGTCTCGGTCATGCTCGGCCCCTCGGGCACGGGCAAGTCGGTCTTCCTCAAGACGCTCGTCGGACTGCTGAAGCCGGAGCGCGGCTCCATCACGATCCAGGGCCGGGACATCACCAAGCTCCGCGAGCACGACCTGTACGAGGTGCGCAAGCTCTTCGGCGTGCTGTTCCAGGACGGCGCGCTGTTCGGCTCGATGAACCTGTACGACAACATCGCCTTCCCGCTGCGCGAGCACACCCGCAAGTCCGAGAGCGACATCCGGCGCATCGTGCTGGAGAAGATGGACATGGTCGGGCTGATCGGGGCGGAAGGGAAGCTGCCCGGTGAGATCTCCGGCGGGATGCGCAAGCGCGCCGGGCTGGCCCGGGCCCTCGTCCTGGACCCGGAGATCATCCTGTTCGACGAACCCGACTCGGGCCTGGACCCGGTCCGCGTCGCCTACCTCAACCAGCTCATCGTCGACCTCAACGCCCAGATCGACGCGACCTTCCTGATCGTCACGCACGACATCGCCTCGGCCCGCCAGGTGCCGGACAACATCGGGCTGCTGTTCCGCCGCGAGCTGGTGATGTTCGGGCCGCGAGAAGAGCTGCTGACCAGCGACGAGCCCGTCGTACGGCAGTTCCTGAACGGCCGGATGCAGGGCCCGATCGGCATGGCGGAGGAGAAGGACGCGGCGCAGGTCGAGCAGGAGCTCGCGCAGATCGACGACAGCGCGCGCGGGCAGGAGCTGACTCCCCGCCTGCTGCCGGGACCGGGCATCACCCGGCCGCCCCGCTGGCAGGCGATCGCACGGCGCGAGGCCCAGCTCGACCAGAAGGAGGTGGCCGGCGCATGAGCCTGTCACCGGCCGGAGCGCTGCGGCACTCCGGCAGCCTCTTCGCGATGGCGCTGGACGTCGTCCGGACGATCCCCCGACGGCCCTTCCAGGCACGGGAGTTCATCCAGCAGGCGTGGTTCGTCGCGAGCGTGACGATCCTGCCGACGGCCCTGGTCTCCATCCCCTTCGGGGCGGTCATCGCGCTGCAGATCGGCAGCCTGACCCGGCAGTTGGGCGCCCAGTCCTTCGCCGGAGCGGCCTCCGTGCTCGCCGTGCTGCGTGAGGCCTCGCCGATCGTCACCGCGTTGCTGATCGCGGGCGCCGGCGGCACGGCGATCTGCGCCGACCTCGGGGCGCGGAAGATCCGCGACGAGATCGACGCGATGCAGGTGCTGGGCATCGACCCCATCCACCGGCTGGTCGTTCCCCGCGTGCTGGCGTCGATGCTGGTGGCGGTGCTGCTCAACGGCCTGGTGTCGGTGGTCGGCGTGGCGGGCGGCTACTTCTTCAACGTCGTCCTCCAGAACGGCACTCCCGGCGCCTACCTGGCCTCCTTCACCACGCTCGCCCAGCTCTCCGACCTGTGGGCGGCCGAGGTCAAGGCGCTGGTGTTCGGTGCGATCGCCGGGATCGTCGCCTCCTACAAGGGGCTGACCGCGAAGGGGGGACCCAAGGGTGTGGGCGACGCGGTGAACCAGTCGGTGGTGATCACCTTCATGTTGCTGTTCGTGACGAACTTCGTGATGACCGCCGTGTACTTCCAAGTCGTTCCGCAGAGGGGCTGAGGCATGGCGCTGCTGAGTCGTCTGGAGGAGCTGGGTGCCCAGCTGTCCTTCTACGGGCGGTCACTGGCCTGGACCGGCCGCACCCTGCGCCGCTACAAGAAGGAGATCCTGCGGTTGCTCGCCGAGGTGAGTTTCGGCCGCGGCGCGCTCGCCGTCGTGGGCGGCACGGTCGGCGTGATCGCCTTCCTGTCGTTCTTCACCGGCACGGAAGTGGGGCTGCAGGGGTACTCCGCGCTCAACCAGCTCGGCGCCTCCAACTTCGTGGCGTTCCTCTCGGCATACTTCAACACCCGTGAGATCGCCCCGCTGGTGGCCGGGCTCGCGCTCTCCGCGACCGTCGGCGCCGGGTTCACCGCCCAGCTCGGCGCGATGCGGATCAGCGAGGAGACCGACGCGCTGGAGGTCATGGGCGTGCCCTCGCTGCCGTTCCTCGTGACGACGCGGATGATCGCCGGGTTCGTGGCCGTCATCCCGCTGTACGTGATCGGGCTGCTGTCCTCGTACCTGGCCGCCCGCACCATCACCACCGGCTACTACGGGCAGTCCACGGGCACGTACGACCACTACTTCCAGCAGTACCTGCCCCCGGTGGACGTGCTGTGGTCCTTCGGGAAGGTGCTGGTCTTCGCCGTCCTGATCATCCTGGTGCACTGCTTCTACGGCTACTACGCGAGCGGCGGCCCGGCGGGCGTCGGCGTCGCGGTGGGCCGCGCGGTGCGGACCTCGATCGTGGCGATCAACGTCCTGGACTTCTTCCTGTCGCTGGCCATCTGGGGCGCCAGCACGACCGTACGGATCGCGGGGTGAGCCGCCGGATGAAGGTGCTGAGACTGCGGTTGTACGGCGTCGTCTTCATCGCCGTGCTCGCGCTGCTGCTGTCCCTGTCCGTCGCCGTCTACCGGCAGGCGTTCACGCCGGTCGTACGGATCACGCTGGAGGCCGACAGCCTCGGCAACCAGCTCGATCTGCGGGCCGACGTCAAGCTGCGCGGGCTGCTGGTCGGCGAGGTGCGCGAGGTGCGGGCCGACGGCACGAAGGCGACGCTCGACATCGCGCTGAAGCCGGAGCACGTCGCCCACATCCCGTCCGACGTGCACGCGCGCCTGCTGCCCAAGACGCTGTTCGGTGAGAAGTACGTCGACCTGGTCGCACCGCGCGGCTCATCGGGCCGGCCCATTCGCGCCGGTGACGTCATCACCCAGGACCGCACGCGCGTCGGCATCGAGGTCCAGCAGCTGATGAACGACCTGCTGCCCCTGCTGCGGACGGTCCAGCCCGGCAAGCTCAACGCCACGCTCTCCGCGTTCGCCACCGCCCTGGAGGGCCGCGGCGACCGGATCGGCGACAACCTCACGCGAGTGGAGGCCTACCTGCGCCGCCTCAATCCGCACCTGCCGTCCCTCAAAGAGGACATCGCACGCTTCGCCGACGTCGCCGAGGTCTACGGCGACGCCGCGCCCGACCTGATGGAGATCCTGCGCAACACCGTCACCACCAGCCGGACGATCGTCGATCAGAAGGACCGGCTGGCGGCGGCACTGAAGAGCACGGCCACCGTCGCGGGCACCGCTGAGGACTTCCTCGACGCGAACGGCGACCGGCTGATCACCCTCGGCCGGGTCTCCCGCCCCACGCTGGAGCTGTTCGCCCGCTACTCCCCGCAGTACCCCTGTCTGCTGGCCGGCCTGGTCCGGCAGGAGAAGGCGTCCGAGGAGGCGTTCAAGGGCGGAAAGATGCACATCACGCTGGAGGTCGTACGGCCGCAGGGCGCGTACGAACCGGGTGAGGAACCGCGCTACGGCGAGCGGTCGGGCCCCAACTGCCGTGATCTGCCGCACCCTCCGGTGCCGGCGCCCGGCCCCCACCTCGACGACGGTTCCAAGGGGGCGAGTTCGTCCTCGGGCGGTCCGCTGGGCGTCTCCGCCACCCGGGCCGAGCAGCGGGCTGTCGGCTCGCTCGTGGCGCCGGTGCTGGGCGTGCCCGCCGACGAGGTGCCGCCGGTCGCGACGCTGCTGTTCGGGCCGATGGCGCGCGGGACGGCGGTGAGCGTCGCATGAGCACCGCAGGAGCCCGGCAGACCGCCGCCCCGCTGATCAAGTTCAGTCTCTTCGCACTGGTGACGGTGGTGGCGACAGCCCTGCTCGCCGCCACCATCGTGAACATCTCCTTCACCCCCGAGCACGAGTACCGCGCGGTCTTCAGCGACGTCACCGGCCTGGAGGAGGGCGACGACATCCGGGTGGCCGGAGTGCGGGTCGGCGAGGTCGAGGGCATCCGCATCAAGGACCGGACGCTGGCCGAGGTCACCTTCACAGCCGGCCAGGACCGGCCGCTGCTCACCAGCACGGGCGCCGTCATCCGCTACCGCAACCTGGTCGGGCAGCGGTACGTCGCGCTGACCGAGGGCGCCGGCGACGGCACCCGGCTGCGCCCCGGCGGCACGATCCCGCTCGCGCGCACCCAGCCCGCCCTCGACCTGAACGCGCTGCTGAACGGCTTCAAGCCGCTGTTCGCCGCGCTCAGCCCGAAGGACGTCAATCAGCTCGCCACCGAGATCATCAAGACCCTCCAGGGCGAGGGCGGCACCGTCAACAGCCTGCTCACGCACACGGCGTCGCTCACCACGACGCTGGCCGGCCGCGACAAGCTGATCGGCTCGGTGATCGACAACCTCAACACCGTGCTGAAGACGCTCGACAAGCGCGGCGCCCGCTTCTCCGGACTGCTCAAGCAACTGCGCCGGGTCATCTCGGGCCTGTCCGCCGACCGCAAGCCCATCGGGGAGTCGCTGGTGAGCATCGGCGATCTGACGGAGGCCACCTCGGGGCTGCTGAAGGACGCGCGTCCGCCGCTGAAGGACGACATCGCGGAACTGACCGACCTCACCGGGACGCTGAACGACAACGAGAAGACCGTGGAGGGCGTGCTGAAGAGGCTGCCGAACAAGCTGGGCGAGCTCACGGGGACGGCGTCCTACGGATCGTGGTTCAACTTCTACCTGTGCGACTTCGACGGCCGGATCGTGCTGCCGAAAACGAAGCAGGTGCTCACCCCCGAGATGCACGTGGCGAGGGCGAGGTGTGGGGCATGAGCCGCAAGCACCGCCCGGAGCCGCTGGTCAAGGTCCGTATCGACCCGCCGAAGCTCCCGAGAGTACGGCTGCCGAGGACACGGCTCCTGCCGCGCCGCAAGCCGCGTCCGCAGCCGCTGGTCAAGGTCCGCGTCGACCCGCCGAAGCTGCCGAGGATACGGCTCCGCCGTCCGCGCCTCGGGCCCTTCCGCGAGCGCAACCCCGTCCTCATCGGTGCCGTCGGGCTCACCGTCCTGGCGCTGCTGACCGCGGCCGCGTTCAACGCCGACCGCCTGCCGGTGATCGGCGACGGCGAGACGTACAGTGCCGCCTTCGCGGAGGCGGGCGGTCTCAAGCCGGGTGACGAGGTGCGGATCGCCGGGGTCAAGGTCGGCAAGGTCGAGGAGGTCGACCTGGACGGCGACCATGTCAAGGTCACCTTCAAGATCAAGGGCGAGCCGGCGTTCGGCACCGGGACCGGAGCGTCGATCCGGGTCAAGACGATCCTCGGCGCCAAGTACCTCGCCCTGCACCCCAGGGGGCGGGGCCGGTTGGAGCCCGGCAGCGAGATCCCGCTGAAGCGGACTGTCCCCGCCTACGACGTCGTGCAGGCGTTCAGTGATCTCACCACCACGACGGAGAAGGTCGACACCGACCGGCTGGCCAAGGCCCTGGACACCATCTCCACCACCTTCGAGGACTCACCGCAGGAGGTACGGGAGTCCATCAAGGGCCTGTCGAAGATCTCCCGGACCGTGGCCTCGCGCGACAAGGCCCTCGGGGAGCTCCTCGACCATGCGAACGGCGTGACGGGTGTACTCGCCGACCGGTCGGGCGACTTCACCGCCCTGGTCGAGGACGGCGACAAGCTGTTCAAGGAGATCAGCAAGCGGCGTACGGCGATCCACAAGCTGCTGAAGACCTCCGCCGCGCTCGGCATTCAGCTCTCCGGCCTGGTCCAGGACAACGAGAAGGAGGTCGGGCCCGCGCTCAAGGGCCTCAACACCGTGGTGAAGATGCTCGAACGCAACCAGTCCAGCCTCGACCGGAGCATCGAGCTCCTGGCGCCCTACGTGCGGGTCTTCACCAACACCCTCGGCAACGGCCGCTGGTTCGACTCCTACGTCCAGAACCTGGTCGCCGCCCCGGTGGTGCCGCGGAGGCAGACGGGGGGCGCGCAGTGAGCAACCGTTGGAAGAAGGGCGCGGCCCTGCTGACCGCCCTGACCCTGGTCGCCGCACTCACCTACGTCCTGTGGCCGCGGACCGAACCGGCCCGCGTCACGGCGTACTTCCCGCGTACCGTCGGCATCTACCCCGGCTCGGACGTCCGCGTGCTGGGCGTGCGGATCGGCGAGGTCAGGAAGATCACGCCGGAGGGCGGCCGGGTGCGGGTGGAGCTGGAGTACGACGCGGACCGGAAGGTCCCGGCGGACGCGCAGGCCGCGATCATCAACTCCTCGGTGGTCAGTGACCGTTACGTGCAGCTGCTGCCGGTGTACCGGAGCGGCCCGGTACTGCGGGACGGGGACGAGATCCCCGAGTCGCGCACGGCCGTGCCGGTCGAACTGGATCGCGTCTTCGACAGCCTGCACACCACGGCAGAGGCGCTCGGCCCCGAGGGCGCCAACAAGGACGGCGCCCTCTCACGGCTGCTCGGCGTCAGCGCCGACAACCTCGACGGCCAGGGCGAGAACCTGCACCAGACGGTGAAGGACCTCTCGGAGGCGGTCACGACCCTCTCCGACGGCCGCACGGACCTGTTCGGCACGGTCCGCAACCTCCAGGTGTTCACGGCGGCGCTGGCGGCGGACGACAAGAGCGTGCGGTCGTTCAACAGCAGCCTCGCCAAGGTCGCCGGGCAACTCGCGGGCGAGCGCAAGGACCTGGCGGCGGCGCTGAAACACCTCGGCACGGCGCTCGGTGACGTGTCCGCCTTCGTGAAGAAGAACAAGAAGTCGCTGACGTCGAACGTGGAGGGCCTGAGCAAGGTGACCAAGGTGCTCGTCACCCAACGGGCGGCGCTGGAGGAGCTGCTGGAGGTCGCGCCGACGGGCGTGTCGAACCTGCACAACGCCTACAACCCTTCCGCCGGCACCCTCGACACCCGCAACAACCCGGACCGTCCGCAGGATCCTGCCTCACTGCTGTGCTCGATCCTGAAGACGACCGGGGAGAAGACCGACTGCGGGGACTTGCGGGACCTCTTCGACTCCCTGCCCGAAGTGCCCCGGGCCACCTCGGGCGCCGGCACGGTCGACCGCACCCTCGGCGGAATCCTGGGGGCGAGCGCATGAGGCCCCTCAAGAGCGGGGCCGTCGCGTGGACGGCCGTCGGCACGGTGCTCCTGTCCGGCTGCGAGTTCAACGGCTGGTACGACGTCCCGCTCCCCGGCGGAGCCGCCGCCGACGGCCACGCCTACCACGTCACCGTCGAGTTCCGCGACGTCCTGGACCTGGTTCCGCAGTCGTCGGTCAAGGTCGACAACGTCACCGTGGGCGCGGTGGAGAAGGTGGAGCTGGAGGGGTGGCACGCGAGGGTCCGCCTCCGGGTCGCCGACGCGGTGAAGCTGCCCGCCAACGCCATCGCCGAGCTGCGGCAGACCAGCATGCTCGGCGAGAAGTACGTGGCGCTGTCCGGGCCGCCGGAGAGCGCACCGGTCGGCCGGCTCCGCGACGGTGATGTGATCCCGCTGTCCCGCAGCGGCCGCAACCCGGAGGTCGAGGAGGTGCTGTCCGCCCTGTCCGCCCTGCTCAACGGCGGCGGCGTGGCCCAGCTCAAGACGATCACCACGGAACTGAACAAGGCCCTGGAAGGCCGGGAGAACCGGGTCAAGTCCCTGCTCAAGGAGCTCGACACCTTCATCGGCGGCCTGGACGACCAGCGCCAGGACATCGTCCGCGCGCTGAAGGCCGTGGACCGGCTGGCCAAACGGCTGGGCAAGGAGAAGAAGACGATCGCCGAGGCCGTCGACACGATGCCGCCCGCCCTGAAGGTCCTGGCCGAACAGCGCCGCGACCTGACGAGGATGCTCACCGCCCTGTCCAAGCTGGGCAGGACCGGCACCAAGGTGGTCAACGCCTCGCACGACGACACGGTCGCCAACCTCAAGCGGCTCCGGCCGATCCTGCGACAGCTCAACAAGGCGGGCAGCGACCTGCCCAACTCCCTGGAACTGCTCACCACCTACCCCTTCCCGCGCAACGCGGTGGACGCCATCAAGGGTGACTACGTCAACCTGCACCTCACCGCGGACCTCGATCTCGCCGGGATCTACGGCAACCTGACGGACGAGCCGGGCGGCGGAGGCGGCGGAGACACCCGGGTGCCCGAGCTTCCCGAGGCCCCCGACCTGCCGGACGCACCGGATCTCCCGGACGTGCCGGGCGTGCCGAAGCCCACCGCGCTGCCGAGCAGTCCGACGGTGCCGTCGTCCCCGTCCGCCCCCTCGAGCGGCGACGACCCGCTGTGCCCGCCGGTGTGCACCGCCGGCTACGGCCCCCGGGGCTACCGGACCGGGGGCTACCGGGCCGAGGGGATCAACCTCGAACTCGCCGAGCTGATGCTGAAGGGGGTCCAGCCGTGATCACCCGTACGGTCAAGGCGCAACTGGTCGCCTTCGCCACCCTCACCGCCGTGGGCGTGTCGTACGTCGGCGCCGAGTACACGGGCCTGGTGGACGAGGTCCTCGACCGCGGCTACACCGTGCGGGCCGACTTCGCCGACTCCGGGGGCGTGTTCCCCGGCGCCGAGGTCACCTACCGCGGGGTGCCGGTGGGCAAGGTCGGCGCACTGCGCCTGGCCGGCCAGGACGGGGTCTCGGTCACGCTCGACATCGAGGACGGGGCGCCGCACATCCCGGCGGACACGCTGGCGGTGGTGGCGAACCGCTCGGCGGTCGGTGAGCAGTACGTCGACCTCCAGCCCCGGGCCTCCCACGGCCCGTACCTGCTGGACGGCAGCACGATACCGCGCGAGAGCACACGGGTGCCGCTGTCGACGACGGACATGGTCCTCAGCCTGGACCGCCTGGTGAACTCGGTCGGCAAGGACGACCTGCGGGTCACGGTCGACGAGTTGGGCAAGGCGTTCGCCGGCACCGGACCGAACCTGGGCCGCCTGGTGGACTCGGGCAACACCCTGGTCGAGTCGGCGTCCGAGGCGCTGCCGGAGACGATCGACCTGATCGAGGACTCACGGACGGTCCTGAAGACGCAGGCCGACCAGGGCTCGTCGATCAAGTCGTTCGCGCGCGATCTGGCGGCGCTGTCAGCCCAGTTGAAGGCCAGTGACGGGGACCTGCGCAAGCTGATCGGAAACGCGCGGCCGGCGGCGCAGGAACTGAACTCGCTGCTGAAGGCGACCGGGCCGCAGCTGTCGGTCCTGCTGGCCAACCTGATCAGCGGCGGCCAGGTCACGCTGGCCCGCCTCCCCGGCGTGGAGCAGGCCCTCGTCACCTTCCCGCTGACGGTGGCGGGCAGCTACACGGTCGTCCCCGGCGACGGCACCACCCACTTCGGCCTGGTGCTGAACGCCGACGAACCGCCGGCCTGCACCCAGGGATACGGCACGGCCCGCCGCGACCCGGCGGACACCAGCACACGCGAGGCGAACACCGACGCCCGCTGCACGCTCCCACGCGGCAGCGAGTCGTCGGTGCGCGGCGCGCAGAACGCCCCGGGCGCGTCGACCGCGGACGGCGGCGCGAACCAGGCGGCGTACGTCACCCCGTACGACCCGGAGACCGGCACCACCACCGGCCCGGACGGAAGGAACGTCGAGATCGGCTCGGCGGGCGGCCAGCAGGCCGCGTTCGGAAAGGAGTCGTGGCAATGGCTGCTCGTTGGTCCCATGGCATGAGGCCGGTGCGACCCGGAGTGATGACGGCGGGACTCGTCGCGGCGACCGTCATCACCACAGCACTGGCGCTCTGGCTGACCTTCGTCATCCACGAACAGCGCGAGGCGGACCAACGGCGCCAGGGCATCCTGGCCGCGGCCCGCCAGTCGGCACTGAACTTCACCTCCCTCGACTACCGGCACTACGACCGCGACAGCACGAATGTCCTGGCGGGTGCGACCGGCGCCTTCAAGAAGCAGTTCACCGCCCAGACGGAGCAGCTGACGAAGCTGGTGGCCCAGAACAAGTCCGTGTCGGAGGGCCAGGTTCTGGAGGCGGGCATCGTCCGCTCCGACGAGAACTCGGCCCGTGTGCTGGTGGTCGCCGACAGCAAGGTGACCAACACCGCCGTGCCCGGGGGAGAGGCGCGCACGTACCGGCTCCAGCTCGACCTCGTACACAAGGACGGCCGCTGGCTGACGTCCGACGTCGAGTTCGTCGGCTGATCCACGGGCCGATCCGCCGACCGACAAGCACCGACGAGGAGTACCACCATGCCGAAGACGACCACCCGCCGCGCCCCCGGTCCCGGCGCCCGCCGCACCATGACGGCGGCCGCCCGCGCGGCGGCGAAGCGCGCGGAGCGCGGCCACCGTGAAGCGGGCGCGGCGACGGCCGGCGACGAGGATTCCCCGCGCCGGGCCGAGCGGCCCCGCGCCGGACGCACGGTCCTCGTCGAGGCCCCGAAGGACGGCTGGGACGACCCGCCGGAGCCGTCACCGGAGGCGTTCGAGGAAGACGCGCCACAGGAACCGAGCGAGCCCCGCCCCGGCGGCCGTCGGAGGCCGCTCGCCTTGCTCCTGGCCGTCCTGCTCGTCGTCGGCCTGGTCGCGCTGGCCGCCCTGGGATGGCAGTACCGCGACGGCCGCCTGACGGAGTCCGCCCGGACCGAGGCGCTCACGGCCGCGCGCAAAGCGGCACCGATCGTCCTGTCGTACGACTACCGCCACCTGGACAAGGACTTCTCGAGGGCCCGCGCCCACCTGACGGGCGACTTCCGCGACGAGTACGGCAAGACCACGAAGACCGTGGTCGCCCCGACGGCCGAGAAGTACCACGGCGTCGTGAAGGCAAGGGTCGCCGCCCCCGGCTCCGGCGGTGCACCTGCCGCCTCCGTCGTCTCGGCCTCTCCTGACAAGGTCGTGGTTCTGCTCTTCGTCAACCAGGTCACCGAGAGCACCCAGGTGCCGGGGTCCCGCCTGGACCAGAACCGGGTGCGGATGACGATGGACCGCACGGGCGACGGGTGGAAGGTGAGCGCGGTGGATGCGCTGTGAAGGCAGGACGGGCGCCTTTCACCGCAGCGTGACCCGGCCGGGGAAGGGTGAACGGGCTCTTGTGCGGTATCCGGTGATCAGAGCGACTGACGCGGAACGTCCGCCTGTGCCGACCGCGCCGTGGACCGTCGTGTCACCCGCTCCAGGTGACGTGCGAACACCTCCGGGGCCTCCGGCGTAAGCGTCCGCAACGCCAGCAACGCCGTGATGGCGACATCACACAACTCCGCCTCCACGTCCTCCCACGTATGCGTGACGCCCTTGCGCGGGTTCTGCCCCGTCGCCCCGATCACCGCCTCCGCGACCTCGCCCACCTCCTCGGAGAGTTTGAGGATGCGAAGGAGGAGGCCCTCGCGGCCCTCGACGGGACGGTTGGTGTCGAGCCACTCGCACAGAGCGTCGATGGTGGACCAGAGGTCAGGGGCGGGGGACTGTTCGTTCATGGGGGCGCAGCCTGCCATGCGGGACTGACAACGCCCCGGGTCCCGGCCCGCCGGCCCCTTACTCCATGTACTCCTCCTCGAACAACGCCTCCTGCTCCCCCTCCTTCGCCTTCCGCAGCCGCCGCGCCCGGGCCCCCACCACCACCGCCGTGCCCGCCGCCGTCGCCGCGAAGGCCACCGGGATCATCCAGCCGCGGTTCACCGCGTGGCCGAGCAGGTGGTCCAGGGAGAGGCGGCCCGGGCCGGTGATGGCCAGGCCCGCCGCCGTCAGGCCCAGCGTCGCCGCGTACTCGTAGCCGCCGCCCTGGTTGAAGAAGCCGTTCGGGGCGTGCACCGCCGCCGCGCCGGCCATCGCGCCGGCCGCCGCCGCGCCAGCGGCCGGGGTGGCCAGGCCCAGGGCCAGCAGCGTGCCGCCGCCGGTCTCCGCGAGGCCCGCCGCCGTCGCGCTCGCCTTGCCGGGGACGTAGCCGATGGACTCCATGAACTGGCCGGTCCCCTCGATGCCGTGCCCGCCGAACCAGCCGAACAGCTTCTGCGCCCCGTGGGCGGCCAGCGTGCCGCCTGCCCCCAGCCGGAGCAGCAGCAGACCCAGATCACGTCGGTCGTTACGCGTCACGTCGTCTCCCGGAGCGGACAGCAGGGACAGAAGGGCAGCTCTCGCCGGGTTCCACCGTCGCACTCGCGACCCCGGGCTACACCTGGCGGAACCCACGGGGACGCCGTTCGGGTGGCACCGGTGGCGTGGAGCCGTGGCTACACCTGGCGGAGCCCCGGGGGACGCCGTTCGGGTGGCACCGGTGGCGTGGAGCCGTGGCCGGTACGAGGCTGCTCGCATGACGATTCAGACCACGCGCCTCAGCGATCCGGCCGTCCGGGCCTTCGTGACCGCCGTGAACAACCACGACCGCGAGAGCTTCATGGAGGTCCTCGCGCCGGGCGCGACCATGACCGACGACGGGTCCGACCGCGACCTCGCCGACTGGGTGGACCGGGAGATCTTCGCCTCCCACGGCCACATGGAGGTCGACAACGAGTCCAACGGCGGCCGTTCCCTCCTCGCCCGCTACAGCAACGACACCTGGGGCGAGATGCGCACCCGGTGGAGTTTCCAGGTGGACGACGACGGCCGCATCACGCGCTTCGAGACCGGTCAGGCCTGACCCCGCCCCCTGCGGGGCTTGTCCTCGTGTGCGCTCCAACTCCTGGCCTCGCCCGGCATGGAGACCACACGGCCGCTGGGACGCGGCGGCATCGAGGTGAGCGCACTCGGCTTCGGCTGCTGGGCGATCGGCGGTGAATGGCAGGCCGCGGACGGGCAGCCGCTCGGCCGGGGCAGGGTCGACGACGAGGAGTCGGTACGGGCGGTGCGGCGCGCCCTCGACCTGGGCGTCACCTTCTTCGACACCGCCGACACCTATGGCGCCGGGCACAGCGAACGGGTGCTGGGCCGGGCCCTCGGCAAGCGCAGGGCCGATGCCGTCGTCGCCACCAAGTGGGGCAACGTGTTCGACGAGGACGCCCGCACCCTCACCGGGAGCGACGACTCGCCGGCCTATCTGCGCCGCGCCCTGACCGCGTCCCTGCGCCGGCTCGGCACCGACTACGTCGACCTCTACCAGTTCCATCTGTCCGACGCCGCTCCCGAGCAGGCCGTCCTGCTCCGGGAGGCGTGCGAGGAACTGGTCCGCGAGGGGCTGATACGGGCCTACGCGTGGAGCACCGACGACCCCGCACGCGCCTGCGTGTTCGCCGAAGGCCCGCACTGTGCCGCCGTCCAGCACGCGCTCAACGTCCTCCAGGACGCTCCCGAGATGCTGAGGCTGTGCGAGGAGGCGGGCCTCGCCAGCATCAACCGCAGCCCGCTGGCCATGGGGCTGCTCACCGGCAAGCGCCGGGACGGGCAGGCGTTGGAGGCGGGGGCATCCGCAGCAGGCCCCCGGAATGGCTGCGGGGATTCGGTGACTCCGGCGCCGACCCGGAGTGGCTCGCCCGTGTCGACGCCCTCAGGGAGATCCTCACCAGCGAGGGCCGCACGCTCGCCCAGGGCGCCCTGGCCTGGCTGTGGGCACGCGGCCCGCGCACGGTTCCGATCCCCGGTTTCCGGTCGGTCGCCCAGGCGGAGGAGAACGCGGGGGCTCTTGAGAAGGGGGCCCTGACGGGCGCGCAGCTCACCGAGGTCGACCGGCTGCTCGGGCGGTGATCCCCCGTCCGATCCTTGATGTGGGCGGCAGTCGTTCCACGCGCACCGGTGCGTACTCCGCGGTCCCTCGCGGAATCCACCCCCACCCGGTGCCGTGGAACGACTGCCGCCACCCCCCTGGATGTGGCCGACGGGAGCTCTCTGCTCCAAGTGTGAAGCTTTGGTGTAGGAGATTTGAGCATAGGCTCCCTATCGGCCGCAATAGTGCGGACGTTCGCATTCCGATTGTGCATGTTGATGAGTTGACGAATGTCGCCGTGCGCTCAGCCGCGTCCGACGTACGGCATCGCCGTCGCCAGTACGGTCGCGAACTGCACGTTCGCCTCCAGCGGCAACTCCGCCATGTGCCGCACCGTGCGGGCCACGTCCGCGACGTCCATGACCGGTTCCGGGGCGACTTCCCCGTTTGCCTGGAGGGCTCCCGTCTGCATACGGGACGTCATGTCGGTTGCGGCGTTGCCGATGTCGATCTGCCCGACGGCGATCCCGTACGGCCGCCCGTCCAGGGAGAGGGACTTCGTCAGGCCGGTCAGCGCGTGCTTGGTCGCCGTGTAGGCCACCGACAGCGGACGGGGCGTATGCGCGGAGATCGAGCCGTTGTTGATGATCCGGCCGCCCTGCGGGTCCTGCTCCTTCATCTGCCGGTACGCCGCCTGCGCGCACAGGAACGCCCCGTTGAGGTTGGTGTCCACCACGTGCCGCCAGGCCTCGTAGGGCAGTTCCTCGACCGGCACCCCGCCCGGGCCGAACGTGCCCGCGTTGTTGAACAGCAGGTCGACCCGGCCGAAGCGTTCGACGGTCGCGGCGAACAGGGCGCTCACGTCCTCGGGGCGTGAGACGTCCGTCCGTACGGTGAGAGCCGCCCCGGCGGGTACGCCCCCGGCCGCCCCGGCGGGTACGCCCTCGTCCGTGCCACCGGACGCCAGGGCCGCCGTCTCCTCCAGGGTCTCCGCACGCCGGCCCGCCAGCGCCACCGACCAGCCCGTACGCAGCAGTTCCACGGCGACCGCCCGGCCGATGCCGGAACCCGCCCCGGTCACCACCGCGATCGCATTGTCCTTGGCATTCATGGGCCCGCAGCGTACGGGAGCAACACCCCGGTCCCCTGCATGAGCGGAGCTCAGGCGGGCGTGAGCTCCGTCGTGAGGTCCTCGTCCGGGGCCTCGCCCGGGTAGCGGACGCCGACCTGGTCGCGGATCGCGTCGAGCGTCCGCATCACGGCGAGCGTGCCGTCGAGCGGGACCAGCGGGGACTCCGTCTCACCCGCGCGCACGGCCCGCATCACCTCGAGCGCCTCGTGGCGCATGCTGTTGCGGGGCCCGTCCGCCGGGTCGGCCGTGAACTCCTCGGCGTCGCGGCCGTCCCGGTGCAGGACGAAACGGTCCGGGAAGAAGAACCCGTGCGGGATGTCGATCCGGCCCTGGGAGCCGGTCACCGAGGCGGAGGTCGCCGTGCCGCCCACGATGGAGCAGTGCACCGAACCGAGCGCGCCGCTGTCGAAGGAGAGCACCGCCGCCGTCTGGAGGTCGACGCCCTCCTCGGAGAGCACGGCCCGCGCCACGACGTCCGACGGCTCCCCGAGCAGCAGCTGCGCGAACGACACCGGATACACGCCCAGATCGAGCAGCGCGCCGCCGCCCAGCTCCGGGTTCCGCAGCCGGTGCGAGGGCGGGAACGGGCCGGCCAGCCCGAAGTCGGCCTGGACGCTGCGCACCTCGCCGATCGCCCCGTCGTCGACGAGCGCCTTGAGCCGCCGGACCAGCGGGTTGCAGTACATCCACATCGCCTCCATCAGGAAGCGCCCGTGCTCCCGCGCCAGCGCGACGAGTTCCTCCGCCTCGCGCACGTTCAGCGTGAAGGGCTTCTCGCACAGCACGTGCCGCCCGGCCGCGAGACACAGCCCGGCGGCGGTCCGGTGCGCCGTGTGCGGGGTCGCGACGTAGACGACATCGATGTCCTGATCCTGCGCCAGGGCGTTCCAGTCGCCGTAGGCCCGGGGGATCCCGAACCGCTCCGCGAACGCCTTCGCCGACGCCTCCGACCGGGACGCCACCGCCACGACCTCCGCGTCCGGCAGGTCGATCAGATCCGCGGTGAACGCGCCCGCTATCCCGCCGGTCGCCAGGATCCCCCACCGCACCGTGTCCGCCGTCATCGCGCCCCGCCTCCACCTCGTGACCCCGAGCAGTTCGTACGAGCCCTCGCACGATCAGTCGTACAAGCAGTCGTACATGCAGTCGTACGAGCATTCCGTACGAGCTGAGAGCATAGGTGGCGATCGACTGTCAGAGGGAGGGACTCATGCCCGAAGGTGGGGCGTCCATATCGAAGACCGCGCAGGAGGCATCGAACACCGCGCAGGAGGCCGCAGCCGGGACGGAGCGGCCCGACCGCACATCGCAGCGCCGCACCGGGCTCCTGGTCACCTTCCTCCTCGGAAGCCTGACCGCCGTGCCTCCGCTGGCGATGGACATGTACCTCCCGTCCCTGCCGGAGGTCACCCGCTCCCTGCACGCGCCGGCCGCGACCGTCCAGCTCACGCTGACCGCCTGCCTGGCCGGCATGGCGCTCGGGCAGCTCGTGGTCGGGCCGATGAGCGACCGGTGGGGGCGCCGCCGCCCGCTGCTCGCCGGGCTCGCCGTCTTCGTCGTCGCGACCGTGCTGTGCGCGTTCGCCCCCACCGTCGAGCTGCTGGTGGCCTTCCGGCTGGCCCAGGGCCTCGCGGGCGCCGCCGCCATCGTCATCGCCCGGGCCGTCGTCCGCGACCTCTACGACGGCATGGCCATGGCCCGCTTCTTCTCCACCCTCATGCTGATCTCCGGGGTCGCCCCGATCGTGGCGCCGCTGATCGGCGGGCAGATCCTGCGCGTCACGGACTGGCGGGGCGTGTTCGCCGTCCTCACCGTCATCGGCGTACTGATCGGCGCCCTGGTCTGGACGCGGCTGCCCGAGACCCTGGCGCCCGCCGAGCGGCACAGCGGCGGCGTAGGCGAGGCCCTGCGCTCGATGCGCGGCCTGCTCGCCGACCGCTCCTTCACCGGCTACATGCTCACCGGCGGCTTCGCCTTCGCCGCCCTGTTCGCCTACATCTCGGCCTCTCCCTTCGTCATCCAGGAGATCTACGGCGCCTCCCCGCAGACGTTCAGCCTGCTGTTCGGCGTCAACTCCGTCGGGCTGGTCGTCGTCGGCCAGATCAACGGCAAGATCCTCGTCGGCCGGGTCAGCCTCGACCGGGTCCTGGGCATCGGCCTCGCGATCGTCATCACCGCCGCGACCGCCCTGCTGCTGATGTCCCTCGGCGCCTTCGGCGAGGTCGGTCTGGTGCCCGTCGCCGCCGCGCTGTTCGTGCTGATGTCCGCGATGGGCATCACCCTGCCCAACACCCAGGCCCTCGCCCTGATGCGCACCAAGCACGCCGCGGGCTCCGCATCGGCCCTGCTCGGCACCACCTCCTTCCTCATCGGCGCGATCGCCTCCCCGCTCGTCGGCGTCGCCGGTGAGGACACCGCCCTCCCGATGGCCGTCGTCCAACTGGCCGCCGCACTGGTGGCACTGGCCTGCTTCATGGGAATGTGCCGACCCTGGAAGCAGGAGAGCGGCCGCGCGAGCGTGGAGGGAGCAGTCAGCTGAGCGCACCCAGACTGCGCGACGGCACGCCGGAGCGGGCCGGACTCGACCCAGCGGAGCTGCGTCACCTCGTCCGGGAGGTCCACGTCCTCACCACCGGGCAGCGCCCCTGGGCGCCCGGCGCCGTCCTGGTCGTCGGACGCGGCCCGGTGATCGCCGTCGAGGAGGCGGCGGGCTGGGCCGTGCGCTACGCGGCCTACGACCCCGACGCCGACGCCGGGGTGGAGCTGCCCCCCGAGGACCGGGTGCCGATGACCGTCGACACACCCTTCGACCTGGCGTCCCTCACGAAACTGTTCACGTCCGTGGCCGCCGTGCAGCAGATCGAGCGCGGCACGCTCGGCATCGACGCGAAGGTCGGGGCGTACCTGCCCGACTTCACGGCTGCCGCCCGGCACGGCATCACCGTACGGCAGCTGCTCACCCACACCTCCGGGCTGCGGCCCGAACTCCCGCTGTACGACTGCGCCGACGACGCGGCACGACTGGCGGCGCTCCAGGCGGAGCCGCCGGTCGGGGTGCCGGGCACGTACTGCTACTCCGACCTGAACATGC
Source organism: Streptomyces sp. Ag82_O1-12 (assembly GCF_900182715.1). Lineage (NCBI taxonomy): Bacteria > Bacillati > Actinomycetota > Actinomycetes > Kitasatosporales > Streptomycetaceae > Streptomyces > Streptomyces sp. Ag82_O1-12. The sequence goes on along the minus strand of NZ_FXUW01000001.1, from coordinate 2,400,112 downwards.
TGCTCCTCCAGCATGTCCTGGAGCGCGTCTCCGGGCGCACGCTCGACGTCCTCGTCCGCGACGGCATCACCCGGCCGCTGGGCATGACGGCGACGGACTTCGGGCCGTGCCCGGGCGCCGCGGCGACGGAGGACCAGCGCCGGCCGTGGGCCAAGGCGGACCGGGGGATGCTGCGGGGCGAGGTCCACGACGAGAACGCCTGGGCCCTCGGGGGAGTGGCCGGGCACGCGGGCCTGTTCTCCACCGGCCGGGACCTCGCGGTGTTCTGCCGCACCCTCCTCGCCGGCGGCTCCCACGGCCCCGCCCGCATCCTCGGCCCCGACTTCGTCGAGCTCCTCTTCACCCCGCCGGGCCTCGGCTTCTCGCTCGACCAGCCGTGGTTCATGGGCGACCTGGCGGGCCGCGGCGCGGCGGGCCACACCGGGTTCACGGGCACGTCCCTCGTCCTCGACCCGGCCACGGACACGTTCCTCGTCCTCCTCACCAACGCGGTCCACCCACGCCGCCGCCGCCCCGACAGCGCGCCGCGAGCGGCAGCGGCGTCACGGGTGGCGCGGGCGGTGCGGTGACGCTGCCGCGGGCTTTCGAGGTGCCTGTCGGGGCGGTGCGGTGACGCTGCCGCGGGCTTTCGAGGTGCCTGTCCGGGCGGTGCGGTGAGGTCGTGCCCGGGCTTCGGCGTGGCGGGGGTGGGCTCCCGCCTGGGGTGAGCCGCTCCCGCCGGGCCATCGGCGGGAGGTGAGTCCGAGGTCTCCGGCGCTGTGGGCGGGTGGGACTTGCGCCGGGGCTCGGGCTGGGGCGAAGCCCAGCGGCTGGTGCGGGCGGCCCTTCCTGGGTGGGGTGAGGCGGCTGCTGGGAGCGCCGCCCCCGCCGTCCCGGTGTGCCTCGTAGAATCGCCGGGTGAACGCCCCCGCGCCCCCGGCCGAAAACCTCCGCGCCGCCCTCGCCGGTCTGCTCGACGGGCTGCCGCCCCGGCAGGCCTCTCAGGCGGTCGAGCGGCTGATCGCCAGCTACCGGGGGGCCACCCCGACCGACGCCCCCATCCTCCGGGACCGGGCCGACGTCGCCGCCTACGCCGCCTACCGGATGCCCGCGACCTTCGAGGCCGTGCGTTCCGCGCTGGAGGCGTTCGCGGACGCCGCTCCCGAGTGGGTGCCCGGCGGGCACACCGACCTCGGCGGGGGCACGGGCGCCGCGGCCTGGGCCGTGAGCGCGGTCTGGGGCGGTCAGCGGCCCACCACCGTGCTCGACTGGGCCGAGCCCGCGCTCGTCCTGGGGCGCGAGATCGCCGAGGCCAACCCGGAGCTGAGGGACGTCCGCTGGCAGCGCTCCCGGATCGGGGCGGCGCTCACTCTCGAGAGCACGGATCTCGTCACCGTCTCCTACGTCCTCAACGAGCTGACCGCCGCCGACCGCACCGCCCTCGTCGACGCCGCCGCGGCCGCCGCCCAGGCCGTCGTGATCGTCGAACCCGGCACCCCCGACGGCTACGCCCGCCTCATCGAGGCCCGCGACCTGCTGATCACCGCCGGCTTCCGGATCGCCGCCCCCTGCCCGCACAGCGCCGCCTGCCCCATCGTCCCCGGCACGGACTGGTGCCACTTCTCCGCCCGGGTCAGCCGCTCCTCCCTGCACCGCCAGGTCAAGGGCGGCTCCCTCGCCTACGAGGACGAGAAGTTCGCCTACGTCGCCGCCGCCCGCTTCCCCGTCGAACCCGCCCCCTCCCGGGTCGTCCGGCGCCCCCAGATCCGCAAGGGCCAGGTCCTCCTCGACCTGTGCGAGAGCGAACCGTCCCTCCGTCGCGCCACCGTCACCAAGCGCCACGGCGACCTGTACAAGGCCGCCCGGGACGCCGACTGGGGAGACCCCTGGCCCCCTTCCTGAGCTCCTGTCAGGTACGCATAAGATCAGCTCGCGCCTTCGGGCGTGAGCATGACGTACCACAAACGGGAGGAACCTTTGAAGAAGTTGCTGATCGCCCCGCTGGCGGCGGCGGCCCTGGCCTTGGCCGGGTTCGTGCCGAGCGCCTCCGGCACGGCGACGGTCGAGAGCGACGACATGGCCACCGTCGCGGCGACGGCGAGCTGCAAGAGCCTCACGGCCCTGTCGACCGTTCACGTCCGCAAGTCGGCCACCACCAAGTCCACCAGTCTGCGCCTTTGGTACAAGGGCACCAAGGGCTGCGACATCAAGGGTGTCGACGGTGGTTCGTACAAGAACACCTGCGGGATCGACAGTTACCACTACTGGCGCAAGGTCAACTACCGCGGCACCGTGGGCTACGTGCCCAACGTGTGCGTGAAGTACTCCTGACCCGCCCAGCGGACCAGCGTGTCCTCCGCCGCCGTCCGGTCGGCGGGGGACAGGTCCGCGAAGCCGACACCGTGGTTCCCGCCCGGCGCCCACAGCACCCGTGAGTCCGGGCCCCCGGGGCGGAAGTGTTCGGCGACGGAAGGGTCCTGGGTGCCGTTGACGAACAGCAGCCGGCTGCCGCGGCGGCGGACCCAGCGGTCGATGTCGGGCATGGCGGCCCGATCGAAGCGCAGGGGGACGTCCCGGGGGACGAAACTGCGCGGCTCGGCGGCACCGGGGTGGCGGAGCAGGTCCGCGAGGTGGGCCGTGGGGAAGCCGCCGTACCCCAGCTGGGTGCCGATCTGATACCAGTACGGGATGTAGTGCCGGGCGGTCGTGTCGGCGTACAGCTCCAGGCCCGCCGTGTGGTCCAGCCAGGTGTACAGCTCGCCGTCCGTCGCCCCGGGGCCGGGGATCGCGGCGATGTCGGCCGGTGTGCCGCGCTGCCAGAACATGAACGGCACACGCAGGACGGCGATTTCGAATGCCTTGTCGGCGCTGCCGACGAGCCGGAAGGTGTCGCCGTTGGCGGTTGCCCAGGCCTCGTAGCGGGCGACCATGCCGGCCCGGCGCAGCAGGATCGCCCGCTGGGCCGCCTTGAGGGCCTCCCGGGCGGCGGGGGTGCCGACCGTCTCCAGGAACCGGAGATAGGCGGAGTCGTCGCGGTCGTCGACGTTGTTCGGGGCCGAGTAGGCCACCGTGCCGGTCACGTCATGGGGATGGAAACGGCGGTGGTAGACGCTCGTCATCCCGCCCTTGCTGCCGCCGGTGGAGATCCACGCGCCGGGGTAGAGCCGGCGGAAGAGGCGGACGACGCGGTGGTGGTCGTCGGCGGCCTGGCGGACGGTGAGGTACGTGTAGCCGGGGCCCGCGGGGCGTGAGGGGCCGAAGTAGCGGTGTTCGACCTGGAGTTGGTTGGCTCCGAGCAGGACGGTCGGTTCGCTCCGCCGTGGCGTGAGGACCGCCTCGTAGCCCGTGCTGAGCAGCACGGTGGGGCGGTCGGCGGCGGTGTGGAGCAGGGTGAGGCGCTGCTCGAAGGTGCCGGCGTCCGGGTTCGTGTGGTCGACCGGCTGGCGCAGGCCCAGGACGAAGTGCCGGTAACCCGGTTCGGCGTCGTGCCGCTCCTCGATCAGGCGCAGTCCGGGCAGGGCCCGTAGGGCGTCGGCCACATCGGTGTCCTCGGGACGGGCCGGTGCGGCCGCCGCCCGCGCGGGTCGGGCCGCCGCGGTGGCGAGACCCGCCGCCGAGACGGCCGTGGCCGCCGAGGTGAGCAGCCGTCGTCTGGTCCATGCGGTCATGAGCCGAGTCCTCCCGGGTGTCCGTGGGGCGGGTGTCCGCCGGTCGCTTGCCGCGACCGCCTCAGTACATCCGCCGGACTGCCCGGGAGGATCCCGCGCACGGGGGTCCGCTCTCCCTCCCGCGGGGGAGGCTCATGACGCCTCGCCGGCAGTGCCCCCCTCCTGCGCTTCCCGCTGCTGTCGTTTCTCCTGGAGCTTGCGCAGCAGTTCGCGCTTCTGGGCCTGCGGGTCGAGACCGCCCCCGATCCGCCCGCCCCGGCCGCCGCCGCGCAGCGCGCTGCGGCCGAGGTGCTTGCGCGATCCGCCGACACCCAGCATGTTTCCGGCTCCGCCTCGGGTCATCTCGGGCTCCTTCCGTGACCACTCGTCACCACTGCTCGCGACGAGACGGTTCGTCTCGTTCGCATGCCTCCACTGTCCGCGAGACGCTCCGTCTTGTCAACCTGATAAATTCGGCCCATGGCCGTCCAGAAGTCCACCCAGCCCGCCCCCGGCAAGCCCGCCCCCGACTCCACCCGGCGCAGCGAGAAGTCCCGCCGCGCCATCTACGACGCCGCCCTCGCGCTAGTCGTCGAGGTGGGCTACCCGAAGACCACCATCGAGGGCATCGCCGCCCGCGCGGGTGTCGGCAAGCAGACGATCTACCGCTGGTGGTCCTCCAAGGCGGACGTCCTGATGGAGGCCTTCCTCGACCTGGCCGAGCAGTCCATGGAGGAGGCCGGGCCGGCGCCGTACACCTTCCCGGACACCGGCGACCTCGCCGCCGACGTCAAGGGCGTCCTGCGCGCCACCGTCGACCAGATGAACGACCCCAGGTTCGACGTGCCCTCCCGTGCGCTGGCCGCCGAGGGCGTCGTCAACGAGCAGCTCGGGCGCGAGCTCGTCGCCAAGCTGATGCAGCCCTCACTCGACCTCTACATCACCCGGCTGCGTGCCGCGCAGGACGTCGGGCAGGTGCGGCCCGAGATCGACCCGCGCATCGCCCTGGAGCTCTTCATCTCCCCGCTCGCCCAGCGCTGGCTCCAGCACACCGGCCCGATCTCCCACGAGTACACCGACACCCTCGTCGACTACGCCCTTCACGGCCTCGCCCCGCGCTGAGCGGCCCGGGCCAAGCGCCCCGGCGCGTCCGTGATCACGCCGCCGCAGCCCAGCGCCAGCACCCGGTCCCGCTGCGCGTCCGTCAGCACGGTGTGCGCCCACACCCGCGCGATACCCGAGTTGACCGCCCGCACCAGGTCCGCGTCGCGCGCCCGGTGGTCCACGTCCAGCAGGTCCACGAACGACCTCCAGCGTTCCGGGCGGTCCGTGCGCAGCTGCTGCGCCGAGCGCCACACCTGCGAGAGCAGCCCGAGGCGGTGCACGCGCCGGGCCACCTCCGGGTCGTTGGAGTTCACGAACACCGAGCGGGTCAGGCCGCGGGCCCGGATCAGCTCGGCCAGCCGGTCCAGGCTCCGCGGGTCCTTCGCCTCCAGCATCAGCACGATCCGCCCGCCGAAACGATCCAGCACCTCGGCGACCGTCGGCGGCCGCTCCGACCGCCAGCTCCCCGGGAGCCGGTCCTTCGGGCGCAGTCGTACGCCCTGCCACTCCCGGGCGTCCAGACCGCCCACCGCGCCGCCCAGGTAGGTGGTGCGGTTCAGGGTCTCGTCGTGGAACACCACCGGCGTGCCGTCGCGCAGCAGCCGCGTGTCGAAGTCCAGCACCTGCGCCGTCCCGCGCTCGTAGGCGGTCGTCAGCCCCGCCATGCTGTTCTCGGGGACCTCGCGGGCGCCGCCGCGGTGCGCGACGTACGTGATCCTCGGCAGGGCCGCCACGGTCAGCGGACCCGCGCCCCACTCCAGCGGCGCCGGGGCACGGCCGCCGGGGCCCGTGAGGGTCAGCGAGACCACGGAAGCCACGGAGGCCAGACCCGTCAGCGCGATCCTTGTGACCATGGCGACCACGGTAGGACGCCATGTCATGTCAAAGCGGGCAATGACACCCGATCGTGCCGAGAGCGGGGATCGCCGCTTCTCCTCCCATCGGGCGCCCGGTGTACGTTGCGTCCCCGGTGTCCCGGATGTGGGTACTGGCCCCCGGTGCGCGGGAAGATGGGACGATGAGGCATGCTGTTCCGCACGACGGCGAGGCGAGGGGATAGATGAGCGCGGAGTTCGGCGGCCGGACCGGCCTGCAGGGCAAACTCACCCAGTGGCTGCGCGCCGGGCGCCGGCCGAAGGAGACCGCCGGGGACGGCGGCCGTGAGGCCCTGCTGCTCGCCGCCGCCGACGCGGGACTGCCCCTCGCGCCCGCGGCCCACCCGGCGGCCGGGTACGGCTGCTCCTGCGACCGGGTCGGCTGTCCCACTCCCGCCCGGCACCCGGTGTCCTTCGCCTGGCAGACGCAGTCGACCACCGACCACGCCCAGATCGAGCGCTGGGCCCGCCACCAGCCGCAGGCCAACTTCATCACCGCGACCGGCATGGTGCACGACGTCCTCGACGTGCCCCTCGACGCCGGTCGCGACGCGTTGGAGCGGCTGCTCGCCGCCGGGATCGAGGTCGGGCCGGTCGCCGAGAGCGACGACGGCCGCCTGTTGTTCTTCACGCTCACCCGCGGTACGCCCGAGGACGAGGACGAGTGGTGGCCGTGCGAACTGGACTGCCACCCCGAGACGGCGGACGAGCACCCCGGGTTGCGCTGGCACTGCCGGGGCTCCTACGTCCTCGTGCCGCCCGCGACGCTGCCCGGTGAGGGCCAGGCCGTGCGGTGGGTGCGCGGGCCCGAGCACGCGCTGCCGGATCCGCTGAGCCTGCTGGAGGTGCTCACGGAGGTGTGCGGGCGCTATCTGGATGAGGGCGGCGACGCCGACCATGCCGCGGGGGCGGGCTGGCCGCTGCGGCACTAGTGCCTGTCGGCGACTGGGCCGGGAGGGCTTGGGTGTGAGGGGCTTGGGCGTGAGGCCTGCATGGGCGTGAGGGCTTGGGTGGGGGCCTGAGCTACGAGCCTTCCGCCGAGGTCATGCCCTGGATCCTGCCCAGGATCGTCACCTTGCCCGGGCCCTTGGGGTCCAGTGCCACCTCGTTGGAGACGAACTCCATCGTGAGGGACTGCTTGATCTCGCCCTTCGTCAGGGCGAGGACGTCCTTGTTCGGGGTGGGCACGGACGTACCCGCGTAGGCGGTCTGCTTCTCGTAGTGGCGCGTGGTGAAGAACACCAGCGCCCCGCCGTCGGTCGTGCGCAGCGCCAGCGGTGCGTAGTCGCCGTTCGTCAGCGGCTCGTCGATGTACTGGGTGACCATGCCCGGCTTCTTGCCGTTCTTCTCGCGCAGGGCACGCCACTGGCTGGTGTGGGCGCCGTCCGTGAAGGTCTCGCCGCCGCTCTTCAGGTACGTCGCGTACGTGCTGCTCAGGTCGCCGGGGTCGGTGGCCAGGTCGGTCGACTTGACCGGGACGGACTCGGCCCAGCCGTCGGCGTCCTTCTTGAACTGCGGGACCTTGCCCGGCGCGACGAGCGTCAGGTACGCCACCTGGAACGGGTCGTCCAGGCTGCTGCGGGTGAACACCAGGAGCCAACGGGCGGTACCGCCCTTGTTGCCGGCCGCGTCGACGACGAACCAGCGGGGCCAGCCGGCCTTCTTGGGGATGGTGAACTTCGTGTCCGTCAGGGTCAGGGGGGTGTGGTTCGGGTTGCCGTCCGGGTTGTTCGCCTTCCCGGCCTTCAGGCGGGCCGCGTCGATGTCGGCGAGGGCGCCGGTGGTGTGGTCGGCGTCCAGGGTGCCGTCGTAGGCCTTGTCGGCCTCGTTGTACGCGGTCGTGAACTGCTGGAGGGCCTTGGCGGCTTCGGCGCGGGTCGTGGACGGGAGGATCTCCCGTTCGCCGTGCACGACGACGCAGCCACTGGCCGTCAGCGACAAAGCGGTCGCCGAGGCTGCTATGAGGGCGCTCCGGGCGGGCCTGCGGAGCGTTCGAGGGTCGCGATCCCTGCTCATCGGGTACCTTCACCTTCCCCTTTCCGGAGGCGAACCCTACCGGGTGCCTCCGGCGGTTGGGCGGGGGTGGGGGTGGGGTGGGGGTGCGTTCTCCTCGGCTGACGCCGGGTGGGGGTGCGCGCCTGCGCCTTGGCGTTGGGTGGGGGTCGGGGCCGCGCCGGGGGGTGTCCGTCCTCGGAACGGCGCGATGGGCCCCCGTACCGACTGACTCCCCGTTGACGCGCCAACCGCTGCGGGCGGACACCCCCCGACACGGCCCCTTCTCGCCGTACGCGGGTGCCGGAGCGCTTAGCTGCGGGCATGCGTGCCGCTAGGGGCGGCACGGGTGGGCGTGGGGGTCCCCCCTGCTCGAGCGAAGCCGAGAGCTTGGGGGAGGCACCCCGTACCGCCGGGCTGCGGACCCACCCCGCCTCGGCTTAGGGGCGGTGCCGTGTCACACCTTGTCGCGTACCGGGGTTGGTGTCGTGGTGCGGGTCGGTTCCAGGAACAGGGCCAGGGTCGGGATCAAGTACAGGAGCCAGACCGCTACTTGGAGCGTCGTGGGGTCGGGCTGGAAGTTGAAGACGCCCTTGAGGAGTGTGCCGTACCAGCTGTCCGGAGGGATCGTGCCGGAGATGTCGAAGGCCTTGTCGGTGAGGCCGGGCAGGAAGTCGGCCTCCTGGAGGTCGTGGAAGCCGTAGGCGAGGACACCGGCGGCCACGACCACCAGCATGCCGCCGGTCCACGTGAAGAACTTCGCCAGGTTGATGCGCAGCGCACCCCGGTAGAACAGCCAGCCCAGGAGGACCGCCGTGAGGAGGCCCAGGGCGACGCCCAGCAGGGGGCGCGGTGTGCCGTCGCTCGCCGCGTGGACCGAGGCCCATACGAACAGGGCCGTCTCCAGTCCCTCCCGGCCCACCGCGAGGAACGCCGTGGCGACCAGTGCGCCGGTGCCCATCGCGAGGGCGGCGTCGAGCCTGCCGTGCAGCTCCGACTTGAGGTGGCGGGCGGTGCGGCGCATCCAGAACACCATCCATGTCACCAGGCCGACCGCGAGGATGGAGAGGGACCCGCCCAGGGCCTCCTGGGCCTGGAACGTCAGTTCCTGGGAGCCGAATTCGAGGGCGCAGCCGAAGCCGAACGCGAGGGCGATCGCGACGGCTATGCCGGCCCAGATCGGCTTCAGGGCGTCCCTGCGGTCCGTCTTGACCAGGTAGGCGATGAGGATGCAGACGACGAGGCTCGCCTCCAGGCCCTCGCGCAGACCGATCAGGTAGTTGGAGAACACCGGCTCAGGCCTCCTTCGAGAACAGCGTCCGGCCCCACCAGTCGTCCTTGTCGCGGACGCCCGGCGGGACGGCGAAGAGCGCCGAACCCACGTGCTGGATGTACTCGTTGAGCGCGTCCGCGGCCAGGCTGCGCTGGATGGGGATGAAGCCCTTGCGCACGTCACGCTGGTAGGCCAGGAAGAACAGGCCCGCGTCCAGGCGGCCGAGGCCGTCGGTGCCGTCGGTGAAGGAGTAGCCGCGGCGCAGGATCGTCGCCCCGTGGTTGGTGTCGGGGTGCGCGAGCCGGACGTGCGCGTCGGGCTTCATCGCCTTCAGGAACGGCTCGTCGCGCTCCTTGGCCTTGCCGACCGGGGCGCCCTCGCCCTTGTCGCGGCCGAAGATGTCCTCCTGCTCCTGCAGCGAGGTGCGGTCCCAGGTCTCGATGTGCATGCGGATGCGGCGGGCCACCAGGTAGCTGCCGCCCGTCATCCAGGCCGGTTCGTCCTTCTCGTCCACCCAGACGAACTTCTTCAGGCGGTCCGTCTCCGTGCCCGCGATGTTGCGGGTGCCGTCCTTGAAGCCCATGAGGTTGCGCGGTGTCTGCGCCTCGGGCGTGGTGGAGGAGGTCTTGCCGAAGCCGAGCTGCGACCACTTGATGACGACCTTGCCGAAGCCGATGCGGGCCAGGTTGCGGACGGCGTGGACCGCGACCTGGGGGTCGTCGGCGCAGGCCTGGATGCACAGGTCGCCGCCGCTGCGGCTCTTGTCGAGGTTGTCGCCGGCGAACTTCGGCAGGTCGACCAGCGCCTCCGGGCGGCGGTCCGCGAGGTCGAACTTCTCGAACAGGGACGGGCCGAAGCCGATCGTGAGGGTCAGCCGGGAGGGCTTCAGGCCGAGCGCCTCGCCGGTGTCGTCCGGCGGCGCCTCGGCCAGTCCGCCGAACGCGCCCTCGCCGACGGCGTGTCCGGCCGTCATGCGCCGGGCGGCCGCCGTCCAGTCCTTCAGCAGCTGGACGAAGGCCTCGCGGTCGTCGGTCGTCACGTCGAACGAGGCGAAGTGCAGGCGGTCCTGCACCGGCGTGGCGATGCCCGCCTGGTGCGGGCCGTGGAAGGCGATCGCCGAGCCGGCCGGTTCGGCGTCGTCCTCGGTGCGGGCCATCGCGACCGCTCCGCCGGCCGCGGCCGCGCCGAGCGCCAGGCCGGCGCCGCCCCAGCCGAGCAGGGAACGGCGGCTGGGGGAGGGGGAGTTGGTGTCCGTCATGGCTACTTCACCACGGCCGCGGCGAGCTTCGACAGCGGCTCTGCCAGGGCGTTGACCGCGTCCGAGAGCTCCTTGCGGTCGGCCTTGCCGACCTTGTCGTAGGAGGTGAAGTCGTACGACGTGGTGTTCGGGCGGTACTGGTCGAGCAGCTTGTCCAGGGCCGCGAACTGCTCGTCGAGTTCGGTGACGAGGGTCGCGTCGTTCTCCTTCGCGACCGGCTTCAGCAGGTCGTAGGACTTCTGCGCGCCCTCGACGTTGGCCTTGAAGTCGACCAGGTCGGTGTGCGAGTAGCGCTCCTCCTCGCCGGTGACCTTGCCGGTGGCGACCTCGTCGAGGAGTTCCTTGGCGCCGTTGGCCATGGAAGTGGGGGTGATCTCGGCCTTGCCGACCCGGTTCTGCCAGTCCTTCAGGTCCTTGATCAGCAGGTCGGCGAGGTCCTTCTCGCGGGTGCCGATCTTCTTGTCCTGCCAGAGGGCCTTCTCCAGGCGGTGCCAGCCCGTCCAGTCGGTGGCCGGGTCCTGGCCGTCCTCCAGACCGTCCTCGCGGACGTCCACCTTGGGGTCGATGTCGCCGAAGGACTCGGCGACCGGCTCGGTGCGCTCCCAGCCGATGCGGGAGGGGGCGTAGGCCTTCTTGGCCGCTTCGAGGTCGCCGTCCTTGACGGCCTTCGCGAACGCCTCGGCCTTCGGCAGCGTCTCGTCGGCCTGCGCCTGCGCGTAGGCGCGGTAGGCGGCGACGGCCTTGTCCAGGCGCGGGTCGCGCTGGACGGCCTTGCCGCCGGTGGCCTTGACGGCCTGGCGGATGCCGTCGCCCTTCATGCCCGGCTTGCAGGCGATCTGGTACTCGCCGGCCTTCACCTCCGCGGTGACCCGCTGCTTGGTGCCGGGGCCTATGTTCTCCCGCTCGGTGACCACGCGGTCGTCGGGGAAGAGGACGTAGACCTCGGTGATCTTGGAGCCCTTGTTCTCGACGGCGAGCTCGACGTGCCCGGCCGGGAACTCCTTCTTCGACACCTGGCACTTGTCGTCGGTCGCCGTCACGTTGATGACGTGGTCGCCGTCCTTCGCGTCGCTCTTCTCGGTGCAGCCGGTGACGGCGGCCAGGGCCGCCGCGGCGGCGATGACGACGGAAGCTGGACGAGCGGGTCGCATGAGGGCTCCAGAGAAGAGGTAGGTGAGGCTCACCTAAGGCAGCACATAAGAATGGCTTAAGTGGCTCAAAATCGCCGTCATGATTGGGTCAAGGGAAGGTCAAAGGTCGCATCGCGCCCCCTGCCGCACCGGCGCACCTCCTTGACCGGCGAGAATGCCTCCCGTGACTGACTACGACGTGCTCCGCGTCTTCTGCGGGCCGAACGGCGGGTACGGCAACGAGCTCGGGGTCGTGCGCGAGGGGTCCGTGATGCCCGACCGGGACGAGCGGCAGACGTTCGCCGCGAAGGTCGGGTTCAGCGAGACCGTCTTCGTCGACGATCCCGAGCGCGGAGTGATCGACATCTACACGCCCACGCTGCGGCTGCCCTTCGCCGGGCACCCTTGCGTCGGGACGGCGTGGCTGCTCGACGTGCCCGAGCTGGTCACGCCCGCCGGAGTGGTCGGGGCCCGGCAGGACGGGGAGTTCTGCTGGATCGAGGCGCGGGCGGAGTGGGTGCCGCCGCGGACGCTGCGCCGGTACGGCAGCGCCGCCGAGGTCGACGACCTGGCCGTGCCGCCGCCGGGGGAGTGGGTGTACGCCTGGGCGTGGGAGGACGAGCCCGCCGGGCGGATCCGGGCCCGGGCCTTCCCCGGCCGGGGCGACGGCATCGACGAGGACGAGGCGACCGGGGCCGCGGCCCTGCTGCTCACCGACCGGCTGGGCCGGGCCCTCAACATCACCCAGGGCGCGGGCTCCCAGATCCTCACCGCGCCCCAGCCGGGCGGATGGACCGAGGTCGGCGGACGGGTCCACCTCGAACGCTGACCCGGACGGAGCGCGTCCGTACGGGTGGAACAGCGTGTGTGGGCGGTGGTGAACGGGGACCACTGGGCGTGACCAAGCACCACCGCGAGAGGACTCTCATGCGCATTCGATCCGCTCTGGCCGTCGTCGCCCTGACCGCCGCCCTGTCCGCCACCGGTGCGGCCGCGGCCTCCGCCGACGACGACGGTCAGGAGTACCGCAACGACCACCACGTGGCGTGCAGCCCGTACTTCGGTGAGCTCGAGGCCGAGACCGCCGAGATCGAGTGGGGCGGGGCCGTCTGCCACAACGGTCCGTTCGACATCTGAGCAGGACAGCCCCGGCTCTCTCCCGAGCCGGCACCGGGGCCCCCTCGCCGCGCGCGAGCGGGGCCCCGCCCGTTCACGCCGTCAGGGGGAACTCCTCGCCCAGCGCCTCGAACATCGCGTTGTTCAGCCCGTAGGCCCGCTTGCACTCGGCCACGATCCGCTGCCGCTCCAGCTCGTCACCGGGCACCGCGTCCAGCAGCTCGCAGTAAGCCCGCTTGAAGGCGGCCGGGTTGGGGATCTCCTCGAAGACGTAGAAGCGGACTCCGTCGCCCTTCTTCGAAAAGCCCCATGTCTTCTCGGCCGTGTCGCGGATGATCTGCCCGCCGAAGAGGTCGCCCAGGTAGCGGGTGTAGTGGTGGGCGATGTAGCCGGCCGGCCAGGTGCGGGCGCACGCCGCGATCCGTTCCGCGTACTCCAGGGTGGCCGGCAGCGCGCCGGCCGTCCTCTGCCAGCCGGGGCCGCGCAGATGCTCCAGGTCCCGCTCCAGCGCCGTCAGGCGGAACAGCTCCGGACGGACGAAGGGACCGGCCACCGGGTCCGCGGCCAGCTGCCGGGCGCCGGACTCCAGCGCGCCGTACACGAACCACAGCTGCTCCGTGTAGCGCGCGAACGCCTCGACCCCCAGCTTGTGCCCCAGCAGGTCACCGATGAAGGTCGAGCCCCTGACCTCCTCGTGTTGCTCACGAGAAGCGGTCCGAAGGAGCGTCGAGAAGGATTCCATGCGCACACTTTTCCCGACGGGCTGTCGGTAAAAACCTCCGTGCGGAACCTCCGTGCGAAACCTCCGTGCGGAAATGACGCGGCCCGCCCTCGGGGGAGAGCGGGCCGCGCTGTGGCGTGCGGGCGGTGGGGCTACGGCAGCGTGAGGATCTCCGCGCCCGAGTCCGTCACCACCAGCGTGTGCTCGAACTGGGCCGTCCGCTTCCGGTCCTTCGTGACGACCGTCCAGCCGTCGTCCCACATGTCGTACTCGTGCGTGCCGAGCGTCAGCATCGGCTCGATCGTGAACGTCATGCCGGGCTGGATCACCGTCGTCGCGTGCGGGCTGTCGTAGTGCGGGATGATCAGGCCCGAGTGGAACGACGAGTTGATGCCGTGCCCGGTGAAGTCCCTCACCACTCCGTAGCCGAAGCGCTTGGCGTACGACTCGATGACCCGGCCGATGATGTTGATCTGCCGGCCCGGCTTGACCGCCTTGATCGCCCGCTCCAGGGACTCCCGGGTCCGCTCCACCAGCAGCCGCGACTCCTCGTCGACGTCACCCACCAGGTAGGTGGCGTTGTTGTCGCCGTGCACACCGCCGATGTACGCCGTCACGTCGAGGTTGACGATGTCGCCGTCGCGCAGGACCGTCGAGTCCGGGATGCCGTGGCAGATGACCTCGTTGACGCTCGTGCACAGCGACTTCGGGAAGCCGCGGTAGCCCAGCGTCGAGGGATAGGCGCCGTGGTCGCACATGTACTCGTGCGCGACCCTGTCCAGCTCGTCCGTGGTCACCCCGGGGGAGATCAGCTTCGCGGCCTCCGCCATCGCCCGGGCCGCGATCCGGCCGGCCACGCGCATCGCCTCCACGGTCTCGGGCGTCTGCACCTCCGGTCCGGTGTACGGCGTCGGCGCGGGTTTGCCGACGTACTCGGGGCGGCGGATGTTTCCGGGCACGGAACGGGCGGGGGACAGCTCCCCCGGTACAAGCAGCGACTGGCCAGACATGCCAGCGAGTCTAACCAGCGGCGATGGGGGAACATGTCGATGGCGAGAGGAGCTGGTCATGGCCCTGTTCAAGAAGCGCACGGTCGGCAAGCCGGGTGAGTGGTACTACTGCCTGGAGCACAAGAAGGTCGAGGAGGGGCCGGAGTGCCCCAACAAGGACCGGTTCGGGCCGTACGCCTCCCGCACGGAGGCCGAACACGCGATGGCGACCGCCCGCGAGCGCAACCTCCAGTGGGAGAACGACCCCAAGTGGCACGACGCCCCGGCGGGCAGCCGGGACGACGAGAGCTGATCCCGCCGACGCCCGGGGCCACGGCCCCGGGCGTTCACATGTCCGGGGCCACGCCATCGGCAGCGGCCCGCCCGGACGTCACCAGCGGGCCGGCGGCGGGGCCGTCAGGTGCTCCGCCAGCCACGCCACCCGGTCCCGCAGGCGGCGCCGCCCCCGCGGGGCCGGCAGGGCGTTCTCCCCGGCCGCCGCACTGACCAGGTGCTGCACCGTGTCGAGGTCCAGTTCCGAACCGTCCGGGACGGCCAGGGCCTCGTGCGCCAGGGACAGGAGCTCGCCCCGGCCGGGGCCGAGGACCAGGACCGTCGCTCCGGCGCGGCGGGCGTCGGACACCCGTTCCAGAAGTGGTGCGGCGGGACCGTCGGGCGCGACCACCAGCAGCGTCTCGCCCCGCCGGGCCGCCTCCAGCCGCCCCAGACCGACCGCCAGGTGCGTCGGATCCGAGGGGCGCGCGTCATGCCGTACCAGCGTCGGGGCCAGCTCCGGCGTGCCCGACCAGGCCGCCTCGTCCACCAGGTGCGCGGCGAGGTGCCACGGCTCGTACTCCGGCGTGCCGACGAGCAGCAGCCCGCCCCCGTGCGACACCACCGAGCCGCGCAGCGCCCCGGCGAACCGCCGAGTGGCCCCCAGCCACTCCGTCCCGGCGAGCACTTCCCGCAGCAGCGCGACCCGTACCGCATCCATGGGGCCGCATCCTGCCCCAAGCGGTCATACGTGACGTGGAATTCACCCCGCATTCGCCCGGGCTGGGTAGGCCGACCGGTCATCCGTACCGCTGTCGAACGACCGGAGGAGCCCGCCGATGACCGAGGCCAGCGTCCCCTTCCGCGCCGGGCAGGAGGGGTACGCCAGTTTCCGTATCCCCGCCGTCGTCGCCACCCGCACCGGCGACCTGCTCGCCTTCTGTGAGGGCCGGGTCGGCTCCCGGGACGACTTCGGGAACATCGACGTCGTCCTCAAACGCTCCACCGACGGCGGCCGCACCTGGGGCCCGCTCCAGGTCGCCGCGCGCAACGGCGACGCCCTCGCCGGCAACCCTGCCCCGGTCGTCCTCGACACCGGCCGCGTCCTCCTCGTACACGTGCGCAACGCCGCCCTCGCCACCGAGGACGCCATCCGGCGCGGCACGGTGAGCGCGGCGGACGGACGCCGCGTCTGGGTGCGGCACAGCGACGACGACGGCCGCACCTGGTCGGCCCCGAAGGAGATCACCCGGGACACCAAGCGGCCCGAATGGCGCTGGTACGCCACCACCCCCGGCCACGCGATCCAGCTCACCACCGGCAGGATCGTCGTCCCCGCCAACCACTCCCTGCCGCCCACCGGCACCGACAACGGCACCGAGGGCCGCTACAACGGCGGCCACTGCCTGCTCAGCGACGACGCGGGCGCGACCTGGCGGATCGGCTACGTCGACGACAACACCGACGGCTACATCAACGCCAACGAGACCACCGCCGCCGAACTCCCCGACGGCCTCGTCTACTTCAACACCCGCAACGACTCCCCCTCGCCCGGCACCCGCGCCGACGCCCACTCGGCCGACGGCGGACAGACCCTGGTGAAGCCCTTCCGCCCGCAGGCCGGTCTCACCGCGCCGGTCTGCGAGGCCGCCGTCCTCCAGCTCCGCGACCCCGACCTGCTCCTGTACTCCGGCCCCGCCGACCCGGGCTTCCGCGCCCTGATGACGATCCGCGCCTCCACCGACGGCGGCACCACCTGGCGCCCGGTGTACACGGTGGACGGCCTGCCCGCCGCGTACTCGGATCTCGTCCGGATCGACACGGACACCGTGGGTCTGCTGTACGAGACCGGCGACTTCGGCGCCTACGAGACGATCACCTTCCGGCGGGTGCCCGTGACGGAACTGACCTGAGCCGTCCGGGCCGGCGGCGCGGTCGTAGAGTCGGGGCCATGACCTCTACCGACAGTGCTGCCACCGACAACGCCCAGAAGGCGCCCGCCAAGGACCCCTGGGACCTGCCCGACGTCTCCGGACTCGTGGTCGGGGTGCTCGGCGGAACCGGGCCCCAGGGCAAGGGCCTGGCCTACCGGCTCGCCAAGGCCGGCCAGAAGGTGATCATCGGCTCGCGGGCGGCCGACCGCGCTCAGGCCGCGGCGGAGGAACTCGGCCACGGAGTCGAGGGCGCCGACAACGCCGAGACCGCGCGCCGCAGCGACATCGTCATCGTCGCCGTGCCGTGGGACGGCCACGGCAAGACCCTCGAGTCCCTGCGCGAGGAACTGGCCGGCAAGCTCGTCGTCGACTGCGTCAACCCGCTCGGCTTCGACAAGAAGGGCGCCTACGCCCTCAAGCCGGAGGAGGGCAGCGCCGCCGAGCAGGCCGCCGCCCTGCTCCCGGACTCCCGGGTCACCGCCGCCTTCCACCACCTGTCGGCCGTGCTGCTCCAGGACCCGGAGATCGACGAGATCGACACCGACGTGATGGTGCTCGGAGAGGTCCGCGCGGACGTGGAGATCGTCCAGGCCCTGGCCGGGCGCATCCCGGGCATGCGCGGCATCTTCGCCGGACGGCTGCGCAACGCCCACCAGGTGGAGTCGCTGGTGGCGAACCTGATCTCCGTGAACCGCCGCTACAAGGCGCACGCCGGGCTCCGCGTCACCGACGTGTGAGCCGGTGAGGTCCGTGGGGGACACTGGACGGCAGCAGCGGTACCAGCCGCGCCAGAAAGTGTCCCCCCGACAGGAGCCGACCGCCATGCCCCGCCTTGCCCTCTACGCCCTGATCGTCTGCGTCCTCTCCGTGGCCGCCGCCGTCGTCTCCTTCACGCGGGGCAGCTTCCTGGGGATCGTGTGGGTGCTGCTGGCGGGCCTGTCGTCCAACATGTGCTGGTACTACGTCAAGCGCGCCAGGCAGCAGAAGTCCGCCACCGGCTGACCCGTCACGGGGCCGCCGAGCAGAACTCGTTCGAGCCCTGCCAGAAGCGGTACAGCTCTTGACCGCAGTACGTCTCGAAGTCGCTGATCCCCAGGGACTTCAGGATCGTGTCGATCACGTCGAAGAAGACGCCGTTCACCGCCGGAAGCCACAGCAGCGCGAACACGAACAGCAGGCCGAACGGCGCGAACGGCTCCACCTGGCGCCGGATGTTGTACGACAGCCACGGCTCGATCACGCCGTAGCCGTCCAGGCCCGGCACCGGCAGGAAGTTCAGCAGCGCGGCCGTCACCTGGAGCAGTGCGAGGAAGGCCAGCGCGAACCGGAAGTCGTTCGGCACGCCGTCCAGGGCGCCCAGCCAGAACGGGGCGGTGCAGACCACGGCGAACAGCACGTTCGTCAGCGGGCCCGCCGCCGAGATCAGGCTGTGCTTCCAGCGGCCCTGGATCCGGTTCCGCTCGATGAACACGGCACCGCCGGGCAGTCCGATGCCGCCCATGATCACGAAAATCACCGGGAGCACGATGCTGAGCAGGGCGTGCGTGTACTTCAGCGGGTTGAGGGTCAGATAGCCCTTCGCGCCGATGGAGATGTCGCCGCTGTGCAGGGCGGTGCGCGCGTGCGCGTACTCGTGCAGGCACAGCGAGACGATCCACGCCGCCGTCACGAACAGGAACACGGCGACGCCGGGCTGCTCGGCGAACCCGGTCCAGGTCGCCCATCCCGTGACCGCCGTCACGGCGACGATCCCGACGAACACGGGACTGATCCGTCGCTCGCTGTGGCGGGTGGTGGCGGTGGTCATGGGGCTCCCTGCACTCGTCGACACGGGGTGGGACGGCCCGACGGTACCGGGCTCAGGTGAAAAACGTCTCGCGCGGGGCGGTCGGTTCCGGGGAGGGTGGGCTCATGGGGCTGTGGCACGTGTTCTACGAGGACTGGCAGATGGAGTGCTGCGGCACGCCGTTCTCGGTCGGGGACGAGGTGAGCTGGCCGCTGCTGCTCCTGGACGCGGACACCGTGCTGGGCGGCGGCTGGCGCGACCAGCTCACCGAGGTCGCCGGTCCGGTGGAGGACGTGGCCGGGGTGCGGATGGTCCGGGAGGAGACGGGCCTCCCGGTGGCACTGGGGGCGGATCCCGACGCCGAGGAGGACCGGCGCCCGAAGCCGGGGAGCCGGGCCCGGTCGGTGGGGCTGCTGTCCGTTGGGCGGCACGGCGCGCGGTGGCCCGAGGCCGGCGGGCGGGTGCGGGCCGTGCAGGTGCTGACCCAGACCTGGGCCGAGACCGCTCCCGGATCGCGCTCCTACGGGCCGGTGGCGGGCAGGCGTGGGCTGCGGGCGGTGGAGCGCTGCCCGCGGTGGTTCACCGAGGCCGAGGGGGAGCGGGACGCCGACGGGCGGGGACGGCGCTCGCGCGAGTCGGGTGTGGTGGTGACCCTGGACGTGCCGGGCACGGACTCCCGGCTCTCCCGTGCCGTCCGCGAGGCCCGGGGCATCCCGGAGCAGGGCGCGGAGCCCGGCGCGGAGACCCGGGGCATCGAGGCGGCGGACCTGGCGGCCCTGCTGGAGGCATTGAGCACGACCACGCCCCCGCGGCGCCCGGCCGGCCGAGTCCGGCGCCGCCACGCGGGTGCGTGAACGGCCCCGCCGATGCCCCGGCCCACTCCCACCGACGTGAGGGCCCCTGCCGCGCCGGGGCCGCCGCGACTCCGGCGCCCGGTGCCGGTTCGTGAAGAGACCTGCCGTGCCCGGCGCCGTATCTCCGGCGCCCGCGCCCGGTCGTGAAGGGCCCCGCCCCGCGCCCGGCGCCCGGCCGTGAACCGCCCCGCCCCGCCCGCGCCACCGATGCCCCCCTGACGCCCTCGACGCACCCCATACCCGCCCCTGACCCGCCCGCCGCGCCGTCAACCGTCGTGACCCGCCCCCGTACACCGGAGACAATGAGCCCGTGCACTACCGCATCCTCGGCACCACGCAGGCGCTTCGCACCGACGGGACGGTCGTTTCGGTCGGTGGGGCGCGGTTGCGTGCGTTGCTGACCGTGCTCGCGCTGCGGGCCGGACGGACCGTGCCCGCGGGGCTGCTCGTCGACGAGGTGTGGGGCGGGCTGCCGCCCGCCGACGCGCCCGGCGCGTTGCAGGCGCTGGTCGGGCGGTTGCGGCGGGCGCTCGGCGCCGCCGCGATCGCCTCCGGCGAGGGCGGTTACCGGCTCACGGCCGCCCCCGACGACGTCGACCTGCACCGGTTCGAGCGGCTGGCCGGCGAGGGACTGCGGGCCCTGGCCGACGGCGACCCCGCCAAGGCCGTCGTGGTGCTCGACGACGCCCTCGCCCTGTGGCGCGGCCCCGCCCTCGCCGACCTGCCCGACCGCACCGCCGAGGCGGCCCGCCGGGACACCCGACGCCTGGACGCGCTGCGCGCCCGCCACACCGCCGCCCTCGCCCTGGGCCAGGCCGAGCGGTCCCTGCCGGAACTGACCGCCCTGTGCGACGGCCACCCCCTGGACGAGCCCCTTCAGGCGCTGCGTCTGCGCGCCCTGCGGGACGTCGGCCGCGCGGCGGAGGCACTGGACGCCTACGAGGACGTCCGGCGCCTCCTCGCCGACCGCCTCGGCGCCGATCCGGGGCCGGAACTGCGGGCCCTGCACGCGGAGTTGCTGAGCCTCGGGGACCTGCCCGTCCCCGCGCCCGCCCCCCGGGGGCCGGGCGGGTCCGTCGGCAACCTCCGCGCCCGGCTCACCTCCTTCATCGGCCGGGAATCCGACATCGAGACCATCCGCGGGGATCTCGCGGCGGCCCGGCTGGTCACCCTGCTCGGGCCGGGCGGCGCGGGGAAGACCCGGCTGTCGCAGGAGGCCGCCGAGGCCGTGCGCGCGACTATGCCCGGCGGCGTGTGGCTCGCCGAACTCGCCCCCGTCGACGACCCCGACGCCGTACCGGAGGCCGTACTCACCGCCGTCGGGGCCCGCGAGACCGTGCTGTACGGCGCCAACGCCGAGGGCATCCGTGCCGCCGTCGCCGACCGGCTGGACGACCCCGTCGAGCGGCTCGCCGAGCACTGCTCCCGGCCCCGCATGCTGCTCATCCTCGACAACTGCGAGCATGTCGCCGACGCCGCCGCCCGGCTCACCGAGGAGCTGCTGGCGCGCTGCCCCGACCTCGCCGTGCTCGCCACCAGCCGCGAACCCCTCGGCGTACCGGGGGAGTTGCTGCGGCCGGTGGAGCCGCTGCCCGAGCCGGTCGCGCTGCGGCTGCTCGCCGACCGGGGCGCGGCGGCCCGGCCCGGTTTCCGGATCGAGGACGACCCCGCGGCGTGCGCCGAGATCTGCCGGCGCCTCGACGGCCTGCCGCTGGCCATCGAACTGGCCGCCGCCCGGCTGCGGATGCTCACCCCCCGCCAGATCGCCGACCGGCTCGACGACCGCTTCCGTCTCCTCACCTCCGGAAGCCGTACCGTCCTGCCCCGGCAGCAGACCCTGAGAGCCGTCGTCGACTGGTCCTGGGAGCTGCTCGACGAGGACGAACGCGACGTCCTGCGGCGGCTGTCGGTGTTCGCCGGCGGCTGCGACCTGCCCGCCGCCGAGGCGGTGTGCGGACCGGCCGCCCTGGAGGCGCTCGGCTCCCTCGTCGACCGCTCCCTGGTCGTGGCCGCCCCGCCGGGCGGTTCGGCCGACGGGGAGATGCGCTACCGGCTCCTGGAGACCGTCGCCGAGTACGCCGGTGAACGGCTGGACGAGTCCGGGCAGCGCGCCGACGCCGAGCGCGCCCACCTGACGTACTTCCGTGAACTCGCCCGCGTCACCGACCCGTTGCTGCGCGGCTCCGGCCAGCTCGCCGCGATCCACCGGCTGGAGCGGGAGTACGAGAACCTGCGGACGGCGCTGCGCCACGCCGTGGCGTTCCGCGACGAGCAGGAGGCGCTGTGCCTGGCGCTGTCCCTCGTCTGGTACTGGCAGATGCGCGACCTGCGCATCGAGGCGCGCAACTGGTGCCGCGAGGTCATGGCGCTCGGCCCTGACCCCTTCGCCGAGCCCGTCCGCCCGGCGACCGCGGTGTGGGAGCGCTGCACCGACGCCCCGCCCCCGATGACCGGCGAGGTCCTCGCGGAGGCCCGGCGCGGCATCCACCTCGCCCATCTCGCCTGCATGGACACCGAGCTGGACGCCTGGCAGAACCCGCGCTCCCAGGAGAAGCTGCGCGCCATCGCCCGGACCTACGAGCCCGGTCTGCCGCAGAACTGCCGGCTCCCCGGCCTGCTCTGGTTCTTCGCCGTGATGCTGACCGGCGACATGGACCGGCTGCGCGTCATCATCGACGCCTCCATCCGGACCTGCCGGCAGGCCCCGGACTTCGACTGGGAGCTCGCCTCCGGTCTCCAGATGCGGGCCAACTTCCTAGCCAACCGCACCGACTGGGCGGGCGACGCCGCCCGTGACGCCGACGAGTCGCTGGAGATCTACCGGCGCCTGGGCGACGCCTGGGGCACCGCCGAGGCCCTCTCCGCCCGCGCCGAGGCCCACGAACGCCGGGGTGAGCACGCCCTGGCCGCCGCCGACTACGAGGCGGCCATCGGCCACGCCGAGTACCTCGGCGCCCGCGCCCAGGCGGCCGTCCTCAGCGCCCGGCTGGGCAGCGCCCTGCTGGAGGCCGGCGAGGGCGAGCGGGGTGAGCGGCTGCTGCGCGAGGTGATCGCCCAGCACGAGGAGTCGCACAGCGAGGCCATGCCCGCCGCCCGGCTGTTCCTCGCCGGATGGCTCGGCATGACGGGCCGCCTCGCCGAGGCGCGCGAGCAACTGCGGCGGCTGCGCCAGGACTTCCGCATCGCCCACTTCATCGTCTTCGACGCGTTCATCCTGGCGACCGAGGCATGGCTGGACGCCGTGGAGGGACGGTACGAGGACTGTCTGGAGCGGATCCGCAAAGGGATCGAGCGGGCCACCGACCCACTGTCCGAGGCCATCGCGCCCCATATGCGCTCGGGCTATCTGGTCATCGGCGCCTGGGCGCTGGCCGCCTCGGACGACGGGCGGCGCGCCGCGGACGCGGCCCGTTGCCTGGGTGCCTTCGACGCCCTGCTGCCGCCCGGCCACGTCTCCCAGTGGCAGGAGCGCGAGACCCGCGCGCAGGCGGAGCGGCACGCCAGGGCGCTGCTGGGCGACCAGGCGTACGAGACCGCGTACGCCGAGGGCGGCGGCCTGTCCATCGAGGAGGCCACCGCCCTGCTCTGACGCGGATCGGACCGGTCCGGCCCGGTCAGCTCTTGGTGCGGAACTTGTGGATCGCGACGGGCGCCATCACGGCCGTGATGGCCACCGACCAGCCGAGCGTCACCCACAGGTCGTGCGCGACCGGGCCTCCCACCATCAGACCGCGTGCGGCGTCCGCCAGCGTGGACAGCGGGTTGTAGTCGGTGAAGGCCTGGAGCCAGCCCGGCATGGACGTGGTCGGCGCGAAGATCGACGAGCCGAACTGGAGCGGGAACAGCACCAGGAAGCCCATCGCCTGTACGGACTGCGCGCTCTTCATGATCACGCCCAGGGTGAGGAACACCCACATGATCGACGAGGCGAACGCCGTGGACAGTGCGACGGCCGCGAACAGCCCGGGCCAGTTGGTGATGTCGAATCCGACCGCCACGGAGACGATCATGAGGACCGCGGTCGCGAACAGCATCCGCAGCAGTTCCACCGAGATCTTCGCGAACAGCACCGAGCCGCGCCCGATGGGCAGGGACCGGAAGCGGTCCATGACACCGGAGTTGAAGTCCTGGCTGAAGCCGGTGCCGACGCCCTGGGACAGTGTCATGCTCATCATCGCGATCATGCCGGGGATCACGTACTGCACGTACCGGTCCTGCCCGCCGCCCAGCGCCTGCCCGATCGAGCCGCCGAACACGAACACGAACAGCAGGGTGAAGATGACCGGCATCAGCAGCGCGTCGGCCATCGACTCCGGGTCCTGGCGGATCCAGAGCAGGTTGCGGCGGACGAGGGCACTGGTGTGCCGCACGTGCCCGCGCAGCGAGATGCGGGCGTCGTCCTTCGTCGCGGGGGCGGACAGGGTGGCGGAGCTCATACGGCGACCTCTTCGCGGTCCTCGGCGGGCGTGGCGTCCTGCGGGGCACTGGCACGGTGGCCGGTGAGGGACAGGAACACCTCGTCCAGGCTGGGCAGTTCGGTGGTGACGGCGGCGAGTGTGATGCCGCGGGAGGTGACGGCGCCCACGACGGCGGTGAGCTGCTCGTCGCTGAGGATCGGGACCAGCAGGGTGCCGGAGGCGGCGTCCACGGTGGTGGTCGCGAGTCCGGTGATGCCGAGCTCGTCCAGGTATCCGGCGAGCGGCCGCAGGTGCAGGGCGTCGGCCGGTTTGATCCGCAGGGTCCGCCCGCCGACCTTGGCCTTGAGCTCCTCGATGCCCCCGCCCGCGACGACCTGGCCCTTGTCCACGACCGTCAGCTCGGTGGCGAGCTGCTCGGCCTCCTCCATGTACTGCGTGGTCAGCAGCACGGTCACGCCGTCGCCGACCATGGCCTTGACCTCGTCCCACACCTCGTTGCGGGTGCGGGGGTCGAGTCCGGTGGTCGGTTCGTCGAGGAAGAGGACGGAGGGCCGCCCGATCATCGAGGCGGCCAGGTCGAGCCGTCGCCGCATACCGCCGGAGTAGGTGCTCGCCGGCCGCTTGGCGGCCTCGGTCAGCGAGAACCGCTCCAGCAGCTCGTCGGCCCGCCTGCGTGCCTCCTTGCGGGGCAGGTCGAGCAGCCGGCCGATCATGTACAGGTTCTCCCAGCCGGGGAGCTTCTCGTCGACGGAGGCGTACTGCCCGGTGAGGCCTATCACCCGCCGCAGCTGCCGCGGCTGCCGTACGACGTCGTACCCGGCCACCGTGGCCTGGCCCGAGTCGGGTGCCAGCAGTGTGGACAGGATCCGCACGAGGGTGGTCTTCCCGGCCCCGTTCGGCCCGAGCACCCCCATCACGGTGCCCTCGCGCACCTCCAGGTCGACCCCGTCCAGAGCCTTGGTCTCCCCGTAGTGCTTCACCAGCCCCCGCACGGTCACAGCGGCGTCGCCGGTTCGTGTGTCGATTCGCGTCATGGGACAGACGGTCTCAGTGCCCACCGACAAATCACCGACAAGCCGCCGACAGCCCTGTCGGTGCCGCCGGCGGAGTGGGTGCTCCCGGCGGAAAGGGAACAGCCCGTCGGCTGGGGGAAGGCCGACGGGCTGTCCGTGGTACCGCTGTGGCTCTAGTGGACGGAGTTCTCCTCCTGCGGGAACGTGCCGCCGACGACCTCGTCGGCGAACGCCTTCACCGCGTCGCCCATCACCTCACGCAGGTTGGCGTACTGCTTCACGAACTTCGGCACCCGCCCGCCGGTCAGGCCCAGCATGTCCGTCCACACCAGCACCTGCGCGTCGGTCTCGGGGCCCGCCCCGATCCCGACGGTCGGAATGTGCAGCACCCGCGTCACCTCGGCGGCCAGCTCCGCGGGGACCAGCTCAAGCACCACCGCGAACGCGCCCGCGTCCTGCACGGCCTTCGCGTCCCGCAGCAGCTGCTGGGCCGCCTCCTCGCCCCGGCCCTGCACGCGGTAGCCCATGGCGTTGACCGACTGGGGGGTCAGGCCGATGTGCGCCATGACCGGGATGCCGGACTCGACGAGCAGCCGGATCTGTTCGTGCGACCGCTCGCCCCCCTCCAGCTTCACCGCCTGCACCCCGGCCTCCTTCACCAGCCGGGTCGCCGAGCG
Organism: Streptomyces sp. Ag82_O1-12; assembly: GCF_900182715.1. Classification (NCBI taxonomy): domain Bacteria; kingdom Bacillati; phylum Actinomycetota; class Actinomycetes; order Kitasatosporales; family Streptomycetaceae; genus Streptomyces; species Streptomyces sp. Ag82_O1-12. Next base: position 2,375,073 of record NZ_FXUW01000001.1, on the reverse strand, counting down.
CAGCGCCTGCACCGGACCCTCCTGGTAGGAGCCGAAGGGCAGGTCGCCGACGATCAGGGCACGGGAGGTGCCCCGTACGACCGCCGCCGACAGCATCGTCATCTCGTCGAGGGTGACGGGCACGGTCGTCTCGTACCCGAGGTGGCAGTTGCCCGCCGAGTCGCCGACGAGCATCACCGGGATGCCGGCCTCGTCGAAGACGGACGCGGTCATCGCGTCGTACGCGGTGAGCATCGGCCACTTCTCGCCGCGCTCCTTGGCGGCGGCGATGTCCCGCACGGTGATACGGCGGGTGCCCTTGCCCCCGTACAGCGCCTTGCCGCCGTCGGAGGGCTTCGTCTGAGCAGTCTGGGCAGCCGGAAGCTGCGTCATTGCACGGCTCCTAACACGTCATCTCGAGGCGCCCTGACGGCGTCCCCGGACCACGTCCATGGTGGCACCTCGTGCCACCGAGGGCTAGGGGAGCCCCTGTGAGTTCCGACTGAGAGTTCCGCCCCGGAGGGACGACCCCGTGTGTATCGGCCCGGAGCCGGAAGCGGGACGTTGCGTAAGATCCGGGTAAGAGTATTCCAATACGAGACGGTCTCGTATCGAAATGGTTCTAGGCTCGGACACATGACTACTCCTGCCGACCCGGCCGCCCCCACCGGCCCGCGCGTACCGGAAGCGGTGCACCGTCGCCGCTGGGCGATCCTCGGCGTGCTGATGCTCAGCCTGCTGATCGTCGTGCTCGACAACTCGATCCTGAACGTCGCCATCAAGACGATCTCCACCCCCGCCCCCACCGGCCTGGGCGCCACCCAGAGCGAGCTGGAGTGGGCGATCAACGCCTACACCCTCGTCTTCGCGGGCCTGCTGTTCACCGCCGGGCTGCTCGGCGACCGGCTGGGCCGCAAGAAGGTGCTGATCGGCGGTCTCGCCGTGTTCGGCCTCGGATCCGCGCTCGCCGCGTTCTCCGGCTCGCCGGGCGAGCTGATCACCTTCCGGGCGGTGATGGGCCTGGGCGCCGCGTTCGTCATGCCCGCCACTCTCGCCGTCCTCATGAACGTCTTCGAGCGTGAGGAGCAGCCCAAGGCCATCGGCATCTGGGCGGGCGGTGTCGGCCTCGCCGTCGCCATCGGCCCGATCACCGGCGGCGTCCTGCTCGACCACTTCTGGTGGGGCTCGGTCTTCCTCGTCAACGTGCCGATCGTGGTGCTCGGGCTCGCGCTGATGCTCTGGCTGGTGCCCGACTCGCGTGACCCGCACCCGGGACGGATCGACCCCGTCGGCGTCGTGCTCTCCGTCGTCGGCCTGGTGCTGCTCGTCTACGGCATCATCAAGGGCGGCCAGCTCGCCGACTTCACCGACACGACCGTGCTGGCGACCATCGGCGCCGGTGTCGCCGTGCTCGTCGCCTTCGTCGTGTTCGAGAAGCGCAGCGACCACCCGTCGATAGACGTCACGTACTTCAAGGACAAGGTCTTCTCGGCCGCCATCGCCGCCATCGCGCTGGTCTTCTTCGCCCTGATGGGCGTGACCTTCTTCGCCGTCTTCTACACCCAGAGCGTGCGCGGCTACTCGCCGCTGCAGACCGGCCTGCTGATGCTGCCGCTGGCCGCCGCCCAGCTGATCTTCGCGCCGCGCGCCCGGCTGGTCGTCGACCGCTTCGGCAACCGGGTCACGACGACGGCCGGCATGGTCGTCATCGCCGCCATGCTGGCCGCGTTCGCCACCCTGGACGCGGACACCCCCATCTGGATCCTGGAAGTGATCTTCTTCCTCATGGGCGCCGGCATGGCGCACATCATGACGCCGGTCAGCGTCGTCATCATGCAGGCCCTGCCCCGCGAGAAGGCCGGCTCCGCCTCCGCGCTCAGCAACACCTTCCGGCAGGTCGGCGGCGCCCTCGGCATCGCGGTCCTCGGCTCGGTGCTGTCCACGGCGTACCGCACGGGCATCGAGGACAAGCTCGGCGTCCTGCCCCCGGCCCTGCGGCACACCGCCGGGGAGTCCATCGAGGCCACGCTCGGCGTCGCGGACAAGCTCGGCCCGCGCGGCGAGTCCCTCGTCGCCCCGGCCTACGACGCGTTCCTGCACGCGATGCACACCACCGCCCTGTGGGGTGCGGGCGTCGCCCTGATCGGCGCGGTCGTCGTGGCGCTGTTCCTGCCGGGCAAGCCGCCGGCGCCCCAGCAGGGCGAGGGGGAGAAGGAGTTGACGCACACGCGGGCGTAGGCCTGCGGAAGAATTCACCTTCCGTACCGCCAGGAACGGTCTCCACCCGGTCAGGAAAGGACGCAGCGACGTGAGCCTCGCCGAACGGCACTCTCCGCACGGCGGACCCGCGAGGGGCCGCCCCAGAAGCGAGGCCGTCGAGCGCGCCATCATCGAGGGTGTGATGAAGCTCCTGGAGGAGGGCGTGCCCCTCGCGGAGCTGTCCATCGAGCGCATCGCCCGCACCGCCGGCGTCGGCAAGGCCACCATCTACCGCCGTTGGAGCGGCAAGGAGGAGCTCTTCGTCGACGTCGTGCGCGCCGCGGAACCCCCGGACCCGCCGCTGCCCGGCACCTCCATGCGCGACGACCTCGTGGTCCTGCTGGAGCAGGTGCGCCGGCGCGGCCTCGCCAACCGCTCCTCGGCGATCCTGCACAGCGTGCAGTCCCAGATCAAGAGCAGCCCGAAGCTCTGGGCGGCGTACCACGCCACGGTCGTCGCCCCGCGCCGCCGGCTCGGCCTGGAGGTCCTGCGCCGCGGCCGGGAGAACGGCGAACTGCGCACGGACCTCGACCTCGAACTGCTGAACGACCTGTTCGTCGGCCCGGTGCTCGTGCGCGCCGTGCTGCGCCCCGACGCCGACCTGCCCGACGACCTCGCCGAGCAGGTCGTCGACACCCTGCTCGAAGGGCTGCGGCCCGGCGGCTCACTGTCCGTCAGATCGGCCTCCGAGGGCTCCTAGTGTGCGCGTTTCGTCACAGAGGGCGCTTTCGGCGGGCCTGATCGGAACTTCCCGCGGGGACTCGAACGTCATCGCCCCCGTACGGCCGTCGGAGGACGGCGGGAACGGAACGGATCATCCCCTAGGGTCGTAAGGACACGGGGGCGATGGTGTGCACGGCAGGCAGTGAGGCGACGGTATGGCGCAGCAGGCGTACATGACGGAGACGGACAACGGCGGCTCGGGGCCCGAGCACCGGGGAACCCGGCTTCGGCGCCTGTTCGACCGGCTGGCGGGCCCCTGGCGGGGCGACCCCCGGATCTGGCGGCGTGGACTGCTCGTCACCGCGTGTGCGGTGCTGCTCGCCCTGGTCATGGGGCTGCACTCGCGCATCCCGAACATGATCGGCAACCTGGGCAGCCTCATCGAGACGTTCCTGCCGTGGCTGGGGCTCCTCGTCCCGGTGCTGCTCGTCCTCGCCCTGGTCCGCAGGTCCGCGACCGCGCTGATCGCGCTGGTGCTGCCGTCCGTGGTCTGGCTGAACCTCTTCGGCGGCCAGCTCAGCGACAAGGCGGCGACCGGCGGTGACCTCACGGTGGTCACGCACAACGTCAACGCCGACAACCCGGACCCGTCCGGCACCGCCCGTGACGTGGCCGCCTCCGGCGCGGACGTGCTGGCCCTGGAGGAACTGACGCCGGCCGCCGTCCCGACGTACGAGAAGGCGCTGGCGTCGACGTACCGCTACCACTCGGTGCAGGGCACGGTCGGCGTGTGGAGCAAGTACCCGCTGAGCGGCGTACGGGACGTGAACCTCGACATGGGCTGGACGCGCGCGATGCGCGCCACCGTGACCGCCCCGTCCGGGCAGTTGGCGGTCTACGTCGCCCATCTGCCGTCCGTGCGCGTGAAGATGGAGGCCGGCTTCACGGCCCGCCAGCGCGACCGCAGCGCCGACTACCTGGGCGAGGCCATCGCCCACGAGCCGCTGAAGAACGTCGTCCTGCTCGGCGACCTCAACGGCACCATGAACGACCGCGCGCTGAACGCCGTCACCTCCCAGATGCGCTCGACGCAGGGCGCGGCCGGCAGCGGTTTCGGCTTCAGCTGGCCCGCGTCGTTCCCGATGGCGCGCATCGACCAGATCATGGTCCGGGGCCTGAAGCCGGAGAGTTCGTGGACCCTTCCGCAGACGGGCAGCGACCATCTGCCGGTCGCGGCCCGTGTGAGGGTCACCACAAGCGGCTCCTGAAACCCGCTGGTCAGGGCACTGCCGTCAGAAATCCGCAACCGAGGCGTCACCTCGTGGAATAGCGCGCCTGAGAGACTTTGTTCCGTACTTGAACATACGCGTACGGATTTCCAAGCAAGTCTCGAAAGGCTCACTCATGCCCCTGGCCCTGCTCGCCCTTGCCGTGGGCGCCTTCGGCATCGGTACGACCGAGTTCGTGATGATGGGGCTGCTGCCCGATGTCGCGGACGACCTGAACATCTCGATACCCAGCGCCGGCCACCTGGTGTCGGCGTACGCGCTGGGCGTCGTCATCGGCGCCCCGCTGCTGGCCGCGGTCACCGCCAGGATGTCCCGGCGCACGGTCCTGATCGGCCTGATGGGACTGTTCGTCGTGGGCAACGCCCTGTCGGCCCTCGCGCCGGACAACGGCTGGCTGCTGGCCGCCCGCTTCCTGAGCGGTCTGCCGCACGGCGCCTTCTTCGGTGTGGGCGCCGTCGTCGCGACGAACATGGTCGCCCCCGAACGCAAGGCGCGCTCGGTCTCGCTGATGTTCCTCGGCCTGACGGTCGCGAACGTCCTGGGTGTGCCGGTCGCCACCCTCATGGGGCAGAACCTCGGCTGGAGGGCGACCTTCCTCGGCGTCAGCGCCATCGGCCTGGCGGCGATCGCCGCGCTGGCCCTCCTCATCCCGCGCGACCACGAGCACACCACCGCCCAGGGCCTGCGCGGCGAACTCGCCGCCCTGCGCTCCCTCCCGGTCTGGCTGTCGCTCGGCACCACCGTCGCGGGCTTCGGAGCCCTCTTCGCGGCCTACAGCTACATCACGCCGATGCTCACCGACGCCGCCGGCTTCGCCGACGCCAGCGTCACCCTGCTGCTGGCGCTGTTCGGTGTCGGCGCGACCGCCGGCAACCTGCTGGGCGGCCGGCTGGCCGACCACTCGCTGCGCGGCACGCTGTTCGGCGGCCTGACCTCGCTGGTGGCGGTGCTGGCGCTGTTCCCGCTGCTGATGCGCACGGAGCTCACGGCCGCCGTGGCCGTGATCCTGCTCGGCATGGCGGCCTTCGCCACCGGCTCCCCGCTCCAGCTGATGGTCATGGAGAAGGCCTCCTCGGCCCCATCCCTGGCCTCCTCCGCCAACCAGGCCGCCTTCAACCTGGCCAACGCCGGCGGCGCCTGGATCGGCGGCCTCGCGCTGGCCGCGGGCTTCGGCGTCACCTCCCCGGCCGTGGCCGGTGTGGCCCTGGCCGTCCTCGGCCTGGCCGTGGCGTCGCTGGCCTTCGCGGTGGACCGGCGCCGGGCTCCGGTCGCCGGACGCGAGCGGATCGTGGCGAGCCACGTCCCGCAGGAGGCGGAGGCGGTGCACCACTGACGGTCACCGGTGGGCGGCGGCCCGTGGGATCACCTCCCGCGGGCCGCCGCCGCGTCTACCGGGGCGCCCCGCGCCGCGCCGCGACGATCGCCGAACTGGTGGGCGTGGTGAGGACTTCGGTGGCGTCCAGTTCCGGATGGGTCAGGTAGAACAGGCGCAGTTCGTCCACCTCGCCCTCGAACCGGGGCGGCCACTCGGCCGACGGAGTGAAGTCGTCCAGGACGAGGATCCCCCCGGGGGCGAGCAGCTCGACGACCCTCCCCGGAGCGTCCCGCTTGCCGCCGCCGTCGCAGAAGAACACGTCGAACGGGGCGTGCTGTTCGAGCAGCCGCCAGTCGCCGGTGAGGACGCTGACGCGGCCGTCGTCGGCGAAGACCCCGGCCGCCCGCCGGGCCAGCTCCTCGTCCCGCTCCACGGTGACGAGCCGCGCACCGTCGCCGAGTCCGCTGTGCAGCCAGGCGGTCCCCACCCCCGATCCGGTGCCGCTCTCGGCGACGACCCCGCCGGGCTTGGCAGCGGCGGCCGTCCCCAGCAGCCTGCCGACCTCCGCGATGCAGCTCTTCTCGAACCCCGCCTCGGCGGCGAGGCGTTCCGCGGCCAGCACCCGCGCCGGAACAGCGCGCTCACTCATGACCGGACCCTTCACGACCGGACCCCCCTTCAGGACGGACCCGACGCTACCTGACCGCCCGTCAACGCGCTGATCAGTTCACCGAGTTCGCCGAACCACCCGTCGAAGTCGTCGGCGCCCGTGGGCGGGTCCCCGACCGGGCGGTGCACGTAGGCGGTGCGCATGCCGGCCGCCTGCGCACCGCGCAGGTCCCAGGCGTGGGCGGCCACCATCAGTACGCGCTCCGGCGGGCATCCGGCGCTGTCGAGGGCGAGTCGGTACACCTCCGGCGCCGGCTTGTAGGCCAGGGCCGCCTCGGCGGACAAAGCCTGATGCCAGCGCAGCCCGGCATGCGCGTTGAGGTGCAGCAGGGCCGTGCGGGCGGCGTTGGACAGCCCGAGCACGGGGAACCGCCGGGCGAGCCGCTCCAGCCCGGCGACGGAGTCGTCCCACGGGGGCAGCCGCCGCCCCGCCGTGGCGAGCCGGGCGATGCCCCCCGGATCGGTGACTCCGGCGCGCTCGGCCACGAGCCGGGCGGCCTCGGCGTCGAGGACCTCGGTGCTCGCGTACGGGCGCAGCCCCCGCCGGATGCGTTCCTGCTCCTGCTCGCCGTGCTGCCGCCACAGGGCGACGAGCGCGTCGGCTGCCGCCGGGCCGGGCAGCCGTGCCGCTTCCTGTACGGCCGCGCGAAGGCCGCCGGGTTCGTCGACCATGGTGCCGAGGACGTCGAAGACGACGACCTCGATGCCGCGGATCTCCGCCATGCGTTCTCCCGCGTCCCGTCCACCGACTGCGTCACCGCCTGAGCGGGTATTGATGGTGACACTCCGGCGTGTTACCGGTCAAGGTGGTGACGCTATGGGGAGGGCGGCCGCGCCGTGGGGCTACTCCTGTGGTCGGGTCGCGAGTTGGATCAGGTTGCCGCAGGTGTCGTCGAGGACGGCCGTGGTGACGGGGCCCATGTCCAGGGGCTCCTGGGTGAAGCGGACGCCGAGCCCGCTCAGGCGCTCGTACTCGGCCCGGACGTCGTCGACGGCGAACTGGGCGACCGGGATGCCGTCGGCGGCGAGCGCGTCGCGGTAGGGCTTGACGGCAGGGTGACCGGCGGGCTCCAGGAGCAGTTCCGTGCCGCCGGGCTCCTCGGGGGAGACGACGGTCAGCCAGCGGTCCGTCTCGCCCACCGGGACGTCGTACTTCTTCACGAAGCCGAGGACCTCGGTGTAGAAGCGGAGGGCCTTGGCCTGGTCGTCGACGAAGACACTGGTCAGATGGATCCGCATGGCAGGCTCCCGGGACAGGTGCTGGAGGTCGGGTCCGGGCGAGCGCGGGGGTCTCCCGCACCCTGAGGCGCGGGAGACCGCCGGGCCCGTAACCGTCCCTGACGACCCTGGCCCATCAGAGCGACTCCCGCCACCCGTTCGTGATCGGCAGGCGGCGGTCCTTGCCGAAGCCCTTCGGGGAGATCTTCGTGCCCGGCGGGTACTGGCGGCGCTTGTACTCGGCCGTGTCCACCATGCGCAGCGTCTTCGCGACCAGCTCCGCGTCGAACCCGGCCGCCACGATCTCGTCCGCGCCCCGGTCCCGGTCGACGTACAGCTCCAGGATCGCGTCCAGCACCGGGTAGTCCGGCAGCGAGTCCGTGTCCACCTGGCCCGGGCGCAGTTCCGCGCTCGGGGGCTTGCTGATGGAGCTCTCCGGGATCGGCGGGGTCTGGCCGCGCTCCCCGGCGGCCCGGTTGCGCCACTCGGCGAGCCGGAAGACCGACGTCTTGTAGACGTCCTTGATGGGGCCGTACGCCCCGACCGAGTCGCCGTAGAGCGTCGAGTAGCCGACCGCCAGCTCCGACTTGTTGCCGGGGGCCAGGACGATGTGGCCCTCCTGGTTGGAGATCGCCATGAGCAGCGTGCCGCGCAGGCGCGACTGGAGGTTCTCCTCCGCCAGGCCCGTGAGCCCCAGCGAGCCCATGTAGGCGTCGAACATCGGCTCGATCGCGACCGTGCGGTAGTTCAGACCCGTGCGGCGGGCCAGTTCGGCCGCGTCGTCCTTGGAGTGGTCCGAGGAGTACTTCGACGGCATCGACACGCCGTACACGTTCCGTGCGCCCACCGCGTCGCACGCGATCGCAGCGACCAGCGCCGAGTCGATGCCGCCCGACAGGCCGATCAGGACCGAGGAGAAGCCGTTCTTCGCGACGTACGCCCGCAGCCCCACGACCAGCGCCGAGTAGACCTCCTCGTCGTCCTCCAGACGGTCCGCGTAGCCGCCCGTGAGCTCGGGCTCGTACGGCGCGAGCGGCTCCTCCGACAGGACGACCCGGTCGATGCGCAGACCGTCGTCGACCACGCCCGTCGGGGCGTCCGCCGACGCGGCCGGCAGGTCCAGGTCCAGGACCACGCAGCCCTCGGAGAACTGCGGCGCCCGCGCCACGACCTCGCCGTCCTTGTCGACCACGATCGAGTCGCCGTCGAACACCAGCTCGTCCTGGCCGCCGATCATGGCCAGGTACGCCGTGGTGCAGCCGGCCTCCTGGGCCCGCTTGCGGACCAGCTCCAGACGCGTGTCGTCCTTGTTGCGCTCATAGGGGGAGGCGTTGATCGAGACCAGCAGGCCCGCCCGCGCCGAACGGGCGGCGGGGACGCGCCCGCCGTCCTGCCAGAGGTCCTCGCAGATGGCCAGGGCGACGTCCACGCCGTGCACCCGCAGCACCGGCATGCTGTCGCCGGGCACGAAGTAGCGGAACTCGTCGAACACGCCGTAGTTCGGCAGGTGGTGCTTGGCGAAGTTCAGGACCACCTCGCCGCGGTGCAGCACCGCACCGGCGTTCTGCGGCGCGCCGGCCGGCTGGCCGTACTTCGGCTGGGCGGTCGCACTGCGGTCGAGGTAGCCGACGATCACCGGCAGCTCTCCGAAGCCCTCGTCGGCCAGGCGCGCCGCGAGCCCGCGCAGCGCAGCCCGGGAGGCCTCCACGAAGGACGACCTGAGCGCCAGGTCCTCGACGGGGTACCCGGTCAGCACCATCTCCGGGAACGCCACGAGGTGCGCTCCCTGTTCGGCGGAGTGCCGGGTCCAGCGGACGATCGACTCGGTGTTCCCGGCGAGGTCGCCGACGCCGGCGTCGATCTGGTTCAGGGCGAGACGTAGTTGAGGCACGCCGCCCAGTGTAATCGTCAGTGCGACGCAATGGGGTGGTGTGGGTCACCCCACACCACCCCGTTCCCCTTGCGGAGGTCAGCGGCGCCGGTACGACTCGACGTAACCGCTCGCGGGCGTGCCCACGCCGGTGACGTCGTCGTAGCCCTTCACGGCGGACAGCGAGCTGTCCTTGCCCAGGCTGCGCACGGACGTGGCCAGGCCGCCGGTGGCGTCGTATCCGTTCACGAAGTCGACCCGGGCCACGGCGAGACCCTTGCCCGTCGGGTTGTCGGTGACGTCGTGGTAGACCTTCGAGCCGTACTTCGCGTAGATCGCCGGGTTGGCGAAGCCGAGCGCCTTGCCGCGTGCCTCCTGGGCCAGGGCCTGGACGGCCGCGATGGCCGGCGCGGCGAGCGAGGTGCCGCCGATGCGGTACTCGCCGTACACCTGCTTCTTCCCGTCCGGCGAGCTCTGCGTCTGGCCGACCAGGAAGCCGGTGTTCGGGTCGGCGATCGCCGCGATGTCCGGGACGACCCGGTTGCCGTTCGCGCTGTTGGCCTTGGCCAGGGCGTCCGGCACGACACCCCGCTGGTAGCCGGGCTCGGCGACGGTCCTGCTGGTGCCGCCGCCCGCGCCGGAGGTGAAGGCGCCGGGGAAGTCCGTCCAGCTCTTGCCGTCCGCCGACAGCACCGCCTTGTCGGTGCCCCAGCCGGTCTCCCAGAGGTACGTGTCGTTCTTGCCGACGGCCAGCGAGGTGCCGCCGACGGCGGTCACCCACGCCGAGTTGGCCGGGGAGTCGGCCTGCTTCGTGCCGGAGCTCGCGACCTCGTCGCCGTCGTCGCCGGAGGAGAAGTAGAAGCCGATGCCCTCGACCGCGCCCAGCTGGAACACCTGGTCGTAGGCGGCCGCGAGGTCGGGCGTCTGCACGGCCTCCACCTCGCCCCAGGAGTTGGAGACGATGTCGGCCAGGTGCTTGTCGACGACCTTGCCGAGCGCGTCGAGCAGATCGCCGTCCGTGCAGGAGGCGGCGCCGACGTACGTGACGTCCGCGGCCGGTGCGACCGCGTGCACCGCCTCGACGTCCAGGGTCTCCTCGCCGTACCAGCCGGACGCCCCGCAGTCCTCGGTGTTCGTGTACGTCGCGGGCAGCGACTGGTGCAGCTGGCCCGTCCTCCACGCCGCGTCGCCGTGGCGCTTGGCGTAGGTGCCGGCGTCGTAGGCGATCGTCGGGGAGGCGTAGGCGTCCGTGATGGCGACCCGGACGCCCTTGCCGGTGCGCTTGCCCGCGCCGTAGGCGGCCCGCAGCTGCTTGCCCGTGTAGCCCTTCACGGCGTACGGGATCTTCTTGCCGTACGCGCTCGGGAGCGTGCTCGCGGTCTTCGAGCCGTAGTACGAGGAGAACGGCCCGGCGTTGCGGAACACGGTGTCCGGCGGCGGCAGTTGATCGTCGTGCGTGGCCATGTGCGGCGCGTTGTCCAGCCCGGTCACGGTCAGGACGGCGTCGGCCAGGCCCTGCGGCACGGAGGCGGCGCTCGCCGGGGCGCGGTAGGTCTTCGAGCCCTTGGCGAAGTTGTGCAGCTGGGTACCGAACGCCTTCTCGGCCGCGGCCACGTCACCGCTCACGGACACGTAGTGCCGCGTGACGCCGGTGACCTTCAGACCGGCCGCCGTCAGCCAGGACTTCACGGCCGCCACCTGGGCCTTCGTCGCACCGAAGCGGGCCTGCGCCTGCTTGGCCGTCAGGTACTCGCCGTACGAGGCCGAGTCCGGGTCGGAGACGGCCTTCGCGTAGGCGGCGAGCCCTGCGGCGTCCTTGCCGGCCAGGTAGACCCGGGCCGAGACCCGGGCGCCGTCGGAGGTGGCGCCCTTGTCCGCCTTGGCCGTGGCCCACGTGGGCCGGGTCCCGGCCAGCAGGTCGCGGAGCGGGTGGTCGGCAGCGTGCGCCGCGGGTATGCCGAGCGCCAGCGCACCGGCGAGCATCGGCAGTGTCGCTGCCAGGCTCACGGCGCGCACCTTGGCGCGGTTGGATCTCATGGAACCCCCTGTGCGGTTCGTCGCGAGTGGATCACTCGACGGTCGCCACTCTCGCGATGAACCGTTCATGCCAGGGAATTGCGCAGCCCAAGAAGCGCCCTATGGAGACCAAGAAGAGCCCAAGAGACGGTTGGGCAGGGCGATTTGAGGCTTACGCGCCGACGGCCTCATGCCCGGGTGGGCCGCTCCATGTCCGGGAGGGCCGCACCGTGCCCGGGTGGACCGCACCGTGCCCGGGAGGGCCGCTCGGGGCCCGCGGCGACGGGTCCGGGCCTGCGGCGACTGTTCCGGGCCTGCGGCGACTGTTCCGGGCCTGCGGCGTCGGCTCCGGGCCTGCGGCGTCGGCTCCGGGCCTGCGGCGACCGTTCCACGCCCGCGCCGACGGCTCATCGCCCGCGCCAACCGCTCTACGACCGCGGCGTCGCGCCCCGCTCCTTGAGCATGTCGGCCATCAGGGAGATCTCCGACTGCTGCGCGTCCACCATGCCCTGCGCGAGCCGCTTCTCCACGCCGACCTGGCATTTGGCCACGCAGCCCTCGGCCATGTGGATGCCGCCCTTGTGATGGACCGTCATCAGCTGGAGGTAGAAGACCTCCGCCTGTTTCCCGTCGAGCTCGCCGAGCTTCTTCATCTCCGAGTTGGTCGCCATGCCCGGCATCAGCGCGCCGTCCTTGCCGGATGCCATGCCGCCCATGTCCATCCAGGTCATCGGCGGCTCGGAGGACACCTTGGGCAGGCCCCACAGGTCGAGCCAGCCCAGCATCATGCCGCGCTGGTTGGCCTGCGTCTGCGCGATGTCGTACGCCAGGCGCCGGACCTCCTCGTCCTTCGTGCGGTCGCGCACGATGTACGACATCTCCACGGCCTGCTGGTGGTGCACCGCCATGTCCCGGGCGAACCCGGCGTCCGCGGACTCGGCGGACGGCGTCCTGCCGCCGCCGTCGTCCCCGGCGACCGCGTAGGTGATCGCACCGGCGGCGACCAGCGCCGCCGTCGCGGCCCCGGCGATCAGGCCGACATGCCTCACTTCGACAGGCCGTTCGTGCAGGCGGCGCCCGGCTCGGGGGTCTGCTCGCCCTGGACGAACTTCTCGAAGAACTTGTCCACGTTCGGGTCGCTCGCGCCCGTCACCGTGCGCTGGTGGCCCCATGCCGAGAGCATGATCGGGTCCTTCTGGTCGTCCATCGGGCTCATCAGCGTGTACGGCGTCTTCTTCACCTTCGCCGCGAGCGCGTCGATGTCGGCCTTCTTCGCGTCGGCGTTGTACGTCACCCACACCGCCCCGTGCTCCAGCGAGTGCACGGCGTTGGTGTTGTTCAGCTTCTCGGTGTAGACGTCGCCGTTGCAGTTCATCCAGACCTGGTTGTGGTCACCGCCGACCGGCGGCTCGGAGGCGTACTTCACGGCCTTGGCGACGTGGTTGCGGGACAGCTTCCCCTCCCAGGTCTTCACGCCGTCCTTGCCCGTCACGAACTTGCCCTTGCCCGAGGAGTCGCTCGCCGCAGCGGTGTCACCGCCCTTGTCGTCCTGGGACCGCACGAGCACGACGCCGCCGACCACGAGCCCGGCGACGACCACGACACTGGCCGCGATGGTGAGGACCCGGTTGCGACGCTCACGGGACTGCTCGGCGCGCCGCATCTCCTCTATTCGCGCCCTGCGGTCCGTGTTGCTCTTCTGTGCGGAGCCCATGAGGTGTCCTTCGTGGGAAAAGTGACAGTCGGGTCCGCTGATCGTAATGGGGGAGACGGGGCGCCTCGTAGAGCGGCCATCGGAATGGGCCGAATCGATACGGCACCGACAGCTGGACGACAGGTTCACCGGTGCGGGAGCCGGTCTCCGGCCAGAGCACCGGCCAGAGCACCGACCAGACCGCCGGCCAGAGCACGGGCCAGATCGCCGGCCAGATCGCCGGTCGGAGATCCGCCGGATAATTTGAACGCCGGATTCCCATTACCTACGCTGCCTGCATGCGGCTGCTGCGCTCCACCGACCTCGCCCTGCGGGTCCTGATGCGGCTCGCCGTCGCGGGCGGGTCGAGTCCGACGACCCGGGAGGTCGCGGACGGCATGGACGTGCCGTACACCCACCTGGCGAAGGTCGTCGCCGAGCTCCAGCACATGGGCCTGCTCGAGGCCCGCCGCGGCCGAGGCGGCGGCCTCACCCTCACCGAGCAGGGCCGCACGGCCTCGGTGGGCGCCGTGGTCCGTGCCTTCGAGGGCAGCGGCGACGTCGTCGACTGCGAGGGCGCCACCCCCTGCCCCCTCAACTCCGCCTGCCGCCTGCGCGGCGCCCTGCGCCGGGCCCAGGAGGCGTTCTTCGCCTCACTGGACCCCGTCACGGTGGAGGACATCGTGGCGGAGCCGACGGGAGTGCTGCTGCTGGGGATCTCGCGGGGCGTCGATCCCCGCGACGTCCAGGGCCCGGTTCCCCCGAGGGCCCGGTTCCCCCGACGGGGGGCCTAGGCCCGCCCCGCCAGCCACAGGTCCGGGCCGAACACCTCGTAGTGGATGTCGGCGGGTGGCACGCCCTTCGCGATCAGCTGGGTCCGCACCGCCCGCATGAAGGGGAGCGGCCCGCACAGGTACGCGCGCGTGCCCGGGGCCAGCGGCACGCCGGTGAGGTCGACCAGGCCCGGGTGGGTGCCCGCCGGGGCGTCCCGCTCGTACCAGAGGTGGACGGCCGCGTCCGGGAGCTTGGCCGCGTAGGCCTCGTGGTCGGTGCGCAGGGCGTGGGTCGCGGGGGAGTGGTCGGCGTGCACGACGGTGACCGGGGCGGGGTGCCCCGAGTCGGCGAGGTGCGCCAGCATCGCGGTCATCGGGGTCACGCCGATGCCGGCCGAGGCCAGCAGCAGCGGCGTGTGGGAAGCGGTGTCCAGGACGAGGTCGCCGTACGGCTCGGACAGTTCCAGGACGTCACCCACCTCCACGCGCGCGTGGAGGTGGTTCGAGACCTCACCGTCGGGGGCACCGGCCGTGCTCACGCGCTTCACGCTGATCTGCCGCAGGTCCGGGCCGGGCGCCCCGGACAGGCTGTACTGCCGTATCTGCCGGGCGCCGTCCGTGAGGGTGACGCGGACGGAGACGTACTGGCCCGCGAGGAAGTCCCGTACCGGGCCGCCGTCGGCCGGCCGCAGCCGGAAGGTGGCGACGTCCGCGGTCTCGGCGACCCGCTCGACGACCTCCCAGGCCCGCCAGGTGGGCCCGCCGTGCTCTTCGCGCAGCCGCCTCTCCACGGCGATGAGCGCGTTCGCCATCAGCCAGTAGACCTCGTCCCAGGCGGCGGCGACCTCCGGCGTGACCGCGTCGCCGAGCACCTCGGCGATGGCGGCGAACAGGTGCTCGTGGACGACGCCGTACTGCTCCGGCGTGACGCCGAGCGAGGCGTGTTTGTGGGCGATGCGCCGCAGCATCGCGTCCGGCCGCTGCCCGGGACGGTCCAGCAGGTGCGCCGCGAACGCGGCGATGGAACCGGCCAGTGCCTGGCGCTGGGTGCCGGCGGCCTGGTTGCCCCGGTTGAACAGGTCCCGCAGCAGCTCCGGGTGGGCCTCGAACAGCCCGGCGTAGAAGCGCTCGGTGATCGTGCCGAGGGCCGCGCCGACGGCGGGGAGGGTGGCGCGGACGGTGGCGGCGGACTGCTCGGACAGCATCTGGGCTCCTCAGGGCTCGGCTGAGGGCACGCTATTTAAAGTTGCATCTGATATACAAATTAAGTGGGTCGGACGACGAAAGGAACCGGCCGTTACGGATGCCGGTGCGAGCAGGCACTATGGGCGGAAGAGCAGTCCACCTGCCGTATGCGAGGCGTTCGACCCCGGGCCCCCCGGGCGATCATGGTCCGCAACGCGTACGAAATGGCGGTGTGGTCTGATGCTCTGGTGCCCGACCGCCTCCCGTGGTACGGAAGGGAAGGCGGCCTGACCAGCAAGGATGGGGAAGCGGAAGATGGACAAGCAGCAGGAGTTCGTGCTCCGGACGTTGGAGGAGCGCGACATCCGGTTCGTACGCCTGTGGTTCACGGACGTGCTGGGCTTCCTCAAGTCGGTCGCCGTGGCCCCGGCCGAGCTGGAACAGGCCTTCGACGAGGGCATCGGCTTCGACGGCTCCGCGATCGAGGGCTTCGCCCGGGTCTACGAGTCCGACATGATCGCCAAGCCGGACCCGTCGACCTTCCAGATCCTGCCCTGGCGGGCCGAGGCCCCGGGCACGGCCCGCATGTTCTGCGACATCCTCATGCCGGACGGCTCCCCGTCCTTCGCGGACCCGCGCTACGTGCTCAAGCGCGCCCTCGCCCGCACCTCCGACCTGGGCTTCACCTTCTACACCCACCCGGAGATCGAGTTCTTCCTGCTGAAGGACCGGCCGCTGGACGGCAGCCGCCCGACGCCCGCCGACAACTCCGGCTACTTCGACCACACCCCGACCAACGTCGGCATGGACTTCCGCCGCCAGGCGATCACCATGCTGGAGTCGATGGGCATCTCGGTCGAGTTCTCCCACCATGAGGGCGCCCCCGGCCAGCAGGAGATCGACCTCCGCTACGCCGACGCGCTCTCCACGGCAGACAACATCATGACGTTCCGCCTCGTCATGAAGCAGGTGGCTCTGGAGCAGGGCGTGCACGCCACGTTCATGCCGAAGCCGTTCTCCGAGCACCCCGGCAGCGGCATGCACACACACCTGTCGCTCTTCGAGGGCGACCGCAACGCGTTCTACGAGTCGGGTTCGGAGTACCAGCTCTCCAAGGTGGGCCGCTCCTTCATCGCGGGCCTGCTGCGGCACGCGGCGGAGATCTCCGCGGTCACCAACCAGTGGGTGAACTCCTACAAGCGCATCTGGGGCGGCGCGGAGCGCACCGCGGGCGCGGGCGGCGAGGCCCCCTCCTACATCTGCTGGGGCCACAACAACCGCTCGGCGCTGGTCCGCGTCCCCATGTACAAGCCCGGCAAGACGGGCTCGGCGCGGGTCGAGGTCCGCTCCCTCGACTCCGGCGCCAACCCGTACCTCGCCTACGCACTGCTGCTGGGCGCCGGCCTCAAGGGCATCGAGGAGGGCTACGAGCTCCCGCCGGGCGCCGAGGACGACGTCTGGGCCCTCTCCGACGCGGAGCGCCGCGCGATGGGCATCGAGCCGCTCCCCCAGAACCTGGGCGAGGCCCTGACCCTCATGGAACGCAGCGACCTCGTCGCCGAGACCCTCGGCGAGCACGTCTTCGACTTCTTCCTGCGCAACAAGCGGCAGGAGTGGGAGGAGTACCGCTCGGAGGTCACGGCGTTCGAGCTGCGGAAGAACCTGCCGGCGCTGTAGGGGCAGGTGGAACGTCCGAGGGGCCGGCAGTCGCGACCGCCGGCCCTTGTCGGTCACGGGACGCGCTGATCGAAGGACTGACCCCGGCACCGTGCCCTCGAGGGCGAGCCGCACAGCCGTGAGCTGACGCGGCCGGCGGTGACCCGCCTGACGGCTGGGCCGTCCTGGGGCCCGCCCCGTCACACCGACGCGCTCTGCGACGCCGTCGTCCAGGCGAAGCCGTCCGGGTCGGTGAACGGCCCGGCGTCGCTGCCGATGGTGAGGCGGTGGGAGCCGGTGCCGTCGGGGGAGACGCCGGCGACCTTGGCCAGGCCCCGGCGCTTGTACAGGGCCAGCTTGACCGGGCCCGTGCCGGTGGCGAACTCGACGTACTTGCTGCCGAAGCTCTTGCCCACGGCCAGCCCGTGCTCGACGTAGAACTGCTTGCTGGCCTTCACGTCCTCGACGCCGAGCAGCAGGACGAACTCGTCGACCTGCCGGGTCGCCGGGCCGGTGTTCTTCTTCGACGACGACGCGAGCTGCCAGATCGTCCCGTCGGGGGCCTGTACGACGCCCCCGTAGCCCCAGAGCGACTTCGCGGCGGGCTTCAGCGTCGTCGCGCCGGCCTGCACGGCCGCGTCGTGGAGGGCGTCCACATCGGCCGGCTGGGAGACCACGAGCGACAGCGTGAACCCGCGGAAGCCGGAGGTCGGTTCCTCCGACGCCCGCAGGCGCAGCCGGTCGCCCGGATCGAAGGCGGCGGAGTAGAAGCGGTCGGCGGCCGCGGGGTCGCCCACCTCGAGGGTGACGGATGCGATGGAAGTCATGACAACGACGCTAATCGCGCCCCACGAACCCCGCTTCTCGATTCCTGACCAGGTTGTTCAGGCCTGCTTCCGCTTCAGCTCCGCCAGCAGCACGTGCAGTGGCTCGGTGGCCCTGCGCCGGTACTCCTGTACCGCCCACCCGTTGCCGTCCGGATCCTGGAAGTGCATGAACGTCGCGCCGTCGTCGGGGGAGTACTGGACGGGTTCCGAGACGTCGAGGCCGCGGGCGACCAGCTCCGCGTGGGCCGCCTTGATGTCGGCGACGCACAGCTGCAGACCCTGGTAGGAACCCGGGGCCGGGGTCGGGCCGGGCGTCATCTGCCAGATCGACTCGCCCAGCGCGATCGAACAGCCGGAACCCGGAGGGGTCAGCTGGACGATCCGCATCCCGGGCATGACCTCCTGGTCGATGTCCACATGGAAGCCGACCTTGTCCCGGTAGAAGTCCCGGGCACGGTCGACGTCCGACACGGGCAGCGGGATGACTTCGAGGGTGATGTCCATGGCGTGACTCCTTCGTCCGGCCTCACGAGAACCGATCACCTGGTCCGGCGGAAGCCGCTGACGCGGGCTGACGCCGGCTGAACGGTTCCCCTCACCGAAGCCGATAACGGTGTGCCGCGCCACCGAGTGAACGGCCGCACGGCCCGTGCCGCGGGGGAAATGGCCCTCCCGTACCCCCGGTGGCCGGAACCCGCCGTAGCGTGCCTCCCCCTCCGCGGCCAGGCGCCGTAGCCACGCGCCCGCCCCGTCCGCCTGCCGGACTCAGCGGCGCTTCCCCGGCCCCGGGCGGTTACGCTCAAAGCCGTACGACCTTGATCCGATGCATGTCCGAGGAACAGTGCGAGGGAGGCCCGGATGGCGGCGGCGCCGGGGCGCAGGAGCAGTACCTTCACACGGCTGCTGCGGCACGGTTTCACCGACGCCTCCGCCGCCGAGCGGCTCCTGGACAGTCCTGAGCTCGCGCCGCTGCGCGACGACCCGGTGCTGCTGGAGGCGCTGGGCGGCACCGCCGACCCCGATCTCGCGCTGCTCGGGCTGGTCCGGCTGCTGGAGGCCCAGCAGAGCCCCGGCGCCCGGGAACTGCTCGACACGCTGATCTCCTCCAAGCCGCTGCGCGACCGTCTCCTCGGTGTCCTCGGCGCCTCCACCGCCCTCGCCGACCACCTCGCCCGGCACCCGGACGACTGGCAGGCCCTCGTCATGTACGAGGCCTACGACCTGCACCCCGGGGTGGAGGAGTTCGAGGCCGGCCTCGCGGAGGCCACCGACCCGGTCTCCCTGCGCGTCGCCTACCGGCGCTGCCTGCTGTCCATCGCCGCCCGGGACGTCTGCGGCACCACCGGCCTCGCCGAGTCCGCCGCCGAGCTCGCCGACCTCGCCACCGCCACCCTGCGCGCCGCCCTCGGGATCGCCGAGGCGGCCGCGCCCGAGGACGCCGCCCTGTGCCGGCTCGCGGTCATCGCGATGGGCAAGTGCGGCGGCCACGAGCTCAACTACGTCTCCGACGTGGACGTCATCTTCGTGGGCGAGGCCACCGAGGGGACCGACGAGACCAAGGCCGTGCGCGCCGCCACCCGGCTCGCCTCGCACATGATGCGGATCTGCTCCGAGACGACGGTCGAGGGCTCGATCTGGCCCGTCGACGCCAACCTCCGGCCCGAGGGCAGGAACGGCCCGCTCGTGCGGACCCTCTCCAGCCACCTCGCCTACTACCAGCGCTGGGCCAAGACCTGGGAGTTCCAGGCGCTGCTCAAGGCCCGCCCGGTGGCCGGCGACCTCGACCTCGGCGCGGAGTACGTCGCCGCCGTCCAGCCCCTGGTGTGGAAGGCCGCCGAACGCGAGAACTTCGTCCCCGACGTGCAGAAGATGCGCCGCCGGGTCGTGGAGAACATCCCCGTCGCCGAGGTCGACCGTCAGCTGAAGCTCGGCCCGGGCGGGCTCAGGGACGTCGAGTTCGCCGTGCAGCTGCTCCAGCTGGTGCACGGCCGCGCCGACACCTCTCTGCGCAGCGGCACGACCCTGGACGCGCTCAAGGCCCTCGCCGCCGGCGGCTACGTCGGCCGGGCCGACGCCGCGCAGCTCGACGAGGCCTACCGCTTCCTGCGCACCATGGAGCACCGCATCCAGCTGTTCCGGCTGCGGCGCACCCACCTCGTCCCCGAGGAGGAGGACGAGCTGCGCCGCATCGGCCGCTCCCTCGGCCTGCGCAAGGACCCGGTCGCCGACCTGCACCGCGAGTGGCGGCGGCACGCGGGTGTCGTACGCCGTCTGCACGAGAAGATCTTCTACCGGCCGCTGCTCGACGCCGTCGCCCAGCTCGCCACCGGCGAGGCCCGGCTCAGCACCGAGGCGGCCCGGGAGCGCATGGTCGCCCTCGGCTACGCCGACCCGGCCTCCGCCCTGCGCCACCTGGAGGCGCTGGCCTCCGGCGTCACCCGCAAGGCCGCCATCCAGCGCACCCTGCTGCCCGTGCTGCTCGGCTGGTTCGCCGACTCGGCCGACCCGGACGCGGGCCTGCTCAACTTCCGCAAGGTCTCCGACGCGCTCGGCAAGACGCCCTGGTACCTGCGGCTGCTGCGGGACGAGGGCGCCGCCGCGCAGAACCTCGCCCGGGTGCTGTCCGCCGGCCGGCTCGCGCCCGACCTGCTCATGCGCGCCCCGGAGGCGGTGGCGCTGCTCGGCGACGGGGACGGCGGCGGCCTGGAGCCACGGCCCCGCGCCCACCTGGAGCAGGAGATATACGCCGCGGTGAAACGCGCCGAGGGCGGCGCCCAGGCGGTCACGGCCGCTCGCGGGGTGCGCCGCCGCGAGCTGTTCCGCACGGCCGCCGCCGACATCGTCGGCTCCTACGGCACCGAGGAGCAGCCCGCCGAGGCCGACCAGGGCGCCCTGGTGGACCGGGTCGGCGGCGCGGTGTCGGACCTGACCGCCGCGACCCTCGCCGGCACGCTCCGCGCGGTCGTGCGGGACGGCTGGGGCGACAGCCTGCCCACCCGGTTCGCGGTCATCGGCATGGGCCGGTTCGGCGGCCACGAGCTGGGCTACGGCTCCGACGCGGACGTGCTGTTCGTGCACGAACCGCGCGACGGCGTCGACGAGCGGGAGGCCTCCCAGGCGGCCAACAAGGTCGTCTCCGAGATGCGCCGCCTGCTGCAGATCCCCAGCGCCGACCCGCCCCTGCTCATCGATGCCGACCTGCGCCCCGAGGGCAAGTCCGGGCCGCTGGTCCGCACCCTCACGTCGTACGCGGCCTACTACCGTCGGTGGGCCCTGACGTGGGAGTCGCACGCGCTGCTGCGGGCCGAGCCCGTCGCCGGCGACGAGGACCTCGGCCGTCGCTTCATCGAGCTGATCGACCCGCTGCGCTACCCGGCGGACGGGCTCGCCGACGAGGCGGTACGCGAGATCCGGCGGCTGAAGGCCCGCATGGAGTCCGAGCGGCTGCCGCGCGGCGCCGACCCCAAGCTGCACGCCAAGCTCGGGCCGGGCGGCCTGTCCGACGTGGAGTGGACCGTGCAGCTCATGCAGCTGCGGCACGGCTCGGCGGAGCCGGGCCTGCGCACCACTCGCACCCGCGAGGCCCTGGCCGCCGCCCGCGCCGCCGGGCTCATCACGGACGAGGACGCGGCGACCCTCGACGAGGCCTGGGTCCTCGCGACCCGCGTCCGCAACGCGGTGATGCTGGTCCGCGGCCGGGCCGGCGACACGTTTCCGACGGAGCCCCGGGAATTGTCCGCCGTGGGCAGGTATCTGGGCTACGGCCCCGGCCACGCGGGCGACATGCTGGACGCGTACCGGCGCACGGCACGCCGGGCGCGCGGTGTGGTGGAGGAACTCTTCTACGGCATCGCCGAGCGCTAGGACTCGCCGGACCACCCCTGGGACGTGCCGGACCATCCCTGGGACTTGTCCGGCAATCCCTGGGACCTGTCCGGCACGCCACGTCCTGACGTCCCGGCCACAGCCCTACCGGCCACAGCGCTCCTGGCCTCAGCGCTCCTGGCCTCAGGCCTCCTGGCCTCAGCCCTCCTGGCCTCAGCGCTCCTGGCCTCAGGCCTCCTGGCCTCGGTGCTCCTGGTCCCAGCCCTCCCGGCCGCAGCTCTCCTGGTCCCAGCCCTCCTGGCCGCACCCCGGGAGGCGCGCGGCCCGCGCGTCGGCACCGTCCGCGGCAGCGCGTACGGCTGCCTGCCGTACCAGAGCCGCGCGACCGTGAAGCCGAAGGCCAGGCACAGCATGCCGCCCACCGCGTCCAGCCAGAAGTGGTTGGCCGTCGCGACGATGACCACCAGCGTCAGCGCCGGGTACAGCAGCCCCAGCACCCGCGCCCAGGGGACCGTCGCCAGGGCGGCGATCGTCAGCCCGCACCACAGGGACCAGCCGATGTGCATCGACGGCATCGCGGCGTACTGGTTCGACATGTGCTTCAGGTCGCCGGACGCCATCGAACCCCAGGTCTGGTGGACCATGACCGTGTCGACGAAGTCGCCGCCGTTCATCAGCCGCGGGGGCGCCAGCGGATACAGGTAGTAACCGACCAGGGCGACGGCCGTGGTCGCGAACAGCACCAGGCGGGTCGCCGCGTAACGGCCGGGATGGCGACGGTACAGCCACACCAGGACACCCAGTGTGACGATGAAGTGCAGCGTCGCGTAGTAGTAGTTCATCCCGACGATCAGCCAATGCACCGAGTTCACGGCGTGGTTGACCGACTCCTCGACGGCGATGCCCAGATGGTGCTCGACCTGCCAGATCCAGTCGGCGTTGCGCAGCGCCTCGGTCCTCTGCTCGGGCACGGCGTTGCGGACGAGCGAGTACGTCCAGTAACTCACCGCGATCAGCAGGATCTCGAACCAGAAGCGGGGCCGGCGCGGGGTGCGCAGCCGGCGCAGCGGACCGTGCCCCGAATCGGCCGCAACGGTCTCCGGGAGGGCCGCTTCCAGGCCCTCCGGCTTCGTTACGGTCGTTTCACCCATAGGCGCAAAGTCTGCCAGAAAAGGACTTCCCCACCGATCATCCCGCGGCCCCGCACGAGCCGCATGTTCTACGGCGAAATCAGGCCGGAGGTCTCAGGAGCGACCGCGTTCCCCCGGAGCCGAGGCGGTCGAACCACGCACCACCAGCTCCGGCATGAACACGAACTCGCTGTGCGGCGCGGGCGTCCCGCCGATCTCCTCCAGCAGCGTGCGCACGGCCGCCTGCCCCATCGCCGGGACCGGCTTGCGGATCGTGGTCAGCGGCGGGTCGGTGAAGGCGATCAGCGGGGAGTCGTCGAAGCCGACCACGGAGATGTCCTTCGGCACGTCCAGACCGAGCTGCCGGGCCGCCCGGATCGCGCCCAGCGCCATCATGTCGCTGGCGCACACCACGGCCGTGCAGTTCCGTTCGATCAACGCGACGGCCGCCGCCTGGCCACCCTCAAGGGTGTACAGGGAGTGCTGCACCAGCTCCGACTCGACCGTCGCGGCATCGAGGCCCAGCTGATCCCGCACCGCGCGCACGAAGCCCTCGATCTTGCGCTGCACCGGCACGAACCGCTTGGGCCCGAGGGCCAGACCGATCCGGGTGTGCCCGAGGGACGCCAGGTGCGTGACCGCCAGGCTCATCGCCGCGCGGTCGTCGGGGGAGATGAACGGCGCCTGCACCTTCGGCGAGAAACCGTCGACCAGTACGTAGGGCACGCCCTGGGCGCGCAGCCGGTCGTAGCGCTGCATGTCGGCGGTGGTGTCCGCGTGCAGTCCGGAGACGTAGATGATGCCGGCGACCCCGCGGTCCACGAGCATCTCCGTGAGCTCGTCCTCGGTCGAGCCGCCCGGCGTCTGGGTGGCCAGCACCGGCGTGTAGCCCTGCCGCGTCAGCGCCTGGCCGATGACCTGCGCCAGGGCCGGGAAGATCGGGTTCTCCAGCTCCGGGGTGATCAGCCCCACCAGCCCCTCGCTGCGCTGGCGCAGGCGCACCGGGCGTTCGTAGCCCAGCACGTCGAGAGCGGCCAGCACGGACTGGCGGGTGGTGGCGGCGACGCCCGGCTTCCCGTTGAGGACCCGGCTGACGGTCGCTTCGCTCACCCCCGCCTGCACAGCGATGTCGGCAAGCCGTGTGGTCACAGCACTGGACTGTAGCGGCCGGGGTTCTCCTTGCACACCGACGGGACGCCTGATGCGCGCCGTCGCACGGCCCGCTGTGGGTGGCTTGGTCATCGCGGTCCCTCGAAACTCGTGGTCGGCGTCCGATCCGCAACGGATGATTCCCCCCGACGGACGCGGATGGCAAGTGCTTGCAGAGTCTTGCACAGCTGTCCGACTCCCCGTCGAACAGCTGGAAATGGGGGCTGCGGGGCGCTGGGGAGAGGCCGAGGAGAGGTCACGGCGGGATAACCATCCGCACCCCTTGCATCTTTTTGCTGCAAGGTCTTTCGCAAGTCCTTCCAGCGCGGCTAATCTCACCGACGCCCGGCCGCCAACGGCGCAGTCGGCAGCACAACGGGCTTTCACCCTCAAGGAGAACTCATGCGGCGTGGCATAGCGGCCACCGCGCTGGTGGCGTCCCTCGCCCTGGCGGCGACGGCCTGCAACGGTAGCGACAGCGGCGACGAGGCCGGCGGCCCGGTCACCATCACCTGGTGGGACACCTCCAACGCCACCAACGAGGCACCGACGTACCAGGCCCTGGTGAAGCAGTTCGAGGCTGCCAACAAGGACATCAAGGTCAAGTACGTCAACGTCCCCTTCGACCAGGCGCAGAACAAGTTCGACACCGCCGCCGGTTCCAAGGGCGCCCCGGACGTGCTGCGCTCCGAGGTCGGCTGGACCCCCGCCTTCGCCAAGAAGGGCTTCTTCGCGCCGCTGGACGGCACCGAGGCACTCAAGGACCAGGACAGGTTCCAGCCCAGCCTGATCGAGCAGGCGAAGTACGAGGGCAAGACCTACGGCGTCCCGTTCACCACGGACACCCTCGCCCTCGTCTACAACAAGGCCCTGTTCGAGAAGGCCGGCGTCGAGGCCCCCAAGACCTGGGACGACCTGAAGAAGGCCGCCGCGACGATCAAGGGCAAGACCGGCGTCGACGGCTACTGGGGCTCCACCCAGGCCTACTACGCCCAGTCCTTCCTCTACGGCGAGGGCACCGACACCGTCGACGCCGACGCCAAGAAGATCACCGTCACCTCGCCCGAGGCCAAGAAGGCCTACGGCACCTGGCAGGGCCTCTTCTCCGGCAAGGGCCTGCACAAGGCCGACACCACCGCCGACGCCTACGCCCACATCCAGGAGGCGTTCGTCAGCGGCAAGGTCGCCTCGATCGTCCAGGGCCCGTGGGAGATCACGAACTTCTACAAGGGCTCGGCCTTCAAGGACAAGAACAACCTCGGCATCGCCACCGTCCCGGCCGGCTCGGCCGGCAAGGCGGGCGCCCCGACCGGCGGCCACAACCTGTCCGTCTACGCCGGCTCCGACGAGGCCCACCAGAAGGCCTCGATGAAGTTCGTGAACTTCATGACCTCGGCGAAGGCCCAGGAGACCATCGCGCTGAAGAACTCCACGCTCCCCACGCGCGAGGATGCCTACACCGACAAGGTCAAGGCCGACCCCGGCATCGCCGGCTACCAGGGCGTGCTCTCCAGCGCCCAGCCGCGCCCGGCGCTGCCCGAGTACAGCTCCCTGTGGGGTCCGCTCGACGACGAGCTGATCAAGATCGCCGGTGGCAAGGAGTCCCTGGACAAGGGCCTCGGCAACGCCGAGACCGCCATCGCCAAGCTGGTGCCCGACTTCTCCAAGTGACTGCCGGGTGGCCGCGGGATCCCCTGCCACGGGGAGGGGATCCCGCGGCCACCGGCCCGCGTCTGCCGCCCGGCAGTCCCCTTGACCTCCTTGAACCTCCAGAAGGTGTCGAACCATGACAGTCGCCATCGACCGAGCGACCGGCAAGCGGCGGGATCCAGGTGAGCGGGAACCGCGACCCGGGCCGGCCCAGCGGCTGAAGAACGGCCTCCACAAGCACTGGTACGCCTACGTGATGATCGCCCCGGTCGCCGTCGTGCTCGGCGTCCTCGTGGTGTACCCGCTGGTGTACGGCCTGTACCTCACCCTCACCGACGCCACCAGCCTCAACACCGCCCGCACGATCGGCGTCAACCACATCGACGCCACGTACACGTTCATCGGCCTGGACAACTACGCCGACATCCTCTGGGGCCCGACGGCCTACGACCGCTTCTGGTCGCACTTCCTGTGGACGGGTTTCTGGACGGCGGCCTGTGTCGCCCTGCACTACGGCATCGGTCTCGGCCTCGCCCTGCTGCTCAACCAGAAGCTGCGCGGCCGGACGCTCTACCGGATGATCCTCGTCCTGCCCTGGGCGGTGCCGACCTTCGTCACCGTCTTCGGCTGGCGGTTCATGCTCGCGGACGGCGGCGTCATCAACAGCGCCCTGGAGGGCCTCGGTCTGCCGACACCGCTGTGGCTGGAGGACACCTTCTGGCAGCGGTTCGCCGCGATCATGGTCAACACCTGGTGCGGTGTGCCGTTCATGATGGTCTCGCTCCTCGGCGGCCTGCAGTCGATCGACGCGAGCCTGTACGAGGCCTCCGAGATGGACGGAGCCAACGCCTGGCAGCGATTCCGCTACGTCACCCTGCCCGGTCTGAGGTCCGTCAGCACGACGGTCGTGCTCCTCGGTGTCATCTGGACCTTCAATCAGTTCGCCATCATCTTCCTGTTGTTCGGCAACACCGCACCGGACGCCCAGATCCTCGTCACGTGGGCCTACCAACTGGGCTTCGGGCAGCAGCCGCGCGACTACGCCCAGTCCGCCGCCTACGGAATCCTGCTCCTGTCCATCCTGATCGTCTTCACCTCCTTCTACCGCCGCTGGCTGAACCGCAACGAGCAGCAGCTCGCGATCTGAGGCAGGAGTTCCCCCATGACTACGACCACCGTCGAGAGCTCCGCACCGGCCGGCGAACGGCGCCCCGCGGCCGCCCCCGGCAAGGTCCGCGGCCGCAGCGAACGCAGCCGCGGCGCCTCCCTCGCCTCGCACGCCGTGCTGATCGCCGCCAGCCTGACCGCGCTCTTCCCGGTCGCCTGGCTGGTGTTCCTGTCCCTCGGCCCGGACAAGGACGACTACCTGCACCCCGGGCGCATCTGGGGCAAGCTCTCGCTCGACAACTACGCCTATGTCCTCCAGGACACCGGGTTCTTCGACTGGCTGAAGAGCACGCTGGTCGTGGTGCTGGGCACGACGCTCATCGGTGTCGTCGTCGCCGCGTCCACCGGCTACGCCGTCTCCCGCATGCGGTTCCCCGGCTACCGGAAGCTGATGTGGGTGCTGCTGGTCACCCAGATGTTCCCCATCGCGGTACTGATCGTGCCGATGTACCAGATCCTCTCGGATCTGCGGCTCATCGACAGCTACCTTGGTCTCATCCTGGTCAACTGCACCACGATCGTGCCGTACTGCGCCTGGCTGATGAAGGGCTATTTCGACACCATCCCGTTCGAGATCGACGAGGCCGGGCGCGTCGACGGGCTGACCCCCTTCGGCACGTTCGCGCGGCTCATCCTGCCGCTCGCCAAGCCGGGCCTCGCGGTCGCGGCGTTCTACAGCTTCCTCACGGCCTTCGGTGAGGTCGCGTTCGCCTCGACGTTCATGCTGAGCGACGGCAACTACACGTTCGCCGTCGGTCTGCAGACGTTCGTCAGCGAACACGACGCCCAGCGCAACCTGATGGCCGCGACGGCCGTACTGATCGCGATACCGGCGGCCCTGTTCTTCTACCTCGTGCAGAAGAACCTGGTGACCGGGCTGACGGCCGGTGGCACCAAGGGGTGACCCCTGCGAGTTGACCGTCCGCGGCTCACGTCGTGGCTGGTCGCGCAGTTCCCCGCGCCCCTTGGTGCGCTGCCGAACCGTCCCTCAGAAGCCCGAGGTGGCCGCGGTGCCCATCCGACCCCGCTGTGCCGCGGCCGCCTCGTCACCCCACTCACACCTCACATGACCACACCCCTGTTACGCATCAAGGACGACATGAGCCAGCACTCAGCTGCACCTGCCCCCACCCCCACAGTGGCCGTCGCCAAGCGCCGCGACTGGTGGCGGGACGCGGTGATCTACCAGGTGTACCCGCGCAGCTTCGCCGACAGCAACGGCGACGGCATGGGCGACCTGGAGGGTGTCCGCAGCCGCCTGCCGTACCTGCGCGACCTCGGCGTGGACGCCGTGTGGCTCAGCCCCTTCTACGCCTCGCCGCAGGCCGATGCCGGCTACGACGTCGCGGACTACCGCGCCGTCGACCCCATGTTCGGCAATCTCCTGGACGCCGACGCGCTCATCCGCGACGCCCACCGGCTGAGCCTGCGGATCATCGTCGACCTGGTCCCCAACCACTCCTCCGACCAGCACGAGTGGTTCAAGCGGGCCGTCGCCGAGGGCCCGGGATCCTCGCTGCGGGACCGCTACCACTTCCGCCCCGGCAAGGGTGCGAACGGCGAGCTGCCGCCCAACGACTGGGAGTCGATCTTCGGCGGCCCGGCCTGGACCCGGGTCACCGAGCCCGACGGCACGCCCGGCGAGTGGTACCTGCACCTCTTCGCCCCCGAGCAGCCCGACTTCAACTGGGAACACCCGGCGGTCGGCGACGAGTTCCGCTCCATCCTGCGCTTCTGGCTGGACATGGGCGTCGACGGCTTCCGCATCGACGTCGCCCACGGTCTGGTGAAGGCGGAAGGCCTGCCCGACCTTGGATCCCACGACCAGGTGAAACTGCTGGGCAACGATGTCATGCCCTTCTTCGACCAGGAGGGCGTGCACGAGATCTACCGGCAGTGGCGGCTGATCCTCGACGAGTACGCGGGTGAGCGCATCTTCGTCGCGGAGGCGTGGACGCCGACCATCGAACGCACGGCCCACTACGTCCGCCCCGACGAGCTGCACCAGGCCTTCAACTTCCAGTACCTCAGCACCCACTGGGACGCCGGGGAGATGCGTGAGGTCATCGACCGCACTCTGGAGGCCATGCGCCCGGTCGGCGCCCCCGCCACCTGGGTGTTGTCCAACCACGACGTGACCAGGCACGCCACCCGCTTCGCCAACCCGCCCGGCCTCGGCACCCAGATCCGCCTGGCCGGCGACCGCGAACTGGGCCTGCGCCGGGCCCGGGCCGCGAGCCTGCTGATGCTGGCGCTGCCCGGCTCGGCCTACGTCTACCAGGGCGAGGAGCTCGGACTGCCCGACGTCGTCGACCTGCCGGACGAGGTGCGCCAGGACCCGGCGTACTTCCGGGGCGCGGGCCAGGACGGCTTCCGCGACGGCTGCCGGGTGCCGATCCCGTGGACCCGGACGGGTTCGTCGTACGGCTTCGGTGACGGCGGCAGCTGGCTGCCGCAGCCGGAGGGCTGGGGTGAGCTGAGCGTCGAGGCGCAGACCGGCGAGGCCGGTTCGACCCTGGAGCTGTACCGGGCCGCGCTCCGCGTGCGACGCGAGCAGCCCGACCTCGGCGCCGGCACCTCCGTGGAGTGGCTGCGGGCGCCCGAGGGCGTGCTGGCCTTCCGGCGCGGGGAGTTCGTGTGCGTCGCGAACACCACCGCCGAGTCGGTGGCGATGCCGGCGTACGGCCGGGTGCTGGTGGCGAGCGGGGAGATCGTCGAGGTCGACGACGAGGCGAAGGTGCCGGCCGACACCACGGTGTGGTGGACCACCGCGACCGCGGGGGCTCGCGCCTGATTTTCCTTTGAATTTCGTACGGCCCGCTGCCCTTTCGGGTGGCGGGCCTCTACTATCTGCGTCACCGCAAGGTTTCTGAACCTTGCAGCAAGAACCTTCAAAGAAGAAGGAAACCCCACATGGCACGCAGATACCTCGCCTCCGCCGTCGCGCTCGCCGCGGCTGCGGTTGTCATGAACCCGACTAATGTGCAGGCCTCCCCACCCGGCACCAAGGACGTCACCGCGGTCCTCTTCGAGTGGAACTTCGCCTCGGTCGCCCGCGAGTGCACCACCATCCTCGGGCCCGCCGGATACGGCTACGTCCAGGTCTCCCCGCCCGCCGAGCACATACAGGGCCCGCAGTGGTGGACCTCGTACCAGCCGGTCAGCTACAAGATCGCCGGCCGGCTCGGTGACCGCGCGGCGTTCCAGAACATGGTGAACACCTGCCACGCGGCCGGTGTGAAGGTCGTCGTCGACACCGTCGTCAACCACATGGCGGCCGGGAGCGGCACCGGCACCGGCGGCTCGTCCTACAGCAAGTACACCTACCCCGGCCTGTACTCCGCGCCCGACTTCGACGACTGCACCGGCCAGATCGGCAACTACCAGGACCGCTGGAACGTCCAGCACTGCGAACTGGTCGGTCTCTCCGACCTCGACACGGGCGAGAACTACGTCCGCGGCGCGATCGCCGGGTACATGAACGACCTGCTCTCCCTCGGCGTCGACGGCTTCCGCATCGACGCGGCCAAACACATCGACACCGCCGACCTCGCCGCCATCAAGTCCCGGCTGAGCAACCCGTCGGTGTACTGGAAGCAGGAGGTCATCTACGGCTCCGGCGAGGCCGTCCAGCCGACCGAATACACGAGTAACGGCGATGTCCAGGAGTTCCGCTACGCCTACGACCTCAAGCGGGTCTTCACCAACGAGAACCTCGCCTATCTGAAGAACTACGGCGAGGGCTGGGGCTACATGAGCAGCGGCGTCTCCGGCGTCTTCGTCGACAACCACGACACCGAGCGCAACGGCTCGACGCTCAGCTACAAGGACGGTGCCACCTACACCCTGGCCAACGTCTTCATGCTGGCCTGGCCCTACGGCGCCCCGGACATCAACTCCGGCTACGAGTTCTCCGACCACGACGCCGGCCCGCCGAACGGCGGCCAGGTGAACGCCTGCTGGCAGGACGGCTGGAAGTGCCAGCACAACTGGCCCGAGATCAAGTCCATGGTCGGCTTCCGCAACGCCACCCGGGGCCAGGCCGTCACCGACTGGTGGGACAACGGCGGCGACGCGATCGCCTTCGGCCGGGGCAACAAGGGCTTCGTGGCCATCAACCACGAGCCGGGTTCGCTGAGCCGTACATATCAGACGTCGCTGCCTGCGGGGACGTACTGCGACGTGCAGAACAACAGGACCGTGACGGTGAACTCCAGCGGGCAGTTCACGGCCTCCCTGGGCTCCCACACGGCCCTGGCGATCCACGCGGGCAAGTCCACCTGCTAGATCCACATGGCCGGTTGCGGTGCGGACGGGATTGACGCCCGCGGAACGCTGCCTTACGTTCCCTCCCCAGCGCCAACTCCCTGAACGCTGTTCACCATCTCGAACATCGCCCCTCGGAAGCCCCGAGGGGCGACCGCATAGGACTGGGAGCGCTCCCATGGCACGGATCACGCTGCTCGGGCTCAGAACATGGACGGTCACCTCCCTCGCGGTCCTGCTGACGACCGCCGGAGTCACCGCGGGGGCCTCTCCCGCGGGCGCCGGGGCGCAAGCCTCCGCGACCATCGACGGATCCACCGGGCATCAGCCGATCGACGGCTTCGGCATCTCCGAGCACTTCGGCCGGGCGCAGATCATGCGGGGCTCTCAGGGCCTGCCCGCCCAGCGCCAACGCGAGATCCTGGACCTGTTGTTCAGCCGGAGCACCGGCGCCGGCCTGAGCATCCTGCGGCTCGGCATCGACTCGGGCATCCAGCCGACCGACCCCGGCGGGCCGAACGCGACACCGAAGTACGTGTGGGACCGCGACGACAAGGGCCAGGTGTGGCTCGCCCAGCAGGCCAGGGCGTACGGCGTGAACCGCTTCTACGCCGACGCCTGGACCGCGCCCGGGTACATGAAGACCAACGGCGCGGACGCGAACGGCGGCACCCTGTGCGGTCTGGCGGGAGCCACCTGCGCGAGCGGCGACTGGCGCCGGGCGTACGCGAACTACCTCGTCCAGTACGCGAAGTTCTACGCCCAGGAGGGCGTCCGGATCAACGACCTCGGATTCACCAACGAACCCGACTGGACCGCCACGTACGACTCCATGCGGCTCACCCCCGCCCAGGCGGCCGAGTTCACCAAGGTCTTCGGGCCCGTGGCGAGGGCGGGCGGATACAAGGTCGTGTGCTGCGACTCCTTCGGCTGGAACCAGCAGAAGAGCTACACCAGCGCGATCGAGGCGGACGCCACGGCCCGCGGCTACGTCGACACCCATGCCGGCCACACGTACGCCAGCAAGGTCGACGGTCCGCTGCCCACCGGCAAACGGACCTGGATGTCGGAGTGGTCGCCCGACGGCACCACCTGGAACGAGGCGTGGGACGACGGCAGCGGCTACGACGGGTTCACGGTCGCCTCCGCGGTCCATGACGCCCTGACCAAGGGCAACACCAGCGGCTACGTCTACTGGTACGGCGCCTCGACCGGCGCGACCCGCGGGCTGATCCAGATGGACGGCGCGAACTACCGCGTCTCCAAACGCCTGTGGGCGCTGGCGAACTACAGCCGCTTCATCCGGCCCGGGGCCACCCGCATCGGCGCGACCACGTCCGACACCGGCCTGAAACTGTCGGCGTTCCGCAATGCCGACGGCACCGTGACGGTCGTGGCGCTCAACGCGGCCGCCACCGCCACCCCGGTGTCCTTCAGCCTCCGGAACATCGGCTTCACGGCCGGGACGGCGACGCCCTACGTGACGGACAACTCCCGCAGCACCGCCCGGCAGCAGGCCGTACCGGTCACCGGGGGGTCGCTGAAGGACACGGTTCCCGCGCGCTCGCTCGTCACCTACACCCTCACGCGCTAGACCGCACGTCCTGCTGACGATCTGTTGAAAGTTCTTACCAACAGTTTCAAGACTCTTGCTGTAAGCGTTTCGGCGGCGATACGGTCGCGCGGGGTCGGACCCGAGAGAGCCGCAATGCAAGGAGTCCACGTCAGTGATACCGAGATGGCGTGCGCCCGCAAGGCGCCGAACCGCCCGTGCCGGACGGGTCGCCGCGGTCACCGTCACCGCGCTGGCCGCAGCGCTCGTCCAACCCCTCGCGGCGCGGGCGGACACCCCGCCACCGCCCCCGTCCGACGCCAAGCTCGCCGCCGAGCCCGCCCGGCACGACGCCACCCGTGAGCAGTTCTACTTCGTCCTGCCGGACCGTTTCGCGAACGGCGACCCGCGCAACGACAGGGGCGGCCTCACCGGCTCCCGCCTCGCCACCGGATACGACCCCACCGACAAGGGCTTCTACCAGGGCGGCGACCTCAAGGGCCTGACCAAGAAGCTCGACTACATCAAGGGCCTGGGCACCACCGCCCTCTGGATGGCCCCGATCTTCAAGAACCAGCCCGTGCAGGGCACCGGGGCGAACGCCTCGGCCGGCTACCACGGTTACTGGATCACCGACTTCACCCAGGTCGACCCGCACTTCGGCACCAACAAGGACCTCGAGACCCTCATCGACAAGGCCCACGCCAAGGGCATGAAGGTCTTCTTCGACGTCATCACCAACCACACGGCGGACGTCGTCGACTACGAGGAGAAGTCCTACGACTACCTCTCCAAGGGCGCCTTCCCGTACCTGACGAAGGACGGCGAGCCCTTCGACGACGCCGACTACGCGGACGGGCGACGGGCCTTCCCCGAGGTCGGCACCGGCTCCTTCCCACGCACCCCGGCCGTCCCCGCGGCGAAGAAGAACGTCAAGGTCCCGTCGTGGCTCAACGACCCGACGATGTACCACAACCGGGGCGACTCCACCTTCGCCGGTGAGAGCTCCGCGCACGGCGACTTCTCCGGCCTGGACGACCTGTGGACCGAACGGCCCGAGGTCGTGCGGGGCATGGAGAAGATCTACCAGCGCTGGGTACGGGACTTCGACGTCGACGGCTTCCGGATCGACACCGTGAAGCACGTCGACATGGAGTTCTGGACGCAGTGGGCCACCGCCCTCGACACCTACGCCGCCCAGCGCGGCCGGGACGACTTCTTCATGTTCGGCGAGGTGTACTCGGCCGACACGAACGTCACCGCCCCGTACGTCACCCAGGGCCGGCTCGACGCCACGCTCGACTTCCCCTTCCAGGAGGCCGCCCGGCAGTACGCCTCGCAGGGCGCGAGCGCGCAGAAACTCGCGGGTGTCTTCGGCGACGACTACAAGTACACGACCGGCAAGGCCAACGCGTACGAGCAGGTCACCTTCCTCGGCAACCACGACATGGGCCGCATCGGCTCGTTCCTGAAGCAGGACGACCCGAAGGCGACCGACGCCGAGCTCCTCGCCAAGGACGAACTCGCCAACGAGCTGATGTTCCTCAGCCGCGGCAACCCGGTCGTCTACTACGGCGACGAGCAGGGCTTCACCGGCCCGGGCGGCGACAAGGATGCCCGGCAGAGCATGTTCGCCTCGCGCACCGCCGACTACCTCGACGACGACCGCATCGGCACCGACCGCACCCACGCCGAGGACGCCTACGACACCAAGGCCCCGCTCTACCGGCAGATCAGCGCGCTCGCCGCACTCCGCAAGGCCCATCCGGCCCTCACCGACGGCGTCCAGCAGCAGCGGTACGCGGCCGACGGCCCGGGCGTCTACGCCTTCTCCCGCACCGACGCGAAGAACGGCACCGAGTACGTCGTCGCCTTCAACAACGCGGGCGAGGCGAAGACCGCGACCTTCCCGACCGGCTCGGCCGGCATGACGTTCAAGGGCATCCACGGCACCGACGCCGCCCCGAAGAGCGACGGCGACAAGAAGCTCACCGTCACCGTCCCGGCCGGCTCGGCGGTCGTCCTCAAGGCCTCCGGCAGGCTCGCCAAGCCCGCCACGGTGCCCACGATCACCCTGAAGGCCCCGGCCGCCGGCGCCACCGGCACCGCGGAGGTCTCCGCGGACCTGGACGGCGGCGGGCAGCTCAACCGGGTCGTCTTCGCCGCGCAGACCGGCAACGGCAGGTGGCAGACCCTCGGCTCCGCCGACCACGCCCCGTACAAGGTCACCCACACCATCGGCAAGAACGTGGCGCCCGGCACGGCCCTGCGCTACAAGGCCGTCGTGATCGACTCGGCCGGCCGCACCGCGAGCGCGCCGGCCGCCTCCACCACCGGCACCCCGCCCGCCGAGGAGCCGCCCAGCGCCTCCTCCCGCGACTACGCGATCGTCCACTACAAGCGCGCCGACGGCGACTACGCCGACTGGGGCCTGTACGCCTGGGGCGACCTCGCCGAGGGCGAGGCCACCGAGTGGCCGAAGAGCCACCCCTTCACCGGCCGTGACGCCTACGGAGCCTTCGCCTGGGTCAAGCTCAAGCCCGGCGCCTCGAACGTCGGCTTCCTCGTCATCGACAAGGACGGCGACAAGGACGTCTCCACCGACCGCACCATCGACGTCACCAAGACCGGCGAGGTCTGGATCGAGCAGGGCAAGGACACCGTCACCACCGAGCGCCCCGACCTACCGGCGCCCGACAGGACCAAGGCCGTCCTGCACTACCACCGGGCCGACGGTGACTACGACGGCTGGGGCCTGCACGTGTGGACCGGCGCCGCGAACCCCACCGACTGGTCGAACCCCCTGAAACCGGTGAAGACTGACTCCTATGGCGCTGTCTACGAGGTGCCGCTCACCGAGGGTGCCACCGGCCTCAGCTACATCATCCACAAAGGCGACGAGAAGGACCTGCCCACCGACCAGTCGCTCGACCTCAAGGCGAACGGCCATGAGGTGTGGCTGGTGAACGGCCAGGAGAAGTACCTGCTCCCACAGCCCGCGGGCAGCGCGGCCGCCCTCGACCCGACCACCTCCAAGGCCGTTTGGATCGACCGGAACACCCTCGCCTGGAACGGCTCCGACGCCGCCGCCTCCACCCAGCTGCTGTACTCCCGCGACGGTTCGATCACCGCGCAGGACGGCACCCTGACCGGTGACGCCAAGTGGCTGCGCCTGTCGAAGGGCGAGCTGACCGACGCCCAGAAGGCGAAGTTCCCGCATCTGAGGGAGTACGACGCCTGGACCGTCGACCCGCGCGACCGCGACCGGGTCCGCGAGGCCCTGCGCGGCCAGGTCGTCGCCACCCAGCACACCGCGACCGGGGCGGTGCTCGCCGCGACCGGCGTGCAGATCGCCGGAGCCCTCGACGACCTGTACCCCGGCGCCACCAAGGCCGACCTGGGGCCGACGTTCTCCAAGGGCCGCCCCACACTGTCCGTGTGGGCGCCGACCGCACAGCAGGTGTCACTGGAGATCGGCGACTCCACCGCGCCGATGAAGCGCGACGCCGCCACCGGCGTCTGGTCCGTCACCGGCCCGACGTCCTGGAAGGGCAAGCCCTACCGGTACGTCGTCAAGGTCTGGGCGCCCAGCGTCCGCAAGATCGTCACCAACAAGGTCACCGACCCCTACTCCCTCGCCCTCACCGCCGACTCCGAGCGCAGCCTCGTCGTCGACCTGCACGACAAGGCGCTCAAGCCCTCCGGCTGGTCGGCGTACACCAAGCCCAGGGCCGTACCGCTGAAGGACGCGCAGATCCAGGAGCTGCACATCCGGGACTTCTCCGTGGCGGACCGGACGGCGAAGCACCCCGGCACCTACCTCGCCTTCACCGACAGGACCGCCGACGGCGGCAAGCACCTGCGCGAGCTGGCGAAGGCGGGCACCTCCTACGTCCACCTGCTGCCCGCCTTCGACATCGCCACCATCCCGGAGAAGAAGGCCGACCAGGCGAAGCCCGACTGCGACCTGGCCTCCTTCCCGGCCGACTCCGACAAGCAGCAGGAGTGCGTCGGGAAGACCGCCGCGAAGGACGCCTACAACTGGGGCTACGACCCGTACCACTACACGGTGCCCGAGGGCTCGTACGCCACCGACCCGGACGGCACCGCCCGCACGGTCGAGTTCCGCAAGATGGTGAAGGCCCTCAACGACGACGGACTGCGGGTCGTCATGGACGTCGTCTACAACCACACCGCCGCGAGCGGCCAGGACAAGACAAGCGTCCTCGACCGGATCGTGCCCGGCTACTACCAGCGGCTTCTCGCCGACGGCTCGGTCGCGAACAGCACCTGCTGCGCCAACACCGCCACCGAGAACGCCATGATGGGCAAGCTCGTCGTCGACTCGATCGTCACCTGGGCGAAGGAGTACAAGGTCGACGGCTTCCGCTTCGACCTCATGGGCCACCACCCGAAGGCCAATATCCTCGCGGTCCGGGAGGCCCTCGACGCGCTCACCGTGGAGAAGGACGGCGTCGACGGCAAGAAGATCATCCTCTACGGGGAGGGTTGGAACTTCGGCGAGATCGCCGACGACGCCCGGTTCGTCCAGGCCACGCAGAAGAACATGGCCGGCACCGGCATCGCCACCTTCTCCGACCGCGCCCGTGACGCGGTCCGCGGCGGCGGCCCCTTCGACGAGGACCCCGGCGTCCAGGGCTTCGCCTCCGGCCTGTACACCGACCCCAACTCCTCGAAGAACAACGGCACTCCGGCCGAGCAGAAGGCCCGCCTGCTGCACTACCAGGACCTCATCAAGGTCGGCCTCTCCGGCAACCTCGCCGGCTACCGGTTCACCGACACCGCGGGCAAGGAGGTCAAGGGTTCCGAGGTCGACTACAACGGCGCCCCCGCCGGCTACGCGGACGCCCCCGGTGACGCCCTCGCCTACGCCGACGCCCACGACAACGAGTCCCTGTTCGACGCGCTCGCCTTCAAGCTGCCCGCTTCGACGAGCGCGGCCGACCGGGCCCGGATGCAGGTCCTGGCCATGGCGACGGCCACCCTCTCGCAGGGCCCGGCCCTCTCCCAGGCGGGCACCGACCTGCTGCGTTCCAAGTCCCTGGACCGCAACTCCTACGACAGTGGCGACTGGTTCAACGCCGTCCACTGGAGGTGCGAGGACGGCAACGGCTTCGGCCGCGGACTGCCCATGGCGGCCGACAACACCGACAAGTGGCCGTACGCCAAGCCCCTGCTGAGCACGGTCAAGGTGGGCTGCGAGCAGATCGAGGGCACCTCGGCCGCCTACCGCGACCTGCTGCGGATCCGCAGCACCGAGAAGGACTTCTCCCTCGGCACGGCCGAGCGGGTGCAGTCCCGGCTCTCCTTCCCGCTGTCCGGTGAGGACGAGACACCCGGCGTGATCACCATGCGGCTCGGTGACCTCGTCGTCGTCTTCAACGCCACGCCGAAGACGCAGGAACAGCGCGTCCCGGCACTCGCCGGGGCCGGCTACCGGCTGCACCCGGTGCAGGCGGCGGGGGCGGACTCTACCGTCAAGTCCTCCTCCTACGCTGCCGAATCGGGCACGTTCGCCGTTCCGGGGCGTACCGTCGCCGTCTTCACCCGGTCCGCCGGATAGCGCACTACGTTGGGTGGGGCGGGCCGTGACACCCACGGTCCGCCCCACCCCCGTACGCTCCCGAGGGGCCGCCGACTTGGACCCCAGAGGCATGCAGCAGAGCCCCGGCACCACGGTGCTGGTCGTCGACGACGTCGCGGCCAGCCGCTACGCCATGGGCGCGGTGCTGCAACGCGCCGGCCACCGCGTCGTGCCCGTCGCCAGCGGCGGCGAGGCGCTCATCGAACTCGACGTCCGGCTGCGGGAGGGCACCCTGCCCGACGTGGCCCTCGTCGACGTGGGTCTGCCCGACATGAGCGGTTTCGAACTGTGCCGCCGGGTCCGGACCCAGCCGCCCATGGCCGCGCTCCCCGTCGTGCACTTCTCCGCAGCCGCGACCGCACCCGGCGACCGGTGCAGGGGACTCGACGCAGGCGGGGACGCCTATCTGACCGTGCCCGCCGAACCACGGGAGATCCAGGCCGTCGTCCGGGCCGCCGTGCGCGGAGCCCGCCGCACCGCCGGCGCCGAGGCCGCCGTCCACCGGCTGACCCTGCTGACCGAGGCCGTCATCACCGTGCAGGCGGCCCGCTGCCCCCGGGAACTCGCCACTGCCGCCGCCGACGGCACCGCACGCCTCACCGCCTCACCCGCCGTGGTGTTCGTCGTCGGCCCGGACGGCGAGCCGTACCGCGGCACGGCCCGGGGCCGCCCCGCGGGCGCCGGCGGCGACGCCCACCAGGCGGCGGCCCGGCTGGTCACCCGGCTCGCGGAGGGTCGCGCGGGCGTGCACACCACCGTCGTCCCCGCGCCGCTGTGGCCGACCGGCGTCTTCCGGGCCGGCGTCGAGGAGGACGCCCGCCTGAC
This sequence comes from Streptomyces sp. Ag82_O1-12, assembly GCF_900182715.1. NCBI lineage: Bacteria > Bacillati > Actinomycetota > Actinomycetes > Kitasatosporales > Streptomycetaceae > Streptomyces > Streptomyces sp. Ag82_O1-12. The sequence goes on along the minus strand of NZ_FXUW01000001.1, from coordinate 2,336,492 downwards.
CGTGGCGACGGCCCAGGACGGCCGGACGACGGTGTGCCTCGCGACGCCCGCGCGGTCCACGGCGACCGGCGACCCCGCGGACGACGGACTGCGCGCCCGCCTCGCCCAGGCCACCGTGCTCGCCGCCGAACCGCTGCTGATGTACCAGGTGGAACGGCACGTCGCCCTCACCCTCCAGCGCAGCTTCCTGCCCCGGCCGCACAAGCTGCCGCACCTGCCGGGCGTCGACATCGTCGTCCGCTACGTGCCCGCCTCCGAGCAGGCCGAGATCGGCGGCGACTTCTACGCCGCCCTGCGCACCCGCGACGGTGTCCTCACCGCGGTCGGGGACGTCGTCGGGCACTCCCTGGACGCGGCCACCGTCATGGTCGAGATCCGCCACGCCCTGCGCGCCTACTGCGTCGACGAGAGCGACCCCGTCGTGCTGGCCACGCGGCTCGACCGGATGCTCCAGGAGTACCACCCCGACATCACCGCCACCGTGTGCCTGACCCTGCTCGACCCCGGCAGCGGGCGGGTGCGCATCGCCAACGCCGGTCACATCCCGCCGCTGATCCTGCGCGACGGGGGCGGCGCCGGGTACGCCGACGCCTGCGGTCCGCTGCTCGGGCTGGGCCTGGAGCGGCCCCCGGCGACCGAGTGCCGGCTGCACCGCACCGACCGCCTGCTCATGATCACCGACGGCCTCATCGAGACCCGCGGCATCCCCCTCACGACCTCCATGGAGCAGCTCCGCACGGCAGCCGCCGGCGCCCCGGCCGGCCTCGACGGCCTCTGCGACGTGCTGCTGGGCTGCTTCGGCCAGGACCGCGAGGACGACATCGCGATGCTGGCCCTGCGGTTAGGGTGAGCCCGATGGCCGCCTAGAACTGGAGTACTGATGCCGCAGATCACCGTCGACTACTCGGCCGACCTCGCCGGCGACTTCGACCGGCCCGGTTTCGCGAAGGCGCTGCACGAGGCGACGGTCGAGATCGCGGCCGCCAAGCCGCCCGCCTGCAAGACACGGTTCCGTCCGACCGAGGACATCGTGGTCGGCCCCGACACCGAGGGGCACGCCCATGTCCACATCCACATCGCCCTGCTCGCCGGCCGCACCGACGAGGTCAAGACCCGCCTCACCCAGGCCGCCCTGGAACTGCTGCGGACCCATCTGAAGCCGGCCCAGGGGCTCGCGCTGCACGCCTCCGCCGAGGTCCGCGACCTGGACCCGTCGTACGCGAAGTTCGAGAGCTGAGCCGATCAGCTCGCCAGGGCGATGAGCCGGCCGGCCAGGAGCGCGAACGGGCCGTCGGCCGGCTCGTCCCTGACGATGCCGCGCAGCAGCGTGGCCATCTCCTCGTCGTAGGCGGCACTGACCGCGGCGAGGGCGGCGAAGTCGTTGACGAGCTGGGGCTCCAGCTCCTCGCGCGGGATGCGCCGGCCGTCCAGCCAGATCAGCGCCGTCGCCTCGGCGAGGGAGATCCAGGAACGGACGACCAGTTCGAGGCGCGCGGGCGGATCGGTCACGCCCAGGTGCGAAAGGATCTGGACATACGCGGCCTGCCGTACGGAGTCGACGAGCGCGTTGGTCGTGGAGGAGCCGACGGCCGGGCCGCCGCGCATGAGGGCGGAGAAACCGGGCCCGTGTTCCTCCACGAAGTCGAAGTAGCGGCGCATCACGCGCAGCAGCCGCGCCCCCAGCGGACCCTCGTGCGGCTCCACGAAACGGGCCGCGAGGTCGTCCGAGGCCCGCTGCAACGCGGCCTCGTACAGGCTGAGTTTGCCGGGAAAGTAGTGGTAGACCAACGGGCGTGAAATGCCCGCGGCCGACGCTATCTCGTCGATGGAGACCTCGTCGGGCGAGCGGCGGCTGAACAGTTCGAGGGCGACGCCGATCAACTGCTGCCGCCGCTCCTCGACTCCCATTCTGCGGCGAACCCCGGTAGTCATACGAACACCTTACCGATCGATTCCGGCCTCGAACGGCCCGGATCGATCGCGGGGTTCCGCCGGCCTCAGCGGACGGGCCCCGCAGCGGCCCCCGTCAGCGCAGCCCGCGGAGCGAACGCCCGTCCTTCAAGGTCCCCTTGAGCTGAGCCTGCGCCCCCTGCTCGGCCCGCACGGTCAGCAGACTGCTCCGCGCCTCGCCCGTCACTCCGCCCGACGCCCGGATCGACGCGGTCTCCGCGCTTCCCGCGGCCAGCAGATACCAGTCACCGGCCTTCGCCTTCCACAGCACCCCGGCCAGCACATGCGGGTCCCGCGGCCCGCACGCCGGGACGTTCTCGGCCTGCGCCGCAGCCGCTCCGTACGCCCCGCCCGGCGTGTGGAACTGCGCCAGCACCCGCGCCCCGCCGCCCCGCCAGGTCTCGGCCCGGGTGCACACCCACGCCGCCGAGCCGCTCGCGTCGGGCAGCGGCTGCTCGTTGAACGCCCAGGCGTTGACGCTGCGCACCCCCGCCGAGCGCACCGTGCCCAGCGAGCAGGCGAACGGCTGCCAGGTGTGCAGCGCCGCGGCCCCGGACACCTCGCGCGGGGAGCCCGGCCGTCCGGCGGTGAGCCGGGCCGGGACCAGTTCGCCGAGGTCGGTCAGCAGCCGGGTCGTGGTGCCGTCGGTCACCTGCAGCACGTTCCACGAGGAGCAGGGGCCGGACCGCAGCGCCGGGCTGGCCAGCGGTGCGGTCACTCCGTCGGTGAGCGCGAGGTCCATCGCGCCGGAGCCCGGCTTCATCAGGTCCCGCTCGCCGGCCTTCCGCACCCAAGGGGCCGTCAGATAGCGGACGTTGCCGTCGGACCGGCCCAGGACCACCGCGCCCGCCTCGGCCCGGCCGGCCCCGTCGACCCGGGCGAAGTCGAGGGCGGCGCCCTGGGTGCCGTCCTTCGGCTCGGCGTACCGGGCGATGCGCAGACCGTCGTAGAGGATCACCACGCGCGCCGCGTCGACCGTCCCCGCGTACAGCAGCTGGGGCGGTCCGGCCGGGCCGCCGGACAGGGTGCCGGGGGTCACCGACACCTGTACCGTCTCGCCGGGGCGGGCCCACACGGCCAGGGCGCGGCGCAGCAGGGCCTTGTCGCCGGTCAGGTCGCCGCGGGCCGGCCACACGGAGAAGTCGGTGCGCGCCGAGCTGCGCCAGGCGGTCGGGGGCATCCGGGTCAGCTTCGAGGGGTCCAGGGCGGCCTGCGCGGCCGGGTTGCGCGCGTAGGGGGGTGCCGCGGCGCCCTCGGGCCCCCAGCCCTCACCGGGCAGGCCGAGCAGCGCCCCGCACGCCAGCAGCGCGGCGCCGGCGGCCAGGGCGGCCTTCAAGTGCTGGCGGCGGCGCATCAGGTCGGTGGGACGGGCCTGGAGCGAGCAGGGGTCGAACTCGGGGGAGTCGAGCAGCCCGTACTGGGCGGGGATCCCGTCGGCCTCCAGAAGGGCGCCCTCCGGGTCGGCGACGCCCGCCGCCGCGAGAACCTCGCACACCCCCTCGTCCGTGAGCCGCTCCAGGCCGCGCATCGCGTAGGCGGCCCGGGCCGGGCCCGACAGGGTGGACAGCCGCTGGTCCAGGGAGAGCTCGTCGGCGCCGCCGGAGCGCGGGAACAGCTTCAGACCCCACACGTGCGGCAGCAGCGGCGGCAGCTGGGACCTCTTGGGCCACGCCTTCGCCTTCAGCGGCAGCCCCGCCTCCAGCGCCGTGCGCAGCACCTGAAGACGGACCAGGGCGTACCCCGGGTCGCCGTCCCGGCCGGTGGACTGCGCCGGGATCACCGGGGCCGGGGTGCGGGTGCGGGGGAGCGCCCGCTGGGTGAGGGCGTGCGCGGTCAGGACGCGGCGGCTGCGGCCCAGCCCGGGTGGCAGCACCAGATAGGCCAGCCGGACGAGCCGCGGGTAGTGCTCGACGAGCGCGGCCTCGGCCTGCTCGACGTCGACGACCGGGCCGGCCGGGGAGGGGGGTGCGGGGCGCTGGGCGACATCCTGTGACTGCACGTTCAGCAGAACGAGCGAATCGGTGGATGGTCACCTGGCCGCGCGGCGTCACGCCCCCGGGTGCTCCCCGGGCTCCACGAGCAGCCGGGCGTAGTTCGCCATGGACCGCTGGTAGCGCGGCAGATGCGGGGCCAGGGCGCCCAGGGCCAGCGCCAGGGCCTCCCGGTCGCGGCCGAGGCTCGACAGACACAGGGCGAGACAGGCGCGTACGGGGTCGTCCAGCTCGTCGGACGGCGCGAGAAGTTCGGGCGTCAGCAGGGCGACGCCCTCCTCGGCCCGGCCGATGTTCCGCAGCGAGCTGGCCAGCTGGATCTTCGTCCGGCGGGCCTTGTAGGGGCTGACGTCGGCGAGGTCGTGCTCCAGCGCCTCCCGGTAGAGGGGGACCGCCTTGTCGGAGCGGCCCGTGGAGTCCCAGGCGCAGGCCTGTTCGAACAGGCCGTGCGGACTGCCCTCGGGCAGCTCGGCGACCAGGGCGTCGACGTCGGCGCGGAAGCGGGCCTCGTCCTCCTCCGTCTCGGCGTACTCGTCGAAACGGTCCCACAGGGCGGCCACACGATCTTCCCAGTCCTGATCCACCGGGCCACCCTCGCACAGGAGTGCACACCGGGGCAGCGGATTTTGAGCACCGCGGGCTCCACAGCCGTATCGAAGGCGAGAGCCTCTTGCCGGGGCTCCGTGCGGCATGCGTCCGGACCGTGCCGTGACAAGGACCGTGCCGACAAGGACCGGAGGAACAGATGAGGGTGACCCGACCGATGCTCGCGCTGAGCGGCGCGGTGGCGATACTGGCGCTGACCGGCTGCGGCGGATCCGGCGACAAGGACGAGGCGGCCGTTCCGAAGGAGGTGAGCGGCAGCCTGGAGCACATCGCGGCCGAGGCCGACTGCAAGCCGAACATGCAGACCGACGCGGACACCATCCGCCAGGCCCTCTGCAAGAAGGGCAAGGAGAAGTACGTCCTCGCGACCTTCTCCACGGACCGTGGCCAGCGCGAGTGGCTGAACAGCGCCAAGGACTACGGCGGCTACTACCTCGTCGGCCGCAAGTGGGTCGCCGTCGGCCAGCAGAAGACGGTCACGTCGCTGCAGGGCACCCTAGGCGGGACCATGGAAGAGGGCTCCGAGCACATGAACCCCGGCGGCAGCCACAACAAGAGCGGCCACCACGGCTGAGCACGCGGGTCGCAACAGCGGAAGGCCGGCGGTGGGAATTCCCACCGCCGGCCTTCCGCGTCACCGGTTCAGGACTACTGGCAGTCCTCGCCGTTGTTGATGCACTGGACCATCTCGTTCATCACGTTCTCGTCGAAGAAGTTGATGAAGTCGTTGTGGTCGGTGATCGGCTTGTGCAGCTGCTCCGGGAAGGAGTCCACCGCGAAGGCGTTCTGCACCTGGCCGTTGTTGATCTGCGGCGCCGGTACGTCGTAGACCAGTCGGACCTGGAGCTGGGGGATGGCCTTGAAGCCGTTCGAGCAGCTGCCGTCCGCCTCGACGAAGTCCACGTGGGTGCGGTGGTTGGCGCTGTCGATGTTCTGGCCGTCCCAGCAGCTCTGGAAGTTGGACAACCGGACCACGCTGCTGCCGTCGGGGCAGATCGGGTACTTGTCCGTCACCTGACGGTCCTCGAAACCCGTGCAGGTCCAGGACGTGTTGGCGTTGTTCAGGCCGTTGGTGAGGGACTTGGCGTCACCGGTGATGATGCGCAGGGCCTTAGGCATCGCGACGACGTCGCTGGTGCGGTTGCCGACGAACTTCAGCTGGGCCTCGGCGGGCTCGACGATCTTGCCGACGTTGCCGTCCTGGCCACCGCCGGGCTGACCGGCGTCGATGTCGTCCGAACCGTCCTGGATCCGGATGACCGGCCAGAAGTACGTGGACTTGTCGCCCTGGTTCTGGCAGGTCGTCTGGCCGTTGGCCAGGTCGTCGTCGCTCGCGAAGGCGTTGTTGTTCTGGTTGCCGACGTAGTCGTGCTGGTGCTGCGCACCGTTGGACACGCCGGGCGCCACGATCACGTTGTCCGAGTTGCGGTTCTCGTTCTCGTTGGTGCCGCACTGCGTGGTGAACGTGCCCGTGGAACCGCCGTCGCCGTTCGCGGCGAGGCCGTTCGGCAGGTTCCGGGAGTTCGGCTGGACGTTCTCGATGTTGATGAAGTCGTCCGCCGCCGGGCCGTTGCCGTCCTGCCCGCCGTTGCCGCCCTGCCCGCCGTTGCCGCCCTGCCCCTGGCCGTTGTCCTGACCGCCGTTGTTCTGGCCCTGGTCCTGACCGCCGTCGTTCTGGCCGTCGTTGTTGTTCTGGCCGTCGTTGTTCTGACCACCGCCGGCCTGGCCGTCGTTGGTGTTGGCGTCAGCGGCCATGCCCTGGCACGTGGCCAGCTGCTCGAGGTTGCCCGGGGCCTGTCCGCCCACCCGCCGGATGTTGATGCCGATCCGGTCGATGGCCGCGGTCCGCTTCGACTTCAGCGGGCCGAGGATGGCGTTGTTGACGAAGCCCGAGTCACCGGCCTGGGCCTGACGCGTCGAGGCGAGACGGGTGTAGGCCTCGCTGATCTGCTTGTCCAGGTTGGCCAGTTCCTTGTCCACCCCCTGGCGAGCACCGTCCGGCACATCGGTCAGCTTCTGCCCTACGTCCGGGCACTGGATCGTGGCGATCTGTGCGCCCGCGGACTTCGTCTGGTTCGCCGAGTTCTCCTCGTGCGCCGAGGCGTAGAAGTTTGCCCAGATCAGCCCGCCCCCACCGAGCGCTAGGGCCGCCGATGCGGCAATGGCCTTGGTGGCCAGCGGCGTACGGCGTTTTCTTGTGTTGCGTCCCATGGAACTCCTCTGACTTCCTTTTTCGGGGGCATCGAGGCGCCCGACAGGAGTGAAGCGGCTCCCTTCCATACGGGGGTGGTCCCACAGGTGTTCAGATGTCTCGGAAATTGATGCGAGATTCGTGAGGGCCGTGTGTCCTCAACAGCCCCTTTGGCACCAGGAGTTGCCGATCTTCCACAGAGGGTGGATGGGCTCGTCCGGTTTCACCGGCCGTGGTCGAGATAGGCGAGAACCGCCAGCACGCGGCGGTTGTCGTCGTCCGAGACCTCCAGCCCCAGTTTGGCGAAGATGTTGGCGGTGTGTTTGGCGATCGCCCGTTCCGTCACGACCAGCTTCCCCGCGATCGCCGCGTTGGAGCGGCCCTGCGCCATCAGCTCCAGCACCTCCCGCTCCCGGGGCGTCAGCCGCGCCAGCGGCCGGTCGTCGGCCGAGCGGCGGGCCAGCAGCTGCTGGATGACCTGCGGGTCCATCGCCGTGCCACCGGCGGCCACCCGCCGTACGGCGTCCACGAACTGCTCGGCGTCGAACACCCGGTCCTTCAGCAGGTAGCCGACCCCGCCGCTGCCGTCGGCGAGCAGCTCGCGCGCGTACAACTGCTCCACGTGCTGGGAGAGCACCAGCACCGGCAGCCCGGGCCGGTTCCGGCGGGCGTCGAGCGCGCACTGCAGACCTTCGTCGGTGTGCGTGGGAGGCAGGCGGACGTCGACCACGGCGACGTCCGGGTCCAGTTCGGCCAGCGCGGCGGCCAGTTCGGGCCCGGTCTCTACGGCCGCCGCGATCTCGAAGTCGTGCGCCTGGAGCAACCGGACGAGTCCGTCGCGCAGCAGGAAGAGGTCTTCGGCCAGGACTACGCGCAAGGGATCTCCATGGTGACCATGGTGGGGCCGCCGACGGGGCTGCTGACGGCCAGGACGCCGTCGAATGTACCCAGTCGCCGCTCGACCCCGGCCAGTCCCGAACCGGCCCCGATCACCGCACCGCCCTTGCCGTTGTCCGTGACGGTCGCCCGGAGCATGCCGTCCGCCCGGTGCACATCGACCCAGATCCGGTCGGCGCCCGAGTGCTTCACGGCGTTGGTGAGCACCTCGCTGACGGCGAAGTACGCGGCCGACTCGACGGGCGCCTCGTACCGCCCGGGCAGATCCACGCTCACCTCTGTGGTCACCGGCAGCCGCAGCGCCAGCGCCCGTACGGCGTCACCCAGACCGCGCTCGGCGAGGACCGGCGGGTGGATGCCGCGCACCAGCTCGCGCAGCTCGGTCAGCGCCTCCACCGAGGACTTCCGGGCCTGCGCGATCAGCTCCTTGGCCCGCGCCGGGTCCTTGTCGAGGAGCGCCTCGATGGTGCCGAGGTCCATGCCGACGGCGACCAGCCGGGCCTGGGCCCCGTCGTGCAGGTCCCGCTCGATGCGCCGCAGTTCGGCGGCGGAGGAGTCGACGGCGTCGCGCCGCGTCTCGGTCAGCACCCGCACCCGCTCGGCCAGTTCCCCCTGGTCGCCGGCGAGCACGGCCCGGGTGAGCCGGAAGTGGACGCCGAGCAGGCGCGGGTTGAGGAAGTGCGCGAGGAACAGCAGCACCAGCCCCAGGGCCGCCGCACCGAAGGCGGACGCCTGGCCGGTGACCGGCACGAAGCCGTACCAGTACCCGTCGGGGAAGACCCGCCACAGCCCGATCGCCAGCGCGAACCCCTCCAGCGGGTAGAGCAGCAGCACCGCCGGCAGCAGCGCGGTGACGAACCCCGCGGTCATGTCGACCGGCAGCCACCGCAGGTCCCGCCAGGTCGCAGGGTCACGCAGCATCCCGAAGGTGCGCGCCCACGGGTGGGCATCCTTGGGCAGCGGCCGGTACACCGGAGGGATCCGCACTCCGCCCCACTCCGCCGCGAGCACCCGCCGTGCGTTCGCGAACGCCCGCACCCCCGTCAGCACGTACGGCGTGGTGACGATCCCGACCCCGATCGGGATGAGCGCGATCGAGACCAGGGACAGGCAGAAGCACAGCACCGCCCCCGGCAGGGAGACGAGGGCCAGCGCGAGCCCCCGCACCGCGGCCAACCCGATGCCCCGCCCTGTCGTCCGCCCGCTGCCGTTCTTCGTGTCCATGGTCATGGCGTCAGTCTCGCCGAGCGCGCCCGCCCGGTCACGGGGCCGGGACACCCGGCCGGGGGGTGGTGTTACGTACACCCCGGGCGGTCGTTCAGGCACCGGTGCCGGACGCCAGCACCTTCGCCTCCACCTCCGGATCGAGACCCGAGCGCGGCCGGTCCGGGCGCTGGGGCACCACGCCCCCGAGGTCCTGGAGCCACCGCCAGGTGTCCGCCACGGTCTCCTCGACGGGCCGGCAGACCAGCCCGGCCCCGACCGCCCGGGAGACGTCCGCGCTGTGCAGGGCCTCGTACAGGTCGCTGCCCGGCGGCACCCACACCGGCAGCTCGGTCCACGGCTCGATGCCCGCCTCCAGGATCACCCCGGGCTCGGTCCAGCGGAGTTCGGCGGCGCCGCCGGTGACCCGCACGCAGGCCTCGAGCAACGCGCCCATGGTGGCGTGGCCCTGCGGACTGACCAGGTTGTACGGCCCGCTCAGCTCCCGTTCGGCCGCGAGCACGATCCACTCGGCCAGGTCGCGGACGTCCACGTACTGCAGGGGCAGGTCACGCGGGCCCGGCGCCAGCACCGGGCCGCCGCGCGCCGTACGGCCCAGCCACCAGGGCAGCCGGCCGATGTTCTCGTACGGGCCGAGGATCAGCCCGGCCCGTACGAGCACCGACCGGTCCGCGCCGAAGGCGTCCAGCACGGCCAGTTCGCCGCCCCGCTTGTCCTGCGGGTACGCGGTCTGCTCGGCGTCGGGCGAGGCCCCCTCCACCAAGGGCGCGTCCTCGTCGTACCCGGCGGGCGGGGCCCAGGCGTACACCGAGCAGCTCGACACGTACACGTACCGGCCGGCGCGGCCCCGCAGCAGCCGCGCCGTGTCCCGCACCGCGTGGGGCGCCCCCGACCAGGTGTCGACGACGAGGTCCCACTCGCCCGGGTCGTCGGCGAGGGCGGCGAGGCCGCCGGGAGCGGTGCGGTCACCGAGCAACGACCGGACTCCCGGCGGCGCGTCGTGCCGCCCCCGGTGGAAGACGGTCACGTCCCAGCCCCGCCCCAGCGCCGCCTCCACGACGGCCCGCCCCACGAACTCCGTACCACCCAGCATCAGAAGCCTCATGCCGCTGACTCTGCCCGGTCGGGGGAGAGGAGGGAACGGGGATCTGCTGTCGGCAGACGGGACAGGGCGGGGGCGGTGTCAGTGTGCTGTCGCCGGGACGTACGTGTAGCCCACTCGGCGCACGGTGCGGATCGTGTCGCGGTGCTCCGCGCCGAGCTTGCGGCGCAGGCGGGCGATGTGGACGTCGACCGTGCGGCCGTCGCCGACGTGCCCGTAGCCCCACACCGTGCCGACCAGCTGGTCGCGAGTGTGCACCCGGTTCGGGTGCGCCACCAGGTGCGCCAGCAGCTCGAACTCCAGGTAGGTGAGGTCGAGCGGCTGCCCGGCCACCCGGGCGGTGCGCTGCACGGTGTCGACGCGGATCAGCGGCTCGCCGCCCGGTTCGGCATCGAGGTCCGGGCCGGGGGACCGGGGCAGGTCGGGCACCGCCACCGGGAACGGCGGCTGCTGGTCGGCCGGGACGAGCACCAGGTAGCCGACCATCGGCGGCTGCCCCGGCAGCGTGGGCAGGGTGTGCTGCGGAGCCGGCAGCCAGGTGGCGCCCGGCGGCAGCAGGTCCGCGACCGTCACCACCTCGTCCCGGTCGACGGAACGCAAACGGTGCCGTGGGCCGTGGGGCGCGGGGGTGGTGAGGGGGGCGGCGGTGGACAGGGAACGAGTGGTCGCCATGAGAGGTCAGCTCTTTTCGCGCGAGGAGTTCGTCGGGAGGTCGACGGCCGCGATTCGTGGTCGGGCTCGCCGAGGGACGTACGCGGTTCGCGCTGGCCGAAGGCCGGGGTGCGGCTTTAGAGGGCCTGCGCGTTCATCGCGCGGCAACACACCCGGTCGAAGTCGTGGTCCTGGCGGGACGGCCAGAAGGGCTCGAGGTCGTGACGACCTGTCGCGGTGTGCTTCTGGTAGCTGGCCATGTGCCCATTGAAGCAGAGCCGGTCCTCCGCCGGGAGTCTCCTCTCACTGCTTGGACACGCGCCGGGGGCGCCGCGCGGCCGCTCGCCCCTCATCCCACCAGGCGCTTGCGCCACTCCAGCGGTGTCACGTCGATGGCCTTGCCCGGGTCACCGTCCCACTCCGTGGACAGCCCGGCCGACGTCAGCGCCGCCACGACCTCGTGTCCGACGGCCGTGGTGGTCTGCTCCGAGCCGTCGAACCCGCCGTAGTACAGCGACAGGCCGTGCCCCTCCGCCGCCGCGCGCGTGCCCTGATGGTGGAAGAAGACGAAGCCGTGCACCGCCGACTCGTCGTCCACCTCAGCGCCGATCTCCGTCATGCCGCAGCCCCGGCAGCAGGTGAAGTTCTCCCGGGCGACGATGCCGGCGTCCTCCAAGGCCGCGAAGGCCCGCTCCAGCCGGTCCGGATCGGTCGGCCCGGTCCACGCCTCCTGCTCGTCGACCTGCTCCAGCCACAGCCGCTCGACCAGCGCGCGGGCCTGCGCGGGGGACAGCGGGGACGAGCCCTCGCCGTCCTCCAGCAGATACACCGTCTCGCGGATCATCGCGTCGATGCCCAGGTAGCCGTCCCGGAGCAGCTCGCGGACATGCCCCTCGGCTTGGGCGGCGACCTCGGCCGCGAGCGCGGGCGGCTCCTCGGGCAGCCCGAACTCCTCGCGCTCCCAGGTGACTCCGGCGTCCCAGCCGTCCTCCCGGCGCGCCCAGCGCACCATCACCTCGGCGACGAGACCCGGGTCGCTCACGCGCGTCACCCACAGGTGGGGAACGGACCCGGTGCGGTGCTGGAGGTCGTACGCGCCGTCCTCGTCACGCGCGGTCTGGATGAAGACCCTCGGCCGGTCCGGTATCCGCTGGACCACGAGGAAGTGGTCGTCGGCACCGCCGATCCGCTCCACCAACGCGCGCAGCTCACCCGCCGAAACCCGCGCGTGTGTCCGCCCGCTCTCCGTCAGCACCTTGACCGCGAGGCCCCCGTCGATCTCCATGCCCCCACGATGGCACGCCCCACTGACAACGCGAGGGGGCGCCCTGCCGACAACGCGAGGGGGCGCCCTGCCGACAACGCGAGGGGGCGCCCACCGTGAACGGTGGGCGCCCCCTCGGGAGCCGGGCGGTGCGCCGGTCAGACCTGGCCGGCCTTCTCCAGCGCCGAGCAGCAGGTGTCGACGAGCAGGCGGGTCACCACGTACGGGTCGACGTTGGCGTTCGGGCGGCGGTCCTCGATGTAGCCCTTGCCGTCCTTCTCGACCTGCCAGGGGATGCGGACCGAGGCGCCGCGGTTGGAGACGCCGTAGGAGTACTCGTTCCACGGGGCGGTCTCGTGCAGACCGGTGAGGCGGTCGTCGATGCCGGCGCCGTAGTTCTTGACGTGGTCGAGCGGCTTGGAGCCCTCGCCGAGCGACTCGCAGGCGGTGATGATCGCGTCGTAGCCCTCGCGCATCGCCTTGGTGGAGAAGTTGGTGTGCGCACCGGCGCCGTTCCAGTCGCCCTTGACCGGCTTGGGGTCGAGGGTGGCGGCGACGTCGAAGTCCTCGGCGGTGCGGTAGAGCAGCCAGCGGGCCACCCACAGGTGGTCGGAGACCTCCAGCGGGGAGACCGGGCCGACCTGGAACTCCCACTGGCCGGGCATGACCTCGGCGTTGATACCGGAGATGGCGAGACCGGCCTTCAGGCAGTTGTCGAGGTGGGCCTCGACGACGTCACGGCCGAAGATCTCGTCCGCGCCGACACCGCAGTAGTAGCCGCCCTGGGGAGCCGGGAAGCCGCCCTTGGGGAAGCCGAGCGGGTAGCCGTCCTGGAAGAACGTGTACTCCTGCTCGATGCCGAAGATCGGCTCCTGCGCCGCGAACTTCTCCTCCACCTCGGCCAGCGCCGCGCGGGTGTTGCTGGCGTGCGGGGTGAGGTCGATGTTCAGGACCTCGCACAGCACCAGGATGTCGTCGCCGCCGCGGATCGGGTCCGGGCAGGTGAAGACCGGCTTGAGGACGCAGTCCGAGGAGTGCCCCTCGGCCTGGTTGGTGGAAGACCCGTCGAAGCCCCAGATCGGCAGCGCGTCGAGACCGGCGGGCGCGCCCGAGATGATCTTGGTCTTGGAGCGCAACTTGGCCGTCGGCTCGGTGCCGTCGATCCAGATGTACTCAGCCTTGAAGGTCACGGGGCCACATCCTTCGGGGGTGTGTCTGGGCGCGTGTCGCGGGTGCTGCGGTGCTGCGGCACTGAGGCGCCGCTCACCTGCCCGGCAGCCTGTCAACAGGCGATTTCCCGGCCATTGCTCGAATGTGAACCCCGTGTTACCTGGTGACGCTGTGCCGCACTTCATGCCGGAGGGTGTTTTACGTCGCGGGGCGGCGCCGGTCACCGGCTCCCCTCCGTCAAAGCCGGTGACCGGCGCCGCGCGGCCCCCACGCGCCGGTCCTGCCGCCCCTGGCCGGGGGCGGCAGGACCGGTGACACGTACGAGGGGGCGGCCGAGGGGGTGGCCGCCGCCTCATTCGTTCATTCGGTCGTCACGCCTCACCCCACCTTCTCGATCAGGGCCCGGCGGATCAGGAACTTGCCGGGCTCACGGACCTGTTCGAAGGCCGCGTTGTTGAGCAGCGCACAGCTGCCGGAGACCGAAGTGACCTCCACCGTCGTGGACTTGTTGTTGTCCAGGTTGGTGACCTTCAGCTTCGTGCCGGCCGGGAACTGGTTGCTGGACGCGGCAGGCGCACCGCCCTCACCGGAGAGCGTGACCGTGGAGCCGTTGCACACCTGCTGGCCGGAGGCAGCGGCACCGCCGCCGTTTCCCGCGGGGGCGGACTCGGCCGGCTGCGAGGACTGGGCCGACTCGGCGGGGGCCGAGGGCTGTGCCGACTGGGCGGGCTGCGAGGGCTGCGCGGTCTGGGAGTCCTGAGCCGACTCCCCGACGGCGCACCCCGACGCCTCCTGCTTCCGCTTGATCTCCGCGACGACCGCCTCGCGGTTGGCGATCCGCGCCTCGGACTGCGCGTCCGGGTTGGCCCGCTGGTCCGCGATGAACTTCTGGTTGTTGCCGAGGGCGGTGGCGAGACCCAGGCAGACCGTCGATTCCGACGCCGACCTGGGGGCCGGCGGCGCTGCGTTCGACGTGCTCGCCATGACGAAGGCCCCGCCTCCCGCCACCGTCGCCGCGCTCACCAGCAGCGCGATCTTCTTCTTCGTGCCGAGCGTTCTCCTGCGCGACATGCGCGCCTCCTGAAGAGGTAGGGGAGCGTACGCCGCTATGTACGAGATACCGAACGAGGTTACTCAGCGGTTACAGGAGTCACTCAAGTGACCTGCGCCACACGCCGGTTGTCGGCTGGTCAACGCGCCGGTGGGGCGGCGTCATGGTCAGCGCGACAGGGCGTCCCGCACGGCCTCGTCGGTACGGCCGACCACGGCCGTGCCGTCGTCGGCGGTGATGATCGGGCGCTGGATCAGCTTCGGGTGCGTGGCGAGCGCCGTGATCCAGCGGTCGCGCGAACCGGCGTCCCGCGGCCACTCCTTGAGTCCGACCTCCTTCGCGTCGGCCTCCTGGGTGCGGGTGATGTCCCAGGGTTCGAGACCGAGGCGCTCGAGCACGCCCCGGATCTCGTCCTCGCTCGGCACGTCCTCCAGGTAGCGGCGGACGGTGTAGTCGGCGCCCTCGGCGTCGAGCAGCGTCAGGGCACTGCGGCACTTCGAACACGCGGGGTTGATCCAGATCTCCATGCGCACACGGTACGCGCAGACCCGCTTGTTCGATTTTCTGGCGCCCCACGGGCCCCTCGCCGACCTGCCGTGACATGCCGCCAAATCCCTTGCTCACCTGGGTGTTTGCCGAGCTGCGCGGACTCCCGGTTGTCAGTGCCGGGCGGTAAACTGTAAGCAGTGTTCGAGGGTGGCGCCGGGGATGCCGACGTCTTCGGTGAGCCGCCCGACCGCGACAGGAGGATGCCTGTGCCCGCTGCCGCCCTGACGTCGAAGCCGTTGCCCACCCAGTCCACCGCGAAGCGTCCCGTCCTGCTCGACCTGCCCTATGTGCCCGTTCAGAAGCGGCCGCTGCCACCGGGCCGGCCGCGCCAGTGGTACGTGACGCACAACCGCCGCCTCAAGGCGATGCGCCTGGCCATCGCCCTGCTCGACTCGGGCGTCTACATGCCGAACCAGGCCCGCGACGAGACGATCCGCGACACGGCCGAAATGATCGGCGTGCACCCGCCGTCGGACACGACGTGCCACATGGTGCGGGCGTTCATGCGGTACGCGCGCTGACCCTGCTCCGCTCCGAGCGCCGGGCGCCCCGAACCGCGGGGTGCCCGGCGCTCGCTCATGCCGCCCGGTCGGGCGCCGTGAGCACCGGCGGGTTGAGGCGGGCGAAGCCCTCCTGGCGCTCGTAGGGGAAGTAGGGGTACGGCGCCGGGCGGTGGCTCGCCGCGTCGAGCTTCGCCACCTGCTCGGGGGTGAGGCTCCAGCCGACGGCGCCGAGGTTCTGGCGCAGCTGCCGCTCGTCCCGGGCGCCGATGAGGACGGAGGACACGGTCGGCCGCCGAAGCAGCCAGTTCAGGGCGATCTGCGGCACCGCCTTGCCCGTCTCCTCCGCGATCTCGTCCAGTGCGTCGACGACGTCGAAGAGGTGCTCGTCGGAGACGGGCGGGCCGAATTCGGCGGTGCGGTGCAGCCGGCTGTCGGGCGGGAGCGGTGTGCCGCGGCGGACCCTGCCGGTCAGACGCCCCCAGCCGAGCGGGCTCCAGACGATCGCGCCGAGGCCCTGGTCGAGGGCGAGCGGCATCAGCTCCCACTCGTAGTCGCGGCCGATCAGGGAGTAGTACACCTGGTGGGCCACATAGCGCGGACGGCCGTGCCGTTCGGCGGCCGCGAGGGACTTCATCACCTGCCAGCCGGAGAAGTTGGAGACGCCGGTGTAGCGGACCTTGCCCGCCTGGACCAGCGAGTCGAGCGCGGCCAGCACCTCCTCGACCGGCGTCCCGGCGTCGAAGGCGTGGAGCTGGAAGAGATCGAGGTGATCCGTGCCGAGCCGGCGCAGGGCGTCCTCGCAGGCGCGGATCAGCCGGGAGCGGGAGGAGCCCGCGTCGCCCGGTCCGTCACCCATCGGCAGACTCGTCTTGGTGGAGAGGATCACCTGGTCGCGGCGGCCCTTGACCGCCTGGCCGAGCACCTCTTCGGAGGCGCCGGCGGAGTAGACGTCGGCGGTGTCGAACATCGTGATGCCGGCGTCCAGGCAGATGTCCACCAGGCGGCGTGCCTCCTGCGCGTCGGTGGTGCCCCAGGCGCCGAAGAGCGGACCCCGCCCGCCGAAGGTGCCGGCTCCGAAGCTCAACGCGGGGACCATGAGTCCGGACGCGCCCAATCGCCTGTATTCCATTGCGGGCCCCTCTCGGCAGCGACCTCATTAACGGGTCTGCGGTTCCGTTAGCAGTCACTAAAGTAGCAGGATGAGGTCGCTAATGGAACAGGAGTGCCGTTATGGCTGACGGGGGCGAACCGGGGACCGTCCGGCCCGGGGGACGCACGGCGCGAGTGCGGGAGGCGGTGCTGCACGCGGCCGAGGACGCCCTGACCGAGCAGGGCCTCAGCGGCCTGGACCTGGCCGACATCGCCCGCCGCGCCGACGTGGGCAAGACGACCGTCTACCGCCGCTGGGGAACGGTGGCCGCACTGGTGGCCGACCTCCTCCAGGACATGGCCGAGCAGTCCGCGCCGCGCACCGAGACCGGCTCGCTGCTCGGAGACCTGACGGCCAACGCCCTGCTCGTCCAGCGCACGCTGACGGACCCTCGGCAGGGACCGCTGTTCAAGGCCCTGATCGCCGCCGCCACCGGCGACGCGAGAACGGCCGCCGCACTGCACCGCTTCTACGACATCCGCGTACGGGAATGGGCCCCTTGCGTCCGGCGGGCCGTCGACCGGGGCGAGGTGCCGCAGGGCACCGACGCTCACGAGGTGGTGCGCGCGGTCTCCGCCCCGCTCTACTACCACCTGCTGATCAGCGGGGACCGGCTCGACGAGTCCACGGCCGCCCGCGCCGCCGAGGCCGCCGTGACGGCGGCGCGGGCGGGGGTGTACGTCACGGAACGGGGGAGGAAGGCCTAGGGGGCGCTTCCGTCAGAGCCCCGCCCTTCAGCCCGCCGCCAGTTCCTTCTCCAGCGGTGTCCGGAAGCGGGGCGTGATTCTCGTCGTGCCGAGCCATCCGGTGAGCCGCTCCGCCTCCGAGCCGATCGCCGCGCGGGCCTCCCTGCCGACGCCGTCCTCGTCGAGGATCCGCCAGGCGATCTCCCCGTCGGGCCGCTGAGCCCAGCCGCCGATCACCCGTCCGTTCCACCACACCGTCGGCCCGACGTTGCCGCTGCCGTCGAACAACCGGGGCCGCAGCTCGGGGGCGAGGTACCAGTCGCGCTGCTGCCAGCCCATCGCCGTCGGGTCGAGGGCGGGCAGCAGCGCGGCCCAGGGCTCGTCGGGCGAGGGCACCGGGTCCGCGTCGCCCGCGGCCACGAACCCCGTGCCCTCGTCCAGCGACACCGGCTCCGCCCCGATCGCGGCCAGGGCCCTGCGGACCTCCGTCACGCGCCACCCCGTCCACCACTTCAGGTCGGCCTCGGTCGCCGGACCGCACGCGCCGAGCCACCGACTCAGCAGCTCCGCCTGCGCCTCCGCCGTGTCCAGCTCGGCATGCTCGGGCGCGACGGCCCAGCGGAACTGGCTGGACGTCCAGGAGCCGAGCGGCCGGCCGCGCACGACCTTCCCCTCGACGCCCAGCACCCTCAGCAGCCGGGTCGAGACCGTGTGCGTCCCCTCGTAGCCCTTCCCGGCCGCGTAGACGAACTGCTCCCGCAACCGCGGCTCGTCCTGGGCGAGTTCGGCCGCGGTCGCCTGTCCGCGCCGGGCGAGCGCCGCCAGTGTCGACTCCTCGACCTCCTTCAGCCAGGCCGCGTCCGGCGCACCCGCCGTCGCCATGTGCTTGAGAAGTGAGGACCTCTCCCGGGCGGCGACGGCCAGCCCCGTCGAGGCGTGCACGACGGCGGTCAGCCCGGTGGGGAACACGAACACCGTGTGCCGCATGCCGTGCATCCGCACCAGGGAACGGTCCTCGTACAGGGCCCGCCCCGTCTCCTCGACGGTCCCGGCGGGGTCGGCGAGTCGGGCGCCCACCGCCAGATACACCGTCGCCGGGTCCGTGCCGTGCAGCGCGACCAGCGCGTCGGCGACCTCCTCGGGCGTCCCCGCCCGAGCCTGCCCCGCGAGCTGCTGGCGCAGCGCGAGCCGGTCCCGCCGCTCCGCCACGCCGATGTACCGCGCTCCGCCGCCCATGCTGGGCCTCCACTCGCCGCGTCCTGTGACCCTCCTGGCATCATCGCCGACGCCACTGACAGTCGCCCCTGACCGGCCTGCCGCCTCAGCCGTACCGGCCTGTCGCCTCAGCCGTGCCGGCCTGTCGCCTCAGCCGTGCCGGCCTGTCGCCTCAGCCGTGCCGGCCTGTCGCCTCAGCCGTACCGCTCCAGCAGCCCCGTCACATACGCCTCCAGCCGCCCGCCCAGCACCTCCGGCGTCAGATCCGTCCGGCCCAGTTCCCGCCACGGCACCGCCAGCTTCGCCGCGTCGGGGACGTAGGCCAGGGCGTCGAGCAGCCGCCAGTACAGATGCTCCGGGCCGTCGGTCAGGCGCCGCCCGCCCCGGGCTTCGTAGCGCTCCCGGAAACCGAGGCCGCACTCCGGGCCGTGCAGCAGCGCGAGTGCGGTGGAGCAGTGGGCGACGTCCAGGTCGGCAGGCCCCCACGAGGCCTCCACCCAGTCGACGACGCCGCTGATCCGCAGCTCGGCCCCCGCACCCGTGAACAGCACGTTCCCGGGGTGGAAGTCCCGGTGCAGGAAGCAGCCGTCGTACGGCGGGGGATCGCGGCGGATGACGTCCACGGCCCCCTCCCACCCCGGGGGAACCGCCGCAGGCGAGGTCCACGCCTGGTACGTCCGCGGACGCTCCCGGGGCACGACCCGGTGGATCCGGGCCAGCTGGCCCGCCAGCAGGTCCACCCGCGCGTCGAGTTCCCCCTCGTCGACCCGGACCCGCCCCGGCAGCACCGACATCAGCAGGGACGGATGGTCGCAGTGCTCCCCGGTCGCGTCCACACCGATCAGCTCGGCGGCCGGCACGCCCTCCCGCCCCGCCAGCAGCGTGAGCATCTCCGCCTCGCGGGCCAGCAGTCCGGGCGCGTGCCGACGGAAGAAGGGCTTCACGAACGTCCGCAGCGCCAGCTCGGTGCCGTCGTCGAGGGCCAGCCGCCGCATCTGGGCGCTCCAGCCCCCGGCCAGAAAGGACGACGTGGCGACCGTGCGGCCCTCCGGGAGCTGCTTGGCCACCCACGCGCGGGTCGCCGACCAGCCCTGTTCGCCGAGCCCGGTCAGCACAGCGGAGACGAACTCCCGCCGGTCGTCCGGGTGATCGCGAAACCGGAGACCCAACCGGTGCCCGGCGCCCGGGAGTTCCCGGTGCGTGAACTGCGCACGCCGGGCCAGCGCCTCGGAGAGTGCCTCCGTCACGGCGGGCGGGATGACCTCGTCCGTGTCCGGCACCGCGAGCACCGCCCGGCCCTCGAACGCCCTCAGGACGTCGAGCGCGGGCGCCGCACGCCAGCTCCCGGGCCTGCGGATGATCTCGCTGAACCGACCGTCGCCCGAGCCGAACGGCACGTCCCACGCCTCGCCCGCGTACACCGCCGGCGCGCACAGCCCCAGGGCCGCCACCCGCTCCCCGTAGTGCCGTACGAGATCCGCCACCGTCTGGCCGCTCATGCTGAACCCGACCAGGACCAGCGGCCCGTCCACCCGCGCGCGTGCGTCGATCACCGAGACGGCCTGCTCGAAGCGGCGCCGCAGGCTCAGCTCCCGCAGCAGGCCCGTGCTCTCCCCGTGCCCCGAGAAATCGAAGGCGAGGGCGTGACAGCCGCGGGCCGCGAACTCCGCCAGCAACGGCACCAGCCGCTCCTTGCTGCCGTTGCCCGCGCCGTGCAGCAGCACGACCGTCACCCGGGCCTGCTCAGCCCCGCCGCAGGACAGCCCGCTGAGCCGTTCGCCGTCGAGGACATGGGTGAAGGGGATCAGCTCACTCATACGGCCATTCACTCACGCGGCCCCCGGCCCCGGAGGGCGTTCACAACCCCGGCGCTCCCCACACCGGGAACCAGCGGCTCAGGTCCTGCTCGACGCGCAGGTCGCCCGAGAGCGCGGCCCGCACCTGGAGTTCGAGAGCGTTGTCGCGCCGCTGTGTTCCGTCCGGCAGGGGCGCGAACGGGTAGAACGTGCCACGCTTGTAGAGGTAGACGAGCGCGAGCCGCCGACCGGAGGGATCCTCGAACCCGGCCAGCGAACACAGCAGTTGGGGGCCGAACCCGTTCACCTCCATCTGGCTGTTCACGGCGTGCAGGTCGTTCACGAGCGCGGAGAGCTGGTCGGGGGCACGGCGGGAGACCAGCCAGGAGTAGCCGTAGTCGTCCTGGCACAGCTCCACCGGGGGGCCGTCGCGGTCGGTGTCGGCGTCCAGCAGGGCCTGCACCTCGCGGTGGGACTGCTCGAAGGCCGCGCCCTCGACCGTGGCGAAGCACACCGCGCCCTGCCCGGTCGGTGTGAAGCCGGCGGCGGCCTCCAGGGTCACGGCCGCCGAGGGCAGCGCGAAGAGCCGGTCGAGATCCGCCACGACCGGTTTCGTCCGGCCGAGCAGGATGTCCAGCAGCCCCATGCGCCGATCACACCCCTCCGGGTGCCGCCGCCTCGCCCAGTTCGGCGGAGATACGGCCCAGCTGGTCGAGCCGCTGCTCCAGGCTCGGGTGGGTCGAGAAGAGGCGGGCGATGCCGGGCTCACGGCCCAGGGCGGGCGTGAAGTAGAAGGCGTTGAAGGCCTGGGCCGTGCGCAGGTCCTTGGTCGGAATGCGGGCGATGTCGCCGGAGACCTTGGTGAGCGCGGAGGCCAGCGCCGAGGGCCGGCCGGTGAGCTGCGCGGCCGCCCGGTCGGCGGCCAGTTCCCGGTACCGGGACAGGGCCCGGATCAGCAGGAAGCTGATCGCGTACACGGTCGCGGCGACACCCATCACCGCGGCGAACACGGCAGCCGTGTTCTGGTCCCTCCTGGCCCCGCCGAACAGCTGCGAGTAGAAGGCGAACCGCACGATCAGCCCTGCGATCACCCCGAGGAACGACGCGACGGTGATCACGGCGACGTCCTTGTGCGCCACGTGCGACAGCTCGTGCGCCAGCACGCCCTCCAGTTCGGCGGGCTTCAGCCGCCGCAGCAGCCCGGTCGTCACACAGACCACCGCGTGGTCGGGGTTCCGCCCGGTCGCGAACGCGTTCGGCATGTCCATACCGGACACCGCCACCACCGGCTTGGGCATGTCGGCCAGGGCGCACAGCCGGTCGATCACCGCGTGCAGCTCGGGATACTCCTCCCGCTCCACGACCCGCCCGTGCATGGCGTACAGCGCGATCCGGTCGGAGAACCAGTACTGCGCGCCGAGCAGTGCCGCCGCGATCACCACGACCAGCACCCACGACTTCAGCAGCACGATCAACGCGGCGACGAACCCCACGTACAACAATCCGAGCAGGAACAGCGTGATCCCCATCCGGGTGGTCAACCGCCGGTCGCTCCGGAAGCGGCTGTGCATCTGCATCACCCCGCAGTCACGCACTCGTCCCACAGCCAGTGTGCACCCGGCGCCTCCCATGAACGGGTCGCGATCGGCCCCAGGACCGGCAAAGTCGTCAGCCGCCCCGGCCCACCGCGTAGCCCGGCACGGACGGCCACCGCACCGTCAGCACGACCGACTCCTCCTCCGCGACCCACGAGTGATCGACCCCGCGCCCCCACACGACGTAGTCGCCCTGCCGCTCCAGCAGCACGCTGCGCCCAGGCAGTTCGACCCGGAAGCGCCCGCTGACGAGCACCAGCAGCGCGGTCCGCTCCTCACCCCGCACCCACTCGGCCCGCTCGTCCCCCGGGGGATGCACCCCCCACTTGATCTCCACGGCCTCACTGTGCCGCGGATCCCCGGCGTCCTTGAAATGCCCGAGGATCCACCCCCGGTCCAGGCCGGCGTCCACACCGGCGTTGCCCACATACACGCTGTCGTCCACGGGGCCGGACGCTAGCAGCCGCGCCCCGGGCCGCCGGGCAGCCGTACGATCCGGCCCCGTGCCTCGGCCAACCGGTGCGCGGCGAGCCGGACGTGCCGGGGCCGCTCCGCCGCGAGGCGCTCCGTCAGCCGTACGACACAGGGACGGTGACCGGCGCGCGGATTTGTCGCCGGCTGCTAGTACGGGGCCCTGAAGTTGATGTACCCCAGCAGCACGATCACCGCCGCCACGCAGCCCAGCACCACGGCCGTCGAGATCCACGAGGAGCGGCGGCGTGAACCGATGTGCTCCGGGTCGGCGCGGAAGGGCACGGGCCCGGGCGGGTTGTGCTTCCAGCGCGCGGCGAGCATACGGGCCCGGGCCGAGGGCTCCTTGTACTCGGCTCCGTCCGCCCATCTGAGGTCGAACTCGCGCTCCTGGTCGTCCTGTTCGTGCTCGGGCATTCCCGCTCCACCCCCGTGTGGTCCTTTCCCCAAGAATAGAACAAACGCCCGCGCCCCCGCCGTCGGAAACGACAGCGGGGGCGCGGGCGTGATGCCTCGGTCAGGCGTCGATCACACGTCGAAGTACAGCTCGAACTCGTGCGGGTGCGGACGCAGCTGCAGCGGCGCGATCTCGTTCGTGCGCTTGTAGTCGATCCACGTCTCGATCAGGTCCGGGGTGAACACGTCGCCCTGGAGCAGGAACTCGTGGTCGGCCTCCAGGCGGTCGAGGACGGCCGGGAGGGAGGTCGGCACCTGCGCGACGCTCGCGTGCTCCTCGGGAGCCAGCTCGTACAGGTCCTTGTCGATCGGCTCGGCCGGCTCGATCTTGTTCTTGATGCCGTCGAGGCCCGCGAGGAGGAGGGCCGAGAAGGCGAGGTACGGGTTGCCGGAGGAGTCGGGCGCGCGGAACTCGACGCGCTTGGCCTTCGGGTTGGAGCCCGTGATCGGGATACGCATGGCCGCGGAGCGGTTGCGCTGCGAGTACACCAGGTTGATCGGCGCCTCGAAGCCCGGGACCAGACGGTGGTAGGAGTTCACCGTCGGGTTGGTGAACGCCAGCAGCGACGGGGCGTGCTTGAGGATGCCGCCGATGTAGTAGCGGGCGGTGTCCGACAGGCCCGCGTAGCCGGCCTCGTCGTAGAACAGCGGCTGGCCGCCGGTCCACAGCGACTGGTGGACGTGCATGCCCGAGCCATTGTCACCGAAGATCGGCTTCGGCATGAAGGTCGCGGTCTTGCCGTTCTGCCAGGCCACGTTCTTCACGATGTACTTGAAGAGCTGGAGGTCGTCGGCCGCGGCGAGCAGGGTGTTGAACTTGTAGTTGATCTCCGCCTGGCCGGCGGTGCCCACCTCGTGGTGCTGGCGCTCGACCTGGAGGCCGGAGGCGGCCAGCTGGAGGGAGATCTCGGCACGCAGGTCGGCGAAGTGGTCGACCGGCGGGGTCGGGAAGTAGCCGCCCTTGTAGCGAACCTTGTAACCACGGTTGTTCTCGACCGCACCGGTGTTCCAGGCGCCGGCCTCGGAGTCGATGTGGTAGAAGCTCTCGTTCGCGCTGGTCGCGAAGCGGACGGAGTCGAAGACGTAGAACTCGGCCTCGGGACCGAAGTACGCGGTGTCAGCGATACCGGTCGACGCGAGGTAGGCCTCGGCCTTCTTCGCCACGTTGCGCGGGTCACGGGAGTACTGCTCGCCCGTGATCGGGTCGTGGATGAAGAAGTTGATGTTGACCGTCTTGTCGCGGCGGAACGGGTCGACCCGGGCGGTCGACAGGTCCGCGCGGAGCGCCATGTCGGACTCGTGGATGGCCTGGAAGCCGCGGATCGAGGAGCCGTCGAAGGCGAGCTCCTCGGCCGGGTCGAAGGCCTCGGCAGGGATCGTGAAGTGCTGCATCACGCCCGGCAGGTCGCAGAAACGGACGTCGACGAACTTGACGTCCTCGTCCGCGATGAACTTCTTGGCCTCGTCGGCGTTCTGGAACATCCAGCTCCTCCTACTCCCGACCGTCCCGCCGGGGTGGTAGTTCGTTCGTGCGGCCAGTGCGGGTGGCACACGCTGACCTCGACCCTAGGGACGGGTGGTTTCTCGGGCGTGACTCGTTTGTTTCGCACAAGTTAACCGGCTCACCTTCCACCGTAGCCCGGACACACCCCTCCGTGCCCTGGTCATTTACGGGCGCAGTACCGTGGACGGGTGGACAACAGGCAAGCACTCGGATCGTGGCTCTCCGGGCCCCGTGCGGCCGCGGAAGAGGCCGGTGTCGACTTCGGATACCGGGGTGAGCAGCTCGGTCTGCCCGCGGAGGGACCCGGCTCGATCGCCCGCCCGGGCCGCCGGATCGGCGCCCTCGCCGTCGACTGGGGCCTGTGTCTCCTGATCGCATACGGTCTCATCACGCAGAGCTACAACGAGGCGGCCCAGATCTGGGCGCCGCTCATCATGTTCGCGCTGATGGTCCTCACGGTCGGTACGGTCGGCTTCACCCCGGGCAAGCGCCTGTTCGGCCTGCGGGTGCTCGCCCTGGACACCGGCCGGGTCAGCCCCTGGCGCGCCGCGCTGCGCACGGTCCTGCTCTTCCTCGCGATCCCCGCGCTGATCTGGGACCGCGACGGCCGCGGCCTGCACGACCGGCTGGCGGGCACGGTCGAGGTCCGCATCTGACCGTCGAGGTCCGCATCTGACCTGCGCCGCGCAACAAGATCCGGCATGGACATCCGACATGAAGAGGGGCGCCCGGTGTGATCCGGGCGCCCCTCTTCATGTCGGTGTGCGGAGTGTCAGCGAGCCTTCGGCCCGCCCTTCGGCAGCCGCATGCCCTTCGGCATCGGCCCCTTCGGCAGCGGCATGTTGCTCATCAGGTCACCGAGGGCGCGCAGCCGGTCGTTGGTGGCCGTGACCTGCGGACCGGTCAGCACGCGCGGGAGCTTGAGCATGGTCGTCCGCAGCTTCTTCAGCTCGACCTGACCTTCGCCCGTGCCCACGACCAGGTCGTGCACCGGGACGTCCGCGACGATGCGGTTCATCTTCCGCTTCTCGGCGGCCAGCAGGGTCTTCACCCGGTTCGGGTTGCCCTCGGCGACCAGCACGATGCCGGCCTTGCCGACCGCGCGGTGCACCACGTCCTGGTTGCGGTTCATCGCCACCGCGGGGGTCGTCGTCCAGCCCCGGCCGATGTTGTCGAGCACCGCCGCCGCGGCGCCGGGCTGTCCCTCCATCTGCCCGAAGGCGGCCCGCTCGGCCCGGCGCCCGAACACGATCGCCGACGCGAGGAAGGCGAGCAGGAGGCCCAGGATGCCGAGATAGATGGGGTGACCGATCAAGAAACCGATCGCGAGGAAGACACCGAAGGTGACGATTCCGACTGCCGCGAGTACAAGACCGATCTTCTTGTCGGCCTTGCGGGTCATCTTGTAGGTCAGAGCGATCTGCTTCAGTCGCCCGGGGTTCGCAGCGTCCGCTGCAGGTTCCTTCCTCGCCATGCCACGAAGTCTACGTGGCCCCACAAGCGCCTACGACGGCAGTGCCCGCGGGGGCCCCTGGGGGAGGGCCGGGGGTCAGAGACGGACGGACAGGGACTGCTCGATGACGCGCTGCGTCTCGACCCGGTCCTTGGCGCGACGGCGGTCCTCCAGCACGGAGGTCCAGGCGTTGCGGCGGGCGGTGCGCTGACCGCTGCTCATCAGCAGCGACTCGACGGCGCGCAGTGCGGTCGTGAAGGACGGAATCGCGGTGGCGCGGACGGGCGGCGCGGCCTGCATGGGTGAGGTCCCCCCTCGGGTGATGGGTGTACGTGCTGTGAGTTCAGCGTCACTGATTGGTGTTACCAGGGCGTGACCGGCCGGTCAAACACCCATGAAGCCCTGGCGGGGGGCGGTGGAACGCCGACGCGGTCCTGACATGTGCCCTCAACTGCGAGGACGGTCAGGACCGCGTCAAATCGGTCGCTACCGGCGGGTAGTCTCTTGTGCGCGAATTCACACGCTTGTCCCGCCCCGTGTGGGGCAGAGGTGGTGACGGTCCGTCAGACCGCCTGCGCCGCGATGTGGTCGTCGCCCCGCCGCGGAGCGGCCGAATGACGCTGTTCCATGGCCATCTGGTAGAGCCGCCCGGCGCGGTACGAGGAGCGCACCAGCGGTCCGGACATCACGCCGGAGAAGCCGATCTGCTCGGCCTCCTCCTTCAGCTCCACGAACTCGTGGGGCTTCACCCAGCGCTCCACCGGGTGGTGGCGCACGGAGGGCCGCAGGTACTGCGTGATGGTGACCAGCTCGCAACCCGCCTCGTGCAGCTGCTTCAGCGCGTCGCTGACCTCTTCGCGGGTCTCGCCCATGCCGAGGATCAGGTTCGACTTGGTGACCAGGCCGTAGTCGCGCGCCTCGGTGATCACCTTCAGGGAGCGCTCGTAGCGGAAGCCGGGGCGGATGCGCTTGAAGATCCGCGGGACCGTCTCGACGTTGTGCGCGAAGACCTCGGGCCGGGAGGAGAAGACCTCCGCCAGCTGCTCGGGGACCGCGTTGAAGTCGGGGGCCAGCAGCTCGACCTTGGTGCGGCCGGACTCGCGGCCCGCGGTCTGCTGGTGGATCTGGCGCACGGTCTCGGCGTACAGCCAGGCGCCGCCGTCCTCCAGGTCGTCGCGGGCGACACCGGTGATCGTGGCGTAGTTCAGGTCCATCGTGACCACGGACTCGCCGACGCGGCGGGGCTCGTCGCGGTCGAGCGCCTCGGGCTTGCCGGTGTCGATCTGGCAGAAGTCGCAGCGCCGGGTGCACTGGTCGCCACCGATGAGGAACGTGGCCTCCCGGTCCTCCCAGCACTCGTAGATGTTGGGGCAGCCGGCTTCCTGGCAGACCGTGTGCAGGCCCTCGCTCTTCACGAGCTTCTGCATCGCGGTGTACTCGGGACCCATTTTCGCCCGGGTCTTGATCCACTCGGGCTTGCGCTCGATGGGGGTCTGGCTGTTGCGGACCTCCAGGCGCAGCATCTTGCGTCCGTCGGGTGCGACTGCGGACACGACCGGCTCCCTAGCGATTGATTCTTCGGCGTCCTCAAGGGTACGCCCGTTGATTTGAAAGCCTGCGGGGGTGCTGGCCCCTTCAGCTCCCGCGCGGGCCGATTTATGCCGCCGGAGTCTTCTCGATCTCCCGCGGCTTCAGCTCCGCGTTCTCCAGGACGTCCCGCAGATGCCGCTCCACGACCGGCAGGACCTCCTCGATCGTCACGTCCCGGCCGAGCTCGCCGGCCAGCGAGGCGACGCCCGCGTCGCGGATGCCGCAGGGGATGATCCGGTCGAACCACTTGTTGTCGGGGTTCACGTTGAGCGCGAAGCCGTGCATGGTGACGCCCTTGGCGACGCGGATGCCGATCGCGGCGATCTTGCGGTCCTCGCGGCGCTGGCCCGCGTTGGACGGCGCGTACTCCGGGCCGTTCATGCGCGGGTCGAACTCCTCGTCCTGCAGCCGGGGGTCGAAGTCCAGTGACAGCCCGCCGAGCGCGGGGCGCTGCTCGATGGGGTCGCCCAGGATCCACACGCCGCTGCGGCCCTCGACCCGGCTCGTCTCCAGGCCGAACTCCGCGCAGGTGAGGATCAGGGCCTCTTCGAGGCGGCGCACGTGCGCCACGACGTCCACCGGGCGCGGGAGCTTCTGGATGGGGTAGCCCACCAGCTGGCCGGGGCCGTGCCAGGTGATCTTGCCGCCGCGGTCCACGTCGATGACCGGCGTGCCGTCCAGGGGCCGCTCGTTGTCCGCCGTGCGCCGTCCGGCCGTGTAGACCGGAGGGTGCTCCAGGAGCAGCACGGTGTCGGGGATCTCGTCGGCGAAGCGCGCCGCGTGCACGCGGCGCTGCTCGTCCCACGCCTCCTGGTACTCGACGGCCTCGTCACCGAACCCCACGCGGACGAACCGCAACTCACTCACGGCAAGTGCCTCCCTCGAACGGGTGTGTCAGGCACGTAACGCGCCCAAGCCACTGTACGTCCGGCCCGGACTCGTCAGTCCCGGGGTCAATCCTCACACGATCGGATGAATGTCCGTGAAAGTGTGTGATGGGGTGTTTACTCTCCGCTACATTCGCGCCGTCCAGCAAGCCAAAAGGCCTGCTCACAGGCAATCCGGCACGTCACCCACACCGGAAGGCAGGAGACCGCACCGCACCATGACGGAACGACCCGCGCAGCGCACCCCCAACCGACAGCTCGCCGCGCTCATCGCAGAAGCGGGGTTCTCCAACGCGGGACTCGCCCGTCGCGTGGACCAGCTCGGTCTCGAACACGGGCTCGACCTGAGATACGACAAGACATCCGTCACCCGGTGGCTGCGCGGGCAGCAGCCCAGGGGCACCACGCCCGCCCTCATCGCCGAGGTCTTCACCCGGCGCCTGGGCCGCCGCCTCACCGCCCAGGACCTCGGCCTGGACGCCTGCGCCCCCGTCTACGCGGGGCTGGAGTTCGCCGCCGCCCCCGAGGAGGCCGTCGACATCGTCAGCGCGCTGTGGCGCAAGGACTCCGGCAGCCACGCCGAGCTCCGCAAGATCGCCTTCACCCCGGCCGGGCTCGTCGTGCCCAGCCGGGACTGGCTGATCGGCCGGGCCGACGAGAAGGTCGCCCGGGGCGAGCCGGCCCCCGCCCGCATCCCGGCCCAGGGCCGCCCCGCCCTGCGCCCCACGGCCACGGCCGAGCAGGGTGTGCCGTCCCTGCCCCGCCACCGCGGCGGGGCCGAGCGCGGACCCGGCCAGAAGGTCACCGCCGGCGACATCGCCGCCCTGCGCTCGGTCGGCGAGCTGTTCCGCACCCTCGACGACGCCTACGGAGGCGGCCACGCCCGTCAGGCCCTCGTGCGCTACCTGGAGCACGAGTGCGAGCCCATGCTGCGCGGCACCTACGGCGAGCAGACCGGCCGCCGGCTGTTCGCCGCCGCCGCCGACCTGACCCGGCTCGCGGGCTGGACGTCGTACGACATCGCCGCGCACGGACTCGCCCAGCGCTACTTCGTGCAGGCCCTGCGGCTCGCCCAGGCGGCCGGGGACCGCGCGTACGGGGCCTATGTGCTGGTCACCATGAGCCGCCAGGCCGTCTACCTCGGGCACGGGCGTGAAGCCGTCCAGCTCGCCCGGGTGGCCCAGCAGGGCGTCGGCACCTCCGGGCCGCCCGTCGTCCAGGCCCTGCTGCACGCCTCCGAGGCGCGCGGGCACGGGGTGCTCGGCGAGGTCAGGGCCTGCACCGCCGCCCTGGTCCGCGCCGAACGCGCCCTGGAGACGGCCCGGCCCGGCGACGACGTCCCGCACTGGGCGAAGTTCTTCGACGAGGCCCAGCTCGCCGACGAGTTCGGCCACTGCCACCGCGACCTGCAGCAGTTCCGCGCCGCCGCCCAGCACGCGGAACGCTCACTCCAGCTGCGGGCACCCTCCTTCGCCCGCAGCCGGCTCTTCTGCCGGGTGGTCCTCGCCACCGCCCGCCTGGGCCTGGGCGAACTCGACCAGGCCTGCCAGCTCGCCGCGGAGGCGGCGGGCCAGGCCGCGGAGATGCGCTCGGTACGGGCGGTGGAGTACGTGAGGGACTTCGAGCGACGACTGGAGCCGTACAAGGACGCGGCGCCGGTGCGTACGTACCGCGACAAGGTGGCGGCCTTGGGGTGAGGTGCGTGGGGGCGCGGGGCTGTGTCGATGTGCGGCTTGGCCGCGTGGGCGCGACAAGCCCCCACGCACCCGCACCCGGCAAAGCGCCTACGCGGCCCGCGGCACAGTAGGCAGCGGATCGGCAACGTGCATCGACCGCCCCGCCCCCAGGTCCGCCAGAATCGCCGCCGACGCCCGATGCCCCGAGTGCAGAGCGCCCTGGACCGTACTGGTGTCCCGGTGATCCCCGCACACATACAGCCCGGCGATCAACCGCACCGGCCGTCGCAGATCATGCGGCGGCCGCATCGCCGGCACCGCCTCCGCCGTCCGGTGCACGGCCAGCGTCTCCCAACGGGCCGTCGGCACCCCGTACAACCGCGCCAGATGCATCCGCACCGCCGTGTCGACATCGCCCGGCGGCCGCCCCAGCACCGTGGAGGAGATCAACGCCCGCCCCGCCGGCGCCCGGGAGGGATCGACGTCACTGACCACCGCCGTGTGCGCGACCGGCCCGCCGAGATCCGCGTCGAGCAGCAACGACGCCCCCGTCGCCGGAGGCTCGTCCGTCGTGTGGTGCACCACCGTCACCGGATGGAACTCCGGCACCCGCAACCCGGGCAGCAACTCGGCGGCGGCGCGCGCACCCGTCGCCACCAGGACCGCCCGGCACCGGATCTCACCGTGCTCCGCGGTCGTCACCGACGTCGTCGAGACGGAGGTGACGCGCACGCCGGTGTGAACGGTGCCCGGTGGAAGGGTGCGCGCCAGCAAGTCCGGCAGGGCCTCGGCGCCGCCCTCCGGCAGACACAGCCGGCCCCGGGCGAAGGCGCGCAGCGCGAGGTCCGCGCACCGGCTGGACGTCGTCAGGCCCGGGTCGCACAGCAGCGCGGCGAGCAGCGGACGCAGGAAGCCGTCGATCGTACGGGCGGGCAGCCCACGGGCCGCCAGGGCCTGGCCGGCGGGCAACTCCGGACGGGCCAGCAGCCGTTCGGCCGGTGTGCCCGCCAGCCGGGTCAGGGCGGCGCCCAGCCGGGCCTGGTCGACGGCCGTGCCGAGCGGGGCGCCGGACCGGCTCCGGGGGACGGAGACCTGCCGGCCGGGCACGGCCACCGGCCTCCTCGGCGGCCTCGGTGCGGACGACGGGCGGGGAGCACTCGCCAGCGCGCGTACCGCGTGCAGTGCGCCCCGTGCGCCCCCTGCACCCGGCTGGACGCCCGCGCGGTGGTGGCGTCCGTCGCCGTGCAGCAGGACACCGGGTGCGAAAGGCCGCAGCACCAGGCCGTCGAGACCGGGTGTCTGCCGTAGTTCGGGATACGCCGTGGACAGCAACTGGCCGATCCTGTCGAGCCGGAAGCCGTCGACCTTCTCCGTCGCCATGCGGCCGCCGACCCCGTGGGCGGCCTCCAGGACCATGGTCGTCACTCCTGCGCTGGTCAGCCGGTGCGCGGCCGAGAGTCCGGCGACCCCGGCCCCTACGACGACCACGTCCGCCTGGTACGCGGGCTCAAGCACGTGCCCCTCCTCGAGGTTGCGCGGGCGCTGGAGACGTCATGCCCTCAACAGGCCGCAGGGATACGCGAGTTCTGGTCGAGGGTAGGACCGTGATCGGTCAGCGGGAGTCGCGCATCGGCAGGGCACGGTCGCACAGCGGTCGCATACGGACACCTGGTGGGCATGAAGTGGTCACAGGGGGCTGGTGTGCGCCCAGGGGAGCTGTCTCGGAACGGCCGGTCGGATCCCGGACAGGCGGCCGGTGTGCGCCGCCCGGCCGGGTTCCGGCGGGGCGGGGAGGCCGTCACAGGGCCGCGCGGATCGCCCCCTCGATCTCCGGGAAGGCGAAGCGGAAGCCCGACTCCAGCAGGCGCGTCGGCAGCGCCCGGGTGCTGCCGAGGACGTCCCCGGCCATCTCGCCGAGCACGGTGCGCAGGACGGTGGCGGGCACCGGGAACAGGGTCGGCCGGTGCAGCACACGGCCCATCGCCGCCGTGACCTCACGGTTCGTCACGGGGTTGGGGGCGGTGATGTTGAACGGCCCCGTCAGGCCGTCGGTCTCGATCAGATGCCGGATCGCGGCGACCTCGTCGTGCAGCGCGACGAACGACCAGTACTGCCGCCCGTCGCCCATCCGCCCGCCGGCCCCCGCCCGGAACAGCGGGAACAACCGCCCCCAGGCGCCGCCCTCGCGGGAGACGACCAGCCCGGTCCGGGTGAACACCGTGCGGACACCGGCCTCCTGGGCGGGAGCGGTGGCCCCCTCCCACTCCACGCACAGCGCGGGCAGGAAGCCCTCTCCCGCGGGCGCGCTCTCGTCGACCGTCCGTTCGCCGGTCTCGCCGTAGTAGCCGATGGCGCTGCCGTTGACGAAGACCCGCGGGCGGTCCTTCGTGTCCAGCGAGGCGACCGCCTCGGCGAGGGCCGCCGTGCCGTTCACGCGACTGTCGCGCATCCGCCGCTTGTAGGCGTCCGTCCAGCGCCGGTCGCCGACGCCGGCCCCCGCCACGTTGACCACGGCATGGCAGCCGGCGAGACCGGCCGCGTCCACGTGCCCGCCCTCGGGATCCCAGCGGATCTCCCCGGCCGTCTGGGGCGTGCCGCGCACCAGGCGGCGCACCTCGTGCCCGTCGGCGGTCAGGGACCGCACCAGGGCGCTGCCGATGAGGCCGGAGGCACCCGCCACCGCAATCCTTGAATGTTCCATGAATCCATCCTGCCGGGTGGCCCCGTAAAACCCTTGCAAGGTCTTGATCCGCTCGCCGTAGGGTGACGCCCATGCCCGAGCACCCCGCACCGCGCATCCGTGTCGCCCGGCCCGAGGACGACGAGGAGCTGGCCCTGCTCGACCGGCTCACCTGGTCGCACCGGCACGCGGTGATGCCCGAGCCGCAGCCGCCGTACCCTCCCTTCTTCAGCGAGCGGCACGCCCCCGAGGACTGCCTGGTCGCCGAGCTCGGCGGGCGTCTCGCGGGCTATGTCCACCTCGGCTTCCCCACCCCGCTCGACTCGAACCGGCATGTGCGCCAGATCCAGGGCCTCGCCGTCGCCGAGGAGGCACGCGGCCGTGGGGCCGGGCGGGCGCTGGTCCGGGCCGCCGTCGACGAGGCCCGCCGGCGCGGGGCCCGCCGCCTCACCCTGCGGGTCCTCGGACACAACACCGCGGCCCGGGCGCTCTACGAGGCCGAGGGGTTCGTGGTCGAGGGGATCCTGCCCGAGGAGTTCCTGCTCGACGGGGCCTACGTGGACGACGTGTTCATGGGGCGCTTCCTGTGAGCCGGCCCTACGAGGCGGCCAGTTCGCCGGTGTCCACCGGGGTCGTCGCGCCCGCGGCGCTGCGCGCGTCGGAGGCGACCTCGTCCGCCGTCAGGACGTAGCCCGTCTCGGCGTCCGAGGTGGAGCGGGCGAAGACCACGCCGTAGACCCTGCCGTCCGTGGTGAGCAGGGGGCCGCCGGAGTTGCCGGGGCGGACCGTGGAGCGGATCGAGTAGATCTCGCGGGTGGCCGTCCCGTCGTTGTAGATGTTCTGGCCCGTCGCCCGCACCCGGTTCGCGACCGTCGCCGCCTGGAGGTTCAGGTCGCCGTCCTGCGGATAGCCCGCGACGACCGCCGAGTCGCCGCGCTCGGCATCGTCGTCGAACCGCAGCACCGGCGCCTTCAGACCCGGCACGTACAGCACGGCCACGTCCTTCTGCGGGTCGAACAGCACCACCCGCGCCTCGTACGTCCGCCCGACCCCGCCGATCTGCACGGTCGGCTCGTCGATGCCGGCCACCACATGGGCGTTGGTCATCACGTGCTCACGCGCGTACACGAACCCGCTGCCCTCGCGGCCCTGGGTGCCCGCGACGCCCTCGACCTTCACCGTGCTCCGCTTGGCGGCGTCGGTCGCCGCGGCCGTGACACTGTCGCCGGTGGGCCGGGCGACCTCGGCCGTCGACTCGTTCTCGAAGGGGTTGAAGACCTGCGGGAAGCCCGCCTGCGTCAGTGCGGACGTGGCCCCCGAGAACCAGGCCGGCGTCGTGTCCGGCATCGTCCGCTGCACCGCGCCGAGCAGCCGCGAGTCCCGGATCGCCGAGGTGACCAGCGGCGACGAGGACGCGCCCAGGACGCTGGCCGCCACCCACGCCACGATCAGCACGGCCACCGCGTTGGCCGCGGCCCCGCCGACCCCGTCCGCCACCCGCAGCGGCCCCCGGTCCAGCTCCCGCCGCAGCCGCAGCGCCAGGCGCCCCGCCAGTTCGTGCCCCACCACCGCCGGGAGCAGCACCGTGAACACCGCCGTCAGCGTCGCCCGCGTCGTCCCCGGCTCCACCAGGTCCATGACCCACGGCAGGGCCCACACGCCGACGACCGCACCGCCCACGAAGCCCGCCAGCGACACGCAGCCGGCCACCAGCCCGCGCCGGTACCCGGACGCCGCGTAGGCCAGGACGACCAGCAACAGCAGGATGTCGAGCAGGTCCACGCACGCCGCCTTTCTCTCGGAACCCCTTAATACGCGGGGGGAGGGCCCGGTGATCAGTCACACGCGCACCCGTTGATCGGAATCTGCCACGCGGGCGCGCACAGGGAGAAACGTCGCGGACCGTGACGATGGTTCCACCGGGTGGCACATCACACATCGCGGACGGACCGGATCAGGCCGACAGTGGGACCATGCGTGTCTTCCGAAGACGGCGGGGCGCACGCAGGCACTCCGCCGACGGGACACCCGGCATAGCCGGCCTGCCGCGTGCGGCCCGGGTGCTGCTCGGCTGCCTGCCGGGCGTCGCCGCCGTCGTGGCGCTGTTCCTGTGCGCCCACGGCGTGGAGAACGCCGCCGACACCGGCGCCCGTGCCGCCCAGCCTCGCTCCCCGGCCACCTCCTACACCGCCCCGCGCCCGCCCATCGAGCCGAGAGCGCACTGGCTGGGCGACGCCGCACGCGCCCAGCCGCGCCCGCGCTACGACGACAGGGTCGCCGCCGTCTTCGTCCACCACACCGACTCGCCCAACGGCTACGACTGCGCCGACGCGCCCCGCATCATCCGGGACCTCTACACCGGCCAGACCGGCACCCGCGACTGGGACGACATCGGCTACAACTTCGTCGTCGACCGCTGCGGAACCATCTACGAGGGCCGCGCCGGGGGCGTGGAACGCGCCGTCACCGGCGCCCACACCCAGGGCTTCAACCACCGCACCGCGGGCATCGCCGCCCTCGGCACCTTCACCGAGGGCATGCCCGTCCCACGGCCCATGATCCGCTCGATCGCCGCGCTGTCCGCCTGGAAACTGGGCCTGACCGGCACCGACCCCCGCTCGGACGTCCGCCTGGTCTCCAGCAACGGCCTGAGCCGGTACGCGGCCGGATCCACCGCCCGGCTGCCCGCCCTCGCCGGGCACAACGACGGCTACATGACCAGCTGCCCGGGCGCCGCCCTGCACGCCCGCCTGCCCGAGATCCGGCAGCTCGCGGCCCGGCTCCAGGGCCGGCCGGACGGCCCACAGCAAGACCACAGCGAACGCGCAGCCTCCTGAGATCCCGGTCTCCTACGGTCGTCCCACAGGCAGCCGACTGGAGGTGGGGACCATGAACAACGGTCGTACGAAGGCCCCGAGGCACGCGGGGAGCGCCGGAGTGCCGGGGACGCGGGCGGCGGCCCCGCGCGGCCCCTGGGCGGTGCTGTGCGCGGTCGCGACCGTCGTCCTGGGCCCGGCCGCGGTCACCGCCTCCGCGCTCGACCAGGCCAACGCCGCCCCGCTGCACCACGCGGTGCGGGCCGATCGGACGCACGCGTACCTCCCGTCCGACGCCGGCCGCCGCCGGGCCGCCTGATCAGCCCCTGAAGCGCTCCCACAGCCGGGGGTAGCGCTCCGCGAGGAGCCCCTCGTTCTCGAAGTCGAGCGGCGTGCCCTCCGGTTCCGGGGGCGCCGGCGCGATCTCCAGGTCGGGCGCGACCACGCCGGTGAGCTGTTCGTAGGCCTCGTCCGCCGCGTAGCCGAGCTCCTCGCCGTCGCCGTCGATCTCCTCGTCGAAGTCGCCCAGCAGATCGGCGAGCGCGTCCGGGTCGTGCACGGCGCCCTCGAACACCTCGCGGCCCTGGCCGATCAGCCAGCACCGGAAGAAGTCGAAGGCGTCGTCGCTCGCCCCGTCGAGCAGCACCCACGCGGCGCCCCACAGGTCCCAGCGGTAGGCGCGGTTGTAGCGGGACTCGAAGTGACGGGCGAAGTCCAGGACCGAGTCCGGGTCCAGCTGGGCGAGCCGGTCCACGAGCAGGTCGGCCTGCTCCTCGGGGTCGCCCTCGGAGGCCTCCCGGGCGTCGTCCACCAGCTCCCAGAACTCCGTCTCGTCCATCACGGGTCAAGCATCGGCCCTGGGACACAGGGGCGCACCCGGAGTGCGCGGGATCGTTATGCGCCGCCGGCGGGCCGGTAGAGCCGGGCCAGCCGCTCCGCGTCGGCGGCGAACCGCTCGCGCAGGCTCTCCGGCGCCAGCACCTCCACCTCCGGTCCCAGCGCCGCCAGCTGCGTGCGGGCGACCTCCTCGGACTCCACCGGCAGGGCCACCGTCACCCAGCCGTCCTCGTCCGGGGCGTCCGCGTCCGCCAGGGCCTCCCGGGCGGTCAGCGCGTCGAGGGCGTACGGCAGGGCGCGTACGCCGTCGGGGGACAGCCGCACCTCGACCCGCGCCCGCAGGATGGACCGCGCGAACTGCTCGGCCCGCTCCTCCCAGAACGCGGGCAGGTCGAAATCGGGCTCCCGCTCGAAGCGCTCGCCGTCCGCGTCCACCGCCGTGAACCGGTCGATCCGGTACACCCGGAAGGACGCGCCCCGGGCCACCCGCGCGCACAGATACCAGACGCCCGCCTTCAGCACGAGCCCGTACGGCTCCAGCTCCCGGACGACCTCGTCCTCACCGCGCCGATAGCGGGCGCTGATCCGCCGGTCGTCCCACACCGCGTCGGCGACGGCCGGCAGCAGCTCGGGCGTCCTCGGTTCCTTGAACCAGTTCGGGGCGTCCAGGTGGAACCGCTGGGAGGCCGTCCTGGAGGCGTCCCGCAGGGAGGGCAGCAGCGCCGCCGACACCTTCAGCCGGGCCGCCGAGGCGGCGTCCTCCAGACCCATCTCGCGCAGCGCCCCCGGCACACCGGACAGGAACAGCGCCTCCGCCTCGCCGCGGTGCAGCCCGGTCAGCCGCGTCCGGTACCCGCCGACCAGCCGGTAGCCACCGGCCCGGCCCCGGTCGGCGTACACCGGCACGCCCGCCTCCGACAGCGCCTGCGCGTCACGCGTGACCGTCCGCTCCGACACCTCCAGCTCACGGGCGAGCTCGGCGGCCGTCATGGAGGGCCGGGACTGGAGCAACAGCACCATCTTGATCAGCCGGGCAGCACGCATAGGGCCATCATGGTGCGTGTTCGGGTGCGGGTGTGTGTGGGGGCTCGTCGCGCCCACGCGGCGGAGCCGCATATCGATACAGCCCCGCGCCCCTGAAACAGGCCTGCTCGGGCAGGCCCATTCTCGGGGGCGCGGGGAACTGCGCGACAGGCCCCCACCGGCCCGCAGCCGACGAACGACCGGGACCGATGAGGGCCGCAGACCTTACAGACCGTACTTCTCGCGCGCTTCCTTCACGGACGTCGCCTTGACCTCGCCGCGCCCCGCGAGCTGGGCCAGGGCCGCGACGACGATCGACTCCGCGTCCACGCCGAAGTGGCGGCGGGCCGCCTCACGGGTGTCCGAGATGCCGAAGCCGTCGGCGCCCAGCGAGGACCAGTCCTGCTCGACCCACTGCGCGATCTGGTCCGGGACCTGGCGCATGTAGTCGGAGACCGCCAGCACCGGGCCCTCGGCACCCTGGAGCGCCCGCCGCACGAACGGCACCCGCTCCTCGCCGCGCAGCAGCGCCTCGTCCGCCTCCAGGGCGTCCCGGCGCAGCTCGCTCCAGGACGTCGCCGACCACACGTCGGCCGCCACGCCCCACTCGTCGGCCAGCAACTGCTGCGCCTTCAGCGCCCAGTGGATCGCCGTACCGGAGCCGAGCAGCTGGATCCGCGGGGCGTTCGCAGGAGGCGTGATGCCCGCCGACTCCGCCGTGTTGAAGCGGTACAGGCCCTTGACGATGCCCTCGTCGATCCCGTCCACCGACGGCTTCGCCGGCTGCGGCATCGGCTCGTTGTAGACGGTCAGGTAGTAGAAGACGTTCTGGTCCTCACCCGGGGCCGCCTCGCCGTACATCCGGCGCAGACCGTCCTTGACGATCGTCGCGACCTCGTAGGCGAACGCCGGGTCGTACGACAGCGCCGCCGGGTTCGTCGCGGCGATCACGGGGGAGTGGCCGTCGGCGTGCTGCAGGCCCTCGCCCGTCAGCGTCGTACGGCCGGCCGTGGCGCCGACGAGGAAGCCGCGGCCGAGCTGGTCGCCGAGCTGCCACATCTGGTCGGCCGTGCGCTGCCAGCCGAACATCGAGTAGAAGATGTAGAACGGGATCATCGCCTCGCCGTGCGTCGCGTACGACGTCGAAGCGGCGATGAAGTCGGCCATCGAACCGGCCTCGGTGATCCCCTCGTTGAGGATCTGGCCGTTCTGGGCCTCCTTGTAGTACATCAGCTGGTCACGGTCGACCGGCTCGTACGTCTGGCCCTTCGGCGAGTAGATGCCGAGCGACGGGAACAGCGACTCCATGCCGAAGGTGCGCGCCTCGTCCGGGACGATCGGCACCCAGCGCTTGCCCGTCTCCTTGTCGCGGACCAGGTCCTTGACCAGACGGACGAACGCCATGGTGGTGGCCACGTTCTGCGACCCGGAGCCCTTGTCGAAGGACGCGAACGCCTTCTGAGCCGGGGCGGGCAGCGGGGCGACCGGGTGCACGCGCCGGGCCGGGGCCGGACCGCCGAGGGCGGCACGCCGCTCCTGGAGGTAGCGGACCTCGGGGGAGTCGGCGCCCGGGTGGCCGTAGGGAACCACGCCGTCGGTGAAGTCGCTGTCCTTGATCGGCAGTTCGAGCAGGTCGCGCATGCTCTTGAACTCGTCCACCGAGAGCTTCTTCATCTGGTGGTTGGCGTTCTTCGACGCGAAGCCCTCGCCGAGGGTGTGGCCCTTGACCGTCTGGGCCAGGATCACGGTCGGCGCGCCCTTGTGCTCGACGGCGGCCTTGTACGCGGCGAACACCTTGCGCGCCTCGTGACCACCGCGCGAGAGGTGGAAACACTCGAGGATCTTGTCGTCGCTCAGCAGCTTCGCCATCTCCACGAGCGCCGGGTCGCCGCCGAAGAAGTCCTGGCGGATGTAGGCCGCGTCACGGGTCTGGTACGTCTGGATCTGCGCGTCCGGTACCTGGCGCAGGCGGCGTACGAGCGCGCCCGTGGTGTCGAGCCGGAACAGCTCGTCCCAGGCCGTGCCCCACAGCGTCTTCACGACGTTCCAGCCGGCGCCGCGGAACTGGGCCTCCAGCTCCTGCACGATCTTGAAGTTGGCACGGACCGGGCCGTCGAGGCGCTGGAGGTTGCAGTTGATGACGAACGTGAGGTTGTCCAGCTCCTCACGGGCCGCCAGCGCGAGGGCCGCCGTCGACTCGGGCTCGTCCATCTCGCCGTCGCCGAGGAACGCCCACACGTGCGAACCGGCGGTGTCCTTGATGCCGCGGTTGGCCAGGTAGCGGTTGAAGCGCGCCTGGTAGATCGCCGACAGCGGGCCGAGGCCCATGGAGACCGTCGGGAACTCCCACAGCCAGGGCAGGCGGCGCGGGTGGGGGTAGGAGGGCAGTCCGTTGCCGCCCGCCTCCCGGCGGAAGTTGTCGAGCTGCTCCTCGTTCAGACGGCCGTCGAGGAACGCGCGGGCGTAGATGCCGGGGGAGGCGTGGCCCTGGATGTAGAGCTGGTCGCCGGAGCCGTCGGCCTCTTTGCCCTTGAAGAAGTGGTTGAAGCCGGTCTCGTACAGCCAGGCGGCCGAGGCGAAGGTGGCGATGTGGCCGCCGACGCCGTATTTGCTGCCCCGGGTCACCATCGCGGCCGCGTTCCAGCGGTTCCACGCGGTGATCCGCTGCTCCATCGCCTCGTCACCGGGCACGGCCGGCTCGGCGGAGGTCGGGATGGAGTTGACGTAGTCGGTCTCGAGGAGCTTCGGCAGCGCGATGCCGGCGCCCTCGGCGCGCTCCA
The DNA here is from genome assembly GCF_900182715.1 of Streptomyces sp. Ag82_O1-12. Classification (NCBI taxonomy): domain Bacteria; kingdom Bacillati; phylum Actinomycetota; class Actinomycetes; order Kitasatosporales; family Streptomycetaceae; genus Streptomyces; species Streptomyces sp. Ag82_O1-12. The sequence goes on along the minus strand of NZ_FXUW01000001.1, from coordinate 2,296,728 downwards.
GCGTGCGGCGCATCAGGTATGCGGCACGGTGCGGCCCGGCAGCCTGGGTGACCGCGTCCAGGGAGGCCTGCCATTCGGCGGTCTCCTCCGGGTCCCGGTCGGGGAGCTGGTCGAGCTCGCTCGGCTGGATGGCGTTGGGGTCGGTCATGTCGCCGCCTTCCTCAGTCGAAGGGGGTTCCCTCACATAAGGGGATCGGGGGTGCCCTTTTGTCTTTGGCAGGACAGGGCTGGGGCTTGGGTGCTGTAACACCATGCGGCTCTGCCGCGTGGGCCCGTCGGCGACTCTAACTCGCTGATCGATGATCGATCAAAGGGTTGAGGGGCAAAACCTCTTGATCACGAGAAAATAGGCACGCGGTGCCTCCGACGGTGGCACGCGGTGACCGATTTTCGAATGATTTTCGCAGGTCGGAGGCGTTTGAGCGAAGGTGCGCTCGGGTGTCACGCCCGGGGTGCGCAGCCCAGGACGTGCGCCTTCACCAGTTCGGCGATCCGCGGGTCACGGCGCTTGAACGCGGCGACGAGCTCCTCGTGCTCCTCCGCGTACGACTGCTGCCGGGTGCCCAGCCAGCGGATCGACAGGGCCGTGAACACCTCGATGCCGAGGCCTTCCCAGGTGTGCAGCAGCACGGAGTTGCCCGCGGCGCGGACCAGTTCGCGATGGAAGGCGACGGTGTGGCGGACCTGCCCCGTGCCGTCGGAGCTGCGGTCGGCCTCGTACAGGGCGCTGACGTGGGGCTCCAGTGCCGAGCAGTCCTCCGAGAGGCCCTGGGCGGCCAGCTCCGCGGCGATGGCCTCCAGGCCGGCCCGGACCGGGTAGCTCTCCTCCAGGTCGGCGGCCGTGAGGTTGCGGACGCGCACGCCCTTGTTCGGAGCGGACTCGATCAGGCGCAGGGACTCCAGCTCGCGCAGGGCCTCGCGGACCGGGGTCTGGCTGACCTCCAGCTCGGTGGCGATCCGGCGCTCGACGATCCGCTCGCCCGGCTGCCAGCGTCCGCTGATGATCCCCTCCAGGATGTGCTCGCGGATCTGCTCGCGGAGCGAGTGGATGACGGGCGCGGTCATGAGGGCTCCTTACGCGGGATCGACGTTTAGACAATACGGCCGGTTCGCTCCGCGGGTGGGGCGGCGGGGGGCGCTTTGGTGCAGGTGAGACGAGACTTACACGGGGGGTGTGGGGTTGTCGTTCGGCCGGTGGTCGTGTGTGGTCGCTCGCGCCCACGCGGCGGAGCCGCACATCGATACAGCCCCGCGACCCTCGGGTACGACGGTGCCCCGCCCGGAAGATCCGGACGGGGCACCGATCAGCCGTGGACCGAAGGTCAGAGGCCGAGCTCGACCTCGAACTCGCCTGCCTCCAGGATGGCCTTGACCGCCGTCAGGTAGCGGGCCGCGTCGGCGCCGTCCACCAGGCGGTGGTCGTAGGACAGGGTCAGGTACGTCATGTCGCGGACGCCGATGACCGTGCCCTCCTCCGTCTCGATGACGGCGGGGCGCTTGACCGTCGCGCCGATGCCGAGGATCGCGACCTGGCCCGGCGGCACGATGATCGTGTCGAAGAGCGCGCCGCGCGAGCCGGTGTTGGAGATGGTGAAGGTCGCGCCGGACAGCTCGTCCGGGGTGATCTTGTTGGCGCGGACCTTGCCCGCCAGGTCGGCCGTGGCCTTGGCGATACCGGCGAGGTTGAGGTCACCGGCGTTCTTGATGACCGGGGTCATCAGGCCCTTCTCGGAGTCCACCGCGATACCGACGTTCTCGGTGTCGAAGTAGGTGATGGTCCCCTCGGCCTCGTTGATCTTGGCGTTGATCGGCGCGTGCGCCTTCAGCGCCTGGGCCGCGGCCTTGACGAAGAACGGCATCGGCGAGAGCTTGACGCCCTCACGGGCCGCGAACGCGTCCTTGGCACGGGCGCGCAGCTTCATCAGGCGGGTGACGTCGACCTCGACGACCGAGGACAGCTGGGCCTGTTCGTGCAGGGCCTTGACCATGTTGTCGCCGATGACCTTGCGGATCCGCGGCATCTTCACGGTCTGGCCGCGCAGCGGGGACGCCTCCAGCACCGGGGCCTTCTTGCCGGCCGACGGGGCGGCAGCGGCGGGGGCCGGGGTGGCGGCGGCGCTCTTCGCGGCCTCGGCGGCGGCGACGACGTCCTGCTTGCGGATACGGCCGCCGACGCCGGTGCCCTTGACGGTGGCCAGGTCGACGCCCTGCTCGGCGGCGAGCTTGCGCACCAGCGGGGTGACGTAGGCGCCGTCGTCGGCCGGCTTGGCGGCGGCCGGAGCGGCCGGTGCCTGGGCCGGAGCCGGGGCCGGTGCGGGAGCGGACGGGGCCGGCTCGGGAGCCGGGGTGGTCTGCTGCTGCGGGGCCGGAGCCGACGGAGCCTGCGGGGCCGGAGCCGGGGTGGGCTCGGGCTGGGCCGGAGCCGCGGTGGGCTCGGGCTGGGCCGGGGCGGCCGGGGCCTCCTGCGCCGGGGCGGCGGCCGGAGCCGCACCCGCCTCGCCGATGACGGCGAGCTTGGCGCCGACCTCGGCGGTCTCGTCCTCGCCGACCACGATCTCCAGCAGCGTGCCCGAGGTGGGCGCCGGGATCTCGGTGTCGACCTTGTCGGTGGAGACCTCGAGCAGGGGCTCGTCGGCCTCGACGCTGTCACCGACCGACTTCAGCCAGCGGGTGACGGTGCCCTCGGTGACGGACTCGCCGAGCGCGGGCAGGACGACGTCCGTGCCCTCGGCGGAGCCGCCGCCGGCAGCGGCGTCGGCGGAGGGAGCGGGCGCCGGTGCGGCCTGCTCGGTGGACGGGGCGGCCTGGGCCGGCTCGGGCGCCGGCTCGGCGGCCTGCTCCGCGGCGGGGGCCGACTCGGCAGCGGGCGCGCCGCTGCCGTCGTCGATCAGGGCCAGCTCGGCGCCGACCTCGACCGTCTCGTCCTCGGCGACCTTGATGGAGGCCAGGATGCCGGCGGCGGGCGAAGGAATCTCGGTGTCGACCTTGTCGGTCGACACCTCGAGCAGCGGCTCGTCGGCCTCGACGCGCTCGCCCTCGGCCTTCAGCCAGCGGGTGACAGTGCCCTCGGTGACGCTCTCGCCGAGCGCCGGAAGGGTTACGGAAACCGCCATGGTTTCGGTTGCTCCTTACGGAAAGTGCGGAAGTCTGTGTCGTCGCGTGTGTCGACCGAGGGGTCAGTCGTGCGCGTGGAGGGGCTTGCCGGCCAGGGCCAGGTGGGCCTCGCCGAGCGCCTCGCTCTGGGTCGGGTGGGCGTGGATGAGCTGCGCGACCTCGGCGGGCAGCGCCTCCCAGTTGTAGATCAGCTGGGCTTCGCCGACCTGCTCGCCCATGCGGTCGCCGACCATGTGGACGCCGACGACGGCACCGTCCTTGACCTGGACGAGCTTGATCTCGCCCGCGGTGTTCAGGATCTTGCTCCTGCCGTTGCCCGCGAGGTTGTACTTCAGAGCGACGACCTTGTCCGCGCCGTAGATCTCCTTGGCCTTGGCCTCGGTGATACCCACGGAGGCGACCTCCGGGTGGCAGTACGTCACCCGCGGGACACCGTCGTAGTCGATCGGAACGGTCTTCAGACCGGCCAGGCGCTCCGCCACCAGGATGCCCTCGGCGAAGCCGACGTGCGCGAGCTGGAGGGTCGGGACGAGGTCACCGACGGCGGAGATGGTCGGCACGTTCGTGCGCATGTACTCGTCGACCAGGACGTAGCCGCGGTCCATCGCGACGCCCTGCTCCTCGTAGCCGAGGCCCTGGGAGACCGGGCCGCGGCCGATGGCCACCAGCAGGACCTCGGCCTCGAACTCCTTGCCGTCGGCGAGGGTGACCTTGACGCCGTCCTGGGTGTACTCGGCCTTCTGGAAGAAGGTGCCCAGGTTGAACTTGATGCCACGCTTGCGGAACGAGCGCTCCAGCAGCTTGGAGGAGTTCTCGTCCTCGACCGGGACGAGGTGCTTCAGGCCCTCGACGATCGTGACCTCGGTGCCGAAGGACTTCCACGCGGAGGCGAACTCGACGCCGATGACACCGCCGCCCAGGATGATCGCGGACTTCGGCACGCGGTCCAGGACGAGGGCGTGGTCGGAGGAGATGATCCGGTTGCCGTCGATGTCCAGGCCGGGCAGCGACTTCGGCACGGAGCCGGTCGCGAGCAGGATGTGGCGGCCCTCGACGCGGCGGCCGTTCACGTCGACGGACGTGGGGGAGGACAGGCGGCCCTCACCCTCGATGTACGTCACCTTCCGGGAGGCGACGAGCCCCTGCAGGCCCTTGTACAGGCCGGCGATCACGCCGTCCTTGTACTTGTGGACCCCGGCGATGTCGATGCCCTCGAAGGAGGCCTTCACACCGAACTGCTCGCTCTCGCGGGCCTGGTCGGCGATCTCGCCCGCGTGCAGCAGGGCCTTGGTGGGGATGCATCCCCGGTGCAGGCAGGTTCCGCCGACCTTGTCCTTCTCGATCAGGGCGACGTCCAGGCCCAGCTGCGCCCCGCGCAGGGCCGCGGCGTAACCACCGCTGCCACCGCCGAGGATCACTAGGTCGAAAACGGTGCTGGCGTCGTTCGCCACGTCACGTCCTCCATGCATGTGCGCCGTGAGCCGGTCTTCGACGACCGGCAGGCGGCTGGTGTCCGGCCGCTCGTTCTTCGGCCCTTCGGTGGGGCCCTGTCCTGCCGAGCCCCATCTTCGCACTTGTCGGCACACAAGGAGACGCCGGGCTGCGGTGTGAGACGCCCCACGTTCAGATGAGCCACGCCGCGAGATGCCCCAAGGGCAGTGCCCGAGGGGCGCGGGGCTGTGTTTGATCTGCGGCTCCGTCGTGTGGGCGCGAGGGCAGCCGACCCAAGGGGCGCGGGGCTGTGTTTGATCTGCGGCTGCGCCGCGTGGGCGCGAGGGCAGCCGACCCAAGGGGCGCGGGGAACTGCGCGAACAGCCCCCACGCCCCCGCACTCGCCACACGACGGGCGAGACCGAGCTCTCAGGCGAAGGTCAGCCCAGATCCCCGGCAGCCGTCAGCTCGGCCAGCCGCACCAGCGTCCGCACAGCCGTCCCCGTGCCGCCCTTCGGCGTGTACCCGAACGGCCCGCCCTCGTTGAAGGCCGGCCCGGCGATGTCCAGGTGCGCCCAGGTGATGCCCTCGCCCACGAACTCGCGCAGGAACAGACCGGCGACCAGCCCGCCGCCCATCCGCTCACCCATGTTCGCGATGTCGGCCGTGGCCGAGTCCATCCCCTTGCGCAGGTGCTCCGGCAGCGGCATCGGCCACGCCGGCTCCCCGACCTCCTCGGCGGCCTCGCACAGCGCCGCGCGGAACGCGTCGTCGTTGCCCATGATCCCGAACGTCCGGTTGCCCAGCGCCAGCACCATCGCCCCGGTCAGCGTCGCCACGTCCACGATCGCGTCCGGCTTCTCCTGCGACGCCGCCCACAGCGCGTCGGCCAGCACCAGCCGGCCCTCGGCGTCGGTGTTGAGCACCTCCACCGTCTTGCCGCTGTACATCCGCAGCACGTCACCCGGACGGGTCGCGGACCCGGAGGGCATGTTCTCGGCCAGGGCGAGCCAGCCGGTGACGTTGACCTCCAGGCCGAGACGCGCGGCGGCGACGACCGCGGCGAACACCGAGGCCGCACCGGCCATGTCGCACTTCATCGTCTCGTTGTGACCGGCCGGCTTCAGCGAGATGCCGCCCGAGTCGTAGGTGATGCCCTTGCCGACGAAGGCGAGGTGCTTCTTCGCCTTGGAGGAGGTGTACGACAGCTTGACCAGGCGCGGGGTGGCCGCGGAGCCGGAGCCGACGCCGAGGATGCCGCCGTAGCCGCCCTTGGTCAGGGCCTTGTCGTCGAGCACCTGGATCTTGATGCCGTGTTCCTTGGCCGCGGCCTGGGCGATCGCGGCGAACGACTCGGGGTTCAGGTCGTTCGGCGGGGTGTTGACCAGGTCGCGGGAGCGGTTGAGCTCCTCGGACACGGCGACGGCACGCTCGAGGGCGGCCTTGTACGCCTTGTCGCGCGGCTTGCCGCCGAGCAGGACGATCTCGGCGAGGGGAGCCTTGCCGTTCTTCGCCTTGGGATCCTTGCCGTTGTCCTTGTAGGCGTCGAAGGAGTACGCGCCGAGCAGCGCGCCCTCCCCGATCGCACCGGCGTCGGCGGCGTCGTCCAGCGGCAGCGCGAAGGCGGCCTTCTTCGACCCGGCCAGGGCGCGGGCGGCGACGCCGGCGGCCTTGCGCAGGGCCTCGGTGCCGTACTCGGCGTCCTTCTCGGGGACCGCGCCCAGTCCGACCGCCAGGACGAGCGGTGTCTTGAAGCCGGACGGCGCCGGCAGCTTCGTCACCTCGCCCTCGCCGCCGGAGGCGCCGAGAGTCTCCAGAACGCCGGCGAGCCTGCCGTCGAACGCCTTGTCCACGGCCTCGGCGCCCGGTGCGACGACCGGTCCCTTGGCACCCTTGGCGACACCGATCACGATCGCGTCGGCCCGCAGGCCGGGCGCCGCGGAGGTGCTGAGAGTGAGAGCAGTCACGGTGGTGAAATCTCGCTTCCGATGTGAAGTTGCAGTGGTCGAGCGGTGTGGGTCGACCGGGCCCGACTGCCGACCCTATTGCGACCTCAGGGTCCGGTATTCACGGGGCCTTCCCCGGTACGGCGAACACTCGACGACGAGACTACGCGCGTGGCCCCGTTCGCTCATTCCTGCGGGCGTTCACCTGTCGGTGGCGTAGTGGCCAATTCTTGATCCCTCACACCGGTGAACCGGGTCACACTCTTCGCGATCCGGTGAGCGCCCTGCTCGCCGCTTTGCCCGCGAGGGCACCTGGGCCTCGTACCGCGCACAGATCCCGCAGCCGTGGCCGGGCGGCCCGGACGTACGGCTGTGCCACCTGGTGTACGACGTCCCGCCCGACGCCGACCCGGAAGCCCCGGCCCGGGCGCGCGGTGCGGCGCTGCACTGCGCGGTCCCCGGAACCGGAGATCATCCTTGGGGCACGCTGCCCCCCACCCTGGAGAACACCCCGTGAGACGCCCGTCCCTGCTCGTCACTCTGCTCGTCCTGCTCCTCGCGGGCTGCGCCCGGACCTCCGACGACAAGCCCGGCCCCCGCTGGCAGCCCCGCCCCGGCACCGCCTGGCAGTGGCAGCTCAGCGGACGCCTGGACGCCACCGTCGACGTGCCGGTCTACGACATCGACGGCTTCGACCACTCCGAGGAGACGGTCACCCGGCTGCACCGCGACGACCGCAAGGTCATCTGCTACCTCTCCACGGGCGCCTGGGAGGAGTTCCGCCCGGACGCCGGCGACTTCCCGGCATCCGTTCTCGGTCGCGGCAACGGCTGGAAGGGCGAGCGCTGGCTCGACATCCGCCGCGCCGACGTCCTGGAGCCGCTCATGGCGGCCCGGATCGACATGTGCCGCGACAAGGGCTTCGACGCGGTGGAGCCCGACAACATGGACGGCTACCGCAACGACACGGGCTTCCCGCTCACCGCCACCGACCAGCTGCGCTACAACCGCCTCATCGCCCGGCTGGCCCACGACCGGGGTCTGGCCGTCGGCCTGAAGAACGACCTGGACCAGATCCCGGAACTGGTCGGGGACTTCGACTTCGCGGTCAACGAACAGTGTGCCCAGTACGGCGAGTGCGCGGCCCTGAAGCCGTTCACCGCCGCGGGCAAGGCCGTCTTCCACGTCGAGTACGAACTTCCCACCGCCCGCTTCTGCGCCGACTCGCGCCGCCTGAAGCTCAGTTCACTGCTCAAGAAGTACGAACTAGGGGTGTGGCGACGGGCCTGCTGAGCCAGATCCCGGTGACCGCGGTGCCCGCGACCCGGTCGGCCAACGACCGGCGGCCGGGGGAGAGGACCGGCAGCGCGTTCAGCAGGAACAGCGTCACCGCGGCCGCCCACACCAGCACCGACAGCACGACCTGACCCTCCACCAGCAGCACGCAGGCCACGGCGTACACGGCGACGTCCGCGGCGGTGGTGACCGCGGCGCGCCGGGCGGCCCTGACCCTGCGCGGGAGGTTCGGGGTGACCTTCAGCCCGGTCAGGGCCTTGCCGATCGTGCGCCCGGCCAGGGCCAGGCAGGCCCACTGGTAGAGGAACACCGTCAGCACCAGCAGCCCGAAGGCCTGCTCGACGTAGAGCACCGACTTGTTCCACAGCGAAAGACCCAGGTCCTGGGAGGCGTCGAGCACGTCACCGCGCGAGGTCAGCAGGTCGAAGCCGCCGCGGGTGGCCAGTTCGGGCACGTCGGTGACGAGCGCGGAGACCCGGTGGAAGGTGAGCACGGCGAGCGCTGAGGCCAGCGCCACGACCAGCGCGAAATCGACGAACCAGGCCAGGACCCGGCGCAGCTTCGGCATGAACGTCCCCCGATCAATGGTGTGTCGGGGCAGGAAGCTAGCGGCTGGGAGGCCCGTGCAGGAGGGGGACGAGGAGATCGTTTCAGCCCAGTGACAGAACGACCAGCGCCGTGGTCGCCGCCGTCTCCGCCAGACCGCCGAAGACGTCCCCCGTGACGCCGCCGAAGCGCCGGGTGCAGTGCCGCAGCAGCGCCTCGGCGGCGGCCAGGGAGAGGACGACCGCGAGCACGGCCCGGATCACGTCGTACGGCCCGAAGAGGGCACCGGCCGCCGCGGCGGCCCCGGCGACGGCCACGGCGGTGACCGCGGCCCCCCGCGGCGGCACCACCCCCGCGACCGCCGCCCCCAGCCCCTCCGGCCGAGCCGCCGGCACCCCGGCCCGGGCCGCCAGGGTCAGGGCCAGCCGGGCGAGGGTCGCCGAGACGACGGCGGCGCACGCGCCCCGGGCCCAGGAGGCGTCGTACACCTGGGCGAGCGCGGCGACCTGCGCGAGCAGGGTGAGGACGAGGGCGATGACCCCGAACGGCCCGATGTCCGACTGCTTCATGATCCGCAGCGCGTCCTCGGCGGGCTTGCCGCTGCCCAGCCCGTCGGCGGTGTCCGCGAGCCCGTCGAGATGCAGCCCCCGGGTGAGGACGGCCGGCACGGCGACGGTCGCCACGGCGGCGAGCGGGGCGCCCGCACCGAGGAACAGCAGCACCAGCCCGAGCCCGGCGGCGGCGGTACCGACCGCGAGACCGGCCAGCGGGGCGCACAGCATGCCGCCGCGCGCGGCCTCCCGGTCCCACCGGGTCACCCGGACGGGGATCACCGTGAGGGTGCCGAAGGCGAAGCGGAGGCCGTCGAGGGGCGAAGTGGTGGGCACCGGCGCAGGCTACCGGCCGGTCAGGAGGGCGGGAACGGCAGCCGAGGATAAAGTTCACATATGGGATGGTTCGAGCGGAACATCATGGAACCCGGCAAGCTGCCGTTGCTCCTCGCTCTCGTCTCCTTCGTCCTGACCTTCGTGATCACCCGTGGCATCACCCGTCTCATCCGGGCGGGGAAGGGCCCCTTCCGCAACATCAGCGGCAGCGGCGGTGTCCACGTCCACCACGTGGTCCCCGGCGTCATCCTGACGATCGTCGGCGGCTTCGGCGCGGTCGCCGGTGGCCAGTACGGCTTCGGCTCGGCACTGGCCGCGGTGATCTTCGGCATCGGCGCGGGCCTGGTCCTCGACGAGTTCGCCCTGGTCCTGCACCTCGCCGACGTCTACTGGACCCCGGACGGCCGCAAGAGCGTGGAGATGGTCGTCCTCACCGCCTCGCTGGTCGGCCTGCTCCTGATCGGGTTCTCGCCGCTCGGCGTCAACGACCTCAATGACGACCAGCAGCAGAACCGCGCCGTCGTCCTCGTCAACGTCCTCGTGAACTTCGCGTTCGCCCTCGTCGCCCTGTTCAAGGGCAAGGTCCGCATCGCCGTCCTGGGCCTGATCATCCCCCTCGTCGCCCTGATCGGCGCCGTACGGCTGGCCCGCCCCACCTCCCCGTGGGCCAAGCGGTTCTACCGGAACCGCCCCCGCGCCCGGGCGAAATCCGGCTTGCGGGCCTACCACCACGACCGCCGCTGGGTGGGCCCCCGGCGCGCCTTTCAGGACTGGATCGGCGGCGCGCCCGACCCCGAACCGGCCCGCTCCCTCGAACGCCGCTGACGCAGTTCGCCGACCGCGCACAGCACCAGCACCGCCGCGATCGCCGCGAGGTGCTCCTTGCCCGCGAGGTTCTCCTTGAGTACGACCTCGACCACCATCGCCGCGATCACCACCGAGGCCGTGACGTACGCCCGGTAGCGCCAGCCCAGGAACACGGCCAGGCCCACCACCGCCGCCGACGGCCCGGTGTCCACCACCCAGGCGTCCGAGGCGGGCAGGCCGAGCGGGGAGTGCGGGCCGAGGAGGATGCCCAGGCGCGCGTACAGGGTCCCCGCGAGCGTCGCGACATAGGCGATGGCCAGCGTCCGCCACCAGCCCAGGCACAGCTCGGCGATGCCGAACACCAGCAGGATCTGCACGAGCGCGCCCCACACCGGCAGATCCAGCGCGGGCACGAACAGCGACAGCGGCGTCCGCAGCAGCGCCAGCCACAACGGGTCCTCGGCCCGCACGGCGCCGACGCTCTGCACGAACCGGTAACCCCATGACTGGTTGTGCGCGAAGTGCAGCACGGCCGTGAGACACACGGCCGTGACCGCCATCGGCACGGCCCGCCGGCGCCGCGCGGCCAGCGGCCCGCGCACCGCCGCGTACAGCGCACCCCATTCGGCGCGGGCCCAGCGGGCGAGCGTGGTCATCCGGCGGTCGTCCTCGTCCGTGCGTCGAAACGTCTGAGGGTGTCTGCGACTCAGTCAAACCGACACCACGTTCCAAGACCGACCGGAACGGGACGAAGTTGAGCCAGGCGTGAGTGACCTGGATCTCGGCGCTGCCCCTGCGCCGGGGGCGCCTCTACTGCTCGGCCGGCGCCTCGGACCCGTCCGGCCCGGCCTGCTCCCCGAGTTCCTCGGACTCCTTCGGCTTCTCGGGCAGCTCCGCGGCCAGCGCGGCCGCGGCCTGCACGAGCGGCAGCGCCAGCAGACCGCCCGCGCCCTCCCCGACGGTCACCCCGTGGGTCAGCAGCGGCTCCAGGGCCATCCGGTCCAGCGCCTTGGCCTGCCCGGGCTCGCCGCTGTCGTGCGCGGCCAGCCACCAGTCCGGCGCCCGGAACGCGATCCGCTGCCCGACCAGCGCGCACGCGGCCGTCACGACCCCGTCGAGCACCACCGGCAGCTTGCGCACCGCGCTCTGCAGCAGAAAGCCCGTCATCGCGGCGACATCGGCCCCGCCCACCGCGGCCAGCAGCTGCAACTGGTCCCCGAGCACCGGCCGGGCCCGGCGCAGCGCGTCCCGGATCGCCGCGCACTTGCGCATCCACGCCAGGTCGTCGATCGCCAGCCCACCGCGCCCGGTGACGACCGACGCGTCGACCCCGCACAGCGCCGCGACCAGCACGCCGGCCACCGTGGTCCCGCCGACGCTCACATCGCCGAGTACCACCAGGTCCGTACCGGAGTCGGCCTCCTCATCGGCCACCGCGACCCCGGCCCGGAACGCCGCCTCCGCCTCTTCCGGCGTCAGCGCGTCCTCGATGTCGATCCGCCCGCTGCCGCGCCGCACCCGGTGCCGTACGACGTCCTCCGGCAGGCTCTCGGGATCGCAGTCCAGGGCCATGTCGACGATCCGCACCGGCACGCCCAGCCGCCGTGCCAGCACCGACACGGGCCGGCCGCCCTCCAGCACCTCGCGCACCAACTCCCCGGCGCCGCCCGCCGACCGGGCCGAGACGCCCAGCTCGGCGATGCCGTGGTCACCGGCGAAGAGCACCACCCGCGGCCGTTCGACCGGCCGGACCGGCACGGCGGACTGCGCCGCCGCAAGCCACTCACCCAGTTCGTCGAGGCGGCCCAGCGACCCGGGCGGCACGATCTGTCGCTCCCGGCGTGCCTCGGCGTCACGGCGGATCCCGCCGTCCGGACGCTCGATCAGATCGGTGAAGTCGTCGAGATTAAGCGAGCTCATTCGCCGAACAGTACCGGCCCCGGTCGAACAGCACGGCGCCACATGACCACTCCGTCACGGCGACATCGTTGCACCCAAGATCGGCATCCCATACGTTCCGTTTTGCAGAGGATTGTCGTACGTGGCCGGTGCGACGTCCCCGCCGTACGTCCTCGCCGTACGCAGCAGTCGTACGCCGTCGCGCCCGGGAGCCGCCCATGACCGCACATCCCGCCTCCTCAGCACCCCCCGTCCCCCAAGCGACCACACGGGTCCACGAACCGCGCCGGGAGGACTGCCCCTGGTGCGGCTCCGACCGGCTGCGCAACCGGCTGCGCACCGGTGACCTGCGGCAGTACAAGCCGGGCAGCTTCACCGTCGACGCGTGCCGGGAGTGCGGCCACACCTTCCAGAACCCCCGCCTCACGATGGAGGGCCTCGCCCTCTACCACCGGACCGTGCGCGGGGCGCCCAGGGACCCGGCGAGCGACGGCCTCCTCGCCCTGCGCGGCAGCCCGCGCCGACACCGCTCGGCGGCCCGCGCGATGCTGCGCTGCGGCGAGCCGGAGAGCTGGCTCGACGTCGGCACGGGCCACGCCCGCTTCCCGGCCACGGCCCGGCAGTTCTTCCCCTACACCGCCTTCGACGGCCTGGACCCCACCCCGCGCGTGGTGCGCGCCCGCACCGCCGACCGCGTCGAGGAGGCCCACGTCGGCCGCCTGACGGACCCCAGGATCGCCGCCCCGCTGCGCGCCCGCTACGACGTGGTCAGCATGCTCCACCACCTGGAGGGCACGCCCGACCCCCGGGCGGAACTCCGGGCCGCCCTCTGCGTCCTGCGCCCGGGCGGCCACCTGCTCATCGAGACCCTGAGCCCCCGCAGCGTCTTCGCCGCCCTGCTGGGCCGCTGGTGGCTCCCCTACGACCAGCCCCGCCACCTCCACCTGCTGCCCCCGCAGAACGTCCGCGCGGAACTGGAGTCGGCCGGCTGCACGATCCTGACGCTCGACCACCGCCCGGTCCACGTCCCCCACGACCTCGCGGGCGCCACGTCCCTGGCCCTCTCCCACGCCCTGCCGGCCCCGGACACCCCCTGGCGGGCCATCCCCCCGCCCCCCGTCCAGCGGCACACCCGCGCGGCCCTGCTCCGCGCGGGCATGCCCCTGGTCGCCGTGGCGGCGCTGGCCGACCACCTCATCGCCCCGGTGACCCGCCGCACCCGCTTCGCGAACACATACCGGGTGATCGCCCGCACAGCCCCGTAGCCCGGGCCGGGAGAAGGGAAGCCGCGGGGCCCCGGTCAGCCCCGCAGCACCACCGCCTGCCCCGCCACCACCAGCAGCACATGCTCACACTCGGCCGCGAACCCCGCGTTCAGCCGCCCGAGTTCATCGCGATACCGCCGCCCCGACGCCGTCGACGGCACGATCCCCGACCCCACCTCGTTCGACACGGCGACCACCGTCCGCCGGGTGCCCCGCATCGCCTCGGTCAGCTCCCGCACCCGCTCCCGCAGGGCCTTCTCGCCCCGCTCCGCCCACACCGCGTCGTCCCACGCCCCGACGGAGTCCATCGCGTCCGTCAGCCACAACGACAGGCAGTCGACCAGCAGCGGCGGCCCCTCCTCCTTCAGCAGCGGCACCAGATCGCAGGTCTCGACCGTCTGCCACGACCCCGGCCGCCGCTCCCGGTGCGCCGCCACCCGCGAGGACCACTCCGTGTCCCCGTTGCGCGCCCCGCCCGTCGCCACGTACAGCACGTGCGGAAAGGCCTCCAGCCTCCGCTCGGCCTCCACCGACTTGCCCGACCGGGCCCCGCCCAGCACCAGCGTCCGCCGCGGCACGTCCGGCACGTCCTCGTACGCCCCCACCGCCAGCGTCACCCCGTCCGGCACGGCCCGCGCCCCGGCCGCCGCGAGCCGCCGCCCGAGCTCCGGGCCGGGCGGCACGTCGTGGTCCAGATGGACGGCGAGCACGTCGGTCGTCGGCCCGATCGCCCCCACCGCCCGCAGTTTCGCCAGCGCGTCCGGCCGCCCCACGACGTCCGCGAGCACCATGTCGTACGACTCGGCCGCGTCCGCCAGACCCGCGGGCGCCCCGCCCGGCGGCAGATACAGCAGCCGCTGCCCCTCCGGCCCGGTCACCGCGTACCCCGTGCCCGGCGCGTCCAGCGCCACCGCCCGAACCCGGTGCCCCGTCAGGAGCGTCAACTCCCGCCCGTCCGGCACCCGTCCGGGCTGCGGCAGTCCCGCGGGCACCTCGACCGCCGGCCCGTCGTGCGGATGCGACAACAGCACCTGCCGCACGCCGGTCAGGGAACGGCCCGCCCGCGCCGCCGCGAACGCCGCGCCCGGCGTCAGGTCGAGCAGCAGCGCCCCGTCCAGAAGCAGCGCGGTGGCCGCCCGCGCATCCGGCCCGAGAGCCGCCGCACAGGCCGCACAGGGACAGTCGGGGCGGGGGAGACCCGCGGGGGCACCGGTGCCGAGCAGAGTAAGTTCCACGCCCCGATTCTCACCCGTGGCCATGGGTCACGCGTGATGGAGACGCCCCTAAGGGGCGCGGGCCGTGTCGATGTGCGGCTCCGCCGCGCGGGCGCGCTCAGCCCACGACGACCTGCACGCGTCCGTCCGCCCCGCACCCCGCAAGGCGTATAACGCCGAACCCAGCGGAGCGCTTACGCTCTGAGAGGGGCCGGACCAAGATCCGGCTTTCGCTGTGCAGTGTGCTCACACACATGGGAGGCGTACATGGCGGCATGGACGTGGCGGTTCGAGAAGACCGACGGGACGGAGGTCCAGCCCGCGGTGACGCCGGAGGATTTCCCCACCCAGGGGGACGCCGAGTCCTGGATCGGGGAGCACTGGAAGGCCCTCGAGGAGGGCGGCGCCGACCAGGTGAGGCTGTTCGAGGACGTCACGGAGATCTACGGGCCGATGAGCCTGCACGCGGCCGAGGCGTGAGCCCGGTGGGCGGGGGCCGACGGCCCTCGCCCACCACCCCCTCTTCCGCGGGTGGTCAGCCGCGCACGCCGCACAGGTGCAGCAGCGCGGCCACCCCGCGGTACGGATCGGTTCGCCCGGCCTTCTCCTCCACCGCGAGCAGCGTCTCCACGTCGGCCGGGGCCTGCGCGTCGTCCGGCGCCGTGTCGGTGAACACCCGCACCCCGTACCAGACGTGCAGCGGCGCCCCGATGCCCGCGAGCGTCGACGTCAGGTCCTTCAGCCGGTCGGCCCGCACGTCGAGCCCCAGCCGGTTGCGATAGGCGGTCGTGTCGAAGGCCGCCAGCGCACCGGACCAGTCACCGGACAGGCCCGGCCGGATCGCGAGCGCGTCCCCGTTGCGCACGAGCAGGGACAGCAGCCCGCCCGGCGCGAGCATCCGGGCGAGGCCCGCCAGCAGCGGGTCGGGCTCCTCGACGTACATGAGGACGCCGTGGCACAGCACCACGTCGAAACTGCCCGGCAGGAAGTGCACACCGGTGTCGCGGCCGTCGCCCTCGATGATCCGCATCCGCTCCCGGATGCCCTCCGGTTCCCCGGCGAGGGCCTCCCGGGCCACGGCGACCATCGTCGCGTCCTGCTCCAGACCGGTCACCTGGTGTCCGGCCCGGGCCAGCCGCAGCGCCTGGGTGCCCTGGCCCATTCCCACGTCCAGCACCCGCAGGCGCTGACCGACCGGGAACCGGCCGACTATCTGCTCGTCCAGCTGGCGAGTCACCAGCTCCTGACGGACGACATCGCGCAGCCCGCCCAGCTTGTCCAGCCAGGCATCCGCCGCACCCCCGGAGAACTGCGTCGTGGTCAGGGCCGCTCTCCGCGCTTGACCTGCGGCTTCGGCAGCCGGAGCCGACGCATCTGGAGGGAGCGCATCAGGGCGTAGGCGACGGCGCCGCGCTTGTTCTCACCCGCGAAGCGCTCGTTCAGCTGCTTCTTCAGACGGAAGGACGTGACGAACGAGTCGAGCACGATCAGCACGATCACCACGAGCCACAGCAGCAACGCGACGTTCTGCAGCGAGGCCACCCGCACCATGCTCAGCACGAGGATGACGACGGCCATCGGCAGGAAGAACTCCGCGATGTTGAACCGGGAGTCGACGAAGTCGCGCGCGAACCGGCGGACCGGTCCCTTGTCCCGCGCGGGCAGATAGCGCTCGTCGCCGCTCGCCAGCGCCTGGCGCTGCCGCTCCATCGTGGTACGGCGCTCCTCGCGCTGTCGCTTGGCGGCCTCCTTGCGCGTCATCGACGTGTTGGCCACGCTGCGGCGCGAGGACTGGGCCTGGCTGCGCTTGGGCGTGGGGCGGCCCTTGGGGGCCTCGGGGTGACGGGGCTGACTGGAGTCGGTCACCGGCGCCTTGTCGGCGTCCTGGGCCTTCTCATCCTTCGCACGGCTACGGAACACAAAACCCAAGGGTAAGGGCTTTGGGGCATGGACCCCAGCCTCGTGGGGAACGATCCGGCAACACCAGTCGTCAGTAAGGGGACAGAGGGGACGTTGCGTACGCCTCCGGATGTTTCCCGGGGTGTACGGCTCCGGTAACCCCGGGGACCACCTACTCCCTACGCCGGAGCGGGAGCGTACGCAGTCGTCCTTGGGGATGAGCGCATCCGTCCCCGAACAGTGCGGTAATGGATGCAGGGCCCGTACTGTGGGTTCTGTCGCAGGAGCAGCTGCCGGAGTCGGTCAGAAGGGGGCGCGCGAAGCCCATGAGCGGTGTCATGAAGCGTATGGGGATGATCTTCCGCGCGAAGGCGAACAAGGCCCTTGACCGGGCCGAGGACCCGCGCGAGACCCTCGATTACTCGTACCAGAAGCAGCTCGAGCTGCTCCAGAAGGTCCGCCGCGGCGTCGCCGACGTGGCGACCAGCCGCAAGCGCCTGGAGCTGCAGCTGAACCAGTTGCAGTCGCAGTCCGGCAAGCTCGAGGACCAGGGCCGCAAGGCGCTCGCGCTGGGCCGCGAGGACCTGGCCCGGGAAGCGCTCTCCCGCCGCGCCGCCCTCCAGCAGCAGGTGACCGACCTGGAGACCCAGCACGCGACGCTCCAGGGCGAGGAGGAGAAGCTCACCCTCGCGGCCCAGCGGCTCCAGGCCAAGGTCGACGCCTTCCGTACGAAGAAGGAGACGATCAAGGCGACGTACACGGCGGCGCAGGCGCAGACCCGGATCGGCGAGGCCTTCTCCGGCATCTCCGAGGAGATGGGCGACGTCGGCCTGGCGATCCAGCGCGCCGAGGACAAGACGGCCCAGCTCCAGGCCCGGGCCGGCGCGATCGACGAGCTGCTCGCCTCCGGGGCGCTCGACGACCAGTCCGGGATGCACAAGGACGACATCCAGGCCGAGCTGGACCGGCTCTCCGGTGGTACGGATGTAGAGCTGGAACTGCAGCGCATGAAGGCCGAACTGGCTGGAGGCTCGGGCAGCGGGCAGCAGGCCATCGAAGGCGGCTCGAACGGGCAGCAGTCCCAGCAGCAGCCGCAGGACACTCCGCGCTTCGACAAGCAGTAGGGGTCCACGCCTAGGAGGGCGACATGATCGTACGGATCATGGGGGAGGGCCAGGTGAGTCTGGCCGACGGCCACCTCGCCGAGCTGAACAAGCTGGACGACGAACTCCTGGCGGAAATGGAGAACGGCGACGGCCCCGGCTTCCGCCGCACCCTCCAGGCCCTGCTGACCAGGGTCCGCGACCTGGGCGACCCCCTCCCGGACGACTCCCTGGAACCGTCGGAACTGATCCTGCCGTCCCCCGACGCGACGCTGGAGGAAGTCCGGGAGCTCCTCAGCGACGACGGCTTGATTCCGGGCTGAGTCCGGGCACCCATGGGCGGGCCGGCAGGGGGCTGGGGGCCCAGCCCCCCGCCCAGCTACCGTAAACACCCGTGAGCACCCTCGCGCGGGCCAAACACCAGGCCAAGGCGCACCCCCTGGCCCTGGACGCCATCCTCGCCCTCGCCGTCCTGGTCTGCATGGTCGCCGGCTCCTTCGTGGAACCCCGGCACCGCGACAGCGTCAACTGGGTCCTGCGCACCCCCGACCTCCTCAGCCTCCTCCTCATGACCCTCGGCGCCGCGGCCCTGGTCTTCCGCCGCCGCGCCCCCATGGCGGTCCTCGCCCTCACGGGCACGCTGTCCGTCGTCGAGTCCGTCACCGGCGACCCCCGCACCCCCGTCGCGATGTCCGCCGTGATCGCCCTCTACACCGTCGCCTCCACCACCGACCGCCCCACCACCTGGCGGGTCGGCCTGCTCACGATGACCGTGCTGACCGGCGCCGCCATGGTCGCCGGACCTCTGCCCTGGTACGCCCAGGAGAACCTCGGCATCTTCGCCTGGACCGGTATCGGCGCCACCGCCGGTGACGCCGTCCGCAGCCGCCGCGCCTTCGTCCAGGCCATCCGGGAACGCGCGGAGCGGGCCGAGCGCACCCGCGAGGAGGAGGCCCGCCGCCGGGTCGCCGAGGAACGCCTGCGCATCGCCCGGGACCTGCACGACGTGGTCGCCCACCACATCGCCCTGGTCAACGTGCAGGCCGGGGTCGCCGCCCACGTCATGGACAAGCGGCCCGACCAGGCCAAGGAGGCCCTCGCGCACGTCCGCGAGGCCAGCCGCTCCGCGCTCAACGAACTGCGCGCCACCGTCGGCCTGCTCCGGCAGTCCGGTGACCCGGAGGCCCCCACCGAACCCGCCCCCGGCCTGGACCGCCTCGACGAACTCACCGGCACCTTCCGCAGCGCCGGCCTGCACGTGGAGGTCGCCCGCGCCGACCAGGGCACCACCCTCCCCGCCGCCGTCGGCCTGGCCGCCTACCGGATCATCCAGGAGGCCCTCACCAACGTGCAGAAGCACGCCGGGCCCCAGGCCAAGGCCGAGGTCAGCGTCGTACGCGTCGGACCGAACATCGAGATCACCGTGCTCGACGACGGCAGCGGCGAGAACGAGACCCAGGACAGCGGTGGCGGCCACGGGCTGCTCGGCATGCGTGAGCGGGTCAGCGCCCTGCGCGGCACCCTCACCACCGGTCCCCGCTACGGCGGCGGCTTCCGCGTCCATGCGATCCTGCCGCTCAAGAACCGCACACCGACCGGGGAGGACCCCGCATGACCATCCGTGTCCTGCTCGCCGACGACCAGGCGCTGCTGCGCAGCGCCTTTCGCGTGCTCGTCGACTCCGAGCCCGACATGGAGGTGGTCGGCGAGGCCGCCGACGGCGCGGAAGCGGTCCGGCTGACCAAGGAGCAGCACGCCGACGTCGTGCTCATGGACATCCGCATGCCCGGCACCGACGGCCTCGCCGCGACCCGCCTGATCAGCGCCGACCCCGAGCTCGCCGACGTCCGGGTGGTCATCCTGACGACGTTCGAGGTCGACGACTACGTCGTGCAGTCGCTGCGGGCGGGCGCCTCCGGCTTCCTCGGCAAGGGCTCCGAGCCCGAGGAACTGCTGAGCGCCATCCGTATCGCGGCCGGCGGGCAGGCCCTGCTCTCCCCGGCGGCCACCACGGGCCTGATCGCCCGGTTCCTCGCCACCGACGACCCGGCCGACGCCGACCGCGACCCGGCCCGCGGCGAACGGCTCGACTCGCTGACCGTCCGGGAGCGCGAGGTGCTGGTCCAGGTCGCCGGCGGGCACTCCAACGACGAGATCGCCGAGCGCCTCGAAGTGAGTCCGCTGACGGTGAAGACGCACGTCAACCGGGCCATGGCCAAGCTCGGAGCCCGGGACCGCGCCCAGCTCGTCGTCACCGCGTACGAATCCGGTCTGGTCCGTCCAAGGGTGGAGTGAGTTCGACCCGGGTGTACTGCGGCCGGAGTATGCGCCGCATAAGGATTTGGACCTGGGGCCTACGAAACCCGGCTCCCGCATGGCTCAGGGTGTAGGGGCGGGCGCTCATCTGCGCGTCCGCTGCCGCTTCTGCCGCTAAACAGAAGAGAGACCCTCACCCATGTCCTGGCTGTCCAGGTTCAGCCTCGCGCAACGGGCCTTGATCGGGCTGATGTCGATCATCGCGCTCGTCTTCGGGGCGATCGCGATACCCCAGCTCAAGCAGCAGCTGCTGCCCACCATCGAACTGCCCATGGTGTCCGTGCTGGCGCCGTACCAGGGCGCGTCCCCGGACGTGGTCGAGAAGCAGGTCGTCGAACCCATCGAGGACACCCTCGAAGCCGTCGACGGCATCAGCGGCGTCACCTCCACCGCCAGCGAGGGCAACGCCGTGATCATGGCGTCCTTCGACTACGGCAACGACACCGAGCAGCTGGTCGCCGACGTCCAGCAGGCCGTCAACCGGGCCCGCGTCCAGCTCCCCGACGACGTCGACCCGCAGGTCGTCGCCGGTTCCACGGACGACATCCCCACCGTCGTCCTGGCCGTCACTTCCGGCCGGGACCAGCAGGCCCTGGCCGACCAGCTCGACAAGACCGTCGTGCCGGACCTGAAGAGCATCGACGGCGTCGGCCAGGTCACCGTCGACGGGGTCCGGGACGTCCAGGTCACCGTCACGCCCGACGACGCGAAGCTCGCCAAGGCGGGTCTGACCTCGCTGTCCGTCTCCCAGGCGCTCAAGGCGGGCGGCGCGACCGTCCCGGCCGGCTCCTTCGACGAGGGCGGTGCCAACCGCACCGTCCAGGTTGGCGGGGGTCTCACCTCGCTGAAGCAGATCCAGGACCTGATGGTCACGGGCGAGCCCGGCAAGGGCAAGCCGGTGCGCCTCGGCGACGTCGCCACGGTGAAGCAGCAGGAGGCCCCGGCCGACTCCCTCACCCGTACCGACGGCAAGCCCAGCCTCGCCGTCGCCGTCACCATGGACCGCGACGGCAGCGCGGTCGCCATCTCCGACGCCGTCCAGGACAAGCTGCCCGACCTGCGCAAGGACCTCGGCTCCGGCGCCACCCTCACGGTCGTCAGCGACCAGGGCCCGGCGGTCTCGAAGTCCATCAAGGGCCTGACCACCGAGGGCGCGCTCGGTCTGCTCTTCGCCGTCCTGGTGATCCTGGTCTTCCTGGCCTCGATCCGCTCGACCCTCGTGACCGCGGTGTCCATCCCGCTGTCCGTGGTCCTCGCCCTGATCGTGCTGTGGACGCGTGACCTGTCGCTGAACGTCCTCACGCTGGGCGCCCTGACCATCGCCATCGGCCGCGTCGTCGACGACTCGATCGTGGTCCTGGAGAACATCAAGCGCCACCTCGGCTACGGCGAGGAGCGCCACTCGGCGATCCTCCAGGCCGTCCGTGAGGTCGCGGGCGCGGTGACGTCCTCGACGCTCACCACGGTCGCGGTGTTCCTGCCGATCGGCCTGGTCGGCGGCATGGTCGGCGAGCTGTTCGGCTCGTTCAGCCTGACCGTGACGGCCGCGCTGCTGGCGTCCCTCCTCGTCTCCCTGACGGTCGTGCCGGTCCTGTCGTACTGGTTCCTGCGCCCGCCGAAGGGCACCCCCGAGGACGCGGACGAGGCCCGCCGGATCGCCGAGGAGAAGGAGGCCAAGAGCCGCCTCCAGCGCGTCTACGTTCCCGTCCTGCGCTTCGCGACCCGCCGCCGCCTCACCAGCGTGGCCCTCGCGATCGTCGTGCTGGTCGGCACGTTCGGCATGGCACCGCTGCTGAAGACGAACTTCTTCGACCAGGGCGAGGTCGAGGTCCTCACGGTCAAGCAGGAGCTGAAGCCCGGCACCAGCCTGGCGGCGACCGACGTCCAGGCGAAGAAGGTCGAGCAGCTGCTCGCCGGCACCGAGGGCGTGAAGGACTACCAGGTCACCATCGGCTCGTCCGGCTTCATGGCCGCCTTCGGCGGCGGCACGGACACCAACCAGGCCTCGTACCAGGTGATGCTGGAGGACTCGGCGTCGGCCGAGGACGTCCAGGACGGCATCGAGAAGGGCCTGGCCGGGCTGAAGGGCATCGGCACGACCACCATCACCGCCGGCGACGGGTTCGGCGCCCAGGACCTCAGTGTCGTGGTGAAGGCCGCCGACGCCGACGTGCTGCGTACGGCGTCCGAGGAGGTCCGCAAGACGGTCGCCTCGCTCGACGACGTCACGGACGTCACCAGCGACCTGTCGCAGAGCGTGCCGCGCGTCTCGGTGAAGGCCAACGACAAGGCGGCCGCGGCCGGCTTCGACGACCAGACCCTCGGCGGCGCCGTCGCCCAGGCCGTCCGCGGCACCCCCGCGGCCAAGGCCGTCCTGGACGACACCGAGCGCGACGTCGTCATCCGCTCGGCCGAGCCCGCCAAGACCCTGAAGCAGCTGAAGGACCTCCGTCTGGGCGGAGCGGTGAAGCTCGGCGACATCGCCACCGTCGAGCTGGTCGACGGCCCGGTCTCCATGACCCGCATCGACGGCCAGCGCGCGGCCACCATCACCGCGAAGCCGACCGGCGACAACACCGGCGCGGTCAGCACCCAGCTCCAGTCGAAGATCAGCGCGCTGAAGCTCCCGGACGGCGCCACGGCGTCGATCGGCGGTGTCTCCGAGGACCAGGACGAAGCCTTCGTCAACCTGGGCCTGGCGATGCTGGCGGCCATCGCGATCGTCTTCATGCTGCTGGTCGGGACCTTCCGGTCGCTGGTCCAGCCGCTGATCCTGCTGGTCTCCATCCCGTTCGCCGCCACCGGCGCGATCGGCCTGCTGATCGCCACCGGCACCCCGATGGGCGTCCCGGCCATGATCGGCATGCTGATGCTGATCGGCATCGTGGTCACGAACGCGATCGTGCTGATCGACCTGATCAACCAGTACCGCAAGCAGGGCCACGGCGTCGTCGAAGCGGTGATCGAGGGCGGCCGGCACCGGCTGCGCCCGATCCTCATGACCGCCCTGGCGACGATCTTCGCCCTGCTGCCGATGGCCCTCGGCATCACCGGCGAGGGCGGCTTCATCGCCCAGCCGCTGGCCGTGGTCGTGATCGGCGGCCTGGTGACGTCGACGCTGCTCACCCTGCTCCTCGTCCCGACGCTCTACGCGATGGTCGAGCTCCGCAAGGAGCGCCGGGCGAAGAAGCGCGCGGCGAAGCGGGCGAAGAAGACCGGGGAGCGGCCCGACGCGACGCCGGCCTCGGACGAGCCGGAGCCCGCGTCCGTCTGATCGCGGGCTCCTCGCCGAGCCCGGACGGCGAGCCCTTTCGGCGGCCGGGTCCCGAACCGGACAGCACGGTTCGGGACCCGGCCGCCGCCGTGTTCCCGTTACGTATCCTGACCCCGGACTCATCGCGGGGGAGAGGAACCGGGCGTGCCGCTGCAGAAGGACGACCCGAAGTCGATCGGCGGGTACAAACTGGTCGGCCGGCTCGGCTCCGGGGGCATGGGGATCGTCTACCGCGGCCGGGCCCGTTCGGGGCGCGAGGTCGCCGTCAAGGTGGTGCACGCCCAGTACGCGGAGGACGCGGTCTTCCGCGCCCGTTTCCGACAGGAGATCGAGTCCGTCCGCAAGGTGAGCGGCGCCTTCACCGCGCCGGTCCTGGACGCGGACCCGGAGGCGGTACGGCCCTGGATGGCGACCCAGTACGTGCCCGGCCCCTCCCTCGCCGCCCTGATCCGCGACCAGGGCCCGCTGAAGGGCACCGCGCTGCGCCGACTGGCGCTCGGGCTGGTGGAGGCACTGCGGGAGATCCACCGGGCGGGGGTGGTGCACCGGGACCTCAAGCCCGCGAACGTCCTGATGGCCGAGGACGGCCCGCGCGTCATCGACTTCGGCATCTCCCGCGCGGCCGAGAACCACAACACCCTGACCGAGACCGGCCAGATGATCGGCACCCCGCCGTTCATGTCGCCGGAGCAGCTCACCGACGCCCGATCGGTGGGCCCGGCCTCCGACGTGTTCTCCGTGGGCGCCCTGCTCGTGTACACGAGCACCGGCCGGGGGCCTTTCGACGCCGACAGCCCCTATCTGACGGCCTACCGGGTGGTCCATGACGCCCCCGTCCTGGACGGCGTCCCGGAACCCCTGCACGCACTGCTGGCACGTTGCCTCGCCAAGAGCCCCGCGGACCGGCCCGGACTGGACGAACTGGCGCGGGAGTTCGTGGCGGCGCTGCCGGAGACGGGTGCGCAGGACCAGAGCACGGTGCCGTTGCGCACGGACGAGGTGGCCCTGGTCAGCACCCGGCCCGCCGCGGTCGCCGCCCCCGGCCCGCCGGCCGCCGTCCGACGCCGCAGCCGTGCCCGGCGGCTGTGGGCCACGGCCGGCACGGCCGCCGCCCTCGCGCTCGGCCTCACGGGCTATCTGCTGTTCGGACCCGGAACAGGCGGGGACGACTCACGCGGCGGGACGGACCCCGCCGGGTCCGCGCCCTCCCGGTGGACGGCCGTCCCGGCCGGCTGGAAGCCCTGGCAGACGACAGTGGACGCTCCCGCCGCACAGGGAGTGAAGCGGGCAGACGGCATCGCCGGGACCGGGTCGTTGGACGGCCCGGAGTGCGATCTGTACGAGGGAGGCCTCTACTGCGCGGGCGACGGAGTCCTGCCGGTGCGCCTCGACGCCCTGACCGGACAGGCCCGCTGGCGCGCCGACGTGCTGCCCCCCGGTACGGGCAAGGGGTCGTACAGCTTCTCCGTCCTCGGTGTCACGGACGACGCGGTGCTGGTGGAGCAGACGTACAGTCCCGACCACGGGGAGGACGTCAAGGTCACGGTCGCCGCCCTCGACACCCGGGCCGGCAAGCGGCTGTGGCACCGCACGGTGAACGTCGACACGGTCCGCCCGTATCTCTTCGGCGACCTCGTGATCGTGCCGGACGACGGCGGTCGCTCGGTGACCGCCCGCTCGCCGCGCACCGGCGCCGGGCGCTGGACGGCACCGCTGCCCGGGGGCCGGCACTGCAGCCCGGCGGACACCGGCGGGAACCGCTACCTGGTGTGCGGACCCGACTTGGTGCCCGTGAAGGAGACGCTCCTGCTGAGGCTGGACCCGGCCGACGGCTCGGTACGACGCCTGACGGTGCCGAGCGGCATTACCCCCGTCGGCGCCTACGACGGGCGGCTGGTCTTCCTCGAACCGACCGAGGACGAGGAGGACGACGCCTTCGCCCGGATCCGGCTGCTGGATCCGGACACCGGCAGGGAAAGCACGGTGAAGCTCGCGGAGCCGCTGGAGGGCAACGCGGCGCTCTCGGGCGGCACCCTGTGGTTCGCCACGTCGTCCGGACAGGTCACCGCGGTGTCGGTCCGCACGGGCGAGCGGCTGTGGCAGACCCGGACGAGCCTGGAGCAGCCCAGCGACGTCACCGACGACCCGCGCGCCCACGTGGTCTATCTGTCCAGCGCCAGCGGAAGGGTCGCCGCCCTCGACACGCGAAAGGGCACGCTGCTGTGGGAGACCCTGCCGCGTGCCCAGCGGGTGACCAACCAGGGGTGGTGGCGCTCCGAGGTGCGGCTCCACGAGGGCGCCCTCGTGGTCGCCACCGCGGAGGGTGACGTCTTCACCCTCGACCCGGCCCACCCCGACCGGAAACCCGTCTCGGGGTGAGCCCAGGGGGCAGCAGACCTACGGCAGGGCCAGCATCCGCTCCAGGGCCAGCTTCGCGAAGGCCTCCGTCTCCTTGTCCACCTCGATGCGGTTGACGAGGTTGCCCTCGGCCAGGGACTCCAGGGTCCAGACCAGGTGGGGGAGGTCGATGCGGTTCATGGTCGAGCAGAAGCAGACCGTCTTGTCGAGGAAGACGATCTCCTTGCCCTCGGGCGCGAAACGGTTCGCCAGGCGGCGGACCAGGTTCAGCTCCGTGCCGATGGCCCACTTCGAGCCGGCCGGGGCGGCCTCCAGGGCCTTGATGATGTACTCGGTCGAGCCGACGTAGTCCGCCGCGGCCACGACCTCGTGCTTGCACTCCGGGTGGACCAGGACGTTCACGCCCGGGATGCGCTCGCGCACGTCGTTCACCGAGTCCAGGCTGAAGCGGCCGTGCACCGAGCAGTGGCCGCGCCACAGGATCATCTTCGCCGCGCGCAGCTGGTCGGCCGTAAGGCCGCCGTTCGGCTTGTGCGGGTTGTAGAGGACGCAGTCCTCCAGGGACATGCCCATGTCGCGGACGGCGGTGTTGCGCCCGAGGTGCTGGTCGGGCAGGAAGAGCACCTTCTCGCCCTGCTCGAACGCCCAGTCCAGGGCACGCTTGGCGTTGGACGAGGTGCAGATCGTGCCGCCGTGCTTGCCGGTGAACGCCTTGATGTCGGCGGAGGAGTTCATGTACGAGACGGGCACGACCTGCTCGGCTATCCCGGCCTCGGTCAGCACGTCCCAGCACTCGGCGACCTGCTCGGCCGTCGCCATGTCGGCCATCGAGCAGCCGGCGGCGAGGTCGGGCAGGACGACCTTCTGGTCGTCGGACGTCAGGATGTCCGCCGACTCCGCCATGAAGTGCACGCCGCAGAACACGATGTACGCGGCCTCCGGGCGGGCGGCCGCGTCCCGGGCCAGCTTGAACGAGTCACCCGTCACGTCGGCGAACTGGATGACCTCGTCGCGCTGGTAGTGGTGGCCGAGCACGAAGACCTTGTCCCCGAGCTTCTCCTTCGCCTTGCGGGCGCGCTCCACCAGGTCCGGGTCGGACGGCGAGGGCAGGTCGCCGGGACACTCCACACCGCGCTCGCTCTTCGGGTCGGCCTCACGGCCGAGGAGCAGCAGGGCGAGGGGCGTCGGCTGTACGTCGAGCTCCTGGGTCTGGGCGGTGGTCACGGCACGCACCCTTTCTGTTTCTGCGACTTTTCGTCGATTTGACGCTATCTATCATAACCGCTTCACGTCACTTTGACGACGGC
Source organism: Streptomyces sp. Ag82_O1-12 (assembly GCF_900182715.1). Taxonomy (NCBI): domain Bacteria; kingdom Bacillati; phylum Actinomycetota; class Actinomycetes; order Kitasatosporales; family Streptomycetaceae; genus Streptomyces; species Streptomyces sp. Ag82_O1-12. Next base: position 2,270,066 of record NZ_FXUW01000001.1, on the reverse strand, counting down.
CATAGCGTCTGTGTGACGTGAATCCCGGTGGGCCCGCGTTCATTCCCGGGAAGACCCGGAAAGAGCCGTTTTCCGGTTCCGGGCGCGTGTGCGAGCATGAAAAGGAGCCGGGATCGACGCCCGGCCCGGAATGAATCCGCGGCCCCGCCGGTTGCAACCGTCGGCAAGCAGTCTCCGTACAACCCGGGAGAGATGTAGATGTCCGTATCGGACGAGACCAGCACCGTCACCGACGGCATCATCCTGACCGACGCCGCCGCGTCCAAGGTCAAGGCGCTGCTCGACCAGGAAGGCCGCGAAGACCTCGCGCTGCGTGTCGCCGTCCAGCCCGGCGGCTGCTCCGGCCTGCGCTACCAGCTCTTCTTCGACGAGCGCGCCCTCGACGGCGACGTCAAGAAGGACTTCGGCGGTGTGAAGGTGGTCACCGACCGCATGAGCGCCCCGTACCTGGGCGGTGCCACGATCGACTTCGTGGACACCATCGAGAAGCAGGGCTTCACGATCGACAACCCGAACGCGACGGGCTCCTGCGCCTGCGGCGACTCCTTCAGCTGAGCCTGCCGAGCCGCTCCGGCGGCCGCGAACACGACGAAGGCGGCGGCCCCCTCCGACGGGGCCGCCGCCTTCGCGCTGTCGCTCCTACCGCTCCCGCGTCGGGGGAGCCGGCAGCCGCGCGCCCTCCTTGGCCAGCGGCACCGCCTTGCCGTCCGAGTTCACCACGGCCCGGTCACCGAGCGGCTCGTCCAGCCGCACGGTCTCCTGGAACTGCTTGGCGATCATGACGCAGACCTTGTCCGGCCACGGGGTCGACGTCACGGAGACCGTCACCTCGTCGCCCTTCTCGCTCGCCTTCACGTCGTAATCGGCGCACACCCCGCCCGTGAAGGTCACCGTCAGCTCCGAGCCCTCGGCCCGATAGCCGTCCACCTTCACCTCGCGCGGCCCGGGAGCCGAGGTCGGCTGGTCACTCGGCTCGCTCGGCTCGGGGGAGGCCAGGTACTTCGGCTCGACCGCCGGGTACGTCACCGTGAACGGGTCCTTCGCGCCCGGCGCCGTCACCTCGAACAGCCAGGACGGCACCAGCGCCTGCCGTCCGTCCACGACGTGCGCGGCCAGCCCGAACACCGCGTTCTCGACCGTCACCGTGTCCGGCTCGGAGGCACCGCCCGACGGCTGCTCACAGGGCTGCTCCAGCCGGTCCTTCAGTGGCACGGGGCCGGCGCAGCCGCCGATGCCCATCCGGTGGTCGTGCTTCGGCTGCCCGTTCATCAGCTCCAGCGCCTTCTCGGCGCCGACCACCGGGTAGGTGTCGCCCTTCACCGGCGTCTTCAGCTGTCCGCTGCCGCCGACGATCTCACCGTCCGAGCCGACGTCGATCCCGGTCGTCCAGCCGTACGTGGGCAGTCCGCCGACCTCGGGAGCGGCGTTCACCACCCGCTGGGCCCCCATGACCTGGCTCGCGTCGCGCTTCGCGTCGTCCTGACCCACCGCCTTCAGCACGGGCGCCGCGGCCTTCTCGGCCACCTCCTCGCTCACCGGTGTGCCACCGGACCGCGGGGCGGTGCAGGTGTCGGTGCCCTTGCAGTTGTCGGTGCCCGGGGCGTACCGGGTGAACGTCCAGGACCCCGGCGCCTGCCGGTTCACCTGGAGGCTCGGCCCCGACCCGTCCTGGCCCCCGATCTTCCAGGCCTCGCCCTGCGCCACCGGCGCTCCCTCGACCCCGAGGGCCTTCGCCAGCCGGGCCACGTCCTCCTTGGTGACCTCGCCCTGCGCCCGGTACACCGGGGCCTTGCCCGGGCCGTCCGGCAGGGGGCCGCCGACCCGGTAGGTGGCGCCGTAGGGGTTGGGCTCGCCGGGCGCGATGCCGTTGCCGCCGCCCGCCGTGGACTCCGAAAAGCCGTCGAGCGCGAGCGGCGGGGGAGTGTCGTCCCCGCCGGGGGCGCCGGAGGTCGTACCGCCGCCCGACCCGCTCGACGCGTTGGAGGCGAGCCAGGCCCCGCCACCGCCGATCAGCAGCACGGCGGCGGCAACGGAGGCGATGATCGCGGGCGTACGGGGACGGCCACCGTCGTGGCGGACCAGGTCCTCGTCGTCGCGTACGTCGCCTTCATGGCGGGGGAGGTCGCCGGCTTCATCCGGGAGGGCGCCGGCCGGTTCCGGCGTCGCGGGCGCCGACTCGCCGTCGGCCTGCCGGTCATCGGACGCGGGCGTCTCGGCGATTTCCTCGACGGCACCCGTCTCGGCGGCCTCCGGCGCACCCGGCTTCCCGGCGGCCGGCGCGCCGTCCACGCCCTCGGCGGCTTTCGCGTCAGCGGTGTGCGTGTCCTGACCCGGCACCTCGGAAGCCTCCGAAGCCTCGGCGGTCGCTTCGGCCTCCTCGGCCTTCGCGGCCTCTTCGGGCTCAGCGGCCTCCGGCGACTCCCCGGTCTCCGCCGGGGTACCGGCGTCGGCCGTACCCGGCTCCTCGACCTCCGGGGCGTCGGCGGTGGCGCCCGCCTCCCTGGCGTCGTCGTCGTTGTCGGGTCGCTCGGTGTTCACCGCATCGCTCCTTCGGCTGCACAGCTGTCCCATGGGACCCGGCCCGTCACATACGGGCCCGCTGGTGGGTCGTATCCCGCCTCCCCTTTACGGGGGACAGCGATGGGACGCAGCGGGGGAGCACACGGTTCCCGCGAGTGCGCCGTTCAGTCCCCGTAGTCCTCCATGGCGTCGAGCAGCCGCGCCGACGCCGGGGGTACCGACACGCCGTGGATCAGAGCCGGGGAGACCGGCCGCGAAGCGATCCGGGGGACCGTCCAGTGCGGAGCCATCCGCGCCCCGTCACCCGGCAGCGACGCCAGGTCACCCTCCAGATCGACCGGAACGGGGGCGTGGAACTTGAGGTTCGTCATACCGGCACCGTAGGCACGGTGGAGCTCACCGAGGAAGATCTACTATCGGGTAGTTTCGATGCCTTCAGCGCCGCCCGCCCACCCGATAGCGTGAACCGTCAAGGTTCGCCTCCCTCAGGAGAGTCCACGCCGTGCGCATCGCAGTCTCCGGCTCCATCGCCACCGACCACCTCATGACCTTCCCCGGCCGCTTCGCAGACCAGTTCGTAGCGGACCAGCTGCACACGGTCTCGCTGTCGTTCCTGGTCGACCAGCTCGACGTCCGCCGCGGCGGCGTCGCCGCGAACATCGCGTTCGGCATGGGGCAGCTCGGCACCCGGCCGATCCTGGTCGGCGCCGCGGGCGCGGACTTCGACGAATACCGGGCCTGGCTGGAGCGGCACGGCGTCGACACCGACTCCGTCCGCATCTCCGACACGCTGCACACCGCCCGCTTCGTGTGCACGACCGACGCCGACCACAACCAGATCGGTTCCTTCTACACCGGCGCCATGAGCGAGGCCCGCCTCATCGAGCTGAAGACCGTCGCCGACCGGGTCGGTGGTCTCGACCTGGTCTCCATCGGCGCCGACGACCCGGAGGCCATGCTCCGTCACACCGAGGAGTGCCGCTCCCGGTCCATCCCGTTCGCCGCCGACTTCTCCCAGCAGATCGCCCGGATGGACGGCGAGGAGATCCGCATCCTGCTGGACGGGGCGACGTACCTCTTCTCCAACGAGTACGAGAAGGGCCTCATCGAGACCAAGACCGGCTGGAGCGACGCGGAGATCCTGTCCCGCGTGGGCCACCGGGTGACCACGCTCGGCGCGCGCGGCGTACGCATCGAGCGGGCCGGCGGGGACCCGATCGAGGTCGGCACGCCGGACGAGGAGCGCAAGGCCGACCCGACGGGCGTCGGCGACGCCTTCCGCGCGGGCTTCATGTCGGGTCTGGCCTGGGGCGTCTCCCTGGAGCGCGCCGCCCAGGTCGGCTGCATGCTGGCGACCCTCGTCATCGAGACGGTGGGGACGCAGGAGTACCAGCTGCGGCGCGGGCACTTCATGGAGCGGTTCACCAAGGCGTACGGGGACGAGGCGGCTGCCGAAGTGCGGGGGCATCTGGCCTGATCGTCACCGGCCGCGGGTGCGTGGGGACTGGCCGCGCCCCGCGGCGGCAGCCGCATGGCGACACAGCCCCGCGCCCCCCCAAAAAAAGGTCGGTCAGCTCACCCGGCGGATCACGTACGCGGTTCCTCGGTCCGCCGGCTCCTCGCCCACGTACTCGTGCTCCCTCATCTCGCACCACGCGGGGATGTCCAGGCGGGCCGCCTCGTCGTCCGACAGGACGCGGACCAGCCCGCCCACGGGCACGTCGCCGATGACCTTCGCCAGCTCGATCACCGGGATCGGGCAGCGCTTGCCGAGGGAGTCCACGACCAGGACGTCCTCCTCGCGGGCGACCTGGGAGGCGACCGGCGCCCCCAGCTTCTCCCGTACGGCGGTCACCGCCCCCGGAAGGACGGCCAGGAACCGCTCCACGTCCTCCTCGGCGGTCCCCGACGGCAGTGAAACCCGCACATTCCCTTCACTCAGCACGCCCATCGCCCGCAGGACGTGGCTGGGCGTCAGCGTGCTGCTCGTGCAGGACGATCCGGACGAGACCGAGAAACCCTCCCGGTCCAGCTCGTGCAGCAGCGCCTCTCCGTCGACATAGAGACAGGAGAAGGTGACGACCCCGGGCAGCCGCCGCGCCGGATGGCCCACCACCTCGACGTCGGACACCAGCCGCGGCACCCGCGCCCGGATCCGGTCCGTCAGCTCCCGCAGGCGCACGGCCTCCTCGGCCGCCTCGGCCCGCACGGCCCGCAGCGACGCGGCCGCCGCCACGATCGCCGGGATGTTCTCGAAACCGGGCGCCCGACCCGACTCCCGCTCGTCCACCGGCCCTTGCGCCGCGAACCGCGCACCCTTGCGCACCACCAGCAGCCCGACCCCGGACGGCCCGCCCCACTTGTGGGCACTGGCCGTCAGCAGCGACCAGCCTCCGTCCACCGGCCCCCATCCCACCGACTGCGCCGCGTCCACCAGCAACGGCACCCCGGCCTCCCGGCACACCTCGGCCACCGCCCCGACGGGCTGCTCGGTCCCCACCTCGTGATTGGCCGACTGCAGACACGCCAGCGCCGTGTCCGCGCGCAGGGCGTCACCGTAGGCCGCGGGGTCCACCGACCCGGTGCGGTCCACCGCGACCTGGGTGACGCTCCCCCCGGCCGCCTCCAGGAGCTCCGCCGAATGCAGTACAGAGGAGTGTTCGACCGAGGACACGATCAGGTGACGCCCGATCCGCCTCCGCCCGGCCAGCGCCCCGGCAATCCCGGTGTGCACGGCACGGGTTCCGGACGAGGTGAAGACCAGTTCGTCCGGTCGGCATCCCACCGCCTCGGCAGCGGCCTCCCGCGCCGCGTCCAGCAGCACCCGGGCCCGCCGCCCCTCCCTGTACAACCGGGCGGGATCCGCCCACCCTTCATCGAGGGAGGCCTGCAGAGCCTGCCGGGCGACGGGATGAAGAGGAGCACTGGAAGCAGCGTCGAAGTAGGCCACACCTCAACGCTAGAACGTCCCCGGGGGGAGGCCGACCCAAGGGGCGCGGGGAACTGCGCGAACAACCACAAACAACCCGCAGCCGCCAATTCAGCGAACCCCCCGGGTGAGTAGGCCCCCCTCCCCGAGAACCCCCGGAGGGCGTCGGCTAGGGTTTGGTCCGCATAAACATCCAAACCCCTGCCCGACGCAGGGCCGCGACCGACCAGCGAGAAGGCCAGGCCGCAGCCGATCCGCGCGGGCGAGACTCTCGGGAAGGCGCTACGTGAGTCCCAACGGCTCCGACCGCTCGCCGCGGCGCCCGATGCGGCGGAAGCTGCTGCAGGCACTGACCGCGGGCTTGGTCTTGGCGACAGCCACCGGTTGCTCGTACAACTGGGAAGACTTCCCCCGCCTTGGTATGCCCACCCCGACCACGGAAGAGGCTCCGCGGATCCTCTCCCTGTGGCAGGGTTCCTGGGCGGCTGCGCTCGCCGTCGGCGTGCTGGTGTGGGGTCTGATCCTGTGGAGTGCTTTCTTCCACCGGCGCAGCCGCACCAAGGTCGAAGTTCCTCCGCAGACCCGGTACAACATGCCCATCGAGGCGCTGTACACCGTGGTTCCGCTCGTCATCGTCTCGGTGCTGTTCTACTTCACCGCTCGTGACGAGTCCGAGCTGCTCAGCCTCAAGAAGAAGCCCGACGTCACGATCAACGTGGTCGGCTTCCAGTGGAGCTGGTGCTTCAACTACATCGAGCCGGTCGCCGGTTCCACCGGGGACGCCAAGACCTCGAAGGACCTGGACGCGATCCCGGACCGCTTCAAGAAGGACTTCCCGGCCAACGCCGGCGGCGTCTACGACTGCGGCACCCCCGGTACGCGGAACCCGCAGACCAACAACCCGGGCCCGACGCTCTGGCTTCCCAAGGACAAGACGGTCCGCTTCGTCCTGACCTCGCGTGACGTCATCCACTCCTTCTGGGTGGTGCCGTTCCTGATGAAGCAGGACGTCATCCCGGGCCACACCAACTCCTTCCAGGTGACCCCCAACAAGGAGGGCACCTTCCTGGGCAAGTGCGCCGAGCTCTGCGGTGTCGACCACTCCCGGATGCTCTTCAACGTGAAGGTCGTCTCCCAGGAGCGTTACGAGCAGCACCTCAAGGACCTCGTGGACAAGCAGCAGAACGGTTACGTTCCTGCCGGCATCGCGCAGACGAGCCACGAGAAGAACCGGGAGACGAACAACCTGTGAGCATCCTCAACGAACCCCAGGGTGCCGCGGCGGCAGGGTCCCATTACCAGGACGAGCTGCCGGTCAGGCGCCAGAACCGCGGCAGTGTCGTGGTCAAGTGGATGACGACGACGGACCACAAGACGATCGGCACGATGTACCTCGCCACGTCTTTCGCGTTCTTCGTCATCGGCGGTGTGATGGCGCTGCTCATGCGCGCCGAGCTGGCCCGGCCGGGTCTGCAGATCATGTCGAACGAGCAGTTCAACCAGGCGTTCACGATGCACGGCACGATCATGCTGCTGATGTTCGCGACGCCGCTGTTCGCCGGCTTCGCGAACTGGATCATGCCGCTGCAGATCGGAGCGCCGGACGTGGCGTTCCCGCGGCTGAACATGTTCGCCTACTGGCTGTACCTGTTCGGCTCGCTCATCGCGGTCGGTGGCTTCCTCACCCCGCAGGGCGCGGCCGACTTCGGCTGGTTCGCCTACAGCCCGCTCTCCGACGCCGTCCGCTCCCCGGGCATCGGCGCCGACATGTGGATCATGGGTCTGGCCTTCTCCGGCTTCGGCACCATCCTCGGCTCGGTCAACTTCATCACCACGATCATCTGCATGCGCGCTCCCGGCATGACGATGTTCCGCATGCCGATCTTCGTGTGGAACGTGCTGCTGACCGGTGTCCTGGTCCTGCTCGCCTTCCCGGTCCTCGCGGCCGCGCTGTTCGCCCTGGAGGCGGACCGCAAGTTCGGCGCCCACGTCTTCGACTCCGCCAACGGCGGCGCGTTGCTGTGGCAACACCTCTTCTGGTTCTTCGGGCACCCAGAGGTGTACATCATCGCGTTGCCGTTCTTCGGCATCATCTCCGAGGTCATCCCGGTCTTCTCCCGTAAGCCGATGTTCGGTTACACGGGTCTGATCGGCGCGACGATCGCGATCGCGGGTCTGTCCGTGACGGTGTGGGCGCACCACATGTACGTCACCGGCGGCGTGCTGTTGCCGTTCTTCTCCTTCATGACGTTCCTCATCGCCGTACCGACCGGTGTGAAGTTCTTCAACTGGATCGGAACGATGTGGAAGGGCTCGTTGTCCTTCGAGACACCGATGCTCTGGGCGACCGGCTTCCTGATCACCTTCACCTTCGGTGGTCTGACCGGTGTCATCCTGGCCTCGCCGCCGATGGACTTCCACGTCTCCGACTCGTACTTCGTGGTGGCGCACTTCCACTACGTCGTCTTCGGCACCGTGGTGTTCGCGATGTTCTCCGGCTTCCACTTCTGGTGGCCGAAGTGGACCGGCAAGATGCTGGACGAGCGCCTCGGCAAGATCACCTTCTGGACGCTGTTCATCGGCTTCCACGGCACGTTCCTGGTCCAGCACTGGCTGGGCGCCGAGGGCATGCCGCGTCGTTACGCCGACTACCTGGCGGCCGACGGCTTCACCGCGCTGAACACGATCTCGACGATCAGCTCGTTCCTGCTCGGCATGTCGATCCTGCCGTTCTTCTACAACGTGTGGAAGACGGCCAAGTACGGCAAGCCGGTCGGCGTCGACGACCCGTGGGGTTACGGCCGCTCCCTGGAGTGGGCGACCTCCTGCCCGCCGCCGCGGCACAACTTCATCACCATGCCGCGGATCCGCAGTGAATCCCCGGCGTTCGATCTGCACCACCCGGAGATCGCGGCTCTCGACCAGCTCGAGAACGCCGGTCACGGCGAGAAGGCCATCGCTGGTGGCAAGGAGGCCGGCAAGTGAAGATCCAGGGCAAGATGTTCATGTGGCTGAGCGTCTTCGTCCTCGCCATGGCTGTGGTCTATGGCGTGTGGTCGAAGGAGCCGGCCGGTACCACGGCCCTCTTCCTGGCCTTCGGCCTGTGCATCATGATCGGCTTCTACCTGGGCTTCACGGCCAAGCGGGTGGACGCCGGTGCGCAGGACAACAAGGAGGCGGACGTCGCGGACGACGCCGGCGAGGTCGGGTTCTTCAGCCCGCATAGCTGGCAGCCGCTGTCCCTGGGCATCGGAGGCGCCCTCGCCTTCCTGTCCGTCGCCATCGGCTGGTGGCTGATGTACTTCTCGCTGCCGATCATCCTGATCGGCGTCTGGGGCTGGGTCTTCGAGTACTACCGCGGTGAGAACCGCACCCAGTAACACGCGCCGAGCGTTCAGGGGCCCGGACACTCCGAGAGGAGCGTCCGGGCCTCCGCTTTTTGCCGCAACGCATGTCACTCGTACGGGTCGCTCGGCGTGCCGCCGTTGACGGGGCTTCCTAGCGTGAGGCCATGAGCCACACAGCGATATCCCGCCCCCGCACCGCCGTCAGCTGCACGCTGCTGGTGACCGCCCTCTGCGCGGGCGTCACCGCCTGCGGCTCGGACGGCAACCCGCTCGCCGCCCGCCCCTACGACGCGGCGGACCAGATCTCCTTCAACGCTCCCGACGGGGGCCGCGAGAAGGCCGACCCGGACAAGCCCCTGGAAGTCGTCGAGGACTCCGACGGGCGCATCACGGACGTGACGGCCCACGACGCCTCAGGACGCTACGTGGCGGGCGAACTCGCCGCCGACGGCAGCCGCTGGCACAGCACCACCCCGCTCGCCGCCAACGCCAGCTACACGGTCCGTGTGAGCACCGAGGACGAGGACGGGGCGCCCGGCCGCAAGGTGGTGACCTTCGACACCGGCAAGCCCACCACCAAGAAGCGCCTGGACGTCGCCTTCGGCCCCAAGACGGGCACCTACGGCGTCGGCCAGCCCATCACGGCCGAACTGACCCAGCCCATCAAGGACAAGGCCCAGCGCGCCGTCGTGGAGCGCGCCCTCAAGGTCTCCTCCACGCCCGCCACGGACGGCGCCTGGCACTGGGTGGACGACAAGCAGCTCCACTACCGCCCGAAGGACTACTGGCCCGCCCGGGCGACCGTCCAGGTCCGCAGCAACCTGGAGGGCATCAAGATCGGCGACCGGATGTGGGGCGGCAAGGCCAAGCCGCTGACCATCACCACCGCGGACAAGCTCATAGCCGTCACGGACGCCTCCGCCCACCAGATGACCGTCTACAAGAACGACGAGGTCATCCGGCAGATACCCGTCACCACGGGCAAGCCCGGCTACGACACCCGCAACGGCGTCAAGGTCGTCCTCGCCAAGGAGGGCACCGTCCGTATGACCAGCGCGAGCATCGGCTCGTCGGACTTCTACGACCTGGTCGTGCACCACTCGGTCCGGGTCACCAACAGCGGCGAGTACGTCCACGCCGCCCCCTGGTCCGTCGGCTCCCAGGGCTTTGCCAACGTCAGCCACGGCTGCACCGGCATGAGCACCGAGAACGCGGCCTGGTTCTACGACACCGTCCGCGAGGGCGACATCGTCAAGGTCGTGAACTCCGGAGGCGACATGATGGCCCCCTTCGGCAACGGCTTCGGCGACTGGAACCTCGACTGGGCGAAGTGGCGCACCGGCAGCGCGCTCGTCGGCGGCACCCCGGACGGCCCGGCCGCGGCCGAGCAGGCCCGTCTGCGCCCGCAGAGCGTCTGAACGCCCTCAGGGACGTCCCCAAGGGGCGCGGGGCTGTGTCGATGCGGCTCCGCCGCGTGGGCGCGAACAACCCCCACGCGCCCGCAGCCGCCGGAGACAAGGCGAGCCGAGCCCCTAGGCGTTCAAAGCCGCCTTCTCCCGCAACAGGGAAGCCAGCGCGGCAGCGAACTCCACCGGCTCCACCGGCAGGGTCACCGCCGCCTCCGCACGGCTCCAGGTCGCCAGCCAGGCGTCCTGGGGCCGCCCGATCAGCAGCAGCACCGGCGGGCAGTCGAACACCTCGTCCTTGATCTGCCGGCAGACGCCCATGCCCCCCATCGGCACGGCCTCGCCGTCCAGCACACAGACGTCGATCCCGCCCCGGTCCAGCTCCCGCAGCACCGCGTCCGGAGTCGCACACTCCAGGAACTCCACCACGGGAACGTCCGGAGCCGGCCTCCGTCCCGTGGCGAGGCGCACCTGCTCGCGGGTGTTGGAGTCGTCGCTGTAGACCAGCACCGTGGCGGTCGGCTGCATTGTTCCTCCGTGACGTCAGCGTCGTAAGGACAGGCCCGTTGGGCCGGATGCTACTCCCTTGAACACCACGTCAACACCGGTACGACCGGGGAAGACACTCCGAACGGCACCCCCCGGAGTGAGGGCGGGATAAGCGACCGACATAATGTCGGTCGTGGCGACAGCAACGACAGTAGAAACCGGGCACGCGCACCCGTCGGTCAACCGGCCGAACCTCACCAGCGTCGGAACCATCATTTGGCTGAGTTCCGAGCTGATGTTCTTCGCGGCCCTCTTCGCGATGTACTTCACCCTGCGATCGGTGACGGGTCCCGATCACTGGAAGGAGATGGCCGCCCATCTCAACTTCCCGTTCTCGGCGACGAACACCACCATCCTGGTGCTCTCCTCGCTCACCTGCCAGCTCGGCGTCTTCGCCGCCGAGCGCGGTGACGTGAAGAAGCTGCGGATGTGGTTCATCGTCACGTTCGTGATGGGTGCGATCTTCATCGGCGGTCAGGTCTTCGAGTACACCGAGCTGGTCAAGGACGCGGGCCTGTCCCTGTCCTCCGACCCGTACGGCTCGGTGTTCTACCTGACCACCGGCTTCCACGGCCTGCACGTGACGGGCGGTCTCATCGCCTTCCTGCTGGTCCTGGGACGGACCTACGCGGCCCGGAGGTTCACCCACGAGCAGGCGACGGCCGCGATCGTCGTGTCCTATTACTGGCACTTCGTCGATGTCGTCTGGATCGGTCTCTTCGCCACGATCTACATGATCAAGTAGCAGGGCCCGCATCCGCGCGTGCTCGACGAAGCGCGCATCCCAGAAGCATCGACGCAGAAGATCCTGACACCGGGGTAATCCGTGAAAAAGCTCTCCGCACGACGACGCCACCCGCTGGCGGCGCTCGTCGTCCTACTCCTCGCGCTGGCATGCACCGGGGGGCTGTACGCCGTGTTCGCACCCGCGGACCAGGCGCAGGCCGACGAAACCGCCCAGTCCCTCACCATCGAGGAGGGCAAGAAGCTCTACTCGGTCGGCTGCGCCAGTTGCCACGGCACCGGCGGTCAGGGCACCTCCGACGGGCCGAGCCTGGTGGGTGTGGGCGCCGCGGCCGTCGACTTCCAGGTGGGCACCGGCCGGATGCCGGCCGCCACCTCCCAGGGCCCCCAGGTCCCGGCGAAGAAGAACATCTACTCGCAGGCCGAGATCGACCAGCTCGCGGCGTTCATCGCGTCGCTGGGCGCCGGTCCGTCCGTCCCGACGGAGGAGCAGTACGGCCCCGAGGGTGCCGACATCGCCAAGGGCGGTGAGCTGTTCCGCACCAACTGCGCGCAGTGCCACAACTTCACCGGCAAGGGCGGCGCGCTGACGCACGGCAAGTACGCGCCGACCCTCGAGGGCGTCTCCCCGAAGCACATCTACGAGGCCATGCAGACCGGCCCGCAGAACATGCCGTCCTTCCCCGACACCACGCTGTCGGAGAAGAACAAGAAGGACATCATCGCGTACCTCGACGCGGTCAACAGCGAAAAGACCGAGAGCCCCGGCGGCCTCGAACTGGGTGGCCTCGGGCCGGTCAGCGAGGGCCTGTTCGGCTGGATCTTCGGTCTCGGCGGTCTGATCGCCGTCGCCGTGTGGGTCGCCGCCCGGACCGCAAAGGCCAAGAAGTCATGAGTAGCCAAGACATTCCAGAAGAGAACCTGCCTGCCGCGCAGTCCGCAGGCCATGACGAGCACGGGCACGGCGCGGTGAGCGTCGCGGACGACAAGAACCCGTTCGCCGACCCGGGCCTGCCTCCCCACGAGCACCGGGTCCAGGACATCGACGAGCGGGCCGCCAAGCGGTCCGAGCGCGCGGTCGCCTTCCTGTTCACCCTGTCGATGCTGGCGACGGTCGGCTTCATCGCCTCCTTCGTGGCGATCCCGGTCGACAAGTCGGTCTTCATCTTCCCGCTCGGTCACATCAGCGCGCTGAACTTCGCACTGGGCATGACGCTCGGCATCGCGCTGTTCTGCATCGGCGCGGGCGCCGTCCACTGGGCGCGCACCCTGATGTCCGACGTGGAGGTCGCCGACGAGCGGCACGCGATCGAGGCGTCGCCCGAGGTCCGCGAGAAGGTCTTCGCGGACTTCCAGCAGGGCGCCAAGGAGTCGGCCCTCGGCCGTCGCAAGCTGATCCGCAACACGATGCTCGGCGCGCTCACGCTGGTGCCGCTCTCCGGCGTCGTGCTGCTGCGCGACCTCGGCCCGCTGCCGGGCACCAAGCTCCGCCACACGCTGTGGTCCAAGGGCAAGCTGCTCGTCAACATGAACACGAACGAGCCGCTGCGTCCGTCCGATGTCGCGGTCGGTTCGCTGACCTTCGCCAAGCCCGAGGGCCTGGAGGAGCACGACCACGACTTCCAGAACGAGATCGCCAAGGCCGCCCTGATGATCGTCCGGATCCAGCCGGAGAACATCAAGGACAAGCGCGAGCTCGAGTGGTCGCACCAGGGCATCGTCGCGTACTCGAAGATCTGCACCCACGTCGGTTGCCCGATCTCCCTGTACGAGCAGCAGACGCACCACGTGCTCTGCCCCTGCCACCAGTCCACCTTCGACCTGTCCGACGGTGCCCGAGTGATCTTCGGTCCCGCCGGTCACGCCCTGCCGCAGCTGCGCATCGGCGTGAACGACGAGGGCTACCTCGAGGCGCTCGGCGACTTCGAAGAGCCCGTCGGTCCTGCCTTCTGGGAGCGCGGATGAGTAACAAGGACGACCGCCGCAAGGCGCCCGCCGGCGAGCGGGTAGCCGACTGGGCCGACGGCCGCCTGGGGATCTACTCCCTGGCCAAGGCCAACATGCGCAAGATCTTCCCGGACCACTGGTCCTTCATGCTCGGTGAGATCTGCCTCTACAGCTTCATCATCATCATCCTCACGGGTGTGTACCTGACGCTGTTCTTCCACCCGTCGATGAACGAGGTGGAGTACCACGGCAGTTACGTCCCGCTCCAGGGGCAGCTGATGTCGGAGGCGTTCGCCTCCACGCTGGACATCAGCTTCGACGTCCGCGGCGGTCTGCTGATCCGGCAGATCCACCACTGGGCGGCGATCATCTTCCTCGCCGGCATGTTCGTGCACATGATGCGCGTCTTCTTCACCGGCGCGTTCCGCAAGCCGCGTGAGATCAACTGGATGTTCGGCTTCCTGCTGTTCGTCCTGGGCATGTTCACCGGCTTCACCGGCTACTCGCTCCCGGACGACCTGCTCTCCGGTACGGGTGTCCGCTTCACGCAGGGCGCGATCCTGTCCGTGCCGATCGTGGGCACGTACATCTCGATGTTCCTGTTCGGCGGGGAGTTCCCGGGTACCGACTTCGTCGCCCGGTTCTACTCGATCCACATCCTGCTGCTGCCGGGCATCATGCTCGGGCTCGTGGTCGGCCACCTGATCCTGGTCTTCTACCACAAGCACACCCAGTTCGCGGGTCCCGGCCGGACCAACAAGAACGTCGTCGGCATGCCGCTGCTGCCGGTCTACATGGCCAAGGCCGGAGGCTTCTTCTTCCTGGTCTTCGGTGCCATCGCGGCCCTCGCCGGCATCGCGTCGATCAACCCGATCTGGGTCCTGGGCCCCTACCGGCCCGATCAGGTGTCGACCGGTGCCCAGCCCGACTGGTACATGGGCTTCGCGGAGGGTCTCATCCGCGCGATGCCCGGCTGGGAGATCAACCTCTGGGGTCACACGCTCGTCCTGGGTGTGTTCATCCCGCTGGTGCTCTTCGGCGTGTTCCTCGGGATCATCGCCCTGTACCCGTTCATCGAGTCGTGGGTCACCGGGGACAAGCGCGAGCACCACATCCTGGACCGTCCGCGCAACGTCCCGACCCGTACGGGCGTCGGTGTCGCGTGGGTGACCGGCTACATCATCATGCTGATCGGCGGTGGCAACGACATCGTCGCCACGCACTTCCATCTGTCGATCAACTCGGTGACCTGGTTCGTCCGGATCGGGTTCTTCCTCGGGCCGGTCCTGGCGTTCGTCGTCACCAAGCGCATCTGCCTCGGCCTGCAGCGCCGGGACAAGGAGAAGGTGCTGCACGGCCGCGAGTCGGGCATCATCAAGCGCCTGCCGCACGGTGAGTTCATCGAGGTGCACGAGCCGCTCAGCCAGGAGCAGATGTACACGCTCACGGCCCACGAGCAGTACAAGCCGGCCGAGATCGGCCCGACGGTCGACGAGAACGGTGTCGAGCGCAAGGTGAAGGGCTCCGAGAAGCTGCGCGCCAAGCTCAGCGACGCCTACTACGGCGAGGGTGCCCAGATCCCGAAGCCCACCTCCGAGGAGTACCGGGAGATCACGAGCGGCCACGGCCACCACTGATCACTGCTTCGCCACGCCACAGAAGGGCCCCGTCCGATCGCCGGACGGGGCCCTTCGCCGTGGTCGCGGCTGGATAGGGTGGACCCGTTGAGACTCTCGTCCCGCAGTACGGGACGCCTGACCCTGGAGCGGCTTATGAGCGCTGTGACCCCCGCTGGAGGCGACACCGCGGCGGGCCGCTCCTGGCCCCTGCTGCTGAACGGCCTGCTGGACCGCAGGCACCTGAGCGCGGACGACACCGCCTGGGCGATGGACCGGATCATGCGCGGCGAGGCGACCGAGGCGCAGATCGCCGGGTTCGTCGTGGCCCTGCGCGCCAAGGGCGAGACCGTCGAGGAGATCAACGGCCTCGTCCGCACGATGTACGAGCACGCCAACGTGATCGAGGTGCCCGGCGCGACGGTCGACATCGTCGGCACCGGCGGTGACGGCGCGAAGACGGTCAACATCTCCACGATGTCCTCGATCGTCGTCGCCGGCACCGGCGCGAAGGTCGTCAAACACGGCAACCGCGCCGCGTCCTCGGCGTCCGGGGCCTCCGACGTGCTGGAGAAGCTCGGCGTCAACCTGGAGCTGCCCCTGCACCGGGTCACGGAGGTCGCCGAGGAGGCCGGGATCACCTTCTGCTTCGCGGTGAAGTTCCACCCGGCGCTGCGGCACGCGGGCGCCGCCCGCGGCCAGTTGGGCATCCGCACGGTGTTCAACGCCCTCGGCCCGCTCACCAACCCGGCCCGGGTCCGCGCCCAGGCCGTCGGTGTGGCGGATCCCCGCATGGCGCCGATCGTCGCGGGCGTCTTCGCCGAGCGCGGCAACTCCTCCCTGGTCTTCAGGGGCGACGACGGCCTGGACGAGCTGACGACCACGGCCACCTCCCGGGTGTGGACCGTCCGGGACGGCGAGGTGACCGAGGAGGCCTTCGACCCGCGTGACGTCGGCCTCGAACTGGTCCCCGTGGAGGCGCTGCGCGGCGCGGACGCCTCGTACAACGCCGAGGTCGCGCGGCGGCTCCTGGACGGGGAGACGGGGCCGGTGCGGGACGCGGTGGTGCTGAACTCGGCGGCCGCGCTGGTGGCCCTGGAGCCCACCGCCGCGCCACTGACCGAGCAGATCCGGGCCGGGATGGTGAAGGCGGCCGAGTCGATCGACTCGGGCGCGGCGAAGCGCACGCTGGAGCGCTGGGTGGCCGCCAGCAACAGATAGGGCACCGCGGACGGCGTCCCGCGATCCGGACTCGGGTTGCGGGACGCCGATCTTTTCGCGTACGTTCCTGATCAGGTCATGAGTGACAGTCATGAGGCCCCGGCCGACTGTCCGGCAACCCTCCGTCCGTGGCGGGGTGCCCCGGGTGAAGACCAGGCCGCAGGCAGCGAGGTCTGTGGCAAGCGCGGACCCCTCGCACACTTTTGAAAAGTGTGGGGCCAGGGGTCCTGGTCGTCGAGGAGCTCTCCCGTGAATCAGCGAATGCGATAGGGCCGCAGAGCCCCGCCTCCGCATCCCTCTTTCCTTCCCCCCCCGCTGGTAGCCGTACCGGCTCGCGGGCGGATTCCACCTGCCTTCACGGGAGTTCACCCATGTCCGTCTCCACCATTGCCGCCGCCCCGTCCGTTTGCGCCCCGCTGCCCGTTCTGGGCCGGGATGTCACCGTGCCGCTCGTGACCGGTGGCGAGGTCACCTACGCCGCTCTCGACTACGCCGCCAGCGCCCCGGCGCTCCAGCGGGTCTGGGACGACGTCGCCGCCTACGCGCCGTACTACGGCAGCGTCCACCGCGGCGCCGGGTACCTCTCCCAGCTCTCCACCGACCTGTTCGAGAACGCCCGCCGGACCGTCGCGGAGTTCCTCGACTGCCGCGAGGGCGACCAGGTCGTGTTCACCCGGTCCACCACCGACTCCCTCAACCTCCTCGCCGCCGCGCTCCCCGCCGACTGCCGGGTCTTCGTCTTCGAGACCGAGCACCACGCCTCGCTGCTGCCGTGGCGGGGCGCCCAGGTCACCTACCTCGACGCCCCGCGCAGCCCCCGCGAGGCCGTCGAGACCCTGGAGCGCGCCCTCGCCGACCGCGCCCCCCACGGGCCGGCCCTCGTGTGCGTCACCGGCGCCTCGAACGTCACCGGTGAGCTGTGGCCCGTACGGGAGCTCACGGCGGCCGCGCACGCCCACGGTGCGCGCATCGTGCTGGACGCCGCGCAGCTGGCCCCGCACCACCAGGTGTCCGTCGCCGACCTCGACGTCGACTGGGTCGCCTTCTCCGGCCACAAGCTGTACGCGCCCTTCGGCTCGGGCGTCCTGGCCGGTCGGGCCGACTGGCTGCGCGCGGCCGAGCCGTACCTCGCGGGCGGCGGCGCCAGCCGCAAGGTCGGCCGGCGGGAGGACGGGGGAGTGGACGTCGAGTGGCACGACAGCGCCGCCCGCCACGAGGCCGGGTCGCCCAACGTCATCGGCGCCTACGCCCTCGCGTCGGCCTGCAAGGCCCTGTCCGAGGCCGGTTTCGACACCCTCGTCGCCCGTGAGCAGTACCTGGTCCGCGCGGTGCGCGACGGTCTCGCCGACGTTCCCGAGGTGCGGTTCCTGTCCCTCTTCGGGGACGACGCGCCGCGCGTCGGCGTGCTCTCCTTCGTCGTCGAGGGCTGGAACAGCTCCCACTTCGCCGCCGCCCTGTCCGCCGAGTACGGCATCGGCGTACGGGACGGGCTGTTCTGTGCCCACCCGCTGCTGCGCACGCTGCTCGGCAGCGACCCGCAGGCGCAGGGGGAGTGCGGGTCGCCGGAAGCCGCGCCCGGGGAGAAGTCGCTCAACGCCATCCGGGTCAGCTTCGGCGCGGGCACGCCCGACGAGCACGTGGAGCGGTTCGTCCGGGCGGTGAAGGAGCTCGTGGCGGACGGGGCGAAGTGGAACTACCGCACGCAGGACGGGCGCTGCGTGCCGGACACCTCCGCCTGAGCCGGCCGCCCGGTGCCCAGGACGATCCAGCGTTCCGAGAACTTCCGTGCCCGGGCCGGGGTGGGGCCTTCCCCACTCCGTTCCTGGGGCTGGTCGGAGTGCCTGAGTCCGGCGTCGCATGATCGGCTGTCCGCACGGGATTCGCGTGACGGAAGGTGGACAGGTGAGGGTCCGGATCGGGTATTCGGCTTGGATCGTGGGCGTAGTGCAGTTCTTCGTCATCCACGGGATTGCCGAGTCGGCTTGGGCGAGACCATATAGCTGGGCACGGAACAACATCAGCGACTTAGGAAACGCTCACTGCGCTGTGCAGTCAGACCCTGAGCCGCGGTATATCTGCTCCCCCGAGCACAGCCTGATGAACGCCTCGTTCATCACTCTGGGAGCGCTGCTCGTTGTTGGCGCCGCCCTGATCGGTGGTGTCCTGTGGCGCAGAAGCCCGGCCGCTGCCGTGGCTCGTCTGCTGCTCGCCAGTGTCGGCGTGGGGTTCGTGCTGGCCGGGCTGGCTCCCGCGGACGTCAACGAGAACCAGCACGCCTTGGGCGCCCTTCTCATCATGGCGATGGGCAACATCGGTCTTTTCCTGGCAGGGTTCGGCCTGGCAGAACACGTTCCTGCGCCACTGCGGTGGGGCACCAGCGTGCTGGGCGTCACCGCGATCACAGCGTTCGGGCTGTTCCTTTCCCGCCACTACCTCGGTCTCGGCATGGGAGGTATGGAGCGAGTCGCCGCGCTTCCCCTCCTGTTCTGGGCGCTTGCTGCTGGCGTTCGTGGCCTCGTCCGCCGGGCAGGTCGTGTGCAGGAGGCGGTGCTGGGAGGGCGTCTCAGCCGCGCTGGTTGAGAGCTCTGGGCAGGTCCCGGTTGGCCTCCCTCGCGGCATCGAGATCGGGCCGGGGGAGGGTGCCCTGGGCGACTCGAGGCTGTCCGCGAGCGCGTAACGGGTCGCGGCGATGCCCAGCGGGACCAGCACGACGGCGGACAGGGCCGTCCATCCGGCGAGAGAAGGCCCTGGGCTCGATCCTGCGGACCGGACCGGACCGGACCGGGGAGCGGGACGGAGCCCGGATGCAGAACCCCTCATCCGGGACCCGGCGGGCAGGCGGGGGCGCTAGTTGTCCAGCCCGATCGAGAAGGCCGCCTCCAGGTCGTGCTGCGAGTAGGTACGGAACGCCACGTGGGTGTCCGTGCCCTCCACGCCGGGGATCTTGCTGATCCGGCCCGGGATGACCTCGGCCAGGTCCTCGTGCTGCTTCACCCGGACCATCGCGATCAGGTCGTAGGTGCCGGTGACGGAGAAGACCTCGCTGACGCTGTCCAGCGCCGCGATCGACTCCGCGATCTCGGGGATCCGGTCCACGCTGGTCTTGATGAGGACGATCGCGGTGATCACGGCTGGTTCTCTCCCTCGGGGGCCGGAGCAGGGGCGGCCTTCACTCTAGTAGGGCCGGCGGGACGGCCGTATCGGACCGACGCGTAGCCGAAGCCCAGGCCGAATCCGATCAGGTGGGCGAGGTAGGCCACCCCCGGTCCGTCCGGGGCCCGCCCCGCCGCCAGCCACTGCAGCGCCGCCCAGAACGGCAGCACGACCCACGCCGGGAAGCGCACCGGCAGGAAGAACAGGAACGGCAGGAGACTGGTCACCCGGGCCCGGGGGAACAGGTACAGGAAAGCGCCGAGGACCGCCGAGATCGCCCCCGAGGCGCCGACCAGGGACTGCTCGGAGTCCGCGTTGGCGACGGCGTAGCCCAGCAGGGCCAGGTAGCCGCAGCCGACGTAGAACAGGGTGAACTGCACCCGGCCCATCCGCTCCTCGGTCATCGCCCCGAAGACGTAGAGGAAGAGCATGTTGCCGAGCAGGTGGACCCAGCTGCCGTGGACGAAGAGCGCGGTCGCGGGGGTGAGGGCCGGTCTCCCGGACCCTTCGAACAGTTCTGCGGGGATCACGCCCCAGCGCCGGAAGTAGGCCCGCTGCACGGCGAGCAGCTCGTCGCCCGCGCCGTACGCCGGATTCAGGCCCGAGGCGGGTCCGGCCAGGAAGGCCAGGCAGCACAGGGCGATCAGGGTGTACGTCACCGGCGCCGACGACCCCCTGACCGATCTGCCGGCCCGGACGATCGACGCGCTCCACTTGCGGATCATGAATACAGAGCATGACGTAACCGGACGCAACCACCCAGACCGCCTCGCCGCCGTGGACACGCGGGCGGCGGGTACCCGCCAGGCCGTAGGGTTACGGACCACACGCACCGGGGATGCCGGTCGCGTCACGGACACTAGAAGGAAAGAGAACAGGTCACGATGACGGTTCCCCTGCCGACCGCCGAGACGCGGTGGCGCTGCACCCTCTGCGGCAACCTCACGAGGTTCGACGTGACCCGCTCGTCGAAGGTCGTCGAGTACGTCCACCTCGACCTGGCCGGAGAGCCGAAGGTCGAGGAGCGCGAGGTCCTCAGTGAGACCATCGAGTCGGTGCGCTGCCGCTGGTGTAACGCGGTGGACCAGGTGGAACTCGTGGACAGGCCGGGCGCCGGCTCCTGAGGGGAGCAGGCCCCGCACAGCATTGGGGTGTGACGGATGGCGGAGACCACGGGCGGGGGACCGGGCGACGGCGCCGCCGAGGTGCTCGACCGTCCGCTGCCCGACGGCGTGCGCCGCAGAGTGGTGCAGATCGTCTCCGACGGCTTCGGTTCGCTGACGGTCGGCGAGCTGCCCGCGCAGCTCAGGCAGTACGCCCGGTTCGCCCCGAACCGGCGGGCGAAGTTCGCCGGCAACGCGATGGCGGCCGCGCTGGAGACCGATCCGCTGTTCCGGCAGCGCATCGGGGAGAAGCTCAGAGAGACCCAGCCGGAGCTGACCGGCGCCCTCGACTCAGGCTCCCCGCCCCCGGCCGCGGACCCGCTCGATGTGGCGGCCGCGGCCTACGTACTGCGGCCCCTCGGCTGGGTGAAGCTCGTGACCGCCGCCGGCGAGGAGGCCCAGCGGGCCGACGCCGAGCGCGCCGACGAGGAGAGCAGGGCCGAGCTGGAGCGGCTGCGCGCCGAGCTCGACCGGGCCCGTGACCACACCCGGGCCGAGACCGAGCGGCTGCGCACGGAGCTGGAATCGGCCAAGAAGGAAACCGAGTCGCTGCACCGCAAGCTGCGGGCCGCCCTCAGCGACGTCAAGCGGGGCGAGGCCGCCCTGCGCAAGGCACAGGGCGAGATCGAGGCCATCCGTGCCGAGGGGCACGCGCAGGTGTCCGCCGCCGAGAGCGAGACCCGGCGTCTCAAGTCGAGGCTGGGCGAGAGCGAGGCCGCCCTGGAGGCCGCGCGCCGGGCCGCCCGCGAGGGCCGCAGCGTCGAGGACATGCGGGTCCGGCTGCTGCTGGACACCCTGCTGGACGCGACCCAGGGACTCCGCCGCGAACTGGCCCTGCCCCCGGTGTCGGTACGGCCCGCCGAGACCGTCGACGCCGTCGAGCCGGGCCGGATGACCCCGAAGGACATCGCCGCCCGCGCCCTGTCGGAGGACGACCCGCAGGTCCTCGACCAGCTGCTGGCGCTGCCGCAGGCCCATCTGGTCGTCGACGGCTACAACGTCACCAAGACCGGCTATCCGCAGATGCCGCTGGAGAAGCAGCGCCTGCGGCTGCTCGGGCAGCTCTCCCAACTGGCCGCGCAGAGCGGCGCCGAGGTGACCTGCGTCTTCGACGGCGCGGAGCTGGCCGCGCCGGTGCTGCTGGCCCCGCCTCGCGGTGTGCGCGTGCTGTTCTCGAAGCCGGGCGTCACCGCCGACGAGCTCATCCGCCAGCTGGTGCGCGCCGAACCGCCGGGCCGTCCGGTCATCGTGGCGTCCACCGACCGCGAGGTCGCCGACGGCGTGGCCCGGGCCGGCGCCCGCCCGGTAGCCTCCGCGATGCTGCTCAGGCGGCTTTCACGGGCCTAGGGGCCTTACGCACCATGCGTAACGTCCGGGTGTGATGCCCGAATTGGTGGGACCTGTGAGCCACGGTGCGTCAAGTGGGTCTCACCGCCTGTGAGTCCAGATGAAAAGATGGCCTTCTGTGACGCGATTTTTCATCTGAGGATTTGAACTGATCACAGGAAGGTCACTAGGGTCGGGCCGAACCTCCGCTCGGGTGATCACTCATCGGGAGAGACGGCGGAGGGGCCAGAAGGAGCTTTTCACCCGTGGCGTCCCACCGTCGTCCTAAGCAGCCGAGCCGCGCACGTGTGACCGTGCTGACCACCGCCGCCGCCGCTGCCGTCGCCTTCAGCTCGCAGGCCGCCAACGCGGCCCCCAGTGAGAAGCCGAGCAAGGACGAGGTCAAGACCAAGGTCGACAAGCTCTACGAAGAGGCGGAGCAGGCCACCGAGAAGTACAACGGGGCCAAGGAGAAGCAGGAGAAGCTCCAGAAGGAGATCTCCACCATCCAGGACAACGTGGCCCGCGGCCAGGAGGAGCTCAACGAGCTCCGCGACAGCCTGGGCCTCGCCGCCGCGTCGCAGTACCGCACCGGCTCCATCGACCCCTCCGTCCAGCTGTTCCTCTCCGCGAACCCCGAGGACTACCTCGACAAGGCCTCCACGCTCGACCAGTTGAGCAGCCAGCAGGTCGAGGCGCTGAAGAAGGTCCAGGAGAAGCAGCGCGAACTGGCCCAGGAGCGCGCCGAGGCCTCCGAGAAGCTCAAGGACCTCGCCTCCACCCGGGCCGAACTCGGCAAGAAGAAGAAGGAAGTCCAGAGCAAGCTCTCCTCCGCGCAGAAGCTGCTCAACAGCCTCACCGCCGCCGAGAAGGCCGCACTCGCCGCCGAGCAGAGCCGCGCCAGCCGGGCCAGCGAGCGCGACGCCCTCGACATCGACGTCCCGCCCGGCTCGGGCCGCGCCGCGTCCGCCTTCGCCTTCGCCCAGAGCCAGCTCGGCAAGCCCTACGTCTACGGCGCCACCGGCATGAGCTCCTTCGACTGCTCCGGCCTCACCTCCCGGGCCTACGCCGCCGCCGGCATGCAGATCCCGCGCACCTCCGAGGCCCAGGCCCAGATCGGCACCAAGATCTACTCCACCAGTCAGCTCAAGGTCGGCGACCTGGTCTTCTTCTTCAACGACCTGCACCACGTCGGCCTCTACGCCGGCAACGGGCAGATCATCCACGCCCCGCGCACCGGCACCGTCGTCCGTTACGAGTCGATGAGCACCATCGGCGGCCCGTTCATGTTCGGCGTCCGGGTCTGACGACCGGCTCCCGGAGCCCTCGAGATCAGGACACCGTGTCCGCCGTTCGGGCGAATCACGGCGGCCCCGAGTGAGCCCACGCCCCGCCATTGACCTGCGTCAGCGGCGGGGCGCACTGCTGGATACCCACGGATGGCCGTTGGCGGCCCCCTGTCGCGGGGCTACTGTCTGCCGCGTTCCAAGTCCGCCAGCGGAAGGAGAGCGGCTTCCCGTGGGGTCCCATCGCCGCCTTGCACCGTCCGGGTTCGACCGGGGCGCCGGTGCCGCGGTCAGCATCCTGTCCGTCACTGCCGCCGCCCTGGGCGCGGTACCGGCCGCCGCCACACCGCACGACGACACCCGGGCCACGGTGGACCGCCTCTACGAGCAGGCCGAGAAGGCCACCGAGGCCTACAACGAGGCCGACGAGCGTGCCGACGAGCTGCGTGCCGAGGTCGGCATCGCCCGGGACCGCATCGCCCGCCAGCAGGAGCGCGTCAACTCCATGCGGGAGTCCCTCGGTTCGCTCGCCGGCGCCCAGTACCGCTCGGGCGGCATCGACCCGTCCCTCGCCCTGCTGCTGTCCGACGACCCGGAGGACTACCTCGACCACGCGTCCCGGCTCGACCGTCTCACCGCCCACCAGGCCGGTGAGCTGAAGGCACTCCAGGGCGCCATGCGCGAACTCGCCCAGGACCGCGAGGAGGCCGCCGGGAAGCTCCGCGAACTGGAGACGAGCCGCAAGGCCGTGGCGGCCCACAAGAAGACCGTCGAGCACAAGCTCGCCACGGCCCGGCGGCTGCTCAACTCCCTGCCGGACGCCGAGCGCGACGCCTACGGCCGGGCCTCCCGCTCCGGCCGCCCCGGCATGCCCGACCTCGGCGGGGCCGCCGCCTCGGCACGCGGCTCGGCCGCCGTCGCCGCCGCCCGCAGCGCGCTCGGCAAGCCCTACGTCTGGGGTGCCAACGGGCCCTCCGGCTTCGACTGTTCGGGGCTGATGCAGTGGTCGTACGCGCAGGCCGGGGTCTCCCTGCCGCGCACCTCGCAGGCCCAGCGGTACGCCGGCCGGCAGATCCCGCTGTCCGAGGCGCGCCCCGGTGACCTGGTCGTCTACCGGGGCGACGCCAGCCACGTCGGGATGTACATGGGCAACGGCCAGGTCATCCACGCGCCCTACCCCGGCGCGCCCGTGCGCTACGACCCGGTCGGGATGATGCCCGTCTCGTCGGTCACCAGGGTCTGACCGGCACGGCCCGGCGCCCGTACGATCGGGAACGTGGCTGGTCGAAGGTCGGGGTCCGCGCTGGTGGCGCTCGTCGTGCTGCTCGTCGCCCTGGCCGGGTGCGGTGGGCGGCCCGCGGCCGACAGCGCCACGGCCGATGTGCAGCGGCTCCTGGACCGGCGGGCCGAAGCGGTCGTCGACCGCGACGCGCGGGCCTACGAACGGACGGGCAGGGGGACGGATTTCGCCAGCCTGCGCGCGGTGCCCGTGGCCGCCTGGTCGTACCGGGTGACCACGGTGCGCCGCACCGGCGACACGGCCACCGCCGACGCCGAACTGCGCTACCGGGTCGCCGGGTACGACGAGACGCCGGTGACCACCCGACGCACCCTGCGGCTGAGCCGGGACGCGCACGGGCGGTGGTCCGTCGTCACCGACCGGCCCGCGAAGAAGTCCGCGCAGCAACTGTGGGACCAGGGGGCGGTGCGCCTGGTGCGGGGCCGGAGCAGTCTCGTGCTCGGCGTCGGTCAGTCCGGGCGGTCGCTGCGGGACTTCGCGGACCTGGCCGACCGTGCGGTACCGGCCGTGTCGGACGCGTGGGGCACGGACTGGAGCCGCCGGGTCGTCCTGGTCGTGCCGAAGTCGCTGGAGGGCATGGCCGGGCTGCTCGGCTCGCCCGCCTCGTCCTACCGAGGGATCGCCGCGGTCACCACCGGAGAGACAGGGCCCCGGACCCGGGCGCCGGCGGACCGGATCATCGTCAACCCGGACGCGTTCGCGCTCCTCGGGGACCTCGGCGAGCAGGTCGTCGTCACCCACGAGACCACCCACGTCGCCACCCGCGCCCGCACCACGGCCGCCACGCCCCTGTGGCTCTCCGAGGGGTACGCCGACTGGGTCGGCTACCGCGCCGCCGGCCGCACCCCCGTCGAGGCCGCCCCCGAACTGTCCCGGGCGGTCGCCGAGGACCGGCTCCCCACCGCCCTCCCGGACGACGAGGACTTCGGCTTCACCGGCGACGCGAGCCGCCTGGCCCGCTCCTACGAGAGCGGCTGGACGGCCTGCCGGATGATCTCCGACCACTGGGGGGAGGCCCGGCTCGGCGCGTTCTACCGGGCCGTCGGGGAGCACCGGGAGCGGGCCGGGGCGGTGGAGGAGGCGATGCGGAAGGTGCTGGGCACGACACCGGACGCCTTCACGCAGGAGTGGCGGACCTATCTGCGGGATCAGCTGGGCTGAGCAGAGCCTGAGCCGCCGAAGGCCACACGCGCGCCGCCCGGGGCCGCCGGGCTGAACAGGGCCCGAGCCGCCGACGGCCTCGCTCCGGCCGGCCCCGCGTCACTCCGGCCGGCCCCGCGTCACTCCGGCCGGTCGAGCACCTCGACGGCCTCCCGCAGCCACGCCCGCTCCGCCTCGCCCGTCGCCCGGGCCACCCGGAGCATGCCCTGGCGGAACAGGTCCTCGGCCTCCTCGGCGCGGACCGGCTCGCCGGACGCGTAGAAGAAGCTCGACGGGGTCTCCAGGAACTCCAGCCGTCGGCGCAGCACCGTGGCCTGTTCGTGCCGGTCGGGCAGGTGGCGCAGGAAGGCGAGGACCGTATTGAAGCGGACCTGGTCGGTGATCTCGGTCTGCTTCGGGTGGCGCAGCCGCTCCAGCAGTTCCTCGCGCCCCTTTCCGGTGAGGGCGAGGATCCGGCGCGGGGCGGCGCTCGCGCCCGGCTCGGTGCGCTGATCGAGCAGGCCCGCCGTGGTGAGCCGGGTGATCGCCGGGTAGAGCGCGCCGTCGCTGACCGGCCGGACGTGGCCGGTCAGCGCCTTGATGCGCTCCTTCAACTCATAGCCGTGCAGGGGCTCCTCGGCGAGGAAGCCCAGGATCGACAGCTCCAGCATGGTCCTCCTTGCGGGTGGGCGACACCGCATGCTACCTCTTAACGAGCTACCTCGAATCGAGATAGCTCGGATCGAGGTTCGGCAGACCTCGGCCGAGGCTCTCCAGGACCCGGGGGGACCGCCACCGTGAACGCCCACCGCAGACAGCTCGTGCTGCTCGCCCGCCCCGTCTACTTCTCGCTCCTCGCCTCCGTCGCCGCCGGCATCATCAACACCGTCTGGGTCGCCCGGCTGGGCGGTCCGGCCGTGGCCGCCGTGGCCGTCGCGACCACCACGGAAAACGTGCTGCTCGGCATCGCCCTGGTCTTCGGCTCCGGCACCACCGTGCTGGTCGCCCACGCCCGGGGTGCCCGCGACCCTGGGGCGGTCCGGGCCGCCGTGCGGGGCGGATGGGCGCTGTGGGCGCTGGTGACGCCCCTGGCGGTGGCGGGCGGCCTGATCGCCGGCGAACCGCTGGCCCGGCTGGTGCTCGGCGGGGCGGACGGCGCCGCCCTCCCGCTCGCCGCCGCCTACTTCACCCTGTCCATGCCGGGCATGGCAGTCTTCTTCGCCCAGCAACTCATCGACGGCATCCTCAAGGGCGCCGGCGACACCCGGACCCCGATGCGGCTCGCCCTGCTGGCAGGCGGCCTGATCCTGGCCCTGGACCCGCTCCTCATCCACCTCCACGGTGTCCAGGGCGCCGCGGCCGCCACCGTGCTGTCCCGGTGCGTGGCGCTCGGGGCGGGCCTCCTCGCGGTCCGGCGCAACGCCCTGCTGCGCGAGGCCCGGCGGGCCGGGCCGGGCGAGTCCCCGGCCGCGTCCCTGCGCCGGACGCTGACGACCGGCCTGCCGATGTCAGCCGACTTCACCGTGCGGCAGACGGGTGCGCTGGCCCTGGTCGCGATCGTGGCGCGGCTCGGGGTGACGGCGGTGGCCGCGTACGCGATCGCCTACAAGGTCATGTACGTGGCGACCATGGCCTTCTACGCCGTCCGCCAGGCCGCCGCCATCCACACCGCGCACACGCGGGGCGCGGGAGAGGACGAACGGCGGGCGATCGGGAGGCAGACCGTGCTTCTCTCCGGCGCCCTCGGCCTCGGCGCGGCCGTACTGCTGGCCGTTGGTGCCCCGTGGCTCATGGCCGTCTTCGGAGCCGGGCCCGAAGTCGCGCACCAGGGTGTGCTGTTCCTGCGTTGCGTCGGGCCCTACCTGTTGCTCATGGCCTGTCTCATCGCGCTCGGCGGAGTCTTCGAGGGCAGCGGGGGCGCCTCCGTGCTGCTGCGGGTGACCGTGCTCGGGACCGCGGTGCAGCTGGCCCTCGCCGACAGCCTGACGGGGCTCGGGCTGCCGGGGGTGTGTCTCGCGCTGGCGCTCGCGACGGGGGTGCAGTGTGCCCTGGCGGGGGTGCTGTTCCGGCGCGCCCCGGCTCAGGAGGAGACGGGGGTCTCCCCGGCTCGGGCGGCCGGCTGAGACGGCAGGGTGGCGGGGGCCGTGCGCGGCACCGTCGCCTTCCACAGGGCGCGGGCCGCGAGGAGGGTGGCGACCACCAGCAGGCCGTTGCGCAGGAACAGCAGAGTGAGGCCGAGGCCGTCACTGGCCACCACGTCGGCGAAGTAGTACGGGAACTCCAGCACCGTCGCGAAGCACGCCACCAGCACCAGCGCGACCGGCAGCCGCATCCGGCTGCCCGGGAAGTACAGGCACACCGCCGCCAGCCCGACCAGCCACACCATGTACTGCGGGCTGATCACCCGGCTGGTGGTGGTGAACATCAGGACCGCCACGAAGGCCGCGTCCGCGAGCGTGTGCTCCTCGAAGTGCCGGGCCAGCAGCCGCCACAGCACCAGCCAGCCGAAGGCCGCCCCGGTCAGGAACAGCGCGCCGGTGCTCACCTCGCTCACGTACGGCCCGAGGAACTCGATCGATCCGTAGTTCAGCTTCACCTCGCCCTGCCAGCCGAAGTGCCGGGCGACGTGGAAGACCAGCGCGCCCAGCGACTCCACCTCGGTGCCCCGGTCGCGCTGGAAGGTCAGGAACGCGAACGCGCCCGGCATGGCCAGCGCGAACACCCCCGTCACCACGACGCCGGTCACCAGCGCCGACACCCAGGCGCCGCGCCGGCGGGCGGCGAGAAGCAGCATCGCGGGCCACACCTTCAGCAGCGCCCCGAAGGCGGCCAGGGCCCCCATCGCCCTGGGGTGCCGGGCGCCCGCGAGCAGTGCGGCCATCGCCACGGCCGTGACCATCACGTCGTAGCGGGCGTACACCGTCGGGCCGAGCAGCGGGACGCCGATCACCCACACCCAGGCGCCGCGCATCGACCGGCCCGGGCGGCGGCCCGCGTACGTCATCAGGGCCAGCACGGCCAGGTCGGTGACGCAGACCAGGACGTAGAACGCGGTCGCGTAGTCCAGGAAGGGCAGCAGGCCGGGGGAGAGGATCGCCAGCGCGGCGGCGGGCGGGTACTGCCAGGTGACATCGCCCAGCGGGAACGTTCCGGTGCTCAGGACGTCGAACCAGCCCTGGTAGATCACCTGTACGTCGCTCGTCACGTCCGGGCCCGGGAAGACGTACACCTTCAGGACGAACAGCAGCAGCACCAGCCTGGTGAGACACCAGACCACCGGCAGCCATGCCAGGGACCGCCCCGTGCCCGTCGTCTTCACGTCGTGATCCCTGCCCGTCCGCCTGCCGTGTCGAGGGGGCCATGATGGGCCCGTCAGCTGTGAGCGTGCCATACACGCTGCCGTACAGGGCGACGAGGGCGGTTCGGTAGGGTCGGCGGCGTGCGCAAGACCCTGATCGTGACGAACGACTTCCCGCCCCGGCCCGGCGGCATCCAGGCCTTCCTGCACAACATGGCGCTGCGGCTGGACCCGCAGCAGCTGGTCGTCTACGCCTCGACCTGGAAGCGGACCCGGGAGGGCGTCGAGGCGACCCGCGCCTTCGACGCCGAGCAGCCCTTCACCGTCGTACGGGACCGCACGACCATGCTGCTGCCGACGCCGGGCGCCACGCGGCGGGCCGTCGGACTGCTGCGGGAGCACGGCTGCGCCTCGGTGTGGTTCGGGGCGGCGGCCCCGCTCGGCCTGATGGCCCCGGCGCTGCGCGGTGCGGGCGCCGAGCGGCTGGTCGCCACCACGCACGGCCACGAGGCGGGCTGGGCCCAGCTGCCCGCCGCCCGGCAGCTGCTGCGCCGGATCGGCGACGCCACGGACACGATCACCTACCTCGGCGAGTACACCCGCTCGCGCATCGCCCCCGCCCTGACGCCCGGGGCCGCCGCCCGGATGGCGCAGCTGCCGCCCGGCGTCGACGAGAAGACCTTCCACCCCGGCTCGGGCGGCGACGAGGTGCGGGCCCGGCTGGGCCTGACGGACCGGCCCGTGGTGGTCTGCGTCTCCCGGCTGGTGCGGCGCAAAGGGCAGGACACCCTGATCCGGGCCCTGCCCCGCATCCTGGCCGCCGAGCCGGACACCGTCCTGCTGATCGTCGGCGGCGGCCCCTACGAGAAGGACCTGCGGCGACTCGCGCACGAGACGGGCGTCGCCTCCGCCGTCCGCTTCACCGGCGCCGTGCCCTGGTCGGAGCTGCCCGCACATTACGGCGCCGGCGACGTCTTCGCGATGCCCTGCCGCACCCGCCGCGGCGGCCTCGACGTCGAGGGCCTCGGCATCGTCTACCTGGAGGCCTCCGCGACGGGCCTGCCGGTGGTGGCCGGCGACTCGGGCGGCGCCCCGGACGCGGTCCTCGACGGCGAGACGGGCTGGGTGGTGAAGGGCGGTTCCCCGGAGGAGGCCGCCGACCGCATCACCGTCCTCCTCGGCGACGCCGAGCTCCGCCGCAGGATGGGGGAGCGGGGCCGGGAGTGGGTCGAGGAGAAGTGGCGCTGGGACCTGCTCGCCGAGCGGCTCAAAAACTTGCTGTAGAGCAATCGCCCCTCAGGAGCGCGGGGCTGTGTCAACGTGCGGCTCCGCCGCGTGGGCGCGGCAAGCCACGGACAACCCCGCACCCGCCCACAAGGATCAAGCCGCACCCCACTAGGCGGAACCACAAATTCCGCCGATGCTGCGCGCATGACAGTAAAACTGATGCAGCGTCAGCTGACAAGACGTCACATCCTCGGCGTGGCAGCCCTCCAGACAGCCGCCGCCCTCGGCTTCACCCGCATCGGCCTCCAAAGCGCCCGAGCCGCCCAGCCCGACGCAGTCGACACCGCCCCGGCGATCGTCGTCGGCTCCGGCTACGGCGGAGCGGTCGCCGCCCTCCGTCTCGGCCAGGCCGGCATCCGCACGATCGTCCTGGAGATGGGCCGTCTCTGGAACACCACCGGCCCCGACGGCAAGGTCTTCTGCGCCACCAACGCCCCCGACCAGCGGTCCATGTGGTTCCGCACCCGCACCGAGGCCCCCCTGTCCAGCTTCCTGTGGCTGGACGTGGTCAACCGGGACATCGACCCCTACCCCGGGGTCCTGGACCGCGTGCACTTCGACCAGATGTCCGTGTACGTCGGCCGGGGCGTCGGCGGCGGCTCCCTGGTCAACGGGAGCATGGCGGTCACCCCGCCCCGGTCGTACTTCGCCGAGCAGTTCCCCACCGTCGACGCCGACGAGATGTACGGCACGTACTTCCCGCGCGCCCGCGCCGCCCTCGGCGTGAACACCGTCGACCCCGCCTGGTTCGAGTCGACGGAGTGGTACCGCTTCGCCCGCGTCTCCCGCAAGCACGCCGAGAAGACGGGCCTGCGGACCACCTTCGTGCCGAGCGTCTACGACTTCGGCCACATGCAGCGCGAGGCGGCCGGCACCGCCCCGAAGTCGGCGCTCGGCGGCGAGGTCATCTACGGCAACAACCACGGCAAGCGCAGCCTCGACAAGACCTACCTCGCCGCCGCGCTCGGCACCGGCAACGTCACCATCCACACCCTGGAGAAGGCGCGCGCCGTCAGCCGCGCGCCGGACGGGACCTACGTCCTGACGGCCGACCGCGTCGACGAGACCGGCCGGGTCGTCCAGACCAAGGAGTACGGCTGCACGTACCTCTTCCTCGGCGGCGGCAGCCTCGGCACCACCGAACTGCTGCTGCGCGCCCGGGAGACGGGCACCCTGCCCGGCCTCGACGCCAGTGTCGGCGCCGGCTGGGGCACCAACGGCAACGTGATGCTGGGCCGGGCCAACCACCTGTGGGACACGGTCGGAGCGAACCAGTCGACCATGCCGGTCATGGGCATCGACGACTGGGCCAACACCGCCAACCCGGTGTTCGCCGAGATCGCGCCGCTGCCGACGGGCCTGGAGCACTGGGTGAGCCTCTATCTGGCGATCACCAGGAACCCGGAACGGGCGTCCTTCTCCTACGACACCGGCTCGGGCAGGTTGCGGCTGGGCTGGACGGCCGCGGACTCCGCGGTCTCCGTCGCCATGGCCAAGAGGCTCTTCGACCGGATCAACGCGGCCAACGCGACGATCTACCGCTACGACCTGTTCGGTTCGGGGAACAAGGTCTTCGCCGACGACTTCACCTACCACCCGCTCGGCGGCTGCGTGCTGGGCAGGGCCACGGACGACTACGGGCGGGTCAAGGGATACCCCCGGCTGTACGTCACCGACGGCTCGCTCGTGCCCGGGTCGCTCGGGGTGAATCCCTTCGTGACCATCACCGCGCTCGCCGAACGCACGATGGCGCGGGTCCTCGCCGAGGACACCGCGCCATGACGCCGCGCGCGCACTGCTGGGCGTAGAGCGCCCTACTTGGCGTAGATCGCCTCGACCTCGTGCGCGTAGTCCTTCGCCACCACGTTCCGCTTCAGCTTCAGCGAGGGGGTCAGGTGGCCCGACTCCTCCGTGAACTGGGAGGACAGAATGCGGAACTTCCGCACCGATTCCGCCTTCGACACCGCGGCGTTGCCGTCGTCGATCGCCGCCTGGATCGCGGCCAGCAGGTCCGGGTCCTCGCTCAGCGACGCCGCGGTGGAACCCGCCGGCTTGCCGTGGTCGGAGCACCAACGGCCCAGGAACTCCTCGTCGATGGTGACCAGCGCGCCCACGAACGGCCGCCCGTCGCCCACCACCATGCACTCCGCGACCAGGGCGTGTGCCCGGATGCGGTCCTCGATCACGGCCGGGGCGACGTTCTTGCCGCCCGCGGTGACGATGATCTCCTTCTTGCGGCCGGTGATCCTCAGGTAGCCGTCCTCGTCGAGGGTGCCGATGTCACCGGTGTGGAACCAGCCGTCGGCCAGCGCCTCCGCACTAGCGCCGGGGTTGTTCCAGTACTCCTTGAACAGGTGCTCGCCGTGCAGCAGCACCTCACCGTCGTCGGCGATCCGCACCACCGAGCCGGGCAGCGGCTGGCCGACCGTGCCGATCTTCTGCCGGTCCCAGGGGTTGAACGCGGTGGCCGCGCAGGACTCGGTCAGGCCGTAGCCCTCCAGGACCGTGAAGCCGATGCCGCGGAAGAAGTGACCGAGGCGCTCGCCGAGCGGGGCGCCGCCGGAGATGGCGTACTCGCCCCGGCCGCCGAGGACCGCGCGGAGTTTGCTGTAGACGAGCTTGTCGAACGTCTTGTGCTTGATCTTCAGGCCGAAGGACGGGCCCGAGGGGGTGTCCAGCGCCTTGCTGTAGGCGATCGCGGTGTCGGCGGCCTTGTCGAAGATCTTGCCCTTGCCGTCGGCCTGCGCCTTGGCACGCGCCGAATTGTAGACCTTCTCGAAGACGCGCGGGACCCCGAGGATCAGCGTCGGGCGGAACGAGGCCAGCTCGTCGGTGAGGTTCTTGATGTCCGGGACGCAGCCGAGCTTGATCGGCGCCATCATGGGCGCGATCTGCACCAGCCGGCCGAAGACGTGCGCGAGCGGCAGGAAGAGCAGCACCGAGCACTCGCCCGTGCGGAACAGCGGACGCAGCCGCTCCACGATGTTGCCGCACTCGGCGAAGAAGCTGCGGTGGGTGAGCACACAGCCCTTGGGACGGCCGGTGGTGCCCGAGGTGTAGACGATGGTCGCCGGGTCGTCGGCCTTGGCGAACGAGCCGCGCTCCTCGACCGTCTCGTCCGTGACGTCCTGGCCGAGCCGGCCCAGCTCGTCGAGGCCGCCGCCCTCGATCTGCCACACGTGCTTGAGCGCCGGCAGCCGGTCGCGCACCGACTCGATCGTGGCCGAGTGGGCGTCCGACTCCACGACGCAGGCGGTCGCGCCCGAGTCGCCGAGGATCCACTGCACCTGCTCCGGCGAACTGGTCTCGTACACCGGCACGGTCACCGCGCCCGCGCTCCAGATCGCGAAGTCCAGCAGCGTCCACTCGTAGCGGGTGCGGGACATCAGGCCCACCCGGTCGCCCGGCTGGACCCCGGCGGCGATCAGCCCCTTCGCGGCCGTGTGCACCTCGGCGAGGAACTCCGTGGCCGTGACGTCCTGCCAGCTGCCGCCGATCTTGCGGGCGATGACGGCGACGTCCGGGTGCTGCGCGGCGTTTCTGCGGACGATGTCGGTCAGATTTCCGTCCGCAGGGACCTCGTACAAAGCCGGAAGGCTGAACTCGCGCAAGACTGCTGCTCCTCATAGGGCGCCGGCGCCACGACGGTGTGTGCTGCGACGGTGCGGTCCAAGGCTCGGGGAGGTACTCAGGCATTCACTTGTTGAAATGCAGAGCACGACTGGACTGCCCGGACGTTACCCGCCGGTATGGCTTCTCCGACAGGGGGTCCCGTCGAGATGTTCGCTGCGTCACACAGTTGGGTATTCCTTCGCGCACAGTAGTCCACGGACTAACTGACTGGCCAGTAACCGCAGGTCCGGCCGCCACTGTTCACGTCTGCCGCACCCGCTTACGCTTGATCGTCATGGCACCCACACCAGCCCGCGACCACCGGACACGCGTACACGTGGTCAGCGACGTGCACGGCAACGCCCGCGACCTGGCCAGGGCCGGTGAGGGCGCGGACGCCCTGATATGTCTGGGCGACCTCGTCCTGTTCCTCGACTACGCGGACCACTCCCGCGGCATCTTCCCCGACCTGTTCGGGGTCGAGAACGCCGACCGCATCGTCGCGCTGCGCACCGCCCGCCGTTTCCAGGAGGCCCGGGAGTTCGGCGCCCGGCTGTGGGCCGGCGTCGGCGAGGACCGTGCCTCGGTGATCGAGGAGGCGGTGCGCAAGCAGTACGCCGAGATGTTCGCCGCCTTCCCCACTCCGACGTACGCCACCTACGGCAACGTCGACATGCCGCCCCTGTGGCGGGAGTACGCGGGCCCCGGCATGACCGTCCTCGACGGCGAGCGCGTCGAGATCGGCGGCCGGATCTTCGGCTTCGTCGGCGGCGGCCTGCGCACACCGATGCGGACGCCGTACGAGATCAGCGACGAGGAGTACGCGGCGAAGATCGAGGCCGTGGGCGAGGTCGACGTGCTCTGCACGCACATCCCGCCCGAGGTCCCCGAGCTCGTCTACGACACCGTCGCCCGCCGTTTCGAGCGCGGCAGCCGCGCCCTGCTGGACGCCATCCGCCGCACCCGGCCCCGCTACTCCCTCTTCGGGCACGTCCACCAGCCGCTGATGAAGAGGATGCGGATCGGGGCGACCGAGTGCGTGAACGTGGGGCACTTCGCGTCGACCGGAACGCCCTGGGCGCTGGAGTGGTGAGGACGCCCCAGGTCGGGTGAGATCCGCGGGTCCCGTGCGCGGTAGCCTTCACGCTGCGCGCACGTGCGCACGACCTCATACCGGCCCGCACCTGGAGGAGCCACGGCGATGGCGGAACACACCAGCTCGAGCATCACCATCGAGGCGGCCCCGGCCGACGTCATGGCGGTCATCTCCGATTTCGCCCGCTACCCGGACTGGACCGGCGAGGTGAAGGAGGCCGAGGTCCTCAAGACCGACGCCCAGGGCCGCGCCGAGCAGGTCCGCCTCGTCATGGACGCGGGCGCCATCAAGGACGACCAGGTCCTCGGCTACACCTGGACCGGCGAGAACGAGGTGTCCTGGACGCTGGTGAAGTCCCAGATGCTCCGGTCCCTCGACGGCGCGTACATCCTCAAGCCGTCCGGCGCGGGCGCCACGGAGGTCACCTACGCCCTGACCGTCGACGTGAAGATCCCCATGCTCGGCATGATCAAGCGCAAGGCCGAGAAGGTCATCATCGACCGGGCGCTGGCGGGGCTGAAGAAGCGGGTCGAAGCGGGCAAGTAGCCCTGGCCGCGCGGCCACCCGGCGGCAGCACCGGGTGCTCCGGCGACGCCCGGTACCGTTCAGCCCCATGCGCACCATCCTGATCACCGGCCCCGGCGGCAGCGGTCGTACCACCCTCGCGGCCGCGACCGCCCTGGCCGCGGCGGCCGAGGGCGACCGCACCCTCGTCCTCGGCACCGACCGCACGGACAGCCTCGGTGCCGCCCTGGGAGTGGAGACCGGCCCGGCCCCGGTCCAGGCCGCCCCGCACCTCACCGCCTGGCGCCCCGACGCCGCGCAGGACTTCCGCAGGGACCTCGTCGCCCTCCAGGACCGCGCCTCCTCCGCCCTGGACCTGCTCGGCGCCTCCCGCCTCGACCCCGAAGAACTCACCCCCCTGCCCGGCGCCGAGGAACTCGCCCTGCTGCGCGCCCTGCGGGACGCCGCGCTGTCCGAGAAGTACGACACCCTCGTCGTCGACCTCCCCCCGGCCCCGCAGGCCCTCGCCCTCCTCGCCCTGCCCGAGGAACTCCGCCGCTATCTGCGCCGCCTCCTGCCGCCCGAACGGCAGGCCGCCCGCGCCCTGCGCCCCGTCCTCGGCCGCCTCGCCGGCGTTCCCATGCCCGCCGAGTGGCTCTACGAGACGGCGGCCCGCTGGGACCTGGAACTGGCCGCCGTCGAGGCGGTCGTCGCCGACCGCGGCACCGTCGTACGGCTGGTCGCCGAGCCCGGGCCGGCCGGTGCCGACGCGCTGCGCACCGCCGGCCTCGGCCTCGCCCTGCGCGGTCTCGCCACCGACGTCGTGGTCGCCAACCGAGTCCTGCCCGAGGCGTCCCCGGACACCTGGCTCGCCGGCCCGGTCGCCCAGCAGCGCAAGACGCTGGAGGAGTGGCGGGACTCCTACGACGTGCGCACCGTCGCCCACCTCGGACACGACCCGCGCGGCGCCGACGACCTCACCGCCCTCGCCGTGCCCGGCGTCGCACAGCGGGCCCCCGCCGCCGACTGGCCGGTGACCGACCGGCTCGGCGAGGACGGCGTGCTGGTCTGGCAGATCCCGCTGCCCGGCGCCATACGGGAGGAACTGGACCTCGTCCGGCGCGGCGACGAACTCGTCGTCACGGTGGGGCGGTTCCGCCGGGTCGTCCCGCTGCCCTCCGTGCTGCGCCGCTGCACCGTCGACGGAGCCGCCCTGCGCGACGGCGAGCTGCGGATCCGCTTCGCGCCCGACCCGAAGCTGTGGCCGCAGGGCCGGTGAGACAGCGGGGCGGAACCGGGCGAACACGGCCGGTACCGGCCCGTGAACCCGGTACGCCCGTTCGGGTAACGTCGTAGAGACGAACCGTAGTCAGGAGTCCGTCATGAGCGAAGAGCTCCCCCCGTCCGACGCCGCCCGCGAAGAGGCCGCGGACGAGGTGCGGGCGAGCGACGCCGACGCCTGGGCGACCGCGTGCGCCGAGGACCTCCAGGCGGAGAAGGCCCGCCGCCGCGCCGAGCACGGCACGCCCCCGGGCTCCGCCGCCGAGGAACTGAAGAAGCTCGTCGACGCCGTCGCGGAGAAGCTGTCCGGTGCCCAGTCCCCGCTGCTCGGCGCGGTCGCGGGGCCCGCCGCCCAGCAGGTCGTACGACAGGTCGTCCAGCAGGCCAAGGACGCCGTCGAACCCGTCATCGAACGCAATCCGGACGTCTTCGACCACCTGGCGGCGGCCGGGAACGAACTGCTCGCGGCCTACCGCTCCGCCGTGCAGGCCCAGGAGCGGCGCTGGACCGGCAGCGACGACCAGGACGTCACCCGTGACCAGGGCGGACGCCGGGACGGCGGCGACGACGCCGGCCCCGGGGAGCGCATCGACCTGGACTGAGTCCCCGGCCCCGGCCGAGCGGCGGTCCCGGTGCGGCCGCCCGGGGTGCCCACCGTGCGGACGACAGCGAACCCGGGGGCAGGGCTCGGGTACCGTTGGCCGTAGCGGGGCTCGACCGAAACTGAGGGATTCATGGGACTCACCATCGGCGTCGACATCGGCGGCACGAAGATCGCGGCCGGCGTGGTCGATGAGGAAGGCAACATCCTCTCGACCCACAAGGTGCCGACCCCGGGCACGGCTGAGGGCATCGTGGACGCCATCGCCTCGGCGGTGGACGGCGCACGCGTCGGTCACGACATCGTCGGCGTGGGCATCGGTGCCGCCGGCTACGTGAACCGGCAGCGCTCCGAGGTCTACTTCGCGCCCAACATCCACTGGCGCAACGAGCCGCTCAAGGAAAAGGTCGAGGCTCGCGTGGGCCTCCCGGTGGTCGTGGAGAACGACGCGAACGCCGCGGCGTGGGGCGAGTACAAGTTCGGCGCGGGCAAGGGCCATCGCAACGTCATCTGCATCACGCTGGGCACCGGCCTCGGCGGCGGCATCATCATCGGCAACAAGCTGCGCCGCGGGCACTTCGGCGTGGCCGCCGAGTTCGGCCACATCCGCATGGTGCCGGACGGCCTGCTGTGCGGCTGCGGTTCACAGGGCTGCTGGGAGCAGTACGCGTCGGGCCGGGCGCTGGTGAGGTACGCCAAGCAGCGCGCCAACGCCACCCCCGAGAACGCCGAGATCCTGCTCGGCCTCGGCAACGGCACGCCCGACGGCATCGAGGGCAAGCACATCTCCATGGCCGCCCGCCAGGGCGACCGGGTGGCCGTCGACTCCTACCGCGAACTGGCCCGCTGGGTCGGCGCGGGCCTGGCCGACCTGGCCTCCCTCTTCGACCCGTCGGCGTTCATCGTCGGCGGCGGCCTCTCCGACGAGGGCGAACTGGTCCTCGGCCCGATCCGCAAGTCCTACAAGCGCTGGCTGGTCGGCGGCAACTGGCGCCCGGTGGCCGAGCTCCGCGCGGCGGAACTGGGCAACAAGGCGGGCCTGGTGGGCGCGGCGGACCTGGCGAGGGAACCCGACCCGATCATGTGACGCCCTGCTTTCTCGCTCTTGGGGGCGCGAGGAACTGCGCGACGAGCCACGAACGGCCGGCACGCGCGCACGTACCTCGCGCCCCGAGCCATGAGGCGTAAATTGATCACATGCCGCTGCTCCCCAACTCCCGTACGGAACCCGACGGTTCCGCGGTCATCAGGGTCCTCAGCTACAACATCCGCTCCATGCGCGACGACACCGACGCCCTGGCCCGTGTCATCAAGGCCTGCGCACCCGACCTCGTCCTCATCCAGGAAGCCCCCCGCTTCTTCCGCTGGCGCAAGAAACTCGCCCGCCTCGCCCTCGCCTCCGACCTGGTGATCGTCACGGGTGGCGCCACCACCACGGGACCGGCCATCCTCAGCTCGCTCCGCGCGAGCGTCGAACGCACCGAGGACATCCTCCTGCCCCCCACCCCCGGCCTGCACCGCCGCGGCTTCGCCACCGCGGTCGTGCGGTTCGCCGGCGCCCGCCTCGGCGTGCTCAGCTGCCACCTGTCCCTCCAGAAGGACGAGCGCTACGAGCAGTCCGGCATGCTCCTGGACCGGCTCGCCGGCCTGGGCGTGGAGCACGCGATCGCCGGCGGCGACCTCAACGAACGCCCCGAGGGCCCGGCCTTCCGCCGACTGGCCGGCCGGCTGACCGACTGCCGGACCGCGGCCCCCTGGGGCGGCGAGCACACCTGGACCCCCACCGACCCCTACCAGCGCATCGACGCGATCTTCGCCACCGGCGGCATCGAGGTGCTGGGCTGCGGCGTGCCGTCCGGGCAGCCGGGGGTGTCCGACGCAGACCTGAGGGCGGCCACGGACCACCTTCCGGTCCTGGCCGCCCTCAGGGTGCCGGCTTCCC
Source organism: Streptomyces sp. Ag82_O1-12 (assembly GCF_900182715.1). Taxonomy (NCBI): domain Bacteria; kingdom Bacillati; phylum Actinomycetota; class Actinomycetes; order Kitasatosporales; family Streptomycetaceae; genus Streptomyces; species Streptomyces sp. Ag82_O1-12. Next base: position 2,230,798 of record NZ_FXUW01000001.1, on the reverse strand, counting down.
TGGAGGCCCCCGGCGGAGGTCCGACGGAAGGCTCCTAGACGACCGCACCCCGCCCGGGGTCGTCGTCCTCCTCGTCGTCCGTCCGCATCCGCATCACCAGCGTCGCGAACCCGCCGAGGAACCCGCCGATCCCCAGCGTGGTCAGCCACCAGGTCATGTCCCAGCCGAGCAGCACGGCCAGCAGGAGCAGCACCGGACCGCCGAGCACGCCGAGCCAGGCGAACTTCGAGGTCGGGTCGGCGGTGGGCAGCGGGGGCGGCTCCGGGGGCACGAAGTGGCCTTCGTCGTCCTCGTCGAAGTCGTCCTCGGCGGGCTCGGGCGTGGTGTAGTCACGCGGGCCGACGCCGGGCGCGAACGACACCGACCCGCCCAGGGGCTTCACGGGCGCCTCCCCGGGGCCCTCGGCCTCCTGCGGCTCGGCGGGCTTGACGGCGTCCCCGGACTTCACGGCCGTGTCGCCCCGGTCGCCGTCGATCCCGGCGTCGTTGGGCCCGCTCGCCGGCAGGGCCAGGTCCTCGATCGACTTGAACGGCTTGGCGCCCGGCGGGTCCGGCGGCTCCTCGCCGTACCCGGCGACGATCGCCGCCCAGGCGGCCTCCTCGTCGAAGGGGACGCCCTTCTCGTCCGGCTCCCGGCCCTCGCGGTCGGAGTCGTGCTCAGCCACCTGCGGTCGTCCCTTCCTTGCCGAGCCCGGGCTCCTTGCCGAGGCCGGACGCGATGCGGCCGATGAACGCGAGGCTCTCCTCGTGGATCCGGTCCGCGTCATGGTCCAACGTGGCGACGTGGTAGCTCTGTTCCAGGATGACCTCTTTCACGTCCGTCGACGAGATGCGGCCGAGGATCCGGGCGGAGTCGACGGGCGGCACCACGTGGTCCTGCGGGCTGCGCATCAGCAGCACCGGCTGGGTGACCTGCGGCAGCTCGCGGTCCGTGGCCTGGAAGAACCGGCGCAGCGAGTGCGCCGCGTGCAGGGGCACCCGGTCGTAGCCGAGCTCCCTGCCGTCCGGCTTGGCGATGTCGCTGGCGATGCCCTTCGTCGCGGGGACGAGGTGGCGCACCACCGGGAGGGCGTGCGCGGCCAGGCCGTGCACCTTGTTCGCGGGGTTGACGACCATGACACCGCGGACGGCGTCGCCGTGCTTCGCGGCCAGCCGCAGGGCCAGCGCGCCGCCCATGGACAGACCGGCGACGAAGACCGTCTCGCGGCGCTCGCACAGCAGGCGCAGCTCCCGGTCCACCTCCGCGTACCAGTCCTGCCAGCCCGTGATCCGCAGGTCCTCCCAGCGCGTGCCGTGCCCGGGCAGCAGCGGCAGGGAGACGGTCATGCCGTGCTCGGCGAGGTGCTCCGCCCAGGGGCGCAGCGACTGCGGTGATCCGGTGAAGCCGTGGCAGAGGAGGACGGCGACCTCTCCGCCCTCGTGGTGAAACGGCTCGGCTCCGGCAAGGACCGGCACCTTCGGCCTCCTGGTCGTGAGAAGGGACTGGCACGATCACGGAATGTCACGGAACGTCATGGAAGGGGTCGCACGTCGTTCGCGGGACCTTCACCGTACGCGACCGCACTGACACCGACCAGGGCCGTCGGAGCCTTTGACAGCGCTCCGGGTTAAGGTCTGATCGACACATACAGGAGGCACTCGGTTGTTGTACGGCGCGATGAAGGTCACCATCGGGGGGCCGCTGAAGCTCGCCTTCAGGCCCTGGGTGGAGGGCCTGGAGAACGTACCCGCCGAGGGCGCTGCGATCCTGGCGAGCAATCACCTGTCGTTCTCCGACTCCTTCTTCCTGCCCGCCGTCCTCGACCGCAAGGTCACCTTCATCGCGAAGGCCGAGTACTTCACCACGCCCGGCGTGAAGGGCCGGATGACGGCGGCCTTCTTCAAGGGGGTCGGGCAGCTCCCCGTGGACCGTTCCGGTGCGCGCGGCGCGGGTGAGGCGGCCATCAAGAGCGGCATAGAGGTGCTGGAGCGCGGTGAGCTGTTCGGGATCTACCCGGAGGGCACGCGCTCGCCCGACGGACGGCTCTACCGGGGCAAGCCGGGCGGCCTCGCGCGCGTGGCCCTCGCGACCGGTGCCCCCGTCCTCCCCGTCGCCATGATCGACACGGAGAAGATCCAGCCGCCCGGGAAGGTCATGCCGAAGCTGATGCGCCCCGGCATCCGCATCGGCAAGCCCCTGGACTTCAGCCGCTACCAGGGCATGGAGCACGACCGGTTCGTGCTGCGCGCGGTGACCGACGAGGTCATGTACGAGATCATGAAGCTCTCCGGCCAGGAGTACGTCGACATGTACGCGACGGCCATGAAGCGGCAGCTCTCGGATGCGGCGAAGGCGGAGAAGGAAGCCGAGAAGGTGGCCAAGGCCGCTCTCGCGCGGGCCGAGAAGGAACAGGCCGAGAAGGAAAAGGCCCAGAGGGAACAGGCCGAGAAGGAAAAGGCCGAGAGGGAACAGCAGACGGAGCAGCGGCGGTCCGAGCCCTAGCCGGGGCTTCGCCGGGGGGGCAGGGGGAGATGGCCAAGCGCGAGCGTGTCATGAGGATGTCGGTCGAGCAGCCGCTGTGGCGTGCGCTCACCGCCTACCGGGTGCTCACGATGCTGTACGCGGTCGGCCTGTTCGCCACCGCCTACGACGAGTTCGTCCGCCCCTGGGTCGCTGTCGCCTACTACGCCGTGCTGTGCGGCTGGACCCTGGCCACCTTGCCCCGGGTCGCGAACGCCGCCCGCTGCACCAAGCGGTTCCTCGCCGCCGACCTCACCATCGCCGTCACCGGCATCGTGCTCACGACCGTCGCCGACGCGCACGAGCGGGTCCAGGCGGGCGGCCCGACCCTGCCGTCGATATGGACCGCCGGTTCCGTCCTGGCCTTCGCCCTCAAGGGCGGCTGGCGCTGGGCGGCCCTCGCCTCCTGTCTGGTGGCCGTCGCCAACCTGGTCGAGCGCGGCAGCCCGGCCCGCGACACCGTCCACAACGTCATCCTGGTCTGCATCGCCTCCGTCGCCATCGGCTACGTCGTCGAGGTCGCCCGCGCCTCCGAGCGCACCCTCGCCCGCGCCCTGGAGATCGAGGCCGCGACGCGCGAGCGGGAACGCCTCGCCCGGGACATCCACGACAGCGTGCTCCAGGTGCTGGCGATGGTGCAGCGCCGCGGGGCCGTGATCGGGGGAGAGGCGGCCGAGCTGGGCCGGATGGCCGGTGAGCAGGAGGTCGCGCTGCGCACCCTGGTCTCCGGCGGGCTCGTCCCGGTGTCGCGGGTCTCGGAGGACGCCGCCGAGGGCGCCGTCGTCCGGGCCGTCGAGGAGGAGCCGGAGCCGGGCGGCCCCGTCGACCTGCGCGCCCTGCTCGCGCCGTACGCGGGCGCCATGGTCAGCCTCGCCGAGCCCGGCGCGCCCGTGCCGCTGGCCCCGGCCGCCGCCCGGGAGGTGGCCGCCGCCGTCGGAGCGGCCCTGGACAACGTCCGCCGGCACGCCGGTGAGGACGCACGCGCGTGGATCCTGGTCGAGGACGAGCCGGACGAGGTGATCGTCACCGTCCGGGACGACGGACCCGGCATCCCGGAGGGGCGGCTCCTCCAGGCCGAGGGCGAGGGACGGCTCGGCGTCGCCCTGTCGATCCGCGGCCGGCTGCGCGACCTGGGCGGCAGCGCGGAACTGATCTCGGTGCCCGGCCAGGGCACGGAGGTCGAGCTGAAGGTACCGAAGGACGTGGCGGACACACGGGGGAAGGCGGAGCGGCGATGACGCAGACCAGCGGAGACCGGCAGGGCCCGATCAAGGTCATGGTCGTCGACGACCACCCCATGTGGCGCGACGCCGTCGCCCGCGACCTCGCCGAGTCGGGCTTCGAGGTCGTCGCCACCGCCGGCGACGGCGACCAGGCCGTACGCCGCGCCAAGGCAGCCGCACCCGACGTCCTCGTGCTCGACCTGAACCTGCCCGCCAAGCCCGGCGTCCAGGTCTGCAAGGAGGTGGTCGCCGCGAACCCCGCCCTGCGCGTCCTCGTGCTGTCCGCGAGCGGTGAGCACGCCGACGTCCTGGAGGCCGTGAAGTCCGGCGCGACCGGCTATCTGCTCAAGTCCGCCTCCACCGGGGAACTCCAGGACGCGGTCCGCCGCACGGCCGTCGGCGACCCGGTCTTCACCCCCGGCCTCGCCGGACTGGTCCTCGGCGAGTACCGCCGCCTGGCTTCCGAACCGGGCCCCGCCCCAGACACCGGCGAACCCAAGGCGCCGCGACTCACCGACCGCGAGACCGAGGTGCTGCGCCTGGTCGCCAAGGGCCTGAGCTACAAGCAGATCGCCGAACGCCTGGTCATCTCCCACCGCACGGTGCAGAACCACGTCCAGAACACGCTCGGCAAGCTCCAGTTGCACAACCGCGTGGAACTCGTCAGGTACGCGATAGAGCGCGGGCTCGACGACGAGTGAGGCGCACGTCACACTGACCCTTCGTCAGGCACCTGCGGCGAAGGGACTGTTCCATGCGCGTCGGAGTACTGACCGGAGGCGGCGACTGCCCCGGCCTCAACGCCGTCATCCGGGCCATCGTCCGCAAGGGCGTGCAGGAGTACGGCTATGACTTCACCGGCTTCCGGGACGGCTGGCGAGGACCCATGGAGGGCGACACCGTCCGTCTCGACATCCCCGCCGTGCGCGGCATCCTGCCTCGCGGCGGCACCATTCTCGGCTCCTCGCGGACCAACCCGCTGAAAGTGGAGAACGGCATCCGCCGGATCAAGGAGACCCTCGCCGGTCTCGAGGTCGAGGCGCTCATCGCCATCGGCGGCGAGGACACCCTGGGTGTGGCCGCCCGGCTGTCCGACGAGCACGGCGTGCCCTGCGTGGGCGTACCCAAGACGATCGACAACGACCTGTCCGCCACCGACTACACCTTCGGCTTCGACACCGCCGTCGGCATCGCGACCGAGGCCATCGACCGGCTGCACACCACCGCCGAGTCCCACATGCGCGTCCTGGTCGTCGAGGTGATGGGCCGGCACTCCGGCTGGATCGCCCTCCACTCGGGCCTGGCCGGCGGCGCCAACGTCATCCTCATTCCCGAGCAGCGCTTCGACGTCGAGCAGGTGTGCGCCTGGGTGACCTCCCGCTTCCGGGCGTCGTACGCGCCGATCGTCGTCGTCGCCGAGGGAGCCATGCCCAAGGACGGCGACATGGTCCTCAAGGACCAGTCGCTGGACTCCTTCGGGCACGTCCGGCTGTCCGGGGTCGGGGAGTGGCTCGCCAAGGAGATCGAGAAGCGCACGGGCAAGGAGTCCCGCACGACCGTCCTCGGGCATGTCCAGCGCGGCGGCACCCCCAGCGCCTTCGACCGCTGGCTCGCCACCCGCTTCGGGCTGCACGCCATCGACTGCGTCCGCGACCGCGACTTCGGCCGGATGGTCGCCCTGCGCGGCACGGACATCGTCCGCGTCCCCATCGCGGACGCCACGGCCCGCCTGAAGACGGTGGACCCGGCGCTGTACGAGGAGGTCGGGGTGTTCTTCGGCTGACCGGGACGCGGGTGTCCGGGGGCGACGGCCCCCGGACGGCTACACGGTCGTGTTGCGCAACCGACCCATCAACTCCCGCACGACAGCCGTGCCGTTCAGCGTCAGGATCGACTCCGGGTGGAACTGCACACCGGCGAACCCCGGCCCGCGCACGGCATGCACCTCCCCGCCCGTGGCCCTGCTGAGCTCGACACCGTGCGCGGCCAGCTCCTTGGCCACCTCGTCGTCGCAACGCGCCACGAAGCTGTTGTAGAAGCCGACGGTCTCCCGCCGCCCGAACAGATCGATCTCCGTCTGCGCCCCCTGGTACGGCACGTCCTTCCGCACGATGTCCAGCCCCAGCTCGGCCGCGATCAGCTCGTGCCCGAGGCAGACGCCGAGCACGCCGTGGTTCTCGCCGCGGATCACCTCGGCGGTCAGCGAGCGCAGGAACCGCATCTTCGGATCGGTGAGATCGGCCGGGTCCCCGGGCCCCGGGCCGAGCACGACGGGCCCCTCGTGCGCGAGCACCGCCTCCCGGAGCCCGTCCTCGTCGTACCGCCGCACGGACACCTCCAGGCCGCTGGAGCGCAGCACGTGCGCGAGCATCGCCGTGAAGGTGTCCTCGCCGTCCACGACCAGGGCGTGTCCGGCCAGTTCCGCCGCGGGCTCCTGCATGCGCAGCCAGAAGGGGGCCAGCGAGGCCCGGCGTCCGTCCAGCGCGGCCCGCACGCGAGGGTCGTCCGCGAGGCGTTCCCGCGTGTGTTCCGTACGCGGCCGTGACGGCCGTACGCCCAGCGCCGCCAGCACACCCGCCGCCTTGGCGTGCGTCTCGGCCACCTCGCCCGCCGGGTCCGAGCCGCGCACGAGGGTCGCGCCGACCGGCACCCGCAGATGCCCGTCGGCGGAGATGTCGGCGGTGCGGATCAGGATGGGGGAGTCGAGGGTCTGGGACCCGCCCGGATCCCGGCCGATCAGGGCCAGAGCCCCGGCGTAGTACCCGCGCCCGCCGCTCTCGTGCCGCTCGATCACCCGGCAGGCGTTCTGCACCGGCGAGCCGGTGACGGTCGCCGCGAACATGGTCTCCTTCAGCACCTCCCGCACGTCCATCGAGGACCGGCCGCGCAGTTCGTACTCGGTGTGCGCGAGGTGCGCCATCTCCTTCAGCCGGGGCCCGACCACGACCCCGCCCATGTCACCGACGGTGCACATCATCTTGAGCTCCTCGTCGACGACCATCGACAGCTCCTCGATCTCCTTGCCGTCGGCGAGGAAACCGAGCAGGTGCTCGGGGGTGGGCCCCTCGGCGGGGTAGCGGTAGGTGCCGCTGATCGGGTTCATGACGACCGTGCCGCCGGACATCCGCACATGCACCTCGGGGCTGGCCCCGACCAGCGTGCGCCCACCCGTCTCCCGCCCCCGCCCTTCCAAGGAAGGCCCTTCGGGCCCTTCTTGATCTCCGGTGTGCACGACGAACGTCCAGTACGCACCCCGCTCGCCCTCCAGCAGCCGCCGGAACAGCGCCAGCGCGTCGGCCCGCCCGAACCCCGGGATCTCGCCCTCGTACGTCCGCCGGATCACGAAGTTCGCGCCCTCGCCCCGCCCGATCTCCTCGCGCAGCACACGTCCGACGATCTCGCCGTACTCCTCGTCGGCGACATCGAAGCCGCCGTCCTCGACGCGCACGTCGTGCGCCGGGAGCTGCTCCAGGGCCTCGGCCAGCGGAACGCCGTACGACTCCTCGGGTGTGAGGGCCAGCAGGGGCGTGCCGTCGTCGCGGACGTCGAAGCCACGCTCACGGATCTGCCGGAAGGGCACCAGCGCGAGGCTCCGGTCGGGCAGGTCGGCGAGGCGGTCGTGCGGGGCGACCGGGCCGACCAGGACCTCGACCAGATCCTGGTCGTGGCCCGGGGTGCGGCGGCGCAGCAGGGCGAACGGACGGGGGTCGTCCAGCAAGCCGAGCAGGTTCATGGGTCCGTACTCCATCTCGGTGAGAGAGGAACGGACCCCGGGAAACGCCGAAGGCCGCCCCTCGGGCGGCCTTCGCGAAGTCGTGAGTACGCGCAGTCAGCGGGCCGCCGGATGAGCGGTCCACCACCAGGTCTGGGTCGAATGCGCGAACATGCGACGCACCCTACCCCACGTCCGAGGGGCGTACGGGGTGTCTCACTTGCTGGGCATGGGTCTGGACGTCCGACCCGACCCCGTAGTGTTGAGGTCGTGACCGTGAACGCTAAGACCAGCGCGAGTGCTGGCAACACCTGGCGAAACCTGCCCGCGGCGCAGCAGCCCGAGTACCCCGACACCGAGGCTCTGCGCGCAGTCGTTGCGGAGCTCGAGTCGTATCCGCCGCTCGTCTTCGCGGGCGAGTGCGACCAGCTGCGCGCCCGGATGGCGTCCGTCGCCAAGGGAGAGGCGTTCCTCCTCCAGGGCGGCGACTGCGCCGAGGCCTTCGACGCGGTGTCCGCCGACCACATCCGCAACAAGCTGAAGACGCTGCTCCAGATGGGCGCCGTGCTCACGTACGCCGCGTCCGTGCCGGTCGTGAAGGTCGGCCGGATCGCCGGCCAGTACTCCAAGCCGCGCTCCAAGCCGACCGAGACCCGCGACGGCGTGACGCTGCCGACGTACCGCGGCGACTCCGTCAACGGCTTCGACTTCACCGAGGCCGCGCGCGTCCCGGACCCCGAGCGGCTGAAGCGGATGTACCACGCGTCCGCCTCCACGCTGAACCTGGTGCGCGCCTTCACCACCGGCGGTTACGCCGACCTGCGTCAGGTGCACGCCTGGAACCAGGACTTCGTGAAGTCGTCCCCGTCGGGTCAGCGCTACGAGCAGCTGGCGCGCGAGATCGACAACGCGCTGAACTTCATGCACGCCTGCGGGACCGACCCGGAGGAGTTCAAGACGGTCGAGTTCTTCGCCTCGCACGAGGCGCTGCTGCTCGACTACGAGTCCGCGCTGACCAGGGTCGACTCGCGCACGGGGCAGCTGTACGACGTCTCCGGGCACATGGTGTGGATCGGTGAGCGCACCCGGCAGCTGGACCACGCGCACATCGAGTTCGCCTCGAAGATCCGCAACCCGATCGGCATCAAGCTGGGTCCGACGACGACGGCCGAGGACGCGCTCCAGTACATCGACCGTCTCGACCCGGACCGCGAGCCGGGCCGACTGACCTTCATCGTCCGCATGGGCGCCGACAAGGTCCGCGACAAGCTCCCGGAACTGGTCGAGAAGGTCACCGCCTCCGGTGCCACCGTCGCCTGGATCACCGACCCGATGCACGGCAACACCTACGAGGCGGCCTCCGGGCACAAGACCCGCCGCTTCGACGACGTGCTCGACGAGGTCAAGGGCTTCTTCGAGGTCCACAAGGCCCTCGGCACCCACCCGGGCGGCATCCACGTGGAGCTCACCGGCGACGACGTCACCGAGTGCGTGGGCGGCGGCGACGAGATCTTCGTCGACGACCTGCACCAGCGCTACGAGACGGCCTGCGACCCGCGGCTCAACCGCAGCCAGTCGCTCGACCTGGCGTTCCTCGTGGCCGAGATGTACAGGGACCAGTAACGGGTCCGCTGTTACCGGAGCATGGACTGGGGCGCGGATCACACGATCCGCGCCCCTCTCCACTTTTGTGCTCCGGACCCGGCGGGTAAGGTTAGGTTAGCCTCACCGATCAACGGGGACGGCGCATCCGAGAACGACCCGTCGGGAGGTGAACCGCGTGTACGTCTGCAGTTGCTTCGGGATCACCGAGCAGCAGGTCAAGCAGCACGCGGACGGCGGCGCCTGTACCCCCCGCCAGATAGCCTCCGCCTGCAAGGCGGGCACGGACTGCGGGTCCTGTGTGCGCCGCATCCAGTCGATCCTGGGCAGGGGAGCCTGCCCTCGCCGCGACCTGGCCGACGAGGGCCGGCCGGTGCTCTCGGACCTCGAAGACGCCGCCTGACGCCGCCGGACCCCGGCTAGCTCGGCTGCTCGATCTGCTGCGCGATGTACAGCGCCTCGCCGAGCTTGTCGATCAGCTCCAGCTGCGTGTCCAGATAGTCGATGTGGTGCTCCTCGTCCTCGAGGATCGACTCGAAGAGGTTCGCCGACGTGATGTCGCCCTTGGTGCGCATCACCTCGATGCCGCGCTTGAGCCGGTCGATCGCCTCGACCTCGACCTGCCGGTCCGCCTGGAACATCTCGGTGACCGTCTGGCCGACCCGTACGTGGAAAAGTCGCTGGTAGTTCGGCAGGCCGTCCAGCATGAGGATGCGCTCGGTGATCTTGTCCGCGTGCTTCATCTCATCGATGGACTCTTCACGCGTGTACTTGGCGAGCTTGGTCCAGCCGTTGTTGTCCTGGATCCGGTAGTGCAGCCAGTACTGGTTGATCGCCGTCAGCTCGCCGGTCAACTGCTCGTTGAGGAATTCGAGGACCTCGGGGTCGCCCTGCATCGCAGAGGCTCCTTCCACGCGGGGGAACTGGCAGGTTGCGCCGCATGATTCCACTGGGGAAGAAGATCGTCCAGTAAGTCTCCACTTAGTAAGTAAGGGCGTGCTTAGTTGAGTTTGTCCCCTTTCGGAGTGGGCCCGGTCAGGGGCATCGCCCGGGGTCTGTCAGGATGGAGTCATGGGTCAGCCGCTGGAACACGAATCGGGAGAAGGGCGCGATCCAGCAGGAGCGACGCAACCCGACCTGCCCCCGGGGCAGCGGTTGCAACGCGGCTGGCCGGTCACGCACTACGGCCCCGTTCCCAAGTTCCGGCCCGAGCGCTGGGAGTTCCGGGTCTTCGGCGCCACCGCCGACGGCGGCAAGTACTGCTGGACCCACGAGGAGTTCACGGCCCTGCCCCACACCACCGTCGTGGCCGATCTGCACTGCGTCACGAAGTTCAGCATGCTGGGTGCCGAGTGGGGCGGAATCCCCGCGCGCACGCTCCTCGACCTCGCCCCGCCCGCGGACGACGTCACCCATGTGATGGTGTGGGCCGAGTACGGATTCAGCTCCAACCTCCGGCTCGCCGACTTCGCCGGCGAGCAGGTCCTCTTCGCCACCCACAAGGACGGTGAGCTGCTCACCGCCGAGCACGGTTTCCCCCTGCGCCTGATCGTTCCCCACCTCTACGCCTGGAAGGGCCCCAAGTGGGTGCGCGGCGTGGAGTACATGACCGCCGACCGGCGTGGGTTCTGGGAGGAGCGGGGCTACCACAACATCGGCGACCCCTGGCAGGAGCAGCGCTACTCGTACCAGGAGCTGCCCGGGGACGGGCCCGACCTCTGACGGACCCAGGCGTCGCCGACGGGCTCGGTCGTGGTCGGCGGGCTCAGCCGTCGCGCAGCTTCTTCAGCCGTTCCACGTCGGCCGCGTGCCCCTGCTTGCCGCCCGGCGTCTCGATGATCAGCGGCACGCCCTCGGTCGCGGGGTGCGTCATCAGGGCCCGGAACGGGTCCTCGCCGATGTGGCCGACGCCGATGTTCTCGTGCCGGTCCTTGTGGGCACCCACCACGTCCTTGGAGTCGTTGGCGTGGATCAGCTTCAGCCGGCCCTCGCCGACCGTGTCCACCAGCAGGTCCAGCGTCTGGTGCATGCCGGCGGGGCCGGTCAGGTCGTGCCCGGCCGCGAAGATGTGGCAGGTGTCCAGGCACACGCCGAGCATCGGGTGGGCGTCCAGCGCCTCGAAGTACGGGCCGAAGTCCCACGTCCGCGAGCACAGGGAGGCGCCCTGGCCCGCGGTCGACTCCAGCAGCAGGAACGGGTCGTCGTCGTGGGTCAGCTCGTCCAGCAGCGGCAGCAGGTGTTCCCGCACCTGCTTCAGCGCCACCGACCGCTCCCGGCCGCCGGTCGCGCTGCCGGTGTGCACGACCACGCCCAGCGCTCCGATCTCCCGCCCGCGCCGCAGCGAGTGCCGCAGCGACTCCACCGACCGCTCCACGGTCGCCTCGGTGTGCGAGCCGAAGTTGATCAGGTAGGGGGCGTGCACATAGGCCGGGACCGACTCGGCCGCGCACACCGCGCGGAACGCCTCGTCCTGCTTGGGGTTTCCGGTCGGCGTGGCCCAGCCGCGCGGGTTGGCGACGAAGACCTGGACGGCCTCCGCCTTCAGGTCACGGGCGTACGACAGGCCTACGGAGTGGAGCCCACCGGCCACGGGGACGTGGCCGCCCACCGGGTTGCGGGAGGCGCCGGACAGCTGACTGTTCACCCGTTCAGGGTGTCATGCGTCCGGCCCTGCCCCGTCCACGGGCTCCCGCCCGCCGTCGTCACCTGATCTTGATGGTGATCGTCGAGCCCTTGGGCGCGGTGCGACCGCCCTCGACGGACTGGCTCTTGACCTCGTCGCCGAAGATGCCGAACAGCCCGCGGTCCTCGTCGACCTCGAACCCGGCGCCCTCCAGCGCCTGCCTGGCGTCGTCGACGCTGTCGCCGACCACGTCCGGGACCTCGATCATCTCGGGGCCCTTGGACAGCGTCAGCGTCACGGTGTCGCCCTCGGCCGCCGCGCCGCCGGACTTCGGTGTCTGCCGGACGACCTGGCCCTTGTCGTACTCGGAGGAGGTGACCCGCTCGGTGGCGATCTTCACCTTGAGGCCGGCCTCCGTCAGCTCGGACCTCGCGTCGGCCTCGTCGGAGCCGGTGACGTCGGGGATGTCGATGCGGGCGCCCTTGCTGACGACCAGCGCGACACCCGTGCCCGCGCGCACCTTCGTGCCGTCCGCCGGGCGCGCGGTGATCACCGAGCCGCGCGGCACGTCCTCGCTGAACTCCCGGGTGACCATGCCCGGCTCCAGCCCGTCCTCCTTCAGCAGGCTCCGCGCCTTGTCCAGCTTCCGGCCGGCCAGGGCGGGCACCCGCACGGTCTCGGGCCCGTCGGAGACGGTGATGCCCACCGCGTCGTTGCCGCGGATGCGCGCCCCGGCCTTCGGGTCGCTGCTGATGATCTGGCCGCGCTCCACGGTGTCGCTGTAGGCGTGCTTCACCTTGCCGAGCTCGAGACCGGCGTCCTGCAGCCGGTCCTCGGCCTGCTCCTGGGTCTTCGCCAGCAGCGGCGGGACCTCGGTGAACTGGCCGGAGTTGATGTACCAGATGCCGGCGCCGAGGCCGAGCACGAGCAGGACGGCGACGACGATCGCCGCCGGGCCGCGCCGGGAGCCCGAGCGGCGCCGGCTCGGCGGGGGCGGCGGCGGGGACGCGAAGCGGCTGGTGCGGTCGAGGGCGGCTCCGGAGGCCTCGTCGTCCTCGTTGACCGGCAGCGGGCGCGGCGTGGTCAGGGCGCGCGGGATCACCGTCGTCCGGTCGTCGCCGTTGTCATGCTCCACGGCGAGTGCCTGCGGCGGCACCGCGTCCAGCTGGTCCTCGCTCAGCCGGCCGCGTCCGTCACGGACCTGCGCGAGCAGCGCCACCGCGTCGTACGGGCGGACGGCCGGGGTGCGGGCCGTCGCCGAGGCGACCAGCTCGTCCAGCTCGTACGCCATGCCGGGCACGGCCGCCGAGGGCGGGGGCACGTCCTCGTGCAGGTGCTTGTAGAGGATCACGGCGGGGGAGTCCCCGTCGTGCGGCTTGTCGCCGGTCAGCATCTCGTACAGCATCACGCCGCACGCGTACACGTCGACGCGGGGATCGGCGGTGCCGTCCTCTATCTGCTCCGGGGCGAGGTACGAGACCGTGCCGAGGACGGTGCCGGTGGTGTTCGTCACCGTGTCCACGGCCCGGACGAGCCCGAAGTCGGCGACCTTCACCCGGCCGTCGTCCCCTATCAGGACGTTCTCGGGCTTCATGTCGCGGTGCACGAACCCGGCGCGATGCGCGGCGCCCAGCGCGGCCAGCACCGGCTCCAGGATGTCCAGCGCGGCCCGCGGCTGCAGGGCGCCGCGCTCGCGCAGCACGTCCCGCAGGGTGCAGCCCGCCACGTACTCCATCGCCAGGTACACGTACGAGCCGTCGTTGCCCTGGTCGAAGACCTGCACCACGTTCGGGTGGGCCAGCCGGGCCACGGACTTCGCCTCGCGGATGAACCGCTCGACGAACGAGGCGTCGACCGCGAGCGAGGGGTGCATCACCTTGAGCGCGAGGATCCGGTCGAGCCGGGTGTCCACGGCCCGGTAGACCGTGGCCATCCCGCCGACCGCGATCCGCGAATCGATGCGATACCGGCCGTCGAGCACCTGCCCGACCAAGGGGTCCTGAAGGGTCGTGTCCACGCAGGCGAGTGTACGAGCCGACACCGACAGCTCTCCCGCCCCGCCCGTTTTCGGGGCGCGACTGCAGCCGACCTGTGACGTGTGGACGAGCCCCTACTGGAAAGCGGGCCGCTCGGGGTCCAGGGCGGCCATTCCCTCCGACGGCGAAGACGCCTCCGCGAAATGCCGCCGAGGGATACGCCCGGCCCGATACGCCAACCGCCCGGCCTCCACCCCGTTCCTCATGGCGGCGGCCATCAGCACCGGCTCCTGCGCCCGCGTCACCGCCGAGGCGAGCATCACACCCGCGCACCCCAGCTCCATCGCCAGCGCCGCGTCCGAGGCCGTGCCCGCGCCCGCGTCCAGGATCACCGGCACGCGCGCGTGCTCCACGATCAGCTGGAAGTTGTGCGGGTTGCGGATCCCCAGCCCGGAGCCGATCGGCGAACCCAGCGGCATGATCGCCGCGCAGCCCACGTCCTCCAGCCGCCGGGCCAGCACCGGGTCGTCGTTGGTGTACGGCAGCACCGTGAACCCGTCGTCGACCAGGGTCTCGGCCGCCTCCAGCGTCTCGATCGGGTCCGGCAGCAGCGTGCGCTCGTCGGCGATGACCTCCAGCTTGACCAGGTCGGTTCCGAGGGCCTCGCGCGCGAGACGGGCCGTGAGGACGGCCTCGCCGGCGGTGAAGCAGCCCGCCGTGTTGGGCAGCACCCGGATGCCGAGCCGGTCCAGGACGGACAGCACCGAGCCGTGCACCGAGGCGTTCACCCGGCGCATCGCGACGGTCGTCAGCTCCGTCCCCGAGGCGACGAGCGACCGCTCCAGCACATCCAGGCTGGGCGCCCCGCCCGTGCCCATGATCAGACGGGAGGTGAACGACGTACCACCGAGGACGAACGGATCGTCGGCCATGGTCAGCCTCCTTGGACGGCGGTGAGGACTTCCACGCGGTCTCCCTCGGTCAGGGGCGTGGCCGGCCACTGCGTGCGCGGGACGACGGTTTCGTTGAGGGCGGCGGCCACGCCCGAGGGCGAGGCGGTGAGCGACCTCACGACGGTGTCGAGAGCCGTGCCGGGCCGGACGTCCCGGGGCTCCCCGTTGACGGAGATGTTCATGCGGGCTGCTCCGAGAGTGCGGTGGCGGGACTGAAGCGCTTCGGCGTGAAGGGGCGCGCCTCCTCGGGGAGTTCGCCCGTCGCCAGGACGTGCGCCATGGCGTCGCCGGTCACGGGCGTGAGCAGGACGCCGTTGCGGTAGTGGCCGGTGGCCAGCAGCAGCCCCTCCAGACCGGTCGGGCCCAGCAGCGGCGCGTTGTCGGGGGAGCCGGGCCGCAGGCCGGCCCGGGTCTCGGTGAGCGGCAGCTCGGTGATGCCCGGGACCAGCTCGTGCGCGTCCCGCAGCAGCTCGTACACGCCGCCCGCGGTCACGGTGGTGTCCCAGCCCAGCTCCTCGCTGGTCGCCCCGACGACGAGCTCGCCGCTCGCGCGCGGCACCAGGTAGACGTGGCTGCCGCGCACGACCGCGCGCACGGTCCGGTTCAGGAACGGCCCGTGCCGCCGCGGCATGGTCAGCCGCAGGACCTGACCCTTCACCGGCCGCACGGGAGGCAGCACGTCCTGCGGGACGCCCGCGAGCCGCCCGCTGAGACTGCCCCCGGCGAGCACCACCTGCCCGGCGGCCACCTCGCTCCCGTCGGCCAGGACGACACCCGTGGCCCGGTCCCGGACGACGGTCAGCCGCTCCGCCCACGTCCGGTGGAAGACCACGCCCGCCCGCTCGCAGGCGACGACCAGCGCCCCGGCCAGCCGTCGCGGGTCGATCTGGTGATCGCCGTCGACCCGCAGTCCGCCGCGCACGCCCGGCGCGAGCATCGGCTCCAGGCGCCGGCACTCGCGCCCCGACAGCCACTGCGACTCCAGGCCCGACTGCTGTTGCAGGGCGTGCAGTTCACGCAGGTGGGCCCGGTCGTCGGCGTCCAGGGCCACGGCGAGCGTGCCGCAGCGGCGGTAGCCGAGGTCCTGGCCGGTCAGCTCGGTGAGCTCGGCGGCGAAGTCCGGGTAGCGGCGGGCCGAGGCGAGGTTCAGGCCGAGCAGGGTCTGCTCGCCGTAGTGCAGTTCCGTGACGGCGGCCAGCATGCCGGCCGCCACCTGTGCGGCTCCGCCGCCGGGCTCGGGGTCCACGAGGGCGGTGGTGAACCCGCGTTGCGCGGACCGCCAGGCCGTGACCAGGCCGATGATCCCGCCCCCGATGACGAGGACGTCTGACGACGCGGGTGTGGATGTGGATGTGGATGTGGACGTAGGCGACATGGGCGTCCAGCCCCTCCCTTCGCCGGCATGACCCGGATCAGGTTCGTACGGTCGGAGGCCGCCAGCCTCCCTCTCAGCCCGGTGCGTCCGGGCTCCCGCGAGTGCTTTACGTTGGCCACCCTAGCCCGATGCCGTAGCTCGCAGTAAGGGAGCCTCCGTCCATGGCCCGATCCCTCGACGGTCTCGTCCTCGCCCCGGTCGCCGACCAGGCACCCGGTCAGGTGGGCACCCGCACCCGGTTCACGTACCACGAACGGCAGGGCGAGATCTGGGCCGAGTACACGGGCGGCGACGTCGTACGCGGGCATCTCGTGGGTACCCGTGAGGGTGACCGGCTGGACTTCCGGTACGTCCAGCTCAAGCGGGACGGGACCACGTCCTCGGGGCACTGCGTCTCGACGGTCGTGGAGCTGCCCGACGGGCGGGTGCGGCTGGAGGAGACCTGGGAGTGGGAGTCCCAGCGGGGCGACGGCACGAGCGTTGTGGAGCAGGTCACGGCGCATGAGCACTGACTGACAATGTGTCAGGTGTCTATGGTGATCAGGTGAGCGAGCAGACGCAGCAACCAGGTTCGTCCGCGCCGCGGCGCGTCGTCGTGGCGGGCGCGGGCATGGCCGGGGTGCAGACCGCCGTCGCCCTGCGCGAGCAGGGCTTCGCCGGGGACGTGATCCTGATCGGCGCCGAGCCCCACCAGCCCTACGACCGGCCCCCGTTGTCCAAGGCCGTCCTGCTCGGCAAGTCCGAGGGCTCCGCCTTCGACGTCGACTTCGAAGCCCTCGGCATCGAACTGCGGCTCGGCTGCGAGGTACTGGGCCTGCGCCCCGCCGACCACGAGCTCGACACCGAGGACGGGCCCGTGCCCTACGACGTCCTGGTCGTCGCGACCGGCGCCGAACCGGTCCGGCTGCCGGGCGCGGAGGGCGTGCCCGGCGTGCATCTGCTGCGCACCCTGGACGACGCCGAGCGGCTGCGGCCGGTGCTGGCCCGCCGGCACGACATCGTGGTCGTCGGCGCGGGCTGGATCGGCGCGGAGTTCGCCACGGCCGCGCGCGAGGCGGGCTGCGCGGTGACCGTCGTCGAGGCCGCCGAACGGCCGCTCGCCGGGGCACTGCCCGCCGAGGTCGCCGCCCCGATGGCCGGCTGGTACGCCGACGCGGGCGCGGTCCTGCGGACGCACGCGCGTGTGGCGCACGTGGAGCCCGGTGCCGTTTTCCTCGACGACGGCTCGCGGCTGCCCGCGGACGCGGTCGTCGTCGGCATCGGCGCCCGCCCCGCCACGGCCTGGCTGGCCGGCTCCGGGATCGAGCTGGGCACCCAGGGCGAGATCGTGGCCGACGAACATCTGCGCTCCACCGCTGTGGACGTGTACGCGGTCGGCGACTGCGCCTCCTTCCCCTCCGGGCGCTACGGCGAGCGTCTGCTGGTCCACCACTGGGACAACGCCCTCCAGGGGCCGCGCACGGTGGCCCGGAACATCGTCGGCCGGGTCGCGGGGGAGGCGCCGGCGGTGTACGACCCGGTGCCGTACTTCTGGTCCGAGCAGTTCGGGCGGTTCGTCCAGTACGCCGGGCACCACGCGGACGCGGACACGACCCTGTGGCGGGGCGACCCCTCCGGACCGGCCTGGACGGTGTGCTGGCTGCGCGGGGAGCGGCTGGTCGCGCTGCTGGCGGTCGGCCGGCCCCGGGATCTGGCGCAGGGCCGCCGCCTGATCGAGTCGGGCGTCCCGATGAATCCGGTACTGCTGACGGATCCGGCCAGGCCCCTGAAGGCGGCCACGGCGTAGGCAGCCCGGGCCGTCGCGGGGCCGCGGGGCGGCGCTGACGGGGAGGGGCGCGGCAGCCCGGCCGGACCGAGCCGACTTCCGACTGTCAGTGGTAAATGGCAGGCTGGTTTCCGTGACCGAGATTGACGCAAAGATCGATGCTCTCGTCCCCGCCTGGCTCACCCTCCCCGACATCGCCGAACAGTTCGGCGTCGAGGTGACGCGTGTGCGGCAGCTGGTCAAGGACGGCCAGCTCATCGCCGTACGCCGTGGTGAGAACCGCGCGCTGCACGTCCCCGCCGCCTTCATCGACGGGGACAAGGTCGTCAAGGGCCTGTCCGGGACCTTGACGCTCCTGCGGGACGACGGCTTCACGGACGAAGAGATGCTGGAGTGGCTCTTCACCCCGGACGACAGCCTGCCCGGCACCCCCGCGCAGGCGCTCAGCGAGAATCGCGGCACGGAGGTGAAGCGCCGCGCCCAGGCGCTCGCGGTCTGACCCGGCCGCGACGGGACAACCGTCCGGTGCCGTGTGAGCGGGGCCGGACCTGAACAACCGCCCGATGTGGGGCCGTGGCCCGAGAGGTCACGGCCCGGGGGTGACTCGCGCCCGTTCCGGCCGGGCGTACCCGGGCCCGGGGCAGGCGTAAGGTGCCCGAGGCGTTCGCGGCAGGACAGGGGTGCTCCCGCGTCGCACGCCCGGCAGCCACGTGCTCCGGCACCCGGGAGCCGCACACCCGGCAGCGGGTGCTCCGGCACCCGGGACCTGTACACCCGCAGCGGGTGCTCCGGCACCGCGGACCCACCGATCCGCGGGCGCGTCCGCACCCGCACACCACCGACACCCTGGGGGACACGCATGACCGGCACCGCAGCCGCCACCGCACGGGCCCGGCTCGCCGACGCCCGCGTCTACCTCTGCACCGACGCGCGCACGCGACAGGGCGACCTCGGGGACTTCCTCGACGCCGCGCTGTCCGGCGGCGTCGACATCGTGCAGCTGCGGGACAAGGGCATGGAGGCCGGTGAGGAGCTGGAGCACCTGGCCGTCTTCGCCGACGCCTGTGCCCGGCACGGCAAGCTGCTCGCGGTCAACGACCGGGCGGACGTCGCCCACGCCGCCGGCGCCGACGTCCTGCACCTCGGCCAGGGCGACCTCCCGGTCCCCGCGGCCCGCGCGCTCCTCGGTGACGACGTCCTGATCGGCCGTTCCACCCACGCCGAGTCCGAGGCCGCTGCGGCCGCCGTCCAGCCGGGCGTGGACTACTTCTGCACCGGCCCGTGCTGGCCGACGCCGACCAAGCCCGGCCGTCACGCGCCAGGCCTGGACCTCGTCCGGTACACGGCCGCCCTCGGCACCGACCGTCCCTGGTTCGCCATCGGCGGCATCGACCTCTCCAACCTCGACCAGGTCGTGGAGGCCGGGGCCCGGCGCGTCGTCGTCGTACGGGCGATCACCGAGGCCGACGACCCGGGGGCCGCGGCGGCCGAGTTCGCCAAACGGCTGCGGGAGGCGTAGTTACGACGGTTTGTCCAAGGGATGGACAACAGGCGGACAATCCGGGCAAATGTCGGCCTGCGGTTGGGGGACCGACGGCCCCTGGCTAACCTGCCGGTATGGCCCTCGGCACCGCATCCATCAGGTCGGACCACGCTCGCACCGTCCGCGACATGCTCGCGGCCGGCAAGACGACGTACTCGTTCGAGTTCTACGCCCCCAAGACCCCGAAGGGCGAGCGGAACCTGTGGAACGCGCTGCGCCGGGTCGAGGCCGTGGCGCCCGACTTCGTCTCCGTCACCTACGGCGCGGGCGGTTCGACCCGCGCGGGCACGGTCAAGGCGACCGAGGCGATCGCCTCCGACACCACCCTCACCCCGATCGCCCACCTCACCGCGGTCGACCACTCGGTGGCCGACCTGCGCAACATCATCGGCCAGTACGCCGACGCCGGGATCCGCAACATGCTCGCCCTGCGCGGCGACCCGCCCGGCGACCCGATGGGCGACTGGGTGCCGCACCCCCGGGGCCTGGCCTACGCCGCCGAACTCGTCGAGCTGATCAAGGCCTCCGGTGACTTCTGCGTGGGCGTCGCCGCCTTCCCGGCGATGCACCCGCGCTCCGCCGACTGGGACGCCGACGTCCGCCACTTCGTCGACAAGTGCCGGGCGGGCGCGGACTACGCCATCACGCAGATGTTCTTCCAGCCGGAGGACTACCTCCGGCTGCGTGACCGGGTCTCGGCCGCGGGCTGCGACACCCCGATCATTCCCGAGATCATGCCGATCGCGAGCGTGAAGTCGCTGGAGCGGATCGGGTCGCTCACCAACGCCGCGTTCCCGTCTGCCCTGAAAGAGCGGATCCTCACAGCAAAAGACGATCCGGCCGCTGTACGCTCCATTGGGATCGAATTCGCCACGGAGTTCTGTGCGCGGCTGCTCGACGAGGGCGTGCCCGGCTTGCACTTCATCACGCTCAACAACTCCACCGCGACACTCGAGATCTACGAGAACCTGGGCCTGCACCACTCACCGCAGGCCTAGACCGTTCGCACCGGTATACGACACACTGCGTAACGGCCACTGGGAGAGGGGCGTACATGGGCTGGGCGGTCCTCTACATCGCGTTCGGCATCGTCGCGCTGTGGCTGCTGGGCGAGGTGCTGTTGCAGTACAAGGCGCGGCTGCGCTGGCGCCTGCTGGCCTTCGTCGGGTTCCTCGGTGTCGTCGTCGGTGTCCTGATCCCGTCGGTCGTGGTGATCGGACTGGGCGCGGCCGCCTTCGCGGTCGGGCAGACGTACGTCACCCTGTCGTTCCGCAGCGGCTTCGCGGCCGGCTGGGCGATGAACGCGCCCGCGCTGGGCGGCAGCAAGCGCCGCCGCGGTGAGCGGGGCCGCCGGGAGCCGACCCTCGAGGTCTCCGGCCTGGAGGCCGAGGGGGGCCACGACGAGGAGGCCGCTGGCGCCTACCGCCGCGACCCCGCCGCCTACGGCCAGGACGACGACTACGACCGCGACGACGTCTTCACCCCCGCCCGCCCCGCCCACGACCCGACGGCCGCCGAGACCACAGCCATCTACGAGCCGCAGCCCATGCCCGACGACACCGGCTCCTACGGCGTCTACGACAACGGGTACCAGGGGGCGGGCCAGCAGGCCCACGACCAGCACGCGGCCCAGGCGGCCGACCAGTCGTACTCCTACGACTACTCCGGTTACGGCCAGCAGCAGGGCTATGACGCCACGGGCCAGCAGCAGTACGCCGCCTACTCCGACCCGTACATCGGCTCCTCGAACTACGGCCAGGGCTCCTACGACACCACGTACGGCGACCAGCAGTACTACGGCCAGCAGGGCTACACCCAGGACCAGTACACCGGCACCTACGGCGGCGAGACCCCGCCCGGCGGGGTGTGGGTCCCGCAGCAGCGCAACACCGACGAGTACGGGCAGGAACTGCCGCCGGAGCAGCCGTACCCGTACCAGGGCGGCGGGCAGCAGCCGCAGGGGAACGGCTTCGACGAGCAGTACCGTTTCTGAAGCCCCGCCCACGCCGGGACGGCGCGCTCACTGAGAGCCGCGGAACTCCGGCCCCTCCACGATCAGTCCCGCGACCAGCGCGCCCGACATGCCCGCGTGCGGCAGTCCGCCGCCGGGGTGGGTCCAGCCGCCCACGGTGAACAGACCAGGCACCCGCGTGCTGTTGGACGGGTGCAGCAGCCGTCCGCCGGCCGCCGCCAGGGCCGGCACGGGCACCGCCCCGCCCTCCGCGCCCGTCGCGTCCGCGAAGTCGGCCGGGGTGCGCACCTCGCGCCACAGGAGGCGCTCTCGCAGGCCGGGGACGGCCCGCTCGGCGACGGTGATCACATCGTCGGTGAGGTCGTCGCCGGACCGGTCGAGCCGGGCGGGCACCACCGTCGTCAGGGTGACCGACTCGTGGTCCTCCGGGGCGAGTCGCGGGTCGTCGGGCCGCAGAACCGTGACCGTGGGGTGCGGGTCCCGCGCCGCCGTGCCGAAGAGGGCGTCCAGCTCCGCGTCACGGTCGCGCGCATGGACCACCGTGCGGTGTGCCGTGCCCTCGGGGCGGGCGCCGCGCAGGGCGAGCAGCACGGTCAGCCGGCTGGCCGCGGCGGGCTGTGGCGGCACCTCGCCGTCGCCCCGCACCGGGGTCCCCTCCGTCAGCCGGTCCAGGACGCCCGGCGCGACACCGGCCACCACGAAGTCCGCCTCCGCGACCGACCCGTCGGCGAGTTCCACCCCCGACGCCCGGCCGTCCTTCTCCAGCACACCGGTGACGTCGGCGCCGAAGTGAAACTCGACCTTCCGGTCCAGGCACCGCTCGTACACCGCCCGCGCCAGCTCGCGCAGGCCGCCGCGCACGTACCAGGTGCCGAAGGCGTGCTCCATGTACGGCAGGACGACCGCGCTCGCCGGGGTGACCCGGGGATCCAGGCCGTGGCCGAGGGCGTGACTCTCCAGGAGCGCCGTGAGCCGGGGGTCGCGCAGCTCCCAGGCGCCGACCTCGGCGAGGGTGGCGGCCCGGCGGGTGCGCAGCAGCCGCTTGTGGGGCACCGACGGGTAGGGCTCACGCTCGGCCAGCACCTGCCAGTTCGGCCACAGGGGCTCCTCCAGCAGCGGTCGGCGGGTCCGGTCCCAGGCCTCGCGGGCCCGGACCAGGACGTCGCCCCAGCGCTTCCCGGCGTCCGCGCCCAGTGCCTCGTCCAGGGCGGCCACGACGCCCGCGCGTGAGGCGTTCGGCAGCGACACCTCCGTGCCGTCCGCGAACACGTGCCGGGACGACGGGTCGACCTGGACCAGCTCGACGCGGGACTCCAGTGGCTCCTTGCCCGTCTTGACGAACAGGTCGCGGTAGACGGCCGGCAGCGGCAGCAGACCGGGGCCCGTGTCGAAGGAGAACCCCTCGCGCTCGAAACGGCGCAGCGCTCCGCCGTACGTGTCCGTCCGCTCGTACACCGCCACCCGGTGGCCCGCCACGGCCAGCCGGGCGGCAGCCGTCAGCGCGCCCATCCCTGCGCCGATCACCGCAATCCGTGCCATGCCGGCGACTTTATCGGCCGCCACCGACAACGCCGGCCCGCGGTCCTGCGAGTACGGGCGCGGAGGCGATCGTGACCAGGTGACGACGGAGCGTCGTGGGGCCCCGTGCGCAGGCCTGAGTACGCGTACCTAGTGGTGGAGTTGAGTACGCGCGCGGATGGGGGACGACCTGCGCGGACGAGAGAGTGGGGGCACGGAGAGGGGCACGGCTCCGGCACCGGCGACACGGGGCGCCGGAACGGAGCCGGCCCACGATCCGCTCCTTCCGCCGGCGGTGCCGGCGGGAGCGAGGCACGGGGGAAACCGGGGGACGACCGAACGGGGGTCGTGCGGGGGGACGCACGGGGGAGCACGGAAGGCGCCGGTTCGAGGCGGCCCGCGGGGGACGCGGCCGTATCGGACCGGCGCCTTCACATGTGCGGCGCGGGTTCGCTCAGCGGCAGCCGCTGACCCGCCCCTGGAGGAGCCGGGACAGCGCCGCGTGGACGTCGTCCAGGGAGCGTTCCGCCTGGAAGGACTTCCAGTCGAGGGCGGCCACCAGGACCATGCCGACCAGCGCGGACGCCGTCAGCGGGATGTCGATCTCCTCGCTGAACTCACCGCCCGCAACGCCGTCGCGCAGCACGTCCTCCACCACCGCGACGGCCTGCTGCCTCACCACCATCAGCGTGGACTGCCAGGTCCGGTTGGTGCGCCACAGTTCGGCCACGTAGAGCTGGGTGAAGGCCGGGTAGCGGTCGATGAAGACCAGTCCCGCCCGGATCATCGCGTCCAGGGCGTCGACCTTGCTGCCGCCCTCCCGCGCGGTGCCATCGGCCGCTTCCCGCAGGGAGGCGGTCAGCAGCCCCACTCCGTGCCGCAGCAGTTCCTCGAAGAGGACGGACTTGCTCGCGAAGTTGTAGTAGACCGTGCCCTTCGCGACCCCGGCCCGCTCGGCGATCTCGTCCACGGTGGTCGCGGAGAACCCCTGCTCGGCGATGAGCGTGACGGCCGCCTCGTAGAGCTTTTGCCGGGTGGCCTCGCGGCGCGTGCTGCCGCCCGACGCGGCACTGCTGCTTTCCATGGCCCTGATTGTCACAGGAACCTCTCCGGGGGACGCGACGGTGGGGCTCACAGGGTCAGCTCCGGGTGCAGCCGGTCCAGCGTCCACACCTGACGTCGGCGGGCCGCCACGGCGGTCAGCGCGAGCGCGCCCGCGGTGAACGCCGTCAGCACCACGCACGCGTGCCACACCGGTTCGAGTCCACCGCCGGTGATGAGCCGCCTGAGGGCCTCGACGACGTAGCTCATCGGCAGGAACGGGTGGAGCGCGTTGAAGAACCCGGGACTGGTCTGCACGGGGTACGTGCCGCCCGCCGAGGTCAGCTGGAGCATCAGCAGCGCGAGGACGAGGATCCGGCCCGCCGCCCCGAAGCGCGCGTTCAGCCACTGCACGATCGCCGCGAAGCACGCCGTCACCAGGAACAGGAATCCCACCGTCCCGGCCGCTCGGGCCATCTGAAGGCCGACGGCCCAGTGCAGCACCGACATCAGCGCCACGGTCTGGAGCACCCCGATCGCCACCACCGGCAGCCAGCCCGCCAGGGCGATCCGCCACGCCGAGGCGCCCGCGGCGAGCGCGCGCCGGTTCATGGGCGCGATCAGCATGTACGCCACCATCGCGCCCACCCACAGGGACAGCGGGATGAAGTACGGGGCGAACCCGGTGCCGTAGTTGGGCGCCTTGTGCATGTCGTGCGAGGCGAGCCGCACGGGGTCGGCCATGACCTCGGTGCGCCGGTCGCGGTCCTGCTCGTCGTAGTCGGGGATCTTCTTCGCCCCGTCGTGCAGGCCGCCGGCGAGCTCCCCGGAGCCGTCGACGAGCTTGAAGATGCCGCCGTTGAGGTCGTCCGCGCCCGTCTTCAGCTTGCCGACGCCCTTGTCCAGGTCGACGGCGCCGGTCTTGGCCGTGCCGATCCCCTTGTGCAGCTTCTTCGCACCGGCGGCGACCTCGGCCGCCCCGTCGTTCAGCTTGTTGATCTTCTTGACGGCGTCGGTGAGGTCCTCCGAAAGATGCGGTGCGCGGTTCGCGAGGGCCTGTGACTGCTTCTGGAGGGTGGCGAGGTTCTTGTCGAGCTTGTCCAGGTCGCCGTCCTGGTCCGCGATCAGCGTGTTGAGGTCGTCCGCGATGGTGGTGACGTCGGCGGCGGCGTCCTTGGCCTTCTTCAGGTCGGAGCAGGCCGCGTCGGGCAGGACGGGATCGTCGCAGCGCCGGGCGTAGACGTCGGTCAGCGTGCCGGACGCGGCGCGGGCGCCCTTGGCGGCGGTCGGGGCCGTCTTCACCAAGGTGTCCAGGTGCTTGCGGATCACCCCGGAGGAGTCGGCGACCAACTGGGCGGTGTCACCGATGGTCTTCTCGTTGCCCTTCAGGAAGGGGCCCACCTTGTCGGCGGTGCCGTTGACCCGGTCGGCGAGCTTCTGCGTGCCCTCGGCGACCCGTTTCGAACCGTCCTCCAGGTCGCCCGCGCCGGTGTTGAGCTTCTTCAGGCCCGTGGCGAGCTTGCCGCTGCCGTCCTTGGCGTCCTTCAGGCCGTCGGCGAGGTCCTTGGAGCCCTTCTCGGCCTTGCCGATGCCGCCGTTGAGCCGGTCGGCGCCCTTCGCCGCCTTCACGGTCTTGCCGTGGATGTCGGAGAACGACACGAAGATCTTGTCCAGGAACGACCGGGACGTCTTCGTGGACGCCGCCTGCCGCACTTCGCTGAAGACCGTCCGGGAGATCTGCCCGACGATGTAGTTGTTCGCGTCGTTCGTGCGCACCTGGAGGGCGCCGGTCTCCGGGGTGTTCCCGGAGCTGGAGGCGATCCGCTCGCTGAAGTCGGCGGGCAGCGTGAGCGAGAGGTAGTAGCTGCCGTCCTCGACGCCCCTGCGGGCCTCGGCGGCGCTCACCTCCTGCCAGTCGAAGGTCTTGCTGTCGTGCAGGCCCTTCGTGATGTCGTCGCCCGCCGTGATCTTCTTTCCGTCGGCGGTCGCACCCTTGTCGTCGTTCACCAGCGCCACCGGGATCTTGTCCAGACGGCCGTACGGGTCCCAGAACGACCACAGGTACAGCGCGCCGTACAACAGCGGCAGCACCAGCAGCGCGACCAGCGCGGCGCGCGGCAGCTTCCCCCGCCCGAAGCGGCGCAGCTCAAGCGCGGCCAGTTTCGGTGAGCGCACCGGCCTTCCCCTCTCCCTGGTCGGTCTTGTCGGCGGCCTGGTCGGCCTCGGTGGCCTCGTCGGTCCTGTCGGCCTGATCGGTCTCGTCGGCCCGGTCTGCCTCGTCCTCGGTGGGCGGCTCCTCGCGGCTCGGCGCGGTGGAGACCTTGACGGCGCCCTCGGGAGCCTCGCTGCATACCGCCACGACCGTCGTCCCGGCATCGGCCAGCGATCCGAGCAGCGCCCAGACCTCCCCGCGTTCACCGTCCGAGAGCTTGAGGTCGGTGTCGTCGATGCCGAGCAGCCGCGGTCCGCCGACGAGGGCGAGCGCCACCGACAGCCGCAGTGCCTCCAGGCGCTCCAGGTCCCGGACGGCCGTGCGCGGCCCCTTGGGCAGCGCCTCGACGTCGAGCCCGGCGCCCTCGAGCGCGGCCTCGACTCGCCGCCCGGCCTCGGCCGCCCGCTCGCCGCGGGGCCGCAGCAGTCCGCGCAGTGACGCGCCGAACCGCCGCTGGAGCAGCGCCCGTTCCCGCAGGTGCTCGGCGACGGTCAGCGCCGGGTCGAGGTCGGTGACCCCCGGGACGTGCGCCAGCGCGCTGATGCCGCGCACCGCCGCCATCTGCTTCGGCAGCCGCGCGTCGCCCACGGCGGCCGTGCCCTCCGCGACCTTCATCCGCCCCGTCAGCGCGAGCAGCAGGCACGTACGGCCGGACCCGGACGGGCCCTCGACCGCGATGAGCGCACCCGGCTCGGCGTCGACGGAGATCCCGCGGACCGCCCACCCCCGTGGCCCCTTGATCCCGAGGCCGTCGGCGACGATCCGCACCCCTCCCGCCTGTTCCCCCATGGGTCTCCCCTGAATTTGAACTGACTGGTCAGTGCAAAAACTACTCCGAACCTACGAGCGAAGCAAAACAGCAGGTCAGAACGGATTGTCAGTGCCATACCTCACGATGGGTCACATACGGCACTCCGTGACCGGACGTGCCGTCACCCAGACGACAGGAGGTTCGTCATGGCCAGCTATCACGCAGCAGCCGCCCGTCGGCGCCGCGCCACCGGCCCTGCCCCCTCACTGACCGGCCCGGCGAGCGACGTGCACCCCGTACTGCGCCGGGCCTCGGCCCCTCCCGCCGCCCTCGACCTGCTCGCCCAGGCCCGCGCCGGCCTCGACGAGGCCACCGCCCTGGAGACGCCCAACGAGCGCTACGCCACGGCCCACCTCGCCGCCCTGCGCACCGCCGCCGCGGTGCTCGCCGCCCGGGGGCGCCCGGAGACCTCGCCCCGGAGCCGGGCCAAGATCCGGAGCGCCTGGGAAGTGCTCCCGGAGATCGCGCCCGAACTGACCGAGTGGAGTGCGCTGTTCGCCTCCGGTGCCCGCCGTCGCGCCCGGGCCGAGGCCGGCATCCAGGACGCGGCCACCGGCCGGGACGCGGACGACCTGATACGGGACGTGGCGATGTTCCTGCGCCTCGTCGAGCGGATGCTGGTCCTCCAGCCGGTCCTCCCGCAGCCCCGCCCGGACCAGGACCGGCCGGAGGGCCCCGGCGCGGGGAGGGACATGCCGGACGCGGGCTGAACGCGGCCCGGGCCCGCCTGACCCGCGGCGCATCCCCGCCCCGGGCCCGCCTGACCCGCGGCGCATCCCGGGACCGGGTCATCCGGACGCCGTGGCCGAGGCAATAAGGTGGGGGACGCCTGAAGTCTTCCCTCCCCGCGGCCGGGGCCGGGGGAGACGCCCCGTTCGCGCCGCCGGCAAGAGGCGGTGCCGCGCCGAGGAGTCAACTGCCGTGTCGGACCCGATGCGCCCCCGCGCCTCACTCCGTACCGCCGTGGTCTGGGAGGTCCTCCAGGACGCCCTGGACCGCCGGGTCAAGGCCACGGGTCGGGAGTCGCTGGACGTCCTCGACACCGGAGGCGGCAGCGGCAACTTCGCGGTGCCCGTCGCCCGCCTCGGCCACCGGGTCACCGTCGTCGACCCCAGCCCCAACGCGCTGTTCGCCCTGGAGCGCCGCGCCGCCGAGGCCGGCGTCGCCGACCGGGTCAAGGGCGTCCAGGGCGATGCCCACGGCCTCTTCGACGTGGCCGAGCGCGGTGGCTACGACGTGGTGCTGTGCCACGGCGTCCTGGAGTACGTGGACGACCCGGCGGAAGGCGTCCGCAACGCGGTGGCGGCCCTGCGCGCGGAGGGTGTCCTCAGCCTGCTCGCCGCCGGCCTCGGCGGTGCCGTGCTGGCCCGCGCCCTCGCCGGGCACTTCAAGGAGGCCCGGCAGGCGCTCGACGACCCGAACGGACGATGGGGCACGGGTGACCCCGTGCCGCGCCGCTTCACCGCCGAGCAGCTCACCGGACTGGTCGAGGGCGCGGGCCTGCGCGTCGGTGCCGTGCACGGCGTGCGGGTCTTCGCCGACCTCGTGCCCGGCGTCCTCGTGGACACCGAGCCCGGAGCCCTGGAAGCGCTGCTGAAGCTGGAGGAGGCCGCGGCCGAGCTCCCCGCCTTC
Source organism: Streptomyces sp. Ag82_O1-12 (assembly GCF_900182715.1). Lineage (NCBI taxonomy): Bacteria > Bacillati > Actinomycetota > Actinomycetes > Kitasatosporales > Streptomycetaceae > Streptomyces > Streptomyces sp. Ag82_O1-12. Next base: position 2,202,341 of record NZ_FXUW01000001.1, on the reverse strand, counting down.
CACTCGGTGGCCACGCAGCTGCATGTGCTGGGTGAGACCGGTGGGGCCGCTGGGACGAGTGGGGCCGGCGAGGCCCATGGGGCTGCCGAGGCCTGAGCCGCTTCGTGAGGTACCGCCGCTGATCAGCGCCTTGGCTGCGCATGGAGTACGCCACAGGCCCCCCGAACGGGGGCGGCGCGCCGTATGATCGAGGGAGACCGTTCCGGCATGACGGGTCGGCCGCCGGGGAATGGAAGCCTCAGCGAGCCGGGACCGGCCATGGCGGGTTTCGGTTGGTCAATTGGCGCAGAGGGGCGGGTTTCACGGGGGCGATTCCCTGCCTATCCTGAAGGGACCCCCCGGGTCGCCCCGGCGACTGCACGATGAGGAGGACTCCGTGCCGCTCTCGGAGCACGAGCAGCGCATGCTCGAGCAGATGGAGCGAGCGCTGTACGCCGAAGATCCCAAGTTCGCGACAGCGCTTGAGGGAAGCGGGCTGCGCACGTACACCCGGCGACGGGTCTACCAGGCGGTCGCGGGCTTCCTCGTAGGTATCGCGCTCCTCATGGCTGGAATGGTCGCCAAGCAGGTCTGGCTCAGCGTCGTGGGCTTCCTCGTCATGCTGGGCTGTGCGGTGCTCGCCGTGACCGGCTGGCGCAAGGCCCCCAAGCCGGGCGAACAGGCCGGCGGTGCCGCGGGGCCCCAGGCTCGCCGACAGGATCGGCAGCGCCGCTCGGTAATGGACCGCATCGAACAGCGCTGGCAGAAGCGCCGCGACGAGCAGGGCGGCCATTAGCCCTCCGCGCAGCCTCTCCAGGGCTACGTGAAACACGTACGTCAGGGGGTGACCACCGATCCGGTGGTCACCCCCTGACGTATGCGTATGCGTATGCAGGCCGAGGCCCGACGTATGCGTGGACAGGCCGCGGGCAGCTCCCGCCGGGCACGGACACAGCAAGGCCGGCCGGTGCATGCGCACCACCGGCCGGCCTCAGCCGCGTGTGTCCCTGCCCCTCAGCCCTGCTGCCCCGACGCCTTCCGCCACGTCGGCCGCAGCGCCAGCGCGCGTTCCCGGACCCTCGTCCACCAGGCCGACGCCGACCACACCACACGCACGGTGGAGCGGGGGGCCAGCAGCGCGCGGAGCCTCGCCACGCGGCCGGCCGCCGCGCCGAGGCCCGCCCTCGCACGGCGGACGTCGTCCGCGAGGCCCGCCACCGGGCGGGGGTGCGGTGCGTACAGGACCTGCTCCACCGCGTTCGCCACCCGGTGCACCGAGGCCGCGGCCGTCGCGTCCAGGTCGCCGAGGCGGACGATACGGGCGGCCGCCTTGCGCGGGGTCTGCGACTCGTCCGGCGGGATCCCGTAGTCCCACGCCGTGTCGGTCAGCTCCTGCCAGACGGCCAGCGTGTGCGGGGCCGCGTCCGCCTCACCGCGGCCGTGCGCCCCGAGCCGAGCCGTGCGCGTCCGCAGCCGCCACAGCATCGGTGCCAGGGGGAGCGCCAGGACGGCGAGACCGGCGAGAGCCCACGCCAGGAACGCGTACCACTTCGGACCGTCGTCGTCCGTGGGCAGCGCCGCCTGCGGCGACTCGCTCGCGCAGCCGCCGTCCAGCTTCTTCTGCTCCGGCGTGCAGGTCTCGCTCGCCGAAGGCGCCGCCGAGGGCGCGGTGGACGCCGACTGGGACGGACGCGCCTGGTCGGGCGCCGAGCTGTCGGGGTTGTCGGGCAGGGTGTACGACGGGATCGAGCCGCGGTTCGGAGTGGGCTCGAAACGGGTCCAGCCCACGCCCTCGAAGTACAGCTCGGGCCAGGCGTGCGCGTCCCGCAGCCCCACCGACACCGAGCCGTCCGCCTGCGGGGAACCGGGCGCGAAGCCCACCGCGACCCGGGCCGGTATGCCCAGGGAGCGGGCCATCGCCGCCATCGCGAAGGAGAAGTGCACGCAGAAGCCCTGCTTGTCCTTCAGGAAGCGGGCGATCGCCTGCGAGCCGGTGCCGACCTGCACCTGCGTGTCGTACTCGAAGCCGCCGGTCACAGCGAAGAAGTCCTGCAGCTTGACCGCCTGGTCGTACGGGTCGGCGGCGCCCGCGGTGACCTTGCGGGCTGTACGGCCCACCACCGACGGCAGCGAGTCGGGCAGCTCGGTGAAGTCGCGTTCGATGTCCGCGGGCGGCGGTCCCGCCGAGGCGAGCTGCTCCGCCGTCGGACGCACGTCCAGGCTCTTGACCTGGTACGTCAGGCCTCGCGTGTTCTGCCCGTGGTCGCCGACCAGGGTCATGCCCTGCGGCTCGTACCGCCAGTTGCCGCTGATGCGCACGCCGCTCGGCGGGTACGGCATGGGCAGCCAGTCCTGGGCGTACCAGTCGGCCGCCGAGATCGTGGTGTCGATCTCCGTGCGCTTGACGTCCGGGCTGAGGCCGACCGGGTCCGGGAAGGTGCCGTCGGGGACGGCCGTGATGGACCGCCGGGACGGCTTCCACGTGGTGCCGTCGAAGTCGTCCAGGGACACGATCCGCAGATACAGCTCCGAGACGTCTTCCATCTTGGTCCGCACGGACAGGACCTGCTGGTCGTCGTCCGCGTTCAGACTGTCCCGCAGCGACACCAGCGGGTTCACGGCGGAGATCGTGCCCCCGCCGCCCGGGCCACCGCCCGCGCCCGCCCCCACGGAGTCCAGCAGGCCGCCGTTCATCGCGGGCAGACCGAGCGGCACCACCAGGGCGATGCCCAGCGCGACCACGCCGATGCGCCGGCCGGTGCGGATCGGGGCGACCGCCCCGCTCGGCTCCCCGGCGCCCGTGCGCGGTGCGCCGCCGAAGACCCGGCCCCACTGCGAGAGCCGGTCCCGCCCCTCGGCCAGGAGCAGCATCAGATAGCCGGCCGCCGCCACCAGGAACCACAGCCAGTCCATGCCCCCGTCGGACAGCCCCGCGGCCACCGAGTACAGCGCGAGCAGGGGCAGCCCGGCCGGAGCGGCGCTGCGGAAGGTCACCGCGAGGGTGTCCACCAGCAGTCCGATGATCAGGACCCCGCCGACGAGCATCAGCCGGATGCCGTCGGACTCCAGAGGCGCCGGGATCGCGTACCGCGCGATGTCGTCCCCGCCCTGCTGGAGCAGCAGCGCGAAGCGGTCGATGGCCTGTGGCCCCGGCACCAGTCCGGCCAGGGCCTGCTCGCGGGCGAAGACGAAGGTCAGCAGCGCGACGGTGACCACGGCCTGCGCCGCCACCGTCAGCGGCCGGGCCAGCGGCACCCTGCGGGCAGCCACCCCCGCGCCCGACTGAAGAGCCAGCAGGAAGGCCGCCTGCACGATCCACGTGGCCGGCTTGACGAGGGGCAGCAGGGCGCACGCGGCCATCAGCGTGGCCGCCCAGGCGCCCAGCGTCAGTCGTACGCGCCCGCTCATCACGGTCCCTCCCCGCCGCTCGCGGCGGCCACGCCCCTGCGCTCCCGGTCGGCCTGCCGCCACAGCTCGTCCATGGAGGCGCCCCGCGGCACGCGCAGGGCCGTCCACCCCGCCTCGCGCAGCATGCGCAACCGGTCTCCGCTCCCGTCCAACGGGCCGGGCACATCGCTCGGTTCCCGCACCCAGGTGTCACTGTCCAGCACGAAGGCGACCGCGCCCGGGCTGCGTTGCCGCATCCGGCCCAGCACGGCCGCCTGGTCCTCGTCCAGGTCGCCGAGGAAGGCCACCAGCAGCCCCTCGTTCCCGCCGCGCAGCACGTCGTAGGCCCGGGACAGGCCCGCGCCGTCGGAGTGGTCGATCACCGCGAGGGTGTCCATCATCAGTCCGGCCGCGTCCGCCGACTCCTGGCTCGCGCCGGCGAAGCCGTCCCCGCCCTCGCCGGGCACCGCGTTGCCGGAGTCCGTCAGCAGTCGTACCGAGTAGCCCCGTTCGAGCATGTGCACCAGCACGGACGCGGCGCCCGACACGGCCCACTCGAAGGCCGAGTCCGGTCCCGCGCCCTCGTAGGCGATGCCGCGGGTGTCCAGCAGCACCGTGCAGCGGGCGCGCTGCGGCTGCTCCTCGCGGCGCACCATCAGCTCGCCGTAGCGGGCGGTGGAGCGCCAGTGCACGCGGCGCAGGTCGTCGCCGTAGCGGTAGCCGCGCGGGATGACGTCGTCCTCGCCGGCCAGGGCGAGCGCACGCTGCCGTCCGTCGCCGTACCCTTTCGCCTCACCGCTCAGGCGCACCGGCGCCAGCGGCTCCACGCGCGGGATGACGGTGAGGGTGTCGTACGTCGAGAAGGAGCGGGTCAGCTCGCACATGCCGAACGGGTCGGTCAGGCGCAGTTGGAGCGGCCCCAGCGGGTAGCGGCCGCGCAGGTCGGACCGCACCCGGTAGGACACCTCGCGCCGGCCGCCCGCCTCCACCCGGTCGAGCACGAAACGCGGCCGGGGGCCGAGCACGTACGGCACTCGGTCCTGGAGCATCAGCAGGCCCGTGGGCAGCCGCGAGACGTTGTCCATCCGCAGGTGGACCCGGGCCTCGCTGCCGGCGGGCACGCGCGCGGGGGAGAGCCGGCGGCTGCCCGCGACCCGGTAGCGCGTGCGGTACAGCACCCCGGCGCACACCAGCGGCAGCACCGCCAGCAGCAGACCCACGCGCAGCAGGTCGCTCTGGCCGAGCACGTAACTGCAGATCGCGGCCGCGACGCCGGCGGCCAGGAAGGAGCGTCCGCGGGTGGTCAGACCGGCCAGAGCGGTGCGGATGCCGCCCTTCTCGCCCCGGTCGGCCTCCGACTGCCCCGCCCCCGCGGTGGTCATCACAGCCTCCGCGGCGGCTGCTGGGGATACGTGGGCGCCGTACGGCTCAGGCCGCCGAAGCCGCTCTGCTGCTGCGCCGCCGGCACCGGGGTGCGCTGCAGGATCTCCTCGACGACCTGCTCGGCGGTGCGCCGGTTGAGCTGGGCCTGGGCGGTGGGCAGCAGCCGGTGGGCCAGGACGGCGACGGCGAGGGCCTGCACGTCGTCCGGCAGCGCGTACTCCCGGCCGCTCAGGGCCGCGGACGCCTTCGCCGCGCGCAGCAGGTGCAGCGTCGCGCGCGGAGAGGCGCCGAGTCTCAGGTCGGGGTGCGTGCGCGTCGCGCCGACCAGGTCGACCACGTAGCGCCGGACCGGCTCGGCGACGTGCACACCGCGCACCGCCTCGACGAGCTTGAGGATCTCGTGGGCGTGGGCCACGGGCTGGAGGTCCTCCAGCGGCGAGATGCCGCCGTGCACGTCCAGCATCTGCAGCTCGGCGTCCGCGCTCGGGTAGCCGACCGACACCCGGGCCATGAAGCGGTCGCGCTGGGCCTCCGGCAGCGGGTAGGTGCCCTCCATCTCGACCGGGTTCTGCGTCGCCACCACCATGAAGGGGCTGGGCAGTTCGTAGGTCTTGCCGTCGATGGTGACCTGGCGCTCCTCCATGGACTCCAGGAGCGCGGACTGCGTCTTGGGCGAGGCGCGGTTGATCTCGTCGCCGATCACCACCTGCGCGAAGATCGCACCCGGCTTGAACTCGAAGTCGCGGCGCTGCTGGTCCCAGATGGACACACCGGTGATGTCCGACGGCAGCAGGTCCGGCGTGAACTGGATCCGCCGCACCGAGCAGTCGATGGACCGCGCCAGCGCCTTGGCCAGCATCGTCTTGCCGACGCCGGGGACGTCCTCGATCAGCAGATGTCCCTCGGCGAGCAGCACGGTCAGCGAGAGCCGTACGACCTCGGGCTTGCCCTCGATCACGCCTTCCACCGACTCCCGCACGCGTTCCACCACGGCGGTCAGATCAGTGAGGCTCGCTCGATCGTCATAGGTCGTCACCCGGCCCTCCTCGGCCTTTCCCGTGCCCCCAAGGAGCACGGGACACCCCATTTTCCCGGGCCGGCGCCGCATGACGCAGGCCGGCCCACCCCGAACCACGGACACCACGCGTGAAAAGTTCCGCGCGACGCCACTCCCGCATTCTTGCTGCCGTTACCGTTTCGTGTCACTCGACTGTGGACAACTGGCCGCGATATGTCGGTCTTGCAGCCATTCGAACGCGTGACTGACAGGATTTCGACAGCTACAGCAGATGGCCTTCCGGGGCGGGCGGCCCGCGGCGCACTGGCCGGCGGGCCGGGATCAGGAGGCCGGGTCGACTTCCCGCAGCAGGCCGGTGAGCACGTCGAACACGAATCCGCGCACGTCGTCGGTGTGCGGCACGAACGGCGAGGTGCGCACCCGCTGCATCGACTGACGCACGTCCTGGTCGACGTCCCGGAAGGACTCCACGGCCCACGCCGGACGCTGGCCGACCTCGGCCTCCAGCTCGTTGCGGAAGTCCTCGGTGAGGTTCTCCAGACCGCAGCCGGTGTGGTGAATGAGCACCACGCTGCGGGTGCCCAGCTTGCGCTGGCTGATGGTGAGGGAGCGGATCACGTCGTCGGTGACGACGCCGCCCGCGTTGCGGATCGTGTGGCAGTCGCCGAGCTCGAGCCCGAGCGCCGCGTGCAGGTCGAGACGGGCGTCCATGCAGGCCACGACGGCGACCTGCAGCACGGGCCGGGCGTCCATCCCCGGGTCGGTGAAGGCCTCGGCGTACCGGGCGTTCGCCGCCACGAGACGGTCGGTGACCGTGTCGCCGGCCGTTATGGCGCTCTCCGAACCTGTGGGAATCGATGCAGAAGTCGTCATAGGCATGACGTTACTGGTCACACCCCGTCCAGGCCTCCTGTGGAAGTGAACAAAGAATGCCGCCGGGGGAGGCGTGTGAGGTAATCCACAAGGGCGATGTCCCGGTCTCCGTGCGAACGGCGGCGACGCGCAGGCCGGTTGATTGACCGGGCGACAGGGTGGACTAAAGTGACGCGAAGCGGGAGGCGAGACTCTCCCCGCTGGACTGATGTTCTTCGGAGACCCGGGCGACGACCGGTGATCTCCCCGCGTGCGCGGCGCGTACGTACGGCTCGGCCTCCTCCCGCTCCCGGTCGGCTGACGCTTCCGGCGCCGGCAGGTCTCATGTCCACGAGCGGGCGGGGACCCGGCGGTGCGCATGGCCGCGCCGGATCTGAGAGGGCCCGGGATCGATGGGGCGCGAAGCGCATTCGAATGAGGGTGGCGGGCGACGGGAGGGAGAGAGTCGACACGTCCCGGTGATGCTCCAGCGGTGCCTGGATCTGCTGGCACCCGCCCTGGAGGGCCCGGACGCCGTGGTCGTCGACTGCACCCTCGGCCTCGGCGGCCACAGCGAGGCGCTCCTCGCGAGGTTCCCCGACGCCCGGCTCGTCGCCCTCGACCGTGACAAGGAGGCCCTGCGCCTGTCCGGCGAGCGCCTCGCGCCCCACGGCGAGCGCGCCACCCTCGTGCACGCCGTCTACGACGAGCTCCCCGAGGTGCTGCACCGGCTCGGCATCGCGCGCGTGCAGGGCGTCCTGTTCGATCTGGGCGTCTCCTCCATGCAGCTCGACGAGGCCGACCGCGGCTTCGCCTACGCCCAGGACGCCCCGCTCGACATGCGCATGGACCAGACGACCGGCGTCAGCGCCGCCGAGGTCCTCAACACCTACCCGCCGGGCGAACTCGTGCGCATCCTGCGGGCCTACGGCGAGGAGAAGCAGGCCAAGCGGATCGTGAGCGCGATCGTGCGGGAGCGGGAGAAGGAGCCGTTCAGCAACAGCGCGCGGCTCGTCGAACTGATCCGGGACGCGCTCCCGCAGGCCGCCAAGCGCACCGGCGGCAACCCGGCCAAGCGCACCTTCCAGGCCCTGCGCATCGAGGTCAACGGCGAGCTGTCGGTCCTGGAGCGGGCGATCCCCGCCGCGGTGAAGGCACTCGACGTGGGCGGACGGATCGCCGTGCTGTCGTACCACTCGCTGGAGGACCGGCTGGTCAAGCAGGTCTTCGCGGCGGGCGCCGCCACCACCGCGCCCCCCGGGCTGCCCGTCGTCCCCGAGCGCTACCAGCCGCGGCTCAAGCTCCTCACGCGCGGTGCCGAACTCCCCACCGAAGAGGAGATCGCCGAGAACCGGCGGGCGGCACCGGCGCGGCTGCGCGGCGCCCAGCGCATCAGGGAGGACGTCGAGTGAGGCGTGAGCAGGCCGGACCGAGGGAGCGGGCGTGAGCGGCAAACCCGAACTGAAGGGGAGGGCCGCCCGACTCGCGCGGCTCCTCCCGACCGGCCCCGGGCAGGCGGCCCGCACACCTTTCGTCCTGCTGGTCGTCCTCCTCCTCGGCGGCGGTCTCATCTGCCTTTTGGTGCTGAACTCGGCCTTGAGCGAGGGCGCGTTCAAACTCGACGACCTCCAGCGCGGGACCAAGAACCTCACCGACGAGGAGCAGGCCCTCCAGCGGGACATCGACGCCTACTCCGCCCCCGACGCCCTGCAGCGCCGCGCCCGCGAGCTCGGCATGGTGCCCGGCGGCGACCCGGCGTTCCTCGATCCCGACGGCACCGTCAAGGGCGTCCCCAGCCCCGCCCCCGGCGTCCGGCAGCCCGCCGCCTACACCCCCCTGGTCCTCGCCCCCGAGGCCATGACCGACGGCCCTACTCCGACCGGCAGGTGACGGAAGTGTCCGACAGGGAACCGCCACGTCGCCGTGTGCCCGGCCCCGCCAGGCCCGCCCGCCCCGACGCCCGGCGCCGCCCCGACGCCCGGCGCCGTCCCGGCCCCGGTGCCCGTCCGGCCCGGCGGCCGGGGCAGGCCCGCCCGGCGGCGCCCAAGCCGCTGCGGCTCGGCAGCCCCCGCCCCCGCCTGCGCCTGGTCGGACTCGCGCTGACCCTGGTCCTGACCGCCTTCGTCGTGCGGCTCTTCCAGGTGCAGGCCGTCGACGCGAGCACCTACGCCGCCAAGGCCGAGCAGAACCGCTACGTCGGGCAGGTGCTGGCCGCGGACCGGGGCGAGATCACCGACCGGTCCGGCGTGGCCCTGGCGACCAGCGAGGACGCCTACGACATCACCGCCGACCCCACGATGTTCGCCCCCGACATGCTGAAGATCGGGGACGGGCCCGAGCAGGCGGCCGCGCTCCTCGCGCCGATCCTCGGCCAGGAGCAGGAGGACCTGGTCAGGAAGCTGCGGCCGGAGAACAAGGCCCTGCGCTACGTGAAGCTGGCCTCCCGCCAGACCCCGCAGGTCTGGAAGCAGATCAAGGACCTCAAGTCGGCGCTCGCCAAGAAGGCGGAGGCCGACAAGTCCACGCCCAACGTCCTCTCGGGCGTCTTCTCCGTGGCCACCAGCAAGCGCGTGTACCCGGGCGGCGACCTGGCCGCCGGGATACTGGGCTGGGTCAACGCCGAGGGCAAGCCCGGCGGCGGCATCGAACTGCAGCTGAACAAGCAGCTCGCCGGCAAGGACGGCAAGATCCGCTACGCCCAGTCCGGCGGCCGTCTCGTGCCCACAGCGGGCTCCACCGAGACACCCGCCGTCCCCGGCAGCGACGTCGAGCTCACCATCGACCGCGACATCCAGTGGGCCGCCCAGAACGCCATCAGCGACCAGGTGAAGGAGTCCGCCGCCGACCGCGGCTACGTCATCGTCCAGGACACCCGCACCGGGCAGATCCTGGCCATGGCCAACTCGCCCGGCTTCGACCCGAACGACCTGTCCGACGCCGAGCCGGCCGCCCTCGGCAACGCCGCCCTCCAGGACGCCTTCGAGCCCGGCTCCACCGCCAAGGTCATGTCGATGGCGGCCGTCCTCCAGGAGAACGCCGCCGCCCCCGGGACCCACGTGGTCGTGCCCAACCGGCTGCACCGCGGGGACCGGCTGTTCAAGGACGACATCGACCACCCGACCTGGTACCTGACGCTCAACGGCGTCCTCGCCAAGTCCAGCAACATCGGCACCATCCTCGCCACCGGACAGCTCGGAAAGACCCAGGCCCAGGCCAACAAGGTCCTCTACGACTACCTGCGCGAGTTCGGCCTCGGCAGCTACACCGGCCTCGGCTTCCCCGGCGAGACCAAGGGCATCCTCGCCCCGCCCGACAAGTGGTCCACCTCGCAGCAGTACACGATCCCTTTCGGCCAGGGCGTCTCCATCAACGCCATGCAGGCGGCCTCGGTGTACTCGACCATCGCCAACGGCGGGGTCCGCGTCGAGCCCACCCTCGTGCGCGGCACCAAGGGCGCCGACGGGCGCTTCACACCCGCCCCGAAGCCCGCGAAGAACCGGGTCGTCGACGCGAAGACGGCGAAGACCCTCGCCCACATGCTGGAGTCCGTCGTGGACGACGAGGAGGGCACCGGCACCAAGGCGCGCATCCCCGGCTACCGCGTCGCGGGCAAGACGGGTACCGCCAACCGCGTGGATCCGGCCACCGGGAAGTACCACGGCTACACCTCGTCGTTCGCCGGGTTCGCCCCCGCCGACAAGCCCCGCGTCACGGTCTACTGCGCCATCCAGAACGCCACCCAGGGCAGCTACTTCGGCGGTCAGATCTGCGGACCGGTCTACAAGAAGGTCATGGAGTTCGCACTGAAGTCCCTCCAGGTCCCCCCGACCGGCGCCAAGGCCGCGAAGCTGCCCGTCTCCTTCAAGCAGTGATCAGCCCAGCAGTGATCAGCGCCGACCGCCCTGATCAGCACTCAGCCCCACCGAGCCACCAGGACCGCCTCCGTGACAACGATCACCCCCGAGCCCGGCAACCAGAGCAGCTCCGGCCCCTCACTTCGCCCGGAGGCGGGTGCGCCCGGTACGCTCACCGCCGTGCCACACGCTGATCAGTCCCATACCACCCAGAAGGGCCATCCCGTGACATACCCCGGGCCGCCCAGGCCGGTGCAGGTCTCCGCCACACCCCTCGCGGAACTCGCCGATCAGCTGGGTGCTTCCACACCGGAGAACGCCGCCGAGGTCACGGGCATCACCCACGACTCCCGGGCCGTGCGCCCCGGCGACCTGTACGCCGCCCTGCCGGGGGCCCGGCTGCACGGTGCCGACTTCGTCAACCAGGCCGCGGGCCTCGGCGCCGCCGCCGTGCTGACCGACCCGACCGGCGCCGAGCGCGCCGCCGCGTCCGGGCTGCCCGTCCTGGTCGTCGACGACCCGCGCGCGCAGATGGGCGAGCTGGCCGCCACGATCTACGGCCACCCCGGCCGGGGCCTGCTCCAGATCGGCATCACCGGCACCTCCGGAAAGACCACCACGGCCTACCTCGTCGAGGGCGGCCTGAAGACGGTCAGGTCCACGGGCCTGATCGGCACGGTCGAGATGCGCATCGGCGACGAGCGCATCAAGTCCGAGCGCACCACCCCCGAAGCCACCGACCTCCAGGCCCTGTTCGCCGTCATGCGCGAGCGCGGGGTCGACGCGGTCGCCATGGAGGTCTCCAGCCACGCCCTGGTCCTCGGCCGGGTCGACGGCTGCGTCTTCGACATCGGCGTCTTCACCAACCTCAGCCCGGAACACATGGAGTTCCACTCGGGCATGGAGGACTACTTCCAGGCCAAGGCGCAGCTGTTCACGCCGAAACGCGGCAAACTCGGCGTGGTCAACGTCGACGACGAGTACGGGCGCCGGCTGGCGAACGAGGCCACCGTCCCGGTCGTCACCTACTCCGCCGAGGGCCACCCCGACGCCGACTGGCGCGCCGAGGACGTCGAGGTCGGCCGGCTGGACTCGACGTTCACCGTCGTCGGCCCCAAGGGCGAGCGGATCAGCGCCAAATCGCCGCTGCCCGGGCCCTTCAACGTGGCCAACACCCTCGCCGCGATCGTCGCCCTCGCCGTCGCCGGCCTGGACCCGCAGGCCGCCGCCGACGGCGTCGCCGCCGTCCCCGGGGTCCCGGGACGCCTGGAGCGCGTGGACGCCGGGCAGCCCTACCTCGCGGTCGTCGACTACGCCCACAAGACCGACGCCGTCGAGTCCGTGCTGCGCGCCCTGCGCAAGGTCACCGAGGGCAAGCTGCACATCGTCCTCGGCTGCGGCGGCGACCGGGACAAGACCAAGCGCGAGCCCATGGGCGCCGCGGCGGCCCGGCTCGCCGACACCGCCACACTGACCTCCGACAACCCCCGTGGCGAGGACCCCCTCGCGATCCTCGCCACGATGCTTCAGGGCGCGGCGTCCGTGCCCGCGCACGAGCGCGGCGAGGTGCAGGTCTTCGAGGACCGGGCCGCCGCGATCGCCGCCGCCGTCGCCCGCGCCGAGCCCGGCGACACCGTGCTGGTCGCGGGCAAGGGCCACGAGCAGGGCCAGGACATCGCCGGGGTGGTCCGTCCCTTCGACGACCGCCAGGTGCTCCGCGAAGCCATCCAGAAGACCCAGGGATGAAAATCCAGAAGACCCAGGGGATGAACTTGTGATCGCCCTCTCCCTCGCCGAGATCGCAGAAGTCGTCGGCGGGCAGACGCACGACATACCGGATCCGTCCGTCCAGGTCACCGGCCCGGTCGTCCGGGACTCCCGCGAGGCGGGGCCGGGCAGCCTGTTCGTGGCCTTCGCCGGGGAACGCGTGGACGGCCACGACTTCGCGGCGGCGGTCGTCGAGGCGGGAGCGGCGGCCGTGCTCGGCACCCGCCCCGTCGGCGTACCGGCGATCGTCGTGGACGACGTCCAGACCGCCCTCGGCGCCCTCGCCCGGCACGTCGTACGGCGCCTCGGCGCCACCCTCGTCGCCCTCACCGGCTCGGCGGGCAAGACCAGCACCAAGGACCTCATCGCGCAGGTGCTCCGGCGCAAGGCGCCGACCGTGTTCACGCCCGGCTCCCTCAACAACGAGATCGGGCTGCCGCTGACCGCGCTCAGCGCGACCGAGGAGACCAGGTTCCTCGTCCTGGAGATGGGGGCCCGGGGTATCGGGCACATCAGCTACCTCGCCGGTCTGACGCCCCCTAAGGTCGGCCTCGTCCTGAACGTCGGCAGCGCCCACATCGGCGAGTTCGGCGGTCGCGAGCAGATCGCACAGGCCAAGGGCGAGCTGGTGGAGGCACTGCCGTCCGAGGCCGACGGCGGCACCGCGATCCTCAACGCGGACGACCCCTACGTACGGGCCATGGCCTCCCGTACGAAGGCGAAGGTGATCTTTTTCGGAGAGTCCGGCGAAGCGGACGTTCGAGCTGAGAACGTGCGACTCACGGACACCGGACAGCCCTCGTTCAGGCTTCACACACCCTCCGGTGCAAGCGATGTGACCATGCGCCTGTACGGTGAGCACCACGTGTCGAACGCGCTCGCCGCGGCCGCCGTCGCCCACGAGTTGGGCATGTCCGCTGACGAGATCGCCGTGGCGCTCTCCGAGGCGGGCTCCCTCTCCCGCTGGCGGATGGAGGTCACCGAGCGCCCGGACGGCGTGACGGTCGTCAACGACGCCTACAACGCGAATCCCGAGTCCATGAAGGCCGCGCTGCGCGCGCTGGCGGCCATGGGCAAAGGACGCCGTACGTGGGCGGTGCTCGGCAAGATGGCCGAGCTCGGGGACGAGGCTCTCGCCGAGCACGACGCGGTCGGACGGCTCGCCGTCCGGCTCAACGTCAGCAAGCTCGTGGCGGTCGGCGGCAGGGAAGCCGCCTGGCTGCAACTGGGCGCATATAACGAGGGTTCGTGGGGTGAGGAGTCGGTGCACGTGTCCGACGCACAGGCGGCGGTCGACCTGTTGCGCAGCGAGTTGAGCCCGGGGGACGTCGTACTCGTGAAGGCGTCCCGTTCGGTCGGCCTCGAGAGCGTGGCGCAGGCGCTCATCGAGTCCGGTGCCGAGGGTGAGGTTTCCGCCCGATGATGAAGCAGATCCTGTTCGCAGGAGTCATTGGTCTCTTTCTCACGCTGGTCGGCACCCCGCTGCTGATCAAGCTCCTCGCGCGCAAGGGCTACGGCCAGTACATCCGCGACGACGGCCCGCGCGAGCACGCCAGCAAGCGCGGTACGCCCACCATGGGCGGCATCGCCTTCATCCTGGCGACCGTCGCCGCGTACTTCCTGGCCAAGGTGATCACGGGCTATCTGGACCCGGACGTCGACGCGGCGCCGACGTTCTCGGGCCTGCTGGTGCTCGGCCTGATGGTCGGCATGGGCCTGGTCGGCTTCCTCGACGACTACATCAAGATCGTCAAGCGGCGCTCGCTCGGCCTGCGCGCCAAGGCGAAGATGGCCGGCCAGCTGATCGTCGGCATCGGCTTCGCGGTGCTGTCGCTGCAGTTCGCTGACAATCGCGGCAACACCCCGGCCTCCACGAAGCTGTCGTTCATCACGGACTTCGGCTGGACGATCGGCCCCGTGCTGTTCGTGGTCTGGGCGCTGTTCATGATCCTCGCGATGTCGAACGGCGTGAACCTGACCGACGGTCTGGACGGTCTGGCCACCGGCGCCTCGGTGCTCGTGTTCGGCGCCTACACCTTCATCGGTGTCTGGCAGTTCCAGGAGTCCTGCGCCAACGCGCAGACGCTGACCAATCCGGGCGCCTGCTTCGAGGTGCGCGACCCCCTCGACCTCGCGGTGGTGGCCTCCGCGCTGATGGGCGCCTGTCTCGGCTTCCTGTGGTGGAACACCTCGCCGGCCAAGATCTTCATGGGTGACACCGGTTCGCTCGCGCTCGGCGGTGTGCTCGCCGGCCTCGCGATCTGCTCCCGCACCGAGCTGTTGATCGCCCTCCTCGGCGGCCTGTTCGTCCTGATCACCATGTCGGTGGTCATCCAGGTCGGCTCCTTCAAGCTCACGGGCAAGCGCGTCTTCCGGATGGCGCCACTCCAGCACCACTTCGAACTCAAGGGCTGGTCCGAAGTGCTCGTGGTGGTCCGCTTCTGGATCATCCAGGGCATTTGTGTGATCGTCGGACTTGGCCTCTTCTACGCAGGATGGGCAGCGGACAAGTGACCTCCTCGGAGCCCTTCGACTTCCAGGGCAAGCACGTCACCGTCGCCGGGCTCGGCGTCTCCGGCGTCCCGGCGGCCAAGGTGCTGCACGGCCTCGGCGCGAGCGTCACGGTCGTCAACGACGGCGCCGACGAGCGCGCCCGGGCGCAGGCGGCCGAGCTGGAGGCGCTCGGCATCACCGTGCGCCTCGGCGACGGCGACACCCTGCCCGAGGGCTCCGAGCTGATCGTCACCGCGCCCGGCTGGAAGCCGGACAAGCCGCTGTTCGCGGCGGCGGAGCAGGCGGACGTCCCGGTCTGGGGCGACGTCGAACTGGCCTGGCGCCTGCGCGGTCCCGACGCCGCCGACTGGCTCGCCGTCACGGGCACCAACGGCAAGACGACGACCGTCCAGATGCTCGCCTCGATCCTGAAGGCGGCGGGCCTGCGCACGGCAGCCGTCGGCAACATCGGCGTCTCCCTGCTGGACGCGGTCCTCGGCGAGGAGCGCTACGACGTCCTGGCCGTGGAGCTCTCCAGCTACCAGCTGCACTGGGCGCCCTCCCTGCGCGCCCACTCGGCCGCGGTGCTGAACCTCGCCCCCGACCACCTCGACTGGCACGGCTCCATGGAGGCGTACGCCGCCGACAAGGGCCGTATCTACGAGGGCAATCGCGTCGCCTGCGTCTACAACGTCGCGGACAAGGCCACCGAGGACCTGGTCCGCGAGGCCGACGTCGAGGAGGGCTGCCGCGCCGTCGGCTTCACCCTCGGCACCCCCGGCCCGTCCCAACTCGGCGTCGTGGAAGGCCTCCTGGTCGACCGCGCCTTCGTCGAGGACCGGCACAAGAACGCCCAGGAACTCGCCGAGGTCGGCGACGTCGACCCGCCGGCCCCGCACAACATCGCCAACGCCCTCGCCGCGGCGGCCCTCGCCCGCGCCTACGGCGTGCCCGCCAGGGCCGTACGGGACGGCCTGCGGGCGTTCACCCCGGACGCCCACCGCATCGCGCACGTGGCGGACGTGGACGGGGTCGCCTACGTCGACGACTCCAAGGCCACCAACACACATGCGGCGGAAGCCTCGTTGGCGGCGTACGAGCCGATCGTCTGGATCGCGGGCGGGCTCGCCAAGGGCGCGACCTTCGACGAACTGGTCGCCAAGTCGGCGAAGCGGCTGCGGGGCGCCGTGCTGATCGGCGCGGACCGCGCGCTCATCCGGGAAGCCCTCGCGCGACACGCCCCGCAGGTACCCGTGGTCGACCTCGACCGGACCGACACTGGGGCGATGCGCGCGGCGGTCCAGGAGGCGCAAAGACTCGCTCAGACGGGCGACACGGTGCTGCTGGCCCCGGCCTGTGCCTCCATGGACATGTTCGCCAACTACAACAAGCGCGGGGACGCTTTCGCGGATGCCGTTCGCGAGCTCGGCTCCGCCGACGGCTGACCCGGGTCCGCCTCGCCCGGCGGCGGTGCCGGGCGTACCTGGGAGGGACGCGTGACACGGATGTGGCTGGTGCCCGAGCGGCCTGGGGGCGTTCACCGCGCAACGCTCCCCTCCGGCATGGCAGGGTGAGCGGCGATGCCCACCAGCCGCACCGGACGGCCCCCGACCCCGCGCGCCGTCAAACGCCCCGTCGCGCCACGGCTCGCGCGTGAGAACCGCGTCCTGAGCCTCTACACCCGCGCGCGCAAGGGCTGGGACCGGCCGCTGACCGCCTACTACCTGATCCTCGGCGGCAGTCTGCTGATCACCGTGCTGGGGCTGGTGATGGTCTACTCGGCCTCCCAGATCACCGCGCTGCAGATGTCGCTGCCGGGCTCGTACTTCTTCCGCAAGCAGTTGCTCGCGGCGGGGATCGGCACCGGTCTGCTGCTCGCGGCCTCGCGGATGCCGGTGAAGCTGCACCGGGCGCTCGCCTATCCCATCCTCGCGGGCGCCGTCTTCCTCATGATCCTGGTGCAGGTCCCCGGGATAGGGGTCTCGGTCAACGGCAACCAGAACTGGATCTCCCTGGGCGGCTCCTTCCAGATCCAGCCCAGCGAGTTCGGCAAGCTCGCCCTCGTGCTGTGGGGCGCCGACCTGCTGGCCCGCAAGCAGGACAGAAAGCTGCTGAACCAGTGGAAGCACATGCTCGTGCCGCTGGTCCCGGCCGCCTTCATGCTGCTCGGTCTGATCATGATCGGCGGCGACATGGGTACCGCCATCATCCTCACGGCCATCCTGTTCGGCCTGCTCTGGCTGGCCGGCGCCCCCACGCGGCTGTTCGCCGGGGTGCTGTCGATCGCCGCCGTCCTCGGCCTGATCCTCATCAAGACCAGCCCCAACCGCATGGCCCGGCTGCAGTGCCTGGGCGCCACCGAACCCCAGTCGGGGCCCGTCGACTGCTGGCAGGCCGTGCACGGGATCTACGCCCTCGCCTCGGGCGGAATCTTCGGCTCCGGGCTGGGTGCGAGTGTGGAGAAATGGGGCCAACTCCCCGAAGCCCACACCGACTTCATCTTCGCCGTCACCGGTGAGGAACTGGGCCTGGCGGGGACGCTGTCGGTACTCGCCCTCTTCGCGGCTCTAGGCTATGCGGGTATCCGCGTGGCCGGACGCACGGAGGACCCCTTCGTGAGGTATGCCGCGGGAGGCGTGACCACCTGGATCACGGCCCAGGCCGTGATCAACATCGGTGCGGTGCTCGGTCTGCTGCCGATCGCCGGCGTCCCCCTCCCGCTGTTCTCCTACGGAGGTTCCGCCCTGCTGCCGACCATGTTCGCCATCGGGCTGCTCATCGCCTTCGCGCGTGAGGACCCCGCTGCGCGGATGGCGCTTGCGATGCGGCAACCCCGCTTTGGTAGAAAGCGGGGGGCGGGGGGCACCGGTTCCGGTCGGAGTCCCCGGAGATGGAACACGATGCGACGGCGTGCCTCGGCGGCGCGCTCGTCCGGAGAGCGGTGAATTTCGGTGCATGTCGTACTCGCCGGCGGAGGAACCGCGGGCCACATCGAGCCCGCGCTCGCCCTCGCGGACGCCCTGCGCAGGCAGGACCCGAGCGTGGGCATCACGGCCCTGGGCACGGAGCGCGGCCTCGAGACCCGTCTCGTACCCGAGCGCGGGTACGAACTCGCGCTGATCCCCGCCGTTCCGCTGCCGCGCAAGCCCACCCCCGAGCTGATCACCGTCCCGGGCCGGCTGCGCGGCACGATCAAGGCGACCGAGCAGATCCTGGAGCGCACCAAGGCGGACGCCGTGGTCGGCTTCGGCGGCTACGTCGCCCTGCCCGGCTACCTCGCGGCCAAGCGCCTGGGCGTACCGATCGTCATCCACGAGGCCAACGCCCGCCCGGGACTGGCCAACAAGATCGGCTCGCGGTACGCCAGCCAGGTCGCCGTCTCCACGCCCGACAGCAAGCTGCGGGGCGCCCGCTACATCGGCATCCCGCTGCGCCGCTCCATCGCCACGCTCGACCGGGCCGCCGTACGCCCCGAGGCCCGGGCCGCGTTCGGGCTCGACCCGAACCTGCCCACGCTGCTGGTCACCGGCGGCTCCCAGGGCGCCCGCCGTCTCAACGAGGTCGTCCAGCAGGTCGCGCCCTGGCTCCAGCAGGCCGGGATCCAGATCCTGCACGCGGTCGGCCCGAAGAACGAACTGCCGCAGGTCCACCAGATGCCGGGGATGCCCCCCTACATCCCGGTAAGTTACCTGGACCGGATGGACCTCGCGTACGCCGCGGCCGACATGATGCTCTGCCGCGCGGGCGCGATGACCGTCGCCGAACTCTCCGCCGTCGGGCTCCCGGCCGCCTACGTCCCGCTGCCCATCGGCAACGGCGAACAGCGGCTCAACGCCCAGCCGGTGGTGAAGGCCGGCGGCGGACTGCTGGTCGACGACGCGGAGCTGACCCCCGAGTGGGTCCAGCAGAACGTCCTGCCCGTGCTCGCCGACCCGCACCGGCTGTACCAGATGTCCCGCGCCGCCGCCGAGTTCGGCCGCCGGGACGCCGACGACCTGCTCGTCGGCATGGTGTACGAGGCGATCGCCGCCAGTCGTGCACACCGATAGGACTGTATGACGGAAGGCAGGGAGCGTGGCCGGATCGACCACCGCCGAGCGCGGTGAACGCCAGCAGGAGTCGTCCGGCCCGCCGCCCCGCCTGCGGTCGAGGCGGGCCCGGCTCCGCGCGATCGTCCTCCTGGGCCTCGCCCTGGTGTTCCTCGGCATCCCGACCGTCTGGCTGTTCTACGGCTCCGACTGGTTGCGCGCCGAGCACGTCTCGGTGTCCGGCACCCGGGTGCTGACACCGGCTCAGGTCGAGACGGCGGCCGAGGTTCCGCTGGGGAAGCCGCTGATTTCCGTCGACACCGATGCGATCGAGACGCGACTGCGCCGAAAATTGCCCCGAATTGACTCGGTTGACGCGGTCCGTTCCTGGCCCCGCGGAATCGACCTGAAAGTGGTTGAACGGACTCCGGTTCTGATTGTCCAAAAGGGCGGAAAGTTCGTGGAAGTGGACGACGACGGTGTCCGCTTCGCCACGGTGTCCGAGGCCCCGAAAGGCGTCCCCGCACTGGAATTGACGCTCTCCCGCGCCGGCTCCGCCGCCGCGAGCCTGCGCCGCTTCGGCGAGCCCCGGCTGGTGCGCGCCGCGGTCGGCGTCGCCCGCGCGGTTCCGGAAGCCGTCGCGCACGAGACACGGACCGTCAAGGTCCGTTCCTACGACGACATCTCGCTGGAGCTGCGGGACGGCCGCACGGTCCTCTGGGGGAGCGGTGAGAAGGGCGCCGCGAAGGCTCGCACACTCACCGCTCTGATGAAAGCCTCGCCCGGCGCGCGGTACTTCGACGTGAGCGTCCCCACCGCGCCCGCGTCATCGCGGAGTTGACGCACATCCGCGCAGGCCAGCACCCTGGTTGGGCAGTGCTACGGCTGATCACATAGGGTGAAAAGAAAAACGGGAGGTTCGGCGTGTTCGTTGAACGTGCGCCACTTGTCGACTTAGTGTCCTGTTCAGAAGACTCCAAGGAACAGACACACTGGTAACCCTAAACTTCAGGGTTAGGGTTCGGGTCGGCGATACGGACCGTCCCATTCGGCATCAGTCGTCGGGTCGCGGGGCGCAAGGCGTCACGCTGATTCGGCGACACGTAACTCGAGGCGAGAGGCCTTCGACGTGGCAGCACCGCAGAACTACCTCGCAGTCATCAAAGTCATCGGTGTCGGCGGCGGTGGTGTCAATGCCATCAACCGGATGATCGAGGTCGGTCTCAAGGGCGTCGAGTTCATCGCCATCAACACCGACGCGCAAGCTCTGTTGATGAGCGACGCCGACGTCAAGCTGGACGTCGGCCGTGAACTCACCCGCGGACTCGGCGCCGGAGCCAACCCGGCCGTGGGCCGCAAGGCCGCCGAGGACCACCGCGAGGAGATCGAGGAGGTCCTCAAGGGGGCCGACATGGTCTTCGTGACAGCCGGTGAAGGCGGCGGCACCGGCACCGGCGGCGCGCCCGTCGTGGCCAACATCGCCCGCTCGCTCGGTGCCCTCACCATCGGTGTGGTCACCCGCCCGTTCACCTTCGAGGGGCGGCGCCGCGCGAACCAGGCCGAGGACGGCATCGCCGAACTCCGCGAAGAGGTCGACACCCTCATCGTCATCCCGAACGACCGGCTGCTGTCCATCTCGGACCGCCAGGTCTCGGTGCTGGACGCCTTCAAGTCGGCCGACCAGGTCCTGCTCTCCGGTGTCCAGGGCATCACCGACCTCATCACCACCCCGGGCCTCATCAACCTCGACTTCGCCGACGTCAAGTCGGTCATGTCCGAGGCCGGCTCGGCCCTGATGGGCATCGGCTCCGCCCGCGGCGACGACCGCGCGGTGGCCGCCGCCGAGATGGCGATCTCCTCGCCGCTGCTGGAGGCGTCCATCGACGGCGCCCGCGGCGTGCTGCTCTCCATCTCCGGCGGCTCCGACCTCGGTCTGTTCGAGATCAACGAGGCCGCCCAACTGGTGAGTGAGGCCGCGCACCCCGAGGCCAACATCATCTTCGGCGCGGTGATCGACGACGCCCTCGGCGACGAGGTGCGGGTCACCGTGATCGCTGCGGGCTTCGACGGCGGCCAGCCGCCCGCCAAGCGGGACAACGTCCTCGGCTCGTCCTCGGCCAAGCGCGAGGAGCCGACCCCGGTGAGGCAGACCGAGAGCCGCCCCTCCTTCGGATCGCTCGGCAGCGTGACCCCGAAGGAGGACCCGGAGCCCGCTCCGAAGCCGGTCGAGGACATCCCGGTCGCCCCGCCGGCTCCGCCGGCGCCGCGGACCTACTCGGACAGCGCGGCCGAGGAACTGGACGTACCGGACTTCCTCAAGTGATCCTTCAGTCGTGATAGGACAGCGCGAAAGCGCGAGCGGCGCGCACTTCGGCTTCACCGACCGGTGGGGCGGGGTGAGCGCCGCTCCGTATGAGGAGCTCAATCTCGGCGGAGCGGTCGGCGACGATCCCGACGCCGTACGCGCCAACCGGGACCTGGCCGCCAAGTCCCTCGGCGTCGAGCCGGACCGGGTCGTCTGGATGAACCAGGTGCACGGGGCCGACGTGGCCGTGGTGGACGGGCCGTGGGGATCTTCGACCGCGATCCCGTCGGTCGATGCCATCGTCACCACGCGCCGGGGGCTCGCCCTCGCCGTGCTCACCGCCGACTGCGTGCCGGTGCTGCTCGCCGACCCCGTCGCCGGGATCGCCGCCGCGGCCCACGCGGGCCGGCCCGGCATGATCGCCGGAGTCGTCCCGGCCGCGCTACGCGCGATGACGGAACTGGGCGCCGAGCCCTCCCGGATCGTCGCCCGCACCGGGCCCACCGTCTGCGGCCGGTGTTACGAAGTGCCCGAGGCGATGCGCGCCGAGGTGTCCGCCGTCGAGCCGGCGGCGTACGCCGAGACGAGTTGGGGCACACCGGCGGTCGACGTGAGCGCCGGAGTGCATGCCCAGCTGGAGCGGCTCGGGGTGCGTGACCGGGAGCGGTCGCCGGTGTGCACGCTGGAGTCGCACGATCACTTTTCGTACCGCCGCGACCGCACCACCGGTCGGCTCGCGGGTTATGTGTGGCTGGACTGACAGGACATGACGGACCGTAAGGACGAACTCGCCGCGAATCTGGCGAAAGTGGAACGGCGTATCGCCGACGCGTGCGCGGCCGCGGGGCGGGCACGAGACGAGGTGACCCTCATCGTGGTCACCAAGACCTACCCCGCGAGCGATGTGCGGATCCTCGCGGAACTCGGCGTGCGGCACGTCGCCGAGAACCGCGACCAGGACGCGGCCCCCAAGGCCGAGGCCTGCTCGGATCTGCCCCTCACCTGGCACTTCGTGGGTCAACTCCAGACCAACAAGGTGCGATCGGTGGTCGGTTACGCGGATTTCGTGCAGTCCGTCGATCGTTCCAAGCTCGTCACGGCCCTGTCGAAGGAGGCCGTCCGGGCCGGGCGTGAACTGGGGTGCCTGCTCCAGGTCGCACTCGACGCCGGGGAGAGCGGCCGGGGTGAACGAGGAGGTGTCGGGCCCGGCGGCATCGAGGAGTTGGCCGGTCTCGTGGCCGACGCCCCGGGGCTCCGCCTCGACGGACTGATGACCGTCGCACCGCTCACGGGGGAGTACGCGGGACGCGAACTGGCGGCCTTCGAGCGGTTGATGGATTTGTCGACTGACCTGCGCCGGAGTCATCCGGCTGCCACCATGGTCTCGGCAGGGATGAGTACGGACCTCGAACAGGCCGTGACGGCCGGAGCGACACATGTGCGCGTCGGCAGCGCGGTACTCGGAGTCCGCCCCAGGCTCGGGTAACGTCGCCAAGAAGTCGGACCACAGCAGAAAATATGGTCATTGCCGCCAATAGGCGGATTTAAGGACCTCGTGGATCGCGGGCACTTGGCAGTCGTCAGCCGATCCACCACAGAGCGGAGGACTCAGAGCATGGCCGGCGCGATGCGCAAGATGGCGGTCTACCTCGGCCTCGTGGAGGACGATGGGTACGACGGCCGCGGATTCGACCCCGACGACGACTTCGAACCCGAACTGGACCCGGAGCCCGAGCGGGACCACCGGCGGCACGAGCCGTCCCATCAGTCACACGTCTCACATCAGCCCCAAAGGGACGAAGAGGTACGAGTCGTACAGCCGCCCGCGCCTCGCGAACCGGCCGCCCGTTCCGCTTCGCTCCCCGCGGAATCCAACCGCCCGGCGCGCATCGCGCCCGTGGCATCCATCACACAAGAACGCGCAAGTCTGGAGAAGAACGCACCGGTGATCATGCCCAAGGTCGTGTCGGAACGAGAGCCTTACCGGATCACCACGCTTCACCCACGGACCTACAACGAGGCCCGTACCATCGGGGAACACTTCCGTGAAGGCACTCCGGTGATCATGAATCTGACTGAGATGGATGACACAGATGCGAAGCGACTTGTCGACTTTGCGGCTGGTCTGGTGTTTGGTCTTCACGGCAGTATCGAGCGGGTGACGCAGAAGGTGTTCCTGTTGTCGCCTGCTAACGTCGATGTCACGGCGGAGGACAAGGCCCGCATCGCAGAGGGTGGGTTCTTCAACCAGAGCTGAGACGCACCACCGGAACAGCAGTACCGAGCAGGGCACAGGGGAGAGGGAAGCAAGAGGTCATGAGCGTGGTTTTGGATGTCGTCTACATCGCGCTGATGTGCTTCCTCATCGTGCTGATCTTCCGACTGGTCATGGACTACGTCTTCCAGTTCGCCCGCTCATGGCAACCCGGCAAGGCGATGGTGGTCGTTCTGGAGGCCACTTACACTGTCACCGATCCACCGCTCAAGCTTCTGCGGCGGGTCATTCCGCCGCTGCGTCTCGGGGGCGTGGCGCTCGACCTGTCCTTCTTCGTACTGATGATCATCGTCTACATCCTGATCACACTCGTGCGGAACGTGATGTGAACGATGTGACAGATACGTCTTGCCGACTGCCGACGACTACGTTGAGGTGAAGAGATGCCGTTGACCCCCGAGGACGTGCGGAACAAGCAGTTCACGACCGTCCGCCTCCGAGAAGGCTATGACGAGGACGAGGTCGATGCCTTCCTCGATGAGGTCGAAGCCGAACTGACCCGCCTGCTCCGTGAGAACGAGGACCTGCGCGCCAAACTGGCCGCGGCCACGCGCGCTGCTGCGCAGAACCAGCAGAACATGCGCAAGCCTCCGGAGCAGCAGCAGGATCAGCAGCAGCAACAGCAGCAGCAGGGTATGCGCGGTCCGGGTGGTCCCGTCCCCGCCGGCATATCGGGCCCGCCGCAGCAGCAGATGGGTGGCCCCATGGGTGGCCCGCCCCAGCTGCCGAGCGGTGCCCCGCAGCTGCCCGCCGGTCCCGGCGGTCAGGGTGGACCTCAGGGTCCCGGCCCGATGGGTCAGGGGCCGGGTCCGATGGGCCAGCCCCCGATGCAGCAGCAGATGGGCGGCCCCATGGGCGGCCCCGGCCCGATGGGCGGTCCGATGGGCGGCCCCGGTCAGGGAGGTCCCGGTGGCGACAGCGCCGCCCGTGTCCTCTCGTTGGCCCAGCAGACCGCCGACCAGGCGATCGCCGAGGCTCGTTCCGAGGCCAACAAGATCGTCGGCGAGGCCCGTTCGCGTGCCGAGGGTCTGGAGCGTGACGCCCGTGCCAAGGCCGACGCCCTGGAGCGGGACGCGCAGGAGAAGCACCGCGTCGCGATGGGCTCCCTGGAGTCCGCCCGCGCCACGCTGGAGCGCAAGGTCGAGGACCTGCGCGGCTTCGAGCGCGAGTACCGCACGCGCCTGAAGTCGTACCTGGAGTCGCAGCTGCGCCAGCTGGAGACCCAGGCCGACGACTCGCTGGCTCCGCCGCGCACTCCGGCGGCCGCGTCCCTCCCGCCGTCCCCGGCGCCTTCCATGGCTCCGGCCGGCGCGAGCGCTCCGTCCTACGGCGGTGGCAACCAGACGATGGGCGGCGCTCCCTCGCCGTCCGCCCCGTCCTACGGTGGCCAGCAGCAGATGTCGCCGGCGATGACCCAGCCGATGGCGCCGGTGCGTCCGCAGGGCCCGTCGCAGATGGGTCAGGCGCCCTCGCCCATGCGGGGCTTCCTGATCGACGAGGATGACAACTGACGGCCTGATGGCCAGTAGTACGGCACAGACGTCGGCAGCGTTCAGGGCGAGGCCCCGGGTGACCACCCGGGGCCTCGCCCTTTTGCCACGCGCGTTCGTGCGCACGCAGTCGCGGTCGTGCGCACGCAACGCCGAAGGCCCGGTCCCGCCAAGATCTTTGGCGGGACCGGGCCTTCGGTCTGAGCGTTACGCCTTGCGCAGGCGGAACGTCAGGGACAGGCCTTCGTCGGTGAAGGGCTCGCCGTAGGTGTCGTCCGCCTCGCCCTGGGCGAAGTCCGTGGCCAGAACCTCGTCGGCGATCAGGCCGGCGTGGTCGGTGAGGGCCTCCACCGCCGCCCGGTCCGTGGCCGTCCAGCGCAGTGCGATGCGGTCGGCCACGTCGAGGCCGCTGTTCTTGCGGGCCTCCTGGATCAGGCGGATCGCGTCACGGGCCAGGCCCGCCCGGCGGAGTTCCTCGGTGATCTCCAGGTCCAGCGCGACCGTCGCACCCGAGTCGGAGGCCACCGACCAGCCCTCGCGCGGGGTCTCCGTGATGATGACCTCGTCGGGAGCCAGCGTGATGGTCTCGCCGTCGACCTCGACCGACGCCGTGCCCTCGCGCAGGGCCAGGGACAGGGCGGCCGCGTCCGCGTTCGCCACGGCCTTGGCCACGTCCTGGACGCGCTTGCCGAACCGCTTGCCCAGGGCACGGAAGTTGGCCTTCGCCGTGGTGTCGACCAGGCTGCCGCCGACCTCGCTCAGCGTCGCCAGGGACTCGACGTTCAGCTCCTCCGTGATCTGCGTGCGCAGTTCGGTGCCCAGCGCGTCGAAGCCCGTCGCCGCGATCAGCGCGCGGGACAGCGGCTGACGCGTCTTGACGCCCGACTCCGCGCGCGTGGCACGGCCCAGCTCCACCAGGCGGCGCACCAACACCATCTGCTTCGACAGCTCCGGGTCGATGGCGGTGAGGTCCGCCTTCGGCCAAGAGGACAGGTGGACCGACTCGGGGGCGCCCGGGGTGACGGGGACGATCAGGTCCTGCCAGACCCGCTCGGTGATGAACGGGGTCAGCGGGGACATCAGCTGCGTGACCGTCTCGACGACCTCGTGCAGCGTGCGCAGGGCCGCCTTGTCGCCCTGCCAGAAGCGGCGACGGGAGCGGCGCACGTACCAGTTGGACAGGTCGTCGACGAACGCGGACAGCAGCTTGCCGGCGCGCTGGGTGTCGTAGGCGTCCAGTGCCTGGGTGACCTGGTCGGTGAGCGCGTGCAGTTCGGACAGCAGCCAGCGGTCCAGGACCGGGCGGTCGGCCGGGGCCGGGTCGGCCTCGGACGGGGACCAGTCCGTCGTACGGGCGTAGAGGGCCTGGAAGGCGACCGTGTTCCAGTACGTCAGGAGCGTCTTGCGGACGACCTCCTGGATCGTGCCGTGGCCCACGCGACGGGCCGCCCACGGGGAGCCGCCGGCCGCCATGAACCAGCGGACCGCGTCGGCGCCGTGCCGGTCCATGAGTGGGATCGGCTCCAGGGTGTTGCCCAGGTGCTTGGACATCTTGCGGCCGTCCTCGGCCAGGATGTGCCCGAGGCAGACCACGTTCTCGTACGACGACTTGTCGAAGACGAGTGTGCCGACGGCCATCAGTGTGTAGAACCAGCCGCGGGTCTGGTCGATGGCCTCGCAGATGAACTGCGCCGGGTAGCGGGCCTCGAACAGCTCCTTGTTCTTGTACGGGTAGCCCCACTGCGCGAACGGCATCGAACCCGAGTCGTACCAGGCGTCGATCACCTCGGGCACGCGCGTGGCCGTCTTGCCGCAACCGCCCTGCGGGCAGGCGAAGGTGACCTCGTCGATGAACGGGCGGTGCGGGTCCAGGCCCGACTGGTCCGTGCCGGTCAGCTCGGACAGTTCCGCGAGGGATCCGGCGCAGGTGAGGTGGTCGTCCTCGCAGCGCCAGATCGGCAGCGGGGTGCCCCAGTAGCGGTTGCGGGACAGGGCCCAGTCGATGTTGTTGTTCAGCCAGTCGCCGTAGCGGCCGTGCTTGACCGTGTCCGGGAACCAGTTGGTGCCCTCGTTCTCCGCGAGGAGGCGGTCCTTGAGCGCCGTGGTGCGGATGTACCAGGAGGGCTGCGCGTAGTAGAGGAGCGCGGTGTGGCAGCGCCAGCAGTGCGGGTAGCTGTGCTCGTACGGGATGTGCTTGAAGAGCAGGCCGCGGCTGTCGAGGTCCTCGGTGAGCTTCTCGTCGGCCTTCTTGAAGAAGACGCCGCCGACGAGGGGGACGTCCTCCTCGAAGGTGCCGTCCGGGCGGACCGGGTTCACGACCGGCAGGCCGTAGGAGCGGCAGACCTTGAGGTCGTCCTCACCGAAGGCGGGGGACTGGTGCACCAGACCCGTGCCGTCCTCGGTGGTGACGTAGTCGGCGTTGACCACGAAGTGGGCCGCCTCGGGGCTGTGACCATTGGTTCCCTCGCTGACGCTCGGGAACTCCACCAGCTCGAACGGGCGCTGGTACGTCCAGCGCTCCATCTCGGCGCCCGTGAAGGACTGCCCGGTGGTCTCCCAGCCCTCGCCGAGGGCCTTGGCGAGGAGCGGCTCGGCGACGACCAGCTTCTCCTCGCCGTTGGTCGCGACGACGTAGGTGACCTCGGGGTGCGCGGCGACCGCCGTGTTGGAGACCAGGGTCCAGGGCGTGGTCGTCCACACCAGGAGGGCGGCCTCGCCGGCGAGCGGGCCGGAGGTGAGCGGGAAGCGGACGAAGACCGACGGGTCGACGACGGTCTCGTAGCCCTGCGCCAGCTCGTGGTCGGACAGGCCCGTGCCGCAGCGGGGGCACCAGGGGGCGACGCGGTGGTCCTGGACCAGCAGGCCCTTGTTGAAGATCTCCTTAAGCGACCACCAGACGGACTCGATGTACTCGGGGTCCATCGTGCGGTACGGGTCCTGGAGGTCGGTCCAGTAGCCCATGCGGGTCGTGAGCGCCTCGAAGGCGTCGGTGTGCCGGGTCACCGACTCGCGGCACTTCGCGTTGAACTCCGCGATGCCGTACGCCTCGATGTCCTGCTTGCCGGAGAAGCCGAGCTCCTTCTCGACGGCGAGCTCGACCGGGAGGCCGTGGCAGTCCCAGCCGGCCTTGCGGGCCACGTGGTAGCCGCGCATGGTCCGGAAGCGGGGGAAGACGTCCTTGAAGACGCGCGCCTCGATGTGGTGGGCACCGG
This sequence comes from Streptomyces sp. Ag82_O1-12, assembly GCF_900182715.1. Lineage (NCBI taxonomy): Bacteria > Bacillati > Actinomycetota > Actinomycetes > Kitasatosporales > Streptomycetaceae > Streptomyces > Streptomyces sp. Ag82_O1-12. The sequence goes on along the minus strand of NZ_FXUW01000001.1, from coordinate 2,174,298 downwards.
GCATGCCGTTGGCGGTGGGCGGGCCCTCGTAGAACACCCACTCGGGGCGGCCCTCGGACTGCTCCAGGCTCTTGGCGAAGATCTTCTGCTCGCGCCAGAAGTCGAGCACGGCGTGCTCGAGGGCGGGCAGGTCGACCTGGGCGGGTACCTGGCGATACGTCGGCGATGTCATCAGCGGGCTTCCTCCGGCGGACTTGCTGCCTTCCGTCCGGAGGGACGAGAGCTACGTCTGCCTGCGCCGTTTCTTCGGCGCGCTCCCGCGGTACCACCCTCCTTGGCCCTCCGGCACGGGGTGTGCGCCGGCGAGCCCCCTCATTGGGGTCGCGATGCCGGGTCTACCGGCCGTGGGGCCCGTGGGCGGAGCCCACTGTCCACGGCGTTCTTCCGGCGGCTCCGGGGTGATCTTCACGTCGCGCTCGCCCCCGGGCTTCCACCGTCCCCGGGTCGCTCTGGGCTGCGTACGCCGCTACTCGTCCCCATCCACGCTTTTCGCTCCGCCCAGTGTACGGCGCCGGGCGAACGGCGGCCGACCGGTTTTCGGGGCCGGTGGGTCCGGTGTGGCCCGTGGGGTGCGGTGTTCGTGCCAGGTGGGGTGCGATATGGGTTTGATGACCCGAATGGCGCGGTATAGGTGTTCGGATCCTGGGACGTCCGGCTCGGCGGATTACCGGGCAGGGAGCTGGGCACAACGGATGCAGGTCGCCGCGCGGCGTGCGCGAGGCGGGCGAATCGGGCGGTGTGCCCCGTTGCCGCGGGACTCGAGTCGATTTATCGTCCCAGCACGATTCGCGAGCAAGGTCACAATGTGTGAAGGGGCCGCGGCCATGGTGGCGAAGAAGACCGCCGTACAGCAGCCGGCGTCCGGCAGATCCGCGGAGGCCTCCGGCGGCGCGGCCAAGGACGTGGGCGGGAAGAAGTCCACGCAGGGGGGCTCGATGCGGCGGTCGGCGAAGGAGGGCGGGAGGAAGGCCGCCGGCGGGACGAAGGCGACCGAGAAGCGGACGACCGAGAAGAAGACGACCGAGAAGAAGACGACGGCCAGGAAGGCCGTGACTCGGAAGGCCGTGACCCGGAAGGCCGTGGCGAAGGGGGCCGGCACCGAGGACGTCGCGGCCGAGGGCGCCGTGGCTGAGAAGGGCGCGGCCGAGAAGGACGTGGTCGAGAAGGCGGCGACCAAGGCGGCGGCCCGATCGGCACCGGCCCGATCCGCGTCGGCCGGGAAGGCCACGGCCGAGGCGCCGGCGGGGAAGGCATCGCCCCGGGCTTCGGCCGAGAGGGCGGCACCGGCCAGGGCATCGGCCAGGGCTGCGAGGGAGAGGTCACCGGCCAGGGCATCGGTCAAGGCTTCGGCGGAACGGTCACCGGTCAAGGCTTCGGCGGAGAAGGCGCCGACGGACAAGGCCACGGCCACGGCGGAAAAGGGCACGGCGGCCAAGGCGCCGACGCCCACGGCATCTGCCAAGGTCATGGCGGCCAAGGCCACGGCGCACAAGGCGCCGACAGCCACAGCATCGGCCAAGGCATCAGCGCACAAGGCCACGGCGCACACGGCATCGCCCGAAGCGCCCGTGGAGGCAGCTCCGGCCGCCGGGAACGCCGCCGGCAAGAAGGTCCCGGCCGGGAAGACCTCCCCGGCCGGCAGGGCCACCGGTGAGAAAGCCGCGGCCAAGAAGGCGGCCGGCAAGCGGACTGCTGCCAAGCGGACCGCCGCCAAGAGGACCTCCGCCGAGAAGGTCGCCGGAGGCAAGAGCACCACCAGGAGCGCGGCCGGCAAGGGCGCTGCCCGGACCGGCGCGGTCACACAGGACACGGCCGCGAGCAGCACGGCCAAGAAGGCGGGTGCGGCCGAGGCCGCCCGGCAGACGGGAGCGACGACGGTGGTTGCTAAGAAGACTCCTGGCACGGCCACGGCGGCGAAGACCGCCGTTCCGAAGGCGCGGATCGCCGCGGCGGAGCCCGGTGAGCTGGCGGTACGCCCGGGCGAGGATCCCTGGACGGAGGAGGAGGTCGAGGAGGCCCGGTCCGAGCTGACGTCCGAGGAGACCCGGCTGCGCGAGGAGATCACGTCGTCGGAGCGGTCGCTGGCCGGTCTGATGCGGGACTCCGGGGACGGCGCGGGCGACGACCAGGCGGACACCGGCACCAAGAACATCACCCGCGAGCACGAGCTGGCCCTGGCCGCCAACGCGCGGGAGATGCTCATCCAGACCGAGCGCGCCCTGGAACGCCTGCACGCGGGCACCTACGGCCTGTGCGAGAACTGCGGCAACGCCATCGGCAAGGCCCGCATGCAGGCCTTCCCCCGGGCCACACTCTGCGTGGAGTGCAAGCAGAAGCAGGAGCGCCGGTACTGACCGGCCCCGGCGACCGGCCGCCGAATGCCTCCTGAGCACGTGCGACGTACGGGGTGTGTCGTACCCTCGTGCTCAGTCAGGCACCTAGGTTGAGGGACTCACGTGGCAGAGGCGGAGCGCATCATCGGTACGCCGGACACACCGGACGCGGCCGGGGGCGGCAAGGAGCGGCCCGACTCCGAGGGCACCCCGGCGGCCGGTGAGCCCGGCGCCGGCCCGGCGGCCGCGACGGGAGCGTCCGGTACCGGCGAGGCGGAGGCCACCGCCGCACCGCCCCGGGGCAGGCGCCGGATCGCGGTCCTGTTCGCCGTCGCCGCGTTCGCCTACGCCCTCGACCTGATCAGCAAGCTGATCGTGGTGGCCAAGCTGGAACACCACCCGCCCATCGAGATCGTCGGGGACTGGCTGAAGTTCGAGGCGATCCGCAACGCGGGCGCGGCCTTCGGCTTCGGCGAGGCCTTCACCGTGATCTTCACCATGATCGCGGCGGCGGTGATCGTGGTGATCGCCCGCCTCGCCCGCAAGCTGTACAGCCTGCCCTGGGCGATCGCGCTCGGCCTGCTGCTCGGCGGTGCGCTGGGCAACCTCACCGACCGGATCTTCCGGGCGCCGGGCGTCTTCGAGGGCGCGGTCGTGGACTTCATCGCGCCCAAGCACTTCGCCGTCTTCAACCTGGCCGACTCGGCGATCGTGTGCGGCGGCATCCTGATCGTGCTGCTGTCCTTCCGGGGCCTCGACCCGGACGGGACCGTCCACAAGGACTGAGCGCGCGTACAGCCCTGTCGTAGCCGTCCGGCATACTCGACGGGTGAGCACGCTTCCCGAGATCCGTACCCTGCCCGTGCCCGACGGCCTGGAGGGCGAGCGCGTCGACGCCGCCATCTCCCGCATGTTCGGCTTCTCCCGTACCAAGGCGGCCGAGCTCGCCGCCGCGGGGAAGGTCATGGTCGACGGGTCGGTGGTCAGCAAGTCGGAGCGCGTGCACGGCGGCGCCTGGCTGGAGGTCGAGATGCCGCAGGCGCCCGCGCCGGTGCAGATCGTGGCCGAGCCGGTCGAGGGCATGGAGATCGTGCACGACGACGATGACGTGGTCGTGATCGTCAAGCCGGTCGGTGTCGCCGCGCATCCCAGCCCGGGCTGGACCGGGACGACCGTGATCGGTGGGCTCGCCGCCGCCGGGTACCGGATCTCCACCTCCGGCGCCGCCGAGCGCCAGGGCATCGTCCACCGGCTCGACGTGGGCACCTCGGGCCTCATGGTGGTCGCCAAGTCGGAGCGCGCCTACACCTCGCTCAAGCGCCAGTTCAAGGAGCGCACGGTCGACAAGCGCTACCACACGCTCGTCCAGGGCCACCCCGACCCGACCAGCGGCACCATCGACGCGCCCATCGGCCGGCACCCGCAGCACGACTACAAGTGGGCCGTCACCGCCGAGGGCAAGCCGTCCGTCACGCACTACGACCTCATCGAGGCGTTCCGCGCGGCCTCCCTGCTCGACGTGAAGCTGGAGACCGGCCGCACGCACCAGATCCGCGTCCACATGGCCGCCCACCGGCACCCCTGCGTCGGCGACCTGACCTACGGCGCCGACCCGACGCTCGCCAAGCGCCTCGGCCTGACCCGGCAGTGGCTGCACGCGGTGCGGCTCGGCTTCGAGCACCCCGGGGACGGGCAGTGGGCGGAGTTCTCCTGCGACTACCCGGAGGACCTGCAGAAGGCCCTGGCGCAGGTCCGCGAGGAGACATACGCGTGAGCACCCCGTACGTGGTGCGCCTCGCCGAGGACCCGGCCGACCGGGAGGCGTGCTTCGCGGTGCGCAAGGAGGTCTTCGTCGGCGAGCAGGGCGTGCCGGAGGACCTGGAGTACGACGCGTACGACGCCGGCGCGGTCCATGTGCTCGCGGTCCGCCCGGACGGTGTGCCGCTCGGGACCGGGCGGCTGCTGCACGGGGATGCGGCCGTGGCGCAGACCGGCGCCGGCCCTTCGGTGGGCTGCCTCGGCCGGCTGGCCGTGACGGGCGCCGCCCGCGGGCTCGGTGTCGGCGCCGCCCTGGTGCGGGCCATCGAGGACGCGGCACGCGCGCGCGGGCTCGCCGCGGTGGACCTGCACGCGCAGACGCACGCGCTGGGCTTCTACGAGCGGCTCGGCTACGAGCCCTATGGGCCCGAGTACTTGGAGGCGGGCATTCCGCACCAGGGGATGCGGCGTCCGCTCTAGCCCTCCCTGGGGTCCGCTCTAGCCCTCCCTGGGGGGTGCCGAAACGGTTTGTCCCGGGAGTTGCGTGGCAGGCTTGAAGTCAGTCGTGTGACCACTTGACCTCCCGGAGCGCTGACCGTGGATCAGTTGGCCCTGCTGTTCGTGCTGCTGCTCGGGGCCGTGATCAGTGTCCCCGTGGGTGACCGGTTCAAGGTTCCCGCGCCGGTGCTGATGACGCTCCTGGGGATAGTCCTCGCGTTGCTGCCGTTCGTACCGAACGTCGAGATCGCGCCGGACCTGATCCTGCCGCTGCTGCTGCCGCCCCTGCTGTACGCCGCCGTGCGGCGCACCTCCTGGCGGCAGTTCGCGGCCAACAAGAGGCCGATCTTCCTGCTGGCCGTGGCCCTGGTGTTCGTCACCATGGCCTGTGTGGCCGCCGTGGCCGACGCGATCGTGCCGGGGCTGCCGCTCGCCGCGGCCTTCGCGCTGGGCGCGCTGGTGGCGCCGCCGGACCCGGTCGCGGCGACGGCCGTCGCCGGGCAGCTCGGCCTGCCCCGCCGGCTGGTGTCGATCCTGGAGGGCGAGGGGCTGTTCAACGACGTCACGGCCATCGTCCTCTACCACGTGGCGATCGCCGCCGCCGTCAGCGGGACTTTCTCGCCCTGGAAGGCCGGGCTCGATCTGGTGCTGTCGGCCGTGGTGGCGGTGGCCGTGGGCCTCGCGCTGGGCTGGGGCGCGAACAAGCTGATGGAAGTGCTCGATGACGCGACCCTGCAGATCGGGCTGACCCTGCTGGTGCCCTACGCGTCCTACGTCATGGCCGAGGAACTGCACGGTTCCGGTGTGCTCGCCGTGCTCACCACCGCGCTGTTCCTCGCGGAGTACGGCTCCGACGCCGACGACGTCATGACCCGGCTGGCCGGGCACACCTTCTGGAACATCGTCGACACGCTCGTCACCGGAGTGGCGTTCGGGCTGGTCGGTCTCGAACTGCACAACGCGATCCGCACGGCCTCCGGGCGCTGGGGCGAGCTGCTCTGGTGGGCGGCGGTCGTGGTGGTCGTGGTCGTCTTCGCACGGCTGCTGTGGCTGCTGCCGGCGACCTGGCTGACCAAACGGCTGCACGCCCGGCGGGACTACGACGAGGACATCCCGGTGAGCTGGCGCGAGACCGTGGTGATGTGGTGGTCGGGGATGCGCGGGGTGGCCTCGGTCGCGCTGGTGCTGGCGATCCCGCTGGAGACCGACACGGGTGCGCCGTTCCCCAGCCGGGACGAGATCATCTTCATCGCGTTCGGCGTGATCATGGCGACGCTGGTGCTCCAGGGGCTCACCTTGCCATGGCTGGTGCGGCGGCTCGGCGTGAAGGCCGACACGGACCGGGAGAAGGAGTTGGCGAAGGAGCTGGCGATCCGGGCGGCCAAGGCGGCGAAGCAGAGACTGCGGGAGATCGAGGACAACGAGGAACTGCCGGAGGAGCTGTCCGAGCAGATGCTGCGGCGCGCCTACGACATCGGCGTGCGGATCAGTCCCGAACTCGCGGAGGACGAGCGGCGGGAGGTGTACCGGGAGGGTGCCCGGCGGGTGAAGCGGTTGCGGCGGATCCAGCAGGAGATGCTGAGCGCGGCGCGGCACGAGGTGCTGGCGGCGCGCAGCGAGCCGGGGGCGGATCCCGAGGTGGTCGACCGGGTTCTGCGGCACCTCGACGTGCGCAGCCTGCGATGAGGCCGGTGGCAGCGGCCGCGCCGGTTTGACCTCGGGCGGGCGGGGCGTCGTAGGGTCGTTCGTATGGCACGGAATGTAGTAATCAGTGGTGGAGGAACGGGAATTGGGCTCGCGGCGGCCCGGGCGTTCGCCGCGGGCGGGGACCGGGTCCTGCTGCTCGGACGGCGCGCCGACGTACTGGAGCAGGCCGAGGTGCCCGGCGCGCTGACGTACGCGGCCGATCTCGCCGAGCCGGGGGACGTGCGCGGTGTCGCCGCCTTCGTGGAGCGGGAGTTGGGGGCCGTGGACGTGCTCGTGCACAGCGCCGGGGGCAGCGGGCTGCTCGAACCGGACGCCCCGGACGGCGATCCGCTCGCGGCGGTCGCGCACACCTGGAGCGTGAACTTCCGGCTCAACACCCTCACCGCGGTCCTGCTCACCGAGGCGCTGAAGCCGCGGCTCGCCGAGCCCGGCGGCCGGGTGCTGTTCCTCAGCTCCATCGCCGCCTACCGGGGGTCCGGGAGCGGGGCGTACGCGGCGGCCAAGGCGGGACTGCACCCGTACGCCCATGATCTGGCCCGGGAGCTGGGGCCGCACGGCATCACCGTGAACGTGGTCGCGCCCGGGTACATCGAGGACACCGAGTTCTTCGGGGACGCGATGGCCGAGGAGCGCAGGGCACGGCTCGTCGGCGAGACCTCGAACGGGCGGGCCGGGACCCCGGGGGACGTCGCCGAGACGCTGCACTGGCTGGCCTCCCCGGGCGCCGGGCACATCACCTCGCAGATCATCCAGGTCAACGGCGGCGCCGAGCGCGGCCACTGAACCGCCGGACGGCAGGAGGGCTCCCCGCGGCGCGGGGAGCCCTCCTGCCGTCCGAGCGTGTGGTCACCGGTCCGGCCGTCCCGAGCTGTGGTTGCCGTGGTAGCGGCGCTGCTGCGCCGACACGCCGTCCTGGGAGGGACGGTGGCCGTTGCCGTTGCCGTTGCCGAAGCCGTTGCGGGAGGGCGGCAGGATCGCGTCCGCCGTGTTGACCCGGGGCAGGGCGTACGGATGCTGCTCGGCCAGCCAGCCGAGCATCTGCTCGCGGACCGCGACCCGCACCGTCCAGATGTCGTCCGCGTCCTTGGCCGTCACCAGGGCCCGCACCTGCATGGTGCTCGGGGTGCTGTCCGTGACGGACAGGTTGTAGGCGCGCCCGTCCCAGGCCGGGCACTCGCGCAGGATGTCGCGGAGCTTTTCGCGCATCGCCTCCACGGGGGCGCAGTGATCGACGTGCCAGAAGACGATGCCCGTCATCTGCGGGGTGCCGCGCGACCAGTTCTCGAACGGCTTGGACGTGAAGTACGACACCGGCATGGTGATGCGGCGCTCGTCCCATGTGTGGACGGTCAGGAAGGTCAGGGTGATCTCCTCGACCGTGCCCCACTCGCCGTCCACCACCACGGTGTCGCCGATGCGCACCATGTCGCCGAAGGCGATCTGGAACCCCGCGAACATGTTGCTCAGGGTGGACTGGGCGGCGACACCGGCGACGATGCCGAGGATGCCGGCCGAAGCCAGCAGCGAGGCGCCCGCCGCCCGGAACGCCGGGAAGGTCAGCAGCATCGTCGCCGCGGCCACCACGCCGACGATCGCGGACACCACCCGCATGATCAGTGTCACCTGCGTGCGCACCCGGCGGACCCTGGCCGGGTCGCGGTGGGCCCGGGCGCTGGCGTACCGGCTGTACGACGTCTCGACGATCGCCGCCGCGATACGGATCACCAGCCAGGCGGCCGACCCGATCAGTATCAGGGTCAGCGTCCGGCCGACGCCGTCGGCGCGGCTCTCCAGCAGTTCCGCCTCGTCGTACGACCCTCTCAGCAGGGCCGCGAAAAGGACCAGCATGTAGGGGATGCGGCCACGGCGGAGCAGGCCCCACAGCGGGGTCTCGTGGTGTCGTTCGTCGGCCTTGCGCAGCAGGAAGTCGGTGGCCCAGCCGATCACCAGCGTGAGCACGACCGAGCCACCGACCACGATCAGCGGTCGTAGCAGGTTCTCCATGCCCCCGAACCTAACCGGCTCCCGGGGTGCATGAACATGTGACTTCCGCTGCGTCGTGGGTAGTGCCGTCCTCCGGGCTGGTCCCACCCGGCTGGCACCATGGCCTCATGAACATCATGCTTTTTCACTCGACCTTCGGGCTGCGGCCCGCGGTGCTCCAGGCCGCTGACCGGCTGCGCTCGGCCGGACACGAGGTGTGGACGCCCGACCTCTTCGAGGGGCGCACGTTCGAGTCGGTCGAGGAGGGCATGGAGCACAAGGAGAAGATCGGCAAGGAGGAGCTGTTGAAGCGGGCCGTGCTGGCCGCCGCTCCCTACTCCGAGCGAGGGCTGGTGTACGCCGGGTTCTCGCTCGGCGCCTCCATCGCCCAGACCCTCGCCCTCGGCGACGACAAGGCCCGCGGCCTGCTGCTCCTGCACGGCACGTCGGACATCGCGCCGGACGTCACGGCGGACGACCTGCCGGTCCAGCTGCACGTGGCGGAGCCGGACCCCTTCGAGACGGACGACTGGCTCAGCGCCTGGTACCTCCAGATGGGCCGCACCGGGGCCGACGTGGAGGTGTACCGGTACGCCGGGGCCGGCCACCTCTACACCGACCCCGACCTGCCCGACTACGACGAGGAGGCCGCCGAGGCCACCTGGCGGGTGGCTCTCGGCTTCCTCACCTCGCTGTAGGGAGTGCCCCGCGGCCTCAGCCCGGGAAGCACTCCTTGGGGTTGTGCACCAGCGACGGGAAGTGCCCGGACCACACCCAGGCCGTCGGCTGGGAGTCGTAGATCCGGAACCACAGCGCCCCCGAGGGGGTCTTGGTGGTCGAGCACTGGATTCGCAGGGTCGTCTTGTACGGCTCCGTGCGGTACCGGGTCGACGAGGAAGTGGGCTTCGCGTATATGGGGGCGCCGCCGGGGGACGCGACGGTCAGGTTGACGTACGCCGGTGCCGCCGAGGCCTCCTGCGCCTGAACGGTGGCAGTGACTCCGGCGAGGGCAAGGGCGGCGCCGAGCACCGCGCTCTTCCTCAGGACACTCTGGGGGGTGGGCATGTGACTCCAATCCTGAACAGAACTGACGGACCGCCAAGTGCGGTGGTCCGCCAGCCTGTTCGATGGAGCCGAGATCTTCTCGGTTGCTTCGCTTGCCGAGTCTTTACACCGGGCTGTCGGCGCGCTCGATCTTCTGCGTGCCGCTGCGGGTGCGGTACGAGCGGGACCACTTGGCCGTCGCGTCGCGCTTCGCGCGGTCGGAGATGACGTAGAAGTCCATCTGCGCGCGCTCGGCCGTGATGTCCAGGACGCCGTAGCCGTGGCGGTCGGTGTCGACCCAGTGGACGTGGCGGTTGGCGGCGCGGATGACCGGCGAGGCGACCGCGGAGACCGTGCCCTCCGGGACCTTGACGATGTCGTCGAGGTTGTCGGAGGTGACCGACGTGACGACGAACTCCGTGGCGGCCGACGGGGACAGCGGATACGTACCGGCGTCCACCGGCACGTCGTTGGCCCAGGCCATGTGGATGTCTCCGGTGAGGAAGACGGTGTTGCGGATCGCGTTCGTGCGCAGGTGCGCCAGGATCTCGCGACGGTCGTCGGTGTAGCCGTCCCACTGGTCGGTGTTGAGGGCGAGGCCCTCCTGCGGCAGGCCCAGCAGTTTGGCCAGCGGCTTGAGCAGATCGGCGGAGAGCGAGCCGACGGCGAAAGGCGAGATCATCACCGAGTTGCCGACCAGCCGCCAGGTGGTGTCGGACGCCTTCAGCCCCGCCTTGAGCCAGTCCAGCTGCGCGCGGCCGGTGAGCGTGCGGTCCGGGTCGTCGACCTCGCCGTTGCCGACCTTGACCTGCTGCGAGCGGAACGAGCGCAGGTCCAGCAGCGAGAGGTCGGCCAGCTTGCCGAAGCGCAGCCGGCGGTAGGTCGTGCCCGCGATCGCCGGGCGCACCGGCATCCACTCGAAGTAGGCCTGCTTGGCGGCGGCCTGGCGGACGGACCAGGCGCCCTCCGCGCCCTCGGTGTGGTTCTCCGCGCCGCCCGACCAGGTGTCGTTGGCGAACTCGTGGTCGTCCCAGATCGCGACGACCGGGGCCGTGGCGTGCAGCGCCTGGAGGTCCGGGTCGGTCTTGTAGCGGGCGTGCCGGATGCGGTAGTCGGCGAGCGTGACGATCTCGTGGGCCGGGGCGTGCGGGCGGACGACCTTGTCGCGGGTGCCGTACTCGCCGGTGCCGTACTCGTAGATGTAGTCGCCGAGGTGCAGCCAGGCGTCGAGGTCGCCGCGGGCCGCGAGGTGGCGGTAGGGAGAGAAGTAGCCGGCCTCCCAGTTCGCGCAGGAGACCACGCCGAAACGCAGGCCGGGGACGGCGGCGTCGGCCGCCGGCGCGGTGCGGGTGCGCGCCGCCGGGGAGTCGGTGCCGCCGGCCGAGAAGCGGAACCAGTAGTCGGTGGCAGGCTGCAGACCGCGGATGTCGGCCTTCACCGTGTGGTCCGAGGCCGCCGTCGCGGTGGTGGAACCCTTGGCGACGACGCTGCTGAACGCCTTGTCCCTGGCGACGACCCAGCTCACCTCGGTGTCGGGGCCGGCTCCGGAGCCGGGTATCGCCTCCGGGACCGGGGTGACGCGGGTCCACAGCAGGATGCCGTCGGGCAGCGGGTCACCGGAGGCGACGCCGTGCAGGAAGGCGGGGGCCTGGTCGACGGCGCGCGCCGGCAGGGTCGCCGCCAGCGGGCCGGCCAGGACAGCGGTCGCCGCCGCGGCCTTGACGACCGTACGGCGGCGCGGAGTGAGGAAGTTGAGGCCCTCTGACGTATTCGATGATCTGTATCGACTGGTCACGACCGATCAGGTTACTGGTCGGTATGCGCCAGAGCGGGCGAACTCCCGAAGTTCGCCCGCTCTTCATGCGGAGTGTGAAATTCCCCGGAGGGGTCAGCCCTTGAGGGCCGCGTCCACCGCCTTGTTGAACTCCTCCACCGACCACGGCAGGTTGGGGCTGGAGGTCTCGAGCTGCTTGCCGTCCATCACGAAGCCCGGGGTGCCCTGGACGCCGTCCTTGTTGTCGTCGAAGGCCTTCGACATGGCCATCGCCCAGGCGTCGTAGGTGCCCTTCTCGACCGCGTCCTGGAACTTCTTGTTGTTCTTCAGCTCGGGGACGGTGTTCGCGACCTTGATGAGGTAGCTGTCGTCCTTGAACTTGTCGGTCGTCTCCTCCGGGTGGTACTTGGCCGAGTACAGCGCGGCCTTGTAGTCGAGGAACGCCTTGTCGCTCACGTTCAGCGCGGCCCCCAGGGCGCTCATGGCGTTCTTGGAGCCCTCGCCGTTGTCCTTGTTGTCGATGAACGTGGCGCCGATGAACTGCATCTTGTACTTGCCGTCGTCGATGTCCTTCTTCATGGTCGGGCCGACGGCCTGCTCGAACTGGGCGCAGATGGGGCAGCGCGGGTCCTCGTAGACCTTCAGGGTCTTGGCCGAGTCCTTGCCGATGACGACCGTGGTGCCGTCGGTGCCCGTGGTGTTGGCCGGGGCGGTGACCTTGGCGTCCTTCTGGCCCTCCCAGTAGCTGGGCTTGTTGGCCTGGACGACGGCGTAGCCGATGCCGCCGGCTATCGCCAGCACGCCGACGATCGAGCAGGCGACGACGACCTGCCGCTTGGTCTTCGCGCGCTTGGCCTCGCGCTCACGCTCGATGCGCAGCCGCTCGCGGGCCGCCGTCTTCGCAGCCTGGGTGTTCCGCTTGCTCATGGTGATGTTCTCCGTGGGGGACGCGCACACCTGTGTGTGCGGGAAACGTAGGGGGGACTGCCGGTGCTCGAAAGGGCCGCAGGGGGCACGGAGCCTGCCGCGAGGGCGAGTGCCTCGGCAAAGGCGAGTGCCTCAGGCGAAGGCGGGTGAGCACGGCGGTCCACGCCGTCCCAGGGAGTACGTGAGGACCCGGTCGCGGGCGCTGGGCGTACGGTCCGCGGCGCGCGACGACGGCCGGCGCCCGGAGGGGGCCCGTTCCACCGTCACCGCGGCGACCGCCAGCAGCAGCGGACGGAACGTGGTCGCCGTCACCGCCCGCAGCAGCTGGCCCAGGGCCCGCTCGCCGCGGCGCAGCCAGACGGCCGCGAGGAGCCCGACGCCGATGTGCGCGCCGAGCAGCAGCCAGGCGATGACGGGCTCGGTGTGGACGACCGCGGCCGCGAGCCGGTCGGTGCCGGTGGCTCCGGCCATCCGGGCCAGCGGCGTGCCGACCTCGCCGCCGCCGCAGAGCACGTCCAGGCCGACCGAACGCAGCGGACCGGTGACCGGGCCGCCCGCCGGGCCGTAACAGGCGTGCTGGCCCGTGGTGAACACCGTGTCCGCGGCCAGTTCCAGCGGGATCAGCAGGGCCGCGATCCGTCCGAAGGAGCGCTCCCGGCCCGCCAGGGCGAACGCGATCACGAACACGGCGGTGGCGACCGCGGCCACCGTGCTCACCGGCAGCGGGGCCCGGGACAGCAGGACGTGCGACGCGGTGCTGAGCGTCACGACCACGGCCGTGAACAGCGCCGCGCGCACGGCTCTGAGCTGGATCCCGGATATGTCCATAGCGAAAGGAGAGTCTGTCATGGGGGCCTGTAAGAGACCCCTAAAGGATGCCTGTGAGAGGCCTTTCCGTCACAGGCCCGGAATCCGGCCGTTGCGGAACAGGTCCACGAAGGTCTGATGGTCGGCACGCGCGCGTGCTCCGTAGGTGTGCGCGAAGTCGACCAGCAGGGGGGCGAAGCCCTCCTCGTCGGCCGCGAGCGCCGCGTCGATGGCCCGCTCCGTGGAGAACGGCACCAGGGACTCGCCGGACTGGTCGTCCGCCGCCGAGTGCATCGTGGCCGTCGCCCGGCCGAGGTCGGCCACCACCTGGGCGATCTCCTCCGGGTCGTCGATGTCGCCCCAGTCGAGGTCCACCGCGTACGGCGAGACCTCGGCGACCAGCTGGCCCGCCCCGTCCAGCTCGGTCCAGCCCAGCCACGGATCGGCGTGCGCCTGGAGGGCGCGCTGGGAGATGACCGTGCGGTGCCCCTCGTGCTGGAAGTACCCGCGGATCGCCTGGTCCGTGATGTGCCGGGAGACCGCCGGGGTCTGGGCCTGCTTGATGTAGATCACGACGTCGTTCTCCAGGGCGTCGCTGTGCCCCTCCAGCAGGATGTTGTACGACGGCAGCCCCGCCGAGCCGATGCCGATGCCGCGCCGGCCGACGACGTCCTTCACGCGGTAGGAGTCCGGACGCGTCAGCGAGCTGTCCGGAAGCGTCTCCAGGTAGCCGTCGAAGGCGGCGAGGACCTTGTAGCGTGTGGCCGCGTCCAGCTCGACGGAGCCGCCGCCCGAGGCGAAGCGGCGCTCGAAGTCGCGGATCTCCGTCATCGAGTCCAGCAGGCCGAAGCGGGTCAGCGAGCGGGCGTCACGCAGCGCGTCCAGCAGCGGACCCTGCGCCGTGTCCAGCGTGAACGGCGGCACCTCGTCGCTCTTCGCGCCCGTCGCCAGGGCGTGGATCCGCTCGCGGTAGGCGACCGCGTAGATCGTCACCAGCTCGGAGATCTGCTCGTCGCTGAGCGCCTTGGCGTAGCCGATCAGCGCGATGGAGGCCGCCAGGCGCTTGAGGTCCCAGGTGAAGGGGCCGACGTAGGCCTCGTCGAAGTCGTTGACGTTGAAGATCAGGCGGCCGTTGGCGTCCATGTACGTGCCGAAGTTCTCCGCGTGGAGATCGCCGTGGATCCACACGCGCGAGGTGCGCTCGTCCAGGTACGGTCCGCCTCGCTTCTCTTCGTCCAGGTCGTGGTAGAAGAGGCCCGCCGTCCCCCGGTAGAAGGCGAAGGCCGAGGCCGCCATCTTGCGGAACTTCACGCGGAACGCGGCCGGGTCGGCGGCCAGGAGCTCGCCGAAGGCGGTGTCGAAGACGGCGAGGATCTCCTCACCGCGGTGCTCGTCGTTGAGCTGCGGGAACGACATCGCTGGGTGCCTCCTGGTGCATGCGTTTCGGGGCGGCAGGTCCGCCCTCTGCCTAACGTGCGACGGCCCGCGGGAGTGCCCGCGAACCCTCGCACGAAGGTACGCGGGTCGGCCCTCGGGGTGTCAGTGCCGAGGCATAGACTTCGACGCTGTCCCCCAGACTGTCCGCAGCCTGCCGGGCCCCATTTGTCGTATGTTCCCTCTGGAGGCCGCAGCCGTGTCAAAGCCGCCGTTCACGCACCTGCACGTCCACACCCAGTACTCGCTGCTGGACGGTGCCGCGCGGCTGAAGGACATGTTCAACGCGTGCAACGAGATGGGCATGACGCACATCGCCATGTCCGACCACGGCAACCTCCACGGCGCGTACGACTTCTTCCACACGGCCCAGAAGTCCGGTGTGACCCCGATCATCGGGATCGAGGCCTATGTCGCGCCCGAGTCCCGGCGCAACAAACGCAAGATCCAGTGGGGCCAGCCGCACCAGAAGCGGGACGATGTCTCCGGTTCCGGTGGTTACACCCACAAGACGATGTGGGCGGTGAACAGCACCGGCCTGCACAACATCTTCCGGCTGTCCTCCGACGCGTACGCCGAGGGCTGGCTGCAGAAGTGGCCCCGGATGGACAAGGAGACCATCTCCCAGTGGTCCGAGGGGATCGTCGCCTCCACCGGCTGCCCCTCCGGCGAGGTCCAGACCCGGCTGCGCCTGGGCCACTTCGACGAGGCGCTCAAGGCAGCCGCCGACTACCAGGACATCTTCGGCAAGGACCGCTACTTCCTGGAGCTGATGGACCACGGCATCGAGATCGAGCACCGGGTCCGCGACGGCCTCCTGGAGATCGGCAAGAAGCTCGGCATCCCCCCGCTGGTCACCAACGACTCGCACTACACGTACGCGCACGAGGCGAGCGCCCACGACGCCCTGCTGTGCATCCAGACCGGCAAGAACCTCTCCGACCCCGACCGCTTCAGGTTCGACGGCACCGGCTACTACCTGAAGTCCACGGACGAGATGTACGCCATCGACTCCTCGGACGCCTGGCAGGAGGGCTGCGCCAACACCCGCCTGATCGCCGAGATGGTCGACACCACGGGCATGTTCGAAAAGCGCGACCTCATGCCCAAGTTCGACATTCCCGAGGGCTACACGGAGGTCAGCTGGTTCCGCGAGGAGACCCTGCGCGGCATGAACCGCCGCTTCCCGGACGGCATCCCGGACGACCGCATGAAGCAGGTCGAGTACGAGATGGACACCATCATCTCGATGGGCTTCCCGGGCTACTTCCTCGTGGTCGCCGACTTCATCATGTGGGCCAAGAAGCAGGGCATCGCGGTCGGCCCCGGCCGAGGCTCCGCGGCCGGCTCGATCGTCGCCTACGCGCTCGGCATCACCGACCTCGACCCCATCCCGCACGGCCTGATCTTCGAGCGGTTCCTCAACCCCGAGCGCATCTCGATGCCCGACGTCGACATCGACTTCGACGAGCGCCGGCGCGTCGAGGTGATCCGGTACGTGACGGAGAAGTACGGCGCCGACAAGGTCGCCATGATCGGCACGTACGGCACCATCAAGGCCAAGAACGCGATCAAGGACTCCGCGCGCGTGCTGGGCTACCCGTACGCGATGGGCGACCGCCTCACCAAGGCCATGCCCGCCGACGTCCTCGGCAAGGGCATCAACCTCGACGGCATCACCAACCCCGAGCACCCCCGCTACTCGGAGGCGGGCGAGATCCGGGCGATGTACGAGAACGAGCCGGACGTGAAGAAGGTCATCGACACCGCCAAGGGCGTCGAGGGCCTGGTCCGGCAGATGGGCGTGCACGCCGCCGGCGTGATCATGTCCAGCGAGACCATCACCGACCACGTGCCCGTCTGGGTCAGGCACACGGACAAGGTCACCATCACCCAGTGGGACTACCCGAGCTGCGAGTCGCTCGGCCTGCTGAAGATGGACTTCCTCGGCCTGCGCAACCTGACGATCATGGACGACGCCGTCAAGATGGTGAAGTCCAACAAGGGGGTCGACATCGACCTCCTGAGCCTCCCGCTCGACGACCCCACGACCTTCGAACTGCTCCAGCGCGGCGACACCCTCGGTGTCTTCCAGTTCGACGGCGGCCCCATGCGCTCCCTGCTCCGGCTGATGAAGCCGGACAACTTCGAAGACATCTCCGCCGTGTCGGCCCTGTACCGCCCGGGCCCGATGGGCATGAACTCCCACACGAACTACGCCCTTCGAAAGAACGGCCAGCAGGACATCACGCCCATCCACCCCGAGCTGGAGGAGCCGCTCAGGGAGGTCCTGGACGTCACCCACGGCCTGATCGTCTACCAGGAGCAGGTGCAGAAGGCCGCCCAGATCATCGCCGGGTACTCGCTCGGCGAGGCCGACATCCTCCGCCGCGTGATGGGCAAGAAGAAGCCCGAGGAGCTGGCGAAGAACTTCGTCCTCTTCCAGGAGGGCGCCCGCAAGAAGGGCTTCAGCGACGAGGCCATCCAGGCCCTGTGGGACGTGCTGGTCCCTTTCGCCGGCTACGCGTTCAACAAGGCGCACTCCGCCGCGTACGGCCTGGTCTCGTACTGGACCGCGTACCTGAAGGCGAACCACCCCGCCGAGTACATGGCCGCCCTGCTCACCTCGGTGAAGGACGACAAGGACAAGTCGGCCGTCTACCTCAACGAGTGCCGCCGCATGGGCATCAAGGTGCTCCCGCCGGACGTCAACGAGTCGATGTCCAACTTCGCGGCCCAGGGCGACGACGTGATCCTCTTCGGCCTCTCCGCCGTCCGCAACGTCGGTACGAACGTGGTCGAGTCGATCATCAGGTGCCGCAAGGCCAAGGGGAAGTACGTCTCCTTCCCGGACTACCTCGACAAGGTGGAGGCGGTGGTCTGCAACAAGCGCACCACCGAGTCGCTGATCAAGGCCGGCGCCTTCGACGCCATGGGCCACACTCGCAAGGGCCTCACCGCGCACTACGAGCCGATGATCGACAACGTGGTCGCGGTCAAGCGCAAGGAGGCGGAGGGGCAGTTCGACCTCTTCGGCGGCATGGGCGAGGCCGAGACCAGCGAACCGGGCTTCGGACTCGACGTGGAGTTCTCCCCCGACGAGTGGGACAAGACCTATCTGCTCGCCCAGGAGCGGGAGATGCTCGGTCTGTACGTCTCCGACCACCCGCTGTTCGGCCTGGAGCACATCCTGTCCGACAAGGCCGACGCGGGCATCTCCCAGCTGACCGGAGGCGAGCACTCAGACGGGGCGGTCGTCACCATCGGCGGCATCATCTCGGGCCTGCAGCGCAAGATGACCAAACAGGGCAACGCCTGGGCCATCGCCACCGTCGAGGACCTCGCCGGCTCGATCGAGTGCATGTTCTTCCCCGCGACCTACCAGCTGGTCTCGACCCAACTCGTCGAGGACGCCGTGGTGTTCGTCAAGGGCCGCCTCGACAAGCGGGAGGACATCCCGCGGCTCGTGGCGATGGAGCTGATGGTGCCGGACCTGTCCAACGCGGGCACCAACGCGCCGGTGATCCTCACCATCCCGGCCACCCGGGTCACCCCGCCGCTGGTCAGCCGCCTCGGCGAGGTGCTCAGCCACCACAAGGGCGACAGCGAGGTCCGGATCAAGCTCCAGGGACCGACCAAGACGACCGTGCTGCGGCTGGACCGGCACCGGGTGAAGCCGGACCCGGCGCTCTTCGGCGACCTGAAGGTGCTGCTCGGACCGTCCTGCCTGGCCGGGTGACGCAGGGATCTTGACGCACTCGAGGGGCGTACCCGGCATGCATCGGGTACGCCCCTCGTGCGTGTGCGTGTCGCGCGGGCTCAAAGCCCGTCACGCAGACGTCAGTTGTGGCCGAAGCTGCGCTTTCGCTTGCCGGACGGCGCCATCTCGCCGGGGGTCACCTCGACCTCGGCCTGGGGCTCCGTCTGCGAGGCGGGGCTGCGGTCCGCCCGCTGACCACGCTCGGTCGGACGCTGCTGCTTACGGTCACGGTTCTTGTTCTTGGCCATGGTGATGCCTCCTGTGGGGGACTAGGGGCCAGGGCCGGGACCAGATTCACACAGGCCGACAACGATCGCATGTCGGACAATTACCGTGCGTGACAGGGGTGGTCGGAGCGGGAAGTCCCGAAACGCCACGCCGAAGATCGAGTTCCGGCCGTTAACCTCCGCGCCGTCGGGCAGACTCGAAGCAGGCCCGAAGCAAACCTCCTGGGAAGAGGGTGAGTCGCGTGGACCGCTGCATCGTCCTGGTGGACGCTGGGTATCTGCTGGGAGCCGCGGCGAGTCTCCTCGCCGGGGAGCCCTCGCGGTCCCGCATCACCGTCGATCACACCGCCCTCATCCAGGGGCTGCGCGAACGCGCCGAGTCCGACACCCAGCAGCCGCTGCTGCGCATCTACTGGTTCGACGGCGCCCCCGACCGCGTCCCGCAGCCCGAGCACCGCAGACTGCGCGTGATGCCCCGGGTCACCGTCCGGCTCGGCGCCCTGACCCGCAGCGACGGCCGCTGGGCGCAGAAGGGCGTGGACGCCGCGATGCACGCCGAACTCACCGAGCTGGCCCGCAACCGCGCCTGCTCCGACGTCGTCCTCGTCACCGGCGACGGCGATCTGCTGCCCGGCATGATGGCCGCCAAGGAGCACGGCGTCGCCGTCCACCTGTGGGCCGTCCAGGCCGCCGACGGCGACTACAACCAGTCCGAGGACCTGGTCGCCGAGGCCGACGAGCGGCGCGTCCTGGACCGCACGTGGATCACCAAGGCCGTCCGCGCCAAGGACTACACCGGGGTGTGCGCCCCGCAGCCCGCGCCCCGGCCCGAGATCGCCGCGATCCTCTCCGCGCCGTTGCCCGAGTCCGCGCTCGGCGCCCCGGCCGAACGACCCGCCCCGCAGCCCCGCCACCCGGTGGACGGCCCCGGGCAGAACGGCACCGAGGAGCGTGGGGCCGCCAAAGGCGTCCCCACGCCCAAAGACCTGGCCGCCCTGCGCGCCCCCGGCACCCAGCCCGCCCAGCCCGCCCAGCACCCCGCCTCCGCCACCCTCCGGTGGTCCTCCGACAAAGGCTGGGTCGACCGGCCCACGGCCGAGCCCCCCGAGGCCGCCTCGATGCCGACGCTCGCCCAGCTGACCACGGCCGAGCAGCGGTGGGCCGACCGCGAGGAGGACATCACCACCGTCGGCGGTGACCCGTACGAGGTGGGACAGGTCTTCGCCCGGCGCTGGGTCGAGCGCCTCGGCGACCAGAGCCACCTGCAGAAACTGTCCGGGATGTATCCCCGCATCCCGCACCGCGTCGACGGGGAGCTGCTGCGCTACGCCGCCCGCTTCGGCCTGCTCGCCCACAAGGACGACCAGATCGACGAGCGGGACCGCTACGCCATCCGGGCCGGCTTCTGGCGGGAGATCAGCGTGCGCACGGGCGTGGAGCACCCACCCCTCGACGCCTGAGTTCTTTGCCGACGGATTTCCCGGTACGGACCCACCCGAGAGCGGACCGGGGGCGCCGACCCCGTAGTCTCGTCCCTTGTGAGTAAGCGCGCGGCACAGGCATTTCGGCACGATGGTGACGTCGTGTGCGCGGTGCGCGGGCTGACCAAGACCTATCCGGCGGTCCGGGGCCGGCGCGGCGCCCCGGGAACACCCGAGGTCCGGGCCACGGACGACGTGACGCTGGACATCCGCCGCGGCGAGATCTTCGGCCTGCTCGGTCCCAACGGGGCCGGCAAGTCCACCCTCGTGCGCCAGCTGACCGGGCTGATGCGGCCCGACCGCGGCAGCGTGGAGATCCTCGGCCACGACATCGTCCGCCACCCCGAGCGGGCCGCGCGGATCCTCGCCTACCTCGGGCAGGAGTCGACCGCCCTCGACGAACTGACCGTGTCGCTCGCCGCCGAGACCACCGGGCGGCTGCGCGGCCTGGACATACGGCACGCGCGGGCCGAGCGGGACGCCGTCCTCGACGAGCTGGGGCTCGCGCCGCTCGCCGGGCGGCCGCTGAAGAAGCTCTCCGGGGGCCAGCGGCGCCTGGCGTGCTTCGCGGCGGCCCTGGTGGGGGAGCGGCCGCTGCTCGTGCTCGACGAGCCGACCACCGGCATGGACCCGGTGGCGCGGCGGGCCGTGTGGTCCGCCGTCGACCGGCGCCGGGCCGAACACGGGACGACCGTGCTGCTCGTGACCCACAACGTCATCGAGGCCGAGACGGTGCTGGACCGGGTGGCCGTCCTCGACCGGGGGCGGGTGATCGCCTGCGACACCCCCGCCGGGCTCAAGGAGCAGGTCGCCGGTGAGGTGCGCGTCGACCTGGTGTGGCGGGACGCGGCTCCGCTGCACGTGCCCGAGGTGGCCGCGCTGAAGGACCGCGTCGTGGAGTCGGGCCGCCGCTGGACGCTGCGGCTCGGGCCCGAGGAGGCCCGGACGGTCGTCGCGACCGTCACCGGCGGGGCCGCCTTCGCCGCCCTGGACGACTTCACCCTGGCCACCCCCAGCCTGGAAGATGTGTATCTCGCCCTCGGCGGGGCCGTGCGGCAGGGGCTGGTGAAGGCGTGAGCGCGAAGACTCCCGGCGCGCGGGCCGTGAGCAGACCGGCCGCCGCATACGTACCGAACAGGCGACTGCCGCAGTGGACCCGAGCGAAGGGGAGCAGCGCGACGTGAGTGTCGTACCCGCCGATGTCCTGCCGGGCAGTGCCCTGGCCGTGGAGGAGCCCGCCGCGTGTGCGGCCGAGCTCGGACCTCGCGCGCGGCTGTGGCCGTCGCTGGCGGCCGTGTACCGGGCCCAGCTGTCCCGGGCGCGGGTGGCACGGATCCCGCTGCTGTTCGTGGCGACCTTCCAGTCGGTCGGGATCATGATCCTGATGCGCGGGGTCGTGGACGACGGGGCGGAGGCGCAGGCCGTCGTCGCCGGGGCGTCGGTCCTGGTGGTCGCCTTCGTCGCGCTGAACCTGCTCGCGCAGTACTTCGGCCAGCTGCGGGCCAGCGGCGGGCTCGACCACTACGCGACGCTGCCGGTGCCGCCGGCCGCCGTGGTGCTGGGCGCGGCGGGCGCGTACGCCTCGTTCACCGTGCCCGGGACGGTCGTGACCGCGCTGTTCGGCTGTGTGCTGTTCGGGCTGCCGATGGCCCATCTCTGGGTCCTCATGGCCGTGATCCCGCTCGCGGGCGCCGCGCTCGCCGGGCTCGGGGCGGCGCTGGGGCTGCTCGCGCCCCGGCCGGAATTGGCCACGCTGCTCGGGCAGCTGGGCATGTCGGCGGCGCTGCTGCTGGGCGTGCTGCCGGCGGACCGGATGCCGGAGGCCGTGCGCTTCACGCGGGACCTGCTGCCGTCGACGTACGGCGTGGAGGCCTTCGCGCGGACGTTCGGGCCGCACCCCGACTGGGCCTTCGTGCTCGGTGACCTCGCGGTGTGCGGGGTCGTGGGCGTCGTCTCGCTGGCCGTGGCGACCTGGGCGTACCGCCGGGCGGCCGTCCGTTGAGCGCGGAGCGGTCCTCCGGTGACGCGGCGCACGAGCGGGGCTGGCACGATGGCAGGGTGACCGCACCACTGACTCCGCCACCGCCCCCGCATGAGCACTCCGCACAGGGTGCGTGGCAGCCGCCGGCCGCCGGGCCTCAGGCTCCCGGTTCCCAGCACGCCGAGTACGCCGGGCACGGCTGGTACGGACAGGACGGCCCCGGAATGAGGACGGAACTGCGGGAGGCCGCCGTGATCGCGGTGGCCGTGGCGCTCGGCGGGGTGCTGCTCGGAGTGCTGTGGTGGTGGCTCGCGCCGCACGTGCCGCTGGTCGGCGACGTGGTGGCGAAGAGCTGGGTCGTCTACCTCAAGGACACCGAGGGGGAGCAGGCCATCGGTGTCGACGGCACGTTCACGCTGCTCGGCCTGTGCTTCGGCGCCGTCAGCGCGCTGGTCGTCTTCCTGCTGCGACGGCGCGGAGGCGTGCCGCTGGTGGTGGGGCTGGCCCTCGGAGGCCTGCTCGGGTCGTTGCTCGCCTGGCGGGTCGGGGTGTGGCTCGGGCCCACCGAGGACGTGATCGCGCACGCGCGCGAAGTCGGGCGGGGCGTGACGTTCACCGCGCCGCTGAAACTGGGCGCGAAGGGCGCGCTGCTGGCCTGGCCGCTCGCCGCGCTGGTGCTCCACCTCGGGCTCATGGCGCTGTTCGGGCCCCGCGACCCGGAGCCGGAGTTCGGGCACGGGCCTTATGAGGCACCGCCTGCCGCATAGGCGCACGGCGTTGCGGCTGGGCGGCGGGTAGGGCCGCAGCCCAGCGTGGCGGGGGCGCCCGCGGCCGGGGTGGCTCGGCCGCCCGCAGGCTAGGCGCGTGCGACGGGGGCCAGGACCGCCTCCGTCAGCTTGGCCAGGTCCTCCGGTGCAAGCTCCACCTCCAGGCCCCTCCGGCCCGCCGACACGCAGATCGTCGGGTGGGACGAGGCCGACTCGTCGAGGACCGTCGGGAGCTTCTTGCGCTGGCCCAGCGGCGAGATGCCGCCCCGGACGTAGCCCGTGGTGCGTTCCGCGAGCGCCGGGTCGGCCATCGCCGCGCGTTTGCCGCCCACGGCCGCCGCCAGCGCCTTCAGGTCCAGTTGGCCCGCCACCGGGACCACCGCGACCGTCAGGGCGCCGTCGACGTCCGCGACCAGGGTCTTGAAGACGCGGTCGGGGGAGACGCCCATGGCCTCGGCCGCCTCCTCGCCGTAGGAGGGGTGCGCGGGGTCGTGGTCGTAGGAGTGGACCGTGTACGTCGCGCCCGCCGCCGTGAGGGCCACTGTCGCGGGGGTGCCGCCCGGCTGGTGCTGCTTCTTCGACTTCTTCGCCATGCGGATCCGCTCAGTTGAGGCTCATCGGGCCGCGCGTCAGCTCCGACGCGGGCAACGACGGCAGACTACGGATGATCGCTGTCTCGGAGCGAAGGAGTTTCAGCTCGTCGCGCAGGCGGGACGCCGTGTCGGGAGCCTGGAGCAGGCGCTGCTTGGCCGGGGTGTCCAGCATCATCGCCGCCGCCACGAGGTACGACACCACGCCCGGCTCGTCCGGCAGCTCGGCCCCCGTCGCGAGAGACCGCTCCCGCGCCCCGGCCAGCCGCTTCTGGTACTGGCGGAAGGACCGCAGCACGCCCTCGGCCAGCGGCGCGGCCTCGTCGCCCGGCTCCTCGTCCAGCGGCTCCAGCTCGGCCGTCAGGAAGGGCCCGGACGCCTCGACCGACAGCAGCTTCACCCGGGTCGTGCCGGTCGCCAGGACCTCGAAGGAGCCGTCGGTGCGCTCCCGGATCGTCGCCGCGTCGGCGATGCAGCCCACCTTGTGGAACGCCTTGACCGGGTCCGAGCCGAAACCGGCCGACGGTCCCCGCTCGGGCAGGGCGGTCGGGTCGGGCATGCCGGGCGCGGTCGAGGCCACCTCGTGGCCGTCACGGATCGCCACGACGGCGAACCGGCGCGGCTCGTCCTCGGGCGTCTTCAGCAGCTCGCGCATCATGGCGCGATACCGCTCCTCGAAGACGTTGAGCGGGAGCACGAGCCCCGGGAACAGAACCGAGTTCAGGGGGAAGAGGGGGAGCCGGACGGTGGTCACGACGCAAAAGCCTAATGGTCGCCGGGACGGACTCGACCGCCCCGTTCACTCCGTGGATGCCAGGACGTGTCCCCGGCCACCGCGGACCGCACGTCCTCGCACACCCGCAGGAAGTGCCCGAGCGGGTCGTCCGACACCTGGTCCCAGGGGAAGGACGTGGCGTACGGGCCGTTCAGGCGCAGCTGCTCGACGGCGTCCTGCCAGCGCTCCAGGCGCACCAGGACGAAGATCAGCAGGTTCCGCATCCGGGCCGGCCAGGGGTCGTGGGCCGGCAGCCGCGGGGACAGCGCGATCGCCCGGTCGGCTGCCGCGTCCAGCCGCTCGCGCGGCACCTCGGGCCCGCAGTCGTCGGTGAGGTAGCCGAAGGCGGCCCGCAGCGGCAGGGCCTGGACGAGCGCGCCGGGGGGAGCGTCCTGGGCGGCCCGGTCGGCGAAGTCGAAGCACTCGCGGTGCGAGCCGTGCCAGGAGGAGGCCAGGTAGCGCAGGGCCGCCACATGGCAGCCGTAGTGGTGCGGGGCACGGCGGACGGCCGCCGCCCACAGCTCCTCGAAGTACGTGTGCCCGGCCTGCGCGCCCCGGGCGTGGTCGAGCGCGAGCCGCCACGGCACGGGGTCCCGCTGGTCGCCCCGGGCCGCCGCCGTGATCAGCGGGCTCACCTCGCGCAACAGCTCGGCCCGGGCCGGCGACTGCCAGGCGCGGTCCACCGCCAGCTGGGCCCCGACCAGCAGCGCGTCGGGGTCCTGCGGGGCGGTGGCGAGCCAGGCGTCCAGCCACTCGGGCCGGGAGCGGGCGAAGGCGGCCAGCCGGGTCACGTACCGGTCGCGCCGCTCCCACTCCGAGGCCACGCGGGTGGCCAGGAGCAGCGAGGCGGCCGGGACGTGGTCGCCCCGGGCGGCGGCGACCAGAGCCGGGCTCAGCCGGGCGTCGGGCGCGTCGAGCAGCACCTCGTCGTCGGCGCACGGCTCGCCGACGAGGTGGGGGGAGGTCCTTGCCATCCGGCTCGCGCGGATGAACGGCAGCTGCATTGCCATGGTGCCGACCATTGAAAGTCGGCTGGTCATGGCGGCGCCAGACTGTTCATGGAACCTACGGAAAGTTGTACATTCGATGGTCAAGAGAACGTAAAGCCTTGACAGTTCAATAACTGTGGTCACACCGGCACCATCAGTTGCGCCGCAGCAGGCGCGTAGCCCCCGCCGCCACCGTCGTCGCCAGGATCCAGCCCAGCAGGATCATCGCCGTCGCCAGCCACTGCCAGGGCCCCCGCAGCTGCCAGAACCCCACCTGGCCCAGGTCGATGACGGGCAGGAGCAGGTCGAGGGTGAACAGCGTCGGGTTCCACTCCGGGTGCTCGCCCCGCTTCATCGGCGGATGCCCGGACTGCGCGAAGGCGAAGGAGCCCGCCGCCCACAGCACCGCCATCCATACCGCGGCCCGGCCCGGCCGGTACCCGTAGGCGACCGTCCAGTCCTGCGCGTAGCCCCACAGCTTGGCCGCCATCGGCAGGCTCTCGCGGTGCCGGCGCTGCTTGGCCAGCAGCACCTCACGGGCGTCCTCGTCCTCCCCGCCGGCCCGCAGCACGGCCGCGAGCCGCTCGTACGGCTCCGGGTTGTACTCGGCGGTCGCCGCCGCCACCCACCGCAGCCGCTCGGCCGGCGGGAACGGTCCGCGCGGCACGAGGTTCTCGTAGGCGAAGCCGCCCATGTGCAGCCGCCCCGGGCCCGGCCAGGCGTCCGCCCGGTCCATCAGGTTGACGACCCTGGCCCCGGACAGCACCACCCGCCCGCGCACCGGCTGCTCCCCGAGGAAGCGCAGCTCCGGCGTCTGCACCCGGCGCAGCGACAACTCCTGGTCGTCCGTGAGAGTGAACCGGGCCTGCTCGAAGTCGACGGCGTCGCCGAACCGGCCGTCGTCCAGCCGGATCCCGCCCTCGCACGCGAAGCGCTGGATGCGCGTCCCCTGCGCCGGGGTCATCCCGCTCATCGCCTGGGCCCCGACCCCCGCCGGTGTCA
This sequence comes from Streptomyces sp. Ag82_O1-12, assembly GCF_900182715.1. Taxonomy (NCBI): domain Bacteria; kingdom Bacillati; phylum Actinomycetota; class Actinomycetes; order Kitasatosporales; family Streptomycetaceae; genus Streptomyces; species Streptomyces sp. Ag82_O1-12. The sequence continues at coordinate 2,148,461 of NZ_FXUW01000001.1, read as the reverse complement.
GATACAGACTGCGCTCGACGGTCAGCTGCGGGGCGTTCAGCGCGAGCCGCTCGAAGGGGTTGCTCAGCCGCGCGCCGCGCAGGCTCAGCGACACGCCGATGGTCGCGGCGCGCAGACTCAGCTCCCCGTGCGACTCCAGCAGCTCCGCCTGTAGGTCCTGGCCGACGTTCATGCCGTCCGCGGCGATCGACCGGCCGCTGTGATCCCGGTGCACGATCGCCTGGTTGAGCATCAGGTCCGTGCCGATCTGCGCGTCCGTGAGCCGGATGCCGTGGTGGAAACGGCAGCGCGGCAGATGCAGATCGCCCTCGGTGTGCACCCGGGCCGCCTCCAGCCGGGGGACCGAGCAGTCCACCATGCGCAGGGTGGTGAAGCGGGCCTCCGGCAGCAGCACGTCCTGCTCGAACCGGCACCGGCGCATCTCGACGTACGGCACCACCGTGCCGCCCGCGAGGTCCAGGGAGCCGCTGACCTGCACGCCGATCAGCTTCAGCGACGACACGCGGCCGGCCAGGGCAGGCGGCCCGTCGAGGAGCAGCCAGCACACGATCCGCGCCCGGACGGTCCGCTCCTCGCCCCACGGCTGCCCGCCATGCGGATCGTCGGCCACGGCGTCGCCGCAGCTCAGGTCGTACACGGTGCCGTTGCGGAAGGCCTGCCACATGCCGGCCTCGGCCGCGGTCAGGTCGTCGGGCAGCTCCCCGGCTCGGACGCGGGCCCCCTCGGTCACAGCTCTTCCTTCCTCCCCAGGTACTCACGGGTCACTTGCCTCGTACACCAGTTCATGCCCGCTGTGTGACGGCCCGAACACAAGACGTGAGGGTGATCTTCCGGGGTCCCGCGGCGTTCTGTATCAGCCATTGATACGCGCGAACGGCGCCTCACCCGGGTCTGAGAGAATTGAGCACGTGATCTCCCGAATCGATCTGCGCGGCGACGCCCTCGTCGAGGGCCCCGCCCTGCGTGACCTGCTGCCCCGAGCCGACTTCGACGTAGCGGCCGCCCTCGAGAAGGTGCGTCCGATCTGCGAGGACGTGCATCATCGGGGCGACGCGGCGCTGATCGACTTCGCCGAGCGGTTCGACGGGGTCAGGCTGGATCAGGTACGGGTGCCGGCCGCCGCGCTCACCCGCGCGCTGGAGGAACTCGACCCGGCCGTGCGCGCGGCCCTGGAGGAGTCCATCCGCCGCGCCCGCACCGTCCACCGCGCCCAGCGCCGCGCCACGCACACCACGCAGGTCGTGCCCGGCGGCTCCGTGACCGAGAAGTGGGTGCCGGTCGACCGCGTCGGGCTGTACGCGCCCGGCGGCCGGTCCGTGTACCCGTCCTCCGTGATCATGAACGTGGTGCCCGCCCAGGAGGCCGGCGTCGCGTCCGTCGCGCTCGCCTCTCCCGCCCAGGCCGAGTTCGGCGGCCTGCCGCACCCGACCATCCTCGCCGCCTGCGCGCTGCTCGGCGTCGACGAGGTCTACGCGGCCGGCGGTGCCACGGCCGTCGCGATGTTCGCCTACGGCACCGAGTCCTGCGCGCCCGCGAACATGGTCACCGGCCCCGGCAACATCTGGGTCGCCGCCGCCAAGCGCTACTTCACCGGCCGGATCGGCATCGACGCCGAGGCCGGCCCGACCGAGATCGCGGTCCTCGCCGACGACACGGCCGACCCGGTGCACGTCGCCTCCGACCTGATCAGCCAGGCCGAGCACGACCCGCTGGCCGCCGCCGTCCTGGTCACCGACTCCGTCGACCTCGCCGACGCCGTCGAGAAGGAGCTGGAGCCGCAGATCGCGGCCACCCGGCACGTCGAGGACCGGATCGTCCCGGCCCTGTCCGGCCGCCAGTCCGCGATCGTGCTGGTCGACGGCATCGACGAGGGCCTCAAGGTGGTCGACGCGTACGGCGCCGAGCACCTGGAGATCCAGACGGCCGACGCCGCCGCCGTGGCCGACCGCGTCCGCAACGCCGGCGCGATCTTCATCGGCCCCTGGGCGCCCGTGTCGCTGGGCGACTACGCGGCCGGGTCCAACCACGTCCTGCCCACCGGCGGCTGCGCCTGCCACTCCTCGGGGCTGTCCGTCCAGTCCTTCCTGCGCGGCATCCACATCGTCGACTACACGCGCCAGGCGCTGGCCGACGTCGCGCACCACGTGGTCACGCTGGCCGAGGCGGAGGATCTGCCGGCCCACGGCGCGGCGATCAAGGCGAGGTTCGACTGGAAGGTTCCCCAGGGCAAGTGAACGACGTACGCATCGACGATCTCCCCGTACGGGACGAGCTGCGCGGCAAGTCCCCCTACGGCGCGCCCCAGCTGGACGTCCCCGTACGGCTGAACACCAACGAGAACCCCTACCCGCTGCCCGAGCCGCTGGTCGAACGCATCGCCGAGCGGGTCCGGGAAGCCGCCCGGAACCTCAACCGCTACCCGGACCGGGACGCGGTCGAGCTGCGCACACGGCTGGCCCAGTACCTCACCGACACCTCCGGCCACGAGGTCGGCCTGGCCAACGTCTGGGCGGCCAACGGCTCCAACGAGGTCATCCAGCAGCTGCTGCAGACCTTCGGCGGACCGGGCCGCACCGCCATCGGCTTCGAGCCGTCGTACTCGATGCACGGCCTCATCTCACGCGGCACGGGCACGGGCTGGATCTCCGGCCCCCGCAACGAGGACTTCACCATCGACCTCGCCGCCGCCGAGAAGGCGATCGCCGAGAACCAGCCGGACGTCGTCTTCATCACCACCCCCAACAACCCCACGGGCACCGCCGTCCCGCCCGAGACGGTCGTCGCGCTGTACGAGGCCGCGCAGGCGGCGAAGCCGTCGATGGTGGTGGTCGACGAGGCGTACATCGAGTTCAGCCACGGCGACTCGCTGCTGCCCCTGCTGGCGGGCCGCCCGAACCTCGTCGTCTCCCGCACCATGTCGAAGGCGTTCGGCGCGGCGGGCCTGCGCCTCGGCTACCTCGCGGCGCACCCGGCCGTCGTCGACGCCGTCCAGCTGGTCCGACTGCCCTACCACCTGTCGGCCGTGACCCAGGCGACCGCCCTGGCCGCCCTGGAACACACCGGCACGCTGCTGGGCTACGTCGAGCAGCTCAAGACCGAACGGGACCGCCTGGTCACCGAACTGCTCGCGGCCGGCTACGAGGTGACCGCGTCGGACGCGAACTTCGTGCAGTTCGGCCGGTTCGAGGACTCCCACGAGACCTGGCGGAAGATCCTCGACCGGGGCGTCCTGGTCCGGGACAACGGCGTGCCCGGCTGGCTCCGGGTCACCGCCGGGACCCCCGAAGAGAACGACGCGTTCCTCGACGCGGTACGTGAACTGAAGAAGGAGCAGAGCGCATGAGCCGCGTAGGCCGCATAGAGCGGGTGACCAAGGAGACCTCGGTCCTCGTCGAGATCGACCTCGACGGCACCGGGAAGACCGACATCAAGACCGGCGTCGGCTTCTACGACCACATGCTCGACCAGCTCGGCCGGCACGGTCTGTTCGACCTCACGGTGAAGACCGAGGGCGATCTGCACATCGACTCGCACCACACCATCGAGGACACCGCCCTCGCCCTCGGCGCCGCCTTCAAGCAGGCCCTCGGCGACAAGGTGGGCATCTACCGCTTCGGCAACTGCACGGTCCCGCTGGACGAGTCCCTCGCCCAGGTCACCGTCGACCTGTCCGGCCGCCCCTACCTCGTGCACACCGAGCCCGAGAAGATGGCGCCGATGATCGGCGAGTACGACACGACGATGACCCGGCACATCCTGGAGTCCTTCGTGGCCCAGGCACAGATCGCGCTGCACGTGCACGTGCCCTACGGGCGCAACGCGCACCACATCGTGGAGTGCCAGTTCAAGGCGCTCGCCCGCGCCCTGCGCTACGCCTCCGAGCGTGACCCGCGCGCGGCCGGCATCCTCCCGTCCACGAAGGGCGCCCTGTGAACGGCACTTCGACCCTGCTGATCGTCGTCGGTCTCTTCCTCGTCGGCGGGATCTACTCCTTCGTCAAGCAGAAGATGCCCAAGGGCCTCATCGTGCTGCTGTCGATCGGCGCCGCGATGTGCCTGGCGGCCGGTGTGGTGAGGCTGGAGGTGTGGAATTGAGCGGCCCGGTGAAGACGCGGAAGAAGGTCGTCGTCTTCGACTACGGCTTCGGCAACGTCCGTTCCGCCGAGCGCGCCCTCGCCCGCGCGGGTGCCGACGTCGAGATCACGCGTGACTACGACGAGGCCCTGAACGCCGACGGCCTGCTGGTGCCCGGCGTAGGCGCCTTCGCCTCCTGCATGACGGGCCTGCGCGAGGCCCGCGGCGACTGGATCGTCGACCGCCGCCTGTCCGGCGGCCGCCCCGTCATGGGCATCTGCGTCGGCATGCAGATCCTCTTCGCGCGCGGCATCGAGCACGGCGTTCAGAGCGAGGGCCTCGACGAGTGGCCCGGCTCCGTCGAGCCGCTCCAGGCCGAGATCGTGCCCCACATGGGCTGGAACACCGTCGAAGCGGCGCCCGGCTCGCAGCTGTTCGCCGGCCTCGACCCGGACGCCCGCTTCTACTTCGTGCACTCCTACGCCGTCCACGACTGGTCGCTTCAGACGCACAACCCGGCGATGACGGCCCCCAAGGTCACTTGGTCCACCCACGGCAAGCCGTTCGTAGCCGCCGTCGAGAACGGCGCCCTGTGGGCCACGCAGTTCCACCCCGAGAAGTCCGGCGACGCCGGAGCCCAGCTCCTCACCAACTGGATCGGAACCCTGTGAGCACGCTCGAACTCCTCCCCGCCGTCGACGTCCGGGACGGCCAGGCCGTCCGCCTGGTGCACGGCGAGTCCGGCTCGGAGACCTCCTACGGCTCCCCGCTGGAGGCCGCCCTCGCCTGGCAGCGCTCCGGCGCCCAATGGCTGCACCTGGTCGACCTCGACGCCGCCTTCGGCACCGGGAACAACCGCGAGCTGATCGCCGAGGTCGCCCGCGCCATGGACATCAAGGTGGAGCTGTCCGGCGGCATCCGCGACGACGAGACCCTCGCCGCCGCCCTCGCCACCGGCTGCAAGCGCGTCAACCTGGGCACGGCCGCCCTGGAGACGCCGGAGTGGGTCGCCAAGGTCATCGCCGAGCACGGCGACCAGATCGCCGTCGGTCTCGACGTCCGCGGCACGACCCTGCGCGGGCGCGGCTGGACCCGCGACGGCGGCGACCTCTACGAGACGCTGGAGCGCCTCGACAAGGAGGGCTGCGCGCGGTACGTCGTCACCGACATCGCCAAGGACGGCACGCTCCAGGGCCCCAACCTGGACCTGCTGCGCAACGTGTGCGCCGCCACCGACCGCCCGGTCGTGGCCTCCGGCGGGGTCTCCTCGCTCGACGACCTGCGCGCCATCGCCGACCTCGTCCCGCTCGGTGTCGAAGGCGCCATCGTCGGGAAGGCGCTGTACGCGAAGGCGTTCACCCTGGAAGAGGCCTTGGAGGCTGTGTCGTCATGACCGTGCGGCGTGTGCAGAGCGGAAGTCCCTGGGAAGAGTCCTTCGGTTTTGCACGCGCCGTCGCGGCGGGCGACCGTGTGCTGGTCGCGGGCACGACCGCCTTCAAGGGCGATGTGCTCTACGGCGACGGCGACCCGTACGAGCAGACCAAAGTGGCCTTCACCACCGCCCTGGAGGCGATCGCCGAGTTCGGGCTCACGCCCGAGTCCGTGATCCGCACCCGGGTGTGCCTGGCACACGCCCGGGACGTCGACGCGGTGGGCCGGGCCCACAAGGAGATGTTCGACGCCGTACGCCCGGTCACGACCCTGCTGGTCGTGCAGGGCTTCATCGACTCCCGGGTCCTGGTGTCGGTGGAAGTGGAAGCATTCAGAGGGACACCTTCAGAGGAACACTAGAGGAGCACGATTCATGACCCTGGCGGTCCGAGTCATCCCCTGCCTGGACGTGGACAACGGCCGGGTCGTCAAGGGCGTCAACTTCCAGAACCTGCGCGACGCGGGCGACCCCGTCGAGATGGCCAAGGTGTACGACGCCGAGGGCGCGGACGAGCTGACGTTCCTGGACATCACCGCCTCGTCGGGCAACCGCGAGACCACGTACGACGTGGTGCGCCGCACGGCCGAGCAGGTGTTCATCCCGCTCACGGTCGGCGGCGGCGTCCGCACGGCCGAGGACGTGGACAAGCTGCTGCGGGCCGGCGCGGACAAGGTCGGCGTCAACACGGCCGCGATCGCCCGCCCCGACCTGATCCGCGAGATCGCCGAGCGTTTCGGCCGTCAGGTGCTGGTGCTGTCGGTCGACGCCCGCCGCACCGAGTCGGGCTCCTTCGAGGTCACCACCCACGGCGGCCGCAAAGGCACCGGCATCGACGCCGTCGAGTGGGCCCACCGGGCCGCCGAGCTGGGCGCCGGTGAGATCCTGCTCAACTCGATGGACGCCGACGGCACCAAGGACGGCTACGACCTGGAGATGATCCGGGCCGTACGCAAGCACGTCACCGTCCCGGTCATCGCCTCGGGCGGCGCCGGCACGCTGACCGACTTCCCCCCGGCCGTCGAGGCGGGCGCGGACGCGGTCCTGGCGGCCTCGGTGTTCCACTTCGGCGACCTGCGCATCGGCCAGGTCAAGGAGACGCTGCGGGAGGCGGGGCACCCGGTGCGGTGACGCCCCGTCTGCCGAGAGCCCCGGCCGCGTGGTGCGGCCGGGGCTCTCGCCTGTCCCTCGGACCTCTCAGATCCCGAGCTGCTTCGTCTCGTGCAGTTTCGCGATCGCGTTCTCGTCACCGTCCAGGTCGACCTTGGCCGCGCTCTGACGGCCGTAGCAGAACAGGACCAGTTCGGACGGCTCACCGGTGACCGTGACCACCGGGGTGCCGCGGTGGGCCACCGCGGTCTGGCCGTCGGGCCGGCGCAGGACCAGGCCCGTCGGGACGCCGCGGCCCATCAGACGGGCGGTGCGCTCCAGGCGGGACCACAGGGCGTCCTGGAAGACCGGGTCGAGGTCGCGCGGGGACCAGTCGGGCTGGGCGCGCCGGACGTCCTCGGTGTGGACGTAGAACTCGATGATGTTCGACGCCTCGTCGACCGGCTTGAGGGAGAAGGGCGAGAAACGCGGCGGGCCCGTACGGATCAGCTGGATCAGCTCCTCGTACGGCTTGTCGGTGTACTCCGCCATCACCTTGTCCAGGCGAGACGCGAGCTGCTTGATCAGTATCCCGCCGGCGGCGTCCGGGCGGCGCTCGCGCACCACGACGTGCGCCGCGAGGTCCCGGGTCGTCCAGCCCTCGCACAGGGTGGGCGCGTCCGGACCCGCGGTCTCCAACAGGTCGGCGAGGAGAAGTCGTTCACGCTTGGCATGGGTCGACATGGAGGCCAGCCTACGACCGCCCCGGTGGTCCGCCCAGTGGACACTCCACCGGGCCTGTCGGTGGCGCGCGGCACAATGGTCGGCATGACCAGCACGCCCGCCCGTCGCCCGGCCACCGCCCCTCACGGAGGCGCTTCGCGCCACAGTGCTCCATCCGGCAGCCTCGCCCCGGAGATCGCCGCGCGCCTCAAGCGCAGCCCCGACGGTCTCCTGCCCGCCATCGCCCAGCAGTACGACACCGGCGAGGTGCTGATGCTCGGCTGGATGGACGACGAGGCGCTGTACCGCACCCTGACCACCGGCCGGTGCACCTACTGGTCGCGCAGCCGCCGGGAGTACTGGGTCAAGGGCGACACCTCCGGCCACTTCCAGTGGGTGAAGTCCGTCGCCCTGGACTGCGACGCCGACACCGTGCTGGTCAAGGTCGATCAGGTCGGCGCCGCCTGCCACACCGGCGCGCGCACCTGTTTCGACGAGGACGTGCTCCTCAAGGACGGCGGTCCCGCCGGCTCCGCCACGGATCAGTAAGGTCAGCGGCCATGGACCTCGAGACCTTCCGCAAGCTCGCCACCGACCGGCGGGTCATCCCCGTCACCCGCAAGCTCCTCGCCGACGGCGACACCCCGGTCGCGCTCTACCGCAAGCTCGCCGCCGAGCGCCCCGGCACGTTCCTGCTGGAATCCGCGGAGAACGGCCGCTCCTGGTCCCGGTACTCCTTCGTGGGCGTGCGGTCCGCCGCCACACTGACCGCACGGGACGGGCAGGCGCACTGGCTCGGCGTCCCGCCCGTCGGCGTCCCCACGGACGGCGACCCGCTCGCCGCCCTGCGCGCCACCATCGAGGCCCTGCACACGCCCCACCAGGAGGGCATGCCGCCCTTCACCGGCGGCATGGTCGGCTATCTCGGCTACGACATCGTCCGCCGCCTGGAGAGGATCGGCCCCGGCGAGCGCGACGACCTGAAGCTGCCCGAGCTGACCATGCTCCTCACCAGCGACCTGGCCGTCATGGACCACTGGGAGGGCTCGGTCCTGCTGATCGCCAACGCGATCAACCACAACGACCTGGAGACCGGCGTCGAGGAGGCCCACGCCGACGCCGTCGCCCGCCTCGACGCCATGGAGGCCGACCTCTCCCGCCCGGTCGCCCAGCCCCCGGCCGTCCTGCCGCCCTCCGAGCTCCCCGAGTACACCGCGCTGTGGGGCGGCCCCGACTTCCAGGTGGCCGTCGAGGACATCAAGGAGCGCATCCGCGCCGGTGAGGCCTTCCAGGTGGTCCCCTCCCAGCGCTTCGAGACGCCGTGCACGGCGAGCGCGCTGGACGTCTACCGGGTCCTGCGTGCCACCAACCCGTCCCCGTACATGTACCTGTTCCGCTTCGACGGGTTCGACGTCGTCGGCTCGTCCCCCGAGGCCCTGGTCAAGGTCGAGGACGGCCGGGCCATGGTCCACCCCATCGCCGGCACCCGCTGGCGCGGCGCCACCCCGCAGGAGGACCAGGCCCTCGCCGAGGAGCTGCTCGCCGACCCCAAGGAGCGCGCCGAGCACCTCATGCTCGTCGATCTGGGCCGCAACGACCTGGGGCGGGTCTGCGAGCCGGGCTCGGTCGAGGTGGTGGACTTCATGTCCGTCGAGCGGTACTCGCACGTGATGCACATCGTCTCCACGGTGACGGGCCGCGTCGCCCAGGGCCGCACCGCCTTCGACGTCCTCACGGCCTGCTTCCCGGCCGGCACCCTCTCCGGCGCCCCGAAGCCCCGCGCCATGCAGATCATCGACGAACTCGAACCGTCCCGGCGCGGCCTGTACGGCGGCTGCGTCGGCTATCTCGACTTCGCCGGCGACTCCGACACCGCCATCGCCATCCGCACCGCCCTCCTGCGAGGCGGCACCGCCTACGTCCAGGCCGGGGCGGGCATCGTCGCCGACTCCGACCCGGTCGCCGAGGACACCGAGTGCCGCAACAAGGCGGCCGCGGTGCTGCGGGCCGTCCACACGGCGAACCGGCTGGGAAAGGCCTGAGACGAACCCCGGGTGACGGTTCGCCCGGGGTTCAGGCGATAGTGGGACACGTGACTGCTGTACCGCACCCCCGTTCCGAAGCCCCCGGATCCGCCCGGGCCGGCCGCCTGAGCCTCGCCGTCGCGCTGCTGAGCGGCGCACTCGGCGCCGCCGTGGCGCTGCTCGCCACCCGGCAGCAATGGTCGCAGGGCACCGCGACGGTGGCCGGCGGCGCCTTCCCCCTGACCGCCAGGGGCAGCGACGTCACGGGTGTTCCCGCGGCGCTCGCCATAGTGGGCCTCGCCGCGCTCGTCGCCGTGTTCGCCGTCCGCCGCGCCGGCCGCTTCGTCGTCGCCGCGCTGCTCGCGCTCTCCGGCGTCGGCATCGTCGTCGCCGCCCTGCTCGGCGCCTCCGACAGCTCCGCGCTCGACGAGCAGGCCGCCCAGGCCTCCGGCGACGCCTCTGCCTCCGTCGACGCCCTCAGCCACACCGCCTGGCCGTACGTCGCGGTCGTCGGTGGTGTCCTGATCCTCGTGGCCGGACTGCTCGCCCTGCGCTACGGCCGGATGTGGCCCGCCATGTCCGGCCGCTACGAGCGCGGTGCGACGCCCCAGCCGCGCCGCAAGGCCCCCGCCGTCGACCCCGACCGGCCCGAGGACCTGTGGAAGGCACTCGACCGCGGCGAGGACCCGACCGGGGCCTGAGCCCGCACGAGCCCACACGGGGGACCCGCAGGACCGGGGGAGCACCCCCGCTCACCCCGCGGGCGCGCGTGCGGGACAATGGCTCCGAGCGTCCTGCTCAGACACGCACACAGCAACGAGGAGCAAGCAATGGCGGGCAGCAGCCACGGTCACACCCCGGCCGCCTGGACCGGTGTCACGATCGCCTTCATCGGTTTCTGCGTCTCGGGCGCGTTCATGGTGCTGGACCGGCCGGTGGGCTTCTGGGCGGGCATGGTGGTCGTGCTGCTCGGCGGTGTCGTCGGCGGCATCATGCGGATGATGGGCCTGGGCCAGCCCAAGGAGGCGCACCAGCCGCACCGGACCACGGGCGACCGCGAGCCGGCCGGCGCCGGGAGCTGACCTCCGCGGCACGATCCGCGGAGCACGTCCTCACGTGAGGGGCGGCCCGGCACACGGGTGCCGGAACCGCCCCTCACGCGCGTGCGGGGCACAATGCATACCGTGAACGCCGAGAGCCGAAGGGTGACGCAGAGCGTCCCGAGCCGCCTGGCCGTCCCCGCCGGGACGCTCGCGGCCGTCGCCGCCGCGTTCGCCTACGTGGGCACCGTGGATCCCAACGAGCCCGGCCACTACCCCGTCTGCCCGCTGCTGCGCTACACCGGCCTCTACTGCCCCGGCTGCGGCGGACTGCGCAGCGCGCACGCCTTCATCCACGGGGACCTCCTCGCGGCGCTGCACGCCAACGCGCTCGCGACCCTCGGCTATCTGGGTTTCGCCGTGCTGTGGACCGCATGGGTGGTCCACGCGGTCCGCGGGCGCCCCCTGCGGATCGACCCGCACCCGGGGCTGGTGTGGAGCCTCGGAGCGTTGCTGCTGGTCTTCGCCGTTGTCCGGAACCTGCCCTTCGGTGGCTGGCTCCATCCTTGATCAACAGCAGGACGTCCAGGTAGTGGGACCGGCGTCAACCGGATGTGAGGCGTACGCCCCGCTGCGGATACCATCGCAGTGACCATCGGTTTTCGATCGGTCGCTGGAACTGCCAAGAGTCTGGAAGGGGGCCGCTCGCGTGAGTGTGCTCGACGAGATCATCGACGGAGTCCGTGCCGACCTTGCGGAGCGGCAGGCGCGCGTCAGCCTCGACGAGCTCAAGGAGCGTGCGGCGAAGGCTCCCGCGGCCAAGGACGGCGCGGCCGCACTGCGCGGCGACGGCGTCAAGGTCATCTGCGAGGTCAAGCGCTCCAGCCCCTCCAAGGGCGCGCTGGCCGCGATCGCCGACCCGGCCGGACTCGCCGCGGACTACGAGGCGGGCGGCGCGGCCGTCATCTCCGTCCTCACCGAGGAGCGCCGCTTCGGCGGCTCGCTCGCCGACCTCGAGACGGTCCGCGCCCGGGTGGACATCCCCGTGCTGCGCAAGGACTTCATCGTCACGTCGTACCAGCTGTGGGAGGCCCGCGCCTACGGTGCCGACGTCGTGCTGCTGATCGTCGCCGCCCTCGACCAGCCCGCCCTGGAGTCCCTCATCGAGCGCGCCGAGTCCATCGGGCTCACGCCGCTCGTCGAGGTGCACGACGAGGACGAGGTCGAGCGCGCCGTCGACGCCGGCGCCCGCGTGATCGGCGTCAACGCGCGCAACCTCAAGACCCTCGAGGTCGACCGCGGCACCTTCGAGCGGGTGGCTCCGGAGATCCCCGACCACATCATCAAGATCGCCGAGTCCGGCGTCCGCGGCCCGCACGACCTCATCGCGTACGCCAACGCCGGCGCCGACGCGGTCCTGGTCGGCGAGTCCCTCGTCACGGGCAAGGACCCGAGGACGGCGGTCTCGGACCTGGTGGCGGCCGGCGAGCACCCCGCGCTCCGGCACGGCCGGAGCTGATCACCCGCTAGGCTTGCCCCGATGACTCCCACCTTGACGACCGTGGACCGGTACGCCCGCCTCGCGCGCGGCTGCCGCCCCCGCGGCTGCCGTGCGCCCGCGCGCCGGGTCCACGGCCGCCGCGTCCGGTACGTCATCGGTGACGAGCCCGGGCAGGTCAACGGAATGCGATGGCAGCGCGCCCTCTAGGGGCGCGGGGAACTGCGCGACCAGCCCCAACGGGCCCGCAGCCGACAGGCCATCCTCGCCCCCACGGCGATTAGTGATCAACACACACTCACCGTGAGGTATCCGCATGCCCAGCCAGTTCTTCATCCCCGACCCCGAGGGCCAAACGCCCAACCCCGAAGGCTACTTCGGGGCCTTCGGCGGCAAGTTCATCCCCGAGGCCCTCGTCGCCGCAGTCGACGAGGTGGCCGTCGAGTACGACAAGGCCAAGCACGACCCCGAGTTCGCCCGGGAACTCGACGACCTCCTGGTCAACTACACCGGCCGCCCCAGCTCCCTCACCGAGGTGCCGAGGTTCGCCGAACACGCCGGTGGCGCACGGATCTTCCTGAAGCGGGAAGACCTCAACCACACCGGCTCCCACAAGATCAACAACGTGCTCGGCCAGGCCCTGCTCACCAAGCGCATGGGCAAGACCCGGGTCATCGCCGAGACGGGCGCCGGCCAGCACGGCGTGGCCACCGCCACCGCCTGTGCGCTGTTCGGCCTCGAGTGCACCATCTACATGGGTGAGATCGACACCCAGCGCCAGGCCCTCAACGTCGCCCGCATGCGCATGCTCGGTGCCGAGGTCATCGCCGTGAAGTCCGGCAGCCGCACGCTGAAGGACGCCATCAACGAGGCCTTCCGCGACTGGGTCGCCAACGTCGACCACACCCACTACCTCTTCGGCACCGTCGCCGGACCGCACCCCTTCCCGGCGATGGTCCGCGACTTCCACCGGGTCATCGGCGTCGAGGCCCGCCGCCAGCTCCTGGAGCGCGCCGGACGCCTGCCCGACGCGGCCGTCGCCTGTGTCGGCGGCGGCTCCAACGCCATCGGCCTCTTCCACGCCTTCATCCCGGACGCCGACGTCCGCCTCATCGGCTGCGAGCCGGCCGGGCACGGCGTCGAGACCGGCGAGCACGCGGCCACCCTGACCGCGGGCGAGCCCGGCATCCTGCACGGCTCCCGCTCCTACGTCCTCCAGGACGACGAGGGCCAGATCACCGAGCCGTACTCCATCTCGGCCGGTCTGGACTACCCGGGCATCGGCCCGGAGCACTCGTACCTGAAGGACTCCGGTCGCGGCGAGTACCGCGCGGTCACCGACGACGCGGCCATGCAGGCCCTGCGCCTGCTGTCGCGCACCGAGGGCATCATCCCGGCCATCGAGAGCGCCCACGCGCTGGCCGGCGCCCTGGAGGTCGGCAAGGAGCTCGGCAAGGACGGGCTGATCGTGGTCAACCTGTCCGGCCGCGGCGACAAGGACATGGACACCGCCGCGCGCTACTTCGGCCTGTACGACACCGACGCCGAGGTCGCCGAGGACGCCTCCGGCACCGCCGAGATCGAGGGGGACGCCAAGTGAGCGGCAACATCCAGCTGTTGAGCGACACCCTCGCCGCGGCCAAGTCCGAAGGGCGCTCCGCCCTCATCGCCTACCTCCCGGCCGGGTTCCCGACCGTGGACGGCGGCATCGAGGCGATCAAGGCCGTCGTCGACGGCGGCGCCGACGTCGTCGAGGTGGGCCTGCCGCACAGCGACCCCGTCCTCGACGGCCCCGTCATCCAGACGGCCGACGACATCGCCCTGCGCGGCGGTGTGCGGATCGCCGACGTGATGAGCACGGTCCGCGAGGCGCACGCCGCCACCGGCAAGCCGATCCTCGTCATGACGTACTGGAACCCCATCGACCGCTACGGCGTCGAGCGGTTCACCGCCGAGCTCGCCGAGGCGGGCGGCGCCGGGTGCATCCTGCCCGACCTGCCCGTGCAGGAGGCGGCGCTGTGGAGGGAGCACGCGGCCAAGCACGGTCTCGCCACCGTCTTCGTCGTCGCCCCCAGCAGCAAGGACGAACGGCTCGCGCAGATCACCGCGGCGGGCAGCGGCTTCGTCTACGCCGCCTCCCTCATGGGCGTCACCGGCACCCGCGCCAGCGTCAGCAATCAGGCCCAGGACCTGGTGGAACGCACCCGGGCCACGGGGACGGACCTGCCGGTGTGCGTCGGGCTCGGCGTCTCCAACCCCGCCCAGGCCGCCGAGGTCGCGCGCTTCGCCGACGGCGTGATCGTCGGCTCGGCCTTCGTCCAGGCCATGCTGGACGCCCCGGACGACGCGGCCGGTGTCGAGGCCGTGCGCGCGCTCGCCGGTGACCTCGCCAAGGGCGTGCGCGGACAGGCGTAAGAACGCCGGAAGTCATACCGGTCCCTCGTACGGGTGGACCTGAGGCCGGGGAGGCGCGCTGCGCCTCCCCGGTTCGTTTCCGGGGTGTGAGCGAGAAGAACCGTGAGGGAAAGCGCACCGCCCGGGAGAAGCTGGCGGTCGAGCGCGAGAAGCAGAAGTCCGCGGACAAGCGCCGGCGCGCGCTGATCGTGGGCGGGGCCGTCGTCGCCGTCCTGGGACTCGCGGCCGTGATCGGCGTCGTCGCGGCCAACGCCGGCAAGGACGACGACAGCGAGGCCTCCGGCCCGGTCGTGGCGCCCTCGGGGGCCCAGGGCAAGGACAGCCTGGCCATCCCGGTCGGCAAGGACAGCGCCAAGTCCACGCTCACGGTGTGGGAGGACTTCCGCTGTCCCGCGTGCAAGTCCTTCGAGACGGCGTACCGGCCGGTGATCCACGAGCTGACGAACGCCGGCGAACTGAAGGTGGAGTACCACCTGGTCACCCTCATCGACGGCAACATGCGCGGCACGGGCTCCCGCACCGCTGCCAACGCCGCGGCCTGCGCCCAGGACGCCGGGAAGTTCCCCGCGTACCACGACGTGCTCTTCGACAACCAGCCCTCGGAGGTCGACGACGCCTACGCGGACAACGCCAGGCTGATCGAGCTGGCCGGCAAGGTCGACGGTCTGGACACCCCCGCCTTCCGCACCTGCGTCGAGAAGGGCACGCACAACGGCTGGGTCGCCAAGTCCCACCAGGCCTTCAACAAGGGCGGCTTCTCGGGCACGCCGACCGTGCTGTTCGACGGCAAGAACATCTACCAGGACCGGACGATGACCCCGGCCAAGCTGAAGCAGATGGTGCAGGAGGCGAACAAGGAGTAAGGGTCTTCCCACGCCCCCGTTATGGACCCGTAGCCGGGCTGCCTGCCGCGCGCCCGGTGCGGCACGGTAGCGTCGACCTTGCCATGGAACTTGCCTTCATTCCCAGCCCGTCACGCGGGGTGCTGTACCTCGGCCCCATTCCGCTGCGCGGCTACGCGTTCTGCATCATCATCGGCGTCTTCGTCGCGGTCTGGCTCGGCAACAAGCGCTGGATCGCCCGGGGCGGGCGGGCCGGCACGGTGGCCGACATCGCCGTCTGGGCCGTGCCCTTCGGTCTCGTCGGCGGCCGGCTCTACCACGTGATCACGGACTACGAGCTGTACTTCAGCGAGGGCCGCGACTGGGTGGACGCCTTCAAGATCTGGGAGGGCGGCCTCGGCATCTGGGGCGCGATCGCACTCGGCGCGGTGGGCGCGTGGATCGGCTGCCGCCGCCGTGGCATCCCGCTGCCCGCGTACGCCGACGCCATCGCGCCGGGCATCGCCTTCGCGCAGGCGATCGGCCGCTGGGGCAACTGGTTCAACCAGGAGCTGTACGGCAAGCCCACCGATCTGCCGTGGGCCCTGGAGATCACCTCCTCGTCGGACGGGCGGGTGCCGGGCACGTACCACCCGACGTTCCTCTACGAGTCGCTGTGGTGCGTCGGTGTGGCGTTCCTCGTCATCTGGGCGGACCGCCGCTTCCGCCTCGGACACGGCCGGGCGTTCGCGCTGTACGTCGCCGCGTACTGCACGGGCCGGGCGTGGATCGAGTACATGCGTGTCGACGACGCCCACCACATCCTGGGGCTCCGGCTGAACGTCTGGACCGCGATGCTGGTGTTCCTGCTCGCGGTGACCTACCTGGTCGTGTCGTCCAGGAAGCGACCCGGGCGGGAGGACGTCGTGGAGCCGGGCGCCGTGACCTCCGGTGACGACGCCGAGGGCGGCGAGAAGTCCGAGGACACCGCTACGTCCGTGGACGCCGGCAAGGACGACGGGAACGAGGACGAGACCGAAGCCGAGGCGGCGGACGCCAAGGACGAGGCCGGGTCGGGCAAGAAGACCTGACGACCCGCACACGTGACGAACCGAGAGCGCCCGGGGAGATCTCCCCGGGCGCTCTCGGCATGTCAGCGTCGGCGCGCCAGGGACAGGGTGCGCTGGGCCGCCGTCACCACCGCCGCGTCGACGAAGCGGCCGTCGGGCAGGGCCTGGGCGCCCCGGTCCGCGGCGGCGGCCTTGAGCACCGTCTCCGCCCGCTCGATCTCCGCCTCGGTGGGCAGATAGGCGCGTTCGATCACCGGGAGCTGACGGGGGTGGATCGCGGCCCGGCCGAGGAACCCCAGGGCGCGGCCGTGGGCGCAGGAGGCCGCCAGCCCGTCCAGGTCGCGGGTGTCCGGGTGGACGGACTGGGGCGGAGGGGGCAGACCGGCGGCCCGGGCCGCCACGACCACCCGGGAGCGGGGCCAGTCGAGGCCGCTGTCGTCGCGCACACCGAGATCGGCCCGCAGGTCGGCCTCGCCGAGTGCGATGCCGCGCAGGTTCGGATGGGCGCCGGCGATGGCGTACGCCTGCTCCACGGCGAGGGCCGTCTCCAGCAGGGCGTACAGGTCGGCCCGAGCGGCCCGGCGTGCCACGTGGGCGACCTCGGCGGGTGAGGTGATCTTGGCGAGGCGAAGGCCGGAGAGCCCGACAGCCGGGGCCAGGGCCGCGATGTCGCGCTCGCCCCAGGGGCTGTCCAGGGCGTTGACGCGGACGTGGACCGGGACGGCCGGCGGGTGTTCGAGCAGGTCGGCGGTGGCGGCGCGGGCGTAGTCCTTGCGGTCGGAGGCGACCGCGTCCTCCAGGTCGACGACGACGACGTCGGCGCCGGAGGCCAGGGCCTTCGCGACCACCTGAGGGCGGTCACCCGGGGCGTAGAGCCAGGTGAGCGGGTACGCCGTCACAGGGCGCCCTCCGCGCGCAGTGCCGTGACGTCGTCCGGGGTCAGGCCCAGCTCGGTCAGGATCTCCTCGGTGTCGGCGCCGTGCGGACGGCCGGCCCAGCGGATCGCGCCGGGCGTGGCGGAGAGCCGGAAGAGGACGTTCTGCATGCGCAGCGGGCCGAGTTCGGGGTCGTCGACGGTGGTGATGGTGCCCAGGGCCTGGTACTGCGGGTCCGCCATCACGTCCCGGACGTCCTGGACCGGGGCCACCGCCGCCTCGGCCTTCTCGAAGGCGGCCATGACGTCGGTGCGGGTGCGCGCGGCGATCCAGCCGCCGACCGCCTCGTCCAGGACGTCCGCGTGCCGGGCGCGCTCGGCGCCCGAGGCGAACCAGGGCTCGTCGATCAGTTCCGGGCGGCCGACCAGGTGCATCACGCGTTCCGCGACCGACTGCGCTGAGGTGGAGACGGCGACCCAGGTGCCGTCCGCGGTGCGGTAGACGCCGCGCGGGGCGTTGTTGGGGGAGCGGTTGCCGGTGCGGGGCTGGACATGGCCGAGCTGGTCGTACCAGAGGGGCTGGGGGCCGATGGCGGCCAGGATCGGCTCGATCAGGGCCATGTCGACGACCTGGCCCTCACCGGTGCGCTCGCGGGCGGCGAGCGCCGTCATCACCGCGTACGCCGTCGTCAGGCCCGCGATGGAGTCGGCCAGGCCGAACGGCGGGAGGGTCGGGGGCGAGTCCGGTTCGCCGGTCATCGCGGCGAAGCCGCTCATCGCCTCGGCGAGGGTGCCGAAGCCGGGGCGGTGCGCGTAGGGGCCGAACTGGCCGAAGCCGGTGACGCGGGCCAGGACCAGTCGGGGGTTGACGGCCGACAGCTCCGGCCAGCCCAGGTCCCACTTCTCCAGGGTGCCGGGGCGGAAGTTCTCGATGATCACGTCGGTCGTGGCGGCCAGGCGCAGGAGGGTGGCGCGGCCGCCGGGCTTCGACAGGTCCAGGGTCATGGTCCGCTTGTTGCGGCCGAGCATCTTCCACCACAGGCCCACGCCGTCCTTCGACGGGCCGTGGCCGCGGGAGGGGTCCGGCTTGCCCGGGTGCTCGATCTTGACGACCTCGGCGCCGAAGTCGCCGAGCAGGGTGGCGGCCATCGGGCCGGCGAAGAGGGTGGCGAGGTCGAGGACGCGGAGGCCGGTGAGGGGCGCGGTGGTGGAGGCGGTCATGGGCGGCGGGTCTCCCGGTGCGTGAGGTGGGCGAGGGTGTCGAAGCCGATGCCGTCGAAGTCGCCGATGGAGGTGGCCAGCCGGTTCTTCAGGGGTGCCGTCCAGCGGTCGGGGAGCGCCGCGGGGTGTCCGGCCAGCAGTCCGGCGACGGAGCCGGCCGTGGCGCCGCCCGAGTCGGTGTCCCAGCCGCCGCTGACGGCACGGCAGATGGAGCCGGCGAAGTCGCCGTGCGCGTGGGTCAGGGCGGCGGCGATCAGGGCGGTGTTGGGGACGGCGTGCACCCAGTGGTGGGTGTCGGCGTGGGTGGCGTGGAGTGCGTCGACGACCGATTCGAAGTCCGCGTGTTCGTGCGCGAGTTGAACGGCCTGGTGGACGGCTCGGGCCAGGCGGGAGCGTGGGGGGACGACGGCGAGGCCGGTGCGCAGGCAGGTGTGGACGTCGTGGTCGCCGGTCGCCGCCGTGGCGATGGTGGCCGCCGTGAACATCGCCGCGTAGACGCCGTTGGCGGTGTGCGTGAGGGTCGCGTCCCGGTGGGCCTGTTCGGCTGCCGCGGCCGGGTGGCCGGGGTTGGTCCAGCCGTGGACGTCCGCGCGGATCAGGGCGCCGATCCATTCGCGGAACGGGTTGTGGTGGCGGGCGGTGCGCGGGGGCTCCAGGCCGGAGAGGAGGTTGCGGTAGGCGATGCGTTCGGCGGTGAACGTGCGGCCGGCGGGGAGCTCGTCGAGCCAGGTGCGGGCCACGTCCGTGGTGGTGAACGTCCGGCCGTGGCGTCGCAGGAGGACGAGGTTGATCAGGGGGTAGTTGAGGTCGTCGTCCTCGGGCATGCCGTCGATGTTCTCGGCGAGGGAGGTGGACGCCGAGCGGCGGTTCCAGGGGTGCCGTGCGAGGAGTTCCTCCGGGACGCCCCGGGCGGTGAAGTAGGTGGCGAGGGGCCAGTTGCCGGCGGCCCGGGCGAGTCGGCGGATGGCGTCGAGGGGGAGCTTCTCGACCGGTTTGCCGAGGAGGCAGCCGGTGGCGCGACCGAGCCAGGCGGCCTCCAGGGCGTGCGGGGTGGTGGCCGGGGTGCCCACCGGCTCCGGCCAGTCGGGGCAGGCGGACCGGATCCTGCCCAGGTCCGTGGGTTCGTCGTCCGCCAACGCGCTCGGGAGATCGGCCAGTTCGTCCAGAAGGTCTTCCGCCAGCTGACGGAGGTAGCGGGACGCCGGGGTGGGGGACGCGCCCGCGGTGGCCGGGGCCTCGGGGCCGCCCGCCGCTCGCCAGCGGGCCGCGACCGCCTTCGGCTCGCGGCCGTCCTGGGCCGCCTGGCGGAGCTCGTGGCCGAGCAGGTCCTCCGGCTGGACCCAGGTCAGTCGGAGCATGCCGGGCCTCCGAGGGACGCGAAGGCCTGCTCGTGGGTGCGGCGGCGGGCCACGTCCCGGTCGAAGATCTCGCGGGTCACGGCGGTGAGGGTGGCCGCCGGTTCCCAGAGGTCCAGGCGGCTGGCCTCCGCGACCGTCTTGGCCCACTCCTCGGGGACCGGTGAGCCCAGGGCCCCGGCCACGGCTCCGGCCATCGTGGCGATGGAGTCGCAGTCGCGGCCGTAGTTCACCGCGCCGAGGACCGCGTGGCGGTAATCACCCCGCGCCACGAGCAACAGGCCCAGCGCGACGGGCAGTTCCTCGATCGCGTGCAGGCGGGACGGGCGGCGGGCGCCGAGCGAAGGGGCCCGGTAGTCGGGGCCGACCGTGTCGTAGGGGGTCACCGCCTCGCGCAGCGGGCGCAGCGCCGACTCGAAGTCCGTGTGGCGGGCCGCCTCCTCGCAGACCCGCTCGATCGCGGCCCGGGTGCCGTCCTTCGCGAGGGCGAGACAGGCCGAGACGACCGAGTCCGGGCTCGCGCCGGGGGTGCACGCCGCCGCCACCGCCGCGGCCAGGACACCGGCCGCCTCACGGCCGTACGACGACTGGTGCGCGCCGGCGATGTCGAGGGCCTCGGCGTACGCCGCCCGCGGGTCGGCCGCGTTGACCAGGCCGACCGGGGCCATGTACATCGCCGCGCCGCAGTTGACGATGTTGCCGGTGCCGGCCTCGCGCGGGTCGGCGTGGCCGTAGTGGATCCGCGTCACCAGCCACTTCTCCGCCAGGAAGATCCGCTGGAGGGGGAGGGCCTCGCTCTCCAGTTCCGGGATCCAGCGCGGCTCCGTCATCAGGTCCGGGACCAGGTGGTCGGCGATGGCGTAGGCGTCGAGGTGGTCGCGGACCCGGGCGTAGACGCGGACCAGGGCGTGGGTCATCAGGGTGTCGTCGGTGACGTGGCCGTCGCCCTTGTGGTACGGGGCGAGGGGGCGGGCCGTGCGCCAGTCGTCACCGTGCCAGGGGCCGACGACGCCGTGCACGCGGCCGCCGTGGCGTTCGAGGATCTGCTCGGGCGAGTAGCCCTCGACGGGGCCGCCGAGCGCGTCGCCGACGGCGGCGCCGACCAGGGCTCCGGTGATTCGCTCGTCCAGCGGGGCGTTTTGCTGGGTTTTGGGCTGCATGGCCGCATCATCCACCCGGGCGGGCCGGTTGCACCGCTTCCAGGAGTTCGGCGAGTTCCACGAGGTCGGTGCCGGTGAGGCGGGGGAGGACGCAGCCGGAGAGGGTGCGGCAGGTCTCCCGCCAGGAGGCGGGGATCGAGGCGCCGCCGCCGAGGGCGCCGGTGAGGGCGCCCGCCAGGGCCGGGGCGGAGTCCGCGACGCGGGACAGGCAGGCCGCGGCCGGGATCGCCTCCGCGGTGCGGCCGTGGGCGGCGGTGGCCAGGGCGAGGGCGACCGGGACCGTCTCGGCGGCGGCGATGCCGTAGCTGTAGACGTGGTCGACGATCTGGTGCTCCAGGGGCGGGACCAGGGCGAAGGCGCTGTCCGCGGCGGCGGCGAGCGCCAGGGCCTGCCGGGCGTTGCGGCCGATCTCCGTCTCCTCGGGGAGCTCGGTGAGGGCCGCGGTGACGCAGGCGTCGACGTCCGCGCCGGCCAGGGCGAGCGCGAGGGCCGCCGCCATCGCGCGGGCGCCGTGGACGCCGTCGCCGTCCTGGGTGTAGCGGGCGTCGAACTCGGCGAGGTCGGCGGCGCTGCGGGGGTCGCCGGGGTGGGCCACGGCCAGGACGCAGGCGCGTACGCAGGCGGCGTCGTCGAAGTAGTGCGGGTTGTCGTGGCCGGTGGCGGGTGGG
The DNA here is from genome assembly GCF_900182715.1 of Streptomyces sp. Ag82_O1-12. NCBI lineage: Bacteria > Bacillati > Actinomycetota > Actinomycetes > Kitasatosporales > Streptomycetaceae > Streptomyces > Streptomyces sp. Ag82_O1-12. Next base: position 2,127,001 of record NZ_FXUW01000001.1, on the reverse strand, counting down.
CGCAGGCCGGTGGCGAGGTTGCCGAGGCCGGCGCGGACGGAGATGCGGGCGCGCAGGGGGAGTACGGCGGACTCGATCTCGGGGGCGCGGTTCGCCGCGGCGGCGACCTCGGCGGCGAGGGCGTTCCAGGTGAGGTCGATGGCGGCTCGGATGCGGCGTTCGCGGCTGAGGTCGTCTCGGACGGTGTCGTCGCCCGCGCGCAGGAGGGCTTCTGCTGCGAAGGCCGCCCACTCGGCGTCGTCGGAGGGGCCGAGGCGGAGGGGCTCGGGGGGCTGGTTCAGGGCGATGGGGACGGGGAGGGTGGTCGTGGCGTTGTGTTCGGCGAAGGTGTCGAGTTCGCGGGTGAGGCGGCGGGTCCAGTCGGGCATGCGGGCGGCTCTGTGGCGGGCGGCGGGCCAGCCTGCGGCGTCGCCGGCGGCCAGTCCGAGCAGGAGTCCTTCGGCCCTCCTTGTGGCCTCGGCTTCGCCTTCGGCCCCTTTGTCTCCCGCCCGCGCACCGCCCGTCACTGTCACCCGAGAGGCCCTGGTCTCCCGTGGGGCGCTTTCGCCCTCGCCGGTCGCGGGTGCGTGGGTCGTCATGTGGGGGTCTCCGATCCGTCGCCGGCGACCAGGATGAAGTCCGTCGGGCCCGGGGCTTCGGCGCCGGCGGTCGGCCGGTCCTCGTCCTCCGCCGGTGTCAGCAGGTCCGCCACGTCCAGGACGTGGTAGCCCGCCATCGCCGGGAGGCATCTGCCGAGGACCGGGCCGATGGGGGTCGTCCAGGACCGCGGGATCGCCGACACTCCCCGGGTCGCGCCCGCCAGGGCCCCCGCCACCGCCGCCGTCGTGTCCGCGTCGCGGCCCATGTTCACCGCGGTCAGGACGGACTGCTCGAAGTCGCCGTCGGCCGCCGCGTACGCGCCGAAGGCGAGGGCGACGGCCTCGGGGGCCAGGTCGGTCCAGGGGTAGCCGCCGATGACGACCGCGGAGCGGACCGCGCGTTCGCCGCGGTGGGCGACGGCCACCGCGCGGCGCAGGCTGCGGGCCGTCCAGGAGTCGTCGGGGACGACCGCGAGGGCCGCGGCCACGACCGCCGTCGACGGCGCGCCGGCCATGGCCGCCGCGACGCCAGCCGCCACCGCCTGGCCGCCGTAGATGCCCTCGCCGTCGTGGCTCACCGAACCGTCGATCGCGACCAGCCGGGCCGCCTCCGCCGGGCGGCCCGCCGCGAACACCCCGAAGGGAGCCGCGCGCATGGCCAGGCCGTCGCTCCAGGCGTGCCGGTGCTGCGCGGAGATCGGGGCGGCCAGCCCCCGGCGGAGGTTCTCCAGTGTGCCGCGTTCGCTGAAACCGGCGCCTCGGAAGGGGCCCTCGTCGCGGTCGGCGATCCACTCGTGCCAGGCCGCCTCCACATGGGCCGGGGTGAGCGCGGAGCCGTGCCGGGCCAGCAGGAGGCCGGAGAAGATCGCGTACTCGGTGTCGTCCGTGCCGGACGGGTTATCAGTGACGTAGCCGGTGATGCGGCCCCACCGGGCGCGGATCTCGGAGGGCTTCAGGTTCTCGGCCGGGGCCCCGAGGGCGTCACCGACGGCCAGACCCAGCAGTGCGCCGCGTGCGCGTGCGCGGAGCCCGGTGGCGTCCCCGGGCGCCGGGACGGAGGGGATGCAGGCGATCGATGCCATACGGCATGTGTCCCACTCCGGTGACGCCGCCGAGCCTCACGAGCCTCAGCGTCACCCGGTCGACATCTGGGCGCACTGATGATCAAGTGAGCGCGAAACGGTAAAACCGCAGGTTAGCGCAGCCTTTCCTTGCTGGCGAGGTCGGAATTCGACGGGTACTTTTGTTGCTGTAAAACTCTGGAACGTGTCCAAAAGACGGGGAGTGGGGTTCCTTCCATGGCCATCATCGAGACCGAGGCGACGCTGCACGAGGCGCACCGGGACAACCACACGCACCGGGACGTGAACGGCGGCTGGCTGCGTCCCGCGGTGTTCGGCGCGATGGACGGCCTCGTTTCCAACCTCGCCCTGATGACCGGCGTCGCGGGCGGAGCGGTCAGCCAGCACACCGTGGTCCTCAGCGGCCTCGCGGGCCTGGCCGCCGGTGCCTTCTCCATGGCCGCCGGCGAATACACCTCCGTCGCCTCGCAGCGTGAGCTCGTCGAGGCCGAGCTGGACGTGGAGCGGCGCCAGCTGCGCAAGCACCCCAAGGACGAGGAGGCCGAACTCGCCGCGCTCTACGAGTCGAGGGGCGTCGAGCCGGGGCTGGCCCGCGAGGTCGCGCGGCAGCTGTCGAAGGACCCCGAGCAGGCGCTGGAGATCCACGCCCGGGAGGAACTGGGTATCGACCCCGGCGATCTGCCCTCGCCGACCGTGGCCGCGGTGTCGAGTTTCGGCTCCTTCGCGCTGGGCGCGCTGACGCCCGTCCTGCCCTTTCTGCTGGGCGCGAGCAGCATGTGGCCCGCGGTGATGCTGGCGCTGCTGGGGCTCTTCCTGTGCGGCGCGGTGGTGGCCAAGGTGACGGCACGCACCTGGTGGTACAGCGGCCTTCGGCAGCTGCTTCTGGGAGGCGCGGCGGCCGGTGTGACGTACGCCCTGGGCACCTTGTTCGGAACGGCCGTAGGATAGCGCGGCTCGGACCTATGCAAGGGACTGCATAGGTAGCCGTTACTCGCTGGTTTCGAATGGGGAACCACCGGGCATGAGCCGTAAGCGCTGCGGGCAACGACGCTCGCCGCGCACCCCCCCGGCGGGGTGGGCGACGACGCCCGTCCCGCTCCTCGGGCCGATGGAAACCGATCTGACCCGATCGTTCCGCGCGGTCCCTCCATAGCTTCCACCGCAGGGCGCGGTACCCCCGCCGCGCACCCGCGGTGTCCGCATGCTGGAACGGATTATCCCGGTTCCCGAGAACCGCTCCATCATGTAACCTGCACGAAATTTTGCGATCACGCGAGGGCCAACGTCGTCCCTCGGCACTTGCATATGCCAGATGACGACGACGGGAGAGCCGATGCGTACGCCGCGCCAGCCGTCCCAGCATTCCGCGAATGGCCAGAACTGGTCCTTCATGGATGCTCGCCCTGCTGCGCAGGGTATGTACGACCCCCGCAACGAGCACGACGCCTGCGGCGTCGGCTTCGTCGCCACCCTCACCGGCGAGGCGTCCCACACCCTGGTCGAGCAGGCTCTGACCGTCCTGCGCAACCTCGAACACCGCGGCGCCACCGGCTCCGAGCCCGACTCCGGCGACGGCGCCGGCATCCTGTCGCAGGTCCCGGACGCCTTCTTCCGTGACGTGGCCGGATTCGAACTGCCCGACGCCGGCTCCTACGCCGTCGGCATCGCCTTCCTGCCGGAGGACTCCACCGCCGACGCCGTCTCGCAGATCGAGACGATCGCCGCCGACGAGGGCCTCACCGTCCTCGGCTGGCGCGAGGTGCCGGTCGCCCCCCAGCTGCTGGGAGCCACCGCCCGGTCGACCATGCCGGTCTTCCGCCAGATCTTCGTCAGCGACGGCGCTTCGGAGGGCATCGCCCTCGACCGCAAGGCCTTCGTGCTGCGCAAGCGCGCCGAGCGCGAGGCCGGCGTGTACTTCCCGTCGCTGTCCGCGCGGACCATCGTCTACAAGGGCATGCTGACCACCGGCCAGCTGGAGCCCTTCTTCCCGGACCTGTCCGACCGCCGTTTCGCCTCCGCGATCGCGCTCGTGCACTCCCGGTTCTCGACGAACACGTTCCCGTCGTGGCCGCTGGCCCACCCCTACCGCTTCGTCGCGCACAACGGTGAGATCAACACCGTCAAGGGCAACCGCAACTGGATGGTGGCCCGCGAGTCGCAGCTCGTCTCCGACCTGTTCGGCTCCGACGACAAGCCCATCGACCGGATCTTCCCGGTCTGTACGCCGGACGCCTCCGACTCCGCCTCCTTCGACGAGGTCCTGGAGCTCCTGCACCTGGGCGGCCGCTCCCTGCCGCACTCCGTGCTGATGATGATCCCGGAGGCGTGGGAGAACCACGACTCCATGGACCCGGCCCGGCGCGCCTTCTACCAGTTCCACTCCACGATGATGGAGCCCTGGGACGGCCCGGCCTGCGTCACCTTCACCGACGGCAAGCAGGTCGGCGCGGTCCTGGACCGCAACGGCCTTCGCCCCGGCCGCTACTGGGTCACCGACGACGGCCTCGTCGTCCTCGGCTCCGAGGTCGGCGTCCTGGACATCGACCCCTCCAAGGTCGTCCGCAAGGGCCGCCTCCAGCCCGGCCGCATGTTCCTCGTCGACACCGTCGAGCACCGCATCATCGAGGACGACGAGATCAAGGCCGAGCTCGCCACCGAGAACCCCTACGCGGAGTGGATCGAGGCCGGCGAGATCGAGCTCGAGGACCTGCCCGAGCGCGAGCACATCGTGCACACGCACGCCTCGGTCACCCGCCGTCAGCAGACCTTCGGCTACACCGAGGAGGAGCTGCGCGTCCTCGTGGCGCCGATGGCCAAGGCCGGTGCCGAGCCGATCGGCTCCATGGGCACCGACTCGCCGATCGCCGCGCTGTCGGACCGCCCGCGCCTGCTCTTCGACTACTTCACCCAGCTGTTCGCGCAGGTCACCAACCCGCCGCTGGACGCCATCCGCGAGGAACTGGTCACCTCCCTGCGCTCGTCGCTGGGCCCCCAGGGCAACCTGCTCGACCCGAACGCGGCCTCCTGCCGCAGCGTCCTGCTGCCCTTCCCGGTGATCGACAACGACGAGCTGGCCAAGCTCATCCACATCAACGCCGACGGCGACATGCCCGGCTTCAAGGCCGCGACGCTCTCCGGCCTGTACCGAGTGCACGGCGGCGGTGACGCGCTGGCCGCGCGCATCGACGAGATCTGCACCGAGGCCGACGCCGCCATCGAGAACGGCGCCCGCCTGATCGTCCTGTCGGACCGCCACTCGGACGCCGAGCACGCGCCGATCCCGTCGCTGCTGCTCACCGCGGCCGTCCACCACCACCTCATCCGCACCAAGCAGCGCACCCAGGTGGGTCTGCTGGTCGAGGCCGGTGACGTCCGCGAGGTCCACCACGTCGCCCTGCTCATCGGCTACGGCGCCGCCGCCGTCAACCCGTACCTGGCGATGGAGTCCGTCGAGGACCTGGTCCGCGCCGGGACCTTCCTGCCCGGCATCGAGGCCGAGCAGGCCATCCGCAACCTCATCTACGCCCTGGGCAAGGGCGTGCTGAAGGTCATGTCCAAGATGGGCATCTCGACGGTCGCCTCCTACCGCGGCGCCCAGGTCTTCGAGGCCGTCGGCCTCGACGAGGCCTTCGTCGAGAAGTACTTCAACGGCACCGCCACCAAGATCGGCGGCATCGGCATCGACGTCGTCGCCAAGGAGGTCGCCGCCCGGCACGCCAAGGCCTACCCGGCCTCCGGCATCGCCCCGGCGCACCGCGCCCTGGAGATAGGCGGCGAGTACCAGTGGCGCCGCGAGGGCGAGCCGCACCTGTTCGACCCGGAGACGGTCTTCCGCCTCCAGCACTCCACGCGCTCCGGCAAGTACGACATCTTCAAGAAGTACACCGAGCGCGTGAACGAGCAGTCCGAGCGGCTGATGACGCTGCGCGGCCTGTTCGGCTTCACGTCGGACCGGCAGCCGATCTCCATCGACGAGGTCGAGCCGGTCTCCGAGATCGTCAAGCGCTTCTCCACGGGCGCCATGTCGTACGGCTCCATCTCCCAGGAGGCGCACGAGACCCTCGCCATCGCCATGAACCAGCTGGGCGGCAAGTCCAACACCGGTGAGGGCGGCGAGGACCCGGAGCGCCTGTACGACCCGGCCCGCCGGTCGTCCATCAAGCAGGTCGCCTCCGGCCGCTTCGGTGTGACCTCCGAGTACCTGGTCAACTCCGACGACATCCAGATCAAGATGGCCCAGGGCGCCAAGCCCGGCGAGGGCGGCCAGCTGCCCGGCCACAAGGTCTACCCGTGGGTCGCCAAGACGCGGCACTCGACGCCGGGCGTGGGGCTCATCTCCCCGCCGCCGCACCACGACATCTACTCCATCGAAGACCTCGCCCAGCTGATCCACGACCTGAAGAACGCGAACCCGCAGGCGCGGATTCACGTGAAGCTGGTCTCCGAGGTCGGCGTCGGCACGGTCGCCGCGGGTGTCTCCAAGGCGCACGCGGACGTCGTCCTGATCTCCGGGCACGACGGTGGTACGGGTGCCTCGCCGCTCACGTCGCTGAAGCACGCCGGCGGTCCCTGGGAGCTCGGCCTCGCCGAGACCCAGCAGACGCTGCTGCTCAACGGCCTGCGCGACCGCATCGTCGTCCAGACCGACGGCCAGCTGAAGACCGGCCGTGACGTGGTCATCGCCGCGCTGCTCGGCGCCGAGGAGTTCGGTTTCGCGACCGCTCCGCTCGTCGTCTCCGGCTGCGTCATGATGCGCGTCTGCCACCTGGACACCTGCCCGGTCGGCATCGCCACGCAGAACCCGGTCCTGCGCGAGCGCTACTCCGGCAAGGCCGAGTACGTCGTGAACTTCTTCCAGTTCATCGCCGAAGAGGTCCGCGAGATCCTCGCCGAGCTGGGCTTCCGCTCCATCGAGGAGGCCGTCGGCCACGCCGAGGCCCTCGACGTCACGCGGGCCGTCGACCACTGGAAGGCACAGGGCCTGGACCTGGAGCCGCTGTTCCACGTGCCCGAACTGCCCGACGGCGCGGCGCGCCACCAGATCATCGCGCAGGACCACGGTCTGGAGAAGGCGCTCGACAACCAGCTGATCAAGCTGGCCTCGGACGCGCTCTCCGCGACCGGTGCCACCGACGCCCAGCCGGTGCGCGCCCAGGTGCAGATCCGCAACATCAACCGCACGGTCGGCACCATGCTCGGCCACGAGGTGACGAAGAAGTTCGGTGGCGCGGGCCTGCCCGACGACACCGTCGACATCACCTTCACCGGCTCCGCGGGCCAGTCCTTCGGCGCCTTCGTGCCGCGCGGTGTCACGCTGCGCCTGGAGGGCGACGCCAACGACTACGTCGGCAAGGGCCTGTCCGGCGGGCGGATCGTGGTCCGCCCGGATCGCGCGGCCGACCACCTCGCCGAGTACAGCGTCATCGCCGGCAACACGATCGGCTACGGCGCCACCGGCGGCGAGATGTTCCTGCGCGGCAAGGTCGGCGAGCGGTTCTGCGTCCGCAACTCCGGCGCCACGGTCGTCTCCGAGGGCGTGGGCGACCACGGCTGCGAGTACATGACCGGCGGTCACGCGGTGGTCCTCGGCGAGACGGGCCGCAACTTCGCGGCCGGCATGTCCGGCGGTATCGCGTACGTGATCGACCTGGACCGCGACAACGTCAACGTCGGCAACCTGGACGCCGTCGAGGCGCTGGACGACGACGACAAGCAGTGGCTGCACGACGTGGTCCGCCGCCACCAGGAGGAGACGGGCTCGACCGTCGCCGAGAAGCTCCTGGCCGAGTGGGACTCCGCCGTCGAGCGGTTCAGCAGGATCATCCCCAGCACCTACAAGGCAGTGCTCGCCGCCAAGGAAGCCGCCGAGCGAGCCGGTCTCTCCGAGACCGAGACCCACGAGAAGATGATGGAGGCGGCGATCAATGGCTGACCCGAAGGGCTTCCTGAACCACGGGCGCGAGCTCGCCAAGTCCCGCCCCGTCGAGGAGCGCGTCAAGGACTGGAACGAGGTCTACGTTCCCGGCTCCCTGCTGCCCATCATCAGCAAGCAGGCCAGCCGCTGCATGGACTGCGGCATCCCGTTCTGCCACAACGGCTGTCCGCTCGGGAACCTGATCCCCGAGTGGAACGACTACGCCTACCGCGAGGACTGGGCGGCCGCCTCGGAGCGTCTGCACGCGACGAACAACTTCCCGGAGTTCACGGGCCGTCTGTGCCCCGCTCCCTGCGAGGCGGCGTGTGTGCTGGGCATCAACCAGCCGCCGGTCACCATCAAGAACGTCGAGGTCTCGATCATCGACAAGGCGTGGGAGACCGGGGACGTCGCCCCGCAGATCCCGGAGCGCCTGTCCGGCAAGACCGTCGCGGTCATCGGTTCGGGCCCGGCGGGACTCGCCGCCGCCCAGCAGCTGACCCGGGCCGGCCACACCGTCGCCGTCTACGAGCGCGCGGACCGCATCGGAGGTCTCCTCCGCTACGGCATCCCCGAGTTCAAGATGGAGAAGCGGCACATCAACCGCCGCATCGAGCAGATGCGCGCGGAGGGCACCCGCTTCCGCACCGGCATCGAGATCGGCCGCGACCTGAAGGCCACGGACCTCAAGAAGCGCTACGACGCGGTCGTCCTGGCCGTCGGCGCGACCATGGCGCGTGACCTGCCGGTGCCCGGCCGTGAACTCAAGGGCATCTACCAGGCCATGGAGTACCTGCCGCTGGCCAACAAGGTGCAGGAGGGCGACTTCGTGGCGCCCCCGATCTCGGCCGAGGGCAAGCACGTCGTGGTCATCGGCGGCGGCGACACCGGCGCGGACTGCGTGGGCACCGCCCACCGTCAGGGCGCGGCCTCCGTCACGCAGCTGGAGATCATGCCCCGCCCGGGCGAGGAGCGGAACGCGGCCTCCCAGCCGTGGCCGACCTTCCCCATGCTGTACAAGGTCACCTCGGCCCACGAGGAGGGCGGTGAGCGGGTCTACTCCGTCTCGACGACCCACTTCGAGGGCGACGAGGACGGCAACGTCCAGTGGCTGCACCTCACCGAGGTGGAGTTCATCGACGGCAAGCTGACCCCGAAGCCGGGCTCCGAGCGCAAGATCCCCGCGCAGCTGGTCACCCTCGCCATGGGCTTCACCGGCACCGACCGGGAGAACGGCCTGGTCGAGCAGTTCGGCCTGGAGCTCGACGAGCGCGGCAACATCGCCCGCGACGACGACTTCCGGACCAACGTGCCCGGCGTGTACGTAGCCGGTGACGCCGGCCGCGGCCAGTCGCTCATCGTCTGGGCGATCGCGGAGGGCCGCTCGGCGGCGCGCGGAGTGGACCGTGCCCTCACGGGTGCGAGCGAGCTGCCGGCGCCGATCCGCCCGACGGACCGCGCGCTGATGGTCTGACCGCACCTCAATCGCGGTTTGGCCACCTCGACCGTGGTCTGACCGCACCACAACCGCGGTCCGCCACCTCACCCGTGGTCCGGCCACCTCATCCGTGGTCCGACCGCACTTCTCAAGACGTCCCGCACAAAGGCGTGCGGAACACTGACGGCGCCTGCCCCTTGTCCCCGACCGGACGAATGGGCGGGCGCCGTCGCACGTCCTCAGCGGTTCTCGTTCCCGGTTCCGGGTGCGTTCGCGTGCCCGTCCGGCCACACCTGGATGTGGTCCTCCTCCAGCTCCAGCAGCACCCGGTCCGCCATGCCCAGGGCCGCGGTGTACGACAGCGCCGCGCGCTCCTCGCTGCGCAGGGGCACCGAGAGGTCCGGGCCGGCGCCGCGCACGGCCGCCCGCAGCGCCTTCGGACCGAGCCCGGAACCGGCCGCCGGCAGAACCCCGGCGGGCAGCAGCAGCGGGTCGCCATCGCCCGGGCCCTCGCCAACAGCCCAGCCCTGCTGCTCGCCGACGAGCCGACCGGCCAGCTCGACGCCGCCACCGGCCTGGCGGTGATGGAGCTGCTGCGGGCCGTGGTGCGCAGCGAGGGCGTCACGGCCCTCGTCGCCACCCACGACCCCCAACTCCTGGGCTTGGCCGACCGGGTGCTGGAGCTGAGCGACGGTGCGGTCGTCGAGGAGTGATCGGAGCGTTGGGTCGGTCCAGCGGTGAGCGGGGCGGTGGTCCGGGAGCGATCGGAGCGGTCGCCGAGGAGTGAGAGGATGCGGCCCATCGCGGGGTTCTTCCACGCGGGGGAGGATCCCCGGAAGGTCTCGGACACCGAGCTGTACGACCGACTGGTGGGCGAGTTCCCGAAGTGGCTGGTGGCCGCGCGGGCCCAGGGCATCGTCAGGGACCCCCGCAGCCGCTGACCGGGGCTCGCTCCCCTGGCCCAACCGTCCCGCCCCTTGGCCCACGCCCCGTTTGCACGGCCGCGACACCGTGCCACGCTGGGAAGGATCCGACGGGGAGGCGACGACGTATGGGCGACGACGGCGCACGACGGGTGTACGGGACGGACTCCGCGGACCGGAGACCTCCCGCCGGCAAAGGCGAGAAGCTCGCCGACTGGGCGGACGGGCGGCTCGGGCTCTACGGCCTGGCCAAGGCCAACATGCGCAAGGTCTTTCCGGACCACTGGTCCTTCATGCTGGGCGAGGTCACCCTCTACAGCTTCATCGTGCTGATCCTCACCGGCGTCTACCTCACCCTGTTCTTCGAGCCCAGCATGCAGGAGGTCGTCTACAACGGCTCCTACACGGAGCTCAACGGCGTGCTCATGAGCAAGGCGTTCGAGTCCACCCTGGACATCAGCTTCGATGTGCGCGGCGGGCTGTTGATCCGCCAGATCCACCACTGGGCGGCCCTGGTCTTCATCACCGGCATGCTGGTGCACATGATGCGGGTGTTCTTCACGGGAGCCTTCCGCAAGCCGCGCGAGCTGAACTGGCTCTTCGGCTGGACCCTGCTGATGCTCGGCATCATCACCGGCCTGACCGGCTACTCCCTCCCCGACGACCTGCTGTCCGGCACCGGCATCCGCTTCGCGCAGGGCGCGATCCTGTCGATCCCGATCGTCGGGACGTACCTGTCGTTCTTCCTGTTCGGCGGGGAGTTCCCGGGCGAGGACATCATCTCGCGGCTGTACCCCGTCCACATCCTGCTGCTGCCCGGGATCATGCTCGGCCTGGTCACCGCCCATCTGATCCTGGTCTTCTACCACAAGCACACCCAGTTCCCGGGCCCCGGACGCAAGGAGCGGTCGGTCGTCGGGATGCCCTTCCTGCCCGTCTACATGGCCAAGGCCGGCGGCTTCTTCTTCCTCGTCTTCGGCGTCCTGACGGTGATGGGCGCCATCGCCCAGATCAACCCCGTGTGGGCCTTCGGCCCCTACCGCCCCGACCTGGTCACCACCGGCGCCCAGCCCGACTGGTACCTCGGGTTCTCCGAGGGCCTGATCCGGGTGATGCCGGGGTGGGAGATCAACTTCTGGGGGCACACGCTCGTCCTCGGCGTGTTCATCCCCTTCTCGCTGTTCCCGCTGATCCTGCTCGCCCTCGGCCTCTACCCCTTCATCGAGGCCTGGATCACCGGCGACAGACGCGAGCACCACATCCTGGACCGGCCGCGCAACGCGCCCGTGCGCACCGGCCTGGGCGTGGCCTGGCTGACCCTGTACGCGGTGCTGCTGATCGGCGGCGGCAACGACATCGTCGCCACCCATCTGCATCTGTCCATCAACGTGATCACCTGGTTCGTGCGGATCGGCGTCTTCGTGCTGCCGGTCGCCGCCTTCATCGTCACGAAGAAGATCTGCATGGGCCTGCAGCGCCGCGATCGCGCCAAGGTGCTGCACGGCAGGGAGACCGGCACCGTCAAGCGGCTGCCGACCGGTGAGTACATCGAGGTCCACGAGCCCCTCGCGCAGGCCGAGCTGTTCACCCTCACCCAGCATGTGCAGCACCCGCCGTACGAGGTCGGGCGCGAGGTCGACGCGGGGGGTGTCCGCCGCAAGGTCAAGCGGTCCGAGCGGCTGCGCGCCCGGCTCGCGAAGGCCATGTACGGGCCCGACGCGCGGATCGAGAAGCCGACGGTGGAGGAGTACCGGGAGATCACCAGCGGCGATCATCCGCACTGACGACCAGGGCCCGGCACTCCTCGGGCGCGCCCCAGGCGGTGCGCAGGGCCCGGGCCTTGGTCAGCCACAGCGACAGTCCGTACTCCGCGGTGTAGCCGATCGCCCCGTGCAGGTGCAGCGCGGTCCGGGCGGTGGCGTACGCCGCCTCGCACGCGGCGGCCTTGGCGGCGGCGGCGTCGGAGGGCTCCATGGTCAGCGCGGCGCCGAACACCAGCGGGCGCGCGAACTCCAGGGCGATCCTCGCGTCGGCCAGCCGGTGCTTGACCGCCTGGAACGAACCGACGGGGACCCCGAACTGGGTGCGCTGCTTGACGTATCCGACCGTTCTGTCGAGCAGTGCCAGGCCCACGCCGAGGGCCTGTGCGGCGGTGGCGAGGCGGGCCCAGGTGAGGGCCTCGTCCGGGGGGAGCGCGAGGAGGTCGCCGCCGGGGAGGAGCGGGGTGAGGCGGCGGGCCGGGTCGAGGGAGGGGCGCACGGGGCCGTGGCCGGGGGAGAGGCGGATGCGGCCGGGCCCCCAGGAGATCCGGAGGGCGGCCGCGTCGCCGTCCAGGGCGTACGCCCCCTCGGCGGCCACCGTCGCCATCGTCTCCCCGGACGCCAGCGCCGGCACCAGCCGCTTCGCCGTCCCCGGGTCCGCCCTCTCGAGGAGCACCGCCGCCAGGACCGTCTCGACGAGGGGGCCCGGCACCGCGTGGCGGCCCAGCTCCACGAAGGCCGCCGCCAGTTCGACCGGCCGCGGGCCCAGCCCCTCGTACGCCTCCGGCACCGCCAGCGCGAACACGCCCGCCTCCGCGAGACGGGACCACAGCGCCCGCCCGCTCGCATGGTCGCCCCGGCTCCAGTCCCGGATCACCGCGGGGGTGTCCGCCGCCGTCAGCAGGCCGTCCAGCGACGCGGCGAAGGCCCGCTGCTCGGCGTCCAAGAGAAAACGCATCAGCGGCGGCCCTTCGGCAGGCCGAGCAGGCGCTCGGCGATGATGTCCCGCTGGATCTCGTTCGTGCCCGCGTAGAGAGGCCCGGCGAGGGCGAAGACGTACCGCTCCGCCCAGTCGGTGTCGGCGCGCTCGCCGTCGGGGCCGAGCAGGTCGAGGGCCGTCTCGTGCACAGCGATGTCCAGCTCGGACCAGAAGACCTTGTTGAGGCTCGACTCGGGGCCGACGCGCTCGCCGTCCAGGAGGCGGGAGGCGGCCGCGTAGGTGAAGAGCTGGTAGGCGCGGGCGCCGATCAGGGCGTCGGCCACCCGGTCACGCGCGGACGCCGGCCGGCCCTGCCGCCGCCACAACTCCTCCAGCCGGTGGGCCGAGGCGAGGAAACGGCCGGGGGATCGGAGCATCAGACCCCGTTCGTTGCCCGCCGTCGACATCGCGATCCGCCAGCCCTGGCCCGGCTCGCCGATCACGTCCTCGTCGGGCACGAAGACCTCGTCCAGGAACAGCTCCGCGAAGGCCGGCTTGCCGTCGAGGCGGGCGATCGGGCGGACCGTGACACCCGGGGCGCGCAGACCGAACATCAGGTACGTCAGACCCTGGTGGGGTTTCGCCGCGTCCGGGTCGCTGCGGAACAGACCGAAGGCGCGATCGGCGAACGCCGCCCGCGAGGACCAGGTCTTCTGGCCGGTCAGCAGCCAGCCGCCGTCCGTGCGCACGGCCCTCGCCCGCAAGGACGCCAGGTCCGAACCGGCCTCCGGCTCCGACCAGGCCTGCGCCCAGATCACCTCGCCGGAGGCCATCGGAGGCAGGACCCGGGACCGCTGCTCCTCGGTGCCGTGGTCGAGGAGGGTCGGGGCGAGCAGCTGGATGCCGTTCTGGCCGACGCGGCCCGGCGCGTCGGCCGCCCAGTACTCCTCCTCGAAGAGCAGCCACCGCAGGAGCCCCGCGTCCCTCCCGCCGTAGCGCGAAGGCCAGTTGACGACCGACCAGCGGTCCGCGGAGAGCTCCGCCTCCCAGGCGCGGTGCGCGGCGAAGCCCTCCTCGGTCTCCAGGGAGGGCAGGGGCGCGCGCGGCACGTGCGCGTGCAGCCACTCCCGCACCTCGGCGCGGAACGCCTCGTCCGCCGGGGAGAACGCCAGGTCCATGACCGCCCCTCCTTCCCTAACAAGTGTTTGGTAGGTTAGCGTGAGCCCATGACAGACGTCGAGAGCCCGGCGTATGTGCCCGGGCACGGCCTGCTGAAAGGGCGGACCGCCGTCGTCACCGCGGCGGCCGGTGCGGGCATCGGCGGGGCCACGGCGCGGCGCTTCCTGGAGGAGGGGGCCCGCGTGCTGATCAGCGACGCGCACGCGCGACGGCTCAAGGAGTACGAGGCCCGGCTGGCCGGGGAGTTCGGCAGGCAGTCGGTCACCGCGGTGCCCTGCGACGTCACCGACGAGACGCAGGTGCGCGCCCTGTTCGAGACGGCGGCGGCCGAGCACGGGCGCCTCGACGTCGTGGTCAACAACGCCGGACTGGGCGGCACCGCGGAGCTCGCCGACATGACCGACGAGCAGTGGTCCCGCGTCCTGGACGTGACGCTGAACGGCACCTTCCGGTGCACCCGCGCCGCCCTGCGCCTGATGCGGCAGTCAGGGGGAGGCGTGATCGTCAACAACGCCTCCGTCGTCGGCTGGCGCGCGCAGGCGGGACAGGCGCACTACGCCGCCGCGAAAGCCGGGGTGATGGCCCTGACCCGGTGCGCGGCGCAGGAGGCCGCCGCATACGGCGTCCGGGTCAACGCCGTCTCACCGAGCCTCGCCATGCACCCGCACCTGGTGAAGGTGACCTCGGCGGAACTGCTGGCGGACCTGACCGCGCGCGAGGCCTTCGGGCGCTACGCCGAGCCCTGGGAGGTGGCCAACGTCATCGTGTTCCTGGCGTCCGGCTACTCCTCGTACATGACGGGCGAGGTCGTCGCCGTCAGCAGTCAACACGCCTAGGACAATGGACGACGTGCCGACCAAGAAGAAGCCCCAGGTGAGCGCCGCAGCGCCCGCGCGCCGCCGTGAACTCCTCGACACCGCCGCCGAGGTCTTCGCCGAACAGGGCTACAACGCCACCACCGTCCGCAAGATCGCGGACCACGCGGGGATGCTCGCCGGCAGCCTCTACTACCACTTCGACTCCAAGGAATCGATGCTGGAGGAGATCCTGCGCACCTTCCTCGACGAGCTGTGGGACGGCTACGACACCGTCCTCGGCGCCGGCCTGGGACCGCGCGAGACGCTCCAGGCCCTGGTCACCGAGTCGTTCCGGGAGATCGACCGGCATCGCGCGGCCGTCGCGATCTACCAGAAGGAGAGCAAACAGCTCGTGGTGCAGGAGCGGTTCGCGTTCCTCGCCGCATCGCAGCGCCGGTTCGAGAAGGCCTGGCTGTCCACGCTGGAGCGCGGCGTCGCCGAGCGGGCCTTCCGGGCCGACCTCGACGTCCGGCTCACCTACCGGTTCGTGCGCGACACGGTCTGGGTCGCCGCGTCCTGGTACCGGCCGGGCGGACAGCACAGCCCCGAGGAGATCGCCCGGCAGTACCTGTCGATGGTGCTGGACGGGATCGCCGTACGCGAACAGCCCCTAGGTGCGAGGGAGTCGTCATGGCCGAGGCCTACATCGTCGAAGCGGTCCGCACGCCCGTCGGGCGGCGCGGGGGAGGGCTGAGCGCGGTCCACCCGGCCGACCTCGGCGCGCACGTCCTGGCGGAGCTGATGGACCGCTCGGGCATCGACCCGGCCGCCGTGGAGGACGTCGTCCTCGGCTGCCTGGACGCGGTCGGGCCGCAGGCCGGGGACATCGCCCGGACCTGCTGGCTGGCGGCCGGGCTGCCCGAGGAGGTGCCGGGCGTGACCGTCGACCGGCAGTGCGGCTCCTCGCAGCAGGCCGTGCACTTCGCCGCGCAGGCCGTGCTGTCCGGCACCCAGGACCTGGTGGTCGCGGGCGGGGTGCAGAACATGTCGATGATCCCCATCGCCTTCGCCACCCGGCAGGCCGCCGAACCGCTCGGGCTGACGCGGGGCCCCTTCGCGGGCAGCGCCGGCTGGCGGGCCCGGTACGGCGACAAGCCCGTGAACCAGTTCGTGGGCGCCGAGATGATCGCCGCGAAGTGGGGGATCAGCCGGCAGGACCAGGAGGAGTTCGCCCTGCGCTCCCATCAGCGGGCGGTGCGGGCCGTCGACGAGGGGCGCTTCGGCCGCGAGACCGTGCCGTACGGGGAGGTCACCGCCGACGAGGGACCCCGCCGGGACACCTCCCTGGAGAAGATGGCCGGGCTCAAGCCGGTCCTCGACGGCGGCACCGTCACCGCCGCCTGCTCCTCGCAGGTATCCGACGGGGCGGCGGCGATGCTGCTGGCCTCCGAGCGGGCCGTGCGCGACCACGGGCTCACCCCCCGCGCCCGTGTGCACCACCTCTCGGTGCGCGGCGAGGACCCGATCCGGATGCTCACCGCCCCGATCCCGGCCACCGCCCACGCCCTGAAGAAGACCGGCCTGACCATCGACGACATCGACCTCGTCGAGATCAACGAGGCCTTCGCGCCGGTCGTCCTGGCCTGGCTGAAGGAGACCGGCGCCGACCCGGACCGGGTCAACGTCAACGGCGGCGCGATCGCCCTCGGCCATCCCCTCGGCGCGACCGGCGTCAAGCTCATGACGACCCTGCTGCACGAACTGGAGCGCACCGGCGGCCGGTTCGGCCTGCAGACCATGTGCGAGGGCGGCGGCCAGGCCAATGTGACGGTCATCGAACGGCTGTGAGCCGCGCCAGCGTCTCGTCGGCCTCCTTCACGATCCGCTCCACCAGCTCCGCGCACGACGGCAGGTCGTCGATCACCCCGGCGACCTGCCCGGACGCCATCACCCCCAGGTCCGTACGGCCGTCCACCATCGCCGACTTCAGCAGCATCGGCGTGTTCGCGGCCAGCAGCACCTGGCTCCAGGACAGGTCCTCGCCGTGCCGGAGGGCGAGCCCGTCGCGAACCAGCTGCGGCCAGGTCAGCCCGGACAGCCGCCGGAAACCGGCCGCCGCGCGCACGGCCCGCACCAGCGCACGGGCCCGGCCGGTGTCCTCCAGGGCGGCCACCAGTTCCGTCCGCAGCATGCGGTGCGGGAGCCCGTCCACCGCCCGGGTCACCGTCACGTCCCGCACGGTCGCCGCGAGGTACCGCGCCTTCACCGCGTCCGGCACCGTCGAGTCCGAGGTCAGCAGAAACCGCGTGCCCATCGCCACGCCCGCGGCCCCGTAGGCGAGGGCCGCGGCCAGCCCGCGCCCGTCGAAGAAGCCGCCCGCCGCGACGACGGGGATCCGCACCGCGTCCACCACCTGCGGCAGCAGCACGGTCGTGGCCACCTCGCCGGTGTGCCCGCCGCCCTCCGCGCCCTGCACGAGCACCGCGTCCGCGCCCCACGCCTCGACCTTCTCGGCGTGCCGGCGCGCCCCCACGGTCGGCATGACGACCACGCCGGCCTCTTTGAGCTCGGCGATCAGCTCCCGGGAGGGGGCGAGGGCGAAGGAGGCGACGCGGACGCCCTCCTCGATCAGGATCCGCACCCGGTCGCCCGCGTCGGCGGCGTCCGCGCGCAGGTTCACCCCGAACGGCGCGTCGGTCCGCGCCTTCACCTCCCGTACGGCTTCACGCAGCCGGCCCGGCGTCATCGTCGCCGAGGCCAGGACGCCGAGGGCGCCCGCGTTCGCCGAGGCGGAGACCAGACGGGGACCGGCCACCCAGCCCATCCCGGTCTGCACGACCGGATGGCGGACGCCGGTCAGCCGGGTCAGCGCCGTCCCCCTCACGCGGCGACCTCCCGGCCCCGGGTCCCGGCCGGGTCGACGACCTCGCGGATCAGCCGGAGCTCCTCGTCGGTCGGCTCCCTGGTCGCCGGCACCTCGTCCGGCACGGTCAGCTCGAAGCCCGTGGCCTCCCTGACCTGCTCGACCGTGACGCCGGGGTGCAGCGAGGCCAGCCGCATCGAGCGGTCGGGCGTGGCGAAGTCGAAGACGCCCAGGTCGGAGACGACCCGCGGGATGCGGTGGTAGCGCGCCCCGGCCGCACGGTCGTAGCCGACCCCGCAGACCATGTCGACCCGGTCGACGAAGACCCGCCGGGAGTGCCTCGGGATCCAGTAACTGGTCGGGTTGTTCAGGGTGTTGACCGGAGCGCCACGCACCCCGAGCAACTGCCGCCTCGGCCGCTCCCAGTCGCCGATGCACGCGATGTTCTGGTTGCCGAACCGGTCGATCTGGCTCGCGCCCATCATCACGTGCCGCCGCCCGCCCGTGACCCAGGCCAGATGCTCGCGGTAGGGCAGCCAGCCCTCGGGCGTCCCGTCCGGGCGGACGAGCAGGGCCTCGCCGTCGGTCAGCAGCAGCTCTGGCGCGAAGGTGAGCCGGGCCAGCCGGGCGCCGATCGACGGGATCAGGCCCATGGGGCTCGCCAGCACCTCGCCGTCGTCCCGCCAGGCCTCGGCGCAGGCGATCACGCAGTACTCGGCGCGGGTGGGCCCGGTCATGTCCCCTCCCGCACGGCCGCCTGGTACGTCTGCTCGTCCCCGGCGAGGAACCCGGCCTCGAACTCGGGCCAGGGCGTGGTCGCGTACCGCTTCTGGAAGGCCTCGTCCCGGCCGTAGTCGGGCGCGCAGGACGTGAAATGCGCCCCGTTCGGCGCCTCGACGACGCCGGTGACCGTGTGGCGCCTGATCAGCAGCGTCTGGGGCGGGCCCTGCTTCGTCAGCTCGGCCGTCTCGACGATCCGCTCGCAGCTCACGTACGCCGTGTCGGCCGCCGCGCAGAACAGGTCGTCGAAGTACGGGTCCGGGCCCAGGTACTGCCCGTTGCCGGAGCGGTCGGCGCGGTTGACGTGTACCAGGGCCGCGTCCATCCGCAGGGCGGGCACGGCGACGAACGTCTCCCCGTCCTCGTACGGCGAGGTGACCGTCCGCAGACCGGGGTTGACCCGCATCACGTCCGAGCCGAACCCCGCCCGCACCGGCAGGAACGGCAGCCGGTTCGCCGCCGCCCGCAGCCCCCACAGGAACATCGCCTCGTCGATCTCCGTCAGCTCGAAGGCGCCCCGCTCGCGGGCGGCCCGGTAGTGCGGCTCCAGCGGGATCGAGTCGAGGGTGACGAAGGCCGTGACCAGCTTCCGGATCCGCCCGGCCGCGGCCAGCATGCCCACGTCCGGGCCGCCGTACGAGACGACAGTGAGGTCGGTGATCCCCGACCTGAGCAGCGCTCTCACCAGGGCCATCGGCTTGCGGCGCGAGCCCCAGCCGCCGATGCCGAGGGTCATGCCGCTGGACAGCCGGGCCACGGCCTCGTCCGCCGGCATCGTCTTGTCCTTCATCGCGCTCCCTCCTGCCCGTCGTCGCCGGAGCCGCCGGGTGCGTGGGAGTCGCCGGACCCGCCGGGGGCGTCGGGGCCGCCGGACTCACCGGGTGTACCGGAGCCCCCGAAGCCGCCGCGCACCCGCGCGCCGACCCCGCTGAGGCCCGCCTCGAAGGTGAAGCCCTGCTCGAAGCGGTAGCTGCGGCGCACGTCCACGGGGTCGATGCCGTTGAGCGCGGCCTTGGCCAGGCGGAGCAGCCGGCCGTCCTTGGCGGCGATCTCCCGGGCCAGCTCCAGGGCGGCGGTGGGCAGTTCGGCGCGCGGCACCACCCGCCACACCGACCCGTGCGCGTGCAGTTCGGCCGCGCTCGCCGTACGGGCCGTGTAGTACAGCGCCCGCATCAGGTGCTGGGGGACCAGCCGGGCCAGGTGGGTGGCCGCGCCCAGGGCGCCGCGGTCCAGCTCGGGCAGCCCGAACACCGCGTCCTCGCTCGCCACGATCGCGTCCGCGTTGCCCGCCAGGCCGACACCGCCGCCCAGGCAGAAGCCCCGCACCGCCGCCACGACCGGCACCTCGCACTCGTAGACCGCCGCGAAGGCCTCCGCGCAGCCGCTGTTCGCCCCGCGCAGCGCGCTGTGCTCCCGGTCGTCCGCCTGCAACTCCTTGATGTCCACGCCCGCGTTGAACCCGCGCCCCTCGGCGGACAGCACCACGCACCGCACCTCCGGGTCGCGCCCGGCCGCGCGTACCGCGTCGGCCAGGGCGAACCAGCCCGCCACCGGCAGGGCGTTCACCGGCGGAAAGTCGACCGTGACGACGGCTATGCCCTTTTCCCCGCACGAGGTGGAGACACCCATGGCCGCATCAGCTACCTTTCCACCAAACGTTTGTTAGGTGGAAAGGTAGCAGCGCATGGAGCTGGACGGGAAGGTCGCCGTCGTCACGGGCGGGACCCGCGGCGTCGGCGCCGGCATCGCGCGGGCCTTCGTGCGGGCGGGCGCCGAGGTCGTGGTCTGCGCCCGCCGGCCGCCGCAAACCCCGCTGCCCGGCACCGAGTTCATGCCGCTGGACGTCCGGGACGCCGACGCCGCCGGACGCCTGTTCGCCGGCCTGCCCCGGGTGGACGTCCTCGTCAACAACGCGGGCGGCGCACCCCACCGGCTGCTCACCGAGGCCGGGGCGGACCGGCACGCGCGCGTGGTGGAACTCAACCTGCTCGCGCCGCTGGCCGTCTCCCTCGCCGCCTACGACCGGCTCCGGTGCGCCCGGGGCTCGATCGTCATGATCGGCAGCGTCAGCGGCGGCCGCCCCTCGCCCGGCACCGCCGCCTACGGTGCCGCCAAGGCGGGCCTGGAGAGCCTGGCCCGGTCGATGGCCGCGGAGTGGGCGCCCGACGTCCGGGTCAACACCCTCGTCGTCGGCATGGTCCGCACGGAACGGTCCCACCTCCACTACGGCGACCGGGACGGTGTAGCGGCCGTCGGCCGCACGGTCCCGCTGGGGCGCCTCGCCGAGCCGTCCGAGGTGGGTTCCGCCGCGGTGTTCCTGGCGTCCGGCGCCGCCGCCTACATCAGCGGAGCGAGCCTGCTGGTGCACGGGGGCGGTGAACGTCCGGCGTTCCTGGACGCGGCCACCGCCGGCCGCACATCTGCCGCGGACGAGGAGAGCTGACTTGAAGCGGAGGGCTGACATGAGGCGGAGAGCTGACGTGAGGCGGGGAGCCGAGATGAGCGGAGAGCCGGCATGAGGGGACTTTGCGCGGGCCGGGTCGTGGTCGTGACGGGCGCGGGCCGGGGGCTCGGCCGGGCCCACGCGCTGGCGTTCGCGGCCGAGGGAGCCCGGCTCGTCGTCAACGACCTCGGAGTGGGCCTCGACGGCACGCCCGAACCCGACGGCCCCGCCACCCGGGTCGTCGAGGAGATCCGCGCGGCGGGCGGCGAGGCCGTGGCGCACGGCGGCGACATCGCCACGGCCGAGGGCGCCGCCGCCCTCGTCCGCACCGCCCTGGAGACGTACGGCCGGCTCGACACCCTCGTCAACAACGCGGGCTTCCTGCGCGACCGCATGCTGGTCAACCTCGACGAGGACGACTTCGACGCTGTCGTACGCGTCCACCTCAAGGGCCACTTCCTGCCCCTGCGGCACGCGGCCGCGCACTGGCGGTCCGAGGCGAAGGCCGGCCGCCGGCCCGAGGCCCGGATCATCAACACCAGCAGCGGCGCGGGCCTGCTCGGCTCGGTCGGGCAGGGCAACTACAGCGCCGCCAAGGCCGCGATCGTCGCCCTGACCCTGGTCGCCGCGGCCGAACTGCGGCGCTACGGCGTCCAGGTCAACGTGATCGCCCCCGCCGCCCGGACCCGGATGACGGAACGCACCTTCGCCGACACCATGGCGGCCCCCGACTCCGGATTCGACGCCATGGCCCCGGAGAACGTCTCCCCCCTGGTGGTCTGGCTGGGCTCCCCGGCGAGCGCGGGGGTGACCGGCCGGGTCTTCGAGGCGGAGGGCGGCCGGATCACCGTCATGGAGGGCTGGCGTCCGGGCCCGAGCACGGACAGGGACGGCCGGTGGACCCCGGCCGAGGCGGGCGAGCAGGCCCGGAAACTCCTGTCCGAGGCGGCCGAGCCCGGACCGGTGTACGGAACCTAGGCGTTCACGTGTCCCAGCCGTTCACGTGTCGCGGACGTTCACGAATCGCAGCCGGTCACGTATCGCAGCCGGTCACGTATCGCAGCCGGTCACGTATCGCAGACGTTCACGTATCGCACTCCAGCACGCTCCGGCACAACGCGCACCGCGCCCGGACCCGCCCCCGCACGGGCACCCTGATCCGCTGGTGGCACGTGGGGCAGGGGAACGACACCCGCAGCCCGCCCCCGTCGGGGGAGAACGCGTACCGCACCCCCGGCTGCGGCGGACCCGCCGGCGCGTGCCGCCGGTCCCGGGCGTACCGCCGCCGCCCCGCCCACCCCGCCGCGGTCAGCGGCGGCTGCTGCCCGTCCCGGCGGGCCAGCTCCATCCCCTTCACGTAGGCCGTGTACGCCTGCGCACTGGTGAACCACACCGACGGGTCCTCCCCGAACAGCAGCGACCGCTTGGCCAGCACGTACCCGAACTCCTCCGGCGTGAGATACCCCAGCTTCTGCGAGGACGCCCCGTCCTCCCGGTACGCGTCCAGCAGGAGCCACCCCGCCCCCAGATACGTCGTCGCCGTGTCCGTGAGGATCTCGTTGTCCCGGACGCCCGGAAATGACAGGTCGAGACGATGCAGATACACGTGCATCACCTCGTGCGCGAGGGCCGCCCCGATGTCTCGCCGATGGTCACGGAACCGGTCGTTCAGCTCCACGAAGTACTCCGGCCCGGCTGTGAGCTCCACGTTCGCCGCGTGCCGCATCTTCCGGAAGCTCACGACCAGCCGGGCGTCCGGCAGCCGGTAGTGCCGCACCATCTCGTGCGCCACCCGCTGCGCCCCCAGATACAGGTCGTCGGTGTCGCAGAACGCCACGTCGACCGGGAGCACGCTGGTCGCGAACGTCCGCACGGTGTCGTACGACAGCCGCTTGTACAGCGCCGTGATGGCGGCCCGCACCGTCTCCAGATGCGGGTAGCCGTGCTCGACCGGCCCGTCGTTCGCCACGCCTCACCCCCAAGACGCCCCTGAACCCTCCACTGTACGAGGAGCCGCCCCGCCCCGCCGTGGACGGGCGCAGGGACGGCAGAAAACCGGTCGTCACCGCCCGGCCCGGGGCAGAATCCGGGCCGTGACCAGCGAACAGCAACCGTCGCCACTTCGCTCCGGGTGGGCGGCCAGGACGACGACCTCGAAAGGCGCCTCGACGAGGAGCTGCGCCTTCTACCCGAGGCTCGGCTTCACGGAACGGGCCCGCGTCCGGGGCGTCCCCGGCGGCCACGAGGACATCTACTTCCACAAGCGACTCCTACCGCCGAAGGATGAGACGGCCGGCGGCCACCCGGCATGATCCCCGTAGGCTGACGCCCCATGACCACCAGCAACACCGGTTCCC
Organism: Streptomyces sp. Ag82_O1-12; assembly: GCF_900182715.1. Classification (NCBI taxonomy): domain Bacteria; kingdom Bacillati; phylum Actinomycetota; class Actinomycetes; order Kitasatosporales; family Streptomycetaceae; genus Streptomyces; species Streptomyces sp. Ag82_O1-12. The sequence goes on along the minus strand of NZ_FXUW01000001.1, from coordinate 2,103,968 downwards.
CCGACGTCGACCCCGCCGTGCGCGAAGAGCTCGCCCGGCTGCGCGACAGCATCGACAACATCGACGCGGCCGTCGTCCACATGCTCGCCGAGCGCTTCAAGGCCACCCAGCAGGTCGGACACCTCAAGGCCCAGCACCAGCTGCCGCCCGCCGACCCGGCCCGCGAGGCCCGCCAGATCGCCCGGCTGCGCGCACTCGCCGAGGACGCCAAGCTGGACCCGGCCTTCGCCGAGAAGTTCCTGAACTTCATCGTCGCCGAGGTCATCCGGCACCACGAGCGCATCGCCGAAGAGGCCCTCAACGGCTCCACCACAAGCGGCAACTGACCTCGCGCACCCCCCCGGCGGGAGTGACACGGCGGCCAGCCCGAGGCATGCTGCGCTGTGCACAGCATGTCAGCTGACGAGCACTGCGCGTCAGTGTCCCGGACTACTCTGGACCTCCACGAGGGAGGGGGCGTCGGGCCATGCCGTCGGATACCAGGATCCTCATCGTCGACGACCACGAGGACACGCTCTACGCGCTGGAGAGCGCCCTGGCCCCGCTGGGCTACCAGCTCAGCCGGGCCACCAGCGGCGACGAGGCACTCAAACAGGTGCTGCGCGGCCAGGTCGGCCTGCTCCTGCTCGACGTGCGCATGCCCGGCGTCAGCGGACTGGAGGTCGTGCGCTACATGCGGCGCGTCGAGCAGACCCAGCACATTCCCGTGATCCTGCTCACCGGCTTCGGCGCCGACCACGAACTGACCACCACCGCCTTCGAACTCGGCGTCGCCGACCTCGTCCTGAAGCCCGTGGACCCCTGGGCCCTGCGCACCAAGGTCCGCTACCTGTACGAAGCCCACCGGCGCCACCTCGCCCTGGAACGGGAAGTGCGCCACCTGCGCGCCCTCACCGGGGAGCACACCGAGACCGCCGCACACCCCCGCCGCGGCCTGCCGCACCCCGACGCGCACGTACCGACACAGCGGCCCATGGGGGCGCACGCCGGGGAGCTGGAAAAGGACCGCACGTAGACCGGACATTGGGCGCGTACCGATCCGCCTCTGTGCGTTGCCGACGCCATCAGGCAGCATGTCTCGCATGTCCGTACTGACGCGCGACGAAGCGCAGACCCGAGCAGAGCTCCTCGACGTCCACCGCTACACGATCGAACTCGACCTGACCTGCGGAGACGACACCTTCGACTCCCGCACCCTGATCAGGTTCGCTGCCCGCGTGGACGCGGACACCTTCGTCGAGCTCAAGCCCGCCGAGCTGCGCTCCGTCACCCTCGACGGACACCCCCTGGACCCGGACGCCCTCGACGGCAACCGGCTCCCGCTGAAGGACCTCACCGCCGGCGAACACGAACTGCGCATCGACGCCCGCATGCGCTACTCCCGCACCGGCGAAGGCATGCACCGCTTCACCGACCCCACCGACAACGAGACCTACGTCTACACCCAGCTGTTCATGGAGGACGTCCAGCGGGTCTTCGCCGCCTTCGACCAGCCCGACCTGAAAGCCGTCTTCGAGCTGTCGGTGAAGGCCCCGCAGGACTGGACCGTCCTCGCCAACGGCATCACCGAACAGGCCGACGGCGTATGGAAGGCGGCCCCCACACCGCTGATCTCCACCTACCTGGTCGCCGTCGCCGCCGGCCCCTGGCACTCCGTGCGCACCGAACACCGCGGCCTGCCCTTCGGCCTGCACTGCCGCCGCTCCCTCGCCCCCTACCTGGACGCCGACGCCGACGAGCTCCTCGACATCACGCGCGCCTGCTACGACCGCTACCACGAGAAGTTCGACGAGCCCTACCCGTTCGACTCCTACGACCAGGCCTTCGTCCCCGAGTTCAACGCCGGCGCCATGGAGAACCCGGGCCTGGTCACCTTCCGCGACGAGTTCGTCTACCGCTCCGCCGTCACCGACACCGAACGCCAGACCCGCGCCATGGTCATCGCCCACGAGATGGCCCACATGTGGTTCGGTGACCTCGTCACCCTCAAGTGGTGGGACGACATCTGGCTGAACGAGTCCTTCGCCGAGTACATGGGCTACCAGACCCTCACCGAAGCGACCCGCTTCACCGACACCTGGACCGACTTCGGCGTCACCCGCAAGTCCTGGGGCTACGACGCCGACCAGCGCCCCTCCACCCACCCCGTCGCCCCCGAGGCCGTCGACGACACCGCCTCCGCGCTGCTCAACTTCGACGGCATCTCCTACGCCAAGGGCGCCAGCGCACTGCGCCAACTGGTCACCTGGCTCGGCGAGAAGGACTTCCTCGCCGGCATCAACACCCACTTCGCCCGGCACAAGTTCGCCAACGCCACCCTCGCCGACTTCATCGACAACCTCGCCGGCGCCACCGACCGCGACGTCCACGCCTGGGCCGACGCCTGGCTGCGCACCACCGGCGTCGACACCCTCACCCCGCGCGTCACCCCCGGCGAGCACGGCACCTGCGCCCTCACCGTCGACCACGCCGGCAGCCGCCCGCACCGCATCGCCGCCGGCCTCTACGACCGGGACCTCGGCGACGACGGCGGCCAGCTCGTCCTGCGCGACCGCCTCCACCTGGACCTCCCGCACACCGACGCCCACCCCATCGGCAAGCGGCCCGCCCTGCTCCTCCTCAACGACGGCGACCTCAGCTACGCCAAGGTCCGATTCGACCCCGAATCCTTCGAGACCGTCCGCAAGGAGCTGTCCGGCCTGCCCGAACCGCTCACCCGCGCGGTCGTCTGGAACGCCCTGCGCGACGCCGTCCGCGACGGCGAACTCGCCCCCGGCGCCTACCTGGAGACCGCCCGCGCCCACCTCCCGCTGGAGACGGACCTCGCCATCGTCCAAGGCGTGCTCGCCTTCGCCTCCACCTACATCACCGACCGCTACCTCACCCCCGAGGAGCGGCCCGCGGCCCTCGCCACCCTCTCCGACCTGTGCCGCGACCTCATCCGCCGCACCGAGGACGGCGACAACCCCGGCCTGCGCCTGATCGCCGTACGCCACCGCATCGACGTCGCCGCCCACCCCGACACCATCGCCGCCTGGCTCGCCGACGGCACCGTCCCCGGCGGCCCCGAACTCGACCCCGAACTGCGCTGGCGCGTCCTCGCCCGGCTCGCCGTCCTCGGCGCCACCGACGAGGACGCCATCGCCGCCGAACTGGAACGCGACCCGAGCGCCACCGGCCAGGAAGGCGCCGCCCGCTGCCGGGCCGCCCTGCCCGACCCGGAGGCCAAGGCCCGCGCCTGGGAGACCATGTTCGGCACCGACACCCTGTCCAACTACCTCTTCACCGCCACCGCCCGGGGCTTCTGGCAGCCCGAACAGGCCGACCTGGTAGGCGAGTACGTCGGGCGCTACTACGCCGACGCGGTCGCCGTCGCCGACCGCCGCGGCCCCGCCATCGCCGTGGCCGTCGGCCGCGACGCCTTCCCCGCCCACGCCGTCGACGCCGACACCCTCCGCCTCGGCGAGGCCTGCCTGCGCGACGCCGACCCCAGCCCCGCCCTGCGCCGCAAGCTCGTCGACCAACTGGACGACCTGGCGAGGGCGTTGCGGGTCCAAGGCGCCGGGGAGAAGTAGGACCGCCGACGTAGGACGCCCGCGGGGCGGCTGGTCCCTTTCGCCGATGCGGCGGACCGGCCGCCCTCCCTAGCCTCGGGAGGACACGACCAAGCCCGAGGAGCCCTCCATGATCGCAGTGACCGGCGCCACCGGAAACGTCGGCCGCGCCCTGACCGAACGCCTCGTCACCGCCGGCCGGCCCGTGCGGGCCCTGACCCGCGACCCGGAGCGGGCCCGCCTGCCCGCAGGCGCCGAGACGGTACGACTCCAGTACGACGACCCGGCAACCCTGTTCGGAGGCGCCACCAAGCTGTTCCTGTACGTCCAGGCCGGCGGCGACCGCACGCCCGGCCTGCTGGCGGCGGCCCGGGCCGCCGGAGTGCGCCACGTCGTCCTGCTGTCCTCCGCGATCATCGAACCGGGCGCCGACGAGACCCACCCCATCCACGTCATGCACGCCACCGCCGAACAGCACGTCCGTGACAGCGGCCTGGCGTGGACCTTCCTGCGGCCGGGCGCGTTCGCCGCCAACGCCTTCCAGTGGGCCCCCCAGATCCGCACCGGCGACACCGTCCGCGGTGTCTTCGCCGACGCACGGTCCGCGCCCGTCCACGAGGACGACATCGCCGCCGTCGCCGAACGCGCCCTCCTCGACGACGGCCACGAGGGCGCCGCCCACCGCCTCACCGGCCCCGACGCCATCACCAACGCCGGACAGGTCGCCGCGATCGGACACGCCCTCGGCCGCGACCTGCGCTTCACCGAGCTGCCCCCGCACGAGGCCGGCCCCGAACTGTTCCCGCACGTCCCGCCCGGCATGCTCACGGCCCTGCTGACAACCTTCGCCGCCACGGTCGGCACCACCCCCGAGATCACCGACACGGTCCGGGAGATCACCGGCAGGCCGGCCCGCCCCTTCGCGACCTGGGCCGAGGACCACACCGCCGACTTCAGGAACTGAGGCCCGGACCGCCGCGGCTCCGACAGGATTTCCCGCACGGAGGTACCTCCACCCGGGTTGGGTCGTTGAACTCTCCGGGGCGCGCCGCCCCGCGCCCCGGAGGTCAGCCCCATGAGCACGCCGCCCCTCGCCTCAGGCCACGAAGGCCCCCACGCCCTGCGGCCATTGCTCGACACCGTCCTCGACGCCCTGGACACCGGCGCCCGGGCGCGGGGCGGGCCCCTGCCGGCGGGCGGCCCGCAGGACGTCGCTGCCCGGATCCGGAAGGCGGTCGGAGAAGTCCTCCCCGACCGCGGCGACCCGCACGCCGTCCGCACCCTGGTCCACGCCTTCGCCGCGACCGCCGCCGACCCCGCCCACCCCCTGTGCGCCGCCCACCTCCACTGCCCCCCGCTCGCCGTCGCCGCGGCCGCCGACCTCGCCGCCTCCGCCCTCAACCCGTCGATGGACTCCTGGGACCAGGCACCGGGCGCATCCGAACTGGAGAGGCTGGTCACCACAGCACTGGCCCAGGAGGTCCACCCGGCCGGAACCCCCGACTCCCTCGTCACCACCGGCGGCACCGAATCCAACCAACTCGCCCTGCTGCTCGCCCGGGAGGCCCACCGCGGATCCGTCCGGCTCGTGTGCGGAGCCAACGCCCACCACTCACTGCCCCGCGCCGCCTGGCTGCTCGGACTGCCCGAACCCGTCGTCGTACCCACCCCGGGCGGAACCCTCGACCCCGACGCGCTCGACGCGACCCTCACCCGCCTGAGCGGCCCGCTGCTCGTCGCCGCCACCGCCGGCACCACCGACGCCGGACTCATCGACCCGCTGCCCGAGATCGCCGCCCACTGCGCGGCCCACGGCGCCCGGCTGCACATCGACGCCGCCTACGGCGGAGGCCTCCTCTTCAGCGACCGGCACCGCACCCGGCTCACCGGCCTCGACGCCGCCGACACCGTCACCCTCGACCTGCACAAACTCGGCTGGCAGCCCGTCGCCGCAGGCCTCCTCGCCGTTCGCGACGCCCACGACCTCACCGCCCTGCGACAACGCGCCGACTACCTCAACGCCGACGACGACACCGAAGCCGGACTGCCCGACCTCCTCGGCCGCTCCCTGCGCACCACCCGCCGCCCCGACATCCTCAAACTCGCCGTCACCCTCAAAACCCTCGGACGCGACGGCCTCGGCGCGCTCGTCGACCAAGTCTGCTGCCACGCCCGGCAGTTCGCCGCCCTCGTCGACGCGCACCCCGACTTCGAACTGCACGCCCCACCCGTCATCAGCACCGTGCTGTTCCGCCCCACCGGCGCCACCGACACCACCGTCGCCGCCGTACGCCGCGCGCTGCTCACCGACGGCTCCGCCGTCCTCGGCCGGGCCCGCCTCGACGGCCGGCTCTGGCTCAAGGCCACCCTCCTCAACCCCGCCACCGGGCCCGACGACCTGGCCGCCCTGCTGCACCTCGCGGCAACGAGCCGAGCCACCCTCGTGGAAGGACACACCCCCCGATGAACCCCGCCCCGACCCCCGAACCCGACGCCCCCCGCGACCTCGTCGGCATCGGCATCGGCCCCGTCAACCTCTCCCTCGCCGCGCTCGCCCACCCGCTCGACGGCCTCGACACCGTCTTCTACGACCAGCGACCCGCCTTCGACTGGCACCCCGGCCTGCTCATCGAAGGCGCCACCATCCAGGTCCCGTTCCTCGCCGACCTGGTGTCCCTCGCCGACCCCACCAGCCCCTGGACCTTCCTCAACTACCTCAGGTCCCGCGAGCGGCTGTTCCCCTTCTACTTCGCCGAGCGCTTCCACATCCAGCGCGCCGAATACGACGCCTACTGCCGCTGGGTCTGCGAGAACCTCCCCGGCCTGCACTTCGGCCACCAGGTCGACGCCGTCCGCTGGAACCCCGAACGCGACGTCTTCGAGGTCGACTACACCCAGCTCGACACCGACGGAGAAGCCGAGGCCCTCGGCCGCACCTACACCCACAACGTCGTCCTCGGCATCGGCACCGAGCCCTACGTCCCCGACCCCCTCAAGCCCCTCGTCGAGGCACCCGGCGTACCCGTCGTCCACGCCGCCGACTACCTCGACCACCGCGCCGCCCTGCTCGCCGCCGAGCACGTCACCGTCGTGGGCATCGGACAGTCCGGCGCCGAGATCTTCCTCGACCTGCTCCGCAACCGGCCCGCCGGACACGAGAAACTGCACTGGCTGGGCCGCACGGAGGCCTTCGCCCCCATGGAGTACTCCAAACTCGGCCTGGAGCACTTCACCCCCGACCACACCCGCTACTTCCACGCCCTGCCCGAATCCACCCGCGACCGGCTCGTCGAGGGCCAGTGGCAACTGCACAAGGGCATCGACGCCGCCACCATCGCCGCCGTGCACGACGAGCTCTACCGCCGCACCCTGCACGGCGGCTGGCCCGACGCCGTCCTCACCCCCGGCGTCCGCGTCCGCACCGCCGGCCGCGTCGCGACGACCAAGGTCGAACTGCACCTGGAACACACCCTCCAGGACAGCCGCTCCCGCCTCACCACCGACGCCGTCGTCCTCGCCACCGGCTACCGCGAACGCCCCCTCGACCGGATCCTCGCCGGCCTCGACCCCTACATGCGCCGCGACAACCAGGAACGGCCCCGCATCGACGAGGACCACCGGCTCGTCCTCGACCCGTCCGTCACCGGCACGGTGTACGTCCAGAACGCCGAGACCCACACCCACGGCGTCGGCGCCCCCGACCTCGGCCTCGCCGCCTGGCGCAGCGCGATCATCCTCAACTCCCTGACCGGCAGCGAGACCTACGCCCTCCCGGGCCGCACCGCCTTCACCACCTTCGGCCTCACCCAGCGCCGGCACGTCCCGCCGCCCCGCGAGGCACCGGCACTGACCCCGCTCGTCGACGACCGAAGGTGACGAAGCGCGCGGATCAGAACACGGGCGTGCCGTTACGGGTGAGCTTCCAGTCCACCCCCGCGAACACGGCCGGGTCGATCGACCCCTTCGCCTTCACCCAGGCGATCATGGTGTTGCGGATCTCCTCCGAGTTCGACCACAGCACCTGGGCCGCGGCGACGTGCGGGAAGTTACCGCCGCCATTGGCCCGGTAGTTGTTCACCGCGAACACGAACTTCGCGTCGTCCGCGAGCGGCTGCCCCTCGAACCGCACGTTCGTCACCCGCGACCCGGCCGGCTTCGCGATGTCGATCTCGTACGACAGACCGCTCACCACGTCGTAGTTGTAGTCCGGCGTGGCATTCGCGTTCGTCAGCTTCGCCGGATCCACCGGGGCGTCCGCAGCGGTCTGCACGTAGTAGTTCGCCGAGAACTCCAGGTACGCCTTCATCTGCGCACCCGTCATCAGACGCGCCTCCAGCGTGTTCTCGAAGACGTACAGGCCCGCCACGTCCCGGATCGTCACCTGACCCGCCGGGATCCGCGCACTGCGCGAGAAACACGCCGCCTGCGACAGCACCGGCAGCGACGCGTGCTCCGTGCCCACCAGCGCCTGCTTCACCGTGTCCGCCTGGATGTGGTTGATCAGATCGATGATCGGCACATCCTTGTACGGGGCCTCCGCCGACGTCATCTCCGCCGCGTTCGTGCCGATGACCTGGTTGACGTACGCCACGACCTTCTCGTGCTCGTCGACGAGCAGCTTCGTGATCTTCGAGTCCTCCTCCACCGTATTGGAGTTCAGGACCTTCGCGCCCACCTTCTCGACCTTCCAGCAGCCCTTCTCGAAGACCAGCTCGAAGTCGAACAGCGTCAGCCGCTGCCCCCACTTCAGCGGCTCCGACAGCACGACCTGCTTGCCGGTCTTCTTGTTCGTGACGAAATACTCGGGGATCTCCGTGTGCGCGTGCCCGACCAGGATCGCGTCGATCCCCGGCACCTGCTCCGCCACCAGAGCCGCCGCGTTCTCGATGTACGGCAGCTGGTCACCGTAGGACGACGTCCCCGACGAACCGCTGTGCGCCGACACGATGACCACGTCCGCGCCCATCGACCGCAGCTTCGGCACCCACTTCGCCGCCTGCTCCTCCAGACCCGGGAACGTCATCTTCCCCTGCACGTTCGCCTTGTCCCAGATCGCGATGCCCGGGTTGGTCAGCCCCAGCACCGCCACCTTCACGTCCCGCCCGTGCGGCGTGCGCAGCCGGTGCATGCTGTACGGCGCGAACGCCGGCCGCAGCGTCTTCGCATCCAGCGCGTTCGCACCCAGCAACGGGAAGTCGCACTGCTGCTCGAACTTCCGCAGCACCGGAATGCCGTAGTTGAACTCGTGATTGCCGAGCGCCGCGGCGTCGTAGCCCATCGCGTTCATCGCCTGCGCCATCGGGTGCACCGGGCCGCCCTTGGCCGTGATCGGGTCGACCTTGGCGTAGTAGTACGACAGCTGCGTGCCCTGGATGGTGTCGCCCGCGTCGATCAGCAGCGTGTTGCGGCGGCCCTTCTCCGCACGGACCCGGTTCACCAGCGTCGAGACCTTCGCGAGGCCCACGTCGTTGTGGTCCTTGTCGTCGAACTCCTTGTCCGTGAAGTAGTCCCAGTTGAAGACGTTGCCGTGCAGGTCCGTCGTCCCCAGCACGGTGAACGCGTACCGCTTGGCGCCCCGCTTCGCCTCCGCCGCCTGCGCACCCGGCGCCGAGACCGCACCGGCCAGCGCCACCCCCGCCCCGGTCACGGCGGACTTCTCCAGGAACTTCCGGCGGTTCAACGGCATGTCTGGCTCCCCTGCGGAATCTGTGAACGACGCGCGTAGATAACGCGCGTAGATTCTGACCCGTCCACGACCGGCCGCAACAGACCCGGCAGGTTGCGATCTGATGACTCGGCCCCGAACTCCCGGCCGCCAACCAGCCCAGACATGACAGAGTGGGGCGTATGACCGCGGCCACCGCAGACGCCTCCCCGCCCGCCGTCCCCTACGGCACACCCGAGGCCCCCCGCATCGCCGTCCGCGGCGAAGCCCGCCTCGAAGTCGACCCCGAGATCGCCCGCATCGGCATCACCGTCGCCGCCCGCGGCCGCGACCGCCGCTCCGCCCTCGACGACCTCACCCGCCGCAACGCCGGCATCCTCGACCTCGTCAAGTCCTACGGCGACGCCGTCGAACGCCTGGAGACCGGCGCCTTCTCCATCACACCCGAACTCACCAAACACGGCCGCGGCGAACGCGTCCGCACCTACCACGGCAGTGTCCGCGTCACCGCCGAACTCACCGACTTCACCGCCCTCGGCGAACTCACCACCCGCCTCGCCGACCTCGAGCTCACCCGCGTCGACGGCCCCTGGTGGGCCCTGCGCCCCGACTCACCCGCCCACCGCGAAGCCCGCAAGAAGGCCGTACACGAAGCCGTCCAACGCGCCCGCGAGTACGCCGAAGCCCTCGGCACGAGCCTCTCCGCCCTCGTCGAACTCGCCGACATCGGCGCCGAGAGCGCCCCGCCGGCCTACCCCCAGGCCCCCGGCCGCATGCGCTCCGCCGCCTTCGCCGGCGCCCCCGAGGACACCCCGGCCCCCCTCGACCTCGAACCCCAGCGCCAACGCGTCCACGCCCAGATCAACGCCCGCTTCACCATGGTGCCGCCGCAGCTGTAGGCACACCCACGGCATTCCTTCGAAAATCGGACCGAATGCCTTGAGGCGCTCATCGGAGCACCCCGCCGCACAATTCAACACCTGTCAATAACGCTTAAACCCAAAGTCCGTTGAGTGGCCACCCTCGACCAATTCACTACCAGTCGGTAACTCATAGGCTCGATTCATGCGCCGAGCAAAAATCGTCTGCACCCTGGGGCCCGCCACCGACTCGTACGACCAGATCAAACACCTGGTCGACGCCGGAATGGACGTAGCCCGCTTCAACCTCAGCCACGGCGGCCACGCCGAACACGAGGAGCGCTACCACCGGGTCCGCAAGGCCGCCGACGAGACCGGTCGCAGCGTCGGCCTCCTCGCCGACCTTCAAGGCCCCAAAATTCGACTCGGCCACTTCACCGAAGGCCCCGTACTCCTCGAACGCGGCGACACCTTCACCATGACCGTCGAAGAAGGCATCGAAGGCGACGGCCACATCTGCGGCACCACCTACGCCGGCCTCGCCACCGACGTCACGCCCGGCGAACGCATCCTCATCGACGACGGCAGAGTCTGCCTCGAAGTCACCACGGTCGACGGCCCCCGCGTCCACACCACCGTCCTCGAAGGCGGAGTGATCTCCGACCACAAAGGCCTCAACCTCCCCGGCGTCGCCGTCTCCGTCCCCGCCCTCTCCAAAAAGGACGAAGACGACCTCCGCTGGGCCCTGCGCACCGGATTCGACGTCATCGCCCTCTCCTTCGTCCGCTCCGGCCGCGACATCCAGGACGTCCACCGCATCATGGACGAAGAAGGCCGCCGCCTCCCCGTCATCGCCAAAATCGAAAAACCCCAGGCCGTCGACACCATCGACGACATCGTCGCCGCATTCGACGGCATCATGGTCGCCCGCGGAGACCTCGGCGTCGAAATGCCACTGGAACACGTCCCGATCGTCCAGAAACGCGCCATCAAACTCGCCAAACGCAACGCCAAACCGGTCATCGTCGCCACCCAGATGCTCGACTCGATGATCGACAACGCCCGGCCCACCCGGGCCGAGGCCTCCGACGTCGCCAACGCCGTCATCGACGGCACCGACGCGGTGATGCTGTCCGGCGAGACGAGCGTCGGCAAGCACCCGATCGAGACGGTCCGCACGATGGCCCGCATCGTCGAAGCGGCGGAGGAGGACATCCTGGCGAAGGGCCTCCCGCCTCTGACCGAACGCAACAAACCCCGCACCCAGGGCGGCGCGCTCGCCCGCGCGGCTGCCGAGATCGGCGACTTCCTGGGCGCTCGCTTCCTGGTCGCCTTCACCCAGTCAGGCGACACGGCCCGCCGCCTCTCCCGCTACCGCTCCCCGATCCCCCTCCTCGCCTTCACCCCCGACCAGGCCACCCGCTCGCAACTCAGCCTGACCTGGGGCGTCGAGACCTTCCTCGGCCCGTGCGTCGACTCCACGGACGCGATGGTCGACCAGGTCGACGAACTGCTGTTGCGTTACGGCCGCTGTCGGCCGGGCGACACGGTCGTCATCACGGCGGGCTCCCCACCCGGGGTGTCGGGCTCGACGAACATGGTCCGCGTCCACCACATCGCGGAGTAGCCGGGTCAGTACTTGGGCCCGACGTGGGCGTCCATGAGAGCGACGGAGGCTTTGCGGGCAACGGAGATGTTGAACGGGTTGCCGTTACGGGTGCAGTGCGTCCACTCGATGCCGAGCTTGTCCAGGGTGTCGGTGTACAGCCGCCGGATGTCGTCGGAGACGTTGGTGAAGAAGTACCGGGGATACTCGTAGCGCTTCCGCTCACCGGCGACCATCCGGGTCGTCCAGTTGGTGATCCGACAGCCGTCGGAGTGGATGAGACCGCGGATGAATTCCCAGGGGTGGGCGTCGACGATGGCCTGTTGCCAGGGTTCGAGAACAATGGGCCGCTCGTGCTTCTTGCCGGGTCCGTGTTGCGGGAAGAGGACCGGCCAGCTCCGGGAATAGCTGGTGACCGCGACACAGCCCTGCTTTTGCGCGACGTAGACGCCTACGCCAGGGCGCACCCTCCCGATGGCCCTACGGCACTCCTCGATGAGCCCGGGCCAGGCGTCCGCACAAGCAATCCTGAGGTAGTAGCCGCCACGCGGGTGGGGGCTCATGCAACCATCACCGAGGTAGAGGCCCAGGAGGTAGGCGTATGCGGACTCGTCAGATGGTGGGCCGGGGTCTGGATGTGGCATACGAAGGCGCGGCTCGATGCGGTCCTGCCAGGAACGGATGGCGGCTCGGGAGATGCCCGTTTCGCGGCTCACCGAATTCAGGCTGCGGCCCTGGGTCACCAGCGCGAGTGCTCGTTTGCGTGTGCTGACGTCGTACATGAGGCCACTGTGGGAGTGCGGTCATGGCGACACGCAGCGAAAAGCGGATGTTCACGAGAACGTGGACATCCGCTTTCTGGGTGATCCTTGGACTTGAAGGAAAAGTGCCCCGGGTGGGACTCGAACCCACACTGAATACCTTTTGAGGGTATCGTCTCTGCCGATTGGACTACCGGAGCTCCTGCGAATCGAAGGTCAACCTCGACCCACTGCCTGACCACCATACCGCAGCTAGGTACGCTCTTGGGAGCAGTACCGGCCTGCCCCTACCAAGGAGCCCACGTGAGTGCCCCCGAGTCGCCCCAGCCTGTTGACGTGCCTGATGAGGACAAGTCGCACGTGCCTCCGATGACGACGCGGGTCGTCATCGCCGAGGACGAGGCGCTGATCCGGCTCGATCTCAAAGAGATGCTGGAGGAGGAGGGGTACAGCGTCGTCGGTGAGGCCGGTGACGGTGAGCAGGCGGTGGAGCTGGCTCGTGAGCACCGGCCCGATCTGGTGATCCTGGACGTGAAGATGCCGAAGATGGACGGTATCTCCGCGGCGGAGAAGATCGCGGAGGAGAGCATCGCGCCGGTGCTGATGCTGACCGCGTTCTCGCAGCGGGATCTGGTGGAGCGGGCCCGGGACGCCGGTGCCATGGCCTATCTGGTGAAGCCGTTCAGCAAGAGCGACGTCGTGCCGGCGATCGAGATGGCCGTCTCGCGGTTCACGGAGCTGAAGGAGCTGGAGAAGGAGGTCGCCGACCTCACGCTCCGGCTGGAGACGCGCAAGCTGGTGGACCGGGCGAAGTCGATTCTGCAGACGGAGTACGGGCTGTCGGAGCCGGCGGCCTTCCGCTGGATCCAGAAGACGTCGATGGACCGTCGGATGTCGATGCAGCAGGTCGCGGAGGCCGTCATCGAGGACGCCGACGAGAAGAAGGCCAACAAGGGCTGAGTCACGGACGAGAGAGGCCCGCTCCCCTTCCGGTTCGAAGGGGAGCGGGCCTCTCGGCGTACAGGCCGGGACCTCAGTCCTCGCCCAGGTACGCCTTGCGCACGGATTCGTCGTGCAGCAGGTCCTGCCCGGTTCCGGAGAGGACGATGTTGCCGACCTCCATGACGTGGCCCTGGTCGGCGAGGGAGAGCGCGGCCTGGGCGTTCTGCTCGACGAGGAGGATCGTCGTGCCCTGGGACTTCAGCTCCGAGATCGTCGCCATGATCTTCTGCATCATGATCGGGGAGAGGCCCATGGAGGGCTCGTCGAGCATGAGGAGCTTGGGCTGGGACATGAGGGCGCGGCCCATGGCGAGCATCTGCTGTTCGCCGCCCGAGAGGGTTCCGGCGGCCTGCTTGCGGCGTTCCCCGAGGATGGGGAAGAGGTCGTAGGCGCGCTGGATGTCCTTTTCGATGCCGTCCTTGTCCTTGCGGAGGAAGGCTCCGAGCTGGAGGTTCTCGGCGATGGTGAGGCGGGGGAAGATGTGCCGGCCTTCGGGGGAGTGGGCGAGGCCGAGGGCGACGATCTTGTGGGCGGCGACGCCGTTGAGCGGCTTGCCGTCGAAGAGGATCTTCCCTGAGGTGGGCTTGAGCAGGCCCGACAGGGTGCGCAGGGTGGTGGTCTTGCCGGCGCCGTTGGTGCCGATGAGGGTGACGACCTGGCCGGCTTCGACGCTGAAGGAGATGCCCTTGACGGCTTCGATCTTGCCGTAGGAGACCCGGAGGTCCTCGACCTCGAGGAGTGCGGTCACTGGGCTTCTCCCTTGGTGCTGCTGGTGGTGCTGGTCGCGTCGGCGGCGGCTTCGGCGGCCTCGACCTCGGCGGCTTCGGCCTGGCCGGGGTCGCCTTCGAAGGGCTCGCCGAGGTAGGCGGCGACGACGCGCTCGTCGGCCTGGACGACGTCGGAGGTGCCTTCGACGAGTTTTTCGCCCTGGACGAGGACGGCGACGCGGTCGGAGAGGTTGAAGACGAAGCGCATGTCGTGCTCGATGAGGAGGACGGCGATGCCCTTGTCGCGGATGGCGAAGACGAGTTCCTCGGTGGCGCGCGTCTCCTGGGGGTTCATGCCGGCGGTGGGTTCGTCGAGGAGCAGCAGGCCGGGCTCGGAGGCCATGGCGCGGGCGATCTCGAGTTTGCGCTGTTCGCCGTAGGGGAGGTTGCGGGCGAGGTGGTCGCGCTTGTGGGCGAGGCCGATGAACTCGAGGAGTTCCATGGCGCGTTCCTCGCTGGCGCGTTCGGCCTTCTTGAAGCCGGGGCCGCGCAGGAGGGCGGACCAGAGGCCTTCCTTGGTGCGGGTGTGGCGGCCGACGAGGACGTTTTCCAGGACCGTCATGTTGGCGAACAGGCGGATGTTCTGGAAGGTGCGGGCGATGCCGGCCTGGGTGACCAGGTGGGGCTTCGGGGGGAGGACGGTGCCCTTGTAGGAGACGGTGCCCTCGGTGGGGACGTACAGGCCGGTCAGGCAGTTGAAGAAGGTGGTCTTGCCGGCGCCGTTGGGTCCGATGAGGCCGACGATTTCGCCGGCGTTGACCGTGAAGTCGACGGAGCGTACGGCGGTGAGGCCGCCGAAGCGCATCGTGACGTCGCGTGCTTCGAGTACAGGTGTGGTCATGTTTCTTACGCCCCCGCCTTGGTGACGGCCGGTTCGTCGGTCAGCGTGGTCTGTTTGGGTACGTCGAGTTGGCCGGTCTCGTGGAATTCGAGCTGGCGCCGGCGGTTGGCGATGATGCCTTCGGGGCGGAAGCGCATCAGGAGGATGAGCGCGATGCCGAAGGCGAGGAGCGACTTGTCCTGGAGGAAGACCAGCTTCTCGGGGAGCAGGTAGAGCAGGGCCGCGCCGAGGAGTGGTCCGGCCACGGTGCCCATGCCGCCGAGGACGACCGCGGCCAGGAGGAACGCGGAGTTGGGCGGGGTGGAGCCGGCGAACTGGTACGGCGTGGGGACGACGCTGTAGGTGACGTGGGCGCTGACGGTGCCGGCGAGGCCGGCGAGGGCGGCGCCGAGGGCGAAGGCGACGAGCTTGACGCGGAAGCCGTTGATGCCCATGGCGGTGGCGGCGGTCTCGTCCTCGCGGATGGCGATCCAGGAGCGGCCGATGCGGGAGTCCGCGGCACGCGTGTAGACGAGGACCACGATGGCCATGATGAGGACCATGAGCAGGTAGTAGTTGGCGAAGCGGCCGAGGGTGAATCCGCCGATGTCGTGGGCCTGGCCGAGGTTGAATCCGAAGAGGTTGAGGTCGGGGATGGCGGGGATGCCGTTCGGGCCGTTGGTGACGTCGGGTCCGGAGTCGCCGTCCATGTTGTTGACGGCGATGCGGAAGATCTCTCCGAAGCCGAGGGTGACGATGGCGAGGTAGTCGCCGCGCAGTCGCAGGGTCGGGGCGCCGATGAGGACGCCGAAGACGAGGGATGCGGCGGCGCCGGCCAGGGCGGAGGCCCAGAAGGGCAGGTGGACGCCGGAGATGGTGGAGAACTCGGAGCCGGAGACGAGGGCGGCGGTGTAGGCGCCGACGCCGAGGAAGGCGACGTATCCGAGGTCGAGGAGTCCGGCGAGGCCGACGACGATGTTGAGGCCGAGGGCGACGGTCCCGAAGATCAGGATGTTGACGCCGATGTTGGCGTAGTGGTCGTCGGTCTGGGTGAAGGGGAAGGCGATGGCCGCGGCGAAGCCCATGGCGAGGGTGAAGCTGCGGTTGGCGGCGACGAGGGCCGAGAAGCGGTCCATGAGGCCGGCGGTGTGCACTGCCCACATGGCGAAGGTGACGACGAAGAGGTAGCCGATGAAGAGTTCGCCGTACTCGGTGTCGATGCCGTAGGTGAAGACGCCGAGGCCGATGATGGTGACCACGGTGATGACGGCCCGTTGGATCCAGGGCGCGATGGCCTGGGCGGCGGGGATGTGGTCGGGCTTGGCGATGTAGGCCTTGAGGGCTTCCTTGGTGCTGTCGGTGGCGGTGCGCTCCTGGGGGAGGGCGAAGGCGCCGAGGACGGGCAGCAGGGAGGCGATGGCCGCGATCCAGCCACCGGGTTCGAGGTTGACGACGCCGCCGAGCTTGGCGCTGATGGCGATGACGGTGAACCAGGTGACGGTGAAGCCGCCGAGTGCGGTGAGGGCGAGTGGCGCGTTGTTGCGGGCGGGCAGGAGCCAGCCGAGGCCGCGGATGCCGTAGGAGGCGAGGGCGAACAGGGCGGTGAGGACGCCGGCGGTGAAGGTCAGCCACTGCAGGCCGCCGGGGTAGCCGTTGATGGTGAGCTTGCCGGGGAATTCGGCGGTCCAGGTCCAGGCGAGGAACGTGGAGGCGGTGGTGGCGATGCCGCCGGCGAGCAGCAGGGCGCGGGCGGCCGTTGCGGGCAGGGGTATGAGTCCACGCGGTGCGGGCGGCGGGGTGGGGGCGGCGTCCGGCACCGGCGTCTTGGTCGTCTCGGTCATGTGATCACGCCCTGTCCGCGACGCGCTCGCCGAGCAGGCCCTGTGGCCTGAAGAGGAGCACGAGGATGAGGAGGCAGAAGGCCCACACGTTGGCCCAGCTCTGGCCGCCGAGCTGCTGCATGCCGGGGATCTCGTCGATGTAGGCGGAGGCGAGGGTTTCGGCGATGCCGAGGACGACGCCGCCGAGCATGGCGCCGTAGATGTTGCCGATGCCGCCGAGGACGGCCGCGGTGAAGGCCTTGAGGCCCATGAGGAAGCCCATGCGGTAGTCGACGTTGCCGTATTTGAGTCCGTAGGCGACGGCGGCGACGGCGGCGAAGAACCCGCCGATGGCGAAGGCGATGACGATGATGCGGTTGGTGTCGATGCCCATCAGCTGCGCGGTGTCGGGGTCCTGCGCGGTGGCCTGCATGGCGCGGCCGGTGCGGCTGCGGCGGACGAAGATCGCGAGGGCGGCCATGCAGAGGATGGCGGCGAGGATGAGGAAGATGTCGGCGTCCTTGATGGTGACGGAGCCGATGTCGTGGGTGGCGTCGAGGCCGGGGAAGGCGCGGGCGCGGTCGGCGCCGGGGTAGAAGTTGCGCACGACCTCCTGGAGGGCCAGGGAGAGGCCGATGGCCGTGATGAGCGGTGCCAGGCGTGGTGCTCCGCGCAGGGGGCGGTAGGCGAACCGTTCCGCCCCGACGGCGATGAGGATGGCCACGAGGGCGCCGCCGATGAGCATCATCGGTACGGCGATGGCCATCGAGGTGCCGTCGGGCAGGATGTAGAAGTAGACCGTGAGGGCGCCGAAGGCCCCGGTCATGAAGATCTCGCCGTGCGCGAAGTTGATGAGCTGGACGATGCCGTACACCATCGTGTAGCCGATGGCGATCAGCCCGTACATCGAGCCGAGAAGCAGCCCGTTGGCCAGCTGCTGCGGCAGGGTGTTCACCGCATGGCCTCCATGTCGCTGGTGGTCGTGTGCACTGGATGTGTGCGTGGTCGCGTGCTGTGTGGGGGTGTGGAAACGGGCCGCGCGGTCGGGGTCCCCTTCCGCGCGGCCCGTGGTGTGGCGTTGTGGCGGGCCGGGTTACTGCAGGTCGGCGGTGCCGGTCTCCACGTCGTTCCAGGCACCCTTCTCGACCTGGTAGACCGTCAGCTGCTTGTTGGTGGTGTCGCCGTACTGGTCGAAGGAGATCTTGCCGGTGAGGCCTTCGAAGTCGGACTTCTGGACACCGTCGACGACCTTGGAGCGCAGGTCGTTGATGTCGGTGGGCACCTTGCCGCCGTTGGCGTCGGCGGCGGCCTTGACGGCCTTGATGATGGCGGTGGTGGCGTCGTAGGCGTAGGCGCCGTACGCGCCGTAGTCGCCCTTGTAACCCTTGTCCTTGTACGTCTGGATGAACGTCTTGGCCGCGGGCAGGGTGTCGGCGGGGACGCCGATGGCGGTGGCGAGGTCGCCCTCGGAGGACTTGCCGGCGGCCTCGATGTAGGTGGAGGCGAACATGCCGTCGCCGCCGAACAGCGGGATCTTGACGCCGGCGTCCTTGAGCTGCTTGGTGATCAGCGCGGACTCGTCGTACTGGCCGCCGTAGTAGAGCAGGTCGGCGCCGGAGTTCTTGATCTTCGTGACGAGGGAGCCGAAGTCCTTGTCGCCGGTGTTGACGTGGTCGGTGCCGGCGACCTTGCCGCCGAGCTTCTTGTACTGCTCGGCGAAGATCTTCGCGAGGCCGGCGCCGTAGGTCTGCTTGTCGTCGACGACGAAGGCCTTCTTCTTCTTGAGGCCGTTGTACGCGTAGCCGGCGGCGAAGCTGCCCTGCAGTTCGTCGGTGGTGGCGGTGCGGAAGTACGTCTTGTAGGGACGCTTCTTGTCCGTCTGCCAGTTCTTGCCCTGGGTCAGCTCGGGGTTGGTGTTCGCCGGGGAGATCTGGACCATGTTGGCCGAGGCGAAGACCTGCTGCATCGTCTGGGCGACGCCGGAGTTCAGCGGGCCGACGGCGCCGACGGAGGTCTTGTCGCCGACGATGCTGGTGGCGTTGGACTGGCCGGTGGCGGGCTGCGCCTTGTCGTCCAGGGCCTTGAGCTTGAACTTCACGCCCGGGACCCAGTTGTTCTTGTTGGCGTCGTCGACGGCGATCTGGGCGCCGTACTGGATGCCGAGGCCGGTGGTGGAGTTCTCACCGGAGAGCGGGGCGTCGACGCCGATGGTCAGCGTGGTGCCGCTCCCGTTGTCTCCGCCCTTGTCACCGCTGTCGTCTCGGGAACCGCAGGCGGTGAGAGTCAGAGCTCCGGTCGTGAGAACGGAGGTAAGAATCACCAAGGAACGCTGTCGCACAATCAGTCCTTTCACAGGCAGGCCCCGCCCTGGTCGGGGGGTGAGTGCCGCGCTGGTACCGAACTCCCGATGGAGCGGTGACTGGCCGTGACTCTAAGCCCGGGGTAAGGGCAGGGTCAGCGGCGCGGGCTCGCTTGTGACTTTCTTGTTATGACGGCGTGGATGCCCGGTCTCGACGGCGGGTCCTCTCGACGGGTTTGGTGGATTTTCGGCGAGGTCCGCATTCTGAGAACCCGCACTTCCGGTTGGCCATGGCTGAGATCGTGTGGTCCTCGGGCCGCACGCGGCCCGGAAGAGATCGGAAAGGTCCCGGGCGTAGGCGCGGCCGAAGATGAAACTGTGGTGTTGTATTGCGCGCGCGTTACGGAGCGTTACGTCGAGAAAAGGGTGATCGACTTCCGGCGGGAGCGCCGCGCAATCGGAAACGGTGATTTCCACGGTGATGCCGCGGGGTGTGCCCGCGGGCACGGTGAAGGCCGGGCCGGGGACGGCGCGGGCGGTGAGCCCCGGGTAGGAGGTGCCGACGACCCGGAGGGTGACGGCGGGGCCGCGTTCGACGGTGACGGTGAAGCGGAACCGCCCAGTCTTTCCAGGTGAGTTGAGGGGTTCGGCGCGACCGAGGTAGTGCCAGGCGGTGACGGTCGCGGGCCAGGGGGCGGGGGCGGGTGACGGGTCGTACGGCGGGGGGTGTCGGTCGGGCGCGAGGGCTTGGGGGAGCCCGAGGGCCGAGGCCGTGGCGACGGCGATCACGGCCGCCGCGACGACCGCCCTCCTCCGCCCGGGCGGGAGTCCGCTCCAACGACCGGAGAGCCGGTCGCCAGGACGCGACGCGCCGCTGCCGACGACGTCGTAACTGCGTTCCTCGTCCGTCGAGTCGGCCGGTTCGACGGGGCCGATGCCGCTCATGGGCGCAGCCTCATGGGGCCACGGTAGGGGAGGGGGGTGGGGTGGGGAAGGCGGCCTGCGGGAAGCCGGCGGTGCTCATGGTGCCGGCGCAGACCGAGTGGACCCGGTCGGGGGCCGCGGGGTCGCCGTCGTCGCCTCAGGCGGCCGCGAGCGCGCCGACCTCGGTGTGTTGGGGGGCGGTCGCGAGGAGAGCGCGCCCGCCCCGCCAGGGTTTCCCTGCGTCGGCCGGACCGCGGGGGTCAGTTCGCCCCGCGGATGAGGTCCTCGTCGCCCGGCTTCACGTCCCGCAGGAGGCAGGTCAGCCGGGCCGTGCAGACCCTTTTGTCGTTTTCATCCGTGATGACGATTTCGTACGTGGCGGTCGACCGCCCCCGGTGCACGGGCGTGGCCACGCCTGTGACCAGTCCGGAGCGCACGCCTCGGTGGTGGGTGCAGTTCAGGTCGACACCCACGGCGATCTTGGAGCTGCCGCCGTGCAGCATCGACCCGATCGAGCCGAGGGTCTCGGCCAGCACCGCGGAGGCCCCGCCGTGCAGCAGGCCGTAGGGCTGGGTGTTGCCCTCCACCGGCATCGTGCCGACGACCCGGTCCGCCGACGCCTCGGAGATCTGGACGCCCATCCGGTTCCCGAGGTGGCCCGCGGAGAACAGGGCCAGGAGGTCCACGCCGAGCGCGGCGTACTCGTCGATGACCTCTTGCGGGAACTTCACATGCTGCTGCTCACCCATCGGGCCCGGCTCCGTTCGTCCTCGGCACTCGGCTGCCTGTGTCACTGAGCAAACGCTCAGTCGGTCGCCGATTGTTCCAGACGCACCACGACGGACTTGCTGGCCGGGGTGTTACTGGTGTCCGCGGTGGCGTCCAGCGGCACCAGCACGTTGGTCTCCGGGTAGTACGCGGCGGCGCAGCCCCGGGCCGTCGGGTAGTGCACGACCCGGAAACCGGGCGCCCTGCGCTCCACGCCGTCCTTCCACTCGCTGACCAGGTCCACGTAGACACCGTCCGCCAGCTTCAGGGCCCGTGCGTCCTCGGGGTGGACCAGCACCACCCGGCGGCCGTTGCGGATGCCCCGGTAACGGTCGTCGAGGCCGTAGATCGTGGTGTTGTACTGGTCGTGCGAGCGCAGCGTCTGCAACAGCAGGCGGCCCTCGGGCAGCCGCGGGTACTCCACGGGCGCGGCGGTGAAGTTGGCCTTGCCGGTGGCCGTGGGGAAGCGGCGCTCGTCGCGCGGGGCGTGGGGGAGGGCGAAGCCGCCAGGACGGGCCACGCGCGCGTTGAAGTCCTCGAAGCCGGGGATCACGCGCGCGATGCGGTCCCGGATCGTCGCGTAGTCCTTCTCGAACTCCTCCCACGGCGTGCGGCTGTCCTCGCCGAGCACGCGGCGGGCGAGCCGGCTGACGATGGCCGGCTCCGACAGCAGGTGCCGGCTCGCGGGCTCCAGGCGGCCCCGGGAGGCGTGCACCATGCCCATCGAGTCCTCGACCGTCACGAACTGCTCGCCGCCGCCCTGGAGATCACGCTCGGTGCGGCCCAGTGTCGGCAGGATCAGGGCACGCGCGCCCGTGACCGCGTGCGAACGGTTCAGCTTCGTCGACACGTGCACGGTCAGCCGGGCCCGGCGCATGGCCGCCTCGGTGACGTCCGTGTCGGGGGACGCCGCCACGAAGTTGCCGCCCATGGCGAAGAAGACCTTCGCCTCGCCGTCGCGCAGGGCGCGGATGGCGCGTACGACGTCATAGCCGTGCTCGCGCGGGGGCGCGAAGCCGAACTCCCTCTCCAGGGCGTCCAGGAACGCCGGGGCGGGCCGCTCGAAGATGCCCATCGTGCGGTCGCCCTGCACGTTCGAGTGCCCGCGCACCGGGCACACGCCCGCGCCCGGACGGCCGATGTTGCCGCGCAGCAGGAGGAAGTTGACGACTTCCCTGATCGTGGGGACGGAGTGCTTGTGCTGGGTGAGGCCCATCGCCCAGCACACGATGGTGCGTTCGGAGGCCAGGACCATCCGCAGGGTCTTCTCGACCTCCTCCCGGGTCAGGCCGGTCGCCGTGAGCGTCTCGTCCCAGTCGGCGGCGCGGGCGGCCTCGGTGAACTCCTCGTAGCCGTGCGTGTGCTCCCGCACGAACGCCTCGTCGACCGCGCCGTCCGTCTCCAGGATCAGCTTGTTCAGCAGGCGGAACAGGGCCTGGTCACCGCCGATGCGGATCTGCAGGAACAGGTCCGTGAGCGCGGCGCCCTTGACCATGCCCTGCGGGGTCTGCGGGTTCTTGAAACGCTCCAGGCCCGCCTCCGGCAGCGGGTTGACGCTGATGATCTTCGCGCCGTTGCCCTTGGCCTTCTCCAGCGCGGACAGCATGCGCGGGTGGTTCGTCCCCGGGTTCTGCCCGGCGACGATGATCAGGTCGGCCTTGTGGAGGTCCTCCAGCAGGACACTGCCCTTGCCGATGCCGATCGTCTCCGACAGGGCCGACCCGGACGACTCATGGCACATGTTCGAGCAGTCCGGCAGGTTGTTCGTGCCGAGCTCGCGGGCGAACAGCTGGTAGAGGAACGCGGCCTCGTTGCTCGTGCGGCCGGAGGTGTAGAACAGGGCCTCGTCCGGGGACGCGAGCGCGGCGATCTCCTCGGCGATGATGTCGAAGGCGCGCTCCCAGGTGACCGGCTCGTAGTGCGAGCCGCCCTCGGGCAGGTACATGGGGTGGGTGAGCCGGCCCTGCTGCCCCAGCCAGTAGCCGCTGCGGCCGGCCAGGTCGGCGACCGGGTGCGCGGCGAAGAACTCGGGCGTGACCCGGCGCAGGGTGGCCTCCTCGGCCACGGCCTTCGCGCCGTTCTCGCAGAACTCCGCCTTGTGCCGGTGCTCCGGCTCGGGCCAGGCGCAGCCCGGGCAGTCGAAGCCGTCCTTCTGGTTCACGCTCAGCAGCGTCAGCGCGGTGCGCTTCACGCCCATCTGCTGCTGGGCGATCCGCAGCGTGTGCCCGATGGCCGGGAGCCCCGCGGCCGCGTGCTTCGGCCCGGCGACCTGCGGCGCGTCCTGGACCGGATCGCTCTTGGGCGGCTTCGACGCCATCGCACACTCCCCTTCGACTGCGCTGTGAGGTAGGCCTCCGCATCCTCGCACGCAGGGGTGACAGCGAGTGCAGTCGGTCCGGGAGGCGGCGATCACGGGCGTGAGCAATGTCCCGTGGGGTGCGATGGCGGGGGTGAGCAATGTCCCCCGTGGGGTGCGATGGCGGGGGTGGGCGGTGTTCCCGTGGGGTGTGACGGCGGGGGTGGGCGGTGTTCCCGTGGGGTGCGATGGCGGGGGTGGGCGGTGTTTCCGTGGGGTGTGACGGCGGGGGTGGGCGGTGTCCCCGTGGGGTGCGCCCAGGCCCGGCACTCGCGGGGGCGGGGCCGAGTGTCAGTGGGGCGTGGCAGGATCGGGGGCGTGGCAGAGACAGCATCGAAGACGACCGACCAGACCTCCGGCGGCAGCCGGCCGCGACTGATGCTCATGGACGGGCACTCGCTGGCCTACCGCGCGTTCTTCGCGCTGCCCGCGGAGAACTTCACCACCGCGACGGGCCAGCCGACGAACGCGATCTACGGCTTCGCGTCGATGCTCGCCAACACGCTGCGCGACGAGGCGCCCACGCACTTCGCGGTCGCCTTCGACGTCTCCCGCAAGACCTGGCGGTCCCAGGAGTTCACGGAGTACAAGGCCAACCGCTCCAAGACCCCGGACGAGTTCAAGGGCCAGGTCGAGCTGATCGGCGAGCTCCTGGACGCGATGGGCGCCCAGCGCTTCGCGGTGGACGGCTTCGAGGCGGATGACGTCATCGCCACGCTCGCCACCCAGGCCGAGGCCGAGGGCTTCGAGGTGCTGATCGTCACCGGCGACCGCGACTCCTTCCAGCTGGTCAGCGAGCACACGACGGTGCTGTACCCGACCAAGGGCGTCTCCGAGCTCACCCGCTTCACCCCGGAGAAGGTATTCGAGAAGTACGGGTTGACGCCCGCGCAGTACCCCGACTTCGCGGCCCTGCGCGGCGACCCCTCCGACAACCTCCCCGGCATCCCCGGCGTCGGCGAGAAGACCGCCGCGAAGTGGATCAACCAGTTCGGCTCGTTCGCCGAGCTCGTCGAGCGCGCCGAGGAGGTCAAGGGCAAGGCCGGCCAGAGCCTCCGCGACCACCTGGAGTCCGTCAAGCTCAACCGCCGGCTCACCGAGCTGGAACGCCGCGTCGAGCTCCCCAAGGGCGTCACCGAGCTGGAGCGCGCGGCCTACGACCGCAAGGCCGTCGCGATGATCCTGGACACCCTGGAGATCCGTAACCCGTCGCTGCGCGAGCGGCTCTTCGCCGTCGACCCGGGCGCCGAGGAGGCCGAGACCACCCCGGTCAGCTCCGAGGGCGTGGAGCTGGACGGCACGGTGCTCGGCACCGGCGAGCTGTCCGCCTGGCTCACCGAGCACGGCACGCAGCCCCTCGGCATCGCCACGGTCGACACCTGGGGGCTCGGCACCGGCTCGGTCGCCGAGGTCGCCCTCGCCGCGCCCGAGGGCCCCGCCGCCTGGTTCGACCCCTCCGAGCTCGACGAGGCCGACGAGCGGGCCTTCGCGGCCTGGCTCGCCGACGCCGCACGGCCCAAGGTGCTCCACAACGCCAAGGGCGCCATGCGTGTCTTCGCCGAGCACGGCTGGAGCGTCGAGGGCGTGCGCATGGACACCGCGCTCGCCGCCTACCTGGTCAAGCCGGGCCGCCGCTCCTTCGACCTGGACGCGCTGTCCCTGGAGTACCTGCACCGTGAGCTGACGCCGGCCGCCGCGGCCGACGGCCAGCTCGCCTTCGGGGCGGACGACGGCGCCGAGGCCGAGGCCCTGATGATCCAGGCCCGTGCCGTCCTCGACCTGGGCCAGGCCTTCGAGGGCCGTCTGGAGGAGGTCGGCGCCGCCGACCTGCTGCGTGACATTGAGCTGCCCACGTCCGCGCTGCTCGCCCGCATGGAGCGGCACGGCATCGCGGCGGACCGGTCCCACCTGGAGGCCATGGAGCAGATGTTCGCCGGCGCGGTCCAGCAGGCGGTCAAGGAGGCCCATGCGGCGGCCGGGCACGAGTTCAACCTGGGCTCGCCCAAGCAGCTCCAGGAGGTCCTCTTCGGCGAGCTGGCCCTGCCCAAGACCAAGCGGACCAAGACCGGCTACACCACGGACGCCGACGCCCTGGCCTGGCTCGCCGGCCAGACGGACAACGAGCTCCCGGTGATCATGCTCCGTCACCGCGAGCAGGCCAAGCTCCGCGTGACCGTCGAGGGCCTGATCAAGACGATCGCCGCGGACGGCCGCATCCACACCACGTTCAACCAGACGGTCGCCGCCACCGGCCGCCTGTCCTCGACCGACCCGAACCTGCAGAACATCCCGGTCCGCACCGACGAGGGCCGCGCCATCCGCCGCGGCTTCGTCGTCGGTGAGGGCTTCGAGTCGCTGATGACGGCCGACTACAGCCAGATCGAGCTGCGCGTGATGGCGCACCTCTCCGAGGACGAGGGCCTGATCGAGGCCTTCACCTCGGGCGAGGACCTGCACACCACGGCCGCTTCCCAGGTCTTCGCGGTCGAGCCGACCGGGGTCGACGCCGAGATGCGCCGCAAGATCAAGGCCATGTCGTACGGCCTGGCCTACGGCCTGTCCGCCTTCGGCCTCTCCCAGCAGCTGAACATCGAGGCGGCGGAGGCCCGCGCCCTGATGGACGCGTACTTCGAGCGGTTCGGCGGCGTACGGGACTATCTGCGCCGGGCGGTCGACGAGGCCCGGGCCACGGGCTACACGGCGACGCTCTTCGGACGCCGCCGCTACCTCCCCGACCTCAACAGCGACAACCGCCAGCGCCGCGAGGCCGCCGAGCGGATGGCCCTCAACGCGCCCATCCAGGGCACCGCGGCCGACATCGTCAAGATCGCCATGCTCAAGGTCGACGACGCACTGAAGGAGGCGGGCCTCGCCTCCCGCATGCTCCTCCAGGTCCACGACGAAATCGTGCTGGAGATCGCCCCCGGGGAGCGGCCCGCCGCCGAGGAACTGGTCCGCCGCGAGATGGCGAACGCCGTCCACCTCCGCGTCCCGCTGGGCGTCTCGGTGGGCGCGGGCCCGGACTGGGAGTCGGCGGCGCACTAGCCCGCCGGGCGGATCGGGTGCGGTGGCCGGGTGGGCGGGGGGTTTCCTCCCGTGGCCCGGGTCCCGCCCCGGCAGGGGGCGTGGTGCCAGGGTCCGCATGGCCGACCCGGGGGAGACCGTCGCAGCCCGGGTGCCGTCTCTGCCAGGCCGCCGGGGTGCCGCCTCGGCCGGACACTGCGGCTCGCCTGAGCCGGAGGTGCGTCGGGCTTCCCGGCTGGTCTGGGGTGCCGAGGTCTCGCCCTGGCCTCGGGCCGTCGTCCGCCCGAGCCCCGGGCGCCGGAGTCTTGCCTGAGCCGGACTCGGAGGCATGCCTCGGAGCCACGCCGAGCCTTGCCTGAGCCGGGCCTTGGAGACATGCCTCGGAGGCACGCCTCTGACCCACGCCTCGGCCGGGGCACCGGCCCGCCCCGGTCACCCGCCCCGCCCCCCGGCCCTCACTGATCCGTCACTCGCGTGGACCCCGAGAAGGCGCCTGCGCCCACGGTGCTCGCAAAGATGCGGGGCATGGGTATACGCACGCTCCTCAGCCGCGCGGCATCAGGCGTGGCATTGCCGCCGGTCCCGGCGTTCGAGGCCGCCGCGAGTACGGTTCGCGTCCCCGTCACTTTCACCTCGGCTCTGCGCCACGCGACGGCGGACCTCCGGCAGCGCTTGGCTCGCGAACGGCGCCCCACCGGTTCCGCCGACACCAGCGCGCTGACCGCCGCGACGGCTCTCCCGGGTGCGGACGACGTGAGCATCGCTTCTGCCCTCACCGGCACCGAAGCACTGGCCGCCCTCATCGGTCTCGCGGACACCGATGCCCTGTCCACCCTGACGGGTCTCGCCGACACGGAAGCTCTCGCTGCCCTCACCGGCCTCACCGGCACCGAAGCACTGGCCGTCCTCGCCGGTGTCATCGGCGCCGACAACACGCTGACCGTTGCCGACCCGACCGCCGTCACCGGCGACGTCCCCGCCGGGGCCCGGCCCCCCTGCAGCCCCGAACCCCCGGGCAAACCCTCCCGCCCCTGGGCCCGACTGGCCCGCGACTACCTGGCCCTCGTCCTCACCCTGCTCCCACGCCCCCGCCCCGCGCACACCACGATCACCGTGTACATCACGACGACCGACAGCGTCCTCAGCGAGTGGCCGGGCGGCTCGGCTCCGTCTCGGCGACAGGGGCAGGACCGGCGGGGACCGGAACCGGACGCAGCACCCTGATCCCCACGGCGTAGAGCAGCAGCGCCGGGACGAGTCCCGCGCCCGCGCCGAAGCACACCGTCGGAATGATCTCCCAGGGCTTCGCTGCCGAGCCCCAGTACGCCCACCACCGCGACGCCCGCTGCACCGCGCCCACCAGCGCGAAGCCGCCGACGACGGCAGCGGCCGCCAAGCGGTCCCGTACCGCCAGCACGGGAACACCCACCGGCTCGCACACGGGCGCCCGCCGCAGCGCCCGCGCCACGAACACGGCGATCACGACAGCGGCCACCGCCGAACCCCCGTACTGCAGGTACCAGTACAGCGGTGAGCCGGCCACCTCACGGCCCAGCACCGGAAACAACCGCATGCCCCACCGGTCGAGATGCGTGAACGCGTCCCACACCACATGGGTCAGCGCCCCGAGCGCCGCGGACGCGTACCACCGCGCCACCAGCGACGGTCGCACCCGGGTGCGGGGCGCCCCGCACCGCAGCAGGGCCGCCATCCGCCCCTGCCGGGCCCGCGGCAGCAACGCCACGAGCGGCTCACGCATCAGCAGCCACAACCCCACCAGCGCCCAGGCGATGAGCACATCGGCCGTGAAGACGCCCGGCATCGAGTGCGTGACGTCGCCGAACTCCATCGCCCCGGACAGCACACTCGCCGCGTAATAGGTCATGTCGGGCGCGAACGACCCCGCCACGAGCACTGCGGGCACCAGTGGGCCCCGGCCGGTGCCGTCGGTGCGGACGGCGGGCAGTACGGCTGCCGCATGGCTCAGCGTGAACGGCAACTCGGCTCCTCGCGACGGTCGTTGCGCCAGGCGGGGAGCCCGGCGGTCAGTCGCCCAGTATGCGGGATGCCGCCAGGCCGACGGCGTCACCAGCGGACATGACCAACTGGTGAAAAACGGTCACGAACGGGTGCCCGAGCAAAGGAAGTTGTCGTAGGGTCGCCAGAGTCGCCGCGCGGGGAGCGCGTCGAACACGCGACCGCGGTAAAGAGCAGAGCACGCAAGAGAACAGAGTTGTGACCGTCGGAGGGCAACCCCTCGGGCGGTTGGATCGTCACAACAGGGCGAACACTGCAGACGTAGACCGGACGCTCGGGCGTCCACGGGAGGGGTTCACTCTATGGCGGCGCAATTCGGCAGGAGGCTGCGCAAGGGGGCGGCGACCACCGCCGTGGCCGCGGTAGCGGTCGCGGCCCTGTCCGCCTCCCAGGCTCCGGGCGTGAACGACCACGGCAGACAGACCGCTGCCGACGCCACCCCGTCCCCCGAAGCGAGTGCCTCCGACGGCAGCGCCACCGGCAACTCGCCGTACTACACGGACCTGCCCCCGCTCAAGAGCCCGAACCCGTCCCCGTCCACGGGCCCCGCCCCCGGCGGCACGAGCATCACGGAAGCCGGCATCCCCGCGACCGTCCTCGACGCCTACAAGAAGGCCGAGACCACGCTGCG
This sequence comes from Streptomyces sp. Ag82_O1-12, assembly GCF_900182715.1. Taxonomy (NCBI): domain Bacteria; kingdom Bacillati; phylum Actinomycetota; class Actinomycetes; order Kitasatosporales; family Streptomycetaceae; genus Streptomyces; species Streptomyces sp. Ag82_O1-12. The sequence continues at coordinate 2,075,074 of NZ_FXUW01000001.1, read as the reverse complement.
CGAGGCCAAGCCCGGCTGCAACCTGCCCTGGCAACTCCTCGCGGCCATCGGCCGGGTGGAGTCGGGACAGGCGCGCGGCGGCCGCGTTGACGCCGACGGCACCACCATCAAGAAGATCCTGGGCCCGCAGCTCGACGGAAACGGCTTCGCCCTCATCCAGGACACCGACGACGGCGCGTACGACGGCAACAGCTCGTACGACCAGGCCGTCGGACCCATGCAGTTCATCCCCTCCACCTGGGCCTGGGCCGGCCGCGACGGCAACGACGACGGCAAGAAGGACCCCAACAACATCTACGACGCCGCGCTCGCCGCCGGCCACTACCTGTGCCGCAACGACTGGGACCTGTCCCAGCAGGGCGACCTCGACCGGGCGATCCTCAGCTACAACAACTCGCGGGACTACCTGAACCTCGTCATGAGGTGGCTGGAGTACTACCGCAAGGGCACGCACGAGGTCCCGGACGGCACCGGCACGCTCCCCGACAACCGCAGCGACGACGGCGCGGGCGCCGGCCCGACCCCCACCGTCCCGGGCGCGACGCCCCCGGCCGGCTCGACGCCCAGGCCCGGCCCCAAGCCCGGGAAGCCCGACACGCCCCAGAAGCCCGGCGGTGGCGGCACGACGACGCCGAAGCCGCCCACCACCCCGTCCACGCCGCCCACCACGCCTCCCACCACGCCCCCCACCCCCACCGACACGGTGGACCACCTGGAGGACGCCGGAACCGCGAAGCTCACCGCCATGGCAGGCGACGCGTTCGGCCGGCGGATCAGCACCCGCGCCGAGACGGAGGCCGGCAAGGCCGTCGCCAAGGTCAGGGTCCGCTTCACGATCGTCGGCGACACGGACACCACCTTCACCGGCGGCGAGGACGTGGCCACGGTCGCCACCAACAGCTCCGGCGTGGCCGTGGCGCCCGCCCTGCAGGCGGGGGAGAAGACCGGGACCGTCACCGTCCGCGCCACCGTGGTGGGCCGTGCCGTCCCTGGCCTCGACTACAAGGCCACCGTCACCGAGCGCGCCGCCGACGCCCTCGCCCGCACCGGTGACGCCGCGCTGACCTGCGCCCCGGGCGGCACGTTCGCGAACCAGGTAGAGCTGAAGGCCACCTACAAGGGGGCCGTCGCCGACGGTGTCGCGGCCACCGCCACGCTGATCAAGTCGGCGGACGACCCGACCGTCACCGACAAGGGCCCCTACTTCAAGGACGCCGACGGCAAGACCGTCCGCACCCTCACGGGCCTCAAGACGGATGCCAAGGGCCTGCTGAAGCTGCCCAAGCTGTACGCGGACGACACGACCGGCACCTTCCTGCTCCGCGTCACCACGGCAGGAGGCGCGACACTCACCGTCGAACTGACCGTCGCGGCGGCCGAGACCTCCTCGCCGAGCCCGTCGGCCAGCCCGAGCGCGTAGCTCTCAGGTACGACAGACGACGCCCCTCTTATAAGGAGGGGCGTCGTTGTGTGTGCAACGTGTTCTCATCTCCGCCGCGCGTTGCTACGGTGCCGAACAACCTGACGGTGCATCAGTTCTGGCCGTCACGACCCGTGGGGAGGCTCCGTATGCGCGCCCTCATCGCCGCCGCCACCGGTCTCGCCCTCGCGTTCGCCGTGGTCCTGACGCTGACCGCCCTCGGCTCCCCCTCGGGCGGGACATCTCCGAAGCCGCTGCTGACGACCGTGCCCGCACACCCCTGACCGCCCCACCGGGAGGGAGGCCGAGATGCGCCGCAAGGCCGGCCTGGTCCTGCTCGCCCTCGCCGTGTTCTTCGCGGCCCTGTCCCCGCTGCTGCGCTGGTACGCCTTCCCCCGCCTCGCCAAGGTCCCCGCGAACCAGTACCAGGACATGGTGCTGGAGGCGAAGGACGCCACCCTCCTCGACTACGGCACGATGAAGGCGAAGAAGGTCTCGAAGGTCACCATCGTCCAGACCCTCAAGGGCGACGTGGAGGCCTCCGAGCGGATCGAGGAATCGGCCGGCCGGGACGTCGTCGTCTGGGACGGCCTGTCCTATGTCGTCGGCCCCGACGGCACGATGGTCTCCAGGATCCCCGAGCGCTACATCTTCGACGCCCACACCCAGGAACCCGTCCACGCCACCGGCGAGATGGTCGACGGAGACCCGGTGCGCCGCCAGGGCATCGAGTTCAAATGGCCCTTCCTGACCGGGAAGCGGGACTACGAGTACTTCGACGCCCAGGCCCGCGTCACCGCGCCCATCAGGTACAAGGGCACCCAGGACTTCCGCGGCCTGGAGGTCTACTACTTCGAGCAGACCATCCCCTGGACCGAGGTGAAGATCCCGAAGACCCTGCCCGTCGAGGGCCTCACCTCCGAGGCGGTGGAACAGACCGGCACCACACGCTGGTACACCACGGTCCGCAAGTTCTGGGTCGAACCCCTCACCGGAGCCCCCGTGTACGGCGAGGAGATCCACCAGGAGGAACTGCGCGGCGGCACCCTCCTCGGCGACCGCGAGAAGGTGACCGCCTTCGCCGGCCACGTGAAGATGCGCGAGGACTACGTCACGCACACCGTCGACCTGGTGAAGTCCCAGCGTCTGCTCATCGCGCTGCTGACGTCCTACCTGCCGTGGGGCTTCCTGACCCTCGGCGTCCTCCTGCTCGCCCTCGCGCTGTACTGGGAAGCCCGCGGCCGCCGCCCCGCGGGAACGGCCCCCTCGGCGGCCGAGGCAGTACCGTCGGTCAGCGCCTGAGCCGCGCGTTGGTGTGCCGGGTCGGCTCGGCGCAGGCCGGGTCCTCGGGCCACGGATGCTTCGGATACCGCCCCCGCAGCTCCGCCCGCACGCCCTTGTAGCCGTCCCGCCAGAACGAGGCGAGGTCGGCGGTGACGGCGGCCGGCCGCCCGGCCGGGGACAGCAGGTGCACGAGCAGCGGCACCCCGGCGACCCGGGGCGACTCGTGCAGCCCGAACATCTCCTGCAACTTCACCGCCAGCACAGGCTGCTCGGGCCGGGAGTAGTCGATCCGGATCCTCGACCCGCTCGGCACGGTCATCCGCTCCGGAGCCAGCTCGTCGAGCCGCCCCGCCTCCCCGGAAGCCCAGGGCAGCAGCCGGGCCAGCGCCTCCCCGGCATCGATCCGCGCCAGATCGGCCCGCCGCCGCGCCCGGCCGAGCTCCGGCTCCAGCCACTCCTCCACGCGCGCGTGCAGCGCGTCATCGGACACGTCCGGCCAGGGCACACCGAGGTGCAACCGCAGGAAGCGGAGCCGCTGCCGCAGCGCATCGGCCTCCGCGGACCACCGCAACAACCCGAACCCCTCCCGCCGCAGCCCGTCGAGCAACGCGTCACGCACCAGCCCGGGATCGGCGTCCTTCAGCGCCCGCACCGTCACCTCGACGGCCCCCAGCCGCTCCACCCGACGCGCCACGACATCCCCGCCGTCCCAGCGGACCTCGTCCCGCTCCTCCAGCAGTGCCCCTGCCGCGAGGCGGGCCGTCTCCTCGTCGACGACCGCCCCGAGCTGCACCCGCGCGTGCCCCCTGCCGACGGGCCGGTCGGCCATGGCGACGGCGATCCACGGGGAACCGTGCAGCGCGCTGCCGGCGCCGACCTCGGCGCGGGTCCCGGACGCCATCAGATAGGACCCGCCGTCGGCCTTGGCGACCCGCTCGGGAAAGGCGAGAGCGGCCACGAGCCCGGCCTGCTGCTCCTCGGAGAGACCCGCCCGCGTCTCCGCTTCCGCCGCTGCCTCGTACGGCACACCGGAAACGACGGCTCTCAGCCGCCGCACCTCACTCCGCCACCGCGACGTGTAGGCGTCACCCCCACGCCGAGCACGGCGCAACGCGCCCGCCAGGTCGTCCCCGTACTCCCGCGGAGCCTCCTCGCTGAGCAGCGCGATGACCTCGGCGGCCCGCTCCGCCCCGACCAGGCCGGACCCGTCCAGCAGCGCCCGCCCCAGCCGTGGATGCAGTCCCAGCCGGGACAGGGCGACACCCCGCTCCGTGGCCCGCCTGGCGGAGTCCACCGCCCCCACCGCCGTCAGGACCTCCCGCGCCGCCGCCATGGCCCCGCTCGGCGGCCCGTCCAGCAGCGCCAGGCCGGACGCGTCCGGATCCCCCCAGCACGCCACCTGCAACGCGAACGCCGTCAGGTCGGCCACCTTGATCTCCGGCGACGGATACCGCGGCAGCCGCGTGTCCTCGGCCTCCGCCCAGCAGCGGTACACCGTCCCCGGCGCCTCACGCCCGGCCCGCCCCGCCCGCTGCCGCCCGGCCGCCTGGGAGGCCCGGACCGTCGTCAGCGCGCTCAGCCCGCGGGCGTGGTCCACCCGTGGCTCACGCGCCAGCCCCGCGTCCACCACGACCCGCACCCCGGGTACGGTCAGCGACGACTCCGCGACGGACGTGGCCAGCACGATCCGTCGCCGCTCCCCGGGCGCCAGCACCGCGTCCTGCACCGCCGCCGGCGCCCGCCCGTGCACCTGGAGCACCTCGACGTCACCGAGTCCGCCGAGCTGGCCGGCGACCCGGGCGATCTCGCCCACGCCCGGCAGGAAACACAGCACGTCCCCGTCCCGCTCGGCCAGCGCCCGCCGCACCACGGACGCCACATGGGCCAGGAGGGCCGGATCGACCCGCATCCCGTGCGGCGGGCGTACGGGCCGCACCGGTGGCGCCCACACGGTCTCCACCGGATGGGCCGTGCCGTGCGCCTCGACCACCGGCGCTCCGCCCAGCAGCCGCGCCCACCCCTGCGCGTCGGTCGTCGCCGAGGCGGCCACCAGCCGCAGCTCCGGGCGCAGGGTCTGCCGCACGTCCCACAGGAACGCCGCCGCCGTGTCCGCGTCCAGGTGCCGTTCGTGGCACTCGTCGAGCACCACCACGTCGACATCGGAGAGCTCCTGGTCGCGTTGCAGCCGCTGCACCAGCACACCGGTCGTGACGACCTCCACGCGCGTGTGCCGCCCGACGACCCGTTCCCCGCGCACGGTGTAGCCGACGCTCTCACCGGGCCTCTCGCCCAGCAGCCACGCCATCCGCCGCGCCGCGGCCCGGGCCGCGATCCGCCGCGGCTCGGCCACGACCACCCGCCGCCCGGGCCCCTCCCCGAGCAGTCCCGCCAGCGCGAGCGGCACCAGGGTCGTCTTGCCGGTGCCGGGCGGCGCCACGAGGACGGCGGTGCCGTGCCCCTCCAGGGCGTCGTCCAGGGCGGGCAGGGCGCCGCGTACGGGCAGGGACTCCAGGGCGTCGTAACGGATCACGCCATCAGTGTCGTACGCCCGGGACGAGGTCCCACGCGCGTGTGCTCAGTCGCGCTCGCACACGAAGATCGCCGTACCCGGGATCAGGTTCCCGCGCAGCGGAGACCAGCCGCCCCACTCGGAGGTGTTCCACGCGGGCCACTCCGGCTCCACCAGGTCGACGAGTCGGAAGCCCGACGCGACCACGTCGCGGACGCGGTCGCCCAGCGTGCGGTGATGCTCGACGTAGACCGCCCGGCCCTCGTCGTCCTGCTCGACATAGGGAGTGCGGTCGAAGTACGAGCCCGACACCGACAGCCCCTCCGGCCCCGGCTCGTCCGGGAAGGCCCAGCGGATCGGATGCGTCACCGAGAAGACGAGACGGCCCCCGGGGCGCAGCACCCGGCGCACCTCGCGCAGGACCAGGCGCGGATCGGCGACGAAGGGCAGCGCCCCGTACGCCGAGCAGGCCAGGTCGAAGGAGCCGTCCGCGAAGGGGAGCGCGCCGGCGTCGGCGCACACCAGAGGGAAGGAACCGCCGATGCGCAGCGCGTGCTGCAGCTGCCGGTGCGAGATGTCCAGGGCGACCGGGCGCGCACCCTGGACGGTCAGCCAACGCGAGCACTGGGCGGCGCCGGCGCCGATCTCCAGGACGTCCCGGCCTTTGAGTCCCTCCGGCGGGCCGAGCAGTTCCGCCTCCACCTCGTCCAGACCCTCGGGGCCCCATACGAAGCGGTCGTCGCCGAGGAACGTGCCGTGTTCGACCTGGTACTCGTCCGCGTTGCGGTCCCACCAGCCACGATTGGCCCGGGAGCTTTCCGTGACATCGGCGTCGCGCCGGGTGGCCTCGGGTTCGGACGCTTCGGACTCTTGGATGATCGGCTCCCTCGTCGTACTCTTCCGTCCAGCCGGCCCCGGCGGTGGCACAAAAGGGGACGTCGCGCGGCCTGTGTGGCCTCGAGCGACAGGACTTGTGCCGGGTATGCGGCGATCCGCCCCGCGTGGGCGGCTTCGCGCATTGACCCTGCCCGGCTGCCCCCGTATGCTACAAGTTGCGCTGCGAGCCTGCGTACCTCAGACGTAGCAGGTTGCGCTCGCATCTGTATGTATGTCCCCTCGGTTGTCGAGGCGTCACCGTTTTTATGTGGCGCTTCCTTGGCTGTCCGGCCTTCTGCAGAGCGAAACGGGCTCCCGGCGTAGCAGTACCTACGACTTCAATGTCCGTACCGGAGCCCTTTCCCACATGACGAGCAGCACCGAGACCACCGCCACCACCCCGCAGGTAGCGGTCAACGACATCGGTAACGAGGAAGCCTTCCTCGCCGCGATCGACGAGACGATCAAGTACTTCAACGACGGCGACATCGTCGACGGCGTCATCGTGAAGGTCGACCGGGACGAGGTCCTGCTCGACATCGGTTACAAGACCGAAGGTGTGATCCCGAGCCGCGAGCTCTCGATCAAGCACGACGTCGACCCGAACGAGGTCGTCGCCGTCGGTGACGAGATCGAGGCCCTTGTTCTCCAGAAGGAGGACAAGGAAGGCCGCCTGATCCTCTCGAAGAAGCGCGCCCAGTACGAGCGTGCCTGGGGCACCATCGAGAAGATCAAGGAAGAGGACGGGATCGTCACCGGTACCGTCATCGAGGTCGTCAAGGGTGGTCTCATCCTCGACATCGGCCTCCGTGGCTTCCTCCCGGCCTCCCTGGTCGAGATGCGCCGCGTCCGCGACCTCCAGCCCTACGTGGGCAAGGAGCTCGAGGCCAAGATCATCGAGCTGGACAAGAACCGCAACAACGTGGTCCTGTCCCGCCGTGCCTGGCTGGAGCAGACCCAGTCCGAGGTCCGCCAGACGTTCCTCACGACCCTCCAGAAGGGTCAGGTCCGTTCCGGCGTCGTCTCCTCGATCGTCAACTTCGGTGCCTTCGTGGACCTGGGTGGCGTCGACGGTCTGGTCCACGTCTCCGAGCTCTCCTGGAAGCACATCGACCACCCGTCCGAGGTTGTCGAGGTCGGCCAGGAAGTCACCGTCGAGGTCCTCGACGTGGACATGGACCGCGAGCGTGTCTCCCTGTCGCTGAAGGCGACCCAGGAAGACCCGTGGCAGCAGTTCGCCCGCACCCACCAGATCGGCCAGGTCGTGCCCGGCAAGGTCACGAAGCTGGTTCCGTTCGGTGCGTTCGTCCGCGTGGACGAGGGCATCGAGGGTCTGGTCCACATCTCCGAGCTGGCCGAGCGCCACGTGGAGATCCCGGAGCAGGTCGTCCAGGTCAACGACGAGATCTTCGTCAAGGTCATCGACATCGACCTCGAGCGTCGTCGCATCAGCCTCTCGCTGAAGCAGGCCAACGAGTCCTTCGGTTCGGACCCGGCCTCGGTCGAGTTCGACCCGACGCTGTACGGCATGGCCGCGTCGTACGACGACCAGGGCAACTACATCTACCCCGAGGGCTTCGACCCCGAGACCAACGACTGGCTCGAGGGCTACGAGACCCAGCGCGAGGCGTGGGAGACCCAGTACGCCGAGGCGCAGCAGCGCTTCGAGCAGCACCAGGCGCAGGTCATCAAGTCCCGCGAGGCGGACGAGAAGGCCGCTGCCGAGGGTGGCGAGGCTGCCGCTCCGGCCGCGTCCGGCGGCGGTGGCGGCGGTTCGTACTCCTCCGAGGGCCCGGACAACTCCGGTGCGCTGGCCTCGGACGAGGCGCTCGCCGCGCTGCGCGAGAAGCTGGCCGGTGGGCAGAGCTGAACGCCCACTGAGCAGTAGCTCTTCCTGACTGAGGGCCCGCACCTTTCGAGGTGCGGGCCCTCAGCGCTTGCCGGGGGCGATCGGTCGGCTGCCGGCCGGTGGGGGCTTGTGGCGCAGTTCCCTGTGCCCCTCGAAGGGCGTTGCCCGCTGCCAAGATCGAAGTTCCCCTCTTCCGGGAATGCCCACGCCCGCAACGGCGTTGTGGACTGTGAACACGAGGAGGAGCGGTCACTGTGCTTGATCCGCAGGATTTGTACGCCTGGGAGCCGAAGGGGCTGGCCGTCGTCGACATGGCGCTCGCCCAGGAGTCGGCCGGACTTGTCATGCTCTACCACTTCGACGGATACATCGACGCCGGCGAGACGGGCGACCAGATCGTCGACCGCGTGCTCGACTCCCTGCCCCACCAGGTCGTCGCCCGCTTCGACCACGACCGGCTCGTGGACTACCGCGCCCGCCGCCCGCTGCTGACCTTCAAGCGCGACCGCTGGACCGACTACGAGGACCCCGCCCTCGAGGTGCGGCTCGTGCAGGACGCCACCGGTGCGCCCTTCCTGCTGCTGTCCGGCCCCGAGCCGGACGTGGAGTGGGAGCGCTTCGCCGCCGCCGTGAAGCAGATCGTGGAGCGGCTCGGCGTCCGGCTCTCCGTGAACTTCCACGGCATCCCCATGGGCGTACCGCACACCCGGCCCGTGGGCCTCACCCCGCACGGCAACCGCACCGACCTCGTCCCGGGCCACCCCAGCCCGTTCGAGGAGGCGCAGGTGCCCGGCAGCGCCGAGTCCCTCGTCGAGTACCGCCTGCTCCAGGCGGGGCACGACGTCCTGGGCGTAGCCGCCCACGTCCCGCACTACATCGCCCGCTCCCCGTACCCGGACGCGGCCCTGACGGTTCTGGAAGCCATCACGGCGGCGACCGGCTTGGTCCTGCCCGGCATCGCCCACGCCCTGCGCTCGGACGCCCACCGCACCCAGACGGAGATCGACCGGCAGATCCGCGAGGGCGACGAGGACCTCAGCGCCCTCATCGAGGGCCTGGAGCACCAGTACGACGCCGTCGCGGGCGCCGAGACCCGGGGGAACATGCTCGCCGAGCCGGTGGACATCCCGTCGGCGGACGAGATCGGCCAGGAGTTCGAGAAGTTCCTGGCGGAACGCGAAGGCGACAACTGATCCCGTCACGCGGCCCGGGCGAGGGCCCTGTCAGTGGCAGGGCCTAAGCTGCGGGACATGCTGAAGGTGGGCCTGACCGGCGGCATCGGTGCCGGCAAGAGTGAGGTGTCACGGCTGCTCGTCGCGTGCGGGGCCGTGCTGATCGACGCGGACCGCATCGCGAGGGAGGTCGTCGCACCGGGGACGCCGGGGCTCGCCTCGGTCGTCGAGGCCTTCGGGGAGGAGATCCTCGCCGCCGACGGCAGCCTGGACCGGCCCCGACTCGGCGCCATCGTCTTCTCCGACGCGGAGAAGCTCTCCACTCTCAACTCGATCGTGCACCCCCTGGTGGGCGCCCGCTCCCGCGAGCTGGAGGAGGCCGCCGCCGAGGACGCGGTCGTGCTCCACGACGTCCCGCTCCTCACGGAGAACGGCCTGGCGCCGCTGTACGACCTGGTGATCGTCGTCGACGCCGCCCCCGAGACCCAGCTCGACCGGCTCGTACGGCTGCGCGGCATGACCGAGGAGGACGCCCGGGCGCGGATGGCCGCCCAGGCGACGCGCGAGCAGCGCCGGAAGATCGCGGACATCGTGATCGACAACGACGTCCCGCTGGAGGAGCTGGAGCAGCGCGTGAAAGACGTGTGGGCCGAGCTGGTGCGCAGGTCGCAGGCGTCCCGGCCGTCTCCCGCGGAATAGCGGCACCGCGCGGGGGCGTTGAACCCCTGCAGTGAGGGAAGGACTCTGCCGTGCCCGAGACCAGCGGTTCCACCGGACGTACCCCGGAGACGCATGTCATCGACTTCCGTGCCGCCGAGCAACTGCTCGCGGCCCGGGACCCGCGGGGTGCGGTGAAGCTGCTCGACGGCGTCATCGCCACGCACCCGGAGAACACCGCGGCCCGGCTGCTGCGGGCGCGGGCCTTCTTCGCGGCGGCGCAGCTGAGGCCGGCGGAGCTCGAGTTCCAGATCGTCCTGGAGCGGGAGCCGGACAACGCGTTCGCACACTTCGCCCTCGCCCGCACCTACGAGCGCCAGGGCCGTCCCGACCAGGCGAGGCGCCACTTCCGCCTGGCGGCGGCGCTGGATCCGAACCCGGAGTTCCTGAAGGCCGCGCGCTTCGACTCGTGACCAGTCGCGCCCGCCCGCGTCAGGGGCGTTCGTCCGGCGGCCGGTAGGGCGGGATGTCGCGGCCGGGCTGGTAGTGCGGGCCCTGGCGGATGTGCCGCAGGACGACGGCCAGATCGATCGTGACGATCAGCAGCAGCACACCGCAGGCGATGGCCCAGCCGTTGCGCCCGGCGATCGCGAAGGCCACCGTCCCGAAGAGCGCCCAGACCAGCCCCCACAGGCTCAGCCAGAAGCGCGCCCGCAGGGCACTGCGCGCGGTCCGCGGTTCACTGCCGGTACGCATCGTCGATCACCACTCCTTCTTGCAACGTACTCTTCGTGGCGAGGGATCACCAAGGCCGACCGGGGAGCCGCGCATGCTGCCGGACGCCGACGCACTGCCCGAGATCCTGCTCGATCCGGCGGTGCCGCACGAGGACATCAACGACCTGGTCGCCCTGCGGCGGACCCTCACCGCGGATGTCCGGGCCATGGGGCTCCTGGAGGAGTGCGTTGAGGGCCTGGTACGTGTGGCCGGCCTGCCGAGGCGTACGTCCGTGGAGGGGGCGGTGGGGGACCACCTGAGGGCGGGCGGCCACTGGTACATGGGGCAGGGCTGGCTTCGGCTGTAGCCGACGGGGTCCGCTGCGGGGGCTCGCAGCGGGTCCGCCCCGTCGGCGATGTGCCTCAACTCCCCGCCCGCACCGTCTCGTTCACTCGGACGGGTGAAGAGGGGCGTCGCGGGAACGGGTGTGCGGATGCGGTCCGTTGGACGGGCATGGAGATGAAAATGCGTGAGGGGTACGAGGGGACGGGACCCGGGGCCATCACCCCGGACGGCTGCGCGGTGGAGCTCTACTCACGGCTGCCCGTCGGGGACGAACCGGAGGTCATCGCCGCCGCGGTCCCCGAGGGCGCGCGCATCCTGGAACTCGGCAGCGGGGTGGGCCGCATGACCCACGCACTGCTGGAGCGCGGGTTCACGGTCACGGCGGTGGACGAGTCCGCGCCGATGCTGGCGCGCGTGCGCGGCGCGCGGACGATCTGCAGCCCGATCGAGGACCTCGACCTGGGGGAGACGTTCGACGTGGTGCTGCTCGCGTCGTTCCTCGTGCACACGGGGGACGTCGAGGTGCGGCGAGGCCTGCTGCGCACCTGCGTGCGCCATGTCGCGGAGGGCGGCTGCGTGCTGATCCAGCGGGAGGGCGAGGACTACCACGACAACGTGCCGCGCGAGCGCAAGGACCCCAGCGGCTTCACCGTGCGCATCGCGTCCGCGGAGCCGCTCGGCAACGGGGTCAACTCGGTCCGCGCGGAGTACGAGTTCCCGGACGCGTTCTGGACCCATACGTTCCGCGCACGACCACTGACCAAGGAGCAGTTCGAGGAGGCCCTGGCGGAGGCGGGCCTGAGGGTGGACCGCTACCTGACGGAGGACCGGATATGGGTGCGGGCGGTGGCGGTCTAGTTGGGCCGGATGCGCGGGCTCCCTTCCGCGGGAACGGAGCCGGGGCGTCTGAGCGACTACGACACGGTCGCGACCTCCCTGGCTCTGCCGGGGACACCGAACTGCGCGAACTGGTGGACGGTGCTGTTTCGTTGGGTGCGGGTATCGGCGAAACGTCTGCCCGGCTGGACGTGTCCGGCACGCCGGTCTTCGTGAAGCGTGTCCCCCTCGGGACGGGGTGCCATTCCACTCGACGTCCCCCCAGCGGCGATGAGTTCAGGGACGCGGGCCGGTCTACCTCTCCGACACCAGCACGGACCGCGTCCCCAGGAGACCTTCATGTCCGAGACCACCGCCGCCGTCACCCCCGACCACACCCCCACCGTCACCGCCGACCGCACCCCGGCCGGCGTCGTCATCGCCGAGTCCGCTGCCGCTCGCGGGCGGCGTGCTCGCATCGCGCTGCGCACGCTGCAGGTGCTGCTTGCCCTCTTCTACGCCATTCCGAGCGCCCTGCCCAAGCTGATCGGGCACCCGTCGGCCGCCGAGTCGTTCGAACGGCTCGGCTGGGGCAGCGCGGGGATGTACACCATCGGCGCGCTCGAACTGGCCGGGGCGATCGCCCTGTTGATCCCGGTGCTCCAGTCGGTGGCGGCGATGGCGCTGAGCGCGTTGATGCTGGGAGCGTTCGTCGTGCAGATAGCCGTCTTCGACGGGCAGTACGCCGCGACGCCGCTGATCCTGATCGTGCCGCTCGTCCTCATAGCCTGGGTGCGGCGGGGGCACAACGCGGAGCTGCTGCGGCTGCTGCGGCGACGGGTGTGACCGGGCGTGGCTGGGCGCGACCGGGGTGCCTTCGAGACTCCGGCTGCGTCCGGAGTGGGGCCGAGGGCCGGTCCCCGGGCGTCGGCCCGAGGGGTGATGTGGGCTCCTCGCCCTGCTCACGGCCTCGGTTTGCCCGGGGCGCTGCCGAAGCCCTTGCCGGGAACAGGGCCGGGGCCGGACACGCTGCCCGGGCCGGTCACTCCGCGCAGGCGTTCCATCTCGCGGCGGTCGCGCTTCGTCGGCCGGCCCGCGCCGCGGTCGCGGATGCCGGCGGGGGCGACGGCCTCGCGGGGCGGGGGCGGCGGGGAGTTGTCGATGTAGCACTGGGTGGCCACGGGAGGTCCGACCCGCTTGCGGATCAGCCTTGTGACGACGACGACCCGCTCTCGGCCCTCGTGCCGCAAACGCACCTCGTCACCGACGCGGACACCGTGTGCGGGCTTCACGCGCTCGCCGTTGACACGCACATGGCCGCCCCGGCAGGCGGTGGCGCCCATGGAGCGGGTCTTGACGAGGCGCACGGACCAGATCCAGCTGTCGACGCGCACCGTCGAGGCGCCCTGCGGGCCCGCGGCCTCGGCGGCGGCGATCGCGGCGGCGACCTTCGGATCCAGGGACTTCGGATCCGAGGACCGCGAATCCAAGGACGTGGCATCGCCGTTCCCGGAGCCGCCCGTGGCCTCGGGGGGCTCGGGCGCCGCGTCGGCGGTCCCGTCTGTGGTTCCGCCCGTGGTCCCGTCCGTCCCCTCGCACTGCGCACCTTGAGAAGCCATGCCCCGACCTTAGTCCTCCGAGTCGTCCCGCCGGGCGGAGTATCGGCCTCGCGGCCAACTCTGCCGAAGTAGTTTTGCAAAAACTCTTTTGCCAATGGGTCGGGGCGGCCTAACCTCCCGGCATGGACAGCGACGAGCACAAGCGCGTACTCGATCCCGAGCACGACACCGCCGCCCTGAAGGCACTCACCCACCCCCTGCGCATCCAACTGCTCGGGCTGCTGCGGCAGGACGGGCCCGCCACGGCGAGTGAGCTGGCCGCACGGACGGGGGAGTCGTCGGCGTCGGCCAGCTACCACCTGCGGGTGCTGGCGAAATACGCGTTCATCGCCGAGGCCGAGCACCGCGACGGGCGGGAGCGGCGCTGGCGGGCGCTGCACACCGTCACGTCCTGGAGCAACGAGACGATGGAGTCCACCGCAGCGGGCCGGGCCTTCGTCAGTCTGTCGCGGCGACGGCAGATCGAGCACCTGGAGAGGTCCCTGACCCGGCACGAGGCGGACATGGCCGCCGGTCGGCTCGGCGAGGAGTGGGTGGAGCCGTCGGGCATCAGCGATCTCATGCCCCGGTTGACGGCCGAGTCGCTCACCGAGCTCTTCGACACGGTCGCCGCGAAGCTGGAGGAGCTGACCGTCCGGGACGCGGGTGATCCGCGCGCGGAAAACGTCGTGTTCCTCGCCGCCGGGCTGCCGCTCGCCCCGCACGAACCCGACGCCCCCACCCCCGACGCCCCCACCCCTGACGCCCCCACCCCTGACGCCCCCGCCATCGATCGCAAAGACCTCAACCCGTGACGCGACTCATGACCGGGCCGCCCGGGGAGCGGACCGCTCGGCGCCGGTACGTCACCGTCTGCGCGCTCCTCTGGCTGCCGCCGGGCCTGGGCCTGGCCACGATGGTCCTGCTGTTCAGCGAGCGCGGCATGTCGCTCGCCGCGATCGCAGGACTGTTCGCCGCGCACTCGCTGACCGTGGCCGCGCTGGAACTGCCCACGGGAGGGCTCTCGGACGTCCTCGGGCGCCGGCCGGTCCTGGCCGCGGCAGGTGTGCTCACCATGGTCGCCTTCACGTTGATCGGCGTCGGCACCACCGCCTGGCTGCTCACCGCGGGCATGGTCCTCATGGGTGCGGCCCGTGCCCTGGCCAGCGGTACCGCCGAGGCCTGGTACGTCGACACCGTCCAGGCGTGCTCCGGCCCCGACGCCGAGCTGCGCACGGGCCTGGCCCGGGGCGGCACCGCGACCTCCGCCGCGCTCGCGGCCGGCATTCTGCTCGGCGGCGCCCTGCCGTGGCTGCTCGGTCTGGGACCCGACCTCGGTGCCCGGCTGAGCGAGGCGACCTCCGGGGCGGTGCTGCCCCTGTCCGTTCCACTGCTGCTGGGGGCCGCGCTGCGGATCGTCTTCGTCGCCTATGTGCTGGCCGCCCTGCGGGAGCCCCCGCGACCACCGGCGACCCTGCGATCCGTGCTGCGCGGCGTCCCCGTCACCGTGCTCGCCGGACTCCGGCTGGGCGGCCGGGACACGGTCGTGCGCCGGGTCCTGCTCGGCGCCGCGGCGTCCGGAAGCGCCCTGGCCGTGATCGAACTGCTCGTACCGGGCCGCACCGCCGCACTGACCGGCGCGACCGGCTCCGCAGCGATGGTCTACGCCGCCCTGTCCTGCGCGGGCTTCGTGTGCTCCGGCGTCGGCAGCCACCTCGGGCCGCTCACCGCCCGGGCGGCGGGCAGCGGTGAACGGGCCGTGCTCGTCAGCCTCGCGGCCGGTGCGGGTGGCCTGCTGCTGCTCGGTATCACCGCGTCCTTTGCCCACCCGGCGGCCACGGCCCTCGCGGTCGTCGGCTTCGGCCTGGTCTACCTCGGTCTCGGCGCGGCGGCCCCGAACGAGAACGACCTGCTGCACCGCAGGGTCGCCGGTGCGGGCCGCGCCACCGCCCTGTCCGTCCAGTCCCTCGCCCAGCAACTGGTCGGCGCGCTCACGGGGCTGGCCGTCGGGGCGCTGCGCCCGGGCCCCCTGCCCTGGCTGCTGACGAGCGCCGTACTGCTGTCCGGGGCTCTGCTCTGGCGGCGCCGGGGCGATGAGCGGGCCGTGCGGGTCACCGGCGTCTGACCCACAGGAGGGGGGTCCGGACCGGTCCCCGTGGATCTCGCCCCCGTGACGACGGTGACCTCACCTGCGCCTACGGTGGAGTGATGGACGTCAGCGGTCTTCCCCTCCTCGACCTGCGCATCACGGACTGCCAGGCCTGCCCGCGGCTGGTCTCCTGGCGCGAGGAGACGGCCCGCGTCAAGCGAGCGGCCTTCGCGGACTGGACGTACTGGGCCCGGCCTGTCCCCGGTTTCGGGCCGGCGGACGCCCGGCTGCTGATCGTGGGACTCGCCCCCGCCGCCCACGGGGGCAACCGCACCGGCCGGATGTTCACCGGCGACCGCTCCGGCGACGTCCTCTACGAGGCGCTGCACGACGTGGGCCTCGCCTCCCAGCCGACCGCCGAGCACGCGCACGACGGCCTGGAGCTGTACGGCGTGCGCGTCACCTCGCCCGTGCACTGCGCCCCGCCCGCCAACAAGCCCACCCCCGAGGAGCGGGACACCTGCCGTCCCTGGCTCGTGCAGGAACTGCGGCTGCTGCGCCCGACCCTGCGGGCCGTGGTCGTGCTCGGCGCCTTCGGGTGGCAGGCCGCGCTGCCCGCGTTCGCCGAGGCCGGCTGGCCCGTGCCCCGGCCGCGCCCCGCCTTCTCGCACGGCGCCCGCGTCCGCCTCGACGACCTGGAACTCTACGGCTGCTACCACGTCAGCCAGCGCAACACCTTCACCGGCCGCCTCACGCCCACCATGCTGCGTGACGTCCTGCGGAGGGCCGGGCGGGCGGCGGGCCTGGCCACCGGAAGCCGCTAGGGAAGACGCAGGCGCCGGTGGGCCACGAAGACCTCGTCCTCCAGGGTCGCCCCGTTGACATGGGCGTGCGGGCCGACGAGCACCGCGTCCCCGATCACGGCGAGGTGCGCGGACCGCCCCCGCACCAGCGCGTTCTCCATGACGACGACGTCCGACCCGACCCGCACCTCCCCGTCCTCCGCCATGAGCACGGCGCTGTGCGGCACCCGGCTGCGCTCACCGAGGACGACGGCCCCGCACAGGACGGCCGTAGGGGCGACCTACGCGGACTCGGGGACGACGGGACGCCGCCCGCGGTGCTCGATCAGCATGGACTCTCCTCAGGCTCTCCTCAGGCGGACGACTCCTCGGCGGAGGACCCCTCGGGTACGACGGCTGTCGCCGTGATCTCCACCAGTTGTCCCGTGTACCCGAGACACGCCACGCCGATCAGCGTCGACGAGTGCGGACCCGCACTGAGACCGGACGCCTCCACCACACTCCAGACGGCGGACAGCACGGCGGGTTCGCCGCTCACGACGTACACCTCGGTCGCCACGACGTGGGCCAGACCGCTTCCCACGGCCCTCAGTTGTTCCTCCAGGTTGGCGATCACCTGCTCGGCCTGCCGCACCGGATCCCCGGGACCGACCAGCTCGCCACCGGCGTCCAGTGGCACGGACCCGGCGAGGAAGGCCAGCCTGGTGCCCGCTTCGACGATGGAGGCGTGCGCGTAGGTGGGCGGCGGGAAGAGGCTCGGGACGGTGACGCGGCGGATCACGTGGGGTCTCCGATCTACGGGCGGCGACAGGGCAACCCACCGATCATGCGAGGACGGGCGCACGGACGCACCCGTATTTCGCTTCACGGCGGTCGAGCCGCCCCTTTACGCTGCCCGAGCCCTCACCGTCCGTCCGCCCGGGAGCCGCACCGTGCCCGCCTTCCTCGACACCGTCGCAGACCGCCTCGCCCCGCTCCCCGCCGTCGAGGCCGTCACCCTCGGCGGCTCCCGGGCCCAGGGCACCGAACGGCCCGACAGCGACTGGGACCTGGCCGTCTACTACCGCGGCGCCTTCGACCCGGCCGATCTCCGCGCGGTCGGCTGGGAGGGCGAGGTCTGCGAGATCGGCGCGTGGGGCGGAGGCGTCTTCAACGGAGGGGCCTGGCTGACGATCGAGGGCCGTCGCGTGGACGTCCACTACCGCGATCTGGACGTCGTCGAGCACGAACTGGCGGAAGCGGAGGCGGGCCGCTTCCGTGTCGAGCCCCTCATGTTCCACCTGGCGGGCATCCCGACCTACCTGCTCGTCGCCGAACTCGCGATCAACCAGGTGCTGCGGGGCGAACTGCCGCGCCCGGACGCCTATCCACGGGCCCTGCGCGAGAGCGCCCCGGCGCACTGGCACGGCATGGCCGCCGCCACCCTCGCCTACGCCAGGGCCGGCCACGCCCCGAAGAACGCCGTCACCCAGGTCGCCGGGGCGATCGCCCTCGCCGCGACCCAGACCGCGCACGCGGTGCTGGCGGCGCGCGGGGAGTGGGTCACCAACGAGAAGGAGCTGGTGGCGCGGGCGGGTCTGGCGGAAGTGGACGCGGTCGTACGCGACCTGACGGACGGTCCGGCCGCGCTCGCCCGGGCCGTCACCGACGTGGAGGAGCTCCTCGCGCGGGCCGTGGCGGCCGTCACCGCCGGGTGAACTGGACGCGGGTCGGCTGGACGGTGTCCGGACGGATCGCGACGCCGTCGACGGTGAGCTGTTCGCCGTAGATGTCGGTGAGCCTGAGGGAACCGCCGCAGCCGGTGCCGTCGGGGGAGAGGAAGTAGTTGTACTCGGTACGCGTCAGCCGGCTCCAGCCGTTGCCCGTCCTGACCTCCAGCCGGGCCAGCGGGTTGCGGTGGCCCAGCGCCTGGATGCCGCACCAGTGGCTGCTGGATCCGGTCTTGTAGCGGACCGAGACCGTGTCGGACGTGCTGGGGCTCAGCAGGCTCCAGGTGATCGGTATCCGCCCCGCGGAGAGGCCCGCGAGCTTCGCGAACGCCTCCTTGCTCAGGTCGAGTTGCCCCGGGGCGCAGGGCAGCGGGCACTCGTTGGTGATCCGGACGGTGACGGAGGCGCCGCTCGCCGCGCGGACCAGGATGTACGCCCCGCACGCCTGGGACGTCTCGTAGTCGGTGTGGTTCATGGCCGCGACCATGAGGTCGGGGCTCGGGCCGTACAGGCAGGCGCCGTCACCGTCCTTGGCGTCGTAGTGGGTGGCGGCGCCGTCATAGGTGGTCCCGGGCTTGATCCGGCCCGCCAGGGGCGCCGCGCCGGACGCCGGACGCGGTGCGGACGACCGGGGGGCGGCGGGCGAGGGCCGCGCCGGCGGGGTGGTCGCGGAGACCGCGGCGGCCGGGGTACGCCTCGGAGTCGGGGACGCCGTGGAGGGCTTCGGTGCCGGGGCGGGCTCGCGAGTCGTCGGCGAGGCGCTCGGGCTCGTGCCGGCGGCCGTCCGTACCGTGTCCGGTTCGCCGCCGGGGCGCAGGACGATCACGAGGGAGACGAGCAGTCCCACCGCTGCCACGGCGACGGCCCAGACGAGGGCCGTGCGCCGCCTGCGGAGGGGACGACGGTGGGATGCGGATGCCACGGTTGAGTCCTTCGGGTCCTTGCGTGGTTCAGGAGAACGCGCGCTCACACCCACCAGTGGTCGCCGGACCGGGAAAGGTTGCCGCTGCCGGCTCTCGATCGCCCCGGTTCTTGATTGCGTACATAAAGAACGCCGGTTCCGAGCCGTCCGACACGTTCCGGAAACCTATCCTCCAGGAACGCCGCCTACCGTGGGCAGCCACACCCCGCCCCGGCCACCGTCGCCCGAAGGCTCACCCCTGCCCTCGTCGAGACGACAGGAGCCCCGTGTCCCGCCGCATCGCCCCCCACCTTCCGCCCTGGCTCGCGCACGCCCTGCACGCCCAGCGGGGGCCGGTGCCCTGGAGTGCGGTGACGCGGGGGGCCCTGTCCGCCGGGCCCTTGCTGCTCGTGGCCGTACAGACCGGACTCACCTCCCTCGGCGTCGTCGCCGCCATCGCCGCCATGCTCGCCGGGATCAACGACCGGCCCGGGAGCCGGCGCGTCTCCGTCAAGCGGATCGGCGTGCCCGCCCTGGGCGGCGCGGTGGGGCTCGTGGTCGGGACGTACACCGGGCAGGGCACCGGGGCGGTCGTGCTCACCCTGGTGCTCACGGCCGTCGGGCTCGTCGCCGGGGGGGTGAGCGCCGTCGGGCCCGTCGCGTCCGCCGTCGGCACGCAGTTGCTCGTCGGCGCGGCGATCGGCGCCGGGATGCCCCTGCCGGAACCGGGGTGGGAACGGGCGCTCGCCTTTCTCGCCGGGGCGGGGTGGCTGCTTGTGCTGCGGCTCGCCCTGCCCACGCCCGGGTCCCTCGCCGGTGACTTCCGGTTCGACGGGGAGCGGGATGCCGTGGCCGGCGTGTACGAGGCCGTGGCCGAGCTGCTCGACGCCGTCGGCGGGCCGGACGCCATCCGCCGCCGGGCCGCGCTGACCGCCGCCCTCGACCACGCCCAGGACGCCCTCGCCGGGCCCCGGCTGCGGAGGTACGCCTCCTCCTCCACCGAGCGGCGGCTGCACGCGCAGTACGCGGCGGCCCTGCCCCTCGCCGAGGCGGCCACCGCCCTCGCCTGGGCCGAGGAGGCCGTCCCCGAGCGGGCCTCCGAAGGCCCCCGGCGGCTCGCCGCGGCCGTACAGGGCAACACCCACACCGGGCCGCTGCCCGCACCGTCCCGTTCGGCGCCGGCCCTGCGCGCCCTCGACGACGCCCTCCTGCACGCCGCCGAGGTGTTCGACCAGGGCCGGGGCGGGGATCTGCACACCCGGCCGCGCGGCGCCGGGGACCGGCTGCGCGCCGCCTTCGGCACCGCCGGACGCGAGTACGGGCTCCGCGTCGCCCTCTGCTTCGGCGCCGCCTCCGCGGTCGCCCAGGCCCTGCACCAGAGCCAGTGGTACGGGCAGCACGAGCACTGGTACTGGCTGCCCGCCACCGCCGTCTTCCTCGTCAAGCCCGACCTCGGGCCGCTCGTCTCGCGCGTGCTGAACCGGGCCGCCGGGACCGTCCTCGGGGCGCTGCTCTTCGCCGGGCTCGCCGCCGTCCTGCCCCGCCCGGAAGGCCTGATCGCGCTCGTCGCCCTCAGCGGGGCGCTCATACCCGTCGCCACCCGGCACTTCGCCGCCCAGACGGCCGTCGTCACCGTCCTCGTCCTCGCGCTCGTCATGGTCGGCGGCGAACCCCAAGCCTCCGCTGGGCGGATCGGCGAGACGCTGCTGGCCTGCGCGATCGTGCTGATCACCGGGCACCTGCCGATGCCCGGCCAGCGCGGCGGGACCGTGCGCGCCCGGCTCGCGGCGGCGGGCGACGCCGCGTACGCCTACCTCACGCACGTGCTCGACGAGGCCGACGCCCCGCGCATCGGGAACTCCGGCACCCCCTCCGACCACCGCGCCACCCGCTGGACCCTGCGCCGCGAGGCCTACCGCACCCTGTCCGAGGCCCGTTCTGCCATCTCCCTCGCCGCGCACGAACTGCCCGCCCTCGCCCGGCACGCCGAGGGCGCGGACGAAGTGGCCGACCTCCTCGAACGCCTCGTCGACACCACGACCGCCTGCGCCGTGCACCTCGACGACACCGGCCGGATCGGACCCCGCCACCAGGAACGCCTCACGGTCGTCCTCGCCGAACTCGCCGGACGAGGAGAACGGGTGGGACTACGGCCGCCCCGGACACCTCTCGCCGGCTAGCAGGCCCGGCGCCGCCCGCCGGTTGCCGCCCGCACGGTCGCGACAGATTCCGGCGAGGCCGTCGGGCTCAGCCGTCGATCCGCACCCACACCGGAGCGTGGTCCGAGCCGGGTTCGCCCCGGCGCTCCGAGGGGTCCGGGCCGACCGACGGCAGGCCGGGCGGGCCCTCGCCGGGCAGGCCGGTGCCCGCCTGCGTCGCCCGGTGCACCAGGCGGTGGCTGAGCAGGACGTGGTCGATCAGCTCGCGCCGCCCGGAGTTCACCCGGGACCAGCGCTGCCCGGGCGGGATGAGCGGGGCCACGTCCCACAGTCGCGTCGCATCGCCCCGGTCGGGTCGGTCGTAACCCGTGGTGCCGATCTCCGAGCCGGGCGGGCCGAGCAGGATCTGCGTGGTCGCCGCCTGCACCTCGTCGTTCAGGTCGCCCAGGACGGCGACGTCCCGCGCCCGCCCGTCACCGGCCAGCAGCTCGTCCGCCAGCGCGCGCAGCGCCGTCGCCTCGGCCGCCCGGCGGTACAGGGCGTAGGCGCCGTAGCGGGCCCGTTCGCCCTCGTCGCGCGGCTGGAACCGGCCGCCCGGATACGACAGCAGCTTCGACTTCAGGTGACAGACCGCCACCCGCAGCGGCCCGTCCCCGCCCGCGACCTCCACGGCCAGGACGCCCCGCCCCGCCTGTCCCGCCGTCAGCCCCGAATCGTCCGCCTGGACGGGACGCAGCTCCGCCGGGAACGACCGCGTGTCGGCCACCACCGTCATGGCCGTACGGCTCAGGAACCCGACCCGTATGCCCCGGCTGTCCGCATGCTCCGACAGGGCGACGTGCCAGTCGTCGTCGAGCATCCCGGCCAGGTCCTTCAGGGCCTCCGGGTCGCCCACCTCCTGCACGCCGAGCAGGGTCGGATCGAGTTCGGTGATCGCGGCGGCGAGCGCGGCGAGCTTCGCCTCGTACCCGGCCTCGTCGTGCGGGCCGTACGGGCCTCCGGGCCGGTAGAGATTCTCCAGATTCCAGGTGCCGAGAAGCATGCCGGGCTCCTTTCAGAAGCCGACAGTCGGGGTGGTGAGGCCAGGGTGCGCGACCGGCCCGCCCCGCGACAGAGCCGTGACGGGACGTGCGGTTCAGCTCATGCCGCCCTACGACGCCGTCGTACGTTGGCGTGATGACGCCTTCTGCCGCGGACAGTCCCATCGACCTCATCATCAGCGCATGTACCGTCCTCGTGCACGACGATCAAGAGCGGATCGGGTTCGCCGAGGACGCCGCGATCGTCGTACGGGGCGGGATCGTCGAGGCCGTCACGACCACCGCGGAAGCCGCTGACCTGACCGCCGCCGAGCGGATCGACGCCCGCGGCCAGGTGGCCCTGCCCGGCCTGATCAACTGTCACACGCACGCGCCGATGGTCGCGCTGCGCGGCCTCGCCGAGGACCTTCCCACCGAGGAGTGGTTCAACGACGTCGTCTGGCCCGTGGAGTCCAACCTGACGGAGCGGGACGTCGAGCTGGGGGCGCGGCTCGCCTGCGCCGAGATGATCCGCGCGGGCGTCACCTGCTTCGCCGACCACTACTTCGCCATGGACGCGGTGGCGCGGGTGGTCGCGGACTGCGGGATGCGGGCGCTGCTCGGCGAGGCCTTCTTCTCCTCGCAGGGCCCCGAAGGCCTGGAGCGGTCAGTGGAGTTCGCGCTGCGGCACCGCGCAGCGGCCGACGGCCGGATCACCACCGCGCTCGCGCCGCACGCCCCCTACACGGTCGACGACACCGACCTCGCCCGCACCGCCGAACTCGCCCGCGCGCACGGCCTGCCCGTGCACCTGCACGCCGCCGAGAACCGCGACCAGACCGAGACCAGCCTGGCCCGCCACGGCGTCACCCCGATCGAGGTCCTGGAACGCACCGGCATCCTCCACACGGACCTGCTCCTCGCCCACGGCACCGGCATCGTCGACAGCGACCTCCCCCTCCTGGAGCGGGCCGGCGGCCGGACGGCCGTCGCCACCGCGCCCCGCGGCTACCTCAAGTTCGCCTGGCCCGACACCACACCGGTCCGCGCCCTGCGCGACATCGGCGTCGACGTCGGACTCGCCACCGACGGCGCCGCCTCCAACAACTCCCTCGACGTGTGGGAGTCCATGGCCCTCACCTCACTGGTCCAGAAGTCGGCCGGGGGCGACCCCCGCCGGCTGACCTCCCGCCAGGCCCTGCACCACGCCACCCTGCAGAGCGCGCGGGCCGTGGGCCTCGGTGACAGCGCCGGCAGCATCGCGCCCGGCCGGCGGGCCGACATCGTCCTGGTCGACCTCACCGGGCCGCACACCCGGCCCGTCCACGACCTCGCCGCCACCCTCGTGCACAGCGCCCGCTCGGCCGACGTCCGCACCACGATCGTCGACGGACGGATCCTCATGCGCGACCGGGAACTGCTGACCGTCGACGTGCCGGAGGTGGCACGGGAACTGGAGGAGCGCCTGCCCGCCCTCGTCGACCGCAGCCATGGCCGCCGCATCCAGCGGTACGACACCTGACGACCGCCGCATCCGCGGGAGGGCGTCCGACGACTGCCGCATCCGCGGGAGGGCGTCCGTACGGCACGCGAAGGACTTCCGGAAATTCTCCCGGGCCGCGATGAGTTCCGCGTCTCCCGCCGGTCACCACCCCGGACGGACCGTTGTCACAGGAGGGCCCATGTCGCTTCCGGAGATCGTCTCGCGCGGCGAGTGGCGCGCGGCGCGCGCGGAACTGCTGCTCAAGGAGAAGGCCGCCACCCGCGCGCGGGACGCGCTCAACGCGGAGCGGCGCGGACTGCCCATGGTGGAGGTCGACGAGGAGTACGTGTTCGAGGGCGGGGACGGCAAGGCCACCCTGCTCGACCTGTTCGAGGGCCGGCGCCAGCTCGTCGTCTACCACTTCATGTTCGCGCCCGAGTGGGACGCGGGCTGCCGCAGCTGCTCCGGATTCCTGGACCAAGTGGGGCATCTCGCCCATCTCCACGCCCGTGACACGTCGTTCGCCGCCGTGTCCCGCGCGCCCTATCCGAGGATCCTGCCGTTCAAGGCGCGGATGGGCTGGACGCTTCCCTGGTACTCGTCGTACGGCAGCGGCTTCAACCGCGACTTCGAGGTGACCCTGGAGCGGGAGGGCGAGCTCGTCGAGCGGCCCGGCCTCAGCTGCTTCCTGCGGGACCGCGACCGGGTCTTCCACACGTACACGACGTACGAGCGCGGCCTCGACGGCCTGGGCTCGACGACCAGCCTGCTGGACCTCACCGCACTCGGCCGGCAGGAGGAGTGGGAGGAGCCCAAGGGGCGCGCGTCGGCCTACGGTGCGCCTGCGGGAAGTGAACGCATCCGGTATCACGACGAGTACGACGACTGATACGGAAAGTGAACACATCCGCCAAGAGGCTGAGAGGTTGGTCACACTTGATGGTGAACGCGTGTCAACTACGTCTCAGAACCGTCACTTCGCGAGCCGTTCACCCCATCGTTGGCGTTTAACTCTACGAGTACAGCGCTACATGGAGGTGCAGGGTGAACGGGCGAACGGTGCTCGAGCGCTTTCCCGCCGGTGGGCCGCGTGGCTCCTGGCCTGCGGAGGAGTTCGCGCAGGCGCGGCGAAGCGAAGGCCTGCCCGCCGAGGTCGTCATGGACCTCGCCACGGACATGTTCCTGGTGATCGTGCGCAGCGGCGGCGTGGCCGACGCCACCGCCTGACGTGTGCCGTCAGCCCGCCTTCGGCGCCGGCACCTTCCGGACCGGCGCGGGTGACGGGGCGAACTGCTCCGCCTGGAGCGCGTACAGCTCGGCGTAGAGCCCGCCGGTCGCCAGCAGCTCGTCCGGCGTGCCGGACTCCACGAGCCGGCCCTGGTCCAGGACGTGCACCAGATCCGCGTGCCGTACCGACGCCAGCCGGTGTGTGATCAGCACGACCGTCTGGCCGCTGTCGGCCAGGGCACGGATCCGCTCGAAGACCTCCAGCTCGGCCCGGGCGTCCAGGGCCGCCGTCGGCTCGTCCACGATCAGGATGCGGCCCCGGCGGTAGGCCGCCCGGGCGATGCCGAGCCGCTGCCACTGGCCGCCCGACAGTTCGTGCCCCCCGCTGAAGTTGCGGGCGAGCAGCGTGTCCAGCCCGCGCGGCAGGTCCGCGATGACCGTCTCCGCCCCGGCCTCGGCGACCGACGCGGCCAGCCGGTCCTCGCACAGGGGCACCGAGGGGCGGCCCAGGGCGACGTTCACCCGGGCCGTGAACGGCCACCGCTTGAAGTCCTGCGCCACCATCGCGATCCGCTCGGCCAGCCGGTGCCGGTCGGCGCTCGCCGCGTCCACGCCGTCCCACAGGATCCGCCCCCGCTCCGGCCTGTAGAGCCCGGCGAGCAGCTTGACCAGGGTGGTCTTGCCGGAGCCGTTCTCCCCGACCAGCGCGACGATGCGGCCGAGCGGCAGGCTCAGCGTCACGTCGTCGAGGGCGGGCCGGGCCGAGTCGCCCGGGTAGCGGAACGTGACGTTCTCGAAGCGGATCTCGCGGGGGTCCTCCGGCAGCGGCGCGCCTCCCACCGGGATCGCCCACTGGTCCGCCTCGGTGTACAGCCGCTGCAGATCACCGACGAAGAGCGCCTCCTCGTGCAGCGCGTTGACCTCCACCACGAGCGTGTCGAGGCTCTGCGACCCGGTCCGGATCGCGATCACGGCCGTACCCGCCACGGACAGGGCCATCGCGCCCGCCAGCAGCAGCCCGCCCAGCGTCGCGTACGTCGCCACCGTCGCCAGGCCCGTCCAGGCCGCCGCGATCAGACCCGTGCGGGCGGCGAGCCCGGCCAGGCGGGCCTGCTCGGCCTCGGCCGTCTCGGACATCGCGCGGAAGTGCCGCAGCAGGAAGGAGCCCACCCCGTGCACCCGGATCTCGGGGGCCGCTTCGGGCTCGATCAGCAGGTTGCCGAGCAGCCGGCCCGCGCGGGCGTGCTGCACCCAGGCGTGGAAGGACTCGTAGCGCCGCCGGGCGACGGTCAGCGCGCTCCAGGCGCTCGGCAGGGTCATCGTGACGAGCAGCGGCAGCAGGGCCGGGTGCAGCACGGTCAGCACGCCCGCCGCCGCGACCAGGGAGATCATCGCGTTGATCACGCGTGTGCCGTAGGAGATCATCCGGCGCGCGGATGCGGCGCCGTACTGCGCGGTGTCGAGCAGCTTGTGGAAGGCGTGGTCCTCGATCGCGGCCAGCTCCACCGCCGCGGCCCGCTCCAGGTACCGCTCGGTCGCCACCCGCTCGACCTTGGGCTCCAGCCGGCCGGTGGCGTAGGTGCTCGCGGCCCGCAGAAGGGCGGCGAGGAACATCACGGCGGCCACCGTGACCAGGGCGGGGACGGCTCCGCGCAGCCGGTCGTCGATCGGGCCGCCGCTCATCAGCCCCGCCAGCACGCTGTTGACGGCGAGCAGGGCCACCGCCTGCGCCACACCCCGGCCCACCTCGGCGGCCAGCACGATCCGCGCGGCGCCCCGGTCGGCCTGCCGGGCGAGCTCCAGGCTGGACGCGAGCAGCGACGGCAGCCGGGTGATCATGGCGCGGAAGTTCAGCTCCAGGAACGCGTCGGCGTGCTGGTTCCAGCCCATGTCGTAGCGCAGGGGCCCGCCGAAGAGCAGCCGCTCCGACTCGGACACCTCCGGCGCGGTCCGCTTCTTCCCCACCGTCGACCGACCTCCCCGTCCGGACCCGCACGTGAACGAACGGCCACTATCGCGGGGCGGGCGTCCGCCCGGGCAGGGCGCGGACCGGGGTGCCGGATGCGCGCGGGCGCACGACCTGACCGGGGGAGGTGCGGGGCGGCGCGGGGGTGTGGGGTGGTGCGGGAGCGGAGGGCCGCGCCGGGGGTGGATGCGGCTCTCGGGGCGGGGTGACGAGGGCCCGGCGTGCGAAGGCCGGTGGCACGTGGGGGCGGGTGCCGCCTACGCGCTGACCGGGCGTGACCAGGACGGGGCCGTTCCCGTCACGCGGCACAGCGCCAGATAGAGGGGGATCGGCGGGGTGTATGGAAGCGTGCCGTCCGGGCGGTGGATCAGTTCGGGGATCTCCAGCAGGTCCGGGACGACCGCGCCGGTGACGTACCGCGCCGGGGCGGGCCATTCCAGGGCGTGGTCGGAATCGGCCGGCACCAGCCACCACCAGTGCGCGTCGTCGGCGTAGACGCAGCCCACCCGGGGCAGCCGCGGCATGACCAGCGGGCCGACGCGGGCGGGGACGGCGATCGCGTCGCAGCCGAGCGGGGCGGTCATGCCGTCGGGCACGGGCAGCCGCAGGGCGGGGCCCGGCGTGCGCAGTCCGCGCCGGACGCGCACCAGCGTGTCCAGGTTCAGCACGCGGCCTCCCCGCACCATGCTCATGCGTGCCTCCGCTCTCGGTGGTGTCCCTGCGGGGGAACCTCCGGGGCGCCGCGCAGGTGGCGCGCCTGATGGGTTTCGTCCCCGTCGTCCGAGTCGTCGGACGGACCCCGCTTGGGGCGGGCGCCCCAGCCCAGGTCGCTCCGGGGCCCGGCCGGGCACTGCGCGGTGCCGGGGGCGTCCGAGGCGTCCGGGGTGTCCGGGGTGTCCGCCGTGCGTGGCAGCTCGGCCCAGACCAGCAGTCCGGGGCCGTTCTCATGGGCACCCCAGGAATGGCAGAGGGCGTCGACGAGGAGCAGGCCCCTCCCGTGCTCCTCCTCGGGCCGTGTCCGGCCGGCGGCGTGGGGCTGGCCCGGGGCGCAGCCTTCGTCGCGCACGGCTATCCGCACCCGGTCGTCGCCGTCGAGCAGCTCGCACACTATGTGGGTGCTCGCCGTGTGCACGATGGCGTTGGTGACCAGCTCGGACACCACCAGGGCCGCGCTGTCGCACGTGTCCTCGCACACCGACCAGCCCGTCAGCCGGGCCCGCGTCAGGCGTCTGGCCTGGGCGGGAGAACCCGGATGGGCGGCCAGCTCGAAACGGAACCGGCGCTCGGCAGCGGCCCCGAGGGGGGTCTCTCCCGGAGCGGCGCCAAGCCCGGGAGGGCTTGCGGCGGCGTCTGTTCCTAAGGGCGCGGACGGAATCACGCTTGCCACTATCGCCCCGCCGTGAACACTTGGCAAGTGTCACTCTGAAAATTGCAGAGTGCTGTGTGACGGTCTGGAAGGCCGTGGCACACTGCTCGCAACAGCACCCCGCGCGGCGCCAGTTGAGATCGTCGAAGATTCGTTCGAAACATTTGTTCGGATCGGTTCTTCGAAAGGGTCCTCGAATGGCGCCGCCGGGCTGTCGGCGTTCTTTTCCGGCCGGCTCGTCAGAACTCTTCGTGGAGGTGGAGCGTGAGTGAACCGCGGTCCGCGCCGACGGTCGGTCAGGTCGTACTCGGCCGACGTCTGTTGGACCTGAGGGAACGCGCGGGGATGAGGCGCGAGGAGGCCGCGCGCATCCTGCGCGTCGCCCCCGCCACGGTCCGGCGCATGGAGATGGCCGAGGTCGCGCTCAAAATCCCCTATCTGCAACTGCTCCTCAAGGCCTACGGAATCTCCGACGAGGAAGCCGAAGCCTTCGTCCAGCTGGCCGAGGACGCCAACAGGCCAGGCTGGTGGCAGCGTTTCCACGACATCCTGCCTGGCTGGTTCTCGATGTACGTGAGCCTCGAGGGCGCGGCCAGTGTCATCCGCAGTTACGAGCCCCATTTCGTCCCCGGGCTGCTGCAGACCGAGGACTACGCGCGCGGAGTGCTCCGGTCGGGCGCCATCGGCCAGACCCGGCCCGAGGACATCGAGCGCCATGTCGCCCTGCGCATGCGGCGCCAGGACCTGCTCACCCGTGAGGACGCTCCCCGGCTCTGGGTCGTGATGGACGAGACCGCGCTGCGGCGCCCGGCCGGTGGCCCGGAGGTGATGCGCGCCCAGATCGACAAACTGCTCGACGCCACGAAGCTGCCCAACGTGACGTTGCAGATCGCCCCGTTCGCCGGCGGGCCGCACCCGGGCACGTACGGGCCGTTCGTGCTGTTCCGATTCGCCGTGCCCGAACTGCCGGACATGGTCTACAGCGAGTACCTGACCGGCGCGGTCTATCTCGACGCGCGCACCGAGGTGGCGACCCACCTCGAGGTCATGGACCGCATGGCGGCGCAGGCCGCTACGGCACATCGCACGAAGGAGATCCTCCGGGATCTCCGCAAGGAGCTGTGAATGGATCGCATCAAGCCGCGCAAACAGGTCTACAACGGCATGCCCGCGCGCGACTTGGGCAGCGAAGGCTGGCACAAGCCGTGGAGCGGTGGAAACGGAGGCAACTGCCTGGAGGCGATGAAACTCGCCGACGGCCGGATCGCCCTCCGGCAGTCCACCGACCCGGACGGGCCGGCGCTGATCTACACCACCGACGAGATGACCGCCTTCATCGAAGGAGCCAAGGCAGGGGAGGCGGACTTCCTGCTGTCCTGACGTGATTGCCGTTTCTGTTGTTCGACTTCCTTGATTCGGTGCTGAATTGACCACCCTCTGTGCCTTACGGAGAGCCTCATGACCGGGCAGGACCCCATACCGGCCGTCCAGATCGACACGACCAGACCCCATCCCGCGCGGATGTACGACTGGTACCTCGGCGGAAAGGACAACTACCCGGTCGACGAGGAGATGGGCCGGCAGATGCTCACCCTCGACCCCCGGGTGCCGGTGATGGCGCGGGTCAACCGCGCGTTCATGCACCGGGCCACGCGCTGGCTGGCCGGCAGCGGCGTACGGCAGTTCCTGGACATCGGCACCGGTATCCCGACCGAGCCCAACCTCCACCAGGTCGCGCAGGAGACCGCGCCCGGGGCCCGGGTCGTCTACTGCGACAACGACCCCATCGTCCTGGCGCACGCGGCCGCACTGCTGCGCGGCACGGACGAGGGTGTGACCGAGTACCTCCAGGCCGACGTGCGCGACCCGGACGCCATCCTGGAGGGCGCGAAGAAGGTCCTGGACTTCACCCGGCCCGTCGCGCTGTCGCTCATCGCGCTGCTGCACTTCGTCTCCGACGAGGACGGCGCCCACGACCTGGTCCGCCGGCTGCTCGCCGAACTGCCCTCCGGCAGCTACCTGGTGATGACCCACGCGACCGCCGACTTCACCCCGGAGGAGTCGAAGGCGGCCACCGAGAAGCTGCGCGCCGCGGGCGTCACCCTCGCCCTGCGCTCCCGCGGGGAGTTCACCCGCTTCTTCGACGGCCTCGACCTCGTCGAGCCCGGCGTCGAGGTGCCGCACCACTGGCACCCCGAGCTGGGCGAGCCCGTGCCCGGCCAGGACGACGGGGTGATCCCGGGCTACGGGGCGGTCGGGCGGAAGGCCTAGGCCCCTCGGGGACCTCCAGGTGCCGCCTACGGGCCGGTCACGGCGGCGGCAGTGCGCCGCACAGCGCCTCCAGGGCCGGCCCGTAGGCGTGCTCGGAGGGGGTCGCGTACCCGACCACGAGACCGTCGTCCGCCGGCATCTCCGTCTCCGGGTGCCGGAACGCGGCGAGGCCGTCGAGGGCGATGCCCTGCCAGGCGGCGGCCTTGACCGCGGACGCCTCGGTGCCGGGCGGCAGCCGCAGCACCGCGTGCAGACCGGCCGCCACGCCGGTCACCTCGATGTGCGGCGCGTGCGCGGCCAGCGCCGCGACGAGCCGGTCCCGGCGGCTGCGATACCTCTGCCGCATCCGGCGTACGTGCCGGTCGTAAGATCCCGAGACGAGGAAGTCCGCCAGGCTCAGCTGATCGAGGACACTCACCCACGCCTCGCGCTCGCCCTTGGCGGCCAGGACGGCATCGACGTACCGCTCGGGGAGCACCATCCAGCCCAGCCGCACCGCCGGTGACAGGCTCTTGCTGACCGAGCCGATGTGGATCACGCGCTCGGGGTCGAGCCCCTGGACGGCGCCGACCGGCTTGCGGTCGTAACGGAACTCCCCGTCGTAGTCGTCCTCCAGGACCAGCCCGTCCCGCACCCCCGCCCAGTCGATCAGGGCGGCCCGGCGCCCGGGGTGCAGCGGTCCGCCGGTGGGGAACTGGTGCGCCGGCGTGAGCAGCACCGCCCGCTCGCGCCCCAACCGGTCGACCCGCGCCCCGTGTTCGTCGAGGGGGAGCGGCACGGTCCGCACACCGGCGGCGGCCAGGACCTCCCGGTGGAACCCGAGTCCGTACGCCTCCACCGCCAGGGGCCCGCGCAGGACGCCGCCTGAGAACAGCAGCCGCAGCGCGTGCGCGAAACCGGAGCAGATCACGATCCGGTCCGGTGCGGTCCGCACGCCACGCGCGCGTGCCAGGTACTCGGTGAGCGCCTCCCGCAGTTCCCGCCGGCCGGCGGGGTCGCCCGGCCCGAACACCTCGTTGGGCGCCTGCTGGAGGGCCCGCCGGTAGGAGGCCAGCCAGGCGGTGCGCGGGAACGCCGAGACGTCCGGCGTGCCCTGCATCAGGTCGTGCCGGGGGCCACGCGCGCGTGGGGGCGCCTTCTTCGGCACCCGGGCCGCCGGCCGCAGCGGCTCGGCCCGCTCCGCGACCCTGGTCCCCGAGCCCTGCCGGGCCGTGAGCCAGCCCTCGGCGACCAGCTCCGCGTACGCGTCCGCCACCGTGTTGCGGGCGACTCCGAGGTCCGCCGCGAGCGAGCGGTACGGCGGCAGCCGCGTGCCCGGAGCGAGCCGCCCGCTGCGCACGGCCTCGCGCAGCGCCCGGATCAGCGCCGCCCGTCTGCCGCCCGGCCCGGTCAGCTCCAGATGCAGGTCGGAACCGATCCGCTCCGCCGCATTGACCCAGGAATCAGCCATGGAAGTGCACCCTACAGTGGGTCTTTCCGGCTCGTAGGTTGAAGGGCATGACGACGAACACGAGCACGAACAGCGCCGATGTGACGCCGGCCCGGCTGGACTTCGGCAGGTCCGCCCCGAAGGCCTTCCGGGCCCTCATCGCCTTCGACGCCGCCGCCCGCGAGGGCCTCGACCCGGCCCTGGTCGAACTGATCCAGATCCGCTCCTCACACCTCAACCACTGCGCGTACTGCCTCCACATGCACACCAACGACGCCCGCAAGGCCGGCGAGAGCGAGGACCGGCTGCACATGGTCGCGGTGTGGCGCGAGGCCCGCCACTTCTTCACCGAGCGGGAGCAGGCGGCCCTCGCCCTCACCGACGCCATGACCCTCATCGCCGACGCCGGCGTCCCGGACGACGTCTACGCGCGGGCCGCCGCGCAGTTCGACGAGCGGGAGCTGGCCCAGGTCCTCGCCCTGATCTGCACGATCAACACGTGGAACCGAGTGGCGCTGTCCACGGGGAAGGTGGCGGGGACGGACGAGCGGTGACGTCCGTGGGAGCCCGGCGGCAGGGTGGACGAAGATATCGACGGATGGGCTGCCGTCGGCGGCGGCGCTACACCGCCATGGGCCGGTCGTGCGGCCCGATCGGGGCCGGCAGCCTCGAACTGCCCGTCAGATGACGGTCGACGGCCGCCGCCACCGCCCGCCCCTCGGCGATCGCCCACACGATGAGCGACTGCCCCCGGGCCGCGTCCCCCGCGGCGAACACCCCGGGCACGTTCGTGGCGAAACCGGAGTCCCGCGCGATCGTCCCGCGGGGCTCCATCTCCAGCCCCAGCTGGTCGACGAGCCCGTCCTCCCGGTCGGGCCCCAAGAAGCCGAGGGCGAGCAGCACGAGGTCGGCGGGGAGCGTCCGCCCCGTGCCCTCCACCGGGCTGCGCCGCGCGTCCACCTCGGTCAGGTGCAGCGACCGCACGTGCCCCTGCTCGTCACCGTCGAAGCGCAGCGTGGACGCCGCGAACAGCCGTGCGTCCGCGTCGGCGACCGGGGCGGTCCGCAGGTCACGGGCCTCTTCATGGGCGGCGGACAGCCGGTAGACCCGCATCGGGTACGTCGGCCAGGGCTCGGTGTCCTCGTCGCGCGCCGCGTCCGGCAGCGCGTAGATGTCCAGCTGGGTCACGGACGCGGCGCCCTCCCGGACGGCCGTGCCCAGGCAGTCCGCCCCGGTGTCGCCGCCGCCGACGATGACGACGTGCTTTCCCGCGGCCGACAGCGGAGAGCTCTCCAGATCACCTTCACGCACCCGGTTGGACAGCGGGAGATACTCCATCGCCTGGTGAATGCCCGTCAGCTCCCGTCCCGGCACCGGAAGTTCACGCCATGCCGTCGCCCCGGTGGCGAGCACCACGGCGT
This sequence comes from Streptomyces sp. Ag82_O1-12, assembly GCF_900182715.1. Lineage (NCBI taxonomy): Bacteria > Bacillati > Actinomycetota > Actinomycetes > Kitasatosporales > Streptomycetaceae > Streptomyces > Streptomyces sp. Ag82_O1-12. The sequence continues at coordinate 2,041,988 of NZ_FXUW01000001.1, read as the reverse complement.
CGTAGCGGGTGCGCAGCTCGTCGGCCCCGATGTCCCGCCCGACCGCCGTCGACGTCCGGAACTTCGTCCCCTCGGCCCGCATCTGCTCCAAGCGCCGCTCCAGATGGCGCTTCTCCATCTTGAACTCGGGGATGCCGTACCGCATCAGCCCGCCGGGCCGGTCGTCCCGTTCGTACACGGCGACCGTGTGCCCGGCCCGCGTCAGCTGCTGGGCCGCGGCCAGTCCGGTGGGGCCCGAACCGATCACCGCCACCGTCCTGCCGGAGAGCCGCTCCGGAGGTCTCGGCGGTGCGAAGCCCTCCTCCCAGGCCCGGTCGGCGATCGCGCACTCGACGTTCTTGATGGTGACGGCCGGCTGGTTGATCGCCAGCACGCACCCCGCCTCGCACGGCGCCGGACACAACCGGCCGGTGAACTCCGGGAAGTTGTTCGTGGCGTGCAGCCGGTCGGCCGCCGCCCGCCAGTCCTCCCTGGACACCAGGTCGTTCCACTCGGGGATCAGGTTGCCCAGCGGGCAGGCGTCGTGGCAGAAGGGGATGCCGCAGTCCATGCAACGGTCGGCCTGCTTGCTGATGATCGGCAGCAGCGCCCCGGGGACGTAGACCTCGTCCCAGTCCCGCGCCCGTTCCTCCACCGGCCGGCGCGGCCAGTCCTGGCGGGGCGTGGTCATGAAACCCTTGGGATCGGCCATGGCCGTCTTCCTTGCGTGCGCGTGTGACAGGCCGTGCGTCGTCGGGCGGCGCTCTTGTCGTTCGTGGTGCGGCTCTCGTGCGGCCGCGTCCTCGTACTCGTGGTGCGGCGGTCTTTTCGCCACGATACGTCCGCCTCCGGGCCGGTGCCTGTCGCCGCGTGGCGCGGCCGTCAGAGGGGCGCCGGCACGTACGACAGCGCGGCCGTCAGGTGAGCGGCACGTACGAGAGCGCGGCCCTCAGGTGAGCGGCACGTACGACAGCGCGGCCCTCAGGTGAGCGCCGGCACGGACAGTGCGGCCGTCAGGTCAGCGCCAGCACGTACGACAGCGCCGCCCCGGCCGAGGCCGCCGTGCGGACGTGGTTCCACAGCGTCCACTCGCGCACATACGCCGGCCAGTACGCCGCCGCCTCCGGGGTGCCCGGCTCCAGCTCGGCCAGTGCGTCGTTGCGCGGCACGTTCGCGACCATGGTCAGCCCGAACGACCCGAACAGATACAGCGCGCTGCCCACCAGCAACGCCACGGTTCCCTCATCCGGCCACAGCACGAACGTCACCACGGCGATCACCGCGCACAGCACCGCCGACCCCAGGAACACGATCATGAACGGCGGCGTCACCGCGGCCACGTTGATCGCCTTCATCGCGGCCACCCCCTGCGCCGGCGGCAGCATGCCGAGGCCCCGCATCACGAAGGTCGAGAACCCGCAGAACACCCCGGCCACCAGTCCGGTCCCGAGGACACCCAGCACCGTCAGCACGAAGTACGGTCCGTCGATCATGTCCCTCTCCCGCCCGTCGAGCCGGGATCCTGCCCGGCACCCTTCCTCACCACAAGTGAATTCCCGTACGGGCACAGTGACCATGGCCGAGGGGCGCGGAGCCATGAGCAGACGTCCACGGTCCACCGAACGGCTCTCTCCGAGGGGCGCCGAAGGCCCCGGCGGCACCCGGCGGCACTCGGCGGCACCTTCGACGCCCATACGGCACCCGGCGGCTCCAGGCCCCGGGCCCTCGCGTCACCCCGCCGACCCGAGGCCCGCCTCGGTCCAGCCCCGCAGCACCGTCGCCACCGCCGCCGCGATCCGCCGCCGCGCCTCGTGTCTGGGCACGCCGCTCATCAGCAGCCGGTCGTACGGCGTGTCCAGATGCCGTACGGACGCCACGACCGCCGCGGTCACCGCGCCCTCGGACAACGCGCGCCCCGCCGCGCTACGGCCCACCCGCCCGCTGCCCCGCTCCGAGGCGTGCAGGGCGACGGCCCGCGCCCGGTCGGCCGGGCACCCGGGAAACAACCGGCGTATCTCCGCCGCGAACGCCTGCGCGAACAGGGCGTCCTGAGCCGCCCGCCGCCGCGCGTCCCGCACCCGGCGCCGCCGTCTCGCCTCGGCGTCCGCCAGACACCGCAGCTCGGCCCGCGCGAGCGCCTCCTCCTCGACCAGGACGCCCTGCCGCTCGTACCGGCTCTGGCGCCGGTTGAACCGCACGACCACCGCCGACAGCGTGCTCTCCTCCCTGGCCCTGCGGGTCAGCGCGGTGTCGCCGCTCGGCAGGAACACCAGATGCCCGAAGTCGGCGCAGTCGAGGCAGCGCGGGGCGCCGTCCTCGAGGATCAGCAGCGGCAGCGGCCCTCGCCGGCATTCGGCGCAGTACCGCCGCTTGAGGGGCTGGAAGACGAGAAGTCCGGTGAGGGGCGGGAGCGTCACACGGGGGGCCATACAAGGTTCATTCCCCCTGACAGCGGCGCGAACTACGCACTTCACGACAGACCCTGGCGACCCTGTCGCCGCCCCGGGGAGGCGTCCGCGGGTGGACCCTCTCCCGCCCCGGCCTGACGCATCATGGGCCGTGTGCGACTCGAAGCGATCACCTGGGAACGGCTCGGCGACCTGCTCGCCGAACGCCTGCTCGATCTGAAGCCCGCCGACGGCAGCCCCTGGCCGCGCATCGCCTTCGACGGCGCCCCGGCAGCCCGCCCGGGAGACCTCGCCCACCGGGTCTCGGAGGCGCTGCGCGTACGCGGCCGCTCCTCGCTCGTCGTCGGCACGGAGGGCTTCTGGCGCCCCGCGTCCGTACGGCTGGAGTACGGCCACCAGGACGTCGAGGCCTACTACAGCGGCTGGTACGACACCGGCGCCCTGTGGCGCGAGGTGTTCGGCCCGCTCGAGGCCGACGGCTCCGGTCGTGTCCTGCCCGACCTGTGGGACCCTGCCGCCGACCGTGCCACCCGCAGCCCCTACGCCGAACTCCCGCCCGGTGGCGTGCTGTTGCTGCATGGTCCCTTCCTCCTCAAGCACTGGTTCCCCTTCGATCTGAGCGTCCACGTCCTCCTCTCCCAGGGCGCCCTGCGCCGCCGCACCCCCGAGGCCGAGCACTGGACCCTCCCGGCATTCGAGCGCTACGCGCAGGAGACGGACCCGGTGGCGACGGCGGACGTCCTGGTGCGGGCCGACGATCCGCGCCATCCGGCGTGGGGCGGCTGAAGCGGGCCCGAGTTCACCGCCCGGGCGGCAGGCGCCCGGCTTCCATGTGCGGGCGTCCGGTCGCACGGCGAGAATTAGGGGCGCCGGGACTCGCGGTGCGTCCCGCTCCGCGCCGGCCGTCCGGCACCGGGAGGTACTCCATGACCACCGCCGGAGACATCATGCACCGCGGCGTGCAATGGATCCCCGCCCACGAAACCCTCGACCGCGCCGCCCAGCTCATGCGCGAGCTGAACGTCGGCGCCCTGCCCATCAGCGACGAGAACGAGCGGCTCTGCGGCATCCTCACCGACCGTGACATCGTCGTCGGCTGCGTCGCCATGGGCCACGACCCCGCCAGGATCACGGCGGGCGAGATGGCCAAGGGCACGCCCCGCTGGATCGACGCGGACGCCGATGTCGGCGAGGTGCTCCACGAGATGCGGGAGTACCAGATCCGCCGGCTGCCCGTGATCAAGGACAAGCGGCTCGTCGGCATGATCAGCGAAGCCGACCTGGCCCGGCATCTCGCGAAGGACCAGATCGCCTCCTGGGCGGAGAGCGTCTACGCCACGACCGCGATGCACTGACCCCGCGGGTCACTTCGCCCGCGCCCCACCGGTTCTGTGCGGGGCGCCGCCCGTGTCAGAGCCAGCCGCTGCGCCGGAACCCCCGGTACAGCGCGAGACACGCCACGGATATCACGCCGATGACCATGCCGTAGCCGTACTGCCAGTGCAGCTCCGGCATGTGGTCGAAGTTCATGCCGTAGACCCCGCAGACCATCGTCGGCACGGCGACGATCGCGGCCCAGGCCGTGATCTTCCGCATGTCCTCGTTCTGCGCGACCGTGACCTGGGCGAGGTGCGCCTGGAGGATGGAGTTGAGCAGTTCGTCGAAGGCGGCGATCTGCTCCTTGGCCCGCAGAAGATGGTCCGAGACGTCGCGGAAGTACGCCTGTATCTCCGGGTCGACCGCCCGGATCGGCCGGGTGGCGAGATCCTCGAGCGGCCGGCTGAGCGGCACCACCGCCCGCTTCAGCTCGAGCAGTTCACGCTTGAGCTGGTAGATACGCCCCGGGTCGGCCCGCGCGCCGGTCTCCGAGAACACGTCGGTCTCGACCTGGTCGATGTCCGCCTGCACCGCGTCCGTGACCGTGAGGTAGTCGTCGACCACGTGGTCCGCGAGCGCGTGCAACACCGCCGACGGGCCCTTGGCGAGCTGACCGGGATCGGACTCCAGCTCCTCGCGCAGCGGGCCCAGTGAGCCGTGCCGGCCGTGCCGCACCGTGATCACGAAGTCCGCGCCGACGAACACCATGATCTCGCCGGTGTTCACCACCTCGCTGGTGGCCGTCAGCTCCTCGTGCTCGACGTAACAGACCGTCTTGAAGACCGCGAAGAGCGTCTCGCCGTAGCGCTCCAGCTTGGGACGCTGATGGGCCTCGATCGCGTCCTCGACGGCCAGCGGGTGCAGGTCGAAGAGCTCGGCGACGCCGGCGAACTCCTGGTCGGTGGGCTCGTGCAGACCGAGCCAGACGAAGCCCTCCCGGCTCTTGCGCACCCGCTCCACGGTGTCCACCAGATCGCCGCGCTCGGGGGTGCGGACACCCTCCCGGTACGTCACGCAGTTCACCACCGAGGAGCCCAGCGGGGAGCGGGCCGGGTGACTCAGGTCGACGCGCGGGCGCCGCCGGGCCAGCCGAGCCACTTTGCGCAGACCGCCGACCCCGCCGAGGCTCGTGACCTTCCGCAGATTCCCTGCCATGGACATCCGGATCTCCTTGCGTGGAACCCATCGCGCCGTTCCTGTGCCGTGGCGCGCCAGTCTGCCAGGCCTGCGTGAGCTGCGGGTAAGCCTGTGGATACGCCCCATTCCGCTTGGTTCCCGGCTGTGGACGAACCACGGCGCCGACACCGTGCCCTGCCCCATCGACGCATGCCGGTGCCGGACGGTTCTCCGTACGGACGCGTCCGACGCGCTTCTCCGTGCCGGAGCGTCGACCGGTACGGATAAGTCGGACAACTGGGATGATCGCGGCATGACGCGAACCGACGGGTACCTCCTGGACAACCGGCAGACCGCGGCGGCAGAGCACTTCAGCGCCTTCGCCGCCCTCTTCGACCCCACGACCTTCCGGCACCTCGAAGAGCTCGGCGTCGGATCCGGCTGGCGATGCTGGGAGGTCGGCGCCGGCACCACCGTGGTGTCCTGGCTGGCCAAGAAGGTCGGCCCGACCGGCCGCGTCGTCGCGACCGACACCGACACCGCCCGGCTCGCCTCCGCCGCCCGGCCGCCCGTCGAGGTGCGGGCCCACGACCTCGGCGGGCAGGAGCCGCCCGGGGAGGGCTTCGACCTGGTGCACGCCCGCCTCGCCCTCGCCCACGTCACCGACCGCGAACGGGCCTTGCGCTCCATGGTCAAGGCTCTGCGCCCCGGAGGCCGGCTCCTCGTCGAGGACGCCGACCCCGGGCTCCAGCCGCTCCTCTGCCCCGACGAGCACGGCCCCGAGCAGCAGCTCGCGAACCGGCTGCGGCACGGCTTCCGCAGACTGCTCGCCGATCGCGGGACCGACCTGCCGTGCGGCCGCACTCTGCCGCGCCTGCTCCGGGACGCCGGGCTGACCCGGGTCCACGCCGACGCCTACTTCCCCCTCGCCTCCCCGGCCTGCGCGGCTCTGGAGTCGGTCACGATCCGCCAGATCCGCGACCAGCTCGTCACCGCCGGCCTGGCCACGGACCAGGACATCGACCGGCACCTCGAGAACGTCACGTCCGGCGCGCTCGATCTGACGACGGCACCGATGATCTCGGCGTGGGGGCGCAAGCAGTAGTCGGTGCCCCGGGCCGGGCCGGTCAGCCCGGCGCGGGCGGTCTGCCACCCACCCGTTCCACCGCTCGCGCGCCCGCCCGGCACCCCTCCGCCGCGGCGTCCTGCGGCCCGGCGCCCGCCAGCAGGGCGGCGAGGAACGCGCCGGTGAAGGCGTCACCGGCGCCGGTGGTGTCCCGCGGAGCCGCCGGTAGGGCCGGAACACGGGCACGCACCTTTCCCGAGCGGGCCACGAGCGCCCCCTCGTGGCCCTGCTTGGCGACGACCAACGGCACGCGCCGGCTCAGCTCGGCCGCCGCCTCAGCCGGGTCCGCCAGCCCCGTCAGCAGGCACGCCTCGTCCCGGCTGGGCAGCAGGACGTCCACGCCCTCGACGAGGGACAGGAACCGCTCCGCGCCCAGCTCCGCGAGGAAACCGGCCGACGCCGGATCCAGACTCACCGGCACTCCCCGCGCGCGTGCGGCCTTCAGCGCCACCGCCACCAGGTCCCGGCTCGGCCCGGAGAACAGGAGGTAGCCCGACAGATGCAGCCGGCCCACGCCGTCGAGCAGCGCGTCCGACCAGTCGGCGGGCCCGAGCCGCAAGGCCGCGCCACTGTCGGTGAGGAACGTCCGCTCCGCAGAAGCGCCCCCGTCGACCATGCAGATCACCGTGCCGGTCGGCGCGAGCGGGTCGACGACGAGCTGTGGACGTACTCCCTGGGCGACCAGTTCCCGCTCGTGCCAGGCTGCCGCGTCCGCCCCGACGCACCCGAGCAGACGTACGTCCGCCGCGCCCCGGTGCGCCGCCCAGCACGCGACATTGGCGCCCGCCCCGCCCGCCACCGTCCGGATCGAGGCAGCCGTGTCCGTGCCGGCCGCGAGCGGTCCTCGGTGCCGCGCGACGACGTCGGTGATGACATCCCCGACGACCAGCAGCCCCCCGCCCGCCGCCGAATCCGTGCCCCGGGAAGCGGGTCCCCCTTCCGGCTCCGCCCCGCCGCCCGCCGTCATCCCCGGGCCCGGGCCGCCGCGATCCGTGCCGCGAGGCGTACGTTGCCGCGGACCGCGGCCAGATTGGCGCTCAGGGAGGCGCCGTCCGTGTGCCGCACCAGATAGTCGAGCAGGAACGGCGTGACCGCCTGCCCGGTGACGCCTTCCTCCTGGCACGCGTGCAGCGCGGCCGCGAGCACGCGCGCGTGCAGATCCGGATCGAGCTGCTCCTCCTCGGGGACGGGGTTGGCGACGATCAGTGCCGACTCCGGCCCGCCGAGCGCGTCCTGCGCCCGCATGACGTCCGCCACCTGCTCCGGCGTCTCCAGCGTCCAGTCCACCGGATGCCCCGAGTCGGCGAGGTAGAAGCCGGGGAACCGGCCGGTGCCGTAACCCGCCACGGCGACCCCCAGCGTCTCCAGCCGCTGCAGGGTCGCCGGCACGTCCAGGATCGACTTCACCCCGGCACACACCACCGTGATGCGCGTGCGCGCCAGCAGCCCCAGATCGGCCGACTCGTCCTGCGTCACCGTCCACTCCCGGTGCACCCCGCCGAGCCCGCCCGTCGCGAAGACCCGCACGCCCGCCCGCGCCGCCAGCAGCGCGGTGGCCGACACCGTGGTCGCCCCGCTCGCCCCGGACGCCACCGCGAGCGGCAGATCACGGTGGCCGAGCTTGCGGATCCCGTCCTCGTTCGCGACCCGTTCCAGCTGCTCCTTGTCCAGGCCCACGTGAGGGCGCCCGTCCAGCACGGCGATCGTGGCGGGGACCGCGCCCTCCTGCCGTACGGCCGCCTCCAGCTCCAGCGCCACCTGGAGGTTGCGCGGCCGGGGCAGCCCGTGCGCGATGATCGTGGACTCCAGGGCGACGACGGGCCGGCCCGCGTCGATCGCCTCCCGCACTTCCTCGGACACCACCAGCACCACGCGCCTGCCTCCTGTCAGTCGGTCAGTCGTCTTCCCTCATCTCTGGCGACCGGCGGGCCGGGCCAAACCCTTGCGGGCTGCCGGAGTCATTCACGAGCCTGGGGTGCATGACGGACCACACACCACGCCTCGACCATGTCGTCCTCTGGGTGCGCGACCCGCTCACCGCCGCCGACTTCTACGAGAAGGCCGTCGGCTTGGAGGCGGTACGGCTCGCGGAGTTCGCGGCGGGTGAGGCGCCGTTCCCCTCCGTGCGCGTCAACGACGAGACCATCCTCGACCTCATGCCGCAGAGCTTCGTGGAGCGCATGACGATGCTGCCCGGCTCCGCCGAGAGCGCGGGGCACCCGGTCAACCACGTCTGCCTGTCGCTGCCACGCGGCGACTTCGACGCCCTCCTCAGCCGCCTCGCGGAGCGCTCCGTACCGATGTCCGACCTCGCGCACGACTCCTTCGGAGCCCGGGGCAAGGCCACCCGCAGCTTCTACTTCCGCGACCCGGACGGCAATGTCTTCGAGGCCCGGCACTACGACTGACCGGGCACGCTTCCTAGAAGAGCGGCTCCGGGAGAACGCCCTCCAGGGCGAGCAGCCTCCGCTTGGTCTCCAGCCCGCCCCCGAAGCCGCCGATGCCGCCGCCGCTCTCGACGACCCGGTGACAGGGCACCACCACCGGCAGCGGGTTGGCGCCCATCGCCATGCCCACGGCCTGGGCGGCGCCCGGCTGGCCGACCCGTACGGCCAGGTCGCCGTATCCGACCACCTGGCCGTACGGCACGCCCGAGGCCAGCTCGCGCAGGACCTCCCGGTTGAAGCCGGAGATCAGCGACCAGTCCAGCGGCAGGTCGAAGTCGCGTCGCTCACCCGCGAAGTACGCCTCGACCTGGCGTATCGCCTCGGCCAGCAGGGGGGAGCCGGGCGCCTCGACGGGCTCGGTGCCCAGCCGCGACGCCAGCCGCTCGACGGCCTTGTCCCGCACCGCGTCCGTGGCGTGGAAGACGACGTTGACCAGACCGTCCCGGCTCGCGGCCAGCAGCAACGGCCCGATCCCGCTCTCGACGACCGCCCACACGACCCGCGGCTCGACCTGCTCTCGGCTGTCCATGCGCCCACAGTAGGACCCCTCACTGACAACGCCCCGGGCCGAACGCCGGATCAGCCGCCCACGGCCTTGCGCACCACGTCCGGCTTGTTCGTGATGATCCCGTCGACCCCGTACCCGGCGACCCGCCGGGCCGTCCGCGCGTCGTCGACCGTCCAGGCGAAGACCTCCATCGGCCTGCCGTGCGGCCCGTCGAACGCCTGCACGGAGGCCACGTACGCAGGGGACAGCGAGCTGTATGAGGGGTTGATCTGGTCGGCGAACTCGGCGCAGTCGAGCAGGTCCGACACCGGCGGCGTCCCCAGCAGGCCCGTCTTCACACCGGGCTTCAGCTCGTGCACCGTCCGCACGCTGTCCGCGCTGAAGCTCTGCACGATCAGCCGGCCCGGCAGATGCGACCGGTCGAGCCAGCCCTCGTTGCTGAGGACCTTCAGCGTCTGCCGTTCGATGCCCGGGTACAGCTCGGGATTCTTGATCTCCAGGAGCAGCTTCTGGCGATGGCGCTCCAGGCGGTGCACGAACTGCTCCAGCGTCGGCACGCGCGCGCCCGCGTACGCGGGTCCGAACCAGCTGCCCGCGTCCAGCCGGGCGATCTCCGCGGCGGTGAAGTCCTTCACCTTCCAGGGGGCCCGGCCCGGGAAGACCTCCTCGGCGTCGGTGGTGCGGCGCAGGTTGTCGTCGTGGATGACGACCAGCTCGCCGTCCCTCGTGCGCTGTACGTCGTTCTCCACCCAGCGGATGCCGAGCTCCGCCGCTCTGTCCACGGAGGCCAGGGTGTTCTCGGGGGCGTAGGCGGAGGCACCCCGGTGCGCGATGACCAGCGGCGATGTGCCGCCATGCGCGGCACGGGCGGGGGAGACGGGGAACAGCAGGGCGGCGGTCCCCAGGAGTGCGGTGGTCGAGGCGGCAACAGCGCGCGCGTGCATGCGTACTCCTCGCGACGAGCGAACGGCGACATCACAGACAGCACAACTGTGACAGCAGAGGGTCAACGCGAGAGGAGTACAGGATGGCCACACGTTGAACGGAGATGACCCAACTCCGCTCACTGGTACCGCACAACTGCGGCAAGGCCGTGTTTCTTTGCCGGAAAGTCGTTCGACCATTCCGGTGGGGGTCATACTCTCTGCGACAACCCTGACCGCTCGTGGCGGTCCTGGGAGGGGGCGTACATCGGGAATTCCGGGACGTACAAGGGCGGGAAGGGCAGCCGCGCATGCAGGGCACGGTCGACGGATTCAGCTATGGCCTGGTCACACCCCTGGTGGCCTACTTCATGGCCTGCCTCGGCGGCGCGCTGGGCCTGCGCTGCACCACCAGATCCATGCTCGTCGCCCAGTCCTGGCGCCCCGGCTGGCTCGCCCTCGGCTCCGCAGCCATCGGCTCCGGCATATGGACCATGCACTTCGTCGCGATGATGGGGTTCACGGTCCGCGGCACCCCGATCCACTACGACAAGGCGATGACCTTCGCGAGCCTGGCCGTCGCCATCGTCATGGTGGGCGTCGGGATCTTCATCGTCGGCTACCGGGGACCCCGGGGGACGGCCCTGTTCACCGGCGGCACCATCACCGGCCTCGGCATCGCGTCGATGCACTACCTCGGCATGGCCAGCATGAGCCTGGACGGAAAGCTGGAGTACAACACCGTCACCGTCGGCATCTCCGTCGCCATCGCCATGGCCGCCGCGACCGCCGCCCTCTGGGCCGCCGGCCAGGTCAGGGGCTTCCTGTGGAGCGTGGGTGCGAGTCTCGTCATGGGACTGGCCGTCAGCGGCATGCACTACACCGGCATGGCCGCCCTCAGCGTCCACCTGCACGGCACGTCCGAACCCGCCACGGGGGACTCGCCCGCGAGCCTGCTCGCACCCATGCTGATCGGGCCGCTCGCCTTCCTGCTCCTCGCGGGCGTCGTGGTGATGTTCGACCCGCTGATGGTCATGGGGAAGCCCGCCGTCGTCCCCGTCGAGCACAAGCCCGGCATCCCCGCCCACACCCACGTCCGGCACTCCGCCCGCCGCCTGCGGTTCCGCCCCCGCCGCACCATGGAGCACAGGGGTTCCCGCACCCCGCAGAACCGCTGATCAGAGCCCATTGTCAGTGCGGGGTCGTACGGTGGATCCCATGCGGCCCGTTTCAAAGATCGAACGCACGGTGGCGCCCTTCGAGGTCGTCAGCCCCTACCAGCCGAACGGCGACCAGCCGACGGCCATCGCCGACCTCGCCCGGCGCGTCGAGGCGGGCGAGAAGGACGTCGTACTGCTCGGCGCGACCGGCACCGGCAAGTCCGCCACCACCGCGTGGATGATCGAGAAGCTCCAGCGCCCCACACTCGTGATGGCGCCGAACAAGACACTGGCCGCCCAGCTGGCCAACGAGTTCCGCGAGCTCCTCCCGAACAACGCCGTCGAGTACTTCGTCTCGTACTACGACTACTACCAGCCCGAGGCGTACGTCCCGCAGTCGGACACCTACATCGAGAAGGACTCCTCGATCAACGAGGAGGTCGAGCGCCTGCGCCACTCCGCGACCAACTCGCTGCTCACCCGCCGCGACGTCGTCGTGGTCGCCTCGGTCTCCTGCATCTACGGCCTCGGCACCCCGCAGGAGTACGTGGACCGCATGGTCCCCCTCAAGGTCGGCGAGGAGATCGACCGCGACGAGCTGCTGCGACGCTTCGTGGACATCCAGTACACACGCAACGACCTGGCCTTCACTCGTGGCACCTTCCGCGTCCGCGGCGACACCATCGAGATCTTCCCGGTCTACGAGGAGCTGGCCGTCCGCATCGAGATGTTCGGCGACGAGATCGAGGCGCTGTCCACCCTGCACCCGCTCACCGGCGAGATCATCAGCGACGACGAGCACCTCTACGTCTTCCCGGCCTCCCACTACGTCGCGGGACCCGAGCGCCTGGAGCGGGCCGTCAACGACATCGAGAAGGAGCTGGTCGAGCGCCTGACGGAGCTGGAGAAGCAGGGGAAGCTGCTGGAGGCCCAGCGCCTGCGCATGCGGACCACGTACGACATCGAGATGCTGCGCCAGATCGGCAGCTGCTCCGGCGTGGAGAACTACTCGATGCACTTCGACGGCCGCTCGCCCGGCTCCCCGCCGAACACCCTGCTGGACTACTTCCCCGACGACTTCCTCCTCGTCATCGACGAGTCGCACGTGACCGTCCCGCAGATCGGCGCCATGTACGAGGGCGACGCCTCCCGCAAGCGCACCCTCGTCGACCACGGCTTCCGGCTGCCCTCCGCCCTGGACAACCGCCCCCTGAAATGGGAGGAGTTCCAGAAGCGCATCGGCCAGACGGTCTATCTGTCGGCCACCCCGGGCAACTACGAGATGTCCCGCTCGGACGGCTTCGTCGAGCAGATCATCCGACCTACCGGCCTCGTCGACCCGGAAGTCGTCGTCAAGCCCACCGAGGGTCAGATCGACGACCTGGTGCACGAGATCCGGCTGCGCACGGAGAAGGACGAACGCGTCCTGGTCACCACGCTCACCAAGAAGATGGCCGAGGACCTCACGGACTACTTCCTGGAGCTGGGCATCCAGGTGCGCTATCTGCACAGCGACGTCGACACTCTGCGCCGCGTCGAACTGCTGCGTGAACTGCGCGCCGGCGAGTACGACGTGCTGGTCGGCATCAACCTCCTGCGCGAGGGCCTCGACCTGCCCGAGGTGTCCCTGGTGGCGATCCTCGACGCCGACAAGGAGGGCTTCCTGCGCTCCGGGACGTCCCTGATCCAGACCATCGGCCGCGCCGCGCGCAACGTGTCAGGTCAGGTCCACATGTACGCCGACAAGATCACTCCGGCGATGGAGAAGGCCATCGAGGAGACCAACCGGCGCCGTGAGAAGCAGATCGCGTACAACACGGAGCGGGGCATCGACCCCCAGCCGCTGCGCAAGAAGATCAACGACATCGTCGCCCAGATCGCCCGCGAGGACATCGACACCGAGCAGTTGCTCGGCTCGGGCTACCGCAAGGCGAAGAAGGACGGCGGGGGCACCAAGGCGCCCGTGCCCTCCCTCGGCAAGGCGGCCGGGGCGGCCAAGTCCGCCAAGGGCAAGGGCAAGGCCGAGGAGACGGTGCCGACCGACCGTCCCGCCGCCGAACTGGCCGGGCAGATCGAGGAGCTCACCGCGCGGATGCGGGCCGCCGCCGCGGAGCTCCAGTTCGAGATCGCGGCCCGGCTGCGCGACGAGGTCTCCGAGATGAAGAAGGAACTGCGCCAGATGAAGGAGGCGGGTCTGTCCTGACAGCGTGCCCCGTACGCGCAGTGTTGCAAGACCGACACAAAGTGCGGACCGGGGTACGTCGCTGTCAGTGCCCCTGCGTAGGGTTCTGGGCAACCGCGATTACGCGGCAACAGGGGACGTTCGAGAGGGGAATCAGCGCGTGACCGTCAACATGACCAAGGGTCAGGCCATCAGTCTGCAGAAGAACGACGGCGGCAGCCTGACTGCGGTTCGTATGGGTCTCGGCTGGCAGGCGGCACCCCGGCGCGGCCTGTTCGGCTCGCGCACGCGCGAGATCGACCTCGACGCCTCCGCCGTCCTGTTCGCGGACAAGCAGCCCGTCGACGTCGTCTTCTTCCGCCACCTGGTGAGCGACGACGGCTCGGTTCGCCACACCGGTGACAACCTCGTCGGCGGTGTCGGCCAGGGCGGCGACGACGAGGCGATCCTCGTCGACCTCGCGCGGGTCCCGGTCCACATCGACCAGATCGTCTTCACCGTGAACTCCTTCACGGGCCAGACCTTCCAGGAGGTGCAGAACGCGTTCTGCCGCCTGGTCGACGAGACCAACGGCCAGGAGCTCGCCCGCTACACGCTCGCCGGCGGCGGCCAGTACACGGCCCAGATCATGGCCAAGGTCCACCGCGCGGGCCAGGGCTGGTCGATGACGGCCCTGGGCAACCCGGCCAACGGCCGCACCTTCCAGGACCTGATGCCGGCGATCCTGCCGGTGCTCTGACGCACCCCGGGCCCGGACCGGCGGGCCCGGCGAGCAGCACCCGACTTCACACAACGACACAGGGGGACGAAGGCGATGACGGCCGAGCTGGTGCGGGGGCAGAACCATCCGCTCTCCCAGGCCCGTCTCGAGATCCGGATCTCGGCCGGTACACCGATCGTGGCCGTGGCCGCGCTCGGCGACGAGAACGGCCGGATCCACGGCGTGGAGTGGGTGGCCCACCCGGGCGCACCCACCCAGCCGGGTCTCGAGGTCTCCCGGCAGGCCGCCGCCGACCACCGCCTCGCGGTGGACCTGGGCGCCGTGCCGGAGGCCGTCCACCGTGTCAGCGTGCTGCTCGCCCTGCCCGTCGGCGGGACGGGCCCGGTCCGTTTCGGCGCCGTGGCGGCCCCGTTCGTCGCCGTCACCGGCCTCGGCGGCGACGAGGTCGCCAGCTACACCATCACCGGCCTGGAGGCCGAGTCGGCCGTCGTCGCCCTGGAGCTCTACCGCCGCCAAGACGCCTGGAAGGTGCGCGCCGTCGGCCAGGGCTACGCGGGCGGCCTCGCGGAACTCCTCACCGACCAGGGCCTGCCGCAGGCCCACCAGTTCGCCGGCACCATCAACGACGCGGTGGCCCAGGGACTCGCCCGCTCGGTGCAGGCGCCCCCGCCCCGCACGGCGGACGGCGACCGCTCCCGGCAGACAGCGGCTCCCGCTCTCGGCCCGGACCAGGGTGGCACCGCGCCCCAGCCCGGTCCCGTGCCACCGGTGTCCCCGTACGGCGGCCAGACGCCCGGCGGCCCCGGACAGCCCGCCCCGCAGCAGCCGTATCCCGGCACCGCGCCGGACCCGGGTGCCGTCACCCAGCCGTCCGCGCCCACGGCGGGCGGCCCGATCGACTACAGCCATCCGCGCCGTCAGAACGCCGCCCCGCCCCCGCCTCCGCCCACCGCGCCCCCGGCCGCACCCGGGCAGCCCGCCCGGCCCGTCGCGGGCGACGCGACCGGCTGGTCCATGGAGGAGCGGCTCTACAACCAGGTGTGGGGCATGTTCGAGGACCTGGCCCGCACCACCGCCGCCTACCGCAGCGCCGTCGACTTCGCCGAGTCGCGCATGGACAAGGAGCTGGAGCAGGCCCTCTCCGACCCGCGCAGCCGGATAGGCGGACAGGGCGACGCGGCCCGCGAGGCGGCCCGGGCCCGGCACACCCAGCTCGTCACCCAGGCCCGCGAGGCACTCGACCGGGACCTCACCCAGCTCGCGGCCGAGGCCGACGTCGTCGAACCGGCCCTGCCACCGGCGTACGCCCGCTGGGACAACCCGGCGTGGCACGCCTACCGGGTGCCGATGGAGATCCCCATGGCCCTGCGGCTGGGCGACCTCCACCTCCCCGAGGCCGACCGGATCCGCATCCCGATGCTGGTCCGGCTGCCGCTGGAGCGGGGCCTGTGGATCGACAGCGGAGCGGCCGGGGCGTCCGACGGTTCGTTCACCGACTCGCACACCATGAGTCGTCTCGCCATGGAGACGGCGGTCGCGCACGCGGCCCGGCTGCTCGCCGTCTACCCGGCGGGCGAGTTCACCGTCCATGTCATCGACCCGGCCGGCTCCGGGGCGCAGCCGTTGGCGCCCCTGGTGCAGACCGGGGTGCTCGCGGGCCCGCCCGCGCTCGGCGCCGCCGGGGTGGCGGACGTGCTGGGCCGGCTCACCCAGCGGGTCGACCTGGTGCAGATGGCGGTCCGGGGCGGCGCCGCCGACTCCCTCCCGCCCGGGTTCGACACCTCGCAGCAGCTCCTGATCGTCAACGACTTCCCGCACGGGTTCGACGACCGGGCCGTGAACCAGCTGCGCTACCTGGCCGACGAGGGTCCCGCCTTCGGCGTGCACCTGATGATGGTGGCCGACCGGGAGGAGTCCTCCGGTTACGGGCCCCTGCTCGACCCGCTGTGGCGTTCGCTGCTGCGACTGACGCCGGTGGCCGACGATCACCTCGCCGACCCGTGGGTCGGTCATGCCTGGACGTACGAGCCGTCGCTCGTGCCGCCCGGCAGTCAGGTTCTCCAGCAGGTGCTCGCCCAGGTCGCAGCCGCCCGCACCAAGTTCATGTAAAGCCCCCTGATCAGGGACTTTGGCCCTTCCTTTGCCAAGCGCTTTACCTTCTCTTGGTGATTGGGTACTGTTGACGGCACGGAGGGGAGTACTCCCTGTCTGCTGCGACGTACCCGTCAATACGGATCAGGCCAGATCCCGGGGCGTCGGCCCATCATTGGGTGGAAGAGACCTCCGGCAGCGACGACGCTGACATTTGCCGTTACGACTGCCGGAGGCGCAGTGGATGTTTCCGTGACCCTATGGGTCCTGACGATCGTGGGCCTTGCCGCCCTCATCGCGGTCGACTTCTTCATCGGCCGCAAGCCGCACGACGTGTCGATCAAGGAAGCCGGGATCTGGACGGTCGTCTGGATCGTGCTGGCCGCGCTCTTCGGGCTCGGTCTGCTCCTGTTCGCCGGTGGCCAGCCCGCCGGTGAGTTCTTCGCGGGCTTCATCACCGAGAAGTCGCTCAGCGTCGACAACCTCTTCGTCTTCGTCCTGATCATGGCGAAGTTCGCGGTGCCGTCGCAGTACCAGCAGCGTGTGCTGTTGATCGGTGTCCTCATCGCCCTGGTCCTACGAGCGATCTTCATCGCCGCCGGCGCGGCGATCCTCGCCAGCTTCGCCTGGGTCTTCTACATCTTCGGCGCCTTCCTCATCTACACCGCCTGGAAGCTCATCCAAGAGGCCCGCGCGGACGAGGAGGACGAGGAGTTCGAGGAGAACAAGCTGCTCAAGGCCGCCGAGCGCCGCTTCGGCGTGGCGGACCGGTACCACGGCACCAAGCTGTGGATCGAGGAGAACGGCAAGCGGGTCATGACCCCGATGCTGGTCGTGATGCTCGCGATCGGCACCACCGACGTCCTGTTCGCCCTCGACTCCATCCCGGCGATCTTCGGCCTGACGCAGGACCCGTACATCGTCTTCACGGCGAACGCGTTCGCCCTGATGGGCCTGCGCCAGCTGTACTTCCTCATCGGCGGCCTGCTGAAGAAGCTGGTCCACCTCTCCTACGGCCTGTCGATCATCCTGGGCTTCATCGGCGTGAAGCTGGTGCTGCACGCCCTGCACGAGTCCGGGGTGCACGTCCCCGAGATCAGCATTCCGGTCTCGCTCGGCGTGATCTGTGCCGTGCTGATCGTCACCACGATCACCAGCCTGCACGCTTCCAAGAAGCAGGCGGCGGCCGAGGCGGCGCAGAGCGAGAGCGGAGGCGCTCCGAAGGACAGCATCGACGTCTGACGGCGTCGGGCATAGGAACAACCAACACCGGGATCGGTGCTCGGCGAATTGCCGACCACCGGTCCCGGTGCTTGCTTGTTCCTGAGCGCGTTCCCCGGCCCGGGGGCGCCGCGGCCGGCTGGAGGTGCCATGAAGTTCGTGCAGATCATCGAGTTCGAGACCGAGCGTCTGGAAGAGATGCAGCAGGTGCTCGACGAGGCGGGGCAGCGCAACGCCGACCGCGCGGGCGGTCCCACCCGCAGCACGCTGCTGAGGGACCGGGACAAGCCCCACCGCTATCTGGCGCTGGTCGAGTTCGAATCGTTCGACGAGGCCATGCGCAACAGCGACGACCCCGAGACGACCAGGATGGCGGAGCGGCTCAACGCGCTCAGCATCGGCGAGCGGGTGTACACCAACTGCGACGTCCTGGACATGCGTGACCTCACGTAGCCCAACAAGGGTGCCCCGGGGGCCCGGCACGACCGGAGTGCGGGGCCCCCGCGGGTCTGCGACCATCTCTGCATGATCGCTCGGCGCAGGCGGCTCGCGGCACAGTGGACGACCCTGGTGCCCCTGCTCGCGGCCGTGCTGCTGGTCCTGACCTGGGGACGGGACCTTCCGGTCGCCGTCGTCGCCCTGGTGACCCTGGTCCTCGCGGGAGCGGTCCTGGCCGCTGTGCACCATGCCGAAGTGGTGGCTCATCGGGTCGGAGAACCGTTCGGCTCCCTCGTGCTCGCCGTCGCCGTCACGATCATCGAGGTCGCTCTCATCGTCACCCTGATGGTCGATGGCGGGGACAAGAGCGCGACCCTGGCCCGGGACACGGTCTTCGCGGCGGTGATGATCACCTGCAACGGCATCGTCGGCCTGTGCCTCCTCGTCGCCTCACTGCGGCACGGCACGGCCGTCTTCAACCCGGAGGGCACCGGCGCCGCACTCGCCACCGTCGCGACCCTGGCCACACTCAGCCTGGTCCTGCCGACGTTCACCACCAGCAAGCCGGGACCGGAGTTCTCCACCGTCCAGCTGACCTTCGCGGCGCTGTCCTCGCTGATCCTGTACGGCCTGTTCGTCGCCACGCAGACCGTGCGGCACCGGGACTACTTCCTGCCGATCACCCGCCACGGCGAGGTGATCACCGCCGAGGAGCACGCCGAGGCGCCCACCTCCGCCTCCGCCCGGACCAGCCTGGCCCTGCTGGGTCTTGCCCTGGTCGGCGTGGTCGGCCTGGCCAAGGGGGTCTCACCCACCATCGAGTCCGGGGTGGACGCCGCCGGGCTCCACCAGGCGGTCGTCGGCGTGATCATCGCGTTGCTGGTGTTGCTCCCGGAGACCATCGCCGCTCTGCGCTCCGCCCGCCGCGACCGTGTGCAGACCAGTCTGAACCTGGCCTTCGGTTCGGCCATGGCCAGCATCGGCCTGACCATTCCGGCCGTCGCACTCGCCTCCGTGTGGCTCTCCGGCCCTCTCGTCCTCGGTCTCGGCGCCACCCACATGGTCCTGCTCGCCCTGACGGTGGTGGTCGCCTCGCTGACCGTGGTGCCGGGCCGGGCCACGCCGCTCCAGGGCGGGGTCCACCTGGTGCTGTTCGCGGCGTATCTGGAGCTGGCGATCAACCCGTAGGGCATGCGTAAGCGCTCGCGCAAGCGCTTACGCACCCCCGACCACCCCGCCGAGGTGGTAGCCGACGGCGGCGCCGGTTCAGCGCACCCGGGGCTCGTACAGCTCCGGCAAGTACGCGGCGATCACGGCGATCATCGTGATGACGCGAGCAACGCCCCGAGGAAGCCGAGGAACATCGGCAGCGGCGCCCCGGTGGAGAGGGGCGCGACCATCGGGACACCACGGGGCCGCGGGCCGCGCACCCGATCGCACCGCCCCCATGATGCCCACCGTGATCGGCGGTTACGGGGGCGCGCGGGGGGCTCGGGCCCTCAGTACGTGACCGTGATGCGCCGGGCGGGCCCGTCCACGCGTACGGTGCCGCCGTACGGGATCACCAGCTGCGGATCGGTGTGCCCGAAGTCCACGTCGAAGACGATCGTGGTGTCGGGCGCGTAGGTCCGCATCGCGCGCAGTACGGCCTCGCGCTGGTCGGCTGCGTAACGGGCAGCCTGTTCGGGGGTGTTGGGCCGCTCGAAGAACCATGTCTTCGGTCGCCCCATCAGCAGGGCCGGGAAGCGCCCCAGCAGCCCGCGTTCGCCCATGTTCCGCAGGGTGGAGAAGACCTCCGTGGCACTCGGCATGTCCTCCGAGGTCTCCAGGAGCAGGACCCCGCCGTCGTACTCGGACAGGTCGCGTGCGATCTCCCGGTCGGCCATCAGCAGCCAGCCGACGATCTCCAGGCAGCCGCCCCAACTGCGGCCCTCGACCACCCGGTCGGGGTTCACCCAGGTCCAGCCGGACCCGGGCCGGGTCTCCGGCTCCGCGTCGAAGGTCGCCGGGTCCGCCCAGTCCCGGTCGATGTCACGCCACCGCTCGGCGGGCCTCAACTCGTACGGTCCCGGGGTGAACAAGGCCGCGCGCAGGGACTCGGCGGTCTGCGGGTGCATGGCGCCGGGGCGGCCCAGTTCGCACATCACGCTCCCGCCGTGGAAGCCGACGATGCCGCAGGTGCGCAGGAAGGCGAGCAGGTTCGTGTTGTCGCTCATCCCGAAGAAGGGCTTCGGGTTGGCCCGGATCAACTCCCGGTCCAGGTACGGCAGCACGGTGATCTGGTCGTCTCCGCCGATCGAGGCGATGACGGCCTTGATCCCCGGGTCGGCGAAGGCGGCGTGGATGTCGGCGGCCCGTTCCCGGGGCGTGGAGCCCATCGTGCGGGTCGCCGGATACTCGACCGGCTCCAGCCCGTACTCCTTGCGCAGCCGCTCCAGGCCCAGCTCGTAGGGGAGCGGGAAGAGCCCCGGCAGACCGGAGGAGGGCGAGAGCACGGCGATGCGGTCACCGGGGGACGGCTTCGGCGGATAGGTCGGGCTGGTCAGGCTCGTCATGCCGGGAGGTTACGGCCCGACAGGCCGCCGTCGCACCGTGATAAACCGGCAGTGAGCAGCGGTCCGCCCCGGGCCGCCCGACCCCGAACGGACCGGAGGAACCGTGCCCCGCACCCTGGCCCACGCCCCGATCATGATCCTCAACGGCCCCAACCTGAACCTGCTCGGCCAGCGCCAGCCGGAGATCTACGGCTCCGACACCCTCGCCGACGTCGAGGCACTGTGCGCCAAGGCGGCGGCCGCGCACGGGGGCACGGTCGACTTCCGCCAGTCCAACCACGAGGGCGAGCTGGTCGACTGGATCCACGAGGCGCGGCTGAACCACTGCGGCATCGTGATCAACCCCGGTGCCTACTCGCACACCTCCGTCGCCATCCTGGACGCCCTCAACACATGTGACGGCATGCCGGTGCTGGAGGTCCACATCTCCAACATCCACCAGCGCGAGTCGTTCCGGCACCACTCCTACGTCTCGCTGCGCGCCGACGGGGTCATCGCGGGCTGCGGGGTGCAGGGGTACGTGTTCGGTGTGGAGCGCGTCGCGGCGCTGGCGGGGGCGGGCAAGGCCGACACGTGAGCAGGAGCCTGTAAGCCCCGCCGGCCATGGCGGGCGCCCCTTACCGCCCTGCTTCCTACAGCCGCCCCGCCTCCACGATCCGCCGCAGGAAGCGCCGCGTGCGCTCCTGTTGCGGATCCCCGAAGACCTGCTCGGCGGTGCCGCGTTCCAGCACCACGCCGCCCTCCAGGAAGCACACCTGGTCGGCGACCTCGCGGGCGAAGCTCATCTCGTGCGTGGCCAGCACCATGGTCATGCCCTCGTCCTTCAGGCCGCGGACGACGGTGAGCACCTCGCCCACCAGCTCGGGATCGAGGGCGGCGGTGATCTCGTCGAGCAGCAGCAGCCGGGGCCGTACGGCCAGGGCGCGGACGATCGCGACCCGTTGCTGCTGTCCGCCGCTCAGCCGGTCCGGGTACGCGTCCGCCTTTCCACCGAGCCCCAGCCGCTCCAGCAGCTCACGCGCGCGTGCCTCGGCCTCGGCGCGGGCGACACCGTGCACACGCCGCGGCGCGAGCGTGATGTTCTCCGACACGGTCATGTGCGGGAACAGGTTGTACGCCTGGAAGACCACGCCGATCCGGCGGCGCACGGCGTCCTGGTCGGCGCGCGGGTCGGTGATCTCCTCGTCGTCCAGCCAGATCGCCCCGTCGTCGATCTCCTCCAGCAGGTTGGCACACCGCAGCAGGGTGGACTTGCCGGAGCCGGAGGCGCCGATCAACGCGGTGACCGTGTGAGGGGCGACCTCCAGGTCGACGTCCCGCAGGACGACCGAGCCGCCGAAGGTCTTGCGGACGGACTCCATGCGCAGCACGGGCGTCTGGCTCATACGGCTCCTCCATGGGCCTGGCGGCGGTCCATCCGGGCCGTCACCCAGTCCGTGAAGCGGGTCATGGGGATGGTCAGCGCGACGAAGACCAGCCCGGCGACGATGTACGGCGTGTAGTTGAGGCTGCGGCCCACGATGATGTCGGCGGCCCGTACGGCGTCCACCGCACCGCCGATCGAGACCAGCCCGGTGTCCTTCTGCAGCGACACCAGGTCGTTCAGGAGCGGCGGCACCTGGCGGCGCACCGCCTGGGGCAGCACCACGTACCGCAGCGCCTGCCGGTTGTTCAGCCCGAGCGAGCGGGCCGCGGCGCGCTGCGAGGGGTGCACGGACTCGATGCCGGCGCGGAACACCTCGGCGACGTACGCCGAGTACGTCAGGGTGAGCGCGGTACCGCCGAGCAGCACCGGGTCGACGGTCACCCCCTGGAGCCGCAGCGCCGGGACGCCGAGGACCACGATCATCAGGTTGATGATGAGCGGCAGCCCCCGGAAGAAGTCCGTGTACGCGGCGGCCAGGAAGCGCAGCGGGAAGAACACCGGTCCGCGCAGCGTGCGGGCGACGGCGATCAGCATGCCGAGGACGAGCACCGCGGCCCCGCAGATCAGCAGCAGCCGGACGTTCAGCCACAGGCCTTCGAGGACCTTCGGGAACGCCTCGCGCGCGTACCCCCAGTCGAAGAAGGTCTCCTTGGTGCGCGGCCAGCCCGGGGCGTTGACGACGACCAGGTAGAGGACGACCGCGGTGACGAGGGTCGAGAGCGCGCCGATCGCCGTCGCGCGCCGGGCGCGGGCGCGCTTGTAGCGCTCCCGGTCCAGCCGTCGCGGCGACGGCACGTAGTCGTCCGCCGCTTCCTGCTCGCCGGAGCCCAGCTCCTCCTTGGGGATGGTCACTTGAGCACCGGCGCGTCGACGGCGTCCGACAGCCACCGCTGCTCGATCTTCGCGAGCGTGCCGTCCTCGCGCAGGGCGTCCACGGCCCGCGAGACACAGGAGGTGAGAGCGCTGCCCTTGTCCAGCACGAGGCCGAACTGCTCCGGCGTGCCGCCCTGGTGCGCGAACTGACCGACGATCGTCGCGTCGGTGATCTCGGCCCCGGTGATGTAGAAGGCGGTCGGCAGGTCGACGACGATGGCGTCGACCTGGCCGTTCTTCAGCGCGGATTTGGCCTGGTCGTTCTTGCTGTACACGGCCGCCGCCTGCTTCGGCTTCACCACGTCGTCGATGTAGTTCAGGCTGGTGGTGCCGACCTGCGCGCCCAGCTTCATGCCCTTCAGGTCGGCCACGCTCTTCGCTTTCGCGGCCTTGGAGCCCTTCAGCGCGACGACGGCCTGGCGCACGTCGTAGTAGCCGGAGGAGAAGTCCACGGCCTTCTTGCGCTCCTCGCTGACGGACACCTGGTTGATGTCGAAGTCGAAGGTCTTCTCGCCGGGCGCGAAGGCCTTGTTGAAGGGGACGGTCTGCCAGGCGACCTTGTCCTTGCCGTAGCCGAGTTGTTCGGCGACGGCGTAGGCGACCGCGGACTCGAAGCCCTCGCCGTTGGCCGGCTTGTCGTCCTTGAACCACGGCTCGTAGGCGGGCTCGTCGGTGGCGATCGTCAGCTTGCCCGACGTCCGGGTGGCCAACTCGCCCTTCTCGCACGCGTTCCCGGCGGACGACGACGGCTTGTCCGCCTCCTCGGGCTGCGGGGCGCAGCTCACGGCGGCGGCGAGGACGACGACTGCGACGGCGGCGCGGCGCAGGGCACGCGGGGCAGGATGCATGGCGGGAGATTGGCAGCCGACGGCCCCGTTTGTCGAGGTCACGGCACCACCTGTCCGGATGGTGGGAACGGGTGTTGCGGTTCTGTGAACGGGCCCCGATCCCGGTCGTGTCAGCGTGTGCCGGGGCCGCCGGCCGAGGGCGGGGATCGACAGGCCGGCGGCCCAACCGCACAGGAGCCGTCATCCTGCGCGGGGCTGATACCAGTTGACCGCGCAACTACGTTCGAGGGGAGCGCGTGTGCGACATCGGCGTGTGCGAACGATTCACACGGGGCGCACGTGCGCGGCGCGCGCCGAGGGGTGCGCGTACCTCACCACCCGCGCTAGTACCTCACCACCCGCTCGAACCTCACCACCCGCGCGCGTGCCACTCCGGCAGGTGCGGGCGCTCCGTGCCCAGCGACGTGTCGTTGCCGTGCCCGGGGTAGACCCAGGTCTCGTCCGGGAGGGTGCCGAAGATCTTGGTCTCGACGTCGTGGATGAGGCTGGCGAACGCCTTCGGGTCCTTGTGGGTGTTGCCCACATCGCCGGGGAGCACCACAGCACGCGCCAACACACGAGGTCACGGCGGCGCGTAGACCTACGGGCCGTGCCTCCGCGGCGTCGAAGTGGGCCGACCGCATCAGATGCCTGTGCAATGAGGCCGCCCGTGCTCTTCTCAGCGGTGGCGCGGGCGAGGCAGCAAGGCGAACGCGCTCTCCGCGATCGAGGTCAGGCGGTCGGGGCTGTGGCCGTACGCGCCTACGACATCGGTCCCGCGGATGATGGTCAGCAGGAGGTAGGCGAGGTCGTCGGGATCCGCGTCGGGGTCGATGTCGCCGTTGCGCTGGGCCGCTCGCACACACTCGGCCACCGCCGTCCGGACTACGGAGAAGCAGTCGTTGGCCAGGCGTTTCACCTCGGGGTCGGAGGCGCCGATCTCCAGGGCCATTTTGGCGGCGAAGCAGGCTGCGGCCGTCCGGTCGGGGGCGGGGGGTACGTCGGCGGCGAGTGGCACCCCGTGGACGGCGCGGAGCAGGTACGCGTGCAGTCGATCCAGGGCGCCCTCGTCCGGTCCGGCGAGCAACTTCCGCGGGCCCTGCCCCAGCCGGGCGAAGTAGCCGGCCATCGCCTGCAGCAGCACGCCGTGTTTGCCGTCGAACGCGGCGTAGAGGCTGCCGCGGCCCAGGCCGGTGGCGGCGCTGATGTCGTCGACGCTCGTGCCGTTGTAGCCCGAGGTGCGGAACTGCCGCTCGGCGGCGTGGAGGACGTGGTCGGGGTCGAAGCTTCGTGGTCTCGCCATACATCGAAGGTAAAGCCGACCCACCGTATTTGACAACTCAGTACAGAACCGCCTAGGTTTCTGACTGTTCAGTCCATAACGGTCCTGAGCTCACCGGACAGGCCGCGTGCACGCCTGGCGCGATGGAGAGCAACCCATGCTGGCCGTCCTCGGCGCGGGGCACTTCCTGCACCTCGAACATCCCAAGACGGTCGCCGACCGCATCCTCGGCTTTCTGATCAGCTGCCCCCTCCAACCACCCAGAACTCGAAGGGTTGACCGAACCATGACTGATAAGGAAACGCAGGAGGCCATGGCTGTGGCGACTCCTCCGTACGTGAGCGACGCACTGGCCGAGGGGGCCGTCGACGCGGTGGTGATCGGCGGGGGCGCCGCGGGGCTGAACGGTGCACTGATCCTCGCCCGCTCCCGCCGCTCGGTCGTCGTGATCGACAGCGGCTCCCCGCGCAACGCGCCCGCGGAGGCCATGCACGGCTTCATCGTCCTGGACGGCACCCCGCCGTCCGAGATCCTTCGACGGGGCCGGGAGCAGGTGCGCCAGTACGGTGGACGCGTCGTGTTCGGCGAGGTGGTCTCGGCCGAGTCCGCCGCCCCGTCGGCGGACGGGGACCTGCGGTTCACCGTCACCCTGGCCGACGGCCGCAGCATCACCGCCCGCCGCATCCTGGTGGCCACCGGCCTCACGGATGTGCTGCCACAGGTGCCCGGGCTCGCCGAGCACTGGGGGCACAGTGTGGTGCACTGCCCGTACTGCCACGGCTGGGAGATGCGCGACGAGCCCATCGGCATTCTCGCCACCGGCCCGGCCTCCATCGGCCACGCGTATCTGTTCCGTCAGCTGACCGAGGACCTGACCTACTTCACCCACGGCACCGACCTGGACGAGGACAGCCGCGCCCGCTTCGCCGCCCGCGGCATCCGCATCATCGACACCCCGGTCACCGAGGTCGTCAACGACGAGGACGGTGCCCTCGCCGGGGTGCGCCTGGCCGACGGCCAGGTCGTGGCCCGCCGCGTCCTCGCGGTCGCCCCGCAGATGCAGGCCCGCACCCAGGGACTGGAAGGTCTGGGCCTGCCGGTGCAGGACCTGCCGAACAACATGGGCCGCGGTTTCGCCTCTGGCACGGCCGGCACCACTGAGGTGCCGGGTGTGTGGGTGGCCGGCAACGCCACCGATCCGGTCGCCCAGGTCGGGGCCTCCGCAGCGGCCGGCGCACTGGCCGGCGACTACATCAACAGGATGCTGGCCACCGCGGACACCGACGCGGCCCTCCAGGGGATCGCCGAGGGAAGCCCACAAGGGGCCACAGGATGATCTCGAAGCCCTGAGATCTAGCCCGTCGCCCGCTCCCCGCACGGGCAATTACGTGATTCCCCTCGTCCGCCCCGTCCCTCTCAGGAGCTACTGATGCCCTTCCTTGCACATACCCCCGTGGAGAAGATGACCGGGCCTTACGCGCAGCGCTGGTGGGCGCTGCTCGTGCTGTGCCTGAGCCTGCTGATCACGGTGATGGCGAACACGTCGCTGATCGTCGCCGCCCCCGACATGACCACCGACCTAGGCCTGAGCAGCAGTGATCTGCAGTGGGTCGTCGACTCCTACACCGTTCCGTACGCGGCGCTGATGCTGGTGCTGGGCGCGATCGGCGACAAGTACAGCCGACGCGGCGCGCTGGTGCTGGGTCTGCTGATCTTCGCCGGAGGTTCGGTGATGGGGAGCATGGTCGACGAGACCTCGCTGGTCATCGTGGCCCGCGCGATCATGGGTGTCGGTGCCGCGGTCGTGATGCCGGCCACGCTGTCCCTGGTGGTCGCGACCTTCCCCCGGAGCGAGCGGGCCAAGGCCATCACCGCCTGGGCCGCGACCTCCGGGGTGGCGGTAGCCGTCGGCCCGCTGGTCTCCGGCTGGCTGCTTGAGGACCACGCCTGGGGCTCGACCTTCCTGATCAACGTGCCGATCGCCGTCCTCGCCGTGTTCGGCGCGCTCGCCCTGGTACCGCCGTCCAAGGCGGAGGGCATGGGCCGGATCGACTACGTCGGTGGTCTGCTGTCGATCGTCACGGTCGGCTCCCTGATCTACGCCGTCATCGAGGGCCCGCACGCCGGCTGGGGCGTCGGCCCTGTCACCGCCGCCGTGATCGCCGGTGTCGGTCTGGTCGCCTTCGTGGCCTGGGAGCTGCGGCACCCGCACCCGATGCTGGATGTCCGAAGGTTCGCGCTGCGGCCCTTCAGCGGCTCGATGCTCGCGGTGATGTTCTTCTTCTTCGGCATGTTCGCCGTGATCTATTACTCGACGCAGTTCCTGCAGTTCGTCCTCGGCTACGGCGCCCTGGACACGGGTGTACGGCTGCTGCCGCTGGGCGGTGCGGTGTTCCTCGGGTCCGCGGTGACCGGGGTGCTCGCCCCGAAGCTGGGGGTGAGGGTGATGGCCGTGACCGGCCTGGCCGTCGGCACGGCGGGCATGTTCCTGCTCACCCAGATCGACAAGGGGTCGACGTACGGGGACTTCCTGGCGCCGCTGATGATGCTGGGCCTCGCGCTCGGACTGGCCATCTCCCCGGCGACCGACACGATCATGGGCTCCTTCCCCGAGTCCGAGCTGGGCGTCGGCGGCGGTGTCAACGACACCGCGCTGGAGCTGGGCGGGGCGCTGGGCATCGCGGTGCTGGGCTCGCTCCTGGGCACGGCCTACCGGGACGAGCTGACCGACCTGGTGGGCAACCGGCTCCCGGCGCAGGCGATGGAGACCGCCAAGGACTCGGTCGGCGCCGGCCTGGCCGTCGCGGAGCGGGTCGCGCAGGATCCCTCCGCCGGGCCCCAACAGGCCCAGGCCGCCGTGGACGCCGTCCACCAGGCATTCGCCCACGGAGTCGCCCAGACCAGCCTCATCGGCGGGATCATCATGGCCGCCGGAACACTGATCGTCCTCGCCATCCTGCCGGGCCGGCGCGGGTCCGCGAAGAAGAGCGCCGAGCCGGGGGCCGGGACGACGGCGAGCGAGGCGGCGACTGTGCGGGAGCACACCGGGTCCACCCGCTAGCTCGCCGGCGGGGCGTCCACCGGATTGCCGGGGCCGCGTCCGCCGCGTCGCCGGGCACCGCCTCCGTCGGATCGTCCGCCAGGCGCGTCGGGCAGGAGCCCGGCGGCGCGAGACGCGCCGGGCGCGGGCGTGGTCCACGGTCCACGGCCACGCGGATCCTCTGCCGGAACACCTCACCGTCCTCGGCCTCCGGGCCGCCCCGGGGCTCTCCTCCGGGGCGGCCCGGAGGCCAAGGGCCGTGAGGGAACCCGGCCCGGCAGACCGCAGCCCATACAGCAGTCCCCCTGATCATGGCGGTCACGGCTGCCGACGTCGGTGACGTTGCTCTGGAGGCCATCGTCCGTGGGGTATGACCCTCCCGGCCCGAGCGCGGAACGGGCCTGAACGCGCGACCGCCCCCGCTTCGGTTTCGAAACTGGAGCGGTCGGCGTCGGACGGTTACCAGCCTCGTGCGCGCCACTCCGCGAGGTGGGGCTGCTCCGTGCCCATGGTGGTGTCGTTGCCGTGGCCGGGGTAGATCCACGTCTCGTCGGGCAGGACGTCGAAGAGCTTGGTCTCCAGGTATAGGGGGAAAACAAGGCTGAGGGTTGACCTCGGATAACCGCATTGGGTTACTTCGGCGGTGCAGGAATACGGGCGGATGGCTCTGAAAGGTGAAAACGAGTGGACCTAGCGGTAGTGGGCATCGGGTTCGAGGACAACACAGCAGCCACCGTCATCCTCGGAGCGATAGTCATGGTGGTGGCATTCGCCCTGCTCTACTGGCGACTCAAGCGTGAAAAGAAGTAGCGAGACGCTCTGATCTGGCTGAAGCCACTACACACGGAGCCCCCGGCTGACTCTCGGCCGGGGGCTCTTCTTGTCAGGTTGCTGGTGTCTGCAACCTATGCCCATCGCATGCCGATGGCGGACAGTAGCTCCACCCGTTCCGGGGACAGCGTTGCGGCCTGGTAGTTCAGCGCCCATTTGTCGGCCTGTGTACGGCGCGGGGGCGGCTTCTCGTCCTCGGCCGCGGGCTCGACCCAAGCACCTGCTCGCACACCCACTGCTGCACGGTCGTCAGGTTGTCCCACCCGAGCCGGACCGAGCGCACCGGCCGAGGTCCTCGCCCTGGTGCACGACGTCGCCGGGCTCGGTCGGCAGCGGGTGGCCGGCCTCCAGGTGGAGCCGGACGAGGTGGAAGCAGCCCTACCGCTACACCGGCACCTACCTCGACCCCGGCGGCCTCTACAAGATGGGCGCCCGCTACTACGGCCCCCAACTCGGCCGCTTCACCCAGTCCGACCCCTCCGGCAAGGAAAGCAACCCCTACGCCTACGCCGCCGGAGATTCCGTCAACCGCATCGACCCGAGTGGCCTGGAATTCCTCGGGTTGTCCGGGGGCGAATGGCTCAGCTACGGTGGCCAAGCGCTGGGGTTTGCCTCCATTTTCGTACCCGGCGGCGCGCTCGTAGCGGCCGGCCTCAGCGCTGCATCGATCGGTATGGAGGCTGCAGGCGGGGCCATGCAAGGAAAGATCGGGTCCTCGATTGCCGCCGTAGCTCTTGTGGGTGCGGTGGGCGGCAAGGTGGGAATCGGAGCAAAGCTGCTCGGCGCTTCCAAAACAATGGACCAGGGCATCGGCGTGGCCTACTGGATCCTTCCATGCACGACTTTCCGCCCGAGTTGATCGAGCACGTCTCCTGGCTCATGGCCGGAGAGGCGTGCACGGCGGGAGCGGCGTTGGCGGGAGCGCCCACAGCAGGGGCAGGCGCCTTCGTAGTGGGCGCGGCTTGCTTCACCGCTGCCGAGTACTTGCGCAACACAGTCGAGACTCCGACCGACTGCCAGAGGCGCGGCTATTTCCCTGAGAGCACCGGGGCGGCGATGCCGCCGACCTACCAGCCCCGCTTGTGCCACTCCCCGAGGTGAGGCCGCTCGGCGCCGAGTGTGGTGTCGTTGCCGTGGCCCGGGTAGATCCAGGTCTCGTCCGGGAGTGCGAAGACCTTCGCCTCCAGGCCCGACATCAGCGACTCGAAGTCCTGGGGACGTGTTGTCCGCCCAGGCCCCCCCGGGAACAGGCAGTCCCCGGTGAACACATGGGGGTGCCCGTGCGGGTCGTCGTAGACGAGCGCGATCGAACCGGGCGTGTGCCCGACCAGGTGGCGCGCGGTGAGTTCCACGCGCCCCACCCGGATGGTGTCGCCGTCGTCGACCGGCACGTCGGTCCGTACGGGGATGCCCTCGGCGTCCTCCCGGCCCGCGTAGGTACGGGCGCCGGTGGCCGCCACGACCTCGGCGAGCGCCTGCCAGTGGTCACCGTGCCGGTGGGTGGTGACGACGGAGGCGATGCCGTCGCCGCCGATCATGCCGAGCAGCGTGTCCGCCTCGTTCGCGGCGTCGATCAGCAACTGCTCGTCCGTGGCCCTGCAGCGCAGCAGATAGGCGTTGTTGTTCATCGGACCCACCGCGATCTTGGTGATCATCAGGTCCTTGAGCTCGTGCACATCGGCCGGTCCGCCGACCGTCACCTCTCCGCTGTACGTCATGTCCGCCAGCCTATAGCGGGGGAGCGGCCCCGGTGCGGCGGCCGGGGCGGCTGTCCTACAGCGGGGGCAGTGCCGGCAGCGGGCCTCCGTCCACCGTCAGTGCGGCGCCGGTGCGGCGGCCGGCGAGCCAGCCCAGCAGGTCCGCCGGGGAGCCCGTGACGGTCACCTCCGGTCCGCCCTCCGCCTCCCGTCCCGTGATCCACGCGCGCGTGCCGTCGGTGAGGTGTGTGGGGGGTACGTCAGGGTGCCCGGCGAACCGGTCGGCGAGGAAGTCGATCTCCCGCTCGGTGAAATCCGCCGGAAGATCCTCCAGCTCGTACCCGATCCCCAGGTCCACGTGATGCAGCTCCACCTCGACCCACCGCCGGAACGGCACCCGGGACGCGGAGTCCGTGACCCCGTTGCGCAGCTCCACCGTGCGCGCCCAGTCCGCCGGGGTGTCCCCGGCCTCCTGGAAGCGGGCCGCGCTCTCGCGCAGGTCGGCGAGCTGGACGTCGAGGCCGCGCGGGGCGTCCCGCTCGATGTCCGCGTCCCGGGCCTCTCCGGATACGTACATGGGGCGTCCCTGGAGCACGTTCACGAGGGCGTCCGCGTTGCGGGCGAGGTGGGCCAGGACGTGGCCGCGGCTCCAGGCGGGCAGCCGTGACGGGTGGGTCACAGACGCGTTGTCCAGTTTGCCGACTGCGGTCAGCAGCCGCTCCGTCGCGTCACGTACAGACGCCAGGTCATGAGCGTGATCAATCATGGTGCTGACCTTAGCTCCGCCACTCCTTCGGGTGAAGGTGGTGAAGCAGTGCCGTAAATCGAAAGCACGTGCTATAAGGTCGGACGTGGCGTCGGGCATGCTGGAGAGCCGGGGTTTGTTGACAACCCGTGAATCCGTCCGGCGTTGTCAGTGGCTCCCCCTAGTCTGAGAAAGACGGGGGCCCCGCCCCTGTCACTTCTCTCAAGAAAGGTGCGGACCGGCGTGGCCGACCGTCTCATCGTCCGTGGAGCGCGCGAGCACAACCTCAAGAACGTCTCGCTCGACCTCCCGCGCGACTCGCTCATCGTCTTCACGGGCCTGTCGGGGTCGGGCAAGTCCTCGCTGGCCTTCGACACCATCTTCGCGGAGGGACAGCGGCGCTACGTGGAGTCCCTCTCCTCGTACGCCCGGCAGTTCCTCGGCCAGATGGACAAGCCGGACGTCGACTTCATCGAGGGCCTCTCCCCGGCCGTCTCCATCGACCAGAAGTCGACCTCGCGCAACCCGCGCTCCACGGTCGGCACCATCACCGAGGTCTACGACTACCTGCGTCTGCTCTTCGCGCGCATCGGCAAGCCGCACTGCCCCGAGTGCTCCCGCCCGATCGCGCGCCAGTCGCCCCAGGCCATCGTCGACCGGGTCCTCGAGCTGCCCGAGGGCAGCCGCTTCCAGGTGCTGTCGCCGCTGGTGCGCGAGCGCAAGGGTGAGTTCGTCGACCTCTTCGGCGACCTCCAGACCAAGGGCTACTCCCGCGCGCGGGTGGACGGCGAGACGATCCAGCTGTCGAACCCGCCCACGCTGAAGAAGCAGGAGAAGCACACCATCGAGGTGGTCGTCGACCGCCTCACGGTCAAGGACGGCGCCAAGCGCCGCCTCACCGACTCCGTCGAGACCGCCCTCGGACTGTCCGGCGGCATGGTCGTGCTCGACTTCGTCGACCTCCCCGAGGACGACCCCGAGCGCGAGCGCATGTTCTCGGAGCACCTGTACTGCCCGTACGACGACCTGTCCTTCGAGGAGCTCGAGCCCCGATCCTTCTCCTTCAACTCGCCCTTCGGCGCCTGCCCGGACTGCACCGGCATCGGCACGCGCATGGAGGTCGACCCGGAGCTGATCGTCCCGGACCCGGACAAGAGCCTCGACGAGGGCGCCATCCACCCCTGGTCGCACGGCCACACCAAGGACTACTTCGGCCGTCTGATCGGCGCCCTCGCCGACGCGCTGGGCTTCCGCACGGACATCCCCTTCGGCGGCCTGCCGCAGCGCGCCAAGAAGGCCCTGCTCCACGGCCACAAGACCCAGGTCGAGGTCCGCTACCGCAACCGCTACGGCCGTGAGCGCCGGTACACCACGGCCTTCGAGGGCGCCGTCCCGTTCGTCAAGCGCCGGCACAGCGAGGCCGAGAGCGACTCCAGCCGCGAGCGCTTCGAGGGCTACATGCGCGAGGTGCCCTGCCCGACCTGTTCGGGCACGCGCCTGAAGCCGATCGTCCTCGCGGTCACGGTCATGGACAAGTCCATTGCCGAGGTCTCCGCGATGTCGATCAGCGACTGCGCGGACTTCCTGGGCGAGCTGAAGCTCACCGCCCGCGACAAGAAGATCGCCGAGCGCGTGCTGAAGGAGGTCAACGAGCGGCTGCGGTTCCTGGTCGATGTCGGCCTCGACTACCTCTCGCTGAACCGCGCGGCCGGCACCCTGTCCGGCGGCGAGGCCCAGCGCATCCGTCTGGCCACCCAGATCGGCTCCGGCCTCGTCGGCGTCCTGTACGTTCTCGACGAGCCGTCCATCGGTCTGCACCAGCGCGACAACCACCGGCTGATCGAGACCCTGGTCCGGCTGCGCGACATGGGCAACACGCTCATCGTCGTCGAGCACGACGAGGACACGATCAAGATGGCCGACTGGATCGTCGACATCGGCCCCGGCGCCGGTGAGCACGGCGGCAAGGTCGTGCACAGCGGCTCCCTGAAGGAGCTCCTCGCCAACGCCGAGTCGCAGACCGGTCAGTACCTGTCCGGCAAGAAGGCCATCCCGCTGCCCGACATCCGCCGCCCGCTGGACCCCTCCCGGCAGCTCACGGTGCACGGCGCCCGGGAGAACAACCTCCAGGACATCGACGTCTCGTTCCCCCTGGGCGTGTTCACCGCCGTCACCGGCGTGTCCGGCTCCGGCAAGTCGACGCTGGTCAACGACATCCTCTACACGCACCTGGCCCGCGAGCTGAACGGCGCCCGGAGCGTGCCCGGGCGGCACACGCGCGTGGACGGCGACGACCTCGTCGACAAGGTCGTGCACGTGGACCAGTCGCCCATCGGCCGAACCCCGCGCTCCAACCCGGCCACGTACACCGGCGTCTTCGACCACATCCGCAAGCTGTTCGCCGAGACCACCGAGGCGAAGGTCCGCGGCTACCTGCCCGGCCGCTTCTCCTTCAACGTCAAGGGCGGCCGCTGCGAGAACTGCGCGGGCGACGGCACCATCAAGATCGAGATGAACTTCCTCCCGGACGTCTACGTCCCGTGCGAGGTCTGCCACGGCGCCCGGTACAACCGGGAGACCCTGGAGGTCCACTACAAGGGCAAGTCCATCGCCGAGGTCCTGAACATGCCGATCGAGGAGGCCACGGCGTTCTTCGAGGCGGTCCCCGCGATCGCCCGGCACCTCAACACGCTGAAGGACGTCGGCCTCGGCTACGTCCGCCTCGGTCAGGCCGCGACCACCCTGTCCGGCGGTGAGGCACAGCGCGTGAAGCTCGCCAGCGAGCTGCAGAAGCGCTCCACCGGCCGCACGGTCTACGTCCTGGACGAGCCGACCACCGGTCTGCACTTCGAGGACATCAGCAAGCTGCTGACGGTCCTGTCCGGGCTGGTCGACAAGGGCAACACGGTCATCGTCATCGAGCACAACCTCGACGTGATCAAGACGGCCGACTGGATCGTCGACATGGGGCCCGAAGGAGGCGCCGGCGGCGGCCTGGTCGTCGCCGAGGGCACGCCCGAGCAGGTGGCCGGCGTCCCGGCCAGCCACACCGGCAAGTTCCTGCGGGAGATCCTCGGCGCCGACCGGGTCAGCGACGCGTCCTCGGTCAAGGCGCCCCGCAAGACGACCGCCCGCAAGACGGCGGCTCGTAAGACGGTCGCCGCCAAGACGGCGTCGACCCGCAAGACCGCGACCAAGTCGGTCGACAGCACGGCCGCCAAGAAGACGGCGACCAAGACCACCAAGGCCGCCGCGAAGAAGACGACCCGGACCAGCAAGGGCTGAGGCCCTCCCTGCCGAACGCGCCGTGCCCCACAGGCCACGACCTGTGGGGCACGGCGCGTTTCGTGTGCGGTCAGGCGGCCTTCGGCTCCACGAACTGCATGTCGAGCTGGATCTTGACCACGTCGCCGAGCAGAGCCCACGGCCGTCGCCCTGGAACGCCTCCACGGCCGCCGCCCGGGCGCACTGCGGGCGGTCGCGATGAGGGAGACCGGCTGAAGCACCGCCGGCGCACCACGGGACCCTGCCGGAGTCAGCTCTCCAGCTCGTGCGCGTAGGGCGGCTCCGCCCCGGCCCGCGAGCAGGTCACCGCCGCCGCACGGGCCGCGAAGCCCAGCAGTTCCGTCCAGCCCGCGGATCCCAGTCCGGTGAGCGCGCGGGCGCTGAGGGCGTCGCGCACCGCGAGCCCGTGCAGCAGGGCCGCGTTGACCGTGTCGCCCGCGCCGATCGTGTCCACGACCTCCACACGTTCGCCCGGCACCGCGTACTCGCCGCCCTCGGCGGTGAAAGCGGTCAGCCCGTCGCCGCCCCGGGTGATCACGACCGCTGCCGGACCGGCCGACAGCCACTCCCGGGGCGTGCCGCCCAGCCACGCGGCGTCCTCCTCGGACAGCTTCAGCAGCGACACCGACGGCAGCCAGCTCTTGAACCGCGCTCGGTAGGCGTCCGGGTCCGGGATCAGGCCGGCCCTGATGTTCGGGTCCAGCGCGGTGAACACGCCTTGCGCGGCCGCCCGGCGCATCAGCTCCTCGTACGCGCTCGCCCCCGGCTCCAGCACCAGCGAGCAGGTACCGAAGGAGATCGCCCGGGTATCGGACGGCAGCGTGGGGGGCGCCGCGAACAGCCGGTCCGCCGTCCCGTCGACGTAGAAGGAGTACGCCGCCGAGCCGTCCGCGCCGACCGTGGCGACGGCGAGGGTCGTGGGCTCGGAGCCGCGCTGCACCGAGGCCACGTCGACCCCGGTCTCCCGCAACCGGTCCAGCAGGGCCTCCCCGAAGGCGTCGACCGACACCCGGGAGCAGAAGGCGGCGGGGGAGCCGAGGCGGCCCAGCGCCACGGCCGTGTTGAACGGGCCACCGCCGAGCGCCGGCTGCAGCGCCGCCAGGGCACCCGTGCCCTGTGGCACCAGGTCGATCAGTGCCTCACCGGCGACGACGATCATGACGGGGTTCCTTCCTCGGACGGGCTGGTACAGCCGCACGACGTGCGGTGGATGAAGGTGCAGGGCAGACGCACGGTCCGAGCGGACCGGTCCGGCTCGGCGAGGCGCTCCAGGAGCACGCGGACGGCCCGCGCGCCGATGTCCCTGCCGGGCTGCGCGATCGCCGTGAGCCGGGGCGAGAACAGATCCGCCCACGCGAAGTCGTCGAAGCAGCACAACGCGATGTCGCCCGGCACGGACAGGCCGTGCG
This sequence comes from Streptomyces sp. Ag82_O1-12, assembly GCF_900182715.1. NCBI lineage: Bacteria > Bacillati > Actinomycetota > Actinomycetes > Kitasatosporales > Streptomycetaceae > Streptomyces > Streptomyces sp. Ag82_O1-12. The sequence goes on along the minus strand of NZ_FXUW01000001.1, from coordinate 2,006,321 downwards.
CGCCCAGGGCGCGCAGCACCCCGATGGTCATGGCGTTGTTGCCGGTGACGAGCGCGGTGGGCGGCACGCCCAGGGACAGCAGGGCCTCGGTGGCCTGCTCGGCACCGGCCGACTCGGAGTCGCCGTGCACCAGCAACCGCTCGTCGTACGCCAGCCCCGCGAAGGCCAGACCGCTGCGGTAGCCGATGATCCGCTCGCTCGTGGTGCTGAGCCCCGGCCGCCCCGCCACCAGCCCGATCCGCCGGTGACCCAGCCCGGCGAGATGGGTGACCAGCCGGGACATCGGTTCGGCGTTGTCGGCGCACACCTGGTCGAACCGCGGACCGCCGTCCGCCCCCGGCGCGTCCACCAGCCGATCCAGGAACACGGCCGGCACGTCGTGCCGCTCGAGGTAGGCGAGCAGGTCGCGCGGATCGGCGGAGGGGGCGACGATCATGCCGTCCACGCGGCGCTCGTGCAGCAGCTGGACGACCTTGCGCTCGTGCCCCGGGTCGTCGTGCGGATCGGCGATCAGCAGGCTGTAGCCGGCCTCCAGCGCGGCGGCCTCCACGCCCTGGAGGATTTCCGTGAAGTACGGGTTGCTGATCGCCGACACCGCAAGCCCGATGGAACGGGTGCGGGCCGTCACCAGGGAACGGGCCAGCGTGTTCGTGGTGTAGCCGAGCTCCTCCACGGCGTCCAGGACCGCCTGGCGGGTGTGCGGCAGCACCGGCCGGGTGCCGTTCAGCACATGCGAGACCGTCGCCACGGAGACACCGGCACTCCGCGCGACATCGGCCATGGTCGCCATGCCGTTCCCGCCTCCTCCATCAGGTCCAGGCGGGGAACGTATCGCATCCCGCGACGGACGTAAACGATTGCGCAAGCGTTTACGTCCGGCGCCCAGACACGGGCAGCAGGACGGACGCCGGGCAGGAGGACGGACACCGGGCAACAGGTCAGACACCGAGCACAGGCCAGACACCAGGGCAGCGGCACGAACAGCCGGCCGCCGCCCGGGCGAGTCCCTACTCCCAGTCCCAGCCGATCCCCAGGAACCCCGCCCGGAGCCGCGGCTCGACCAGATGGACGGACCGGTGCCGTCCGCTCAGCGCCAGGTCCTGGCATCCGCTGCGCGGCGCCGCCGCCGAGTGCTGGGCGAAGCGGTGGCAGCGCACCGGCACGGCCGCCGCGTCGAAGCACACCTGGAGGGCGTACTGGCCGCCGGGGGAGTCGCAGCCGCGCACGTACTCGCGTGACACACCCGCCGTCCCGTCCTCGACGCCGTAGCGGAACAGGAAGGTGTCCCCGGCCCGCAGCCGGGTGTCGAAGAGCAGCTCGGCCGCGAGAACTCCCGTGTCGCGGTGCCAACGGACGCGTCCGGTACGGCAGTTCTCCAGGGCGTGCACCCGCATCAGCTCCGGCGTGGCTCCCCGGTCGCCGTGGTGGACGGCCACGAAGCGGTCGATGCCGTCCCGGTGGGCGCGCACGATGTGGTGCGATTCGCGCTCGGCCAGCTCGCGCCGCGCGCCGATCCGCAGCCGTTCGTGGTGGCCGAGGGTGTGCAGGCCCCCGTCCGGCGGGCAGTCCAGCTCGGCCAGCAACTGGTCCAGGACCCCGGAGGCCTCGACGAGGGAGCGGTAGGAGCGGGCGGCGGACCGCAGCCCGGACGGGCTCTCCCCGGACTCGGCGAGCAACCGGATCAGCGACTCCTCCGGAAGCTCCAGGATCTCCTCCAGCGCGCGCACGGCCCGCAGCGACTCGGGGCGCTGCGGGCGCCGGGCCCCCTGCTGCCAGTAACTCAGGCTCGTGACGCCGACCTTCACACCGTGGCGGGATAGATGGTGCTGCACGCGCTGCAGGGGCAGTCCGCGGGCGGCGATCGCGGCCCGCAGGGCGACGTGGAAGGGGCCGCCTCGCAGGGCCGAGTCCAGTTCCGCGGTGGCGACGTCCGCGTTCTGTGTGGCGTGCGGCATGCAGGGGCCTCTCTCTGAGTCGGCAACGGCTGGTCAGACCGTTCGCGCGGGGCCGTCACAGAGGCGCAGGGCAGCTCTTCACATCCGTACGCCGTCGTTCAGGGCCCCGAGTTCCCCCGCATTGAAGCGTGTTGACCTGGTCCCGACAACACCTGATGCCGGACAGTGACGTACGGGCTCCCGGCCGGTTCCGTCCGGACATGCGAACGCCCGGGGCGTGCGCCCCGGGCGTTCGCAGTCGACGTGTGCGTCTAGGAGCGGTCGCTTCCGCCCTGTTCCCTCAGGGCCAGGCGCTTGGCCCGCGCGATGTCGGGATCGCGCGGGTCCAGGGCGTCGCGCAGCGCCAACGGCTCGTCCGTGTACCTGCGGGCACGGACCGCCCGCCGGGTTTTCTCGATCCGCATCTGCTTCATGTGCGCAGCCCTCCGACCCGTGGCCCGCCCGCCCCCAGGGGGGAAGGACGGTCCGCACCGACAACCTGTGCCTGCACCCGGGACGGGCCCCGCCCGCCGGACGTCGCCGTGTCCCGTGGGTGAGCCACATTCCCGCTCCCGGGGGGCCGTAACCCCGGGGTGGGGCATGCCGCAGGAAACTGCCTCCCGGCCGGGCCCCGATCGTGCCCCACAGCCGGGCCCCGATCGTGCCCCACGGCCGCGCCGGAGTGTCGGTGCTCGCCAGTAGGGTGTGAGACATGGCCGACCCCTCCAGCTACCGCCCCAAACCGGGTGAGATCCCCGACTCACCGGGGGTCTACAGGTTCCGTGACGAGCACCGCCGGGTGATCTACGTCGGAAAGGCGAAAAGCCTGCGCCAGCGCCTGGCGAACTACTTCCAGGACCTGGCGGGCCTGCACCCGCGCACCCGCTCCATGGTCACCACGGCGGCGTCCGTGGAGTGGACGGTGGTGTCCACGGAGGTCGAGGCGCTCCAGCTGGAGTACTCGTGGATCAAGGAGTACGACCCCCGGTTCAACGTCAAGTACCGCGACGACAAGAGCTACCCGTACCTCGCGGTGACGATGAACGAGGAGTACCCGCGCGTGCAGGTGATGCGCGGTCACAAGAAGAAGGGCGTCCGGTACTTCGGGCCGTACGCGCACGCGTGGGCGATCCGCGACACCGTCGACCTGCTGTTGCGCGTCTTCCCCGTACGCACCTGCTCGGCCGGCGTGTTCAAGAACGCGGCCCGCACCGGCCGCCCTTGCCTCCTCGGCTACATCGGCAAGTGCTCGGCCCCCTGCGTGGACCGCGTCTCCGCCGAGGAGCACCGCGAACTGGCCGACGAGTTCTGCGACTTCATGACCGGCCGGACCAACACGTACATCCGCCGGCTGGAGAAGCAGATGGCGGAAGCGGCCGACGAGATGGAGTACGAGCGGGCGGCCCGGCTGCGCGACGACATCGGGGCCCTGAAGAAGGCCATGGAGAAGAACGCGGTCGTGCTCGCCGACGCGACCGACGCCGACCTGATCGCGGTCGCCGAGGACGAGCTGGAGGCGGCCGTCCAGATCTTCCACGTACGCGGCGGACGCGTGCGCGGCCAGCGCGGCTGGGTCACCGACAAGGTGGAGGAAATCACCACCGGCGCCCTCGTCGAGCACGCCCTGCAGCAGCTGTACGGGGAGGAGACGGGCGACGCCGTCCCCAAGGAGGTCCTGGTCCCGGCCCTGCCCGACCCCGTCGAGCCGGTCCAGGAGTGGCTCGCCGGGCGGCGCGGCTCCGGCGTCTCCCTGCGCATCCCGCAGCGCGGCGACAAGAAAGCCCTCATGGAGACCGTGGAGCGCAATGCCCAGCAGGCGCTCGTGCTGCACAAGACCAAGCGCGCCTCCGACCTGACCACGCGCTCGCGCGCCCTGGAGGAGATCGCCGACGCCCTCGACCTGGACAGCGCCCCGCTCAGGGTCGAGTGCTACGACATCTCCCACCTCCAGGGTGACGACGTCGTGGCCTCCATGGTCGTCTTCGAGGACGGGCTCGCACGCAAGAGCGAGTACCGCCGCTTCCAGATCAAGGGCTTCGCCGGGCAGGACGACGTCCGCTCCATGCACGAGGTGATCACCCGCCGCTTCCGCCGCTATCTCGCCGAGAAGGAGAAGACGGGGGAGTGGACCGACGGCGAGAGCGCCGAGACCCCCGAGATCGACAGGAACGGCGAGATCGTCGGGACCGGCCCCACCGAGGACGACGGCCGCCCCAAGAAGTTCGCCTACCCGCCCCAGCTCGTGGTCGTCGACGGCGGCGCCCCGCAGGTCGCGGCCGCCCGGCGCGCCCTGGACGAGCTCGGCATCGACGACATCGCCGTGTGCGGCCTCGCCAAGCGCCTCGAGGAGGTCTGGCTGCCCGGCGACGACGACCCGGTGGTCCTGCCCCGCACCAGCGAGGGCCTGTACCTGCTCCAGCGCGTCCGTGACGAGGCCCACAGGTTCGCGATCACCTACCAGCGCGCGAAGCGGTCCAAGCGCTTCCGTTCCAGCCCCCTGGACGACGTCCCCGGCCTCGGGGACACGCGCAAGCAGGCACTTCTGAAGCACTTCGGTTCGTTGAAGAAACTGCGATCCGCCACGATCGACCAGATCTGCGAGGTCCCCGGCATAGGCCGCAAGACGGCCGAGACGATCGCCGTGGCCCTCGCCCGCTCGGCCCCGGCCGCACCCGCCGTCAACACGGCGACTGGAGAGATCATGGAAGAGGAACCGGGCACCATGGGTTCCAGTGGGGAGCCCGTGGCAGCGGGCGCCCCGGACGAACGACGGGGGCAGGAGACATGAATGTGAACGAGCACCACGGGCAACAAGAGCAAGCCGGAGACGGAGCACAGGTGAGTACGGGCACGCCCAACGACAAGGCCCAGGTCCCGGACGCGGCCATCCCCGAGCTGGTGATCATCTCCGGCATGTCCGGGGCGGGCCGCTCGACGGCCGCGAAGTGCCTGGAGGACCTCGGCTGGTTCGTCGTGGACAACCTGCCGCCCGCGCTGATCCCCACCATGGTGGAGCTCGGCGCCCGCTCCCAGGGCAACGTGGCGAGGATCGCCGTCGTCGTCGACGTCCGCGGCCGCCGCTTCTTCGACAATCTCCGTGAGTCCCTCGCCGACCTGGAGGCGAAGAGCGTCACGCGGCGGATCGTCTTCCTGGAGTCCTCGGACGAGGCCCTGGTCCGCCGCTTCGAGTCGGTGCGCCGCCCGCACCCCCTCCAGGGCGACGGCCGCATCGTCGACGGCATCGCCGCCGAGCGCGAGCTGCTGCGCGAGCTGCGCGGCGACGCCGACCTGGTGATCGACACCTCCAGCCTGAACGTGCACGAGCTGCGCGCCAAGATGGACGCCCAGTTCGCCGGCGAGGAGGAGCCGGAGCTGCGGGCCACGGTCATGTCGTTCGGCTACAAGTACGGCCTCCCGGTCGACGCCGACCTCGTCGTCGACTGCCGCTTCCTGCCGAACCCGCACTGGGTCCCGGAGCTGCGCCCGTTCACCGGCCTCAACGAGGAGGTCGCCGGGTACGTCTTCAACCAGCCGGGCGCCAAGGAGTTCCTGGACCGCTACACGGAGCTCCTCCAGCTCGTCGCCACCGGCTACCGCCGCGAGGGCAAGCGCTACGTGACCATCGCCGTGGGCTGCACGGGCGGCAAGCACCGCTCCGTCGCCATGTCGGAGAAGCTCGCCGCCCGGCTCGCCGCCGAGAGCGTGGAGACGGTGGTCGTACACCGGGACATGGGACGCGAATGACACGACGTACACCGCGGCTGAGCCGGCTGCGCCGGGTGGTGCCCGAAGGCCACGGCGGGAAGGACGTTCCCGGCGGCAAGAGCGGCCGGCCCGCCGAGGCCCGGGGCGGCAAGCCGCGCCGCCGGGGCACCCAGCCCAAGGTCGTCGCCCTCGGCGGCGGCATGGGCCTGTCCGCCTCGCTCGCCGCGCTGCGCCGGATCACCGGCGACCTCACCGCCGTCGTCACCGTGGCCGACGACGGCGGCTCCAGCGGCCGGCTGCGCGACGAGCTGGGCGTGCTGCCGCCCGGCGACCTGCGCAAGGCGCTGGCCGCCCTGTGCGGTGACGACGACTGGGGCCAGACCTGGGCCCGGGTCATCCAGCACCGCTTCCAGTCCCAGGGCGACCTGCACGAACACGCGGTCGGCAACCTGCTGATCGTCGCCCTCTGGGAGCAGCTCGGCGACCACGTGCAGGCCCTCGACCTGGTCGGACGCCTGCTCGGCGCCCAAGGGCGCGTGCTGCCCATGTCCGCCGTGCCGCTGGAGCTGCAGGCCCTGGTCAAGGGGCACGACCCGGAGCGCCCGGAGGAGGTCGACACGGTCCGCGGCCAGGCGACCGTCGCCCTCACCCCGGGCGAGGTGCAGTCCGTGCACCTCGTGCCGAACGACCCGCCGGCCGTGCCCGAGGCGGTCGAGGCCGTCCTGGACGCGGACTGGGTGGTGCTCGGCCCCGGCTCCTGGTTCTCCTCGGTCATCCCGCACCTGCTGGTGCCCGAGCTGCTGGACGCGCTCACGCAGACGAAGGCCCGCCGGGTACTCTCCCTGAACCTCGCGCCGCAGCCCGGAGAAACCGAGGGCTTCTCCCCGCAGCGTCATTTGGAGGTTTTGGGACGACACGCCCCTAAACTCGCCCTGGACGTGGTGCTGGCCGACGAGGCCGCCGTGCCCGACCGTGACTCCCTGACCGATGCCGCCAAGCGGTTCGGGGCCGCGGTCGAGCTGGCGCCGGTGGCCAGACCCGACGGAACCCCGAGGCACGACCCGGAGCTGTTGGCCGCCGCGTACGACCGTATTTTTCGGATGCATGGAAGGATCGGCCCATGGCGATGACGGCAGCGGTGAAGGATGAGATCTCCCGGCTCCCCGTCACCCGGACCTGCTGCAGAAAGGCGGAGGTCTCCGCCATTCTGCGGTTCGCCGGCGGCCTTCACCTGGTGAGCGGTCGGATCGTGATCGAGGCGGAGCTGGACACCGCGATGGCGGCCCGCCGTCTCAAGCGGGACATCCTGGAGATCTTCGGCCACAGCTCCGAGCTGATCGTGATGGCTCCGGGCGGGCTGCGGCGAGGCTCACGCTACGTGGTGCGCGTGGTGGCGGGCGGCGACCAGCTCGCCCGCCAGACCGGCCTGGTCGACGGGCGGGGCCGCCCGATCCGAGGCCTGCCCCCGCAGGTGGTCTCAGGGGCCACCTGCGACGCCGAGGCCGCCTGGCGTGGCGCGTTCCTGGCGCACGGCTCGCTCACCGAGCCCGGCCGCTCCTCCTCCCTGGAGGTGACCTGCCCGGGCCCCGAGGCGGCGCTCGCCCTGGTCGGCGCCGCCCGGCGCCTCCAGATCCCCGCCAAGGCCCGCGAGGTGCGCACCGTGGACCGGGTCGTCGTCCGGGACGGTGACGCGATCGGCGCCCTGTTGACCCGCCTCGGCGCGCACGAGTCGGTGCTGGCCTGGGAGGAGCGCCGGATGCGCCGCGAGGTGCGCGCCACGGCGAACCGGCTGGCCAACTTCGACGACGCCAACCTGCGCCGCTCGGCCCGCGCGGCCGTCGCCGCCGGGGCCCGGGTGCAGCGCGCCCTGGAGATCCTCGCCGACGACGTGCCCGAGCACCTCGCCGCGGCCGGCCGGCTGCGCATGGACCACAAGCAGGCTTCCTTGGAGGAGCTGGGCGCGCTCGCGGACCCGCCGCTGACCAAGGACGCGGTCGCCGGCCGGATCCGGCGCCTGCTGGCCATGGCCGACAAGCGCGCCTCCGACCTCGGCATCCCGGGCACGGAGGCCAATCTCAGCGACGAGCTGGCCGACAACCTGGTGGGCTGATCCCCCACGACGTCAAGAAGCCGGTGCCGGAGCCCACTTGGGTGACCGGCACCGGCTTTTGCGTGTCGCTGAGGCACCCTTGACTCGATCATGGTCTGTCATGAGCCTGGCATCTGTTCGCTGCTGTGGCGGACCCACGCTAGGGGGGTTCATGAGACGAAGAGCGAGATCGATCCTCGCTGTCGGCGCGCTCCTGATCGGCGGAGCGAGCTTCGCGCCCATCGCCCAGGCACAACCGGGGAGTTCGACCCCGTCCGACCCGGACGAAGTCAAAGTCTTCCGCGCCGAGGTCACCCAGAAGCAGGTACCCCTGCTGCTGGCGGCCGGCCAGGACGGCCACGAACTGAGCGAGCGGGTGCCCGAGAAGGGCACCGCGACCGTCGAGGTCTACCTGACGGACCAGCAGGCGAAGAAGCTGGAGAAGCAGGGCGTCGGCCTCACCGAGCACGAACTCTCCACCCGGGCCGAGGCCCGCGTCGAGGACGCCGCAGAGGGCGTGTTCCGCCCGTACAGCGGCAAGGGGGGCCTGCGGGAGGAACTCCTGCGCACCGCCCAGGAGAACCCGGACCTCACCAAGGTCGTCTCCATCGGCAAGACCGTCAAGGGCCAGGACATCCTCGCGCTGAAGCTCACCAAGGGCGCGAAGAAGGCGAAGGACGGCTCCAAGCCCTCCGTCCTCTACATGTCCAACCAGCACGCCCGCGAGTGGATCACGCCGGAGATGACCCGGCGCCTGATGCACCACTACTTGGACAACTACAAGAAGGACCGGCGCGTCAAGAAGATCGTCGACTCCACCGAACTGTGGTTCCTGCTGTCGGCCAACCCCGACGGCTACGACTACACCTTCGCGGACCCGGCCAACCGCCAGTGGCGCAAGAACCTGCGGGACGTCAACGGCGACGGCACCATCACCACCGGCGACGGCGTCGACCTCAACCGCAACTTCGCCTACAAGTGGGGCTACGACGACGAGGGCTCGTCCCCCAACCCCACCAGCCAGACCTACCGCGGTGCGGGCCCGAACTCCGAGCCGGAGACCCAGGCCCTGGACGCCTTCCAGAAGCGCATCGGCTTCACGTACGGCATCAACTACCACTCCGCCGCCGAACTCCTCCTCTACGGGGTCGGCTGGCAGGTGGCCACGCACACTCCCGACGACGTCCTGTACGAGGCGCTCGCCGGGACGCCCGAGGACTCCGCGATCCCCGGCTACCACCCGCAGCTCTCCTCCGAGCTGTACACCACCAACGGTGAGGCCGACGGCCACGCGGCGAACGTCAACGGCCTGGCGATGTTCACCCCCGAGATGTCGACCTGCCAGACCGCCTCGGACCTCGACCCGAACGACGAGTGGAAGGCGTCCGACTGCCAGTCGGTCTTCACCTTCCCGGACGACGAGAAGCTGATCCAGCGGGAGTTCGCCAAGAACGTCCCGTTCGCGCTCTCCGTCGCCGAGTCCGCCGCCCACCCCGACCGGCCGTCCTCGTCGGTCGGCCTGAGCGCCGCCGACTTCACCCCGGCCGCGTTCGCCACGTCGTACTCCCGCGGCGCCGACCAGGAGGTCTCCGTCGTCGTCCGGAAGTCGGTGCGCGACAAGGAGCTCAAGTACCGCGTCAACGGCGGCCGCACCCTGGACATGGCGCTCAAGCCCTGGAAGGGCGGCGAGACCTACGGCGGTGAGGACAACCTCTACTTCGACGAGTACCGGGCGAAGGTCAAGGACGGCGAGCCGGGCGACAAGGTCGAGGTGTGGTTCACCGGCGAGGCGAGGAACGGCAAGAAGCTCTCCAGCCAGCGCTTCACCTACACCGTCGCCGAGCGGCCCCGGGCGAACACCCTCGTCGTCGCCGAGGAAGGCGCGGCCGCCACGCAGGCGCAGACGTACGTGGACGCGCTCAAGGCGAGCGGCCGCAAGGCGATCGTCTGGGACGTCGCCCAGCAGGGCGCGCCGGACGCGCTCGGCGTGCTGAGCCACTTCGACACCGTCGTCCACTACACGGGCGCGAGCGTCCCGGGCAACGCCACCCAGCTCCAGCTGCGGGCCTTCCTCAACGAGGGCGGCCGGCTGATCGAGGCCGGCGAGCAGGCCGGCGGCAACGTCGATCTCGGCGGCGGCGCGCTGTCGAACGACTTCAGCCAGTACTACCTGGGCGCCTACACCCGCACCGCCACCCCCGGGGCCACCGGCTTCACCGGCTCCGGCGAGCTGGGCGGCGTCACCGGCCCCCTGGGCACGGCCCCCGGCAACCCGCTGGACAAGGCCGGCACCTACAGCGTCACCTCGGACGAACTGGGGACCGGCGACTTCCCGCAGTTCGCGAGCAAGGGCGCCGGGCAGTTCGCCGGCACGGTCAACCCCTACGGCCCGTTCGCGGGCTCCTCGATGGCGGCCGCCGTCCACACCGACGACGCCTACAAGCGCCTCACCCGCACCGTGGACCTCACCGGCACCACCGCGGCCGACAGGCCGACCCTGCGCACCCAGCTCCTCTGGGACACCGAGTCCGGCTACGACCACGCCATCGTCGAGGCCCACACCACCGGGGCCGACGACTGGACGACTCTCCCCGAGGCGGGCGGTGCCACCAAGAGCGCGGTGCCGACGGAGTGCCAGGGCGGCTTCTACGTCAACGAGCACCCCTGGCTCAAGCACTACCTGACCGCGGCGGACGACGGCTGCACCGCGACCGGCACCACCGGCGCGTGGAACAGCCTCACCGGCGCCTCGGGCGGCTGGCAGCAGGTGAACTTCGACCTGAGCGCCTACGCCGGCAAGACGGTCGAGATCTCGATCAGCTACGTCACCGACCCGGGCAGCGGCGGGCACGGCGTCCTCGCCGACGACGCCTCGCTCGTCGTCGGCGGCACGGCCAAGGAGACCGAGGGCTTCGAGACCTCGCTCGGCGCCTGGAAGGTCGCCGGACCGCCCGAGGGCAGCCCGGCCGTCCTCAAGGACTGGGCCCGCACCGGCGCCCTGTTCCAGACGTACGGCGCGGTCACCACGGACGACACCGTGCTGCTGGGTTTCGGCCTGGAGCACGTCACCGCACCGGCCGCCCGGACGGCGCTGATGAGGAAGGCGCTCGCTTCCCTCGACGGGTGACGTCCCAGGTCAACGGGACACGCCAGGGGTAGCCAGTTCGAGTGATCCTGCTCTCGGCGGTGGGCGGTCCGTACCCCTACTGGCGGGTACGGACCGCCCTGCCGTGTATGGGGCATCTGGATGTCACCACCAGAGCTCCAGGGAGGTAGGGTCGTAGGCGGTCGGGGACATCCCAAACAGAGCTCGCCGGCACTTCATGGCCGGCGTACCAACGAGGAGATCGGTTCGTGACGATCCGCGTAGGCATCAACGGCTTCGGCCGCATCGGTCGTAACTACTTCCGCGCGCTCCTGGAGCAGGGTGCAGACATCGAGATCGTGGCTGTCAACGACCTGGGTGACACCGCGACCACCGCTCACCTGCTGAAGTACGACACGATCCTGGGCCGCCTCAAGCAGGAGGTCACCCACACCGCCGACACGATCACCGTCGACGGCAAGACGATCAAGGTCCTGGCCGAGCGCAACCCCGCCGACATCCCGTGGGGCGAGCTGGGCGTCGACATCGTCATCGAGTCGACCGGCATCTTCACCAAGAAGGCCGACGCCGAGAAGCACATCGCCGGTGGCGCGAAGAAGGTCCTCATCTCGGCTCCGGCCAAGGACGAGGACGTCACCATCGTGATGGGCGTCAACCAGGACAAGTACGACCCGGCGAACCACCACGTCATCTCCAACGCCTCCTGCACCACCAACTGTGTGGCGCCGATGGCGAAGGTCCTCGACGAGAACTTCGGCATCGTCAAGGGCCTGATGACGACGGTGCACGCGTACACCAACGACCAGCGCATCCTGGACTTCCCGCACAAGGACCTGCGTCGCGCGCGTGCCGCCGCCGAGAACATCATTCCGACCACCACGGGTGCCGCCAAGGCCACCGCGCTGGTCCTGCCGCAGCTCAAGGGCAAGCTGGACGGCATCGCCATGCGCGTCCCGGTCCCGACCGGCTCGGTCACCGACCTGGTTCTCGAGCTGTCCCGCGAGGTCACCAAGGAAGAGGTCAACGCCGCCTTCCAGAAGGCCGCGGAGGGCGAGCTCAAGGGCATCCTCGAGTACACCGAGGACCCGATCGTCTCCTCCGACATCGTGAACGCCCCGGCGTCCTGCACCTTCGACTCCTCCCTGACCATGGTCCAGGAGGGCAAGAGCGTGAAGGTCATCGGCTGGTACGACAACGAGTGGGGCTACTCCAACCGCCTCGTGGACCTTACGGTCTTCGTCGGCAACCAGCTCTGATCAACCCAGTAGGCACGTCCATGTGAGAGCAGGGCTCGGGCGGCGCGAGGACGCGCCGTCCGAGCCCTGACTCACGTACAGATCAGAGCTGTTCGATCACGAGCGCTTACGACCGATCACGAGCTCTTTCAGGAGTCCCCTCATGAAGACGATCGACGAACTCCTCACCGAAGGGGTCGCGGGCAAGCGAGTCTTCGTCCGCGCCGATCTGAACGTGCCGCTGGACGGCACGCGCATCACCGACGACGGCCGTATCCGCGCCGTGCTGCCCACGGTCAAGGCCCTCGCCGACGCGGGTGCCCGGGTCGTCGTCGCCTCCCACCTGGGCCGCCCCAAGGGCGCCCCGGACCCGGCCTTCTCCCTCGCCCCGGCCGCCGCGCGCCTCGGTGAGCTCCTCGGGTCGGACGTGGCCTTCGCGACCGACACGGTCGGCGACTCCGCCCGGACCACCGTCGCCGACCTCGCCGACGGCCAGGTCGCGGTCGTCGAGAATTTGCGCTTCAACGCCGGTGAGACGAGCAAGGACGACGCCGAGCGCGGCGCCTTCGCCGACCAGCTCGCCGCCCTCGCGGACGTCTACGTCGGCGACGGCTTCGGCGCGGTGCACCGAAAGCACGCCTCCGTCTTCGACCTTCCGGCCCGCCTGCCGCACTATGCCGGATACCTCATCGCCACCGAGGTCGGCGTCCTGAAGAAGCTCACCGACGACGTCAAGCGGCCCTACGCCGTGGTCCTCGGCGGCGCCAAGGTGTCCGACAAGCTCGCCGTCATCGACCAGCTGCTCGGCAAGGCCGACCGACTCCTCATCGGCGGCGGCATGGTCTTCACCTTCCTCAAGGCCAAGGGCCACGAGATCGGCTCTTCCCTGGTCCAGGAGGACCAGCTCCCGGTCGTCCTGGAGTACATCGAGCGCGCCGAGAAGAACGGCGTCGAACTGGTCCTGCCGGTGGACGTCGTGGTCGCGCCGGAGTTCCCGGACCTCAAGACCAAGGCCCCGGGCCGGCCCAGCACCGTAGCCGCGGACGCCATGCCGGCCGGGCAGATGGGCCTGGACATCGGCCCCGAGTCCCGCAAGCTGTACGCATCGAAGATCGTCGACGCCGCCACCGTCTTCTGGAACGGCCCCATGGGCGTCTTCGAGCACCCCGATTTCGCCGAGGGCACCAAGGCGGTCGCCCAGGCCCTCCTCGACTCCCAGGCCTTCACGGTGGTCGGCGGTGGCGACTCCGCCGCGGCCGTCCGCATCCTGGGCTTCGACGAGAACGCATTCGGCCACATCTCGACCGGTGGCGGCGCCTCCCTCGAATACCTCGAGGGCAAGACGCTCCCCGGCCTCGCCGCACTGGAGGACTGACCTTAATGAGCACGCGCACGCCGCTGATGGCGGGCAACTGGAAGATGAACCTCAACCACCTCGAGGCCATCGCGCACGTCCAGAAACTCGCCTTCGCCCTGGCCGACAAGGACTACGAGGCCGTCGAGGTCGCCGTCCTGCCGCCCTTCACCGACCTGCGCTCCGTGCAGACCCTGGTCGACGGCGACAAGCTCAAGATCAAGTACGGCGCCCAGGACATCTCGGCGCACGACAGCGGTGCCTTCACCGGTGAGATCTCCGGCCCCATGCTGGCCAAGCTGAAGTGCACGTACGTCGCCATCGGCCACAGCGAGCGCCGGCAGTACCACGCCGAGACCGACGAGCTGGTGAACGCCAAGGTCAAGGCCGCCTACAAGCACGGCCTGACCCCGATCCTGTGCGTCGGCGAGGAACTGGAGGTCCGCGAGGCGGGCAACCACGTCTCCCACACCCTCGCGCAGGTCGAGGGCGGCCTGAAGGACCTCCCCGCCGAGCAGGCCGAGACCGTCGTGATCGCCTACGAGCCCGTCTGGGCCATCGGCACCGGCAAGGTCTGCGGCGCCGAGGACGCCCAGGAGGTCTGCGCGGCGATCCGCGGCAAGATCGCCGAGCTGTACTCGCAGGACCTGGCCGACAAGGTCCGCATCCAGTACGGCGGCTCGGTCAAGGCCGGCAACGTCGCGGAGATCATGGCCCAGGCCGACATCGACGGCGCCCTGGTCGGCGGCGCCTCGCTGGACGCCGACGAGTTCGTCAAGATCGTGCGCTTCCGCGACCAGTGAGTATGCGCTAGCGGCGATCCGTCGTACCCTTGCGGGGTCCAGCTCTGTGCTGGGCCCCGCGTCGTCCATCCGAATCCGAGGAAGTTGGTCCAGCCGTGGTTTTGGGGTTCTCGATCGCCCTGATCGTCTTCAGCCTGCTGCTGATGCTGCTGGTGCTGATGCACAAGGGGAAGGGCGGCGGCCTCTCCGACATGTTCGGCGGCGGCATGCAGTCCTCCGTCGGCGGCTCCTCGGTCGCCGAGCGCAACCTCGACCGGATCACCGTCGTGATCGGTCTGGGATGGTTCGCGTGCATTGTCGTGCTCGGCATCCTGATGAAGGTGAACAACTGACCGAGCCGCAATCCGCACGGAACCCGTACGTAAGGCCCCATGTTCGGTACGCGCAGCTGAGCGCGGCCTATCATGGGGCTTGCGTCTAGGTGTGAGGGTTGTAACTCCAATCACTGGACGCGCGTTGGGCCTTACGTAGACTGAGGCGCTCGCAGCGAAGCGGAACGCCGACTCGCTTCGCGGCACCATCACGCAGGGAGTTACGACCGTGGCAAGTGGCAACGCGATCCGGGGAAGCCGGGTCGGGGCGGGGCCGATGGGCGAGGCCGAGCGCGGCGAGTCCGCGCCGCGGCTGCGCATCTCCTTCTGGTGCTCCAACGGACACGAGACCCAGCCGAGCTTCGCCAGCGACGCGCAGGTGCCCGATACCTGGGACTGTCCCCGCTGCGGCTTTCCGGCAGGCCAGGACCGGGACAACCCCCCGGACCCGCCGCGCACCGAGCCCTACAAGACGCACCTGGCGTATGTGCGGGAGCGGCGCAGCGACGCCGACGGCGAGGCGATCCTCGCCGAGGCGCTCGCCAAACTGCGGGGCGAGATCTAGACGTCGAGACCGGCCGGGCACCAGCAGGTGCCCGGCCGGAGCTGCTCTCGCGGACCGCTCGCGGACCGATTGTCAGTGGTGCCCTCTACGGTTTGTGCATCGGACGAACCATGAGGGGGAGCTGTGGCGACGGGCGAGGTGGGTGGGGATACCTCCCTGCGCGAAAAGCGCGGGGGAGTTCGCGCCCCCGCGTGGCGCGGGGGGTTCGGGCGGCTGTGGAGCGCCGCCGTCCTGTCCAGCTTCGGTGACGCCCTGCGGACGGCGGCACTGCCCCTGCTCGCCGTCACGCTGACCGAGGATCCGCTGCTCATCGCCTCCGTCACGGCCTGCGGCTATCTGCCCTGGATCGTCTTCGGCCTGCTCGGCGGGGCCGTCGCCGACCGGGTGGACCAGCGGCGGGCCATGTGGATGGTGGACGCCCTACGCGGGCTGCTGGTCGCCGCCTTCGCGGTGGCCGTCGCCCTCGGCCACGCCTCGATCGCCCTGCTGATCGTGCTGGCCTTCGCGCTGACCACCCTTCAGACCCTCTTCGACAACGCCGCCACCGCGCTGCTGCCCGCCCTGGTCGACCGGGACGCGCTGGGCAGTGCCAACACCCGGCTGCTGACCGGCCAGCGCATCGCGGGCGGCCTGCTGGGCGGACCGGTCGTGCCGCTGCTGCTGGCCGCCGGGGTGGCGGTGCCGTTCGCGGCGGACGCGGTGACCTTCCTGGTGGCCGCCGCGCTCATCGCCACGCTGCCGGCTGCCGCGGCGGACCGTGAGCCGCGGCCGGCGGGCAGCACACTGCGGCGGGAGATCGCCGAGGGGCTGCGCGTCCTGAGCCGCGACAAGGCCCTGCGCGGACTGTGCACCGCCACCGCCCTGTGCAACATCGGCATGGGTGCCCTTGTCGCCACGCTCGTGATCCTGGTGACCGGCTGGCTCGACGCGGGCAACGCCGGATACGCGGTGGCGATGACCGCGTACACGGTCGGCAGCCTGGCCGGGGGAGCGGCGGGTGGTCGGCTCGCCGCCCGCTTCGGACGGATGCGCCTGGTGCTCGCCGCCGGGACGGCGCAGACCGCCGCCCTCCTTGTCATGGGCTCGGTGCGCAGCATGGTCGCGCTCGTGGCCGCCCTGGCCGTCTTCGGGTTCATGGGGATGGTGTGGAACGTCAACACCACGACGCTGATGCAGCAGCGCTGCCCCGCCGAGCTGCTGGGCCGGGTGAGCTCCGCCTTCCGGACACTCGCGGTCGCGGGCGCACCCCTGGGCGCGCTGCTGGGCGGAGCCGTCGCCGGCGCCTGGGGGGAGAACACCCCCGCGTTGCTGGCGGCCGCCTTCTTCGTTCTGTCCGTCTCCGCGCTGATACCCGCGCGCCGGTCGGACGTACCTGTTGTTGCGCCGGACGACGGCGCGACGACAGGCCACGGCAACCGCTGATCAATTAGGTTGGACCGGCAGCGGGGCAGGTACGCGGCAGCACAGGCAGGCAAGGAAGAAGGCTGAAGTCCCAGATGAACGCAGACGGCCGTACCAGGCTCAACCAGACGCCCGAGTGGACGGCACTGGCCAAGCACCGTGAGGAGCTGGGTGAAGTCCGGCTGCGCGAGCTGTTCGCCGCCGACTCCGGCCGCGGCACCGCGTACACCCTCCGGGTCGGCGACCTGTACGTCGACTACTCCAAGCACCTCGTCACCGACGACACCCTGCGGCTGCTGCGCGAACTGGCCGCCGCCACCGACGTCTTCGGGCTCCGGGACGCCATGTTCCGCGGCGAGAAGATCAACACCACCGAGGACCGGGCCGTGCTGCACACCGCGCTGCGCGCCCCGCGGGACGCGGTGATCGAGGTCGACGGTGAGAACGTGGTGCCGGATGTGCACGCCGTGCTCGACAAGATGGCCGCCTTCGCGGACCGGGTGCGTTCGGGCGAGTGGACCGGCCACACCGGCAAGCGGATCCGGAACATCGTCAACGTCGGCATCGGCGGCTCCGACCTCGGCCCCGCGATGGCGTACGAAGTCCTGCGGGCCTTCACCGACCGCTCGCTGACGGTGCGTTTCGTGTCGAACGTGGACGGCGCCGACCTGCACGAGGCGGTACGGGACCTGGACCCCGCGGAGACGCTGTTCGTCATCGCCTCCAAGACCTTCACCACCATCGAGACGGTCACCAACGCCACGTCGGCGCGTTCCTGGCTGCTGGACACCCTCGCTGGGGGAGAGACCGCTGTCGCCAAGCACTTCGTCGCGTTGTCGACGAACGCCGAGAAGGTCGCCGAGTTCGGCATCGACACGGCCAACATGTTCGAGTTCTGGGACTGGGTCGGCGGCCGCTACTCGTACGACTCCGCGATCGGTCTCGCCCTGATGATCGCGATCGGCCCGGACCGATTCCGGGAGATGCTCGACGGCTTCCGCATCGTCGACGAGCACTTCCGGACCGCGCCCGCCGAGTCCAACGTGCCGCTGCTGCTGGGCCTGCTGGGCATCTGGTACGGCAACTTCCACGACGCCCAGTCGCACGCCGTCCTGCCCTACAGCCACTACCTGTCCAAGTTCACCGCCTACCTCCAGCAGCTCGACATGGAGTCCAACGGCAAGTCGGTGGACCGCGACGGGAACCCGGTGGAGTGGCAGACCGGGCCGGTGGTGTGGGGCACGCCGGGCACCAACGGGCAGCACGCCTACTACCAGTTGATCCACCAGGGCACGAAGATCGTCCCGGCGGACTTCATCGGCTTCGCGCGGCCGGTCGACGAGCTGAGCGAGCAACTGAAGGCGCAGCACGACCTGCTGATGGCCAACTTCTTCGCGCAGACGCAGGCACTCGCGTTCGGCAAGACGCCCGACGAGGTCCGGGCCGAGGGCGCGCCCGAGGAGCTGGTGCCGCACAAGACGTTCCAGGGCAACCACCCGACGACCACGATCCTCGCGCCCGAGCTGACGCCGTCCGTCCTCGGTCAGCTGGTCGCCCTCTACGAGCACAAGGTGTTCGTGCAGGGCGCGGTGTGGAACATCGACTCCTTCGACCAGTGGGGCGTGGAGCTGGGCAAGGTCCTCGCCAAGCGCGTCGAGCCCGCGCTGTCCGAGGGCGCCGAGGTCGAGGGCCTGGACGCCTCCACCAAGGCGCTGGTCGCCACATACCGGGAGCTGCGCGGCCGGTAGCCACGGGCGCCGGACGGGGGGGTGGGCGGCAGCGCGCGCCGTCCGCTTCCCGTAGACTCCCGGGCGATCATCAGGGCGAGTGCTCGGGGGAGCGCGAAGTGGCACGCACACGCGGAAGTTGGACCGGTGGCACGCTGACGGCCCGGTCCCTGCTCAAACCTCAGGACGTGGCGCGGGCGGTGTTCCACCCCGCCTGGATCCCGCAGCCGCTCGACCCGTCCGTGGAGCGCCTGAAGCGGGTCCGTGTCATCGCCGGGGCGGTCACCTCGCTCGGTGTCTACACCTTCGTCGAGGGCGGCTTCGACCTCACGGAGCTGCTGGAGAACGCGATGACGGCCTCGGTCGTCCTGCTCTTCCTCACCCCGCTCACCGTCGGGGCCATGCTCTGGGTGTGGCGGCGTGGCGGCACGGTGCGGCAGGTGCGGACGCCGCTGCTCAGGTCCCTCGCACTGCTGATGCTGTTCGTCGGCTGCGTGGCCGCGGTGCTGCTGCTGGTGCGGACGGTGAACGCGTCCGCGAACGTCGCCGTGATCATCGGGTTCGGCATGACGATGCTGTGGCTGCTCGTCTTCACGGCCTCCGGAGCCGTGCGGGTCTCGGGCAACTTCTTCGGCACGGCCGCCGTCCACCGCTGCCTGCCGCCGCTGCTCGCCATGGTGATCAGCTGGCTGGTGGCCGTCCCGGACCTGGTGACCGGTGATCTGCACGGACTCAGCCTCACCCTCGGCATCGTCTTCATCCTGGGCGCGCCGGTGACGGTCACCGCCATCGCGCTGCTGGAGATGCGACGGCTGAAGCGCCGCTACGGAATCCGGCTGAACGCCCACCCGGCGACCCACCCTCCCGTGCCCGGGCCGGTCCCGCCGATGCCCCCGGCGGGATCGCCGTACCTCCCGCCGCAGGGGAACCCGTACGGTCATCCCTACGCGCCGAATGGGCAGCACCCCTACGCCCCGCACCCGCAGCCGCCGTACAACCCGCAGCACCCGTACGGAGGCTGATCCCCGGGCCGCGCCCGGCGTCAGGCCACCGCGCTCAGCGTGTCCGCGAGGCGCCGCCGGGCCGCCCGGGCCGCGGGGACGGCGGCCAGCACGGCCGCGCAGAGCACCGCTGCCGCCCCGAGCAGCACCATCAGGATCGCGGAGGGGGCTTGGGCGATCCCCGCCCCGATGCCGCTGGACCGGCCCTGGGCGTCGATCAGCCACCGGGCAAGCGGCAGACCGAGGGCGGTGGCGGCGAGGACGGCCGCCAAAGCCGTCAGGCCGGTGGCCGTGACGGTGATCGCCGTGATCTGCCGGGGGGACAGCCCGATGGCCTTCAGGGCCAGCAGGTCCCGTTCGCTCTCGCGGACGGTGCCGCCGATCGCGGTCAGCAGCTCGATGAGCCCGATGAGGGCGAGCACGGCGATCAGCCCGGCGACGACGGCGCGCAGTGGCGAGAGCCCGTCGGCCGGGTTGGTCACCGTGTGCACGTCCAGGTGGCCGCCCCCGGCCTCGGCGAGCCGGCCGGCGACCTCGCGCGGGTCGGCGCCGGGGGCCAGGCGGAGTTCGTAGAGGGTCGGGCGGAGATCCGGGTCGTTCTCGCGGAGGGTGTCGAGGGACGTCGAGATGACCCGGCCGGCGTTCTCCGGCTCGATGCTGCGGCCCACGATGTGCAGGATCTGCGGCTGGTCGCCGACGGTCATCCGGACCCAGTCGCCGACCCGCACGTTCAGCAGGTCGAGGAACCCCTGCCCGGCCACGGCCTCGTCGGCGCCGCGGGCGGGGCGGCCCTCGGCGAGGGTGTACGGGTAGGGGTCCTGGTGGGTGCCGAGGCCGCGCAGCGCGATGGTCGCCGTCTGACTCGCACCCAGGGCCGCCGTCTCGACGCCCGGGTAGGCGGCGGCGACGTCGGGGTCGCGTTCCAGGAGGGAACGGGTCTGCTGTTCACTCAGGCCGGAGTCGTCGGCGCGGACACTGAGCGTGGTGGGCAGGCCGATCCGCTCGGGCTCGCTGTGGAAGCGGTCGAGCGTGGTCCAGGCGCTCATCGCCACGACGATCAGCAGCAGCGGCAGCGTGAGGCGGGCGACCGTGGCCAGGGACCGGGGGCGGCGGGTGAACGCCTTGTGCCAGCCCAGCACGAGCGCGGGCGGGATCCGCACGCCGAGGGCCCGGCGCGCCACTTCGGACAGCCGTCCGCCCGAGGGGGCGGCGGGGCGCGGCACCGGCACCGGCGGCACGCGTCCGGCCCGCCAGGCGGCCAGCCCGGTGGTCGCACCGATGAACAGCACCGCGCCGGCCGGGATCACGAGCAGCGCCACGGTGTGCCCGGGCAGCCCCTGCCACACTCCGACCGCGTCCCCGAGCCGCCCCGGGATCCGGCTGCCCAGGGCCTCGGCGAGACCGGCGGCGGCCAAGGCACCGAGCAGGGCGTAGGCGAGGTGCTGGAGCAGGAAGATCCGGACCACCTGGCCGGGGGTGAAGCCGATGGCCTTCAGGACGGAGAGGTCCCGCAGGTGGCCGCGGATGCGGGTGCCGATCGCCCCGTGCACGGCGAACCCGGCCGCGACCAGCGCGCCCAGCCCGAACAGGCCCAGCACCTGCCCGAGCAGCCGGTTGTCGCCCTGCGCCTCGGCCCGTGCCTGCTGCCAGGTGGAGACCTCGCCGATCGCCCCGGAGCCCAGCACGGTCACCGCGCGCTGGACGACGTAGGACGTGTCGCCCGGATCCGTCAGCCGCAGCCCGATCACCTGGCCACCGGGGTCCGGCACCGCCGACGGCAGTGCCCACACCAGGCCCGGCTGCTCACCGGGCCGGTAGCGCGGCTCGGCGCTGTCGGCGAGGCCCACGACGGTCAGCTCGCGGGCGGTGCCGGGCATGGTGAGGGTGTCGCCGGGCTCGGTCAGCAGGGCACGGGCGAGGCGGCTCTCCAGGACCACGCCGTTCGGGGTGGAGGGGTCCAGCCAGTGCCCGGAGACGATCGGCGGACGGTCGGCGGAGGGCCGTTCCGGGGTGCCGCGCAGCTCGACGGCGGCGCGGCTGCCGCGCGAGGAGACGGTGGTGGCGGCGGTCGGGTAGGGGCCGGTGACGGAGTCCACGCCGGCCAGATCGGCCAGCTTCCCGGTGTCGGCCGCCTTGTCGGTGTGCAGCCACACATGGGCACCGTGCGACTGCGTGAACACACGCTGCCAGGGGTTGGTCGCGTAACCGAACAGGGCCGTGGCCAGCAGCAGGGAGGCGACGATGCCCGCGGTGGCGAGGACGAGGAACAGTGCCTCGCCGCGGTGTGTGCGCAGATCGGAGTGCGCCCAGCGCAGAGTGGCTCGCACGGGCCTCAGCCCCTCGGCCCGCGGGTCACGCGGTCGACGAGGACGCGCCTGTCGGCACGGCCGTGGACGCGCCTCCCGGCACGGTCGTGGACACACAGGCCGGCACAGCCGTCGTGGACGCGCATGTCAGTCCTTGAGTTCCAGCACACCGGATATGCCGGAGCGGCGCGGCGGGGTGGTGCCGCCGTCGAGTTCCGCGTCGTCGGCGATCCGGCCGTCGAAGAAGCTGATCACCCGGTCCGCGGCGCTCGCCAGCCGGGCGTCGTGCGTGACCAGCACGATCGTCTGGCCGCGCTGGTGGAAACGGGACAGCAGCCGCATCACCTCGCGGGTGCCCTTGCTGTCGAGGCTGCCGGCCGGCTCGTCGGCCAGCAGCAGCGGCGGGTGGTTGACCAGGGCACGGGCCAGCGCGACGCGCTGCTGCTCGCCGCCGGACAGCTCGCCCGGCATGCTGCGTTCCTTGCCCGTCAGGCCCAGCTCGGCCAGCAGCGCCTCGCGCTCGGCGCGCGCCTGCTTCGGCGGGGTCCCGGCGAGCAGGGCGGGCAGCTCCACGTTGTCGGCGACGGACAGGTTGGAGACGAGGTTGAAGAACTGGAAGACGATCCCGATCCGCTTCCTGCGCTCCACCGCCCAGCGGGCCTCGCTGTAGGTGGCGGTGGACTCGCCGTCGAGCAGGATGTGCCCCGCGTCCGGACGCTGGAGCCCGCCGAGCAGATGCAGCAGCGTCGACTTGCCGGCGCCGGACGGGCCGGTGATCGCCACGAACTCGCCCTGCCGTACGCACAGGTCGACCCCGCGCACGGCCTGCGCCGGGGCGCCCTCGCCGTGGTGGGTCTTCACCAGCCCCTCGGCGCGCAGCACAGGAGCGGGACGGTTGTCGCTCACTCCAGCTCCTCCAGCTCTTCCTGGCACCGTTCCAGCCAGTCGAGGTCGGCCTGCAGGTGCAGCATCGCGCCCTCGATCAGCAGATGGGCGATGCGGTTGTCGCGGTCTTCGGCGGCGGCCAGCCTCGACATCTGCCGCATGGTGTTCAGGTACTGACGCCGCTGCTGGTTGATCAGGGTGATCTGCTCGGCGAGACCGGTCCGCGGAGCGAGCGCCAGCTTCATGAAGAAGTCGTCCCGTACCCGCGGCTCGTCCTCGGGCTCCTCGAACCAGGCGCGCAGCGCCTCCCGCCCGGCGTCGGTGAGGTGGTAGACCTTTTTGTTGGGCCGGCTGGACTGCGCCACGTCCTCGCCCTCGATCAGTCCCGACTTCTCGAGGCGGCCGAGGGTCACATAGATCTGGCCGACGTTCGGCTGAGGGTACGCGGAGCCCAGCAGTTGCTCAAGGTCCTGCTTGAGCTCGTAGCCGTGGGCGGGTCCGCGGGCGAGGAGTGCCAGGAGGTGCAGGCGCACGCGTGCAGTCCTCCTGTCTGGTCCAATGTGCTCCAGGCCCTAGTATCGCCCATACCTAACAGGTATACATGGCCTCTGATTCCGGGCAAGGGTGCCCAGCGCCGGTGTACAGGGAGGAACCTATGCGGTGGATCCATGCCGCGGGTAGGGGCCTCCTCGTTCTCGTCGTGGTCCTGACCGGCTACGTCGC
Organism: Streptomyces sp. Ag82_O1-12; assembly: GCF_900182715.1. Classification (NCBI taxonomy): domain Bacteria; kingdom Bacillati; phylum Actinomycetota; class Actinomycetes; order Kitasatosporales; family Streptomycetaceae; genus Streptomyces; species Streptomyces sp. Ag82_O1-12. The sequence continues at coordinate 1,983,176 of NZ_FXUW01000001.1, read as the reverse complement.
CGCCGGAGCGCGGGCGGGAGAGCCCTCCGGGAGCAGCCGCGGCCCCCTGACCCTGGCCACCGCCGGAGACCTCACCGGCTACCTCGGCCCCCTGCTCGAAGGCTGGAATCGTACCCACCCCGGCGAGAAGGTCACCCTCGTCGAGCTGCCGGACTCGGCCGACGAGACTCAGGCCCAGATGGTCACCGACCTGCGCGACGGCGACCGCAGCCGCTTCGACGTGCTCAACATCGACGTCAACTGGACCTCGGAGTTCGCGGCGGCGGGCTGGATCAGACCGCTGCCCCGCGACCGCTTCCCCCTGAAGACCTTCCTCCAGCCGGTCGTGGACACGGCGACCTACGACCGGCAGCTCTACGCCGTCCCGTACGTCACCAACGCCGGCCTGCTCCTGTACCGCAAGGACGTCCTGGCCGAGGAGGGCGTCGCGCCGCCGCGCACCTGGGCGGAGCTGGAGCGGTACGCGAAGACCATCGCTCCGAAGCACGGCCTCGACGGCTACGCCGGACAGTTCCTGCCCTACGAGGGCCTCACCGTGAACGCCGCCGAGGCCGTCTACTCGGCGGGCGGCTCGATCCTCGGCGACGAGGGCGAACGCGTCACCGTCGACTCGGCGGCGGCCCGCGAGGGCATCGGGTTCCTGGCGCGCGGAGTGCGCGAGGGCTGGATCCCCAGGGAAGCGCTGACCTACAAGGAAGAAGAGTCCAAACAGGCCTTCCAGGACGGCCGGCTGCTCTTCCTGCGGAACTGGCCGTACGCCTACGTCGGCGCCTCCGCCCCCGGTTCGAAGATCGCCGGGAAGGTCGGCGCGGTCCCCCTGCCCGGGTCCGACGGGCCGGGGACCAGTGTCCTCGGCGGCTCCAACCTGGCCGTCAGCGCGCACGCGCGGCACCCCGACTCGGCGGCCCGTCTGATCGCGTACCTCACCAGTGAGCGCGTCCAGCGCCAGGTCCTCACCCGCGGCGCGCTGCCGCCCGTGCGGGCCGATCTCTACCAGGACCCCGCGCTCATCCGCAGGTTCCCGTACCTGCCGACGCTGCGGACGAGCGTCCTCGCCGCCGAGCCGCGCCCCAAGAGCCCGCGCTACGACCAGGTCAGCCTGGTCGTGCAGGCGGTCGTGCACGACGCGATGGCCGGGCACCAGACGCCCGCCGCCGCGATGCGCCGTCTGGCGCGCGAGCTCGCCGCCATCTCGCGCCGCTAGCCGCCCCCGCGCCGCTCGCTCATCGACCTCCTAGTTACTTGTTAGGTAACGCGGACGTCTCGAAACGCTGAATTTCGCCCTGGTCTGTCCGGATTCAGCCACCACAACCGCTCGGTATCTTCCGCCTTTTCATTGACACCCTCTCGACACGCCTACTTAACATGCATGCATAACCGCTGCCCTCCACAGAGACAGGTCGATGGGTTGAACAGGCACCACTGGTGGCGTGACGCAGTGATCTATCAGGTGTACGTCCGCAGCTTCCTCGACAGCACCGGCGACGGCATCGGCGACCTCGCCGGCGTCCGGGCCGGACTGCCGTACCTCAAGAAGCTCGGCGTCGACGGGATCTGGCTGAGCCCCTTCTACCCCTCGCCGCAGCACGACCACGGCTACGACGTGGCCGACTACTGCGGCGTCGACCCGGTCTTCGGCGACCTCGACGAGTTCGACCGGCTCGTGGGGGCCGCCCGGCGGCACGGCGTCAAGGTGCTGCTCGACATCGTCCCGAACCACTGCTCCAGCGAACACCCCTGGTTCCGCGAGGCGCTCGCGGCGGCTCCCGGCAGCCCGGCCCGGGCCCGCTTCCACTTCGCCGACGGCCGCGGCCCCGGCGGTGACGAGCCGCCCAACAACTGGCACGCGATGTTCGGCGGCCCGGCGTGGAGCCGGGTGACCGAGTCGGACGGGCGTCCCGGTCAGTGGTACCTGCACATGTTCACGCCCGAGCAGCCCGACTGGAACTGGCGCAGCCCGCAGGTCGCAGCCGAGTTCGACCGGGTGCTGCGCTTCTGGCTGGACCGGGGTGTCGACGGCTTCCGCATCGACGTCGCCGCCGGCCTCTACAAGCACCCCGAGCTGCCCGACTCCGACGACCCCGAGGCCGACGCCCGCACCCGCGACTCGGTCAACCCGCTCGCCTGGAACCAGCCGGAGGTGCACGACGTGTGGCGCCGCTGGCGCTCCATATGCGAGGAGTACACCGAGCGCGACGGCAGCGAACGCCTCCTCGTCGGTGAGGTGTCCGTGCCGACCGCCCGCGAGCACGCGCAGTACGTCCGCTCCGACGAACTGCACCAGGCCTTCTTCTTCGACCTGCTGAGCGCCTCCTGGGACGCCGACGCCTTCCGGAAGGTCATCTCGGAGGCCATGCAGGACATCGCCGGGACCGGCTCGACCGTCACCTGGGTCCTCAACAACCACGACCAGGTCCGCACCGTCACCCGCTACGGCGAACCCGCCACCGAGGGCAGCGGCCTCGGCGCCGCCCGCGCCCGCGCCGCCGCGCTGCTCATGCTGGCCCTGCCCGGTGCCGCCTACATCTACCAGGGCGAGGAGCTGGGGCTGCCGGAGGTCGTGGACCTGCCCGACGACGTGCTCACCGACCCGATCTTCCGCCGCACCGGCAGCAGGGCCCGCATCCGCGACGGCTGCCGGGTCCCGCTGCCCTGGTCGGGCCAGGCCTCGCCGTTCGGCTTCACCCCGGGCGTGGAGAGCGCCAAGCCGTGGCTGCCGCAGCCGGAGTACTTCGCCGAGTACGCCACCGACCGTGCCCTCGCCGACACCCGCTCCTTCTGGCACCTGTACCGCGACGGCCTCCAACTGCGAGGCACCCTGCCGCAGCTGGGCGAGGGAACCCTGCGCTGGCTGGACGCCTCGCCCGGCGTCCTGGCCTTCGAACGCGGCGACCTGGTCTGCGCCGTCAACTTCGGCACCGCCCCCACCCCCGCGCCGGTCTCCGGCACCCCCCTGCTCGCCAGCGGCCCCTGCCCGCCCGGAGTGCTCTCCGGCTCGACGGCCGCCTGGTGGATCCGTTCCTGAACACCCGAAAGCGACCTCCGCGTAAGCAACGTCCGCGCGAGCGAACTTCCGCAAGCGAACCCTCCGAAGGGACATCAACGATGATGCGACGACGTACCACCCTGCTCACCGGCTGCACCGGCATCCTTGGCGGACTGGCGCTCGGCGCGACCGCCTGCGGCGGCGGCCCCGTCTCGGCCGGCGGCGGCGACAAGGCGCTCAGCGGCCAGTCGGTCACCGTGGCCGGTGTCTGGTCCGGCACCGAGCAGAAGAACTTCCAGAAGGTGCTCGACGCCTTCACCGAGAAGACCGGCGCCAAGACGCAGTTCACGTCCACCGGCGACAACGTCTCCACCGTCGTCGGCAGCAAGATCGAGGGCGGCAACGCCCCCGACGTCGTGATGGTCCCGCAGGTCGGCGTGCTCAAGCAGTTCGCACAGAAGGGCTGGCTCAAGCCGCTGTCGAAGAAGACCGAGGAGGCCGTGGACGCCGGGTACGCCCCCGTGTGGAAGAAGTACGGCAGCGTCGACGGCACCTTCTACGGCCTGTACTTCAAGGCCGCCCACAAGTCGACCGTCTGGTACAGCCCCGACGCCCTCGAACAGGCCGGCGTGAAGCCCCCGAAGTCCTACGACGAGATGCTGAAGGCCGGGCAGACCGTGTCCGACTCCGGCCTCGCCGCGTTCTCCGTCGCCGGAGAGGACGGCTGGACCCTCACCGACTGGTTCGAGAACGTCTACCTCTCACAGGCCGGACCCGAGAAGTACGACGCCCTCGCCGCCCACAAGCTGAAGTGGACCGACGCGTCCGTCGTCGACGCCCTCACCACCCTCGGCAAGCTCTTCAAGGACAAGCAGCTCATCGCCGGCGGCCAGAAGGGCGCCCTGAACACCGACTTCCCCGGCTCGGTGGAGAAGGTGTTCGGCCCCGAACCCGAGGCCGGCATGGTCTACGAGGGCGACTTCGTCGCCGGTGTCGCCAAGGACCAGTTCGGCAAGAAGGTCGGCCAGGACGCGAACTTCTTCCCGTTCCCGGCGGTCGGCGGCGGCGAGGCACCGGTCGTCAGCGGCGGTGACGCCGCCGTCGTCCTCAAGGACGGCAAGAACCAGAAGGCCGCCCAGGCCCTTCTGGAGTACCTGTCGACCCCCGAGGCCTCCGCGGTGTGGGCCGAGGCCGGCGGCTTCCTCTCCCCGAACAAGAAGGTCGACCTCGCCTCCTACGGCGACGACGTCACCCGCGCCACCGCCAAGTCCCTCGTCGGGGCCGGGGACTCGGTCCGCTTCGACATGTCCGACCAGGCCCCGGCGGCCTTCGGCGGCACGAAGGGCACCGGCGAGTGGAAGCTCCTCCAGGACTTCCTGCGCGACCCGTCCGACCCGAAGGGCACCGCGGCGAAGCTGGAGGCCGCGGCGGCCAAGGCGTACCAGGACTGATACGCCATGACAGCGACCCTCGTGAAAGACACGAGCACCCCACCGCCCGGCCCGGTCGCCGACCGCACCCGGCGACTGCGCCGGCGCGGGAAGATCATCGCCCTGCTGTTCGTGCTCCCCGCGCTGCTGCTGCTCGGCGCGCTCGTCGTCTACCCCGTGCTGTTCAGCATCGGCCGCAGCTTCTTCGACGCCTCCGGGACGAGCTTCGTCGGCGGCGACAACTACGCCGAGATGTTCCGCGACCCGGCGACCCTCAAGGCCGTCCGCAACACGGCCATCTGGGTCGTCATCGCCCCGGCCCTGCTCACCGGCCTCGGGCTGATCCTCGCCGTACTGGTGGAGAAGGTCCGCTGGGCCACGGCCTTCAAACTGCTCCTCTTCATGCCGATGGCGGTCTCCTTCCTCGCCGCGGGCATCATCTTCCGGCTCGCCTACGACGAGGACCCCGACAAGGGCGTGCTCAACGCCGCGGTCGTCTCCGTCCACGACGCCTTCAAGGAAGAGTCCTCCTACCCGACGGCCCGGGCGCGTGACGCCCAGGGCCTGACGAAGGACAAGGACGGCTCGTACCGCACGAGCACGAGCGTGGCGCCCGGGGACGCGGTGGCGCTGGGCCTGGTCGGAGTGCAGCCCGTCGACCTGCCGGGCGGGGCCGAGCCGGCGTACGCGGCGGCGGGGCGCAAGGCCGCCGCCGACGAACTGCGCGGTGTCGTCTACCTGGACTTCACGCCCGGCGGCGGAGGGGAGCAGGGGAAGGTCGACCGGAGGGAGAGCGGACTGCCGGAGATGAAGGTCGAGGCGGTCCGCGACGGCGAGACGATCGCCGCGACCACCACGGCCGCCGACGGTTCCTTCCGCTTCGAGGGCCTCGCATCGGGCTCCTACGAGGTGAGACTGCCGTCGTCGAACTTCGCCCAGCCCTACGAGGGCGTCTCCTGGCTGGGCCCGGCGCTGGTCACCCCGGCGATCATCGGCGCGTACCTGTGGATCTGGACCGGCTTCGCCATGGTGCTGATCGGGGCGGGTCTGTCGACGCTGCCGCGGGACGCCCTGGAGGCGGCGCGGATGGACGGCGCCAACGAGTGGCAGATCTTCCGGCGGATCACCGTGCCGCTGCTGGCACCGGTGCTGTCGGTCGTCTTCATCACCCTCGTCATCAACGTGATGAAGGTCTTCGACCTCGTCTACATCATCGCGCCCGGTCCCGTGCAGGAGGACGCGACCGTCCTCGCGACGCAGATGTGGCTGGTGTCGTTCGGCGGCGGCAACAACCAGGGGCTCGGCAGCGCGCTCGGCGTGCTCCTGCTGCTGCTGGTCGTCCCGGCCATGGTGTTCAACGTCCGCCGTTTCCGAAGGAGTCAGCGATGAACGCGGTTCGGCGCGGATTGGGCAACGGGGTCGTTCAGGCCTTCCTCGTGGTGGTCGGGCTGGTCTGGATGACGCCCCTGGCCGGACTGTTCCTGTCCTCGCTGCGGTCCGCCGAGGACACGGCGAAGGGCGGCTGGTGGACGGTGTTCTCCAGCCCCGGGCAGCTGTCCTTCGACAACTACTCGTCGCTGCTCGGGAACGCCGGGATCACGCAGGCGTTCTGGAACACGGTGCTGATATCGGTGCCGACGACCGTGCTGGTCGTGGTCGTCGCGGCACTCGCGGGGTACGCCTTCGCGTGGCTGGACTTCCCCGGGCGGGAGGCGATCTTCCTGGTCGTGGTCGCGCTGCTGGTGGTGCCCGTGCAGATCGGCCTGCTGCCGGTCGCCAAACTCTTCGGGCAGCTCGGCCTGTTCGGCACGATCCCCGGCGTCGTTCTCTTCCACGTGGCCTACGGCCTGCCGTTCGCGGTGTTCCTGCTCCGCAACTACTTCGCCGAGATGCCGAAGGAGATGCTGGAGGCCGCGCGCATGGACGGCGGCAGCGAGTGGCGCATCTTCACGCGGCTCGTCCTGCCCGTGGGGCGGCCCGCGATCGCCTCCCTGGCCATCTTCCAGTTCCTGTGGGTGTGGAACGACATGCTGGTGGCGCTGCTGTTCGCGGACAGCGCGTCCCAGCCGCTGACCGTGGAACTCCAGTCCCAGATACGCCAGTTCGGAAGCAACATCGACGTCCTGGCGCCGGGGGCGTTCGTGTCCTTGGTCGTCCCGGTGGTCGTGTTCTTCGCCTTCCAACGGCACTTCGTGCAGGGCGTGATGGCGGGGTCGGTCAAGTAGCGCATGCGTTTCGGGCCCCCACTTCGTCACGAAGCGGGGGCCCGAAGACGTTCACGCCGAAGCCGGCGGATACAAGGAACGCGGCAGTTGCGACGCCGCCGCCCCGTCCAGGAGCCACAGGGTCCGGCTCCTGCCGTACGCCCCCGCCGCAGGAGCCTGGATCTCTCCCGCTCCCGACAGGGCGATCGCCGCCGCCTGGGCCTTGTCCTCGCCCGCGGCCAGCAGCCATACCTCCCGCGCCGCCCGGATCGCCGGCAGCGTCAGCGTCACCCGGGTCGGTGGCGGCTTGGGTGCGCCGTGGACGCCGACCACCGTGCGGTCGGTCTCCCTGACCGCCGGCAGCTCCGGGAACAGCGACGCGACATGCGTGTCCGGTCCGACGCCCAGCATCAGCACGTCGAACGTGGGCACGGGCCCGTGGTTCTCCGGGCCCGCCGCCGCTGCCAGTTCCTCCGCGTACGCGGCGGCCGCCGCGTCCACGTCGGTGCCGTGCGGCCCGTCCGACGCGGGCATCGCGTGCACCCGCTTCGGATCGAGCGGCACCGAATCGAGGAGAGCCTCCCTCGCCTGGGTGACGTTGCGCTCGGGGTCACCCTCGGGCAGGAACCGCTCGTCGCCCCACCAGAGGTCGAGCCGGCTCCAGTCGATCGCGTCCCGGGCGGGCGCCGCGGCCAGCGCGGCCAGCAGGCCGTTGCCGTTGCGGCCGCCCGTCAGGACCACGGACGCCGAGCCCCGGGAGGCCTGCGCGTCCACGATCCTGGTGATCAGCCGCGCCGCCGCGGCCTGCGCCATCAGCTCCTTGTCGCGGTGCACGACCAGCTGCGGTGCCGTACTCACTTCTTCGTCGCCTTCCGTACCGGTTCCAGCTCGGGCGGTTCCCGCCTCACCGGTGCCTGCGCCGTCGCTGCCGCAGCGGGTGCTTTCGCAGCCCTTTCAACGGGAGCGGGGAGGGCGAGTCCTGCTCGCCCCTCACTTTTGGGCACCGACGACACCGACGGCACCGAGGACGAGGACTTCAGCCGGTCCACCCCGTACCGCAGCGCGGACGCGTACGTGTCGTCCGGGTCCAGCCGCCGCAGCTCCTCCGCCATCAGCTCGGCGGTCTCCCGGCGCTTGAGCGCCACCGCCCGGTCCGGCTGGCCCTCGATGGAGAGCGTCGCCAGGGAGCCGTCGGCGCGGTCCAGCTTGATCGGGCCGCAGTTGGTGTCCATCCGGACCGCCGTCAGGCCGGGCCCGCTGGACAGCGACCGCTTCACGGGGACGTCCAGCCGGTCCGCGAGCCACATCGCCAGCAGCTCACAGCTCGGGTTGAACTCCTCGCCCTCCACCTCGACGGTCCGCACCTCGCAGGTGACCTGGTCGAGGGCCGCCGCCAGCATGGAGCGCCAGGGCGTGATGCGGGTCCAGGACAGGTCCGTGTCACCGGGGGTGTAGGCCCGGGACCGGGTGGCCAGGTCCCGTACCGGCTGCTCGGAGGCGTACGTGTCGGTGACGCGGCGCTGGGCGAGGGCACCCAGGGGGTCCTTCGCCGGGTCGAGCGGCGCGTTCACCGGCCACCACACCACCACCGGGGCGTCCGGGAGCAGCAGCGGCAGCACCACCGACTGGGCGTGGTCGACGACCTCGCCGTACAGCCGGAGCACCACCGTCTCGCCGGAGCCGGCGTCCGCGCCGACCCGGACCTCCGCGTCGAGGCGGGACTGCGTACGGTCACGCGGTGAGCGGGAGACGCGCTTGATGACCACGAGCGTGCGTGCGGGATGCTCGTGCGAGGCGTCGTTCGCGGCCTTCAGCGCGTCGTAGGCGTTCTCCTCGTCCGTCACGATGACCAGCGTGAGCACCATGCCCACCGCCGGGGTACCGATCGCCCGGCGGCCCTGCACCAGCGCCTTGTTGACCTTGCTGGCGGTGGTGTCCGTGAGGTCTATCTTCATGGCCGGCGCCAGCTCCGTCCGTGTCGCTCGAGCATTTCGTCCGCCTCGACGGGCCCCCAGGTACCGGCCTGGTACTGGGCGGGCTTGCCGTTCTTGTCCCAGTACTGCTCGATCGGGTCGAGGATCTCCCAGGACAGCTCGACCTCCTCGGTACGCGGGAAGAGGTTGGAGTCACCGAGCAGAACGTCCAGGATCAGACGCTCGTACGCCTCCGGGCTGGACTCCGTGAAGGACTCGCCGTAGGCGAAGTCCATCGACACGTCCCGGATCTCCATCGAGGTGCCCGGCACCTTCGAGCCGAAGCGGACCGTGACGCCCTCGTCCGGCTGGACGCGGATGACGATCGCGTTGGAGCCGAGCTCCTCGGTGGCCGTGGAGTCGAAGGGGGAGTGCGGAGCCCGCTGGAAGACGACGGCGATCTCCGTCACGCGGCGGCCCAGCCGCTTGCCGGTGCGCAGGTAGAAGGGGACGCCCGCCCAGCGGCGGTTGTCGATCTCCAGCTTGATCGCGGCGTAGGTGTCCGTCTTCGAGGAGGCGTTGATGCCGTCCTCCTCGAGGTAGCCGATCACCTTCGCGCCGCCCTGCCAGCCCGCGGAGTACTGGCCGCGCACGGTGTCCCGGCCCATGTCCTTCGGTAGCCGCACGGCGCCGAGCACCTTGGTCTTCTCGGCGGCCAGCGCGTCCGCGTCGAAGGAGGCCGGCTCCTCCATGGCCGTGAGGGCCATGAGCTGGAGCAGGTGGTTCTGGATGACGTCACGGGCGGCGCCGATGCCGTCGTAGTAGCCGGCCCGGCCGCCGATGCCGATGTCCTCGGCCATGGTGATCTGCACATGGTCCACGAAGGACCGGTTCCAGATCGGCTCGAACATCGTGTTGGCGAAGCGCAGCGCCAGGATGTTCTGGACGGTCTCCTTGCCCAGGTAGTGGTCGATGCGGAAGACCTGGTCCGGGGCGAAGACCTCGTGGACGACCTTGTTGAGCTCCTCCGCCGAGGCGAGGTCGTGGCCGAACGGCTTCTCGATGACCGCGCGCCGCCAGGAGCCGCCCGTCTGGTCGGCCAGCTGGTGCTTCTTCAGCTGCTGGATGACCACCGGGAAGGCCGACGGCGGCACGGACAGGTAGAAGGCGAAGTTGCCGCCCGTGCCCTGTGCCTTGTCGAGCTCGTCGATCGTGGAGCGCAGCCGCTCGAACGCGTCGTCGTCGTCGAACGTGCCCTGCACGAAGCGCATGCCCTGGATGAGCTGCTGCCAGACCTCCTCGCGGAAGGGCGTGCGGGCGTGCTCCTTGACCGCGTCGTGCACTACCTGCGCGAAGTCCTCGTGCGCCCACTCACGGCGGGCGAAGCCCACCAGCGAGAAGCCCGGAGGCAACAGACCCCGGTTGGCGAGGTCGTACACGGCGGGCATGAGCTTCTTGCGGGACAGGTCTCCCGTGACGCCGAAGATGACCAGGCCCGACGGCCCCGCGATACGCGGGAGCCGTCGGTCCGCGGGGTCACGCAGCGGGTTGCTGCTCGACACCTGTTCAGCCCTCCGAGGGGGCGAGGCGCTTGAGCTCGGCCTCGGTCGACTTCAGCAGGTCGGTCCAGGACGCCTCGAACTTCTCGACGCCCTCCTCCTCCAGCAGCCGGACCACGTCGTCGTACTTGATCCCGAGCTTCTCGACCGCGTCGAGGTCGGCGCGGGCCTGCTCGTACGTGCCGGCGACGGCGTTGCCGCGGATCTCGCCCTGCTCCTCCGTGGCGAACAGGGTCGCCTCCGGCATGGTGTTCACCGTGTTCGGAGCCACCAGCTCGTCGACGTACAGGGTGGCCTTGTACGCCTTGTCCTTGACGCCGGTGGACGCCCACAGCGGACGCTGCTTGTTGGCGCCCGCCTTCTCCAGGGCGCTCCAGCGGTCCGAGGAGAAGACCTCCTCGTACGCCTGGTAGGCCAGCCGGGCGTTGGCGACGCCGGCCTTGCCGCGCGCGGCCTTGGCCTCGTCGGTGCCCAGCGCGTCGATCCGCTTGTCGATCTCGGTGTCCACGCGGGACACGAAGAACGACGCCACGGAGTGGATCTGCGACAGGTCCAGGCCGCGCTCCTTGGCCTTCTCCAGGCCCTCCAGGAACGCGTCCATGACCAGGCGGTAGCGCTCCAGCGAGAAGATCAGCGTGACGTTGACGCTGATGCCCAGGCCGATGGTCTCGGCGATGGCCGGGATGCCCGCCTCGGTCGCCGGGATCTTGATCAGCGTGTTGGGCCGGTCCACCAGCCAGGCGAGCTGCTTGGCCTCGGCGACCGTCGCCCGCGTGTTGTGCGCCAGGCGCGGGTCGACCTCGATCGAGACCCGGCCGTCCTTGCCGCCGGTGGCGTCGAAGACCGGGCGCAGGATGTCGGCGGCGTCACGGACGTCCGCCGTCGTGATCATGCGGATGGCCTCTTCGACGGTGACCTTGCGGGCGGCGAGGTCGGTCAGCTGGGTGTCGTAGCCGTCGCCCTGCGAGATCGCCTTCTGGAAGATCGACGGGTTGGTGGTGACGCCCACGACGTGCTGCTGGTCGATCAGCTCGGCGAGGTTGCCGGACGTGATCCGCTTGCGCGACAGGTCGTCCAGCCAGATCGCCACGCCTTCCTCGGAGAGGCGCTTGAGTGCGTCTGTCATGGAAATTCCATCTCCTACGTGTCGTGTATAAGCGTCAGCGCTGAGCTGCGGCGATCGATTCCCGCGCGGCGGCGGCCACGTTCTCGGGAGTGAAGCCGAACTCGCGGAAAAGGACCTTGCCGTCGGCCGAAGCACCGAAGTGCTCCAGGGAAACGATGCGGCCGGCGTCCCCCACGTACTTGTGCCACGTGAGACCGATACCGGCCTCCACCGCGACACGGGCCCGGACGGACGGCGGCAGGACGCTGTCCCGGTACCCCTGGTCCTGCTGCTCGAACCACTCCACCGACGGCATGGACACCACGCGCGTGGGCACGCCGGCGCCCTGGAGCTGCTCGCGCGCCTCGACGGCGACGTGCACCTCGGAGCCGGTGGCGATGAGGATCACCTCGGCGTCACCGCCCTCGGCCTCGAACAGGACGTAACCGCCCTTGGCCGCGTCCTCGTTGGGCTCGTACGTCGGAACGCCCTGACGCGTCAGCGCCAGACCGTGCGGCTGCCCCTTGCCGAACTCCTTCGTCCAGCGCCCCAGGATCTCGCGCCAGGCGATGGCGGTCTCGTTGGCGTCGGCCGGACGCACGACGTTCAGGCCCGGGATCGCGCGCAGCGCGGCCAGGTGCTCGACCGGCTGGTGCGTCGGGCCGTCCTCGCCCAGACCGATGGAGTCGTGCGTCCACACGTACGTCACCGGAAGGTGCATCAGCGCCGACAGCCGCACCGCGTTGCGCATGTAGTCGGAGAACACCAGGAAGGTGCCGCCGTAGATGCGGGTGTTGCCGTGCAGCGCGATGCCGTTCATCTCGGCGGCCATCGCGTGCTCGCGGATACCGAAGTGGATCGTGCGGCCGTACGGGTCCGCCTCCGGCAGCGGGTTGTCCGCCGGGAGGAAGGAGCTGGTCTTGTCGATCGTGGTGTTGTTGGAGCCGGCCAGGTCGGCCGAGCCGCCCCACAGTTCCGGGATGACCCCGCCGAGGGCCTGCAGCACCTTGCCGGAGGCGGCACGCGTGGCCACGCCCTTGCCGACCTCGAAGACCGGGATCTTCTCCTCCCAGCCGGTGGGCAGCTCACCCTTGGCGATCCGGTCGTACTCCGCGGCGCGCTCGGGGTTGTTGTCCCGCCACTGCTGGTACGCCTTGTCCCACACCGCGCGGGCCGCCTGGCCCCGCTCCAGCGCCTTGCGGGTGTGCGTGATGACCTCGTCGGAGACCTCGAAGGACTGCTCCGGGTCGAAGCCCAGGACGCGCTTGGTCGCCGCGACCTCGTCGTCGCCGAGCGCCGAGCCGTGTGCGGCCTCGGTGTTCTGCGCGTTCGGGGCCGGCCAGGCGATGATCGAGCGCATCGCGATGAACGACGGCCGGTCCGTGACGGCCTTGGCCTTCTGGATCGCCTCGAAGATCGCGGCCGGGTCCAGGTCGCCGTCGGCCTTCGGCTCCACGCGCTGCACGTGCCAGCCGTAGGCCTCGTACCGCTTCGCCGTGTCCTCGGAGACGGCCGTCTCGGTGTCGCCCTCGATCGAGATGTGGTTGTCGTCCCACAGCAGGATCAGGTTGCCGAGCTTCTGGTGGCCCGCGAGGGACGAGGCCTCGGAGGAAATGCCCTCCTGGAGGCAGCCGTCACCGGCGATGCAGTAGATGAAGTGGTCGAACGGCGACTCGCCCTCGGCGGCCTCCGGGTCGAACAGGCCGCGCTCGTAGCGGGCGGCCATCGCCATGCCCACCGCGTTGGCGACACCCTGGCCGAGCGGCCCGGTCGTCGTCTCCACACCGGTCGTGTGCCCGTACTCGGGGTGGCCGGGGGTCTTCGAGCCCCAGGTGCGGAAGGACTTCAGGTCGTCCAGCTCCAGGCCGAAGCCGGCCAGGTACAGCTGGGTGTAGAGGGTCAGGGACGAGTGGCCGGCGGACAGCACGAAGCGGTCCCGCCCGACCCAGTCGGCGTCCGCCGGGTCGTGCCGCATCACCTTCTGGAAGAGGGTGTAGGCGGCAGGCGCCAGGCTCATCGCCGTACCCGGATGGCCGTTACCGACCTTCTGTACGGCATCGGCGGCCAGGACACGCGCGGTGTCGACGGACCGCTGGTCCAACTCGGTCCACTCGAGGTCTGTGGTGGTCGGCTTGGTGCTCACCCTGAGTCAGGGCTCCTCTCCACATGTCGGATGCCGGTGTATCGGGGCGCCCACCGGCCGCAGTCGAGCCTACCCCCGTGGGACGTGCGTTTTTTCGAGTCACTCCAGAGTGCCGGGACGGATCCCGATCCGCTTCCTGACTGGGCCGTAGCGCAGTCGACAGGTGAATACGGAGCCGCTCATCCGGGTGCTCAATCGAGCTTCGGCGCGCCCTTCGGAAGGTGTCCGCCAACACGACCGGACCCCCGCGAATGTCCGAGTCTGGGCAACGTCTAAAGTGGCGTGGTACGCGCGAGCCTTTACCGGGACTTCACAGGGGTGAGGCTTGCTGGGATGTCTCTGTAGGGGTGTGCGTGACGGCCGTTGAATCCCGTCCAGCGGGGATGACCGGGACGGACCAGAGCCCGGCCCACCGGCCGCTCGGGGCCCGTGTCATGGCATTCGTGGCTCTCACCAAGCCGCGGATCATCGAACTGCTGCTGATCACGACGGTGCCGGTGATGTTCCTGGCGCAGCAGGGCGTGCCCGACCTGACGCTGGTGCTGCTGACGTGCCTCGGCGGCTACCTGTCCGCGGGTGGCGCCAACGCGCTCAACATGTACATCGACCGCGACATCGACGCGCTGATGGACCGCACCTCGCAGCGCCCGCTGGTCACCGGCATGGTCAGCCCGCGCGAGTGCCTGGCCTTCGGCATCACCCTGGCCATCACGTCCACCCTGCTCTTCGGCCTCACGGTGAACTGGCTGAGCGCCTGGCTCGCCCTCGGCGCGCTCCTCTTCTACGTGGTCGTCTACACGATGATCCTCAAGCGCCGTACCTCGCAGAACATCGTGTGGGGCGGCATCGCCGGCTGCCTGCCGGTGCTGATCGGCTGGTCCTCGGTCACGAACTCGATGTCGTGGGCGCCGGTCATCCTCTTCATGGTCATGTTCTTCTGGACGCCGCCGCACTACTGGCCGCTGTCCATGAAGGTCAAGGAGGACTACGCGCGCGTCGGGGTGCCCATGCTGCCGGTGGTCGCCTCCAACAAGGTGGTCGCCAAGCAGATCGTGATCTACAGCTGGGTCATGGTCGCCGTCTCGCTCCTGCTGACCCCGCTCGGCTACACCGGCTGGTTCTACACCTCGGTCGCGCTGCTCGCGGGCGGCTTCTGGCTCTGGGAGGCGCACGGCCTTCAGAACCGCGCGAAGGCGGAGGTGACGGGCGCGAAGCTGAAGGAGATGCGCCTGTTCCACTGGTCGATCACCTACGTCTCGCTGCTGTTCGTGGCGGTCGCGGTCGACCCGTTCCTGCGCTGACGCACCGACGTACGTCACAGGCCCCTGCCCTCGCCAGTCGATCTACTCGTGAGTAGCATCCTGGCCATGGCAGACACGCAGCAGGTTGACCCGAAGGCCGAGCGCAAGGTGGCCCGGCTGGCCCAGCAGATCTCCTCCTTCTCCAAGGCCCACGGCGGCGCCGAGGGCCAGGTCGCCTACCTCGGCGAGCGCGGCGCCCGCATCGTCCTGGTCGGCGAGGACGGCAACTGGGGCGACCTGGTCGCACCCTCCCACGAGATCGCCGTGCAGGCCGTGGAGAAGTCGGGCATCACGACCCACGAGTCCTTCGACGGCGAGTTCGCGGCGAAGGTGAAGACGGGCCGCTACGAGTGGTCGCGGATGGCCGGGATCCAGGTGGGCGGCCCCAAGAACGACTGACCTCAAGGGGTGCGGGGCTGCGTCGATGTGCGGCTCCGCCGCGTGGGCGCGACCAGCCACACACCTCCCGCGGCCGCCAGAACACCCGCACCCCCCCATGGGGGCCGCGACCTCGAACCCGGTTCACCCGTTAGGACCCTTGAGAGCAACAAGGTCCAACCGGGAGGCCCGGATGATCGAAACTCCGTCACTGGTGGACCAGTACTGCCACGGAGTGCTCCGCACAGAGCTGGGCCTCGGCACCTTCGAGGCCCAGCTCAGCCGCACCGAGGGCCCACCCGCTCCTGGCACCACCCTGTTCGACACCCAGACCGGCTTCGCCGTGCGGCGCTGGTGCCCACCCCTGCTCGGCCTGGAACCGCACTGCACGCCCGCCCGCTACCTGGGCCGACGCCGGGAACTGGGCGTCCTTGAATCCGGCCGTCGGCTCCTGCGCGGCAGCGGCATCACCACGTACCTGGTCGACACCGGACTCCCCGGCGATCTGACGGAACCCGGTGAGCTGGCCTCCGCCGGAGCCGCCGAGGCCCGCGAGATCGTGCGTCTGGAACTCCTCGCCGAGCAGGTCGCCGACACCTCCGGGACCGTCGAGTCCTTCCTCGCCAACCTCGCCGAGTCGGTGCACGCGGCCGCCGCCGACGCCGTCGCCTTCACCTCGGTCGCGGGCGTACGGCACGGTCTCGCGCTCGCACCGGAGCCGCCCGGGCCGGGGGAGGTGCGCGGGGCGGCCGGCCGCTGGCTCGCCGGGCGCGGGGTCGGCGGGGAGCTGAGCGACCCGGTGCTGCTGCGGCATCTGCTGTGGAGCGCCGTCGCCTCCGGCCTGCCGCTCCAGCTGCACGCGGGGCTGGGCGCGCCGGGGCTGCGGATCGACCGTACGGACCCGGTGCTGCTGACGGACTTCGTGCGGGCCACGGCCGGCCTGGGCACGGACCTCGTGCTGCTGCACGGCTACCCGTACCACCGGCACGCCGCCCATCTCGCCGGTGTCTTCCCGCACGTCCACGTCGACTGCGGCGCCGCCCTGGTCCGCACGGGCGCCCGGGCCGCGACCGTCCTCGCGGAGATCCTGGAGCTGGCCCCGTTCGGCAAGATCCTCTTCTCCACCGGGGCTCAGGGCCTGCCCGAACTGCACGTGGTGGGCGCCCGCCTGTTCCGCGAGGCCCTCGGCCGCGTGCTCGGCACCTGGGTGGCCGAGGGTGCCTGGTCGCTCGCCGACGCGCAGCGGGTGGCGGCCATGCTGGCGTCGGGGAACGCGCGACGGGTGTACGGGCTCGACTAGGCCTTGGTCAGGGTGGCCTCGGCGGTGGGACCGGGCAGGTCCACAGCGGCCTCCGGCCGCTCGCGCAGCGACAGCACCACCCGCAGCACCCAGATCCACATCACGGCCGAACCGAGCATGTGCAGGCCGACCAGCACCTCGGGCAGGTCCGTGAAGTACTGGACGTAGCCGATGACGCCCTGCGCGAGCAGGATCAGGAACAGCTCGCGGGTGCGGTTCAGCGGGTTCCTGGGCGCGTCGACCGCCTTGAGGACGAACCACAGGGCGAACGTCAGCGTCACCACGATCCACGCCAGCACGGCGTGCAGCTTGCTCACCGTCTCCCAGTCGACCGGCATCCGCTCGACCTCGCTGGAGTCGCCCGCGTGCGGGCCCGCGCCGGTGACGACCGTGCCGACCAGGATGAGCAGGACGGCCGCCGCGACCAGGAACCACACCAGTTGCTGCACGGCCTTTCCGACCAGCGGGCGCGGTGCCGCGTCACCCTCCCGGGTGCGCTGCCACATCACCGTGGCCACCGCGATGAGCGCGGACGTCGCCACGAAGTGCGCCGCGACCGTGTACGGGTTGAGGCCGACCAGCACCACGATGCCGCCGAGCACCGCGTTGCTCATGACGATCCAGAACTGCGCCCAGCCCAGCCGGACCAGAGCGCGCCGGTACGGCTTCTGCGACCGCGCGGCGATGATCGCCCAGCCGACCGCGGCGCACAGCACGTACGTCAGCATGCGGTTGCCGAACTCGATGGCGCCGTGGAAGCCCATCGCGCTGGTCGCGGTGAGCGAGTCGTCGGTGCACTTGGGCCAGGTCGGGCAGCCCAGGCCCGAGCCGGTCAGCCGCACCGCGCCACCGGTGACGACGATGATCACCGACATCAGCAGCGCGGTGAGGGCCGCGCGCCGGACCGTCCGGGGTTCGGGGGTCCAGCGCTCGGCGATGAAGGCGAGCGGGTTGCGCAGGGCGGCGGTGGCGTCGGCGCGGGTCACGTTTGGCACGCGAACCATCGTAGGCCGCCGCTTGTGCACGCTTTCACGAGGGTCGGTCACAGAACACCTCGCCTACTCCCAGCGGAAGAACTTCCCGGCCGCCGCCAGCCCCACGACCGCCCAGACGGCCAGGATCCCGAGGTCGCCCCAGGGCATCCCGGCGCCGTGCTGGAGCACGTCCCGCAGCCCGTCGGACAGGGCCGCGATCGGCAGCAGACCCAGCACGTCCTGCGCGCCGGCGGGGAACTTGTCCAGCGGCACGACGACCCCGCCGCCGACGAGCAGCAGCAGGAACACCAGGTTGGCCGCGGCCAGCGTCGCCTCGGCCTTCAGCGTCCCGGCCATCAGCAGGCCCAGGCCCGAGAAGGCCGCCGTGCCGAGGACCAGGAGCAGCAGGACCGCGACCGGATTGCCCTGCGGCGACCAGCCGAGGGCGAAGGCGATCACCGTCAGCAGGATCACCTGGAGGATCTCGGTGACCAGGACGGACAGCGTCTTCGCCGTCATCAGGCCCCAGCGGGGCAGGGGCGAGGACGCGAGCCGCTTCAGCACGCCGTAGCGGCGCTCGAAGCCGGTGGCGATGGCCTGGCCGGTGAACGCCGTCGACATCACCGCGAGGGCGAGGATGCCGGGCGCGAGGAAGTCGACCGCCTCGCCGGCGCCGGTGTCGACGATGTCCACGGTGCTGAAGAGCACCAGGAGCAGGGTCGGGATGACGACGGTCAGCAGCAGCTGCTCGCCGTTGCGCAGCAGCATCTTCGTCTCGAGCGCGGCCTGGGCCGCGATCATGCGGGGGAGCGGGGCCGCGCCGGGCCTCGGCGTGTACATCCCGGTGGCGGTCATGAGCGCAGCTCCTTGCCGGTGAGCTCCAAGAAGACGTCCTCGAGGGTGTGGCGCTCGACCGAGATCCTCTCCGGCATCACGCCGTGCTGGGCGCACCAGGAGGTGACCGTGGCGAGCAGTTGCGGGTCGACCTTGCCGACGACCCGGTAGGAACCCGGCGTCAGCTCGGCGGCCGAGCAGTCGGCGGGCAGGGCCTTCAGCAGCGAGCCCACGTCGAGGCCGGGCCGGCCCGTGAAGCGGAGCGTGTTCTCGGCGCCGCCCCGGCACAGCTCCTCCGGGGAGCCGTGGGCGATGACCCGGCCGGCGTCGATGATCGCGACGTCGTCGGCGAGCTGCTCGGCCTCGTCCATGTAGTGGGTGGTGAGGATCACCGAGACACCGTCCGCGCGCAGGTCCCGGACGAGGTCCCAGGTGGCGTGGCGGGCCTGGGGGTCGAGCCCGGCGGTGGGCTCGTCGAGGAAGACCAGTTCCGGTCGCCCGACCACGGCCATGGCCAGGGCGAGCCGCTGCTGCTGCCCGCCGGACAGCCGCCGGTACGTCGTACGGCCGCAGGAGCCGAGCCCCAGTCGCTCGATCAGCGCGTCCACGTCCAGCGGATGCGCGTGCAGCCTGGCGACGTGGCGGAGCATCTCGTCGGCCCGGGAGCCCGAGTAGACGCCGCCGGACTGGAGCATCACGCCGATGCGGGGCCGCAGGGCGGCGGACTGTCTCACCGGGTCGAGGCCCAGGACGCGCACCGTGCCGGAATCCGGCTTCCGGTACCCCTCGCAGGTCTCGACCGTGGTCGTCTTGCCCGCCCCGTTGGGGCCGAGTACGGCGGTCACGCCCGCCCGGGCCACCAGGTCGAGCCCGTCCACCGCGGTCTTCGTGCCGTACCGCTTCACCAGGGCCTGGACCTGGACCACGGGCTCACTTCGCATGGGTCCAGAGTCTAGGTAGGCGCGCGGCGGTCCGGACCGGGGGGTGCGGCTACTCCTCGTCGCGCGGCCGGTGCACCGCGAGCCACCGTCCGGCGTAGTCCACCGCGTCCTTCACCGGGAACAGCCGCGCCTCGGCGGCCCCGACCTTGCCGCGCACGACGGGACGGTCCCGTTCGAAGTCGTAGCCCAGCTCGTCGAAACGGTCCGAGCTGATCGACACCTCGGTCACGGTCTCCCAGCCTTCCGGACCCGGGCGGCCCACGGCGACGGTCGGAGACGGGATCCGGTACTCGGCCAGGTGGAAGCTCGTACAGGAGGCGTAGCCGGCGCCGAGCAGCAGCACCCGGGCGCCCATCGCCTCCAGCTTCGCCAGGGGGCTCCGCTCACCGAGCCGGCAGTCGGGTGCGTGTCCCTCGAGCACTTCCGCCGCGCGCGGGCCGAGCGCCGCGAACGAGGTCTGCGGGTGCGCGCTGCGCAGGGCGCCGGGCCAGGTCCGCACCGTCTCCGGGACGACGCCGACCCCGCGGGAGGGCGTGGTCAGCGGGTCGTAGGCGGGCATGGTGGCGCGGATGGCCGTCCACCATTCGGGGGGCACGGGCGGGTTGCTCCACAGGGCCGGGTCGGACAGGTCGCCGGTCTGGGTGGGGACCACGAGCGTGCCCTCGGGGCCGAGTGCGTCGAGCAATCCCCGTACCACAGCCACAGTGCCGCCGTTGACCCATCCGAGGGCGCTGAGCGAGGAGTGCACGAGAAGGGTCTCGCCGGGCTGTACACCGAGGTCGCCGAGCTGCGTCCGGAGCGTCTCGCGGGTGACAAGAGGGCCGGTCGGAGGGGGTGTGGGCATGGTTCCGGAGTGTCCCCGATGCGGCTGCCGGATGCCACCCGTTTGATCGATCAGAGATCGTTTCCGCAGGTCAGATTAGGTTCACCTAAGTGACGCAGGGCACCGTGGTGTGCGGCACACGCGGCTTGCCCGGTCCGGAAGAATTACGCAACAATGGCGTTGTGAAAAACGTCGGCGAGGCATCCCACGAGGAGCTGGTGACCGGGGAGCGGTCCACCCGCAACCGGGTCGCCCGGTCCATCCTGGACCACGGCCCCTCGACCGTCGCCGAGCTCGCCGAGCGGCTGGGCCTCACCCAGGCGGCCGTGCGCCGGCACCTCGACGCCCTCACGGGCGACGGTGTCGTGGAGGCGCGCGAGCAGCGGGTGTACGGCGCGCGGACCCGCGGCCGGCCGGCCAAGGCGTTCGCCCTGACGGACTGCGGCCGGGACGCCTTCGACCAGTCGTACGACACGCTCGCGGCGGACGCCCTGCGCTGGATCGCCGACCGCGAGGGCGGCAACGAGGCGATCGCCGCCTTCGCCCGCGCCAGGATCGCCGCACAGGCGGGCGCCTACCGCCGGGCGGTCGAGGGCGTACCGCCCGAGAAGCGGGCCGAAGCGCTGGCCAAGGCTCTGAGTGCCGACGGGTACGCTGCTACGGCGCGCAACGCGCCCCACCCCCAGAAGGGTGAGCAGCTCTGTCAGCACCACTGCCCGGTCGCCCACGTCGCCGAGCAGTTCCCGCAACTGTGCGAGGCGGAGACGGAATTCTTCGCCGAGCTGCTCGGTACGCACGTACAGCGGCTCGCCACCATCGCGCACGGCGACGGTGTCTGCACGACGTTCATCCCCAAGATTTCCCACAACGCATCTGCAAGCACGGCCGGGAGGAACCCCGCATGACTCTCCCCACGGAGACTGCCCACCCCGAGCTCGAGGGCCTGGGCAAGTACGAGTACGGCTGGGCCGACTCCGACACGGCCGGCGCCTCTGCCAAGCGCGGCATCAACGAGGACGTCGTCCGGGACATCTCCTCCAAGAAGAGCGAGCCGGAGTGGATGACCAAGCTCCGGCTCAAGGGCCTGCGCCTGTTCGAGAAGAAGCCCATGCCGAACTGGGGCTCGGACCTGTCGGGCATCGACTTCGACAACATCAAGTACTTCGTGCGCTCCACGGAGAAGCAGGCGGAGTCCTGGGAGGACCTGCCCGAGGACATCAAGGCCACGTACGACAAGCTCGGCATCCCCGAGGCGGAGAAGCAGCGCCTCGTCGCCGGTGTCGCCGCGCAGTACGAGTCCGAGGTCGTCTACCACCAGATCCGTGAGGACCTGGAGGAGCAGGGCGTCATCTTCCTCGACACCGACACCGCGCTGAAGGAGCACCCGGAGCTCTTCAAGGAGTACTTCGGGACCGTCATCCCCGTCGGCGACAACAAGTTCGCGTCGCTGAACTCCGCCGTGTGGTCGGGCGGCTCCTTCATCTACGTGCCGCCGGGCGTCCACGTGGAGATTCCGCTCCAGGCCTACTTCCGCATCAACACGGAGAACATGGGCCAGTTCGAGCGGACCCTGATCATCGTCGACGAGGGTGCCTACGTGCACTACGTCGAGGGCTGCACCGCCCCGATCTACAAGTCGGACTCGCTGCACTCCGCGGTCGTCGAGATCATCGTCAAGAAGAACGCCCGCTGCCGCTACACGACCATCCAGAACTGGTCGAACAACGTCTACAACCTGGTCACCAAGCGCGCCGTCGCCTACGAGGGCGCGACCATGGAGTGGATCGACGGCAACATCGGCTCCAAGGTGACGATGAAGTACCCGGCCGTCTACCTGATGGGCGAGCACGCCAAGGGCGAGACCCTGTCCATCGCCTTCGCCGGCGAGGGCCAGCACCAGGACGCCGGCTCCAAGATGGTCCACATGGCGCCGAACACGTCCTCCAACATCGTCTCGAAGTCCGTGGCGCGTGGTGGCGGCCGTACGTCCTACCGCGGCCTCGTCGAGATCGGCGAGGGCGCCCACGGCTCCAAGTCGAACGTGCTCTGCGACGCGCTGCTCGTCGACACCATCTCCCGCTCGGACACCTACCCCTACGTGGACGTCCGCGAGGACGACGTGTCCATGGGCCACGAGGCGACCGTCTCCAAGGTCTCCGAGGACCAGCTCTTCTACCTGATGAGCCGCGGCCTGAGCGAGTTCGAAGCCATGGCGATGATCGTGCGCGGCTTCGTCGAGCCCATCGCCAAGGAGCTCCCCATGGAGTACGCGCTGGAGCTCAACCGGCTGATCGAGCTGCAGATGGAAGGCGCGGTCGGCTGACCCGCCCCCTCGACAGCAGACGTCCTACCCAGGAAAGAGAGCACTACGACAGCCATGGCTGAGGCCCAGAACATCCCCGTGGGATCCACCACCGCGGGCTCGATCGCGGTCGCCGCGGAGTCGACCGTCGCCACGCGCATGAGCGCGCCCCCCTCCTTCGACGTGGCGGACTTCCCCGTCCCGCACGGCCGTGAGGAGGAGTGGCGGTTCACCCCGCTGGAGCGCCTGCGCGGCCTGCACGACGGCACCGCCGTCGCCACCGGCAACGGCGTCAAGGTCGAGGTCCAGGCCCCCGAGGGCGTCACCGTCGAGGCCGTCGGCCGTGACGACGCGCGCCTCGGCAAGGCCGGCACCCCGGTGGACCGCGTCGCCGCCCAGGCCTACTCGGCGTTCGAGAAGGCCGGTGTCGTGACCGTCCCCAAGGAGACCGTCCTCACCGAGCCCATCCGCATCGCGGTGCACGGCGAGGGCGGCACCGCCTTCGGCCACCAGGTGATCGAGCTGGGCGCCTTCGCCGAAGCGGTCGTGGTCATCGACCACACCGGTGACGCGGTGCTCGCCGCCAACGTCGACTACCTCCTGGGCGACGGCGCCAAGCTCACCGTCGTCTCCGTCCAGGACTGGGACGACAAGGCCGTCCACGTCGCCCAGCACAACGCGCTCGTCGGCCGCGACGCCTCCTTCAAGTCGGTCGTCGTCACCTTCGGCGGCGACCTCGTCCGACTGCACCCCCGCGTGCAGTACGCCGGCCCCGGCGCCGAGGCCGAGCTGTTCGGCCTGTACTTCACCGACCAGGGCCAGCACCAGGAGCATCGCCTCCTGGTCGACCACAACGTCCCGCACTGCAAGTCGCACGTCGTCTACAAGGGCGCGCTCCAGGGCGAGGACGCGCACGCGGTGTGGATCGGCGACGTGCTCATCGAGGCCAAGGCCGAGGGCACCGACACGTACGAGATGAACCGCAACCTGGTCCTCACGGACGGGGCGCGGGTGGACTCCGTACCGAACCTCGAGATCGAGACCGGGGAGATCGTCGGCGCCGGCCACGCCTCGACGACCGGCCGCTTCGACGACGAGCAGCTCTTCTACCTCATGGCCCGCGGCATCCCGGAGTACGAGGCCCGCCGTCTGGTGGTCCGCGGCTTCTTCGCCGAACTCGTCCAGCAGATCGGCCTCCCCGACATCGAGGAGCGCCTGATCGCCCGGATCGAGGAGGAGCTGGAGGCGGCGGTCGCATGACCTTCGTACGCGTCTGTGGACTGGGCGAGCTGGAGGAGGACACCCCCAAACGGGTGGAACTCGACGGCACGCCCCTGTCCATCGTGCAGACCGAGGGCGAGGTGTTCGCGATCCACGACATCTGCTCGCACGCGAACGTCTCCCTGTCGGAGGGCGAGGTCGACGACTGCCACATCGAGTGCTGGCTGCACGGCTCGCGTTTCGACCTCCGTTCCGGCAAGCCCGACGCCCTTCCGGCGACGCGCCCCGTCCCCGTATACCCCGTACAGATCGATGGGGACGACGTGCTCGTCTCCCTCACCCAGGAGTCCTGAGGCACCCATGGCAACGCTTGAAATCCGAGACCTGCACGTCACCGTCGAGGTCGAGAACGGTACGAAGGAAATCCTCAAGGGTGTCGACCTCACCGTGAAGCAGGGCGAGACGCACGCCATCATGGGCCCCAACGGCTCCGGCAAGTCGACTCTCGCCTACTCCCTCGCGGGTCACCCGAAGTACACGATCACCGGCGGCACCGTCACCCTCGACGGCGAGGACGTCCTGGAGATGTCCGTCGACGAGCGCGCCCGCGCCGGCCTGTTCCTCGCCATGCAGTACCCGGTCGAGGTCCCGGGCGTCTCCGTGTCGAACTTCCTGCGCACCTCCGCCACTGCCGTCCGCGGCGAGGCCCCCAAGCTGCGCACCTGGGTGAAGGAGGTCAAGGAGGCCATGGAGCGCCTCAACATCGACCCGTCCTTCGCCGAGCGCAACGTCAACGAGGGCTTCTCCGGCGGTGAGAAGAAGCGCCACGAGATCCTCCAGCTCGAACTGCTCAAGCCGAAGGTCGCGGTCCTCGACGAGACCGACTCCGGCCTGGACGTCGACGCGCTGCGTGTCGTGTCGGAGGGCGTGAACCGGGTCCGCGAGACGGGCGAGGTCGGCACCCTGCTGATCACGCACTACACGCGCATCCTCCGCTACATCAAGCCCGACCACGTGCACGTCTTCTCCGGCGGCCGGATCGTCGAATCCGGCGGCGCCGAGCTCGCCGACAAGCTGGAGAACGAGGGCTACGAGGCCTACGCGAAGCACGACGGAGCCGACACGAAGGGTGGCGCATCCGCGTGACATTGCTGCCGGGCCTCCTCGACACAGAGGCGATCCGCAAGGACTTCCCCATCCTGGACCGCCAGGTCCACGAAGGCCGGAAGCTCGTGTACCTGGACAACGCGGCGACCAGCCAGAAGCCGCGCCAGGTGCTGGACGCCCTGAGCGAGTACTACGAGCGCTACAACGCCAACGTCCACCGCGGTGTGCATGTGCTCGCCGAGGAGGCCACGGCGCTGTACGAAGGTGCGCGCGACAAGGTCGCGGAGTTCATCAACGCACCCAGCCGTGACGAGGTGATCTTCACCAAGAACGCCTCGGAGTCGCTCAACCTCGTGGCGAACATGCTGGGCTGGGCCGACGAGCCCTACCGCGTGGACTCCGAGACCGAGATCGTCATCACGGAGATGGAGCACCACTCCAACATCGTGCCGTGGCAGCTGCTCGCGCAGCGCACGGGCGCGAAGCTGAAGTGGTTCGGCCTGACCGACGACGGCCGCCTCGACCTGTCGAACATCGACGAGGTCATCACGGAGAAGACGAAGATCGTCTCCTTCGTGCTGGTCTCCAACATCCTCGGCACGCAGAACCCGGTCGAGGCGATCGTGCGCCGCGCCCAGGAGGTCGGTGCGCTGGTGTGCATCGACGCCTCCCAGGCCGCGCCGCACATGCCGCTGGACGTACAGGCCCTTCAGGCCGACTTCGTGGCCTTCACCGGCCACAAGATGTGCGGCCCGACCGGCATCGGTGTCCTCTGGGGCCGCCAGGAGCTGCTGGAGGACCTGCCTCCGTTCCTCGGCGGCGGCGAGATGATCGAGACGGTGTCGATGCACTCCTCGACCTACGCCCCGGCGCCCCACAAGTTCGAGGCGGGCACGCCCCCGATCGCCCAGGCGGTCGGACTCGGCGCGGCGATCGACTACCTCAACTCGATCGGCATGGACAAGGTCCTCGCCCACGAGCACGCACTCACCGAGTACGCGGTGAAGCGGTTCGCGGAGGTCCCCGACCTGCGCATCATCGGCCCGACCACGGCCGAGGACCGCGGCGCGGCCATCAGCTTCACCCTCGGGGACATCCACCCGCACGACGTGGGCCAGGTCCTCGACGAGCAGGGCATCGCGGTCCGGGTCGGCCACCACTGCGCACGGCCGGTCTGCCTCCGCTACGGAATTCCTGCGACCACGCGAGCGTCGTTCTATCTGTACTCCACGCCGGCCGAGATCGACGCACTGGTCGACGGCTTGGAGCACGTACGGAACTTCTTCGGCTGAGGGGCGTGCTGAACGGTGAAACTGGACTCCATGTACCAGGAAGTCATCCTGGACCACTACAAGAACCCGCACGGGCGGGGCTTGCGGGATGGCGACGCCGAGGTGCACCACGTCAACCCGACGTGCGGTGACGAGATCACGCTGCGCGTGAAGTACGAGGGCACCACGATCGAGGACGTCTCGTACGAGGGCCAGGGCTGTTCGATCAGCCAGGCGAGCGCGTCCGTACTGAACGACCTCCTCGTCGGCAAGGACCTCTCCGACGCGCGGAAGATCCAGGAGACCTTCCTGGAGCTGATGCAGTCCAAGGGGAAGCTCGAACCCGACGACGCGATGGAGGAGATCCTGGAGGACGCGGTCGCGTTCGCCGGGGTGTCCAAGTACCCGGCCCGGGTGAAGTGCGCCCTGCTGAGCTGGATGGCCTGGAAGGACGCGACGGCCCAGGTACTGGGCGGAGCCGACGCCGAGAAGGAGACGACGGCATGAGCGAGACCGTTGAGATGAAGCCGGCCTCTGAGGAAGAGGTCCGTGAGGCGCTGTACGACGTGGTCGACCCCGAGCTGGGCATCGACGTCGTCAACCTCGGCCTGATCTACGGCATCCACATCGACGACGCGAACATCGCGACGCTCGACATGACCCTGACGTCGGCGGCCTGCCCGCTGACGGACGTCATCGAGGACCAGGCGAAGTCCGCCACGGACGGCCTCGTGAGCGAGCTGCGGATCAACTGGGTCTGGATGCCCCCGTGGGGCCCCGACAAGATCACGGACGACGGACGCGAGCAGCTGCGGGCTCTCGGCTTCAACGTCTGAGATCCACCGACCCACGTGAGGGCGGCACCCGGACCGGGTGCCGCCCTCACGCATTGCGCTCAGTCCAGCCCGGCCACCATCTGGAACGACGAGTCCGAGCGGTACTGCTGGCTGTTCTCGTAGGGGTCCAGGCGGAGCTGGAAGTTACGGTGGCGCAGGAAGCGGCCCGGGTAGTTGACCGACTCCAGCGAGAGCGTGCCGGACGCGAACCAGTAGCGGGGGCAGAACGTGGCGTCCTCGCGGAAGAGGGACGAGCCGTCGTTCGTGTTCGCGACCAGGACGAAGCTGCGGTGGCGCAGATAGCGGCCGTCCGCGGTGGTGAAGGAGTAGCAGGAGGAGTCGGCGAGGCCCGCGACGCGCCTGAAGGTGGCGTCCTCACGCTGCTCGGAGCCCGATCCGATCTGGTCCAGACGCACGTAGCCGTCGCGCACCCGCCAGTAGCGGTCGGGGAAGTTGACCGCGCGTATGGATATGCCGTGCGTGGACGGGGGCTTCGGCTGCTTCGAGGGGGGCGGGGACGTCTTCGGCGGCTTCGGGGCCTTCTCCCCGGGCTTCGGACTCGCGGAGGCGCTCGAAGCGCTGGTGCTGGGGGTGGGGGACGGCTCGGCACGGTCCGCGCCTGGTTTCTCGGTGCCGTCCTTGGAGGGGGTCGCGAAGGAGATCAGGCCTCCCGGTGCCGAACTGCTCAGGGTGGTCGGCACCGCCGCCCGGGATTCCGGCTCATTGGACTCGCTGTCCATCACGGCGATGGCCGTGACGCACGCGGTGATCGTGGCGAGGGCCAGCGTGCCCGCCAGCCAGAGCCGTCGCGTCCCCGGCGCCCGGGTGGTGTCCGGAGCCCAGCCGCTCTCCCAGGGGCGGTCCTGTGGTGGCCGGGACTTGTCTTCTGACATGCGCTGTTCCTCCAGCGGGGCACCCTTGACGGCGGCGCAGTAGTGGTGGCCCGGGGTGTGATCGGTGACACCGTAGTGGACACGTGGGGCGCCTGTGACTGGTTTTGGGAGAGCGGTTTCCCTCCGATATCCACATCGCGTTGTGTACGGGTGTACATCCGCTCTGTACGCTTGTACATATGGGATATCTGCTGCTGGCCGGGGCCATAGCCGCCGAAGTCGGTGCGACCACCGCAATGAAGTACAGCGACGGCTTCAGCAGGTTCGGACCGTCGCTGCTCACGGTTTTCGGCTACGTCGTCTCCTTCGCGCTGCTCGCGCAGACCCTGAAGACCGTCTCGGTCGGCACGGCCTACGCCATCTGGGCCGGAGTCGGCACCGCAGCCATCGCCACGATCGGGATCGCGTTCATGGGCGAGGGCATGACCGGCGCCAAGGCCGCCGGCATCGCGCTGATCATCGTCGGGGTCGTGGTGCTGAACCTGGGCGGAGCCCACTGATGGCCCGGCGTCACGACCCCGAGCGGCGCCAGCGGATCATCGACGCGGCGATCCGGGTCGTCGGAGCGAAGGGGATCGCCGGGCTGAGTCACCGCAGTGCGGCCGCCGAGGCCGATGTGCCGCTCGGCTCGACGACGTACCACTTCAAAACCCTCGACGAGCTGCTGGTCGCCGCGCTGCGGCAGGCCAACGAGGGCTTCGCCAAGGTGGTCGCCTCGCGCGGCGGCCTGGAGGACCCGGGCACCGATCTGGCGGCCGAACTCGCCGCGTGGATGGGGGAGTGGCTCGCGGGCGACCGGACGGGGGTGGAGCTGGAGTACGAGCTGTACCTCGCCGCGCTGCGTCGGCCCGCCCTGCGGCCCGTCGCCGCCGAGTGGGCCGAGGGCGTCGCCGAGCTGCTGTCCCGGCACACGGATCCGGTGACCGCGCGGGCACTGGTGGCGGTCGTCGACGGCATCTGTCTGCAGGTGCTGCTGACGGGGGTGCCGTATGACGAGGCGTACGCGCGGGGGGTGCTGGGGCGGGTGCTTGCGGGGGCGGGCGGGTGAGGGCGAGGTGCGGGGTGCGTCCGGGTGTTCCGGGGGGTGAGCGTCAGCCCGGTGGGTGTCCGTGGGCGGGGCGCACACGGGTCGGGTTGGGGCGGGGGCCGAGGGGTGAGGCGTGCCTGGGCGGGGCCCGTACGGGCGGGTGTTCGTGAGTGAGTCGTTCCCTGGGGGCCAGAGCGCGGGGGCATCCGCAGGGGGCGTTTCCAGGCGGGACCAGTCCGGCTGGGGCGTCCGTGAGCGAGGCGCCCCCGGGTGGGTGTACGTGCTGTTGAGGGGGTCTTCGCCGGTGCGGATACCGCCCGTCCCGTGAGACGCCCCCACACCGGTTCGCGTCCATCGGCGTCCGCCGGTTAGGTTGCCCTCATGACCGACACGACTGCTCCTCGCACCACCGGCGCGGTGGCCGCCGGCCTCGCCACGATCGCCGCCGACGGCACCGTTCTCGACACCTGGTTCCCCGCGCCCGAGCTGGCCGACCAGCCCGGCCCGTCCGGCACCGAGCGGCTGTCCGCCGAGCGTGCCGCGGAGCTGCTCGGCGGTGGCGCGACCGCGGCGATCGGCCCGGACGCCCGCCGGGGCGTCGAGGTGGTCGCGGTCCGCTCGGTCATCGCCTCGCTCGACGAGAAGCCGGTCGACGCGCACGACGTCTACCTGCGTCTGCACCTGCTCTCCCACCGTCTGGTCAAGCCGCACGGCCTGAGCCTGGAGGGCCAGTTCGGCTTCCTCGCCAACGTCGCCTGGACCTCGCTCGGCCCGGTCGCCGTCGACGACCTCGAGAAGGTGCGGCTGAACGCCCGCGCCGAGGGTCTGCACCTCCAGGTGACCTCCGTCGACAAGTTCCCGCGCATGACGGACTACGTGGCCCCCAAGGGCGTCCGGATCGCCGACGCCGACCGGGTCCGCCTCGGCGCGCACCTCGCCGAGGGCACCACCGTCATGCACGAGGGCTTCGTCAACTTCAACGCCGGCACGCTCGGCACGTCGATGGTCGAGGGCCGTATCTCCGCCGGCGTCGTGATCGGCGACGGTTCGGACATCGGCGGCGGCGCCTCCACCATGGGCACCCTGTCCGGCGGCGGCAACGTCATCATCTCCGTCGGCGAGCGTTGCCTGATCGGCGCCGAGGCGGGCGTGGGCATCGCGCTCGGCGACGAGTGCGTCATCGAGGCCGGCCTCTACGTCACCGCCGGCACCCGCGTCACCATGCCCGACGGGCAGATCGTCAAGGCCCGCGACCTCTCCGGCGCCTCCAACATCCTCTTCCGCCGCAACTCGGTCACCGGCACGGTCGAGGCCCGGCCGAACAACGCGGTGTGGGGCGGCCTGAACGAGATCCTCCACAGCCACAACTGACGGCCCCGGGCCTTCCCGTACGGATGACCCGGCGTGACCTCACGATGGTTTTGGCAGATGAACGGGTGGACGCAGTGTCCGATCAGACGCCGAACCGACGAAACGAGGACCGGGGCATGAGGAACGAGCGGGGGCGGGCCGGGGCGCGCCGGCTGGCCGGAGTGGTCGCGGCGCTGGCGGTGTGCTGGCTCCCCGCGGGGGCCGCGCACGCCGACGAGACCAACACCGGCTCGCACAACGGCCACCGGGTCGGTCTGATCAACGTCAACGTCGGTCAGATCGACGACCCGGCGGAGGACGTGCTGGAGCACACGCTGCTGTTCGGCGACGGGTACGCCTGGAACTGAACGCGCGGATCAGGCAGGCAGACAGACGGGATGGCCCGTGCCGCAGGGAACTGCGGCGCGGGCCGTCCCCGTTCTTGTCAGACGATCCCGCTCAGCGACTTCCGGTCGCCCAAGGACAACACCAAGGGGCGGTGGGAGCCGTGTTCGCGGAGCGGTGATCATCCGCTGACCAGGTCTTCGCGGAGCGCCCGTAGCTCGTCGGTCGTGCTGCGGTCGGCGGGCCGAAGGGGGCGGCGGACGGGGCCCGCGGGGAGGGTCAGTTCGCCGAGGAGAGCCTTGACCGTGACGGTGCCCGGCAGGCCCGCCGACATGATCGCCTCGATGAGGGGGATCGCCTGCTGCTGGAGGCGGGCCGCCCGGGCCGTGTCACCCGCGTCGAACGCGTCCAGGACTGCTCGGAGGTGGGCCGGGATCACGTTCGCGACCGTGCTGACGTACCCGGTGCCGCCCACGGCGTACAGCGCGAGGTTGTGTTCGTCGCAGCCCGCGTAGTACGCCAGGGCGGTGCGGGCCAGTACCTTCTGGGCTCCCAGGAAGTCCTGGGAGCAGTCCTTGACCGCGACGATCCCGGGGTGGTCGGCGAGGCGGAGGATCGTCTCCGGTTCGATGCGGGTGCCGGTGCGGGCCGGGATGTCGTAGAGCATGAGCGGGAGTTCGCAGGCGTCCGCGATCTCTCGGAAGTGGGCCTCGATCGCGTCCTGCGGGGGTCTGCTGTAGTACGGCGACACCACCAACAGGCCGTCCGCGCCCGCCTTCTCGGCCTCCCGGGCCAGTTCTGTGGTGTGCCGGGTGTCGGGGGTGCCGATGCCTGCCACGACCTTCGCCCGGTCGCCCACCGCCTCCTTGACGGCAGCCACGAGGGCCGACTTCTCGGCGTCCGTGGTGGTGGGGGACTCGCCCGTCGTGCCGGAGAGGATCAGGCCGTCGCAGCCGTTCGCCACGAGGTGGGTGGCGAGGTGCTGGGCGCCGTCGAGGTCCAGGGTTCCGGACGGCGTGAAGGGGGTGATCATGGCGCAGAGGGTGCGGCCTAGGAGTGGTGCGGGTGGCGGTGGCGGTGGCGGTGGCGGTGGTGGCGGTGGTGGTGGCGATGTGGTCATGGGGGTAGTCTCGGCTCGATGTTTGTGTAGCTCCACTTAATTTTGTTACCGAGTATTGGTAAGTATTGGTTAATAGTTGGCGGCACGGTGCGGGTAGTCGTCTCCGCTGGGATAGCCGCGGGGTCGTTCGGGTACTCGGCTGGTCCTGACTTCGGGAGGAGGCGGAACCGTGACCGGGACCATCGATCACCGGGCCGTGCACGACGAGCGCCGCTCCGTGGGTGAGCTCGTCGGGCAGGCCACGGAGCAGCTCTCCACGCTCATGCGGCAGGAAGTGGCACTCGCCAAGGAGGAGCTGGCCGAGAAGGGGCGGCGTGCGGGGCGCGGCGGCGGGCTGCTCGGGGCGGCGGGCGCCGTCGCGTACGCCGGGCTGCTCGTTCTGTCCGGTGCGGGTGTCGCGGCGCTCTCGCTGGTGCTGCCGGTGTGGGCCGCGGCGCTGATCGTGACGGGGGTGCTGTTCGTGATCGCGGCCGTGCTGGCGGCGACCGGGCGGGCGCAGCTGCGGCGGGCCACGCCGCCTACGCCTGAGCAGGCTCTCGGGAGTGTCAGGGCGGACATGGAGGAGATCAAGGAGAGGGCGCATCGATGACGGACGCGACGGGTGGGGCGAAGGGGCCCGATGAGCTGCGGCGGCAGATCGAGCGGACCCGTAGTGAACTGGGCAACACGGTGGAGGAGTTGGCGGGGAAGGCGGACGTGAAGGGGCGTGCGCGGGCGCGGGCCGCCGATCTGCGGGACAAGGCCGGGGCGATGACGGTGCAGTTGCGGAGCAGCGCCGCGCAGGCGGGGCACTCCGTGCACGACAGGGCGACGCATGCGGGGCCCGGGCCGGTGCGGACCGTTGTCCAGGCCGGGATGCGGCATCCGAAGCCGGTGCTGGTAGCTGGGGCGGCGGGGGCCGTGGTGGCTGTCGGGGTGGTGCGGTGGAGGCATGCGCACGGGCATCGTTGACGCCGGTGGGGGTGTGCGGTCGTTTCGACTTCGCGGTGGGTGGGGGTGTGCGGTCGTTTCGACTTCGCGGTGGGTGGGGGTGCGCGTGCGTTTCGCTGTCGCGGTGGGGGTGGGTCGGGGCCGCGCCGGGGGGTGTCCGTCCTCGGAACGGCGCGATGGGCCTTCATACCGACTGACTGTCCGTTGACGCGCCAACCGCTGCGGGCGGACACCCCCCGACACGGCCCCTTCTCGCCGTACGCGGGTGCGGGCGCGTCGTGGCTTCCGCCCCCGCTGCGGGCATGCGTGCCGCTGGGGTGGCATCCCGTTACGCCGGGCTGCGGACCCGGCTGGCTCCAGTTGTGACGTCGTTCTGTCGCCTCTTGACCTCAAGCTTGGTCGAGGTTGAAAGGTGGGGTGTGTTCGCGACCGGCGCTACGACTGGAGTGTTCATGAGCCGTCGAACCGAGCAGCATCCCGACCTCACCGACCCCCGCGTCGGTGCTCCCTGCTTCAGTACGTGGCGGGTGGACACCCCCGAGCGGCAGCGGCGGACGGTGGAGGCCATCGGGCGTACTTGGGAGCGGCGGCCCTGGCCCGCCAAGGATCTGCTGGGGTATTACGTGTACGCGGGGCACGACGGGTCCACCCTGATGCACTACTCGCAGTGGACCGTCGAGCACGCCTACGAGTCGTTCGTGAAGACACACCGGCAGGAGCGCGTCGACGAGATCGACACCGCCGTACCGGGCATCGAGCGGGTCGGGCTCGGGCGGTACCGGCGGTACCGGAGCCGGGAGCGCGCCGTGGGAGACGCGAGGGTGCCGGGGCTGATCGTCACCGTGCGGGTCGACTTCGAGGCTGAGGAGCGTCGGGAGGAGTGGGTCGATCTCGTGGTGAAGGCCCTGGACGACGACCCGGAGGGGCACGCCGGGCTGGTGTCCGCGCACTTCCATCTGAGTACGGACGGCGGACACGTGCTGAACTACGCGGAGTGGGCCAGTGCCGACGACTACGACCGGGCTCTCGCCGCGCCGTCGAGTGAGGGGTGGGAGCGGGTGCGGACGTATCCGGGTCTGAAGGGGAGCGTCGGCAGCCGGTACGAGGGTGCCCTGGGGCTGGTGCCTGGGTGAGCATGGAGGGGCCGGCCGGGTCTTGTCCTTCCCGGCCGGCTCCTGACGGGTGTTACGGGCGGAAGCGCAGGACCTGCGGGTCGTGGTCGCTGATCTGGTCGTTGAACTCCGCGTTGACGTGCACGCTGTCGTACTCGAAGTCGCAGTCGCGGCGGATCGACGGGCTGATCAGGATCTGGTCGAGGACCTGGCTGTTGCCCTGGTAGACGTACGAGTAACGCTCGCTGCGGGGGAGTGACTTGACCGCCGACCAGAGCTCGCCGCGGCCCTCGAGGAGCTGTGCGGTCTTCGAGAACTCGAAGTCGTTGATGTCGCCCAGCGCGATGACGTCCGCGTTCTTCTGGGTGTCGAGGATGTCCTTGACGAAGGCGTTCACCAGGGTGGCCTGCTGGTGGCGCTGCGTCTCGGAGCTGCGGGACGGCGGCTGGTACTGGGAAGTCAGGCCCTGGTCGCCGCCCTTGGAGTTGAAGTGGTTGGCGATCACGAAGACCGTGCGGCCGCGGAAGACGAACTCGCCGGCCAGCGGCTTGCGGCTGCTCTTCCAGGCCTCGTCGGCGGGGGCGATGCGGCCGGGGCTGAGGGTGAGGTGGGCCTTGCCGCGGATCTTCGTCACGGCGGTGGCCGTGGTGGCGTCGCCGCCGGGGTGATCCGTGAACGAGACCCGCTCCGGGTTGAACAGGAAGGCCTGGCGGATGTTGCCGCCCGGCTCGCCGCCGTCGGTGTTGTCCGCTGGGTCGATCGAGCGCCAGTCGTACTTGGGGCCGCCGGCCGCGACGATCGCGTCGATCAGCTTGGTCAGCGTCTGGTCGGCGGCGACGGTGCCGTCGTTCTTCGCGCCGTTGTTGTCCTGGATCTCCTCCAGGGACACGATGTCGGGCGACTTCAGGT
The DNA here is from genome assembly GCF_900182715.1 of Streptomyces sp. Ag82_O1-12. Lineage (NCBI taxonomy): Bacteria > Bacillati > Actinomycetota > Actinomycetes > Kitasatosporales > Streptomycetaceae > Streptomyces > Streptomyces sp. Ag82_O1-12. The sequence continues at coordinate 1,948,862 of NZ_FXUW01000001.1, read as the reverse complement.
GGTGCACGATCGCCGAGGCGTGGGCGGCGAACGTGTCGTCGGTCGGGTCGAGGTTCTCGACGTTGTAGGTGGCGACCGCGAGTTCGGAGGAGCGCTGCTTGCGGGTCGTCTCGCGCTCCAGGCCCGCGCTCTTCAGGGTGCCGAGTTCGCTCGCGACCAGGGTGTAGCCACCGAACTGGTTGTAGTCCAGGGGGCCCGCGGTGATGCCGGCGAGGGTGTCGCCCACGTTCGCCTTGGGGAACTCCGCCGTCGCACCGAGGGACTGGATCTGGAGGCGGCCGGAGTTCTGGTCGTCGTAGGAGCCGTAGACCGTGCCGCCGTCGCGGTTGCGGTTCTCGTGCGGCTTCACCGTCACCCAGAGCTCGGTGTACGGGTCGGTGGCGCCGACGACGCGGGTGTCGGTGACCCGTACGGACATGCCCTCCAGCGCCTCGTAGTAGTCGAGTGCGTACTTCGAGGGCTTCAGCGGGAGCGTGTTGACCGAGCCGTTCGCGGCGCTGTCGCCGGCCGGTGCGTAGGCGGCCGGGACCGAGCGTGAGGTGATCGCCGTGGCGGCGGGGAGCGCGTTGCCGCTGGAGACGACCGTGGTCGTCGGCTTGGTGATCTCCGTCAGCGACTGGTTGCCGGAGGTCGCGCCGCCGGGGACGTACTCCGAGACCGTGCCGGCGACCGTGACGGAGTCACCGACGGCGACCCCCTTCGGGGCCGAGCTGGTGAAGACGAACACGCCCTCGCTGGTCGCCGGGTCGGCGTCCGGGCTCGGGTCCTGGATCCAGAAGCCGCGGGAGGAGCCGTAGGTCCGGATGCCGGTGACGATTCCGGCCACGTCCGTCACCTGCCGGCCGGCGTACGGGGACATCCGGGTGCTGCCCTGGATGTCGTGGATGCGGACCGACTCCGCGTGCGCGGGGCTGGTGAGGACGATCGTGGATGCCGCGGAACACGCGGCGGCGACGGTGAGCGCGGCGAGACGCGCGGACGACTTGCTCGGCAACGGGATTCCCTCCGGGGACGTGACAGGGCGCCGGGACGAGGGCGGACACGTGTGGAATGGCTGGCTGTCGCTACCTGTGGGGCGGATGCGGTGACGCGCGTAGAAGGAGGGGACGGGCGGACCGGGTGGGGCCGGCCCGGTGAACAAGTGTCCGCCGACTTCTACGCGCGTCAATCTCCAGCCTGCTCATGTCACTTGTCAAGGTTTCGGCCATGTACGGCGGCTGACGGGGAGATGAAGTGGGCGGCATGGGTGGAAATCCGTCTAGGCTGAGCGGCTGAGTCGTATGAGGCGCCCTAGGAGAAACAGCCGATGTCAGACAGCTCCCCCCTGCCGCCGGTGCGGCTGCACCCCGAAGCGGAGCTGGCGCGCGACGCCCTGTCCACGCCGTTGTTGTCCCGGGCCGCCCGGCTCGCCCGCTGGGCCGGGCCGGACACCCGTGTCGACGCCGGGGGCGGGCTCGTCGACGAGCAGCTGCCCGCGGCCGTCGAGGCGCTCGGACTGAGCGGGGACGACGCCGCCGCCGACGCGAGCGAGGCGTGGCGGGTCGCCGTGGACGCCGGGCTCGTCGAGATCGTCGACGAGGAGGAAGGCACCGTGACGGCCGGTGAGGACCTGGCCCTGCTCACCGGTGGCTCCCCGCAGGACGTGCTCGCCGTGTGGCTCGCCGCCCTGGAGACCGTGCTAGCCGACGCGAGCGTGCCCGACCTGGACGGGCTCGTGGACGAGGACGGCGAGGTCGACCTCTCCTCCCTCGACTGGGACCCCGAGGCCGAGGCCGAGTTCCTCGACGGCGTCCTCGGCAACCTCTACCTCCTGACCGCCGGCGACGACGCACCCGACGGCGCCCCGGTGCCGCTGCCCGCGCTGGCCGCCTCGGTGATCGTGCCCAGCGACATGGGCGAGCCCACCAACGACGTCCTGGAGCAGGTGTCCGACGCCATGATGCGGCTGGACGACCAGTTCCGGATGCTGGAGCCGATGGGGTTCGTCGCGTACCAGCCGGTCGACGAGGCGCTCATGGCCGACGCCGACGAGGAGCCCGCGGCACCCGTCGACGACACCGACGTGTCCCGGTACGGCATGGTCCGGCTCACCCCGCTCGGGCTGTACGGCATGCGCGCACGGCTGATGGAGGCCGGGTACGAGGTGCCGGCCGTCGGGGACCTCGCCGACAAGGGCGCCGACGTACTGCTCGACGGCACGGCCGAGTTCCCGCCCGGTGCCGCGCAGGCCGAGACCGAGCAGTGGCTCCGGCGGCGGGAGTCGCTGGGCGCGGCGCGGGAGTTGCTCGCCGCGGCCCGGGGCTCCGACGCCGGGGCGCCGCTGCGGCGGCTGCGGTGCCAGCAGGCCCTGTCGCTGGTGGGGGCCTCGGCCGAGCCCGCACTGCGGGAGGTGCTCGACGACGCCGAACTGGGCGGCCTCGCGCGGGTGTGGCTGACCGAGAACGGCGCGGTGGATGTGCCCGCGCCGTCCGAGGCGATGGTGTACTGGCTGACCATCGACACGGTGGCCGCGCAGCTCGCGGCGGAAGGGAACTCCGAGGAGCTGCGGGCCTTGGTGCAGGGGCTTGCGCAACAGCACAGGGGGTTCTTCGCGGCGGTGTGGCGGGTCGACCATCCTGCGACCGCTGATGTGCTGGAGGCCATGGGGCGGTTGCATCCCGACAAGAAGGTGGCGAAGGAAGCGCGGAAGGCGGCGTTCAAGGCGCGATCCCAACAGGGGGGTTGATCCCGTCTCGCGGGTGCCGCGTCGTTTCGGCTTGTCGCGCAGTTCCCCGCGCCCCTGGGGTGTTGTTCAACCGGCGTTCATGGACGAGCGGGACGGTTTCGCCGAACGAGGTCCGCCACCCTCCACGGCATAACCACCGTCACAGGAGACACCATGTCGCTCACCCGTAGGGACTTCGCCAGAAACTCCGCGATCACCGGTGCCGGTGTCGCGCTGGCGGGCAGTGTCGGCGCCCTCGCCACCGCGCCGAACGCCCTCGCCTCCGACGACACCGGCAGCGCGGGGGACCGGTCGGCGGACGCCCGGCACGGAGTCGGCTACGGGCCGCTCGTCCCGGACCCCGAGGGCATCCTCGCCCTGCCCGCCGGCTTCGCGTACCGGGTCATCACCCACAGCGGCACAACCAAGCTGGAGTCCGGCGAGTCCACGCCGTCCAACCACGACGGCACCGCCGCCTTCGACGGCCCCCGCGGCACCACCCTGCTCGTCAACAACCACGAGCTGAAGGGCCCACGCGCCAACTGGGAGCACCCGGTGCCCCTCACCGAGGGCCTCGTCTACGACCCCGCGGCCGCCGGCGGCTGCACCGTCGTCGAGGTGCGGCCCGACGGACGGGTCGCGGAATGGGTCGGCATCGCCGGCACCTCCACCAACTGCGCGGGCGGCGCCACCCCCTGGGGAACCTGGCTCACCTGCGAGGAGAACTCCGACAAGGCCGGCGTCAACGGCATGACCAAGGACCACGGTTACGTGTTCGAGGTCGATCCGTGCGACCGGCGCGCCAATCGCGGTCCCAAGCCGCTGAAGTTCTTCGGCCGCTACGACCACGAGGCCGTCGTCATCGACCCCAAGCGCGGCCACGCCTACCTCACCGAGGACGCCTCCGGCCCCAACGGCCTCTTCTTCCGCTGGACCCCGCCCCGCGGCTTCGAGTACGGCCCCGGGAAGTTCCGGGGGCTCGCCGACGACGCCGGCGTGCTCCAGGCGCCCAAGTGCTTCGACTCCGGCGGCACGTTCGTCGACGACCTGTCCCGCGCCACGAAGATCGGCACCGTGTACGGCGTCGACTGGGTGGACGTCCCCGACCGCGACGCCCGCACCACGCCCGTGCGCAAGCAGTTCAAGGACGGCGAGGTCACCCGCGCCCGCAAGCTGGAGGGCATGTGGTGGGGCGACGGCGGTGCCTACATCGTCTCCTCCTACGCCCGTGAGGAGAGCCCGGTCCGGCACGACGGCCAGGTCTGGTTCTACGACCCCAAGCGCCGCACGCTGACACTCAAGGTCCTGCTCGGAGTGAACCCCGACCCGTCGAAGGACGGGGCGTTCGACGGTCCGGACAACATCACCGTCTCCCCGTACGGCGGCCTCGTCATCGCCGAGGACGGGGAAGGCGTGCAGCACCTGTTCGGCGCCACCGACAGCGGACGCACCTACCCGATCGCCCGCAACGAGCTGAACATCGGCACCGAAGAGGAGCCGGAATACAGCGAGTTCACCGGCGTCACCTTCTCTCCGGACGGCCGGACCCTCTACGCCAACATCCAGACGCCCGGCATCATGCTCGCCATCACCGGTCCCTGGAAGCGCCAGCGCCGGTGAGGGGCACAGTCCCTCACACGAGTGGCTACTGATCGTTTTTCCCAGATCACTCCTGCATCGCAATAGTGTTTGTCACTCGCGCTGGTTGTCGCTCGATGTGGGGGTGGGCTGTGGATGCGGTCTGGCACGGCGGGCTTGTCGAGGGCTCGCGCGTGTGGCTGCCCGACGGATCGGTGCGCGCGGTCGAGGACGTGGTCGCTCAGCGCCTCCCTGTCCTTTCCTTCAGCAAGCAGTGGGACACCAGGCCGGTTCGGTACGGAGCGAACCAGGGCCCGCGAGATCATTCGGTCGGTGAACTCGTTGCCCGGGTACCGGACGCTGCTTTCGGTGGCACGTCCCAAGAGGTGATGAGAATCGGATTCGCGTCCGGCCGCGTTGTCGAAGCAGCGTCCAGCCAGCCGTGGGTGACGCAAAGGCGGACGGGACGGAAGGCGTGGCAGTGGAAGCGCAGCGTTGATCTGGTTCCGGGTGACCGTGTGCCGTTTCCGTTGTCCGCTGCATTTTTCGGGACGGAGGGCAGTGCCCGCGAGGGGTACTTCGTCGGCGCCATGCTCGGGGACGGTGGGATGACGTCCTGCACTCCGGAGTTTCACGGAGACCCGCGGGATGGTGCCGTGGAATTCATGCGGCAGTTCGCTGTGGAACACGGATGCGGCGTGCGTGAAATTCCGCAGGGCTCGATCGTGCGCCTGCGCTTTCCCTTCAGGGCGGGGCGGCGCAACCCGGTAACAGACTGTCTGCGGCGCTTCGGCGTCTGGGGCCAGCGATGCGATGAGAAGCAGTTGCCCGCTGTCCCGTTCAGCCGTGACTTCTGGATCGGATGCCTTTCCGGACTCATTGACACCGATGGCTGTGTTCGAGAAAGGGTCAATCCTCGGGGCACGAAGCACGGCTCCGTCGAGTTCGCCACAGTGTCCCCTCCGCTCGCCATGCAGGTGTCCGACGCTCTCTTGCGCTTGGGAGTCGCCAACAGGGTGCGGGAGGCCAGAAGGCAGCAGGAGCCCGCACGCTCGATCAGCGGTTACGTCATCACGAGCCGACGCCCGATTCAGCGCGTCGAGATTTCACGAGCCACTGCCCTCGTTCGTGTCGCCGGGCTGTTGGACCTTCGCATTGGGTACAAGGCGTCCAGGCTGCAGAGGCTGAGGTCCACGGTCGGGCACGTTGCTCCGGCACGCAGTGAGATGCACGGCTATGACGAGTCCGTGGCTCTGGATCGCGTCAAGAGCATTTCCTCAGTAGGTGTCCGCCTCGTGCACGGCGTCGCTGTGAATCCTTCCGGCCTGTTCGTGGTCAATGGCCTGGTCACGGGGGCAGGCGATGCGACCTCCGCAGCGGTGGCAGATTGCGCGCTGTCGCAGGAAGTTCAGTAGCCGAGTGACCGGACGCCTCGGTCCCCGAGCAGGTGGCCAACGCATGCCAGGGTCACTCCCTTGTCGGCGACGCAGCTGACATTTAACATTTCAGTCTGTGGACGCCATCCGGCCCGTGCCCCGGACCTTGCTCAGGGACCGTGCGTACGAGGCGATCAGGGACGCCATCGTGGCTGGGGAGATCGAGCCCGGCGCGGTGGTGCGCGACGCCGAGCTCGCGGAGCGGCTCGGGCTGTCCCGGGCGCCGGTGCGCGATGCGTTCTCCCGGCTGGTGGACGACGGGCTGCTGGAGAGCAAGCCGCAGAGCTACACCCGCGTGACCCCGCTCGTGGCTTCCGACGTCCGGGACGCCGCCGCCGTCGTGGGGGCCCTGCACGAACTCGTGACGAGGGTGGCCGTGCCCCGGCTGGGTGCCGCCGACCTCACGGTGATGCGCGCCGCGAACGAGCGGTTCGCCGCCGCCGTGTCCGCCGGAGACGTGGACGCGGCGCTGCGGGCCGACGACGACCTGCACGACGTCCTCGTCCGGGTGAGCGGCAACCGCGCGGCTGCCGCGACCGTCGCCCGCTACACCCCGCTCATCCGCCGCCTGGAGCGACGGCGCTTCGGCGAGGGCGGCAGCTGCCGATCCTCCGGGATGCACGAGCGGCTGATCGGGGCCTGCGCGGCCGGTGACGTGGACGCGGCGGTGCTCGTCACGGCGGAGATCTGGCGAGGGCTCGAGGAACTCGCCGACTGAGACCGGCCGGCACCGGCTGAGACCGGTGGGGCACCGGCCGGTATCGATCCAGACCTACCCGGGAGGACTCATGTCCCTTTCCTCGTACGAGCGTTACCCCCTGCTCTTCGGGCCCTCGCCCGTGCACCCCCTGGAGCGGCTCACCGCGCATCTCGGCGGCGCCTCCCTCTGGGCCAAGCGCGAGGACTGCAACTCCGGTGTGGCGTACGGCGGCAACAAGACCCGCAAGCTGGAGTACCTGGTCGCCGACGCGCTCGCCCAGGGCTGCGACACCCTCGTGTCGATCGGTGGCGTGCAGTCCAACCACACCCGTCAGGTCGCGGCCGTCGCCGCCCGGGCCGGGCTCAAGTGCGTCCTCGTGCAGGAAAGTTGGGTGGACTGGCCCGACGCCGTGTACGACAAGGTCGGCAACATCCTGATCAGCCGGCTCGCCGGGGCCGATGTGCGGCTGGTGAAGGCCGGGTTCGGCATCGGCTTCAAGGAGAGCTGGGAGCGGGCGCTCAGGGAGGTCGAGGAGGGCGGCGGGAAGCCGTACGCCATCCCGGCCGGGGCCTCCGACCATCCGCTCGGCGGACTCGGCTTCGCCGGCTGGGCGTACGAGGTCGCCGAGCAGGAGCGGGAGCTGGGCGTCTTCTTCGACACCGTCGTGGTGTGCTCGGTGACCGGGTCGACCCAGGCCGGCATGGTCGCCGGGTTCGCCGCGCTGGAGGAGGCGGGTGGGATGGCCCGGCGTGTGCTCGGCATCGACGCCTCGGCGAAACCGGCCGCGACCCGCGGCCAGATCGCCCGTATCGCCGACAGCACCGGGCAGCTCATCGGCTTGAAGCGCGAGTTGACCGAGTCCGACGTCGAACTCGACGAGCGGTACCACGCGGGTGTCTACGGCGTCCCCGACGAGACCACCCTGGCGGCGATGCGGCTCGCCGCCCGGACGGAGGGGATGGTCACCGACCCCGTCTACGAGGGCAAGTCCATGGCCGGGATGATCGACCTGGTGTCGAAGGGCGAGATCGGCTCCGACGCCACGGTGCTCTACGCCCATCTGGGTGGGCAGCCAGCGCTCAACGCTTACAGCGCGTTGTTCTGATCGGCGGGGGCTGCGGGGGGTGGAGGGTGTGGGGGAATCATCCGGCAGGCCCTCGGGTTGTGGCGGTCAGTCGACGTCCTGGAGGAGCCGCCATGTCCGATCAGCCCGCCGTCCGCGAACTGCGCCTGGTCGTCACCGCCGAGGACTACGACGCCGCGCTGCACTTCTACCGGGACGTGCTCGGCCTGACCGAGCAGGGCGCGTTCGCCTCGGAGGACGGGCGGGTCACGATCCTCGACGCCGGGCGGGCCACCCTGGAGCTGACCGACCCGAACCACGCCGCGTTCATCGACGAGGTGGAGGTGGGGCGGCGGGTGGCCGGGCACATCCGGGTCGCCTTCCAGGTGGACGACTCCATCGCCACGACGGCGAAGCTGGCCGCCGCGGGGGCCGAGGTCGTGGCCGAGCCGACACGCACTCCGTGGAACTCCCTGAACTCCCGGCTCGAAGCGCCTGGTGCGCTTCAGCTGACGCTCTTCACCGAGCTCGGAGAGTGACGGGGCGGTGGATGCCGGGCGGGGCGGTGCCGGGTGCGGCGGCGCTCGTTTCGCCTGACCGTGGGTGTGGGTCGGGGCCGCGCCGGGGGGTGTCCGTTCTCGGAACGGCGCGATGGACCCTCACACCGACTTACTGTCCGTTGACGCGCCAACCGCTGCGGGCGGACACCCCCCGACACGGCCCCTTCTCGCCGTACGCGGGTGCGGGAGCGCGGTGGCGTCTGTGGCGGAGGGCGTCCGTCCGGCTTCCCCTGCCGGGCAGGGTTCGGGGACGGATACAGTGCTGGACGTGTGGACGGACAATCAGCGTGCAGAGCGGTCCGACGGTGCCCGGCGCCGGGCCACGATCCACGACGTCGCACGGCTCGCCGGGGTGTCGCGTCAGACGGTCTCGCGGGCGGTCAACGACAAGGGTGAGATCGACCCCGGCACCAAGGAGCGGGTCCTCGAGGCGGCGCGGCTCCTGGACTACCGGCCCAGCCGGTTCGCGCGCGGACTCGTCCAGAAGGGCGCGGTGACGGCCGGTCTGGTCATCCCGGACCTGCGCAATCCGTTCTTCCCCGAGGTGGCCGCCGGAGTGCTGGAGGCGGCCGAGCAGCGGGGCTGGCAGGTCGTGGTGTGGGACTCCCGGATCGACGAGGCCAGGGAACGGGAGGCGCTCGACGTGCTCTCCCACCAGGCGGACGCGGTCGTCGGCTACTTCAAGGACCCGGACGACGTGCTCACCCGGCACCTCGGGGGCGTGCCGCTGGTGCTGCTGGAGCGCGGCCCGCAGCAGACCCGGTTCGCGGCCGTGGGCATCGACGCCGCCTCCGGTGTCGAGCAGGGCATGGACCATCTGTTCCGCGCCGGGCACCGCAGGATCGGCATGCTGGACGGTGTGCACGGCCCCGGCCCCCGCAGACAGGCCTTCGTGGAGCAGGCACGGCGGCTCGGTCTGCCGGTCGACGAGGACTGGGTCGTGGTGTGCCCCGAGCACAGCGTGGCCGGTGGCGAGGCCGGCATGGAGCGGCTGCTGGCCCAGCGGCCCGACGTCACCGCGGTCTTCGGCTTCAACGACCTGATCGCGGTCGGGGCGATGCGTGCCGCTCGCCGCAATGGCCGGAGCGTTCCGGGCGACCTGGCCGTGCTCGGCTTCGACGGCCTCTCGCTGGGCGAGCTCGTCGAACCCGCCCTGACCACCCTGCACATCGACAAGCGGCAGTTGGGGCGGCTGGCCGTGGAGCAGGTGGCCCGCCTGCGCGCGGGGGAGGAGCCGCTGCGGGGCGCGGACGCGTGGGTGACACCCGAACTCGTGGTGCGCGACTCCGCCTGACCGGCCCGATGGATCAGCCCGGCCGTTCCCTTGACACCGGATTTCGAGCCCCCTGATACTCGACGGCAGCGCTCACGTGAACGTTCACGGGCGCTCGGAATCCCCCCCCGCGAGATCGTCGGCCCGACCACCAGCCGCCCGCCGACATCGTTGTCTTCGCTTCCTCATCCCGGAAGCATTCCCCCCACCCCTGTGCGAACGGGCCCGCGGCAGCGCTGTGCCTCGGCCGCGGCACGCCCGGAAAGCGAGTGCGCGCCCATGGAACACCGAACGATGTCCCGCAGACGCTTTCTGGGGGCCTCCCTGGGCGGCGCGGGCGCCGGCCTGCTGACGCTCTCGGGATGCGGGACCGCCGAGGGATCCGCGTCCGCCGGCTCCGACCACCTCAGCCTCTGGTACTGGAAGGGCTCACTCAGCGACAAGCTGCTCGCCACCGCCCGGCGCGGCGTCCCCGGCGTCCCGGGGCTGAAGGTGAAGAGCTCCCAGGTCCCGGACGGCGACATCGACTCCAAGGTGCGCACAAGTCTGGCCGCCCGCGCCTACGTTCCGGACCTGACGGTCGTCAACAACGACAGCCTCGCCACGTTCTTCCCGGACGAGGACGAGTTCCTCGACCTGCGGGACCTCGGCGCCGAGTCCGTCCGCGACCGCTACCTCGACTGGAAGTGGAAGGCCTGCTTCACGCCGACGGGCCGGATGATCGGCTTTCCCCTCGACGCCGGTCCCACGGCGCTCTACTACCGCCGCGATCTGTTCGAGCGGGCCGGGCTGCCCCACGAGCCGGCGGATGTCGCCGAGAAGCTCTCCACGTGGGAGGAGTTCATCGCCGCCGGACGGACGCTGCGGCGGAAGGGGCCGGGCAAGCCCTGCCTCGTGAGCAACATCGGCAACGTCTTCCAGCAGGTGCTGCTGCAGAGCCCGAAGCAGTTCGTGGACGCCGACAACCGCTTCATCGGCGACCAGGAGCACATCCGGCGCGCCTGGGACCTGTCGGTGGACATCCTTCGCCAGGGCCTCAGCGCCCGGATCACGGACGGCACGCCCGACTTCAACGCGGCCATGAGCGGCGGCCGGGTCGCCACCATGACCACGGCCGTGTGGGCCATCAACGGCCTGAAGGACACCGCGCCGAAGACCTCGGGGTCCTGGCGGCTGACCACGCTGCCGGACGGCCCCTGCAACTACGGCGGCTCCTACGTGACGTTGACCCGCTACTGCCGGGAACCGGAGGCGGCCTTCGCCTTCCTGACGTGGCTGCTCAGCCCGGCGAACCAGCTCAAGAGCTACCAGGAGATGGCCCTGTTCCCCACCACCCCCGCCTCCTACGCCGACCCGGCGATGCGCACGCCCGACCCCTTCTTCGGCGGCCAGCAGCCCATCGACGTCTTCGGCCCGGCCGCCCAAAAGGCGCCCATCGTCTACTTCAGCCCCTACGAGGAGACCGCCAAAACCCCGTTCTTCCAGGAGCTGACCAATGTCGAGACGCTCGGCAAGAACCCCGAGCGGGCCTGGCGGGACGCCGTGAACACGGCCGAGACCGCGCTGACACGGCTGGGGGTGAGCTGACATGACCACGGTTCTCGACCCGGCCGGTGCGCCGGCGGCCGGCGAGCGGCATACCGATCGCCGTGGGGGATCCACCCCTCCCGGACACCGGAGGTATGTCCCGCCGCTGCTCGCCATCTCGCCGTTCTACGCGCTGTTCGCCGTCTTCGGCGCCTTTCCCGTGGTCTTCTCCATGTACCTGTCCTTCCAGGACTGGGACGGCATCGGGGACATGCGCTTCGTGGGGCTCAAGCAGTACGGCTGGCTGCTGAAGGACTCGGTCTTCTGGCACTCGGTGCTCAACACCTTCGAGATCTGGTTCCTGTCGACGGTGCCGATGCTCTTCCTGGCGCTCGTGCTGGCGTTCCTGCTGCACTCGCAGGTCCGCTTCGCCGGGGCCTACCGGGTGGCGTACTTCATCCCCAACGTCACCTCGATGGTCGCCATGACCATCGTCTTCGGCTCGGTCTTCGCCCAGGCGGGTCTCGCCAACGCGCTGCTCAGGGCCGTCGGGCTGGACGGCATCGGCTGGCTGTCCTCCGAGTGGGGCATCAAGTCGTCGGTGTCCATCATGATCATCTGGCGGTGGGTCGGCTACAACGCGCTGATCTTCCTCGCGGGGCTCCAGGCCATCCCCACCGAGCACTTCGAGGCCGCGCGCGTGGACGGCGCGAACAGTTGGCAGACCCTGTTCCGGGTCGTGGTGCCGCAGCTGCGTCCGGTGGTCCTCTTCGCCGCGGTCACCTCCACCATCAACGGCCTGCAGATCTTCACCGAGTCCCAGGTGCTCTTCCAGTCGACCGACGTCGGAACCACGGGCGGACCGGGTCAGGAAGGGATGACCATCGTGCTCTATCTGTGGCAGAAGGCCTTCAAGGAGCACCAGTTCGGCTACGGCGCCGCGATGGGCTGGCTGCTCTTCGCCATCATCGCGGTGTTCACGATCATCAACTGGCGGCTGGTGTCCGGCTCCGACCGCGACGACCGCCGGCCCGGCATCGCCGGACTGCTGCGCCGCAAGGGGGCTCGTGATGGCCGCTGAACGCCGGGCGACCGGACACGCGGGGCTCGCGATCGGCTCCGGCAGCAGGCTCTCCCGGATCTGCGTCCGGGGCGTGCTGCTGCTCGGTGTGCTGATGTCGCTGTTCCCCTTCTACTGGCTGGTGGTGATGGCCTCCGGCACGACCCAGGACATCTACGACTACCCGCCCAAGCTGGTGCCGGGCCCGCATCTGCTGGACAACATGAGCCGGGTGCTCGACACGATCGACTTCTTCGGCTCGCTGTTCAACACGGTCGTGGTGGCCGTCGTCGGCACCGCGCTCGTGCTGTTCTTCGACTCGCTGGCGGCCTTCGCCTTCGCCAAGTACGAGTTCCCGGCGAAGAAGTTCCTCTTCGGCATGCTGCTGGTCACGTACATGATCCCCGCGCAGCTGTCCCTGGTGCCGCAGTTCGTCACCATCGCCGAGTTCGGCTGGGCCGGCTCGCTGAAGGCGCTGATCGTCCCCGGCGCGGCCAACGCCTTCGGCATCTTCTGGATGCGCCAGTACGCGCAGAACTCCCTGCCCGACGAACTGCTGGACGCCGGGCGCATCGACGGCGCCGGCTTCTTCCGCCTCTACGGGCAGGTCGCCCTGCCGCTCTTCCGCCCGGCCCTGGCGTTCCTCGGCATCTTCACGTTCATCGGCCTCTGGAACGACTACATCTGGCCCCTGGTCGTGATGATCGACCCGGAGAAGGTCACACTCCAGGTGGCGCTGGCGAACCTGAACGTCCTCTACAACGCGGACTACGCCCTGGTGATGGCCGGTGCGCTGATGAGTGTCATCCCGTTGATCGTGATGTTCCTGTTCGGGGCGCGGCACTTCCTGCGGGACCTGGCGGCGGGGGCGATGAAGATGTAGGAGCCGGGTGCCGGCGCGCCGTCTCGGTAGAGTGCCAAGAAAGTCCCCGGTTCGTGAGGAGAGGTCGCGTGGCGCAGGTCAGGCCCATGCGGGCGGATGCCCGGCGCAATCACGAGCGGTTGCTGACGGTCGCCGCGGAGGCCTTCGCCGAGCACGGGGAGGGCGCCTCGCTCGACGACATCGCCAAGCGTGCCGGGGTCGGCTCCGGCACGCTGTACCGGCATTTCCCGACCCGGCAGGCGTTGCTGGAGGCCGCGTATCTGGACCGTGTCGAGGCGATCGCGGCCCGGGCCGGTGTGCTGGCGGACGAACTGCCGCCGGGCGCGGCGCTGGGGGAGTGGCTGTACGAACTGGGCGCCGGGATGATCCGGATGCGGGGGCTGAAGGCGCTGCTGGGTCCGGCCGTGACGGACTCCGGCTCCCTCGTGAACACGGCCTGCGGCGACTCGGTCAGGGCCGCGGCGGGGCGGCTGGTCCGGGCGGCGCAGGAAGAGGGCACGCTGCGGGCGGACGTCGAGCCGGGCGATGTGCTGCGGCTGGCTCATGGGATGGCGACGGCGTCGGAACTGGCCGACGGGGAGGACCGGCACCTCCGGCGGTATCTGACGCTGTTGATGGAGGGGCTGGGCGCGGGGCGCCGCTGACGTGGTGAGCCGGACGCCCCCTGGTGAGGGGGCGTCCGCGGAGTCCGGTCCGGTGGCGGGTCAGAGCGCCTGCGCCGCCGGCTTCACCATGCCCCTCACCGTGCGGGACTTCACGAAGTCGCCCATGGCGGTCATCTCCCACTCGCCGGAGTACTGGCGGATGAGCTTGGCCATCAGGACGCCGGTCTGCGGTTCGGCGCCGGTGAGGTCGAAGCGGACCAGTTCCTCGCCGGTCGTGCCGTCCAGGAGGCGGCAGTAGGCCTTGGCGACCTCGGTGAACTTCTGGCCGGAGAAGGAGTTCACAACGAAGACCAGGCCCGTGACCTCCTGGGGCAGTCGGCCGAGGTCGACCATGATGGTCTCGTCGTCCCCGCCGCCCTCGCCCGTGAGGTTGTCGCCGGAGTGCTGGATCGCGCCGCCCACGATCTGGAGCTTGCCGAAGTAGCAGCTGTCGATGTGGTTGCGCTGCGGCCCGTAGGCGATGACCGAGGCGTCCAGGTCGATGTCCTTGCCGCGGTAGGCCGGCTCCCAGCCGAGACCCATGCGGACCTGGGAGAGCAGGGGCTGGCCGCCCTTGATCAAGGAGACCGTCTGGTTCTTCTGGAGGCTGACGCGCCCCTTGTCGAGGTTGATCTTCCCGGCGCCGGGTGCGGGCGGGGGAGGTGTGGCCGGGGCGGCCGGGGGCGCGGCGGGGGTGGAGACGGGCGGGGCGGGCGGCTGCACCGGGGCCGGCGGCGGGGTCACCGGCTGCGGCGGGGCGGCGGCGGCCGGTTCCTCCACCGTGACCCCGAAGTCCGTGGCGATGCCCGCCAGGCCGTTGGCGTAACCCTGGCCGACGGCGCGGGCCTTCCACTGCCCGCCTCGCTGGTAGACCTCCACGATGACCAGGGCCGTCTCGTCGCCGAGCTGCGGGGGCGTGAAGGAGGCCAGGACGGAGTTGTCGTCCGCGCTGCGGATCGTGGCCGTCGGCTCGATGCCGCGGAAGGTCTGGCCCGCGGCGTCCGGGCTCGCCGTGACGACGATCTTCTCGATGCCGGGGGGAAGGGCCGTGGTGTCGACCACGATCGCGTCGGGCGCGCTGCCACCGCCCGAGCGGTATGTCACGCCCGGGCCCGACGGCTGGTTGTAGAAGATGAAGTCGTCGTCGGAGCGCACCTTGCCGTCGGCGGTGAGCAGCAGGCCCGATACGTCGAGCCGCACCGGAGCGGCGACGTCCACCGTCACGCGGGCGGCGGACAGGGGGATGTTCGAGCCGGGGGTCATAGCTGTCATGCCGGGTGAACGAGCGAAGCGGTTTTGCCGTTCCCTTACCTTGCCGCCAATCGGGTCACCGGCGATTGCGGGGGTGATCCCGGGCGGTGCGTTCGTTGCCGCGCTTGTAGTTGCCCGTCCAGCGGGCCATGACGAGCTGGGGGTCGGAGGTCTCGGCCTCGGCGAGGAACTGCGCGGCGCGGGGGCCGTTCAGGGTGGTGGCGGGGCGGCCGTGGTGGCTGATGCGGACGGAGCCGCCCGCGTGCTGCTCGTAGGTGAATCCATGAGGTCTCGGCATGCCGTGAGGGTAAGAGGCGGGGAGCAGGCGCCCCAGCGAATTTCGCCCGCCCCCGCCCGCGGTGGTCCTTTCCCCCCTACGGCACGACCACGATCTTGCGGCCGACGCCCGCCGCGAACTGGTCCAGCGCCTGGGGGTAGCGCTCCAGCGGGATGCGGTCGCTGATGAAGACGTCCGGGTCGAGGACACCGTTCGCGAAGAGCTCCGCCGCCCGCTCGAAGCTGTGCAGCACCGCCATCGAGCCCGTGATGGTGATCTCCTGGTTGTAGATGCGGTACGGGTCGATCGTCACGCGCGTCGCGTAGTCGGCCACGCCGAACTGCAGGAACGTGCCCGCCTTCGCCACCCGGTCCAGGCCGTCCTGGATCGCCGCCGCGTTGCCCGTGGCGTCGACGACCAGGTCCCAGCCCTGTGGACGGTCCAGTTCGTCGGGGTTCGCCGCCGACGCCGAGACGCCGAGGCCGCGGGCGGTCTCCAGGCGGGCCGGGTTCACGTCGACGATGTCCACGCTCGCCGCGCCGGTGCGCTTGGCCAGCTCCAGCATCATCAGGCCCATGGTGCCGGAGCCGTAGATCAGGACGTGCGCGCCGAGGCGGGACTGGAGCACGTCGTAGCCGCGTACCGCGCAGGACAGCGGTTCCACGAGGGCGGCGTCCTCGGTGCGGACGTGTTCCGGGAGCTTCACGCAGTTCGCCACCGGGGCGACGGCGTACTGCGCCGCGCCCCCGGCCGTCGTCACGCCGATCGCCGCCCAGCGTTCGCAGAGGTTGTTGTGGCCGGTACGGCAGTAGCGGCACTCGTAGCAGTACAGGGACGGGTCGACGGCGACCCGGTCGCCCACCGCCACCTCCGTGACCCGGGTGCCGACCCCGACCACCTCGCCCGCGAACTCGTGCCCGGGCACGATCGGCAGCTTCGGGGCGAACTCGCCCTGGAGGATGTGCAGATCGGTTCCGCACAGGCCGCAGGCCGCGACCTCGACGACGACCTCGCGCGGGCCGGGCGTCGGGTCGGGGACCTCGGCGACGACGGCCTTGCCCACGGACTCGATGACGGCGGCCTTCATTTCACGGCTCCCAACGACAGGCCCTGGACCAGCTTGTCCTGGGCGGCGAACCCCGCGGCGAGCACCGGCAGGGAGATGACGAGCGACGCGGCGCACACCTTCGCCAGGAACAGGCCCTGGCTGGTGATGAAGCCGGTCAGGAAGACGGGCGCGGTCTCGGCGACCACACCCGTGAGCACCCGGGCGAACAGCAGCTCGTTCCAGCTGAAGATGAAGCAGATCAGGGCGGTGGCGGCGATACCGGGGAGGGAGATCGGGGCGACCACGCGCGCGAGGATCGTGGGCAGCCGGGCCCCGTCCACCTTCGCCGCCTCGATCACCGCGACCGGGATCTCGGCGAGGAAGGACTGCATCATCCACACCGCGATCGGCAGGTTCATGGACGTGTAGAGGATGACCAGCAGCCAGATGTTGTCGAGCATCCCGGCGTTCTTGGCGAACAGGTAGATCGGCAGCAGGCCCGCCACGGCCGGCAGCATCTTCGTGGAGAGGAAGAAGAACAGCACGTCCGTCCACTTGCGGACGCGGTTGACGGACAGTGCGTACGCCGCCGGGAAGGCCAGCAGCAGGACCAGCAGGGTCGACGCCAGCGAGGCGACCGTCGAGTTGATCAGGGCCGGCCAGGGGCTCGCGCCGCCGCCCGCGCCGAAGAACTCGCGGTAGCCGTCCAGGGTGAGCGCGGCCGCGAAGGACGGCGGGTTGGTCGCCGCGTCCGTCTCCGAGTGGAAGGACGTCAGCGCCATCCACGCGATGGGCAGGAAGAACGCGATGCCGAGCAGCCAGGCCAGCAGGCCCAGGCCCGCACCCTGGCCACGGACACGGCGGGCACGCAGTGCGGTCGTGCTCATGCGCGGGACACCTCCTCGCGGAACAGGGACGACACCACGCGCAGGGCGAAGGTGGCGATGACGATCGAGCCGATGACCACCAGGACGCCCGCGGCCGAGGCGAGGCCGTTCTCGTGGGCCTGGTAGAAGCTCTGGTAGACGGTGTAGGGGAGGTTGGCGGTGCCGAGGCCCCCGGACGTGATCGTGAAGACCGCGTCGAAGTTCTGCACGATGTAGATCGAGCCCAGCAGGGCGCCCAGTTCGAGGTAGCGGCGCAGGTGCGGCAGCGTCAGATGGACGAAGATCTGCCAGTCGCTCGCGCCGTCGACCCGGGCCGCCTCGATCTGCTCGTGGTCGCGGCTCTGCAGTCCGGCCAGCAGGATCAGCATCATGAACGGTGTCCACTGCCAGACGAGGGACGCCTCGACCGCGAGCAGCGGGGTGTTCGAGATCCAGTCGGGCTGTGGGCCGCCCACATAGTGCAACAACCCATTGAACAGGCCGTATTCAGGGTTGTAGAGCACATGCTTCCAGAGCAGGGCGGCCGCGACCGGCACCACCAGGAACGGCGCGATCAGCAGGGTGCGGACGATGCCGCGGCCCCGGAACCTCCGGTCCAGCAGCAGGGCGAGCGCGAGTCCCAGGACCAGGCTGGCCAGCACCACCGCCACCGTCAGCAGCACGGTCGTCCACACCGAGTGGCGCAGGTCCGGGTCGGTGAGGACCTCCTGGTAGTTGTCGACGCCGGTGAAGTGCCGGGCGTCGGGATACAGGGAGTTCCAGTCGAAGAACGAGATCACCAGCGTGGCCACGAAGGGCAGCTGGGTGACGACGATCATGAAGATCAGGGCGGGCAGCAGCGGGGCCCGGGTGGCCCAGGCGCGCAGCCGGGCGGAGGGCCGGCGGACCGGGGTGCGGAGCTCGGGGGAGGCCGCGGGGGCCGTTGTCGTGGCGGTCATCGTCCCTCGTACTCCTCGGAGATCTTCTCGGCGAGCGCCTGGGACTTCTTCAGGGCCGACTCGACGGACTGGCGTCCGGCGATGGCCGCGCTGATCTCCTGGGAGACCTTGGTGCCGAGGTCGGTGAACTCGGGGATGCCGACGAACTGGATGCCGGGAGCGGGCCGCGGCTGCACGCCGGGGTCGGTCGGGCGGGCCCGCTCGATGGCCTCCTTGGTCATCTCCTGGAAGGCCCCGGCCTCCTTGCGGTAGTCGGCGTTGGCGTAGGTCGACGCCCGTTTGCCGGCCGGGACGTTCGACCAGCCCACCTGGTCGCCGACCAGCTCCTCGTAGCCCTTTCCGGACGCCCAGGAGACGAACTTCCAGGCGTTGTCCGGGTTGCGGGAGGCCTGCTGGATGCCCCAGGCCCAGGTGTAGAGCCAGCCGGAGGACTCGGTCTTCTCGACGGGAGCGGGGGCGTAGCCGACCTTGCCCTTGACCGGGGAGTTCGCCGCCTCCAGGGATCCGGCCGCGGAGGTGGCGTCGTACCACATGGCGACCTTGCCCTGGGTCATGTTGTTCAGGCACTCGGCGAAGCCGGCCTGGGCGGCGCCGGACTCGCCGTGCCCGCGCACCAGGTCGACATAGAACTTCGTCGCCTTTTCGAAGGCGGGGGAGTCGAGCCGCGCCTTCCAGTCCTTGTCGAACCAGGTGCCGCCGAAGGTGTTGACGACCGTGGTGAGCGGGGCCATCACCTCGCCCCAGCCGGGCAGGCCGCGCAGGCAGATGCCCTTCATGCCCGGTTCGGCGCCGTCGGCCTTCGCCGCGAGGTCCGCCACCTGCTGCCAGGTGGGGCGCTCGGGCATCGTCAGGCCCTTCTTCTCGAAGATGTCCTTGCGGTACATGAGGAACGAGGACTCGCCGTAGAAGGGCTGGCCGTAGAGCTTGCCGTCGTCCGCGGTGAGGGACTGGCGCATCGGCTTCAGGACGTCCTGCTCGTCGTAGGCCGGGTCCTCGGCGACGTAGCCGTTCATCTCGTGCAGCCAGCCGTTGCGGGCGTAGATCGGTATCTCGTAGTTGGACAGGGTGGCCACGTCGTACTGGCCGGCCTGGTTGGCGAAGTCCTGACTGATCTTGTCGCGGACGTCGTTCTCGGGCAGGACCGTGAAGTTGACCTTGATGCCCGTCTCCTTGGTGAAGTGGGCGCGAGTCAGCTTCTGCAGCTCGACCATCTGGGGGTTGTTGACCATCAGGACGTTGATGGCGTCGCCGCCGGATCCGGCCCCGCCCGCGCCGACCCAGCAGCCGGAGAGCAGCGGGGCGAGCAGCGTCCCTGCGGCGGCCAGGGCGAGCGGGGCTCGCGGTGGCCGTCGTCGGCTCTGGGTTCGCATGGATCGCTCCTGGATGTATGGGGAGATAAGGGGCAGCACAGGGCGTGGCTGCGCCCGGTGGGGGACGTCGGTGCGGTGTGTCAGACCCGGACGACCTGGGGCCCGAGCAGTGAGTAGCGGTGGGCCTCGGCGGCCGGCAGCAGGGTGCTCGTCACGATCGTCTCCAGCGTGCCCACCTCGGCGAACCGGCAGAAGCTGACCGCTCCGAACTTGGTGTGCACGCCGGCGAAGACCACGCGCCGGGCGGCCCGGATCGCCTGGGCCTTGACCTCGCTGACGGCCGGGTCGGGGGTGGTGAGGCCGTGTTCGCGGGAGATGCCGTTGGCGCCGATGAAGGCCAGGTCGACGACGAAGCCGGCCAGCATCTTCGTCGTCCAGTGGTCGACGGTGGCGAGGGTGCCGCGCCGCACCCGGCCGCCGAGCAGCAGCACGGAGACCTGCTCGGCCTCGGCGAGTGCGCCCGCGACGGGCAGGGACGCGGTGACCACGGTCAGCGGCCGGCCCCGGGGGAGTGCCTCGGCGATGAGCTGCGGGGTGTAGCCCTCGTCGACGAACACGGTCTCGGCGTCGCCGAGCAGTTCGGCCGCGGCGGCCGCGACCCGGCGCTTCTCGGGGACGTGACTGGTGGCCCGGAAGGCGAGCGTCGTCTCGAAGCCGGCGCTCTCGACGGGGTAGGCGCCACCGTGGGTGCGGCGGAGCAGGCCGTGGTCCTCCAGGACGCGCAGGTCCCTTCGTACGGTCTCCTTGGCCACGCCCAGTTCCGCGGCGAGGGCGGTGACGTCGACCGAGCCGTCGCGCCGCGCGGCCAGCACGATGTCGCGCCGGCGTTCTTCCGCCGTCCTGTCCATGACCGTCACCCGCCTTCCTGCTGTGCTGCCCGTTCGGGCCCTCGGTGGGGCCTTGGGGGAAGTTCTACAGCGGGTGTTCCGCGGTGACCAGGTCTGTTGCGGGCGTGATCCTGCCCGGATGTGCCCGTTCGGTCGTGCGGGTGCGCGGAGCGGCGAGGGGAGGCCGTGGGCGTCTGCGGATGCGTTGTGGCTGGTCGCGCGGTTCTCCGCGCCCCTGAGGGCGCTTCCCTGCCCTCTCCGGGTCATGCCCGAATGCCCGAGCGGGCGGGCCCGTTCTCTGCCCGCCCGCCCTGGTGACGACCGTTTCCGGTCAGTACGGCCAGATCGGCGGGTCCGTCACGAACTGGCCGCCCAGGTAGGCGTGCGCCTCGTTGCCGTCCCGCAGTTCGCCCTGCTCGGCGATGAGCTTCTCGGCGTAGGGCTCGGAGTCGTCCTGCGGCTCGTAGCCGAGCGCCCGTGCGCTGGTGAGATCCCACCACAGCCGGGTGTTGGCGGAGGAGCCGTGGACGACGGTGTGGCCGACGTGCTCGGCGGTCAGGGCCGCGTGGAAGAGGCGGGCGCCGTCTTCGGGGCTCATCCACACGGAGAGCATGCGCACGCTGGTCGGCTCGGGGAAACACGAGCCGATGCGCACCGAGACCGTCTCCAGGCCGTGCCGGTCCCAGTAGAGCTGCGCGAGGTCCTCGCCGAAGCACTTGGACAGGCCGTAGAAGGTGTCCGGGCGGCGCGGGGTGTCGACCGGGATCAGGGGGTCGTCGCCCCGGGGGCGCGGGGTGTAGCCGACGGCGTGGTTGGAGGAGGCGAAGACGATCCTGCCGACGCCCTCCTCGCGGGCGGCCTCGTACAGGTGGTAGGTGCCCTCGATGTTCGCCTTGAGGATCTTCTCGAAGGGGGCTTCCAGGGAGATGCCCGCGAGGTGGATGATCGCGTCGACGCCCCGGACCGCCTCGCGCACGGCGTCCCGGTCGACCAGGTCGGCGGCGATCGCGTCGGGCTCGCCCTCGATCGGACGCAGGTCCAGCAGGCGCAGGTCGTAGCCGTAGGCCGGGAGCAGGTCCCGCATCAGGGTGCCGAGGCCGCCGGCGGCGCCGGTGAGCAGGACGGTGCGGGGAGCGGGCATCCTCGGGTCTCCTTGATCGCCAACCGTGCTGATCGCCAGGCGTGCAGATGAGCGCACGGCATTCATATGCGTGGACACGCTAAGGATCCGGGGCGGAGCCCGTCAAGTATGTCGCGGAGGGGGTGAATCCGCAGGTGCGTCGCGGGTGTGCGCGCTTGACCGGCGCCAAGGGGGCGCTTTAGCGTGGAGTCGTTCAGAAATATAGACGCCAATCATGAATATGGAACCGGGAGAGCTTGTGACGTCAGCCCCTCTCGCCGCTCGACTCGACATCCCCAGCGGGCCGCTGTTCTTCCCGGTCACCGCCTACGGACCCGACGGCTCCGTGGACCTCTACACCTACCGCACGCACGTCCGGCGCGGGGTGGAGGCCGGAGCCGCCGCGGTGTTCGCCTGCTGCGGCACCGGCGAGTTCCACGCGCTGACGCCCGAGGAGTTCGAAGCCTGCGTACGGGCCGCCGTCGAGGCCGCCGACGGGCGCGTCCCGGTCGTCGCCGGCGCCGGGTACGGCACCGCGCTCGCCGTGCGCTACGCCCGCCTCGCCGAGGCCGCCGGGGCGGACGGGCTGCTCGCCATGCCGCCCTACCTCGTCGTCGCCGGCCAGGAGGGGCTGCTGCGGCACTACCGCGAAGTGGCCGCCGCCACCGCCCTGCCGGTCATCGTCTACCAGCGCGACAACGCCGTGTTCACCCCGGGGACGGTCGTCGGACTCGCCCGCACGGACGGGATCATCGGCCTGAAGGACGGGCTCGGCGACCTCGACCTCATGCAGCGCATAATCAGCGCCGTCCGCGCCGAGACCCCGGGCGACTTCCTCTACTTCAACGGCCTGCCGACCGCCGAGCAGACCCAGCTCGCCTACCGCGCCCTCGGCGTGACGCTCTACTCGTCCGCCGTGTTCTGCTTCGCGCCGGAGATCGCCCTCGCCTTCCACCAGGCCCTGCGGACCGGCGACGCCACCACCGTGGACAAGCTCCTGGACGGCTTCTACCGCCCGTTCGTCGAACTGCGCGCCCAGGGCCGCGGTTACGCGGTCGCCCTGGTCAAGGCCGGTGTACGGCTGCGCGGCCTCGACGTCGGGGAGGTGCGGCCCCCGCTGCACGAGCCGGCCGGGGATCATGTGAAGCAGCTCGCCGAAGTGATCGAGCGGGGCTACGCACTGCTGGAGGAGGCCACGTGAAGGCGTCGACATTCGTCTACCCCTGGGACGTCAACGGCGACCCGGAGGCACCCGCGCGCATCGCCGCGCTGGGCGTGGCACAGGTGACGCTCGCCGCCGCCTACCACTCCACCCGCGCCCTCACGCCCCGTCACCCGCGCCACCGCATCGTCACCGCCGAGCACGCCGCGGTGCTGTACCCGGCGGACGACCGCTGGGCCGGACGCGAGCTGCGCCCCTACGCGGCCGGCGACTGGGCCCCGGGGGACGCCTTCGGCCAGGCCGCCGGCGCGCTCACCGAGGCCGGTCTGGAGGTGCACACCTGGGTCGTCCTCGCACACAACTCCCGCCTGGGCGCCGAACACCCGGACACCTCGGTCGTCAACGCCTACGGCGACCGCTACCCCTGGGCGCCGTGCATCGCGCAGCCCGCCACCCGCGCGTACCTGACCGACCTGGCGGCCGAGGCGGCCGTCCGGCCCGGGGCGCGCGGCACCGAGCTGGAGTCCCTCGGCTGGTACGGCCTGCAGCATCTGCACGCCCACGACAAGACCGGCGGCATCGGCCTCGGGGACGCCGGGCAGTACCTGATGGCGCTGTGCTTCTGCCCGTCCTGCCGGGAGGGTTACGGCCGGCACGGCCTCGACGCCGACCGGCTGGCGGCCGCCGTACGGACCGCCCTGGAGCCGGTGTGGCAGGGGGCGCCCTCCGACGGAGGCTGGGCGGGCATCGAGAAGCTCCTCGGCGAGACGCTCGCGCACACCACGCGCGCGTACCGCGACGACACCGCCCGCACGCTCCAGGAGCAGGCCGTCGCGGCGGTCCGGGCGGCCGCTCCCGACGGCTTCCAGGTGCTGCTGCACGCGGACCCGGTGTCGTACCACGTCGGCGCCAACCCCGGGGTCGACCCGGCACACATCCTGTCCGTCGCGGACGGTGTGGTCGTGCCCTGCGCGGGTGGCACCGGCACGCTCACGCCGTTCGCACGGCAGGAGCGCGAGGGCGCCGTCATCGCGGCCAACTTCACCGTGGTCTCGGGGATGGGCGGCAGCCCGGGCACCCTCGCCGCCGACGCCGCCGAGGCACGGCGGCTCGGCGCCACCGAACTGCGGCTGTATCACGCCGGGCTGGCATCCGACGACGACCTGGAGACGGTCCGCTCCGCCCTCGCCGGGCTCTGAGGCGGCGGGTCGGCCGTCACCGGAGCGGGACGGCTTCGACACCGGCCGGAGGAGCGCACAGCGCTGCCGCCGTCACCAGCAGGGCCATGCCCAGGGTCACCAGCACCAGCCGGTGGTCCACCAGCTCGACCAGGGCCGCCCCGGCGGCCAGCCCGATCACGTTCGGTGTGAACACCAGCGTGTGGGCGGTGGCCGTGACCCGGCCCAGCAGCGCACCGGGCGTCTCGCGCTGCACGGACGTCAGCGCGGCGATCAGCACCGCGGGCAGCCCCATGCCGATCGCCGCGCCGCACACCAGCGCCACCGGGTCGGACGGCACCGCCCGCAGTGCCACCGCGAGAGCCAGCAGGGCGATGCCGGACGCCGCGAAGCGCCGCGCCCCCAGATGGCGCAGGGCGGGGCCGGAGAGCAGACCGACCGCGACCGAACCGGCGCCCTGCACGGCGTAGAGCACGCCCGTGTACGCGGGGGAGTGCCCCAGGCCGTCGACGACGGCGTACACCATCGCCCCGTTCAGGCCGGCGCACAGCATCGTGGCGCCGCCCGCCAGGACCAGGGGGCGCAGCACGGGGTGCGCCCACAGGTGCCGGACGCCCTCGGCGGTCCGCCGCCGACGGCTGCCGGTGGGCGGCGCGGGCTTCTCCTCCCTCACCCGCAGCGCCGTGTACAGCCCCGCGGCCAGCACGAAGGTGGCCGCGTCCAGGAGGGCGACGCCCGCGCCGCCGTGCGCCGCGTAGAGACCCGCGCCCGCCAGCGGGGCCAGGAGTTTCATGCCCTCGGTGGCGGTGGTGCGCAGGCCGTTGAAGTCGCCCAGCAGGGACGGCTCGACGGCGGTCGCCACGAGCGCCGACTCGGCCGCGTCGTGAACGACACCCGCCGCGCCGTACACGAACAGCACCGCGTACAGCAGCCACAGGTCGCCCGGGGTGTCGACGCGCACGAGGGCGAGCAGCAGCACGCCCAGGAGCAGGTTCACGCCGATCAGCAGGGGTCTGCGGCGGCGGCCGTCGGCCAGGCCGCCCAGCAGCGGCCCCGCCAGGGTCGGCAGCCACATGGCGAGCATGCACAGCGCGGCCAGGCCGTCCGAGCCGGTCAGGTCCTTCACCCACACGCCGGACGCCAGCCACAGGGCGGAGGTGCCGAAGCCGGAGACCACCACGCCGGAGAGGTACAGGCCCGCGTCGCGGTCCCGCAGGACGCGCGCCACGGGCCAGGTCGTCTTGGTCGTCATGCCTGGTCATCGTGGCGCTAAGGCCCGTGCGCGGGCATCGGGAAGGTGCCTTGGGAAACGCGCGTCCGGGCGATGAGTTCCGCGGCCGCCGTCGGTCTACCTCCCGAGAGCGCAACCAGGAGGAGCAGCGGATGACCGACACGACCCCGAACCCGACCCTCGACCTCGGACCGCAGGCGGCGGTCGTGGCCCGCCTCGCCGAGGCCGTCACCGACGAGCAACTGGCCGACCCGACACCCTGCCCCGAGTACGCGGTACGCAACATGCTGGCCCACCTGACCCACCTGGCCGGCGCCTTCCGGGACGCCGGCGGCAAGGACCTCGGCGTCACGACCGACACCAGCCCGGGCTCCTCCCTGCCGGAGCTCGGGCCCGACTGGCGCGAGGAACTGCCCAAGGTGCTCGCCGAGATGGCCGAGGCCTGGCGGGACCCGGCCGCCTGGACCGGCATGACCCGGGCCGGCGGCGTCGACCTGCCCGGTGAGATCGCCGGCCTCGTCGCCGCCGACGAACTGGTGATCCACGGCTGGGACCTGGCCCGCGCGACCGGCCGGCCGTACACCCCCGACCCGGCCGCACTCCGGGCCAGCCACGACTTCCTCGCCGCGTCCGCCGACGACCCACAGCGCGGCGCCATCTTCGGCCCGATCGTCGCCGCCGAGGCGGACGCGTCCCTGCTGGACCGCGCGATCGGGCTGAGCGGGCGGGACCCGGGGTGGACGCGCGCCCTGTAGGACGCGCCAGGCCAGCCCGCGTCAGGTCAGGACGCGCCAGGTAGGACGCAGGCCAGCCCGCGCCAGGCCAGGATGCGCCAGGTCAGGATGCGCCAGGTCAGGATGCGCCAGGCCAGGACGCACCACGCCAGAACGCACCACGTGCGAACGCATCACCCCAGAAGGCGCTTCGTAGAAAGCGATTGCTGTTTCTTTGCCGAAAGCATTGACGAACCCCACGCGCCCTCCTACCGTCATCGCGTCGTACTTCGTACGTCATATATGAGACGCGATACGCGAGATCCGATACGCGATCCACCGAGACGCGAGATCCGAGAGGCGCGCATGACCTCTGTGCCCACGCCGATCCCCTCCCGCACGCAGTACGTGCTGGAGGGGATCAAACACCGCATCCTCACCGGGCAGTTGACGCCCGGGCAGGCGCTGGTCGAGACCGAGCTCGCCGCGCAGTTCGGGGTGTCGAAGACCCCGGTGCGCGAGGCGCTCAAGACCCTCGCCGGGACCGGGCTGGTCGTGATGAGCCAGTACAAGGGCGTCACCGTGCGCATGGTGGACGCGGACATGGCGCGCGAGGTCTACGACGTACGGCTGTTGCTGGAGCCCGAGGCGCTGAAGCGGGCCGTGCAGCGCGGGGCCTCCTTGGACGTCGCCCGCGAGGCGCTGACCCGGGCCGACGCCGCCACCGACACCGCCGAACGCTCCCTCGCCAACCGGGAGTTCCACCGCGCCCTGTACCTGCCGTGCGGCAACCCGCTGCTCGGCCGGATGCTCGACGAGGTCCGCGACCAGGCCGCCCTGGTCTCCGCCGTCGCCTGGGCAGCCTCTCCCTCCTGGGAGCGGGAGGCCGGCGAGCACCGGGAGATCCTGCGGCTCGCCCTCGACGGTGACGCCGACGGCGCGGCGCGTGCCCTGCACGCCCACATCGCGTCCTTCGTGCAGCGCGCTTTCCCCGAGGCGGCACTGGAACAGGAAGGTCAGTAATGAGCAGCGTGGCGTTCGAGACCCAGCGGGCGGCCCTGGCCGACGTGGTGGCGATCCCGGTGACCCCGTTCGCCGAGGACGGCTCCGTCGCGCGGGACACCCACCGGGCCCTGCTGCGCCGCCTGCTCGACGGCGGCATCACCACCCTCACTCCGAACGGCAACACCGGCGAGTTCTACGCCCTCACCCCCGAAGAGCGCCGGCTCGTCACGGAGCTGACGATCGACGAGGCCGGGGAGCGGGCCGTCGTCCTGGTCGGTGTCGGACACGACATCCCGACCGCCGTCGCCTCCGCCCGGCACGCCCGGGAGCTCGGCGCCCAGATGGTGATGGTCCACCAGCCCGTCCACCCCTATGTCTCGCAGGCCGGCTGGGTCGACTACCACCGCGCCATCGCCGAGGCCGTGCCCGAGCTGGGCGTCGTGCCGTACATCCGCAACGCGCAGCTCACCGGCGCCCGGCTCGCCGAACTCGCCGACCACTGCCCGAACGTCATCGGCGTGAAGTACGCCGTTCCCGACGCGGCCAGGTTCGCCGCGTTCGCCCGGGACGCGGGTCTGGAACGCTTCGTGTGGGTCGCCGGGCTCGCCGAGCCGTACGCCCCCTCCTACTTCTCCGCCGGTGCCACCGGCTTCACCTCGGGGCTGGTGAACGTCGCCCCGGCGGTCTCCCTGAACATGATCGAGGCGTTGCGCGCCGGCGACTACCGGGCCGCGATGAAGGTCTGGGAGCAGATCCGCCGCTTCGAGGAGCTGCGCGCCGCGAACGGCTCCGCCGACAACGTCACCGTCGTCAAGGAGGCCCTCGCCTCCCTCGGCCTGTGCCGCCGCGAGGTCCGCCCGCCGAGCCGCACCCTCCGGGAGGAACAGCGCGCCGAGGTCGCCGCGATCGCCGCGGGGTGGTCGATATGACCGGCAGACTGCGCCCCGAGGACCTCAGGAGTCATCAGTGGTACGGCGCCGAGGGCCAGCTGCGCACCTGGTCGCACAACGCCCGGATGCGCCAGCTCGGTTACGAGGCGGAGGAGTACCAGGGCCGCCCGGTGATCGCCGTCCTGAACACCTGGTCCGACATCAACCCCTGCCACGTCCATCTGCGCGAGCGGGCCGAGGCGGTCAAGCGGGGGGTGTGGCAGGCCGGCGGCTTCCCACTGGAG
Organism: Streptomyces sp. Ag82_O1-12; assembly: GCF_900182715.1. Taxonomy (NCBI): domain Bacteria; kingdom Bacillati; phylum Actinomycetota; class Actinomycetes; order Kitasatosporales; family Streptomycetaceae; genus Streptomyces; species Streptomyces sp. Ag82_O1-12. The sequence continues at coordinate 1,921,253 of NZ_FXUW01000001.1, read as the reverse complement.
TTCCCGGTCGCCACGCTCTCCGAGACGTACCAGAAGCCGACCCCGATGCTCTACCGCAACCTGCTCGCGATGGAGACGGAGGAGCTGCTGCGGTCGTACCCGGTCGACGCGGCGGTGCTGCTCGGCGGCTGCGACAAGTCGACGCCCGCCCTGCTCATGGGCGCGGCCTCGGCCGACGCGCCGGCCCTCTTCGTGCCCGCGGGGCCGATGCTGCCGGGCCACTGGCGCGGCGAGACCCTCGGGTCCGGCACCGACATGTGGAAGTACTGGGACGAGCACCGCGCGGGCAACCTGACCGACTGCGAACTGCGGGAGCTACAGGGCGGGTTGGCGCGGTCGCCCGGTCACTGCATGACCATGGGGACGGCGTCGACCATGACGGCCGCGGCCGAGGCCCTCGGTATGACCCTGCCGGGCGCCTCCTCCATCCCGGCCGTCGACTCCGGGCACGAGCGGATGGCCGCCGCCTCCGGGCGCCGTGCCGTGGAGCTCGCCTGGACCGGGCTCAAGCCGTCACGGATCCTCACCCGCGAGGCCTTCGAGGACGCCGTCACCACGGTGCTCGGGCTCGGCGGCTCCACCAACGCCGTCATCCACCTGATCGCGATGGCGGGGCGCTGCCAGGTCGAGCTCACCCTCGACGACTTCGACCGCATCGCCCGGACCGTGCCGGTGCTCGCCAACGTCCGCCCCGGCGGGCAGAGGTACCTCATGGAGGACTTCCACTTCGCCGGAGGTCTGCCCGCCTTCCTCTCGCGGATCACCGACCTGCTGCACCTGGACCGGCCCACCGTCAACGGCACCCTGGGGGAGCAGATCGAGAGCGCCGTCGTCCACGACGACGACGTCATCCGCACCCGCGAGAACCCGGTCGCCGCCGAGGGCGGTGTCGCCGTACTGCGCGGCAACCTCTGTCCGGACGGCGCGGTCATCAAGCACATCGCCGCCGAGCGGCGCCTGCTCAAGCACACCGGCCCCGCCGTCGTCTTCGACGACTACAAGACCATGCAACGCACCATCAACGACCCGGAGTTGGGGATCACCGCGGACAGCGTCCTGGTGCTGCGCAACTCCGGACCCAAGGGTGGCCCGGGCATGCCCGAGTACGGCATGCTCCCCATCCCCGACCACCTGCTCAAGCAGGGCGTCCGGGACATGGTCCGCATCTCCGACGCGCGGATGAGCGGCACGAGCTACGGCGCGTGCGCCCTGCACATCGCGCCCGAGTCGTACGTCGGGGGCCCGCTGGCCCTGGTCCGCAGCGGTGACTCGATCACCCTGGACGTCGAGGCCCGCACCCTCCAACTCAACGTGAGTGACGAGGAGTTGGAGATCCGCCGCAAGGACTGGACGCCACCGCCCACCCGCTACGAACGCGGCTACGGCGCCTTGTACAACGACCAGATCACCCAGGCCGACACCGGCTGCGACTTCGAGTTCCTGGCACGGCCCGGCAAGGCCCCGGATCCCTACGCCGGTTGACCGGTCCCACTCAGGGGCGCGGGGAACGGCGCGACAGAGCACAACGAGTCCGCACTCGCCACACCGCCGCACGAGGCACCATCGCCGCACGAGGCACCCGTACCGCGCTTCCCGGCGGACTCCCGCACATCGAGAAAGCGCTTCCCGTACGACCGTACCCAGATCGGAGACCCTGTCATGGCCCAAGCCGCAGCCGTGGCGAAACCGCCCGCGCCACCCCGGCGGCGCCGGGCCTCCGCCACGCCGCGCAGGCTCCCGTACCTGCTGATCGCGCCGGCCGCCCTGCTGATGCTGGGGTTCATCGCCTACCCGGTCATCAGCGTCTTCTACTACAGCCTGCAGAACTACAACCCCACCAAGCCGTGGCGGAACGGCTACGCGGGCTTCGACAACTTCGTCCACGCCTTCACCAAGGACCCCGTCTTCTGGGACACGCTGGTCTTCAGCGCCAAGTGGGTCGTCGTCGAGGTCGGCCTCCAACTGCTGTTCGGCCTCGCGCTCGCCCTCATCGTCAACCAGACCTTCGTGGGCCGGGGCCTGGGACGCGCCCTGGTGTTCTCCCCGTGGGCCGTCTCCGGCGTGCTGACCTCCGCGATCTGGGTGCTGCTCTACAACTCCCAGACGGGCGTCACCCGTTACCTGGCCGACATGGGCATCGGCTCCTACGGGACGAGCTGGCTGTCGGACACCTCGACCGTGTTCCCGGCGGCGGTCGTGGCGGACCTGTGGCGCGGGGTGCCGTTCTTCGCGATCCTCATCCTCGCCGACCTCCAGTCCGTCTCCAAGGACCTCTACGAGGCCGCCGAGGTCGACGGCGCGAGCCGCGTCAAGCAGTTCTGGCACATCACGCTGCCGCACCTGAAGGACGCCATCATCCTGTCCACGCTGCTGCGCGCGGTGTGGGAGTTCAACAACGTCGACCTGCTCTACACCCTGACCGGCGGCGGCCCCGCGGGCGAGACGACCACGCTGCCGCTGTACATCGCCAACACATCCGTCGACGCCCACAACTTCGGCTACGCGTCGGCCCTGACCACGGTGGCGTTCGTGATCCTGCTCTTCTGCTCGATGGTCTACCTGCGCCTGAGCAAGTTCGGAGGCGAGAGCAAGTGAGCGTCAAGGAAGCCACCAAGACGGTGCCCGCCCCCGTGCCCGCCACCCCCGAACCGCCGCGCCCCACCAAGGGCCAGCGGGCCTGGGACGAGGCACCCCGCTGGCAGATCTACCTGCCCCTGGGCATCTACCTGATCTTCACCCTCATCCCCTTCTACTGGATCCTGCTCTTCTCGCTGCGCCCGGCCGGCTCGACCTCGCTCGTGCCCTGGCCGATGACCTTCGACCACTTCGAGAAGGTCTGGACGGACCGCAGCTTCGGCACCTACTTCACCAACAGCGTGCTCGTCGGCGTCGCCACCCTGCTCATGACGACCCTCGTCGCGCTGGCCGGCGGCTACGCCCTGGCCCGGTTCGACTTCAAGGTCAAGCGGGCGTTCATGCTGGCCCTGCTGTGCTCCCAGTTCGTGCCGGGCGCGCTGCTGCTGGTGCCGCTGTTCGAGATCTTCGCCGAGCTCCAGATGATCAACTCGCTCGGCAGTGTCATCCTCGCCGAGACGGTCTTCCAGCTGCCGCTGTCGATGATCCTGATCAGCAACTTCATCAAGAACGTGCCCTACACCCTGGAGGAGGCGGCCTGGGTCGACGGCTGCAACCGCATGACGGCCTTTCGTATCGTGGTGCTGCCGTTGCTGCGGCCCGGTCTGATCGCCGTCGGCTCGTTCGCCTTCGTCCACTCCTGGAACCACTTCCTGTTCGCCCTGATGTTCCTGAACAACCAGGACAAGCAGACGATCCCCGTCGGCCTCAACTCCCTGATGAGCGCCGACAGCGTCGACCTGGGCGCCCTCGCCGCGGGCGGCATCATCGCGGCCGTCCCGGTGGTGATCGTGTTCGCCTTCATCCAGAAGTGGCTGATCACCGGGTTCAGCGCGGGGGCGGTGAAGGGATGAGGCTCCGGCAGCTGACCGTCGCCTGTTCCCTGCTGGGCGTGCTCTGCGTGCCCGCGCACGCCGAGGCCCGGGACATCGGCCGCGACACCCTCCCGGCGAACGACGGCTGGGCGGCGGAGGGCGCCGGGACCACCGGAGGTGCCGCCGCCGACGACGCCCACGTCTTCACCGTGACCGACCGGGCCGGCCTCGCCCGCGCCCTCGACGGCGGCAGCGACACCCCGAAGATCATCAAGATCGCCGGGACGATCGACGCCAACACCGACGACGACGGCGACCGCCTGGACTGCGCCGACTACGCCACCGGCGGCTACGCCCTGAAGAAGTACCTCGCCGCCTACGACCCCCGCACCTGGGGCTCCGCCAAGCCCAGCGGCCCCCAGGAGGAGGCCCGCAAGGCGTCCGCCGCGCGGCAGGCCGAACGGGTCGTGCTGCCCGTCGGCTCGAACACCACCCTCGTCGGACTCGGCGACTCGGCCGTCCTGAAGGGCGCGAGCCTCCAGATCAAGGACGCGGACAACGTCATCGTCCGCAACCTCGACCTGCGCGACGCCTACGACTGCTTCCCCGTCTGGCAGCCCAACACCGGCGGCCTCGGCGACTGGAAGACGGCCTACGACAACATCTGGCTGACCGGGGCCACCCATGTGTGGGTGGACCATGTGACCCTGAGCGACAAGGGCCACCCCGACGCGAAGGAACCCACCTACTTCGCCCGCAACTACCTGCGCCACGACGGCCTGCTGGACATCACAGGCGGCTCCGACCTCGTCACCGTCTCCTGGAGCCGCTTCGCCGGCCACGACAAGGCGATGCTGATCGGCAACAGCGACACGGCGACCAGCGACCGCGGCAAACTCCGCGTCACCCTGCACCACAACGCCTTCGAGTCCGTCCTCCAGCGCGCCCCACGCGTCCGCTTCGGCCAGGTCCACGTCTACAACAACCGCTACGACATCACCGGCGACGACTACCGCTACTCCCTCGGCGTCTCCACCGAGTCGAGGATCCACGCCGAGAACAACGCCTTCCACGCGCCCGGCCACGTGGAGGTCGCCGACCTGGTCAAGAGCTGGAACGGCAGCGCCCTGCACCAGAGCGGCACGCTCTTCAACGGCTTCCCGGTCGACCTGCTCGCGATCTACAACGCCTACAACTCGGGCAGCGAGCGCGATCTGACGGCCGATGTGGGCTGGACGCCCACGCTGCACGGCCCGATCGACAGCGCCCGCGCGGCCGACCGGGCGGTGGCCCGCGGCGCGGGTGCGGGGAGGATCCCATGACCGGTCGCATGATCGACACCATGAGCGAATCCCCGAGCACACCCCTGCCCGTCGTCCTCGCCGGGGCCCGCGGTCACGGCCGCTGGCACGTCGAGAACATCCGCCGCCTCCAGCACAAGGGCATCGTCCGGCTCGTCGGGATCTGCGAGCTGACACCGCTGACCGAGGAGGAACTGGGCGACCTGGGCACACCTGAGCAGTCCGCCGACTTCGGCGCCCTGCTGGACGCCACCGGCGCCCGGGTCGCGGTGATCTGCACCCCGATCCCGACCCACACCGACCTCGCCCTCACGGCGGCCGAGCGGGGGGTGCACCTCCTCCTGGAGAAGCCGCCCGCCCCCTCCTATGCCGAGTTCCGCCGGATGGCCGACGGGGTCGCCGCGGCCAAAGTCGTCTGCCAGATCGGCTTCCAGTCGCTCGGCTCGCACGCCCTGCCCGCCGTCCGCGAGCTGATCGAGCAGGGCGCGATCGGGAAACTGGTCGGGCTCGGCGGGGCCGGTGCCTGGGTCCGCGACGAGGACTACTTCCGGCGGGCGCCCTGGGCGGGCAAGCGGCGGCTGAACGGCGTCGACGTGATCGACGGGGCGCTGACCAACCCCCTCGCCCACGCCGTCGCCACCGCCCTCGCGCTCGGCGGCAGCACCCGCGCCGAGCACGTCACCGGCATCGAGACCGAGCTGCTGCGCGCCAACGCCATCGAGTCCGACGACACCTCCTGTGTCCGCGTCACCACCACGCAGGGCCACCCGGTGACCGTCGCCGCGACGCTGTGCGCCGAGGAGTCGGACGAGCCGTACGTCCTCGTGCACGGCGACAGCGGCCGGATCACCTTCTGGTACAAGCAGGACCGGGTGCTGCTGCAGCGTGCGGGGCACGGCCCGCAGGAGTCCGAGCACGGTCGCACCGACCTGCTGGAGAACCTCGTCGACCACCTCACCACCGGCGCGGACCTGCTGGTCCCGCCGGACGAGACCGGGGCCTTCATGAAGGTCGTGGAGGCCATCCGCACCGCCCCCGACCCGGCGCCGCTGCCGGACACCGCCTGGCACCGGATCCCCGGCGAGAACCGCCGGGTGGTGCCCGGCATCGACGGACTCGTCGCGGCCGCCGCCGACACCCTCTCCCTCTACTCCGAGCTCGGCGCCCCCTGGGCCCTGTCCGCGGAGCACCTGCCGAACGAGGTGAACACCCGATGACCAGCAACGACACCACGGTCCTGCGCGTCGCGGGCCGGCCTGTCGGCCGCTACGTCACCCGGCCCGAACTGCCCGCCCGGCTCTCCCCGCGCCCCTACCTGCACCCCGTCACCACCCTGGCCGGCACGGCCGTGACCGAACTCGCCCCGGCCGACCACGCACACCACCTCGGCGTCGGTGTCGCCGTTCCCGACGTCGAGGGGTTCAACTTCTGGGGCGGGCGCACCTACGTCCGCGACCAGGGCCCGACCGAGCTCGACAACCACGGCTCGCAGCGGCACATCGCCTTCCAGCTGCGCGACCCCGACGGCTTCGTGGAGGAGCTGCGCTGGGTGGCCGCGGACGGCGAGCTGCTGCGCGAGCGCCGTACGGTGGCCGCCACCGAACTCACCGACCAGGCCTGGGCGCTGGACCTCACCTTCTCCCTCACCAACGTCACCGAGGGCCCCCTGTCGATCGGCAGCCCCGCGACCAACGGGCGCCCGGGCGCGGCCTACGGGGGCTTCTTCTGGCGGGCCCGCAAGGAGGACTCGGCGGCGGAGGTCTTCACGGCCGGGGCCGACGGTGAGGACGAGGTCCACGGCCGGCCCGCCGACTGGCTCGCCCTGCGGGGCGGCACCTGGACGCTGGTCTTCGCCGGCGCGACCGAACAGACCCGCCGCGACCCGTGGTTCGTGCGCACCGGGGAGTACCCGGGCGTCGGATCCTCCCTGGCGCACGAGGAGCGCGTACCACTCCCGCCGGGCGAGACCGTGGTGCGCCGGGTGGTCACCGTCGTCGCCGACGGCCGACTCGACCGGGACGCTGCGGCATCCCTGGTCCGCAAGGCGGTGAGCCCGTGACCGCAGAGACCTCGCAAGGGGGTGAGCCCGTGACGTCCGAGACCTCGCCTGTTGGTGAGCCCGTGACCTCTGAGACCTACCGCAACCCCATCCTCGACGCCGACTGGTCCGACCCCGACGTCGTCCGCGTCGGCGACGACTTCTACCTGACCGCCTCCAGCTTCGGCCGGGCCCCCGGACTGCCACTGCTGCACTCCCGGGACCTGGTCAACTGGACCCTGGTGGGCCACGCCCTGGAACGCCTCGAACCGGCCGCCGAGTTCGACAGACCCCGGCACGACTGCGGCGTCTGGGCCCCGTCTCTCAGGTATCACGACGAACGCTTCTGGATCTTCTGGGGCGACCCCGACCAGGGCGTCTTCCAGATCAACGCCCCGCAGATCAGGGGTCCCTGGACCCGCCCGCACCTGCTGAAGGCCGGCAAGGGCCTGATCGACCCCTGCCCCCTGTGGGACGAGGAGACCGGAGAGGCCTACCTGGTCCACGCCTGGGCCAAGTCCCGCTCCGGCGTCAAGAACCGCCTCACCGGCCACCGGATGCGCCCCGACGCCACCGGCCTCCTCGACGAGGGCAAGGTCATCGTCGACGGGGACCGCATACCCGGCTGGTTCACCCTCGAAGGCCCCAAGGTCTACCGTCACGACGGCTGGTTCTGGATCTTCGCCCCGGCCGGCGGCGTGGAGACCGGCTGGCAGGGCGCCTTCCGTTCGCGCGGCTTCTTCGGGCCGTACGAGGAGCGGATCGTCCTGGAGCAGAAGGACACCGACGTCAACGGCCCCCATCAGGGCGGCTGGGTGCGCACCCCGTCCGGCGAGGACTGGTTCCTGCACTTCCAGCAGCGCGGCGCCTACGGCCGGGTCGTCCACCTCCAGCCCATGCGCTGGGGCCATGGGGGCACCTCCCGCTCGAGCGAAGCCGAGAGTGGGGGAGACTGGCCGGTGCTCGGGGACGACGGCGCCCCCGTCGCCGAACACCGACGCCCCGCCCTGCCGCCGCAGCCGCCCTCCGCCCCCGCCACCGACGACGACTTCCCCGGCGGACGGTACGGCCGCCAGTGGCAGTGGACGGCCAACCCGGGCGACGGCTGGGCCACCCAGCACTCCGGGGACGGACTGCGGCTCACCTGCGTCCGCTCGGCAGACGCCCACGACCTGCGGAAACTGCCCCACGTGCTGACCCAACGGCTGCCCGGCGCGCCCTGCGCCGCCGAGGTGGAGCTGCGCCTCGACAGCGACGAGCCCGGCGCCCGGGCCGGGCTCGCGCTCCTCGGGGACGCGTTCGGCTGGATCGGCCTCCAGCGGGGCACGGACGGCACCGTCCACCTCGTGCACCGGTTCGCCGAGGGCGTCGCGGAGAGGGAGCGCGACGCCGCGCACCCCCGCATCGCCCCCGAGGGCCGGGCCCGGCTGCGGATCGAGATCGGCGCGGGGGCACGGTGCCGCTTCTCCGCGGACGTCGGCGACGGCGACGGATTCCGTCCGTCCGGCCCCGTCTTCACCGCCACCCCGTGGCGCTGGGTCGGAGCCCTGCTCGGCCTCTTCGCCCTCGCGCCCGCCGGTCAGGGGCACGCGGGCGCCGCGACGTTCACGCAGTTCCGGATCACCGCCCTGTAATCCACCGCGCCCGTACCCCCTCACGCCTGTTGGAGCCGCAATGACGCACCTCCGTAGCAAGCGCTTGCCCAGACCGGGTGTCGCCCTGGCCGCCGTAGCCGGTCTGGTCGCCGCCCTGGGACTTGGCGTGACCAGTGAGGCGGGGGCCGCCGAACCCGCCCCCGCCGCGATGTCCGCACCGACGGCAGCCCGCTGGACCGACCAGGCCCATGGCTTCGCCTCGCTGGCGGGAGGCACCACGGGAGGGGCGGGCGGCAAGGTCGTCACGGTCACCGACCAGGCCTCGCTGGCGAAGTACGCGGCCGCCGAGGAGCCGTACGTCATCCGGGTGGCGGGGACGGTCGCCGTCGAGCCCTTCGGCTCGAACATCGTCGTCGCCTCGAACAAGACGATCATCGGCGTCGGGGACGCCGGTGAGATCGTCCACGGCGAACTGCACCTCAACCCGGGCACGCACAACGTCATCATCCGCAACCTGACGATCCGCGACTCCTACGTCGAGGGCGACTGGGACGGCAAGACCACCGACTTCGACGCCATCCAGATGGACTCCGTCCACCACGTATGGATCGACCACAACCGCTTCACGCACATGGGCGACGGCCTGCTCGACATCCGCAAGGACAGCCAGTACGTCACCGTCTCCTACAACCAGTTCAGCAACCACAACAAGGCGTTCGGGATCGGCTGGACGGACAACGTCCGGACCCAGATCACCATCGACCACAACTGGTTCACCGGCACGAAGCAGCGCAACCCCTCGGCGGACAACTGCGCCTACGCGCACCTCTACAACAACTACGTCTCGGCGCAGGTGGCCGACGGCGACCCTGTGTGGACGTACGGGAACTGGTCCCGGGGCCGCACCAAGATGGTCATCGAGAACAGCTACTACGACCGGGTCCAGCACCCCTACCAGGCCGACACCACCGCGGAGCTGGTCGAGCGCGGATCGATCCTGAGGAAGACGAGCGGGCGGACCGACGAGTGGGGTGCCGCCTTCGACCCGCGGGACTTCTACGACTACCGGCTCGACCCCGCCGCTGCCGTCCCCGCCCTGGTGAAGAAGTCCTCCGGGCCGCAGCAGCGGATCGGTGTGACCCTCGACGTCCCGGGGGCCTACCCGACCGTGCAGGCCGCCGTGGACGCCGTCCCCGACGGCAACGACGTGCCGGTGACGATCGCCGTCGCGCCGGGCACCTACCGCGAGAAGGTGTTCATCCCGGCGGCCAAGCCGAAGATCCTGCTGCGGGGGACCGGACACGACCGTTCCGACACCGTCATCGTCTTCGACACGCCGGCCGAGTACGGGGGTTCGACGGGTAGCGCCACGGTGCGGATCGCGGCGAACGACGTCACCGCCCGCAACCTCACCTTCAGCAACGACTTCGACGAGGCCGCCTTCGAGCTGAAGGGCGAGCAGGCCCTCGCCATGAAGACGACCGGCGACCGGATCGTCTTCGAGAACACGGCCTTCCTGGGGAACCAGGACACCCTGATGACCGACAGCCCCAAGCTGAACGTGATCAGCCGGGTGTATGTCCGCGACTCCTACATCGAGGGCGACGTCGACTTCATCTACGGGCGTGCCACGACCGTGATCGAACGGTCCGTCATCAAGGCGCTCAGCCGCGGGTCGACGACCAACAACGGGTGGGTCACCGCCGCTTCGACCTGGACGGGCAACCCGCACGGGTTCCTGATCACCCGCTCGAAGATCGTGAGCGACGCGCCGGCCGGCAGCTTCCACCTCGGCAGGCCCTGGCACCCCGGCGGCGAGCCGAACGCGGTCGCCCAGGTGCTGATCCGCGACACCCGCCTGCCCGCCGCGATCAAGGCCTCGCCGTGGACCGACATGAGCGGCTTCTCGTGGAAGGACGCGCGGTTCACCGAGTACCGCACCTACGGCCCGGGCGCGTCGGTCACCCCGGACCGCCCGCAGATGAGCGACCGGGACGCGCGCTCCCACACCGTCACCGCCTATCTGGCGGGCGCCGACGGCTGGGCACCGCACACCCACCGCTGACCCACCCCCACACCCACCCCCACACCGTCAAGTTCGCTGGATCCAGAAGAAGAGAGCCGACCAATGAAGATCAGCAATCACACTGGCAGCAGAGGCGGGCGCCGCCGCACCTCGGCCGCCGTGGCCCTGGGGGCCGTGCTCGCGCTGACCGCGACCGCCTGCGGCGACGACGGCAGCGGGGCGGGCGGCGACAAGGGCGCCGACGGAAGCGGCAAGGGCAAGATCGTCTTCTGGGACAACAACGGCGGTGTCCGCACCGAGAGCTGGAAGGAGATCATCGCCGACTTCGAGAAGGCCAACCCCGACATCAAGGTCGAGTACGTCGGGATCGCCTCGACCGAATATCAGTCCAAGGTCGACACCGCCCTCCAGGGCGGTGGCCTGCCGGACGTCGGCGGCGTGGGCGCGGCGATGCTCGCCGGGTTCGCCGCGCAGGGCGCGCTGGAACCGCTGGACGAGCGGCTCGGCTCGTCGTCGCTGAGCGGCAAGCTCAACAAGGACATGGTCGAGTCGCTGAAGGCGGCCGGCGGCGGGGACGACAAGCTGTATTCGATCCCGACCTCCGCGAACAACGGGGTGCTGTACTACCGCACCGATCTGTTCAAGAAGGCGGGGCTCGAGGAGCCGACGACGTGGGAGCGGTTCTACGAGGCCGCGAAGAAGCTGACGAACTCGGGCAAGAACGAGTTCGGCTACACCATTCGCGGTGGTGCGGGTTCCATCGCCCAGGCGCTGGACGCCATGTACGGGCAGTCCGGCATCACGTCGTTCTGGGACTCCAGTGGTGAGAAGACCACGGTCAACGACCCCAAGAACGTGGCGGCGCTGGAGAAGTACGCGGCGCTGTACAAGAAGGTCACTCCGGCCGCCGACCTCAACAACGACTTCACGAAGATGGTCGCGCAGTGGGACTCCGGCACGATCGGGATGCTGAACCACAACCTGGGGTCGTACCAGGACCATGTGAAGGCGCTCGGGGTCGAGAAGTTCCGGGGCATTCCGCAGCCGGTCGGTGCCGGCGGCAAGCGGGTGCAGGTGTCCAACCCGGTCGACGGGCTGGGGCTGTTCAAGAGCGGCAAGAACAAGGACGCGGCCTGGAAGTTCATCGAGTTCGCCACGTCCAAGGCGGAGAACTCGAAGTTCAACGAGGCGGCGGGGCAGGTGCCGTCGAACACGGACGCGGCGAAGGACGCGTGGATCTCGAAGGCCGAGCCGACGAAGCTGGCCGCTGACGCGTTGTCGGACGGGTCGACGACGATCGTGCAGCTGCCGTATTACCTGCCGGACTGGAACACGATCTCCAAGGCCGACAACGAGCCGAACTTCCAGAAGGTGCTGCTCGGGAAGATGAGTGCGAAGGACTTCCTGGACACGATGGCCGAGCAGCTGAATGCCGCGCAGGAGGAATGGGACCAGCAGAAGGGTTGATGTCTGCTGAGTTTCGCCGCAGGGGCGGCCTGTGGATTGCAGGGTACGGGCCGCCCCTGGCTGGTCGCGCCCACGCGGCGGAGCCGCACATCGACACAGCCCCGCGCCCCTGAAGCAGGACATACACCGCCCCCCAGAAAGGGACTCCGCGTGTCTCTCAGTCGTAGACAGGTTGCTGTTGCCGCAGCCTCTGTTCCGCTGGCGTTTGCCGCTACCGGTACCGCTCACGCCGGTGCTCGTCGTACCCCCACTCTCTACATCGCCGGTGATTCCACCGCCGCGCAGAAGTACAAGGACGCCGCGCCCGAGACCGGGTGGGGAATGGCGATTCCGTTCTTTCTGCAGGGATCCCGGGTCGCCGTCTCCAATCATGCCGTGAACGGGCGGAGTTCGAAGAGCTTCGTCGACGAGGGGCGGTTGAAGGTGATTCTGTCCGCCATCCGGCCCGGGGACTTCCTGCTCGTCCAGTTCGCGCACAACGACGAGAAGGCGGAGGATCCCACCCGGTACACCGAGCCCTGGTCGACGTATCAGCAGTATCTGCGGATGTACCTGGACGGGGCCCGGGCGCGTGGGGCGCGGCCGGTGCTGGCGACCTCCGTGGAGCGGCGGCGGTTCGACGCCGCCGGTAAGGCCCTGCCGACGCACGGGGAGTACCCGGCGGCCATGCGGGCGCTCGCCGGCGAGGAGCGGGTCCCGCTGCTCGACGTCCAGGCGCTGTCGCTCGCCCTGTGGCAGCGGCTCGGGGTCGAGGAGACCAAGAAGTACTTCAACTGGACCGCCACCGAGCAGGACAACACGCACTTCAATCCGCCGGGGGCCATCGAGGTGGCCCGGCTCGTGGCGCGTGAGCTGCTGCGGACCCGGGTGCTCGGGCCGCGTGATGTGCGGCGGCTGGACGAGCGGATTCCCGGGTCCTGGATCACCTGGCCGTAGTCCGGCGTGCCACCCCTGACGAAGAAGGAAGAGAGCCGCACCATGAGCGTTCAGAAGTGTCATGATCATGCCATTGCGAGAGCGGCCGTGCTCATCGGCTGCACCGCGCTCGTGCTGTCCCTGAGCGGCACCGGCGCGCAGGCCCAGCCCCGGGACGTCGCCCGCCAGACCCTCGCGGCGAACGACGGGTGGGCCTCCTACGGCTCCGGGACCACGGGCGGCTCCCAGGCGGACGCCGCGCACGTCTACACCGTCACCACCTGGGAGCAGTTCCGCGCCGCCCTGAAGGACGGCGGGTCCGCCCCGAAGATCATCAAGGTCAAGGGCGTGATCGACGCCGTGTCCGAGGGCTGCGACGCGTTCGCGGCCGCCGGGTACGACCTCCAGAAGTACCTCGCCGCCTACGACCCCGCCGTCTGGGGCCACGACAAGCCGGTCAGCGGCGAGCAGGAGGACCTGAGGGCCGCGTCGGCCGCCGCGCAGGACAAGACCATCAAGGCGAACGTGCCCGCCAACACCACCATCGTCGGTGTGGGGAAGGACGCCGGGATCCGCGGCGGCAGCCTGCAGATCAAGGGCGTGGACAACGTCATCGTCCGCAACCTCGCCTTCGAGGCCCCGATCGACTGCTTCCCGCAGTGGGACCCGACCGACGACAACAAGACCGGCGCCTGGAACTCCGAGTACGACGGCGTGGTGGTGTACGGCTCCACCCATGTGTGGATCGACCACAACACCCTCACCGACGGGCGCTACCCCGACAGCAGCCTGCCGACCTACTTCGGCAAGGTCTACCAGCAGCACGACGGCCTGCTCGACGTCGTGCGCGGCGCCAACCACGTGACGGTGTCCTGGAACTCCTTCGAGGACCACGACAAGACCATGCTGATCGGCAACAGCGACGCCGCCGGCGCCGACGACACGGGCAAACTCAAGGTCACCCTGCACCACAACCGCTTCGAGGGCATCGTCGAGCGGGCCCCGCGCGTGCGGTTCGGGCAGGTCGACTCGTACAACAACCACTTCGTGGTCACCAAGGACCAGCCGTACGCCTACACCTTCGGCATCGGAGCCTCCTCGCAGCTGTACGCCACGGACAACGCCTTCTCGCTGCCCGCCGGGGCCGGCGCCGGCAAGACCCTGAAGAAGTGGAACGAGGCGCCGCTCACCGCAGAGAACAACTACGTCAACGGCAAGCGGACCGATCTCATCGCCGTGCACAACGCGGAGATCCCCGGCGAGATCCTCAAGCCCGGCGCGGGCTGGAAGCCGACCCTGCGCACGAAGGTGGACTCGCCGAAGGCCGTGCCGCAGATCGTCGACCGGCAGGCCGGCGCGGGCCGGATCTGCTGACGCTCCCGGACACCGGCCGGGGCGGCCCGCACCCCTGGGGGTGCGCCCGCCCCGGCTTCTCCCGCAGTGACATCGAAGGAGCACCCGCATGCCCCTGTCCAGAAGACGATTCCTGACGGTGAGCGCCGGAGCGGGCGCCGCGCTCGGTGCGGCCCCCGCGCGGGCCGCCGGCCGCCCCCGCCCGTTCGGCCGGTACGGCTCACCGGCCGCGCGCCTGACGCCCGGGACGCTGTACGTCCATCCGGGCGGCGCCGGTGACGTCACCACCGTCCAGGACGCGGTGGCCGCCGCGAACGGGTCCGGGCACACCCTCGTCATCGCCCCCGGCACCTACCGGGAGACGGTGGCCGTCGACCGTACCCGCACCGCCATGACCTGGATCGGGGCGAGCGAGGACCCCCGTGACGTCGTGGTCGTCTACGACAACGCGGCCGGGACGCCCAAGCCGGGTGGCGGCACCCACGGCACGACAGGCTCCGCGACCACCACCGTCCAGGCCGACGGCTTCAGCGCCCGCTGGATCACCTTCGCCAACGACTGGCTGCGCGCCGACCACCCCGACATCACCGGCACCCAGGCCGTCGCCCTCAAGGTCCAGGGCGACCGCTCGGCCTTCCACCACTGCCGGTTCCTCGGCCACCAGGACACCCTGTACGCCGACTCCATGGCCCTCGGCACCTTCGCCCGCCAGTACTTCGGCCACTGCTACGCCGAGGGCGACGTCGACTTCGTCTTCGGACGGGCGACCGCCGTCTTCGAGCAGTGCCACTTCCGGACCCTGTCCCGGACCGACCTGGCCGGCGCCCCCTACGGTTTCGTCTTCGCGCCGTCGACCGCGGGGGCCAATCCGCTCGGCTACCTGGTGACCCGCAGCCGCGTCAGCAGCGAGGCACCCGACGGCTACTACAAGCTGGCCCGGCCCTGGGTGCCCAGCTCCGACACCACCGCCCGCCCCATGCTCACCGTGCGGGACACCCGGCTCGGCCCGGGCATCGACGCGGTCGCGCCCTACGCCAACATGTCGGACGCGTACCCGTGGCAGGCCCAGCGCTTCGCCGAGTACCGCAACACCGGGCCGGGCGCGGCCGTCACGGTCCCCGCCAACCGGCCCCAGCTCACCCCGAGGCAGGCCCGGTCCGCGACCCGCGCCGCCTGGCTCGGCGACTGGGAGCCGTGGAAGGAGGTGTGCTGAGTGCACCGGCGCGCCCTTCTCACCGGGATCACCGCCGGGCTGGCCGCCGCGGGCACCGCACCCGCCTTCGCCTCGGCGGGCCGGCGCGTCCTGCAGGTCCGCCCCGGCGACTCCGTCCAGGCCGCCGTCGACGCCGTGGACGGCCCGGGCTGGACCGTCGTCGTGCACCCGGGGACGTACCGCGAGGTCGTCAGTGTCCCGGCCGCCAAGGCCGGACTGACCCTCAGGGGTGCGAGCAGGGACCCACGCGACACCGTCATCATCCACGACAACGCGAACGGCACGCCCAGGCCGGACGGTTCGGGCACCTACGGCACCGCCGGTTCCGCCACCTTCACCTCGGCGGCTCCCGGGCTGACCGTCCGCGATCTGACCCTGGCCAACGACTGGCTGCGCGCCGACCACCCCGAGATCACGGGGACGCAGGCCGTGGCGGCGTACACGTACGGCGACCGGACCCGCTTCGAGAACGTGCGGCTCCTGGCCCACCAGGACACCCTCTTCGTCGAGACCGGCGCCCTGGACACCTTCGACCGGCAGTACTTCCGCGACTGCTACATCGAGGGCGACGTGGACTTCGTCTTCGGGCGCGCCACGGCGGTGTTCGAGCACTGCCACTTCCGCACGCTGGCGCGGGACGTGGACTTCACGCCCAAGGGCATGGTCTTCGCCCCCTCCACGGCCCGGGCCAATCCGCACGGCATCCTCGCCGTGCGCTGCCGGATCACCTCCGGCGCCGAGGACGCGGCGTACAAACTGGCCCGGCCCTGGGTGCCGTCGTACGAGACCACGGCATGGCCCTCGCTGGTCGTGCGGGAGACCCGGATCGGGCCCGGCATCGACGCGGTGGCGCCGTACACGAACATGCGGGACGCCTACCCGTGGCAGAGCATGCGGTTCGCCGAGTACCGGAACACGGGGCCGGGGGCGGCGGTCCAGGTGCCCGGGAACCGGCCCCTGCTGAGCCGCGCACAGGCCCGGTCGCACACCAGGGAGACCTATCTCGGCGACTGGCGGCCGTATGCGTAGGGCCGCCGCGCTCCTCCTGGGACTGTGCCTGCTCTGGCCGGCCGCACCGGCCACCGCCGCCGACCGCGCCCCCGCCGACCGCGCCCCCACCGGCTGGGCCTCCACCGGACCCGGCACGACCGGCGGGGCGGGCGGCCGGACCTGGACCGTGCACACGCGCGCCGAGCTCAAGGCAGCTCT
The DNA here is from genome assembly GCF_900182715.1 of Streptomyces sp. Ag82_O1-12. Taxonomy (NCBI): domain Bacteria; kingdom Bacillati; phylum Actinomycetota; class Actinomycetes; order Kitasatosporales; family Streptomycetaceae; genus Streptomyces; species Streptomyces sp. Ag82_O1-12. The sequence continues at coordinate 1,904,687 of NZ_FXUW01000001.1, read as the reverse complement.
CGCGAACGACGGCGACCCGAGCGCGCCCAAGGTGATCCGCGTCCACGGCGACATCAACGGCCACGAGAGCGACGACGGTTCCCTGCTCGGCGAGCAGGACTACGCGCCCGGATACGACCTCGCCACGTACATGTCCTGCTTCGGCGAGGACGGTTCCACCTGGTCCGACACCCGCTTCGACTACTGCAAGCGGCAGCGGCAGCTCCGGCAGACCGGGTCGAACAACGAGAAGGCGCAGATCCAGCTCACCGTGCCGAGCAACACCACGCTCGTCGGTGCCGGCCGCGACGCCCGGCTGCTCGGGGTGTTCCTGACCGTCAACACCGGCAGCAACATCATCGTGCGGAACCTGCACCTCGAAGCACCCGTCGACCACTTCACCAGTTGGTCCCCGGACGACGGCACCCACGGCAACTGGAACGCCCGCTTCGACGCCATGACCGTGATCACCGGCAAGTACATCCGGATCGACCACTGCACCTTCACCGACGGGCGCTTCCCCGACCGCGAGGCGCCCCTCGGCTTCCACGGCGAGCGCGTGCAGCGGCACGACGGGCTGCTGGACATCGAGGACGGCTCCGACTTCGTCACCGTCTCCGACAGCCGTTTCTACAACCACGACAAGGCGATCCTCATCGGGTCGGGCGACGGGCGCGGCGACCGCGACCGCGGGCACCTCAAGGTGACCTTCGCCCGCAACCTGTTCAGCGACATCGTGCAGCGCGCCCCCCGGGTCCGCTTCGGGCAGGTGCACGTCGTCAACAACGTCCACCGGGGCCGGGCACCGCTCTACGCCCTGGGCGTCGGCGTGGAGTCGGCGATCTTCTCCGAACGCAACGTCTTCCGGTATCCCGGCGCAGCGCCGTCGCTCGCCGTCGCCGCCTACGGGGGCGCGCAGTTCCACGACACCGGCTCCTGGTTCAACGGCCGGCCCGCCCGACTCGACGCCGTGGCGAGCGCTCTGGGCCTCGGGAACGACGTCGGCTGGGACCCGGCCGACGTCTACGACCACCGTGCCCTGACCTCCCCGGCGGCGGTCGAGCGGTACGTGACTCGGCACGCCGGAGCCGGGAGGCCCCATGGACGCCCATGAAGCCCTGGGACGAAGGACGTTCGTGGTCGGGGCGGGGACCGCGCTGCTGGGCGGGGGAGCGGTGAGCGGGGCGGAGGCGGCGGTCGTGGACGGCCCGCTTCCCGACTTCCACCCGGCGCTGAAGGACGCCCTGACCTTCCCGCTCGCCTGGGGCCGGTCCCCGATCCGCGAGTTCCGCGCCTGGCGGCGTGCCGCCCGGGCCACCGTCGAGGAACACCTCCTCGTCGAGCGGCAGGACGGGACGCCGTACGCACCCGAGTTCGGCGGCCGCTCTCAAGGCGCGGGATATACCCGGGAGTTGGTGACCGTCTCCCTCACCCGCTACGAACGGGTCCGCGGCGCCCTCCTCACCCCGCACGGCCGCGGGCCGTTCCCCGCCGTGCTGCTCCTGCACGACCACGGAGCGAGGTTCGACATCGGGAAGGAGAAGCTCGTCCGGCCCTGGTACGACGACACGCGCCTCGCCTCCGCCCGGGCATGGGCGGAGAAGTACTTCAGCGGGCGCTTCGTCGGGGACGAACTGGCCCGGCGCGGCTATGTGGTGCTGTGCCTGGACGCCCTCGGCTGGGGCGACCGCGGCCCCCTCGCCTACGACCAGCAGCAGGCCCTGGCATCCACCTTCTACAACCTCGGCTCCTCGCTCGCCGGGCTCATGGCCCGGGAGGACCAACGGGCCGCCGCGTTCCTGGCGGGGCTCGACCGGGTGGACGCCCGGCGGGTCGCGGCCGTCGGCTTCTCCATGGGCGCCTACCGCGCCTGGCAGACCGCCGCCCTCAGCGACCACGTCGCGGCAGCCGCGAGCGTCTGCTGGATGACCGGCCTGAAGGAGATGATGGTGCCCGGCAACAACACGCTGCGCGGGCAGTCGTCGTTCCACATGCTCCACCCCGGCCTCGCCCGGCACCTCGACATCCCCGACGTGGCGAGCATCGCCGCCCCCAGGCCGATGCTCTTCCTCAACGGCGGGCTCGACCCGCTGTTCCCCGCGGACGGCGTGCGCGTCGCCCACGACAAGCTGCGCGCCGTCTGGCGGTCCCGCCACGCCGAGGAGCGCTTGCGGCTGAAGACATGGCCGGAGCTCGGCCACGTCTTCACCGACCCCCTCCAGGACGAGGTCTTCCGCTGGCTCGACTCCGTCCTGTGAACCATCCCCCCACCCGTACGAGAAGGGAACCGCTCCCATGTCCCGTCGTAGCGCCCTCGCCGCCCTGGCGGCCCTCACCCTGGCCACCGGCCTTGCCGTACTCCCCACCCAGGCCCAGGCCGCCACCGTGGTCGTCGCCAACTCCACCGCCCTGGCCGATGCGATCAAGAACGCCGTACCGGGAACCGTCATCCAGGTGCGCGGCGGCACCTACTACCCGACGGCCACCCTCCAGTCCACGGCCAACGGCACGTCCTCGTCGCCGGTCACCCTCACGGCGTACGGCTCGGAGACCGTCAAGATCGACGGTTCGAACCTGCCCGCCGGAGACTGGATTCTCAAGCTCACCGCCGACTACTGGAACGTCTCGAACCTCACCTTCCAGAACTCCCCGGACAGCGCGGTCGTCTGCCAGTCCTGCACCGGCACCAACTGGAACAACATCAAGACCATCGACGGCGGCGACTCCGGCTTCACGCTCACCGGCGACGGCACCGTGAACAACACGGTGCGCAACCTCGACTCCTACGGCCACTACGACAAGGCCACGCACGGCGAGAACGCGGACGGCATCGCCGTGAAGTTCGGCTCCGGCTCCGGCAACCTCATCACCGGGGCACGCCTGTACAACAACTCGGACGACGGACTCGACTTCTGGTCCTTCTCCTCGCCGGTCACCGTCGAGCACACCTGGGCGTTCGGCAACGGAAAGAACCGTTGGAGCGACTCCGCCTTCGCGGGTGACGGCAACGGCTACAAACTGGGCGGGGACGGGGAGGTGGTCGCCCACGTCATCAACAACTCGGCCGCCTGGGACAACGCCGGCAACGGCTTCACCGAGAACAGCAACAAGGGCGCCATCGTCATCAACCGGACCACCGCCTACGCCAACGCCAAGTGGGGCTACTACTTCGCGACCGGCTCGGCGAGGCTCGGCAAGAACCTCGCCGTGAGCAACGGCGGCGGGTCGGTGAGCAGGGGCTCGTCGGTGGTGTCGTCCGGCAACAACTGGGACTCCGGGATCGCGACCCCGGCCTTCCGGTCCACCAACGCCTCGACGGTCTACAACGCCCGCCAGTCGGGCGGCGCGCTTCCCGCGACCACGTTCCTGACGACGGGCAGCACCAGCATCGGGGCGACGATGGACTGACGTCCGGTCCGCCACGCCCCGGGCGCTTGACCCGCTTTTTGCCCGGCGGGTCTCGCGCCCACGGGGGTGACGCGCGTAGAAACCCTGTCATGCATAAGCCACTGCGTATCGCCGCGGTCACCGCGGCCTGTGCCGTCGCCGGTGTCACCCTGTACGGGACCGGCGCCGCCACGGCCGGCCAGTCGACGGCGAACTCCACCCGTGAGCCCTACAACATCGGACTGCTGGCCAAGGACATCGACACCTACTACGGCACCACCCTCGACGCGAACGGCGTCTACCAGGCCTCCCCGGACAGTCCCTACGCCAAGGACCTCGCCCGCCTCGACGCGTCCGCCCGGGCGTACATCGACAAGGCGGCCCGCAAGGCTTTGCACAAGGGCGAGAAGCCGGCCGTCGTCTTCGACATCGACGACACCCTGCTGCTCAGCCTCGACTACGAGAAGAAGAACAACTACGGCTACAACAGCGCCACCTGGGCCGCCTACGTCGACCGGGCCGACCGGCCCGCCGTCTTCGGCAGCCCCGAGCTCGTCCGCTACGCGGACCGCAAGGGCGTCGAGGTCTTCTACAACTCGGGCCTGAGCGAGGCGCAGCGCTCCGCCGCCGTCGAGAACCTGAAGAAGGCCGGCGCCGAGGTGAACCTCGACGCCGGCCACATGTTCCTCAAGGACAAGGACAACCCGCCGTCCTACCTCAGCGGATGCGCCACCCCGGGCACCTGGACCTGCACGACCGTGCAGTACAAGTCCGGTACCCGGGGGCACATCGAGAAGGACCTCGGGTACGAGATCATCGCCAACTTCGGCGACCAGTACTCGGACCTCCAGGGCGGTCACGCCGACCGGACGTACAAGCTCCCGAACCCGACGTACTTCGTCAGCTGAGGCAGGGCGGCGTCACCGCCGGACCGGCTTGATCCCCTCCAGCGTCGGCACCACGGGCTTGATGGTGCCGTCGGCCGCGAACTCCATGCGGTCGACGGTGGTCTCGCGGTGCATGCCGTCGCCGCCCGGCAGGCCGGGGCCGTTGAGGGCGAAGCGGTGGTAGACCATGTACCAGTCGTCGGTGCCGGGGGTGTTCACCACCGAGTGGTGGCCGGTGGCGAGGATGCCGTACTCGGGCCGCTTCTGAAGGATCGTCCCGCGCTTGGTCCACGGGCCGAGCGGGGACGGTCCCGTCGCGTACGCCACGTGGTAGTTCTCGCTGCGGGTGTCGTCCTCGGACCACATGAAGTAGTACGTGCCCTTCCGCTTGATGACGAAGGAGCCCTCGCGGAAGTTGTCCGGGGTGATGTCCTTCACCTTGGACGCGTCGTACGACACCATGTCGTCGTCGAGCGGCACCACGTACCCGTGGCCGTTGCCCCAGTACAGGTAGGCCTGGCCGTCGTCGTCCGTGAAGACCGCCGGGTCGATCATCTGGCCCTTGAGCGAACCGCCCTTGGCCACCAGCGGCTTGCCGAGCGCGTCCTTGAACGGGCCGGCGGGGGAGTCGGCGACGGCCACGCCGATCTGCTGCTCGGCGCAGAAGTAGAAGTAGTACTTGCCGTTCCGCTCGGCGATCGCCGGTGCCCAGGCGTTCTTGTCGGCCCAGCTCACGTCCGGCCCGAGGTCGAGGATGACGCCGTGGTCCTTCCAGTTCACCAGGTCCTTCGACGAGTACGCCTTGAACTTGGTGCCGCTCCAGCCCTGGAAGCCGTCCGTGGTCGGGTAGATCCAGTACCGGCCGTTCAGGTAGTGCACGTCGGGGTCGGCGTTCAGACCCGGCAGGATCGGGCTGCGGGTGCGCACCGCTTCGACCGTCCAGGTGCGCTTGGTGCCGTCGGCGGCCGTGACCGTGTACGTCTGCGGTGTGCGGAAGTCGCGGCGGGTGCCGGACTTCGGGCTGAGCTTCGCGCCCTCACCGACCCACAGCTTCGGGGCGAGGTCCCGCAGGCCGGCGTCCGGCTTCATGGGCAGAACGACCTTGGAGGCGCTGTCCGTGACGATCGCGTAGCCCTTCTGGTGCTTCGCCGTCGCGTCCACGACCGAGGTGGAGGTCGCCGGGTAGGCGGCCAGCAGGCGGTCGTACTCCTTCTGCGTCACCGGCAGGACGGTGCCGTGCCGGGGGCTCGCCGGGAGCTGGTAGTCCGTCGACGGGGTCCACTTGCCGGAGGCGAGGTCGGTGGTCTCGAAGGGGACGTAGCCGCGGCCGCCGTACTCGTCGATGAACAGGTACCACTTCTTCTCGGTGTTCGACTTGAACACCGTCGGGCCCTCGCCGCGGTCCATCGCGCCCTTGCCGATGCAGTCGGCCACGAGGTCGTACTTCGTGGACGTCAGCGAGGTCGACTTCTCGCCGGTGATGAACTTCGAGCAGGGGCTGGAGGAGCTGGGGTCGCGCTCGTCCTTGGTGTAGCGGTAGTACTCGTCCTTGTACTTCACGACCGTGGAGTCGATCACCGAGTAGCCCGGGTCGTTCCAGACCTTCGGCTCGCTGAAGGTGCGGAAGTCCTTCGTGGTCGCGTAGAGCATCTTGTTGTACGTGTTGCCCTTGTGGTCCGGGTCGTCGTCGGCGTACAGCTTCGACGCCCAGAAGACGACGTACGAGTCGAGCTCGTCGTCCCAGTAGGCCTCCGGGGCCCAGGTGTTGCCCGCGCTGTCCGGGGAGACCTTCACCAGGCGCTGGTCGGTCCAGTGGACCAGGTCGGTGGACTCCCAGACCATGATCGACTTGCTGCCGTGCCGTTGGACGTCGTCCCAGCTGCCGCTGGAGTTCTGGTACATCCGCAGGTCGGTGGCGATCAGGTAGAACTTGTCGCCCTTCGGGGAGCGGATCACGAAGGGGTCGCGCAGGCCCTTCTCGCCGGTCGTGGACGTCAGCACCGGCTTGCCGGCGTTCAGCTCACGCCAGTGCAGCGGGTCGTTGCCGCGGCTGAGGGCGTAGCGGATCTGCTCGCCGTCGGCGGTGCCCTCACCGGTGAAGTAGGCGAAGAGGTAACCGGCGTACTTGCTGTGCTTCACGGGTGGGGCTCCGGGGTCTGCGGTGCTGGGCGGCGCGCTGAGGAGGGTCAGTAGAAGACCGGTCAGGGCCAGGAAGGGGAGCAGGAGCGTGCGGGCGATGCGGGGGCGCATGACACTTCCTGTCGGAGTCTGGGGGATTCTGTTGGGTAGCGGCCTTGGGAGTCTCACCGGAGGGACGCAGGGCGTCAACGGGTGCGTGTGAGGCCGGTGGTTCCGAAACTTTCGGAACGTCGAGGTCTCCGGCGCACGTGACGGCGGCAACCCTTTCCGGCGCGGCGGCGACTGGTGGACGGAAAACGTGCCGGAGCGGGCCCCTCCGAGCCGTTTCCGTCCCCGATCCCCTAGGAAAGGAACGCTCCGTGCTGCCGAGCACCGGACGTCATCGCAGGACCCGTACGCTCTCCATCGCCGCGGCCGTCGCCTGTGCCGCGGGGGCCGGCGGCGTCTACCTCGGGCTGTCGACCGGCGGCGCGCAGGCCGCCTCGACGACGATCACCGTGTCCACCACCGCCCAGCTCGAACAGGCCGTGAGGAACGCCGCCGCCGGCACCGTGATCGAGGTCCGCGGCGGCACCTACTACCCGGCCGCCACCCTCAAGTCCACGGCGAACGGCACCAGTTCCGCACCCATCACCCTGCGGGCCCACGGCGCCGAGAAGGTGCGGATCGACGGGTCCAAGCTGCCCGCCGGCTCCTGGCTGGCCGGGATCTACGGCGACCACTGGACCGTCCAGGACCTGGCCTTCGTCAACTCCCCGGCCCAGGGATTCGTCGCCACGTCCTCGGTCGGCGGCGTCTTCAGGAACCTGGTCACCGCGGACAACGGCGACTCCGGCTTCACCCTGCGCGGCGACGGCACCACCGGCAACCTCGTGCAGAACCTGGACAGCCACGGCAACTACGACCCGGCGGGGCACGGCCAGAACGCCGACGGGATCGCCGTCAAGTTCGGCTCCGGGAGCGGGAACCGGATCACCGGAGCCCGGCTGTACAACAACTCCGACGACGGCCTCGACCTGTGGCAGTTCTCCTCACCGGTCACCATCGAGCACTCCTGGGCCTTCGGCAACGGCGAGAACCGCTGGAACGACGCGGCCTTCGAGGGCAACGGCAACGGCTTCAAGCTGGGCGGCGGGGGCGCGTCCGTCGCCCACGTCGTCAACAACAACGCGGCCTGGGACAACACGCTGCACGGCTTCACCGAGAACTCCAACACCGGCGCCATCACCCTGAACCGCAACACCGCGTACGCCAACGCCCAGAGCGGTTTCTACTTCGCGACCGGCACGGCCCGCCTCGGAAGGAACCTCGCCGCCGGCGACAAGGGCGGAGCGGCGAAGCTCGGCTCCTCGACGGTCTCGGCGGGCAACACCTGGGACAGCGGCATCGCCACGCCGCCCTTCAGGTCGACCGACGCGACCGGTGCGTACGGAGCGCGCCGGGCGGACGGCTCCCTGCCCGTGACGACGTTCCTGACGACCGGCTCCACGACCGTCGGCTCCACGATGGACTGAGGCCGCGCTCCCGCTCGCACGACGACGCCCCCGCCGGTGCGAAACGGCGGGGGCGTCCTGCCGACCGGCCGAGGGGGGCTCGGCCGGTACCGTCCGGCCGTCCGGAGGGGGGCTCCGGAGGGCCGAGGTGCCAGGAAGTCCGGCTGGGGGGACGGACTCCCGGCGTTCCGGTCGGCCCAAGGGGGGACGAGGGCCGACCGGAGTCACAGGGGGACGAGGGCCGACCGGAGTCACAGGGGGGCGGGTCCTACTGGTAGCTGATGTCGGACGCCTTGAACTTGCAGCTCTTGCCGTCCGGACCGGGCGGTGTCAGCTCCTTGGGCTCCTTGCCCGTGTTGTTGCCCTCGAAGCGCACACACGTCTTGATCTTCTTCTTGTCGTCGCCGTGGATGCGGATCTTCGACAGCGTCGCCGTGTCGCCGTAGTTGGCGTTCACCCCGACGATGGAGTTCATCGGCGCCGTGACGTCGATGTCGCTGAGCACGATCGTGCGCTTGTACTGCGTCTTGCAGTTGCCGCAGGAGCGGACCAGTTTGCCGGCGTTCTGCACCTGGAAGCCGGACACGTTCAGCGTGCCGGCGCCGTTGAACTGCAGCACCTTGTCGTCGGCGTTCTTCGCGCCGCCGCCGATCACCTTGTACACCGCGGAGGAGGACTTTCCCTTGAAGCTGGCCGCGTCCTCGCCGACGTCCGTCCACCACACGTTCTGCAGCGTGCAACTGCCCTTGCAGTGCACGCCGTCCGCCGCCGGGGTGCCGATGATGACGTTCTTGAGGACCGCGCCGTCCGCCAGCTCGAAGAGCGGGTCCTGACCCTCGTCCTGGCTGCCGCCGCCGAGCGCGCCGGTGCCGTAGAACATCTTCATCCCGCCGTCGCGCACACCGGAGACCGGGATCGTCTTGGACACAGGGGTCTTGCCCGTGTCCGTGGGCCAGGAGGACGCGGCGCCCGCCGTCGACAGCATCGACGTGGTGACGATCGCCGCACCCGTGATGCCGAGCGCGGACACCGCGGCGATCACGGCCCGCCGCTTGGTGGCACTGCGGCGATGGCGGACGCGCTGTTCTGCTGGTGCAGTCATGTACCGATTCCTCAGATGGGGGGTGACTCTTGCGCGTTGTGGTGGTCACCGGTGAGGAAAGGGTTGCCGCCTCTCCAGGTTTTTTTCACGAGTCGCCGTCGCCGTCGTCGACCGCGGCGAAGCCGCCGCCCACCGACAGCTGCCGCGAAGCGGCGGTGGCCGTCGCCGAGTAGGCGTCCTTCCCCGCGTCACGGCCGCCGCGGGCGTGGTCGAACTGCCCGGCGAACACCCACTCGCCCGCCGGCACCGTACGGCCCTCCTTGAGGGTCCAGGTGTAGACGAGGAAGCCGTCCCGCTCGGCGACCGTGAGAGTGAAGTCGTTCTCGGGCAGGGAGCGCCAGGCGCCCGCGTTCGAGACCCCGCCGGTCTGCGCGACCTTCAACCGCACGGTCAGCGCGGTCAGTTGCCCGCGGGTCTTGAGGGTGATGTTGCTCTGCGCCCAGAAGTCGTTGCTGTGCGGGTCGACCGAGCCGTCCGACCAGAGCGGACCGTCCTCGGTGGCGGCGGGCGGCCGCTCGGTGGCCGGGGCGCTCGGTGTCCTCGACGGCGGAGGGCCGGACTCGCGGCGCTCGGTCGACCGGCTCGGCGTCGGCTCCACCGGAGCCGGTGGCGCGGGGGGCCGGCTCGTCGCCTCCGGGGACGGGGTGGGGGTCGGCGATGTCGCGACCTCCCGCTGCCGCGGGGCGGCCTCGTCCTTCACCGCGGACGCCACCGCGTAACCGCCCACCGCCAGCACGCCGGCGACCGCGGCCGTCGCACCGGCCACCCGCATCCAGCCGAACACCGGCGGACGCGTCTCCCGGTGGCCGGAGCCGGCCGGACCGGTCATGCCGCGCTCGACCCGGGCCAGGATGCGCTCCCGGTCGGGCTCGTGTGCCCCGGCCGCCTCGTGCAGCCGGGAGCGCACCTCCTCGTGCATGTCCCGCCGCATGCTCATCGGTCCCTCCCTCCGCCCTGGCCGGTGCGCACGCCCTCCACGGCGGGCGAGCAGCGGGGAGCGCCCAGCGCCGCGTGCATCCGCCGCGGCACCCCCTGCGTCCCCAGCAACCGCTGGAGTTCGGCCATCCCCTTGGAGGTCTGGCTCTTCACCGTACCGACCGACACACCCAGCGCCAGCGCGGTGTCCTTCTCCGACAGGTCGAACGCGTGCCGCAGCACCACACAGGCCCGCTTGCGGAACGGCAGCCTGCGCAACGCCTCCTGCACGTCGACCACACCCGCGATGTCCGGGTTCTCGGTGTTCTCCTCGCGCTGCGACCAGAACAGGGCGATGCGCCGCCGCTCGCGCACCGCGCTGCGGATGCGGGTCCGGGCCAGGTTGGCGACCACACCGCGCGCGTACGCGGCCGGATGGTCGGCCGCGCGCACCCGGTCCCAGCGGTGCCACAGCGCCAGCAACGCGTCCGCCGCCAGGTCGTCGGCGGTGTCCGACTCGCCCATCAACAGATAGGCGAGGCGGGACAGTTCGGCGTAGTGACGCTCGAAGAAGGCGTGGAACTCCACGGAGGCGGCGTCGTCGACGACTGTGCCCACGGGCGACCTCTCCTCGCAGCGGCTACGGGCGCTCCCGGCCGGGGCGCCCTGTGGCTGTCATGTAGATGACATGTGATCATCCGGGGGAGGCCCGGACGAGATCGGGAAGCGTAGCAGCGATCGTCGGATGGTTCGTACGGAGCTTCGAACGTCGTATGGCAGGCCGGACTTCGATTTCGTAACACGAAGACAACCTGAACGTGGTTCAACACGACGAAAATCCAGCCAGCACCCGCACACCGATCACCCAGGCATCGAGGAGCACGCGCCATGTCCGAATCGCAGAAGGTGGCCGACCGGTCCGACGCCGCGCCACCCGCGGCGAACAGCGTCGACCGGTTCTTCAAGATCTCCGAGCGGGGGTCCACCTTCGGCCGTGAGATACGCGGCGGCTTCGCCACGTTCTTCACGATGGCCTACATCCTTGTCCTGAATCCCATCATCCTGGGCAGCGCGAAGGACAAGTTCGGGCACCAGCTGGACGCCGTCCAGCTCACCACCGCCACCGCCCTGGTGGCCGCGGTCATGACGATCATCATGGGCGTCGGCGGGAACCTGCCCCTGGCGCTCGCCGCCGGACTCGGCCTGAACGCCGTCGTCGCCTTCCAGATCGCCCCGCTGATGAGCTGGGACGACGCGATGGGCCTGATCGTCCTCGAAGGCCTGCTGATCTGCGTGCTGGTGGTGACCGGTCTGCGCGAGGCCGTCATGCACGCGATACCCCAGCCGCTCAAGCAGGCGATCAGCGTCGGCATCGGCCTGTTCATCGCCTTCATCGGCTTCGTCGACGCCGGATTCGTCAGCCGCATTCCGGACGCCGCCAACACCACCGTCCCCGTTCAGCTGGGCGGCACCGGCACCCTCGCCGGCTGGCCGATGCTGGTCTTCTGCCTCGGCGTGCTGCTGACGATCGGGCTGCTCGCCCGCAAGGTCAAGGGCGCCATCCTCATCAGCATCGTCACCATGACCGCGCTGGCGATCGTGATCAACTCCCTCGCCGACATCAAGTCCTGGGGCCTGACCACGCCCTCCTGGCCGGACAACCTCGTCGACGCCCCCGACTTCGGCCTCATCGGTGACTTCGACCTGTTCGGCGCCTTCAGCGCTCCAGGCGTCGGCGTCATCACCGTCGTCCTGCTGATCTTCACGCTGATCCTGTCCGACTTCTTCGACACCATGGGCACGGTCGTCGGCATCAGCGCCGAGGCCGGCCTGCTCGACGAGGAGGGCAAGGTCCCGAACCTCGGCCGGGTGCTGCTCATCGACGGTGCCGCCGCGGTCGCCGGCGGCGCGGCCTCCGCCTCCTCGGCGACCTCCTACATCGAGTCCGCGGCCGGTGTCGGCGAGGGCTCGCGCACCGGCTTCTCCAACCTCGTCACCGGCGGCCTGTTCGGCCTCGCGCTGTTCCTGACCCCGCTGCTCACCATAGTCCCGCTGCAGGCGGCCGCCCCGGCCCTGGTCGCCGTCGGCTTCCTGATGATGACCCAGGTCAAGCACATCGACTGGGACCGCTACGACATCGCCATCCCCGCGTTCCTCACCATCGCCGTGATGCCGTTCACCTACTCCATCACCAACGGCATCGGGGCCGGCTTCCTCGCCTACGTCGTCATCAAGACCGTCCTCGGCAAGGCCAAGGAGGTCCACTGGCTGCTGTGGGGGACCTCGGCGCTGTTCCTCGTGTACTTCGCCATCGACCCGATCGAGCAGCTGCTGGGAGCGAAGTGACGCCGAGCGCGCGCTGACACGAGGACGGGCCGCCCCCGGGGGGAAGGGGGCGGCCCGTCTCGTCCGTACAGACGGATTGTCGGCCGCGGAGGTTCAGTGGCGGAGGCTCAGTCCTTCAGCGCCGCCTGCATCATGGCCTTGGCGACCGGCGCCGCCAGGCCGTTGCCGCTGACCTCCGAGCGGGCCGCGTCCGACTGCTCGACCATGACCGCCACGGCGACCTCCTTGCCCGACGAGTCGGACTTGCCGTACGAGGTGAACCAGGCGTATGGCACCTGGCTGTTCTTCTCGCCGTGCTGGGCCGTGCCCGTCTTGCCGCCCACGGTCGCGCCCGGGACCCTGGCGTTCGTGCCGGTGCCCTTGTTCACGACGGTCTCCATCGCCGACTGCAACTGCTCGGCGGTCGAGGAACTGACGATCTCCTTCGTGCCCGCGTCGTCGTCGTAGTCCTCCAGCACATCACCGCCGCTGTCGGTGATCTGCGAGACCATGTGAGGCGACACCAGCTTGCCGCCGTTGGCGATGGCCGCCGACACCATGGCCATCTGCAGCGGGGTGGCCGTGACGTCGAACTGGCCGATGCCCGTCAGGGCCGTCTGCGCCGGGTCCATGTCCGACGGGTACACGCTCGGGTAGGCGCGGACCGGCACGTCCAGCTTGTCGTCGTTGAAGCCGAACTTCTCGGCCATCGCCTTCACCTTGTCCTGGCCGAGCTTCACGGCCATCTTGGCGAAGACGTTGTTGCACGAGTACTCCAGCGCCGTGCGGATGGTCGCGTTCGTGCAGGGCGCGTTCGGGTTCTCGTTCGTCAGGTCCTGGCTGGTGCCCGGCAGCGTGTACGGGTCCGGGCTGTCCGTCCGCTCGTCCACCGACGAGTACAGCCCGTCCTCCAGCGCGGCCGCCGCCACGACCAGCTTGAACGTCGAACCGGGCGGCAGCGGCTGCCGCAGCGCACGGTTGACCAGCGGCTTCTCGGGGTCCGAGGTGAGCTGCTGCCAGGCCGCCCCCGCGGTGTTGGCGTCGGTCAGCGAGGAGGGGTTGTACGACGGCGTCGACACGACCGCGAGGATCTTCCCGGTCTTCGGGTCGACGGCGACGGCACCGCCCTTCTTGCCGCCGAGCGCCTCGTAGGCGGCCTTCTGCACGTCCGGGTCGATGGTCGTGACCACGTTGCCCGGCTCGGCCCGCTGGTTGGTGAGCGTGTCCATCACGGACTTCAGCCGGCTGTCCGTGCCGTTGAGCAGGTCGCTGTAGATGCCCTCCAGCTGGGTCGGGGCGTACGCCTGCGACGCGTACCCCGTCACCGCCGCGTACAGCGCGCCGTCGGTGTACGTCCGCTTGTACTTGAGGTCGCTCTTCTTCGTCGGCGCCGAGCCGGTCACCGACCGGCCGCCCACGATGATGTTCCCGAGCGGCGCCGAGTACGTCTCGATCGCGTTCCGCCGGTTGTCCTTGTCGTCTGCGAGCGCCCGGCCGTCGTAGAACTGCACCCAGGTCGCCCTGACCAGCAGAGCGAGCACCAGGAGCAGCGAGAAGACCGAAGCGCGCCTGATCGTCTTGTTCATTCCGAACTGGAGGACGAGCCACACCGGGCGGATCGTTCCCGTCCGTCCTGGTTTCTCATCCGGCGGGCCGGTTTTCTCATCCGCCGTTCAGAAAACCGGCCTCGTACGCGGCGATCACCGCCTGCGTGCGGTCCCGGGTGCCGGTCTTGGCCAGGACCGCCGCGACGTGGGACTTCACCGTGGCCGGGCCGACCTCCATCAGAGAGGCGATCTCCGCGTTGGTCAGGCCTCGCGCCATGTGGCGCAGCACCTCCCCCTCGCGCCCCGTGAGCTTCGCCACCCACGCGGGCGGCGCCGGGTGCGCGCGGGCGTGTTCGGTCGCCAGGGTGCGCACGGCCGCCGGGAACAGCAGGCTGTCGCTGCGCGCCACCAGCCGGATCGCCTGCACGAGCGCGTCGGCGTCCGCCCGCTTCAGCAGGAACCCGGCGGCTCCGGCCCGCAGCGCGTCGTACACGTAGGCGTCGTTCTCGAACGTCGTCACCACGACGATCCGCGGCGGATCGTCCAGCGTGGCGAGGATCTGTTCGGTGGCGCGGATCCCGTCGGTCTCCGGCATCCGCACGTCCATGAGGACGACGTCCGGCCGCATCTCCCGGACGACCGAGATCGCCTCGGCGCCGGTGGCCGCCTCGCCCACCACGTCCAGGTCGGGCTCGGCGGAGAGGATGGCGCGCAGCGCGGTGCGCACCATGCGCTCGTCGTCGGCGAGGACGACACGGATCGGGGCCGGGCGGTTCATACGGGTCCTTTCATCGGCAGGCGTGCGTGCAGCCGCCAGGTCTGCGCCGGAGCCGCTCCGGCTGTCGGGGTGCTGCCCGGGGGTGGTGTCGCGGTCGGTTCGGTTGTCGGGGTGCTGCCCGGCCGGGGGGCCGCCGCCGGTCCCGCCGTTGCCGTGCCGCCCAGCAGCCTTGCCCGGTCCGCGATGCCCCGCAGCCCGTGGCCGCCACCGGCGCGGGAGGGCGCGGGGCCGGTGACCGGGTTCTCCACGGTGATCTCCAGCTCCCCGTCCGCCACCGCGATCCGCACGTCCACGGCCGCCCGCTCACCGGCGTGCTTGAGGGCGTTGCTCAGCCCCTCCTGCACGATGCGGTAGGCCTCCCGGGACAGCAGCGGGGGCAGCGCCTCCGGGTCGGCGTCCACGGCGGCGCTCACTCGCTGCCCGCCCGCCCGGGTACGCCGCAGCAGCCCGTCGAGGTCGGCGGCGAGGGTCGGCGCCGGGGCCGTGCCGGGGGCGTCGCCCTCACGCAACACGCCCAGCACGGCGTCGAGTTCACCGACCGTGCGCCGGGTCGTGTCCTCGATCGCGGCGAGGGCCTCGCGGACGAACTCCGGGTCGGAGTCGAGGACCCGGCGGGCCGCGCTCGCCTGGAGCGTGACCGCGCTCAGGGCGTGGCCCACGGAGTCGTGCAGCTCCCGCGCCAGCCGGTTGCGCACGGCCAGGTCGGCCGCGCGGGCCTCGGCGGCGGCGAGCCGCTCCCGGGGCGTGGGACCGAGCAGCAGGGGCGCCCAGCGGGCCAGCAGCGCACCGCAGCAGGCCGCGCAGCCGGCGAGAGCGACGAGCCCGACCGCGCCCGCGACCGGGGCGAGCGCCAACACCCAGGCGTGGTCGAAGACTTCGGGCAGCCTGAGCCGGCTGCCGAGCAGCCCCGAGAGGACCGGCAGCACGATCAGCGTGGCGGCGAACGGCGGCAGCGCCAGCGACATCCCCGCGATGATCCCGCCGAACCCGAGATGCAGCGTGAACCAGGCGGCCGTACGGCCCTTCTCGCCCCGTGTGCGCGCGGGCCCGAGGGCGAGCCGGTCCGTGTCCACCCCGCACAGCCAGCGCACCGCCGCCGACTCCAGCGGCCGGGTCAGCGGGAACAGCGAGGTGACGGCCGCGAGCGGCAGGCCCACGGCGAACGAGGCGAGTTGGAGGGGGGAAGGAGCCGAAGACGTCCGCGGAGCCGGTGACCGGGCCGATGACAACCGAGCCGACCAGCACGTACGGCATGGCCAGCGCACCGCCGAGGATCAGATGGATCCAGCGCAGCCGAGCCCGCCGGCCGAACAGCGACCGGACGACTGCGCTCACGCCGCCCGCCGCGCGGTCCCGGCCGAGCGTTCGGCGAAGTGGTGGACGCCGATGGCGGAGACGAGGAGGCCGACGAGCATCTGGCCAGCGTAGGCGAGGTTCATCGGCGGCGTGGCGCGGTCGGCGAGGTCCGCCGGGCCGCCGAGGGAGGCCGGCGGCAGCCACCCGTCCCAGCAGGCCAAGGCCCCCGAGCCGATCCGGACGAGCGAGGGGGCACCGACACGGGCAGGGCCCGGCCGCGCCGGAAGGCCGGCAGCACGGCCCCGGTGACCGCAGCGAGCAGGAACACGACGTACAGGGGGCCTCCAGGACGTAGAAGTCACCGCCCCGGTCCGCGGCCGCTCAGCCCTCCAGGATGAGCACCGCTTCGTCGATCTCGGCGCCTCGGGCCGGGGCGTACCCGCGGGCCGTCGCCGTCACCCGGAACCCGCACTTCTCCAGCACGCGCAGCGACCCCGTGTTGTCCGACGCCGCCCGCGCGTACAGCGGGCGCTCGGGCACCTCGGCGAGCAGCGCCCGCAGCGCCCGCGTGGCGATGCCCTTGCCCCAGTACGCGCGGTCGACCCAGTACGTCACCTCGCGCTCGCCCGGCACCCCGTACACCCCCGCGCTGCCGACCACGTCCCCGTCGGCCAGGACCGTACGGACGACGACGTCGGGCGAGGAGCGCATCCGGGACCAGCGGGTGTCGAAGGCGGCCCGGTCGGCCGGGTCCTCCGGGGTGAAGGCCGCCATGCTCAGGGACTCGGGGTCGTTCATCTGCCGGAAGAAGACCGGCAGATCGCTGTCGTGGACCTGGCGCAGCTCGACGTTCATGTCTCAGAGCCTACGGGTGGCCAGTGTCAACCGGTCCCGCGCGTCGAAGAGCGCGTCCTTGACCAGCTGTTCGTGCGCCGGCGTCAGCCGCGCCACCGGCACCGAGCAGCTGATCGCGTCCCGCGCCGGGGTGCGGTACGGGATCGCCACGCCGAAGCAGCGCAGCCCCAGGGTGTTCTCCTCGCGGTCCACGGAGAAGCCCTGCTCCCGGATCTGGTGCAGCTCCTCGATGAGCTTCTCGCGGTCGGTGATCGTGTGCTCGGTCAGCGCGGGCAGCGTCTCCGGGAGCATCTTGCGCACCTGCTCGTCCGCGTACGTGCTCAGCAGCGCCTTGCCGAGGGACGTGGAATGCGCGGGCAGCCGGCGGCCGACCCGGGTGAAGGGACGCAGGTAGTGCTGGGACTGGCGGGTGGCCAGATAGACGACGTTCGTGCCGTCGAGGCGGGCGAGGTGGATCGTCTCGGTCGTGTCGTCCGAGAGCCGGTCCAGCGTCGGGCGGGCCGCCGCGACGACCTCGTCACCGTCGATGTACGACGTGCCGACCAGCAGGGCCCGCACGCCGATGCCGTATCGCGTGCCCGTCGCGTCCGTCTCCACCCAGCCCAGGTCGACCAGGGTGCGCAGCAGCATGTAGAGGCTGGATTTGGGATACCCGACGGCCTCCTGGACCGCCGCGAGGGAGTGCATGCCGGGGCGTCCGGCGAAGTATTCGAGCAGTTCAACCGTTCGTACCGCGGACTTGACCTGCGCCCCGCCGCCCGTCTCGCCAGCCGACATCGCCCTTGACCCCTTCGTTGGACGGGAAATAGTCTCCACAGCATATTCATCATCAGAGACAGCGTTCAGTATATCGAACGTCCCTGGTGGGTGACCCAGTACTGCGGCAATACATGTGTGGAGGGACCCGCGGTGGCAGCAGCACCAGTCTGGAGTGTCGACCCCCGAACCGGGAAGCAGCGTGAACAGGTTGCGGTGGAGGCCACAGCCCAGGAGGTGGACGCCGCCGTCCGCGCCGCGCACGAGGCGCGCGGCGCCCTCGCCGACCGCACGGTCCGCGCGGCCTTCCTGCGCACCGCCGCCGACGAGCTGGAGGCGGCCAAGGACGGTCTCGTGGAGACCGCCGACGCCGAGACCGCGCTCGGCCCGGTCCGGCTGACCGGCGAGCTCGCCCGCACCTGCTACCAGCTGCGCGCCTTCGCGGACATCGTCGACGAGGGCGCCTTCCTCGACGTCGTCATCAACCACCCCGACGACACCGCGACCCCGCCCATCCCCGACCTGCGCCGCTACAAGGTGTCGCTGGGCGTCGTCGCCGTCTACTCGGCGTCGAACTTCCCCTTCGCCTTCTCGGTCGCGGGCGGCGACACCGCGAGCGCCCTCGCGGCCGGCTGCCCGGTCGTCGTCAAGTCCCACCCGGACCACCCGGCCCTGTCCGAGTACGTCGCCAAGGTGCTGCGCCGCGCCGCCGCCCGGCACGACATCCCCGAGGGCGTCGTGGGTCTGGTCCACGGCTTCGAGGCGGGCGTCGAGCTGATCAAGCACCCGCTGGTCGCGGCGGCCGGCTTCACCGGCTCCGTGCGCGGTGGCCGCGCCCTCTTCGACGCGGCGGCGGCCCGCCCGGTCCCGATCCCCTTCCACGGCGAGCTGGGCTCCCTGAACCCGGTCGTCGTCACCGAGGCCGCGGCGGCCGAGCGGGCCGAGGCGATCGGCGCCGGGCTCGCCGGTTCGATGACGCTGGGCGTCGGCCAGTTCTGCGTGAAGCCGGGCCTCGTCCTCGCGCCGGCCGGTGCCGCGGGTGACGCCCTGCTGAAGTCCTTGACGGACGCCGTCAGCGACACCGACGCCGGGGTCCTGCTCGACCACCGCATGCGCGACAACTTCGTGGCCGGCGTCGCCGAGCGGGCCGAGCTGCCCGACGTCGACTCCCCGGTCACCCCCGGCGCGGGCGGCGAGCACACCGTCAGCGCGGGCTTCCTCACCGTGCCGGCGAGCCGGCTGGCCGCGGAGGGTGAGCACGACCTGCTGCTGGAGGAGTGCTTCGGGCCGGTCACCGTCGTCGCCCGCTACGAGGACGAGACCGAGGTGAAGGCGGTGCTGTCGCGGCTGCCGGGCAACCTCACGGCGACGGTGCAGCTGTCCGAGGAGGAGGCGGCGGGCCAGGGCCGCGGCGCCGAGATCCTCGCGGAGCTGACGCCGCTCGCGGGGCGCGTGCTGGTGAACGGCTGGCCGACGGGGGTCGCCGTCGCGCCGGCTCAGCACCACGGCGGGCCGTACCCGGCGACGACGTCGACGTCCACGTCGGTGGGTGGTACGGCGATCGAGCGGTGGATGCGGCCGGTTGCGTACCAGAACGCCCCCGAGGCGTTGCTGCCGCAGGAGCTGAGGGACGAGAACCCCTTGGGGCTGCCTCGTAGGTTCAACGGGCGTTTGGAGCGGTAAGCGCCGTAGGGGCGCGGTGGGTTGCCGGCTTGCGGTTCGCTGTGGCTTGTCGCGCAGTTCCCCGCGCCCCTGAGAGGCGGACCTGAAAGACTCGGTCGAATGGATCTCGAACTTCCCGAACTCCCTTTCCCCCTGCGTACGTACGGGCCCGACGGTCACTGGTCCTACGAGGACGGCGTGCTCACCGGGTGGGCCGGATCGCGGCAGGACCGGTTCGTTCCGCCCACCGACGAGCAGCTGGACCCCGCTTCCGACGCTCCCCGGCTGCTCGGGGCGCCCGAAGGGGACTTCCAGCTGATCGCCAAGGTCACCGTCGGGTTCGGCGCGGCCTTCGACGCCGGGGTGCTCTACGCGCACGTGGGGGAGCGGGCCTGGGCCAAGCTCTGCCTGGAGTACTCCCCGGACGTCCCGACCGTCTGCACGGTGGTCACCCGAGGGCACTCCGACGACGCCAACTCCTTCACCGTGGACGGCAGTTCCGTCTGGCTCCGGATCAGCCGCACCGGCCGCGCCTTCGCCTTCCACGCCTCCCGTGACGGCCAACGTTGGACCTTCGTCCGCCTCTTCACCCTCGGCGACGAGAAGGAGACCGGCGCGGCCCTGGTCGGCTTCATGGCGCAGTCCCCGATGGGGGAGGGGTGCGTGGTGACGTACGACCACATCGAGTTCCGGCCGAGCTGGCCTGACGACCTGCGCGACGGCAGCTGAGGGCCGGCCGGGAACCGTGTCCCGGCCCGGTCTCGTCCTCCGTTCCATGATCAGCAACCGAGTGGTTCCGGGCCGTGTGATCCGTACCGTCCTGCCCGCCGAGGTGGCGGACGTCGTCGCGCTGCACGCGCGGGCCCGGGCGACGTACTACCCCGGCGGGGTGCCGCAGGACGGCACCGACTGGACCGAGGCCTGGCGCGGTGCCCTCACGCGGCCGGACGGGCGGGTGCTGTGCCTCGTCGAGGCGGGGCGCATCGTCGCTCTGGCCTCCTTCCGCACCCCGCAGGACGCCCCGGCGGACACGGTGAAGCTGTTCCAGTTCCACGTCGACCCCGACCACTGGCGCGCAGGCATCGGCACCGCCCTGCACGCGGCCTGTGTGGAGGAGTGGCGGGCCGACGGCAGACGGACGGCCCTCCTGGAGGTGCACGTCGGCAACCGGCGGGCGCAGGAGTTCTACCGGCGGCAGGGGTGGGTCCCCGAACCGGCCGGGCCGGGGGACCACCACCTGCGGATGCGATGCGCCCTGCCCGGGGAATGAAGCCCGCTGCTTGAACGTTCATCCACTCGGCGGAGGGAGTCTCCGTATTCGTACGACCTGGAGAGAGCCGAGACATGCGCGTCGAGATCTGGAGCGACATCGCCTGCCCCTGGTGCTATGTGGGCAAGGCCCGCTTCGACAAGGCGCTGCGGGACTTCCCCTACCGCGACCAGGTCGAGGTCGTGCACCGCTCCTTCGAGCTGGACCCCGGCCGCGCCAAGGACGACATCCAGCCCGTGATCACGATGCTCACCAAGAAGTACGGGATGAGCGCCGCGCAGGCCGAGGCCGGCGAGGACAACCTCGGCGTCCAGGCCTCGGCGGAGGGCCTCGACTACCGCACCCGGGGCCGCGACCACGGCAGCACCTTCGACATGCACCGCCTGCTGCACTTCGCCAAGGAGCAGGGCCGCCAGGAGCAGCTGCTCGACCTGCTCTACCGGGCCAACTTCGCCGAGGAGCGGTCCGTCTTCGACGACGACGAGCGGCTGGTGGAGCTCGCCTCGGCAGCCGGTCTCGACACGGAGGCCGTGCGCGCGGTGCTCGCCGACCCGGGCGCGTACGCCGACGCGGTCCGCGCCGACGAGCGCGAGGCCGCGCGGCTCGGGGCGAACGGCGTGCCCTTCTTCGTCCTCGACCGCAAGTACGGCGTCTCCGGCGCCCAGCCCGCCGAGGTCTTCGCCCGAGCCCTCACCCAGGCGTACGGCGAGCCCTCGCCCCTGAAGATCGTCGACGGCGACGGCGACGCGGACGCCTGCGGCCCGGACGGCTGCGCCGTGCCCCAGCACTGAAACGCCCAGGTCGGAGCGCACCCATAAGCGCTCCTTAGCGGCGTCACGCAGAAATCGGCAATGGACGGGGAGATCCCGGGGACGCAGAGTGGTTCCATGGAGACCTTCGAGAACCTCGTCCGTGCCGAGTTCACCCCGAAGCACACCTACCTCAACACCGCGAGCAACGGGCTCCTGCCCGCCCGGACCGTCGGCGCCGTGCAGGCGGCGGTGCGGATGCGTGCCGAGGGCACGCCCCTGGGTCCCCTGTACGAGGACGTGGAGGCCGCCCGCGCGTCCTTCGCCCGGCTGGCGGGCGTTCCGGCCGAACGCGTCGCGACCGGGGCCTCGGTCGCGGAGTACGGCGGGCTGATCGCCGCCTCGCTGCCCGCGGGGGCCGAAGTCCTCACGGCCGAGGGCGACTTCTCCTCGCTGGTGAACCCGTTCCACACGCGCGGCGACCTCAAGGTGCGCGCCGTGCCGCTGGAGCGGCTCGCCGAGTCCGTCCGCCCGGACACCGCGCTGGTCGCAGTGAGCGCCGCGCAGTCCGCCGACGGCCGCCTCGCCGATCTGCCGGCCGTGCGGGCGGCGGCCCGGGCCCACGGCGCCCGTACCTACGTCGACGCCTCGCAGTCGGCCGGCTGGCTGCCGATGGAGGCCGAGGCGGACGACTTCCTCGCCGCCGTCGGATTCAAGTGGCTGCTGGGCCCGCACGGGGCCTCGTTCTTCGTCGCCCCGCGGGACTTCGGCGGGCTCACGCCGCTGCTCGCGGGCTGGGTCGCCGGGGAACGCCCCTGGGACAGCTGCTACGGCCCCGTCGAGGAACTCGCCCACTCCGCACGGCGGTTCGACGTCAGCCCGGCCCTCTTCACCTACGCCGGGCTGCGTGTCTCGCTGGAGCTGCTGGAGGAGATCGGCGTCGACGTCGTGCACGCCCACGACGTCGGCCTCGCGGACCGGTTCCGTGCCGGGCTCGCCGGTCTTGGCCACGAGCCGGTGCCCGCGCCGGGCTCGGCGATCGTGTCGGTGCCGGGGCTGGGCCACCGGCAGGGTGAGCTGAGCCGGGCCGGCATCGAGGTCTCCGACCGGGCCGGGAACCTGCGGGCGGCGTTCCACCTCTACAACACCGCGGCGGACGTCGACCGGCTCCTGGACGTCTTGGCGGCATGAAAAAACCGGGTGGGGCCTCCCGTCCCACACGAGGAGGCCCCACCCGGCAGCTCTGTCACACGGTCGTCCCACCGCTGACCGGCGGTCACCGCCCTCGGCCGAAGAGCGGTCACCGCACGGACGTGAAGTCCCGCGCCCCGATGCTGTGCCGTCCGGGGAGCAACCCCCGGACCCCCGGCCGAAGAGCGGTCACCGGACCGGTGTGAAGTCCCGCGCGCCAATGCTGTGCCGTCCGGGGAGCAACCCCCGGACCCCCGGCCGAAGAGCGGTCACCGGACCGGTGTGAAGTCCCGCGCGCCAATGAACTCCGGCCGCCGCACCGGCGCCGCGAAGGGTTCCACCGCCGTGTTCTCCACACTGTTGAACACGATGAACACGTTGCTGCGCGGGAACGGCGTGATGTTGTCGCCGGAACCGTGCATGGCGTTGCAGTCGAACCAGGTCGCCGAACCGGCCTTGCCCGTGAACAACTTGATGCCGTGCTGCGTGGCCAGCTGGGTCAGCGCCTCGTCCGAGGGCGTGCCCGCGTCCTGCATCTGCAGCGACTTCTTGTAGTTGTCCTTCGGCGTCTCACCCGCACACCCGAGGAACGTCTTGTGCGACCCCGGCATGATCATGAGTCCGCCGTTGGTGTCGTAGTTCTCGGTCAGCGCGATCGAGACCGACACCGTGCGCATCCGCGGCAGACCGTCCTCGGCGTGCCACGTCTCGAAGTCCGAGTGCCAGTAGAAGCCACTGGCGCCGAACCCCGGCTTGACGTTGATCCGCGACTGGTGGACGTACACGTCCGAGCCGAGGATCTGCCGCGCCCGTCCGACGACCCGCTCGTCGCGGACCAGCCGGGCGAACACCTCGCTGATCTTGTGCACCTCGAAGACCGTGCGGATCTCCTTGGACTTCGGCTCGACGATCGACCGCTCGTCGGCCCGCATGTCCGGGTCGTGCACCAGCCGGTTCAGCTCGTTGCGGTAGACCGCGACCTCGTCCTCGGTGATGAGCTCGTCGATGGCCAGGAAGCCGTCGCGCTCGAAGGACAGCAGGTCGGCCGGGGCGACCGGGCCCGGGGCGTCGGGTGCGCCCCAGACGACCGGGTCCTGGCGCGGGGTCACTGCCTCGGCGGCACCGCGACTGGGGTAGAGGTCGGGGATACCGGTGGTGGTGTCGGTGGTGGCGGTCATGGAAACGTCACACCTCCTCGGTGAGCAGCGGGTAGACGCCGTTCTCGTCGTGGTCCTCCCGTCCGGTCACGGGCGGGTTGAACACGCAGAGGCAGCGGAAGTCCTGCTTGACCCGCAGCGTGTGCCTCTCGTGCCCGTCCAGGAGGTACATGGTGCCGGGCGTGATGGTGTGCGTCAGCCCGGTCTCGTGGTCGGTCAGCTCGGCCTCGCCCTCCACGCAGACGACGGCCTCGATGTGGTTCGCGTACCACATCGACGTCTCCGTACCCGCGTAGAGGACCGTCTCGTGCAGGGAGAAGCCAACTTTCTCCTTGGCGAGGACGATGCGCTTGCTCTCCCACGTACCGGACGCCGCCTTCACGTGCCGGTCGGTACCTTCGATCTCCTTGAACGAACGGACAATCACGGTGCTGCGATGCCTCCTAGATGAGTGGTGCTCGGTTGGTCAGGCGGTCTCTCGGACGGCGCGGGCCAGCACGCTCAGGCCCTCGTCCAGCTCCTCGGGCGTGATGGTGAGGGCCGGGAGCATCTTCACGACCTCGCTCTCCGGGCCGGACGTCTCGATGAGCAGTCCGAGCTCGAAGGCGCGCTTGGCGACCTTGCCCGCGCGGGCCTTGTCGTGGAACTCCAGGCCCCACACCAGACCGCGGCCCCGGTACTCCTTCACGTCGGCCAGGTTCTCCTCGGTGATGGAGATCAGCGCCTGCTCGACCTGCTCGCCGCGCTTGCGGGTCTGCTTCTCCATCGCGGAACCGTCGGCCCAGTAGGTCTCCAGGGTCGCGGTGGCCGTGACGAACGCGGGGTTGTTGCCGCGGAAGGTGCCGTTGTGCTCGCCGGGCTCCCAGACGTCCA
Organism: Streptomyces sp. Ag82_O1-12; assembly: GCF_900182715.1. Classification (NCBI taxonomy): domain Bacteria; kingdom Bacillati; phylum Actinomycetota; class Actinomycetes; order Kitasatosporales; family Streptomycetaceae; genus Streptomyces; species Streptomyces sp. Ag82_O1-12. Next base: position 1,880,326 of record NZ_FXUW01000001.1, on the reverse strand, counting down.
GCTCCGGCTTGAACAGGCACAGCGACATGGGCATGCCGTAACCGCTGATCGACTTCGAGACGGTGACGATGTCCGGCACGATGCCCGCCTCCTCGAAGGAGAAGAAGGCGCCGGTACGGCCGCAGCCCATCTGGATGTCGTCGACGATCAGCAGCATGTCCTGCCGCTCGCAGAGCTCGGACAGGGCGCGCAGCCACTCGGGCCGGGCCACGTTGATGCCGCCCTCGCCCTGCACGGTCTCGACGATCACGGCGGCCGGCTTGTTGAGGCCGGAGCCCTGGTCCTCCAGCAGTCGCTCGAACCACAGGAAGTCCTCGACCGTGCCGTCGAAGTAGTTGTCGAACGGCATCGGGGTGCCGTGCACCAGCGGGATACCGGCGCCGGCGCGCTTGAAGGCGTTGCCGGTGACGGCCAGCGAGCCCAGCGACATGCCGTGGAAGGCGTTGGTGAACGACACGATCGACTCGCGCCCCTTCACCTTGCGCGCCAGCTTCAGCGCGGCCTCGACGGCGTTGGTGCCGGTCGGGCCCGGGAACATGACCTTGTACGGCAGGTCGCGCGGGCGCAGCAGCAGGTTCTGGAAGGCCTCCAGGAACGTGCGCTTGGCGGTGGTCGACATGTCGAGCCCGTGCGTGACGCCGTCGCGCTCCAGGTAGTCGATCAGCGCGCGTTTCAGGACCGGGTTGTTGTGCCCGTAGTTCAGTGACCCCGCTCCGGCGAAGAAGTCGAGGTACTCATGGCCGTCCTCGTCGTACATACGGCTTCCCACCGCACGGTCGAAGACGGTGGGCCAGCCGCGGCAGTAGCTGCGTACCTCGGACTCGACGGTCTCGAAGACACTCAGGTCCGGCTGGGTGATGGTCACGAAGAATCGCTCCTCGGTGCGTGGGGGAAGTCTGCGGGGGTCGGGCGGTACGTCGGGAAAGTCAGTGGGGCAGGGGGCCGATGCGGTACAGCACCTCTGCGTCGTGCGGCCCGTCGGGGAACAGGCCCGTGTCGAACAGCACCTCGCGCTCCAGCCGGGCGCCGTGACGCTCGGCGAACGACGTGAACAGGCGCTCCGAGGCGGTGTTGCCCGGGGTGATGGTGGTCTCCACCGTCGTCACCTCCAGTTCGGCCGTGGTCCGTGCGACCAGGCCGTCCAGCAGCGCGGCGGCCAGTCCGCGCCCGCGGTGGGCCTCGTCCACCGCCACCTGCCAGACCAGCAGGGTGCGCGGGCTGTCCGGCCGCACGTACCCGGTGATGAAGCCCATCGGCTCGCCCTGCTCGTCGCGGGCGACGGCCGAGGTGGCGGCGAAGTCACGGCACCACAGCAGATAGCTGTAGGACGAGTTCAGGTCGAGAACCTTCGAGTCCTTCGCCATCCGCCAGAGTGCGGCTCCGTCGGCCACTGTGGGGCGGTCGATTTGCGGATCTGCTTGTACGGCGGTCATGTGAATTGAACTTACCCAGCGAAATTCAAAATTGCATCGCCGGTCGGGGTTACATATGGACCTCGTCTGTGTTATCGCGCGACCGTGCGGATCGACGTATCGAGGCGGCAGAGCGCCCGATTTTGTCCGGTAATTACCGGGCAAAGCGGTCACAGTGTGTAACGCGTCACAGCCGTGTAAGTCCCACGGGATCTGCCCGAATTTCCCCTCGAAGTGTCCTCAAAATCTGCGCGTTTAGGACCGGGAAAAGCGGGCAGAAGAATAGGGCAACCTGTTCTTGGAAGAATTCAATTCTTAATTGTGTGCCAGCTTACATGTGGGATGGTCCGGATAGCACGAGGAATTCAAGCCCCGGTCACTCCGTCGATGCGTTCCCGCAGGAGATCGGCGTGACCGTTGTGCCGTGCGTACTCCTCGATCATGTGGATGAGGACCCAGCGCAGGCTGACCTCCATGCCGGGCACCGGCCCCTCGGCCACCCGCCCGACCTGGTCCAGCGGCAGCCCGGCGCACAGCTCCCGTCCCCGTGCGATCTCCCGCCGCCAGATCCCGAGCGCCTCGTCGAGCCCACGCGCCGGATCCAGCGCGTAGCCGGTCGCGTCCTCGAACACGGGCGGCACGGCGAGCCCGCCGGCCACCCGCTGGAACCAGTTCCGCTCGACCTCGGCGAGGTGCTGCACCAGCCCGAGCAGGGTCAGCGACGACGGCTCGGCCGCCGCGATCCGCACCTGCGCGTCGTCCAGCCCGGCGCACTTCAGCTCCAGCGTGGCCCGGTGGAAGTCCAGCCAGCTCTCGAGCATGGCCCGCTCGTCGCCCGTGAGGCGGGGAACGGGACGGCCGTCGGGCAGGGCAGGGGTGTCAGCAGGTGTGTTGGCGGTCATACGGGGAGCATGGCACGGGGCACCGACACCGGTGCCCCGGTTCACGACAGCCGACGACTACCGCCACGCCCCCTCGACGGCCCGCAGCGCCGCCTCCACATCCACCGGCAGCCCCTGCTCGGAGAGCGCCGCGCCCAGCGCCGCCAGACTCGCCCGCACCGCGCCCGGCGTCGCGTCGGCGCCGTAGTGGTTGACCCGGATCATCTCCTTGGCCAGCGGGCCCCCGCCCGCGGCCAGCGGCACCGCCGGATCCGCCTCCAGCGCCCGCCGGACCAGCTCCGACGCCACCACCCCGGACGGCGCCCGCAGCGTCGTGGCGACGGGCGCCGCGTCCCGCGCCTCGTACACGTACGGCTCCAGCCCGCCACCGAGCGCGACCGCCCCGGCCCGGGTCGCCGCCGCGGCGGACGCGTGCCGGGCCATCACCGCGTCGAGACCGGCCGCCTCGATCCGCTCCACACAGGCCTCGAGGGCCAGCATCTCCAGCTGCGCCGGCGCGTGCAGCAGCGCCTTGCGGCCACCGTCGATCCACCGCTCCTTCCAGTCGAGGAGCGACAAGTACGACCGTCGCGGCGCCTTCGGGTTGGCCGCCATCCGCGCCCAGGCCCGCTCGCTCACCGACACCGCCGACACTCCGGCCGGACCGCCCATCGCCTTCTGCGCGCCGATCACGCACAGGTCCACGCCCCACGCGTCCGGCAGTACCGGCTCGGCCCCGATCGACGCCACCGCGTCCAGGTAGAACAGCGCCCCGTGCGCCCGCACGACCTCGCCGATCTCCGCGACCGGGTTGGTGTTGCCGGTCGCCGCCTCCGCGTGCACCAGCGACACGAAGTCGATCTCCGGGTGGTCGGCGAAGGCCTGCCGGATCTCCTCGGCCGTCACCGCCGTGTGGAAGGGCACCGCCAGGTCGATCACCGTGGCACCGCAGTCCCGCAGCCAGTCGCCGAAGGTCTGTCCGTACGGCCCCGTGACGACGTTCAGCGCCGTCGTGCCCGCACCGGCCGCGGCACGGATCGCGCCCTCCAGCGGCAGCAGCGCCTCGCCCTGCATGATCACGATGTCCTGCTCGGTGCTCAGCAGCCGCGCCACGCGGTCCTCGATCGCGGCGAAGCGGTCCGCGCCGAGCGGGGCCAGGTCCAGAAACGGATGCGTCACGGCAAAGCTCTCTTCACTCACAGCAGGTTCGATCGCATCGAGGGTAACCGGCGGCCCGCACCCCCCTGCGCGCCGAGTCCCGCGCACACCGGCCCCCTTCGAGTCCCGCCGGGCGGCTCATTAAGGTGCGGTGCATGAGCGATCGCACGGTGCTGCACGTGAAGGGACGGGTGCTCGTCGGGCCCGAGGACGTCCGGGACGAGCTGTGGGTGGTCGACGGCCGCATCTCCTACGACCGTCCCGCCGGCGCCCGCGACATCCGCACGGTCGTCGGCTGGGCCCTGCCCGGCCTCGTCGACGCCCACTGCCACGTCGGACTCGACCGCCACGGCCCGGTCCCCGAGGACGTCGCCGAGAAGCAGGCCCTGACCGACCGGGACGCGGGCACACTGCTCATCCGCGACGCCGGCTCGCCCTCCGACACTCGCTGGATCGACGACCGCGAGGACCTGCCGAAGATCATCCGCGCGGGGCGGCACATCGCCCGTACCCGCCGCTACATCCGCAACTACGCCTGGGAGATCGAGCCGGAGGACCTGGTCGCCTACGTCGCCCAGGAGGCCCGGCGCGGCGACGGCTGGGTCAAGCTGGTCGGCGACTGGATCGACCGCGACCTCGGCGACCTGTCGGCGTGCTGGCCGCGCGAGGCCGTCGAGGCGGCGATCGCCGAGGCCCACCGCCTGGGCGCCCGGGTGACCGCGCACTGCTTCTCCGAGGACTCCCTGCGGGACCTCGTCGAGGCGGGCATCGACTGCATCGAACACGCGACGGGCCTGACCGAGGACCTCGTCCCGCTGTTCGCCGAACGCGGCGTCGCCATCGTCCCGACGCTGGTCAACATCGCCACCTTCCCGCAGCTCGCCGACGGCGGCGAGGCCCGGTTCCCGCGCTGGTCGGCCCATATGCGCCGGCTCCACGAACGCCGCTACGACACCGTCCGGGGCGCCTACGACGCCGGGATCCCGGTCTTCGTCGGCACCGACGCCGGCGGCGGCCTCGCCCACGGCCTGGCCGCGGCCGAGGTCGGCGAACTCGTCACCGCCGGCATCCCGCCGGTCGAGGCCCTCGCCGCGGGCACCTGGACGGCCCGCGCCTGGCTCGGCCGCCCGGGCCTGGACGAGGGCGCCCCGGCCGACCTCGTCGTCTACGACGAGGACCCGCGGGCCGACGTACGCGTCCTGGCCTCGCCGCGCCGGGTGGTGCTGAACGGACGCGTGGTCGGCTAGCCGCGAGGGCGGTGGGCGGATCGCGAGCGTGGTGGTCGGGCGGTGGGCGGATCGTGAGCGTGATGGTCGGGCCACCGCGAGGGTGACGGCGGGGAACGCCTGTGCCGGGGGATTCGAATGGATCCTCGGTATCGCCACGTTGGAGTGAAGCGGTGTCAGATCGCTGACGCCGTGCGCGCGGTGCGGCGATTCTTTCCGGGTCCCGAGCCTGTCTCTCCTGGAGTCCCCACCGTGAACAGCCCTTCCTTCCGCATGCCCGCACGCCGGCTGGCGACCGTCGCGACCGTTTCGGCCCTCGCCGCCGGGCCCCTCGCTCTGACCGGCGTGAGCCCGGCGCACGCCACCGGCGACCACGGCCGCGCGAGCGCCGTCGTTCTGCGCACCGGCCTGGACGTCTCCCTGCTGAACAAGTCGGTGAACGTCCCCCTCACGGTCTCCCTCAATGACGTCCGGGCTCCCCGCAGCGCCGACAAGACCACGCTGACGGCCACCCTCGACGCGGTGGACGGCGGCCGGCCGTTCAGCGTGCTGCGCGCGGAGGTGGCCGAGGCGAGAGCCACGACGACCGCCGGCAAGGCCGAGGGGAGCACGACCCTGGCCCACGCCCGCCTCCATGTCCCCGGCCTGCCGCTGCTGTCGCTGATCGAGGTCGAGAAGGTCACGGCCAGGGCCACCTGCGAGGTCGGGAAGAAGCCGTTCGCCACGACCGGCCTGCCCGGCTCGGTGACCGTGCTCGGCAAGCGCGTGGCGCTGACCGCCGGCGGCCCGACGGACGTCAAGGTGCCGGGCGTCGGCGAGGTGCGCCTGGACCTCTCCAGCACCCGGACCACGGCCCGTACGGCCGCCGCCACCGCCCTCGAACTCAAGGTGTCCGTCAACCCGTTGAAACTGAACGTCGCGGAGGTCGACGGCACGGTCACCCTGGCCGAGGCGACGTGCCGGACACCGAAGGCCGAGCCCGCCGCACAGCCCCCGGCCGAGCCGTCCGCCCCGCCCGCCGACGTGAAGCCGCAGGGCGAACCCGCCGAGGCGGACCTGGCCGAGACGGGCGGCAGCTCGACCACGCCGTACCTCGTGGGCGCCGCGATCGTCATGCTCGCGGCAGGCGGGGGAGCGGTGGTCCTGGCCCGCCGCCGGAGCTGATCCCTCCGGGGGAACGGGGCCGGAGGGGCTCGGATCACAGGCGCGCCGGGGACCGCAGAACCCGGGTCCAGCGGCCGCTCAAGTCCCGTCGGGGCCCTCGGCCCAGCGCGTGCCACGGGTCTGCCCGGCGTCCTCGGAATCCCGGAGCTCGATGAGCGAGGCCCGGTACGCCCGCGGAACTCCGGGCTTCAGCGGTTCGGATCCGTTCGCGTCCCGGCGGGGCGTCTGAGCCCTGTCCGGAGCCCGGGCGAACCAGGCCCTCAGGCCTCCAGCGCCCGTTCCAGCGCCTTCAGAAATCCGTCGGTCGTCCTGCGGTCCCGTACCGCAAGCCGCAGCCACTCCCCGTCCAGTCCGGGGAACGTGTCCCCGCGGCGCACGGCGTAGCCGAGGTCGCGCAGGCGCCGGCGGACGGCGGACGCCCCCGGCAGGCGGAGCAGGACGAACGGGCCCTGCGCGGGCCCGGCCACCCGCAGCCCGGCCGGGGCCAAGCGGGCGAGGCCGGCCAGCAGATGAGCGCGGTCCGCGGCGATGCGGTGCGCCGCGTGGGCCGCCTCCGCCACCGCCCGCGGCCCCACGCACGCCTCGGCCGCGGCCAGCGCCGGCGTCGACACCGGCCACAGCGGCTGCGCCCGCTGGAGGTCCTCGATCGTCTCCGGCGCCGCCAGCACGTACCCGATCCGCAGCCCGGCCAGGCCCCACGTCTTGGTCAGGCTGCGCAGCACCACGAGCCCGGGCACGTCGACCCGCCCGGCCAGGGTCTCGCTCTCGCCCGGCACCGCGTCCATGAACGCCTCGTCCACCACCAGCACCCGCCCGGGCCGGGCGAGTGAGGCGATCGCGTCCGCCGGGTGCAGCACCGACGTCGGGTTCGTCGGGTTGCCGATCACCACCAGGTCCGCGTCCTCGGGGGCGGCCGCCGGGTCCAGCCGGAAGCCGTCCCGCTCCCGCAGGAGCACCCGGCCGACCGTGTGCCCGGCGTCCCGAAGAGCCGCCTCCGGCTCGGTGAACTGGGGATGCACGACGACCGGCCGGCGCACCTTCAGCGCCCGCGCCAGCAGCACGAACGCCTCCGCCGCGCCCGCCGTCAGCAGCACCCGCTCCGCCGGCAGCCCGTGCCGTGCGGCCACCGCCGCCCGCGCCGCCCGGCCGTCCGGGTAGGCCGCGAGTCCGCCGAGCGACGCGGCGATGTGCTCCCGCAGCCAGACCGGCGGCGTGTCCGCGCGGACGTTCACGGCCAGGTCGACGAGCGAGCCGCCGTCGTCCCGGACCTCCGCGTCACCGTGGTGACGCAGATCGTGCCCGCTCTCAGTGCGCATGCGAGGGAGCGCCGTGGTGGTGGCCGTGTCCGTGCCCGTGGTGGTGGTCGTCGTCGTCCGGGTGGAAGTGCGGCTGCTGCGGCATGCCCACCTTGTCCTCGAAGCCCGGCAGCGCGATGCGGTACACGCACGAGTCGCAGTTCATCCGCAGATCGCCCTTGACGGCCTCCTCGTACCGCTCCCACACCAGGTCCAGCAGCTCCGGCTCCGGTCCGATGACGTCAGCCGACAGCACCTCGACCTCCGGGTGCGCGGCGGCCCAGCCCTCCGTCTGGTGCCGCACCCGGTCCGGCAGGATGCCCGTGAACAGGAAGTAGGGCAGGACCACGATCCGGCGCGCGCCCAGCCGCACACAGCGGTCGAGTCCGCTCGGCACGTCCGGCGCCGCCAGCGACACGAACGCCGTCTCGACGCCCGCGTAGCCGCGTCCCTCCCACAGCAGCCGGGCCGCCTTGTGCACCTCGGCGTTGGCGTCCGGGTCCGTGGAGCCGCGCCCGACCAGCAGCACCGTCACGTCGGCCCGGTCGCCGGGCGTGCGACCCGCCGACCCCAGGGCCTCGTCCAGCCGCCGCTCCAGCACGTTCAGCAGCGCCGGGTGCGGGCCGAGCGGACGCCCGTAGGTGTACGAGATGCCCGGGTGCCGCTCCTTCTCGCGGGCCAGGGCCGCCGGGATGTCGCCCTTGGCGTGCCCGGCGGACACCAGCATCAGCGGGACGGCGGCGAAGCGCCGCACGCCCTGCTCGACCAGCTCGGTGACGGCCTCGCCCAGCGGCGGCGGGGACAGCTCGATGAAGCCCCCCGCGACGGGCAGTTCGGGGTGCCGGGCCCCCAGCTGCCGTACGAAGTCGCGGAACGCCTCGGCTCCGGCGTCGTCCCGGGTGCCGTGGCCGGCGATGAGCAGGGCGGGCGGGGTGGTCACAGTTTCTCCTCGGCGGAAGTGGGGTGGTACAGCAGGGCGTTGAGCGCGGCGGCGGCGACCGCCGACCCGCCCTTCTCGGACACGTTGCTCACGGCGGGCAGGCCGCTCTCGCGCAGCGCGGCCTTCGATTCGACGGCTCCGACGAAGCCGACGGGCAGGCCGATGACGAGCGCGGGGTCGGCGTCGAGCGTCAGCAGCTCCTCCAGCGCGGTCGGCGCGTTGCCGATCACCCAGAGGGCGCCGGGACCGACCTGTTCGAAAGCGAGCCGGATGGCGTGCGCGGACCGGGTCAGACCGGGACCGGACTCGGCGTCCCTCAGGCGGCAGACGGTCTCGCGGCGGGTGATGCCGGCGCCGACCATCTCCACATCCACGACCACGGGCGCCCCGGCGTGCAGCGCCGCGTGCGCCGTCGCCAGGTCGGCCTCGTCCAGGACGAGGTCGTCGGCGTAGTCGAGGTCGGCGGCGGAGTGGACGACCCGCTCCACGACCGCCCGGGTCAACGGCGGGAGGTGCGAGGTGTCCAGCCGGGCGCGCATACGCCGGTAGGACTCCACCTCGATCGGATGAACGACACGGTTCACTCGGCGCCCTCCCGCGCTGCCTGCCAGCGGTAGCCGCGCGGCGTCACCATGCGCCCCGCGATGTCCCGGGTCGCCGTGTTGCCCACGGTCACGACCGTCATCATGTCGACCGTGGCCGGGTCGAGGGCGCCCAGGGTGGTGAGCCGGCTGGACTCGTCCGGCCGCGAGGCGTTGCGCACGACACCGACCGGCGTCGCCGGGGTCCGGTGCTCGGCGAGGATGCCCAGCGCCTTGGGAAGCTGCCAGTCACGGCCGCGCGAACGGGGGTTGTAGAAGGTGACCACGATGTCCGCCTCGGCCGCCGCCCGGACCCGCCGCTCGATGACCTCCCATGGCGTGTGCAGGTCGGACAGGCTGATCGACACGTGGTCGTGGCCCAGCGGGGCGCCCAGGATCGCACCGGCCGCGAGCGCCGCCGTCACCCCGGGCACGCCGACCACGTCGATGTCGTCCGAGGCCTCGGCCAGCGCGGGGGAGGCCATGGCGTAGACGCCCGCGTCCCCGCTGCCGATCAGCGCGACGGCCTGCCCCTTGCGGGCCTCCTCGACGGCCGTGCGCGCCCGCTCCTCCTCGGCGCCGAGCCCCGACTCCACGACCCGGGTGCCGGGTCGCAGCAGATCACGGATCTGGTCGACGTACTGGTCGAGCCCCACGAGCACGGAAGCGCGCCGCAGTTCGGTCTGGGCGCGCGGCGTGAGCAGGTCCCGGGCGCCCGGCCCGAGCCCGACCACCGCGAGCCGCCCGCGCCCCGGCCGCCGTACGACGGCACAGGTCGCCATCGCCGGGCTCGTGGCCGACTTACGCTTGGGGACGAGGAGTTCGCCCCCGCCGACAAGCGCGGCGGCCTCCGCCACGGACGGGGTCCCGACGGCCGCGAGCGGCGCGTCGGACGGATTGGGCACGTCGACCCCGGCCAGCTCCTGCGCGGAGTACGTCACCAGGGGCACCCCGAGCCGCCGCGCGGCCTCGACGATGCCAGGCTCCCCGGCCTTGGCGTCGACGGTGGCGAGTTCGGCGACGGACGCCACCGACAGCCCGGCCTCCCGCAGGGCGTCCCGGACCAGTCCGAACACCTCCTCCACGGGGGCGCCCTTCGACGCCCCGACCCCGACGACCAGGGTCGGCGGACGCAGCACGGCCTCGCGCTCGGCCGCCGCCACGAGCCGGTCGGTGAGCCGGATCGTGTACGGCCCCTCGTCCGTCACCGGCAGCGGCGGCAGCGGCCAGGCCACCTCGGCCCGCAGCGCCACCGCCTCACCGTCCAGCAGCGCCCGCGACACCGCGGCGACATCGCCCTCCACGGGCAGGCCGAAGGTGTCCAGGCCCGCCAGGTCCACGGCGTCCGTGGCCGTCGTCACCACCGGCTCGGCACCCAGCAGGTCACCCACCTCGCGGGCCAGTTCGTTCGCGCCGCCCGCGTGCCCGCCCAGCAGGGACACCGCGAACCGCCCGCCCTCGTCGACGCACACCACGCCCGGGTCCTCGGTCTTGCCGGACAGCAGCGGTGCCACCAGCCGCACCACCGCGCCCGTCGCCAGGAAGCACACGAGCTGCTCGCACTGCGCGAACGCGGTCCGTACGGCGTCCCCGACGGGACCCTCGTACACCCGGGTGCGGTCCGGCCACGCGGCGGCCAGCCGGTCCCGGGCAGCCGCTCCCGCCGCGGTGGCGGAAATGAGGCCGATCACTGGGCGACTCCTTCTTCGACAGCTGCCGGGGGCCGGACGCCCCACAGCAGGAAAACGGGGTTGGTCGCCGCGAGCCGGGTCACGTCCCCGGGCAGCGGCGAGAGCCGCGACGACTGCAGCAGCACGCCGTCGCAGCGGAGACCGGCGCTCGTCAGGGCCTCGCGTGCGGCCGGCACCCGGTCGAGCGCCGCCATGGCGACGACCACCGTGCGCCGGGCACGCCGCGCGCACGCGGCGACGATCGCGGGCAGTTCGCGCCCGCCGCCTCCCACGAACACGGCGTCCGGGTTCTCGGCGAGCTCCGCCAGCGCCTCCGGTGCCGTGCCCCGCACCACCCGCACGTCCACGCCGTGCGCGGCGGCGTTGGCGCGGATCCGCTCCACGCCGTCCGCGGTCTTCTCCACGGCGGTGACGGCCGCACCGAGCCGCGCGCACTCCACGGCCACGGACCCCGAGCCCGCGCCCACGTCCCACACCAGGTCGCCCTGGCGCGGCCCCAGCCGCGCCAGGGCCAGTGCCCGCACCTCGAACTTGGTGATCATCGAGTCCCGGTGGGTGAACTCCGCCTCGTCCAAGGCCCATCCGGCAGGTAGCTCCCCGGGGCCCGCGACCGTCCGCACCGGGCCGAGCGCCCGTGCTTCGTCCAGGCACAGCACCACGTTCACCGCGGTGCCCCAGTCCCGGGCGGCGGCCTCGGCGGGCGTCACCCGCTCCACGCGCTCCGCGTCCGAGCCGAGCCCGGAGGCGACGACCAGCATCCGCGCAGCGTCCCGCAACGCGGCACCCAGCTCCGCCGGACCCGCGCCCGGACCGGTCAGCACGGCCGTCTTCGGCTGCGCCCGGCACACGTTGACGGCCGTCCGCAGCTCCCGCCCGTGGGCGCTCACCACCACGGCGTCGTCCCACGGCAGCCCGATCCGGGCGAACGCGGCGGCGACCGACGACACCCCGGGCCGCACATCCAGCCGCTCCGGCCCGAACCGCTCCGCCAGCACCCGCACGATCCCGAAGAACCCCGGATCCCCGGACGCCAGCACGACGACCCGGCCCCCCTTGCCGACCTGCTTCTCGACGGCGTCGAGGGCGGGCGCCAGCGGCCCGAGCACGATCCGCTCGGCCGACTCCGGCAGCCGTACGGCGTCCAGATGCCGCCGCCCGCCGACGACCAGCCCGGCCCCGGCCAGGACGTCCTCGCCCAGCGGCGCACCGGTGCCGGTCCCGACCACGGTGATCATGTACTGGCACCCCGCTCGCGCAGCGCTCTGCGGGCCTCCGGGTCGGCCTTGCGGTAGCCGTGGAAGTGACCCGGGTGGTACAGGTGCGAGCGCGTGCCGTGCGCGTCGAGCGCCGGGCCGACCAGGAACAGGGTGTGCTTCCAGAGCTTGTGCTCCTTGACCGTCTCCTCCAGCGTGCCGATGGTGCACCGCACGACCAGTTCCTCCGGCCAGGTCGCCTGGTACGCCACCACGACCGGCGTCGTCGTCGGGTAGCCGCCCTCCAGCAGCTCCCGCACGAGCTGCCCGCTGCGGGCGGCGGAGAGGAACACCGCCATGGTGGTGCCGTGCTTGGCGAACTCCCGGACCTCCTCCCCGGGCGGCATGGGCGTCTTGCCGCCGCCGAGCCGGGTCAGCACGACCGACTGCGCGACCTCCGGGATGGTCAGCTCGCGCTGCGCGAGCGCCGCGACGGCCGAGAAGGAGGACACCCCGGGCACGATCTCGGTGGCGATGCCGATCTCCGCGCAGCGGTCGACCTGCTCCTGCGTGCCGCCCCACAGGGCCGGGTCGCCGGAGTGGATACGGGCGACCTTCAGCCCCTCGGCGCGGGCCCGCTCGTACACGGCGACGACGTCTTCCAGGGACATGGTCGCCGAGTCGAGGATCTCCGCGTCCTCACGGGCGTGTTCCAGGACCTCCTCCTGGACCAGGCTGGCCGCCCAGATCACGACGTCGGCCTCGGCGATGGCACGCGCGGCGCGGAACGTCAGCAGGTCGGCGGCGCCGGGGCCGGCACCGACGAAGGTCACTTTGCCGGCAGGGGCGTCGGCCATGGGAAGGGTCCTTTCGTGGTTCACGGGTGTCACAACTTGCCGCCGCGTCCGCCGTCGCGCCGGGCGGGCGCGATGAGCGTCGACAGGTAAGGCAGGGGAGCGCCGTCGAGGTCGGCGGCCGGGCGGATCGACTCCTCCGTGAGCCCCAGCGCCGAGCCCCAGACCGCGTCGTCGATCCGCCCGGTCTCGCGCAGCGCCTCGGCGACCTCGTGCGCCTGTCGGCCGAACTTGTAGGCGACGACGGTGCCGGGCCCGGCGAGGGCTTCCTTCAGCACGGTCGCCCCGGCGGTGACCGGCACCAGCGTGAGCGGCTCGGTGCCCTCGGTCAGCACGGCGCCCGACCGGGCGGCGAGGTCCTGCATGGCGGTGATCCCGGGGACGGTCTCGACGACGGTCCCCGGCACCAGCTCGGCGATGGTCTGCGCGAGATAGGTGAAGGTCGAGTACACGTTGGGGTCGCCGATGGTCGCGAAGGCCACGCCGTCGTGCGCGCGCAGCAGCTCGGCGACGCGTCCGCCCGCCGCGTCCCACGCGGCCTCGCGTCGCCCCCGGTCGCTGCGCTCGTTCAGCGCGAACACGACCCGGACGACCTTCTCCTCGGGCACGTAGTGCAACACGGTCGCCTCGGCCCGGCCGCGCTCCATGGTGTCCATCACGGGGACCACCACGACATCGGCCTCCCGCAGGGCGTTGACGCCCTTGACGGTCACCAGCTCCGGATCCCCGGGACCCACCCCGACTCCGACCAGCCTGCTGCTCATGACGTCCGGCACCTCTCGACGAACCTACGGGCGACACCGGGCTCGGACGCCCAGTGCGTGTGCAGATAGCTCGCGTGCACACCGCGCTCCACGAAACCTTCGACCCGCGGCCGGGGACCGCGGACCCCCCAGGCGGGCTCCGCCCCCGAGCCGGGCTCCACGGCGGTCCGGTGGAACTCGTGCCCCCGCATCCGTGTCCCGGCCGCCGCGAGCACACTGTCGCCCACGGCCACGGCGTCCCGGTAGCCCAGAGTGAGCCGCTCGGTCATCCGCGCCGAGGCGTCCAGCACCCCGCACATCGGCAGCCCGTCCAGCTCCCGGCACAGATACAGCAGCCCGGCACACTCGGCGGCGACGGGAGCGCCGCTTGCCGCCAGCTCGGCGACGGCCTCGCGCAGGGGTTCGTTGGCGGACAGCTCCGAGGCGTACACCTCGGGGAACCCGCCCCCGATCACCAAGCCGGCGGTTCCGTCGGGCAGTTCCTCGTCCCGCAGGGGGTCGAACGTGACGACGTCGGCACCGGCGGCGGTGAGGAGTTCGGTGGTCTCGGCGTAGGAGAAGGTGAACGCCTCCCCGCCGGCAACAGCGACAACCAGCCTGTCCGGCGTTTGAGGACGAGGCCGTTCAGGCCGACCGGGGGTCCGGGGGGTGGAGCCCCCCGGCAGGGTCGAAGGGGCGGAGCCCCTGGAGGACGGGAAGGGTAGGGGCGGCGGGGGCGAGGAAACGACCTCGGCCGCATCCCAAGCCGCCCCCCACAACGCACCGGCACTGCGCGCCAGCCCCGCCAACGCGTCCAGATCACAACCCTCGGAGACCTGCGCCGCCATCGCCGCAATCGCCTCCACGGCGTCCTCGTGCCGCTCGGCGACCGGCACCAGCCCCAGGTGCCGCGACGGCGTGTCCACCTGAGGAACGCGCCGCAACACCCCGAGGACCGGCACCCCGGCCTGCTCCAACGCCTCCCGCAACAGCTCCTCGTGCCGGTCCGAGGCGACCTTGTTCAGGATCACGCCCCCGACCCGCACCTCCGGGTCCCAGGAGGCGAACCCGTGCACCAGCGCCGCCACCGACCGGGACTGCGACGACGCGTCCACGACCAGCACCACCGGCGCCCGCAACAGCTTGGCGACATGAGCCGTGGACGCGAGTTCCCCCTCGCCCGCGGCCCCGTCGTACAGCCCCATCACGCCCTCGACGACGGCGATGTCACAGCCCTGTGCCCCGTGCAGGAACAGCGGTCCGACCATCTCGGGCCCGCACAGGTACGCGTCGAGGTTCCGTCCCACCCGCCCGGTCGCGAGCGCGTGGTACCCGGGGTCGATGTAGTCCGGCCCGACCTTGTGCGGGGACACGGCGAGCCCCCGCGCGGCGAACGCGGCCATCAGCCCCGTGGCGACGGTGGTCTTGCCGCTGCCCGAGGAGGGCGCGGCGATGACCAGCCGAGGGACGGAAGCACTCACCACTCGATGCCCCTCTGGCCCTTCTGCCCCGCGTCCATGGGGTGCTTGACCTTGGACATGTCGGTCACGAGATCGGCGAAGTCCACGAGCTTCTCCGGGGCGTTCCGCCCGGTGATGACGACGTGCTGGGTCCCGGGCCGGTCGCGCAGGACGGAGATCACCTCGTCGGTGTCCACCCACCCCCAGTGCATCGGGTAGGCGAACTCGTCGAGCACGTACAGCTTGTACGTCTCGGCCGCCAGGTCCCGCTTGACCTGCTCCCAGCCCTCCCGGGCCTTCTCCTCGTTGTCCATCTGCGCGTCGCGCTGCACCCAGGACCAGCCCTCGCCCATCTTGTGCCAGTCGACGGACCCGCCCTCGCCGGAGGCGCCGAGCACCCGCAGCGCGTTCTCCTCGCCGACCTTCCACTTCGCCGACTTGACGAACTGGAACACCCCGATCGGCCACCCCTGGTTCCAGGCCCGCAGCGCGAGCCCGAAGGCAGCGGTGGACTTGCCCTTGCCGACGCCCGTGTGGACGACGACCAGCGGCCGGTTCCGCCGCTGTCGGGTCGTCAGTCCGTCGTCCGGCACCACACTCGGCTGTCCCTGCGGCATTACGCGGCCCTCCTCTGCACGTCCTTCACGAGCCCGGCGATGCTGTCCGCCCGCAGCTCGTCCAATGTCACCGCCGTACCGCCCAGTTCGCCCGCGAGCTGCCCGGCGAGCCCCAGCCGCACCGGCCCCGACTCGCAGTCCACGACGACCGAGGCGACCCCGTCGGCCGCGAACAGCCGCGCCGCCCGCCCGGCCAGGGCGACCGGCTCCGGGCCGCCGGTGGCGCGCCCGTCCGTCACCAGTACGACCAGCGGCCGCCGCGCGGGATCGCGCAGCCGCTCCACGCGCAGCACGTCATGGGCGCGCAGCAGCCCCGCGGCGAGCGGGGTACGCCCGCCCGTCGGCAGCGTCTCCAGGCGGGCCGCCGCCGCGTCCACCGACGAGGTCGGCGGCAGCGCGACGTCCGCGCCCGTGCCGCGGAAGGTCACCAGGCCCACCTTGTCGCGCCGCTGGTAGGCGTCCAGCAGCAGCGACAGCACGGCGCCCTTCACGGCGCTCATCCGCTGCCGTGCCGCCATCGACCCGGAGGCGTCCACGACGAACAGCACGAGATTGCCCTCGCGCCCCTCGCGGGTGGCCTGCCGCAGATCGTCCCGGCGCACGACCAGGCCCGGCCCGGACCGTCCGCGCGCCCGCTGGTGCGGGGCCGCCGCCTGCACGGTCGCCGCCAGGTGCAACTTTGTGAGCGCGCCCCGGGGCCGCCGGGCCCCGGTCGTCCGCCCGTGCTCGGTCCGCGCCCGCGAACGCCGCCCGGCGGCACCCTCGCCGATGCCGGGCACGCTCAGCACCTTGGTGCGAAACGGCTCCGACGCCCGTACGGCCGACTGCTCGCCGGCGCCCGACGGCTGCGGCTGCCCGCCCTCTCCGGCCTCCGGCCGGGCCGCGGTGTCGTCGCCGCCCTGGGGCGCGTCGTCGGGTTCCGGCTGTCCGCCGCCCCCGCCGGGCCCGTCCGGCCCGGGGTCCGGGTCGGGGTTGTCGTCGTCCGAGCCGCCGAACTCCTCCAGGGTCTCGTCGAGCTTGTCCTCGTCGAGCCCCGGCGCGTCGAAGGGGTTGCGCCGCCGCCGGTGCGGCAGCGCGAGCAGCGCCGCCTGCCGGACGTCCTCCGCGAGCACGTCCGTACGCCCGGCCCAGGCCGCCAGCGCGGTGGCGGTCCGCGCCATCACGATGTCGGCGCGCATACCGTCCACCTCGAAGGCCGCGCAGGTCGCCGCGATCTGCCGCAGCGCCCCGTCGCCCAGCCGCACCGACGGCAGCAGCTCCCGCGCGGCGACGATCCGGGCCCGTACAGCGGCCTCCTCCTCGGCCCAGCGCGCGGCGAAGGCGGCCGGGTCGTCGTCGTAGGCCAGGCGCCGCCTGACGACCTCCACCCGCTGGTCCGGCTCCCGCGAGGCCGCGACTTCCACGGTCAGCCCGAACCGGTCGAGCAACTGCGGCCGCAGCTCGCCCTCCTCGGGGTTCATGGTGCCGACGAGCAGGAAACGGGCGGCGTGCCGCACGGAGACGCCCTCGCGCTCGACGTACGAGGCGCCCATCGCGGCGGCGTCCAGCAGCAGGTCGACGAGGTGGTCGTGGAGGAGGTTGACCTCGTCGACGTAGAGGATCCCGCGGTGCGCGTCGGCCAGCAGGCCCGGCTCGAAGGCCTTCACGCCCTCCGAGAGGGCCCGCTCGATGTCCAGTGCGCCGACCAGTCGGTCCTCGGAGGCGCCGACGGGCAGCTCGACCATGCGCGCGGCCCGGGTCTCGAACGCCCCCGGCTCGTGCGGCCCGTCCGGGCAGCCGGGGTCGGGGGAGCCGGGGTCGCAGGAGAAGCGGCAGCCGGAGACGACGTCCAGCGTCGGCATGAGCGCCGACAGCGCCCGCACCGCCGTCGACTTGGCCGTGCCCTTCTCGCCGCGCACCAGCACTCCGCCGACCGCCGGGGACACCGCGTTCAGCAGCAGCGCGAGCCGTAGGTCGTCCTGGCCCACGACGGCCGTGAACGGAAAGGGGGTGGTCACTTCTCGTCGCCCTCCAAGTCGCCTTCGAGTTCCAGGTAGGTGGCGCGCAGCCGTTCCAGCGTCTCCGCGTCCGGCTCGGCCCACAGCCCGCGGTCCGCGGCCTCCAGCAGCCGCTCGGTGATGCCGCGCAGCGCCCAGGGGTTGGACTTCTTCATGAAGTCCCGGTTCTCCGGGTCGAAGACGTACTCGGCGCTGAGCTTCTCGTACATCCAGTCGTCCACGACCCCGGCGGTGGCGTCGTACCCGAACAGGTAGTCCACGGTCGCCGCCATCTCGAAGGCGCCCTTGTAGCCGTGCCGCCGCATCGCCGCCATCCAGCGCGGGTTGACCACCCGGGCGCGGAAGACGCGGTGCGTCTCCTCGCCGAGCGTGCGGGTCTTCACCTGGTCCGGGGTGGCCGAGTCACCGACGTACGCCTCGGGGCTCGCGCCCGTCAGGTGCCGCACCATGGCCACCATGCCGCCGTGGTACTGGAAGTAGTCGTCGGCGTCGACCAGGTCGTGCTCACGGGTGTCGACGTTCTTCGCGGCGACCGCGATCCGCTTGAACGCCGTCTCCATGTCCCCGCGCGCGGCCCGCCCGTCGAGCCCCCGCCCGTAGGCGTAGCCGCCCCACACCGCGTACACCTCGGCGAGGTCCGCGTCGGAGCGCCAGTTGCGGGCGTCGATCAGCGGCAGCAGACCGGCCCCGTACGCCCCCGGCTTGGAGCCGAAGATGCGGGCCGTGGCCCGGCGGCGGTCGCCGTGCTCGGCGGTGTCCTGGTCGGCGTGGGCCCGGACGTAGTTGGACTCCGCGGGCTCGTCCAGCTCGGCGACGGCGCGGACGGCGTCGTCGATCAGGCCCACGACGTGCGGGAACGCGTCCCGGAAGAAGCCCGAGATGCGGACCGTCACGTCGATGCGCGGCCGGCCGAGTTCCGCCAGGGGGACCACCTCGAACCCGGTCACGCGCCGCGAGGCGTCGTCCCACACCGGACGGCAGCCCAGCAGCGCCAGGATCTCGGCGATGTCGTCGCCCTGGGTGCGCATCGCCGAGGTGCCCCACACCGTCAGGCCGACGGACGTCGGGTACTCACCGGTGTCCTGCAGATACCGCTGCACCAGCGAGTCCGCGAGGGACTGCCCGACCTCCCAGCTCAGCCGGGACGGAATGGCCTTGGGGTCGACGGAGTAGAAGTTCCGGCCCGTCGGCAGGACGTTGACCAGCCCGCGGGTCGGCGAACCGGAGGGGCCCGCCGGGACGTAGCCGCCGTTCAGCGCCCGCAGGATGTGCCCGATCTCGTCGGTGGTCTTCTCCAGCCGGGGCACGACCTCGGTGCAGGCGAACTCCAGCACGGCGACGGCGTCCGGCAGTTCGGTGCGCAGGACCTCCCGGACCAGCGGCGCGCTCTCGGCGACCGCCCAGCCGCGCTCCTCCATGCCCTCGGCGATCCGCCGGCACAGCTGCTCCAGCAGGTCGATCGCGTCGGCGGCACTGCGCGAGGGGCCGTCCACCAGGTCCGTCAGCTCGACCGGCACCTTCACCGGAGCGCCGGGCTCGGCCAGCAACTCCTTCTCCACCAGCCCGAAGTGCTGCGCCAGCGACGCCCTCAGGCCCGGCAGCGCGTTGGCCTGCCCGCCCCACACCTGCGAGGCGCGCAGCACGGCCAGTACGAGGTTCACCCGCGGCTCGCCGACCGGTCCGCCGCCCAGGATGTGCAGTCCGTCGCGGATCTGCACGTCCTTGATCTCGCACAGATAGCCGTCGATGTGCATGACGAACTCGTCGAACTCCGCGTCGTCCGGCTGCTCGTCGACGTGCAGGTCGTGGTGGAGTTCGGCCGCCTTCACCAGCGTCCAGATCTGGGCGCGCACGGTCGGGGCCTTCGCCGGGTCCAGGTCGGAGACCAGCGCGTACTCGTCGAGGAGCTGCTCCAGCTTGGCCAGGTCGCCGTAGGTGTCGGCGCGGGCCATCGGCGGCACGAGGTGGTCGACGACCGTGGCGTGCCCGCGCCGCTTGGCCTGGGTGCCCTCGCCCGGGTCGTTGACGATGAACGGGTAGATCAGCGGCAGGTCCCCGAGGACCGCGTCCGGGGCGCAGCCGCCGCTGAGTCCGAGGCCCTTGCCCGGCAGCCACTCCATGGTGCCGTGCTTGCCCATGTGCACGATGGCGTCGGCGCCGAAACTGTTCTCCAGCCAGCGGTAGGCCGCCATGTAGTGGTGGGACGGAGGCATGTCCGGGTCGTGGTAGATCGCGATCGGGTTCTCGCCGAAGCCGCGCGGCGGCTGGATCATCACCACGACGTTCCCGAACTGCAGGGACGCCAGCACGATGTCGTCGCCGTCGACGTAGAGGCTGCCCGGCGGCTCGCCCCACGCCTCGGTCATGGCGTCCTTCAGCTCCGGGTCGAGCTTCTCGAACCACGCCCGGTAGTCGGCCAGCGGCACCCGCGCGGGCGCGGCGGCCAGCTGCTCCTCCGTCAGCCACTCCACGTCGTGCCCGCCGGCGTTGATGAGCCGGTGGATCAGCTCGTCGCCCTCGTCCGGATGCCCCTCGACGAGGTACCCGGCGTCCCGCAGCGCGTCCAGCACCCGCACCGCCGAGGCCGGGGTGTCCAGCCCGACCGCGTTGCCGACCCGCGAGTGCTTGGTCGGGTACGCGGTGAAGACCAGCGCCAGCTTCTTCTCGGCGTTCTCCTTGTGCTTCAGCCGCGCGTGCCGTACGGCGATGCCGGCGACGCGGGCGGCCCGCTCCGGATCGGCGACGTAGACGGGCACATCGTCCGGGCCCTGCTCCTTGAAGGAGAACGGCACGGTGATCAGCCGCCCGTCGAACTCCGGGATGGCCACCTGCATCGCGGCGTCCATGGGGGACAGGGCGGCGTCCGAGTCCGCCCAGGCCTGCCGCGAGGACGTCAGGCACAGGCCCTGCAACACGGGGATGTCCAGCTCGGCGAGAGCGCCGATGTCCCAGGCCTCCTCGTCACCGCCCGCCGAGGCCTGCGAGGCGTGGGTGCCG
The DNA here is from genome assembly GCF_900182715.1 of Streptomyces sp. Ag82_O1-12. Lineage (NCBI taxonomy): Bacteria > Bacillati > Actinomycetota > Actinomycetes > Kitasatosporales > Streptomycetaceae > Streptomyces > Streptomyces sp. Ag82_O1-12. Next base: position 1,860,117 of record NZ_FXUW01000001.1, on the reverse strand, counting down.
CCCGCGGCGAGGACGGTGGCGACCAGGGTGTCCGCCTGCCCGAGGATCTCGTACAGCCCCGCGTCCGCCCCGCGCAGCGAACCGCAGTACACGGGAAGCGCGTTGGCGCCCCGCGCCTCGATCGCGTCGCACAGCGTGTCCACGAACCCGGTGTTGCCGCTCAGCTCGTGCGCCCGGTAGAAGAGCACGCCGACGGTCGGACGGCCCGGCACGAGTTCACGCTCGCCGTGGACGCCGTATTCGGGCATCTTCCGCGGCTCGTCGAACCCCTCGCCCGTCAGCAGCACGGTGTCGGAGAGGAACCGGGCGAGTTCGGTGAGGTTGTCCGGCCCGCCCTCCACGAGGTACCGCAGCGCCTCCGCGACGACACCGGCCGGCACGGACGACTCGGCCATCAGCTCCGCGTCCGGCACGGCCTCGCCGCCCAGCAGCACGGTGGGGATGCCGGAGGCCTTCAGCGCGGCGAGCCCGTCCTCCCAGGCCCGCTTGCCGCCGAGCAGCCGGACGACGGCGATGCCCGCCCCGTCCAGCAGGGCCGGAAGCTCCTCCCGGACGTCCACGCGGGTCGGGTTGCCGATCCGGTAGTCGGCACCGGAGGCGGCCCGGGCCGCCAGCAGGTCCGTGTCGGCGGTGGACAACAACAACACAGTGCTCATGCGGGTGCTCCCGGTGGAATGAAGGGCAGTCCTTGCGGCGCGCCGGACTCGATGAGCCGCCACAGCGCGTCGGTGTCCGCGTGCTGTTCGATCAGGTCGCCGAGCCGGTCGAGCTGCTCCTCGCGCAGCGCGGCGAACGAGGTGTCCGGCGCGGGCACGAAGCGGCGGCCCGCGGCGGCCGCCACCTCGCGCAGAAAGGCCCGCCGGAAGCCGTCCGACTCCAGTGAGCCGTGCCAGTGCGTGCCCCAGGTCTGGCCGACCCGGCAGCCGTCCAGGAAGGCGGTGCCTCCCTGGACGTCGGCGACCCCGTGGTGGATCTCGTATCCCTCGACGCGTTCCCCGAGGGCCTCGCCCTGCGGCCGGGTGAGGGTCTTCTCGCGGGCGAACCGCACCCGCACGGGCAGGATCCCGAGCCCGTCGACGTGCCCTCGCCGGCTCTCGACGTCGTCCTCGATGTGCTCGCCGAGGATCTGGAAGCCGCCGCAGATACCGAGGACGGGCCGCCCCTCGGCGGCCCGGCGGGCCAGGGCCTCGGCGAGCCCCCGCTCGCGCAGCCACTCCAGCGCCCGGACCGTCCCGCGGGTGCCGGGCACGATGACGAGGTCGGCGTCGGACAGCTCCTCCGGCCGGTCCACGAACCGCACCACGACGCCCGGTTCGGCGGCCAGCGCGTCCACGTCGGTGAAGTTGGACATGAGCGGCACGGCACAGACCGCGACGCGCAGCACGTCCTCGCCGACCGGCGGGGCGACGACGGACTCCCGGACGGCTCCCCGAAGGGAGACGCGCAGCCCGTCCTCCTCGTCGATCCCGAGCCCGTGCCGGAAGGGCAGCACGCCGTACGTCTTGCGCCCCGTGAGCCCGTACAGCATGTCCAGGCCCGGCTCCAGCAGGGAGACGTCCCCGCGGAACTTGTTGACGAGGAACCCGGCGACACAGGCCTGGTCCTCGGGCGACAGCAGCGCCACCGTCCCGAAGAACGAGGCGAACACACCGCCCCGGTCGATGTCGCCGACGACGAGCACGGGCAGCCCGGCGTTCCGGGCGATCCCCATGTTCACGATGTCCGTCCGCCGCAGATTGATCTCGGCGGGAGAACCGGCCCCCTCACAGATCACCGCGTCATACGTGCCCCGCAACTGCTCCAGGCAGTCCAGCACCGTCCCGAGCAACTGCTGCTGCCGGCCGCCGTGGTAGCCGCGCGCACTCAGCTCCCCGACCGGCTTGCCCAGCAGCACGACCTGACTGCTCTGCTCGCCACCGGGCTTGAGCAGCACCGGATTCATCAGCGCGGTCGGCTCGACGCGGCAGGCCTGCGCCTGCATGGCCTGCGCCCGCCCGATCTCGGCCCCCTCCGTCGTCACGAAGGAGTTCAGGGACATGTTCTGCGCCTTGAAGGGCGCGACCTTGACGCCTTGGCGCACCAGCCACCGGCAGATCCCGGCGGTCACGACGCTCTTGCCGGCGTCGGAGGTGGTTCCGGCGACGAGAAGCCCACCGCTCATGTCATTTCCCCCTCTTCGGCGACCGCGCACTCGCGAGCGACGGCGCACTCTTCAGCAACCGCGCACCGGCGCACACCCCGAGCGCGAGCCAGGTGACGCGCTTCGACAGCCGCACGGCCCGCTCGACGTCGTGCGTGCCGACGGCCCGCCCCTGCGTGTTCAGCACGGGCCGGTGCTCCACCCGCCCGCCGTACGAGAGCGTCCCGCCCAGCCGCACCCCGAGCGCCCCCGCGAACGAGGCCTCCACAGGACCGGCGTTGGGACTCGGATGCCGCGCCGCGTCGGCCCGCCACGCCCGTACGGCCCCCCGCGGATCCGGTCCGGCCAGCACGGCGAGTACGGCGGTCAGCCGCGCTCCCGGCCACCCCGCGAGGTCGTCCAGCCGCGCGGAGGCCCACCCGTACCGGCGGTACCGGGCCGACTTGTGCCCGACCATGGCGTCCAGGGTGTTGACGGCCCGGAACCCCAGCAGCCCCGGCACCCCGCCGACGGCCCCCCACACCAGCGCCCCCACCACGGCGTCGGAGGTGTTCTCGGCGACCGACTCGACCACGGCCCGGGCCATGCCGTCGGCGTCGAGGGCGTGCGGGTCCCGCCCGCACAGATGCGGCAGCCGGGCCCGGGCCGCCTCGACGTCCCCGGCCTCCAGGGCACGCCCGATGGTCCGCGCCTCCCGGGCCAGCGACGTACCCCCGACGACGGCCCAGGTGGCGGCGCCGGTCAGCGCGACGGAGGCGACGGCGGACGGCCGCACGGCACGCGCGGCGACGGACCCGAGGGCGACGGCCCCTCCGGCACACACGGCGGTGTGCAGCGCGCCCCACCCGCGGTGGTCCCGCCACAACACCCGTTCCACGGCACCCGCGGCCCGCCCGAACGCGGCGACCGGATGCCCCCGGCGAGGATCACCGAGCAGCAGGTCACCGATCAGGCCGGCGGCGGCGCCGTACGCGAAGACGCGATCGGCACCCATGGGCTCAGCCGGCCAGGAGGGCGGGCAGGGGTGGGGTGTTGAACCTCGATCGGCAGCCGCGCATGGCGATATGTGTCCTCACTCAGGGTGTCCACGCCCTGGTTCGACGAGACCGGCGGTGAGAGTTCCTGGCTCCCGGGGATTGCTACCCCGGTGACAGTGGCGGGACCGCGCCGGACTTTCACCGGCTTCCTCTCCTGCCGCCGTATTGGCCCCGGCAGTCCACCACGGCCGGGAACCGCCGTCAACTTGCCGTTGACCTGCGAGGGGAGAGTGTGGAGAACCCCACATCGCCCCCTTGTGTACACACGACGACCGGGCGGCACGGAACCGGAGTTCCGTGCCGCCCGGCGGACACGACGTGACGTCAGGCCCTCAGGCCACGATCAGATAGATCCCGTACCCCACGGCCGCCGCACACGCCGCGAAGCACGCGTACGCGCCGGTGACCGCGAGTCCCGCGGTCCCGCCCTGCGCCACCGCACGCTCGCGGCGCGACAGGCCCGTGACGCCGAGGGTGAACAGGCCGACGAGGGCCACGGTGACCACGAGGCTGACACCGAAGACGGAACCGAGGGCCGCCCAGTCGATCTTCATATCGGAGACTCTTCCTTGTAACCGGTGGCGGGGTCAGACCGTGGTGGTCGTGGTCGGCGTGCGCTCGGCGGTGGCCTGCGACGGGAACGCGGGGATCGGGTCCTCCGACGCCGTGGCCGAACCACTCGCGGGGGGCGGCGTCACCGCGGCCATCGCCGTGGTGACCACGCCGGCGGGCTCCGCGTCGTCGGTGTCGTTGACGTTGGTGTGGTCGACCACCTCGCGCCGCGACAACTTCCAGATCGCCGCGCTGGAGGCGATGAGGAAGACCGCCACCACGGCGGTGCCCCAGCTGCCGAAGCCGGTGACGTACTCGGCGAGCGCGCCCACCAGAGCCGCCGCCGGCAGCGTCAGGCCCCACGCGACGAACATCCGCGTCGCGGTGGACCAGCGGACCACGCCGCCCTTGCGGCCGAGCCCGGCGCCCATCACCGAGCCGGACACGGAGTGCGTCGTGGAGAGGGAGAAGCCGAGGTGCGAGGAGGCGAGGATGACCGTGGCCGCGGAGGTCTGGGCGGCGAAGCCCTGCTGCGGCTGGAGGTCGGTCAGGCCCTTGCCCATGGTGCGGATGATGCGCCAGCCCCCCAGGTACGTGCCGAGCGCGATGGCGAGACCCGCCGAGAGGATGACCCACATGGGCGGGTCGGAGTCGGGCGCGACGGCGCCGCCGGCGACCAGGGCGAGGGTGATGACACCCATCGTCTTCTGCGCGTCGTTGGTGCCGTGGGCCAGGGAGACCAGGCCCGCGGAGGCGATCTGGCCGGCCCGGTAGCCCTTCTTGGACGCGTTGCCGTCGGCCTTCCTGCCGAGGGAGTACGTCAGCCGCGTGGCGAGCAACGCCGCGATGCCCGCGACGATCGGAGCGGCGATCGCCGGGATGAGCACCTTGGTGACCAGCACGTCGCCGTGCACCGCGCCGACGCCCGCCGAGGCGATCGTGGCACCGATCAGACCGCCCATGAGGGCGTGGGAGGAGCTGGACGGCAGACCGACCAGCCAGGTCAGCAGGTTCCAGAGGATCGCGCCGACCAGGGCGGCGAAGATGACCTCGGGACGGATGCCGGCCTCGTCGACGAGGCCCTTGGAGATCGTGTTGGCGACTTCGACGGACAGGAAGGCGCCGACCAGGTTGAGGACCGCGGACATGGCCACCGCAACCTTGGGCTTCATGGCGCCCGTGGAAATGGTCGTGGCCATCGCATTCGCGGTGTCGTGGAAACCGTTCGTGAAATCGAACGCGAGAGCGGTTACTACCACAATCGCGAGGATCAGCGAGAAGCTTTCCATTTACCCAGGCAATCGTTCGAGGTCATTGGCCAGACGAACGTAGGCAACCTGAGTGAACGGAAGATGAACTGGGAGGGGCGCAGGGATGACTGCGATGAGGGGTCCTCGTTCCGCACCGGAACAGCGGCCTCCGCGCCCGCACGACCAGGTGCCCCGAGCGAACCGCTTCAGTCGATCGAGTGACCCGTCGAACACGTTCCGTCCAGCAGGGCCGGCGGTCGGGACCGTTTCGGTTGCGGGGCCGAAGTGCCCCCGCCCGGCGGCGCTTTGAGCCCTTGCCTGGCAGGATCGCGGCATGGCTGAGCAGCGAGGCGACGAGCGGGACACGGCAGACGCGCGGGAGAGCGAAAAGGGTGCGGGGGAGGCGCGGCGCGGGAGTGCGCGCCCCGAGGAGGCACGCGCCTGGGAGGACCTCGTCACGACGGCCCGCCGGACGGTCTCGGACGGACTCGTCGTCGGCACGTCCGGCAACGTCTCGGTACGCGTCGGGGACACCGTCCTCGTCACACCGTCGGGTGTCCCCTACGACCGGCTGGCGCCGGACGACGTGACCGGCGTGGACCTCGACGGCCGGCAGGTCCTCGGCACGCTGGTCCCGACCAGCGAGCTGCCCATGCACCTCGCGGTCTACCGCACCACCGGCGCCCTGGCCGTCGTCCACACCCACGCCGTCCACGCGACGGCCGTCTCGACGCTCGTGAGCGAGCTCCCGCTGATCCACTACATGGCCGCCGCGCTCGGCGGCCCCGTCCGGGTCGCCCCCTATGCCACCTACGGCACCGACGAGTTGGCCGAGAACATGCTCCGCGCCCTCGCCGACCGCTCCGGCTGCCTCCTCCAGAACCACGGCACCATCGCCCACGGCGCCACCCTCGCCCAGGCCTACGACCGCACCGCCCAGCTGGAGTGGATGTGCCGCCTGTGGCTCACGGCCTCCTCGGTGCCCGGCCCGGCCCCGAGCCTGCTGTCCCGGGAACAGCTGACGGAGGTGGAAGAACGCCTGCGCGGCTACGGCCAGCGGGACTGAGCCGCCCCCAGGCCGCCACGGACGTCACCCCGCCGCTGCCTCCCACTGGTCGCCCACGGCATCCGCCAGGACACTGGACCCGTGCGCACTGTCAAAGCGACGGCCGCTGCCGTCACCGCCGTGATCGGGGCCGGTGCCGCCGCGGTGGCCGCCGGCCGGCTCGCCAGCGACGCCGCGCTCAAGGCGCCCCCCGGCAGGCCCCTGCCCACCGAACCCCGGCTCACCGTGCACGGCACCGCCGCCGGGCAGATCACCCTCACCCGGGACCTCGCCGCCCTGCGCCCCGGCCGCTACGGCCTCTCCGGCAGCGGCTCCCACGCGGTCGTCGGCCCCGTCCTGACCGGCGCCTCGCACTCCGCCGACACCGTCGTGCGCCGCCTGGAGGGCGTCACGCACGGCACGCTGACGTCCGGCGACAAGGTCTGGCTCACCCCGAACGTGTACGTCGGCAACCCGGGCGCAGCCCTCGGCCTCGAACACGCCGACGTCGACGTCCCCGGTGAACTCGGCGCCCTGCCCGCGTGGTTCGTGCCGGGCAAGCGGGACACCTGGGTGATCGCCGTGCACGGCCTGGGCACCACCCGGGAACTCGCCATGAACGTCATGGGGTTCCTGCACCGCAGCCGCTTCCCGGTGCTCGCCCTCGCCTACCGCGGCGACCTGGGCGCGCCCCGCCCGCCCGACGGCCTGAACCACCTCGGCGAGACCGAGTGGCGCGACCTGGACGCCGCCATCCGCTACGCCGTGCGCTACGGAGCCCGCCAGGTCGTCCTGCACGGCTGGTCCACCGGCGCCACCATGGCCCTGCGCGCCGCCGCCCACTCGGGACTGCGTGACCGCGTCTCCGGGCTCGTCCTGGACTCCCCGGTGCTCAGCTGGGAGGCCACCCTGCGTGCCCTCGCCTCGGCCCGCCGCACCCCGGGCGCGCTGCTGCCCCTGGCGGTCCGCGCCGCCCAGGGCCGCACCGGCCTGACCGGCGACCGCGCCACGGGCCCGGCCCCGGCCGACAACCTGCGCGTCCCGGCGCTCGTCTTCCACGGACCGGACGACACCGTCGCCCCCTGGCAGCTCTCGCGCCGGCTCGCCGACGCCCGCCCCGACATGGTCGCCCTGCGCACCGTCGCCGACGCGCCCCACGGGGCCATGTGGAACGCCGACCCGGAGGCCTACGAGGAGGCGCTCCGCCGCTTCATGACGCCCCTCATGTGACCCCACTCACATCCGCCCGACGATGCGGCCCTGTCGCCGCTCGGTGGCGCACGCATGGACGCGGTGCCACTTGCCGGTCTCTCGCACACCCGTCGGCGCGGTTGCCCTGCCGGTCTCCAACGCCCCCGTCGGCGCGGTTGCCCCTGCCGGTCTCTCGCGCACCCGTCGATGCGGCTGCCCTGCCGGCCTCTCCCGCACCCGTCCACGCAACCCCCCTGCCGCCCGCTCACACACCCCCCGTTCACGCCCCCTTCGCCCTGCCGCAACCACGTCCCGTCCCGCTCGGCACCGACCGGTCGCGACGATTCCGTTTAGCGTCGTACCACTGGCCTGTTCCCGGTCCTCGGCCACTCCTGCGAACAGGTGCGTTGGCCATCCCCGTCGCCCGCCGTGACATTCCGTTTGGGTTTTCGGACCGTCAACCGGAAGACTGCCCCCGTGACGTCCCGTATCCCGCGCGACTCCAGGCTTCGACTCGTCCGCCCGCGACCCCTGGCCGCCGCCCCCCCAGCGATGAACCAGCGGCGCTCGCGCCGCCCCGCACCGCGCCCTCCGGAGGGCACCCCGGCACCGGCGGAGCTGGCCAGAATGGCACGCTCAGGCCTGGCCGACGCGGCCCGCGTCGCCCGCTGGGCCGACGCCGCGCTCGGCCCCGGCCGGGACAGCGGAACCGACGACGGCAAGGCCACCCTCTCCGAGGCGACCGCCGAACGGGCGGCCCGCGACCTGGGGCTGACCCCGGCTCAGGTCAGAGCCGACTGGGACACCGCCCGCCTCGCCGGTCTCATCGAGGTGCACGGCGACAGCGCCCGCCCCGGCTGGCGGCTGCGCGCCTGGAACCGCGACGACAGCGCCGTGCTGCGCGGCTGGGTCGCCCTCTTCGACGCCTGGTCGCTCGCCCACCCGGAGCCCGCGGAGCACGAGCCCGCCGCCGTCGCCGAGGTCGTCTCCGCCATGCCGCAGGCGCTCTCCTTCCTCCAGCTGTCCGCCGGGCCCGTCCCCGTGGAGCAGCTCCTCGACCTCCTTGAGCAGCGCGTCACCGAGCTGCGCACCGCCCGCTGCGAGATCCCCTACGGCCCCCAGCCCGAGCCGTCGGCCGAACCGGAGCACACCGACGCCCCGCTCGCCCCGCTGCTCGACTGGGCCCTGCGCGCCCTCGCCTCCGTCGGCGCCCTCACCTACGGCGACGGCCAGGCCACCCTCACCCCCCTCGGCAGCTGGGCCGTCTGGGTCAAGCTGGAGCAGATTTGCGTCGCCGCGCAGAGCCCCGCCGGGAACATCGAGCAGGCCGCCGAGGACATGCTCCGCGGCTGCGCCCAGCTGCGCCCGAACGCGGCCCGCGCCGAGTACCGCGCCTGGCTCGCCGCCCGCCCCGTCGGCAGCGCCGTCACCGAGCTCCTCGGCGCCGCGCGCGGTGAGGACGCCCTGCTGCGCGGCCTCGCCTTCGAGGCGCTGCGCGTGGTCGGCGCGCCCGCCGAGCCGGACGTCCGCGGCGTGCTGGAGGAGCCCACGCTCAGGCCCTACGGGCTGCTGTGGCTGGCCGAGCACGACGGCGCCGACCCCGAGGACGCCCACGAGGTCCTCACCCGCGAGGAGGCGACATGGCTGTGGGTGGACACCGCGGCCGCCGTCGCCGACCACGGTGAGGCGCCGCTGCTGGTGCGCCACCTGGAGTCCGCGGTGCAGCCGACCGTCCCGATGCTCCTGGACGAGGTACGCGCGGTGGGGCACCCGCGCACCGTGCAGGTCCTGGTCGCCCTCGCCGCCGCACACCCCGACCCGGCCCTGGCCAAGGCGGTGCGCCGGGCCGCCTTCCAGGTGCACACCGGCGGCAGCTAGGGCCTGTCGTTTGGATCAGGTCGCAGGAAATCGGCGGTGCTTCTCGATGCCGGTGAGCGGGGCTTGGTGCGTGTAGCTGCAAGGCGGAGGAGGGAGTCGACGCGATGGGGGTCCCTCCCGCGCGAGCGCAGCCGAGCGTGGGGGAGTCGGCGACTGACGACAACGCGGCAGATGCGCGTGCCAAGCCCCGCGTCTGCGACCTGATCCAAACGACAGGCCCTAGGGCCGCGGCCCGACCCGCGGGACGTCAGCCCGCCGCTATCTCGGGCGCGTACGTCCCGAAGCTCCACACATTGCCTTCGAGGTCCCGGGCCATGTAGTCCCGCGAGCCGTAGTCCTGGTCCGTCGGGGGCATCAGCACCTCCACGCCGTGGTCGACGGCGTGGCGGTGGTGGCCGTCCACGTCGTCCACCACCACGTACACCCCCGTGGTGCCCGCGTCCTTCATGGCCGCGTCGAACTGGCCGCCCCGGCCCTTGGTGCCGACCATCACCGCGCCGTTGCCCTGTGCCAGCTCGGCGTGCATCACCGAGCCGTCCTCGCCCTCGTACACCGACAGCTCCGTGAAGCCGAAGGCCTCCGTGAGCTGCCGGATCGCGGCTTTCGCGTCCGCGTACAGCAGCGTCGGATAGATGCTCGGACGCCCGCCGGACATACCTGCCATGGCGATCACTTCCTCGTGTCTCGCGGGGCTGTGCCTTCAGTGTTCCATCGGCCACCGACAACGGCCCTCGCCCGACCGCCGGGTGATCGAACACCCGCACACAGAAAAAGTGGTTGCACGCCCCCGTTAGACTGTCCCCATGGCCATTCTCCTCGCGCATTAGACGGCGGGAACGTCCTCAGCCGCCCATCCCGCCCCCGTATCCGCCCTGGAGTCTGTCCGTGATCTCCGCCTCCGGTATCGAGCTGCGCGCCGGTGCCCGCGTCCTCATCGAAAACGCCTCGTTCCGCATCGCCAAGGGCGACCGCATCGGCCTCGTCGGCCGCAACGGCGCGGGGAAGACCACCCTCACCAAGTGCCTGGCGGGCGAGGGCATGCCCGCCGGCGGCACCATCACCCGCTCCGGCGAGGTCGGCTACCTCCCGCAGGACCCCCGCACCGGCGACCTCGACATCCTCGCCCGCGACCGCATCCTGTCCGCGCGCGGCCTGGACGTGCTGCTCCGCAAGATGCGCGACAACGAACAGCGCATCGCCAACGGCCAGGGCGCCACCCGTGAGAAGGCCCTCAAGCAGTACGAGCGCCAGGAGACGGAGTTCCTCACCAAGGGCGGGTACGCCGCCGAGGCCGAGGCCGCCACCATCGCCGCCGCGCTCAACCTGCCCGACCGGGTGCTCGGCCAGCCGCTGCACACGCTCTCCGGCGGTCAGCGCCGCCGTATCGAGCTGGCCCGGATCCTCTTCTCCGACGCGGACACCCTGCTGCTCGACGAGCCCACCAACCACCTCGACGCCGACTCGATCGTCTGGCTGCGGGACTACCTGAAGTCCTACCGCGGCGGCTTCATCGTGATCTCCCACGACGTCGACCTGATGGAGACGGTCGTCAACAAGGTGTTCTACCTGGACGCCAACCGCGCCCAGATCGACATCTACAACATGGGCTGGAAGCTCTACCAGCAGCAGCGCGAGGCCGACGAGAAGCGCCGCAAGCGCGAGCGGCAGAACGCCGAGAAGAAGGCCTCCGCGCTGCACTCGCAGGCCGACAAGATGCGGGCCAAGGCCACCAAGACCGTCGCCGCGCAGAACATGGCCCGCCGGGCGGACAAGCTGCTGGCGGGCCTGGAGGCCGAGCGGAAGTCCGACAAGGTCGCCAAGCTGCGCTTCCCCGAGCCCTCCCCGTGCGGCAAGACCCCGCTGATGGCCGAGGGTCTGTCGAAGTCCTACGGCTCGCTGGAGATCTTCACCGACGTCGACCTGGCCATCGACAAGGGTTCGCGCGTGGTCATCCTCGGCCTCAACGGCGCCGGCAAGACGACCCTGCTCCGCCTCCTCGGCGGGACGGAGCAGCCCGACACCGGCAAGGTCATCGAGGGGCACGGCCTCAAGCTCGGCTACTACGCGCAGGAGCACGAGACCCTCGACCCGGACCGCACGGTCCTGGAGAACATGCGCTCGGCCGCCCCCGACCTGGACCTGGTGGACGTCCGCAAGACGCTCGGCTCCTTCCTGTTCTCCGGCGACGACGTCGACAAGCCGGCCGGGGTCCTCTCCGGCGGTGAGAAGACCCGTCTCGCCCTCGCCACCCTCGTGGTGTCCTCGGCGAACGTGCTGCTCCTCGACGAGCCGACGAACAACCTCGACCCCGCCAGCCGCGAGGAGATCCTCGGCGCGCTGCGCACCTACAAGGGCGCTGTCGTCCTCGTCACCCACGACGAGGGCGCGGTCGAGGCGCTCCAGCCGGAGCGGATCATCCTGCTGCCCGACGGCGTCGAGGACCTGTGGGGCGCCGACTACGCGGATCTCGTCGCCCTCGCTTGACCGAGTGTCGCGTTCGCTTGATCGAATGCGTGATCAACGGCGTATGGATCATTCGGCCTAGCGGTGATCCATCATCTGTGTGAGATCTCCTCGTACCGAGGTGTGTCCTACAACGATTTCGCGGCCGAGCCCCCGATTCTTCCGGGCTCGGCCGCGTTGCCTTTCTGACCTGGCCTTTTCCTCCATCATCCGTTCGGTCGTGCGGATACCGCTCTTCGGAATTCGGCATTCCGCATGTGGGGATGCGCTCCCGTCGTCACAACCTTGTCTCACGGACCTTGCCGAATGGGTGGCCATGAAGGCCTTGAGGGGTGATCATGAGGAGACCAGAGCGCACTTCCCATGAGGAGGCACGGGTGGCCGAGACTCTGAAGAAGGGCAGCCGGGTGACCGGCGCCGCGCGCGACAAGCTCGCGGCAGACCTGAAGAAGAAGTACGACGCCGGTGCGAGCATCCGGGCGTTGGCCGAGGAGACCGGCCGCTCGTATGGCTTTGTGCACCGCATGCTCAGTGAGTCGGGCGTCACGCTGCGAGGGCGTGGCGGGGCGACCCGGGGCAAGAAGGCCACGGCCTGACCCCGGGTGGCCCCTCGGCTTCGATGGTGGCCACCCGGTCGGTCGACTGATCGGCCGGGTGGTTACTGTGCAGTCACTTAAGCGTGGCCTGCTGCGGCGGTGAAGCCGTCGCGGGGCACGTCAGACGACCGCACACATCGGAGGCGTCCCATGGCTTCGTCCGACCAGGACCTCGTTCCCGTACTCGACAAGGACGGCGTACGGCTCACCGTCGACGACGCGATCGCCACGGTGACGCTGACCAACCCGACCAAGCGCAACGCCCAGAGCCCCGCTCTGTGGCGGGCGCTGACCGAGGCCGGGCGGCAGCTGCCGGGCACCGTCCGTGTCGTGGTGCTGCGGGCCGAGGGCAAGTCCTTCTCGGCCGGGCTCGACCGGCAGGCGTTCACGCCCGAGGGCTTCGACGGCGAACCGTCGTTCGTCGACCTCGCGCGCGGCGCCGACGCCGAGCTGGACGCGACCATCGCCGAATACCAGGAGGCGTTCACCTGGTGGCGGCGCAGCGACATCGTCTCCGTCGCCGCTGTCCAGGGGCATGCCATCGGGGCGGGCTTCCAGCTCGCCCTCGCCTGCGACCTGCGCGTCGTCGCCGACGACGTGCAATTCGCCATGCGCGAGACCAGCCTCGGACTCGTGCCCGACCTGACGGGTACGCATCCGCTGGTGGGACTCGTCGGATACGCCCGCGCGCTGGAGATCTGCGTGACCGGGCGCTTCGTCGCGGCCGAGGAGGCCGTGAACACCGGTCTCGCGAACCTCGCCGTGCCCGCCGGGCAGCTCGACGACGCCGTGCGCGACCTCGCGTCGGCCGTCCTCGCCGCGCCCCGCGACGCGGTCATCGAGACCAAGGCGCTGCTGCGCGGCGCCCAGGACCGCACGTACGAGGAGCAGCGCACGGCCGAGCGCCAGTCCCAGGCCCGCCGCCTGCGCGACCTCGCCGGCGTAGGCGACTGAGGACCACCGGCAGGCCGGGAGCGTGGTCAGCCGACCGCGCTCACCACGACCGCCACCGTCGGGTGATCCGACAGCGTCCTCCTGACCGCCCTGCGGACCTCGTGGGCCACGTCCCGGGCCCGCTGGTCCGCACCCACCGCCAGCTCCAGCCGGACATGCCGGTGGGGCAGCGCTGCGCCCTCGGGGAACAGCAGCTCGATGTGCACGGGGTGGCCCAGCGTGCCGGTCAGATGGAGTACGCCCCGGACCCCGAGCGCGGCGGCGGCCACCCGGCCCTCGTCGTCGCCCTCGGCCAGGGCGGCACTCGGGGGCTCGGGAAGCCGCGCGGCGACCCCGGCCTCCCCGGGTCCCTCCTCCTCCAGCAGCCCCGTCACCCGCAGGTCCACCTCCGTCACCGTCAGGCCGAGCCGCTGGGTCGCCGCGGCCGCCAGGGTCTCCCGCAGCAGGGCCGCCGTCGCCGGCAGGGGCTGTGAGGCCGTCGCGGCGAACTCCGCCGTCACCCGCAGCGGACCGGGCGGCAGCGCACTCGGCGGCGCCGGTACGGCCGGCTCCTCGGTGTCCTCCGGGTCGGCGCCCGCGACACGGAGCGCGTCGAGACGCACGCCCGGCGCGTCCCACGCCGCGCTCCGCAGCACCGCCTCGGCTGCCCGCTCCGCGATCCACGCGCCGTCCCGCGCGTCACCCAACGGCAGAAGCCTGCCGATTCCCAGCTGATGTCTCACTGCCTGTGTCCATCGATCGGCCGTCATTCCTCCAGCCTGCCGCATCAGAGGCGCGCTTCCCCGCAACCGTGCTTACCGTGGTCGAAGGACGACGAAAAGGACGTACGGCGATGACTGACATGACCGAGAACCGGGGCGGGGAGAGCGAGACCGCGGCGGTACGCAGGAGCCCGTTGGCCAAGCACAGCGGAGACGCCGGTTCCCGCGGGCGGACGACCATCGCGGACGGCGTCGTGGAGAAGATCGCCGGCCTCGCCGCACGGGACGTCGACGGGGTGCACGCCATGGGCAGCGGCATGTCCCGCACGTTCGGAGCAGTGCGCGACCGCGTGCCCGGCGGCACCAAGTCGGTGTCGCGCGGTGTGAAGGCCGAGGTCGGCGAAGTGCAGGCGGCCCTCGACCTGGAAATCGTGGTCGAGTACGGCGTGTCGATCGCCGATGTGGCCCGCGACGTACGGGAGAACGTCATCACCGCCGTGGAGCGGATGACCGGCCTGGAGGTCGTCGAGGTCAACATCGCGGTGAGCGACGTGAAGCTGCCGGACGAGGAGGAAGAGGAACCGGAGCGCCGGATCCAGTGAGGCACGGGCCATCGGACAACGACACAGCGGCTGAGGAGCTGAGGAGCGCATGAGCATGGCCGTGGTCGGCATGATCGCCGGCATGGCGCTGGCCTTCGCCGGATATTTCGGCGGATTCGGCGCCTTCCTGCTGGTGGCGGCACTGGGCGCCGTCGGCTTCGTCGTCGGCCGGTTCCTGGACGGGGACCTGGAGTTCGGCGACTTCTTCCGCCCTCGCGAACGTGAACGGCGGCGGTGACGCCCATGAGTACGGGGGCCGGTGAGCTCGACAGACCCCGGACCGTCGTCCCGCCGGGTGAGCGCGGCGCGACGCGGATCGCCGACCGGGTCGTCGCGAAGATCGCCGCGCAGGCGGCCCGCGAGGCCGTCGGCACGCTGCCTCCCGACGCCGACAGGCCCTCCGCGTCCGTCGCCGTCCACCATGAGGTCGCCCACGTCCGGATCCAGCTCGAACTCGGCTACCCCTGCGACATCGGCGCCCGCTGCCGCACGGTGCGTCACCAAGTCGTCGAGCGGGTGAACACCTTGGCGGGCATGCAGGTGCCGGAGGTCGTCGTCCAGGTGGAGCGGCTGCACCTGGACGCGGCGCTCGGCGCGGTACAGGGGAGGACGCAATGAGCGAACCCCGGGGCACTCAGCCCCCCGAGGACAGCACACAGCGCCTGCCCGTCCTCGACAAACAGGGGACGGACAACGGCGACGGACCCGACCGGGCCGAGTCGTCGCCCGCCCCCGGGCCACCGCCCGAACTCGAGGGCGAGGGCGGCCACGAGAGCCGCTTCTGGTCGGCACGGCGCGTCCCCGCCGGCATCGTCGCCCTGCTGCTCCTGGGCCTCACCGGGCTGTTCCTCTACGACATCGTCTCCGTGCGCGCCGGCCGTCCCGGCATGGCTTGGCGCCGGGAACTGGCCGACCAGCTCGCCGAACGGCCGCTGGACGACACCTGGGTGCTCGTCGGCGCCGGGGTGGCCGCCGTCCTCGGCCTCTGGCTGCTGATCCTGGCCGCCACACCCGGCCTGCGGGACGTGCTCCCGATGCGGCGCAGACATGCCGGCGTACGCGCCGGACTGCACCGGGACGCCGCCGCCACCGCGCTGCGGGACCGGGCCATGGAAGTGTCCGGCGTGCAGTCGGCACGGGTACGGGTGCGCCGGAGGCGGGCGCGCGTCCGCGCCGTGTCGCACTTCCGGGAACCGGACGACGTACGAACCGATCTGGACGCCGTGCTCGCCGACGCGGTCCGCGGACTGGGGCTGTCCCGGCCGCCCTCGCCGTCGGTCCGCGTCCGGCGGCCCGGCCCGAAGGGGTGAGAGTGGTGCTCAGGACCGTCAACCGCGTGTTCCTCGGCCTTGTGGGCCTGGTCCTGCTGGTGCTGGGCGGCTCCGTCCTGGCCGTCGGCCTCGGCGTCTCGGCACCCTCGTGGTGGATCCACGACAGCAAGCACGACGTGCTGCTGAGCAACGCCGAGCGCACCCGCTGGCGCGACGACGGCTGGTGGTGGCCGGTCGTCATCGCCGTCCTCGCGGTCCTGCTGCTGCTCGCCCTGTGGTGGCTCGTCGCGGTGCTGCGCCGACGCCGCCTGGCCGAGGTACTCGTCGACACCGGCGACGGTGAGGGCGCGCTCCTGCGCGGCAGGGCCCTGGAGAACGTCCTCACCCAGGAGGCGGCCCACATCGACGGCGTGGGCGGAGCACACGCGCACCTCAAGGGACGCCGCCACAGCGTCCCCGAGGCCCACGTACGCCTCGCACTGGAGCCGCACGTGGACCCGGGGACGGCACTGACCGACTTCACGACCGGCCCCCTCACCCACGCCAAGACGTCGGCGGGCCTCGCCTCACTCCCGGCGGAGGTGAGGCTCAAGGGCGTCAAGCACGGCGCCGAACGGGTGAGTTGAGGACCCGCAGAGCCGGTCGGGGCCCGTCAGAAGCCGTGCCGCGCTCCACCGTCGACCGGCACCATGACGCCGGTCAGGTAGGAAGCCGCGGGCGACATCAGGAACGCCGCCACCCGCCCGAACTCCTCCGGAGCCCCGTACCGCCGCAGCGGGATCCGCGACTCGGACGCCGCCCGGGTCGCCTCGGGGTCCGCCGACAGCGCGTCCAGCTGCCGCACCCGGTCGGTGTCGATCCGCCCGGGCAGGACACCGACCACCCGGATGCCGCGCGGCCCCAGCTCGTCGGAGAGCGACTTGGCGAACCCGGCCAGCCCCGGCCGCAGCCCGTTGGAGATGGTCAGCCCCGGGATCGGCTCGTAGACCGACCCGGACAGCACGAACCCGATGACGCCGCCGGCCTCCATCTCGGCGGCGGCGGCGCGGGCCAGCCGTACCGCGCCGAGGAACACCGACTCGAACGCCGTCTGCCACTGCTCGTCCGTGTTGTCCGCGACGAAGCCGGCCGGCGGGCCGCCCACGCTGATGAGCACGCCGTTGAAACGGCCCCAGTGCTCCCGCGCGGCCGCGATCAGCCGGGCCGCCGCCTCCGGGTCGGCGTTGTCGACGGCGACCCCGACCGCGTTCGGTCCCAGCTCGGCCGCCGCCTCGGCGACGGTCTTCTCGTCCCGCCCCGAGACGATCACCTTCGCCCCGTCCGCGACGAGCTCACGCGCGGTGGCGTTGCCGAGGCCCCGCGTGGCCCCGGTGACGACGTACACCCGGTCCTTCAGTCCAAGATCCATGGTCCCTATCCTGCCCCGTCCTCACCGAACAGGGCGAGGGCGGTGTTCACCAGCCCGATGTGGCTGAACGCCTGCGGGAAGTTGCCGAGGTGCCGGCCCGTCACCGGATCGAACTCCTCGGACAGCAGCCCGACGTCGTTGGCGAGCCCCGCCAGCCGCTCGAACAGCTCGCGGGCCTCCTTCGTGCGACCCGTCATGTACAGGGCGTCCGCGAGCCAGAACGAGCACACCAGGAAGGTGCCCTCGCCGCCGGGCAGCCCGTCGACCTCCCCGTCGTCCGTGCTGTAGCGGCGCAGGAAGCCGCCGTGGGCCAGTTCCTCGCGGACCGCGTCGATCGTGCCGATCACCCGCGGATCGTCCGGAGGCAGGAATCCCACGCGCGGGATGAGCAGCAGCGCGGCGTCCAGTTCGCGAGAGCCGTAGGACTGCGTGAAGGTGTTGCGTTCGGCGTCATAGCCCTTCTCGCACACCTCCTCGTGCACCTCGTCGCGCAGCGCGCGCCAGCCGTCCAGGTCGCCGCCCAGCTCCGGATGACGCTCCAGGGTGCGCACGGCCCGGTCGGCGGCCACCCACACCATCACCTTGGAGTGCACGAACTGGCGCCGGCCGCCGCGCACCTCCCACAGTCCCTCGTCCGGCTGCCGCCAGTTCGTCTGGAGGAAGTCCATCAGGGCGGTCTGCAGCGCCCACACGTCCGGCTGGGCGGACAGGCCCGACTCACGGGCGAACGACAGGGAGTCCATGACCTCGCCGTAGACGTCCAGCTGGAGCTGTTTCACGGCGTCGTTGCCGATGCGTACGGGGGCGGACCCGAGGAAGCCGGAGAGCCACGGCAGCTCGAACTCGGGCAGCCGTCGCTCGCCCGCGACGCCGTACATGATCTGCAGGTCCGCGGGGTCGCCCGCGACCGCGCGCAGCAGCCAGTTGCGCCAGGCCTCCGCCTCATCCTGATAGCCCGCGGCGAGCAGCGCGTTCAGGGTGAGGGTGGAGTCGCGCAGCCAGCAGTAGCGGTAGTCCCAGTTGCGGACCCCGCCCGGTTCCTCGGGCAGCGAGGTGGTGGGGGCGGCGACGATGCCGCCCGTCGGGGCGTAGGTGAGCGCCTTGAGGGTGATCAGGGAGCGGACGACGGCGTCCCGGTACGGGCCCTTGTAGCGGCAGCGCGACACCCAGGCCCGCCAGTCCTCCACGCTGTGGCGCAGTGCGTCGTACGGGTCGATGAGCGGCGGCCGCGGCTCGTGGGAGGGGTGCCAGGTGAGGACGAACGCGACCTTCTCCCCCTTTTTGACGGTGAACTCCGCGTGCGTGCCGTAGTCCTCGCCCCAGCTGCTCGCCTCCGGCTCGCTGCGCAGCCAGGTCGAGTCCGGGCCGGCGACCGCCACGCGGTGGCCGTCGACCCGGCGTACCCAGGGGATGATCGAGCCGTAGTCGAAGCGGAGCTTGAGGACGCTGTGCAGCGTCACCTCGCCGTCGAGGCCCTCGATGACGCGTACGAGGTCGGGGGCGCGGTCGCGTTGTGGCATCAGGTCGGTGACCCGGACGGACCCTTGCTCCGTCTCCCACTCGGTGTCCAGGACGAGGGTGTCGCGGCGGTAGGAGCGCCGGGTGCAGCGGTCCGCGCCCACGGGGGCGATGCGCCAGTAGCCGTTGTCCTCGTCACCGAGCATTCTGGCGAAGCAGGCGGCCGAGTCGAAGCGGGGCAGGCACAACCAGTCGACGGATCCGTCCGTACCGACCAGGGCCGCGGTCTGCTCGTCGCCGATGAGCGCGTAGTCCTCGATGCTGGGGTGCACGGAGTGCGGGTTCCCGGCAACTCGGCGTGGCAATCAGGGCGGGGGCCGGGGGAGTGATGTGCCCCGGCCGGCAGAACGGGGGCGCCGGCCCCGACGCCCCGGGGCCCGTCCACCGCCGGTGTCTCCACCCCGTCCACCGCCGGCGCCGGTGCCTACACCGCCGCCGGCTCCGCCTCCGTCGTGTCGGCCGCCTCGGCCGCCTTCCGGGCCCGGTCCCTGGCCTCGCGGCGGGCCAGGACCGTCCAGCCGACCGGGACGGCCGCGGCGAACAGCCACCACTGGATGGCGTACGCGTAGTTCAGCGCCGCGTCCTCCTTGCCCGGGTTGCCCATCAGCTCGGGGGTGTCGCCCTTGGGCTCGGGGGACGTCTGGGCGATGTAGCCGCCGAGCACCCGGGCGTCCAGGCGCCGGGCCTGCTGCTCGCTGCTGATCAGCATGATCTGCCGGTCGGGCAGGCCCTGGAGGTTCTTGATGCCGCTCGCCGCGGTCGTCTCGTCGGGCATCAGCCGCCCCTTGACGGTGACCTCGCCGCCCGGCGGTGCCGGGACCTTCGGGAACGTCGTCTGGCTCGGGCCGTCGGAGGGGATCCAGCCCCGGTTGACCAGCAGCACCTTGCCGTCGTCCAGGACGAGCGGGGTCAGCACGTGGTAGCCGACCTCGTCGTCGGAGTTGGTGCGGCGCCGGACGACGACCTCGCCCTCGGTGTCGAAGCGGCCCTTCGCGGTCACCGTGCGGTACCGCTCGGCGCTGGTCACGGTGTGCCCGGGCGCCGTCAGCTTCTCCACGGGCACCGGCTCGGCCGCCAGCGCGTCGGTGACCAGCTGGTTCCGGGCGGTGCGCTCCTCGTAGCGATGCATCTGCCAGATGCCCAGCCTGATCATCGTGGGGATGAGAAGCAGGGCGATCAGCGTGAGGATCACCCACTGCCGGGACATCAGGAAGCGGTACACCCCACGACCGTACAACTCGGTCGTGGGGTGCATTCAGGCGGGTACGGGTTCACACCTTGTCGACAATTCCTACCTTTCCCTCCGCGCGGGCGCAGTGGGCGCCGCAGTACCAGTGGCCCTCGACCTCGACGCCCTGGCCGATGATCTGCACCCGGCAGTGCTCGCAGATCGGGGCCATGCGGTGGATCGCGCAGGAGAAGCAGTCGAAGACGTGCACCGAGCCCTGCGCGTGCACCTCGAAGGTCATTCCGTACTGATTGCCACATACCTCACAGGTCGCCATGCGCCACAGGGTGGGCCGTCGTCCCCGCGCGGGCGAGCGGGCGCCGGGCGAGTCGCCCGGCAATCACCCGTCCGTACGGTCACCCCTCCGACGCGGGCTCCACATCCGCGAGGAGTTGCCCGAACGCCGCCTCGTCCACGACCGGCGTGCCGAACTGCCGGGCCTTGACGACCTTGGAGGTGCCCGAGTCCGGGTCGTTCGTGACGAGCAGGCTGGTCAGCCGGGACAGGCTCGTGGCCACGTGCAGCCCGGCCTCGGTCGCGCGGTCCTCCAGCAGGTCCCGCTCGGTGGAGGTGTCGCCGGAGAAGGCGACCCGCATGCCCTGCTTGAGCCGCCCGCCCGGCTCGTACCGCCCGGGATTGGGGTAGGGGCAGGCGGGGCGCTTGCGGGACGGGCGCCAGCTGCTCGGCCGGTAGCCGCCGTAGCCCCCGGGGCCCGCCTGCTGTCCGATGCGGGGCGTGGCGGGGCGGTCCGCCCATTCGGTCAGCGGCCGGCACTCGTGCAGCGGCAGCCGTACGTTCTTCGCCGCCGCGGCCCGCAGGCTCGGGCGGAACGCCTCCGCCAGTACGCGCGCGTCGTCCAGCGCGTGGTGCGCCCGCTGCTGGACGACGCCGAAGTGCGCGGCGAGGGACTCCAGCTTGTGGTTGGGCAGCGGCAGTCCGAGCTCCTTGGAGAGCGCGATGGTGCACAGCCGCTGCCGCACCGGCGCCTCGCGCTCGGCGCGTGCGTACTCCCGGGCGATCATCTGCCAGTCGAAGACGGCGTTGTGCGCGACGAGGACCCGGTCGGCCAGCCGGGCGGTGAACTCCTCGGCGATGTCCGGGAAGAGGGGCGCCCCCTCGAGCGCCTCGCTCGTCAGCCCGTGGATCCACACCGGTCCCGGGTCGCGCTCGGGGTTGACGGTCGTGTACCAGTGGTCCTCGACCTCGCCGCGCTCGTCCAGCCGGTAGACCGCCGCGGAGATGATGCGGTCGTCCCGGGCCAGGCCCGTGGTCTCCACGTCAACGACCGCGTACCCCTTGGGATACGCGGTCGGCCACGGCGTGGCGGAGAACACTGCGGTCGTGAGGTCTTCCAGCATGGTTCCTGAGGATACGGGCCTCGACTGACAGCCCCGTCCGCCAGGTGCGCCTGCCGGGGTCCTCCGACGCCCCCTCAGGCGTGTTGTCCGGTCTGTCCGTTCACGGGGCGTACGTCTGATCGATGCTCAGTCGATCAGACGTACGTCTCGCCCGTCGACGTCCCTCTTCATCCCGTGTCGGATGGGCGGGGACCGCCAAGGAGCAAGCGCGTACCGTGGAGATGCGCACCGCCTGAGACCGGCCGGCGCAACGGCGTCACCAGCGGATGGGCACCGGAAGCACCGTCAGCAGTCCGGACGCCGCGACCGCCAGGCCCAGGGCGGCGACCTCGGCCCGGGCCGGCGCGCAGGCGGTCAGCGGGTCGGCCGCCCGGCGCAGCCTCCGCCGGGCCCAAGCGGCGAGGGTGGCTACGACCACCACGAGGAGCACCTTGGCGAGCAGGGCGCGCCCGTACGCCGTCCCCGTCAGCTGCTCCAGGACCGTCTCCGGCGGCATCCGGCGCAGTGAACTGCACACGCCCGTAGCGGTGATGGCGGCCAGCAGCACCACCGCCACGCGCGCGTAGTGACCCAGCAGGGCCGCACCGGCCGCCGTGCCGCCCCGGCCGGACCAGAGCCGCAGCACGCGCAAGGCGTGCAGGAGTCCCCCCACCCACAGTGCCGCGCAGGTCAGATGGACGAGCGTCAGCGCGGAGCCGGTCAGCGGGCTCTGCTCGGTCGTGGGGTGGGCGCGCAGGGCCTCGGCGACGACCAGGGCGGCCAGCGGCCACACCTGTGTGGCCGGACGGCGCGACACGGCGCACAGCCCCGCCGCGAGGAACGCGTTGACCTCCAGCAGGGCCAGCTTGCCGTCCCGGGACGCGTAGAGTCCGCCGACGTCGATGTCCGCCACCTCGCCCGGCACGAGATTGCCGGTGGCCACGAGCGTGGCGAGCCCGAGGGCGGCGACGAAACCGGCGGCGGCCGCGACGGGGGACCAACTGCGGGGAAGAGCCGGGGGCCCGGCCCGCGTGCCGGGCAGCGAACGCGCCAGCCGGTTCACGAACAGTTCGCCGACGGGTATGCACAGCGCCGCGAACAGCACCGTGCGCAGCAGGGCCATGCCGCCGGCGCCGGGCACTTCGGCCTCACCGGTGCCGTGCAGCGCGGCGGACGGGCCGAGCAGCGGGATCGACGCGGCCAGTGCCACCAGCACCAGGACGGCGACGGCCCGGCCCGCACCGATGGGCCGCAGCGGGCCGCGCGAACCGGTCGCCCCGGGTATCGGTCTTGGCGAAGTCACCCCAGGATCTTCACCAACCTCCACACGGCGGGGCAAGTCGGCCGTACTCACTCACCCCGGGACGCCGCCGCCCACCACAGCCGCACCTCCTTGTTCTCGTCCGTCGGCCGCAGCTCCCACCCCTGCGCGAGCGCGACCTCGGCGACGTACCACCCGCCGACCCCCCGGTAGTGCCGCAGGGGTATCGCGCACTCCACGGGCGGCCTCGGCTTCTTCGGCTCGACCGGGGCGGAGGCCCGGGCGGTCCACTTGCCCACCACCTTCTCCACGCGCGCCTTGTAGTACTCCACGTCGCCCTCGTGACGCAGCTCCCGCCAGGACACGCACCAGGAGGCCAGCCACCCGACGCGGTCCAGCGCCCCGCCCAGCGCGTCGAGGTAGCCCCGTTCGAGGGTTTTGCTGAAGGTCGTGACGACCTCCGCGAACATGCCCACGACGAGGAACACGGCGAACACCGCCGCCCACAGCACACACACGACCGGGAACCACAGCACACTGCCGGCGAACCGCAGGGCCAACTGCCACTGCGGTCGCGTGGGTCGGGCTGTCCAGGTCATCGGATCCTCGTACACGTCCATGACAAGGAATCCTGCCGCAGGCGTGAAACGGGCCGGACGGATACCCCCGCCCAGCCCGGATCACCTTCACACAAGCTCTACTTGCTCTGCTTGCTCTACTTGGTCACCGCGTCCAGCGCGTCCGCGATGCCCCAGCCGTAGAAACCGTTGCGGTTCTTCGAGCCCTCGCACACCGCGTCGATCTTGCCGTCGCCGTTGATGTCGTACGGATCCGTGCACGGCGTGGCGTCGGCCTCCGCGTACAGCAGGGCCTTCACCAGCGCCGGAGAGGCGTACGGGTGCGTCGACTTGATGAGCGCGGCGACGCCCGCGACGTGCGGGGACGCCATCGACGTACCGGCCATGTAGCCCCACTTGCCGCCCGGCAGCGTGCCCAGGATGAGGCCGCTCGTGGCCGGCGCGTCCGGCTTCTGGTAGGCGGTCGAGTCGCCGCCCGGGGCGGCTATGTCGATGACGCCCAGCCCGTGGTTGGAGAAGGACGACTTGATGCCCTTCGCACCCGTCGAGGCGACCGTGACGACACCCGGCAGCTGCGTGGGGATGTCGAGGCACTTCGAGGGGTCGACGACCCGGTCGCCCGGCGTCGTGTCGTTCGGGGACGACGGGTCGGTGATCTCGTCGGAGGCGAGGTCGTAGTTCTCGTTGCCCGCCGCGGCGACGTTGACCGCGCCCTTCTTCTCCGCGTACCGCGAGGCCCGGCCGACGGCCTCCACGAGCGCCTTCTGGTCCGGGTCGTTCTTGCAGTTGAAGTACCAGGGGTCCGTGTAATAGCTGTTGTTCGTGACGTCGACCCCGTGCTCGGCCGCCCACACGAAGCCGCAGACCACGGCCTCGGTGTAGAAGAAGCCGGCCGTGGTGGACACCTTGATGCCGGAGACCTTCACACCGGGCGCGACACCGGTCATGCCGACGCCGTTCTTGGCGGCGGCGATCTCACCAGCGACATGGGTGCCGTGCGGGCTCTCCTCGGCGCTCGGCCGCCAGGCCCCGTCGGCCGTGTCCGGCTTGCCCGACACGCAGTTGACCGACGCCTTGCGGTCGAAGTTGGGCGCGATGTCGGGGTGGGTGTCGTCGACACCGGTGTCGATCACGGCGACCGTGACCCTCTTGCTGCCCAGCGTCTTCTCGTGCGCCTTGTCGGCCTTGATGGCCGGCAGGTCCCACTGCTGGGGCTGCAGCGGGTCCTGCCCGGCGGGCGCGTCAGCCGCGGCGACCTCGGCCGCGCTCAGCACCTTCGGCGCGCCCAGGTCACCGGTCGACGCCGACGGGAGCGGCGCGGTACGGGTGGCGCCCGCCGACTGCACGCCGCGGACCTTGCGGATGGTGCTGGCGAAGTCGGCGTTCGAGGAGTGGACGACGATGACGCCGATCTGGTCGTACGACGTCACGATCGTGCCGCCGGCCTTCACGACGGCCTTCTTCACGTGCGCCGAAGTGCCGTGCCCCGGCTTGACGTTGACGACGTAGCTGAGCGAGGTCGCGTCGGCCTGGGCGGCAGCGGGGGCCGGGGCGTCCTCGGCGGCCGTGGCCGCGGTGTTCGGCAGGAACGCGAGGGCCGTGGCCATGGCCATCCCGGCCGGGATCGCGGCGGCGCGACGGTAGCGCGCGTACGGCGCAGTCATGGTGTCTCCAGTTCGTTCACGGTACGAGCTGATCTTGCGAGGGGTCCCGGTGAGCGGTCGGGTCACTTGACCGCGCGCAGCGCGTTGACGATCCCGTGCCCGTAGAAGCCGTTGAGGCGCTTGCCGCCCTTGCAGACCGCGTCCTGGGTGCCGTCGCCGTCCTGGTCGTAGGAGGTGGGGCAGGCGGTCTCGTCGGCCTGTGCCTTCAGCAGCGCCTGGAGCTGGGCCGGAGACGCCCAGGGGTGCTTGGACTTCAGCAGCGCGGCGACCCCGGAGGCGTGCGGCGAGGCCATCGAGGTGCCTTGCAGGAAGCCCCATGTGCCGCCCGGCAGGGTGGACAGGATGCGGCCGTTCTTCGAGGGCGTGTCCGGGGTCTGGTAGCGCCCGTCGCCACCCGGCGCCGCCACGTCGACGACGCCCTTGCCGTACGTCGAGAAGTACGACTTGACGTTGTCGACACCCGTCGAGCTCACCGTGACGACACCCGGCAGCTGGTTCGGCACGTCGAAGCACTCGTGCGGGTCGATGGTGCGCTCCACCGGGGTGGAGTCGTCGGGGCTGGAGTCGTCGACGATCGCGTCCGAGTCCAGGTCGTGGTTGGAGTTGCCCGCGGCGGCGACGTTGAGCGTGCCCTTCTTCTGGGCGTACAGCTGTGCCCGGTTGACCGCGTCGACGATGGCCCGCTGGTCCGGGTCGTCCATGCAGTTGTACAACCACGGGTCGACGTAGTAGCTGTTGTTCGTGATCTCGACGCCGTGGTCGGCGGCGAACACGAACGCGCACACGACGCTCTCCGGGTAGAAGAGGCCGTTCGCCCGGTCGGTCACATTGATGCTGGACACCTTCACACCGGGCGCGACGCCCGCGACGCCCACGCCGTTGCGGGCGGCGGCTATCTCACCCGCGACGTGCGTGCCGTGGTAGTCCTCGGCGGTGTACGGCCGCCAGGCGCCCTCGCTGGTGTCGGGCTTGCCGCCGGCGCAGTTGGCGGACTGGGACGCGGAGAAGTTCGGGGCGATGTCGGGGTGGGTGTCGTCCACGCCGGTGTCGATCACGGCGACGGTCACCTTGCGGCTGCCCGGGTTGATCCGGGCGGCCTTGTCGGCGCCGATCGCGCGGAGGTCCCACTGGTCCGCCTCGAGGGGCTCGCTCTCGGGCGTCTTCGCCGAGGCGGCCTCGGTGCGCTTCGCCTGGGCGCCCGTCAGGTACTCGACCGCGCCCTCCTCCTTCGTCCCCGCGGCCGTCAGCGGCGTCGTCCGCGTGGCGCCGGCCGACCGCACCCCGCGCGCCTTGCGGACGGTCGTGGCGAAGTCGGGGTTCGAGGAGTGGACGACGATGACGCCGATCCGCTCGTACGTGGTCACGACCGAGCCGTCGGCCTTCGCGATCGCCTTCTTCACCGAGGCGATCGTGTGGCGGTCCACCTTGGTGTTGACGACGTACGCCAGCATCGGCGCGTCCGCCGTCCGGGTGGCCGACTCCGCCTGCGGGGCCGCCGACGCGGCGGCCGGCAGGAAGCCCAGCGAGGCCGTCAGGGACAGCACGACGGGCACAGCGAGAGCGAGCCGGCGTCTGGAACGCAAGTGAGACATGGGGTCTCCACATCCTCCGGAAACGAAACCGGCCCGAGGCACAGGTGGTGCTCGGGCAGGTACATGACGTGGTGGTGCAGGGCGAAGCTATCCCGGCCTCTCGCTGGCCAGCAACGCTTTGTCGAAACGACTTCGGAAAGAACGCCGGGTGGTTGAACCGGTTCTCCCGTGCCGCCGTGACGTTGAACAAGGAGCGCGAGGACACTCGCCTCCGCCCCCGTTCACAACCGCTTCCGTCCCTGCGAGGAGACTCCGTGGCCACCGACGCACCGCCCCCGTCGAAAGAGCAACACAAGCTCCCCTCACCCGAGGAGTTCGCCGAGGTGCAGGAGAGCGCGGAGTTCGGTGAACTGCGCCGCTCCTACCGCTCCTTCGCCTTCCCGCTGACCGTCGGCTTCATCGCCTGGTACCTGCTGTACGTCCTGCTCTCGAACTACGCGGGCGGCTTCATGGGCACCAAGCTCTTCGGCAACATCAACGTCGCCCTCGTCCTCGGCATCGCCCAGTTCGTCACCACGTTCCTCATCGCCTGGTGGTACTCGCGGCACGCCGCCGCGAAGCTCGACCCCAAGGCCGAGGCCATCAAGACCCGGATGGAGAGCGGCGCATGAGCCCCGTACAGCACACCCTTCTCGCCGCGAACGAGGCCAGCGAGCACCGCCCGCTGATCATCACCCTGTTCGCGCTGTTCGTCCTCGCGACCCTCGGCATCACCATCTGGGCGGGCCGCCAGACCAAGGACGCCGCCGACTTCTACGCCGGCGGCCGCCAGTTCAGCGCCTTCCAGAACGGCCTCGCCGTCTCCGGCGACTACATGTCCGCCGCGTCGTTCCTCGGCATCGCCGGCGCCATCGCCCTCTTCGGCTACGACGGCTTCCTCTACTCCATCGGCTTCCTGGTCGCCTGGCTGGTCGCCCTGCTCCTGGTGGCCGAACCACTGAGGAACTCCGGCCGCTACACCATGGGCGACGTCCTCGCGTACCGCATGCGCCAGCGCCCGGTGCGCACCGCCGCCGGCACCTCCACCATCGTGGTGTCGATCTTCTACCTGCTGGCCCAGATGGCCGGAGCGGGCGTCCTCGTCTCGCTGCTGCTCGGCATCACCTCCGACGCCGGCAAGATCCTCATCGTCGCCCTCGTCGGCGTCCTGATGATCGTCTACGTCTCCATCGGCGGCATGAAGGGCACCACCTGGGTGCAGATGGTCAAGGCCGTGCTGCTCATCGGCGGCACCATCCTGATCACCTTCCTGGTGCTGCTGAAGTTCAACTTCAACATCTCCGACCTGCTCGGCCAGGCCGCCGAGAACAGCGGCAAGGGCGCCGCCTTCCTGGAGCCCGGCCTGCAGTACGGCGCGACCGGCACCTCCAAGCTCGACTTCATCTCCCTCGGCATCGCCCTGGTCCTCGGCACCGCCGGCCTGCCGCACATCCTGATCCGCTTCTACACGGTGCCCGACGCCAAGGCCGCCCGTAAGTCCGTGAACTGGGCCATCGGCATCATCGGCGGCTTCTACCTGATGACCATCGCCCTCGGCTTCGGCGCCGCCGCACTGATCTCCCAGGACGAGATCATCGCGTCCAACCCGTCCGGGAACACGGCCGCACCCCTGCTCGCCCTGCATCTGGGCGGTGTCGACTCGACCTGGGGCGCGATCCTGCTCGCCACCATCTCGGCGGTGGCCTTCGCGACGATCCTGGCCGTCGTCGCCGGCCTCACCCTCGCCTCGTCGTCCTCCTTCGCGCACGACATCTACGCCAACGTCATCCGCAAGGGGCAGGCCTCCGGCGCCGAGGAGGTCCGCGCGGCCCGCTGGGCGACCCTGTTCATCGGCATCGTCTCCATCGGCCTCGGTGCCCTCGCCCGCGACCTGAACGTGGCCGGCCTGGTCGCCCTCGCCTTCGCGGTCGCCGCCTCCGCCAACCTCCCCACGATCCTCTACAGCCTGTTCTGGAAGCGCTTCACCACCCAGGGCGCACTGTGGTCGATCTACGGCGGTCTGATCGTCGCCGTCGGCCTGGTGCTGTTCTCGCCCGTCGTCTCCGGCGACCCCAAGGCGATGTTCCCCGAGGTCGATTTCGCCTGGTTCCCGCTGAAGAACCCGGGCATCATCTCCATCCCCTTCGGCTTCCTCATGGGCTGGCTCGGCACGGTCCTGTCCAAGGAGGAGCCCGACGCCAAGAAGTACGCGGAGCTGGAGGTCCGGTCCCTGACCGGCACCGGAGCCCACTGAGCACGACCCCTCCCGCGCGGCCGTGTCGTAGGAACCTCCAGGTCCCTGCGACCCGGCCGCGCCGTGCGTCGTGGGATCGGGCCTGTGGCGTTGTCGGTGGCGTCACGTAGGCTCGCAGGTGTCGGAGAAGCAGTGCCGCACGCATGATCCGCGACGAGGGAGGGGGCCCACGTGCTCATCGACACCTACGGCCGGGTGGCCACCGACCTGAGGGTCTCACTGACCGACCGGTGCAACCTGCGCTGTACGTACTGCATGCCCGAGGAGGGCCTGCAGTGGCTGGCCAAGCCCGATCTGCTCACGGACGACGAGATCGTCCGCCTGATCGACATCGCGGTCACGTCCCTCGGGATCGAGGAGGTCCGTTTCACCGGCGGCGAGCCGCTGCTGCGCCCGGGCCTGGTCGGCATCGTCGAGCGGGTCGCGGCGCTGGAGCCCCGCCCCCAGATGTCGTTGACGACCAACGGCATCGGCCTCAAGCGCACGGCGGCGGCCCTGAAGGAGGCGGGCCTGGACCGGGTCAACGTCTCCCTGGACACCCTCCGCCCGGACGTCTTCAAGACCCTCACCCGCCGCGACCGCCACAAGGACGTCATCGAGGGCCTGTACGCCGCCCGCGACGCGGGCCTGACCCCGGTCAAGGTCAACTCGGTCCTGATGCCGGGGCTCAACGGCGACGAGGCCCCCGACCTCCTCGCCTGGGCCGTGGAGCACGACTACGAGCTGCGCTTCATCGAGCAGATGCCCCTGGACGCCCAGCACGGCTGGAAGCGCGACGGCATGATCACGGCCGGGGACATCCTGGCCTCCCTGCGCACCCGCTTCGAACTGACCGCCGAGGGCGAGGAGAAGCGCGGCTCGGCACCGGCGGAGCGCTGGCTCGTCGACGGCGGACCGCATGTCGTCGGCGTCATCGCCTCCGTGACCCGGCCGTTCTGCGCGGCCTGCGACCGCACCCGCCTCACGGCCGACGGCCAGGTCCGCACCTGCCTGTTCGCCCAGGAGGAGACGGACCTGCGCGCCGCACTGCGCTCGGGCGCCCCGGACGAGGAGATCGCCCGCATCTGGCGCCTGGCCATGTGGGGCAAGAAGGCGGGAGCGGGCCTGGACGACCCGACGTTCGTGCAGCCCGACCGGCCGATGTCGGCCATCGGAGGCTGAGGCCCGCCGTCAGGCGTTCCGGGGCGGGGAGTCCTCCGACTCCCACTCCTTCAGCAGGACCACGTCCTTCAGGAACCCCCGCACTCCGAGGAACTGCGATAGATGCTCGCGATGCTCCTCGCAGGCCAGCCACGTCTTGCGCCGCTCCGGCGTGTGGATCTTCGGGTTGTTCCACGCCAGCACCCACACGGCCTCGGCGCGGCAGCCCTTCGCGGAACAGATGGGCGTCTCGTCACTCACAGCTTCGTCTCACCACTGCACATCATCACGGCACAAAAGGCGACGCCGAGCAGCCACGGGGGGAGCTGCCCGGCGTCGGTCCGTCGCTCCGACGGGGGATGCGGAGCGCGTACGAAGTATGTCACGGGTAACCCCGGGCCCGGCACTGGAACAACATGATTGATCTGAGCTTTTCTTGAGCTTGGCGGGAAGGTGACTTCCCTTCCCGAGCCCTCGTGATCTCCCCGCGGGTGCCCCTACCGCTCGTGCGATTCGCTCCCCGCACCTGGCACCGGCCCGGACACGGCGTCTTCCGCGACGGATTCCGCCCGCTCTCCACCGGGGCCCGGCGGCGCGATCATCGGACGCGTCTGCGACACCACGTACGTCGACGGCAGAGACGGCGCGTTCTCGCGCCCCGCGTTCGCGATCACCACCGCGATGTACGGCAGCACCAAGCCGAGCACCAACGCCACGATGGCGACGTGCCGTTCGACGTTCCACAACGTCGCCGCCAGGATCACGGAGATCGTGCGGACCGTCATCGAGATCACGTACCGGCGCTGCCGCCCGCGTACGTCCTCCTGGAGTCCCGCCCGGGCGCCGGTGATCCGGAAAACCTGGACGTTGCCGCCGCCATGCTGCTTCCGCATCGCATTCCACCATCCGCCCGTATCGGACTCTCCCCGCCCCGTAGCCGCCCTCGGCCGGTCGGGGAAACCTGACCAGGACAGCTCCCACGTTACGCCGCGGCCGGGTCGGCTACGAGACCGGGTGGCGCACCGCCCCGGCGTACGCCCTGCGCCGTCCCGCGTACGGCCCGCGTCGGCATGCGGCGTACGACGCCTGGGCCGACACTGGCCGTAATGCTCGCGTCGAGCCGTACGAGGAGGCAGCAATGGGCTGGTTGTGGGCGATCATCGTAGGACTGGTGCTCGGCCTGCTCGCCAAGGCGATCATCCCTGGCAAGCAGCACATTCCCCTGTGGCTGACCGTCATCCTCGGCATGATCGGCGGTATCGCCGGCAACGCCATCGCGCGGGCGGCCGGTGTCGAGGCCACGTCGGGAATCGACTGGTGGCGGCACATCTTCCAGCTGGTGATGGCGATCATCCTCGTCGGTCTCGGCGACCGGGCCTGGACGGCGGCCAGGGGAGACAGAGGCAAGGCAAAGGCCTGACGGGGCGCACGGCGAAGGGGGCGGCCTCCGGCACCGGAGACCGCCCCCCTCCACGCGCGCTCAGCCGCCCGTGACCTCGACCGCGGCCAGGTTCTTCTTGCCCCGGCGCAGCACCAGCCAGCGGCCGTGCAGCAGGTCCTCCTTGGCGGGGACGGCGTCCTCACCGGCGACCTTGACGTTGTTCACGTAGGCGCCGCCCTCCTTGACCGTGCGGCGCGCGGCCGACTTGCTGGCCACCAGGCCGACCTCGGCGAACAGGTCGACGACCGGGCCGGGCTCGGAGACCTGGATGTGCGGCACCTCCGACAGGGCCGCGGCCAGCGTCCGCTCGTCCAGCTCCGCCAGCTCGCCCTGGCCGAAGAGGGCCTTGGACGCCGCGATCACGGCGGCCGTCTGGTCGGCGCCATGTACCAGCGTCGTCAGCTCCTCGGCCAGCGCGCGCTGCGCGGCCCGGGCCTGCGGACGCTCCTCGGTCTGCCGCTCCAGCTCCTCCAGCTCCGCACGGGAGCGGAAGGACAGGATGCGCATGTACCGGGAGATGTCCCGGTCGTCCACGTTCAGCCAGAACTGGTAGAACGCGTACGGCGTCGTCATCTCCGGGTCGAGCCAGACGGCGCCGCCCTCGGTCTTGCCGAACTTGGTGCCGTCCGCCTTGGTCATCAGCGGCGTCGCCAGCGCATGCGCGGTCGCGTCCGGCTCCAGGCGGTGGATCAGGTCCAGGCCCGCCGTGAGGTTGCCCCACTGGTCGCTGCCGCCCTGCTGGAGCGTGCAGCCGTAGCGCCGGTACAGCTGGAGGAAGTCCATGCCCTGCAACAGCTGGTAGCTGAACTCCGTGTAGCTGATGCCCTCGGAGGACTCCAGGCGCCGGGCCACGGAGTCCTTCGTCAGCATCTTGTTGACGCGGAAGTGCTTGCCGATGTCACGGAGGAACTCGATCGCGGAGAGGTTCTCCGTCCAGTCGAGGTTGTTGACCATGACGGCCGCGTTCTCGCCCTCGAAGTCCAGGAACGGCTCGATCTGGGCGCGCAGCTTGGCGACCCAGCCGGTGACCGTCTCCGGGTCGTTCAGCGTGCGCTCCGCGGTCGGGCGCGGGTCGCCGATCAGGCCCGTGGCACCGCCGACCAGCGCCAGCGGCCGGTGACCGGCCTGCTGGAGCCGGCGCACGGTGAGCACCTGCACCAGGTGCCCCACGTGCAGCGACGGCGCCGTCGGGTCGAAACCGCAATAGAACGTGACGGGACCGTCCGCGAGCGCCTTGCGCAAAGCGTCCTCGTCAGTGGACAGGGCGAACAGCCCGCGCCACTTCAGCTCGTCGACGATGTCCGTCACGGTTCTCGTATCTCCTTGCGTGGGCTCGTAATCAGGTACGAGGTTATACGCCCTGGCTGACAGAGCTCATATTGAAGTCCGGCACCCGCAGGGCCGGCATCGCGGCCCTGGTGAACCAGTCGCTCCATTCCCGCGGCAGCGTCTTCTCGGTCCGCCCCGCCTCCGTGGCCCGGCCCAGCACCCCGACCGGCGACTCGTTGAACCGGAAGTTGTTCACCTCGCCCGTCACCTCGCCGTTCTCGACCAGGTAGACGCCGTCCCGGGTCAGACCGGTGAGCAGCAGCGACGCCGGGTCGACCTCGCGGATGTACCACAGGCAGGTCAGCAGCAGGCAGGGCCCGCGATGGTCCGTGTTCGCGACCATCTCCTCCAGGGACCGGTCCTCGCCCCCGTCCAGGATGATGTTGTCGATCCCCGGCGCCACGGGCAGACCGGTCAGGCCCGCGCTGTGCCTGCTGGTCGTCAGATGCCGCAGCTCGCCCTCGCGCATCCACTCGGTGGCCGCCAGCGGCAGCCCGTTGTCGAACACCGACTGATCGCCCCCGGAGGAGTGCGCGATCACGAACGGCGCCGATTCCAGGCCCGGCTCGTTCGGGTCGCTGCGCAGGGTCAGCGGCAGGTCGGTCAGCTTCTCGCCGACCCGCGTGCCCCCGCCCGGCTTGGAGAACACCGTGCGGCCCTCGACAGCGTCCCGGCCCGACGCCGACCACATCTGGTAGATCAGCAGGTCCGCCACGGCCGTCGGCGGCAGCAGCGTCTCGTAGCGCCCCGCCGGCAGCTCCACCCGCCGCTCGGCCCACCCGAGGCGCACGGCCAGCTCCGCGTCCAGGGCCGCCGGGTCGACGTCCTTGAAGTCCCGCGTGGAGCGCCCGGCCCACGCGGACCGGGTCCGGTCCGGTGACTTGGCGTTCAGCTCCAGCGTCCCGTTCGGCTGGTCGTGCCGCAGCCGCAGCCCCGTGGACGTGCCGACGTACGAGGACACCAGCTCGTGGTTGGCGAAGCCGTACAGCTCGCGGCCGCCCGCACGCGCGCGTGCGAAGGCCTCGCCGAGGGCGGGGGCGAAGTCGGCGAACACGGCGGAAGAGGTCTCGACGGGCGGCTCCGTGAACGCCGGCGCCTGGGTCACCCCAGTGACCAGCGGCTGCGCGTCCTCGGCGGGTCCGGCGCCGCGCGCGGCGGCCTCGGCGGCCCGCACCAGGGGCTCCAGCTCGTCGGGGGTCACGGCGGACCGCGACACGACCCCGGAGGCCGTGCCCTCCTTGCCGTCGACCGTGGCGACGACGGTGAGCGTGCGCCCGCGGGTGACGCCGTTCGTGGTCAGCGCGTTGCCCGCCCAGCGGAGGTTCGCGGTGGACTGCTCGTCGGCGATGACGACACAGCCGTCCGCCCGGGACAGTTCGAGGGCGCGCTCGACGACCTCGTGCGGCTTGCTGGAACGCGCGCTCATCGACCGGCCTCCTGGGTCGTGTTCAGAATGTTGACGCCCTTGAACAGGGCCGACGGGCAGCCGTGCGAGACGGCGGCGACCTGCCCGGGCTGGGCCTTGCCGCAGTTGAAGGCGCCGCCGAGCACATAGGTCTGCGGCCCGCCCACCGCGGACATCGAGCCCCAGAAGTCGGTGGTCGTCGCCTGGTAGGCGACATCGCGCAGCTGCCCGGCGAGCCGCCCGTTCTCGATGCGGTAGAAGCGCTGACCGGTGAACTGGAAGTTGTAGCGCTGCATGTCGATCGACCAGGACCGGTCGCCGACGACGTAGATGCCGCGCTCCACACCCCCGATCAGGTCCTCGGTGGACATCCCGGCCGGGTCCGGCCGCAGCGACACATTGGCCATGCGCTGCACCGGTACGTGCCCGGGGGAGTCGGCGTAGGCGCAGCCGTTGGACCGCTCGAAGCCGGTCAGCTTCGCGATCCGGCGGTCCAGCTGGTAGCCGACGAGCGTGCCGTCCTTGACCAGGTCCCAGGACTGGCCCTGGACGCCCTCGTCGTCGTAGCCGATGGTGGCCAGGCCGTGCTCGGCGGTGCGGTCGCCGGTGACGTTCATCAGCTCCGAGCCGTAGCGCAACTTGCCGAGCTGGTCGAACGTGGCGAAGGAGGTGCCGGCGTAGGCGGCCTCGTAGCCGAGCGCCCGGTCGAGCTCGGTGGCGTGCCCGATGGACTCGTGGATGGTCAGCCACAGGTTGGACGGGTCGACGACCAGGTCGTAAAGGCCCGGTTCCACGCTCGGTGCGCGCATCTTCTCGGCGAGCAGCTCCGGGATGCGCTCCAGCTCGCCCGCCCAGTCCCAGCCGGTGCCCGTCAGGTACTCCCAGCCGCGTCCCACCGGCGGTGCGAGGGTGCGCATGGAGTCGAACTCGCCGCTCGACTCGTCCACCGACACGGCGTTGAACACCGGGTGCAGCCGCACCCGCTGCTGTGTGGTCACCGTCCCCGCGGTGTCGGCGTAGAACTTGTTCTCGTGGACCGTGAGCAGTGAGGAGTCGACGTGGTCGACGCCGTCGGCCGCCAGCAGCCGGGCACTCCAGTCCGCGATCAGCCCGGCCTTCTCCTCGTCGGGCACGGAGAAGGGGTCGGTCTCGTACGAGGAGATCCACGTCTTCTCGGCGTGCACCGGCTCGTCGGCCAGTTCCACACGCTCGTCCGAGCCGGCCGCCTTGATCACCTGGGCGGACAGCTTGGCCATCGCCACCGCCTGCCCGGCGACCCGGGCGGCGGCGTCCATGGTGAGGTCGACGCCGGACGCGAAGCCCCACGTACCGCCGTGCACCACCCGCACCGCGTACCCGAGGTCGGTGGTGTCCGACGAGCCGGCGGGCTTGGCGTCCCGGAACCGCCAGGAGGCGCCCCGCACCCGCTCGAACCGGAAGTCCGCGTGCTCGGCGCCCAGCGCACGCGCGCGTGCGAGGGCCGCGTCGGCGAGGGCGCGTAGGGGGAGGGCCGTGAAGGCCTCGTCGATGGTATGAGGCACCGCCGTCTCTTTCTGTCGAGGTGACCGTGGTTGCCGTACGTCGTGACTGCTCCGATCATGTCGTCCATCCCGCGCGCGGGCCATGAGTTTCCGGAGCCGGGCCGACGGGTTTCTGTAGGGACCCGACAGTGAGTCCCGTACGCCACTGTCGGTGCCCGATTGTCCGCGGGCGTGCCCGGACCGATAGGTTTTCGAAGAAGCCGCCTGTCATCACCGCCTGTCGTCCAGGTGGCCGGGCGGGTATCAGACCGCTATCGAAAGGGTGATCCGTTGAGCCGCTCGGTTCTCGTCACCGGAGGCAACCGGGGCATCGGCCTCGCCATCGCCCGCGCTTTCGCCGATGCCGGCGACAAGGTCGCCATCACGTACCGCTCGGGTGAGCCGCCGGCCGCCCTGACGGAATTGGGCTGCCTGGCCGTCAAGTGCGACATCACCGACGCCGAGCAGGTGGAGCAGGCCTACAAGGAGATCGAAGAAGCCCACGGCCCCGTCGAGGTCCTCATCGCCAATGCCGGCATCACCAAGGACCAGCTCCTGATGCGCATGTCCGAGGAGGACTTCACCTCGGTCATCGACACCAACCTCACCGGCACCTTCCGCGTCGTCAAGCGCGCCAACCGCGGCATGCTGCGCGCCAAGAAGGGCCGCGTGGTGCTCATCTCCTCGGTCGTCGGTCTGTACGGCGGCCCCGGCCAGTCGAACTACGCCGCCTCCAAGGCCGCCCTGGTCGGCTTCGCGCGTTCCCTCGCCCGTGAGCTGGGCTCGCGCAACCTCACTTTCAACGTCGTCGCGCCCGGCTTCGTCGACACGGACATGACCAAGGCGCTCACCGACGAGCAGCGCGAGAACATCGTGAAGCAGGTCCCGCTCGGCCGGTACGCCCAGCCCGAGGAGATCGCCGCCACGGTGCGGTTCCTCGCCTCCGACGACGCCTCGTACATCACTGGAGCCGTCATTCCCGTTGACGGCGGACTGGGAATGGGTCACTGATCACCATGAGCGGAATTCTCGAGGGCAAGCGCATCCTGATCACCGGTGTGCTGACGGAGGCCTCCATCGCCTTCCACGCCGCGAAGCTGGCCCAGGAGCAGGGCGCCGAGGTCATCCTCACCGCGTTCCCGCGGCCCACGCTGACCGAGCGCATCGCCAAGAAGCTCCCCAAGCCCACCAAGGTCATCGAGCTGGACGTGACCAACGACGAGCACCTCGGGCGGCTCGCCGACCTCGTCGGCGAGGAGCTGGGCGGCCTCGACGGTGTCGTGCACTCCATCGGCTTCGCCCCGCAGGACGCCCTCGGCGGCAACTTCCTCAACGCGCCGTTCGAGTCCGTCGCCACCGCCATGCACGTCTCGGCGTACTCCCTGAAGTCGCTGACCATGGCCTGCCTGCCGCTGATGCAGAACGGCGGTTCCGTCGTCGGCCTCACCTTCGACGCGCAGTTCGCCTGGCCGCAGTACGACTGGATGGGCCCGGCCAAGGCCGCGCTGGAGGCCACCAGCCGCTACATGGCCCGTGACCTGGGCAAGCAGAACATCCGCTGCAACCTGGTCTCGGCGGGCCCGATCGGTTCCATGGCCGCCAAGTCCATCCCGGGCTTCAGCGAGCTGGCCTCGGTGTGGGACAGTCGCTCCCCGCTGGAGTGGGACCTGAAGGACCCCGAGCCGGCCGGACGCGGCATCGTCGCCCTGCTGAGCGACTGGTTCCCGAAGACCACCGGCGAGATCGTCCACGTGGACGGCGGTCTGCACGCCATCGGAGCCTGATCTCCCGCACGTCCTCGACGCCCCGTTTCCCGCCGCGCGCGGGGAGCGGGGCGTCACCCGTTCGGCTCAGCCGACCGGGCGGGGGAGGCCCACAACTGGGCACTCTGGAGTACGCGTTCACCACCCGAGTCCCTCCCCATGCACGGCCGAGGAGGTCAGCTTGTGCGCTTCTCCCGCCGAACGGCCTCAGTGTCCCTCGCCGTCGCGCTCGTGCTGACCCTGGCGTACGAGGCGGTGCCCCACGCGCGCGTGCCCGCCGACGAGCGGGAGTCCGCCGATCCCTTCGGCGCCGCGTGCCGGATCCGCGTGACCGGCTCCAAGGTGACCGCGTACTGCCACAACCCCTACCCGGAGCCCGACCGCGTGAGCCTGCACGTCGAGTGCGCCCGCTGGTGGGACATCGACACCGACAGCTCACCGGTCGAGGCCGGGCCCACGCAGACCGTGCGGCTGACGGGGCGGTGCTGGAAAGAGGTCGGCGACGTGTGGATCAGCCACCGGCGGGAGAGCTGAGCTGAGCCCGGCGGGCGGTGTCAGTCACCGGTGGGGGAGGTGACGCCGCCCAGGCGGCACAGGAACGGGTAACGGGCCGCCTCCGCCGCCGCCGTGTCCGCCTCGCCCGCGCGGATGGCCTCCAGCAGCCGCCCGTGGTCCATGTACGTCTCCGGCGTCAGCTTCTCGCCGACGTCCTCACGCAGCCAGTCCCGCAGCACCTCGCCCAGGTCCGCGTACATGGCCGTCATCACGTCGTTGTGAGACGCGGACACCACGGCCAGGTGGAACGTCGCGTCCGCGGTCACGAACGCCTCCTTGTCACCCGACTCCCAGGCCTCCTCGCGCCGCCGCAACAGCGCGTCGAGCTGCTTGAGGTCCTTCTCCGTGCGCCGCTCGGCGGCCAGCCGGGCGGCGGCCGACTCCAGCGTGGAGCGCAGCTCGGCGATGTGCCGGGGGTCGGCCTCGGCGAACCGCCGCTGCATCACGCCCGCCAGCTCGCTCGTCGCCACGACGTACGTGCCGGAACCCTGGCGGATGTCCAGCAGGCCGTTGTGCGACAGGGCACGGACGGCCTCACGGACCGTGTTGCGGGCGACGCCCAGCTGCTCGACCAGTTCCGGCTCGGTCGGGATCCGGGAGCCGACCGGCCACTCGCCCGAGGTGATCTGGGCCCGCAGCGCGGCGATGACCTGCTCGGACAGGGCCGAGCGGCGGGGATGGCTCAGGGGCATGGCACACCTTCGCACGACCGGGGCGCCCGGGGGCAGCCGGGGAGTGGACAGTCAATCATCCCATGATTCTATGATGGGTCTCATGCCTAGTGAGGAAACCCGGACGATGACGCCCCCGACCGTACGCAGCTCGGCCGCGCACGACGCGGGGAAAGCCGGCGGCGCGTCCACGCGCGCGTGGACGATGCGACTGCTCGTCCTCGGCATCGTGCTGTCCGCGCTGAACCTCCGCCCCGCCATCACCAGCCTCGGCGCCCTCCTGGAGGAGGTCCGCGACGGGCTGGGCATGAGCGGCAGCGTGGCCGGGCTGCTCACCTCCGTGCCGCCGCTGTGCTTCGCCGTCTTCGGCGTCATGGCCCCGCGGCTCGCCCGCCGGTTCGGCGCCGGCGCCGTGGTGTGCGCCGGCATGGTCGCCATCGCCACCGGCCTGCTGATACGGCCGTACGCGGGCGGCACGGCCGGCTTCCTGGCGGGCAGCGCCCTGGCCCTCATGGGCATCGCGGTCAGCAACGTCCTGATGCCGGTCATCGTCAAGCACTGGTTCCCCGACCGCGTGGGGTCCATGACCGGCCTGTACTCCATGGCCCTCGCCCTCGGCACGGCCCTCGCGGCCGCTGTGACGGTCCCCCTGACCGACACCCTCGGCGGCAGCTGGCAGACCGGCCTGGCCCTGTGGGCGGGGCTCGCCGTGGCGGCCGTGCTGCCGTGGCTGCCCTTCGTCCGGGGACGCGCCACGCCCCCCGGGGCGGAGAAGACGGCGGAGGCCGCGACCGGCGGTGACGTGTCTGACGGTGACACGTCCGACCGGGACCGGGACGAGGCGGCGGGGGCGCAGGCCTCCGCCCTCGCGGGGCACGTGTCCCGGGACCGGGACGAGGCGGCAGGGGTGCATGCCTCCGCCCCCGCGGAGCACGCGCGCGTAGAGGCCCCCCGGCTGCGCATGGCCCGCAGCCGCACCGCCTGGGCCCTGGCCGTCTTCTTCGGCCTCCAGGCCACCGCCGCCTACATCACGATGGGCTGGATGGCGCAGATCTTCCGGGACGCCGGTGTCCCCGCCGGCACCGCGGGCCTGCTGCTGGCGGTCACCATGGTGATGGGCGTGCCCCTGGCCTTCGTCATACCCCGCCTGGCCACCCGGCTGCCCCACCAGGGCCCGATCGTGCTCGCCCTGGGCATCAGCGGCCTCGTCGGCTACGCCGGGCTGTACCTCGCACCCGCCGCCGGCGCCTGGGCCTGGGCCGTGCTGCTCGGCGTCGCCAACTGCGCCTTCCCGCTCGCCCTGACCATGGTCGGCATGCGGGCCAGGACCGGCCCGGGCGTGGCCCAGCTGTCGGCGTTCGCGCAGAGCACCGGCTACCTCATCTCCATCCCCGGACCGCTCCTGGTCGGTGTCCTCTACCAGCACAGCGGCGGTTGGGGCCTGCCGATCGCGCTGATGAGCGCCCTGCTGATCCCGCAGATG
This sequence comes from Streptomyces sp. Ag82_O1-12, assembly GCF_900182715.1. Taxonomy (NCBI): domain Bacteria; kingdom Bacillati; phylum Actinomycetota; class Actinomycetes; order Kitasatosporales; family Streptomycetaceae; genus Streptomyces; species Streptomyces sp. Ag82_O1-12. The sequence goes on along the minus strand of NZ_FXUW01000001.1, from coordinate 1,820,311 downwards.
GTCGTCGGCTTCCTGGCCGGGCGGGACCGCACGGTGGAGGACGAGGCCGCCCGCTGAGCCCCGACCCGGGGAGCCGTGGTCACCCCGGGGCGCCCGGCCGGTACGGAGGGTGGGAGACTGGCCCCATGCCAGTGCTCGATCCGAATCCCCAGCACGGTCAGAAGAAGATGCTGCTCGTCTTCGGAGCCTTCTTCGCGATCTTCATCGTCATCGCCGTCATCGCGACCATCGCCTCACCATGACCCGCGCCCGCGCGGCCCGTGGTGGGGTTGGCCCCCCTGTCCCCTAGGGGGTGAGGGTCAGGGTCAAGTGGGTGGATCACCGGATGGGTTGGCTGCCGAGGATTCCGTAGCTTCAAGTGTGTGACCGCGAGACGGTCACCGACCACTCGAAGAGCGGAGGCACCCATGTCGGCCCCTACGCACACGCGGCCTCACCCGGCGAGCCGGGCCGGTGCCGCCGGCCGACTGCCCTGGTGGGCTCTCGCCCTGCCCGTGCTGGCCTTCACCGCGCTGCTCGCCCTGATCCTCAACCCGTCCGACGCCCACGCGGCCACCGGCGACCCCGCGATCACCCGGCTCTTCGAGCACGTGCAGCAGCTGATGACCCGCTGATCACGGCCGAACACCGTGGTCAACTCCCTGCGCCCCGTGGCGTGTTTCATGCGAAGCTGGATCTCATGAGCGTCGCAGAACCCCGCAGGATTGTCCTCTTCCGCCATGCGAAAGCCGACTGGCCACAGGTCACGGATCACGAGCGTCCGCTCGCCGACCGGGGCCGAACGGAAGCGGCGGAGGCCGGGCGCAGGCTGACCGACACCGGTATCGCCTTCGACCTGGCCCTGTGCTCCACCGCGGTCCGGACCCGGGAGACCTGGAAGCTCGCCGTCCAGGAGTTCCCGCAGCGGCCGAAAACCGTCTACGAGGAGCGGATCTACGAGGCCTCGCCGGGCGAGCTGATCGCCCTGCTCAACGAGACCCCCGACGACGTGCGGAACATCCTCATGATCGGGCACAACCCGGGCATCCAGGGCCTCGCCGAGGTACTGGCGGGCTCGGGCGAGGACGAGGCCCGCGAGCGGATGACCCGCCGCGGCTTCCCGGCCGCCGCCTTCGCCGTGCTGTCGTTCGGCAGCACGTGGAAGAGCCTGGAGCCGGGTGCCGCCGCGCTGCGGGACTACTGGGCCCCGGCCGAGTGACGATCTCCGCGTGAACAGGGCCCGGCGCCGGTGCGGCGCCGGGCCCTTCCCGACCGATCCCGGTTCAGTCGATGTCGAGGGTGTCCGCCGCCTCGACCTCTTCGCGTGTGACGCCCAGCAGGTACAGGACCGTGTCGAGGAAGGGGAAGTTCACCGCGGCGTGTGCGGCCTCGCGCACCACCGGCTTGGCGTTGAAGGCGACGCCGAGACCGGCCGCGTTCAGCATGTCCAGATCGTTGGCACCGTCACCGATCGCCACGGTCTGTGACAGCGGCACACCCGCCTCCGCGGCGAACCGGCGCAGCAGCCGGGCCTTGCCCGCACGGTCGACGATCTCGCCGGTGACCTTGCCGGTCAGCCTGCCGTCGACGATCTCCAGGGTGTTGGCGTGGGCGAAGTCCAGCCCCAGCCGCTCCTTCAGATCGTCCGTGACCTGGGTGAACCCGCCCGAGACGACACCGACTTGGTAGCCGAGCCGCTTCAGCGTACGGATCAGGGTGCGGGCGCCCGGCGTCAGCCGCACCTCGCTGCGCACCTTGTCCACGACCGAGGCGTCCAGCCCCTGAAGCAGCGCCACGCGGGCGTGCAGGGACTGCTCGAAGTCCAGCTCCCCGCGCATCGCGGCCGCCGTCACCTCGGCGACCTCGTCCTCGCAGCCGGCGTGCGCGGCGAACAGTTCGATGACCTCGTCCTGGATCAGCGTCGAGTCGACGTCCATGACGACCAGGCGCTGCGCGCGCCGGTACAGACCGGCGGCGACGACCGCCACGTCGATGCCGAGCCGCGCCGCGTCCGTCATCAGGGCGGTGCGCAGCGGTTCGGTCTCCACGCCCGAGACGGCGAACTCCACGGCGGTCACGGGGTACTTGGCGAGCCGGAAGATACGGTCGATGTTGCCGCCGGTCTTCGTGATCCGGGCGGCGATCGCGGCCGTCGCCTCGGCGGTGAGCGGGTGTCCGAGCACGGTGACCAGGGAGCGGCCCAGCCCGCGCGGGCGGTTGTCGCCGAGGCCGGAGATGATCTCCGCCTGCATCTTCATCGACTCGGCCCAGCTGTGGACCGTCGCCCGCAGATCCCCCTCCTGCCCGGGAGGCGGCTCGGTCACGAGCGCGCACAGCACCATCCGGCCACGGGTGACGACCTGCTCGATGTCGACGACGTCGACGGAGTAGGCGGCGAGGGTGTCGAAGAGCCCGGCGGTGATGCCCGGCCTGTCCTTGCCGAAGATCTTCACAAGGAGGGTGGGGACGTCGGCAGGGATGTCGGAAGACGAGGTCTGCGAAGCGCTCATGGTGGTTCCACCGTATCCGGCGGGCGGGGCGTACCGCCCCCGAGGTCCGTCTGGCGGACAGCGAACACTGCATGTCGCGCCGATGACACGAACCTTACGCACGGGTACGCCGCCCCGTACCTCCGGCCCGTCCCTCGCTGATCATTTCCCCCCGCGCGGCTTCCGTGGTGGCGGCGGGGGAGGAGGCGGCGGCCCGTTCCCGTTCCGCGGACCGGGCGCCTGCCGGGGACCACGCGGCGGCGGCCCGACCGGCCGTACGACGGTAGGGGCGCCGTAGACGTCGCCGGGGGCGGGGGGCTCGTCGTCCGCCGGTGTGCCGGTGTCGGTGTGGGCGTCGGGCCCGGGCGGGGGTCCGGAGGCCCCCTCGGGCGCAGCATCGGAGGGCGGTGCGGCCCAGGAAGGCCGTGCGTCCTCGGGCTCTCGCAACTCGTCCGGCACCCGGAGGTACGGGTTGGTACCCGGGTTGGGCGGCCGGTGCGGCGTACCCGGCGCGTAGGGCCCGGCCTCCTCGCCCGGTGCCGCCCAGCCGTCTCGTCCCTCGCCCCGGGCCCCGGGCCTCCCGGCCTCGGCGTCACCCTCGGGCCCGGTGCCGGCTCCGGACCGGGCGATGCCGTCCCCGGGCCTTGCTCCGGCGTACCCGCTGTCCTGGCTGTGCCCCACAGGGCCCGGGCCGCCCCAGGTCGCGGCGGGCCGGGCGTCGGCATCGTCCCCGACCCGCCCCGCATTGGCCTCCGGCCAAGCCTGCTGCCCGCTGCCCCCGCCATATCCCGCCCGTCCCGCACCGGCCTCCGGCCAAGCCCTCTGCCCGCTGCCCCCGCCATACCCCGCCCGCCCCGGCCCCAGGTCACCCCAAGCCTCCGCCTGCCCGGCGCCGTCCCCGTACCCCGCCGCCCGACCCTCTGCCTCAGCCGTCCCGGTCCCGTACTGCGCCGCCCCGGCTTCCGGCAGCCCGCCTGCCCCACCGCCCCCACCCCCGTACCCAGACCCCCCGGCACCCATCAGACCCGCCGTCCCACCCGCCCCCGCCGACGGCCCTCCCGTCCCCGCCGACAACCCATTCCCCCGCGCCAACGCCGTAGCCCGCAGTCCCGCCGCCCCGCACCCCCACGCGAGCAGCGCGCCCAGTGCCCCGGCCCCCGCGCCCCACGCCGCGCCCAGGAGCAAGGCCATGCCGAGGTGGCCGTGCAGGTCGATGCCCGCGCCGAAGGCGTCGAAGCCGAGCACCGACAGGGACGCGGTCACGGAGACGTCCGTCAGCCAGGCCAGCAGGGGCAGGGTGAGTGCGGTCGCCACCCCCAGTCGCAGCGCACACCGGCCCGCGAAGCGCAGGGCGCCGGAACCCTCCCCGACCGCCGCCCCGAGCGGCGTCCGGACTCCCGCCAGCACACCCGCCAGCAGCATCATCGACGCCGTCGCCACCCCCAGCAGCCACACCCGCCCGTCCAGCTCGGCCAGCCGGCCCAGCGTCACCGGCCGGTCGGTCCCGGAGCCGAGCAGGTCGTCCAGCGGGTCCGGCAGGAAACGGGTCAGTTCGCCCGTCGCACGCCCGTCCCAGGGCACCAGCAGGCCGAGCGGCACACCCAGCCACACCCCGTTCGGCGCCCCGAGCAGCGCCGCGCCGGCGATGCGCCGGGGATGGTCGTCGCCGACCGCCGCGTACGCCGCCGCCGCGCCCCCCGCCGCCACCGCCACCAGCAGCACCGTGACCAGCGCCGACACGGCCGGCCGCACAACCCGGTGCACGGCCTCCCAGCCCCGCGGCAGCGGCGTACGGCGCGAGGCCAGCAGAGCGATGACGAGGATGCCGGTCGACCAGCCGAGCCCGCCGAGCAGCGTCGGTGCCGTGTCGACCGTGAAGCCGACCGCGGCCTGCGCGTCGACCAGGTCGCCGAGCCGGTCCGGCAGCATCCCCCCGATGTCCCCGAGTCCCGGGATGTCGACGCCCCCGCTCCCGCCGGTGACGTCGTCGAGCCCCAGCGAGCCCCCGTCGACCGTGATGACGTCGTGTCCCGCCCAGGCCAGCCCGCCGAGCATCGCCACGAACAACACCACCACCGACCCCGCCCGCGCGAGCAGTTCGGCCGGCGAGATCACAACTCCCGCCGCCCGCAGGGACCGCAGGAAGAACCACGCCAGCAGCACCGCCCCGACCAGGCTCACCCCCAGTGGCGTGATCTCGATGGCCGTGTCCGCCTCCGCGCCCGTGAGGCCGAACGCCGACACATCACCGGACGGCGTGACCGAACCGCCCGCCCCGAGAGCCACCACCGCCGCGGCCATCGGCCCCAACGAGCCCGCCGCGTCCGCCTCCAGCATCCGCAGGCCCAGCGCCGCCGCCCCCGCCATGCCGATCAACGCCCAGCTCACCGCGGCCACGGCGGACATCAGCACGTCCCCCCACGGCACGCGCGCGCCGTCCCTCGCCGTCTCGACCCCTGCGGCAGTACTCATGGCAGACCCCCCGATCCGCTGCGCGACGGGAACACACGCATGTCCCCCTCGCGTCGAAATACCACTCTCCGGCCCGGTTTCAACCCCGTCAACGGAATCGGCCGATGCGTCCGAACGCGGTCTTCACAAGGCCCGACTTTCGGTCAGGGGGCCGCTCCTGAAATAGTTCCCCCCGATGTTCGACATCCCTAGACTCCCCATGTCGGGGGTAACTCGGGGGACAACTCAGTGGGGCATGGAGTGCCGGAACTCGTACTGGAATCAAACGGACGTACCTGGACGCTCGATCCGTCCAGGGCTTACACCCTCGGACGTGATCCGCAGGGGGACGTCGTCTTCGACGACGCCAGGGTCTCCTGGCGTCACGCCACGGTCAGCTTCAACGGCCGCAGTTGGGTCATCGAGGACCACGGCAGCACCAACGGCACGTTCGTGCAGGGGCAACGCATCCATCAGATGGAGCTCGGCCCCGGTTCGGCCGTCAACCTGGGCAACGCGACCGACGGCCCGCGCCTGAACCTGTCCGGCGCCGCGGCCTCCGTCGCCACGCCGCAGGTCCAGCCCCAGAAGCAGCCGTACGCGGCGCAGGGCGCGAACCCCGGCTGGGGCCAGCAGGCTCCGGCCCAGCAGCCGCCGCACCAGCAGCCGCACCAGCAGGCCCCCCAGGCCGGCTGGCAGCAGCCGCAGCACGCCGCGGCGCACATCCCGCAGCAGCAGGGTCCCGGCGGTGTCGCGGGGGCGCCGCCGGTCCACGGCGACCGCAGCCCGACCACGTTCCACCAGTTCTCCCTCGGCCGCGTGATGCGCATCGGCCGTGCCCTGGAGAACGAACTGGTCGTCTCTGACCTCCAGGTCTCCCGGCACCACGCCGAATTCCACGCCACGCCCGACGGCCGCATGGAGATCCGCGACCTCGGCTCGCACAACGGCACGTACGTCAACGGCCAGCCCATCACCAAGGGCGGCACGCAGCTGCTCGGCCCGACCGACGTCGTCGGCGTCGGCCACTCGACGTTCCGCATCGTCGGTGACCGGCTCGAGGAGTTCGTCGACACCGGTGAGGTGTCCTTCTCCGCCCGCCACCTGACCGTCACGGTCGACGGCGGCAAGCAGATCCTCAAGGACGTCTCCTTCGGCGTCCCGGAGAAGTCGCTGATCGCGGTCATCGGCCCGTCCGGCTCCGGCAAGTCGACCCTGCTCAAGGCGCTCACGGGCTACCGCCCCGCCAACCAGGGCGAGGTGCTCTACGACAACCGGAACCTCTACAAGCAGTTCGCCGAGCTGCGCCAGCGCATCGGTCTGGTCCCGCAGGACGACATCCTGCACAAGGAGCTGACCGTCAAGAAGGCCCTCAAGTACGCGGCCAAGCTGCGCTTCCCCGCCGACACCACCGGCGCCGAGCGCGAGGCCCGCATCGACGAGGTGCTGCGCGAGCTCAAGCTCGACATCCACAAGGACAAGAAGGTCACGTCCCTCTCCGGCGGCCAGCGCAAGCGCGTCTCGGTCGCCCTGGAGCTGCTCACCAAGCCGTCGCTGATCTTCCTGGACGAGCCCACCTCCGGCCTCGACCCGGGCATGGACCGCGACGTCATGCAGTTGCTGCGCGGCCTCGCGGACGACGGCCGTACGGTCCTGGTCGTCACCCACTCGGTGGCCGAGCTGGCGATCTGCGACAAGCTGCTGGTGATGGCGCCGGGCGGCTCGGTCGCCTACTTCGGCCCGCCCGAGGAGGCGCTGAACTTCTTCGGCTACGACACCTGGGCCGATGTCTTCTCCGCCTTCGAGAACTACCGCGACTACGACTGGGCGGGCCGCTGGAAGGGCTCGCAGCACTACCAGATGTACGCCGCGGACATCGACGCCGTCGCGCCGCAGTCCGTACAGGTCCCGCAGATGCAGGCGATGAAGCCGCCGAAGCCGCAGGGATGGATGTCGCAGTTCGTCACGCTTGTCCGGCGATACGTCTCGGTGATCGCCTCGGACAAGGGCTTCCTCGCCCTGATGGTGATCCTGCCGGCCGTGCTCGGCGCGGTCAGCCTGCTCATCGACGCCGACAAGGGCCTGCTGCCCAACCCGGCCAACCCGCAGACCGGCCGCGTCATCCCGAACGGCACGGCCACCACGGTCCTGCTGATCCTCGCGGTCGGCGCCTGCTTCGCGGGCGCGGCGAACTCGGTCCGAGAGCTGATCAAGGAACGAGTCATCTACGAGCGGGAGCGCGCCACCGGCCTCTCGCGCTCGGCGTACCTGATGTCCAAGGTGTTCGTGCTCGGCATGATCACCGTGCTCCAGGGCCTGCTCGTCGGCGTCATCGGCTTCTCCAGCCGGGAGATCCCCGAGGAGGGCCTGGTCTTCGGCAGTGCCACGCTCGTCGAGCTGTCTGTGCCGATCATGGCCCTGGGCTTCACGTCGATGATGTTCGGCCTGATCATCTCCTCGCTGGTGAAGACCGCCGAGAAGACCATGCCGCTGCTGGTGATGTTCGCCATCATCCAGGTCGTCTTCACCGGCTGCCTGTTCACGCTGCACGGCTCGGTCGGCGTCAACCAGTTCTCGTTCCTGATGCCGTCGCGCTGGGCGGTCGCCGCCTCCGGCGCAACGCTGGACTTCAACAAGATCAGCCCGCCCGAGACGGCCGGCGACACCGACCCGCTGTGGGAGCACACGGTCGGGGCCTGGGCGATGGACATGGGCGCGCTCCTCGTCCTCGGCGTGATCTGCGGCTTCTTCGTGGCCCGCTTCCTGCGCCGCCACGAGCCCGAGGTCATGCGCAAGTAGTCACCGCGATACGACACGACGCCCGAAGGGCGGCACCCCGTCAGGAGGGTGCCGCCCTTCGGCGTTCGTACAGCGGTCAGAGAGGTCCGCGCCGACCTCAGTACGCGCTGTCGACGTTGTCCATGGAGCCGTACTTGTCGGCCGCGTAGTTGCAGGCGGCGGTGATGTTGGCTACCGGGTCGTAGATGTCCCAGGAGGTACCGGGGACGTGCCAGGTCTTGAAGGTCGGCGGGATGACCTGGAGCAGGCCCTTCGACGGGATGCCGTTGATGGCGTTGATGTCCCAGTTGTTGATCGCCTTCGGGTTACCCGAGGACTCCCGCATGATGTTGCGGTGGATGCCGTCGTAGGACGCCGGGATGTCGTTCTTCTTCAGGATGGAGAGCGACTCGCGGATCCAGCCGTCGAGGTTGTTCGGGTAGCTGACGACCTTCTTGGCTTCGGCGCGCTTGGCGGCGCGGCTCGCGGCCTCCTTGGCCTGGCGCGCGGCCTCGGCCTTCTTCTTCGCCGCCTCGGCGGCGGCCTTCTTCTTGGCGGCGGCCGCGGCGTCGGCCTTCTTCTTCGCCGCGATCTGCTCGGCCTTCAGGCTGGCGCCGGCCATCTGGTCCGTGACGCTCGCCTTGACGTCCTTGATCTGCTGGGTGCTGTACGCCACCGCAGCCGGCTGAGCGGCCTCGGTCGTGGTCTTGGTCGAGGCGCCGCTCGGTACCGCGGAGACCCCGATGGCGACGGCGCCGAGGGTGGCGACACCGGCCATGGCGATCTTGTGGTGACGGGTCAGGCTACGACTCTGAACACGGCTGAAGATGTTCTTGGGCATGCTGCGTGGACCTCTTCGAATAGCGCGGGAGTCGCTCGGCGTCCGGCGTTGGACTCGGTGTGTTTCCGACACAAACGCCGCGGAGGTGAACCCACGGCGCTGAGCGACGTCGCCAATTCTTAGCGGCAGCAAAATGGCGTGGCAAAGGTGTGACGTACGAAGGAAGATAGTGGATCAGGGTTGGGTAAATACGGGCAGATTGGACTATCCGCGCCGCTCAATAGGGGCGGCTTTGTCTCCTACGTCCATTCGTACGTGACGTGGGTCCTATGCGAGGGCTCACACCGCCCCTAGATCAGTCTCACGCGCAGTTGCACAAGTGATGCTCTGGGTGAGGCCCTTTCAGGGGTGTACTCAGGGCAGGACGAGGTGCACGTCGCCGAACTCGTGCCACAGATAGCGCCCTTGCAGCGCGGCCTCGTACCCCCGCTCGACCGCCACCCGCCCCGCGACCGCCTCCAGCATCAGCAGGTGCGAGGCCTCCGGCTCGTGCAGCCCGGTCAGCAGCCCGTCCACCCCCCGCACCCCGCGCTCCGGCGTGACGACGAGGTCCGTCCACCCCGCACGCGCGCGTACGGCCCCGTCGGCGCCCACCGCCGACTCCACGGCCCGCACCGCCGTCGTCCCCACCGCCACCACCCGGCCCCCACCGGCCCTCGCGGCCCCGATCAGCCGCGCCGACGCCTCCGGCACCGCGAAACGCTCCGGATACGGCGGCTCGTGCGCCTCCGCCGAGGCCACCCCCGTGTGCAGCGTGACCGGCGCGAACAGCACCCCCCGGCTCACCAGCTCCGCCACCAGCCGCGCCGTGAAGGGCCGCGCCGCGCTCGGCATCTCCGCACTGCCCGTCCCGTCCGCCGACGGCAGCGCGAACACCGTCTGATAGGCGGACAGCGGCTGGTCCCGCTCCGTATAGGCGTAGCGAATGGGCCGCCCGCACTCCCGCAGCAGCCCCGGCACCCCCGCCCCGGACACCCGCGCCCACCACAGCCGCTCGCCCCGCCCGCTCAGCGGTTCCTCCAGAACCAGCCGCACGCCTCCCGGCAGGCACACCTCCCTCCCCGCAGGCCCACCCGCTCGCGCGCGCGTGGTGCCCCGCCCGTCGGGCTCCCGCAGCTCCACCGCCCAGCGGCCGTCGTCCCCGCGCGTCGAGAAATGCACCACCACGCGCGCGTGCCCGGTCCATCCGTCCACGGCCGCCGCCAGCGTGGCCGAGGTGTTGACCACGAGCAGGTCCCCGGCCCGCAGCAACCGCGGCAGCTCCCGGAACGTGTGATGCGCCACCTCGGCACCCCGCGACACCAGCATCCGTACGGCGTCCCGCTCCAGTCCCGGCCCCCGCTGCTCGACGGGCACCCGGGCCGACAACTCCTCCGGCACTCGCACGGCCAGTGTCATCGGGCTCCGTCCAGCAGCGCCGGCGCCCCGTAGCGCCCGCTCGCCGGACGCTCGTCCAGCAGCCGCAGGAACCCCGGCACGACATCCTCCGGCTCCGTCCGCGGCTCCCGGTCCTCCGGTACGGCCGCCGCGTACAGGTCCGTGGCCATGTCCCCGGGATCGACCGCCCAGACCCGCAGCCCCGGCTCCTCCACGGCGAGCACGGCCACCAGATGGTCCAGGGCCGCCTTGGACGCCCCGTATCCGCCCCAGGTCTCGTACGCCTCGGCGGCCGCGTCCGAGCTCACCGCGACGACAGCGCCCGCCCTCGAGGCCCGCAGCAGCGGAAGCGCCTCCTGGACCAGACCCAGCCCCGCCACCAGGTTCACCTCCAGCGCCCGGCGCAGCCCGTCCAGAGGCAGCTCCTCCAGCCTGACCAGCGGCTCGGCACCCAGCGCGCTCGCGTTGTGCACCAGCAGGTCGACGCCGCCCAGCCGCCAGGCCGCCGCCACCAGCTCCACCCGATGCCCGGCGTCCGTGACGTCCCCGGGCAGGGCCGACACCCGCGTGCCCTGCGCGGACACGGCCTCCGCCGTCTCCGCCAGCGCCTGTGCGCCCCTGGCGTCGAGCACCAGGTCCCAGCCCCGCCCGGCCAGGGCCAGGGCGAGCGCCCGCCCCAGCCCCTTCGATGCCCCGGTGATGATCGCAACCGGCATGATCCGCTCCCTCGTCGTGATCGCGTGCCCTCAACCTAGGAACGGGGCCACCCGCGCCGCCTCGGACGCGAGCCGCAATCCGCCGGGTCCCTTCGCCCTACGCCATGGGCCCGGCGGCCCCGGCCGTAGGCCCGCCGCCCGGCCGCCTCGGCCCCGGGACCTAGGCCCACCGGCCGGGCGCCCGGCCGCCGGCGGTCCGATCCGCCCTGTCACAGCCCGCCGGTACCGTGAGGACATGAGTCACGGTCCCCGGTCCGGCCTCGCCGCGGTGAGTTCCGCGTTGCTGGCCATGAGCAGGCATCTCGAGGTGCGCGACGTCCTCAAGACGATCGTCGCCTCGGCCCGCGAGCTGCTCGACGCCGAGTACGCCGCGCTCGGCGTCCCGGACGACCACGGCGGCTTCGCCCAGTTCGTGGTCGACGGCGTCAGCGAGGAGCAGTGGAAGGCCATCGGCCCCCTCCCGCGCCAGCACGGCATCCTCGCCGCGATGCTGCACGAGGCCAGGGCCGAGCGCCTCGCGGACGTCCGCAAGGACCCCCGCTTCGAGGGCTGGCCGAAGGCCCACCCCGACCTGGTCGACTTCCTCGGCCTGCCGATCCGCGACGGCGACGAGGTCATCGGCGCCCTGTTCCTCGCCAACAAGCTGCGTCCCGAGGCGGGACACGCCCCGTGCCCCGAGCCGGACGGCGGCTGCGGCTTCACACAGGACGACGAGGAACTGCTCGGCATCCTCGCCCAGCACGCCGCGATCGCCCTCACCAACGCCCGCCTCTACGAGCGCAGCCGCGAACTGACCATCGCCGAGGAGCGCTCCCGCCTCGCCCACGAACTGCACGACGCGGTCAGCCAGAAGCTGTTCTCCCTGCGCCTGACCGCCCAGGCCGCGGCCCGCCTGGTGGACCGCGACCCCTCCCGCGCCAAGGGCGAACTCCAGCAGGTGGCCGTCCTCGCCGCCGAGGCCGCCGACGAACTGCGCGCGGCGGTCGTCGAGTTGCGCCCCGCCGCGCTCGACGAGGACGGCCTCGTCGCGACCCTCCGGACGCAGATCCAGGTCCTCGACCGGGCTCACAGCGCCCGCGTCACCTTCGCCGGCCACGGCGTGAAGGCCCTGCCCGCCTCCCAGGAGGAAGCCCTTCTGCGGGTCGCCCAGGAGGCCCTGCACAACGCCCTGCGCCACTCCGGTGCCGACCACGTCGACGTGACCCTGGACCGCCGCGGCGGCGGAGCCGTCCTCAGGGTCACGGACGACGGCAGCGGCTTCGACACCAGGGCGGTCCGGCACGCGGGACGCCACCTCGGCCTGGTCTCGATGCGGGACCGGGCGAGCGGCGTCGGCGGCACGCTGACCGTGGAATCGGTGCCCGGCAAGGGCACCGCGATCGAGATGGAGGTCCCCGGTGGCTGACGCGATCAAGGTGCTGCTCGTCGACGACCACCAGGTCGTCCGCCGGGGCCTGCGCACCTTCCTCGAAGTGCAGGACGACATCGAGGTCGTCGGGGAGGCGGCGGACGGCGCCGAAGGAGTCGACCGCGCCGAGGAGTTGAGGCCCGACGTCATCCTCATGGACGTCAAGATGCCGGGCATGGACGGAGTCGACGCCCTGCGCCGACTCCGAGAGCTGGGCAACCCCGCGCGCGTGCTCGTCGTCACCAGCTTCACCGAGCAGCGGACGGTGGTCCCCGCCCTGCGCGCGGGCGCCGCCGGGTACGTCTACAAGGACGTCGACCCGGACGCCCTCGCCGGCGCGATCCGCTCGGTCCACGCCGGACACATCCTCCTCCAGCCGGAGGTCGCCGACGCCCTGTTGGCGCAGGAGGAGTCCAACTCGGGTACGGGAAGGGCCGGTTCGCTCACCGAGCGCGAGCGCGAGGTGCTCGGCCTCATAGCGGACGGCCGCTCCAACCGGGAGATCGCCCGCGCGCTCGTCCTCTCCGAGAAGACCGTCAAGACCCACGTCTCCAACATCCTGATGAAACTCGACCTGTCCGACCGGACACAGGCCGCCCTGTGGGCCGTTCGCCATGGCGTGACCGGCTGACCCGCTCACCCCACGGCAACACGGAAGGTTGCGTTCCGGACCGAGATTCATACTGTCGTGGGAACGTCCCTCATATGGCGCAACCTCGATGGATCTCCACCGTTCTCCATGCGTGCCGCGGCGCCTGCCGCGGCGATCGCAAGGAGGGCTCAGAAGTGAAGAACCTGAAGAAGGCAGCGGCCGTGACGATGGTGACGGGTGGCCTGCTGGCCGCCGGCGCGGGCATGGCCTCCGCCACCAGCGCCCACGCCGACGGCCAGGCCGTGGGCTCCCCGGGCGTCGGCTCGGGCAACGTCGTCCAGGCCCCGGTGCACGTCCCGGTCAACGTGTCCGGCAACAGCGTGAACGTCGTGGGCATCCTGAACCCGGCCTTCGGCAACCTCGCCGTCAACCACTGACGCCCCACCTCCGTCTCCGAGCCGGAGGTGCCCCCGGCCTCCCGGTCCTGCCCGGGAGGCCGTTCGGCATGTGCGCCCCCAGCTGCGGGCATGCGTGCCGGTGGGGCGGCACAGGTGGGCGCAGCGGCACCCCGCTACGCCGGGCTGCGGACCCACCCGGCCTCAGCGCAAACGCCGAGCACCCCGTTCCGCCCGGGCTGCGGACCCACCCGGCCTCAGCGCAAACGCCGAGCACCCCGTTCCGTCCGGGCTGCGGACCCACCCGGCCTCAGCGCAAACGCCGAGCACCCAGCTACGCCGGGCTGAGAAACCCCCCGCCCCCAGCACAAACGCCGAGCACCCCACGAAGAACCGTCACCGCACCCCCCGCTCCCGCTCCTCCACAACGGAGTTGTACGCCGCGACCTGCGCCCGCCGAGCCGTCCGCTCCACCGGCCGCAACGCCTCCCGCCGCGCAGAGATCTCCGACGAACTCACCGCACCCCCGTGCCCACTCTCCGCCGCCACGGCGATCAACGCCCCCACCCGCTGCGCCAGCTCCAGCACCCGCACCGCCCGCGGCGGATACCCCGGCGCCAGCACCTCCCGCCCCCGCTCGGCCCGCGCCCGGTACGCGTCGATCGCCGCCTGGGCCACCGGCCCCGACCCGGCCACGTCCAGCCGCGTCAGCAACTCGGTGGCCTCCCGCAGGGCCTCCGCCAACTCCCGCTCCGCCTCACCCAGCGACGGCACATCCGCCGGCGGCGCCTCCCGCACGGGCAGCACCCGCCACACGACCTCGACGTGCACATCACCCCGGGGCCCGGCCTCGTGGACCTCCGGCACCAGCCCGAGCGCGGCGCCGTGACAGAGCACCGCCTGCTCCGCGTCCAGCGCCCGCGCGTTGAACTCCGGCGGCCCGCTCAACCCCAGCGGATGCCCCGGCGCGGGCAGCGCGACCCGTAGTCCGGTCACCCCGAGCGTCCGCAGCCGCCCGAGGGCGAGAGTGAGCCCCACGGGCGCCGACTCCCCGGGCAGCCCCTCCACCCGATGCACCGCGTCCTCACCGACGACGGCGAGCACAGCGTCGTCCGGTGAGACATGTCCGGCCAAAAGGGCATTTCCCCAAGCTGCGAGACGTCCAGCACGTGGTTCCGAGAGCATGTCTCCACCCTAGGACCCTCCAAGGACCGGACCGAGGGAATGCCCGGGCCGACCGGTGGCGTAGATTTCATGGAGGGCTGCGCCCACCGGCGCGGCGGACCGAGCCACAGGCTTACGCGACAGCCGAGACCGGCACACTGCAAGGGGAGACAACGCGCTCATGAGCGATGTTCTGGAGCTTCAGGACGTATCCGTGGTCCGTGAGGGCCGGGCTCTGGTGGACCAGGTCTCCTGGTCGGTCAAGGAGGGCGAGCGCTGGGTCATCCTCGGCCCGAACGGCGCCGGCAAGACCACCCTCCTCAACCTCGCTTCCACCTACCTCTTCCCCAGCTCGGGCACCGCCGCCATCCTCGGCGAAACCCTCGGCCGGCCCGGCGCCGACGTCTTCGAGCTGCGCCCCCGCATCGGCATGGCCGGCATCGCCATGACCGAGAAGCTCCCCAAGCGCCAGACGGTCCTGGAGACGGTCCTGACCGCCGCGTACGGCATGACCGCCACGTGGCACGAGGACTACGAGGACATCGACGAGCAGCGCGCCCGCGCCTTCCTCGACCGCCTCGGCATGAGCGACTACCTGGAGCGCCGGTTCGGCACGCTCTCCGAGGGCGAGCGCAAGCGGACCCTGATCGCCCGCGCCCTGATGACCGACCCCGAGCTGCTCCTCCTCGACGAGCCCGCAGCCGGCCTCGACCTCGGCGGCCGCGAGGACCTCGTCCGCCGCCTCGGCCGTCTCGCCCTCGACCCGATCGCCCCCTCGATGCTCATGGTCACCCACCATGTCGAGGAGATCCCCCCGGGCTTCACCCACGTCCTCATGATCCGCCAGGGCAAGGTCCTCGCCGCCGGCCCGCTGGAGCTGGAGCTCACCTCCCGCAACCTCTCCCTCTGCTTCGGCCTCCCGCTCGTCGTCGAACAGTCGGGCGAGCGCTGGACCGCACAGGGCCTCCCGCTCTCCTGAACCGGACCGCCACCCCACAAATGCCGGAGTAGGAACGGCATTTCACACCACGGGCGCCCTGTCGGCGACAGGGCCCGCGGACCTACCATGACCATGTGGAAATCGACGCATGGCTGTGGTGGCTGATCGGCGCGGCAGCGCTCGGCATCGCGCTCGTGGTCACCGCGATGCCCGAACTCGGCATGCTGGCGGTGGGAGCCATCGCCGCGGCGGTGGTCACCGGCGTCTTCGGCGGCGGAGCCGTCGCCCAGGTCGCGGTCTTCGCCGTCATCTCGACCGCGGGCATCGCCGTCGTACGGCCCATCGCGAACCGCCATCGCGCCCAGCGACCCCAATTCGCCTCCGGAGTGGACGCGTTGAAGGGCAGACAAGCCGTCGTGCTGGAACGCGTCGACGCCTCCGGCGGCCGGATCAAGCTGGCCGGCGAGGTCTGGTCGGCCCGTGCCCTCGACACCGGCCACGCCTACGAAGTGGGCCAGGAAGTGGATGTCGTGGACATCGAGGGAGCCACCGCGATCGTCATGTGACCTCGCGAGACGTAACTGGAGTGAACTCCTCGCCAGCCGCACGACGGTCTGTCAGACTCGACCAGCAAGATCTTCGACAACCATAAGATCTGCCGAAGGCGCCGAAGCGGAGAAGGGACACGGGGAACGACGATGGAACCGGTCATCATCGTCCTGATCATTCTGGTGGTGTTGGTCTTCATCGCCCTGATCAAGACGATCCAAGTCATCCCACAGGCCAGCGCGGCCATCGTCGAGCGCTTCGGGCGCTACACACGGACACTCAACGCGGGCCTCAACATCGTCGTCCCGTTCATCGACACCATCCGCAACCGCATCGACCTGCGTGAGCAGGTCGTCCCCTTCCCACCGCAGCCGGTGATCACCCAGGACAACCTGGTGGTCAACATCGACACCGTCATCTACTACCAGGTGACCGACGCGCGGGCAGCGACGTACGAGGTCGCCAGCTACATCCAGGCGATCGAGCAGCTCACCGTCACCACGCTCCGCAACATCATCGGCGGCATGGACCTGGAGCGGACCCTGACCTCCCGCGAGGAGATCAACGCGGCCCTGCGCGGCGTCCTCGACGAGGCCACCGGCAAGTGGGGCATCCGCGTCAACCGCGTCGAGCTCAAGGCGATCGAGCCGCCCACCTCCATCCAGGACTCGATGGAGAAGCAGATGCGAGCCGACCGCGACAAGCGCGCCGCGATCCTCCAGGCCGAGGGTGTCCGGCAGTCCGAGATCCTGCGCGCCGAAGGTGAGAAGCAGTCCCAGATCCTGCGCGCCGAAGGTGAGGCCAAGGCGGCAGCCCTGCGCGCCGAGGGCGAAGCCCAGGCCGTCCGCACGGTCTTCGAGGCCATCCACGCCGGCGACCCGGACCAGAAGCTGCTTTCCTACCAGTACCTCCAGATGCTCCCCAAGATCGCCGAGGGCGACGCCAACAAGCTCTGGATCGTCCCCAGCGAGATCGGAGACGCCCTCAAGGGCCTCTCCGGCGCCATGGGCAACTTCGGCGGCATCGGCGGCGGTTCCGGCGGCAACGGCGGCACCGTCCCGGCCCAGGAACGCCGCGAGAAGCCGTCCATCGACTGACGGCACCTACCGCGCACGTTCCCCGCACCCACCGTCTTTCAGGGGCGCGGGGAACTGCGCGATCAACCACGACGAACCGGCGGCCGAAGAGCCGCCGAAAGCCCTACGGCGCCTGCTCACGCCGCGTCCAGCACCAGCCAATCCGGCAGCGCCGCGAAGTCCTCCTGCGCCAGCGTCAGCAACATCGCATTCGCCGGAGTCGGCTCGAACGGTCGCCGCAGCAGCGGCATCCCCGCCTCCTCCGGAGTCCGGTTCGCCTTGCGGTGATTGTCCTGCGCACACGAGGCCACCGTGTTCAGCCACGTGTCCTGCCCACCCTGCGACCGCGGCACCACGTGGTCCACGGTCGTCGCCCGCCTCCCGCAGTACGCGCACCGGTGCCGGTCCCTGACCAGCACACCCCGCCTCGACCACGGCGCTTGTCTTCGGAACGGCACCCGTACGTACTGGCAGAGCCTGATCACCCGAGGCGCCGGTATGTCGACCGCGGCTCCCCGCATCCGCAGCTCGGGGTGGGCCTGCTCGACGACGGCCTTGTCCTGAAGCACCAGAACGACGGCTCGGTTCAACGTCACCGTCGACAGCGGCTCGAAGCTCGCGTTCAGTACCAGCGTGTCCCGCATACCAGCCCACCTCCCGTGTGCACCGGCCCACCCCCTGGCGGGCTGGGATCAACTCTGGCCGGGCACGCCGAGATGGACAACGCAATATCTGCTGCTCCCACGGGGGGTGACCCCCGCGACCCCCGGCAACAAAAATGCCCGCTCCTGATCAATTCCAAGACCAGGAGCGGGCAAACGTTCCATGAACGCTGGGATTGCGGGCGACCCGCTCAGCCTTCGGCGGGCACCTCGTACTCGCCGATCAGCTGGGCCCGCCCGATCGTGTGGAACCGCAGGTTGAAGCCCACGACCGCAGGCGACGCGTCCGAGTCCGGACCGAGCTTCTCCTGGTCCACGGCGTACACCGTGAACACGTACCGGTGCGGACCGTCCCCGGGAGGCGGAGCGGCCCCGACGAACTCCTTGCCGCCGTAGTCGTTACGAGCGTGGACCGCGCCCTCCGGCAGGCCCTCGAACTTGCCGCCGCCGGCACCCACCGGCAGCTCGGTCACCGACACCGGGATGTCGAACAGCACCCAGTGCCAGAAGCCGCTGCCCGTCGGAGCGTCGGGGTCGTAGCAGGTCACGGCGAAGCTCTTGGTCTCGGGCGGAAAGCCCTCCCACCGCAGCTGCGGCGAGGTGTTGCCGGCCGCGTGGACCTGAGCGTCCTTGAGCGTCGCACCTTCCTCGACGTCCTCGCTCGTCACCGTGAACGACGCGACGGGCGGATGGAAGTCGTGGGGGAGCGGCCGCCGCTTGAGCTCGGTCACCTCGGTACCTCCTGATCGTTTCGTGCAGTAGCCCCCGAGCCTAGAACCAGTTGCGCTTGCTGCCGACCTCCGACAGCCACTGGTTCAGGTACGCGGTCCAGTCTGTCCCCTGGTAGTCGTTCAGACCCACCTGGAAGGAGCGGAAGGTGTCGCTGCCCTCGCTGAACAGCCCCGGCTTCTTGTCCATCTCCAGCACCACGTCCATGGCGTTCTGGTCGGCGACGAAGCTCAGCTCGACCTGGTTCAGCCCGCGGTACTGCTGCGGCGGGTAGAACTCGATCTCCTGGTAGAACGGCAGCTTCTGCCGCGTACCCCGGATGACACCGCGCTCCATGTCCGCGTTCTTGAACCGGAAGCCCAGCTGGATGAAGGCGTCGAGGATCGCCTTCTGCGCCGGCAGCGGGTGCACGTTGACCGGGTCCAGGTCACCGGAGTCCACCGCACGCGCGATCTCCAGCTCGGTCGAGACCCCGATGTTCATACCGCGCAGGGCCTGACCGTCGATCATCGTGATCGGCGTCTCCCACGGGATCTCCAGCCCGAACTGCACCGCGTGCACGGCGTTCGCCTGGAGCTCGAACGCCCCACCCAGTCGCGACTTCGTGAACTCGATGTCCTGCTTGTACTCCTGGTCGCCGCTCTCCACCTCGACCTTGGCCTGCAGCCCGACCGAGAGCCCCTCGATCTGCTGGTTGACGGATCCGCCCTGGATACGCACCTCGCCCTGGACGACACCGCCCGGGACGACGTTGACCTCGTGCAGCACCGTCTCTACCGAAGCCCCGCCGGCCCCCAGGCTCGCGAGCAGCTTCTTGAACGCCATGTCTCTCCCTCTCGCCCACTACGGGTGGATCCTTGATCCATACAAACGCGATCCGGCCGTGACCGGTTCCGTGCCCCACCCTGGCAAGGCGGGTGCCCGACGGCCACCCCCCGGCACCACTCGTCTCCAGTACCCTCGGTCGGCATGATCGCGACCCCCGACCGTACGCCCCTGTCCAGGGAGTTCTTCGACCGGCCCGTCCTCGATGTCGCCCCCGACCTGCTCGGCCGCATCCTGGTACGCAGCACCCCGGACGGTCCGATCGCCCTCCGCCTCACCGAGGTCGAGGCCTACGACGGCGCCGACGACCCCGGCTCGCACGCCTATCGCGGCCGCACGGCCCGCAACGAGGTGATGTTCGGTCCGCCCGGTCATGTGTACGTCTACTTCACCTATGGCATGTGGTTCTGCATGAACCTGGTCTGCGGCCCCGAGGGAAAGGCGAGCGCGGTCCTGCTCCGCGCAGGGGAGATCATCGAGGGTGCCGAACTGGCCCGGCCCCGTCGACTCTCGGCCCGTAACGACAAGGAACTGGCCAAAGGACCGGCCCGGCTGGCCACAGCCCTGAACGTGGACCGATCCCTGGACGGCACGGACGCGTGTACCTCGGAGGACACCCCGCTCCGCATGCTGACGGGCACTCCCGTGCCCTCCGACCAGGTACTCAACGGCCCCCGCACCGGTGTGGGCGGGGACGGAGCCGTGCACCCCTGGCGCTTCTGGGTCGCCAACGTCCCGACGGTGAGCCCCTATCGCGCCCATGTCCCGAGGCGCCGCCGAAGTTGACGAGCCCTGCCGGGGTGCGTAATGTAGCCCGAGCCGCTGTTCCAGGTGGGGCACTCGCCCTGCAGTCGGAAGCGGCCAAACCACTACCTAGCGACTCCCCTCAGCAGGGGCGAATTCGGCGTGCCCGCATGCCTGAATTCGACGCCGACAGACTCGATTATGAGTTGGACGGGGAATCCGCTAACGTAGTGAATGTCGAAAGGCCGACGAGCGAAAGCCCGGGCCGAACGGCAAATCCCGCCGACAGGGAATCGGATCGAAAAGGATCTGATAGAGTCGGAAACGCAAGACCGAAGGGAAGCCCGGAGGAAAGCCCGAGAGGGTGAGTACAAAGGAAGCGACCGTTCCTTGAGAACTCAACAGCGTGCCAAAAGTCAACGCCAGATATGTTGATACCCCGTCCATCGGATACCCGATGGTCGAGGTTCCTTTGAAGAAAACACAGCGAGGACGCTGTGAACGGTCGGGCTTATTCCGCCTGACTGTTCCGCTCTCGTGCGTGTCATCCCGATTACGGGAAAACATTCACGGAGAGTTTGATCCTGGCTCAGGACGAACGCTGGCGGCGTGCTTAACACATGCAAGTCGAACGATGAACCACTTCGGTGGGGATTAGTGGCGAACGGGTGAGTAACACGTGGGCAATCTGCCCTGCACTCTGGGACAAGCCCTGGAAACGGGGTCTAATACCGGATACTGACCACCTTGGGCATCCATGGTGGTCGAAAGCTCCGGCGGTGCAGGATGAGCCCGCGGCCTATCAGCTTGTTGGTGAGGTAGTGGCTCACCAAGGCGACGACGGGTAGCCGGCCTGAGAGGGCGACCGGCCACACTGGGACTGAGACACGGCCCAGACTCCTACGGGAGGCAGCAGTGGGGAATATTGCACAATGGGCGAAAGCCTGATGCAGCGACGCCGCGTGAGGGATGACGGCCTTCGGGTTGTAAACCTCTTTCAGCAGGGAAGAAGCGAAAGTGACGGTACCTGCAGAAGAAGCGCCGGCTAACTACGTGCCAGCAGCCGCGGTAATACGTAGGGCGCGAGCGTTGTCCGGAATTATTGGGCGTAAAGAGCTCGTAGGCGGCTTGTCACGTCGGTTGTGAAAGCCCGGGGCTTAACCCCGGGTCTGCAGTCGATACGGGCAGGCTAGAGTTCGGTAGGGGAGATCGGAATTCCTGGTGTAGCGGTGAAATGCGCAGATATCAGGAGGAACACCGGTGGCGAAGGCGGATCTCTGGGCCGATACTGACGCTGAGGAGCGAAAGCGTGGGGAGCGAACAGGATTAGATACCCTGGTAGTCCACGCCGTAAACGGTGGGCACTAGGTGTGGGCAACATTCCACGTTGTCCGTGCCGCAGCTAACGCATTAAGTGCCCCGCCTGGGGAGTACGGCCGCAAGGCTAAAACTCAAAGGAATTGACGGGGGCCCGCACAAGCGGCGGAGCATGTGGCTTAATTCGACGCAACGCGAAGAACCTTACCAAGGCTTGACATACACCGGAAACGTCTGGAGACAGGCGCCCCCTTGTGGTCGGTGTACAGGTGGTGCATGGCTGTCGTCAGCTCGTGTCGTGAGATGTTGGGTTAAGTCCCGCAACGAGCGCAACCCTTGTCCCGTGTTGCCAGCAGGCCCTTGTGGTGCTGGGGACTCACGGGAGACCGCCGGGGTCAACTCGGAGGAAGGTGGGGACGACGTCAAGTCATCATGCCCCTTATGTCTTGGGCTGCACACGTGCTACAATGGCCGGTACAATGAGCTGCGATACCGCGAGGTGGAGCGAATCTCAAAAAGCCGGTCTCAGTTCGGATTGGGGTCTGCAACTCGACCCCATGAAGTCGGAGTCGCTAGTAATCGCAGATCAGCATTGCTGCGGTGAATACGTTCCCGGGCCTTGTACACACCGCCCGTCACGTCACGAAAGTCGGTAACACCCGAAGCCGGTGGCCCAACCCCTTGTGGGAGGGAGCTGTCGAAGGTGGGACTGGCGATTGGGACGAAGTCGTAACAAGGTAGCCGTACCGGAAGGTGCGGCTGGATCACCTCCTTTCTAAGGAGCACTTCTTACCGAGTCCTTCGGGGCGAGGTCAGAGGCCAGTACATCAGCGAATGTCTGATGCTGGTTGCTCATGGGTGGAACGTTGACTATTCGGCATACTTGATCGTCTTCTCCTTCTAGTACTGCTCTTCGGAGCGTGGAACGTTGAGGGGAGCGGGGAGTGTGTCGGGCACGCTGTTGGGTGTCTGAGGGAACGAAATTTCCTCAGTCGCCGGCCCCAGTGCACTCGAATCGGATGGTTCGGGGTGATGGGTGGCTGGTCGTTGTTTGAGAACTGCACAGTGGACGCGAGCATCTGTGGCCAAGTTTTTAAGGGCGCACGGTGGATGCCTTGGCACCAGGAACCGATGAAGGACGTGGGAGGCCACGATAGTCCCCGGGGAGTCGTCAACCAGGCTTTGATCCGGGGGTTTCCGAATGGGGAAACCCGGCAGTCGTCATGGGCTGTCACCCGCTGCTGAACACATAGGCAGTGTGGAGGGAACGCGGGGAAGTGAAACATCTCAGTACCCGCAGGAAGAGAAAACAACCGTGATTCCGGGAGTAGTGGCGAGCGAAACCGGATGAGGCTAAACCGTATACGTGTGAGACCCGGCAGGGGTTGCGTATGCGGGGTTGTGGGATCTCTCTTCTGTCGTCTGCCGGCGACAGGACGAGTCAGAAACCGTTGATGTAGGCGAAGGACATGCGAAAGGTCCGGCGTAGAGGGTAAGACCCCCGTAGTCGAAACATCAGCGGCTCGTTTGAGAGACACCCAAGTAGCACGGGGCCCGAGAAATCCCGTGTGAATCTGGCGGGACCACCCGCTAAGCCTAAATATTCCCTGGTGACCGATAGCGGATAGTACCGTGAGGGAATGGTGAAAAGTACCCCGGGAGGGGAGTGAAATAGTACCTGAAACCGTGTGCCTACAAGCCGTGGGAGCGTCGGAATGAAGCTTGCTTCATTCTCGTGACTGCGTGCCTTTTGAAGAATGAGCCTGCGAGTTTGCGGTGTGTTGCGAGGTTAACCCGTGTGGGGAAGCCGTAGCGAAAGCGAGTCCGAATAGGGCGTTTCAGTAGCACGCTCAAGACCCGAAGCGGAGTGATCTAGCCATGGGCAGGTTGAAGCGGAGGTAAGACTTCGTGGAGGACCGAACCCACCAGGGTTGAAAACCTGGGGGATGACCTGTGGTTAGGGGTGAAAGGCCAATCAAACTCCGTGATAGCTGGTTCTCCCCGAAATGCATTTAGGTGCAGCGTCGTGTGTTTCTTGCCGGAGGTAGAGCACTGGATAGGCGATGGGCCCTACCGGGTTACTGACCTTAGCCAAACTCCGAATGCCGGTAAGTGAGAGCGCGGCAGTGAGACTGTGGGGGATAAGCTCCATGGTCGAGAGGGAAACAGCCCAGAGCATCGACTAAGGCCCCTAAGCGTACGCTAAGTGGGAAAGGATGTGGAGTCGCAGAGACAACCAGGAGGTTGGCTTAGAAGCAGCCACCCTTGAAAGAGTGCGTAATAGCTCACTGGTCTAGTGATTCCGCGCCGACAATGTAGCGGGGCTCAAGCGTACCGCCGAAGTCGTGTCATTCACACAATAGGGCCAACGCCTGTGTGGATGGGTAGGGGAGCGTCGTGTGCCGGGTGAAGCAGCCGCGGAAGCGAGTTGTGGACGGTTCACGAGTGAGAATGCAGGCATGAGTAGCGATACACACGTGAGAAACGTGTGCGCCGATTGACTAAGGGTTCCTGGGTCAAGCTGATCTGCCCAGGGTAAGTCGGGACCTAAGGCGAGGCCGACAGGCGTAGTCGATGGATAACCGGTTGATATTCCGGTACCCGCTGTGAAGCGTCAAACATCGAGCATCGTGATGCTAAGGCCGTGAAGCCGTTCCGGACCCTTCGGGGAAAGGAAAGTGGTGGAGCCGCCGGACCAAGCGGTTAGTAGGTGAGTGATGGGGTGACGCAGGAAGGTAGTCCATCCCGGGCGGTGGTTGTCCCGGGGTAAGGGTGTAGGCCGTGCGATAGGCAAATCCGTCGCACATAAGGCTGAGACCTGATGCCGAGCCGATTGTGGTGAAGTGGATGATCCTATGCTGTCGAGAAAAGCCTCTAGCGAGTTTCATGGCGGCCCGTACCCTAAACCGACTCAGGTGGTCAGGTAGAGAATACCGAGGCGTTCGGGTGAACTATGGTTAAGGAACTCGGCAAAATGCCCCCGTAACTTCGGGAGAAGGGGGGCCACACCTGGTGAGAACACTTGCTGTTCGAGCTGGGGGTGGCCGCAGAGACCAGCGAGAAGCGACTGTTTACTAAAAACACAGGTCCGTGCGAAGCCGTAAGGCGATGTATACGGACTGACGCCTGCCCGGTGCTGGAACGTTAAGGGGACCGGTTAGCTCCATTTCGGTGGGGCGAAGCTGAGAACTTAAGCGCCAGTAAACGGCGGTGGTAACTATAACCATCCTAAGGTAGCGAAATTCCTTGTCGGGTAAGTTCCGACCTGCACGAATGGCGTAACGACTTCTCGACTGTCTCAACCATAGGCCCGGTGAAATTGCACTACGAGTAAAGATGCTCGTTTCGCGCAGCAGGACGGAAAGACCCCGGGACCTTTACTACAGTTTGATATTGGTGTTCGGTTCGGCTTGTGTAGGATAGCTGGGAGACTGTGAACTCTGGACGCCAGTTCAGGGGGAGTCGTCGTTGAAATACCAGTCTGGTCGTGCTGGATGTCTAACCTGGGTCCGTGATCCGGATCAGGGACAGTGTCTGATGGGTAGTTTAACTGGGGCGGTTGCCTCCTAAAGAGTAACGGAGGCGCCCAAAGGTTCCCTCAGCCTGGTTGGCAATCAGGTGTTGAGTGTAAGTGCACAAGGGAGCTTGACTGTGAGACCGACGGGTCGAGCAGGGACGAAAGTCGGGACTAGTGATCCGGCGGTGGCTTGTGGAAGCGCCGTCGCTCAACGGATAAAAGGTACCCCGGGGATAACAGGCTGATCTTCCCCAAGAGTCCATATCGACGGGATGGTTTGGCACCTCGATGTCGGCTCGTCGCATCCTGGGGCTGGAGTCGGTCCCAAGGGTTGGGCTGTTCGCCCATTAAAGCGGTACGCGAGCTGGGTTTAGAACGTCGTGAGACAGTTCGGTCCCTATCCGCTGTGCGCGTAGGAATATTGAGAAGGGCTGTCCCTAGTACGAGAGGACCGGGACGGACGAACCTCTGGTGTGCCAGTTGTTCTGCCAAGGGCATGGCTGGTTGGCTACGTTCGGGAGGGATAACCGCTGAAAGCATCTAAGCGGGAAGCCTGCTTCGAGATGAGTATTCCCACCTCCTTGAGAGGGTAAGGCTCCCAGTAGACGACTGGGTTGATAGGCCGGATATGGAAGCACGGTAACGTGTGGAGTTGACCGGTACTAATAGGCCGAGGGCTTGTCCTCAGTTGCTCGCGTCCACTGTGTTAGTTCTGAGACAACGAACAGTTGTCGGCTTTGAGCAGAACAAACAATTAAAGAGTGTGCTTGTTCGCTCGAAACCATTAGGGTTTCGGTGGTTATAGCGTAGGGGAAACGCCCGGTTACATTTCGAACCCGGAAGCTAAGCCTTACAGCGCCGATGGTACTGCAGGGGGGACCCTGTGGGAGAGTAGGACGCCGCCGAACAATCTTTGGAAGGACCCCTGGTCCCAGCGTTCAGCTGGGACCAGGGGTCCTTTTTGTTTTTGCAGTGCGCGCCGGGTACCCGGCTGCGCGAGAATGACTTGCGGTACCGAAGACAGGAGTCACCATGTCCACCAACTCTCCCGACGACCGACCGGAGCGCGACCAGCGGCGACGGGAGGGGGACCGGAGCGACCGCAACGACCGCGGCGGTCAGCGCGGGGGCCGCGGGGACCGTGGAGGCTTCCGCCGCGACGACCGTGGCGGCAACGACCGTGGCGGCTACGGACGTCGTGAAGGCGACCGAGGCGACCGAGGCGACCGAGGGGACCGCGGCGACCGCGGTGATCGCCCCGAGCGCGGCGAGCGCGGTAGTTTCCGTCGTGATGACAGCCGTCGTGATGACAGCCGTCGTGATGACAGCCGTCGTGATGACAGCCGTGGCGGTGACAACCGTGGCGGTGGGTACGGCCGGCGCGACGACCGTGACCGTGGACCGCGCAGGGACGACCGCGACCGCGGTGGCTTCCGTCGTGACGATCGGGGCGACCGCCCCCCCTTCCGGCGTGACGACCGCGACGACCGTGGTGAGCGTCGCGACGACCGGGACCGCGGTGGTTTCCGTCGTGATGACAGCCGTGGCGGTGACAACCGTGGCGGTGGGTACGGCCGACGCGATGACCGTGACCGCGGTCCGCGCAGGGACGACCGCGACCGCGGCGGCTTCCGTGGCCGTGACGACCGCGGTGACCGCCCCGCCTTCCGCCGTGACGACCGAGGCGACCGGCCCGCCTTCCGGCGCGACGACCGTCGGGATGACCGGCGGGACGACCGCCGTGATGACCGGCGTGGCGAGAGGCGTGACGGCGACCGCGGTGGGTTCCCCCGCCGCGACGACCGCCGCGACGACCGTGGTGGCTTCCGTCGTGACGACAACCGCGACCGTGGCTTCCGTAGCGATGACCGGGACCGTTCCAGGGACGGCGACCGCGGCTTCCGGCGTGACGACCGTGGTGGTTTCCGCGGCCGTGACGACCGCCGTGACGACCGCCGTGATGACCGACGCGACGAGCGGCGTGGAGACGACCGTGGGGAGCGCGGTGGTTTCCGTCGCGACGACGCGGGTCGGGGTGGGCGCCCCGGCTTCCGTCGCGACGACGGCCCCCGCAGCGACCGGGGCGATTTCCGACGGGACGACACCCGCGGTGACCGCGGTGACCGCGGTGGTTTCCGCGGACGTGACGACCGCCGTGACGACCGACGCGATGACCGCGGCGGACGCGGTCCCCGACGGGACGACCGGGGCGACCGGGGTTTCCGGCGTGACGGCGACCGGCGCGATGGCGACCGGGGCGGCTTTCGCGGTCGGGACGACCGGCGTGGCACCGGCCGGTTCCGTGACGAGCGGGAGCGGGACAGGGAGCCCATCAAGCGGCTGCCGATCCCCGAGGACGTCACGGGCGACGAGATCGACAAGGACGTACGGCAGGAGCTGCAGAGCCTGCCCAAGACGCTCGCGGAGGACGTCGCCAAGAACCTGGTGATGGTCGCGCGGCTCCTCGACGAGGACCCTGAGGGCGCGTACGGCTACTCCAGGGTGGCGTTGCGGCTGGCGTCGCGTGTCGCTGCCGTACGGGAGGCCGCCGGGTTCGCCGCGTACGCCAGCCAGAAGTACGGCGAGGCGCTGGCCGAGTTCCGGGCCGCGAAGCGGATGACCGGGAACATCGACCTGTGGCCCGTCATGGCCGACTGCGAGCGTGGGCTCGAGCGGCCGGAGAAGGCGCTCGACATGGCCGGGGCGCCCGAGGTGCACAAGCTCGACAAGGCGGGCCAGGTCGAGATGCGGCTCGTCGCGGCCGGTGCGCGGCGGGACCTGGGGCAGCTGGACGCGGCCATCGTGACGCTGCAGAGCCCGGAGCTGGCCGCCAACGCCGTGCAGCCGTGGACCGCGCGCCTGCGCTACGCCTACGCCGACGCGCTGCTCGCCGCCGGACGGGAGAGCGAGGCGCGGGAGTGGTTCGCCAAGGCCGTCGAGGCCGACCGCGACGGCAGCACCGACGCCTCGGACCGGCTCGCCGAGCTGGACGGCGTGGAGTTCGTGGACGCCATGGCCGGCGATGCGGACGAGGGCGAGAACGACCAGGCCCCGGCTTCGAACACGCCGAAGGCTGACGAGGCGGAGGCCGAGGTCGAGGCGGAGGTCGAGGGCGAGACCCAGGCCGACGTTGAGGGCGAGACCCAGGCCGACGTCGAGGGCGAGACCCAGGGCGACGGCGAGAACGACAAGGACTGACGTCCGTAGCAGAGAGGGGCGGGATCCCGGCCGTGAGGCCTGGGGTCCCGCCCCTTCGTCATGTCTAAGCCGGCTTTCGCCTGTCAGAGATCCAGGGCCCGCAGCACCAGGCCCGTCGCCGGCTTCGGGCCGAACGACGTCGACTTGCGGGGCATCGTGACGCCCTGGCGGGCCAGGTCGCGGACGACCTCCTCGCGGACCGGGTGCATCAGGACCGCCGTGCCGCCGTCGCGTTCCGCCTTCTCCACCGTGGCCGCCGTGTCGTGGATGTAGGCGATGTGGGCGGGGGAGTCCTCGGAGATGCGCCAGACGTGCTCGAGGAGCGTGGCGTGCAGGACCGTCGCGTCCAGGGTGCGCCAGGCGGCGGGGCGGTCGGCGGGGATCGTACGGGCCAGCAGTCCCGGGTCCGGCTGGTCGGCCAGGTGGAAGGCGCCGTCGCCGGCCAGCAGGAACGCGTTGCCGGCACAGGCCGCGTCGGCGAGCGTGTCGAGGGCCTCGGCCAGCGGGACTTCGAGCCGGCGCACGCGGAAGTGACCTTCCAGGGCGGCCACGGCGTCGCCGACCGGCAGGTCGTGCAAGAGGCGGTGGATGGCGCGGACCCGCAGGGGGTAGCGGGCCGTGTCGACTAGGAGGACCAGGCCGTGATCCCACGGGCTGGGCGAGGCGTGCTCCGTGCGGAGCCGGCGGTAGGTCGCCCAGCGGTGATGGCCGTCGGCGATGAGTGCCTGGTGCCGCGCCAGATCCGTCTGGATCGCGGCCAGGTCGTCGGGGTCGGTGACCGACCACAGACGATGGCTGAAACCGTCCTCCGTGGTGGTGGCGAGGAGCGGGGGCCGGTCGGCGGTGCGCTCGATCAGGTCCGCCGTGGTGGTCGTCGAGCTGTCGCCCCGGTAGGTGAGCAGCAGGGGTTCGAGGTTGGCCGAGGTGGCGCGCATGAGGGCAGCGCGGTCGGCGACGACGTGCGGCATGACGTCCTCGTGCGGCAGCACCACCTGCTCGGCGGGGTCCGAGACGCGCAGGGCGCCGATGATGCCGCGTTGCAGCATGCCGTTGCCGTCCTGCTGCTCGTAGACGTAGAGGCCGGGTTCCGGGTCGGTGGTCAGGATGCCCTCGGACAGCCAGCGGCGCAGGGTGTCGGCGGCCCGTTCGTTGCGGGCGCTGGGCGTCGCGGCCTGGGGGAGGATCAGACGGACGATGTTGTACGGGTCGGCGGACTCGAGGTGGTGCAGGCCGTCGGGGCGCACCACGACGTCGTAGGGCGGGGATGTGACGGCGGCAAGGCTGCCGACCCGGTCGGGGTCGTAACGAAGGCCACGGAACGGGGTGAGTTCCAGGCCTCGGTGCGCCGTTGCCTCCGAGTGACCTGCTGTCTTCATCAGGGCATCGTACGGCTGTCGGTGGCATGGGGGATGATCGGGGGAAAGCCGTCGAACAAGGAGCGATACGGGATGAGCCGGAGCGTCAGGACGAGGCCCGAGGGCAGTGGGCAGGCCCTGAGCGAGGCGTACGACACGGCCCTGCTCGATCTGGACGGTGTGGTGTACGCGGGCGGGAACGCGATCGCGCACGCCGTCGAGTCGCTGGCGACGGCCCGGGAGGGCGGTATGCGCCTGGCGTACGTGACGAACAACGCGCTGCGGACCCCGGACACCGTGGCCGGGCATCTGACGGAGCTGGGGATACCGACGGGTGCGGAGGACGTCATCACGTCGGCGCAGGCCGTCGCGCGGCTGATC
The DNA here is from genome assembly GCF_900182715.1 of Streptomyces sp. Ag82_O1-12. Classification (NCBI taxonomy): domain Bacteria; kingdom Bacillati; phylum Actinomycetota; class Actinomycetes; order Kitasatosporales; family Streptomycetaceae; genus Streptomyces; species Streptomyces sp. Ag82_O1-12. The sequence goes on along the minus strand of NZ_FXUW01000001.1, from coordinate 1,790,828 downwards.
AGCGAGCAGGTGCCGCAGGGTGCCCGCGTGCTGGTGATCGGCGGTGAGGGGCTGCGGGTCGCGCTGCGCGAGCGCGGGCTGGTGCCCGTGGAGTCGGCGGACGACGATCCGGCGGCGGTGGTGCAGGGGTTCGGTGGTCCGGATCTGCCGTGGGGCCGCTTCGCCGAGGCGTCCTACGCGGTGGCGCGCGGTGTGCCGTGGTTCGCGTCCAACACCGACCTGACGATTCCGAGCGGGCGGGGGATCGCACCGGGCAACGGAGCCGCGGTGGAGGTCGTGCGGATCGCCACGGGCGCGGAGCCGCAGGTCGCGGGCAAGCCGCTGCCTCCCATGCACCGGGAGACCATCCTGCGCACCGGTGCGCGGCGGCCGCTGGTGGTCGGGGACCGGCTGGACACGGACATCGAGGGCGCGTTCAACGGGGAGGTCGACTCGCTGCTCGTCCTGACCGGTGTGACCGACGGCGCCCAGCTGCTGTCCGCGCCGCCGCAGCACCGGCCGACGTATGTGGACGCCGATCTGCGCGGGATGCTCGGCGGTCAGCCGGACGTCGTCGAGGCCGGCGAGGGCGGATTCCGGTGCGGGGGCTGGACGGCGACGGCCGGGGCGGACCGGCTGGAGCTCGACGGCGAGGGTGAGGCTCTGGACGGGCTGCGCGCGCTGTGTGCCGTGGCGTGGACGGCGGCCGGTGAGGGTGTGTGCGAGCTGGACGGGGGGAAGGCACTGGCGCGGCTGGGTCTCTGAGTCTTTGTCAGTGCCTGTCGGTGCCTGTCGTTGCCTGTGGTGCGGCTGCGTGGCCGGGTACTCGTGGCGCCGCCCGGCAGCCGTGGCCGAGCCGGGAACCCCCGCGGCCGGGTCGGACATCCGAATCTTGCTCGAATGCGAGGGTAGGCTAACCTAACTACGTGTTGGTCGAGAGTCCCCCCGAACAGCGCGCGGAGACCGCCCCCGCGCCCCCGCCCCGACGGGCGGTCCGAGCCTTCGGGCTCCTCCTGTCCGTCGTGCTCCTCGTGCTCGTCGCGCTGGCGAGTATCGCGATCGGAGCGAAAGAGCTGTCCCTCGGGCAGGTCTGGCACGGCCTGTTCCAGGACTCGGGGACCTACGGTGACGTCGTCGTGGCCGAGCGGGTGTCGCGGACGCTGCTCGGACTCCTCGCCGGCGCCGCTCTCGGCCTGGCCGGGGCGGTCCTGCAAGCCCTCACGCGCAACCCGCTGGCCGATCCCGGCCTGCTCGGCATCAACGCGGGAGCGTCCGCCGCGGTCGTCACGGCCATCACGTACTTCGGGGTCACCTCGCTCAGCGGCTACGTCTGGTTCGCGTTCTTCGGCGCGGCCGCGGTCGGGGCGCTGGTCTGGTTCCTCGGCGGCAGCCGGGGCGCGACGCCGGTGCGGCTCGCGCTCGCCGGCACGGCCATCAGCGCCGCGTTGTACGGCTACCTCCAGGCCGTGATGATCATGGACGAGGCGGCGCTCGGCAAGATGCGCTTCTGGACGGTCGGTTCGCTGGCCTCGGCGACGAACTCGACCATCACGCAGGTCCTGCCGTTCCTGCTGGCCGGCACGGTCCTGGCCCTCGCCCTGGCCCGGCCGCTCAACGCCATGGCCATGGGCGATGACACCGCCAAGGCCCTCGGCGCCAACCTCAACCGCACGCGGGCGCTGTCCATGCTGGCCGCGACCGTGCTGTGCGGGGCCGCGACCGCCGCCTGCGGGCCGATCGTGTTCGTCGGGCTGATGGTGCCGCACGTCGTGCGCTCCTTCACCGGACCCGACCTGCGCTGGATCCTGCCGTACGCGGCGATCCTGTCGCCCGTGCTGCTGCTCGGCGCCGATGTCGTCGGCCGGATCGTGGCCCGGCCCGCGGAGCTCCAGGTGGGCATCGTCACCGCGATCCTCGGCGGACCGGTGTTCATCTTTCTCGTACGACGGCGGAGGACGGCGCAGCTGTGAAGACCACCAACCGTGCCGTGCGGACCCCGGGCGGGCTCTCCATACGCCTGGACCTGCGGGCCGTCACCGTCGTGCTCCTGCTGCTCGTCGCGGCGCTCGCGGCGAGTGTCGTGCTCATCGGCACCGGCGACTTCCCGATCCCGGCCGCCGACGTGCTGCGGACGCTGGTCGGCGAGGGCAACCCGGGCCAGGAGTTCATCGTCAACGAGCTGCGGCTGCCGCGGGTCCTGGTCGGGCTGCTGGTCGGCGCCTCGCTCGGGCTCGGGGGCGCGCTGTTCCAGGCCATCTCCCGCAACCCGCTGGGCAGTCCGGACGTGCTCGGTCTCGGGCAGGGGGCGACGGCCGGCGCCCTCGCGGTGATCGTGCTGACCTCCGGCAGCGCCAACCAGGTCGCCGTCGGGGCGCTGGTGGGCGGCCTGGTGACCGGCCTCGCCATCTACGTGCTCGCCTGGAAGCGGGGGGTGCACGGCTACCGGCTGGTCCTGGTCGGTATCGGCGTCTCCGCGATCGTCACGGCCGTCAACGGCTATCTGCTGACCAAGTCCGACATCGTGGACGCGACCCGCGCGGTCGTGTGGATGACCGGCTCCCTCGACGGCCGGGACTGGGACCAGGTGTGGCCGCTGCTCGCACTGACCGCCGTGCTGGTGCCGCTCGTCCTCGTCAACGCGCGGGGGCTGCGGATGATGGAGATGGGCGACGACGTGTCGTACGCCCTCGGGGTGCGGGTCGAGCGGGTGCGGCTGCTGCTGATGGTGGCGGCGGTGCTGCTCACCGCGTCCGCCACCGCCGCGGCCGGTCCCGTCAGTTTCGTCGCACTCACCGCGCCGCAGCTGGCCCGGCGCCTGACCCGATCGCCCGGGCCGAACCTGCTGCCCTCGCTGTGCATGGGCGCCACCCTGCTGGTCGTCGCCGACTGGGTGTCGCAGCGGGCGTTCGGCTCCGAGCAGCTGCCCGTGGGCGTGGTCACCGGCGTGCTCGGCGGGGTCTACCTGCTGTGGCTGCTGGTCGGCGAGCGCAGGGCGGGCCGGATATGAGGGCCGGTAAGAGCGCCGAGAGCAGCACCAACAGCGGACTGAACAACCGAAGGAGCCCCGTGAACCGCCTGTCCGCCGAGAACGTCACCCTCGCCTACGACCAGCGGGTCATCGCCGAGCAACTGTCGGTGGAGATACCCGACCAGTCGTTCACGGTGATCGTCGGCCCCAACGCCTGCGGCAAGTCGACGCTGCTGCGGGCGCTGTCGCGGATGCTCAAGCCGAGCGAGGGCCGGGTGCTGCTGGACGGGAACGTCATCCAGTCGATGCCCGCCAAGAAGGTCGCGCGGACCCTCGGCCTGCTGCCCCAGTCGTCCGTCGCGCCCGACGGCATCACCGTCGCCGACCTCGTCGGCCGCGGCCGCTACCCGCACCAGGGCATCCTGCGCCAGTGGTCGACGCAGGACGAGCGGGTCGTCCAGGAATCCATGCGGCAGACGGGCGTCGCCGAGCTCGGCGACCGCTACGTCGACGAGCTCTCGGGTGGTCAGCGTCAGCGCGTGTGGATCGCCATGGCCCTCGCCCAGCAGACGCCGCTGCTGCTGCTCGACGAGCCGACGACGTACCTGGACATCCAGCACCAGATCGACGTCCTGGATCTGTGCGCCGAGCTGCACGAGGAGCAGGGGCGCACGCTCGTCGCCGTGCTGCACGACCTGAACCACGCCGCCCGCTACGCCACCCACCTCATCGCCCTGCGCGAGGGCCGGGTCATCGCCGAGGGCGCGCCGAAGGACATCGTCACGGCCGCACTGGTCGAGGAGGTCTTCGGGCTGCGCTGCCAGGTGATCGACGACCCGGAGACGGGCACACCGCTGGTCGTGCCGGCGGCCCGCAAGGCCCGGGCCGGGACCGCGGGCGGGAAGGCCACGGCTGCGGAAGTCTCCTGAGCTGTCGCGGCTACAGAAGCTTCCTGAGCTGGAGCAGGTCCCGCACGCCCGCGTGCAGCCTCACCCGGCCGGAGCCCCAGGCCTTGGCGAAGCTCAGCTCGCCGCCCACCAGGGCCACCAGGTCGTCGCCGGTCATGGCGAGTCTGATCTCGGCCCTGCCGGGCGGCGGCCCCGGCACGGTGTCGTGCACCTCGATCCGCCCGCCGCGCATCCGGCCGACGAAGGTGACGTCGAGGTCCGTGATGTGGCAGCTCACCGAGCGGTCCAGGGCCGCGGCGTCGCGGACGTCCCCTTCGGCGCGCTGCATGTTGTCCGAGAGCTTGTCGAGCGCGCTGCGGCACTCCTCGATCGTGGCCATCGCGGTCGACGGTACCGCAGCGGTTCGCGGTAGCGTCGGGGCATGGACGACGCAGTTCCCGAGGCCCCTCCGGCGGCGGAGGAGGAGCCGGCGTACGACCCCGCCGCCCCCGCTCCCCTGAACGTGCCCCGCACGCCCACCGGCGACGCCGATGTGGACGCCGCCCTGGGCCGGCTCGGCGATGCGGACCACCTCGCCACGGACGGGCATGTCGAGGTGTACGAGGATGTACACCGGGGGCTGCGCGACGCGCTCACCGCGCTCGACGTACGCCCGGGACCTCCGGTGCCCCCGCGGCCTTACGAGCACAGGAGCTGAACCGAACGTGGCAGGAGTCGCACGTCGCCGTCTGGACGCGGAGCTGGTCCGCCGGAAGCTCGCGCGCTCGCGTGAGCACGCCGCGCAGCTGATCGCCGCGGGGCGGGTCTCCGTCGGCAAGACCGTCGCGACCAAACCCGCCACGCAAGTGGAGACCGCGGCCGCGATCCTGGTGGCCGAGGACGACAGCGACCCGGACTACGTCTCGCGCGGCGGTCACAAGCTGGCCGGGGCGCTCGCGGTGTTCGCTCCGCAGGGGCTGCCCGTCGAGGGGTGCAGGGCGCTCGACGCGGGCGCCTCCACCGGCGGTTTCACCGACGTCCTGCTGCGGGCGGGCGCCGCCCACGTCGTCGCCGTGGACGTCGGATACGGACAACTCGCGTGGTCCCTCCAGAAGGATGAACGCGTCACCGTCAAGGACCGTACGAACGTACGCGAGTTGACGCTTGAAGCGATCGATGGGGAGCCAGTGGATCTTGTCGTGGGGGATCTGTCCTTCATCCCGCTCGGGCTGGTCCTGCCCGCCTTGGTGCGGTGCGTGAAACCGGACGCCGACCTGGTGATGATGGTCAAGCCGCAGTTCGAGGTGGGCAAGGAGCGCCTCGGCAGCGGGGGAGTGGTACGCAGCACCCAGCTGCGGGCCGACGCGGTACGGGGGGTGGCCGAGAAGGCCTGGGGGCTGGGGCTCGGGGTGAAGGGCGTGACGGCCAGTCCGCTGCCCGGGCCGTCGGGGAATGTCGAATACTTCTTGTGGCTGCGGTCCGGGGCACCGGCACTGGACCCGGCCGAGGCAGACCGTGCAGTGGCGGAGGGGCCGCGTTGACCGAGAACCGAGCTCGTACTGTTTTCCTGCTCGCCCACACGGGCCGGCCCGCGGCCGTGCGCAGTGCCGAGCTCGTGGTGAAGGGGCTGCTGCGCTCCGGGCTGGGCGTGCGCGTCCTGGAGGCCGAGGCGCGGGACCTGCCCCTGCCGGCGGAGGTGGAGCTGGTCAGGGAGGCCACGCCGCAGTGCCTCGACGGGTGTGAGCTGCTCATCGTGCTGGGCGGCGACGGCACGCTGCTGCGCGGCGCCGAGTTCGCGCGGGCGTCGGGCGTGCCGATGCTCGGGGTCAACCTCGGGCGCGTCGGGTTCCTCGCGGAGGCCGAGCGGGACGACCTCGACAAGGTCGTCGACCGGGTGGTGACCAAGGCGTACGAGGTCGAGGAACGGATGACCGTCGATGTCGTCGTGCACCGCAACGGGGACATCGTGCACACGGACTGGGCGCTGAACGAGGCGGCCGTGCAGAAGGTGTCCGCCGAGCGGATGCTGGAGATCGTCCTGGAGATCGACGGGCGGCCGGTGACGGGCTTCGGCTGCGACGGGATCGTCTGCGCGACGCCCACGGGGTCGACGGCGTACGCGTTCTCGGCGGGCGGGCCGGTGGTGTGGCCGGAGGTCGAGGCGCTGCTGATGGTGCCGATCTCCGCGCACGCGCTGTTCGCGAAGCCGTTGGTGACATCGCCGGATTCTGTGTTGGCTGTGGAGGTTCTGCCCCACATTCCGCCGGGTGTGCTGTGGTGCGACGGGCGGCGGACCGTGGAGCTGCCGCCGGGAGCGCGGGTGGAGGTGCGGCGGGGCGCTGTGCCGGTTCGGCTGGCCCGGCTGCATCATGCGTCCTTCACGGACCGGCTGGTGGCCAAGTTCGCGCTGCCTGTTTCCGGGTGGCGGGGAGCGCCTCACTAGCGGTCTAGGGGGTGGTTCCGCTTCGTCAGCGGGTGCGGCGGGTGCGGCGGGTGCGGCGGGTGCGGCGGGTGCGGCGGATGTGGCGGGTGGATTGTGGCTGTTCGCGCAGTTCCCCGCGTCCCCAGGGAATGGGCGCCGCCACACTCGTGGGTGACAAGAGTGGGCCAGTCGCAATCCGTGGCTGGGACCTCGTAAGGTCGTGTCCGTGTTGGAGGAGATGCGGATACGGTCGCTCGGCGTGATTGACGACGCCGTGGTCGAGCTGTCGCCCGGGTTCACCGCGGTCACCGGTGAGACGGGTGCGGGCAAGACCATGGTGGTCACCAGCCTGGGGTTGCTGCTGGGCGGGCGGGCCGACCCCGCGCTCGTACGGATCGGGGCCGGCAAGGCCGTCGTGGAGGGGCGGATCACCGTCGCCCGCGACGCCACGGCCGCGGTACGCGCCGAGGAGGCCGGGGCGGAGCTCGACGACGGGGCCCTGCTGATCAGCCGTACCGTTTCGGCCGAGGGGCGCTCGCGGGCGCACCTGGGCGGGCGCAGCGTGCCGGTGGGCGTGCTGGCCGAGCTCGCCGACGAGCTGGTGGCCGTGCACGGGCAGACCGACCAGCAGGGGCTGCTCAAGCTGTCCCGGCAGCGGCAGGCGCTCGACCGGTACGCGGGCGACGCGGTCGGCGGGCCGCTGGCCAAGTACGGCGAGGCGTACAAGCGGCTGCGGGCCGTCTCCGCCGAACTCGACGAGATCACCACCCGGGCGCGTGAACGGGCCCAGGAGGCCGACCTGCTGCGCTTCGGGCTCGACGAGATCGCCGCCGTCGAACCCCGCGCCGGTGAGGACGTGGAGCTGGCCGAGGAGGCCGAGCGGCTCGGGCACGCCGAGGCGCTGGCGTCCGCCGCCGCGTCCGCGCACGCCGCCCTCGCGGGCAACCCCGAGGACCCCGAGGGCGTCGACGCCGGGACGCTCGTCGCGGGCTCCCAGCGGGCTCTGGACGCCGTACGGTCGCACGATCCGGCGCTGGCCGCGCTCGCGGACCGCATCGGGGAGATCGGGATCCTGCTCCGCGACGCGGCGGGGGACCTGGCGGGTTACGCCGACGACCTGGACGCCGATCCGCTGCGGCTTTCGGCCGTCGAGGAGCGCCGGGCCGCGCTCACCGGGCTGACGCGCAAGTACGGCGAGGACATCGCCACCGTGTTGGCATGGGCCGAGCAGAGCGCCGCCCGGCTGACCGAACTCGACGGCGACGACGAGCGGATCGGGGAGCTGACCGCCGAGCGGGACGCCCTGCGGTCGGAACTGGGCGGGCTGGCGCAGGCGTTGACGGACGCCCGGACGGAGGCCGCCGAGCGGTTCGCCGCCGCCGTGACCGCCGAGCTGGCCTCGCTCGCCATGCCGCACGCGCGCGTGTCCTTCGACATCCGGCAGACCGAGGACCCCGAGGGCGTCGAGGTCGGCGGCCGTCCGGTCGCCTACGGTCCCGCCGGCGCCGACGAGGTCGAGCTGCTGCTCGCCCCGCACCCGGGCGCGCCGCCCCGGCCGATCGCCAAGGGCGCGTCCGGCGGCGAACTGTCGCGGGTGATGCTGGCCGTGGAGGTCGTGTTCGCGGGGACGGATCCGGTGCCGACGTACCTCTTCGACGAGGTCGACGCCGGGGTCGGCGGCAAGGCGGCGGTCGAGATCGGCCGACGGCTCGCACGGCTGGCGAAGAGCGCGCAGGTCGTGGTCGTGACGCACCTGCCCCAGGTGGCCGCCTTCGCCGACCGGCAGCTGCTGGTGGAGAAGACCAACGACGGGTCCGTGACCCGCTCGGGCGTCAAGGTCCTCGAGGGCGAGGACCGGGTTCGGGAGCTGTCCCGCATGCTCGCCGGCCAGGAGGACTCCGAGACGGCCCGGGCGCACGCGGAGGAGCTGCTCGCGGCGGCCCGGGCGGACGGCTAGTAGTCAGCGGCGTACCGGCGGCGGTGCGGCAAGGCCGGGCGGGTCGCCCGATTTCACTCGTGTGGGTGACCCGGCCCGGCGCATTCCCCCGCTGCCGCGCCCCGCTGTCGCGCCGCGGGGGGTTCCGGCGTTCCCGGAACCCCCGTATGTCCTGGCATCCTTGGCGGAGTACGCGTCGTGACCGCCCGACCCGAACCAGGAGCCCGGCCACGTGACCCCCGTGAGCAGCCCCTCACCGCACGGCCAGTTGCCGCTGCGCACCGTGCAGGTGCTGGGCGGAGGCAATGCCGCCAGCAGTGCGCATGTGCGCTCGCTGGCCGCGGGGCTCGTCGCGCGGGGCGTGAAAGTCACGGTGTGCGCCCCCTACGAGGCCGACCGCGCCTATGACTTCAGCGGTGTCGGGGCCGACCACGTGCACGTGCCGCGCAGCAGCGACCCGGTGTCGGTGGCGGCCCTGCGGGCGGCCTGCGCCAACGCCGATCTGGTGCACGCGCACGGACTGCACGCCTCCTTCCGCACCGTGCTGGCCCTCAGCGGCCGACGGGTGCGGACCCCGCTGGTCGTGACGTGGCACGACCGGGCGCACGCCGACGGCGCGCGTGCCCACATGCTGCGGGCCCTGGAGCGCAGGGTCGTGAAGGCGGCCACCGTCGTGCTGGGCACGACCTCGCCGCTCGTGGACCGGGCCCGGCGCACCGGCGCGCGGGACGCACGGCTCGCGGCCGTCGCGCTGCCCGGCCCCAGCAGGCCACTCGAACCCGACGACCCCGACCGGCTGCGGCCCAAGGTGCGTGCCGAACTCGGCGCCATCGGACGGCCCTTGCTGATCGCCGTCGGCTCCCTGGAACGGCACCGCGGATACGACGTGCTGCTGGACGCCGCGCGCGCCTGGCGCCGGCTCGATCCCGTGCCCCTGGTCGTGATCGCGGGGGAGGGGCCGCTGCGCGGTGAACTCCAGGGGCGGATCGAGGAGGAGGGGCTGCCGGTCCGGCTCATCGGGCGGCGCGACGACGTCACCGACCTGCTCGCCGCCGCCGACCTCGCCCTGCTGCCGAGCCGCTGGGAGGCGCGCTCCGTCCTCGCCCAGGAGGCCCTTCACGCGCGCGTGCCGCTCGTCGCGACGAACGTCGGCGGCATCCCCGAACTCGTCGGCGACGCGGCCGAACTCGTCCCGTACGGGGACGCGAAGGCCCTCGCCGAATCCGTCGTACGGCTTCTCGGCGACCGGGCCCGCCGGGACGCGCTGACCGCCAAGGGCGCCCGGCAGGCGGCCAGCTGGCCGACCGAGGACGAGACGGTCGCCCAAGTGCTCAGCGTGTACGACGAGTTGACCCAGCCCCGGCCCCTCCCGTAACCACCCCGGCCCCTCCCGTAACAGCCCCGGCAGCCCTACGGGACATGCCTGCGGGCCCGCAGGGCCAGGCTCAGGGCCAGGACCGTCTGCGGGTCGTCGAGGTCCGTGCCCAGCAACTCCCCGATGCGCGCCAGCCGGTTGTACAGGGTCTGCCGGTTCAGATGCAGCTCCCGGGCGGTCTCCGCCTTGCGCCCGGCGTGGGCGAGGTAGGTCGTCAACGTGGGCAGCAGCGGCGGCCGGGAGCGGCGGTCGTGCTCCAGGAGCGGGCCGAGGGCCCGGTCGACGAAGGCCGCCAGGTCCGGTTGGTCCCGCAACCGCCACAACAGCAGGTCGATGTCGAGGCGACGGGCGTCGTACCAGGGCCGGTCCGGCAGACCCTGCGCCGCCGTGGCCGTCTCGGCCGCGTGCCGCAGCCCCGAGGCCGCGGCCGGCCAGCCGCCGGCCGTCCCCACGACCACCACGGGCGGCTGTCCGCCCGGCCGCGGCATCCCGGCCCGGCCCACACCGGCCCGCAGCGCCGCCGCGACCCGGTCCGCGACCGCCGCCCGCTCCGACTCCGCCCGCAGCCCGAGCAGCACCAGCACCCGGCCCTCCATCGGCCGCACGCCCAGCAGCACCGGCACCCCCACCGACGCCAGCTCCTCCGAGACGGCCCGGGCCAGCACCGCCCAGCCTCCCCCACTCTCGGCTCCGCTCGAGCGGGCGGTACCCCCATCCGGGGACAGGGCGTCCCCGAGCCGCATCACCACCGGCAGCAGCGGCCCTTCGCCCGGCCGGAAGCCCAGCACGCGTGCCTGAGCCGGGGCGTCCTCGGCCGTCACCCGGCCCTCGGCGAGGTCCGTGAGGAAGTCGCCCCGCCCGCGCGCCGCCAGCTCCTCCTCCTGGCGGGCCTGCATCAGCACCACGGCCAGGATGCCCGCGGCCCGCTCGGTCGCCATCCGGTGCACCGGCGCCAGGGGCGTGCGCACGGGCAGCAGGACCAGACGCGCCCGGACGCCCCCGCTGCCGGGCCCGCCGCCCGGCACGTCCACCAGCACCGAACCCGCGAGCGGCGGCTCGTCCCTGTGCTGGCCGCGCAGCCCCTCCCACACCTGGAGCGGGTCCGCGCCCTCGGGACCGGCCCCGGCCGCGTACAGCAACTGCCCGTCCGCCGTCTCCAGGAACACCGGATTTCCGGCGAAGTCGGCCAGGATGCCCAGCACTTGGGGCACACCGCCGCCGCCCAGCACGGCCTGCGTGCAGCGCCGGTGCACCTCCTCGGCCCGCTGGAGCAGGGCGTAGTGGCCGTTGACGATCTCGGTGTGGACCTCCTCCGTGACCGTCACGAACGGCACCTCGCGGTGCAGCTGGACCAGCGGCAGCCCGGCCGTGCGTGCCGTGTCGACGAGGGCCGCGGGCAGCCGGGTGAAGCGCGGGCCGAGCTCCACGACCAGGGCCGCGATGCCGCGCTCGGCCAGGGTGCGCACGAACGCCCGCTGCTCGGCGGGGCGGGTGCCCAGGCCGTAGCCCGTGGTCAGCAGGAGCTCGCCGCCCTTGAGCAGGGAGGCGATGTGCGGCACCTCTCCGGCGTGCACCCAGCGCACGGTCCGCCCGAGCCGCTCCGCGCCCGCCAGCACCTCGGGCAGCCCGCTGCGCAGCCCCGGCAGCTCCAGCGCCCGCTGCACGGTGATCCCGGCGCCCTGGGTGTCGTAACCGCTGTCCGTCCCGCTGTCCATGTGCCGGACGCTACCCGCGCGGGTGCCTCCCGGACATCTCCGGACGGGCACCGGGACGATCACTTCCCGGATCCCGCCGTGGATCTCCCCGGATTGCCGCGTGTTCGACCGGGTACGGGCGCCCCATGGACATGAGCGTGGTCGCGGTGGGGCGGGAGGACGACAGTCCGGTCGAGGAGCCGTTGCGGGTCGCGGTGCTCGCCGACCGGCTCGGTTACCGGGAGGTGTGGGCGGGCGAGGGACCCACATGGGACTCGTTCGTCCTCGCGACGGCGATCGGCGCCGCCACCGAGCGGGTCGCGCTGACCGCCGGACCCGTGCCGGTGTCGGTGCGCGATCCGCTGACCATCGTCCGGGGCGCCGCCTCCACCGCGGCCGTCACCGGCCGGCCCGTCGGCGTGGCCCTGGGCACCTCCAGCAAACGCGTCGTCGAGGGCGTGCACGGTCGGCCGCGCACCCGGCCCGCCGCCACCCTCGCGGAGTCGGCGGCGGCCGTACGGGCGCTGATGGACAGCGTGCCGGGCGAGCCGATCGTGCCCGGCAGCGGCTTCCCGCGCCGGCTGCCGCCGCCCGGCGGCACGGTCACCGTCGCCGCGTTCGGGGAGAAGGCGGTCGGCGCGGCCGTCGCGCACGCCGACCGGATGCTGCTCGACATCGTCTCGCCCGAGCAGGTCCGGATACTGCGGGACCGGATGCTCGCCGCCGCCGAGAAGGCGGGCCGCACGCCGCCGCGGCTGGCTGCCTGGCTGCCCGCCGCCGTGGATCCGGAGCCGGAGTCGCTCACCCAGGTCCTGCGCAGCGTCGTCGGCTATCTCGCCGTGCCGGGCTACAGCGACATGTTCGTCGACGCGGGGTTCGCCGAGGTCGTCGAGCTGGCCGCCAAGGGCGCCGACGCCGACACCCTGCTGCGGGCACTGCCGCCCGAGGCCGCGGGCACGGTCGCCCTCGTGGGCGACACCGACACCGTCCGCGCCCGTATCGCCGCCTACGCGGAGGCCGGGCTGGACGAGATAGCCCTCGTCCCCGCCACGGCCGCGGATCCCGCGGGGGAGCGCACGCTCACGGCCCTCAGGCCGAGGTGACGCCCCGCGAGGGGCTGGAGTGAGGCCCGGTGAGGGGCTGGAGTGAGGCCCGCGAGGGCCGCAGTGACGTCCCCGCGAGGGCCGCAGTGAGGCCCGCGAGGGCCGTGAGCGTGCGCTCCCCCGCGGGCCGCCCCGCTCAGCCCCCGTACGCGCCCGAGGCCGTCAGACGCAGCGCCGTGTCGATGAGCGGCACGTGGCTGAACGCCTGGGGGAAGTTGCCCACCTGACGCTGCAGGCGCGGGTCCCACTCCTCGGCCAGCAGACCGAGGTCGTTGCGCAGGGACAGCAGCTTCTCGAACAGCTTGCGGGCCTCGTCGACGCGGCCGATCATCGCCAGGTCGTCGGCCATCCAGAACGAGCAGGCCAGGAACGCGCCCTCGTCTCCGGGCAGACCGTCGACGTTCTCGTCGCCGCTGGTGGTCGGGTAGCGCAGGATGAAGCCGTCCGACGTGGACAGCTCACGCTGGATCGCCTCGATCGTGCCGATGACCCGCTTGTCGTCCGGCGGCAGGAAGCCCATCTGCGGGATCAGCAGCAGGGAGGCGTCCAGCTCCTTCGAGCCGTACGACTGGGTGAAGGTGTTGCGCTCCTTGTCGTAGCCCCGCTCGCACACGTCCCGGTGGATGTCGTCGCGCAGCTCGCGCCAGCGCTCCAGCGGGCCGTCCGCGTCACCGGACTCGATCAGCTTGATCGTGCGGTCGACCGCGACCCAGGCCATCACCTTGGAGTGCACGAAGTGGCGGCGCGGGCCGCGCACCTCCCAGATGCCCTCGTCCGGCTCCTGCCAGTGGTCCTCCAGGTAGCGGATCAGCTTCAGCTGGAGCAGCGCGGCGTAGTCGTTGCGCGCGAGGCCCGTCATGTGGGCCAGGTGCAAGGCCTCGGTGACCTCGCCGTACACGTCCAGCTGGAGCTGGTGGGCCGCGCCGTTGCCGACCCGGACCGGGCCGGAGTTCTCGTAGCCCGGCAGCCAGTCCAGCTCCGCCTCGCCGAGCTCGCGCTCGCCGGCGATGCCGTACATGATCTGCAGGTTCTCCGGGTCGCCGGCCACCGCCCGCAGCAGCCACTCGCGCCAGGCGCGGGCCTCCTCGCGGTAGCCGGTGCGCAGCAGCGAGGACAGCGTGATCGCCGCGTCGCGCAGCCAGGTGTAGCGGTAGTCCCAGTTGCGGACGCCGCCGATGTCCTCCGGCAGGGAGGTGGTCGGCGCGGCGACGATGCCGCCGGTCGGGGCGTACGTCAGGGCCTTCAGCGTGATCAGCGAGCGGACCACTGCCTCCCGGTAGGGGCCGTGGTACGTACAGTGGTCGACCCACTCGCGCCAGAAGTCCTCCGTCGCCTCCAGCGACTGCTCCGGCTCCGGCAGCGGCGGCGGCTCCTTGTGCGAGGGCTGCCAGGAGATCGTGAACGCGATCCGGTCACCCGGCGCGACCGTGAAGTCCGCGTAGGTCGTCAGCGACTTGCCGTAGGTCTCCGCGGATGTGTCGAACCACACGGAGTCGGGACCCGCCACGGCCACCGTGCGCCCCTCGTGCTTGTGCACCCACGGCACCACCCGCCCGTAGGAGAACCGCATCCGGAGCGCCGAGCGCATCGGCACCCGGCCCGAGACGCCCTCGACGATCCGGATCAGCTGCGGGGCGCCGTCACGCGGCGGCATGAAGTCGGTCACCCGGACCGTGCCCCGCTGGGTGTCCCACTCGGACTCCAGGACCAACGAGTCGCCCCGGTAGCTGCGCCGCGCGGCGGTGGGGGGCTGCTGGTCGGAGGCGTACGCGGGACCCAGCCGCCAGAAGCCGTGCTCCTCGGTGCCCAGCAGGCCGGCGAAGATGGCGTGCGAGTCGAAGCGGGGCAGGCACAGCCAGTCGACTGTGCCGTCCCGGCAGACCAGAGCGGCGGTCTGCATGTCTCCGATGAGTGCGTAGTCTTCGATGCGCCCGGCCACGTGCAACTCCAGTCGAACGGCCACGTCACCCCACGAGGGGGCTGTCGCTAGTGCGGTCAAGGGGGGTTCAGCAGGTCTCGCGTTGCGTCATTGAGAGATGAAGCAAAACAGGTCACTCGGCCGTGATGCAAAGCGCCAATTGTTGCTCAACGAACTGACGAGCTCACGTTGTTCCGGTGCTTACGGGCGGGGGGTGGTGCCGTTGGGCCGGACGGGCTCGGCAGCGAGTGTCCGAGCAGGATACGACGCACGCAGATGATCCGGGTGCCCGTCCAGGCAAGGTGGATACGCCGAACGAGTGAGCAACGGGTGAGGGACCGGTGACGGTGATCGTCTCCGTGTCGGGATGTGTGCGGAGCGTGGCCGGAAGCCGTCGCCCCGCGGCGCTGATACGCTGGTAGCCCGTGGACCGGTGGGCCCCTTCCCGACAGGGAACCCCCGAACCGCAGCGACGGCGCCCCGGAGTTTTCCGGCAGGCAGCCGCACCGCACCTCCAGACCGCGACCACGGGAGCCCCGTCTTGGCCATGCCGCCCGCCGCTTTTCGTAATTCGACGACCAAGCACATCTTCGTCACCGGGGGTGTCGCCTCCTCGCTCGGCAAGGGGCTGACGGCCTCCAGCCTCGGCATGCTGCTCAAGGCCCGCGGTCTGCGCGTCGTGATGCAGAAGCTCGACCCGTACCTGAACGTCGACCCCGGCACGATGAACCCCTTCCAGCACGGTGAGGTGTTCGTCACGAACGACGGCGCCGAGACCGACCTGGACATCGGCCACTACGAGCGTTTCCTCGACCGCGACCTGGACGGCTCCGCCAACGTCACCACGGGTCAGGTGTACAACACCGTGATCGCCAAGGAGCGGCGCGGCGAGTACCTGGGTGACACCGTGCAGGTCATCCCGCACATCACCAACGAGATCAAGCACCGCATCCGCCGCATGGCGACGGACGAGGTCGACGTCGTGATCACCGAGGTCGGCGGCACGGTCGGCGACATCGAGTCGCTGCCGTTCCTGGAGACCGTCCGTCAGGTCCGTCACGAGGTCGGCCGTGACAACGTCTTCGTCGTCCATATCTCGCTCCTGCCGTACATCGGCCCCTCGGGTGAGCTGAAGACGAAGCCCACCCAGCACTCGGTTGCGGCCCTGCGCAACATCGGTATCCAGCCGGACGCGATCGTGCTGCGCTGCGACCGCGAGGTGCCCACCGCGATCAAGCGGAAGATCTCGCTGATGTGCGACGTCGACGAGGCCGCCGTCGTGGCCTGCCCCGACGCCCGCTCGATCTACGACATCCCGAAGACCGTGCACGGCGAGGGCCTGGACGCCTACGTCGTCCGCAAGCTGGACCTGCCGTTCCGCGACGTGGACTGGACGACCTGGGACGACCTGCTCGACCGCGTGCACAACCCCGACCACGAGATCACCCTCGCCCTGGTCGGCAAGTACATCGACCTGCCCGACGCCTACCTGTCGGTCACCGAGGCGCTGCGCGCCGGCGGCTTCGCCAACCGGGCCCGCGTGAAGATCAAGTGGGTCACCTCCGACGACTGCAAGACCCCGGCGGGCGCGGCCCAGCAGCTCGGCGACGTCGACGGCATCTGCATCCCCGGCGGCTTCGGCGACCGCGGCGTGCTCGGCAAGGTCGGCGCGATCAAGTACGCCCGCGAGAACAAGATCCCGCTGCTCGGCCTCTGCCTCGGCCTGCAGTGCATCGTGATCGAGGCCGCGCGCAGCCTGGCCGACATCACCGACGCCAACTCCACCGAGTTCGACCCGGCCACCGGCCACCCCGTCATCTCCACCATGGCCGAGCAGCTCGACATCGTCGCCGGTGAGGGTGACATGGGCGGCACCATGCGGCTCGGCATGTACCCGGCGAAGCTGGCCGAGGGCTCGATCGTGCGCGAGGTGTACGACGGCAAGGAGTACGTCGAGGAGCGCCACCGGCACCGCTACGAGGTGAACAACGCCTACCGCGCCGAGCTGGAGAAGAAGGCGGGCATCCAGTTCTCCGGCACCTCCCCGGACGGCAAGCTCGTCGAGTACGTCGAGTACCCGCGCGACGTCCACCCGTACCTGGTCGCCACGCAGGCCCACCCGGAGCTGCGCTCCCGGCCGACGCGTCCGCACCCGCTGTTCGCCGGGCTCGTCAAGGCTTCGGTCGAGCGGAAGACTTCGAAGTAACACACCAGTTGTACGGTGGCCGGGGTGCATCCCTTCAAAGGGTGTGCACCCCGGTTTCGTTTCGGCAGGTCGCGCGGCACGTGGAAGGACAGGCATGACGATCAAGGACACCCCGGAGGAGTGGGAGATCCGGGCGACTCAGACCCCCTTCACGGGCAACAAGACCTCCGTCCGCACCGACGACGTGGTCATGCCCGACGGCACCGTGGTCGGCCGTGACTACCAGGTCCACCCCGGCTCCGTGGCCGTCCTCGCCCTCGACGAGGCCGACCGTGTCCTGGTCCTGCGCCAGTACCGCCACCCCGTCCGCCACAAGCTGTGGGAGATCCCGGCCGGACTGCTCGACGTCCCCGGCGAGAACCCGCTGCACGCCGCGCAGCGCGAGCTGTACGAGGAGGCGCACGTCAAGGCCGAGGACTGGCGGGTGCTGACCGACGTCTACACCACACCCGGCGGCTGCGACGAGGCCGTCCGGATCTTCCTCGCGCGCGATCTGTCCGAGGCCGAGGGCGAACGCTTCGCGGTCGAGGAGGAAGAGGCCGACATGGAGCTCGACCGGGTGCCGGTGGCGGACCTCGTCCGGGGTGTCCTGGCCGGCGAGCTCCACAACAACTGCCTCGTCGTGGGCGTGCTGTCCCTGGTGGCCGCGCGCGGTGGCGACGGCCTGGACGCCCTGCGTCCGGCACAGGCGCCCTGGCCGGCGCGGCCGTTCGAGGCGTAGGCGCTCCGCTGGGTGCTGCGAGGGGTTCGTGCCGCGCGGGTCGTCGTTCGGGTGCGGCTGCGTCGTGGCTTGGCGCGCCCGCGCGGCGGAGCCGCAGATCAGGCACAGCCCCGCGCCCCTTTGGGGCGCGACCCTGACGCTGTCGGTCCTACGATCTGCTGATCCGATCGGGGGAAGTGGTCGTCCCGCCCGCCGCGCTCCACCCGGGCCGTTGCAGAGCGTGAACTAGGCTCTGTGGCACGCCCGAACCGGAGTCCCGGCGGGCTCGCGTGTGCGGTGGGACGGGAGTGTGGCCCGTGACGGATCAGGTCGTGGAGACAGGCGACGTGCGGCCGGCCGGGCGCGCTGCCGGGGACATCGAGTTCCTGGGCCGCACACGGGAGTTGAAGGAACTGCGCGCCGACATCGAGCGCGCCGGACTGGACACCCTGGCCGGCCGCAAAGCACCCCGCGCCCGCGTGCTGCTCATCGCCGGCCGGCCCGGCTCGGGCCGCACCGCACTCGCCGGGGAACTCGTCCGGCAGGTCGCGGACCGTTACCCCGACGGGGTACTGCGCGCAAGCCTCACCGAACCCGACGGCACCCCCGTCCCCGTCGGACGGGCCGCCCGGGACCTCCTCACCGCCCTGGACGAGCAGGCGCCGGCCGGGGCCTGCGAGGACGACCTCACCGACGCCCTGCGCACCGCCCTGGCCGACCGCCGGGTGCTGCTCCTGCTGGACGACGCGGCCGACGCCGAACAGGTCGACGCCCTGTTGCCCGACACACCGGACTGCCTCGTCGTCGCGGTCTCCGAAGGCCCGCTGACCGGCATCTCCGACGTCCGCCCCTGCACCCTGGGCGGTCTGGACGCCAAGTCCGGAGTGGAGCTGCTGGCCCGTCACACCGGCTCGGTCCGCATCACCGTCGACCCCCGGGCCGCCGAGGGCCTCGCCGAGGAGTGCCAGGGGCAGCCCGCCGCGCTGATGCTGGCGGGCGGCTGGCTCGCGGCCCGCCCCCAAGCCGCCGTCTCCGACCTCGCCAAGCAGCTGCGCGCCGAGGACACCGAGGGCACCGCCCTCACCCGGGTCTTCCGGCTCGCCCACGCCGCCCTGCCCGCGACCGCGGCCCGGATGCTGCGCCTGCTCGCCCTCGCCCCGGCCGGGCTGGTCGACCCGCAGACCGCCTCCGCCCTCGTCGGCTCCTCGGTCGGCAGCGCCCGCACCCTCCTCGACGACTTCGTCGCCCTGGGCTTCCTGCACGCGGTGGACTCCCCGCTGCCGCAGTACGAGGTACCCGGCTGTCTGCACCCGCAGCTGCGGATCCTCGCCGAGCACCACGAACGCCCCGCCGAGCTCCAGCTGGCCCGTGCCCGCATGCTGGAGCGGACCGTACGGCTGCTCCAGGCCTGCCGGGCCATCACCGAGACCGACAGCCCCCAGGCCCGCCAGAAACTCCTCGACATGCCGCGCGCCCTGCGCTTCGCCACCCCGCGGGCCGCCGCCGACTGGCTGCGCCTGACCCGGCCCGCCCTGCTGGCCTCGGCCCGGCTCGCGGTCGCCGACGGCGAGCTCGACACCCTGGCACGACGGCTGATGTCCCAGCTGGTCCGGGCGATGGCGGCCCACATCGGCACCCAGGCCGCCGCGCCCGACCTCTACGACATCCACCGGATGGTCCTCGGCGTCGCCGAGCGCCGGAACCTGCCCCGCGAGCGCGCCGCCGCCCTGCTCAACCTCGGCGACCTCGACGCCCGCACCGGCCGCACGGCCGACGCGCTGACGCGCTACCGGGCCGCGCTGGACGCCGGGCGCGAGGTGAACGACCCGTACGCGACCGGCCGCGCGATGGAATCCGTAGGCGGCGCGCATCTGGACCTCGGCGACTTCGACCGGGCCGCCGACTGGTTCGGACGCGCCCTGGTCGAGCGGCTCGCCCGGGGCGAGCGCGCGGAGGCCGCCCGGCTCTACGGGCGGATCGCCGCCGCCCACACCTTCGCCGGCCGCTACGGCGAGGCCCTGCGGAACTGGCGCGCGGCGATCGCCGGACACCGCAAGAACGGCGACGTGGCCGCCCAGGCGCGGGCCCTGAGCGAGCTGGCGCGGGTCCAGGAGTACGCGGGCCGCCCGGAGGAGTCGCTGCGCACCTGCCGGGAGGCCGTGGAGTGGGCCCGGCGCGCCGAGGATCCGCGGTTGCAGGCGGCCCTGCACCTGCGGGTCGCCGACACCCTGGAACACCTCGGTGACCCTGCCTCGGCCGCGCTGCACCGGGGCGCCGCCGAGCGGATTCTCGGCGAGTCAAACCTTCAAAATGACCCTGACGCCTGCGAAATCCGTACCGCATCACTCGAAGATTGATGCAATGAAAGGCTAGACAGCGAGAACACCTTCATTAGACTGGCTCTGCCGCACGTTCTCCTGCGGTCTCTCCCGGTGTGCCCGTGCGTGCCCGGGTATGTCTTAGTAAGACCCCCCATACCCTCTGAGCCAAGGACCGTGATCGACGTGAAGGTCGGCATCCCCCGCGAGGTCAAGAACAACGAGTTCCGGGTGGCCATCACCCCCGCCGGCGTGCACGAGCTGGTGCGCCACGGCCACCAGGTCGTCATCGAGCGCGACGCCGGCGTCGGCTCCTCGATCACGAACGAGGAGTACGTCGCCGCCGGCGGGCGGATCCTGGACACCGCCGACGAGGTGTGGGCCACCGCCGACCTGCTGCTGAAGGTCAAGGAGCCCATCGCCGAGGAGTACCACCGCCTCCGCAAGGACCAGACGCTCTTCACCTACCTGCACCTGGCCGCCTCCAAGGAGTGCACGGACGCCCTCCTTGAGTCCGGCACCACCGCCATCGCCTACGAGACCGTCGAGCTGCCCAGCCGCGCGCTGCCGCTGCTCGCCCCGATGTCCGAGGTCGCGGGCCGACTGGCCCCGCAGGTCGGCGCCTACCACCTGATGCGCGCCAACGGTGGCCGCGGTGTGCTGCCCGGCGGTGTCCCCGGCGTGCTGGCCGGCCGTGCCGTCGTGATCGGCGGCGGTGTCTCCGGCTGGAACGCCGCGCAGATCGCCATCGGCATGGGCTTCCACGTGACCCTGCTCGACAAGGACATCAACAAGCTCCGCGAGGCGGACAAGGTCTTCGGCACGAAGATCCAGACCGTCGTCTCCAACGCCTTCGAGCTGGAGAAGGCCTGCCTGGAGGCCGACCTCGTCATCGGCGCCGTGCTGATCCCCGGCGCCAAGGCCCCGAAGCTGGTCACCAACGAGCTCGTCTCGCGGATGAAGCCCGGAAGTGTCCTTGTCGACATCGCGATCGACCAGGGCGGCTGCTTCGAGGACTCCCGCCCGACCACCCACGCCGAACCGGCCTTCCGGGTCCACAACTCGGTCTTCTACTGCGTCGCCAACATGCCCGGCGCGGTGCCGAACACCTCCACCTACGCGCTGACCAACGCGACGCTGCCGTACATCGTCGAGCTGGCCAACCACGGCTGGGCGGACGCGCTGCGCCGCGACCCGGCGCTGGCCAAGGGCCTCAACACGCATGACGGCAAGGTCGTTTACCGCGAGGTCGCCGAGGCGCACGGCGTGGAGCACGTGGAGCTGACCTCGCTGCTCGGCTGAGCCCCCACAGCCGCAAAGTCGGCTAAGTGACCAACCGGCAAAGGCGATACGTCAACCCCGGTCGTCAACGCCGCGCACCCGGCCGGACCTTGCCCGACAAGGTCCGGCCGGATGTGTGTATGGTCACTTCGCGATTCTCGCGCAACTCGCCTCGAACGTAACCCTTCAACCGATTCGCACACCGGTGAAACCTGCCGTGCGACGGCCGTACGCCCTTGACAGCGGGATGTTTCATTGCCGACACATCGGGCCGGGTCCGGCGGATTGTGTTGCTGCGGACGCCCGACACGCCATAGAGTCGCCAGCTGTCGGCATGGTGCCACGCTGACCTGTCTAGAAGTTTCCTGGTCACCAAGGAGGTAAGACGACTTGTGAATGAGTCGACATTTACTCCCGGGGGTGGCCAACCAGGAATGCCTGCACGGGACCAGGAGCCCGCGGGATTCGCGGCTGTCGGCTCCGTCGCTGTGCGCACCTTCGCAGCCCACCAGAGTCAGCAGGCGACTCACACAGCACACCAGAAGATGGATGGCCATCACGTGAACGCCATGGCCGGCGACGGAAGTGGCGCGCCCCACAACCACTTCGCCGACTACGACGAACTGCCCGAGGGGCACTTCTACGACCCCGACGCGGAGTACGAGCCCGATCCCGAGTACGCGGCCACTCTCGCGCCCGACGCTGCCAGACAGCGCCGCGAGCGCGTCGGTCCGACCGGGCGCCCGCTGCCGTACTTCCCGATCCCGGGCCCGCTGCCCGAACACGGACCCGCGAAGATCATCGCGATGTGCAACCAGAAGGGCGGCGTGGGCAAGACCACGTCGACCATCAACCTGGGTGCCGCGCTCGCGGAGTACGGACGCCGGGTCCTGCTCGTGGACTTCGATCCGCAGGGCGCGCTGTCGGTCGGACTCGGCGTCAACCCGATGGAGCTCGACCTCACCGTCTACAACCTGCTCATGGAGCGGGGGATGGCGGCCGACGAGGTGCTGCTGAAGACGGCGGTCCCCAACATGGACCTGCTGCCCAGCAACATCGACCTGTCGGCGGCCGAGGTCCAGCTCGTCTCCGAGGTCGCCCGCGAGTCGACGCTGCAGCGCGCCCTGAAGCCGCTGCTGCCCGACTACGACTTCATCGTCATCGACTGCCAGCCCTCGCTCGGCCTGCTCACGGTGAACGCCCTGACGGCCGCGCACAAGGTGATAGTGCCTTTGGAGTGCGAGTTCTTCGCGCTGCGTGGTGTGGCCCTGCTGACGGAGACCATCGAGAAGGTCCAGGAACGGCTCAACCCGGAGCTGGAGCTCGACGGCATCCTCGCCACGATGTACGACTCGCGCACGGTGCACAGCCGTGAGGTGCTCGCGCGTGTGGTCGAGGCGTTCGACGACCACGTCTACCACACGGTCATCGGGCGCACGGTCCGCTTCCCGGAGACCACGGTCGCCGGAGAGCCGATCACCACGTACGCCTCCAACTCCGTCGGTGCCGCCGCCTATCGCCAGCTCGCCAGGGAGGTGCTCGCCCGGTGTCACGCCGAGTGAGTCTGCCGGGGGCCGACGAACTCTTCCGTACGACAGGGGGGATGGCGCTTCAGTCGTCCCAGCCCAGGCGTCAGGCCAACGGTGACGCCCGGGTGCCCGCTCCGGCGGGGGAGGGCGACGCGGCGGCCGCGGAGGACGCGCCGCAGTCGGTGCCCGCGCAGGGCGGTGACGGTGAGGGTCCGGAGCACGTCGCGGCGGACGCGGAGCCGGCCGAGGCCGGGGAGGCCCACAGCCGTTCCGCTGCCGCCGAGCGCTCCGGCTCCGCCGGTCGGCAGACGGCGCAGGAAGGTTCTGCCGCCGGTGCCGCGGGGGCCGCGCCCCGCAAGCGCGGTCGGAGTCCCTCGCGCCGCCCCAGCGGCCGTGAGCGGCACGACGAGAAGATCACGGTGTACGTGTCGGCCGAGGAGCTCATGGACCTGGAGCACGCCCGTCTGGTGCTCCGCGGCGAGCACGGCCTGGCCGTGGACCGCGGACGCATCGTCCGCGAGGCGGTCGCGGTGGTCCTCGCCGACCTGGAGACCCGCGGAGACGCCAGCATCCTCGTACGACGACTGCGCGGGCGGTAGCGGTAGCCTGCGGGGGCCATGACCTCGAACGCTTCCCCACCTCCCCCCGGCGGCCCGGCCGGCCGCCGGCGTGCGCTGGGGAGGGGGCCGGCGGCTCCGCCGGCTGAGCCGAGAGAGGCCGCGCCGCATACCTCACCGGAGGAAGCCGGCCCCGCTGCTCTGCCGGTCGAGCGGACCGGCACCGAGGCGGCCGAGTCGCCCGGGCCCTCCGTGGATGGTGACGGGACGGCTTCGCCGGTCGGGCTGGGGGCGGAGGCGGTTTCGTACGGGGCGTCGCCCGCGAGTGAGAGCGTCGCGCCGCTGGGGCGCGTTGCCCCGGTGGCCGAGCCGAGTTCCTCGCCCCGCGACGCCGGGCCCGTGACTGAGCGGGCCGGATCCCTGAAAGCCACCGCCCCCGGGCCCATGGCACTGCCTGCGGAGGCCGCCGGGCGCATGGCGCCGCCTGCGGACGTGGTCGAACCCATCGAGCCGAACGCGAACGCGGCCGGGCCGGTGAAGCCGCCTGCGGACCCGGCCGGGCCCGTCGCGCGGCCTGCGGGTGCGGCCGGGGCGGTGGTCGTGGGGGAGGCGAGCGGGAATGGTGCCGAGGCGCGGGCCGCCGGTGTGGTGACCGTGTCCGAGGGGTCTTCCGCATCCGCCCCGAGCCCCACGCCCCCCGCCGGGGACGCCGACGCGGCGGCGGACGACGGGGTCTTCAAGGTTCGGCTCGCCAACTTCGAGGGGCCCTTCGATCTGCTGTTGCAGTTGATCTCGCGGCACAAGATGGATGTCACCGAAGTCGCGCTGTCGAAGGTGACCGATGAGTTCATGGCCCACATCCGGGCGATGGGGCCGGACTGGGACCTGGACGAGACGACCGAGTTCCTGGTCGTCGCCGCCACCCTGCTCGATCTGAAGGCCGCCCGGCTGCTGCCCGCCGCCGAGGTGGAGGACGAGGGCGATCTGGCGCTGCTCGAAGCACGGGACCTGCTGTTCGCCCGGCTGCTGCAGTACCGCGCGTACAAGCAGATCGCCGACATCTTCAGCGGGCGGCTCGACGACGAGGGCCGGCGCTACCCCCGTACCGTCGGCCTCGAAGCGCACCACGCCGAGCTGCTGCCCGACGTCGTCATCAGCATCGGGGCGGAAGGATTCGCCAAGCTCGCCGTGAAGGCGATGCAGCCGCGTCCCAAGCCGCAGGTCTACGTGGACCACATCCACGCCCCGCTGGTCAGCGTGCAGGAACAGGCGCAGATCGTCGTGGCCCGGCTCAGAGAGCTCGGCGAGGCCAGTTTCCGGGCGCTCGTGGCGGACACCGACGACACCCTGACCGTCGTGGCGAGGTTCCTCGCCCTGCTGGAGCTGTACCGCGAGAAGGCCGTCGCGCTGGAGCAGGAGACCGCGCTCGGGGACCTGCTCGTACGGTGGACCGGCGGCGACGGTGACGAGACCCCGACCGT
Source organism: Streptomyces sp. Ag82_O1-12 (assembly GCF_900182715.1). Lineage (NCBI taxonomy): Bacteria > Bacillati > Actinomycetota > Actinomycetes > Kitasatosporales > Streptomycetaceae > Streptomyces > Streptomyces sp. Ag82_O1-12. The sequence goes on along the minus strand of NZ_FXUW01000001.1, from coordinate 1,766,474 downwards.
CACCGACGAGTTCGACCGGCCTCCCGAGCCGCCGAAGGAGGAGAAGAAGGCGTGAGCGAGCGAACGACCGAGCTGCCGACCGGACCGCGTACCGTCGCCGACCTCGATCTGAAGCCGGCCCTGGAGGCCGTCCTCATGGTCGTGGACGAGCCGGCGACCGAGGAGCACCTCGCGAAGATACTGGAGCGGCCCGGACGCCAGATCGCGGACGCCCTGCGCGAGCTGGCCGACGAGTACACCGTCCAGGGCCGCGGTTTCGAGCTGCGCTACGTCGCGAACGGCTGGCGCTTCTACACCCGGGCCGCCTACGCCCCGGCCGTCGAGCGCTTCGTCCTGGACGGCCAGCAGGCCCGCCTCACCCAGGCAGCCCTGGAGACCCTGGCGGTCGTCGCCTACCGGCAGCCGGTCACCCGCAGCCGGGTCTCGGCCGTCCGCGGAGTCAACTGCGACGGTGTCATGCGCACCCTCCTCCAGCGCGGTCTGATAGAGGAGGCGGGCACGGAACCCGAAACAGGTGCGATCCTGTACAGGACGACGAACTACTTCCTGGAGCGGATGGGCCTGCGCGGTCTGGACGAGCTCCCGGAGCTCGCGCCCTTCCTCCCGGAGGCGGAGGCGATCGAGGCCGAGACCCAGGAAGGCGTACCGTCGTTCGACCCGGACGCACCCGATGCGCCGGGTTCCGACGACGCAGACGACTAGACGGAATATTGATGCGAAGCAGCAGCGGCAGGAACAGCAGCGGAAACAACGGCGGGAGCCGTGGTGGCAACAGCGGCGGCCGCGGCGGGAGTGGCGGTGGCCGCGGAAACTTCCGCGGCGCCGGCAACAACCGCGACGACAAGCAGGGCAGCGGCCGTCCGAAGAAGCCGCGCCCGGAGGAGCGGCGCTACGACGTCGGCCCCGGCGCCACGCAGGACGGCCCGAAGTCGGGCCGCGGCCCCTCGGCCCGCGGTGGCGCCAAGGGCGGCCCCAAGCAGGGCCAGCGCTCCGGCGGGACGGCTCCGGCGCGCTCCCGCGAGTACGAGACGCGCACGGAGGAGCGCAACCGCGACCGGTACGCCGGGAAGAAGGAGGTCAAGCTCCCGAAGACCTTCCCCGGCGCCGAGCAGGAGGGCGAGCGGCTGCAGAAGGTCCTCGCCCGCGCGGGCTTCGGCTCCCGGCGCTCCTGCGAGGAGCTGATCGAGCAGGCCCGCGTCGAGATCAACGGCGAGATCGTCCTGGAGCAGGGGCGGCGCGTCGACCCGGAGAAGGACGAGATCAAGGTCGACGGCCTGACCGTCGCCACACAGAGCTACCAGTTCTTCTCGCTCAACAAGCCCGCCGGTGTCGTGTCCACGATGGAGGACCCGGAGGGCCGGCAGTGCCTCGGTGACTACGTCACCAACCGCGAGACGCGGCTCTTCCACGTCGGCCGGCTCGACACCGAGACCGAGGGCGTCATCCTGCTCACCAACCACGGTGAGCTGGCCCACCGGCTGACCCACCCGAAGTACGGCGTGAAGAAGACCTACCTCGCGCACATCGTCGGGCCCATCCCGCGTGACCTGGGCAAGCAGCTCAAGGACGGCATCCAGCTGGAGGACGGCTACGCCCGCGCGGACCACTTCCGGGTCGTCCAGCAGACCGGCAAGAACTACCTCGTCGAGGTCACCCTCCACGAGGGCCGCAAGCACATCGTGCGCCGGATGCTGGCTGAGGCCGGTTTCCCGGTCGACAAGCTGGTCCGGGTCTCCTTCGGGCCGATCACCCTGGGCGACCAGAAGTCGGGCTGGCTGCGGCGGCTGTCCAACACGGAGGTCGGCATGCTGATGCAGGAGGTCGACCTCTAGACCTTGTGAGTGACCGGCACCCCCTTTATAGTCGTGCTGACCATAAAGGGGGTGCCGGTGCATGAACGGCTACGACAAGTACGCTCACGAGCCCTTCGCCGTCACTGTCGACCTCGCGGTGTTCACGCTGCGGGAGGGCGCGCTGCACGTGCTGCTCGTCGAGCGAGGGCAGGAGCCGTACGCCGGGTGCTGGGCCCTGCCCGGCGGGTTCGTGCAGCCGGACGAGTCGGCGGAGACGGCGGCCCGGCGTGAACTCGCCGAGGAGACCGGCCTGTCCGACGTCTCGGGGCTGCATCTGGAGCAGCTGCGGACCTACAGCGAGCCCGGCCGCGACCCCCGGATGCGGGTCGTCTCGGTCGCCTTCGCGGCGCTGCTGCCCGACGCCCCCGAGGCGCACGGCGGCAGCGACGCGGCGCAGGCCCGCTGGGTGCCGTACGGCACAGCGGGGCCGCTCGCCTTCGACCACGACCGCATCCTGGCGGACGCCCACGACCGCGTCGGCGCCAAGCTCGAGTACACCTGCCTCGCCACCGCCTTCTGCGCGCCCGAGTTCACCCTCGGCGAGCTCCAGCAGGTCTATGAGACCGTGTGGGGCACCGAACTCGACCGGCCCAACTTCCGGCGCAAGGTGCTCGCCACGCCGGGCTTCGTCGCACCCGTTCCCGGCGCCGCGCGACTGACCGGCGGCCGCGGCAAACCCGCCGCCCTGTACCGCGCCGGCACCGCCACCGCCCTCCACCCGCCTCTCCTCCGGCCCACCCGGGAAGGACGCCCCGCATGACCACCCTCGTCCACAAGCAGGCCGCCACCGGAGCGCTCACGGGTCTCGCGCTCGGGGATGCGCTGGGCTATCCCACCGAGTTCTACGACGTCCCCTCGATCCTCGCCAAGTGCGGGCCGTGGCGGCAGATGGAGCTGCCGAAGCGTGCCTTCGTCTCGGACGACACCCAGATGACGCTGGCGCTCGGCCGGGCGGTGCGCACGGCGACGGACCGGGGGCTGCTCACCCCGCTGGGGCTGGCCCGGCCTCTGCGGGAGGAGTTCGTGACCTGGTACCAGTCCCCGGAGAACAACCGGGCTCCGGGCCGCACCTGCATGAAGGCCTGCTCCCTGCTGAAGGACGAATCCCGCCCCTGGCAGGACGCCAGCCAGATCGAATCCAAGGGCTGCGGTGCCAACATGCGCGTCGCGCCGCTGGGCCTGGTGTCCGGCCTGAGTGACGAACAGCGCGCGGGAGCCGCCCAGTTGCAGTCCGCCCTCACCCACGGGCACCCCACCGCGCTCGCCGCGTCCGACCTCACCGCGCACGCCGTACGCCTGCTCGCGCAGGGCGCGGAGCCGACCGGGCTGATCGGGCTGCTCCGCTCGTACGCCCTGGAGAACCGCGGCCACTACCACGAGCGCTGGCTCGGTGACCTGTGGCGGCGCGCCGGGGACCCCAGCCCCGGGCAGTTCATCGCGCGCGGCTGGGACGAGTGCCTGGAGATCCTCGAACGGCTCCAGCACGCCGTGCGCACCGTCTCGCCGGAGACCGACCCCTGCCTGGCCACCGGCGAGGGCTGGATCGCCGAGGAGGCCCTGGCGACCGGGCTGCTGTGTTTCCTGCTCTTCGCCGACGAACCGGTGACGGCCCTGCGCCGCGCCGCGTGCACCGCCGGCGACTCGGACTCGATCGCCTGCCTCACGGGCGCCTTCGCGGGCGCCTACCTGGGTGCGGAGGCCTGGCCCGCCGAGTGGGCCGACCGCGTCGAGTACCGGACCGACCTGCTCACCCTCGGGGCACTGTGGGACGCGTGACGGCCCGGTGCCGGGCGCGGGCGCTCAGGTGAGGCGGATCGAGTTCCCCTCCACGGTGATCTGCTCGGCGGGCAGGGGCTGGGTCGCCGGGCCGTGGGCCACCGCACCGTCGGCGATCTTGAACTTGCTGCCGTGGCAGGGACAGTTGATCGTGCCGTCGGAAACGGACCCCACCAGGCAGTGCATGTGGGTGCAGATCGCCGAGAAGGCCTTGAGCTGACCCTGCTCCGGCTGGGTCACCACGACCTTCTCGTCACTGAAGATCTTGCCGCCGCCGACCGGGATCTCGTCGAGGTTGGCCAGGACCTGGCCGGCGGCCCCGCTCGTCGCGCCGTCGCCGGTGGGGGACTGCGTCGACGCGGAGCCGCTGTCGTCACCGCCCCCGCCACAGGCCGCGACGAGCGCCGTCGCACCGGTCGCGCCCGTCGCGAGGAGAACCGTGCGGCGCGTGGTCTCGTAGGTCATGTCGTCACTCCGAAAGTGCCGAAGAGGGGTAAATCGGAATTTGCATCATCTTGGCACCGAACTTACCCAAACGTGCCGACCCTGGCGTCTCACCGGGCGGGCGCCGCGCCCCCGGGCAGCCCGGGCTGACTAGGCTGGTCGGACGTAGAGCGACACGCACGTCAGCAAGGAGCATCGCCGTGGCGGTACGAGCGGTCCGGGGCGCCGTCCAACTCGAACGGGACGAGGCCGGGCACATGGACGAGCAGGTCGGAGCCCTGCTCACGGAGATCCTGGAGCGCAACGATCTCGCCGCCGACGACCTGATCAGTATCTGGTTCACGGCCACGCCCGACCTGCACAGCGACTTCCCGGCCGCCGCCGCCCGCAAGCTGGGCATCGTCGACGTGCCCCTCATCTGCGCCCAGGAGCTGGACATCGAAGGCGCCATGCCGCGTGTCGTCCGGGTCCTCGCGCACATCGAGTCCGACCGGCCCCGCGCCGACATCGCCCACGTCTACCTCGGTGCCGCCGCCGCCCTGCGCAAGGACATCGCCCAGTGAGGACCGCACTCGTCATCGGCACCGGCCTGATCGGGACGTCCGCCGCCCTGGCCCTGTCCCAGCGGGGCGTCACCGTGCACCTCGCCGACCCGGACCCGGAGCAGGCCCGTACGGCGGCCGCCCTCGGCGCCGGCACCGACGAGGCGCCGGACGGGCCCGTCGACCTCGTGATCGTCGCCGCCCCGCCCGCGCACGTGGCGGACGTGCTCACCGATGCCCTCAGCCGCGGTGCGGGACGCGGCTACCTCGACGTCGCCAGCGTGAAGGGCGGGCCGCGCCGCGAACTGGAGGCACGCGGCCTCGACCTGTCGGCGTACATCGGCTCGCACCCCATGTCGGGCCGGGAGAAGTCCGGACCGCTGGCCGCGACCGGCGACCTCTTCGAGGGCCGGCCCTGGGTGCTGACCCCGACCCGGGACACCGACGCCGAGGTGCTGAACCTCGCCCTCGAGCTGGTCTCGCACTGCCGGGCCGTGCCGGTGGTCATGGACGCCGACGCCCACGACCGTGCCGTCGCCCTCGTCTCCCACATGCCCCACCTGGTCTCCAGCCTGGTCGCCGCGCGGCTGGAGCACGCAGAGGAGTCCGCCGTACGGCTGTGCGGGCAGGGCATCCGGGACGTGACGCGGATCGCCGCCTCCGACCCCCGGATGTGGATCGACATCCTCTCCGCGAACCCCGCGCCGGTCGCCGACCTGCTCACGGACGTCGCCGCCGACCTGGAGGAGACCGTGCGGGCCCTGCGCGCCCTGCAGTCCTCCGACGACCACAAGCGCCGCGAGGGCGCCGGCGGTATCGAGGACGTGCTGCGGCGCGGCAACGCCGGGCAGGTCCGCGTCCCCGGCAAGCACGGCTCCGCGCCCCGGGCCTACGAGGTCGTGGCCGTGCTCATCGACGACCAGCCGGGACAGCTGGCCCGGATCTTCGCCGACGCGGGCCTGGCCGGCGTCAACATCGAGGACGTACGGATCGAGCACGCCACGGGGCAGCAGGCCGGTCTGGTGCAGCTGATGGTGGAGCCGAAGGCGGCCCCGGTCCTGAGCGCCGCGCTGCGGGAGAGGGGCTGGGCGCTCCGGCAGTAGGGCGGGCCGCGAGGGGCCGACCGACGCGCGGCCGGACGAGTGACGCGAACCCAGTAACCTTGTGCGGGGCACTCTCGCCCTCACCCCCGCCGAGCCCGGTCCAGGAAGGTCCCCCACTGTGGAAAGCGCCACGCCAGTGATTGTCGCCATCGACGGCCCCGCCGGCACCGGCAAGTCGAGCACCTCGAAGGCCGTGGCGGCCCAGCTCGGGCTGAGCTACCTGGACACCGGCGCCCAGTACCGGGCGATCACCTGGTGGATGGTGAGCAACGGCATCGACATAGACGACCCGTCCGCCATCGCCGCCGCCGCGGGCAAGCCCGAGATCGTCTCCGGCACCGACCCGGAGGGGCCGGCCATCACGGTCGACGGCGTGGACGTGGCCGGTCCGATCCGCACCCAGGAGGTCTCCGCCAAGGTCAGCGCGGTCAGCGCGGTACCCGAGGTGCGCACCCGGATCACCGAGCTGCAGCGCTCGATCGCCGCCTCCGCCGAGCAGGGCATCGTCGTCGAGGGCCGGGACATCGGCACGACCGTGCTGCCGGACGCCGACCTCAAGATCTTCCTCACCGCCTCCCCGGAGGCGCGTGCCGCCCGCCGCAGCGGCGAGCTGAAGGGCTCCGACGTCCAGTCCACCCGCGAGGCCCTGATCAAGCGGGACGCCGCCGACTCCAGCCGCAAGGCCTCCCCGCTCGCCAAGGCGGACGACGCCGTCGAGGTGGACACCACCGAGCTCACGCTGGCCCAGGTCATCGAGTGCGTCGTCACCCTCGTCGAGGAGAAGCGGGCCGGAAAGTGACCGAGCTGCCTTCGGCGCGGGGTGCCGAGGTCGGGCGGCGTATCGGCGTCGGCCTGATGTACGGGCTGTGGAAGCCGCGCGTGCTCGGCGCCTGGCGGGTGCCCGCGACCGGGCCGGTGATCTTCGCGGTCAACCACTCCCACAACATCGACGGTCCGATGGTCATGGGTGTGGCGCCCCGGCCGACCCACTTCCTGATCAAGAAGGAAGCGTTCATCGGGCCGCTGGACCCCTTTCTGCTCGGTATCGGGCAGGTGAAGGTCGACCGCGACACCACCGACCGCACGGCGATCACCCAGGCGCTCGGCGTCCTGGCCGACGGCGGCGTGCTCGGCATCTTCCCGGAGGGCACCCGGGGCGAGGGCGACTTCGCGTCGCTGCGCGCCGGCCTCGCGTACTTCGCGGTGCGCGGCGACGCACCGATCGTCCCGGTGGCCGTGCTGGGAAGTTCCGACAAGCCCGGACGGTTGATAAAGGGGCTGCCTCCGCTGCGCTCCCGCGTCGACGTCGTCTTCGGAGAGCCCTTCGAGGCGGGCGACGGCAGCGGCCGCCGGACGCGCAAGGCGCTGGACGAGGCGACCGGGCGCATCCAGAAGCAGCTCGCGGCCCACCTGGAAAACGCCAGGCGCCTCACCGGGCGCTAGACGACACTGAGTAGTGGATCAGCCCGGAACAGCGGGTACTCCACCGACCACCACGATGAACGACGAGGTACGGACTTCATGAACGACCACATCCAGCCCGACGGCTCGGACGCGTCCGAGGGCGCGCTCGAGCATGACCACGGGGCGCTCGGCGACGCCGAGTTCGCGGAGTTCATGGAGCTCGCCGCGGAAGAGGGCTTCGACCCCGAGGACGTCGAGGGCGCCATCGAGGCGGCGGGCCACGGCCCGCTGCCCGTGCTCGCCGTCGTCGGCCGCCCCAATGTCGGCAAGTCGACTCTGGTGAACCGCATCATCGGGCGCCGCGAAGCCGTCGTCGAGGACAAGCCCGGCGTCACCCGCGACCGCGTCACCTACGAGGCCGAGTGGGCCGGCCGCCGCTTCAAGGTCGTCGACACCGGCGGCTGGGAGCAGGACGTCCTCGGCATCGACGCCTCCGTCGCCGCCCAGGCCGAGTACGCCATCGAGGCCGCCGACGCGGTCGTCTTCGTCGTCGACGCCAAGGTCGGTGCCACCGACACCGACGAGGCCGTCGTCCGGCTGCTGCGCAAGGCCGGCAAGCCGGTCGTGCTGTGCGCCAACAAGGTGGACGGCCCGAGCGGCGAGGCCGACGCGTCATACCTGTGGGCGCTGGGCCTGGGGGAGCCGCACCCGGTCTCCGCGCTGCACGGCCGCGGCACCGGCGACATGCTCGACCAGGTCCTCGAAGTGCTCCCCGAGGCGCCGCGCGAGACGTTCGGCGGGGGCGGCATCGGCGGCCCGCGCCGCATCGCCCTGATCGGGCGCCCGAACGTCGGCAAGTCCTCGCTGCTGAACAAGGTGGCGGGCGAGGAGCGCGTCGTCGTCAACGAGCTGGCGGGCACCACCCGTGACCCGGTCGACGAGCTGATCGAACTCGGCGGCGTCACCTGGAAGTTCGTCGACACGGCGGGCATCCGCAAGCGCGTCCACCTCCAGCAGGGCGCCGACTACTACGCCTCGCTGCGCACGGCGGCCGCCGTCGAGAAGGCGGAGGTCGCGGTCATCCTGATCGACGGCTCCGAGTCCATCTCGGTGCAGGACCAGCGGATCGTCACCATGGCCGTCGAGGCGGGCCGCGCGATCGTCCTCGCCTACAACAAGTGGGACACCCTCGACGAGGAGCGCCGCTACTACCTGGAGCGGGAGATCGAGACCGAGCTCGGCCAGGTGACCTGGGCGCCGCGGGTCAACGTCTCGGCGCGCACCGGGCGGCACATGGAGAAGCTGGTCCCGGCGATCGAGACGGCCCTGGCGGGCTGGGAGACCCGGGTCCCGACGGGCCGGCTGAACGCCTTCCTCGGTGAGCTCGTCGCCGCCCACCCGCACCCGGTCCGGGGCGGCAAGCAGCCCCGCATCCTGTTCGGCACGCAGGCGGGCACCAAGCCGCCGCGGTTCGTGCTCTTCGCCTCCGGCTTCATCGAGGCGGGCTACCGGCGCTTCATCGAGCGCCGTCTGCGCGAGGAGTTCGGCTTCGACGGGACGCCGATCCACATCTCCGTGCGGGTGCGCGAGAAGCGCGGCAAGAAGAAGTAGCGCGAGAACACCGGAAAGGGCGGCCCCGACGGGGCCGCCCTTTCCGGTGTCCGGTGCTCGCTCAGACGCCGCCGCGCCGCCCCGGCGGCAGCCCGGCGGGCACGTAGTGCATCCCCGTGCCGTGCGAGCCGATGGTGCCGACGCGCTGCCACTGCGGCTGCTGCCCGGCGGCATGGCGGGCGCTCTGGGCGCCCGCGCTGTAGGCGCTGTACGAGCTGCCGTACGTGCCCCCGTACGACCCGCCCCCGTACGAGCCCGAACCGTGCGGGGTGTTCCCGAAGGCGGTGAAGCCCAGCTTCTCCTCGCCGCTGCGATCGCCGGGCAGTGCGCGGAAGGACTTGACGTACTCGGCGTAGAGCGCGTCGTAGATCGGCGTGGCCGATGGGCCGCCGTGGGAGTCCTGAGCCGATCGCGCGGACGGGATCGGCGAGAAGGAGTGGCGGCGGGGAACGTCGTATGCGTGCACGTATGTCCAAACGACCCCGCGGGTCAAGGGATGCGGCCCGGGTACGGCTTTCGCGGGTGTACGGGCCGCGCGGGTGACGCGTGGCTCAGGTGCCGGCCAGCGGCAGCGCCGAGGCGACCAGCTTGCCGTTGGCCGCCGCCTTGTCCAGCGCGTCCCGCAGCAGGTCCTCGCGCGGCTGGCGGCCGATCGAGCCGGCGGGCGCGGCGAACATCAGCACCTGCTGGTGCTTGTTGGCGGCCGCGCGCCAGGGGTCGGTCACCTGGAGCGGCTGGTGCGCCTGCCACCAGGCCACCGGCTGGCCGCCGTTGCTGCCCGGCTGGAGCACCGCGTGCAGCTGGCCCACGGCGAGCAGCACCGACCAGCCGTGCAGCACCGGCGGTACGGCGGACAGGTCGGTCAGGGGCATGAAGCCCTGCTCGATGAGCAGCGGCAGGAAGTCGTCGCCGGACCCGGTCGTGCCGGGCCGGGCGATGGGCCCCGTCGGCTCCACCACCAGGGCCGGGTGCAGCTCCCCGCCGATCAGGACGAGCCCGCTGGTCACGCCGAGCACCGCCTGCTCGGGCACCATCTTGTCGGGCTCCAGGTCGACGGTGTCGCCGGCGATGGACTTCACGGCGCCCCGCAGCTGCTCCTCGGTGACCTGCACGACCTGCGAGGGCAGACAGCCGGCGTGGGCGAAGGCGAGGACGGCGGTCTCGTCCCCGATGAACAGGACGGTGCTGGTGCGCTCCTGCTCGGAGTCGCCCGGAGTGCGGCACGACGTGCAGTCGTAGCTGCCCGGGGCGGTCTCTCCGGCGAGCAGGCGGTCGGCTTCTTCGTCGCCGATCTCGGCGCGTACCTCGTCGCTGACGTCGAGCATGCGCGGCACGGGTGGCTCCCTCGGGGATGCGGTGCGTGGCAAAGCCGGGTGGCTCCCGGCCCGTGGTCCGGGTAGGTCCCGGCTCATGAAGGAGACAACGGGTGATCTGTGGCGGGAGTCACGCCCCAGGGCGAACGGAATCGAACCAACCAGCGCACAGGGTCACGCTCGGCGCGGAATCCAGCACTCACCGTCAACTCGCCGTTGTGGCAAGGCTCTTGAGGGAGTGAAGTGGGTCACAGGTCGTCGGGAGGGTGGGCCGACAAATCCGGAAATCCGCTAATGAAGTGGGTGTCCGGAAATAGCCGTTACCCGAGGTATTACCGAACTGGCCTGCCAGGACGGGCGACTGGTTGATGGAAGCCGCCGGCCTCCTTAGATTCCTCCGCCGTGTGCAACGAGCACCGCTCGGGTACGTCCGCCGGCCGCCGGGTTCCCAGGAACCGGGCGCAGCACCGCTCCGGTGGACGGGGCGAGCGCGGCCCCCGCGCCCCATGGCGCGGGAGTGGCGCTCCGCCTTGGGGGAAGCCCGGGTGTTCCGAGAGGGACCTACATGTCCGAATGTGCCGATACCACTCGCTCCACCGCCCGGAGGAACCAGGTTCGAACGACGGCGGTCCTCGCCGGGGCCGCACTGCTCGCGCCCCTCGGACTGCTGGCCGCGACCGGAAACGCCGCGGCGGCCGACAGCGGAGTGTGGGACCGCATCGCCCAGTGCGAGAGCGGCGGCGACTGGCACATCAACACCGGCAACGGCTACTACGGCGGACTCCAGTTCGCCCCCTCCACCTGGAACGCCTACGGCGGCACGGCCTACGCGCCCACCGCCGACCGGGCGAGCAGGTCCCAGCAGATAGCCGTCGCCACCAAGGTCCAGCGCGCCCAGGGATGGGGCGCCTGGCCGACCTGCTCGGCACGCGCCGGGGCGAGCGGCGGCGCACCCGCCGCCGACCCGGTCACCTCCACCGAACAGGCCCCGGCGAAACCGTCGAAGGCGCCGGCGCGTGCCACGGAACACGCGGACCGAGGCTCCTCCCGCGGTGACTACACCGTCCGCCGGGGCGACACACTGAGCGGCGTCGCCGCCCGGCACGGGACCACCTGGCAGCGCCTCTACGCCGTCAACAAGGCCGCCATCGGCAAAGATCCCGACGTGATCGTGCCCGGCCTGCGCCTCGAGTTCTGAGCCGCTGCTCCCCCTCGCCGGGACACGGGCCCCGTCCGGTCGACCGACCGGGCGGGGTCTCGGCGTCCCGGATCACCCGTCGAGCTCACTCGCCTCCCCGGCGAACACGACGGCCCCGCGGCGCAGTTCGTAGACGATCGCGGGCCGCCCCCGCAGAGCGGGCGGCAGCCGCTGTTCGGCCACCACCACGCACGCGTCGAGCGCGCCCAGCAGTGCGTACGTCCGGGCCGCGACCGCGGGCGACATGCCCTGGGCGGGCTCGTCGACGAGCACCACACGCGCGCGGGCGAGCAGCGCCCGGCAGAGGGCGAGCATCCGCTGCTCCCCGCCGGAGAGAGTGCCCGCCCGCCGCTGGAGCAGGGGCCGCAGCTGCGGGTAGGCGTCGAGGGCCACGGCGGGGTCGCGCGCGACGAGTTCGAGGTTCTCGCGCACGGTGAGCGAGCCGAACACGGCCTGCCGCTCCGGCACCAGGCACATGCCGCGCCGGGCGCGTTCGTAGGCGGGTACGCGGGTCACGTCGGCGCCGTCCCACAGCACCGCGCCGCCCGACAGGGGCACCGTGCCCGCCAGGGCGCGCAGGGCGGTGGTGCGGCCGGAGCCGTTGCGGCCCAGCAGCACGGTGAGGCCCGGGCCGGGGGCGGTGAGGCCGATGCCGTGCAGGGCCTCCAGGGGGCCGTAGCGCACGCGCGCGTGGCGCAGGGCGACGGTCGTCATCGGCCGGCCTCCGGTTCCAGGGTGTCCAGGACGCGTCCGGGCGGCCCGGAGGCGACGATCCGGCCCGCGGTCATCACGTGCACGACGTCGGCGAGACCGGCCACCAGGTCCAGGTCGTGCTCCACGACGAGGAGAGCCGTGCCCTCGGCGGCCAGCGCCTTCAGGACCCGGGTCAGTGCGGACACCTCGGCGGTGTCCAGACCCGCGGCGGGTTCGTCGAGGAGGAGGACGCGGGGGCCGCCCGCGAGGACCCGGGCCAGTTCGACGCGGCGCAGCGTCCCGGTGGGCAGCCCGGCGGCGGGCAGCGCGCGCACGGGGCCGTCGAGGCCGAGCAGCCTCAGGGTGCGTTCCACGGCGCCCGGGTCGGTCACCCGCCCCTGCTCGGCACCCACCCGCACGTTCTCGGCCACGGTCAGCGAGGGGAAGACGGCCAGCTGCTGGAAGGTGCGTGCGACACCGAGCCGGGTGCGGGCGTGGGCGGGCAGCGCGGTGATGTCCCGCCCGCCGAGCCGCACCGCCCCGCGCGCGGGCCGCAGCGTCCCGGCCAGACAGTGGAACAGGGTGCTCTTCCCGGCCCCGTTGGGCCCCACGACTGCGGTGATCCGGCCGGGGGAGAGGTCCAGGTCCACCCCGTCGAGGGCGGTGAAGCGGCCGTAGTGCGCGTGGAGGTGGCGGGCGGTGAGAAGGGGGCGGGCGGGGGCGGCGGCGGTGGCCGGTCCCGTGGACGGCGGCGCGCCGCCGCCGGGCGCCGCCGGGCGCCGCCGAGGGCCAGAAGAGGGGCCGAGGGCCGCGTCGGCCCGGGTGGCGGAGGAGCGCCCGGAAGCCTCGGGCGTCGCCTCCGGCCTGGCGGCTGCGGAGGAGTCGGGTGGCTCGGGGCCCCTCTCGTGCCCTCCGGCCGACGGGTGGCCGCCGTTGCTCGACAGGTGGGTGACGGCGCGTCCCGACGGGCCGCGTCCCGTGCGGTCCGTGTCGCCTCTGGGGTCCGTGCGGTCCGTGCGGTCCGTGCGGTCCGTGCGGTCCGTGTCGCGCCGGGACTCGGAGCGGTTCGTGTCGCGCTGGGGGGCCGGGCGGTTCGTGTCGCGCTGGGGGTCTGAGCGGCTCGCGTCGCCCCATGGGCCCGAACGGTCCGTGTCGCCTCTGGGGCCCGAACGGCTCGCGTCGCTCCGTGGGCCCGAACCGCTCGCGTCGCTCCGGAGTTCGCGTCGGCCCCCCGCTCCCGCGCCCTCCGTCCCGCCTGTCACGCCCGTCGCGCCGCTCGGCACCGGTGTCCTCCGGGCCGTCTCCGGCGACGCCGGGCGCAGCCTCCCGCGGGCTCGGGCGCCCGCCGCCGTCAGGGCCGGGGCGCGGCGCGGCCGCAGGCGTTGCGCCGCCGTGCGCAGGGCCTCGTACGGGCCGCCGGGGAACCGGCCCACCAGGATCGCCAGGATGCCGATGAGGGCCGCCGCGAACCCGCCGCGGGTGCCCGCGTCCAGCCCGACCAGGAGAGCCGCCGCGGCGAGGGCGCCGAGCGTGCTGTCGGCGCCCAGCACCACCACCGCCGCGAACCACAGCAGGCCCCGCACGGGGTCATAGGCGGCGGCGTCGAACGCACGCAGACCCATGCCGAGCATGCCACCGCCCAGCGCGGCCAGCGCGGCGCCCGCGACGAAGGCCAGCAGCTTCAGAGAAGGCACGCCGACGCCCGCCGCCTGCGCGCCCCGCTCGTGATCCCGCATCGCCGCCAGGGCCCGGCCCGTCCGCCCCCGGCGCAGCGTGTGCGCCGCCAGCAGCGCGACCGCGAGCAGCAGCAGCTCCAGGACGTAGTACGCCCGGTCCCCGTCGAAGCCCGCGGGGCGGCCCAGCGACAGGCCCGCGGTGACGTACGGCTGGGCGAAGACGAAGCGGCTCACCCCCACGCCGACCGCGAACGTCGCCAGCGCCAGCGCCAGGCCCCGGCGGCCGATCGCCGGCCAGCCCGTCAGCAGACCGAGCGGCGCCACCAGGACCACCGCCACCGCGAGGGCGGCCAGTTCCGGCAACGCGGGCAGCCCCGGGAACCGGCCCGCCGCCAGCAGGGCCGTGAACAGGGCGCCCAGGCCCGCGTACGCCGCCTGCCCCAGCGAGATCTGGCCGCCGCGGCCGGTGACCACCACCAGGGACAGCAGGATCACGGCCAGCGCCGGGACCTGGACCGAGGTGTGCAGGTCCCGGCCGGCGAGCCCCAGCGGCAGCAGGAACAGCACGAGCACCACGATCCAGGCACCCGGCGGGGTCGGCACGCGCGCCGTGGCCGTGCGGGGCAGCGCGTCCCGCTCCCCGACGCCCGGCAGGACCAGGGCCGCGACCAGCAGCGCGACGACGAACAGATTCGTGCCGGCCGCCTGGAGCAGCGGCTCGGCCCAGCCCGACGGGTGCAGCCGGGTCAGCTGGCTCTGCGCCACCCCGATGCCCAGCGCGACGACCACCGCGACGGTCAGGCTCCGCATCCGGGCGGCCACCGCGACCGCGACGACCTCCATCACGAGCAGCGAAAGGCCGTACGGGTCGAGCCGCACGTACGGCGCCAGCAGCACACCCGTCAGACCGGCCGTGAACGAGCCGAACGCCCACCCCGTGGCCGCGACCCGATCCGCGTCGATGCCACCCAGCTCGGCGAGCCGCCGGTCGTCGACCACGGCCCGCAGCTCCCGCCCGAACCGCGTCCGGCGGACCACCGCCGCGACCCCGGCGGCCAGCACCAGCACCACCGCCAGCTGCCCCCACGGCTCGTCCGGCACCAGCACCGGCGCGTCGTCCCGCGCCCCCTGCCCCCACACCAGCGCCGCCCCGCCCACCAGCAGCACGAACACCCCGATGGACGCCACCAGCGTCTGCGCCGGATCACCGCCCAGGACAGCCAGGGGCCGGAACACGAACCGTTCCAGGAGCACACCCAGCCCCGGCGCCAGCACCAGCAGCGTCACCGACGCCCCGAGCCACAGCGGCCAGCCCCACTCGACCACGCACTGCCGCAGCACGTACGCGCACACCATCGCGATCGCGCCGTGCGCGAAGTTCAGCACGCCCGTCGCGCGGTACGTCACGATCAGGCCGATCCCGGTCAGCGCCGCCGCACTGCCGACCGAGAGCCCGGCGAGCGTGAGGTCGTACGTCAGCGAGGACATCAGTCGGTTTCTTCGGCGGGCTCGCAGATCGGGCAGGGGTCCAGCTCGCCGCCGGCCACCAGTTTGGAGTCGACCGGGACCGCCTCCGCCTTGCCCGCGACCAGTGGGCAGTCCGCGCGGTGCCACAGCGTGCCGCCCGGCACCATCAGCAGGTCGCCGCTGACCGCGAGCGGCGCGAGCGCGGCCCGCCCGGTCTCCTCCTCCGGCCCGGCGGGCCCGTCCTCCACCAGCAGGCCGTACAGCTCCTCCACGCGCCGGGCGGCGATCGACTCCCGGCCGCGGGCCAGCAGCACCGCCCCGGCGATGATCAGCGCGGCGCCGGGGATCGTGCAGGAGGCCAGGTAGGGCAGCTGCCGTTCGGCGTAACGCTCGCCGGAGACTCCGTACCAGCCGACGACGCACAGCACCGCGCCGGCGGCCAGGGCCGCCCAGCCGGCCCACAGGACGGGATGCACGGTCCGCAGTCGGCTGGTCCGCATCGCTGGCTCCCACACGTCGGATTCGGCTGTGCGTGCGTCGGGCTGCCTGTTCAAGTCCGCCGATCGCTTGCACTATGCCCTGTGGAAGCTGACCCTGAAAGCACCGGGCGCACATGGCCCGGACCGACACCCGGTGGTGAGCCAGATGGTTCTCGGCAGCGACCTCAAGCGGGGGAACGCGACGGGGGGTCCACGCACCGCGGGCCGGGGTACGGCGATCGCCGCCGCCCTGGTCCTCGCTCTCGCCCCGGCCCTGGCGGCCTGCAGCGACGACAGCGGCGGCGGCAGCGAGTCCACGCCTCCCACCCCGACCGCGGAGCGGACCACGAGCGCCCCGGCCTCCGCGCCGGCGGACCGGGCCGCGGCGGAGGCGGAGATTCGGCAGAACTGGCAGAAGTTCTTCGACCCGAAGACCTCGACCGAGGAGAAGCAGGCCGTCCTGGAGAACGGCGACCGGATGGGCCCGGTTCTCCAGGCCTTCAGCGGCGACAAGCGCGGCGGACAGGTCCAGGCGAAGGTCACCAAGGTCGCGTTCACCTCGGCGACCGGCGCGGACGTGACGTACACGCTCACGCTGAAGGGCGCCACCGCCCTGCCGGACGCCTCCGGCAGCGCCGTCGAGCAGGACGGCACCTGGAAGGTGTCCGCGAAGACGCTGTGCGCGTTGGTGCAACTGAGCGGCAATGCGTCACCGATCCCGGGCTGCTGAGGCCATTGCCGCGGCGCTGCTGCTCGCCCTGAGCGCGGCCTGCGGCAGCCGGCTCCCGGAGAGCGACTTCGAGCACGACGACCGCACCCCCGCGCCCCGCGAGTCCGCGCCCCTGCGGGTCGGCATCATCACCAGCGCCACCAGCCCGGTCGGCGGCAGCGCCTTCACCGGCCCGCGCGACGGCGCCCGGGCCTACTTCGACCGGCTCAACGCGCGCGGGGGCATCGACGGCCGCCCGGTCGAGGTGCGCACCTGCGACGACGGAGGCAGCGGCGTCGGCAACAACGAATGCGTGCACAAACTCGTCGAGGAGGACGAGGTCGTCGCCCTGGTCGCCACCACCGCCCTCGACTACGCGGGCGCCTCCCGCGTCTCCCGAGCGGGCGTCCCCGACATCGGCGGCCAGCCCATCGGCACCGCCTACGACACCTACCCGCACCTCTACGGCATCTACGGCAGCCTCGCCCCCCGCGACGGCACCCCGGGCTGGGACGGAAAGCTGTACGGCGGCACCGAGGTCTACCGCTACTTCAAACGCGAGCACGGCGCCCGCACCGCCGCCGTCGTCTCCTACAACCAGTCCGCCTCGGCCGCCTACGCCCGGCTCGTCGAGCGCGGCCTGCGCGCCGAGGGCTACAAGGTCGTGACCGAGCAGGTCGACTTCGCCCTGCCCAACTTCCGCGCCGTCGCCGCCGACCTCAAGGAACAGGGCGCCGACCTGGTGTTCGACGCCATCGACGGGCACGGCAACGCCCGGCTCTGCCAGGCCATGGACGAGGCCGGCGCCCACGTCACCGCCAAGGTGACCAACGTGCAGAACTGGACGTCCACCGTCGCCGACGACTACAAGGACGCCCCGCGCTGCCGCAACGCCCTGTGGGCGACCGGCGCCAGCCGCAACTTCGAGGACACCGGCAACCCGGCCGTACGGGAGTTCCGCGAGGCGACCAAGGGCCTGAAGACGCACTCCCAGTGGCAGCTGGAGGGATGGGCCGCCGCGCGGTGGTTCACGGACGCCGCGACGTCCTGCGCGGCCACGGGCATCACGCGCGCGTGCGTCGACGCCCACATGAACCGCAGCCAGGGCTACACCGCCGGAGGACTGCTGCTCCCCGTCCGCTTCGACCGCCTGCCCGAGCCGCCGAAGACCAGCCGGACCTGCCTGTCGGTGGCCCGCTGGCAGGACGGCAAGGGCTGGGTGGGGCAGGGGGACATGAACCGCACCTGCTTCACCGTCCCGCAACTGGCCTACGCACCTTGAGGACAGCGGCTGTCCGCAAGGCCTGACAGACTCGCCCCATGTTGGAGACCTCGGCCCGCCTGCTGCGTCTGCTGTCCCTGCTCCAGGCCCACCGCGAGTGGTCCGGCGCCGACCTGGCCGGCCGGCTCGGCGTCAGCGCCCGAACCCTGCGCCGGGACGTCGACCGGCTGCGCGAGCTCGGCTACCCGGTCAACGCCAGCCCCGGCACCGGCGGCGGCTACCAGCTCGGCGCCGGAGCCGAACTGCCGCCGCTGCTCCTGGACGACGACGAGGCCGTCGCCGTGGCGGTCGGACTGCGCACCGCCGCCGGACAGGGCATCGACGGCATCGGCGAGACCTCGGTACGCGCTCTCGCCAAGCTGGAGCAGGTGCTGCCGAACCGGCTGCGCCGCCGCGTGAGCGCCCTGAACGCCGTCACCGTGCCGATGCTGCGCAGCACGCTGCCCTCCTCGGTCGACCCGGCCGTGCTCACCGATCTCGCGCACCTGTGCCGGGACGCCGAACGGCTGCGGTTCGAATACCGCGGCCACGACGGCACCTCCACCCGCCGCAGCGTCGAGCCGCACCGCCTGGTGTGCACCGAACGCCGCTGGTACCTGGTCGCCTGGGACCTCGACCGCGACGACTGGCGTACGTTCCGCGCGGACCGCATCACGCCCAGGCCCCCGCACGGGCCGCGCTTCGTGCCGCGCGACCCGCCGGCCGAGGACCTGGCCGCCTACGTCTCCCAGGGCGTCTCCACGCGCGCGTACGCCGCTCACGCCCTCGTGCGGCTCCTGGCGCCCCTGGAGGAGGCCGTCCAGAACATCTCGCCCTCCGCCGGGGTGCTGGAGGCGGAGAGCGCGGACACCTGTCTGCTGCGCTGCGGCGCCGGCAGCCTCGACGTGATGGTCATCCACGTGGTGATGCTGGGCTTCGACTTCGAGGTGCTGGAGCCGGTCGAGCTGGTCGAGGCGATCAGGAGGACTCGGGACCGGCTTGATGGCGCTTTGGCTCGGGCTGCGCAGTCACCGCCGCGTACTCCGGATGGTGCAGGTCGAACGCCGGCGACTCGGAGCGGATCCGGGGCAGCGTCGTGAAGTTGTGCCGCGGTGGCGGGCACGAGGTCGCCCACTCCAGGGAACGGCCGTAGCCCCAGGGGTCGTCGACCTCGACCCTCTCGCCGTACTTGGCGGTCTTCCACACGTTGTAGAGGAACGGCAGCGTCGAGATGCCGAGCAGGAACGCACCGATCGTCGACACGGTGTTGAGCGCGGTGAACCCGTCCGCGGCGAGGTAGTCCGCGTACCGGCGGGGCATGCCCTCGGCGCCCAGCCAGTGCTGCACCAGGAACGTGGTGTGGAAGCCGACGAACAGCGCCCAGAACTGGATCTTGCCGAGCCGTTCGTCCAGCATCTTCCCGGTGAACTTCGGCCACCAGAAGTAGAAGCCGGCGAAGATCGCGAAGACGACCGTGCCGAAGACGACGTAGTGGAAGTGCGCGACCACGAAGTACGAGTCCGTCACGTGGAAGTCCATCGGCGGCGACGCCAGGATCACCCCGGTCAGCCCGCCGAACAGGAACGTCACCAGGAAGCCCGTCGCCCACAGCATCGGCGTCTCGAAGGACAGCGAGCCCTTGAGCATGGTGCCGGCCCAGTTGAAGAACTTCACACCCGTCGGCACCGCGATCAGGAAGCTCGTGAAGGAGAAGAACGGCAGCAGCACCGCGCCCGTGGCGAACATGTGGTGCGCCCACACGATCATCGAGAGGCCGGTGATCGCCATCGTCGCGCCGACCAGCGTCAGATAGCCGAACAGCGGCTTGCGGCTGAAGACCGGGATGATCTCCGTGATGATGCCGAAGAACGGCAGCGCGATGATGTACACCTCGGGATGACCGAAGAACCAGAACAGGTGCTGCCACAGGATCGCCCCGCCGTTGGCCGCGTCGAAGACCTGCGCGCCGAACCGCCGGTCCGCCTCCAGCACCAGCAGCGCCGCCGCGAGCACCGGGAACGCCATCAGGATCAGGATCGACGTGAACAGGGTGTTCCACACGAAGATCGGCATCCGGAACATCGTCATGCCCGGGGCGCGCATCCCGATGATCGTGGTGATGAAGTTGACCGCGCCGAGGATCGTGCCGAAGCCCGACAACGCGAGCCCCATGATCCACAGATCCGCTCCGAGACCCGGCGAGCGCTCCGCGCTGTTGAGCGGGGCGTAGGCGAACCAGCCGAAGTCGGCGGGCCCGGAGGGCACCAGCAGCGAGCCGAGCACGATCAGCCCGCCGAACAGGAACAGCCAGTACGAGAACATGTTGAGCCGCGGGAAGGCGACGTCGGGCGCGCCGATCTGCAACGGCATCAGCTCGTTGGCGAAGCCCGCGAAGCTCGGCGTCGCGAACAGCAGCAGCATGATCGTGCCGTGCATCGTGAACGCCTGGTTGTACTGCTCGTGGTCGATGATCTGCAGGCCCGGGCGGGCGAGCTCGGCGCGCATCAGGAGCGCCATCGCCCCGGCGATCAGGAAGAACAGGAACGACGTGACCAGGTAGAGATGGCCGATCTTCTTGTGGTCCGTCGTCGTCAGCCAGTCGACCACCACCCGTCCGTGCCGCGTGCGCGGTTCGGAGGGCGCCACGGCCTGTACGGTCTGCGTCCCCATCGCTCGCTCGCCCCTTCGCTCATCGCGTGCCGGGCCCGCAGCCCGCGCCTCACATGCCCGCGAGCTCACGCCATGATGCTCGCGTCACCGCGCGCTCCGACAGGGGGCGTACCGGCCTCTCGGTGCCGAAGCCATGCATTTCCCGTACCGCGCCGACGCCGCCGGGCCGGTGCGGCACCGGAAAGGAATGGGGCCTCACCGGCACTTCTCCCGGCACTTTCCGCCGGGCTTTTCCATGAGCTCATGTGACACGCGGGAATTGCGATCGAATGCGTGCGGAAGGCGTACGGAACCGCTCGTCCGTGTGACGGGGGACGCCCGAAACTCCTGTCGTGATCTTGTGACAGAAGCGTGACCGGAGGCGGACAGTGACCGCCCGGGGCCCCGGACTTCCGCGCTCGCCGGGCAGGACATAGCGTGGCGGCATGGCACCGACTCCGACACCTCCCACGGAACCCGACGACAGCCCGGACACCTACGTCGGCCTGGAGGCCGGCCGGGCCGAACACCTCGCGCGTGAGCGCGGCTGGCCGACGGTGCGCGCGCTGCCGTCCGGGGCGATCATCACCATGGAGTACCGCGTGGGCCGGCTGAACTTCGAGGTCAAGGGCGGCCGGGTGGCGCGGGCCTGGAAGGGCTGAGACCCGGCTAAGGCCCCGGTTCCGCAGCGGAATCGGGGCCTTAGCCATGCCGGACGGGGTGCGCGCCGTCCCGTGGTCAGCCGCCCGTCACGGGGCGGGCGGACGGGGTCGAGCCGCGGGGGTGGCGCTCCGGGTGCGGCGGGCGACGACTGCCGGCCGGGGTGGTCGGGGTGCGCTCCGAGCGAGTGGTGTGCGGGCCCGGCGCCAGGTAGGCCGGAGTCCGGGGCGAGTGGGCCGCGACGTCGTCGCGGTCGGCCGGCACCGGCGTGACCAGCACGGGCGGCGCGCCGGCCGGGACGGCCGGGGTGCGGCGGCGGGCCCGCAGGCGGTCGCGCAGGTCGAAGATCGCGTCCTCGGCACGGGCGATCAGCGGCTCGAACCACGGCAGACCGAGCAGGATCAGCAGCCCCGCGGTCCAGCCGAGGAGCACATCGCTCAGCCAGTGCGTACCGAGGTAGACGGTGGCCATCCCGACGCCGAGCGAGGTCACCGCGGACACGGCGGACAGCCAGCGCTGCGCTCTCGCGCCGGACGCCAGGTAGGCCAGGATTCCCCAGGTCACCACGGCATTCGCGGTGTGACCGCTCGGAAATATATCGCCGCCGAGCCACATCTCGTTCGCGCCGATCGTGGTCGCGTAGTGGGGCCCCAGACGCCCCATGCCGTACTTGGCGGCGCCCACCGTGATGTTCAGCAGCAGCAGTGAGACGCCGAGCGCGAGCAGCGGCCGCAGGGTGTGCTGCCGCCAGGAGCGCCAGCCCAGCCACGCCGCGACCATCACGGCGGTCGGGCCGCGCTGGCCGAGGACCACGTAGTAGTCGACGAACCAGTGGATCTCCGACCACTGCTGGTACGGGCGGAAGAACATGACCTGCCAGTCGAGCCGGACCAGCCAGGACGTGATCACCACGGCCCACACGATCGCGCCGTAGAAGGCCAGGGTCGCCGCGAAGAGCACGATGCGGTGCCTGCTCATCTTCGGCACATCGATGTGGGCCGGTCGTTCCGGCTCACGGTCCAGCCGGGCGAACACCCGGTCCAGACGGGTGAGCTTCGGTTCGGTACGCACCCAATCGACGTTACAGCGAGTGAGCTCAGATCCCGGGCGAATCAACGGCTTTGTGATGACGATGTGATGTGGGATTCCTCTCAGGAGGAGGTTTATTTCCAGCGAATCTGCAATCGTCGGCCGCTGCGGCCTTCAATTCCTTTGATCATTCCGGATGGGGGTTTTATTGCGCTTTTGAATTCGTTCACCGGGGCATGGCGCGGAATTCCCCTGGCGCTCACAGCCGGTCAGGGCGGACCGGAGCCGTTCAGCCAGAACGCCCCGTACACCGCGGATGCCACCGCCACGACCCCGAGCACCGCCGCTGACCTGCGGATACGCGCTCCGGCCAAGGCCCGCGCGAGAGGCAGGAGCAGGGGGAAGGCGGGCAGCAGAAGACGCGGTTTCGAGCCGAAGTAGCTCGACGCGCACAGGGCCAGCGCGGTCACGACCCCCGTGTAGACCAGCAGCGGCAGCGGCTGGCGCTGACGTACTCCGGTCGCATACAGCCAGACGACTGACGCGACCCCGATGATCAGCCCCACGCCGGCCAGAGCCGCCGGGAACGACGTGAACTTGTCGGCGACGAACCGGGCGAATGCCCAGCCGCCGTCGAAGCCGTTGCGCCATCCGGCCTGGACGTCCAGATACCCCAGCGGGCCCTTGCCGGTGTGGTGCCCGACCCAGAGCACGTAGCCGACGGCGCCGAGCGGGGCCAGGACCATGCCGAGGATCCGCCGGAGCCGGATCCCGGGGGCGGGTGAGGCTTCCGGGCCGGGCGGGATGCCCTGGGCGTCGGGGGTGTCCAACGTGTCCCGGGGGGCACCCGCGGCGGCCGCACGCCTGTCCCGTGCGAAGGAGGCCGGCGCCGCCACCCACACCGCGGCCACCACGGCCAGTCCCACCGGACGGGTCAGTCCCGCGCACAGGGCCAGCGTGCCCGCCGTCACCCAGCGGCCGGTCAGCACCGCGTACAGCGACCACGCCGCGAGCGCCGTGAACAAGGACTCGCTGTACGCCATCGACTGCACGATCCCGACCGGCAGGACAGCCCACAGCAGCACCGCGCACACCCCGGCCCGGCGGCCGTACACACGGTCCGCCACCGCGAAGATCCCCCAGGCCGCGGCGAGCGAGGAGACCACGCTCACGAGGAACCCGCCGTCCGCGTACGACAGCGGAGACACCGCCGCCACGAACCGCTCCAGCCAGGGCAGCAGCGGGAAGAACGCCAGGTTCGAGTGCACGTCCCCGTTCGCCAGCCGCACCTCGTAGCCGTAGCCGAGCTCGGCGACCCTGACGTACCAGAGCGCGTCCCAGCGAGCGGTCAGCAGCGTGTACGCGCTCTTGTCCCGCGCCGCGCTCCACAGGAACAGGGCCAGCAGGCCCAGGGCGCGGACGGCCACGTATCCGGCGAGCGCCGGGGCCGCCCGGCGCAGCGCCCCGGCGCGGGTCGGAGCCGCGCCCGTCTCAAGATCCGTCACGCGCCCGATTATCGACCCGGGCCGGAACCACCCGGCCGGCCGGGGCGTGGACGAGGTGGGAGGGAGTGGCGTACGCCACATCCTTCCGCCGGAGGTGTGAGAGGTCCGCCACTGGTCTCCGTCGAGGACTCGCGTACTCTGACGTGTCACTCGCTTTTCGTTTGCGCGGGCCGGGGACCACCGCTCCTCTCCGGCCGAGTCGCGGGGGCGTCCCCCACCCCGTGAGCCCGCCGATCGCGAGGAACATCTGGGAGGTACGTACATGTCCGGGACGACCACGGCCGCCGCTGCGCTGCGCCGTCGGGCGGCCGGGGCCGGTGCCAACCGCTGGGTGGTGCTCGTCGTCCTCTGCGTCAGCCTGCTGCTGGTCGCCGTCGACGCCACCGTGCTGCACGTGGCGGTCCCCGCCGTCACCGAGGACCTGAGGCCCGGCGGAATCGAGCTGCTCTGGATCGTCGACGTCTACCCACTGGTCTGCGCCTCGCTGCTGATCCTGTTCGGCACGCTGGGCGACCGCATCGGCCGCCGAAGAGTCCTGCTCCTCGGATACGCGCTGTTCGGCGTCGCCTCCGGCCTCGCGGCCCTGGCCGACAGCGCCCAGGTACTCATCGTGGCGCGGGCGCTGCTCGGCGTGGGCGGCGCGATGATCATGCCCGCGACCCTTTCGATCCTGCGGCAGGTCTTCCCGGACCGGCGCGAGCGGGCGCTCGCGATCGGCATCTGGAGCGCCGTGGCCGCGGTGGGCGCGGCGGTCGGTCCGCTGCTCGGCGGCTTCCTGCTGGAGCACTTCTGGTGGGGCTCGGTGTTCCTCGTCAACATTCCGTTGATGCTGGTCAGCCTCCCGGTGGGACGGCTGCTGCTGCCCGAGTCGAAGGGTGACGGCAGGGGTCCCTGGGATGTGGTCGGCGCGCTGATGGCGGCGGTCGGGTTGTTCGGTGTCGTGCTGGGCGTGAAGCGGCTCGGCAGCGGGGAGTCGCTGGGCAGTCTGCTCACCGTGCCGTCACTGGTGGTGGGCGCCGCGCTGCTGGTCGCCTTCGTACGGCGGCAGCGGCGGCGGGCGTATCCGCTGGTGGACCTCACGATGTTCGCGCGGCCGGCGTTCAGCACGTCCGTCGGGTGCATCGTGCTGGCGATGCTCGCGCTGGTGGGTCTGGAACTGATCGCGGCGCAGTACCTGCAGCTGGTGCTCGGGCTGTCGCCGCTGGAGACCGGGCTGCGGCTGCTGCCGCTGACGTTCGCGGCGATGGCGGCCGGGCTGGCCGGGGCGCGGCTGCTTCGGCGGTTCGGGCCGCGGCGGATGGTGTGCGCCGGGTTCTGCCTCACGGCGATCGCGGTGGTGCTGCTGACGGCGCTGGGCCGGACCGACGACTGTGCGCTGATGGTGAGCGGGTTCGTCCTGCTCGGCTTCGGGCTGGAGACGACGCTCTTCGGGGCGTACGAGTCGATGCTGAGCGAGGCGCCGCAGGAGCAGGCCGGTGGGGCGGCGGCGATCGGGGAGACGTCGTACCAGCTCGGGGCGGGGATCGGGATCGCGCTGCTCGGCACGGTGATGAACGCGGCGTACGCGCCGGGGCTGTCCGGGGTGCACGGGGTTCCGGCGTCGGCGTCCTCCTCCGCGGGGCATTCGCTGGGGGAGGCGTACGAGGTCGCCGCGCAGCTGGGCGGGTCCGCCGGTGCCGCGCTGCGGCATGCCGCCCGGGACGCGTTCGTGCACGGGCTGCATGTGACGTTGCTGGTGAGTGCGGGATTGTTGCTGCTCGGTGCGGTGATGGCGTTGCGGTTGCCGCGGGTCATGAGTTGCGAGCCGGGCCCGGTGGAACTCCCTGCACCCAGGGACGCGGCGGAGTCACGCGTCTCGGTCTGATGCCCTCCGCACCGGTCCCGGTCCCGTCGTCGGGCTGATCTGTATCCGCCACTCGCTGTTTCCTCGATCCACGGCTCGCGGATGCCCGCGGTGTGGTGATGGCCGCCGGCGAGTTCCGCTCACAGTTGGCGGCTACGGGTGGTGCGGAGGCGGGCGGACGTCGTAGCGTCTTGGCTAGCGGTGCTAGTTAAAGAGTTTCGGAGGGTGTCGTCATGTCCGGTTCGTCCAAGCTGCCTCCCTTCGATCCCGGCGATCCCCTCGGCCTGGACGACCTGCTGGAGCCGGAGGACCTCGGGATCAGGGACACCGTGCGGGCCTGGGCCGCGGACCGGGTGCTGCCGTACGTCGCCGAGTGGTACGAGAAGGGGGAGCTGCCGGGGATCCGGGAGCTGGCCAAGGAGCTCGGCGGCATCGGTGCCCTCGGGATGTCCCTGGAGGGGTACGGCTGCGCCGGCGCGTCAGCCGTGCAGTACGGACTCGCCTGCCTGGAGCTGGAGGCCGCCGACTCCGGCATCCGCTCCCTCGTCTCCGTGCAGGGCTCCCTCGCCATGTACGCGATCCACCGCTTCGGCAGCGAGGAGCAGAAGCAGCAGTGGCTGCCGCGTATGGCCGCCGGCGAGGTCATCGGCTGCTTCGGTCTCACCGAGCCCGACCACGGCTCCGACCCCGCCGCCATGACGACGCACGCCAAGCGCGACGGCTCCGACTGGATCCTCAACGGCCGCAAGATGTGGATCACCAACGGGTCGGTCGCCGGCGTCGCCGTCGTGTGGGCGCGGACCGAGGACGGGATCCGCGGGTTCGCGGTGCCCACCGACAGCCGCGGGTTCTCCGCTCCCGAGATCAAGCACAAGTGGTCCCTCAGGGCCTCCGTCACCAGCGAGCTCGTGCTCGACGACGTGCGGCTGCCCGCCGACGCCGTCCTCCCGGAGGTCACCGGCCTGCGCGGACCCCTTAGCTGTCTGTCCCACGCCCGCTACGGAATCGTCTGGGGCGCCATGGGCGCGGCCCGCAGCAGTTTCGAGGCCGCGGTCGACTACGCGAAGTCGCGGGAGCAGTTCGGGCGGCCCATCGGCGGTTTCCAGCTCACCCAGGCCAAACTCGCCGACATGGCGGTCGAACTGCACAAGGGGATTCTGCTCGCCCATCATCTGGGGCGGCGGATGGACGCCGGCCGCCTGCGTCCCGAGCAGGTCAGCTTCGGCAAGCTCAACAACGTCCGGGAGGCGATCGAGATCTGCCGCACGGCCCGGACCATTCTCGGCGCCAACGGGATCTCGCTCGAATACCCCGTGATGCGGCACGCGACCAACCTCGAGTCGGTGCTCACCTATGAGGGCACCGTCGAGATGCACCAGCTCGTGCTGGGCAAGGCGCTCACCGGACTCGATGCCTTCCGGTAGGCCGGTCCGGTAATCCCTGCGCGGGGGCAGGGCCGGTGAGCGGCCCTGCCTCAGCTCTGATTGAAGAAGCCGTCCGTGCGGTGCCCGGCCGGATCGCCGTTGACGATCTCCGTGTTCGCCGGGGTCAGCAGGAACACGCGCGTCGACACTCTCTCGATCGAGCCGCGCAGGCCGAAGATCAGCCCGGCCGCGAAGTCGACCACGCGCTTGGCGTCGGAGGCCTCCATGGCCGTGAGGTTCATGATGACCGGCACGCCCTCGCGGAACAGCTCGCCGATGGCGCGGGCGTCCCGGAAGCTGTCCGGGGTCACCGTGCCGATGCGTCGGCCCTTCTCCTCGGCGACGTCCGAGGCCACCTTGACGCGCGGATCGGTCACCCAGGCTTCCCCGGGCTCGTTTCCGTCGGAGTAGTCGTCGTCGTCGTAGTAACGCTCGTCTTCGTTGTCGTCGACGAGGCCAAGCCAGGCACTTGCCTTGCGTACCGATCCCATGGACGCCTCCTCTCACAGCGGTCTTTCTGCTTTCCGCATCCCTATGGTCGTCCATGATGCGGATGGCGCGCCAAGTGGATAGACGCCGCACGGGGGGTTTGTGACGGTACTGGTGCACAGCGAATCCGTCGAGAGTCCGTGTGTCCCAAGGGCCGTTTCCCAAACGGCTGCTGACTGTGAGTGAAATATGATTCTTCCCGGCGTACGGGTGACGGCCGGGGCGTACGGGTGAATGCGGGGCCGGTACGATGCCGCAGCTCAACGTCGTCATGGAGTTCGGGGGAGCGTCGTGTTCGGAATCGTCAGACCTTGTAGACACCGGCTCGGGGAGAAGCTCACCAGCCAGTGGATGGCGCATTTGTGCGGGCTTTGCCTCGCGTTGCGCGGTGACCACGGGCAGTTCGCCCGGATTGTCACGAACTATGACGGACTGCTCGTCTCTGTTTTGACGGAGGCTCAGGCGAAGGCGGACGGCAGTGGCCGGCGTACGGCCGGGCCGTGCCCGCTGCGCGGCATGCGCACCGCCTCCGTCGCACACGGCGAGGGAGCCCGGCTCGCGGCGGCCGTGTCCCTGGTGCTGGCCTCGGCGAAGGTGCGCGACCACGTCACCGACGGTGACGGGCTGTTGGCCCGCAAACCGGTGGCGCGTGCCGCGCGCCGGGTCGCAGTGAGTTGGGACACGGCCGGTGCGCGGACCGGCTCCGCCGTGGGATTCGACACCGCGCTCCTGGTCGACGCCGTGGACCGGCAGGCCGGGATCGAGGCGCTGGCCGGGCCCGGGACGCCGCTCCTGACCATCACCGAACCGACCGAGACCGCGACCGCCGCGGCCTTCGCGCACACCGCGGTCCTCGCCGGCCGGCCGGACAACGCCGGGCCGCTCGCCGAGGCCGGGCGGCTCTTCGGGCGGCTCGCGCATCTGCTGGACGCCGTGGAGGACCTGCACGCTGATGCCGCGTCAGGCGCCTGGAACCCGATCGCCGCGACCGGCACCTCCCTGATGGAAGTCCGGCGGCTCGCCGACGACGCGGTGCACGGCGTGCGGCTCGCGCTGCGCGACGCCGAGTTCACCGACGCGCAGCTCGTGCATCTGCTGCTCGTGCACGAACTGCGGCGCTCGGTCGACCGCGCGTTCGGCACGGTGCCGGTCTGCGCCTCCCACCAGGGCGGCGGACCCCACGGACAGCCCGGACATCCCGGACAGCCTTACGGGCAGCAGCCGCAGGGACCTTACGGGCAGCAGCCGCAGGGGCCCTACGGCTCCCCGCAGCCCCCGTACGCGGGCGGTGGCGGGAATCCGTACGCCGGTGGGGGAGGGGCGTACGGCGGCGACGGATTCGGCGGTGGTTTCGGTGGGGGCGTTCCGGCGCCCCAGCCGCCCCGCCGGCGTGGGTTCTGGGCAGGCTGCGGGATGTTCTGGCTGCTGTGCTGCACCTGCAAGCTGTGCTGCGCCGAGGAGTACGAGGGGCCGTGGTCCCGTAAGAAGCGCGAGGGCGTCTGCCGGGACTGTGACTGCGACGGGTGCGACTGCTGCTGCCCCTGCGACGGCTGACCCGTCCGCGCCTGCGACGGCTGACCCGTCCGCGCTCGCCGGCCCTACGAGGGTCGGCCCGCCCCGTGTGGCAGGGTCGCCCGTATGACGACGGACGCTTTCGAGGACTGGCGGCGGTGGCACGAGCGACGCGTCGCGACGGTGTCGGCGCCGTACGGGCCGCTCGCGCTCATCGGCACCCACTGGCTCGAGGACTATCCGGACGGTCGACTTCCGGACATCCCCGGGTCCTGGCGGGCCGACGGCGACGCGGTGGTGCTGACCGCCCCCGAGGCGGACGGACTCACCGTTGACGGACAGCCCTTCGGCGGCGAGGTGCGGATCGCCGCCGACCCGGGGCCCGCGAGCGCGGCCCGGGTGGCGTACGGGGAGCGGCGGCTGGTCGTGCTGGTGCGTGAGGGGGCGTGGGGCGTGCGGGACTTCGACCCGGAATCCTCCGCACGCCGGGCGTTCGACGGTCTGCGCGTCACGCCGTACGACCCGCGCTGGGCGGTGCCGGGGCGCTTCACCCCGTACGACACCGGCCGCACGGTCCGGGTGCCGAACGTCGACGGGCGGGAGCGCGGGCTCGGGCTCGGCGGGGAACTGGTCTTCGAGCTGGAGGGGCGGGAGCTGAGCCTTCAGGTGTCGCTCCAGGACGACGGCTCGCTGTGGGCGGTGTTCGCCGACGCCACCAGCGGGAGCGGCAGTTACCGCTTCCGGTTCCTGCATCCCGCCGCGCCGGACGCCGAGGGGCGTACGACGGTCGACTTCAACCGCGCGCTGCTGCCGCCGTGCGCCTTCGCCGACCACTTCGTCTGCCCCTTCCCGCCGCCGGGGAACACGCTGGACGTCGAGGTCGCGGCGGGGGAGCGCACACTTTCGTGACGCCGGGGCGGGAGTGCGGGCGCAGGCCCGGGGGTGCTTCGTAAAGAACCGTCAAAGGTCGAAGTCCGAAAGGCACTCTTGCGCCGACCGGCCGTTCGGCCGAATACTCCCCCTCAGCGCTTGTCAGGGGCACGGCGTGTTCGGAATCCGGACAGCCGGTCCCAGGCTGCGCCTCACGGGCCCGAAACCCCACGAGGGCCCCCGACTTCCTTTGTGGAGGAACGAAAAGTGAGGATCAAGCGCACCACCCCTCGCAGTGGCATTTCGAGACGGACCCGGCTGATCGCCGTTTCCACCGGCCTCGTTGCCGCCGCAGCGATCGCGATCCCCAGCGCGAACGCGTCCGACGCCCCCACCACCTTCAGCGCCGCCGAGCTCAAGAGCGCCAGCGGCTCGTTGCTGAAGGCCGACATCCCGGGTACCGCCTGGGCCGTCGACAGCAAGACCAACCGCGTGCTCCTGACCGTGGACAGCACGGTCACGCAGGCCGAGATAGCGAAGATCAAGCAGCAGGCCGGCGGCAGCGCCGACGCGCTCACGATCAAGCGCACCCCGGGCAAGTTCAACAAGCTCATCCAAGGCGGCGACGCCATCTATGCGAGTAGCTGGCGCTGCTCCCTCGGCTTCAACGTCCGTGCCAGCAACGGCACCGAGTACTTCCTGACCGCCGGTCACTGCACCGACGGCGCGGGCACCTGGTACTCCAACTCCGGCCGCACCACGGTCATCGGCTCCACCGCCGGCTCCAGCTTCCCGGGCAACGACTACGGCCTCGTGCGCTACAGCGGGTCCGTCAGCCGTCCCGGTACCGCGAACGGCGTGGACATCACGCGCGCGGCCACCCCGAGCGTGGGCACCACGGTCATCCGTGACGGCTCCACGAGCGGTACGCACAGCGGTCGTGTCACGGCCCTCAACGCCACCGTCAACTACGGCGGCGGAGACGTCGTGTCCGGCCTGATCCAGACCACCGTCTGCGCCGAGCCCGGTGACTCCGGCGGCTCGCTCTACGGCAGCAACGGCACGGCGTACGGGCTGACCTCCGGCGGCAGCGGCGACTGCACCTCCGGTGGCACGACGTTCTTCCAGCCCGTCACGGAGGCCCTGAGCGCCTACGGCGTCAGCGTCTACTAGGTCGTCCGCCAGGCCCCGGCGGCAGTTCGCAGCACTTCACGGCTCATCGCCCCCGCACGCGTCGCGTGCGGGGGCTTCGTGTTGTTCGCGGGGGTTTGGGCTGTGTGTGGGTGGCTCTCCGAACCGGCCGTCAAGGGGGCGAAATTCAGCCACGGGTAGACCTCACAGAGTGGGCACACATTACTCACGCGTAATGTTTGCAGTGTGAACGCGCGGGAGTTGGGTCCGATTTGATCGCGGACGGTCAAAATGAGAGGGCGCGCGAAGCGCTGTCTACGCGCGTCTCGAACTCACCCTTGTGTGCTCCCCGTTGTCCTCGGAATAGTGGGCGCTCGTCAACGAAGCCTTCCGGCTCGTGAGGTCCCCACAACCTCTCGTGCCGACCCCCCACAGGAGGACAGAAGTTGAAGCACCGACGCATACCCAAGCGGCGTGCAGTCGTGGCAGGCGCGGGCATGGCCGCGCTGGTTGCCGCGGGAGTGACGTTCCAGACCGCGAACGCCAGTGAGACCCCTGAGGCGTCCGCACCCCGGACCCTGTCGGTCACGGCGGCCGGAAAGCTCGCCTCGACGCTGACTGAGGACCTCGGTGGCGACGCGGCCGGGACGTACTACGACACCAAGAGCAAGAGCCTCGTGGTGAACGTGCTCGACGAGGCCGCCGCGCAGGCCGTCGAGAAGGCCGGCGCCAAGGCGAGAGTCGTGGCGAACTCCCTCGCCGAGCTCAAGAGCGCCCGCAGCACGCTGAAGCAGGACGCGACGATCCCGGGCACCGCCTGGGTGACCGACCCGACGACGAACAAGGTCGTCGTGACCGCCGACCGCACGGTGTCCAAGGCCGAGTGGACGACGCTGACGAAGGTCGTGGACGGGCTCGGGGCGAAGGCCGAACTCAAGCGGTCGAAGGGGGAGTACAAGCCCTTCATCGCCGGTGGCGACGCGATCACCGGTGGCAGCGGGCGCTGCTCGCTGGGCTTCAACGTGGTCAAGGGCGGCGAGCCGTTCTTCCTGACCGCCGGGCACTGCACCGAGGGCATCTCCACGTGGTCGGACTCCAGCGGCAAGGAGATCGGCACCAACGCGGACTCCCAGTTCCCGGGCAACGACTACGGGCTGGTCAAGTACACCGCGGAGGTTGCTCACCCGAGTGAGGTGAACCTGTACAACGGGTCCACCCAGAAGATCTCGGGTGCGGCGAACGCGACCGTCGGCATGGCGGTGACCCGGAGCGGGTCGACCACGCAGGTGCACGAGGGCAAGGTCACGGGGCTGGACGCCACCGTGAACTACGGCAACGGCGACATCGTGAACGGGCTGATCCAGACCGACGTGTGCGCGGAGCCGGGTGACAGTGGCGGGTCGCTGTTCTCGGGCGACAAGGCGGTCGGGCTCACGTCCGGTGGCAGCGGTGACTGCACCTCGGGCGGGGAGACGTTCTTCCAGCCGGTGACCGAGGCGCTGTCGGCGACCGGGACCGAGATCGGCTGACGCTCGGAGTTCGTGGAGCCCCGCCCCTTGTGAGGGGTGGGGCTTTCCGCTGTGTGTGGCGGGCTCCGGTGGGGGTGCGCGTGTGTTTCGGGTGGGGGTGCGCGTTCGTTTCGCCTGGCGGTGGGTGGGGGGCGCGTTCGTTTCGCCTTCGTGGTGGGTGGGGGTGCGCGTGCGTTTCGCCTTCGCGGTGGGTGGTGGGTCGGGGCCGCGCCGGGGGGTGTCCGTCCTCGGAACGGCGCGATGGGGTTGCGTACCGACTGACTGTTCGTTGACGCGCCAACCGCTGCGGGCGGACACCCCCCGACACGGCCCCTTCTCGCCGTACGCGGGTGCGGGTCGTGGCGGGTTACGTCGTGTTTGCGCGCTTTCGTACCGTGGCCGCCGCCAGGGTGATCGCCGTTCCTGCCACCGCCCACGCTGCCAGGACCAGGAGTGATGCCGTCATCGCGTTGTTGTCGAAGTAGGCGATGGAGCGCGTCGACCAGGTGCCGGCGCCCGGGGGGAGGGCCGGGCCGATCGCCTTCCAGAAGGGTGGGAGGAGGGGCGGGGGGAGGGCGCCGCCCGCGCTGGGGTTGCCGAGGATGACCACCAGCAGGATGACCAGGCCGATGCCGATCGTGCCGAAGACGCCCTGGAGGGCGAGGGTGGCCGCGCCTACGGCGAAGATGATCAGGGTGCCCAGGCCCCAGAGGGCCGCGGTGCTGCCCGGCAGGGCGTCCAGGATCGGGCCGGTGATGAGGGCTCCGCCGAGGCCGCCGGTGATCGCGACCAGGGCCATGACCGCCAGGCGGATCGCGGCGCGGGTGGGGTTGGAGGGTTTCGCCCCGGCGCTGATGGCCAGGGCCGCGGCGCCCAGGTAGCCGCCCACGCACCAGCCGATCACCAG
This sequence comes from Streptomyces sp. Ag82_O1-12, assembly GCF_900182715.1. Lineage (NCBI taxonomy): Bacteria > Bacillati > Actinomycetota > Actinomycetes > Kitasatosporales > Streptomycetaceae > Streptomyces > Streptomyces sp. Ag82_O1-12. The sequence continues at coordinate 1,733,418 of NZ_FXUW01000001.1, read as the reverse complement.
GTAGAAGGACGAGAGTCCGTTGGGGTCGTGGGGCGCGGACGGGATCACGTCGATCGTCCGGATCGTGCGCCGCTCGGACTTCTCCAGGGTGGTGACGAGGGCCGTCAGCGTGGTGGAGAGGACTCTGCCGCCGCCGGAGGCGACCAGGAGGGTGTCGGTGCTGCCTCTGGGGTCGATGATCAGGGCCGCGTCGATGTCGCGCCGGGTGAGCTGGTTCCGTGCTGCTGCCTCGTCGGGCAGGGCGCGAGGGTCCAGGGGGGAGCCGGGGAGGCGTTCGAGTCGGGTGATCGCCTGTGCGGCCGCGGCCTGGGGGGCGACGAGACCGAAGGGCACGTCCTTGGGTTTCGGGTCGTGCAGCGCTCCCACGTACGAGGCGATGAACAGCAGCTGGAGCGCGATCACGCCGACGATGAGCAGGGTGGCCCGCGGGGTGACGGCGTCTCTCACCTCGGCGAGGAACGAGCTGTGCGGCATGCCTCCACGGTCGGGGGATATGGGGTGTTTCCGCAGGTGGGGCGGGGCCGAACGGATGTCGCACATACATTCGAGGATGGGGGTATGGTGGGGGTGAGGTAGTTGGGAACAGATGTTCGAGGGCTGGTGTGGCTCACGAGTACGGGAGGTGCGTGTGCCGGAGTTCACGCATCTGCACACCGTCTCCGGATTCTCGTTGCGCTATGGAGCCTCGCACCCGGAGCGGCTGGCCGAACGTGCCTCCGAGCGGGGCATGGACGCCCTGGCGCTGACCGACCGCGACACGCTCGCCGGCGCGGTCCGGTTCTCGAAGGCCTGCGGGAAGGCGGGGGTCCGGCCGCTGTTCGGGGTCGGTCTGGCGGTGGCGGGTACGGAGCCCAGGGTTGAGCGGCGGCGGACCCCGGTGCGGGGTGGTGCCTTTGTCGACGAGTCGGCTCCCCGCGTGACCTTTCTTGCCCGGGACGGTGCCCGAGGGTGGGGGGAGCTGTGCCGGCTCGTCTCGGCTGCCCATGAGGGGGAGGGGACACCCCTGCTGCCCTGGGGGCGCAATCATGCCGAGGGGCTGACCGTGCTGCTCGGGCCCGCGTCGGACGTCGGGCGCGCCCTGGCCGCGGGGCGGCCCGACCGGGCGGCGCGGCTGCTCGTGCCCTGGCGGGACGTCTACGGCGACGACCTGCGGTTGGAGGCCGTCTGGCACGGCCGGGAGGGGACGGGGCCGGGGTCGCTGCGGCTGGCCGCCCGTACCGTCGGGTTCGCCGCCGAGCAGCGCATCCGGCCCGTGCTCACCAACGCGGTGCGGTACGCCGACCCGGGGCTCGGGCCGGTCGCCGACGTGCTGGACGCCGCCCGGCGGCTGGTGCCCATCGACCCGGCCAAGGGGCTGGACTCCGGTGCGGCCTGGCTCAAGGGTGCCGGGGACATGGTCGGTGTGGCGGAGCGGATCGTGGAGGCCGCGGGGTTCCGTCGGGAGACCGCTCACCGGCTGGTGGAGCAGACAGAGGCCACGGCCGCCGAGTGCCTGGTCGACCCCGAGGACGATCTCGGGATCGGCACCGTCCACTTTCCCGAGCCGCATCTGGTCGGCGCGGGGCGCCGCACCGCCCAGCGGACGCTGGCCTCGCGGGCGGCGGCCGGGATGGTGCTGCGCGGGTACGACCGGCGGCGGGAGTACTGGGAGCGGATGCACCACGAGCTGGACATCATCGCCCACCACGGGTTCGCCTCCTACTTCCTGACCGTCTCCCAGGTGGTGGAGGACGTACGGACGATGGGGATCCGGGTCGCCGCCCGCGGGTCCGGGGCCGGGTCGCTCGTCAACCATCTGCTCGGGATCGCGCACGCCGATCCGATCGAGCACCGGCTGCTGATGGAACGCTTCCTGTCGAAGGAACGGGTCGTGCTGCCCGACATCGACATCGACGTGGAGTCCGCGCGCCGGCTGGAGGTCTACCGCGCGATCATCGGCCGGTTCGGCACCGAGCGGGTCGCGACCGTCGCGATGCCGGAGACGTACCGCGTGCGGCACGCGATCCGGGATGTGGGCGCCGCCCTGTCCATGGACCCGGCCGAGATCGACCGGGTCGCCAAGTCCTTTCCCCATATCCGGGCGCGGGACGCCCGTGCGGCACTGGAGGAACTGCCCGAGCTGCGCGCGCTGGCCGGGGAGAAGGAGAAGTACGGGAGGCTGTGGGAGCTGGTCGAGGCGCTGGACGCCCTGCCGCGCGGGGTGGCCATGCATCCGTGCGGGGTGCTGCTGTCGGACGCCTCGCTGCTCGCGCGTACGCCGGTCATGCCGACCAGTGGCGAGGGCTTTCCGATGTCGCAGTTCGACAAGGACGACGTCGAGGACCTCGGGCTGCTGAAGCTCGATGTGCTGGGTGTGCGGATGCAGTCGGCCATGGCGCACGCGGTGGGGGAGGTGGAGCGGGTGTCGGGGGTGAGGGTCGATCTGGACGCCCTGCCGCCGGGGGATCCGGAGACGTACCGGTTGGTCCAGTCCACCGAGACGCTCGGGTGCTTCCAGATCGAGTCGCCCGGCCAGCGGGATCTGGTCGGGCGGCTCCAGCCGGCCACGTTCCACGACCTCGTCGTCGACATCTCGCTGTTCCGGCCCGGGCCGGTCGCCGCCGACATGGTGCGGCCGTTCATCGAGGCGCGGCACGGGCGGGCGCCGATCCGTTATCCGCACCCTGATCTGGAGGGACCGCTGCGGGACACGTACGGGGTGGTCGTCTTCCACGAGCAGATCATCGACATCGTCGACATCATGACCGGCTGCGGACGCGGTGAGGCGGACCGGGTGCGGCGCGGGTTGTCGGACGCGGAGTCGCAGGCGCGGATCAAGGTGTGGTTCGCGCAGCACGCGGCGGCCCGGGGATATGACGCGGAAACGATTCAGCGGACCTGGGAGATCGTCGAGGCCTTCGGTTCGTACGGATTCTGCAAGGCGCACGCGGTCGCCTTCGCCGTGCCGACCTACCAGTCGGCGTGGCTGAAAACGCATCACCCGGCCGCCTTCTACGCCGGGCTGCTGACGCATGACCCCGGGATGTACCCGAAGCGGCTGCTGCTGGCGGACGCGCGGCGACGAGGGGTGCCGGTGCTGCCGTTGGACGTGAACGCGTCGGGAGTCGCACATCGTATCGAACTGGTGTCCGGTAAATGGGGGCTGAGGTTGGCCCTCTCCGATGTCCACGGCATCAGCGAGGCCGAGGCGGCGCGGATCGCCGAGGGGCAGCCGTACGACTCGCTGGTCGACTTCTGGGAGCGGGGCCGGCCCAGTCGTCCGCTGGCCCAGCGGCTCGCGCAGGTGGGAGCGCTGGACGCGTTCGGCGCCAACCGCCGTGATCTGCAACTGCATCTGACCGAGCTGCACCGGGGTGCCCGGGGCGGGGGCGGTGGTCAGTTGCCGTTGGCCGGGGGGCGCAGGACCGCGCCGGCCGGGCTGCCCGACCTCACCTCCTCGGAGCGGCTCAGCGCCGAGCTGGGCGTGCTGTCCATGGACGCCTCGCGCAATCTGATGGACGACCACCGTGTCTTCCTCGACGAGTTGGGCGTCGTCTCGGCGCGGCGGCTGCGCGAGGCCCGGCACGGGGAGACCGTGCTGGTCGCGGGCGCCAAGGCGGCCACCCAGACGCCGCCGATCCGGTCCGGCAAGCGCGTCATCTTCTCCACCCTGGACGACGGCACGGGCCTGGTCGACCTCGCCTTCTTCGACGACTCCCACGACGCCTGCGCCCACACCGTCTTCCATTCCTGGCTGCTGCTGGTGCGCGGGGTGGTGCAGCGCCGCGGCCCGCGCAGCCTCAGCGTGGTGGGCGCCGCCGCCTGGAACCTCGCGGACCTGCTGGAAGTGCGCCGGGAGGAGGGGCTGGAGGGGGTCGCGGCCCGGCTGGTCGGCCCCGGCCCCGGCCCCGGCTCCGGTGGTTCCGGCGAGGAGGGTTCCGGCGACGGCGGTTCCGGTGACGACGGCGAGGGAGCCGCGCGGCGGCGGCTCGCCGGATCGGACGGTGCGCCCGCGCCGACGGGTTCCGCGGCCAAGGATCCGATGGAGCAGCGGAAGATCCGCATGTCCACGGGGTACGAGATGCACCCCTGGGCCGATCTGCGTCCGGCGGGCGAAGGGCCCGCGAACACAAGGAAGTTGTGGCACCAGAGTCCGGGGAGTGCGGGATGACCATCCTCTGCGTACGTTTCCAGCCGCCTCCGACGAGCGAGGCGGATCTGCCCCATCTGCTCGGGATGCTCGAGGAGTTCACCCCCGTCGTCCAGGCCCTGCCACCGGACGGTGCGCTGGCCGACCTGCGCGGCGCCGAGCGGTACTTCCGGCGGGACGCCGTCGAACTGGCCTCGGTGATCCGGGTGCGCTCGCTCGCGCTGCACGGCGTCGACTGCGTGATCGGGGCCGGGCCCGGGCCGATGCTGGCCCGGATGGCGCTGCGCGACGCGGCCCCCGGGGTGACGCGTACGGTGCCCGACGAGCCGGACGCCATCGCGGAGTTCCTCGCGGACCAACCCGTCGCCGCGCTGCCCGGCGTGGGCACCGCGACCGCCCGCACGCTGGGCGACTACGGCCTCGACACCCTCGGCCGGGTCGCCGCCGCGCCGCTGTCCACACTGCAACGGCTGATCGGCGCGAAGCCCGGCCGTGAGCTGCGCGAGAAGGCGAACGGCGTCGACCGCGGCCGGGTCGTGCCGAACGCCGTCTCCCGGTCCCTCGCGACGGAACGCCCCTTCGGACGCGACGAGCTGGACCCGGAGCGGCACCGCCGGGCGCTGCTGTCGGCGGCCGAGGAGATCGGCGCCCGGCTGCGCGCCCTGGAGAAGGTCTGCCGCACGCTCACCCTCACCGTGCGCTACGCCGACCGGTCCGCCACCACCCGCAGTCGCACCCTGACCGAACCGACCGCGCACTCCCCGGCACTGACCAGGGCCGCGTACGGCATGTACGAGGCACTCGGGCTGCAGCGGGCCCGGGTGCGGGCCATCGCCCTGCGCGCCGAGGGGCTCGACCCCGCCGACCAGGCCTCCCACCAGCTGACCTTCGACCCGGTGGACGAGAAGGTCCGCCGCATCGAGGAGGTCGCGGACCAGGCGCGGGCGAAGTTCGGGCCGCGGGCGGTGATGCCCGGGGGACTAGGGGGGCGGGCGGCGTAGCTCCCTGCCCGTGACGTCAGTTGGCCCACGGCGGCACGATGCGGGTGCCGTCGGCCAGCCGTGCCTCCAGACCGATGGAGGGTGACGAAGCAGGCCGCGAGCCAGCTCGTCGACGAGATGGTGCGCAAGGGGTACGCCGAGCGGCGGCCGCACCCCGAGGACGCGCGGGCGCGGCTGGTCGTGCTGACCGAGCGGGGGTGGGCCTGCACGCGGGCCGCGGAGGAGGCGGCCGCGGAAGCCGTGCGGGAGTGGGGAGACCTGCTGGGGGAGCGGGAAGTGCGCTCGCTGGCTCGGCAGTTGCTGCGCATCGCGCCGCACGGGCCCATCCGGCCCGCCTGGTGAGGGCGTGTCGGCTGGAGCCTCACGCGCAGGTTACCGCCGCAAGTTTTTACTGACGCGTAACTTCCCAGTTTGACTACTCGCCCGTAACTTGACGAGTGAACAGCATCCTCGTGATCCGGATCACAGGGCCCCGTGCCGTCGCATCCCCCTTGAGCCGCAAGGAGATCACCCGATGCTGCCCTGGAAGCGAGTGCTCAGACCCCTGTCCGCGCTGCTGCTGACCGCCGCCGCCGTCACCGTTCCCGCCACCACCGCCGAGGCCGCCGGCGCCCCGAGTTCCGGCTGGAACGACTACTCCTGCAAGCCGTCCGCCGCCCACCCCCGCCCCGTCGTCCTCGTCCACGGCACCCTCGGGAACTCCGTCGACAACTGGCTGGGCCTCGCCCCCTACCTGAAGGTCCGCGGCTACTGCGTCTTCTCCCTCGACTACGGCCAGTTGGAGGGCGTCCCCTTCTTCCACGGCCTCGGACCCGCCGAGAAGTCCGCCGGGCAGCTGAAGGACTTCGTCGACCAGGTGCTCGCCGCGACCGGAGCCGCCGAGACCGACGTCGTCGGGCACTCGCAGGGCGGCATGATGCCCCGCTACTACCTGAAGTTCCTCGGCGGAGCCGCCAAGGTGAACGCCCTGGTCGGCATCGCCCCCAGCAACCACGGCACCGACCTGAACGGATTCACCAAACTGCTGCCCTACTTCCCGGGCGCGGCGGACCTGCTGTCGAAGAACACCCCCGCCCTCGCCGACCAGGTCACCGGCTCCGCCTTCCTCACCAAGCTCAACACGGGAGGCGACACCGTGCCCGGCGTGCGGTACACCGTCATCGCCACCCAGTACGACGAGGTGGTCACGCCGTGGCGCAGCCAGTACCTGAACGGGCCGGACGTGCGCAACGTCCTGCTCCAGGACCTGTGCTCCGTCGACCTGTCCGAGCACGTGGCCGTCGGGCTGCTGGACCGGGTCGTCTTCCACGAGGTGGCCAACGCCCTCGATCCGGGGCGTGCCACGCCCACCACCTGCCTTTCGGCCTTCGAATGACACGTGTCACCCGTTGACGTGTCGCCCGTTGACACGTGCCAGGGAAACGTTTCGGGGCCTGCCCGGCCTGAGCCGCCGGACAGGCCCCGGGTCGTGGGGCGGTGGGGGTCAGCGGCCCTGGCGGCCGCCGCTCACCGTCCGGCGCCTGGGCGAGAGGAACAGCGCCGAGGCGCCGAGTGCCAGCGCCGCCGCGCCGCCGATCGCGACGTACGGGGTGGTGCTGTCACCGCCGGTCTCGGCGAGGTTCTCCGTGGCACCGGCCGCCTCGGGCCGGTTGGGCGCGGGTGCGGCGGCCTTCGGCCGGTTCGGGGTGCTCTCCTTCGGAGCCGCGGCCGGCTCCGCCGAGGTGCTGGGGTCGTCGTCGCCGTGCCCGTGGTGCTCGACGGTCGATTTGGCGTTGCCGTCCTCGATCTGCTTCTCGCTGGGAGCGGAGGCGGACGGGGCCGGAGCGGCGCCGCCTGCCGCACCGCCATCGCCGCCGAAGCTGACGTCCGAGCAGGAGTAGAACGCCTCCGGGCTGTCCGACCGCTGCCAGACCGCGTACAGCAGGTGCTTGCCGGAGCGCTGGGGCAGGGTGCCGGAGAAGGTGTAGAAACCGCCGGCGGCGGCCGGGTCGGTGGACGTCGCGACCGGCTTCGCGAGATCCAGGTCCTTCCAGGCGAGCGGCTTGGCCGGGTTGTAGCCGGGCTTGGTGATGTAGACCTTGAAGGTGCCTTTGTGAGGGGCCGTCACGCGGTACCTGAAGGTGTGCGAGCCGCTGTGGACGCCGGTCGCGGGCCAGTCGGCGCGGGGGAGGTCGAGCCCCTTGAACTCCGCGTTGTTCGCGCTGCAGAGCTTGCCGTCCGGTATGAGCTGCTGGTGCCGACCGCCCGCGTCGCCGATGCGGATGCCGTTCCAGTCGTAGAGGGCCTGGGTGCCGGCCGCCGCGACCGCCGCCTTGCACGCGGCCGACTTCGGGCTCTCGGGACCCTCCGCGTAGCACTGCGAGACCCGGCTGACCGGGTCGCCCATCGAACCGTGCGCGGCGGCCGGGGCGGCGGTCAGCGCGGTCAGGGCGAGCGGGAGGCTGCCGAGGGCTGCGACGGTGGCCACCTGGCGACGTGCGGGCATACGGGAACTCCTCGAACGGTTCGTGGGACAGGTCCGGCTGGGTGGACCGGATCCCGTGGGGTGATCCGAAGCTAGCCCGTGAGAACCGCGAAATCGCCTGCTGAGGGCGGGTGGAGGAGATCCTTATGGCCCGCTTAAGGGGGTGTTCGGACTGGCATCAGGTAGGTACCGTCGCGGCATGGCAGACGAGGACATCCGGCCGGCCGGGGCTGCCGACGTACCGGTCGTCGCGGACGTGATCGACGCGGCCTTCCGCCCCTACATCGCGCGCATCGGGCGGGTGCCGCAGCCCATGGAGGAGGACCACGCGGCGAACGTGGCCGCGGGCAAGGTGTTCGTGACGGGCGATCCCGTGACCGGGCTCGTCGTGGTCGAGGCGTTCGCGGACCATCTCTTCCTCGACATCATCGCCGTCCACCCCTCCGCGCACGGCAGGGGAGTGGGGCGGCGGCTGCTGCGGTTCGTGGACGCACACGCGCGTGCGCGCGGGCTTCCCGAGGTGAGGCTCCACACGAACGCGTTGATGTGGGAGAACCAGAAGATCTATCCGAGATACGGCTACGAACTGGTGGAACGCCGCGTGGAAGGGCCCTACGACCGCGTCCACTACCGCAAGCGGCTGCTCTGAGGCGTGCGTCTCATGATCGGTACCGGCCCTTCAGGCGTCCGGCCACCAGGTGCGTGCGATGTCCTTGCGGACCTCCGGGCGCCCCGCGGGGCACTCGTCGGCCTCTTCGCGGACCCGGCGGACATCCGTCTTCTTCAGGGGCTTCTGCACGGTCACACGGCGCATGGCTGCCTCCTTAAGGGTCTACCGGGTTCCGCGTTCTCACGGAGGTAGACCTTTCGGGGGAGGGTTACTCATCGTTCCTGGTCTGTCAGTGGCGGCAGTCACGATTCGAGTGTCAGTGGCGGGTGTCACTCTTGGGCCCATGACGAACGTGGACTGGGACGCCGAGGCCGCCTCCTTCGACGAGGAACCGGACCACGGCCTGCGTGACCCCGAGGTGCGCCGCGCCTGGGCCGGGCGGTTGCGCGGCTGGCTGCCCGGAAGGGCGGGAGACGTCCTCGATCTCGGCTGCGGCACCGGCAGCCTGTCACTCCTCGCGTCCGAGCAGGGGCACCGGGTGACGGGCGTGGACCTCTCCCCGGCCATGGTGGCGCTCGCCCGGGAGAAGCTCGCCGGTCGCGACGCGGTGTTCCTCGTGGGGGACGCCGCGTCACCGCCGGTCGGGGAGCAGCGCTTCGACACCGTGCTCGTCCGCCACGTCCTGTGGGCCCTGCCCGACCCCGGCCGCGCCCTGAGGTACTGGCGCGGGCTGCTGCGGCCGGGCGGGCGGCTCGTGCTGGTCGAGGGCGTGTGGGGCGGCATCGAGCCGGTCGGCATACCCGCCGAGCGGCTCACCGCACTGCTCGACCCGATCGCCGGACCGGTGCGTGTGGAGCGGCTCTCGGACGACCCGCTGCTGTGGGGCGGGGAGGTGACGGACGAGCGGTACGCGGTGGTCGCCGAGATCCTCCCGTCAGGCCAGGAGCGCGGTGAAACCGCCGCCCCGGGCCAGTGACTCCAGTTCGTCGAGCGCGGCCAGGGCGGCCCGCGCCGCCTCCGGATCCGACGCGCCGAGGCCGCTCTCGGCGAACTCGTCCTCGTCCAAGCGCCGTACGTCCGTGCCGTCCGCGGAGCGCCACAGGTCCAGGTCGAGATCCTCCACGACCAGCTCCGGACCGGAGCGCCGCGCGGGGCGGGTGATGTCGCAGTACCAGCCCTTCAGCGCGCCCGCGGCGGAGCGGACCTCCTTCACCGCGTACCAGCGGTCGCGCCAGTAGTACTCCGTGAAGACGTCCCCGGGCTCGAAGCGGACGAACCCGAAGTCGCGGACGCCGGACCCCGCCCAGGGGGCGCGGACCGCCACGCGCGTCCCGTCGTCCGCCAGCAGCTCACCGGTGTAACGGATCTTCGTACGGCCCGCCTTGACGAGCACGACCTCCAGCCGCGCGGGCAGATCAGCCGAGTTCACGGACATAGCGCACTTCCTTAGCACAGATCTCGTAGCCGAACCACTTGTTGATGGCGATCATCGGCTCGTTGCCGGTGTCGTTGCCGGTGAACGCCTCCGTGCATCCCGCCGCGCGGGCGCGGTGCAGGGAGTCGTTCTTGGCGAGCTTCGCCAGGCCCCGGCCGCGGAACTCACGGGCGGTGCCGGTCATGGCCGTGGCATAGCGGGACGCGCCGTCGGTGTACGCCACGCTGAACGCGGCGGGCCGGCCGTCGACGACCGCGACCGTGGTCAGATCGCGGTTCAGGAGCGGGTGCTTCCAGTGCTCCTCGACCCAGGCCTCGTAGTCGGTGAACTCGACGTCGATGTCGCTCGGTTCGTCCGACGACGTCGCCGCGTCCAGTTCGAACATCGGGCGCGGGTCGTCCGCGAAGTCGGCGGCCGTGCGCAGCTCGACGCCGGAGGGGACGTCAGCTCGGGGCGGCAGCGTGCCCGTCGCCAGGTCCAGGCGCAGGAACCAGGCGGAACGGCTGGCCCGGAAGCCGTGCCGCTCGGCGAAGGCGCGGTTGTCCGGCTCGTCCAGCACCCAGGCGAACAGCTTCGTGACGCCCAGGCGCCCCAGGCGCTCCTCCGCGGTGCGCAGCAGGAGCGCACCGGCGCCGCGGTTCCTGCGGTCGGGGCGCACATAGATGTTGGCCGAGCCCCGGCCCGGTTCGGGGCTGTCGTGGGCGACGCTGACCTGGGCGGTACCGATGATCTCGCCGTCCTCCTCGGCGACGAGCTGCCCGAAGTGGGCGTCCGGGTGGGCGTGCGTCAGGGTGTGCACCACGGACTCGGCCGTGGAGAGCATGTACGGCAGGGCGAGGCGCCGGGTGTCGGAGAACCCCTCGGCATCGGCTCGGACGTCGGGGCGCAGGTCGCGCACGATCACGGTCATGGAGGCGCACGCTACGCGGGGAGCCGACCGGGGTGCCTCTCATTTTCCGCCGGGTGCGCGACAATCGGCCTGTGACCTTGAAGATCGACATCGACGACAGTGCCCCGCCCTACGAGCAGGTGCGGGCGCGGATCTCCGAGCAGGCGCGCTCAGGTGCGCTGCCGGTGGGCTACCGCCTGCCGACCGTGCGAGGGCTGGCCGAGTCGCTGGGCCTCGCCGCGAACACGGTCGCCAAGGCGTACCGGGCGCTGGAGGCGGACGGGGTGATCGAGACGCGGGGCCGCAACGGCACGTTCGTGGCCGCCGCCGGCTCGGCGGCGGACCGCGAACTGGCCTCGGCCGCCCAGGCCTATGCGGAGCGCGGCCGGAGGCTCGGGTTCACGGAGGCCGATGCGCTGGCGGCGGTACGCGATGCCCTGCGGGCGGCTTACGGGGAGTAGGGCGTCGGGCTTGCTGCTCGGGTTCGGTTGTCGTCCGGGTGCGGGCCGGTGGGGCTTGTTCGCGCAGTTCCCCGCGCCCCTAGAGGGCGTCGCCCTAGGGGCGCGGGGAACTGCGCGACCGGCCACAACGGCGCCGCAGTCGGCGTACGGCCTTCCGCGGCGGAGAAGATCGGTTCAGCCGGCCCGCGTCAGACGGCCCGGCGTCCGCGTGATGTCCAGCCCCGCAGACCTCCCCGCCCGTGCGAACGCCATCGCGTCCTCCACCGCCGCGCCGCCCGGGTCGTTGTTGAAGTACGCGTGGACGTCCTCGCCGCCGGACCACGTCGTGGCGATGCGGTCGAGCCAGGTGGCCAGCGAGCGGCGGCCGTAGCGGGGCCAGGGTCGGGCGCGGCCCTGGTGGAAGCGGACGTAGCCCCAGTCGGTGGTGCGCCACAGGGGGGTCGCGGGGCGGGCCAGGATGTCGGCCCAGCACAGGGCGGCGCGCCGGGACTCCAGGACGCGGCGGACCTCCGGTGTCCACCAGGAGTCGTGGCGCGGCTCGACCGCGACCCGCGTCGAGGCCGGGAAGCAGGCCAGGCACGCGTCCAGCAGGCCCGGGTCGGCGCGCAGGGTGGGCGGCAGCTGGAGCAGCACCGGGCCGAGCCGGTCGCCGAGACCCGCCGCGTGGCTCATCAGGCGGTGCACCGGCTCCTCCGGGTCCTTGAGCCGCTTGATGTGGGTCAGATAGCGGCTCGCCTTGACCGCGACGACGAAGTCCCCGGGCACCCGCCCCCGCCAGTCCTCGAACGTCTCGCGCGCGGGCAGCCGGTAGAAGGCGTTGTTGATCTCGACGGTGGCGAAGTGCCGCGTGTACTCCTCCAGCCAGAGCCGCATCGGCAGCCCGGACGGGTACAGGACGTCCCGCCAGTCCTTGTACTGCCACCCGGACGTGCCGACGAACAGGGTCATACACCCATCAAAACACCGGTGGGCGTGGACCTCCTACAGATACAGGCCCGCGTCGACGCCCCCGCGCGGCTCCGGCAGGGACGTCGGGGACGTGCCCCGGCGCAGCGCGTACAGCTCCGCCAGCGTCGCGCCCTCACGGCCGACGCCGTCCTCCTGGCCCAGCCAGTTCACCGCCTCGGAGCGGGTCAGCGGACCGACCTCGATCCGGGCGAGGCAGCGGCCGGGGCGGACCACGGCCGGGTGCAGACGCTCCAGGTCCTCGTTGGTCGTGACGCCGACCAGGACGTTGCGGCCCTGGCCGAGCAGGCCGTCCGTCAGGTTCAGCAGCCTCGACAGGGCCTGGCCCGCCGTGTGCTTGGCCTCGCCGCGGATCAGTTCGTCGCAGTCCTCCAGGAGCAGCAGCCGCCAGCGGCCCTTGCCCGTCGCGTCCTCCTCGCCGATGGCGATGTCCATGAGGTAGCCGACGTCGGAGAAGAGCCGCTCGGGGTCCAGGACGCAGTCCACCTGGCACCAGTCGCGCCAGGACCGGGCCAGCGTCCGCAGCGCCGAGGTCTTGCCGGTGCCCGGCGGGCCGTGCAGCAGCAGGAGCCGGCCCGCGATGTCCTCGGGGGTCGTCTTCATCAGACGGTCCATGGCGTCCGCCACCGGCGCGGTGTAGTTGGGCCGGACCTCGTCCCAGGTGCCGGCCGCGATCTGGCGGGTGGTGCGGTGCGGGCCGCGGCGCGGGGAGACGTACCAGAAGCCCATCGTGACGTTCTCCGGCTGCGGTTCGGGCTCGTCCGCCGCGCCGTCCGTGGCCTGGTCGAGGATCTTCTTCGCGAGGTCCTCGCCGGTCGCCGTCACCGTGACGTCGGCGCCCCGGTTCCAGCGGGAGACCAGCAGCGTCCAGCCGTCGCCCTCGGCGAGCGTCGCGCTGCGGTCGTCGTCCCGGGCGACGCGCAGCACCCGGGCGCCGGGCGGCATCAGCGTCGCACCGGACCGCACGCGGTCGATGTTCACCGCGTGGGAGTACGGCTGCTCGCCCGTCGCGAAGCGGCCGAGGAACAGCGCGTCGACGACGTCGGACGGGGAGTCGGAGTCGTCGACGTTGAGCCGGATCGGCAGCGCCTCGTGCGGGTTTCCAGACATGCCCGCCATGATCCGGCACGGGGACGCCGCGTGCACCCGGTTTCCAGGTGCACGCGGCATGTCGCCCCGCGCAGGTCAGCCCACGGAGCGGGAGACCAGCCGACGAGCCTGCCGAACCCTGCGGACGACGGCGTACCCCTTGGTCAGGGCACGGTCCCCGGCGAACGTACGGGCGATCGCGCGGCCCTCGACGACCCGCTCGAACTCCTCGATCTCCGTGCCGCGGCGCACCGTCACCCGCCGCAGCGCGTACGGCCCCTGCGCACGCCGCGCGAGGCCGTTGCCCACGGCGAGGGCCTGGGCGTAGCCCGTCTCGCGCACCGCCTGCCGGACCCGGCGGCTGGAGTAGCCGTAGGGGTAGGCGAACGAGGTGGGGACGGTGCCCAGTTGGTCCGAGACGATCTCCTTGCAGTGGATCAGCTCGAACCGCAGGGTGGCGTCGGAGACCTGGTCGAGCTGCGGGTGGCTGTGGCTGTGCCCGCCGATCTCGACGCCCGCCGCCGCGAGTTCGCGCACCTGGTCCCAGTCCAGCATGGTGTCCAGGCCGCCCCCGGTGTCGTACGGCCCCCTCAGCCACCCGGTCGAGACGAACAGGGTGGCCGGGAAGCCGTGCTTGGCGAGCGCGGGAAGGGCGTGCCGGTGCACGCCCTCGTAGCCGTCGTCGAAGGTGATGAGGACGGGCCGCTCGGGCAGCGCGCGACCGGAGCGCCAATACGCCGCCAGTTCGGCCGTGGTGACCGGCGTGAGGCCCCGGTCGGCGAGCACCGCCATCTGCTCGGCGAACGCCTCCGGGGGCACCGACAGGGCGCGGGTCGCCTCGTTCGGGTCGGTCGCCACCGCGTGGTACATGAGGATCGGGACGCGGACGTCACTCACGGACTCGCCCCTTCCCTCGCCGCTCCCTCGACCGGCACACGCGGGCCCGCCGCCTCCACCTTCGGCACCGAGAACGTGGTCCCGCCCCGGCGCGCCCGGACGCTGCCGACGACGTAACCGCCCGCCGCCGTCAGCACCCCGGCCACGATCGCCCCCGCCCGGCCCGCACCGCCCGGCCGGGCCAGCAGGGCGTCCCGCAGCCCCCGGGCCACCCCGGCCGGCAGGACCCGGGTGGCGTACCGGCGCTCCGACTCCAAGCCCTTCTCGGCGCCGACGCTGCGGGCCACCAGGGCCTTGGACAGGCCCTCGGCGTAGGTGCGGGTGCGGAAGTAGCGGAAGTGCTCTCGGATCTCGGGCACCCGGTGGTGAATCACCGCCCGGTCGTCGATCAGCAGCACCGCGTCGGGCCGGGCCCGGCTGAGGCGGATGCACAGTTCCGTCTCCTCGCAGCCCAGCGGGCGTTTGTCGCCGTCCCGGCCGATGCCGGTGGCGAAGCCCCCCGCCGCGTCGAAGGCGCTGCGGCGGAACGAGGCGTTGCCGCCGAGCACGTTGCGCACCCGCACCCGGCCGCGCGGCAGGCCCCGGTACGTGCAGCCCACCACCCAGTCGAACTCCTCCGGGAACCAGTCCGGCCGCCGCCCCGACGCCCAGACCGGCACCGTGCGCCCGCCCACCGCCATCACCCGCTCGTCGGTGTACGCCTCGGCGAAGTGCCGCAGCCAGTCGCGCTCGGCCACGGCGTCGTCGTCGAGGAAGGCCACGATCTCGCCGCGGGCCGCGGCGATGCCGGTGTTGCGGCCGGCGGACAGGCCGCGGGGGCCCGCGTTGGCGAGCACCCGCACCACGGCGCCGTCGGAGGACTCCTTGTACTCCTTGGCCAGCCGCTCCCGGAGCGTGTCGTTGTGATCGACGACCAGCAGCGTCTCCAGGGCCGGCCGCGACTGCGCGTGGACCGAGGAGACCGCGGCGAGGATGTCCTCCCAGCGGTCCTCGGTGTACGCGCAGATCACGACGGAGATGCCGGGACCGCTCAAGACACCTCTCCCCGCATCGCGTCCAGCATCGGCGACTGGGGCGAACGGCGGCGCAGCGCACGGCGGTTGGAGCGCTCCTGAAGGATCACCCGGAGCACGCGCAGTCCGTCCCGCACGGCCCGCAGATTGCTGACGCCGTGGATGCGGAGGTACTCGTGGCTCGGGATCTCCTGCACCTTCAGCCCGGCCTTGACGACGCGGATGTTCATCAGGGTCTCGACCTCGAAGCCGGTGCAGTCGAGGTCGATCTTGTCGAGGCAGTGCCGCCAGAACGCGTTGTAGCCGTAGCAGAGGTCGGTGTAGCGGGCGCCGAACTTGCGGTTGACGACCGTGCACAGCGCCCAGTTGCCGAGCTTGCGGATGAAGGTCATGTCGTCGGTGCCGCCGCCGTTGGCGAAGCGGGAGCCCTTGGCGAAGTCCGCGCCGGAGACCAGGGCGGAGACGTACGAGAGGATCTCGCCGCC
This sequence comes from Streptomyces sp. Ag82_O1-12, assembly GCF_900182715.1. Taxonomy (NCBI): domain Bacteria; kingdom Bacillati; phylum Actinomycetota; class Actinomycetes; order Kitasatosporales; family Streptomycetaceae; genus Streptomyces; species Streptomyces sp. Ag82_O1-12. Next base: position 1,717,979 of record NZ_FXUW01000001.1, on the reverse strand, counting down.
GTCGGCCGAGCCGTCCGCGTCGATCATCACGATGATGTCGCCGGTGCAGGCCTGGAACCCGGTGATCAGGGCGTCGCCCTTGCCCTTGCCGCGCTGCTCGACGACCTTGACCTCGGGCCACAGCTCGCGGGCGACCTTGATGGTGTCGTCGGTGGAGTTGCCGTCGACCAGGACCACTTCGTGTATCCAGTCGGGCAGGGACTTGAAGACGTACGGAAGGTTCTCCGCCTCGTTCATGGCCGGGATGACCACGCTCACCGGCGGCGCGATGGCCAGGTGCGAGGAGACGGGCCGGTACTTCCCGGCGACCGGCGGATGCTGCTCCGCGGCGGCCGGCTGCAGAACTGAGCTCATGGGTCTGGTCCCTCTCGTCCGGTGGACCGCCCCCCCAGGGCAGTCCGGATCCAATCCGGTTCGAAAGGGGGGTTCTCACTCGAGGCACGCCGACATGGAACTTCGGGCACGCCGGGTGAGCTGGCAAAGCTGGCCGGACGCGAAAAACGGCAGCCGACCGCGCGGCACGGCCCGGTCACCAAATGCGGTCACCGAGCACGGCACCCCCCTACCGCGCCCCGCGCCGGTTCGTCGCGGTCCTTGAGCCCTCCCCTAGAGCCGCGTACTGACGGACCGATGCGGGTGAGATGTATGACGGTATTGACGATTGAACCCGTATGGCAAGACCTGGAACGGCCGCTCACGTTTTTGTTGGTTTGGGCGTTGCGTCAGACGCCTTGTGCGACGCAAGTTGCACGTTCCCGTCCCATAAACATGCGTTCCCCGGAGGCGATCAGGGCCTCCGGGGAACACGTGTTCAGGTGCCGGTGCTGACGTCGGTCACTGCACGATCTGCAGCAGCCGGTTCGGCGAGCCGGAACCCGCGCTGGTGACCTTGCCGGTGACGGCGCCGTTCACCAGGGCCGTGGCGACCTGGGCCGGGGTGGACGAGGTGTGACCGGCCAGGTAGACCGCCGCCGCGCCCGCGACGTGCGGGGTCGCCATCGAGGTGCCGGAGATGGTGTTGGTCGCGGTGTCGCTGGTGTTCCAGCCGGCCGTGATGGAGGAGCCGGGCGCGAAGATGTCCAGGGCGGAGCCGTAGTTGGAGTAGCTCGCCTTGGCGTCGGTGCTGGTGGTGGCGCCGACCGTGATGGCCTCGGCGACCCGGGCGGGGGAGGACGAGGAGGCGGTGGTGCTGCTGTTGCCCGCGGCGACGGCGTACGTGACACCGCTGGCTATGGAGTTGCGGACGGCCGTGTCCAGGGTGGCGGAGGCGCCGCCGCCGAGCGACATGTTGGCGACCGAGGGGCCGGAGTGGTTCTGCGTGACCCAGTCGATGCCCGCGATCACACCGGCCGTGGTGCCGGAGCCGCTGTTGTCCAGCACCCGCACCCCCACGATCTTCGCCTTCTTGGCGACGCCGTAGGTCGTGCCCGCGATCGTGGTGGCCACATGGGTGCCGTGGCCGTTGCCGTCGGAGGCGTTGTTGTCGCCGTCGACCGCGTCGTAGCCGTGTGAGGCACGGCCGCTGATCTGCTGGTGGGTGATGCGCACACCAGTGTCGATCACATAGACCGTCACACCGCTGCCCGCGCTGTCCGGGTAGGTGTAGGTGCCGGACAGCGGGAGCGAGGCCTGGTCGACGCGGTCCAGGCCCCAGGGGGCGTTCGTCTGGGTGGCGGCGAGCGTGACGCGCTGGTTCTGCTCGACGGAGGCCACGGCCGGATCGGCGGCGAGCTGCCTGGCCTCGGCGGCGGAGAGGGTGGCGGAGTAGCCGTTCAGTGCCTTGCCGAACGTCTTGTCGACCGAGCCGCCGTACTCCTTCACCAGGCCCTTGCCCGCGGCCGAGGACGCCTTGACACCCGCGCTCTTCTTGAGCGTGACGAGGTAGCTGTCCTTGATCGCGGTCGGGGAGTCCGCGGCGAGCACCCGGCCCTCGGCGGGTGCGGCCTGGGCGGGAAGCGTGGTGAGCCCGCCCACGAGGGCGGCGGTCGCCAGCGAGGTGAGTGCGGCGGCCCCGAGTCTCTTGCTGCGCAGTTGTGCCATTCGAGGGAGTCCTCCTCTGGGCGGCGCGCGCCTGGGTGGGGCGCGCGTCGTGTGGGGGATGTGCGCGTGCTCGCGCACACGGGCCGGGGAGCGTCGCGTTCCGCTCCCGGCCGGAGTAAAGCGTCGGCCAACTACCGGCGTAGAACAAGAGAGTTGAGCACCCGTCAACATATTTGTCATGTCCGCGCAACAAGGGAGGTGGGTGCGTAACACAACCCGCCGTGAACAGGCCACGTGGAGCCGGGAAGGGCCGAAAAGGCTTGGCATGGACACTTCCTGTCAACACGCGTAGCTGCTACGACGGTTATGGCAGAGATCCTGCTAAAGGGAGGTTCCATGAGACGTTCCCGACTTGTCGTCCTCGTGAGCTCGCTCCTCCTCGCCGTCGGCACCGCCCTCACCGGGGCAGCGACGGCGCAGGCGTCCTCACTCGCCGCAACTGGCGGCTATGTGGCGCTCGGTGACTCCTATTCCTCGGGAGTCGGAGCCGGCAGCTACATCAGTTCCAGCGGCGACTGCAAGCGCAGCACCAAGGCCTACCCCTACCTCTGGGCCGCCGCCCACTCACCCTCGACCTTCGACTTCACCGCCTGCTCGGGCGCCCGAACGGGTGATGTTCTGGCGAATCAGCTCACCCCGCTCAGCGCCTCCACCGCCCTCGTCTCGATCAGCGTCGGCGGCAACGACGCCGGATTCGCCGACGTCATGACGACCTGCGTGACCCAGTCCGACAGCTCCTGCGTCTCCCGCATCGACACCGCCCGCGCGTACGTCGACTCCACGCTGCCCGGCAAGCTCGACGGCGTGTACTCGGCCATCCGCTCCAAGGCCCCCGCCGCCCGGGTCGTCGTCCTCGGCTACCCCCGCTTCTACCAGCTCGGCGCCACCTGCCTCGGTCTGTCCGAGACCAAGCGCAAGGCCATCAACGACGCCTCCGACCACCTCAACACCGCCCTCGCCAAGCGCGCCGCGAACCACGGCTTCGCCTTCGGCGACGTACGCACCACCTTCACCGGCCACGAGATCTGCTCCGGCGATTCCTGGCTGCACAGCGTCAGCTGGCTGAACATCGGCGAGTCGTACCACCCGAAGGCGCCCGGCCAGTCGGGCGGCTATCTGCCCGTGCTCAACAGCAACGACTGACCGCTCACCCGGAGTCCGAACCCGAGTCCGTATTCGACTCCGGATCCGAGCCCGAGTCCGGGTCCGTGCCGGAGGGAGAAGGGGAGGCCCCGCCCGTCGGGGTCTCCGTCTCGCACGCCACCGAGAACGGCACCGACTCGGACGTCGTCCGCACCGGCTCGCGCACCTCCACGCTGATCTCGTTCTCGAACGTCCCGCTCTCCGCCTCGGTCGTCACCCGCACCCTGTCCCGCTTCGAACGGCCGCCGCCCTCCGCGAACGACAGCGTCTTCCAGCCCCCGTCGAGGACCTGGCCGTCCTGGGTCACCCAGCGGTAGCTCACCTCGGCCGGCAACCGGCCCACCGTGAGGGTCGCCGTGAACTCGGGCGCCCGGGCGTTCGGCGGCGGACACGGGCCCGAGTAGTCCGTGCGCCGGCCCTGCACGGCGACCCGCACCGACTGCTGCGGCGCACTGCTCTCCTTCGACTCGCTCGGGGTCGGCGACGGGCTGGACTTCTCCTTCCCGGTGCTGCGCGGCGGGCTCTTGGTCGCCGTGGGCGTACCGTCCCCGGCGCCCTGGTCGTTGCCGTCGGAGCCGTCCCCGTTGTTCAGCAGCGCGTACGTCAGCCCGCCCACCGCGAGCGCCAGCGCGATCACACCCGCGACCAGCACCCGCCCGGTCCTGCGCTCTCCGTCCCGGTCGGCGGCCGTCGTGGGCGCGGTCGACCCGGACGCCGCCGGACGGCCCGGGAACGGCATCGGGGGCGTGGGAGCGGGCTCGGGGTGGCCCGCGACCGTCGGCGGGAACGGAACCGCCCGTGTGGTGTCCGCACGAGGCGAACCCCCTGCGGCGACGACCCGCAGATCCTCCTCGGCCCGCTCGGGTGGCAGTCGCTGCTCCGGATCCTTGCGCAGCAGCCCCTCGATCACCGGGGCGAGCGGCCCGGCCCGGTACGGCGGCGGCAACTCCTCGTCGACGATCGCCCGCAGCGTGCTCAGCGGGGTGTCGTGACGGAAGGGGGAGTGGCCCTCGACCGCCGCGTACAGCAGCACCCCGAGCGACCACAGGTCCGACTCCGGTCCCGGCGTGCGGCCCAGCGCCCGCTCCGGGGCGAGGAACTCGGGCGAGCCGATGACCTCTCCGGTCATGGTCAGCGCCGAGCTGCCCTCGACCATGGCGATGCCGAAGTCGGTGAGCACGATCCGGCCGTCGTTCGAGATCAGCACGTTGGCCGGCTTCACGTCGCGGTGCAGCACCCCGGCCTCGTGCGCGGACCGCAGCGCGGCCAGCACCTCGGCGCCGATGTGCGCGGCGCGCTGCGGTGCCATCGGGCCCTCGGCGTCGAGGACCTCGGCCAGGGAGAGGCCACGGACCAGTTCCATGACGATCCACGGCCGGCCGTCGTCCGTGGCCACGTCGTACACGGTCACCACGTTGCGGTTGGCGACCCGGGCCGCCGCCCACGCCTCCCGCTCCAGTCGCGCGTACATCCGCTGCACGTCGTCGCCCGCCAGGCCGGACGGGGCGCGCACCTCCTTGACGGCGACCTCGCGGTGCAGCACCTCGTCGCGGGCGCGCCACACCGTTCCCATGCCACCCTCGCCCAGCGGTGCCAGGAGCCGGTAGCGGCCCGCGATCACACGCTCATGGCCCGGTTCTTCGAACACGGCGCCCCCATTCGCAGCCGGGCGAAATCTCCATGGGGTGTGTCTTCCCCCTGAGGTCGGTTTTCCTCACGACGTCCGCTTTTCTCCTGACGCCCGATGTCTCACGAACGTAATTCAGCCGAGTGCGGATGCCGCCCCCTTGAACACCAGTCCGGCGCCGAGAACCACCACGGCGAAGGCCGAACCGAGCGGTGCGGTGCGGCGCACCAGGGCCGCCATCGGGCCTCCCGTCCAGCGGGGGCGCCGGTCCAGGAGCCGGGTCATGCCGCTGCCCGCCTTGACGACGGCGTACCCGGCGGCCGTGAGGGTGAGCGCCAGCCCGACGCCGTACGCGAGAACGAGGAGCAGACCGAACCAGGCCTGCCCGAGGGCGGCGGCGCCGACCAGCACCACCACGGCGGACGGGCTGGGCACGAGACCGCCCGCGAAGCCCATGAGGATCGTGCCGCGCAGGGTGGGGGCGATGGCGTGGCTGTGGGTGGAACCGCCGTGGGTGTGCTCGACCGTGTGGGGGTGGGAGTGGGAGTGGCTGTGATCGTGCGGGTGGTCGTGGCTGTGCTTGCGGTCGTGGTCCTGCTTGCCGTGATGGTCGTGGTCGTGGTCGTGGGTGTGGCCGTCGTGGTCGTGGGTGTGGCTTCCGTGGTCGTGAGGGCGGCCGTGCTGATGACCGTGCGGGTGGTGGGTGTGCGCGCGGTTGCGCAGGGCGCGGCGGACCAGGCTCGCGCCCGCCAGCGTCACCAGGAGGCCGCTGGCGACGCCGAGCCAGGCGATCACCGAGGGCGCCGCGGCCGAGCCGGCCGTGACCAGCAGGCCCAGGGCGACCACGCCCAGGGTGTGCGTGATGGTCACCGAGGCGGCCATGGGCAGGACGTCCTTCATCCTCGCCCGGCCACCCCGGGCCGCCGCCGTCGCGGCCATGATGGTCTTGCCGTGGCCCGGGGCGAGCGCGTGCATCGCACCCAGGACGACGGCGATGAGCAGCGCCAGCGCGGCGAAGCCGGCGGTGAGGTCCTGCCGGGCCACCAGGTCGTCCAGGGCACGCGTCCAGCGGTCCGCGCCGCGCGGGAGCACGGAGGCCGCGGGAGCGTCCGGCTCCTCCTCGGCCAGGGCGACGCCGCCGGGGCGCACCCGCAGGGCGGCCGACGCGGTGTCGGCGGGGGAGGACAGCAACTCCTCCGGGTAGCCGGTCAGTTCGTCCGATATCGACTTCTCCGGCACGTCCGAGGCGGCGAGCGTCATACGGTCGCCCCGTGCCGTGATCTCCCGCCAGCCCGGGCCGGTCGAGGCACCCGCGCCGCGGAAGCCGAGGGACAGGGTCCTCTCGTCCGACGGGAGCGGCGCGGTCAGCTCGCACTCCACCCGGAGGGTGTCGAGCCCCGCCTGCCCGGGCCGCACGCGCGCGTGGCTGCGCTCGGCGGTGAGGGCGACCGCGCGTCCGTCGACGGTCGCGCGGCTGTCCTCGGCGGCCGTGGCGCACCGCTCGCGCGCCCACATGGCGATGCCCAGCCGTTCGATGTCCGGCCCCGCCTGGGTCGCCGGGATCTCGGCGAGGTCCTCGACGTGATGGACCCGCAGCTCGCCGGGGGCCGCGACCAGGCCGTCGTAGCGGTTGACGGTGAAGTTGCCCAGCGGGTGGGCGCTCGCCGTGGCGGCGGGCAGCAGGGTGAGCGCGCAGGCGGCCGTGAGGACGGCGGCGCCGGACGCGAACAGCCGGCGCAGGGTCACCGGTTCCCCTCCAGGTCCTTGAGAGCGGTACGGGCCTCACGCGCGCCGAGGGGCGAGAAGCCGGGGTTCAGGTCCAGCGCGGCCTTCAGGTGCGTGCGGGCCTCGCGCTTGTCGCCGGCGTCGCGCTCGATGACGCCGCGGTGGTAGAGGAAGACGGCGTTGCGGTAGCCCGTGGCGGTCGCCCGGCGGGCGTACGGCAGGGCCTCCTCGTCCTGGCCGTTGACGTGCAGGGCCCAGGCGAGGGCGTCGGCGGTGTGCACGCTGTGGCGGCGGTCCCACTCGGCGCGGGCGGCGCGCAGTGCTTCCTTCTCGTCGCCGTGGTCGGCGGCGGCCAGGGCCGTCTCGAGGTCGGTGTTGGCGCCGCCGGCGCGGGCGAGGGCCGTCCAGGCGTCGACGAGGGCGTACTGGTCGCCGGCCTTCGCACGGTCGCCGTCGGCGCCGCGGTCCTCGTACAGCTCGCCGAGGGCGACGAGCGGGCCGGGGAGCGGGAACCGGGCGACGACCTGCTCCAGCCCCCGCACGGCGGCCGTCCGGTCCCCGCTCGCGGCCTGGGCGCGGGCGCGGCCCTCCAGGGCGGGCAGGTACGCGTCGTCGGCGGCGAGGGCACGGGCGTAGTGGTCGAGGGCCGTCTTGTACTCGCCCTGATTCCAGGCGAGTTGGCCGAGGGCGGTGGCGACGTAGGCGACGTCTGCGGGCGCGTGCGCCGAGCTCAGGGCGCGCTCCAGCACCTCACGCGCCGTGCGGACGTCGCCGCGCAGCTCGCGCACGTACGCGTACCGCGTGAAGACGGGGATCCCGGGGCGCCTGTCGTCGGCGGTGTCGGCGGCCTTCGCGGCGTCGTCGTACCGGCCGAGTTCGACGAGGGCGTCGATCCGGGTGCACAGGGCGCGTTCGTTGTAGGGGTTCTGCTTCAGGGCCCGGTCGGCGTGGGCCAGGGCGCCGGGGAAGTCGTGCCGGGCGGCGGCGAGGGCGGCCTGCCCCGCCAGGGCCTGGTCGTTGCCGGGCTCCAGTCCGAGGGATCGCTTCAGAGCACGCTGCGCCTGCGGGTACCGGGAGGGGTCGCCCTTCGTGCGGGCCTGCTCGACGTAGGCGACCCCGAGGGTGGCCCAACTGCCGAAGTCCTTGGGCTGGGCCCGGAGATGCTGCTGCAAGGAGGCGATCCCCGCGTCGAGATCCCCCCGGGCGAGATCGCCCGGCGACAACGCCCCGGCCGCCGAGACGGCGTCGACCCCGGCCCCGCGGTCCTGCCCACCCCCGACCGCGATGGCCCCACCGGTCACCGCGACCGCCAGCAGCACGGCGCACCCCGTCAGACGCAGAGCCCGCCACCGCCGCCCTCCTGCGGCGGCCCGCCGCACCGCAGCGATCCGCTGACCGGAGTCCACCTCGGCCTTGTCCCCTTTCTCTACTTTCTCTTCCTTGCTCTCGGCCTCGACGTCGGCCTTGCTCTCGGCCTCGACGTCGGCCTTGCTCTCGGCCTCGACGTCGGCCTTGCTCTCGGCCGCGATGTCGGCCTTGCTCTCGGCCTCGCCTCCGCCGGCCGGAGGAGGGGTGTGCGCGTCGTCACCGGCGCAGGGCTCCGGGGCCGTCGACGGCGCGCGGTCGTCGTCGGGCCTCTCCGGTGTGCTGTCGGTCGTACGCGCAGGCATGACCTCTCCTCGATCGGATGTGCTGGTGGGTGAGTGGAATCGGCGGCGCGGCCCGCGCCGTGGGGGGACGGGGAAACGGGCCGCGCCAGTTCGTGAGTGCGGAGCGGGTCAGTAGGCCCGGTTCCGCATGCGGCGCCACCACATCAGGGCCGCGCCGATCAGGACGATGCCGCCCGCCCCGGCCCCGGCGGAGGCGGCCATCAGGCGCATGTCGTCCGAGCCCTCCGCACCGGCCGGCTGGAGCGCGTCGCCCAGCTGGCTGCGGACGTCGTTGCCGCCGTCCACGCCCTTGGCGAGCGGGCCGCGCGAACCCTCGGTCGGCAGGGCCACGTACGGGAAGGACTTCTCGAACTTCTTGTCGTTCTTGTCGACCGCGTCACCGAGGTCGTTCTTCGCGCCCAGCAGTTCGCCCTCGACGACCTGGAGCGAGGCGTCGATCACGTCGTCGGTGAGGCGACGGCCGTTCGGGAAGCCCGCGTTGTCACCGTCCAGGACGCCCAGCCGCTTGGGCTCGGCGGCCGGCTCGATGGACGTGTTGAGGCGCAGCTGCTCCGACGGCGTCACGTGCGGCGGCTGGTTGAGGTCCTTGACGCCCTTGAGGAAGACGTCGACCAGGTCGTTGCGCGGCTCGGCGGGGGCCGGGATCTTGTAGATCGCCTCGATGAGCTTGGGCAGCTCCGGGTTGGTGACGTTCTCCAGGAACTCGGCGTCGTCCCGCGGCGTGGACGCGTTGAACTTGTCCTTGTCCTTCAGCGGGTTGACGACCTCGTTCACCAGCGGGTTGCCCAGGCGCGACACCTGGGAGAAGTAACCCTTGGCGTTCTTGCGCTGGGTCGTCGACCAGACGCCGACGACCGGCTGCTCGTGCGACTCGGTGATGAAGCTGTTGGGCACCTGGAGGGCGATCGAGTTGACGTTGTAGCCCTTGAGGGTGTCGTTGCCGACCTCGGAGAGGTTCCCGCCGTACAGCAGGTCGAAGACGCGCAGATCCAGGAAGAACGGGTCGTCGGCCTGCCCGGCGAACGTCTGGGCGCCCCCGGCGAGTTTGTGGACCGCCTGTTTGCGCAGGGTGTCGTAGTCCGGCATCGACGCCTTGCCCACGTTCGACGGCGCCACCGGCACGTCGTCGGCGACCTTGGTCTTCGACACGGCCTTGAGGTGCTTCAGCTTGATCAGCTCGAGGTCGTACGTCTGCGTGATGTTGAGGTCGGGGTCGTCGAGGCTCTCGACCGGGCCCGTGTTGTACAGGAACGTCTTCTCGTTCTTCGTATGAGTCTTGAACGTGTACCGGAAGAGCAGGTCTTCCTGCGCGTCCCCGTTGCTGTCGATGCGCAGGTCGTACTGGGCGTCCTCCGCGAACGGGAAGAAGTTGGGCCCGCCGGCCGGTTCCTCGAACGGGATCCAGTTCGCGACGATGGTCGTCGTGTCCGGCTTGTCCGGGCTGACGAACGCGTACACATCGGTGTTGTCGTACTGCGGGGTCCCCGAGATCAGCGGGGCCTCGCGGTGGCTGGAGGCGGAGGCCGCCTCAGGTTCCAGCGCGGTCACACCGGCGGCTGCGAGCCCGCCGGCGGCCAGCGCGCCACAGATCACGGTCGCGATGCTCGCGCGTCCCGCACCGGTCCTGGAGATAGGTGTCATGCCGTCCGTCCTCCGTGCCAACTTGCCTGACACACGCCATTCGGAGCGGTCGGCAGAGCGGATTGGTCGAATCTCAAACGTTCTTACGGCGAGTGGATGAAGTTGTTTCATCGCCGGGCGACCCGCGTTTTCGGCGCGCTGATCCGTAACACCGTCCGGAGGTGTGTGCGTTGCGAATGCCTCGCGTGAGGGGACAGGCCCGGTGCGGCCTCGGAGAGGGGGACCGAGTGGAGGCGGACGAGCTGCTGCTGCTCGTGGCAGGTGGGGACCAGAAGGCTTTCGAGGAGCTGTACGCAGTGGTGTCCGGCCCGGTGTTCGGACTCGTACGGCGCGTGGTGCGCGACCCCGCCCAGTCGGAGGAGGTGGCTCAGGAAGTGCTGCTCGAACTGTGGCGCTCCGCGGCGAAGTTCGACCCGGGCCGGGGCAGCGCGATGTCCTGGATCCTCACCCTCGCCCACCGCCGCGCCGTCGACCGGGTCCGCAGCGCCCGGGCGGCCGGGGAGCGCGAGCGGCGCGAGGCACTGCGCGCGAACCAGCCCGCCTTCGACCAGGTCACCGAGGAGGTCGAGGCCGGTCTCGAACGCGAGTGGGTGCGCCGCTGCCTGGACCGGCTCACCGTCCTGCAACGCCAGTCGGTCACCCTCGCCTACTACGAGGGCTACACGTACCGTGAAGTGGCCGAGCAGCTCTCCCTGCCGCTGGGCACCGTCAAGACGCGCATGCGGGACGGGCTGACCCGGATGCGCGAGTGCCTGGGAGGAGTGGCATGAGCCTCTTCCGCCGCGAGGACCTTCACTCGCTCGCCGCGCCCTACGCGCTGGACGCCCTCGAGCCCCCGGAGCGGGTCCGCTTCCAAAAGCACCTTCGGGACTGCGACCGCTGCGCCGCCGAGGTGCGCGCCCTGACCGAGGACGCCGTCCGGCTCGCCTGGTCCACGACCGCCCCGCCCCCGGCCGCGCTGCGCGACCGGGTCATGCTCGCCGTCCGGACGACTCCGCAGGACCCGGCGCCGCGGGGCGCGGAGCGTGAGCCGGCCCGGGCGCGGGCGACGAAGCTGCCGCCGCACGTCTGGGGCGCCCAGCCGCCGCCGCGGCAGCGGCGCCGGATCCCGCTGTTCGTGCCCTTCGCCACGGCCACCGCCGCCGCGGCCCTCGTCGTCGCCTCGCTGTTCGCCGTACAGGCGAACCGGACCCAGGACCGGCTGACCGCCGAGCAAGATCGGTCACGTGAGATCGCCCACGTTCTGGCAGCTCCGGACGCCCGTGCGAGCAGTGGCCGGGACGGCCGGGGCCGCACCATCGGAGTGGTCGCTTCCGCCACGGAGGGGAGTGCGGTGGTCACCCTCGGCGGATACGGAGCCCCTTCGGGTGGCCGCGTGCACCAGTTGTGGCTCATGCGCCCGGGCGCGCAACCCCGCTCCCTCGGGCTCTTCGAGGGCGACACGCCCCTGGTCGCAACGGGTCTGGGGACTTCCGCGACGTCACTGGCCGTGACCGTCGAGCCCGGTGGAGGATCGCCGCAGCCCACTACGCAGCCGATCGTCCAACTCGCCCTGAAATCTGTTGGATTCGGAGAGTAATCGGAGATACATCGTCAACCCCCTTATGGGGAAGGTGAATCCTGTGACCGCGATACACGAGTGCCCGGACGGGGCGATAGGGTTAACCTGCCCGGGCCGGGTGGACTCGTACGGGTGGGGAGTGACATGGATCAGATAACAGTGCGCAGCAGGGCCAGGGTCCCTGCGATCACCTGCGGGAGCAGCGCGACCAGTTCGCGCCTCGACCGCCACCTCTCGGTGCTGGGCGGCCCTGCCGTCCCCCAGCGGGAGACGGTCGAGGCGACCTCGCTGATGCGGGAACTGACCGCGCGTCAGCCGCACGACCGCAGTGGCAGGGGCGCGCGCGTGCGTCGCGTCTCGCTCTTCGCGCCGCTGCGCCGACTGCGCCGCTCGCTGTTCGGCAGCAGGTAGGGGCCCGCGCTCGGGCGGTCACACCGCTCCTGGCACAGCGCTGCGACACTCGTCGTCCGTCATCCCCGCGGCTCGCAGCGACGCCAGGTGTGTTCCCGAGCGCGGCACGCCCCCTGTCGGTGCCTCATCCCCGCCCGGCAGTGACCGGGGGCCACGCCCGCGGCTCAGGCGGCCGCTCGTTCACCGCTCCCCGTGCGCGTACTGGCGCACGGCCAGCGGCACGAACACCCCGAGCAGTACGGCGCACCACAACAGCGACCCCGCGACAGGGTGGGCCACCGGCCAGGCCGCCCCGTCGGGCACCGGCGCGTTGCCGAAGAGGTCCCGCAGGGCCGTGGCCACCGCGCTGATCGGATTCCACTCCGCGACCGTCCGCAGCCAGCCCGGCAGCCCGCTCGTCGGGATGTAGGCGCTGGACAGCAGCGGCAGCAGGAATGTCGCACCGCCCAGCTGACCGGCCGCCTCCTCGTTGCGGGTGAGCAGGCCGAGGTAGATCCCGGCCCAGGTGCACGCGAAGCGGAACAGCAGCAGCAGCGCGAACGCCCCCAGAGCCGCGAGCGGGCTGCCCTCGATCCGCCAGCCCACGGCGAGACCCACCAGCAGGAACGGCACGGTCCCCGCGGTCGTGGCCACGAGGTCCGCCGCGGCCTGCCCCAGCGGCACCGCCGCCCGGCTCATCGGCAGCGTACGGAAGCGGTTCGTCACACCCCGGTGCGTGTCCCCGGCCGCCTGGAACATGCCGGTCATGATCCCGCCCGAGGCGGTCGCCACCAGCAGGCCCGGCACCAGGAACGACCGGTACGCCTCGCCCGGCACCGCCAGCGCGCTGCCGAAGACGTAGCCGAAGAACAGCAGCATGCTGATCGGCATGACCTGCGTGAGGATCAGCAGCCCCGGGTTGTTCCGCATCCGCAGCAGCTGGCGGCCCAGCATCGCGGTCCCGTCGTACGCCAGCATGCTCATGCGGCACGCTCCTTCTCGTCGGTCGTCTCGGTCGAGGTCTCCGTCAGACGCAGGAACACGTCGTCGAGGGTCGGCGGGCGCAGGCTCACGTCGAGCAGCGGCACCCCGGCCGTGTCCAACGCGCGCACCAGCAGCGGGATCGTGAGCGTCGGGTCCTTGCTGACCGCGCCGACGGCGTTGCGCTCGTGGTCGAACGACGGCTGCGCGCCCGTCAGCCGGTCGAGCACGGCCGCGGCCTTCGCCAGCACGTCCGCGTCCGGCACGACGACCTCGGCGTGCGCGCCGACGAGCGACTTGAGCTGCGCCGGGGAGCCGGTGTGCGCGACCCGGCCCCGGTCCACCAGGGCGATGTCGTCGGCCAGTTGGTCGGCCTCCTCCAGGTACTGGGTGGTGAGCAGCACGGTCGTGCCCTCGGCGGTCAGGCCGCGCACCACGTCCCAGATGAGGGTGCGGCTGGCCGGATCGAGGCCGGTCGTCGGCTCGTCCAGGAACAGCACGTCGGGGCGGCGGGTCAGGCTCGCCGCGAGGTCCAGGCGGCGGCGCATGCCGCCGGAGTAGGTGGACGCGGGACGGTCGGCGGCCTCGGACAGGCCGAAGCGGTCGAGGAGTTCCGCGGTCCGGGCGGCCGGGCCGCGCACCCGGTGGAGCCGGCCGAACAGCTGGAGGTTCTGGCGTCCGGTGAGGTCTCCGTCGATCGACGTGTCCTGCCCGGTGACGCCGATCCGGGCCCGTACGGCGGCGGGCTCCCGGACGAGGTCGTGGCCCGCCACCCGGGCGGAGCCCGCGTCCGGCCGCAGCAGCGTCGTCAACAGCCGTACGGCCGTCGTCTTGCCCGCCCCGTTCGGCCCGAGGACCCCGCAGACCGTCCCCTCGGCGATCGCGAGGTCCAGCCCGCGCAGGGCATGGACCTCCCCGAACCGCTTCTCCAGACCTTCACTAAGTACAGCGTACGTAGAAGTCATGGCATGACCATAGCGCACTACGTACGCTGTACGTAACTAGGATGGAGGCAGAGGTGATGATCGATGGCGGGCCGAGCGGCCGTACCCGAAGTGATCTGGGCGCGCCCCGAGCGCACCGGCCGTGGGCCGAAACCGGCGTTCACCCGCGCCGACATCGCGGCGGCGGCGGTGCGGATCGCCGACGCGGACGGGCTGGACGGGGTGACGATGCGCCATGTCGCGACCGAACTGGGCTGCGGCACGATGTCGCTGTACAACTACGTCCCCCGCAAGGAGGACCTCTACGAGCTGATGATCGACGCCGTCGGTGCCGAGCACGAGATGTTCGAGCCCACCGGCGACTGGCGCGCCGACATGCTCCGCAACGCGGAGGAGACGCGCGCGATCATGTACCGCCACACCTGGGTGCCGCGTCTGATGCCGGGGGTGTTCGGCTTCAGCCCCAACACCCTGCGCTACCTGGAGCACTGTCTGGCGTGCCTCGAACCGCTCGACGTGCCGGCCGGCACGAAGACGGAACTGGTCGCGCTCCTCAACGCCGTCGTGACGGCCTACGCCGGGAACGAGATCGCGACCGCTGAGCGCACCCGCTCCATGCCGTGGACGGCGGAGGAGGAGAACGCGGTCCGCATGGCCTATCTCGGCAGCCAGATCGCCACCGGCGCCTATCCGCGGATGATGGCGGCCTTCACGGAGCAGAGCGGGCCGGTCGATCTGGAGGCCGTGTTCAGACGGGCGCTCGAACGCGTCCTGGACGCCTTCGACCCCGAGTCGCGCTGAAGCAGCCAGACCAGCCAGACCAGCCAGACCAGCCAGACCAGCCGGAGCAGCCGGCGCGGCTGAAGCAGCCGGCGCGGCTAGAGCAGCGCCAGTTGCCCCTCGGGGCCCTCCTCGGGCCCCTCCAGCACCGACGCCGGGCGGCGGGCCGCGCTCGGCACCGGGAGGACGCCGGCCTTGCCCAGGTCCGTCGCCGTGACAGGGTCGGGGACCTCCGGCTCCTCCAGGGGACGCAGTTCGGCCAGGAGCGCGAGGACGGTGATCAGCTCCAGCAGCTCCGACGTCCAGACCTGGGGCCAGGTGGCGGGACGGATCGCCGCCAGCGTGCCCGGCTCGGGGACGGCGACGCGGGTCGCGAACCACTGCTCCAGGACGCGCACTCCGCTCACCTCGAAGTCCCAGGCCTGCGGCGGCACCGGGGAGACGCGGCCCTCGTCCAGGAACAGGGCCTCCTCGTCCCGGTCGTAGCGCAGCGTCACGGGCCGGGAGGGCAGTGGGGCGCGGACATAGGGGCGGCGGCCGCCGGGCAGCTTCGGGCGTTCGCCGTCGCGGCGCATCAGCCACAGCAGCCGGTGCCCCAGCTCCAGGCCCCGCTCCCACGCGTCGGCGTCCCCGGTGAGCGGGACGGTGAGGTCCGGGCGGACCGTGGCCGTGATCCAGGCGAGCACGTCCAGCGGCGCCGGGACGCTGCCCAGCCTGCTGCCGAGGTGCTCCAGCAGACCCGGGGCCAGATTCGGCTCTCTGCCGCCCGGGCGGCGGAACAGCGGGCGGACCCGGCCGGGGCGGAGCAGCGGGAGCAGGGAGGTGACGAGCAGGGGAGGGGTGGCCCCGGGTGCCTCCGCCGCGAAGACCTGCCGCTCGTCCGCCACCCGCCACAGCTCCGGGCGGGCCGCGTCGATCAGCCGCTGGTCGGGGATCAGCCACTGCTCGTCGTAGGGCGCGAGCAGCACGCGCACCGGCTCCGGGCAGGGTCCCGAGGCGCGCACCAGCTTCTCCGTGCCGCCGCTGCCGCTTCGGCCCGGCAACCGGCCGACCGCCGTGTGCAGCGTGCGCGACCGCGTCGGTTCGAACAGCGACTCGCGGTCGGGGCCCTCGGCCTTGACCAGGGCGTCCCAGCGGGCCTTCAGGGACCCCGCGTCGGGGGCCGCCGGCCAGCCCCGGCCGAGCCGCGGCGGTGCGACGGACCACGGCATGAGGTCCGCCAGCAGCGGAGCGTCGTCGTGCGTCACGCTGGGCATCGTACGACGGATCCAGCGCCCCGAACGGGCGCGGGGAACGGCGCGACCGGCCCCCGCCGGCGCGCGGACGGGCGCGGTGCTTCCAGCGGAGCGCTCACGTGGCGTCCAGGGTCACCGTGAAGGAGAACCGGTCCCCCCGGTAGTGGATGACGGCCACGTCCAGAGGCCGCCCGTCGGCGTCGTACGTCACCCCGGTGTAGTGCAGGATCGGGCTCAGCAGGGGGACTTGGAGCAGCTTCGAGGTCTCCGGGTCGGCCAGCCGCGCCTCCACCGTGTCCGTGATGCGGCTGATGTCCGCCCCCACCACGTCCCGCAGCACCTTGGTCATGGGCCACCGGACGAGGTCGTCCAGGTCGATCCGCGCGGCCAGTTCGGGGCGCACGTAGTTGCGGGCGTGGTTCGTCGGCTCACCGGTCTTCTCGTCGCTGCGCAGCCGGTGGTACGTCGACACCTCCCGGACATCCGGGAAGAACTCGGCGAGTTCGCCCGGCACGGCCCCGCTGCCGTGGTCCAGCAGCTCGGTCGTCATGCCGGACTGCTGGGCCACGATCGCGTCCACCGAGCCGAGCAGGCGCACCGGGGAACCCCGTCGCGCGTGCGGCTCGATGAACGTGCCCCGCCGGCGGTGGCGCGAGATCAGCCCCTCGTCCTCCAGCTCCTTCAGCGCCTGCCGCATCGTCAGCACGCTCACGCCGTAGTGCCCGGCCAGCTGCTCCTCGGTGGGCAGCCGCAGCGGGTCCTGGGGCGAGCGGCCGAGGATCGAGGCGCGCAGCGACTGCGACACCTGATACCACAGCGGCAGCTTGCGGTTCAGGACGATGGAATCCGGGGCGAAGGAGGTCACGGGCCATCCGTACCGGTAGGAAATGATCAGTGCAAGGGGTCCCTCAGGGGCGGAAGTGCCGCTCCAGGCCCCGCCAGACGTCGTCGTAGCGCTGCTGGAGGTGTTCCGCGCGTGCCGCGTGCGGGGTGAGGGTGAGCGGCCAGCGCGTCTCGAACATGAACGCCAGACCGTCGTCGATCTTCTGCGGCTTCAGCTCCGCGGCGCTCGCCCGGTCGAACGTCTCCCGGTCCGGGCCGTGCGCCGACATCATGTTGTGCAGCGAACCGCCGCCCGGCACGAAGCCCTCCGCCTTCGCGTCGTACGCGCCCTCGATCAGGCCCATGTACTCGGTCATCACGTTCCGGTGGAAGTACGGCGGCCGGAACGTGTCCTCGCCCACCAGCCAGCGCGGCGCGAACACCACGAAGTCGACACCCGCCAGCCCCGGGGTGTCCGACGGAGACGTCAGCACCGTGAAGATCGACGGGTCGGGGTGGTCGTAGGTGATGGTGCCGAGCACATTGAAACGCCGCAGGTCATAGACGTACGGCACATGGTTGCCGTGCCAGGCGACGACGTCGAGCGGGGAGTGGTCGTAGGTGGCCGTCCACAGGTTGCCGCAGAACTTGTTCACCACCTCCACCGGGCCCTCGACGTCCTCGTACGCCGCCACCGGTGCGCGGAAGTCCCGGGGGTTGGCGAGCCCGTTGGCGCCGATCGGACCCAGGTCGGGGAGGCGGAAGGGGGCGCCGTAGTTCTCGCACACATAGCCGCGGGCCGTCGGGCTCTGCCCGCCGTCGGACGCCGTGTCCAGGAGCTCCACACGGAAGCGGACCCCACGGGGAACGAGCGCCACATGTCCCGGCTCCACATGGAGCAGGCCGAACTCGGTGTGCAGCAGCAGCCCGCCGCGCTCGGGGACGATCAGCAACTCGCCGTCGGCGTCGCTGAACACCCGGTCCATCGAGGCGTTGGCCGAGTAGAGATGCACGGCGATGCCGGTCCGCTGGGTGGCGTCACCGTTGCCGCCCAGGGTCCACAGGCCCGCCAGGAAGTCGGTCTCGGGTGCCGGGTCGGGCAGCGGGTTCCAGCGCAGGCGGTTGGGATCGGGCACGGTCTGGGTGAAGGGGGCGGTGCGGATCGAGCCGCTGTGGGTCCGGGTGAACGCCGGGTGCGCGGCCGAGGGGCGGATCCGGTACAGCCACGAGCGGCGGTTGTGCGCCCGCGGTTCGGTGAACGCCGAACCGCTCAGCTGCTCCGCGTACAGCCCGAGCGGGGCCCGCTGGGGCGAGTTGCGGCCCTCGGGCAGTGCGCCCGGGACGGCCTCCGAGCTGTGCTCGTTGCCGAAGCCGGAGAGGTAGGTCAGCCCTTCGGCGGTCTTCCGCGCTCCTCCAGGCTCGAACCCGCTCGCGCGGGTGGTGCCCCCATCGCCCATGATCGCTGCTCCCTTGCCGATTGATTCCTATGCAGTACCGTAGGATTGCGTTTTCCCCGACGCAAGAGGGGCGCGCGGCATCCTCTCGACGGATGACCTGAACCCGACTTGAGAACGATCCGCCGGGCCGGACGTGTGTTCTACGCTCCCGGACATGACGTGGACACGGAGACCTCTTGCCGCGCTCGCGGTCTGTGTTCTCCTGCTGGCCGGATCCGCGGGCTGCGGCTCCGGCGACGCCCAGGACGGTGCCGGGTCGGCGGCACCGGTGGGCAAGATCCTGGAGGACCGGGACCAGGAGGGGCGGCCCTATCGCGAGGTCGGGCAGGAGGACGCCCCCGACGTCGGGATCGAGGTGCAGCCCGACGCCGCCGGCGGTTGGGACGTGCGCCTGAGCGTGCGGAACTTCCGCTTCTCCCCGACCGGCGCGGCGGCCCGCGCGGTGGCCGGACGAGGTCTCGCGCGCCTCTTCGTCGACGGCCGTCCCGTCACCCGGCTGCGCGCCCTTGCCTACCGCCTGGACACCCGCCTCGTGCCGCGCGGCACCCACCACGTCACGGCCCGCCTCTACGCCGACGACGGCACCGTGTGGGCGGTGGACGGCAAGCCCGTGGAGAGCACGGCCGACATCACGTCCTCGGAGCCCGGCCCGGGCGTCCCGCCGGACGCGGCCTCCCGGCGCAAGGCCCGGACACAGGGCACGGACACCGGGGGGCGAGGTTCACCCGACCGCGCCGGAGGGGCATCATGAAGCCCGTGCCCCCCGCGACATCGCTCCGTCGTGCGCCCGTGCAGCGGCGCAGTGCCGAACGGCTGACCCGGATCCTCGACGCCTGCGCCGATCTCCTCGACGAGGTCGGCTACGACGCCCTGAGCACCCGTGCCGTCGCCCAGCGGGCCTCGGTCCCGATCGGTTCGGTCTACCGCTTCTTCGGCAACAAGCGTCAGATGGTCGACGCGCTGGCGCAGCGCAACCTGGAGCGGTACACCGTGCGCGTGACCGAGCGCCTGCGGCAGACCGGCGAGGACGGCGGCTGGCGCACGGCCATGGACGTCATGCTCGACGAGTACCTGGAGATGAAGCGCACCGCGCCCGGCTTCTCTCTCGTCGACTTCGGCAACCAGATCCCGGTCGGCGCCCGCGCCGAACCCAACCACCGCGTCGCCGACCGCCTCACCGAGCTTCTCTCCGGATACCTCGACCGCGAGCCCGACGAGGATCTGCGCCGCGTCTTCCTCATCGCCGTCGAGACCGCCGACACCCTCGTGCACCTGGCGTTCCGGGTCGCGCCGGAGGGGGACCGGCGGATCATCGACGAGGCCCGGGAGATGCTGCGGGCCTATCTGGCGCGGGTGCTCGACTGACCTGGATCCCGCGCAGGCCTCCACTGCTCGACCGGCCGAATCCCGCGAGGGCCTCCCCACCGTGCATACCGGTCGGTATGCTCGGGCGCGTCAGCGCGTCACCGTAGCCGCCGCCCCGGGAGGACCCGTGTCCCGCACCGCCCTGCGTATCTGCCCCCTGTGCGAGGCCACCTGCGGCCTGACCCTCACCATCGAGGGAACGCGCGTCACCCACGCCCGAGGTGACCGCGACGACGTGTTCAGTCAGGGGTTCATCTGCCCCAAGGGCGCCTCCTTCGGGGCCGTCGACTCCGACCCCGACCGGCTGCGCACCCCGCTGGTACGACGGGACGGCGAGCTGCGCGAGGCCACCTGGGAGGAGGCCTTCGACGCGGTCGCCGCCGGCATCCGGCCCGTCGTGGAACGGCACGGCCCGAACTCCGTCGGCGTCGTTCTCGGCAACCCCAACGTGCACACCATGGCCGGTGCCCTCTACCCGACCGTCCTGCTCGCCGGGCTCGGCACCCGCAGCGTCTTCACCGCCTCCACGGTCGACCAGATGCCCAAGCACGTCTCCAGCGGCCTCCTCTTCGGCGACGCCAACGCCATCCCGGTGCCCGACCTCGACCGCACCGACCATCTGCTCCTGATCGGCGCCAACCCGCTGGAGTCCAACGGCAGTCTGTGCACCGCCCCCGACTTCCCCGGCAAGCTGAAGGCCCTCAAGGCCCGCGGCGGCACCCTCGTCGTGATCGACCCGCGGCGCACCCGCACCGCGAAGCTCGCCGACCGGCACGTCGCCGTCCGGCCCGGCACCGACGCGCTGCTGCTCGCGGCGATGGCCCAGGTGCTCTACGACGAGGGCCTCGTCGACCCGACCCCGCACGTCCAGGGCGTCGAGGAACTCGCCGGGGAACTGCGGGAGTTCACGCCCGAGGCGGTCGCGGAGGCCTGTGACGTCGAGGCCGGCGTCATCCGCACCCTCGCCCGCGAGCTGGCCGCCGCCCCCACCGCCGCCGTCTACGGCCGGATCGGCAGCTGCACCGTCCCGCACGGCACCCTGGCCAGCTGGCTCGTCGACGTCCTGAACATCCTCACCGGCAACCTCGACCGGCCCGGCGGCGCGCTCTTCCCGCAGGCCGCCACCGACAAGACCCCGCGCCCCGCCGGACCCGGCCGCGGCTTCGCCCTCGGGCGCTGGCACTCCCGGGTGAGCCGGCACCCCGAGGCGAAGGGCGAACTCCCCCTCTCCGCCCTCGCGGAGGAGATCGACACCGCCACCGAGGAGGGCGAGCCGGTGCGCGCGCTGATCGCCGTCGCCGCCAACCCCGTGCTGTCCGCGCCCGACGGCGACCGCCTCGACAAGGCCCTCGACTCGCTCGACTTCATGGTCAGCGTCGACCCGTACCTCAACGAGACCTCGCGCCACGCCGACGTGGTCCTGCCCCCGCCCCCGCCCTCCCAGAGCCCGCACCACGACTTCGCCTTCAACACCCTCGCCGTACGCAACCAGGTCCGCTACACCCGCCCCGCGATCCCCCTGGAACCCGGCCGCATGGCGGAGACGGAGATCCTGGCGCGGCTGATCCTGGCCGTCACGGGCATGCACGGAGCCGACCCGGCGGCCGTCGACCGGATGGTCATCGACCAGACCCTCGGCAAGGCGGTGAAGGAGCCGCACTCGCCGGTCCACGGCGGCGACCCGCGCGAGCTCGCCGGCCGGCTCACCGGCGACACCGGCCCCGAGCGCCGGCTCGACATGATGCTGCGCCTCGGCCCCTACGGCGACGGCTTCGGCGTACGACCGGACGGACTCAGCCTGGAGAAGCTGCTCGCGCACCCGCACGGCATCGACCTCGGCCCGCTCGAACCCCGCCTGCCGCAGCCCCTGAAGACCCGCAGCGGCCAGGTGGAGCTGCTGCCCGGCCCGATCGCGGACGACCTGCCCCGCCTGCGCGCGGCCCTCGCGGAACGCCCCGAGGGACTCGTCCTGGTCGGCCGCCGTCATCTGCGCTCCAACAACAGCTGGATGCACAACGTGCCCGCCCTCACCGGCGGCTCGAACCGCTGCACCCTGCACATCCACCCCGAGGACGCCGAGCGGCTGGGCGTGCGGAACGCGGAGCCGGTGCGGGTGAAGGGCGCCGGGGGAGAGGTGACGGTGAAGGCCGAGGTCACCGACGCGGTCCGCCGGGGTGTGGTGAGTCTGCCCCACGGCTGGGGCCACGACCGTCCCGGCACCCGCCTCAGCCACGCCTCCACCGACCCCGGCGTCAACGTCAACCAGCTCCTCGACGGCCGTCTGCTCGACCCGCTGTCGGGCAACGCGGTCCTCAACGGCGTACCCGTCGAAGTCGCCCCCGGGACCGCGCCGGAATCCCCCACAGTGACCGAAAAGCTCACCGCTCTGACCTGAGCAAAGCTGTGACCAGCAGTTTTGCTCTTATTGCTCGCACGTCAACGTCTTGTTAACGCTGCTTGACGGCACCTAACGTCTCGGACACCGCCGGCCCTGGTGGGATGTTCAAGGGCGAACGTTAGGTATCCACTCATGCTGACCATCCTCGGCTTCGCCATGATCGCGACCTTCCTGGTCCTGATCATGATGAAGAAGATGTCGCCGATCGCGGCGCTCGTGCTGATTCCCGCGCTGTTCTGCGTGTTCGTCGGCAAGGGCGCCCACCTCGGCGACTACGTCCTCGACGGCGTGACCGACCTCGCCCCCACCGCGGCGATGCTCATGTTCGCGATCGTCTATTTCGGCGTGATGATCGATGTCGGTCTCTTCGACCCGATCGTCCGCGGCATTCTCAAATTCTGTAAAGCCGACCCGATGCGGATCGTCGTCGGCACCGCCGTGCTCGCCGCGATCGTGTCGCTGGACGGCGACGGCTCGACGACCTTCATGATCACCGTCTCGGCGATGTACCCGCTGTACAAGCGCCTGAAGATGAGCCTGGTCGTGATGACCGGTGTCGCCGCCATGGCCAACGGCGTGATGAACACCCTTCCGTGGGGCGGCCCGACCGCCCGCGCCGCGACCGCGCTGAAGCTCGACGCCAGCGACATCTTCGTCCCGATGATCCCGGCGCTCCTGGTGGGCCTGCTCTTCGTCTTCGTCCTCTCCTACGTGCTCGGTGTGCGCGAGCGCCGGCGGCTGGGCGTGCTGACGCTGGACGACGTGCTGGAGGAGGAGAAGGAGACCGAGACGGTCCTCGTCGGCTCCGGCGGCTCCGGCGACGGCAAGGTCTCGATGCGCAAGGGCGCCGCGGCCGGTACGGGTGGCACGGGCTCCGGCACCGACGTTCCCGAGGGCTCCGGGGACTCCACGGACTCCGCGGACGACGACGACTTCCAGGGCCTCGACCCGAACCGGGCGACCCTGCGTCCCAAGCTCTACTGGTTCAACGCGCTCCTCACGGTCTCCCTGCTCACCGCCATGATCATGGAGTGGCTGCCGATCCCGGTGCTGTTCCTGATCGGCGCCGCGCTCGCCCTCTCCGTGAACTTCCCGCACATCCCCGCCCAGAGGGCCCGCCTGGCCGCCCACGCCGACAACGTCCTCAACGTCTCCGGCATGGTCTTCGCCGCCGCCGTCTTCACCGGCGTCCTCCAGGGCACCGGCATGGTCGACCACATGGCCAAGTGGATGGTGGACGTCATCCCCGGCAGCATGGGCCCGCACATGGCCCTCGTCACCGGCATCCTGAGCCTGCCGCTCACGTACTTCATGTCGAACGACGGCTTCTACTTCGGTGTCCTGCCCGTCCTCGCCGAGGCCGGTGCCGCGCACGGGGTCACCCCGCTGGAGATGGCCCGCGCCTCGCTGGTCGGCCAGCCGCTGCACATGTCCAGCCCGCTCGTGCCGGCCGTCTACGTCCTGGTCGGCATGGCCAAGGTGGAGTTCGGCGACCACACCAAGTTCGTCGTGAAGTGGGCCGCCCTCACCTGCCTGGTCATCCTCGGCGCGGGCATGCTGTTCGGGATCATCTAGCCACCCATGGAGGACGCCATCGTGAGGCCCGGTGGGAACCGCGGCTGGCTGCTCCGCCTCGTCGTCGCCTTCAGTTTCGCGCAGGGGGCGGTGTCGATGGCCCGGCCCGCCGTCTCCTACCGGGCCCTCGCTCTGGGCGCGGACGAGCGCGCGATCGGTGTGATCGCCGGTGTCTACGCGCTGCTGCCCCTGTTCGCCGCCGTGCCCCTGGGCCGCCGCACCGACCACGGCCGCTGCGCGCCCCTGCTGCCGGTCGGCGTGGTGCTCATATCCGGCGGCTGCGCCCTCAGCGGCGTCGCCGGCTCCCTGTGGACGATGTCCCTGTGGAGCGGGGTGATGGGCCTCGGGCACCTGTGCTTCGTCATCGGCTCCCAGTCCCTGGTCGCCCGCCAGTCCGCGCCGCACGAACAGGACCGCAACTTCGGCCACTTCACCATCGGCGCCGCCCTCGGCCAGCTGGTCGGCCCGGTCGCCGCGGGCGCGCTCATCGGCGGCGACGACATGGCGGGCAGCAGCGCGCTGGCCCTGATCGTGGCGGGTGCGACGGCGGCGGTCGCGTTCACCTCGCTGTGGCGCATCGAGCATCGCAGCACGGCGTCCGCGTCCCGCCCGGACAAGGGCGACCGGATCCCGGTCGGGGGCATCCTGCGCACCCGGGGGGTGCCGGCGGGCATCTTCATCAGCCTCGCCGTGCTGTCCGCGACGGACATCCTGACCGCCTACCTGCCGGTCGTCGGCGAACACCGGGGCATCGCGCCGTCCGTGATCGGCGTCCTGCTCAGCCTGCGCGCCGCGGCGACGATCGCCTGCCGCATGGTGCTCACGCCCCTGCTGCGGCTGCTCGGCCGGACCCTGCTGCTGACGCTCACCTGTCTGCTCGCCGCCCTGCTCTGCGCGGGCATCGCCCTGCCGGTGCCGGTGTGGGCGCTCGGCCTGCTGCTGGCCGCGCTGGGCTTCTGCCTCGGGGTCGGTCAGCCGCTGTCCATGACGACGGTCGTCCAGGCCGCCCCCGACGACGCCCGCTCCACGGCTCTGGCCCTGCGCCTGACCGGCAACCGGCTCGGCCAGGTCGCCGCGCCCGCCGCGGCGGGACTGATCGCCGGAGTCGCGGGTGTGGCGGCGCCGTTCGTCATGCTGGGCGTGCTGTTGCTGCTCTCGTCCGGGGTCGCGGTGCGGTCGCCGAAGGAGCCGGAGGAGCCGGAGGGGCGGGAGATGCCGGGCGACCCGGATGAGCCGGACGAGCCCGACGTGTCGGAGGAGGCGGGCGGCGAGGTCCCCGAGGCACGCAGAGGCCTCAGGCGTGGGGTGTCGCTGCGCCGGAAGAGCGATATCTGACGCGTCGTAGGGCGGTGCTGCGGCCTTTTCGGCCGTGAGGTGACAGAGAGTCAGGTGACGAGGTGTTTGTATGTAAATCATCTGACTTGGAGGCATGTTCATGCCCGTCGTACCCCTCGCGCGTCGTGCCGGCACCCGCACCGCCGTCCTCGCCGCCCTCACCCTCGCAGGGACCACCCTGAGCGGGGTGTCCGCCGTCGCCGCTCCGATCCCGGGGGACAACGGAGACGTCAAGATCCACGCCAGCACGACGGCCGCGGCCAATCAGCGCAACGACCCGAAGGTCTGCGACTTCTACCTCGCCGCGTTCAACTTCGACGCGCGCGAGAAGGTCAACTGGACCATCCAGACCCAGCCCGAGGTCCCGGGTGGAGCCACACGCACCGGCACCTTCACCGCCGACGCGACCGGTGCGGGCCGTACCACGGCCGTCGACCTGCCCAACGGGCAGTACAAGCTGACGTGGCTCACCGACCAGGCCCACGGCGCGGGCAAGTTCAAGGTGTTCAAGGTCGACTGCCCGACCTCGAAGCCGACGACGCCGGTCGGCGGCCCGCCCGCGGGCGGTGGCGGCATCGCCCGCGGTGAGGCCTTCACGCCGGTCACCGGCGCGGCCGCGGTCGGCCTGGCCGCCGTCGCCGGGACGGTCTGGTTCCGGCTCCGTCGCCGCCCCGATGGCGCCGCGTAAGGCACGATCCGCGGAGCGCTCCGCCCCCCGGCCGGGGCGGAGCGGGGACGCGCTCGGTCCCGACGCCGGGCCGGAAAGGCGGCGTGGAGGCGGTGCCGGACACGGTGCCGCCTCGGCGGTTCGGCGTGGCGCCGGCTCCGGCTCCGGTGTCGGTTCAGGCTCCGGTGCCGGTGCCGGTGCCGGTGCCGGTGTCGGTGTTGGTCTCGGTTCGGGTTCCGGTTCCGGTTCCGCCGACGCGCCGTCGGGGCGGCGCGGGGGAGGGGCCGGGGCCGCGGCGGCTCCGCCGGGCCGACGGGGTGCCGCCGCCGGCCTCGGGGCCCGGGGCGCCCGTTCGGGTTCCGGATCCACCGCCGCCCCGGTGCGTCGGCGCGGGCCTGCTGCTGCCGATGTTCCGGGGATTCGCCGGGGGGCCGGCTCTGGTGCGGGCCCCCGGGCCGGGCGTGGTTCCGTCTCTGTCTCCGGCTCCGTCTCCGTCTCCGGCTCCGTCTCCGGCTCCGGTTCCGGCTCCGGCTCCGGTTCCGTCCGGGCGGGGCGGTACGCAGCTGCCCCCGGCTCCCCCGGCGCGTGGCCCCGACGGCCCCGTAGGCCCTGGCGCCGGACGCGTGCCTATCGGCTGACGCGGACGATCGTGGTGGCCGTTTCGCTGCTGGTGGTGGTCGGCGTCTCCTGGGACCGGGGCGAAGACGCCGGCGGCACGGTCACGGCCCTCCCGCCGGACTTCACCACGGCCGCCCACCCGGCGGGCTCCGGCACGGGGACGGCTGCCCTGCCCGGGGCGCCCGGTGCGGGCGATGCCCCCCTGCCCGGTGCCTCCGGCGCAGGTGAGGCCGCCCTGCCGCGACCCTCCGGCACCGGCACCGGCACCGCTGCTCGGCCGGCCGACCCCCACGACCCCGCCGGCCCCCGCACCGGCCCATCCCGGCCCCCCGCACCCCCGGCCCGCACCCCAGGGCCCGCCGGCAACGCCCCCCGCGCCCAAGGGCTCCAGCCCCCGGGCGGCGGCGTCACCAACACCCGCCGGAGTCCAGCGCCCCGCACCCCCAACCCCGCCACGCTCCCGCCCCACCCCCGGCCCGCAGCCGCCGCCCCCCGCCCCGCTCCCAAGCCAGCCGCCCCCGCCGTCCGCAAGCCCCGCCCCGCGACCGGCCCCCGCCCCCTGCCCCGCTCCCGGGCCACCCGCCTCCTCATCCCCTACCTCCGCCTCGACGCCCCGGTCATGGACCTCGGCCTCGACCGCGACCGCCGCCTCACCGCGCCGCCGGACGACGACCCCACACTCGTCGGCTGGTACCGGCACGGCGCCTCGCCCGGCGAGCAGGGCACCGCCGTGGCCGTCGGACACCTGGACACGGACAGCGGACCGGCCGTCTTCGCCGGGCTGCCCGAGCTGAAGCGCGGCCGGATCGTCCAGGCCCGCCGCGCCGACGGGCGGATCGCCGTCTACACGGTCGACAAGATCAAGTCGTACGAGAAGGCGCACTTCCCCAGTCAGGAGGTCTACGGCGCCCGGGGCCGTCCCGAGCTGCGCCTGATCACCTGCGGCGGCAGCTACGACCGCAGGAAGGGCTACTCCGGAAACGTGGTCGTCTTCGCCCACCTCACCGGCATCCGCTGACCCGGCCACTCCCTCACCGGCATCCGCTGACCCGGACCACTCCCTCACCGGCGGCCGGGCCTGGTCGTCCGCCTTCTCACCAGATGGACCGGAGCCCCCGATCCTGTCCGGTCTCTTCCCCAGGCCGCACACATTCCGTTAACTTCCGTGACCCACAGCCCCGTACGACCCGTACGGGGCTTCCGACCGCGGAGCACCAGCGCCCTGATGACCCCTCGGGGGCACCTCATGACACGCGCCATCTCCCTGCACGATGTGAGCAAGTCCTACACGCGGGGCGCCCGCGTGGTGGACCGGCTGTCGCTGGACATCACCCCCGGCGAGTTCCTCGTGCTGCTCGGCCCGTCCGGCTGCGGCAAGTCGACCGTGCTCAGAATGATCGCCGGGCTGGAGGAGATCGACGAGGGCCGACTGCTGCTCGACGGCGAGTACGCCAACGACCTGCCGCCGTCCGGCCGGGACATGGCGATGGTCTTCCAGAACTTCGCCCTGTACCCGAACATGACC
This sequence comes from Streptomyces sp. Ag82_O1-12, assembly GCF_900182715.1. Taxonomy (NCBI): domain Bacteria; kingdom Bacillati; phylum Actinomycetota; class Actinomycetes; order Kitasatosporales; family Streptomycetaceae; genus Streptomyces; species Streptomyces sp. Ag82_O1-12. Next base: position 1,690,480 of record NZ_FXUW01000001.1, on the reverse strand, counting down.
AGCCGCGCGAACATCGGGTTCCCACTGCGCATCGAGGATCCGGGCGCGGACCACCGCCCCCGTGTCGACGCCACCGCCCGCATGCTCGGCATCGAGGACCTCCTCGACCGGCTGCCCGGCCAGCTCTCCGGCGGCGAACGCCAGCGCGTCGCGATGGGCCGGGCCATCGCCCGCCACCCCTCCGCGTTCCTGATGGACGAGCCGCTGTCCAACCTCGACGCCAAGCTCCGCACCCATCTGCGGGCCGAGATCTCCCAGCTCACCCAGGAGCTGGGCGTCACCACGATCTACGTCACCCACGACCAGGCCGAGGCCATGTCGCTCGGAGACCGCGTCGCCGTGCTGCGCGGCGGTGTGCTCCAGCAGGTCGACAGCCCACGCGTGGTCTACGCGCTGCCCAGGAACGTCTTCGTCGCCGCGTTCATCGGCACCCCGCGCATCAACCTGCTGCGCGGCCTGGTGCGTGCCCCGCTCGACGGGGCGATGACCATCAGCCTGGGCAAGCAGTTCCTGCGCCTGCCCGAGCCGCTCTCCCTGGACCACCAACTGCTGCGCGTCCAGCAGGGCCGCGAGGTCATCGTCGGTCTGCGCTCCGAGGCCGTCCGGATCGCCAAGCACAGCGCGGCCCGCCCCGGCGAGGTGCCTATCACCGGCCTGGTCGAGCACGTGGAGTTCCAGGGGCACGAGATCCTCGTCCACTTCAACACCGGCTCCAGCCCCGCCGTCGTCCCCGAACTGGAGGCCCCGCGCCCCCGCCCCGGACGCCCCGCCCGGCGGCGCCGCCGCGACGGCTCGGTCCTCACGAGGCTCCGGGAGCGGTCCGGGGCCGGACGGGCCGGACCCGTGATCGCCCTGGACCACCCGGAGGCCGCCGCCGTCCCCGCGACCGCCGAAGCGCGCCTGCCCGGCGATCTCATCGTCCGCACCACCCCGGACCTGGCCCTCCGTCACGGCATGCAGGTACCGCTCCTCGTGGACCTCGCCCACCTCTTCGTCTTCGACCAGCACGGCGACCGGATCTGCCCGCACCCGGATCGCCTGCCCGACCTGGGGGAGTGAGGAGCGGCACACCCGGACGTAGCCGTCCGGGTGCTGTGATGGGCAGGGATGTCTGGCGCCAGAAAACTATCGTCGCTAGTTTATGTGTCGGACGACGACGCCCCGCCCCGGAGGATGCGCGATGAAGGCTCATGACGGCATGTACATCGACGGCGCCTGGCGCCCCGCCGCCGGCCAGGACGTGATCGAGGTCCTGAACCCGGTCGACGAGCAGGTCATCGGCACGGTCCCGGCGGGCACCGCCGAGGACGTCGACGCCGCCGTACGGGCCGCCCGCGCCGCCCTGCCGGACTGGGCCGCGACCCCGCCCGCCGAGCGCGCGGCGCGCCTGGCCGCCCTGCGGGACGCGCTCGTGACTCGCGCGGACGAGATCGCCGAGACCGTCACGGCCGAACTCGGCTCCCCGCTGAAGTTCTCGCAGGCCGTCCACGCGGGCGTGCCGATCGCGGTGGCGGGCTCCTACGCCGAGCTCGCGGCGACGTACGCCTTCGAGGAGAAGACCGGCAACTCGGTCGTTCACCACGAGCCGGTCGGTGTCGTGGCCGCGATCACGCCCTGGAACTACCCGCTGCACCAGATCGTCGCCAAGGTCGCCCCGGCCCTCGCGGCGGGCTGCACTGTCGTGGTGAAGCCCGCCGAGGACACGCCGCTGGTCGCCCGGCTGTTCGCCGACGCCGTGCACGAGGCCGGTCTCCCGGCGGGCGTCTTCAACCTGGTCACCGGCCTCGGCCCGGTGGCGGGACAGGCCCTCGCCGAACACCCCGGCGTCGACCTGGTCTCCTTCACCGGCTCCACCGCCGTGGGACGCCGGATCGCCGCGATCGCCGCCGGGCAGGTCAAGAAGGTCGCCCTCGAACTGGGCGGCAAGTCCGCCAACGTCATCCTCCCGAGCGCCGACCTGGCCAAGGCGGTCAACGTCGGGGTCGCCAACGTCATGTCCAACTCCGGGCAGACGTGCAGCGCCTGGACGCGGATGCTGGTCCACCGCGACCGGTACGACGAGGCCGTCGAGCTCGCCGCTGCCGCCGCCGCCAAGTACGGCGACCGCATCGGCCCGGTCGTCAACGCCAAGCAGCAGGACCGGGTGCGCGGCTACATCGAGAAGGGCGTCGCGGAGGGCGCCCGCCTGGTCGCCGGCGGCCCCGAAGCCCCGCGCGAGCAGGGCTGGTTCGTGGCCCCCACCGTCTTCGCGGACGTCACCGAAAACATGACCATCGCGCAGGAGGAGATCTTCGGCCCGGTCCTGTCGATCCTGAAGTACGAGGACGAGGAGGAGGCCCTGCGCATCGCCAACGGCACGGTGTACGGCCTGGCCGGCGCCGTCTGGGCCGGTGACGAGGCCGAGGCGGTGGCCTTCGCGCGCCGGATGGAGACCGGCCAGGTCGACATCAACGGCGGCCGCTTCAACCCGCTCGCGCCCTTCGGCGGCTACAAGCAGTCGGGCGTGGGCCGTGAACTCGGCGTGCACGGCCTGGCCGAGTACCTCCAGACCAAGTCCCTCCAGTTCTAGTCAGGGAGTCCCTTCCGTCATGGCTGTCCGCGCCGCCGTCCTGCCCGCCATCGGCTCCCCGCTGGAGATCACCGGCATCGACCTGCCCGACCCCGGACCCGGCCAGGTCCGCGTCCGGCTCGCCGCGGCCGGGGTCTGCCACTCCGACCTGTCCCTGTCCGACGGCACCATGCGCGTGCCCGTCCCCGCGGTCCTCGGCCACGAGGGCGCCGGCACGGTCGTCGCCGTCGGCGAGGGCGTCGGCCACGTCTCGCCCGGCGACGGGGTCGTCCTCAACTGGGCGCCGTCCTGCGGCGCCTGCCACGCCTGCTCGCTCGGCGAGGTGTGGCTGTGCGCCAACGCCCTCAGCGGCGCCGCCGACGTCTACGCCCGCACCACCGAGGGCACCGACCTGCACCCCGGCCTGAACGTCGCCGCGTTCGCCGAGGAGACGGTCGTCTCCGCGTCCTGCGTCCTGCCGGTCCCGCACGGCGTCCCGCTGACCGACGCGGCCCTCCTCGGCTGCGCCGTCCTCACCGGCTACGGCGCCGTCCACCACTCGGCCCGGGTCCGGGCCGGCGAGACGGTCGCGGTGTTCGGCGTCGGGGGAGTGGGTCTCTCCGCCCTCCAGGCCGCCCGGATCGCGGGTGCCTCGAAGATCGTCGCGGTGGACGTGTCCGCCGAGAAGGAGGAGCTGGCCAGGGCGGCCGGCGCCACCGACTACGTCGTCGCCTCCGACACCACCGCCCGCGAGATCCGCGGGCTCACCGGCAAGCAGGGCGTCGACGTCGCCGTGGAGTGCGCCGGACGCGCGGTCAGCATCCGCGCGGCCTGGGACTCGACCCGCCGCGGCGGCCGCACCACGGTCGTCGGCATCGGCGGCAAGGACCAGCAGGTCACCTTCAACGCCCTGGAGATCTTCCACTGGGGCCGCACCCTCTCCGGCTGCGTCTACGGCAACTCCGACCCGGCTCAGGACCTCCCCATCCTGGCCGAGCACATCCGGGCGGGCCGCCTCGACCTGAGCGCGCTGGTGACGGAACGCATCTCCCTGGACGGCATTCCGGCGGCCTTCGAGAACATGCTGGCGGGCAAGGGCGGCCGGGCCCTGATCGTCTTCTAGCCCCGGCTCCGGGGCACCCCGGCCTCCTCGCGAGGCCGGGGTCTTCGGCATGTCCGGGCCCGCGGTCGATGCCAAGTGCAGGCAAAACTCCTGGTGCGCGACCCGTTGACGGGCATACCGTCCGGTCAGTACGTTCCCCGGAACTCGAGCCACCCCCCCGTTCCGTCCCCCGCACCCCCGGAGCGTGCACCGCATGGACACGGCACCTTCCGCTCAGCCCGCCACGACCACGCCCGCCGTCGGCAACCGCCGAAGGGTGGCCACCGCGGCGGCGCTCGCCTCGGCCGTCGAGTGGTACGACTACTTCGTCTTCGGCATCGCCGCCGCCCTCGTGCTCGGCGACCTCTACTTCCCCGCCGGCAGCGCCACGGCAGGCGTCCTCGCCTCGTTCGCGACCTTCGCCGTCGGCTTCCTCGCCCGCCCCATCGGCGGCATCGTCGCCGGCCACCTCGGCGACAAGCGCGGCCGCAAGCCGATGCTCGTCCTCGCGCTCACGCTCATGGGCGTGTCCACCACGGCCATCGGCCTGCTGCCGACCTACGACACGATCGGCGTGGCCGCCCCGATCCTGCTCGTCCTGCTCCGGGTCGCGCAGGGCGTCGCCGTCGGCGCCCAGTGGGGCGGCGCGATGCTCCTGGCCACCGAGTACGCCCCGGAGGGCAAGCGCGGTGTCTACGGCAGTGTCGTCCAGCTCGGCGTCCCCATCGGCGTGGTCACCGCCAACACCGTCTTCCTGCTGGCCGGAGCCCTCACCACCGACTCGGCGTTCGAGGCCTGGGGCTGGCGCGTGCCGTTCCTGGCCGGGCTGCTGGTCCTCGTCCTCGCCTGGTACATCCACACACGCGTCGAGGAGACCCCGGCGTTCCGCGAGGCCGAGCGGGCGCTCGCCGAGAAGGAGAAGACCGAGCAGAGCTCGCCGCTGCGCACGATCCTGCGCGGCCACCTCGGCACCGTGTTCCTGGCGGGCGGCTCCTTCGCCGTGAACACCGCCACCTTCTACATCCTCATCACCGGCGTCCTCGACTACACGACCCGCGAGCTGGACATGAAGAAGAGCGCGGTGCTCACCGTCTCGCTCTGCGTCAGCCTCACCCAGCTCGTACTGATCCCGGCCGCCGCCGCACTCTCCGACCGCGTCGGCCGCATCCGGATCTACGCCCTCGGCGCGGCCGGTATCGCCCTGTGGGCCGTACCGCTCTTCCTGCTGATCGACACGGGCTCACTGCTGTGGCTCGCGGTCGGCACGTTCGTCGCCAGCTGCTTCCTGAGCATCATGTACGGCCCCCAGGCCGCCCTGTTCGCCGAGCTGTTCACGCCCGAGATGCGCTACACCGGCGCCTCCCTCGGCTACCAGATCGCGGCTGTCGCGGGCGGCGGGCTCGCTCCCTTCATGATGGTGCTGCTGCTTGAGGCGACGGGCACGTCGATGGCGGTGTCCGGGTACATCGTCGCGCTCTCGGTGATCGCCCTGGTGTCGATCAAGATCCTCGCGGACCGGACGCGCGCGGCGGAGGCGTCGGCGGAACCCCGGACGAACGCCGAGCCGGAGACGGGCGCCGTGTCAGTGACGGGCGCCGTGCCGGAGACGGGCGCCGTGCCGGAGACGAAGGCCGAGACGGAGACGAAGGCCGAGTCAGCGGGCTGAGTCCTCGGCCGCCTTGGCCTCCTCGGGCCGTGGCTCCGGAACCGCTCCCGGAGCCACGGCCCGCGCCGCCGCCCGCGACCTCGACCGGGACACCGCCACACCGGCCAGGCACAGCACACCGCCCACCAGCGTCAGCACCCCCGGCACCTCGCCGAGGAACAGCCACGACATCAGGACGACCAGCGCGGGCGCCGCGTACGTCGTCGCGCCCATCTTGCTCGCGGTCGTGCGGGACAGGGCGTACGCCCACGTCGTGAAGGCCAGCGCGGTCGGGAAGACGCCCAGGTAGACCATGTTCAGCGTCGCCGAGGCGGGCGCCGACGCGGCCTCCTGGACGAGCTGCCCCGCGAACGGCAGGCACAGCACCGCGCCGACCAGGCAGCCGAACGTCGTCACCTGCAGCGGGCTCGCCGTGCTCAGCGCCGGCTTCTGCGCCACGACACCACCGGCGTACGCGATCGCCGCCAGCAGGCACAGCACCACACCGAACACCGAGGAACCGCCCTCGCCCGACATCGACAGACCCACCGTCACCGCGCCGGCGAACGACACCGCCATCCCCGCCAGCAGCCGCGGCGGCATCGGGTCGCCGAGCAGCCGGGCCCCGAGCAGGGCGATGAGGATCGGCCCGGTGTTCACGACCAGGGCGGCCGTACCCGCGTCGACCTGCTGCTCGCCCCAGTTGAGGGCGACCATGTAGAAGCCGAACCACAGCAGCCCCGATATCGCGATGCCGCGCCAGGCCGAGCGCGGCGGCAGCCCCTCCCGCCGCAGCAGGCAGATCACCCCCAGTGTCAGCGCCCCGGCCAGCAGCCGCCCGAGCGCCAGCGCACCCGGCGAGTACGCGTCCCCCGCGCTGCGGATCGAGACGAAGGCGGAGGCCCACAGCACGACGGTCACCGCGGCCGCACCGGCGGCCAGCAGCTCCGCCCGCCGGGCGGGGCGGGACGGGGAGGTGTTCGACATCATGCTCCAGAGACTAGGAGGGGGAGGGGCCGGAAGCTCGCGGATTTCGGACGGCACACCAGCCACGGCCGCAAAGCCGCCGGGGGTGGTCGGAGGGGTTGCCGTGCCGGGGCGGTCGGGTGCTGCGCGTGGTCGGAGGGGTTGCCGTGCGGGGCCGGTCGGGTGCTGCGCGTGGTCGGAGGGGTTGCCGTGCGGGGCCGGTCGGGTGCTGCGCGTGGTCGGAGGGGTTGCCGTGCGGGGCCGGTCCGGCGCTGCGCGGGTCGGGGGCGTGGTGCCGGGCCGGTCGGGCGGCGCGCGTGGTCGGAGGGGGATGCCGTGCCGGGCCGGAGGGGCATGGCGTCGGGCCGGACCGGGAGCCGTGCGGGGTTATCGCAATGCCACCGCCTCCACCCCCAGCAGATCCCACAGGGCCCGTTCACCGGCCGCCGTCACCTTCACGGCCCGCTCCGAGCCGATGCGCACGCACCAGCCCGTCTCCAGGGCGTGCCGGCACAGGGCCGCGCCCGCGACGCCCGCCAGGTGAGGGCGGCGTTCGGTCCAGTCGAGACAGGCCCGGGCCAGGGGACGACGGCCCCGCCGCTCCAGGCCGATCCCGGCCGACGCGAACCACGCCAGCCCGGCGTCGGTGAGCGCGAACCCCGTCTCCTGCTCCAGCAGACCGCGGGCCGTCAGTGCGTCGGTGACCGCGATGCCGAGCCGCCCGGCGAGATGGTCGTAGCAGGTGCGGCCCCGGGCCATCGCCGAGCCGGCGCTCGACTCCCGAAGACTCCGCGGCCGTACGGCCGTACCCGGCGAGACCTGGGCGGCCAGGTCCTCCACCAACTGGGCGACGCGGGTGTCGGCCAGCCGGACGTACCGGTGGCGGCCCTGGCGCTCCTCGGCGAGCAGCCCGCCCGCGACCAGCCGGCCCAGATGCTCGCTCAGCGTCGACGCGGCCACGCCCGCGTGCCGTGCCAGCTCGCTCGCGGTCCAGGCCCGTCCGTCCAGCAGCGCCAGCAGGCACGCGGCCCGGGTCTCGTCGGCGAACAGCGCGGCGAGCCGTGCCAGGGCCGTCGCCTGCGGGTCCCTCGTCGTCATGCCACCAGCATGGAACACGAACGGTTCGGTCACCGCCGAAGTGTCCGTGGCGTGGCCCTACGCCGTGCGCCGCACCTGCGCGTACTGCTGCGCCAGCCCGTCCAGCAGGGCCGTCAGCCCGGTCTCGAAGGCGCGCTCGTCGATCTTCTCCTGCTGCTCGGCGAGGAGGTGGGCCTGCTGGAGGTGGGGGTAGTCGGCGGGGTCGTAGGCGCTCGCGTCGTCCACGAAACCCCCGGCGAAGGAGCCGAGCGCGGAGCCCATCACGAAGTACCGCATCAGCGCGCCGATGGACGTGGCCTGCGCCGGCGGCCAGCCCGCGGCGACCATCGCGCCGTAGACGGCGTCCGCGAGGCGCAGTCCGGCCGGGCGGCGGCCGGGGCCGCGGGCCAGCACCGGCACGATGTTCGGGTGGTCGCGCAGGGCGGCCCGGTAGGAGACGGCCCAGTCGTGCAGCGCGGTCCGCCAGTCCCGGCCGTCCTGGAACATCGACAGGTCCACCTGGCCGCTCACGGAGTCGGCGACCGCCTCCAGGATCTCGTCCTTGGTGCGGAAGTGGTTGTACAGCGAGGGTCCGCTGACGCCCAGTTCGGCGGCGAGCCGCCGCGTGGAGACGGCGGCCAGACCCTCCGCGTCCACGAGCGCGCGGGCCGTCTCGACGATCCGGTCGGTGCTGAGCAGGGGCTTGCGCGGTCGGGCCATGGCGCACATAGTAGGGCTGGGCACAAAACTAGCAGTGCTAATTTAAATGTATGGCTTCCAAGTGGGGTGACTCGTGGTGAATCTGGAGCTCAGCGAGGAGCAGAGCGCGGTCCGGCAGCTCGCGCGGGACTTCGTGGAGCGCGAGATCACCCCGCACGTCGTCGCGTGGGACCGCGCCGAGGAGGTCGACCGGGCGATCGTGAAGAAGCTCGGCGAAGTCGGCTTCCTGGGCCTGACGATCGACGAGGAGTACGGCGGCTCCGGCGGCGACCACCTCGCGTACTGCCTGGTCACGGAGGAGCTGGGCCGGGGCGACTCGTCGGTGCGCGGCATCGTCTCGGTCTCCCTCGGGCTGGTCGCCAAGACCGTCGCCGCCCATGGCAGCGAGGAGCAGAGGCGCCGCTGGCTGCCCGGCCTGACGTCCGGAGCGTCGGTCGGCTGCTTCGGCCTGACCGAGCCGGGCACGGGCTCGGACGCGGGCAGTCTCGCGACCCGGGCGGTACGGGACGGTGACGACTACGTCCTCGACGGCACCAAGATGTTCATCACCAACGGCACCTGGGCCGACGTCGTCCTGCTCTTCGCCCGCTCCACGGACGCCCCCGGCCACAAGGGCGTCTCCGCCTTCCTCGTCCCCACCGACACGCCCGGCCTGACCCGCCGCACCATCCACGGCAAGCTCGGGCTGCGCGGCCAGGCCACCGCCGAACTCGTTTTGGAAGGCGTGCGCGTACCGGCCTCCGCCCTGCTGGGGGAGGAGGGCAAGGGCTTCTCGATCGCCATGTCGGCCCTCGCCAAGGGCCGGATGTCGGTCGCGGCGGGCTGCGTGGGCCTAGCCCAGGCCGCCCTGGACGCGGCCGTGCGGTACGCGGGGGAGCGCGAGCAGTTCGGCAGGACCATCGCCCACCACCAGCTCGTCCAGGAGCTGCTCAGCGACATCGCCCTCGACGTCGACGCCGCCCGCCTGCTCACCTGGCGGGTCGCCGACCTGATCGACCGGGGGCAGTCGTTCGCCGTGGAGTCGTCCAAGGCCAAGCTGTTCGCCTCGGAGGCCGCCGTCCGCGCCGCGAACAACGCGCTCCAGGTCTTCGGCGGCTACGGCTACATCGACGAGTACCCGGCGGGCAAGCTACTGCGGGACGCCCGCGTGATGACCCTCTACGAGGGCACGAGCCAGATCCAGAAGCTGCTCATCGGGCGGGCGCTGACGGGGGTTTCGGCCTTCTGAGTACGTGCCTGAGTACTTCGGCGGATGTGGCGCGGGCCACGTCCGCCGATGCTTTCCCTCATGAGTGACACACCGGGCAAGCAGCAGAACACGGCCGCCTTCTACGGCCAGGCCGTCGCCTCCTTCGCCGTCGCCATGGCGGCCACCGCCATCGGCATCTACCAGCTGAGCGCCGACGCCTGGGTGCGGGCCTTCCTCGCCATCGCCGTCCTGTACCTGGTCACCTCGGCCTTCACCCTGTCCAAGGTGATCCGGGACCGGCAGGAGAGCGCGGGGGCGGCCCCCTCGTACGCCCCCTACGAGAAGCACTGAGCAGCCGCACTAAGCGCTCGCTCACCTTCGGCGGTATGGTGTTGCTCCTGCCAGTGGAGAGGGGCGAGCGATGAGTACGGCGGAGGAGACGGCCGGCGGCGAGGCGCAGGCGTGGGGCGAGGTCACGCCCGACGCGGCGCGGCGGCTGCTGGTCGCCGCGGTGGAGGCCTTCGCCGAGCGTGGCTACCACGCCACGACGACCCGCGACATCGCGGGCCGCGCCGGGATGAGCCCGGCGGCGCTCTACATCCACTACAAGACCAAGGAAGAGCTGCTGCACCGCATCAGCAGGATCGGGCACGAGAAGGCCCTGGAGATCCTGCGGACGGCGTCCCGGCGCGAGGGCAGCCCCACCGAGCGGCTCGCCGACGCGGTGAGCTCCTTCGTGCGCTGGCACGCGGGCGGGCGCACCACCGCGCGGGTCGTGCAGTACGAACTCGAGTCGCTCGGGCCCGACGCCCGCGCCGAGATCCTCGCGCTCCGGCGCCAGGTCGACGGCGAGGTGCGCGGGATCATCGAGGAGGGCACGCGCTCGGGCGAGTTCGAGGTCATCGACGTGCACGGCACGACGCTGGCCGTGCTGTCCCTCTGCATCGACGTGGCGCGGTGGTTCAACGTCGACGGGCCCCGGACGCCGGAGCAGGTCGGCGAGTTGTACGCCGACCTGGTGCTGCGGATGGTCGGGGCCCGGGGTGCGGCGGCCTGAGGTCCGGGAGCCGGGGCCTCAGAAGTAGTAGCGCGCCACGGACTCGGCGACGCAGACCGGCTTGTCGCCGCCCTCGCGCTCGACACTGAAGGCGACGGCCACCTGGACGCCGCCCGGCACCTCGTCGACGGCGCTGATCGTCGCCGTGGCCCGCAGCCGGGAGCCGACGGGGACCGGGGCGGGGAAGCGCACCTTGTTCGTGCCGTAGTTGACGCCCATCTTCACGCCCTCGACAGCGATCAGCTGCGGTCCGAAGAGGGGCAGCAGCGACAGGGTCAGATAGCCGTGCGCGATGGTGGTGCCGAAGGGACCGGCCGCGGCCTTCTCCGGGTCGACGTGGATCCACTGGTGGTCGCCGGTGGCCTCCGCGAAGAGGTCGATCCGCTTCTGGTCGATGTCCAGCCAGTCGGTGTACCCCAGTTGTTCGCCCACCGCCGACTTCAGGTCGTCGACGGACGTGAAGATCCTCGGCTCTGCCATGTCTTCCAGGCCTCTCGTATGCAGGGGGTCTGCGCGCTCAATGTCTAAGCGACTGCTTAGCATGGTCGGCCGTGGGGGCTGTGTCAACGGACTCGGTAGGGTTCGAGGGGTGCCCCAGATTCCAGAGAAGATCCATGAGCTCACGGTCGGCCAGCTCGCGGCGCGCAGCGGTGCCGCCGTCTCGGCCCTGCACTTCTACGAGTCCAAGGGCCTGATCAGCAGTCGCCGGACCTCGGGCAACCAGCGTCGCTACGCGCGTGACACGCTCCGCCGGGTCGCCTTCATCCGGGCCGCGCAACGGGTCGGCATCCCCCTGGCGACGATCCGTGAAGCGCTCGCGGAACTCCCCGAGGGGCGCACGCCCACCCGGGAGGACTGGGCGCACCTCTCGGACGTCTGGCGCACCGAACTGGAAGAGCGCATCAAGCAGCTGAACCGGCTGCGGGACCACCTCGCCGACTGCATCGGCTGCGGCTGCCTCTCCCTCGACACCTGTGTCCTGTCCAACCCCGACGACGTCTTCGGTGAACGCCTCACGGGTTCCCGCCTGATGGTCGACCGGGGCGGTCGCGGGTAACGTCCGCCCGGCTCGCCCCGTACTCCGCCAGCCCGGCCGCGACCAGGTGCGCGTTCGACCCCGCACGCTCCCCGTCCGGCAGGACCAGGACGTCCTCCAGCCCGATCCGCGTGGCCATGCCCAGCCGGCCCGCGAGCCGCAGCACCGGCCAGGCGCCCCCGTCCTCGCCGTGCAGCAGCACCGGGCGTCCGTGCGCCGGCCCGAGGCCGGACAGCAGCGCCCGCGCGGAGGAAACGGCGACCGATGGGTCCGTGTCCGTCACCTCCGCCAGGACCCTCAGGACCTTCGGCCCGAGCGGGGAGGCCGCGAACTTCTCGGCTCCGTCCGTGCCCGACCAGATGCCGGCCTCCACACCCACTCCGAGCTCCATGAGCAGCGCGGCCGTCTCCTCCGCCCCCGGCTCGTGCCAGTTGACCGAGGCGTGGTCGGGCAGCACGGTCCAGTCGCGGATCCGTTGCAGCCGGGCGGCGGGGTCGGGTTCCGCCCACGCGCCCGTGGTCACACCCACCGGCACCGGTACCCGCGCCCGGATCGCCGACAGCACCGGCGCGAGCACCCGCGGCGACAACGTGTCCTGCCCGCAGGGCGTCTTGGGGTGGACATGGATGTCCGTCGCCCCGGCGGCGACGGCCTCGGCGGCCGAGTCGGCGATCGACTCGGGTGTCAGCGGCACGGCCACACCGTCAGCGGCCGTCCGTGAACCGTTCAGGCACACCTGCATCATGGTGTCGATGGTGCCAGTCACCACCGACAGTGGGGGTGCGGCATCCCCGGCGCACCCCCCGCGCACCCGCATCCGTCAAGCCGACACCAACAGCCTCGTCCGCCGGGCGTACGCCAGGGACTCGGGCGTGAGCACGGGGCGCGGCACCAGGATTCCGCAGTCCGTGCAGACCGGCCCGGACGAGGGTTCGTGGTCCAGGCCGTACCTCCACATGAGCCGCTGCCCGTCGCACACCGGGCACTCCGAGCCCGGCTCGCGCTCCAGCGCGGCGATCAGCCGGCGCAGCACCTCGGCCAGCGGTTCACGGGGATGGACCGCCGGATCGTCGCACCACGCCACACCGAAACCGCCCCAGGTCAGCCGGTGCCAGTCGTCCACACTGCCCGGCCTGCGCAGCCCGTCGTGCTTCTCCTTCTTGCGGCGCTCGGCGAACTCGACCTCGTAGGCCAGCCAGACCGCCCGTGCCTCCTCCAGTTCGTCCAGTGCGGCCACGAGCCGCACCGGATCGGGGGAGCGGTCCTCGGGGCCGAACCCCGCCCGGGAGCACAGATGGTCCCAGGTCGCCCTGTGTCCGTAAGGCGCGAACCTCTCAAGGCACTTGCGCAGCGAATAACGCCGCAAGGCCAGATCGCACCGCGGATCGCGGACCTGTCTCGCCAGACTCCGGAAACCCGCCATCGTCCTGCACCTCCGTCACACCTGCACCTGTAATCCGGTCACTTCGGCGTCGTCGTACGGACGTCGCCGAATAGACGTATCGACAAGCGAATCGGCTCCATCCGATTTCAAATGGCCTCCATAAGCGGGCCGAAGAGGCTCGCGAGTCGACTGCCGTGGTCCGTGTGCCTGTTGTACTGACTTCGAAAAGTGACGCTTGTTCATCTTCAAGCCGGGGGATACCGGCGGTAACATCCGGCCCACCCCCGTCGGGAGGAGCCCCCATGTCACGGCGTGCCCCACGCACCGTTCTCGACAGAATGAGAACTCCCAGCGGAATCCCCGGGTTCCTGAAGACGGCATCGGTATGCGCCCTGATCGCAGGTCTCTTGTCGCCGCTTGCCCCGGCTGCCGCCTCGGAAACAGCGGCCGCGCAGGTCACGGCCGCGGCGAACGACCACTGCGGCAACCAGTGTTCGGACATCCTCCCGCCCGGCCAGAACGGCAACGCCACCCTCGCCCAGATCCTCCTCAACCAGGCCTTCGGCACCCAGCCCGAGCACGCCGAGGACCAGCTCGGGCCCTACGCCAACCTGGCCAAGGGCTACCCCGGCCTCACCAACGACAAGATCAACAACTTCTTCAACGACGCGTCCTTCGGGGTTCCCGCCGACCAGGTCGCCTCCAGCGTCAAACCCGCCGGACGCGGTGACGTGACGATCGTCCGGGACAAGAAGACCGGTGTGCCGCACATCACCGGCACCACCAGATACGGCACGGAGTTCGGCGCCGGATATGCGGCAGCCCAGGACCGGCTGTGGCTGATGGACGTCTTCCGTCACGTGGGTCGCGGTCAGCTGACCTCCTTCGCGGGCGGCGCGCCCTCCAACCAGGGCCTCGAGCAGCAGTTCTGGCGGCACGCCCCGTACAGCGAGGCCGATCTGCAGGCGCAGATCGACAACGCCGTGGCCACGAACGGCGAGCGCGGACAGCAGGCCCTCGCCGACGTCAAGGCCTACCTCGACGGCATCAACTCCTACATCGACGCCTCCGACAGCGGGCGCACCTTCCCCGGTGAGTACGTACTCACCGGGCACAAGGACTCAGTCACCAACGCCGGCACGATCGAACACTTCAAGATCACCGACATGGTCGCGCTGGCCTCCGTCATCGGCGCGCTGTTCGGCTCGGGCGGAGGCGGCGAAGTGAACAACGCCCTCTCGCTCATGGCCGCCCAGGAGAAGTACGGCGTCACCGAGGGCACCAAGGTCTGGGAGTCCTTCCGGATGCGCAACGACCCGGAGGCCGTCCTCACCCAGCACGACGGCAGCTTCCCCTACGGCGCCAAGCCGGCCGACCCGCAGGGCACGGCTCTGCCCGACGCCGGTTCGGTGGAGCCCGAGCCGCTCGTGTACGACCGCACCGGCAGCGCCACGGCCGCCGGCGCGACCAGTGCGTCCGGCGACGCCGCGAAGGCCGCCCGGTCCTCCGCCAAACGCGGCATGTCCAACGCCCTCGTGGTCAGCGGCGAGCACACCGCGAGCGGCCACCCCGTCGCCGTGTTCGGCCCGCAGACCGGCTACTTCGCCCCCCAGCTGCTCCTGCTCCAGGAGATCCAGGGCCCGGGCATCAGCGCCCGCGGCGCCTCCTTCGCCGGCCTGAGCATGTACGTCGAGCTCGGCCGCGGCCAGGACTACGCCTGGAGCGCCACGACCTCCGGCCAGGACATCATCGACTCCTACGCCGTCGAGCTGTGCCAGGACGACTACCACTACCTGTACCGCGGCACCTGCACGCCGATGGAGAAGATCGAGCAGAAGAACGCCTGGAAGCCCACGACCGCCGACGGCACCGCGGCCGGCTCCTACACCATGCGCGTCTGGCGCACGAAGTACGGCCCCGTCGAGTACCGCGCGACGGTCGGCGGCAAGAAGGTCGCCTACACCACCCTGCGCTCGTCCTTCATGCACGAGGCCGACTCCATCATCGGCTTCCAGATGCTGAACGACCCGGACTACGTCAGGGGCCCGGACACCTTCCAGAAGGCCGTCCAGCACATCAACTACACCTTCAACTGGTTCTACGCCGACTCCGAGCACACCGCGTACTACAACAGCGGCGACAACCCGGTCCGCGCGAGCGGCGTCGACGCCGAGTTCCCGGCGTGGGCGCGGCCGGCGTACGAGTGGCGCGGCTGGGACCCGGCGACCAACACGGCCGACTACACCCCGCCCTCCGCCCACCCCCACTCCACCGACCAGGACTACTACGTCTCCTGGAACAACAAGCAGGCCAGGGACTACACGACCGCGCCCTGGGGCAACGGCTCGGTGCACCGCGGC
The DNA here is from genome assembly GCF_900182715.1 of Streptomyces sp. Ag82_O1-12. Taxonomy (NCBI): domain Bacteria; kingdom Bacillati; phylum Actinomycetota; class Actinomycetes; order Kitasatosporales; family Streptomycetaceae; genus Streptomyces; species Streptomyces sp. Ag82_O1-12. Next base: position 1,675,396 of record NZ_FXUW01000001.1, on the reverse strand, counting down.
AACCTCCTCGAGGACCGGGTGAAGAAGCTGGTCCAGCAGGGCGGGGTGACCCGGGCCGCCCTGGTGAAGGCCATGGCCGACGCCGCACTGGCGGACCTGCGGGCCGAGGACGTGCTGCCCAAGCTCCTGAAGGTCGTCACCAGCTCGCCCGTCACCGACCCGGCCGCGTCGGCCGCCGTCGGCAAACTCCAGGCCTGGGTCGCCGCCGGCGGCAAGCGCACGGAGACCGCCGCCGACTCGAAGAAGTACGCCGACGCCGACGCGATCCGCATCCTGGACGCCTGGTGGCCGCTCCTGGTCAAGGCCGAGTTCGAACCGGGCCTCGGCAGCGACCTCTACACGGCCGTCACCGCCAACCTCCCCGTCGACGAGTCCCCCTCGGCCGCGCACGGCCCGACCGGCTCCCACGCGGGCAGCTCCTTCCAGTACGGCTGGTGGAGCTACGTCGACAAGGACATCCGTACGGTCCTCGGTGAGCAGGTGAAGGGGCCACTGGCCCGCACGTACTGCGGCGACGGCAGCCTCGGCGCCTGCCGGGACACCCTCATCGGCACCCTGAAGCAGGCGGCCACGAAGACCGCGGCCCAGGTCTACCCCGGCGACGACGTGTGCGCGGCGGGCGACCAGTGGTGCGCCGACTCCATCAACCACCGCACCCTCGGCGGCATCAAGCACGGCAAGATCAGCTGGCAGAACCGGCCGACCTACCAGCAGGTCGTGGAATTCACCTCACACCGGTGACAACCGCACACCAGTGACCACCTCACACCGGTGACCACCTCACACCGGTGACGCGTGAACCGGCGGCGGGTCAGCGCACGCGGCCCGCCGCCAGCACCAGCCGGGCCAGCTCCGCGTGCAGGATGTCGCTGTGCGCACCGGCCGGCGGCCCGCCGCGTCGGACCACCGCGGCCGCGTCGACGTTCACGCACCCCGAGGCGGGCAGGCTCGCCTCCAGGGCCTCGGCGAGGGTGTACGCACGCGTGCCCGGCACCGCCTGCACCCCGTCGTGGCCCATCGCGCCCCACGTGGCGCCCAGGGCCCGCCCCAGGTCCAGGTCGCCGGCCGTCCGGCTGTCGCCCGCCATCCGCGAGGCCAGCGGGTACATCGTGCCCAGGGCCGCGTCGTGCCGGGAGTGGCAGCACACCAGGGGCCCGTCGATGCGGTTCTGCTGCCCCTGGAGCACCCCTCCGGCCCGGGCGTCGTGCGGCAGCCGGGCCGCGAACGCGTAGTGCGAGAAGGCCCCTTGGAGCAGCGTCACCGACTTCACCGTGCGCACGCCCTCGGGCAGGCCCCGCAGCGCGAACGACACCAGCCGCGCGCCGAAACTGTGCCCGACCAGGTGCACCCGCACCTTCGGAGCCGCCTTCGCGAGCTGCCCGACGACCCGGCCCAGGCCCCGCTCCCCGACAGTTCCCGCACGCCGCTTCATCGCGTAGTACGTCGCCTGCCGCAGCAGTTCGTGCGCACCGTCCCAGGGGTCGGGGATCCTGCATCCCCGCTGCGGCCCGGACGCTTCGAGCTCCGCCAGTGCCCGCGCGAACTCCTCGCAGGCCGCCGCCGACGACCCGGCGAACATCTCCGGCTCGCTCTGCGGCACGCCCTCCGCCACCGTGTCCGCCGCGAACAGTGCCTGCGGCCCGGGCGCCACCACCTCCACCAGCGTCCGCACCAGCCGCCCGAACTCCTCCAGTTCGCCCACCTCCGGCGGCTGCTGCTCCAGCAGCCGGGCGATCTGGTCGACCAGGATCGCCCGGCCCGGGAACGTCTCCAGCAGCGCGTGCCGGGTGTCCTTGTCCAGCACCGGACGCCTCGCCGGCTCGGCCGCCACGGCCCGCGGGAAGTCCGGGATCGGCTCGTCGGAGAACCGCATCGCCGGCCACAGCACCCCGACGTATCCGACCCGGGCCCCCGGGGCCAGCCGCGGCACGGGCGCGAAGAAGCGGTCGTAGAGGCGGTTCGCGCCCGAGCGGTCGGTGTTCCAGCCGTGCGCGAAGACGATCAGATCGCGCACGCCCCGCTCCCGCACCCCGGCGAGCAGCCGGTCGCGCCCGCGGTCCCCGGGGTCCCCGTCCGCGTCGAAGGTCAGCTCCCAGTAGGGAGTCACACTCATCGCCGGATCCGCCATGACAGGCCCCCTGGTCCCCGGGTGACGCCACGATGTGGCGCATCGTCCTGCCAACGGGGGAGCTTGGCCATACGTCACGGGCGCATTCGCCTCAGCGGTAGAGCAGGTACGTCCGCCGCGTCCTGCGGAACGCCGCCAGATCCCGCTGCCACCCCGCCACCACCTCGTCGGTGTCCGCGCCCGCGTCGATCATCGTCCGCACGCGGGTGGAGCCCGTGAGCTTGTCGATCCAGTTGTCCGGGCGCCAGGCGAAACCGCTCCAGACCCGTTTGGCGGTGACGAGCAGGGCGATCCCCGTCCGCACCGGATCGAACGCGGCCCGGTCGTGCACATGCACCTGCACACCGCCGATCGTCCTCCCCTGGAACTTCGAGAACGTGGGCGCGAAGTACGCCTCCCCGAACCGAACCCCGGGCAGGGCGAGTTCGTTCGCCGCGGCCGCCCAGCGCCGGTCGACGCCCTCAGCGCCCAGCAACTCGAACGGCCGGGTCGTGCCGCGCCCCTCCGACAGGTTCGTGCCCTCGAACAGACACGTCCCCGAGTACACCAGGGCCGTCTCAGGCGTCGGCATGTTCGGGCTCGGCGGCACCCAGGGCAGCCCGGAGGCGTCGTAGAAGTCCGAGCGCCTCCAGCCGGACATCGTCACGGTCTCCAGCGGTACGGCCTCGGTCAGGAACTCCTCGTTGAACAGCCGCGCCAGCTCGGCGACGGTCATCCCGTGCGCCTGGGCGATGGGCTGCCGCCCGACGAACGTGGCGAACTCCTTGTGCAGGACCGGGCCGAGGGCCGTGCGGCCGGTCACCGGGTTCGGCCGGTCCAGCACGACGAACCGCTTGCCGGCGAGCTGGGCGGCCTCCATGCAGTCGTACAGCGTCCAGATGTACGTGTAGAAACGGGCGCCGACGTCCTGGATGTCGAAGACGACCGTGTCCACGCCGGACGCGGTGAAGATGTCCGCGAGCGCCCGGCCGCTCTTGAGGTACGTGTCGTAGACGGGCAGGCCGGTCGCCGGGTCGTCGTAACGGCCCTCGGAGCCGCCGGCCTGGGCGGTGCCGCGGAAGCCGTGCTCCGGGCCGAAGACGGCGGTGAGGTCGACGCGGGCGTCGGCGTGCATGACGTCGACGATGTGGCGGGCGTCGCGAGTGATGCCGGTGGGGTTGGTGACGATGCCGACCTTCTGGCCGTCGAGCAGAGAGTAGCCGTCCTGGGCGAGTTGTTCGAAGCCGGTGCGCAGGTGCCTGCGGCGCTGGGCGGCGGAGGCGGTGGATGTGGCCGATACGGCTGCCGCCGTGGCGGTGGTGATGACGGCTCGTCTGGAAGGGCGCATACGGTGACCTCCTTGAGCGGGGACGGTCGGCATGGGCACGGTATGCGCTTCTGCGGGTTGTGGGGAGGCCGCGGGTCGTCGGTGGCTTGTCGCGCAGTTCCCCGCGCCCCTTTCGGGGCGTTCCGCGCGGCCCTTGCAGGGGCGTTCCCGGCACCCCTTCCCTGGTACATACCGACCGGTTAGTCTGGCGCCATTGCAGAGCCGCGACTGAGGAGACCGATGGTGGGAGCCTTTCAAGAGGCCGGAGTCGTTGTCACGGGGGCCGGCGGCGGGATCGGGGCCGCGCTCGCCCGGCGGTTCGCCGCCGAAGGGGCCCGGGTCGTCGTCAACGACCTCGACGCCGAGCGGGCCAAGCAGATCGCGGACGACATCGGAGGCATCGCCGTGCCCGGCGACGCCTCGGCGATCGTCGGCGACGCCCGCGACGCACTCGGCGGGACCGTCGACGTCTACTGCGCCAACGCCGGTGTCGCCGCCGACGGCATCGAACCCGGGCAGCCGCTGGACGAGAAGGCGTGGGCCCTGTCCTGGGACGTGAACGTCATGGCTCATGTGCGGGCCGCGCAGGAACTGCTGCCCGCCTGGCTGGAGCGCGGCAGCGGCCGGTTCGTCTCCACCGTGTCCGCCGCCGGGCTGCTCACCATGATCGGCGCCGCGCCCTACGCCGTCACCAAGCACGGCGCGCTCGCCTTCGCCGAGTGGCTCTCCCTGACGTACCGGCACCGGGGCGTGAAGGTCCACGCGATCTGCCCGCAGGGCGTGCGCACCGACATGCTGGCCGCCACCGGCAGCGCGGGCGACCTGGTGCTGCGGCCGACCGCGATCGAGCCGGAGGCCGTGGCGGACGCGCTGCTCCAGGGCATCGAGGCGGACCGCTTCCTGATCCTGCCGCACCCCGAGGTCGCCGCCTATCACCAGGCCCGGGCCGGTGACCCCGACCGGTGGCTGTCCGGCATGAACCGCATCCAGCAGCAGTGGGAGGAGGCCCGGTGACCGAGTCCCGTTACGCGGCCAAGCCCTGGCTCGGCCTGCTCAGCGACGCCCAGAAGGGCGCGATCAGCCCGGCCGGCTCCCTTGTGCACGCCCTGCGCGCCGCCGTGGCCGAGACGCCCGGCAGCGACTTCCTGGCCTACTTCGACGGCCGGCTCACCTACCGGGAGGTCGACGAGCTCAGCGACTCAGTCGCCGGGCACCTCGCCGCCCGCGGTCTCCGGCGCGGCGACCGCGTCGCGGTGCTGCTGCAGAACTCCCCGCACTTCGTGCTCGCCCTGCTGGGCGCGTGGAAGGCGGGCGCGGTCGTCGTGCCCGTCAACCCGATGTACAAGTCGGGCGAGGTGGCCCACGTCCTGCGGGACGGCGAGGTGGCCGCGCTGATCTGCTCGGACCGGGCCTGGGAGTCGTATCTGCGCGAGACGGCCGCCGACTCGCCCGTGCGGATCGTGCTCACCGGGTGCGAGCTGGACTTCCAGAGCCGCGACGACGCGCGCGTGCTGACCTTCGAGCGCCTGCCGCAGGCCCCCGACGCCGACGACCTGGTGACCGTGGCACGGGCCGGGCACAAGGCGCCCGAGGATCGTGATCCCGGCCCCTCCGACATCGCGCTGATCAGCTACACGTCGGGCACCAGCGGCACGCCCAAGGGCGCCACCAACACGCACGGCAACATCATGTACAACGCCGAGCGGCAGCGGACCGGCCTCGGTCTGCCCGAGCGGCCCGTGTACTTCGCGATGGCGCCGCTGTTCCACATCACCGGCATGGTCTGCCAGTTCGGCGCCTGTCTGAACAGCCGCGGCACGCTCGTGCTGGCCTACCGCTTCGAGTCGGGCGTGGTGCTGGACGCGTTCGCCGAGCACCGCCCGCACTACACCGTCGGACCCTCCACGGCCTTCATGGCGCTGGCCGCTCACCCCTCCGTCACCCGCGACCACTTCTCCTCCTTCCGGGTGATCTCCTCCGGCGGCGCCCCGCTGCCGCCCGCCCTGGTGGAGAAGTTCCGGGCCGGCTTCGGCCCGTACATTCGCAACGGCTACGGACTGACCGAGTGCACCGCGCCCTGCGCCTCCGTGCCGCCCGGTCTGGAGGCGCCGGTCGACCCGGTGTCCGGGACCCTCGCCGTGGGACTGCCCGGCCCCGACACGGTCGTACGGATCGTCGACGAGGCCGGCGAGGAGGTGCCCTTCGGGGAGCAGGGCGAGATCGTCGTCCGGGGCCCGCAGGTCGTGCCCGGCTACTGGCGCCGCCCCGACGCCACCGCCGAGACCTTCCCCGGCGCCGAACTGCGCACCGGCGACATCGGCTTCATGGACGAACAGGGCTGGCTCTACGTCGTCGACCGCAAGAAGGACATGATCAACGCCTCCGGCTTCAAGGTGTGGCCGCGCGAGGTCGAGGACGTCCTCTACACGCATCCGGCGGTGCGCGAGGCCGCCGTCGTCGGCGTGCCCGACGGGTACCGCGGGGAGACCGTCAAGGCGTACATCAGCCTGCGACCGGACGCCGACACGGACCCGGATGCACTCGCCGCCTACTGCAAGGAGAGACTGGCCGCCTACAAATATCCGCGCCAGGTGGAGATCCTGCCGGACTTGCCGAAGACGGCCAGTGGGAAGATCCTCCGGCGGGAACTGCGTTCCCGTACGCAAGGCAACTGACAGCAGAACGGAAAGGCAGGTGGCGGCAGTGCCCAGGACCACGGACTCGGACGGCACGCCCGTGCCTCAGCGGCTCCTGGCCGCCGCCACCCGGCTCTTCGCCGAGCAGGGCTACGACCGCACCTCGGTGCAGGAGATCGTCGAGGCGGCCGGCGTCACCAAGGGGGCGCTGTACCACTACTTCGGCTCCAAGGACGACCTGCTGCACGAGGTGTACGCGCGCGTGCTGCGCATCCAGCAGGAGCGGCTGGACGCCGTGGCCGGTGCCGACGAGCCGGTGGAGATGCGGCTGCGGGCCGCGGCCGCGGACGTCGTGGTGACGACCATCGAAAGCCTCGACGACGCGATGATCTTCTGGCGCTCCATGCACCACCTCAGCCCCGAGAAGAACAAGCAGGTCCGCGCCGAGCGCCGCCGCTACCACGAACGCTTCCGCGCGCTCGTGGAGGAGGGCCAGGAGTCCGGCGTCTTCTCCAAGGCGACCCCGGCGGACCTCGTGGTCGACTACCACTTCGGCTCGGTCCACCACCTGTCGACCTGGTACCGCCCCGACGGGCCCCTCACGCCCCAGCAGGTCGCGGACCACCTGGCCGACCTCCTGCTGCGCGCCCTGCGCCCGTAGCGGCCGCCCCGCCCCGCCTCAGGTGCGGCCGTGGCGGCCCCCGGCGGACGTCCCGGACCGTTGAGGGCTCGTCAGGCCCCGGCAGTCCAGGTGCGGGTCCGTGACCTCCCGGCGGCCGTCGAGGGCGGTCCGCACCCGCCGGAGCAGTTCCCCGCAGGTGTCGTGGTCCAGATCGCCGGTGAGGGCCAGGCGCACGGTGTGCGGGCCGGTGCGCTGCAGTCCCGTATCGCGGGGATGTGCTGTTCCAGGCGCACTGTCCACCCCGAAGGCCGGTCACGAGACCGTGCGAAGGTTCACATCCCGTCCACACCCCGGGCGACCGCAGCCGTCCGTCGACGGGAAGGGGCGGCCGGCGCGTTGGGGAAGTCCCCGTCGCCCCGGCCGCCCGCAGCACGTCACACGTGCCGCTTCAACTCCCGCCGCGCCAGCGACCGCTGGTGCACCTCGTCCGGCCCGTCCGCGATCATCAGCGTCCGCGCCCCCGCGTACAGCTCCGCCAGCGGGAAGTCCTGGCTCACCCCACCGGCACCGTGCAACTGGATCGCCCGGTCGAGGATGTCCACCACCGCCCGAGGCGTGGCGATCTTGATGGACTGGATCTCGGTGTGCGCACCGCGATTGCCCACCGTGTCCATCAGCCACGCGGTCTTCAGCACCAGCAGCCGCAACTGCTCCACCGTCACCCGCGCGTCCGCGATCCAGTTGTGCACCACACCCTGCTGCGCCAGCGCCTTCCCGAACGCGGTCCGCGACACGGCCCGGCGGCACATCAGCTCGATCGCCCGCTCGGCCATGCCGATCAGCCGCATGCAGTGGTGGATCCGCCCCGGCCCGAGCCGCGCCTGCGCGATGGCGAAACCGCCGCCCTCCTCACCGATCAGGTTCGACACCGGCACGCGCGCCTGGTCGAAGATCACCTCGGCGTGACCGCCGTGGTAGTGGTCCTCGTAGCCGAACACCTGCATGGCCCGCTTGATGGTGACGCCCGGGGTGTCGCGCGGCACCAGCACCATCGACTGCTGGCGGCGGATGTCCTCCCCGTCCGGGTCGGTCTTGCCCATCACGATGAAGATCTTGCAGTCGGGGTGCATCGCCCCGGAGATGTACCACTTGCGGCCGGTGATGACGTACTCGTCGCCGTCCCGCTCGATGTGGGTGGTGATGTTGGTGGCGTCGGAGGAGGCCACCTCCGGCTCGGTCATCGCGAACGCCGAGCGGATCTCGCCGGCCAGCAGCGGCTCCAGCCACTGCTTGCGCTGCTGCTCGTCGCCGAACTGGGTGAGCACCTCCATGTTCCCGGTGTCGGGCGCCGCGCAGTTCGTCACCGTCGGCGCCAGCTGCGGGGAGCGGCCCATGATCTCGGCGAGCGGCGCGTACTGGAGGTTGGTGAGCCCGGCCCCGTACTCGGAGTCCGGCAGGAAGAGGTTCCACAGGCCCTGCCTGCGGGCCTCGGCCTTCAGCTCCTCCACCACGGGCACGGTCTCCCACGGCGAGGCGAGCCGCTCGCGCTGCTCGTGGGCGACCGCCTCGGCGGGATAGACGTACTCGTCCATGAAGGCGAGGAGCTTGCCGCGCAGCTCTTCGGTGCGCGCGTCATAAGCGAAGTCCATGTGGATCAGCCCTCCTGGAGGCCTTCGTGGAGCGTGGTCAGTCCGTGCCGGACGAAGACGGGGACGAGGTCGCCGATGCGGTCGAAGCCGCGCCCGACCGTCTGGCCCAGCGTGTAGCGGTAGTGGATGCCCTCGAGGATCACGGCGAGCTTGAACCAGGCGAACGCCGTGTACCAGGAGACCGCGGAGACGTCGCGCCCCGAGCGCGCGGCGTACCGCTCGATCAGTTCCGACGGCGCCGGGTGCCCGGGCGCCTCGGCGGTCGTGGAGACGGGGGACTCGGGCATGGCCAGCGGCATGCTGTACATGACCAGCAGGCCGAGGTCGGTGAGCGGGTCGCCCAGCGTCGACATCTCCCAGTCGAGGATCGCCTTGATCTGGTCGTCCTCGCCGATCAGCACGTTGTCGAGCCGGTAGTCGCCGTGCACGACGGCCGGGGCGGGGGAGTCGGGCAGCTCGCGCCCGAGGGCGGCGTGCAGCTCGTCGATGCCGTCCAGGTCGCGGTTGCGCGAGGCGTCCAGCTGCTTGCCCCAGCGCCGCAGCTGCCGGTCCAGGAAGCCCTCGGGCCGTCCGAAGTCGGCGAGACCCACCTCGCCCGGGTCGACCGCGTGCAGCTCCACCAGTGTGTCGACCAGGTTCAGCACGGCGCCCCGGGTCCGCTCCGCACCGAGCGGGAGGAGCTGGTCGGCGGTGCGGTAGGGGGTGCCCTCGACGAACTCCATGACGTAGAACGGCGATCCGAGCACCTCCTCGTCCTCGCACAGCAGCACCGGCTCCGGCACCGGCACGGCGGTCGGGTGCAGGGCGCTGATCACCCGGTGCTCGCGCTTCATGTCGTGCGCGGTGGCCAGGACGTGGCCGAGCGGGGGCCGTCTGACGACCCACCGGGAGGTGCCGTCGGAGACCGCGTAGGTGAGGTTCGACCGTCCGCCCTCGATCAGCCGGCCGGACAGCGGTCCGGTCACCAGGCCGGGCCGCTCGCGGTCGAGCAGGCCGCGCAACCGTTCGAGATCGAGTCCGGGCGGGTGGTCGGGGCTCATGCGTCGCTCCTACGGGCAGGGTGGACAGTTCCCGACTCATGATGCCGACCGGTCGGTATGTCGTCCAGAGCGGGGCCGAAACGTGATCGGAGCCACGATAGGCCGATCACTGCCCACGGGAGGCGACGGGGGAGGTTTCGGCCGGTTCGTTCAGGCCATCCGGCTTGCGTGGCGCCCGACGAGCCCGGAAGGTCAGAGCCATGAAGGCCATCAGCTACTCACGGTACGGCGGACCCGAGGCGCTGGCGTTCGGCGAGGTCCGCGATCCGAAGGTCGGCCCCGACGCGGTGCTGGTGAAGGTGCGGGCGGCGGCCGTGAACCCCGTCGACTGGAAGGCCCGTGAGGGATACCTCGACGGGATCCTCGCCCCCGTCTTCCCCGTGGTGCCGGGCTGGGACGTCTCGGGCATCGTCGTACGGCCCGGCGTGGCCGTCTCGGAGTTCGGCGTCGGGGACGAGGTCATCGGGTACGTGCGCGAGGACTTCCTCTCCCGCGGCACCTTCGCCGAGTACGTGGCCGCGCCCGTGCGCACCCTCGCCCGCAAGCCGCGCAACCTCTCCTTCGAGGAGGCGGCCGGGCTGCCGCTGGTCGGGCTCACCGCGTACCAGGTGCTGACCAAGGTGCTCCAGGTGAAGCGGGGCGAGACCGTCCTGGTGCACGCCGCGGCCGGGGGCGTCGGCTCGATCGCCGTGCAACTCGGCGTCCACCTCGGTGCCCGGGTGATCGGTACGGCGAGCGAGCCCAACCACGACTTCGTGCGGGGCCTCGGCGGGGAGCCGGTGGTGTATGGCGAGGGGCTCGGCGAGCGGGTGCGCGGGCTGGCCCCCGAGGGGGTGGACGCGGTGTTCGACACGGTGGGCGGGGACGCGCTGAAGGTGTCGGCGAACCTGCTGGCCCCCGAGGGCCGCCTGGCCTCGATCGCGGACAACGACGTCGTGAACTACGGCGGCCGCTACTACTTCGTCCGCCCCGACGCGCAGGACCTCCGGCACCTGGCCGACCTCGCGGAGCAGGGCGTGGTGAGCGTGCACGTCGACGAGACGTTCCCCCTGGAGCGGGCTGCGGACGCGCACCGGCTGAACCAGGAGGGCCGCACCCGCGGCAAGATCGTGGTGACGGTGGACTGGGGCAGCGAGGTCGAGGGCGACTGAGGAACCACGCCCTGGACGGCGAGTGAGGAACCACGCCCTGGAGGCCAGTGAGGGCCGGGACGCCCTAGAGCACGAGGGCGGCTCCGCACACCGCCATGGCCACCGTGCACAGCACCGCGGCCGCCGCGTGCCGGGGGGCGAACGCGGCGGGGCTCGGGGCGGTCGAGAGGGTGTGGATGCGCCGGTGGGCGACGCGCAGGAAGCCCAGCCAGAGCACACAGCACAGCGCGCACGCGACGACCCCGGCCGCCGACGCCCCACCGTGCAGCACGGTCTTCACCGCGAGCACGGCGACGACCGTGCCCGACAGCGTCGTACGCCGCCACGCGAGCCGGGTGCGCTCGGGCTGCAACCCGGGATCGCGGTCGGGGTCCCGCGGCCGGGGCGCCGGGGCGCTCACCGCTCGCTCCCCGCGAGTACGGCGACGCCCGTGTCCGACGGCGCCGTGCGCCGGGTCCCGATGGGCCGCACTCGGGGATCGCGGTCGGGGCCCCGCGGCCGGGCGGCCGGGGCGCTCACCCCTCCCACCCCACGAGCACCACCACGACCATGGCGACGGCCACGACCGCGACGACCAGGCTCAGGAGCGCCGGGAACCGGGACACCGGAAGGTCCTCGCCCCGGCGCATGGCCCGTTCGCAGCGCACCCAGTGGTTGACCGCCCGCAGGGAGCACAGCACGCCCGCCGCCAGCAGCGCGAGAGCCAGTCCGGCCCGCCAGGCCCAGCGCAGGTCCGGCAGGAACTGGTCCACGGCGAAGCCGCCGCCGATCAGCGCGAGCGCGGTGCGCAGCCAGGCCAGGAAGGTGCGTTCGTTCGCCAGCGAGAACCGGTAGTCGGGCGTCTCGCCGTCCTCCCGTACCTCCGCGGGCGCGAACCACAACCGGACGTTCCGTACGAACTCGATCACGTGCGCGACCCTACCCGGGCGCCCGGCCCGCCTCCGCTTCAGCCGGCCGACCGGAACACCTTGAGCCGCTCGTACGCCGCCAGCCCGTCCGGCACCCACTCCCAGTCGGTCAGGCGCCGCTCGACCTCCGCCTCGGACAGGAAGTCGTGCCAGGCCACCTCCTCGGCCTGCGGCCGCACCGGGAGCTCGCAGCGGACGTCGTAGACCGCCGACCACCAGGTCCGGCCGGCGCCGTCGTCGTAGAGGAAGGTGAAGAGGTGCCGCGGCTGCGGCAGGCCGCTCACGCCCAGCTCCTCCTCGGCCTCGCGCAGGGCCGCCGTGTCGTAGGACTCGCCCGCCCCGACGACTCCGCCGACGAACATGTCGTGGAGGGAGGGGAAGACCAGCTTGGTCGGGGTGCGCCGGTGCACGAAAATCCGGCCCTCGGCGTCCCGGGCCTGGATGAACACACAGCGGTGGCGCAACCCCCGGGCGTAGACCTCGCCGCGCGGGCACTGCCCGACGACCTGGTCGTTCTCGTCGACGATGTCGAGGATCTCGTCAGCAGCGCTCATGTCCTCATCCAAGCAGCACACACGCCCCGGGCGATCCTCGCGGGACACGCGCTCCCGGGGGGCACGGACCCCGTCAGGGCGAGGCCGGGCTGACCGCGGGCGTGGCCACCCGGGCCCGCTCCGGTGCACCCTGCGGCATCGCCGGATGCAGACCCAGCAGCACGATCCCGGCGACCACGGCCAGCAGACCACCGGCCTCCCAGCTCAGGGCCACCGCGTCGGTGCGCAGCCGGTCGCCGAGGAAGCCGACGCCGCAGACGATCCCGGCGAGCGGCTGCGCCGCGGTCAGGGCGGGCAGCGACTTGCGCAGGGACGCGGTCTCGAAGGCGCTCTGCACGAGGACCAGCCCCGTGACGCCCAGCGCCAGTACCGCGTACGGCTCCCAGCCCGTGAGCAGCTCGGCGAAGCCGCCGTCGGCGGCCTTCTGCCCGCTGACCCTGGTCAGCGCGTCCTGCACGCCGTAGAGCAGCCCGGCGGCCAGGGCCAGCAGCACCGGGCCGGAGCTGAGCCGGGACCGCTTGCCATGGGTCGTGAGGAGCAGGGCGAGCCCGATCATGACCCCGATGATCAGCCACTGCCGCACCGGGTCGGCCGTCGCGGCGCCGCCCTCCGGCCGGCCCGCCACGATGAACGCGGTCACACCGCCCCCCAGCAGGAAGAGGCCCGCCCAGCCCTGGCGGCCGAGCGGCTGCCGGGTCTGCTTGCGGGAGAGCGCGAGCGCGAAGAGCAGGTTCGTCGCCAGCAGGGGCTCCACCAGCGACAGCTCACCCTGCCCCAGGGCGGCGGCGCCCAACCCCATGCCGACCACCATCAGCGCGATGCCGCCGAGCCAACGCGGCACCTTCACGAGGTCGAGCAGTAGCCGGAAGGAGAGGAAGTCGCCCAGCGGGGCACGCTGAGCCGCGTTCTGCTGGAGCACGAAGCCGAAGCCCAGACAGCAGGCGGCACCCAGGGCGAGCGCCAGAACTAGAACCGACACGCGGTGTACCTCGATCGTCAGGTCGGGTTCACGGTTGCGTAGGGGCCGACTGTACCGGCCGGCTCCACCCGGCGCGCCCGTACGTCATGCCATCGTCGGGGGCGGAGGCAGCCCACGCTATGACGTACGTCACAAAGGGCGAAACGGAAAAATCGCCCGCCCGTCACGCCCGTCGCTCATACCCCTTGGATCACAATTCCCTCACAGGTGACGCCAGTTGACGCGTGTAACGCCCTGACGCCCCTTGACGACAACCGTTGGCTGGAGGTTGTCTGTGCGTGATCAGTTCATGGCAGTGCGCACATCCGCGCTCCCCCTGTCGCCGTGAGCCGGAACACAAGAAGAGCGCGTGAGGAAGTTCGCGGTGCCCCCACCCCCGCCTCCCCTCGGCCGTGGCCGCAGACGTGCGGCGCAGGCCTTCGACGAGGCCCTCGACGACGCCGAGCTCGTGGCCGCCCGTGCCGCACTGGCGCAGGGCCGCTGGCAGAACGCCCGTTCCCTCCTGGTCCACACCGGGGACGACTGGGACCGGCGCGGCCACCGCGTCACCGTCCTCGCCCGCGAGTCCTACTGCGCCGCGTGGGCCCGGGAGTGGCTGCTCGCCGAACCCGAGTCCGCCGACGCCGCCGTGCTGCTCGCCCTCGCCCAGGTCCGGCGCGCCCTGCACGGTAAGGCCAAACCGGTCCGGGCCCGCGAGGCCTGCCGGACCGCCGCGACCCGTGCCCCCGCCGACCCCACCCCCTGGCTCGGCCTGCTCATGCTGGACTGCGCGGTCGGCGCCGACCAGGACGCGGTCCGCGGCTTCGAGGCGGTCCGCGCCCGCTACGCCGACCACCACCACGCCCACCACCTGATGGTCGCCCAGCTCGCCGGCCGCCGTACCGAGGCCGGTCCGGACCCGCTGCACGAGGTCTACGACTTCGCCAACTGGGCCGCCGAACAGGCCCCCGCCGACTCCCCCCTCGCGATCCTGCCGGTCATCGCGCACGCCGAGCGGTACCGCGCGCTGGCCGCCGCCGGGCACGAACCCGCCGACCCGGCCGCCTCCGGTCACTGGACGGGCCGCCGTGCCCGGCAGGTCATGAAGGCCGCCTTCGACTGGTGGCTGGAGTGGGAGCTGGAGGGGCACCCGCGGCGGCTGATCGACCTGAACTTCCTCGCCCACGCCAAGTTCTGCGAAGGGCGGGGCGCCGAGGCCGCCGCCCTGTTCCACCGGATCGGCCGCCACGCCACCCCGGCGCCCTGGTCGTACCCGGACCGCGACCCGCACACCGCTTTCGCCGCCGCCCGCGCCCGCGCGCTCGGCACGGCCTGACCCCCCGACCCGAAGAGTGAGGACGCTCCCCCCGATGACCACGGACAGTTCGAGAACGAGCCCATCCGCCTCCAGCGGCATCAGTACGTTCAAGGGGCAGGAGCGCGCCCTGCGCGCCGACCGGCTCGGCACGGGGGGCCTGCTGCTCTCCGTCCTCGCCGCGACCGCCCCGCTCATGGTCGTCGCGGGTGTCATGCCCACCACATTCGCGGTGATGGGCATCGTCGGGCAGCCGCTGCTCTTCGTCGTCCTCGGCGTCGTCCTGATCCTGTTCAGCGTCGGATACGCCGAGATGAGCCGCCACGTCCACAACGCGGGCGCCTTCTACGCCTACATCTCCCGCGGCCTCGGCGGCACCGCCGGCGCGGGCGCCGCCCTGGTCGCCCTCGTCGCCTACAACGCGCTCCAGGTCGGCATCTACGGCATCTTCGGTTTCGAGGTCTCCGGGCTCTTCGCCACCTACGCCGACGTGGAGATCGCCTGGTGGATACCGGCGCTCGTGGCCGCGCTCGCCGTCGGGCTGCTCGGCTGGCTGAAGATCGACGTCAACGCCCGCGTGCTCGGCGTGCTGCTGGTCATCGAGGTGCTCCTCGTCGTGATCTTCGACATCGCCGCCCTCGCCGACCCCGGCAAGGAGGGCCTGTCGCTGCACGCCTTCAACCCCGACACGCTCACCGGCGCGGGCGTCGGCACCGCGCTGTGCTTCTGCATCGCCGCCTTCCTCGGCTTCGAGCAGGCCCCCGTCTACGCCGAGGAGACCAGCCGCCCGCACGTCCTGGTGCCGCGCGTGATGTTCTTCGCCGTCGGCGGGGTCGCCGTCTTCTTCGCGCTGAGCTCCTGGGCCCTCACCGTCGCCACCGGCCCCTCCGCGATCGTCGGCACGTCCCAGAAGCAGAGCGCCGGGCTGTTGTTCTTCCTCACCGAGTCCCGCCTGGGCGGCACCTTCACCGACGTCCTGCACATCCTGTTCGTCACCGGCATGTTCGCCGCGCTGCTCAGCTTCCACAACGTCGTCGCCCGCTACGCCTTCGCCATGGGCCGCGAGGGGCTGCTGCCGGCCGCCTTCGGCCGCACCAGCGGCAGCAGCGGCGCCCCGGGCACCGGTTCGCTGCTCCAGACCGTCGTGGCCGTGGTGGTCGTGGCCGCCTTCGCCATCGCCGACGACAAGCCGGCCGGCGACCCGACCGCGCCCGTCCTGCACCTGTTCACCTGGTTCGGCAACGTCGGCGCCCTCGGCGTGATCGTGCTGATGGCGGCGGCGTCCCTGTCCGTCGTCGTCTTCTTCGTCCGCCGCGGCGCCGCCGGCACCCAGGCCTGGCGGCTGGTCACGTCCGCGCTGGCGGGCATCGCCCTGCTGGTGATCGCGGGCTACACGGTGAAGGACTTCGAGGTGCTGGTCGGCGCCGGCCCCGGTTCCTCGCTGAGCTGGGTGCTGCCCGGCATCATCGGCCTCGCGGCACTCGCCGGTGTGGTCCTCGGCCTGGTGCTGCGCGCCCGCGCCCCCGAGAAGCACGCCCGGATCGGCCTCGGCAACGAGGCGTTCCAGCTCGACAAGGCGGCCTCCTCCTGACGCGGCCCGCGTAAGAAGTGGTTACGCAAGTCTGACGAGCACCCGCGATCCCTGTCGTAGCGGGGCCGCGGGTGTTCGAATGAGAACGTGAACCAGGACGTACCCAAGGGTGTGAACGACGAGCACCCCGAAGAGCGGGGCACCCCGATCGGCCGCCGCGTCTTCCTCGGCACCCTCGCCCTGGGGGCCGCGGGCGTGGTCGCCGCACCCCCGCTGCAACGCGGCCTGGAGGCCTTCCTCGGCGGAGCGGCCGACCAGGACCCCACCGGCCTGACCGGCCTGCTCCCCAACGGCGGCGGCTTCCGCTACTACTCGGTCGCCTCCTCCGTCCCGCGCAAGAACGCCGGCAGCTACCGCCTCACCGTGGACGGCCTGGTCGACCGCCCCACGACGTACACCCTCGACGACCTCAAGGCCCTGCCCCAGACCCGCATGGTCCGCGACGTCCAGTGCGTCACGGGCTGGCGCGTCCCCGACACCCCCTTCGAGGGCGTACGCCTGTCCCGGATCCTGGACGCCGCCCGGGTCCGCCCTACGGCCAAGGCCATCCGCTTCACCTGCTTCGACGGCACGTACACCGAGAGCCTCACCCTCGGCCAGGCCCGCCGCGCGGACGTCCTGGTCGCCCTGCGCATGCAGGGCAAGGACCTCGGCCACTCCCACGGCGGCCCGGTCCGCCTCTACGTGGCGCCCATGTACTTCTACAAGTCCGCCAAGTGGCTCTCCGGCATCACCGTCACCGACGAGGTCCGGCCGGGCTACTGGGAGGAGCGCGGCTACGACGTCGACGCCTGGGTGGGCCGCTCGAACGGACGCGACGATGACCCTACGAGCTGACACACCGCCGGTCACGGCCGACGTGCGCCGCTTCACCACGCTGCAGCGCTGGACCCACCGCACCACGGCCGTCCTGATGGGCATCTGCGTCGTCACCGCGGCCTGCCTCTACATCCCCCAGCTCGCCGAACTCGTCGGCCGCCGCGCCCTGGTCGTCACCCTGCACCAGTGGGCCGGCCTCGCCCTGCCCGTCCCCGTCCTGGCCGCCCTCGCCTCCCGGGCCTTCCGCGCCGACCTCGGCCGCCTCAACCGCTTCGGCCCGCACGACCGCACCTGGCTGCGCGCCGCCCTGCACCGCGACAAGCGCCGGTCGTCCCGCCCCGCGGCCAAGTTCAACGCCGGCCAGAAGCTCTACGCGGCCTGGATCGCCGGCGCCACACTGGTCATGCTCGCCACGGGCCTGGTCATGTGGTTCACCCACCTCACCCCCCTGCTCTGGCGCACCAGCGCCACCTTCGTCCACGACTGGCTGGCCCTCACCATCGGCATCGTCCTGGCCGGCCACATCGGCATGGCCCTGGCGGACCCGGAATCCAGGAGGGGTATGCGCACGGGCAAGGTGAGCGGAGAGTGGGCGGACCAAGAGCACCCTCTGTGGCGTCCTTGAGTCTTCAGGAGCGCGGGGACCCGCGCGAACAACCACGACGCACCCGCACGCGCGCAGCGACGGTCAGGTCTACGGCTCGGGGGCGAAATCCAACAGCACCTTGCAGGACCGACTCCGATCACCGGCCAGGGCGAAGGCAGACTCGGCTTCCCCCACGGGAACCACCGCACTGATCAGCCCGTCGAACGCCGGCTCCCCGGCCAGCAGCGCCAACGCCTCGTCGAACTCACCGTCGAAGCGGAACGCCCCGCGCAGCTCGATCTCCCGGCTCACCACGAGGTTCCCCGCGAACGGACTGTGCCCCGCCGGCAGCATCCCCAGCTGTACGACGACCCCGCCCCGCCGCACCCGCCGCAGACACGCGTCGAGCCCCGCGGCCACCCCGGACGCCTCGATGGCCACATCGACCTCGTCCGGCCACCCGCGGTCGTCGGGATCATCGGCCCGTACGACCGTCCCGGCCCCGGCGATCCGCCCGCACGCGAGCGCCTCGGGCAGCAGATCCGAGACGGTGACGTGCGCGGCCCCGGCCGCCTTCGCCGCCGCGACCACCAGACACCCGATGGGCCCGGCGCCCGTCACCAGCACCTGCCGGCCCGCCACCCCACCGGCCCGCCGCACCGCGTGCAACGCGACCGACAGGGGCTCGGCCAGCGCGGCCCGCCGCAGCTCCAGCCCCTCGGGCAGCGCCCGCACCTGCTCCACCGGCACGACCACCCGGGCCGCGAAACCTCCCTGGACATGAGGGAACCGCGCCGCGCTGCCGAGATACCGCGTGTCCCGGCAGACGTTGCGCCGCCCGGCCGCGCACTCCGGGCAGCCCCCGCAGACAGTGGCCGGATGCACGGCGACGGCGCTGCCCGGTGCCGGTCCCGAGGTGTCGGCGCCGTACTCCACGACGGTGCCCACGACCTCGTGCCCGAGCACCATCGGCTCCCGCAGCCGGAAATCGCCGACCCCGCCGTGCCGCCAGTAGTGCAGATCGGACCCGCACACCCCGCCGTACCGCACGGCGACCAGCGCCTGCCCCGGTCCGGGCCGCGGCACCGGCAGCTCCGCCACCCGCAGATCGCCCTGACCGTGGATCACACAACCCAGCATCGAGGCCTCCCGGCAGGTCACAGCACGCTCGTCATACCGCCGTCGACATACAGCACCTGACCGCTGACGAAGTCCGCCGCGGGGGAGGCGAGGAACAGCACCCCGCCCACCAGGTCCTGCGTACGCCCCCAGCGCCCGGCGGGGGTACGCCGCCGCACCCAGGCGCTGAACTCCTCGTCCTCCACCAGCGGCCGGGTCAGCTCGGTCTCGATGTAACCCGGGCCCAGGCCGTTGACCTGCACTCCGTACGGCCCCCAGTCCGCGCACATGCCCTTGGTGAGCATCTTCAGCGCGCCCTTGGTGGCGGCGTACGGCGCGATCCCGGGCCGCACCACCTCGCTCTGCAGCGAGCAGATGTTGATGATCTTCCCGTGGCCGCGTTCCGTCATCCGGCGCGCCGCCTCCCGGCCGACCAGGAAGGCGCTGGTCAGGTTGGTGTCCAGGATCCGGTGCCAGTCGGACTCCCCGAACTCCAGCAGCGGGGCGCGCAGTTGCAGGCCCGCGTTGTTGACGAGGATGTCGAGCGGACCCACCCGCTCCTCGACCTCGGAGACCCCCGAGGCCACCGATGATCCGTCGGTCACGTCGAACGCGGCCGTGTGCACCCGGTCGCCGGGCAGTCCGGCGGCGGCCTCGGCGAGCCGGTCCTCGTCGCGTCCGTTCAGCACGACCGTGCAGCCGGCTTCCGCCAGACCGCGCGCGAGGGCGAGTCCGATGCCCCGGCTGGAGCCGGTGACCAGGGCCGTACGGCCGCCGATGTCGAAGAGGGGATGAGCCGTCATCGCCGCGGCGCTCCTAGATCACGAGGGACAACAGCAGGACCAGACCGCCGGCGACCACCGAGATGATCGTCTCCATGACGGACCAGGTCTTGATGTTCTGACCGACGCTCAGCCCGAAGTACTCCTTCACCATCCAGAACCCGGCGTCGTTGACGTGGCTGAAGAACAGCGAGCCGGCACCGATGGCCAGGACGAGCAGAGCGGTGTGCGTGGTGGACATGTCCGCCGCGAGCGGGGCGACCAGGCCGGCCGCCGAGACCGTGGCCACCGTCGCCGAACCGGTCGCGAGCCGGATCACCACCGCGATCAGCCAGGCCAGCAGCAGCGCGGGGATGGCCCAGTCCTCGGAGATGTCCAGGACCATCTGCCCCACGCCCGTGTCGATGAGCGTCTGCTTGAAGCCGCCGCCAGCGCCGACGATCAGCAGGATGCCCGCGATCGGCATGAGGCTCTTCTCGACGAGCGGCGAGATCCGCTCCTTGGAGAACCCGGCGGGCCGCAGCAGCGTGAAGATGCCGACCAGCACCGAGGCGAGCAGAGCGATCATCGGGGCGCCGACGACGTCGAAGACGCGCTGCACCGCGTTCTCGGGGTCGTCCACGACGATGTCGACCAGGGCCTTGGCGAGCATGAGGATCACCGGGAGCAGCACGGTGAAGAGCGTGGCGCCGAAGCCGGGACGCTTGTCGAGTTCCTCGGAGGCGCGCTGCGGGATCATCTTCTCGGGGGCCGGGACGTCGACCCAGCGAGCCGCGTACTTGGAGAACACCGGCCCGGCGATGATCACCGTCGGGACGGCGACGAGAACGCCGAGCGCCAGCGTCACGCCGAGGTCGGCCCCGACGGCGTCGATCGCGACCAACGGGCCGGGGTGCGGCGGCACCAGGCCGTGCATCACGGACAGGCCCGCGAGCGCCGGGATGCCGATGCGCATCAGCGAGTAGTTGCCGCGCTTGGCGACCATCAGCACGACCGGGATCAGCAGCACGATGCCGACCTCGAAGAACAGCGGCAGCCCGATCACGGAAGCGATCAGCACCATCGCCCACGGCATCGACCGCCCGCCGGCCTTGGCGAGGATGGTGTCGACGATCTGGTCGGCGCCGCCGGAGTCGGCGAGCATCTTGCCGAGGATCGCCCCGAGGGCGATCAGCACACCGACGCCGGCGACCGTGGAGCCGAGGCCGGCGCTGAAGCTGAGCAGCACCTTGTCCAGGGGCGCCCCGGCGATCGCGCCGAGCGCCAGTGACCCGATGGTCAGCGACAGGAAGGCGTGCAGCTTGAACTTAGTGATGAGCAGGACGATGACGGCGATGCCCGCCAGGACGGCGATGCCCAGCTGAGCGTGGCCGGCCGAGGTGATCGGCTCGGGTGCGTCCGCTGCCAGCATCTCGACGCTGAGTCTGGTCACGGTGGGTTCCCTTGCGTTGGGGAGAAGGGGAGAGGAAAGGGGGGAACCGCCAGGGGCTACTGAACGGGCTCGGGGAGGTCCCGCAGGGCGTGCACCGCCCGCTCGGTGATCTCCTCCGGGCCGCCCGCGACGTCCACACCGACCCCTGCCTCGTCCGCCGCGAGGGGCTGGAGCGTGGCGAACTGGGAGTCGAGCAGCGCCGTGGGCATGAAGTGCCCCTGCCGGTGCGACATCCGGTCCTCGATCAGCGCGCGGTCACCCGTGAGATGCACGAAGACCACGCCCGGCGCGACGGCCCGCAGCCGGTCGCGGTACGACCGCTTCAGCGCCGAGCAGCTGACGACCCCGCCGTGCCCGGCCCGCCCGTGCGCCCACGCGCCGATGGCGTCGAGCCAGGGCAGGCGGTCCTCGTCGGTGAGCGGGGTGCCGGCCGACATCTTGGCGATGTTGGCCTGCGGGTGGAAGTCGTCGCCCTCGGCGTACGGAACGCCGAGCCGGGCCGCGAGCAGGGGACCGATGGTGGTCTTGCCGGTGCCCGCTACGCCCATGACCACGACGACATGGGGGGTGTTCATCGCTGCCTCACTGTCTGCTGTCCGAGGTCGACACGTGATGTCGACGCCACTGAAACCCATTAGGTACGACGAATTCAAGAGGCCGTGATGAATAAGTCTGACTTTTTGTCTCCGTGATCTACCCCGTACGCTGAGTGCATGAGCGCAACGGGCCGGGGGCTGCACGGCCGGGTACTGGACACCCTCGGCCCCGAGATCACGGCGGGTGAGTACCCGCCGGGTAGTGTTCTGCGCACCGACGAGCTCGCCCAGCGTTTCGACGTGTCGCGCTCCGTGATGCGCGAGGCGGTCCGCGTCCTGGAGTCCATGTACCTGGTCGAGTCCCGCCGCCGCGTCGGCGTGACGGTCCGCCCGAAGTCCGAGTGGAACGTCTACGACCCGCAGGTCATCCGCTGGCGCCTGACCGGAGCCGACCGCCCCGGGCAGCTGCGGTCCCTCACGGTGCTGCGCTCGGCCATCGAACCGGTCGCGGCAGGACTCGCCGCCCGGCACGCCACGGCCGAGCAGTGCGCCGAGCTCACCGAGTGCGCGCTGGGCATGGTCGCCCACTCACGCGGTCACAAACTGGAGGGGTACCTCCACCACGACGTCGCTTTCCACCGCGTCGTCCTCGTCGCCTCCGGCAACGAGATGTTCGCCCGCCTCGGCGACGTCGTCGCCGAGGTCCTGACGGGCCGCACCCAGCACGACGTGATGTTCGAGGACCCCGACCCGGCCGCCGTCACCCTGCACGTCAAGGTCGCCGAGGCGGTCCGCGAGGGCGACGCCGCCCGGGCGGAGGAACTGACCCGCGAGATCACGGTCGGCGCCCTCCAGGAACTCGACATCCTGGCGCCGTAGCGGCTACGCGGGAAACTCCCCGTCGACGTACACCCAGGCCCCGTCGACCCGCTCGAAGCGGCTCAGCTCGTGCAGGGACCCGCCCCGGTAGGACGCCCGGAACTCCACGGTGCCGGTGGTGTGGAAAGCGGACCCCTCGCTCGTCCCCAGGACCTCCAGCCCGGTCCACCGCATCCCCGGATCCAGCTCCAGCCGCCCCGGCCGCGTCCGCGGATGCCAGGTCCGCAGCAGGTACCCGGCATCCCCCTTCACGAAGGCGCAGTACCGCGACCGCATCAGCGCCTCGGCGGTCGGCGCGGCGGCGGTCCCGGAATGCAACCGGCCGCAGCACGCCTCGTAGGCCTGGGGGAGCCCGCACGGGCAGGAACGGCTGGTCATGGTCACCTCTCCGGGAAACGCCTGAGGGCCGTGACCTCGTGGTCACGGCCCTCAGGCTTCATGTGTCCGAGGGGGGACTTGAACCCCCACGCCCGATAAAGGGCACTAGCACCTCAAGCTAGCGCGTCTGCCATTCCGCCACCCGGACAAGGTGTCTGTCGCGTGGGTTCTCCCCGCGGCGACGACGTAAACATTACCAGGCTTTCCTGGGTGGCCGATCACCCCCCGGCCGCACCCCGGCGAGGCGTGAACGGCGTGTGACGGGCCGGGAGCGCTCTTGGGGTGCGGCCGCGGGAGAGAGAGGATGAGGGGGACCCACCAGCAGTGACAGCGGGAGGAAGCACGTGAGCGAGACGGACACGGCCAGGAGCGTCACCGGCGAGGACGAGGTCGTGGACCTCTGCCGCGAGCTGATCCAGATCGACACCAGCAACTACGGCGACCACTCGGGTCCCGGTGAGCGCAAGGCGGCCGAGTACGTCGCCGAGAAGCTCGCCGAGGTCGGGCTCGAACCGCAGATCTTCGAGTCCCACCCGGGCCGCGCCTCCACCGTGGCCCGGATCGAGGGCGAGGACCCCTCGCGGCCCGCGCTCCTCATCCACGGCCACACCGACGTCGTACCGGCCAACGCGGACGACTGGACCCACCACCCCTTCTCCGGCGAGGTCGCCGACGGCTGTGTGTGGGGCCGCGGCGCCGTCGACATGAAGGACATGGACGCGATGACCCTGGCGGTCGTCCGCGACCGGCTGCGCAGCGGGCGCAAGCCTCCGCGCGACATCGTCCTCGCGTTCCTCGCCGACGAGGAGGCGGGCGGCACCTACGGCGCGAAGCACCTCGTGCGCAAGCACCCCGAGCTGTTCGAGGGCGTCACCGAGGCGATCAGCGAGGTGGGCGGGTTCTCGTTCACCGTCAGCGAGCAGCGGCGGCTCTACATGATCCAGACGGCCGAGAAGGGCATGCACTGGATGAAGCTCACCGTGGCCGGCACCGCCGGGCACGGATCGATGATCCACCGGGACAACGCGATCACCGAGCTGTCGGAGGCCGTCGCGCGGCTCGGGCGGCACACGTTCCCGGTGCGGGTCACCAAGACCACCCGCGCCTTCCTCGACGAACTCGGCGACGCGCTCGGCACCGAGCTCGACCCGGAGGACATGGAGTCCACCCTCGTCAGGCTCGGCGGCATCGCCAAGTTCATCGGCGCGACCCTGAGCAACACGGCCAACCCGACGCAGCTCGGTGCCGGTTACAAGGTCAACGTCATCCCGGGCGAGGCGACCGCGCATGTCGACGGACGGTTCCTGCCCGGCCACGAGGAGGAGTTCCTCGCCGACCTCGACCGGATCCTCGGCCCGAACGTGCGGCGCGAGGACGTCCACGCCGACAAGGCCGTGGAGACCACCTTCGACGGGGCGCTCGTGGGGGCGATGCAGTCCGCGCTGCTGGCCGAGGACCCGACCGCGAAGGCGATCCCCTACATGCTCTCCGGCGGCACGGACGCGAAGTCCTTCGACGACCTGGGCATCCGCGGTTTCGGCTTCGTGCCGCTGAAGCTGCCGCCGGAGCTGGACTTCGCCGGCATGTTCCACGGTGTGGACGAGCGGGTGCCGGTGGAGGGCCTGCAGTTCGGCGTGCGGGTGCTGGACCGCTTCATCGACCTGTCCTGAGCCACCCCTGCGCAACGCCGGTATT
Organism: Streptomyces sp. Ag82_O1-12; assembly: GCF_900182715.1. Classification (NCBI taxonomy): domain Bacteria; kingdom Bacillati; phylum Actinomycetota; class Actinomycetes; order Kitasatosporales; family Streptomycetaceae; genus Streptomyces; species Streptomyces sp. Ag82_O1-12. Next base: position 1,651,312 of record NZ_FXUW01000001.1, on the reverse strand, counting down.
CGGTCGCGCGTACGGAATCGACTGGGAAGAGTGAATGCGACCATAAGCTCGTAGCCTCATTACTCCCTCCTCGTTACAGGTAATGCGATCGCAAGATGGGTCGCTTTGCCAACTAGGAGGAATAATGATCAAGAAGGTCGTCGCTGCTGCGGCTGCCACCGGTGGGCTGGTTCTCGCGGGCGCGGGCCTGGCCGTCGCCGACTCGGGTGCTCAGGGTGCCGCCGTGCACTCCCCGGGCGTCCTGTCCGGCAACGTTGTCCAGGTGCCCGTTCACGTCCCGGTGAACGTCTGCGGCAACACGGTCTCCGTGATCGGGCTGCTGAACCCCGCCTTCGGCAACACCTGCATCAACAAGTGATGCTTTCCCCTCGCTGAGGGGAGTTCGAAGCCATCGGTCCCGGAGCGCGTGCCATGCGCCCCGGGACCGAACGCTTCTTTCGAGGAATTCGAGAAGAATTCGAGACAGGGTCGAAGGCAGGTATTCAGCAAATGCGACAGGCTACCCGCAAGGGTCTGATGACCGTGGCGGCCGCGACCGGCGTGATCGCCGCCGCGGGCGGCTCCGCTCACGCCGACTCGGGCGCCCAGGGTTCGGCGTCGGGCTCGCCCGGCGTACTGTCCGGAAACTCGGTGCAGGCGCCGGTGTACGCGCCGGTCAACGTGTGCGGGAACACAGTCAACGTCGTCGGTGTGCTCAACCCGTCGGTGGGCAACTCGTGCGCCAACCAGGGCGGTGGATCGTCGTCGGGGGGATACGGCGAACACGGCGGCCACGGTGGTCACGGCGGCTCCCACGCTGGTGGGCACGCCACCGACTCGCCCGGCGTCGGCTCGGGCAACCACGTCCAGGCGCCGATCCACGTGCCGGTGAACGTCTGCGGCAACAGCGTCGACGTCATCGGCGTCGGTAACCCCAGCACGGGCAACGACTGCTCCAACGGCGGCCACCACGGCACCCCGCCGGGCGGCGGCCACGAGACCCCGGGCAAGCCGGGAAACCCCGGTAACCCGGGTAACCCCGGTAACCCGGGCAATCCCGGTAACCCGGGCAATCCCGGTAACCCGGGCAATCCCGGTAACCCGGGCAACCCCGGTCACCCGGGCAACCCCGGTCACCCCGGCACCCCGGGCACCCCACCCTCCACGGGTGGCGTGACCCCGGTCGGCTCCTCGCACGGCAACAAGCCGGGCGGCCAGTTCGTCACGCAGCCCGACGGCGACGCCCAGCTCGCCAGCACCGGCAGCGATCTGCCGCTCGGTCTCGCCCTGCCGGCCGGCGCGGGCGCGCTGCTCGCGGGCGCGATCCTCTACCGCAAGGCCCGCGCCTCAGCCTGACACGCGCCGCACACGGAGCGGGCCCCGCTGCCGCGGGGCCCGCTCCGTCATGTGTGTTCTCCCAGTGCCCCGTCCCCGCTCACCACGTGGCCCGCACCTGGCGGATGATCCGCCGGCGCAACCGCACCTTGCGGCTGCCGTCGCGCAGCAGGGTCAGACGGTGCAATTCCCAGTGTCCGTACTCCGCGTGGTCCGTCAGCAGACGTGCCGTCTCCTTGCGGGAGACCCCGCGGGGGACGTACACGTCGACAAATTCGTATTCCGGCATCGCATCTATTGTGCGGGCTGGGGCCCGGTACGGATAGCGTCTGCACTATGTCTGATGCTGCGCAGCCCACCGCTGCCGAGGTACGCGCCGCCGCCGAGGCGGTCAAGACCGCGCTCGACCGCCACCTGGCCGCGGTCGAACGCCGGTCGGGGGAGGACGACCCGGCCGTGTTCGAGGCGTTCAACCAGCTGGCCGCGGCCGCAGAGGTGTACGACGAACTGCTCTACGACCGCTACGACGAGGTCACGCCCTTCGAGATCCCCGGTGCGGAGGACGCGCTGCCCCCGTACACGGGCCCCGAGGAACCGAACGCGCTGAGCGTGCTGATCCGTCGTGACTACGCCGTCGCCGAGCCGCAGCGCCTGCTGGCGCACGCCGAGCGGATCGAGGCGGCGGAGGGTGATGACGGCTCCCCGGCCTCCGGGACCGTGCACGGCGCGCTGGGGCTGCTGTTCGGCGAGTTCGAGCCCGACGAGATCGCGTCCCGGCACAAGGAGTTCGGGCTGGAGGAGGGCGACTCCACCCTCTGGGTGACGGCGGCGGACGAACCGGCCGAGCCCGGCGAGTGGCTGGAGGCGCCGTTCGAGCAGGTCGACCCGCAGCAGGTGGTCTGCCGCTTCGACGTCAGCGCCGTCTTCGACGACGTCGACGACGAGGACGGCGACGATCTCGAGGACGAGCTCGAGGACGAGCTCGACAGCCACCTGGACGAGGACGAGGACCTGGAACCGCTGGACGCGGACCGCCGCTGAGCACGCACGACGGCGACCACGGGGGTGGTGGTCAGGGGCCCGGGCCCCTGACCACCACCCCCGTCACGTGCCGCTGATCTGCGGCGCGAGCAGCACCGGAAGCCGGGTCGTCCGCGGCTTCGCCGGGACCTCGGCCACGGCCCGGGGCAGTGCCTGTTCCACCCCGTGCACCACGGACAGATGCCGGTCGGCCCGCCCGAACGCCGTGTACACCCACGGCCTGCTGAGCGCCTGCGCCGCATCGCCGGGGAGCACCACGACCACCGCGGGCCACCGGCTCCCCACGGCCTGGTGCGCGGTCAGCGCCCATCCGTGCCGCACCGACTGCTCCACCCGCTCCTTCGGTACGACGACCGTCTCGCCCTCGCACGACAGGTGCAGTCCCTCGGCGTCCGCCGTCACCACCCGGCCCGGCAGCGCACGCCCCGGGGTGGGGGAGTAAACGATCCGGTCACCGGGGTCGAAGCCGCCGAAGCGGCCCGGGCCCGGATTGAGCCGTTCCTTCAGGGCCGCGTTGAGCGCACGCGTCCCGACGGCGCCGCCGTGCCCGGGGGTGATCACCTGGGTCTCCTCGGCCGGTACACCGATCGCCCGGGGCACCGAGTCCGCGACGAGCTGCACCGTCCGGTGCACGGCCTCGCCCGCGTCCCGCACCGGCACGATCACGACCTCCTTGCCGGGGGCCTCGACCTGGTTCAGCTCGCCGATGCCGATGCCGGAGACCAGCTCGCCCAGCGGCCCCGGATCGGGCCGCCGCGAGGCCACCTGGGGGCAGATCCGCGCCGCGAGCAGATCCGCGAACACCCGCCCCGGCCCCACGGACCACAGCACCGCCGGATCCCCGGCCAGCACCAGCCGTGCCCCGTCCGGCAGCGACTCCGTCAGCAGAGCCGCCGTCTCGACATCCAGCTGCGGTGCGTCGAGCACGACGAGCAGATCGAGATCGAGGGCCCCGTCCGCGTCCCGGCCGGGCCCTTCGGCGCCGGCGAGCAGCCCGGAGACGGTGGCGACGGGAGAGTCGCCCGGTCCGGCGGGGGGCCCGCCGGCTCGCTCGGGGACGTCCGCCGCCTGGCCGGACCGCCGTAGCAGGGCCGCGAAGCGGCTGCGGCCGATCGGGCCGTGCGCGGCAGCCCAGGCCCGCAGTCCGAGGGTCCTCGCGGCGTTCAGCAGTGCCGCGGGCTCGGCCAGGGACGCCTCCCCGCCGGTGTGCAGCACCAGGCCCTGGCCGGCCACCGCGCGGATCAGCTCCGCCGTCGACCCCTGGGCCGCGGCGGCCGCCCGCTCCCAGTCCTCGGCCGAACCGTCCTGCTTGGGCACCGAGTTGACGAGCCGGCCCAGGCCGTCGGCCAGACTCTCCTCCGCCAGCGCGTACCGCTCGAGGCCGACCAGGACACGGACCGGGCGCTCCGCGTCCTCCTCGTCTCCCTCCGCGGCCGTCGGGGCCGGGGTGCCGGCCTCCTCCAGGGCGTCCTGGAAGACCAGCGCGTCCCCCTCCGCGATCGCGTCCTGCACGGCGCTCTCGGGTTCCGGAACACCGCGCTGGGCCAGGGCCGCGAGGAGCGCCGGCATCTCCAGGGCCGTGTGCCCGGCCAGCGCCGCCTGCTCCAGGAGCCAGCCGGTGACGGCCCGGCCGCGCCGCTCGTCGTCCGGCCCGCACTCGGCACCGAGCAGGGAACGCGCGAATCCGTCGGCCTGCTCGGGCCGCACGCCGGCGGTCCGGAGCAACTGCCAGGGGTCGGCGCGCAACTGGTCGTCCGCACCCTCGCCGAGTGCCGCGGCGACCTGCGGTGCGAGCACCTCCGGGGCACCGCCCTCGGCGAGCACCCGCCGCACGGCCTGGACCGCCTCCGGCGCGGGAGCCGCCGACGTGGCGGCGGGCGGGGGCGCAACCGGCTGCGGGCGCCGCTCCGGCTCGGGAGCGGAGCGCCGGGGGGCCGGCCGGGACTCCTCGAACACCGCGGCCACCGGCTTCTCGCCGCTCTCGACGGCCCGTACGGCCGCGAGCAGGTCGGCGGCCTTGCCGCTCAGCTTGGTGCCGCTCTCGATCGGCGCCTTCTTCTCGGCCTTGCGCTGCTCGATGCGCTCCCGCTCGGCCTGCTGGGCCCGCAACTCGGCCTCGGCCTCGGACACCTGCCCGACACCCGCTTCAGTGCCCTCGGCCCCGGACGTCTCCCCGGCGTCCGAGTCGGCGGTCTCGGCTTCGGACTTCCGCGCGACGCCCGCTTCAGTGCCCTCGGCTTGGGACACCTGCCCGGCGTCCGCGTCGGCGGCTTCTGCCTCGGGGCCCTGCCCGCCGTCCTCCGCCCCAGGGCCAGGGGCCTGCCCGGCTCCCGCGCCCCCGCCCACGGTGTCGGGTACCTGCCCGGTGCCCGGCGTCCCCGGCTCGGTGTCCTCCGTGGTCTCGGGCTCCGTGCTCACAGCGTGCTCCAGTCGTGATCGGGATAGCGGTGCACGGGCGCCGACACATCGTCGAGCGCCCGGCAGATCTCGTCAGGAAGACTAAGGGTCTCCACTGACAATGCCGCCGTGAGCTGCAGTGCGTTGCGCGCGCCGACGATCGGGGCGGTCACGCCGGGCCGGTCGCGCACCCACGCCAGGGCGACGTGGAGCGGCGTCACCGCGAGGCCGTCGGCCGCGGTCGCCACGGCGTCCACGATGCGGCTCGCCGTGTCGTCGAGGTACGGCGCGACGAAGGGCGCGAGATGCTCCGACGCACCGCGTGAGTCCGGCGGCATCGTGTCGCCCCGGTACTTGCCCGTCAGCACCCCGCGCCCGAGCGGCGAGGACGGCAGCAGGCCTATGCCGAGGTCCAGCGCGGCCGGCAGCACCTCGCGCTCGACACCACGCTGGAGCAGGGAGTACTCCAGCTGCGTACCGGCAACCCGGGTCCGGATGCCGGGAGCCGCCAGCTGCCAGGTCGCGGCCCTGGCCAGCTGCCAGCCGCAGAAGTTGGAGACGGCGGCGTAGCGGGCACGCCCGCTGGAGACCGCCAGGTCGAGGGCCTGGAGGGTCTCCTCCAGCGGGGTGTCCGGGTCGTACGCGTGTACATGCCACAGGTCGACGTAGTCGGTGCCGAGCCGCGCCAGCGAGGCGTCCAGCGCGGAGAGCAGATGGCCGCGGGAACCGTCGAAGCGGCGGTCCGGGTCCGGCACGCTGCCGGCCTTGGTCGAGATGACCAGGTCACGGCGCGGCACGAGGCCGTCCATGAGCCTGCCGAGGAGGTACTCGGCCTCGCCGTCGCCGTACACGTCCGCGGTGTCGACGAGGGTCCCGCCCGCTTCCCAGAACGTCTTCATGAGGTCCGCGGCGTCATGCTCGTCGGTGTCCCGCCCCCAGGTCAGGGTGCCGAGCCCGATCCGGGACACACGAAGGCCGGTGCGGCCGAGATGCCTCTGCTCCATGAACGCCGAGATTACTGGCCAGAACCTACGGTGTGGGTGGCTGCGGACCACGGATTTTCCGAGGACGGGGCGGGGGCGGGACCGTGACCCCGCGCGATCCGGTGGTGCCGGGAGCGCTCGGCTAGCACCTGCCGTCCGACACCTGAAGGCCCTTTCCGGCGCCCGCGGTCCGGCTCACGATGGCCGGCACGCAGGCGGCGGCGTCCGCACCGAACGCGTACGGGATGGCGACGGTGGTGTTCGACTTCGGGTCCGGGCCGGCCGGATGGTTCTCGCTGCCGGGACCGGACCAGGTCACGTTGTCGAAGATGTTGCCGCCGACCTGCCAGTATCCGGCCTCGTCGGTGTAGAAGGTGCCGAGGACGTCCTTGGAGTCCTCGAAGTAGTTGTTGTCCACCTTGGCGCGGGCGCCGGCGCGGGAGTTGATGCCGGACTCGTTGAGGCGCACGTAGTGGTTGTTGTAGAGGTGTGCGATGCCGCCGCGCAGCAGCGGGGCGCGGGAGTCGATGTTCTCGTACCGGTTGTGGTGGTACGTGATGTAGCCGTTGGTCCGGTCGCTCTCGCTGTTCCCGACCAGGCCGCCGCGGCCGGAGTTGCGCAGGACGCTGTAGGACAGGGTGACGTACTGGGTGTTGTCCTTGAGGTCGAACAGGCCGTCGTAGCCCTCCGACTCGCCGCCCGACGCCTCCAGGGTGGTGTGATCGATCCAGACGTTGCGGACGTTGCGCTCGATGCCGATGGCGTCCCCGCCGTTGGACGTGGGGGAGCCCGACTTCTTGACGTTCCGGACGGTCACGTTCTGGACGATGATGTTCTTCGATTCGCGGATGTGGATGCCCAGTTGATCGAAGACGGCGCCGCTGCCGACCCCGACGAGGGTCACGTTGCTGACCTTCTTGAGCTCGATCACGCCGTCGGCGGTGTCGCAGCCGGTGCCGGAGACCTTCTTGGTGTTGGCGTGGTTGATGGTCCCGGTGACTTCGATGGTGATCGGAGTGCTGGTGCTCGCCCGGCTGCACAGGGCCTGGTGGATCGCCGTTCCGGTCGTCGCCCGGACCGTCTGGCCTCCGGCGCCGCCGGTGGTTCCGCCGTTCTGGGTCGCGTAGCCGGTGGCGCTGCCGGTGGCCGCCGACGCGGCGGGCATCGACACGAGGGTGCCGGTCGCGGCGGCGAGGGCCATCGTGGCCAGGGCCGCGGGGAGTCGCAGGGGGAGTGCTCGCTTCATCGGTGCCTCTCCGTTCGACTGCGGAAGATAGAGGGTGGAAAGCGCTTTCCCGCGAAAGGTAGGGACTCGTCGTGGACGCGTCAATGGTCGCGTCCATGATTCCTGTTCACTCATCTAAACGACGGATCGGCGCGACCGACCGACTGTGGCCGTGTACCTCGCCCCGGCCCCCGCGCTAAGGTGCCCGCACAAGGCACGTTACTGATCAGTAAGGGGATGCGGCATGCAGCTCGGTATCAACCTCGGCTACTGGGGTGCCGGAATGGACGCGGACAACCTGGCCGTCGCCCAGGAGGCCGACCGGCTCGGATACGCCGTCTGCTGGGCCGCCGAGGCCTACGGCTCCGACGCCGCCACCGTGCTGAGCTGGGTCGCCGCCCAGACCGAGCGCATCGACGTCGGCTCCGCCATCTTCCAGATCCCGGCCCGCCAGCCCGCGATGACGGCGATGACCGCCGCCACCCTCGACTCCCTCTCCGGCGGCCGCTTCCGCCTCGGCCTCGGCGTCTCCGGCCCGCAGGTCTCCGAGGGCTGGTACGGCGTCAAGTTCGACAAGCCGCTCGCCCGCACCCGCGAGTACGTCGAGATCGTCCGCAAGGCCATGACCCGCGAGCGGCTGTCCTACGAGGGGCAGCACTGGACGCTGCCCCTGCCCGGCGGCCCCGGCAAGCCGATCAAGCTGACCGTGCACCCGCAGCGCGAGCACATCCCCCTGTACATCGCCGCGATCGGCCCTAAGAACCTCGAGCAGACCGGCGAGATCGCCGACGGCGCCCTGCTGATCTTCCCGTCCGCCGAGCACCTCGAGGACACGACGATCTCCCACCTGCGGGCCGGGCGCGAGAAGGCCGGCAAGACCCTCGACGGGTTCGACGTCTGCCCGACCCTGCCGCTCGCCGTCGGCGACGACAAGGACGTGGCCGCGCTCGCCGACACCTTCCGCCCGTACACCGCGCTGTACGTCGGCGGCATGGGCAGCCCCAAGCAGAACTTCTACAACCAGCTCGCCCGGCGCATGGGCTACGAGCAGGAAGCCGCCGAGATCCAGAGCAAGTACCTCTCCGGCGACAAGCAGGGGGCCGCGGCCGCCGTACCGCACGACCTGATCGACCAGACGACCCTGCTCGGTTCCGTGGACCGGATCGCGGACCGGATGAAGGCCTACGCCGCGGCCGGGGTCACCACCCTGTCCCTCGCGCCGGCGGGCTTCACGCTCGACGAGCGGCTCGCGTCCCTGCGGGCCGGCACCCAGGCCCTGGAGCGCGCCGGGCTCGCCTGAACCGACCGGGAGGTTTCAGCGGCCGTGGTGGGGGCTCGGGGGTCTACCCCGCCACGGCCGTCACGCAGAACAACGCGTGGGGCCCCCTGCGGTTACGGCACGGCGGCCCCTCGCCCGGCCCGGCGCGCCTCCCCGGCGTCCTCCATTCGGCGGAGTTGTCCCTCACACCTGTTGCAGCACCCCCCGCCCCGCACTTGACTCGTTGTTCGCGGAACCTGCGGGAAAGCCGCAGTACGCCCACGCGCGCGGGAGAGGTGCCCACGATGCTTTCGGCCAAGAGTCTGTTCCAGGAGATCCTCGACAACGACGAGTCCTTCGCCCTGTTCTGCTCCATCGCCGCGAGCGGCGAGTCCCAGGGCGGCTGGGAGAACGCACGTATCGCCGCGCTCGTGCCCGAGGCCGAGCGTGACCTCGCCCCCAAGATCAGCCGGCACGGCGCCGACGAGGACAAGCACGGCCGGATCTTCAGCGCCCTGATGAAGAAGCGCGGACTCGACCCCGTCCCGGTCCCGCCGGAGACCGACTACACCATGCTCCTGGAGAAGAACGGCATCGGCCTCGCGCACGAGCAGCTCAACCGCGACGAGCGGCTCACGGTCCAGGACATCGTCACCTATCTCTCGCACAGCAGGGTCACCGAGCAGCGCGCCTCCGAGCAGATGGACCTGCTGCGCAAGCACTTCGCCGACCACCCCGACATCGGCCGTGCGGTCAAGCAGATCTCCAACGACGAGGACAACCACCTCGCCTACTGCCACGAGGAACTGCTGCGCTTCGCCTACGCGGGCCACGGCCGGGTCATCCAGCGCACCCTGCGCGAGTGCGCGCTGGCCGAGATCCGGATCTACCGCGACGTCAGCCTCGCCGTCATGGCGCACATGGGCCGCGTCCTCGGCTGGTCCAAGGCCAAGTCGGCGGTGCTCGCGGCGGGCATCCACGCGGTGTACGCCTACGAACGCATGGGCGGCTGGCGCCGGATGGTGTCGCTGACGACTCCCGAGCGCCGCAACGCCCTCGGCGGGCCCGCGACCCCGGAGCCCGAGTTCGCCTGAGCCGGACCGGCTACAGCCACCCGCGGCGCTTGAACAGCCGGAAGATCATCAGCTCCGCGACGGCCATCAGGGCGAGCAGCGCCGGATAGGACCAGACCCAGCGCAGCTCGGGCATGTGCTCGAAGTTCATGCCGTAGATCCCCGCGACCATCGTGGGGATCGCGGCCATGGCCGCCCACGCGGAGATCTTCCGCATGTCGTCGTTCTGCCGGACGCTCATCTGCGCCAGGTGCGCCGAGAGGATGTCCGACACCAGCCGGTCCAGGTTCTCCACGGAGTCGTTGACGCGCGTCAGGTGGTCGTTGACGTCGCGGAAGAACGGCCGGGCACGGTCGTCCACGAACGGCACGGTCACTCCGGTCGAGGCCGTGCCCGCCAGCCGGCTCATCGGCGGGGCCAGCGGCCCGGTCGCCCGGCGGAACTCCAGGACCTGCCGCTTGAAGCCGTAGATCCGGGACGCCGTGTTCCGTGAGCCCCCGCCGTCCGGCGAGAACACCTCCGCCTCCAGGCCCTCCAGGTCGGTCTGCAACTCGGTCGCCACGTCCAGGTAGTGGTCGACGGTCGCGTCGGCGACCGCGTACAGCACGGCCGTGGGGCCTTTGACGAGCAGCTCCGGCTCCTGCTCCAGCCGTTGGCGCACGGCTTTGAGCGGGGAGCCCTCGCCGTGCCGGACGGTCACCACGAACGAGTCGCCCAGGAAGATCATGATCTCGCCGGAGGAGACGGTGTCGCTCCGCTGCTCGTACGCCACCGGCTTGACCACCACGAAGAGCGAGTCGTCGTACACCTCCAGCTTGGGCCGCTGGTGGGCCTTCAGGGCGTCCTCGACGGCCAGCGGATGCAGCCCGAACTCCCGGGTCACATGGTCGAACTCGGCCTCCGTCGGCTCGTGCAGCCCGATCCACACGAACCCGCCCGCCGTGCGGGCCTCACCCAGGGCGTCGGAGAGGTCCTCGGGCCCTTCCGTCCGCTGTCCGTCGCGGTAGATGGCACAGTCGACGATCACGAAGCGAGTCTCCCGTCACTCGAACGACACCGCACGCGCGCGTGCGCCTACGCTGGAGCGCATGCCCACGCTGATCCTGGTCAGGCACGGACGCTCCACCGCCAACACCGAGGGACTCCTCGCCGGCTGGACGCCCGGCGTCGCCCTCGACGAGCGCGGCGCCGCCCAGGCCGCCGCGCTCCCCGGGCGGCTGGCCGAACTGCCCCTCGCCGAAATCGTCACCAGCCCGCTCCAGCGCTGCCGGGAAACCCTCCGGCCGCTGCTGGAGGCCCGGCCCGACCTGAGCCCGCACACCGATGAGCGCATCGGAGAGTGCCACTACGGCGACTGGTCCGGACGCAAGCTCGCCGAGCTCACGGACGAGCCCCTGATGGAGGTGGTGCAGGCCCATCCGTCCGCGGCCGCGTTCCCGGGCGGGGAGTCCATGCGGGCCATGCAGACGCGCGCCGCCGAGGCCGTACGCGAGTGGAACGCGCGCGTGGAGCGCGACCACGGCGCCGACGCCGTCTACCTCATGTGCTCGCACGGCGACATCATCAAGTCGCTCGTCGCCGACGCACTCGGACTTCACTTGGACCTCTTCCAGCGGATTTCCGTTGAACCGTGTTCCATCACCGCGATCCGCTACACACGACTGCGACCGTTTCTCGTCCGCCTCGGTGACACGGGCGACTTCACGTCCCTGGCGCCGCGCGAGGAACCGCCGGGCGGCGCGGCCGAAGTCGGGGGTGGTGCGGGCGCACCGTGATCGTTCGCCGCAGTAGGGTGAAGCGGTCGCAGCAGTGCCGTGCTCACACGGTTCCCACGATCCCAATGGAGACAGGACGTGTCCCGTCAGGTGTTCCTCTACGACCATCCGGAGCGTTTCGTGGCCGGTACGGTCGGACTGCCCGGGCGCCGCTCGTTCTTCCTCCAGGCCACCGCAGGCTCCCGGGTGACCAGCGTGGCCCTGGAGAAGACGCAGGTCGCAGCGCTCGCCGAACGCATGGACGAACTGCTCGACGAGGTCGTACGCCGTAGCGGCGGCAGCGCCCACGTCCCCGCCGTCGCGCCGTCGGACACCGACACCGGCCCGCTGGACACCCCCATCGAGGAGGAGTTCCGGGTCGGCACCATGGCGCTCGCCTGGGACGGCGACGAGCAGCTCATGATCGTCGAGGCGCAGGCGCTCGTGGAGCTCGACGCCGAATCAGAGGAGGACCTCGCCGAGGCCGAGGAGCGGCTGCTCCAGGACGAGGAGAACGGTCCGCCGATGCTGCGGGTGCGGCTCACCGGCACGCAGGCCAGGGCCTTCGCCAAGCGCGCCCTCGACGTCGTCAACGCCGGGCGGCCGCCGTGCCCGCTGTGCAGCCTCCCGCTCGACCCGGAAGGACACGTATGTCCGCGCCAGAACGGATACCGCCGCGGAGCGTGACGCCTCCACCGGACGCCGCCGGGCTGCTCGCCCGCGGCGAACTGACCGTACGCGGACGCATCCGTGAGGCCTCCAACGCGGCCCTGTACTGCACGGTGTCCTACGACGGCCAGGACGCGGCCTGCGTCTACAAGCCGGTCGCGGGGGAGCGGCCCCTGTGGGACTTCCCCGACGGGACGCTGGCCCAGCGCGAGGTCGCCGCCTACGAGGTCTCCGAGGCCACCGGCTGGGGCCTCGTGCCCCCCACCGTGCTGCGCGAGGGCCCCTACGGCGAGGGCATGTGCCAGCTGTGGGTCGAGGTGACGCCCGAGGCGGAACTGCTCGCCCTGGTCGACGGCGAGGAGCCCGAGCCGGGCTGGAAGGCGATCGGCTTCGCCGAGGTCGGCGAGGGGCGCACCGCGCTGCTCGTGCACGCCGACGACGAACGGCTGCGGCGGCTCGCGGTCCTCGACGCGGTCATCAACAACGCCGACCGCAAGGGCGGGCACCTGCTGCCCACCGGCGAAGGACGGCTGTACGGCATCGACCACGGGGTCACGTTCAACGCCGAGAACAAACTGCGGACCCTGCTGTGGGGCTGGGCGGGGGAGGCCCTCACCGAGGAGGCCGTCGACGTCCTCGAAGGCCTCAGGAAGGGGTTGGCCGAGGGCGGTCCGCTCGCCGCGCGGCTCGAACCGCTGATCACCGGCGCCGAGATCGACGCCACCCGCGCGCGGGTCGGCGCCCTGCTCTCCTCGGGGACCCACCCGGAGCCGAGCGGCGAGTGGCCGGCGATTCCCTGGCCACCCGTGTAGCAGCACAGGCACCCGGAACACCGCAAGAGCGCCTTCTCGGCCGTGTGGCCCGCTCCCGTTCGTATCTGGAACTCCAGTCCGGTTAGGCTCAAGGCATGCATGCCTGGCCCGCTTCCGAGGTCCCCGCCCTGCCTGGTCAGGGCCGCGACCTGAGGATCCACGACACCGCGACCGGCGGTCTTGTCACCCTCGACCCCGGTCCCGTCGCCCGTATCTACGTCTGTGGCATCACCCCGTACGACGCCACGCACCTGGGACACGCGGCGACGTACAACGCGTTCGACCTCGTGCAGCGCGTGTGGCTCGACACCAAGCGGCAGGTTCACTACGTCCAGAACGTCACCGACGTCGACGACCCCCTCCTGGAGCGGGCGCAGCGCGACGGCCTCGACTGGACCGCGCTCGCCGAGAAGGAGACGGCCCTCTTCCGCGAGGACATGACGGCCCTGCGGATGCTGCCGCCGCGGCAGTACATAGGCGCCGTCGAGGCCATACCCGGGATCGTCCCGCTCGTCGAGCGGCTCCGGGACGTCGGCGCGGCCTACGAACTGGAGGGGGACGTCTACTTCTCCGTCGAGTCCGACCCGCACTTCGGCAAGGTCTCGAACCTCGACGCCGCGGCGATGCGGCTGCTGTCCGCCGAGCGCGGCGGCGACCCCGACCGCCCCGGGAAGAAGAACCCGCTCGACCCGATGCTGTGGATGGCGGCCCGCGAGGGCGAACCCAGCTGGGACGGCGGATCGCTCGGGCGCGGACGGCCCGGCTGGCACATCGAGTGCGTGGCCATCGCCCTCGACCACCTCGGCATGGGCTTCGACATCCAGGGCGGCGGCTCCGACCTCGCCTTCCCGCACCACGAGATGGGCGCCTCGCACGCCCAGGCCCTCACCGGCGAGTTCCCCATGGCCAAGGCGTACGTGCACGCCGGCATGGTCGCCCTGGACGGCGAGAAGATGTCCAAGTCCAAGGGCAACCTGGTCTTCGTCTCCAAGCTCCGGCATGACGGCGTCGACCCGGCCGCCATCCGGCTCGCGCTGCTCGCCCACCACTACCGCGCCGACTGGGAGTACACCGACCAGGTCCTCCAGGACGCCGTCGCACGGCTCGGCCGCTGGCGGGCCGCCGTGTCCCGGCCCGACGGGCCGCCGGCGGAGGCGCTCGTCGACGAGATCCGCGAGGCCCTCGCCGACGACCTGGACGCGCCGGCCGCGCTCACCGCGGTCGACCGCTGGGCCGCGCTCCAGGAGCGGGGCGGCGGTACGGACATCGGCGCGCCCGGGGTGGTCTCCCGGGCGGTCGACGCGCTGCTGGGTGTAGCGCTGTAGCCACAGCGAGAAGTACGCAGAGGGGCGTCTCCCGGCCGGGAGACGCCCCTCTTGGCTGTTGCTGCCGTGTGCTCAGTCGTCCGACGACTCGTCGTCGTCCGTGCCCGGCTTCGGCGGCTTGGGCGGGCGGGTGCGGCCGCTGGGGTTGTCCCGCAGGTACGACGTGCTGTCGCTGCCGTCCGCCGTGGCGTGACCGCCCGGCGCGGGCGGTCCGCCGCCGTCGTGGCGCCGCAGATAGCGCTCGAACTCCCGGGCGATGGCCTCGCCGGACGCCTCCGGCAACTCGGCGGTGTCCCGGGCCTCCTCCAGCGACTGGACGTACTCGGCGACCTCGCTGTCCTCGGCGGCCAGCTGGTCCACGCCGACCTGCCAGGCGCGCGCGTCCTCGGGCAGCTCGCCCAGCGGGATGCGCACGTCGATCAGGTCCTCCAGGCGGTTCAGCAGGGCCATCGTGGCCTTCGGGTTCGGCGGCTGTGACACGTAGTGCGGCACCGCCGCCCAGAGCGACACGGCCGGGACGCCCGCGTGCGTGCACGCCTCCTGGAGGACGCCGACGATGCCCGTGGGGCCCTCGTACTTGGTCTCCTCCAGATCCATGCGGCGGGCCAGGTCCGGGTCGGACGTCGTGCCGCTGATCGGGACCGGACGGGTGTGCGGGGTGTCGCCGAGCAGGGCGCCCAGGACGACCACCAGTTCCACGCCCAGTTCGTGCGCGAAGCCGAGCAGTTCGTTGCAGAACGACCGCCACCGCATGGACGGTTCGATGCCCCTCACGAGGACGAGGTCGCGCGGCTTCTCGCCGCCGACCCGGACCACCGACAGCCTGGTCGTGGGCCAGGTGATCTTGCGGACGCCCGCTTCCATGAACACCGTGGGGCGGTTCACCTGGAAGTCGTAGTAGTCCTCGGCGTCCAGCGCCGCGAAGACCTCGCCCTTCCATTCCCTGTCCAGATGCGCGACCGCGGTGGAGGCGGCGTCGCCGGCGTCGTTCCAGCCCTCGAACGCGGCCACCATGACCGGGTCGACCAGCTCGGGAACCCCCTCGAGCTCGATCACCCAGCGCCTCCTTCCGACGTGCCCTCGCTTGACCACCCAACCTTACGGCGTGCCGCGGGGGCGCCCGCAGCCCCCTCGCAGGGGGAGTGCCCCCATCACTGCCCCGCGATCCGCCCCTGAACACACCCCGGATTCATCCGAGCGGTCCGTGAGGCCCTGGTCACAGCGTGGAGCGCAGCCACTGCTCCACACTCGCGATGTGCACGGTCGCCCACGAACGGGCCGCCTCGGCGTCCCGGTCGCGCAGCGCGGCGAGGATCGCACGGTGCTCGCGCAGGGTGCGGGCGACGGCGTCCTCCTGTGTGAGGCCGCGCCAGATCCGGGCCCGGGTGGTGGGGCCAGAGAGTCCGTCGAGCAGCGAGCACAGCACGGAGTTGCCCGAGCTGTGCACGATGCCCCGGTGGAACTCCAGGTCGCAGGCGACCAGATCCTCCACCGACGGGGCCTCACCGAGCTTGTCCAGCTGGGCCGTCAGCGCGTCCAGCTGCTGCTCGCTGATCCGCACGGCCGCCATCGCGGTCGCGGCCGGCTCCAGGATGCGGCGCACCGCCAGGAACTCCAGGACCGTGTCGTCGCGGTGGAAGTCGACGACGAAGCTCAGCGCCTCCAGCAGGAGTTGCGGGTCGAGGCTGGTGACGTACGTGCCGTCGCCCTGCCGCACGTCCAGGATCCGGATCAGTGACAGGGCGCGCACCGCCTCCCGCAGGGAGTTGCGGGACAGCCCGAGGTCGGCGGCGAGTTCGCTCTCCTTGGGCAGCCGGTCGCCCGGGCGCAGCGCGCCGGAGACGATCATTCCCTTGATCTTCTCGATCGCCTCGTCGGTGACTGCCATGGCCGGCCTCCCAGTGCGTTCAAGACCTCCGACGTATCAGGTCATTATGCGGGCGCGGAAACGCGGAAGGGGCGGCTCCGTCGGCGTGGAACCACCCCTCCCGGATCGGGGATCCCCCGGACCCGTGCCTACTTCTTGTCGAGCAGGTCCTGCACCTTGGCGCGGACGTCGTCCGTGGCGAGGCCGCGGATCGTCAGCGTCGTGCGGCGGCGCAGCACGTCGTCCTGCGTCTCGGCCCACTCGTGGTCCCGGGCCCAGACGACCTGTGCCCAGATCTCCGGGGCGTCGGGGTGGACGCGCTCGGCGAGCTCGGGGCTCTCGTTGGCCATGCGGGCGATGTCGAAGGCCAGCGAGCCGTAGTGCGTGGCCAGGTGCTTGGCCGTGTCGGCCGCCATGCGCGGGCCGGGCGCCGGCCGGTCGGTGAGCAGCCGGTGGGCGACCGCGCGCGGGTTGGCGATGCCGGGCAGCGGCAGCTTCTTCGGCAGCGCGCTGATCGGCTCGAAGTCGTCGCCCAGCGGGTGGCCCGGCAGCGTCTCCAGCTTCTTCATGATCGTGCGGCCGATGTGGCGGAAGGTGGTCCACTTGCCGCCCGCGATGGACAGCATGCCGCCCCGTCCCTCGGTCACCACCGTCTCGCGCTTGGCCTTGGCGGTGTCGCCGGGGCCGCCCGGCAGCACCCGCAGGCCGGCGAACGAGTAGGTGATGAGGTCGCGGCTGAGCTGCTGGTCGCGGACCGAGAAGGCGGCCTCGTCGAGGATCTGGGTTATGTCCTGCTCGGTGACCGAGACGTCCGCCGGGTCGCCCTCGAACACCTCGTCGGTGGTGCCGAGCAGCAGCATGTCCTCCCAGGGGAGGGCGAAGGTGATGCGGTACTTGTCGATCGGGGTGGCGAGCGCGGCCTTCCAGGGGGAGGTGCGCTTGAGGACCAGGTGCGCGCCCTTCGACAGGCGGATGGACGGCGCCGCGTTCGGGTTCTCCATCTTGCGCAGGTGGTCGACCCAGGGGCCGGTCGCGTTCAGCACCAGCCGGGCGTTGACGCCGAACTCGTCGCCGGACAGGCGGTCCTTCAGGTCGGCGCCGGTGACCCGGCCCTGCGTGAAGCGCAGGCCCGTCACCTCGGCGTGGTTCAGGACGACCGCACCCGCCTCGACGGCTCCGCGGACCGTCATCAGCGCCATGCGGGCGTCGTTCATCTGGTCGTCGCCGTAGACGGCCACGGCCTTGAGGTTCTCGGTGCGCAGCTCGGGCACGTCCTGCGCCGCCTTGGCGGGGGAGAGCAGGTGTCCGACACCGTCACCGAACGCGGAGAGCGCGGAGTAGGCGAAGACACCCGCGCCGAGCTTCGCCGCGCCGTGCGGCCCGCCCTTGTACACGGGGAGGTAGAACGTGAGCGGGTTCGCCAGGTGGGGGGCCACCTGGCGGGAGACCGCACGGCGCTCGAAGTGGTTCTCCGCCACCAGCTTCACCGCGCCGGTCTGCAGGTAGCGCAGACCGCCGTGGAGGAGCTTGGAGGAGGCGGAGGACGTGGCGCCGGCGAAGTCGCCGGCGTCCACCAGAGCCACCCTGAGGCCGGACTGCGCGGCGTGCCAGGCGGTGGAGATGCCCAGGATGCCGCCGCCGATCACGAGAAGGTCGTACGACGCCTTGGAGAGCTGCTCCCTGGTCTCGGCTCGGCTCGGGTTCGAGCCGGAGGCCGGGTGCGTCCCCAGGGCAGGCACGGACTGCAGGGTGGACTTGGTGGTCATGCTGTTTCTTACTCCTCGTCCTCGAGCCAGCCCATGGTCCGCTCGACGGCCTTGAGCCAGTTCTTGTACTCATGGGCGCGGGTCTCCGCGTCCATGCGGGGGGTCCACTCGGCGGCCCGGCGCCAGTTGGCGCGCAGGTCGTCGGTGCTGTTCCAGAAGCCGACGGCGAGGCCGGCGGCGTAGGCGGCGCCGAGGCAGGTGGTCTCGGCGACCATCGGGCGCACCACGGGGGCGTCCACGAAGTCGGCGAGGGTCTGCATCAGCAGGTTGTTGGAGGTCATGCCGCCGTCGACCTTCAGGGCGGCCAGCTCAACGCCGGAGTCCTTCGTCATGGCGTCGGCGATCTCCCGCGTCTGCCAGGCGGTCGCCTCCAGGACGGCGCGCGCGAGGTGCGCCTTGGTGACGTACCGGGTCAGGCCGGCGATCACACCGCGGGCGTCGGAGCGCCAGTACGGGGCGAACAGGCCGGAGAAGGCCGGCACGAAGTAGGCGCCGCCGTTGTCCTCGACCGACAGGGCGAGGGTCTCGATCTCGGCGGCGGTGGAGATGAGGCCCATCTGGTCGCGCATCCACTGCACCAGCGAACCGGTGACCGCGATCGAGCCCTCCAGGGCGTAGACCGTCTTCTGGTCGCCGATCTTGTAGCCGACGGTGGTCAGCAGGCCGCTGTAGGAGTTGATGATCTTGTCACCGGTGTTCATCACCATGAAGGTGCCGGTGCCGTAGGTCGACTTGGTCTCGCCCTCGGCGAAACAGGTCTGGCCGAACAGGGCCGCCTGCTGGTCGCCGAGCGCCGAGGCGACCGGGATGCCGCCGAGCAGGTCGCCCAGCTTGCCGCCGGTGATCTCGCCGTAGACCTCGGCGGAGGAGCGGATCTCGGGCAGGATCTGCTGCGGGACGCCGATGGACTCGCAGATCTTGGCGTCCCACTGCATGGTGTGCAGGTTCATGAGCATCGTGCGCGAGGCGTTGGTGACGTCCGTGACGTGCTCGCCGCCGTTGACACCACCGGTCAGGTTCCAGATGACCCAGGAGTCCATGGTGCCGAAGAGGATGTCGCCCGCCTCGGCGCGCTCCTTCAGGCCGTCGACGTTGTCGAGCAGCCAGCGGGCCTTGGGGCCGGCGAAGTAGGAGGCGAGCGGCAGGCCCGTCTCACGGCGGAAGCGGTCCTGGCCGACGTTGCGGCCGAGCTCGCGGCAGAGGGCGTCGGTGCGGGTGTCCTGCCACACGATGGCGTTGTGGACGGGCTCACCGGTGTTCTTGTCCCACAGCACGGTCGTCTCGCGCTGGTTGGTGATGCCGATGGCCTTGATGTCGTCACGGGTGATGCCGGCCTTGGCGATCGCTCCGGCCACGACCTCCTGGACGTTCGTCCAGATCTCGGTGGCGTTGTGCTCGACCCAGCCCGGCTTCGGGAAGATCTGCTCGTGCTCCTTCTGGTCGACGGAGACGATCCGACCGTCCCGGTCGAAGACGATGCAGCGGCTGGAGGTGGTGCCCTGGTCGATGGCGGCGATGAAGGGGCCGGCGGTGTGCGCGTCGGTCACTGTGTCTCCTGGAAAGTTCCGTGTTTATGGGGCTTTACGTACGGCGCGTGCCGAGAGTTTCGCGAAGCGGCGGTGAATACCGCTCCTAGGCGAACGCGACGTTGTAGATGCCTGCGGCGATGGCCCCGCCGATGAGCGGGCCGACCACCGGAATCCAGGCGTAGCCCCAGTCGGAGCCGCCCTTGTTGGGCAGCGGCAGCAGGGCGTGGACGATGCGCGGACCGAGGTCACGGGCCGGGTTGATCGCGTACCCCGTCGGACCGCCGAGGGACAGGCCGATGGAGACCACGACGAGCGCGGTGATCAGGGCGCCGAGGTTGCCCAGGCCGTTGCCCTTGTCGTTCAGGCCCTGGGTGAGCACGGCGAGCACCAGCACGATGGTGCCGATGACCTCCGTCGCGATGTTCTGCCAGGCGACACGGACCTCGGGGCCGGTGGAGAAGACGCCCAGCACGGGGCCGGCGCCCTTCTCCTGGGCCTCGACGGCCTTGGCCGTGGTGTCCTGCGCACCCGGACCGCCGACTATCTCGCGGTCGGTGAGGTGGGCGTGGAACTGACCGTAGTAAGCGATCCAGACCAGAGCGGCACCGATCATGGCGCCGAGGATCTGGCCGGCCCAATAGACCGGGACGTTCTTCCAGTCGCCGTCCTTGATGGCGATGGCCAGCGTCACGGCCGGGTTCAGATGGGCACCCGACAGCGGTGCCGAGGTGTAGACGGCCGTGAGCACCGCGAAGCCCCACCCGAAGGTGATGGCGAGCCAGCCGGCGTTACGAGCCTTGGAGGCCTTCAGCGTGACGGCGGCACAGACGCCGCCGCCGAGGAGGATGAGTATGGCGGTACCGATGGTCTCGCCGATGAAGATGTCGGAGCTGGACACCCGCGACTCCTTTGTCATACGTCCAGGGAAGTTCGATACCGGCCTGGCGTTGTCACACTCTAGCGCGTATTGCCGGTAGCTGTTCGACAATGTCGACCGATGGACGGGAGTCTTGCTTCGGGGTTACGAGCACGTCAAGGGCTGTGTTGTCGAAAATACGATCGTTACTGATCGCTGCGGTCCCGAGGATCTTTGCCGCAGGTGGGCGCGGGTATGCCGAGGACCGGAACGCCGTACGGCGCCCCGGTCCGCTCGTGACCCGTCAGAACCGCCCGGCGCCCAGGTCCCGCGAGACCGCGCGGGCGCAGTCCCGCACCGCCGCGATCAGCTCCGGCCGCAGCGCTCCCTCTTCGTCGGACCGGCACAGCCGCTCCACGGCGCCGGTGATGCCGACCGAGCCGACCGGCATGCGCCGCCGGTCGTGGATGGGGGCGGCGAGGGACGCCACGCCCTCCCAGGTCTCCTCCACGTCCGCCGCGTACCCACGCGCCCGCGTGACGTCGAGGATGTGCTCGAAGCCCTCCGGCTCGCACACGGTCCGGTCGGTGAACGCCTTGCGGTCGGCCTCCAGCGCCTCGCTGTGCGCCACCGGGTCGTAGGCGGACAGCACCTTGCCCAGGGCCGTGGAGTGCAGCGGCTGCATGGCGCCGATCTCCAGCACCTGCCGGCTGTCGTCGGGCCGGAAGACGTGGTGCACGATCAGCACGCCCTGCTGGTGCAGGACGCCCAGATAGACGCTCTCGCCGCTGGAGCGGGCCAGGTCGTCGGCCCACACCAGAGCGCGCGCCCGCAGCTCGTGCACATCGAGGTAGGTGGTGCCCAGGCGCAACAGCTCGGCGCCCAGCTGGTAGCGCCCGGAGGCGTCGTCCTGCTCCACGAAACCCTCCTGTTGGAGAGTGCGCAGGATGCCGTGGGCGGTGCCTTTGGCCAGGCCCAGCGACGAGGCGATGTCCGACAGGCCGAGCCGCCGCTCGCCGCCCGCGAGCAGCCGCAGCATCGCGGCCGCCCGCTCGAGCGACTGGATGTTCCGTGCCATCGCCGTCCTGCCTCCGTCCCCTTCGACCGCCGACAAGCGGCACCACAGCCGTCGTTCGGCAATGTCGAACACTACCGGTCGATGTCGACCTCTCGCTAATGGCAGGACGCCATTTTTGCGCCACCGGTGGCCGATACGCCGCCCGGCGGCCGATCCGGCACCACCGGCGTCCGCCCCGTGGACGTGCTGCCCATCCAAGCCCACTCCCGGTTACGCTGGCGCGGTGCGCCCATCCCGGATGCCCTCCGGCTGTCCGGGAAGCCGCAAAGCCGACAGCCGTCGCATCCGAGGGAGCCCTTTTCATGGCCTCGTTGCCGCCGACCCCTTCCGCAGACAGCCGGGCCCGTGTGTCCGCGCTCCGAGAAGCCCTGGCCACCCGCGTGGTCGTGGCCGACGGAGCGATGGGCACCATGCTCCAGGCGCAGGACCCCACGCTCGAGGACTTCGAGAATCTCGAGGGCTGTAACGAGATCCTCAACCTGACGCGCCCGGACATCGTCCGTTCGGTCCACTCCGCCTACTTCGACGTCGGTGTGGACTGCGTGGAGACCAACACCTTCGGCGCCAACCTCACCGCCCTCGGCGAGTACGACATCCCCGAACGCGTCACCGAGCTGTCCGAGGCCGGTGCCCGGATCGCCCGCGAGGTGGCCGACGAGTTCACCCGCGGCACCGGGCAGCAGCGCTGGGTGCTCGGCTCGATGGGGCCCGGCACCAAGCTGCCCACCCTCGGCCACACCACCTTCGGCGCCATCCGGGACGCCTACCAGCAGAACGCCGAGGGCCTGCTCGCCGGCGGCGCCGACGCGCTGCTCGTGGAGACCACCCAGGACCTGCTCCAGACCAAGGCCTCCGTCATCGCCGCCCGCCGGGCCATGGAGGCCACCGGCCAGTCCGTACCGCTGATCGTCTCCGTCACGGTCGAGACGACCGGGACCATGCTGCTCGGCTCCGAGATCGGCGCGGCCCTGACCGCGCTGGAGCCGCTCGGCATCGACATGATCGGCCTGAACTGCGCCACGGGCCCGGCCGAGATGAGCGAGCACCTGCGCTTCCTGTCCCGGCACTCGCGCATCCCGCTGTCCTGCATGCCCAACGCGGGCCTGCCGGTGCTGACCAAGGACGGCGCCCACTACCCGCTGACCGCGCCCGAGCTGGCCGAGGCGCAGGGCACCTTCGTCCGGGACTACGGACTCTCCCTCGTCGGCGGCTGCTGCGGCACCACCCCGGAACACCTGCGGCAGCTGGTCGAGCGCGTCCGGGACACCGCCCCGACCGAGCGCGCCCCGCAGCCCGAGCCCGGCGCGGCCTCCCTGTACCAGTCCGTGCCGTTCCGGCAGGACACCTCCTACCTGGCCATCGGCGAGCGCACCAACGCCAACGGCTCGAAGAAGTTCCGTGAGGCCATGCTGGACGGCCGCTGGGACGACTGCGTGGAGATGGCCCGCGACCAGATCCGCGAGGGCGCGCACATGCTCGACCTGTGCGTGGACTACGTCGGCCGCGACGGCGTCGCCGACATGCAGGAGCTGGCCGGCCGCTTCGCCACCGCCTCCACCCTGCCGATCGTGCTGGACTCCACCGAGGTCGACGTCCTCCGGGCCGGCCTGGAGAAGCTCGGCGGCCGCGCGGTGATCAACTCGGTGAACTACGAGGACGGCGACGGCCCCGAGTCCCGCTTCGCCAAGGTCACGGCCCTCGCAGGGGAGCACGGCGCCGCCCTCATCGCGCTCACCATCGACGAGGAGGGCCAGGCCCGCACCGCCGAGAAGAAGGTCGAGATCGCCGAACGGCTCATCGAGGACCTGACAGGCAACTGGGGCATCCACGAGGAGGACATCCTCGTCGACTGCCTGACCTTCACCATCTGCACCGGCCAGGAGGAGTCCCGGGGGGACGGCATCGCCACCATCGAGGGGATCCGCGAGCTCAAGCGGCGCCACCCGAAGGTGCAGACCACGCTCGGCCTGTCCAACATCTCCTTCGGCCTCAACCCGGCCGCCCGCATCCTGCTGAACTCCGTCTTCCTCGACGAGTGCGTCAAGGCGGGTCTGGACTCGGCGATCGTGCACGCCTCGAAGATCCTGCCGATCGCCCGCTTCAGCGAGGAGGAGGTCCAGACCGCCCTGGACCTCATCCACGACCGCCGCGCCGAGGGCTACGACCCGCTGCAGAAGCTCATGCAGCTGTTCGAGGGCGCCACCGCCAAGTCCCTCAAGGCCGGCAAGGCCGAGGAACTGGCCGCCCTGCCGCTGGACGAGCGCCTGAAGCGACGGATCATCGACGGCGAGAAGAACGGCCTCGAGGCGGACCTCGACGCGGCCCTGACGGAGCGGCCCGCGCTCGACATCGTCAACGAGACCCTGCTGGACGGCATGAAGGTCGTCGGCGAACTGTTCGGCTCCGGCCAGATGCAGCTGCCGTTCGTCCTGCAGTCCGCCGAGGTCATGAAGACGGCCGTCGCCCACCTCGAACCCCACATGGAGAAGACCGACGAGGCCGGCAAGGGCACCATCGTGCTGGCCACCGTGCGCGGCGACGTGCACGACATCGGCAAGAACCTCGTCGACATCATCCTGTCCAACAACGGCTACAACGTCGTCAACCTCGGCATCAAGCAGCCGGTCTCCGCGATCCTGGAAGCCGCCGCGGAGCACAAGGCCGACGTCATCGGCATGTCCGGACTGCTGGTGAAGTCCACGGTGATCATGAAGGAGAACCTGGAGGAGCTCAACCAGCGCGGCCTGGCCTCCGGCTACCCGGTCATCCTCGGCGGTGCCGCCCTCACCCGCGCCTACGTCGAGCAGGACCTGCACGAGATCTACCAGGGCGAGGTCCGCTACGCCCGCGACGCCTTCGAGGGCCTGCGCCTGATGGACGCCCTCATCGGCGTCAAGCGCGGCGTGCCCGGCGCGAAGCTCCCCGAGCTCAAGCAGCGCCGGGTCAGGGCCGCGGCCCCGGCCGCCACCGAGGAGCGCCCCGAGGAGGGGCACGTCCGCTCCGACGTCGCCATCGACAACCCCGTCCCCGAGCCGCCCTTCCGCGGCACCCGCGTCATCAAGGGCATCCAGCTCAAGGAGTACGCGAGCTGGCTCGACGAGGGCGCCCTGTTCAAGGGCCAGTGGGGTCTGAAGCAGGCCCGCACCGGCGAGGGCCCGTCCTACGAGGAGCTCGTCGAGAGCGAGGGCCGGCCCCGGCTGCGCGGCCTGCTGGACCGGCTCCAGACGGAGAACATGCTGGAGGCGGCCGTGGTCTACGGCTACTTCCCGTGCGTCTCCAAGGACGACGACCTGATCATCCTGGACGAGCAGGGCAACGAACGCACCCGCTTCACCTTCCCGCGCCAGCGCCGGGGCCGCCGGCTGTGCCTGGCCGACTTCTTCCGTCCGGAGGAGTCCGGAGAGATCGACGTCGTCGGCCTCCAGGTCGTCACCGTCGGCTCGCGCATCGGCGAGGAGACCGCGCGGCTCTTCGAGGCCAACGCCTACCGCGACTACCTCGAACTGCACGGGCTGTCCGTGCAGCTGGCCGAGGCGCTCGCCGAGTACTGGCACGCACGCGTGCGCTCCGAGCTCGGCTTCGCCGGCGAGGACCCCGACGAGATGCAGGGCATGTTCGAGTTGAAGTACCGGGGCGCCCGCTTCTCCCTCGGCTACGGCGCCTGCCCCAACCTGGAGGACCGAGCCAAGATCGCCGACCTGCTCGAACCGGGGCGCATCGGCGTCGAGCTGTCCGAGGAGTTCCAGCTGCACCCCGAGCAGTCCACGGACGCCATCGTGATCCACCACCCGGAGGCGAAGTACTTCAACGCCCGCTGAGCCGTCCCACCGGGCACACGGGCCAAAAGAGGCGCTTCGAGCGCGCACGACGTAGACTGGTCGGTCCACCGCAGGCCGGTTCCCCTCGTGGGAGCCGGCCTGAACGTCCCTCAAGGAGGTACGTGGATGACCAGTACGGTCCCCGCGCTCGGAACCCTTCCCCAAGCTCTCGGCTCCGCTCGAGCAGGGGATACCCCAACAGCCGAAGGATCGGCCCTCCAAGCCGTGCTCCTCGACATGGACGGCACCCTGGTGGACACCGAGGGCTTCTGGTGGGACGTCGAGGTCGAGGTCTTCGCCTCCCTCGGCCACACGCTCGACGAGTCCTGGCGGCATGTCGTGGTCGGCGGCCCCATGACCCGCAGCGCGGGCTTCCTCATCGAGGCCACCGGCGCCGACGTCACCCTCGACGAGCTCACCGTGCTCCTGAACGACGGCTTCGAGGCCCGCATCGACCGCGCCCTGCCGCTGATGCCGGGCGCCGGACGGCTGCTCGCCGAGCTGTACGAGTACGAGATCCCCACCGCCCTCGTCTCCGCCTCCCACCGGCGCATCATCGACCGGGTCCTGACTTCGCTCGGTGCCCACCACTTCAGCCTGACGGTGGCCGGTGACGAGGTCCCGCGCACCAAGCCGCACCCCGACCCGTATCTGGCCGCCGCCTCCGGGCTCGGAGTGGACCCGGCCCGGTGTGCCGTCATCGAGGACACCGCGACGGGGGTCGCCGCCGCCGAGGCCGCAGGCTGCCAGGTCGTGGCCGTGCCCTCCGTGGCCCCCATCGCCCCGGCCCTGCGCCGCACGGTCGTGACCTCCCTCGAAGAGGTCGACCTGACATTTCTGCACGGGCTGATGACGGAAATGCGCTAGGCGTTCACCCAGCGTGCAGCGGCGTTAGGGCGGTAATTCCCAAGGTGAATTCGAAGCCCGACGGGCGATCGAATTCCCGTACCTTCGAACCCGTTTACGCGTGTGACGTTCCCCACGCGGTCCGGGGTCGACAGTCGATCCGGCGTGTGCTGCGCACCCCCTCCAGCGGGTCGTGGGCGTGCCCTTGTGTCCCGATTGATGGAACGCTGCACCAAAGCTTCCACTGTCGGGCCTTCGGTCTGTCCACGCCCGGTTCCGCAGCGTGAGGGGTGCTCAACTCCGGTGGCTGTGAACCCTCCTGCCGGCCCCGACTAATCTCGTCGCGAGAACATCGCCCCACCCCCGTGATCCGCTGCGCCACCCCTGCATGCCGGGTACACGGAGTCGACAGCTCTGGAGAAACTCGAGCATGAACCGCAAGACTTTGGTGCTGCCGGCCGTGATCGGCCTGCTCGCGCCGGTGCTCGCCGCCTGCGGCGGGTCCGACAGCGGGAGCGGCGACAGCGGCGCGATCGTCGTCGGCACCACGGACCGGTTCACCGCTTCGAAGGACGCCCCCGCGCCCCTCGATCCCGCCTACGCCTACGACGTCGGCACCTGGAACATCCTGCGCCAGACCGTGCAGACCCTGATGGTCCAGCCGCGCGGCGAGGGCGAGCCCGTACCGGAGGCCGCCGAGCGGTGCGGCTTCACCGACACCGGCAATGAGCGCTACGCCTGCACCCTGCGGGACGGCCTGACGTTCGCAGGCGGCAAAGCTGTCACGGCGGCCGACGTGAAGTACTCCATCGACCGCGCCCGGTCCCTCAAGGCCGACAGCGGCGTGTTCGCGCTGCTGTCCACCATCGACACCGTCGAGACACAGGGCGACCGCGAGGTCATCTTCCACCTGAAGACCGCCGACGCGACGTTCCCGTACAAGCTGTCGACCCCGGTCGCCGGCATCGTCGACCCCGACGACTACCCGAAGAACAAGCTGCGTGACGGCTTCGACCTGGAGGGCTCCGGCCCGTACACCCTCAAGGCCGACGTCGAGAACGGCGAGCTGGTCAAGGCCGAGTTCACCAAGAACCCCGACTACAAGGGGACCCTCAAGGTGAACAACGACAAGGTCGACATGGTCTCCTTCAAGGACGCCGACGCCATGGGCGAGGCGCTGGACAAGGGCGACATCGACCTGATGACCCGCGCCATGTCGCCGGATCAGATCCGCAAGCTCTCGGACGACGCGGACACCGATGTCGACCTCGTCGAGATGCCCGGCCTCGAGATCCGCTACCTGGGCTTCAACACCGACGCCCCGACGGTGAAGTCCAAGGCCGTGCGCCAGGCCATGGCCCAGATCGTCAACCGCAGCGAACTGATCTCCAAGGTCTACGGCTCCCAGGCCGAGCCGCTGTACTCGCTGGTTCCGGCCAGCGTCACCGGCCACTCCAACTCGTTCTTCAACAAGTACGGCGAGCCGAGCGTCACCAAGGCCCGTTCCCTGCTCAACCAGGCGAACATCACCACGCCCGTGAAGCTGACGCTGCACTACACCACCGACCACTACGGCCCGGCCACCAAGAAGGAGTTCGAGGTCCTGCGCGAGCAGCTGAACTCCAGCGGCCTGTTCGACGTCGACATCAAGGGCACCCCCTGGGACACGTTCCGCCCGGCCGAGAAGAAGGGCGAGTACGACGTCTACGGCATGGGCTGGTTCCCGGACTTCCCGGACGCCGACAACTTCCTCGCGCCGTTCCTCGACGCGGACAACACCCTCGGCTCGCCGTACGACAGCAGCCGGATCCGGGACACCCTGATCCCCGAATCCCGCCGTGAGGCGGACCGGCTCTCCGCCTCCTCCAGCCTGACGGACATTCAGGACATCGTCGCCGGCGATGTGCCGGTGCTGCCGCTGTGGCAGGGCAAGCAGTACGTCGCCGCTCGCGACGACGTCACGGGTACCGCCTACGCGCTCAACTCCGCCTCGACGCTCCAGCTGTGGGAGCTCGGGCGGGGCGTGAGCGGCTGACGCACCCGCTGGATCCCCGGGGCCTGTGACCGCGGCCCCCGGGGAGCCGTGCCCCGGAGCCAGGGACATGCTCCGGGAGTTCTCGAGAACCGACGACAAGGCACACACGTGAAGATTCGCAACCAGTGGCCGGTCCTGCCCATCGTGGCGGGCCTCGCCTCCGGACTGCTGACCGGCTGTGGCACGGAGAGTGGAGACTCCGCGGGGGACGGCTCCAACGTGGTGGTGGGGATGTCCGACGACGTCCTGGCCACGGACCCGGCCTCCGGCTACGACCCCGGCTCCTGGCTGTTGTTCAACAACGTCTTCCAGTCCCTGCTGAGCTTCCCCAAGGGCGCCACGGAACCGCAGCCCGAGGCGGCCGAGAGCTGCGCGTTCACCGACACGCAGACCACGGTCTACACGTGCACGCTGAAGGACGGCCTCAAGTTCAGCAACGGTGACGAGCTCACCTCCAAGGACGTCAAGTTCTCCTTCGACCGCATGCTGAAGATCAACGACCCCGACGGGCCCGCGATCATGTTCCCCATGCTGGACAAGGTCGAGACGCCCGACGCCAAGACGGTTGTCTTCCGCCTCAACACGGCCGACGCCACCTTCCCGAGCAAGATCGCCTCCGGCGCCGGCTCCATCGTCGACCACGACCAGTACGACGCGGACGGACTCCGCAAGGACGGCGAGGCCGTCGGCTCCGGCCCCTACCGGCTCGACTCGTTCGACGACGGCCAGGCGGTCTTCTCCGTCAACGAGAACTACAAGGGCACCGCCAAGGTGAACAACACCGGCGTGACGCTCAAGTTCTTCGACGGCGACCAGACGGCCCTCAAGCAGGCCATCCAGAACGGGGACGTCGACATCGCCTACCGCGGTCTCACCGCGGGCGACATCGCCGACACCGAGAAGGCCGACGACGACACCGGCGTCGAGGTCGTCGAGGGCAGCAGCGCCGAGGTCCAGCACCTGGTGTTCAACATGGACGACCCGGTCGCCGGCAAGCTCGGCGTCCGCAAGGCCATCGCCCACCTGCTCGACCGCGAAGCCCTCATCAAGGACGTCTACCAGGGCACCGCGACCCCGCTGTACTCGATCATCCCGGCCGGGATCGCGGGCCACAACACCGCCTTCTTCGACACCTACGGCGCCCGCCCGTCCAAGGCGAAGGCCCAGGCCGCGCTGCGCGAGGACGGCATCACCGGCAAGGTGAAGCTGACCCTCTGGTCGACCCCGTCCCGCTACGGCCCCGCGACCGACCAGGAGCTGAACGCCATCGCCGGCCAGCTCAACGCCAGCGGCCTGTTCGACGCCGACGTCAAGTCCGTCTCCTTCGGCCGGTACGAGAAGGACATCGCCGCCGGCAAGTACGGCGTCTACGTGAAGGGCTGGGTGCCGGACTACCCGGACGCCGACAACTTCACGGCCCCCTTCTTCGGCAAGGGCAACGTGCTGGGCAACAACTACGACAACGGCACGATCACCGGTTCGCTCGTCCCGCGCACCGCCGCTCTGACCAACCGGGCCGCCACGGACAAGGAGTTCGGGGAGCTGCAGGACATCGTCGCCGACGAACTCCCCGTCCTGCCGGTGTGGCAGGCCAAGCAGTACGCGGTCGTCCGCGAAGGCGTCTACGGCCTGGAGTACTGCCTCGACGCGTCGACGGTCTTCCGCTTCTGGGAGCTCAGCAAGGACGCCTGACGCACCGATCTGAAGAAGGGCGCCTCCCGCTCGGCGGGGGGCGCCCTCTCACATGCCGGCTCGCGGCCGCTACTGCGCGCCGGGGCGCACCAGTCCGCTCTCGTACGCGTACACCGCCGCCTGGACGCGGTCGCGCAGCCCCAGCTTGGTCAGTACATGCCCCACGTGCGTCTTGACGGTGGTCTCGCTGACGAACAGGTCGGCGGCGATCTCCGCGTTGGACAGCCCCCGCGCCACCAGCTTCAGCACCTCGACCTCGCGGTCGGTGAGCGTGTGCAGCGTGTCCGGCACCGGCTCCTCACCGGAGGGCAGATGCGTGGCGTACTTGTCGAGCAGCCGGCGCGTGATGCTCGGCGCGAGCATCGCCTCGCCCGAGGCCACGACCCGGATCGCCTGCACCAGCTCGTTGGCCGGCGCGTCCTTCAGCAGGAACCCGCTGGCGCCGGCGCGCAGCGCCTCCACCACGTACTCGTCGAGATCGAAGGTGGTCAGGACCAGCACCTTCGCCGGGCCGTCCCGCCCCGGCCCGGTGATCTGCCGGGTCGCCTCCACACCGTCCATCCGCGGCATACGGATGTCCATCAGAACCACATCGGGCTGAAGCGCACGCACCTGGTCGAGTGCCTGCAGTCCGTCACCGGCCTCCCCGACGACCGCGATGTCCTGCTCGGCCTCCAGGATCATCCGGAAGCCGGTACGGAGCAGCGGCTGGTCGTCGACCAG
This sequence comes from Streptomyces sp. Ag82_O1-12, assembly GCF_900182715.1. Lineage (NCBI taxonomy): Bacteria > Bacillati > Actinomycetota > Actinomycetes > Kitasatosporales > Streptomycetaceae > Streptomyces > Streptomyces sp. Ag82_O1-12. The sequence continues at coordinate 1,621,251 of NZ_FXUW01000001.1, read as the reverse complement.
TAGGACGCGGATGGCCACGTAAGTCTCCTTCGCTCGTCCGGCCCCATTCTGCCCTGCGCGGGCCTGCCCGACTCAGCCGCCCTCGCCCGGCGCCGGCCGCACCGGCAGCTCCGCCGCGCGCACCGGCAGCGGATAGGGCGGGGGAGTACCGCCGAACTCCGGACAGTGGGCCTGGTGGTCGCACCAGCCGCACAGCTTCGTGGGGCGCGGCCGCCAGTCGCCCGTCTCGGTGGCCAGCCGGATCGCCTCCCACAGCGCCAGCAACTTGCGCTCGACCCGCTCCAGGTCGGCGAGGACCGGGTCGTACGTCAGGACCTGGCCGCTGCCGAGGTAGACCAGCTGGAGCCGCCGGGGGATCACGTTCTTCAGCCGCCACACCACCAGGGCGTAGAACTTCATCTGGAACAGGGCGCCCTCGGAGTACTCGGGCCGGGGCGCCTTTCCCGTCTTGTAGTCGACGATCCGGACCTCGCCCGTGGGAGCCACGTCGACCCGGTCGATGATGCCGCGCAGCCGCAGCCCGGACTCCAGCTCGGTCTCGACGAACAGCTCCCGCTCGGCCGGCTCCAGACGGCTGGGGTCCTCCAGGGAGAACCAGCGCTCCACGAGCTGCTCCGCCTCACCCAGCCAGCGCGCCAGCCGCTCGCCCTGCGGATCGTCGGCGAACAGCTCCACGACCTCCGGCCGCGTCTCGCGCAGCCGGTCCCACTGTCCGGGGATCAGCGACTTCGCCCGGGGCGGCGTGCGCTCGGCGGCCGGGGCGTCGAAGAGCCGCTCCAGGACCGCGTGCACCAGCGTGCCCCTGGTCGCCGCCTCGCTCGGCTTCTCCGGCAGCCGGTCGATGACCCGGAAGCGGTAGAGCAGCGGGCACTGCATGAAGTCACTCGCTCGCGAGGGGGACAGCGAGGCGGGCGCTATGGCGGTGGTCCCGGTCACGAGGTCGCTCACGGCGGCGGTCTCGGCCGCCGCCTCCGCCACCGTCCGCGCGTCCGCCGCCGTCTCCACTGCCGTCTCCACGGGCCCGGCCGGGCCCGGCGGTTCTTCCGCCGCGGCCCGGCTGCTGTCGGGCCGCGGCGCGCCCTCGGTGCTCGTCTCCATGCCCCAGACCATACGGCCCGCCACTGACAGTGACCCAGCCGTGTTCCGTGGGGGAAGCCGGGAGAGGAGGTCGACGTACGGGAAACACAGGGGTGCCGGGGCGGAACGCACCTCGACGGACGCATACCATCGACTCGAGACCTCCCGTCCGGCAGGCACGGGAGACGCTTCGATCGAGGGGACACCGGTGGACGAGAGCGGCGGGCGCGGGCGGCCGCGGTCCGGCAACGACGAGTCGGCCGAGCGCCACGCGGGGCCCGCGGCCCGGGCCGCCGAGCCGACCCCCACCGACGAACAGCCCACGGACGAGCGCCCCTTCACCCCTGAACAGCCCACCCCCGCCCCGGAGCCGCCCGGCCCGGCCACGCCCGCGGACACGCCGGTGACCCCCTCGGACGCCGCGCGGGACGACTCGGCGGCGGACGGCCCGGCGCCGGGTGACGAAACGCCCGCCGAGCCCGCCGCGAACCGTCTTCCGCAGGGCGACACGCACCCCGACCGCGCCGACGCCGAGACCCCGCACACGGCCCCCGCCGACGCCGCCGTGTCGCAGCCGGCACCCGCCGGAGGCGACCGCGACGGCGGTGACGCGCCGCAGGGCGACACCCACCCCGACCGCGCCGACGCCGAGACCCCGCACACGGCCCCCGCCGACGCCGCCGTATCGCAGCCGGCACCCGCCCGAGGCGACCGCGAGGGCGGTGACGCGCCGGACGGCGACACGCACCCCGACCGCGCCTACGCCAGCGGCCCGCACTCGGCACCCGTCTCCGGCCGGCCCGAGGCGGACCGTCTGCACAAGGCACACGCCCCGGCCCCCGGCTCCGGTGACCAGAACCGCCCGCAGCAGCCCTCGGCCCCGGCCCCGGGCACCGGCCATCCGAACCACCCCCAGGGCGACCGCCACCTCGCCCACTCCGCCGACGGCAAGGGCCCCGCCCCCCAGCGGCCGGAGCCCCGGGGCGGCCTGCTCATGGGCCGGCCCTTCGGCGTGCCGGTGTACGTCGCCCCGAGCTGGTTCCTCGTCGCCGCGCTGATCACCTGGGTGTTCGGCGGCCAGCTGGAGCGAGTGCTGCCCGAGCTCGGCGCCGCCCGCTACCTGGTCTCCCTCTTCTTCGCGGTCGCCTTCTACGCCTCCGTGCTCGTCCACGAACTGGCGCACACCGTCGCCGCCCTCCGCTTCAAGCTCCCGGTCCGCCGCATCCAGCTCCAGTTCTTCGGCGGCGTCTCCGAGATCGAGAAGGAGGCCGAGACCCCCGGCCGGGAGTTCGTGCTGGCCTTCGTCGGGCCCCTGCTCTCCCTCGTCCTCGCCGGCGTCTTCTACGCCGCCGCGCAGACCGTGGAACCCGGCACCGTCCCGGGCGTCCTGCTCGCGGGCCTGATGATCTCCAACCTCATCGTGGCCGCGTTCAACCTCCTGCCCGGCCTGCCCCTCGACGGCGGCCGCATGCTCCGCGCCGTCGTCTGGAAGATCACCGGCAAGCCGATGAAGGGCACCATCGCCGCCGCCTGGGTCGGCCGCGCCCTCGCCATCTCCGTGCTCATCGGACTGCCCCTGCTGACCCAGTCCGGCGCACTCGGCACCGACGCCGTCGACAACGTGGGCATGGACACCGTCCTCGACGCGCTGCTCGCCGCCATCCTCGCCGCGATCATCTGGACCGGCGCCGGCAACAGCCTGCGCATGGCCCGCCTGCGCGAGCACCTGCCCGAGCTGCGCGCCCGCGCACTCACCCGCCGCGCGGTACCCGTCGAATCGGACACCCCGCTCTCCGAGGCGCTGCGCCGCGCCAACACCGCCGGGGCCCGCGCCCTGGTCGTCGTCGACCCCGACGGCAAGCCCCTCTCCCTCGTCCGCGAGGCCGCCATCGTCGGCGTGCCCGAACACCGCCGTCCCTGGGTCGCCGTCAGCGGTCTCGCCCAGGACCTCACCGACGGCATGCGCGTCTCGGCGGAGCTCTCCGGCGAGGAACTCCTGGACGCCCTGCGAGCCACCCCGGCCACCGAATACCTCGTGGTGGAGGAGACCGGCGAGATCTACGGCGTCCTGTCGGCGGCCGACGTGGAGCGCGCCTTCGTGAAAGCGATGGCGAGGCCCTCCTAGTGGTCGGTGGCCCTCTCCGGGGCCGGTAGGCTGGTCACATGTCCGAACCGACCGGTGCCGCCCGCAGGCGCGGGCCCTTCAAGGTCGGGGACCAGGTTCAGCTGACCGACCCCAAGGGCCGCCACTACACGTTCACGCTCGAGGCCGGGAAGAACTTCCACACCCACAAGGGTTCCTTCCCCCACGACGAGCTGATCGGCGCTCCCGAGGGCAGCGTTGTCCGCACCACGGGGAACGTCGCCTACCTCGCGCTGCGCCCCCTGCTCCCCGACTACGTCCTGTCCATGCCCCGCGGCGCCGCCGTGGTCTACCCCAAGGACGCGGGGCAGATCCTGGCCTTCGCCGACATCTTCCCCGGCGCCCGCGTCGTGGAAGCGGGCGTCGGCTCCGGCTCGCTCAGCAGCTTCCTGCTGCGGGCCATCGGCGACCAGGGCATGCTGCACAGCTACGAGCGCCGCGCCGACTTCGCAGAGATCGCCCAGGGGAACGTCGAGCGCTACTTCGGCGGCCCGCACCCCGCCTGGCAGCTCACCGTCGGCGACCTCCAGGACAACCTGTCCGACGCCGACGTCGACCGCGTCATCCTCGACATGCTGGCTCCCTGGGAGTGCCTGGAGGCCGTCTCCAAGGCGCTCGTCCCCGGCGGCATCCTGTGCTGCTACGTGGCGACCACCACCCAGCTCGCCCGGACCGTCGAGTCCATCCGCGAGATCGGCTGCTTCAACGAGCCGAGCGCCTGGGAATCGATGATCCGCAACTGGCACATCGAGGGCCTGGCCGTCCGCCCGGACCACCGGATGATCGGCCACACCGGCTTTCTGCTCACCGCGCGCCGCCTCGCCGACGGCGTCGAGCCGCCCATGCGCCGCCGCCGCCCCGCCAAGGGCGCCTACGGCGAGGACTACGCAGGTCCCAACGCCGACGGCGGCGCCGGCCGCTGAGGCGGCCCGTCACCGCGTCCAACGCACCGGCGCCGTGCCGGAGTTCCCGGATACCTATCGGAACTCCGCCACGGCGCCTTTCCGTTGCCGCCCCGGGTGAACCCTCACCCGACGCCGTTGACCTGCCGCGCGGACCGCACGGGGCCACGGCGCGGTGAGCGGGAGCCGGGCCCGCACAGGCCCGCTGACGCAGCGGCAGGAACCGCAACCCCTCAGACTTCCCCGGCGCAGGACGTGCACACCCCGCCGTTCCCTCGCGGTGTGACGTGTGGCACCATGCTGGCCACCCCACCGGCACAGCCTCAGGAGACCCTCCTAGTGCAGTCTTCCGCCGTCCCGGAGCTCGCCCACACCCACACCCGTCCCATCCACTGGCTCGCCACCGCGACCGCCGTCGCGGGCGTCGTCGCCTTCTCCTCGGTCCTGCAGCCCGGCGCGGCGACGGCGGCCCAGCCGGCCGCTCCCGAGACCAAGCGCGCTCCGGCGCACATGACTCCGCCCGACCCGGCCGCGGTGACGTTCCCGATCGAGTGCGGCCCGGTGAAGGCCGTCGTGCAGAAGCGGGGCTCCGGCGACCTCGACGGCGACGGCAGGCCCGAGACGGTGGCCGTGGTCCACTGCGACTCGCCGATGGGCACCCCGCCGGACGGCGTGTACGTCCTGACGCGCGACGCCGACGGGGGCAAACCCCGCGTCGTGGCCACCCTGCTCGACCCCAAGGACGGCACCACCGTCAGCGACTTCGCCGTTCGCCACGGCGCCGTCACGGCCACGCTCCTCGGCTACTCGTCGGCCGACGTGCCGCGTTGCTGCCCCGACGAGAAGACCGACGCGAAATGGCGTTGGCAGGGCGGCTCGTTCGTCCGCTCGACCCCGGCCGGGGCTCGCAGCGTGTGAGGCGCATGCGACGGCGCGTGTGAGATATCAGACAGCGGTGACGGAACGTAGAGAAGTAGTCACTCTGCGTCCGGTCCGTAGACCTCGGTCCTGTCCGAAACCCGTCGCACGTGGATGCAGTCGCCCGGACACTCCTTCGCGGAGTCGATCACGTCCGTGAGGAGTGGCAGCGGAACGGGCGTTGTCGCGCCCTTGTCCTGGAGCAACTCGTCGTCGGCACTCTTCACATAGGCCAGACCGTCGATGTCCAGCTCGAACACCTCGGGCGCGTACTGCGCGCAGATGCCGTCGCCGGTACACAGGTCCTGGTCGATCCAGACCTCCAGCGCCTCGCCGTCGACCCCGGCCACCTGCTGCACGCTCATCTCTCCTGCCGTTTCTCCGCCGAGCCGTATCGGGAATCCGGCCAGCTCTGGCGGGTGTTGAACAGTTCGACCCTACCTCCGGCTGGGTTCCAATCATGTTCGCTGGGTATTCCCCTGGCGTGAGGGAGAGCGCAAGGGTGAAGATCGGACACACCCCGACCGTCTTTGTGATCTAGGGGTTTCAATCGACACCCGCCCAGGTAGGGTCTGGAAGCGTCCAGCTCCCCTTGGAGGAGGTGAGGACCGTGGCAGCCCACGACGACGACATGAACCGCGGCATCCGCCCGGGACGCGGGTCCGACGACCCGGCCGGGCAGATTGCTTACCTTGAGCAGGAGATCGCCGTCCTGCGGCGCAAGCTCGCCGACTCTCCGCGACACACGAGGATTCTCGAAGAGCGGATCGTCGAGCTGCAGACCAACCTGGCCGGCGTGTCCGCGCAGAACGAACGACTCGCCAACACGCTCCGTGAGGCCCGTGACCAGATCGTGGCCCTCAAGGAGGAAGTCGACCGGCTCGCGCAGCCGCCGGCCGGCTTCGGGGTCTTCCTGACGGCGAACGAGGACGGCACCGCCGACATCTTCACCGGCGGCCGCAAGCTCAGGGTGAACGTCAGCCCCAGCGTCGAGCTCGAGGAGCTCCGGCGCGGCCAGGAAGTAATGCTCAACGAAGCGCTCAACGTGGTCGAGGCCATGGAGTACGAGCGCGTCGGTGACATCGTCACCCTCAAGGAGATCCTCGAGGACGGCGAGCGGGCCCTCGTGCTCGGGCACACCGACGAGGAGCGGGTGGTACGGCTCGCCGAGCCGCTGCTGGACGTGAACATCCGGCCCGGTGACGCCCTGCTGCTCGAACCCCGCTCGGGCTACGTCTACGAGATCGTTCCGAAGAGCGAGGTCGAGGAACTCGTCCTCGAAGAGGTCCCCGACATCGGCTACGAGCAGATCGGTGGTCTCGGCGGCCAGATCGAGGCCATCCGGGACGCCGTCGAGCTCCCCTACCTCTACCCGGACCTGTTCAAGGAGCACGAACTGCGGCCGCCGAAGGGCGTCCTGCTGTACGGGCCCCCCGGATGCGGCAAGACGCTCATCGCCAAGGCCGTGGCCAACTCACTGGCCAAGAAGGTCGCCGAGGTGACCGGCCAGGCCGCCGGCAAGAGCTTCTTCCTCAACATCAAGGGCCCCGAGCTCCTGAACAAGTACGTCGGTGAGACGGAGCGGCAGATCCGCCTCGTCTTCCAGCGGGCCCGCGAGAAGGCCAGCGAGGGCACCCCCGTCATCGTCTTCTTCGACGAGATGGAGTCCCTCTTCCGCACCCGTGGCTCCGGTGTCAGCTCGGACGTGGAGAACACCATCGTCCCGCAGCTGCTCGCCGAGATCGACGGTGTGGAGGGCCTGCAGAACGTGGTCGTGATCGGCGCCTCCAACCGTGAGGACATGATCGACCCCGCCATCCTGCGGCCCGGCCGGCTCGACGTGAAGATCAAGATCGAGCGTCCGGACGCCGAGGCGGCCAAGGACATCTTCGGCAAGTACCTCACCGAGCGCCTCCCGCTGCACGGCGACGACCTCGCCGAACACAGCGGCTCCAAGGCCACCACGGTCCAGAGCATGATCCAGACGGCTGTCGAACACATGTACGCCGAGTCCGAGGAAAACCGCTTCCTGGAGGTCACCTACGCCAACGGTGACAAGGAAGTCCTCTACTTCAAGGACTTCAACTCCGGCGCCATGATCGAGAACATCGTCGGCCGCGCCAAGAAGATGGCGATCAAGGACTTCCTCGAGAAGAACCAGAAGGGCCTCCGCGTCTCCCACCTCCTCCAGGCCTGCGTGGACGAGTTCAAGGAGAACGAGGACCTGCCGAACACCACCAACCCCGACGACTGGGCCCGGATCTCCGGAAAGAAGGGCGAACGGATCGTGTACATCCGTACGCTCATCACCGGAAAGCAGGGCGCGGACACCGGACGCTCCATCGACACGGTGGCGAACACCGGTCAGTACCTGTAAAAGGCAGGGCGGCTGCGGGTGCCCTCGGCGGGTACCCGCAGCCGACTGCTTTTCAGGCCACGGCTGGAGCAACGCAATGACGCAAATGATCTCCCCACCAGCGCAAAGGCGTTCTAGGCTCTTCCATACCGCCGAGTCGCGCAGTGCGGGGACGGGCACCGCACACGCAACCGAGCGCCAGCGGTATCTGAGTGGCGCCCACGACCGAGGGTGCCGCCGGGCAAGGAGGGCCGCATGACCGTACGGCGAGTAATGGGCATCGAGACGGAGTACGGGATCTCCGTCCCCGGCCACCCCAACGCCAATGCCATGCTCACCTCGTCCCAGATCGTGAACGCCTACGCGGCGGCGATGCACCGGGCCCGCCGGGCCCGCTGGGACTTCGAGGAGGAGAACCCGCTGCGGGACGCGCGAGGCTTCGACCTCGCCCGCGAGGCCGCGGACTCCAGCCAGCTCACCGATGAGGACATCGGCCTCGCCAACGTGATCCTCACCAACGGTGCACGGCTCTACGTCGACCACGCACACCCCGAGTACAGCTCCCCCGAGGTGACCAATCCCCGGGACGCCGTCCTCTGGGACAAAGCCGGCGAGCGGATCATGGCAGAGGCCGCGGAACGGGCCGCTCAGCTGCCCGGTGCCCAGCCGATCCACCTGTACAAGAACAACACCGACAACAAGGGCGCGTCCTACGGCACCCACGAGAACTACCTGATGAAGCGGGAAACCCCCTTCTCGGACATCGTGCGCCACCTGACGCCGTTCTTCGTCTCCCGCCAGGTCTTCGCCGGAGCCGGCCGCGTCGGCATCGGCCAGGACGGGCACGAGCACGGCTTCCAGCTCAGCCAGCGGGCCGACTACTTCGAGGTCGAGGTCGGCCTCGAGACGACGCTCAAGCGCCCGATCATCAACACCCGCGACGAGCCGCACGCGGACGCCGAGAAGCACCGGCGCCTCCATGTGATCATCGGCGACGCGAACCTGTCGGAGATCTCGACCTACCTCAAGCTCGGCACGACCGCGCTGGTGCTGTCGATGATCGAGGACGGTTTCATCGCCGTCGACCTGGCCGTCGACCAGCCCGTCCGCACGCTCCACCAGGTCTCGCACGACCCGTCACTGAAGCGCCTGGTCACACTCCGCAGCGGCCGCACGCTCACGGCGGTCCAGTTGCAGATGGAGTACTACGAGCTGGCGCGCAAGTACGTGGAGGAGCGGTTCGGCGCCGACGCCGACGACCAGACCAAGGACGTCCTGTCCCGCTGGGAGGACACCCTCACCCGTCTGGAGCACGACCCGATGAGTCTGGCCGGGGAGCTGGACTGGGTCGCCAAGCGGGAGCTCATGGAGGGCTACCGGCGCCGGGACAACCTCGACTGGGACGCGGCGCGACTGCACCTGGTCGACCTCCAGTACGCGGACGTACGGCCCGAGAAGGGTCTGTACAACCGTCTGGTGGCCCGCGGGCGCATGAAGCGGCTGCTGACCGACGCGGACGTGGAGCGGGCCCGTACGGCGCCGCCGGAGGACACTCGGGCGTACTTCCGAGGCCGCTGCCTGGAGCAGTACGCGGACGACGTCGCGGCGGCCTCCTGGGACTCGGTGATCTTCGACCTGCCGGGCCGGGATTCGCTGCAGCGGGTCCCAACCCTGGAACCGCTTCGCGGAACGCGTAATCACGTCAAGGAGCTCCTGGACCGCTGCCGCACCGCGGAAGACCTGGTCAGGGTCCTGTCGGGCGGGTGAACGCGCTGAGCGGGTACTCGTCGGGAACCGGCCGGACAGGGTGGAAAAGCCCTGGTCCGGGAATCATCGAGGTGGCCCCCGTACGTTGGAGCAACTGCGGGGCCATTGTCAGACCCGGCGAGTAGGGTCTGATCTTGACCGAGCAACTGTGTCGGGCGAACCGAGCGGGGTGAGGGATATGGCGACCAAGGACACCGGCGGCGGACAGCAGAAGGCCACCCGGTCCACCGAGGAGGTCGAGGAGCAGGCGCAGGACGCGCAGGGCTCCGAGGACCTCAAGGAGCGTCAGGAGAAGCTGAGCGACGACGTGGACTCGGTCCTGGACGAAATCGATGATGTGCTCGAAGAAAATGCCGAGGACTTCGTGCGCTCCTTCGTTCAGAAGGGTGGAGAGTGACTTCCTCCTTCGATTCGAAGGCTGGGTGGGGGAGTGGGGTTGCTCGACAGTGAGAGCGTGAAGCGCTGCTCGCGGTGCAAGCAGTACAAGCCGCGAGCGGCCTTCGCGAGTAACAAGGCGATGAGGGGCGGTCTCCAGGCGTACTGCCGCGAGTGCTCTGCGGCGTACTACCGGCAGCGCCAGGATGCCCAGGGCAGGAAGCCCCGCCCGAGGGTTGCCGCTCCGGAAGGGCACAAGTACTGCCAACGCTGCCGGGAGATCAAGCCGCACTCCGAGTGGGATCGCAACAGAACGGCTTCCGATGGCCTTTCGACAGCCTGCAAGGCATGCCGAGCCATCGAAGGGCGTGCGCGTCATCTGAAGCGCCACTACGGGCTGACCGAAGCTGAGCGCGACGAGATGATCGCCTCTCAAAGGGGCCTCTGCGTGATCTGCCTGAAAGCCCCGGCTGTCCATGTGGATCACTGCCACGAGACGGGTAAGGTCCGTGGCGTACTGTGCTTCAACTGCAATTCGGCCATCGGCAAGTTGGGTGACGATCCCGACGCCGTCCGCCGGGCCGCCGCTTACTTGGAAGGAATCGCGTGGAAGCCAACACTCGTAGCACCGGGCGTCTACCGGCTGCCTTCCTGACGCCAGGGTCCTCCTCCTTCATGGACTTCCTGTCCGAGCACCAGCCGGAGATCCTGCCCGGCAACCGGCAACTGCCCCCCACCCAGGGCGTGATCGAGGCACCGCACGGGACCACGATCGTCGCCGTGACGTTCCCCGGCGGTGTGGTCCTCGCCGGTGACCGGCGGGCCACCATGGGCAACGTCATCGCGCAGCGGGACATCGAGAAGGTCTTCCCGGCCGACGAGTACTCGGCGGTGGGCATCGCCGGCACGGCGGGCCTGGCCGTGGAGATGGTGAAGCTGTTCCAGCTGGAGCTGGAGCACTTCGAGAAGGTCGAGGGCGCGCAGCTGTCCCTCGAGGGCAAGGCGAACCGGCTGTCGACGATGATCCGCTCCAACCTCGGCATGGCCATGCAGGGCCTGGCCGTGGTGCCGCTGTTCGCCGGGTACGACGTGGACCGCGGCAAGGGCCGGATCTTCTCCTACGACGTCACCGGCGGCCGCTCCGAGGAGCACCACTACGCGGCCACCGGCTCCGGGTCGATCTTCGCGCGCGGTGCGATGAAGAAGCTCTTCCGGGACGACCTCAGCGAGGCCGAGGCCACCACGCTGGTGGTCCAGGCGCTCTACGACGCGGCAGACGACGACTCGGCGACCGGTGGTCCCGATGTCGCCCGTCGGATCTATCCCATCGTCACCGTGATCACCGACGACGGCTTCCGCCGGCTCACCGAGAACGAGGCGTCCGAGATCGCCCGCTCGATTCTCGAGCGGCGGCTGGAGCAGCCCGACGGGCCGCGGGCCGCGCTGCTGTAGCGGCGATCGTCTTCGTGAGGGTGGTCCAGTGAACCGACGGAATCTTCAAGAGAGGGACGGATAACCGGTGTCGACGCCGTTCTATGTCTCACCCCAGCAGGCCATGGCCGACCGGGCGGAATACGCCCGGAAGGGCATCGCCCGTGGTCGCAGCCTGGTCGTGCTGCAGTTCGCCGACGGCATCGTGTTCGTCGGCGAGAACCCGTCCCGTGCGCTGCACAAGTTCAGCGAGATCTACGACCGGATCGGCTTCGCGGCCGCCGGCAAGTACAACGAGTACGAGAACCTGCGGATCGGCGGTGTCCGTTACGCCGACCTGAGGGGTTACACCTACGACCGGGACGATGTGACGGCCCGGGGCCTGGCGAACGTGTACGCGCAGACGCTGGGCACGATCTTCTCGAGCGCGGCCGAGAAGCCGTACGAGGTGGAGCTGGTCGTCGCCGAGGTCGGGGAGACGCCCGAGGGCGACCAGATCTACCGGCTCCCGCACGACGGTTCCATCGTGGACGAGCACGGCTCGGTCGCGGTGGGCGGCAATGCCGAGCAGATCAGCAGCTATCTGGACCAGCGCCACCAGGAGGGCATGACGCTGGCGGAGGCGCTGAAGCTGGCGGTGCAGGCGCTGTCCCGTGACACCAACGGCAGCGAGCGGGAGATCCCCGCGGAGCGGCTCGAGGTGGCGGTGCTGGACCGCACCCGGCCGCAAAAGCGCAAGTTCAGGCGGATCAGCGGGCCTCAGCTGTCCCGTCTGCTCGCTGCGGGTGCTTCCGGCGGTGACGAGGGGGCGTCGGAGGACGCCGAGTAGTTCTGACGTGGTGTGACGCGCTCCGGCCGGTGGTTCGTGGCCGGGGCGCGTTGCCGTGTACGGGGGCGCGTCCGCTGTGTCTGGCGCCGGTGGGGGTGTTCGTTCGTTTCGCCTTCGCGGTGGGTGGGGGTCGGGGCCGCGCCGGGGGGTGTCCGTCCTCGGAACGGCGCGATGGGGTTGCGTACCGACTGACTGTTCCTTGACGCGCCAACCGCTGCGGGCGGACACCCCCCGACACGGCCCATCTCGCCGTACGTGGGTGCGGGCGCGTCGTGGCTTTCGCCCCCGCTGCGGGCATGCGTGCCGCTTGGGGCGGCACGGGTGGGCGTGGGGGTCCACCCACCCGGCCCCAGCGGCAATGGCCCGCACAGTCAACGCGGTGGTGCCGTGGAGCTTCGTACGATCAGCTGTACCGGGATGTCTCCGCTCTCGGGGGTGCGGTCCTCCAGGACGGCCAGCAGGGCGCGCATGCCGTGCTCGCCGAAGAGTTCGGCGTTGAGGTGGACCGTGGTCAGTTCCGGGTCCATGGCCGTCGCGAGGGCGAGGTCGTCGATGCCCGTGACCGACAGGTCGTCCGGGATGCGCAGCCCCAGACGGCGGGCCGCCTTGTACGTGCCGGCCGCGAGCTGGTCGTCGTCACAGATCACGGCGGTGGGGCGGGTGCCGGGAGCCGAGAGGGCGGCCTCGGCGGCGGCCACGGCTCCCTCGATGGAGATCGGGGCCCGGGCCGTGCGGACCGACGTGTCCGGTACCTCCGCCAGTCTCGCCGTCAGCTCCCGGGCGCGTACTTCGAAGGTCCAGGAGGGCACGTCCGCCGCCAGGTGGAGGAAGCGGCGGTGGCCCAGGGACAGCAGGTGCCTGGTGACCTGGCGGACGCCGTCGGCGATGTCCAGGTTCACGGTCGCCGCGCCGAGGCTCCCGGCGGGGTCGCTGTCGAGCATCACCAGGGGGAGTGCCTCGCCGCGGATGGCGGTCAGCGCGTCGGCGGCCATGGACGAGGCGATGACGCCGTCCAGCGCGGCCTGCGCCGAGGCGAAGGGGTCGCGGGCGGGACCGATGCCCTCGGGGGAGGGGTACAGGACCACGCCGAAGCCGTGCTCGGCCGCGACGCGGGTGGCGCCGGTGTAGACGCCGGCGAAGAACTCGGTGGTGAGGGCGGGGACGACCAGGAGGACGGTGCGGGTACGGCCCAGGCGCAGGTTGCGGGCGGCCAGGTTCGGGCGGTAGCCCAGGTCGCGGGCGGCCTCGCGGACGCGTTCGGCGGTCGCCTCGGAGACCCGGCCGCGCCATTTGTCGCCGAGGACCAGGGACACGGCTGCCTGGGAGACGCCGGCGGCCTGGGCGACGTCCCGGCTCGTGGGGCGGGTGCTGCCTCGTGCCACCGGTGGCCTGCTCCTTCGTCTGGACTCGTGAACAGCGGACATGGTACGTATGGAAACCGAAGTTATACGTACAACCTTAGGCGGGGACGGCGGGGACATGGCCACGGGATATCTGGAGATCCTTCGGGCGCGGCACGCCGCCCGCCTGCTCGCAGGGACGCTGGTCGGCCGGCTGCCCAACGCCACGGCCGCCATCGCGATCGTGCTGTTCGTCCGGGCGGAGGGTGGCTCGTACAGCCTGGCGGGGGCGCTGGCGGCCGTCTACGGCGTCGCCAACGCCGTCGGGCAGCCCGTGCTGGGCAGGAGAGTGGACCTGCGCGGGCAGCCGCGTGTGCAGCTGCCGGCGGCCGTCCTCTCCGCGCTCGCGATGGCCCTCTTCGCCTTCTCCGGCATCGGGTCGCTGCCGCTCGCCTACGTGGCCGTCGCCGGAGCCGGGCTCTTCACGCCGCCGCTGGAGGGCGGGCTGCGGGCGCTGTGGCCCTCCGTGCTGCGGCGGGAGGACCAGGTGCACACGGCGTACGCGATGGACGCCGTGGCCCAGGAGGTGATGTTCACCGTCGGGCCGCTGCTCGTGACGCTGTGCACGTCTCTGTGGTCGGCCCAGGCCGCGCTGCTCGTGCTGAACGTGATCGGGGTGCTGGGGGCGTTGTCCGTCGTCGTCTCGCCGCCCTCGCGTGCCTGGCGGTCGGCGCCGCGGGAGGCGCACTGGCTCGGCGCGCTGCGCTCGGCGGGACTGCTCGCGCTGCTGGCGGCGTTCCTGTTCATCGGGATGGCGCTCGGATCCATCACGGTCGCCTCGGTGCCCTACGCGGACGCCCACGGGGGCGACGCCGTGTACGGCTGGCTGATGGCGGCCCTGGGATTCGGTGCGCTGGTCGGCGGCACCGTCTACGGGGCCCGGCAGTGGGCCGGTGAGCCCGCGCGGCGACTCCAGGTGCTGGTGGCCCTTCTGGTGGTGTGTTACCTCCCGCTGACGCTCATGCCGGGCGCGGTGCCCATGGTGGCGCTCACCGCGCTCGCCGGGGTCTTCCTCGCGCCCGCCATCGCCTGCGCGTTCGTCCTGGTCGACCGTCATGCCCCGCGGGGCACGGTGACCGAGGCGTTCTCCTGGCTGGTGACGACGTTCACGGTGGGCCACTCGGTCGGAGCGGGCGTCGCGGGGCCCGTCGTCGAGGCGGGCGGGGCCCTGTGGGGCTTCGCCGTGCCGGGTGTCGCCGGTGGCGTGTCTCTGCTGGTTTTGATCGCCACAGGACGGGTAGTCGCAGCTCCCGGCCAGGGAGCGGTTGTTGTGTCCGGTTCGGAAAATGATCCAAACCGTGCCCCCGAACCCCGTTTCAGTTCAGGGGATCGGGCGTAATGTTCCCTCATGGACCGCCGCATTTTCGGGCTGGAGAACGAGTACGGCGTCACGTGCACGTTCAGGGGACAGCGCCGCCTGTCTCCTGACGAGGTGGCGCGGTACCTCTTCCGCCGTGTCGTGTCATGGGGCCGCAGCAGCAATGTCTTTCTGCGAAACGGCGCCCGCCTCTATCTCGACGTGGGATCGCATCCGGAATACGCGACACCGGAATGCGACAACGTGACCGAACTGGTCACCCACGACAAAGCAGGCGAGCGCATTCTCGAAGGACTCCTGGTGGACGCCGAACGACGCCTGCACGAGGAGGGAATCGCGGGCGACGTCTACCTCTTCAAGAACAACACCGACTCGGCGGGCAACTCCTACGGCTGCCATGAGAACTATCTGGTCGCCCGGCACGGGGAGTTCTCCCGACTCGCGGACATTCTGATTCCGTTCCTGGTCACCCGGCAACTGCTGTGCGGTGCCGGCAAGGTGCTGCAGACGCCGCGCGGCGCCGTGTACTGCGTCAGCCAGCGGGCCGAACACATCTGGGAGGGCGTCTCCTCGGCGACGACCCGCTCCCGGCCCATCATCAACACGCGTGACGAGCCGCACGCGGACGCCGAGCGCTACCGCCGCCTGCACGTCATCGTGGGCGACTCCAACATGTCCGAGACGACCATGCTGCTCAAGGTCGGGGCCACCGACCTGGTGCTGCGCATGATCGAGGCGGGCACGGTGATGCGGGACCTCACCCTGGAGAACCCGATCCGGGCGATCCGCGAGGTCAGCCACGACATCACGGGTCGCCGCAAGGTGCGCCTGGCCAGCGGACGCGAGGCCTCCGCCCTGGAGGTACAGCGCGAGTACTACGAGAAGGCCCTGGACTTCTGCGAGCGCCGGGGCATCCGCACCGGCACCGTCGATCAGGTCCTGGAGCTGTGGGGCCGCACACTGGACGCGATCGAGGCCGAGGACCTCGACCGCATCGGCACCGAGATCGACTGGGTCATGAAGTACAAGCTCATCGAGCGGTACCGCGCCAAGCACAACATGACCATGTCGCACCCGCGGGTCGCGCAGATAGACCTCGCCTACCACGACATCCACCGTCGTCGTGGCCTGTACTACCTGCTCGAGAAGAAGGGCCAGGCGGCCCGTATCTGCAACGACTTGAAGATCTTCGAGGGCAAGTCCGTTCCGCCGCAGACCACTCGGGCCCGGCTGCGCGGCGACTTCATCCGGCGGGCCCAGGAACAGCGCCGTGACTTCACGGTCGACTGGGTTCACCTCAAGCTCAACGACCAGGCGCAGCGGACCGTGCTGTGCAAGGACCCGTTCCGTTCCGTGGACGACCGGGTGGAGAAGCTGATCGCCGGAATGTGAGCCTGAGCCGGCCTTCCGAATGCCGGTGCCCGGAGGTTTTCACACCTTCGGGCACCGGCCTTTTCCGGCCCGGCTCCGGCTGTGGGGAGCGGCCCGGGCGACGTCGTGTCGCGGGGTGAGGCGAGTGCGGAGCGTGTACGCCGTAGAGTGGCGCCCATTGCCCCCCACTCCCGATCCCAGTTGGACTGATGAACTACAACACGAAACGACTCGTGGCCGCGCTGCTGGCCGTTCCCGCCCTGTTGTTCACCGCCGCGTGCGGATCGGACGACGGGAACAACGGCGACGCGGCCGGAGGCGTCGCCGAGATCAAGGGGAAGGTCGGGGCGAAGCCCGAGATCTCCGTGCCCAAGGACGGCAAGCCGTCCGACAAGACCGTGGTCAAGACGGTCTCGGCGGGCAGCGGAACCCCGATCAAGGGCTCCGACTTCGTCCGGCTGGACTGGACCGTCGAGAAGTGGGGCGGGAAGCAGGAGCTCGGAGGCACGTGGGCCGCGGGCGCGACGGGTGACAAGGCGCCTCGCAGGCAGTCCATCGAGCAGATCGGCAAGCCGAGCCAGCAGCTTCCCGAGAAGGTCCTCGACGCGGTGAAGGGCGAGAAGCCGGGCAGCCGCATCCTGGTGCAGGGCACCGCGGGCGATCTGATCGGCCAGAGCCTGAACACCTCCTCCGGGATCTCCGCCAAGGACGTGCTGATCTGGGTGGTCGACCCGGTCGGTGCCGCGAGTGTCGACGCCAAGGCCGAGGCCAAGGGTGAGCAGGCGCCCTCCGAGCCGGGCATGCCCGAGGTGAAGTCCCCGTCGCAGAAGGCCGCGGTCATCACCGTCCCCAAGGGGGAGAAGGCTCCCAAGGACCTCAAGGAGCAGGTGCTGATCAAGGGCGACGGCAAGAAGGTCGAGGCCGGCCAGGGCCTCATCGCCCAGTACACCGGCGTCAAGTGGGAGGACGGCAAGAAGTTCGACTCCTCCTGGGACCACGGCGGCGCCACCGCCTTCCAGATCGGCAACGGCTCCGTCGTGGCAGGCTGGGACAAGGGCCTCGTCGGCAAGCACGTGGGCGACCGGGTGCTGCTGGTGATCCCGCCCAAGCTGGGTTACGGCGCGAGCCCGCAGAGCGAGCTGGCCAAGAACACACTGGTCTTCACGGTGGACATCCTCGGCACGGTCTGACCCGGCCGGTCTGTGAGACTGTCCCCGACGCAGGTCACGTAACAAGGAGAGATGAAGTGAGCATCGACAAGCCCGAGATCGACTTCCCGGGCGGCGAGCCCCCGGCGGACCTCGAGATCAAGGACATCTGGGAGGGTGACGGCCCGGTCGCGCAGGCCGGCCAGACCGTCACCGTGCACTACGTGGGTGTCTCCTTCAGCACGGGCGAGGAGTTCGACGCCAGCTGGAACCGCGGCGCCCCGTTCCGCTTCCCGCTGGGCGGCGGCCGCGTCATCAAGGGCTGGGACCAGGGCGTGCAGGGCATGAAGGTCGGTGGCCGTCGCCAGCTGACCATCCCCGCCCACCTCGCCTACGGCAACCAGAGCCCGTCGCCTCTGATCAAGGCCGGCGAGACGCTGATCTTCGTGGTCGACCTGCTCGGGGTCTGAGCAAGCTCCGACAGACTCGATCATGTGGGGCCCATGCCTGTTCGGGCATGGGCCCTCGGCTTTTGCCGTGCCACCGTGTGGCGGTACGGTCATCGCTCGTAAGCACCATAGGGAGGCGAAGCGCGTCGATGGCCATTGCCAAGGCGGAGCGGCTGATGAATCTGGCGCTGTGTCTGCTCGGGACACGCCGGCCGCTCAGCAAGCGTGAGCTGCGCGACTCCATCGAGGCCTACGTCGAGGCCTTCGGGCCGGGCAACGGCGCGACCGGCTCCGATGATTCCTTCAACCGCATGTTCGAGCGCGACAAGGACGACCTGCGCGAACTCGGGCTGGTCATCGAGACCGTCGAGAACCTCGACGGCGAGGTCGGCTATCTGGCCCGCCGCGACAGCAACCGCCTCCCGCCCATCACCCTGGACGCCGAGGAGGCCGCCGCCCTCGGGCTCGCCGCCAAGGTGTGGCAGCAGGCCCGGCTCGCCGGAGCGGCCAGCGGCGCCCTGCAGAAGCTGCGCGCGGCCGGGCTCCCCGAGGACGTCGACCCGTACGGGTCGCACGGCGCGCTGGAGCCGCGTATCCCCGTGCACGAGGCCGCCTTCGAGCCGCTGATGCTGGCCTGCCGGGACCGCAGGCCCGTCGCCTTCGACTACCGCAAGGCCACCGCGGCCCACCCCGAGCAGCGGCACGTGGAGCCGTGGGCGCTGGAGTGCTGGCGGGGCCACTGGTACCTGGCGGGCTGGGACCGCGACCGGGGCGCCGAGCGGGTCTTCCGGCTGTCGCGGATCACCGGCAAGGTCCGCTCGCGCGGCGGCCGGTACACCGCTCCCGTACCGGACGTCGTCACCGTCCGGGAGACCGTGGCGAGCTGGGCCGGCGAGGTCGCCGACCGCTCGGCGCGGATCCGGCTGCGTGCCGGCGCGGGGTACCCCCTTCGGGCGAAGGCCACCTCCGTCCGGGAACTCGGCGACGGCTGGGACGAGTTGGAGATTCCGTACGGCCACGGGCTGGACGCCTGGCTGGTGGAGTTCGGGCCGGACGTGGTCGTCCTGGAGCCCGCCGAGCTGCGGGCCGACGTGGTGGACCGGCTGCGGGCCGTGGCCAAGGGTTGAGGGGGAGCGGAAAGACAGTGGCAGGCAAACCGGTCAGGCCCGTGAACGCCATCGACCAGACCCGGCGGATGCTCTCGCTGGTGACGTATCTGAAGGAGCGCCCCGGAGCCAGGGTCGAGGACGTCGCGCGTGCCTTCGGCATCAGCGAGGACGAGCTGGTCTCCGACCTCGACGTGCTGCCCATGTGCGGCACCAGCTTCCGCGGCGGCGACCTGCTCGACATCGACACCGACGGCGAGCGCATCTGGTGGCACAACCCGGCCGCCCTCGCGGCGGAAGCGGCCGAGCCGCTCAGACTCGCCGCCGACGAGGCCACCGCCCTGCTCGTCGCCGCTCGCGCGGTGTCCACGCTGCCCGGGCTGCGCGAGAGCGACCGGCAGGCGCTGCTGCGGGCGACGGCCAAGGTGGAGACCGCGGCCGGCGAGGCGGCGGGCGCCAGCTCGCGCCTGTCGGTGACCTTCGAGTCCGAGGGCGGTGTCTTCGCGGACGTCGACCGGGCGATCGCCGAGCGCCGCAGGCTGTGGATCCGCTACTACTCGCCCGCGCGTGACGAGGTCACCGAGCGGGAGATCGACCCCATCCGCCTGGTCAGCGTCGGGCACACGTACGTCGAGGCCTGGTGCCGCCGTTCCGAGGCGCGCCGCACCTTCCGGCTCGACCGGGTGGCCGAGATCAAGATCCTGGACGAGCCGTCGGCACCGCCGGAGATCGAGCTGCGGGATCTGTCGGAAGCGCTGGTGCAGCCCGCGGCCGAGGACCCGGAGGTCGTGGTCGAGGTCGGGCCCGGCGGCCGCTGGGTCGCGGAGTACTACCCGCACGACAGTGCGGATGAGCTGCCGGACGGCGGACTGCGTATCACCCTGCGGACCCCCGACCCGGCGTCGCTGCGGCGCCTGGCGCTGCGGCTCGGGCGGGACGGCCGGATCGTCTCGCCGCCGGACCTCGCCGACAGCGCCCGCCGGGCGGCCCGCGAGGCGCTGGCGGCGTACGACGGGATCGAGGCGGCGCGGACGACGCGCGTCGCGGAGGCCGACGCGCGAGGGCCGCACGCGGCGCACGCGGTTCCGGACGGGCCGGGCGAGCGACCCGAGTGAGCCGCGGGCGCCCCCTCGGGGTCCACGGCCGGGCAGGCCCGCCGGACCCGCGGCACCGGGCGTGGCGCCCCGGAGGCGAACGACCCCAGAAAGAGGAGCGAGGGCTTGAACGAGTCGGCGACGTCCGGTGGTGTCGGGGGCATGACGGTGGAGTCCGCGTTCGCCGGAATGAGAAGCGTGGCCCCGGTCGTGTTCAGGGCGGGCTGCCCCGACTGCCGCGGGTCCTTCGAGCTCGCCGCGGGCGCCCTGCGCCTGGCCATCGGTGCCACGAGCCGCACCACCTTCTACTCCTTCACCTGCCCGCAGTGCGGCGCGTCGGTCCGCAAGCCCGCGGGGGAGCGGATCGTGGAGCTGCTCACCGGCGGCGGTGTGCGGACCCTGCGGCTGCACTCCGCCGTCTAGAGGGTCGGGGCGTTCGCCCGTTCAGGAAGGTCTAGGCTCGGCGTCATGTTCTGGCCGATGTTCGCGGTTGCTGTGGGTTTCGTGGGTCTTGTCGTGCTCGGGGTGCTCGCCGTGCGGGTCTTCGTGGAGGCACAGCGGCTGGGCAGGCAGGTCACGGACTCGGCGCGCCGCATCAACCGGGCCGCCGAGGACCTGGAGCGGGCGGCGGAGACCGCGGCCCGATCCGTGGACGCTCTATGAGTCGTCCAAGCGTCGGCCATGAGTTGCTTTTGGGACACTTCGCCCTGTCACCTCGGCGGTTCGTGCAGGTACGCTGCTGGTCGCGGCCCGGTTAACGAGGCACTGGTCGCGGACGGGAGTACGCACAGGGGATGCAGAGGGATTGCCTCACGTTCACCCCCGAGCGTTACGATCGCTGCCAACACGATCGTTCGGACAGGTGTCCGACCGGTCGGACAGCACCCCACCACAGCCGCCTCGGTGAGAAGGTAAAGACTTATGTTCGGAAGGCTCGGAGCCCCCGAGATCATTCTCATCCTCGTCGTCATCATCCTGCTGTTCGGCGCGAAGAAGCTTCCGGACATGGCTCGGTCGCTCGGCAAGTCCGCCCGCATCCTCAAGAGCGAGGCGAAGGCGATGAAGGACGAGAGCAAGTCCTCCACGACCCCGGCGGGCCCGCCCAACACCGACGAGTCCTCGCAGCGCACCATCCAGGCGGCGCCCGGTGACGTGAACAGCTCGCGCCCGGTCAGCGAGCCCACGGACACGACCAAGCGCTGACGCAGGGCCGGTGACCTCCGGCCCGCCGCACGAGATGGGAACGTGGGTTGCTGAAGTCTGCCCGCAAGCAGGAGAGGGATCCCGAGGGGCGCATGCCCCTCGCGGAGCACCTTCGCGAGCTCCGCAACCGGCTCGCCAAGGCGATGCTGGCGATCGTCGTCGTCACGGTCTTCGCCGCCTTCTTCTACAACGACATCATCAACTTGATCACCAAGCCGATCCTCGACTCGGTCGGCTGTGACAAGACCTTCGCGGAACTGGCCCAGTCGCAGCCGGGTACGAAGCCCTGTGCGCAGATCACCATCAACGGCCTGCTCACCCCCTTCACGCTGGCGCTGAAGGTGTCGCTGATGGCCGGTGTCGTGCTGGCCTCGCCGATCTGGCTCTACCAGCTGTGGGCCTTCGTCGCCCCGGGCCTGCACCGGCACGAGAAGAAGTACGCCTACGCCTTCGTCGGCACGGGCGCGCCGCTGTTCATCGTCGGCGCCTACTTCGCCTACACGGTGCTCCCCACCACGGCCAAGGTGCTCCTGGAGTTCACCCCGGGCGGCACGTCCAACCTCCTTCCGCTGGACGACCTGCTCGACCTGGTCATGCGGATGGTGCTCGTCTTCGGCCTGTCCTTCGAGCTGCCGCTGCTCCTGGCCATGCTCAACCTCACCGGGGTACTGACCGGCAAGCGCATGCTCGGCTGGTGGCGCGGCATGATCATGGGCATCACGGTCTTCGCGGCCATCGCCACCCCCAGCACCGACCCGCTGACCATGCTGGCGCTGGCGGCGCCGATCTGGATCCTGTACTTCGCAGCCGTCGCCTTCTCCCTGGTCAACGATCGCCGTAAGGCCCGACGCGACGCCCTCGGACCCGCCGACGACGAGGCCTCCGAGCTGGATCTCACCCCCGACGACATCGGCGAGATCGAGCCCGTGACCACCAGCCGGGCCGCCCTGCCCGAGCAGGCGAGCTCGGACCGCTCGGACCGGGTCAACGGTTATGACGACGTGACCTGAAGATCGACGGACAGCTCATAGGGTCGGTCCCGTGACCAGCGAGATCACCCTCTTCGTCAACCCCACCGCGGGCCGCGGCCGGGGCGCCCGCGCGGCGCGGCCGGCCGCTTCCGCGTTGCGGGCGGCCGGCTTCTCGGTGCGGACGGTCCTCGGGGAGGACGCCGCGGACGCCCTGGTCCGCGCGCGTGCCGCCGTCGAGGCCGGCACGGGCGCGCTGATCGCCGTCGGGGGCGACGGGATGGCGGCCCTCGCGCTGCGGGCGGTCGCGGGCACCCGCACCCCGCTCGGCCTGGTCGCCGTCGGCACCGGCAACGACTTCGCCCGCGCCCTCGGCCTGCCCGTGCGGGAGCCGGCCGCCGCGGGCCGCATGATCGCAGACGCCCTCAAGTGCGGCCGGATCCGCGACATCGACCTCGGGCAGGTCGGCGACCGCTGGTTCGGCACGGTCCTCGCCTCCGGCTTCGACTCCCGCGTCAACGACCGCGGCAACCGCATGAGATGGCCCACCGGCCGTCTCAAGTACGACCTGGCGATGATCGGCGAACTCGCCGGGTTCCGTCCCGTCCCGTACCGGATCCGGCTCGACGACGAGGTCCTGGAGGTCGAGGCGACCCTCGTGGCCGTCGGCAACGGCTCCTCCTACGGCGGCGGCATGCGGATCTGCCCCGGCGCCGACCTGACCGACGGACTGTTCGACATCACGGTGGTCGGGGACTGCACCCGCACCACACTGCTGCGGGTCTTCCCGAAGGTGTACCGGGGGACGCACGTCGACCATCCCAAGGTGACCGTGCTGCGGGCGGCCCAGGTCGAGATCGCCGCCGAGGGCGTCACCGGCTACGCCGACGGGGAGCCGCTCGGCCCCCTGCCGCTGCGTGCGCGCTGCGTGCGCGGGGGCGTGCGGGTCGTCGGCCCCTGAGGTCCGCTGCCCCTGAGCTGCGCCGATCCCTGGTTTCACAGGAACGGATCCGGATAATGATCGTCCTGTTGTCAGTGCGGCCCGGTACGCTCGAAAGCACGATGACAGAGGACCTCTCACCGGCCGAGCGGTACGCGGCAGCCCGCCTGCGGGCAGCCGAGCAGGCCACCGCGCTCGCGGGCTTCCGCGAGATGTACGACTTCGGTCTCGACCCCTTCCAGATCGAGGCCTGTCAGGCGCTCGAAGCGGGGAAGGGCGTGCTCGTCGCGGCGCCCACCGGCTCCGGCAAGACGATCGTCGGCGAGTTCGCCGTCCACCTCGCCCTCCAGCAGGGCAAGAAGTGCTTCTACACGACACCCATCAAGGCGCTGTCGAACCAGAAGTACGCCGACCTGTGCCGCCGCTACGGCACGGACAAGGTGGGCCTGCTCACCGGCGACAACAGCGTCAACTCCGAGGCGCCGGTGGTCGTGATGACCACCGAGGTGCTGCGGAACATGCTGTACGCCGGTTCCCAGACCCTCCTGGGCCTCGGATACGTGGTCATGGACGAGGTGCACTACCTCTCCGACCGGTTCCGGGGTGCGGTATGGGAAGAAGTGATCATTCACCTTCCCGAGTCGGTCACGCTCGTCTCGCTCTCGGCGACCGTGTCGAACGCCGAGGAGTTCGGCGACTGGCTCGACACGGTCCGCGGCGACACCGAGGTGATCGTCTCCGAGCACCGGCCCGTACCGCTGTTCCAGCACGTGCTGGCGGGACGGCGGATGTACGACCTGTTCGAGGAGGGCGAGGGCCACAAGAAGGCCGTCAACCCCGACCTCACGCGCATGGCGCGCATGGAGGCGAGCCGGCCGTCGTACCAGGACCGGCGGCGCGGCCGGTCCATGCGCGAGGCCGACCGTGAGCGCGAGCGCCGGCAGCGGTCCCGGATCTGGACGCCGAGCCGGCCCGAGGTCATCGAGCGGCTCGACGCCGAGGGGCTGCTGCCCGCCATCACCTTCATCTTCAGCCGCGCCGCCTGCGAGGCCGCCGTCCAGCAGTGCCTGCACGCGGGACTGCGCCTCAACGACGAGGAGGCGCGGGAACGGGTCCGCACCCTGGTCGAGGAGCGCACCGCCTCGATCCCGACCGAGGACCTGCACGTCCTCGGCTACTACGAGTGGCTCGAGGGCCTGGAGCGCGGCATCGCCGCCCACCACGCGGGCATGCTGCCGACCTTCAAGGAGGTCGTCGAGGAACTCTTCGTGCGCGGCCTGGTCAAGGCCGTGTTCGCGACCGAGACCCTCGCCCTCGGCATCAACATGCCCGCCCGCTCGGTGGTGCTGGAGAAGCTGGTCAAGTGGAACGGCGAGCAGCACGCTGACATCACGCCGGGCGAGTACACGCAGCTGACGGGACGCGCGGGGCGACGCGGCATCGACGTCGAGGGCCACGCCGTGGTGCTGTGGCAGCGCGGCTCCAGCCCCGAGCACCTCGCGGGCCTGGCCGGCACGCGCACCTACCCGCTGCGGTCCAGCTTCAAGCCGTCGTACAACATGGCGGTCAACCTGGTCGAGCAGTTCGGGCGGCACCGCTCGCGTGAGCTGCTGGAGACGTCCTTCGCACAGTTCCAGGCGGACAAGTCGGTCGTCGGCATCTCCCGGCAGGTGCAGCGCAACGAGGAAGGTCTGGAGGGCTACAAGGCCTCCATGACCTGCCACCTCGGCGACTTCGAGGAGTACGCACGGCTGCGCCGCGAACTGAAGGACCGGGAGAACGAGATCGCCCGGCAGGGCGCGGCACAGCGGCGCGCCGAGGCCGCCGTCGCGCTGGAGAAGCTGAAGCCCGGTGACGTCATCCACGTGCCCACCGGCAAGTTCGCCGGCCTGGCGCTGGTGCTCGACCCGGGCCTGCCGGCGGGCCGTTCGAACGGCCACCGCGGCTTCGAGCACCACGACGGACCGCGCCCGCTGGTGCTGACCGCCGAGCGGCAGGTGAAGCGGCTGGCGTCCATGGACTTCCCGGTGCCCGTCGAACCGCTGGAGCGGATGCGGATCCCGAAGTCCTTCAACCCCCGCTCCCCGCAGTCTCGTCGGGACCTCGCGTCGGCGCTGCGCACCAAGGCCGGGCACATCCCGGCCGAGAAGCACCGCAAGCGGCGCTCCCAGGCGGCCGACGACCGTGAGATCGCCCGGCTGCGGACAGCGCTCCGCGCTCATCCCTGCCACGGCTGCAACGACCGTGAGGACCACGCCCGTTGGGCCGAGCGGTACCACCGGCTGGTGCGCGACACCTCGCAGCTGGAGCGGCGGATCGAGGGCCGTACGAACACGATCGCCCGGACGTTCGACCGCATCGTGGCGCTGCTGACCGAGCTGGACTACCTGCGCGGCGACGAGGTCACCGAGCACGGCAAGCGGCTCGCGCGGCTGTACGGCGAGCTGGACCTGCTCGCCAGCGAGTGTCTGCGCGCGGGTGTCTGGGAGGACCTGGGCCCGGCCGAACTGGCCGCGTGCGTCTCGGCGTTGGTGTTCGAGGCGCGAGCCGCGGACGACGCGATGGCGCCGAAGGTGCCGTCCGGGAAGGCCAAGGCCGCGCTGGGCGAGATGGTGCGGATCTGGGGGCGGCTGGACGCGCTGGAGGAGGACTTCCGGATCACCCAGACCGAGGGGGTCGGGCAGCGCGAGCCCGATCTCGGCTTCGCCTGGGCGGCGTACGAGTGGGCCTCCGGGAAGGGGCTCGACGAGGTGCTGCGCGAGGCGGAGATGCCGGCGGGGGACTTCGTGCGGTGGTGCAAGCAGGTCATCGACGTGCTGGGCCAGGTCGCCGCGGCTGCTCCGCAGGGGTCGTCGGTGGTGAAGAACGCGCGTAAGGCCGTCGATCTGTTGCTTCGGGGAGTGGTCGCCTACTCGTCGGTGGGGTGACCGTTGGCGCGCGGGTGCCGGTTGTGGGGGGGTGCTCGCGCAGTTCCCCGCGCCCCTGAAGCGGCGTCGTACTGAAGTCCATTCACCCTCACGGTGAGTGGGCTTTCGTATGCCCGTTCGCCGCTACGCACGGTATTCGAACGATGTCGCACCGTGTAAACGACCGAGCGTACTATCCCTTCGCGTCCGGTTTCCGGCAGTTGCTGAATATGACACGGCGATGATCCGGTCGGACTAAGCTCGCCCGCAGCGCACCGGCTTGAGATGAATTCGTGCGCTTGTTCCCCAATGTGTGGAAGATCCCGACTGCTTCATGACATACCCCCCTGTAAGTCCCCCGAACCTCAGTCGACTCCTGTCAGAAGGCCCACATGGTGAGTGTTCAATCCCCTCCCGGTCGCCGTGAACTGCCCTACGCGCGCGTGCTGTTGCTGCCGGCCATAGTCATGGCCGCGGCGACCGGAGCCGCCGTCGCCCTGGTGGCGGAGCCCGCCCGGGGCGCCGTCGGCTGGTGCGGCGGCATCGCCACCGCGCTGGTGCTCGCGACGGCGGCCGAGGCGGTGCGCCGCGGCCGTGCGCTGCGCGACCAGCGTGCGGAGCACGCCCGGCACAGCGCGCATCTGGAACAGCGGATCGGCGCCCACGAGAACGATCTGGTCCGCTTCTCCAGGGAGCTCGTCCCCGCCGCGCTCGACCTGCTGCGCACCGGAGAATCCCCCAGGGGGGTGATGCGCAAGCTCACCCTCGCCAACCCCGCGTTCCGCGACCTGCCGGCCCCACAGGCCGAGACGCTGCTGACGGTGCTCAAGATCGTCGACCGCGAAGTGACCATGCGTGACGCGGCCGCGCGCTCCTTCGTCAGTGTCGCCCGGCGCGTCCAGGCGATCATCCACCAGCAGGCCGAGGAACTCCGGGAGATGGAGGAGGACCACGGCCGCAACCCCGAGGTCTTCGACGACCTGCTGCGCATCGACCACGGCAACGCCCTGATCGGCCGCCTGGCCGACTCCGTCTCCGTCCTCGGCGGCGGCCGCCCCGGGCGGCAGTGGCCCGAGCCGGTGTCCCTGTACAGCACCCTGCGCGGCGCCATGTCCCGCATCCTGGAGTACCGGCGCATCCAGCTGTCCTCCATCGCCAAGGTCAGCGTCAAGGGCATCTACGTCGAGCCGGTCATCCACGCCGCCGCCGAGCTCCTCGACAACGCCACGCGCTACTCGCCGCCGCAGACCAAGGTGCACGTCACCGCCACCGAGGTGCAGACCGGCGTCTGCATCGAGATCGAGGACGGCGGTGTCAACCTCAACGAGGAGGCCCGCGCCCGGATCGAGGGCATGCTGGAGGCCGCCAAGGCCGGCGTCGACCTCCAGGACATCGGTGAGCACCCGCGCCTGGGACTGGCCGTCGTGGGCCGCCTCTGCACGGCGTACAACATGCAGGTCTCGCTGCGCGCCTCCGCGTACGGCGGCGTCCGGGCCATCCTCATCGTGCCGAGCGAGATGATCACCCACGAGCCCGGTGTCGGACTCGCGCACGGCATCGGTGCCACCGGCATCCCCATGACGGTCGGTATCCCCGAGGGCCCCAAGCGCGCGCCCAAGAGGCGACGCCCCACCAGCCCGAAGATCCCCGCCACGGTCTCCATGGAGGACGACGACGTCCCCGAGGTCACCGAGTGGACCGCGAACGGCCTGCCGCAGCGCCGCAGCAAGGTGAAGATGCCCCTCGCCGAGCGGCTCGCCCAGCAGGCCGCCAACGAGAAGGCCGACCGGGAGGCCGCCGAACGGGGCGAGTTCAACCCCTGGGCGACACCGGAGCCCGAGCCCAAGTCATGGCACGACATGTCGTCCCCCGACGCCCCCGGAAAGGGTCTCGAAGCCTTCTGGGAGGGGCTCAAGCAGGGCATCGAGCCCGGCACCCACCCGACGGACTTCATCCGGAACCCGACCAAGTACCTGCACCTGATCAACGACCCGGCCCCCACCGAGGCCGACGACGAGGGGGACCTCAAGTGATCCAGCAGCGAGGCAACTTCGACTGGATGCTCAAGCAGCTCGCCGACGGCGTTCCGGGCATCGAGATGATCGTGGTGCTCTCGGCCGACGGTCTGCGCATCGCACGCTACGGCGGCGAGCCGGACGCGGCCGACCGGGTCGCCGCGGCCTGCGCCGGCCTGCAGTCCCTCGCGGGCAGCATCTGCCAGGAACTCACCGTGGGCGACGGCGAGATGAAGCTCGTCATGATCGAGATCGACCGCGGCTACTTCTACCTCATGGGCGCGGGCGCCAACGCCTTCCTGGCGGTGCTCTCCGACGTGCGATGCGAACCCGGCCGGATGAGCGCGATGATGCGCGACCTGGTCGTCCGGATCGGCGGCCACCTCACCAGTCCGCCCCGGCGGAACGGGCAGATCGTATGACGCCTCCCCAACGCCAGAGGCGCGACCTCGTCCCGGAACCGGCCACGCCCCAGGAGGGCGACGGCAAACCCGGGAACCCGGAGCGGATGTACGTGGTGGCCGGCCCGGACGGTGAACGGGCCGAGCTCGACCTCGTGACGTTAATCGTGGCGCGTGCCACGGACCCGCCGCCGTCCGCCTCTCCCGAGCAGGCGGCGCTGCTCCGACTCTGCGCCGCCCCCCTGTCCGTGGCCGAGCTGTCGGCCTACCTCCACCTGCCGTTCAGCGCGATGGGCGTGCTGCTCACCGAGTTGCTGACGGCGGAACTGGTGCAGGCGCGCGCCCCGATCGTCCGCAAGGCGCGCTCCGACCGTTCCCTCCTCGAAGCGGTGATGAATGGACTTCAACGGCTCTGACACCATCCCGGGCCCCCGGGCCGAGGACCAGCTGCCCCACACGGCACAGGCCGCGGCCAAGATCGTGATCGTGGGTGGCTTCGGCGTCGGCAAGACGACCATGGTCGGCTCGGTCAGCGAGATCACACCGCTGACCACCGAGGAGACCATGACGCAGGCCGGCATCGGTGTCGACGACAACTTCGGCTCCGCGTCCAAGACGGCCACCACCGTGGCCATGGACTTCGGCCGGATCAGCATCACCGAACAGCTGGTGCTGTACCTCTTCGGCACGCCCGGCCAGCAGCGCTTCTGGTTCCTGTGGAACGGCCTGTTCGAGGGCGCGCTCGGCGCGGTGGTGCTGGTCGACACCCGGCGGCTGGAGGTCAGCTTCGACGTCATGGGACGCCTGGAGGAGCGCGGCGTGCCGTTCGTGGTCGCCATCAACTCCTTCCCGGACGCCCCCCGTTACGCCGTCGAGGAGCTGCGCACGGCCCTCGACCTCACGCCGGACATCCCGATCATCGAGTGCGACGCGCGGCGGCGCGCCTCCAGCCGCGACGTCCTGATGACGCTCATGCGCTTCCTGCACTCGCTCGCCATGACGGGCTCGCTCACCTGATCCGTGTCCGTCCACCCCGCCCCTCCCCCCATGACACCTGGAAAGCTTCGGAGCGATCACTGTGACGCCTGAATCCCACGCCCCGACCAGTACGGACGACGACCTCCGGCCCGGCCCGCCCCCCGGCTGCCCCGCGCACGGCCTCGGGCCCGGGGGACTGCACCGGCTGCACGAGGCGGAGGACCTCGGAGCGCTGTACGAGCAACTGCGGGAGCAGCACGGTCCCGTGGCGCCCGTGCTGCTCCACGACGACGTGCCGATGTGGATCGTCCTCGGCCACGCCGAGAACCTGCACATGGTGCGCTCGCCCTCGCAGTACTGCCGGGACAGCCGGATCTGGACCCCGCTCAGGGAGGGCCTCGTCAAGCCCGACCACCCGCTGATGCCGCACATCGCCTGGCAGCCCATCGCCTCGCACGCCGAGGGCGACGAGCACAAGCGGCTGCGCGGCGCGGTCATGGGCGCCATCTCCACGATCGACTTCCGCAGCCTGCGCCGCTACATCAACCGCAGTACGCAGGTGATCGTCAACCGGTTCTGCGAGGCGGGCGAAGCCGACCTCGTCGGCCAGTTCACCGAGCACCTGCCGATGGCGGTCATGTGCGAGATCCTCGGCATGCCCGACGAGTACAACGACCGGATCGTCGAGGCCGCCCGTGACGCGCTCAAGGGCACCGAGACCGCCATCGCCAGCCACTCCTACGTCATGGACGCCCTGAGCCGGCTCACCACCATCCGCCGCGCGCAGCCGGAGGAGGACCTCGCCAGCTACCTGATCACGCACCCGGCCCGGCTGAGCGACGACGAGGTCAGGGAGCACCTGCGCCTGGTGCTCTTCGCCGCCTACGAGGCCACCACCAACCTGCTGTCCAACGTGCTGCTCACGGTGCTGATCGACCCGCGCTTCCGGGCCCAGCTCAACGGCGGCCAGATGACGGTGCCGGAGGCGGTGGAGCAGTCCCTGTGGAACGAACCGCCGTTCAGCACGGTGTTCGCCTACTTCGCCAAGCAGGAGACCGAACTGGGCGGGCAGCGCATCCGCCGGGGCGACGGGCTGCTCTTCGCGCCGCTCCCGGCCAACGTCGACCCGCGGGTACGGCCGGACCTGAAGGCCAGCATGCAGGGCAACCGCTCCCACCTCGCCTTCGGCGGCGGTCCGCACGAGTGCCCCGGGCAGGACATCGGCCGCTCCATCGCCGACGTGGGCGTCGACGCGCTGCTGATGCGGCTGCCGGACGTGGAACTCGACTGCGACGAGGAGGAGTTGCGCTGGACGGCGTCCATCGCCTCCCGGCACCTGGTCGAACTGCCGGTGCAGTTCGCGCCCAAGCCGCCGCAGGACGTGCAGGAGGTGCCCAACCACAAGCCAGTCGCAGCCCAGCGCTCGGACTGGCAGATCGGCATCGCGCAGCCGCAGGCCGCACCGGCCGCGGCGCAGCCCCAGCCGGCCGCGGCGCAGCCGCAGCCGGTCACCGCACAGCCGCAGCCGGACCCGGTACAGCCCCAGCCGGTGCCGGTGCCGGTGCCGGTGCCGGTGCCGGGGCAGCCCGCCGTCGCGGAACCGGCCCGCCGCAAGGGTGTCTGGCAGCGGTTCCTGAGCTGGTGGCGCGGCTACTGACCGTCTGACGGGCCGTCGTACCCGCCGGCGGCCCACCGGTCGTACGACGCCCAGGCCGCGAGCACCCGGCCGCTGCGGAACCGGTGCTCCGCGCCCGTGACCGGGTCGGTGAACTCCAGGGACCGCGCCAGCAGTTGGAGCGGACGGCGGAAGTCACCGGCCGGCCCGGGCGCGGTCACGTCCGGGTAGAGCGGGTCGCCGAGGATCGGCACGCCCAGCGCGCTCAGGTGCACGCGAAGCTGGTGCGTCTGCCCGGTGGCGGGCGCGAGCCGGTACCGGGCGAGCCCGCCGGGCCCGCCGGGGCTCTCGCGGTGCTCGACCAGCTCGACACGGCTCACGGCGTTGGGCTCGCCGGGAACCTCCCGGGCGGTGAGCACCCCGCGCTCCTTCACGATCCGGCTGCGGACGGTCCGGGGCAGGGCGAGAGCGGGGTCGTACGGGGCGACGGCCTCGTACTCCTTGCGGATCCGGCGGTCGCGGAACAGCGACTGGTACGCCCCGCGCTCCTCCGGGCGCACCGTGAACAGCACGAGTCCCGCGGTGAGCCGGTCCAGCCGGTGCGCCGCGGTGAGCTCGGGGAGGTCCAGGTCGCGGCGGAGCCGGGCCAGCGCGGTCTCGGCGACGTGGCCGCCGCGCGGGGTGGTGGCGAGGAAGTGCGGCTTGTCGGCGACGACGATGTGCTCGTCCCGGTGCACGACCCGCACCGAGAAGGGCACCGGCACCTCGTCGGGCAGGTCCCGGTGGAACCAGACGAACATCCCCGGCACGAAGGGCGCGTCGGCCGCCACGGGCCGTCCGTCCGCCCCGACGATCAGGCCTGCCTCGAACATGCCGTCGACGACTCCCGTACCCGCCCCCGAGAGCCGCTCCACCAGGTGCGCACGCACCGTGCCCCACGCCCCCGCGGCGGGCAGCCGCACGCGCACCGGATCCACCCCGTGGCGCTGCGGCAGGGGAGAGGGCGGGATGCGGGTCTTGCGTCTCATCGCGGCCCAGCGTACGAGGCGGAGGTGCGGGGGCGGAAAGCCCTGGTCCGCGTGGGTGGACGACCCCGGCGTGCGGGGCGGACGGCCCCGGTGTGCAGGGGCGTAAGAGTCGGTGTGCGGGGGCGGAAGACGCTGCGTGCGGTTCGTCGCCGCCATGGGTGGAAGACCCGGTGGCGGGGATGAACGTCCCTGGCGTGCGGGGACGGAAGCCCCGGTGTTCCGGGCCGGAAAATGACTGGGGCCGCCCGGCCGGACCTTGTCAGGATGCGGGCATGCCGTTCCTCATCAGCCCGGTCCTGACCGCCGGTACCCTCGCGGACCGCCCGCAACCGACTCTCCCCGCCGACGGCGGACTCGCGCTGCGCCCCTGGCGGGCCGGGGACGCGCCCGCGGTGTACGAGGTCTTCCAGGACCCCGTGATGCACCAGTGGCACGCCCGCGCCGCGGACTCCGTGGCGGAGGCCGGTGCCTGGATCCAGGCCTGGCACCAGGCGTGGGAGGGCGAGCGGGAGGCGCACTGGGCCGTGGCCGACGCGGAGTCCGGAGAGCTGCTGGGCAGGGTGGCGCTGCGCGAGCTACGGCTCGACGACGGGACGGCGGAGGTGGCGTACTGGACCGCCCCGCAGGCGCGGGGCCGGGGCGTCGCCGCCCGCGCCACGACCGCGCTCACCCACTGGGCGCTCGACGAGATCGGCTTCCACCGCCTGGAGCTCCTGCACGCCGTGCGCAACGAGGCGTCCTGCCGCGTCGCCTCCCGGACCGGCTTCGCCCTCGAGGGCACCAAGCGCAGCGCGATCCTGCAGCCGGACGGCTGGCACGACATGCACCTGCACGCGCGGATCCGCAGGGACTGAGCCGGGCACCGCGGCGCGCCGGTGAGCCGTCAGGCCGCGGACACGCTCTCCTGCTCCGCCTCGATCCGGGCGTTCCACTCGCGCTTGGAGGCCTGCCAGCCGTCCTCGTTGTGCCCGCGGCGCCAATAGCCGGAGATCGAGAGGTCCTCGCGCGCGACCTGGCGCTCCACGCGGAGCAGATGGCGCAGCTGCTTGACGAAGTGCGCCTCGCCGTGGACGAAGGCGTGCACCCGGCCCTCGGGGAACTCCAGGTCCCGGACGGCCTCGACCAGCGCCTCGCCCAGGGGCCGCGCGCCGCGGTGCAGCCAGACGACGTCCACGTCCGAGTCGATCTTCAGCTCCTCCTCGGAGCCGGAGACCTCCACGAAGGCGTACGCCCTGGCCCCGCGCGGCAACGCCTCCAAGGCGCAGGCGATCGCGGGCAGCGCGCTCTCGTCGCCGACGAGCAGGTGCCAGTCGGCGTCCGCGTCGGGCGCGTAAGCCCCGCCGGGTCCCATGAAGCGCACGGTCTCGCCCGGCCGGACGCGGCGGGCCCACGGACCGGCCAGGCCCTCGTCACCGTGGATGACGAAGTCCAGCGTCAGCTCGCGGTGCTCGGCGTCCCACTGGCGGACCGTGTAAGTCCGGGTCACCGGCCACTGGTCGCGCGGCAGTTCGTCCTTGACGCGCTGCAGGTCGAAGGGTTCCGGATAGGTGACGCCCGCGGGCGGGAACAGCAGCTTCACATAGTGGTCGGTGCACGTGCCCGCCGCGAAGTCGGCGAGGCCCTCGCCGCCGAGCACCACGCGCTGCATGTGCGGGGTCAGCCGCTCGGTGCGCACGACCTGCGCGGAGTGGAGCCTGCGCGGCTGGCGGCCCGGTCGCTCTGCCATGAGGACCTCCCTGTCTCACATAGTTAGGCTAACCTAAGTTAACACCCCGCCCCCACTTCACACCTCCTGTGGCGAGAGATCACGCCGAGAGCGTGGCCATCAGCCGCTCCAGGGATCCGCCCAGTCCCCAGCGGGCCGCCAGCGCCTCAAGTGCCGCCGGGTCGCGCGGCCTGCGCGGCAGCGCCGTGGAAACGTCGGGCAGGGGTACGTCGTCCGCGACCCGGACCACCTTCGGGGCGACCGCCAGATAGGGACGCGCCTCGTCCAGTCGCCTGCGCTGGGTCGGCGTCAGCTTCGCCCCCCGGTCCTCGATCGCCGCCATGATCCCGGCCAGGTCCCCGAACTCGGCCAGCAGCTTGGCGGCTGTCTTCTCACCGATGCCCGGCACGCCCGGCAGGCCGTCGCTCGGGTCGCCGCGCAGCAAGGCCAGATCCGCGTACCCCCTGCCGTCGACCCCATACTTCTCACGCAGCACCGCCTCATCGGTGTGCTGCAACGTGCCCACGCCCTTCAGCGGGTACAGCACGCGCACCCCGCGTGCGTCGTCCACCAGCTGGTACAGGTCGCGGTCGCCCGTGACGATGTCGACCGGACCCTTCGCCCCGGCGGTGAACGTGCCGATCACGTCGTCCGCCTCGTACCCGGCGACACCCACGCGCGCGATGCCCACCGCGTCCAGCACCGCCTCGATGACCGGCACCTGCGGCGACAGCGTGTCGGGCACCTCCTCCTCGTCCGGGCCGACCGCGTGCTCCTCGGCGACCCGGTGCGCCTTGTAGGAGGGGATCAGGTCCACCCGCCACTGCGGCCGCCAGTCGGCGTCCATGCAGGCCACCAGGAGGTCCGGCCGGTGGTCCTTGACCAGGCGGTCGATGAAGTCGAGCAGTCCGCGCACGGCGTTCACCGGCGTGCCGTCCGGGGCCCGGACCGAGTCCGGGACGCCGAAGTAGGCGCGGAAGTACAGGGAGGCGGTGTCGAGGAGCATCAGTCGTCCGGTCACGCCACGCATCATGCCGTACGCCGCCGACAGTGACTCGCCGCAGCGCAACGCGTTGCGCCCTGCGCGTTCCGTGTGAAGCGCCCCACTTTCGAGTTTGCTGCCGGGGATCGGGGGGAGGCGCCGCCCCGGAGCGAGGCTGGTTGCGCATTTCAACTGTTTGCGCCCTGTCCTCGCTCTGTTCTGTTGTCATCGAAATAGAGGTGCACGTGTCAGCAACCCTCGAGGCCGAGAGCCTCTACAAAGTGTTCGGCAGAAGACCGGACCGAGCGGTCGAGCGGCTCCGCGAGGGAGCCGACCGTGACGAACTGCGCGCCGAGGGCACGACCGCCGCCGTGATCGACGCGTCCTTCACCGTGGAGCCCGGCCAGATCTTCGTCGTCATGGGCCTGTCCGGCTCCGGCAAGTCCACCCTGCTGCGCATGCTGAACGGCCTGCTCGAGCCGACCGCCGGGCATGTGCGCTTCGACGGCCAGGACCTGACCACGCTCGGCGCCCGCGAACTGCGCGAGGTCCGCTCCAAGAAGATCAGCATGGTGTTCCAGCACTTCGCGCTCTTCCCGCACCGCAGCGTGCGCGAGAACGCCGCCTACGGTCTGGAAGTGCAGGGCGTGCCCCGCGCCGAGCGCGCACGCCGCGCCGACGAGGCGCTCGCCCTGTGCGGCCTGGCCGGCTGGGAGAAGTCCTGGCCCGACGAGCTGTCCGGCGGCATGCAGCAGCGCGTCGGCCTCGCCCGCGCGCTCGCCACCGACGCCGACCTGCTGCTGATGGACGAGTCCTTCAGCGCCCTGGACCCGCTGATCCGCCGTGACATGCAGGACCAGCTGCTGGAACTCCAGCAGAAGCTCAAGAAGACGATCGTCTTCATCACCCACGACCTGAACGAGGCCATGCGCCTGGGCGACCGCATCGCCGTCATGCGTGACGGCCGCATCGTCCAGATCGGCACCGCCCAGGACATCCTGCTGCGGCCGGAGAACGACTACGTCGCCTCCTTCACCCAGGACGTCGACCGCTCCCGCGTCCTGACCGCGGGCGAGCTCATGGACGCCGCGGTCACCGCCGACGACCCCGGCTGCCACTGCGAGACCGCCACGCCCGACACCCCGTTCACGGAGCTGTGCGCCATCAGCGCCCGGCTCACCCACCCCGTCTCGGTCGTGGACAAGGACAACAAGCAGATCGGCGTCGTCCCCCGGCAGCGCCTGGTCGGCTTCCTCGGTGACGCGCAGGACGCCACCCCGGAGCCCTGCGACTCCCCGCGGGACAAGGGCGGAGAGAAGGTGACCGCCCGTGCCTAGGATTCAACTCGGCAGCTGGGTCAACGACGCGGTCGACTGGCTCACCACCCACATGGCGTGGCTGTTCGACTTCTGCAAGACCGTCTTCCTCGGCCTGTACGACGGCATCAACGCCGTCCTCCAGGCGCCCGAACCGCTGCTCCTCGCCGGTATCTTCGCCGTGATCGCCTTCTGGCTGCGCGGCACCCTCGCCGGTGTCCTCGCGTTCGTGGGATTCGCGTTCATCGACTCCCTCGAACTGTGGGAGAACGCGATGATGACCCTGTCGCTCGTTCTCGTGGCGACCGTCATCGCACTCGTGATCTCGATACCGGTGGGCATCTGGGCAGCCCGTTCCGACCGGGTCAGCGGTCTGGTGCGGCCCGTCCTGGACTTCATGCAGACGCTGCCGGCGATGGTGTACCTCGTCCCGGCGATCCTCTTCTTCGGCAGCGGCGCAGCCGCGGGCATCGTCGCCACTCTGATCTTCGCGC
This sequence comes from Streptomyces sp. Ag82_O1-12, assembly GCF_900182715.1. Taxonomy (NCBI): domain Bacteria; kingdom Bacillati; phylum Actinomycetota; class Actinomycetes; order Kitasatosporales; family Streptomycetaceae; genus Streptomyces; species Streptomyces sp. Ag82_O1-12. Next base: position 1,585,016 of record NZ_FXUW01000001.1, on the reverse strand, counting down.
TCGCCCCGGGCGTGCGCATGACCGAGCTGGGCATCCGGCAGGTCGACAAGGAACTGGTCGAGGCGGCCGAGGCGTTCGGCACCTCGCCGCGCAACACCCTGCTGCGGGTGCAGCTCCCGCTGGCGCTGCCCACCGTCATGGCCGGCGTCAACCAGGTGATCATGCTCGGTCTGTCCATGGCCGCGATCGCCGGCATGGTCGGCACCGGCGGCCTCGGCGGCGACGTCAACCAGGCCATCGGCCAGCTCAACGTCGGCCTGGGTGCCGAGGCCGGTGTCGGCATCGTGATCCTCGCGATCTACCTCGACCGCATGACCAGCGCGCTGGGCACCCAGGTCTCCCCGCTCGGCCGCCGCGCCGCCGCCAAGCTGCGCGCCACCCAGGGGCTGAAGATCTGGTCGTACCGGCCCCGCCCGGTCGTCGCCATGATCGGCGTCGTCGTCCTCGCGCTCACCGCGGGCGGCATGGGCGCCTTCGGTGGCGGCAGCGGCACCGAGGCCGTGGCGGACGGCAAGAACGTCGGCCAGGGCAAGAAGATCACCATCGGCTACATCCCCTGGGACGAGGGCGTCGCCTCCACCTTCCTGTGGAAGGAAGCCCTGGAGCAGCGCGGCTACGAGGTCGAGGCCAAGCAGTTCGACGCGGGCCCGCTGTACACCTCCCTCGCCCAGGGCGACGTCGACTTCCAGACGGACGCCTGGCTGCCCACCACGCACGCCCAGTACTGGAAGAAGTACGGCAAGCAGCTCGACGACCTCGGCGCCTGGTACGACAAGACGTCCCTGGAGCTCGCCGTGCCCTCCTACATGAAGGGCATCGACTCCCTGGCGGACCTCAAGGGCAAGGCCTCCGAGTTCGGCGGCAAGATCACCGGCATCGAGGCCAGCGCCGGCGAGATGGCCCTGCTGAAGAGCAAGGTCCTCAAGGACTACGGCCTCGACAAGGAGTACAAGGTCGTCGACAGCTCCACGCCCGCCATGCTGGCCGAGCTGAAGCGCGCCTACGCCCAGAAGAAGCCGATCGTCACCACCCTCTGGTCGCCGCACTGGGCGTACAACGACTACGACCTCAAGAAGCTCAAGGACCCCAGGGGCGCCTGGGGCGCGGGCGACGGCGTGCACACCCTGTCCCGCGAGGGCTTCGCGGACGACGACCCGACGGTCGCCACGTGGCTGAAGAAGTTCAAGATGAGCGAGAAGGAGCTCACCAGCCTCGAAGCCGAGATCAACAAGGCCGGCAAGGGCAACCAGCAGGAGGCCGTCCGTGCCTGGCTGAAGCAGAACCCCGGCTTCGTCGACAAGATGGCCCCGGTGCGCAACGCCGCCGGCAGCACACCCGCCGAGGCCAAGCAGCCCCTGGACGTCGCCTGGTTCCCCTGGGACGAGGACATCGCCGTCACCTACCTGTGGAAGAACGTCCTGGAGCGGCGCGGCTACAAGCTGAACCTGAAGCAGATGGACGTCGGCCCGGTCTACACGGGCCTCGCCTCGGGCGATCTCGACCTCAACTTCGACGCCTGGCTGCCCTACGCCCAGAAGAACTACTGGGACAAGAACAAGGACCGGCTCAAGGACCTCGGCACCTGGTACGAGCCGACCTCCCTGGAGCTCGCCGTACCGTCCTACGTGAAGGGCGTCGACTCCCTGGAGGACCTCAAGGGCAAGTCCTCCACCTTCAAGGGGAAGATCATCGGCATCGAGCCGGGCACCGGCGAGATGGACCTGCTGAAGAACAAGGTCCTGCCCGGCTACGGCCTGGACGAGGAGTACGAGGTCGTCGACGGCTCCACGCCCGCGATGCTGGCCGAGCTGAAGCGCGCGTACGCCAAGAAGGAACCGATCGCCGTCACCCTCTGGTCGCCGCACTGGGCGTACAGCGACTACGAGCTGACCAAGCTGAAGGACCCCAAGAAGGCCTTCGGCGAGGGCAACACGATCCGCACCATCTCCAACGAGAAGTTCCCCGAGGAGTACCCGCAGCTCACGAAGTGGATCAAGAACTTCAAGATGAGCGAGGAGGAGCTCGGCACGCTGGAGAGCGAGATCAAGGACCGCGGTCAGGGCCATGAGGAAGAGGCCGTGGCCGAGTGGCTCGAGCAGCACCCGGACATGGTGCAGCGCATGACACCGCAGTAGGGTTCCGGGGTGGGACGCGACACGCCGCGCCCCACCCCGCCCCCGATCCCACGAGCGGGATCCGGACAACCACAGAGCGCTACGCGACCCCCTGAACCCCCTCTCCCTGCCTGTTCCTCCCGCGGGAGGAACACCCGCTCCGCCCCTTCGGCGGCGCATCCCCTGGCGCGAAGTGTGAGGTCGTGCACCGTCCCGTATGACGTCGATGTGACGGGCGCATGAAACGGTTTGCCGAACGTGCGTAGGGTGCAGACAACTCAACAGGAGCAGTGCGCCGGGACACCGCCGCACGGGGAGCGGAACGACGGGCGAAGGAGGGAGCCGGAGCGATGGGCGACCACAAAGAGCAACCCCTTCGGGTGGGCGCGGCCGTGCGCCGGCGGCGCCGCGCGCTGGAGCTCACCCTTGCCGTCGTGGCCGCGCGCAGCGGCCTGTCCGTCCCCTTCCTGAGCCAGATCGAGAACGACAGGGCCCGGCCCAGCACCAGCTCCCTGGAGAAGGTCGCCGACGCCCTGCGCACCACCGCCGTGGAGCTCCTGGCCGCGGCCGACCCGGCGTGCAGCGTGGACGTCGTCCGCGCCGACGGCACCGATCCCCAGCCTCAGCCCCGGACCCGCTCCCTGGTCCGCGGCCACCACCAGATGCATGCCTCCGAGTTCACCGGCGACCATGACGCGGGCCGTGAATTCCAGTACCGCAACGACCAGTTGATGTACGTGGCCGACGGCGCGGTGGAGATCGAGGCGGAGGGCCGCGCCTACCGCCTGGGCCGCGGCGACACGCTGTACCTGACCGGTGGCGTACGGCACCGCTGGCGGGCGACCGAGTCGGACACCCGCGTGGTCGTCGTCGCCGTGGCGGAGCACATCGAGGCGGTCCGGGACCGGCCTCGCCGGTGAGAGTCGTCTCGCTGGTCCCCTCGCTGACCGAGGCCGTGGCCCGCTCCGCGCCCGGAGCCCTCGTCGGCGTCACCGACTGGTGCACGCATCCCCCCGGCCTCGACGTCGTACGCGTCGGCGGCACCAAGAACCCCGCGACCGACCGGATCCTCTCCCTGGCGCCCGACCTGGTGATCGCCAACGAGGAGGAGAACCGCGCACCCGACCTCGCGGCCCTGCGGGCGGCGGGCGCCGAGGTCCTGGTGACGGAGATCCGCGACGTGCCGCAGGCCTTCCGTGAACTGGCCCGGGTGCTGGACGCCTGCGGGGTGACGGCCCGGCCGCGCTGGCTGGACGAGGCGGAGCGGACTTGGTCGTCCCTGCCGGAGCCCGGGACGCGCCGCACGGCGGTCGTGCCGATCTGGCGCAGGCCGTGGATGGTGCTGGGCCGCGACACCTTCGCCGGCGACGTCCTCGCCCGCCTCGGCGTCGACCCCGCGCACGCGACGCACCCCGACCGCTACCCCCGCCTCCCGCTGGAGGAACTGCGCGCCTGCGCACCGGACGTGGTGGTCCTCCCCGACGAGCCGTACCGCTTCACCGCCGACGACGGCCCCGAGGCCTTCCCCGGCCTGCCCTGCGCGCTCGTCAGCGGACGGCACCTGACGTGGTACGGGCCGTCACTGGCCGAGGCGCCACGGGTGCTGGGCGAGGCGCTGCGAGCAGCTCGCCCCTGAGCAACCCGCGCACGGTGCCCACGGCGGCCGTGCCCCACGCCGCGACCAGCACCCCGTAGAGCACGACCGCCGGGCCCGCGTAGACGACGAGCCCGGTGTGCCGGGCCAGCGCCTCGGCACCCGTGACACAGGTGCCGACCGGGAAGGTGAACGACCACCAGGTCATCGAGAACCGCATCCCGTGCCGCAGCGCGCGGACGACATGGGCGCTCGCCAGGCAGAACCAGAGCAGCGCGAACCCCATCACGGGCACGCCGTAGAGCACGGCGAGAGCACCGAAACCCTCGCTGTACGGCACCGGCACGACCCCGGGTGCGACGTCCGCGAAGGCGCCGACGGCGGTGGTGGACTGCCCGAGCGGGCCGAGCACCAGGAACAGCGTCGGGGTGAGGGCGAGGGGCAGCGGCCCGCCGGTGAGCGACCGGGCGAAGACCAGCGGCAGCATGACCAGGGTCGCGAGCAGGCTGAGTCCGAACAGCGCGAAGCAGCCGAGCAGCAGCGTCTCCTGGGCCTGCCCGGGCGGCAGATGCGGCACCAGCAGCGGCCCGACGGCGGCCGACACCATGGGCGCGACGAGCGGCAGCAGCCAGACGGGCGTGGCCTGCCCCGGCTCCACCCGATGCCGTACGGCCATCAGATACGGCACCACGACCGCCGCTGCGAGCCCGAGAACCGTGCCGGCGGTGAACAGCACCGCGTCGAGCGCCACGGCCGTCCGCGGCCCGATCCAGTCCCGGCCGACGGTGAGGGCACCGCCGCCCACGGCGAGCAGGGCCATGGCGAGGCAGCCGTAGAAGGGCGCCGCCGCCGGGTCGAGGAGGTGGGAGCGGGCCTGGTCCCGGTGCCGGCTCCAGTGCACGGCCCGCGCGCCGAGCAGCGTCACGAGCAGCGCCAGCGACAGCGCCCAGACAGCCGCGAGCACGCCGCGCAGCCCCGGGACGTGCGGTGCGAGGGCGCCCCCGGCGGTGGCGACGACGGCGGTGCCCATGACGGTGGCGTACCAGTTGGGTCCGAGATGGCGGACGGAGAGCGGATACGCGCGGGGCCGGGCTGCGGTGACCATGGTTCCACGGTGGGGCCCAGGGAGGCGCACCACCAGGGATCATGCCTCTATGGCGGCATAAGCTGGGTTTATGAGCAACGCGGATGAGCAGACCGGGCCGGCCGTCACCGGCTCCGTGGCGCACCGGGTGCCGGATCTGGGCGCACTGGAGCTGCTGCTGGCGGTGGCGCGACTGGGCAGCCTCGGTGGCGCGGCGCGGGAGCTCGGCATCACCCAGCCCGCGGCCAGCAGCCGTATCCGGTCGATGGAGCGGCAGCTCGGTGTCGCGCTGGTCGACCGGTCGCCCCGCGGGTCCCGGCTGACGGACGCCGGTGCGCTGGTGACGGACTGGGCGCGGCGGATCGTGGAGGCGGCGGAGGCGTTCGACGTGGGGGCGCAGGCGCTGCGCGACCGGCGCGACTCCCGGTTGCGGGTCGCCGCCAGCATGACCATCGCCGAGTATCTGCTGCCGGGCTGGCTCCTCGCGCTGCGCGCGCAGCGGCCCGACACGGCGGTGTCGCTGCACGCGGGGAACTCGACGGCGGTGGCGGAGCGGCTGCTGTCGGACGAGGCGGATCTGGGGTTCGTGGAGGGGCTGTCGGTGCCGGCCGGTCTCGACTCGGCGGTCATCGCCCATGACCGGCTGATAGTGGTGACCGCGCCGGGGCATGCGTGGGCCAGGCGGCGGCGGTCGCTGGCGGCGGAGGAACTGGCGTCGACGCCGTTGATCCTCCGCGAGAAGGGGTCGGGAACGCGGCAGGTGCTGGACGCGGCGCTCGGCGGACTGGCCCGGCCGCTGATCGAGCTGTCCTCGACGACGGCGGTGAAGGCGGCCGTGGTGAGCGGGGCGGGTCCGGCGGTGCTGAGCGAGCTGGCGGTGGGGGAGGAGCTGGCGATGCGGCGGCTGGTGTCGGTGCCGGTGGAGGGGGTGGCCCTGGCGCGGGACCTGAGGGCGGTGTGGCCTACAGGGCACCGGCCTACGGGGCCGGCGCGGGACCTGCTGTCGCTGACGCGGGGGTAGGGTCTCGCCCCGTAACTGTGTCTCGGCGTCCGGAGGGCGAGTCGGGGCTCCTGGCCGCCCGATTCGGGTGGTGGGAGGGCATGGGACGGGGGTCCAGGAGGCGGACCCCCTGGGGTTCAGCCTCCTGTCGCCGCCTCCACCAGTGCCCTCATCACCCGCACGTCCTCGCCCATCTCCGGATGCCACTGCACGCCCAGCACCCAGTCGGCGGAGGGCAGTTCCACCGCCTCCACCGTGCCGTCCGCCGCGTACGCCGAGGGGATGAGGCCCTCGCCCAGACGGTCCACGGCCTGGTGGTGGTACGTCGGCACGAACGTCTCCTCCGGGACGACACCGGCGTACAGGCTCCCCGGCACCGGCTTGACGGCATGCCCGCCGAAGACGCCCACGGCCTCGGCGTGCCCGTCGATGTGCTGCACGAGCGTCCCCCCGAGAGCGACGTTCAGCAGCTGCATCCCCCGGCAGATCCCCAGCAGCGGCACCCGGGCCGCCAGCGCCGCATCGATCAGCGCCAGTTCCCACGCGTCCCGCTCCGGCGCCGGCGGCCCCGTCCGCGGCTCGCGTTCCGCCCCGTAGCGCACCGGCTCGACATCCGGCCCGCCCGCGATGACCACCCCGTCCAGCCGGGCCACGGCCTCCGCGGCGTACCGCGTGTCGTCCGGCGGCAGCATCGCGGCCAGGCCGCCGGCCCGCTGGACCAGCCGGGGGTAGCCGACCGGCAGCAGGGCGGCCTCCAGCTCCCACACACCCCAGCGCGCACCGGACTCCAGATAGGTGCTGACCCCGATCAACGGCCTGCCCACGACAACTCCCTCACGGTCGAACCACTCAGTCCCTTGCCAACTCTGCCTCGGCCGCCGCCAGCGCCGCGAACTCCTCCTCCGGCGCCTTCGCCACCAGCCGCTTGCGGCTGTACAGGCCGAAGTACCCGAGCGCCACGACGTACACCGCGAGGGCGATCAGCGCCGCCGTCACGTCCACCAGGAAGGTGGCGACCAGCGCCGCGCAGGCCAGCACCAGGGCGACCGAGGAGGTCAGCACCCCGCCCGGCGTCCGGTACGGCCGCTCCAGCTCGGGCTCCCTGCGGCGCAGCACGATGTGCGACAGGGACATCAGCGCGTAGGAGATGGTCGCGCCGAAGACGGCGATGTTCAGCATCCGCGCGCCGTTGCCCGAGACCGCCGCCAGCAGGAAGCCGATCGTGCCGGGCACCAGCAGGCCCAGGTACGGCGCCTTGCGGCCGCTGGTGAGCGACAGGAAGCGGGGCAGGTACCCCGCGCGGGACAGGGCGAACAGCTGGCGCGAGCCCGCGTAGATCAGGGAGAAGAAGGACGCCACCAGGCCGGCGAGCCCGGCGTAGTTGACGATCCGGCTCAGGGTCGTCGCCTTGCCGTTCGGCTGGAGCGCCTCGACCAGCGGGTTGCCCGCCTCCTGGATCGCGGCGGAACCGCGTGCCCCGGCCGCCGCGAAGAACGTGACCACCGCCAGCACCACCAGGATGCCCATCGACCAGCGGATCGCCTTCGGCAGCGTACGGGCCGGGTCCTTGGTCTCCTCGGCCGCCAGCGGCACGCCCTCGACGCCGAGGAAGAACCACATGCCGAAGGGGAACGCCGCCCAGATGCCGAGCAGGCCGAACGGCAGCCAGGAGTTCGAGCCCGCGGCGGAGGAGTCGACCGGGATGTCGTCCAGCGACGCGAAGGAGAAGTCGGGCAGAGCCGCCAGCGCGAACACGATCAGCGCGGCCACGGCTATGCCAGTGACGACGAAGCTGAAGCGCAGCGCCTCGCCGACACCCCACAGGTGGATGCCGAGGAAGATCGCGAAGCAGACCAGATACATCGGCCAGCCGGACTCCAGGCCGAACAGGCCCAGCGACTCGACGTAGTCGCCGATGAAGATGACGATGGCGGCGGGCGCGAGGACGTACTCGATGAGGATCGCCGTGCCGGTCAGGAAGCCGCCCCAGGGGCCGAGCGCCCGCCGGGCGAAGCCGTAGCCGCCGCCCGCGGTGGGCAGGACCGAGGACAGCTCGGCGAGGGCGAAGACCATGCACGCGTACATCGCGCCCATGAGCACCATGGCGATCGCGAGGCCTCCGAAGCCGCCCTCGGCCAGGCCGAAGTTCCAGCCCGAGTAGTCGCCGGAGACGACGTAGGCGACGCCGAGGCCGGTCAGCAGCACCCAACCGGCGCTGCCGCGGCGCAGCGCTCTGCGTTCGAGATAGTCGTCGCCCTCCGGGGCGGCGGGTGTGAGAGTGGGTTCCTGGGACATAAGCAGACTCCCGACGGGGCGGCGGCGGTCACGGGGCGAGCGGGCTCCGACTCAATGGAATGGAGCCATACCTTTGCGGTGCCGACCCGGGAAGGCAATACCTCTGCGTTAATCGCCCGTAAATCCTCACCCCGCCGAGACGCCGAGACGCCGAGACGCCGGGGCGCCGAGTCGCCGCGACGCCGTTCCGGGGCGCCGCCCGGCTCAGCCGAGGAACCCCCGCAGCAGTGCCGCCGTGCCCCCGCAGTGCTCGCGCATGATCTCCCGCGACTGGTCGGCGTCGCCCTCGATCACCGCCTCCACCAGGGCGGTGTGCTGCCGCTGGGAGTGCTCCAGGTTGCGCACCAGCAGCGGGATGCCGTCGAGCAGGTCGTTGACGGTCGCGCGGACGGCCGCGTACTGGGCGGTGAGCGTGGGGGAGCCGGACAGCTCGGCGATCGTGAGGTGCAGCAGCGTGTCCAGGCGGCGGTACTCGGCGAGCGGCGCGTCGTGCGTGCGCGCCAGGGCCTCGCGCAGCCGGTCCGCCTGCTTCTCCTCCAGCCCGTGCGCCGCGCACAGCCCGGCCGCGCCCACCTCCAGCACCTCCCGGAACCGCAGCACGTCCTCTATGTCGACCTCGGCGACCCGGCGCCGCAGCTCGTCCTCGCCGACGGCCTCGGCACGCGGCAGCACGAACGTCCCCCCGTACCGGCCGCGCCGCGACTCGACCAGCCCCTGGTCCTGGAGCACCTTCAGCACCTCGCGCAGCGTCACCCGGCTGATCCCCAGCCGCTCCGCCAGCTCCCGCTCGGCCGGCAGCCGCTCTCCCCCCGGCACCAGACCCAGCCGTACGACCTGGAGGATCTGCTCCAGCGCCTCCTCGAAGCCGTTGCCCGCGCGCACCGGCCGCAGCACCGGCGTCAGCCCGTCCCGCACGTCGCCGCCACCAGCTTCTTCCGACATGTGGCCGCACCCCCTTCCCAAGCAATGGTTCTCGGCAATACCTTATGGCTCCCGGCGGATCCAAGGCAGCGGATCCAAGGAGCCTAGGAGGCCTTCCCGTGGCAGACCGCACAGCCCCGCTGAGCGTCGAGGAACTGCACACCCTCGTCGCCGGCGGTGAGATCGACACTGTCGTCCTGGCCTTCCCCGACATGCAAGGGCGGCTCCAGGGCAAGCGGTTCGCCGCACGCTTCTTCCTCGACGAGGTCCTCCAGCACGGCACCGAGGGCTGCAACTACCTGCTCGCCGTCGACACCGAGATGAACACGGTCGACGGCTACGCCATGTCCTCCTGGGACCGCGGCTACGGCGACTTCGCCATGCACCCCGACCTCACCACCCTGCGCCGCGTCCCCTGGAACGCGGGCACGGCCATGCTCCACGCCGACCTCGCCTGGAGCGACGGCTCCCCGGTCGTCGCCGCCCCCCGCCAGATCCTGCGCCGCCAGCTGGAGCGCCTGGCCGAGCTCGGCTACACCGCCCAGGTCGGCACGGAGCTGGAGTTCATCGTCTTCAAGGACACCTACGAACAGGCCTGGGACGCCGGCTACAAGGGCCTCACCCCGGCCAACCAGTACAACATCGACTACTCCGTCCTCGGCACCGGCCGTATCGAGCCCCTGCTGCGCCGCATCCGCAACGAGATGGCCGGCGCCGGCCTGACCGTCGAGTCCGCCAAGGGCGAGTGCAACCCCGGCCAGCACGAGATCGCCTTCCGCTACGACGAGGCCCTGGTCACCTGCGACCAGCACACGGTGTACAAGACCGGCGCCAAGGAGATCGCCGCCCAGGAGGGCATGTCGATCACCTTCATGGCCAAGTACAACGAGCGCGAGGGCAACTCCTGCCACATCCACCTCTCGCTCGCCGACGCCGACGGCACCAACGCCATGGCCGGCGACCTCGACGGCGGCATGTCCGAGGTCATGCGGCACTTCCTCGCCGGACAGCTGGCGGCCCTGCGCGACTTCTCCCTCCTCTACGCCCCCAACATCAACTCCTACAAGCGCTTCCAGCCCGGCTCCTTCGCCCCGACCGCCGTCGCCTGGGGCCAGGACAACCGCACCTGCGCCCTGCGCGTGGTCGGCCACGGCCGCTCCCTGCGCTTCGAGAACCGCCTGCCCGGCGGCGACGTCAACCCCTACCTCGCCGTCGCCGGACTGGTCGCGGCCGGACTGCACGGCATCGAGCAGAAGCTGGAACTGCCCGAACCCTGCCCCGGCAACGCCTACGCCGCCGACCTCGACCACGTCCCCACCACCCTGCGCGAGGCCGCCGAGCTCTGGGAGAACAGCACCGTCGCCCGGGCCGCCTTCGGCGACGAGGTCGTCGCGCACTACCGCAACATGGCGCGCGTCGAACTGGACGCCTACGACGCCGCGGTGACCGACTGGGAGCTGCGCCGCTCCTTCGAACGTCTGTGAGGCCCCTCTTGTCCTCCGAGCACCTTCTGGAAGTACTGAACCCCGCGACCGAGGAGGTCGTCGCCGCCATCGCCGGGGCGAGCCCGGCCGACGTCGACGCGGCCGTCACCCACGCCGCCAGGGCACAGCGGATCTGGGCCGCCCTCGCGCCCGGGGAGCGTGCCCGGCTGCTGCGCCGCTTCGCGGCCACCGTCGACGAGCACCTGGAGGAACTGGCCCGCCTGGAGGTCCGCGAGGCCGGCCACCTCATCGGCAACGCCCGCTGGGAGGCCGGCAACGTCCGCGACCTGCTGGACTACGCGGCCGGGGGAGTGGAGCGGCTCACCGGCCGTCAGATCCCGGTGCCCGGCGGCCTGAACGTCACGATCCTCGAACCGCTCGGCGTCGTCGGCGTGATCGCGCCCTGGAACTTCCCCATGCCGATCGCCGCCTGGGGCACCGCCCCCGCCCTCGCGGCCGGCAACGCCGTCATCCTCAAGCCCGCCGAGACCACCCCGCTCACCGCGCTGCGCCTCGCCGAACTCGCCCTGGAGTCCGGACTCCCGGAGCACCTCTTCCAGGTCCTGCCCGGACGCGGCGACATCACGGGCGACGCCCTGGTCCGCCACCCCGGAGTCGCCAAGATCGTCTTCACGGGCTCCACCCGGACCGGGACGCGCGTCGCGGCCCTCGGCGCCGAGCAGGTCAAGCCCGTCACCCTCGAACTCGGCGGCAAGAGCCCCAACATCGTCTTCGCCGACGCCGACCTCAAGACGGCCGTCGACCCCTTCTCCTTCCTGGACAACTCCGGCCAGGACTGCTGCGCCCGCACCCGCGTCCTGGTCCAGGAGCAGGTCTACGACGAGGTCCGTGAGCTCCTCGCGAAGACCCTGGCCGACGTGGTGGTGGGCGACCCGGCCGACGAGAAGACCCAGATGGGCCCGCTGATCTCCCGGCAGCAGCTCGACCGGGTCCGCGGCTTCGTACCGGACGGCGCCCCGGCCCTGCGCGGCAGCGCCCCCGAGGGCCCGGGCTTCTGGTTCCCGCCCACCGTCCTGACCGGCGAGAGCCCCGACTCGGCGGCGGCCTGCGAGGAGATCTTCGGCCCCGTCGCCGTCCTCCTGCCCTTCACCGACGAGCAGGACGCCATCCGCCTCGCCAACGACACCCCCTACGGCCTCTCCGGCTCCATCTGGACCCGCGACGTCGGCCGCGCCCTGCGCGTCTCCCAGGCCGTCCGCGCCGGCAACCTGTCCGTCAACTCCCATGCCAGCGTCCGCTACTGGACCCCGTTCGGCGGCTACAAGCAGTCCGGCGTCGGCCGTGAGCTCGGCCCCGACGCCCTGGCCGCCTTCACCGAAACCAAGAACGTCTTCATCAGCACGGAGGGCCCCGCACAGTGACTGCCCAGGAAAACATCTGCCGCCGCCTGGTCGGCCGCACCGCCGTCGTCACCGGAGCCGGCAGCGGCATCGGCCTCGCCGCCGCCCGCCGCCTCGCCTCCGAGGGCGCCCACGTCGTCTGCGGCGACGTCGACGACACCCGCGGCAAGGCCGCCGCCGAGGAGGTCGGCGGCACCTTCGTGAAGGTCGACGTCACCGATCCCGACGAGGTCGAGACCCTCTTCAGGACCGCCCACGACACCTACGGCAGCGTCGACATCGCCTTCAACAACGCCGGCATCTCCCCGCCCGACGACGACTCCATCCTGGAGACCGGCCTGGAGGCCTGGAAGCGCGTCCAGGAGGTCAACCTCACCTCCGTCTACCTGTGCTGCAAGGCCGCCATCCCCTACATGCGGAGCCAGGGCCGGGGCTCGATCATCAACACCGCGTCCTTCGTCGCCCGGATGGGCGCGGCGACCTCCCAGATCTCGTACACGGCCTCCAAGGGCGGCGTCCTCGCCATGTCCCGAGAACTGGGCGTGCAGTTCGCCCGCGAGGGCATCCGCGTGAACGCCCTGTGCCCCGGCCCGGTCAACACCCCCCTCCTCCAGGAACTGTTCGCCAAGGACCCGGAGCGGGCCGCGCGCCGCCTGGTGCACATCCCGCTGGGCCGGTTCGCCGAGGCCGAGGAGATCGCCGCCGCCGTGGCCTTCCTCGCCAGCGACGACTCCTCGTTCGTGAACGCCACCGACTTCCTGGTCGACGGCGGGATCGCGGGGGCGTACGTCACACCCCTGTAGCCGCGGGTCCGACGGGCCGGGCCGCGCCCTACAGTGCCGGGATGAGCATGACGCCTCCGCCCGGCTGGTATCCCGACCCGCACGCCCCGCACCGGCAGCGCTGGTGGGACGGCACGGCCTGGACCGAGCACCGCCGCGCGCCCGAGGGCCCCGCCGCCCCGCCGCCGGGCGGCGGCACCGGGCGCACCAAGGCGGTCGCGCTCACGGCCACGGCCGTGGTGCTGGTCGCGGCGATCGTCACCGGAGCCGTCGCCCTCGGCGGGGGTGACGGCGACGGCACCAGAACCAGGACGGCCCCCACCACCCCCGCTCACACCCCGGACTCGCCGGAGCCGACCCCCGAGGCGTCCACCTCCGCGCCCTCCGCCGACGACCCCAAGGTCGTCGAGGACCAGCTCAACGGCATCACGTTCCCGCTGCTCGACGGCTGGGTCCGCCCGCAGTACGTCGCCCAGGACGACGTCGTCATGACGACCGACGGCACCTACGACTGCCCCGGCGGCGTGGGCCTGTGCCGGCACGGCATGGTCTTCTCCCGCACGGTGACCGAGAACGACGAGAAGTCCCCCGAGGCCCTCGCCAAGGCCGACATCTCCGAGGCGGCCGACGAGGCCTACGACCGCGACAGCCTCGGCCGCGAACTCCACGGCGGCATGAAGGCGCACCAGGTCGTCAAGTCCGGGCCGGTCGCGGTGGCGGGCCGCGCCGGGTACCTGGTGCGCTGGCGCGTCACCACCGCCAAGGGGCCCGGCGGCTACGTCCAGTCGCTCGTCTTCCCGTCCAGCGTCGGCACCGAGTCGCCGGTCCTCGTCCGGTACGTCTTCGACGCCGGCGCGGACGGACCGCCGCTCGCCGACATGGACCGCGTCACCAAGGGCATCCGCCCGTTCGGCGACGCGGACACCGGCGGCGGCGTCGGCAGCAGCATCGGCCCGACGGACTGACGTCCCACGGCCCCTACAGGAACGTGTGGCCCTCGCCGCGGTAGGTGGGCACGGTCGCCGTCACCGCGTCGCCCTCGATCAGATGCAGCGCGTCGAACCGCTCGCACAGCTCACCGGCCTTCGCGTGCCGGAACCACACCTTGTCCCCGATCAGCAGATCGTCGGCGGGCGAGCCGAGCAGCGGCGTCTGCACCTCACCGGCACCCTCCTGAGGGTCGTAGCGCAGCCCCTCGGGCAGATACGGCACGGGCGACCGGTCGGCCCCGGCCGCACCCGAGGCGGGATACCCGCCGCCGAGGACGGTCACGACCCCGACCCCCGGCCGCCGCACCACGGGCATGGCGAAGAGGGCCGACGGACGGCCGCTGAACGACGTGTAGTTGTCGAAGAGACGCGGCACGTACAGCCCCGAACCGGCGGCGATCTCCGTCACCGCGTCCTCGGCCGCCGTGTGCTGCACCGAGCCGGTGCCGCCGCCGTTGACGAACTCCAGGTCCGGCACGACGGCCCGCACCGCGCGCACCACCTCCGCACGCCGCTCGGCGAGTTCACGCTTGGCCGCGGCCTGCATCAGCCGGATGGCACGGGACCGCAGCGGACGGCCGGCCAGCGAGTCCCCGACCCCGGCGACATGCCCCTCGTACGCCATGATCCCCACGACCTCGAAGCCGGGCCGCCGGGCCACCGCCCGCGCCACGTCGGCGACCTGGGCGGGGGAGTGCAGCGGTGAACGCAGGGCCCCGACCCGCACCCGCCCGCCGAGCAGCTTCAGAGAGGTGTCCAACTCCAGGCACACCCGCACCACTTCACGCCCGCCACCCCGGGAGGCGTCGATCAGATCCAGCTGGGCGACGTCGTCGACCATCACGGTCACGGCGGCGGCGAGCTTGGGATCACCGGCGAGTTCGGCGTAGGCCGCACGGTCGGCGGACGGGTAGGCGAGCAGCACGTCGTCGAACCCCGACCGGGCCAGCCACAGCGACTCGGCGAGCGTGAACGACATGATCCCCGCGAAGCCGTCCCGGGCCAGGACGCGCTCCAGTAGCGCCCGGCAGCGCACGGACTTGCTGGCGACGCGGATCGGCTTGCCCCCGGCGCGGCGGACCAGATCGGCGGCGTTGGCGTCGAAAGCCTCCAGGTCCACGATCGCGAGAGGGGCGTCGAGATGGGCGGTGGCACGGTCGTAACGGGGCCGGTCGGCGGCACGCGCAGTCATGAACGCAGCCTGCCAGACTGGATTACCGCGGGGTAGGGGGACGTACCGGGCAGATGCCCCGGCCTCGTGGACTGGTTCCCGTTCGCCCAGGAACAAGCCGTAGAGTGACGCGCACGTACGGGGGGCGACGCCGGCCGGGGACCCGCGCCGGGATGACGCCCCATCCGTACGGGTATGTGTGCCCGGGACGTTTTGGTGCCGGGCCTCGGGCAGGACGACACCGCCCGCGTCGGACGAGCGGCCCGGGCATCAGGAAACGGGGGGTGCATGAGCACGGAAGCGCAACGTGCCTCCTTCCCCCCGCGCCCCAGCACCCCACCCCGCCCGTCCCACTCCCCGGCCACGCAGGATTCCCCTGCGACGGACGAGCGGGACACCCCGGGCACAGCCTCCGGCCCCGCGACGACCCCGCCCGGGACGGACGCCGCGCGCCCCTCCGACCGACCGAACGGCCACCCCCGCTTCCCGACCCTCGACGCCACGAACCTCGACGCCGCCGCGTCCCGTCTCTCCGAGCCCACGCCACCCGGCCGCTCCGAGCCCGCCGCACCGCCCCCGCCCCGAGCCTCCACCCGCTTCCCGGACACGCCGCCCACGGTCGGCCCCGGGGCCCGTCTTGAGTCGGACGCGGCGTCCGGTGTCGGCCGCCAGGTCCGCCATGAGTCGGACGCGGCGCCTGGTGTCGGTCGTGGGACGCGTCCTGAGTCGACCACGGCGCCCGGCACAGCGCGCGAGGCCCGCCCGGGGACGGACGCGGCGCCCGGCGGCGTTCGTGCGACGCGTCCCGAGTCGTCCACGGCGTCCGGTGTCGGCCGCGAGACCCGCCCGGGGACGGACATCGCTCCCGGTGTCGGTCGTTGGACGCGCCCCGAGTCGTCCACGGCCCCCGGCACAGGCCGTGCGGCGCGCCCCGGCCCGGGCACGGCCTCCACCGCCCCGGCACCTGACGTCCCCCCGCGGCCGCGTCACCTCCCCTCGTCGGGATCCTCCGAGCGCGCGGGTCGTTCGGACACATCGGACGGGACCTCGTCGGAGGCCTCCGGCAGGCCCTTCCGCCTCTCCGTGCCCGGCCGTTCGGACGCTTCGGCCGGGGTGGCGTCGGAGACGACCGGGCGGCCGTTCCGCCTGCCCGCGCCCCGCCGTACCGGCGCACCCGACGAGCACTCGTCCGAGACGACCGCACGCCTGCGCCCGATCCCCGCCGACCCGACGCCGGACGAGCCCGCCGCACCCTTCGGCCGCCCCGCCGCGCAGCGGACGACGACCACTCGCCCCGCCACACCGCCCCGTCCCGCGCACCAACCGCCGGTCCCCTCCGCCCCTGTCACTCCCGACCCCGCCCTCTCCTGGAGCGCCACACGCCCCCTGGTGTCGTTCGGTGAGCCCGAGGGCTACGACGGCGACGCCCGGCCCCGGCCGCTCGGCCGCCGCGGGGCGTCGCAGGCCGCCGCGGCAGCCGTCTGCCTCGTGCTCGGGCTGGGCCTCATCTCGGGAGCGGTCACCGGCAGTTGGCTCGTCGGCGACTCCGGGGCAGAAGGCTCGCCCAGCAGCTTCGCCGCCGCCGGAAGTCTCTGGCACAGCGTCCCCGTCGACCAGCTGTTCCCGCCCACCGTGCAGGGCCGGGGCGCCGGCCCCGGCGGAGCCGACCGCACCTGGACCCGCATCGCCGTCGCCCCCGACAGCGGCTGCAAGGACGCCTTCGACCCGCTGCTGCGCAAGGCCCTCGCCCCCGTCGGCTGCGAACGCCTCCTGCGCGCCACCTACACCGACGCCACCGAGAGCTACGTGACCACCGTCGGCCTGCTCTTCACCACGGCCGACGCCCCCGGCATGACCGCCCTCGCGAACCGTTTCCGCAAGGAACGCCTGGACCGCCGCAGCGACCTGATGCCGCTGCCGTACGCCGCGAAGGGCACGCCCGCCGCCGGCTTCGGTGCCCCGCAACGCGCCTCCTGGACCGTCTCCGTGCTCACCGAGGCCCCGGTCGTCGTCTACGCCGTCTCCGGCTGGGCCGACGGCCGTACCGTCGACGACCCCCAGCCCGCCGGGGACGCCGTCGAGGCCGACGCCACCACCGCCGCCGCACAGGCCGGCCTCGGCAACGAGGCACAGGGCCTGGCCGACCGCGTCGAACGCGACTTCCGCAGAAACGTCCGCTCGGCCTCGGAGCAGCCGTCGTGAACGCCGACCACACCCCTGCCGGGACACGCCCGCGCAAGCCCTCCCGCACGGCCGTCGCCCTCGGTGCCCTGCTCACCGCCGGCCTCGTCCTCCTCCCCGCCGCCACCGCGCACGCCGACGGCATCCGCGCCCAGCAGTGGGCCCTGGACGCCATGCACACCGAGCAGGCCTGGCAGACCACGAAGGGCCGGGGCATCACCGTCGCCGTCCTGGACACCGGCGTCGAGGACGACCACCCCGACCTGGCCGGCAACGTCCTGCCCGGCAAGGACCTGGTCGGCTTCGGAGCCGAACCCGGGGACCGCGCCTGGGCCCGGCACGGCACCGCCATGGCCAGTATCATCGCCGGCCACGGACACGGCCCCGGCAACGGCGACGGCGTCCTCGGCATCGCACCCGAGGCGAAGATCCTCCCCGTCCGCGTGATCCTCGAGGACGGCGACCCCTCCCGCGCCAAGGCCCGCTCCACCCGCGGCAACGCCCTCGCCGAGGGCATCCGCTGGGCCGCCGACCACGGCGCCGATGTCATCAACCTCTCCCTCGGCGACGACTCGGCCTCGGCGCACCCCGAGCCCAGTGAGGACCAGGCCGTCCAGTACGCGCTGAAGAAGGGCGTGGTCGTCGTCGCCTCCGCCGGGAACGGCGGCGAGAAGGGCGACCACATCTCCTACCCGGCCGCCTACCCCGGCGTCATAGCCGCCACGGCCGTCGACCGGGCCGGCACCCGCGCCTCCTTCTCCACCCGCCGCTGGTACGCCACCGTCAGCGCCCCCGGCGTCGACGTCGTCATCGCCGATCCCGACCACAAGTACTACGAGGGCTGGGGCACCAGCGCCGCCGCCGCCTTCGTCTCCGGCGCCGCCGCCCTGGTCAAGGCCGCCCACCCCGGCCTCGCCCCGGCCCAGATCAAGTCGCTGCTGGAGGACACCGCCCGCAACGCCCCGTCCGGCGGCCGCGACGACTCCCGCGGCTTCGGCTTCATCGACCCGGCCGCCGCCATCGAGGCCGCCGGCCGGATCGAGCCCGAGGGCCTCCGGTCGGCGTCCTACGGTGCGAAGTACTTCGGCAGCGGACCGGACGCCGAGGCCTCCGACGACGGCACCGCCGACTGGGCCGCCCCCCTCGCGGGCGGCGCCGGCGGCGTCCTGCTGGTCTCGGCGGTCGTCCTGTGGCGCGGCCGCCGTACCGGCCGCGAGGACTACTGAGCCGCTGCCGGACGCACACCATCCGGCCGATAGGGTCGACGCGTGGCGAACAAGAACATCCCGGACTCCGGCTTCTCCGACGACGACGGCTCCGCCGACCCCCGGCTGAGCGCGGCACTCGCCGCCTGGTCCGCGGACCGAAGCGCCGTGGGTCCGGTCCTGGCCGCCCTCAAGGGCGCCCGGCTGCTCGTCCCCGTCGTGGCCGTGCTCGGCGAGGTCGAGGAGGACGAGCGAGGGCTGCGCCGCGAGAAGACCAGCGACATGGCCGTCCCCACCCTGAAGGCCGGCGACCGCACCGCCCTGCCCGCCTTCACCTCCACGGACTCCCTCGCCCGCTGGGACCCGCAGGCCCGCCCCGTCGCCGTACCCCTGCACCAGGCCCTCCAGGCCGCAGCGCACGAGAAGGCGGACACGGTCGTGCTCGACATGGCCGGACCGGTGCCCTTCGAACTGACGGGTCCCGCGCTGCTCGCCCTCGCCGAGGGCCGCGCGAGCACCGACCCGCTCGCCGACCCGGTCGTCGTGGCGGCCGTACGGGACGCCGTGGCCGCCGAGCCCGCCGTGGTGCGGGCCCACCTCGGGCCGGGGCAGGCCGACGGCACCCTCGCCCTGGTGCTGGACCCCTCCGCGGTACCCGCCGAGGCCGCCCGGGCCGTCGCGGAGCGGCTCGCCGCCGACGAAACACTGAGGGCCCGCCTGGTGCGCGGCCTCGACCTGGCACTGCTGCCGGCCGAGGTCACGCCCCCGGGCGAGCCCCTGTTCGTACGCTGAGGAGAGGGACGTCCGTCGGGCTAGCCGTAGACCGGGCCCGTGTACTTCTCGCCCGGTCCCTGGCCCGGCTCGTCCGGGACGAGGGAGGCCTCGCGGAACGCCAGCTGCAAGGACTTCAGGCCGTCGCGCAGGGGAGCCGCGTGGAAGGAGCTGATCTCGGTCGCCGTCGCGTCCAGCAGACCGGCCAGCGCGTGCACCAGCTTGCGGGCCTCGTCCAGGTCCTTGTGGTGCTCGCCCTCCTCGGTCAGACCGAGCTTCACCGCGGCGGCGCTCATCAGGTTGACGGCGACCGTCACGATCACCTCGACCGCCGGGACCTCGGCGATGTCGCGGGCCATGGCGTCGAAGTCGGGGGACTCAGGAGGGGTGTCACTCATGCCCCACACGATAGGCGCAGGGAGCGGGCGAACCCCACGTGGCCCCGGCTCGCCCCAATTGGCCGTTCCTGGCCATTGCTGGTAACCTCGTGTAACGACCGGTCGGACACGTGTGCCTCACAGCCCGCGAGTTCGGCCCACAAGTGGAGGCTTTCGAACTCCCACCCGATCACCCTCAGGGCGGCGGGTCACCGGTCAGGCGGTCCCGTCCCAGCGGCGGCGATCCGTCCGAAAGCGCGCCCCGCGGCTTCCCGCGGCGGTGCTCCGGTAGTTCGAGGAGCCCCGCCTGGGAATCGTCCGGGGCATTTTTTGTGCTTCGGCGCGGTTAGGTCTATCGAATAGAGACGTTACGCGGCCGTCCGCCAGACCGTCGCGTGGTGCTACCGAGGAGGATCCATCAGCGCCGAGCCCCGCATCAACGACCGGATTCGCGTTCCAGAGGTGCGACTTGTCGGTCCCAGTGGCGAGCAGGTGGGCATCGTTCCCCTGGCCAAGGCACTGGAGCTTGCGCAGGAGTACGACCTGGACCTGGTCGAGGTGGCGGCGACCGCCCGTCCGCCTGTGTGCAAGCTCATGGACTACGGGAAGTTCAAGTACGAGTCGGCCATGAAGGCCCGTGAGGCGCGCAAGAACCAGGCGCACACGGTCATCAAGGAGATGAAGCTCCGGCCGAAGATCGACCCGCACGACTATGACACCAAGAAGGGTCACGTCGTTCGGTTCCTCAAGCAGGGCGACAAGGTCAAGATCACGATCATGTTCCGTGGTCGCGAGCAGTCCCGGCCCGAGCTGGGCTACCGACTGCTGCAGCGTCTCGCGGAGGACGTGGCCGACCTCGGTTTCGTTGAGTCGAACCCGAAGCAGGACGGCCGCAACATGATCATGGTTCTCGGTCCGCACAAGAAGAAGACCGAGGCGATGGCCGAGGCTCGCCAGGCGCAGGAAGCCCGCAAGGCGGAAGCGAAGGCCAACCCCGGCAAGTCGCAGAACGCCGCGGAGGCCGAGGCGATGGCCGAGGCGCCGGCTGAGGAGCCCGCCGAGGCGTGACTCCCGGGACGCCAGTCCCAGGAAGCAACCGAAACAAGACGACGCTCCACCGTGCCCGGTTTCGCGACCGGGCACCGGAGTGCCACCGACGAGGAGAGAACGGCGCTATGCCGAAGAACAAGTCGCACAGCGGTGCCAGCAAGCGCTTCAAGATCACCGGCTCCGGCAAGGTGCTGCGCGAGCGCGCCGGCAAGCGCCACCTGCTCGAGCACAAGTCGTCCCGTGTGACGCGTCGCCTCACCGGCAACGCCGAGATGGCCCCGGGCGACGCCGCGAAGATCAAGAAGCTTCTCGGCAAGTGACGTCCGGGCGCGTGAGCGCCGGACGTACGTCAGACCGGGACCCAATCGATTTCGGGTCGTGTGAGCACCCCCACGGCCCCGCTACAAGGAGTTAACAAGTGGCACGCGTCAAGCGGGCAGTCAACGCCCACAAGAAGCGTCGGGCGATCCTCGAGCAGGCCTCCGGCTACCGCGGTCAGCGCTCGCGCCTGTACCGCAAGGCCAAGGAGCAGGTCACCCACTCGCTGGTCTACAACTACAACGACCGCAAGAAGCGCAAGGGCGACTTCCGTCAGCTGTGGATCCAGCGCATCAACGCCGCTGCCCGCGCCAACGGCATGACCTACAACCGCTTCATCCAGGGTCTGAAGGCCGCGAACATCGAGGTCGACCGCAAGATCCTGGCCGAGCTGGCCGTCAACGACGCCGGTGCTTTCGCCGCGCTCATCGAGGTCGCCCAGAAGGCGCTGCCGAGCGACGTGAACGCGCCGAAGGCTGCGTGACGCCGGCTCCGAGCCGATGTGACTGAAGGACCCGCAGGCCGGACGGTCTGCGGGTCCTGCTGTGCAGCTACCCAGAAAGCGAACCGGATGCCTCCCGCCACCCCCGAGCTCATCTCCCCCCGCTCCCCCCGCGTCCTGGCCGCGCGGCGGCTGGCCAAGCGGAACTTCCGGGGGAAGGACCGGCTGTTCCTCGCGGAGGGACCGCAGGCCGTGCGGGAAGCCGCCGGGCACCGGGCCGGGGACGCGGCGACGCTCGTGGAGCTGTTCGCCACCCTGGAGGCCGCCGAGCGCTACGCCGACATCGTCGGAGCGGCCCGGGACGCCGGAGCCCGCGTGCACCTCGCCGCCGAGCAGGTCATCGCCGACATCTCCACCACCGTCACCCCGCAGGGCCTCGTCGGTGTCTGCCGGTTCCTGGACACGCCCTTCGAGGAGGTCCTCGCGGCCCGACCGCGGCTCGTCGCCCTCCTCGCCAACGTCCGTGACCCCGGCAACGCCGGGACCGTGCTGCGCTGCGCCGACGCCGCCGGAGCCGAGGCCGTCGTGCTGACCGACGCCTCCGTCGACGTGTACAACCCCAAGGCCGTCCGCGCCTCCGTCGGCTCCCTGTTCCATCTGCCCGTCGCCGTCGGCGTCCCCGTGGAGCAGGCCGTCGACCGGTTGCGGGACGCCGGCGTCCGGGTCGTCGCCGCCGACGGCGCGGGCGACCGCGACCTCGACGACGAGCTCGACAAGGGCACCATGGGCGGGCCGACCGCCTGGGTCTTCGGCAACGAGGCGTGGGGCCTTCCGGAAGAGACCCGCGCCCTCACGGACGCCGTCGTGCGCGTTCCGATCCACGGGAAGGCCGAGAGTCTGAACCTCGCCACCGCGGCCGCCGTATGTCTCTATGCGTCGGCGCGTGCACAGCGCGCCTCCGGAGGGTGCCGCTCCGTCACCGGGAACTAGTAGGGTGACCAGCTCAGGGACCCCTCTGCGGAGCCTTGGAGGTGGGGTACGGGGATGAGTGTCGGCACGAGCAGCGCACCGGGAGCCCAGGACGCCGGGAACCCGCCCGCCGCGTCCCGGCCACCCGGTGATCCCGCCGGACTCGGCATCGACCCCGACCAGCTGCCCGACGGACTCGTCGTCGCCGACGAGCAGGGCCACGTCATCTGCTTCAACACGGCCGCCGAGCGCATCACGGCCGTCCGTGCCCAGGACGCTCTCGGGCAGCGCCTGGAGAAGGTCCTGCCGTTAGAGGACCTGGAGGGCCGGCGCTGGTGGCAGCTGACCGACCCGTACGGGGGCCTCGCCATCCGCGTCGGACAGCCCGAGCGCAACCTGCTCCTGCCCGGCGGCCGCGAGGTGCTGGTCTGCGCGCGCTACGTCCGCACCCGGCCCACCGGGCCCCTCCGGCGCCTGGTCGTCACCCTGCGCGACACCGAGGCCCGCCGCCGCACCGAGCGCAGCCACGCCGAGCTGATCGCCACCGTCGCCCACGAACTGCGCTCCCCGCTGACCTCCGTCAAGGGCTTCACCGCCACCCTGCTCGCCAAGTGGGAACGCTTCACCGACGACCAGAAACGCCTGATGCTGGAGACCGTCGACGCCGACGCCGACCGGGTCACCCGGCTCATCGCCGAGCTGCTCGACATCTCCCGGATCGACTCCGGCCGCCTGGAGGTGCGGCGCCAGCCCGTCGACATCGGCGCCGCCGTCGGACGGCACATCCAGGCCTACGTCGCCGCGGGGCAGCCCGCCGACCGGTTCCTGCTGCGTGTCCAGCAGCCGCTGCCCGACCTGTGGGCCGACCCGGACAAGATCGACCAGGTGCTGAGCAACCTGCTGGAAAACGCGGTGCGGCACGGCGAGGGAACTGTCACGATCGACGTCACGGCCACGGTGTCCCCCCGCGAGGACGAGGACACCGGCACGTCGGTCACGGTGAGCGACGAGGGGCCCGGCATCCCGGAGGAGTCCATGAACCGCGTCTTCACCCGCTTCTGGCGGGGCAGCAAGCGCGGTGGGACGGGCCTCGGGCTCTACATCGTCAAGGGCATCGTCGAGGCCCACGGCGGCACCATCACGGTCGGCCGCGCCCCCGGCGCCGGCGCCGAGTTCCGATTTACGTTGCCCGTGAGCGCTCCGGCCTATCTCGCCTGAGCACCGCGGGCGCATTCGCGTACCTCCACCCCGTTAGACTCGGCCATTGGCACCTTTGTGTCCCTTCAGGCGGCCGTCCGAGTCGGAGACGGGGACCTCCAGCCAGCCAATCGGAAGCACGGGAAGAGATGTCGGCACCGAATAAGTCGTACGACCCTGTCGAGGTCGAGACGTTGAAACCGGAAGAGATCGAGCGCATGCGGGACGAGGCGCTCGCCGCCTTCGCCGCCGCGGACTCCCTCGACGCGCTCCACGAGGCCAAGGTCGCCCAGACCGGCCCCACCTCCCCGCTGGCCCTCGCCAACCGCGAGATCGGCGCCCTGCCCCCGCACGCCAAGGCCGAGGCCGGCAAGCGCGTCGGCCAGGCCCGAGGCGCCGTGAACAAGGCCCTCGCCGCCCGCCAGGTGGAGCTCGAGGCCGAGCGGGACGCGCGCGTGCTCGTCGAGGAGGCGGTGGACGTCACGCTGCCGTACGACCGCGTACCGTCCGGCGCCCGGCACCCGCTCACCACCATGATGGAGCGGGTCGCGGACGTCTTCGTGGCCATGGGCTACGAGGTCGCCGAGGGGCCGGAGGCCGAGGCGGAGTGGTTCAACTTCGACGCCCTGAACTTCCTGCCCGACCACCCGGCCCGGCAGATGCAGGACACCTTCTTCGTGCAGGGCCCCGAGGGCACCGACGAGTCCGGGTCCGGCGTCGTGCTGCGCACCCACACCTCCCCGGTACAGGCCCGCGCGCTGCTCGACCGTGAGCTGCCGGTCTACATCGTCTGCCCCGGCCGGGTGTTCCGCACCGACGAGCTGGACGCCACGCACACGCCGGTCTTCCACCAGATCGAGCTGCTGGCCATCGACGAGGGCCTGACGATGGCGGACCTCAAGGGCACGATGGACCACATGGTCCAGGCCCTGTTCGGCGCGGACATGGAGACTCGGCTGCGGCCGGCCTACTTCCCGTTCACCGAGCCGAGCGCCGAGATGGACATGCTCTGCTACGTGTGCAAGGGCGAGTCCGCCGGCAACCCCGACCGCCCCTGCCGCACCTGCTCCTCCGAGGGCTGGATCGAGCTCGGCGGCTGCGGCATGGTCAACCCGCGGGTGCTCACCGCCTGCGGCGTCGACCCCGAGAAGTACAGCGGGTTCGCCTTCGGGTTCGGCATCGAGCGGATGCTGATGTTCCGCCACAACGTCGAAGACATGCGAGACATGGTCGAGGGTGACGTCCGGTTCACCCGGCCGTTCGGGATGGAGATCTGATGCGGGTCCCGCTTTCTTGGCTGCGGGAGTACGTCGACCTGCCGGAGACGGAGACCGGTCGCGACGTGCAGGCCAAGCTCATTTCGGCCGGTCTGGAGGTCGAGACCGTCGAGCAGCTCGGCGCCGACCTCAAGGGTCCGCTGGTCGTCGGCCAGGTGGCGACGATCGAGGAGCTGACGGACTTCAAGAAGCCGATCCGCTTCTGCACCGTCGACGTCGGCCAGGCGAACAACACCGGCGAGCCGCAGGAGATCATCTGCGGCGCCCGCAACTTCGCCGTGGGCGACAAGGTCGTCGTGGCCCTGCCCGGCGCCGTCCTGCCCGGCGACTTCCAGATCGCCGAGCGCAAGACCTACGGCCGGATGTCGCGCGGCATGATCTGCTCCAGCGACGAGCTGAACATGGGCGACGACGGCACCAAGGGCATCATCGTCCTGCCGCCGGAGACCGAGATCGGCAAGGACGCCGTCGAGCTGCTGGAACTGGTCGACGAGGTCCTCGACATCGCCGTCACGCCCGATCGCGGCTACTGCCTGTCCATCCGCGGCGTCGCCCGCGAGACGGCCACCGCGTACGGGCTGCCGCTGCGCGACCCGGCCCTGATCGACGTGCCCGGCCCGAACGCGTACGGCTACCCGGTGCGGATCTCCGACCCCATCGGCTGCGACCGCTTCACCGCCCGCACGGTGACCGGCCTCAGCGCCGAGGCGCGCTCCCCGATCTGGCTCCAGCGCCGCCTGCAGAAGGTCGGCATGCGCCCGATCTCGCTCGCCGTCGACGTCACGAACTACGTGATGATGGAGCTCGGCCAGCCCCTGCACGCCTACGACCGCGGCCTGGTCCAGGGCACCATCGGGGTCCGCCGGGCCGAGGCGGGCGAGAAGCTCACCACCCTCGACGGCGTCGAGCGCACGCTGGACGCCGAGGACCTGGTGATCACCGACGACCGCGGCCCGATCGGGCTCGCCGGTGTCATGGGCGGCGCCAACACGGAGATCGCCGATCACGACAACGTCGACAACGCCACGGCGGACGTCGTCATCGAGGCCGCGCACTTCGACGCCGTGTCGATCGCGCGCACCGCCCGCCGGCACAAGCTGTCCTCCGAGGCGTCCCGGCGCTTCGAGCGCGGCGTCGACCCGCAGGCCGCGGCGGCCGCCGCGCAGCGCACCGTCGACCTGCTGGTCCTGCTCGCGGGCGGCACCGCCGAGGCCGGCGTCACCGAGGTCCTCGCTCCCTCCGCGCCGCGCACCATCACCATCCCGGCCGACCACCCGGACAAGGTCGCGGGCGTCGCCTACGGCCGCGAGACCGTCGTGCGCCGCCTCCAGGAGGTCGGCTGCGACGTGTACGGGCAGGACGAGCTGATCGTCACCGTCCCGTCCTGGCGGCCCGACCTCACCGACCCGAACGACCTGGCCGAAGAGGTCATCCGGCTGGAGGGCTACGAGAACCTGCCCTCCACGCTGCCCAAGCCGCCGGCGGGCCTCGGCCTGACGGACCGGCAGCGGCTGCACCGCCGCGTCGGCCGCGCCCTGGCCGGTGCCGGATACGTCGAGGCGCTGAACTACCCGTTCATCGGCGAGCAGGTCTTCGACCAGCTCGGGCTCGAGGCGGACGACCCGGCCCGCCGCGTCGTCAAGCTCAGCAACCCGCTGAGCGACGAGGAGCCCGCGCTGCGCACGTCGCTGCTGCCGGGTCTGCTCGCCGCCCTGCGCCGCAACGACGGCCGGGGCTCGCACGACCTCGCGCTGTTCGAGTCCGGTCTGGTCTTCCGGCCGCGCGAGGAGCAGCGGGTCGCGGCCGTGCTGCCCGTCGACCGCCGCCCGACCGACGAGGAGCTCGCCGAACTGAACGCGGCGCTGCCCGACCAGCCGCGGCACATCGCCGTCGTCCTCGCCGGGGCGCGCGAGCAGGCCGGCTGGTGGGGCAAGGGCCGTCCGGCCGACTGGGCCGACGCGGTCGAGGCCGCACGGTCCGTCGCCCGTGAGGCCGGCGCCGAGCTCGTCATCCGCAAGGGCCAGTACGGGCCGTGGCACCCCGGGCGGTGCGCCGAGCTGGCGGTCACCGTGGACGGCGCCGAGCGGGTCGTCGGGCACGCGGGCGAGTTGCACCCGCGGGTCGTGAAGGCCCTCGGGCTGCCCGCGCGCACCTGCGCGATGGAGCTCGACCTGGACGCGGTGGAGACCGCCGGTGACGCCACGGTGGCGGCACCCCGGATCTCCACGTTCCCCGTCGCCACGCAGGACGTCGCCCTGGTCGTCGACGCGTTCGTGCCGGCCGTGGAGGTCGAGGCGGCGCTGCGGGACGGAGCCGGGGAACTGCTGGAGTCCATCCGGCTGTTCGACGTGTACGAGAACGCCGAGCAGCTGGGCGAGGGGCGGAAGTCGCTGGCGTACGCGCTGCGGTTCCGTGCCCCCGACCGGACGCTGACCGTGGACGAGGCGTCCGCGGCCCGGGACGCGGCGGTCGCCCTCGCGGGCGAGCGTGTGGGTGCCGAGCTGCGGAGCTGAGTGCCCAAGGGGCCCCAGGAGAGGGGCGGGTCACCTCACTCGTTTGAGTGGTAAAGGTGGGTGATCTCCCCTTTTCCGGCGTGCTGTCGACAGAATCGGACCGGCCTTCTCGGGCCGGTCCGATTCTGTGTGTCAGGGCCTATTGGGGGGCCATCGGCATGATCCGCGTCAGGGGTCGGGTGCGCAGCCTCGGTCTTCCCATCGCCTGGGGCGCGGCGGCCGTCGCGTACAAGCTGCTCTGTCCGCTAGCCCGGGCGTCCGGTCTCCAGGCGCGGATCGTCACCAGCGCCGTGTTCTTCGCCGTCGGGACCGCGCTGATCCTGCACGTGCGGCACTCGCTGACGCGGGAGCTGCGCCAGTTGCGCCGGGTCGCCGGCGCCGCGCAGCGCGCACTGCTGCGGCCGCTGCCCTCACGGATCGACGGGCTGGAGGTGGCCGCCGCACAGGTGTCGGCGGAGCGTGGCGCCGCGGTCGGGGGCGACCTGTACGAGGTCGTCGCCACCGAGCACGGCGTGCGGGCCGTGATGGGTGACGTACGCGGGCACGGGATCGGCGCGTTCGGGACCGTCGCCGCCGTGCTGGGCTGCTTCCGCGAGGCCGCTCACGACGAGCAGGGCCTCGACGGGGTGCTGCGCCGGCTCGATCGCGCCCTGGCCCGTCATCTGCGCCAGGAGCATCCCGTGGGCGCCGCCGAGGAGTTCGTGACCCTGCTCCTCGTGGAGATCCGGCCCGACGGCGAGATGCTCGCGCTGAACTGCGGCCATCCCTGGCCGTACCTGCTGAGCGGCGTCCGGGCGGACCAACTCGCCCCCGGCGACCCGCATCCGCCCCTGGGCCTGTTTCCGCTGCCGCCGGTTCTTCCGACGGCGGGACTCGGCCGCCTCGAGCCCGACGAGGCGTTGTTCCTCTTCACCGACGGCGCGCAGGACGCCCGGGACGCCCGTGGCCGCTTCTTCCCCCTGGCGGCCGCGCTGTCGAGTGCGGTGGCGGAAGGCCCGCTCTTCTCACAGGCGGTCGTCGGCAGGATCTCGACCGCTCTGCGACACCACACCAGGGGCACACCGCCGGATGACATCGCGCTGCTGGTCCTGAGAAACGGGGGGCCTGCCAACCTGGGGGCGCGGGGAACTGCGCGAACGGCCACGACGCACCCGCAGCCTACGACGGCACCTTAGACACCACGGCGAGAGAGAACACTGCCGGCGGAGCCGTCCGCCCCGCCACGGAGTGTCGGGCAGGCAGCCGGGCGGACGGCGGGTGCGGGCCGCCGCACTGTACGAGGGGGAGCCGGCGGCCCGGCCGGCCTCTTTCGAGGAAATTCAGTCAACCGGTCGGCGACTGTGTGCGACAGTGCGCACACCGTGCGGATTCGAGCACTCCGTTCACACCCCGTGTGAAGGCGGAGCCACTAACCTGTCCGCACCGAGCCATCCGGGGGGCCCACATGCAGCCCAACACTCTGCTCGACGCGATCCTGGACGAGGCGGGGATCTCGCACGCGGGGCTGGCCGCACACGTCAACCAAGCGGGACGGGCACGTGGTCTGTCCCTGAGGTACGAACACACCGCCGTCGCCCGGTGGTTGAAGGGGCAGCGGCCCCGGGGCCAGGTGCCCGACCTGATCTGCGAGGTGCTCGCGGGCCGGCTGCAACGGCAGGTCACCCTGGACGACATCGGCCTCGGCGTACCCGGCGAGCCGTCCGCCCCGCACACCGGCTCGCTGTCCGGGTTCGTCGAACGGGCCACCGCCCTGTGGCGCTCCGACCAGCAGCAGCGTCCGCACATCCTGGGCGCACCCGCGCTCACCGGCACGCCCGCCGTGATGCCGGTGTGGGAGTGGGAGAACCCGCCCGAGGACGTGGACGTCTCACGCGGCGGCAGACACCGGGTCACCACGGGCGACCTGGAGATGCTGCGGGCCGCCCGCGCGCACTACGAGCAGCTGTACCGCAAGGCCGGGGGCATCGCGACGCGGGCCCGGATCGTCGGCTTCCTCAACGCCGAGGCCGCCCCGCTGCTGCGCGGCAGCTACACCGACCAGACCGGCCGGCAACTGCACCGGGCCACCGGCGGGTTGGTGGCGGTCGCCGGCATCTGCGCGTACGACTCCGACGCCCACGGACTCGCCCAGCGCTACTTCCACCAGGCGCTGCGGCTCGCCAAGGCAAGCGGGGACCGGGGGCTCGGGGCGTATGTGATCGCCCTGCTCGTCAACCAGTCGCTGTTCATGCGGGAGTACCGGCAGTCGGTGGCCTTCGCGGAGGCCGCGCTGCGGGCCGCCGGCAAGCACATCACCCCGGCGCTCGCCTCCGACCTGTACGCGATGCAGGCCAAGGCGTACGCGCATCTCGGCGACGGCAGCAGCGCCCTGTCCTGCATCCGGCGGGCCGAGCAGTCCGCCGAGCGCATCCGGCGCGGCTACGAGCCCGACGAGACCGGTTATGTCCAGCCCGGGCTCGTCAACGTGCAGGTGGCGGAGGCGCTGCTGAGCCTCGGCGAGATCGCGGCCGCAGGGGAGCACGCCGCGGCCGCCGTCGGCAATCCGGCGCACGACCGCGGCCGGGTGCACCGGCTGGCGATGCTCAGCACCATCGAGCTGCGGCAGGGCAACGCCGACAAGGCGGTGGCCATCGCCGTGCAGATGGCCGAGCAGGCCCGGGGCATGGAGTCCCAGCGGCTGCGCGACCGGCTGCGCGCGGTGCGGGAGCACCTGGTGCGCAGCGGTTGCGCGGGCACGACCGAGGCGGCCGAACTCATCGACGGGGCCTTGCGCGTACCGTTGTAGATCCGGGCGGTGGTGCCCGTGTCACTCCAAGGCGCTTCCCGTGCGCCTGCTGTCCCTCCGTCCCTGCTGCGATATTGCCACTTACTCGACGGAAGGTGGCAGAACCGTGCAGTGGACGAAACGCAACGAACAAACTGTGTACTCAAACCGCTGGTTCAGCGTCAATCTCGCGGATGTCGAACTGCCTGACGGCCGGCATCTGGACCACTTCCTCATACGGCTGCGGCCCGTTGCGGTGGCCACGGTCGTCAACGAGGCCAACGAGGTGCTGCTGCTCTGGCGGCACCGCTTCATCACCGACAGCTGGGGGTGGGAACTCGCGGCCGGGGTGGTCGAGGACGGCGAGGACATCGCCCGCGCGGCCGCCAGGGAACTGGAGGAGGAAACCGGCTGGCGGCCGGGACCCCTGCGCCACCTCATGAGCGTGGAGCCGTCCAACGGGCTCACCGACGCCCGGCACCACGTGTACTGGGCCGACGAGGGCGACTACGTCGGGCACCCCGTGGACGACTTCGAGTCGGACCGCCGGGAATGGGTGCCTCTCAAGCTCGTCCCCGACATGGTCGCCCGCGGCGAGGTCCCGGCCGCCAACATGGCGGCCGCGTTACTTCTGCTGCACCATCTCAGGCTCGGACAGGACGCGTTGCCTTAAGGTCCTACAGGGTCTCAGCGTCCCAGCGCCTGCCAGATCGCCAGGACGAGGGCACCCACGGCGGTGAGGGCGGCGACCGCGGGCAGCGGCCAACGCGTGTGTTCGAGCGTGTGGATCCGGGTGTTGAGCTCGTCGATCTCCTTGGCGGTCTCCTCGGTGCGGTGGCTGAGCAGAGCCAGGCCGCCCTCGACGCGGGCGTACGCCACGTCGAGGCGGCGTCGTAACTCTGCGAGTTCTCCGGATACGGCGGGATGCTCGGGATCGGCGGTCACGAGTCCGCTCCTTTCCGTAGTCGTTTTACATCCCTTGCATGCGCATGAGGAGTCAACTCGCCTGGTGGGCGCCTGGGGAGAGTGTGCGAGGGGCATATGCGAGCCCGGCGCGCACACGGTGTGTGAATGCAACGGGCCCGGCACCTGTTCAGGTGTCGGGCCCGCTGCTTGGCCGAAATCTGACCGTCCGTAATCGGCCTCGGGTGGCGGTCAGGCGTACGTGTAGAAGCCCGAGCCCGTCTTGCGGCCCAGCCGGCCCGCGTCGACCATGCGCTGCAGGAGCGGGGGAGCGGCGTACAGGGGCTCCTTGTACTCCTCGTACATGGACTGGGCCACCGAGGCGACCGTGTCCAGGCCGATCAGGTCGGAGAGCTTCAGGGGGCCCATCGGGTGGGCGCAGCCCATCTCCATGCCGTTGTCGATGTCCTCGCGGCTGGCGATGCCCGTCTCGAACATCCGGATCGCGGAGAGCAGATACGGGATCAGCAGCGCGTTGACCACGAATCCGGAGCGGTCCTGGGCGCGGATGGCGTGCTTGCCGAGCAGCTTCTCGGTGAACACCTGGGCGCGGCTGATCGTGCCCTCGGACGTGGTGAGCGCCGGGATCAGCTCGACGAGCTTCTGCACCGGGGCCGGGTTGAAGAAGTGGATGCCGATGACCTGGTCGGGCCGCGAGGTCGCCACCGCGAGCTTCACCAGCGGGATCGAGGAGGTGTTGGAGGCCAGGATCGCGTCAGGCCGGGTCACGACCTGGTCGAGCACCTGGAAGATCTCGGTCTTGACCTGCTCGTTCTCGACGACGGCCTCGATCACCAGGTCACGGTCGGCGAACTCGCCGAGGTCCGTGGTGAAGCTCAGGCGGGCCAGCGTGGCCTCCTGCTCCTCCTCGGTGATCTTGCCGCGCTCGGCTGCCTTGGCCAGGGAGGTGAACAGCCGGGTGCGGCCGATCTCCAGGGCCTCGCCGGTGGTCTCGGCGACCATGACGTCCAGGCCGGCCCGGGCGCACACCTCGGCGATGCCCGCGCCCATCTGACCGCAGCCCACGACTCCGACGCGTGCAATGTCTCCCGCTGGGATGTCCGTCACATCGTCCCTTTCGCTGCTGATCCACGTCCGGGCAGGTTCGCCGGGTCCCGGTGCCTGCTCCGTTCGAGCACGTTACTCCGAAGTATCGATGATCGATCGCGGGGGTCGGCTCCGCTTCGGGCATGCTGGGCCCGGAGCGATCCGCGACCGGGCGGATCCGCGGCTTTTTGGGGCATGCGGATGGGACGAGTCTCACGCAGGGCGTTCGCGGTGGCGGCGCTGTCGGCTTTCACGATGATGCCTCGGGCGTCCGCCGCGACCGGGCACCGGGGCGGGGCAGCGGCCTCCGAGATGCGGGGTGTCTGGATCGCGTCCGTGGCCAACCGCGACTGGCCGTCGAAGTCCGGGCTGACCGCGTCGCAGCAGCGCGCCGAACTGCTCACCCATCTCGACACGGCGGCCGACAACCGCCTCAACACCGTGTTCTTCCAGGTCCGGCCCACGGCGGACGCGATGTGGCCCTCGCCGTACGAGCCCTGGTCGCAGTACCTCACCGGCACCCAGGGCAAGGACCCCGGCTGGGACCCGCTGGGCACGGCCGTCGAGGAGGCCCATGCCCGGGGTCTTCGGCTGCACGCCTGGTTCAACCCGTACCGCATCGCCGTGCACGCCGACCCGTCCCGCCTGACCGCCTCCCACCCCGCCCGCGAGAACCCCCACTGGGTGGTGACGTACGGCGGGAAGCTCTTCTACAACCCGGGGCTGCCCGAGGTCCGCGCGTTCGTCGAGGACGCGATGCTCGACGCGGTGGCGAAGTACCGTGTGGACGGCGTCCACTTCGACGACTACTTCTACCCGTACCCCGTGGCCGGGCAGACCTTCGACGACGACGCCGCCTACGACGAGCACGGCGGCGGCTTCCCGGACCGGGCCGCCTGGCGCCGGGACAACATCGACCGGCTGGTGCGGGAGACGGCGGACCGCGTCAAGGAGGTCCGGCCGGACGCACGCTTCGGCATCAGCCCCTTCGGCGTATGGCGCAACGCCGGGACCGACCCGCTCGGTTCGGACACCGAGGCGGGCGTGGAGACGTACGACGATCTGCACGCGGACACCCGCAAGTGGGTGCGCGAGGGCTGGATCGACTACATCGTCCCGCAGCTGTACTGGAACATCGGCTTCGCCGCCGCCGACTACGCGAAGCTGGTGCCCTGGTGGGCGGAGGTCGCACGCGGCAGCTCGACGCAGCTCTACGTGGGGGAGGCGTTGTACAAGGCCGGCGATCCGGCGCAGCCCGCGGCGTGGCAGCAGACGGGCGAGCTGTCCCGGCACCTGACGCTCGCCGGGGAGCACGCACAGGTGCGCGGGCACGTCTACTTCGCCGCCAAGGACGTGGCGGCCGACCGGATCGGGGCGATGGCGCGGGTCGTCGCCGACCACTACGGGCAGCCGGCGCCGCCCCCGCGCTGAGTCATGGCCCGGTGGTGGTCTCCCGGTGCCGGATCTCGGTGTCGGGTCCCGGGGAGCACACGCCCTCGTGCCCGTCCTCGAACCGGACGCGGTACGGGGGGTTGCCCTCCGGGCCGAGCACTTCGACGATCTCGCCGATCCTGTCGTGCTGACCGACCACCCTGCCGTGCTGGACAAGCTGGTCGCCCACGGTTGCGAGCATCTGGGGCCTCCTCACGATGTGCGGAGCAGCGGTCCGTGGCCTTTGAGTCTACGGCGGGGGGCGCCTGTCGGCAGTGGCCGTGCGCGCTCCCGCTCAGCCGCGTGATCGCTGCGTGACGGCGATGCAGAGCAGCACCGCCGCGGCCGTCAACGGGGCGGCGACCGTGAGGTGCTCGCCCAGCAGCAGCACCGACCACACCAGTGTGAGCAGCGGCTGGGCGAGCTGCAACTGGCTGGCCTTGGGGATGCCGATGGCCGCCATGCCGCGGTACCAGACGACCAGCCCGACGAACTGCGAGCCCGCCGCGACCCACAGCAGGCCGGTGACGCTGTGCGCGGTCAGCCGCACGGGTTCGTGCGCCAGGGCGAGCGCGGCGACCGGCACGGTCAGCGGCAGGCACAGCACCAGCGCCCAGCCGATCACCTGCCAGCCCGGCATGATCCGGGCCAGCCGGCCGCCCTCGGTGTAGCCGGCCGCGCAGACCAGCAGCGCGGCGAAGAGGTACAGGTCGGCGGTGGTCAGGGCGCCGCCGCTCTGCTGCACGGTGAAGGCCAGCACCGCCGCCGCGCCCGCCAGGGCCGCGACCCAGAAGGTGCGCGAGGGCCGGGTGCCGACGCGCAGCGCGGAGAAGAGCGCGGTGGTCAGCGGAAGCAGTCCGACCACGACGGCGGCGTGCGCGGTGGTGGAGGTCTCCAGCGCCAGCGTGGTCAGCAGGGGGAAGCCGAGGACGACACCGGCCCCGACCACCGCGAGCCCCGCCCAGTGCCGGCGGGCGGGCAGCGGCACGCGCAGGGTCAGCAGACAGCCGCCCGCGATCACCGCTGCCAGAACGCTCCGCACGGCGACCAGCGACCAGGGTCCGAAGCCCTCCAGCCCCCAGGCGGTGGCCGGGAACGTGAGGGAGAAGGCGACGACGCCGAGGGCGGCCTGGAGGGTGCCGAAGCCGGGACGCTCCGGTTCCGAGCTGGCGACCGCTATCGAAGGTGCGGCAGTAGCGCTACTCTGTGCTCTCATGCAAGAGCGTAGCAGCGTAGGTGACCTGGCGGAACAGCTGAAGCGGGAGCTCGACCGCTACTCTCCCGGTGGAAAGCTGCCGTCGAGTCGTGCTCTGGTGGAGCGGTTCCGGGTGAGCCCCGTGACGGTGTCGCGGGCCCTGGCTCAGCTCGCCGCCGAGGGTCTCGTGGTCACCCGGCCCGGCGCGGGCGCGTTCCGCGCACCGGCCCGGACGGCGCCGGCCCCCGCCGGGGACACCTCCTGGCAGGAGGTCGCCCTCAGCGCCGACGGCGCGGCCGACCTCGTCCCACGCTCGGTCGACGCCTCGGGGGTGCTGGTGTCGCTGGCCGCCCCGCCGCCCGGCGTGATCGAGTTCAACGGCGGCTATCTCCACCCGTCGTTGCAGCCGGAGCGGGCGATGGCCGCAGCCCTCTCGCGGGCCGGGCGGCGTCCCGGCGCCTGGGGACGCCCGCCCATGGAGGGGCTGCCGGAGCTGCGCGAGTGGTTCGCGCGCGGCATCGGCGGGTCCTTCACCGCCGCCGAAGTGCTGGTCACCGCGGGCGGTCAGTCCGCGCTCACCACCGCCCTGCGCGCCCTCGCCCCGCCCGGCGCCCCCGTCCTGGTCGAGTCGCCCACCTACCCTGGCATGCTCGCCATCGCCCGGGCCGCCGGTCTGCGCCCGGTGCCGGTCCCGGTGGACGCCGACGGCGTGAAACCCGCGCTGCTCGCCGACGCCTTCCGCGCCACCGGAGCCCCGGCCTTCGTCTGCCAGCCGCTCTTCCAGAACCCCACCGGCGCGGTGCTCGCGCCCGAGCGGCGTGCCGAGGTGCAGCGCATCGCCCGCGAGGCGGGCGCGTTCGTCGTCGAGGACGACTTCGTGCGCAGGCTCGTGCACGAGGACGCCGGGCCCCTGCCGCGCCCGCTGGCCGCCGACGACCCCGACGGCGTCGTCGTCCACGTCTGCTCGCTGACCAAGGCGACCTCGCCGAGCTTCCGGGTGAGCGCCCTGGCCGCGCGCGGGCCGGTGCTGGAGCGACTGCGCGCCATCCAGGTCGTCGACACGTTCTTCGTGCCGCGCCCGCTCCAGGAGGCCGCCCTCGAACTCGTCGGCTCGCCCGCCTGGCCGCGTCATCTGCGGGCCGTCTCCGCGGAGTTGAAGACCCGGCGGGACGCGATGACCGGCGCCCTCGCCCTGCACCTGCCGGAGCTGGCCCTGCCGCACATCCCCTCCGGCGGCTACCACCTGTGGCCCCGCCTGCCCGACGGCACGGACGACTCGGCCCTGACCTCCGCGGCCCTGCGCGCCGGCGTCGCCCTCACACCCGGCCGCCCGTACTTCAGCGCCGAGCCACCGGCCGCGCACCTGCGGCTCAGCTTCGCGGCGGTCGCCGGGACCGGAGAGATCGCGGAGGGCGTACGACGGCTGCGCAGGGCCTGTGACGAGGTGCTGGGATAACCGCTCGACGCGCCTGCGGGCCAACTGCGAGCATCGCGGACATGACCGACACGCCGAGCCTGCCCGAGGGCTACGAGATCTCCACCGACCCCGGACGCGTCGACCGCGCGCGCGTGCACCACTGGCTGTCCACCGACGCGTACTGGGCGCTGGGGCGTTCGAGGGAGAAGCAGGACCGGGCGATCGACGGCTCGCTCAACTTCGGCGTCCACGAGACGGTGTCGGGGGAGCAGGTCGCGTACGCCCGGGTGATCACCGACCGGGCGACCTTCGGATGGCTGTGTGACGTGTACGTCGATCCGTCGGTGCGCGGCAAGGGCGTCGGCAGCACGCTCGTGGCCGCCGTACGGGACGAGATGCGGCAGTACGGGGTGCGGCGCGTCCTCCTCGCCACGCACGACGCGCACGGGGTGTACGCGAAACTCGGGTTCGCGCAGCTGGAACGGCCCGAGCACTGGATGGCGCTCGTCTTCGGCCAGTGAAGGCCGGCACACCCTCGGTAACTCGTAGGTAACACCTCTTGACCTGCGCACTTGCTGCGCCCACGATCGCCGCATGCCACTTCGGGTCACGTTCGTCGCCTCCGCGCGCAGCTCTCCGCTGCTCGCCGAGCGTTTCGAGGACGACCGGCCGCTGGACCAGGCCGGATGGGGTGAGGTGGAGCGCCTCGCGCAGGATCTGCTGCCGCTCGCCGCGGCCGAACTGCGCTACTGCTCGCCGACTCCGCGCAGCCGGTCGACGGGGGAGGGGCTCGGGTACGCGCCGCTGGTCCAGCTGGGCCTGCGCGACTGCGACATGGGCCGGTGGCGAGGGCTGACCCTCGGCGAGGCGATGGCGCGGGAGCCGGACGCCGTGGACGCGTGGCTCGCCGACCCCCGAGCCACACCGCACGGAGGTGAGTCGTTGGTCGACTTCATCACCCGCGTCGGCGGCTGGCTCGACACCCGGCCCGTCGAGGACGGCTGCCGGGTGGTGGCGGTGGCCGAGCCGTCCGTGATCCGGGCCGCCCTGGTGTACGCCCTGAAGGCACCGCCCTCGACGTACTGGAACATCGACGTCCGCCCGCTGTCGACGACCGCCGTGACGGGCCGGGCGGGTCGCTGGAACCTGCGCTTCGACGGGGCGTCTCAGCCCTCGCGCGCGTAGTCGGTCCGCAGGACCAGGTCCTTGGCGGGGCCGCCGACGCGCCACACCGTCCGCCAGCGGTCGAAGTCGTGGACGGTGAACTCGCCGCGGTAGAGGTCCGCCGCACAGGGATGGGCGGCGACATGCCGGCCGGACGTCAGGTCCAGGTCGTGGAACAGCCTCCCGTCGGCGAACCGCACCTGAGCCGTGCCGCCCGGGCCCCGCAGGAAGCGCAGCGTCCGCTCGGCGGGCCGGGCGACGCCGTGCCAGACGAAGGTGCCCGACTCGTGGTGCAGCAGCCCGCCGGGCGTCTCTCCGTCCTCGCGGAACTCGGTGGTTCCGGTGAACTCGCCTTCCGCGCCGCTCGCGAGATCCCGCACCGACCGTGACACCCGCCAGCGCCCGGCCAGATACGCCAGCGCGTCCGGCACTGGCCAGAACTCGCCCATCCTGCCCCGCTCTCCGTCCCCACCGTTCCTGCGCGACCCATTGACGCGCATCCGCCCCCTCCCTATCTTGCCGTTCGAAGTGCTGACCAATGTCTGATATTTCGAACACTCCTCTACCAGAGAGCCGCGGAGTATCCATGCCACGCACCGCCGCCCGCCCCCGATGGAGACTGGGTCTCACGACCACCGCCCTCCTGACGGCGACAGCCCTCGTACCGGCCCCCGCGCACGCCGAGGACGCCCCCGACTACGCGATCACCGTCGACCCGTCCGCCCAGGGCGCGAAGATCGACGACACGATGTACGGCGTCTTCTTCGAGGACATCAACCGGGCCGCCGACGGCGGTCTGTACGCCGAGCTCGTGCAGAACCGATCCTTCGAGTACTCCACCGCCGACAACGGCTCCTACACGCCCCTGACCTCCTGGTCGGCGGGCGGCACGGCCCAGGTCGTCGACGACTCCGGACGGCTCAACGAACGCAACCGCAACTACCTCTCCCTGGGCGCCGGTTCGTCCGTCACGAACTCCGGCTACAACACCGGCATCAGGGTCGAGCAGGGCAAGCGCTACGACTTCTCCGTGTGGGCCCGCGCCGCGAGCGGCAGTACGCTCACCGTCTCGCTGAAGGACGCCGCGGGCAGCCTGGCCACCGCCCGCCAGGTCGCCGTGAAGGGCGGCTGGGCCAAGTACAAGGCCACCTTCACGGCGACCCGCACGAGCAACCGCGGCCGGCTCGCCGTCGCCTCGGCGGACGCCGCCGCGCTCGACGAGGTGTCGCTGTTCCCGCGCGAGACGTACAAGAACCAGCCGAACGGCCTGCGCAAGGACCTCGCCGAGAAGATCGCGGCCCTGAAGCCGGGCTTCGTGCGCTTCCCCGGCGGCTGCCTGGTCAACACCGGCTCCATGGAGGACTACAGCGCGGCCTCGAACTGGCAGCGCAAGCGCAGCTACCAGTGGAAGGACACCGTAGGCCCGGTCGAGGAGCGTGCCACCAACGCCAACTTCTGGGGCTACAACCAGAGCTACGGCCTCGGGTACTACGAGTACTTCCGCTTCTCCGAGGACATCGGCGCCATGCCGCTGCCCGTCGTCCCCGCCCTGGTGACCGGCTGCGGCCAGAACAAGGCCACCGACAACGAGGCGCTGCTCAAGCGGCACATCCAGGACACCCTCGACCTCATCGAGTTCGCCAACGGCCCGGCGACCTCCACCTGGGGCAAGGTCCGCGCGCGGATGGGCCACCCCAAGCCCTTCCACCTGACCCACATCGAGGTGGGCAACGAGGAGAACCTCCCCAAGGAGTTCTTCGCCCGCTTCCAGCACTTCCGGGCCGCCATCGAGGCGAAGTACCCGGACATCACCGTCATCTCCAACTCGGGCCCGGACGACGCCGGCTCGACCTTCGACACCGCCTGGCAGCTCAACCGCGAGGCCAAGGTCGACATGGTCGACGAGCACTACTACAACAGCCCGAACTGGTTCCTGCAGAACAACGACCGCTACGACTCCTACGACCGCAACGGTCCCAAGGTCTTCCTCGGCGAGTACGCCTCCCAGGGCAACGCCTGGAAGAACGGCCTCTCCGAAGCCGCCTTCATGACCGGCCTGGAGCGCAACGCGGACGTCGTCAAGCTCGCCTCGTACGCCCCGCTGCTCGCCAACGAGGACTACGTCCAGTGGCGGCCGGACATGATCTGGTTCAACAACCGGGCCTCCTGGAACTCGGCCAACTACGAGGTCCAGAAGCTGTTCATGAACAACGTCGGCGACCGCGTGGTCCCCTCCAAGGCCACCGGGACCCCGGACGTCAGCGGTCCCATCACCGGCGCCGTCGGCCTGTCGACGTGGGCGACCAGCGCCGCGTACGACGACGTAAAGGTCACCTCCGCCGACGGCTCGACCCTGTTCGGCGACGACTTCTCCGGTGACGCCTCGAAGTGGAAGCACGCCGGCACCGGCAGCTGGAGCATCCAGGACGGGGCCTACGTCCAGACCGACACCGCCGCCGAGAACACCATGGTCACGGCGGGCGACCCGGCCTGGAAGGACTACGACCTGCATGTGAAGGCCACCAAGAAGTCCGGCAAGGAGGGCTTCCTCGTCGCCTTCGGCGTCAAGGACACCGGCAACTACTACTGGTGGAACCTGGGCGGCTGGAACAACACCCAGTCCGCGATCGAGCAGGCCGTGGACGGCGGCAAGGGCACCCTGATGACGAAGGCCGGGTCGATCGAGACGGGCCGGGCCTACGACATCGACATCAAGGTGCGCGGCCGCCAGGTCACCCTGTTCCTCGACGGCAAGGAGTGGGGCAGCTTCAAGGACGACAAGCCGGCCGAGCCGTTCCGCCAGGTCGTCACCAAGGACGCCCGGACCGGGGACCTGGTCGTCAAGGTCGTCAACGCCCAGTCGGCCGAGGCCCGTACGGCCGTCGACCTCGGTGGCGCCAAGGTCGCCTCCACGGCCCGTGTCACCACGCTGGCCGCCGACGAGACGGCCGTGAACACCGAGACGGACACCCCGGTGACGCCGGTGACGTCCACGTTCCGGGGTGTGGCGAAGAAGTTCACCTACACCTTCCCCGCGAACTCCGTGACGTTCCTGAGGATCAAGCAGAGGTGATATCCCGCTGTGCGGCCGCCGTCCCCGGGCGGCGGCCGCACAGCGCCGTCATCGCGGGAGTGTCACGCGCCGGACTTCCAACCAGGGACCGTCGGCAACACCTTCTCGGCGACGCGCAGCAGCACCGCGTCGTCCGGTACCACTCCGTCCGCGCGCCACAGGGTGACGTCGAGGGAGCCGCCACGGTCCTTGCTGTCCCGGGCCACGGTCAGGGCCCGGGCCGGAACGCCGGGCCCGCTGTCGGCGTCCCCGCCGTCGAGCCGGAAGCTGATGCTGATGGTGCGGGTCGAATAGAGGACACCCGGGCGGCCCAGTGTCTTGCGCGGGCGGGCGTCGGGTCCGAGGAGAGCCTCCGACCCTGCCACCGGCAGGCCGTCGTAGGTCGCCGAGAGTGTCACGGTGTACGTCTCGAACTCGACCTGGGCCTGCGGAGTGGCGATCTTCCCGATGGAGCTGTCGCTGCCGGAGGCGGTCTTCGCGATCTCCGTCGGCGTGCCCAGCAGCGCGGCCAGGTCGGACCGGTTCAGCGCCTCGCACAACTGCGCCCCGGAGAGGTGCTTGCCCTTGGCGGCCGGGGTGGCACCGTCGGAGCAGGCGGCCGGCTTCGGCTCGCTCTCCGCGGCCGACGTCTTCGCGAGCCCCCAGAAACCGGCGCCGAGCGCCCCCACCAGTACCACCGCCGCGAGCGCCTGCCCCCACGCGTTCACGCTCTTCATGGGCGCGTCGATGTCCCCGGTCATGTTCCCCCACCCACCGTGATCCCCTGAAATGTGCCCGCGGACCCTAACCTGTCGTCATGGTCAGGACAAAACCGGTTTCCGGGCGTGCCCTCGCGACGGCCGCGCCGCCTCCGCATGGGATTGCATAAACGTGCATCGAAACGTATAGTCATGCCCTCTAGGAGGAGGTTCCATGGCGGTACGTGCGGCAGTGGCCGGAGCGAGTGGATACGCGGGCGGAGAACTGCTGCGTCTGCTCCTGGCACACCCCGAGGTCGAGGTCGGCGCCCTGACCGGCAACTCCAACGCGGGGCAGAAGCTCGGTGCGCTCCAGCCGCACCTGCTGCCCCTGGCCGGCCGAGTGCTCCAGGAGACCACCCCGGAGATCCTCGCCGGCCATGACGTCGTCTTCCTCGCGCTGCCGCACGGGCAGTCCGCCGCCGTCGCCGAGCAGCTCGGCCCGGACGTGCTCGTCGTCGACATGGGCGCCGACTTCCGGCTGACCGACGCCGCCGCCTGGGAGCGGTTCTACGGCTCCCCGCACGCCGGAGCCTGGCCCTACGGCCTTCCCGAACTGCCGGGTGCCCGCGCCGCGCTGGAGGGGTCCAAGCGCGTCGCGGTGCCCGGTTGCTACCCCACCGCCGTCTCCCTCGCCCTCTTCCCGGCGTACGCGGCGGGCCTGGCCGGACCCGAGGCCGTGATCGTCGCCGCGTCCGGCACGTCCGGCGCGGGCAAGGCGCCCAAGCCGCATCTGCTCGGCAGTGAGGTCATGGGCTCGATGTCCCCCTACGGCGTCGGCGGCGGGCACCGGCACACCCCCGAGATCACCCAGAACCTCAGCGCGGCGGCGGGGGAGACGGTGTCCGTGTCCTTCACACCGACCCTCGCGCCGATGCCCCGCGGCATCCTCGCCACGTGCAGCGCCAAGGCCGCCGACGGAGTCACGGGCGAGTCCCTGCGCGCCGTCTACGAGAAGGCCTTCGCCGACGAGCCGTTCGTGCACCTGCTCCCCGAGGGTCAGTGGCCCGCCACGGCGTCCGTCTACGGTTCGAACGCCGTTCAGGTGCAGGTCGCGTACGACGCGGACGCCGGCCGGATCATCGTGATCAGCGCCATCGACAACCTCACCAAGGGCACCGCGGGCGGTGCCGTCCAGAGCATGAACATCGCCCTGGGTCTCGACGAGACCACCGGACTGACGACGATCGGAGTTGCGCCGTGAGTGTGACGGCAGCAAAGGGATTCACGGCGGCGGGCATCGCCGCCGGGATCAAGGAGAACGGCAACCCCGACCTGGCCCTCGTGGTCAACACCGGCCCCCGCCGTGCCGCCGCGGGCGTGTTCACCTCCAACCGCGTGAAGGCCGCGCCGGTCCTGTGGTCCGAGCAGGTGCTGAAGAGCGGCCAGGTGTCCGCCGTCGTCCTCAACTCCGGTGGTGCCAACGCCTGCACGGGGCCCAAGGGCTTCCAGGACGCGCACGCGACCGCCGAGAAGGTCGCCGAGGTCCTCGGCCGCGGCGCCATCGAGGTGGCCGTCTGCTCGACCGGCCTCATCGGCCTCCTGCTCCCCATGGACAAACTGCTCCCGGGCATCGAGACGGCCGCCGGATCCCTGAGCGAGCACGGCGGTGAGAAGGCCGCCATCGCCATCAAGACCACCGACACCGTCCACAAGACGTCCGTCGTCACCAAGGACGGCTGGACCGTCGGCGGCATGGCGAAGGGCGCGGGCATGCTCGCCCCCGGCCTCGCCACCATGCTCGTCGTCCTCACCACCGACGCGGCCCTGGACAACGACGTCCTCGACCAGGCCCTGCGCGCGGCCACCCGCACGACCTTCGACCGGGTCGACTCCGACGGCTGCATGTCCACCAACGACACCGTGCTGCTGCTCGCCTCCGGGTCCGCCGAAGTCACCCCGGAGTACGAGGAGTTCGCCGAGGCGGTACGGCAGGTCTGCGACGACCTCGGCCAGCAGCTCATCCGGGACGCCGAGGGCGCCAGCAAGGACATCAAGGTCGAGGTGGTCAACGCCGCGACCGAGGACGACGCCGTCGAGGTGGGCCGCTCCATCGCCCGCAACAACCTCCTCAAATGCGCCCTCCACGGCGAGGACCCCAACTGGGGCCGCGTGCTCTCCGCGATCGGCACCACGCAGGCCGCCTTCGAGCCCGACCGGCTCAACGTCGCCATCAACGGCGTCTGGGTCTGCAAGAACGGCGGCGTCGGAGAGGACCGCGACAAGGTCGACATGCGCTACCGCGAGGTGCACATCGTCGCCGACCTCGCCGCCGGGTCCGAGACCGCCACCATCTGGACCAACGACCTCACCGCGGACTACGTCCACGAGAACAGCGCGTACTCGTCATGAGCAGTGGAGCCACGCGCAAGCACACCGCCCTGCCCAAGGCGCAGATCCTCATCGAGGCCCTGCCCTGGCTGGTCCGGCACAACGGCAAGACGGTCGTCATCAAGTTCGGCGGCAACGCCATGATCGACGAGGACCTCAAGGCCGCGTTCGCCCAGGACGTGGTGTTCCTGCACCACGCCGGCCTCAAGCCCGTCGTCGTGCACGGCGGCGGCCCGCAGATCAGTCGGGCGCTCGATCAACACGGCATCGTCAGCGAGTTCAAGGCCGGCCTGAGGGTGACCACCGAGGACGCCATGGACGTCGTACGGATGGTGCTGGCAGGGCAGGTCCAGCGCGAACTGGTCGGGCTGCTCAACCAGCACGGCCCCCTCGCCGTCGGCCTGACCGGCGAGGACGCGCACACCATCACCGCCACCAAGCACCAGCCCGAGATCGACGGCGAGCTGGTCGACATCGGGCGGGTGGGCGAGATCACCGCGATCGACACCGGCGCCATCGAGGCCCTGCTCGCCGACGGCCGCATCCCGGTCGTCTCCTCGATCGCCCGCTCCCAGGACGACGGACATGTCTACAACGTCAATGCTGATACGGCGGCTGCGGCACTCGCTGCTGCTCTGGGCGCCGAAACCCTCATGGTCCTCACGGACGTCGAGGGCCTCTACGAGGACTGGCCGCACAGCGACGAGGTGATCAGCCGCCTCACCGCCGCCGAACTGGAACGGCTGCTGCCGGACCTGTCGTCCGGCATGGTGCCGAAGATGGAGGGCTGCCTGCACGCCGTACGCAACGGCGTCACCACCGCCCGCGTCATCGACGGCCGGGTCCAGCACTCGATCCTGCTGGAGATCTTCACCGACGAGGGCATCGGCACGATGGTCGTGCCCGACGAGCAACAGGGGGAAGCCGTATGACCGCCCACCAGGAGTACGCCGAGCGGTGGCAGGGCGCGCTCATGAACAACTACGGCACCCCGCTGCTGCCCCTGGCACGCGGCGAGGGCACCCGCGTCTTTGACGCCGACGGCACCTCCTACCTCGACTTCGTCGGCGGCATCGCCACCAACGCCCTCGGCCACGCCCACCCGGCCGTCGTCGAGGCCGTCACCCGGCAGATCGGCTCCCTCGGCCACATCTCCAACTTCTTCATGGCCGAGCCCACCGTCGCCCTCGCCGAACGGCTGCTGCGCCTCTTCGGCCGGGACGGCAAGGTCTTCTTCTGCAACTCAGGCGCCGAGGCCAACGAGGCCGCCTTCAAGATCGGCCGGCTGACCGGGCGCACCCACGTCGTGGCCACCGAGGGCGCCTTCCACGGGCGCACCATGGGCGCCCTGGCGATGACCGGCCAGGCCGGCAAGCGCGAGCCGTTCCTGCCGCTGCCGGGCGAGGTCACCCACGTGCCGTTCGGCGACGCGCAGGCGCTGGCCGCCGCGGTCACCGACGAGACCGCGCTCGTCATCCTGGAGCCGATCCAGGGCGAGCTCGGCGTCGTCGTCCCGCCCGCCGGCTACCTCAAGGCCGCC
Source organism: Streptomyces sp. Ag82_O1-12 (assembly GCF_900182715.1). Lineage (NCBI taxonomy): Bacteria > Bacillati > Actinomycetota > Actinomycetes > Kitasatosporales > Streptomycetaceae > Streptomyces > Streptomyces sp. Ag82_O1-12. The sequence continues at coordinate 1,540,259 of NZ_FXUW01000001.1, read as the reverse complement.
CGGGCCATCACCGCCGCGACCGGGGCGCTGCTCGTCCTCGACGAGGTGCAGACCGGCATCGGCCGGACCGGGCACTGGTTCGAGTACCAGGCCCACGAGGGTGTCCTGCCCGACGTCGTCACCCTCGCCAAGCAGCTCGGCGGCGGACTGCCGCTCGGCGCGACCGTCGCCTTCGGCCGGGCCGCCGACCTGCTCCAGCCCGGCCAGCACGGCACGACGTTCGGCGGCAATCCCGTCGCCTGCGCCGCCGGGCTCGCCGTCCTCGACACCATCGAGAACGAGGGGTTGCTGGAGAACGTCAAGCGGCAGAGCGAAAGGTTGCGGGACGGAATCGAGGGCCTCGGCCATCCGTTGATCGATTTCGTCCGGGGTACGGGACTTCTCCTGGGTATCGTGCTCACGAAGCCGCTCGCGCCCCAGGTGCGCCAGGCGGCTCAGGAGGCCGGATTCCTGGTGAACGTGCCCGCCCCCGACGTCGTCCGGCTGATGCCGCCGCTGAACCTCGGCGACGACGAGGTGGACGCGCTTCTCGGGGCGCTGCCCGGCATCCTCCAGGCAGTGAGCGGGGACGGACGATCCGGGGAATGAGACGACGATGAGCCAGGCGCAGGACCACGAGCAGCCGGGGGCGAACGGGCCCGCCGTGCCGCAGACCCGCACCGCCCGCCACCGCCGGATCGTGGACATCCTCAACCGGCAGCCGGTCCGCTCGCAGAGCCAGCTGGCGAAGCTGCTCGCCGACGACGGGCTGAACGTCACGCAGGCGACGCTCAGCCGGGACCTGGACGAACTGAACGCGGTGAAGATCCGCAACGACGACGGCGATCTGATCTACGCGGTGCCCAGCGAGGGCGGGTTCCGTACGCCCCGGGCTCCGCTGGGCGGGTCGGCGAAGGAGGAGCGGATGCGGCGGCTCTCGCAGGAGCTGCTGATCTCCGCGGAGGCTTCGGCGAACCTCGTGGTCCTCCGGACCCCTCCGGGGGCAGCGCAGTTCCTGGCCTCGGCCATCGATCAGGCCGAGCTGCACGACATCCTGGGGACGATCGCGGGTGACGACACGCTGATGCTGATCAGCCGGGACCCGACGGGTGGGCAGGCCCTGGCGGATCATCTGCTGAGGTTGGCGCAGAACGGCCACGCGACGTAGGGGTGAGCGCGGGTGGCTGTGTGCGGCTGCGCTGTGGCCGTTCGCGCAGTTCCCCGCGCCCCTGAGGGCCTTGGCGGTTGCGCGGGTGGCCGTGTGCGGGTGGTGTGTGGCTGATCGCGCAGTTCCCCGCGCCCCTGGGCCGGCCCCGCTGCGGGCATGCGTGCCGCTGGGGGCGACGCCCGTCCCACGGAGAGCGGCACCCCGTTCCGCCGGGTTGCGGACGCCCCAAGCCACAGCTCACCCCAGCCTCGCTGCCAACCCCCCGGTGCAGCGCACCTCGTCGCCGGCTGTGATCAGCAGCGCCTCTACACCCGGCAGGGACTCCAGCCACGCGAGCCCCTCCCGGGAGCCCATCGCGAACGCCGCCGTCGCCCAGCAGTCCACCCATGTCAGCCGCGGGCCCACCACTGTGACGGACACCAGGTCGGTCACGGCTGAACGCCCCGTCCGGGGATCGACGATGTGGTCCCCCCGCTCCGCCGTACCGGACGTGGCCACGGACAGTTCCGACACCCCCGCCGCGGAGACGACCGCCGCGAGACCCCCAGGCCGCAACGGGTCGGCCACCCCCACGCGCCACGGACGCTGCCCGCCCGGCGTCCCGAGCAACTGCACGTCCCCGCCGCCGTTGAGACTCACCCCGCACACCCCGGGCACGTCCGCCAGCAGCCGTGCCGCCCGCTCGACCGCCCAGCCCTTGACGATGCCGGTCGGGTCGAGGCGGCCCTGGTACGACGTGCTGAACCAGCCCTCGCTCAGATGCTCCGCCTCGGCGGCCAGTTCCAGGACCTCGGCGACCTCGGGATCGCACTCCGCGACGGTCACCTCCCCGCGCTGGAGCCGTGAGATCTGGCTGTCCTCGCGGTACGTGCTGAACACCTCGTCGACCCGGTGCAGCCCGGCGACGGCCTCGTCGAGGGCCCCGCGCACGGCGGCCGGTTCCCCGCCGCGGATGTCGAAGGAGAAGACGGTCCCCATAGTCTCCTCGGCATGACGTACCGCGGCGGGAGCCTGCGCGGAGTCGGCCACCGTGTCAGCCACCGGCCTGGTCCAGCGCCGACTGGAGGGACTGCTTGTAGCCGGCGCTGGTGTACGTCGCACCGGACACGGCGTCGATCTGAGCGTTCCCGGCCGCGACGGCCGCCTGGTTGAGGCGGGGGACGGACGAGGAGGTGATCTGGTCGCTGCGGCCGCCCTTGGGGGCCTGAACCGCCTCCGCCTTGGTGATCTTTCCGCCGGTCACGGTCACCCGCACCTGGACCGGCCCGTACTGCGTCTGCGCCGCACGGCCGGTGAGGATCCGCGTCGCGGCCTGGCCGCCTCCCGAGCCCGCGGCCTGGGAGGAACCGCCCCCGGCCGGAGCCTTGTCCAGGGCGGACTGGAGGGACTTCTTGTAGCCGGCGCTGGTGTACGTCGCGCCCGAGACCGCGTCGACGTCCGCGTTCCCGGCCGCCACGGCCGCCTGGTTGAGGCGGGGCACCGAGCTCGCGGTGATCTGGTCGCTGCGGCCGCCCTTGGGCGCCTGGACCGCCTCCGCCTTGGTGATCTTCCCGCCCGCGACGGTCACGCGCACCTGGACCGGCCCGTACTGCGTCTGCGCGACATCACCGGTCAGTGTCTGCGCGCCCCCCGAGCCCTGCTGCGCTCCGGCGGACGCCTTCGCCTTGTCCAGGGCGGACTGGAGGGACTTCTTGTAGCCGGCGCTGGTGTACGTGGCGCCCGAGACCGCGTCGATCTCCGCGCCCTGCGCCGCGACCACGGCCTGGTTGAGGCGCGGCACCGAGCTGGCCGTGATCTGGTCGCTGCGGCCGCCCTTGGGCGCCTGGACCGCCTCGGCCTGGGTGATCTTGCCGTTGCTCATCGTCAGGCGGACCTGCACGGCGCCGTACTGCGTCTGCGCCGCGTCACCGGTGACCGCGCCGTTCACGCCGCCCTGCGGGGCCTGCCCGGCCGCCGCGGGCGGCGCCTGCCCCGCCGCCTGGGCGGAGCCCGGGTCGGAGGCCGGCTTCAGCGACAGCAGCAGCACGATCCCGGAGACGGTGGCTGCGCCGGCGAGCACGGCACGCCGGACAGGGTGAGACTTCCTCATGTTTCCCAAACTCCTGAAGGGCTGTTGGTGTCCCGTCGCTCACATCTCGAACGACTCGTGATGGATACGGCGGGCGGGTACGCCCGCGCCGCGCAGTGCCTCGTAGACCGACTGGGCGAAACCGGGCGGCCCGCACATGAAGACGTCGTGGTCGTCGATGTCCGGGATCTTGCGCTGGAGGGACTCCGCCGAGATGTCGGGGCGTTCGCCCTCCGGGCTGTTGACCGCGTACATCAGCCGGGCGCCGCGCTCGTCGGCGATCTTGGCGAGCTCGCCCCACAGGGCCAGGTCCTGGGTCGTGTTGGCGCGGTAGAGCAGGGTGATGTCGCCGGACGCGCCCGGCAGCGTCTCGAACAGCGCCCGCATCGGGGTGATGCCGACCCCGCCCGCGACCAGCAGCACCTTGCCGCGGCTGCGGCGCTGCGCGGTCATCGCGCCGTACGGGCCCTCGGCCCACACCTTGGTGCCGGGCTCGAGCTCACGCAGCCGGGAGGTGTGGTCGCCGATCGCCTTGACCGTGATCCGCAGCATGTCCGGGCGGGGCGCCGCCGACAGGGAGTAGGGGTGGGAGCTGAAGCGCATGCCCGGCGCCTTGAACCGCCAGCGGAAGAAGTGCCCCGCCTCCGCGCCCATCCGGTGCAGCTTGCGCCCGCTGATCAGCACGGACACGATCCCCGGGGTCTCCTCGATGACCGCCTCGACGCGCATGCGGTGCCGCAGGTTGAGCCGGATCGGGGTGAGGATCCGGTACCAGACGACCAGCGCGGTCACCATGCCGTACAGCCCGTACCAGAAGGTCTTCGCGGCGGGCTCGACGGCGAACTCGTTGCCGGTGGTGATCTGGTGCCAGAACGTCAGGTACACCGCCGCGTAGGTGAGCAGGTGCACGTGGTACCAGGTGTCGTAGCCGATCAGGCGGCGGACCCCGCCGATCGACAGGATCCCGATGAGGAACAGCAGACCCGTGCCGATGGCGGCCTTGCCCATGTCCGGCAGCTGGTTGATCGAGTCGGTCGTCTGCTGGACGATGTCGCCGAGTGTCTTGCCCGCCTGGAGGGCGTAGCCCCACATGATGAGGAAGACGTGGGCGAGGACCAGGCAGAGCGTGTAGCGGCCGGTCATGGCGTGCCAGCGCGCGACCCGGTCGGTGCCCACGCGGCGCTCCAGCGCGGGCACCCGGGCCATCTGGAGCACCACCAGCGCCATGAGGTAGCCGGCGAGCAGGCCGGTGATCCGGCCCGCGGCCAGGATCTTGCTCGTGTCGTCCGCGAGGGACGGTGTGTTGTCCCACCACAACCACAGCACGGCCGCGGCACCGGCCCAGAGGGCGATCAGCAGCGGGACGGCCGGGGAGCGGCGCGGGCGGATGCGGCGCATCGTCTGGCGGCGGGCGGCGCGTCCGCCTGCGAGCGTGGTGGTCACGGTTCCTCCGTGGGGACTTGACCCTTGGCCCACAGATACGTGCCGCGGCACGGGAGTGTTCAGCCGCGTACCGAGTCGGGTGCGAACAGCAGTGACCGCCGGTAACACTCAGGTGGTCGCCGGTCCGTCAGAGGCGGGTGACGGCGGTGCTCCCGCTCCGTGTCCCCACGGCGATGTGCGGCCGCCGCGCGGGGTCGGCCCAGCGCAGGATCCGCCGCATCGCGTTCTCGGAGACGGAGACACAACCGGCCGTCGCCCCGCGCCCGTTCACGTGGAGGAAGATGCCCGCGCCCCGCCCCCGCACGGGACGCTCGTAGTTGAAGCCGATGACGAGCGCGTGCGCGTACTGCGCGCGATACGTGATCAGGTGCTCGGACTCGGCGGCCCGGCAGTCGGCCGCCCGCGGCTCGGTCCAGCGGTTGTAGGAGCGGGAGTCGTTGTCCTGGCACCACCAGGAGTCCCGGTGCACCCGGCGGTAGGGGTAGGCCGTCCCGGCCGGCGCCGCCTCGATGCCGAAAGCGTACGGCAGACCGTAGAGGCCGGTGGGCGTGGTGTTCGTCCCCTGCTTGCGCGAGGCGCCGGCGGCGAGGCCCTTCGCCCCGAACCGGGCGGGCGCCGAACCCTTCTTGACCCAGCGTCCGGCCTCCCGGTTCCACCACGTCACGGTGCCCGTCGTCGAGGCCCGCTCCGGGGCCACCGCGGTGATCAGCTGGGTGCCGCCGCCGGTGTCCGCCATCCGGGCCGGCAGCGGCGGCGCGGGCGCGGGCGGCGCGGAGCCGAGCACGACCAGGGCGGAGAGGGCGAGGGCGGCGGCACCGGGGCGCATGCCTCAGACGGTAGAGGGAGGCAGCGGCAGCGGCAGCCCGGGTAGTCCGTCCAGGCTGGTGGCGATGTGCTCCTTCTTGGTGAAGTAGGCGCTCAGCGACGCGTCGTCCTCGCGGGCGAAACGCTTGCCGTGCAGATCCCGGTCCTCCTCGTACCCCATGAACGGCACCCCGTAGCCGCAGGTGTCGCGGACGAGTTCGGCGGTGACCACGATGATCGCCCGCAGGCCGTGTGGTGTCGGGTCGATGCCGGGGAAGCGCGCGAGCAGTTCCCCGAAGCGGGGGTCGTCACGGAAGACCGGCTCACCCCTGCCGTGCACGCGGACGATGTTCGGCGGCCCCTGGAAGGCGCACCACATCAGGGTGATGCGCCCGTTCTCCCGCAGATGGGCGATGGTCTCGGCGTTGGAACCGGCGAAGTCGAGGTAGGCCACCGTGAGCTCGTCGAGCACCACGAAGGAGCCCGTCAGGCCCTTGGGGGAGAGGTTGACCGTGCCGTCGGCGGCCAGAGGTGCGGTGGCGGTGAAGAAGACCGGCTGCGCCTCGATGAAGGTGCGGAGCCGGCCGTCTATGCGCTCGTAAGTCTTTCCCATGTCGAACGATTATTGCCGTAAGTCTTTTGACTGTCTAAGGAATTGCGGGGCCCGGTCACCTCTGCCGGACCCCGCGGGCAGGCGTCTGAGTGGCCGCCCCGGCCGGCGCTCACACGGGGCGGCCACAGCGCCTGTCACCTCACTTGGTGAGCGTGCAGGCGGCCAGGGAGTCCAGGCCGGCCGGCTTCTCGGCCGTGCGGCCGATGGCCGTGGCGATGCGGTTGACGGTGGAGATCCGCTTGTCCTCCAGCGGGCCGAGGATGGCGTTCTGGACGAAGTTGGGTCCGCCCTGGCCGACCGTGTCGACCAGACGCTTGTTGGCCTCGGCGACCTGCGTGTCCAGCAGCGTCAGGTTCCGGTCGACCTCGGCCTGCGCCGAGGCGGGGATCGCCGGGAGCTGGGAGGCGACGTCCGGGCAGCTGATCGTGCCGGCGCCGGCGTTGCCCGCCTCGCCCGCACCGGCGTCACCCTCCTGGGCGTCCCCACCGGCCTCCGCGCCGGCGCCCGCCTCGGCACCCGCGCCGCCCTCTTCGGCGCCCGCACCGGCTCCGGCCTCACCGCCGGCCTCCGCTCCGGCGCCGGCCTCCGCACCGGAGCCCGCCTCGCCACCCGCCGCCTCGCCCGCTCCGGCATCGCCACCGGCGTCGAGCCGGCAGGTCGCGAAGGCCTCCAGGCCCTCGGGCTTCTCGGCGGCCCGCCCGATGGCCGTCTCGATGCGGTTGAGGGCGGCGACGCGCTTGTCCTCCAGCGGACCGAGGATGGCGTTCTGGACGAAGTTGGGCCCGCCCTGGCCGACGGTGTCGACGAGGCGCTTGTTGGCCTCGGCGATCTGCTTGTTCAGCTCGGCCAGGTTGCGGTCGACCTCCGCCTTCGCCGAGGCGGGGACCGCGGGCAGTTGGCCGGTGACGTCCGGGCAGCTGATGGTGCCGGGACCGGCCAGCGTCCGGGCGTTCGCGGCGCCGCTGTCGGGCGTCTCCCCCGCGAGGGCGAAGCCGGCGATCACCGTGCCGGACAGTGCCACCGCGGCGGCGCCGCCGATGAACGTGACGCGACGCTTGTTGTACTTCGGAAGAGCCCTGGACATGCGGATGCCTCACTAGGGGTCGGGGGTGTCGTCGGTGTCGTAACGCGGCGCCTGCGTTCGGCGAGAGGTACGGGTAAGCGGTTTCCCGTGTTCAAGGGATCTTCAAATTCCTCTCGCGTGACCGGAAATGGCCTGCCGTTGCCCGGCTGGAAGACCATGCCGGTCCGCCCCGGATTGACGAATCATGCAGAGCTCTGCATACTCATGCATGTCGGTGATCTGCCCTGAGCAGTAGCGTGATGACCGTCTCCACGCCCCCGGGCGGGAAGGCGGTGGCACATCCACACCCATTGAGGAGCGCAGCAGGTGAGCAGCAACAGCGGTGATGTCCGGCTCTGGGGCGGCCGTTTCGCCGACGGCCCCGCCGAGGCCCTGGCGAAGCTGTCCGCGTCCGTCCACTTCGACTGGCGGCTCGCGCCGTACGACATCGCCGGCTCGCGCGCCCACGCGCGTGTGCTGCACAAGGCCGGCCTGCTCACGGCCGACGAGCTGACCCGCATGATCGCCGGTCTCGACCAGCTGGAGGCGGACGTCGCCGACGGCTCCTTCGTCGGCACGATCGCTGACGAGGACGTCCACACCGCCCTGGAGCGCGGCCTCCTGGAGCGCCTCGGCCCCGACCTCGGCGGCAAGCTGCGGGCCGGCCGCTCCCGCAACGACCAGGTCGCGACGCTCTTCCGCATGTACCTGCGCGACCACGCCCGGATCGTCGGCGGCCTGATCGCCGAGCTCCAGGACGCGCTGATCGGCCTCGCCGAAGCCCACCCGGACGTGGCCATGCCCGGCCGTACGCACCTCCAGCACGCCCAGCCCGTCCTGTTCGCCCACCACGTCCTGGCCCACGTCCAGTCCCTCTCCCGGGACGCGGAGCGGCTGCGCCAGTGGGACGCCCGTACGGCGGTCTCGCCCTACGGCTCGGGCGCCCTCGCGGGATCCTCCCTCGGGCTGGACCCGGAGGCGGTGGCGAAGGACCTCGGCTTTGAACACGGCTCGGCCGGCAACTCGATCGACGGCACGGCCTCCCGCGACTTCGTCGCCGAGTTCGCCTTCATCACGGCGATGATCGGGGTCAACCTCTCCCGGATCGCCGAGGAGGTCATCATCTGGAACACGAAGGAGTTCTCCTTCGTGACCCTGCACGACGCGTTCTCCACGGGCTCGTCGATCATGCCGCAGAAGAAGAACCCGGACATCGCCGAGCTGGCCCGCGGCAAGTCGGGCCGCCTCATCGGCAACCTGACGGGCCTGATGGCCACGCTCAAGGCCCTCCCGCTCGCGTACAACCGCGACCTCCAGGAGGACAAGGAGCCGGTCTTCGACTCCATCGACCAGCTGGAGGTCCTGCTCCCGGCCTTCACCGGCATGATGGCCACCCTCACCGTCCATCGCGAGCGCATGGCGGAACTGGCCCCGGCCGGCTTCTCCCTCGCCACGGACATCGCCGAGTGGCTGGTCAAGCAGGGCGTTCCGTTCCGTGTGGCCCACGAGGTCGCCGGCGAGTGCGTGAAGGTCGCCGAGGCCGAGGGCAAGGAACTGGACGGGCTGACGGACGAGCAGTTCGCCAAGATCTCCGCCCATCTGACCCCCGAGGTCCGCACGGTCCTCAACGTGCCCGGCGCCCTGGCCTCCCGCAACGGCAGGGGCGGCACGGCCCCGAGCGCGGTCGCCGTCCAGCTGGCAGAGGTGAAGGCGGACGTGGCGGCCCAGCACGAGTGGGCGGTGGCCAAGGGAAGCGCCCTCTAGGGGCGCGCTGGACTGCGGGACAAGCCGCGACGCACCCGCACGCGCCGGAGTACCGCTCGAACCGGGCTCTGCGAGCGAGCGCCGAAGGTCATCGCGGGTACGTTGGTCGCAAGCCGTACCGGACCCGACCGAACGGAGCCCGCGATGCCCTTCGCGCGACTGGCAACCGCAACGACCCCCACCTGCCACATCGGACTGGGCCTCGCCGCCGTAGGGCGCCCCGGCTACATCAACCTCGGCCGGGACCAGGACCTCGGAGAAGACCGCAGCGTGGAAACGCTGCGCACCCGCACCCACGAACTCCTCGACGCCGCCTACGCCCAGGGTGTCCGCTACTTCGACGCCGCCCGTTCCTACGGCCGCTCCGAGGAGTTCCTCGCCGACTGGCTCAGGGACAGGCCCGGCCTCGACGACATCGTCGTGGGCAGCAAGTGGGGCTACACCTACACCGCCGACTGGTCCATCGACGCCGAGAAGCACGAGGTCAAGGACCACACCCTCGCCACCTTTGAACGGCAGCGCGCGGAGAGCGACGCCCTGCTCGGCGACCGGCTCGACCTCTACCAGATCCACTCGGTGACCCCGGACAGCCCGGCCCTCACCGACAAGGAACTGCACGCGAAGCTCGCGGAAGCCGCCGCGCGGGGCCTCACCGTCGGCTTCTCCACCAGCGGCCCCGCCCAGGCGGACGCGATCCGCGCCGCCCTCGCCGTGACGGTCGACGGCGAACCCCTCTTCCGTACCGTGCAGTCCACGTACAACGTGCTGGAGACCTCCGCCGCCCCCGCTCTCGCCGAGGCGCACGACGCCGGGCTCACCGTGATCGTCAAGGAGGGCATGGCCAACGGCCGGCTCGCCGGGCCGCACGCCCCGGACGTCGTCAAGGAGATCGCCGAGGCGACCGGGCTGGGCTGCGACGCCATCGCCCTGGCCGTGATCCTCCGTCAGCCCTGGGCCGGTGTCGTCCTCTCCGGCGCCGCCACCACCGGCCAGCTCGCCTCGAACCTGCACGCGGCCGTGGTCGACCTCGACGACGACCAGCTGAGCCGCCTCGCCGTGCTGGTGGAGGAGCCGCCCGCGTACTGGGAGCGGCGCGGGCAGCTGCCCTGGCACTGATCACCCCGTCATACACACGCACCCGTACGGCAGCCGTGAGTCACGCATGCCCCTGATGAGACATTCATGTCTCATATGGACTATGCTTGTCTCATGGCTGTCGATCCCGAGCATGTGCTGCGCGCCGCCGCGGCCCTGCTGACCCGTAAATCCACCGCGACCATGGACGAGGTCGCGAAGGCCGCCGGCATCGGCCGGGCCACGCTGCACCGCCACTTCGCGGGACGGGACGCCCTCGTCCGCGCGCTGGAGTCGCTGGGCATCGCGGAGTGCGAGGCCGCGCTGGACGCCGCCCGGCTCGACGAGGGCACGGCGAGCGAGGCCGTACGCCGGCTGGTCGCGGCCATCGAGCCCGTCGCCGGGCTGCTCGCGTTCCTCTACTCCGAGAACCAGCTCTTCGAGGGCGAGGAGCTGAACGCGGGCTGGACCCAGATAGACGACCGGATCTCCGCCCTGTTCCGGCGCGGCCAGCTCGGCGGCGAGTTCCGCATCGACCTCACGCCGGCCTGGCTCACCGAGGCGCTGTACGGCCTGCTGGCCTCCGGCGCCTGGATGGTGCACAGCGGCAAGGGCGCCCCCAAGGACTTCCAGCACATGATCGTCGAGCTGCTGCTCGGCGGCGCACTCAGGAGAGAGGAATCATGACCAGCACGCTGCAGCCGACGATGACGACGGAGGCCGTGAAGCGCCCGGGCCGCTGGCTCGCGCTCGGCGTTCTCGTGCTCGCCGTGCTGCTGGTGGCCGTCGACGCGACCGTCCTCGGTCTCGCGACCCCCTACATCAGCGAGGACCTGAAGCCCTCCGGCACCCAGCTGCTGTGGATCGGCGACGTCTACTCGTTCGTCATCGCCGGTCTGCTCGTCTCCATGGGCAGCCTCGGCGACCGGATCGGCCGCAAGCGGATCCTGCTGATCGGTGCGACGGCGTTCGGCGCGATCTCCGTGGTCAACGCCTACGCCACGACACCCGAGATGATGATCGCCGCCCGGGCGCTGCTCGGCGTCGCCGGCGCGACCCTGATGCCGGCCACGCTCGCCCTGATCCGCAACCTCTTCCACGACCCGCGCGAGCGCAGTCTCGCCGTCGGCATCTGGGGTGCCACCGCTTCCGCCGGAACGGCCGTCGGTCCGATCGTCGGCGGGTTCCTGCTGGAGCATTTCTGGTGGGGCTCGGTCTTTCTGATCAACCTGCCCGTGATGGTCGTCCTGGTCCTCGTCGGGATCAAGCTGCTGCCCGAGTCGCGCACCGCGAACCCAGGCCCCTGGGACCTGGTCAGCGTCGTGCTGTCGCTGGTCGGCATGATCGGCGTCGTGTACGCGATCAAGGAGGTCGCCACCCACGGCTTCGCGTGGAGCGCCCTGGCCGCGGGTCTGCTGGGCGCGTCAGCCCTGTACGGGTTCGTCCGCCGTCAGCTCAGGCTGCCGACGCCGCTGCTCGACATGCGGCTGTTCCGCAACCGCGGCTTCAGCGGGGCGGTCCTGGCCGACCTGCTGACCATCCTCGGCCTGTCCGGGCTGGTGTTCTTCCTGTCCCAGTACCTGCAACTCGTCCAGGGCAGGCGCCCGTTCGAGGCCGGGCTGGCCGAACTCCCCGCGGCGATCGGCGCGGTGGTGGCCGGACTGATCGCGGGGCGCGTGGCCCGGCGCTTCTCGGTGCGGTCCGTCGTCTCCGGCGGCCTCGCGGCGATAGGCCTCGCTCTGGCCGCGCTCACGGTGCTCGACCAGTCCACGGGCTACCCGCTCCTCGGGACCGCGCTGCTGGTGGTCGGGGTGGGCGCCGGCTTCTCGTTCACCGTGACGGCGGACGTGATCCTGTCCAGCGTGCCCAAGGAGCAGGCGGGGTCGGCCTCCGCCGTGTCCGAGACGGCGTACGAACTCGGTGCCGCGCTCGGCATCGCCGCGCTCGGCTCGATCGTGACCGGCGTCTACCGCGACTTCACCGGCCCCGCGGGCACACCGGCCGCGGCCCACGAGTCACTGGGCGGTGCCGTCGAGGCGGCCGCCCGGATGCCCGCCGACAGCGCCGCGACCATGCTGGACGCGGCCCGCACCTCCTTCGTCGACGGCCTCGCCCTCGCGGCGGGCGTGGGCGCGGCCGTCCTGCTGGCAGCGGCGGTGGCGGCTTGGTTCCTGCTGAGGGGCCAGAGGCTGGAGGGCGGCGCGACGAAACACAGGTGATGTCCACGCCCCTGAGGTCACGCCCTCAGGGGCACGGGGAACTGCGCGACACGGACACAGAGTCCCCGCAGTCACGCCCTCGAGGTCACGCCCCCAGGGGCGCGGGGAACTGCGCGACGAACCCCCACGCACCCGCAGCCGCCCGAGGCAGGCCCGCCCACACGTGCACGGGGTTCCACTCGGCCACGCCCGTGAGGTCACGCCTTAAGGGGCGCGGGGAACTGCGCGACAAGCCCCCACGCACCCGCACCCGCCCATGGTCCCCACAGCCCGCACCCGCCGACGGTCCCCGCAGCCCGACCCCGACCCCGCCCGCGCCGAAAAGCCCGAAAAGCCCTACGCCGCTTCCTTCGCCTTGCTCGCGTACATGTCCACATACTCCTGCCCGGACAGCTGCATGACCTCGGTCATCACCGAGTCGGTCACGGCCCGCAGCACATACCGGTCCCGGTCCATCCCCTCGTACCGGGAGAACTCCATCGCCTCACCGAACCGCACGGTGACCTTCCCGGGCCGCGGCAACCCCGCCCCACCCGGCTGAAGCTTGTCCGTGCCGATCATCGCGAACGGCACCACAGGCGCACCCGTCATCAGGGTCAGCCGGGCGATCCCCGTCCGCCCCCGGTACAGCCGTCCGTCGGGCGACCGCGTCCCCTCCGGGTAGATGCCGAACATCCGGCCTTCCTCCAGCACCCGACGCCCGGTCATCAGAGCGGCGACACCACCCCGGCCGCCGTCGCGGTCCACCGGGACCATGCCGACGCCGGTGAAGAACCACGCCATCAGCCGGCCCTTGAGGCCCTTGCCGGTCACGTACTCGTCCTTGCCGATGAAGACGACCTGGCGGTCGCAGACCAGCGGCAGGATCATCGAGTCGATGAACGTCAGGTGGTTGCCGGCCAGGATGACCGGGCCATCGCCGGGAATGTGCTCCGCACCTTCCACCTGTGGGCGGAACATCAGGCGCATGATCGGGCCGAGCACTGCCTTGATGAACGCGAAGCGGGACAACGGGCCCTCCGGTGTCAAGGGATTCTGTATGAGTCTGTGCAGGTGAGGACGATACTCGTGGCCCCGGTCATCGCGCACATCGGGCACGGCGACTTCACCGAGGCCTTACGCACTGTTGACGCGTGTTTACCTGCGGTGGCGCGCCGCCGACGGTCCGTAACGCGACCGACATGATGTGACGCACATCGCCCCGGGGGGCCATCGGACGCGTTCCCAGAACGGCCGGACCGAATCGAACATACGCAACGGACCGTCAACTCATCCTCCTCACCAGCCACTACGACATCCGACATCACCCGCGTGTTCCGCCCGAGGTCTCCCACTCGCCATGTACGCGCCCCTACGATCGGCCCGCACTGACGAGCCGAACGGCCAGGGAGGGCGCTCATGGGAACGCAGGAGTCGAACGAAGAAACGAGCGGTACCGGACGGCGGGCCCTGCTCGGCGCGGCGGTGCTCGGCGCCGGCGGAGCGGTCCTCGGCATGGCCGGCACCGCGCGTGCCGACGCCGCCCGGCACGGCGGCGGAGTGCGGAGCCTGCCCAAGCCGACGATCATCGGCCACCGCGGCGCCAGCGGATACCGCCCGGAGCACACCTTCGGTTCGTACCAGCTGGCCCTCGACCTGGGCGCCGACATCGTCGAGGCGGGCGACCTGGTCCCGACGAAGGACGGTCACCTGGTCTGCCGTCACGAGCCGGAGATCGGCGGCACCACGGACGTCGCCGACCACCCCGAGTTCGCCGGCCGCAAGAAGACCGCACTGCTCGACGGCGTCTCCACCACCGGCTGGTTCACCGAGGACTTCACCCTCGCCGAGCTGAAGACGCTGCGCGCGGTCGAGCGCATCCCGGCCAACCGCCCGCACAACACCCTCTACAACGGCCGCTGGGAGATCCCCACGTTCGAAGAGGTCCTCAGGTGGCAGGACGAGCAGACCCGCAAGCGGGGCAAGCAGGTGTGGATCTACCCCGAGCTCAAGCACCCCACCTACTTCCGCCGGCTGGGCCTCCCGCTCGAGGAGCGTGTCGCCAAGCTGCTGCACAAGCACCGCAAGGACCGGCGCACCTCCCCGGTCATCCTCCAGTCCTTCGAGCCGACCAGCCTCCAGCGCCTGCACAAGATCGTCGACAACCCGCTCGTCGTCCTGCTCTCCTCGGCGAACTCCCGGCCCTGGGACTTCGTCGAGACCGGCGACCCGCGCACGGTCGCCGACCTGGTCAAGCCCGCCGGCCTCAGGGAGATCGCCTCCTACGCGCAGGGCATCGGCCCGACCCTGGACCTGGTCATCCCGCGCGACGCCCAGGGCAACCTGACCCGGCCGACGACCCTCGTCTCCGACGCGCACAAGGTGGGCCTGATCCTGCACCCGTACACCATGCGCAACGAGAACCCGTTCCTGCCCGCGAACTTCCGCAAGGGCGCGGACGCGGATGCCTACGGCGACGTCTTCGGCGCGTACAAGGCGTACTTCGCGACCGGCATCGACGGCGTCTTCACCGACCAGCCCGACACGGGTCTGCTGGCCCGCGAGGACTTCAACGGTTGAGCACCGTCAAGATCCGAGCACGTCAACATCCGAGCTCACACCCCCCGGTGGAGTGAGCTTCGGCCGCCCGGGCAACCCGCGGCCCGGGCGGCCGCGTCGCTCCGCATATGACGCACGACATGGTCACCGCCCTGCGCCCGCTGCTCACCGCCGAGGCCTCCGCGGAGGCATATTCCACCGGAACCGAGCCGGGCGACCTGGAGCAGGCGGTCTGGCTCCGGCTCCTGGAGCGGCTCGACGCCGAGGACCCGCCGGCCGACCCCCAGCAGTGGCTCCGCCGTGCCGTCCGCTCCGAGGTGCGCCGCACCCGCCGTACGAGCCGTCTCGAACGGCCGTACGCCGCCGAACCGGTCGACGACGGGCAGCGCGATCCCGAGCAGCTCGCCCTCGCCGCGGCCCGCGGCCGGGCCCTGCGCGAGGCCGTGCGCCGCCTCCCGGGCCGCTGTCCCCGGCTGATGGAGGCCCTGCTCTCGCCTGAGGACCCGACATACCGGGAAATCGCAGGGGAGTTGGGTATCTCACAGGGCAGTCTTGGCCCGGAACGTTCCAGATGCCTGGGATGTCTCCGGAGATTGCTCTCACCGGAGGTTGCGGCCCGCTGAGGACGGGGATAGGAGTGGGGAACGACAGGTGATCAGATGAGCGGGAGGCGTGCGCACATGGGCATGAGCGTGATCATCTCTGCGGCGACCGAGCAGGACGCGGAGCAGATCTTCAGACTGCAGTACCTGTGCTTCCAGCCGGAGGCGGCTCTGTACGGGAACTACCGCATCGACCCGCTCGTCCAAACCCTCGACTCGGTCCGCGAAGAGGTCGCGCGCGACTGCGTCTTCGTGGCCCGGCTCGGCGATGAGGTCGTCGGCTCGGTCCGCGGCGCGGCCACCGAGGACGGCGCCGCAGCGATCGGCAAGCTCTGCGTCCACCCCCGCCTCCAGGGTCACGGCATCGGTGCCCGGCTCCTCCGGGCGGCCGAATCGGCCCTCGCCGGCCAGCACGGCGCCACCCGCTTCCGCCTCCACACCGGCCACCGCAGCGAGGGCAACCTCCGCCTCTACCGCAAGGTCGGCTACGAGACGGTGGGCACGGCCCAGGGCGCCGACGGCGTACCGATGATCGTCCTGGAGAAGCCGGCGAGCACCTACGCGGCGACGGCGTGATGACCGGCCTTCTTTAAGGGCGCGGGGAACTACGACGAGCCATCCACGGCCCGCGGCCGCCTGACGAACCTCAGGCGGCATCCTCCTCGGGCGCACCCTTGCGCAGCCAGAAAATGGCGGACACCGGCAAGATCACCGGAATGAAGAGGTACCCCATCCCGAAGTCCGACCACACGGTCGCGTCCGGGAAGGCGGAGGGCTCGACCAGGGTCCAGGTCCCCACCGTCAGCACCCCCACCAACTCCGCGACACAGCACGCCAGGGCGACCCTCCGTGCCGTCTCCCCACCCCGCACCAGCGTGTACGTGATGAACCCGTACACGACACCGGCCACCGCCGACAGCGCGTACGCGAGCGGCGCCCGGTCGAACTCCGTCGCGATCTGATACGCGGACCGCGACACCGCTCCCACGACCATCACGCCGTACAGCCACACCAGCAGCGTGCCCGGACCGCTGATCAGCCGACGCCGGCTCACCTCAGCCTCCCCAGATGTCATAGAGACGCACCTCCAGCACCGCCAGCACGACACCGCCGGCGGCGACGGTCACCGAACCCCAGCGGGTCCGCTCGGCCAGCGACATGAACCCGGCGGCCGGGACGCACGCGAACGCCCCCAGCAGATACGCCACGAAGATCGTCGTGCCCTGCTCCGGCTTCTCGCCCTGTGCGAGCAGCACGATCCCCACCGCCAGCTGGATCAGCGACAGCAGCGTGACCACGGCCATCCCGATGAAGTGCCAGTCCTTCGTCGGCTGGTCGCGGTAGGCCGCCCAGCCGCACCAGACGGCGAGCAGCAGCGCGGCGACGCCGGTCACCAGCGTCAGGGCATCAAGCATGCTGCGACCTTATTACGGCCGAAAAGGCCCGATGCTTCCGGCCCTGGCCCGCACCGTAGGGTCGAGGGCATGACGATCCACGCCCAGGCCCTGCTCTTCGACAACGACGGAACCCTCGTCTCCTCCCTCGCCTCGGTGGACCGCTGCTGGACGCGGTGGGCAGGGGAGTACGGGATCACCGCCGAGCAGTTCGCGCGGGTCGAGCTGCACGGCCGGCCGGCCGCCGAGATAGCCGCCGACCTGCTGCCCGCCGAGCTCGTGCCCCAGGCCGTCGCGCGGATCGAGGACCTGGAGGTGGACGACGTACCGAACGACGGGGTGCGCCTGCTGCCGGGCACCCGGGCCTTCCTCGACGTGCTGCCCGCCGAGCGCTGGGCCGTGGTCACCTCCGCCACCCGGCGGCTGGCCGAGGCCCGGCTCGACGCCGTCGGCATCCTGCCCAAGACCCTCGTCGCCGCCGACGACATCACGCGCGGCAAGCCCGACCCCGAGCCCTACCTGCTCGCCGCCCGCGCGCTCGGCGTGGACCCCGAGCACTGCGTCGTGTTCGAGGACGCCCCGGCGGGCCTCGCGGCCGGACGCGCCGCCGGCATGACCACCGTGGCGTTGACCACAACCCACCAGGCCCACGAACTGCACGCCGATCTGATCGTCGAGAACCTGTCGGCCCTGTCCGCACTGGTCACCGAGCAGGGCGTGGAGATCTCCCCGCGCGGCTGACAGGCGGCGTCTCCGTCCACCGCTGTCCAGCATCCGGACAGCGGGGGGTCGGTCAGGACCGTACGCATGTTTTACTGACGGCATGACCACGACGAGCGACCGCATCCCCGCGACCGAGGCGACCATGACGCCCGGTGCTCGTTGTATGTGTCGAATGTGCGCCTTCTAGAGGGCCCCTGCACCACCCCCGAGCTCGCGCCCCGAAGCGAGACGCGGCCTGTCCGCACGCCCTGAGCGCCGCGTGACCCGAAGCCGCCCCGCGCACATGTTCTCCCCGGTTCCACTTCCCAGCGAGAACCGTGTCGCGTCCCTGACCGAATGCACCTGTGCCCGGGCCCACCCACGCCCGCGCACTCGACAGTGACGGAATCCCAGTGATCACCACCTCGGGTCTGACCAAGGTCTACCGTGCACGCGGCCGCGAGGTCACCGCCCTGGACGGCGTCGACCTGCACGTCCGCGAAGGCGAGGTGTACGGCGTCATCGGCCAGTCCGGCGCCGGCAAGTCCTCGCTCATCCGCTGCGTCAACCTGCTGGAACGCCCCACCTCCGGCACCGTGACCGTCGCCGGGCAGGACCTCACCGCCCTGGCCGGCCGCGGCCCGCGCGCCGGAAAGGAACTGCGCCGGGCGCGCAGCCGTATCGGCATGGTCTTCCAGCACTTCAACCTGCTGTCCTCTCGGACGGTCCAGGACAACGTCGAGCTGCCGCTGGAGATCCTCGGGAAGTCCGGGCAGGAACGCTCACGCAAGGCGCTGGAGCTGCTCGACCTGGTCGGCCTCGCCGACAAGGCCTCGTCCTACCCCGCGCAGCTCTCCGGCGGCCAGAAGCAGCGCGTCGGCATCGCCCGCGCCCTCGCCGGCGACCCGAAGGTGCTGCTGTCCGACGAGGCCACCAGCGCCCTCGACCCCGAGACCACCCGCTCGATCCTGGCGCTGCTGCGCGACCTCAACCGCCAGCTCGGCCTGACCGTCCTGCTCATCACCCACGAGATGGACGTCGTGAAGTCGGTCTGCGACTCGGCCGCGCTGATGGAGAACGGACGCATCGTCGAGTCGGGCACGGTCAGCGAGCTCCTCGCCACCCCCGGCTCCGAACTCGCCTCGGCGCTGTTCCCGCTCGGGGGCGAGGCCTCCGGCGAGGACCGCACGGTCGTCGACGTCACCTTCCAGGGCGAGAGCGCCACCCAGCCCGTCATCTCGCAGCTCGCCCGCACCTACAACATCGACATATCGATCCTCGGCGCCGCCATCGACACCGTCGGCGGCCTCCAGGTCGGCCGGATGCGCATCGAACTGCCCGGCCGCTACGAGGACAACGTCGTGCCCATCGGCTTCCTGCGTGAACGGGGCCTCCAGATCGACGTCCCGGGCCACGAGTCCGAACTGGTGAAGGAAGGTGCGAAGTGACCTGGTCCGAGATGCAGCCCCTGCTGGAGCAGGCGTGTTGGGACACCCTCTACATGGTCGGCTGGTCCACGCTCATCGCCGTCGTCGGCGGACTGCCGCTCGGCGTCCTGCTGGTCCTCACCGACCGCGGCGGCCTGCTCCAGAACCTCGCCGCCAACAAGGTCATCGGGCAGGTCGTGAACATCGCCCGCTCGCTGCCGTTCATCATCCTGATGGTCGCGCTGATGGGCTTCACCCGCTCGATCACCGGAACGACCATCGGTGTCGAGGCGGCCATCGTGCCGCTCGCCGTCGGCGCCATCCCGTTCTTCGCGCGCCTGGTCGAGACGGCCGTCCGCGAAGTGGACCACGGGCTCGTCGAGGCCGTGCAGTCCATGGGCGGCAACACCTGGACCATCGTCCGCAAGGTGCTCGTCCCCGAGTCCCTGCCGTCGCTGATCTCCAGCACCACCACCACGATCGTCGCCCTCATCGGCTACTCCGCCATGGCGGGCACGGTCGGCGCCGGAGGCCTCGGAGACATCGCCATCCGGTACGGCTACCAGCGCTTCGAGACCCAGCTGATGTGGATCACCGTCGCGATCCTTGCCGTCGTCATCTCGGTCATCCAGTTCGCCGGCGACTACGCGGCCCGCTCCCTGCACCGCCGCGGCGCCCACTCGGGACCCGCCCCCAAACTGCGGCTCCTCAAAGCCGCCTCCTGACCCCCCTCACCCACGACGGGGTCGCACCACTCGCAAGGTCATAAGGAAAGGCACTTTTCGTGCGTAACACCGCCAAGATCACCACCGCCGTTCTCGCCGCCGGAGCCCTCACCCTCGGGCTCAGCGCCTGCGGAGCGGACAGCTCCGACACCGACGGACCTCTGATCGTCGCCGCCAGCCCCGTCCCGCACGCCGAGATCCTGAACTTCGTCAAGGACAACCTGGCGAAGAAGGAGGGCCTCGACCTGCAGGTCAAGGAGTTCACCGACTACGTCACGCCGAACACGGCGACGCAGGACGGCTCCGTCGGCGCCAACTACTTCCAGAACAAGCCGTACCTCGACGACTTCAACAAGAAGAACGGCACCGACATCGTGCCCGTCGTCACGGTCCACCTGGAGCCGCTCGGCCTCTACTCCCACAAGGTCAAGAAGGCCGGCGACCTGAAGAGCGGTGCGACCGTCGCCATCCCCAACGACACGGTCAACGAGGCCCGCGCCCTCAAGCTCCTCGCCGCCGACGGGCTCATCACCCTCAAGGCCGGCGTCGGCAACGAGGCGACCCCCTCCGATGTCACGAAGAACCCCAAGAACCTCAAGTTCAAGGAGCTGGAGGCGGCCCAGACCCCCCGCTCCCTCGACGACGTGGACGCCGCCGTGGTGAACGGCAACTACGCCATCGAGTCCGACCTCAAGCCCTCCAAGGACGCCCTGATCCTGGAGTCCCCGAAGAACAACCCCTACGGCAACTTCCTCGCCGTGAAGAAGGGCAACGAGGACGACCCGCGCGTGAAGAAGCTCGCGAAGCTCCTCACCTCGCCCGAGGTCAAGAAGTTCATCCAGGACAAGTACGCCGGCTCGGTGCTCGCCTCCTTCTGAGCCAGGTCCGGCACCCGCGCACACGGGGTCTTTCCCCCACCCGGTGGGAAGGGCCCCGTGGTGCGGATCAGTGCTTTCATGCTGCATGCTGGGCAGTTCAGCATGCCCTGAAGGTTCACCGAAGGTTACGGAGCGGCGCATGACGAGCACCTTCCCCAACATCTCCATCAGCACGGAGCGGTTGGTGCTGCGTCCCCTCGACGACGACGACGTTTCCTCCCTGGCCGCGATGATGAACGACGAACAGGTGGCGGCCTGGACCTCCGTCCCCCAGCCCTTCACGGAGGACGGCGCCCGCACCTGGATCACCGAGTACGCCCCCACCGAGCGCACCGAGGGGCGCGGACTCGACTTCGCCGTCACGGAGTTCCTCACCCAGCGCCTGGTCGGCGTCATCCAGCTCTCCAAGACCGACTGGCACGTACGCTCCACCGAGATGTCCTACATCATCGCCCCCTGGGCCCGCGGCGAGGGCTACGCCTCCGAGTCCGCCCTCGTCACCGCCCAGTGGCTCTTCACGGACCAGAAGTTCGAGCGCATCGAACTGCGCACGGCGGCCGACAACACCGCCTCCCAGCAGGTCGCCCAGAAGATCGGCTGTATCAGCGAGGGCGTGCTGCGCAACGCCTGTATAGCCCGGGCCCGTGCCGAGGACGGCACATGGACCGACGTGCGCACCGACTTCATAGTCTGGAGCCTGCTCCCCGAGGACCTGGAAGGCGTCGGCGAACAGCTCCGCGACGGCTTCACGTCCTTCGGCGACTGGGACTGACCGGAACCACCCGGAGGACGACGGTGACGACGACACCGAAGCTCCCTCCGAAACCTCCACCGGGTACCCTCACGGAGCCCGCCCCCGGGCTGCTCCCCACCACGCCACGCAGACGACCTGCGAAAACCCCTGGAGACTGACGACGATGGCCGACCGGGTCACGGTGATCGGCTGGGACGGTTCGCCGCTGACCGCCGCGGCGAGCGCCGCCCTGGGCGCCGCCACGCTCGTGGCCGGTGCCGCCCACCACCTGGCGCTCCCCGAGGTACCCGCCGGTGCCGAGCGCATCCGCCTCGGCAGTGTCGCCCTGGCCGCCCGCCGCATCGCCGCCCACCGCGGCACGGCCGTCGTGCTCGCCGACGGCGACCCCGGCTTCTTCGGCGTCGTACGCACCCTGCGCGCCCCCGAGTTCGGCCTCGAGGTGGAGGTCGTCCCCGCCGTCTCCTCCGTCGCCGCAGCCTTCGCCCGCGCGGGCATGCCCTGGGACGACGCACAGGTGGTCGTCGCACACCCTCGCACCCTGCGCCGCGCGGTCAACGTATGCCGAGCCCACACCAAGGTCGCGGTTCTCACCTCACCCGGCGCCGGCCCCGCCGAACTCGGCCTGCTCCTCGAAGGAGTCCACCGCTCCTTCGTGATCTGCGAGGAACTCGGCACCGCCCGCGAACGCGTCTCCGTCGTCACCTCCGACAAGGCCGCCGATCACACCTGGCGCGACCCCAACGTCGTCATCGTCCTCGGCGGCCCGGCCGGGCCCGGCACCTCGGGGGAGACCGGGGGCTGGATCTCCGGCCGCGACCCGTCCACCGGGCCGCGCGGCTGGACCCTGCCCGCCGACGCGTACGGCGCGGACCTCGGCGAGGGCGAGACCCAGCTGCTGCGCGCCTCCCAACTCGCCCACCTCGGGCCCCGCGTCGGCGACCTCGTGTGGGACATCGGCTGTGGCAGCGGCGCCTTCGCCATCGAGGCCGCCCGCGCCGGTGCCGCCGTCCTCGCCGTCGACGGCGACCTGAACGCCTGCGCCCGCACCGACGCCGCCGCCCGCCGCCTCGGCGTCCAACTCCAGATCGTGCACGGCGCCGCCCCGCACATCCTGGAGAACCTCCCCGAACCGGATGTCGTCCGGGTCGGCGGCGGGGGAGCGGCCGTCGTCTCGGCGGTCGCCGACCGCCGCCCGCAGCGCATCGTCACGCACGCCGCGACCCGCGACGCCGCCGAACTCATCGGCCGCGACCTGGCCGAGCACGGCTACGGCGTCGAATGCGCCCTGCTGCAGTCCGTCGAACTCGACACCAGGGCCTGGGCGGAGAAGGAACGGAGCGTCGCGTTCCTGCTCAGCGGCGTGCTGCCGCGGCGCGGTGTCTGATCCCGCGTCCGTCCCCACGACCGTCCCCGTGATCGGTTTGTCGTACTGCGCGCGGTAGGCTGGCCGATCGCTGCACCGCACAAGGACGCCCGGCGCTTCGTTGGTCAATGTCCGGAAAACCCGCCCGTTTTGGGGTGTGTGTGGTACGGCAGAACCTGAGGACGCGCAACGTGGCGCAGTCCACAGCGGAACCGTCGCGGATCAAGCTGCCGTGGGGGTGCTACGGCCGCAACAATGCCAGTGAATGGCTTTGTCGCCTTTTCCGGGCGGACCGTTCGTGCCGCTGGGGACGCACGCTCGTTCTTCACTGCGGGGCGGTCGGTGCGCCGTTCCGGGCGAGCAGGTCGTAGGAGCACTAACCGATGGGCGAGGGGTACGCATGACCGACACCGGCCAGGTCCCGGGCGAGGGACTGCCGGAGAGCGCAGGCATGGTGGAGCAGCCGGGCACCTCCGCGCCCGGTGCGTACACCTACCTCTCCGAGACCACCGCCGAGACCGAGGAAGAAGACCTGCTGCTGCCGGGCGCCCAGGGCGCCTGGGGCAACGAGGTCCCTCCGCCCGCGCCGGAGCCGGTCCTGGAGGCCGTGCACCAGCCGGGCCCGCACGAGATCTCCGGCCGCGACAGCGGCTCGGTCGACCTCAGCGCGGTCCGTCTGCCCGACCCGCCGCCGATCCCGCCCATCACCCCGCGCCGGCCCCTGCACCTCGGCCCGCCGCTGCCCGACAGCTCCGCCAGCCCGGTCCGCTCCCTCGCCGACCGCGGCCCCGCTGACGCGCCCGTCCGCCAGCCGGTGCCCGCCTCGGCGGGCCCCGAATACCTCGACGGCCCCCGCGCCCCCGAGGCGGCGGCCTCACCGCCCGCCGCGCCGTGGGGCGCACCGGTCACGAACCCGGCGCCGGTGAGCGCCGGGGTGGCGCCTGCGGAAACGGTTGTTCCGGCAACGGAACCGATGGGCACGGCCCAGGCGGTCGCGACCGGCGGCACGGCGGACGTGGCGACGGGTGTGACGGCGGACGTGGCGACGAGTGTGACGGCGGACGGGGAGGAGGTCGCGTCGGCGGAGACGAGCAACACCACCCCGCCGGAACCGGCACCCACGCCGGGACCGGCACCGGCCGAGGCAGAGCAGGCCGCCCCCGCCGAGCAGCCCGTGAGCGAGCCGCCGGCCACCGCCGAGGCCGGTCAGGCCCTCGTGGACGGAGGCCCGACGGTCATGGGCGAGGTCGCTCAGCCCCTGGCGGGTTACCCCGCTGGTGCGGGCGTCGGCCCGGAGGGAGCCCAAGTCGCCGTCGCGGAGCAGGTCATGCCCGCGCAGGCCGACCCCGCGGAGCTGGGCGTGGACGCGGTGGCGGGTCAGGTGGCCGCCGCCCAGGCCGGTCTGGCCGCTGCCGGTGACGCCGCCGCCGGGGCGATCGGCGCCCAGGTGGCCGAGGGCGGGTACGTGGTTCCCGAGCAGGACGTCGCCGTAGCGGGCGACCCTGCCGGTGCCGGTGCCGGTGCCGGTGCCGGTCCGGACGCGGGCCAGGTGGCTGCCGTCGAGGCCGAGTCCGGGGCCGTAGCCGCTCCGGAGGCCGTCGCGCAGCCGGCTTCAGCGCCGGAGCCGGTCGTGGACAGCCCTGTCCAGAGCGGTGAGCCCGCCGCCATTACTCCGCAGGCACCCGCACCGGACGTCCCCGTCGCACAGGTCCCGGACGCCCCCGTCGCACAGGTCCCGGACGTCCCCGTCGCACAGGTCCCGGCGGTCGCTCCCGAGCAGGCCGTGGCACCGGTCCCTGCTCCGGAGGCCGTTCAGGCCCCTGAAGCGGTCCCGTTCCCCGAGCCGGCCGTCGCCCCGCAACAGGCCGCCGTGGTGCCGCCCGAGGCCCCCGGCGCGCAGACTCCCGCCCAGGTTCCGGACGCTGCGGCCCACGCTCCAGAGGCAGCGGCACCCGAGGCCGACGTCGCTCCCGCTCCTCCCGAGGCCGCCGCACCGGCGCCGGAGGACATCGCCGCCGAAGCAGCAGCGCCCCAGCCTCACCCTCAGCCCCCGGCGGCAACTGACGCCGCGCCAGTCGCGCAGGAGCCCGAGGCGACGGTTCCGCATCCCACCACCCCCCTCCCTGAAGCTCCCGGCCAGGCCGCCGTTGCCCCGGCCGCCGAACCGGTCGGCCCGGAACCGGTCGGCCCGGCAGCCGTCGGCCCGGAACCGGTCGGCCCGGCAGCCGTCGGCCCGGAACCGGTCGGCCCGGCAGCCGTCGGCCCGGAACCGGTCGGCCCGGAAGCGGTCGCGCCCGCCTCCGAAGCTGTCGCCGCCCCCGAGCCGGCTCCGGCGCCCGAGGCCGTCGCCACTCCCGTCGCCCCCGAGCCGGTGGCCCAGGCCGCCGCCCTACCTGCCGACGCACCCGCACCCGCACCCGCCGCACCGGAAGTCCCGGAAGCTCCGGCGCCGGAAGTCCCGGAAGCTCCGGAAACCCCGGAAGCGACCGCCCCGGCCCAGCCCCCCGCGGCAACGGCGCCCACCGAGGCCCCCGCCACCGCCGCTCAGGCACTCGAAGTACCCGAGGCACCGGAAGTACCTCAGGCGCTCGACGTACCCGAGACCTCCGAGGCGCCGGCCCCGGCCCCGGCCCCCGAGGCGGTCACACCCACCCCCGCTCCCGAAGCCGTCGAGCCCGGCCAGGCCCCGGACACCCCGGCACCCACCGAGGACGTCACCGTCGTACTCCCCACCCCCGCCACGGACGAGCAGCCCGAGGAGCATGTGGAGCCCGAGCAGCACATGCAGGGCCCTCAGCAGTCCCAGCCGGCGCCGCCCGAGACGCTGGATCCCCCAGCCTCCGCGATCACCGTCCCGGCACCCCGCGACGGCGACGCCGAACTCGCTCAGAACGCCGACGACCTGGACACCCGGGCCGCCGAACAGGAAGACCTGGCCGACCAGGAACGCCGAGAAGAGAGTGCGGCCGCAGTGGCAGAAGCCCGACAGTCCACCGGCCCCGCGGCCCCCGGCTACGACCCCGCCGAGCGCGAGGCCGTCCTGAAGGTCATGCGCGAACGCCGCGACATCCGCAACGGCTTCCGCAGCGACCCCATCCCGCACGAGGTGCTGCTGCGCGTCCTGGAGGCCGCCCACCACGCCCCGTCCGTCGGCCACTCGCAGCCGTGGGACTTCGTCGTCATCCGCTCCGCCGACACCCGGCGCGCGATGCACGAACTGGCCATGCGCCAGCGCGACGCCTACGCCAAGTCCCTCCCCAAGGGCCGGGCCAAGCAGTTCAAGGAACTGAAGATCGAGGCCATCCTCGACACACCGGTGAACATCGTCGTCACCGCCGACCCGACCCGCGGCGGCCGCCACACCCTCGGCCGCCACACCCAGCCCCAGATGGCCCCCTACTCGGCCGCGCTGGCCGTGGAGAACCTCTGGCTCGCCGCCCGCGCCGAAGGCCTCGGCGTCGGCTGGGTCAGCTTCTTCGACGAGCGCGAGATGGTCCGCGCCCTCGGCCTGCCCGAGCACCTGGAGATCATCGCCTACCTGTGCGTCGGCTACGTCGACGAATTCCCGGACGAGCCCGAGCTGTTGCAGGCCGGCTGGTCCAAGCGCCGCCCGCTGTCCTGGGTCGTGCACGAAGAGACATACGGCCGCCGTGCCCTGCCCGGAGAGGAACCCCACGACCTGCTCGCCGAGACCGTCGCGCAGATTCGCCCGCTGGACGCCAAGGCGCTCGGCGAGGCGTGGGAGCGCCAGAAGCGTATGACCAAGCCGGCCGGTGCGCTGGGCATGCTGGAGATCATCTCCGCGCAGCTGTCCGGCCTGTCCCGCCAGTGCCCGCCGCCCATCCCGGAGCCCGCGGCCGTCGCGATCTTCGCGGGCGACCACGGAGTGCACGCCCAGGGCGTCACCCCCTGGCCGCAGGAGGTCACGGCCCAGATGGTGGCCAACTTCCTCGGCGGCGGTGCCGTGTGCAACGCCTTCGCCACCCAGGTCGGTGCCGAGGTGTGCATCGTGGACGTGGGCGTCGCCGCCGACCTGCCGGCCACCCCGGGTCTGCTGCCCCGCAAGATCCGTGCCGGTACGTCCGACATGACGACCGGCCCCGCGATGACCCGCGAGGAGGCCAGGCAGGCCATCGAGGTCGGCATCGAGACCGCCCGCGATCTGGTCGCCGCCGGCAACAAGGCCCTACTGACCGGTGAGATGGGCATCGCGAACACCACCGCGTCCGCCGCCCTGATCTCCGTCTTCACGGGCGCGGACCCGGCCGAGGTCACGGGCCGGGGCACCGGCATCAACGACGAGACCCTCGCCCGCAAGACCGAGGTCGTGCGCCGCGCCCTGGAACTGCACCAGCCGGACCCGGCCGATCCGATCGGCGTGCTCGCCGCGATCGGCGGCTTCGAACACGCCGCCATCGTCGGTCTCCTCCTCGGCGGCGCCTCCCTGCGGACACCGGTGATCCTGGACGGCGTCAGCGCCGGCGCCGCCGCCCTGGTCGCCCGCGCGATCGCTCCGGAGGTCCTGGCCGCGTGCATCGCGGGCCACCGCAGCGCCGAGCCGGGCCACGTCGCCGCCCTCAACAAGCTGGGCCTGCGCCCCCTGGTCGACCTCGACCTCCGCCTCGGCGAGGGCACCGGCGCCCTGCTCGCCCTCCCCTTGGTCCAGAGCACGGCACGGGCGATGCACGAGGTGGCGACGTTCGACTCCGCAGGAGTGACGGAGAAGTAGGGCTGCTGCCGTCGACGTGGCTCCGTGGGCGGGGGTTCCGCATCCTGGACGCCCGCCCACGGGCGGCCCGGGTGCCCAGCCACTGGACCACCCCAGCCGCCCCTCGGACCCCCCGCCGACAGGCGGCCCAGGTGCCCAGCCACTGGACCACCCGAGCCGCCTTTCCTCCTGCCCATTAAAATCCGCACGTCAGGGCACTGAACACCGCCGCAACAGGAGCCGCACCTCATGGCCGAACACCCTGCCTACCCCGTAGGCCTCCGCCTCACCGGCCGTCGCGTGGTCGTCCTCGGCGGCGGCCAGGTCGCCCAGCGCCGCCTCCCGGCACTGATCGCGGCGGGCGCGGACGTTCTCCTCGTGTCGCCCGAGGCCACCCCCTCGGTCGAGGCCATGGCGGACGCCGGCGAGATCACCTGGCAGCGGCGCCCGTACGCGGAGGGCGACCTCGCGGACGCCTGGTACGCCCTCATCGCCACCAGCGACCCCGAGGCCAACACCGCCGCCTCGGCCGAGGCCGAGCGGCACCGCGTCTGGTGCGTCCGCTCCGACGACGCCGACCGGGCGACGGCGTGGACTCCGGCCACCGGCCACAGCGAGGGCGTCACGGTCGCCGTCCTCACCACCGAGGCCAAGGGGCGCGACCCCCGCCACACCGCCGCCATCCGCGACGCGGTCGTCGAGGGCCTGCGCGACGGCACGCTCGTCGCCCCGCACCACCGCACCCGCACACCCGGCGTCGCCCTGGTCGGCGGCGGCCCCGGCGACCCGGACCTGATCACGGTGCGCGGCCGCCGTCTGCTCGCCGAGGCGGACGTGGTCATCGCGGACCGCCTCGGCCCGCGTGACCTGCTCGCCGAACTCCCGCCGCACGTCGAGGTGATCGACGCGGCGAAGATCCCTTACGGCCGCTTCATGGCCCAGGAGGCCATCAACAACGCGCTGATCGAGCACGCCAAGCAGGGCAAGTCGGTCGTCCGGCTGAAGGGTGGCGACCCGTACGTCTTCGGCCGCGGCATGGAGGAGCTCCAGGCCCTCGCCGAGGTTGGCATCCCCTGCACGGTCGTTCCCGGGATCTCCAGCTCGATCTCGGTCCCCGGCGCGGCCGGCATCCCCGTCACCCATCGCGGCGTCGCCCACGAGTTCACCGTGGTCAGCGGGCATGTCGCGCCCGACGACGAGCGCTCCCTGGTGGACTGGCCGTCCCTGGCCCGGCTGACCGGCACCCTCGTGATCCTCATGGGCGTCGACAAGATCGGGAAGATCGCCGAGACGCTCGTCGCCCACGGAAAGCCGGCCGGCACCCCCGTCGCCCTCGTCCAGGAGGGCACGACCGCCGCTCAGCGCCGCGTCGACGCCACGCTCGCCACGGTCGCGGAGACCGTGCGGACCGAGGACGTGAAGCCCCCGGCGGTCATCGTCATCGGCGACGTCGTCAAGGTCGGCCCCGCGGCCCCCGCGCCCCGATAAGTAACCCCGGGTAACACAACCCGTACCGAGCCGTTGGCACCACACCCAGGACAAGGCAGTATCACCCTGTGGCCGATCTCATCACCGTCGAGGATCCCGACGACCCGCGTCTGCGCGACTACACCGGCCTGACCGACGTGGAGCTGCGCCGCAAGCGCGAACCCGCCGAGGGCCTGTTCATCGCCGAGGGCGAGAAGGTCATCCGAAGGGCCAAGGAAGCCGGCTACGAGATGCGGTCCATGCTGCTCTCGGCCAAGTGGGTCGACGTCATGCGCGACGTCATCGACGAACTCCCCGCCCCGGTCTACGCCGTCAGCCCCGAGCTCGCCGAGCAGGTCACCGGCTACCACGTGCACCGCGGCGCCCTCGCGTCCATGCAGCGCAAGCCCCTGCCCACGGCCGCCGACCTGCTGCGCAGCGCCCGCCGCGTCGTCGTCATGGAGTCGGTCAACGACCACACCAACATCGGCGCGATCTTCCGCTCGGCCGCCGCCCTCGGCATGGACGCGGTCCTGCTCTCCCCGGACTGCGCCGACCCCCTCTACCGCCGCAGCGTGAAGGTCTCCATGGGCGCGGTCTTCTCCGTCCCGTACGCCCGACTGGACACCTGGCCCAAGGGCCTGGAATCGGTCCGCGAGGCGGGCTTCACCCTGCTCGCCCTCACCCCCGACGAGAAGGCCCGGCCCCTCGACGAGGCCGCCCCGCACACCATGGACCGCGTGGCCCTGATGCTCGGCGCCGAGGGCGACGGACTGTCCACCCAGGCCCTGGTCGCCGCCGACGAGTGGGTCCGCATCCCCATGTCCCACGGCGTCGACTCCCTGAACGTGGGCGCGGCGGCGGCCGTGGCCTTCTACGCCGTGGCCACCGGCCGGCCCCAGGTCTGAGGACGTCACGTGGAGCAGCGCGAGGCCGTCGTCGCCGTCCTTCTGCGCGGCGATCGTCTCCTCGCCGTCCGGCGCGGCCCTGCCGTCGTCCGCCCCGGCTACTGGCAGCCGCTCAGCGGCAAGGTCGAGCCGGGCGAGACCCAGGAGCAGGCGGTCGCCCGGGAGGTGCGCGAGGAGGTCGGCCTCGTCGTCGTACCGGAGGCGAAGGTCTGGGAGTCGGAGACCGACGACCACCGCTTCCGCCTCCACTGGTGGACCGCCCGCGCCGACACGGGTGTGGTGGTCCCCGACCCCCGCGAGGTCGCCGAGACCCGCTGGGTCACCCCGCAGGAGTTCCTGGCGCTGGACCCGGTCTTCGACGGAGACCGGGAGTTCTTCGAACGGATCCTGCCGGAGCTCTGACGCCGCGCCGGACGCCGCGCCGTCGCCCTCCGGCTAGAAGCCCCGCGGGTGATCGTCCGGCTGGACGCGCTCCTGCCGTACCCCGCCCCTGTCGCCGCCGAGTCCCCGCGCCGGGCCCTGGCAGCCCTGCACCAGGGCGATGCCGACCGCCACAAGCAGCGTCACCACGACGAACACGAACAGCCTCTGCCGCAGCAACCGCGGATTGGCGGGACGCAGTTTCGTCCCCGTGTTCCGGTTCGCCGGTCGCCCGGTGCCGCTGTGCGGGGCGGGACGGCTGCCGCTGCCCGATCGCGTGCCGTTGCGCCCGGTGGGCGTCGGCCGCGACCCGGACCGCGACGGGGTGCCGCCCCGCGAGGCGCCCGCCCCGCGTACCGGAGTCCTGCCGCGGTTCCCGCCCCCGGTCGCCCGGGATCCGCCGCGTCCGCCGGCCCCGCTCTGTGCGGCCGGACCGTCCGGCGACGAATGGCCGTCCCGGGACGGGGCGGAACCCCGCGGCGGGGGAGTGCCCCGGCCCCGCTGCGCCCCGGAGACCCCGCCGCCCTGCTGCCCCTGCGGACGCCGGGTGCGCTCGGGGTAGGTGTCGACGGGCCGGTCGCTCTCGGCGCCGCGTGGCGCGGGCGGTCGGACGCCGGAGAGGTCCTGTGACTCCCGGGCCGCGATCTCCTTGAGCCGCAGCGACAGTTGGAGCGTGCTGGGCCGCTCCTCGGGGTCCTTCGCCAGACACGCACGGACGAGCGGGGCCAGCGCGTCGGGTACGCCGTGCAGCTGCGGCTCCTCGTGCACCACGCGGTACAGCATCACCTCGGAACTGCCGTGCCCGAAGGGCGAGTCGCCCATCGAGGAGTACGCGAGGGTGGCGCCGAGCGAGAACACGTCCGTGGCCGGGGTGACGGCGGCCCCGCGCACCTGCTCCGGCGCGAGGAAGCCGGGCGAGCCGACCGCCGTGCCGACATGGGTGAGCGTCGAGGCGCCGGTGGCCCAGGCGATGCCGAAGTCGATGATCCGCGGCCCCTTCGGGGACAGCAGGATGTTGGACGGCTTCAGGTCCCGGTGCACCACCCCGGCCTCGTGCACCGCGACCAGGCCCTCCGACAGGGCGGCACCCACGGCGGCGACATCGGCCGCGCCGAGCGGTCCCTCGGCCGCGACCTTGTCGTGCAGGGACGGGCCGGGCACGTACTGGGTGGCGAACCAGGGCCGGTCCGCGTCGAGGTCGGCGGCCACCAGCCGGGCCGTGCAGCCACCGCGGATCCGCCGGGCCGCCGAGACCTCACGGGCGAACCGGGAGCGGAACTCCTGATCCTCCGCCAGGTCGGGACGGATGACCTTGAGCGCGACCCGCTGCCCCTTCTTGTCGGAGCCCAGGTAGACCACGCCCATCCCGCCCGCGCCGAGCCGTCTGTGAAGCTTGAACGAGCCGACGACGCGCGGGTCCTCGCGCCTCAGGCGCATCATCGCCATGTTCATCCCCGCTGCCCGGTCCTGTGACGAGCCACAGCTTACGTTTCCACGGCCGCCCGCGCGCAGAGGCCGCGCCCTCTCGGCGTGATGGATTGTCAGTGGTGGGTGGAAGACTTGAAAGGTGGTCAGGGAGGGTGCGGAGAGGCGGACTTCGCGCCGTGGATGATCCCAACCACCCGTCGCAGAAGGGGGATTGGTCCTGTGAGGGGTGATCGCGTGGAGATGGTCGTGGACGCGGGGAACACGACGCGCACCTATGAGGTGGTGGCGAGCAGGGCGGGCCGCAGGGTGGAGGCGGCGGTACGCCGAGGTGTCGTGGAA
The DNA here is from genome assembly GCF_900182715.1 of Streptomyces sp. Ag82_O1-12. Taxonomy (NCBI): domain Bacteria; kingdom Bacillati; phylum Actinomycetota; class Actinomycetes; order Kitasatosporales; family Streptomycetaceae; genus Streptomyces; species Streptomyces sp. Ag82_O1-12. The sequence continues at coordinate 1,508,411 of NZ_FXUW01000001.1, read as the reverse complement.
GTGAGCGAAGTCACCCGGTGGGGGTCCCCACGCCGTTTCGGCAGTGGGGGAGGGACGGTCGTGCGTACCGCCCGCTTCATGGCGAATCGGGTGCCGACTCTGGTGGAACAGCCGGTTCCGCGAGAGGAGAGCTCGGACAAAGAGGGGCGATCCGGTCGTCCCGTCGGGGAAGACCCTGATACTCGCGCCCTCGTCTCCACCCAGGGGAGTACATCGCAGGTGGCAGCTCATCCTCCGGGAGGCCCGGCAATCGGTACGAGGGCATGACGCCGGGGGAGGGCCGGACGCCTAGATTTGAGGTCAAGCGGCGGGTGGCAGCACTCGTCCCCCGAGGTCAGACGCCCGCCGCTGCCAACGACAACCGATAACGGTCAGGAGAGGGGCCATGGCCCAGACGGCTCCGCGGACGCTGCTCCGCGAAGAGGGACGCAAGGTGTACGCCGCCGCGTTCCGCCGCCGCCAGGGCCGTCGCCACCCGGTGGTGGCGACACTGATGGCCCTTCCCCTGGCGGTCCTGCTCCTCCTCGTCTTCGACGGGTGGGAGACAGTGGCCACACAGGCGTCGTCCGTGGGAGAGATGCTGGGGCGCTGAGCGGCGACCCCCAGGCCCGGAAGAGCGGTCCGGGCGGGGACATCCCACCCATGAAACCCCGTGGGGACGGGGGTGCGGCGGACGGCACAAATGCCGGCGCAGCTGGGGAGCTGCGCCGGCATTGCTTTTGTCCCGAAAGCGCCGAGCACCCGGAACGAATGGTTCCCTACGGCCGGGTCACCGTCGGCACGTACGCTCGGCCGGTGACCTCCGCCGCCGTTCCGCTCCTGGCCGACCTCACCGCCAAGGCCCGAGCCACCGCCCACGCACGCTCGTCGGCCTGCCCCTGCGGCGCGGCCACGCTCGCCGACCGCTCCGACGGCCTGGTGGTGCGGCACGCGGACACCGTCGCGAAGGCCCACGCCCCGGGCACCGACCCGGCCGAACTGACCGGGCGCCTCACCCTCGCCGCCCACCACCCCCAAATCCTCCTGCCCCCACTGGACCCGGCCCCGGCCGACCTGCACGGCCGCCTCACCACGTTCTGGCCGTACGGCACCCCCGTGGACCCCGACGACCCGGACGCCGCGCCCTGGGAAGCGGCCGCCACGCTCCTCGCCCGTCTCCACCGCACCCCGGCCCCGGCGGACCTGCCCTTCATGCGTGGCCCCGTCAAAGCGGCCCAGGCCATCGGCCGGCTGCGCGAGGCCGGTCCGCACCCGGCGGCCGCCCCCGTCCTGCGCGCCTGGGCCACCCTCCCGCCCTGGGCCCGCGCCGAGGCCCCGATGCCCGGCACCGGCACCCTCTGTCACGGCGATCTCCACCTGGGACAGCTCATCCGTCACCCCGCCCCCGACGGCCCGTGGCTGCTGATCGACGTGGACGACCTCGGCGTCGGCGTCCCCGCCTGGGACCTCGCCCGCCCCGCAGCCTGGTACGCCTGCGGCCTGCTCCCGCCCGACGAGTGGACCCGGTTCCTCACCGCCTACCGGGAGGCCGGCGGCCCCGCCGTCCCCGCCGAGGGCGACCCCTGGCCCGCCCTCGACGTCCCCGCACGCGCCCTCACCGCCCAGACCGCGGCCCGGGCCGTCACCAAGGCGCTCGTGGCCGGCCGCCCGCTGGACGAGGTGGAGCAGTCGGTCGTGGACGCCTGTGACCGAATGGCTACCGTCCCGCCACAGTTGGAGCAGGACCACGCGAAGTAGGGTGCAACCGACTACAGCGGGACAGAGTCTGTCCTGGCGAGATGTGAAGCAGGACCGACCGGCTAGGAGTTGAACGACCATGCAGTGTCCGAAGTGCCGTGCGCCGATGCACACGTACAACCGCAACGGTGTCCAGATCGAGCAGTGCAGCGGCTGCCGCGGGATCTTTCTCGACTACGGCGAGCTGGAGTCGCTGACCCGCCTGGAAGCACAGTGGTCCCAGCCCGCCCCGCCGCCCCCGCCCGCCCCGCAGGCCTACCCGGCCCCACCGGCCCCCGCCTGGGGCGCCCCGCACGGTGGCCACGGGCACCACGGCCATCACGGTCACCATCGCAACAAGAGCTTCGGCCACATGCTGTTCTCGTCCTGAAGCGAGTCGTGACGTGAAGGCGTGACACAACACCACAGGAGCCCCCGGCCGCGAACGGCCGGGGGCTCCTGTGTGGTGTGGACGATACTGGGATTGAACCAGTGACCTCTTCCGTGTCAGGGAAGCGCTCTCCCGCTGAGCTAATCGTCCTCGGGACCATGACCACCGAGTGCATCGGATCATGGGCACTGCGTGCGCGATACTGGGATTGAACCAGTGACCTCTTCCGTGTCAGGGAAGCGCTCTCCCGCTGAGCTAATCGCGCGGGTCGGGATCTTGAAAGATCCAGTGGACGATACTGGGATTGAACCAGTGACCTCTTCCGTGTCAGGGAAGCGCTCTCCCGCTGAGCTAATCGTCCTTGGAGGTGGAGACGGGATTTGAACCCGTGTAGACGGCTTTGCAGGCCGTTGCCTCGCCTCTCGGCCACTCCACCAGGAGTGTAGGGGGCCGGGAAGCCCCCTCTTCCTTCGAGCGGACGACGAGGTTCGAACTCGCGACCTCAACCTTGGCAAGGTTGCGCTCTACCAACTGAGCTACGTCCGCCTGTCGTTTCGGACCGCTCTCGCGGCCCGGCGACGTGTTGAACTCTAGCGGATTCCGGAGCCAGTACAAAAACGCGTTTGTGCAGCGTGCTGCGCTTCCCCTGCTCAGCGAGGTCACAGGGCCGCCCGACGGGACATCCCCCGCCACCGGCAGGACACCCGCCCTAGACTCGACGACGTGCTCGACCTCCCTCCTCTCGCCCGCTTCGGTGACCGTGTCGCCACCGGGCTCCTCGATGTCACCGACGATCCCGAAGCCCTGGAGTCCAGCGGCTTCTGGGCCGTCTGTGCGGACTTCGAGGGCCGTCTGACCTGCGCCCGCTTCGCGGAGGTCCGGACGACGGACGTGCCCGCTCCCGCGCCCGGCGCATGGCGCGGTCCCGTTGCCGGTGACTGGACGTCCTCACTCGACCGCGCCGCGTACACGGCCGGGGTGCGGCGGATCCGCGAACACATCGCGGCGGGCGAGGTCTACCAGGCGAACCTGTGCCGGGTGCTGTCGGCGCCCGTCCCGCCCGGCGCCGACGTGGACGCGCTCACCGCGCTGCTGGCCCGCGGCAACCCGGCACCGTACGCAGGAACGATCCGCCTGCCCGGGCACGGTGTGGAGATCGCCACCGCGTCCCCCGAGCTGTTCCTGCGGCGCGACGGCCGGACCGTCGAGTCCGGGCCGATCAAGGGCACCGGCCGCACCGAGGCGGACCTGCTGGAGAAGGACTACGCCGAGAACGTGATGATCGTGGACCTCGTCCGCAACGACATCGGGCGGGTGTGCGCCACGGGCAGTGTCACGGTGCCCGACCTGTGTGCCGTCGAGAAGCACCCCGGGCTGGTCCACCTCGTGTCGACGGTCCGCGGCGAGCTGGGGGAGGGGGCCGGCTGGGCCGAGCTGCTCGACGCGGCCTTCCCGCCCGGCTCGGTCACCGGCGCGCCCAAGTCCAGCGCGCTGCGGATCATCGACGCGCTGGAGACGGCGCCCAGGGGGCCGTACTGCGGCGGCATCGGCTGGGTCGACGCCGACCGGGAGACCGGAGAGCTGGCCGTCGGCATCCGTACCTTCTGGATCGACCGGGCCGACGGCATGCTGCGCTTCGGCACCGGCGCCGGCATCACCTGGGGCTCCGACCCCGAGGGGGAGTGGCGGGAGACCGAGCTGAAGGCGTCCCGGCTGCTCGCGATAGCGTCGGGAGCGTACGAGGTGAATGGAGAGGACCTGACGTGAAGATCTGGCTCGACGGCGGTCTGCAGGACACCGAGTCCGCCCGCGTCTCCGTCTTCGACCACGGGCTGACCGTGGGCGACGGCATCTTCGAGACGGTGAAGGCCGTGGACGGCCGGGTGTTCGCGCTCACCCGGCACCTCGACCGGCTGACCCGGTCCGCGCGCGGCCTCGGCCTGCCGGACCCGGACCACGACGAGGTGCGCCGCGCCTGCGCCGCCGTCCTCGACGCCAACCCCGTGCCGCTCGGTCGCCTCCGCATCACCTACACCGGCGGCCACGGCCCCCTCGGTTCCGACCGCGGCGACCGCGGCCCGACCCTGGTCGTCGCCCTCGGCGAGACCACTCGCCGCCCCGACTCCACCGCCGTGATCACGGTCCCCTGGACCCGCAACGAGCGCGGCGCGCTCACCGGCCTGAAGACCACCTCGTACGCCGAGAACGTCGTCGCCCTCGCCCGAGCCCGTGAACAGGGCGCGTCCGAGGCCCTGTTCGGCAACACGGTGGGGCAGCTGTGCGAGGGCACCGGGTCGAACGTCTTCGTGGTCCTCGACGGCGAGATCCACACGCCGCCGCTCGCCTCGGGCTGCCTCGCGGGCATCACCCGCGCGCTGACGGTCGAATGGACCGGCGCCAGGGAGACCGACCTGCCGCTGGACGTCCTGGAGCGGGCCGACGAGATCTTCCTGACGTCCACCCTGCGGGACGTGCAGGCGGTGCACCGCGTCGACGGCCGTGAGCTGTCCGGCGCGCCGGGCCCGGTGACCGCCAAGGCCATGCGGATCTTCGACGAGCGGGCCGGGAACGATCTCGACCCCTGACAGGCCCGGAAATTCGGCTGACCAGGGCCGTGGTTGCGGGTAGAACACCCCTGATGACCACGACCCTGCGGCCGATCGAGCCGCTTCAGCAGAACGCCGACGGGACGCGCTCGCGCCGCTTCCAGGTGTGTGTGAACAGCCGTCCCGTGGGGGCGATACACCTCGGCACGCACCCCGTCTTCGGCACCGGGGTGGCCCGGATCACGAAGCTGCACATCGACGAACCGGACCGCAGGCGGGGCCGGGGCACCGTCGCCGCACTCGCCGCGGAGGAGGTGGCGCGCGGCTGGGGGTGCCGCCGCGTCGAGGCGACGGTCCCCGCGGCATCCGAGGCGGGCCTCCGGCTCGCCACGGCGCTCGGCTACGTCGTCCGCAACCGCGGCATGGCGAAGCAGCTCGGCGACACCCCGCCCGACCTGCCGGACGGCAGTCGTGCCCGGCCCATGACCGAGGCGGAGTTCGGGCCCTGGCTGGAGAAGGGGCTGGACCACTACGCGCGCAGCTGGATCGAACGGGGCGTCCCGGAGGCCGAAGCCCGGGCCAAGTCGGAGCGCGACCACGCCACCCTGCTGCCCGAGGGCCTCGCCACCCCCGGCGTGCTCATCAGCGTCGTCGAGCACCTGGGGACACCGGTGGGCACGCTGTGGCTGGCGGTGCGCGAGAGCAGCGCGTTCGTCTTCGACGTCGAAGCCGACGCCGCCCACCGGGGGAAGGGCCACGGCCGCACGCTGATGCTGCTCGCCGAGGCCCAGACGATCGCCGAGGGCAGGCGGACCCTCGGCCTCAACGTCTTCGCCGGCAACGCCCCGGCCGAACGGCTCTACGCCTCCCTCGGCTACGAGACCGAGCAGTACGCCATGTACAAGCCGCTGCTGTAGCGGCCCGGGAGCCGGGCGAGGGCGGTCAGTGCTCCTGCCCGGCCAGCAGCCGGTCCGCGATCTCTTCGACGCGCTCGCGCAGCCCCTCCTGGCTCTTGCCGCCGTCGAGCCGCTCACCGCCGATGACGTACGTCGGGGTGCCGGTCACGCCGATCGCCTTGCCCTCGGCCTGGTCGGCGTCCACGATCAGGATGTGCCGGCCGTCGACCAGCGCGGTGTCGAACTCCTCGGCGTCCAGGTCCAGTTCGCGGGCCACCTCGACCAGGAAGGGTTCCCCCTTACGGGACAGCTCCTCCACTCGTCCCAGCAGGGCCTCCGCGTACGGCCATCCGCGGCCCTGCTCCCACGCCTCCTCCGCGGCCTGGGCGGCGGCGAAGGCGTGCTTGTTCTTCTCCAGCGGGAAGTGCCGCAGCCGCAGTTCCAGGCGGTCGCCGTAGCGGGCGCGCAGGGCATGGAGATCGTCCAGCGCGGTGCGGCAGTCCGGGCACTGGAGGTCGCACCAGACCTCGAGGACGGGGGCGGCGGAACGGTCGGATGAGGAGTCGCTCATGCCGACAGTCTCCCAGCAGCGCGGGCGAGGGCGCAGTCCGCACCGGCACCTGCGGAGGAGGTGACCCGGAGATGTCCCTGATGTCGGGCCGTGGCATGGCCCCCCGGGGTACGGCGGGTGCAGGATGGAAGGGACGAAGTGCCCCGACCCCACCGCGCCACGCCTGGAGGACCGGATGATTGCCGAGACCGTCTGCTCCGCCGTGTCCGCGGCAGGCCTGGGCATTGCGGTCGTCACGGCGTACCGCAAGCGCTACCTCGCGGCGGTCCGTATCGCGGCCTACTCCCTCGTTCCGATCGGCCTGGTGATGACGGGAGTCGTCGAGTGGCTGGCCGACACGGCGTTCAGCCCGACGGCCTGGGCCGGGTTCGGGGTGCTCGGTGTCGCCTGGGTGCTCTTCATGACCACACGGGCGGTGGAGCGCCGCCGTGGCGGCACCCGCAAGGAGCGCCGGGCGGCGGCCCGCGAGGCCGGCCGGTCCGATGCGGTGGCCCCTGCCGCCGCGGCGCCCTCCCTGGGCCAGGGCACCCGCCCGGCGACCCGGCCCGCGCCGCCGTCCCGCGGCGACGACGACTTCAGCGACATCGAGGCCATCCTCAAGAAGCACGGCATATGACGGAGCACCCCGCCCGGGGCTGAATCGTCACAGTGCGTCCGCGCGTGCGCCGAAGTGATCACAACCCGCCCCGGACCTCACTGAATCGGCGCACTCCCGCACGGAACGAGGGCGCTGATCGCGTCCGGCGGGGCGACTGCGTCATCATCGCCGCGAGATGCTCGACACGACGAAACAGCGCGACCCCGCACCGCCGCAGGACGAGCCACGTCCCCGGCGGGACGAGCCGCGTGGTTGCCTCTTCGCCCTGTCCCAGCCACCGCTGATGATCTTCCTGGCGGTGATCGGGAGCCTGCTGCTCATGGCCTCGTTGCACGATCTGCTGTTGCTGTGAGCCGTACCCGCGGTCCCCGGCGCCATCCGCCGGGGCCGCGTCGGCATCGACGTCCTGTGCGGCCCTGCGACCCGGCGACGGTGTCAGCCCGCCGCCTCCTTGCGGCGCGCCCGGTACGCGGCCACGTGCAGCCGGTTTCCGCAGGTGCGGCTGTCGCAGTAGCGCCGTGAGCGGTTGCGGGACAGGTCGACGAAGGCGCGTCGGCAGTCGGGCGCCTCGCACCGCCGCAGCCGCTCCTGCTCGCCCGAGACGACGAAGAACGCCAGCGCCATGCCGCAGTCGGCGGCCAGATGGTCGGCGACGGAGGCGCCGGGCGCGAAGTAGTGCACATGCCAGTCGTAGCCGTCGTGGTCCGTGAGCCGGGGCGTGGTGCCGGCGGCCGCGACCAGTTCGTTGATCTGGCCGGCCGCGGCCCGGGCGTCCGGAGCGGCGAAGACGGCGGCGAAGCGTTCGCGGATCTTGCGCACCGCGGAGAGGTCGAACTCCGAGAGCACCCCGACATCGCTGATCTCGTGGTTCCGCACGAAGTCCGCGAGGGTCGCCACGTCCGGCAGCCCGTCCGACGCCGGGTCGTCCTCCGGTGCGGTGTTCACCAGATCGACCACGGTGTCGAGGGCGCACCGGGTGTCGTGGGTGATCAGCACGATTTGCTCCCTGGCCTGAGGGTCGGGCGGGCGCCCGTCGATGCTGGCCGATGGTAACGGCTCCACCACCGCCGGACCGCCCTCATGCCCGCACATGGCTTCGAATACAACGCCGCCGGGCCCGCCACGGTTCCCGCGTCGCGGTAGCGGGGGAGGGGCTCAGGACGCGAACCGGCGCCGTACCGCGTTGAGCCGCGGTAACGGCGCCGGTGTCATCCCATGTGCGGTTGTCCGGGCCCGAGCCGTCTCCCCGAGTCGACGGCGCCGGGCGGCTTTGTGGGGGCCTCGCCCTAGCTTTCCGCCAGGATGTGCGAGAGCTCCTGGTCGAGGTCGAAGTGCCGGTGTTCCGTGCCGGGCGGCACGGCGGCGTCGGTCCGCTTCAGGAAGGACTCCAGGGCCCGCGCCGGGGCCTCGAGCAGGGCCTCGCCCTCCGGCGAGCTCAGGGCGATGCACACGACGCCCTGACCGTGACTGCGCGACGGCCAGACGCGGACGTCGCCGGTGCCCGTAGGGCGGTGAAGCCCCTCGGCGAGGAGGTCACGGGCGAACACCCACTCGACGGTTTCCTCGGCTCCGGTGTGGAAGGTGGCGTGCACGGCGTAGGGGTCGGCCGTGTCGTACCGCAGGCCTGCGGGGACAGGCAGGGAGGACTCGCTCGACACAACGAGGCGCAGGTGCAGCTCGCAGCTGACCGTGGTGTTCATAAGCGCCAGGGCCTTTCGCTCAGTGTGCGCTCGGGGATTCGCACGTCGGCGAAATCGACATGCCACCTACGGTGCCGTTGTAAACCCCTCTGAGTGTTTTGCGTGCCTTTACGTAACTCTTCCGGCCGAGAGATCGTTCGCGTCGTGCGTCCATTCCGGTGACTGGTTTCGCTCGGGTAGTGTTTGGTCGTATGAATACGGGGAGTAACGAGCCGGGCGAGGTGGCCGTGGCGTCGGACGAGACGGGGACGGGCGAGATGCACGGCGAGCAGGACCGCGGGCTCGGCTCGCGGGCGCCGGAATTCATCAAGGCCCGTCGGGCGCTGCACGTGAGCTGGCAGGTCGGCGTTTTCATCATCGGGCTCGCGGTCGTGGTGGCCGGCATCATCATGCTGCCCCTTCCCGGACCGGGCTGGGTCGTGATCTTCGGCGGTATGGCGATCTGGGCGACGGAGTTCGTCTGGGCCCAGCTGGTGCTCCGCTGGACCAAGCGGAAGGTCACCGAGGCGGCCCAGCGTGCCCTCGATCCCAGGGTGCGGCGCCGCAACATCATCCTGACGTCGATCGGGCTGGTGATCGTGGGCGTCCTGGTCGGCTTCTACCTGTGGAAGTTCGGCATCACGATGCCGTGGAAGATCAAGGACCAGTGAGCGTCACAGGCACCCCCTGACATGGGGTAATGTTCTTCCTGCGTCCGGGCGATTAGCTCAGTGGGAGAGCGCTTCGTTCACACCGAAGAGGTCACTGGTTCGAACCCAGTATCGCCCACCCGGATCGGCGGCCCACCTGCGACCACGCAGGTGGGCCGCTGTCGTTGTGCCTGCCAGGACACCGCGCGCCAGGCTCCGTCCAGGCCGGGGCTTCGAGGTGTCCGGCGGCGACCCTCCGCCGGGCGCTCGCGACCGCCCCGGTCACGCAGAGTTCCGGCCGCCGAGGGCTGCCGCGCCCCCTGCCGAGCGGGTCGTGCCGGGAGCCTGCGGGAGGGGCCGCATCGGACTGGCGGGTGGCGCGACCGTCGGGGGGCGGGCGTCAAGGGGTGTCCCGCGGGTCGATCAGGCGGGGGCCGAGATCCGCCCGTCGGGCCGGCCAGGACCCCGGAAACGCCGCCCGTGCTCCGGGGCCCGTTCGCGTCGCCGCCCCACCCGCAACGCCCCCACTCCGACGCCGCATGGCTGAAACGAACCCCCGCCCCGGCAGCTCCTCCGGCCACCCCCACCGTCGACTTCCGGTCATGCCCGAAATCGGCCCGGCCGCCCCTCCTCGTTCGGCGCCTCGGTCGCCCGGCCGCCACCAGCGACATCGCCGGCCCCCGCCCCGGGACCCACCTCTCCAGCCCGCTGTGTCACCCACCGCTCCGCTGAGAAAATCTTGTCCGAATCATTGACGCACTCTCAGCCCCTCCGTACCTTGTGCCAGCAAGCGCTTACTTGAAACGATTCATGCGAGCGGGACGATGTGCGGGGAGGTCCAACCGTGGTGAACGGCAGGAATGTTGAGAGACGTACGATCCTGAAGGCGGCCGGAGCCACGGCAGCCACGCTGGGGTTGGCCGCGACGACCGGGTGCGGCGGTGACGGAGGGACCTCCGCGGACGGGACGGTGACGATCCGTTATGCGTGGTGGGGTGCGGAGGACCGCGCCCAGAGAATCAACAAGACGATCGAGCTCTTCCACAAGAAGCACCCGAAGATCAAGGTGAAAACGGACTTCCAGCCTTATCCCGACTTCTGGAAGAAGTTCAACACCCAAGCCTCCGGCGGAAATCCGCCGGACGTGTTCCAGAATGCGATCGGCTTCCTCCGGAAATACGACGCGAAGAACGTCCTGCTCGATCTCAGCGAGCAGGCCAAGGCCGGCCACCTCCGGATGGAGGGATTCCGCGCGGGCCTCGAGAAGTTCGGCGAGATCGACGGCAAGCTCCTCGGCGTCCCGGTCGGTTCCAACTCGATGGCCCTCGTCATCGACAAGCCCGTCTACGCCCGCGCCGGTGTCAAGCCGGAGCAGGGGTGGACCTGGGACGACTACCACGCGGCGATGAAGAAGATCCGTGACAAGACCGGCCGTGCCGGTGACACCGGCCCGTACAACGTCATGTACCTCTACGACCTCTACCTGCGCCAGAACGGCAAGGCGTTCTTCACCGAGGACGCGCTCGGCTTCACCGAGGCGGATCTGACGGACTGGTGGACGAAGGCCGAGGAAGGCGTCGAGGACGGCTCGTACGCCAACCAGAAGAAGGTCGCCCAGATCAAGCCCAAGTCGGCGGTCGCAGGGGAACTCGCCGGCGGTGAGTTCACCTGGGACAACTTCACCGTCCGCTACACCTCCGAGGGCAAGAGCGAGTACGGCCTGGCCCCGATCCCGACGACGGACGGCAAGAAGACCGGCCAGTACCTCGGCTCCCTCATGCTGAGCGCGTCCAAGCGCACCCAGCACCCCAAGGAGGTCGCCCAGTTCATCGACTTCATGGTGCACGACCCCGAGGTCGCCAAGATCATGGGCTACGACCGGGGCGTGCCCGCGACGCAGGCCCAGTTCGACGCGTACAAGCCGACCGACCCGGTCAACCAGGCGATAGCCGCCTACGAGGAGTCCCTCGTCAAGTCGGGCGTCCTCGAGCCGATCACCCCGCACCCGAACGGCGCGGACATCTGCGAGTCGGCGTTCCTGCGTATCGGCGAGGAACTCGGCCTGGGCAAGCGCTCGGTGGCGGAAGCCGTCAAGCAGTTCTTCACCGAGTCGAAGACGGCTCTCGGCACCTGATGGGAACCACCGTGACACACGCCCCTGCGATGGAGGACCTGTCCCAGGACTCCGAGCCGCGGCACGGTCCGGTGAAGCCCGAGCGCCCCGCCGCCCTCAAGCGGCGGCGGCGCCGGGAGAACCTGGCCGGCTATCTCTTCATGTCCCCCTGGATCGCCGGGTTCCTGCTGCTCACAGCGGGCCCGATGATCGCCTCGCTCTACTTCGCCTTCACCGACTACAACCTGTTCGACGCGCCCCAGTGGATCGGCCTCGACAACTTCTCCGAGATGTTCGGCGATCCGCGCTGGCGCCACTCGGTGCAGGTGACGCTCTGGTACGTCGCCGTCGGTACGCCGCTCAAGCTGATCGCCGCCCTCGGCGTGGCACTGCTGCTCGCCCAGAGCCGGCGCGGGCAGGCCTTCTACCGGGCCGCCTTCTACGCGCCGTCGCTCATCGGTGCCAGCGTCTCCGTCGCGATCGTGTGGAAAGCGATCTTCTCGGACGACGCGATCGTCGACCGTACCCAGAAGATCTTCGGCATCGACGTCGGGGGCTGGACCGGCGACCCGGACATGATCATCTACAGCCTGGTGGCGCTCACCGTCTGGCAGTTCGGCGCCCCCATGGTCATCTTCCTGGCCGGTCTCAAGCAGGTCCCGCGCGAGCTGTACGAGGCGGCCGAGGTCGACGGGGCGGGCAAGCTGCGGCGGTTCTGGAACATCACGCTGCCGATGATCTCCCCGGTCCTCTTCTTCAACGTCCTGCTGGAGACGATCCACTCCTTCCAGATCTTCAGCTCGGCGTACATCGTCGGCGGCGGTGCGGGCGGCAACGCCTGCGGTCCCGCCGACGGCTCGATGGTCTACACCTGCTACCTCTACGTCCAGGGCTTCGAGAACAGCCGGATGGGTCTGGCCTCCGCGATGGCCTGGCTGCTGCTCGTCGCGGTCGCCCTGGTGACGGCGGTGCTGTTCTGGTCCCAGAAGCGCTGGGTGCACTACGAGGAGGGCGCCCGATGAGCGCGCAGGCCACCACCGACGTCAAGCCGTCCGGCTCCGGGGCGTCGCGGCACAAGCTGCCCGGCTCCCTCGCCTGGCACCTCGGGTCCCTGCTGGTCCTCGCGGTGATCCTCTACCCGGTGGTCTGGGTCGTCGGCGGGTCCTTCAAGAAGAGCGAGGACATCGTCGGCAGCCTGGACCTTCTGCCGAGCGACCCCGTCATCGCCAACTACACGAGCCTCGCCGACGGCATCGCCGACATCTCCGTCTCCACGTTCTTCTACAACTCGCTCTTTCTCGCGGTCGGTTCCGTCATCGGCATCCTGGTGTCCTGCTCGCTGACGGCGTACGCCTTCTCCAGGATCCGGTTCGCGGGCCGCAATCTGCTGTTCACGCTGATGATCGGCACGCTCCTGCTGCCGTACCACGTGCTGCTGATCCCGCAGTACGTGCTGTTCCGCAACATGGAGCTGATCAACACCTACACGCCGCTGCTGCTCGGGAAGTACCTGGCCACCGAGGCGTTCTTCGTCTTCCTGATGGTGCAGTTCATGCGCAACATGCCCAAGGAGCTGGACGAGGCGGCCCGGCTCGACGGCTGCGGGCACTTCCGGATCTACTGGTCGATCGTGCTGCCGCTGAGCCGGCCGGCCCTGATCACCAGTGCGATCTTCACGTTCATCAACTCCTGGAACGACTTCATGGGCCCGCTGATCTACCTCAACGAGCCCGACAAGTACACGGTCTCGCTGGGTCTGAAGATGTTCGTCGACCAGGAGGGACTGGCCAACTACGGCGGCATGATCGCCATGTCTCTGGTCGCGCTGCTGCCGGTGCTCGCCTTCTTCCTGGCCTTCCAGCGCTATCTGATCGACGGCATGGCCACGTCGGGTCTGAAGGGCTGAGGCGGGTATGGCCGGGACACGGGTGAAGGCACGGGGCGAGTCGCCGTTCGCCAATGGGGCGTCCCCTGCTCGAGCGGAGTCGCGAGCTTGGGGAAGGTTCGCGGTGTTCGCCGAGTGTCTGCTGACCGGGGTGTGGATCGCGGTGGCCTCACTGGGAGTCGTCACCTACCCCGCCGCGTTCGCCGCCGGGGCGCGGCATCTGCGGCGTTGTACCGCCCATGAGGGCGGTGGCCGGCGGGAGTTCGGCGCCGACTTCCGCACCGCACTGCGCGGCGGGTGGCTCGCCGGGGTCGCCGGGTGGGCGGCGGTGGCCACGGTCTGGGTGGACGTGCAGGCGGCCCGGGCGGGGATTCCCGGTGGGCCGCTGGTCGGGGCCCTCGGCGTGGTCGCGCTCATCGGGCTCGTCGTGGCGGGGCTGCGTGCGGCGGCGGTCTGGGAGCCGGGCGCACGCTGGCGGACGCTCCTCGCGCACGCCGGGCGCCGCACGGTGCTCGACCCGGCCGGGTCCTTCCTGATCGTCGGCGGGCTGGCCGTGGTGGCCGTGTCCGCCTGGTTCGCCGCGCCGCTGGCGCTCCCCGTCCTCGGGGCCGTGGTGGCGGCGGCCGTCGCCGTGGAGGAGCGGTACCGGCACCGCTGAACGGCGGTGCCCCCCCATGTTCCAGGTCGGCGCCCCGGCGCCGCACCTCTCTCTGTCATGCCCTGACCAGCGCACGGATTCGCTTCCCGCACGGACGAGGAAAGGCAGCATCGCCATGTCTCCCATCCCCCGCAGGTCCCTCCTCAAGGCGGCCGCCGTCACCGGAGCCGCCGCCCAGTTCAGCTGGGCGCTGGGCGCGCAGGACGCCCAGGCAGCGCCCGGAGCCGAGGCGGCCGACGCCGACCCGGTGACCCTGGACTGGCTGGAGGACGGCGGCCTCGGCGCCGCACCCGGCTCCACCGTCGGCGTGCCCTGGCCCAAGGGCGCGTACCAGAAGGACCAGACCTTCGCGCTGACGGACGCGGGCGGCAAGGCCGTGCCCGTGCAGTCCTGGCCGATCGCCTACTGGCCCGACGGCTCCCTCAAGTGGACCGCGCATGCGGTCGCCTCGGGCGACGGCAAGCTCACCCTCGCCGCCGGGACGCCCGCCGCCCCCGAGAAGAAGGTGACCGTGCACAAGCGCGGCGGCGCCATCGACATCTCGACCGGCGTCATCACCGCGAGGATCGGCACGTCCGGCTCCACCCTCGTCAAGTCCGTCACCCGGGGCTCCACGGAGATCGCGAGGAACGGCCGGCTCGTGCTGATCCGCCAGCCCGAGATCGAGGACGAGGACCAGGGCGCGGTCAGGACCGAGCGCTTCGACGGCGCGATCTCCAAGGTCGAGGTCGAGCAGGCGGGCCCGGTCCGCGCCGTCGTCCGCATCGACGGCAAGCACCGCAAGGGCGGCCGCGGTTGGCTGCCCTTCTCGATCAGGCTCTACTTCTACGCGGGCGCCGACTCCTTCCGCATGGTGCACACCATCACCTACGACGGCAAGCAGGAGCCGGGCAAGGCCAGTGGCGACTTCATCCGCGGCCTCGGCGTCCGCTTCACCGTGCCCCTGCGGGACGAGTCGTACGACCGCCACATCCGCATCGGCGGCGACGGCACCGGGCTGCTGCGCGAGGCCGTCAAGGGCATCACCGGACTGCGCCGGGACCCCGGAGCGGCCGTGCAGGCGGCCCAGTTCGAGGGCAGGAAGCTGCCCGACCCCGCCACCTGGGACCAGCGGGTGACGACCCGGCTGCAGTACATCCCCGAGTGGGGCGACTACACCCTCTCGCAGCTGTCCGCCGACGGCTTCACGCTGCGCAAGCGCACCAAGAAGGGGCACGGCTGGGTCGCCGCGGGCGGTGGCCGGCGCGCCTCCGGCTTCGGGTACGTCGGCGGGGCGAGCGGTGGGTTCTCCTTCGGGCTGCGCGACTTCTGGGAGAAGTTCCCCGCCCAGCTCGACATCCGGGACGCCCACACCGACGAGGCCGAGGTGACCCTCTGGCTCTGGTCGCCCGAGGCGCAGCCCATGGACATGCGCTTCTACCACGACGGCATGGGCCAGGACACCTTCCCCGAGCAGCTCGAAGGCCTCAACATCACCTACGAGGACTACGAGCCGGAGTTCGGCACCCCGTACGGCATCACCCGCACCTCCGAACTCCTCTTCTGGGCCAACGAGACCACCCCGAGCCCCGGCCGGTTCGCCGAGCAGGTCGAGGCCGTCCGCGTGCTGCCGCAGCTGGCCGCTCCGCCCAAGCAGCTCATCAAGGCCAAGGTCTTCGGCCCGAACCTGTACTCCGAGCCCGACCGCTCCACCCCGGCCAAGGCGAAGATCGAGGATCACCTCGACTTCCTCTTCACCTACTACAAGGACCAGGTGGAGCAGCGCCGCTGGTACGGCTTCTGGGACTACGGCGACATCATGCACACCTACGACACGTTCCGGCACCAGTGGCGGTACGACATCGGCGGCTACGCCTGGGACAACTCCGAGCTGTCGCCGGACCTGTGGCTCTGGTTCGCCTATCTGCGCTCCGGCCGCTCCGACATCTTCCGCTTCGCCGAGGCGATGACGCGGCACACCGGCGAGGTCGACGTCTACCACCTGGGCAAGTGGGCGGGCCTCGGCACCCGCCATGGGGTGCAGCACTTCGCCGACAGCGCCAAGCAGCAGCGCATCGCCAACACCACCTACCGGCGCTACTACTACTTCCTCACGGCGGACGAACGCGTCGGCGACCTCATGCACGCCAACGTCGACTCCGACGAGACGTTCCTCGCCCTCGACCCGCTCCGCAAGATCCGCACCGAGCCCTACACCCCCGACCGGCACGCCCTGTCGATCGGCTTCGGCACGGACTGGAGCGGCCTGGTGTCGGCCTGGCTGACGGAGTGGGAGCGCAAGGGCCCCAAGTGGGAGAAGGCCAAGGCCCGCGTGCTGTCCACGATGGAGACCATCGCCGCCCAGCCCAACGGCTTCGTCCAGGGCAGCGGCCTGTACGACCTCGACACCGGCAAGTTCGCCGTCGCCGGGGCGGCCAAGGTGGAGGTCTCGCACCTGTCGGCCGTCTTCGGCCTCAACGAGCTGTGCGCCGAGCTCATCGACCTGGTCGACATGCCGAAGTTCAACGAGGCGTACTTCGACTACTGCCGCTACTTCAACGCCACCAAGGCCGAGCAGAAGGCCCGCTACGGCTCCGACTTCGGCAGCCTGCTGCTCTTCCAGGGCCACTCGCGCCTCGACGCGTACGCGGCCGTCAAGACCGGCGACGAGAAGCTCGCCAAGCGGGCCTGGGAGAAGTTCTACAACTCCGACGGCTACAAGGAGTCCGCGCCCTGGAAGACGGAGAAGGTGAGCGGCCCGGTCGCGCTGGTGCCGGGCAGCGAGGCCACCTGGGTGGCCACCAACGACACCGCGCTGTACGGCCTCGCCGCCATCGAGAACCTGGCCCTGCTCGGGGACAAGATGCCCTAGCCAGGGGCTAGTTCATCCTCCCCAGGACCTCCCGCACCCGCCGGACGTCCCGGATCCGCTGCTCGTACGTCGCCCCGAGGGCGAGCAGCAGGAGTCCGGCGAGGGCGGGAGGCGCCCAGCGGGGGAGCGCCCCCGTCACCTGCACGACGTACGGGGCGAGTTCGTGCAGCGTGACCAGGGTCAGCACCGCGCCGCCGAGCACCAGGGGTGCCCCGAGGTGGTGCCGGGCACCCAGCAGGGTGACCAGCAGCGCCGCGACGCCCAGCAGCAGCGGCCGCGTCCAGTGCGGATCGGCCCAGGCCGCGACGAGGCTCGGCAGGAACGTGGCGGCGAGCCCCGGGCCGTATGCCGTCCAGGAGGAGGCCTGCGGGTCACGGCGCCGGCGCAGGGCTCCGACGAGCAGCGCCGGGACGGTCACCGGGAGCGTGTACGCCTCGGGCGTGCCGACGTCCCAGGAGGCCAGGCGCACCCACGCGGCCAGGACGAACAGGGCCGTGGCCGCGTAGCCGACGGCACGCCGCTCGGCGCGCAGGGCCGTGCCCGCGGCGATCACCCCGCACAGGGCCAGCACCAGCGCGAGCATCGGCGGGTCGGTGACGGTGAGCGCCACGGCGAACAGCCCGAGGGCGGCTCCCACGGCCTCGACGGGCACCGTCGCCCGGGATGCGCCCAGCCGCGCCGCCAGCAGGGCGGCGGCAGCGGGAACCAGCAGAACCAGCAGGGCGGTTCGGGCCGCGGGCCAGTCCGCTGCGGCGCCGGACGCCGAGGCCAGCGCGGCGGCGCAGACGAGAGCGGCCGGAGCCGTGAAGGGCGCGACACCCGCCCGCCACGACGCCGCGGCGAACAGCACCGTCAGCCCGGACAGCACGACGAGGGTCGCGGACTGCGAGGCGAGGGAGGCCAGGGTCAGGCCGGCGGCCGTGACCAGGGCCAGGACGAGGGCCGTGACCCGCGCGGCCGACGCCGTGACCCGGCACGCGCACAGCGCCGCCGCCGTCATGACGCCCAGGACCAGCAGGCTCGCGACATACGGGATCTCCAGGACCGCCGGGAGTGTCAGCGCCGTGGCCCACAGCAGGCAGAGAGCACCGAGCCGGGCCCGCGGACGCCACACCTGCGCACGGACCGCCAGGGCGAGCACCGCCGCCACGCCCACCAGCACGACCGGAGCCACCACCGCGTCCGGCGGCCAGGACGCCTCGACGAGCACCGCCGCACGGGCGTCCGACGGCGCACCGCTCCACACCCGGCCCAGCCAACCCGCCGGGCCCAGCAGCACCACGGCGACGACGGGCAGCGTCCACAGCACCGCCAGCGCCTGTACGGCACCGGAGGCCCAGGCGAAGCCCGTCCGCATCGCGTCCGGCAGCCGCTCGACCCGCACCGCAGCCAACAGGGCCACACCGACGGCCAGATGAGCCGGAACCACCCACTCCGAGGGCAGCCCGGAACGCGCCACCCCACCGAGCGCACCCACGACGAGCAGACCGGCCGTGACCGCGAGGCCGAGAGCGTGCCCGATGCCCGGACCCCGCCAGGCCGCGCCCAGGGCGATCGCCGCCGCGAGCAGGAGCAGCGCCCCGGCACGGGAGGCGTCACCCGGACCGCCGGCCGTCAAGGACAGCCAGCCGGCACCCAGAACACCCCAGCCGCCCATGCCGTAGGCACCGACGCCGGCGGTGATCCGCACCGCCCCGGCGGCCAACCGCGCCGCCGCCACCGCGTCGAGCCCGGCTGTCACCAGCAACGCGGCCGTGATCGTGTACGGACTCGCGTCGGCGGCCAGGGCCCACAGCAGCAGCGGGAACTGGGCCGCGACCAGGGCGGACGGCAGGGGCAGGCGCAGCGCGGACGTGACCGGCAGCAGGCCGTACGCCGACCATGTCGCCGCCAGCACCGCCGACGCGGCGGCCGCGTACCCGGTCCCGTCCGTCGCGGAGAGGGCCGCCGCGTGCAGCGCGTAGGCGTCCAGGACCGTCAGGGCGAGCCCGAGGCCCGCCACGGACTCCGCCGTCGACCGCAGCCCCCGCTTCAGCAGGACCACGGGCGCGGCGAGCGTGGCCAGGGTGACCGCGCCGAGCACCAGGGCCCGCCCGGCGATCCCCATCTGCCCCCAGCTGACCAGCGTGAACACCGCCGCCGCGAGCGTGAGCAGGACACCGCCGAGGACCAGCAGTACGTTCTGCACGCTGGGCGCCGCCGTCTCGGGACGCGGCGGTGCGGCGGCCGGGGGCTGCGCCGAGGCCCAAGGCCGCGACTGCTGCTGCGTCTGCCGCAGGGCCGCGACCAGCCAGGCGCGACGGGTCAGCAACTGCGAGCGCCGGGCGTCCAGTTGCCGGAGTTCGGCGTCGAGGAGCCGCAGTTCCTCGGCCGGGGGCGGTAGGTGGGTCATGGATCGCAGTGTGGTCCGCGTCACCCGGCACGGCATGAGTGCGGGTACTCAGGCGCGTACTCAGACAGTCCGTGCCGCGCGTGGGCAGACTACCGGGATGGACTGGAACCAATACCGCTTCCGCAGCCTGTGGCCCCTGCCCGCACCCCCCGCCGCCATCTACGACGTGCTTGAGCGTCCCGAGGGCTACCCGAGCTGGTGGCGCCAGGTCCGGGAGGTGACCCGGCTCGACGACACCACCGGGGTGATCCGCGTCCGATCCCTCCTGCCGTACGACATGACCTTCACGGCGCGCGAGGTGCGGCGCGACCGTGCCGCCGGTGTGCTGGAGACCGCCCTGACCGGGGACATGGAGGGCTGGGCGCGCTGGACGGTCACGCCGCACGGGAGCGGCAGTCTCGCGCGGTACGACCAGGTCGTCAGCGTGAACAAGCCGCTGCTGCGGCGGCTCGCCGTACCGGGACGGCCCGTCTTCCGCGCCAACCACGCGCTGATGATGCGGTCCGGGCGGCGCGGACTCCTCAGGCACCTCCGAGCGGTTTGAAGGAAGCGTGCCCGGACCTGTATGGTTCAGTGCGTTCCCGGGCGATTAGCTCAGTGGGAGAGCGCTTCGTTCACACCGAAGAGGTCACTGGTTCGAACCCAGTATCGCCCACCGGAAACAGCCGGTCCGTCGCAGACGGACCGGTTTTTTCATGCGCTCGCGGCCCCGCGCCGGCTGCTCAGGCAGCCGCCGCCGGCAGATCCGGACGCAGCGGCCACGCCGGGTCGACCGCCTCGTCCACACCGCTGCGCGCGAACCACGCCTGCAGGCCCCGCGCCTGGGCCGCGTGCCACACCGCCTGCAGGGTGTGCAGCTTATCCGGAGCGAGACGCTCCAGCCGGGACGCGAACCGGCGGCCCACCGCCCGCGTGACCTCCAGCGCCGCCACGGCGTCGGCCGCCGCGTCGTGCGCGCCGTCCAGCGCGACGCCGTAGTGCGCACACAGGTCCGTCAGGGTGCGACGGCCCTTGCGGTAGCGGTCCAGATGCTTGTCCAGGACCCGCGGGTCCAGCACGGACAGCGGCGCCGACTCGAACCAGCGCCCGAGCGCCGAGGCGCGATGACGGCGCAACTCCCGGTCCAGCAGGGTCAGATCGAACGGCGCGTTCATCACCACGACCGGGCGCCCGGCGTGCGCCTGCTCGGCCAGCGCCTGCGCTATCTCGTACACCACCGGCGCCGGCCACCGGCCGTTGCGCTGCAGGTGCTCCTCCGTCAGTCCGTGCACCGCCGTCGCCTCGGCGGGCACCGGCACCCCCGGGTTCACCAGCCAACGGCTCACCCGCGGCCGGACACCCGGCGCATCCTGGACGACCACGGCGGCCGACACGATCCGGTCGGTCTCGACGTCGACGCCCGTCGTCTCCGTGTCGAAGGCGGCCAGCGGCCCCTCGTACCAGCACGTCGTCATAGCCACACAACCCCTCGTTCACCGTCGGCAGTTGACGCACCGTCCGCTGCCCGATTCGGTGATACCCGGGCTGTTTGCGCCGTACGCCGGAAGGAGACAACAGGAGTACGGGTTGTTGCAGTTCAGCGGCCCGCAGTGGGGAATCACTTGTTCTGGAAGGCTGTTGGCCATGGCCATAGCGCAGCCCGAACGGGGCGGGCTGCTGCCCGAGCGCACGGCTCCCTCTCGCGGCACTCTCGCCACCACCGCCTGCATGGAGACACTGCAGGTCGGCTATCTACACGCCGTCGCGGCGGCCGCCGGCTGCTCGCTGTCCCAGCCCTTTCCCGACAACGGCATCGACTGGCACGTCAGCCACAGCGCCCCCGGGCACACGGTCGACGACGAGGTCACCATCAAGGTGCAGCTCAAGGCCACCTACCAGGTGCCGCCCAACCCACCGGGGCGCACCTTCTCCTTCACGCTCGACAACGACCACCTGGCGAAGCTCGCCCGCACCCCCGTGTCCGTGCACAAGATCCTGGTGGTGATGCTGGTGCCGCGCTCCCAGGACGACTGGCTGCGCGCCAGCCACGACCGGCTCGACCTCAGGCACTGCTGCTACTGGACCAACCTCGCCGGACAGCCGATCACCGGCCGCCGCCGCACCACCGTGCGGATACCGACCTCGCGCATCTTCGACGACCGGGCCCTCTGCGAGATCATGACGCGGGTCGGGACGGGAGGGAAACCGTGACGCACCGCCCGACCGAGGAGCCACTGAGGCAGGTCCGGCCGCACCCCGCCGACACCACCTGGAGCGACCCGCTGCCCGAGCCCGTCGACGTCGACCCGGCCGTGCTGAGCGCCCTGTTGCGCCGGCACGGCTGGCAGCGGCGCGGCGGCGCCCCCGGACGCTACGGCCGCTGGACCCCGCCCGGGCCCGGCGGCAGCGGCACCAGCCTCCTGGTGCCGGAGAGCCGCGCCTTCCCCGACAGCGACGACCTGCTCGGCGAGGCCCTGCTCGCCCTGTCCCGCAGCGGCTCGCCCTCCGCCCGCGAGGTCCTCGTCTCCCTCGCCGTGCCCAGCGACGAGATCCGCTGGTGGCACGACGTCCCCGCCGGACCCGCCGGCGCGGCCTCCTGGACCGTCGAGGACCGTTTGCGCGGGGCCGCCCGCCGGATGCTGCTCGCGGCGGCCCTCGCCACCCGTGCCCGGGCCGGTTACCACGGCGCCCGGCACCGGCGCTCCGCCGCCGCTGCCCTGGAGAACGTCCTCGTCGGCTCCGCCACCGACGGCCGGCTCACCGCGTTCGTGCCGGTCGCCGGCGGCCGCCCTCTGGCCGTCCGCCTCCACCAGGCCCTGTTCGCCGCCCGGGAGGCCATCGACTATCAGCGGGCCACCGGCGGGATGGACGCCTTCGACGCCGCCGTCCAAGCAGGAGTGAGCCATGAGCTCACCGAGGCCCTCGTCGCCCTCGTCCGGGGCACGGAGGGCGCCCGGATCGCCGTCGAGTGGGCCCCGGCGGCCGGTGTGCCCGAGGGCTGCGCGCCCTCCGCCGAGCCCGTCGAGTTCTCACCCGGCGACCTGGCCGTGCTGCGCGAGGCGGGCGCCCGCTACCTGCGCGAGGAACCCGCCGTCCCGGTGCGGATCACGGGAGCGGTCGTACGGCTGCGCAGGTCCGGGCCGCGCGGCGACGGCACGGTGCGGCTGCGCGTGCTGGCCGGGGCCGACGTGCCGAATGTGCGGATCACCCTCGACGAGGAGGCCTACCGGATCGCCGGGCACGCCCACCTGGTCGGACTCCCGGTACGGGTGCAGGGGCGGCTGGAG
Organism: Streptomyces sp. Ag82_O1-12; assembly: GCF_900182715.1. Taxonomy (NCBI): domain Bacteria; kingdom Bacillati; phylum Actinomycetota; class Actinomycetes; order Kitasatosporales; family Streptomycetaceae; genus Streptomyces; species Streptomyces sp. Ag82_O1-12. The sequence goes on along the minus strand of NZ_FXUW01000001.1, from coordinate 1,486,199 downwards.
AGCCGGGGCGGTTTCCGGCGCCTCACCGGGGCCCACGGCGTCGTCCCCGTCCAGGTCGACGACGCCGAACGGGACCGGCTGATGAAGGAGCTCCACGAGAACATCGACTTCTTCGAGGAGGCCTGCGGCGGGGACTGAAGGGGCCTGGGAGAGGGGCTGCGGACGTCCGAGGAAGGGGACTGCGGCGGCCTGCGGGAGGGACCGCGGCGGCCTCCGGAGGTGACCGCGGGGACTGATTTCGCGTAGGGCGGTCCCGGGTCGGTACGATCCTTACTCGTGCGCGCGCTCGGGTATGGCGCCGCAGCCCCCTTCAGTCAGGAGAGACCGGTGTCAGACGTCCGTGTGATCATCCAGCGCGATTCCGAGCGGGAAGAACGCGTGGTGACGACGGGCACTACGGCCGCCGAGCTCTTCGCCGGCGAGCGCTCGATCATCGCCGCGCGCGTGGCAGGCGAGCTCAGGGACCTGTCGTACGCCCTGTCCGAGGGAGACGAGGTCGAGGGCGTCGAGATCTCCTCCGAGGACGGCCTGAACATCCTGCGCCACTCCACCGCGCACGTCATGGCACAGGCCGTGCAGGAGCTCTTCCCCGAGGCCAAGCTCGGCATCGGCCCGCCCGTCAAGGACGGCTTCTACTACGACTTCGACGTCGAGAAGCCCTTCCACCCCGATGACCTCAAGGCCATCGAGAAGAAGATGCAGGAGATCCAGAAGCGCGGCCAGCGCTTCTCCCGCCGTGTCGTCACCGACGACGAGGCCCGCGAGGAACTGGCCGACGAGCCGTACAAGCTGGAGCTGATCGGCCTCAAGGGCTCCGCCTCGCACGACGACGGCGCGGACGTCGAGGTCGGCGCCGGCGAGCTGACGATCTACGACAACCTGGACGCCAAGACCGGTGACCTGTGCTGGAAGGACCTCTGCCGCGGTCCCCACCTGCCCACCACCCGGAACATCCCGGCGTTCAAGCTGATGCGCAACGCGGCCGCCTACTGGCGCGGCAGCGAGAAGAACCCCATGCTCCAGCGCATCTACGGCACCGCCTGGCCCACCAAGGACGAGCTCAAGGCGCACCTGGAGTTCCTCGCCGAGGCCGAGAAGCGCGACCACCGCAAGCTCGGCAGCGAGCTCGACCTGTTCTCCGTCCCGGAGCAGATCGGCTCCGGCCTCGCCGTCTTCCACCCCAAGGGCGGCATCATCCGCCGGGTCATGGAGGACTACTCGCGGCGCCGCCACGAGGAAGAGGGCTACGAGTTCGTCTACACCCCGCACGCCACCAAGGGGAAGCTCTTCGAGACCTCGGGTCACCTGGACTGGTACGCCGACGGCATGTACCCGCCCATGCAGCTCGACGAGGGCGTGGACTACTACCTCAAGCCCATGAACTGCCCGATGCACAACCTGATCTTCGACGCGCGCGGGCGTTCCTACCGTGAACTGCCGCTGCGCCTCTTCGAGTTCGGGACCGTGTACCGGTACGAGAAGTCCGGCGTCGTGCACGGCCTGACCCGCGCCCGCGGCTTCACCCAGGACGACGCGCACATCTACTGCACCCGCGAGCAGATGTCGGAGGAGCTCGACAAGACGCTCACCTTCGTCCTCGGCCTGCTGCGCGACTACGGCCTGACCGACTTCTACCTGGAGCTGTCCACCAAGGACCCGGAGAAGTTCGTCGGCTCGGACGAGGCCTGGGAGGAGGCCACGGAGACGCTCCGCCAGGTCGCCGAGAAGCAGGGCCTGCCCCTCGTCCCCGACCCGGGCGGCGCCGCCTTCTACGGCCCGAAGATCTCCGTCCAGACCAAGGACGCCATCGGCCGCACCTGGCAGATGTCGACGATCCAGCTCGACTTCAACCTGCCGGAGCGCTTCGACCTGGAGTACACCTCCGCGGACGGCTCCAAGCAGCGCCCCGTCATGATCCACCGCGCGCTGTTCGGCTCCATCGAGCGCTTCTTCGCGGTGCTCCTGGAGCACTACGCGGGTGCCTTCCCGGCGTGGCTGGCCCCGGTTCAGGCGGTCGGCATCCCGATCGGCGACGCGCACGTGGAGTACCTGGAGAAGTTCGCCGCCGCGGCCAAGAAGAAGGGCCTGCGCGTCGAGGTCGACTCCTCCTCCGACCGCATGCAGAAGAAGATCCGCAACGCCCAGAAGCAGAAGGTGCCCTTCATGGTCATCGCGGGCGACGAGGACATGTCGAACGAGTCCGTGTCCTTCCGCTACCGCGACGGCTCACAGGAGAACGGCATCCCCTTCGACGAGGCCATCGCGAAGATTTTGAAGGTCGTCGAGGAGCGTGCCCAGGTCTGATCACACGGTGCGAAGGCCCCCGGGGAGATCCCGGGGGCCTTTGCCGTACCCCCAGCTCCACGCCATATGCTGCACTGCATGACGAGTGAGCCGGAGCAGCAGCAGGGAGTCGGGACGCAGGACGCGTTCCAGCGTCTGTGGACGCCCCACCGGATGGCCTACATCCAGGGCGAGAACAAGCCGACCGGCCCGGGCGCCGGCGACGGCTGCCCCTTCTGCTCGATCCCGGCCAAGTCCGACGAGGACGGGCTCGTCGTCCGGCGCGGCGAACAGGTCTACGCGGTGCTCAACCTCTACCCGTACAACGGCGGGCACCTGATGACCGTGCCCTACCGGCACGTCGCCGACTACACCGATCTCACGGCGGGGGAGACCGCCGAGCTCGGCGAACTCACCAAGCAGGCCATGACGGCCCTGCGCACGGCCTCCGGCGCACACGGCTTCAACATCGGCATGAACCAGGGCACGGTCGCCGGCGCGGGCATCGCCGCACACCTGCACCAGCACATCGTGCCGCGCTGGGGCGGCGACACGAACTTCATGCCGGTGGTGGGTCACACGCGGGTGCTGCCGCAGCTGCTGGCGGACACACGGAAGATGCTGGCGGAGGCCTGGCCGACGGCCTAGCCTGCGGGCAGTCGTGCCTCCCCCAGTGCCGTAAGGGCCTGGGAGGTGGAGGTGCCCCCAGGGCGGCACGGGTGGGCGCAGGCGGCACCCCGCAGCGCCGGGTCGCGCCCCCACCCCGCCCCAGCTGCAACGCAGAGCTCCTCGACCATCAGGCGTCGTACACATCCGCCTTCTTGGGCGAAGCCTCCTGCACAGCCCCACTCAGCGCCGCCGACCTGGAGCCGAACTTCTCCACGTCCACGCCGTTCTCCCGCAGCACCTTCAGCGCCGCCGTGTGCACCACGCGCAGCACCGGCGTGGCCGCCCGCAGCGCGTCGTCGGCCATGAACCGGTGCCGCCACGGCTGGTCGGCCCACGCGTGCCGCAGACCGAACGGCTCGGGCAGCGTCAGACTGCCGCCGAGCCAGTTCAGCAGCGGCGGGTACCAGGTCAGCGGGGCGCGCGCGGCCAGCCGTACCACCTCGTCGGCGTCGATCAGCGGGAGCTTCACGGTGCGGGTCTCCCAGAACCTCAGAGCCTTCTGCACCGCCTTCTCCTTGGCCGCCGGCTTCTCGTTGAACAGGGGGTTGACCGGCCCCAGCGCGTGCCCGGTGACCTCGATGCGCAGAGTGTCGTGCAGCACGGTCACCGTGATCAGCATCGTGATCACCAGGTGACCGTCCCACAACGTCCACTGCACGCCCAGGTAGTGCCGGTCGCCGCTGCCGAACTGCTGCTTGTTGCAGATGTCCTGGATGGCGTGCGTCCGGACCGTGTACGCGTCGACGTCCGTGCCGCTCGGCCGGGACACGTCCGTCGCCTTCTCACCGATCGGCGTGACGATCCAGTGCGTGATGGACGGCTTGGGGAAGCCGCCGGTGTTGATCGACGTGCGCTCCAGCATGCCGAGACCGCCCTGGATCGCCACGATGACGTCCCAGCTGCGGAAGGGGTGGAACTCCTTGCCCGGCTCGGCGGAGACCAGCTCCTCGGCCAGCTGCCAGCTGCCCCACCGCGTGCCCATGCCGAGTATGCCCTTGGGGCCGGCGTAGAAGACCGAGTTGGACCGCTGCTCGGCGGCGAGACGGGCCAGCTCCTTGCGGACCTGCTCGGCCGCGTCACCGGGGTTGCCGGGCACGGCCTCGGGGATCTTGGCGCCGACACCACCGCCCGACAGCAGACTCGACCAGCGCTCCCGCAGGTCACGGGCCGTCCGCTCGCAGATCTGCTTGGCCCAGAACCAGCCGACCACCGGCATGATCACCGCCGCGCGCCCGTACAGGGCCCAGAAGCCCGTGAACGGCATGCGGATCAGGAACAGCACGGCCAGCGCGCCCACCGCGACCAGCAGCGTCGTGGCGAGGGCGCCGGCCCGCTTGTCCTCGCGCTTGGCCATGGTCGTGCGCAGCGTGAACACCAGCAGCCACACGAGGAAGCCGGGCAGGAAGAGCACCCCGCAGATCACCGTGATCGCCGCGAGCCAGTTGTCGCGGTCGCGGCGGATGCGGTGGGCCGCCAGGCAGTGCTCCACGACGACCTGCGGTTCGATGCCGAAGGACTGGATGACCGGTTTGCGCCCGGCACCCAGCATCCGGTCGATCACCGCGCGGGAGAACGCCTCGCCGAACCTGGGGCGGAAGATCTTCGCCCAGGAGCGCGGGGGCGTCACCTTCGACTGGTGCCACTCGTTGTCGGCGGCCAGGATCTTGGTGACCTCGTCGTCCCGGTACGCCGCCGCGGCCAGCGCATAGGTCGCCGCCGTCTGGCCGCTCGCACCCGCCAGGGGCACCTGGGCTCCCGGGCTGAAGTCGAATCCGTCCGTCACTGCCGCCCCCATCGCTGCCGCATCCGCATCTGCGGCCTTCCCGACTTCCGCGCTCCGCACACCTGTTGATCAGGTCATCAGCGTATCCGTCCACACCGGTGAGCGGGGGCGGGCGGCCCGTCAAGCCGCCCGCCCCCGCGGAGGGGAGCTCCCACAAGGGCACTTGGTGGCGCCCGGCGCCAACTACGAGGCCTTGCGCTCCTCTTCACGCAACCGGTCCGCGACCTGCTGCGGCATCGGCTCGTGCCGCGCGTACCGGCGGCCGAACCCCGCCGTGCCGTGCGACATCGACCGCAGATCGATGGCGTACCGGCCGATCTCGATCTCCGGAACCTCGGCCCGGATCAGGGTGCGCCCGCCCGGGGTCTGCTCGGTGCCGAGCACCCGGCCGCGCCGCCCCGACAGGTCGCTCATCACGGCGCCCACGAAGTCGTCACCGACCAGCACCGACACCTCGGCCACCGGCTCCAGCAGATGGATCCTCGCGCCGGCCGCGGCCTCCCGCAGCGCGAGCGCGCCGGCCGTCTGGAAGGCGGCGTCGGAGGAGTCCACCGAGTGCGCCTTGCCGTCCAGGAGCGTCACCCGTACGTCGATGAGCGGGTACCCGGCCGCGACCCCCTTCGCCGCCTGGGCCCGTACGCCCTTCTCCACCGACGGGATGAACTGCCGGGGCACCGCCCCACCGACGACCTTGTCGACGAACTCGATGCCGGACCCGCCGGGCAGCGGTTCGACCTCGATCTCGCAGATCGCGAACTGCCCGTGCCCGCCGGACTGCTTGACGTGCCGACCGCGGCCGGCCGACTTGGTCGCGAACGTCTCGCGCAGGGACACCCGGTGGGGGACGACGTCGACCTGGACGCCGTACCGGCTGCGCAACCGTTCCAGGGCCACGTCGGCGTGCGCCTCGCCCAGACACCACAGGACCACCTGGTGGGTGTCCTGGTTCTGCTCCAGCCGCATCGTCGGGTCCTCGGCCACCAGCCGGGCCAGGCCCTGGGACAGCTTGTCCTCGTCCGGTTTGCTGTGCGCCTGGATGGCCAGCGGCAGCAGCGGGTCGGGCATCCGCCACGGCTCCATGAGCAGCGGGTCGTCCTTGGCGGACAGGGTGTCGCCGGTCTCGGCGCGGCCCAGCTTCGCCACGCACGCCAGGTCGCCCGCGATGACGTGCGACACCGGGCGCTGCTGCTTGCCGAACGGCGTGGACAGGGCGCCGATCCGCTCGTCGAGGTCGTGGTCCTCGTGTCCGCGATCGGCCAGCCCGTGCCCGGAGACGTGGACCGTCTGGTCGGCGCGCAGGGTGCCGGAGAACAGGCGGATCAGCGACAGCCGGCCCACGTAGGGGTCCGAGGAGGTCTTCACGACCTCCGCGACCAGCGGGGCGTCCGGGTCGCACGGCTTGAGCTGGCGCGGCTTGCCGTCGATGGTCGTGACCCGCACCGTCTCGTGCTCCAGCGGCGTCGGGAAGCCCCGTGTGATCAGCTCCAGCAGTTCCAGGGTGCCGAGCCCCTGCCGGGCGCCCTCACCCGCGGGGGCGGCGGCCAGGACGGGGAAGAAGACCCCGCGCGCGACGGCCCGTTCCAGGTCCTCGATGAGCGTCTTGACGTCGACGGGCTCCCCGCCGAGGTAGCGGTCCATGAGGGTCTCGTCCTCGCTCTCGGCGATGATCCCCTCGATGAGCCGGTTGCGGGCCTCCTCGATCAGCGGCAGCTGGTCCTCGCCCGGCTCGGACTCCTTGCGCTCACCGGTCGAGTAGTCGAACAGCTTCTGCGACAGCAGGCCGATCAGCCCGGTCACGGGCGCGTGCCCGTCGGGCGCCTGGGGGCCGCGCAGCGGCAGGTAGAGCGGCAGGACCGCGTCGGGGTCGTCCGCGCCGAAGGCCTCGGCGCAGCTGCGGGTCATCTCCTCGAAGTCGGCGCGCGCCGACTCCAGGTGCGTGACCACGATGGCCCGGGGCATGCCCACGGCCGCGCACTCCTCCCACACCGTGCGGGTCGAGCCGTCCACGCCGTCCGAGGCCGAGACGACGAAGAGGGCCGCGTCCGCCGCGCGCAGACCGGCCCTGAGTTCACCGACGAAGTCGGCGTATCCGGGGGTGTCGAGGAGATTGACCTTGATGCCGTCCCACTCGACGGGCACCAGGGAGAGCTGTACCGAACGCTGCTGCCGGTGCTCGATGTCGTCGTAGTCGGAGACGGTGCCGCCGTCCTCCACGCGGCCCGCCCGGTTCACCGCCCCCGCCGTGAGCGCGAGGGCTTCGACCAACGTGGTCTTTCCCGATCCGGAGTGGCCGACCAGCACCACATTCCGTACGGACTGAGGGTGGTCGGCCGCTCGTGCCCTGCCGGCGGCCCCAGGGTGTGTCTGTGCCTTGTCGCCCATGATCCTGCCTCCCGTGCACGGTGAGGTCACTGTGGGCGCGGACACGCGGAATCCGCGTGCGGTGCGGCTCCGGCGACGCCCGCGGTCATTCGACCTTCCCACTCCCGTCACGGTGCGTCCATACGAACGACGCGATCCCACGGCCCACCAGCGGCCGGAGGGTTCCCCCGAAAGGGGTCAGGGTGCCCGCGCCTCGCCCACGCGCGCGCGTGACTACGATGGGCCAGCCGGTGGCCAGCAGGGGCCAGACGGCGACACCGACCCTCGGGAAGGCCATGCTGAACAAGTACGCGCGTGCATTCTTCACGCGTGTCCTCACACCGTTCGCCGCGTTTCTCATCCGCCGGGGCGTCAGCCCCGACACGGTCACCCTCATCGGCACCGCCGGTGTGGTAGCGGGCGCGCTGGTCTTCTACCCCATGGGCGAGTTCTTCTGGGGCACGGTCGTGATCACGCTGTTCGTGTTCTCCGACCTGGTCGACGGCAACATGGCCCGTCAGCTCGGCCGCTCCAGCCGCTGGGGCGCCTTCCTGGACTCCACGCTCGACCGGGTCGCCGACGGCGCGATCTTCGGTGGCTTCATCCTCTGGTACGCCGGCGGGGGCGACGACCTCGTCCTGTGCGCCGTCTCGATCTTCTGCCTGGCCAGCGGCCAGGTGGTGTCGTACACCAAGGCCCGGGGCGAGTCCATCGGCCTGCCGGTCGCGGTCAACGGGCTCGTCGAGCGGGCCGAGCGTCTGGTGATCTCCCTGGTCGCGGCCGGGCTCGCGGGCCTGCACACGTTCGGTGTGCCCGGCATCCAGTACCTGCTGCCCGTCGCCCTGTGGATCGTCGCCGTGGGCAGCCTCGTCACGCTCATCCAGCGGGTCGTCACGGTCCGCCGGGAGTCCGCGGAGGCCGAGGCCGCGGCGGCCACGCCGGACGGGCAGGAAAATGAGGACGAGCAGCGGAACGCCTCTCACGGGAGCGAGGCGGCCACGTGAGCGCACAGGACCGGCTGACGGACGCGCTGTACGGCCTCGGCTGGGGCACGGTCAAGAAGCTCCCCGAGCCGGTCGCCGCACGGCTCGGCCGGACCATCGCAGACCTGGCCTGGAAGCAGCGCGGCAAGGGCGTCCAGCGCCTGGAGAGCAACTACGCGCGCGTGGTGCCCGGCGCGAGCCCCGAGCGCCTCGCCGAGCTGTCCCGCGCGGGCATGCGCTCCTACCTGCGCTACTGGATGGAGTCCTTCCGCCTCCCGGCCTGGAGCGAGGACCGGATCAAGGGCGGCTTCGAGGGCAAGGACCTGCACCACCTCACCGAGGGCCTGGCCGCCGGCAAGGGCGTCGTCCTCGCCCTGCCGCACCTCGCCAACTGGGATCTCGCCGGCGCCTGGGTCACCACGAAGCTCGGCATCCCCTTCACCACGGTCGCCGAGCGCCTGAAGCCCGAGACGCTCTACGACCGGTTCGTCGCCTATCGCGAGGGCCTCGGCATGGAGGTCCTGCCGCACAGCGGCGGCACCGCCTTCGGCACCCTGGCCCGGCGGCTGCGCGAGGGCGGCCTGGTCTGCCTGGTCGCCGACCGCGACCTGTCCGCCTCGGGCGTCGAGGTGGACTTCTTCGGCGACACGGCCCGGATGCCGGCCGGACCGGCCCTGCTCGCCCAGCAGACCGGCGCCCTGCTGCTGCCGGTGACCCTCTGGTACGACGACTCGCCCGTGATGCGGGGCCGCGTCCACCCGGCCGTCGAGGTCCCCGAATCGGGCACGCGCGCCGAGAAGACCTCCGTCATGACGCAGGCGCTGGCCGACGCCTTCGCCACCGGGATCGCCGACCATCCGGAGGACTGGCACATGCTGCAGCGCCTGTGGCTCGCCGACCTCGATCCAGCGAAGGGATCCACGTGAGGATCGGCATCGTCTGCCCGTACTCCTGGGACGTACCGGGTGGCGTCCAGTTCCACATCCGTGACCTCGCCGAGTACTTCCTCCGCCTCGGCCACGAGGTGTCCGTGCTGGCCCCGGCCGACGACGACACCCCGCTGCCGCCGTACGTCGTCTCGGCCGGGCGCGCGGTGCCGGTGCCCTACAACGGGTCGGTGGCCCGGCTGAACTTCGGCTTCCTGAGCGCCGCCCGGGTGCGCCGCTGGCTGCACGACGGCGCGTTCGACGTGATCCACATCCACGAGCCGACCTCCCCGTCGCTGGGCCTGCTGACCTGCTGGGCCGCCCAGGGGCCGATCGTGGCGACGTTCCACACCTCCAACCCGCGCTCCCGCGCGATGATCGCCGCGTACTCGATCCTCCAGGCCGCCCTGGAGAAGATCAGCGCCCGGATCGCGGTGAGCGAGTACGCCCGCCGCACGCTGGTGGAGCACCTCGGCGGCGACGCGGTCGTGATCCCCAACGGCGTCGACGTCGACTTCTTCGCCGAGGCCGAGCCGAAGGCCGAGTGGCAGGGCGACACGATCGGCTTCATAGGGCGTATCGACGAGCCCCGCAAGGGACTCCCGGTGCTGATGAAGGCCCTGCCGAAGATCCTCGCCGCGCGTCCGCAGACCCGGCTGCTGGTGGCCGGGCGCGGCGACGAGAAGGAGGCCGTCGAGTCCCTGCCGGCCGAGCTGCGCGCCCGCGTCGAGTTCCTGGGCATGGTCAGCGACGAGGACAAGGCCCGCTTCCTGCGCAGCGTCGACCTGTACGTGGCGCCCAACACCGGCGGCGAGAGCTTCGGCATCATCCTCGTCGAGGCCATGTCCGCGGGAGCCCCCGTCCTCGCCTCCGATCTGGACGCCTTCGCCCAGGTCCTGGACCGGGGAGCGGCCGGCCAACTGTTCCCCAACGAGGACGCCGACGCCCTCGCCGACGCGGCCGTACGGCTCCTGGCGGACCCGGAGCGGCTGGCGGAGCTGCGCGAGCGGGGCAGCGCCCATGTGCGGCGCTTCGACTGGTCGACCGTCGGCGCCGACATCCTGTCCGTCTACGAGACCGTGACGGCCGGAGCGGCGGCGGTGGCCGAGGACGAGCGGACGACCGGGCTGTGGGGGCGGCTGGGGTTCGCCCGCGACTGACGGGCGGGCGCCGGGTCCTTTTCAAGCCATGCCGAAACGGCGGGTCGGGCGTGCGTGTGTCATGTGCCGAATGATCGATTGCGCAGATCACCCGTGATCTTTCCGTGTCGCTCGAGTGTGCGAAGTGGCTGCCGGGACTTGAGTGAAAACCGATGGATCATGAATCAATATCGAATGTACGGTGCAATGGGTAGCTGACCGGCTGCCCCTTGTAACGGGAGGAGATGTTGTGGACGAGCAGACCGAGCTCACGACCGCCGAGCCGTACGCCCCGCCGACGCTGACCGAGGTCGGAGAGTTCAACGAGGACACCCTGGGCTTCATCGGCTGGGGCAACGACATCTTCGGTCACTACTCGGGCGGCTTCTGACAGTCGTCTCGCCGGCTCTCGCCGGCACGAGCACGCTCGGAGAGATGAGCAGATGAGCAGCACCGGGTTCGTGGTCCTGCCGGACACGGCAGCGGCGGCCGCCGTTCGCGCGGCCGTGCCGTGGGCGTCGCCGCAGGAGTACGCGCACGCCTCGGGGCGGCCGTGGCTGGTGGGGCGTTGGTCCACCGGCGAGATCACGGTGGTCACCGCGGGCCCGGTGCGGGTGGCGGTGGTCGGGGTCTGCCCCGTCCCCGCCGCCCGGCTCTGCGAACTGGCCGCCCGGATACGGACGGTGTCCGACGCGGACGCGCTCGCCACGTCCCTCCCCGGCTCCTGCCACCTGGTCGTCTCGGCCCACGGGGAGGTTCGCTTCCAGGGCAGCGTGACCGGACTGCGCCGGGTGTTCCGCACCCGGACGAACGAGGTCGAGGTGGCAGCGGACCGGGCCGATGTCCTCGCCGCGATGACCGGTGCCGGGATCGACGAGCAGGCGCTGGCCCTGCGCGTGGCCACCGGTGGGTTCCTGCCGCCTCCGCTGGGCGACCGGCCCCTCTGGGCCGGCATATCCGCCCTCGCCCCGGACCACTGCCTGGTGTGGGAACACGAGCGGATCCGTGAGACACGCTGGTGGCGGCCACCAGCCCCCGAACTGACCCTGACGGCAGGCGCCGAGGCGGTGCGGCAGGCTCTCACCTCGGCCTTCGACGACCGCGCGCCCGAGCGGGGCCGGCTGAGCACGGACCTGTCCGGCGGCATGGACTCCACCTCGCTGTGCTTCCTCGCCGCCCGGCGCACGCCCGACCTGCTGACGTTCCGCTGGGGCGAGGCCGAGGCGGGCAACGACGACGCCGCCTTCGCCACCCACGCCATCGGTGCCCTCGACCGGGCCGAGCACCTCGTGGTCCCTCCGGGCGACCTCCCCTCCCTGTTCACCGACTGCGACGAGCCGGTGGACACCGAGGGGCCCTACCCGTTCGCCCGCACCCTGGCCCGCACCCGGCACACGGCCCGCCTGCTGGCCGGCACCGGATCGCGCAGACACCTCGCCGGACACGGCGGCGACGAACTGTTCACCCCGTTCCCCGGTTACCTCCACGGACTGCTCCGCCGCCGTCCGCTGACCGCCCTGCGGCACGTCCGCGGATACGCCGCGCTGAGCCGCTGGCCCGTCCTGCCGACCCTGGCCGCGCTGACCCGCCCCGGTGACGAAGCCGCCTGGTGGCGCAGCCAGGCCGACCGGCTCACCGACCCGCCCCCGCCCAAACGCCGACCCGCTCTCGGGTGGGGCCTGTGGACGCTGCGCGCACCCTCCTGGGCGACCGGCACCGCGATCGAGGCCGCCCGAGAGGCCCTGCGGGACACCGCGACCCGGGTGCGGCCGCTCTCCGGCGACCTGGCACAACACCAGTCGCTCCTCGCCGTGCGCACCGCCGCCCCCTGGTACCGGCAACTGGCCCGCGTGTTCGCCGACGACGGCGTACAACTCGACTCGCCCTTCTTCGACGACCGCGTGGTGGAAGCGGTCCTGGCGGTCCGGGCCGACGAACACGCGGGCCCCTGGCGCTACAAGCCCCTGCTGGCCGACGCGATGCGCGGCATCGTCCCGCAGCCCGTGCTGGGCCGTTCCACCAAGGGCGAGTTCAGCGACGAGGCCAACAGCGGGCTGCGCCGCAACCTGCCCGCGATCCTGGAGATGCTCGACGACTCGGCCCTGGCCGCCCGAGGCCTGATCGACCCCGCGGAACTGCGCACCCGATTGCTCGCACCCCAGCCGGACAACTCCACGCGGATCGCCCTGGAACCCCTCATCGGCTGCGAGACCTGGCTGCGCGCCGCCACCCGCCCCACCCCTGCCTGGAGGTTCGACGCCCGTGCGCCTGCACCCTGACGTGAGCACCACCGACACCGACGACGGCACGGTCCTGCTCAACGAACGCACCGGACGGTACTGGCAGTTGAACAACACCGGCGCCCACGTGCTGCGCGAACTGCTCGACGGACACCAGCCCGCCGCCATCGCCACCGCACTCGCGAGCCGGTACGGGATCGACTCCCAGCAGGCCGAACGCGACGTGAGCGCCGTGATCGAGCGACTGCGAGGCTCGGAACTGGTGATCTCGTGAGCATGCCCGTCGCGCTGGCCGAACGGCGCCGTCTCCCTGTGCACCGCCGCGTCCTGCCCCTGCTGGCCGTGGGCGTCGCCCGGCTGCTGGCCAAGGTCAGACCCGCCCGGCTGCGCACCGTCCTGGAGTTCGCCCGCCGGGGCGCCGCACCCGCGACGGTCGCGCAGGCGCTCAGAGCCCGCGAGGAGGTCGTGTCCGTCAGTCTGCGCTGCGCCGGACAGGGCTGCCTGCAGCGCTCCATCGCCACCGCTCTGCTGTGCCGCATGCGCGGTGCCTGGCCCACCTGGTGCACCGGGGTGCGCACCCACCCCTTCGCCGCCCACGCCTGGGTCGAGGCGGAGCGGCAACTCGTCGGCGAGGGCCACCCCAAGGGGCACTTCAAGACACTGATCTCCATCCCGCCCCTGGCGGAGGACCGCAACCGCTGATCACGGGCGGGGCGGGGCGGGGCGAACGGCGGGGACCCTCGTGGCGCTAGCCTTGCCGCCCGTGACCACCACTCTCATCTGGATCGCCGTCGCCCTGGTCGCGATCGGGCTCTACCTGAGCTGGACCGCCGGCCGGCTCGACCGCCTCCACGCCCGGATCGACGCCGCCCGCGCGGCCCTGGACGCCCAGTTGCTGCGGCGCGCCTCGGTGGCGCAGGAGCTCGCGACGTCGGGGGTCCTCGACCCGGCCGCCTCGATCGTGCTGTACGAGGCCGCGCACGCCGCCCGGCAGGCCGAGGAGGAACAGCGGGAGGTGGCCGAGAGCGAACTGAGCCAGGCGCTGCGGGCCGTCTTCGGCGAGGCCCCGCAGGTGGAGGCGGTGCGGGAGGCGCCCGGGGGAGAGGAGGCGGCCCGGGAACTCACCGAGGCGGTCCGCAGGGTGCCGATGGCCCGGCGCTTCCACAACGACGCCGTACGCGCGGCCCGGGCCCTGCGCCGGCACCGCAAGGTGCGCTGGTTCCGCCTGGCCGGTCACGCGCCCTTCCCGATGGCCTTCGAAATGGACGACGAGCCTCCGGCGGCCCTGGTGGACCGGGCCTCCTGAGCCCCGTTCACCTGTCGTTTTCCGGCCGTCCGTCGCAAAAGGATCCACGGCGTTCTCATTGGCCCTTGCTGTGGCCTGGTTCTCTCACGTTTCCTCAGTGCTGCAGAAACCCTCTTTCCCATCAGCGAGGTCACCCGTGTCCATCTCCGAAAACCAGGCTCCCGAGACCGGCACCGCCCGAGTGAAGCGCGGCATGGCCGAGCAGCTCAAGGGCGGCGTGATCATGGACGTCGTCACGCCGGAGCAGGCCAAGATCGCCGAGGACGCGGGCGCCGTCGCCGTCATGGCCCTGGAGCGGGTCCCCGCCGACATCCGCAAGGACGGCGGCGTCGCCCGCATGTCCGACCCGGACATGATCGAGGGCATCATCGACGCCGTCTCGATCCCGGTCATGGCCAAGTCCCGCATCGGCCACTTCGTCGAGGCCCAGGTCCTGCAGTCCCTCGGCGTCGACTACATCGACGAGTCCGAGGTCCTCACCCCGGCCGACGAGGTCAACCACAGCGACAAGTTCGCCTTCACCACCCCCTTCGTCTGCGGCGCCACCAACCTGGGCGAGGCCCTGCGCCGCATCGCCGAGGGCGCGGCCATGATCCGCTCCAAGGGCGAGGCCGGCACCGGCAACGTCGTCGAGGCCGTCCGCCACCTGCGCCAGATCAAGAACGAGATCGCCCGCCTGCGCGGCTACGACAACAACGAGCTGTACGCCGCCGCCAAGGAGCTGCGCGCCCCGTACGAGCTGGTCAAGGAAGTCTCCGAACTCGGCAAGCTCCCCGTCGTGCTGTTCTCCGCCGGCGGCGTGGCCACCCCGGCCGACGCGGCCCTGATGCGCCAGCTCGGCGCCGAGGGCGTCTTCGTCGGCTCCGGCATCTTCAAGTCCGGCGACCCGGCCAAGCGCGCCGCCGCCATCGTGAAGGCCACCACCTTCTACGACGACCCGAAGATCATCGCCGACGCGTCCCGCAACCTCGGCGAGGCCATGGTCGGCATCAACTGCGACACCCTCCCCGAGGCCGAGCGCTACGCCAACCGCGGCTGGTAAGGCACAGGAACCCATGAGCGACACCCCCGTCATAGGCGTCCTGGCCCTCCAGGGCGACGTACGGGAGCACCTCGTCGCCCTGGCCGCGGCCGATGCCGTGGCCAGGCCGGTGCGGCGCCCCGACGAACTCGCCGAGGTCGACGGCCTCGTCATCCCCGGCGGCGAGTCCACCACCATCTCCAAGCTGGCCGTCCTGTTCGGCCTGATGGAGCCCCTCCGCGCGCGCGTGCGGGACGGCATGCCCGTCTACGGCACCTGCGCCGGCATGATCATGCTCGCCGACAAGATCCTCGACCCGCGATCGGGCCAGGAGACCCTCGGCGGCATCGACATGATCGTGCGCCGCAACGCCTTCGGCCGGCAGAACGAGTCCTTCGAAGCGGCCGTCGGCATCCAGGGCATCGAGGGCGACCCGGTGGAGGGCGTCTTCATCCGCGCCCCCTGGGTGGAGTCCGTCGGCGCCCGGGCCGAGGTGCTCGCCGAGCACGAGGGCCACATCGTCGCGGTCCGCCAGGGCACCGCGCTGGCCACGTCGTTCCACCCGGAACTGACCGGCGACCACCGCGTCCACGCCCTGTTCGTCGACATGGTGCGGGCGAACCGGACAGCCGGATCCTTGTAGGATTCCTGCGTTCGTTGCTGAGATGGGTTACGCGAAGGAGACAGGCAGATGTCCGGCCACTCTAAATGGGCTACGACGAAGCACAAGAAGGCCGTGATCGACGCCAAGCGCGGCAAGCTCTTCGCGAAGCTGATCAAGAACATCGAGGTGGCTGCCCGGATGGGCGGCGTCGACATCGAGGGCAACCCCACCCTCTACGACGCCATCCAGAAGGCGAAGAAGCAGTCGGTACCGAACAAGAACATCGACTCCGCGGTCAAGCGCGGCGGCGGCCTCGAGGCCGGCGGCGCCGACTACGAGACGATCATGTACGAGGGCTACGGTCCCAACGGTGTCGCGGTGCTCATCGAGTGCCTCACCGACAACCGCAACCGCGCCGCCTCCGAGGTCCGTGTCGCCATGACCCGCAACGGCGGCTCCATGGCCGACCCGGGTTCGGTGTCGTACCTGTTCAACCGCAAGGGCGTCGTGATCGTCCCCAAGGGCGAGCTGTCCGAGGACGACGTGCTGGCCGCCGTGCTCGACGCGGGCGCCGAAGAGGTCAACGACCTCGGCGAGAGCTTCGAGGTCCTCAGCGAGGCCACCGACCTGGTCGCGGTCCGCACCGCCCTTCAGGACGCCGGCATCGACTACGACTCCGCCGACGCCAACTTCGTCCCGACCATGCAGGTCGAGCTGGACGAGGAGGGCGCCAAGAAGATCTTCAAGCTGATCGACGCGCTGGAGGACAGCGACGACGTGCAGAACGTCTTCGCCAACTTCGACGTGAGTGACGAGGTCATGGAGAAGGTCGACGCGTAACGCGCCGCGCATGCCGCGATCTCGGCGGGCCGGGGGACACATGTCCTCCGGCCCGCTGTCGTTGTCGGTGGCAGCGGATAGCCTGGCGTAGCCAAAGATCACCGTCCACGGACCGCGACCCTCAATCGAGGAGCCACGACGGTGCTCAGCCAGGTCCGCGAGAGCGGCGGCGGTTCAGCCGCGAAAAGGGGAGGGCGCGTGCGCGTACTGGGGGTGGACCCGGGACTGACCCGGTGTGGTGTCGGCGTCGTCGAGGGCGTCGCCGGACGGCCGCTCACGATGATCGGCGTCGGCGTCGTCCGCACGCCCGCGGACGCCGACCTCGGCCACCGCCTCGTCGCCGTCGAGCAGGGCATCGAGCAGTGGCTCGACGAGCACCGGCCCGAGTTCGTCGCGGTCGAGCGCGTCTTCAGCCAGCACAACGTCCGTACGGTGATGGGCACGGCCCAGGCCAGCGCCGTGGCCATGCTCTGCGCCGCCCGCCGCGGCATCCCCGTCGCGCTGCACACGCCGAGCGAGGTCAAGGCCGCCGTCACCGGCAGCGGCCGCGCCGACAAGGCACAGGTGGGCGCCATGGTCACCCGCCTGCTCCGGCTCAGCGCCCCGCCCAGACCCGCCGACGCGGCCGACGCCCTCGCCCTCGCCATCTGCCACATCTGGCGCGCCCCCGCGCAGAACCGACTCCAGCAGGCCGTCGCCCTGCACACCGCCAAAGCACCGAAAGGCCGGACGGCATGATCGCCTTCGTCAGCGGCACAGTGGCCGCACTCGCTCCGGACGCCGCCGTCGTCGAGGTCGGCGGCGTTGGCATGGCCGTTCAGTGCACGCCGAACACGCTGTCCACGCTCCGCATGGGCCGGCCGGCCAAGCTGCACACCTCCCTGGTCGTCCGCGAGGACTCCCTCACCCTGTACGGCTTCGCGGACGACGACGAACGGCAGGTCTTCGAGCTGCTCCAGACGGCCAGCGGCGTCGGCCCCCGGCTGGCCCAGGCCATGCTCGCCGTGCACAGCCCGGACGCCCTGCGCCGGGCCGTGGCGACCGCGGACGAGAAGGCCCTCACCGCCGTCCCCGGCATCGGCAAGAAGGGCGCCCAGAAGCTGCTCCTGGAGCTGAAGGACCGGCTCGGCGCGCCGGTCGGCGCACCCGCCGTCGGCGCACCGGTCAGCAGCGGCTGGCGTGACCAGCTGCACGCGGCCCTGATCGGCCTCGGGTACGCGACCCGGGAGGCCGACGAGGCCGTGACCGCCGTGGCCCCGCAGGCCGAGGCCGCCGAGGGCACGCCCCAGGTGGGGCAGCTGCTGAAGGCGGCCCTGCAGACGCTGAACCGCGCCCGCTAGTCCGAGCCGTCCGCACCCCCGTACCGAGATTCCGAGGCACACTCCATGAACTGGGACGACACGACCGACGCCGACGCCGCCGAGCGGCTGGTGGACTCCGTCGCCGACCGTGAGGACCAGGCCGTCGAGGCCGCCCTGCGCCCCAAGGACCTGGACGAGTTCATCGGCCAGGAGAAGGTCCGCGAGCAGCTCGACCTCGTACTGCGCGCCGCACGCGCGCGTGGGGCCACCGCCGACCATGTGCTGCTCTCCGGCGCCCCCGGCCTCGGCAAGACCACCCTGTCGATGATCATCGCGGCCGAGATGGGCGCCCCCATCCGCATCACCTCGGGCCCCGCCATCCAGCACGCCGGCGACCTCGCCGCCATCCTCTCCTCCCTCCAGGAGGGCGAGGTCCTCTTCCTCGACGAGATCCACCGCATGTCCCGGCCCGCCGAGGAGATGCTGTACATGGCGATGGAGGACTTCCGCGTCGACGTCATCGTCGGCAAGGGCCCCGGCGCCACGGCCATCCCGCTGGAGCTGCCCCCCTTCACCCTGGTCGGCGCCACCACCCGGGCCGGCCTGCTGCCGCCCCCGCTGCGCGACCGCTTCGGCTTCACCGCGCACATGGAGTTCTACGAACCGGCCGAACTGGAGCGGGTCATCCACCGCTCGGCCAGCCTCCTCGAAGTCGAGATCGAGCCGGAGGGCGCCGCCGAGATCGCCGGGCGCTCCCGCGGCACGCCCCGCATCGCCAACCGCCTGCTGCGCCGAGTCCGCGACTACGCGCAGGTCAAGGCCGACGGCCTGATCACCAGGGACATCGCCGCGGCGGCCCTCGCCGTGTACGAGGTGGACGCCCGCGGCCTCGACCGCCTCGACCGGGGTGTGCTGGAAGCCCTGCTCAAGCTGTTCGGCGGCGGCCCGGTCGGCCTCTCCACGCTCGCTGTCGCGGTGGGGGAGGAACGTGAGACCGTGGAGGAGGTCGCCGAGCCCTTCCTCGTCAGGGAGGGCCTGCTGGCCCGGACCCCCCGCGGCCGGGTCGCCACCCCCGCCGCATGGGCGCATCTCGGCCTCACCCCGCCACGCTCCCAGAGCGCCGGAAACGGACAAGGGGACCTGTTCGGGGCGTGACGGCGCCGTCACGCCTTCGGGGCGGCGAGGTCAGTGGCCGCAGGGGGAACCCCGGTGCCATGCTGAGCGTTGTTCCATGCGCGCGGACTCGCTTAGACTCCGCCGATGCCGCCTTTGCCGGCGGCGTACATACCCCCAACCAGCTGGCCGCTCACAGCGCGGTCGTGTGAAGGAAGTACCGACCCGTGAGTCTCCTGACCCTCCTCCCCTTCATCGTGCTCATCGGGGCCATGTTCCTGATGACCCGGTCGGCCAAGAAGAAGCAGCAGCAGGCCGCCGACATGCGGAACCAGATGCAGCCCGGCAGCGGTATCCGCACCATCGGGGGCATGTACGCCACGGTCAAGGAAGTGAACGAGGACACCGTCCTCGTCGACGCCGGTCCCGGCGTCGATCTGCTCTTCGCCAAGAACGCCATCGGCGCCGTCCTCACCGACGACGAGTACAACCGCATCGTTCACGGCATCGAGCACGACCTGAAGTCCGACGCTGACATCGTCCCGGACGACGCCTCCTCCCTCACCGCGACCGACGAGACCGCCGCCGACGCCCCCGGTGACGACAAGGCCGTCGACCTCGGCAAGAAGGACGCGGCCGACGAGCCGGCCGACGAGACCGCCGAGGCGAAGACGGACGCAGAGCCGAAGAAGACCGACGGCGACTCCGGGGCGAAGTAGTCGTGTCCCGGGGTGCGCGGGCCCGGCCCGCGCACCCCGGGACACGCCCAGCTCGCACGGAATCCCGACACCATGTCATGGCCGCCCGTCCGCCGATCCGGAGCGAGGTGGCCCGAGAGGGAGTACGAGAAGGTGGCCACACCCAAAAAGGGCCGGAGCGCGAGCGCCCAGAGCAAGCCGGGGCGCTCGCTGGCCCTGATCCTGATCGCCATCGCGGCGCTCACCGGTGGGATGTTCGCCTCGGGGCACACGAAGCCGCGACTCGGCATCGACCTCGCCGGCGGTACGAGCATCACGCTCCGCGCGGTCCCCGAGGCCGGTAACGAGTCGGCGATCAACAAGACCAACATGGACACGGCCGTCTCCATCATGGAGCGCCGCGTCAATGGTCTGGGCGTCTCGGAGGCCGAGGTCCAGACGCAGGGCCGCGACAACATCGTCGTGAACATCCCCAAGGGGACCAACTCCGAGCAGGCCCGCAAGCAGGTCGGCACCACCGCCAAGCTCTACTTCCGCCCGGTCATCGCCACCGAGGTCTCCGGCGGCAAGGGCGCGGCCAGCCCCTCCCCGAGCCCCACCGGCAGCCCCTCGGGCAAGCCGTCCGGCGCGGCCAGCGACAAGCCCGCGGCCACCGACAAGAACTCCGCCTCGCCGTCCGCCACGCCCACCACCCAGGGCCGCGCGGTCACCGACGGGCTGAAGGCCGACGCCACACCGTCCGCGAGCGCCTCGGACAAGCCCGGGACCAGCCCCTCCCCGTCGGCCAGCGGCGGCACCGCGGAGGCCGACGCGAACGCGCTGCAGGCGAAGTACGCCAAGCTCGACTGCACGGACACCAAGACCCGCTCCACCGTCGGCGACGGCGTCAAGGCCTCCCAGCCCACCCTGGCCTGCGGCAAGAACTCGCAGGGCCAGTGGCAGAAGTACATCCTCGGCCCCGCCGAGGTCGACGGCACGGACGTCGACAAGGCCCAGGCCGTCCTGAACACGCAGACCGGTGCCGGCTGGACCGTCACGATGGACTTCACCGACGGCGGCGCCAAGAAGTTCGCGGACATCACCGGCAAGCTGGCGCAGAACCAGTCCCCGCAGAACCAGTTCGCGATCGTCCTGGACGGCGAGGTCGTCTCCGACCCGTTCGTCCGGCAGGCCCTGACCGGCGGCAACGCCGAGATCTCCGGCAACTTCAACCAGCAGTCCGCCCAGGACCTGTCCAACATGCTGAGTTACGGCGCGCTGCCGCTGACCTTCAAGGTGGACAGCATGACGACCGTGACCGCCGCGCTCGGCGGTGACCAGCTGCAGGCCGGTCTGATCGCCGGCGCGATCGGTCTCGCCCTGGTCGTCGTCTACCTGCTGGCCTACTACCGCGGTCTGTCGTTCGTCGCGCTCCTCTCGCTGCTGGTCTCCGCCGCCCTCACCTACACGCTCATGGCCCTGCTCGGCCCGGCCATCGGCTTCGCGCTGAACCTGCCGGCCGTCTGCGGTGCCATCGTCGCCATCGGCATCACGGCGGACTCGTTCATCGTCTACTTCGAACGCGTCCGAGACGAGATCCGCGAGGGCCGTACGCTGCGCCCCGCCGTCGAGCGGGCCTGGCCTCGCGCCCGGCGCACCATCCTGGTCTCCGACTTCGTGTCGTTCCTCGCCGCCGCGGTGCTCTTCATCGTCACCGTCGGCAAGGTGCGCGGCTTCGCCTTCACGCTCGGCCTGACCACGCTGCTCGATGTCGTCGTGGTCTTCCTCTTCACCAAGCCGCTGTTGACCCTGCTGGCGCGTCGCACCTTCTTCGCGAGCGGCCACAAGTGGTCCGGCCTGGACCCGAAGAGCCTGGGTGCCCAGCCGCCACTGCGCCGCACCCGCCGTCCCTCCGCCCCCGTCGAGACGAAGGAGGCGTGAGATGTCGAAACTCGGCAACCTCGGCGCCCGGCTGCACCGTGGCGAGATCGGCTACGACTTCGTCAAGAACCGCAAGATCTGGTACGGCCTGTCGATCCTGATCACCATCACGGCCATCGTCGGCCTGGCGGTGCGCGGCCTGAACATGGGCATCGAGTTCCAGGGCGGTGCCGTCTTCACCACCCCGAAGAACGTCAGCGCCTCGGTGTCCCAGGCCGAGAAGTACGCGGAAACGGCCTCCGGCCACGACGCGATCGTCCAGGGGCTCGGCGACGGAAGCCTGCGCATCCAGGTCGCGGGCATCGAGACCGACAAGGCCAACCAGATCAAGGCCCAGCTCTCAAAGGACCTCAAGGTCGACGCGGAGCAGATCAACGCCGAACTGGTCGGTCCCAGCTGGGGTGAGCAGATCGCCAACAAGGCCTGGCAGGGCCTCGGCATCTTCCTGATCCTCGTGGTGATCTACCTCGCGATCGCGTTCGAGTGGCGCATGGCGCTGGCCGCGTTCGTCGCGCTGATCCACGACATCACCATCACCGTCGGCATCTACGCCCTGGTGGGCTTCGAGGTCACACCGGGCACGGTGATCGGTCTGCTGACCATCCTCGGTTACTCGCTCTACGACACAGTCGTGGTGTTCGACAGCCTCAAGGAACAGACGAAGGACCTCACCAAGCAGACCCGCTGGACCTACAGCGACGTCGCCAACCGCTCGATCAACAGCACCCTGGTCCGCTCCATCAACACCACGGTGGTCGCGCTGCTGCCGGTCGCGGGTCTGCTGTTCATCGGTGGCGGTGTCCTCGGCGCCGGCATGCTGAACGACATCTCGCTGTCGCTGTTCGTCGGCCTCGCCGCCGGCGCCTACTCCTCGATCTTCATCGCCACGCCGCTCGTCGCCGACCTCAAGGAGCGCGAGCCGGCGATGAAGGCCCTGAAGAAGCGCGTCCTCGCCAAGCGGGCCCAGGCCGCCGCCAAGGGCGAGACCCAGGCCCAGGGCGACGACGAGGCGTACACGGACGAGCCCGAGGACGCCGCGCCCGCGGTGGTCGGGCCGCGCAACCAGCCGGCCTCGCGCACCCGTGGCCGCGGCCGCCCCTCGGGGAAGCGCCGATGACCGACATCAAGGAGCTGCTGCTCAGCCGCATCCGCGACGTGGCCGACTACCCGGAGCCGGGCGTGATGTTCAAGGACATCACCCCGCTCCTGGCGGACCCGGCGGCGTTCACGGCCCTGACCGACGCCCTCGCCGAGATCGCCGAGCGCACCGGCGCCACCAAGGTCGTCGGCCTGGAGGCCCGTGGCTTCATCCTCGGCGCCCCGGTCGCCGTCCGCGCGGGGCTCGGCTTCATCCCCGTACGCAAGGCGGGCAAGCTCCCCGGAGCGACCCTCGCCCAGGCCTACGACCTGGAGTACGGCTCGGCGGAGATCGAGGTGCACGCCGAGGACCTCACCGCCGAGGACCGTGTGCTGGTCGTCGACGACGTCCTCGCCACCGGCGGCACCGCAGAGGCCTCGGTCCAGCTCATCCGCCGGGCCGGCGCCGAGGTCGCGGGTCTCGCCGTCCTCATGGAGCTCGGCTTCCTGAGCGGCCGCGCCCGCCTGGAGCCGGCGCTGAACGGCGCCCCGCTGGAGGCGCTGCTCACGGTCTAGCGACCACTGCGTCCCGGCGGACACCGCCACGACACCGCGGAGGCGGGCCCGGAGGAATCCGGAGCCCGCCTCGTGCGTTACCTGCGTATCCCGGGTAGACGGTCCTCACATTGGCCTGAAGGCGATCCCGGGCCCCGGGATCGCTACCATGGGGGTCCGGAGCCTGACCGGGGGACCCGGATCGCGCACGAGGAGCCCTCTTGCCAGACGAGGCCCAGCACCTGACCGCCGCCAAGCCCGAGTCCGCCTCGGCAGCCGCGGCGAAGCCCGCGCCGAACGCGCCCCACGCGAAGAACGACACCCGCGGGCCGGTCGAGCATGCCCAGGCGGCACCGGTCGACAAGCCCGCCGATCAGTCGCGGCCCAAGCCCACCCCGCCGCCCGCGGTACGGCAGGCAGCCGGACAGCCGGCCCGCTCCGGCTCCTCCAACCGCGTCCGCGCCCGTCTGGCCCGGCTCGGTGTGCAGCGCGCGAACCCGTACAACCCGGTGCTGGAGCCGCTGCTGCGGATAGTGCGCAGCAACGACCCGAAGATCGAGACGGCCACGCTCCGCCAGATCGAGCGCGCCTACCAGGTCGCCGAGCGCTGGCACCGCGGCCAGAAGCGCAAGAGCGGCGACCCGTACATCACGCACCCCCTCGCCGTCACCACCATCCTCGCCGAGCTGGGCATGGATCCGGCCACGCTGATGGCCGGCCTGCTGCACGACACGGTCGAGGACACCGAGTACGGCCTGGACGACCTGCGCCGCGACTTCGGCGACGTCGTCACGCTGCTCGTCGACGGCGTCACCAAGCTGGACAAGGTCAAGTTCGGCGAGGCCGCGCAGGCCGAGACCGTGCGCAAGATGGTCGTCGCCATGGCCAAGGATCCGCGCGTCCTGGTCATCAAGCTCGCCGACCGCCTGCACAACATGCGCACCATGCGCTACCTCAAGCGCGAGAAGCAGGAGAAGAAGGCGCGCGAGACCCTGGAGATCTACGCGCCGCTCGCCCACCGCCTG
The DNA here is from genome assembly GCF_900182715.1 of Streptomyces sp. Ag82_O1-12. NCBI lineage: Bacteria > Bacillati > Actinomycetota > Actinomycetes > Kitasatosporales > Streptomycetaceae > Streptomyces > Streptomyces sp. Ag82_O1-12. The sequence goes on along the minus strand of NZ_FXUW01000001.1, from coordinate 1,462,355 downwards.
GGCATGAACACCATCAAGTGGGAGCTGGAGGACCTCGCCTTCGCGATCCTCTACCCCAAGATGTACGACGAGATCGTCCGGCTGGTGGCCGAGCGGGCGCCCAAGCGTGACGAGTACCTGGCCATCGTCACCGACGAGGTACAGCAGGACCTGCGCGCGGCCCGCATCAAGGCGACCGTCACCGGCCGCCCGAAGCACTACTACAGCGTCTACCAGAAGATGATCGTCCGTGGCCGGGACTTCGCGGAGATCTACGACCTGGTGGGCATCCGCGTCCTCGTGGACACCGTCCGCGACTGCTACGCGGCCCTCGGCACGGTGCACGCGCGATGGAATCCGGTCCCCGGCCGGTTCAAGGACTACATCGCGATGCCCAAGTTCAACATGTACCAGTCGCTGCACACGACGGTCATCGGCCCCGGCGGCAAACCGGTCGAGCTGCAGATCCGCACCTTCGACATGCACCGCCGCGCCGAGTACGGCATCGCCGCGCACTGGAAGTACAAGCAGGAGGCCGTCGCCGGTGCCTCCAAGGTGCGCAGCGACGCCCCCAAGTCGTCCGGCAAGGGCAAGGACGACCACCTCAACGACATGGCGTGGCTGCGTCAGCTCCTGGACTGGCAGAAGGAGACCGAGGACCCGGGCGAGTTCCTGGAGTCCCTGCGCTTCGACCTGTCCCGCAACGAGGTCTTCGTCTTCACCCCCAAGGGCGACGTCATAGCGCTCCCCGCCGGTGCCACCCCGGTGGACTTCGCCTACGCGGTGCACACCGAGGTCGGGCACCGCACGATAGGCGCCCGCGTCAACGGCCGGCTGGTCCCGCTGGAGTCCACCCTCGACAACGGCGACCTGGTGGAGGTCTTCACCTCCAAGGCCGCCGGCGCGGGCCCCTCCCGCGACTGGCTCGGCTTCGTCAAGTCACCGCGCGCCCGCAACAAGATCCGGGCCTGGTTCTCCAAGGAACGCCGCGACGAGGCGATCGAGCAGGGCAAGGACGCCATCGTCCGCGCGATGCGCAAGCAGAACCTGCCGATCCAGCGCATCCTGACCGGCGACTCCCTGGTGACCCTCGCGCACGAGATGCGCTACGCCGACATCTCCGCGCTGTACGCGGCGATCGGCGAGGGCCATGTCTCCGCGCAGAACATCGTGCAGAAGCTGGTCCAGGCCCTCGGCGGCGAGGAGGCCGCCACCGAGGAGATCGACGAGTCGGTCCCGCCGGCCCCCGGTCGCAGCCGCAAGCGCCGTTCCAGCGCCGACCCGGGCGTCGTCGTCAAGGGCGTCGAGGACGTGTGGGTCAAGCTGGCCCGCTGCTGCACCCCCGTCCCGGGCGACCCCATCATCGGCTTCGTCACCCGCGGCAGCGGCGTATCGGTGCACCGCAGCGACTGCGTGAACGTCGACTCGCTGTCCCGCGAGCCCGAGCGCATCCTCGAGGTCGAGTGGGCGCCCACCCAGTCCTCGGTCTTCCTGGTCGCCATCCAGGTCGAGGCCCTGGACCGCTCCCGGCTCCTCTCGGACGTCACCCGCGTGCTGTCCGACCAGCACGTCAACATCCTCTCCGCGGCCGTCCAGACCTCCCGCGACCGCGTCGCCACCTCCCGCTTCACCTTCGAGATGGGCGACCCGAAGCACCTCGGCCATGTGCTGAAGGCGGTCCGGGGCGTGGAGGGCGTGTACGACGTGTACCGGGTGACGTCGGCGCGCAGCAGGTCGTAACCGCTCGTCACCTCCGACCACACGAAAGGGGCTCCCGTACACCTCGTACGGGAGCCCCTTTCGACGGACTGCTCAGCCTCCGAACTCGTGCAGGCCCTTCAGCGCCTGGTCCAGCAGCGCCTGACGGCCGTCGAGCTCACGCTGGAGCTTGTCGGCCTTGGCGTTGTTGCCCTGCGCCCGAGCCTGCTCGATCTGGCCCCGCAGCTTGTCCACCGCTGCCTGGAGCTGGCCGGTGAGACCCTCGGCACGCGCGCGGGCCTCCGGGTTCGTCCGGCGCCACTCGGCCTCCTCGGCCTCCTGGATGGCGCGCTCGACCGCGTGCATCCGGCCCTCGACCTTCGGCCGGGAGTCGCGCGGCACATGGCCGATGGCCTCCCAGCGCTCGTTCACGTTCCGGAACGCGGCGCGGGCCGCCTTGAGGTCCGTGATCGGCAGGAGCTTCTCGGCCTCCTCGGCCAGCTCCTCCTTGAGCTTGAGGTTCTCCGACTGCTCGGCGTCCCGCTCGGCGAAGACCGAGCTGCGGGCCGCGAAGAAGACGTCCTGGGCGCCGCGGAAGCGGTTCCACAGGTCGTCCTCGTGCTCGCGCTGAGCGCGGCCGGCGGCCTTCCACTCGGACATCAGCTCGCGGTAGCGCGCCGCCGTCACGCCCCAGTCCGTCGAGTTCGACAGCGCCTCGGCCTCGGAGACCAGCCGCTCCTTGGTCTTGCGGGCCTCCTCGCGCTGCGCGTCCAGCTGCGCGAAGTGCTGCTTGCGCCGCTTGGAGAACGCCGAGCGCGCGTGCGAGAACCGGTGCCACAGCTCGTCGTCGGACTTGCGGTCCAGGCGCGGCAGACCCTTCCAGGTGTCCACCAGGGCCCGCAGCCGCTCACCGGCCGCCCGCCACTGGTCGGACTGCGACAGCTCCTCCGCCTCGGTGACCAGCGCCTCCTTGGCGTGACGAGCCTCGTCGGACTGCTTCGCCCGCTGCGCCTTGCGCTCCTCGCGGCGCGCCTCCACCAGCTCCACGAGCTTGTCCAGCCGGACCCGCAGGGCGTCCAGGTCGCCCACCACGTGGTGCGCGTCGACCTGCTCACGGATGTGGTCGATGGCGGCCTGGGCGTCCTTGGCCGACAGGTCGGTGGTCTTCACTCGCTTCTCGAGGAGGCCGATCTCGACAACCAGGCCCTCGTACTTGCGCTCGAAATAGGCCAGCGCCTCCTCGGGGGAGCCTGCCTGCCAGGAACCGACGACCTGCTCGCCGTCGGCCGTACGCACGTACACGGTCCCCGTCTCGTCGACGCGGCCCCACGGGTCGCTGCTCACAGCGCCTCCTCCACATGATGCCTGCGAGGGGCCTCAGCTCCCCCGGGCATCGTCCACAGTTTCGTCACGGCCAACATAGGCGACCGGCGGGGGGCGTGTCCGCATCCCGCGCGACCGAAATTTCGCAGTTGGGGGTCAGGATTTCGTGATCGTGGCCTTGTTGATCACAACCGTCGCGTTGGGCGCCGTATTGCCCGTCTGAGGGTCGGGAGCCTGCGCCCCGGCGTCCGCGATTTTCTTGAGGACCTTCATGCCCGCCTCGGACACCGTGCCGAACGGCGTGTAGTCGGGCGGCAGCTGACTGTCCTGGTAGACGAGGAAGAACTGGCTGCCGCCGCTGTCGCGGCCCTGCTTCGTCTGCGCGTTGTACTGGTTCGCCATCGCGACCGTGCCCGCCGGGTACGTGCCGCCCTTGAGGCTCTTGTCCTTGAGGTTCTCGTCCGGGATGGTGTAGCCCGGTCCGCCCATGCCGGTGCCCTGCGGGTCGCCGCACTGCAGGACGTAGATGCCCTGGTCCGTGAGCCGGTGGCACTTGCTGTGGTCCAGGTAGCCCTTGTTGAGAAGGAAGTTGAACGAGTTGACGGTGTGCGGCGCCGCCGACGCCTTCAGCGCGACGTCTATCTCACCGCAGGTCGTGTCCAGCTTCATCGTGTACGTCGCCGCCTCGTCGACGGTCATCGCCGGTTCCTTCTTCCAGGTCTGCGACTCGACCTTGCCCGGGGCCGGCTTCTCGCACGGGTCCGGGGCCTTGCTGGGCGTGGCGCTCGGCGTGACGTCCGCGTTCGCGTTCTCCTTCTTGCCGTCGTCCTCGAACGGCTTGGTCAGGAAGACCGTCACCGACAGGACCACGATCACGCCGAGAACCGAGGCGATCACGGAGTTGCGGATACGGGCCTTGCGTCGCGCGTCAGTGCGTCGCTGCTGCTGCCGCAAGAACTTCTCCCGGGCGAGCTGACGCCGCCGCTGTTCCTGGCTGACCACCGGGTTCTCTCCTCAAGGGTCTGATACGTCGACCGGTACGCGTGCGTCCTGTGTGCCGAGCGCGTGCGTGTGCCCCGTACCGTATATGGGTTCGCTGAGGAATCGGCAGCGCCGGTAGGCTCTGTGAGCAGCCGTAGCCGCCCGTATATCGACACAACGAAGGACGATCGTGCTCATTGCCGGGTTCCCCGCCGGGGCCTGGGGGACGAACTGCTACCTCGTCGCCCCCGCCGCCGGTGAGGAGTGCGTGATCATCGACCCCGGCCATCAGGCCGCCGACGGCGTCGCGGAGGCGATCGACAAGCATCGGCTCAAGCCCGTCGCCGTCGTCCTCACCCACGGCCACATCGACCACGTGGCGTCGGTCGTCCCGGTGTGCGGCGCGCACGACGTGCCGGCCTGGATCCACCCGGACGACCGGTACATGATGAGCGACCCCGAGAAGGGGATCGGCCGTTCCATCGGGATGCCGCTGCTGGGCGAGCTGACCGTGGGGGAGCCGGACGACGTCAAGGAGCTGACCGACGGGGCGAAGCTGGAGCTGGCGGGCCTGGAGCTGTCCGTCGCGCACGCGCCCGGCCATACCAAGGGGTCGGTGACCTTCGGCATGCCCGAGGCGGCGGACATCCCGCCGATCCTCTTCTCGGGCGACCTGCTGTTCGCCGGCTCCATCGGACGCACCGACCTGCCCGGCGGTGACATGGCCGAGATGCTCGATTCGCTGGCCCGCGTGTGCCTGCCGCTCGACGACTCGACCGTGGTGCTGTCCGGCCACGGCCCCCAGACGACCATCGGCCAGGAGCGCTCCACCAACCCGTATCTGCGGCAGGTGGCCGCCGGCCAGGGACCCGCCCGGGCTCCCCGACGAGGAATGTGACGAGACCTTCCGTGAGCACCTTCAAGGCCCCCAAGGGCACGTACGACCTGATCCCCCCGGACAGCGCCACCTACCTCGCCGTCCGTGAGGCGATCGCCGCCCCGCTGCGCAACTCCGGCTACGGCTACATCGAGACGCCGGGTTTCGAGAACGTCGAGCTCTTCGCGCGCGGGGTCGGTGAGTCCACCGACATCGTGACCAAGGAGATGTACGCCTTCGAGACCAAGGGCGGCGACCGGCTCGCCCTGCGCCCCGAAGGCACGGCCTCCGTTCTGCGCGCGGCGCTGGAGGCCAACCTGCACAAGGCCGGCAATCTCCCGGTCAAGCTCTGGTACTCCGGCTCGTACTACCGCTACGAGCGCCCCCAGAAGGGCCGTTACCGCCACTTCTCCCAGGTCGGTGCCGAGGCGATCGGCGCGGAGGACCCGGCGCTGGACGCCGAGCTGCTCATCCTGGCCGACCAGGCGTACCGCTCGCTGGGCCTGAGCAACTTCCGGATCCTGCTCAACAGCCTCGGCGACCAGGAGTGCCGCCCGGTGTACCGGACGGCGCTGCAGGAGTTCCTGCGCGGCCTGGACCTGGACGAGGACACCCTGCGCCGCGCGGAGATCAACCCGCTGCGCGTCCTGGACGACAAGCGCGAGTCGGTGCAGAAGCAGCTGGGGGACGCGCCGCTGCTGCGTGACTACCTGTGCGACGCGTGCAAGGCGTACCACGAGGAGGTCCGCGAGCTGATCACGGCGGCGGGCGTCTCCTTCGAGGACGACCCGAAGCTGGTCCGCGGCCTGGACTACTACACCCGTACCACCTTCGAGTTCGTCCACGACGGTCTCGGCTCGCAGTCCGCGGTGGGCGGCGGCGGCCGCTACGACGGCCTCTCCGAGATGATCGGCGGCCCCGCGCTGCCGTCCGTCGGCTGGGCCCTCGGCGTCGACCGCACGGTCCTCGCCCTGGAGGCGGAGGGCGTCGAGCTGGAACTGCCCGCCACCACCAGCGTGTTCGCCGTCCCGCTCGGCGAGGAGGCCCGCCGCGTCCTGTTCGCCAAGGTCACCGAGCTGCGCAAGAACGGCATCGCGGCCGACTTCTCCTACGGCGGCAAGGGCCTCAAGGGCGCGATGAAGAACGCCAACCGCAGCGGTGCCCGCTACACGGTCGTCGCCGGCGAACGCGACCTCGCCGAGGGCGTCGTCCAGCTCAAGGACATGGAGTCCGGCGAGCAGACGGCGGTGGGCGTGAACGAGATCGTGGCGGAGCTGGAAGCGCGGCTGGGCTGATCAGCCGCCCGGACGGGAACGGCCTCGGCCTGCACAGCCCCCGTGGCTCTGGAGGCCGAGGCCGGTTCCGTTCTCTCCGCCCGCCGTCGCGTGAGGACGAGGGTCTTCGGGCCGACGGGGTTCCAGGGGCGTAGCCCCCGGCGGGGCGAAGGGGCCGAGCCCCTGGGGAGGGGGCGAGTAAGGGCGGCGCGAGCGAGAACCGCAGCCCGCAGCCACCAGCCCTCAGTCCAGCAGCCCGAACCGCATCGCGCTGGTGACCGCCGCCGTCCGGTCGTCCACCCCCAGCTTCCCGAAGACCCGCAGCAGATACGTCTTCACCGTCGACTCCCCGATGAACAACCGCCGCCCGATCTCCGCGTTGGTGCACCCCTCGGCCACCAGCCGGAGTACCGCCGTCTCGCGCTCCGAGAGCCGGGGCCGCTCCGGCTTCGTCCGCAGCTGGTCGACCAGCCGGGCCGCCACCGATGGGGCCAGGACCGTCTCGCCGCGCGCGGCGGCCCGCACCGCGTCCGCCAGTTCCGCGCGTGGCAGGTCCTTCAGCAGATAGCCCGCCGCCCCCGCCTCCACCGCCCGCAGGATGTCCCGGTCCGTCTCGTACGTCGTCAGGACCACCACGCGGCAGGGCAGTCCGGCCCCGGCCATCCGCACGATGGAGTCCACGCCCCCACCACCCGGCATCCGCAGGTCCATCAGCACGATGTCCGGCCGCAGTTCAGCCGCCAGGGCCTCCGCCTGCGGCCCGCTGGACGCGTCGGCGACGACCTCCAGGTCGGACTCCGCACTGAGCATCGCCCGCAGCCCCTCCCGCACGACGGGATGGTCGTCGGCCAGGATGATCCGGATCACGGGATCCTCCTCCGTACGACGGGCAGCCGGACGGTCACGACCGTGCCGTCGCCCGGGGAGCTGCGCACGTCGGCGGTGCCGCCCACCTCGGCGGCCCGGGCCCGCAGCCCCGCGAGTCCGTACCCGCCGCTGGCGGCGGTCGCGTCGAAGCCACGGCCGCCGTCCCGTACCGACACCGTCAGCGAGTCGTCGGCGTACGCCAGTGACACGCCGATCGTCACCGGACTCCCCGCGTGCTTACGGGCGTTGGCCAGCGCCTCCTGACAGGCGCGCAGCGCCACCACCTCCGGGCCCGCGGGCAGCGTCCGCACCGGCCCGGTCACCTCCAGCACGGCGTCATGACGCGCGGCCAGCCGCCGCAGCGCGTCCGGCAGGGACGCGCCGTCCAGGTCCGCCGGCGCACCCCCGGCGACCAGGGCCCGGGCCTCGGCGAGGTTCTGCCGGGCCGTCTCGTCCATCAGCCGCAGATGCCGCCGTGCCTCGGGCACGTCATGGTCCAGCTCCGCCTCGACCGCCTGGATCAGCATCACCAGACTGGTGAACCCCTGCGCCAGCGTGTCGTGGATCTCCCGGGCCAGCCGCTCCCGCTCGGCGAGCGCCCCGTGCGCCTCGGACAACCGGCCGAGCTCGTGGCGGCTCGCGTCCAGCTCGGCGATCAACTCCGCCCGCTCATGGCTCTGTTCGATGATCCGGATGATCCAGATGCCGACGGCCACCGAGAACACCAGGCTGACCACCGAGAACAGCACGTCGAAGGCCAGCTCCCGGGCGCCCGGCCACCACAACAGCGCCCAGCCCGCCACGGGAACCAGGTTCATCACGGCCACCGCCACCAGCGCCGACCGCAGCCGCAGCGTCATGAAGCACTGCGGGATCAGCGCGAACGTCAGCACCCGCGTCTCACCGGCGAGCACCGCCGACGGCAGGAACAGCGCCAGCGCCGCCGCCAGATAGCCGATCGCCTGCCGCTGGTCGGGCGGATCGCCCCGGATCAGTCGCCGCCCGGCCACCACGTACAGCGGCACGAGCGGCACGAGCAGCGCCGCCGCGACCGCGCGGAGCGGCCAGCCGGGCCGCTCCGTGGCCAGCACGTAGGCCACCGTGGCCGCCCAGATCAGCGCGAAGTACGTGTCCCAGAGCCGGAACGAGCGCTCCCAGTGATAGGCGCTCGCGGCATCGCTCATCCGGTGCGGCGGTCCTTCCAGCGGAACGTCAGCAGACACAGGGCCAATCCTCCGACGCACCACGCGGCGAGCACCAGGGCCACGCGTCCCGACTCCCAGCTCCCCGCCGGCTCCAGCACCTGCGCCGACTCCGGCAGGAACACCCCGCGCAGCCCCTGGCACATCCACTTCAGCGGGAACAGCGCGCCGATGTTCAGCATCCAGTCCGGAATGGTGCCGATGGCGATGTACACCCCGGAGATGAACTGCAGCACCAGGAAGGGCAGGACGACCACCGAGCTCGCGCTGTTCGCGGAGTTCGGGACCGAGCTGATCGCGATGCCGAGCAGCGCGCAGGCCGTGATGCCCAGCACGAAGATCCACGCCAGGTCGAACCAGCGGCCCGCGTCCGAGGGGAGGTCGACGCCGTAACAGGTCGTGCCGACGAGGAGGAGGACCGCCGTCTCCAGCAGACCGGTGAACAGAACCAGCCAGATCTTGCCCAGGAAGTAGGCCGCGGGCGGCATCGGCGTGCCCCGCAGCCGGCGCAGCACCTTGTCCTCCCGCTCGATCGCGATCGAGATGCCGAGCGCCTGGAAGCTCGTCGACATGATCCCGGCGGCCATCATCGCCGGCACGTAGAGCTGCGAGGCGGTGATGCCCGCGCCCTCCACGTCGTCCCGGAAGATCGACGCGAACAGGAACAGGAAGACGACCGGGAAGGCGAACGTGAACACCACCTGGTCGCGCTGGCGGAAGAACTGCCTGATCTCCAGGGCGCCCCGCCGCAGCCCCAGTCCCCACGCGCCGGGCAGCCGTCCGGAGCCGACGTCACCGCGCTCGCGTACGACGGTGGTGGTCATCGCGCGTCCTCCTGGGACTGCCCGGTCAGCCGGTGGTAGACGTCCTCCAGCGTGGGGCGGGTCACCGTCAGCCCGGGGATCTCGCCGCCGAAGCGCCCCATGAGATCGGCGACGGCCCGCGTCGGCGTTCCGGTGCGCGTCGCGCGCGGGCTGCCGTCCGGCTCGGTTCACGCCACGGTGGCCTCGGTGCCGTACCGCTCCCGCAGGGCTCCTGGTTCGCCCTCGGCGACGATCCGGCCCCCCGCGACGATGGCCAGCCGGTGCACGAGGGCCTCCGCCTCCTCCAGGTAGTGCGTGGTCAGCACGATGGTCGTGCCCTCGTCGGCCAGGGCGCGGATCAGCGTCCAGAACTGCCGCCGGGCCGCCGGGTCGAACCCGGTCGTCGGCTCGTCCAGGAGCAGCAGGTCGGGGCCCCCGATGACGCCGAGCGCCACGTCCAGGCGCCTGCGCTGGCCGCCCGACAGCGCCTTGATCCGGCTGTCCGCCTTCGCCTCCAGACCGACCAGGCCGATGACCTCCTCCGGGTCCCGCGGCCGGGGGTAGTAGCCGGCGAAATGCCGCACGGTCTCCCGGACCGTCAACTCGGCGGGCGCCGATTCGTCCTGCCAGACGATTCCGACACGGGAGCGCCACGCGCGCGTGCCGGCCGCCGGGTCCGACCCGAGCACGGACACCTCGCCCGCGTCCCGGTCCCGGTTGCCCTGGAGGATCTCCACCGTGGTGCTCTTGCCCGCGCCGTTGGGCCCGAGCAGGCCGAACACCTCGCCCCGCCGGATGCCGAGATCGATGCCGTCGACGGCGGTCACGTCCCCGTAGCGCTTGCGCAGCCCCCGCACGTCCACGGCGAGTTCGTACCCCTGTGCTGTCATGCGACGAGCGTCGGCCGGAACGCACCCCTCAGGGACGACCGGGCGGACATCCTTATGTCCACTGAACGGTGGACGGAGGCACCTGTGCGGCACAATGGCCCTGCCCGAAGATGTTCAGGTCTCAAGTGACGGAATCGGCGTGATGAGCAAGACGACAGTCAGGGACGTCTCCACGGAGTCCGAGCCGGAGCGCGCCGAGATCGCACCGCGCGCGGAGGGCGGCAGCAGGGCCCTCGCCCTACTGCTGGTGATCACCGGAGCGGCCGGACTGCTCGCCGCGTGGGTCATCACGATCGACAAGTTCAAGATCCTCGAGGCCAAGGTCGCCGGCAAGAGCTACACGCCCGGCTGCAGCCTCAACCCGGTCGTCTCCTGCGGCAGCGTCATGGAGAGCAAGCAGGCCGCCGTCTTCGGCTTCCCGAACCCGATGCTCGGCCTCGTCTGCTACGGCATCGTCATCGGCGTCGGCATGGCCCTGCTGGCCCGCGCCCGCTTCCCGCGCTGGTACTGGCTCACCTTCAACGCCGGCTGCCTGTTCGGCGTGGTCTTCTGCGCCTGGCTGATGTTCCAGTCCCTGTACCGGATCAACGCGCTCTGCCTGTGGTGCAGCCTGGCCTGGGTCGCCACGATCCTGATGTTCTGGTACGTGACGTCGTTCAACGTCCGCAAGGGCTTCCTGCCCGCCCCGAACTGGCTCAAGAGCTTCTTCGGCGAGTTCACCTGGGTCATGCCCGTGCTGCACATCGGCATCATCGGCATGCTGATCCTGACCCGCTGGTGGGACTTCTGGCTGAGCTGAGCCCCCGCTTTTGGGGCCCGGCCGGATTGTCGGTGCCGTGATTTAGGGTTTCTGACGTGGAGCCCGACCTGTTCACCGCCGCAGCCGAAGAACGCCAGGAGAAGGAGCCGTCCAGCAGCCCCCTGGCCGTGCGGATGCGCCCGCGCACCCTCGACGAGGTCGTGGGCCAGCAGCATCTGCTGAAGCCGGGCTCACCCCTGCGCAGACTGGTGGGGGAGGCGTCCGGCCCGGCCGGCCCCTCCTCGGTGCTCCTCTGGGGCCCGCCCGGCACCGGCAAGACCACCCTGGCCTACGTCGTCTCCAAGGCGACCGACGCCCGCTTCGTGGAGCTGTCCGCGATCACCGCGGGCGTCAAGGAGGTCCGCGCGGTCATCGACGGCGCCCGCCGCGCCTCCGGCGGCTACGGCAAGGAGACCGTCCTCTTCCTCGACGAGATCCACCGCTTCAGCAAGGCCCAGCAGGACTCCCTGCTCCCGGCCGTCGAGAACCGCTGGGTGACGCTCATCGCGGCGACGACGGAGAACCCGTACTTTTCGGTGATCTCGCCCCTGCTGTCCCGCTCCCTGCTGCTGACCCTCGAACCGCTCACGGACGAGGACATCAGGAGCCTCATCCGTCGCGCCCTCACCGACGAACGCGGCCTGGGGGACGCCGTGACCCTCCCCGAGGAGACCGAGAACCACCTTCTGCGTATCGCCGGCGGTGACGCCCGCCGCGCCCTGACCGCCCTGGAGGCGGCCGCCGGAGCCGCCCTCGACAAGGGCGAGGGGGAGATCGGCCTGACCACCCTGGAGGAGACGGTCGACCGGGCCGCCGTGAAGTACGACCGTGACGGCGACCAGCACTACGACGTGGCCAGCGCCCTGATCAAGTCCATCCGCGGCTCCGACGTCGACGCCGCCCTGCACTACCTGGCCCGGATGATCGAAGCCGGCGAGGACCCCCGCTTCATCGCCCGCCGCCTGATGATCTCCGCCAGCGAGGACATCGGCCTGGCCGACCCGACCGCTCTCCAGACGGCGGTGGCCGCCGCCCAGGCCGTGGCCATGATCGGCTTCCCCGAAGCCGCCCTCACCCTCAGCCACGCCACGATCGCCCTCGCCCTGGCCCCCAAGTCCAACGCCGCCACCACCGCGATCGGCGCCGCCCTCGAAGACGTCCGCAAGGGCCTGGCCGGACCCGTCCCCGCGCATCTGCGCGACAGCCACTACAAGGGCGCGACCAAGCTCGGCCACGGCCAGGGCTACGTCTACCCGCACGACCTGGCCGAGGGCATCGCGGCCCAGCAGTACGCCCCGGACGAGCTGAAGGACCGCGAGTACTACGAGCCGACCCGGCACGGGTCGGAGGCCCGCTACGCGGACGCGGTGGAGTGGACCCGGAAGAACCTCGGTCGAAAGCGGTCCTGAGGACCCTGTAAACTCGTCCGGAGTGCCGCGTCCCGTGCAGTCAGAACGGGACAGTCGGCCGGAGCCCGATCCTCCGGGATCGGCTCCAGGAGCGTCGCGCACCGTCGAACGGTGTCGCGGGCAGCCCACCACCACCGTCGCACGACGGAACCGGTCGGTGGGCCACTCGCGTGCTGCACGTATGTGCCCAGACCAGGGGAGCGGCTGCCCACCGGGGTCCACCAGGACCGAGGAGGGTTTCCCCGGCTGCGGATGCGACCTCCCTCAACCCTGACAAGCCGGAAACCAGGAAAGAGAAGAAGACAGTGGCGAACCAGCCCCGTCCCAAGGTCAAGAAGTCGCGTGCCCTCGGCATCGCGCTGACCCCGAAGGCCGTCAAGTACTTCGAGGCCCGCCCCTACCCGCCGGGTGAGCACGGCCGCGGCCGCAAGCAGAACTCGGACTACAAGGTCCGTCTGCTCGAGAAGCAGCGTCTGCGCGCGCAGTACGACGTGTCCGAGCGCCAGCTCGTCCGCGCCTACGAGCGTGCCTCCAAGGTCCAGGGCAAGACCGGTGAGGCCCTGATCATCGAGCTCGAGCGTCGTCTCGACGCGCTGGTGCTTCGCTCGGGCATCGCCCGCACGATCTACCAGGCCCGCCAGATGGTCGTCCACGGCCACATCGCGGTCAACGGCAAGAAGGTCGACAAGCCCTCCTTCCGTGTCCGTCCGGACGACGTCGTGCAGGTTCGCGAGCGCTCCAAGGAGAAGACCCTCTTCACGATCGCTCGTGAGGGTGGCTTCGCCCCCGACGGTGAGACCCCGCGCTACCTCCAGGTGAACCTCAAGGGCCTGGCGTTCCGCCTGGACCGCGAGCCGAACCGCAAGGAGATCCCGGTGATCTGCGACGAGCAGCTCGTCGTCGAGTACTACGCCCGCTGATCTTCCTCGGCGACGCGGTACCACCGGCCTCGCGCTGAGCCCGCTGCCTCCCACCGTCACGGTGGGAGGCAGCGGGTTTTTCATGCCCGGCGGCTTCCCCGACCCGCCCGGACAATCCACGCCGCGCCCCCGCGCCGGAGCCAAATCCGGTACGGAGTGCCGTCGCGGTCGCGATAGGCTCGTCGCACGACTTTTTCGATGTTCAGGCACGTTTCAGGGAGCGGGTGCACACAGTGTCCGGTGGAGAGGTTGCCGGGATCCTGGTGGCCGTCTTCTGGGCGATCCTGGTCTCCTTCCTCGCCGTCGCGCTGGCGAGGGTGGCCCAGACGCTCAAGGCGACCACCAAGCTCGTGGCGGACGTGACCGACCAGGCCGTCCCGCTGCTGGCCGACGCCTCCACGGCGGTGCGCTCCGCGCAGACCCAGATCGACCGGGTCGACTCGATCGCCTCCGACGTCCAGGAGGTCACGTCGAACGCCTCGGCGCTGTCGACGACCGTCGCCTCCACCTTCGGCGGCCCCCTGGTCAAGGTCGCGGCCTTCGGCTACGGCGTGCGCCGGGCCCTGGGCGGCCGCAAGGAGGACGTGCCCGCCAAGGCGTCCAGGCGTACCGTGATCGTGGGCCGTACGGTCTCTCGGCGCAGCGCCCGAGGGAAGAGGGACTGAGAGCCAGCGATGTTCCGCCGCACCTTCTGGTTCACCACGGGCGTCGCCGCCGGTGTGTGGGCCACCACCAAGGTCAATCGCAAGCTGAAGCAGCTGACCCCCGAGAGCCTCGCCAGAACCGCGGGCAACAAGGCGATCGAGGCCGGTCACCGCATCAAGGACCGTGCCGTGGGCTTCGCGCTCGACGTCCGCGACAACATGGCCGTGCGGGAGGCCGAACTGGGCGACGCCCTCGGGATCAACGAGAATCCCGAGCTGCCCGGCCCCCGCCGTCACATCGCCATCGAGAACCGCAACAACCCGAAGTACGTCGAGGGTTCGACGTACCAGACGCACCCGTACAACCGGAATGAGGACCACTGATGGAGTCGGCTGAGATTCGCCGCCGCTGGTTGAGCTTCTTCGAGGAGCGCGGTCACACCGTCGTCCCTTCGGCGTCGCTCATCGCGGACGACCCGACTCTGCTCCTCGTCCCGGCCGGCATGGTGCCCTTCAAGCCCTACTTCCTGGGTGAGGTCAAGCCGCCCTTCGCGCGCGCCACCAGCGTCCAGAAGTGCGTGCGCACGCCCGACATCGAAGAGGTCGGCAAGACCACCCGGCACGGCACCTTCTTCCAGATGTGCGGCAACTTCTCCTTCGGCGACTACTTCAAGGAAGGCGCCATCAAGTACGCCTGGGAGCTGCTCACCAGCGCCCAGGACAAGGGCGGTTACGGCCTCGACCCCGAGCGCCTGTGGATCACCGTCTACAAGGACGACGACGAGGCCGAGCGCATCTGGCACGAGGTCGTCGGGGTGCCGAAGGAGCGCATCCAGCGCCTCGGCATGAAGGACAACTACTGGTCCATGGGCGTCCCCGGCCCCTGCGGCCCGTGTTCCGAGATCAACTACGACCGAGGCCCCGACTTCGGCGTCGAGGGCGGCCCCGCCGTCAACGACGAGCGCTACGTGGAGATCTGGAACCTCGTCTTCATGCAGTACGAGCGGGGCGAGGGCATCGGCAAGGACAACTTCGAGATCCTCGGAGACCTGCCCAGCAAGAACATCGACACCGGCCTCGGCATGGAGCGCCTCGCCATGATTCTGCAGGGCGTGCAGAACATGTACGAGATCGACACCTCGATGGCCGTCATCAACAAGGCCACCGAGCTGACCGGCGTCCGCTACGGCGACGCCCACGACTCGGACGTCTCCCTGCGCGTGGTCACCGACCACATGCGCACCTCCGTGATGCTCATCGGCGACGGTGTCACCCCCGGCAACGAGGGCCGCGGCTACGTGCTGCGCCGCATCATGCGCCGCGCCATCCGCAACATGCGCCTGCTCGGCGCCACCGGTCCGGTCGTGCAGGACCTGATCGACACCGTGATCGAGATGATGGGCCAGCAGTACCCCGAGCTCATCACCGACCGCGAGCGCATCGAGAAGGTCGCCCTCGCCGAGGAGAACGCCTTCCTCAAGACGCTGAAGGCCGGCACCAACATCCTCGACACGGCCGTCACCGACACCAAGGCCGCCGGTGGCACCGTCCTGGCCGGCGACAAGGCCTTCCTGCTCCACGACACCTGGGGCTTCCCGATCGACCTCACCCTGGAGATGGCCGCCGAGCAGGGCCTCTCCGTGGACGAGGACGGCTTCCGCCGCCTGATGAAGGAGCAGCGGGAGCGCGCCAAGGCCGACGCCCAGGCCAAGAAGACCGGGCACGCCGGCGCCGGTGCCTACCGTGAGATCGCCGACCAGGCCGGTGCCACCGACTTCATCGGCTACACCGACACCGAGAGCGAGTCCACGATCGTCGGCATCCTCGTCGACGGGGCCTCCTCCCCGGCCGCCACCGAGGGCGACGAGGTCGAGATCGTCCTCGACCGCACCCCCTTCTACGCCGAGGGCGGCGGCCAGATCGGCGACACCGGCAAGATCAAGGTCGACACCGGTGCCGTCATCGAGATCCGTGACTGCCAGAAGCCGGTCCCGGGGGTCTACGTCCACAAGGGCGTCGTCCAGGTCGGCGAGGTCACCGTCGGTGCCAAGGCCCAGGCCTCGATCGACGACCGCCGCCGCAAGGCCATCGCCCGCGCCCACTCGGCCACGCACCTGACCCACCAGGCCCTGCGCGACGCCCTCGGCCCGACGGCCGCCCAGGCCGGTTCCGAGAACCAGCCCGGCCGCTTCCGCTTCGACTTCGGCTCCCCGTCCGCCGTCCCGACGGCCGTGATGACCGACGTCGAGCAGAAGATCAACGAGGTGCTCGCCCGCGACCTCGACGTCCGCGCCGACGTCATGGGCATCGACGAGGCCAAGAAGCAGGGCGCCATCGCCGAGTTCGGCGAGAAGTACGGCGAGCGCGTCCGCGTGGTCACGATCGGCGACTTCTCCAAGGAGCTGTGCGGCGGCACCCACGTGCACAACACCGCCCAGCTCGGCCTGGTCAAGCTGCTCGGCGAATCCTCCATCGGCTCCGGTGTGCGCCGGATCGAGGCCCTCGTCGGCGTGGACGCCTACAACTTCCTCGCCCGGGAGCACACGGTCGTCGCCCAGCTCCAGGAGCTGATCAAGGGCCGCCCGGAGGAGCTCCCGGAGAAGGTCTCCGCCATGCTCGGCAAGCTGAAGGACGCCGAGAAGGAGATCGAGAAGTTCCGCGCCGAGAAGGTCCTCCAGGCCGCCGCCGGTCTCGCCGAGTCGGCCAAGGACGTCCGTGGCGTTGCTGTCGTGACCGGTCAGGTGCCGGACGGCACCACCGCCGACGACCTCCGCAAGCTGGTCCTCGACGTGCGCGGACGCATCCAGGGCGGGCGGGCCGCCGTCGTCGCCCTGTTCACGGTGGCGAACGGCAAGCCGCTCACGGTCATCGCCACCAACGAGGCCGCCCGCGAGCGCGGCCTGAAGGCCGGCGACCTGGTCCGTACGGCCGCCAAGACCCTCGGCGGCGGCGGTGGCGGCAAGCCGGACGTCGCCCAGGGCGGCGGCCAGAACCCGGCCGCCATCGGTGACGCCGTGGACGCCGTGGAGCGCCTGGTCACCGAGACGGCCAAGTAAGAGACGGGTCGGACAGCATGCGCAGAGGACGTCGACTCGCGATCGACGTCGGGGACGCCCGCATCGGGGTCGCCTCGTGCGACCCCGACGGGATCCTCGCCACCCCGGTGGAGACGGTCCCGGGGCGTGACATCCCCGCAGCTCAGAGACGGTTGAAGCAACTGGTCGAGGAGTACGAGCCGCTGGAGGTCGTGGTCGGTCTCCCGCGCTCCCTCAAGGGCGGCGAGGGCCCGGCCGCGGTCAAGGTCCGGGGCTTCACCCAGGAACTGGCCCGCATCATCGCACCGGTTCCGGTGAGACTCGTCGACGAACGCATGACAACGGTGACGGCCAGCCAGGGACTGCGCGCCTCGGGCGTCAAATCCAAGAAGGGCCGGTCCGTCATCGACCAGGCCGCAGCCGTGGTCATCCTGCAACAAGCCCTCGAATCCGAACGGGTGTCAGGTAAAGCACCCGGCGAAGGCGTCGAAGTGGTCATCTGATCGCGATACGGTAACGTTCCGCGCGATGCGGCGGCATTCGAACAGCCACCGCACAGCAAGAGGCGGGACGGGAGCCGGACCGGAAGCCGCGCGACCGCCGCCTCGCGGCTCTAGGGGATCGATGACTGAGTATGGCCGGGGCCACGGCTCCGAACCGTGGCATCCCGAGGACCCGTTGTACGGGGACGGCGGATGGGAGGGACAGCAGGCCCATCAGGGTCAGCAGTCCCCCTACGGCGGCCAGCCGCAGCACTACCCAGAGCAGCCGCAGCAGCCGCAGTACGGCGACTGGGGCACCGGTGACCAGGCCGCATACGGTCAGGCACAGCAGCAGTACCCGTACGACCAGCACTACACGGCACAGGCCCACGACCACCAGCAGTACCCCGGCCAGCAGGACCCCGGACACCAGCAGACCCAGGGCTACCAGCAGCAGTACGACACCGGCGGCTGGGTCAACGACCCGCACCAGCAGGTCTCCTACCCCGGTGACCCGGCGGACCCCTATGGGCAGCAGGCCGGTGCGTACGGCGGGGGACAGCAGGACTACTACGGCTCGCCCGAGGCCTATCCGCCCCCGGAGCCGCCCGGCCGGCGAGGGGTCGCGCCCGCTCAGGAGCCCGCTCAGGAAGCGGTGACCGACTGGGATCCCGGCCCCGATCAGGGCGAGCACGCCTTCTTCGCGGGCGACGACGATGACGACGGCGACGAGCCCGGAGAGCGCCGTGGGCGCGAGGACAAGCGGGGGCGTGGCGGCGGCAAACCGAAGAAGCGCCGCAATGGCATGGCCTGCCTGCTGGTCGTCGTGATCCTCGGCGGCGGTCTGGCCGGTGCCGGCTACTTCGGCTACCAGTTCTACCAGGATCGTTTCGGCGACGCCCCGGACTTCGCGGGCGACGGCAACGGGCAGCAGGTGTCCGTCGAGATCCCCGAGGGAGCGCTCGGCTACAAGATCGGCCAGGTGCTGAAGAGCGCGGGGGTCGTCAAGAGCGTCGACGCGTTCGTCGCCGCCCAGGAGGACAACCCGAACGGCAAGGGCATCCAGGACGGCGTCTACACGCTGCAGAAGCAAATGTCGGCCGCGAGTGCGGTCGAACTGATGCTCAGTCCGAAGAGCCGCGACAACCTGATCATCGCCGAGGGCCGTCGCAACGCCGACATCTACCGGCTCATCGACAAGCGCCTCAAGGTCAAGGCAGGCACCACCGCCGCCGTGGCCAAGAAGGACTACAAGCAACTCGGTCTGCCCGCCTGGGCGCAGAACCACGCCGACGTCAAGGACCCGTTGGAGGGCTTCCTCTACCCCTCCAGCTACGGCGTCAGCGAGGGCCAGAAGCCCGAGGCCGTCCTGAAGCAGATGGTCAAGCGGGCCACCGCGACGTACGAGAAGCTCGGAGTCGAGAAGAAGGCCGCGAGCCTCGGACTCGAGGACCCGTGGCAACTGGTCACCATCGCCAGCCTGGTCCAGGCCGAGGGCACGAGCCACAGCGACTTCCGCAAGATGGCCGAGGTCGTCTACAACCGGATGAAGCCCGGCAACCCGCAGACCAACGGCATGCTGGAGTTCGACTCCACCTACAACTACATCAAGAACCAGAGCAAGATCGACCTGACTCTGCAAGAGCTGCGGACGTACGACAACCCGTACAACACGTACTTCCACAAGGGCCTGCCGCCCGGTCCGATCGACAACCCGGGCGAGGACGCGATCAAGGGCGCCCTCAAGCCGACGGACGACGGCTGGTACTACTTCATCTCGCTCGACGGCAAGACCAGCAAGTTCACGAAGACGAACGCCGAACACCAGAAGCTGGTCGACCAGTTCAACGCCTCGCGGAACAACTGAGGAAACCCTGATGGCCGCACCACGCCGGGCCGCCGTACTCGGCTCCCCGATCGCCCACTCGCTCTCCCCGGTCCTGCACCGCACCGCCTACCAGGAGTTGGGCCTGGCCGGCTGGACGTACGACAGGTTCGAGGTCGACGAGGCCGGGCTGCCCGCGTTCTTCGAGACGCTCGGCCCCGAGTGGGCCGGCCTCTCGCTGACCATGCCGCTGAAGCGGGCCGTGATCCCGCTGCTCGACGAGATCAGCGAGACCGCCGCCTCGGTCGACGCCGTCAACACCGTCGTCCGCACCGAGGACGGCCGCAGGATCGGCGACAACACCGACATCCCCGGCATGGTGGCGGCGCTGCGTGAGCACGGCATCGACAAGGTCGACGCCGCCGCCGTCCTCGGTGCGGGCGCCACCGCCTCTTCCGCGCTGGCCGCGCTGTCCCGGATCTGCCCGGGCGAGATCTCCGTGTACGTGCGCAGCGAGGCCCGGGCCACCGAGATGCGCCAGTGGGCCGAGCGGCTCGATGTCGCCGTCCGTATCGCCGACTGGGCCGATGCCGAGCGGGCCCTGCGCGCCCCCCTGGTGATCAGCACGACGCCGGCCGGTGTCACCGACGCCCTCGCCCGGTCCGTGCCGGAGCGCCCGGCAGCCCTCTTCGACGTCCTGTACGACCCCTGGCCGACCGACCTCGCCGCCCGCTGGTCGGCGTACGGCGGTGCCGTCGTCAGCGGCCTCGACCTGCTGGTGCACCAGGCCGTGCTCCAGGTCGAGCAGATGACGGGGCTGGCACCGGCACCGCTGGACGCCATGCGAAAAGCGGGCGAGCGGGCTCTCGCGGCCCGATAAGATCCGCTCTCGGTTCCGCAGGGGGCGGAACAGGGGAGGGGAACGTCCGTCATGTCCGCAGGCCTGCCTCAGGCATCCGTCAAGTCCCAGATATTCGAGTCCCTGCTGGGATTCCTGCCCGACTGGGTGCAGATCACGGTGCTCGCCCTGATCGTGCTCGCTGTCGTGGCGTCCTGGGTCGTCAAGATCAAGCGCAAGATCGCCTACCGGCGCGCCGTCCGCAACGGGCAGCCGGTCCACGCAGCCGCCCAGTACGGGCAGGGGCGCGGCGCGGACTACCTCGGCCAGTACGCCCCGCGGCAGACGCAGCCGGACGGGCAGCAGGGCAGCGGTGCCGACCACCTGGGGGCGTACGCCCCGCAGCGGCAGGCCGAGCCCGCGCAGCAGCCGAGCGGCGCCGACTTCCTCGGCGCGTACGCGCCGCAGCAGCGTCAGGGCGACGGCCCGTCCGCGAACGCGTCCGCTTGATGGACCGGCCGCCGGGCAAACCGCCCCGGCGTGGGAGGATCGGAGATGGCGGGCCGGGCCGCGCACCCGGTCGCGCCGTCGCCGTACGCGACGAGGCGCGTACGCAGGGCAGTACCAGAGCGCGAGCACTGAGGAGCACCGTTGAGCAGGTTGCGCTGGCTGACCGCGGGGGAGTCCCATGGTCCCGCACTCGTGGCGACGCTGGAGGGTCTTCCCGCCGGCGTGCCGATCACCACGGACATGGTGGCGGACCATCTCGCGAGGCGGCGCCTGGGCTATGGGCGCGGTGCCCGGATGAAGTTCGAGCGCGACGAGGTCACCTTCCTCGGCGGCGTCCGGCACGGCCTGACCCTCGGCTCCCCGGTCGCGATCATGGTGGGCAACACCGAGTGGCCGAAGTGGGAACAGGTCATGGCCGCCGACCCGGTCGACCCGGAGATCCTCGACGGGCTCGCCCGCAACGCCCCGCTGACCCGGCCCCGGCCCGGCCACGCCGACCTGGCGGGCATGCAGAAGTACGGGTTCGACGAGGCCCGGCCGATCCTGGAGCGTGCTTCCGCGCGTGAGACGGCCGCGCGCGTCGCCCTGGGCGCGGTGGCCCGGTCGTACCTGAAGGAGACGACCGGCGTCGAAATCGTCAGCCACGTCGTCGAGCTGGCTGCGGCCAAGGCGCCGAAGGGTGTCTACCCGACCCCGGCCGATGTCGCGCGGCTGGATGAGGACCCGGTGCGCTGCCTGGACGCGGACGCGTCGAAGGCGATGGTCGCGGAGATCGACCAGGCCCACAAGGACGGCGACACCCTCGGCGGCGTGGTCGAGATCCTGGCGTACGGCGTGCCCGTCGGCCTCGGTTCGCACGTGCACTGGGACCGCAAGCTGGACGCCCGCCTCGCCGGTGCCCTCATGGGCATCCAGGCGATCAAGGGCGTCGAGCTCGGCGACGGCTTCGAACTGGCGCGAGTGCCCGGCTCCAAGGCGCACGACGAGATCGTGAAGACCGATGACGGCATCCGGCGCACCACGGGCCGCTCCGGTGGCACCGAGGGCGGTCTGACCACCGGTGAGCTGCTGCGCGTCCGCGCCGCGATGAAGCCGATCGCCACCGTCCCGCGCGCCCTGCAGACCGTGGACGTCACCACCGGCGAGGCCACGCAGGCCCACCACCAGCGCTCCGACGTGTCCGCGGTCCCGGCCGCCGGCATCGTCGCCGAGGCCATGGTGGCCCTGGTGCTCGCGGACGCGGTGGCGGAGAAGTTCGGCGGCGACTCGGTGGCCGAGACGCGCCGCAACGTGACGTCGTACCTCGACAACCTCGCCATCCGATGAGCGGCCCGCTGGTCGTCCTGGTCGGTCCGATGGGTGTGGGCAAGTCCACCGTCGGACAGCTCCTGGCCGAGCGGCTCGGGGTCTCCTACCGGGACACCGACGACGACATCGTCGCCGAGCAGGGCCGGACCATCGCCGAGATCTTCGTCGACGAGGGCGAGTCGGCCTTCCGGGCGATCGAGAAGGCGGCTGTGCGGCGGGCGCTCGGCGAGCACGACGGCGTCCTGGCCCTGGGCGGGGGAGCGATCCTCGACAGCGACACGCGCGCACTGCTCGCCGGGCAGCGCGTGGCGTACCTGTCGATGGACGTCGAGGAGGCGGTCAAGCGCACCGGCCTCAACACGGCCCGCCCGCTGCTCGCGGTCAATCCGCGCAAGCAGTGGCGCGAGCTGATGGAGGCCCGCCGCCACCTGTACGAGGAGGTCGCCACGGCCGTGGTCGCCACCGACGGCCGGACCCCCGAAGAGGTCACCGAAGCCGCCCTGGACGCACTGGAGTTGAAGGAAGTATGAGCGAGGCAGTCACGCGGATCCAGGTCGGCGGCACCGCGGGGACCGACCCGTACGAGGTCCTGGTGGGCCGGCAGTTGCTGGGTGAACTCGGCGGGCTGATCGGCGAGAAGACCCAGCGGGTCGCGATCCTCCACCCCGAGGCGCTGGCCGAGACCGGCGACGCGCTGCGCGCCGACCTGGCCGAGCAGGGCTACGAAGTGGTCGCCGTCCAGGTGCCCAACGCGGAGGAGGCCAAGACCGCCGAGGTCGCCGCCTACTGCTGGAAGGCGCTCGGCCAGTCCGGATTCACACGCAGCGACGTCATCGTCGGTGTCGGCGGCGGTGCGACCACCGACCTGGCCGGGTTCGTCGCGGCCACCTGGCTGCGCGGGGTGCGCTGGATCGCCATCCCCACCACCGTGCTCGCCATGGTGGACGCGGCTGTCGGCGGCAAGACCGGCATCAACACCGCCGAGGGCAAGAACCTCGTCGGCGCCTTCCACCCGCCCGCCGGTGTGCTCTGCGACCTGGCCGCACTGGACTCCCTGCCGGTCAACGACTACGTCTCCGGGCTCGCGGAGGTCATCAAGGCCGGCTTCATCGCCGACCCGGTGATCCTGGACCTCATCGAGTCCGACGTACAGGGCGCCCGCACCCCGGCCGGCCCGCACACGGCCGAGCTCATCGAGCGCTCCATCCGGGTCAAGGCCGACGTCGTGTCGTCCGACCTCAAGGAGTCGGGACTGCGCGAGATCCTCAACTACGGCCACACGCTGGGCCACGCCATCGAGAAGAACGAGCGCTACAAGTGGCGCCACGGCGCGGCGGTCTCGGTCGGCATGCACTTCGCCGCCGAACTGGGGCGCCTGGCGGGCCGGCTGGACGACGCGACGGCCGACCGCCACCGCACGATCCTCGAAGCGGTCGGGCTGCCCCTGCACTACCGGTACGACCAGTGGCCCAAGCTGCTGGAGACCATGAAGGTCGACAAGAAGTCGCGCGGCAACCTCCTGCGCTTCATCGTCCTCGACGGTCTGGCCAAGCCCACCGTCCTGGAGGGACCCGACCCGGCCGTGCTGCTCGCCGCGTACGGCGAGGTGGGGCAGTAAGTCCTCCGGCGCGCCTTGCGCCCGAAATCGCCTTACGGGGCGGGCACTTCGGGCCGCCCCCGGCCGTTCACACATCGACGACCGGGGGCGGTACCGTTCGGATGGGGGTCCCCCCACGCCCTTTAGGCTGTGGGGGAAAGCGGGTTCCGCCCCCGCTGTCAGCGCCCATCGCCTGTATGAGACGGAGTGGCACCGGATGCAGCACGCAGTGGGTTCTCCGCTGCCGCCGCCCCATCAGCCGGGGCACGGACCGGCCACGGGCTGGTCGCCGGCCGCACATCACCCGGGCCCGCAGCACGCGGGCGCGCACCAGGGCGCCGTGCCCGTGCCCCCGCCGCCCCCGGCGCCGGGATATCCGGCGCCCCCGCCCGGACCGGGACCGGCCGCGGGTTCCGCCCCGCCGACGCCGGAGACGACCGGGCACGTGCCGCTGCCGCCCGGCGGCCCGGTCGCCATGCCGATGGCCTCGCCCGCCGCGGCCGTTCCCGACCCCGCCGGCACGACGCTCGCGGTGCTGCTCATCGGCCCCGCGGGTGCGGGCAAGACCAGCGTCGCCAAGTACTGGGCGGACCACCGCCGGGTCCCCACGGCCCACATCAGCCTCGACGACGTGCGCGAGTGGGTCCGCTCCGGCTTCGCCGACCCCCAGTCCGGGTGGAACGACAACTCCGAGGCGCAGTACCGCCTGGCCCGCCGCACCTGCGGCTTCGCCGCCCGGAACTTCCTGGCGAACGGCATCTCGTGCATCCTCGACGACGCGGTCTTCCCCGACCGCCCGGTCGTCGGCCTCGGCGGCTGGAAGCGCCATGTGGGGCCGGGCCTGCTGCCGGTCGTGCTGCTGCCGGGCCTGGAGATCGTCCTGGAACGCAACGCGGAGCGCTCGGGCAACCGACGGCTGTCCGACGAGGAGGTCGCCCGCATCCACGGCCGCATGGCCGGGTGGTACGGCTCGGGGCTGCCGATCATCGACAACTCCCAGCTGGACGTCCCGGAGACGGCGAGGATCCTGGACGACGTCCTGGCCAGGTCGATCGCCAGCCCGCCCCAATGGTGAGCGCCCCTCAGCCAAGCGCCCCGAGGCGAGCGCCCCTTTAGGGGCGCGGGGAACTGCGCGACAAGCCCCATACAGCCGCGGACGGCATCCGACCCCGCGCGGCACCCCGTCTCCCGAACGGCACGCCGCACCGGGCACCGCCCACTCAGACGCCCTCAACCGGCGCCAAACCGGCGGAGCTCATACGCTCGGGTCATGTCAGAGGTGTACGCGGCCCGCCGGACGCGTCTGAGGGAATACTGCAACGCGGGCGGCAGCGCGGCGGCGCTGGTCTCGCGCCCCGCCAACGTGCGCTATCTCGCGGGCGCCGCCCCGCAGGGCGCCGTTCTGCTGCTGGGCAGGACCGAGGAGCACGACCTCCTGGTCAGTACCGGAGCGGCGGTCGACCGCCCCACGCAGGAGCGCCCCGACGAGGCCCTGCGCGTCCATACCCTGCCCGGAGTCGGCGGTGGTGACCCGGCCGTCGCGGCCGCCGGCCTCGCCGCGGGCCAGGGTGCCGACTCCCTCGCAGTGGAGGAGCACCACCTCACCGTGGCCCGGCACCGCGCCCTCGGCTCGGTCGCCCCCCGGCTGCGCCTGACGGGCCTCGGCAGCGCCGTCGAGCAGCTCAGGGTCGTCAAGGACGAGGAGGAGATCTCCTGCCTGCGCATCGGCGCCGAGATCGCCGACCAGGCCCTGGGCGAACTGCTGGAGTCGATCCTCGTCGGCCGCACCGAGCGCCATCTCGCCCTGGAACTCGAAAGACGACTCGTGGACCACGGGGCGGACGGGCCGGCCTTCCCGACATCCGTCGGCACCGGGCCGAACGCCGGCCGTTCCGGCCACCGGCCCACCGACCGCCGGGTCGAGGAGGGCGACTTCCTCTCCGTCTGCCTCGGCGCGACCTACCGCGGCTACCGCTGCGAGATCGGCCGCACGTTCGTCATCGGCACGGCTCCGGCGGACTGGCAGATCGAGCTGTACGACCTGGTCTTCGCGGCCCAGCGGGCCGGGCGTGAGAGCCTGGTACCCGGCGCCGCCTGCCGGGACGTCGACCGCGCGGCCCGTCAGGTCCTGGACTCCGCGGGGTACACGGAGGGCCTCACGGTCCTGACCGGACACGGCGTAGGGCTCGAAATCGACGAGGACCCTCAATTGAGTCCTGCGGCCATGGGTAAACTGGACGCTTGCGTGCCAGTCACCGTCGAACCGGGGGTCCACCTCCCGGGCCGGGGCGGTGTCCGGATCGATGACACGCTCGTCGTCCGCCCCGAGGCGGACGGCGGACCCGAGCTACTCACCATCACGACCAAGGAGCTGCTCGCCCTGTAGCCAGGCAGGTGCGTGCCCCAGGGTCGTACGTCAGTCCAGGAGATTCCGCAACCGTGGCTTCCACGAACGACCTCAAGAACGGCATGGTGCTCAAGCTCGAAGGCGGCCAGCTCTGGTCCGTCGTCGAGTTCCAGCACGTCAAGCCCGGCAAGGGCCCGGCCTTCGTGCGCACCAAGCTCAAGAACGTGCTCTCCGGCAAGGTCGTCGACAAGACCTTCAACGCCGGCGTCAAGGTCGAAACGGCCACCGTCGACAAGCGCGACATGCAGTTCTCCTACATGGACGGCGAGTACTTCGTCTTCATGGACATGGAGACCTACGACCAGCTGCACGTCGACAGGAAGGCCGTCGGCGACGCCGCGAACTTCCTGATCGAGGGCTTCACCGCCACCGTCGCGCAGCACGAGGGCGAGGTGCTCTTCGTCGAGCTGCCGGCCGCCGTCGAGCTCGTCATCCAGGAGACCGAGCCGGGTGTCCAGGGCGACCGCTCCACCGGGGGCACCAAGCCCGCCATCCTGGAGACCGGCCACCAGATCAACGTGCCGCTCTTCATCACCACCGGTGAGAAGATCAAGGTCGACACCCGCACCAGCGACTACCTCGGCCGGGTGAACAGCTAACCGTGGCTGCCCGCAACACGGCCCGTAAGCGCGCCTTCCAGATCCTCTTCGAGGGGGACCAGCGCGGCGTCGAGGTGCTGACCGTCCTCGCGGACTGGGTCCGGCTCTCCCGGGCGGACACCCGGCAGCCGCCGGTCAGCGAGTACACGATGGAGCTGGTCGAGGGCTACGCGGAGCACGCGAAGCGCATCGACGAGCTGATCGCGCAGTACGCCGTCGGCTGGACCCTCGACCGGATGCCCGTCGTCGACCGCAACATCCTGCGGCTCGGCGCCTACGAGCTGATCTGGGTCGACGCGACGCCGGACGCCGTCGTCCTCGACGAGATGGTGCAGCTCGCGAAGGAGTTCTCCACGGACGAGTCGCCCTCGTTCGTGAACGGCCTGCTCGGCCGGTTCAAGGAGCTCAAGCCCTCGCTCCGCCGCGACGAGGTCTGAGACGGACCACATGCCGGAGGGCCCGCAGCGTCACCGCTGCGGGCCCTCCGGCGTTCCCGTACGTCCTCGTGCGGCGCAGGGGTGCCAGAGCCGCACAACGACGCCGGGGTGCGTTCCCGTACGTCCTCGTGCCGCGCAGGGATGTCAGAGCCGCACAACGACGCCGGGGTGGCCGAGAACCAATCGGTCTCGGCCACCCCGGCGGCACGTTTCTGCTGGACCCGCCGAGCGGGTCAGGCGTCCTCGTGGGAGGCCACCGCGCGGCGCGCGTCCGCGTCCAGGACACCCCAGCTGATCAGCTGCTCCGTGAGGACCGAGGGCGACTGGTCGTAGATGACGGCGAGTGTGCGCAGGTCGTCCTGGCGGATCGACAGCACCTTGCCGTTGTAGTCACCGCGCTGCGACTGGATCGTGGCCGCGTAGCGCTGAAGAGGGCCCGCCTTCTCGGCCGGCACCGTGGCCAGCCGCTCCAGGTCCAGGACCAGCTTCGGCGGCGGCTCGGCGGCGCCGCCCGGGGTCGTGCCCGGAAGCAGCTCCTGCACCGGAACGCCGTAAAAGTCCGCCAGCTCGGCAAGGCGCTGCACGGTCACGGCACGGTCGCCACGCTCGTACGAACCGACCACGACCGCCTTCCAGCGGCCCTGGGACTTCTCCTCGACACCGTGGAGGGAAAGGCCCTGCTGGGTGCGGATCGCCCGGAGCTTGGCCCCGAGCTGTTTGGCGTATTCGCTGGACATATAGCTCCCCGGCACTGTGTCGACGCGTCTGGCGTGGATGCCAGGCCGCGCGGCTGGTAACTCACTGTGAGGTTACGCAGCGTTACTCTGCCGCGTCAAGCCGAATGGTCCGCACCGACTCTTCCGTGGTATCGGCGTTCCGTTAGGCCGAGTGGGTGATCCGAGGGGGCCATACGGGCGACCGCGAGGACCTGCTACCGTGTATGGCGCAATCCCGACGTCCTTTAAGGTCCGTCCCGTGAGGCGGAGAAGGAGGTCCGTTTCTTATGGACTCGCACGACACGCATGACACGCAGTCCGATGCCCGGCCCGTTCTCGAAGGGCCCGACATCGCGCGGGTACTGACCCGCATCGCCCACGAGATCGTCGAACGCGCCAAGGGCGCCGACGACGTGGTGCTCCTCGGCATTCCGACCCGGGGCGTCTTCCTCGCCCGGCGGATCGCCGACAAGCTCGAGCAGATCACCGAGCGCAAGGTTCCGTGCGGCTCGCTGGACATCACCATGTACCGCGACGACCTGCGCATGCACCCGCCGCGTGCGCTGGCCCGCACCGAGATCCCCGGTGACGGCCTCGACGGCAAGCTCGTCGTCCTCGTCGACGACGTGCTCTTCTCCGGCCGCACCATCCGCGCCGCCCTCGACGCCCTGAACGACATCGGGCGCCCGCGCGCGGTGCAGCTCGCCGTCCTCGTCGACCGCGGACACCGCGAACTGCCCATCCGCGCCGACTACGTCGGCAAGAACCTCCCCACGTCGTTGCGGGAGACGGTCAAGGTCCAGCTCGCCGAGGAGGACGGTCGCGACACCGTGCTGCTCGGTGCCAAGCCGACCTCTCAGTAGCGCTCCCGGCGTACGCCGCCGTCGTACGCCCGCTAGTCGCGCCCTCGCGCGCCCGTCTGCCCCAATTCTCCCGAATGAACTGCCTTACGGAGCCTGACAGATGCAGCGTCATCTCATCTCGGCCGCCGACCTCACCCGCGACGACGCCGTCCTGATCCTCGACACCGCCGAGGAGATGGCCCGGGTCGCCGACCGGCCGATCAAGAAGCTGCCGACCCTGCGCGGCCGCACGATCGTCAACCTCTTCTTCGAGGACTCCACCCGGACCCGGATCTCCTTCGAGGCAGCCGAGAAGCGGCTGTCCGCGGACGTCATCAACTTCACCGCCAAGGGCTCCAGCGTCTCCAAGGGCGAGTCCCTGAAGGACACCGCCCAGACCCTGGAGGCCATGGGCGTCGACGCCGTGGTCATCCGGCACGGCGCCTCCGGAGCCCCGTACCGCCTCGCCAACTCCGGCTGGATCGACGCCGTCGTCGTCAACGCCGGCGACGGCACCCACCAGCACCCCACCCAGGCCCTGCTCGACGCCTTCACCATGCGCCGCCGCCTGATCGGGCCGGACGCCGGACTCGGCCAGGACCTCGAGGGCAAGCGCATCACGCTCGTCGGCGACGTCCTGCACAGCCGGGTCGCCCGCTCCAACGTCGACCTGCTGCACACCCTCGGCGCCGAGGTCACCCTCGTCGCCCCGCCCACCCTGCTGCCGGTCGGCATCGAGACCTGGCCCTGCGAGGTCTCCTACGACCTCGACAGCACGCTGACCAAGTCCGACGCGGTGATGATGCTGCGCGTCCAGCGCGAGCGCATGAACGCCGCCTTCTTCCCGACCGAGCGCGAGTACTCCCGGCGCTACGGCCTCGACGGCGACCGCATGGCGCGGATGCCCGAGCACGCCATCGTGATGCACCCCGGCCCGATGGTCCGCGGCATGGAGATCACCGCCGAGGTCGCCGACTCCGACCGCTGCACCGTCGTCGAGCAGGTCGCAAACGGAGTGTCCATCCGGATGGCCGTCCTGTACCTGCTGCTCGGTGGGAACGAACCCGCCGTCACCCACCCCCGCACCGAGGAGAAGTAAGAC
Source organism: Streptomyces sp. Ag82_O1-12 (assembly GCF_900182715.1). Taxonomy (NCBI): domain Bacteria; kingdom Bacillati; phylum Actinomycetota; class Actinomycetes; order Kitasatosporales; family Streptomycetaceae; genus Streptomyces; species Streptomyces sp. Ag82_O1-12. The sequence continues at coordinate 1,432,991 of NZ_FXUW01000001.1, read as the reverse complement.
AGATGAGCAAGATCCTGATCCGTGGTGCGAAGGTGCTCGGCGGCGAGCCGCAGGACGTGCTGATCGACGGCGGGACGATCGCGGAGGTCGGCAGCGGGCTGTCGGCCGAAGGCGCGGAGGTCGTCGAGGCCGCGGGCAAGGTGCTGCTGCCGGGCCTGGTCGACCTGCACACCCATCTGCGCGAGCCCGGCCGTGAGGACTCCGAGACCGTCCTCACCGGCACCCGGGCCGCGGCATCCGGCGGTTACACCACCGTGTTCGCCATGGCCAACACCTTCCCGGTCGCCGACACCGCCGGTGTCGTCGAGCAGGTCTGGCGGCTCGGCAAGGAGCACGGCTACTGCGACGTCCAGCCGATCGGCGCGGTCACCGTCGGCCTGGAGGGCAAGAAGCTCGCCGAGCTGGGCGCCATGCACGAGTCCGCCGCCGGCGTCACCGTCTTCTCCGACGACGGCAAGTGCGTCCACGACGCCGTGATCATGCGCCGGGCCCTGGAGTACGTGAAGGCCTTCGGCGGTGTCGTCGCCCAGCACGCGCAGGAGCCGCGGCTGACCGAGGGCGCCGAGATGAACGAGGGCATCGTCTCCGCCGAGCTGGGCCTCGGGGGCTGGCCCGCGGTGGCCGAAGAATCGATCATCGCCCGGGATGTCCTGCTCGCCGACCACGTCGGCTCCCGCGTCCACATCTGCCACCTGTCGACCGCCGGATCCGTCGAGATCGTCCGTTGGGCCAAGTCCCGCGGCATCGCCGTCACCGCCGAGGTCACCCCGCACCACCTCCTCCTCACGGACGAGCTGGTCCGCACCTACAACCCCGTCTACAAGGTCAACCCGCCGCTGCGCACCGAGCGCGATGTCATGGCCCTGCGCGAGGCGCTCGCCGACGGCACGATCGACATCGTCGCCACCGACCACGCCCCGCACCCGCACGAGGACAAGGACTGCGAGTGGGCCGCGGCCGCCATGGGCATGGTCGGCCTGGAGACGGCCCTGTCGGTGGTGCAGGAGACCATGGTCGACACAGGCCTGCTGGACTGGGCCGGCGTCGCCGACCGGATGTCCGTCCAGCCCGCGCGGATCGGACAGGCCACGGGCCACGGACGTCCCGTCTCGGCAGGTGAGCCCGCCAACCTCACCCTGGTCGACACGGCATACCGTGGGCTCGTGGAACCCGCGGGCTTCGCCTCACGCAGCCGCAACACCCCCTACGAGGGGCGTGAGCTGCCGGGCCGTGTGACGCACACGTGGCTGCGGGGCAAGGCCACGCTCGTCGACGGGAAGCTCACGTGACACCTGTACTCCTGCTGGCCGCCGAGAAGGAATCGGCGCAAGTGACCGACTGGGCCGCCCGCATCGGCTGGGTCGTCGGCCTCGGCCTGTTCGTCGCGCTCGTCTACTGGCTGATGCGCGAGGGCTGGAAGTGGCGCGGCACCCTCCAGGGCGATCTGCCCGAGCTGCCCACCACCCCGGCCGACCCGGGCCCCGAGAAGCTGAGCCTGAGCGGCCGCTACCACGGCTCCACCACCGCCGGTCAGTGGCTCGACCGCATCGTCGCCCAGGGCCTGGGCACCCGCAGCCGGGCCGAGCTCACCCTCACGGACGCCGGACTCGACGTCGTACGCCCCGGGGCGAGCGACTTCTTCGTCCCGGCCGCACAGCTGCGCGAGGCCCGGCTCGACAAGGGCATCGCCGGCAAGGTCCTCACCGAGGGCGGCCTGCTGATCGTCACCTGGGAGCACGGCGACCGGCTGATCGACTCCGGGTTCCGCTCCGACCACGCGGCCGAGCACACCGAGTGGGTCGAGGCCATCAACTCCATGATCGAAACGAACACCAGGGAAGGCGTCGAACGATGACCACCTCCACCAGGGGAGCTGCCAGGACTCCCGCCGTACTCGTCCTGGAGGACGGCCGGATCTTCCGCGGCCGTGCCTACGGGGCCGTGGGGGAGACCTTCGGCGAAGCGGTGTTCTCCACCGGCATGACCGGCTACCAGGAGACTCTCACCGACCCCTCCTACCACCGCCAGGTCGTGGTGATGACCGCCCCGCACGTCGGGAACACGGGCGTGAACGACGAGGACATGGAGTCCCGGAAGATCTGGGTCTCCGGTTACGTCGTGCGCGACCCCGCGCGCGTGCCGTCCAACTGGCGCTCCCGGCGCACGCTGGACGAGGAGCTCGATGCCCAGGGCGTCGTCGGCATCAGCGGCATCGACACCCGCGCCCTCACCCGCCACCTGCGCGAGCGCGGCGCCATGCGCGTCGGCATCTTCAGCGGCGACGCCGTCCGGGACGACGCCGCACTGCTGGCCCGCGTCCAGGAAGCCCCGCAGATGAAGGGCGCGAACCTCTCCGCCGAGGTCGCCACCACCGAGCCGTACGTCGTCCCGGCCATCGGCGAGAAGAAGTTCACCGTCGCCGCCGTCGACCTCGGCATCAAGGGCATGACCCCGCACCGCATGGCCGAGCGCGGCATCGAGGTGCACGTGCTCCCGGCCACCGCGACCGTCGAGGACGTCTACGCGGTGAACCCGGACGGCGTGTTCTTCTCCAACGGCCCGGGCGACCCGGCCACCGCCGACCACCCCGTCTCCGTGATGCGGGGCGTCCTGGAGCGCGGCACGCCGCTGTTCGGCATCTGCTTCGGCAACCAGATCCTCGGCCGCGCGCTCGGCTTCGGAACCTTCAAGCTGAAGTACGGCCACCGCGGCATCAACCAGCCGGTGCAGGACCGCACGACCGGCAAGGTCGAGGTCACCGCGCACAACCACGGCTTCGCCGTCGACGCCCCGCTCGAGAAGGTCTCCGAGACCCCGTTCGGCCGCGCCGAGGTGTCCCACGTCTGCCTGAACGACAACGTGGTGGAGGGGCTCCAGCTCCTCGACCGCCCCGCCTTCAGCGTCCAGTACCACCCCGAAGCGGCAGCCGGCCCGCACGACGCCGCCTACCTGTTCGACCGCTTCGTTTCCCTGATGGAGGGCCAGCGTGCCTAAGCGCACCGATATCCAGTCCGTCCTGGTCATCGGCTCCGGCCCGATCGTCATCGGCCAGGCCGCCGAGTTCGACTACTCCGGCACCCAGGCGTGCCGCGTCCTGAAGGCCGAGGGCCTCAGGGTCGTCCTGGTGAACTCCAACCCGGCGACGATCATGACCGACCCGGAGATCGCCGACGCCACCTACGTCGAGCCGATCACCCCCGAGTTCGTCGAGAAGATCATCGCCAAGGAGCGCCCCGACGCGCTCCTGCCCACCCTGGGCGGCCAGACGGCGCTGAACACCGCGATCTCGCTGCACGGCAACGGCGTCCTGGAGAAGTACGGCGTCGAGCTGATCGGCGCCAATGTGGAGGCCATCAACAAGGGCGAGGACCGCGACCTGTTCAAGGAGGTCGTCGAGGAGGTCCGCAAGAAGATCGGGCACGGCGAGTCGGCCCGCTCGTACATCTGCCACTCCATGGACGACGTCCTCAAGGGCGTCGAGGAGCTCGGCGGGTACCCGGTCGTCGTCCGCCCGTCCTTCACCATGGGCGGCGCCGGCTCCGGCTTCGCGCACGACGAGGAGGAGCTGCGCCGCATCGCCGGCCAGGGGCTCACGCTCTCCCCGACCACCGAGGTGCTCCTGGAGGAGTCCATCCTCGGCTGGAAGGAGTACGAGCTGGAGCTGATGCGCGACAAGAACGACAATGTCGTGGTCGTCTGCTCCATCGAAAACTTCGACCCCATGGGCGTCCACACCGGTGACTCGATCACCGTGGCGCCCGCGATGACGCTGACCGACCGCGAGTACCAGGTGCTGCGCGACGTCGGCATCGCGATCATCCGCGAGGTCGGCGTCGACACCGGCGGCTGCAACATCCAGTTCGCGGTGAACCCCGAGGACGGCCGGGTCATCGTCATCGAGATGAACCCGCGCGTCTCCCGCTCCTCGGCGCTCGCCTCCAAGGCGACCGGCTTCCCGATCGCCAAGATCGCCGCCAAGCTCGCCGTCGGCTACACGCTGGACGAGATCCCCAACGACATCACGCAGGAGACCCCGGCCTCCTTCGAGCCCACGCTCGACTACGTGGTCGTGAAGGCCCCGCGATTCGCCTTCGAGAAGTTCCCGAGCGCCGACTCCACCCTCACCACCACGATGAAGTCGGTCGGCGAGGCCATGGCCATCGGCCGCAACTTCACCGAGGCCTTCCAGAAGGCGCTGCGCTCGCTGGAGAAGAAGGGCAGCCAGTTCACCTTCGTCGGTGAGCCGGGCGACAAGGACCAGCTGCTGCGCGACGCGGTCCGTCCCACCGACGGCCGCATCAACACCGTCATGCAGGCCATCCGCGCCGGCGCCACGCCCGAGGAGGTCTTCGAATACACGAAGATCGACCCCTGGTTCGTCGACCAGCTCTTCCTCATCAAGGAGATCGCCGACGAGCTGGCCGAGGCCCCCGAGCTGACCACCGACCTGCTGGGCGAGGCCAAGCGGCACGGCTTCTCCGACCAGCAGATCGGCGAGATCCGCGGCCTGCGCGAGGACGTCGTCCGCGAGGTCCGGCACGCGCTCGGCATCCGCCCGGTCTACAAGACGGTCGACACCTGCGCCGCCGAGTTCGCCGCGAAGACGCCGTACTTCTACTCCTCCTACGACGAGGAGACGGAGGTCGCCTCCCGCGAGAAGCCGGCCGTCATCATCCTGGGCTCCGGCCCGAACCGCATCGGCCAGGGCATCGAGTTCGACTACTCCTGCGTCCACGCCTCCTTCGCGCTCAGCGACGCCGGGTACGAGACCGTGATGGTCAACTGCAACCCGGAGACCGTCTCCACGGACTACGACACCTCCGACCGCCTGTACTTCGAGCCGCTGACGCTCGAGGACGTGCTGGAGATCGTGCACGCCGAGCAGCAGGCCGGACCGGTCGCGGGCGTCGTCGTGCAGCTCGGCGGCCAGACCCCGCTGGGGCTGTCGCAGGCGCTGAAGGACAACGGCGTACCGATCGTCGGCACCTCCCCGGAGGCCATCCACGCCGCCGAGGACCGGGGCGCCTTCGGCCGGGTCCTGGCGGAGGCCGGCCTCCCGGCCCCCAAGCACGGCACCGCCACCACCTTCGCCGAGGCCAAGACCATCGCCGACGAGATCGGCTACCCGGTCCTCGTCCGCCCGTCCTACGTCCTCGGCGGGCGCGGCATGGAGATCGTCTATGACGAGACGCGCCTGGAGGCGTACATCGCCGAGTCGACCGAGATCAGCCCCTCGCGGCCGGTCCTCGTCGACCGGTTCCTCGACGACGCGATCGAGATCGACGTCGACGCCCTCTACGACGGCGAGGAGCTCTACCTCGGCGGCGTCATGGAGCACATCGAGGAGGCCGGCATCCACTCCGGCGACTCGGCGTGCGCCCTGCCCCCGATCACGCTCGGCGGATTCGACATCAAGCGCCTGCGCGCCTCCACGGAGGGCATCGCCAAGGGCGTCGGGGTCCGCGGCCTGATCAACATCCAGTTCGCGCTCGCCGGCGACATCCTCTACGTCCTGGAGGCCAACCCGCGCGCGTCCCGGACCGTCCCCTTCACCTCGAAGGCGACGGCGGTGCCGCTGGCCAAGGCCGCCGCCCGCATCTCGCTCGGCGCGACCATCGCCGAGCTGCGCGCCGAGGGCCTGCTCCCGGCCAACGGCGACGGCGGTGAGCTGCCGCTGGACGCGCCGATCTCCGTCAAGGAGGCCGTCATGCCGTGGTCGCGCTTCCGCGACATCCACGGCCGCGGCGTCGACACGGTCCTCGGCCCGGAGATGCGTTCCACCGGTGAGGTCATGGGCATCGACTCCGTCTTCGGCACGGCGTACGCCAAGTCGCAGGCAGGCGCCTACGGACCGCTGCCCACCAAGGGACGCGCCTTCATCTCGGTCGCCAACCGCGACAAGCGCTCGATGATCTTCCCGGCCCGCGAGCTCGTCGCGCACGGCTTCGAGCTGCTCGCCACGTCCGGCACCGCCGAGGTCCTCAAGCGCAACGGCATCAACGCCACCGTCGTGCGCAAGCAGTCCGAGGGCACCGGCCCGAACGGCGAGAAGACCATCGTCCAGCTCATCCACGACGGCGAGGTCGACCTCATCGTCAACACCCCGTACGGCACCGGTGGCCGCCTCGACGGCTACGACATCCGTACGGCGGCGGTGGCACGCTCCGTGCCCTGTCTGACGACGGTCCAGGCCCTCGCGGCGGCGGTCCAGGGCATCGACGCCCTCAACCGCGGCGACGTGAGCGTCCGCTCGCTCCAGGAACACGCGGAACACCTGACCGCGGCCCGCGACTAGCAGCCCCGAGGGGGACACCGGAAACGGTGTCCCCCTCTTCGTGAGGACGCCGAGTCCTCGTGAGGACACCATGTACAAGATCTTCTTCCGTCTCTTCTTCAAGAGGCTGGACCCGGAGCAGGCCCACCACATGGCCTTCCGCTGGATCCGCCTGGCCGCCCGCGTGCCCGTGCTGCGCACCTTCCTCGCCGCCGCCCTCGCGCCCCGGCACAAGGAGCTGCGCACCGATGCCCTCGGTCTGCGCATGCACGGCCCCTTCGGGCTCGCCGCGGGCTTCGACAAGAACGCCGTCGGCATCGACGGCATGGCCATGCTCGGCTTCGACCACGTCGAGATCGGCACCGTGACCGGCGAACCACAGCCCGGCAACCCCAAGCAGCGGCTGTTCCGCCTGGTCAAGGACCGGGCGCTGATCAACCGCATGGGCTTCAACAACGACGGCTCGCTCCGGGTCGCCGCCCGCCTGGCCTCCCGCGCGCCCGTCTTCAAGCCGGTCGTCGGCGTCAACATCGGCAAGACCAAGGTCGTCCCCGAGGAGGAGGCCGTCGCGGACTACGTGAAGTCCGCCGAGCGGCTCGCGCCGTACGCCGACTACCTGGTCGTCAACGTCTCCTCGCCGAACACGCCGGGCCTGCGCAACCTCCAGGCGACGGAGGCGCTCCGCCCCCTGCTGAGCGCCGTCCGCGAGGCCGCCGAGCGCACAGTGTCCGCGCGGCGCGTCCCGCTCCTGGTCAAGATCGCGCCGGATCTCGCCGACGAGGACGTCGACGCCGTAGCCGACCTCGCCGTGGAGCTCGGCCTGGACGGGATCATCGCCACGAACACCACCATCGCGCGCGAGGGACTCGGCCTGAAGTCCGACCCCACCCTGGTCGAGGAGACCGGCGGTCTGTCCGGGGCGCCCCTGAAGGAACGCTCCCTGGAGGTCCTGCGTCGCCTCTACGCGCGCGTGGGCGACCGGATCACCCTGGTGGGCGTCGGCGGCATCGAGAACGCCGAGGACGCCTGGCAGCGCATCCTGGCCGGCGCCACGCTGGTCCAGGGCTACAGCGCCTTCATCTACGAGGGGCCCTTCTGGGGCCGCTCCATCCACAAGGGGCTCGCCGCACGCCTGGCCACCAGCCCCTACGCCACGCTCGCCGACGCGGTGGGCGCCGACGTGAGGAAGACGGCATGAGTGGTCTCGAACCCTTCGGCGTGCGCCTGCGCCGCGCCATGGACGAGCGCGGCCCCCTCTGCGTGGGCATCGACCCGCATGCCTCCCTGCTCGCCGAGTGGGGCCTGAACGACGACGTGGCGGGCCTGGAGCGGTTCAGCCGCACGGTCGTCGAGGCGGTGGCCGACCGGGTCGCCGTGCTCAAGCCGCAGAGCGCGTTCTTCGAGCGCTTCGGCTCGCGCGGCGTCGCCGTGCTGGAGAAGTCGGTCGCCGAGGCCCGGGCGGCGGGCGCCCTGGTCGTGATGGACGCCAAGCGCGGCGACATCGGCTCGACCATGGCCGCGTACGCCGAGTCCTTCCTGCACAAGGACGCACCGCTGTTCTCCGACGCCCTGACGGTCTCGCCGTACCTCGGCTACGGATCGCTCGGCCCGGCCGTCGCGCTGGCTCGGGAGAGCGGCGCGGGACTGTTCGTGCTGGCGCTGACCTCCAACCCGGAGGGCGGCGAGGTCCAGCACGCCGTGCGGCCCGACGGCCGGAACGTCGGAGCGACGATGCTCGCGCACCTGGCCGCCGAGAACGCGGGGGAGGAGCCCCTGGGGTCCTTCGGCGCGGTCGTCGGCGCCACCCTCGGTGATCTGTCGACGTACGACCTGGACATCAACGGCCCGCTCCTCGCACCCGGCATCGGCGCCCAGGGCGCCACGCCGGCCGACCTTCCCGGGGTCTTCGGGGCGGCGGTGCGCAACGTCGTGCCGAACGTCAGCAGGGGAGTGCTACGCCACGGTCCCGACACGGTCGCTCTGCGTGACGCCGCCGAGCGCTTCGCGGAGGAGATCCGTCACGCCGTGACGTCCTCGTGAGGCGGTCCAGACCTTCTTGTGAGACCTCCGATGAGTGGTCGGGGACCCGCTTGAGTCTGAATACATCCTCAAATCCGGGGCATTATGTCCTAAATGTCCGTTCAGATGAAGGCTGACCAGGACTTTTCCGCTGTTCTCGCTGACTCTGGCGGACTTGCCCGCTAGTCTCCGACGAGAGAACGGGCAAGCGTGTGTTGCTCGTGGCTCCCCAGGTGTGGGGCGACTAGGTTCCTCACCGGTCCGTATCCGACAGTTCGACATCCGAGGTGACGTAGGCGTGGCTCTTCCGCCCCTTACCCCTGAACAGCGCGCAGCCGCGCTCGAAAAGGCCGCCGCGGCTCGCCGGGAGCGGGCCGAGGTCAAGAATCGACTCAAGCACTCCGGCGCCTCCCTTCACGAGGTCATCAAGCAGGGCCAGGAGAACGACGTCATCGGCAAGATGAAGGTCTCCGCCCTCCTCGAGTCGCTGCCGGGCGTGGGCAAGGTCCGCGCCAAGCAGATCATGGAGCGACTCGGTATCTCCGAGAGCCGCCGCGTGCGGGGCCTCGGGTCCAACCAGATCGCCTCCCTGGAGCGCGAGTTCGGCAGTACCGGCTCCTGATTCGGGCGCTCCGGGGAAGCGAGTCCCGGGCACTCCGCGATTGCTGGATAATCGCTGCATGGCTGCAACACCCCGGGGGACGACCCCCGTACCCCCGGACGTACGTCCGCGGCTGACCGTGCTCTCCGGCCCCTCCGGGGTCGGCAAGAGCACGGTCGTCGCCCATATGCGCAAGGAACACCCCGAGGTCTGGCTCTCCGTGTCGGCGACGACACGCAAGCCCCGGCCCGGCGAGCAGCACGGAGTCCACTACTTCTTCGTCTCCGACGACGAGATGGACAAGCTGATCGCCAACGGGGAACTGCTGGAGTGGGCCGAGTTCGCCGGCAATCGCTACGGCACGCCGCGAGCGGCCGTGCAGGAGCGCCTGGAGAACGGCGAGCCCGTGCTCCTCGAGATCGACCTCCAGGGCGCTCGCCTGGTCCGCGAGTCGATGCCCGAGGCCCAGCTGGTGTTCCTGGCTCCTCCCTCCTGGGAGGAGCTCGTGCGCCGACTCACCGGGCGGGGCACCGAACCGCCCGAGGTGATCGAGCGCCGGCTGGAAGCGGCGAAGATCGAACTCGCGGCCGAGCCGGAGTTCGACACCACCCTGGTCAACACCTCCGTCGAGGACGTGGCTCGTGAGCTGCTAGCCTTGATGGACGTCGTGTGACCATCGCCGATCGTTACGGTCGGCCGATCAACCCGACAGATTCTTTCCCATCCATCGGAAGGTAGAGCGTGTCCTCTTCCATCTCCGCGCCCGAGGGCATCATCAACCCGCCGATCGACGAGCTCCTCGAGGCCACCGACTCGAAGTACAGCCTCGTGATCTACGCGGCCAAGCGTGCCCGCCAGATCAACGCGTACTACTCGCAGCTCGGCGAGGGTCTCCTCGAGTACGTCGGTCCCCTCGTCGACACGCACGTCCACGAGAAGCCGCTCTCGATCGCCCTCCGCGAGATCAACGCGGGGCTCCTGACGTCCGAGGCCGTCGAGGGCCCGGCGCAGTAAGTAGGATTTACAGCTTGACGCTGACTTGTCCACAGGCCCGGCAGGCCGACTGCCGGGCCTGTGGTGTGTCATGGAGTCGTACGGTGTGCCGGTTGCCGAGGTCCGGGGAGAGACGTGGACAAGCCGAAGGTCGTTCTGGGGGTCAGCGGGGGCATCGCCGCGTACAAGGCCTGTGAGCTGCTGCGGCGGCTGACGGAGTCGGGCCACGACGTGCGTGTGGTGCCCACCGCCTCCGCGCTGCACTTCGTCGGCGCCGCGACCTGGTCCGCGCTCTCCGGCCACCCGGTCTCCACCGCGGTGTGGGACGACGTGCACGAGGTCCCGCACGTCCGCATCGGGCAGCACGCGGACCTGGTCGTCGTCGCCCCGGCCACCGCCGACATGCTCGCCAAGGCGGCCCACGGCCTCGCCGACGACCTCCTGACCAACACGCTGCTCACCGCCCGCTGCCCGGTCGTCTTCGCCCCCGCCATGCACACGGAGATGTGGGAGCACCCAGCCACCCAGGAGAACGTGGCGACGTTGCGCCGCCGCGGCGCCCTTGTCATCGAGCCGGCCGTGGGCCGCCTCACCGGCGTCGACACCGGCAAGGGCCGGCTGCCCGACCCGGGCGAGATCTTCGAGGTCTGCCGCCGCGTGCTGGCCCGGGGCGTCACCGCGCCCGACCTCAAGGGCCGGCATGTCGTCGTCAGCGCCGGCGGCACCCGTGAGCCCCTGGACCCCGTCCGCTTCCTCGGCAACCGCTCCTCCGGCAAGCAGGGCTACGCCCTCGCCCGTACCGCCGCCGCCCGCGGCGCCCGCGTCACACTGATCGCGGCCAACAGCATCCTGCCGGCCCCGGCGGGCGTCGACGTCGTCCCCGTCGGCACCGCCGTGGAGCTGCGTGAGGCGGTGCTGCGGGCCGCCCCCGAGGCCGACGCCGTGGTGATGGCGGCCGCTGTGGCGGACTTCCGCCCGGCGGCGTACGCGGCGGGGAAGATCAAGAAGAAGGACGGCCAGGAACCGGAGCCGATCACCCTGGTGCGGAATCCGGACATCCTCGCGGAGATCTCCGGGGACCGGGCCCGCGCCGGACAGGTGATCGTCGGCTTCGCCGCCGAGACGGACGATGTCCTCGCCAACGGCCGCACCAAGCTCAAGCGCAAGGGCTGCGATCTGCTCGTCGTGAACGAGGTGGGGGAGCGCAAGACCTTCGGTTCCGAGGAGAACGAGGCGGTCGTGCTCGGCGCCGACGGCAGCGAGACCGCGGTGGCGCACGGACCCAAGGAAGCCCTGGCCGACACCGTGTGGGACCTGGTGGCCGAGCGCCTGCGCTGATGCCTCGGACGCCCTGCACGCCCTCGAAAGCCGGTCGATCGGGGCGTGGCGCCTCTGGCCAAGGTCGCTCGGCATTGGGCAGAATGCCCGTGCCGCAGGTCACAGCACTCCCGAGTGGCGAGACAGGGGGCCCGTGGCCGAAGCGTGACCCGTAAACTGTTCCACGGACGGCGCCGGGTGCAGCCCCCGCCGTCCGCCAATGATCAGCCAGCAGCCGCTGCAACCCCAGGGAGCGTTGTGTCCCGTCGCCTTTTCACCTCGGAGTCCGTGACCGAGGGTCACCCCGACAAGATCGCTGACCAGATCAGCGACACCATTCTCGACGCGCTCCTGCGCGAGGACCCGTCCTCCCGGGTCGCCGTCGAGACCCTGATCACGACCGGCCTGGTGCACGTGGCCGGCGAGGTCACGACCAAGACGTACGCGGACATCGCGACGCTGGTCCGGAACAAGATCCTCGAGATCGGCTACGACTCCAGCAAGAAGGGCTTCGACGGCGCCTCCTGCGGCGTGTCGGTGTCGATCGGCGCGCAGTCCCCGGACATCGCCCAGGGTGTGGACACGGCGTACGAGTCCCGTGTCGAGGGCGACGAGGACGAACTCGACAAGCAGGGCGCGGGCGACCAGGGCCTGATGTTCGGCTACGCGACGGACGAGACGCCGACGCTGATGCCGCTGCCGATCTTCCTGGCCCACCGCCTGTCGAAGCGCCTGTCCGACGTGCGCAAGAACGGCACGATCCCCTACCTGCGTCCGGACGGCAAGACGCAGGTCACCATCGAGTACGACGGCGACAAGGCGGTCCGCCTGGACACCGTCGTCGTCTCCTCGCAGCACGCCTCGGACATCGACCTGGAATCGCTGCTGGCTCCGGACATCAAGGAGTTCGTCGTCGAGCCGGAGCTGAAGGCGCTTCTGGACGAGGGCATCAAGATCGACACGGAGAACTACCGTCTCCTGGTCAACCCCACCGGCCGTTTCGAGATCGGCGGCCCGATGGGCGACGCCGGCCTGACCGGCCGCAAGATCATCATCGACACCTACGGCGGCATGGCCCGCCACGGCGGCGGTGCCTTCTCCGGCAAGGACCCGTCCAAGGTCGACCGCTCCGCGGCATACGCGATGCGCTGGGTCGCGAAGAACGTGGTCGCCGCCGGTCTCGCCACCCGCTGCGAGGTGCAGGTCGCGTACGCGATCGGCAAGGCCGAGCCGGTGGGTCTGTTCGTCGAGACCTTCGGCACCGCCAAGATCGACACGGAGAAGATCGAGAAGGCGATCGACGAGGTCTTCGACCTCCGCCCGGCCGCCATCATCCGCGACCTCGACCTGCTCCGCCCGATCTACTCCCAGACCGCCGCGTACGGCCACTTCGGCCGCGAGCTCCCCGAGTTCACGTGGGAGCGGACGGACCGCGTGGACGCGCTGCGCACGGCCGCGGGGCTGTAAGTCCCGTCCCTCAGGCCATCGTGTGAGGCCCGGCACCCTTCGGGGGGCCGGGCTACGCGGTTCTCTCCGGGCCTCGCGGTTCTCTCCGGGCTTCGCGGTTCTCTCCGGGCCTCGCCGTCCTCTCCGGGCCTCGCACCGCCGACTCCGCCTCACGTGGGTCGCTCCCGCCTCACGCGGGCCGCACCCGTCTCTTGCCCGGGGCCGCCCCCGCCTCGCGCGGGCCCGTTCCTGCCCTGCCGGGCCCGCAAAACGGCTCGCGGGCGGCGGCGGGCTCTCTCTACGGTGGAGAGCGCCGGGGCGCCCGGTGCGAAGGTGGCGGATACTTCTGGGCTCGTAGCAGCCCCCGCGGGTTCGAATCCCGCCGTCGGCCGGGCTGAGCCCGGTGGCGTGGCCGAGTGGTCCAAGGCGAGTGCGCGCCGTCACCGCGAGGGAACTCGGGCGACTCCGCTTGTCAGTGGTGTTTGGTAAGAATGCAAGCGTGAGCAGCGAGAACGAACAGGCGGGCGGCGGGGCGGAGGGTGCCCCGCCCGAGCAGCTCGCGCTCATCCGGGACAGCGTGCGCAAGGCCAAGACGCCCCGGGCCAAGCCGCGGACCTGGCGGGGGGCCGCGCTCGCCAAGGACCGGCCCGTCGCGCGCGTCCTCGTCGACAAGGGCGTGCTCCATCTCGACCGGTACTTCGACTATGCCGTGCCCGAGGAGCTGGACGCGGACGCCCAGCCGGGCGTGCGGGTGCGGGTCAGGTTCGGGGCCGGGCGGCATCGCGTGCGGGAGGGGCGGCGCGAGGGCGGCGGGCTGATCGACGGGTTCCTCGTCGAGCGGCTGGCCGAGTCCGACTACTCCGGCCCGCTGGCCGCCCTCGCCCAGGTCGTCTCGCCCGAGCCGGTGCTCAGCGCGGAACTGCTGGGCCTGGCCAGGGCGGTCGCCGACCGGTACGCGGGCAGCCTCGCCGACGTCCTGCAGCTCGCCGTACCGCCGCGCAACGCACGGGCCGAGCAGCGGTCCTCCCCCGACCCGCTGCCACCGCCCCCGGCGCCGGAGGCGGGCTCCTGGCAGCGGTACGAGCGGGGGGCGGCGTTCCTGGAGTCCCTGGCCTCCGGCGGGGCGCCCCGGGCCGTGTGGAACGCGCTGCCCGGTCCGCAGTGGAGCGAGGAGCTGGCCCGGGCCGTCGCCGCGACGCTGGCCTCCGGGCGCGGGGCGCTCGCCGTCCTGCCCGACGGACGGGCGGTCGCGCGGGTCGACGCCGCACTGACCTCGCTGCTGGGAAAGGGGCGGCACGCGGTGCTCACCGCCGACGCCGGCCCCGAGAAGCGGTACGCGCAGTGGCTCGCGGTGCGGCGTGGCTCCGTACGGGCCGTGATCGGGACGAGAGCCGCGATGTTCGCACCCGTCCAGGACCTCGGCCTGGTCGCCCTCTGGGACGACGGCGACGACAGCCACAGCGAGCAGCACGCCCCGCAGCCCCATGCCCGCGAGGTGCTCCTGCTGAGGGCCGCGCTGGACAAGTGCGGCTTCCTGCTGGGGAGCTGGGGCTGCACGGTGGAGGCCGCGCAACTCGTCGAGAGCGGCTGGGCCCGGCCGCTCGTCGCGGGGCGTGAGCAGGTGCGGGCCGCCGCTCCGCTGGTACGGACCGTCGGGGACCAGGATCTCGCCCGGGACGAGGCCGCCCGGGCCGCCCGGCTGCCGACCCTCGCCTGGCAGGCCGTCAGGGACGGGCTGCGGAGCGGCCCGGTGCTGGTGCAGGTGCCCCGCAGGGGGTACGTGCCGCGCATGGCCTGTGCCAACTGCCGGGCGCCCGCGCGCTGCCGGCACTGCTCCGGGCCGCTGGAGGCGCCGGAGGGCGGTGCCCTGAACTGCGGGTGGTGCGGGCGCGAGGAGAGCGGCTGGCACTGCCCTGACTGCGGTTCCTTTCGCCTGCGCGCCTCGGTCGTGGGGGCGCGGCGGACCGCCGAGGAACTCGGCCGGGCGTTCCCCGTCGTGCCGGTACGCACCTCGGGGCGGGAGCACGTGCTCGACACGGTGCCGGGGGCTCCCGCACTGGTCGTGAGCACACCGGGTGCCGAGCCCGTTGCCGAGGGCGGGTACGCGGCGGCGCTGCTGCTGGACGGGTGGGCCATGCTCGGGCGGCCCGATCTGCGGGCCGGGGAGGACGCGTTGCGGCGGTGGATCGCGGCCGCGTCCCTCGTCCGACCGCAGCCGGCCGGCGGCACGGTGGTGGTCGTGGCCGAGCCGACGCTGCGGCCCGTGCAGGCGCTCGTCCGCTGGGATCCCGTCGGACACGCGGTGCGGGAACTCGCCGAGCGGTCCGAGCTGGGATTCCCGCCGGTGTCGCGGATGGCGGCCGTGTCGGGCCCCGCGGAGGCGGTGGCCGACTTCCTCCGCGGGGCCGAACTGCCGCCCGAGGCCGAGGTGCTGGGACCGGTGCCGTTGCCCGTCCCCACCGCCGGGCGGCCTCGGCGGGCCGGGGCGCCGCCGCCCGGGGAGCAGTGGGAGCGGGCGCTGCTGCGGGTGCCGCCGGGCAGGGGGGCCGCGCTGGCCGCCGCGCTCAAGGCCGCGCAGGCAGCGCGGATGGCCAGGGGGAACGGAAGCGGCGCAGGTGTGTGGGTGAGGGTCGACCCGGCCGACATCGGCTGATCCCGCGGGCGGTGGCCGAGGACCCTGCGGCGGTCCGCGCAGGACGGTGGTGGGTGTCTGCTGGGGTCGGGTATGGCCCGGAGACGCGGCCGCCCTCCCGGAGGCCTTCCGGGAGGGCGGGGAGAGGGCGCGTCAGCCGTTGCGCGGGCCCGGGAAGGCCGTGGGCCGCACCTCGTCGCGGAGTGCGGGGCTGCCGGCCGTCGGCTGCGTGGGCATGGAGCGGGCCGCGGGGACCGTCGGGACCGTGGGCAGACCGGTGGTCACATTGACCGCGCGGCCGCCCGTCGGCGTCGGCTCCGGCGTGCGCTCCGGCTCCGGCACGGCCGACTGGGCCGTGGCACGGCGGGCGCCGTAACGGCGGTGGACCGCCTGCTTGGTGACTCCCAGGGCGGAGCCCACCGCGTCCCACGAGAAGCCGAGTGAGCGGTCGAAGTCCACGGCCGCCGTCACCAGGGTCTCGACACTGTCCCGCAGCTCCTGGGCGAGACGTACCGTCGGGGCGGGGGCGCGTCCGTAGACGACGAAGCCCGTGGAGGGGCCGGAGCGGCGCGGGCGGTAGACGTTCCCCAGCTGGGCGGTGAGGGTGCGCAGTGCGTCCACCTGCCGGCGGACCCGCTCGATGTCCCGCACCAGCAAGTGCAGGCTGGCCCGAGCCTGGGCGTCGTGGGTTGCGTGGTCGGCCATGAACAAGCCTCTCGAACCGGCGTTGAAAGGAATGGGCCGCGATCGCGGCCCGTTGTGGTCAACTCTGTCTTGACCAACGCGGATCCGCTCCGCTGGTCACGGTGTGGGGGCGTGGGGGCATATGCGTGCGCCCGTTTGCGCGGGGTGTGCGCCTCGGCCTACGGCCTTCGGCGCCCGTCTCCCGCCCGCGCACCGTCGGTGACAGCCGATCAAGAGGCCGAGCTTTCCTGGGGGCTGAGCGCCGTCGGCGGCTTTCCGTCCCGGGCTCATAGACTTGGGCGCTGCCCGTCCACGTTCCCGCCCCGAGAGGCCCCCACCACCCCATGAAGCTCGTCTTCGCCGGTACACCCGAGGTCGCCGTTCCCGCTTTGGACGCTCTGCTCGCCTCCGGGCGGCACGAGGTGGCCGCCGTCGTCACGCGGCCCGACGCGCCGGCCGGGCGCGGACGCAGGCTCGTCGCGTCGCCCGTCGCCGAGCGGGCGGAGGAGGCCGGGATCGAGGTGCTGAAGCCCGCGAAGCCGAAGGACCCCGAGTTCCTGGAGCGGCTGCGGGAGATCGGGCCGGACTGCTGCCCCGTCGTCGCCTACGGGGCGCTGCTGCCCCGGGTCGCCCTCGACATCCCCGCGCAGGGCTGGGTCAATCTGCACTTCTCCCTGTTGCCCGCCTGGCGCGGTGCCGCGCCCGTGCAGCACGCCATCATGGCCGGCGACGAGATCACCGGTGCCTCGACGTTCCTGATCGAGGAGGGGCTCGACTCCGGGCCGGTGTACGGGACGGTGACCGAGGAGATCCGGGCCACCGACACCAGCGGGGATCTGCTGACGCGGCTGGCGTTCGCCGGTGCCGGGCTGCTCGTGGCGACGATGGACGGGATCGAGGACGGCACGCTGAAGGCAGTACCGCAGCCGGCCGACGGGATCAGCCTCGCCCCGAAGGTCAACGTCGAGGACGCGCACCTCGACTTCGGCGCGCCCGCGCTGCGCGTCGACCGGATGGTGCGGGGCTGCACCCCGGCCCCCGGCGCCTGGACCACCTTCCGGGGTGAGCGCCTGAAGCTCATCCAGGTCGCCCCCGTGCCCGACCGGACGGACCTCGCCCCGGGGCAGATCGCCGCCGGGAAGAACAACGTCCACGTCGGCACCGGCTCGTACGGCGTCGAGCTGCTGTGGGTGCAGGCCCAGGGCAAGAAGCCGATGCGCGCGGCGGACTGGGCGCGCGGGGTGCGGATCGTCGAGGGCGAGCGGCTCGGCGGCTGACGCCGGGGCGGGGCCGACGACGCGGCCCGGTACCCGTCCGCCCGCTCTGCCCCGCTCCAGCCGGCGCCCGTGCCCCGTGGCGGGTTTCGTCCCGCTCCCGGCGGCGTAGGCTGGACGGCGCACTTCATCTCACCCCCGGAGCACCTTTTTCGTGAGCGAACAGCCCCGTCGAGCCCGCACGTCAGGCAAGCCCTACCGCCGGCCCAAGAAGGACCCCGTCCGCATCCTCGCCTTCGAGGCACTGAGGGCCGTGGACGAGCGGGACGCCTACGCCAACCTCGTTCTGCCGCCCCTGTTGCGCAAGGCGCGCGAGAAGGACGACTTCGACGCCCGGGACGCGGCCCTCGCCACCGAGCTGGTGTACGGGACGCTGCGGCGGCAGGGGACGTACGACGCGATTCTGGCGTCGTGTGTGGACCGGTCGCTCGGCGAGGTCGACCCGCCGGTGCTGGACGTGCTGAGCCTCGGCGCGCATCAGCTGCTCGGCACACGGATCCCGACGCACGCGGCCGTGTCCGCCACCGTCGAGCTCGCGCGGGTCGTGCTCGGCGACGGGCGGGCCAAGTTCGTCAACGCCGTGCTGCGCAAGGTCGCGCAGGACGATCTCGACGGCTGGATCGAACGGGTCGCACCGCCCTACGACGAGGATCCCGAGGACCATCTCGCCGTCGTGCACTCGCACCCGCGGTGGGTCGTGTCCGCGCTGTGGGACTCCCTCGGCGGTGGGCGGGACGGCGTCGAGGAGCTGCTCCGCGCCGACAACGAACGGCCCGAGGTGACCCTGGTGGCACGGCCCGGACGGGCCACCCCGGAGGAACTGCTCGACGAGGAGGCTGCCGTACAGGGGCGCTGGTCGCCCTATGCCGTGCGGCTGACCGAGGGCGGGGAGCCGGGCGCCATCGCGGCCGTGCGGGACGGGCGCGCGGGCGTGCAGGACGAGGGCAGCCAGCTCGTCGCGATCGCCCTCGCCGACGCGCCCCTGGACGGCCCCGACCGGCGCTGGCTGGACGGGTGCGCGGGACCCGGCGGCAAGGCAGCGCTGCTCGGCGCGCTCGCAGCGGAGCGAGGGGCGATGCTCGTCGCCTCGGAGAAGCAGACCCATCGCGCGGGCCTCGTCGCGAAGGCGCTGGACGGCAACCCGGGGCCGTACCAGGTGATCGCCGCGGACGGGACGCGTCCGGCGTGGCGGCCCGGCACCTTCGACCGGGTGCTGGTCGACGTGCCGTGCACCGGCCTCGGCGCGCTGCGCCGCCGCCCCGAGGCGCGCTGGCGGCGCCGCCCGCAGGACCTGGAGGGCTTCGCGCCGCTCCAGCGGGGCCTGCTGCGCACCGCCCTGGAGTCCGTGCGGGTCGGCGGTGTCGTGGGCTACGCGACCTGCTCGCCGCACCTCGCCGAGACCCGGGCCGTCGTCGCCGACGTGCTCAAGCAGCACCCGGACACGGAACTCGTGGACGCCCGGCCGCTGCTGCCCGGCGTAAAGGACCTCGGCGACGGGCCCGACGTGCAGCTGTGGCCGCATCTGCACGGGACCGACGCGATGTATCTGGCGCTCATTCGTCGGACCGGCTGACCCCCGCCCCCACGGCCGTCCGGCCGGGCGCCCCGCCGTCGTGGCGCGCCAGCCGGTGCGGCCACCACACCTTCGGCCCGACGTCCAGGAACAGCGACGTCACCAGGACCGAGCGGACGATGAAGGTGTCGATGAGGACGCCGAGGGCGACCGTGAAACCGATCTCGGCGAAGGCGACCATCGGGAGGGTGCCGAGGGCGGCGAAGGTGCCGGCCAGGACCAGGCCGGCGGAGGTGATGACCGCCCCGGTGGCCGCGAGGCCTGTGATGACGCCCGCTCTGGTGCCCTGGCGGGCCGCCTCCTCGCGGATGCGCGTGGTCAGGAAGATGTTGTAGTCGATGCCCAGGGCGACCAGGAACACGAAGACGAACAGCGGGAAGTCGGTCGCCTCGCCCGCGTAGTCGAAGATGTACCGGAACGCGAGCGCGCTGATGCCGAGGGCCGCCGCGAACGACAGGATCACCGTCCCGATCAGCAGCAGCGGGGCGATCAGGGCGCGCAGCAGGCCGCACAGGATCAGCAGGACGACCAGCAGCACCAGCGGGATGATCAGCACGTTGTCGTGCGTGGTCGCCGCGTCCATGTCCAGCAGGGCCGCCGTACCGCCGCCGACCTTGGCGTCGGCGTCCGGCACCGCGTGCGCGGCGTCCCGTACCCGCTCCACCGTCTGTTTGGCGGCCTCGCTGTCCGCCGGGGCGGTCATGGTGGCCTCGAAGAGGACCTTGCCCTCGAAGGCCGGTCTGGTGCCGGGTGGCAGACCGAGGGACTGGGGGACCACGCCCGGTGTCCCGGCGACCGCGCGCCCCACCTGTACGGCCTGCGCCTGGTTGCTGACGATGACCAGGGGGTCGCCGCTGCCCGCCGGGAAGTAGCGCGCCGAGATCTCCTGCCCGGTGATCGAGTCCGGCTTCCCGGTGAACGCGTCCGCGTTGCCGATGCCCTCCGCGCGCAGCTGGATCAGGCCCAGCGAGCAGACCGCCAGCGCGAGGGCCGTCACCGCCCAGATCATCCGCGGGCGGCGGGCGATACGGCGGCCCGTGCGGGCCCAGACGCCGCTCTCGGTCGGATCGGGACTGCCGTAGTGCGGGACGACCGGCCAGAAGATCCAGCGGCCGAAGATCACCAGCAGGGCCGGGAACAGGCTCATCATCGCCAGCAGGGCGACGGCGACGCCGATCGCGGCCACCGGGCCCAGGCCGCTCGTGGAGTTCATCTCGGCGGCCAGCAGCACCAGCATGCTCAGCACGACCGTCGCGCCGGAGGCGAGCACGGCCGGGCCGGCGCGGTGCAGGGCCAGGGCCATCGCCTCGTGCCGGTCCTCGTGCCGGCGCAGTTCCTCCCGGTAGCGGGCCACCAGCAGCAGGGCGTAGTCCGTCCCCGCTCCGAAGACCAGGACCGTGAGGATGCCCGCGCTCTGGCCGTTGACCGTCAGGCCCGCGTGCTCGGCCAGCAGGTAGATCAGCGCCTGGGAGGTGAACAGCGCGCAGACCACCGCGACCAGGGGGACCAGCAGCAGGGTCAGGCTGCGGTAGGTGATGAGCAGCATGACGACGACGACCACCATCGCCGAGAGCAGCAGGGTCGAGTCGATGCCCTCGAAGGCCTCCGCGAAGTCCGCGGACGTGCCGCCCGGGCCCGTGATGTGCACGGTCATCCCGTCGCTGCCCGTGCCGACGTCGTCCCGGATGGAGTCCACGGCGGGTGAGATCCGCTCCCAGCCCTCCTCGTCGATCATGATCGGCACGAAGACCTGGGCCGCGCGCGGATCGGCCTGCCGGTCGAACACCGGCCCCCGCGTCCGCTCCCCGATGATGCCGTGGTCGCTCAGCTGCTTCAGCTGCCGTACGTCCTCGGCGATCTCCGCCCGGTCCTGGGCCGTCAGGCCGCTCTCCCGCGCGTAGATCACCACCGCCGGGATCTGTTCCGGCCGGAAGTCCTCGGAGATCTGCAGCACCTGCGTCGACTCCGCGGACCCGGGCAGCCACGACGCGGCGTCGTTGTCCTGCGCGTCGGTGAGCTTCATGGCGAGCGGCGCGGCGACGACCACCACGACCACCCAGAAGACCAGCAC
Organism: Streptomyces sp. Ag82_O1-12; assembly: GCF_900182715.1. Classification (NCBI taxonomy): domain Bacteria; kingdom Bacillati; phylum Actinomycetota; class Actinomycetes; order Kitasatosporales; family Streptomycetaceae; genus Streptomyces; species Streptomyces sp. Ag82_O1-12. The sequence goes on along the minus strand of NZ_FXUW01000001.1, from coordinate 1,412,107 downwards.
GAGCCACTTGGCCCGTCGCCCGCAGACCAGGTGAGCGACGCCCTGCTTCATGACGGCCCCCTCCGCGAAGACGCCCGGTAAGGGGCGCGGGGCTGTGACATGTGCGGCTCCGCCGCGTGGGCGCGACAAGTCACGTGAGTCCCGCAGCCAACAGACCACCTGGGTCCGATGCTCACAACCCCCGGAGGGCATGGCAGTCTTAGGACATGGCCGCGCAGATCAACCCCAGCATCCTGTCCGCAGACTTCGCCCGCCTCGCGGACGAGGCGAAGGCCGTGGCAGGAGCCGACTGGCTCCACGTCGACGTCATGGACAACCATTTCGTCCCGAACCTCACGCTCGGCGTGCCGGTCGTAGAGTCGCTGGCCCGTGCGACGGACACCCCGCTGGACTGCCATCTGATGATCGAGGCCCCCGATCGGTGGGCGCCCCAGTACGTGGAAGCGGGGGCCGGTTCCGTCACCTTCCACGTCGAGGCCGCCGCGGCTCCGGTCCGGCTCGCCCGGGAGATCCGCGCCAAGGGCGCCCGCGCCTCCATGGCGCTGAAGCCCGCGACGCCCATCGAGCCGTACGAGGACCTGCTCCCCGAGCTCGACATGCTGCTGATCATGACGGTCGAACCGGGCTTCGGGGGACAGGCCTTCCTCGACATCATGCTTCCGAAGATTCGCCGCACCCGCGAGTTGATCAGCAAGCACGGACTGGAGCTGTGGCTCCAGGTCGACGGCGGAGTTTCCGCTTCCACGATCGAGCGGTGCGCGGACGCCGGAGCCGACGTCTTCGTGGCCGGATCGGCGGTCTACGGGGCAAACGACCCGGCCCAGGCGGTACGTGCACTACGCACACAGGCCGAGGCGGCCACGGCGAAGGCCTCCTGGGCCTGCGACCACTGAGCCACAGCAAAGTGAACGGCTCTCATCAGGGCTGATCAACCGCGCCACATCTGCAAGGATGAACGGCGAATCCAGAGTGTGAACAGCAGTGAGGAGAACGCCGTGTCGGGTATGTCGGCGGGCCGGTCAGCCATGCGGATGGGACCCGCTGAGCTGGTGCAGGCGGCGGCCATGGCCCGCCGCTTCTACCTCGAGGGCAAATCCAAGATCCAGATCGCGGAGGAGTTCGGCGTCAGCCGCTTCAAGGTGGCCCGGGTCCTGGAGACCGCCCTCGAACGGGACCTCGTACGTATCGAGATCCGTGTGCCTGCCGAGCTGGACGCCGAGCGCTCGGACGCGCTCCGCGCCCGCTACGGCCTCAGGCACGCCGTCGTGGTCGAGTCTCCGGCCGAGGCCGAGGAGTCGCCCGACCCCGAGAACCTGGGAGAGGTGGCCGCCGACCTGCTCGGCGAACTGGTCGACGAAGGTGATGTGCTGGGCCTGGCCTGGGGCCGCTCCACCATCCACATGGCGGCGGCGCTCGACCGGCTGCCCCCGTGCACGGTGGTGCAGCTGACAGGTGTGTACGACGCCGGAACCGCCGAGCGCGGCTCGGTCGAGGCCGTACGCCGCGCCGCCCAGGTGTCCGGCGGCGACGCCCACCCCATCTACGCACCGATGCTGCTGCCCGACGCGGCCACGGCCACGGCACTGCGCAACCAGACCGGGATCGCCCGGGCCTTCGAGCACTTCGACAAGGTCACGGTCGCCTGCGTCTCCATCGGCTCCTGGGAGCCGGGCATCTCCACGGTGCACGACATGCTCAGCGACGAGGAGCGCGCGCACTACGCGTCGCTCGGTGTCGCCGCCGAGATGTCCGCGCACCTCTTCGACACCGACGGCCGCCGGGTCGGCCGGGACCTGGGCGAGCGGTGCATCACGGTGAAGGCCGACCAGCTCCGCCGGATCCCCGAGGTCGTGGCGATCGCGGGCGGGCAGCGCAAGGGGCCCGCGATCGACGCGGTGCTGCGGTCCGGGCTCGTCACCAGCCTGGTGACGGACACGTCGGCCGCGGACTACCTGATGACGGCCGGCCCGGCTCCGAAGTCCGCGCTCAACCGGTCCGACCCGGACGGGGTCTGACGGGTGGCCGGTCAGGCGCACGGAGTGCACGACCCGGCGGGCCGGGTCGTGGTCGTCCTGGACCTCGACGGGGTCACGGACAAGGCGGGCCTCATGGACCGCTGCGCCCGCGACCTGGCCCTGCCCGACTGGTTCGGCCGCAACTGGGACGCGCTGGCCGACTGTCTGGCCGACCCCGACCTCTGGCCCGAGGAGGCGGGGGAGCGGGGGCTGCTGGTCGTCGTCCAGGGCTGGCGCGGGTACGCCGAGACACGGCCCGACGAGTGGCAGGTCGCCGAGGAGATCTTCGCCGAGGCCACGGACCGGGGCCCGGGACTGTTCGTGACCCTCGGCCTTGGAGAATCCTCCGAGAAGCCCCCTGACCAGCCTGGATGATCCGCTGGGGGTTGTTCGGGCGGGGGGCATGGGAGAATGAAGTACGTGCTCTTTCCCCCTGGCCGGCCGGTCCGGGGGTCACCTCTGATCGACTGGGATGTGCAGCACGTGCGTTTCCTCAATGACATCCAGCCCGGGTACGACCTGACGTACGACGACGTCTTCATGGTGCCGAGCCGCTCCTCGGTGGGCTCGCGGCAGGCCGTCGACCTCAGCTCTCCGGACGGCACGGGCACCACCATCCCGCTCGTCGTCGCCAACATGACCGCCATCGCCGGCCGCCGCATGGCCGAGACCGTGGCCCGCCGCGGCGGCCTCGTGGTGATACCGCAGGACATCCCGATCGAGGTGGTCACCGAGGTCGTCTCCTGGGTGAAGAGCCGCCATCTGGTGCTGGACACCCCGATCATCCTGTCCCCGCACCAGACCGTCGCGGACGCGCTGGGGCTGCTGCCCAAGCGCGCGCACAACGCCGGTGTCGTCGTCGACGAGAACCAGAGGCCCATCGGCGTGGTCACCGACTCCGACCTCTCCGGCGTCGACCGCTTCACGCAGCTCGCCGAGGTCATGTCCCGGGACCTGCTGCTCATCGACGCGGACCAGGACGCGGGCGAGGCCTTCACCACCCTCGACCACGCCAACCGCCGCTACGCCCCCGCGGTCAACCAGGACGGCACGCTCGCCGGCATCCTGACCCGCAAGGGTGCCCTGCGCGCCACGCTCTACCAGCCGGCCACCGACGCGCGGGGACGGCTGCGCATCGCCGCCGCCGTCGGCATCAACGGCGACGTCGCGGGCAAGGCGCAGGAGCTGCTGGACGCGGGGGTCGACGCGCTCGTCATCGACACGGCCCACGGCCACCAGGAGTCGATGATCAGCGCCCTGAAGCTGGTGCGCGACCTCGACCCGCAGGTGCCGATCGTCGCGGGCAACGTGGTCGCCGCCGCGGGTGTGCGCGACCTGATCGAGGCCGGTGCGGACATCGTCAAGGTCGGTGTCGGCCCCGGCGCCATGTGCACCACGCGCATGATGACCGGCGTCGGCCGGCCGCAGTTCTCCGCCGTCCTGGAATGCGCCGCCGAGGCCAGGAAGTACGGCAAGCACGTCTGGGCCGACGGCGGTGTCCGCCACCCGCGTGACGTCGCCATGGCCCTCGCGGCCGGTGCCTCCAACGTGATGGTCGGCTCCTGGTTCGCGGGCACCTACGAGTCCCCGGGCGACCTCCAGCACGACGCCCAGGGCCGTGCCTACAAGGAGTCCTTCGGCATGGCGTCCGCCCGGGCCGTGCGCAACCGCACCTCGGAGGAGTCGGCGTACGACCGCGCCCGCAAGGCGCTGTTCGAGGAGGGCATCTCCACCTCCCGCATGTTCCTCGACCCGGCCCGCCCGGGCGTCGAGGACCTGATCGACTCGATCATCGCGGGCGTCCGCTCCTCCTGCACCTACGCCGGAGCGGGATCCCTGGAGGAGTTCGCGGAGAAGGCCATCGTCGGCATCCAGAGCGCCGCCGGCTACGCGGAGGGCAAGCCCCTGCACGCCAGCTGGAGCTGACGTCCCCAACGCCCCGTCGAACGGCCCCCGTCGACCCGCCCCGCGGGACGTCCGGGGGCCGTTTCGTTGCGTCGTCGGGGCCCTCCGAGGAGCGCCGGCGCAACACTCGACAGCCGTCCCGCAACGAACACCCGCCCAGCCCCGGCGAACGCAATGATCTTGCAGGTACGCGCAAGGTTGCTGCATTTCGACAGCAACGCCATTGCTCATAGGCTGTCGCCTCGTACGTGGCGTGGCGGGGACTCCGCTCGGTGGGTCCCCGGCTTCCGGGGTGCCCGCGGTCCCTGCCGCCCTGACCGGCAGCGATAAGGAGCCAGCGCGTGCTCGACCAAGGCGCACCCCCGCAGAACCCAGGCCAGACAGCCGCCCCCGCGTCCCCCGGCATCGGCGCGCGCCTCATGCGCCGCAAGCCCGTGGAACGCCTGGTCGCGGAGGGTGGGCAGGGCGAGGGAGGCTCGCTGCGCCGCACCCTCGGGCTGTGGCAGCTCACCATGATCAGCATCGGTGCCACGCTCGGCACCGGCATCTTCGTCGTCCTCGGCGAGGCCGTTCCCAAGGCGGGCCCGGCCGTCACGCTCTCCTTCGTCATCGCCGGCCTCACCGCCCTGTTCTCGGCCCTGTCCTACGCCGAACTGGCCGGCACCATCCCGGTCGCCGGCTCCTCCTACTCGTATGCGTACGCAACGATGGGCGAGCTGATCGCCTGGATATGCGGCTGGTGCCTGGTGCTGGAGTACGGCGTGTCGGTCGCCGCCGTCGCGGTCGGCTGGGGCGAGTACCTCAACGAACTGCTCGACGGGACCATCGGCGTCACCATCCCGGCCGCCCTCTCCGCCCCGCCCGGCGACGGCGGCGTGTTCAACCTGCCGGCGCTGATCGTCGTCCTGCTCGCGATGGCGTTCCTGCTGGGCGGCGCCCGCGAGTCCGCCCGCGCCAACACCGTCATGGTCGTCGTGAAGATCGCCGCGCTGGTGATGTTCTGCGCCATCGGCGTCCAGGGCTTCCGCTCCGGCAACTACGAGAACTTCATGCCGCTCGGCATGGCCGGAGTCAGCGCGGCCGGCGCCACGCTGTTCTTCTCCTACATCGGCTTCGACGCCGCCTCCACCGCCGGTGAGGAGGCCAAGAACGCCCAGCGCGACCTGCCCCGCGCGATCATGCTGTCGCTGGTCATCGTCACCGCGCTGTACGTCCTCGTCGCGGCGGTCGCGGTCGGCGCCAAGCCCTGGAAGGGCTTCACCGACTCCGAGGCCGCCCTCGCCCAGATCATGCGCGAGGTCACCGGGCAGACCTTCTGGGGCACGCTGCTGGCGTTCTGCGCCGTCATCGCCATCGCCAGCGTGGTGCTGACCGTGCTGTACGGCCAGACCCGCATCCTGTTCGCCATGTCCCGCGACGGGCTCGTGCCGAAGGTGTTCGCCAAGGTCCACCCGAAGACCGGCGCCCCCCGCGCCAACACCCTGATCGTCTCCCTGTTCTGCGGGGTCCTCGCCGCCGCGATCCCGCTCGGGCAGCTCGCCGACGCCACCAGCATCGGCACCCTGTTCGCCTTCGCCCTCGTCAACGTGGCCGTCGTGGTGCTGCGCCGCACCAAGCCGGACATGCCCCGCACCTTCCGGGTGCCGCTCTCGCCGGTCCTGCCCGCCCTGGGCTTCGCCCTCTGCGTGTGGATGATGGGCAGCCTGTCCACCGTGACCTGGGTGGTCTTCGGTGTCTGGATGGCCGCGGGTCTCGTGTTCTACTTCGGGTACGGCTACCGCCGCTCCCGACTCGCACCATCCGAAAAGTGATCAACCCACTGTGCTGAACGATCTCGACGAACGCATCGTGCACGCCCTCGCCGAGGACGCCCGCCGCTCCTACGCCGACATCGGCCAACTCGTCGGCCTGTCCGCGCCCGCCGTGAAACGGCGCGTGGACCGGCTGCGGGCCACCGGAGCCATCACCGGATTCACCGTACGGGTGGACCCGGGCGCCCTCGGCTGGGAGACCGAGGGGTTCGTCGAGATCTACTGCCGCGGGAACACCTCCCCGGAGACCATCCAGCGAGGCCTTGAGCGCTACCAGGAGGTCGTGGCCGCGTCCACCGTCACCGGGGACGCGGACGCGATCGTCCAGGTCTTCGCCTCCGACATGCGCCACTTCGAACGGGTCCTGGAGCGGATCGCCGGGGAGCCGTTCGTCGAGCGGACCAAGTCCGTGCTCGTGCTCTCGCCGCTGCTGCGGCGCTTCTCGTCGGGATCACCCACGTAAATCCGTGGCCCGCGCCGGGCGACACCCCTAGCCTGGGTGTCATGACCTGGCGACATTGATCCACCAGCCGTGCCTCCCGAGGACCGCCTCGGCCGCCGTACCTCCGGCGTCCGATCCGTCCTTCCGGGAAGGCCCCATGACACTCTCACCCGCCCGCGTGCCCGCCACTGGCGTCCGCCGGCTGACGCGCACGCTGTACGGCTACGCGTTCCTCGACGACTTCGTCCTGCTCTACCCGGTGTACGCGCTGCTGTTCGCCGACACCGGCATGTCGCTCTGGCAGATCTCCTCCCTGTTCGCCCTGTGGTCGGTCACCGGTGTGGTGCTCGAAGTGCCCTCCGGCGCCTGGGCCGACGCCATGTCGCGGCGCAGGCTGCTGTGGATCGGCCCGCTGCTGACCGCCGTCGGCTTCGCGCTGTGGGTGGTCGTGCCGTCGTACGGGGCCTTCGCGGCCGGCTTCGTCCTGTGGGGTGCGGGCGGGGCCCTGGGATCCGGCGCGCTGGAGGCACTGGTCTACGACGAGCTGGACCGGCTCGGTGCCGCCGACCGGTACGCCCGGGTGATGGGCCGTGCCCGGGCCGCGCGCCTGCTGGGCACCGTGGCCGCCACCGGCCTCGCGGGGCCCGTCTTCTCCTGGGGCGGCTACGGGGCGGTCGGTGCCGCGAGTTTCCTGGCCTGTGTGCTGACCGCCCTCACCGCCACCCGGTTCCCGGAGCACCGGGTGCGGCCGGAGAGCACCGGCGACACCTGGGCGACCACCCTGCGCACCGGACTGGCCGAGGCCCGCGGGAACCGTGCGGTGCGCGGCGCCCTGCTGCTGGTCCCGGCCGTCGCCGCGGTGTGGGGCGCGCTCGACGAGTACACCCCGCTGCTGATCCGCGATCTCGGCGTCGCCGAGGCCACGGTGCCCTACCTCGTCATGCTGATCTGGGCGGGCGTCACCCTCGGCAGCCTGTTGACCGGACCGGCCGAACGCCTCGGCACGACGGGGCTCGCGGTGCTGCTCGCGGGCGCCGCCCTCGCCCTGGCCGTGGGAGCCATGGCCCGCTCCCTGGCCGGTGTCGTCCTGGTGAGCCTCGCCTTCGCCGGGTTCCAGCTGGCCGAGGTGCTCGCCGACGTCCGTCTCCAGCACCGCATCGAGGAGTCCCGGCGGGCCACGCTCACCTCGGTGGCGAGTCTGGGCACCGAGCTGGCGACGGTCGCCACGTTCGGCGTGTACGCGCTGCTCGGTACCGACATGGCGCACAGCACCGTCTTCGCGGTGCTGGCGATCCCCTACCTGGTGACGGCCCTGGCGCTGGCTAGAGCTCGGGCTGCCACGGCACGACCGTGAAGTCGCCCGTCCCCTTCACTACCTTCTCGAAGGGGGCGGAACTCACGCACTTGGGCAGTTCCTTCGTGTCGACGGGGCTGCCCGTGGCGGCCCAGCTGTAGCCGAGCCGGTCCTGGCGGCCGAGGTCGTGGACGGTGACGCCGACCCGCTTGCCCTCGGCGCCCGGCAGGTCGGACTCGGTGACGACACCGGAGACGACGGCGACCTTGCCCCCGGTGAGCAGGCAGTCGACCTTCACCTCGGCCCGGGCGCCCTCGCCGTTCAGATAGTGGCTGAACTCGAAGGTGCCGGTGGCCTTCGACGGGTCGGCCTTGTCCTTGGCGGCCAGGTGCGCGTCGAACGAGAACGTGATGTCGTCCCCGGCCGAGCGGTACAGCTTGGCGGTGCCGGTGAGGGCCGCGGCCTCCCGCTGCCGCGGCGCGTCCGAGGTGGTCGTCCGCTCCCGGGGCGCGTCCGACGCGGTCGCGGCCGAGGCCGCCCCGGCCGTGAGCAGCAGCGCGGAGCCGAGCACGACGATCTTCGTACGGCGCTTCATTTCGGGTCCTTCCGCAGGTCGTGTGGACAGCCCTTACTCTTCCGGCCCGGCGCGGCAGGAACATCGCGCCCGGGGCGGGACCCCGCCTCCGCCGTACGGCGGGGGAGGCCAGGGGCGGCTGCGCTTCGAGGAGGAGCGGGAGTCCGACCCGAGGCGCGCAACGAATCGCCGCCCGGCCCCGCACGCACGCAACGAACCGTTCACCGGCGCGCAACGGCTCCTTCTTGTCCGCCCTGGTCAGCCGCCCGTACCGTCTACGTGGCCCCTCCAACCACCCTTCCGCCCGGTGAGGAACACGCATGCGCACCGCCCTGCTCCAGAGCTCCGGCCGCCCCGGCTCGACCGTCGAGAACCTCAAGGTCCTCGACGAGGCCGCGGGCCGGGCCGCCGCCGCGGGGGCCCGGCTGCTCGTCACGGCGGAGATGTTCCTGACCGGCTACGCGATCGGCGACGACATCGGCCGGCTCGCCGAACCCGCCGACGGTGACTGCGCCGACGCGATCGCCGAGATCGCCACGCACCACGGCCTGGCGATCGCCTACGGCTACCCCGAGCGGGCCGGCGACACGGTGTTCAACTCCGCCCAGCTGATCTCCGCCGACGGCACCCGGCTCGCGAACCACCGCAAGACCCACCTCTTCGGCTGCTTCGAGCGCGACCACTTCACGCCGGGCGACCTGCCGGTAGTCCAGGCCGAGATCGACGGCGTCCGCGTCGGCATCCTGATCTGCTACGACGTGGAGTTCCCGGAGAACGTCCGCGCCCACGCCCTGGCCGGCACCGACCTGCTCGTCGTCCCGACCGCGCAGATGCACCCGTTCCAGTTCGTCGCCGAGTCGGTGATCCCGGTACGCGCCTTCGAGAACCAGATGTACGTCGCGTACGTCAACCGGGTCGGCGTGGAGGGCGAGTTCGAGTTCGTGGGGCTGTCCACGCTCGCCGGGCCCGACGGGGTCGCCCGGACCCGGGCCGGACGCGGCGAGGAACTCGTGCTCGCCGATGTCGACCCGGCCTTCCTCGCCGCGTCGCGCGAGAACAACCCGTATCTGAGGGACCGGCGGCCCGGCCTGTACGGCTCGCTCGTCTGAACCCGCTGATCCCGCTGATCCCGCTGAACCCGAACCGCCCGTTCGTCCCCGTGCAAGGAGTCCGTACCCCATGACGTCCACCGTGCCCAACGCCGTCGAGCACGCTGACGCGCAGCAGCCGCCGATCACCATGTTCGGCCCGGACTTCCCCTACGCCTACGACGACTTCCTCGCCCACCCGGCGGGTCTCGGGCAGATACCCGCGACCGAGCACGGCACGGAGGTCGCGGTCATCGGCGGCGGCCTGTCCGGCATCGTCGCCGCGTACGAGCTGATGAAGATGGGCCTGAAGCCGGTCGTGTACGAGGCCGACCAGATCGGCGGCCGGCTGCGGACGGTGGGCTTCGACGGGTGCGACGAGTCCCTCACCGCCGAGATGGGCGCGATGCGCTTCCCGCCGTCCTCCACGGCCCTCCAGCACTACATCGACCTCGTCGGCCTTCAGACGCGGCCGTTCCCCAACCCCCTCTCCGAGGCGACCCCGTCGACCGTCGTCGACCTCAAGGGCGAGTCGCACTACGCCGAGACGGTCGGCGACCTGCCCCAGGTCTACCGGGACGTCGCCGAGGCGTGGAACCGCTGCCTGGAGGAGGGCGCCGACTTCTCCGACATGAACCGCGCCCTGCGCGAGCGGGACGTGCCGCGCATCCGCGAGATCTGGTCCAGGCTCGTCGAGAAGCTCGACAACCAGACCTTCTACGGCTTCCTCTGCGACTCCGAGGCGTTCAAGTCCTTCCGGCACCGCGAGATCTTCGGTCAGGTCGGCTTCGGCACGGGCGGCTGGGACACCGACTTCCCCAACTCCATCCTGGAGATCCTGCGCGTCGTCTACACCGAGGCCGACGACCACCACCGCGGCATCGTCGGCGGCTCCCAGCAGCTGCCGCTGCGCCTGTGGGAGCGTGAGCCGCAGAAGATCGTCCACTGGCCGCTCGGTACCTCGCTCGCTACCCTGCACGAGGGCGGCGAGCCCCGCCCGGCCGTGACCCGGCTGCACCGCACCGCCGGCAACCGCATCACGGTGACCGACGCGGACGGCGACATCCGCACCTTCCAGGCGGCGATCTTCACCGCCCAGTCCTGGATGCTGCTGTCGAAGATCGCCTGTGACGACTCGCTCTTCCCGATCGACCACTGGACGGCGATCGAGCGCACCCACTACATGGAGAGCTCCAAGCTCTTCGTGCCGGTCGACCGGCCGTTCTGGCTGGACAAGGCCGTCGACGACCAGGGAAATCCGACGGGGCGGGACGTCATGTCGATGACGCTCACCGACCGTATGACGCGCGGCACTTACCTGCTCGACGACGGCCCGGACAAGCCCGCCGTCATCTGCCTCTCCTACACCTGGTGCGACGACAGCCTGAAGTGGCTGCCGCTGTCCGCGAACGAGCGGATGGAGGTCATGCTGAAGTCGCTCGGAGAGATCTATCCCAAGGTCGACATCCGGAAGCACATCATCGGCAACCCGGTGACCGTCTCCTGGGAGAACGAGCCCTACTTCATGGGCGCGTTCAAGGCCAACCTGCCCGGCCACTACCGCTACCAGCGGCGCCTGTTCACGCACTTCATGCAGGACCGGCTGCCCGAGGACAAGCGCGGCATCTTCCTCGCCGGCGACGACATCTCCTGGACGGCCGGCTGGGCCGAGGGCGCCATCCAGACCGCCCTCAACGCGGTCTGGGGCGTCATGCACCACCTGGGCGGCGCGACCGACGCGACCAACCCGGGCCCCGGCGACGTCTACGACGAGATCGCACCCGTCGAACTGCCGGAGGACTAGGGCCTGTCGTTTGATCCAAACGACAGACCCTGGCGGCACCCGGGCTCGGTCAGGGGCGTGAGCAGCATGCGCCCCGCGAAGCCCACCGCCGTGTCCAGGTGTTCGGTGAACTCGCCCGCGACATCGGGCAGTTCACGCAGGGCCCACAGTGCCCGGGCCGCCGTCCACGCGGCGTCCCGGGCGCGTTCCAGGCTCCAGGAGCCGAGCAGGTGGGTCAGCGGGTCGGCGATCCGGAACAGATCGGGGCCCGGCATCAGATCTTCGCGGATGCGCTCCTCCAGCGAGAGGAGGAGATCGCCCACCATGTCGAACTCGTCCTCCAGCTCGACGGGAGCGCAGCCGAGCGTACGGCAGGTGTCCACGACGGCCAGCGCGAGATCGTGCCCGATGTGCGCGTTGATGCCCGCCAGCGCGAACTGCAGCGGCCGTACCCCGGGATGGCGGCGGAACTGGAACAGCGGCCGCCAGCAGGCGGGCGGGCGCCGCTCGTCCGCGACCGTCTCGACGGCCGCCAGGTACCGCTGCGCGAACCGTACGTCCAGCGTGATCGCCGCCTGGGCGTCCGCGAACCGTCCGGTGTCGACCCACCGGTCCACCGCCTCCGTCACCGCGAGGTAGACGCGGTTGAACACCGCCACCCCGTCCCGCGGGTGCAACGCCGCGTCGAGGGCGCGCAAACGGGAGACGACGGCGTCGACCGGAGTGTCCACGGCTGGGGGGAGTTGTTCGCATCGCGGCATGCGGGCAGAGTCGCAGCTCTAGGCTGGCGGGAGTACCGGCGGGCCCGGCGCTTCCCCGAAACGGGGGAACACCGCCCGCCGCAGGGGGAGGGGGAGCAGCACTGTGTCAGGCTCGCGTGCCCGGCGCCTGGCCGCCCGCAGGGCCGGGCGCAGACGAGCCGCAGGGCGCGGCGCGATGGTCGCGGCGGCCTCGCTCGTCGTGGCGGCCGGAGCGGTCGCGGGCGTCCTCGCCGCGTTCGACGACCGGCGGGCCCCGGACGAGGCCGCGCCTGCCGAGGTGTCGGCGTCGCCCCGCCTCGCGCCCCTGCCGGCCGTTCCCTCACCGTCCGCGCCGACCACCGCCGGGTCCGCCTCGCCCTCGCCGTCCCCGTCGGCACGCCGGACGCAGAGCCCCGTGCCGTCGAGGACCGACACGAAACGGGAGCGCACCACCACCGTGGCCGGACGGCTCTACCGCCACCCCGACTCCCAGGTGCTCGCCTGGGTCCGCTCCCACTCCGGCGACCCCCGGCACGCGGTCATCGCGTCCCGTATCGCCGAGCAGCCCGCGGCCGTCTGGTTCGCCGACTACGCACCGGACACCGTCACCGCCCGGGTCGCCGCCGTGACCTCCGGCGGGGCCGCGCTCGGCCGGGTGCCCGTCGTCGTGCCCTACGCGATCCCCGGCCGCGACTGCGGCGGCCACTCCCAGGGCGGGGCGCCCGACCTGGACGCCTACGACGCCTGGATCGACCGGTTCGCGGCCGGGCTGGGCTCCGGTGAGGTCATCGTCGTCCTGGAGCCGGACTCGGTCGCCCAGACCGAGTGCCTCTCCGCCGGTGACCGGGCGGACCGCTTCGCCTCCCTGGCCCGGGCCGGCCGCGTCCTGAAGTCCGCCAACCCCCGGGCCCGCGTGTACTTCGACGCGGGGCACTCCGGCTGGAACCCGCCCGCCACCCAGGCGGCCTGGCTCAGGCAGGCCGGTGCCGCCTCGCCGGAGTCCTCCGACGGCGTCTTCAGCAACGTCTCCAACTTCCACACCACCGCCGACGAGGTCGCCTACGACCGGCGGGTCCTCGACGCGCTCGGCGGCCCGGCGGGTCTCGGCGCCGTCATCGACACCAGCCGCAACGGCAACGGCGCCCCGGCCGACGGCGAGTGGTGCGACCCCTCGGGCCGCGGGCTCGGCCGGACCCCGACCCTGAGCACCGGCGAGTCCCGGATCGACGCCTACCTGTGGGTGAAGCTGCCGGGGGAGTCGGACGGCTGCAAGGGCAGGCCGGGGACGTTCACCCCGTCGTACGCCTACGACTTGGCGTCGTCGTAGGAGGAGGTGCCCTCGTCCAGCAACGGCGCCTGCGTCTTCAAGTGGGCCGGGGCAAAGGCCCGCAGGGCGTGGTAGCCGGTGATGACGACCACCGTGCCGAGCGCGATGCCGCTCAGCGAGAACGTGTCCGAGAACTTCAGGGAGACGTTGCCGACGCCGATGATGATGCCCGCCGCGGCCGGGACCAGGTTCAGCGGATTGCGCAGATCCACCTTGGCGTTGATCCAGATCTGCGCGCCCAGCAGGCCGATCATGCCGTACAGGATGACGGTGATGCCGCCGAGCACCCCGCCCGGGATCGCCGCCACGACCGCGCCGAACTTCGGGCAGACGCCGAACAGCAGGGCGAAGCAGGCGGCGGCCCAGTAGGCGGCGGTCGAGTACACGCGGGTCGCGGCCATCACGCCGATGTTCTCGGAGTACGTGGTGTTGGGCGGACCGCCGACCGCGGTGGACAGCATCGAGCCGACGCCGTCGGCCGCGATGGCCGTGCCGAGCTTGTCGTCCAGCGAGTCGCCGGTCATCTCACCGACCGCCTTCACGTGCCCCGCGTTCTCCGCGACCAGCGCGATGACGACCGGCAGGGCGACCAGGATCGCCGACCACTCGAAGGACGGGGCGTGCAGGGTCGGCAGCCCGATCCAGTCGGCCTTGCCCACGCCGGAGAGGTCGAGCCGCCAGTGGTCGGTCAGCCTGCCGCTCGCGTCCACGGAGTGGATCTTGCCGAAGACCAGGTCGAACACCCAGGAGATGCCGTAGCCGAAGACCAGCCCCAGGAAGATCGCGATCCGGGACCAGAAACCCCGCAGGCAGACGACCGCCAGACCGGTGAACAGCATCACGAGCAGGGCCGTCCACTGGTCCTGCGGCCAGTACGTCGAGGCCGTCACCGGCGCCAGGTTGAAGCCGATCAGCATCACCACCGCGCCGGTCACGATCGGCGGCATCGCGGCGTGGATGATCCGCGCCCCGAACCGCCGCACGGCGAGCCCCACCAGGAACAGCGCGCCCCCGACGACGAACACCGCTCCCGTGACGGTCGCGCTGCTGCCGCCCTGCGCCCGGATCACCGCCGCCACGCCCACGAAGGAGAGCGAGCAGCCCAGGTAGCTGGGCACGCTGCCGCGGGTGGCCAGCAGGAACACGACGGTCGCGACGCCCGACATCATGATCGCGAGGTTGGGGTCCAGGCCCATCAGGACCGGTGCGACGAAAGACGCGCCGAACATCGCCACGACGTGCTGGGCGCCGAGTCCGGCCGTGCGGGGCCAGGAGAGCCGCTCGTCGGGGCGGACCACCGCGCCGGGCGCCGGGGTGCGTCCGTCGCCGTGCAGTTTCCAGCGGACGCCGAGATCCATGGTGCGGTTTCGCTTTCGTCGTGCCTGTGCGTGTCCGGACCATTGTCGGGGTGCGCCCACCGTGCTGATGACCGGGGCGGGCGTCCGTTCAGGGCCGCGGGTCGGCGACCACCGTGTCCGGGCGGCCGATCCTCGTCCGCTCGCCGGGGCGCAGCACACCCGCGAACGCCACCAGGCCGCATGACAGCGCCGTCACCAGGCAGAACGACACCATCAGGCTGGTCGCCTGCGCCAGCATGCCGATCGCGCTCGGCGCGATCAGGCCCGAGGTGTAGGTGATGGTCGCGACACCCGCGATGGCCAGGCTCGGGTTGGCCCCGCTGCGGCCGGCCGCGGCGAAGCACAGCGGCACGACGACGGCGATGCCCAGCCCCATCAGCGCGAAGCCGCTCATGGCCACCGCCGGATGGTCCGCGACGACGATCAGCAGCCCGCCGAGGACGGCGAACACCCCGCTCGCCCGCACGGTCCGCACGGCGCCGAACCGGTCCACGACCCGGTCACCGGCGAGCCGGGCGACGGCCATGGTGAGCGTGAAGCCCGTCGTGCACGCCGCCGCGAGCCCGGCCGAGGTCTCCAGCTGCTCGCGCAGATAGACCGCCGACCAGTCCAGGCTCGCGCCCTCCGCGAACACCGCGCAGAACCCGATGGCGCCGATGAGCAGCGCCGAGCGGGGCGGCAGGGCGAAGCGCGGCGGCGGCTCCTCGTCCTCGGCGGGCTGCAGGTCCAGCACCCACTGACAGGAGAGCACGCCGACGACGGTGAGGACCGCGGCGGCCAGGACGTGGTGCAGCCGGGCGTCCGAGCCGAGGTGCGCGGCGAGCGTGCCGGCCGCCGAGCCGACCAGGGCGCCCGCGCTCCACATGCCGTGCAGCCCGGACATGATCGACCGGCCGAGGCGGTTCTCGACCTCGACACCCAGCGCGTTCATCGCCACGTCCGCCATGCCCGCCGTCGCGCCGTACGTGAACAGCGCCAGGCAGAGCGTCAGGAGGTTGGGGGCGAGTGACGGCAGGACCAGAGACAGCGTCCACAGGGCGATCAGTCCGCGCAGCGCGTTGCGAGCGCCGAAGCGGTGGCTGATGCTGCCGGCGAGCGGCATCGCCACGGACGCGCCGAGCGCGGGGAAGGCGAGCGCGATGCCCAACTGGCCCGCGCTCACGCCCGCGTGGTCCTGGATCCACGGCACGCGGGTCGCGAACGAGCCGGTCACGGCGCCGTGCACGGCGAAGACGGCGGCCACGGCGTACCGGGACCGCTTCACCTCGCGCTGTTCGTCGACCACGTTGCCCATTCTGCGGTCCCCCTCCAGGTCTCTGCCGTGCCCACGTCCGAGTGCGGGCGTAAACTATCAGGAACCCTGCCTGATAATAAGAGGGTCTCCCGGCGGGCCCCGGCCGACGGTCCCGCCGATCTGGAAGGATCCCGGCATGCCCGCATCCCCGAGCACCGCCCGGGCCATCAACGACCGGCTCGCCCTGCGTCTGCTCCAGCAGGAAGGCCCGTTGACGGCGGGGCAGTTGAAGCAGCTGACCGGCCTGTCCCGGCCGACCGTCGCCGACCTCGTCGAACGCCTCGGTGCCGCCGGACTCATCGCGGTCGTCGGCGAGGCGGGGGAGCAGCGGCGCGGCCCCAACGCGAAGGTCTACGGCATCGTCGCCGACCGGGCGCACCTGGCCGCCCTCGACGTCCGCACCGAGGGCGTCGCCGTGTCCGTCGCGGACCTGGTGGGGCGGGTGCTGGCCGAGGCGTCGGTGCCCATCGCCGGTGACACGGGAACGGGTCCCGCCCTGGAGCAGGCGGTCACGCTGGTCGAGCGCGTGGCGAAGGAGGCCGGCGCCGAACGCCTGCACACCGTGGGGATCGGGGCGCCCGGCCTGGTCGACCCGTCCAGTGGCGAACTCCGCGACTCCACCGGGCTTCCGGAGTGGCACCGCCGGCTCGTCGCCACCCTCCAGGAGCGGTTGCCCGAGGCCCGCGTGAGCGTCGAGAACGAGACCAACCTCGCGGCGCTGGCCGAGCAGCGCGACGGGGTGGCCCAGGACCGGGACACCTTCGTCCTGCTGTGGCTCGGCCACGGGACGGGAGCGGCCGTGGTCCTCGACGGCGCCCTGCGGCGAGGCGCCTCCGGCGGCACCGGCGAGATCGGCTTCCTGCCGGTCCCGGGCACGACGGCACTGCCGACCTCGACGGACTGCGAGGGCGGCTTCCACTCGCTGGCCTCCTCGGCGGCGGTCGTGGGACTGGCCGCGGAGCACGGGATGCCGGTTCAGGCGTCCGAGGCCGGGGTGGTTCGGGCGGCGGTCGACGTGGTGCGGGGGGCGGTGGCTCAGGTGGGGCGGCAGGAGGCCGCGTCCCTCGACGGACCCGCTCCGGCTGTCGCCTTCCTCGACGCCCTCGCCGGCCGTCTGGCCGTCGGTGTCGCCTCGGTCGTCGCGATCCTGGACCCCGGTTGCGTGGTGCTCGGCGGGGAGGTGGGGCAGGCCGGCGGCGCCGAGCTCGCCGCCCGCGTGCGGGGCCGGATCGCCCGGATGACGCCGCTGCCCACTCAGGTGCGTGTCACCACCCTGGGCGGTGGCGCGGTCCTGCGCGGCGCCCTGCTGACGGCCCGCGACCGGGCCCAGGAGGAGCTGTTCGAGCCGGGCGGCGTGGGAAGGCCCGACGGCGGGCAAGGGCCGTCGTCACCGCCGCCGGGCCGGTCGGTGGGGTTGAGCCGACCCTGGCGATGACCCTAGAAAGGACTAGACCACATCGTCAATAGGTGTGTACCAATGCGGGACCTCAAGAGGTCGGCCCAGAGTGCGCGTTGGGGTGCCGGTCGCGCTCGGGAAGGGGTGCGACACGGTCTGTGAGGCAGCCCACATACCTCGCCCCTCGGAACATCGACTGGGCATGGCACACTGGCCCTGTATCAGCAGCAGCGCACTCCGGGGTCGGTGAAAGTCCGAACCGGCGGTTACAGTCCGCGACCCGGTCGCCTCCAGCGGCCGGTTGACCAGGTGAAATTCCTGGACCGACGGTTAAAGTCCGGATGGGAGGCAGTGCGCGGCGAGCGGGCATCCGTGCGCGCCGCCGGGACGTCCGTCCTCGTGACGGGCTCCGTCCGGTGTCGTCCCCGGTGTTCCTGCTCGTATCTTCTGTCGTCATCGACAGCCCCGGAGTCCGTGCCCGAAGAGGCAGGAGGACCCGGGAAGTGTTCACCGGAATCGTCGAAGAGCTGGGCGAGATCACCGCCGTCGAGACCCTCGACGACGCCTGTCGCTTCCGCCTGCGCGGACCGGTCGTCACCCAAGGCGCACGGCACGGCGACTCGATCGCCGTGAACGGCGTGTGCCTCACGGTCGTCGACCACGAGGGCGACGAGTTCACGGCCGACGTCATGGCCGAGACCCTGAACCGCTCCAGCCTCGGTGCCCTGAAGGCCGGATCCCGCGTCAACCTCGAACGCCCCATGGCCGTCGGCGAGCGCCTCGGCGGGCACATCGTGCAGGGCCATGTGGACGGCACAGGCGAGATCCTGGAGCGCAAGCCCTCCGAGCACTGGGAGATCGTGAAGATCTCCCTCCCCGCGGACCTCACCCGGTACGTGGTCGAGAAGGGCTCCATCACCGTCGACGGCATCAGCCTCACCGTCGTCGACGCCGGCCCCGACCACTTCACCGTCAGCCTCATCCCCACCACCCTCGACCTGACCACGCTCGGCCACAAGCAGCCCGGCGACCCGGTCAACCTCGAGGTGGACGTCATCGCCAAGTACGTCGAGCGGATGCTGGGCGACCGCGCGCAGGGGGCCGGCCGGTGAACACGCTGAACTCCGAGGCGTTCGTCCTCTTCGGCCAGCACATCCTCTGGTCCGACATGGTCGGCAACCTCTTCGGTCTGGCCGCCCTCGCCCTGGGCTGGCGGCGCTCCATCTGGACCTGGCCTGTGCAGTTCCTGGCCGGCCTCATCCTCTTCGGCGCCTTCTTCGGCCACCTCACCGGCAGCGCCGGCAAGCAGGCGGTCGTCATGCTCGTCGCGCTGTACGGCTGGTGGCAGTGGCAGCGCGGCAAGGGGCAGGGCGAGGACGGCCACATCGCCGTCCGGTTCGCCACCTGGCGCGAGCGCGGCGCGATGGCCGCGGCGGCCGCCGCCGGCACGGTCGCGGTGGCGCTGCTGTTCAAGGCGTACCCGACCCTGTCCTGGGACCCCTGGCCGGACGCCTACATCTTCGTCGGCACCGTCGTCGCCATGTACGCCCAGGCGCGCGGCATGGTCGAGTTCTGGTTGGCCTGGCTGCTCGTCGACGTCGTCGGCGTGCCCCTCAACTTCGCCAACGGCTACGCCTTCTCCGGCTTCGTCTACGTCATCTACGGCGCGCTCGTCCTGTGGGGCCTGCGCGACTGGTGGCTGCGCTCGCGCGCGGCAGCCCAGCCCACCCTGGAAGGAGCGCCGGCATGAGCGCCGCAACAACCCTGTACAGCACCGACGACGTCGAGCACTTCGCGCTCGACCCCGTCGAGCAGGCCATCGCCGACATCGCGGCCGGCCGCCCCGTCGTGGTCGTCGACGACGAGGACCGGGAGAACGAGGGCGACCTCGTCATCGCCGCCGAGAAGGCGACCCCCGAGATCGTCGCCTTCATGATGAGCGAGTGCCGCGGCCTGATCTGCGCTCCCATGGAGGGCGACGAACTGGACCGGCTGAAGCTGCCGCAGATGGTCGAGAACAACACCGAGTCGATGAAGACCGCCTTCACGGTCTCCGTCGACGCCTCCGCCGCGCACGGCGTCAGCACCGGCATCTCCGCCTCCGACCGCGCCACCACCCTCCAGCTGCTCGCCGACGGCGTCTCGGGGCCCGACGACTTCGTCCGCCCCGGCCACATCTTCCCGCTGCGCGCCCGGCCCGGCGGGGTCCTCACCCGCAACGGCCACACCGAGGCCGCCGTCGACCTCGCGCGCCTCGCGGGCCTGCGCCCGGCCGGCGCCATCGTCGAGATCGCCGGCGAGGACGGCACCATGCTGCGCCTGCCCGAGCTGATCCCCTTCGCCCGCAAGCACGGCCTGACGATCATCTCCATCGAGGATCTGATCGCCTACCGCCGCGGCAGCGAGCCCACCGTCCGCCGCGAGGCCAGGACCCTGCTGCCCACCGCCCACGGCACCTTCACGGCCTACGGCTACCGCTCCGCCGTCGACGGCGTCGAGCACGTCGCCCTGGTGCACGGCGAGATCGGTGACGGCCAGGACGTCCTCGTCCGCGTCCACTCCGAATGCCTCACCGGCGACGTCTTCGGCTCGGCCCGCTGCGACTGCGGGCCACAGCTCGACACGTCCCTCGCCCGCATCCAGGACGAGGGCCGGGGCGTCGTGGTCTACCTGCGCGGACACGAGGGCCGCGGCATCGGCCTGATGTCCAAACTGCGCGCATACGAACTCCAGGAGCGCGGCCGCGACACCCTCGACGCCAACCTGGAACTCGGCCTGCCCGCCGACGCCCGCGACTACGCCGCCGGCGCCCAGATCCTCGCCGACCTCGGCGTGCGCGGCGTCCGGCTGCTGACCAACAACCCCGACAAGACCGACGCGCTCGTCCGCCACGGCATCGCGGTCCAGGCCCGCGTGCCGATGCCCGTGAGCGCCGGCGAGCACAACCTCCGCTACCTGCGCACCAAGCGGGACCGGATGGGCCACGACCTGCCCTGGCTGGACACGACCACCGTGCCCGCCTGCGGCAACCAGTAAGAGAGCACAGAGGGAGAGACGTGAGCGGCAAGGGTGCACCGGAGCTGTCCGTACGCAATGTGGGTGACCTCCGGGTCGCCGTCATCGCGGCACAGTGGCACGAGAAGGTGATGAACGGTCTGGTCGACGGCGCCCTGCGCGCCCTGCACGACCTCGGCATCGACGAGCCGACCCTCCTCAGGGTCCCCGGCAGCTGGGAGCTCCCGGTCGTCGCCAAGGTCCTCGCAGGCCGCGGCTATGACGCGATCGTCGCCCTCGGCGTCGTCATCCGCGGCGGCACGCCCCACTTCGAGTACGTGTGCCAGGGCGTGACCCAGGGCCTCACCCAGGTCTCCGTCGACACCGGCGTCCCCGTCGGCTTCGGCCTGCTGACCTGCGACACCGAGGAGCAGGCCCTGGACCGCGCCGGAATCGAAGGTTCCAACGAGGACAAGGGGCACGAGGCGGTGACAGCGGCGGTGGCGACCGCCGCCACCCTCCGCTCAGTATCCGAACCCTGGCACTGACGAAAGGAACCCGTGGCATAGGCTGAGCGTCACCATGTCCAAGAAGACGTTCGAGGAGCTCTTCGCCGAGCTCCAGCACAAGGCCGCCCAGGGCGACCCCGCCACTTCCCGCACCGCAGAACTGGTCGGCAAGGGCGTCCACGCCATCGGCAAGAAGGTCGTCGAAGAGGCCGCCGAGGTGTGGATGGCCGCCGAGTACGAGGGCAAGGAAGCCGCCGCCGAGGAGATCTCGCAGCTGCTGTACCACGTCCAGGTGATGATGGTCGCCCGCGGCATCTCCCTCGACGACGTCTACGCCCACCTCTGAGCCGCACCCGTTCCCGTCCCACACCACGCAAAGGAAGCCGACCTCATGCTGCGCATCGCCGTCCCCAACAAGGGTTCCCTGTCCGGCCCTGCGGCGGAGATGCTGCATGAGGCCGGCTACCAGCAGCGCCGCGAGTCCAAGGAACTGCGGATCGTCGACCCGGTGAACGAGGTCGAGTTCTTCTACCTCCGCCCCCGCGACATCGCGATCTACGTCGCCTCCGGGCAGCTGGACATCGGCCTCACCGGCCGGGACCTGCTCATCGACTCCGGCGCCGAAGCCGAGGAGATCCTCGCCCTCGGCTTCGCCCGCTCCACCTTCCGCTACGCCACCAAGCCCGGCACGATCAGCGGCCTGGCGGACCTGACCGGCAAGACGATCGCAACCTCCTACGAGGGCATCGTCGCGGCGCACCTCGCCGAGCACGGCATCGACGCCTCCGTCGTCCACCTCGACGGCGCCGTCGAGACCGCCATCCAGCTCGGCGTCGCCCAGGTCATCGCCGACGTCGTCGAGACCGGAACCTCGCTGCGCAACGCGGGCCTGGAGGTCGCCGGCGAGCCGATCATGCAGTCCGAGGCCGTCGTGATCCGCCGCACCGGCGCGGACGCCGACGACCCCAAGGTGCAGCAGTTCCTGCGCCGCCTCCAGGGCGTCCTGGTCGCCCGGACGTACGTGATGATGGACTACGACTGCCGCGTCGAGCAGCTGGAGAAGGCCGTCGCCCTCACGCCCGGCCTGGAGTCCCCGACCGTCTCCCCGCTGCACAACGAGGGCTGGGTCGCCGTCCGCGCGATGGTCCCGGCCAAGGAAGCCCAGCGGATCATGGACGACCTGTACGACATCGGCGCCCGGGCCATCCTGACCACGGCCATCCACGCCTGCCGTCTCTGAGGGGCGCGACCCGATGTCCGATCTGCCCACCCTGCCCGTCACGTTTCGGCCGGGCAGCACCCGCGTGGTGCTGCTCACCGCGGCCGTCGCCATCCTCGTGGTGATCACGGCGGTCGCGATGCTGCTGAAGCAGCTCAGCCCCGCCGAGCGCGTCAGCTTCGTCCTCACGGCGCTCCTGATGGACGCCGTGCTGCTCCTCCTGGCGCGTCCCAAGGTCGTCGTCGACGAGAACGGCGTCACTGTCGTCAATCTCACGAACAAGCGCCGGCTGGAGTGGGCGGAGATCCTCCAGGTGACCCTCCGGCCCGGCGACCCCTGGGTGTTCCTCAACCTCAGCGACGGCACCAGCCTGCCTGCTCTGGGCATCCAGCCGGGCCTGGCCAAGCAGCGTGCGATCGCCGACGCCCGCGCCCTGCGGACGCTCGTCGAGGCCCGTTCCGTGGCGGACCCCGAGCGGCGTCAGGGCTGACTCGGGACATCCTCCGGGCGGCCGCCACTGCCGTACCGGGCCATGTCTTGATTAATCTGTTTCCGGAGGCGCGAACGGACGCGCCTCCGCCCCTGCCGCCCCGCCCGGTGCGCCAGGGGCTCCTGCTAACCGAGGAGTGACTCCCTCCGGCGATGGACGGATCGTCCTGCAGTACCTGCGCCGCCCCCTGCCGACATAGCGCGGACCTCGTATTCGAGGTACGTGACCGTGTGGAGGCGGCGGCATCATGACCACCCCCCTGCTGCTCCTCGCAGCCGCGTTCCTGCTGATTCTCGCCAACGGATTCTTCGTGGCGGCCGAATTCGGACTCGTGACGGTCGAACGGCCCGAGGCCGAGAAGGCCGCCGCCGAGGGCGACCGGCGCGCCCACCGCGTCGTCGAATCGCTCAAGGAACTGTCCTTCCAGCTCTCCGGCACCCAGCTCGGCATCACCATCACCTCGCTCGTCGTCGGCATGCTCGCCGAACCGGCGCTCGCCGAGCTGCTGCACGGCCCGTTCACCTCGATCGGCATCCCCGAGGGAGCCGTCTCCGGTGTCACGGTCGTGGTCGGCATGCTGCTGGCCTCCGCCGTGCAGATGGTGATCGGCGAGCTCCTGCCCAAGAACTGGGCGGTGTCCAGGCCGCTGCAGGTCGCGCGCTTCGTCGCGGGCCCGCAGCATGTCTTCGCCCGGCTGTTCCGCCCGGTCATCGCCGGCCTCAACGCCGTCGCGAACCGGCTCGTGCGCGCCCTGGGCATCGAACCCGCCGAGGAGCTGGCCTCCGCCCGCACCCCCGGCGAACTCGTCTCCCTGGCCCGCCACTCGGCCCTGGCCGGCGCCCTGGAGCAGGACACGGCCGACCTGTTCGTCCGGACCCTGTCGCTGGGCGAGCTCACCGCGCAGCACGTGATGACGCCACGCGTGAAGGTCAGCGCCCTGCAGTCCTCGGCCACCGCCGAGGATGTCGTCAACCTGACCCGCGCCACCGGCCTGTCCCGCTTCCCGGTCTACCGGGAGAAGATCGACGAGGTCGTCGGCATGGCCCACCTCAAGGACGCCCTGGCCGTGCCCGTCCAGGACCGGCTGCGCACCCCCGTCGGCCGCATCGCCCGCCCGGCGCTGCTCGTCCCCGAGACGCTGCCCGTCCGGCCGCTCCTCACGCGTCTGCGCAGTGAGCAGCCCATCGCGGTCGTCGTCGACGAGTACGGCGGCACCGCCGGTGTCGTCACGCTGGAGGACATCGTCGAGGAGATCGTCGGCGAGGTCCGCGACGAGCACGACGGACACGACCTGCCCGAGCTGGCCGCCGCGCCGCCGGAGGACGGCAGGCTCGCCTGGGACGTCGACGGCAGCTGCCGGGTCGACATCCTGCTGCGCATAGGCCTCGACGTGCCCGAGGGCCCGTACGAGACGGTCGCGGGCCTGATCGCCGACCTGCTGGGCCGTATCCCGGCCGTCGGTGACAAGGCGGAGCTGCCCGGCTGGCGGCTCTCGGTGCGCCAGGTCGGCCACTACCGCGCGGAGCGGGTCCGGCTCGTGCGGACCGCCCCGGTGGTCTCCATGGCGGAGGCCGTCCGATGAGCGTGCTCCAACTCCTCTTCGCCGCGCTGCTCGTGCTCGCCAACGGCTTCTTCGTCGGCGCCGAGTTCGCGCTGGTCTCCGTACGCCGCAGCCAGATCGAGCCGCTCGGCACCGCCCGTGCCCGGCAGGTGCTCTACGGTCTTGAGCGGCTGCCGCAGATGATGGCGGCGGCCCAGTTCGGCATCACGATCTGCTCCCTCACCCTCGGCGCGGTCGCCGAACCGACGGTCGCGCACCTGCTGGAGCCGGTCTTCGAGTGGATCCACCTGCCGCACGGCGTCATCCATCCGCTGACCTACGTCATCGCCCTGGCCGCCGTGGTCTTCTTCCACCTCGTCATCGGCGAGATGGTCCCGAAGAACCTGGCGATGGCGGCCCCCGAGAAGGTCGCGCTGTGGCTCAGCCCCGGCCTGGTCTGGTTCGCGCGCTTCTGCAAGCCCATCACCGCCGGCCTCGGCGCGGTCTCGCAGGGCATCCTGCGGCTCTTCCACGTCGAGCCCAAGGACGAGGTCGAGGCCGTCTTCACCAGCGAGCAGCTCAACCGGCTGGTGGAGGACGCCGGCCAGGCGGGCCTGCTCGACCCCGAGGAGGCCGAAAGCCTCGAGGACGCCCTGGAGCTGGGCTCGCGCCCGGTGACGGACGTCCTGCTGAAGCGGGAGTCCCTGGTGACGGTCAGCCCGTCGGTCACCCCCGGGCGGATCGTCGAACTCACGGCCCGCACGGGCTACTCCCGGTTCCCGGTCGCCGCGGACAGCGGCGCCTTCATGGGGTACCTGCACGTCAAGGACGTCCTCGACGTGGAGGACTCGGACCGGGCCGTCCCGCAGCACCTGTGGCGCCCCATGACGACCCTGCGACCCGAGCTGCCCCTCGATGACGCCCTCACGGTGATGCGTCGGGCGGCGACGCACCTGGCCCAGGTCGCCGACGCGTCCGGCAAGGTGCTCGGGCTGGTCGCCCTGGAGGACGTGCTGGAGCTGCTGGTGGGGGAGGTGCGGGATCCCGCGCACCGGCAGGTGCGCGAGGTGAAGCTGACCGAGCCGAGGTCCGGTGAAGAGGTGCTGGCGACCTAGCACCGCAGCTGCGGGCGTGGGGGCCGGTCGCGCAGCTCGACCGGCCTTCACGGCACCCACTCAGGGGCGCGGGGAATTGCGCGACCAGCCCCCACCGACGAACTCACCGGGCCGACGGATCCTGCGGCCCCCGCCCCGACAAGACCTCTCCGTACGCCTGCATCAGGTCCGGCAACCGCAACGTCGCCAGGTCCTCCCTGCCCAACACCCCGGGATACACCGACAACCGCAGATCCCGGTACGCGCAGCTCTTCTCGTACAGCGTCCGCAGGAACCGTCCGTTGCCCAGCTCGTCGATCCACCCCTGGTCGACCACGTGCCCGGCGATGGAGCGCAGTTCGTCGAGGGCCTCCTCGTCCCACAGGTCACCGTTCTCCGCCGCGAGCACCTTGCCGATCTCGGTGAGTTCCAGGGGCCGGTAGGAGGGGAAGTCGACGCGGGTGGTGAAGCGGGAGGACAGCCCGGGGTTCGCGGCGAGCAGGCGGTCCATGCCCTCCGGGTAACCGGCCAGGATCACCACGAGGTGGTCGCGGTTGTCCTCGGCGCGCTTCAGCAGCACCTGGAGGGCCTCGTCGCCGTACGCGTCTCCCTTGCCGTAGCCCGAGTTGGACAGCGAGTAGGCCTCGTCGACGAAGAGGACGCCCCCGAGGGCCGAGTCGATCAGTTCGTTCGCCTTCACGGCCGTCTGCCCGAGGTACTCGCCGACCAGGTCGGCCCGTTGGGCCTCCACGAGGTGGTCGCCGCCGAGCAGCCCGAGGGCGTAGAAGACGCGGCCGAGGATGCGGGCGACGGTCGTCTTGCCGGTGCCGGAGGGGCCGGAGAAGACGAAGTGGCGTTTCGGCGGCTGGACCGGCAGGCCCTGCCCGGCGCGCAGCCGGGCCATGTTCAGCTGCGCCGACAGCGCCTTGACCTGGCGCTTCACCGGCTCCAGACCCACCATGCGTTCGAGCTCGGCGAGTGCCTCGTCCAGTAAGGCCGGGTCGGTGGGCCCGGCGGGCAGGGAGGGGACGGGGCCGGTCCTCTCGCGGACCGGCGGGCCGGTCACCGGCGGCAGGGGAGCGAGCGGCGGCTCGGAATCGGGCAGCCTCAGGTCCCGCCCTTCGAGACCGAAGAGCGGGTCGAACCCGTCCGGACCGTCCACCGCGTCCTGGCCCGCGCCGGTGAGGGTGATCGCGGCGAGGCCGTTGGCGTCCTCGTAGCCGTCGCCCTCGGCGATGGCGGCCAGCCGGGCGGAGGTGTCCATGAACGCCGGGTCGACGCGGTGCACGGCCCGGTACAGGGGCAGCGCGGCGGCGCTGCGGCCGGTGCCCTCGTGCGCCCGGGCCAGCCAGTAGCGCAGCTCCTTGCGCTGGGGCTGCTCGCTGCGGCAGCGCATCAGCGCGGCGGACAGCAGGGGTTCGGCCTGGCCGTACATCTCCAGGCGGACCCGGGCCATGCCGCCGAAGAGACCCGCCTCGATGCCGAGCATCGGATCGTCGAGCAGCGGGTCGGTGTGGCGGACCAGTTGCTCCCAGTCCTTGACCAGATAGGCGCGGCAGGAGTGCAGGAAGCGGACCTGGTGGTCGGTGTCCACGGGTGGCAGCCCGGCGAGCGCCCGGTCCAGCTCGGGGACGTGGCGGCCGTCCAGCCAGTGGGAGGCGTGCGCGAGCAACAGATCACGGGGACTCTCCAGCACCGGCTGCACCCACCAGCCCAGCCAGTACCAGGAGTTGAGCGTGCGGCGGTAGCGGGTGCGCTGCTCCCCGAACCGGTCCCGGTGCTGGAACATGCGCAGCAGCGCCGTCGTCGTGTCGACGCGCAGCGCGTGCAGCCCGAGCCAGCCGTCGGCCATCGCGGAGTCCATCCGCACGGCGGCGCGGAACTCCTCCTCCGCCTGCGGATACGCGCCCATGGTGTAGGCGTCCACGCCTCGCAGCCAGGCGAGGTCGGCCGGGGCCTGTGGGCCCTGCGTGCCGAAGTCCATCACGTCCCCCACAAACCGTGCCCCCGTCGGAATGCCAACGAGCCGTCCCCCAGCCGGCTGCCCTGCTCGAACCGCTGTGCCACGGACCGGAGTTGCACCGTGCGCGAAGCAACCGTCCGCAGGTCGCGACGAGGGCATCGTACCCGCGGGCGCGGCGCCCCCGTAGGGGGCCGCACGCGCCGTTCGGCGAGGTGGGAGCGGATGCCGCGGCCTCGCGGACGGTGACCCAGGGTGAGCGCTCGGCGCCCAGCGGCGGCCGGAAAACCGGAAGAAGGCAGAACGAAGCCCCCGATCACGGGGGAACAACCGGGGGCTTCGCGTCTGCGGGCGGCTTCGATGCCGCACATTGAGAACGTAAGACCTGTACGGCCCGACGGTCAAGCCGAGTTGGAGCACTCCGGCAAGTTGTTCCGCAAGCCCCTTCACAAGTTCAGCACACTGCGGGCGGTCCGTCACCGTGCGTGAGGGGCTGGTCCGGTCCAACGGTCCCAGCGGGTCCCGCGAGCACCTTGTACCCCTCATCTCTCTGCCGCACCAGGAGGTCGGCGAACGGCCGCGAGGGGTCGTCGGCGAAATGCCGGCGCTCCGCCGGAACCCACCCGTCCCAGAACTCCCGCTGCTCCTCCCCGTCCCGGGACCGTCCCCGCCGCCAGGCCTCTTCCCGCGGCAGATCCATCCACAGCAGCAGGGCCAGGTGCGGGCGCAGCGCCCGGCGCCCCGCGCCGACGCCCTCCACGACGATCACCGGCGCGGGCGGGACCGGGCGCGGGGAGCCGAAGCGGCGGGCCCGCCAGTCGTAGGGGGCGTAGTGCGCGGTCCGGCCGTGGGAGAGCGGCTCGATCAGCTGGTCCAGCAGCCGTTGCGTCCAGTCGAACAGCGCTTCGTGGCTGGCGATGTCGTCGAGGCGCAGCACCGGCACGCCGTCCAGGGCCGCCGCCAGCCGCTCCGCGAACGTGCTCTTTCCGGACCCGGCGTGCCCGTCGACACCGACGAGCCGGACCGGGCCGCAGGAGGGGGAGAGGTGGCGGACCCGGGCGGCCAGGTCGCGGACGGCGTGGCCCGGTGCGGGGCGGAAGGACGGATTCATCTCGATCGGCACTCTAACCACGGGGGCCGTCGCGGATGCCACTGGTCGACGCCAATATTGGTGGGCGCGGCGCGCGTCGAAGTGCTGGCAGGACACGGCGGGCTGTGCTCATATGTGGCGCACGCACGGATACGACCGACCGTGCACGGACCTGCCCCGCACCTGCCCGACTCCGACACCCGGGGGTCCCCGCCATGCGCAGAGCCGAACAGCTTTCCCGCAGAACCGTCCTGGCCGCCGCGGTCGCCGCCGCCGTCACCGCCGGTGCGGGTCCGGCTGCCGCCGATCCCGAGGCCCCCATGACGACCGACCCCGCAGATCCTGCCCGGGCGGTCCCGGCCCGCACCGTCGACAACCGGGCCTGGGTCTCGCACACCGACTGGTCCGGCGGCACCGCCAAGGGCACCAGGGCCGTCGCGGGCGCCCGCCCGGGCCTGGCGATCGCGAAGCCCGCCGGAACCGCCGCGTACCCGGATCCGCACACGGGCAGGACCGCCACCTGGGAGTACGGCACCTGGACCTCCCCCGTCCACCGGCTCGCCGTCCCCGCGACCGAGGCGATCGTCTCCTGGAACGCGCGCACCCCGGCCGGCACCTGGATCCAGGCCGAGATCAAGGGCACCTACACCGACGGCGCCAGCACCCCCTGGTACGTGATGGCCCGCTGGGCCTCCGGCGACCAGGACATCCGGCGCACCTCGGTCGACGACCAGAGCGACGGCAAGAGCACCGTCTGGACGGACACCCTGGCCATCGACGACGCGTCGACCGGCCTGCGCCTGGCCTCGTACCGGCTGCGCCTGACCCTCTACCGCAAGCCCGGCACCAAGGCCACGCCCACCGTGTGGCGGCTCGGCGCCATGGGCTCCGACGTGCCCGACCGGTTCACCGTCCCGGCGTCCGCGCCCGGGCTCGCGAAGGAACTGGCCGTCCCGCGCTACTCGCAGGAGATCCACAAGGGCCAGTACCCCGAGTACGACAACGGCGGCGAGGCCTGGTGCAGCCCGACGTCCTCCCAGATGATCGTCGAGTACTGGGGCGGCCGGCTCACCGACGGGCAGCTGGACTGGGTCGACCCCGCGTACGCCGACCCGCAGGTGTGCCACGCGGCCCGCTTCACCTACGACTACCAGTACGCGGGCTGCGGCAACTGGCCCTTCAACGCCGCCTACGCCGCCACGTTCAAGGACCTCCAGGGCGTCGTCACCCGGCTCGGCTCGCTCACCGAACTGGAGACACTGATCGCCGCGGGCATCCCGGCCATCACGTCCCAGTCGTTCCTCAAGGAGGAACTGACCGGCGCCGGGTACGGCACCGCCGGGCATCTGATGACCGTCGTCGGTTTCACGGCCGACGGCGACGTGATCGCCAACGATCCCTTCTCGGCGAGCAACGAGGCCGTGCGGCGCGTCTACCGGCGGCGCGAGTTCGAGAACATCTGGCTCAGGACCAAGCGGTACAACGCCTCCGGCAAGGTCGCCTCGGGCACCGGTGGCATCTGCTACCTGTACTTCCCGGCACACCCGAGCGCGGCCCAGCGCAAGGCCCTGGCGGCCGTGGGCGTCCGCGTGTGAGCAAGCTCTCGGCCGCAAAAGCCGCGCCCGGTGGCAAGGTGGACGGAACCCGGGGGGAGTCCGTCCGCACCACCGACCCAGCGAGAAGCCATGACCGTGCACTCAGCCACCGCCACCCGCGTCCGCACCGGCGGACCTCAGGACGACGGACCGAAGATCGTCGAGCACGTCATGGGGTGGGCCCTCGTCGTGGTCGTCGCGATGCTCGTGACGCAGCTCGGGCTGCTGTGACCTGACCCACGGCGCGGGGGTGAGGCCTGCCATACTGCGGAGGTCCCGCCCCGCCCGTTGAGACCAGGGTCGAAATTGAATATCAGCCCCCAGCCTGCCGCCCGTCCCCGGGCCCGCGGCACCGAGCGTTCGATGGCGCGCCGTGCCGAACTCATCGCGATCGGGCGGAGGTTGTTCGCCGACACCTCCTACGACGCCCTGTCGATGGACGACATCGCCCGGCAGGCGCACGTCGCCAAGGGGCTGATCTACTACTACTTCCAGTCCAAGCGCGGTTACTACCTGGCCATCATCCAGGACTCGGTCACCGAGCTGGTCACCCTGGCGGCGAGCGGTCTCGAACTGCCCCCGGTGGACCGGGTCCAGCGCACCGTCGACAGCTATCTGCGCTACGCCGAGCACAACCAGGCCGCGTACCGCACGATCGTGAGCGGCGGCGTCGGTTTTGACACCGAGGTGCACGCCATCCGCGACGGGGTGCGCGAGGCCGTGGTGACCACCATCGCCGAAGGCGCCTACGAGCGGGTCGACATCACCCCGCTGGCGCGAATGGCCCTGCTGGCCTGGATGTGCAGTGTCGAGGGCGCCACGCTGGAATGGATCGACCGGCCCGAACTGCCCCGCGCCACCATGTGCGAGCTGCTGGTGAAGACCCTCGGCGGTGCCCTGCGCGCGATCGAGGAGCTCGACCCGGCCTACCCGGCCCCGCAGCACGCGCGCCGGGGGGCGTGAGAGAGGGGCGGAGGGTCCGCAGCGGACCTCCGCCCCCGGTTGCCGGGCGCTACCTGATCGCCTTGATCAACTCACCGTTCGCGGTGTCGCCGCTCAGCTCCCAGAAGAACGTGCCGCCCAGGCCCTGCTGGTTCTTGTAGTTCATCTTGGTGCCGATGGTCGCCGGGGTGTCGTAACTCCACCAGTTGCCGCCGCACTTGGCGTACGCCGTGCCGGCCACCGTCCCCGTCGCCGGGCACTTGGTCTTGAGCACCTTGTAGTCGTCGATGCCCTGCTCGTACGTGCCCGTCGCCGGGCCGGTCGCGGTGCCCCCGGGGGCCGCCTGGCTGACGCCGGTCCAGCCGCGGCCGTAGAAGCCGATGCCGAGCAGCAGCTTCGAGGCGGGGATGCCGAGGCCCTTGAGCTTGGCGATGGTCGCCGAGCTGTGGTTGTCCGCCTTCGGGATGCCGGCGTACGAGGTCAGCGGCGAGTGCGGGGCCGTCGGACCGGCGGCGTCCCAGGCGCCGAAGAAGTCGTACGTCATCGGGTTGTACCAGTCGACGTACTGGGCGGCGCCCGCGTAGTCCGCCGCGTCGATCTTGCCGCCCGGGGTGGCGTCGGCGGTGATCGCCGCGGTGACGAGGTTCTTCGAGCCGAACTTCGCCCGCAGCGCCTGCATCAGGTTCCGGAAGGCCGCCTTTCCGCTGGTGTCGCAGGTGGCGCCGCAGGTGTTGGGGTACTCCCAGTCGATGTCGATGCCGTCGAAGACATCGGCCCACTTGGAGTTCTCGACCAGGTCGTAGCAGGACTGGGCGAAGGCGGCCGGGTTCTTCGCGGCCTCACCGAAGCCTCCCGACCAGGTCCAGCCGCCGAAGGACCACAGGACCTTGAGGTTCGGGTGCTTCTGCTTCAGCTTGCGCAGCTGGTTGAAGTTGCCGCGCAGCGGCTGGTCCCAGGTGTCGGCCTTGCCGTCGACGGATTCGGTGGCGGTGTAGGCCCGGTCGGTGGCGGCGTAGCCGTCGCCCATGGCGCATTTGCCGCCGGTGACGTTGCCGAAGGCGTAGTTGATGTGGGTGAGCTTGCCGCCCGATCCGGACGTCTCGATGTTCTTGACGTAGTACTTGCGGTCGTAGGTGCCCCATTCGGTGAAGTAGCCGATGACCTTGGAGCCGGCGGCCCTCGCGCCGGGGGCGGCCTTCGAACCTGCGGCGGCCTCCTGAGCCGAGGTCGCCGCGGTGGCGGAGGTGCCCGCGCCGGCCAGCAGACCGGCGCCGAGGACGGCGCAGCAGGCCGCGGACACGATGGTCCGGAAGCGGGAACGGTGGGGGGTGTGCATCCGGTGTCTCCTCGTGGGGAGAGGGGAACGCGCGCTCATTGGCATGAACGCGGTGAATCGGTGGAGCGAAACAGTAGGAGGACTAGACCAGTTGGGTCAATGGTTCGGACCAATTTCGCCGCTCCGTACGCGCTCGGCCATTTCTTGAAGTAAGCGGTCGTTAACTGGTGACGGGATGCCTCCGATCGGGCATACTCACAGCGCACAGCCGCTGGTCAGCAGCTTCCGAGACCCGGGACTGCAAGCATCGGCAACGCACCAGAACGACCCGGCGGCGCCGCCCCCACCCATGGGCCCGTCCGCCAGTGCCCGACAGGGAGGAGAGCGTCGCCATGCCCGACCGCGCCCCGCAGCCGGTGGACCGACAACTGCCCACGGAGGAGGCCCGGGACCTGATCACACTCGTCCGCGACATCGCGGCGCAGGAGATCGTCCCGAGCGCGGCCGAGGAGGAGGACGCCGGCCGCTTCCCGCGCGAGCTGTTCACCCTGCTCTCCCAGTCGGGGCTGCTCGGCCTGCCGTACGACTCCGAGTACGGGGGTGGCGACCAGCCCTACGAGGTCTACCTCCAGGTTCTGGAGGAGCTCGCCGCGGCTCGCCTCACCGTCGGTCTGGGCGTCAGCGTCCACTCGCTGGCCTCGTACGCGCTCGCCGCCTACGGCACCAAGGAACAGCAGGTCGAGCACCTGCCCGCGATGCTCGGCGGCGGCATGCTCGGCGCGTACTGCCTCTCCGAGCCGCACTCCGGATCGGACGCGGCGGCCCTGCGCACCCGGGCCGTGCGGGACGGCGACGACTGGGTGATCACCGGCACCAAGGCCTGGATCACGCACGGCGGGATCGCCGACTTCTACACGGTGATGGCCCGCACCGGCGACGAGGGCCCGCGCGGGATCAGCGCGTTCCTGGTGCCCGGCGACGCGGAGGGGCTGAGTGCGGCCGTGCCGGAGAAGAAGATGGGCATGAAGGGCTCGCCCACCGCCCAGGTCCACTTCGACGGCGTCCGCGTCCCGGACGCCCGGCGCGTCGGCGAGGAGGGGCAGGGCTTCGCGATCGCCCTGTCCTCGCTCGACTCGGGGCGGCTCGGCATCTCGGCGTGCGCGATCGGCGTCGCACAGGCCGCGCTCGACGAGGCGGTGACCTACGCGGCCGAGAGGCGCCAGTTCGGCAAGCCGATCGCCGACTTCCAGGGTCTGCGGTTCATGCTCGCCGACATGGCGACGCAGATCGAGGCGGGCCGCGCCCTCTACCTCGCCGCGGCACGGCTGAAGGACGCGGGCCGGCCGTTCGCGAAGCAGGCCGCCATGGCCAAGCTGCACTGCACCGACACGGCGATGCGGGTCACCACCGACGCCGTGCAGATCCTCGGCGGCTACGGCTACACCGCCGACTTCCCGGCCGAGCGCTACATGCGCGAGGCCAAGGTGCTGCAGATCGTGGAGGGCACCAACCAGATCCAGCGAATGGTCATCGCCCGCCATCTCGTGGGTCCAGAGGAACGCTGAACTGGTCGAGGCCCCGCCAAGGGGCCGCGAGCCGCATCCACTCCGGGTCGTGCCGGCCCGGGAGGGTGCGGCCGCCCTCGGCCCAGGTCCGCATCAAGTCGCGGTAGATCGGCGGGTCCTGATAGCGGGGCGGAGCCGGCCGAACCGATTCTGCGGGCGGCGGGACGTACAGGAGGCGTTGACGCCCGGTCGCTGAGGAGATGGGGGTCATACCAGGGCAACGCGGCAGAGCCCGGACAGGTCACCGGAAGGTGGAATCGGGCGTTCGTTCAGTGCCGCGCACGGCTCCGGGCACACTGAACCGCACCACGGCCGTCTGCGGTCGTGGTGCGGGGCAGCTACGGGAGTGGAGCGGGCGGGCGAGGAGAGCCCGTGCTCAGGCCGCCTGGCGGCGCATGACAGGGACCCTGATGGGGCGGGAGCCCGGGCCGCCGACGTGCGAGAAGGGCTGGGTCCGCCAGTCGAGCCCCTGAGGGAGCGTCAACAGCAGTGCGGTGTCCTGCTCCTGGGGTTCCGCGGACTCGTCCGCGGGGCGGGCGTCCGTGGCCCTGCGGCCGGTTCCGGCGCAGACGGTGAGTCCGAAGGGGTTCCACGGCGAGGCGCACATCGCGTGCTCCGGCAGAACCTCCTCGTCCGCCAGCAGGGCGATGGGCTGCGCGCAGTCCGGGCAGACGACCCGGAACATCTCGAACGTGTCGTAGGCGTCGAGTTCGTCGTCGAAGGCGTCGGGTTCGACACCCTCCGGCTCGGGCTCGACGACGAGCTGCTGCCGCTTGGGTGCGGTGCGACCAGGGCGCTTAAGACTCTGCATTGGGTTCTCCCCCTCGGACTGGGCCGTTACAGGCACTGCGGCCTCGGCCACAGCAAGCACTTCCCGTCCCCCCTGGGCGGTAATCACGAGAACATCACGGAGACTGTTCGAAGCGTGTGGCGTTCGTCACATGCCCTGTGCGGATGCCCTCCTGGGCTCCTCAGGTATCCGAGGAGATCAACCGCACTGTAGGTTCTTGCGCCATGGAGGAGCTGGACCGACAGATCGTGCAGCTGCTCGTCAAGGACGGGCGGATGAGCTACACCGACCTGGGCAAGGCCACGGGGTTGTCCACCTCGGCCGTGCACCAGCGGGTGCGGCGGCTGGAGCAGCGCGGTGTGATCCGCGGCTATGCGGCGGTCGTCGACCCCGAGGCGGTGGGGCTGCCCATGACCGCGTTCATCTCGGTGAAGCCGTTCGACCCCAGCGCGCCCGACGACATCGCCGACCGGCTGGCCGGCGTGCCCGAGATCGAGGCCTGCCACAGCGTCGCGGGCGACGAGAACTACATCCTCAAGGTGCGGGTGTCCACGCCGCACGAGCTGGAGGAGCTGCTGGCCCGGGTGAGGTCGCTGGCCGGGGTGTCCACGCGGACGACGGTGGTGCTGTCCACGCCGTACGAGGCGCGGCCGCCGCGGATCTGAACGCCGGTTTCCGGCGCGGGTCGTGCGGGGATGTTCGCGCAGCTCACCGTGCCCCTGATGCGGGCGTCGCCCCCGCCCCTGTGAGACTGTGCTCCATGAGTGAGTCCACCGCCCCGCCCAAGACCGTCCTGCTCCGCCGCGGAGAGGTCCACAGCCCCGCCGACCCCTTCGCCACCGCGATGGTCGTGGAGCGGGGACAGATCGCCTGGGTGGGGTCCGAAGGGGCCGCCGACGCCTTCGCGGACGGGGTCGACGAGGTGGTCGACCTGGACGGGGCGCTGGTCACCCCGGCGTTCACCGATGCGCATGTGCACACCACTGCCACGGGCCTGGCCCTGACCGGGCTCGACCTCTCCGGCGCCCCCACGCTGGAGGCCGCCCTCGCCCTCGTCCGGGACTTCGCCGCCGCCCGGCCCGACGACCGGGTGCTGCTCGGGCACGGCTGGGACGCCGCCCGCTGGCCCGGAGGCAGGCCCCCGACGCGGGCCGAGCTCGACGAGGCCACCGGGCACCGGCCCCTCTACCTCAGCCGGATCGACGTCCACTCGGCGGTCGTGAGCACCGCCCTGCTCGACGCGGTTCCCGATGTCACCCGTACGGATGGCCCCCTCACCGCCGACGCCCATCACGCCGTGCGGGCCGCCGCGTTCGCCGCCGTGACGCCTGGGCAGCGCGCCGAGGCGCAGCGCACCGCACTCGCGCACGCCGTCTCGCTGGGGATCGGCACCCTCCACGAGTGCGCCGGGCCGGAGATCTCCTCCGAGGACGACTTCACCGGCCTGCTGCGCCTCGCCGCGGCGGAACACGGACCGCGCGTCGTCGGCTACTGGGCCGAGCAGGACGTCGCCAAGGCGCGGGAGCTGGGCGCCGTGGGCGCCGCGGGGGACCTGTTCGTCGACGGCGCCCTCGGCTCGCACACCGCCTGTCTGCACCAGCCGTACGCCGACGCAGGGCAGACCGGCATCGCCTACCTGGACGCCGACGCCGTCGCGGCGCACGTCGTGGCGTGCACCGAGGCGGGCCTGCAGGCCGGTTTCCACGCCATCGGCGACGCGGCCGTGGACGCCGTGGTGGAGGGCGTGCGTGCCGCCGCCGAGAAGCTCGGGCTCGGCCGGATCCGGGCCGCCCGGCACCGCGTCGAGCACGCCGAGATGCTCACCCCGCAGAGCGTCGCCGCCTTCGCCGAACTCGGCCTCACCGCCTCCGTGCAGCCCGCCTTCGACGCCCTGTGGGGCGGAGAGGAGGGCATGTACGCCCAGCGGCTCGGAAAGGAGCGGGCCCGGGCTCTGAACCCCTTCGCGGCCCTGCTGCGCGCCGGTGTCCCGCTCGCCTTCGGCTCCGACAGCCCGGTCACCCCGCTCGACCCGTGGGGCACGGTCCGGGCCGCCGCCTTCCACCGCACGCCGGAGCACCGCGTCTCCGTGCGCGCCGCCTTCACGGCGCACACGCGCGGCGGCTGGCGGGCCGTCGGACGGGACGACGCGGGCGTTCTGGTCCCGGGTGCCCCGGCCGACTACGCCGTCTGGCGCACCGGCGAACTCGTCGTCCAGGCCCCGGACGACCGCGTCGCCCGCTGGTCGACGGATCCCCGCTCCGGCACCCCCGGTCTGCCCGACCTCACTCCGGACCGCGACCTGCCCGTCTGTCTGCGCACCGTGGTGGGCGGACGCACGGTCTTCGTACGGCCGGGCGAGTGATCTACGGGGGTGGCGCGCATGAACTCGTGCGCCGCGCCCCCGGCGCGCGACCTGCGCATCCTCGGCTCTGACCAGGTCTTTGCCGCTGAACGCGCAGGTCAAACGGCTGTTGACAGGCGGCCGCAGGAGGCCGGTAGGTTCGGCGGAGTCCACCACCGGACGCCCGACCGGGGAACGTCCGAGCACTCGCCGCTGCGCCGCCGGGTCAGGGACGGTGTGCCGCACCGGGGCACCGCCACTGGGAGCCAGGCTCAGGCCGGCGCAAGCGCCGAGGGAACGTTCCGGCCGGTCGGGGAGGTGTGACCCGGGTGGGGCCCGCGCGCTCAGTAGACAACGGCTTCAGGTCGATCCGCAGCCGGCGGATCCCAGGTCGGCCCGAAGGGCGCCGGGCCCCCATCCGCCGGACACGCGCACGCGGAAACGCGCTCGTCCCCGCGTCTTGCGGATTCGGCACCACGATTCGAACGTCCTGTCACGTCAGCGCAGGCCGGGCCCACTATGGTGGACCTCTGCGTATGGACATGAAGGGGCAGTAGTGAACGACGGCGACGGAACCCTCGCGGCAGAAGCCCAGGTGAGGAAGTTCGGCCCGCTCGGCACGGCCTTGGTGATCATCCCGACCTACAACGAGGCGGAGAACATCAAGAGCATCGTCGGCCGGGTACGCAAGGCCGTCCCCGAGGCGCACGTGCTCGTGGCCGACGACAACAGCCCGGACGGCACGGGCAAGCTGGCCGACGAGCTGACGGTCGAGGACGACCACGTCCACGTGCTGCACCGCAAGGGCAAGGAGGGCCTGGGAGCCGCCTACCTCGCGGGCTTCCACTGGGGCCTGGAGCGCGACTACGGCGTGCTGATCGAGATGGACGCCGACGGCTCCCACCAGCCCGAGGAACTGCCGCGTCTGCTCACCGCCCTCAAGAGCGCCGACCTGGTGCTGGGCTCGCGCTGGGTACCGGGCGGCCGGGTGGTGAACTGGCCGAAGTCCCGCGAGGTGATCTCCCGGGGCGGCAGCCTCTACTCGCGGCTGGCGCTCGATCTGCCGCTGCGTGACATCACCGGCGGCTACCGTGCCTTTCGCCGCGAGACCCTTCAGGGGCTCGGCCTCGACGAGGTCGCCTCCCAGGGGTACTGCTTCCAGGTCGATCTCGCCCGCCGCGCGGTCAAGGCCGGCTACCACGTGATCGAGGTGCCCATCACGTTCGTCGAGCGTGAACTCGGCGACTCCAAGATGAGCCGCGACATCCTCGTCGAGGCGCTGTGGCGCGTCACGGCGTGGGGCGTGGGGGAGCGGGTCGGCAAGGTCACGGGGCGCGGCGGCAAGCCCTCGAAGCCGTAGCGGCGGACCGCTCCCGGGGCGGCCGTTCACAGAAACAGCTGATGGTGGCCTTATCCCGTGCTGAGCCGGGGCCAGGCACACTGGACGCATGACGACTGGCGCTCAGACCCCGCTGCCCCCTGCCCGGCCCAAGCGCTCCCGGCTGCGTACGTTCCTGCCGCTCGGCGTCGCCGCGTGGCTGGTGCTGGAGATCTGGCTGCTCACACTGGTCGCGGGGGCGACCAGTGGGCTGGTGGTCTTCCTCGTCCTGCTGGCGGGTCTGGTGGCCGGCTCGGTCGTCATCAAGCGGGCCGGCCGGCGGGCCTTCCGCAAGCTCTCCGAGGCAATGCGGCAACAGCAGAGCGGGATGATGCCGGAGGCGGCCCGGCCCGGCAGCGAGGGCAACGGCCTGATGATGCTGGGCGGTCTGCTCCTGATGATCCCCGGCCTGGCCTCGGACGCGGTGGGCCTGCTCCTGCTGCTGCCGCCGGTGCAGAAGGTCGTGAGCCGCTCGGCGGAGCGCACCTTCGAGCGCAAGCTCCGGGAAGCCGGCCCGGGCACCCTCGGCGGCGCCTTCCAGCAGGCCCGTATGCACCAGCCCGACGGCAAGGTCGTCCAGGGCGAGGTCATCAGGGACGAGCCGGGGGACACCCCGCAGCCGCCCCGCCCGCCGCTGACGCACTGAGCCGTCCCGGGCACGTGGAGCCGTCCCGCGGCACATGAGGCCGTCCCGGGCCGGAGCACGTGCCCCACTGGGAGCTCTCCCGGGCTCGTCCACCCGGCGAGCCTCCCCGGGCACGAGCCGCACCGGGGCCGTGGACATGCGGAAGACCGCGGGCGCCGTACTTCTCGTACGGCGCCCGCGGTCTTCTGATGCGCTGTTACTTCGGCCAGGCCCTGTGAGGGGCTATGCCGACTTGCGGCTGTCTCGGGGATGAACTGCGATGTTCATCGCACCGGAGCGCAGAACCGCCAGGCGCTCCTCGAGGACCTCTTCGAGTTCCTCACGGGTGCGCCGCTCCATCAGCATGTCCCAATGCGTACGCGCGGGCTTGCCCTTCTTTTCTTCAGGGACATCGCCGTCCACGAGGAGTGCCTGGGCCCCACAGACCTTGCACTCCCACTCCGGCGGGATCTCCGCCTCGACCGAGAAGGGCATCTCGAAGCGGTGCCCCTTCTCGCATGCGTACTCCACGGCCTGGCGCGGGGCCAGGTCGATGCCGCGGTCCGTCTCGTAGCTGGTCACCACGAGGCGCGTGCCGCGAAGAGCTCGCTCACTCATGAATCGTGCCTCCCGGGCTTGTCGCCCACAGGACAGGTGTCGCTGTCGTCGTCATCCGGTCAACGTCCGGTCGGCGGTAAAGATTCCCGTTCCGAGTCCCGTTCCGGGTCGTGCGTCGCCGTCGTAGCCGCCCTTGTTGTACCCACCAGCGCCCGGTTTGTCACATCTGATAGCAGATATAACCCAGCGTTTCGGCATCTTTGACGCGCAGTAACGGTCCGCCTGGCAGGCCAAACGCGTACACTACAGCCCTTTCGCTCCGAGTGCTAAATCCTGTCAGGAACCGGATTCCCCGCTTCGCCGATCGCACGCCGCACCGGGACCCGCGCGAGCAGGGCGAAGCCGAGGATGAAGAACACCACCAGCGAGATGATCGCGTCCCGGTAGCTCCCGGTCAGCTGGTAGGTGATCCCGAACAGCAGCGGCCCGAGCCAGCTCATGCCGCGGTCGCTCATCTCGTACGCCGAGAAGTACTCGGCCTCCCTGCCCGGCGGGATCAGATGGGAGAACAGGGAGCGGGACAGCGCCTGGCTGCCGCCGAGGACCAGGCCGATCCCGGCGGCCAGGACGAAGAACCACACCGGCACCCCGGCCGGCAGGAAGTACCCGGCCGCCAGTGTCACGGTCCATGCGGCCAGCGAGCCGAGGATCGTGCGCTTGGCCCCGTAGACCCGGGCCAGCCGGCCCATGGCCAGTGCGCCCGCCACCGCCAGCACCTGCACCAGCAGCACGGCGCCGATGAGGGTGGACTGGCCCAGGCCCAGCTCCTCGGAGCCGTAGACCGAAGCCTGGGAGATCACCGTCTGGATGCCGTCGTTGTAGACCAGGTAGGCGAGCAGGAACGCGAGCGTCAGCGGGTGGCGGCGCATGTCGCGGACGGTCGCCGCGAGCTGCCGGAAGCCCGGGAGGGCCGCCTCGCGCCCGGCGGTCCTGCGATCGCGCAGCCGCCGCAGCGGGATGACGGCGAACGCGCCCCACCACAGACCGGCCGATGCCAGACAGATGCGGACCGCCGTGCTCTCGGAGAGGCCGAAGCCCTCGTGCCCGGTGTAGAGGATCAGGTTGGCGACGAGGACCAGCGAACCCGCCGCGTAACCGAACGCCCAGCCGCGGGAGGAGACCGCGTCCCGCTGCTCGGGCGGGGCGATCTGCGGCAGGTAGGAGTTGTAGAGCATCATCGCCACGGACTGCGCGGCGTTCGCGACGACCAGGAGCGCACCGCCCAGCAGATAGCGGTCGCCGTCCAGGAAGAACATGGCCGCCGTGGCCGTGGCTCCGGTGTAGGCGGCGGCCGCGAGGAGGGGCTTCTTGCGGCCGGTGCGGTCGGCGGCGGCGCCCACCAGCGGCATCACCAGCACGGCCACGATCACCGACAGGGACACCGAGTACGCGAAGAAGGAGCCGGCGCGCACCGGGATGCCGAGGGGGTGGACGTACCCGTCGGCGTCGGCCGCCGACTTGGCGACCGACGTCAGATAGGGGCCCAGGAACACGGTGAGCACGCTCGTCGAGTAGACGGAGCAGGCCCAGTCGTAGAAGTACCAGCCGCGCTGCTCGCTCCTGCGCTCCGCGGCCCCGTCGGCCGGCGGTGTCCGCACGGTGTCGTTGCCCACCCGCGCCCCTCGCTTCCCCGTGAACGCGCAGAGGGGACGGGCCCGGGGTCTCAGACCCAGACGCCGCGGTCCTCCATGACCTTGCGCAACGTGTCGATGTGATCGGTCATGATGCCATCCACGCCCAGGTCGAGAAGCCGGTGCATGCCCTCGGGATCGTTGACCGTCCACACGTGCACCTGGAGCCCGCGTGCGTGGGCGGCGTGCAGGAAGCGCCGGTCCACGACCTGGATGCCGGACTGGATCTCGGGAACTTGGGCCGCTATCGCCGAGCGGCGCACCGCGGCCGGCAGCCCCCAGGAGCGCAACCGCAGGTTGAGCACGCCCCGGGTGCCGTACGACGTGGCCAGGCGGGGGCCGGCCAGCCGCTGGGCGCGCACCACACGCGCCTCCGAGAACGAGCCCAGGCAGATCCGGTCCCAGGACTCCGTCCGCCCGACCAGGTCCAGGAAGGGCAGGAGGGCGGCCTCCGTCTTGACGTCCACGTTCCAGCGCACGTCGGGAAAGGTCTCCAGGAGCTCCTCGAACAGGGGGAGCGGTTCCTCGCCCGCCACCCGCGCCTGCCGGACCTCCTGCCACGGCAGGTCGGCGATCCGGCCCGCGCCGTCCGTCACCCGGCCCAGGGTCGCGTCGTGGAAGGCGACGAGCTTGCCGTCCCGGGTGGTGTGGACGTCCGTCTCGATGTACCGGTATCCGGCCTCGACCGCGCACCGGAACTGCCGCACGGTGTTCTCCAGGCCGTCCGCGGCCCCGCCCCGGTGGGCGAAGGCGATCGGGCCGGGATGGTCGAGGTAGGGGTGGCGTATCCGCGGGGTCACGGACGCAGTATCGCCCCTCGGGGTTGACCGGTGGCAACGGCCGTGCTGCCGCCGGATGCCGGGGGGACGGCGAACACGCGCAGGAAGGCCTGGGCGAGGGGGCCGATTGCCAGGGCGTACAGGAGGGTGCCGATCCCGACGGTGCCGCCCAGCGCGAAGCCCGTCGCCACGACGGTGAGCTCGATGCCCGTGCGGACCAGCCGGATCGAGACGCCCGTGAGCTGGTGCAGTCCGGTCATGAGGCCGTCGCGCGGGCCCGGTCCGAAGCGGGCCGCGATGTACAGACCGGTCGCCGCGCCGTTCAGGACGATCCCCGCCACCATCAGCGTGATGCGCGGCGCCGGGCCGTGCGCGTCGGGCACCAGGGCCAGGGTTGCGTCCATCGCCATGCCGATGACCAGCACGTTGGAGATCGTGCCCAGGCCAGGCCGCTGGCGCAGCGGGATCCACAGGAGCAGCACGGCGGCGCCCAGCAGGGTCAGCACGACACCGATCGACAGCCCGGTCTTCTCCGCGAGTCCTTGGTGCAGCACGTTCCACGGCTCCAGTCCGAGCCCCGACCGGACGAGCAGTGCCGAGCTGGCGCCGTACAGCGCGAGACCGGCGTAGAGCTGGACGAGTCGCCGGGCGAGATGCCCCCGCGTGGACATGATGTGCCCCCCCTGTGGTGGTAGTGGACTGATGCATGCCACGATGTGGCTTGGATGGAGAAGCCATCCATGGCCAATCCGGGGAAGGTGGACTGATTTCGATGGCGGAGTGGACCTCGGCTGTGGGTGCGGCGCAACTCGCCCGGCTTCTCAGCTCTCAGCAGGACCGCCCGGCGGGGCCCGGTTCGCGCCGACCGCCGGCCTACCGTGCGCTCGCCGACGGCATCCGGCTGCTGGTGCTCGAGGGACGGGTCCCGGTGGCCGCCCGGCTGCCCGCCGAACGCGAACTCGCCCTCTCCCTGTCCGTCAGCCGTACGACCGTGGCCGCCGCCTACGAGGCGCTGCGCGGCGAGGGATTCCTGGAGTCCCGTCGGGGCGCGGGCAGTTGGACCGCCGTCCCGGCCGGGAACCCGCTGCCCGCGCGGGGGCTGGAGCCGCTTCCGCCGGAGGCCCTCGGCTCGCTGATCGACCTCGGGTGCGCCGCACTGCCCGCTCCCGAGCCCTGGCTCACCCGGGCCGTTCAGGGCGCGCTGGAGGAACTGCCGCCGTATGCGCACACGCACGGCGACTACCCCGCCGGACTCCCCGCGCTGCGGGCGATGATCGCCGAGCGGTACACCGCGCGCGGGATCCCGACCATGCCCGAGCAGATCATGGTGACGACCGGGGCGATGGGTGCGATCGACGCCATCTGCCATCTGTTCGCCGGGCGCGGCGAGCGCATCGCCGTCGAGTCGCCCTCCTACGCCAACATCCTCCAGCTGATGCGGGAGGCCGGGGCGCGGCTCGTGCCCGTCGCCATGGCCGAGGGGCTCACCGGCTGGGACATGGACCGCTGGCGGCAGGTCCTTCGGGACGCCGCGCCCCGCATCGCGTACGTCGTCGCCGACTTCCACAACCCGACCGGGGCGCTCGCCGACGAGGACCAGCGGCGACGGCTGGTGGACGCGGCGCGGTCCGCGG
Organism: Streptomyces sp. Ag82_O1-12; assembly: GCF_900182715.1. NCBI lineage: Bacteria > Bacillati > Actinomycetota > Actinomycetes > Kitasatosporales > Streptomycetaceae > Streptomyces > Streptomyces sp. Ag82_O1-12. Next base: position 1,369,010 of record NZ_FXUW01000001.1, on the reverse strand, counting down.
GGACGGTGCTGATCGCCGACGAGACGATGAGCGAGCTGTGGCTGGATCCGGAGGTGCGGATGCCGCGGCAGGTGTGCGCGTTCGACCCGGCCGGATCCACCGTGGTCACGGTGGGGTCGGCGAGCAAGGCGTTCTGGGCCGGGATGCGGATCGGCTGGGTGCGGGCCGCGCCGGACGTGATCCGCAGCCTGGTCGCCGCCCGGGCGTACGCCGATCTCGGCACACCGGTCCTGGAGCAGCTGGCGGTGAACTGGCTGTTCGGGACCGGGGGCTGGGAGCAGGCCGTGGAGGTGCGGCGGGCGCAGGCGCGGACGAACCGGGACGAGCTGGTGACCGCGGTGCGGCGGGAGCTGCCCGCGTGGGAGTTCGAGGTGCCCCAGGGCGGGTTGACGCTCTGGGTGCGCACGGGGGGTCTGTCCGGTTCGCGGCTGGCCGAGGCGGGGGAGCGCGTGGGAGTCCGGGTGCCGTCCGGGCCGCGGTTCGGGGTGGACGGGGCGTTCGAGGGGTATGTGCGGCTGCCGTTCACCGTCGGCGGGGCCGTGGCCGAGGAGGCGGCGGTGCGGCTGGCCGCGGCGGCGGCGCTGGTGGAGAGCGGTGCGGTGGGGAACGCGGAGGCGCCGCGTACGTTCGTGGCCTGAGAGGCGACGGGGGTGGCCGCCGGGGGTACGTGTCCTTCGGCGGCCTGAGGCCCCCGGGGGGTGCGTGTCCTTTGGCGGCCTGAGGCCCCCGGGGGGTGCGTGTCCTTCGGCGACCTGAGGCCCGTGGTTACTTCTCCTTGGTCAGCACCGGTCCCGGGTTCGGCAGGGGCTCCTTGGTCAGGACGGGGGTCGCCTCCGGCTCTGATTCCGGCGCCTGCGGAGCCACCGGCTGGGATTCCGGTTCCCGCTCCGCCGGTACCCGCTCCGGCTCGCCCTCCGACTGGTCCTGCTCCGGGATCGTCTCTCCGTCCGCCGGGGTCGTGCGCGGCGGGAGAAGGTCCAGGACGGCCTCGCACAGGGCGTCGGGCGTGGCGTCGTCGTAGGGGTTCGGGGTGGCCGGGACCTGGAGGCGGTGGACCGGGCCGCTGCCCAGCCGGGCGTAGCCGCGGCCGGGCGGGAGCTCGTCGATCGGCGTCGTGTGCGGGGGCGCGCCCAGGACCGACTCGAGCTGCTCCGCCGTGGCGGGTCCCAGAACCACGCGGGCGCGGGTGTGCCGGCGTACCGGCTCGCTGAGGGCGTCGAGGCTGTCCAGCTGGTCGGCCACGACCACCGTCACGTTCGCCGGGCGGCCGTGCCGGAGGGGGACCTGGAGGAGGGACTGCGGGTCCTTGCGGCCGTCCGCCGTGGCCAGATGGGTGAAGGCCGTCGGGCGGTCGAGGAGGACCCACAGCGGGCGCTTGGTGTCCTCGGGCGGCGGGTCGCCCGCCTGGTGGGCCCGGTTGGCGGCGATGAGACGGCGCTCCGTCTCGGTCGCCACCCACTCCAGACTGGCCGTGACCCCGGCCAGCCCGGCCTCCACGGCCAGGACGCCGTCCCGGCCGGTCAGGCAGGCGTACTCGCCGGTGCCCCCGCCGTCGACGATCACCACGTCGCCGTGGAGCAGGGCCTGCAGCGCGATGGACCGCAGCAGGGTGGAGGTGCCGCTGCCCGGCTGGCCGAGCGCCAGCAGGTGCGGCTCGGTGGAGCGCAGGCCCGTGCGCCAGACGACCGGCGGCACGTCCCGCTGCTTCTCCCCGAGGGTGAGGGGGAGGGTGCGCTGGACCCGGGTGGGGTCGGTGAAGCCGAGGACCGTCTCGCCGGGGGTGGTGACGAAACGCTGGGCGGCGATGTCGACGGGCAGCGGCATAAGCACGCCGACCGTCAACTGGTTGCCCTCCTCGTCCCACGTGAAGTGGTATTCGCGGCCCCGGCCCGACTTGGCCGCGAGGAGGTGCTCGATGCGGGCGCGTGCCTCGGCCTCGCTGTCGGTGAAGTACGCCGGGTAGCGGAGCACCAGCTGCGAGATCCGGCCCCCGCCGTCGAAGGCGTAGGTGGGGAAGGCCTTGTCCCACGCGCCGCCGTGGGAGTACAGCGGCTCGGGGTCCTCGGCGGCGGAGAAGTACGGCACGAGCGCCTCGTACAGCGACTTCAGCCGCTGGGTCTGCGACTCGTCGGGCCCGTCGGACGCCGCCGGAGAGCGGTCCCGGCCCTGCCAGGCCGCCGCCGCCATCAGGGTGATGGCGGCGAGCAGCGGTCCGTACGGCACCAGCGCCACGACCAGGACCACGGAGGCCACCAGGAACAGCAGTGCCCCCCGTCTCTCCTTGGGGGTCTCGGCCCATCTGCGCCGCCCGGCCGCTGCCAGCCGGCGCAGGCCCCGCGTGATCGTGATCAGCGGGTGGAGGACGTCCGTGGCGCTGTCGGCGGCCGTCCGGGCCAGCTCCCGGCTCCGGGCGAGCTGCGCGCTGCCGTTGCTCAGAATGCGGGGGAGGGGGCGCCGGGCCACTACTGCCTCCAGTGAGTGCGTACGGGCGGGATACGTACGGGGGACGGGGTCGTCAGAACTTGATTCCGCCGAGGAGGCTCGCCAGGCTCTCGCCGCCCGCCTTGATGCTCGGAGCGATGGCCGTACTCGCCAGATAGAAGCCGAACAGCATGGCGACCACGGCATGTGACGCCTTCAGTCCGTCCTTGCGGAAGAAGATGAAGACGACGATGCCGAGCAGGACCACGCCTGAGATGGAGAGGATCATTTGAGTTCTCCTGGTTCGCGGGGACAGTCACCATGAGTACTTCCAGGCTCACAGGATGTATCCATACGATAAAAGGTGCAACTGGGTGAAATTCGGACGATTTCCCCCGTGCGGCGGAGTGGTCCCGGGTCCGGTGGAGCCGGGCTGTTGCGCTTGTCCGGGTCTGTGCTGATCTTTACCTCGGGCACATCGGGTCATGTGCCGCGCGAGCCAGTACCCTGGCGATTCACTCGTACGGCTGCGCCCTCGCAGGCGTACGCACCCGAGGCGATGCGTAGTGGAGAGGCGGTCCGTCCGATGACCGAAGTCCCCGACCCCGAGGTCGTGGAGCTGGCGACCAAGATCTTCGATCTGGCCCGGCGGGGACAGACGGAGGCGCTCGTGGCGTACGTCGACGCGGGTGTTCCGGCCAACCTCACCAACGACCGGGGCGACTCGCTCGTGATGCTCGCCGCCTACCACGGCCACTCCGACGCGGTGCGCGCGCTGCTGGAGCGGGGTGCCGAGGCCGACCGGATCAACGACCGGGGCCAGACCCCGCTCGCCGGAGCGGTCTTCAAGGGCGAATCGGACGTGATCAAGGCCCTTCTGGAGGGCGGCGCCGACCCGTCCGCCGGCACACCCTCGGCGGTCGACACCGCCCGGATGTTCGGCCGGACGGAATTGCTCGAACTGTTCGGCGAGCACTGAACCGACAGGCTGACCAGCAAAGACACAGAAAACGGGGGAGGCGGTACGGGGCCGCCGAAATTTCGGTCGCGGCAGACGAGAGTGCCGAGTCATCATGACGACGTGGTTCACGGACGTGATGGTTGGGCAGGTGTTGCCGCACCGCGCGGGCCGTGACGCGGTCCGCAAGGGCCACCGACGAGAGGCAGAGGAAGATGGTCTACAGCAAGCAGGAAACGGCGGGCACTCCGACGTGTTGTCGCGCGGCCAGGTAGTACACGTCCCCGGTTGCGTCGACGCTTGATGTGAGGCTGTTTCCCATGTTCGATCCGGTCATAGCGCCCAGCGGTACGCTGCTCGGCCTGCTTCAGCGGGGCCGCGGCGACGGCACGTTGCACGCGCTCACCGCCCCGCGCCCCGAGGCGCTGGCGGCGCTGAACCACTGCGTGCTGCGCGATCCCCGCCACGACTGGCAGGTGGAGAACCGCTCCCTCTACTACGCCCGCCTCTTCCTCGACCTGGGCGGCGAGCTGGACGAGGTCGAGGCCCACCTCTTCTGCGCCGAGGACGTCCTCGACGGCGACGAGTCACGCACCGGGCTCGCCCTGGCCGTCCTCGGGCACCTCGCCTCCTACGGCAGGCGGGACGCGCTCGAACTGCTGCGCAGGTACGCCGCCCACGGCTCCAACTGGGCCTGGGCCCTCGACGAACTGGCCCTGAGGGACGACGACGCCGGACTGCGCGCCCTCGCCGCGCCCGTCCTCGCCCGCTTCCCGGCCGATCCGGAGGGCGAAGCCGAGCTGGCCGCCACCGTCCGGGACGCCTTCGAGCCCCGGCCCTGGCGGCTGTGGGCCGAGGATCCGCGCGAATCCGTCGCCGCACGCGTGCGTGCCGCCCACGAGACGGGCTGTTTCGACCGCTGGCAGCGGCAGATGCGACCGTCCGGCCCCCGCCCCGGGTGGAGCGTGCAAGCCGTCTTCGAATGGGCCCAGCAGGGCATCGAGCGGGGTGCCGCCCTCCATGTGCCGGCCGCCCGCTGCCTGACCGCCGTGGCGGGTCCCGAGGACCGGGCCGAGATCGTCCGGGCGGCGCAGGACGGCACTGACGGAGCCCGGTGCACGGCCCTCAGGTACCTCGCCGACGGCAACGATCCCGAGGCCCTCGATCTGATCGAGGGCGCCGTGGCCACCGGCTCGACGCTCGTCGTGGACGCCGCCGTCGACGCCTTCGAGCGGATGCGCTCGCTGACCGCGGTGGACCGGGCGCGCCGCTGGGCCCGGCGGCCCGACGCCCTCGGCGCCGCCGCCGGCCGCGTCCTCGCCTGCCGCGGCGGAGTCCAGGACCGCGACCTGGTCCTCGCGGCGGTACGGGAGGCCGTACGGGGCGAAGGCCCCGACGCGCCGACCCTGTGGACGCTCGTGGACGGCACCGGACGGCTCGGCATCGCCTGCGCCGCTCCCGTGCTGCGCCACGTCTACCGCGAGACCGCCTCCTCCCATCTGCGCGGCCGGGCCGCCCGGGCCCTCGCCGCCACCGACCCGTCCTTCGCCACCGGCTTCGCCGTCGAGTGCCTGTGGGACTGCGAGGAGACCACCCGGGAGATCGCCGCCCGGCACGCCGAGACGGGAGACGCCCGCGTCGTCGAGCGCCTGCGCCGGCTCGCCGCCGACCCGGCCGAGGAGGCCGAGGTGCAGACGGCCGTACGCAGCCGGATCGGTCCCGGGGGGACCGCTGTGTGACCCCCCCGCCCCGAGGGGACGCGGGGGCGGATTCGCGCCTCCAGGGTGAACGTGGGGTGACCCGCGGGTCAGGAGGGCATGGCCACCCCCTGACCTGCGCGGGTGCACCTCACAACGCTCATAGGACGTTCCTCGTCCGGACAGATCCACGTTGACGCGACCACGTCCGGCACGGCGACAACACCGGTATGCGTGTCGTCATCGTGACCGAATCCTTTCCCCCCGACGTGAACGGCGTGGCCCACTGCGCGCTCCAGACCGCCCGGCACCTCGTCGAGCGCGGTCACGCCCCCGTCGTCGTCGCCCCGGCCCCGGCGCCCGGGCACAAGCCCGACGCCTTCGCGCCGTGCCCCGTCGTCCACGTCCCCTCCCTCCCGCTGCCCGGCTACCCCCAGGTCCGCGTCGCCCTCCCCAGCCGCCGCCTGGCCGCCACCCTCGTCGAGCACCGTGCCGATGTGGTCCACCTCGCGAGCCCCTTCGTCCTCGGCGTACGCGGCATGGCCGCCGCCGCCCGCCTCGGCACCCCCGCCGTCGCCGTCTACCAGACCGATCTGGCCGGCTACGCCCGCACCTACATGGGCGCCGGAGAGGCCGCCGCCTGGCGGCGCATCCGCTCGGTCCACGGCGCCGCCGACCTCACCCTCGCCCCGTCCAGCGCCGCTCTGCACGACCTGGCGACCCACGGAGTGCCCCGGGTCGAGCTGTGGCCGCGCGGCGTGGACACCGAGCGCTTCCGGCCCGACCGGCGCGACGAGGCCCTGCGCCGCGAACTCGCCCCGAACGGCGAGCTGATCGTCGGCTACGTCGGCCGGCTCGCCCCCGAGAAGCAGGTCGAACTCCTCGCCGGCGTCTGCGGCCTGGAGGGCGTCCGGGTCGTGATCGTCGGCGACGGCCCCAGCCGGCCCGGCCTGGAACAGGCCCTGCCCGGCGCCGTCTTCCTCGGCCGGCGCACCGGTGACGACCTCGCCCGGGTCTTCGCCTCGTTCGACGTCTTCGCGCACACGGGGCCCTTCGAGACCTTCTGCCAGACGGTCCAGGAGGCCATGGCCAGCGGCCTGCCGGTGGTGGCGCCCGCCGCGGGCGGACCGCTGGACCTGGTCGCCCACGGGCACACCGGGCTGCTCGTGCCGCCGCGCGACGCGACCGCGGTCCGGGACGCGGTGCGGTCCCTGGCCGCCGATCCAGGGCTGCGGGCCGCCTTCGGCGCCGCCGGGCGCGCCACCGTCGAGGGCCGCACCTGGGCGGCCGTCGGCGACCGGCTGATCGAGCACTACACGAAGGTGCTCGCCGGGCGGCGGACGGCGGTGGCGGCATGAGCGACTCCCGTCCCGGCAGCCGCCGCCAAGCGCTGCGGATCGTCCGGCTCGCCAACTTCGTCGCCCCCTCGTCCGGCGGACTGCGCACCGCGCTGCGCGAACTCGGCAAGGGCTTCAAGGCCGCGGGGCACGATCCTGTCCTCGTGATCCCCGGCGAGCGCATGAGCGACCGCGAGACCGAGCAGGGGCGGGTGATCACCCTCCCCGGGCCGCTGCTGCCCGGCACCGGCGGTTACCGCGTCCTCGCCGACAAGCGTCGGGTGGCCCGGCTCCTGGAGGAGCTCGCGCCGGACCGGCTGGAGGTGTCCGACCGCACGACCCTGAGGTGGACCGGCAGGTGGGCGAGGCGCGCCCGGGTCCCGTCCGTGATGGTCTCCCACGAGACGGCCGACGGGGTGCTGCGCACCTGGGGCGTGCCCGAGGGAGCCGCCCGGCGCGCCGCCGACGCCCTCAACGTCCGTACGGCCCACACCTACTCGCGCGTGGTGTGCACCACCGAGTTCGCCGAGCGGGAGTTCGTGCGGATCGGGGCCCGCAACATCGTCCGGGCGCCGCTCGGCGTCGACCTGGTGCAGCGGCACCCGGCGCTGCGCGACCCGGACATCCGGGCCCGGCACGCGCGCGAGGACGAGACGCTGCTCGTGATGTGCTCGCGGCTGTCCGTGGAGAAGCGGCCCGGAACGGCGCTGGACACCCTGGAGGCGCTGCGGCGGCGCGGGCGGCGGGCCGTGCTGGTCGTGGCCGGGGACGGTCCGCTGCGCTCCCGGCTCGAACACCGGGCGCGCGAGAGCGGCCTGCCGGTCACCTTCCTCGGGCACGTCTCCGACCGCGGACTGCTCGGCGCGCTCCAGGCGTCCGCCGACATGGCCCTGGCGCCGGGGCCCGCCGAGACCTTCGGGCTCGCCGCTCTGGAGGCCATGGCCTGCGGCACGCCCGTGGTGGCGAGCGCGTCGTCCGCGCTGTCGGAGGTGATCGGCTCCGCCGGGGCCGTCGCCGCGGACCACGGGGAGGCCTTCGCGGACGCCGTGGACCAGCTGCTGGAACGCCTGGAGGCGGACCGACGCGAGGGGGCACGCGCGCGTGCGGAGTGCTTCGGCTGGGACGCGGCGGTCGACGCGTTTCTCGCCGCGCACGACGCGGCTGTCCCGGTGCGTCCGGCCCGGCCGTTCGTGCCCGGGGGCGTGGCATGAGACCCCCGTGGGTCGAGGGGCCTCCGTGGGTCGAGGGATCCCCGCGGTTCGAGGGGCCTCCGTGGGGCGAGGGGCCTCCGTGGGGCGAGGGGCCTCCGTGGGGCGAGGGGCTTCCGTGGTTCGAGGGGCCTCCGTGGGTCCAGGGATCCCCGCGGTTCGAGGGGCCTCCGTGGGTCGAGGGACCCTCGCGGTTCGAGGGACCCTCGCGGTTCGAGGGACCCCAGCGGTTCGAGGGACCCCAGCGGTTCGAGGGGCCGCTGCGGTTCGTGGCTCTCGGTGACTCGCTCACCGAGGGCGTGGGGGACCCCGTCGGTGACGGGGTGTGGCGTGGCTGGGCCGCACTGCTCGCGGACGGGCTCGCCGAGGAGCCGGTCGGGTTCACCAACCTCGCGGTGAGCGGCTCACAGACCCGGGACGTGCTGGAGCGGCAGCTGCCCGCCGCGCTGGAGCTGCGGCCCGACCTCGTGTCCGTCGTCGTCGGCGTCAACGACACCCTGCGCTGCACCTTCGACATCCGGGCCGTGGCCGCCCGGCTCGACCAGGTGTACGCGGCCTGCACCGAGCGGGGTGCGGTCCTGCTCACCGCGTGCCTGCCCGACCCGGGCACGATGCTCGGCCTGCCGGGCGCCCTCGCCCACCCACTCGCCCGGCGGCAACGGGCCGTGAACACCGTGGTGCACGCCCTGTCCGAGCGGTACGAGGCGCTGCACCTGCACGCCTGCGAGGGCGAGTGGACCTCCGACCGTGCCATGTGGAGCGCGGACCGGCTGCACCCCGCAGAACGCGGACACCGGCAACTCGCCCTGCGTTTCCACACGCTGCTCGCCGAGCGCGGCCTCGCCACGGGGCCCGCGCCCTCGCCCGAGCCCGAGTTCCCCGTCCCGACGACCTCGGCGAGCCTGTGGTGGCTGGCCACGGCCGGCACCGGCTGGGTGGCGCGCCGCTGCACCGACCTGCTGCCCCAGCTCCTGACCCTGGCCGCCGACGAACTCCGGCATCGCGCCCGGGGCACGAGCGCCCGGCTCGACCTGAGGGCCTCGGCCGCGGTGTCCGCCGCGCTCGGCGCCCTGTCGGTGACGGAGCAGGCGGACGCGGCCCAGGTGTATTGACTCGCAGGGTTGTTGACGCGGGGCCTAGCGGCGGCGTACGGCGACGAAGCGGACCGGTGTGCCCGGGACCGCCTGGGCCGCGGCCGGGAGGTCGGCGGCGCGGACCACGGCGATCACCGGATACCCCCCGGTGGTCGGATGGTCGGCGAGGAACACCACCGGCCTGCCGTCCGGCGGGACCTGCACGGCACCCAGCACCATGCCCTCGCTGGCGAGTTCGCCCGGCCGGGCCCGCTCCAGAGCCGGTCCCTCCGTGCGCAGCCCGATGCGGTTGCTCGCGGAGGACACCCGGTAGGCACGCGTGCAGAAGGTGTCCACGGCCTCCGGCGTGAACCAGCCGTCGCGCGGGCCGAGGGTCACCCGCAGCACCAGCTCCGCCGGTGGCGCCGGCTGCGGGGCGACGTCCACACGCGCGTGCACGCCCGACGGCCGGCCCAGGGGCAGCACCGTGCCGACCGCCAGAGGGGCCGGGCCGAGCCCCGACAGCAGGTCCGTCGACCGGCTGCCGAGCACCGCCTCGACCGCGATGCCTCCGGAGACCCCCAGATAGGCGCGCACGCCCGACACGGCGGGGCCGACGTCCAGCAGCGCTCCCGCGGGCACGCGCACCGGCGCGCTCCAGGCGACGGGACGTCCGTCCACGGTGACCCGGCAGGGCGCGCCCGCCACCGCCACCGTGACGGCCGAACGGGGGCGTACGGCACAGCCGTCGAGGGTCGTCTCCAGCACGGCCGCCGCGGCCGGATTGCCGACGAGCCGGTTGACGAGGCCCGCGGCGGGCCGGTCCAGCGCGCCGGAGCGGGGTACGCCGAGGTGGGCGTGTCCGGGGCGGCCCGCGTCCTGCACGGTGGTGAGGGCCCCGGCCCGGACGACGGCGAGGGCGCGGTCCGTCATGACCTCGCCTCGGGGACGAACCGCACGCGCGTGCCCGGCGACAGCAGCGCGGCCGGCACGCGCGCGTGGTCCCACAGCACGGCGTCCGTCGTGCCGATCAGCTGCCAGCCGCCCGGCGACGAGCGCGGGTACACGCCCGTGTACGGGCCCGCCAGGGCGACCGACCCCGCCGGGACTGCCGTGCGCGGAGTGGCCCGGCGCGGGACGTCGTAGCGCGGTGGCAGGCCGGTGAGGTAGCCGAAGCCGGGTGCGAAGCCGCAGAAGGCGACCCGGAATTCGGTGTCGCCGTGGATACGGGCGACCTCCTTCTGCGGCACGCCCCAGTGGGCGGCGACGTCGGCCAGGTCCGGGCCGTCGTACCGCACCGGGATCTCCACCACGTCACGCGCGCGTGGGGGAGCGGGCGGCAGGTCGGCGGCGGTCAGTTCGGCGGCCAGCCGGGCCGGGGTGTCGAGGCCGTCGAGGAGGACCGTGCGGGCCGCGGGCACGATCTCGCGGGCCGCAAGGGAGCCCTGCGCGCGGCGCCGCAGCAACTCCGCGTGCAGGGACTGGGCCTCGTCGTCCGAGGAGACCTCGACGAGCAGGGCGTCCTCGCCCACGGGCAGCACCTTCATGCGAAGGCCTCCACCCGGACCCCGCAGGCCGCCAGGCGCTCGCGGACCCGCCGCGCCAGGTCCACGGCGCCCGGGGTGTCGCCGTGCAGGCACAGCGACCGCGCGCGTACCTCGATGCGCGTCCCCGTGTGGGAGACGACCTCACCGGACCGGGCGAGGCTCACGGAGCGCTCCACGACGGCGTCGGGGTCGGTGACCACGGCGCCCTCCAGGGTGCGCGGCACCAGGGTGCCCGCGTCGGTGTACGCCCGGTCCGCGAACGCCTCGGTGACGACCGGTAGTCCGGCCTTCCCGGCCAGCTCCAGCAGGCGGGAGCCGGGCAGTCCGAGGACGGGCAGCGCGGCGTCCGCGAGGAGCACGCCGTCGACGACCGCGGCGGCCTGCTCCTCGTCGTGCACGACCCGGTTGTAGAGCGCGCCGTGCGGTTTGACGTAGGCCACGCGAGCGCCCGCCGCACGCGCGAAGACCTCCAACGCGCCGATCTGGTAGGCCACTTCGGCCGCCAGCTCGGTGGACGGCACGTCCATCGCGCGCCGCCCGAACCCGGCCAGGTCCCGGTAGGACACCTGGGCGCCGATCCGGACGCCGCGCTCGGCCGCCAGGTCGCACACCCGGCGCATCGTGACCGCGTCCCCGGCGTGGAAGCCGCAGGCCACGTTGGCGCTGGTGACGACGGACAGCAGCTGTTCGTCGTCGGTGAGCCGCCAGCGGCCGAAGCCCTCGCCGAGGTCGGCGTTCAGGTCGATCGAGGTCATGTGCCGTGTCTCCAGTCAGGCCACGCGGTACTGCTCGTCGCGGGCGTCGGTGAGGAACATCTGCCCCGGGGCGTGCGTGAGGGCGAACGGCGGACGCGAGGCCATCACGGCCGCCTGCGGGGTCACTCCGCACGCCCAGAACACCGGGATGTCGTCCGGCTCGGCATCCACCGGGTCCCCGAAGTCGGGGCGGCCGAGGTCGTCGATGCCGAGGCCCGAGGGATGGCCGCAGTGCACGGGGCTGCCGTGCACCGCCGGCATGAGGCTGCTCTCCCGGATCGCCGCCGCCAGCTGCCGGGGCGGCACCGGCCGCATGGACACCACGAGGGGCCCGTGCAGCCGCCCCGCCGGACGGCACTGCCGACTGGTCACGTACATCGGGACGTTGCGGCCCTGCTCGACGTGGCGGATCGGAACACCCGCCTCGCCCAGCGCCCACTCGAAGGTGAAGCTGCACCCGATGAGGAACGACACCAGGTCGTCCCGCCAGTGGGCCCGCACGTCCGTCGGCTCGTCCACCAGCTCGCCGTCCCGCCAGACCCGGTAGCGCGGCAGGTCGGTGCGCAGGTCCGCGCCCTCGGCCAGCACGGTCGTCCAGGAGCCGGCGTCCGTGACGTCGAGGACCGGGCAGGGCTTGGGGTTGCGCTGGCAGAACAGCAGCATGTCGTAGGCCCAGTCGGCGGGCACCGAGATCAGGTTGACCTGGGTGTGGCCCGCCGCGACCCCGGCCGTGGGGCCCGTCAGGCCCTCCCGGAAGCGGGAGCGGGCCGTTCCGGGGCTCCACGCGCGCGCGTCCTCGTCGACGAGGACCACCGGACGGTCCTCGGTACCGGTGCCCGTGCGGTTCACGCGAGTTCCTTCCCGCGCGTCTCCGGCAGCCCGAGCAGGGCCAGGGCCGCGATGCCGTAGCCGATCGCGCCGAAGACCAGCGCGCCGCCGACGCCCCAGCTGTCGGCCAGGAACCCGACCATCGTGGGGAACACGGCACCCACCGCGCGCCCGGTGTTGTACGTGAAGCCCTGCCCCGTCCCGCGCACCGCCGTCGGGTACAGCTCGCTCAGGTAGGACCCGAAGCCGCTGAAGATCGCCGACATACAGAAGCCGAGCGGGAAACCGAGCACCAGGAGCAGGGTGTTGGCGCCGCTCGGGATGTTCGCGTACGCCAGGATGCAGAGCGCGGAGAGCAGGGCGAAGAGCCAGATGTTGCGCCGCCGGCCCAGCTTGTCGGTGAGGTAGCCGCCGGTCAGATAGCCGATGAAGGCGCCCGATATGAGGAGCGTCAGATAGCCGCCGGTGCCGACGACCGACAGGTCGCGTTCGGACTTCAGATACGTCGGCACCCAGGTGGCCAGGGTGTAGTAGCCGCCCTGGACGCCGGTGGACAGCAGTCCCGCGAAGAGGGTGATCCGCAGCAGGCCGGGCCTGAAGATCGCCGTGAACGAGCCCTTCTCCGCGCTCTGTTCACGAGCCGCGGCCGCCTCGGGGGCGTCGTGCACGCTGCGTCGCAGCCAGATGACGAGCAGCGCGGGCAGCGCCCCGGTCCAGAACATGATGCGCCAGGCCAGGTCGTCGCCGGCCACCGAGAAGACCAGGGTGTAGACGATCACGGCGAGGCCCCAGCCCACGGCCCAGGAGCTCTGGATCGCGCCGAGCGTGCGCCCCCGGTGCTTGGCGCTCGCGTACTCGGCGACCAGGATCGCGCCGACCGCCCACTCGCCGCCGAAACCGAGCCCCTGGAGCGCGCGGAAGACCAGCAGCGTCTCGTAGTTGGGCGCGAAACCACAGGCGACGGTGAACACCGCGTACGTGATCACCGTGAGCATCAGCGCCTTCACCCGGCCGACGCGGTCCGCGAGGACGCCCGCGAGGGCGCCGCCGACCGCGGAGACCACCAGCGTGACCGTGGTGAAGAGACCGGTCTGGCCGCTGTTCAGGCCGAAGTAGGCGGACAGTGCGACCATGCTCAGCGGCAGCGTGAAGTAGTCGTACGAGTCCAGGGCATAGCCGCCGAAGGCGCCGGTGAAGGCGCGGCGGCCGCGTGGGCCGAGGGCGCGCAGCCAGCCGAACGCCCCGTCGTCCGAGGTGCGTTCGGTGGTCGCGGGGCGTGGGTCGTCGATCTGGGCCTGCGGTGGAGGGGTCGTGCTCATGGGCACCTCGCAGAGGGAGGACGGAGGGTGCTTCGGGGTGAGCCGTGCCGTACGGAGGCGGTCGGCGCCGCGGTGGGGAGCGCGGTGGGGAAAGCGGCCCCGCCGCCGCGACGCTGTGCATAGCACCGTAGAGGATTGTTCAACGATCCCTCAATACCCATGTTGGTTCGTTCTTGTGATCTGCGGTTGAATTCCGGCATGGCAGAGCAGCTGAAGGACCTCGCCGACGACCGGGCCCTCCTCGGGCGCACCAGCACCGCGGAGCGGGTCTCGGACATCCTCAGGAGCCGGATCGCCGAGGGTTACTTCCCGCCCGGCACCCGCCTGTCGGAGGACAGCATCGGCGGCGCGCTCGGCGTCTCCCGCAACACGCTGCGCGAGGCGTTCCGGCTGCTCACGCACGAGCGGCTGCTCGTCCACGAGCTGAACCGGGGCGTCTTCGTCCGGGTCCTGACCGTGGAGGACGTCGAGGACATCTACCGCACCCGGCGGCTCGTCGAGTGCGCCGTGGTCCGCGGTCTCGGCGAGCCGCCCTACGGCCTGGACGGGCTCGCCGGAGCGGTCGAGGAGGGGCGGACCGCGGCCCGGGAGGGTGACTGGAAGGCGGTGGGTACCGCGAACATCCACTTCCACCGGGAGCTGGTCGCTCTCGCCGCGAGCGAGCGCACCGCCGAGCTGATGCGGAGCGTCTTCGCCGAACTGCGGCTGGCGTTCCATGTGGTGGACGAGCCGCAGCGGCTGCACGAGCCGTACATCGCACGAAATATCGCGATTCTTGAAGCTCTTCAGGGCGGAGACCGTGAGCAGGCCGAGGGGCTGCTCGCCGGGTATCTCGACGACTCACTGGAGCGCGTGGTCGAGGTGTACCGGCGGCGGGTCGGCGAGGACGGCTGAGGACGGCTGAGGGGGGGGCTGAGGGCGGCTGAGGGGGCGGCTCCGGAGGTCGGTGAGGACGGCTGGGGGCCGGCGGCTCAGGGGGTCGGCGAGGGCGGCTGAGGCCGACGGCGCAGGGGGGCGTACCGCGTCGTTTGGGTTGTTGTCAGACCCAGGACCTAGTCTGTGCACCGTGACTTCGCCTGCATCGACGGACAGCGTTCCGCCCCAGCTCAGCGCGGGGCCGCGCCCCGCCCCGGGGCCGGCCGCCGACGAGGGCCTGGCGCGGCGCCTGCGCGCGCTCGCCTGCACCGCGCCGTTGCACGACCTGGACGCGCGCAAGGCGAACCTGGCCGGCGCGTACTCGGTGTACGGCATGGCGGAGGTCGCCCTCGCGGCGATCGACCTGGTCACCCTCAACATGGACTTCGACACGGGCGCGGACCACGACCAGATCGTCGCCCGGCTCATCCCGCGCATCGCCGCCCAGGCCCCGCAGCGCCCCACCGCCGAGCACGAACGGGTGGCCCGCTGGGTCCTGGAGAACCTGATCAACGTCGGCAGCGTCGACCGCGGCTTCCGCGCCGTGTACGGCACGTTCGGGGCGGACGGCACCTACGTGCGCCGGGACTACGACTTCAAGCTGATCGAAGAGGTCCCCGGCCCCGGCGGCACGGTCTACCTCCGCACGACGGACGAGGCGGTCAACGTCCTCGTCGGCGCCCTCGACACGGACGTCACCAGCGCGCAGATCGCCGCCGAGGTCAAGCTGGAGGTGCTGATCAGCCGTGGCCGGCTCGCCGACGCCCAGCTCGCGGCCGAACAGGCCCGCTACCGGACCGTGCAGTACTCGGAGACCCTGCGCCGCGCCCTGGACGCCACCCGGCGCAACGTGCGCGCGGTGGACTGGCTCTCGACCGTGCCCGACATGATCGCCGAGGCGCTGGAGCACGTCGCCGACCGCTACCGCCATGAGAACGCGATCCTCACCAACATCCGCAAGGCGCGGGACGAGTCCGAGGATCCGGAGCAGAAGCGCCGCGCCGCCGAGCTCGTCGACATCGTCAAGGACTGCATCCGCCGGCACACGCAATTGCAGTCCCGCCTGCTGGAGGCCGGGCCGCTGTTCCGCGCCGAGCAGGACCGGCAGGCCTTCGCCACACCGATGACGACGTCGGGCATAGACCTCTACGGACATCTCGTCTCACCCGTGCTCCCGCTGCCGCTGGAGCAGGCCGTCCGGGTCACCGACGCCTTCTTCGGCCGCGGCACCGGGCTGCGCACGCCGGTGTCCGTCCGGGTCGGGGACCTGGTCGACATACTGCTGACGCCGCCGGTGGAGCGGGAGCACCTGGGCGCGGAGATGCCCGAGCCGGACCTGATCGCCACGCCGGACGACAGCCGGTTCAGCGAGGAACAGATGGCGGCGGCGCAGGAGCTGCTCGACCTGCCGGCGGACGCGCCGCGCCGGTTGTCGGGACTGCTGGCGCAGGCCCGCGGGCAGGACCCCGAGCTGCCGTACCTGGTCGCCCTGCTGGCGGTGCACGCCGCCAGCCCGCCGGTCGGCACGGCCTATCGCCAGGGCGAGCAGAAGTTGCTGTTCGCCGTGGACGACGGGACAGAGCTCGACGACCCGGAATTCGGCGGCGCGGACCTGATCGTCGGCACCGCACTGCTGGACGCGGCGGGGATGGCCGCGGACCGGACGGAAGCAGCATGAGTCAGCACGAGTGGCACAAGGAGTCCCGACCGTGAGCGAGCATGTCGAGTGGAGCGAGCCGGACGGACCGCCGCCCGCGGCCGGTGCCGCCGTCACTCCCGCCGACGCCGCCGACGCGGCCCGGCTCGTGTCGTTCGGCCTGCAGCCCAAGCTGCAGCCCGCCCGCGACCAGGAGTACGCGGACCTGCTGCGGCGCTACCGCGAGGACCCGCCCTTCGCGCGGCTCGCCGACGCGGTGGCGACCGGGCTCGGCCTGATCGTGCTGGAGGTGTCCCCCCGCGCGGGCATGGCCGTGACCGCCGCCGAGGACTCGGTGTTCGCCGTCCGCATGGGCGACTACGCGCGTCGTACGTCCGCCGACGGCGGCGACCGGTTCCTGCACGGACTCGCCCATCTCGCCGTCGCCGCCATGGCGTTCCCGCGCCCCGAGGACCTCGCCGACGACGGCTACATCGGCCGCGTCTCGGTCAACGGCGTCGACGCCTTCGTGCGCCAGGCCTGCCGCCGCCTGGAGGAGCGCGCCGACGAGCAGGGCGAGAACACCGACCCGGCGACCGACGCGCCCGGCCTGGAGGCCGCCTGGCGGATCTGGGTGCGGCGCAGCGCGACCGGCGCCACCAAGGACGCCCGCCGCCTGGCCGGTTCGACCACCGGCATCGTCGCCAAGGCCGTCGCCTTCCTCACCGACTCCGGATTCCTGCAGCGCACCGGCGACGACCACGGCGGCACCTACCGCACCACCGCCCGCTACCAGCTCCAGGTCCGCGACATGGCCGGCAGCGCCGCCATGGCCGAACTGCTGGAACTGGGCGTCGTCCCGGTCACCGACGGCACACCGACGCTGCTGCCCGCCGAGGAGAGCGACGACCTGGAGCTGGTCGCCGACGCCGGGCTGCCGTTCCACTCCTCCTGAACTCCCCATCTCACGAAGACTTACGAGAGTCCGCCATGTACGAGCTGTCCCGGGTCCGCCTCTACTCGATCGGGCCCGCCGGTGCGCGCTACGCCGACACCGTGCTTGACCTGCGGGGGGTCGGCGAGATCGTGCCCGACCCCGCGCCCACGCAGGCGGAGTTCTTCGAGGACGAGCCGGTCGGCCCGCCGCGCCGGCCCGCGCCCGCCGGTGTGCTCTTCCTGGAGAACGGCGGCGGCAAGTCGGTGCTGCTCAAGCTGATCTTCTCCGTGATGCTGCCGGGCCACCGCAACACCCTCGGCGGCGCGAGCTCCGGCGTGCTGCGCAAGTTCCTCCTCGCCGACGACTGCGGGCACGTGGCGCTGGAGTGGCAGCACGTGCTGACCGGCGAGTGCGTCGTCGTCGGCAAGGTCAGCGAGTGGCGCGGGCGACAGGTCTCCAACGACCCGCGGAAGTTCGCCGAGGCCTGGTACTCCTTCCGGCCCGGGCCCGGACTGAGCCTGGACGGTCTTCCCGTCGCGGAGTCCACCGCCGTACGGGCCCCGGTCGAGGGCCAGTCCAGCGCACGCGGGCGGCGCCGCACCATGAAGGGCTTCCGCGACGCCCTCACCGAGGCGGGCAAGAACTACCCGCACCTGGAGGTGCACTGGGAGGAGACACACGACCGCTGGATCGAGCACCTCGGCGACCTCGGCCTCGACCCCGAACTCTTCCGCTACCAGCGCGAGATGAACGCCGACGAAGGAGAGGCCGCCGGTCTCTTCGCGGTCAAGAAGGACGCCGACTTCACCGACCTGCTGCTGCGCGCCGTCACCGACACCCGCGACACCGACGGGCTCGCCGACCTGGTCAGCGGCTTCGGCAACAAGCTGGGCCGACGCGCCGAGCTGATCGCCGAACGCGACTTCACCGCCGGTTCCGTCGACCTCCTCGGCCGGATCGTCGAGGCCGCCGAGGCCCGATCCCGCGCGCGTGACATCCACACCGGAGCCGAGCGCCGCACCCGGACCCTGGCCCGCAGACTGACCGCGCGCGGCGTGCGGGAGCGGGTCCGGGCCGCCGACCTGGCCCAGCGGGTCACCGCCGCCGCGTACGCCGTCACGCACGCCGAGGCGGCCCGCGAGCGCAGCGCGCTGATCTCCGCCGAACTCGCCTACCGGCACGCCTCACTCGCGCTCGCCGGGGCCGAGAAGTCCGCCGCCGCGCAGAAGCGCGAGCTAGCCGACGCCCGCACGCTGTACTCGGCGTGGCAGGCTGCCGAGGCCGTGCTGCGCCACCGTGCCGCCTCCGACCGCGTCACCCGCGTCGCCGCCGCCATCCAGGAGGCCGAGCGGGACGCCGCCCCCGCCCTGGCCGCCCGCTCCAAGGCCGCCGTCGACCTCGTACGGGCCCTGCACGCGGCCGCGGAGAAGGCGGAGAGCCACGCCAACGAGGAGGAGGAGCGCTCCGCCGCCCTCCAGGAGGTCAGCGACGCGGCCTACCGCGACTCCACCGCGGCCGCCACCCAGGCCCAGCGCGCCCGCAGCGAGATCGGTCACCTCAAGCAGCGCCTCGCCGAGGTCGAACAGGAGACCGCCGAGGCGGTCCGGGCCGGCTGGCTCGACGACTCCGCGCCCGACGCCGACCCGGCCCGCGCGGCCCTCGCCGCCAGCGACGCCGAGAAGAGCGCCGTCGCGGCCTGGGACACCGCCCGCGAGGCGTCCCGCCGGGCCTCGGAGCACGCACGCGAGGCCGCTTCCACCGAGACCCGCGCCGAACTGACCGCGGCCCGCGCCGCCGACGCGGCCACGGCGGCGGAGCGCTCGTACGAGGCCGAGCGCCGCACCGCCGAGGCACTCGCGGGCGAGGAGCGACTGGCGGAACTGCTCAGCCTGACCCCGCAGACCCGCCCGGGCATCCCGCAACCCCGCCACGGCACGGACGGCGAGCCCGTCGCGCACCCGGCCGCCGGCGAACAGGGCCTCGCCCCCGAGGAACTCGACCGCTTCGCCGACGACCTGCGCGACCTGCTCGACGACGCCGTCTCCTCCGCCGAGCGGCAGCTGTTCGACCTGCGCACGGCAGCCGCCGACGACTCCCGCATCCTCGGCGCGCTCGGCGACGGCGGGCTGCTGCCGCCCGGCCCGGACGTGCTGGCCACGGTCGAGTTCCTCGGCGAGCACGGCATCCCCGCGCTGCCCGGCTGGCGCTATCTCGCCCAGGCCGTCGATCCGGCGGACCACGCGCGCGTGCTGGCCGCCCGGCCCGAACTCGTCGACGGCGTGATCATCACCGACCCCGACTCCCACGCACGCGCCCGGGAGGCGCTGGGCGACGCGGCGCTGCTGCCCCGTTCGGCCGTGGCGGTCGGCACCGCTGCCGCCCTGCTGGCCCCGACGCCCGCCCCGGACTCCGACAGCGGCGACGTGTTCCTCGTGCCGCCGAACCCGGCCATGCACGACGAGCACGCCGCCGACGAGGAGCGGCAGGCGCTGCGCGCGCGGGCCACCGAGCGGGACGAGGAGATCCGCACCCTCGCCGCCCGGCTCGGCAAGGACCGCGAACTGGCCGCCCGGCTCGCCTCCTGGCGCACCGGCTGCCCCGCCGGCCGGCTGACCGAACTGGCCCGCGCGGCCCACGACAGCCGCGCGTTCGCCGAGGAGTCGGAGGCCGAACTGGCCGAGGCCCGGACCGTGCGGGCCGAGGCCGACGAGGTCGCCGCCGAGGCCGCCCGCGTCCGGGACGAGCGGCAGGAGGCCGCCCAGAAGGCCCGCCGCTCCGCCGACGCCCTCGCCGGGCTCGCCTTCCGGCTGCGCGAACGGGCGGGCTGGCAGGTCAAACTACGTGAACTGGCCGACGAGGCGGCCGAGTCCGAGGCGAGCGCGCAGTCCTGCCTGGAGCGGGCCCGGGCCGCCGACGAGGACCGGCGGGCCGCCCAGCGCGCCGCCGACGACACCCGCCGCACCTCCCGCGCGCTGCGCGCCGAGCGTTCCGAGATCGCGGGCGCACCCGACGACGTGCCCGCCGACGAGGACCAGACGCCCAAGGCCTCCCTGCCCGCCCTGCGCGAGGCCTACCGGGCCGCGTCCCAGGTGTACGAGAAGGTCGGCGTGGGCGCCGACCTGCGCGCCGAGCAGGCCCGTGCCGAGAGCGACGAGAGCGCGGCCCGCGCGGAGCTGGACCGGCTGAGCAACAAGGTCCGCACCCGCGCGGAGCAGCTCCTCGAATCCCCCGACGGCTCCGACGGACCCAGCCGCCAGGCCGCCGCCGCCCGGGCCGAGGAGCTGGTGCAGCTCCTGGAGACCCGGATGTCGACCGCGAGCGAGCAATTGGGGCGGCTGCGCGGTGAGGCCGAACGCCTCGCTCCCGCCGACGACGGCGCGACGCACACCGACCTGCCCGAGGAGCTTCAGCCGCGCGACGCCGAGCACGCGCAGACCCTGCTGCGCACCGCCACGGCCGAACTCGCCTCGCACACCGAGGCGCTGAACCAGGCACGCGACGCGCACGCCGAACTCCTCGACGCCCACCGTGCCGCCGAGGACGCGGCGAGCGGCTTCGACGAGATCGCCGCCATGCTCCGGGACCTGCTGCGCGAACACGCCACGGACGAGGAGCACGAGGAGCCCGAGCCGTACCCCGGCAGCCCCGAGGAGGCCCGGCAGTCGGCCGCGGAGGCCCGTCGCTCCCTGCGCGGTTGCGCCGCCGACCTGTCCGCCGCCGAAGCCGCCGTCCGCGAGGCCAGCGACATCCTCGTCCGGCACGCCAACTCCACGCGCTACGAGCAGGTGCGCACCCCGGCCCGCCAGCAGATCCGCGAACTGCCCGCCTCCGCGCTGCCCGAGCACGCCCAGAAGTGGGCGGACGCCTTCGCGCCCCGGCTCCGCGTCCTCACCGACGAACTGGAGCAGCTGGAGCGCAACCGCGACTCGATCGTGGACCGCCTGCGCGGCCTGGTCGAGTCGGCCCTGGCCACCCTGCGCTCCGCGCAGCGGCTCTCCCGGCTCCCGGAGGGCCTCGGCGAGTGGTCCGGGCAGGAGTTCCTCCGCATCCGCTTCGAGGAGCCCGACCAGGCCACCCTCACCGAGCGGCTCGGCGAGGTCATCGACGAGGCGACCCGCGCCGCCGTCAAGAAGAACTCCGACCTGCGGCGCGACGGCATGTCCCTGCTGCTGCGGGGTGTCGCGGCGGCGCTGGAGCCCAAGGGTGTCGCCGTCGAGATCCTCAAGCCCGACGCCGTGCTGCGCGCCGAGCGCGTCCCCGTCGGGCAGATGGGCGACGTCTTCTCCGGCGGCCAGCTCCTCACCGCCGCCATCGCCCTCTACTGCACGATGGCCGCGCTGCGGTCCAACGACCGGGGCCGCGACAAGCACCGGCACGCCGGCACGCTGTTCCTCGACAACCCCATCGGCCGCGCCAACGCCACGTACCTGCTGGAACTCCAGCGGGCGGTGTCGGACGCCCTGGGTGTGCAGCTCCTGTACACCACGGGCCTGTTCGACACCACCGCGCTGGCCGAGTTCCCCCTGGTCATCCGCATGCGCAACGACGCCGACCTGAGGGCCGGCCTCAAGTACATCAGCGTCGAGGAGCACCTCCGCCCGGGTCTGCCGCAGCAGGCCCAGGCGGGGGAGGCGGTCCACAGCGAGATCACGGCGACCAGGATGTACAAACGCCCCGTGTCATGAGCGTGAGGCCTCCTCCCAGGAGATCCGCGCTCGACCGGGCAGTCCCAGTCATAGCCGGACTCCAGCAGGCCCAGCCGGCGCTCCAGCCGCAGGACGTCGTCGTCGCCGACGTCGCTCGGCCGGCCTCCAGGACCCACACCGTGACGGAAGGGTCCTCGGAGAGCCGGGCCGCCACCACGTTGCCCGCGGTGCCGCCGCCGACGACGACGTGGTCGAACTCATGCGTACTCGTGGGTCCTCCTTCAGCCTTCATTCGGCCGCCGGGGTGGCGACGGGAGCGGTGTCCGTGGTCTGCGAACGGTGCTCGGCGAGTACACCGGTGCGGTGCCGCTGCACGAACCAGTAGTAGGCGAATCCGCCGCCGGCGATGACGGCGACGAACAGCACCGCGCCCCAGCGCAGGTACCAGTGGTAGGGAGCGGCGGCGTTGTAGACCGCGGCCCGGGGCCAGATCAGGTTGAGCGTCATGGCCGCCCCCCACAGGACGGCCAGGATGTTGACCGGCAGGCCCCAGCGGCCCAGGGAGAAGCGGCCCTCTCCCGCGGGCTGCCACGTGCCGCGCAACCGGGCGACCAGCAGCGGCACCGTGACGCCCAGGTAGGCGAGGTAGATCATGATGATGCCGATGCTGGTGACGACCGTGAAGATCTGCGGCTGGCGGATGTTGACCACCAGGATCGCCAGCGCCAGGATCCCGATGATCACGGTCGGCAGGACCGGCGTCTGGAACCGCGGGTGGCACTTGGCCAGTTTCGAGGACGCGGGCAGGTTGTTGTCGCGGGCCATCGCGAACGCCAGGCGGACCGCCGCCGTGTGCACGGCCAGGGCGCACACCGTCACCGCGATCAGCACGCACCACAGCATCGCCTTGCCGGCCGTCGGGCCGAGCACGTCCAGCACGATGTACTGCAGGCCGTCCGTGGACAGCTTCTCGCCCTTCAGACTGGACACGCTCATCAGCGCGAGCAGCAGGATCAATCCGCCCAGTACGAAGGACGCGACGATCGCCCGGATGATCGCGCGCGGCGCGTTCCTGGTCGGGTCCAGGGACTCCTCGCCGAGCGAGGCGGCGGTGTCGAAGCCGTACATGACGTACGCCGAGGCCAGCGAGGCCACCAGGAAGGCGCCCAGGTAGCCGTTTCCGTAGGCCGCGCCGGTGCCGTGCGTCTCCATGACGACCTGCGGGCCACGCGTGATGTGGACCGCGAACAGGACGATGAGTACGACGGTGGCGATCAACTCGATGAACACGCCCGCCGTGTTGATCCGTGCCATCAGCTTGACGCCGAAGGCGTTCACGAGGGTCGTGAACAGGATCAGCACCGCGGCCAGGATGACCGCGTTGGTCGCCACGTCGTAGGTACCGGTGCCGTCTCCCACGAACTGGAAGAACGACGAGATCTGCGGCAGCGTCAGCTGATAGGCCAGTGCGACGGCCGATATGGAGACGATCGAGGCGATCAGCATCATCCAGCCGGCGAGCCAGCCCAGATGCGGATTGCCGATCTTCTTCGACCAGTTGTAGACGGAGCCCGCCACGGGGTAGCGGGCGGCGAGTTCCGCGAAGCACAGGGCGACCATGAACTGGCCGACGAAGACCATCGGCCACGACCACCAGTAGGCGGGGCCGCCGCTGCCGTAGCCGAAGTAGAACAGCTGGAAGGTGCCGGTGAGGATCGAGATGTAGCTGATCCCGGCGGCGAAGGTGTGGAAGTTCCCGAGGGTGCGCTTGAGCTCGGGTCTGTAGCCGAACTCGGTGAGTTCGGCGTCGTCCCGGCCGTGTGGGTCGGTCGACTCCGCGGTTGTTTTCATGGGCGGTTCCTCAATGGGTGTGCCTCAGAGCGGCGTGGATCAGTCGAACCAACCCTGGGGGGTGGGACGGGTGTTGCGCCAGATGTGCTTCGTCTCGCGATATTCGGTCAACCTCGCGGGCCGCAGTTCGCGTCCGAAGCGGGACTGCTCGAATCCGCCCCACTCCGCCTGCGGGACGTAGGGGTGGTAGTCGTTGATCCACACCGTGCCGAGCCGCAGCCGGCGGGATCCGCCGCAGCCGCAGCACCGCGCCCTCCGCCACGCCCGGCGCCACGTACGCCTCGACCTCGGCCCGGTGGGCGGCCGAGATCAGCGGCCCGGTCTGCGCCCGGTCGTCGAACGGACCGCGCAGCCGGATGGCCTTCGCCCGTCGCACCGCCTCGTCGACGAACCGGTCGTGCAGACGGTCCTCGACGAGCAGCCGCGCCCCCGCCGAGCACCTGCCCCGAGTGCGGGAACACGGCGGTCAGCGCCATGTCGACGGCCGTCTCGAAGTCGGCGTCGGCGAAGACGACGTTCGGGTTCTTGCCGCCGAGTCCGAGGGCCACCTTCATGTCCGTCGCGGCCTTCTTGACCGTCGCGGCGGCGGTCGCCATCAGGCGGCGGCCGGTCTCCAGGTCGCCGGGTGAAGGAGACCAGGTCCACGTCCGGATGGTCGGCGAGCGGGGCGCCCCGCCTCCGGTCCCGCGCCCAGGGCCAGATTGCCCACCCCCGGCGGCAGACCGCCTCCGCCGACAGGCGCAGGAGGTGGCTCGCGGTGTGCGGGGTCAGTTCGCTCGGCTTGAGCACGAAGGTGTTCCCCGCCGCGAGGGCGGGGGCTGACCTTCCACGCCGTCTGCGGGAGCGGGTAGTTCCAGGGGGTGATCAGCCCGCACACGCCGCCCGGCTCGTCCACCATCCGGCTGTCCACGTCGTCCCGGCCGGTGTTAACGACCCGGCCGTGCTCGCTCGCCACCAGCCGCCCGAAGTAGCGGAAGCAGTTCGCGATGTCGTCGATGTCGTACGCGCTCTCCACGAGTCGCTTGCCCGTGTCCAGGGACTCCGCGTCGAAGCCCGGCCGCGGCGATCGCCTCCGCCGTGTCCTTGCCGCCCGCCTCGTCCACGAACGCCCCCCACCAGGGAGCCGTCGGCCGGGCAGCGGGTCTCACGGGTGCGCTCGTCGACCGCGCCCCGCCACTCACCGTCAAGGAACAGGTCCGGCATACGCGCCTCCCAGCCGCTCGACGAGCCAGTCGTGGAAGATCTGGATGTGGTGCTCGTTGGGGACCAGCACACCGCCCTTGCGGTACGCACGGGAAGCCATCGCCGGCTGCGTCCGTTCACAGGCTTCGAAGTCCTGGACGTTGACGCGGTGAAAGAGCTCCACGGACTTCGCCACGTCCGCCCCGGACTCCACCACCTCAGGTGCGTACAGCCAGTCGCACTCGACGACCGTGCGGTCCTCGGCGAGCGGGAACATGCGGTGCAGGATGACGTGGTCCGGGACGAGGTTGACGAAGACGGTCGGCTTGACCGTGATGGCGTAGTAGCGGCGGTCCTGCTCGGCGCTCACCTCGGGCAGCCTGTCGAAGCCCTCGCTGCCGTCGACCGTGAAGCCCTTGACCTCGTCGCCGAACTCCGCGCCGTGGCCCGTGAAGTACTGGGCGGCGTATCCGTCGGCGAACTCCGGCAGCACCTCCGTCAGTTCGGGGTGGATCGTCGCACAGTGGTAGCACTCCATGAAGTTCTCGACGATCAGTTTCCAGTTCGCCTTCACGTCATAGGTGATGCGTTTGCCGAGCGCGAGGCTCTCCGTGCCGTAATGATCGATCGTGGCGACATCGCCCAGCCGCTCGACGGCCGCGTGCAGGACCGTCTCCTCGAAGGAGGGCGGCTCGTCCGCCAGGCACACCCAGGCGTAGCCCAGCCACTCGCGCAGGGCGACATTGATCAACCCGTACGCGACACGGTCGACGTCCGGCATCTTGATCAAGTTGGGAGCGGCGATCAACTTGCCGTCGAGGTCGTACGTCCAGGCGTGGTAGGGGCACTGGAGCGTGCGGCGGATCTCGCCCGACTCCTCCATGCACAGCCGGGCCCCGCGGTGCCGGCAGACGTTCAGGAAGGCGCGCAGTTCGCCCTTGCGGGTCCGGGTGATGATGACGTTCTCGCGACCGACCTGGACGGTGCGGAAGGCGCCGGGCCGGTCCAGGTCGGCACTGCGGACCGCGCAGAACCACATCGCCTCGAAGACGCGTTCCTGCTCCTGCCGGAAGACGTCCGGGTCGGTGTAGTAGCGCCCGGGGAGGGTGGCGATCAGGCTCGGGGTGCTCGGGGTGCTCGGGGTGCTCGGGGTGCCCGAGGTGGTCGGGGTGCTCGGGGTGGTCGTCACGTGCGTGCTCCTCAGAGAGGCCAAGGCATGCCCCCTAGCGGCGGATGCGCGTCATCTTCGGGTCGAACAGCGGCTCGTCGGCGACCGTGGCCGGGACCTTCTCGCCGACGTACTCGATGTGCACGCCCGTGCCCGTGGGAAGACCGGCGGGCAGCCAGGCGTACGCGACGCAACGGCCGAGCGTGTAGCCGTACGCCGCGCTGGTGACGTAGCCGGCCGGGAGGCCGTCGACGTAGACGGGCTCCTTGCCGAGGACCACGGCGGCGGGGTCGTCGAGGAGCAGCGGGGTGAGGCGCCGGGTGGCCTCGCCCCTCCCGGCGAGCGCGGCCTTGCCGACGAAGTCGTCCCGGTCCATGCGGACCGCGAAGCCGACACCGGCCTCGAACGGGTCGTGCTCGTCGGTCATGTCGACGCCCCAGGCGCGGTAGCCCTTCTCCAGGCGCAGGGAGTTGAACGCCGACCGGCCCGCCGCGATCACGCCGAGCTCCCGGCCTGCCTCCCACAGCGTGTCCCAGAGCCGGAGCCCCAGGTCGGCGGTGGTGTACAGCTCCCAGCCGAGCTCGCCGACGTAACTCAGCCGCATGGCCGTCACCGGGACGTGCCCGATGTACGTCTCCTTGGCCCGGAAGTAGCCGAAGGCCTCGTGGGAGAAGTCGTCGGGGGTGAGCGGCCGGACGAGGTCGCGGGCGAGCGGCCCCCAGACCCCGACGCAGCACGTGCCGGAGGTGATGTCCCGGATGTGTACGTCCGCGGGCGCGTGACGCAGCAGCCAGTCCAGGTCGGCGGGGGAGTTGGCGCCGACCTGGAAGCGGTCGGGGGCGAGGCGGGCCACGGTGAGGTCGGAGCGGATGCCCCCCGAGGCGTCGAGGAGCAGGCTGTAGGTGACCGCGCCGGGCTTCTTGCGGAGGTTGTTGCTGGTCATGCGGTCGAGGAAGTCGAGAGAGCCGGGGCCGGTGACCTCCAGGCGGCGCAGCGGCGTCATGTCGTAGAGGGCGACGCCCTCCCGGGTCGCCTTCGCCTCGGCAGCCGCGACGGGGGACCAGTGGCGGGCCGACCAGGCGTCACGCGCGGGCAGCGGCCCGAGGGCGTCCGCGAGCGGGGCGTTCGCCTCGTACCAGTGCGGGCGCTCCCAGCCGCCGCCCTCCAGGAAGTACGCGCCGAGCTGCTGCTGCCGGGCGTGGAAGGGGCTGACGCGCAGGGGCCGGGGCCGCTCCATGGGCTGGAGCGGGTGGATCACGTCGTACACCTCGACGAACTGCTGCGCACCGCGTTCGAGGACGTACGACGGTGAGCGCTGCGCCTCCTCGAACCGTGTGAGGTCGCACTCGTGCAGGTCGATCGAGGGCCGCCCGTCCACCATCCACTCGGCGACGGCCTTGCCGACACCGGCGGAGTGCGTGACCCAGACGGCCTCGGCCAGCCAGAAGCCGCGCAGCCGCCGGGACTCGCCGAGGACCGGCATGCCGTCGGGGGTGAAGGAGAAGACCCCGTTGAAGCCCGCCTCGATCTCCGCGTCGCGCAGGGTGGGCATGAGCCGCCGGCAGTCGGCCCAGCTGGGGGCCCAGTCCTCCTCCGTGAAGGGGTAGGAGGACGGCATGTCCATGTTCCGGGCACGGGCCTCGTCGTACGGCAGGACCGTGAACGGGTCGACGGGCAGGGGCCGGTGGGCGTACGAGCCGATGCCGATGCGGTCGGTGTGCTCGCGGAAGTACAGGTCGCGGTCCTGGAAGCGGAGGATCGGCTTCGAGGCCTCCGCGGTGGCGCCGCTCAGCTCGGGGAGCGGCCCGGTCCTGGCGTACTGGTGGGCCAGCGGCTGGAGCGAGACGTCGATGCCGGCCATGCGGCCGATGACCGGCCCCCAGAAGCCGGCCGCCGAGACGACGTGGTCGGCCGGGAAGGTGCCCCGGTCGGTGACGACGCCGGTGACCCGGCCGTCCTCCCGCTCGATGCCGGTGACCGTGTGCCGTTCCAGGAAGCGGGCGCCCCGCGCGCAGGCCCGGGCCATCTGCGCTCGGGAGGCGAGCAGGGCCCGGGCGAGACCGTCGTCCGGGGTGTGAAAGCCGCAGAGGACCAGCGACTCGTCGATCAGCGGCCACAGTTCCTTGCAGCGTGCGGCGCTGACGATCTCGCCGCGCACGCCCCAGGAGGCGGCGTAGCCGGCCCTGCGGTGCAGTTCGGCGAGGCGTTCGGGAGTGGTGGCCAGCTCCAGGCCGCCGACCTGGTGGAAGCAGGAGACGCCGTCGACGTCGAGCGAGGTGAACTTCTCCACGGTGTAGCGGGCGAGGGCGGTGAGGGTCTTCGACGCGTTGGTCTGGAAGACGAGGCCGGGGGCGTGCGAGGTGGAGCCGCCGGGGGCGGGCAAGGGCCCCTGTTCGAGGACGGTGATGTCGGTCCAGCCGCGGGCGGTCAGTTCGTCGGCGAGGGAGCAGCCGACGATGCCGGCGCCGATGACGACCACGCGGGGGTTTTCGGGTGTGCTGGACATGCCCCTCCTTGCCGGGACGGGTGCGCGTTGCCGGGACGGTTGCGCGTGGGGGGAGTGGGGCGTTGGGGCTCGGCGGGTACAGGGTGGGGCGTCGGGGCTGAGCCGGTACGGGGGTGGGGCGTCGGGGATGCGGACCTGCGTGGGATCCGGAGGCTCAGGGAGCGGGGGGTGTGCTCACAGCACGACCACCGAACGCAGCACCTCACCCCGGCGCATCTTCGCGAACGCCGCCTCCACCTGGTCCAGGGCGATGGTCTCGCTGACGAAGGCGTTGAGGTCCAGCAACCCGTACAGGTACTGATCGATGAGGTACGGGAAGTCGCGACTCGGCAGACAGTCGCCGTACCAGGACGACTTGATCGCGCCGCCCCGCGAAAACACGTCGATCAGTGGCAGTTCGACCTTCATCTCGGGGGACGGCACCCCGACCTGGACCAGCAGACCGGCGTGGTCGCGCATGGAGAAGGCCTGCCGGAAGGTCTCGGGGCGGCCCACGGCGTCGATCGCGATGTCGACGCCGAAGCCACCGGTGAGCTCCCGCACCGCCTCGACCGGGTCCGTGCCCCGTGAGTTGACGGTGTGCGTGGCACCGAACTTCTCGGCCTGGTCGAGCTTCCTGCCGTCGATGTCCACGGCGATGACCTTCATGGCGCCGTTGAGACAGGCGCCCGCGATCGCCGCGTTGCCCACCCCGCCACAGCCGATCACGGCGACCGAGTCACCCCGGCCGACGTTGCCGGTGTTGACCGCCGCGCCGTACCCGGCCATCACGCCGCAGCCGATGAGCCCGGCCGCCTCCGGGCGCGCCGCCGGGTCGATCTTCACCGCCTGCCCCGCCGCGACCAGCGTCTTCTCGGCGAACGCCCCGATGCCGAGGGCGTTGGAGAGCGGCGTGCCGTCCAGCAGGGTCATCGGCTGGGTGGCGTTGCGGGAGTCGAAGCAGTACCAGGGACGGCCCCGGCGGCAGGAACGGCAACTGCCGCAGGGGGCCCGCCAGGCCAGCACCACGTAGTCGCCGGGCTCGAGCTCGGTGACCCCCTCGCCGACCGCCTCGATCGTGCCGGCCGCCTCATGGCCCAGCAAGAACGGGAAGTCGTCGTTGATCGTGCCTTCCCGGTAGTGCAGATCCGTGTGGCAGACCCCGCAGGCCTGCACGCCGACGAGGACCTCCCCGGGCCCGGGGTCGGGAACCACGATCGTCCGCACCTCGACGGGTGCGCCCTTCTCGACAGCGACTACGGCGCGGACCTCGTGTGGCACGACCAAGCTCCTCTGCTGTTGCGCAGTGCACGATGGGTTGCGCGATGAGGAACATAGTGGGAACGCCATGGAGGGGCCGTCAAGAGGTGCGAGCCATGGTTCGGGTCAACCCTTGGAAAACGGAACGGGACGTGCGAAACCCGCCGGACACACAACAGCGCGGGACCAGGGATTTCACCTGATCCCGCGCTGTACTCCCGCGGCGCCGGGCCGCGGCTATGTCGGCGCCGACGCCGACGCCGGGCCGCGGCTGTGCGGAGGTCGCAGTCCCCGCCGCCGACCGGCCGTGGCTACGTCAGAAGCCGTAACCCATACGACGGGACAGCTCGATCGCCGCCGCCTCCGTCCGCTTGGCCACCTCGGGCAGCCGCTCCTTGGTCAGCCGGTACACCGGCCCCGAGACGCTGAGCGACGCGATGACCTGGCCGTCGTGCGCCCGCACGGGAGAGGCCGCTGCCGCCAGCCCGATCTCCAGCTCCTCCACCGTGATCGCGTACCCCTGCTGCACCACCGTGTCCAACTCGCCGCGCAGCATGGACGCGACGGTCGCCGTGCGCTCCGTGAAGCGGTGCAGCGGGCGCGCCAGGAGCCCCTCGCGCAGGGTCGGCGGCAGGTGGGCGAGCAGCACCTTTCCGCTGGCCGTGGCATGCAGCGGGGTGCGCCGGCCGAGCCAGTTCTGCGCGGTGACGGACGCGGTGCCGCGGGCCTGCATGATGTTGACCGCCGCGTCGTCGTCCAGGACCGCGATGTTGACCGTCTCGCCCAGTTCGTCGGCGAGTTCCCGGCACACCGGGACGCCTTCCTGGGAGACATCCAGCCGTATTGCCGCCGCCCCCGCGAGGCGCAGTACGCCGGCGCCCAGGTAGTACTTGCCGCGGTCCTTCGCCTGGGCCACCAGGCCGCGGTTCTCCAGAACGCCGAGCAGCCGGAACGCCGTGGACTTGTGCACGTCCAGCTCGTCGGCGATCTCGGTCACCCCCGCCTCGCCGTGCCGCGCGAGGATCTCCAGCACACTCACGGCGCGATCCACCGACTGGACGGCACTCGCCGCGCCTCTGCCGCCCTGCTTGGCTCCGGTCTCCGTGCGGTTCTCCTCCGGGCCGGACTGCTTCTGCGTGCGGGTCATGGCTGAACTCTCACCACCTGTCGGCCCTGTTTGGGCCGCATCTGAGGGAACCCCTTGACGCGACGGTCGCCTCGCCCGGATTCTGTTGCGTATAGCGCTTGCTCATGCGCCATGTGAAACATCATGTTACCGAAGAGTCCGGATCTCGGAGGGGACGAACTCCTGGCGGGGAGCCCGCCCCGGGGCGGGACCGGATGACGTGCACCAACACCTTCCCGTGCCCGGACCGCCCCGGTCCGGCACTCCTGAACCGCCTACAGTCTGGCCGAACTGGTCCGGACCATGCGTCCCGGACCGAGAGGGGGGCCCATGATTCCCGTCTGCCACCTCGAAGACCTCCCCAAGGGTGAGTCATTCCGCGTCGAGACGACCCCGCCCGTCGCCGTGTTCCACACCGACGACGGCGATCTCTACGCCATCGACGACACCTGCACCCACCAGGACGCCTCCCTCTCCGAGGGCTGGCTGGAGGGCTGCCTCGTCGAATGCCCGCTGCACGCGGCCTCGTTCGACCTGCGCACGGGCGCCCCCACCTGCCTCCCGGCCCGCCGCCCCGTCCGCACCCACCGCGTCACCGTCGACGACGGCGTCATCCACCTCCACCTCGCCGTGGAGGAGGGGACGGCGGCGTGAACACCCAGCGCACGGGTGGCGTGAGCGGGCGGGCCGCTGCCGCGGTGTGCGACGCCGCGGGCGGTCGAGCCCAGGCGCCCGGGGTCGGCGCGTGGCACGCCAGGGCCGGTGACACTCACCCGCCGAGGGCCCGTGCGTGCCGCGTCGCGGCCGGTGAGGCCGACGCGCCGGGCACCCGCAGCGGCATCCCGGCGGGTGCGGTCGGCGACGTTCCCGACGCCGCGAGGAGGCACCCCGCATGCGAACCGTGACCATCGTCGGCGCCTCGCTCTCCGGCCTCTATGCCGCCCGGGAACTGCGCGCCCAGGGCTACGACGGGCGTCTGGTGATCGTCGGCGACGAACCCCACGAGCCCTACGACCGACCACCCCTCTCCAAGGACTTCCTCACCGGCCAAACCGGCGAGACCCACCTCGCGCTCACCGACGCCGAGGAGACCGCCGAGCTCGACGCCGAGTGGATCCTCGGCGTCCGCGCCCGCGCCCTCGACGCCCGAGGCCGCACCGTGCTGCTGGACGACGGCCGCACCGTCTCCACCGACGGCGTCGTCATCGCCACCGGCGCCTCGGCCCGCCGTCTGCCCGGCGACACCCTGGCCGGAGTCCACACGCTGCGCACCCTCGACGACGCATGGGCCCTGCGCGAGGAACTCACCCGGGGCCCGCGCCGGGTCGTCGTCATCGGCGGCGGCTTCATCGGTGCCGAGGCCGCGTCCTCGTGCTTCTCTCTCGGTCACAGCGTCACCGTCGTCGAGGCCGCCCCGCTCCCGCTCGTGCCCCAACTGGGCGCCGAGATGGCCGCCGTCTGCGCCGCACTGCACCGCCGCGCCGGCGTGGACCTGGTCACCGGCACCGGCGTGGCCGGGTTGCGAGGCACCGCCGCCGTCACCGGAGTGGACCTCACCGACGGCCGCACCGTCCCGGCGGACGTCGTGATCGTCGGCATCGGCGCCGTCCCCAACACCGCCTGGCTCGTCGGCTCGACCCTGACTCTCCGGGACGGCGTCCTGTGCGACGACGGCTGCGTGACGGCCCTGCCGCAGGTCGTCGCCGTCGGCGATGTCGCCGGCGTCGGCGGCCGCCGTGCCGAACACTGGACCTCCGCCACCCAGCAGCCGAAGGTCGCCGTGACCAACCTGCTCGCCGGCCGCACCGCCGAGACCGCAGACGCGATGCCCTACTTCTGGTCCGACCAGTACGGCGCCCGCATCCAGTTCGCCGGTCGGCACCGGGACGGCGACACCGTCCGCATCACCGAGGGTGAACTCTCCGACGGCGCACCGGCCGAGGGCGGCTTCCTCGCCCGTTACGAGCGGAACGGCCGTACGACGGCCGTACTCGCCGTGGACCGTCCGCGTCCGTTCACGCGCGCCAGACGCGAACTCGCGCGGGGTGCGGGGGAGAGGCGGGCGCAGTCGGCCCTACGGTGAGGAGGTGCGGGGCTCACGGTTGAGCACGCGCCGGGCCTCACGACGAGGACGCGCCGGGGCCTTGTCTCGGCCCGGCGGCCGCTCTCGCCATCCGGTGGCCTCGCCCCGGCTTCCCTCCGCCCTGCCTCACGAGTGGGACAGCTGCCCGGCTCCACCCCGCCGGCGTATCCGCTCCTGTGCCCTCTCGGCGGCCCTCTCGTGCCGCCGGGTCCGGCGCCGCTCGCGCCGCAGGACCCGCGCCGTGCTGCTCGGCACGGACACCACGCCGTTGCGTTGGTTCCAGACCTGGCGCGTCACCCACACGTCGAGCGCTCCCCACGTGGCCGCGATCGTGCTGACCACACTGCTGATCACCATGGGGAACGCCAGCCAGGACCCGGCCATCGTGCACAGGAAGGCCACCATCGCCTGGATCAGCGTCACGGCTATGAGGAGGACCGCCCGCACCGCCGCCGTCCGCACCGGATCCGGCAGACGACGCCGTCGTGCGGGCTCCTCGACCCACAGGGGCCGGTAGTAATGCTCGCGGGTGCCACGATTCGCCGCGCGGACCGGAACCCCCGTCTCTCGCTTCGAGGGCTCCGCCGCGCCCTCGGAAATGTCGCTAACGGTCGCCTCGGGATCCCGATGCCCCGTCAGCTGCGCCCCACCCGCTCTGGGCGCACCGCGCCGCTCCGCCGTGCCCATCACCGTGTCACTCCCCACCGCCAGCAGACCGCTCGCTCGCATCCGAAGACCCGTGCTCCCCAGTGGCTGCCCGGCTTGCGCTGTTTTACGCCGCCCAGGTGCGGGACGCGGCTCCTGTGGCCGATTCCGCCCCCGTTTCCCATAGAGAAGACGAACAACTCCTCACGAAGATTCCCGAGAACCGAAAAATTTCAGCCAACCGCCCTGGCGGGCTCGGGAGGTTGGTCCGCCCCGCGACCACCGGTTTCAGGGAGACAACTCCCGCAATGCCCGGACAACTCGCCATGCCGCGTGGCTGGCGCGGAACTTCAGGTTCCGGACCGGTCTTCGAGTTCCCTGTGGGTCGGTAGTAGGCTCGCGCCGTTTGTTGACGCACATGTGTACCCCCGGTAGCCGGGGGCCCGAGCTGGGGGAGGCCATGCGCTTTCGCGGGAAGTCCATCCGCCGGAAGATCGTGGCGCTTCTCCTCGTGCCGCTGGTGTCCCTGACCGCGATCTGGGCCTTCGCCACGGTGCTCACAGGACGTGAGGCGGGCGACCTCTTCAACGTGTCGTCCGTGGTGGAGAAGATCGGCTACCCCATCGAGGACACCGTCCGCGTCCTCCAGGAGGAACGCCGCCAGACCCTCGTCTACCTCGCCGACCCCCGTGCGTCCGACGGCCTCGCCGCACTCCGGCGCAGCCGGAACGCCACCGACGAGGCCGTCGGCAGCATCCGCGAGAACGCCCGGAACCCCGACGTGCGCGACGCGATGGGCGCGGACACCGACGAACGGCTGACCGCCGTCCTGGACGCCTTCGACGGCATCGAGTCGCTGCGCCGCAGCGTCGAGGACGGCACCGTCAACCGCACCCAGGCCCTCGACCTCTACAACCGGCTGGTCGACCCCTGCTACGTGCTCCTCGCCAACCTGCACGTGGTCGACAACATCGAGCTGGACAAGCAGTACCGCGCGCTGGTCAACCTCGCCCGCGCCCGCGAGCTGCTCTCCCGCGAGGACGCCCTCCTCGGCTCCGCCCTGATCGTCGGCAGGATCTCGCACTCCGAAGAGCGGGACATCTCCGACCTCGTGGCCCAGCGCACCCTGATGTACGACGTCAACCTGCCGCTGCTGCCCGTGGCGGAACGCGACCGCTACCAGACCTTCTGGAAGAACGCCTCCTCCGCTCCCTTGCGCGTGGCCGAGGAGGCCGCCGTCTCCTCCGGGGCCGGAAGCCCCCGCGGTGTCTCCGCCAAGAGCTGGGACAGCGCCGCCGGAAACGTGCTCGACGAGCTCGGCACCCTCAACGACCAGGCCAACGACCGCTACCAGGACCGCGTCCACCCCGTGGCCGTCGGCGTCATCGCCAAGGCCGTCATCGCTGGTGCGCTCGGCCTGATCGCGCTCCTGGTCTCCCTCTTCCTCTCCGTGCGCGTCGGCCGCACCCTCATTCGCGATCTGCGGCAACTGCGCCTGGAGGCCCACGAAGCGTCCGGAGTACGGCTGCCCAGTGTCATGCGCCGCCTCTCCGCGGGCGAGCAGGTCGACGTCGAGACCGAGGTCCCGCGCCTCGAATACGACAAGAACGAGATGGGCGAGGTCGGCCAGGCCCTCAACACCCTGCAGCGCGCCGCCGTCGAAGCCGCCGTCAAGCAGGCCGAACTGCGCGCCGGCGTCTCCGAGGTCTTCGTCAACCTCGCGCGCCGCAGCCAGGTCCTGCTCCACAAGCAGCTCACCCTCCTCGACGCCATGGAGCGCCGGACCGAGGACACCGAGGAACTCGCCGACCTGTTCCGCCTCGACCACCTGACCACCCGCATGCGCCGGCACGCCGAAGGCCTGGTGATCCTCTCCGGCGCCGCGCCCTCCCGGCAGTGGCGCAAGCCCGTCCAGCTGATGGACGTCGTGCGCGCCGCCGTCGCCGAGGTCGAGGACTACGAACGCATCGAGGTCCGCCGTCTTCCGCGGATCGCCATCAGCGGACCGGCCGTCGCCGACCTGACGCACCTCGTGGCCGAACTGCTGGAGAACGCCACGGTCTTCTCGCCTCCGCACACCGCCGTCCAGGTCCTGGGCGAACGCGTCGCCAACGGCTTCACCCTGGAGATTCACGACCGCGGCCTCGGCATGGCGGCCGAAGCGCTCCTGGACGCCAATCTCCGGCTCGCCGAGACGCCGGAGTTCGAGCTCTCCGACACCGACCGGCTCGGCCTGTTCGTGGTCAGCCGGCTCGCCCAGCGCCAGAACGTCCGGGTCTCCCTGCAGCCCTCCCCCTACGGCGGCACGACCGCCGTGGTCTTCATCCCCGACGCGCTGCTGACCGATGACGTGCCGGACACCAACGGCATCGGGTTCCGGCTCGACCGCCCCCAGCTGGCCCCGGAGAGCGAACCGCAGGACAGCCGCCGCGCCGCGCTGTCCCAGGCGTCCGCGCAGCGCCCCGGCCTGCCCGCCTCCCTGCTGGACGGGCCGGTCGAGCTGGAGGCACCCGTCGACCTGGACGCCATCGGAGACCTCCCCGGAGCCATCGAGGACGAGGACGGCGAACACGGCGGTCTGTTCCGCCCCCGCCACTCCCTCACCCGCGCCCCGGACGAGACCGCGTCTCGCCGCACCGATCCGCGCCGGACCGCCGACGCCCGCGGCACGGGGGACGGAACCGACGCCGACGACGAGCTGAGCGCTCCGGTCCCGCTGCCCCGCCGCCACACCCCGAAGCTGGTCAGCTCGCACGGGCGCCCGGTCACCGAGCAGCGCACCCGGCGGGGCAAGTCGGACGAGGAGACCACCGCGGCCCCGGGCCGAACGGAGTCGGGCCCTGCCTCCGCGCTCCCGTCACGCCGCCGGAGCGAGGAGCCCACGGGCAGCCGGTCCACCGGTCGGCCGGGACCCGAACCCGCGTCCGCCCTTCCGGCCCGGCGCCGCACCGAGACCTCCTCGTCCGGCAGCGGCCGGGGCGACGCCCTGCCGGACACACCGCCACCGCTGCCGGCCCGTCGGCGCGGGACCGACTCCCGCCGTGGCATCGGCGCGGCCGGCCGCGCCGAGGACCAGACCGCATCCCCGGGGCCGGGCAGTGCCTTGGGCGACCGGTCGGAGTCCCCCGTCCTCCCGAGGCGGACCCGCCGCGCGGAGATCGCCTCGAGCGGCCCCGAGGCACCCGGCCACCGCTCCGGCTCCTCGGAGACCACCGCCGGACCCTCGCGCCACGAGACAGGCTCCGGCGCCACACCCCAGGGGACCGGCTCCGCACCACAGCCCGGTTCCGGCACGGCCCCGCTGCCCCGGCGCGTCCGGCAGGCGAACCTGGCCCCGCAGCTGAAGCGGAGCTCGGAGCCGCGTACCGACGACGGTGCCGAACCCGTCGAGCGCGACGCCGAGGAAGTACGCAGCCGCATGGCATCCCTCCAGCGGGGCTGGCAGCGCGGCCGTGAGGAGAACGCCGCGGGCGATACCGCCCACAGCGGCGCAGCACCACAAGGAACGACAGAGGGGGACGGTCGATGACCGCACCGAAGACGACCGGCCACACCGCGACGATCAAGGGGGAGCTGAACTGGCTCCTCGACGACCTGGTGGACCGAGTCGCGAGCATCCGCAAAGCCCTCGTGCTCTCCGGCGACGGTTTGCCGACGGGCGTGTCCAAGGACCTGACCAGGGAGGACAGTGAGCACCTGGCCGCCGTCGCCTCCGGGTTCCACAGCCTCGCCAAGGGCGTGGGGCGTCACTTCGAAGCCGGCAGCGTCCGCCAGACGGTCGTCGAGCTCGACGACGCCTTCCTCTTCGTGACGGCCGCCGGTGACGGCAGCTGCCTCGCCGTTCTCTCGGACGCCGACTCGGACGTCGGCCAGGTCGCCTACGAGATGACGCTGCTCGTGAAGCGGGTGGGCGTGCATCTGGCCGCCGCACCGCGCACCGATCTGCCCGCAGGCGGGTAGTGGGATGACATGAGCGCTGACGGTCAGGGAAGAAGCCACTGGTTCGACGACGACGCAGGACCGGTCGTCCGCCCGTACGCCATGACCCGCGGCCGCACGAGCAGCCAGGGCCAGCACCGCCTGGACCTGATCGCGGTCGTGGTCGCGGAGCCGCACGCGGACGATCCGGAAGCGGACCACATGCTCTCCCCGGAGCACGTGGACATCGTCGAACTGTGCCGTGACATCCCGCAGTCGGTCGCCGAACTCGCAGCGGAACTCGACCTGCCGATCGGAGTGGTACGGGTCCTCGTCGGAGATCTCGTGGACGGAGAATTCGTCCATGTGAACCGGCCCGTACCCCCTGCCGAGCTGCCGGACGAGGGTATTCTGCGCGACGTGATCAACGGCCTCCGGGCGCTGTGAGCAGCGCGGAAGCGGGGTACTGACGTGACTGGCTGGCAGTTCTGGGTGGACCGCGGCGGCACCTTCACCGACGTCGTCGCCCGGCGCCCGGACGGTCGGCTGCTCACGCACAAGCTGCTCTCGGACAACCCCGCCCGCTACGCCGACGCCGCGGTCGAGGGTGTCCGCAATCTGCTGGCCGGCTCCGACGCCCCCGTCGACAGCGTGCGCATGGGGACCACCGTCGCCACCAACGCCCTCCTGGAGCGCAAGGGCGAGCGCACGCTGCTGCTCATCACCCGCGGCTTCCGCGACGCCCTGCGCATCGCCTACCAGAACCGCCCGAGCATCTTCGCCCGCCGCATCGACCTGCCCGAGCTGCTGTACGAACGGGTCGTCGAGGTCGACGAGCGCATCGCCGCCGACGGCACCGTCCTGCGCGTCCCCGCCCTGGACGCCCTCGGCGGGCCGCTCCAGGAGGCGTACGACGACGGGATCCGCGCCGTCGCGGTGGTCTGCATGCACAGCCACCTCCACCCGGCCCACGAACAGGCCGTCGGGGAACTCGCCGCCCGCATCGGCTTTCCGCAGATCTCGCTCTCCGGCGAGGCCAGCCCCCTGATGAAGCTCGTCCCCCGCGGAGACACCGCCGTGGTCGACGCCTACCTCTCGCCCGTGCTGCGCCGCTACGTCCGGCACGTCGCCGACGAGCTCGAAGGCGTGCGGCTGATGTTCATGCAGTCCAACGGGGGCCTCACCGAGGCCGGGCAGTTCCGCGGGAAGGACGCCATCCTGTCCGGGCCTGCGGGCGGCATCGTCGGCATGGCCCGGATGTCGCAGCTCGCCGGCTTCGACCGCGTGATCGGCTTCGACATGGGCGGCACCTCCACCGACGTCTCCCACTTCGCCGGCGCGTACGAGCGCGTCTTCACCAGCCGGATCGGCGGCGTCCGGCTGCGCGCCCCGATGCTGGACATCCACACCGTCGCCGCCGGTGGCGGTTCCGTCCTGCACTTCGACGGTTCCCGCTACCGCGTAGGGCCCGACTCGGCGGGCGCGGACCCCGGACCTGCCTGCTACCGGGGCGGTGGGCCGCTCACCGTCACCGACGCCAACGTGATGCTCGGCCGGATCCAGCCCGCCCACTTCCCGCAGGTGTTCGGGCCGGGCGGCGACGAGCCCCTCGACGAGGTGCTCGTCCGGGACCGCTTCACCGCCCTCGCCCGTCAGATCGGCGATCGGACCGGCGACGACCGCACGCCGGAACAGGTCGCCGAGGGGTACCTGCAGATCGCCGTGGCCAACATCGCGTCGGCGGTGAAGCGGATCTCCGTCCAAAAGGGCCACGACGTCACCCGGTACGCCCTCACCACGTTCGGCGGCGCCGGCGGCCAGCACGCCTGCAAGGTCGCCGACTCCCTCGGCATCCGCACCGTCCTCGTACCCCCCATGGCCGGGGTCCTCTCCGCACTCGGCATCGGCCTCGCCGACACCACCGCCATGCGCGAGCAGTCCGTCGAGGCCCCCCTGGAGGCCGCGTCGATGCCCGGCGTCCTCCAGACCGCCCAGGAGCTGGAGGCGGCGGCCCGCGCCGAACTCCTCGCCGAGGACGTCCCCGAGGAGCACGTCGAGGTCACCCGACGCGCGGAACTGCGCTACGACGGCACGGACACCACCCTCACCGTCGAGCTGACCGAGCCCGGCACGATGCGACACGCCTTCGAAGAACGTCATCGCGCCACGTACTCCTTCACGCTCGAGCGCCCGATCGTCGTCGAAGCACTCTCCGTCGAAGCCACCGGTATCACCGAACCCCCCGATCTCTCTGCCCTCGCCCCTCGGCGAGCCGCCCCCGACGGCAGCCCCGCCCGCGGCTCCGCAGCGCCCGGGACCGTCCGCCTCCACACGGACGGCGCCTGGCGCGACGTGCCCCTCCACCGCCGCGAGGACCTTCCTCCCGGCGACACCGTCACCGGCCCGGCGATCATCACCGAAGCCAGCTCCACGACCGTCGTCGACGACGGCTGGCGGGCCACGGCGACCGACGACGGGCATCTGGTCATGGAACGCGCCGCGGTTACACAGAGTTCCGATCTCGACACGAAAGTCGACCCGGTTCTGCTTGAAGTCTTCAACAACCTGTTCATGTCGATCGCCGAGCAGATGGGCGCCCGCCTCGAATCAACCGCCCAGTCCGTCAACATCAAGGAGCGTCTGGACTTCTCCTGCGCCCTCTTCGACCCGGACGGAAACCTGGTGGCCAACGCCCCGCACATCCCCGTCCACCTGGGCTCGATGGGCACGAGCGTCAAAGAGGTCATCCGTCGGCGCGGCCCCCGCATGCGCCCGGGCGACACCTACGCCGTCAACGACCCGTACCACGGCGGCACCCACCTGCCCGACGTCACCGTGATCACGCCGGTCTTCGGCACCGCACCGCCGGCCGACACGGAGAGTGATGCGAGGAGGGGCTCGGAGGGCGCTCCGGACAGTGATCCGCAGATCCTCTTCTACGTCGCCTCACGCGGCCACCACGCCGAGATCGGCGGCATCGCTCCCGGCTCCATGCCCGCGGGCAGCCGCACCATCGAGGAGGAAGGCGTCCTCTTCGACAACTGGCTGCTCGCCGAGAACGGCCGCTTCCGCGAGGCCGAGACCCTCCGCCTCCTCACCGAGGCGCGCTACCCCTCCCGCAACCCGACGACCAACCTCGCCGATTTGCGCGCCCAGATCGCCGCCAACCGCAAGGGCGTCGACGAGGTCGGCCGCATGATCGAGGACTACGGCCTCGATGTCGTCCAGGCCTACATGAGGCACGTCCAGGACAACGCCGAAGAGGCCGTACGCAGGGTCATCGACGCCCTGGACGACGGCGACTACGCCTACGAGACCGACGCGGGCGCCGTCATCCGCGTGGCCGTGCGCGTGGACCGCGAGAACCGGGCCGCGACCATCGACTTCACCGGTACGTCCGCCCAGCTGCCCACCAACTTCAACGCCCCCTTCTCGGTCGTCAACGCGGCCGTCCTGTACGTCTTCCGCACCCTCGTCGCCGACGACATCCCCCTCAACGACGGCTGTCTGCGTCCCCTGACCATCGTCGTCCCGCCGGGCTCCCTGCTCGCCCCCGAGCCGCCCGCCGCGGTCGTCGCGGGCAACGTGGAGACCTCCCAGGCCGTCACCGGCGCCCTCTACGCGGCGCTCGGCGTCCAGGCCGAGGGCTCCGGGACCATGAACAACGTCACCTTCGGCAACGAACGCCACCAGTACTACGAAACCGTTGCCTCAGGCTCCGGCGCGGGTGACGGCTTCCCTGGCGCACCCGTCGTCCAGACGCACATGACCAACTCCCGCCTCACCGACCCCGAGGTTCTGGAGTGGCGACTGCCCGTACGCCTCGAGGAGTTCGCCGTCCGGCGCGGCAGTGGCGGCGCCGGCCGATGGCACGGCGGGGACGGCGCCGTACGCCGTATCCGTTTCCTCGAACCCATGACCGTCTCCACCCTGTCCCAGCACCGCCGGGTCCCGCCCTACGGCATGGCGGGCGGCGAGCCGGGTGCTCTCGGCGCCAACCGGGTGGAGCACGCGGACGGCACGGTGACCGCACTCGGCGGCAGCGACTCCGCGGACCTCGTCACCGGTGACGTACTCGTCATCGAAACCCCAGGCGGCGGAGGCTATGGCCCGCCGTCGCCCGACCCCCATCAAGCAGGAGAAGAGATCGATGATCTTCGGGCGTTCTGAGCGCGGCAAGCCTCCGGTCGAGCCCGTCACGCTCAAGATCCTGGTGGCCGGCGGCTTCGGCGTGGGCAAGACCACGCTCGTCGGCGCGGTCAGCGAGATCAGGCCGCTGCGCACCGAGGAGCTGCTCACCGAGGCCGGGCGCCCGGTCGACGACACCAGCGGCGTGGAAGGCAAGAACACCACGACCGTGGCCATGGACTTCGGCCGCATCACCCTCCGCGAGGACCTCGTGCTGTACCTCTTCGGCACGCCCGGGCAGGAGCGGTTCTGGTTCATGTGGGACGAGCTCTCCGAGGGCGCGCTCGGTGCCGTCGTGCTCGCCGACACCCGCCGCCTGGAGGACTGCTTCGCCGCCGTCGACTACTTCGAACGGCGCTCGATCCCCTTCCTCGTCGGCGTCAACTGCTTCGAGGGCGCTCCCCGTTACCCGATCGAGGACGTCCGCCAGGCCCTCGACCTCGACGAGGGCGTGCCGCTCCTGATGTGCGACGCCCGGGACCGCGAATCGGTCAAGGAAGCACTCATCGGCGTCGTCCAGCACGCCATGGCGTACGCGGCCGACCGCCGCGAGGCCGTGACCGGCTGACCTAGAGGATCTACGCGTACGGCCTGTACTCGAAGACCGGCGCACATGGCCCTGCAAAGGAGGACCGACGGGCACGGCCCCTGGCTGAGGACTGACGCGCAGGGCCACCTGGCCGAGGACCGACGCGCAGGGCCCCCTGGCCGAGGACTGACGCGCAGGGCCCGTCACCGAGGACCGACGCGCCCGGCCCGTCACCGAGCACCGATGAGCACGGCCCGTACCCTCGCCGACCGGGGCACGGGCCGCAGCCGTGGCGACGTTCCACGCGCGCGTGGTCAGCTGTCGCCGTCCTCCTCCCAGCCGAAGCTCTTCTCCACGGCCTTGCGCCAGTTGTGGTATTCGCGGTCCCGCACCGACGCCTCCATGTTCGGCGTCCACTCGACGTCCTTGCGCCAGTGCGCCTTGAGCTCGTCCAGGTCGTTCCACACACCGGTGGCCAGACCGGCCGCGTAGGCGGCACCCAGGCAGGTCGTCTCGGAGACCTTGGGCCGCACCACCGGCACGTCGAGCACATCCGACTGGTGCTGCATCAGCAGGTTGTTCTTCGTCATGCCGCCGTCGACCTTGAGGGTCGTGATGTGCACCCCGGAATCCTGGTACATGGCGTCCACGACCTCGCGGGTCTGCCAGCTCGTCGCCTCCAGCACGGCGCGCGCGAGGTGTGCCTTCGTGACGTACCTGGTGAGTCCGGTGATCACGCCACGCGCGTCGGAGCGCCAGTACGGCGCGAACAGGCCGGAGAACGCCGGCACGATGTACGACCCGCCGTTGTCCTCGACGCTCGCCGCCAGGGGCTCGATCTCGTCGGCCGTCCGGATGATGCCGAGCTGGTCCCGGAACCACTGGACGAGCGCGCCTGTGATGGCGATCGCGCCCTCCAGGCAGTAGACCGGCGCTTCAGTGCCGATCTTGTACCCCATGGTCGTCAGCAGACCGCTCTTCGACGGCACCGGGCGGCTGCCGGTGTTGAGCAGCAGGAAGCTGCCTGTGCCGTACGTGTTCTTCGCGGTGCCCACGTCGTAGCAGGCCTGGCCGAACACGGCGGCCTGCTGGTCGCCCAGCGCGGAGGCCACGGGGACCCCGGCGAGCTGGCCCACGGCGGTGCCGTACACCTCGGAGGAGGACCGGATCTCGGGCAGCATGGCCTCGGGGACGTTCATCGCCGAGAGGATCGAGGGGTCCCACTGGAGGGTCTCCAGGTTCATCAGCATGGTGCGCCCGGCGTTGGTCACGTCGGTGACGTGCTGCCCGCCGTCCGTGCCGCCCGTGAGGTTCCAGATCAGCCAGGAGTCCATCGTGCCGAAGGCGATCTCGCCGCGTTCGGCCCGGGCCCGGAGGTCGGGCACGTTGTCGAGCAGCCAGGCCGCCTTCGGCCCGGAGAAGTAGGTGGCCAGCGGCAGACCCGTCTGCTCACGGAAGCGGTCCTGCCCGTCCGAGCCGCCCAGCTGGTTGCAGAGCGCCGCCGTCCGCGTGTCCTGCCAGACGATCGCGTTGTGCACCGGCTTGCCGGTCGCCCGGTCCCACAGGAGGGTCGTCTCGCGCTGGTTGGTGATCCCCATCGCGCTCAGCTGGTCGGCCCTCAGACCGGCCTTGGCGAGCGCTCCCGCCACCACCGCCTGCACCTTGGACCAGATCTCGGTGGCGTCGTGCTCCACCCAGCCGGGTTTCGGGAAGATCTGGCGGTGCTCGCGCTGGTCCACGGCGACGATCGCGCCGT
Organism: Streptomyces sp. Ag82_O1-12; assembly: GCF_900182715.1. NCBI lineage: Bacteria > Bacillati > Actinomycetota > Actinomycetes > Kitasatosporales > Streptomycetaceae > Streptomyces > Streptomyces sp. Ag82_O1-12. Next base: position 1,325,542 of record NZ_FXUW01000001.1, on the reverse strand, counting down.
CCTGGCTGAAGACGATGCAGCGGCTCGATGTGGTGCCCTGATCGATGGCTGCGACGTACTTCGCGGAGTTGTCCGTCATGGCTACCCCTTCGGCTGGTTCAGAAGGCTGCGTTGTAGATGACGCCACCGAGCAGGCCGCCGATCAGTGGCCCGACGATGGGGATCCACGAGTAGCCCCAGTCGGACGTGCCCTTGTTCGGGATCGGCAGGATGGCGTGGATGATGCGCGGGCCGAGGTCGCGCGCCGGGTTGATGGCATAACCGGTGGGACCCCCCAGGGACAGGCCGATGCCGACGACCAGCAGAGACACCAGCAGGATCGCGATGCCGGACCCGTAGATGCCGCCGCCCCCGGGGATCAGTCCGATGCCGACGCCCTCCACGTGCCTGTCCTGCCCGACCAGGGCCAGGATCGGCAACACCAGCGCAATGGTGGCGAGGATCTCCGTGACCAGGTTGGCGATCGGGTTCCTGATCTCCGGGATGGTCGAGAAGATCCCGAGCGTCGGAACCGGTTCGTCCGCCGTGCCCTCCGTGGTGCCCGTCTTCCGCACGTTGGCCGCGAACTGGGCGTAGTACACGAGGTAACACAGGACGGCTCCGATCATGGCGCCGGTGATCTGACCCAGCAGGTAGATCCAGACCTTGCTCCACACGCCGGTGTCGACGGCGAGGCCGAAGGTGACGGCCGGGTTGATGACCCCTCCGGACAGGGGAGCGGCGGTGTACGCGCCGGCCAGCACGCCGAAGCCCCAGCCGAACGCGATCACGATCCACCCAGAGGCGCGTGCTTTCGAGAATCTCAGGGTGACGGCGGCACACACGCCGGCACCGAACAGGACCAGAATCGCCGTGCCGATCATCTCACCGACGAAAATGTCTCCGTTAGTCATGGCTGCTCCTCAGCCTTGGCCCGGGACGATCGGCCCCGGTCCTCACCTGCAGGGTGCGTTTCCCGTGGCTACCTCAGCCGAAAGCAGGGTGATCCCGCGCCCCGCCCGGCATCCGTGACGAGCGTGCCGTCGCAGCCGAATCGCCCGTGGGGAATGGGCCTTGGCGTAGGCGCACCCACGCGCCGCAGTGCCGGAATACGCCGACTATGTACGGCGATGTCGACTGACACCGGAAGTGTTCACCGGCACCCAAAGAGCGTCAAGGTCGCCGACCGCAACGGTTGACGGCCATCCGACGGCCACCGGGATCGCACCTGGCCGACGGGCCGGCTGCTCGGCCATGGCGGCGCCCGGGTCGTTGTTCAGATCTGTTCCGGACTCGCGCGGGCACCGGTGCGCCGCGCGAGGCTTGGCTGATGGTGTCCGGCCTCCGCCGGGCTCCGCCAGAGGCGAAAGCCCAGCCGCACCTGACTCCTCGCTTGCTCGTGTCCAGGATCCACCTGACCTGGAGGTTTCTCAACCGCAGGAGTTCCGCGGGGCCCTGGCCGCCGCGGAGGGGGCCTTGCGACCGGTCACGGCCGGTGCTGGCGGCCGGTCACCGCCGCGCCCGTGCACGACCTCGGCAGCGCCGCAACTCCACGGCCCACGCGCCGACTCGGCCGTCGAACGGGCAAGCGCCGGCGCTCGACCACCGTCGAGCAGGCAACGGCCGAGCGGGGGGCGGCCCTCACGTCTCAGATGCCTTGCGCGCCGCTCTCGACCGCCATACCGCACCTCGCAGAGGCAGAGGCAGAGGCAGAGGCAGAGGCAGAGGCAGAGGCAGAGGCAGGCGCGGGCGCAGATGCTGACGCCACGGCCGATGCCGGCGCATGCCCAGGCTCCGGCGTCGTTTGCGAGCCGCGGCGGGTCTCATGGCCCGCCACGCCCGCCCGGCCCAGCACCCAACTCGCCCCGTGCAGCGCCTTCGCCGCCTTCTTCAACGGGGCCAGGCAGGCCGCGGCCTGCCGGTGGTCGCTCACGCTGCCCGGCGCGCACAGCACCGTCGCGAGCGACAGCGTGACCGGCCGGCCCCCGGCCGACCAGGGAGCGTCCAGCACCGAGGCGGCCAGCGGATCGAGACCGTCCGGATCGGCGAGCACCAGGAAGTCGTCCCCGCCGATGTGCCCCACCCGCGCGCCCTCCGCCACGGCCTGCTGCAATGCCCGGCCCACCGTCTTGATCAACTCGTCTCCCGCCGCGAATCCGGCCCCGTCGTTGACCTGCTTGAAGTCGTCGACGTCCAACCAGCTCAGTGCGAACGACCGCCCGGCCGCGATCCGACGGTCGACCTCGCCGGTGATCGCGTCCGAGCCGGGCAGACGCGTCAGGGGATTTAGTCCCGCCGCCTCCTCCACCCGTGTCTCGGCCAGGGCTCGCACGAGATCGGCGAGCCGCACGACCCCCACGCACCGTCCGTACTCGTCCACCACGGCGACGTCGTCCGAGGTGCGGTCCCGCTCGCCGACCGCCACCACGTCCAGCACCTCCCAGGCCGTGGCGTCGACGCCCACCGTCCGCGGCGGGTCGCCGAGCTTGGCCGCCGGGCGGTCGGCGTACAGGGCGTGCCCGTAGCGCCCCGACATCGACAGCAGAAAGCGGGAGCGGTGCACCGACCGGACCGGAACGCCCCTGGTGTCCACGAGCAGCACCCCGGACACGTCCGGTGACCCGGTCAGCAGGGCTCGTACCTGCCCCGCGGACGCGGTGGCGGGCAGCAGGGCGGCGGGACGGACGAACTCCCGCACCGACGGCCCGGACCCCGGAGCCGGCGCCTCGGCGGGGGAGCGGGGCGGGACGTAGACGTCGGCGGCGGGCAGGCGGGCCGGCGGCGCGAACAGCTCGCCCTGCGCCAGCTGGGCCCCGGCCGCCAGCGCCGCCGCGCACTGCCCTTCGGTCTCCACCCCCTCCACGGCCAGAAGCGCCCCCATCTCATCGCACAGCGTCCGCATCGACCGCACCACCGCCGGTCGTGCCAGCAGCGACGCGTCCAGCTTGACCAGGCCGGGGGCGAGGTCCGAGAGCAGCCGCAACGGCACATCCCCGTCCCCGACACCGTCCGCGCAGATCCGGAAGCCCTGCCCGCGGAGCGCGGTCACCGCCTCCAGCAGAGCCTGCTGCGGCACATGCGTGTACGGCGGGCAGATGTCGAGCGTCACCTCCCAGGGGAGCCGCCCGGCCTCACGAACGGCGTCATGCAGGGAAGGGAGCCCCCCGAGGTCGGCGAGGGTCCCGGCGAACACGTTGGCGAACAGCGGAAGCAGGGTCTCCTTCCCCGCCGCCGCGCGGATCGCCGACACCGCCAGTCGGCAGTCGAGCTCCGGGTCCCGGCGAGCCTCGGCCAGGACGTCGCCGGTCTCCGGTCGGGCGAGTATCTCCAGCCCCGCGACCGCTCCGGTCGTCAGATTGACCACCGGTTGGAAGGCGAAGCGGAGAGTGTCCGTCCAGGAGTGCACGGAAGCATGATTGATGCCACCGGGGCACGCCCAAGCGCAGTTCATGAGACGTTCACGCAGGATTCCGGGGTGATCACACAGCGTATCCCCCGGGCGGGATCAATGGAGCGGAAGGACCGGCGTCAGCATAGGCAGCAGCAGCGCGCCGCCGGTCCAGGGCCACTGCGGGCTCACCGCACCGCGATCACCGCCGACCCGTGCCCGAACAGCCCCTGGTTCGCGGTGATGCCGACGCGCGCTCCCGGGACCTGCCGGTCACCCGCCACGCCTCTCAACTGCCGGGTCAGCTCGCACACCTGGGCTATCGCCTGCGCCGGAACGGCCTCCCCGAAGGAGGCCAGTCCGCCGCTGACGTTCACCGGTATACGCCCTCCCAGGGCTGTGGTCCCGTCCCTCAGCAGCTTCACGCCCTCGCCCTCCCCGCACAGCCCCAGGTCCTCGTACCACTGCAACTCGAGGGCGGTGGACAGGTCGTAGACCTCGGCGAGCGACAGGTCCTCCGGCCCGAGGCCCGCCTCCTCATAGGCCGTGTGGGCGATCGATCTGCGGAACGTCTCACCCGGTGGCTCCACCGCCCGCGCGGAGTCCGTGGCGATGTCCGGCAGGTCCAGCACGGTGTTCGGGTAGCGCGGGGTCACCGTGGACACCGCGCGGATCCGCACCGGCTCCGCCTGCCCGTGCCGGCGCGCGTACTCCATGCTCGAGAGCACGACCGCCGCACCGCCGTCGGAGGTCGCGCAGATGTCGAGCAGTCGCAGCGGGTCGGCGACCACGGCGGAGGCGGCGACCTCCTCGGCGGTCACGCGGCTGCGGTAGCGCGCGTGGGGGTTCAGCGCTCCCATCGCCGAGTTCTTCACCTTGACCTGTGCGAAATCCTCCGGCGTGTCACCGTGCCGAGCCATGCGTCTGCGGGCGTACAGCCCGAAGTACACGGGGTTGGTAGCCCCAAGAATCCGGAACCGCAGCCAGTCGGGATCGTCCGGCCGGTCCCCGCCCGCAGGGCGGAAGAACCCCTTGGGGGCGGCATCGGCCCCCACGACGAGCACCACATCGGCGAGCCCGGCGAGGATCTGGGCCCGTGCGGCGTCGATGGCCTGCGCCCCGGACGCGCACGCGGCGTACACGCTGGTGACCCGGGCCCCTTGCCAGCCCAGTGCTTTCGCGAACGTCGCCCCGGCGACATGGCCGGGATAGCCGCCCCGCACCGTGTCCGCACCGACGATCGCACCGATGTCCCGCCACTCCAGCCCGGCATCCGCGAGCGCCTCGCGGGCCGCCACGATGCCGTACTCCACGAAGTTGTGCCCCCACTTGCCCCACGGGTGCATGCCCGCGCCGAGCACCGCCACCTCTTCCGTCATGCCGTCACCCCCGTCGGCCGCCAGTGCCACGTCGTCCAGGTCGTCTCCGCGTCCTCATGGAGCACACCGGGTACAACCTCCACCTCCAGGCCCACCGCCAGGTCGGCGACGGTGATCCCGGGAGCCGCCTGTCCCAGCACCACCATCCGCTCGGCCTCCAGCTCCACAGCGATGAACGCGCACGGCTCCCAGGAAAGTTCCGGATCGGTCACGTAGGGTGACGGAGGGGGGTACCGGCTGTCCGTGAACGACCAGACACGCCCCCGTCGCGACAGCGCAACCTCCATCAACTCGCCGCCCGCGCAGGCGGGGTTGCGGCAGTGATGGTCCTCGCGGGGGAAGAAAACGGAGGCGCACGCCGAACAACGCGTGCCGAGCAGCCGGAAGTCGTCCCCCTCCCCGGTGAACCACCCCGTCACCACAGGTGTTCGTGCACGCGCCACAGCACCCTCCCCGCAGATAGAATCTGACGGCACGTCAGGAGTGTGTCACGGCCGGTCGGAGATCGGCAGTCCACGATCCCGAAGCGAACGCACGGTCGCGGACTCCGCATGCGGCCCCTTTTCACGACGCCACCGGGCCTGGTAGACGCAGGGGCATGACACGACTCACCACCGTGGCGCGTGCCCTCATCACCACGTTCGCCGCCCTGCTGGCATCGACCGCACCCAGCACGGCCGCCCGGGCCGCCACCGACCCGAAGGCACCGAAGGACTTCGTAGCGCTGAGAAGCGTGGATCCGACCATCATCCAGGAGATGCGCTACGTCACCCCGCACAACTTCGTGGGTGAGCGCATCGACGGCTACCGGCAGCCCCTCTGCATCCTCACCCGCCCCGCCGCCGAAGCCCTCCACAAGGCCCAACGCAAGCTCCTGCGCCAGGGCTACGCCCTCAAGGTGTACGACTGTTACCGGCCGCAGCGCGCGGTGGACCACTTCGTCCGCTGGGCCGAGGACCTCGACGACAAGGCGATGAAGGGCGAGTTCTACCCGAACGTCGACAAGACCCGGCTGTTCGCCGACGGCTACATCGCGGCGAAATCCGGCCACAGCCGTGGTTCGACCCTGGACGTCACGCTTGTCAGGCTCCCGGCGAAGCCGACTCGGCCCTATCACCCCGGAGAGCCCCTCGTGCCCTGCTTCGCCCCCAAGGGCGAGCGGTTCCCCGACAACTCGATCGACATGGGGACCGGCTTCGACTGCTTCGACACCCTCTCGCACACCCTCGACCCCCGCATCCAGGGGCAACAGCGTGCCAACCGACTGCTGCTCAAGGGCACCCTCGAAGGCCTCGGCTTCGTGAACCTGGCAGAGGAGTGGTGGCACTACACCTTCAAGCCCGAGGCCCATCCGGACACGTACTTCGACTTCCCCGTGGCCAGGAAGTCCCTCACCAGCGCTCACTGAGCAGCCTGCTCGAAGCGCCCTCTCCGTGATCGGCTACAGTCCGCGCGTGTCCGAATCTCAGCACTCCGCTTCCAACTCCGCGCCGAACACCCACTGTTCGAGCTGCGGCGCGCCCTACGGCGAGGGCGTCACCGGCTGGCCCCGCACCTGCCCGGTGTGCGGGGCCGTGGCCTACCGCAATCCGCTCCCGGTCGCGGTCGCCCTCCAGCCCGTGTACGACACCAAGGGCACCGCCCTGGTCGTCATCACCCGAACCATCGCCCCCGCGCGCGGGGGCATCGCCCTGCCCGGCGGCTACATCGACGACCGGGAGGACTGGCGGCAGGCCGTCATACGCGAACTCCGGGAGGAGACCGGCATCGACGCGGCCGGCCGTGATGTACGGCTCGCCGACGCGATGAGCTCTCCCGACGGACACCTGCTGCTCTTCGGCCTCCTCCCGGAGCGCCCGGCCGAGGGCCTGCCCTCCTCCGCCGCCACGGACGAGACGGAGGGCTGGCACCTCCTGCGCAGGCCCGAGGAACTCGCCTTCCCCCTGCACACGCTGGCCGTGCGGGCGTGGTTCGAGGGCCGGTACATCTGAGCTCAGCGCTCTGCGGCCCCGCGGACGCGCACCGGGTAGGACGGTGCGCCGCCGCCGTTCTCGCCCTCCCGCTCGACGGCCACCCGGGAGCCCGTCCACCGAGCGGTGTAGCGCTCGATCTCCGGCTCCTCCCATCCGTCGCCCCCGTCCGGCACGACCAGTCCACCCCCGGTCCGCCCCCGGGCGGGTGCCCACACCTCCAGTTCCAGCCCGCCGTCCTCCCCGCGTACCGGAAGCACGGCACCCGCGCGCGCGAACACCGGAATCCGCGCCAGGGGAGCGTCGACGAGCACCTGCCCCGGCCCCTCGTAGGCCTGCCCTGTCGCGGTGTCGTACCAGCGCCCCCACGGGAGCTGCACGGCACGCCGGTCGGCGCCCGGGGCCAGCACCGGCGCCACCAGCAGGCTGTCACCCAGCAGGAAGGCGTCGTCGCAGTCGCGCAGCGCCCGCTCCTCCGGCTCCGCCCACCACAGCGGCCGCACGAAGGGCGCTCCCGTACGCCTCGCCAGATGCGCCAGCGTCATGAAGTACGGCAGCAGCCGACGGCGTTCGACGAGCGCCACGCGCGCGTGCTCCAGCACCTCGCCACCGAACTCCCACGGCTCCCTGCGCCCCGCCCGCAGACTCGCGTGCGTACGGAACAGCGGCAGATACGCGCCCAGCTGGAACCACCGCAGATACAGCTCCGGTGACGGATCCCCGTCGAAGCCCCCGACGTCAGGCCCCGAGTACGGGACGCCGCACAGCCCGAGCCCCATCACCAGCGCCAACGACGCCCGCAGCCCCGGCCACCCGGTGGCCACGTCCCCCGACCACGTCCCGCCGTAGCGCTGCATGCCGGCCCACCCGGAGCGGGAGAACAGGAACGGCCGCTCCTCGGGCGCGAGCCTCCGCAGCCCTTCGTAGCCTGCCCTGGCCATGCACAGCGCGTACACGTTGTGCGCCTCACGATGGTCACCGCCGCGTCCCTCCAGGGAATGACGAGCCGAGCGCGGCAGTGTCGACTCGCCGAACGCGGTGAACGACGTGGGCTCGTTCATGTCGTGCCAGAACCCCGAGAAACCCTGCGCGAGCCGCTCCTCGTAGAGGCCGCCCCACCACGCACGCACGCGCGCGTGCGTGAAATCGGGAAACACCGCCTCCCCGGGCCACCCGACACCCTCCACGACCTCCCCCGAGGCATCCCGCACGAACGCTTCCCCGGCCACACCGCCCTCGTACACCGCGTTGCCGGGAAGAGCCCTCACAGCAGGGTCGACGATCGACACCAGCCGGATGCCGTCCCGCCGGAGCTCCTCGGCCAGCACGGGCAACTTGGGGAAGCGGTCCTGGTCGACGGTGAACACCTGATGTGCGTCGAGGTGGTCGATGTCCAGGTGCACGGCGTCCAGAGGCAGACCATGTTCCAGGTAGCCGGCGACGATCCGCCGCACCTCCTGTTCACTGCCGAACCCCCACCGCGCGTGATGGTGGCCGAGCGCCCACGCGGGCGGCAGCGCGGGCGCCCCGGTGAGCGACGCCCAGGCGAGCAGCACGCGCGCGGGGGTGCCCACCATCACCCAGCACCGCAGCGGCCCGCCGTCCATCCGCAACTCGCACGTCCCGGCACGGTCGTGCCCGGAACCCGCCCCCTCCTCGCCCGCCCGCAGTGTCACCGTGCCGTCCCACGAGCTGTCGTGGAACGCCAGATGCGTACCGCCGTCGGACACCACCAGCTGCACCGGCATCGTGATGTACAGCGGGTCCTCTCCGGGCGCGAAGGCACGGCCGGGATCGCTGTTCCACAGCCGGTAGGTGCCGTCCCGCAGCCGAGGACCCGAGCTACGCCCCCCGAGGCCGAAGAACCGCGCGTCGGCGCCCACCTCCGACCGCTGCATCCACCGCGCCGGACCGCCGCCGACGGGCTCCCACCACCGTGGCGGCAGATCACGCCGCAGGGGCACACCACCCGGGGTGCGCACCTCCACCGCTCCGTACCGCGAGACCACCACCGTCACCCGCTCGGCCACCACCCGCCAGCCGCCGTCCTTGTCCGGCTCCAGAACCGCCCGAGGATCCGGCTCGGGACAACGGCCGGCCAGCGCGTACGACGGCTCCGGCTCCGCCCCGTCCCAGCCCCAGAACACGGCCCCGTTCACGGCGACCAGAATCCGCAGCTCCGACCGGCTGAACCGGACGACACCGCCGCCCGGCCCCGGCTCCGCTCCCGCCACGAGCCCGGGCACCCGCGCACGCTCCGCCCCCCGCGCCGGCAGCCCGGTGGCGTCGGCCCGCCGCCTGCGCCACGCTGCCCGTACGGTACGCACACCCTGCGCCGCCCCCACCGAAGCCACCGCTTTCACCGAACGCACCAGGTCACGACCGTTCATGCTGCTCACCCTGCCACCCACCGCCCCGCACACGTGTGTCGTTCAACTGCCGTTCACCCGTGCCAGGACCACATCTTCACGACACGGACTATGTGCGGCGCACCCTGGTGCCGAAGTCGATCACATGGCATTGTCCGTGCCAGCCGCTCACGCGCACACCCCAGCCCGTGCGCGGAGGACGCACACGACGCGCACAGTCCGGGAGCCGACCATGTCGACCGACAGTTTCCAGCCGCTCTGGCAGCCCGACCCCGAGCGCATCGCCCGCGCACGGATCACCAGGTTCCAGGCCTGGGCCGCCGAACACCACGGCGCCCCCGCCGACGGCGGCTACGCCGGCCTGCAGCGCTGGTCCGTCGACGAGCTGGACACCTTCTGGAGAGCCGTCACGGAATGGTTCGACGTCCGCTTCTCGCACCCCTACGCGCGCGTGCTCGGCGACCGCTCGATGCCGGGCGCCCAGTGGTTCCCCGAAGCGACTCTCAACTACGCCGAACACGCCCTTCGCGCGGCCGCCACACGCGCGGACCAACCGGCCCTTCTGCACGTCGACGAGACACACGAACCACGCCCCGTCACCTGGGCCGAGCTGCGCCGCCAGGTCGGCTCCCTGGCCGCCGAACTGCGCGCCCTCGGCGTACGCCCCGGCGACCGCGTCAGCGGCTACCTCCCGAACGTCCCCCAGGCGGTGGTGGCCCTCCTCGCCACAGCCGCCGTCGGTGCGGTCTGGACGTCCTGCGCACCCGATTTCGGCGCCCGCAGCGTCCTCGACCGCTTCCAGCAGGTCGAACCCGTTGTGCTCTTCACGGTCGACGGCTACCGCTACGGCGGCAAGGAACACGACCGGCGCGACGTCGTCAGCGAACTGCGCCGCGAACTGCCCACCCTGCGCGCAGTGATCCACATCCCGCTCCTCGGCACCGAGGCACCCGAGGGCGCCCTGGACTGGTCGGCCCTCACCTCGGCCGACACCGACCCCGTCTTCGAACAGGTGCCCTTCGACCACCCCCTGTGGGTGCTCTACTCCTCCGGCACCACCGGTCTGCCCAAGGCCATCGTCCAGTCCCAGGGCGGCATCCTGGTCGAGCACCTCAAGCAACTCGGCCTGCACTGCGACCTCGGCCCCGAAGACCGCTTCTTCTGGTACACCTCGACCGGCTGGATGATGTGGAACTTCCTCGTCTCCGGCCTGCTCACCGGCACCACGATCGTCCTCTACGACGGCAGCCCCGGATACCCCGACACCGGCGCCCAGTGGCGGATCGCCGAACGCACGAAAGCCACCCTCTACGGCACCTCGGCCGCCTACGTCATGGCGTGCCGCAAGGCCGACGTGCACCCCTCCCGCGATTTCGACCTGTCCTCCGTGCAGTGCGTCGCCACCACCGGGTCGCCCCTCCCGCCCGACGGCTTCCGCTGGCTCCACGACGAGGTCCGCGACGACTTGTGGATCGCCTCCGTCAGCGGCGGCACAGACGTGTGCTCCTGCTTCGCCGGAGCCGTACCGACCCTCCCCGTCCACGTCGGCGAGCTCCAGGCCCCGTGCCTCGGCACCGACCTGCAGTCCTGGGACCCGAGCGGCCACCCCGTCGTCGACGAGGTCGGCGAGCTCGTCGTCACCAACCCCATGCCGTCGATGCCCATCCACTTCTGGAACGACCCCGACGGCAGCCGCTACCACGACAGCTACTTCGACACTTACCCCGGCGTATGGCGGCACGGCGACTGGATCACCCTCACCTCCCGCGGATCGGTCGTCATCCACGGCCGTTCCGACTCCACGCTAAACCGCCAAGGCGTCCGCATGGGATCCGCCGACATCTACGAAGCCGTCGAGCGGCTCCCTGAGATCAAGGAATCCCTCGTCATCGGCATCGAGCAGCCCGACGGCGGCTACTGGATGCCGCTCTTCGTCCATCTGGCCCCCGGGGCGGTCCTCGACGAAGCCCTGCTGAACCGCATCAAGCAGACGATCCGGGAGCAGCTGTCACCGCGCCACGTCCCCGACGAGATCATCGAAGTACCCGGCGTCCCGCACACCCTCACCGGCAAACGCATCGAGGTCCCCGTCAAGCGCCTCCTGCAAGGCACCCCGCTGGAGAAGGCGGTCAACCCGGGCTCCATCGACAACCTCGACCTGCTGAACTTCTACGAGGACCTGGCCCGCAAGCGCGCCTGACCACCGCCGCGCAACCCCCCGTCACCATGACTCAGGGCGCAGGTCGCCGCACACACTCACTGTGACCTGCGCCTTCAGCTCTCGATTGCGTGCACGCTCACCATGCCCGGACCGATTGTCAGTGCCGCCGGTTACTGTGAGTGAGCATTGATCGACCGTGCACAGGGGGAAACAATGGCGCACACCGACAACCGCACCATGCGACGCGTCCTGCACCGCGAGATCGCCGGCACCATCGGCCTGCTCACCGACGAACACGACTTCAGGGCCATGCGGCGCTACCGCACCTTCACCTTCGCCGACCACGCGACCTACCTGAAACAGGTCGAGTCCCTCCTCAGGGCCCGAGCCCTGCAGGGCAGCCACACCACAGTGGCCCTCTTCGACCCCGAGGAATACGCCGAGTTCTGCACGCAAAAGGGCCTGGACCCCGACAACCCGTCGAGCCGCACCCGCTTCACCGCACAGATCGCGGCCACCGGCCCGACCCTTCCCTACGACGGCCGGCCGCTGACCGACCTCGTCCCGGCCCTCGTCGACGAGGCCGTCCGGCAGGCCACCTGGGAGTACGCGACCACCCTCCTCGCCCGACTTGGCGCCTGCACCTCCTGCGGCGAAGACATCGGACGCGCCGCCTTCACCCGAGCCGCGGGCCTCCTCGTCCGCATCCTCGACACGGCCCCGCCCGGCAACCGCCACCTCGTCTGCAGCGTCACCGGACCACCGGAAACCCTCATCGCCGCCCTCCACATCGCCGACGACGGAGCCGCCCTGGAACTGGACGAGACCGAAGCCCTCGAGTTCACCACGGTCCTGGCCCTCGGCCTGGCCACCGAAAGTCCCGGAGGACTCGTCATCCGCGTGAGCGCCCCGGACACACCCGACCGCGTCTACGGCTGGCGCATGCGCGCATACGGACTCGAACCCCTCACCGCGGGAGAGGTCTTCGACGCCTACTGCACCGACATCGAATCCGGAGACCTCATCTCCCCGGAATCCAACGTCGACTACTGCGCACCGCCCGACCTCGGCGAGGAGAAACCCGCCCAGGGCCACCAGCACTGAGAACGCCGGAGGGGCGCCCCACCTCAGTGGAGCGCCCCTCCCGGGAAGCGTCGGCAGCAAGGCCGGAGCTACTCGCCCGACAGCACCGCCTGCGCCGCGCTGCGCGCGTCCTCGGCGCTGTCCGTGGCCCGGGCCGCCGCGGCGGCCCGCTCGCACTGCGCCAGCGTGTACTTCGCCAGCGTCGCCCTGACATAGGGAATCGACGCGGCACCCATCGAGAGAGAGGTGACACCCAGACCGGTCAGCACGCACGCGAGCAACGGGTCGGACGCGGCCTCACCACACACACCACAGCTCTTCCCCTCAGCCTTCGCCGCCTCGGCGGACAGCTCCACCAGGTCGAGAAGCGCGGGCTGCCACGGGTCCTGCAGACGGGAGACCGCACCCACCTGACGGTCGGCGGCGAAGGTGTACTGAGCAAGGTCGTTGGTCCCCAGCGACAGGAACTCGACCTCCTGCAGGATCGAGCGAGCCCGCAGAGCGGCCGACGGGATCTCGACCATCGCGCCGAACTTCGCCCGCAGCCCAGCCTCACGGCACGCGGCCGCGAAAGCCCGGGCATCCGTACGGTCCGCCACCATCGGGGCCATGACCTCGAGGTAGACCGGCAGCCCCTCGGCGGCCTTCGCCAGCGCGGTCAGCTGGGTACGCAGGACGTCCGGGTGATCCAGCAGCGTCCGCAGCCCCCGCAC